>NZ_CM174453.1:0-4800000 GCF_057837845.1 Janthinobacterium sp. GL_088 | reverse complement strand
GCGTATTCCGACGAACACCTGGAATTGTTCCTGGCGCGCGGCCTGGTGGCCGGCGAACGCCAGCTCGACGAGGGCGAATTCCTGGAGACATTCACGGCCACCGTGCCGCAGCTGCTCGACTGGGTCAAGGATGGCACGATCACGGACGTGAAAACCGTCATCGGCATCTTCTGGCTCGACAAGATTACCAGCGGCGCCTGGCAAGCAGCTTGATCCTGCGCATGCGCACGGTTCTTTTTCTGCTGCTGACCTGCATCACCTTGGAGGCGCAGGCGCAGGCGCGCACGCCGTTCCAGGTGCGCTGCGAGGACACGATCAGCAAGACGGTGTCCGTGCTGACGGCGCAGCAGAACGGCTACAGCATCGACACGCATCTGCCGTACAAGGCGTTGACGGTGATGAAGGGTACGGCGCGCGCGAATACCTGGGTGCTGGGACTGACGAAGACGGATTCGCGCGTGGCCATCGCCCTGGCCGGTCCCATGCTGCAGGACCCGGCCAGCGGCTATGAATGCGTGGCGCCGCAGATCACCGTGACCCTGACGTATGCGCCCGTGGTGATCTATATCGGCCGCGAGTTTGCCCCCGGCACTTGCGCGTATGATGAGATACTTGCGCACGAGCTGCGGCACATGAAAACCTATATGGAGCACTTGCCGCGCGTGGAAAAGACCGTGCGCGCGGCGCTGGCCAAGCGCTTCGAGGCGCGGCCCCTGTATGCGCCCAGCGGCACGGCCAAGGCGGCGCTGGCGCGCGAGATTGACACGGGCTGGTTGCCATACGTCAAGGCCGAAATGCGCAAGGTGGAAGCCTTGCAGGCGGCCATTGATTCTCCGCAAGAATATGCGCGCCTGGGCAAGGCGTGCAAGGGCGAGATCCAGAATATCCTGACGGGCAAGACAGCGCCCGGCAACTAGACAAGGAATGGCATGACAGCAGCACCGAATAGTGTCCGTTACTTTGCGTTGATCCCCGCCGCCGGCGTGGGCGCGCGCATGGAAGCGGGCAGTCCCAAGCAGTATTTACCCATCGCCGGCAAACCCATGCTGCGCCACGCGCTCGACGCCTTTCTCGCCAGCCCCCTGATAGCGCATACCTATGTCGTCGTCAGCGCGGAGGATGGCATGATTGATACTGTCGTGCCGGAACACGGCGCAGGGGTTGGCGTATCGGTGTTGCGCTGCGGCGGCGCCACGCGCATGGAAACCATCCTGAATGGCCTGCAGGCGCTGCACGGCAGCATCGCTGCCCACGACCAGGTGCTGGTGCACGACGCGGCGCGCCCTGGTCTGACGCCGGCACTGATCGCAAAACTCATTGCCGAAGTCGGCGCGCATCCGGCCGGCGGCTTGCTGGCCTTGCCCGTGGTCGATACCGTCAAGCGGGCCGGGCCGGGCGGCCTGTCGACGCAGACGGTGCCGCGCGACGGCCTGTGGCTGGCGCAGACGCCGCAAATGTTCAGCTATGCGCTGCTGCACAAAGCCTTGTCCGAAGCGCCCGATCCGCAAGCGATTACCGACGACGCCAGCGCCGTCGAAGCGCTGGGCCTGGCGCCGAAACTGATCGAGGGCCACCCGCGCAACCTGAAGGTGACCTTGCCGCGCGACATACACACGGCCGAGCTATATTTGGCCCACTCTTGGCCCATCCTTGAATCCTGAACAGAAAGACCGCATGACGACCATCACCACTCCCGTACTGCCTTTCCGCATCGGCCAGGGCTATGACTGCCACGCGCTGGTGGAAAACCGCGACCTGATCATCGGCGGCGTGAACATCCCCCATCACCTGGGCTTGCTCGGCCACTCCGACGCGGACGTGCTGCTGCACGCGATTACGGACGCCATCTTCGGCGCCGCCGCCCTGGGCGACATCGGCCGCCATTTCCCCGACACGGACGCGCAATTCAAGGGCGCCGATTCGCGCACCCTGCTGCGCGAAGCCGTGCGCCGCGTGCAGGCGACCGGTTATATCATCGGCAATATCGACGCCACCATTATCGCCCAGCGTCCGAAAATGGCGCCGCACATCGCCGCCATGTGCGCCAATGTGGCGGAAGACCTGGGCGTGAGTGTGGGCCAGGTCAACATCAAGGCCAAGACAAATGAAAAACTGGGCTACCTGGGCCGTGAAGAAGGCATCGCGGCCGAAGCCGTGGCCTTGCTGCTGCGCGCCTGATACGCCACCGATGATCGACCACTGACAGGAGAGAGCATGTTCCAGCGACGCCGTATCAGCATTGTGCTTGCATGGGCACTGACCGCCGCGCCATCGGCCTGGGCCGAACTGCAAGCCACGGGCGAGCCGCCCGCCGCGAAACAGGGCTGGAAGGCCGAGACCGTCGCGCAGGGCGTGCGCCAGCCGTGGGGCATCGCCTGGCTGGGCGAGGGGCGCGCGCTCGTCACCAGCAAGCAGGGCACTTTGCACCTGCTGAACGGCAAGAAATTCGAGGACGTGGCGCTGGAAGGCATGCCCAAGGTATTTACGGGCGGGCAGGGGGGCTTGCTCGATATCGTCATTCACCCGCAAGATGCCAGCAAGCCGAATCCACGCGTCTACATGACGGTGTCGACGGGCACGAATGACGCCAACCGCACGACGCTCGTGCGCGGCGTGTTCGACGGCAAGAAGGTGACGGGCATCCAGACACTGTTCAAGGTCGCCACGGACAAGAGCGGCGGGCAGCACTTCGGTTCACGCCTGCTGTGGCTGCCGGACGGCACCTTGCTGATGAGCGTGGCCGATGGCGGCAATCCGCCGTTGCGCATCGGTGACCGCCTGGCGCGCGAGCAGGCACAGAATCTGGCCACGCACCAGGGTTCCATCCTGCGCCTGACGGACGAGGGCAAACCGGCGCCCGGCAATCCGCTGGCGGCCAAGGGCGCCTTGGCGGAAATCTGGTCGTATGGGCATCGCAACGTGCAGGGGCTGGCGCTCGATCCCGTCTCCGGCCGCGTGTGGGCCACGGAACACGGTCCGTATGGCGGCGACGAGCTGAACCTGGTGGTGGCGGGCGGCAACTACGGCTGGCCTTTGCAAAGCTATGGCGCCGACTACACGACGCACGAACCGGTCGGCAAGCATGAAGTGGCCGGCATGCTCAATCCGAGCGTGGCCTGGGTGCCATCGCCGGCGCCGTCGGGGCTGGCCGTCTACACGGGCGACAAGATTGCCGCCTGGCGCGGCAGCATCTTCAGCGGCGGCCTGGCGGCCCAGGATATCCGCCGCATCGCCGTCGATGCAAATGGCAAGGTGACGGGGCAGGACCGCCTGTCCATCGGCGCGCGCGTGCGCGACGTGCGCCAGGGGCCGGATGGCTATCTGTACGCGCTGACGGATGAAGACAAGGGACGCTTGCTGCGCATCGTGGCGCAGTAGCACGGCAGGCGCCCACTTCGCTTAAGATGGCGCCTTTACTTCATTCAAGGTGGCGGCATGGCCCGTGATACTTATGCATACCGGCACGTCGCCGTCGAATCGCGCGCGGTTCATGGCCGCGTGGAAATCCGCCCCGTGCCGGGCCAGGCTTTTTCACCGGAACTGGCCGTGCAGTGTTCGCGCCGCCTCGTCGACCTGCAGCGCTATCCGCTTGGCAGCCGTTTTCTGCTCTTTGCCAAGCTGACGGACCGCCTGGGCGGCACGCCTTTCCTGTACGCATATCACGGCGACGCGGACGTGGTGATGACGCCGGCCGAAGTGACGAAATTTCTCGGCGAATTTCGCCGCGGCCGCATTTGATACCTACGATGCGATGCAGGCCGCGCCGGCCTTGACGCTGGCCTGCGGCTTGCCGAAGATGGCGATCGTCAGAGCGCAGCCGAGGGCGAACAGGCCGCCTACCACCATCGCGCTGGACACGCCTAGCCGGTCGACGGCCATGCCACCCAGCAAGGCGCCGGACGCCAGCGACACTTGCACGATGGCGACAAACAGCGCGCTGCTGCCTTCCATCAAGTGCGGCGCCGCCTTGAACATCCACGTCTGCACGGCGATCGGCATGGCGCCGAAACCGAAACCCCACACGGCCACCAGCAGCATGGCGGTGAGCGAATGGCTGCCGAACGCAGCCAGGGCCAGGGTGGACAAGCCCAGCACGGCGCCCGTCACCATCAGCGCGGCCCGTTCGTAGCGGCCGGCGGCCCAGCCGCCCACGAGGTTGCCGATGAAGCCGGAAGCGCCGTACACGAGCAGCATGGCGCTGACCGTGCCGGCCGCCAGGTGCGAGATTTGCGTGAGGAAGGGCGCGATATACGTGTAGGCGGCGAACTGGCCCGTGAAGAGCATGGCCGTGGCGATCAGGCCCAGCCTGGCCTTGCGGATGCCGAAAATCATCGGCAACTGGCGCAAGCGGATGGCCTGCGTCGGTGGCAGTTTGGGCAGCAGCAATAGCTGGCCGAGGAAGACCAGCACGGCAATGGCGCTGGCAGCGCCGAAAGCCACTCTCCATCCCACCAGCTCGCCCACCAGAGCGCCGGCCGGCACGCCCGCTACCGTGCCCAGCGAGACGCCGGCGAAGATGATGGACATGGCGCGCGACGCATGTTGCGGCGCCACCAGGCGCGGGCCGATGGCGCTGCCGATGGCCCAGAAGCCGCCCACGCCCACGCCCAGCATGGCGCGGCCCAGCAGTATCCACGCGTATGAAGGCGCTAGCGCCACCAGCAGGTTCGAGGCGACCAGCAGGGCCGTGAGGGCCAGCAGCACGATGCGGCGGTCCAGGCGGCCCGAGCCGACGGTGACGAAGATGGCGGCAAAGGCGGCAACGATGCCGGGCGTGGTGATCATCAAGCCAGCCTGGCCCTTGCTGATGGCCAGTTCGGCGGCCATGGCCGGCAGCAGGCCGACGGGCAGGAATTCGGAGGTGACGAGGGCGAAAGCGCCGATGCCGACGGACAAGACGGCCAGCCACGGCGCCACGGTGGTATCGTCGTCAGTAGGGTTGGAAGGTGTGTGCATAGGGGTTCCTGAAAAGCCCGGAGGTTTTTAACCGGTCGGTATATAATCAGGGCAGGCGGACATTGTTGTCAATAATTTTTTACCGAACGGTATGAAACAAGATAAAAAAGAGGAAGCCGTCAAGGCGAAAACGGGGCGGCCACGCACGTTCGACGCGGACGAGGCGCTCGATTGCGCCATGAAAGTGTTCTGGGAAAAGGGTTATGAAGGCAGTTCCCTGCCGGAATTGACGAAGGCCATGGGCATGAACCGGCCCAGCCTGTATGCCGTGTTCGGCAACAAGGAGCAATTGTTCCACAAGGCGCTCGAGCGCTACAGTGACACGCGCATGCGGTTTTTCGACGCGGCGCTGGAACAGCCGACGGCGCGCCAGGTGGTGGAAGCCTTGCTGACGCAGTATGTCGACGCGCAAACCATGCCGGACGGTCCGCACGGCTGCATGGGCGTCAATGCGGCGCTGGCCTGCAGCGACGATGCCTTGCCGATCCGCGATGAATTGTTCGCGCGCCGGCTGCGCGGTGAGATCAAGCTGCGCGACCGCTTGCGGCGCGCGAAGGAAGAGGGGGATTTGCCGCCCGATTCCTGCCCCGAGCAGCAGGCGCGCTTTGTCGTGACCCTGTCGCAGGGCATGGCCATCCAGGCGGCCGCCGGCGTCTCGCGCGAGCAATTGCAGCAGATGGTGGGCTTGCTGCTGCGCAATTGGCCGCTGTAACTAGCCTGTCGGGGCGATGGTCTTGGCCAGGTCGCTGGGCGCCTTGCGCCGCCAGGCGGCCGTCAGGGCGGCGGCCAGCATGTCCAGTTCGGCATCCGCCAGGCGCACCGTGATGCCGGCCAGGCGTTCGCCCCACCACAGCTTCTCGCAGCCTGACGGCGTGATGACGGTGGCGATATGCGCCGCTTCCGCATCGAGCAGAACGTTGATGTGCTCGTCATCGGGCAGGGTGGCAAAGATCTTCCCGCCCACGCGGAAGGCCGGACGGTCGTGGTGTTCTTCCTCGGTGGCGTCGGGAAACGACAGTGCCAGATAGCGTAGTTCTTCCAGGTCGACCATTCCTCTTTCCCCCCCCAGTTCGGACAGATAGCAGCGTGACTACATTTTGCCATGCTGTTTCGCCCCGTGGTGCAGCGGCATGCGAAAAGAAATGCGCACGATGCGACACTGTCGCGCGCGCTTGTGGCGCTTGCGCGACAGGTCCGGCTACCGCTCCAGGGGCAAAATGCCCGTCCAGGCAGGCCTGTTCAGCCTGTTTGCGTGTGATTGTCATAAAAGTATCTTACATGACTAAAAGAAAAATACTTTTCTTCTAGGGAATTTAAGATAGAATAGATTCAACGTTCACCTGACCCGTCAACTGTCTGGTTTTGTCCCGGGAACCCGAACCCTTTCCAGGACGCTTGCAGTGCCGCCATGGCACGCCGCAAGTCCGCGCTGTTTTGCGGAAGCCACGTCCCCGACCGCTCATCCTTGCAATTCTTGCGCTACGCCGACACGCCTCAATGCAGCGTGTATTCAGCTCAAGCGCCTTCACGCCTGTTGCGCCCGTTGAATACTTACTGACTGGATACTTATCATGAAAAACTTGCCTAAATTCGCCCTGTCCCTGATCGTCGCTGGTGTGTTTTCCCACGCGAACGCCAGCACCATCACCGTGTCCACCGGCTACTCGAACGCCGGCGCGCAAGCTTCCGCCGCCGCTTACCAGTCCGTGGTGAATGCCGCCGTGGCCACGCCGGGCGCCGGCTATGGCACGACAACGATCGCCAGCTACAACAACTTCACGAATAGCAGCCTGTTTGGCGCCGGCAGCAACGTTGCCTTCAAGTCGGTGATCAATTTTGGCGTCAGCGCAGCCGATGCGGGTGCCTGGAGCTTCCGCAGCGGCGTCGATTTCGGCAAGGGCGGCGCCCTGTTCCTCGACGGCGTTGCGCTGGATTTCAAGAGCAGCGACTTGTGGTGGGCTGGCAATTACAATAGCAGCAGCCAGTTCCTCGGCGGTTCGGGTACCTTGTCGGCCGGCAACCACACCTTGAGCATCTTTGGCCTGGAAAACTGCTGCGATGGCGGCCAGCAAGTCCAGTTCAAGGCGGGCAACAACAATTTCGCCAGCTTTTCCAGCACCGATGGCCTGGTGTCGGCCGTGCCGGAACCAAGCACCTATGCCATGCTGCTGATCGGCCTGGGCTTGCTGGGTTTCACGGCGCGCCGCAAGCAAGATGACAAGTTTTAAGCGCAAGTCTTAAGTAGCACTCTTCTGCGCGCCTCGCGGCGCACGTAAAAAAGCCCGCCGGTCTGCCAGGACACGGCGGGCTTTTTGCATGGCGGCTTAATCGCCGCTGTCTTCGTCTTCGTCGGCGCCCTTGGCCGCCTGGCCGCGCTCGGCGTCGACGGCGCGCTGCAGGCTGGCCACATCGCGGAAGAAGGCGTCCGTCGTGTGATTCGGGCTCAGGCGCAAGGCTGGCGGATAGATCACGGACATGTAGGGCTCGTCGGCCAGGCGGCCGCTGGCCTGCAGGTTGCTCAGCAGGATCAGGGTCGAGCCAAGGATGGCCAGCACGATGGCGACGAGGCCGAAGCGGCGCGGATGCTGCGGCTTGATCGTGCATAAATGGTAGTAGATCATGACGCATACAATGACGATGAACATATGCCGTCCGTAGCGCGTCAGCACTTCCAGCGACAGCGCATACGCCGCCACGTTGCTGCCCAATTCCCACACTTCCATGGCCAGCAAGCCGCAGCCGATGATGAACAGGTGGCGGCCGAAGCGCGCCACATGGCCAAACAGGCGGTTTGCCACGGCCCAGATTGACGCCCACACGAGGCCGCCGGCCAGCGCGTAGGCGATGATCATCAGGTAGGAAATGGGTTCGAAGGCGTCCGCATCACTGAGCCAGTTGCTGAAGGCGGCCGAGGCGCCGATCATGGTCAGGCCGGCAACGGCCGGGCGCAAGCCTTCCCAGTCGTGCCTGGTCGTGTCGCCCAGTTCGGGCGCCACCGGCTGGTCGCTGGCGCGCACGCGCAGGCGCGTGTGGCCCAGGCGCACGATGCTGTTGCCGCTCATGGCCACTTGCAGTTGCCGCTGTCCCCGGTGGATCACGCCATTCTGGCTGCCCAGGTCGCGCAGCAGCAGGCCGCCCGCGCCGTCGTCCTCGACAATGGCGTGCGCGGCGGCCGTATGCGCGTCGTCGAGGATGAAGTCGTTGTCGTAGCCACGTCCGATGCGGATCGGCAGGGATTCGATCCGCTGGCGTTGCCGCACCTCGCCATTCTCGGCGAGGATTTCGATGAAGTATGGTGCTTTCATGGCTTGCGGCTGCTGGTGGTGGAGGGCGCGCGCGACAGCGCTTCGAGGAAGGTGCGCGTGACGCGCATGCCGTTGGCGTAGGATACGCCGCGCGCGTCGATGCGGCTTTGCAGGCTCATGAGTGGCTCATCGGTGCTGGCGGCCAGCAGGGCAAAGTCGTACAGTCCCGTAAACTTGCGGTAGGCGCGCACGCACAGGATGGCGCGCAGGGGCAGGGTGGTGTTCTTGACGAACTGTTCGGTGCATTGCGGGCCGGTCAGATTCACGCTCTTGTAGCTGCCGAAACTTTCATTCTTGAACGAAGCGCTGGCCAGCTCGGAAAAGCGCAGCGGGCCCAGTTCGCTGCTGCGCAAAAATTCGTGGCGCATCGACACTTGCCCCGTCTGCAGGGCGCCGGAGATGAAGATGGCCGATTCCATGGCGCAGCTGGTGTTGTCGAGCATGTAGGGTTTGTCGGACTTGACGTTGGAGCGGCCCCAGCAGCGCATCTGGTCGGACTCGCGCACGGGCACGCGATACGGGCCCATGGCTTTCAGGCTCAAGGGCGTATCGAGCAGGCGCGCCAGCATGACTTCCTGGTGCGCCAGCAGTTGCGCCGTCACCAGCGGCTTGAAGTCCTTCGGCGGCTTGCCTTGCTGCGCCACCTTGGCCAGCAATTGCTGCGCATAGCGGGCGGGCACGAGAAAACTGACGAGTTCGCCGTCGAGGCGTTTCGACACGTTCACACCGGCGACGTCGCCATTCGCGGTGACGCTGGGGCCGCCGCTCATGCCGGAATTGATCGGTCCCGTAAACATCAGCTGGTCGTAGAAGCTGCGCGTGACGACGCCGTTGTACGAGCCTTCCGAAATAGCGAAGCCCAGGTCCAGCGGATTGCCCATCGAATACAGGTACTGGCCCTGGGTCAGCGGCGCCAGCGGCTCCGGCATCTTGAAGAAACCCGTGCCGTGGCGGTTCACGCGCAATACCGCCAGGTCGTGCAGCACGTCGACGGCCAGCAATTCCACATTGCCGCGCTGGCCGCTCGTGTCGACCCACTCGCCCACATAGGTATCGGGGTCGAGGGCGAATTGCGACACGACGTGATAGTTGCTGACCACCAAGTCGCCCGTGCCGATCAAAAAGCCCGAGCCGACGGACGATTGCGTGCGGCCGTTCTTCAGCAGCACGCGCACTTGCAGGATGTCGGCGCGCGCGGCCGTGTACAGCTTTTGCGCGGCCGATGAGGGCGGCGGCAGGGCCGCATGTTCGGTGGCGGCGGGCGCGGCGGTGGCCGGCGGCGGCTTGATGGGGGGAGTCGATGCGGTGGGGAGCGCGGCTGGCGCAGGCGCCTGCGCCGCGTGTGCGCCTGCGCCAGCGCACAGGCTGGCCAGCAAGCAGGCGTAGTTAGATAATTTCATGCATCCTTTGTGCGTGAGCAGGAGCGAGGCCGGCGCCCGGGTGACGCGCCGCTGCGCGCCGCCCCGGGGGACTACAGGGCGCCGTCTTCCAGTGCCGGTGCCGTTTCCGGCGTCATCATGTGGCCGAGCTTGCTTTGCTTGGTATTCAGGTAGTGCTGGTTGAAGGCGTTGCGGTTGACCAGCAGCGGCACCCGTTCGGCCACCGTGATGCCCAGCGCTTCCATGGCGGCGATCTTGCGCGGGTTGTTCGTCATCAAACGCAGGCTATTGATGCCGAACTGTGCAAACATGGGCTTGCACAAGGTGTAGTTGCGCGCGTCGGCCTTGAAACCCAGCTGCTCATTTGCCTGTACCGTGTCGGCGCCCGCTTCCTGCAGGCGGTAGGCGCGGATCTTGTTGATCAGGCCGATGCCGCGTCCTTCCTGGCGCAGGTACAGCAAGATGCCGCGACCTTCCTCGGCGATGCGTTTCAAGGCGCCTTCAAGCTGCGCGCCGCAGTCGCAGCGCTGCGAAAACAGCACGTCGCCCGTCAGGCACTCGGAATGCACGCGCGCCAGCACCGGTTCGCCGTTGCCGATATCGCCCAGCACCATGGCCAGGTGTTCCTTGCCCGTGGCGTGTTCGACAAAGGCGTGCAGGGTGAACTGGGCCCACGGCGTCGGCAGTGCGCAGGAAGTCGTGTAATCCAATTCGCCTGTCGCCAGGAGGTCTGCGCCGCTTTGCATGGTTGTGCTCATATAAGTAATTATCAAAAATAAAAGGCGCGCGACACCACTCCGGTGCCGGCGCGCCTTGCCATCATACCAAAAAGCAGGGAAACGTTTTCCCTGGCTGCCATTCGGTCGTTGCAATGTCTGGTGATAAGCCTTACTTAGGGGCACTTCCTTCTTTTACAAGGTGAATTGCCGGCTTTGCCTGGCGGCGGCTGCCGCCAGGCACGGTGCATCAGCTGCCGATGCGTCCGCCGTCGTTCTTGGTGATCACGATGGTGGCCGAGCGGGGGCGTTTGCCGGCGCCATAACCGGCGTTGGCCGGCCACTGGCTCGTGTATTTGGACGGATCGCCGATATTCGCCAGCTTGGTATTTTCGCCCGGATGCTGGATGTTGATGAACATGGTCTTGCCATCGGGCGTTTCGCTGATGCCCGTGATTTCCGAGCCGACCGGCCCCACCAGGAAGCGCTTGAGCGTGTCGGCCGTGGGTTTCTTGCCGATGAAGGTGTCGACGGCCAGGTTGCCGCCGGCCGCCGTCGCGTAGTTCAGGGTCGACTTGGCGCCATCGCCGACCTTGCCGGGGATGGCCGCCAGCATCATGCAGTTGGTGACATCCGTGTACGCGCCATCGTCCGTCTGGATCCAGCAGATGCCGGTGTAGGGGCTGAAGGCGAGGCCGTCGGGGCTGGAGAAATCCTGCTCGGCCGTCAGGTTCGACAGGTTGATCTTGCTGGCGTCGGCGCCGCTCTCGGCGCCAAACAGGTAGACATCCCAGGTAAAGCTGGTGGCCGCGGCCGCGCCCGTGCCTTCCTTGAAGCGGATGATGTGGCCGTTCGGATTGCCGTTTTGCGCCGTCGTGCCCTTCATGTCCGTGTAGGCGCGCGGGTTGGCGCTGTCCGGCGCCAGTTGCGACGAGCCGCTCGGATTGACGGTGCGGTTCGAATTGTTGGTCAGCGTGTAGTAGATCTCGCCATTCGCCGGGTTGACCGAGCACCATTCCGGGCGGTCCATTTTTGTTGCGCCCACGGCGTCGGCCGCCAGGCGGGCATTCACCAGCACGTCGGCCAGGTCGGCGAACTTGTAGGCGCTGTACGCCTGGATCAGCGCGTTCGACATGGCCAGCTCGATCCACTGGCCCGTGCCGTCGGCGGCCAGCTTGGCCACGTACAGCTTGCCCGAATCGAGGTATTTGTCGCCGGTGGCGATACGGTCGGCCGGATTGGCGTCCGCGGCGGCCCAGACGGCGGTCGTGACGAATTTGTAGATGTACTCGTTGCGCGAATCGTCGCCCATGTACACGGCCAGTTGCTGGCCCACGGCCGGCACGCTGAAGGCGGCGCTTTCGTGCGCGTAGCGGCCCAGCGCCGTGCGCTTGCGGATGGCCTTGGTCTTGTCGTACGGGTCCATCTCGACGATGTAGCCCATGCCATTCAATTCATTGCGGTAATCGTCGCTGCCGTTGGCGGATGCGCCGATCTTGCTCAGGTTCCAGCGCGCGTACTTGTCGTCGCTGCCGCCCGTTTCCCAGCCGTGGCGCGAGGCGCCGCCCTGGCTGCGGCCATAGCGGTTCAGCGAAGCGACGGATTTGTCGCCGCGCGCCGCATTGTCGGTGGCCGAGCGGGTGAAGTAGCCGGCCCAGTTTTCTTCGCCGGACAGGTAGCTGCCCCAAGGCGACTTGCCCGTGCCGCAATTGTTGATGGTGCCGCGCGTCTTGGTGCCGGTCGGCGAATACTTGGTGACGACGAGGGCGTTGCCGCGCACGGGGCCGGCAAGCTCGATGTCCGTCAGCGGCGTGACGCGGCGGTTGAAGGCGGAATCGTTGACGGTGGCCCAGGCGCTGCCCGTCTTTTTGACTTCCACCACGCTCAGTCCGTGGACGGCCACTTCCTTGTCGACTTCGGCGGCGGGGCGGGGCAGCGAGGTGGTGCCGCCATTCACGTGCAGGAAGTGCGAGGACAGTGTTTCGTCCGTGGTCGCTTCGTGGTTCATCGCCAGCAAGCCCCGTTCGGCGCCGGACGCCAGCGGCGCACCGGCGGCGGACAGGCCGTAGTATTCCATGCCGTCGTGATGGTCGCCGGCGCGGTTGTCGAAATCGGTATCGCTGCCGTCATTCTTGTACGCTGGCGTGGCCGCGCGCAGCGAGTCGCCCAGCGCATACAGGGCCGTGGCCGTGTAGCCTGCCGGCACCGACACGACGTCGGCCAGGCTTTTCGGCACGGCCGTGAAGGCCAGCAGTTTTTCGGGCGTCGGTGTCGGCGTCGGCGTGACGGCGATGGCGTCGCTGCCGCCACCGCAAGCGGACAGGCCCATCGAACCCATGACGGCGGTAGCGGCCGTGACGGCGCTGCCGCGCAGCCAGTTGCGGCGGCTCAGGCGGGCGTTCAGGATGCTGTTGAAATGGTTGTCGTGGGACGCGTTGCTGTCAATGTCGTTCAGATCGGTGGCGCGGATGGCCAGATCGTTGGGCTTGTTCATGGGCTGCGATGTCCTGTGGTTGCGTGATTAAATGGCAACCGCATGATAGTCAGTGTATGTGACCGCGCCATGTCAGCTTGATGACAAAACGGTGACAGGCTGCCGGCCGGCCGGGCGGACCGCGTCCGTGACGGGCCCGTCCGGTCAGGCAGCCTTGGTCTTACCTGGCCTGGCGAAAACCGCGCTCCACCAGCAACAGCATGCCGCCGAAGATGGACAGGTTCTTCAGGAAGTTCGTCAACTGGTCCTGGAAGTGGGCCGCATCGGCGCTCCAGAAGGCGTGGAAGATGAGCGTCGTCGGGATCAGGAACAGCGCCAGGGCCAGCGCCGCCCAGCGCGCCTGCCAGCCCGTGATCAAGAGCAAGCCGCCGCCCACTTCCAGGACGATCACGCCCACCAGCAAGATATTGGCGATCGGCAAGCCCTGGCTGGCCATGTAACCGGCCACACCGGCAAAGCCGCCGATTTTCAGCAAGCCCGAGACAAAGAACAGCACGCCAAGGGCGGCACGGCCGAGGGGCAGCAGGATATCCGTATTATTTTTCATGTTTGTTTCCTTTTCTTTATTTTTATCAATTATTTAGGCAGGTCGAAGAGCAGAAATTCCGCGTCTTCCGGCTGGGTAATGCTCACGGCCGCTTCCTGCGTCAATTTCAGCGCATCGCCCGCTTTCAAGGGCGTGCCGTTGACGACCAGGCTGCCGCGGATCAGGTGCACATAGGCGAGGCGGCCTTCGTCGAGCGCATGTTCGGCCTGTTCGCCTTCCTGCAGGATGCTGGCGTAGATCGCCGCATCCTGGTGGATCAGCACGGAACCCTGGCGGCCGTCGGAGGAGGCGATCAAGCGCAGCTTGCCCCGTTTGCTGTCCGGCGTGAAGTGTTTCTCTTCATAGCTGGGGGGAATGCCCGTCACGTTCGGCTGTATCCAGATCTGCAGGAAGTGCAAGCCATCCGTTGCCGAGTGGTTGAACTCGCTGTGGCGCACGCCGCTGCCGGCGCTCATGCGCTGCACATCGCCGTAGTGCAGGACGGAACCGGTGCCCATGCTGTCCTTGTGCTCCAGCGCGCCGTCGAGCACATACGAAATGATTTCCATGTCGCGGTGGCCGTGCGTGCCGAAACCCTGGCCAGGCGTGACCCTGTCTTCATTGATCACCAGCAAGGGGCCAAAGCCCATGTGCAGCGGATCGTGGTAGCTGCCGAAGGAAAAGCTGTGGTGGGAATTGAGCCAGCCGTGGTTGGCGGCGCCGCGTTCTTCGCTATGACGAATCTGTAACATGGAGGACTCCGTTTCTATAAGTTAATGTGCGATAATTTCGAAGGACCGTTGCCTGGCGCTGTGCCGTGGCTTCTTTTCTGCCCTTCGCAGTACGATGAACAAAGTATAGGCGCCTGTTCAGAGAAAGAAAAACGGAAAATATTGCGACCTATGATCGAAAAAATCGAATGTTAAGACTTAGCCTGGAAGCCTTGCAAATCGTTGACGCCATCGACCGCCGTGGATCGTTCTCGTCGGCCGGCAAGGAATTGCATAAAGTCCCGTCCACCATTTCCTATACGGTGGCCAAGCTGGAAGACGACCTGGGCGTGCAGGTGTTCCAGCGCAATGGCCCGAAAGTCATGCTGACGGCGGCCGGCCAGGAATTGCTGAAAGAGGGCCGCTATTTATTGAAGGCGGCGCAGGACCTCGAGCACCGCGTGCGCAGGGTGGCGTCCGGCTGGGAAACGGAATTGTCCATCGGCATCGATTCCATGTTTTCCGCCGTGGCCTTGGCCGACGACGTGCGCGCCTTTTACGACGTGGCGCAGCAGACGCGCCTGCGCCTGTCGCAAGACACGCTGTCGGGCACGTGGGAAGCGCTGCTGGACCGGCGCGCCGACTTGCTGGTGGGCGCGCCCGGTGACGGGCCGGCCGGCGGCGGCTATATCGCGCAGCCGATCGGCATGCTCGACTTCGTCTTCACCGTGGCGCCCACGCACCCGCTGGCCCAGGTGCAGGAACCGTTGTCGCGCGGCCACCTGCAGCAATACCGGGCCGTGGTGGTGGCCGATTCGGCGCGCCAGATGGCGCCGCGCACGGTGGGCTTGCTGCTGGGGCAGGATGCCTTGAGCGTGCCGAACATGCAGGTCAAGTTCGATTACCAGGTGCTGGGGCTGGGCTTTGGCTTCCTGCCGGGGCCGTGCGCGCGGGCCGCCATCGCGCGCGGCTTGCTGGTGGAAAAGGCCGTGGAAGAACCGAAACCGTCGGAAACGTTTTACCTGGCCTGGCGCGTGGGCGAGGATGGCGCCGCATTGCGCTGGTGGATGGCGCGCATGCGCGAACCGGATGTGTTTGCCCGCCTGGCGCAGCATCTGCCGGGCCATTCGGCGTAGGTCTTAAAATGTTGACATAGGCCAACATTTTTAAGTTACCATATTCACAGTATTTCCGCCCGACCTCCACGCCCCACAGTGGGATTTTGATGATTACACACACAGCAGCGCTCCTGATATGTTCCCCTGACCTGGTCCACGAGTGGGGTTGCCATGCTTGAGGCGAAGGTTGCGCTGTGCCTGCGCCTGGCTCAGGATGCCCGTGAACAGGCGGGGCCGCAGCAGGCCGCCACCCTGGCGCGGCTGGAGGAGGAACTGGAGCGTCTGCGCGGCGCCAGCCGCCCCGTGGTGCGCGTGGCGCCCCCCGACGCCTTGCTGGAAATCGACCCTGACGGCTTTTTGATCGGCTGGAACCATGGCGCCGAACAGATGTTCGGCTATTCCGAACTGGAAGCCCTGGGCCAGCACATCCTGTTCCTGTATCCGGAAGACGACGCGGAAGCGAGCGTGCTGGAATTGCATTTCACGCAGGGCGACGTGGCCACCGATGTGCGCCGGCGCAAGAAGTCGGGCATGGTGACGTGGCTGCGCATGCACCGCCATGTGATCCACGACCAGGCGGGCAAGGGCTGCGGCATGGCCGTGCGCCTGTCGGCCATGAGCGAGCCGCTGTCCGACGTGGACAAGGTCAGGTTGCACGCGCGCATCATCGAAGACAGCGAGCAAGCCGTGCTGATCACGGACGCGGAAGAGCGCATCGTCTCGATCAACAGTTCCTTCAGCCGCATCACCGGCTACTCGCCGGCCGAAGCCATCGGCCGCACGCCGGACTTGCTGCGCTCGGGCGTGCACGACCCCGATTTCCGCGCCAAGGTGCGCGCCGCCATGCGGGGCCACGGCTCCTGGCGCGGCGAAATCATCGGCAAGCGCAAGAATGGCGAATTGTTCCCGCAAGACGTCACCATCAGCGTCGTGCGCGACGAATTCGGCGAAATCAGCCACGTGTTTTCCCTGTTTTCCGATATCTCGGTGCACAAGGATGCCGAGGCGCGCATGCAGCGCATGGCCAACTACGACAGCCTGACGGGCTTGCCCAACCGTTGCCTGCTGAATCAACTGGTCGACCAGGGCCTGGCCGAAGCGAAACGCCAGGGCACGCATGGCGCGCTGATGGTCATCGACATCAGCCGCATCGGTTCCATCAGCGACACGCTTGGCCATGAAGTGGGCGACCAGCTGGTGATCGCCATCGGCCAGCTGTTCCGTGGCGCCCTGCGCGACGCGGACATCCTGGCGCGCGTCGACAACAGCAAGTTCGTCGTGGCCCTGCTGCATATCGAAAAGCGCGAACACGCGGCGAATGTGGCGCAAAAGCTGCTCAACCTGCTGGAGGCGCCGATCAATATCGACACGCACGCGCTGCACGTGGGCGCCAGCATCGGCATCACCGTGTATCCGGAAGACGGCCTGGAAGCGCCGGCCCTGTTCCGTTTTGCCGACGTGGCCGTGGCCAAGGCGGGGCAGACGATCGAATCGACCTTCCTGTTTTACCGCGAAGACATGAACCGCCGGGCCAAGGAACATTTGCGCCTGGAAAGCGAAATGCGTTTGGCCTTGGGTGACAAGGAGCTGGAATTGCATTACCAGCCGAAAGTGAGCCTGGCCAGCGGGCGCATCGTGGGCGCGGAAGCCTTGCTGCGCTGGAAGCATCCGATGCGCGGCATGGTCTCGCCCGGCCTCTTCATCCCCGTTGCCGAGGAAACCAGTTTGATCCTGGAACTGGGCACCTGGGTGCTGGACGAGGCCTGCCGCCAGATCCGCAACTGGGAAGACCGTGGCCTGCACATGCCGGCCATCGCCGTCAACCTGTCGGCGCGCCAGTTCGATGAACAGTTGCCGGCGCGCATAGCGGCCGTGCTGGAGCGCTACGGCGTGCGGCCCGACCAGATCATGCTGGAAATCACGGAAAGCCTGCTGATGCGCGGCGCCGACAAGGTGATCGACATCATGAACCAGCTGGTGGCCATGGGCCTGGCGCTGGCGCTGGACGACTTCGGTACCGGCTATTCCAGCCTCGCGTATTTGAAAAAATTCCCCATCAGCACACTGAAAATCGACCGCTCGTTTGTCATCGGCTTGCCCTTCGAGGAAAACGATTGCGCCATCGCCCGCGCCATTGTCACCATGGCGCAGCAGCTGCGCCAGGAAATCGTTGCCGAAGGGGTGGAAACGGCCGAGCAGATGCGCTTCTTGCGCGAACTCGGCTGCGACCAGCTGCAAGGTTATCTGTTCAGCCCGGCCGTGACGGCGGCCGAGTTCGAGCTGATGCTCGATGAAGGCCGGCAGTTGCGGCTGGAAGAGCTGGCCTGAGCCGGCGATTGTCAGATGGTTAGTCGTCCACGGAAACCCCGGCTCGCATAATACGATTCGGCGCCATTGTGGTAGACGAAGACCTGTTCATAGCGGCGGTCGCAAAACAGGGCGCCGCCCAGCGCGCGGATGCTGTCCGGCGTGGCGATCCAGCTCGACGTTTTGCGGTCGAATGGCCCCAGTTCCTGCAACTGGCGGTATTGCGTTTCCGTCAGCAGTGTGACTCCCATCGCCTGCGCCATGGCCATGGCGCTGCCGGCCGGCTTGTTGGCCTTGCGCGCGGCCAGGGCCGCCGCATCGAAACACAGGCTGCGCCGGCCGAGCGGACTTTCTGCCGAGCAATCGCAAAACGTGACGGCGCCCGTGTCGCCGGCGTGCCCGATGACGTCCGGTTCGCCGCCCGTGTCTTCCATCTGCTGCAATACCGCCAGGCTGGCGGGAGCGGTGTCCAGCCGCGCCAGCACCTTGTCCCACGTCCATTGCGGATGGCGGTGCCTGTGCTGGCTGAAGCGGGTTTGCAAGGTGTGGATCAAGGTCTCATGCATGAGCGCGGCTCCCGGAAGTTTCAACGATAGGGCCGATTATAAGACGCGATGCCGGCAAGCGGCGCTCACCCCAGTTTTACTTTTTCCAGCAGATAATCGAGCATCACGCGCACGCGAGCCGGCACCTGTAAACCCGGTCCCACGAAGACAGCGTGCACGAGTTCCTTGTCGCCCGGATTGTAGTCCTGCAGCACTTCTACCAACTGACCTTGCGCAATGTCGCGCAGCACGTGCTGGCGTGAAAAGCGTCCCAGTCCCATGCCCGCCAGTACCAGCTGGCGCATGCTTTCGCCATCGCTGACGCAGGTATTGCCCTGCGGCGCCACATTCAACATGCCGCCAGCGCCATCGAGGAAGGGCCAGGTTTCGTTCTGGCAGCGGAAGTTGAAGGCCAATAAATTGTGTCCGGATAATTCCTGCGGCGTGCGCGGCAGGCCGTGGCGCGCCGCGTAGGCGGGCGACGCCACGACAACCATCGCGTCTTCGCCCAGTTTGCGCGCCACCAGGTTCGATTCCTTCAGCTTGCCCGTGCGGATGGCGATGTCGGTGCGGTCTTCCAGCAAGTCGACGATGGCGTCGCTGACGACGACGTCGAGCACGATGTCGGGATAGCGCTGCGCGAATTCGGGCAGGATGGGCAGCAGATGGCGCACGCCGAACGGCACGAAACAGTTGATGCGCAAGCGTCCGCGCGGCGCTGCGCCCTGCGATGCTTCGCGCTCGGCGCCATCGATATCGTCGAGGATGCGCTTGCACTGCACGAAGAAGGCGTCGCCCTCGGGCGTCGTGTGCAGTTGGCGCGTGCTGCGCTGGAGCAAGCGGGCACCCAGCCGTGCTTCCAGGCGATTGACCAGCTTGCTGACGGCCGATGGCGTCAAGGCCAGACGGCGCGCGGCGGCGGAAAAGGCCCCCGTTTCCACCACGGCGGCAAACACGGCCATTTCGAACGCGCGGTTGATGTCTTGCCTGGCCATTATTGAATCCATTTCACAGGTGTTTCCATTATCAGAGTCTATATCAAAAGCGCCTGCTTCGATACACTGGCTGGCTTGAACCATTGTTGGAGCCATCATGACCACCGCAAGCCCTGTTTCCACTTCAGCCAGCAAGATGCCGCCCGGCGTGCTGGCGCTGGCCGTCGGCGCCTTTGCCATCGGCGTCACCGAATTCATCGTCGTCGGCATCCTGCCCACCATCGCGAAAGATTTGCAGATTTCCATCGAATCGGCCGGCTCGCTGGTCAGCCTGTATGCGCTGGCGCTGGCCATCGGCACGCCGCTGCTGGTGCTGCTGATGTCGCGCCTGCCGCGCAAGGCCGCCTTGCTGGGGCTGATGAGCGTGTTCCTGGCCGGCAACCTGCTGGCCGCCTTTTCGCACACGTTCGAACTGTTGCTGGCGGGACGGGTCATCACGGCCGTGGCGCACGGCACCTTCTTTGCCATCGGCGCCACCGTGGCCGCCAGCCTGGTCAGCAAGGCGCAGGCGGGCAGGGCGATTTCCGTGATGTTTGCCGGACTGACCCTGGCCATGGTGATCGGCGTGCCCTTCGGCAGCTTCCTCGGCAATCTGATGGGCTGGCGCCTGCCCTTCTTTGCCGTCGTCGTGCTGGCTGCACTGGGATTGGCCGCCATGGCGCGCTGGCTGCCGGCCGGTTTGCAGCAGGGCAAGGGCGGCAAGGCCATGACGCAGCTGGCGGCCCTGGGCAGCGGCCCCATCCTGACGATGATGGCAATTACGACGTTCGGCTTTGGCAGCAGCTTTGCCGCCTTCACGTTCATCACGCCCATCCTGACGGATGTGACGGGTTTCTCCGCCACCATGGCCAGCGCCTTGCTGATCGTGTTTGGCGCCGCCACCTTTGCCGGCAACCTGGCGGGTGGCTACCTGACCAGCCACCTGGGCTGGCAAAAGGCCTTGCGCCTGATGCTGTTGTTGCTGGCCGTCACGCAAGCGGGCGTGGCGTTGAGCATCAGTTCACCCTGGATGATGACGGTGATGCTGTTCGTCTGGGGCGTGTTTTCCTTCGGCCTGTCGCCCGCCTTGCAGGCAGGCATGCTGGCCACGGCCGAGCGCTACACGCCGCAAGCCGTCGATTTCGCTTCGGGCCTGAACATTTCCGCGTTTAATCTGGGCATTTCCTTCGGTTCCATGCTCGGTGCGTTGATGGTCTCGCGCCAGTTGATGGCGTCGTCGCCGTGGGCCGGCGTGGCCGCTGCCTTGCTTGCACTGTTGCCGCTGGCCTGGCTGGCGCGCAAGAACCTGGCGTCGCACGTGGCGGGTGCGGCCGTGCACTGAGGTTCAGGTATGCACGGCGGCGGCCGGCGCCGCTTTCTTCATGCGCTGCGCCATGTACGAACTGCCCATCGACGCGGCCATGATCATGGCGATGGCCAGCCATTGCCCGGCACCCAGGCGCTCGTCGAGCAGGATGTATGCGAGCATGGCGGCCACGGCCGGTTCCATGCTGCTCATGATGCCGAACGCTTGCGGCGTCAGCCGCTTCAGGGCCACCATTTCCAGCGAGATCGGGATGGCGCTGGAAATGAGGGCCACGCCCAGGCCCACGCCCAGCACGACAGGCGAGAGCAGGGCGGCGCCGCTGTGCATCACGCCCACGGGCACGACCACCAGCGCGGCCATTGCCAGGCCCAGCGATACGGAGTGTCCCGCATGCAAATGGCTGGCGCGCTTGCCGAAGACGATGTACGAAGCCCAGCAGACGGCGGCGCCCAGGGCGAACAGCACGCCCGTGGGGTCGAGGTTGCTGACGTCGTGGCCGAGCGGCAGCAGCAGCGCCAGTCCCGCTACGGCCAGGGCCACCCAGACGAAGTCGATGGGGCGGCGCGAGGCCAGCAGGGCCACAGCCAACGGGCCGGAAAACTCGATCGCCACGGCGATGCCGAACGGGATCGTGCGCAAGGCCATGTAGAAGCACAGGTTGGTCATGCCCAGCGCCGCGCCATACAGGGCCACCGTGCGCAGATCGGCGCGGCTCAGCTGCCAGCGCCACGGGCGCCAGAACAGCAACAGTAGCAGGGCGGAAAAGCCCACGCGCACGGCCGTCGTGCCCTGTGCGCCGACGAGCGGGAACAGGCTGTGCTTGGCCCATGACGTGCCCAGTCCCAGGCAAGTGACGGAGCCGAGGATGGCCAGCAGGGGAATCAGCGAGGAATAGCGGCGTAATGGCATGGTGATAAAAGGCTTGATAACGGAATAGCGAAAGTTTATTGTGTCTGCTCCGATATTTGCACTGCAATTTGACCTTCATGACGCAACTTTCGCTCACGCCCTCCCTTGCCCTAGACGCCTTCGATCTGGCGATCCTCGATATTTTGCAGCGCGATAACACGACTTCGCAGCGCGAAATCGCCCGGGCCGTGCACTTGTCCGCGCCGGCCGTGCAGCGGCGCATCCGCCGCCTGCGCGAGAGCGGCGTGATCCGCAACGAGGTGGCCGTGCTCGACGCGAGCCGCCTGGGCCGTCCCCTGATATTGACGGTGGAAGTGCATTTGCACGACGAGCATCCTCAGCGCACGGCCGGCATGCGCGCGCGCATCATGGCCGAGCCTGCCATCCAGCAGTGCTACGGGATTACCGGCGAGGCCGACTACCTGCTGGTGATCACGGCCAGCAGCATGGCCGAATACGAAGCGCTGACGGAACGCCTGTTCGGCGGCGACGACAATATCCGGCGCTACCGCACCTCGGTGGCCTTGACTTGCCTCAAGATGGGTTTGCACGTGCCGCTGGGGTAGGGCTTACTGCTCCTCGCGCTGCGCATCGCGTTCGCGGCAGCTCAAGGATGCGTAATGACCTTTCGGCAGCCGGGTCTTGATGGCCACCTCGTTCAGTGCATGTTGAATATCGACCGGGTCCGTCAAGGTGCAGCGCTGGGCGCTGGCGAACGCTTGCAGGTTTTGCGTGCTGCCGCGCACTTTCACCGTCACGCCGGCGCCGGGGCTGACGCAGCAGCCTATGTATTGCGTGATGTATTCCTCTTCGATGAGCACCAGTTCATGCCCCATGAAGCTGGCCGGCTTCTTCAGCAGGTAGTAATCGGTGTAGTCGAAGCGCTGCTGGGGGCGCTGGCTGATAAAACCTTCGCGCACATAGGCGGCGATGGCCTTGCCGGAGGTGCCTACTCTGTCCGTCGTGCCCTTTTTCAGGTGCAGGGCATGCCGCAAGCCCATTTCGAGCCCGGGATCGGTAGCGGCGAGGGCGCTGGCGCAACTGGCGGCGAGCAGAAGAGCGCCGAGCAGGCGGCGGGTGCGGCATGCAGGCATGAGAGTGATTTCTTGCATATATTTAAACTAAAGGGGAGTAGGGGCGCAGTGTAGCGCACGTCACGCGGTAGGCATGGCACAATGCGTGATCCGCATGCCACTCACCCCAGGATTTTCATGACCCGCGCCCTCCTTGACCAAGCCCAGATCCATCCCGCCGCCCGCCCCTTGATCGGCAGCAAGCACAAGGACATCGTGCGCGAGGTGCAGGCGGCCATCGCCGCGCACCAGGTGGTGGTCGTCGGCATTGCGCTCAATCCGTTTCCGCGCAAGGCGCGCAAGATCCTCGACGTGCTGGGCACGCCCTACCAGTACCTGCAATACGGCAGCTATCTGAACCAGTGGCACCGCCGCAATGCCCTGAAAATGTGGACGGGCTGGCCCACGTTTCCCATGGTCTTTGTCAACGGCGTGCTGATCGGTGGCGCCAGCGAACTGCACAAGCTGGTGGAAAATGGCGAGTTCAGCGCCATGCTGGCCAAGAAGGTGCGCGAGTTTTAAGACCCGCCTTCTATTCTCCTTACTCGCCCGGCCGCCACGGTGACTTGCGCGTGCGCAGCGGGTCGAGCAAGCTGCGCAAGTCGTTGTGGTCGAGCTCGTACATCAGCGCAATTAAACTGCCCAGTTCGCCCGAGGGGAAACCCTCGCGCGCGAACCAGCCCAGGTAGTGTCCGGGCAAATCGGCCAGCAAGCGTCCCTGATACTTCCCATATGGCATTTCGCGCGTGACCAGCAGCGCCAGTTTTTCTGAATTCATGGTGGTGATCCCGTGTTGATGCGGTCAGTGTAGCAGACCATACAATTGTTGATTTGCGCGCAAGTATCTTCTTCCTGTGGAGGTATTTTTCGAAACAAAGAAAGCCCCGATACTGCAAGCCTCGCATTTGCATCCACCTATATCGGAGTCTTTCATGCCCATTGCCTTGCTCGCGCTGACCCTCAGCGCATTTGCCATCGGAACCACCGAGTTTGTCATCGTCGGGCTGTTGCCCACCATCGCCGCGGACCTGGGCGTCAACCTGCCATCGGCCGGCTTGCTGGTCAGCCTGTATGCGCTGGGCGTCGCCGTCGGCGCACCCGTGCTGACTGCCCTGACGGGCAAGATTCCCCGCAAAACCTTGTTATTGTCGCTGATGGTCCTGTTCACCCTGGGGAACTTGTTGGCGTGGAAGTCGCCGGGCTACGAGACCCTCGTCATCGCCCGCATCCTGACGGGGCTGGCGCATGGCGTATTCTTTTCCATAGGCTCGACCATCGCCACCTCGCTGGTGCCGAAGGACAAGGCCGCCAGCGCGATTGCCATCATGTTTACGGGCCTGACCGTGGCCCTGGTGACGGGCGTGCCGCTGGGCACCTTCATCGGCCAGCATTTCGGCTGGCGTGAAACCTTCCTCGCCGTCTCGGCCCTGGGCCTGGTCGCCTTTGTCGGCAGCCTGCTGTACGTGCCGTCGACCATCAAGCACAGCAAGCCTGCATCGTTGCTGCAGCAAGTGCAGGTGCTGGGCCAGCCGCGCCTGTTGCTGGTGTACGCCATGACGGCCGTCGGCTATGGCGGCTCTTTCATCGCCTTTACGTATCTGGCACCGATCCTGCAAGACGTGTCGGGTTTCAGCGCCGGCGCCGTGGGCGTGGTGATGCTTGTGTATGGCGTGTCGGTGGCGTTTGGCAATATCTGGGGCGGCAAGCTGGCCGACAAGAAAGGCCCAGTGCGTGCCCTGAAACTGATCTTCCTGCTGCTGGCGCTTGTTTTGCTGCTGTTGACCTTCACGGCGCCGCATCCCGTGCTCGTCGTCATCACCGTGCTGCTATGGGGCGCCGTGGCCTTCGGTAACGTGGCTGGCTTGCAAGTGTATGTCGTGCAGCAAGCGGAACACTTCACGCCCCGCGCCGTCGACGTGGCTTCGGGGCTGAACATCGCCGCGTTTAATCTGGGCATCGCCGGCGGCGCCTGGGGCGGCGGCCTGATCGTCGAATACCTGGGACTCGTGCATACGGGCTGGATCGGTGCGCTCGTCGTGCTGGGTGCGTTCGGCTTGACGGCCTTGAGTGGTCGGATGGACCGCTTGAATCCCATCCCTGTGCGCACTGGCGGCGAAAAGTCGATCCATGCGGTAGGGCATTAAGCCGGCTTGATTTGCAAGCAAGTTGCTGGCACGGGCGAGAGTAGGGTTTACAATAGTGCTTACCTTTCTCTCGCCCATACTCCCCATGTCCGATACAGCAATGTCACCGCTGCGCCTGCGCGCCGCCATCAATCCGAAACCGCTGGGCGTCGCCCTGTTGCTCATCGTGCTAGGCGCGTGGTACCTGGCGCAAACCGTCGGCATTCACCAGTCCGCGCTGTACGTGGTGGGCGCCTTGCTCGGCATTACCTTGTATCACGCGGCCTTCGGTTTTACGTCCGCCTGGCGCGTCTTCATCGCCGATGGCCGCGGCGACGGCTTGCGCGCGCAAATGCTGATGCTGGCCGTGGGCGTGGCGCTGTTCTTCCCGGCATTGTCTGCCGGGACCCTGTTCGGCACGCCCGTCGCGGGCCTGGTGTCCCCCGCCGGCACCTCCGTCATCTTTGGCGCCTTCATCTTCGGCATCGGCATGCAGCTGGGCGGTGGTTGCGCTTCCGGCACCCTGTACACGGTGGGGGGCGGCAGCACGCGCATGCTCATCACCCTGGCCGCCTTCATCGTCGGCTCCGTCATTGGCACGGCGCACATGCCGTTCTGGACGGCGCTGCCGCAATTGAAACCCATTTCTCTCGTCACAAGCCTGGGCCTGGTGCCCGCACTGGCGCTGAACTGGATCGTCTTCGCACTGATCGCCGGCCTCACGGTGCTGGTGGAAAAGCGTCGCCATGGCAAGCTCGTCGCGACGCCCCTGCGCCCGGCGCAGGCGTCACCCTGGCTGCATGGCCCGTGGCCGCTGGTGGCGGGCGCCGTTGCTCTCGTCGTGCTGAACTTCGCCACCCTGGCGCTGTCGGGCAAGCCGTGGGGCGTGACGTCCGCGTTTGCCCTGTGGGGCGCCAAGGCCGCGTCCGTGGTCGGTATCGATACGGCCAGCTGGGCCTACTGGTCGACCAAGGCCAACGCGGCCGCCCTGGCCGCGCCGTTGACGCAGGACAAGACTTCCGTGATGGACATCGGCATCGTGCTGGGCGCCATGCTGGCGGCGGCGCTGGCCGGCCGCTATGCGCCCGTGTGGCGCATCCCGCGCCGCTCGATCATTGCCGCCATCGTCGGCGGCTTGCTGCTCGGCTACGGCGCGCGCCTGGCCTACGGCTGCAACATCGGCGCTTATTTCAGCGGCATCGTCTCGGGCAGCCTGCACGGCTGGCTGTGGCTGGTCTGCGCTTTTCTGGGCAACGTCATCGGCACGCGCTTGCGTCCGTGGTTCGGCCTGGAAGTGGAGAAAGTCAAACCGACCGGCTGCTGACGCCGGCGGAAACAGGGGCTTTGCTGTATATTTCTGCCCCTGTTCCCCTTTGCCGCCAGCGCAACGTTCATGTCCCCAGTCACCCTGTTTGCCGTCGTCCTCGCGTATTTCCTGATCCTGCTGGGCGTGGCATGGCGCACCTCGCGCCATGCTACCAATGACAGTTTTTTCATCGGCAACAAGGATAGCAACTGGATGCTGGTGGCCTTCGGCATGGTGGGCACGACGCTTACGGGCGTGACTTTCATCAGCGTGCCCGGCGCCGTGGGGAATAACGGTTTCGGCTATATCCAGCTGATGATCGGCTATGTGCTCGGTTACCTGGCCATCACCTTCATTTTGCTGCCGCTGTACTACCGGCTGCAGCTGACCTCCATCTACCGCTACCTGGAACTGCGCCTGGGACGGCGCTCCTACCAGAGCGGGGCGGCGTTTTTCATCGTCTCGCGCTTGCTGGGCGCCACGGCGCGGCTGTATCTGGTGGTCAATATCCTGCAAGCGACCATACTCGACAGCCTGGGCGTGCCGTTCTGGCTGACCTCGTGCGTCGTGCTGCTGCTGATCCTGCTCTACACCTATGAAGGTGGCGTGAAAACCATCGTCTGGACCGATACCCTGCAGACGGCATGCATGCTGGCCGGTCTCGTCATCTGCAGCGTGTTTTTGCTGCGCGACATGGATATGTCCCTCATCGACAGCCTTGAGCGCATGCGCGTGCAAGGTCTCACGCGCATCTTCACCGTCGATCCGGACAGCCCCGCCTATGTATGGAAACACATTCTTGCCGGCATGTTCATCACGATCGCCATGACGGGCATGGACCAGGAAATGATGCAAAAGAATATCTCCGTGCGGACCTTGCGCGACTCGCAAAAGAATATGCTCAGCCTGACCGTGGTGCTGACCGGCGTGCTGCTGCTGTTCCTGTTCCTCGGCGGCTTGCTGCACCTGTATGCGCCGCTGGCCGGCGTGACGGCCACCGGCGACAAATTGTTCCCGGCCGTGGTGCTCGGACATTTCCCTGCCGTGGTGCAGCTGATTTTCTTCATCGCCCTCATTTCCGCCCTGTTTCCCAGCGTGGATGGGGCGCTCACGGCCTTGACGTCCACCTTCTGCATCGACATCCTCGGCGTGCAGCGCAGGCAGGATTTGACTGCGGCGCAGCAGATGCGCTGGCGCCGCCGCGTGCACCTGGGGTTTGCCGCATTGTTTTTGATCCTGATCATGGTTTTCAAGTGGTTTGACGACCCCAGCATGATCGGCGTGATCCTGAAACTGGCCAGCTACACCTATGGTCCGCTGCTGGGCCTGTTTGCCTTCGGTTTGCTGAGCCGGCGCGGCGTGCGTGACCGCTGGGTGCCGCTGGTGGCCGTGGCGGGGCCATTGCTGTGCGCGCTGATCGAGCAGGAGCAGATGCGGCTGTTCGAGCATTACCGCATCGGCCTGGAATTGCTGATCCTGAATGGCGCCCTGGTGCTGGGTGGCCTGTTCCTCATTTCCACGCCGCCAGGGCAGGGCGGACAAGGCACGGCATAGTTATCAAAATAAGACGAATCCGAAGACGATCGGGGCCATTTTCAGCTATATTGATTTCCTTTAGGTACATAACCTCACGGAGCATCAATGTCACTCAACCCCTTCCCGCCGCTACGCCGCGGTTTTGGCGCATTCTGGCGCGCGCTGGACGCCACCCGCCGCGCGGTCATCAATCTGATTTTCCTGCTGATCGTCATCGCCATCCTGATCGCCATCTTTGGCGGCGGCGCCAAGCCTCTGGCGGAAAAGACCACGCTGGTGCTGGACTTGCAAGGCCCGCTGGTCGAGGAAACCCCGGGCGGCGTGCGCGAGGCCGTGCTGGCCAATGTCAGCGGCGAAGTCAAGAAAAACGTGCAGCTGCGCGATGTGCTGGCGGTGCTCGACACGGCGGCCAAGGACAAGAATATCGGCTCCATGGTGATCCTGCTCGACGAATTGCAGGGCGGCGGCCTCGCTTCGCTGCGCGAAGTGGCGGCCGGCGTGGAACGCTTCCGCGCCACGGGCAAGAAAGTCACGGCCTGGGGTTCGAGCTATAACCAGCGCCAGTACCTGGTGGCCGCCAAGGCCGACGAGGTATTCCTGCACCCGATGGGCGGCGTCATGCTGGAAGGCTTTGGCCGCTACCGCAATTACTACCGCGACGCGCTCGACAAGGTGGGCGTGACGGTCAACCTGCTGAAAGTGGGCACGTATAAAAGCGCGGCCGAGCCTTTCATCGCCAACGGCCCGTCCGAAGCGGCGGCCGAAGCGGATCGCTACCTGAACAACGGCCTGTGGACCACTTACACGACGGACGTGGAAAAAGCGCGCAAGCTGCCGGCCGGCGCCATCATGCAATCGATCGACAAGCTGCCCGAGCTGATGACGGCCGCCGGCGGCGACCTGGGCAAGCTGTCGCTGGACGCCAAGCTGGTCGACGGCCTGAAAACGCGCGACGAGCTGCGCCAGTTCATGATGGCGCGCGGCGCGAAGAACACGGAAGGCACGAATTTCCGCCAGGTGAACTACACCGATTACCTGGCGCGCCTGCGTCCCGTGCACATCGGCGACGCCGTCGGCGTGGTCATCGCTTCCGGTGAAATCGGCGACGGCATCGCGGCACCGGGTTCCATCGGCGGCCTGTCCACCTCGCGCCTGATCCGCCAGGCGCGCGAAGACAAATCGATCAAGGCCATCGTGCTGCGCGTCGATTCGCCGGGCGGCAGCGCCTTCGGCTCGGAACTGATCCGCCGCGAACTGGAACTGACGCGCGCCGCCGGCAAACCGGTGGTCGTCTCGATGGGCAACGTGGCCGCTTCGGGCGGCTACTGGATCAGCACCTCGTCCGATGAAGTCATCGCCGACGCGGCCACCATCACCGGTTCCATCGGCGTGTTCGCGATTCTGCCGACGGCCGACAAGGTGGTGGAAAAGCTGGGCATCCACACGGCCGGTTCGCCGACCACCTGGCTGGCCGACGCGGGCAACCCCTTGCGTCCGCTCGACCCGCGCTTTGCGCAAGTGATCCAGGGCTCGATCAACCACGTATATGGCGACTTCCTGAACCTGGCCGCCAAGGCGCGCAAGACGACGCCGGAAAAGATCAATGAAGTGGCGCAGGGCCGCGTCTGGACGGGCTTGCAGGCGAAAGAGCGCAACCTGGTCGATCGCATCGGCAGCTATGGCGATGCGCTGGCCTCGGCCGCCAAGCGCGCCAACCTGGGCACCGACTACCGCGTGACGTACCTGGAGCAGGAAACGTCGAACGTGGACCGCTTGATCGGCATGTTCGGCTCGAAGGCCATGGCCTCGCTGGGACTGGGCGAACACGTGAAACTGGGCCTGGCCAGCACGGGCTTGCCGGCCGACGCGGCGCTGGGCATGGCGCAGGACCTCTCCTGGCTGTCGGGCATCACGCGCGAACACAAACCGTTCATGGCCCTCACGCACTGCCTGTGCGAGGTGCCTTTGGGCGGCAGGTAACACTCATATCAACAGCATATCCAAGCCGGCTTCGTCCGGCTTGTTTCATATCAGGAGCAAGGCATGGCAAGCGACATGAGTACACACACTGACACGGCGATCGCCATCCGGCCGTGCGCGAAGGGCGATGAAGCGGCGCTGGCGCTGGTGGGGCAGGCCACATTCCTGGAAGCGTTTGCCGGCATCCTCGACGGCGCCGACGTCATCGCCCATTGCCAGCGCCAGCACGATGCGCAGTTGTACCGCGACTGGCTGGCGCTGCCGGCCATGCGGCTGTGGGTAGCCGAGGCCACGCCGGGCGGCGCGCCTGTCGGCTACCTGGTGCTCAGCCCCGCCAGCTTGCCGGTGGCGGATCCGCAGCCAAAGGACCTGGAAATCAAGCGCATCTACCTGCTGCACCGCTTCCAGGGCCAGCGCGTGGGCCAGCGTCTGATGCAGGCGGCGCTGAGCCAAGCGCGCGCCAGCGGGGCAGGGCGCGTGCTGCTGGGCGTCTATGCGGAAAACCACGATGCGCTGGCGTTCTATGCGCGCTGCGGCTTTGCGCAGGTGGGCCGGCGCACCTTCCGCGTGGGCCGCACCGACTACCAGGATGTCATCCTTGGCATGACGCTGTAAGCGCAAACGGCCCGCGTGGCGCCAGGTCAAGCCGGCTGGCGGGAGATTTGTAGCGAGTTTGTATCTGCATGCGAGTCGCCCGCGCGCCGCTGGATCCGGGGGGCGACACCCGCCAAGCCTGATTTTTCCACCGTTCCCCCACAGGGGCGGCGTGCCTGCCGGCGCGCCTGATCCGCCCATGCCTGCCTGGCTGTGTGTAATTGTTTCAAGTAGAAATGAAACAGTTACATGACTATGCTAGAGTCGTTTCACGCTAGGGAGCGATGTTTTTTCAGCTGACTTTCAGCTCTTGACTCCCCCGGCTTTGTACCGAAACAACCCCGAAAAACGGTCGTCCGGCCTGAGTGTGTCCCACCTCGGCCGGCGCCACAGACTCGCCGTGCCAGCGGCCTAGACAAGGATAAGCGATGGATTCGCAGACAACACCCAACACCCCGCGGCGCAGCCGCCGTTCGAAAATCGTCGGCACGGTCATCGCGCTGGCCGTGATGGCTGCGCTGGGGGGCGGTGCCTGGTACCTGACCCACTCGGGCGTCAGCGCGCAGCCTGGCGCCGGTGGCCCTGGAGGACCGGGAGGCCCTGGCGGGCGTCGCGGCGGCCCTTCGACCACCGTCGGCGTGGCCACGGCCGTGAAGTCCGACCTGCCTGTGGTGCTCGATGCGCTGGGCACGGTGACGGCCGCGTCCACTGTGACAGTGCGCCCGCAAGTGTCGGGCATTTTGAAGGAATTGAAATTCAAGGAAGGCGGCATGGTCAAGGCGGGCCAGGTGGTGGCGCAGATCGACCCGGCGCAGTTCGAGATGGCGCTGATGCAGGCCACGGGCCAGCGCCAGCGCGATGAAGCGCAGCTGGAAAACGCGCGCCTGACCCTGAAACGCTATCAAACCCTGCTGGGCCAGGATTCCATCGCGCGCCAGGATGTCGACACGCAGGCCGCCCTGGTGAAACAGCTGGAAGGCACCGTCATGACGGACCGCGCGGCCGAAGGCACGGCCAAACTCAATCTGGGTTACACCAAGGTGGTGTCGCCGATCAGCGGGCGCGCGGGCCTGAAGGTGGTCGACATCGGCAACCTGGTCAGCACCAGCGATACGGGCGGCGTGGTGGTGGTGACGCAGCTCTCGCCCATCGACGTGGAATTCTCCGTGCCGCAGGATAAGGTGCAAACCATCCAGGAACGCCTGAATGGCGGCTCGGCCCTGGCGGCGCTGGCGCTGGACCGCACGCGCACGCATACCCTGGACAAGGGCAGCCTGACGGCGCTCGACAACCAGGTCGACGTGCAGACGGGCACCGTGCGCGCCAAGGCCCGCTACACGAATGACAAGATGGCCCTGTTCCCCAGCCAGTTCGTCAACGTGCGCCTGGAACTGGGCAACATCACGGGCGCCGTGCTGGTGCCTGTGACGGCCCTGCGTCACAGCAATAACGGCGACTTCGTCTACGTGCTGAAAGCGGATAAAACCGTCACCGTGCGCATGGTCACGCGCGGCCAGGCCACCACCGACATGGTGGAAATCCGCGCCGGCCTGGAAGCGGGCGAGCAAGTCATCACGGAAGGCGCCGACCGTCTGAAGGAAGGCGCGAAAGTCACCCTGGCGGGCGACAAGCCTGCCATGGGCGGCGCAGGCGGCGCGGGAGCCGCCAACGGCGAACGCCGCCACCGCCGCCAGCACGCTGATGGCAGTGGCGGTGCGGCCAGCGCTTCGGCTTCCGCATCGGCACCGGCCAGTGCGCCAGCCGCGGCGCCGGCGAAGGGCGCAGCGCAATGAGTCCATCGACTCCCTTCATCAAGCGCCCCGTCGCCACGGCGCTGCTGATGCTGGCCATCGTGCTGGCGGGGCTGGTCGGCTTCAAGTTCCTGCCGCTGGCGGCCTTGCCGCAGGTGGACTTCCCCACCATCCAGGTGCAGACCCTGTACCCGGGCGCCAGTCCGGAAGTCATGGGGCAGACTGTCACGGCGCCGCTGGAGCGCCAGTTCGGGCAGATGTCGGGCTTGCAGCGCATGAGTTCCACCAGTGCGGCCGGCGTCTCCATCATCACCCTGCAGTTCACCCTGGGCCAGACCCTGGATGTGGCCGAGCAGGAAGTGCAGGCGGCCATCAACGCGGGCGGCTCGCTGCTGCCGACGGACTTACCGGCGCCGCCCGTGTACGCAAAGATCAACCCGGCCGACGCGCCCGTGCTGACCCTGGCCATCACGTCGGACACCATGCCGCTGACGCAGGTGCAGAACATCGTCAACACGCGTCTGGCGTTGAAGATCAGCCAGGTCAACGGCGTCGGCCTCGTGTCGCTGTCGGGCGGCCAGCGTCCGGCAGTGCGCATCCAGGGCGACACCAAATTGCTGGCGTCGTACGGCCTGGGCCTCGACAGCCTGCGCACGGCCATCGCGGCGGCCAACGTCAACAGCGCCAAGGGCAGTTTCGACGGCCCCACGCGCTCGTTTACCATCAACGCCAACGACCAGCTGGTGACGGCGGAAGACTACAAGCGCCTGATCATCACCTATAAAAACGGCGCGCCCGTGCGCCTGTCCGACGTGGCCAATGTCGTCGACAGCGCGGAAAACACGCGCCTTGGCGCCTGGTCGGGCAAGCAGCCGGCCATCATCCTGAACGTGCAGCGCCAGCCCGGCGCCAACGTCATCAAGACGGTTGACGCCATCAAGGCACTGCTGCCCGACCTGCAGGCCAGCCTGCCGGCGGCCATGAAGCTCGACGTGCTGAGCGACCGCACGACGGGTATCCGCGCCTCGGTCGAGCACGTGGAAATGGAACTGCTGTTGTCCGTGCTGCTGGTGGTGTTGGTGATCTTCGCCTTTTTGCACAGCATGCGCGCCACGGTGATCGCCAGCCTGTCCGTGCCCATTTCCCTGATCGGCGCCTGCGGCGTCATGTATTTGCTCGGCTACAGCCTGAACAACCTGTCGCTGATGGCCTTGACGATTGCCACGGGCTTTGTCGTCGATGACGCCATCGTCATGATCGAAAACATCGCCCGCTACATCGAAGAGGGCGAAACGCCGATGGCCGCCGCCCTGAAAGGCGCGTCGCAGATCGGCTTTACCATCATCTCGCTGACGGTGTCATTGATCGCCGTGCTGATTCCCCTGCTGTTCATGGGCGACGTGGTGGGCCGGCTGTTCCGCGAGTTTGCCATGACCCTGGCCATCACGATTCTGATTTCCGCCGTGGTGTCCTTGACCCTGGTGCCGATGATGTCGGCGCGCTGGCTGAAAAGCCACGCCGACGAAAAGGTCAGCGCCACGGGCCAGCGCATCCAGGCTTTCCTCGACCGCGTGATTGTGCAGTACGACCATGCGCTCGTATGGGTCTTGAAACGCCAGGGCCTGACCTTGCTGGTGGCCCTGGCCACCTTGCTGCTGACCGTCATCCTGTATATCACCATCCCGAAAGGCCTGTTCCCCACGCAGGACACGGGGCAGCTGCAGGCGCGCATCGAAACCTCGCAAGCCGTCTCGTACGAACGCATGGCCACCTTGCAGCAGGCCGCTGCCAGCGCGCTGCTGGAAGACCCCGCTGTCGATACCCTGAGTTCCCTCGTCGGCGTCGATGCAGCCAACAATACCATGCTGCACACGGGTAGCATGCTCATCAATCTCAAGCGTCCGCGCAGCGGCAGCCAGGACGAGATCATGGAGCGCCTGCGCAACCGTGTGGCCCAGGTGGCCGGCGTGACCCTGTATCTGCAGCCGACGCAGGATCTCACCATCGATGCGGAATCGGGCCCGACGCAGTACCGCGTCTCGCTGGAAGGGGCCGACACGGCCACCGTCACCGAGTGGGCCGGCAAGCTGGCCGCGCGCATGCGTGAAAAATCGCAGCTGCGCAACGTGGTCACGGACGCGGGCGCCACGGGCGCCGCCGTCACCGTGGCGATTGACCGCGACAGCGCCGCGCGCATGTCCGTTACCACGGCTACCGTCGACGATGCGCTGTACAACGCCTTCGGCCAGCGCATCATCTCGACGATTTTCACGGAAACCAACCAGTACCGCGTGATCCTCGAAGCGCAGCCGGGCATCGTCACCACGCCGTCCGACCTGTCGGACCTGCAGGTGCGCACGGGTTCCGGCAAGTCGACGCCGCTGTCCGCCTTTGCCAGCGTCAGCGAAAAACAGGCGCCGCTGCAAATCACGCACGTGGCGCAGTACCCGGCCACCACCCTCGGTTTCGATACGACGCAGGGCGTGGCCCTGGGCAGCGCCGTCGACGCCATCCGCCAGGCGGCGAAAGACATCGCCTTGCCGCCATCGGTGACATTGACGTTCCTCGGCGCGGCCGGCGCGTATGAAAACTCGCTGTCGAACCAGCTGTGGCTGATTCTCGCCGCCGTCGTTTGCGTGTATATCGTGCTGGGCGTGCTGTACGAAAGCTACATCCACCCGCTGACGATTTTGTCGACGCTGCCGTCGGCCGGCGTGGGCGCCTTGCTGGCGCTGATGATTTCCGGGCAGGACCTGGGCGTGATCGGCATCATCGGCATCATCCTCTTGATCGGCATCGTCAAGAAGAACGCCATCATGATGATCGACTTTGCCATCGAGGCCGAGCGTGACGAGGGGAAAAGCCCGCAGGAAGCCATCCACCAGGCGGCGCTGCTGCGCTTCCGCCCTATCTTGATGACGACCCTGGCGGCCCTGTTCGCGGCCGTGCCGCTGATGCTGGGCTGGGGCGAGGGCGCCGAGTTGCGCCGTCCGCTGGGCCTGGCCATCTTCGGCGGCCTGATCGTCAGCCAGGTGCTGACCCTGTTTACCACGCCCGTCATCTACCTGGCCTTCGACCGCCTGGGCCAGCGCTTCGCGCGCAAGACAGCTGGGGTGAACCTGGACAAGCCGGCCGATAACGGGGGGGGCGTAGCGTGAACCTGTCCGAACCGTTCGTCAAGCGTCCCATCGCCACCGTGCTGCTGACCATTGGCATCGCGCTGGCAGGTATCGGCGCCTTCTTCGTGCTGCCCGTCTCGCCGCTGCCGCAGGTCGATTATCCGACCATTTCCGTCAGCGCCAGCCTGCCCGGCGCCAGCCCCGCGACCATGGCCACCTCGGTGGCGACGCCGCTGGAACGGCGCCTGGGCGTGATCTCGGGCGTGAACGAGATGACGTCGTCGTCGGGTACGGGTTCGGCGCGCATCAACCTGCAGTTCGACTTGAACCGCAAGATCGATTCGGCCGCGCGCGAAGTGCAGGCCGCGATTGCCGCTGCGCGCGTGGACTTGCCGGCCACCTTGCGCAGCAATCCCACCTACCGCAAGGCCAATCCGTCCGATGCACCTGTCATCATCCTGGCGCTGACGTCGAAAACGCGCACACCGGGCCAGATCTACGACGCCGTGTCGAACCTGGTGCAGCAAAAAGTGGCGCAAGTGAAGGGCGTGGGCGACGTGGAACTGGGTGGCGGCTCGCTGCCGGCCGTGCGCGTGGAACTGCTGCCATATCAACTCAATCACTATGCCGTGTCGATGGAAGACGTGCGCGCCGCCATCCAGGCCAGCAACGCCAACCGCCCGAAAGGGGCGATTTCCGGCGACGAACGCAGCCTGCAAATCTATTCGGGCGCGGCGACGGCGTCGGGCGGGCGCAGCGCCGCCGATTACCGCAGCCTGGTCGTGGCCTGGCGCGACGGCGCCGCCATCCGCCTCGACGACGTGGCCGAAGTGATCGACGGCGTGGAGAACAACAATACCCTGGGCCTGTTCAATGGCGACCCGGCCGTCATCGTGCTGATCACGCGCCAGCCGGGCGCCAACGTCATCGCCACGGTGGACGGCGTGCGCGCGCTGCTGCCGCAACTGCAGGCGCAGCTGCCGGGCGACATCAAGTTGCAGGTGGCGTCCGACAGCACCAATTCCATCCGCTCCTCGCTGCACGAGATCGAGTTCACGCTGATCCTGTCCATCGTGCTGGTCGTGCTGGTGGTCAGCGCCTTTTTGCGCAGCGTGCGCGCCACCATCATTCCCGCCGTGGCCACCATCGTCTCGCTGCTGGGCACCTTCGGCGTGATGTACATGCTGGGTTTCAGCCTGAATAACCTTTCCTTGATGGCGCTCACGGTGGCCACGGGCTTTGTCGTCGATGATGCCATCGTGGTGCTGGAAAATACGCAGCGCCACATCGAGGCGGGCATGGACCGGTTCAAGGCGGCCTTGCTGGGCGCGCGCGAAGTGGGCTTTACGGTGCTGTCGATCAGCCTGTCGCTGGTGGCCGTCTTCATTCCGCTGCTGTTCATGGGCGGGCAGGTGGGACGGCTGTTCCGCGAGTTCGCCGTGACCCTGTCGGCCGCCGTGATGATTTCGCTCGTCATTTCACTGACGACCACGCCGATGATGTGCGCCTGGCTGCTGAAAAGCGGCGCGCAGCACAAGCCGCCTGGCCGTGTCGCGCGCTGGTTCGAACGCGGTTTCGAGCGCATGCTGACAGTCTATGAGCACTGCCTGGACTGGGCCTTGTCGAGTGCCGCTCTCGTGATGACCATCCTCGTCTTCGTCGTCGGCCTGAACGTGTACCTGTTCGCGGCCGCGCCCAAGGGCTTTTTCCCGCAGCAGGATACGGGTCAGATCAATGGCGGCATGCGCGCCGACCAGAGCATCTCGTTCCAAGCCATGCAGAGTAAATTGCGCCAGCTGGTCGACATCATCAAGGACGATCCGGCCGTCGCCACCGTCGTGGGATTCACGGGCGGTGGACGGGCAGGGGGCGGCTTCATGTTCATCGACCTCAAACCCGCGTCGCAGCGCACGGACAAGGGCCAGGCCGTGATCGCCCGCCTGCGCCCGCAGCTGGCCAAGGTGACGGGCATTTCGCTGTTCCTCAACCCCGTGCAGGATTTGCGCATGGGCGGGCGTTCCAGCAATTCGACCTACCAGTACACCCTGATCAGCGACAACCAGGCGGACCTGAAGAAGTGGGCGGCCAAGCTGGCCGACCAGATGAAGCTGCAGCCGGCCCTGATCGATGTCGACACGGACCAGGCGGAAAACGGCGTGGAAACCTTTGTCAGCATCGACAAGGACCGCGCCACGCAGCTGGGCGTGCAAGTCAAGGATATCGACAATGCGCTGTACAACAGCTTCGGCCAGCGCCAGGTGGCGACCATCTACGATGAGCTGAACCAGTACCACGTGATCATGGAAGTGGCGCCGCGCTATGCGCAAAGTCCGGAAGCGCTGCGCTCCGTGTACGTGCCGGCGTCGAATGCGGCGGCCGTCGCAGCCACGGCCACGACCACGACAGCAACCACCAGCACCGTCACTGCGACGACGTCCAATACGACGGCGGCGCGCGACCCGTCCAGCGGCTCGGCCCTGTCCACGACCCTGGCGCACATGGTGCCGCTGTCGTCGTTCAGCACCTTCGCGGAAAGCTCGACGGCCACCTCGATCAATCACCAGGGCGGGGAACTGGCGACCACCGTGTCGTTCAACCTGGCCGACGGCTATCCGCTCAGCGACGGGCAGGCTGCCGTGGCCCAGGCGGAGTCGGAAATCGGCATGCCCGTCAATGTGCGCGGCAGCTTCCAGGGTTCGGCGAAGAGCGCGCAGGACAGCAACAAGGAGCAGCCGCTGTTGATCCTGGCGGCCATCGTGGTGATCTACATCGTGCTGGGCATCCTGTACGAAAGCCTGATCCACCCGATCACCGTGCTGTCGACTTTGCCCTCGGCAGGCGTGGGCGCCGTGCTGGCCTTGCTGCTGTTCCGCATGGAGTTTTCCATCATCGCCCTGATCGGCGTGTTCCTGTTGATCGGTATTGTCAAGAAAAATGCTATATTGATCATCGACTTCGCGCTGGAGGCCGAGCGTTCGCGCGGGCTGACAGCTGTGGAAGCGGTGCGCGAGGCATGTTTGCTGCGTTTCCGCCCCATTCTGATGACCACCCTGGCGGCGGCGCTTGGCGCCTTGCCGCTGGCGATCGGTTTCGGCGAGGGGTCAGAGCTACGCCAGCCCTTGGGGGTCGCCATCATCGGCGGCCTGATTGCCAGCCAGTTACTCACATTGCTGACCACCCCGGTGGTCTACATCCTGCTCGACAAGCTGCGCACGCGCAGCGCCGACGAGCAGCAATTGAGCCGCATTCCTGGGCCAGATAACCCGAGCACACAATCATGAAGCAAGTAAAACCTATTCCATCCGCCGTCCCCGCACGCCACCTGCCGGCACTGGCCGCTGCCACCGCTTTCCTGCTGCTGGCCGGCTGCGCCGTCAGCCCCGCGTATGAGACGCCGACGGCCGCCGCGCCGCAAACGTTCAAGGAGGCGGCCGGCTGGCAACCCGCCGCGCCGGCCGATACCCTGGAGCGGGGCCCGTGGTGGACCCTGTTCGGCGACGCGCAATTGAACCAGCTGGCCGAAGGCATCGACATATCGAACCAGAACGTGGCCGCCGCCATCGCCTCGTACGAGCAGGCGCGCGCGCTGGTGCGCGAACAGCGCGCCTCGCTGTTCCCGACGGTGAACCTGACGGGCAGCGGCGCCCGCTCCGGCGGCGGAGGCGAGCAGCAGACGAACAACAATTTCAAGGCGGCCATCGGCGCCTCGTGGGAACCGGACGTGTGGGGCAAGCTGCGCGCCGGCGTGACGGGGGCGGACGCCAGTGCCAGCGCCAGCGCGGCGGATCTGGCCGCGGCGCGCCTGTCGGCGCAGGGCGAACTGGCCACCAATTACTTTTCGCTGCGCCAGAGCGATGCGCAGATCGCGCTGCTCACTGCCACGATCGACGGCTACAAGCGCGTGCTCGAGATCACCGGCAACCGCTTCAACTCCGGCATCGCCGCCAAGTCCGATCTGCTGCAGGCGCAGACGCAGCTGGCCAATGCGCAGATCGATCTGTCCAGCCAGACGCGGGCGCGCGCGCAGCTGGAACACGCGATCGCGATACTTTTGGGGCGTGCCCCGTCCGACTTCAGCCTGGCCGTGGCGCCATGGACGCTGACCGTGCCCGAGGTGCCGCTGGGCGTGCCATCGACCCTGCTGCAGCGCCGTCCCGACATCGCGGCCGCCGAACGCCGGGTGGCCGTGGCCAACGAGCAGATCGGCATCGCCCGCTCGGCCTATTATCCGAACCTGAACCTGACGGGATCGTATGGTTCCGGCGCCAGCCGTGTGGGCGACCTGTTCAATGCATCGTCGAGCCTGTGGTCGCTGGGCGTGTCGGCCGCGCAAACCCTGTTCAACGCGGGCGCCACCACGGCCAGCGTGGATGCGGCCAAGGCAGGCCATGAGGCGGCTGTGGCGCGCTACCGTCAGACGGTACTCAGTGCCTTTGGCGCCGTGGAAGACCAGTTGTCGGCCACGCGCGCGCTGGCAGAGCAGCTGGCCTTGCGCCAGCAGGCGTCGTCCGCCGCCGACCAGGTCGAGCAGCAGATGCTGAACCGCTACAATGCGGGCCAGGTCGGCTATACGGACGTGGTGACGGCGCAAGTGACGGCCCTGTCGGCGCGCCGTTCGCTGGTGCAGGCGCAGGCGGACCGCCAGACGACGGCCGTGGCCCTGATCCAGTCGCTTGGCGGCGGCTGGCACGTGCCGCAGGCGCAGTAACGGGGTAATCAGGCGCAGGAAAACCCCTGCGCCAAATTCGCGTTTTTACGCGCTGCTTGAGTGCTAGAATGCAAGATTATCAATTGCCGGCCATGGTAAGGTTTGCCGAGGCTGGTTTCTTGCAGACGATGATAACCCGCAAACGCAGCAAAACCAGTCTGGCCAGCCTGCCTACTGTTACGGAAGCGCCCACCATCGGGTTTCCCGTGGTGGCCATCGGCGCTTCCGCCGGCGGCCTCGACCCTATTGTCGCTTTCCTGACCCATGTGCCGCCGGAAAGCGGCATCGCCTATGTGGTGATCCAGCACCTTGATCCCACGCAAAAAGCCCTGTTGCCGGAACTGCTGCAGCGGGCCACCAGCATTCCCGTCACGGAAATCACGCACCAGACCGCATTGCGGCCCAACCATATTTACGTGATCCCGTCGAATGCCGACCTCGGCCTGTCGAAGGGGCGTTTCCTGCTCAGCGAACCGCTGCAGCTGCGCGGACACCGCTTGCCCATCAATGCTTTCTTGGAAAGCCTGGCGGCCGAGCTGGGCGAACTGGCCGTGGGCGTGATTCTGTCCGGCATGGGCAGCGACGGCACGCGCGGCTTGCAGGCCATCAAGCAGGCGGGCGGCCTGACCCTGGCCCAGCATCCCGATACGGCCAAGTTCGACATGATGCCGCAAAGCGCTATCGCTGCCGACGCCGTGGACCTCGTCGATTTTCCCGACAAGATGCCGGAAAAGATCGTCAGTTACCTGTTTCGCAGCAGCTTCCTGGAGTTGCCGGGCAGGGAGCCGAGCGGACGCAATGCATTGCAGGAAATTGTCGCCTTGCTGTCCGAACATACGGGCAACAGCTTCTCGGACTACAAGATCAATACGGTGCTGCGCCGCATCGAACGCCGCATGAGCCTGTACCAGATGACGTCGATGGAAGAGTACATTCCCTATCTGCGTAACAATCCCGCGGAAATCGACTTGCTGTTCAAGGAATTGCTGATCGGCGTGACGAATTTTTTCCGCGATCCGAAAGTGTGGGAATACCTGAAGATGGTGGTCTTGCCGCAAATGCTGGCGGCTCACCCGGACGGGCGCGCGTTCAAGGCCTGGATTCCTGCCTGTTCCACGGGAGAGGAAGCATATTCGCTGGCCATGGTCTTTCATGAAGTGGTGGCCGGCAGCAACCCGCCGGCGAAATACAGCCTGCAGATTTTTGCCACCGACCTGTCGGCCGACGCCATCGACCGCGCGCGCCAGGGCCGTTTTCCGCCAACGATCAGCAGCGATGTGTCGGCCGAGCGTCTGGAACGGTTTTTCTTGCAGGACAAGAACGATTACCTGGTCCGGAAAGAGATCCGCAACATGATCATCTTTGCCCAGCAAAACATCATTTCGGACCCGCCGTTTACCAAGCTCGACATCCTGTGCTGCCGCAATCTGTTGATTTATCTCAATGCCAAGCTGCAGCAGCGTTTGATTCCCCTGTTTCATTACGCCTTGAACCGCGACGGCGTTTTGCTGTTGGGCAGCGCCGACACGCCCGGTCATTTTTCCGACCTGTTTTCGCCGCTGACGACATCGACCCGGTTGTACCGCCGTCTCGACAACCTGGCGCGCCAGCGCCTGCTGACGTACTTCCCCACCAAGGTGTCGTCGGCCACTCCTCCTACCCCCAGCGACACGAGAGAAGTCAGCATGCCCGGAAAAATCCAATCCCATGTCGAGCAATTATTGCTCCAGAAATACTCGCCTGCGGCCGTGCTGCTGAACCAGGATGGGGACATCCTGTATATCAATGGCCGCACGGGCGCCTTCCTGGAACCGGCGGCCGGCAAGGCCAACTGGAATATCCACGCCATGGCGCGCGAGGGCTTGCGCTACGAGCTGGCCAGCCTGATCAAGCAGGCGTTGCAAAGCGACAGCCTGGTACGCCTGAAAGGCCTGGTGCTCAAGGATTACGCAGGACAGGCGCAGGGCGTGGATTTGACGGCGGAAGCGTTGCGCCAGCCCGAAGCGCTGCGCGGCATGGTCTTCGTCACGTTTGACAGCGTGCCGCTGGCGGCTGCCCCGCGCCGGGGCCGCTCGCCGAATCCCAAGGTGCTGGAACTGGAGCAGCAGCTGATCCAGGCGCGCAATGAAATCCAGGCCGTGCGCGACGAAATGCAGACCTCGCGCGAAGAGCTCAAATCGGCCAACGAGGAATTGCAGTCGACCAATGAAGAGTTGCAATCGGCGAACGAAGAGCTGACCACGTCGAAGGAAGAAATGCAGTCGCTCAATGAGGAGTTGTACACCGTCAATGCCGAGCTGCAATCGAAGGTCGATGATTTGTCGCTGGTCAACAGCGACATGAAAAATCTGCTTAATAGTACCGACATCGCCACCATCTTCCTCGACAGCGACCTGCGCATCCGCCGCTTCACGGCGCCGGCCACGCAAATCTACAAGCTGATCCAGACGGACTTGCGCCGCCCGCTCAGCGACATCGTCAACGACCTCGCCTACCCGAACCTGGAGGCGGACGCGCTGGAAGTGATCCGCAGCCTCGTGTTTTGCGAGCGGCAAGTGCAGACCAAGAATGGGCGCTGGTACAACGTGCGCATCATGCCGTACCGCACGGTGGAAAATGTCATCGATGGCGTGGTGGTGACCTTTATTAATATTACCGAGTCGAAGGTACTGGAAGCCCAGTTGCGCCAGATCCAGTCCGGCGCTGCGGCGGCAGGCAATAGCGGCGAGAACGTGTCATGAACGAACCATTCGACGAGGAGAACGTGCCGGCCAGATTGCGAGAGCAGGCCGAGCAATTGGCGGCGCAGCAGCGCCAGCCCTTGCCGCAGTCGAATGAAGAGGTGATGCGCCAGTTGCATGAGTTGCAGGTCAGCCAGATCGAGCTGGAAATGCAGAGCGCGGCCCTGGCCGAACTGGAGCAGCTGAAAAATGAATATGAAAGCAGCCGCGACCGTTATGCGCAGCTGTATGAACAGGCGCCCGTCAGCTATTTTTCGCTGGCGCGCGAAGGCGTCATCACGCGTGTCAACGTGGCGGCTTGCGGCTTGTTGCAACGCGACAAGAACCGGCTGCTGGGGCGGCGTTTCGAACAATTCGTCGCGCCCCAGGCGCAGGGCGGCTTCCGGCGCTTTCTCGACGCCGTCTTCACCAGTGGCACGCGGCAGGTGCTCGAAGCGCAATTGTTCGAGGGCATGGCGGGCGGCATGGTGCGCATCGAGGCCAATTTCGATGTGGACAGCGCCACGGCGCGCATGCTGGTGACGGACCTTGGCGACGAGCATGCGCGCGAATCGGCCTTGCGGCGCGCATTTGTCATTCTCGACAGCATCCGCGAAGGCGTGCTGGTGACGGACAGCGCCAACCGCATCATTTCCGTCAACCCCGCCTTCACCACCATCACCGGCTACCAGGCGGAGGAAGCCATCGGGCGCGATCCGTCCTTCCTCGGCGGCGGCACGCATTTGCCGCATTTTTATGAAGCCATGTGGCGCAGCCTGCACCAGGATGGCAGCTGGTATGGCGAACTGGTGAACCGGCGCAAGAATGGCGAGCGTTTCGTCGAATCGCTGTCGATCACGCCCATGCGCAGCCCGGATGGGGCGATCAGCCATTTTGTCGGCGTGTTTTCCGATATCACCGAGCGCAAGCTGGCCGAGGCGGACTTGCGCGAACTGCACCGCGAGCTGGACCAGCGGGTGGTCGACCGCACTGCCGAATTGCTGCGGGCCAACCAGCACCTGCAGCTGGAAGTGCATCAGCGCGAGCGGGCGCAGGAAGCCTTGCGCGATGCCGAGCGCTTCTTTCACGCTACCATCGATTCCCTGACGGACCGGGTGCTGGTGCTGGACCGGGCCGGCCGCGTCGTGCATGCCAACCAGGCTTGCCTGGCCTTCGTCGGGCAAACGCCGCAGCCGCTGCAGTACCTGGAATTTTGCGAAACGGACCCGCGCTGGCAGCGCAGCGCCGGGCGCGAGCTGGCTGCCGGCATCCGCGCCGTGATTGCCGGCAATGCGGACACGTTTGCGCTCGAGTACGAGTTTGCCACGCGGGCCGGCCCCCGCTGGTCGCAGGCCAGGATCAGCCGTTTTCTCGGTGAAGGGCCGCTGCGCGTGGTGGTGGCGCACACGGACATTACCGAACGCAAGCTGATGGATGGCGCCCTGCGCCAGTCGCACGCGCAGCTGCGCCAGCTGGCCCTGCACCTGGAAACGGCCAAGGAAGACGAGCGCAAGCGCATCTCGCGCGATATCCACGATGAACTGGGGCAAAACCTGCTGGCGCTGCGCATCGATATTTCCATGCTCAGCGCGCGCACGGAAGGCTCGCATCCGCGCCTGCACCGCCGGGTCGGCGCCGTGCTCAGCAATGTCGACACCACCATCAAGAGCGTGCGCGGCATCATGAACGAGCTGCGTCCGATGGCGCTGGACCTGGGCTTGCAAGCGGCCATCGAGTGGCAGGTGGGCGACTTCCGCAAGCGCAGCGGCGTCGCTTGCCAGCTGCTGATACGCGATGAGGCGCTGTTTTCCACCATCGGCAGCCAGGTCGAGATCGTGCTGTTCCGCATCGTGCAGGAAGCGCTCAGCAACGTCATGCGCCACGCCCAGGCCAGCCAAGTCGCGATCGAACTCAGTTCGGATGCCTGCGCCGTGTATGTGGCCATCAGCGACAATGGCATCGGCATCACGCCGCAGCAGCAGCGCAAGAAACAGTGCTTTGGCCTGATCGGCATCGCCGAGCGGGTGACGGCGCTGGGCGGCCAGTTCGAGGTGGGCATGCCGGCATCGGGCGCCGGTTGCCGGCTGTCCCTGCAGATACCCTTGCAGGGGACGGGCCGGCCGGTTGCCTGATACAGAAATTGCAATGGGTTAATTTTTGCCGACTCATGCCGGCTGGACAGGCTATACTTTCGCCTGCTTTTTATGGAGGAGCAAATCTTGTTCAAGACAATCGTTTTACCAGTCGCCTTGATGGGCGCGTTCGCCGGCGCACACGCCGACGAAGGGCAGTGGCAACCACACCAGCTGCCACAGCTGAAAGCCGAACTGAAACGGGTCGGCATCGAAATTCCTGCAGAAAAACTGGCAGATCTGAGCAAGCACCCGATGAGCGCCATCGTGTCGCTGGGCGGCTGCTCGGCCGCTTTCGTTTCCGACGCCGGCCTGGTGGTGACGAACCACCATTGCGCGTATGGCGCCGTGCAGCGCAATTCCACGCCGGAACACAATTACATCACCAACGGCTTCCTGGCCAAGACGCGCGCCGCAGAGCTGCCGGGCGGTCCGAACAGCCTCGTGTATGTGACGGACAAAGTGGAAAACGTCAGCGAGCGCGTGCTGAAAGGATTGACGGACGACATGAGCGGCCGCGCGCGCCACGAAGCCGTGGAAAAGCGCGTCAAGGACCTGATCGCCGAATGCGAAACGGACAAGATGTACCGCTGCTCCGTGCCCGCCTTCCACCGCGGCCTCGAGTACTACCGCATCCGCCAGATGATGATACGCGACGTGCGCCTCGTGTACGCGCCATCGGACAAGATCGGCAACTTCGGCGGCGACATCGACAACTACGAATGGCCGCGCCATACAGGCGATTACTCGTTCCTGCGCGCCTACGTGGGCAAGGATGGCCGTCCGGCCGACCCGTCGCCCGACAACGTGCCGTACAAATCGAAGGATTTCCTGGTGGTCTCGGCCGAAGGCTTGAAAGCCGGTGACGGCATCTTGCTGGCGGGCTACCCCGGCCGTACCAGCCGCTACAAGCTGCCGGCGGAAATCCGTTTCGCGCGCGATACGGCCTTCCCCCTGAAAGTGTCGGAACTGCAAGCGGACCTGGCCGTGATGGCTGACGCGACGAATGGCGACGCTGCCGCTGCCGTGCGCTATGCGAGCGTGGTGAAAAGCATCAACAACGTGCTGAAGAAAACCCAGGGCTTGCTCGACGGTTTCGCGCGCAAGGATATCGCCGCCATCAAGGATGTGCAGGATGCCGAGTTCCGCGCCTGGTACGCGAAACAGCCGAACGTGTCGACTACCCTGCTGGCCGAACTGGACGCGGCGATCGCCAGCGACATGGCCTTGAGCGAAGAAGAGTTCGCCTGGAGCGTGGCCACCAACAGCGACTTGCTGAAAAGCGCGCGCACCCTCTACCGTTTGTCGCTGGAGCGCCAGAAAGCGGATGCCGAGCGCGAATCGGGCTTCCAGCAGCGCGACCTGGCCTTCATCAAGGCCCGCCTGACCCGTCTGGAACAGTCGTACGTCAACAAGGTCGACCAGGCACGTTTTGAGGCTGGCCTGAAGCGTTACGCGCAACTGGCGGCGAAGAGCCATCCGCAAGGCCTGGACGCGCTGCTGCCGGCGCCAGCGGCCGTGGCGGCCCTGTACCAGCAGACGCAGCTGGCTGATACGGCCAAGCGCCTGGCCTGGCTGGAAAAGGACCAGGCTGCCGTTGCCCAGTCCGACGACGCCTTCATGGCGCTGGCCATCAAGCTGCAGCCGGTCGAGGCGGCGCTGGAAGAGCGCCGCAAGGAAATCGACGGCAACCTCGAACGCGTGATTCCGCAATACATGCAAGCCGTGATCGCGTGGAAGAAATCGCAAGGCAAGCCCGTCTATCCTGACGCCAACTCGACCCTGCGCGTCACCTACGGCACGGTCTCGCCGTACTCGCCGCGCGACGGTCTCAGCAAGGGACCGTTCACGACCGTGGAAGGCATCGTCGAGAAAGTCACGGGCAAGGCCCCGTTCGAAGCCCCGCAAGCGCTGCTCGACGCCGTCAAGCAAAAACGCTACGGCCAGTTCCGCGATTCGGCCCTGGGCACGGTACCCGTCAACTTCCTCACCAGCGCCGACACCACGGGCGGCAATTCCGGCTCGGCCGTGATGAACAAGCGTGGCGAACTGATCGGCCTGAACTTCGATTCGACGTATGAATCGATCACCAAGGACTGGTACTTCGACACAGCCATCACGCGCGCCATCCACCTCGACATCCGCTACATGCTGTGGGTGATGAAGGAAGTGGACCACGCGGATAATTTGCTGCAGGAAATGACGATCAAGTATCCGAAGCCAGCGAAAGCTGCGAAGAAGTAAGCTTGAATTTGCGCTAGCGCAAAGCCGCATCCGCCGCACGGCCGATGCGGCTTTTTTGCGGCGGCGCCACGTATAATTCCTATCCCTCTTTATTCTTTTCCGACAGGCCCGCCATGCCCCTGACTCCCGCTTCACCACTTGACTGGCAAACGTTTGAAACGGCATACGCTGTCGAAGAAACCTGGTTCAAGCTAGCCAGCGCATCGCTGGTAGTGCTGGGTACCTCCCCATTCAAGGGTCAGGCATTTTCAGCCTTTGCCTTCAACGCCGTTTCATTCCCGTCCCTTTCGCTGAGCTTTGACACCGATCCCGACAACAAGGAACACGATGCTTACCCTCCGGACTGGTCGAACGAGTGCATGGAAGTCGACGTGCCGGCAATCGGCCAGCTGTGGGAAGAGGGCCATGCCAGCATCGAAGCTGCGCTGAGCGAGCTGTTCGACGCTGCCGGGGACGAGCAGCTCGACGCCATCGAAGAGGGCTATCTGCACAGCCTGAGGAAAACGATGGTGCGGCTTGAAACGAGCCATGCTTTCGAGCAAATCAAGACCTGTGCGCGATTCTGGACCGTGGTCACGCAAGTCGATGCCGATACGGATGAAGAGGAGCGGCTGCTCGACCAGGTGCGGCTGGCGGCATTGAGCAGCCATGCATGACGGGCTGACTGCTATATCAGGGCTTTCCAGGCCCTGACTTCCGCATCCGTGAGCACCGGCCCCCAGCCGCCGCGCAGCGCCGCATCGTGCTGTGCATAGTGCGCAAGCTGCGGCACGGCCACGTCATGCCTGGCACAGATATCAAGGACGGCTTCCAGCTGCAGCTGGCTGGCCGGAAGGTCATCGCCATACCAGCTACAGGCGCTCGTTTCCAGCACATGCTGAACAAGTTCCTCCAGTGTGCCGAGCAGGTGGCCCGGCAATGCCATGCGGAGGTCGTCCGGCCAGGGATCGCCCATGCCGTTCACAGCCAGGGAAGCAAAGCCGCGTTCCCAGGCTGCAAAATCCCCAGGCGCGACCTGCGCCACTTTCCACACGTGTTCGGTGAATGCGGACAGGGCCGGATGGTGAAGGGCATGCTGCTGGCAAAAGCGTTGCAGGCACGTGAGCGCAATGCATTGCCTGGCAATCACGGAGAGCGTGGCTATCGATATATTGTGCATAAATTGATGACGTTTCAAAAATAATGGCTAGCTTTGGCTGACTGCGCGCCGTGCCAACTCCCTGGCGCATGCTGCTTCAGCTTGAATCATTTCTCAAAAACAAGCCAGGACCAGCTCACTCCCGCCTGGCGATTTTGCGGCTGAACGGACGGCGCCGGCGTATTCAGCATCACTTTGAGCTGATGTCGCATCGCGAGCTCTGCCGTTTCATTGGCAGATACATCAAAGATGCGACGGCCTTCAGGGGCTGGTCCATGCCTCAGGGAGATGACGAGCATTGCGCCGGGCTTGAGTAATGTGCTGATATTGCCCATCGCCTCCATTCTTTCTTCCGCTGCCAGATGCATCCAGACGGCCGCAACGACAATCAGGTCATACCCGGTTTGGCGCGCGCCTATCGCAGACAGGGCGGGCAGACTATCGTTCACCCATTCGATGTTGGCCGGGGCATGCGCCTTCATGCCTGCTTCGCGGAAGGCGGCAACAGGCTCAAGCGCGATCACTGTGTGCCCCAGGCTTGCCAGGCACGCCGCGTCGCCGCCTGTCCCGGCGCCGATGTCGAGCACACTGCTTGCTCGCGTCGGCAAGAGATGAACAACGGGGCGGTACTTCTCCAGGAAGGCAACGCTTTCGTATCGGGCGATGAGCTGCCCTGCATTTTCTGCATAGCCCTCGGTGCCCGGAACGGTGGATGGTTCCATGGGATTTTGCATGGTCAGCCGGCGCATCTGGCGATGGTCGTCACTGCTGTTCTCCCGCTTGCTGATGCGCTTGCCGCAGTGCCTCCACCGGCAACTGGAAAAAGCGCGGCACCATCGCGGGCGATAGGTCGTCGCCGCCGTCCGCCATGGCCAGGCGGCCGCTCAACAGCAGCATCACGTAGCCGTGGCCCAGCGACCAGCCGGCGCTGGCGGCGGCCTTGTCCCAGCGCGCATCGAGGCCCGCTTCGCGCACGGCGGCGCCGGCCGTCTGCAGCACGTACTGGAAGCACGCCTGCGCCGCTTCCAGCAGGGCGGGGAACTGGCGCACGTCCTGGTGTTCGAACATCAGCCGGTAGTGGGCCGGTGCGGCCAGGGCGAATTCGATATATTGCTGGCCCAGCAGCTGGAAACGCTGTTCGGAGGGCAGGCTGCCCGGCGGCGGCAGTTCTGCCTCCCACTTGGCGATCAGGCTGGCGAAACCGGCCGCCGCCACGTCGGCCAGCAAGGCTTCCTTGCTGGGAAAGTGGCGGTACACGGCGGCGATCGACACGCCCACCGTGCGCGCCAGTTCGCGCAGCGATAGGGTGGCGTCGTGCTGCTGCGCCAGTTGCGCGATGGTGGCGGCGACCAGGGTGTCGCGCAGGTTGCCGTGATGGTAAGTACTTGGGCTTGTCATTCTATGTTATCGCTGTTCACATTGTCGTGTATGATGCTCATGTTATCACTGAACACATGGAGAGCACATGCAAGAGATGAACAACACTGTACGCGCCGTGGCCTTGCCGCCCGGCGCCAGCATCGCCCCCTTGTACCCGGGCAGCAACCTGGCCGACGCGTATGCCGTCGACCTGCCGACCGCGCAGGCGCGCCAGATGGACATGGAAAGCATGGCGCGCGTGCTGCTGGGCAGCCAGCCGGGTTGGGCGCGCAAGCTGATGGTGGTGCGCGACGCCATCGTGGCGCGCTTCGGCATCCGCACGGCCAGGCAGATGGAAGCCCGGCCAGGCAAGCGCATCGGCATCTTCCGCATCTTTGCCGTCAGCGACGATGAAATCATCGTGGGCGAGGATGACAGCCACCTGGATTTCCGCCTGTCGGTGCTGCGCAACCGCGATGCGGGGCCGCATGGCAGCGTCACCATGTCCAGCGTCGTGCATTGCCATAATGGGGTGGGGCGCGCCTACATTCTGGTGATCCGGCCTTTCCACAAGCTGATCGTGCAGCGCTCGCTGGCGCGCGCCGTCAAGGGCGGCTTCGCCTAAGCGCACTGAGCAGGCAATCTTGCTTATTCAGGGCTGATATTGCATACTGCACCACCAGCCTCATCACGATTCCCATGAACGATACGCTTCTCCTGCTGGGTTTTGCCACCACGCCGCTTGAACTGATTTCCTTTGTCCTGGCATTGACAACCGTTGCGCTGAACATCCGCCAGAATCACTGGGCGTGGCTGTTCGCCATCATTTCCTCGGCCGCCTACGGTTTCGTGTTTTTCGAGTCGCGCCTGTATGGCGACATGGCCTTGCAACTGCTGTTCATCAGCGTCTCGTTCTGGGGCTGGTACCAGTGGCTGCATCCGGCCAGCGGCGGCAAGGTCCTGCCCGTGACGCGCCTGAACGGACGGGGCTGGCTGGCCTGCGGCATGGGCTGGCTGGTCGGCTTCCTGCTGATCGCCTGGCTGCTGACGACGACGGACACGGACGTGCCGCATGCGGATGGTTTCCTTACGGCAGGAAGCCTGGTGGGACAATTCCTGTTGTCGCGCAAGAAGCTGGAAAACTGGATCGCCTGGATCATCGTCGACGTGCTGTACGTGTGGCTGTATGTGCACAAGGGCCTGACCCTGACGGCCGTGCTGTACGCCTTCTTCGTCGTGATGGCCATCATCGGCTTGCTGGCGTGGAAAAAATCGGCCCCGGCCGCCCCCGGCGCGATGGTCCTCAAGTGATGGGGCACTGCGTGCGCGTGGCCATCCTGGGCGCGGAATCGTCGGGCAAGTCGACCCTGGCGGCCGCCCTGGCCGAACGCTACGGCAGCGTCTGGGTGCCCGAGTATTTGCGCGAATTTGTCGAGACGCAGGGCAGGGTGCCCGTCGCGGCTGACCAGTTTGGTATTGCGCGAACGCAAGTCGAACGCGAAGCGGCAGCCACTGCGCAAGCGCATAATTTCCTGTTTTGCGACACGACGCCGTTGATGACGGTAGTCTACAGCCGCCATTATTTCCATGGCGCCGATGCGCCGCTGGCGGCGCTGGCCGATGCCACGCGCTACGATCTGACCCTGGTGACGGCGCCCGACAGCCCGTGGGTGGCCGACGGCTTGCAGCGCGAGTCGGAAGCCGTGCGCCAGCTGATCTACCGCTACCTGCTTGATGAGCTCGACGCGCGCGGCATCGCCTACCACGTGCTGCACGACAGCCTGGAGGCGCGCCTGGCACAGGCGGCGCCTTTGCTGCAACAGGCGCTCGCTGCAGCGCCTGCTATTTCCCTCAATTAAAAGTCAAACTGCGCCGAAACCTTGAACGTGCGGCTGGCGCCCGGATACAGATAGCCATCCGATTCCGGCGTCACGTCGCGCCAGTAGAACTTGTCGGCCACGTTGTTGACGCTGGCGCGCAGCACGGCGCGCGTGCCGGCGATGCGCGTGGCCCAGGCGGCGCCCAGGTTGAACACGTTGTACGACGGCACGAAGGTCGTGTTGTTGTACTCAAACGCTTTCTTGCCCGCAAATTCCCAGCTGCCATTCACGCTCAAGCCCGCCACCTGTTGCACGGCGTAGTCCGCATGCACGGCCGCCTTGAAGGCCGGCACGTTGGGCACGCGCTTGCCGTCGAGGTCCGCATTGCCCGTGCCTGACTGCTGGCTGTTCAGGGCCGTCACGGAAGCGCCCAGGCTCAGGTTGGACGATGCCTTGCCCTGGGCCGACAATTCCAGGCCACGGTGCTGGGCCTGGCCTTCGCGCACGAAGTTATATTTTTTTGGCTGCAATTCCAGCGGCTGGTTGAATTCCAGGCCCTTGCGGATCTGGAACAGGCTGGCCGCCACCATGAAGTCCGGCGTCACATCCATTTTCACGCCGAGTTCGATTTGCTTCGAACGGCTGGGCGACAACTCCACGTTGGCGTTCTCCGCCTTGCGGTCGGCCGTGCCGCCATGTTCCATGCCCTGCGAATAGGCCGCATACACGGACAGATTGTCAAGCGGGGTGTAGACGAGCGAAACGTTGGGCAGCAGGAAATCGTGCTTGGCGCGGATTTCCGTGTCGGCCTTCAGCACATACTGGTAGCCATCGACATTGATATGGCGCAAGCCGCCATGCAGCTTCCAATTTGGCGCCAGGCTGACGATATCCTGCACGAAGACGGAGTTTTCCGTATCCTTGCGCACCAGGCGCACGGGGCCTTGCACGCCTGTCGACATGTCGACGATCTGCGGGCGGTAGATATTGCTCACGCCAGCCCAGTCGTACACGTACAGGCCGGCGCGGTCCTTGCGGCGGAAGGTTGAGACGCCGGCCGTGAATTCATGGCGCAGCGAGCCGGTGGCGAATTTGCCCTGGATCATGGCTTGCGCGCTCAGCGGCTTTTTCGTCTCGCCCAGGCTGCGGTAGTCATACACGTCGTAGTCGCCATTGCCGCAGAAGCCCGGGTACAGGTCTTGTGCGCTGCAGCCGTATGGGAAGGCCGTGTAGTCGTCGCGCTTGAACGAGTGCTGGTTGGCCGACAGGGTGGCGTGCCAGTCGTCATTGAAGGCGTACTGGAAGCGCAGGCCGATATTGCTGGTGACGGTTTCCACGGGGCGCGTCCATGGCTGCAGGTTGAGCATGGCATCGGCGCTGATGCCGGTTGGCAAAGTTGTATTGTTCAGCAGCTGGAAGCCGGGCGCCGTCGCCTGCGCCTTGTCCTGGTAGTCGGCATCGAGTTGCAGCAGGGCCTGCGGCGAAATCTGCCAGTCGAAGGCGCCGGAAATGAATTTGCGGTTGCCGTCGGCACCCTTGATGTAGGAGCGCAGGCGCTCGGCCGCCACGTTGACGCGGTAGCCGAAACGCGTGTCTTCCAGGCGGCCGCCCAGGTCGATGGCGCCATACAGGGTGCCCCGCTCGCGCGCTTCCACAGTGACGGTGCGCAATGGCGCGGCGGTCGGGCGCTTGACGATGAAGTCGATCACGCCGCCCGGCGCGGCCACGCCTGCCTGCAAGCCGGCCAGGCCTTTCAATACTTCGATGCGTTCCTTGTTTTCCAGCGGAATTTGCGTGTCGCCGGGAATGGCCACGCCATCCTTGCGGTAGCTGGAATTGTTGTCGAGCTTGAAGCCGCGGATGGAAAATTGTTCCGCATAGCCGACGGCGTTGTAGGCGTCATTGATGCTGGTGTCGAGCTTGACGGCATCGCTGAGATTGCGGATCTGCAAGTCCTGCATGTCTTTTTGCGAAATGACGGTGACGGACGCCGGCGTCTGCAGCAGCGGCGCGTCGGAAAAACCGCCCACGGAGGCGCGCTTGGCGGCTGGCGCCTTGCTGGCCGTGACGACGACTTCGGCCATGCTTTGGGCCTGCGGGTCTACGGCTTCGGCGGTGTCATTTGCGGCCAGGGCGGGTGCGGCAAACGCGTGCAGGATCGCCAGGGTCAGTACAGAAACAGATAAATTCGGTGTGGACATAGATTGCTCGTGGTTCAAGCCGACTCGGTAAAGAGCACGGCAGGCTGCTTGTTCGGCTGGCGCCAACGCAGGAGCTATCAAAGGAGGGAGGTACTTTGCGCTTTCCTTCGCTGGCATTATCCAGATCAGGTACGAAGGGTATCTCTCACCCGGATGACTGCTCCAGGACCCCTAGCGAAATGACAGCTTAGCATGAACCACGGCCAGCTGTCCCGCTGGCTGACCGTTTTACAACAGTGTGGCTGGAATCTATAAACTGAGTTCCAGCACCTTGCGGCTGACGGTCGGCGTCACTTCACGCTGTTCGCCCAGCGCCGTCATGCCGTGCGCTTCGAGGGCGGAGACGACGGCGTCCACGCTGGCGTGATTCAGGCCATAGTCGGCCAGGCGCGTCTTGACGCCCATGTGGCGGAAGAAGAATTCCGTGCGCGCAATGGCCGCCTCGATGCGGCCATCCTCGTCGCCGCCGTCGAGGCCCCAGACGCGGGCCGCGTACTGCAGCAGCTTGGCGCGCTTGGCCTGCTTGCGCACGCGCAACATGCTGGGCAGGATGATGGCCAGGGTCTGTGCATGGTCAAGCTCGTACAAGGCCGTCAATTCGTGGCCGATGGCGTGCGTGGACCAGTCCTGTGGCACGCCCACGCCGATCAGGCCGTTCAAGGCCAGGGTGGCGCTCCACATCACGTTGGCGCGCACGTCGTAGTCGTCCGGGTGCGACAGCGCCTTCGGGCCTTCCTCGATCAGGGTCAACAGAATGCCTTCGGCGAAGCGGTCCTGCACGGATGCGTTCACAGGGTAGGTCAGATACTGTTCCATCACATGCGCAAACGCATCGACGACGCCATTGCCCACCTGGCGCAGCGGCAAGGTGAACGTTTTCGACGGGTCCAGCACGGAGAATTTAGGATATACCTTGCGGCTCATGAACGAGCGCTTTTCCTGCGTGGCCTTGCGCGTGATCACGGCCGAACCATTCATTTCGGAACCCGTGGCCGGCAAGGTCAATACGGTGCCGAAGGGCAGGGCGGCCTCGACGATCTTGCCGCCTTTCGCCAGGATGTCCCACGCCACGCCTTCGTGCAGGGCGGCCGCGGCGATGAACTTGGTGCCATCGACCACGGAACCGCCGCCGACGGCCAGCAGGAAATCGATGCGCTCGCTTTTCACCATGGCCACGGCCTGCATCAGGGTTTCATAGCTGGGATTGGGTTCGATGCCGGCAAATTCCAGCACCGTATGGCCGGCCAGCGCCGCCTTGACTTCATCGTAGACGCCGTTCTGCTTGATGCTGCCGCCGCCGTAGGTCATCAGGACCCGCGCCTGCGGCGGGATCAGGCTGGCGATGGCGGCGATCTGGCCCTGGCCGAAAAGGATTTGCGTCGGATTGTAAAAGTCGAAATTGAACATGGGGCTCCTGCCGCTGGGGTTTATGCTGTTGCTGAGCCATGATTATGGCCGAACAGGTGGAAACGTGTCGTGGACGCTTGAGCTTTTCGTCCGCGCGGTGGAGAATGCAGCCGATGTCACCACCACGCGAAAAGGAATGCGCATGACCAACGTCCCACTGGAAGAATCCGGCTTGCCGGCCACCGCGCTCGACATGCACCGCGCCATCGGCGCCACCATCGCCGCACTGCAGGCGCTGGACCTGAACAGTCAGCGCTTCGAGGCGTGCACGGACCCGGAACTGCGCCGCGTGCTGGCGCATGCGGGCGACACCAGCCGCAAGGAAGCGGCCATGCTGCTCGAATGGATGCGCCGCCGCGATGCGCGCCTGGACACGGCCATGAAGGAAGCGCTGTTCAAGGCGGGGCCGATAGTTGCCCAGTATCACTATGACGAGAAAATATTGTAACTATTGGTTTGTTGCTGTGGCGTACCATGCGCCACTTTCGCTTTGCTTCGCGTAGACTGTGCCCCTAATTAAATTGAACGTCGGATAGCAGCGGCTGTCCGGTGTATTCCAGGGGGCTTTAAGAAATGAAATCATTACCATACCGAGAAGGCAGCTGGTTTGCCGTGCCCTTGCCGGGCGGCGGCTATGCCGTCGGCGTGGTGGCGCGCAGGGCGCCTGCCGGGCGCATCATGCTGGCGTATATGTTCGGGCCGAAGCGCGACAGCCTGCCCACGCTCGATGAGCTGGAAGGCTTGCGCCCGGAACAGGCCGTGCGCCGCCTGCGCACGGGCGACATGGCCCTGCTCAACGAGCGCTGGCCCCTGCTGGGTGATAGCCTCCACTGGGAGCGCGACGCCTGGCCCATGCCGGCCTTTATCCGCCGCAACGAATCCCTGCAGCGCGCCTGGCGCGCCAGCTATGCGGACGCCGACCCTGCCAAGCTGAACCGTGAAGAATCGATCCCCTTCGATACGCCGGGCATGGAAAGCGATTCCCTGTACGGCTACGGGGCGACGGAATTGCTGATGAATAAATTGCTGGCGCAGGAGCAGGCGTCGGCCTGATGACACGGGGCCAGTCCCGACGGGACTGACCCCGGCATGTCAAGTCACGCCGCCGGCAAGCTGATCTGGAATGCCAGGCCGCCGCCTTCGCGGTTGCGCACTTGCAATTCGGCGCCATGGCGCAGCAGCACGCGGTCGACGATGGCCAGGCCCAGGCCGGCGCCGTTTGCCTGCCCGCGCGCCGTGTCGAGGCGGGTGAACGGCTTCATCAGTTGCTCGATCTTTTCTGCCGGCACGCCCGTGCCATGGTCCTGTACCTCGATGATCACCTTTTTCGCGCCGTGGCTGGTGCGCACCTGGCAGGCGATGTCGATTTCCGTCACGTCGCTGCCCGGCGTCTTGCCATAGCGGCGCGCATTTTCGATCAGGTTGTTCAGCACGCGGCGCAGGTCGGTGGGGTTGCCCATCGCATGCGCGCCGTCGGCGATGCTGGCGTTGATCTTCACGTCCGGCAGGCGCATCGCTTCGCGCGTCATGTCAGTCAGCAAGCCACTGAGGTCGACGTCCGTAAAGCTCGACGCTTCCGTCGGCTTGGCATAGTCGAGGAACTGGCCGATGATGGCGTCCATTTGCCCGATGTCGGACTGGATGCCTTCACGCGCCTCGTCCGACAGGTTCGCCATTTCCACTTCCAGCTGCATGCGCGCCAGCGGCGTGCGCAAGTCGTGCGAGATACCGGCCAAAATCACGGCGCGGTCCGATTCCACCTGTTTCAGATCATCGACCATCTGGTTGAAACTGCGGTTCGCCTCGATGATTTCGATCGGGCCCTTTTCCGGCAGCGGTGCCGGCTGCTTGCCCTTGGCGATGTCGCGCGCGGCCGCCGTCAGACGCGACAGCGGCAGATTGATCAGGCTGGAAATGATGGCCGCGCCCAGCAGGGACAGCAGGGACACCAGGCTGGCCCAGCCCAGCCACTGGAAGCCCGTCAGGCCGCGCAGGCGCTCGCGGTCCAGCATCAGCCAGTACTCGTCGTCGTCGATCTTGAAGCTGACCCAGAAGCCGGCCACGCCGTTGACGCGCGCGGAAAAGCGCGTGTCCTTGCCCAGCTTGGCCTTCACCAGCGCCTCGATGTCGGGCATCAGGTAGTTGTCGGGCGGTGGCTCGATGCGGTCGTCCTCTTCCAGCGAAAAGATGCGGATGCCTTCATTGCTGACAAGGTCGAACAGCAGCTCGCGCCGCAGCTCGGGAGCCGAGTGCGTCAGTGCCGCATGCGTGATGGTGACGACGGAAATGATCTGGGCGGAAATCTGCTGCGCCTGCGGCTCGCGCTGGATGAAGGAAATCATGCTGAACCAGGCGATCATGCTGACCGTGGTCAAGGTGCCGAGCAGCAAAAAGGTGCGCCAGAACAAGCCGCTTTTCAGCCGCGCCAGGCTGATATCGGGAAAAAGCTTCATCATGCCTCGCCAGCGATCAGCGCGGCTGTCCGTCCGGGATGAAGACGTAGCCGAGGCCCCACACGGTCTGGATGAACAGCGGGCTCGACGGATCTGGCTCGATGAGTTTACGCAGGCGCGAAATTTGCACGTCCAGGCTGCGGTCGAACACTTCGTATTCGCGGCCGCGCGCCAGTTCCATCAGTTTCTCGCGTGACAGCGGCTGGCGCGCATGGCGGGCAAACACTTTCAGCACAGAAAATTCACCGGTCGTCAGCGGCACCGTTTCGCCATTCTTTTTCAGGGTACGCGTGCCCAGGTCCAGCACGAAGTCGCCGAACTCGAAGGTTTGCGGCGTTTCCGACGGCGCGCCCGGGATTTCATCGGGACCCTTGCGGCGCAGCACGGCGCCGATGCGGGCCACCAGCTCGCGTGGATTGAACGGTTTCGGCAGGTAATCGTCGGCACCCATTTCCAGGCCCACGATGCGGTCCACGTCCTCGCCCTTGGCCGTCAGCATGATGATCGGCGTCTGGTCGCCCGCGCCGCGCAGGCGGCGGCAGATCGACAGGCCGTCTTCGCCCGGCAGCATCAGGTCGAGCACCAGCAGGTCGTAGCGTTCGCGCAGCCACAGCTTGTTCATGGCCGTTGCGCTCTCTGCCGTGAAGACATTGAAGCCCTGTTCGGTCAGGTAGCGGCGCAGCAGGTCGCGCAGGCGCACATCGTCATCGACCACCATGATTTTTGCCTGGTGGCCGTGGATCGATTGCGTTGTTGTATTGCTGCCGGAAGTGGAGGTTGTGGTCATTTAGGGTGTCGTGTTATCTTATATTAGTTGCTATAGTAACGCCTCGCGCGGCGTCGGCAAGGGGCTGTGGCGACCCATTACAAAGTGTTACAAACTTTACCCAATTACTCTTACTGCACCGTGTAAAGCATCATACACTGGGGCCACAGTGGAAATCAGCTTTAAGTTTATACGGCATCGCGGAAGAGGAACTCAATGAATATCTTTACTAAAAAAATTCACGCCGCTCCCAGCGCAGCTATTGCCGCACGTACGACTGTGCTGTCCGTATTTGCCGTTTGCTCCGTGTTTGCCGCCAGCCTGGCGTCAGCGCAAAACCAGCCGCCGCCACGCCGTGACGACCAGCAGCAAATGCAGGCCCAGCGGTATGAACAGGTACAGCGCACCAGCAGCAATGATACGCGACTGCGCGAACAGCGTGACGCACGCAGTTTCGACACGCGTGCCGAAGAGCAGCGCCGCGCCAACGAAGGCGCCGATGCTTCGCGCCGCACGGGCCGCATGACGCCCGACGAACGGCGCGATCTGCGCCGCCAGATCAACGAAGTGGGCCAGGACATTTACTCGAATCCGCCGCGCCGCTAGGCAGCCGTCCCCCTCCGACAGGGCCATCTCGCAAGACATGGCCCTGTTTGCATCTGGCCGCCAACATTGTTGCTCAGTCAGGCACACGGCCCCGCCCCGTGATATTGTTCTAACGCAATGAGGCAATTCTCGGTTTTTGGGGAGGCAAGAGGTGAGCGACGACGACACACCCGTTCCGGATGCGGCCCCCGCAGGCGGCTTGCCGCACGGCCTGGTCCAGCGCGACGAGGGCGTGTTCCTGGATCTGTCGCTGGCGCCGGCGCAACTGCGCGCCGCCGTCGACCAGCTATTCCAGTCGGGCCAGTTGCTGGCCGGCCTCGATTACGGTTTGTTCCTGCTGACCCTGTTCCATGCCCCCGCACCCCGCGCCGCGCCCAAGGGCGACGCCTTGCTGCGCATCGCCGTGCGCGTGGCGCCATTCCCGCCGCCGCGCCGCGCGCTGTATAAACAAATCAAGATCCGTGGCGACAGCGCCGAGTTTTACTTTGAAACCTTGCCGGCTGACACTGATGGCCAGGTGCCGGCGCGCCGCGAGTTTGACGAGCTGGTGGCGGACTTGTGGTGCAAGGGCGTGCACTACGGCATCGATGGCACGGCCGTGCGCGCCATGCTCGCCAGCGGCAAGGCCGAGCGCATCACGGTGGCGCGGGTGCTGCCGCCGCAGCCGGGGCGCGACGCCCAGCTGGTGGAAGTGTCGCAAGGCATCCACCGCGACGATGCGCCGCGCGAACGCTCCGATGGCCGCCTGGATTTGCTCAGCTTCAAGAACCGCTTTCCGCAAGTCAAAAAACATGCGCGCCTGCTGCGTCTGCTGCCTGGAACGCCCGGCTTGCCCGGCTACGACCTGGCCGGCAAGGCGCTGCCTCCGCCCGCGCCGCTGGAACTGGACCTGGCCACGGTGGCGGGGCCAGGCACGGCGGTCGAGTATTTCAGCGATGGCGCTTTCCTCGTCGCCACCCAGGATGGCTACGTGAATGTCGATGAGCACGGCAAGATGTCGATCGAAAACAAGATCGTCAGCCGCGAAGGTGTCAGCAGCCGCACGACGGGCAATCTGAAGCTGCGCGCCGCCTACGAGGAGTACGGCGAAGTGCAGGAGCAACGCCAGCTCGACGGCAGCGACATCACCATCCATGGCGATGTGTATGGCCATCTGCACTCGCATGGCGGATTAATATGGCTACGGCGCAATCTGGTGGGCGGCACGGCCTTCAATGAACACGGCGACGTGCGGGTCGAGGGTGTCGCGTCCGGTTCCGTGCTGCAGGCGCTGAGCGGCGAAGTGCACGTGAAGCGCGCGGAAAGCTGCGTCATTGCCGGCACGCGCGTGGTGATCGACAGCGCCAGCAATTGCGAGATCATCGCCGACGAGGTCGTCATCGAACTGGCCGAAGGCTGCGCCGTGGCGGCGCGCACCATCCGCATCGGCAGCGCCGGCCCCCGCAGGCAGGTGGAAATGCTGCTGTTTCCCCTCGTGCCCGACCTCAGCGCGCTGGAGCAAAAGATTGCCGAGAGCCTGGCGAAGGCAACGCAGTACCAGCAAGTGCAGCACAAGCGCCAGCAGGAAATCGATGCCATCGCGCAATTGCCCGAGGTGCGCAATTACCTGACCCTGGCGGGCCAGCTGCGGCGCGGCGAATTGCAACTGCAAGCAACGCAGCAGGTGCAGTACGACAAGCTGGCCGCGCGCATCGCTCCCGTCCTGAAAGAGGTGGCGCGCCTGCGCGTGGAGGTGAAACAGTCGGAAATCCTGTATGCGCAGATGCTGGCGCTGGTGGCGCAGCTGCGCCAGGAACGGCAGGCAACGGCGGGCCAGTCGCGCTGCACCCTGGGCCTGATCGATGGCGAGACGACGGTGCGCGCCCTGGTCGTGCCGCCCGGACCGGCCAAGGTCTACGACCGGCCGCCGAAGGAAATCAAGGCCTTGCTGCGCAGCGCCACGCCGGCCACCCAGCCCGTGTTCGCGGACAGCACGGGCAGCCTGGACTGGACTTACCAGCCACCGCCGTAATCAGTCCGTGACCTTGCCGCGTGATTGCTTGAGCACGCTGTGCGTGCTCTTGCTGTCGAGGCGGCGCCGCTGCGAGCTGCGCGTGGGCTTGGTGGCGCGGCGCACGGCGGGCAGGAAGGTCACGCTGTCGATGATTTCCTGCAAGCGCCGCAACGCTTCTTCCTTGTTCTGCTCCTGGCTGCGCGACTGCTGCGCCTTGAGCACCAGCACGCCATCCTTGCTGATGCGGCTGTCGCGCAGGGCCAGCAACCGCTCCTTGTACGCTTCCGGCAGCGACGAGGCGGCGATGGGAAAGCGCAAATGGATGGCGCTGGACACCTTGTTGACGTTCTGCCCGCCCGGCCCCTGGGCGCGGATGGCGGAAAATTCAACTTCAGCGGGATTGACGAGGTGTTGCATGGCCTGCCTGTGGGGAAACGATGGGGGTATTGTAAGGGAAGATGGCTGCGCCGGCGCAATGCCGGGCGGCCAGCCGACGATGTCTTCCGGGAAAGTTGATGTTTCTCAACGCCGCCTGCGGTGATGCTGGTTAGCATGGGGCCAACATTGCGCCACTGCGCATCCTGGCAGCGCCTACCGGACGAAAGGAACACCATGCAGCCCACGACCACGCCTGGCGCAGCAACCGCGCAATACCTGACGCAGTACTTGAGCTTCCGGCTGGGCGGCCTGGAATATGGCCTCGACTACCGCTGCGTGCGGGAATTGCGTCCGCTGAAGGAACTCGACCGTTTTTCCTCGGAAGGGGAAGTGCTGCACAGCGTGGCCGTCTCGCGCGGCGTGATCATCCCCATCGTCGACATGCGCGCCGCGTTCGGCAGCGCCCACGGCGCGCCCGATCCGGCCACCGACGTGATCATCTTGCAGCTGAGCAATGGCGTGATGGGCATGGTGGTCGATGGCGTCACCGATATCGTCAGCCTGGCGCCCGGCGACATTGCCGCTGTGCCCGGTCTGGGCGAGGCGGAAGCCGATTATCTGCTGGGCCTGGGCACGGTGGCGGGGCGCCGATTGATCCTCGTCGATATCGACCGCCTGATGGCTATCCGCAGCCCCAGCCCCATGCAGGCGGCATAAAAAAAGACGACCCGAAGGTCGTCTTGTGTCGCCGCTTGATTAACCGAGTTTTTCCAGCTGATCCTGCAGATCCAGCCATTCCGCTTCCAGCTGCGCCAGGTCCTTGGTAAAGAAGGTCTGGTCGGCCAGCAATTGCTTCAATTTCGCCTTGTTGGCGGCGTCATAGATGGTCGGCTCGCCCAGCTTGGCTTCCGTTTCCGCCTTTTGCGCGTTGCGCTTGGCGATTTGCTCTTCCTGGCGCTTGATCTTGTTTTCGATCGGCTTGCGCAGGGCGGCCGCCTTCTGGCGGTCTTCCGCTTCCTGGCGCTTGTCGCGCACGGGCGCGGCAGGGGCGGCGGCTACCGGCGAAGGGACGGAAGACGTCACGGGGAAGTCGGTCTTGTTGGCCTTGCCGGCGGCCGGCAGCACGTCCGTGCCCTTGCCCAGCTTGGTCTTGAACAGCCAGTCCTTGTAGTCGTCCAGGTCGCCGTCGAACGGCTGCAGCTTGCCGTCGGCAACGATGATGAATTCGTCGGTGGTGGCGCGCAGCAAGTGGCGATCATGGGACACGACGACCAAGGTGCCTTCGAACTGGGCCAGCGCTTCCGTCAGCGCTTCGCGCGTTTCCAGATCCAGATGGTTGGTCGGTTCATCGAGCAGCAGCAGGTTAGGACGCTGCCAGACGATCAGGGCCAGCGCCAGACGGGCTTTTTCACCGCCCGAAAACGGCGCGATCGAGGCGGTGACCATGTTGCCGGGGAAGTTGAATCCGCCGAGGAAGTTGCGCAGTTCCTGCTCGCGCACGGTCGGGGCGATCTTCGCCAGATGCCACAGCGGCGATTCGTCGTGGCGCAGCATTTCCACCTGGTGCTGGGCGAAGTAGCCGATGTTGAGGCCCTTGCCCATGGTGGCGTCGCCCGTCAGCGGCATCAGTTCGCCTGCGATGGTCTTGATCAGGGTCGACTTGCCGGCGCCGTTCTGGCCCAGCAGGCCGATGCGCTGGCCGATCTGCAGCGAAAACTTGATGCCGTTGACGATGGTTTTATGCGTGATTTCGCCCGTCGCTTCGTTCTCGATCTTGTAGCCCGCATCGACGTCTTCCATCACCAGCAGCGGATTTGGAGCCGACAGCGGCTCGCGGAATTCGAACGAGAATTCGGCGGCGGCGCGCAACGGCGCCAGTTCTTCCATCTTCGCCAGCGCCTTCATGCGGCTTTGCGCCTGGCGGGCCTTCGAAGCTTGCGCCTTGAAGCGGTTGACGAACGATTCCAGATGGGCACGCTTGCGCTGCTGCTTTTCCAGCGCGCCGGCGGCCAGGATCATCTGCGCCGCGCGTTGGCGTTCGAAGCTCGAATAGTTGCCCGAGTAGCGTTTCAGCTTGCGCTCGTCGATATGCACGACCACGTTGACCACTTCATCGAGGAAGTCGCGGTCATGGGAAATGATCAGCAAGGTGCCGGCGTAGCGCTTGAGCCAGTCTTCCAGCCAGATGATGGCGTCCAGATCCAGGTGATTGGTCGGTTCATCGAGCAGCAGCAGGTCGGACGGGCACATCAGCGCTTGCGCCAGGTTCAGACGCATGCGCCAGCCGCCGGAGAAACTGGCCACCGGTTGCTGCATCTGGTCCAGGGTGAAACCCAGGCCCAGCAGCAATTGCTCGCCGCGCGACTGCACCGTGTACGCGTCCGCATCGGCCATGGCGCTGTAGATTTCGCCGATGGCGATGCCGTTTTCCGACGTGGCCGGCTCCGATTCCAGGCGCTCCAGTTCCGCTTCGAGTTTACGCAGGGTGATGTCGCCATCGATCGCGTAGTCGAGCGCGGCACGGTCCAGCGGCGGCGTTTCCTGCGCCACGTAAGCCACGCGCCACTTGGCCGGGAAATCGATCTCGCCCTGGTCAGGGTGCAATTCGCCACGCATCATGGCGAACAGGCTCGATTTGCCCGCGCCATTGGCGCCGATCAGGCCGATCTTGTCGCCCGGATTGAGGGTGACATCGACTTGTTCGAGCAACGGTTTGATGCCGCGCATCAGGCTTACTTGTAGGAAACGTATCATTTTTTTCTTTGTGTTGTAAATTAAGGCGCTGCGTGCTGAAGCCTGCGCTTACGCCAGCTTGAGCTGCTCGGCCGTCAGCAGGAAGACCATGTCGTCGCCGGCGCTCGTCGTCAGCCAGGTCAGGCCCAGCTCGCCGAAGGCCGCTTCCGCGTACTCGCGTTCGTTGCCGATTTCAATCATCAGGATGCCGTCGTCCGTCAGGCGTTCGGCCGCGCCGGCGATAATCTTGCGCACCAGGTCCATGCCGTCGCTGCCGCCGTCGAGGGCGATTTGCGGTTCCGCCAGGTATTCCTGGGGCAGGGCGCCCATCGACGCGGAATTCACGTATGGCGGGTTGCTGATGATCAAATCATATTTCTTGGCCGGCACGTTCGTGTACAGGTCTGATTCGATCAGGGTGACGCGGTCCTGCAGTTTGTACGTGTCGACGTTGCGCTTGGCCACGGCCAGCGCGTCGGCGGAAATGTCCACGGCATCGACGGCGGCGTTCGGGAAGGCGTCGGCCATCATGATGGATAGGCAGCCCGAGCCGGTGCACAGTTCCAGGATGTTTTCCACGGCTTCCGGTTCCGCCACCCATGGCGAAAAGTATTCAGGGATCAGCTCGGCGATGAAGGAGCGGGGCACGATCACGCGCTCGTCGACGTAGAAGTTATACGTACCCAGCCAGCCTTCCTTGGTGATGTAGGCGGCCGGCACGCGGTCGATGCTGCGGCGGTCGATGACGCTCATCACGCTGGCCACTTCCGACGGCAGCAGCTTGGCGTCGAGGAAGGGTTCGAGCTTGTCGAGCGGCAACTTCAACGTGTGCAGGATCAGATAAGCCGCTTCGTCGAACGCTTCGGCGCTGCCGTGGCCGAAAAACAGCTTGGCGGTATTGAAACGGGTAACGGCGTAGCGCAGCAGGTCGCGTGGCGTGGAAAACGGGTTCGGGGTCATGGCATTCTCGAAAAGACGGTGTTCTGGCCCGCCGTGACGGGCCTCGGTATTCTGGTTCAGACGGGCAGCAAATGCTCCAGCGTGCGCCGGTAAATATTCTTCAGGGGATCGATGTGGCGCAGTTCGATGTGCTCGTCGATCTTGTGAATACTGGCATTGGGCGGCCCGAATTCTATCACTTGGGGGCAGATTTGCGCGATAAACCGGCCATCCGAGGTGCCGCCCGTGGTCGACAGCTCCGTCGCGATACCCGTTTCTTCGAGGATCGCGGCGGACAGCGCATCGCTCAAGGTGCCGCGCGGCGTGAGGAAGGGCAGGCCGCTCAGGGTCCATTGCAAAGCGTATTGCAAATCATGCTTGTCGAGGATGGCGTGCACCCGCTCCTGCAGGTTTTCCGCCGTGCTGGCCGTGGAAAAGCGGAAATTGAAATCGATCACCATGTCGCCCGGAATCACGTTATTCGCGCCCGTGCCCGCGTTGATATTCGACATTTGCCACGAGGTCGGCAAATAGTACTCGTTGCCGGCATCCCATTTTTCCTCGACCAGGTCGGCCAGCGCCTGCGCCGCTTCGTGGATCGGATTCTTTGCCAGGTGCGGGTAGGCGATATGGCCTTGCACGCCCTTGATCGTCAGCCGGCCCGACAGCGAACCGCGGCGGCCGTTCTTGATCATGTCGCCCAGCTGCGCGCTCGACGTCGGCTCGCCCACCAGGCAATAGTCGATCTGCTCGCCGCGCTCTTTCAATTTATCGCACACGATGACGGTGCCGTCCGTGGCCGGGCCTTCTTCGTCGCTGGTGATCAAAAAGGCGATCGAACCCGTGTGCCCGGGCGTGGCGGCAATGAATTCCTCGCAGGCGACCACCATGGCGGCGATCGAGGTTTTCATGTCGGCCGCGCCACGGCCGTACAGCTTGCCGTCGCGGTGCGTGGGAATGAAGGGCAGCGAACGCCATTGCTCGACGGGACCGGTGGGCACCACGTCCGTATGGCCGGCAAAGACGAACACGGGCGATGTCGTGCCGCGGCGCGCCCACAGATTGGTGACGTCGTTCGACTGTATCGTTTCGCAGACAAAGCCCAGCGGCGTGAGGAGGTCGATCAGGTGCTGCTGGCAGCCCTTGTCGTCGGGCGTGACCGAGGACAGGGCGATCAGTTTTTCGGTCAGGGCGAGGGTTTTGGAGGTGGTCATGGGTATGGTCGTGCCGGCAACATCGTGGTCAACTAGGGGATTACAGCGAGAAAATGGTCTTGTACTGCGCATCCGAAAACGCCACGCTGAACTGGCCATCCTTGTCCAGCACAGGGCGCTTGATGATGGACGGGTTTTCCAGCATCAGCTCCAGGGCGCTGGCCGCGTCGACGGTGGACGCCTTGCGCTCGTCGGACAGGGCGCGCCAGGTCGTGCCTTTCTTGTTGACCAGCACATCCCACGGCAATTGCTGCAGCCACGCTTCCACGGTGGCGCGTTCCAGGCCCTGCTTCTTGAAGTCGTGGAAGGTGAAATCGAGTTGCTGCGCGGCCAGCCAGGTGCGGGCCTTTTTGACGGTATCGCAGTTGGGGATACCGTAGAGTGTAATGGTCGTCATGGGTAGGGCAAAGGGGAATGAATGCGGTTCGCTTGATCGCGGCGCTTGCGCCAGGGAAAAATGCGATGGTAGCCGACATTATACAGTCGATGCGTAGTCGATGCGGCGGTGCAACAAGGTTGCATGATCCTGGCAGATTCAGTGCCAGGCGCTGCGGATGCCAAGCAGTGTGGCGACCTGGCCGAAGTCCGGATGGACAGAAAGCGGCGTGGCGGACTTCATCGCGAGCTTGGGCGCGGCGCGGTGGAACAGTACCAGCGCCGTTTCATCATTCTTGTGGCGTGACATGTAGAGCATGCCGTCGACCGCGTCCGGATGCGCATGGATGGCGGCCGACCAGGCCTTGGTCGTTTGATACGACGACGTGCCGCTGAGCCCCGCATGGCCACCCAGTTGCCTGAGGGCGGCACCAGTCAGATCAGCCACGATAAGCGGTTTGCCGGCGAAGCGAATCACAAAGCGTGCCTGTATCACGGCCAGCTCGATCACGAAGCGGTTATGGATGGGTTTGCGGTCATGCAGCAAGGTTTCGGCAAGCGCCACAGCAAGCGACGTGCCCAGGTAGCAGGTGCCGAAGCGGGCCGCAGCCTGTGGGTGGGGATCGTCGAAGCGGTAGGTGTTCGCCCTGCCGAAATACGGTTCGCCCGTGGCGTGGCCGGAGACACGGTACAGCGCTGCGGGATCGCAGCGCACCGTCTGTAGCGCTGCGGGCAGTTGCGGCAGACGGGGCAGGCGCAAGGTTGCCACGGTCGCGCGGTTATTCGTCAGCGTAGGCGCGGGCGGCCGCCATCACGGCATCGAGTTTGCCTTTGGCCAGGGCTTCGAGCGGCGACTTGCCGCCCAGCGACAGGCGCGGAGCGATAAAAAAATCCCATTTGGCGGCGCCCGGCAAGTCGCCGAGGATTTTGCTGATTTTTTCCAGGATGTGGCGGTCGTGGCGGGGATCGGCGAAAAATGCCGGATAGACATATTCGCCCGAAGCGCCGCGCAAGGCGAACAGGCGTCTGGCTTTGAGTGCCGCACTGAGCGCCTGCGGCGTGACTTTCAGCCGGGCGCGCAGTTCGGGGCCAGACAGCAAGCTGTGCGAGGCCAGGTCTTTTTGACGCTGCTGCCGCTCCTGCTCTTCCAGGCCGCGCATGAATTGCCGGGTATTGATGTGTCCTGCATGCGCGCCGATATCAGAGGCCAGGTTCAGCTCGCGTTCGGCGACGATATCGAGGTCGCGCCGCATTTGCGCCAGCAGCGCGGGCCGGTCGTCGCGCGGCACGGAGTCCAGCAGCGATGCATAGGCTTCCTGGAACGTATCTTGTGCAATGTTAAAACGCAAGCCCGTGGCATTGGGAGCGAGTGCATTCGCCAACTGCCTGGCCAGCGAGGGCGCGGCTGAAGCATGCCCGCTGCCGGTGGCGGCCTCATCAATCGTGCTGGTGTCGCCATCGCTGACAGGGGAGCGTGTGTTCGATGTGTTCGACATGGCTGTCTCCTTGAAACGCATGTTTCAGCATAGGACACGAAGTCAAACAAAGCAAACAAAGCAAGGAAATTAAATTCCCCACTTTGATTTGCCACAAACCTTGGCTGGCCTACACAGGCCGTGGCGCCGCCTGGCCCGATTCCGCCGGGCCGAAATGCAGGCCAAGCCGCAAGGCCAGGGCGCGCAGGGCGCCGCTTTCCTGCAGGTGCAGGGCCAGCGCAATGTGGCCGTCGGGGCGAACCAGGTAGGCCGCATCGCGGCCCAGGCCGGCCAGCTTGGCGGCCACGTTATAGGTGTAGCAGTGCACGGGCAGTTTCAGCACACGCGCTTCGTCCAGCAGTTCGGGCGCCGCTTCGCCATAGATGTGCAATTGCCAATCCATGCTGCGCAGGGCCGTAAAATTGTCTTGCGTGCCGTCGGAAAACCACGGCAGGCGGTCGCCGCCGCGCAGGTATTCCGCATGGCCGGCGGAGAGGGCGCTGTCTTCATAATGGATCTGGATTTGCGACACGGTCTGGAACAGCAAACGGCGCGCCCGCGCGAAGCCCGAGAGGAAGGGCAGCGCGTGCGGCACCAGCCAACGGCGCAGGAATTGCCCGGCCATGCCTTGCGCGACGATGGCCTGGAAGGCGCGGTCGGTGGTGGCGACGAGCTTGCGGGCAAACACGATGCGCTCGCTTTCATAGGTGTCGAGCAGGGCGTCGTTGCTTTGTCCGCGCAGCTTTTGCGCCAGTTTCCAGGCCAGGTTGACGGCGTCGCCCAGGCCCGTGTTCATGCCCTGGCCGCCCACGGGGCTGTGCAGGTGGGCCGCATCGCCGAGGATGAAGCAGCGTCGTTCGCGAAATTGCGCCGCCACTCGGTGGTGCACTTTATACGTGGAAAACCAGTTCACGTGCTCGACCTGGACGCCCAGCAAGGTTTCCACGTCGCTGCGCACGTCGTCAAACACGGGCGCCGGCGCGCCATCGGGGCGGTCGGGCAGGATGCCGATCAGGCGCTGCATGCCACTGGTGCGCACGGGCAACATCAGCGCAAACGAGTTCGCGCCCAGATGGGCATGCAAATCCGTATTCTTGCCGGCCACTTGCGCGTCTGCCACGTAGTACAGGTGATCGTAGGTGCCGCCGGAAAAGTCGAAACCGGCGATTTCGCGTACCTTGCTGCGGGCGCCGTCGCAGCCGCAAATATAGTTAAACGTGCAATATTGTCGTTCGCCATGGTTGAGCAAGATGGCTTGCACTTCGCTATCGTCCTGCGTCCACAGGTCCAGCGCCACGTTCCATTCCACGTGCACGCCGGCCGCCGCCAGCTTGCTGATCAGGAAGCGTTCATGCTCGTCCTGGGGCAGGCTCAGCACGAAAGGATAGGGGCTCAGGCCTTCGCCGATCTCGCCCAGCGCCAGTTTCACCAGCTCCTCGCCGCCCTCGTGGATGTGCATGGCATTGATCTTGATGCCCAGGCTGACGAGCTCGTCGGCAAAGCCCAGTTGCTGGTAAAACTCCAGGGTGCGCGCATGCACGGCCATGGCCCGCGACGCCTGGCCCGGGCCGCTGTTCTTGTCGATGATGCGGCAATCGACGCCATGGCGCGCCAGGCGCAAGGCAAGCATGAGGCCGGTAGGACCGGCGCCGACGATCAGGACGGGAGGAGTATTCATGCCATCCAGTATAGGGCAGGATGGGAGCGGACAACGGGACAATTGAAGATGGTATTCAGATGCGGTGCGGGAGATGTGCGGTGCTGGCCATGGTGCCAATTTGACTGTTGCGCAGTTTTTTCAGTGTGGCAAATTGCGCACCGTCTTCATCTATCCGATAGTCTTTGAGCAGAGTGCCCTGCGCGTCCCACACTTGTTCCAGGATGCATATTCCGAGTTCATAGCGTCCATCGGATTTGCGCGCGCCATTGTCGTGCCATTCATGCGCCGGGCCATGTAACGCGTTCAGGGCAAACCATTCTTCGCGAATAAGTCTGCTCGCAACCGACCATTGCCGGGAAATACCGTTTTTCTGGCCATCAATAAAACTCGTTTCTGTTATCAATACGCCATCCGTATCGTTTTCAAATGCTATGCCGCTAAACGGTATGCCTGCGTAGCACATTAGCAGGTAATCCTCTGATGGCTCCAACGCTTCGTAATCGACTCTGGACATGCTTTACCTTCAACAAGTGTTGCACTGGCGTGGACAAAAACGACAATGTCCCGCCGGGGCGGGACATTCGGATGTTACTGATGCTTCACAGCGCAGTGATCAAATGCCGCGCAGCAATTCGTTGATGCCCGTTTTCGCGCGGGTTTTTGCATCCACGCGCTTGACGATCACGGCGCAGTACAGCGAGTACTTGCCGTCTTCCGAAGGCAGGTTGCCCGAGACCACAACGGAACCGGCTGGCACGCGGCCGTAGGTGACTTCGCCCGTGGCGCGGTCGTAGATCTTGGTCGACTGGCCGATGTACACGCCCATCGAGATGACGGAGTTTTCTTCGACGATCACGCCTTCGACGATTTCCGAACGGGCGCCGATGAAGCAGTTGTCTTCGATGATGGTCGGGTTCGCTTGCATTGGCTCCAGCACGCCGCCGATGCCGACGCCGCCGGACAGGTGGACGTTCTTGCCGATCTGGGCGCAGGAGCCGACGGTGGCCCAGGTGTCGACCATGGCACCTTCATCGACGTAGGCGCCGATGTTGACGTAGGACGGCATCAGCACGACGTTCTTGGCGATGAAGCTGCCGCGGCGGGCGACGGCTGGCGGCACCACGCGGAAACCGCCCTTGACGAAGTCTTCCTTGGTGTAGTTGGCGAACTTGGTCGGGACCTTGTCGTAGAACTGCATCGTGCCGTCGGACGGCAGGACGACATTGTCTTCCAGGCGGAACGACAGCAGCACGGCTTTCTTGACCCACTGGTTGACCACCCAGTCGCCCGTGGTTTTTTCCGCCACGCGGATGCTGCCGTTGTCCAGGCCATTGATGACGTGGGAAACGGCATCGCGCAGTTCGGCCGTGCCGTTGCCCGGATTGATCTCGGCGCGGTTTTCCCAGGCCTGGTCGATGATGGTTTGCAGTTGTTGGCTCATGATGATGTCTTGTTTATTTAGTTGGTTGATGCGGATGCGGAAAGCTGCTGGCAGAATTTTACTATGCGCAGTGCGGCTTCCAGCCCTTCGGCCGTTTCGGCCACCAGGGCCATGCGGATGCGGTTGCGGCCCGGATTGATGCCGTGTGCGTCGCGCGCCAGGTAACTGCCAGGCAATACCGTCACATTATATTCGGCGTACAGGCGTTGCGCGAATTCGGTGTCGGACAGTCCCGTGCGGCTGACGTCGGCCCACAGGTAGAAGCCGGCATCCGGCAATTGCACGTCCATCACCGATTGCAGCAGCGGCGTGATGGCGTCGAACTTGGCGCGGTACTTGGCGCGATTTTCCTCGACATGGGTTTCGTCGTTCCAGGCCGCGACGGAGGCCGCCTGCACGGCGGGGCTCATGGCGCCGCCGTGGTAGGTTCGGTAGAGCAGGAATTTTTTCAATACTTCGGCATCGCCGGCAACAAAGCCCGAGCGCATGCCCGGCACGTTCGAGCGCTTCGACAGGCTGGAAAACACCACCAGGCGCGCATACGGGCGCTCGATGGTGGACAGGCCCAGCATGTGCGCCGCCTGCAGCGCGCCCAGCGGCGGCGTGTCGCCGTGGTAGATCTCGGAATAGCACTCGTCGGCGGCGATGACGAAATCATAGCGCTCGGACAGGGCGAACAGGTGTTCCCAGTCCGTCAGGGTCAAGACGGCGCCCGTCGGGTTGCCGGGCGAACACAGGAACAGCAGCTTGACCTTTTCCCACACGCTGGCCGGTACGCTGTCGTAGTCGCAGCCGAAATTGCGCGCCGGGTCGGAATTGACGAAATATGGTTCGGCGCCGGCCAGGTAGGCCGCGCCTTCATAGATCTGGTAAAACGGATTCGGGCTGATCACCAGCGAACCGGCCGACGGATCGATCACCGTTTGCGCCAGCGCAAACAGCGCTTCGCGCGAACCGTTCACGGGCAGGATTTGCGTGGCAGGATTGAGCTTGGGGATGTCGTAGCGGCGTTCGAGCCAGCCGGCGATGGCGCTGCGTAACGCTTCCGAACCGATGGTGGTCGGATAGCTGGCCAGGCCGTGGATATTGTCGACCAATGCCTGCTCGATGAACGGCGGCGTCGGGTGCTTGGGTTCGCCCATGCCCAAGCTGATGGGCGCATACTCGGGATTGACCGTCACGCCGGCAAACAGCTGGCGCAGCTTTTCGAATGGATATGGTTGCAGTTTGGCAAGAAGTGGATTCACGGAGCGGACCAGGGCAAGAGTGGAAAGACGATGTTGCTAAGCGATTGCTGCTAAGTGAATAATTGCTTGGCGCGGCAGACTTGATGCCGGTCAAATAATTAGCTGCGTCTTTCATTATAGCCGTCCTCGCGGGCCCGCTGTGCAAGCCGCATCGCGCTGCACCGGCCTGATCGTTGCCCGGCTTGCCACGGCATGCCGCAGCGGGGAGTGCCGCGCCATGGCGCGGCAAGGTAAAATACGCTATGTCTACCTTACTTCCCACCCTGCTTGCTATTGAAACCTCGTCCGAACTCGCCTCCTGCGCCTTGTTGCGCGGCGATGTCGTCCTGTCCCGCGCCTCGTCGGGCGTGCGCACCCATTCCCAATCCATCTTGCCGATGGTGCAGGAATTGCTGGCTGAAGCGGGCGTGACCCTGGTCGACGTCGATGCCGTCGCCTACGGCTCCGGTCCCGGCTCGTTTACGGGCGTGCGTACGGCTTGCGGCATCGCTCAAGGCCTGGCCTACGGCGCCAATTTGCCCGTCGTGCCCGTCGTCACGCTCGACGCCATGGCCCTCGCCTGCCACCAGCAGCATGGCGCGCAATGCATCGTGACCGTGCTCGACGCCCGCATGGGCGAAGTGTACTGGGCGCAATACGATTACCAGGATGGCTTGCAGATTGTTTCGCCGCCGGCCCTGAGCGCGCCGGCCGGCGTGGCGCCGCAAGGCGAGGTCACCGGTTGCGGCAACGGTTTTAGCGCCTATGCCGAGGCGCTGGCAGCGCTGCCGTGCTCCGCCAAGGCTGACGCCGCCATCATGCCGCACGCCGTGCAGGTGGCGCAGCTGGCGCGCATCGCCTTTGCGGCTGGTCAGTTCGTGACGGCGGCCGAGGCGCAGCCTTTGTACTTGCGCAACAAGATCGCTTACACGAGCGCGGAACGGCAGCAGATGCAACTGGCCAAGGCCGCTGCGGAGCCAGCACAATGAGTGTAGCGGGCCAAGATCGTGCTGCCGGCTGGGACTTGCTGCGCCTCGACTATCAGCCCATGGTCGAAGCGGACTTGGTCGAAGTGCTGGCGCTGGAGCAGCGCGTGTATCCGCATCCCTGGACGCACGGCAACTTTGTCGATTCCCTCAAGAGCGGTTATCCGGCCTGGGTGCTGCGCGACGTGGATGGCACCTTGCTTGGTTACTTCTTGCTGATGCTGGTCGTCGACGAGGCGCACTTGCTCAACGTGGCCGTCGAAGGCGCCATCCAGGGTCAGGGATTGGGCCGTTTCCTGCTGAACCAGTCCTGCGCCAGCGCGCGCCAGCTGGGCATGGAATCGATGCTGCTGGAAGTGCGCCCGTCGAACGTGCGCGCGCTCGACATTTACCAGCGCTATGGATTTGAACAGATCGGCCGGCGCAAGGGATATTATCCGGCCAGTAACTCACAACGTGAGGACGCCATCGTGATGCGTTATACCTTATGAGCCGCAGCGCCGTTTTCCTCGATGAAATGGGCGTCGGCCCCCTGTGGCGCTTGCGCCAGGGTGTTGCACCCGAAGCGGTTGACGTCGCCGCCGAGGCCCCCGTGGAGATGGAAGCCGTCGTGGCGGGGCCTGTGGCAGAAGCCATAGAAGCCGTGATCGAGGTGGTTGCTGAGGCGGTCGCCGAGGTGCAGGTCGAAGTGCCCGTTGCTGTTGCCGCTACGCCAGCTCCTGCCGCCGAGCCGGACGACACGGCCTGGTTCGATGATGCGCCGCCACCGCCACCGGCCAAACAGCTGAGCGATGCCGATATCGCCGCCCTCGAATGGGATGGCTTGACGGCCGCCGTCGCCAAGTGCGCGCGCTGCGACCTGTGCAAGACGCGCAAGGGCGTCGTCATGGGCCGTGGCGACCGCCAGGGTGATTGGCTGATGCTGGCCAGCAGCCCGTCGCGGCTGGAAGAGCGCGAAGGGCATGCCTTGCCGGGCGAGCAGGGCAAGTTGCTCGACAATATGCTGAAAGCCATCGATATCGATGCGGGCAGCGGCGTGTACATCACGCACTTGCTGAAATGCCGTCCGCTCGACGAGGCGGGGCAGGAACGCTTGCCCACCGAATCGGAGTCGGCCGCCTGCCGTCCCTATTTTGACCGCGAACTGGCCCTGCTGCAGCCGCGCACCATCGTCACCCTCGGTTCGATGGCAGCCGCCGGCATCAATCCCGGTGAAAAACCCGTGCGCGGCACGGTGCGCCAGCTGGGCAATGCGTCCGTCGTGGCCACCTTCCACCCGGAAATGCTGCTGCAGGACGGGACGGGCAAGGCCAAGGCGCGCGCCTGGGCCGACCTGTGTCTGGCGAAAAGCACGCACGGTGGGTGACAGCTTCCAGGCCCGTTTTGAGCGCCGCTGGGGGCATCTGACGCACCCCCGCGTGCGTGCGCTGGCCTGGCTGCTCGACTCGCCCGACTTGCTCGATCCGTCCAGCCGCCACTGGGGCGGGCGCATCGCCAGCCTTGCGCCCGTCACGCCCTCCGTGGCGGCGTGGCTGGCGGGGCTGCAGGATGACCCGTCGCCGCTCGATGCGGCGCTGGGGCCGAAATTCTATTCCCGCCTGGGCCTGTACGCTGAAAAGCTGCTGGCCTTTTATTTTGAACAGCACGGGGTATTGCAGGCGCATGGCTTGCAAGTGCAGGTGAACCGCAACGACACGGTAGGCGAGTTCGATTTTCTGCTGCGTGACGGTAACGACTTGCTGCACTGGGAATTCGCCACCAAGTTCTACCTGCTCGAAGGCGCGCCCGATCCGGGCGTCTTCAACCACTTGATCGGCCCCAACCTGGCCGATACCCTGGGGTTGAAGATGCGCAAGATCCTCGACAAGCAACTGGCCTTGTCTCGCCATCCTGCCGCGCAAACCCTGCTGGCGCAGCCCGTGCGCGCGGCGCAGGCGCTGGTCAAGGGCTGGCTGTTTTATGCGGCAGGCGCCACGCCTGCCCTGGACGGTATTTCCCCTGAACATGGATACGGCTTCTGGTGCACGCCGGCGCAACTGCCGGAGCAGCGCTATGTCGTGCTGCCGCGCCTGCAATGGCTGGCGCCATACAAGGGGCGCGACGAGGAAGTGCTGGACGTGGATGCCTTGCGCGCGCGTTTGTTTGATCTGGCGCAACCGGTGATGGTGGCCACAGTGGATACTATCGAAGGCTGGGAAGTGGAGCGCACGCGTGGTTTTGTCGTGCCGCATGACTGGACGGAGCAGGCTGCCGCGCGGCGAATAACAGGCGCGCTACCTGCGTAGATCGGTAGGTCGGATTAGCGCCTGGCGCGTAATCCGACACCACATTGCTTAATGTTTCTGCTCGCCAATCAGCGACAGATTGTCGTGCTCCGCCTGGTTCAGCTTGTGCCTGCGCATGATCATGTACATGGTGCCGGCGACGAACAGGCCGAACAGGGTGATGATGATGTTCAGCGGCAGGTGCAGACGGATCATGATGGAATACACGGCCAGCATGGTGAGAATCGACAGGTTCTCATTGAAGTTCTGCACGGCGATGGAATGGCCTGCGCTCATCAGCACGTGGCCGCGGTGTTGCAGCAGAGCATTCATTGGCACGACGAAAAAGCCGGACAGGGCGCCGATCAGTATCAGCAGCGGGTAGGCGATCCACACGGAATGCACTTGTGTCATCATCATGACGATCACGCCCATGGCGATGCCCAGCGGAATGACAGTCAGCGATTTGCGCAGCGGAATGAAGCGGGCCGACAGCACGGCGCCGGCGGCCACGCCGATGGCGACCACGCCCACCAGGCTGGTCGCCTTGTCGAATGGCATGTTCAAGGATTGCTTGGCCCATTCCAGCACGATCAGTTGCAAGGTGGCGCCAGCGCCCCAGAACAGGGTCGTCACGGCCAGGGTGATCTGGCCCAGCTTGTCTTTCCACAGGATGGAATAGCAATTGGCAAAATCGGTAATCAGTTTGATAGGATTGCGTTCCTGGTGCGGATACACGCAGCCCGTGTCGGGAATCTTCAGGTTGGCCAGGGTTGCCAGCACATAGATGCCGACCACCACGCACAGGGCCGCTTCCGTCTTGTTGGTGATGCCCGTGTCGATCAGGGGGAAGTCGAAGGACAGCAGCATGTCGGACACGTGGCCGCTGACGAGTGCGCCGCCCATGACGGTGCCGAGGATGATGGAGGTGACGGTCAAGCCTTCGATCCAGCCATTCGCCGCCACGAGTTTTTCCGGCGGCAGCAGTTCCGTCAGGATGCCGTACTTGGCGGGCGAGTACACGGCCGCGCCAAAACCGACGACGGCGTAAGCCAGCAGCGGGTGTACGTGGAAGAAGACGAGGGCGCAGCCGAAAATCTTGACCATGTTGGCGATGAACATGACCTTGCCTTTTGGCAATGCATCTGCGAAGGCGCCGACAAAAGCGGCTAACAGCACGTAAAACAGGACGAATGACAGTTTGAGCAGCGGCGTGATCCACGCCGGTGATTTCATGGACACCAATAAATCGACGGCGACAAAAAAGAGGGCGTTATCTGCCAGCGAGGAAAAGAACTGCGCCGCCATGATGGTATAAAAACCACGATTCATTCTGGAATGCCTGAAATCATATCTGGCTTGCTTTATACCACGAAAAAACGGCAAACCCCAAGTTTGGAAGGGGCTGCTTTGCATAGTCTTGTCTAAGCGAAGCTTAATTTTTCTGCCGTAGAAAAATACATCACATGTGAGCATTTTATACATGGTGTCCTGTGCGCCGGTCTGGCGCGCGGCGACGGACCAGCTTGCGGCCCATCCGGTAAAATACGGCTTTCCCACCCGCCGTGAACGACGCATATGCCCAGGCCCCTCATCGCCACCATCCATCTCGATGCCATGCAACACAATCTGGCGCGCGCCCGTGCCGGCGCCCGCGGCGCCAGGGTGTGGGCCGTCGTCAAGGCAAATGCCTATGGCCACGGCCTGGAACGGGCCATGCGGGGCTTTGCCGAGGCCGATGGCCTGGCGCTGGTCGAGGTCGACTACGCCGTGCGTCTGCGCGAACTGGGCTGGACCAAGCCCATCTTGCTGCTGGAAGGTTTTTTCGACGCCAGCGATTTGCCTGTCATGGCGCAACATGGCTTGAACGGCAGCGTGCATTGCGAAGAACAGATCGCCCTGCTGGAAGCGGCGCGCCTGCCGCACGCCATCGATGTGCACCTGAAAATGAATACGGGCATGAATCGCCTGGGTTTCACGCCGGGCGCCGTGGCCGCCGCGTATGCGCGCCTGCGGGCCATCCCGCATGTCGGCACGATCACGCTGATGACGCATTTCGCCAATGCGGACGAGGCGGGGGCCACGCGCTTGCCTTTGGCCCAGCAGATGCTGCGTTTCGAAGCGGGCGCGGCCAGCATTGGTGCTGCCTTGCCGCGCAGCCTGTGCAATTCGGCCGGCGTGCTGCTGCATCATCTGGACAGTGACTGGGTGCGCCCCGGCATCATGCTGTACGGCGGCACGCCCAGCGGCGCTCCTGGCGGCACGTCCGCCCAGGCGTTCGGCTTGCTGCCCACCATGACCTTGCGCAGCCGCATTATCGGTATCCAGGATATCGCCGCCGGCGAAGTGGTGGGCTATGGCAGCCGCTACGAAGCGGCCGGCAATATCAAGGTGGGCGTGGTGGCGTGTGGCTATGCGGATGGCTACCCGCGCCACGCGCCCGAAGGCACGCCCGTGCTGGTCGACGGCGTGTGCACGGGCCTCATCGGCAGGGTGTCGATGGACATGCTGATGGTCGACCTGACCCACGTGCCGGGCGCTAAAGTTGGCAGCGCCGTGACCTTGTGGGGCCAGGGCATGCCGATCGACGAGGTGGCCCTGGCCGCCGGCACCATCGGCTACGAGCTGATGTGCGCACTGGCGCCCCGCGTTCCGGTGATCGAGGCGTGACCTCGCAGCCTTGTTTGTATATACTGTATATATAAACAGCAGTTTCACCTTACCCGGGCAAAGTACACCATGGCAAAAGTCAAGACCATCTACACCTGCAGCGATTGCGGCGCCATCAGCAACAAATGGATGGGGCAATGCACCTCGTGCAACCAGTGGAATACCATGGTGGAAACCCTGCCCGAAACGGGTGGCAACAACCGCTATTCGAATCCGCAGCACATGTCGCTGGCCCAGACGGCGCCCGTGCTGTCGCTCGACGATATCGACGCCATCGACGTGCCCCGTTTCGGCACGGGCATCGAGGAATTCGACCGCGTGCTGGGCGGCGGCATGGTCGCGGGCGGCGTCGTGCTGATCGGCGGCGACCCCGGCATCGGCAAGTCGACCCTGCTGCTGCAGGCGCTGGCGAACATGTCGCATCATAAGCGCGTGCTGTATGTCAGCGGCGAGGAATCGGGCGCGCAGATTGCCCTGCGCGCCAAGCGTCTCGTCATCGACGCCAAGGAACTTAAATTGCAGGCCGAGATCCAACTCGAGAAGATTCTTGCCACCCTGGCCGACCTGAAACCGGAAGTGGTGGTCATCGACTCGATCCAGACCGTGTATTCGGATGCCCTCAGCTCGGCGCCCGGTTCCGTGGCGCAAGTGCGCGAATGCGCGGCCCAGCTGACGCGCGCGGCCAAGCAGACGGGCGTGACCATCATTCTAGTGGGGCACGTGACGAAAGAGGGCGCGCTGGCCGGTCCCCGCGTGCTCGAGCACATTGTCGACACGGTGCTGTATTTCGAGGGTGACGCCCATTCCAGCTTCCGCCTGGTGCGCGCCATCAAGAACCGTTTCGGCGCCGTCAACGAGCTGGGCGTGTTCGCCATGACGGAAAAGGGCTTGAAGGGTGTGTCGAACCCTTCCGCGCTGTTCCTTTCGCAGCACGACAACCAGGTGCCCGGTTCTTGCGTGATGGTGACGCAGGAAGGCACGCGTCCGTTGCTGGTGGAAATCCAGGCCCTGGTCGACACGAGCCACTTGCCGAATGCGCGCCGCCTGTCCGTCGGCCTGGAGCAGAACCGCTTGGCCATGCTGCTGGCCGTGGCGCACCGCCACGCGGGCATCGCCGCGTTCGACCAGGATGTGTTCATCAACGCCGTCGGTGGCGTCAAGATTACGGAACCGGCGGCCGACCTGGCCGTGTTACTGGCGATTAACTCGTCGATGCGCAACAAACCGCTGCCACGGGGGCTCGTGGTATTTGGCGAAGTGGGGCTGGCGGGCGAAATACGCCCTGCGCCACGGGGCCAGGAGCGCTTGCGCGAAGCGGCCAAGCTGGGCTTTACCCTGGCTGTGGTGCCCAAGTCGAACTTGCCCAAGCAAGTCATCGAAGGCCTCAAGGTCATCGGCGTCGAGCGTATCGACGAAGCATTCAATAAGCTGCGCGACCTGGAGTAAGAGTTGGTATGGTTTAAATGCCAAGCTTGAGACAAGTCAAACAAAATTTCCGTTTAGAACTATAATATTTGTCCGATGGATTCACCCCGTGAATCCGCATCGACAATGCATAGTTAGAGAAGCGGAATATAGTGTCAGTTGAGCAAAGGCAGGGCGCACGCAAGATATTGCGTGCCAAGGCAATGTTGGTAATGGATGGCGCGGGCCCCGTGGCGGCGCGCACCCTCGATGTGGGGCCGGGCGGCATGGCAGCCGTCATCGCGGAACCGGTGCCGACAGGTAAGCAGGGCAAGGTGCTGTTCGAATTGTTTTACGATGGTTCGGCGCACATCATCGAGGCGCGCGTGTCCGTCTCGCATTGCATTTTCAGCAGCGCAGGTTTCAAGGTGGGACTCACTTTCCTGCAGTTGGACATGGCCGTCAGCAGCGCCATCTCGAAATTCATGCGCTGAGGCAAGCCTGGAGGGCGCGACAGGTGAAATGCGCTAAAATGGTGCATATGGGATTGCAGTCAGGAAAAACCTGTTCTGTTCGCTGTTTTGATATTCCAGTAATACTGCATAATTATCAACCAGAAGAGGGACCTTGCCGCGCCACGCGCGCCTGCCGTCCGTTTCCAGCGCAGCACGGTCACGACCTGAACCGTGTGCCATGACCTTACACCCGACGGGAACGCCTACCATGTTTAATTCGACCATCAACAGCAGGGCCTACACCAACAACACGCAGCAAACGACGCAGGGCAATATTTCGGCCGATGTGTATGCGAAGGTGGAGCGCCAGATGCAGTCGCAGAACACGGGCGTCGTCAAGCTCAACGCCAGCCTGGCGCGCGACCAGGCCAAGTTCTCGGGCCTGGGCCAGCTGCAATCGGCGCTGGCGAAATTCCAGACCGTGGCCAAGAACATGGCCGGCAGCGGCCTGGCCACGTCGGCCACGTCCAGCAGCAAGGATGTGCTGAGCGCCACCACCACCGACAAGGCTGTCAGCGGCAGTCATGAACTGAATGTCAAGCAACTGGCGCAGGGACAGACTTTGCTCAGCGGCGCGCAGAAATCCTCGAGCGCGGCGATCGGCACGGGGGCGCCCGCGCTGGTGAAGATCGAAGTAGGCTCGGCCGACGGCAAGCAATTTACGCCCGGCAGCGGCAAGATCATTTCGCTGACCATCGACAGCAGCAACAATAGCCTCGACGGCATCGCCGCCGCGCTCAAGCAGCAGGGTATCGACGCCAGCGTGGTGAAGGGCCCCGATGGCTACTCGCTGGCCTTGAACGGCAAGAGCGGCGCCGACAGCAGCATGCGCATCAGCGTGGCTGGCGACGCGGCCGTCAGTAATTTGCTCAGCTATGCGCCCGGCGCCGGCAAGGGCATGCAGCAGACGGCCGCCGCGCAGGACGCGCTGCTGACCGTTGACGGCAAGGAAATCAAGAGCGCCACGAATACCCTGACGACGGCCGTCGAGGGCGCCACCATCGAATTGAAGAAAAAAGGCACGACGGACCTCGTCATCGCCAAGGACAGCAGCCAGATCGCCAGCAATGTGGCCAGCTTCGTCACGGCCTACAATGAACTCAACAGCAAGCTGCAGAGTCTGCAGCAGGGCGATTTGAAGTCCGACACGGCCCTGGGCCAGGTGCGTTCGCAGATGGAGCAGGTGCTGCGCACGGCCAGCACGGGTGTGCCATCGTCGGTGCTGGGCAGTGCCGGCGTGACCCTGGGCAAGAGCGGCGAGCTGGTGCTCGACGATAAAAAGCTCAAGGCGGCCATCGCGGCCGATCCTGAAGCCGTCAGCAAGATGTTTACGAATAACGGCAAGGGTGTGGCGGACCAGTTCGCCAGCAAGATCGGCGAGCTGACGGGCGAAACGAGCATCATCCGCAAGGAAGTGCAGACGGTCGGCAAGGACATCACCACCCTGACCAACAAGAAAGCCGTACTGGCCAAGGCGCTGACGGCCCAGGCGCAGGCGCTGGTGAAAGCGTATTCGGCGCAGGAACAGATGGGAACGAACTCGGCCTTGCCGGGTTATACGGGCAAGAACTCTTTATTCGACTTCATGGCCTAAGGGCGCCCGCCTTGGGCAAAGAAGGCTGACGGCGAGCTGCCGAAAGTCTTCTTGAACATGGCGGAAAAGGCCGACTGGCTGGCGTAGCCCAGTTCTTCGGCCACCTGCGACAGCGGCACGCCGCGCGCGATCAGGGGCGCCGCGTGCGCCAGGCGCACTTGCTGGCGCCACTGGCCAAAACTCATGCCCAATTCCCGTTCGAACAGCCGCGCCAGGGTACGCTCCGAGGCGCCGACTTGCTGCGCCCAGTGTTCCAGGGTCTGGTTCAAGCCCGGTTTCTCGATCAGGCTGTCGCACAGGGTCTTCAGGCGCTTATCGCCAGGCAAGGGCACGCGGATGGGGCGCGTGGCCGAGCGTTTCAATTCATCGAGGATCAGTTCAGCCAGCAGCGCCTCGCGCGCCGGTTCCTGGCCAGGGTCCAGCTGTTCCAGCGCCATGATCAGCTGGCGCAGCAGGTTCGATACTTCCAGCACCTTGCAGTCCTGGCCGGCGAACGGTGCGCGCGCGGCATGGATGCACAGCGGGCGCAAACGGGTTTTTTCCAGTATCGTGACGGCATGCTCCACGTTGGGCGCGATCCAGATGGCGCGCATGGGCGGCAGTACCCAGCTGCTGTTGTTGGCGGTGATGCGCAGCACGCCTTCGAGCGCCATGGTGACCTGGCCCCAGGGATGCGTGTGTGGCGAGAGAAATTCATCGGGTTGCAGGTCGCGCGCGATCATGGTCACGGGGATGGTCGCGCTCGGCGCTTCCCGTGGCGGACACATGCGGGTATGGTGGAGGATAGGTACACCCATCAGCTTGGCCTTCATTCGATAAATTATGTCGTTCTGTCGGAAAACAGACGATGGTATTTTGCATACACTTGAGCTTCACCAGTATAAGACAGGGTATGACATGATAACAACTAACTCGGCATCCGAAATTCCCACCTTGCGCAGCGACGCCCGCGTCATCGGCCTGGTGGGGCTGGCGCATGGCGTGTCGCACTTCTATCACCTGATCCTCGCGGCCCTGTTCGTCTGGCTGAAACCCGCCTTCGACCTGTCGTATGCGGAACTGGGCCTGCTGATGACGGTGTTCTTCATCATTTCGGGCGTGGGACAGGCGCTGGCCGGCTTTGTCGTCGACCGTTTCGGCGCCCGTGCTGTGTTGTTTTCCGGCATTTTCTTGCTGGGCGTGTCGGCGCTGGCCCTGTCTACCGCACACAGCTATGCGGCGCTGATGCTGGGCGCTATGCTGGCCGGCATGGGCAACAGCGTGTTTCATCCGGCCGACTACACCATCCTCAACCAGCGCGTCTCGGCGGCCCGCGTGGCCTACGGCTTTTCCGTGCATGGCATCAGCGGCAATATCGGCTGGGCGCTGGCGCCCCTGTTCATGACGTATGTTGCCACCCATTATGACTGGCGGGTGGCGCTGCAATGCGCGGCCGTGCTGCCGTTTGGCGTGCTGCTGATCCTGTTCCTGAACCGCCACGCCATCCGCCCCGAACCCGTGAAAAAGGCCGCGCCGGGCCAGGCGGCTGGCGGCGAAGGCACGCTGGACTTCCTGCGCCTGCCTGCCGTGTGGATGTGCTTTGCCTTCTTTTTCATTACCGCCATCGCCCTGGGCGGCATCCAGAGCTTTGCCAGCGTGGCCCTCGTCAAGCTGTACGGCATGAGTCTGGCGCTGGCTACCAGCGCCTACACGGCCTATATGCTGGCCTCGGCCGTGGGCATGCTGGCCGGCGGCGTGGTGGGTGCGCGCAGCAAGCAGCCGGACCGCAACGTGGCGATCGCTTTTTCCGCCGCCGCGCTGCTGGCCGTGCTGCTGGCCATGGCCGTCGTGCCGGCCTGGGGCGCGGTGGTGCTGATGGGCGCCATCGGCCTGATGTCGGGCGTGGCGGGGCCTTCGCGCGACCTGATGATACGCGCGGCGGCACCGAAGAATGCCACCGGGCGCGTGTATGGCGTCGTGTATTCGGGCCTCGACAGCGGCCTGGCCGTCGGTCCCCTGTTCTTTGGCGCGCTGATGGATGGCAACCATCCGGCCCTGCTGTTCGTCTTCATCGGCGTGTTCCAGGCGCTGGCGATTGCCACGGCCGTGGGCGTGGGCGGCAAAACACGTGCTGCGGCGCTGCAAAAGGCATAGAATCGTTGCCATCTGCCACGAAAGGAATTCCCATGACCTTTGCCACCACCGACCTGTGCGACGACTATGCAGCCATGCTGGACGATGGCACCCTGGCCGTGCTGCCGCCCGTGTACCGCGCCTTTGGCCAACGTGTGCGTTTCAGCGGCCCGGCCACCACCTTGCACGTGTTCGAAGACAACGCGCTGGTGCGCAGCACGCTGGAAACGCCGGGCCAGGGTCATGTGCTGGTGATCGATGGCGGCGGCAGCCTGCGCCGCGCGCTGGTGGGCGGCCAGCTTGGCGTGCTGGCTGAAAACAACGGCTGGGCCGGCATCATCGTCGATGGCTGCATCCGCGACAGCGAGGAAATCAATGTCTGCCAGATCGGCGTGCGCGCCCTGGCCACGCATCCGCGCAAGAGCAACAAGACGGGCGCCGGCCAGCGCGACGTGCGCGTGCAGATCAGCGGCGTGGCCGTGCATCCGGGCGACTGGATCTACGCCGATGCGGATGGCATCCTGGTGGCGCGCCAGGAACTTGATTGAGCCGCCCCTCTCCGGAAGAGCGTTACAAATTGTCCATATTAAATATATTTTTGTAAAGTTCTTTGATTTTTATCATGGCTGGGATATGATTTCACTTAAGGTAACTTTAATGCCTATAAGGCAAGGAAATCAGCTCATGAAAATCGCCACCATCGCCGCAGTTGTCGCCCTGTTTGCTGCAGGCACCGCCAGCGCCAGTCCCGTCAACCTGATCACGAATGGCAATTTTGAAACGGTCGCTGCCGGCTACACCTTCGACAGCGGCTTTAAGGTCGTCAACAGCGGTTCGTCGGCCATTACAGGCTGGACCGTTGGCGCCAGTTCCGTCGACCTGATCCGCAACGCGTATAACGCCATCAACGGTTACAGCATCGATTTGCTGGGTACGCCAGGTCCGGGTTTCTTGTCGCAAAGTTTCAATGTCGTTGCTGGCCAGACCTACAGCCTGAGCTTTGACATGGCGCGCAATTCCGGCGGCCCGGCAGGCCAGGGCGTGGCCGTCAATTTTGGCGGCGTGGTCGGGGATTTCTACTCGACGGCTGCCGCCTCGAACACCTTGTACAACAATACCCTGAGCTTCACGGCCGCTTCCACCGGCCTGGCAACCCTGTCGTTTGCCAGCGCCGCCAAGGCCGGCACGCCGTTCGACAATTACTCGGGCGCCGTGATCGACAATGTTTCCGTGATGGCCGCCGTGCCGGAACCGGAAACCTACGCCATGCTGCTGGCCGGCCTGGGCCTGATGGGTTTCCTGCGCCGCCGCAAGGCCGCCAGGTAATCCCGGCTCCGCCCCACGTCAGAACCGCCTGCTGCATTGCACAGGCGGTTTTTTGTTTTTCAGGGGGCTGGTGCTGCCTCGGCATCTCCCCGCAACGGACAGGCGGCCGCCTGCGGTTCCAGTCGCCGCGCCAACTCGCCGCGCAACTGCGTCAATCCCGCGATGCGCACATCGATTTCGCCCAGCTTGCGCGCCAGCGCCGCGCGCAGCAGTTCCGCCGTGGCGGGATCGCCGGCGGCCGCCAGCAGCGGCATGTCGGCCTCGATTTCAGCCAGGGTAAAACCCAGTTGCTGCGCCGTGCGCAGGTAGCGCAGCCAGTCGGCCGCTTCGGGCGGGTAGTCGCGGTAGCCATTCGCGCCGCGCCGCGCGCGCAGCAAGCCCCGCTTTTCATAAAAACGCAGGGTATCGCGGCTCAAGCCCGTCGCCTGTGCCATCTCGCCGATCCGCATAGGTTTCCTTTCATAAAGTGCTTGACCATGGAGTGTACTCCAGCCTTGATCATGGGCGCTTTCCATAGACAGGAGTTGCCATGTTGTCCGTTTCCGCCTTCCGCCGCGTGGTGCGCGCCAGCGCCATTTATGATGTGCTCATGATTGCCCCGTTTACCACGCCATGGACGTTTTTGCTGCTGCGCGAGCATTTGAACGCCCTCAACATGAGCCTGGGCGGCGTGCCGCTGCCCGTCTTCGGACCGTTTCATCTGCTCATCAGCAGTTTGCTGGGCAGCGTGGTGATGGTCTGGTCGGTGCTGCGCATGCTGGACCCGCAGCCGCGCTTCGGCCGCTATGATGCGGCGGCCCGCTACCTGTTTTCCACCTGGATGGCGTGGGCGCTGCTGGTGACGGGCCAGCCCGTGCTGTGGCTGTTCCTCGTGCCGGAACTGGCCTGGGGCCTCGCGCAAAGCCTGCCATTGCGCCGTAGCGCAGGTGCGCGGGGAGGGCCGCCGCACGAATCGCTGTTGAGATGACGATAACGAAATGCAATAATGGCCGTGCTCGCAGTACAGCAATGACTGCAATGAACGACTATTAAGAGGATGACTATGCAGCAGGATGCCGCAGGAAAAAACATGGCGTTGCTCGATCCGGTGGTGGCGCCGCGCATCGCGGTGACGCGCCTGGTGACGGGCCTGCTGCAAGGCTTGCTGCTGTACTGGCTGTACAGCACGGCCCAGGACAAGGTGTGGCCCGCCACGGAAGCCTATCTGCTGGGTCCGTTGATGCTGATCAGCTTGCTGCTACCGATCCTGCTGGTGTCCAGCCTGGGCCATATGTCGGCGAAGCGCATCGTGCTGTGGATGGCAGGTGCGGCTGTCGTGCTGGCCGTGCTGGCCTGGCATGACGTGGCGCGCGGCGCCGAGCACGTGATCTGGGGCAACTACAAGCCGGGCGCGCCCCTGCGCGTGATCTCGGCCCAGCTGTTCGGTTTTTGCGTGGTCGGCTTTTATATCGCCCACGCGCTGGTGCTGGCCAGCGCCCAGGATGGCCAGCGCATCGCCCGCTATCCGACCTACTTTGAAATCGCCTGGAAGCTCGGCATCCAGCTGCTGTTTTCCCTGCTGTTCGTGCTGGGCCTGTGGCTGGTGTTGTGGCTGGGCGGGCAGCTGTTCCTGCTGATCAAGCTCAGCTTCCTGAAAAAACTGCTGGGCCAGGCCTGGTTCGTGATTCCCGTCATCTGCTTCGCGTTTTCATTTGCCATCCACATCACGGATGTGCGTCCGTCCATCGTGCGCGGCATCCGTACCTTGCTGCTGGTGCTGCTGTCGTGGCTGATGCCGATCGCCGCTGTGCTCGTTTCCGGTTTCCTGCTGACCTTGCCCTTCATCGGTTTCGAGCGCCTGTGGGCCACGCGCCATGCGGCGTCCGTGCTGCTGGGCATGGCCGGCGTGCTGGTGGTGCTGATCAATGCCGCCTTCCAGAATGGCGAAGTGGGCCATGGCGTGGCGCGCGGCATCCGCCTCGGCACGCGCCTGGCTTGCCTGTTGCTGCCGTGGGTGGTGGGCATCGCCATCTATGCGCTGACCCTGCGCGTGATGTCGCATGGCTGGACGTCCGACCGCCTGATCGCTGCCGCCTGTCTGTTGATCGCCACCTGCTACGCCGCCGGCTATGCCTGGGCGGCCAGCAAGTATGGCGACTGGCTGCACCTGATCGCCAACGTCAACGTGGCCACCGCCTTTGTTACCCTGCTGGTGCTGTTCGCCCTGTTTTCTCCGCTGGCGGACCCGGCGCGCATTTCCGTGGCCAGCCAGATGGCGCGCCTGGACAGCGGCAAGGTCGGCGTGGACAAGTTCGATTTCGAATACCTGCGCTTCCAGGGCGCCCGCTACGGCCAGGCGGCCCTGCAGGAATTGACGAAACGCACGACGGGGCCGGATGCGGCCATCGTGCGTGCCCGCGCCGACGCCATGCTCAAGCGCCAGAACCGCCTCGACGAGACGGGCGCGCTGAGCGACGTGTCGATCAACCTGACCCTGCGCCCGGCCACGGCGAAGCTGCCGGAGAGTTTCCTGCGCCAGGACTGGACGCAAGTGAGCCCGGCCTGGCGCCTGCCCGCCTGCCTGAAGCGGGCAGGGCCGCAGTGCGATGCCTACCTGCTCGATTTCGATGGCGATGGCAAGCAGGATGTGTTGCTGATCAGCAATGACCCGCGCGCCTCGTCGGTGTTGCTGGCGGAAAAGGAAGACGGCAGCTGGACCGCGCGCGGACAAATCCCCACGGATGCGCTGCGCTGCAAACCCCTGCGCGAGAAACTGCAGGCGGGCGAGTTCCAGCTGGTGCCGCCGAAAGTGCGCGAACTGGAAGTCGACGGCCAGCGCGTGCCGATGACTTTATATACGCCAGAGGATGAGGTCAGCTGCCCCGATGAGACGGTGCCGGGCCCATAAATCGCAGGAGAGGGCTTCCAGCGCCGGACAGAACTCTGAACGCAGCAACTTCGTGCACTGCATCATTCTGACTGGCCGGTATCGGCGTTAGCTGCCAACGACGATAACCGGCCAGAGGCTGTCACTGAAGCACAGGAAATATCATGTCCATTGCAAGAAAAGGAAGCCGCCGGATTATTGTCGATTCTTTACCATATCGATGGTCGGTCAGCCTGCCTGCCTGTACACAGGCCATGGGGGAAACGAATGTGTCTTTCGCCGTTGCATCTGAAAACGGTGGCCGAACCACTCTTCTGGTGAGAACAGATATCGCACGTCCGGATATTTGGCTGGGTAATTTTACGCGTGCTATTATGCCCTCAGTCGTGGAACACGCTATTCGACAGGCATTGAGGAAGGGGTGGTATCCCAGCCAATGTGGAAGCTCCTTTGAAATGACAATGCGACTCGCTTGAGCCCACTGGCAATCCGCCAGTTGCGTTGTGCACCTACGGTGGACGCTGCAGTCCATTATCAACATTGACAATGCCCTTCGGCACTGTCGGCCGCAAGCGGCTGTGGTTTGTTCCCATCATCGATGTTATTTAATTATTTCTACAATATATTGCGCAATATATTGTATGATCGAGACTCACCGAGGGGGAACATTAGAATGCGCTATCACTTATGTCTGCTTAAAACGCTGTCGGCACTGTCCATCATGTGCGCACCGGGCGCTTTTGCCGAGGAGCCAAGCATCTCGCGCAACGAAAAGAGCGAGATCATCGCCTCCCTCAATAGCACCTTGAATGCAAACTATGCGTTTCCTGACATCGCAAGAAAGATTGCGCCGGTGCTTCAGGCGCATCTGGCAAACGGAGATTATGACTCGGCGACGACGCAGGCAGCGTTTGCGAGCAAGCTGACGGACGATCTCATCAAAGTCAGCGGCGACCTGCATTTTTTCGTGGGTGCCGACGCAAAATGGATCGCGGAATTCAAGGCAAAGGCCAATCCGACGCTCAAGGCCAAGATACGCAAAGAAGAATCGAGCAGGCTGGAGGAGACCAATTTTGGTTTCGATGAGGTCGCTCGCCTGAAGGGAAATATCGGTTATATACGATTCAGCTATTTTGCCGATCCGGAGCTTGCCTATGATACGGCGGCGTCCGTTATGCGCTTCGTCGGCAATACGGACGCCCTCATTATCGATTTGCGCTATAACAATGGCGGGCATCTGGAAATGGCGCAGTTTCTAGCGAGCTATTTCTTCTCCAGCGAGAAAGACCAGCTGCTCTTTGACTACTATTACAATGAGGATGGCAAGCGTATCCAGCGCGGGCAATGGGTGCTGCCGGGCCTGCCAGGCAAGCGCATGGTGGACAAGCCGGTGTATATCCTGACCGGTTCCACGTCGTTTTCCTCCGCAGAATGGTTTTCCTATGCGATGAAAAAGCTCGGGCGAGCGACACTGATCGGGGAGCGGACCGCCGGTGGTGCGCATCCGGTTGCCCGCAAGCCCCTCAATGACGATTATTTCGTGCAAGTGCCGATCGGCCAGATCCAGGATCCCGTGGAGCATGGCGATTTCGAAGGAGTTGGCGTGCAACCCGATATTCCAAGCCCGTCCATTCGCGCGCTGCCTCTGGCGCACAAGCTGGCGCTTGAAAACCTGGCGAAGACCGATGACGCCAGGCGAACCGAACTTGCCTGGCTGCTCCCCAGCTTGACGGCAGCGATCGAGCGCCCGCATGTCGATGCCGGGCTGCTGACGAGCGCCGCCGGAAAATATGAAGGCCGCCAGCTCGTCCTGGACAATGGCACGCTCTACACTATCTGGCGCGACCGGTTTCGGGTCGCGCTTGAGCCGATCGGTCCCGACCTGTTCGCGGTGGAAGGCGTGTCGGGTTTTCGATACCGCTTGAATGTTTCGCGCGGGAAAGTGACGGCGCTGGAACGCGTGAACCAGGACGGCAGCATCCAGAGGTACAAGCGCCTTGACTAAGAAGACACCTCACCCGGCCGCGATCGATGACGCCGTGTTTCTCGGCCGAGCCGTCGAACGGCTGAGCATTCTGATCGCTGAGCAATCCCAGACCGTCTTCGATACGATGGGGATCGTCATCCCGGTGCGTTCGTGTTCGCTGATGACTGTTCTTGCCACGCTCGGCGCGGCCTCCGCTTCGGATCTGGCGCGCGAACTCGGACATTCGCACCAGTTGGTCATGCAAAAGATACCCAAGCTGCACCGCCTGGGTCTCATACAGTATCGGAATGATGACAATGATGCCCGGCGGCGGATATTTATGCCCACTGATGAGGGCTTGTCGCAGCTTGCAAAATTCGAGCAGTGCACTGTGCTGATACGGGCGGCCTATGCCGGCTTGTTTGCCGAGGTAGGGGACGTCAGGCAATTCGTGGATCGGGCCGCAGATGCGCTCAACGAGAGGCCGCTGGACAAACGCATCAATTCCCCGGCCTGACGCAGACGGTGTCCACTTCAGGCCACGAGCAGAGCGTTCCTGATGCTTGTCCGGGCGAGGCGGCCTGTTTCGCTGCTGTAGCAGTCGTTCGACTGATACAGCATGTGCTTGTATGCGGCGCCTTGTGCCTTGTCCCCGCCGTGCCGCGCTTCTAGACTGGGGCCTTCTCCACGCTGCGATTGACTGCCATGACCGAACTCCTGCCCCTGATGAGCTATTGCTTTGTGATGTCCGCCACGCCCGGGCCGAACAACGTCATGCTGGCCACCACCGGCGCCAATTTCGGCTATCGCGGTGCGCTGCCGGTGATCCTCGGCATCCAGGCCGGCATCTTTGTGCAGACCATGCTCATGTGCGTGGGGCTGGGCAGTGTGTTCGTCGCGTACCCGATGGCGCAGCAGGTGCTGCGCATCGCGGGCGCGCTGTACCTGATGTTCCTGGCCTGGAAGCTTGCCGGCGCCTCGGTGGCGGGAAGCAGCACAGCGAAAGCCGTGTCGTTTGCGCAGGCGGCGCTGTTTCAGGCGCTGAATCCCAAGAGCTGGCTCAAGGCGGTCACCATGGCGTCGGTCTTCATGCCTGCACAGGGCAACATGCTTGCCAGTGCGCTGCTGGTGTCCCTGATCGGCACCGTGGTGGGCACGCCGTGCAACGCCATGTGGGCGCTGTTCGGCGTCTCGATCCGCAGCCTGCTGAAAGCGCCCCGCAACCAGCGCATATTCAATCTGACGATGGGCGCCATCCTGCTGGTACTCGCCGTGATGTTTTTACGCTAGACTTCCACCCATGTTCGCCATCGACCGCTCCTCGCCCATCGCCCTGTTCAAGCAGATCGAGGCTGCATTGCGCCAGCAGATCGCGCAACGCGTCCTGCCTGGCGGCACCAGGCTGCCGTCGATCCGTCAGCTCGCCACGCAGCTCGCGGTCAGCACCAACACCGTGGTGGTGGCGTATGACCGACTGGTGGCCGCAGGCGTCATCGATACGCACGGCACGACAGGCTTCTTCGTCTGCGCCCCCACCGACGCCAGCCGCGCCATTCCCGACGAGGTGGCGCTGGAAGCGGGCCAGGAGCAGGAGCCGGTCTGGCTGAGCCAGCAAGTGAACGACCAGCGGCCGGGCGTGCTGCTGGCCAGCAGCGGCGCCTTGCCCCCCACCTGGCTGCAGGACGCGCTGCCGGCCGCCGCCGTGCAGCGTGGCCTGGCGCGCAGCGCGGCCGGCATGGCCTCGCGCTGTCCGCCGCAAGGGCTGGCCGAACTGCGCGAGCAGATCGCGCTGCTGTTGCGCGGCATCGGCATCGCCGCGGACGCCAGCCACATCCTCACCACTTTCGGCGGCACCCATGCCATCGATCTGATCTGCCGCACGTTTCTGCAGCCCGGCGATACGGTGCTGGTGGAAGACCCCGGATACTTCCTGATGTTCGGCAGGCTGCGCCAGGACGGCGTGCGCCTGGTGCCCATCAAGCGCCGCCCCGATGGCCTCGACCTGGACGAACTGGAAGCGGCTTGCCGCGCGCACCGTCCGCGTCTGCTGTTCATGCAGACGGCCTTGCACAATCCCACCGGGTGGAGCAGCAGCGCCGCCAACCTGCACAAGGTGCTGATTTTGGCGCAGCAGCATGGCTTCCTGATCGCCGAAGACGACGTGCACGGCCATTTCCAGCCGGGCCACAGCACGCGGCTGGCGTCGCTGTCCGGACTCGATGGCGTGATCTATTATTCGAGCCTGTGCAAGGCGCTGAGCCCGGCCCTGCGCATGGGCTACCTGGCCGCGGCGCCCAATCTGCTCAAGCTGCTGATGCGCACCAAGATCCATTCCATCATGACCTTGCCTGCGCTGAACGAATACGTGCTGCTGGAAGTGCTCAAGGCCGGCAACCTGCGCAAGCACCTGGAGCGGCTGCAACGCAAGATCATGGTGGCGCGCAACGCCAGCACGCGGCAACTGAGCGCGGCCGGCGTGCTGTTCGAGCAGCCCGGCGACGCAGGCATTTTCCTGTGGGGCAGCATGCCCGAAGGGCTGGACGTGGACTTGCTGGTGCAGGACGCCTACCGCAACAAGATCCTGCTGATGCGCGGCGCCGCGTTCTCGGCCAACGACACGCCCGACCAGCACATCCGCTTCAACGTCGCCTTCAGCCAGCATCCGCGCGTGAGCGCCTACCTTGAAGAACGCCTGCGCGCGGTGGCTGGCGCGCGCTCCAGCCTGGCCCGCGCCTTTCTTTAGTTTTTATTGGTATTCTGGAGGTACGATTTTTTCGTCAACGTGTGAGCAAGGAAGCGCCATGCACAAACAGATCATCCTCAACCTGCCCGTCAAGGACCTGGACACATCCAGGGCCTTCTTTTCCGCCCTTGGCTTTACCTTCGATCCCCGCTTCAGCGGCGAGAACGCGGCGTTCATGAACATCGTCGACGGCAGCATCCAGGCCATGCTGACGACCGAAGCCTTCTTCCAGTCGCTGATTGGCAAGCCGGTGGCGAAGGCGAAGGAGGCCAATGAAGTCGTCATTTGCCTCAGTTGCGAAAGCCGGGAAGAGGTGGACGGCCTGATTGCCAGGGCGGCCGCCGCCGGTGGCCGCATACCGCATCCGCCCGAAGACCATGGCTTCATGTATGACCAGGGCTTCGAGGATATCGATGGCCACCTGTGGAACCTGGTCTGGACGGCGCCGGAAGCCTGACGATTGAGGCTAACCGGCCGTATCAGTTCTTCGTGCGCACCTGGCGCACGTGGTTTTCCAGTTCGCTGAACGATGGGCGTTCCGTGGCGGAAATGACCTTGCGGCCGAATTCCACGGCCAGCGCCGGCGCATAGCCGTTCAGGCTGGCCAGCAGGGTCACTTTCACGCACTGGTACATCTTCGCCGTTTCATGGTGCTTGCGGCGCAGCAAGCTGGCCAGCGGCGCGATGAAACCGTAGGCCAGCAGGATGCCGATGAAGGTGCCCACCAGCGCCTGCGCGATCAGCACGCCCAGTTCGGCCGGCGGCAAGCCGACGGAGGCCATCGTGTGCACCACGCCCATCACGGCGGCCACGATGCCGAAGGCGGGCATGGCGTCGGCCAGCTGCGAAATCGTCTGGATCGGCATTTCCGCATCTTCGTGGTGCGTCTCGATCTCGTTATCCATCAGGTTTTCGATCTGGTAGGCGTCCATATTGCCCGACACCATCAGGCGCAGGTAATCGGTGATGAATTCCAGGATGTGCTCGTCACCGAGCGTGTACGGGTATTTTACGAAGATGGGGCTGCGGTACGGGTCGTCGATATCGTCCTCGACCGACATCAAGCCTTCCTTGCGGATCTTGCTGAGGATTTCATACATCAGGCCCATCAGCTCCATGTAGCGCGCCTTCGTGTATTGCGAGCCGTGGAACAGGGTGGGCAGGGCGGCGAACGTGGCGCGGATGGCCTTGGCGTCATTGCCGACAAAGAAGGTGCCCAGCGCGGCACCGCCGATCATCAGCAGTTCCAGCGGCTGGAACAGGGCACCCAGGTGACCGCCCTGCATGGCGAAGCCGCCAAAGACGGAAAACAGCACGACGAGAAATCCGAGTATGACTAGCAAAACCTACTCCTTCATAATATTGCCATATCGCAATATTGTAGTTTAACCTGATTTGGCCGCTGTGGCCGCTTCCGGCTGCAACTGCTCGATGAGAAAATTGATAAAAGCGCGCACTTTGGCGGGCAGCTGGTGGCGGCTCGGGTAGTAGGCGTACAGGTCGGCCGGCGCCAGCGCGTAATCGGCCAGCACCACACGCAGGCGGCCGCTGTCGAGGTAGCGCGTCAGGTCCCATTCCGAGCGCAGCAGGATGCCGTGCCCGTCCAGCGCCCAGCCCAGCACCACGTCGCCATCATTGCTGGCCACCGTGCCGCGCACCTTTACCGTGTGGGTGGCGCGGCCCCGGCTCAAACGCCAGATGCCGTAGGCGTCGTCATTCTGCCGGTGCACGATGCAGCGGTGCTGCGCCAGCTCGTCCGGGGTGTGCGGCGTGCCGTGCGCCTGCAGGTAGGCGGGCGAAGCGCACAGGAAGCGCCGGTTCGACATGATGCGCCGCGCCGACAGCCGCGTGTCGGGCAAGTCGCCGAAGCGGATGCCCAGGTCGTACGCCTGCTCGACCAGGTTGATGGGGCTGTCCGTCAGTTGCAGCTGCACTTCCAGCTGCGGGTGGCGCAGCGCGAATTGCGACAGCAGGGGCGCGATCACCGTGCGCCCGAAACCCAGGGTGGCGTTGACGCGCAGCAACCCGCGCGGCTGCGCGCTGCCGCTGGCCAGGGATTCTTCCATGGCGCGGATGTCGTCGAGGATTTGCCGCGCCTGTTGCAAATAGTTTTCGCCATCGCCCGTCAGGCTGATGCGCCGCGTGCTGCGGTTCAGCAAACGCACGCCCAGGCGCTGTTCCATCAGCAGCAATCGCTTGCTGACGGCGGGCGGCGTGATGCCCAGTTCGCGCGCCGTGGCCGACAGGCTGCCCAGCTTGGCCAGCAGCACAAAGAAGGCCATTTCCGTGGTGGCGTCGCTTTTCATTGTTAACTTCAAGTGAAGAATGGTTTAAATTGCTATCGATTATACGACTGCTTATCGCGGTTAAGCTGGCGTCACCATTCAAGCACAGGAGACCCGCATGAAAATCGTTGAAATCCGCGAAAAGACCATCCCCATCTCTTCCCCCATCCGCAACGCCTACATCGACTTCACGAAGATGACCCTGAGCCTGGTGGCCGTCGTCACCGACGTGATGCGCGACGGCAAGCCTGTCGTCGGCTACGGCTTCAATTCGAATGGCCGCTACGGCCAGGGCATGCTGATGCGCGAGCGTTTCATTCCCCGCATCCTCGACGCCGATCCGGCCAGCCTCGTGACGGATGACGGCGCCAACCTCGATCCGCACAAGGTGTGGGATTGCATGTACACCAATGAAAAGCCGGGCGGCCATGGCGAGCGCTCGGTGGCCATCGGCACCATCGACATGGCCATCTGGGATGCCGTGGCGAAGATCGAGAACAAGCCGCTGTTCCAGCTGCTGGCCGAACGCCATGGCACGGGCGTGCCGGACAAACAGGTGTTCGTGTATGCGGCGGGCGGCTATTACTATCCGGGCCAGAGCCTGTCCGCGCTGCAGGATGAGATGCGCAGCTATATCGACCGCGGCTACACGGTGGTCAAGAAAAAGATCGGCGGCGCCTCGCTCGATGAAGATTTGCGCCGCATCGACGCCATCATGGAGGTGCTGCAGGATGGGCAAAAACTGTGCGTGGATGCCAACGGCCGCTTCGATCTGGACACCTCGATCGCCTACGCCAAGGCGCTGCGCCAGTACGACCTGTTCTGGTATGAAGAGGCGGGCGACCCGCTCGACTTCGAGCTGCAATCGACCTTGCGCAGTTATTACGACAAGCCGATGGCGACGGGCGAAAACCTGTTTTCCATGCAGGATGCGCGCAACCTGATCCGCTACGGCGGCATGCGCGCCGACCGCGACTGGCTGCAGTTCGACTGCGCCCTCAGCTATGGCCTGGTGGAATACCTGCGCACCCTGGACATGCTGCACCAGCACGGCTGGTCGCGCAGCCGCTGCATCCCGCACGGCGGCCACCAGATGTCCTTGAATATCGCGGCAGGACTGGGCCTGGGCGGCAATGAATCGTACCCGGATTTATTCCAGCCGTTCGGCGGCTTCCCCGACGGCGTCAGGGTGGAAAATGGCCACATCACCATGCCGGACCTGGTCGGCATCGGCTTCGAGGGCAAGGCGAACCTGTATGCGGAAATGCGGGCGCTGAGCGGGCAGTAGGCCTCAGGCCGGCGCCTGGCGTTTCACCTGCGCGGCGGGGCTGGACTTCTCCCAGCGGAACAGCCACATGATGGCAAGCTTGGTCGTGGCACTGACGCAGGCCAGCAGCAGCAAAGGCCAGCCCGTCGATAGCCCCATGACGCAGGCAAAGAAGATGGTACTGATATCCATTGCCAGGATGAACTGACTCATTTTCAGGGACACTGCGCCCGTCTTGCCGGAGCGCCAGATCAGGCGGATCTGATGCGCATAGCCCTGCGCCAGCAGCACGGTGACGGCGACGATCAGGCTTTGCGAGATCACGCGCTTTTCATCCGTGAAGGTGGGGCCGAACAGCAATCCCGCCACACCCGCGCACAGCAGGAGCGCGCAGGTCAGCAGCGCGTTGCGCGATGCCACGCTGCGCCGGTCGCGGTCGATTTCATACAGGATGCCCAGCGCGATCAGCGAGGCGATCAGGCGCGGCCAGACGATGTAGTGGTTGAACGGCGTGATCGAATAGCCGTAGACGAAGAACGCGCAATACGCGAGGAAGCTGACGGTGAACTGGTTGAGCGACAGGACGTCCGTTGCCTGGCCTGCGCCCAAGTTGGCGTCGCGCTTGCGCCGCCAGATCTTTTGCAGCTGCGACCACAGGCCAAACAGGCTGACGATAATGAAAAGGGAATTGAGGCTGCCGGCGAGGGTGTACAGTGAACTGGATTGCAAGATGTCTCCCTGGAGGACAAGGCTGCCCTGTGAGACAGGCTGCCTTGTCTATACATTTTATTTGTGCAACATGCTCTCATGAAACAAATTGGCAGGCAAGCAATGCTTTTTCTGTTGCAGCCTGTTGCATCGAAACCTGTCTGAACTCACCTGTTCCTGTGCTTGCCCTTATAATCAGGGCATGACTTTCTTATCACATCGTGCCCGCTCCGTGCTGGGCACCTTCGGCAAAATGGCCGTTTCCCTGATTCTCCTGTTGACTGCACTGTGGGGCGCGCTGGCGCTGTGGTACCAGCTGTCCGGCGGCACGGCCGCGCAAGCCATCGGCGCGCTGCTGTGGGGCCTACTGGGCGTGGCCAGCATCGCGCTGTGGTGGATGCGCGGCGATGCGCGCGTGCTGCTGCCGTATGCGGCCGGATTTATCCTGCTGCTTCTGTGGTGGAGCCTGATCACGCCGAAACAGCAGCGCGTGTGGGCCGACGACGTGGCGCGCAATGTCACGGGCACGCTCAAGGGCAATCTCGTCACCCTGGACAATGTGCGCAATTTCGACTGGCGCAGCGATGACGACTACACGGTCAAATGGGAGCAGCGCAGCTACGACCTCGACGAACTGCGCACGGTGGACACGGCGCTGTCGTACTGGACGGGCCCCTACATTGCGCACACCCTGATCTCGTTCGGTTTTGCGGACGGGCGCTTTCTGACGTTTTCCATCGAAATCCGCAAGGAGAAGGGCGAGAGCTTTTCCGCCATCGGCGGCTTCTTCAAGCATTTCGAGATGAGCCTGATCGCCGCCGACGAGCGCGACATCCTGCGCGTGCGCACGAATGCGCGCGGCGAGGACATGCATCTGTACCGCGTGATGATGCCGAAAGCGGCCATGCGCTCGCTGTTCCTCGCTTACCTTGACGAAGCGCAAGCGCTGAAGAACCAGCCGCAGTTCTACAACACCCTGACGGCCAACTGCACCACCATCGTCTTCGAGATGGTGCGCCGCATCGTGCCTGGCTTGCCGCTCGACTACCGGCTGATGGCCTCGGGTTACCTGGACCGCTACCTGTTCGACGTCAAGGGCCTGGTGCCCGGCTTGAGCTTCCAGCAGCTGCGCGACGGCGGCCACGTCACGGCGCGCGCGCGCGCGGCCAACGACGACGCGGACTTTTCGCACGCCATCCGCCGCGGCATGCCGGGCTACGATGAAGCGGGCTTTCCGAAACTGCAAATGCCACGCCAGTAGCGGTCTGCCTTATACTGTCGCAATTCCGACCGGCCGCCTTTCGCGGCCGGTCTCACTTTACGAATAAAGAAGGCCCGTTATGCCATTTTCCTCACTGGGTCTGATTCCCGCCCTGGTCCGTGCCGTCGACAAGGCCGGCTATGCCGCGCCGACGGCCATCCAGGCGGCCGCTATTCCCGCCATCCTGCGCGGCAGCGACGTGCTGGGCGCGGCGCAGACGGGTTCCGGCAAGACGGCCGCCTACGCGCTGCCGCTGCTGCAGGCGCTGATGGCGCCCGCTTCCGGCCCGCGCCAGGTGCGCGCGCTGATCCTCGTGCCCACGCGCGAACTGGCGGCGCAGGTGGGGCAGACGGTGCACGCGCTGGCCAAGCCGCTGCCGATCAAACTGAAGATTTCCGTGCTGTTCGGCGGCGTGTCGATCAATCCGCAGATGATGGACTTGCGCGGCGGCGCCGATATCGTCGTCGCCACGCCGGGCCGCTTGCTGGACCTGGTGCGCCAGAACGCCGTGAAACTGGGCGGCGTGTCGCTGTGCGTGCTCGACGAGGCCGACCGCCTGCTCGACATGGGTTTTGCCGAGGAAATCAACGCCATCCTGGCGCTACTGCCGGGCAAGCGGCAAAACCTGTTTTTCTCCGCCACCTTCCCCGACAGCGTGCAGGCGCTGGCCGACAGCCTGCTCAAGGACCCCGTGCGCATCGAAGTGGCGTCCGAGCCGCAGGACAAGCCCGACATCGTGCAGCGCGCCATCACGGTCGACGTGCCGCGTCGCACGCAGCTGCTGCGCTACCTGATCCTGCAGCAGCAGTGGGAGCGCGTGCTGGTCTTTGTCGCCACCAAGTACGCGGCCGAACACGTGGCCGACAAGCTGCAGCGCGCGGGCCTGCACGTGGGCGCTTTCCACGGCGAATTCAGCCAAGGCACGCGCAGCCAGCTGCTGGCCGATTTCAAGGCGTGTCGCTTGCAGGTACTGGTCGCCACCGACGTGGCCGCGCGCGGCATCGACATCGCCGGCCTGCCGGCCGTCGTCAACTATGACTTGCCCCGCTCGGCCGTCGACTACACGCACCGCATCGGCCGCACGGGCCGCGCCGGCGAAAGCGGCACGGCCATCAGTTTCGTGACGGCCGACTCGGAAGCGCATTTCCGCCTGATCGAAAACCGCAATGACTTGCGCATCGTGCGCGAAGTGGTGGCCGGTTTCGAGCCGACGGAATTGCCAGCGCCCGTGAATTCCGTCACGGACACTGTCAACGGCGGCGTGAAGGGCGCGCGCAAGAGCAAGAAGGACAAATTGCGCGAAGCGGCCGCCAAGGCCGCCGGCGAACACTAAATCGCCCTTATGTGCGCTAGCCGCTTGAACGGCTGGCCGTCCCGCTTTAAGATGATGTTTCTATAAAGCAAGGGGACTGTTGATGCACATGACCTTCATCACGCGCGCGGGCGCTTTGGCTGGCGCGCTGGCGCTGGCCGGTTGCGCCGGCATGGGCGGAAAAAGTGATGGCGCCGGCATGCAGATGCCGGGCAAGACGCCGGCCGATGCCGCCGTGGCCGCCACCTGGTACAACCCGCCCAGCGAATTTCCCGGCATTTGCCTGACCCAGTTCAAGGATGGCAGCCTGCGTTTCGACGGCGGCTTCGCCTTCTTCAACCCGGGCCGCTGGGCCTACGATGCGGCCACGTCCGAGCTGCGGCTGCAACTGGCGCCGACGCCGTCGCTGGAACTGTCGCACGCGCAAACGGTGCTGCATCAGAACCTGCTGCGGGTCGAGGCGTCAAAGAACACGCTGGTGTACGCCGTGAAGGCCGACACGCAGGCCATCGGCCTGGGCGGCTTTGTGTTTTACCGCGACACACCTTGTCCTGCACGGCGCGGATAAATGCCAAAAAGGAACATTTAGTCGTATAATTTCAGCGCAAGCTGGCTGCCGCGCAAGACTCGCAAGACGGTCTCGCGCGGCAGATCCCCCTCCAGGCAAGCTCCGATATCGCCATGGCGATGAGAGGATGGTCCGATGGATGTGCACGACGAGCATGGTGTGCCAGGGACGGCGGTGCCTGCGGCGCCCCCGCGCACCTTGCTGCTGGTCGATGACGAGCCGAATATCCTCGCTTCCCTCAAGCGCCTGCTGCGGCGCGACGGCTACCATATCCTGACGGCCGGCAGCGGCCAGGAAGGGCTGGACGTGCTGGCCAGCCATGTCGTTGACGTGATCGTGTCGGACCAGCGCATGCCCGGCATGCTGGGCGCCGACTTCCTGCGCAAGGCCAAGCTGCTGTGCCCGCAAACCATCCGTATCATGCTGTCGGGCTATACCGAGTTGCAGGCCGTCACGGACGCCGTCAACGAGGGCGCCATCTTCAAATTCCTCACCAAGCCCTGGGAAGACCATCAGCTGCGCGAGCATATCGCCGAAGCCTTTCGCCTGAAGGGCATCGACGACGACAATGTGCGCCTCAATGCGCAGTTGCGCGACGCCAACCAGGCACTGGCGGCAGCCAATGCCGCCATGCAGGCGCTGGTGCGCCAGCAGCAGCATCAGATCAACCGCGATGAAGTCAGCCTGGGCATCGCGCGCGAAGTATTGCAATTCCTGCCGCTGCCCGTGATCGGGCTCGACGACGAAGGCATGATCGCCTTCATCAATACGGCGGCGGCCAACCTGTTCGAACGGGGCGCGGCCCTGTTGGGCAACGAGGCGGCGATCGTCTTGCCGCAACTGTTCGACGGGCAGGACACGCCCCGCCTGGCCGCCATCGACGGCCAGCCGTATGTCGTGGCAGTCCATCCGATGGGTCTGCATTCGCGCTCGCGCGGCAGCCTGGTTACCCTGAGTCGTCATGGAGTGGGTAAATGAGTGAAAGCATGAGCGAAAGCGGACGCGAGATTTCCATGGAGCAGGCGCAGGAAGGCATGGTGCTGGCCCAGGCGTTGAACGACGCCAGCGGCGCCGTGCTGCTGGCACAGGGCGCCACCCTGACGGCGGCGAACCTGACGGCCTTGCGCAGGCGCAATGTGGAGCGCTGCCACGTCGTCATGGACGAGGCGCCGGATCCCGCCGCGCAGGCGCATGCCGAGCAGGAACGCTTGCGCCACCTGGAACGGCTGGCCGTGCTGTTCCGCGCCACGCCGCCCGATTCCGCCGGGGCGGAACTGCTGGCGCTGCTGCAGCGCTACCGGCAAGGGGGCGCCGCATGACACGCCTCAGTTTTGAACACATCATCCGCCAGATACAGGAACTGCCTTCGCTGCCCGTGGTGGTGCTGGAGCTGCTGTCGAGTATGGACCAGGATGACACGGACGTGCATGTGCTGGCGCAAAAGATCGAACTGGACCAGGCCCTGGCGGCAAAGACCTTGCGCATCGCCAACTCCTCGTTCTACGGCATGCAATCGAAGGTCACCAGCATTCCGCAAGCCGTTTCCGTGCTGGGTTTTCACAGCATCCGCACCGTCGTCACGGCCTGCGCCCTGACGAGCAGCTTTGCACCCGTCAGCGGCGGCTTCGATTTCCAGGCGTTCTGGCGCCATTCGCTGGCCACGGCCATCGCCGCGCGCCTGCTGGCGCCGCACTTGCGCGTCAATCCCGAGACGGCATTCACGGCGGGTCTGCTGCACGACCTGGGCACCCTGGTGCTGGTGACGCGCTTCCCGGCCGAGCACGCGCTCGTGCGCAGCCACCGCCAGGCGCATGACTGCCAGATGGCCGAGGCGGAACTGGCCGTCATCGGCATCGATCACGCGCAGGTGGGCAGCGCCCTGGCCGCCTACTGGAAGTTTCCCGAGGCGATACAGCAGGCGGTGGCCGACCACCACGCCATCGACCGCCTGGACGCAGGCGGCTTGCCGCTGGCCGTGCACCTGGCCAATGCCGTCGCCCTGGCGCTCGACCTGGCCAACATCGACGATGCGCTGGTGCCGCCCCTGTCGCCCGCGGGCTGGCGCAGCGTCGCCCTGGACGAGCCGGCCTGGCTGGCGCTGCTGGGGCAAGCGGAACACACCTTCGATGAAATGTCGCGGATCATGCTGGCATGAACAGGATAGAGTCCATGGAAACCGATGCAGGAAAGGCATTGCCCGCCACGCCGGAACGCCGCCAGGGAGATTCCATCGCGCTGTCGGCGTTTTTCGATGGACATCCCGTGGCCACCTTCGCCATCGACACGGACCACGTGGTAACGCACTGGAACAGCGCCTGCGAACAGTTGCTGGGCTTTACGGCCGCCGAGATGGTCGGCACGCGCGACCACTGGAAGGCGTTTTATCCGCAGCCGCGCGCCTGCCTGGCCGATCTGCTGGTGGCCGACGATATCGCGTTCGGCGAAAATGAACTCTACCTTGGCAAGCTGAAGCGCTCTCCCGTGATTCCCGGCGCCTACGAAGCCGAGGATTACTTTGCCGATATCGGCCCCGACGGCCACTGGCTGCATTTCACGGCGGCGCCCCTGCGCGACCGCCAGGGACGCCTGGTAGGCGCCATCGAAACCCTGCGCGACGTGAGCGAGCGGCGCCTGGCGGAACTGGCGCTGCGCAAGGCGCACGACAACCTGGAACACCTGGTGGCCAAGCGCACGGCCCAGCTGGCGGAAATGAACGAGCGCCTGGCCGATGATATCCGCCAGCGCCAGATCGCCGATCTGGAATTGCGCGAGCGCAACCTGGCCCTGACGGAATTGAACAGCAAGCTGTCGCTGGCCCAGCAAAAGCTGCTGCAATCGGAAAAACTGGCCTCGATCGGCCAGCTGGCCGCCGGCGTGGCGCACGAGATCAACAATCCCATCGGCTATGTGTTTTCCAATGTCGGCACCCTGGAAGGCTACCTGGATGACCTGTTCAGCATGCTCGACGCCTACGAGGAAGCGGAGCCGGCCGTCGCCGACCCCGTGGTGGCGGCGCGCCTGCGGGCGCTGCGCGAGCAGATCGACCTGGACTTCCTGCGCACCGACATACCGATGCTGATGGGCGAGTCGAAGGAAGGCATTTCGCGCGTGCGCCGCATCGTGCAGGACCTGAAGGATTTTTCGCGCACGGATGCGCACCAGGAGTGGGTCTGGGCCGACCTGCGCCAGGGCATCGACACCACGCTCAATATCGTGAATAACGAAGTCAAGTACAAGGCCGACGTGATGCGCGAGTATGGCGACATTCCCGATATCGAATGCCAGCCTTCCGAGCTGAACCAGGTGATCATGAACCTGGTCGTCAACGCGGCCCACGCCATGGGCGAGGCGCGCGGACGCATCACCCTGCGCACGGGCAGCGACAACGCGGCGGAAGTGTGGATCGAGGTCGAGGACACGGGCGGCGGCATCGCGCCCGAACACCTGTCGCGCATCTTCGACCCGTTCTTCACCACCAAGGCCGTCGGCAAGGGCACGGGGCTGGGCCTGTCGCTGGCCTACACGACGGTACAGAAACACCATGGCCGCATCGACGTGCGCAGCATCATCGGCCGCGGCACCACCTTCCGCATCACCTTGCCCGTGCGCCAGGCGCAGGCCGTCGCACCATGACCGAACAGGACAGCATGTATACGAGCACCAGCATCGCGCCGCCCACCATCCTGTGCGTCGACGACGAACCGAATATCCTGTCCTCGCTGCGGCGTTTGTTCCGCCCGCACGGCTACCGCGTGCTGACGGCCGATGGCGGCGCGGCCGGCCTGACCCTGCTCGAGAGCGAGACGGTGGACCTGGTCATCTCCGACATGCGCATGCCGCACATGGATGGCGCGCAATTCCTGGCCCAGGTGCGCCAGCGCTGGCCCTCCACCATGCGTTTGCTGCTGACCGGCTATGCCGACATTCAGTCCATCCTCGACGCCATCAACCAGGGCGAAATCTACCGCTACGTGACCAAGCCGTGGGACGACAACGATATCGTCCTGGTGGTGCGCCACGCGCTGGAACGGCGCGCGCTGGAGCAGGAAAAGCTGCGTCTGGAAGCGCTGACGGCCAGCCAGAACGTGGAACTGCAGGCGCTCAACGCCAGCCTGGAAGCGAAGGTGGCCACGCGCACGCAGCAGCTGAAACTGTCGCACGACGAGGTGCAGGCGGCCAATGAACGCCTGAAGGCCACGTTCGTGACGACGATCAAGGTGTTTTCCAACCTGATCGAGATGCGCGGCGGCAAGCTGGCCGGCCATGCGCGCAGGGTGGCCGAGCTGTCGCGCAAGCTGGCGCAGGCGCTGGGCCTGGAAGGGCAGGAGGCGCGCGACGTGTTCATCGCGGCCCTGCTCAAGGATATAGGCAAGCTCAGCTTGAGCGATGACGTGCTGGAATTGCCGGCCAGCGCCTGGAATGGCGAGCAGCTGGCCGCCTTCCGAAAGCATCCGCTGCGCGCCGAACAATTGCTGATGGCGCTGGAGGAATTGCGCGCCGTCTCCGTGATCCTGCGCTCGCAGCTCGAGCGCTTCGACGGCGCCGGCTTTCCCGATGGCCTGGTGGGCCTGGCCATTCCCATGGGCGCGCGCATCCTGGCGCTGGCGTCGGACTATGACGGCTTGCAGATCGGCGCCATGGTGCAGCGCAGCCTGCGCGCCGACGAGGCCCGCACCCTGATCTATGACAGCGTCGGCAAGCGCTACGACCCCGCCGTGGTAGCCGCTTTCCGCGGCCTCATGGAAGAGACGGAGCCGCCGGCGCGCGACCTGACCGTGCTGTCGGGCCAGCTTGAGCCTGGCATGGTGCTGTCGCGCGACCTGATCAGCCGCGATGGCCTGATGCTGCTGGCCGCCGAACACGTGCTGACGGCGCGCGTGATCAGCCAGCTGCTCGACTTCGAAGGCAAGAATGGCGGACGCCTGAGTATCCGCGTGTACGCGCCCTTGAAGGAATGCTAGGGCGGGAAGGTTAGGGCGTTGGCTGGGCCGCCGGCGGTGTGACGGGCAGGTGCACGGTAAAACGCGTGCCGCGGCCCACTTCCGAGGCCACCTCGATGCGTCCGCCATGCTTGTTGACGATGCCGTACGACAGCGACAGGCCCAGGCCCGTGCCGCTGCCGACGGCCTTGGTCGTGAAGAACGGCTCGAAGATGCGCTTCAGGTGCTCGGGCGCGATGCCGGCGCCCGTGTCGCCGATTTCCACCCACACCCAGTCGCCCGCGTGCCCCGTGCGGATGCTGATCACGCCGTCGCTGCTGATGGCCTGGCCTGCGTTGACGAGCAGGTTCATGAAGACCTGGTTCAGCTGCGAGGCCAGGCACAGTATCTGCGGCAGCTCGCCATAGTGTTTTTCGATGCGCGCCTTGTATTTCAATTCGTTGGCGACGATATTCAGCGTGCTGTCCAGGCCCGCATGCAGGCTGGCCACTTGCCAGTCCGTCTCGCCCACGTGGGAAAAATCTTTCAGCGCCTGCACGATGTCGCGCACGCGCTTCAAGCCATCCATCGATTCGCGCACCAGGTCGCCGATGTCGTCCTGCAGGAAGGCCAGGTCGGCCTGCGCGCGCACCTGGGCCACTCTGCCGGCCAGGGCCGGGCCATCGAGCGGCTCGCCCATCGCCGCTTCATACTGGGCGATGACGTCGAACAGGGTGCCGACATAGCCTTGCAGCGAACTCATGTTGGAATTGACGAAGCCGATCGGGTTATTGATTTCATGCGCGATGCCGGCCGCCAGTTGGCCGATGGAGGCCATCTTTTCCGATTGCAGCAGCTGGTCGTGGGCTTCTTGCAACTTGCTGATCAGTAGTTGCTGCTCTTCGCCGCGCGCCTGCAGCATCGCTTCCATGCCCTTGCGTTCCGTGATGTCCGTCAGCGAGCCGATCACCTCGAACGGCACGCCGTGATCGTCGCGCACGAGGCGCAGGCTGTCGTGCATCCACAGATAGCTGCCGTCGCGCACGCGGAAGCGGTACTCGTAGGCGCGCGCGCCTTCGACGAAGATCTGCGCCAGGCTGGAAAAGATGCCGGGCGCATCGTCGGGGTGGATGTGGTCGAACCAGAAATTGGGATCGGCAACCATCTCCTCTGGCTGGTAGCCCAGCACGTTGAGGGCATTGTTGCTGACAAAGGTCATCTTGAAGTCGCCGCTGGGCACGGTGCAATAGATGATGGAAGGTGTATTGTCGAGCAGGTATTGCAGGCGCACGGCCGTGGCGGCCGACGCGTCATCGCCAGGCGCCGCGCCGGCATGCCGGCCGGTATCGGGAGTGGAAAGGTCGAAATCCTCGAACTGCATCGTCACACCTCGCTGCCTGCACGGCCTTGATGTCATCCTCGCTCGATTATGCCTGATTCTGCCTGCCTTGGGCCGCCATCGGCGCGCTCAAGGCGCCAGCGGCTGCTCGACGATCGCCATGCGCCGCGCGATGCGCTGCGCCGCTTGCGTGTCGCCCGCCTGTTCGGCGCGCAGGCGCTGCACGCCCAGCCACGCCAGCAGCGGCCGGCGCCAGCCCTGGTCCGATGCCGTGGCGACGGCCGTATCGAGCAGCGCCGGCGTGGCGCGGCCCGAGCGCAGCAGCACGCCGGCCGCCACCAGTTGCGACAGCGGATCCTTGATGGCGGCCACGGTGCTGGCGGCGGCCGTGTCGGAGCTGGCGCCGGCGGCCGCGCGCTGCGTTTCCGGCAGCAGGGCGACGTCGGCCGCCTGCGCCTTGCCGGCCAGCCAGGCCGCATACGCGCGGTCGGCGGCTGTCGCGTCAGCTTGCAGGGCGTCAAAGCCGGCGCAGTCCTCGAACGCCAGGCTGGCCACGCGCGCGGCGCAGCGCAGCAGTTCGATGCGCGCCACGAGTTCAAGCTTGCCCGTACCGGCCACCTGGCTGCGGGCGCGCCGGAATTCCGTCTGCTCGACCAGAGCGTTGCCATTCAAGTAGGCCGCTTGAAAACGTTCGACGGAACTTTGCGCATTCATTTTCCAGTCCGGCACGGGCGGGCCGCTGGAGCAGGCTGCCAGCGCGGTGCACAACAATGCGGCCAGGGCGGACAAGGTGACATTGCGTTTTCTCATGGCAGTTTGATCTCCGGATTGCGCTTGAACGGCCATTTGCGGTTGATTTCATTGACCAGTTGCTCGACCTTGCGCAGATTGCTTTCCACGTCGGCGCGCAGCGGACCCAGGTCGGCTGTGGCCGCCTTGGCATTGGCACCCACGGCTTGCGCCTCGACCAGCACGGCGTCGACTTTTTTCAGGCTGTTGCGGGTGTCGGCCAGCAGCGCGTTCAGCTGCACGATGGTCGCCTGCGCATCCGTCATCACGCCTTTTTCGCCGAAGACGCGCGTATCGGCATTGGCCACCAGGCCATCCGTGCGGCGCGCCAGCTGGTCGGCCGTGATCAGCAGGGCGTTGGCCCGCTCGATCAGCAGGCGCGACTGTTTGTCGTCGCCCGTCAGCAAGCCCATGGCACCGCCCGGACCGCTGAGCTTGCCGGTGACGGCCTGCACATTGCGCATGGTGCCGTCGAGCGCGGAATCGGTACCTGTCAGGTTGCCCAGGTTGTTGAGCAAATCCTTGGCGGCGGCCAGCAGGCGGGGAATTTCCGCCGCCATGTCGCCTACCAGCAAGTCGCGCGTGGCGTCGTCTGGCAGTGGCGGGTCCGTCAGGATGCCGCTGTAGGCGCGCAGCTTGGCGCCGCCCACGATGCCCCGTTCCAGGGTGAAGATGGAGCTGGTGCGCAGCCAGTGCGCATCTTTTCGCGGCACGTCGATGATGACGCGCGCGCGGCCGTCCGGCGCCAGTTCGATGCGCTGCACGCGGCCGATGGGAAAGCCGGAAAAGGTCAGGTCGGCGCCCACGCCGACGCCGTCGGAATCGTCGGCCGTCAGCACCAGGGTTTGCGTTGCCTCAAAGGCGCCACGCGCATACATCAGGTAGACGACGGAGCCGACCACCAGCACGAACATGAAGACGAGCAGAATGGCCGCCTTCAATTCGGCGTGGCGCACGGGCGGCGGGGCGGGCAGGACAGCGTCGGGCGCCGTGACGTCGGTCTGGTCGGGATTCGGTGGCTGGCTCTGGCTCATGGCTTCTGGCTCTCGTATGGATGGTTCGGGGATCGCTGGCGGTGGCGGGCGGGGCATCAGTAGTAATTGCCCATCAGCGAAGCCACTTCGACCAGCAGGATGACGGAAAACAGGCGCAGCATTTCAGACAGTCCGTGCGCGGCCCACAGGCGGTTGCGCCGGCCATGCGGCTCTTCCGGGTAGTAGGACGAGGCCAGCGGGATCAGGGCCACTGCAAAGCTGAAGAAGATGACCTTGAGCATCAGGATCAGGGCCACGGCCGGATTGAAGATCTGCCCCACGACGCGCGTGTAGCCTTGCAGCGCCCACGGGGTAAAACCGTAGATGGTGATGTAGGCGAGGATCAGCGAAGTGACGCAGCTGACGATGGCCAGCATCCACACGGCAAAGATGCCGGACATGACGCGTGGAAAGTACTCGCGGCGCAGCAGGTCGACGCCCTGGCGCTGCATGGTATCGAGCATGCCGGAAGAACGCATTTGCGCAAACGCAATGCCGTCGGGCAGGGTCAGGCGCAGCGCAACGAACAGGGCGGCCGTCAGCGGTATCAATTCCAGCACCAGCACGCGCACCACCATTTCCAGCGCATAGCGCGACAGGCCGTAGCTTTGCGCGCTGACGACGACGATGCGTATCAGCACCAGGCTGACCAGCGCGCAGGCCACGCTGAACCACACGAGATTGGGCGCCGTATTGGTCACGAGGCGGTGCGCGAGGATGGGGCGGTTGTCGCGGTTATAGCTCGACGGCGACAGGGCCAGCGAAAACACGAGGATGGCGAAATGCAGCATGCGCCACCAGCTGACCAGCCAGGCCATGGTGGCCCGGTGCAGGCGGCGCAGGCTGATGATGAGGGAGACGGATAGGGTCATCATGGCATCTTAACATTGGATGCGTTCGATACAAACGATTGTCCAGCCGTGCGCGGGTGGCCCGCTATTGCCCCGCCACGCTGGCGATGATGGCATCGGCCGCCGCGCGCACGCGGGCAGAGCGGTTCAGGTCGGCATGCATGACCAGCCACACGTCGTAGCTTTCCGCCCGCTCGGGCCAGATGCGCACGAGGAGCGGGTCGATGTCGCCCAGGTGGGTGGCCAGCTCGGCCACGCCCAGGCCTGCGCGCGTGGCTTCCTGCAGCATCGCCGCCGAATTGACTTCCATGGCGACCCGGGCGTTGGCGACGGATTCGCCGGCCAGTTTTTCCGCGTGACGGGGCGCCACGGAATGGTGGTAGATGACGATGTCGTGGCCGGCCAGCGCCGTGCCGCGCACGGGTTCGCCCCGCTGCGCCAGGTAGGTTTTTGACGCGTACAGGCCCAGGCTGCGCTTGACCAAGTGGCGCGAGATCAGGTCCGGGTCGGTGGGACGCACGCCGCGCACGGCCAGGTCCGCTTCGCGCCGCGTCAGGCTGGCCAGCTGCGGCGCCACGTGCAGCACGATGCGGATGTCCGGATGGGCCGCGTGCAGCTGCTGCATGGCGCGGATGACGAAATGGCTGGCCATGGTGTCGGTGGTTGCCACGCGCACCAGGCCGGACAGGCGGTTGTCTACGCCCTGCATCTCGCGTTGCAGCTTGTCGGCCGCCCGTTCCATCGCTTCGGCCGCCGTGAGCGCCAGCTCGCCGGCCGGCGTGGGCACGTAGCCCGACGGCGTGCGCAGGAACAGGGTGGCGCCCAGCGAGCTTTCCAGCGCGGCCAGGCGGCGCCCGCAGGTGGCCTGGTCGATGCGCAGCAGGGCCGCCGCGCCGCGCAGGGTGCCGGCCCGGCCGATGGCCAGAAAGATGCGCGCGTTATCCCAATCCATGAGCCCAGTCCATATTCTTGTCTTTGTTTTCTGATGCAATTTTGCATCAAGGTGCCGATTTTATGCCTGTTTACTGCATCGTGCAACGCTCGCATAATGGCTGCCCTTCTATCCCTGCAAGGAATGCCATGCCTGCCCCCACACCGCGCCGCGCCAGCGGCTTGATCCTGCTGACCCTGGCCTTCGGCTTCGTCATGGCCATGCTTGACGTCACGGCCGTCAACGTGGCCTTGTCCGATATCGCGCTCGACCTGGCCATACCGCTGACGGGCCTGGTCTGGGTGGTCGACGGCTACACCTTGACGTTTGCCGCGCTGCTGCTGGCCGGCGGTGCGCTGGCCGACCGCTACGGGCCGAAAGCCGTGTACCAGGGCGGCCTCGGCGTTTTCATTCTCGGCTCGGTCCTGTGCGGCGCGGCGCCTGACGGGCATTTTTTGACGGCCGCGCGACTGCTGCAAGGGGCGGGCGCGGCCCTGTTCATGCCCAGTTCGCTCAGCCTGCTGACGCACAGCTTTGACGACGAGCGCGAGCGCACGCGCATGCTGGGCGCCTGGTCGGCGCTGGTGGGCGTGGCGGGCGCGTCCGGCCCCCTGATCGGCGGCATCCTCGTGCACCAGTTCGGCTGGCGCAGCGTGTTCTGGGTGAATGTGCCGCTGGGCGTATTGGCCATCGTCATGGCGCAGTTGCTGCTGGCCGCGCCGGCGCGCCAGCCGCGCGATTTATCGCTGTTCAGCCATGCACTGGGCGTGGCGGCGCTGGCGGGCCTGAGTTTCCTGCTGATCGAAGGACCCGTGCTGGGCTGGCTGTCGCCCGGCGTGCTGGCGGCGGGGGCCTTGACGGTGCTGTCGGCCGGGCAATTGCTGCGGCGCGAACGCAGCGGCAGCCATTCGCTGTTGCCGCGTGCACTGTTTCATAGCAGCAGCTTTGGCGCGGCCAACGGCGTGGGTTTTTTGATCAATTTCTGCGTGTTCGGCCAGCTGTTCTTATTGAGCCTGTTCCTGCAGCAGTCTGGCGGCGCCGATGCCTTGCAGTCGGGCTTGCGCCTGCTGCCCATGATGGCGGCCTATACGGTAGGAAATTTCATGGCGGGAAGTATTGCGGCCCGTCATGGCACGCGCCGGCCCATGCTGCTAGGCTTGCTGGTAGGGGCCGTCATGGCCGTATTGTTGATGGGCTTGCGTCCAGGCACGCCGTACGCGCTGCTGGCGCTGGGCACGGCCGTCATGAACGTGGCCATCGGCATCGTGATTCCCGCCATGACGGCCACCGTGATGCGGGTGGCCGGCAAGCAGCATGCGAACAGTGCGGCGGCGGCCTTGAATGCGAACCGGCAAATCGGCGCCCTGGTGGGCGTGGCCCTGATCGGCAGCATCCTGCACATGGTGCAGGACTGGTCGCTGCGCTTGCCGCTGGCCTACGCGACGATTGCCGTTGCGTATGGCCTGGCGGCGGGCCTCGTCTACCGGCACGTGCAGCCGCCGAAGGCCGTGGCCGCCTGAAGATGGCTTACTGTTCGCGCGTGCTGCGCCATTCCACCAGTTCTTCGATGGTCAGGATCGGCATGCCGTGCAGTTCGGCGAAACGTTCGATATCGTCGCCGCGCATCATGGTGCCGTCCGGGTTCATCAGCTCGCACAGCACGGCGGCCGGGTTCAGGCCCGCCATGCGCGACAGGTCGACGGAGCCTTCCGTGTGGCCACGGCGTTCGAGCACGCCACCGGGCGCGGCGCGCAGGGGGAACACGTGGCCGGGGCGCACCAGGTCGGCGGGCTTGGCATTGGGCGCGATGGCGGCGCGGATGGTGGTGACCCGATCGGCGGCCGACACGCCCGTCGTGACGCCGTCGCGCGCCTCGATGGACACGGTGAATGGCGTGCCGTAGCGGCTGCCGTTGTCGGACGACATGGGCGGCAATTCCAGCGCGCTGACGACGTCCGTCGGCAGGCACAGGCAGACGATGCCGCTGCATTCGCGGATCAGCAAAGCCATGGTTTCGTTCGTGAGTTTCTCGGCAGACAGAATCAGGTCGGCTTCGTTTTCACGGTCGAAATCGTCGAGCAGGATGACGGGGATGCCGGCGCGCATGGCGGCCAGGGCGGATTGGATACGACCTTCCAGGTCGTTGGAAAGCAGGGTATAGCTGTTGACTAACATGGTGAAACGCTCCTCGCATAGGCGAAAAACGCTGCAGGGCAAGCGAATAGACGCAACTGGCCGCATCGCCGGGGCGATGGGACATCACACTACTGCACATCTTCTTTCATCCGGACTATACCGTCGGCCCCGGAATCACACCGGATCTGCTGACCCCGCCAAACGACGTTTGACAGGCGCTCGCGGGCTTGACCGTTGCCGGTCTTACCGCCGGTGGGGAATCGCACCCCGCCCCGAAGACGTATTGTTGTGCCGGTCCACATGACCGGCGGCAATACTTTAGCACAATTGAAAAAAGCTGGCAGGACACTGCTGAGTTTGTCATTCGGCAAAGTTGCCTGGGAAAAGCCGTTTTTCCTAAGCTGTTTTTAATGGCGGAAACAGGATTTCAGTGTAAGGTATGCCTACTGAATCTTACCGTTGAGAATACATGAAGCTGAGTAAATTACGCCTGATCTCGGGCGCCGTCTTGCTGGCGTGCGCCTGCATGGCCCAGGCGGAAATCCGTTTGAGCGATCCCCTGCCGCTGGCACCAGAAGTTACCGTTGGTAAACTGCCGAACGGCTTGACCTATTACATCAAGAAAAATGCCCGTCCCGCGCAGAAAGTGGAATTGCGCCTGGTGGTGAAAGCCGGTTCCATCCTGGAAGATGAAGACCAGCAAGGCCTGGCGCATTTCACGGAACACATGGCCTTCAATGGTTCCACGCATTTCAAGCGCAATGAACTGATTTCCTATCTGCAATCGATCGGCGTGAAGTTCGGCGCCGACTTGAATGCCTACACGAGCTTTGATGAAACCGTGTACGTGCTGCCGATTCCGACGAACAAGAAGGATAACCTGGAAAAGGGTTTTCTCGTGCTGGAAGACTGGGCGCATGGCTTGAAATTCAATCCGGCCGACATCAACAGCGAACGCGGCATCGTGCTGGAAGAGGCGCGCCTGGGCAAGGGCGCCAGCGACCGCATGAACAAGGTCCTGTATCCGAAGCTGCTGAACGGTTCGCGCTATGCGGAACGCATGCCGATTGGCAAGGAATCCGTGCTGAAAACGTTCAAGCCGGAAGCCATCAAGCGTTTCTACAAGGATTGGTACCGTCCCGACCTGATGGCCGTGGTGGTGGTCGGTGATGTGGAGCCGAAGCAAGCTGAAGCGATGATCCGCCAGCATTTCGGCAAGCTGAAAAATCCCGCGAAACCGCGTCCGCGCCTGTATGCGGAAGTACCGCAGCGTTCGCAAACGGAAGCGCTGGTGATCACGGACAAGGAAGCGCCGGACGACACGGTCTTCATCCGCTACCCGATCCGCGCCGCGCAGGAACCCGTCACCATCGCCGACTACCGCCGCCAGATGATCGAGAACCTGTACGGGCAAATGCTCAGCGCGCGCATGCAGGAATTGACGCAGCAGGCGAACCCGCCGTTCATCCAGGGCGGCAGCAGCATGGGCAAGCTGGTGCGCGGTTATGAATCGTTCAGCGCGTATGCCTTGCTGGGCAAGGGCGGCGTGCAGCCGGCCGTCGATGCGCTGGTGCAGGAAGATGAGCGGGCGCGCCGCTTCGGTTTCAGCCAGGATGAGCTGGACCGCGCGCGCAAGAACATGCTGCGCAATTACGAGCGCGCATACAGCGAGCGCGACAAGTCCGATTCCTCCGGTTTCGTGGCCGAGTATTCGCGCAACTTCCTGGAGCAGGAAGCCATCCCCGGCATCGCCAATGAATTGCTGTACGCGCAGGAACTCTTGCCGCAGGTAACCTTGCAAGAAATCAACGAGACGGTGGCCAAGGTGATTCCCGACCAGCAAAAGAAACTCGTGGTCTTCATGGGCGCCGAGCCGAAAGCGGGGGCCAGCGTGCCGACGCAGCAGCAATTGCTCGATGCCGTGGCGAAAGCCGAGCAGCAAACCATCGAGCCGCGCACGGAAAAAGTGCTGGCCAGCAAGCTGATGGACGGCCCGCCGGCCGGTGGCAGCATCGTCTCGGAAAAGTTGAACAGCGCCATCGGCGTGACGGAACTGACCCTGGGCAATGGCGTGCGCGTGCTGCTCAAACCGACGGACTTCAAGAATGACCAGGTGCTGATGGGCTCGACGCGCTTCGGCGGCCAGTCGCTGTTCGGCGACGCCGATATCTATAACGCCCGCTATGCGAGCGCCGTGGTCGGCAGCATGGGCCTGAAAGACCTGGCGCCGCTGGATTTGCAAAAGGTGTTGGCCGGCAAGACGGTCAACGTGGGCGCGTCGCTGGGCGAGCTGAGCGAAGGCTTTGGCGGCTCGGCCAGCAGCGCCGACGTGGAAGCCATGCTGCAACTGGTGTATTTGTATTTCAACGACGTGCGCAAGGATGCGGGCCTGTACCAGTCCTTCATCGGCAAGCAGCAGGACTTGGCGAAAAACAGCATGGCGCAGCCGGAAGCCGTGTTTTACGATGCCATCCAGCACGCCATGTTTGGCGACAACCCGCGCGTCGATGGCGTGCCGCGCGTGGCCGATTTCGACAAGGTGGGCCTGGACCGTTCGCTGGAAATCTTCCGCCAGCGCTTTTCCAGCGCGCGCGACATGACCTTCATCTTCACGGGCAGTTTCGAGCTCGACAAGATCAAGCCGCTGATCGCCAGCTACCTGGGCACCTTGCCCGTGGCCGACGTGCCGCACGCCTACCGCGACGTGGGCATGCGCCCGGTGACCGGGGTCGTCAAGAAGGACATCTACATGGGCAGCGAGCCGAAGAGCACGATTTCCATCACCTTCAATGGCGACGTGGCGTATTCGGACGAGCAAAAGCTGACCCTGCAGGCGCTGGGCGAGGTGCTGAACCTGAAAGTCATCGAAGTGCTGCGTGAAAAGATGAGCATGATCTATGGCGGCGGCTTTGAGACGTCCATGGGCCAGCATCCGTACGGCCACTATTCCGTGGCCTTGAACTTGCCGACGGGACCGGAAAACGTGGACAAGGTGATCGCCGCCGCGTTTGCCGAAATCAACAGGATGAAGACGGACGGGCCGTCTGCGGCGGACCTGGAAAAGGTCAAGCTGAACTGGATCACGCGCCAGCAGAAATCCTTGCGGGAAAACAACTACTGGATGAACCAGTTGATGGGTTCGGTGACGCAGGGACGCGACCCCGCGCACATCCTGCGCTATGAGCAGCGCGTGCGCGCCCTCACGCCGCAAGCCGTCAAACTGGCCGCGCAGCGTTACCTGGACATGCACAATTATGTACAGGTGGTACTGTATCCGGAACGCAAAAACGTTGCAGCCAAGTAAGCTTCATTGTTGAGCTGCAGGGGCGGCAGTGTGGCGAAGCTGTTAAACTGCTGCTGATTGATGTGATCGCAATTTAACAAGCAAGGACTGTACGATGGCTAAGAAAGAAGAACTCGATCCGGAAACCCTGGAATTGATCAACTGGTGTATCGAGGTCGAAGGCTTCCTCGTGGCCGGCGGTGCCACCGTGGCGCAGGCGCAGGACCACATCGAAGAGCAGGTCGAGTGGTTCACCGACCAGTTCTACGACGGCTTGACGCCGGAAGAGGCGGCCAAGGAAGCCTTGGCCTGACCTTTCATCCAGACTTCAGCAAGACATATGCGGGCGGTGCCTGCCGGGCATCAGCCTGGTAGCGCCGCCCGCTTTGCTTTTCTGAAAAGATTTCCATATGGAAATTGTTTATAATTCCACATTTTATTCTTTACCCAGGCTCCCATGACTCTCCGTTCGCGCATTCTTCTCCTGTGTTTCAGCACCTTGCTGGGCATCGTCCTCATCGCTTCATTCTCCCTGTATTCGCTGCGCCAGACCATGATGGCGGAAAGGGTCGAGCAATTGACGGTGCTGGTGGAATTGGCCAATGCCTCGGTGGAAAAGGCGTATGCGCTGGAACAGTCGGGCAAGCTCACGCGTGAGCAGGCGCAGCAGCAGGCCAAGCTGGCCATCGGCAGCTTCGTCAAGGACGAGATGTATTATTTCGTGCGCGATTTCAGCACCGACTTGCTGTACGTACACCCAAATCCTGCGCGCATCGGCACGCCGCAAAAGAACATGAAGCAGTCGGGAGACCGCTATCGCGTGGCCCTGGCCAGCAGCCGCATCGGCCTGGTGCAGGCGGATGGCACGCGTCCCGGCGTGAAAGATCCGGTGGCGAAGATGTATGCCGTGGTGAAATTTGCGCCGTGGGACTGGCTTATCGGCACGGGCACGTATATCGATGACATCAACCACAAGTTCTGGGCCCAGGCCGGCGTGCTGCTGGCCATCGGCGGCGCGCTGATGCTGGTGGTGGGCGCCCTGGCGGCCCTGATGCTGCGCCGCATCCTGGCCCAGCTCGGTGGCGAACCCGACTATGCGGCGGCCATCGTGGCGCAAATCGCCCAGGGCGACCTGACCACGCAGATCGATACGCGTCCCGGCGATACCTCCAGTCTGTTGATGGCGATCAAGGCCATGCGCGACAACCTGGCCCATCTGGTAAGCCAGGTGCGCAACGATGCGGAATCCATTTCCACGGCGTCGGGCGAGATCGCTTCCGGCAACCACGACCTGTCGGCGCGCACGGAACAGCAGGCGGGATCGCTGGAAGAAACGGCCTCGACCATGGAAGAAATGACCTCGACCGTGCGCCAGAATGCGGACAATGCGCGCCAGGCCAACCAGCTGGCTATTTCCGCCTCGCAAGTGGCGACGCAGGCGGGCGGCGTGGTGAGCCAGGTGGTCGACACCATGGGCGCCATCAATGCCTCGTCGAAGAAAATCGGCGACATCATCGCCGTCATCGACGGCATCGCTTTCCAGACGAATATCCTGGCCCTGAATGCGGCTGTGGAAGCGGCGCGCGCGGGCGAGCAGGGCCGTGGCTTCGCTGTCGTGGCCAGCGAAGTGCGCAACCTGGCGCAGCGTTCGGCCGCGGCGGCCAAGGAAATCAAGCAATTGATCGACAGTTCCGCCGAGCAAGTGGGCGCCGGTGAAAAACTGGTGGCGCTGGCGGGCGAAACGATGGAAAAAGTCGTTTCCAGCGTGCAGCATGTCACCGATATCGTGGCCGAAATTTCCTCTGCCAGCGCCGAGCAGAGTGCCGGCATCGAGCAGATCAACCAGGCGATCGTCGAGATGGACAACATGACGCAGCAAAACTCGGCCCTGGTCGAGCAGGCGTCGGCGGCGGCGCAGGCGATGAACGAGCAGGCGGCAGGGCTGGCGCAGATCGTCAGCGTGTTCAAGGTGGGCGCAGTGGCACCGGCTGCGGCAGCGCTACAGCGCAGCGTGCCTGCGGCGCGGCGCCTGACACGCTAAGCGATTTTTTCTGTCATGCGGGGAACTTAACCCCGGCTCACCTGTCCAAACTTTTTCGTCCGCAAGGGATGCACAGAAGAGGTGAGCATGACAGACGGTTTTTCCTATCACGCGGCGTTCGCCCGCAATCTGGGCTGGGTCACGCAGGCGGAGCAAAATAGCTTGCGCGGCAAGCGCGTGGCCATCGCCGGCATGGGCGGCGTGGGCGGCGTGCACTTGCTGACCCTGGCGCGGCTGGGCATCGGCGCCTTCCACATCGCCGATTTCGACACCTTCGATATCGCCAATTTCAACCGTCAGGCGGGCGCCATGGTGTCCACCCTGGGCCAGCCCAAGGTGGCCGTGCTGGCGCAGATGGCGCGTGACATCAATCCTGAACTTGAGATTAAACAATTTCCAGACGGCATACACGACAGCAACCTGGCCGAATTCTTCGCCGGTGTCGACCTGTATGTGGACGGCCTGGATTTCTTCGCCTTTCCCGCGCGCCAGGCCACCTTCGCCACGTGCGCGCGCCTGGGCATCCCCGCCATCACGGCCGCGCCGCTGGGCATGGGCACGGCCGTGCTCAGCTTCATGCCGGGCGGCATGACGTTCGAAGACTATTTTGGCTGGGGCGACTTGCCCGAGGAAGAAAAAGCCCTGCGCTTTCTCGTCGGCCTCGCGCCGGCCGGCTTGCACGCTCCCTACCTGGTCGACCCGTCCGCCATCAACCTGAAAGAGCGGCGCGGGCCGTCGACCATCATGGGCTGCCAGCTGTGCGCGGGCGCGGCCGCCACGGAAGCCTTGAAGATATTGTTAAAGCGGGGCAAGGTGATGGCGGCGCCGCACGGCATGCATTTCGACGCCTACCGCAACAAGCTCGTGCATACCTGGCGTCCCGGCGGCAACCGTCATCCGCTGCAGCGCCTGACGATGGCCATCATCAAGCGGCGCCGCGCCGCCCAGGGGAAATGAATGGGGCAAACTTTGCAGATCGATCCCGTGCTGGAAAACATCCTCGAGCAGGCGCGCTGGGCGCCCAGCGGCGACAACACGCAGCCGTGGCGCTTTGAAGTCGTGGACCCGCGCCACGTGGTCGTGCATGGCTTCGATACGCGTAGCCATTGCGTGTACGACCTCGACGGCCATCCCAGCCAGCTGTCGCTCGGTGCCTTGCTCGAAAGCATGGCACTGGCGGCCAGCAGCCATGGTCTGCGCATGGAAGCGCGCCGGCGTCTGTCCCTGCCCGACACCTTGCCCACGTTTGACGTGCACCTGCTCGACAGCCCTGGCATGCTGCCCGATCCGCTGGCGGCCTTCTTGCCGCAGCGCAGCGTGCAGCGGCGCCGGCTCAGCACGCGCCGCTTGCGCGCCAGCGAAAAGGCAGCGCTGGCGGCCAGCTTGCCGCCCGGTTACGGCGTGCAGTGGTTTGAAGGCGGGCGCGCGCGCCTGGCCTGCGCGCGCCTGATGTTTGACAATGCGAAGCTGCGCCTGACCATGCCCGAGGCGCACAAGGTGCACCGCGACGTGATCGAGTGGGGCGCGCGCTACAGCAGCGACCGCATCCCGGAGCAGGCGCTCGGCGTCGATCCGATGACGGCGCGCCTGATGCGCTGGGTCATGCACAGCTGGCGCCGCGTGGATTTTTTCAATACCTGGCTGGCTGGCACCGTCGCGCCGCGCCTGCAGATGGATTTGCTGCCTGGCCTGTATTGCGCCGCGCATTTCGTGCTGCTGGCCGAGGCGCCGCCGCGCCACATCGACGATTACGTGGCGGCCGGCCGCGCCATGCAGCGCTTCTGGCTGACGGCCACGCAACTGGGCCTGCAATTGCAACCGGAACTGACGCCGCTGATCTTTTCCCGCTATGTGCGCGAACGGCGCAGTTTTTCGCGCACCGATGGCATGCAGGAGCTGGCGCAGGAGTTGGCCGTGCGGTGCCAGGCCGTGCTGGGGGAGGCGGCGTTTGACCGGGCCGTGTTTCTCGGGCGCATAGGTGCCGGGCCGGCGGCCAGTGCGCGCTCGCTGCGCCGTCCGCTGCAAGACTTGCTCGTCGCGCCGTCCCCCGGGCAATGAGCCGCGGCCGCGTGCTTCAAGAGTGCCGCCGGCGCGCCAGGGCCAGCATGCCCAGGCCGGCCGCCAGCAGCGGCAAGGTGCCCGGCAGCGGCATCGGCGTGGTGGTCGGCACGTAGACCAGTTCGGAACTGTTCAGCAGGTTCAACACCAGGGTGTAGTTGCCCGCCACCAGGTGGTCCGTGACGGCGCCGTACTGCCCGCCGCACGTCGTGCCGATGCCGGTGCCCGTGGGCGCGCCGCAGCCGCTGGGATCGTAGGTGAACACGCTGCCGCTGGTGAGCGGCGTTTGCGCGTAGCCGGTATTGAGGTTGGCGGCATCGGCCAGTTCGGTGCCGCCCAGGATGCCGGAGCCGAGCTTGCCGTCGGGCGCCCAGTTGAAGACGATCTGGCCATTTTCATCGATGATGGTAAATGTCATCGCCATATTCGTCGTGGCCGCCGAGCCCGTGCCGGCCAGCGCGTCCAGGTACAGTTGCATGAAGGGCAGGGCCTGGAAATCGAAGGCCAGGGTCGCGCCCGGTTGGCCGACGACGAAATTGACGGTCATCGCGGTGCTGGAACCATTGCGTCCGGAGGCGTCGGCGCTGCCGCTGCCCGTCAGGAAGGTTTCCGCCGCATTCACGGTATGCGTGCTGGTCGAGCCCGGTGGAAAGGGGGGGATTTGCGAGGTGACGATTTGCGCCTCGCCGCGCGCATACGAGGCATTGCCCATGCCTTGCCGGGTAAAGTCGTTTTCTCCCTTGCTCACGGCGCCGCGTTTCGCTTGTGGCGCATCGATTTCGTTGCTGCCGCCATTGATGATGCTGCTGCCATTGAGCGTGGCGGTGGTGCGCGACAGGTCGATGTTGCTGAGCAAGGTGGTGGAGCCGGAGGGATTGCTGATGACCAGGCCAAAGACACTGGTGTACGAATAGCCGTAGGCGGCGGCGCTGGCAGTGCCGCTGCTGGCCAGCAACAGCAAGGCCAGCAGGGCCGTTGGCAGCCGGGTGCATAAAAAGGTAGTCATGAAAATCCTCATCTCCTGGTCGGCCGCGTTGTAAGGAAAACCGACAGGCTTGCCACATAAAAAAGGCGAGGACACGCCCTCGCCTGTGAAGCCCCCCTGTGGCCTGGTCAGGCGGCAACTTTGCGGCGGCGGGCATAGCCGAGGCCAGCCAGACCCAGCCCCAGCAAGGCGAGGGTGCCCGGTTCCGGTGTCGCTTGCTGTTTCACCAGATCCACGCTTTCCACCGCATTCAGGGTCAGGGTGTAATTACCAGTCGCTAGAGCATTGCTGACGGAGGCGAAGTGGCCGCCGCAAGCCGTGCCCACGCCCGTGCCCGTGGGCGTGCCGCAACCGCTGGGGTCATACGTAAACAGGTTGCCGCGCGTCAGGAAGTTAGTCGCCAAACCTGTGTTCAGGTTGGCCGCATCGGCCGATTCCGTGCCACCGAAAATGCCGGAGCCGATGACGCCATCAGGTGTCCAGTTGAAGACGGTCGCGCCGGTCGAGTCGGTGATGGTGATGGTCATCACCAGGTTGGCCGTCGCGGTGGAAAGCTGGCCCACTGTGCTTTGCAGGAAGACTTGCATGAATGGCGACGAGAAGAAGTCAAAGCTCAGCGTTGCCGTGGGCGAACCGACGACGAAGTTGACGGAGAAGCCCGTGGTCGAGCCGTTGCGCCCGGATGCATCGGCCGTGCCGGAAGGACCGTCCAGGTGGGCCTCGGCCACGTTCACCGCTTGCGTGGAGGTGGAGCCGGGCGGGAACGAGGGGAACTGCGTGCTGACGATCTGCGCATCGCCGCGCGAGTAGTTGCCCGCGGCACCTTGTTGTGTGAAATTATTCTCGCCCTTGGTCACGGCGCCGACGGCGGCGCGGGGCGAGTCGAGCAGGCCGGGGCCGCCATTGATGACGCTGACGCCATTCAGGGTGGCCGTGGCGCGCGAGATCGTGGTGCTGTTCAGGGCGGTGATGGAACCCGTGGCGGCGGCGATCTGCAGGCCGTAGATGTTGTTGTAGGCATAGCCGTAGGCACCCGCCTGTGCGCTACCGGCGACGCACAGCATTGCCAGTGCCGCTGCGGCCGGGAGCAGTTTCAGTTTCGAGAGTTTCATTGTAGTCACCTCGTGGTTGAGTGAGTCTGGAAGTCTTGCCTGAGTCCTGTCGGCAGGTGCTCATGGCCAGACTTAAGCGACTTCCATGCCAACGCATGAGGTTCTTTTGAAATCAAGGACTTGGCGTGCTTTTGTTGACGTGCTGCAGGTACTGCCGGACGTGCTGTAAGAAAAACCGACGCCGCCCGTCAAGGCTGGCTGCCTTGCGGCAACGGACCCAGCAAGGCGTGCAGATGGGGCAGCAGGCGTTGCGCGGGCACATAGTCGCGCATGGCCGTGGCCAGTTGACGCGCCGCCAGCCTGGCCCGGCCATCGTCGAGCATGCGCGTGGCGGCATGGCGCAGGGTGGTTTCCTGGAAGCGGTCGGCGCGCAGCAGCAGGCCGGCGCCGGCCCCCGCGATGCCGTGCATGTTGAGGAATTGATCGAGGTTGCCGGCGATGCCGATGACGGGCACGCCCGCCGTCAGTGCCTGCTGGCTGGTGGGGCTGCCGCCGTTGCAGATCACCAGGCTGGCGCGCCGGGCCGCCGCGTCGCCCGGCAGAAATGGCGCGACATAGGCATTCGGCGGCACGGCATCGATGCGGATGGTGCCGGCTGTGGCTGCCAGCACGGTGACGGGCAGGGGCGCCAGCGCGCGCAGCACGCGCGGCAGCAATTGCCCCTGGCCGGAACTGCCCAGGGTGACATAGATGATGGGCCGTCCGCTGCTCAGTTCCGGGCGCTGCCACCAGTCCGGCAAGTCGAGCGGCGGGGCCCAGATGATGGCGCCCAGGTAGTCGTGCGTGGGCGGCATGGCATGCGGCGGGAACAGTTGCGGAATATCCGCATACAAGGTGCGGTCGGCATCCGTATAGATGCGCCGCAGGTCGCTGCCCAAGGATGGCAGGCCGTGATTGCGGCGCACGCGATTCAGGGGCACGGCATGCGCGGCGAAGGCCAGCGGGCGGATCAGGCGGAACATCGGATCGGCCAGCCAGATGGGCAGCATGCCTGTCAGGGGCAGGCTGGGCACCGTGTAGTGCTGGCGCACCCAGGGACTCCAGTAGGCATTGCTGACGGTAATGTAGGGAATGCGCTGCAGGCGCGCGCTGACGGACAGCGACAGGCGGAAGTCGCCGATCACGAGATCGGGCTGGACGGCATTGAGCAGGTGCAAGTCGTCTTCCACATACGCGTGCAGGGTGCTTTCCGTGTAGACAGGCTTGCCCTGGGCCAGTGCCTGCAGGAATTGCAGCGATGAAATACTGTCGATGCGCCAGCGCCGGAAGGGGGCGTGCTTGAAACAAAAGTCATAGCCGTCGGCGCAGGCAAAATGCACCTCATACTCGTTCTCGTCCAGACCCTGGGCCAGGCTCAGGGGGCGGCCGACGTGGGCCAGGGTCACTGCCTCGGCCATGAAGAGGATTTTCTTGCGCGCCATGGGGATCGCTTGCACTCGCAGGAGAGATACCTGCCAAGTTGGAGTGGCGCCACGCCGTTTAGTTCCCGCAGATGCCGTCACTGGCGGGCGCCAGGATTTGGCCGCATCGGCTACAGTGGGGGCAAAGGAGGCCACATGCAAACACCAGCCCGTCATGCCCTGTTGCGTGCACACAGCACGCCCGAACCCGATATGCCGCCACCGCCGGAAGGCGATCCCGTCACGCCGCCGCCGGAAACGCCGCCCCACATCGACCCCGTGCCGGTCGAGGAGCCGACGCCGCCGCCACCGCCCGTGAAAATGCATTGACCGGGCACGCTGCGCTCCGTCATGGCGGTTGCGGGGGAGGCGCACGCCGCGTTTATTTCCGATCGGAAATGGACTGCGCGGTGGTCGCCGGCGCTACGCCATTTAAACAACAAAAACGTCAATAAATGTTGCCGAGTGGATACAAATCAAGCCCTAACTGTCGAGTGTCATGCGGCCGTCACGATTCTGTTCTTATAATGAGACATCATAAAAATTCTTGTACAGGAGACCATCGTGGGCAATTCCTTGCATAACAAAATCTACCTGGGCCGGCGCCCTGTGATCACCAGCAAAAACCTTGTGGCGCTGGCCCTGGCGGGCGCCGTGGCGGGTTGCGGCCTCGCATGGCTGCTGCTGCGCAGCTACAAATAACGCTCATCACGCCCGTGTTTCCGCTGCCTGGCCGCTTGGCGGGCGGCGGTAGATTCACGTTGCCTGTTGCCGATGCGCAGCGGGGCGCGTACCATGGGGGCCGAACACCTGGCCTTTTATGGAAAAGTAATGAAGAACGAGAAATTAACAACCGATGAATATGAAGCGCTGGAGCAAGTTGCACGCGGCATCAAGACCGAGCGCCCCAGCGCTTGCGTTGCCCGCAATGCCAAGCGCCTGTCCGGCCTGAAGCTGCTCAGCTATGCACGCGATGGCCGTCTGTCCATCACCGAAAAGGCGCAACAACTGCTGTTCCTGCGCCGCTGCATCATGGGGCTGCGCGCCGTCGCTACCGATCCGCTGACCAAGCTGGAGTCGGACGTGGCCTATTTCCTGGGCAAGAAAGCCCACATCGTGGCGCGCGCCGACGGCGAGGGGCACGACATTTCCGACAAGGGCCGCGAATCGCTGGCCGACATCGACACCCTGGGACTGTAACAAGCTGTCCTTGCCACCGGCCCCTGGGGCCGGTTTTCACATCTTCCCTCACTTTTAATTTCCCCTTGGAGAACACTTTGGACAGCGCGATGAACTGGTCGGCCCACGAACTGACGATGACGGTCCTGATGACGCCCGATATGGCCAATTTTTCCGGCAACGTGCACGGTGGCACCATCCTGAAATACCTCGACAGCGTCGCCTATGCCTGCGCCAGCCGCTATTCGGGCAGCTATGTGGTGACCCTGTCGGTGGACCAGGTGATGTTCCTGCAGCCCATTCACGTGGGCGAGCTGGTGACCTTCCTGGCGTCGATCAATTACACGGGCACGACGTCGATGGAAGTGGGTATCCGCGTGGTGACGGAAAACATCCAGCAGCGCCTGGTGCGCCATGCCAACAGCTGCTATTTCACGATGGTGGCCGTGGATGCCAACCGCAAGCCGGTGGCCGTGCCGCCGCTGGCGCTGGAGACGCCGGAGCAGCAGGTGCGCTTCGAGCAGGCCAAGCTGCGCAAGCTGTCGCGCCAGAAGGTGTCGAAGAAGTAAGTGCGCCGGGCATGAAAAAACGGCCACCAGAGTGATCTGGTGGCCGTTTTTTTATTGCTTGCCGCCTGCTGGCGGCATGGCGTCGTGATTAACGGTCGCCGTAGCTGCGGCGTGCGCCGTCGGTGCTGCGCGGGTTGGAACCCTTGTAGCCGCCGCCGGTGCTCGGTGCGCCGTCTTTGCGTGGTGCGCCTGGCTTGCTGAACGTGCGTTGGCCTGGCTTCGCGCCGCCACGGTTGTCGCCTGGTTTCCAGCCGCCTGGACGGGCGCTCGAACGTGGTGCCGATGCCGTTTTCTTCGGCTCGAAACCTTCGATGACATTGACCGGGATCAATTGCTTGGTGAAGCGTTCGATGCGCTTGACGTTCATGCCTTCAGCGTGGTTCACCAGCGAGATGGCCAGACCATTGCGGCCAGCGCGGCCGGTACGGCCGATGCGGTGGACGTAGTCTTCCGGGAACTTCGGCAGATCGTAGTTGAACACGTGGGTGATCGTTGGCACGTCGATACCGCGAGCGGCAACGTCGGTGGCAACCAGCACTTTGACCTGGCCGCGGCGCATGCCGTCCAGGGTGCGGTTACGCGCGCCCTGATGCATGTCGCCGTGCAAGGCGGCAGCCGAGAAACCGGCGATGTTCAGACGGTCGGCGATGGTGTCGGCGTCACGCTTGGTGGCGGTGAACACAACAGCCTGGTCCAAGGTTTCGTCGCGCAGCAGGTGGTCCAGCAGGCGATTCTTGTGCGACAGATCGTCGACGAAGTGGACGCGCTGGGTGATGTTTTCATGCTTGTTGCTCGAACTTGCCACCTGGATGACCAGCGGGTTTTTCGTGATGCGGCGCGCCATGTTGCCGACCACGCCATCGAGCGTTGCCGAGAACAGCATGGTTTGACGGCCTTCCGGCGTCGCTTCCACGATCTTTTCGATGTCGTCGATGAAGCCCATGTCCAGCATGCGGTCGGCTTCGTCCAGCACCAGGATTTCCAGTTGCGAGAAGTCGATCTTGCCCGAGTCCATGTGGTCGATCAGACGGCCAGGGGTAGCGACCAGGATCTCAGGATTCTTGGCCAGCAATTGCATCTGTTTAGGGTAAGGCATGCCGCCCAGGATCGACACAGCCTTGATGCGGCGGATGCCGGTGCTGTACTTGTCGGTATTGGTGGTCACTTGCAGGGCCAGTTCGCGCGTTGGCGTCAGCACCAGCATTTTTGGCTGGGCAGCCTTGAAACGTGGACGCTCGCCGCGGGCGCGCGATGCTTGCATTTCCTGGTTCGGCGTCTTGCCGGCGGCGCTTTGTTCGGCGCTGGCCAGTTTGTGCAACGATGGCAGCATGAAAGCTGCCGTCTTGCCCGAACCGGTCTGCGACGAGACCAGCAGGTCACGGCCTTCGATCGCGGCTGGAATCGCTTGCGACTGTACCGCGGTTGGCGCGGTGTAGCCCGATTCGGTCAGAGCGGCGATGATGGACGGATGCAGGCCTAAGGATTCAAATGTCATTCTTTTCTTTCGTAAAAATCAGCGTTCTTGCAAAAAGCAGAACGCAAAATAGCAACGCCAACCAAAACGAAATGACTCAACTAGAAAGAAATTTCGGCACAAAAGCTTTGCGCCGGGACGGTGTCAGGTGCGACACACAAGGCGGGAGGGCTTTATAAGCGGCATCCTGTGGATGCGCTAAGGCTTGCGAAGCTGCTAAGTTTGTAGTGCATATAACTGCGGTGTTGCCATCGCTTCAAGGGAACATATTGCAGCGCACAACGACACTATACCGTATTTGATGCCGTTTTGCACGGTCTAAATGGGAAGAAACGAAAGTCCTACCACGTTTCGATGCTGTTTCCTATGTGAAATCAGTAGAAATACGTAGATTTTGCGCGTTTACTTGAGCATGGCCACGATGTCGGCGGACAGCGGCGGCGCCTGTCGCGTTTCCCTGGCCAGGTTGATTTGCCGGGTGACCTGCGCCAGTTCGACCAGGCTGCGTTCCAGCTGATACGTTCCCTTGGCATGCAGCCAGGCCAGTACGTCGGCCAGGTGCCAGATGGTGGCGCTGCCCTCATGCACGGGTACGGGGAAGCTGTGGCGGTGTTTGCTCATCAGCTTGTGCAGGTTTTGCCGGGACAGGCCCAGCACCTGCGCCACGTCGGTCAGGCCCACGAGGTCGGGCGCGGCCTCGACCAGCACGGCATCGGGCACGATGGCCTTGACGTCGGCCAGGGCGCTGAGCAGCGCTTCCCTGGCATTGCTGGCCTCGCGCGTGAATTCCAGCGCCAGGCGCCCCGCTTGCCCGATGCCGACCTGGGCGTCGTCGCAACCGCCGCTGCCCAGGCGCTCGGCCAGCGCATCGAGATCGGTTTCGTGGTCGGGCAGGCGGTACTTGAGGGTAAAGATGTAATCCATAATTGTTACCCCCCTGAGTTTGCGTTGCATGCAGTCGTGGATCAGTTTATTGAAGGCGCAATTGTCGACCACCTGCCGGATCGCCCGCGCGTGGTTGCCGGGATTCTTCGGCGTGCTCCAGATGCAGGCGATGCAAAATTCACCGCAGCGGCAGCCGTCGTCATTGTAGGGGCGAGATTTTCCCCCAGGCATGGCTGCCGCCCATTTCCACTCTCCAGCCCTGGCTTTCCGCGTGGCGCAGCGCCGCTTCGATTTCTTTCTTCGGATGCGAGGAGCGCGCCATGCGATGTCTCCAATGTAGGTCGATATTTATTGGTTGTCAAGTGACAACCGATAGATATCGACTATCACCGCATCACTCTACTTCGGGATTGACGGCCATCACTTGCGAAAAGCCGCCATCGACGTAGGTAATCTCGCCCGTGATGCCGGAGGCCAGATCGGATAGCAAGAAGGCGGCCGTGTTGCCCACCTCTTCGATGGTCACGTTGCGCCGAAGGGGGGCGTGTTCGGCCACAAAGCCCAGGAGTTTGCTGAAATCCTTGATGCCGGAAGCGGCCAAGGTCTTGATGGGGCCGGCGGAAATGCCGTTGGCGCGGATGCCGCGCGGACCCAGCGATTCGGCCAGGTAGCGCACGGACGCTTCCAGCGATGCCTTGGCCAGCCCCATGGTGTTGTAGTAGGGCACGGCGCGCATGGCGCCCAGGTAAGTCAGGGTCAGGACCGAGGCGCCCGGATGCAGCAGCGGCAAGGCGGCCTTGGCCATGGCGGGAAAACTGTAGGCGGAAATGTCGTGCGCGATGCGGAAGCTGTCGCGCGACAGGCCGTCGAGGAAGTCGCCGGCAATCGCTTCGCGCGGCGCGAAACCGATGGCGTGCACCAGGCCGTCCAATTGATCCCAGTGGCGCGCCAGGTCGCTGAAGACGGCGCTGATCTGTTCATCGCTGGACACGTCGCAGTCAAACACCAGTTCGCTGCCGAATTCCGCCGCAAATTCCGTGATGCGCTCCTTGAAGCGCTCGCCCACATACGTGAAGGCGAGGGTGGCGCCTTCGCGGTGGCAAGCTTTGGCGATGCCATAGGCGATGGAGCGGTTCGACAGCAAGCCCGTGATGAGGATTTTTTTGCCTTGCAAGAAAGCCATGATGACTCCTGTCTGGGTAAGTGGGCGGGTAGAGCGGATGTACAACCGGCCGCGACAGCAAGGCTGTGGCGGCCGGTGGATCAGATGTCAGGTGGTTTGTAACGCCTAACAACGCCTGATAGAACCGTAGTGAGCGGAAGTGAGTTGTAGGTGAGAAGCGCAACCGTACTTTTAGTACGGTGAGCATCGCAGGCTGCAAATCACGACGCGCAGTAGGTTATGTCAGGTGTACTCAGTGGCGGGCTTTTGCCCGGCTGTTGCCGCCGCCACGCTGGATACGCGGTTTCACCAGGGAAATTGGCGCGGCTTGCACCTTGCCACCCTTGGCGGCGCGGCGCAGTGCCTTGGCGGCCCGTTCCGGACGGTCCGCTTCCAGCAGCATGGTGGCGCTGTCGGCGATTTCCTGGGTGATGTCCTTGTTCATCGTGGCCGAGGTTTTCGGCACGAGGATGGTGGAGCCGGCGCGCAGGCTGGTGCGCTGCGGAATATTGTTGGCCTGGCGCAGCACGTCGGCCGTGGTGCCGAATTTCGACGCCAGGGTTTCGATGCGTTCGCGCGCATTGGTGATCTTGTGCGTCGTCCAGCTCGACAAGGCATGGCCCCATTGCGCCAGGTTGGTGGTGAACTTGGCGGCGTTTTCCTGTGGCAACAGAATCTTGGTCTTTTCGCCGCCGATGATGACGGGGCGGTTAAATTGCGGATTCAAGGCCTTGAATTCATCCATCGACAGTTCGGCTAGCTGAGCGGCAACGGTGATGTCGATGTCGCTGGTCTTGTCGATGGCCGTGAAATACGGCTGGTTGTCGACCACGGGCAGGGTCAGGCCGAACTGGGCCGGATTGGCGATGATGTTTTTCACCGCTTGCAGTTTCGGCACGTAGTTGCGCGTTTCGGCCGGCATCAGGTCGGCCAGGCTTTCGAAGTCGGTCGGCTTGCCCAGCGCCTGGTTTTTCTTGATGGCGCGCTGCACCGAGCCTTCGCCCCAGTTGTAGGCGGCCAGCGCCAGTTGCCAGTCGCCAAACATGTCATACAGGCGCTGCAGGTACGTCAGGGCCGCATCGGTCGAGGCCAGCACGCCGCGGCGCTCGTCCTTGAACATGTTTTGCTTGAGGTTGAAATCACGCCCGGTGGCGGGCACGAATTGCCACATGCCGGCCGCATTGGCGCTCGAGAATGCTTGCGGGTTGAAGGCGGACTCGATGAACGGCAGCAAGGCCAGTTCCGTCGGCATGCCGCGCTTTTCCAGTTCCTGCACCACGTGGAAGATGTAGCGCGAGGCGCGCGCCGTGGTGCGGGCGATGTAGTCGGGGCGGGTGGCGTACCAGTTGACGTGATTGGCTACCAACTGGTTGTTGATGTCGGGAATCGCATAGCCGCTGCGGATGCGGCCCCAGACGTCGGCTTCGCGCAGCGGATCGGAATTGTCGCTGAGGTTTTTCAGCAGACGGTCGGTCTTTTGCAGGCGGTTGTCGAGGGTGGGGAGTTTCGCCGTGACCTGGGCGGTCATCGGGATCAGGGCAGGTGCGGCGGCGGCGACTGGCGCGTTATCGCTCTCAACACCGGCTTCGTACGCCTGGCTGAGGGCGGGCGCAAGCGCCAGGGCCAACGCCGCCAGGACGGTAGATTTAAAGGAGTTTTCGTGCATAGTGTTCCATTGTTGTCGTCGGAGAAACATCGGACAGACCCATGATCAAGCAGCGAGTGTACGTATATCCACATGCCGGAGTCAAGAATTATGTCAGCATGATGACAGGAAATAAGCGGCAATAAGTGGGAAACGGCTGAGTTTCCATTCGCAAATGCTGTCATTATTGCAAATTTAATTTGCCCAATGCGTGATTCGGCCGCTGTTATAGCATACATGGCGACGAGGCTGGCGCAAGCCTGGATGGCGCCCGGCATGAGGCTGCGCAAAAGTGCGTACAATTTGGCTTTGGCCGGCCATTCAGCCGCTGGCCGCCTTATTGATAGAGAGTCAAGTATATGAACACCCCGACGCGCCACGACGACGACAACGCCGTCATCATCGCCAATACCGTTGCCTGGCTGGAAAAGGCCGTGATCGGCCTGAACCTGTGCCCGTTCGCCAAGGCCGTGCACGTCAAGAAGCAGATCCGCTATGTGGTGTGCGAGTCGAGCAATCCCGAAGATCTGCTGGCGATGCTGATGGACGAGCTGCAAACCCTGGCCGACACGGATCCCGAGCAAATCGACACGACCCTGCTGATCCATCCTTACACCTTGAACGATTTCCTCGACTACAACGAGTTCCTCGATGTGGCCGACGCGGCCGTCGAAGACATGCACCTGGCGGGCGAACTGCAAGTGGCCAGTTTCCACCCGAATTACCAGTTTGCCGAGACGTTCGAGGACGACATCAGTAACTACACCAACCGTTCGCCGTATCCGACCCTGCACCTGCTGCGCGAAGACAGCATCGAGCGCGCCGTCGAGGCGTTCCCGGAAGCGTCGGAAATCTTTGACAAGAATATCGCCACCCTGGAAGCGCTGGGCACCGAAGGCTGGGAAAAGCTCGGTTTGCCGAAGGTGTCTTGATGGCTGACAAGGAATTGCCGCCGCGTCCCGATACGCCCTGCGTGGCCGTGTGTTCGACGACTTTCGATGAAATCTGCCGCGGCTGCGGCCGCAGCGTAGTGGAAGTGGCCCACTGGGTGTCGATGACGGATGAAGAGAAGGAAGTGGTGTGGGTGCGGATTCTGGCGCAAGGGTATCCGCGCCGGAATACCTGATTTAACCCAACTGCAACTGCCGGGGTCGGACCTTGAAGGTCCGGCCCCGGTACTTCAGAGGCTAGCGATCAATAGCTGCCAATAAAATCCTTTTTACCCACTTCAATGCCATTATGGCGCAGGATGTCGTACGCCGTCGTTGCGTGGAAGAAGAAGTGCGGCAGCGCGTAGTGGAACAGATACGTCTGGCCCGTGAAGTGCTTGGTCTTTTCGCCGCTGCCGGTGGTGATGGCGCGCGTTTCGCTGCCGTCGATGTCCGCTTGCGGCAGGCTTTCCAGGAAGGCGATGGTTTTCACGATGCGCGCCTTCAGCTCTGCAAAGCTCTGTTCGCTATCTTCATACGGTGGCACGGCCACGCCGGCCAGACGCGCGCCGCAGCCCTTGGCGAAGTCGGTGGCGATCTGGATCTGGCGCACGAACGGCAGCATGTCGGGGAACAAACGGAATTGCAGCAGGGCGTTCGGGTCGATTTTCTTGTCCTGCGCGTGCGTTTCCGCCTTGTCCAGGATGGCGGCCAGGCTGCCCAGGATCTGTTTGAAGACGGGGATCGAAGCGGAGTAGATGGAGAAGGTCATGGTGGTTCCTCTAGGTAAAGTGGCGCGATGATAGCAAGCTGCGCGCTTTTCTGCTGGCGCCGGCCGGGCGCATCATCCCACGTGTGGTTTTTCAGCCCTGTCTATATAGCATGACGTCGCCGCCAGCGCGTGTTTATTGGTGACTTTTTCCACTTTTTCCATGCATAATTGCTCCTCATAAAGTTTCTTCCCGCCTCACCACCCGATTCCCCTGTAAAGTCAATGATCGCCCGCCTGACCCCTGTTGCCCTGTTGCCGCATGTTTAATTCACCTTACCAGCGCCTGCGCGCCAGCCTGCGCGTGCTGTATGGCTCGTCGATCTATGGCGCCTTGCTGCTGGTGGTATTTGGCGGCCTGGTCGTGCCCGCCATCTTCGGCAGCTATGTGCTGGTCGGCGTGCATGAGCGCCAGTCGGCGCGCACCAGCCTGAACGAGGCCTTGCAGCGCAATGCCGACATCCTGGCGCTGGGCATGCAGGAGTCGTTGTGGAACATGAATGCGGAATCGGCCCATTCGCTGGTCGAGTCGGTGATGCGCGACCGCTCCGTGCTGCTGGTGAAGGTGCTGGGGCAGGGCGACACGGAATTCATCAGCCTGCAGGCGCCGCAACGGCCCGTGGGCAATCTGTACCGCGCCGAGCGCGACATCCTCGTGCGCGGCGAACGCATCGGCCACGTCGTCGTCGAGATGGACGATGCGCGCAGCCAGCAGGAGCTGCGCGAAAAGCAGATGTCGTATATTTTCGTGCTGGGTGCGCAGCTGGCCGTGTCGATGGCGCTGATCGTGCTGTTCCTGAACCGCCGTCTGTTGAAGCCGCTGCGCCGCCTGACGCGCTTTTCCGACCGCCTGTCGCACGGCGATTTCGACACGCCGCTGGCCTCGCACAGCAATGACGAGTTGGGTCGCCTGACGGCCCAGCTTGAGCAAATGCGCGCGGCCATCGGCCAGCTGTTCGAGGATGTGGGCCAGCGCGAGGAACGTTTCCGCACCATCGTCACGCAGGTGCCGGGCGCCGTCTTCCGCTACCGTCCCGACGGCCCCATCGATTTCGTCAGCGACGCCATCGAAGACATTTCCGGCTATTCGGCGCGCCAGTTCATGCGCGGCACCACGCATGCCTGGGCCGACCTGATCTGCCCGGAAGACCGCCGCGAGCACCGCCGCGCCGTGCGCCAGGCGGTGCTTGATGTGCGGCCGTATGCGCTGGAATACCGCATCATCGATGCCTTCGGCATCGAACGCTGGGTGGCCGAGAATGGCCAGCCGCAGGCGGGCGAACAGGGCGTCACCTGGGTCGATGGCATCATCGCCGACATCAGCCAGCGCAAGCACCACGAGATGCGCATCGAAGCGCTGCTGACCGAGCAGAGCGCGATTCTCGACAACGTGATGTTCGGCGTGATGTTCGTGCGCCACCGCCGCATCATTTCCGTCAACCGCCGCTGCGAGGAACTGTTCGGCTATGACCATGCCGAGATGACGGGCAGTTCGACGGCCATCGTGTTCATGACCTCGTATGACTTCGAAGAGGCGGGCGAGCGCCAGTATCCGGCGCTGGCCATGGGCGGCGATTTCAGCGAGGAGCGCCAGTACAAGCGCCGCGACGGCAGTGTGTTCTGGGCGCTGGTCAGCGGCTGCGCGCTCGACCCGCTGCGCCCCACTGAAGGCAGCATCTGGGTGTATGCGGACATCACGGCGCGCAAGGAAGCCGAGGAAAAGCTGCGCCTGTCGGCTACCGTGCTCGAACATATCGCCGATGGCGTGATGGTGGTCGATGCCGGCGGCATCATCGTCACCGTCAATCCCGCCTTTACGCAGATCACCGGCTATACCGAGGCCGAAGCGGTGGGCCAGCACTCGTCGCTGACACGCTCGGCGCGCCACGACGCGGCGTTCTACGAGGCGATGTGGAACGAGCTGAAAGCCAGCGGTTTCTGGCGTGGCGAAATCTGGCACCAGCGCAAGAACGGCGAACTGTACCTGGAATGGCTGACCATCAGCGCCGTGCGCGACGCGCGTGCCGGCACCACGCATTACGTGGGCGTGTTCAGCGACATCACCCTGATCAAGGAGTCGCAGGAAAAGCTCGATCACATGGCCCACCACGACCCGCTGACGGCGCTGCCGAACCGGCTGCTGTTCCACGACCGCCTGCAGCACGCGCTGCTGCGCGCCGCGCGCGACCAGGAACAGCTGGCCGTGCTGTTTATCGACCTGGACCGCTTCAAAAACGTCAATGACACCCTGGGCCACCATGTGGGCGACGAATTGCTGCAAAAGGTGGCCGGCCAGCTGGCGGCCCGCCTGCGCGAAGGCGATACCCTGGCGCGCCTGGGCGGCGATGAATTCATCGTCCTGCTCGAACGCGTCGACGGAGAGTACGGTGCCACGCAGGTGGCGGAAAAGCTGATGACCATGTTCGACCAGCCGTTTACGGTGGCCGACCATGAGTTGTTCGTCACCTGCAGCGTGGGCATCAGCCTGTATCCGGACGATGCGCTGGACTTGAACATGTTGATCCGCAATGCCGACGTGGCCATGTACCAGGCCAAGGCGCGCGGGCGCAACGGCTACCGCTTCTATGCGCCGTCGATGACAGGCGAAGGCGTCGAGCGCCTGCGCCTGGAAACATTCTTGCGCCGTTCGCTGGAAAAGAACGAAATGTTCCTCAATTACCAGCCGCAGGTGGAAATCGACACGGGCCGCCTGGTCGGCGTCGAGGCGCTGGTGCGCTGGAACCACCCGGAACTGGGCCTGGTGCCGCCGGCCCGCTTCATTCCGCTGGCCGAGGACAGCGGCTTCATCAACCAGCTGGGCAAATGGGTGCTCGACGAGGCGTGCCGCCAGATGATGCGCTGGCAGGCGCAGGGCTTGCACGTGCCGAAGATGGCCGTCAATCTGTCCGTCAAACAGTTCGAGCGGGGCAGCATCGCCGGCATGGTGGCCGCCATATTGAAGGAAACGGGCCTGGAGCCGCAGCGCCTGCAGCTGGAAGTGACGGAATCGGTCATCATGAACACGGGCGACGCGCTGGGCTTCATCAACGACTTGCACGCCATCGGCGTGGGCCTGGCCATCGACGACTTTGGCACCGGCTATTCCTCGCTCGCGTACCTGAAACAGCTGCCTGTGCAGACCCTGAAGATCGACCGCTCCTTCATCAAGGATATCTCGACGGACGTCAATGACGAGGCGATTGCGATTGCCATCATCCAGCTGGGCAAGAGCATGCAATTGTCGGTGATCGCCGAAGGCGTGGAGACGGAAGAACAGGCCGCCTTCCTGCTGCGCCATGGCTGCAAGCTGGCGCAAGGCTATTTTTATAGCCGTCCGGTGCTGGCACAGGATATGCTGGAGCGCTGGATCGATACGCTGGATCAACCCGCTGGATCCACCACTAACTAATTAAAGGGTATCCCATGGCCGGAGAAAAAAACACGTCGCGCCGCCGTTTCCTGCTCGGCGGCCTGGGCCTTGGCGTGGCCGGCGTGGGCGCCCTGGTGCTGGGCTGGGGCGTGCTGCCGCCGCGCCAGCGCCTGCATGGCAGCACGCCGCTGCCGCTGCAGGATGGCGCCGTGGCCCTGAATGGCTGGCTGGCTATTCAAGCTGACGGCAGTGTCCTCCTGGCCATGCCGCGCAGCGAGATGGGGCAGGGCGTGCATACGGCCTTGCCCATGCTGGTGGCGGAGGAACTCGACGTACCGCTGGCTAGCGTCAAGCTGATCCAGGCGCCCATGGATAAAATCTTCGGCAACGTGGCCATGCTCCAGGATGGCCTGCCCTTCCACCCGGACGACCGGGGCCGCGTCAAAGCGCTGGCCCAGTGGACTGTGGCCAAGGCGGCGCGCGAACTGGGCGTGATCGTCACGGGCGGCTCGTCGAGCGTGAAGGATGGCTGGGGTCCCATGCGCGAAGCGGGCGCTTCCGCACGCGCCATGCTGGTGGGCGCGGCCGCCGCGCTGTGGCAAGTGCCGGCCGCACAATGCCGCACGGAAAATGGCGCAGTGGTTCATCCGGACGGCCGGCGCGCCAGCTACGCCAGCCTGGCGCAGCGCGCCGCCGGCATAGCCCCAGGCGCGCCCGTGCTGAAGTCGCCCAAGGATTTCAAACTGATCGGCCAGCCGGCGCCGCGCCGCGACACGCCGTCCAAAGTCAATGGCAGCGCGCGTTTCGGCATCGATGCGCGTCCGCCCGGCATGCTGTACGCGGCCCTGCATCTGCCTCCGCGCCTGGGCGATACCCTGTCCGCGTTCGACGCGGCGCCCGTGCTGGCCATGCCCGGCGTGAAAAAGGTGCTGGACCTGACGCCGCAGCTGGCCCAGCGCAGCGTCTCGTGCGCCGCCGTGGTGGCCGACACCTGGTGGCGCGCCAGGCAGGCGGCCGCCGCCTTGCCGACGCAGTGGAAGGCTGGCCCGCAAGCGAACTTGTCCAGCGCCGGCGTGTATGCGGAGTTTGCTCGCCTGTTAGACACTGAAGCCGGTTATGCCTACCACGCCAGCGGGGAAGTGGAAAGCAAGGCCGTGCAGGGTTTGCGCAGCATCAAGGCAGAGTACCGCGCCCCGTTTCTCGCGCATGCCGCCATGGAGCCCGTCAACTGCACCGCGCAAGTCAAGGATGGCAAGGTGATGCTGTGGGTGTCGACGCAGGCGCCCGGCATCGCCGTCGACGTGGCGGCGAAGGTGGCTGGCGTCGATGCGAAAGATGTGATGATCGAGGTGCTGCTGCTCGGTGGCGGTTTTGGCCGGCGCCTGGAAGTGGACATGATTGCCCAGGCCGTCGCCATCGCGCTGCAGTGCAGCGGGGCGCCCGTGCAGCTGGTGTGGACGCGCGAACAGGATACCAAGCACGATATGTACCGTCCCGCCGCGCTGGCCCGCTTCGCGGCCCGCCTCGACGAGCACGGCCGCATCGCTTCCTGGGACAATAAATCCGTCAGCGGCTCCATCACGCACCAGTTCTTGCAGCGCAATTTCGGCTTGCCCGGTGCGGGGCCGGACAAGACGACGGCCGAAGGCGAATTCGACATGCCGTATGAAATCGCCAACCAGCGCATCGCCCACGTGATCGCCGACAGCCCCGTGCCGATCGGCTACTGGCGTTCCGTCGGGCACTCGCACAACGCGTTCTTCAAGGAAAGCTTTATCGACGAGCTGGCGCACGCGGCGGGGCAGGATGGCATCGCCTTCCGCCGCGCCATGCTGGTGAAACATCCGCGCCACCTGGCCGTGCTCGATGCGGCCGTCGCCAGGGCGGGAACTCCGCCGCCTGGCCATGCGCATGGCGTGGCCTTGCACCAGTCGTTTGGCAGCATCGTTGCGCAAGTGGCGCAGGTGTCGGTGGAAAACGGCGAAATCCGCGTGCAGCGCGTGGTGTGCGCCATCGATTGCGGCATCGCCGTCAATCCGAACATCATCGCCCAGCAGATGGAATCGGCCGTGCTGTTCGGCCTGTCGGCGGCGCTGGGCGGCGAGATCACCTTCAAGGAGGGGAAAGTCGAGCAGGGCAATTTCCACGACTATCCCGTGCTGCGCATGGGGCAAACGCCCGAGGTGGAAACCATCATCATCGCCAGCGCCGAACATCCGGAAGGCGTGGGCGAACCGGGTACGCCGCCGATCGCGCCGGCCGTGGCCAACGCCGTGTTCAGTTTGACGGGGAAAAGGCTGCGCAGCTTGCCGCTGCGCCTGGGTTGATTTACATTAAGCCAGGGTGGCGGCCAGTAAATGACGCAGATTGCAGTCGCGCTGCCAGTCGCGCCGCTCCTGCGTGCTGCCGGCCAGCGCCGCCAGTTCGTCCCCGCTGAGGGCTTGCTGCGCCTGCACCATGCGGTGCGCCAGGCCGCCGTCGGGCAGCACGGTGCCGAAGAAGGCCACGTTGTCCTCGTGCTGGATCAGCAGGGTGGGGAAGTTGTCGATGTCGAGGTCGCCCACCACGTCGGCCTGGTCTTCGATATCGATCCAGACGAAGACGGTGTCCGGGTGGCGCGCGGCCAGTTCCTCGAACGTGGCGCGGTAGCTGCCGCAAGTGCCGCACCACAGCGCGCACAGGCAAGCCACCGTCCAGCGCGTGCCGGCCAGGGCTGTGGCGACGTCGGCGCGGTTGTCGGTCGTGAGGGTCAGGCTGTGCATGGTCGTATCTATATAGTGGGGCGGATGGGCGCCGGGCGCCCGATGCGTGTATTCTACCGCGCCCGGCGACGCCAGTCCTGGCAATGCATGAGCTTGTTTAGCCGTGTTTTTTGATGCAATCCGCCTTTCTGGTGGATAATGCTGGTAATTGCGCGCTGATTACGCTGGTCCATGCTGTTTCCTGGCCCCGCAGCCTGACCCCTCCAGTCTGTTTTCATGCCCTGCCCGGTGTCAGCGCTCCCGCCTTTATTTATTTTTATTATGGAATTAGCCAGCTTATGTTGAGTTACCGCCACGCCTTTCACGCGGGTAATCACGCCGATGTGTTGAAACATTATGTGCAGATTCAGTTGTTGCAATATCTGAATCAAAAAGATACCGCCTATAGTTATATCGATACCCACTCCGGCGCGGGCGTGTATGCGCTCGACGGCGGCTATGCGTCGAAAAATGCCGAGTACGAAACAGGCATCGCGCCACTGTGGGACCGCACGGACTTGCCAGCCTCGCTGGCCGAGTACATGAAGCTGATCAAGGAAATGAATCCGAGCGGCAAGATGCGCTACTACCCGGGTTCGCCGTACTGCGCCGACAAGGTCAGCCGTGAGCAAGACCGTCTGCGCCTGTTCGAGTTGCATCCTGCCGATGCCAAGATTCTGGCCGACAACTTCCGCAAGGTCGAGGCGCATGCGCTGGCCCAGGGCGAGCGTCCGACCGTGCGCGGCAAGCGCGTGCTCATCACCAAGGCCGACGGCTTCCAGAGCCTGAAAGCCCTGCTGCCGCCGCCATCGCGCCGCGCGCTGGTGCTGATTGACCCGCCGTATGAAGACAAGATGGATTACCGCAAGGTCAAGGACACCCTGGCCGATGCCCTCGTGCGCTTCCCTTCGGGCATGTATGCCGTCTGGTATCCGGTGCTGCAGCGCATGGAATCGCGCCAGTTCGCCGACAAGCTCAAGCAATTGCCCAGCTCGGACTGGCTGCATGTGGCCCTGACGGTCAACACCCCGTCGCCGGACGGTTTCGGCTTGCACAGCAGCGGCATGTTCATCTTGAACCCGCCGTACACCCTGGAGCCGATGTTGCGCGAAGTCATGCCGTATCTGGTGAAGGTGCTGGGCCGCGACGATGGCGCGAAGTTCGTATTGGAAACGGGCAAGGGCGGCCAAAAGAATACGGGTACCCGTCGAGTATGAAGACACCAGACCAAACCTACTGCGCGTCGGTATAGGCGGCCTGCGATGCTCACCGGCTCGGCGCCCCCGTACTGAGTACGGTTGCGCTTCTTAGCCACCTCTCCCTTCCGCTCGCTACGGTTTTGTCAGGTGTCGTAACTATCGTAGTTGAGCAAAGTAAATAAACGCCACGGCAAATATTTCCGTGGCGTTTGTCGTTTACTGTCCCAGCAACAGGAACACGGTCGGTTTCTTGTGGAAGTCGGGCGCCTTGCCGGCGGACAATTGTTTCTTCCACTGGCCGCCATTCCACGTCTGTACGCTTTCCGTGTCCAGGCTCAGGTCGGTGGCGACGCAGATCAGGGTGGACGGCGCGCATTGCGCCACCAGCGCTTCGAGCATGGCGGCGTTGCGGTACGGCGTTTCGATGAACAGCTGGGTCTGCTTTTCATTGCGCGAGCGGCTTTCCAGTTCCTTGATGCGTTTGGCGCGCAGGGCCGCGTCCGTGGGCAGGTAGCCGTTGAAGGCGAAGCTCTGGCCGTTCAAGCCGCTGGCCATCACGGCCAGCAGGATCGACGACGGGCCCACCAGCGGGCGCACTTTAATGCCGTGCTGATGCGCCAGGCGCACCAGGTCGGCGCCGGGGTCGGCCACGGCGGGCACGCCCGCTTCCGACACGAGGCCCGCATCGCGTCCCGCCAGCAGGGGCGCCAGCAAGCCGGCCAGCGCTTGCGCGGGGGTATTGACGTTGAGTTCGGAAATCGTGATTTCCTGCAGCGGCTTGGCCAGCGGATGCTGGTTGCCGATCAATTTCAGAAAGGCGCGCGCCGTCTTGGCGTTTTCTGCAACGAAATAATCGAGTTGCGACGTAATCTGCCGTACTTGCTCGGGAATGATGTGGGCCAGCGGGTCGGCCGGGCTGTCGGACAGGCCGAGGTGATTGGGAATCAGGTACAGGGTGCCGGTCATATTGTTATTGTCGGTAAATTAAATGGTGAAAAACGTGACGCCCGCCTTGCGCAGCATGCCGGTGAGGGCGATCAGCGGCAAGCCGGTGAGGGCGGTCGGGTCGGTGGTGGCGATGCATTCGAGCAGGGCGATGCCCAGGCCTTCGTTCTTGGCGCTGCCGGCGCAATCGTAAGGCTGCTCGATGCGCAGGTAGGCGTCCAGTTCCGTATCGGGCAAGTCGCGCACGGTGACGAGGGTCTGGATATCTTCCACTTGCGCCACAGGCAACGCCTGGCGGCCGTCGAGCAGGCACAGCGCCGTGTGGAACACGGTCTGGCGCCCGCGCATGGTTTGCAGTTGCAGCAAGGCATTCGCATGGTTGCCGGGCTTGCCGATCTGTGCGCCGTCCAGGGTGGCGACCTGGTCGGAGCCGATGACGAGGCTGCCAGGATAGCGGTCGAGCACGGCCTGCGCTTTTGCTTGCGCCAGGCGCAGGGCCGTGGCGCTGGGGCTTTCACCGGGCAGGGGACTTTCGTCGAGATCGGGCACGGCGACCTCGAAAGGCAGGCGCAGGCGTTCCAGCAATTCCTTGCGGTAGGTCGAACTCGATGCAAGAATCAAGCGCAATGGGGCGGAAGTTGGTATCATTCGGTAGTGGATGGCGGCCGGCATGGCCGCGCTGGTCGATGTCAGTGGAATTTCACGCAAATCCCAGGGCGCAGAGCCCACAATTGAGGCTCCATGCGGCATGACGGTGTTGATGAAGTTGTCATGTTGATGGCAATGATTGCGTCAAAAAAGATGCTTAGCCTTTGACTCCGTGCTAAAAACCCTGTTATTATCGCAGGTTTTCCGGGGAAATTTTCTACCAATGAATGCTTTTGTGATCGACGCCTTTGATTTTTGTCGTATCAGCGGGAGCCGCGAGGGTGTAACTCCTGTCGCTGAAATGACCCGGTTGACCAAGGATTGTGCAGATAATTCCGGCGAGATCGCCTGGAAGATCGTCGGCGGCACCAGCAAGCTGGGCTACCCACAACTGACCTTGTCGGTCAACGGCACCGTTCAGCTGGTTTGCCAGCGCTGCCTGACTCCGTATGCTTACGCAATTGATTCGACGACCACTCTGATGCTGGGCAAGGATGACGAGCACGCGGACGAGATCGAAGAAATCATCAACGATGAAACGATCGACGTGATCGTCGGCAGCCGCAGCATGGATGCCGCGGCCCTGATCGAAGATGAAGCCTTGCTGGCCCTGCCGCAGGTACCCAAACACGACGTCTGCCCCGATACGGCGCAGCTCGATGCTCTCAAGACTGAAAAGAAGTCGCCGTTTGCGGCCCTGAAAGACTTGAAGCCAGAATAAAGTAGTAGTTGTAGTTTATAGGTGGCCGCAAAAACCGTAGGTTTGTGAGGTCCCGCTTAGAGAACGTGTCAAACGCGTGTTGTAATCGAGTATGGCAAGTGTAGTGAAATGTAATTGTAATAAACGATGTCGGTCCGGGCTATTTTCGGGTAGTCTTTGCCGCTGGGATACTCGATTCGCATGTATTTGCTAATCGATTGTGCTAAAATTTTAGAACTTATGTATTAGGAGTCATCATGGCAGTTCAACAGAACAAGAAAACCCCTTCCAAGCGCGGCATGCACCGTTCGCACGACTTCCTGGTCGCGCCGCAATTGAGCGTCGAGCCAGTTACCGGCGAAACACACATGCGTCACCATATCAGCCCTAACGGCTTTTATCGTGGCCGTAAAGTGTTGAAGACCAAAAACGACGAGTAATCGACGTTTTTGTTGGGTAAGATGAAAGCGGTGTTGCGTGGTTATTCGGCGTGGCGCCGCTTCTTCTTTTTTATCGGCTGCAATTCATCTTGCGCACCCGTCATTTTGAATCAAGCTTGCTCAGGCGGTGCATGACATGCTGCGCCCTGCATATGCTCCAGTCCGATTCACATCTTGCCGCACGCCCGCAGCGGTATTGAATCAACACAAATGACAATCAAAATTTCTATCGACTGCATGGGCGGAGATCATGGTCCCTCAGTCACTATCCCCGCAGCAATTTCCTTCGTAAAACATGAGCCTGAAGCCGAACTGATCCTTGTTGGATTGGAAGACGTGATCCGTGCCGAACTGAAAAAACATAAAGCCGACACGCATCCGCGCCTGTCGGTATTGCATGCCTCCGAACAAGTTACCATGGACGATCCCCTGGAAGTGGCCCTGCGCCGCAAGAAGGATTCCTCCATGCGCGTGGCCATCGAACAGGTCAAGAATGGCGTGGCGCAAGCCTCCGTTTCCGCCGGTAATACGGCAGCCCTGATGGCCGTGTCGCGCTACGTACTGAAAACCATGTCCGGCGTCGACCGCCCGGCCATCTGCAGCATCTTGCCGAATCAAAAGAACGGCCCGACCTACATGCTGGACCTGGGCGCCAACGTCGATTGCGAACCGCATCACTTGCACCAGTTCGCCATCATGGGTTCCGTGCTCGTGTCCGCCATGGAGGGTATCGAACGCCCGACGATCGGTTTGCTGAACGTGGGCACGGAAGATATCAAGGGCAATGAAGTGGTGAAACTCACCGCGAAGCTGCTGCAGGCCGACCACGAGCGTGGCGCGCTGAACTTCTACGGCAACGTGGAAGGCAACGATATCTTCAAGGGCACGACCGATATCGTCGTCTGCGACGGTTTTGTCGGCAATGTCACCCTGAAAGCCATCGAAGGCCTGGCGCGCTTCATGAAAGACGTGCTCACTTCCGAATTCAAGCGCAATCCGATTACCATGCTGGGCGCGCTGATTGCCCGCGGGGCCCTGAAAGCCATCGGTAACCGCTTGAATCCATCGCGTTATAACGGCGCCAGCCTGCTGGGCTTGCGTGGTCTCGTCTTCAAGAGCCATGGCAGCGCCGATGCCTATTCGTTTGAATGGGCCTTGCGCCGCGCCTTTGATGCGGCAAAAAATGACGTGCAAGCACACCTGGCCAGCATGATCGCCGAGCTGATGCCGCGCACGCCAGTACCGGACGAACCTACATCAACAAGCTCTACCATTTAGTGGACGGGTATTTGCATGACTGTTTTTAGCAAAACTTACAGCAAAATTATCGGTACCGGCAGCTACTTGCCGGAGAAGCGCGTCACCAACCAGGATTTGACCGAACAGCTCGCCGCCAAGGGCATCGAGACGTCGGATGAGTGGATTGTGTCGCGCAGCGGCATTTCGGCGCGCCATTACGCGGCGCCGTCGCAAAACTCCTCGGACCTGGGCGTGGAAGCGGCCAAAAAGGCCCTGGAAATGGCCGGCCTGAACGGCAACGACCTGGACCTGATCATCGTCGCAAGCTCGACCCCCGATTTCTTCGGCAGCTTCCCCAGCACCGCCTGCATCGTGCAAAACAAGCTGGGCATCACGAATAACTGCGCCGCCGTCGACGTGCAAGCCGTCTGCAGCGGTTTCGTGTATGCGGTGGCCACGGCCGACAGCTTCATCCAGTCGGGCATGCATAAAAACGTGCTGGTGATCGGCGCCGAAGTGTTTTCGCGCATCCTCAATTTCGACGACCGCGGCACCTGCGTGCTGTTCGGCGACGGCGCCGGCGCCATCGTCATGACGGCGTCAAAAGAGCCGGGCATCCTGGCCACCAAATTGCACGCGGACGGCCGCCACTCGGACATCCTCAGCGTTCCCGGCAGCCTGGCTGGCGGCGCGCTGGCTGGCAGCGCCTTCCTCTACATGGATGGCCCGGCCGTATTCAAGCTGGCCGTGTCCGTGCTGGAAAAGGTCGCGCACGAAGCATTGGCGCACGCCAACATGACGTCGGACCAGATCGACTGGCTGATTCCGCACCAGGCGAACATCCGCATCATGAACAGCACGGCCAAGAAACTCGGCTTGCCGCTGGACAAGATGGTCGTCACCGTCGACCAGCATGGCAACACCTCGGCCGCCTCGATCCCGCTGGCGCTCGACATTGCCGTGCGCGATGGCCGCGTCAAGAGGGGCGACAACGTCATGATGGAAGGCGTGGGCGGCGGCTTTACCTGGGGCGCTGTGCTGGCGCGCATGTAATCCCGCAACACTATTAAAAAAACGGAGTCGACATGACACAATTTGCATTTGTTTTCCCAGGCCAAGGCTCGCAAGCGATTGCGATGCTCGACGGTTTCGCCGGCAACCCCGTGGTTGCGCAGACCGTCGCCGAAGCGTCGGACGCCCTGCAATTCGACCTGGGCAAGCTGATCGCTGAAGGCCCGAAGGAAGAACTGGACCTGACTACCAACACGCAACCGGTGATGCTGACGGCGGCCGTGGCCTTCTACCGCGCCTGGCTGGCGGCTGGCGGCCCCGTGCCGACGGTCGTGGCCGGTCACAGTCTCGGTGAGTACTCGGCACTGGTTGCCGCCGGCGTCATTTCCTTCAAGGATGCCGTGCCGCTCGTGCGTTTCCGCGCGCAAGCCATGCAGGAAGCCGTGCCTGTCGGGCAGGGCACGATGGCTGTCGTGCTGGGCCTGTCGGATGACGACGTGCGCGCCGTGTGCGCGGAAGCGGCGGCGGAAAACCCGGCCCTGGTGGTCGAGCCTGTCAATTTCAATGCGCCAGCGCAAGTGGTCATCGCGGGCCACACGGCTGCGGTCGAGCGCGCCTGTGAACTGGCCAAGGCCAAGGGGGCCAAGCGCGCCATGAAGCTGCCCGTTTCGGCACCGTTCCACTCGTCGCTGCTGAAGCCCGCGTCGGACCGCTTGCGCGAGTACATGGCTAGCTTGACGTTCGCCGCGCCGCAAATCGCCCTGATCAACAACGTCGACGTGGCCATCGTCAATGATGTGGCCGGCATCAAGGATGCGCTGGTGCGCCAGGCAGCCAGCCCCGTGCGCTGGGTGGAAACCATGCAAAAAGTGGCGGCCGACGGCATCACGCAAGTGATCGAATGCGGTCCGGGCAAGGTCCTGATGGGCCTGGCCAAGCGCATCGATCCGGTACTGGTGGGCGACGCTATCGTCGACCAGGCATCGCTGGAACGCATTTTGACGCAGCTCAAATAAACAGCAAACGGCAGTGCAGCTGTGGCTGCCGTCAGCCATCTTTAAGGATACTCATGAATTTAGCAAATCAAATCGTGCTGGTCACGGGCGCCTCGCGCGGCATCGGCCGCGCCATCGCCACCGAACTGGGCAAGCAGGGTGCCACCGTGGTCGGCACCGCCACCTCGGAAAGCGGCGCGCAAGCGATCACCGATTACCTGGCTGCCGAAGGCGTGACGGGCAAGGGCCTGGTCCTGAACGTGACCGATGCGGCGCGCTGCGCGGCCGTCGTCGATGAAGTGCAGAAAACCTACGGTAGCCTGTCGATCCTGGTCAACAACGCGGGCATCACGCAAGACCAGCTGGCCATGCGCATGAAGGATGAAGAGTGGGACAGCGTCATTTCGACGAACCTGTCGGCCGTTGGCCGCCTGTCGCGCGCCGTGCTGCGTGGCATGATGAAAGCCAAAACTGGGCGTATCATCAATATTACGTCGGTGGTGGCTTCGTCAGGCAATCCGGGGCAAATGAATTACGCGGCGGCCAAGGCTGGCGTGGAAGGCATGAGCCGCGCCCTGGCGCGCGAAATCGGCAGCCGCAACATTACCGTGAACTGCATCGCGCCGGGCTTCATCGATACCGACATGACCAAGGCGCTGAGCGAAGAGCAGCATGCGGCCCTGTTGACGCAAATTCCCCTGTCCCGCCTGGGCAAACCGGAAGACGTGGCAGCGGCCGTGGCCTTTTTGGCCTCGCCGCAAGCGGCGTATATCACGGGCACGACCCTGCACGTGAACGGCGGAATGTACATGAATTGATGTGAAAGCTAGACAGGGCGGGCGTTTGTGGCATGATTCAACGGCTGTTTTTGTCTATAATCGCATCTTTTAGCAGCAGCTTCGGTTGAATTAGCAGCAGACACCGAAATTAGTATTCGGACGCGCAAACCTGATAAAATGCGCGCACTTTCCGTAACACACACTTTGGAGCCATAACATGTCGGATATCGAACAACGCGTTAAGAAAATCGTCGCTGAGCAACTGGGCGTTGCAGAAGCAGACATCAAAATCGAATCCTCCTTCGTCGACGACCTGGGTGCCGATTCCCTGGACACCGTGGAACTGGTCATGGCCCTGGAAGACGAATTCGAAATGGAAATCCCTGACGAACAAGCTGAAAAAATCACCACCGTGCAACAGGCGATCGACTACGCCACCGCACACGTCAAGGCCTAAGCCTGTCTGACCGACTTCAGGAGAATCGCTTGAGCCGTTCTAAAAACCGTCGTGTTGTTGTCACCGGCCTGGGCTGCGTTTCACCTGTCGGCAATACTATTGCCGAGGCGTGGGGCGCAATCATTGAAGGTAAATCCGGCATTGCCACGATTACCAAGTTCGATGCACTGCCATTCACCACGCATTTTGCTGGTGAAGTCAAAGGCTTCAATATCGAAGAGTACATCTCCGGTAAGGAAGCCCGCCACATGGATACCTTTATCCATTACGGCATGGCTGCAGGCATCCAGGCGATGCAGGACTCCGGCCTGGAAGTGACCGAAGAAAACGCCGAGCGCATCGGCGTGATCATCGGTTCCGGTATCGGCGGCTTGCCGCTGATCGAGGAAACCAAGTCCGAGTACGAAAAGCGCGGTCCGCGCCGTATTTCGCCATTTTTCGTGCCTGCCTCGATCATTAACATGATCTCTGGCAACCTTTCGATCAAATATGGTCTGAAGGGCCCGAACCTGGCGATCGTTACGGCGTGTACCACCGGTTTGCACAGCATCGGTGCCGCAGCGCGCATGATCGAGTACGGCGATGCCGACGTCATGATCGCCGGTGGTGCTGAATCGACCGTGTCGCCACTGGGCCTGGGCGGTTTCGCTTCGGCGCGTGCCTTGTCGACCCGCAACGACGATCCGGCAACGGCATCGCGTCCGTGGGATACCGACCGCGACGGCTTCGTGCTGGGCGAGGGCGCTGGCGTCATGGTGCTGGAAGAGTACGAGCACGCGGTGGCCCGTGGTGCCAAGATCTATGCCGAAGTGCATGGTTTCGGGATGAGCGCAGATGCTTATCACATGACCTCGCCGCTGGAAGATGGTAGCGGCGGCAGCAAATCGGTGATCGCGGCCCTCGACAACGCAGGCTTGAACGCGGATCAGATTCAGTACCTGAACGCGCACGGCACGTCGACCCCGCAAGGCGACGTGGCGGAAGTGATGGGCATCAAGCGCACCTTCGGTGATCACGCCAAGAATCTGGTCGTCAACTCGACCAAGTCGATGACGGGCCATTTGCTGGGCGGCGCGGGCGGTCTGGAAGCGGTGTTTACGGTCCTGGCATTGCACCATCAGGTGTCGCCTCCGACCATCAACATCTTCAACCAGGATCCGGCGTGCGATCTCGATTTCTGTGCCAACACGGCGCGTGATATGAAGATCGATTATGCAGTGAAGAATTCGTTCGGCTTCGGCGGAACGAATGGCACGCTGATTTTCGGTAAAGCGAAATAAGCAGGAACTTTCAAGCGCTCGCTACGGTCAAATCGTAGTGAGCGCTGATTCGCCGCCAACGTTCGTTGGCGGCTGAATTTGCCCGGCATGGTGCCGGCGCGCCTTTTTTCCCCATGAAGTATGTCGATCGCGGTAGCGGCTGTCATTCGCACGCCTGTCTGTTTGCGCCTGTTGCAAGCGGTGCTGGGGCTGTGCGCGGTGCTGGCCGCCTGGCCCTTGAGTGGCGTCTGGCGCAGTCTGCCCGCGCCCGGCCAGCTGGTGGGCGACTATGCATTGGGCTTGCCTGGTGCCTTGCTGAGTGCGGCTGGCGGCGTGTTTTTACTGGCTTTTCTGCGCCGGCGCAGAAAGCCGCAGGCGCTTGATATTTCGCCGGTTGGGCAGTTGCGGCTGGCGGTATATCTGGAGCATGGCGAAGTGCCGGAAGCCGGTGCCGCCACGGTGGTGGCGCCGGCTGGGGCGGGGCTGCGCCTGTTGCCGGGCTCGACCTTGTGGCCGTCGCTGCTGGTGCTGTGCCTGGCGGATGGCGCCGGACGGCGCACGCAGCTGCTGGCGCAGCGCGGCGGCAGCTGCACCGCCTTCCGCCCGCTGGCCGTGGCGTGCCGGGCTATCGCGGCGCGGAACAGGGAAGAATAAAAGTGGGGCGAACACTGAACTTCTTGCAGCGGGCCAACTCTATATCCATACAGGCGCCCACGCTGCATGACTACAGGGACATTGGGCGTGAGGACAGAGCGCGAGTATGATCAGTTACTGGTCGAGCGGGTGCAGGCTGGCGACAAACGGGCATTCGATGTGCTGGTATCGAAATATCAGCGCCGCTTGATGCGCCTGGTGTCGCGCCTGGTGCATGACCCGGCGGAGGCCGAAGATGTGGTGCAGGAAACCTTTATCAAGGCATACCGGGCGCTGCGCCATTTTCGCGGCGAGGCCGCCTTTTATACCTGGTTGTATCGCATCGGCATCAATACGGCCAAGAATTATCTCGTCACGCAAGGGCGCCGCGCCGCCACGTCCAGCGATGCCGACGCCGAGCAGGCGGAGTCTTTCGATGACGGCAATAAGTTGCGAGACAACAATACACCCGAATCGGTGCTGGCCAGCAAGCAGATTGCAGCCACCGTCAATGCGGCCATGGATGTGCTGCCCATCGAGTTGCGCACGGCCATCGTGCTGCGCGAGATCGAGGGGCTGAGCTATGAAGAAATATCGGAGATCATGGCGTGCCCCATCGGCACCGTGCGCAGCCGGATTTTTCGCGCGCGCGAAGTGATTGCGGAGAAATTGAAACCGTTGTTGGACATGCCGATTGACAAGCGCTGGTAATCTGGGGAGTATGGAGTTGGCATGGCTGCGTCCGGTTTTCGCACCGATCTTCTTGAAATGGCAGGGCCCATCATGGACACGCATACACGATTGCACGAGACTATTTCCGCGCTGGCCGATGGCGAGCTGGCGGCGAGCGAACTCGAACTGGCTTTTGCCGCCCTCGATACGCCATCGGGAAGGCAAGCCTGGGATGCCTATCGCCACATCGGCGACGTGCTGCGCTCGGAGCAGTACGACCATGCACTGAGCGCCCAGTTCGACGCGCGCCTGGCCAGCCGCCTGGCCGCGGAGGCGGCGCCCGAAGGGGCGGTTGCCCATGTGGAGCCGTTGCCGCCCCTCGTGCCGCCGGGCGTGGCCGAGCCGCTGGCGCAGCGCTAAGTAACCCCCAATAAATTATTGTGATTTCTGACTTCCATAACCGGCGCTCTGCAAGGTGGCCGACGAGGCTTGCCCGCTGCTAGCAGTGCTCGCACTGCGTCGCAGCGGGCGCCTTGCATAGCATCCGGTTCTGTTCGTCATAAATTCACAATAATTTCCTGAGGATTACTTAGCTGTCGCGTTTTCCATCTTATGCCAGGCTTAACGTTCCCGCCGCCCCCTTGACACTGGCCTTCGCTACGATTGACACTGTGCGCAGGTAATATCTTGCTTTTGCGATATATTGTTGCTGCCATGCGCGCTGTCAGGTGGGTTTACCCCTGGGATTCCGTCATGACGGCCAATCATGCGCGCAGGCAATCGCCTGATCCGCGTTTTGATCCGTTTATAAACTCGAAAAGATCCTTTCCATGAAAAAAAACATGTGTGCCGCCAGCAAGTCGTTTTCAGTGAAGACGCTTTCCGCTTTATTGTTCGGTACGGCTGGCGTCTTCCTTGCTCCCACCATGCTGGGCCTGGCGCCACAAGCGCAGGCCGCCGTGCCTGCCATCAAACTGCCTGATTTCTCGGACCTGGTCGATGCCGTCGGTCCGGCCGTCGTGAATATCCGTACCACCGAGCGCCTGAAGATGGGGGGCGCCGGGGCTGGCGTGGGCGGACAGGACGAGCAGGAAATGCAGGAATTCCTGCGCCGCTTCTTTGGCGGCGCCATGCCGACGCCGCGCCAGCAGGCGCCGCGCGGCGGCCGCCGCGCCGTGCCGCAGGAGCAGGAAGTACAGCGCGGCGTTGGTTCCGGCTTCATTATTTCGGCGGACGGCTACGTGCTGAGCAATGCCCACGTGGTCGACGGCGCCGACGAGGTGTATGTGACCCTGACGGACAAGCGCGAATTCAAGGCCAAGGTGATCGGCGCCGATGCGCGCACCGACGTGGCCCTGCTGAAAATCGAGGGCGCCAACCTGCCGCGCCTGACCATCGGCGACTCGAACAAGATCCGCGTGGGCGAGTGGGTGATCGCCATCGGCTCGCCGTTCAACCTGGAAAACACGGTGACGGCCGGCATCATTTCCGCCAAGTCGCGCGACACGGGCGACTACTTGCCCCTGATCCAGAGCGACGTGGCCGTCAATCCCGGCAACTCCGGTGGTCCCTTGATCAATATGCGCGGCGAGGTGATTGGCATCAATTCGCAGATCGCCACCCTGTCCGGCGCCTACAATGGCATTTCGTTTGCCGTGCCCATCGATGAAGCCATGCGCGTGGGCGAGCAGCTGAAAAAGACAGGTAAAGTCGTGCGCGGACGCATCGGCGTGCAGATCGGCGAAGTGAGCAAGGACGTGGCGGAATCGCTGGGCTTGCCAAACGCCAAGGGCGCGCAAGTGTCGATGGTGGAGCCGGGCGGTCCGGCCGACAAGGCGGGCATCAAGGCGGGCGACATCATCCTGAAATTCAACGGCGCCCAGATCGAGCGTTCGTCCGACTTGCCGCGCCTGGTAGGTGGCGCCGCCGTCAATGGCAAATCCACGATCACCGTCTGGCGCAAGGGCGCGCAGCAGGATGTTCCCGTCACCGTCGTCGAGCTCGAAAGCGAGAAAACGGCGAAGAAGGGCGTCAAGGAGCCGGAAGCGCAAGCCGTCAATGCGCTGGGGCTGAAGGTCAGCGACGTGCCGGCCGCGAAGAAACAGGAATTGAAGATCGACGCGGGCGTGCTGGTCGACGATGCCGATGGCGTGGCGGCCCTCGCCGGCCTGCAGCCTGGCGATGTGATCTTGCAGTTGAACAACGTTGCCGTGAAAGATGCCAAGCAGTTCAATGTCCTGGTGGCCAAGCTCGATCCGAAGAAGACGTCGGCCGTGCTGGTACGCCGTGGCGACGTGGCGCAATTCGTTTCGCTGCGTCCATCGGCCAAGTAAGTCTCTGATTCACCTGCATCCCGGCTCCAGCCGGGATGCCTTTCCCTTTTCTTCATGCACTTCACCCTCTATTCCCGCAGTTATTGCCATTTATGCCAGGATATGCTCGATGCCTTGCTCCTGCTGCAGCCGCCCGGAACACCGTTCACGGTGGACGTGATCGATATCGATACGTCGCCCGACGCCGCGCTGCTGGCGCGTTTCGATGAGCTGGTGCCGGTGCTGTTTGGCGACCTGGCGCAGCCCGAGCTATGCCATTATTTCCTTGATGAAGCTGCGGTACGACGCTGCCTGATGTAGTTTAAATATCAATATTGACGCTGCATTGCACCATTCTGGTGCTGAAAACAGCTGAAAATGTCAGCTTGGCCCGGTGCCGGCCTCATAAGACGGGCTTTCTACTCTGAAATCCGGTAAAATGGGGAGGTCGAAAAAGCTACTGTCCGAGGCAGCAGCTTCTGTCGCTTCAAAAGCGCTCGCCTGGGCATGCAGATGTCCTGCTCGGAGCGCTTTTTTCATCATGAGTGGGGCGCCTGGTTTTGGCCCTGTTTGGCCCGGACATGATCCCCCTGATTCCTGTTAAAGCAGTGTCGTCAACTTCGCACTTATATTAGTTAATGAACAACATACGCAATTTCTCCATCATCGCCCATATTGACCACGGTAAATCGACCCTGGCTGACCGCATCATTCAATTGTGCGGCGGCTTGTCCGACCGCGAGATGGAGGCGCAGGTGCTCGATTCGATGGATCTGGAGCGCGAGCGCGGCATTACCATCAAGGCGCAAACGGCGGCCCTGCACTACAAGGCCCGCGATGGCCAGATCTACAATCTGAACCTGATCGATACGCCAGGCCACGTCGACTTCAGCTATGAAGTGTCGCGCTCGCTGTCGGCGTGCGAAGGCGCGCTGCTGGTGGTGGACGCGTCGCAAGGCGTGGAAGCGCAGACGGTCGCCAACTGCTACACGGCGTTGGACCTGGGCGTGGAAGTGGTGCCCGTCCTGAACAAGATCGACTTGCCGAACGCGGATCCGCCGAACGCCATTGCCGAGATCGAAGACGTGATCGGCATCGACGCGGCCGACGCCGTGCATTGCTCGGCCAAGACGGGCTTCGGCGTGCTGGACGTGCTCGAGCAACTGATCGTCAAGGTACCGCCGCCGAAGGGCGATCCCGATGCGCCGCTGCAGGCGCTGATCGTCGACTCCTGGTATGACGCCTATGTGGGCGTGGTCATGCTGGTGCGCGTGGTCAACGGTACCCTGAAACCGAAAGACAAGATCCGCCTGATGGCCACCGATTCGGTGCAGCTGGTGGAAGACATCGGCGTGTTCTCTCCACGTTCGCAATCCTTGCCGCAATTGTCGGCAGGCCAGGTGGGTTTCATCATCGCTGGCATCAAGGAATTGAAAGCGGCGAAAGTGGGCGACACCGTCACCCTGGTCAGCCGTCCTGCTGTCGCGCCATTGCCTGGCTTCAAGGAAGTGCAGCCGCAAGTGTTCGCCGGCCTGTTCCCTGTGGAAGCGAACCAGTATGATGCGCTGCGCGACTCGCTGGAAAAACTGAAACTGAACGATGCGGCCCTGATGTACGAGCCGGAAGTGTCGCAGGCGCTGGGCTTCGGCTTCCGCTGCGGTTTCTTGGGCTTGCTGCACATGGAAATCGTGCAGGAACGCCTCGAGCGCGAATTCGACATGGACCTGATTACGACGGCGCCAACGGTCGTGTACGAAGTGATCCAGCGCGACGGCACCATGATCAACGTTGACAATCCGTCGAAGATGCCCGATCCGTCGCGCATCGAGGAAGTGCGCGAGCCTATCGTTACGGTCAATCTGTACATGCCGCAGGAATACGTTGGTTCCGTGATTACCTTGTGTATCGGCAAGCGCGGCATCCAGATGGACATGAGCTACCACGGCCGCCAGGTCAAGCTCGTGTATGAAATGCCGATGGCCGAGATCGTGCTGGACTTCTTCGACCGTCTGAAATCGACGTCGCGCGGCTATGCCTCGATGGATTACGAGTTCAAGGAATACCGCGCGGCCGACGTGGTCAAGGTCGACATGCTGATCAACAGCGAAAAAGTCGATGCGCTGGCGATTATCGTCCACCGTTCGAACAGCCAGTACCGTGGCCGCCAGGTGGCTGCCAAGATGCGCGAACTGATCCCGCGCCAGATGTTCGACGTGGCCATCCAGGCGACCATCGGCGCGAACATCATTTCGCGCGAGAACGTGAAAGCCTTGCGCAAGAACGTGCTGGCCAAGTGCTATGGCGGCGACATCAGCCGCAAGAAAAAATTGCTGGAGAAACAAAAAGCGGGTAAGAAACGCATGAAGCAAGTGGGTTCCGTGGAGATCCCGCAAGAAGCATTCCTGGCAATTTTACAAGTGGACGGTTAATACATGAACCTGCAAGTGATTTTAGGAAATTTCGCTTTAATCCTGTTCGTGCTGATGGTATTGACAGGCCTGGTCTGGTGCCTGGATGTGTTTTATCTGTCCAAGCAGCGCCGCAAGGCGGCCGACCGCGCCCTGGCTGAATTCGATGCGCGCCAGTCCAAGCTGGCCGCAGAAGGCATCAAGTCCGATGCGGGCGGCAGCCGCGCGACCATCGAAGCGGCCCTGTTGCGCCAGCCGACCTGGGTCGAGTATTCGGGCAGCTTCTTCCCCGTCATCGCCCTCGTGTTCTGCCTGCGCTCGTTCCTGTATGAGCCATTCAAGATCCCGTCGAGCTCGATGGTGCCGACCTTGCTGGTGGGCGATCTGATCCTGGTCAACAAGTTTACTTATGGCATTCGTTTGCCGATCGTCAACAAGCGCATCATTGAAGTCAACGATCCGCAGCGCGGCGACGTGATGGTGTTCAAGTACCCGAAAGATATGTCGCAAGACTATATCAAGCGCGTGATCGGTGTGCCCGGTGATAAAATCACCTATGAAAACAAGCGCTTGACGGTCAACGGCAAGGAAGTCGCCTACACCCCGCTGGACGACTATCTGGATGATGAAAGCACTGTTTACCACAAGCAGCTGGAAGAAAACCTGACGGGCGTGAGCCACCGCATCCTCAACGACGAGCCAGCTCCTACGTTGAACTTGCGCGAAGTGAAGGATTTCCCGCACAAGGATGCGTGCGACTACAACGAAGACGGTTTTACGTGTGTAGTGCCACAAGGCAATTACTTCATGATGGGCGACAACCGCGACAATAGTGCGGACAGCCGCTACTGGGGCTTCGTGCCGAACGAGAACATCGTCGGCAAGGCATTCCTGGTGTGGATGAACTTCAGCAATCCGAAAAGAGTGGGCGGCATACACTAAGCCGCCCCTATGGCTGCCGCGCCGATTCCCCGCGCGGCGGCCAGCCGAATTACTCAGATGACACAGAAACAACAATGAATCTTCAGTTATTGCAAACCCGTTTAGGCTATACGTTCCAGGATGCTGGCCTGTTGCAGCAAGCCTTGACGCATCGTAGCCACAGCAGTTTGCATAACGAGCGGCTGGAATTTCTCGGCGACTCCATCCTCAACTGCGTGGTCGCTTCCATCCTGTACGAACGCTTCAAGTCCATCGACGAGGGCGACTTGTCGCGCCTGCGCGCCAATCTGGTGAAACAGCAGTCGCTGTATGAAATCGCGCAAAAGCTGGAACTGTCGCAATTTTTGCGCCTGGGTGAAGGCGAGCTCAAATCGGGCGGTTTTCGCCGTCCATCGATCCTCGCCGACACCCTGGAAGCCTTGCTGGGCGCGATTTTCCTCGACACGGGCTTTGACGCCGCCAGCACAGTGATCCGCGCCTTCTACATCCCCATCCTCGATTCGGTCGATCCGCAAACCCTGGGCAAGGATGCCAAGACCCTGCTGCAGGAGTTTTTGCAAAGCAAGAAAATTTCGCTGCCACAGTACAATGTGGTGGCCACCCACGGCGCCGCCCACAGCCAGGAATTCGAGATCGAATGCCTGGTGCCAAAATTGAATATCCAGGTCTACGGTCGTGGCGGAAGCCGCCGCGCCGGTGAGCAAGCCGCCGCCAAACTGGCGCTGGACGTGGCCGAGCAGGCGTTGTTGAAGTCGCCTGCCGCCAGCCGCAAGCCGAAACCGCGCGCCGCCCAGCTCAAGCTGGCCGGCATTGCCACCATCCAGAGCGACGACGCGCAAGCTCCTGCAGCCCCGGCGATCGCCGCTCACACTAAACAGAATCGACACTAGCATGACAGCCACCAAAATGCCCGACAACTTCCGCTGCGGCTATATCGCCATCGTGGGCCGCCCGAACGTGGGCAAATCGACCCTGATGAACGTGCTGATCGGCGCGAAGGTCAGCATCACTTCGCGCAAGGCGCAAACCACGCGCCACCGCATCACGGGCATCCAGACGGTGCCGGACGCGCAATTCATCTACGTTGACACGCCTGGCTTCCAGACGCGCCACTCGAACGCGCTGAACAAGACGCTGAACAAGACCGTCACGAACACCCTGATTTCCTCGGACGTCATCCTGTACGTGATCGAGGCGGGCACGTTCGGCCCGGCCGACCAGCAAGTGATGGACCTGCTGCCGAAGGAAGTGCCATGCATCCTCGTCATCAATAAATCCGACCGCGTCAAGGATAAGGCTGTATTGTTGCCCTTCGCGCAAAAGATTGCCGCTATGCGCGACTTCGCCGCCATCGTGCCTGTCTCGGCCAAGCTGCACTTCCAGCTGGAAGGCTTGCAGAACGAAATCAAGCGCTTCTTGCCGGAAAATCAGCCCATCTTTGGCCCTGACGACATCACCGACCGCAGCGAGAAATTCCTCGCCTCGGAAATCGTGCGCGAAAAACTGTTCCGCTTCGTCGGCGACGAACTGCCGTACACGAGCACCGTGCTGATCGAGAAATTCGAGCAGGAGGGCGATCTGCGCCGCGTGTTTGCCGCCATCCTGGTCGAGCGCGATACGCACAAGTCCATGATCATCGGTAATAAGGGCGCGCGCCTGAAGGAAGTTTCCACCCAGGCCCGCCTGGACATGGAAAAGCTGTTCGGCGGCCCCGTGTACCTGGAAATCTGGGTCAAGGTCAAGTCGGGCTGGGCCGACAACGAGGCGGGCTTGCGCGCCTACGGCTACGAGTAATCCGCAACCCGGGGGCGACGCCACACGCATGAGCACCACCACGCCAGCGCTGCACCATCCTGCGCCAGCCTCATCTGCTGCACCTGCGGCGATCCTTACGCCGGTGGCCATCGCGCCGCCGGCCGCACCTCCCACAGCGCCCCGGCGTAGCCGTCCGCCCACGCGCGACGGCCGCATCACGGGCCAGCCAGCCTTCGTGCTGCACAGCTATCCGCATAAAGAAACCAGCCTCATCGTCGACGTGTTTACGCGTGAGTACGGCCGTATCGCGCTCGTCGCCAAGGGCGCCAAGCGGCCCCACTCGCAGTTGCGCGGCGTGCTGCAGACGTTCCAGCCCCTGCAGGCGGGCTGGACGGGCAAGTCCGAGTTGCGCATTTTGACGGGCGCGGAATGGGTGGGGGGCATGTTGCCGCTGGAAAAGACCGCCTTGCTGTGCGGCTTTTATTTGAACGAATTGCTGGTGAAACTGCTGGCGCGCGACGATCCGCATCCCGTCCTGTTCGACCACTACGTTGCCACCTTGAATCAACTGGCGCACAATGAGCCGCCGCCCATCGTGCTGCGTAAGTTCGAGCGCGCCCTGCTCAAGGAAACGGGCGTGGCGGCCGACCTGACGCGCTGCACGGGCACGCGCCAGGCCGTCGAAGCGGGGCAGGTGTACGTGGTCGACCCGGAACGGGGGCCGCGCCCGGCGCGCGCCAGCGATGCCTGGCCGAAGATCACGGGCAAGACCCTGCTCGACATGGAGCGCGAAGATTATCTTGACGTGGCCACGCAGGCGCAAAGCAAGCTGCTGATGCGCTTTTTGCTGGCCCATCAACTGGGCGGCGCCACCTTGAATACGCGCCAGATACTGATCGATTTAATGCAGCTGTAGCGGCGGTTTGCCGCACGACAGCACTTTACGGATACCATCACTATGAGCTTTTTGCAGCCTTCCGGCCCCGTCATCGACCTGGGCGTCAATATCGACCACGTGGCTACCTTGCGCAATGCGCGCGGCACCGCGTATCCGGACCCGGTCCGCGCGGCCCTGCTGGCCGAACAGGCGGGCGCCGACGCCATTACCCTGCATTTGCGCGAAGACCGCCGCCACATCAAGGATGCGGATGTCATCGCCATTGCACCGCAATTACTGACGCGCATGAACCTGGAAGCGGCCGTGACGGCCGAGATGATCGATTTTGCCTGCCGCATCAAGCCGGCGGACGTGTGCCTGGTGCCGGAAAAGCGCACGGAAGTGACGACCGAAGGGGGGCTGGATGTGGTGCGCTACTTCAAGGAAGTGCAGGCGGCCGTGCAACAATTGCAAGGCGAGGGCATTCGCGTGAGCCTGTTCATCGATGCGGACGAGCAGCAGATCGCCGCCGCCGCTGAGCTTGGCGCGCCCGTGATCGAACTGCACACGGGGCGCTACGCGGACACCGAGGGCGCCGAGCAATTGGCGGAACTGGAGCGCATCAAGGCGGGCGTGCTGTTCGGCGTGGGGCGCGGCTTGAAGGTCAACGCGGGCCACGGCTTGCATTACACCAACGTGCAGGCCATCGCTGCCATTCCTGATATTGCTGAACTGAACATCGGCCACGCCATCGTTGCGCATGCCGTGTTTGTCGGCTGGGAAAACGCCGTGCGCGCAATGAAGGCCATCATGGTGGCCACGCGTCTCGCTGGCAAGGCATAAACGCGGGACCAAGGAGGCAGCATGATTTACGGCATCGGTACCGATATCTGCAAGATTCCCCGTATCGAAGCGGCCCTGGCGCGCCACGGCGAGCGTTTCGCGAAAAAGATACTGGGGCCGCAGGAGCTGGAAAAATTCCGCGCCCGCAGCGCCAAGAACGCCGTGCGCGGCGTACGCTTCCTTGCCACGCGCTTCGCGGCCAAAGAAGCGTTTTCCAAGGCCATCGGCCTGGGCTTGCGCATGCCGATGACCTGGCCCGCCGCGCAGATGCTGAATCACCCCAGCGGCAAGCCGATGATCGTCTGCAGCGGCGTGCTGGCCGAGTTCATGGAAAAGCACCGCCTGAGCGCGCAAGTGACCATCAGCGATGAAGAAGAATATGCGGTCGCGTTCGTGATCGTAGAGCAAGCAGTGTAACGATAAGTGCGCAATGAGCCAGCAATGACCGAAGCAAGCCCAGAACCTTCCTTGGCGGAAACGCCGCCCGACCCCCGCGCGCAAGTGCTGGCCACGGTCGCCAAGCTGCCGAACTTGCCCGGCGTGTACCGCTATTTCGACGCCGCCGACAAGGTGTTGTACGTCGGCAAGGCGCGCGACCTGAAAAAGCGCGTGTCCAGCTATTTCCAGAAAAACCTGGCCAGCCCCCGCATCGCCATGATGGTCGAGCGTATCGCGCGCCTGGAAACGACCGTCACGCACAGCGAGGCGGAAGCCTTGATTCTGGAAAACAACCTGATCAAGGCGCTGCAACCGCGCTACAACATCCTGTTCCGTGACGACAAGTCGTATCCGTATCTGAAAATCACCAATGGCGATGCGCCGCGCATGGTGTATTACCGGGGCGCGGTGGACAAGAAAAACCAGTATTTCGGGCCGTTCCCCAGTTCCTGGGCCGTCAAGGAGTCGATGCAGATACTGCAAAAGGTTTTTCTCATCCGCACCTGCGAGGACAGCGTGTACGCCAACCGCACGCGGCCTTGCCTGCTGCACCAGATCGGCCGCTGCAGCGCGCCGTGCGTGGATCTGATCAGCAAGGAAGATTACAAGAATGACGTGGAAAACGCGGCGCGCTTCCTGCGCGGGCGCCAGAGCGAAGTGATGGCGGACCTGGAAAAGAAGATGCACGCGTTTGCCGCCGAGCTGAAGTTCGAGCAGGCCGTGGTGGTGCGCAACCAGATCGCTTCGCTGTCGCGCGTGCTGCACCAGCAAAGCATGGAAACGACGGGCGACGCCGACGTGGACATCCTCGCCGTGCTGGTGCAGGGCGGACGCGCCTGCGTCAACCTGGCCATGGTGCGCGGCGGACGCCACCTGGGCGACCGCGCCTACTTCCCCAGCCAGCTCAGCGATGCGGCGGCGATTGCCGAGGAAGCCATCGAGGTGGAAGTGCTGGCCGCCTTCCTGGCCCAGCACTACACGGAAAAATTTATTCCCGGCACCCTGATCCTGAATATCGAATTCGACCAGCCAGCCCTGATGGTGGCGCTGATGGAGCAGTGCGGCCACCGCATCAACCTGATCTTCCAGCCGCAGGGGCAACGCCGCCAGTGGCTTGAGATGGCGCAAAAGGGCGCCGAGATTTCGCTGGCGCGATTGTTGTCCGAGCAGGGCTCGCAGCAGTCGCGCACGCGCGCGCTGGCCGAGGCGCTGCGCCTGGATTTGGGCGACCTCGACAGCCTGCGCGTGGAGTGTTTCGACATCAGCCACACGCAAGGCGAGGCGACGCAGGCGTCGTGTGTCGTGTTCCACCACCACGCCATGCAGAACGGCGAATACCGGCGCTACAACATCAACGACATCACGCCCGGCGATGATTACGCGGCCATGCGCCAGGTCCTCATGCGCCGCTACGAGAAAGTGGCGAATGGCGATGGCGTGATGCCCGACGTGGTCTTGATCGACGGCGGCAAGGGACAGATCGAAATGGCACGCCAGGTGTTCGCCGAGCTGGGACTCGATATCAGCCTGATCGTCGGCGTGGCCAAGGGGGAAGGGCGCAAGGTGGGCCTGGAAACCCTGCTGTTCGTCGATGGCCGCGCGGCGCAGGAACTGGGCAAGGAGTCTGCGGCCCTGATGCTGATCGCGCAGATTCGCGACGAAGCGCACCGCTTCGCCATTACCGGCATGCGCGCCAAGCGCGCCAAGACGCGCCAGACGTCGCGCCTGGAAGAGATAGAAGGCATCGGCGCCAAGCGCCGCCAGAAGCTGCTGTCGCGCTTTGGCGGCTTGCGCGGCGTGGTCGATGCCAGTGTCGAGGATTTGATGTCGGTGGAGGGGATTTCGACTCAGCTGGCAGAAGAAATCTACAAGCAGTTGCATTGATGAATAGCTTGCCTGGTCCGGTGCTGCGGCAACCGGACTAGGCTAATATCCTGGGGCCATGTAGACTAGTGGCGCTTTCTTCACGCTTTCTTGATATTCAATTTACCCGTCGGCCGATTGCTCCTTTATGCCTTTTAATATTCCCATCCTTTTGACCTGGCTGCGCGTGGCCCTGATACCGCTCGTCGTCGGCGTGTTTTATTTGCCGCCGTCGATGCTGCTGCATGGCGACCAGAACCTGGTTGCCACGCTGGTCTTCATTGTTGCCGCCGTGACCGACTGGTTCGACGGCTTCCTCGCGCGGCGCTGGAACCAGACCTCGGCCTTTGGCGCCTTCCTCGACCCGGTAGCCGACAAGCTGATGGTGGCGGGCGCCTTGCTGGTGCTGGTGCAGCTGGACCGTGTCAATGCAGTGCTGGCCTTCATCATCATCGGCCGTGAAATCACGATTTCCGCCTTGCGCGAATGGATGGCGCAGATCGGCGCTTCGAAATCGGTGGCCGTCAGCTCGATCGGCAAGATCAAGACGGCCGCGCAAATGACGGCCATTCCCCTGCTGCTGTACCACGAAGTGATCTTCGGTGCGATCGATACCCACGTGTGGGGCGAAAAGCTGCTGTGGATCGCCTGCGTGCTGACGGTGTGGTCGATGTTCTATTACTTGCGCCTGGCATGGCCCTTGATCAAGGAAAAAGCGGGGAATTTGCACTAAGAATAAGCAGGCGGCTGCTTTATGCGGAATATTTTGCAAAACACCAGATATTGCCCGTTGACAGCCCCTGTAATCCCTCTATAATGCTGGCCTGTTGTTGATGACGCGGGAGTAGCTCAGTTGGTAGAGCGCAACCTTGCCAAGGTTGAGGTCGAGAGTTCGAGACTCTTCTCCCGCTCCAGTTTTCTGGATCGTGTCATAGGTAAAAACAGCGAATGCAGTAAAAAGTAGTACTGGCGATGTAGTAGAGCTTCTGATACAATGTTGTCCACTGCGGGAGTAGCTCAGTTGGTAGAGCGCAACCTTGCCAAGGTTGAGGTCGAGAGTTCGAGACTCTTCTCCCGCTCCAGTGAATACTGGATCAGCAGTAAAGCAGCACTGGTAAACGGTAGCAAAAGGCAGTAAAATAGCGGTTCGTATGCGGGAGTAGCTCAGTTGGTAGAGCGCAACCTTGCCAAGGTTGAGGTCGAGAGTTCGAGACTCTTCTCCCGCTCCAGCGAAAGCTGAAGCAGCAAAGCAAGATGGCAGTAGCAGAAAATAGAAGCTCCAATGCGGGAGTAGCTCAGTTGGTAGAGCGCAACCTTGCCAAGGTTGAGGTCGAGAGTTCGAGACTCTTCTCCCGCTCCAGAATTCTAAAGGGAAGCTAAGCTGGCTTCCTTTTTTTATCCGTCGCAGTAGTCGGCGCGATTAGGCGGTAACCAAGCTCCAATGCGGGAGTAGCTCAGTTGGTAGAGCGCAACCTTGCCAAGGTTGAGGTCGAGAGTTCGAGACTCTTCTCCCGCTCCAGTTTTCAAGGTGTGCCGCAAGGCCCATCAGCAGTTCCTCTGGCGAGGTAGCAAAGAGGTTATGCAGCGGCCTGCAAAGCCGTTTAGACGGGTTCGATTCCCGTCCTCGCCTCCAGATGAAAAAAATAGCCCACTTTCGAGTGGGCTATTTTTTTGTCCAGATGGCTGTGCCATTTCTGCGCGGTTTCAATCGCTCATGACAAACGTGGCCTTGCTACATACGCATGCGTGAATACGATCACGTTACTGCAACACCTCATCAATACTGTTAATGAACCTGGTGTTGCGCTTGTGGTTTGAAACCGCTCCATGTGGCTCTGCATTAAACTTCCCATTGAAATTTCAAAGTCAATGATTTATTGGTCTTAGTCGGTTCGCGAGTCCTGTCATGCGAATAGCCAACCGACAGCGACCTTCCGTGGCGCCAGAGGTGACGGTATAGCAGTGAGCGGTGTACTTGCCTCTCCGCCCAAGACTCCAAGCCCGAAACTCCGTCGTCGCTGCGCGCCGCTGCCGTGTTTTGAGCCAGAAGCCGCAGTGAGTCAGTGGATGTGAAATGCAGCATGCCGAGCCAGCGCCAACTGTTGTCGACGAATGCAGGCCGTCCGAGCGTTCCCTGGACCCAGGCACGGTTCCAGCGCGGCTCAAGTTCTACCGCCCATCCACGTGGCAGTGAAAAACGCAAGCCCATTTCGGCAGTAGCGTTGCCGCCACGGCCCACGCGGTCGGCGTCAACATCGAGCTGACGGCCAAGCGTCACCTCGGCATTGAGCTTGGATAGCCATGGCAACGGAGATGATCCGAATCCAAAGTGCACAGCCGGCGTGTTGTGAAGCTGTCCCTCTCGATGCGCACGCTGCTGGTCGAAGCCAAGATTTGCCCAGAAGTCAGTCTGGCGCGATGCGCGTAGCGAGATCCCTGGTTGTACCTTGCGTTCGATAATTTGGTTTACCTGTTGGCCTAGCGTGGGATCTGGTAGCGTGCGAATCTCGTGCAGGCCAAGGTGTGCTTCCACCTCGTATAAATCGAGCGACACTGACTCCAGTTCAAGTCGATGCTGTCCGAGACGGCGATTGACGTTGATCTTGGTCGTGACGACACCGGTTTGTGGTACGAAGCCGTTATCGTTAATGAAGCCGGGGCTGCTTGCCTCAAGGAGGAAGTCGTTCCACCAAGTCTCATTAATATGGTTGAATTTGGCTGAAAGGTAGGTGCCGCTGCGGGTTGGCGCGCGGACCGGGGCCTGAGATGCTTGTTCGACGAAACCAACGTTGGTTTTTGAATGCATTAGCAACCACGCAGCCTGCTGGCCATCGCCGCGCCACTGTCCGTCGAAACCGGTCACATGGTTTGAGCCAGCGAGACCATAGTCGCGCTGGGAGACAAAGGCACCCAGCAGTGCGCCATCGCCGTGCCAGCGCGCGCGCACCAGGCTGGCAAGAGTGCGTGACGTCTGGTCAAATTCGGAGGTTTCGTAGGCGCCACCGCGCTGGATGACTCCACCTTCCCGATCTCGTAGGCTCATCGCGGTCGCATCAGCCTTGGCGGCACGCCAAGTCGCTCGCAGACCCCATTCCGGATCGACTACCGTGCGTGAATAGAATGCGGCCAAAGGCAGTCCGAGTACGTCGGAGCTTTCCAGAAAAAATCCTCGTTTCTCTGGAAGGCTGAGTGCGATGCGGCTGGCTCCGTTGGAAGTTGGCTCATCGATTTCCACCTGTGAGTAATCGGGATTCAGGGTGCCGTTGAAGACCCAGTCGGCGCGAGGCCTGGCATTAATCTCCAGTCCTAAGCTGGTCCGGTTGGCGTGGCGCTGGCCCTGCTTATCAGCGTCGCGCGTCGAGCGCATGGTCAACTCAGGTTTTATTTCCAGAAAACTGCGGTCGCGTACCGCTAGTACTGTGCCTTCCATGCCGCTGATCTCCTGCAACACGGCGATATGGCTTAAGGCATCGATAGTAAGCGGGGTACTGGTCAGCAGCAGGGCACCGGCGTGAGGCACGCTACGCTCGATCATGGCGCGCCACGTTTTGCCATCGGCGTATGGGAAGCGCAGATTCGACAATGGCCAGCGGACCTCCATGCTGTAGCCGTCGGCAAGACGCTGGACTGCTGCGTCGATAGGAAAATCGGGACCAAGGTCGGTCTCGTCCTCGTCGGCACGATAGATGCCGTCGCTCACCACGCCGGCGATATTTACGCGGACGAACTGGGCGGCGCGGCCATGGCCGGTCGGATCGAGCCAGATGCCGATAAAGTCTTGTTCGGTGCCTACTTTGTCACGCCGCGCCAGCGAACTTTGCTGCTTCCCTGGCGCATCATCCCAAGCGCGTATGCCGAATATCAAGGCGTCTTCATTGATCAGCAACTGCACGGTAGTGCGCAGCTGTGGTCGCACAGGCCGACCGCTCTCGGGCATAAACTCATGAAAATTTTCGAACAGTGGCGCACTTTTCCATGCCTCATCGAGCAGAAGTCCATCAATGACCGGCGAGGTATTTTTAATTAGAAGCGCCTTCAGGTGGGCTGGTTCTTGACTTTCATCCCTGGATTTTTGTTGTGCTCCCGCTTCGACGAAAGCAGCTAAGCTCGAAAAAATAAATGCGCTGACCAGTTTCTTTTTACTGCGGAACGTATTGAAAAAAGAATCCACTATCACCCTTAAGTCTGCATGTTGGCAGGCTGACGACGCCAGCATGAATATTGTCCGGGAGTGTAACCGAAGTTCGGATTTTTTGAAAATACATTGAGGGAAATGTATTTCCTGGGAATATTTATCATTAATTAATAACAACGACCGTGATCAACTCTAATTGCCAGGGCCGCTTGTTTATATATGTTTAAAAAATATTCAGGATTTTCGTTTTCGAACTAATCCATGGAAAATTATTGCGAAGTTATGGCGAACAGAAGCGGATGTAATGCAAGGTACCAATCGTTAGCAGAGCGAGCACTGCTAACGATTGGTACCACAGCCGTACGCCGATTGTGGAAGCTGGAAATCACAGGAATTTATTGGCGGGTGTACTTGATCCGTGGGGTCTGAATCAGCGACAAGTGGCATGCTGCCTCCTGCAGGATTCTGTCGTTATGTATCTTTAGATATGCAGCATCCATGGCAGCTTATTTTTCTGGAGGGCGAGCCATTTTCTTGGGCATCAGGTCTGTTAATGGGAAACGCAATGGCTATTCACGTAGCACCTCGGGTGCGCTGCCGTAGTCAGGTAATTCCGAACACGACAATGGGCTGCAGCAGATTTCCCTATTTTGAATAGGTCCGCTTGCAGTTGTGGAAGCCGACAATGTAACCGGTGATGTCGGCCTTTGCTTTGGCATGGCTGGCATATCGGTGTTGCCACACGCCAAGCCGCGCAAGTTAAGAAGAATGCAGATGATTAGACCGGTCAGTCGGTTAAGTGGTATTTGACGCGACACAGGCTTTGCGCGGCCGTTGGCCTTGCTGAAGTCTCTTTTTCGACAATGGCAAGGCGACAAGTAATGAAGATTTTTTGCTCTCCATTGGCTCCCATGTCACTTTCCGCTTTAGCGTCCTAGTTTGCCGGCCATTTGGATTCAGATCAGCTGCGCCACGGCGCGCGGACATTCTCGTTCGACCCGTGCTGGCACGGGCTGTGCGGGGCTGCGAAGTAGGTGGTGCTCTGTTCTCGCTTGAATTCTCCGCGCTATTTGTTTTTTTGGGGGGGGGCGGCGGCATCAGGTTGTTGGCCGAACGGCAAAGACATTTGGCAATGGATCGAATGGAGGTCAGGTCGTGCGCCCATGGTAATTATGATGGGTGGTCAAATGTTTGTAGATTCTCTTCATGGCAGCACTTTGCTGCAAAGGTATTGCACTTGCTTCCTGAGGGCGCCAAGTATGTAATTCATTATTTAAGCTGTTCTTAATAATTATTATTAAAAACGTGATTATTGGATAGATTTTATGGCATTGTAAAATGCAAGGAAATGGACGGTGGTAGTAATTATTTATATGTACATGTTGAAAAATAGAAAATAATCTTTACAATGCTGTTTTGTTTAAATACTATGTTGCAAACCTAAGGGGGCTACTCAGGAGTTTCTGTGGATTGAAAGTTGTGCATTGATAGGAATGGTGAAAATTTCGATATTTTGTATTTTAATATTATGCACAGTTGGTCACCGAGACTGTCATTTTGAGTCGTACTGACTTAATTGATTGTCTGTATTTCCTTGTGGGAAACAAAGCGTAGAGCTTATTTTCAGCGGTTGGTGCTTGCTGAAAGGGATATTTGTTGGCAATTTCATGGTTGTTTTCATTCGATGAGCTAATGTTGCTGCTTGTTAATAGTCCAAGCTGCAACTCTCTCTCTGCAATCGTTCGTGATGACAACTATCAGTTTCAAATCCCAAGCCCAACACCGGTTTAATTGGCCGTGTACGGATTATCAGCAACGAGCGGTGGGTGTTCTCGTTAGCAATGTGTTTTGGTATCAGATTAACGTAGCAGTTCTCTCGCGGCGCGATCTGAAAGGGAAGTTGGCATGGCATCCACGCATGAAGTGGAAATTGTCATGCAAGTGAATGCTTGGCTTGGCGATGTTTTATTTTCGACTGTGCAAACAATCGAGCGACGATGGGAGCGATTGCTCTATTTTTGCTGTTGGATATGTACGGGTTTTTGTTTGGTGTCCGCATTGCGGGCTGGTAAATAAATTGATAGTGAAGGCTTCATGAGTAGCTCGATACTTCCCCCTTTTTCCATGTCCTCCGCTCAGCAGGACATTATCTTTCATCAACTCCGTCAGCCTGAAGTTCCAATGTACAACATTGGGGGGTATGTCGAGTTCTGCCAAGCGTTGGATGTTCCTCTCTTGACGCAATGTGCTCAAGAGTGCATCAATGGCAGTGCGGGTCTGCATGTACGCCTTCATTTCAATGAGGATGGCGCATGGTTGCGTCAGACAGTTGATACAGTCGAACTGACGCTGTTCGATGTCTCGCTCTCCCCTGATTCTGAACAGCAAGCACGCGGTCTGCTTGACACGCACTTCGCTCAAGTATTTAAACTGGATACAGGTCCGCTGTTGAGAGTCGGTTTGATTCGCTTGTCGCCTCAGCGATACTGGTATTTTACAGTGGCACACCATCTCGTGATTGATGGCTGGGGATACACCAACTTACAACAGAAAATTTTTTCGCTTTATTCGGACCGCGCCTCTGGGATCGAAACGGGGCCAGGCTCGGCGCCACTTGAGGCGCCGATATTGACGCAGCCGCGCAATGGTGCCGAGGCATTTTGGCGCGCCGAACTGGCGGAACTTCCACCCTTGCTGTTCGTTCCTAAGTTGTCGGAGAGCGGCGGTAGCGATGTTGGACGAACCTCGCACCGTATTGAGCGTTCGCTTTCGGCTTCGTGGTTCAAAAAGGGTCAAGAATCCGGCTCTTTCGGCGGAGGGCTGCCGTTCTTCCTTGGTGTGCTCTTTGCCGCCGTAGGCGGGCTCTACGGTCATGACGAGATGACGGTTGGTGTGCCCATCCACAATAGACGCACGGCGGCAGAGCGAAAGCAGATATCGCTCGCGATGCAAGTTTATCCCGCGAAACTTTCCGGACAGCTCGATCAGACGTTTGATGATTTATGTGCCGACATTGCGCGCCGGTTGCGTGGCATATACCGACATACCAATGTACCTCTTTCCCGCTTGTTCGCCGAGCGGGACGTGTTGCATGGTGAACAACGCGTTGCAATTTTTGATGTTATTTTTAACTATCAGAAGCTTGATTTCGACTTTGCCGATTTGGGGCTACAAGCATCAACGCATTTTCTGCAGAATGGATTTGAGCAGACTCCCCTGACGTTTACCGTGTGCGACTACGGAGATGCATCAGCTCCCTTGTTGCAAATTGATTACCATGTTGGCTACTTTGACCAAGCTGAGGTGGAAGCTTTGGCCGATGTTTACTGCGGCCTGCTGCTGCAGGCCAGCGCTGCTTCCGGACGTGCACTGGAGCATTTCGACTTATTGACGTCCAGGCACCGTGAGCAGCTGCAACTGTGGCATCCCACTCCCTGCATTCCGCCAGCCGATAGAACGCTCTGGGCATGTTTTGCGCGAGAAGTGGCGCGGGCTCCCGGTGAGTTGGCAGTGCAAGCCGGCGAGGTAACGTTAAGCTATTCAGAGTTGGAAATCCAGGCTTGCTTGCTTGCGGCACGTCTACATGCGAGCGGCGTGGTGAGGGGCGACCGTGTTGCGGTGCTACTGGAGCGAAGTGTGGCACTAGTGGTAACTTTTTTGGCGACGTTAAAGGTCGGCGCGGTGTATGTGCCCCTTGACACCGCCTATCCATCAACCCGGCTGCAACTCCTGCTCGCGGATGCCAGTCCGCAACTGGTGATAACGACGAATAACTTGGTACATTTGGCCGGGCATGGTGCCAGAATAGTGTTGCTCGATCAGCCCGTTGCTAAGTTTGAGGAAGACGTATTGCCGCCGGCCGCGGGTTGCCTTTCCAGCGATCCTGCCTACATGATCTACACGTCGGGCTCGACGGGCATGCCTAAGGGTGTCGTAGTAACACATGAAAATGTTGTGAGCTATTTGCATGCTGTGCGCGAGCGCTACAACGTGCAGGCGCCGCTACGCGTGCTTCAGTTTGCTAGTGTGGGTTTCGATATTTTCATCGAGGAGCTTTGTTTGTCCCTTTTGTGTGGGGGCAGTCTGCATCTGCGTGACAGTGCTGCCGCGCCGGCGCCAGAGCAGTTGTGGGCAATGATCGAATCGCAGCAGATCTCTGCGCTTTCCTTGCCGACAGCATATTGGCATTTGCTTTGCGACGAGCTTTCCGATGACCAAGTCTCGATTGCGAGCAGCTTCTTGCGTCTGTGCGTGGTGGGTGGCGAAGCCATGCGACCAGATGCCGCAAGAGGATGGTTGGCGCGCATGCCTAGTGAGTTAGCGCTGTTCAATAGCTATGGGCCTACAGAGGCGACAATCATTGCCTCAGCAGAACGCATCACTGATGATCCTGCCAGCATGCTGACTATCGGCCTTCCTCTCAGTAATACTCGTTGCTATATCGTCGATCGGAAGGGGCGCCTACTGCCACCAGGCTTCAAAGGTGAGTTGTGGATAGGCGGCGCTGGCGTTGCCTGTGGTTACTGGCAGCGTGCGGATTTGAACCAACAGAGTTTCCGCTCCGACCCCTTTAATGCAGAAGCCGGCGCCAGGATCTATCGCAGTGGCGACTTGGTGAGCTGGCGAGGCGATGGCCATATGGTTTTTCACGGACGCATCGATCAGCAAGTCAAAATTTTGGGGTTTCGTATCGAAACGGGCGAAATCGCAGCCTCGTTGCGGCAACTGGCGCATGTGCGGGATGCCCATGTGGCTGTCCAGGATGGCGCCTTAGGCAAGCAGTTGATTGCCTATGTTGTACTAGACGAACTCGATTTCCCTCTGGCTCAACTGGCAGAACAATTGAAAGAATTGCTTCCCGAACAAATGGTACCCAGACTTTATATGGCGTTGCCAGAATTCCCACTCACGCCAAATGGAAAGCTCGATCATAAGGCTTTCCGTAGCGCTGGTGCCGAGGCGATTCGGTCGAATGTATTTGAATCAGCACGCAATGAAAGCGAGCAGATATTAGCTGAGGAGTGGATCAAGCTGCTTGCAGTTGAGGCCGTTAGTCGTCGAGATAATTTCTTCTCTTTAGGCGGGAATTCCTTGCTCGCGATGCGCCTGGTCAGCCGTTTGCGTGAACGAGGGCTGACGACCCGTGTCGAAGATGTGTTTCGTTCTGCGAATTTGGCTGATTTGGCGCAGGTGATGTCCCGTACAGCATGTAATGCAGTTGCGCCCGGCCCCGTAATTGCTCCTGGTTGCCTGTCGATTGACAGTGATATGGTGCCTCTTGCGGGCCTTAGCCAAAAAGAGATTGACCAGGTTGTCAGCACTGTTCCCGGTGGCATTGCCAACATTCAGGATATCTATGGTCTCTCACCGCAACAAAAGGGTTTTCTTTTCGAACATTTGCTTGAGCCTGACGCCGATCACTATGTGCTTTCCACCATCGTGCGCTTACCATCAGCCAGCCAGCTTGAACGGGTATTGCAGGCCTTGCGTACTGTGATTTGTCGGCAAGATGCGTTGCGCACCTTGTTTCTGTGGGAGGGATTGAACGCACCGATACAGGTGGTATTGAGAGAGGTAGGACTGGCCGTATTCCATGCGCCGGATGGCAATGCGCTGCAACAACTACGCAAAAAGGCACAGCCAGGCAGGATTTGCATTGACCTGCAATCCGCACCACTGCTGCAGGTACACGTGGCGACGGATGGTCCCCAGCAGCCAGTATATTTGCTTTTATTGGCACACCATATCATCGGAGACCATTTGTCCCAGGACCTACTGGTGGCAGAGGTTCAGCAACTTGTTACAGATGCGGGAGTGGAGTTACCTCGGCCTGCGCGTTATCGCGATTTCATTTCATCGCTGTATCACGCTGAGGAAAAAGAGCGCGCTCGCAGTAAGACCTTTTTCGAGGGTTTGCTCGGTGATTTCAACGAGCCTTCGTTGCCGTTTCGCCTCGCTGCCCTACGTAACAAAAAAAGTCGGGCGCCACTCGCCCATCGTGCGTTGGACTCGGAGCTGGCTAAGGCGATCCGAAACCGTTGCCAACTGGAGGGCGTTACGCCAGTGGCTTTGTTCCACCTCGTTTGGGCGCTGCTGATTGCAAAGACCTCAGCGAGCACCGACGTTGTATTCGGCACGGTATTTTCAGGCCGACTGCGCAATGTGCCGGATATAGAGCGCATGTTCGGGCCATTGATCAATACTTTGCCTTTCCGCTTGAGGCTGGATGGCATGTCGGTCGAGGATGGGTTGCAGCAGTCGCAAAATCTGTTGCGTCAGCTTATCCCCCATGAGCATGCGAATCTGGTCGACACGCAGCGCTGCAGCGGCGTAGCCGCACCGATGCCCTTGTTTACGGCCGCACTCAATTATGTGCATACGCAAAGCGAACCCTCCACTCAATGGGAAGTTGTCGACCAAGTCGAGTTGAACGAATGGAACATCTATCCGCTTAGCCTAACGGTGGAGGACTTGGCGTCAGACTTTTCTCTGTATCTGCAATGCGATCAAGGCGTCGATACCCAGCAGGTACTCGATGCCGTGCAAGCCACGCTGCAAGCCTTCCTTTGTGCGATTCAACGATCACCGGCTACTCCTTTGCTGACAATCGGTGTATTGCCCCAGGCTGAGCGAGCGAGGCTGCTTCAAGAAGGTCGTGCGACGCTGGTGCCGGCGGAGGCTGCGTGCCTGCATCAGGCGTTCGCGCTGCGGGCGGCATCGCAACCGGCGGCGGTGGCGCTGATCGATGGTGAAAGGCAGTGGTCTTATGGCGAGTTGGAGCGCGCGGCGAACGGCCTGGCGCAGCGCCTGCAGACGGCGGGGGCCATGCCGGGCACGCGGGTCGGGCTGTGCCTGGAGCGCTCGGGCGAGGTGGTGGTGGGCATCCTCGCCATTCTCAAGTGCGGCGCCAGCTATGTTCCGCTCGATCCGATCTATCCGGGCGAGCGTATCGCCTTCATGCTGGGCGACGCGGCAATCAGCATCGTGCTGGCGCAGGCATCCACGCGCCACTTGGTGGCCAAGGGATGCGACGTGCTGTTGTTGGATGACGGCGCCATGCCGGAGTTCGACGGGGATTGGACGCCTGTTGCAGGACATGCGGATGATCAGGCGTACGTGATCTACACCTCGGGTTCGACAGGACAGCCGAAGGGGGTGATGGTATCGCACGCGAATGTGGCGCGGCTGTTCTCCAGTACGGCGCCATGGTATCGCTTCAATGAGCAAGATTGCTGGTGCCTGTTCCATTCCTATGCCTTCGACGTCTCGGTATGGGAAATCTGGGGTGCGCTGCTGCATGGCGGGCGCCTGGTGGTGGTGCCGCGAGCGGTGGCGCAATCGACGCCGGACTTCTACCAGCTGGTGCGGGACCAGCGAGTGACGGTGCTGAACCAGACGCCGTCGGCGTTCTATGTATTCATCGAGCAGGATCAGTTGACGCCGGCGCCGCTGGCGTTGCGCACGGTGGTGTTTGCTGGCGAGGCGTTGGCCCTGGACAAGCTGCGGCCGTGGTTCGAGCGACACAGCGACACGGCGCCGGAGCTGGTGAATATGTACGGCATCACGGAAACGACGGTGCACGTGAGTTACCGCCGGATCCGCCAGATCGACGCGCAACGCAATCTGGGCAGCCTGATCGGACGTCCCATTCCGGACCTGACGCTGTGGCTGCTCGATGCCAGGGGAGAACCGGTGCCGACTGGCGTGGTGGGCGAGCTGTGCGTGGGGGGGGCGGGCGTGGCAGGCGGCTATCTGAACCGTCCGGAGCTGACGGCGGAGCGCTTCGTGGCGCATCCGGAACTGGGCGCTGGGGAACGGCTGTACCGTTCCGGCGACCTGGCGCGCTACACGCATGATGGCGAGCTCGAATATCTGGGCCGCAGTGACCACCAGGTGAAGATCCGTGGCTTCCGTATCGAACTGGGAGATATCGAATCGGCCCTGCGCGCCTGTACGGGCGTTGCCGATGCGGTGGTGCTGGCCGATAGTTCGCCTGCCGGTAGCCGCCTGGTGGCGTATGTACAGGGTGCGGAGGATGGCTGCGACAGCGCTTCGCTGCGCACCGAACTGGCGGTACGCCTGCCGGACTATATGGTGCCGTCGCTGTACATCCCGGTGACGGCTTGGCCGCTGACAGCGAATGGGAAACTCGATCGCCGTGCGCTGCCTGCTCCCGACATGAATGCTGTTACTGATGCGGATTTCTCGGCCCCGGAGGGGGAAGTGGAGAGCGCCTTGGCTGCTATCTGGCAAGAGCTGCTTGGAGTTGGGCCCATCAGCCGTCATAGCGATTTCTTCGCATTGGGAGGCCATTCCCTGCTGGCGATGCGCTTGGCATCGACCATTCGCGACACCTTCTATATGGACTTTAGCTTGAACAAAATTTTTGAACAAAGCGTATTGCATTTGCAGGCTGGAATGATTGCCATGTTAATTGAAGAAAATGCATTGAGTGCGCGTCTAAGCGCCAATGTTCAGGATACTAGCGAGGGGTTCTGGTTATGACATTACATGAGTTACTGCAAGCGCTTGAAACGCGAAATATTTCAATTGGCCTCAAGGATGGGCGCCTGTTCATTGGTGCCAGACCGCAGGAAATCGGTGATGACCTACTTGGACATTTACGTCTGCAGCGCGATGCGCTGGAAAAGCACTTTGTCGAGCGGGCTGCCAAGGCGGCGCAACAGCTGATCACGGCGCACGTATCGAAGGGAGAACGTTGCCCTCTATCATCTAGTCAGCAGGGATTGTGGCTGATTGACCATTTTAATGGTGGCACCAGCACGCAGTACCACATGCCGCAGGTGCTGGAACTGGGCGGCGCGCTGGATCTGAAGCTGTTGCATGCGGCGCTGCTAACAGTGGTGCGGCGGCACGAGGTGCTGCGCACGGTCTATGCCAGCGATGGCGACACGGTGTGGCAGGAGGTGCACGAGGTAACGGCGTTCGAGTTGCCGGTCGATGAAATCACGCCGCAAACGCTGGAGCAAGCGGTCGAGGCGGAATGCGCGCGCCCGTTCGCCCTCGGCAGTGATCTGCCGCTGCGGGGCCGCGTGTTGCGCTTGTCGGATGAGCGTCATGTGCTGGTGCTGGTTATGCATCACATCGCCTCGGACGGCTGGTCCAGTGCGATTTTGGTGCGCGAGTGCTGCGAGGCTTACGCGGCGCTGGCGCAGGGGCGGACGCTGGCGCTGCCAGCGTTGCCTGTCCAGTACGCGGACTACGCGTACTGGCAGCAGCAGGAGCCGCAGCAGGCACGCCATGCGCAGCAATTGCGCTACTGGGAAGAAAAGCTGGCTGGCCTGCCGACGGTGCACAGCCTGCCGTTGGACTATCCGCGCCCCACGCAGCAAAGTTTTCGTGGCGCATTGCACCGCAGCCGTCTGGATGCGGAGCTGAGCGCGCGGCTGGTGGCGGCTTGTCGCGTACAGGGCGCAACCCTGTTCATGGGCTTGCACGCAGTGTTCAGCGCGCTGCTGTCGCGCTACAGCGGCGCCGATGATATCGCCATAGGCACGCCGATAGCCAATCGGGAACAGCCAGAGGTGGCCGCACTGATCGGCTTCTTCGTCAACACGCTGGTGCTGCGGGTGCAGATCGACGGTGAGGGCAGTTTTGCGGATCTGCTGCGCCAATGCAGAGAGACTGGACTGGCGGCGTATGCGCACCAGCAACTGCCGTTCAATGAATTGGTGGAGGCGCTCAATCCGGCGCGTTCGCTCAGCTATGCGGCGCTGTTCCAGGTCATGCTGTCGCTGCAGAATAATGAACAGGAATCGGGCTCGTTGGCTGGACTGAGCGTGACGCCGATGGAGTCGGCGCAACGCACGGCGCAGTTCGACCTGACGCTCGATGTAAAGGACGATGGCGCAGGCCTGGCCATGTCGTGGATTTATTGCAGCGACCTGTTTACCCCGGCGACGATCGGGCACCTGGCCGACAGTTTTGTCTGCCTGCTCGAAGCCGCGCTGGCGGCCCCGGATGCGCCAATGGCCCGATTGTCGCTGATTGACGGCGTCAGCCGTGCTGCGTTACTCGATGCCGGCCGTGCGACGCTGGTGCCGGCGGAGGCTGCGTGCCTGCATCAGGCGTTCGCGCTGCGGGCGGCATCGCAACCGGCGGCGGTGGCGCTGATCGATGGTGAAAGGCAGTGGTCTTACGGCGAGTTGGAGCGCGCGGCGAACGGCCTGGCGCAGCGCCTGCAGACGGCGGGGGCCATGCCGGGCACGCGGGTCGGGCTGTGCCTGGAGCGTTCGGCCGAGGTGGTGGTGGGCATCCTCGCCATTCTCAAGTGCGGCGCCAGCTATGTTCCGCTCGATCCGATCTATCCGGGCGAGCGTATCGCCTTCATGCTGGGCGACGCGGCAATCAGCATCGTGCTGGCGCAGGCGTCCACGCGCCACTTGGTGGCCAAGGGATGCGACGTGCTGTTGCTGGATGACGGCGCCATGCCGGAGTTCGACGGGGATTGGACGCCTGTTGCAGGACATGCGGATGATCAGGCATACGTGATCTACACCTCGGGTTCGACAGGACAGCCGAAGGGGGTGATGGTATCGCACGCGAATGTGGCGCGGCTGTTCTCCAGTACGGCGCCATGGTATCGCTTCAATGAGCAAGATTGCTGGTGCCTATTCCATTCCTATGCCTTCGATTTTTCGGTATGGGAAATCTGGGGTGCGCTGCTGCATGGCGGGCGCCTGGTGGTAGTGCCGCGCGCGGTGGCGCAGTCGACGCCGGACTTCTACCAGCTGGTGCGGGACCAGCGAGTGACGGTGCTGAACCAGACGCCGTCAGCGTTCTATGCCTTCATCGAGCAGGATCAGTTGACGCCGGCGCCGCTGGCGTTGCGCACGGTGGTGTTTGGCGGCGAGGCATTGGCCCTGGACAAGCTGCGGCCGTGGTTCGAGCGACACAGCGACACGGCGCCGGAGCTGGTGAATATGTACGGCATCACGGAAACGACGGTGCACGTGAGTTACCGCCGGATCCGCCAGATCGACGCGCAACGCAATCTGGGCAGCCTGATCGGACGTCCCATTCCGGACCTGACGCTGTGGCTGCTCGATGCCTGGGGAGAACCGGTGCCGACTGGCGTGGTGGGCGAGCTGTGCGTGGGGGGAGCGGGCGTGGCAGGCGGCTATCTGAACCGTCCGGAGCTGACGGCGGAGCGCTTCGTGGCGCATCCGGAACTGGGCGCTGGGGAACGGCTGTACCGTTCCGGCGACCTGGCGCGCTACACGCATGATGGCGAGCTCGAATATCTGGGCCGCAGTGACCACCAGGTGAAGATCCGTGGCTTCCGTATCGAACTGGGAGATATCGAATCGGCCCTGCGCGCCTGTACGGGCGTTGCCGATGCGGTGGTGCTGGCCGATAGTTCGCCTGCCGGTAGCCGCCTGGTGGCGTATGTACAGGGTGCGGAGGATGGCTGCGACAGCGCTTCGCTGCGCACCGAACTGGCGGTACGCCTGCCGGACTATATGGTGCCGGTAGCATTCGTTGCGGTGGATCTCTGGCCCTTGACTGCCAACGGGAAACTCGACAAGGCCGCGCTACCGCGGCCGGAAATGTCGGCTGCACGTATTTATGTGGCCCCGCGCGGGCAAGTGGAAGAGACCATCGCTCAAGTCTGGTGCACTATCCTTGGCCTGGAGCGGGTGGGACGCGATGAACATTTTTTTGCGCTGGGCGGGCACTCCATGCTGCTGGTGCGCATGACACAGTTGCTGCGTCAGCAAGGTTTTCGCCTGGATGCTCGCTCCGTCTACGGCGCCGCTACCTTGGCCGATTTAGCATTGTTGGTGAGTAATTCGGTCGATCATGTGACCGCCCCGTGCGTCAGCGGAATTCCAGAAGGCTGCACCCACCTTGAGGCGGAAATGGTGCCGCTGTCTGACTTGACTGATGAAGAACTCGCGCGCATAGAACGCGCTGTCGAGGGTGGCGCGGAGGCGATCCAAGATATTTACCCCCTCTCTTCGTTGCAGGCTGGCATGTTATTTCATCACAGCCTGCAAACCGAAGGTGACGCCTATCAGATACGTTCGGTCTATGCCTTCAGCGTGCGATCCACGCTCGATCAGTTTGTTGACGCATTGCAAACCGTAGTGGCACGACACGATATCTTCCGCACTTCTTTCCACTCGACGGGCTTGCGCCAAGCGCAGCAGGTAGTGCAACGGCGCGCTGTCGTACCCATCCAAGAAATTACGTTGAGCCAGGGAGGCGACCCCTTAGCCGCCTTGTTGGATGCCACGGATCCGCAGCGGATACGCTTGGATCTGACGCGCGCGCCTCTTCTTCGGCTGCAAGTGATCTACGATCTCGATAATCGTCGGTGGCTACTCGCCATGCTGGACCATCATTTAATTAGCGACAATTACACGCTTCAGTTAATCAGTAATGAAATTGAAGCAGTGATGCTTGGGCGAGCACATGAATTGATGCCAAGCTGGCCATATCGCCAGTTCATGGAGCAGATTCTGAAGCAGGACACCAGTCAGCAGGAACTCCATTTCAAAGCCCAATTGGCTGACGTGGTTGCCCCGACCGCCCCTTATGGCCTGATGGATATTCTGGGGGAGGGCGACAACTTGCAGGAAGTACGTGCTGTCGTGCAGGCCAGCCTGGCGGCTAGCCTGCGTGAGACGGCCAGTCACTGGCAAGTATCGACAGCTGTACTGTTCCACGTGGCTTGGGCCTTGGTGGTGGCGCGCACTAGTGGGCATGACGACGTAGTGTTCGGCACCGTTCTTTCCGGGCGCCAAGGTGGCGCCGCCGGCATTGAACACGCCATGGGACTGTTCATCAACACACTGCCCTTGCGTGTCGCATTGAAGCGGCGCAGCGCAGAGGAGGTCGTGGCCGAGACCGCTGCATCTTTGGCGCAATTGTTGTCGCATGAGCAGATGGCCTTGGCGCTGGCTCAGCGCTGCAGTGGCATTCCGACCGGCCTGCCGCTATTCACGGCGTTGCTGAATTACCGTCATGTCCGCTTGATCGAGGGGAAGCGCGATCCCGCCGCTGCTGCGCTTTGGGACGGCATCGCAATGCTGCATAGCGAAGAACGCAGTAATTATCCGCTTGGCCTGTCGGTTGACGACCATGGCGACGGCTTCTTGCTAACGTTGCAAGCGCATTGTGGGCTTGATTGCGAACGTATCCTCGGTTATGTGCAGGCTGCGCTCGCTGGACTCTGTCAGGCGTTAAGAGAGGGGGGCAAGAAACCAATACAGGCCATTGATATTCTTTCCTCAAGCGAGCGTGAGAAATTACTGTATGGCTTCAATGTCCATGTGTCGGACACGCCCCAGGTCAGCCTTGTGCATGAAATGTTTGCGCTGCAAGCGCGACTGTCTCCCGATGCGCTGGCCCTCGATGATGGCGAGCGACAACTCACCTTCCGTCAATTGGACTTGGAGGCGAACCGCTGGGCAAAGGCTTTGCAGGAGCGTGGTGTCGGTCCAGAGCGGCTCGTGGCCGTTTTCCTGGAGCGGGGTATTAATATGGTGATCGCGATGCTCGCCGTGTTGAAAGCGGGAGGTGCATTTGTGCCGATCGATCCACGCTATCCGTCACTGCGCATTGCCAACATGCTTGATGATGTCTCGCCGACCGTCCTGTTTTCCACCTCTTCACTGGCGTCGCGTGTAGAGCAGTCGGCCTTTCAGGTCCTTGCTATCGATGTACCTCTGAACGGGGCAATGGAGATAGCATCCGCACCGGCTGTCGCTGGCATAGGGCCACAGTCATTGGCATATGTTATTTTTACATCAGGCTCGACAGGCCGGCCAAAGGGCGTGATGGTGGAACACGGTAGCGTGTGCAATTTGATCGCAGCGCAAGCGCTGGCGTTCGGTGTGGATGGACAGAGTCGCGTGCTTCAGTATGCTTCGCCCAGCTTCGATGCCTGCGTTTCAGAAGTCTTCGTCACTCTCTGCAGTGGTGCGTCGCTGCACCTCGTAGCTGCGGAAGTTGTGCTGGCCGGTCCGTCCTTAGTCGATGTGGTGCAAGAACGCCAGATTACGCTCGCGACCATTCCACCTGCGGTGCTCAGCGCGCTAGATGATCCTGCGCCACTGGCTTGCATACGGACACTTGTCATCGCGGGAGAAGCTGCGCCTTCTGGGTTGGCGCAGCGTTGGGCGAAAGGGCGGCGGCTGATCAATGCTTATGGTCCTACCGAGGCTACTGTATGTGCAAGCATGTACGAATGCGAATCTGGCATTGAGGGCGTGGCGCCTATCGGTACGCCGATGGCAAACGTCAAGTTGTACGTTCTTGACGCATTGCTGCAACCGGTGCCACTGGGCGTGGCTGGCGAACTGTATATCGGTGGCGCGGGGGTGGCGCGTGGGTATCTTGGTCAGCCGGACCTGACCGCGGAACGATTCCTCGCCGATCCGTTTTCTGACCTGCCGCGAGCCCGCATGTACCGCACTGGCGATCTTGTCTGCCAGCGTGTCGATGGCAATCTTGATTACATCGGACGCAACGATCAGCAGGTAAAAATCCGAGGCATACGCATCGAGTTAGGCGAAATCGCAGAGTGTCTACGTATACACCCGCAGGTGCTCGATGCGATTGCAGTGATACATCGTTCAACGTCAGGTGCCACCCAATTGCTGGCATATTTCTGCGACCGACCAGGGGTAGCACCGGCGCCGATTGACGTCTTGCGGATGCACCTGGAGCAGAACCTGGCTGCAGCGTCGCTGCCTGCGGCATTGGTGAGGCTGGCGGCCCTCCCGTTGACGGTCAATGGAAAGTTGGACCGGAGTGCCCTGCCAGCACCCGAAGATGATGCGTTTGGCGAGCGCAGCTACAGTGCTCCGACATCGCAGGCGGAAGAACGCATTGTCGCCATCTGGTCTTCATTATTAGGCGTGTCCAGGATTGGTCGTGATGATAACTTCTTCCAGCTGGGTGGGCATTCGCTGCTAGCTATTGAATTGGTCGCTCACCTGCACCAGGCAGGACTGGAGTGCAGTATTGCTCAGTTGTATAAGACTCCGACGCCGGCCGGACTAGCCGCCAGCTGCGCTTCGCAGGACACAATGGCGCCGACGGCGCCGACGGCCAGCATCTTGATGGCGTTGAGCCAGCCGGAGATGGCACGCATAGAGGCACAGGTTTTAGGCGGGAGCGCCAATATAAAAGATGTATTTCCTTTGACTGCCTTGCAGGAAGGCATACTTTATCATTCAATCGCTGCAGAGCAAGGTGACGCATACTTGCTGCAAACCTTGCTGGCTTTCGATAATCGCGCCCGCCTCGACGGCTATCTCGACGCCTTGCGCCTGGTGATCGCCAGGCACGACGCCTTGCGTACGGCAGTCTTGTGGGAGGGGATAAACGCGCCTGTCCAAGTTGTGTTGCGTGAAGTTAATCTGTGCGTGGACGAGTGGCATGCAGGGAATGTTCCTGATGTGGAAGCGGCGTTACGCCAACGCTACGATCCAGGCCATATGCGTGTGAACCTGAATCAAGCCCCACTTATGCACGCGGCCGCCAGCTTTGACCCCGTCGGCGGACGGTGGTTGCTAGTCTTGTTGTGCCATCACTTGGTACTTGATCACACGACACTTGAAATCGTACTCGATGAAGTCCGCGCTATTCTGCGCGGACAGGCGAGCGCGTTGCTCGCGCCGCCATCATATGGTGCCTTGATCAGCGCTTCTTTGGAGGCTGCTCAACGCCCTGAGCACATACATTTCTTTTCAAATCTGCTAGGGACGTTGACCGAAGCCACTCTGCCATATGGACTCAGTGATATTCAAACGACGGGTAATACATTGCGCTCTGCCAGCGTTAAGTTGGATAGCGGACGCGTAACACGGCTGAAGGCCCAAGCTCAGGCGCTAGGAGTCAGTGCAGCAAGCCTGATGCATCTGGCTTGGTGCAGGGTCTTGGCGACGCTAGCTGACCGTAGCGACGTGGTTTTCGGTACGGTGCTGTTTGGTCGTTCGCGTGCCGATGGCGCACGTGCCGTAGGGCTCATGGTTAATACTTTGCCATTCAGGCTTGAACTCGCTGAATTGTCTGTGCGGGATGGCGTATTGGCTAGCCACGCGCTACTGGCGCAATTGATCGAGCGCGAAATGGTGTCATTAAGCAATGCCCAGCGTTGCAGCGGTATGTCGGCTCAATCAGCACTGTTTTCCTCACTGTTCAACTATCGATATTCTGCGCCGGACAGCGGTGAAACCAATGTGACCGGGCTAGAGGGCGTCATCGCCCTGTCCTCTGCCGAATTCAGCAATTACCCACTGAATACTGATGTAGATGATCACGGTGACACCATGTCGCTGACCGTGCAGATCGTTCAACCGTTTGATCCCTTGCAGGTGGCGTGCTTGTTTGATACATGCCTATCGTCTCTGGTCAATGCGCTCGATTTCAGTCCGCAAACGACGCTACTGTCGTTGGATATCATTCCCTCTGCTGAACGGGCAGTGCTTTTGCAGCTGGGAAGTGGTGAAGATGCGTTCGTTCCCGTGCGTGGTTTGCACCATAGTGTTGAAGACTTTGTACGAAGCCAGCCACAATCGATTGCCGTGCTCGATGGTGAAATTTCACTTAGCTATGAAGATGTGGACAGGCAGGCAAGGCTTATCGCCTTGGCCCTGCATCGCAACGGTGTCGGTGACGGCGATCGTGTTGGTCTGCATCTCGAACGCTCATGGCGCGTGCCAGTGGCGATACTGGGCATTCTCAAAGCTGGGGCGTCGTACGTGCCACTCGACGTCGGCCAACCGCCAGAACGCCTGGCTTTCTATCTCGAGGATTCGCGTCCGAGTTGCATCCTGGTTGACGGCATACCCGGTGATTGGGTTGGCGTAGTGCCTTGCCTGGATTTTGCGGAGGCCAGCGTTGAGGCGGCGGATTCCTTGCTACTTGCAAATTCATTGGAGGGCGCGGAGCACGCTGGCGACGCCTATGTCGTCTATACATCAGGAACGACAGGCAAACCTAAGGGCGTGGTAGTTGGCCACTACGCGATGCAGCATCGCTTGCTCGGATGGCAGCGCCGGCTTGGTCTGCTTGAGAAGCCGCCGCGCGTAATGCAGATGGCGGGTCTGTCGGTCGATATCTGTTTTGGCGACATGCTCAAAGCGCTAGGCACTGGAGGGGAGTTGGTGATCTGTCCCAATGCACTGTTGCTTGACCCCGCCGGCCTATTCGATCTGTTCCAACGCACTCGCGCTTCCTTTGGCGATTTTGTTCCGGCAGTTCTGCGCGAGCTGGTCACCTATGCCTCTGCCAGAGGCCTGCGGCTGGACTATCTGCAACATATTTTGGTGGGGTCGGAGAGCTGGTATGGCGCCGACTTGAGCGCTCTTCAAACGGTCCTTGCTCCGCAGGCAAGGGTTTTCAATGCTTATGGGCAAACGGAATCGATCATTGATGTCAGTCTGCAGGATGTGACGGCGTTACAGCTGGCAACGGACAAGGTCGTGCCGATCGGTCGTCCGTTGCCAAATACCCGGATGCTGGTGCTTGATCGCCATGTCGCCATTCAACCACTTGATGTGCCTGGCGAGCTGTACATCGGTGGACCTGGATTGGCGAGTGGTTATCTTGACCGCGAAGAGTTGACCGCAGAACGTTTCGTTCATGTGGCCGGTGTCGACGGGTTGGTGTACCGAACGGGAGATTTCGCCCGTTTTAATAGTGATGGCACGATGGATTTCCTGGGGCGCGCCGACCAGCAAATCAAGATTCGGGGCTTTCGAGTTGAGTTGCAGGAGATCGAAGCGGCGTTGCAATCGATAGAGGGTATTCGAAACGCCGTTGTAGTGCTGTTCGAGCGCAGTCCTGGCGACAGTTTGTTAGTCGCGCATATCGAATGGCCTGGCATTCTGGAGGGAAGTCAAGGACATTTGCGGCAAGCTCTTAAGTCGCTGTTGCCCGAGTACATGGTGCCAGCTTGCCTCATGTTTTGTACGCAGTTACCGCTGCTAGCGAGTGGGAAGGTTGACCGGAAGTCGTTGCCGGAACCCGTATTCGACTTGGCTACCGGCGACGAGACAGCGGATACCGAAAGCGAGCAATTGGTGGCGTCTCTATGGCAAGAGCTGTTGCAACTGGCCGCACCGCCTGGACGCTATGCCAATTTCTTTGAACTAGGCGGACATTCATTGCTGGGCGTGCGTTTTGTTACGCGTTGTCGTGAACAACTGGAAGTCAATCTTGCGATCAAAGATTTGTTCATGCATGCCACGGTCTGGGAAATGGGGGCATGGATTGACTTGAAACGGGCTCTTACATACACGCCAGATTCCGGGTTGTCCAATGCTGTTGGAGACGAGATAACAGTCACCGAGTGGTAAGCCTTGTAAGGGTGATTCCAAGCGAGATCGCTGTTTGAACCATATCAGTAGGCCTGGCATGGATCTCGTCGGTGTACATCCGGATACCAATTAAGCGAATAGCCAGAATGAAGTGTGCACGAAGCATTGTTGCTGAGTTGAAGCGGCTCGGCGGCCATCTGTATGCGGAAGAGCGGCGATTGAAAACGGCGGCCGGGCCTGGCGCAATGACACCAGCGATGGGGATTGTTATCGACACGCATAAGGAAGCGCAGATTAACCGATTAAGCGCGGCGCAATCCGAGAAAGTGGTTCCCGGCAAACGTTTCCCGCCAGCCTCCTGCTGGGCACACCGCGCTGTCCTATGGTCAGCAGGGGGGGGGCGGGCGTTGCCTGCACGGCGTACTGGCCGACATAACAACTGAACTGCTGTTTCCCTTCACTATCACGAGTAGAAAATTTTATGATAAAAGCAATTGTCTTGAAAAACCGATGGACTTTGGTGTTATGTGCCTTGCTGTGCGCTACATCCGCAGCCGCCAATGTGTTGCTGCTCGACTATCTGAATGGACAGGTGAGCTCGACTTCTGCCAGCAATAGTGCCTGGCTGTTCCGCTACCTGCTCGGCGTAGGCGGTTTGTTTATTGTTTCGCTGGTCGCCAGCGCCCTCCTTGTGCGCGTTTCCACCAGTGCTATCGCCGATATCCGTACTCATTTGCTAAAAGGTATCTTAGCCACAGAGTATCGTGATATTGAAACAAAGGGTAAGGGCGCTTTGTTGGGAGTGCTCACCGACGATATTGACAATCTTGCCAATGGCTTTAGCGATGCACCGCAATTCATGATGCATTCAGTCACCATCATCGCTTGCTTTTCATATTTGGCATGGCTTTCGCCCTATGCATTCGCTTGTTTCCTCGTAACAGTAGTATTGGGTGGTGCGCTGACGATGTTTATCTTGCAGCGTGGAAATAGGCAGTATGAAAATTATCGCGCACTGAAAGATGGCTATTACGTGCATCTTCATGCCATGTTCGATGGTGCGAAGGAGCTGGCCACAAATATGGCCAGGCGGCGGCATTTTATGCAGGAAGAATTGCTGCCTTCGGTAGGCTTGCTCAAGCGTTCGCAGATCAAGTGGGATCTCTATTGGCATCTGGGCCAGAGTTGGACCAGTGTGTTGCTATTTCTGGCGCTCGGCATTGCCCTTGCCGCAATTGAGTTTTCTCAGCCCGCGGTGCAGGGCCTGGCAGTGAGCTTCTTTGTCACTATCACGTTTGTATCGGGCTCAATCGACTTTGTCGTCAATATTATTTCGACTATGTCAAAGGCGATGGTATCGGCCCGCGTTGTATCGCGCCTTCAATTGACCTTGCCAGATGCGACTGTTCCTGCGCAAGTCCTCAATTCGCACGCTGACTGGCGTGAAATCAATTTCGAAAGTGTGTGCTACACGTCCAGCCATGGCGAAGATGCTGCATTTGAAATGGGACCGATTTCGCTCACGGTGCATCGAGGTGAAGTGCTATTCCTTGTCGGAGGAAATGGTAGTGGGAAGTCTACTTTTGCCAAGATCATGAACGGCTTGTATCAACGCAACTCGGGCGATATCCGTGTCGATGGAAAACTGATCGAATTGAATACGCCGCCTAGCTATAGATCCCTGTTTTCTACTATTTATTCCGATTATTACCTATTCGGCTCGGTGCTGGACAACAAGGGTGCACCCGTCGCTGATGAGCTTGCTAACAAAAAAATTGCGGAACTTAGCTTGACTGGCAAGGTGAAGGCCGAAGGGGGGCGCTGGTCCAGCACGGCCTTATCCCAAGGGCAGCGCAAGCGGCTTGCGCTGCTGCAGTGCTGGCTTGACGATGCCTCGGTTTGCGTGCTTGACGAGTGGGCCGCAGACCAGGACCCAGGCTATCGCGCTCATTTCTATGAAGTGTTGTTACCCGTGATGCGAGAGCAGGGGAAGACGCTGATCGTCATCAGTCACGACGAGCGTTATTTTCATCACGCTGACCGGGTTTGCAAATTCGATAGTGGTGTGCTGTCGGGCTTGCCGCAACGGATATCCATTTGAGTTGACTGAGCTTCACATTTTCTTGTTCTAACCATTTGAAAATATTATGCCAATAAAACAACTTGTTGATCTACCCAATACGGTACCCGTACACAGCGTTGATCGGATGTCGCCTTTTCATTTTTGGCTTCATTGTCGTTTTCGCGACAAGCCACTGCACATTCGTGGCGCTGCATCTGACTGGAAAGCCACGAAAATGTGGACGCCGTCGTCGCTGAGTGCATTGCTTTCCGATACCGATGTAATCGTGGCCACCTGTAAAGCTGGCGTCTTTGACTATAACGCCAATGCCACAACTGGACTTGTGCATGAGCGCGAAAAGGTTCCATTTTCGGAGGCCGTTGACGCCATTCTGGCCGCAAGCACTCATGGCGAGCATTTTGCGTACATTCAGCAGCATTCCATCGCCGAAAAATTCCCAGCACTGCAGGAGCAAGTTGAGCGGCCGGAATGTCTGGACCCGAGCAAGTTCTTAAACGAAGTGAACTTGTGGCTAGGCAGTGCTGGATGTTTCAGTCCATTGCATTTCGACGAGCTCGATAATTTCCTGGTGCAAGTATCCGGAAGGAAGCATTTGACTCTGTTCGACAAACGCGACAGCCCGCGACTGTATCCAAACGTGGGGCAGGAACTGGCCCATTGCAGCATGATCGATCTGCGACACCCGGACCATGCGCGCTTCCCCTTGATGGTTGGTCTGCAGGCCTATGCTATTACGCTTGAACCCGGCGACATGATCTATATCCCGCGCGGGTGGTGGCACGCCGTGCATTCGCTCGATACTGCTATCTCAATCAACTATTGGTGGAGCGGTATTTTCGATATTTTTCGTCAGGGCCTGCAAAGTGTCTGGAGCACAGAGGGCCGCAAGGAAATTGCCTTGTTCCTGCGCCAACTGACCAGTAGGGAGGGCAAATGAACGTGGAATCTGCACCACACCTGGCAACTCTCCAGCGTCTGCAACGTGGCGAGGAGCACGCGTTGTTTAGTGTCTTCCAGTTGTATGTCTATGACAGCTCGGTGCGCGATGGTGAAGAATTGGAAGAGGACGGCCGTTTTGGAATTTGTCCGGATAGCGTGAGCGCATATGTGCTCGATGCGGATAAAGCTGCCTACTGGATCAAGGTAGATGGTGCACTGGCGGGTTTTGTGGTCACGGAGCCGGTGGAACTGGCTGACGGAACAATCGTTGAAGAATTCGCGGACCTCTTTATTGTGAAGAAGCATCGTCGCCGTGGACTGGCGCTCGATGTGGCCAGGCAGTTACTGATCGGGCAGGACAAACCATGGCTAGTTGCCGTCTATCGTGATGATTTTGTGGCGGCCGCATTTTGGAAGAGCGCTTTTGCGCGCCTGCCTTTCAGAGCTGTGCGATCCCATGCTGATCCTTCTTTGCCACAGTTCCTGTTGTACCTGATTGATGGGTAAATGAGCGGGGAAACCGCCATCTTGCTGCTTGCTTCAAAGGTCGCGGAGCATGAGATTGCGGTGGACATTTGTTTGCCGAAAAAGTGAGACAGACGATAGCAGCGCTGAATAAGTCTTTCGCTGAGTTTCTGTGAAATACGTATGTATAAAGCGGTTTTGTATTTATGAAAACGTTACAGAAAAGGAATAGATATGAGTGAAGTAGTTATTTTGGACGAGCATGATCGTGCCGCAATTCTTTCCGCCATGTCGCTTGTTGGACGCGAATATGGCGAGGACGATTTTTACCAATTCTTTTATCAGTGCTCCCGCATGAACGGGATGTTGCCAACGCGCCTGAGCAAGGCCCTGTTCGATTTTAGAATGGGACGCAGTGGTTCTGTTTTATTGATCAAGGGTTTATTGACGCAGCAGCATGTTCCGCCAACGCCGGCTCTGCGCGGAAATACTTGGAATAAAACGACATTAGCTGCGCGTAAGATTATGTGCATTGCTCTCTCTCAACTGGGGCATATTTATAATTTTTTGGGGAAGAAAGACTTCGACTACATTGATGATGTGTTCCCTATTTATAGAGATCGAAATGAGCAGTTGGGCAGTAATTGTGATTTTCTGGAGTGGCATGTGGAGGACGGATTTCATCCTGCTAAAGCAGACCTTGCCGCTCTGTTTTGTCTGCGCGGTGATGCTGCGGTGCAAACACACATCTGTAAAGCCCAGGATCTCGATTTGGATGCAAATTTCCGCGCTGAGCTCATGAAGAAAAACTTCTTGATACAGGTTGATCCGACTTTTCAGCCAGGTTCCGGCGCCGAAGGGCAATTCCGTTGCGCAGTACTCAGCGAAGGTGAGGATCCTGAAATTATCTATGATCCGGCCTACATGATCGGCGCCACGCCAGAGGCGCAGGCTGCGCTCAAGCATGTGCACGATTGTATACAAGCGGCCTACCAGAGTATTACTTTGGAACCGGGGGACTTGCTAGTCTTTGACAATCGCCGCGTGATGCATGCACGCAGTGCCTATCAGCCCGCTTACGATGGTAGTGATCGATGGCTCTTGCGCAGCCTGTTATTAGAAAGCTATTGGAAGACGCGTGAATGCTTGGATCAACTGGCTTTGACGCCGGATTCCGTGGCTTGGCCTCCTCCCCGCAGTACATCGACTATTGCCCAGATAAATGGACGGAAGGGTGCGGAAAACGAGCGCTTCATACAACAGGAGGCCGTATCCGATCACGCTAGTCAGCGGAGCGAAGTTTAATGCGCGGGCAGCAATGGATGCGGCGCCCGTTTGTTTGGGCGTTGCTGGTGTTGGCTATGTTGACGCTTGCGCTGCTTACGATTTTCTTGGGCGTGCGAGGCAGCTTACCTTTGCTGGATGGACGAGTGCATGCGGCCGGGGTAACGGCGGACGTACAGATCACACGCGACGCCGATGGTGTTCCGACCGTTAGCGCGGGGGATCGAAATGACGGTGCGTATGCAATGGGATTTCTGCATGCGCAAGAGCGCTTTTTTCAGATGGATTTATTACGTCGCGCTGCGGCAGGGGAACTATCGGCCCTGCTCGGTGCTGATGCGCTGGCCGACGACAAGGACCGGCGGCGCTTTCGCTTCCGTGCTCGCGCGCAGGCCGCGGTTAAGGAACTAGAACCTGCAGAGCGGCTGATGCTGTCACGTTACGTGTTGGGGGTCAATGAAGGTCTGGCGCGCCTCACGGTAAGGCCATTTGAGTATCTGGCACTGCGCGAGGCACCTAAGGCATGGTTGGCTGAAGATAGCCTGCTGGTCATGTGGGCTATGTACTTGGTGCTTCAGTCCAGTCAAGAACCGCGCGAGTTCGCGCGCGGTTGGATCAAGGACAACACGACGGCAGACCAGTTGGCGCTGTTGATGAATGAGAATAGCCATTTCGAAGCGACTTTAGACATGGTGCCTGCGGATATGCAATTGCCAACAATACCCAAATCAGCACCTGCATGGCTAGGCCGTAGAGGGTCTGGTGAAGGTACTGCTCATGTGCCTGCGGTAGGCAGCAATAGCTGGGCAGTAGCCGGTACACGCACTGCCGATGGGCGTGCCATTCTCGCCAACGACATGCATTTGGATCTGGGCCTGCCGAATACCTGGTATCGCGTTGCTATGCATTATCCAGTCGACGGGAAAATGCGCCGTGTTATAGGATTGACTTTGCCCGGTGTTCCATTGTTTGCGGTGGGAAGCAATGGTTTAGTCGCATGGGGTATGACGAACAGCTACGGTGATTATCTGGACCTGGTTGAAGTGCATTCCGATCCAGCCGATAAACGCCGTTTCAAGATTGGTACCACCTGGCATAGCGCGATCGCACACGAGGAATTTATCGAGATAAAAGGTGAGGATGCTATTCGGCTAACGGTGCTGGAAACGCCATTTGGACCCGTACGTGAACTTGCTGGACGCCATTATGCTGTGCATTGGATTGCTTCGGATCCACGCGCGGTAAATCTACGCCTTTTTCATTTGGAGTCCGCGAAAAATGTCGGAGAAGCCACAGCCTTCGCCGCGAAAGCTGGGATGCCCTCCCAAAACATCACGGTCGTGGATAGCGTGGGGCAGATCGGGTGGAGTATTGCCGGCCCCTTGCCAAAAAGGCTGGCAGTGAATTCTGCCACATATCCATATACTGATAATGATGGGTATGGCTGGACCCAGCTGTTGCACAGTGCAGAGTATCCGACAGTAATCAATCCGGCCAACGGCATCCTGTGGAATGCCAACAATCGCCAACTTGCAGGTCCAGACTATGCGAAACTCGGCGACGGCGGCACCGATTTTGGGGCGCGAGCGCAACGCATTCGCGACAGCCTAATTACGTTGCATCGAGCAAGCGAAAACGATGTAATGGCAGTTGCCCTAGATACATCGGCAGGGTATATGGGAGCTTGGCGGGCCCAGGCTCTGTCTGCGTTGCCTGCCTCCGTAATTGCGGGTCACCCGGCACGTGCAGAATTCCGGCGCTTGCTCGAAACGGCGTGGGATAACCGGGCTGAAGCCAGTTCCGTAGGGTACCGTTTGACGCGCGCATATTATCAGGCGATTTACGATGAGTTATACGGCTATGCCGACGCGCAGATGGCCTCTTTAATTCCCGGCATGAGTTTTGAAACAGCAAATAGACGTTGGGGGGAGCTGAGTCTGAGTCTGCTGCAGCGACGGCCAACAGGATGGTTGGCGCAGGGGCGAAGCTGGGAAAGCGTCGAACTAGCGGCGGTTGATCTGGCGATCCTCCGTCTAAGTGCGCAGGGCGAGACATTAGCTAACTCGACATGGGGAAAGCGAAATCGGCTCGAAGTTAGACATCCCTTGGCAACTGCCTTGCCATTTGGTTCTTTTTGGCTCTCTGTGCCGGATGAAGCGGTACCTGGAGATGATGACATGCCTCGTGTCAGTGGACCTAGTTTCGGTCAGTCCGAACGCTTGGTAGTGTCGCCGGGACGGGAAGAGCAAGGTTTGTTTAATATGCCAGGCGGCCAAAGTGGACATCCACTTTCTACCTATTTTCTTGCCGGCCATAAGGACTGGTTGCAGGGAAAATCGCGTTCTTTGTTGCCGGGAAAGACCCAATATCAATTGACGTTGACGACACAATGATGAACAAGCCAAGCATCGCGCACCACGGTGCTTGGTCTACGGTGTGGATAATTGCTGTGGCAATCGTGGTACGTCGCAGAAAAAAATAACTCATAATTTTTTCAGAACGCGGGAATCATGATTTTTGCTACAGCAGATTCGATCGTGGAAATTCAGCTTGGTAATGAGACGGCGCGAATATTCTTGATTCATTACGACCCGGCGAGTTTTTCACAAGAGTCATTTACGTCGGAAGCAATCACGCTTCCGTCAACAATTGCTGGCAGTGTGATGAAACGTCAAGCAGAGTACTTTTATGGTCGTCTGTGTGCCAAGTTTGCGTTGAATGCTTTGAGCATGACGCGCTGTGATGTGGGTACCGGGAGACAGCGTGAGCCGGTCTGGCCCGAACATGTCGTCGGCAGCATTACACACAATCACGAGTTTGCAGCCGCCATCGCATCGTCGTGTAATGTGTTTAATGGTATTGGCATCGACATTGAAGGCACCATTGGGCAGGAGGCGATAGACGCGGTCCTCGAAATCAGCGTCTCGCCGCGTGAGCTTGCCTACTTGAGGACGGAATTGACTACCTTGTCTTTTGAAGAACTGCTCACCATCGTGTTCTCGGTCAAGGAAAGCTTTTTCAAGGCAGTTTTCTCAGAGGTTGGGCATTATTTTGACTTCGGAGCAATTACTGTAAAAAAAATATATGTTGAGACGATGCAGGTTACGTTCGAGGTTAATCAATTTTTATCGCACCGTTTTACGCCGGGAACCAACTGGAATGCATATTTTCGGTATTTCGATCCCAAGACAGTGCTGACTATCTTCGTATGGTAGAAATTTTTCGCGTAAAAACTAAAGAAAGATTGCCAGCTGATCGCCATTCTGTTTTTTTTGAATGTGATAGGAGGTTTCAGCTAAATTTGCATAGCGCGCCATATCGAATAGTGTACTGATTCGCGATGTACCGTTCGCTTCACTGATTTTACCTGGACTGTCAAGATCGCGGAAAAATAATGTATGCAAACCTCATCAATACATGGCGTACAAGGTATCTCCTGTTTATGTTCTTGCACATGAAAGAAAATTTATCTTTAGAAAATTATTGCTTACACTTTTGTGGTAATTGGCGTAAGATTGTATTTACGGCAACCGGCAGAAAAAGTTTCACGATCTTGTAGTCAGGAGAAATAAAATAAGTGATATCGGCATGATTCGTGTCGATTCAATTATATATTTCCGAACTTCATTTTCGTTCTAAAAATCCATTGAGCATCGAAAAGCACAGTTCATCGTGCGGGATTTGCTCGCGCAAATTTTAGAGTTCGCTCGTTTCGGTTCTCGCTTTTTTCGCATTAATCGGTTTATTGAGTGTTATTAATAATATATGACAAATCCAGTAACTACCATATTCCACCGCTCACCCATTCAACAAGAAATCAGTTTACAAGTGGTCGAGGCCGCACTGTCCGATCCTTTGTTTGAGTGGGCCGGCGAAGGAGAGCTGCATGCATCGTCTGAACGCGTGACGACCGACATTCGGCGTGAATTGCTGCAACTCGGTTCGATTCCCGGCCAGTGCGGCAATTTCTTCGGACCGGGCGGACATCCTTTGTTCGCGGTGCGCTTTGTCTCCCGCTGCCGGGAACGGCTCGACGCCTCTGGTGATCCGGGACCTGGTCATGCATTCGGCCGTATGGGAAATGGCAGCGCTGGTCGGTCCGGGCTTGCAGGTGGTGAGTGCGGAGGAACAAACCGTGGACGACGCTGTCACTGTGATGGAGTGACTAGCCACTAAGAAAAAGACGGCACTACGCAGCAGCCCCGATACGCACAGCCCCTGAAAAAATCACCATGTCCCTTCCGCAGCGGGGAAGGATATCTATACACTTTTGAAGAGTTATATGAACAACGCACTGAGTATTGTTACTGAATTGGTTCGCCTGGGTGGACGCGTCTATGTGGAGGATGGCCGTTTGAAGACAGCAGCGCCGCCGGGAGTGATTACCGCGGCGCTCGGCGCGGCAATTCGCACTCACAAGGATGAATTGATGGCGCTTCTTGGCAGCGCGCGCGACGAAGCGCTGAGCAAGGACGCGCCGATCGTGCGCCGCGAACCCGGACGGGCGCTGTTGTCGCATGGCCAGCAGCGTCTGTGGTTGATCGATCAGATGGGTGGCGGGGCGAGCGCGCAGTATCATATGCCGACGGTCCTCGAACTGCGGGGCGAGTTGAATGTGGCGCTGCTGCAGCAGGCACTGCTGCTGCTGGTGCAGCGCCATGAAGTGCTGCGCACGACCTATGCCAGCGATGGCGATCATGCATGGCAGGAAGTGCAGGAGGTGGCCACGCTGGCCCTGCCGGTGCTGGCGGTGGAAGATGAGGCGGCCATGGCGGAGGCCATCGAAGCGGAGACAGGGCGGCCGTTCAACCTGCGTTGCGAGCTGCCATTGCGGGCGCAATTGCTGCGCCTGGCGCCGCAGCGCCATGTGCTGGTCCTGGTGCTGCACCATATTGCGTCGGACGGCTGGTCGGGCGTGATCGCGGTTACGGAATTCTGCCAAGCCTATGTGGCGCTGGTCGAGGGCCGGGCGCCGGGCTGGCAGGCGCTGCCTGTGCAGTATGCGGACTACGCCCGCTGGCAGCGCGAGGCGCCGCAACAGGCGCGCCATGCGCAGCAACTGACGTACTGGCAGCAGAAGCTGGCCTCCTTGCCGGAAGTACACAGCCTGCCACTGGACCATCCGCGTCCGGCGCAACAGAGCTTCGAGGGTGCGCTGCTGCACAGCCGGCTGGACGCGCAAGTGAGTAGCCGGTTGCACGCGGTGTGCCGCGAACACGGGGCCACGTTGTTCATGGGCTTGCACGCGGCCTTGAGCGCCTTGCTGTCGCGCTATAGCGGTGCCAGCGATATCGTGCTCGGCACGCCGGTGGCGAACCGCGAGCAGCCGGAGATCGCCGGCCTGATCGGTTTCTTTGTCAATACGCTGGTGCTGCGCGCCGAGCTGACCGAGGACATGAGTTTCGGCGCGCTGTTGCAGCAATGCCGTCAGACCAACCTGGAGGCGTATGCCAACCAGCAGTTGCCGTTTGACCGGCTGGTGGAGGCGCTGCAGCCGCAGCGTTCCCTCAGCTATTCGCCCCTATTCCAGGTGATGCTGTCGTTGCAGAACAATGAAGAGGAAAGCGGTTCGCTGCCTGGCCTGACGGTGTCGTCGCTGGCCGCGCAGCATCGCACGGCGCAGTTCGACCTGACGCTTGACGCCGAGGAGGAAGTGGATGGCCTGCAGCTCAGTTGGGAATACAGCACCGACCTGTTCGATGCGGCCACGGTGGCACGCTTCGCGGCCAGTTTTGAATTCCTGTTGAGCGCAATGTTGGCGCAGCTTGATGCGCCGATCTCTTCGCTGTCCTGCCTGCCGCCGGCAGAGCGATCGCGTCTGTTGGCACTGAGCGGCAAGGACGTAGCGGGATCGACTTCGCTGCTGCTGCCGGAGCGTTGCGCGCGAGTGGCGCGTCTGCATCCGGACCTGGTCGCCGTGGAAGATGGGGTGACATCGCTGTCGTACGGGGCACTGGACGTGCAGTCGAACCGGCTGGCTCATGCGCTGTTGCAGCGCGGCGTCGGGCGCGACGACTTCGTTGCGTTCTGCGTCGGGCGTAGCGTGCTGCTGCCGGTGACGGCACTGGGGATCATGAAGGCGGGAGCGGCCTATATTCCGCTGACGGCCGAGGTGCCTGTCGCCCGCGTTGCCGATATCATCACCGATGCCAAGGTGCGCTGGTTGATCGCTGACGGCGAACAGCGTCATTTGCTTTCGGGATGCGGTGCCACGGTCCTTGACCTGTCCGAGCTGCTGCTTGATGCTGCCCTGCCTGACACGGCTCCCGCGCTCGTGCTGGTGCCGGAACAGCTGGCCTATGCGACGTTTACGTCGGGAACAACCGGGCGCCCCAAAGGGGTGATGATCGAGCATGGTGGCCTGGCTGCCATCGGTGCGGCCTGGGATGACATCTACCAGTTGGCGCTAAAGGGCGACCGCTGGCTGCAGATGGCGAACGCCAATTTCGACGTATTTGCGGGAGATTTGGTGCGTACGCTCGGTTTTGGCAATACGCTGGTGATCTGCCCACGCGCGGTACTGCTCGATGCGCAGGCGCTCACCGCCTGGCTGCATGACGAACGCATCACAGCGGCCGAATTCGTGCCAGCGGTGCTGCGCGAATTATGCGCCTATCTTGAAGAGAGTGCTTCAAGCGCTCCGCCGATGCGCTTGCTGGTGGTCGGTTCGGATAGCTGGTATGGAGCCGACCAGGCACGGGTACGGGCCGCGTTCGGTGTATCGCCACGGCTGATTAATACCTATGGGGTGACTGAAGCGACCATCGACAGCAGCTACCACGAGGGGCAGGAAACCGGGCAGGGAATGGTGCCGATCGGGCGTCCGTTCGCAGGCAGTTGTCTGTATGTACTCGACGCCGCGTTAGCTCTGGTTGCACCCGGTGTCAAAGGTGAACTGTGCATCGGCGGGCCTGGGGTGGCGCGCGGCTATTTGGGCTTGCCGCAACTGAGTGCCGAAAAATTCGTGCGCGATCCTTATAGCCAGTCGGCAGGAGCCAGACTATATCGTACGGGCGATCTGGCCCGCATACGTGCGGATGGCGTGATCGAACTGGTGGGGCGTGCCGATAACCAGATCAAGCTGCGCGGTTTCAGGATCGAGTTGGGCGAAATCGAAACGGCGCTGCTGAAAATCGCCGGCATACGGCAGGCGGTGGTGAATGTATACGAATCGCAGGTCGGCGAAAAGCGCCTGGCGGCGTATGTCGTGGCCGAGCCAATGGCATGGTCGGCCGATGCGGTGCGTGCCCAGTTGGCCAGCACGCTGCCGGACTATATGGTGCCCACGGCGCTGATGTGCCTTGCGGCCTTGCCCGTCACGTCAAACGGCAAGATCGATCGCAAGGCGCTCCCGGCGCCGACGATAGCGGCCGAACAGGCTTTCGTGGCGCCGGCAACGGCGTGCGAATTATGGCTGGCGGATGTGTGGAGCAGTTTGCTCAAGCCAGGCCGGCCGGTGTCGGCGGCGGATAATTTCTTTGCCTTGGGCGGGCACTCGTTGCTGGCCATGCGCGTGATCGCCAAGGTGCGCCAGGAGCGTCAGGCGGCCTTGCCGATCACGGCCGTGTTCGAGGCGCAGACGCTGGCGGCGCTGGCACTGCGCATCGAGCAGGCCGCGCCAGCGGAGGCGCAGCCGATCGTGCATCGCGGACCCGGACGGGCGCCGTTGTCGCATGGCCAGCAACGCCTGTGGCTGATCGACCAGATGGGTGATGGTGCCAGCGTGCAATATCATATGCCGATGGCGCTCGAACTGCGGGGCGAGTTGAATGTGGCGCTGCTGCAGCAGGCACTGCAACTGGTGGTGCAGCGCCATGAAATACTGCGCACGACCTATGCCAGCGATGGCGATCATGCATGGCAGGAAGTGCAGGAAGTGGCCACGCTGGCCCTGCCGGTGCTGGCGGTGGAAGATGAGGCGGCCATGGAGATGGCCATCGAAGCGGAAGCGGGGCGGCCGTTCAACCTGCGCTGCGAGCTGCCATTGCGGGCGCAATTGCTGCGCCTGGCGCCGCAGCGCCATGTGCTGGTCCTGGTGCTGCACCATATTGCGTCGGACGGCTGGTCGGGTGCGATCGCGGTCGACGAGTGGTGCGAAGCGTACGCGGCGCTGGTCGAGGGCAGGGCGCCGGGCTGGCAGGCGCTGCCTGTGCAGTATGCGGACTATGCCCGCTGGCAGCGCGAGGCGCCGCAACAGGCGCGCCATGCGCAGCAACTGACGTACTGGCAGCAAAAGCTGGCCTCCTTGCCGGAAGTGCACAGCCTGCCACTGGACCATCCGCGTCCGGCGCAACAGAGCTTCGAGGGTGCGCTGCTGCACAGCCGGCTGGACGCGCAAGTGAGCAGCCGGTTGCACGCGGTGTGCCGCGAACACGGGGCCACGTTGTTCATGGGCTTGCACGCGGCCTTGAGCGCCTTGCTGTCGCGCTATAGCGGTGCCAGCGATATCGTGCTCGGCACGCCGGTGGCAAACCGCGAGCAGCCGGAGATCGCCGGCCTGATCGGTTTCTTTGTCAATACGCTGGTGCTGCGTGCCGAGCTGACCGAGGACATGAGTTTCGGCGCGCTGTTGCAGCAATGCCGCCAGACCAACCTGGAAGCGTATGCCAACCAGCAGTTGCCGTTTGACCGGCTGGTGGAGGCGTTGCAGCCGCAGCGTTCCCTCAGTTATTCGCCCCTATTCCAGGTGATGCTGTCGTTGCAGAACAATGAAGAGGAAAGCGGTTCGCTGCCTGGCCTGACGGTGTCGTCGCTGGCCGCGCAGCATCGCACGGCGCAGTTCGACCTGACGCTTGACGCCGAGGAGGAAGTGGATGGCCTGCAGCTCAGTTGGGAATACAGCACCGACCTGTTCGATGCGGCCACGGTGGCACGCTTCGCGGCCAGTTTTGAATTCCTGTTGAGCGCAATGTTGGCGCAGCTTGATGCGCCGATCTCTTCGCTGTCCTGCCTGCCGCCGGCAGAGCGATCGCGTCTGCTGGCACTGAGCGGCAAGGACGTAGCGGGATCGACTTCGCTGCTGCTGCCGGAGCGTTGCGCGCGAGTGGCGCGTCTGCATCCGGACCTGGTCGCCGTGGAAGATGGGGTGACATCGCTGTCGTACGGGGCACTGGACGTGCAGTCGAACCGGCTGGCCCATGCGCTGTTGCAGCGCGGCGTCGGGCGCGACGACTTCGTTGCGTTCTGCGTCGGGCGTAGCGTGCTGCTGCCGGTGACGGCACTGGGGATCATGAAGGCGGGAGCGGCCTATATTCCGCTGACGGCCGAGGTGCCTGTCGCCCGCGTTGCCGATATCATCACCGATGCCAAGGTGCGCTGGTTGATCGCTGACGGCGAACAGCGTCATTTGCTTTCGGGATGCGGCGCCACGGTTCTTGACCTGTCCGAGCTGCTGCTTGATGCGGCCCTGCCTGACACGGCTCCCGCGCTCGTGCTGGTGCCGGAACAGCTGGCCTATGCGACGTTTACGTCGGGAACAACCGGGCGCCCCAAAGGGGTGATGATCGAGCATGGTGGCCTGGCTGCCATCGGTGCGGCCTGGGATGACATCTACCAGTTGGCGCTGAAGGGCGACCGCTGGCTGCAGATGGCGAACGCCAATTTCGACGTATTTGCGGGGGATTTGGTGCGTACGCTCGGTTTTGGCAATACGCTGGTGATCTGTCCACGCGCGGTACTGCTCGACGCGCAGGCGCTCACCGCCTGGCTGCATGACGAACGCATCACGGCGGCCGAATTCGTGCCAGCGGTGCTGCGCGAATTATGCGCTTATCTTGAAGAGAGTGCTTCAAGCGCTCCGCCGATGCGCTTGCTGGTGGTCGGTTCGGATAGCTGGTATGGAGCCGACCAGGCACGGGTACGGGCCGCGTTCGGTGTATCGCCACGGCTGATTAATACCTATGGGGTGACTGAAGCGACCATTGACAGCAGCTACCACGAGGGGCAGGAAACCGGGCAGGGAATGGTGCCGATCGGGCGTCCGTTCGCAGGCAGTTGTCTGTATGTGCTCGACGCCGCGTTAGCTCTGGTTGCACCCGGTGTCAAAGGTGAACTGTGCATCGGCGGGCCTGGGGTGGCGCGCGGCTATTTGGGCTTGCCGCAACTGAGTGCCGAAAAATTCGTGCGCGACCCTTATAGCCAGTCGGCAGGAGCCAGACTGTATCGTACGGGCGATCTGGCCCGCATACGTGCGGATGGCGTGATCGAACTGGTGGGGCGTGCCGATAACCAGATCAAGCTGCGCGGTTTCAGGATCGAGTTGGGCGAAATCGAAACGGCGCTGCTGCAAATCGCCGGCATACGGCAGGCGGTGGTGAATGTATACGAATCGCAGGTCGGCGAAAAGCGCCTGGCGGCGTATGTCGTGGCCGAGCCAATGGCATGGTCGGCCGATGCGGTGCGTGCCCAGTTGGCCAGCACGCTGCCGGACTATATGGTGCCCACGGCGCTGATGTGCCTTGCGGCCTTGCCCGTCACGTCAAACGGCAAGATTGATCGCAAGGCGCTCCCGGCGCCGACGATAGCGGCCGAACAGGCTTTCGTGGCGCCGGCAACGGCGTGCGAATTATGGCTGGCGGATGTGTGGAGCAGTTTGCTCAAGCCAGGCCGGCCGGTGTCGGCGGCGGATAATTTCTTTGCCTTGGGCGGGCACTCGTTGCTGGCCATGCGCGTGATCGCCAAGGTGCGCCAGGAGCGTCAGGCGGCCTTGCCGATCACGGCCGTGTTCGAGGCGCAGACGCTGGCGGCGCTGGCACTGCGCATCGAGCAGGCCGGGCCAGCGGAGGCGCAGCCGATCGTGCATCGCGGGCCCGGACGGGCGCCGCTGTCGCATGGCCAGCAACGCCTGTGGCTGATCGACCAGATGGGTGACGGTGCGAGCGTGCAATATCATATGCCGATGGCGCTCGAATTGCGGGGCGAGTTGAATGTGGCGCTGCTGCAGCAGGCACTGCAACTGGTGGTGCAGCGCCATGAAATACTGCGCACGACCTATGCCAGCGATGGCGATCATGCATGGCAGGAAGTGCAGGAAGTGGCCACGCTGGCCCTGCCGGTGCTGGCGGTGGAAGATGAGGCGGCCATGGAGATGGCCATCGAAGCGGAAGCGGGGCGGCCGTTCAACCTGCGTTGCGAGCTGCCATTGCGGGCGCAATTGCTGCGCCTGGCGCCGCAGCGCCATGTGCTGGTCCTGGTGCTGCACCATATTGCGTCGGACGGCTGGTCGGGTGCGATCGCGGTCGACGAGTGGTGCGAAGCGTACGCGGCGCTGGTCGAGGGCAGGGCGCCGGGCTGGCAGGCGCTGCCTGTGCAGTATGCGGACTACGCCCGCTGGCAGCGCGAGGCGCCGCAACAGGCGCGCCATGCGCAGCAACTGACGTACTGGCAGCAAAAGCTGGCCTCCTTGCCGGAAGTACACAGCCTGCCACTGGATCATCCGCGTCCGGCGCAACAGAGCTTCGAGGGTGCGCTGCTGCACAGCCGGCTGGACGCGCAAGTGAGCAGCCGGTTGCGCGCGGTGTGCCGCGAACACGGGGCCACGTTGTTCATGGGCTTGCACGCGGCCTTGAGCGCCTTGCTGTCGCGCTATAGCGGTGCCAGCGATATCGTGCTCGGCACGCCGGTGGCGAACCGCGAGCAGCCGGAGATCGCCGGCCTGATCGGCTTCTTTGTCAATACGCTGGTGCTGCGCGCCGAGCTGACCGAGGACATGAGTTTCGGCGCGCTGTTGCAGCAATGCCGTCAGACCAACCTGGAGGCGTATGCCAACCAGCAGTTGCCGTTTGACCGGCTGGTGGAGGCGCTGCAGCCGCAGCGCTCCCTCAGCTATTCACCCCTATTCCAGGTGATGCTGTCGTTGCAGAACAATGAAGAGGAAAGCGGTTCGCTGCCTGGCCTGACGGTGTCGTCGCTGGCCGCGCAGCATCGCACGGCGCAGTTCGACCTGACGCTTGACGCCGAGGAGGAAGTGGATGGCTTGCAGCTCAGTTGGGAATACAGCACCGACCTGTTCGATGCGGCCACGGTGGCACGCTTCGCGGCCAGTTTTGAATTCCTGTTGAGCGCAATGTTGGCGCAGCTTGATGCGCCGATCTCTTCGCTGTCCTGCCTGCCGCCGGCAGAGCGATCGCGTCTGCTGGCACTGAGCGGCAAGGACGTAGCGGGATCGACTTCGCTGCTGCTGCCGGAGCGTTGCGCGCGAGTGGCGCGTCTGCATCCGGACCTGGTCGCCGTGGAAGATGGGGTGACATCGCTGTCGTACGGGGCACTGGACGTGCAGTCGAACCGGCTGGCCCATGCGCTGTTGCAGCGCGGCGTCGGGCGCGACGACTTCGTCGCGTTCTGCGTCGGGCGTAGCGTGCTGCTGCCGGTGACGGCACTGGGGATCATGAAGGCGGGAGCGGCCTATATTCCGCTGACGGCCGAGGTGCCTGTCGCCCGCGTTGCCGATATCATCACCGATGCCAAGGTGCGCTGGTTGATCGCTGACGGCGAACAGCGTCATTTGCTTTCGGGATGCGGTGCCACGGTCCTTGACCTGTCCGAGCTGCTGCTTGATGCTGCCCTGCCTGACACGGCTCCCGCGCTCGTGCTGGTGCCGGAACAGCTGGCCTATGCGACGTTTACGTCGGGAACAACCGGGCGCCCCAAAGGGGTGATGATCGAGCATGGTGGCCTGGCTGCCATCGGTGCGGCCTGGGATGACATCTACCAGTTGGAGCTGAAGGGCGACCGCTGGCTGCAGATGGCGAACGCCAATTTCGACGTATTTGCGGGGGATTTGGTGCGTACGCTCGGTTTTGGCAATACGCTGGTGATCTGCCCACGCGCGGTACTGCTCGATGCGCAGGCGCTCACCGCCTGGCTGCATGACGAACGCATCACGGCGGCCGAATTCGTGCCAGCGGTGCTGCGCGAATTATGCGCCTATCTTGAAGAGAGTGCCTCAAGCGCTCCGCCGATGCGCTTGCTGGTGGTCGGTTCGGATAGCTGGTATGGAGCCGACCAGGCACGGGTACGGGCCGCGTTCGGTGTATCGCCACGGCTGATTAATACCTATGGGGTGACTGAAGCGACCATCGACAGCAGCTACCACGAGGGGCAGGAAACCGGGCAGGGAATGGTGCCGATCGGGCGTCCGTTCGCAGGTAGTTGTCTGTATGTGCTCGACGCCGCGTTAGCTCTGGTTGCACCCGGTGTCAAAGGTGAACTGTGCATCGGCGGGCCTGGGGTGGCGCGCGGCTATTTGGGCTTGCCGCAACTGAGTGCCGAAAAATTCGTGCGCGACCCTTATAGCCAGTCGGCAGGAGCCAGACTGTATCGTACGGGCGATCTGGCCCGCATACGCGTGGATGGCGTGATCGAACTGGTGGGGCGTGCCGATAACCAGATCAAGCTGCGCGGTTTCAGGATCGAGTTGGGCGAAATCGAAACGGCGCTGCTGCAAATCGCCGGCATACGGCAGGCGGTGGTGAATGTATACGAATCGCAGGTCGGCGAAAAGCGCCTGGCGGCGTATGTCGTGGCCGAGCCAATGGCATGGTCGGCCGATGCGGTGCGTGCCCAGTTGGCCAGCACGCTGCCGGACTATATGGTGCCCACGGCGCTGATGTGCCTTGCGGCCTTGCCCGTCACGTCAAACGGCAAGATCGATCGGAAGGCGCTGCCGGCGCCGACGATAGCGGCCGAACAGGCTTTCGTGGCGCCGGCAACGGCGTGCGAATTATGGCTGGCGGATGTGTGGAACAGTTTGCTCAAGCCAGGCCGGCCGGTGTCGGCGGCGGATAATTTCTTTGCCTTGGGCGGGCACTCCTTGCTGGCCATGCGCGTGATCGCCAAGGTGCGCCAGGAGCGTCAGGCGGCCTTGCCGATCACGGCCGTGTTCGAGGCGCAGACGCTGGCGGCGCTGGCACTGCGCATCGAGCAGGCCGGGCCAGCGGAGGCGCAGCCGATCGTGCATCGCGGACCCGGACGGGCGCCGCTGTCGCATGGCCAGCAACGCCTGTGGCTGATCGACCAGATGGGTGATGGTGCCAGCGTGCAATATCATATGCCGATGGCGCTCGAACTGCGGGGCGAGTTGAATGTGGCGCTGCTGCAGCAGGCACTGCAACTGGTGGTGCAGCGCCATGAAATACTGCGCACGACCTATGCCAGCGATGGCGATCATGCATGGCAGGAAGTGCAGGAGGTGGCCACGCTGGCCCTGCCGGTGCTGGCGGTGGAAGATGAGGCGGCCATGGCGGAGGCCATCGAAGCGGAAGCGAGGCGGCCGTTCAACCTGCGCTGCGAGCTGCCATTGCGGGCGCAATTGCTGCGCCTGGTACCGCAGCGCCATGTGCTGGTCCTGGTGCTGCACCATATTGCGTCGGACGGCTGGTCGGGTGCGATCGCGGTCGACGAGTGGTGCGAAGCGTACGCGGCGCTGGTCGAGGGCAGGGCGCCGGGCTGGCAGGCGCTGCCTGTGCAGTATGCGGACTACGCCCGCTGGCAGCGCGAGGCGCCGCAACAGGCGCGCCATGCGCAGCAACTGACGTACTGGCAGCAAAAGCTGGCCTCCTTGCCGGAAGTGCACAGCCTGCCACTGGATCATCCGCGTCCGGCGCAACAGAGCTTCGAGGGTGCGCTGCTGCACAGCCGGCTGGACGCGCAAGTGAGCAGCCGGTTGCGCGCGGTGTGCCGCGAACACGGGGCCACGTTGTTCATGGGCTTGCACGCGGCCTTGAGCGCCTTGCTGTCGCGCTATAGCGGTGCCAGCGATATCGTGCTCGGCACGCCGGTGGCGAACCGCGAGCAGCCGGAGATCGCCGGCCTGATCGGCTTCTTTGTCAATACGCTGGTGCTGCGCGCCGAGCTGACCGAGGGCATGAGTTTCGGCGCGCTGTTGCAGCAATGCCGCCAGACTAACCTGGAGGCGTATGCCAACCAGCAGTTGCCGTTTGACCGGCTGGTGGAGGCGCTGCAGCCGCAGCGCTCCCTCAGCTATTCGCCCCTATTCCAGGTGATGCTGTCGTTGCAGAACAATGAAGAGGAAAGCGGTTCGCTGCCTGGCCTGACGGTGTCGTCGCTGGCCACGCAGCAGCACACGGCGCAGTTCGACCTGATGCTGAACGTGGAAGAGGACGAGGACGGCCTGCAGCTCAGTTGGGAATACAGCACCGACCTGTTCGATGCGTCCACGGTGGCGCGCATGGCGGACAGTTTCGCCTGTTTGCTGGATGGCGCACTGGCAAATCCGCAGCGTGCACTCGATACTTTGCCGTTGATGGCGCCTGCCGAACGCGAACGCTTGTTGCAGCTGGGGCGCGCGACGCAATCGACAGTGCCGGCGCAGTGCCTGCACCAGCTATTTACGGCGCAGGCACTGGCCACGCCGCAGGCGGTGGCCTTGACCGATGGCGAGCGTCACTGGACCTATGCCGAACTGGAGGCGGCATCGAACCAGTTGGCGCATCGCCTGCTGGCGTCGGGCGCGTCGCCCGGCGCGCGCGTCGGGCTGTGCCTGGAACGCTCGGGCGAAGTGGTGCAGGCGATCCTGGCCATCCTTAAATGCGGGGCGGCCTACGTCCCGCTTGACCCGATCTACCCGGCGGAGCGGATCGCCTACATGCTTGACGATGCCGCGGTGACACTGGTTGTGGCGCAGGTGGCCACGCGCGCAAGCGCCGGCACCGGTACGGTGGTGCTGCTTGACGACGCCGATGGCACCTGGCCGGTGCACGCGCCGCAAGTGGCGGTGTCGGCGACCGCGCAGGCTTACGTGATCTACACCTCCGGTTCGACCGGCAAGCCGAAAGGCGTCATGGTGTCGCACGCGAATGTGGCGCGCTTGCTGAGCAGCACCGAAGGCTGGTTCGGTTTCGGTGCCGCCGATACCTGGTGCCTGTTCCACTCTTACGCCTTCGATTTTTCGGTCTGGGAAATCTGGGGTGCATTGCTGACCGGCGGGCGCCTGGTGGTGGTGCCGCGCGCAGTGGCGCAATCGACACCGGAGTTTTACCAACTGGTGCGCGAGCAGGGCGTGACGGTGCTGAACCAGACGCCGACGGCGTTCTACGCTTTCATGGAAGAAGACCGTCAGGTGCAAGCGCTCCTGGCGCTACGCTGGGTGGTGTTCGGAGGGGAGGCCCTGGCGCTGGACAAGTTGTTGCCATGGTTTGAGCTGCATGCCGACACGGCTCCGCAACTGGTCAACATGTACGGCATTACCGAAACCACGGTGCACGTGACGTACCGTGCGATCAGCCGGGCCGATGCCCAGGCCAACCGCGGCAGCCTGATCGGCCGTCCGATTCCGGACTTGACGTTGTGGCTGCTTGACCGGCACGGGGAACCGGTGCCAACCGGTGTGGTGGGTGAACTGTGTGTCGGCGGTTCGGGGGTAGCGGAGGGTTACCTGAATCGTCCGGAACTGACGGCGGAGCGTTTCGTGTCGCATCCGGCGCTGGCGGCAGGCGAACGCTTGTACCGCTCGGGTGACCTGGCGCGGATGACGGCCGACGACGAGCTTGAATATCTTGGACGTGGCGACCATCAGGTGAAGATCCGTGGTTTCCGCATCGAGCTCGGTGAAATCGAGTCGGCCTTGCGCGGCTGCGAAGGTGTCGACGACGCGGTGGTATTGGCCGAGAAGGGCTCTGCAGGACAGGTGCGCCTGGTTGCCTACGTGCTCAATGCGCAGGCGGTGATCGACAGCGCACCGTTGCGGGCACAGCTTGGCCAGAGCCTGCCCGACTACATGGTGCCATCCATCTTTATGGCCGTGGCGGCATGGCCGCTGACAGCCAACGGCAAGCTCGATGTGAAGGCGCTGCCTGACGCCCGCGAGCGTTTTCAAGTGGAATATCTCGCACCGCGCACGGAGGTGGAAGTAAAACTCGCTGAAATTTGGGCTGAGATACTTGAACTGGAACAGGTCTCCGTGACAGCGAACTTCTTTGCGCAGGGTGGTGATTCAATCCGTGCTGTAAGACTGATTGCACGCTGTGGCCAGGAAGGGTTCGCGCTGGCGGTACGCGACCTTTTTGCTTATCAGTCAATCGAATTGATGGCCAATGCGATTTCATCGCGCTCGACTGCAACGACACACCTCGCGGTCGATGCCGGTCCGTTCAGTTTGTTAACGCCAGAGGAGCGAGTGCTCGTGGACGTGGCCAAGTACGAAGATGGCTATCCTTTGACGCAGCTTCAGGAAGGTATGGTTTTCCACAACCAGCGAGATGGCGACTATTTGATCATCGACAGCGTGAAGCTGGAACGGCCATGGTCAGAAGCAGCATTGCAGGAAGCGTTGACAGGGATGATGACGCGCCATGAAATATTGCGGACGGTTTTCGACTATGACATCGGCTACCGGCCATTGCAACTGGTGCTGCGCGATGCGCCGCTGCCACTGCAAGTGCATGATTGGCGTCATCTGGAGGCGACAGAAAGCGAAGCGAAGTTTGCAACTTGGTATGATTGTCAGGTTGCCAATACTTCCGTTTTCGATGGCAAGGCGCCGTTGTGGAGTATCGATGTGCACTGCGTGTCGGATGCTGTTTTCCATTACACGCTCATTCACCACCACGCGATATTGGACGGCTGGAGCGTTTCCTCTTTTAATACAGAGTTGTTCCAACGTTATCTGGAAGTCCAGCGTCTGTTGCCAGAAATCGCAAGGTCGTCACTGCCGCCGTATCGGCATTACGTCGCTCAAGAACTTGCAAGCTTAGCCGATCCAAAGGCCCGGGCATTCTGGGGGGAAATGATAGCGTCCGCCACCATGCCGACATGGGAGGCAGGCAAACGTTTGACGGCGCAGAGCGCGCATCTTGATCTCTCGACGCGCGGTGAACAGCTTCGCGAACTGTGTGCACGGCTCGGGGTCGCGCCAAGGACGGTATTGCTGGCAGTTTACCTCAAGGTGCTTGCCTTCCTTAACGGCGCTGAATCGATCACCAGCAGTGTCACTGGCCACGGCCGCCTTGAGGTGGCCGGCGCCGATCGCAGCTTGGGCTTGTTTTTGTCAACGCTACCGATTTGTACGAATATCGACCAACCTAGCTGGTCTGTATTGATCTCCGCCGTCGATAGTCAACTTCAGCAAGCATGGAATTACCGACATTACCCGGTCTCCCAACTTCAAAGGGATAGCGGCGTCGATTTATCCGCAGCGTTGTTCAACTATACAGATTTTCATGTGTACGACGGAGTCAATGGTGACGGTATCAGTGGCATGGATACCTTCGAGGTGACAAATTATCGTCTGTTGTGCCACTGGACGCATGACCCACGGCAGGGCCAGCTGAATTTGAGTATTAGTGCCGACGCGGGACTCTATTCCACTGAAGCATTGCAGCACGTCATGATCAATTTTGAGCGTGCACTTGACGCGGCCCTTCTTTGCACCAATGAACCTGTTTGGACAGCAAGCCTGATGGCGCCTGCCGAACGCGAACGCTTGTTGCAGCTGGGGCGGGCGACGCAATCGACGGCACCGGCGCAGTGCCTGCACCAGCTATTTACGGCGCAGGCACTGGCCACGCCGCAGGCGATGGCCTTGATTGATGGCGAGCGTCACTGGACCTATGCCGAACTGGAGGCGGCATCGAACCAGTTGGCGCATCGCCTGCTGGCGTCGGGCGCGGCGCCCGGCGCGCGCGTCGGGCTGTGCCTGGAACGCTCGGGCGAAGTGGTGCAGGCGATCCTGGCCATCCTTAAATGCGGGGCGGCCTACGTCCCGCTTGACCCGATCTACCCGGCGGAGCGGATCGCCTACATGCTTGACGATGCCGCGGTGACACTGGTTGTGGCGCAGGTGGCCACGCGCGCAAGCGCCGGCACCGGTACGGTGGTGCTGCTTGACGACGACGCCGATGGCACCTGGCCGGTGCACGCGCCGCAAGTGGCGGTGTCGGCGACCGCGCAGGCTTACGTGATCTACACCTCCGGTTCGACCGGCAAGCCGAAAGGCGTCATGGTGTCGCACGCGAATGTGGCGCGCTTGCTGAGCAGCACCGAAGGCTGGTTCGGTTTCGGTGCCGCCGATACCTGGTGCCTGTTCCACTCTTACGCCTTCGATTTTTCGGTCTGGGAAATCTGGGGTGCATTGCTGACCGGCGGGCGCCTGGTGGTGGTGCCGCGCGCAGTGGCGCAATCGACACCGGAGTTTTACCAACTGGTGCGCGAGCAGGGCGTGACGGTGCTGAACCAGACGCCGACGGCGTTCTACGCTTTCATGGAAGAAGACCGTCAGGTGCAAGCGCTCCTGGCGCTACGCTGGGTGGTGTTCGGAGGGGAGGCCCTGGCGCTGGACAAGTTGTTGCCATGGTTTGAGCTGCATGCCGACACGGCTCCGCAACTGGTCAACATGTACGGCATTACCGAAACCACGGTGCACGTGACGTACCGTGCGATCAGCCGGGCCGATGCCCAGGCCAACCGCGGCAGCCTGATCGGCCGTCCGATTCCGGACTTGACGTTGTGGCTGCTTGACCGGCACGGGGAACCGGTGCCAACCGGTGTGGTGGGTGAACTGTGTGTCGGCGGTTCGGGGGTCGCGGAGGGTTACCTGAATCGTCCGGAATTGACGGCGGAGCGTTTCGTGTCGCATCCGGCGCTGGCGGCAGGCGAACGCTTGTACCGCTCGGGTGACCTGGCGCGGATGACGGCCGACGACGAGCTTGAATATCTTGGACGTGGCGACCATCAGGTGAAGATCCGTGGTTTCCGCATCGAGCTCGGTGAAATCGAGTCGGCCTTGCGCGGCTGCGAAGGTGTCGACGACGCGGTGGTATTGGCCGAGCAAGGTTCTGCCGGACAGGTGCGCCTGGTTGCCTACGTGCTCAATGCGCAGGCGGTGATCGACAGCGCACCGTTGCGGGCACAGCTTGGCCAGAGCCTGCCCGACTACATGGTGCCATCCATTTTTATGGCCGTGGCGGCATGGCCGCTGACAGCCAACGGCAAGCTCGATGTGAAGGTGCTGCCGCAACTGGAGAGGGACGAGGAGCGTGCATACGAGGCGCCGCAGGGCGACGTCGAACAAGCTCTCTCGGACGTATGGGTAGCCTTGCTGAAGGTGGATCGCGTGGGCCGCAACGACCACTTCTTTTCCATGGGAGGAGATTCGCTGTTGGCGATGCGATTTGCCAGTCAATGCCGTAAGGCCGGCTTGCCCATTGCGGTGCGTGACATTTTTGTGGCGCCAACGATTCAAATGCTTGCCGTTCGCGTCATCAATTCCCGTGTTGCTGTTATCCAGGAAGAATAAATAGGACCATCTTTGTATGTTGAAATCAATATTGCTTGGCCGTCGCCGGAGGCTTTTCTTGTGCGCTTTGCTGTGCGCTAGTCCTGCAACAGTCTACGTGCTGTTACTGGACTTCCTGAAGAGGCGGATGAAGGGTAGGGCAATTCTTCGCTTCCGGGATGGATTGTGGCGTATTGGATGTCCGCCATTTTCACTGATGTGGTCGCTTCAGTGCGCGCCGCGCTATCGCATATCGAACTTTCCGAGCTCGACCTCTATGCCGTCAATATGCCGACTGACGCACGACAATAATTTTGCAAACAACCCGACGCAGGCCACCTGATTTGCGTCGCACTTAAGGAAATGATATGACTATGCTAAATGGAATTTTTACGCCGTCCCCACGCCCGAAGGCATCGTTTCGTTTATTCTGCCTACCCTATGCGGGAGGCAGTTCAAGCACTTACTTGAATTGGCAAAAAAATCTCGATGCGCATGTGGAACTGGTGTGTGTCGAGCCGCCAGGACGCGGCACTCGATTCGATGAGGCGCCTATTGATCGCGTTGATCGCCTGGTGGAGTTGTTGAGTGCTGAAATGCAATCCTGGCTCGACCGGCCGTTTGGCATCTTTGGACATAGCAACGGCGCTCTTGTCGGTTTTGAGCTTGCCCGCCGGCTGCAGGGGATGGGGAAAAGTCCGGCTATCTTCTTCGCATCGGCCAAGAAGGCGCCATCCCGCTTGGAGGAAGCGCGCTTGCATGTCATGTCCGATGCGGAGCTGATTGAGGAGCTGCGAATTAGTGGCGATACGCCAGATGAATTTTTTGAAACACCCGAATTGATCGATCTGTTTCTGCCCCCGTTGCGAGCCGACTTTGCGCTGAGCGAAACGTATGTGTATGCTCCGGGCCCCTTGCTGTCGGGCGAATTGGTGATGCTTTCCGGATCGGACGATGAGACCATGACACGGCAGGACCGTAGTGCGTGGTCGCACGAATTCACTGGAGAGCAAAGCTGGTGCGAAATCCCGGGCGGCCACTTCTTCATCGAAGAAAGCCAGAAGCACGTATTTGACGCGCTCAATAAATCGCTATCGGCGTTCCATGCGGCACCGAATCTACCCTAAATTTTGGAACACTCCTATTTTTTGGTAAACTTTGCCACTCATGGCGCTTTACGGGCTGGAGGCTAAGTTCGAAAAATGTCGAATGTCGACATTCATCGGCTCACGATATAGGACGCTGATGCGCTCGCGGCTGTCGGCCGCGCGCGCGTCGGCCAGTGAATTTGTTGGAGGGAGAGTGGGAATGCAGTTGATGCAACAAGAGCAGTTACTGCAACAAAGCCAAACGGCTTTTGACGCCTACTATGACGCGCTGGGCGCCTCGCTGGTGAATTTTGTCGAGCGCCTGGGCATCCAGCCGGCGCACGAAGTACTGACCAACGCGGCCGAGTACCTGCCGTACATCGACGCGGCCATGCGCACCATCGTCATCCGCGACGAGAGCTGGCAGTGGGTAAAAACCATGCTCGGCTACTTTATCGGCGAATACTTCGTGCAAGGCCATGCGGGCTGCTGGTATGTGGAAACGCGGGCGGAATCGCCGCATTTCTGCCGCACCATGGTGGGGGGCTTTGAACATGGCTTGCCGCTGGACGCGGCCATCGATCCGGAACAGCTGGCGCTCGATTTCCTGGCCCAGGCGGTGCCGCGCGAGCTGGCGAAACTCATTGAAGTTACGCAAGCCAGGCTGTGCTGACGCCTGGCCGTTTGGCATGCGTGGCAGCCACTGCCACGCATTGATTTTCACACCTTAAAACTCTTCCCACTCGCCTTCGGCAGGCGCCGTGGCCTTGCTGCTGGCGCGCGTCGGGGGCAGGCGCAGGGCAGGGGTGTTGGCCTTGCGGGCTGGCGCGGCAGGGGCTGTCGCTGCCGGCGCGCTGCGCTGGGCGGTTTTCACGCTGAAACGGTCGGTGGCCGCCGCATTGGCATCGAGGCGGAAGACGCTGACCACCTGCGCCAGTTCGCTCGCCTGTTCCTGCATCGCTTCGGCCGCTGCCGAGGCTTCTTCCACCAGGGCTGCATTTTGCTGGGTCACCTGGTCCATTTCAGAAATGGCCTGGTTGACTTGCTCGATGCCCGCGCTCTGCTCTTCGCTGGCGTTGCTGATCTCGCTCATGATGGAGGTCACGAAGCCGATGCTTTGCACGATTTCTTCCATCGTCTTGCCGGCCTTGTCGACCAGGTCCGTGCCCACGTCGACTTTTTGCACGGAGTCGTCGATCAAACCCTTGATCTCTTTCGCCGCCGCTGCCGAACGCTGTGCCAGGTTGCGCACTTCCGTGGCGACCACGGCAAAGCCGCGGCCCTGTTCACCGGCGCGTGCCGCTTCCACGGCCGCGTTCAGGGCCAGGATGTTGGTCTGGAAGGCGATGCCGTCGATGACAGAGATAATATCGACGATTTTCTTCGACGAAGTATTGATCTCGCCCATGGTGGCGACCACTTCGGCTACCACGGCGCCGCCGCGGCTGGCGATGCCGGCTGCGTCGCCGGCCAGTTTATTCGCCTGGCGCGCATTGTCGGCATTCTGTTTCACGGTCGAGGTCAGTTCTTCCATCGACGAGGCCGTTTCTTCCAGTGAACTGGCTTGCTGTTCCGTGCGCGACGACAGGTCCTGGTTGCCGGCGGCGATTTCCGCGGAGGCCGTGGCGATGGTGTCGGTGCCGCTGCGTACCTGGCCCACGATGCCGACGAGGCTGTCGTTCATGGTTTTCAGGGCGTGCATCAGCTGGCCCGTTTCATCGCGGCCTTGCGCCGTGATGACGCTGCTCAGGTCGCCCGCTGCCACGGTTTCCGCCACTTTCACGGCGGCGCGGATGGGGCCGGTGATCGAACGCGTGATCCACCAGGCGAAACCGATGCCCATCAGCACGGCCAGCACGCCCATGGTGATCAGGAAGATGCGGGTGCCGCTGTAGGCTTCGATGATGCTGGCGCCGACGCCGTCGGCCGCCTTGATCTGCATGCCGGCAAAGCGTTTTACTTCGGCCAGGTAGGCTACGGTGATCGGCGCGACTTCCTTGTCGAACACGATCTTGGCGCCCGCCACGTCGCCGTCGGCCTTCATCTTGAAGGCGCGCGCGCGCGTCGTCACGTAGTCGGTACGCACCTTGCGCACGACCTTGAATTGCTCGATCACGGCCGGGTTGAGCAAGGAGGCGATGATGTCGTCCTGCAGCTTGCTGGAGCGGTCCGCATCGACCTTCAGGTCTTCCTCGATCTTGGCGCGCACGACGGGATCGGTGATCTCGAACGAGGCGACGCCGCGCACGCTGTTGAGTTCAATGATCTTCGACCATTCGGCCACCATGCGCTGGTTCTTGATGCTGGTATTGATCAGGCGGTAAGTCAGGTCGCTGGCCGTTTGCATGCGCACGAGGGCGGTAATGGTCAAGGCGGCAAGCAACAGCAATACGACAGCAAAGCCGACGCCAAGGCGGCTGCCGATGTTCAGGTTTTTCATGTAGTTCCTAACAGTTTAATAGTCATGATCGCCGCCGCCAGCAGGGGCGGACAGGCGCCGCAAGGCGCAGGGGATCGGGGTCTTCGGGTGCCGCGTGATGGCTGTGCGGCGCGCCACGCTGAGCGTGGCGATGGAGGTAAAGCAAGGGGCATATCGGTCAGGCTGACCGCTGCCCAGCAAGCCGCAAGTATAGCATTGACGCAGAGAAATAGTTTTTCAAAGCAATTTTAATTGTTTTTTGATATTGATTTCCTGTTGTGTTTTTACGTCAAGTACCTAGTCCATAAGTACTATCACTTACATTTCGCCTTACTTTTCCCATCGTTGGCTGATAAAATACTAATGATAATCATTCGTATTAAAACATCGACCAGGGAATTGTATGCAGCAACAGCGCAAGCCAGGATGTAAACCGATCACCATCGCCGTACTGGGCGCCTTGACCTTGGGCGCCACGCCATTGGCGGCATGGGCACAGGAAAGCTTGCCCGCCGTCACCGTGACGGCCTCGAAGGACAAGGATGGCTATGTCGCCGCCACCTCCGCCAGCGGCACCAAGACGGAAATGGCCTTGCGCGACGTGCCGCAGACGATCAACGTGGTGCCGGCCGCCGTCATCCGCGACCAGAACGCCATGTCGATCCAGGACATCATGAAGAATATCCCTGGCGTGGGCTTGTCGACGGGCGATGGCCAGCGCGACCAGGTATTCATCCGCGGTTTCACGGCCATCGGCGACCAGTTCGTCGACGGCTTCCGCGATGACGCGCTGTATTTCCGCGACCTGTCGAACGTGGAGCGCCTGGAAGTGATCAAGGGACCGGCCGCCGTGCTGTACGGCCGCGGTTCCTCGGGCGGCCTGGTCAACCGCATCACCAAAAAACCGGGTATCGATATCACGGACGTGGCCCTGAGCCTGACGAACACGAAAGGGCGTCGCGGCGAAGTCGACGTGGGCCGTGTCGGAGAGACGGTGGACTGGCGTTTTACGGGCGCGCGCGAGTTGTCAGACAGCTATCGCGACCAGCAATTCATCAACCGCACGGCGCTGGCGCCTTCCGTGGCCATCCGCCTCTCCGGCGCCACCAAGCTGCTGCTGCAGGGTGACTACCTGGAAGACCGCCGCCTGACGGACTTCGGCATCCCGTCCTACCACGGCCGTCCCGTCGCCGTCGATGCGGGCACCTATTATGGCGCCGCGAATGCACGTGATGCGGACTTCAGCCAGTCGCGTGTGGTCTCCACGGCCGCCACCCTGACGCACAAGTTCAGCGATAGCTTGTCGCTGCGCAATGCCTTCCGCTACTACGACTATCACCTGGACCGCAACAACACGAATATTTCCGGCAACGTCAACGAAGTCAAGGGCACGATGAGCCTGGGCCACGCCAAGCTCAACCGCGACGAGAGCGGCTGGTTCAACCAGACGGAACTGACGCAAAAGCTGGTCACGGGCACCATGCGCCACGAAGTGCTGTACGGCGCCGAATTCGGCAAGCAAAACAAGGATGCCAACAGTTGGGCCGCCATCGCTGTAACGACACCTGCGAAGCCCGTGTCGATCTTCAATCCTGTTCTGCCCGTCGTCGATCGCAGCAAGCTGGGCGCGCGCAGTGATACCTTCGGTACCTACGACACGGCCGCCGCCTACGTGCAGGACGCCATCAGCTTCAGCGACGAGTGGAAGGCGCTGGCCGGCTTGCGCTACGACCGCTACAAGCAGCAGTCGCGCCTGGCCAATGCGCTTGGCGTGACGACGGCGGATTTGTCGCGCACGGATTCGGCCTACAGCCCCCGCGCCGGCCTCGTCTGGCAACCGAGCGCCGTGCAATCGTACTACGCGTCGTGGAGCCGCTCCTTCCAGCCGAGCGGCGAGAACTTCGCCCTGGCCGCCAACAATGCCGACCTGGCGCCGGAAACCACGCGCAACACGGAAGTGGGCGCCAAGTACGATCTGTGGGGCGGCCGCGCGAATGCCACCGTGTCGCTGTTCCGCCTGGAACGCGACAATATCAAGACCAGCGACCCGATCACGAACCGCATCGTGCCCGTCGGCACGCAACGCACGGACGGCCTGGAACTGACCTTCAACGCCGACTTGCATGACGGCTGGAAAATGATGGCAGGCTACGCTTACCTGGACGCCACCATTACCGATTCCATCGCCGTCGACCGCAGCGTGAATGCGCCGGGCACGACGACGGCCAGTTCCGTCGCCATCAAGGGCAAGCGCGCCACCCTGACTTCGCGCAACACGGCCAATCTGTGGCTGACCAAGGACCTGGGCCACGGCTTCACCGTGGGCGGCGGCGCGAATGCCGTGGGCAGCCGCTTCGCCAACCCGGGCAACACCGTCGTGCTGCCAGGCTACGTGACGGCCGACGTCATGGCCGCGTACCGCACGGGCCGCTATGAAGTGCAGCTCAACGTCAACAATATTGGCGACACGCGCTACATCGTGTCGGGCCACGGTTCCAGCCCGAACCTGAGCTTGCCGGGCGCGCCGCGCAATGTGGCGCTGACCTTGCGCTACAGCCTGTAATTTTTATCGTTTCCTCAAAACCCGCTCGCGAGCGGGTTTTTTCATGGGCGGGCGCTGCGCGGGACCGGGGTTGGCAGGCTGGCATTGTTTAGAGGAACTGTTCGGTACCGATAAAATAATGTTGACTATGTGGAATTTTTTCCGGCGGACTAAGCCTTGTCGGAGTTTGAGGGGTAAAATACTGTCATACGGCACAGGCATGGTGCTTATATCTTAGTGATATGACACGACCACGACGCCGTATGACTTTTATTTACTCACATCATAGAGGCCTGAATATGGTTCAGATGTCCAGGCGCCAGTTCCTCCGGGTAACTGGCGCGACCATTGCTGGTTCCAGCCTCGCCCTGCTCGGTTTCGCACCGGGCCAGGCGATGGCGGAAGTGCGGCAATACAAGCTGTCTCGCACCACCGAGACACGCAATACCTGTCCCTACTGTTCGGTAGGATGTGGCGTCCTGCTGTATGGACTGGGCGACGGCGCGAAAAATGCCGTCTCCAGCATCATCCACGTGGAAGGCGATGCCGATCACCCGGTGAACCGCGGCACCCTGTGCCCGAAAGGCGCCAGCCTGGTCGACTTCATCCACAGCCCGAACCGCCTGAAAGTGCCCGAATACCGCGCACCGGGCGGCACGGAATGGCAACCGATCTCCTGGGATGTGGCGCTCGACAAGATCGCGCGCCTGATGAAGGATGACCGCGATGCCAACCTGATCGAAAAGAATGCCGACGGCAAGACCGTCAACCGCTGGCTCTCCACCGGCATGCTTGCCGCGTCCGCCGGCAGCAACGAGGTCGGGTATCTGACCCACAAGACAGTGCGCAGCATGGGGATGCTGACCTTTGATAATCAGGCGCGTGTATGACACGGACCGACGGTGGCAGGTCTTGCCCCGACGTTTGGCCGTGGCGCGATGACGAATCATTGGGTCGATATCAAGAATGCCGACGTGATCCTGGTCATGGGCGGCAATGCAGCAGAAGCACATCCTTGCGGATTCAAATGGGTAACGGAAGCGAAGGCGCATAACAAGGCCAAGCTGATCGTTGTCGATCCGCGTTTTACCCGTACCGCATCCGTGGCAGATTACTACTGCGCCACGCGTACCGGCACGGACATCGTCTTCCTCGGCGCGATCATCAATTATCTGCTGACGAACGACAAGATCCAGCATGAGTACGTGCGCAACTACACGGACATGCCCTTCATCGTGCGCGAAGACTATGCGTTCGAGGACGGCCTGTTCTCGGGTTTCGACAAGGAAAAAGGCAAGTACACCGACAAGGCCACCTGGGATTACGAGATCGGCGAAGACGGCTACGCCAAGGTCGACCCGACCCTGGAACACCCGCGCTGCGTCTACCAGATGATGAAGAAGCACTACTCGCGCTACACGACCGAAATGGTCGAACGTACGTGCGGCGTGTCGGCCGACAAGTTCCACAAGGTGGCGGAAGCCCTGGCTTCGACCGCCGTGCCGGGACGCGCCGGTACCATCCTGTACGCGCTGGGCTGGACGCACCATTCGACGGGCGCGCAAACCATCCGCACGGGCGCCATGGTGCAGTTGTTGCTGGGCAATATGGGCATCGCGGGCGGCGGCATGAACGCCTTGCGCGGCCACTCGAACATCCAGGGCTTGACCGATCTGGGCCTGATGTCGAACCTGTTGCCAGGTTACATGACCTTGCCGAACGAGGGCGAGCAGGATTTCGACGCCTATATCGCCGCGCGTGCCACCAAGCCGCTGCGTCCGAACCAGCTCAGCTACTGGAGCAATTACCGCAAATTCCACGTCAGCTTCATGAAGACGTGGTGGGGTGATTTCGCCACGGCGGAGAACAACTACGCCTTCGACTACCTGCCGAAACTCGACAAGCCGTATGACTTGATGCAAGCCATCGAGAACATGCACCAAGGCAAGATGACGGGTTATATCTGCCAGGGCTTCAATGTGCTGGCGTCCGCGCCGAACAAGCAGAAGGTCACGGAAGCGCTGTCGAAGCTGAAGTTCCTCGTCATCATGGATCCGCTGGCCGTGGAAACGGGCGAATTCTGGAAGGCGCACGGGCAGTACCACGAAGTCGATCCCACCAAGATCATGACGGAAGTGTTCCGCCTGCCAACTAGCTGCTTCGCCGAAGAACGCGGTTCGCTGGTGAGCTCTTCACGCGTGCTGCAATGGCACTGGCAGGCGGCCGAACCGCCGGGCCAGGCGCGCAGCGACCTGGAGATCATGTCGGGCCTGTTCTTGCGCATGCGCAGCATGTACAAGAAAGAGGGCGGCAAGTTCCCCGATCCGATTCTCAACCTGACGTGGAATTATGCGCAGCCGCATAACCCGCAGCCGGAAGAAATCGCCCGCGAATTCAACGGCAAGGCGCTGGCCGACTTGTACGATCCGAAGGATGCGACCAAGCTGCTGGTGAAGAAGGGCGAGCAGCTGGCCTCGTTTGCGCAATTGCGCGACGACGGCACGACCACCAGCGGTTGCTGGATTTTTGCCGGCAGCTGGACGCAGGCGGGCAACCAGATGGGGCGGCGCGACAATAGCGACCCGACCGGCATCGGCCAGACCCTGGGCTGGGCCTGGGCGTGGCCGGCCAACCGCCGCGTGCTGTACAACCGCGCTTCGTGCGACTTGAAGGGCAAGCCTTTCGATCCGACCCGTAAACTCATCGAGTGGAATGGGACGAACTGGAGCGGGGCCGATATTCCCGACTTCAAGGTCGACGAACCGCCGGAAAACGGCATGGGTCCGTTCATCATGCTGGGCGAGGGCGTGGCGCGCTTCTTTGCGCGCGGCGCCATGGCCGAAGGACCGTTCCCCGAGCATTACGAGCCGTTCGAAAATCCGCTGGGCTACAACCCCATGCATCCGAAAAACCCGCAGGCGACCAGCAATCCGGCCGCGCGCGTGTTTGCCGATGACCGGAAAATGTTCGGCACGCATGAGGAATATCCGCATGTGGCCACCAGCTACCGCCTGACCGAGCATTTCCATTACTGGACCAAGCATGCACGACTGAATGCCATCATCCAGCCGCAGCAATTCGTTGAAATCGGCGAAGAGCTGGCCAAGAGCATCGGTGTTGTTGCCGGTGGTGAAGTGCGCGTCAGTTCCAAGCGGGGCCACATCATCGCCAAGGCCGTCGTCACCAAGCGCATCAAGGCGTTGACGATCGAGGGCAAGCAGGTGCATACCGTGGGCCTGCCGCTGCACTGGGGCTTTACAGGCGTGGCCAAGCCGGGGTATCTGATCAATACCTTGACGCCGGGCGTGGGGGATGCGAATTCGCAAACGCCGGAATTCAAGTCCTTCCTCGTGAAGGTGGAAAAAGCATGATGGGAGCTCAATAATGGCACTGCAATCCTTAGATATCCGGCGCCTGTCGGCTACCACGGTAACGCCGCCGCAAGCGCGCAGCCCGGTGACGGGCACCGTGGCCAAGCTGATCGATGTGTCGAAATGCATCGGCTGCAAGGCTTGCCAGACGGCGTGCATGGAATGGAACGACTTGCGTGACGAAGTCGGCGAAAACCATGGCACCTATGACAATCCGACGGACCTGACGCCGCAATCGTGGACGGTGATGCGTTTTGCCGAACACGAAAACAACGACGGCAACCTCGAGTGGCTGATCCGCAAGGATGGCTGCATGCACTGCGAGGACCCGGGCTGTCTGAAAGCCTGTCCGGCGCCGGGCGCCATCGTGCAGTACACGAACGGCATCGTGGACTTCCATCAGGAAAACTGCATCGGTTGCGGCTACTGCGTGGCCGGCTGTCCTTTCGACGTGCCCCGCATTTCGAAAAAGGACGACCGCGCTTACAAGTGCACACTTTGCTCGGACCGCGTCGCAGTGGGCCAGGAACCTGCCTGCGTGAAAACGTGCCCGACGGGCGCCATCGTGTTCGGCACCAAGGAAGACATGAAGGTGCATGCGGAAGAGCGCATCGTCGACCTGAAGTCGCGCGGTTTCGAGAACGCGGGCCTGTACGATCCGCTGGGCGTGGGCGGCACGCACGTGATGTACGTGCTGCATCATGCCGACAAGCCGAAGCTGTATTCGAACTTGCCGGAACGTCCGCGCATCAGCCCGATGGTGGGCTTCTGGAAGGGCTGGTCCAAGCCGCTGGCGGTGGCCGGCATGGCCGCCACGGCCCTGGCAGGCTTCTTCCATTACACGCGTGTCGGTCCGAACGAAGTGAGCAAGGACGAAGAGCACGAAGCGCTGGAAGAGGCCAAGCGCATCAAGGAGGAACAGCATGAATCCTAGTGAACATCACGATGGCAAGCTGCGCGACAAGGATGGCAACCCGCTGATTCAGCGCTACGCTCCCAACGAGCGCACGAATCACTGGGTGACCGCCGTCACCTTCGTCATGCTGGCCCTGTCCGGCCTGGCCATGTTCCATCCCTCGATGGCGTGGCTGGCGAACCTGTTTGGCGGCGGACAATGGACGCGCATCCTGCATCCGTTCGCCGGCCTGGTGATGTTCGTCTCGTTCGCGATCCTCGTGGTGCGCTTCTGGCACCACAACAAGTTCGAGGACGGCGACAAGCAGTGGCTGAAACAGATGGACGACGTGCTCAACAACCGCGAAGAAAAGCTTCCGAAGATCGGCAAATACAATGCCGGCCAGAAGATCCTGTTCTTCGTGCTGCTGGCTTGCATGGTGGGCTTGCTGCTGTCGGGCATCGTGATCTGGCGCGCGTATTTCGCGTTCTACTTCCCGATCCCCGTCATCCGCGCGGCCGCCTTGCTGCACGCCGTGTGCGCGTTCGGCATCATCTGCGCCATCATCGTGCACATCTATGCAGCCCTGTGGGTCAAGGGCTCGATCGGCGCCATGGTGCGCGGCACCGTCACTTACGGCTGGGCGCGCAAGCACCATCCGAAGTGGTTTGAGGCGGTCATTCGCAACGGCAAGGATTAAGCTGTTGTAAGTGCCACCCAGCTGCAAGAGCCGGGGCCGGTCCCACAGGATCGGCCCCTTTCTCTTTATCGATTAAAATACTTTGACAGCATGGTCAACTCCGCTGGCCCTGCTGTGCTACTTTTGATGGGAAAACTCCATTGGTACAACGCATTCTTCAGCCAGGCGAAATCGAAGGCCTGGACCACAACGCGATTCCGCGCCTGCTGCTGCCGCAGCCTGACAGCCTGTTCAAGGCACGCGCCTTGCGCTTGCGCGAACTGGCGCAGGGGAAAATCAAGGGCATCCCCGTCGACGCGGGCATGCAGGGTTACCTGGTGCTGATGGCCGCGCTGGCCGACGCGCAGGCCGCCGTGGTGGGAAAACTGGCGCCCGGCGCCGTGCCGGCCGCCAACCCCGATGCGCTGCGCCGCGCCATCCAGCACCGCATGCCGGTGCTGCCCGTCAGCGGCGCCCGTCCGCCCGTCTGGCGCGACATTTTCGCCAGCCTGCTCGATGAACTGGCCGCCACGGCGGCAAACCAGCCGGCCCTGTCGGGCGGCCTGACGCAGGTACTGGCGCAATTGCGTGCCCTCGACGCGCCAGCGTTGGACGCCTGCGCCGACGCCGTGCTCGATGAAAACGGCGACAACCTCAATCCCATGCATGCGCCATTCGTCGCCGCCGCCCTGCAAATCCTGTGGTCGGTGTCGGCCAGCGAATTGCGCGCCGCGCGCGTGCCGGACCTGGAAACGGGCACCCTGTGTCCCGTCTGCGGTTCGCACCCCGTCGCCAGCGTGATCCGCATCGGCGGCCAGTCGCAGGGTTACCGCTACCTGCACTGCGGCATTTGCGAAAGCGAATGGCATATGGTGCGCGTGAAGTGCTCGACCTGCGAACAGAATGGCAAGATCGCTTACCAGGGCCTGGACGCGGCCGACGCAAAGCCGTTCGACCCGGTGACGGCGAAGGACGACAAATTGCCCAACAAGGCGAACGATCCGAAGAAGGTGGCGCGCGCGGAAACCTGCGACGATTGCCATACCTATCGAAAAGTCTTCAACCAGGAACATGATTACAACGTCGAGCCCCTGGCCGACGACCTGGCCAGCCTGATGCTCGACCTGCTGGTGGGTGAGGCGGGTTACCAGCGCGCCAGCGGCAATCCGTTGCTGTGGCTGGGAAAGAATGAAAACAGCGAGGGCCAGCAGTCATGACGACGGGGCAAACCGTGCGCCTGCCGTCGGTAGACCGCATCCTGGGCGACGCGGCTTGCCTGGCCCTGATAGCACACTACGGCCGCGTGCAGACCCTGGCCTGCGCGCGCGCCGTGCTGGCCGAACTGCGCACGGCCATGCTGGCGGGCGCAGTGTTTGGTGAATTCGATGAGGAGGACGCATCGATTGCCGCCATCGCCGCGCAAATGGGCGAACGGCTGCAGGCGCAAGCGCGCTCGCAGCTGCGCGCCGTCTTCAACCTGACGGGCACCGTGCTGCACACGAACCTGGGCCGCGCGCTGCTGCCCGACGCTGCGGTGCAAGCCGTGGTGGAAGCGCTGCAGTGGCCGATGAATCTGGAATTCGACCTGGAAACGGGCAAGCGCGGCGACCGCGACGACCTGGTCGAGGAATTGCTGCGCGAACTGACGGGGGCCGAAGCTGCCACCATCGTCAACAACAATGCGGCCGCCGTGCTGTTGATGCTCAATACCCTGGCGCAGAATAAAGAGGTCATCGTCTCACGCGGCGAACTCGTGGAAATCGGCGGCGCTTTCCGCATCCCCGATGTGATGACGCGCGCGGGCGCCGTGCTGCGCGAAGTGGGCAGCACCAACCGCACCCACCTGGCCGACTATGCGAACGGGATCAGCGAGCATACCAGCCTGCTGATGAAGGTCCATTGCAGCAATTACGCCATTACGGGTTTCACGAAAAGCGTGGAACTCGACGAACTCGTGCCGCTGGCAGCAAAACATGCAATTCCCACGGCGGTGGACCTGGGCAGCGGCACCCTGGTCGACCTGGCGCAATATGGCTTGCCGCATGAAACGACGGTGCGCGAAACGATAGCGGCGGGTGCCGATCTGGTCACTTTCAGTGGCGACAAACTGCTGGGCGGGCCGCAATGCGGCGTCATCGTCGGGCGTGCCGATCTGATCGCGAAGATCAAGCGCAATCCATTGAAACGCGCACTGCGGGTCGGCAAGCTGACCCTGGCCGCACTGGCCCCCGTGCTGCAGCTGTACCGCGCGCCGGATTTGCTGGCCGAACGGTTGACCACGTTGCGTTTGCTGACGCGTCCCACCGCTGCCATGCGCACGCAGGCGGAAACCCTGCTGCCGCTGCTGCAAAGCGCGCTGGGCTTACAGTACGTGGTGACGGCTGAATCCATGAAAAGCCAGATCGGCAGCGGCGCCTTGCCCGTCGACCAGTTGCCCAGCTTTGGCCTGGCCATCCGCAGCGCGCCCGGTTCGCACCTGAGCAATCCCCTGGGCGTGCTGGAACAGCGTTTGCGTGCCTTGCCGTGCCCCGTGATCGGGCGTATCGGGCAAGACACCCTGTGGCTCGATTTGCGCTGCCTGGAAGCGGCGCACGAGACGGCCTTCATCGCGCAGCTCGCTGAGTTGACGGCATGATCGTCGGCACCGCGGGCCATATCGACCATGGCAAGACGACCCTCACGCGCGCACTGACTGGCGTGCACACGGACCGCCTGAAGGAAGAGCAGGCGCGCGGCATCTCGATTGAACTTGGTTACGCCTATCTGCCGCTGGCGGATGGCACGGTGCTGGGCGTGATCGACGTGCCCGGCCACGAAAAATTCATCCGCACCATGGCTTCCGGCGTGACGGGCATCGATTTCGCCTTGCTCGTGGTGGCGGCCGACGATGGCGTCATGCCGCAGACGCACGAGCACCTGGCCATCTTGCAGCTGCTGGGCGTGGCGCGCGGCGCCGTGGCGCTGACCAAGATCGACCGCGCCGACAGCGCCCGCGTGGCGCAGGTGGAAGCGGATATCGAAGCGCTGCTGGCTGGCACGCCGCTGGCGGGTAGCCCGATTTTCCCCACCGCCGCGAATCGCGACAACGATGCCGGCGTGGCCGCCTTGCTGGCGCACCTGACCCACGTGGCGCGCAGCTTGCCGCAACGCGACGAGCGGCGCTTGTTCCGCCTCGGCGTGGACCGCGTGTTCACCCTGTCGGGGCAGGGCACCATCGTTACCGGCACGGCGCTGGCGGGACGCGCGCGGGTGGGCGACATGCTGCAACTGGCGCCCGGCGATGCACAGGCGCGCGTGCGCAGCATCCATGCGCAGAACCGCGCGGCCGAGGTGGGCACGGCGGGCCAGCGTCTGGCGCTGAACCTGGCCGGCATCGACCGCGAGCGCATCGAGCGGGGCAACTGGATCGTCGCGCCCGAACTGGCGCAGTGTTCCGAGCGCCTCGACGTGGAACTGACCCTGCTGCCCGACGCGGGCGTGCAACTGCAAGCCTGGTCGCCGCTGCACGTGCACCTGGGCGCGGCGCACCAGCTGGCGCGCGCCGTCATGCTCGATGGCGAGACCCTGTCGCCGGGGCAGACGGGCAGGGTGCAGCTGGTGTTCGACGCACCCATGCACGGCGTGCCGGGCGACCGCTTCGTCGTGCGCAATGCGCAAGCCACGCAGACGGTGGGCGGCGGCATGGTGCTCGATCCATTCGGCCCCGCGCGCAAGCGCCGCAGCCCGGCCAGGCTGGCGTGGCTCGATGCGCTGGCCACGTTCATCGCGCAGGGCGACTATGCGGCCCTGCTGGCGCAAAGTCCGCTGGGTTTGCGCGAATCGCTGCTGGTGCGCCTGTCCCTGCTGCCGGCGGCGGCCCTGGCGCTGCCGCCCGACACGCGGCGCATCGCACTGCGCGGTGGCGACGCCCTGTTGCTGGCGCCGGCGGCGTTGCTGGCGCTGGAAGCGCGCGTGCTGGCAGCATTGGAAGCCTTCCACGCGCGCGCGCCCGACGAGGCGGGGCCGGAACTGTGGCGTTTGAAACGCATCGTCGACGCCGAGATGGAAGACGCCTTGTGGAGCCACCTGGTCGAAGGCTTGCTGGCGCGTGGCGAGATACTGGCGCGCGGCGCCAGCCTGCACTTGCCGACGCACAGCGTGGAACTGACGCCGCAGGAGCAGGCGATGGCCGAGCCCTTGCTGGCAGCCTTGGAGCAGGGGCGTTCCGATCCGCCGTGGACGCGCGACCTGGCGCGCGGCTTTGGCCTGGCCGAAGACGACACGCGCCGGCTGTTGCGCAAACTTGCCAAGGCAGGGCAGATCAGCCAGGTCGTGCACGACCTGTTTTATCACCAGGCGGCGCTGGCCGAACTGGCGCAGCTGGTGCGGGAACTGGCGCAAACGGCGGAAGGGGACGCAGGATTACCGGCCGGCAATGGCGCCGTGGGCGCGGCCACGTTCCGCGACGCCAGCGGCCTGGGCCGCAAGCGGGCGATCCAGGTCTTGGAATTCTTTGACCGCGTCGGTTATACTCGCCGTGTTGGCAATGGGCATCTATTGCGCCCGCAAGCGCTGTGGTCCTATACGGCAGCCTTGCCCAGCAGCTAAGTACTTAGGCTCAGGCACCGCGGAAAGCACACTCATCCGGTGATGTGGCCGGGCTTCAAACCCGGTGGAGGGCGTCAGACGTTCTCCCGTAGGTTCGACTCCTACTGTTTTCCGCCAGTTATTCATCCTTCCCCCGCATGCTGATCGTCCCGGCGTTGGCCTGTTGCCACGTTGCGGGAAATGAATGGCTTAATTGGCAATATGCGACGATGCCAGGGTGTGCCGATGGTAACATCGGCTTGAATCCCCCTGTGGCAGATGAAAGCAAGCATGAAACAAGCAAGCATGGCGTGGCTGCTGGCAGTGGCGCTGCTGATGCCGGCGCTGGCCGTGGCGGTGGACGTGCGCGTCGTCGGCGAGCATTTGCCGCCGTCGAGCATGATGGAAGGCAATGTGGTCGTGGGACGTGAAACGCTCAAGGTGCGCGACATCATGGCGCGCGCCGGTCTTTCCTACAGCATCGAGCTGCTGCCGTGGAAGCGCGCGTACGCGCAGGCGCTGCGCGAGCCTGATACTTGCATCTTTTCCACCAGCCGCACGCAGGAGCGCGAAGCGCAATTTCGCTGGATCGGGCCCCTCAACGAAGCGGAATGGATACTCTACGGCCTGGCCGAGCGGCACCTGGCCCTGCGTACGCTAGCCGATGCGCGCGGCCTGGTGATCGGCACGGTGCTCGGCGACGCGCGCGACGATTACCTGCGCCAGCGCGGCCTGAACGTGGCGCCCGTGACGCAGGAGTGGCTCAATCCGCAGAAGCTGCTGCTCGGACGCATCGACTTGTGGGCCGTGGGCATGGCGGTGGGCAGCAAGCCGTTTTCCGGCAAGGAGTGGGAGGGCAAGGTGGTGCCGCTGCTGACTTTTAATCGCGTGCAGACTTACCTCGCCTGCAACAAGCAATTGCCCGAGGCGCAGGTGGCGGCCATGCAGCGCGCCGCTGCCGCCATGCGCCGCGACGGCAGCATGGCGCGCGAGCATATTCGCTGAGCCAATGCGCGGATTCAGCTCTCCAGCCACTGGCGCACGCAGTTGCGCCCTTCGCGCTTGGCCTGGTACAGGGCCTGGTCCGCGTGGCTGTAGGCCGTTTCGAAGGCTGTGCCGGCGCGGTTCCAGCTCAAGCCCACGCTGACGGTGATGGGGCGCGTGATGGGCGCGGCATGGCGCTGGCGGCCGACGCTCTCGCAGATGCGCTGCGCCACTTGCGCCGCGTCGTCGCGCGAGGAAGTGGGCCAGACGACGGAAAACTCTTCGCCGCCGACCCGGCCGATGGCCGTTTCCTGTCCCAATAGTCCTTTCAGGCAGTCCACCACGGCCTGGATCACGCCGTCGCCGGCCGGGTGGCCGAAGTCGTCGTTGACCTGCTTGAACAGGTCGATATCGAGCACGATCAGCGCCATGTCGCCCTGTGCCAGGCAGCGCGAGGCATGGTCGATCACGGCGCCGCGGTTCAGGGCGCCCGTCAGAGGGTCGTGCGTGGCGCGGTATTCGAGCTGGCCGGCCAGGGTTTGCAACTGGCGGTTCAGCAGATGCATGTCGCGCTCGGCGCGATCGCTGCGGCCGATCAGGCGCCGCGTCTCGCGCATCAGCCGTTCGTAGTGAGTGATCAATTCACCGAGCACGCGGCGCTGCGCTTCGCCGCTGGCGTGACTGTCGGCGTGCATGCGGCGCGCGGCAGCCAGCGCCGCCGCTTCCACGGTGAACAGGTCGGGCTCCAGTCCGGCTTCGGAGATGGCGGCGCGCATGCCCTAGCTGCCCTGCACGGGATGGTCGTGGAAGTCCAGCGCCGTAAAGTCCTGCTGCAGCTCCTCGCCGAATTCCAGGATGGTGTCGTCGTCCTCGTCGTGATACCAGTTCAGGCGCACCTGGTTGCCATCGACGGCCGCCTGGTTCAGGGTGTCGAACAGGGTAAACAGCATCTTCGTGCTGGAGCTGTTGAAATAGGCCAGCGAGACGTTGACGGTGATGGCCGCCTCGTTGCAGCCTTCCAGGTAGGCGCGCACGGCGGCGATCAGCGGGCCATAGAAGGCGGCCGCGTTTTCCGGATACGACTCGCCCTTGATCGACAGGGTGTGCTGCTCGAAACGGAAGTCGATTTCGGGCGAACTCGGGGTCGCGGCGATGAACAGTGGTGACGGTAATTGCATATGCTTTCCTGAGTCGGCTCTTTCAAATGATGGCTTTGATGCAGAAGATGGTGTGGCCCGGTTCCTGGGGATCCTGGACGAATTCGAATTCCAGCGGCTCGCTGGCGTCGCGCGCCATGGTGAGAAAACCCAGGCCCGCGCCCTTGCTGTCGGCCGGCGCTTCTTCGCGCAAGGCCTTCTTGTACGCCAGGCGGATTTCTTCCATCGTCATCGTGTGCAGCGGTTCCAGGCGGGCGCGGATCTGCGCCACGTTGTCCGTCGAGACGGGGTTGGCGCACAGCAGAAAAAAACTGTCGCCGCGCGTGCCGATACAGAATGAACCGCGCCGCATCTGCTGGTCCAGCTGCGCATCGGGCGTCAGGCTGTCGGCGGAATAATGCATGATGTTTTGCGACATCTCGATGAACGAGGAAAAGATGCGCCGCCGCGTGGGCCCGGCCGCGCCGGCCGTATCGAGGCGCGCCTTGATGGTTTCGGAAATGGCATTCACCACGTGCTGCGAGAAATAGCCCACGTAAAAAAAGATGATGTTGCGCTTGCGGGCCACATCCCAAAACTCGTTGAATTCTTCGTACAGCACGTCCGTGCTCCTGGCTAGCCGGTGACCCGGTTTCTTGTTGATAAGGTGACTCGATGGCGCCAAAACTACAGGCGGAAACAGAAAAAGGTCAGGTCGTCGCGGCGCGGCTGTTTTCCCTGCCATGCCGCGCTGTCCTGCAGCAGCGCCGCCGCCACGTCGCCGGCGGGAGCGTCGCGCCGCGCCAGCAGCAGCTCGCGCATGCGGCGCTTGCCGTAGGCGATGTCGCGCGCGCCGCCGATCTGGTCGAGCAAGCCGTCGGTGGTGAGGAACAGCAGGCTGCCGGCGGGAATGGCCAGCGTCTCGTTGTGCCAGCAGTAGCCGGCCGGCGTGTCGACATAGCCCACGCCCATGCGCGCGCCATTGATGGCGCGCACGGCCTCTTCGCCCGGCGCGACCACGTGCAGCGCCAGTTTCGCGCCCGCGAAATGCAGGCTGGCACTGGCCGTGTCGTAGCACAGGAAGGCGCAATCCATGCCGTCGTTCGAGCCGGCGTGGCCGCTAGCCTCGCTGCTGCTGGCGCCGTCCTGGCCCAGCAGGGTCTTGATGGCGCGGCTGACGGCGCCGATCAGGGCGGCCGGATCATGCGGCCCCAGTTCGCGCAAGGCCTGGCTCAGGGCCGACGAGGCGATCAGTGTCATGAAGGCGCCCGGTACGCCGTGGCCGGTGCAATCGGCGATGGCGGCGAACCAGCCGCCCGCATGGCGCTCGAAGAAGTAAAAATCGCCGCCGACGACGTCGCGCGGCTGCCATTCCAGGTGCGCGTCGGGCAGGGTGGCGCGCAATTCCGCGCTTGATGTGCGCAGCAGGGCGCGCTGGATCACGCTGGCGTAATCGATGCTGTGCATGATCTGCCGGTTCTTTTCCGCCTGCATGGTGGCCACCACGTTCATCAGCTGCAAGCCGAAGCCCACGCCGGCCAGCGCGCCATCCTCGGTGATGATGAAGCCATCGGCCAGCGCCTTCTCGCCCGCTTCCACGGCGCGGAAGGTGAGGTCTTCGATGCTCATGGCGCCGTCGACGATCAGCGGCTCCTTGTCCATGAAGGCGATGCAGCTCTTCTTGCCATACACCTCGTGATAAAAGGGCTTGGACATTTGCGACATGAAGATGTTGCGACTGATCAAACCGATGGGACGCTGCTGCTCCGTGACTGGCAGGCTCATCATGTCGCGCCGTTCCGTGAACAGTTCCAGCACGGCGAAATTGCTGGCGTCGGCCTGCACGGATTCCGTGGGAATGCACAGATCAAACGCCACGGACGTGCGGTAACGGGGAAGATGCAAACGAGAAGCGTTGAACTCCACAGCGGCTACCTTTACATGACGATCGGACCCTTGTTGTCGCGACGGCAAGGCGACTGACAAACAGGCAATATCATCATGGTAGCCCTGGAATGTGACGGCTTGATTACCAGCTTGTCAAAACCGTATGCAAGATGGCTGCATGGCAAGCAACTTACAGGCGCCGGGCCAGCGCCTGTGCCTGTTCCAGCCAGCGCGCGCGCTGCGCTTCGGTGGAATCGATCATGGGACCAAAGCTGGCCACCTTGACAGGCTTGACGCCGCAAAATTCCAGGGTCGTCTTGCGCAGCTGGTGGATGCCGGGCATGTGGTAGACCCAGCGGAAATACCAGGGCGGCGTATCCATCGCCACCAGCAGCTGGGCCGTGCGGCCCTTCAGCAGCTGCGCCGGGAAAGCCTTGCCCGGGCGATACTTGAAGGCAAAGCCGGGCAGGAAGATGCGGTCGACAAAGCCCTTCAGCAGGGCTGGCGCGCCGCCCCACCAGATCGGGTAGGCGAAGACCAGGTGTTCGGCCCAGGTGATGGCCTCCTGCGCCGCCAGCAGGTCCGCCTCCAGCGGCTGCACCTGGCGGTAGCCTTCATGCAGGTTCTGGTCGAAGTCCAGCTGGCCCAGGCGCAGTTCGCGCACGGTATGACCCGCGCTGCGGGCCGTGGCGGCGTAGGCCTCGGCCAGGGCGGCGCAGAAGCTGTCGCTGGACGGGTGGCCGAGGAGTATCAATACGCGCTTGGGTGTTGTCTTGGTCATGATGCAGGCTATCCGTTAAAGAAGAGCTTGCATGCTAAAGCTTGCCCCTGGGGGCAGAGTCAAGCGGCCTCTTGCAGGCGCTGCTGCGCCAGGCAGTCGTGGATTTCCGTGTCGATGTCAGCCAATTGCGCGTCGAGCTGGCGCAGGCGGATGATATCCTGCTGTATCTGTGCGCGCTTGTCAGCGATGTGCTGCGACAGGGCGGCCCAGTCGGTATCGTTGCCGGCCAGGATGGGCAGCAGTTCGGCCAGGCGGAAGCCCAGCGCCTGCGCCTGGCGTATCAGCTTCACTTGCGCCAGGTCTTGCTGCGTGTAGACGCGGTAGGCGCCGGAACGGCGCACGTCGCCCAGCAAGCCCAGCGCTTCATAGTGGCGCAAGGCCTTGGGCGAGGTGCCCGCCAGGCGGGCGATTTCTCCGATGTACATGCTTCTTCCTTGTTGAGCTGCGGCGCACGCAGTGTAGCGCAGGTGGCTTGCCAGGCGCTACCTTGCGCGCTGCCTCAGGACGGCTTGCGTGGCGGCACTTTTTTTGCCGTGCACTCGGCGCAGGTGCCGTACAGCGACAGCGCGTGCTCGTGCAGCACGAAGCCCCGCTCGGCGGCGATCTCGTTCTGGCGCAGTTCGATGCCTTCGTCGACGAATTCATCGACCTTGCCGCAACCCGTGCAGACCAGGTGGTCGTGGTGCTGGCCTTCGTTCAGCTCGAAGACGGCGTGGCCCGATTCGAAATGCCGGCGAAACAGAATGCCTGCTTCGGCAAACTGCATCAGCACGCGGTAGATGGTGGCCAGGCCCACGTCGATCTTTTCGGCCAGCAACAGCTTGTAGACATCGTCCGCACTCAGGTGCTTGATCGTGCCTTCTTGAAACAGCTGCAGAATCCGCAAGCGGGGGATGGTGACTTTCAAGCCCGATTCACGCAGTTCCCTCAATATATCCATGTCTCCCATTCCTTTTTGTAGTCGCTTGAGCGAGGTAGTGCATTATATCGCAAATGATAATCATTACTATTCTCATTTGTATTGTGCGGAGTGGAAATAGTATGCTGGCTAGCAGGCCTGTCAACCAGTGACATCGGCGCAAGCTCCGATTGCGTTGCACGCATCTTGCATTGGAATTGCAAAACCAAGGTCGATATCGCTACACTGTGCAGCAAGGAATAACAATGGAGCAGGGACATGGACCGATTTGATGCGATGCGTATTTTTACCCGCATCGTCGAACTGCGCAGTTTCACGCAGGCGGCGCATGACCTCGGTTACCCGAAGGCGACCGTCACGCATGCGATCAAGCAGCTTGAAGCGCGGCTGCGCGTGCGCCTGCTGCAGCGGACCACGCGGCAAGTGACGCCCACGCCCGATGGGGACGCGTATTACCAGCGTTGCGTGCGCCTGCTGGCGGACCTGGAAGAAACGGAAGCCGTGTTCAGTTCGGCGGCGCAGCAGCCGGCCGGCAAGCTGCGCATCGACCTGCACGCGACCCTGGCCATGCATTTCGTGATGCCCGTGCTGGACCAGTTCTGCGCCCGCTATCCGCTGATCGAACTGGAAATCGGCATGGGCGACCGCCTCGTCGATCTGGTGCGCGAAGGCGTCGATTGCGTGCTGCGCGCGGGCGAACTGGGCGACTCGTCGATGGTGGCGCGCCGCGTGGCGCTGCTCGACCAGGTGACGTGCGCCAGCCCCTCCTACCTGGCCGCGCACGGCACGCCGGAGAATCTGGCGCAACTGGATGGCCACCGCGCCGTCAATTTCTTTTCCACCCAGTCGGGCAAGGTCTGGCCCTTCGACTTCAAGGTGGATGGGCAGCGGCACAGCGTAGCCTTGCCTGGCACGGTGTCCGTCAACAATGCGGACGCCTACCACGCCTGCTGCCGCGCGGGCATGGGCTTGATCCAGGCCCCCCGGTATCACCTTGAACTGGCGCTGGCGACGGGCGAACTGGTGGAAGTGCTACGGGACTGGCGGCCCGACCCGCTGCCCGTGTCCGTGCTGTATCCCCATCACCGGCAACTGTCGCCCCGTGTGCGCGTGTTTGCCGACTGGGTCGGCAGCCTGTTTGACGGCGTGCAGTGATTGGCATGCTCGCGCTGCGCTGCCGCATTTTCTTGACCTGGGCAAAGGAAAAAATCCCTCTAGTGATGCCATCTAGCACTATTTGATGTGGATCAAAGTTTTTGTTGCACTGCACTCTTAGACTTCGCAGCGTTACTTAACGACAAAAAGAGGGAACTAGAATGAAAAAGTCCGCAACTGCAGCAGCAATCGTCCTGGCCGCCATCGGCGCATTCGCCGGCAACGCAATGGCACAGGAAAGCCCATGGCTGGTCCGTGCGCGCGCCGTGCATATCGATCCGGCCGATAAATCTGCTCCGATCGGCGGCATCGGCGCATCCGACCGTTTGCATGTGAGCAGCAAGACGATTCCTGAAATCGATATTTCGTATTTCTTCACCCCGAACATTGCTGCCGAGCTGATCCTGACCTACCCGCAAAAGCATGACGTCAAGCTCGATGGCAACAATATCGGTACCTTCAAGCATTTGCCGCCGACCTTGTCGCTGCAATACCACTTCATGCCTGAAAAACAGTTCAGCCCATATGTGGGTGCCGGCGTGAACTACACGAATATCTCGGACGTGAAATTGCTGAACGGCGCCGGTCGCCTGGAACACGACAGCTGGGGCTACTCGCTGCAAGCCGGTGTCGACTACAAGCTGGATAAAAACTGGTCGCTGAACTTCGACATCAAGAAAGTGCAGATCCGCAGCGATGTGTTCATCGGTGGCGCCAAAGCCAGCGAAGTCAAGGTCGATCCTGTCCTGATCGGCGTCGGCGTCGGTTACCGCTTCTAAGCATTGCATGACAGCGCCCGCGCGGCGCGGACAATAAAAAAGGACGGCCAGGTTTACTCCTGGCCGTCCTTTTCGCATTGCAAGTGCCGCCTTATTTTTTCAGCGTCTTTTCCAGCGCCAGCTGGTAGTCCGTCTTTTCGTAGCCGGCCAAATACTTGTTCGTCGCGTCGAGGAAGGCGCGCGAGCGGTAGGCCGCTTCCAGGTCCTTGACCCATGGCTTGGCCTTGTCGGCCGTGCGGATGGCCACCAGGTTGATGTAGCTGTCCGAGATCTTTTCCACGCTAAGGGCCGACGTCAGCTTCATGCCGGCGGCCAGGGCGAAGTTACCGTTGACGAAAGCGTAGTCGGCGTCGGCCAGCGAACGTGGCAGCTGCGCCGCTTCCAGCGGCACCAGTTTCAGCTTCTTCGGGTTGTCCAGCACGTCGCGCTCGGACGCGCGCAGCGGGTCGACGTTCGGTTTCAGTTTGATCCAGCCCATCTTGGCCAGCATGACCAGCGCGCGCGCCTGGTTGGTCGGGTCGTTCGGCATGGTGATGGTGGCGCCGTTCTTCACGTCCGCCAGGGACTTTTGCTTGCCGCCGTACAGGCCGATCGGCATGGTCGGCACGGTGATCAGGGAGCTCAGTGGCAGCTTGTTATCGGTGGCGAACTTGGTCAGATACACGATGTGCTGGAACACGTTGGCGTCCAGCGAACCTTCGGCCAGCGCGTAGTTCGGCTGCACGTAGTCGTTGAATTCGACGATCTTGACTTTGTAACCCTGTTTTTCCAGGATAGGCTTGATGCCCAGCTTTAGCTGGTCCGAATACGGGCCGGAGCTGGTGCCGATGACGAGTTCTTTCGGGTCCTTGGCGTGGGCGGCGGTGGCGAAGGCCAGGCTGGCGGCGGCCAGGAGCAGGTTGCGGCGAATATGGTTCATGCTTTTCCTTGTACTGAAATACTGAAGATGAATTAACGTTTGTCGAGGCGCTTGGCGATGCGCGTGCCGGCGAACTGGATGGTTTGCACCAGCACGATCAGGATGGCCACGGTGGCGACCATGATGTCCGTCTCGAAGCGGTAGTAGCCGTAGCGGATGGCCAGGTCGCCGATGCCGCCGCCGCCCACCACGCCGGCCACGGCCGAATACGACAGGAAGCTGATCGACAGCACGGTCAGGGCCAGCACCAAGCCGGAGCGCGCTTCGACCAGCAGCACGCGGAAGATGATCTGCATTTCCGACGCGCCCATGGCGTGCGCCGCCTCGATCACGCCGCGCGGCACTTCGCGCAGGTTCTGCTCCACCAGGCGCGCCAGGTAGGGAATGGCGGCGAACGACAGCGGCACGGCAGCGGCCAGCGGGCCGATCGAGGTGCCCGCGATGATGCGCGTAAACGGCGTCAGGGCGACCAGCAAAATGATGAAGGGGAAGCTGCGCACGGTGTTCACCAGCCAGCCGAGGATCATCGACAGCGGACGGTTTTCCAGCGACTGGCCTTCCGAGACGAGGAACAGCAGGATGCCCAGCGGGCCGCCGATCAGGATGGCGGCCGTCAGTCCAATGCCCAGCATGGTCATGGTCTGGCCCAGCGCCACCCAGATTTCCGGCAGCAGCTTGATGACGTTATTGATCGATTCTTCAAACATGTGTTGCATCCTTCCATGCGGTGGCTTCAAACGCCTCGGTGCCGTAATACGCCAGCTCGCGTCCCAGCGCCGTCTTGCGCGGGGTGGCCGTGTCGCTCAAATCGAATTGTTCGGCGATGGCGCCGTTTTCCACGACGGCGACCCGGTTGCAGATGGCGCCCAGCACCGACAGTTCATGGCTGACGATGACGATGGTCACGCCAAGGCGCGCATTGATGTCGCGCAGGGTGTCGAGCAGGGCGCGCGTCGTTTCCGCGTCCAGCGCGGACGTCGGCTCGTCGCACAGCAGCACGTCGGGGTGGCTGGCCAGGGCGCGGGCGATCGCCACGCGCTGTTTCTGCCCGCCGGACAATTGTGCCGGATAGCTGTGCAGCTTGTCGGACAAGCCGACCAGCGCCAGGCATTCCTCGACCCTGGCGGCGATCTGCTCGCCCTTGGTCGTGCCATGGATTTTCAGGGGGAAGGCGACGTTGTCGAAGACGCTGGCGTTTTGCAGCAGATTGAATTGCTGGAAAATCATGCCGATGTTCTGGCGCGCGTCGCGCAATTCGCTCTTGCCCAGGCGCGTCAGTTCGCGTCCGGCCACGGTAATGGTGCCGCTGTCAGGGCGCTCGAGCAGGTTAATCAGGCGCAGCAAGGTCGATTTTCCGGCGCCGCTCTTGCCGATCAGGCCGAAAATATCACCGGGATAGACTTCCAGCGTGACCGATTTGACCGCGTGGAATTGTTCGCCTTTGGGCAGCGCGAAGGTCTTGTTTGCGCCATCGATGCGAATCACCGGCGTACGGTGTGATGTGGTCATGCAGTGTTTCCTTTTTTATTAGGCCGTGACAGGCGCGCTTGCAGGGGCCAAATCGCCCAGCCTGTTACGTCGGTTGCATAGTATACCTCCGATCGTGTTATTACTCCTACGACAGAATCTTGCTTTGAATATGCAAATAATGTCTATATGGGTGTTTGGCGAGAGTAAACGTGGTTTTTGCGCGATCAGCCAATGGAAAATTCGACGGGAATCGATAATTCCAGCGGGTCCGGCCGTTCCTTGGGAATGCGCGGCAGTGGCGCCGCCCGTTGCAAAGTGTCGAGCGCGGCCTGATCCAGTGCTGCGGAACCGGAACTGCGCTCGATGGCGGCCTCCAGCACCTGGCCATCGCGGTCGATGCGGCAGCGCAGATACACGACGCCCTGTTCCTGCTTCGCGCGCGACGCCGTCGGATAGCGGCGGAAGCGTTCCATGCGCGCCAAAACCTTGCCTTCCCAGCTAGATACGCCGCTGCGCAGCTCCTGTGGCGCGGGCGGCAGCACAGGCGAGGGCGGTGCCGCCGCGACAGACGCCGTGGCCACCGCTGCCGGCGTGACGGGGGCTTGGCGCACCTCGGCGACGGCTGCGATGGCCTCGGCTTGCGGCGGCAGGGGCGCGGCATCGGGCTGCGGCAGCACGAATTGTCTGATTGCCGGCGCTGCCTTTTTTGCAAGGGTGCGCGACGGTGCGGCGGCCGCGCTGACCTGTTCAGCAAGATTCTGCTCCAAAGGGCGGGGCGGGGCGGCGGCCGGCAGGTAGAGCATGGCCGGCTGCGCGGAGTCGGGCGCGATGGCCAGCACGGGCGCCGCTGGCGCGTGCTGGTACACGGCCCATCCCAGCAGGGCGCCATGCATGGCGAAGACGGTGGCGATGGTCAGCGGCTTGTGCCAGTCCGGCGGCGTCTTTTCTGGCGCAGGCGCCGGCCCTTCCGGGCGGCGCAGCAGGTAGATGATGACGGCGATTTCCATCGTTGCCACGAGGACGATGACCCACCAGGGCGGATGGCCGAGGCACATCGCGACAAAGCCGATGGCCATGCCCACGCAAGCGAGGACCTTGCCGCGGCGCGACACGGCGCGGTGTTCGCGCCACTGGCGCAGCGGCGCGCCGAAGCGCGGGTGGTGCAGCAGCCAGTGCTCCAGGCGTGGCGAGGCGCGGCTGAAGCAGGCCAGCGCCAGGATCAGGAAGATCGTCGTCGGCATGACGGGCAGCATGGCGCCGATCACGCCCAGCGCCACCATCAGCATGCCGGCGCCCGTCCACGCCCAGCGGCGCAGGCATGCCGTATGCGCTTCCGCAGCTGCCTGGATGACTGGCTCCTCCATCAGGCGCACGCCTCCACGTGGCCATGCATGCGCAGGAAGGCGGCGCGCGCGCCATCGATTACGCGCGCTTCACCGGCATCGTCAAGCACGGCCGTATCGAGCACGGACGTAAACTCGCGCCAGTGGCGCGCGCGTCCGTCCGGATGGCCGGCCAGGTGGCGCGCTCCATGGTGTTCATCGAGGCCGATTTTGCCGGCCAGTTTATACAGGATGGCCGCGCCCAGCTTCGAGCCTTCGCTCACGTACAGCCAGCCCAGCGCCGTGGCCAGATCCAGTTGCGCGTCGAACGGCGGCGTGGCCGCATCTGCCGGCAATGCTGTCTCGAGGTCGCGCAAGTCGGCCGCGATGCTGGCGTAGCGGCGGCGCTGTTCCAGGTCCGGCAGCAGGGCGGCCAGCTGCGCGTTGTCGTACAGCGCGTCGACATCGCGCAGGAACGCGTATTGCGCCTGCAAAAAGCGCGCATAGTTCTCGCGGCTGGAAAACGGCGCGCTGGCCATGATGCGCTGGTCCAGCAATTCGTGGGTGGCCATGGTGTCGGCTTTCAGGCGCTGGCTGCGGGTCGGGGCCGCGTTGGTCGGAACGGCGTTTAAAGTGGTGTCGCTTGCTGCATGCATGGAATATCTGCTCTCTATTATAAGGATGAATCAAATCAGAAACGAAGGCCAAGCGTGACGCGCGCCGTGCGGCCCGGTCCTGGCATCAGGCTCAGGGTCAGCGGATCGAGGTAGTAGCGGTCCGTCAGGTTGTCCACCGCCACGTCGACGGTGGCGTTGGGCGTGATCTTGTAGCTGGCGAACAGGTCGGCCAGCGTGTAGGCCTGCGTCAGCACCTGCGGCGAGGTGCCCGTCCACGATTGCCACACGGCCTTGTCGTCCTGGCGCGCCAGCGGATGGCCGACGTGCGTCAGGCGCGTGCCCACGGTGAGTTTTTCCTGCAGCCAGCGCGTGCCCAAGGTCAGGTTGGCGCTCAGCTTGGGCTGGATATGGTTGCTCACATAGGAACTGCTAAAGCCGATGGGCGAGCAGTCGGGCGTGTTCCAGATATCCGATTGCCACTTGCTGGCCTTGCGCAAATAGGCCGCCGTGGCCGCGTCGCAGATCAGGGTCTTGCGGTTCCAGGTGCCGGAAAAGTCGGCAAACACGCTACCCCGGTCATATGACGACTGCAGTTCGACGCCCGAGACGCTGTACTTGTCCGTGTTCGCCATCGAGAAATTCTGCGCGTAGGCCGGCAAGTCGGGAATCGGGCGGCGCGTGATGTAGCCGTGCGTGACGTTGTCGAAGTACGCAACGCGCAGGCGCAGCTTGTCGGCGGCGCTCCATACGCCATCCTTGACCACGCTCACGCCGATCTCGCGGTTGTGGCTGCGCTCGGCGTTCAGGGGTGACGAATACGTGGCCGAGAAGCCCATCGTCGATTCGTACAGGCTGGGCATGCGCAGGCCGCGCGCGTCGCGCAGGAACAGGCTGACGCTGTCGGACAGGCGCGCCGTCAGCGCAAACGTGGGCGCAAAACCGTGGTCCTTGCGGCGGATCGGCTTGCTGTAGGTGAACAGGCCGGGGATGGCGTCGCGGAAGACATAGTCGTTGCCGCTCCAGTCGGCGACCTGCGAGACGTCCAGCGGCGCCGGCTCGGCGCCGTAGTTTTCCACCATGCCGCCCACCAGCGCGGGATTGGTGGCGGGCGTGAACCGGCCCTGCGCATCCTGGTACCACTTCGAGGAGCCGAGCTGTCCGCCATCCTTGTCCCACATGGTGACCCATTGCCAGCCCTGCGGCTGGTACTGCTGTTCCGCGCGGCGGTTGCGGTCGCGGGAATCGAAGCGCTGGAAGCGTCCGCCCGCATCGATGGTCAGCCAGTCGCGCGCCTGCCACTGCAGCGAGGCGAATACGCTTTGCTCGTGGCGCTTGCCGTTGCGCAGGGTGTGATTGGCGTTCAGGTCTTCATCGAGGATGGTCACGCTGTCGGCCGGACCGATATCCTCGTTCTGCAGCGACAAGCCGTAATCGAGCTTCAGCGCGCCCATGCCGGTGGCGAAGCGCGAGGTGTTCGTCAGGTCGGCACCGACCCTGCGCGCCTGGTTCTTCGCCAGGTACAGCACCTCCACGCACTCCTTGCATTCATGGTCGCCCGGATTGGTCTTGCCTTCCAGCGGATTGCTGAAGATATCGCCGTTGCGCGACTTGCTCTGCATGTCCGTCAGCCACAGGTTGGCCTTCAGGTCGATGAGGTTCTGGCCTTCCGGCTTCCACTCGTAGCGCGCCGTCAGCGCGTTGGTGCGCACCTGGCTCGGGTCCCACTGGGGAATGCTGCCGGTGCTGTTGCGGTAGATTTGCGAGGGCATGATTTCGCCATAGCTGCTGTCGAAATAGCGGTAGCCCAGCTCCAGCTTTTGCGCGTGCGGCAGGCGCAGACTGGCCTTCAGCAGGGCCGAGGTGGTGCGGTTGGCCGTGTTCAGCACTTCGTCGCCCTTCTTGAAGAACTGCGTCACGCCATTGTCGTCGCCCCATTCATTGAGCATCTGATAGCGTTCGAAGCCCCGTGTGCCGGAAAAATAATTGCCGATGCTGCGCTGGCTGATGGCGGCCACCAGGTCGTAGTCGTCCTGGCGCGTGGCCACGGCGATGCTACCAAAACCGCTGCGCGGGTTGTCCAGCTTGTTGCGCTGCGTGCGCGGCGTGCTGCCGAAATCGGCGGGCGCCGAGACGCTGTTGTCCTGGATGCCGCCGCGCAGGCGCACGCCCGTGCGTTGGCCTGGTCGCAAAATGTCTTCAGGGCGCAGCGTCTGCATGCTGACCATGCCGCCGATGGCGCCCGCGCCTTGCGCCGACAGGTTCGGACCCTTGTCGATGCGGATGGCGCTGATCAGGTCCGGGTCGATGTAGCTGCGGTCGGCGATGCCCGCGTAGCCGCGGTAGACGGTCGATGATTGCAGGCTGCCGTCGATCAGCACGGGCACGCGGCCCTGGCCCTGCATGCCGCGCACGTTGACCTCGACGGCGCCGCTGTTGCGGCTGTCGCCTACCTGCACACCGGCCACGCCCTTGAAGATGTCGGCTGGCGAGGTGCCGCGGAAGCGTTCGATCTGCTCGCGGCCGATGTATACGGAGGCGGCTGGCGTGAGGTAGGGCAGGTCTGCCGGATCCGTGTCGTCCGCCTCGAACGTGCCGCTGCCGCCCTGGCCATTCACGCGCAGGGTGCCGATCTGCACCGCGCCGGCAGCGGCGGGCGCGGGCGCGCTGATGATGATGGTCGTGCCGCCTTGCAGCTGCGCCTGCAGGCCGCTGCCGGCCAGCAGCTGGCGCAGCGCTTCCGGCAGCGAATGCCTGCCTTGCAGCGGCGCGCTGTGGCGTCCCTGCGTCAGGCGCGCGTCGGCCAGCAGCACCATGCCGGCCTGGCGCGCCAGCTCGTTCAGCGCGCGGTTCAACGGCTGCGCGGGAATCTGCCATTCCACCTGCGCCACCGGCGCGGCGGCGGCATGCACGGCGGGCGTGGCGAAGGCCAGGCCGATGGCCAGGAAGAGAGGGGACAGGCGGGGAGACAGGCGGGCGTGCAAGGGAGGGCGCGGTGGAGTCATATGCATGTTTTTCCTATGGTGATGTGGTGGTCCTTCATAGTTAAAACGAATGAGTCTCATTTACCCTGACGTGCGGATGGATTTTATTTCGCGTCATGGGGACAAATCAGCGGGCGACGATATGCAGCTTGCCGTCCCGGCGCACCACGCGCACGGGCAAGGCCAGCGGCAGGGCGGCGGCAAATTGCGCCGGCAGCGTCGCGTCGAAGCTGCCGTTCAGGCGCAGGCCGGCCAGGGCCGGATCGCCGAGCACGAGGTGCGTATCGCCATAGCGCTCGAATTCGGCCAGCGCCTCGGCCAGGGTGGCGTCCTCGAAATCGAGGCGCCCGGCACGCCAGTTGCCCACCGCCTGCGCATTGACCCTGGCCAGCGCCTTCACACCCTGCGGCGTGACGGTGACCGTGTCGCCCGCCTGCAGCACTTCGGCATGCGCACCGGCTTCGCTTTCCACGCGCACCGTGCCTTGCGCCACGGTCACCTGTGTCGTGGCGCCCACGTGGCGCACTGAAAAATGCGTGCCCAGCACCGTCGCCGTGGCCGCTCCCGCGATGACCTGGAACGGACGCGCAGGGTCGGCGTGGACATGGAACATGGCCTGGCCGCGCAGCAGGCGCACGCTGCGCCGGTCGCGGTACAGGGCCACGTCGACGGCGCTGCCGCTATCGAGTTCGATGCGGCTGCCGTCGGGCATGACTTGCGTGGCGAACTGGCCGCGCGCCGTGCTGTAATCGTGCTGGAAGCCCGGTTGCTGCCAATGGCTGGCCAGCGGCCAGGCCAGCAGGCCGCACAGCAGCAGGCAGCCGCCGGCCAGTGCGCCGCGCGGCGGGAAGGTGGCCGCCTGGCGCAGCCTCTGCAGCAGCGATGACGGCGCGCTCGCCGCCGGAGCGGGCTGACTGAATGCCGCCACGCGCTGCGCCGGCAGGCTGGCCAGCAGCGCATCGGTGCGGGCCAGCGCCTGCCAGGCGTGCTGGTGGTGCGCGTCGGCGGCCAGCCATGCGTCCAGCGCCGCCAGTTCGTGGGCGGCCAGGCCCGCGTCGTGGCGCAGCAGCCATTGCGCCGCCAGGAAGTCGATGTCGTCGGCCGTCGTGTCTTGTGATGTCATGTGCTGTTTCATAGCGTATCCCGCTCGGGCAAGCCTTTTTTACAGGCGAGCATGCCGTTGATGATGTGTTTTTCCACCATGTTGACGGAGATACCCATCTGGGCGGCGATCTCGATCTGGCTCAGGCCATCGAACTTGTACAGCGCGAAAGCCTGGCGGCAGCGCGGCGGCAAGGCGTCGATGATGGCCAGCAGGCGTTCCATGGTTTGCCGGTCGTGCAGCCGTTGCTCGGGTTCATCGGCGCGCGGCGCGCGCAGCTGCATGTGCGGCTCGTCGAGCGCGTCATGGGGCCGCCTCTGGTGCAGGCGCTGTTCGTCGATGGCGATGTTTTTCGCCGTGACGTACAGCAGGGCGCGCTGGCCGCTGTCGGGCGGGGTATCGCCAGGCAGGGCGTGGGCGCCGCCGTGCTGCTTGCGCGCCAGGATGCGGGCGTAGGCTTCCTGCACCACGTCCTGTGCCTTGTCGCGGCATCCCGTGGAGCGCGAAATCAGGCGCAGCAATTCCTGGTAATAGCGTTCAAGCACCGCGCATGTCCCCGTGATCAAAGCGAGCGATGATAGCAAGCCCATCAAATAATAACAAGAATCATTCTCATTCAATGCTTGTTTGAGGTGCCGGATAACGCTGGATATTTTTGGCAATGCAGACAATAATCGGCAGCAGAAGGCGCTGTCGCGGACATGATCACCATGTATTATCGATTTTTTCGATGCTAACTAGGTATATTTTCCGTTTTACATCGATCTTCATGCCATGCATAATCTGTTGCAACTGAAGCCAGACAATCAGCCGCATGCGCCCCCCGCCTGCAGCTGCTTGCGGTTTTGACATCCTCCACTTTCTATCAGGAACCTACAATGAAAAAACTGCTCGCTTTTATCGCCGCCGCCGGCTTCTCGCTGTCCGCTTTTGCCGCGCCTGAAGTCTATGTCATCGATGGCAGCCACACTTTCCCCCGTTTCGAGTACACCCACATGGGTTTCTCGACGCAGCAAAGCCGTTTCAATAACACCACCGGCAAGGTCACCCTGGACCGCGCCGCGAAGACGGGCGCCGTCGAAGTGCTGATCGACACCAAGTCCGTCGATACGGGTTCGACCCTGTTCAACTCGCACATCCAGGGCGAAGACTTCCTCGACACGGCCAAGTATCCGGTCGCCACCTACAAATCGACCAAGTTCAACTTCGACGGCGACAAGCTGGCCTCCGTGGAAGGCAACCTGACCCTGAAAGGCGTGACCAAGCCAGTCACCCTGACCGTCACCTCGTTCGCCTGCGCACCGCACCCGATGCTGAAAAAAGACGCTTGCGGCGCCAACGCCACGGCCAAGATCAAACGCTCGGAATTCAACGCCGGCAAATATGCGCCAGCCGTCAGCGATGACGTCACTTTGACGTTCGCAATCGAAGCCATCAAACAGTAATCGTTGGCTGCATGAGGTAAAAATGGTGGCGGACTTCGGTCCGCCGCCATTTTTTTATACCTATCCCCAAAAGAGAGGGCTGGGGTCAGTCACTGCGTGATTGGAATGTTCCCCATTGGGTAACATTCCCCCGGCGGGCCTGACCCCGGATTTCACGCCAGGTGATGCACTTCCTGCTGCCCATACACGGGCGTGTTCAACCCTTCCATGCGCGCCTTCAGCTGCAGCGACAGGTACTGGGAATAGTGGCGCGACTGGTGCAGGTTACCGCCGTGGAACCACAGCGCCTGCTGCTGCGTGGGCTTCCACATATTGCGCTGCTCGCCCTCCCACGGGCCCGGGTCTTTCGTCGTGCTTGACCCGAGGCCCCACACCTTGCCCACCTTGTTCGCCACTTCCGGCGAGATCAGGTCGGCCGCCCAGCCGTTCATGGAGCCGTAGCCGGTGGCGTACACCACCAGGTCGGCCGGCAGTTCCGTGCCGTCGGACAGTACGATGGAGTGGCTTTTCAGTTCCTGCACGCCGACGCCGCTTTTCAGCTTGATCTTGCCCTCGGCGACCAGCTCGGAGGCGCCCACGTCGATGTAGTAGCCGGAGCCGCGGCGCAGGTATTTCATGAACAGGCCGGAATCGTCGTCGCCAAAGTCCAGCATGAAGCCCCGTTCTTCCAGGCGCTGGTAGAAATCCGCATCGCGTTCGCGGATGGCCTTGAAGACGGGCTTCTGGAAGTCGGCCAGGATTTTATAGGGGATCGAGGCGAACGTCAGGTCGGCCTTGTTTGTGGTCATGCCGGCGGCCAGCGCCCGTTCCGAGTACAGGTCGCCCAAGGCCAGGTCCATCAAGGAATCGGACTTGACGATGTGCGTCGACGAGCGCTGCACCATGGTCACGTCCACGCCCGCTTCCCACAGGGCGGCGCAGATATCGTGCGCGGAATTGTTCGCGCCGACCACCACCACCTTCTTGCCCACATACGCGTCCGGCCCCGGATGCTGCGACGAGTGCTGCTGCTCGCCCTGGAACACGTCCATGCCCTTGAACTTCGGCATGTTCGCCTTGCCCGACATGCCGGTGGCCAGCACCAGCTGCTTCGGTTTCAGGGTGACGGGCTGGCCATCGCGCAGCACCTGCACCGTCCACTCGCCGGTGGCTGCGTCAAAGCTGGCCGATTCGCATGAGGTCGAGCCCCAGTAATTGAGCTCCATCACCTTGGTGTACATTTCCAGCCAGTCGCCGACCTTGTCCTTCGGCGTGAAGACGGGCCAGTTGTCGGGGAACGGGATGTACGGCATGTGGTCGTACCAGACGGGGTCGTGCAGGCACAAGGACTTGTAGCGCTTGCGCCAGCTGTCGCCGGGGCGCGAATTTTTCTCGATGATGATGGTGGGGACATTGAGCTGGCGCAGCCGCGCACCGAGCGCGATGCCGCCCTGGCCGCCGCCGATGATGACGCAGTAGGGTTGGCGTGCGTAGCCCAGTTCCTTTGCTTCCTGTTCGCGGTGCTCCAGCCAGCTGCTGCGGTTCGTGCGGGCGCCGTGTTCCGCGCCCATGGGCCGCCGCCTGCCCTTGGCTTCCTCAAAACCCTTCAATTCGCTCATGGTGGTAAGCAGGGTCCATATCTTGCCATCGCGGATGCGGATGAAGCCCACGCCGCGCGCCGCGTTCGTTTCCACCGTGATCCAGCTTTGCAGCACGCCACCGGCTTCCACCGCATGCTCGCCGTCGGCGATGCGGATGGAGACTGGCTGCACGGTGCTCAGCTGGGCGGTCAGCATGGCGGCGATCTGTTCGCGGCCTTCCAGGGTTTTCAGGTTCCAGGTAAACAGCACCAGGTCGCGCCAGTAGCCGTCCTGTTCGAACAGTTGCGCGGCGCCCGTGCCGTCGCTGGCGCGCAGCGTGCCTTCCAGCTGCTCCAGGATGCCGGCCACGGCCAGGTTGTGGGGGTTGATATCGGTTTGCATCGTGTCTCCTCCAAGTCTGCTGACTTTATGATGGGATGCGGCTGTCTTGCCGCTGACGATGTTGTAACACTGGCGTTCCGGCCCTGCATTGCGCAGCGCAGCATGGCTGAATTTGAGACGGAAATCTCAGCTTTTCGGACGGTCTACTGGCGGTGCGGCGCCACGATGTGCAGCTGCTTGATGCGCCGGTACAGGGTGGCGCGCGAGATGCCCAACATGGCGGCAGCCTGCAGCGGGCGCCATTTGGCGGCGTTCATGGCGTGGACGATGCGCGTGCGTTCGGCCAGTTCCGGCGCCGTGTAGGCAACCGTCTCCTCCGTCGCGGGGGCGGCGTTCCTCACGCGTGCTCGCGCGCTGGCCTGGCGCAGCGGCGCGCGCACGCGGGCGTGCACCCAGGTGCCGCCGCCGGCCAGGCGCAGGGACAGCAGATTGTGTCCCGCGCGCGCATCGAACAGCCGTTCGGCGCGCACTTCCAGCACTTCGCCGACGGGACGCGGCAGGGTGTTCAGGCCAGCGATGACGTCACGCGCGCAGCGGTTGGCGGCGACGATGTCGCCATGTTCGTCGATGGCGAGCAGCATTTCCGGCTGCACTTCCACGAAGTGGCGGTTGCGGTGCGCCAGCAGGATGCAGCAATGGCTGTAGGATTTGAGAAAAAAGCCGTCCTCGATCAGGGTCGCGCCTTGCCGTACCAGCTGCTTGACCAGACGCTGGCTGTCGCGCGCATCGGGCGAACGCAGGGCCGACGCATCGAGCACGCCGATCAAGTCGCCGTGCGGCGAAAAAATCGGCGCTGCGCTGCAGGTCAGGCCCGTGAACGCGGCGCGAAAATGGTCCGTCTTGTGCACGGTGATGGCTTCATGGTCGAGCAGCACGGAGGCGATGCCGCATGTGCCTTCCTCCTCTTCCGACCAGCACGAACCCGGATACAGGCCCGCCTTCTTGAAATCCTTGCGCTGGTCCGTGTCGACCACGTAGTCGATGGTCACGCCGCGCGCATTGGCGAGGATGACGCAGTAACCCGCTTCGCGCACCATGGCGTGCAGGCGCGGCAGGCACTGGCCCGTGGAGCGCAAAAAATCTTCCTCGGACTGCTGGATGGCGCGCAGTTCGGCGCCCGTCAGGATGCGCGGCCCCGTGGTGGACGCCGGGTCGAGCCGGTAGTCGTCCAGCGAGCGCCGGTACGACGACGCCAGCCTGGCCGTATCGGCCCCTGGGTTGACGATACGGCCGGCGATCAGGTCGCGCACGCGGTCGATATGGCTGGTCTGGCGGACGTAGGGCATGGCGCTCTCCGGTGTCTCTGATGCTGGTGTTTGGATGGTTTTCCGTTTGTAGCACGAAGCGCCGGGCCGCGCATCCTGCGTTGCAGCATGGCGTGTGCGTGAGACGGTTGTCTCAGCTTGTGGCCCGCACAATAGGATGCCACAGGGCAAGATAAAAAGTTTCTCTGTTAGCATGGATCGCATGAAGCGAGCGCCGCCGCCGGCGCCAGCCATGACAGGAGAAATGCATGACGACACTGCCACCCATCCGCCGCTTGGCCCTGGCCGCAGCCTGCCTGGCGCTGGCCGCCGGCGCCCATGCGGCAGAGACAACGGCGCCGCTGTCGGCCGCCGCCAGCGACCCGGCTGCATTGCAATGGATGGTGGGCGCGCCGCCGCCGGCCGATAAGATCATCCGCTTCGACGATGGCAGCTATTTCAATTTCCCCCAGCTGCGCTGGAGCGTGTCGCACTTCCGCCAGTTGATGCCGACGGTGGCAGTGGCGCGCGGCTTGAAAGCGCCCGTGCCCTTGCCGCGCGCGCTGCGCAAGGATATCGACAGCCTGCGCTTTACCCCGCTGGGCGCGAAGGACGCGATGACCTGGGAGCAGTCGCTGGGCGCCAATTACACGGACGGCATCGTCGTGCTGCACCGGGGCCGCATCGTGTATGAACGCTATTTCGGCGTGTTGAAAGAGGGCGGCCAGCATGGCGCCATGTCCGTGACGAAGTCCGTGATGGGCATCATCGGCGCGGCGCTGGTGGCCGAAGGCAAGCTCGATCCAGGCAAGAAAGTGGCCGAGTACGTGCCGGAACTGGCCAAGTCCGCGTTTGGCGACGCCACCGTGCGCCAGGTGCTCGACATGACCACGGGCCTGCAATTCAGCGAAGATTACGCCGATCCGAAAGCGGAAGTGTGGCAGCACGCGGCAGCCGGAAGCCCGCTGCCCAAGCCGAAGGATTACAAGGGACCGCGCAGCTATTTCGACTACCTGCAGACGGTGCAGCACGAGGGCAGGCATGGCGAGGCGTTCGGCTACCGCACGGTCAACTCCGACGTGCTGGGCTGGATCATCGCCCGCGTCACGGGGCAGAACGTCAACGAATACCTATCCGAGCATGTCTGGCAAAAGCTGGGCGCCGAGCAGGATGCCTACATGACGGTCGATTCGACGGGCACGCCGTTTGCCGGCGGCGGCTTGAATACGGGCTTGCGCGACTTGGCCCGCTTCGGCGAAATGCTGCGTAACGATGGCCGCTATAACGGCCAGCAGATACTGCCCAAGGCGGTCGTCGACGATATCCGCCGTGGCGGCGACAAGCAGCTGTTCGCCAAGGGCGGCTACGATTTGCTCAAGGGCTGGAGCTACCGCGACATGTGGTGGGTCACGCATAACGAGCATGGCGCCTACATGGCGCGCGGCGTGTACGGCCAGCGCATCTACATCGATCCGAAGGCGGAAATGGTGATCGTGCGTTTCGCCTCGACGCCGACGGCGGCCAACGCGGCCAACGACCCGACCACCACGCCGGCCTTCGAAGCGCTGGGCAAGCTATTGCTGGCCAAGCCGAAGTAGGCTGCCAGCCGTGCGGCGGAACGGACTCAACTGCAATACACTATCCTTTCGTCATCATTCGTTGCTTGAGTGATAATTCATGCGCCGCACGCAAGGAGTACGCACCGTGGAAACCAACCAGCCGGATCAACCGCGCCCGCCACTCTGGCGGCGCCTGCTGTGGCCGGTCGCCCAGCTTGGTTCGGCTTTCAAGCTGACTGGCACGCATCTGCTGCACCACGTGATCGGCGCCAGCCTGATCGCCGCGCTGATGCTGGCGCTGGAGGGTTTTCACGTGCTCGAATGGCTCGATGCGGCCATGCTGCGGGCCAGCGCGGCGCAGGAGCAGCTGCTGGGCCGGGGCAAGGACCCGGGCGCCGCCTACCGGCCCGGCATCATCGAAATCGACCAGCCCGCGTTCGAACAGGTCTTCGACGAGCGCGAACCGCTGGAGCGCACGCGCCTGGAGCAATTGATCGCCAGCGCCGCCGCGCGCGGCAGCAAGGTGCTGGCCATCGACCTGGACCTGGCGCCGGCCGTATATGAACAGCACAAGGCGGGCGAGCGGCCGCTGGACCGCCTGCTTGACCGGCTGGCCGCGAATGGCCGGCAACTGGTGCTGATCCTGCCCGAGCAATCGGACCGCAACGCGAACCTGCCGTGGATACGCGCGCGCTGCGCGGCCGGCATCCACTTTGCCAGCCCGCGGATCCGCGAACGCATGGGCGCCGTCACGCGCATCGAGCTGAAAAGCCCCGTGCTGGCGGCCGTGGCCTTTGAGCTGGCGCATGGCGCCGACGAGCAGGAGCAGAAGCAGCCCATGCCGGCCGCCTTGTCCGAGCAAAAGGAAGTGGTGGCGCTGGCCGGTCGCGTGTGCCAGCTGGCGCGGCGCACGGGCAGCGAAAAGGAATTGGCGCGCTGGGCGTTCGAGCCCGTCATCCGCGGCGACGCCAAGGCGGCGGCCGAGCAGAACGCCGTTACCGCGCCGTTTCACCCGGCCGCCGTGGCGCCGGCATTCCTGAACCCCACGCGCACGCGCGTCAAACTGAGCGACGGCCAGGCTGGCGTGGATGCCGGCGCGCTGCGCAAGAACGTCGTGTATATCGGCAGCACGTATGACGTGCGCGACCGCTATACGACGGCCGAAGGCGAGCAGGCCGGCCTGCACCTGCATGCGGCCGCCCACACGTCGCTGGGCATCGGCACGGCCGACGTCAATAAATATGCGGTGTTCGTGGCCGACATCGTCATCGGCGTGCTGCTGGGCTGCCTGTTCGGCGGTCTGTGGACCCTGTACGGCCGCGCCGAACTGGCCATCGACAAGCGCATGGAAGGCCACGATTTCGGCCGCCTGCATCGCCTGGGCACCCTGGCGGAATTCTATGGCATCCGCCTGATGCTGGCGCTGGTGTGGGCCTCGCCGTTTGCCATCGGCGCGCTGGCCATTTACCTGTCGCGCGGCTTGCTCGAGCAGGGCTGGTGGGTCAATCCCGGCCCGCTGATCGCCGGCATGTTCTTGCACGCGATGTCGCTGCGCGACGAAGCCCACCATCCGCACGAGGAAGTGCCGGGCCTGTCCGTGTGGGCCCAGCTGCGCCGCACGCATCCGGGCATCGTGCTGGTGCAGGCGCCGCTGGCGGTGCTGCTGTTGATCATCGCCCTGATCTAGCGCAAACCGTTGCGCCGCAGCGGCGCTAAACTGGGCGCCTTTTTCATTTGCAGGAGGATGCCATGCTGAGCGGAGGATGTTTATGCGGCGACGTGCGCTACGAAGCGGGCACGGGCGCCTTCCATGAAACGGCCTGCCATTGCTCGATGTGCCGCCGCGCGTCGGGCGCGCCGTTTGTCGCCTGGTTCAGTGTGCCACGGGCGAACTTTCGCTGGCTGCGGGGACAGGCCACGCCATACGCGTCCGGCGAACACTGCACGCGTAGTTTTTGCCCCCGCTGCGGCACGCAGCTGACGTTCGAGGATGCGCGCGACCTGGACGAGGTTGGCCTGACCACCAGCAGCCTGGACGACCCCGAACAACTGCCACCGCACAGCCATATCTATACGGACACGCAACTGGAGTGGGTGAAATTGGCCGATGGCTTGCCGCGGTATCGTGGGGCGCGTAGCGAGGGGTAGGTCGGATTAGCGGGGCCGCCGAGGCGCGCAAGCGCGTAATCCGACATGCTACTGACGTCAATTTAGTCGCTAATGGCGCGCAGGCGCGCCAGCGCGTCTTCCACGACGAATTCAGGCGCGGTTTCGATGCGCTTTGCGCCGCGTGCTTCAAGGTCAAGCATGCGGATCTGGTTGACCAGCGCCACTCCCTGCGTTGCCGTGCCGCTGCCGCTCAATGACGCGGCAAAGCCCGCGTGGCGGGCAAAATCGCCGCCTTGCGTGATGGGGGCGACCAGCACGACACCGAGCGTGTTGAAGGCGCTGGTGGACAGCACCAGCGCTGGCCGGGACGCGCCGCGCTGTTCACGGCCTTCCGTTGGCTCCAGATTGACCATCACGATATCGCCACGGCCGAACTGAACGCGCTTTACCATGCTTCGCGGCCTGCCGGTTTGATCTGGCTCCATGCCGCCATGTCGGCCGGTTCTGGCGCCGTGACATCGCATTGGGCAACCAGATCGTCGAGCGTGAAGGCAGGGCGCTTGGCTTTCAGGAATACGCCGTCCGGACGCACATCGACCGCCAGCTTGTCGCCCAGCGACACCTTCAGCATGCCCAGCAATTCCGTTGGCAAGCGCACGGCCGCGCTATTACCCCATTTTTGGATCGATAGTTCCATATGACCTCCTATGTATCTACATTGTAGATTCATGTAATCTGATAATCAAGGACGGTGTTTACCCGATCAGCTTCAACCCCGGCGGCAGCGCCTCGCCCAGCATGCGGCGGGTAACAGCTTCGTCCAGCTGCGTCACTTCGCTGACCATGGCCTGCCACAGGGGTGGGGCGCCGAAGGCTTTCAGGCGGGCGAGGACGGTGGCGCGCAGCGCGTCGTCGATGTCGCGCGAGCGGTCGCCCGTCATGCATGCCAGGTGGGTGGCGGCAAACGCCGCCGGTTCCGTCTTTTTCCAGTCCAGCGCCAGCAGCACGTGCAGCCAGTCGGCCACGGTGGCGCTGTCGACCACTTCATGCGCGCTGCCGTGGAAGGGCTGGCGTGCGCCGACCCTGGCCAGCGCCCACAGGGTATTCGTGTCTGCCACTTCGCCCTTTTTATCAGCCTTCTGCAGCCGCTTGATCAGCCAGGCGCCCACTTCGGCCTTGTAGGCGCCGGGGATGCGCTCGAGCGAGGCGCCCAGGCGCAGCATGTCGTCGTCGCTGCCGTTCACCAGCGTGACGGGGCGGCTGCCGCGCTGGACCGCGTCGGCTTGCAGGTTGAAGGCGAAGTCGTCGAGCAGGCGCAGTTGCTGCTCCGAATTCAAGCCGCCCGTCACCCTGCGCCACAAAGTCCACCATTCGGCGCACACCTGATTGTCCTTGTGATGCTGCACGCCCGCGTCGAACATGGCCCATAGCTGCTCGATGCGCCACGGGTCGAGCGCGTCGCCATAGCCGGGCCGCAAACAGTAGCCGGCCAGGTTCAGCCACACCCGCTCATGTTCGGCGGAGCGGCGCCGGCCACGCGCGCGTTGTAGCAGGGCGTCGAACAGCTGGCGCAAGAGCGGCGTGTCCCAGCTTTCGCGTCCGCCCAGCCCCCGTTCCAGGTGCTGGCGCAGCTGGCGCACTTCCTTGGCCTCGACCTTTTGCGCCTTGCCGCCGAAGATGCGCTCGATTTTCTCGATGGCTTCTTTCACGCGTGGTGATACGCTGGACGTTTCGCTTGCTACGTCCTCTTCGCCTCGCAGCTGGAATTCCAGCAGCCAGCGCTGGCCGGCATCCGCTGCTGCCACGCAATGCACTTCCAGGGTACCCACTTCCGTCATGACTGTCACCAGCTGCACGGTGATGTCGCGCTTGTCACCGCTTTCCGCTTGCAGCACGCTGGCCAGCGGCGGCAGGCGCAAGTATTCTCCGGCATCCAGATCGACGATTTCGCCCAGTTGCGGCGGCGTGCCCGCCTCAAAGAGAGACGTGGCCAGGTGGAAGCGCACGGGCCGGCCCAGGCGCAGCGCGAACAGGCGCTCCGGCAGGCGGATTTCCTCGCCGCTGGCGCTGCCACGGGGCAGGATGCAGACGGCGCGCTTGTCCTTGCCTGCCTCGCCCAGCACGAGGAAATAGCTGCGCGGCGAGCCGCCGCCGATGCGCGGCGCCTGGCCGCGCCGGGCCAGCGCGTAGGCGACGGCGCCACGGGCCACGGCCACGTCGGGATTATCGTTGTGCAGGATGGTCAGGGGCTGGCCGCGCCAGTGCGCCAGGGTCTCGGCCAGGCGGCGCGCCAGCGCGTCGGCGCGGAACACGCCGCCATTGAGCAGCAAGGTATCGGGCAGTGCCCCTTGATGCTGTTGTAAAAAGCTGGCCAGGTGGCGCGTGATGGCCGCGTCCTGCGCATACGGCAGGCCGAATTCGACGATGCCGGCGCGGCCTTTTTTCGCTGTCTCTGTGAGTTCCACTTTCGGGAAGAAGCCGTCGACCACCATGGCCGCCACTTCCTCGCGCGTGACGTCGGCGGACCGGCTGCCACCAATCAGGCGCGAACCCGCGCCCAGCAGGGTGACGGTGGCGCTGTCCGGCGCATCGTGCGACAGCAGCAATTCCTTGGCGGCGCGGCAGCGTTCCATCAACTGCGACAAACGCGCGGCCGATAGCTTCATGCCGCCTTCGCTGCCAGCGGCCATGCGCGTTTCCACCAGGTGGGCCAGCGCCAGGTCCATATTGTCGCCGCCCAGTATCAAATGGTTGCCCACGCTGCTGCGCGTGAGCTGCGGTTCGCCGTTGCCATCGAAGGCCACGTCGATCAGGCTGAAATCCGTGGTGCCGCCACCCACGTCGCATACCAGAATGCGGCGCGTGTCGGCCAGGTCGTCGCGCAGGGTGGCGCGCCGGCGCTGCAGAAAGTCATAAAAAGCGGCCTGCGGTTCTTCCACCAGCCGCACCGTGGGCAAGCCCGCCATGCGCGCCGCTTCCAGCGTGAGTGCGCGCGCACCCTCGTCGAACGAAGCGGGGATGGTCAGCACCAGTTCCTGCTCTTCGAGCGGAGCATGCGGGAAGCGGTGATGCCATGCGGCGCGCACGTAGGCCAGGTAGCTGGCGCTGGCCGCCACGGGCGACACCTTGGCCACATCGGCATCGGCGCCCCACGGCAAAATCGGCGCCTGACGGTCGACGTTCGCGTGCGACAGCCAGCTCTTTGCGCTGGAAACGAGCCGGCCCGGCACCTGGGCGCCGAGCTGGCGCGCCAGGGCGCCCAGCACGGCATGCTCCAGGTCCTGCTGCGGCCAGGGCAGCTGCAAGTCGCCCGCCGCCAGTTCGCCGGCGGCAGGGTGGTAGCGCAAGGACGGCAGCAGGGGGCGTGCACCCACTTCGCCGGGGGCGACCAGCTGCTCGATGGGGAACAGGTTTATTTCAGCCTGCGCATCGCCAGCCGCCGCATACGCCACCACCGTGTTGGTGGTGCCCAGGTCGATGCCGACCAGGAAGGCCGGCCGCACCTTCGCGCCGCGCATGCTTATGGCTGCGGCGTGCCGCGCACGTCGAATTCCACTTTCCAGCGCTCGGCGCCGTCAGGGGACACGGCCAGCAGTTCCAGGGTGCCCGCCTCCGTCACGCGCGCATGCAGCTTGACCTGCACCACGTCGCCGGCCGACCGGCCTTCGGCGGACAAGGTCGCCTGGATTTCGCTCAGTTCCTGCAATTCGTCTGGGCCCCAGAAGTCGAGCAAGTCGCCGATCTGGTCGTTGCGGCGCGTGGACGAGGCGAAGAAGCGGAAATGCACGGGTTCGCCCACGACGAGGCCGAATTGCTGGCCCGGCAGTTCCAGTTCGCTGCCTTCTTCCATGCCGAACGGCGCCACGCACAGGGCCTGGATCGGCGGTTCCATGCCGGGGATGGCCGGCATCGCCGATTCGATGGCCACATAGAAGGAACTGGCCGTGCCGCCGCGGATGCGCACGCCATGGCCCCGGCGCACGTAGCTGTAGTAGGCCGCGCCACGGGCGACGGCCAGGTCCAGGTCGGCCCCGGCCAGCATGCGCGCCGGTTCAGCGCCTTCCATGTACAGCCAGTCGTTGACGGTCGCCATGATGCGCTGGACCAGCAAGTCGGACTTGAAGACGCCGCCGTTGAACAGCACGGCCGTCGGGTGCAAAAAGCTGGCGCCGTCCGCCTGGCGACCGGCAAAACCTTCCAGCTCGCTGGTGGCCGCCACTTGCCGGCCCAGGAAGGCGGCCAGGTGGCGCGTGATGGCCGCGTCCTGCGCATATGGCAAGCCCAGTTGCGTGAGGCCGGCGCGCGTGCGCACGGCAGGGCGGCTCGATGCTTCCACCTGCGGGAAGAAACCGTCGAGGATGAAGGTGGACACTTCCGCGCGCGTCAGTTCCGTGCGGATGGAGCCGCCGATCAGCTTCGAGCCGCGGCTCGGCACGACGATCGGTGCCACATCGAGGCCGCTGTCGGCCAGCAGGCTTTCCTTGGCGCTGCGGCAGCCATACGTGAGCGCCCGCATCTGCCAGGCGTCGAGCTGGGTGCCGTTGGCGGCCAGCTTGCGGGCCACCAGGTGGGCCAGCGCCAGGTCCATATTGTCGCCGCCCAGCAGGATGTGTTCGCCGACGGCCACGCGGTGCGGTTCCAGCACGCCGTCACGTTCCAGCACGGCGATCAGCGAAAAGTCGCTGGTGCCGCCACCCACGTCGACCACTAAAATGATGTCGCCTGGCTTGACTTCCTTGCGCCAGCGGCCTTCGCTGGTCTGGATCCAGCTGTACAGGGCCGCCTGCGGCTCTTCCAGCAGGGTGAGCGAGGTGTAGCCGGCCGCCTGCGCCGCTTCCATCGTCAGCTCACGCGCGGCCGGGTCGAACGATGCCGGAATCGTCACGGTGATTTCCTGCTGCGCGAACGGCGCTTGCGGGTGGGCGTTGTCCCAGGCCTGGCGCAAGTGCGTCAGATAGCGCGTGGCGGCCGTGATGGGTGAGATACGTGGCACTTCGGCCGGCGCGTCGTTCGGCAGGATGGCCGCGCGGCGGTCCACGCCCGGGTGGCACAACCAGCTTTTCGCGCTCGACACCAGACGGATCGGCGTGGTGGCGCCGCGGCTGCGGGCCATTTCGCCGACGACGAACGGCGCTTCGGCTTCCTCGGTAACCCAGGGCAGGGCCAGGTCGCCCGCCGCCACTTCATCGGCGTGCGGCAGGTAGACGAACGATGGCAGCAGTGACAATTCTTCGACGGTGCCTGGCGCTGACAGTTGCGGCACCTTCAGCACGCCGTGGCTGGACTTTTCGCCGTCGCTTTCGACCAGGTTCACATACGACAGGGCGCTGTGGGTGGTGCCCAGGTCGATGCCGATGGCGTAGCGCGGGCTGGGATTAGTTTGATCGTTCACAGCTCCACCTCGGCCGGTGCCAGGATGGCGGCGTCGTGCTGTTCGCTCAGTTTCGGCAGGCGCACGCTGGACGCGCGCCAGCCGCGATGGCTGAGGGTACCCGTAAATGGCGCCGAACCGACCACGTTGCCCGTCAGGCGTACTTGCGCGCTGTCAAAACCTTCCTGCAGTACGATGCGGCTGCCCTCGGCTTCCTGACGCACGGCGTCGATGGTGAAATACTCGCGCATGACCTTGGCGCAGCCCTCATGCACGACGCGGGCGGCCGCGCCGATGTCGGCATCGGCATGGCTGCCCAGGTTTTCCTGGGTAAAGTCGATCAATCGCGCTTCGCGTTGCAGCAGTGCCAGCAATTGCAGGGCGGCATCGGGCGTCGCTTCTTTCAAGATGACGGGCGCGGCGGCTGGCGTCGGCACGGGAGCAGGCGCCGGGGCCACGGGAGCGACGGGTGCAGCCTCGGGCAGGGACAGCTTTTCCACGCGGGCCGCATAGGCGGCGTCCGACAGGGTGCTGAAGAAGGCGCCGAAAGCCAGCGGGATACGGCGCCAGAACGATGGGTGGGACGATGAAGTGCTCATAGGGAACTCGTTTCTCTGATCTGTAGGGAGGCGTCGGCGGCGCGCCCGGTGGCGGGGCCGCTTCGCAGGGTAGTGCTTGTGCCGGGTCTATGTGGCCGGTTGCGTTTGCCCGCATGATACCAGCTACCGGGCCGGCGCCAAAGTCGCCGCCCCCCGCGCAGAGAGCCTGACGCGTGGATTTTCTTTGTTCCTGCGCAAGGAAACGCTCGATTTCATGCTGTTTCGACTAGAATCGCGCATTATCTTTTTGCATGACCTGGATGCCATGTCTACCGACTTTTCCATCTATCTAGCCAGCAGCCTGTATATCGACAGCGACCATCCAGCCGTGCGCGCCAGGGCGGCCGCATTGGCGGCAGGCGCGGTGGGCGACGCCGCCATCGCGGCCCGATGCTTTGCCTTCGTGCGCGACGAGATCGCCCACAGCTGGGACTACCAGCGCAATCCCGTCACCTGCCGCGCTTCCGACGTCTTGCAGCATGGCACGGGATACTGTTATGCGAAGAGCCATTTGCTGGCCGCGCTGCTGCGCGCCAACGGCATTCCTGCCGGCCTGTGCTACCAGCGCCTGGCTGTCGGCGAAGCGGGGCCGCCGTTTTGCCTGCACGGCTTGAATGCCGTGTATCTGCAAGACTTCGGCTGGTACCGCATCGATGCGCGCGGCAACAAGCCCGGTGTCGCGGCCGCCTTCACGCCACCGCGCGAGCAGCTGGCCTTTCCCGTGCTGGCGCTCGAGGAACGCGACTTGCCGGAAATCTGGCCGGCGCCGTTGCCGCAGGTGGTGGCGTCCCTGACCGTCTATGCCACCGTGCAGGACGTGGCGGCGCACTTGCCCGATATCGAATTGTTGCCTCTACAAAAATAATCCAAAGAAAGAAACCATGAAAAAAATCTGTATTGGCTTGATCGGCCTGATGCTGCTGGCCGGTTGCGGCAGCAAGGGCGAGAGCGGCGGACAATCGAGCGCCGCGCGCCTCGATGGCAAGGAAAAGGGCAGCGAGTTTCTTGCCTATGAACATAATGTCAGCGTCGATACGAATGAGGCGCAAGTGCGGCCCCTGTATGAAAAAGTGGTCGCCGCCTGCAAGGCCGACACGGAAAACGGCTGTCTGCTGCTCGATTCCAGCGTCGACAGCGGCCGCTACGTGCATGCGCGCATCAGCATGCGGGCCAAGCCTGCCGGCATCAAGAAGCTCGTCGCGCTGGTCGCGGCCGAAGGCGACGTCACCAGCCAGGGCACCAAGGTGGAAGACCTGGGGCGTCCCGTGCTCGACAGCAAGAAACGCCTGGAAATGCTCAAGCAGTACCAGGCGCAATTGCAAGACCTGGAAAAGCGCTCGGGAGCTAACGTCGACGCCCTGATCAAGGTGACCAAGGAACTGGCCACCGTGCAAGTGGAACTGGAGCAGGCGACGGCGGCCAACGCGCTGTTGATGCAGCGCATCGATACGGACTTGCTGAACGTCGTCGTCAGTGCCGAAGGCAAGCAATCGTTCTGGCGCCCCGTCAAGCGCGCGCTGGGCAATTTCACGGAAAACCTGTCGGAAGGCGTGGCCAACGCCATCACGGCCATGGCCTATATCCTGCCGTGGCTGATCGCTTTCGTGCTGCTGTTCCCGCTGGGACGCAAGGGCTGGCGCCGCTTGAGAGGCGTGCCGCGCAAGGATTAACTTCCTCGGCGCACTGTTTTACGGCAATTTGAAACCTGGCTGCACAGTCCTTGTGCAGCCAGGTTTTTTTTCGTGCGGCGACAGCGGCGTGCACCATGCTGGACGCCTGTTGGCGCTGGCATGCATTCTGCTTTAACAACATCGCAGGCTTAGCTCGACCCCCCACGAACCCATCACAGGAGTCCCCATGTCACGACGCATCATCCTGAAAGCGGCCGCCGCCGGCGCACTGGCCCTGGCCACGTCCACTTACATGCAGGCAGCCTTTGCCGCCGATACGATCAAGGTGGGCATTTTGCACTCCCTGTCGGGCACCATGGCCATTTCCGAAACGTCGCTGAAAGACGTGGCTTTGATGACGATCGCCGAGATCAATGCCAAGGGCGGCGTGCTGGGCAAGAAGCTGGAAGCCGTCGTCGTCGATCCGGCATCGAACTGGCCTTTGTTCGCGGAAAAAGCGCGCCAGCTGGTGACGCAGGATAAAGTAGCAGTCGTGTTCGGCTGCTGGACGTCCGTGTCGCGCAAGTCGGTGTTGCCTGTGTTTAAGGAACTCAACAGCCTGCTGTTTTACCCGGTGCAATACGAGGGCGAGGAGCTGGAAAAGAACGTGTTTTACACGGGCGCCGCGCCCAACCAGCAGGCGATCCCGGCCGTGGAATACCTGATGAGCAAGGATGGTGGCGGCGCCAAGCGCTTCGTGCTGCTGGGCACGGATTACGTGTATCCGCGCACCACCAACAAGATCCTGCGCGCCTTCCTGAAAAGCAAGGGCGTCAAGGATAGCGATATCAGCGAGGTCTACACGCCGTTCGGCCATGCCGATTATCAAACCATCGTCGCCAACATCAAGAAGTTTTCCACGGGCGGCAAGACGGCCGTCATTTCCACCATCAATGGCGACTCCAACGTGCCGTTCTACAAGGAACTGGGCAATGCCGGCCTGAAGGCCACGGACGTGCCTGTCGTCGCGTTTTCCGTCGGCGAGGAAGAGTTGCGCGGCATCGATACCAAGCCCTTGCTTGGCCACCTGGCGGCATGGAATTACTTTGAATCCGTCAAGAATCCCGTGAATACGGCCTTCATCAAGCAGTGGAAGGCCTATGCCGTGGCGCAAAAGCTGCCGAACGCGGGTTCGGTCGTGACGAACGACCCGATGGAAGCGACCTATGTCGGCATCCACATGTGGGCGCAAGCCGTGGAAAAGGCGAAATCGACGGACACGGACAAGGTGATCGCCGCCATGGCGGGCCAGAGCGTCAAGGCGCCATCCGGCTTTACCCTGACCATGGATGCCACGAATCACCACTTACACAAGCCCGTGATGATCGGCGAGATCAAGGCTGATGGGCAATTCAATGTCGTGTGGAAAACCAAGGAACCGATACGCGCCCAGCCGTGGAGCCCGTTCATCAAGGGCAATGAGGGCAAGCAAAAGCTGTAAAGAGCCACGCCAGCGCCATCGGGCAATGCGTCCGGTGGTGCCGACCATCAACGCTTTTCCGGGATATCAATGAGGCTATTCACATCGCAGCTGGTCTTCGCCTGCCTGTGCCTGTCATCCATGGCCCAGGCCGCCATCGATCCATCCTTGCTCAAACCGCTGGCCGGCGACGACCCCGATGCCAGGGTCGCCGCCGTCGCGCAGATCGCCGCCCTGGCCACGCCCGAGGCCGACCGTGTGCTGCAAGCCTTGCAGGGCGATGCCCTGTATGCCGCACCCGACGGCACGGTGTATATCGTCGATGGCGAGCAGGCATATGACCCGGCAAGCGGCAAGAACGTGCCGTTGCCGGACGGCATCGATGGCGTGATGGTCAACAACCGCTTGCGCTCGGCCGTGGCGGGGGCCTTGTCGGGCTTGCAGCTGCTGGCGCCGGAGCGGGCCACGCGCCTGGCAGCCGCGCAGGCCTTGCAAAAGGCGGTTGATCCCGCGCAGCTTCCCCTGATCCGCAAGGCGCTGGCGCAGGAAAACGATGCTGAGATTAAACAGATATTGCAGGTGCTGATCGCCAGCGCCAACCTGCATGCGCCCGACGCGGCCACACGCAAGCAAGCTGTGGAAGCGCTGGCCGGCAGCAGCGATGCGCGCCTGCTGCCCGTGCTGCAAGCCATGCTGGAGAAGGGCGGTGAGCCGGACGAGGCCGTGCAGCTGGCCGCCATCGAAACCATGCGCCAGATCAAGGGACGGGTGGCGCGCATGGAATTCGCCGGCAATGTGTTCTACGGCATCTCTCTGGGCAGCGTGCTGCTGCTGGCCGCGCTGGGGCTTGCCATCACCTTTGGCTTGATGGGCATTATCAACATGGCGCACGGCGAATTGCTGATGATAGGCGCTTACACGACCTACCTGTGCCAGTTGTTCTTCCGCAACTTCCTGCCTGGCCTGCAGGATGCGTATCTGCTGGCTGCGCTGCCGGCTGCCTTCCTCGTCGCCGGGCTGGTGGGCGTGGCGCTCGAGCGCACGGTGATCCGCTGGCTGTATGGCCGGCCGCTGGAAACCCTGCTGGCCACCTGGGGCATCAGCCTGATCCTGATGCAGGCCGTGCGCACCATCTTCGGCGCGCAAAACGTGGAAGTGGCCAATCCCGCGTGGATGTCGGGCGGTGTCACCGTGCTGGGCGGCCTCGTGCTGCCGTACAACCGGCTGGCCATCATCGGCTTTGCCGTCGTTGTCGTGGTGGCCGTGTGGTTGATTTTGAACAAGACACGGCTGGGCCTGTTCGTGCGGGCCGTCACGCAAAACCGCCGCATGGCCGATTGCGTGGGCGTGGCGACGGGCAAGGTCGACATGCTGACCTTCGGCCTCGGTTCCGGCATCGCGGGCCTGGGTGGCGTGGCCCTGTCGCAGCTGGGCAATGTGGGGCCGGACCTGGGCCAAAGCTACATCGTCGATTCTTTCATGGTGGTGGTGCTGGGCGGCGTGGGCCAGCTGGCTGGTACGGTGATCGCCGCGCTGGGCCTGGGCGAAGTCAACAAATTCCTCGAACCGGTGGCGGGCGCCGTGCTGGCGAAGATCGCCATTCTCGTGTTCATCATCATATTCATCCAGCGCCGGCCGCAGGGCCTGTTTGCCATGAAGGGACGCAGCGTCGAATGATTACCTCCTGTCAAACCAAGCAAGGCCTGTTTACGCGGCCCGTCTGGCTGGCGCTTGCCGCATGCACGTTGCTGGCGGCGCTGTTGCCCATTTTTAACCTGGCGTTTGCCGAAGGGCATGCGCTGCACGTGTCCGCCTACACGGTGGCGCTGGTAGGCAAGTTCATGTGCTACGCGCTGGCCGCGCTGGCGCTGGACCTTGTCTGGGGCTACACGGGCATCCTGTCCCTGGGCCACGGCGTATTCTTTGCGCTGGGCGCGTATGCGCACGGCATGTATCTGATGCGCGCCATCGGTGACCAGGGCCAGTACCACAGCAGCTTGCCCGATTTCATGATCTTTCTCGACTGGAAGACTTACCCGTGGTACTGGGCGTTTACGGAACACTTCTGGTACTGCATGGCGCTCGTCGTGCTGGTGCCGGGCGTGCTCGCCTTTGTGTTTGGTTATTTTGCGTTTCGCTCGCGCATCAAGGGCGTGTATTTTTCCATCATCACGCAAGCGATGACGTATGCCTTCATGCTCTTGTTCTTCCGCAACGATACCGGCTTTGGCGGCAACAACGGTTTCACGGATTTCAAGACCATCCTCGGCTATAGCATCACGGCGCCCGCCACCCGGGCCGTGCTGTTCCTGCTGACCCTGGCCTTCCTGCTGGCGGCCTTGATCGGCGCGCGCGCCATCGTCCGCTCGAAACTGGGCAGGGTGCTGCAGGGCGTGCGCGACAGCGAGGCGCGCTTGATGTTCCTCGGCTACAACCCGCTGTGGTTCAAGCTGTTCGTGTGGACCTTGTCGGCCGTGCTGTGCGGCATTGCCGGCGCCCTGTACGTGCCGCAGGTGGGCATCATCAACCCGTCCGAAATGTCGCCAGCCAATTCCATCGAAATGGTCGTGTGGGTGGCAGTCGGTGGACGGGGTACCTTGATCGGTCCCATCCTGGGCGCCTTCACCGTCAACGGCTTGAAAAGCTGGTTCACGGCCGCCTTGCCGGAGCTGTGGCTGTTCGCGCTGGGCTTGCTGTTCATCGTCGTCACCCTGTTCATGCAGCAAGGCATGCTGGGCGTGTTGAGCAAGCTCAAACGTAAAAAGGCGACCGTCGTGGCAGAGGAGGCCGCATGAGTATCCGCATGTTGCCCGGCATGGCCAGCACCGAGGCTGGCGCCACGTATTCGCGCGTCAAAGGCGAGGGTGTCGATACGACGCATGGCGCGATTTTGTATCTGGAGGACATCAGCGTGTCGTTCGACGGCTTCAAGGCCATCAACAAGCTGAGCCTCGATATTTCCGTGGGCGAATTGCGCTGCATCATCGGCCCTAACGGCGCGGGCAAGACGACGATGATGGATGTCATCACGGGCAAGACGCGGCCCACGTCCGGCACGGCCTGGTTTGGCCAGACCATGAACCTGGCGACGATGACGGAAGCGCAGATCGCCCACGCGGGCATCGGCCGCAAGTTCCAGCGCCCCACCGTGTTCGAGCAGCACACGGTGTTCGACAACCTGGAACTGGCGATGAAGATGGACAAGCGCGTGGCGCCCACCCTGTTTGCCCGTTTGACCTCCGAGCAGGCCGGCAAGATCGAAGCCATCCTGCGCCTGATCCGCCTCAACGGCCACGAGGCGCGGCCGGCCGGTTTGCTGTCGCATGGGCAAAAGCAGTGGCTGGAAATCGGCATGCTGCTGATGCAGGAGCCGCAGCTGATCCTGCTGGACGAACCCGTGGCCGGCATGTCGGATGCGGAAACGGCGCGCACGGCGGAGCTCCTCAATGAATTGCGCGGCAAGCATTCGATCATGGTGGTCGAGCACGACATGGGTTTCGTCACGGACATTGCCCAGCAAGGCATCGTCACCGTGCTGCATGAGGGTGCCGTGCTGGCGCAGGGCCGCATGGACGAAGTGCAGGCCGACGAGCGGGTCATCGAAGTCTATCTGGGAAGGTGAACACATATGCTGGAAGTCGAGCAATTGAATCAATACTATGGCTCCTCGCACACCTTGCGCGGCATCAATCTGTCGGCGCGCAAGGGCGAGTGTCTGGCTTTGCTGGGGCGCAATGGCGTGGGCAAGACGACCTTGTTGAAATGCCTGATGGGCGTGCTGCCCGTGGCGCAGGGCACGGTGGTGTTCCAGGGGCGCGACATCACGAAACTGACGCCGCATGCGCGGGCCAAGCTGGGCATCGCCTACGTGCCGCAGGGGCGCGACATCTTTGCGCGCCTGACGGTCGAGGAAAACTTGTTGATGGGCATGGCGGTGAAGCGGGGCAGGCAAGCCTCGCGCATCGATCCTCACGTGTATGAGCTGTTCCCGGTGCTCAAAGAGATGCTGCAGCGGCGCGGCGGCGATTTGTCAGGCGGGCAACAGCAGCAGCTGGCCATCGCCCGCGCCCTGCTGGCCGAGCCGCAGCTGATCATCTTCGACGAGCCGACGGAGGGCATCCAGCCGTCCGTCATCAAGGATATCGGCCGCGTGATCAGCCTGCTGAAACAGCGCGGCGACATGGCCATCGTGTTGTGCGAACAGTATTTCGATTTTGCCCGCGAGCTGGCCGATGCATTCATCGTGCTGTCGCGCGGCAGCGTCGTCGCCAGCGGACTGGCTGCGCAGATGGATGGCGACGACGTGAAGCGCCATTTGGCCGTGTAGGCTTAATAACTGGCTTAACAACGCCTAACAAAACCGTAGCGAGCGGAAGGAAGGCTCGGCGCCCCCGTTGGCTTGAGAAGCGCAACTGTACGAATGTACAGTGAGCATCGCAGGCCGCAAATTACGACGCGCAGTAGGTTTTGATAGGCTATGTCACCGTCAGATGTGGGAATACTCCCAGGGTTGCTTTCAATAACGTTTCTGGTGAACGGATGCGTCTGGCGTCGAGTATCCAGCGCCAGCCCAGGTAATTTGGCAGGTAGCGCGTCGCCACGCCGTGAAACGGACGCAGCCATTGCCGCAAGCGGCTGTGATACGCATTGACGTTCTGCACATGCGCGGCGCCCTGCACACGGATGCCGGCGCGCAAGTTGACGGCCTCGTGGCTGATGCCCGCTTCCCTCGCAAACGCCCGGTAGGCCGCATGGCCATCCGTTACCAGCAGAACATCCTTGTCGATAACGGGCAACAAACATCGGTGCAGCTGCGCCTTCGTCAACGCGCCTTTGCCCGTGACGAAATCAAGGGTCTGGCCCGTGCGGTCGCGCGCCACCAGGATGCAGACTTGCTCATTCGAGATACCGCGTTTAAAGGCATGGCCGCCCCGGCGGCGAGCCGGCCGCGTCATCTGCCTCGATCCCTTTTCCGATTCCAGCACGTAGAGTTCATCGGCCTCGGCGATGCCATGCAGGCCATGCGGCCGGTCCGTCTTCGCCACGCTGAGAAAGCAGTGGCGCCAGCGAAACGTGGTATTGCGGTGTAATCCCAGCTGCTGAGCGGCCTGGCGCACCGAGGCGGAGTCGAGCAGGCAATCGGCATACGCGATCCATAGCGCTTTGTGACGCAAGCGGGCCAGCGGCGTGCCCGTCAAGGCATTGAAAGTGCGTCCGCAAGGCACACAGCGGTAGCGCTGCAAGCCGTGCGCATGGCCATGCCGGTGCAGGTGAGGCGAGCGGCAGGCGGGACAGGCCAATCGCGGCTGCGCCACGCTTTCCAGCAACGCGACGGTCGCGTCTTGCGGTGCGTTGCCACGCAGCAGGGCGATGCCTGTCTGCCGCTGGCGTCGGTTCAGGTGAGCAAACTGGGCGATAAAACGGATCCATTCGGCTGGCTGCATGATCTGCTCCCTGTCTGGTAAGTATGCAGAGTCAGACAGCAATGCCAAGGGAAGATTCCGGCAGTTCCCCTATTTACCGATGACAGAGCCTTTTGATAGGCGTACTAAACCAGCTGGAACCAACCTAGCACGGCGCCAGCGGCCAGCAGCCACAACAAATGGATCTTCGTGCGCCAGATGATCAGGCCGGCCACGATGGACAGGCTCCACAGGGGCCAGTCCGTGCGGAAATCATGGTTGGCGCCGCCCAAAATCATGCCCGTGGAAATCAGGAGGGCAACAACGATGGGTGCCATGCCTTGCTTGAAGGCGCGCACGGGACGCAGGTCGCGGTTGCGGTAGCCCCACTGGGCTGCCACGTAGGTGAGGGTGGTGCTGGGCAGCATGATGCCCACCATCGTCACCAGCACGCCCAGATACGCCGCCGCATAGCTGCCCGCGTTCATGCCCACGTTCCAGCCCATCAGGGCGACGAACAGCACGTTCGGGCCGGGCGCGGCCTGGGCGATGGCGATCGATTCATTGAATTGCGCCTGCGTCAGCCAGCCATGCTGTTCGACGAGGAAACGGTGCATTTCGGACGTGGTGGAAATGGCGCCGCCGATCGACATCAGCGACAGCATCAGGTAGTGGCCGAACAGGTTCAGCCAGTCGCCGGTGCTCAACACCAGTTGCAGGGGCGGATTCATGCGGACAGCTTCCGGTACGTGAGCAGGCAGCCGATGCCGCCCAGGCCCAGCAGGATGTACAGCAGGGGCCAGCGCAGCACGGCCACCATCAGCACGCCCAGCACGGTGATGGACAAGGTCAGCCACAGGGGCAGCGGATGCTTGGCCAGCGCGGTCGCCAGTTTCACGCCCGTGGCAGCGATCATGCCGGCCGAGACGGCGGCCATGCCGCGCAGGGAGCCCGCCATCTGCGGATTGTCGCCAAAATGCGTGTACAGCACGCCCAGCACGAGCACGATGACGAGGGGCACGGCCAGCATGCCGGCCAGCGCCGTCAGGGCGCCTTGCAAGCCGAAATAGCGCCCGCCCACCATCAAGGACAGGTTGACGACATTCGGTCCGGGCATGATTTGCGCCACGGCCCAGTCTTCCAGGAATTCCTCCTGCGTCAGCCAACGCTTGCGCTCGACCATCTCGCGCTGGATCACGGCCAGCACGCCGCCAAAGCCTTGCAGGGCCAGCCAGGTGAACGAGAAGAACAGGTCGGCAAGCGAGGCGGGCTGCGGGCGGGGAAGGTCGGGCGGAAGGGGAGAAGGCGAGGACATGGCTGATTATCGCCGTGGCCGCTCGCGCTTGTCCATCGCTTTCGGCTGCGCTTGTGCCTGCAAGAAAAAACCGTGGCTCATGTTTCCCTGCCATTGACATCGAGAGTTTATCGGCAATACTTTTAGCGGCAACACGAGCACTGTCCCTTTCCGCGCTGTCGCGGTTCGCACCGCTACGCCGTCTTCCCCTCCGTCCCCTTCGCAGGAGTTGTCCATCATGCCTCATTCCACAGAAACGCTGCATATGCCTGCCATACCGGTGGTGCGCCATGTGCGCATCGACCAGAAGATGTGCGATATCGTCAATCTGGGCATCGCCGTGCAGGCCGCCTTCAGCACCTTGTGTGCGCTGGAATACCTGAAGTCATACAATGTCGCCCCGGAATTGATCGAGCGCGTGCTGCTGCATCCGGAGCAGCGCCGCCAGACCGTGCATTGAGTTTCTACGCGGCAACTGTGTTGCCGGCAGCGTGAGTCCGGTGTTGTCGGATTGATCATTACGGCTCAGTTATGCACAAATGATGGGTTAACGAAATTGGCGAAATAATTTTCTTGTGATTATGTGTGAGTTTCTAAGTGTTTGATTTTAATGAGTTTTATTTTTGCTGTTTGATTGAGCAGTTTATTGAAAGCCGCACGGGCTGTGGCTTTGAGGCCTGTCAATAGGCGCTTATCCACAAAGATATCCACAGTCCGTGTGGATATCTGAAAAAGCGCTTAACAATCCGCCACTTAGGAAATTGGAGCCGCTCGGCACATGCGATGGGCCGGCAAGACGGGCCAAAATGGGGCATGCCACAAGCCTGTATGCCCATCCAGTGTTCTGATTTTTATGACTGAAAGTAGCGGGCGGTGGTCAGGGCGTGCCGCTGGCCGGCGCCGCTGGCGTGTCGCCGCACTGGGCCAGCGCGGCGGCCAGTTCGGTGACCTGTTGCTGCGCTTCGCGCAAGGTGGCGTAGGTGCGCAGCGAGGCGATCACGGTGGTAAACAACTTGCGCGTGGTGAGGTCGGTCTTGCACCAGAAATCGTTGATGTCGTAGTCGATGATGATGCGGTGTTCCAGCGCCTGGCCGGGCTGGCCCGTGCGCAGGATGATGCGCACGGCGCTGTTGTGCAGTTCTTCGCGCACCTGGCGTGCCACTTGCAGGCCGGCATCCTGGGTTTCCATGATCACATCGAGCAGCACCACGGCGATATCGGGAGTGCCGCGCAGTAAGACCAGCGCCTCGGCGCCCGAATACGCGTGCAAAAAGCTCAGCCGGCGGCCCTGGAAACTGGCCTGGCTGAGGGCGAACTTGGTCACCACATGCACGTCGACATCGTCATCGACGATCAGCACGCGCCAGGGCGCCGCGGTGGCGGGTTCTGCCGCCGCATCGGTCCGTCCCAGCGGTTCGTCGACCAGCCAGTCCGGTTCGTCCGCCCCTTTGGCGGAACTGTCGCTATCCGTATTCATGCGTTTATCCACCGTTGATCGTAGTCGCTACTCCACACTATGCCAGTCTGCGGGGTTTGTCAAAACAATGCTGTTCAAGCAAGACGGCCTGGCGCCACTCTGCTTATGCACAGCAAAATATATTTTCATGGTGGCAGAGTAAGTTTGTTCTAGCGCAAACTCTTGATCACAAGTCATTGATTTCATTGGGGTAAAAAATTGCCTGTGAAATCAGCAAATTGTTGAAACCCGCATCAATACTGGTGTTGCGGCTTGTCAAGAGGGGCTTATCAACAACTTTATCCACAGTTGCTGTGGATATCTAAAAAAGCCGTGCAAAAACCGGGGCTTAGCGCCCGTTCGTGAAGCTGCGGCAGAAGTGTTCATGCCGCCAGTCCAAACCCGCCCAGCTGGGCAAAGGCCTGCAGGAAGCGCTGCTTGGCTTCGGCCGGGCCCATGGCCTCGATTATACCGGGCAAGGGGGCGATGCCGTCAAGGTAAGCCCAGCGCTCGGCCGAGTGCGGCATCAGGTCGCGCTTTTCCGTGGCCAGCGCGATCAGGTCGGCCCGCTTGATGGGTGCGTAGTCGGAAAAATCCAGGCCATACGTGGCGGCGATGATGGCGCTGACCTTGTCTTCCAGCACCGAAAACTCCGGCAGCAACACTTTCAAGGGTTTCACCATGTCACCCAGGTAGGCTTCGGCCGCATCGTGCAGCAGGGCAGCCAGGCGCAAAGGGGGCGGCACCAGTTCGGCGACGATCAGGCTGTGCTGGGCGACCGAGTAAAACACTTGCGTCTGTCCATTGAAGCGGCACTGGTAAGCGAGGCCGTGGGCGATGTCTTCGATGGCGACCTTGTCGATTTGCGGGCGCAAGGGATAAAAGCGGTTGCCGGAATAAGTGGATACGTAGTCGGTAGTAATCATTTCTGGGTCAGTTCGCCTGCTTTGCACGGATGATCCATCCTACACCGGATGGCCGCCACTTGCCTTTCGCTGGTCCTCCCCCGTTTCTGCTGAGCCTATGCATCTTGGCAAATCCTTTAATTTATTTCATATCATTCATTGATCTTTCTCAAATACACTGTAGAAATCTTGTTTGAATGAAACTTAAAGGGGACAGGGCAATGACGGCGACACCTTCGGCAAGACCTTCGTATATCTATCAGGGTGGTTCGGTGATGATGCATGCGCCGCTGCAATTGAAACAGTCGGAAATGTACGGCTATTTCGTCCGTGGCGACCTGGCGAAATTGCAAGCGACCGTGAATACCACCCTGAACCAGGTGGCGGGCAGCAAGATGACCCTGAAGGCCCTGTCGCCGTATGTGATGCTGACGTTTACCCGCGTCAACCATGCGGACTCCGCCAATCCCGTCGACCAGGCCAAGGGCTGGATCACGGAAGTCGACATCGTCACCTGGATCATGGTCGGCCAGATGGATGCCGCAGGCAAGCTCGCGCATATCTATTGGTACCCGTGCCATATTTTTGTCGACGACGCGATGGCCCTGATCAATGGGCGCGAACTGTTCGGCTATCCGAAATACCTGTGCGACTATGAAATTCCCGCCGCCGGCAGCGAGCCGCTGCGCTGCTCCGTGGCCGCCAAGGGTTTCCAGCATTTCTCGCCGGAGACGAAACTGGCCCTGCACCCGTTGCTGGAAGTCAACGCCACCGTGCAGACGGGGCAGCACAAGCCCGTCAACAGCTTTTTGGAGCTCATCGAGCAGGCATTCCAGATTTTCCTCTCCATTCCCGATTTCTTCGACATGGACCAGGCCGGCTGGGCCGACATCCTGTCGCTGTTGCGCAATCCCCGCATCGACCAGATTTTCCTCAAGCAGTTCCCGGATAGCGCCGGTGTGAAAGCCGTGTACCAGGCCCTGGTGGCCGCGCCGGCCGAGATCAATCGCCTGCACAGCGCGCGCCTGCTGGGCTACGAGTATGAATGCACGGTGCACGCCTTCGACAGCTTCCCCCTGGACCAGACCCTGGGTTTGAAACTGGGGCCGCAAACGGCCATCCTGCCGTTCAATGTGAACTTCGATTTCACGGCCATGCCGGGCGAGGAACTGGTCGACAATTCCCGCATCGCGCCGGAAAAGATCGCCATTCTCGGCGGTGGCGTGGCGGCCATGACCACCGCGTATTATTTGACGAACCAGCCGGGTTGGCAAAACCAGCACGCCATCACGGTCTACCAGTTGGGCTGGCGCCTGGGCGGCAAGGGCGCCAGCGGACGCAATGCGCAAGTGGGCCAGCGCATCGAGGAACACGGCTTGCACATCTGGTTCGGCTTCTACGCGAATGCATTCAAGATGATCAAGGAAGCGTATGCGAGCCTGGAACGTCCGCCCGGCGCGCCGCTGGCCACCTGGCGCGACGCCTTCAAACAGCACGATTACGTGGCCCTGTCGGAAGACGTCAAGGGCAAGTGGCGCAACTGGTCCATCGTCTTTCCCACCTTGCCGGGCGAACCGGGCGAGGGCGGCGAAGACATCACCCTGTGGCAGATGGCCATCGCCATGGTGGGCTGGATCGAGCAGTGGATACGCCAGATCCGCCAGGTGGCCGATGCCGATGCGCGCATCGTGCGCGCCAGTGCGTCGCAAGGCGAAGGCGTGTGGCCGGGCTGGCTGCGCCGCCTGGCCGATGAAGTGGTGGGGCAGGCCGATGAACTGGGCCTCGACGTGGGCCTGTCCGTGGGCGCGCTGGCGGCCTTGGTGGCCGACCTGGCGCCGGATTCCACGCGCCACGACCAGGCCCGCCACCAGCTGCTGGCCAGTACCCTGAACGGCATCCGCGCCTGGCTGCGCCTGCGCTACCGCGCCCTGATCGATGGCGACGATGAATTGCGCCGCCTGTTCATTTGCCTGGACCTGGGCATCACGGTCATGAAAGGCATGTTCCAGGATGGCGTGTTCAAGCACGGCTTTGACGTCATCAACGACATCGACTTCCGTGACTGGCTGCGCAAGCATGGCGGCGACGAGCAGTTCAGCGTCAACTCGGCGCCCGTGCGCGGCTTTTACGACCTCGTCTTCGCCTACGAGGGCGGCGATTTTGGAAAGCCGAACATCGAGGCGGGCACGCTGTTGCGCTCGATGGCGCGCATCGGCCTGGCCTACAAGGGCGGCATCATGTTCAAGATGCAGGCCGGCATGGGCGACACGATTTTCACGCCGCTGTACGAAGTGCTGAAAAAAAGGGGCGTGGAATTCAAGTTCTTCCAGCGCGTGGAGGAACTGGTGCCGGGCGCGGGCGACATCGACAGCATCCGCATCACGCAGCAGGTGCAGTTGAAGGACCCGGCCGCCGGCTACGCGCCGCTGGTGGACGTCAAGGGCCTGGCTTGCTGGCCCAGCGCGCCCGATTACGCGCAGCTTGATCCTGCGCAAGCGGCGTTGCTGCAAGCGCAGGACGTCAACCTGGAATCGTACTGGAGCGGCTGGCCGCAGCAGTACCAGCAGGCGTTCGGCCGCGCGCTGCCCGCCACGGTCTTGAAGAAGGGCGTCGACTTCGACAAGGTGGTGTTCGGCATTTCCATCGGCTCGCTGCAAGCCCTGTGCCCGCAACTGCTGGCGCAAAGTCCGGCCTTGCAACTGGCGGCCGACAAGGTGAAAACCGTGGCCACGCAGGCCTATCAGGTGTGGTTGAACAAAAACCTGTCGCAGATGGGTTGGACCACGCAGCCGAAGGGCCAGCAGCCGGTGCTGTCGGCCTTCACGGAGCCGTACGACACGTGGGCGCCGATGGACCAGTTATTGGCGCACGAAGACTGGCCGGCGGGGCTGGAGCCGAAAAACGTCTCCTACTTTTGCAGCGCCTTCCCCGTCGACAGCTATCCGCCCGTCACCGACACGGATTTCCCCGCCCGCTGCGCGGCAAGGGCGAAGCAGGGCGCGCTGCACCAGCTGGAACGCGAGATCGGCGCGCTGTGGCCCGAGGCGGGCGCGCCGGGCGCGTTTCCGTGGCAATGGCTGGTCGACGCGAAGGAGCGTGCGGGAGCGACGCGCTTCGACAGCCAGTACTGGCGCGCCAACGTCGACCCGTCCGAGCGCTACGTGATGTCGGTGGTGAACAGCACGCAGTACCGGCTGGCCACCGACCAGTCGGGCTTTTCCAACCTGTTCCTGACGGGCGACTGGATCAAGACGGGCCTCAATGCGGGCTGCGTGGAGGCGGCCGTGATGGCCGGCATGCAGACGTCGCGCGCCATGACCGGGTATCCGGCCGTGATCCAGGGCGAGACGGATTTCAAGGCATGAAACGCCTGATGCTGGTGTGTCTTGTCCTTGTCCACCTGCACGCGGGTGCCGCGCCGCCTGGCGCGATTGTCCTGTGGCCCGGCGCGCCGCCCGGTGGCGCTGCGCCGGGCCCGCAGCGCGACAGCGCCAAAGGCTCCATCACGCAGGTCGACCAGCCTTACCTGATCGCGCACCGCCCGGCGCAGCCGAACGGTATCGCCATGCTCCTGGTCAGCGGCGGCGGTTATGCGCATATCGAGGCGGGCAAGGAGAGCGGCCCCACCGCCAACTGGCTGCAGGCGCACGGCGTCACGGCGTTTGAACTCGTGTATCGCTTGCCACGCGAAGGCGGCGGGGTGGCTGCGCCATTCCAGGACGGCCAGCGGGCCATGCGCGTGATCCGTGCGAGGGCGGCCGAGTGGGGTATCGACCCGGCGCGCATCGGCATGCTGGGTTTTTCCGCCGGCGCGCACCTGGCCGGCATGACGGCCGTGCAGGCCGATGCGGCCCGCTACGCGCCCGTCGATGCGATCGATGGCGTCTCCGCGCGGCCCGACTTTGCCGTGCTGCTGTACCCCGTGCTGACCATGCAAGCGCCATTCGACACGACGCATGCGAAGAAAGAGCTGCTGGGCGCCCATCCCGCGCAGGCGGCGCGCGACGCCTTGTCGGTGGAGTTGCACGTCGATGCGCGCACGCCGCCCATGTTCATTGCGCAGGCGCTCGACGATCCGATTTCCCCACCTGCGAACAGCCTGCTGATGGCCGCCGCCCTGCGCCGCGCGGGCGTACCCGTCGAGCTGCACCAGTTCCGGCACGGCGGCCATGGCTGGGGCCTGGGCAAACCGGGCAGCGAGCCGGCCGCCTGGCCGCAACTGCTGCTGGCGTGGTTGCAGGCGCAGGGCTGGATGCCTCAGCCTGCGGGCTGAGTTTCCAGGTCGCGCCGCGCCACAGCCAGCGCCGCCTGCAGCTGCGGCAGGAACTGTTCCACGTTATCGAGCTGGCCGTTCGAGGCCAGGGTTTCCATCTGGTGGCACAGGCCGTGCAGGGTGGGGCGGCTCAGGTAGCCGGCACTGCCCTTCAAGGCGTGGAAGGCGGCAGCGGCCGCGCTGGCGTTGCCGTCGCGCACGGCGTGGCAGGCCAGGTCCAGGCGCCTCGGCGCTTCCGTCAGGAACGCTTGCGCGATGCGCTGCAAATGTTGCGGCGACAGGCCAGCCAGCGGCAGGATGTGCACGGGCGCCGTCATGGGATCGGCCGGTGCGCTTGGCTCGTCGGCGGCGTCGTCCAGGCCGAACTGGCGCGCCAGGGTGTCGTCCTCGATGGGCACGGCTGGCGGCAACGCGTGGCCGCGCGCCAGCAGCAGGTCGATGATGGCGTCGATTTTCTCGAACAGCAGCGCTTCGTCGACGGGTTTGCTGAGGAAATCGTCCATGCCGCAAGCCAGGTAGCGTTGCCGGTCATGTTCGCTGGCGTTGGCCGTCAGCGCGAGGATGGGGATCTGCGCGTCGGAAATGGGGAATTGCGCGTTGCCGCCGTCGCGGATCAGGCGTGCGGCCTGTTCGCCATCCATCAGCGGCATGCGGCCATCCATCAGCACGCAATCGTAGGGTTCCGTGCCCAGCGCGCACAGCGCCTGCTCGCCGTTTTCCACGATGGTCACGGCATGCCCCATGCTTTCGAGCAGGGTGCCGATGATGATCTGGTTGGTGCGCACGTCTTCGGCGCACAGGACGCGCAGGCGGCAGGCGTGGCGCGCGTGGCGTGCCGGCCGGCGCGCGTCGGCCGCCGGCGCGCTGCCCGGCGTCAGCGGCAAGGTGAAATGGAAGCGCGAGCCGATGCCGATCCGGCTTTCCACGCCGATCGTGCCTTGCATCAGTTCGACCAGTTCCTTGCAGATGGCCAGGCCCAGGCCCGTGCCGCCGTAGCGGCGCGTGGTGGAGTGGTCGGCCTGTTCGAATTTCTGGAACAGGCGCGGCAAGGTGTCCGCGTCGATGCCGGGGCCCGTATCGCTGATGATGAATTCAATCTCGCTGCAGCCGTCGCGGCGCGGCGGCGTGCGGGCGCGCCGCACTTCCAGCAGCACTTCGCCATTTGCCGTGAATTTCAGCGCGTTCCCCAGCAGGTTGATGAGGATTTGCCGCAGGCGCGTGGGGTCGGCACGCACGTAGCGCGGCAGGTCCAGCGCCAGTTCGCGGCGCAGTAGCAGGCTCTTGGCGTCGGCCTGGCCCTGCACGATGCCGGCCGCGTCGCCGATCAGCGCCAGCAGGTCGAAGTCCACGGTTTCCAGGGTCAGCTTGCCCGCGTCGATCTTCGAGAAATCGAGGATGTCATTGAGAATGGTCAACAGCGATACGCCATTGTGCAGGCCGATGCGCAGGTACTCCTGCGTGCGGCCCTTGACTGACTGGTCGCGCAAGGCGAATTTCAGCATGCCGATCACGCCGGCCAGCGGCGTGCGGATGTCGTGGCTCATGGCGGACAGAAAATCGATGCGGTGGCGGCTGACCACTTCCGCGTGTTCCTTGGCCTTCAGCAGGGCGTCGTTGCTGAGGGTGAGCGCCAGGGTGCGTTCCTGCACGCGCTGTTCCAGGTTGTTGCGCAGCAATCGGATCTGGTCGGCCAGGGCAAACGCCAGCAGCAAGCCGTCGAGCGTGCCGCCCAGCAGTGTCACCAGCTGGGCGTTGGCCACCATGGCCGGCATCAGGCCCAGGTTGGCCGGCAGGATCAGAAAGCCGGGCAGCATCAGGGCGACGAAGGCCAGCACGAAGAAGCGCGCCGGCTGGTAGCCGCGGCGCCAGACGACGATGCCGCAGACGAGCGCCAGCAGCATCCAGATGCTGATGACGATGGTGGCCAGGGTGTGCGCATACGACAGGGCGAAGAAGCAGCTGGGTAGCAGCAGCAGGGGCAGCACCAGGTTGACCTGGCTGATGCGGTACAGCCGGGGCGAATAGTCGCGCAGGCGCAGGAAGTGCATGTAGAACAGGGTGCTGAAGACGGGCAGCAGGAAAAACGGCACGTAATGCAGCTGCAGCAAATGCCAGTCGAACAGGTCGGCAAAGACGTGGAAAGTCATGGCCCAGGCCAGGCCATAGGTCAGCACGTACAGCGCGTAATAGGCCGAGGCTTTTTCCAGGGTGATGGAAAAGATGAAGAAATTGAACAGGCCCAGCGCCAGCAGGGCGCCGATCGACGCCACCATCAGGAAGTTTTCCTTGCCTACCAGCTTGCGGTAGTCTTGCTGCGTCTTCACGCCGAACAGGGGCGCGCGCGCGTAATACGGGCTGGAAAAGCGGATCAGGATGTCATACGTGGCGCCTGGCGCCAGTTGTACGTTCCTGCCGTAGTGCAACAAATATTCGTGCGGACGCTGGTAGCCCGTCAGCAAGGTTTGCGGCGCTGCGTGCGGCTCGAGGCCGTACACGTGCAGGTCGACCAGGTCGATCAGGGTGTCGTTCGGGTCGATGACCCAGGCCGTTTCGCTGCTGTCGTTGCGCACCTGCGCATGCAGCCAGTAGGCGCCGCCGAACAGGTCGACTTGTCCGGCTGGACGCTGGCGTGCCAGCCAGGCGGGCAGGGCGGCCGCATCGGCAGGCGCGGCCTCATTTCCGGCGAGAAATAGTTGCCCGCCGTTGCCCAGGTGCTGGATGCCTTGCGTGCTCAGGGGCAAGGGCGCCGCCTGCGCCGCGCCCGCCAGCCCCAGCAGGCCAAACAGCAGACTGAGCAGGAGCGGCCAGCCGCATAGCCAGGCGCAGACGCGGGAGCTGGAAGCGCGGTGGCGGGAAGGGGGCGGGTGGGCTGGCATCGATGGGTTGGGTGATGGTCGCGCGGGAACCGGCGGCAACGCCGTTTGCTGTGGAGTGCCCATTTTAATCGACTCTCGGTGACATACGGCAATTTCATGTCCTGCAGGCATGGCGCCCGCTCCGGTATCATGGCGCCTTTGCCCGCGAGATCTTCATGCTCAGTCCCGACCAGTTCCTGGCCTTCCTGGCCGCCGCCGTCCTCATTACCGCCAGTCCCGGCCCCGACAACCTGATGGTGCTGGGCGTGGGCATGTCGCGCGGGCGCCGCCAGGGCATGGCGTTCGGCCTTGGCTGCGCCCTTGGCTGCCTCACGCACACCGTGCTGGCGACCATCGGCGTGTCCGCCCTGCTGGCCGCCTCGCCCACCGCATTTACCGCGCTGAAAGTGGCTGGCGGGCTATATCTGGTGTGGCTGGGCATCGGCGCCTTGCGCAGCCGTGGCGGCGCCAGAGTCGATGGCGCGGCCGCCTTGCCGGACGAGTCCCTGCTGCGCCTGTTCGGCAAGGGCTTGTTTGCCAACAGTATCAATCCGAAAGTCGTGCTGTTTTTTCTCTCCTTTCTGCCGCAGTTCATCGTCGCGGGCCAGGGCAATGCCAGCTGGCAGACGGCGCAACTGGGCCTGGTCTTCACGGCGCAGGCTTGTGTGCTGTTCGGCCTGCTCGGCTATTTTTCCGGCGCCGTCGGCCTGTGGCTCAACCGCCGCCCGCGCGCCGGCCTGTGGCTGGACCGGGTGGCCGGCACCATTTTCATCGGCCTGGGCTTGCGCCTGATCCTGGCGCGCTGACCTCCTGCCGGGCGGTGATGCGAAACGCCAGTTCTATCTGATCCTGCACGGCCATGGCGCCGCCCAGGACGGCAAACGGCACGATGCCGAAGTCGCTCTGTTTCAGCAGCAGGCTGCCGCTGGCCTGCAGGCGGCGTCCATCGGCCGCTTGCTCGATCCGCACCGGCAGCTGCACCGTGCGCGTCACGCCATGCAGGGTGATGTTGGCGTCAAACACCTCATTGTTGCCCGTGCGGCGCGCGTCGATGCCCACCCACGGATAGCGTTCTGCCTCGAGCACGCGCACCAGCATGTTGTGGCGCGTGCCAGCGATGGCGTCGGCCGACGGCGTCGTCGTCAGGCCTGCCGCCTGGCGCAGGTTTGCTTCATCCACACGCAGCTCGTCGAGCCGGAAGCGGAACTGCGCGCGTCCCAGCGCGGGCGCCACCACGCCTTGCAGGCTGCGGCTGGCCACCACGTGGTCATGCCCGAGCCGCGCCAGCGCGCCGCCGCGGCGCACGGTGATGGTCAGCAGGGATTCTTCGGGCGCGATGTGCAGCAGGTGCACGCCTTGCCGCTGCCACGGCGGCGCGGGGATGGTGGCAGGAGCGGCCGGTGCAGGAGTTGGTGTGTGCGGCAAGGGCGTGCAAGCGGCCAGCACGGCGCAGGCAAGCAGAAAAACGGTGCGAAGGTTCTGGCTGAACATGGGGCAGACGGGGCAAGGGCGATGGGGGAATAGTACGCGATCCGCACGGCGGCGCGCGTGCAATCTTAGAGCTGCGTCATAAGGCGGTCATATGGCGCTGTTATGATGCTTTTGTTGGCACACAGCATGCGGTGCGCAAATCACTACGTTCCGGGAGCGATAGGATGCAGGCATGACTCAACAGCTTAGCCGGTGAGCTCAACCATCGGCACCAGACAGGCTGGCGCGGCAGGAAATATTGCCACGCGGGCAAGCAAAGCGGGGAAAAACAGGAAACGGCCAGCGATTTAATGAAGTCCTAAGCCTGCCCGAGGGAAGGACTGGCATAGTGGATACATGGCGCACGGAAACCCCGGGCGCAAGGTTGCCGGACACCTCAATGACCGGCACGATTTCCACTTTTTCATGTGTTTTCCGTTTTATCCCTGCGCTCTGAAACAGCGTTTCAACCGGCTACCGCACTTTGCGAAGCCGGTTTTTTTTGCCCGGATTTTCGTACTGGGCTGGAAAATGCCCGGCGCCGCCGTCCTGCGGCGCCGGGCGCGGGCGCTTAGCCCGTTTGCTTGGCCAGCCACGCATCGACGGCCGGCAGGCGCTCGGCGCGCACCTTGATGCGGTACTTGATGCCGGCCACGGAACTGTCGGCGTCGCCGCGCGCGCTGGCCGGCAGGTTGGCCTGCGCATATGCTTCCAGCTTGGCGATCATGTCCGGCTGCGCCGAACCGGCCGCCAGGCGCGGGAAGTAGCGGCTGCGCGAACTGGCGTCGACGCGCGCATTGACTTGCTCCAGGTGCGCCAGCGCGAAGTCGAAGGCCAGTTCCGGATGCCTGCGCGACACGCGCGAGATCATGGCCGGGCTGTTGGTCACGCCTGGTTCATCCGTCAGCGCCAGCGCCAGTGCGCGCTGCGCCAGGGCCGCATCGTCGGTCGACGCCAGCAGGTCGTACAGCTGGTTCTTGACCAGCGGCGTCTTTTCCTGCTGCGCCTTGGCGTGCAGCTGCTCCCAGGTGGCGGCATCCGCATGCTGGGCCACGACGCCCAGGATGGTGCGGCGCAGCGGTGCGGGCATGGCGGAGGGATCCTGTTCGCTGGCCGCGTAGCGGCGGCGCGCTTCCGCGATCACGCCCGGTTCGCCCATGTCGCCAAGGATGGCAATCAGGCGCCCGCGCAGGGTCGCCACGCTGGACGCTTCGCCGGCACGCGCTTCCCAGCCCGTCTGCGCCATCATCGGTGCCAGGCGGGCCATGGCGAAGCGGCCGAAAGCCTGCTGGCGCGCAGGGTCGCCCGCGTATTGCTCATACAGGCCGTTCAGCGATGCGGCCACCCGGCCCAGCACTTGCGGGTCGGCCGACAGCGGCGTGGCCTTCACCAGTTCCAGGAAGCCGGCCGGGTCCTGCAAGCCCGCCATGCCCAGCGACTGGCTGTCCGCCAGCAAGCCCAGTTGGTCGATCGGCGCCAGGCGCGCGAAGCTGCCCGCCAGCGCGCGCGTGCCGGTGGGCGCATACAGGGTGCGGTAGTAGCCGCTCTGGCCCGCGTTCACCAGCAAGGCGCCGCAACCGGGCACGTTCAGGGTCGCCTTGCCATTCTTGAGCACCACCTTGGCCAGCTTGCCGTTGCCGACCGTCGAAGCGATGACGGGCACGCGCCACGACAGTGGTTTCTTGTCCGGCTGGTCCTTGGAAAATTCTGTCTGCGTCAGGGTCACGCGCGTATTGCCCTTCCTGCACACGGCCTCGCCCACGGTGATCATCGGCACGCCCGGCTGGAGGGTGAAATCATGGGCGATGGCGCTGACGGGCTTGCCCGCGGCCGCATCGACTTCGCGCCACAGGTCGTCCGATACTGTATTGCCATACGCATGCTTGCGCATGTAGCTGCGCACGGCCGTGCGCCACGTGTCGGCGCCCACGTACGCTTCGAGCATGCGGATCACCGCTTCGCCCTTCTGATAGGTGATGCCGTCGAAGGCCTGGCTGGCCTGTTCCACGGTGGCGATGCGCTGCACCACCGGGTGCGTGGTGCGCAGCGCATCCTGGCTCATGGCCGATTCGCGCCCGCCCACGTTGGACAGGGCCGTATTCCACTCGGGGTGCAGATGCTCCGTGGTGCGGCTTTCCATCCACGACGCAAAGCCTTCGTTGAGCCACAGGTCGTCCCACCAGCGCATGGTGACCAGGTCGCCGAACCACTGGTGCGCCATTTCATGCGACAGGGTGGTGTAGATGTTTTCCTTGTCGGTCTGCGTCGAGATGGTCGGGTCGAGCAGCAGGCCGTATTCGAAGGTGAACACGGCGCCCCAGTTTTCCATGGCACCGAAGAACTGGCTGCGGCCCGGTGCGGCGATGTTGTCAAGCTTGGGCAGCGGATAGCGCACGCCGAAGTAATCGTTGTACTCGCGCAGCAGGGCTGCCGATTCGTCGAGCGCGAAGCGGCTTTGCGCCAGCGCACCCTTCTTCGTGATGACGCCCACTTCCGTGCCGTCGCTCATGGCCGTGGCGCGCTCGAAGTCGCCCAGGCCGAAGAACAGCAGATACGTCGACATGCGCGGCGTGGTGGCGAAGTACACGTGCTTCATGCCATTGCCCAGCTCTTCGCTGCTGGCGATCGGCATGTTACCGACGGCCATCTGGTTGCTCGGTACGATCACGTCCAGCGCGAAGGTCGCCTTGTAGTCCGGCTCATCCCACGACGGCAGCATGCTGCGCGCGTCCGAATTCTCGAACTGCGTGTACAGCGCGCGCTGGCGCCCTTGCGGCGTGTCATAGTCGAGCGAAAACAGGCCCGTGGCCTGCGTGCCGATCTTGCCGGTGTAGTCAATGCGCAACAGGTATTCGCCCTTGGCCAGGGGCTCGGCAAAATGCACGGTGGCCGTCTGCTTGTCCGCGTCGATATCGATCTTGCGCGTCACCTGCTTGCTGCCGCCTGCGCCTTCGATGGCGGCGGCGGCAAACGCCAGGTTCAAGGCATTGAAAGTGATGCTGCTGGTCGGTGTGTCGACGGCCACCTTGATGGCGGCTGCGCCCTTGAAGGTCGAGGCGGCAGCGTCCGGCGTGATCGACAGGATATAGTGCAAGGGCGTGACGCCGCGCGGCAACTGCGTGGTGGTGCCAAGGGCGTGGCTGGCCGACGCGTATTTGGCGGCGGGGGCGGCGTGGCCCGGGATGACGGCGGTGATGGCGGTCAGTGCCAGGACGGCGGCGGCCAGTTGGCTGCGGCGGAAACGCGGAGTCGGTGTGCGATGCATGGTATGCCCTTCGTTCATGGGTAAAACGCCCGCCAGCCGGGTAGGCTGCGAGCGTTGATGGCGGTAGCGGGACATCGCTGGAACTGAAAGCCAGCGTTCCCGTACAGCAATCTAAGTGGAAACGGGGGCAAAGTCAACGCGCCAGGAGGGCGCAGCATGGCGGTGCGCTGGTATGATGGGCGCCTGACCGCCTTGCCACGGGCCGATGCCGTACCTGACTGTCGACCACCATCCACCACTACAACGAGACGAGACCTGCACATGAAACTGACTATCAGCCCCCGCACGCCCAATCCGCGCCGCGTTACCATGTTCATTGCCGAAAAAGGCATCACCGGCATCGAGGAAGTGGCGCTCGACCTGATGGCGGGCCAGCACCGCGATCCCGCCTTCCTGGCGAAAAACCCGCTGGGTCGCGTGCCCGTGCTGGAATTGGCGGACGGTCGCGTGCTGACCGAAACGCGCGCCATCTGTACTTACCTGGAAGGCTTGCAGCCGCAGCCGAACCTGATGGGCGAAGGATTCGAGGAACGCGCGTTCATTGAAATGGCAGACCGCCGCGTGGAACTGCATTTGTTCAGCGCCGCCGCCAACTGGGTGCGCCACGGCCATCCGGCCCTGGTGGCGCTGGAAAACCCGCAGTTTCCCGATTTCGCCACGGCGCAGGCGGGCAAGCTGCGCGAGACGGCGCAGTGGCTGGACCAGGTGCTGGCCCAGCAGCCGTACATCGCCGGCGAGCGTTTCACGATTGCCGACATCACGGCCTTCTGTGCGCTGGAATTCGCGCGTGGCCTGATGAAGTACCGTCCCGGCGCGGAAGGCTTGCTCAACCTGCAGGCTTACCGCGACCGCATTGCCGAACGCCCCAGCGCGCAGGCGAAGTAACCGGGTAGGTCGGATTGGCGGGATGCGTAATCCGACACCACCCCATTACTTCAGCTGCTCCAGCAGGAAGGTGTAGGTCAGCGCCCACATCAGCGCCTGCTGGTCGTTGTTGGCCGCGCCCGCGTGGCCGCCTTCCGTGTTTTCCCAGTACAGCACGTCGTGACCTTGCTCTTCCATCTTGGCCACCATCTTGCGCGCATGGCCAGGGTGGACCCGGTCGTCGCGCGTCGAAGTGGTAAACAGCACGCGCGGATATTTCTTGTCCCTGAAGACGTTCTGGTACGGCGAGTACTTGCTGATGTACGCCCATTGTTCCGGCACGTCCGGGTCGCCGTATTCTCCCATCCACGAGGCGCCCGCCAGCATCTTGTTATAGCGGCGCATGTCGAGCAGCGGTACCTGGCTGACGACGGCGTTGAACAGGTCGGGACGCTGCACCAGCACGGCACCCGTCAGCAGGCCGCCATTGCTGCCGCCCATGATGCCCAGGTGGCGCGGACTGGTGAGCTTGCGCTTGATCAAATCCTGTGCCACGGAGATGAAATCGTCATACGCACGCTGGCGGTTTTCCTTCAATGCCGCCTGGTGCCAGCGGGGGCCGAATTCGCCGCCGCCGCGGATATTCGCCAGCACGTACACGCCGCCCTTTTCCAGCCACGCCACGCCCGTGGTGCCGCTGTAGCTCGGTTTCAGCGACACTTCGAAGCCGCCGTAGCCATACAGCACGGTGGGATTGCTGCCGTCGAACTTGGTCTTCTTGCCCATGATGGCGAAATACGGCACCTTGGTACCATCCTTCGACGTCGATTCGAACTGCTCCACCTTGTATGGCGCCGCGTTATAGTAGGCCGGCAGCGACTTGATTTTCGTGCGCTTGTCGCTCTGCGCCGTGGCCAGGTACAGGGCGGTCGGGTTGAGGAAGTCGGTCACCTTCAGGAAGTACTGGTCCGAGTCGACGGGATCGAGCGCGCTGACGACCAGGGTGCCCAGCTTCGGCGCATCGACGGCGCGGCGCTGCCACTTGCCGTTCACGTGGCGCAGCTCCGTCAGGCGGTTCTTGACCTTGTCCAGGGTCGTCACGAGGATGGCCGATTTCGTCGCCGTGACATTGTCCAGCGAAGACGTGGCCGTGGGTGCGTACAGCACTTCCAGTTCCTGCTTGCCTTGCATGAAGGCCTTGAAATCCGTGGCCAGCAAGGAGCCTTGCGCATAGGTCTTGCCGTTGACTTTCCAGTCCGAGCGCAGGGTGATGACCAGCTGGTCGCGCACGGTGAAGGCCGTGGAGTCGTCCGGTTTCGGCACCTTTTTCAACTCGGCGCCGTCGCGCAGGAACATTTCGCCGCTGTAGAAATCGATTTGCCGCTCGATGAACTGGTGTTCGTGGCCGGGAGTGAAGTCCTTGTAGGCGCCGGCGCTCAAGTCGTCGGGTTTGGCTTCGTACAAGGTTTGCGCCTGTGCCAGCGGCGTGCCGCGCTGCCACTGCTTGATGATGCGCGGGTAGCCGGAGCTGGTCATCGAGCCAGGGCCGAAATCGGTGGAAACGAACAGGGTATCCTGGTCGATCCAGCTGGCGCTGCCCTTCGCTTCGGGCAGGGTGAAGCCGCCTTCGACAAAGGCGCGCTTGGCCACGTCGTATTCGCGTACCACCTTGGCGTCGCCGCCGCCGCGCGACAGGGAAATGAGGCACCGTTCGCCCTTCGGATACAGGCAGGAGGCGCCGCCCCAGACCCAGTTTTCACTCTCGCCGGCGGCCAGTTGGTCGAGGTCGATCACGGTTTCCCAAGTTGGCTCGGCCAGCTGGTATTGCGCCAGCGTGGTGCGTCGCCAGATGCCGCGCACGTGCTGGGCATCGCGCCAGAAGTTGTAGTAATACTCGCCTTCCTTGCTGACATCGGGAATGCGTTCCTTGGAATTGAGGATGGTTTTCAGGCGCGCCTGCAGGGCGGGGAAGCCGGGCTGGCCTTCCAGTTCCTTGGTGGCGACGGCATTGTGCTGCTTGACCCAGGCCAGCGGCTTGTCGCCGAGGACGTCTTCCAGCCACAGGTGGGGATCGGTGTTGGCGGCGGCGGGCGTGGGTGCTTGTGCATGGGCGATGCCCGCTGCGGCCAGGCCGAGCAGCATGCTGCCGGCGAGAGTGCGATATGACGACATAGTGGGTTCCTGGTTGGTCCGAGGGAGGCCGCGTTGCAGGCAAAACGGCGCAGCCATGGTGCCATGGATTGCTGTGAGGAACCAGTGTCTACGGATGACTATTTAAAAAATAACATGTTTTTCCAATATTGTTTGCTGGAAAAGAGCGAGACCGCAGAATCTGCGGCGTGTGGCGCGCTTCAGGATGCGTCAGGTCCGCTCAGGGCGCTCACGGTAAGCCGCGTTTTTTCGACATCGCCGCCGTCGCAGTGATAAATCCACAATGCTTCGTTGTCGCGGCTGTCGATGAACAGGATGCGCGTGTTTTCCTCGCCGATGGACAGGCAATCCGCCAGCTCGGCAAGACTGAACGGTGCTGCCTGCTTCGAACCTGTTCCCGCCGCTTGCGCCAGGGTCTGCGCAAAGCCTGCCAGTTGCCGGACTGCCAGATACCGTGTGCCATCGACCTCGACGTCATGACACAGCGCGTCCAGGCTGTACAGCGTGAAGGGGTCTTCATCCGTGAAAATCGCCACGTCGGGACGCGACTTTCCGCTGCGGAGGTGAGCGAGATAGGCCTGGGGCAGGGCTACTTCTTTACTTGCCAGCAATTTCTCCAGCTGCTTGCCGCTTTTCTTCGCGACCTTGGGGGTGACGGCTTCGCAAGCCTGCGCTGTCCAGGCGACTGGATTGAACTGGAATATCCTTGAGCATGCGGGGCAGTGCAGGAACATGAAGGTCATGTTCTTGCCGATGGCCGATTTCAGAAAATCGCCATCGGCCGCATCGAGTGCGCTGCTGTCAAAATGATGGCCGCAGGCGTCGTGGTAGGGGCAAGTGATCTTTGTCATGGTTCAGATTGGTGTGGCATTGAAGTAGCGTTCCATACGCAAAGCGATCTCCTCTTTTTCTTGCGGATAAGATGCCTTGGGGTTTCTTTCCCAGTAGGCAATGCCTTCGTTCAAGGCCCACAAGGCTTTTTCCTGCTTGCCGGCCATCAGATAAAAATCGCAGGCCCTGGCATGCGAGTCGTGCGCTTCAACCAGGGCCAGGGCCGCATTTTCCCAGTTGGACCGGTGGTCGAGCCAGGGAATGGCCAACTCCAGCAGATTGTCCCGCAGGCAGACCATGACTGTTGCCCGATGGACCGGATCGACCAGCTGGTGTTCTTTGTCCTCCTTGACATCGATGACAGGGAATTGCCAATTCGGGATATTCCAGTCCGCCACGCCGCCAACGATATTGTTGACAGGTTCACGGCCGTAGCGTGCCTTGTGCCATGTTGTATAGGATCTGGACGAGACCTGATAGTGGCTCCAGAATGCCACGCAGACATCCTCTTCATTATGGCGGTTGGCCTGGAAATGGATGGCCTGGACGAATTCGTCCTTTGCTCGCTTGAAGGTCAGCTGGCTTGGCGAGAACTTGAAGCCCGCTGCGGTCAGCGGCTGCAGCAAGAACGCTTCAATATTGGTGATGATCAGCTCTTTTGGTTTCATGCTGTTCCCTGGCATTGACGGTTGCGCCGCCTTGCTGTCAAAACGGCGCTGCCATGTTGCCATAGATCAGTGCGAACGCATCTTGCGGCGGGCAATCGTGCGAGGGAAAACCGGCTTTTTTGCTATTGGCGGGGTGGCCGATCACGGCAACTGATTGACCCACACGGGTGCCGACCAGACGATGTTGCCATCGTCCTGCGTCAGCCGCGCGTAATAGAAATGGGGGCCGGGCGCGGGCGTGACGGTGAACTCGGCCTGGTCCGACACTGGCGTAACGGAACCATTGTTGCCCGGTACGCCGTGGAAAATGGCGACGGCGGCCGCTTGCCGCCCCGCGCTGTTGCTGAAATGGGTGGCCAGGTGCAAGGGGCCGTGGTTGTCGAAACGCTCGCCCATCAGCTTGCCATTGGCCGTAAACAGCAGTTGCGCGTGCTTGTCCATGGTGGCAAACACGCGGCGCGCGCGCAGCGCTTCGAGGAAGCCGTCGCGTGAAACGGGCGTGCCGGCGGCAGGGCTGGTTACCAGCACGGCCGTGCGGTTGCCATACGACGCCCCCCAGTTGGCGCAGTGATTGTCCTGGTTGCTGCTGAACGCAACGTGGTAGCCGGCCGCCAGCGCCCGGTTGCAAGCCGCTTCGTAATTGCTGCGCCGCGTCTCCGTTTCCTGGTCGTTGATGGAAAACGCGGAGGTGTTCATGACTTCGCACAGCACCATGGCCGCGTCGCCGTCCGGCGTGTAGCCCAGCGCCTGGTCGCCGACGAGGAACTGGCCCGTTTGGGCCGGGTGGTTGAACTGGCCGACCCAGCCCCGCTCGCGCATCAGCGTGTACAGGCCCGCGTAATCGCCCTTCGGCGTTTCCACGTCGGCCAGCAACTCGCCCAGGGCATTCCTTTCCCAGCCCAGCAACTGTTCGCTATTGAAAATGTTCAGGTGGCCGCCCTTGTTGATGACGCCCCATTCCATGCCGTACAGGGCCAGGAAACCGGGGTGGGCGGCGGTATACGCGGCCGCTTCGGCCAGGCCCGTCTGGTACAGGGTTGTCGCTTCGGCAGCGGTGGCAGCTGGGTTGGTGCCGTCGGAACCGTCATACATATGGTTGTGCTCGGACGTCAGCAGGGCGTCGAGGCCGTGTTCTTGCGCATACTTGTAGGCATCGATGGGGCCGAAGGGCGCCGTTTGCGGGTCTTGCGCGCCATGGCAGGCATCGAGTGCCGCGCCGCCGTCGCTGTGGCGCGTCTGGCTGTGCAGGTTGGCGTAGACGAGGCGATAGTCGGACTGGCCTTCCAGACTGGGTAGTTGTTGCAGGCCGGTCTGGAAGGCGGGCACCCTGGGCGCCGTGCTGGCGCCCCGTTGCACCTGGACGTGCCATTGCTGTTCCATCTGCATCTCTTGAGGCGTGCCAGGATCGGCCTCGGCAAGCAGGCGCAACTGGTACAAGCCGTCCGGCGCCAGCACCCTCCGTTCGCGCGCATCGGCGTCGGCGCGGCCATCCCAGGGCACGGTAACGCTCTTGCCACCAGCCCCCACCTGCTCCGTGCCCGACCAGCGCCGCAGTACAGCGCCTTGCGGGCCGGGTCCGGACAAGGTCAAGCTCCAGCGCACCGCATGGGTGCGGCCTGCGTCGGGATAGGCGAGGCGAACAATAAATGTGCGTGACTGCGAGGTACGCGCCTGCGTCGTCCGTGCACCGGCCGTGGCGCGGAAGGGAGCGACGACGGTGGCATCGAGTTCGCTGTGTTCCTTCGGCTCTTGGGTGGCGGCAGTGTTGCTCCATGTAATGAGCAGCAACCCGGCCCACGCGCAAACCAGCCACGGCGGCCGCCAGCGGCGCAATGTCTTGACCATCGTGCTCTCCCGCGTCTGCTTCGAATGGTATTTAGACAAGGGTTGCCACTTGCTGGTTCCCGCATGCACCAGCAAGTGGCGCGTTTGCACCGTGATTGGCCATGATCTGGCGCAAACCTCGTATCGATAAGGGCGTCTGCCCGTGCGGCAAGCTGGCACGGCGCTTGCTAGACAAGAGATACGGATCAACGGCGATCCCCTGAATAAACGCACAACGGTCCAACGACGGACCACATGGACAACGGCGTCCGCCCAGGCTGATTTTTTTCATCGGCGGGGGCGGGCGCCGTTTTGTTTTATCAACGGGATACTTCGGGAACCTATATGGCCAGCCAAAAAGCAACGCGCATCGCGCTCTTCTCCCTCGCCACGCCGCCCATGCGCGCATTCCATCTGACGTGGATGGCATTTTTCGTGTGTTTCTTCGCCTGGTTCGCCTGCGCTCCCCTGATGCCTGTCATCAAGGGCGAGTTCGGCCTTTCCTTGGCGCAAGTGGCGAACATCAATATCGCGGCCGTCGCCATCACCATCCTCGTGCGCCTGATCGTGGGACCCTTGTGCGACCGCTACGGCCCGCGCAAGACGTACACGGGCTTGCTCTTGCTGGGCGCCATCCCCGTGCTGGGCGTGGCCGCTTCGCAAAGCTATGAAAGCTTTCTGTTCTTCCGCCTGGGCATCGGCGCCGTCGGCGCCAGCTTTGTCATCACGCAATATCACACCTCCGTGATGTTCGCCCCGCGTGTTGTCGGCACGGCCAACGCGGCCGCCGCCGGCTGGGGCAATGCGGGCGGCGGCGCGGCACAGGCGCTGATGCCGCTGCTGCTCGGTGCCGTGGTGATGCTGGGCGTGTCCGAATCGCTGGGCTGGCGCGTGGCCTTGCTGGTGCCGGGCGTGCTGATGCTGGTGATAGCGGCCCTGTACTGGCGCTATACGCAAGATTGCCCTGAAGGTAATTACTCGGACTTGCGCGCCGCCGGTACGGCCATCGAGGGTGGTAAAAAGGGGGGCTGGGACAGCTTCAAGGCGGCCAGTTCCAACTACCGCGTCTGGCTGCTGTTCGTTACCTACGGCGCCTGCTTCGGCATCGAAATCTTCATCCACAACATCGCCGCCGTGTATTACGTCGACCATTTCGGCCTGTCCTTGAAATCGGCCGGCCTGGCCGCCGGCAGCTTCGGCTTGCTGGCCCTGTTTGCCCGCGCCTTGGGCGGCTGGATGTCGGACAAGCTGGCCCTGCGCGGCAACCTGAACAGCCGCGTCACCCTGCTGTTCATGCTGATGATCGGCGAAGGCGTGGGCCTGCTGTGGTTTGCGAAAGTCGACAGCGTCACCTATGCCGTCATCGCCATGCTGGTCTTCGGCCTGTTCACCCATATGGCGTGCGGCGCGACCTATGCACTGGTGCCCTTCATCGACAGCAAGGCGCTGGGCGGCGTGGCCGGCATCATCGGCGCTGGCGGCAACGTGGGCGCCGTGGCGGCCGGTTTCCTGATGAAGGGTACGGGCGACATCCGCCAGACCCTGATCATCTTGAGCGCGCTGGTGGTGATCTCGGCCCTGTGCGCCATCGCCGTGCGCTTTACCCGCGAAGCGGCAGAGCCGAACATGGCCGCGGCCTGAGGAGATAGCAATGAACCACCCCCTGAACATCGTCGTCCTTGGCCATGGCATGGTCGGACATAAATTCCTTGAACGGCTGGCGCTGGAGAACAACACGCGCCTGTCCGTGACGGTCTTGTGCGAAGAGCCGCGCCCCGCCTACGACAGGGTGCACCTGTCCGAATTTTTCAGCGGCAAATCTGCCGAGGACCTGTCCCTGGTGGCGCCCGGCTTTTTCGACAAGGACAACGTCGTGTTGAAACTCAATGCGCGCGCCGTGTCCATCGACCGCGTGGTGAAAACCGTCACCGTCAGCACGGGCGAAGTCTTGAGCTACGACAAACTGGTGTTCGCCACAGGCTCGACGCCGTTCGTGCCGCCTCTGCCGGGCAAGGAGAGGGATGGCTGCTTCGTCTACCGCACCATCGAAGACCTGGAAGCCATGCTGGCCTGGGGTGGAAAGTCAACAACTGGCGTGGTGATCGGCGGGGGATTGCTGGGCCTTGAATGCGCGAAAGCCTTGCGCGATTTGAAGCTCGATACCCATGTGGTGGAATTCGCGCCGCGCCTGATGGCCGTGCAGGTGGACGAGGGCGGTGCGCGCGTCCTGCGCCGCAAGATCGAGGAACTGGGCGTGACCGTGCACACGCAAAAGAACACCCTGGCCATCGTCGATGGCGAGGCGGCCACGCACCGCATGCAGTTTGCCGATGGCAGCCACCTGGAAGCGGACATGATCGTCTTTTCGGCCGGCATCCGTCCGCGCGACGAACTGGCGCGCGCCTGTGGCCTGGAGGTGGGGCCACGGGGCGGCATCGCCATCGACGACAGCTGCGTCACGTCCGACCCGGATATTTACGCGATCGGCGAATGCGCGCTGTGGGGCGGCCTGGTCTTCGGCCTGGTGGCGCCCGGCTACGAAATGGCCCGCATCGCGGCGCGCCATGTGTTGCAGGAAGAGGGCGAAGCCTCGTTCAAGGGCGCCGACATGAGCACCAAGCTCAAACTGATGGGCGTGGACGTTGCCAGCCTGGGCGACCCGCACGGCAATGCGCCGGGCAGCCGCTCCTACCAGTTCATGGATGAACGCAAGCAGATCTACAAGAAAATCGTCGTCTCCGATTGCGGCAAGTACCTGCTGGGCGGCGTGATGGTGGGCGACGCCAGCGAATACGGCACCTTGCTGCAGATGATGCTCAATAAGATCGAGCTGCCGGAATTTCCCGAATTCCTGATCCTGCCGCAGGCCGATGGCCAGCAAAAGGTGGGCCTGGGCGTGGACGCCTTGCCCGAGTCGGCGCAAATCTGTTCGTGCAACGATGTGTCGAAGGGCGCGCTGTGCGCGGCCGTCGCCGATGGCGCCACCACCATCGGCGCCCTGAAAAGCTGCACCAAGGCGGGCACCGCGTGCGGCGGCTGCGTGCCGCTGGTGACGCAGATCATGAAGGCGGAAATGCAGAAGCAGGGCCTGGCCGTCAACAATCACGTGTGCGAACACTTTGCGTACTCGCGCCAGGAACTGCACCACCTGGTGCGGGTCGGCAAAATCCGCAGCTTCGGCGCGCTGCTGGCGGCGCATGGCCAGGGTCTTGGTTGCGACGTGTGCAAGCCCGTGGCGGCGAATATCCTCGCCTCGTGCTGGAACGATTTCGTGCTGTCGCCCGTGCACGCCAGCCTGCAGGACAGTAACGATTACTTCCTCGGCAATATCCAGAAGGATGGCACGTATTCCGTCGTGCCGCGCATGCCGGGCGGCGAAGTGACGGCCGACGGCTTGATCGCCGTGGGCATGGTGGCGAAAAAATACGGTCTGTACACAAAAATCACGGGCGGCCAGCGGGTCGACCTGTTCGGCGCGCGCGTCGATCAATTGCCGGCCATCTGGGAAGAACTGATCGCGGCCGGCTTCGAATCTGGCCACGCTTACGGCAAATCCTTGCGCACGGTGAAATCGTGCGTCGGCTCCACCTGGTGCCGCTACGGCGTGGCCGACAGCGTGGGCTTTGCCATCCAGCTGGAAAACCGCTACAAGGGCTTGCGCACGCCGCACAAGATCAAGTTCGGCGTCTCCGGCTGCACGCGCGAATGCGCCGAGGCGCAGGGCAAGGACATTGGCCTGATCGCCACGGAAAAGGGCTGGAATTTGTACGTGTGCGGCAATGGCGGCATGAAGCCGCGCCATGCGGAACTGATCGCCTCTGACCTCGATGAAGCCACCCTGGTGCGCTATGTCGACCGCTTCCTGATGTTTTACGTGCGCACGGCCGACCGCCTGCAGCGCACCAGCGTGTGGCGCGACAATCTGGAAGGCGGTCTCGATTACCTCAAGCGCGTCATCATCGACGACAGCCTGGGCATGGCGGCGGAACTGGAAGCGGACATGCAGCACGTGGTCGACACCTACGCCTGCGAGTGGAAGGAAGCCGTGTCCAACCCCGCCGTGCGCCAGCGCTTCCGCCACTTCGTCAACAGCGAGAAGAACGATGAAAACGTGGTGTTCGTCGAAGAGCGGGGTCAGATCCGGCCCGCCACTGAAACTGAACGCCGCAGCACCGTGATCCCCATCCTTGCCGTGGAGGCTTGAGCCATGAATACGATGAATGAACTGTCCGGCGCCACCGCCGACAACTGGGTGGCCATCTGCCCCTTGGCCGACATCGTGCCCGACACGGGCGTGTGCGCGCTGCTGAATGGGCGCCACGTGGCCGTCTTCCGCGTCGGCGATGCGGCGCCGCGCGTGTACGCCATCGATAATGTTGACCCGAACGCGGGCGCTTCCGTGCTCTCGCGCGGCCTCGTGGGCAGCATCGGCGAGCGCGTCGTGGTGGCGTCGCCCATCTACAAGCAGCACTTCGACCTGGCCAGCGGCGAGTGCATCGAAGCGCCTGAACACTCGGTTGCCGCCTGGCCCGCGCGCGTGTTTGCCGACATGGTGTGGGTGGCCATATGAACACCGCCGCGCGGCCGTCTTTAGTCGTGGTTGGCAACGGCATGGCCGGCATGCGCACGGTCGAGGAACTGTTGAAACTCGCGCCGGACCTGTACGACATCACCGTGTTCGGCGCCGAACCGCACGGCAATTACAACCGCATCCTGCTCTCCCCGGTGCTGGCCGGCGAAAAGTCGGTGGACGACATCATGCTGCACACGCGCGACTGGTATGCGCACAACGGCATCACCCTGCATGCGGGCGACCCCGTGGTGCGCATCGACCGTCAGGCGCGCACCGTGCAAGCGCTGTCCGGCATCACGGTCGCCTATGACCGCCTGCTGCTGGCCACCGGTTCCACGCCCTTCATCGTGCCCGTGCCAGGCCATGCGCTGCCCGGCGTGATCGGTTTTCGCGATATCAGCGACGTCGACACCATGCTGCAGGCGGCGCGCACGCACCGCCACGCGGTGGTCATCGGCGGCGGTTTGCTGGGACTGGAAGCGGCCAACGGCTTGCAGCGCCAGGGCATGGACGTCACCGTCGTACACATGAGCGGCGCCCTGATGAACCAGCAGCTGGACGCACCCGCATCGATGCTGCTGAAATCGGCGCTGGAGGCGCGCGGCTTGCGTTTTCTGATGCACGCGCAAACGTCCGCCATCATGGGCAGCGCCCGCGTGGAAGGCGTGCAGTTTGCGGACGGCAGCAGCATCCCCGCCGACCTGGTGGTGATGACGGCAGGCGTGCGCCCCAACATCGCGCTGGCGCAAGCGGCCGGCCTGCACTGCGAACGCGCCATCGTCGTCGACGACTGCCTGCAAAGCTATGACCCGCGCGTGTACGCCGTGGGCGAATGCGTGCAGCACCGGCGCGCCACTTTCGGTCTGGTGGCACCCATCTGGGAGCAGGCGCGCGTGTGCGGCGCGCACCTGGCCGGCGCGGGGCACCGCCGCTACGTGCAGCAAGCCAGCGCCACCAAATTGAAAGTGACGGGCATCGACCTGTATTCGGCCGGCGACATCATCGGCGGCGAGGGCAGCGAGGACCTGGTGCTGCGTGATCCGCGCCGCGGCGTCTACAAGCGCCTGGTGGTGCAGGGCAACCGCCTGGCCGGCGCCGTGTTGTATGGCGACGTGCAGGACGGTCCCTGGTATTTCGACCTGATCCAGCAGCGCCGCGACATCAGCAAGCTGCGCGCCCATTTATTGTTTGGCCAGGCGCTGTGCGCCCAGGCCGCCTGACAGCGACCAACAGGATACTTTCATGACTAGCTGCACGCCCGTGAAAACCACTTGCCCGTATTGCGGCGTCGGCTGCGGCGTGGAAGCAACGCGCCTGCCCGACGGCGCCATCCGCATCGCCGGCGACGCCGCGCACCCGGCCAACCAGGGCCGCCTGTGCGTGAAAGGCTCGGCCCTGGGCGACACCCTGGACTTGGACAAGCGCCTGCTGCAGCCGCAGGTGCGCGTCGATGGCGTCCTGCGGCGCGCTTCCTGGGATGCCGCGCTGGACCAGGTGGCCGGCGGCTTGCGCGCCATCATCGCCGAACACGGCCCCGACGCCGTGGCCCTGTATGTCTCGGGCCAGTTGCTGACGGAAGATTATTACGTCGCCAATAAATTCATGAAGGGCTATGTGGGCAGCGCGAATATCGACACCAATTCGCGCCTGTGCATGTCGTCGGCGGTGGCGGGCCACAAGCGCGCGTTCGGCGAGGATATCGTGCCGGGCTGCTATGACGACCTGGAACTGGCCGACATGGTGGTGCTGGTGGGCTCGAACACGGCCTGGTGCCACCCGATCCTGTTCCAGCGCATCACGCGTATCAAGGAAAGCCGGCCGCACATGAAACTGGTGGTGATCGACCCGCGCCGCACGGCCACCTGCGAGCTGGCCGACCTGCATCTGCCCGTGAAACCGGGCACCGACGTGTGGCTGTTCAACGGTTTGCTGTGCTATCTGGCGAAGGAGGGCGTGATCGCCGATGATTTCGTCACGCGGCACAGTTCGGGTCTCGACGAGGCATTGGCGGCCGCCCATGTGGACTGCGACGATCCCTTGCAGGTGGCGGCCATCTGCAAGGTCGACCCGCTTGCCTTGCTGGCGTTTTACCAGGCGTTTGCCGCCACGCGCAAGGTGGTCACGGCCTTTTCGCAGGGTGTGAACCAGTCGTCTTCCGGCACGGACAAGGTCAACAGCATCATCAACTGCCACCTGGCGACGGGGCGCATCGGCCAGCCCGGCATGGGACCGTTTTCCCTCACGGGCCAGCCGAACGCCATGGGTGGGCGCGAAGTGGGCGGCCTGGCCAATATGCTGGCGGCGCACCTCGATCTCGACAAGCCGGCGCATCGCGAGGCCGTGCAAACCTTCTGGGACTCTCCGCGCATCGCCGACAAGCCTGGCCTGAAGGCGGTGGACCTGTTCCAGGCCATCGAGGCGGGTAAAGTCAAGGCCGTGTGGATCATCGCCACCAATCCGCTGGTCAGCATGCCAGACGCCGACCAGGTGCGCCGCGCGCTCGATAAATGCGAGCTGGTGGTGGTGTCGGACATCAGCGCCGGGTCGGACACGAACGCGCATGCCGATGTGCTGCTGCCGGCCCTGGGCTGGGGCGAAAAGGATGGCACGGTGACCAATTCCGAGCGGCGCATCTCGCGCCAGCGGGCGTTTCTGCCGGCGCCCGGCGCAGCGCGCGCCGACTGGGACGTGCTGTGCGATGTGGCGCGGCGCATGGGCTTTGGCGGTTTTGACTTCACGTCGCCGCAGGCCATCTTCGATGAACATGCGCGCCTGTCCGCTTTCCGCAACGAGGCGGAAACGGCGCGCCTGTTCAACCTGTCGCACCTGGCGGCGCTGAGCGCTGCGCAATACGACGCCTTGCAACCGCAGCAGTGGCCGCAGGGCCAGGCGCGCCTGTTTGGCGATGGCCGCTTCGCGCATGCGGACGGCCGTGCGCGTTTCGTGCCCACGGCGCCGCGCGCGCCGCGCAACATGCCCGACGAAGACTATCCACTCATCCTGAATACGGGCCGGGTGCGCGACCAGTGGCATACGATGACGCGCACGGGCAAGGCGGCCAGGCTGTCGGGCCATATCGCCGAAGCCTTCATCGACCTCCACCCGCAGGATGCGCTGCTGTACAGCGTGCGCGAAGGCGAGCTGGCGCGCATTTCCAGCGCCTGGGGCGCGATGGTGGCGCGCGTCGTGCATGGCGGCGGCATCGCGCGCGGCCAGGTCTTCGTGCCGATCCACTGGAGCGACGCGAATGCGTCCGATGCGCGCGTGGGCGCCGTCGTCAACCCGGTCGTCGACCCTGTCTCGGGCGAACCGGAATTCAAGCATACCCCCGTGCGCATCGAGCAGTTCCGCGTGCACTGGCATGCGTTTGTCCTGAGCCGCACGCCCTTGGACCTGGACGGCGTGGCGCACTGGACGCGCATTCAGGGCGAGCAATTCCTGCGCTACGAACTGGCCGGCCGCCAGCGCATCGAAGACCTGGGCGCCTGGGCGCGCGCGCTGCTCGGCGTCACGGACGACAACGCCGACTGGCTCGATTATGCGGACGCCAGCGCCGGCGTGTACCGCGCCGTGCACCTGGACGAGGGGCGCATCGCGCAATGCGTGTATGTTTCGCCCCGTCCCGACCTGCCGTCGCGCAGCTGGCTGGCGGGCCTGTTCGCGCACGAGCAGCTCGATGCTGCCGACCGCGCAGGCGTGCTGCTGGGCCAGCCCATCGGCAAGGGCATGGATGCCGGCCCCACCGTGTGTTCGTGCTTTGGCGTGGGGCGCAACACCATTTGCGCGGCCATCGTGGAACAAAAGCTGACGACGACGGCGCAGGTGACGGCCTGCGTCAAGGCCGGCGGCAATTGCGGCTCCTGCGTGCCCGAGATACGACAATTGCTGCTGGAGGCGCGCAGCGCAGCCTGATAATCTGTCCTTTCCCGCGCGGCTTTGTTATATTGCCAGCTCTACAAGAGAGAGGCAGTGTAATGACAGCAGGACAACACGACACGGTCTGGCTGACGGGCTTGAGCGGCGCCGGCAAGACCAGTATCGCCCTGTCGCTGGCGCAGGCGCTCAAGGCGCAGGGCCGCGCCGTGACGGTGCTCGACGGCGACCAGCTGCGCCATGGCTTGAACCGCGACCTGGGTTTTACGCCCGAAGACCGGCATGAAAATATCCGCCGCACAGCCGAAGTGGCGCGCCTGATGAACGGGGCGGGCCTGACCGTCATCGCCGCCTTCATCTCCCCCTCCCGCGCTGACCGGGCCATGGCCGCCGCCATCATCGGTACGGCGCATTTCATCGAAGTCCACGTCAGCACGCCGCTGGCCGTGTGCGAGGAACGCGATGTCAAGGGCCTGTACGCGAAGGCGCGCGCGGGGCAGATCGCCGAATTCACGGGCGTGTCGGCCCCCTACGAAGCGCCGCTGGCGGCCGCGCTGACCCTGGATACGGGCACCCTGGCGCTGGAAGAGTCGGTCGAGCGTCTGTGCCGCCATTTGCAGCTGCGGCCGTGACGACCTGGCGCAAATGGCTGCGCCGGCACTTGCCCGCCAGTCTGAAGGCGCGCATGAGCGTCGTCGTCTTCCTGCTCGTGCTGGGCGCGGTCGCGTCGCTGGCGCTGGCCACCCTGGCCGTGGCCGAGCGCGGCATGCGCGACGTGACGGGGCGCCAGCAGTACGTCTCGCTGTCCAGCGCCGCCGTCTTCATCGATGAAGAACTTGACGCGAAGCGCAATGTGCTGCGCGCGATGGCAGACAGCCTGGCGGCCGGCGGCGCGCACGACGGCGCCAGCCTGCAGCGTTTCCTGGCCGCGCAAACGGTGCTGGGCAAGGAGTTTTATTCGGCCGGTGTGGTCGGCATCGACGGCGTCGTCCTGGCCAGCGTGAGTCCCTTCAAGCCGCAGGCGGGGCTGAACGTGAAGGGCCGTCCGTACTTTGAACAGACGCTGGCGACCCGGCGCTCGGTGATTTCCGCACCGCTCAACGGCAGCATTTCCGGCATGCCCATCGTCGTGGTGACGCAGCCCGTGTTCGACGCGCAGGGCGGCGTGCGCTATGTGCTGGCGGCCAGCGTGAACCTGCGCCAGCCCGATTTCCTGGGCCGTCTCGGCGCGCTCAAGCCGGGTCCGGGCGGCTATCTGTACATCATGACCAGCACAGGCGTGATCGTCGAGCATCCCGACAAGTCGCGCATCATGCAGCATATCGAAGCACATGGCCCCATCAGCGTACCCACGCGGCGCGCCATGCAGGGCTTCGAGGGCTGGCTGACGGGCACCACCACGCAAGGCGTCGATGCGCTGTTTGCCTACCACCGCATCGCCTCGACGGGCTGGATACTGGCGTCCGTCTATCCCATGAGCGACGCGTTCGCGCCGCTGCATGCCATCCGCAGCAAGATCCTGCTGGCCGCCGTGCTGCTGGCGGCGCTGGCGGGCCTGGCCGGCTGGCGCGTGGTGTTGCGCCTGTTGCAGCCATTGGCGCGCTTGCGCCACCAGGTGCATGAGATTCGCCGTCATCGCCTGGGTATCGATGTGCTGCAAATCGAGCGGCGCGACGAGATCGGCGACTTGAGCCGCGACTTTTATTCGCTGGTGGCCGAGCGCGAAATCGCCGAGGCGCAGACGCGCGACGGCGAGCGGCGTTTGAAACTGCTGACGGACCATGTGCCCGTGGTGATCGTCTATATCGACCGCGAGCACCGCTACCAGTTCATCAACGCCACGTTCGAGAAATGGTTCGGCCGGTCGCAGCAGGAAAGCCTGATGCAGTCGATCCGCGAGGTGCTGGGCGAGGAAGCGTATCAAATGCGCGAAGCCTACCTGCGGCGCGCCTTTGCGGGCGAGGAGGTCGAATATGAATTCACCCTCGGCGGCGAGGGAGACACTGGCATGCGCGCCTTCCAGACCAGCTACGTGCCCGACGTGGGCGAGAGCGGCGCGGTGGAAGGCGTGTATGGCCTGATCCACGAAATCACCAAGACCAGGGCGGTGCACACGGCGCTGCAGTTTGCCGCCGCCACCGATACCCTGACGGGCATCGCCAACCGGCGCCGCTTCGACGAGCAGCTGGCGCAAAGCATGCAGCGCACGCGGATCGCGCGCGCGCCGATGGCGCTGGCCTATCTCGATATCGACCGTTTCAAGGCCATCAACGACAGCCTGGGACACAAGGCGGGCGACGAGGTGCTGAAGGAATTCGCCGCACGCCTGGTGCGCAGCGTGCGCGCCAGCGATCTGGTGGCGCGCCTGGCCGGCGATGAATTCGTGATTATTCTGGAAGGCGTGAACAGCGCGGCCGAAGTGCGCCAGATCGGCGCCAAGATCATCGACGCCATCCGCCAGCCCTTCGACCTGGCCAGCGGCCCGCTGCCGGTGACAACCAGCATCGGCATCGCCATCTTCCGTGAAGGCGCGCTGACGCCGGCGCAGTTGCTGGACCTGGCGGACCAGGCCCTGTATGCCGCCAAGGGGCAGGGCCGCGACGGCGTGGCGCTGCTCGAGGCGGCGCCCTAGCTACGACAGGGTGGTGCTCCAGTGGTCGAGCTGCTGCGTGGTGGCGGTCACGCCGCCGCAGACGATGACGAGCACCTTGCGGTAGGGCGCCAGTTCCGGCGCCTTGCCGTAGACGGCCGCCAGCGCCGCGCCGCAGGCCGGCTCCACCACCAAGCGCTGGTCGGTGATAAAGCGCTGGCAGGCGTCGACGGCGGCACGGTCCGACACTACCACGCTGTGCAGCAGGCGCGTCTGGCTGATGGCAAACGCCTGTGCGCAGACCTGGCGCGCGGCCAGCGAGGTGGCGATGCTGCTCACGGCCGGCAGGGCCACGTGCTCGCGCGCGGCCACTGCGGCCGCCAGCGAGGCCGCGCCTTGCGTTTCCACGGCCACCAGCGCCACGTCATCCCAGCCATTGCGTTGCAAGCCTTCGGCCACGCCGGCCAGCAGGCCGCCGCCACCCACCGACAGCACCACGGCGTCCGGTTTCAGGCCCGCGCGCGCCACTTCATCGATCATGCCGGCGTGGCCCTGCCACAGCAGCGGGTCGTCGAACGGGTGCAAAAAGGCGTCTTGCGGCGTGAGCATGGACTGCGCCAGCGCGTTCGCTTCCTGCCACGCTGCGCCGTGCACGATGACTTCGGCGCCTTCCTGCGCGATCAGGGCCTTGGCCCGTTCGCTGGTGGTTTCCGGCACGACGACGATGACGGGAATGCCCAGCTGGCGTCCCGCATAGGCGACGGCGATGCCGGCATTGCCGCCGGAAGAAGAGATGAAACGGCTGGCGCCGCGCCGCGCGTATTCTTCGCAGGCGAGGCCGATGCCGCGGATCTTGAAGGAGCCGGGCGGCTGCAAGGCTTCGAGCTTGAGCCAGATGGCGCGTTCGCTGTGCAAGCTCAGGGCGCGCGAGTTGAGCAAGGGAGTTTCGATGTGCAGTGCCATGCATGTTCCTGGTAAACAGTCAGGCCAACATCATAGCCGAAGCGCCCGTGGCTAGGCCCCACGCTTGCCGGCGTGGCGCTTAATCGAGGCGGTTGTCGGCTACGCGGTAGTGTGGGTCTTCCCGGTCGTTGACTTCCACCATGGGGCGTGCTTTGCCCAGGATCGCCAGGCAATCGGGGCTCAGGTGGCGCAGGTGCAGCGTCTTGCCCGCCTGCTGGTAGCGCTGCGCCAGCGCGTCGATCGCCTCGATGGCGGAATGGTCGACCACGCGCGCTCCCGCGAAATCGATCACCACGTGCTGCGGATCTTCTCTTGGCGTGAACAGGGCCGTGAAACTGGCCGTCGAGGCGAAGAACAGCGAGCCTTCCAGCAGATACACCTTCCAGCCACGTTCATCGGTGCCGGTGCGCACGGCGATCTGCCTGGCATGCTGCCACGCGAAGACGAGGGCGGCAAACACCACGCCGGCCAGCACGGCCACCGCCAGGTCCGTCAGCACGGTGATGACGGTCACGCCGACCACGGTAATGGCGTCGGCGCGGGGGATCTTGCGCAGGGTTTGCAGGCTGCCCCAGGCGAAGGTCTTGGCGCAGACGACAAACATCAGGCCCACCAGCGCGGCCAGCGGAATTTTCTCTATCCATGGCGACAGGAACAGGATAAAGCCCAGCAGCAGTACGCCGGCCACGATGCCCGACAGGCGCGAACGGGCGCCGTTGCCGATGTTGATCATGCTCTGGCCTATCATGGCGCAGCCGCCCATCGAGGCGAAGAAGCCGCTGACGATGTTGGCGAGTCCTTGCGCCAGGCTTTCGCGGTTCGGCTTGCCGCGCGTGTCGGTGATGCTGTCGATCAGGTTGAGGGTCAGCAGTGTCTCCAGCAAACCGATGGTGGCGAGGATCAGCGCATACGGGCCGATGATGGTCAGCGTCTCCAGCGTCAGCGGCACTTGTGGGAGGTGAAAGCGCGGCAGGCCGCCCGCGATCGATCCCATGTCGCCCACTGTCTTCGTTTCCAATCCACAGGCCCAGACCAGGCCGGCCACCAGCAGGATGGCTGCCAGCGAGGACGGGATGACGGTGGTCAGGCGCGGCAGCAGATAGATGACCAGCATGGTCACGGCCACCAGGCCCAGCATCAGGTAGAGGGGTGCGCCGCTGAGCCAGCTGAGCGCGCCGCTGGCGTCCAGCGTCTTGAAGTGGCCGAACTGTGCCATGAAGACGACGATGGCCAGGCCGTTGACGAAGCCCAGCATGACGGGGTGGGGCACCATGCGTATCAGCTTGCCAAGGCGGCAGGCCGCAAACAGTATTTGTAGCAGCCCCATCAGCACGACGGTGGCAAAAAGGTATTCGGCGCCATGGCTGACGACGAGACTGACCATCACCACGGCCAGCGCGCCGGTGGCGCCGGAAATCATGCCGGGTCTGCCGCCCAGCGCGGCCGTGATCAGGCACATGAAAAAGGCCGCATACAGGCCGGTGAGGGCACTGACATGGGCCAGCAGGGCGAAAGCGATCGCTTCCGGTACGAGGGCGAGGGCGACAGTGGCGCCGCTCAGGACATTGACCTTGATGTCGGCCGGGCTGAGTGTGGACATGGACTTCCAATGACAAATGCGGCGCAGCGCGTGCGCGCAGGAATACGGGCGCTGGCCGAAGGCGGCGCCGGGAACGGAGTGTGACAGGCTGGACGAGGGAAACTACATCGGTATGGGCTGTGCGAGTGAGCGGCAAGCCCTATTATTGCACAGGTAAGCGGGGCCGGTCACGGGGCCCGGGCTCGCCTGTGGCGCACGGTGGCGCAGTTAATTCAGGGGCGCGCTCTTGAGCTGATGCGTGCGCGCCACTTCCTTCATTGCTTCGAGCAGGTCGTCGCGCAGCTGGCGCGGCAGCTTGCCGAAGAATTCCTCGTCGTTCTGGTCGGCCATCCCGGCCAGCACGGGCACCAGCGCTTCGCCTTCCGTGGTCAGCTCGATCGAATGCTGGCGGCGGTCGGCCAGCAGGATCGACTTGCTGACCATGCCCTTGCTTTCCAGGCGGTCGATCAATTTCGAGACGGCGCCCTTGCTCATGCCGGACACTTGCGCCAGCACCGTGGGCGAGGTGCAGCCCAGGCGGAACATTTCGCGCAGCACCACCCATTCGGACACCGTCACGCCATTGGCTTCGGCTTTTTTCTGGAAGCTGTGGGAAACGTGGTTGGAAACGAATCGCAGCCAGTAACCGAGGTGGGCTTCCAGCTCGCTGACGGGGAGGCTGTTGGGGTGGGCGGCTTGCGGCATGGCGGCCGTTTCAAAATTATGGCTCATTTCTTTTCCTTCACTGGGCGGCGTTGCCGGCATGGTTAAGGCCTTCACGCTTGCTGTCGAGTGGTTTGTTTGGGAACAATCATCGTGCTTGAGGTAGTTTTAACACTGTTTTCACAGGAAATCACTTGCCGGCAAAGAGTTTTTCCTTTTTTCTTGCTCTGAATAGATAAAAAGCAATAACAAGCCAATAATCGTATTGCCGGAGAGGAAGATTAAAAAAATAACTCTTGTTGCATCAATGGTAACATCATTTTTGCCGAATTGATAAATATTTCATATCATTTCTGTGTGCTTGCCCACACATGACGTATTGCCCGCGCGACAGTGCGAGGTTTTCTTGCAGAAATGTGGCCCGCTCAGCCCAGCACCACCTTCACGCCCGCTTCGCGCAATACTTCGGCAAAGCGGGGCGGCGGCGGCGCATCCGTAAACAAGATGTCGACTTGCGCCAGGTCGGCCAGCCGCACCAGCGCCTTGCGGCCGAATTTATGCTGGTCGGCCACCAGCCACACTTCGCGCGACTGCTCGATGATGGCTTGCGCCACCTTCACTTCGCGCGCATCGAAGTCGCGCAGGCTGCCGTCTTCGTCGATGCTGGAAATGCCGATGATGCCGATGTCGACCTTGAACTGGCGGATGAAGTCGATGGTGGCTTCGCCGACGATGCCGCGGTCGCGCCCGCGCACCACGCCGCCGGCCACGATGACTTCGCAGGCGGCGTTGTCGGCCAGGATGGCGGCCACGTTCAGGTTGTTCGTCACCACGTGCAAGCCCGTGTGCCGGCCCAGCGCGCGCGCCACTTCCTCGGTCGTCGTGCCGATATTGATCAGCAGTGAACAGCCGTGCGGCACTTGCGCGGCGACGGCGGCGGCGATGCGCCGCTTGGCGTCGCTGTTGAACACTTGCCGCTGGCTGTAATCGATGTTTTCCACGGACGAAGGCAAGCCGACGCCGCCGTGGTAGCGGGCCAGCAGGCGCGCTTCTTCCATCTGCTTGACATCGCGGCGCACGGTTTGCGGCGTCACGTCCAGCTGCTGGGCCAGCTCTTCGACGGACATGGTGACCTTCTGGCGCACCACTTCGAGCAGGCGGCGCTGGCGGGGATTCAAAATCATGGGCTTGTCTCTTTAAAAATCACAAACGAACAAAAACGAACAAATAGTGATAAAAATATGTTGCTATCGATTCGCAATCTGGCGTATCTTATCCATATTGCATTCGAATTACATCTGTATTGATCTTAACGACAGTCGCCGGCGATGCCTAGTCTTTCCTCGCCAGCCTTTCCCCCGACAGACACGGAGTCCCGATGGCCGCAGCACAGCAAGGTGTGGAGACAGCGATGGCATGCGATGTGCTGGTGGTGGGTGGCGGCATCAATGGCGCCGGCATCGCGCGCGACGCGGCGGGCCGGGGCCTGTCCGTGCTGCTGTGCGAAAAGGATGACCTGGCCGCGCATACCTCGTCGGCCTCCACCAAGCTGATACACGGCGGCCTGCGCTACCTCGAATACTATGAATTCGGCCTCGTGCGCAAGGCGCTGATCGAGCGCGAAGTGCTGCTGCGCTCGGCGCCGCACATCATGTGGCCGCTGCGCTTCATCATGCCGCACGCCAAGGGCCAGCGCCCGGCCTGGCTGATACGCGCCGGCCTGTTTCTCTATGACATGCTGGCGAAGCGGGAAATCCTGCCGGCCTCCAGCGGCATCGACCTGACCCGCCACGCGGCCGGACAACCGTTAAAACCCGAGTTCAAGCGCGGCTTCGTGTATTCCGACGGCTGGGTCGACGATGCGCGCCTGGTGGTGCTCAACGCCATCGACGCGGCGGACAAGGGCGCACACGTGCTGACGCAGACGCGCTGCACGATGCTGGCGCGCGAAGGTGACGCTTGGCTGGCGACCTTGCAGCACGCCAACGGCAGGCAGACGACCGTGCGGGCGCGCAGCGTCGTCAATGCGGCCGGGCCGTGGACGGCCGAGTTCCTGCAGCAGGCGGCGCCCGGTGGACAGGGCCGCCATTTGCGCCTGATTAAGGGCAGCCATATCGTCGTCAAGCGCCTGTTCGCGCATGATCACGCATATATCTTCCAGCATCCGGACGGGCGCATCGTGTTTGCCATTCCGTATGAGCATGATTTCACCTTGATCGGCACCACCGACCTCGACTACCAAGGCGACCGTGGCAAGGTGGAAATCGACGACGAGGAAATTCGTTACTTGTGCGAGCTTTCCAGTTACTATTTCAGCAAGCCAATCTTGCCGGCCGACGTGGTGTGGACGTATGCGGGCGTGCGTCCGCTGGTGGAAGACGCGGCGGCCGACGCCAAGGCCGTCACGCGCGATTACCGCTTCGAACTGGACCAGGAAGGTGCGCCGCTGCTCAGTGTTTTCGGCGGCAAGATCACCACCTTCCGCAAGCTGGCCGAGGAAGCCATGGACATGCTGGCGCCCTTGCTGGGCAATACGCTGCCGGCCTGGACCGCCAGCGCCTGCCTGCCCGGCGGCGATGTGTACGGCAGCACGCCGCAGAACCGCTCCGTGCGCGAGTTCGGCCAGTTCGTGCAAGGCTTGCAGCGCGAATATGCGTGGCTGCCAGCAGCGCTGGTGGCGCGCTATGCACGCGCCTACGGCACGCGCATCCACGTGCTGCTCGCCGGGCGGACGGAGGTGGCGGCCATGGGCGAGGAAATCGCCGCCGGCCTGTACGCGGCGGAAGTCGATTATGTGCGGCGCCATGAATGGGCCGTCAGCGCGGCCGACATCCTGTGGCGGCGCTCCAAGCTGGGCCTGCACCTGCCGCGCGAGACGGCGGGCACGCTCGACGCCTGGCTGTTGCAGCACCCTTTGCCGAAGCAGTACCCATTGCTGTAAGCACAAAACGTTGGCGACCGCGCCCCGCAGAGGGTGCGGCGAAGAATAAGAAACCATCACTGGAGGAGAAGCGCGTGCAACTGGTACTGGACAAGATCAGCAGGAAGCAGGGGGCTGACGACTTTTTATATCCGATGTCGCTGGCACTGGTGCCGGGCGCCATCAACGTCTTGCTGGGCACCACGCGTGCCGGCAAGACGACCCTGATGCGCGTGATGGCGGGCCTGGACAAGCCCAGCGGGGGCACGGTGACGGCCGATGGCGTCGATGTGACGGGCGTGCCCGTCAGCAAACGCAACCTGGCCATGGTGTACCAGCAATTCATCAACTATCCGGCCTTCACCGTCTACGACAATATCGCTTCGCCCTTGCGCTTGCGCAAGGAACCCGAGGAACAGATACGCACCAAGGTGCTGGCGCTGGCCGAGCGCCTGCACATCACGCCCTACCTGCAGCGCACGCCCGGAGAATTGTCCGGCGGACAGCAGCAGCGCACGGCGCTGGGGCGCGCGCTGATCAAGGATGCGTCCCTGCTGCTGCTCGACGAACCTTTGGTGAATCTCGACTATAAGCTGCGCGAGGAATTGCGCCGCGAATTGACGGAACTGTTTTCCAGCGGCAGCACGACGGTCGTGTATGCGACCACGGAACCGCTGGAAGCGCTGCAGCTGGGCGGCCACGTGGCAGTGCTGCACGAGGGACGATTGCTGCAGCAGGGGCCGACCCTGGACGTCTTCAACGCCCCCAATTCCATCGACGTGGCGCGCACCTTCAGCGACCCACCCATCAACCTGATCCCCGCGCGCGTGGATGCGCACGGTGTGGCGCAGGCGGCCGACGGCCTGTCGATACACCTGAGCGGCGCACAGCGCGCCCGCCTGGGCGACAGCACGGAGGTGATCCTCGGCGTGCGCGCACACAGCCTGCATCTGTCGCCGCAGTCCGATGGCGACGTGCCCATCGCGGCACAGGTGGACCTGGCGGAAATCAGCGGTTCGGAAACCTATGTGCATGCGCGCCGTGGCGACCTGGCGCTGGTGGCGCAGCTCGGTGGCGTGCACAACCTGGAAATCGGCAGCGCCTGCACCGTGTATTGCCAGCCGCACGCCTTGCTGATCTTCGCGCAAGACGGTGGGCTGCTGTTTGCACCGGGAGGAGCTTGACATGGCGCGCATCGAACTGGTCGACCTGGCCCACGCCTACAAACCGAACCCCACGGCGCCAAGCGACTATGCGCTGCGGCCCATGAGCATGGAATGGCATGACGGCGGCGCCTACGCCTTGCTGGGGCCGTCCGGCTGCGGCAAGACGACCTTGCTCAACATTATCTCCGGCCTGGTGAAACCGTCGCATGGCAAGGTGCTGTTCGACGGCAAGGATGTGACGCAGCTGCCCACGGAAGCACGCAATATCGCGCAAGTGTTCCAGTTTCCCGTCATTTACGACACCATGACCGTGCATGACAATCTGGCGTTTCCGCTGCGCAATCGCGGCTGGAAAGAGATCGAGGTGAAAAAGCGCGTGCAGCAGGTGGCGCAGATGCTGGAATTGACGGGCGACCTGAAACTGCGCGCCAGCGGTTTGTCCGTGGATGCCAAGCAAAAGATTTCGCTGGGCCGCGGCCTCGTGCGCCCGGACGTGGCGGCCGTGCTGTTCGACGAACCGCTGACGGTGATCGACCCGCATTTGAAATGGTTGCTACGCAGAAAATTGAAGGAAATCCACCACGAACTGAAATTGTCCCTGATCTACGTCACGCACGACCAGGTGGAAGCGCTGACCTTTGCCGACCAGGTGGTCGTCATGACGCAGGGCGAAGTGGTGCAGACGGGCAGTGCGCAAGCGCTGTTCGAGGAACCGGAACACACGTTTGTCGGCTATTTCATCGGCAACCCGGGCATGAACTTGCTCGATTGCACCCTCGACGATGGCGGCGTGCGCGTGGCGGGGCAGCTGCTGGCCGTGTCCGCTGCCGCGCGCGCGGCGCTGTCTGGTGCGCAAGGGAAAATCACGGTGGGCGTGCGGCCGGAATTCGTCGAATGCGTGCGGGCGGGCGAGGGTGGCGACCATGGTGACCATTGCCTCGACGCGACGGTCACGGCCGTGCGCAACATGGGCACGCATTACCTGGCGGAATTCCAGCTGGGTGGCGCGACGGTGGCGGCCAAGCTGCGCGCCGTCGATGCCGTCGCGGGAGATGCCGTGCGGCTGCGCTTTCCGCCGCAACGCACCTTGTTCTATGTCAACGATAAGCGGGTGGCCTGATGATACATAACGGTAAAACCGATAACAACCGCCGCGCCTGGCTATTGATCCTGCCCGTGCTGCTGTGCGTGGCCTTTTCCGCCATCCTGCCCCTGATGACGGTGGTGAACTATTCCGTGCAGGATATCCTGAGCCCCACGCAAAAGGTGTTCGTGGGTACCGAGTGGTTCCGTATGGTCATGCTGGACGGCGACTTGCACAGCGCCTTGCTGCGCCAGCTGCTGTTTTCCGGTTCCGTGCTGGCGATCCAGATTCCGCTGGGCATTTTGATCGCCCTGTGCATGCCGGCCGATGGCTGGAAGGCGTCCCTCGCCTTGGTGCTGATCGCGCTGCCCCTCTTGATTCCCTGGAACGTGGTGGGCACCATCTGGCAAATCTTTGGCCGCGGCGACATCGGCCTGATGGGCTACACCTTGAACCAGCTGGGCTTTGACTACAATTACAACGGCAATTCGCTCGATGCGTGGCTGACGGTGATGGTGATGGATATCTGGCACTGGACGCCCCTGGTTGTGCTGCTGTGCTATGCGGGCTTGCGCGCCATTCCCGACGCGTATTACCAGGCGGCACGCATCGACGGCGCCTCGCGCCTGGCCGTGTTCCGCTACATTCAGCTGCCAAAACTGCGCAATGTGCTGATGATCGCGGTGTTGCTGCGCTTCATGGACAGTTTCATGATCTACACGGAACCGTTCGTGCTGACGGGGGGCGGACCGGGCAATGCCACCACGTTCCTGTCGCAATACCTGACGCAAAAGGCCGTGGGCCAATTCGACCTGGGGCCGGCGTCCGCGTTTTCCCTGATCTATTTCCTCATCATCCTGCTGTTCTGCTTTGTGCTGTACACGTGGATGCAGCGCGTCGGCACGGGAGACCAGAAATGATGCACAAGAAAATGAGCAGCGCCATCCTCGTCGTCTTCCTGCTGGGCTCGCTGTTGCCCATCTACTGGATGCTCAACATGTCGCTCAAGACCAACGAGGAAATCGTGGGCGTGCTGAGCCTGTGGCCCCAGCAATTGACGTTCGCCAACTATCACACGATTTTTACCGACCGGTCCTGGTACAGCGGCTACATCAATTCCATGATTTACGTGGCCTTGAATATGGTCATGTCGGTCACGGTCGCCTTGCCGGCCGCGTATGCTTTCTCGCGGTACAACTTTGTCGGCGATAAACACCTGTTCTTCTGGCTCTTGACCAACCGCATGACGCCGCCCGCCGTCTTCCTCGTGCCGTTCTTCCAGCTGTATTCCACCGTTGGTCTGATGGATACGCACCTGGCCGTGGCGCTGGCGCACATGGTCTTCAACGTGCCGCTGGCCGTGTGGATACTGGAAGGCTTCATGTCCGGCGTGCCGAAGGAAATCGACGAGACGGCGTATATCGACGGCTACAGTTTCCCCCGCTTCTTCATCCGCATTTTCTTGCCGATGATCAAGTCGGGCGTGGGCGTGACGGCGTTTTTCTGCTTCATGTTCAGCTGGGTGGAACTGTTATTGGCGCGCACCTTGACTTCCGTCAATGCCAAGCCGATTGCCGCCACCATGACGCGCACGGTGTCGGCGGCCGGCATGGACTGGGGCGTGCTGGCGGCGGCCGGGGTGCTGACCATCGTGCCCGGCGCGCTGGTGATCTGGTTCGTGCGGCATTACATTGCCAAAGGTTTCGCGATGGGGAGGGTGTGACATGGAAAATACCGATAGCACAGCCAGCCTGTTCGGCTGGATGGCCTGGACGCCGGAAGTGGCCATCTTCTTCATTTGCATCGGCTTGATGCTGGCCGGCATGACGGTGTGGCAAATCCGTTCGCCCAGCATTGAGCGCAAGGGCTTCTTGCCCATGCCGACTACGCGCGGCGACCGCCTGTTCATCGGCTTGCTGACGGCCGCGTATGTGAATCTGGCGTGGGCGGGGTTCACGGAAATGCAGCAGGCGATTGGTGCCGGCATCAGTTTTGTAGTGTTGTTAGTGGTAATGCGTTGGGGATAAGTCGTAGATGAGAACACTGGCCCGCTATCGCAGGCCAGATGACAACTAAAAAGGAGATTCACGATGAAATTGAAGTTCACGGTCTTCGCGGCTGCGGCCATGCTCGTGTCGAATGCGGCCCTGGCCGACGCCAAGCAGGCGCAAACCTGGATCGACAAGGAATTCCAGCCATCCAGCCTGAGCAAGCAGCAACAGCTTGCTGAAATGAAGTGGTTCATCGATGCGGCGGCCAAGCTGAAAGCCAAGGGCATCAAGGAAATTTCCGTGGTCTCGGAAACCATCGACACCCACGTCTACGAATCGAAGACGCTGGCCAAGGCCTTCGAGGAAATCACGGGCATCAAGGTGCGCCACGACATCATCCAGGAAGGCGACGTGGTGGAAAAGCTGCAGACCTCGATGCAGTCCGGCAAGAGCATCTATGACGGCTGGATTTCCGATTCCGATTTGATCGGCACGCATTACCGCTATGGCGCCGTCGAGCCGCTGTCCGACTACATGGCCGCCAAGGGCAAGGAATTCACCAATCCCGGCCTGGACCTGAAGGATTTCATCGGCATCAGCTTTACCACGGCGCCCGATGGCAAGGTGTACCAGCTGCCCGACCAGCAATTCGCCAACCTGTACTGGTTCCGCGCCGACTGGTTCGCGCGCAAGGATTTGCAAGCCAAGTTCAAGGCCAAGTATGGCTACGAGCTGGGCGTGCCGCAGAACTGGTCCGCCTATGAAGACATCGCCGACTTTTTTACCAATGACGTGAAGGAGCTGGACGGCAAGAAAGTCTATGGCCACATGGATTACGGCAAGAAAGATCCATCCTTGGGCTGGCGCTTCACGGATGCGTGGCTGTCGATGGCTGGCGCGGCCGACAAGGGCATTCCAAACGGCATGCCTGTCGACGAATGGGGCATCAAGGTGGCGGCCGACAAGTGCACGCCCGTGGGCGCCTCGATGTCGCGCGGCGGCGCCACCAATTCGCCGGCGGCCGTGTTTGCGCTGACGAAATACATCGACTGGATGAAGAAATACGCGCCGCCGCAGGCGAACGGCATGAATTTCTCGGAATCGGGCCCCGTGCCGGCGCAGGGTGAAATTGCCCAGCAAATCTTCTGGTACACGGCATTTACGGCCGGCATGACGAAACCGGGCTTGCCAGTGGTCAACAAGGACGGCACGCCGAAATGGCGCATGGCGCCGTCGCCGCACGGCCCGTACTGGAAAGAGGGCATGCAGAACGGCTACCAGGACGTCGGTTCCTGGTTCCTGTTCAAGTCCACGCCGGACGACCGCAAGGCCGCCGCCTGGCTGTACGCGCAATTCGTCACGTCGAAAACCGTGTCGCTGAAGAAATCGATCGTGGGCCTGACGTTTATCCGCGATTCGGACATCCGCCATGATTACTTCACGAAACACGCGAACGAATACGGCGGCTTGATCGAGTTCTACCGCAGCCCCGCCCGCGTGGCGTGGACGCCGACCGGCAACAACGTGCCCGACTATCCGAAGCTGGCGCAGCTGTGGTGGAAAAACGTGGCCACGGCGATTACGGCGGAAAAAACGCCGCAGGCCGCCATGGATAACCTGGCCGAGGAAATGGACCAGGTCATGGCGCGCTTGCAGCGGGCCGGCATGAAGGCGTGCGCACCCAAGCTCAATCCCAAGGTTGATCCGAACCAGTATCTGTCGGACCAGCACGCCCCATGGAAAAAGCTGGCGAATGAAAAACCGAAGGGTGAAACGATTGCCTACGATAAATTATTGCAGGCTTGGAAAGAAGGCAAGGTAAGGTAAACTGCCGCCGCTGTCCCGAGGCACGGAGCTTGATGGTTCCGTGCCTGTTTTTACCCGATGCTTGCATTACCAGACCATGACCAAATACATACTTGCTTTAGATCAGGGCACCACCAGTTCGCGCGCCATCCTGTTCGACCACGCGGGGCGGCCGCACGCCAGCGCGCAGCGCGAATTTCGCCAGATTTTCCCGCAGCCGGGCTGGGTCGAGCATGACGCGAACGAAATCTGGGCCTCGCAAGAGGGCGTGCTGCAGCAGGTGCTGCGCGACAGCGGCGTGGCCGCATCCGACGTGGCCGCTATCGGCGTGACCAACCAGCGCGAAACGACGGTACTGTGGGACCGCGCTACGGGCGAACCCGTCGCCAACGCCATCGTCTGGCAAGACCGGCGCAATGCAGCCTACTGCGAGCAACTGGTCGAGCAGGGCAAGGCGGACTTGATCCAGCAAAAAACGGGCCTCGTGCTGGACGCCTATTTTTCCGCTACCAAATTGAAATGGCTGCTCGACAACGTGGCCGGCGCCCGCGCGCGCGCCGACCGGGGAGAGCTGGCCTTCGGTACCGTCGACAGCTGGCTGATCTACAAGATGAGCGGCGCCCACTTGACGGACACGAGCAACGCGGCGCGCACCATGCTGTTCAATATCCACACCCTGCAATGGGACACGGATCTGCTGGCGCTGCTGGATATTCCCGCCTCCCTGCTGCCCGACGTCGTGCCATCGAGCGGCGTGGCCACGCACACGCACACTGACCTGCTGGGCGTCTCCGTGCCGATCGCCGGCATCGCGGGCGACCAGCAGGCGGCCACGTTCGGCCAGGCATGCCTGAAGCCGGGCATGGCCAAGAATACCTACGGCACGGGCTGCTTCATGCTGATGAACGTGGGCAAGCGCCCTTTGCCCTCGAAAAACCGGCTGTTGACGACGGTGGGCTGGAGCCTGGGTCCTGATGCAAATCAAACCGACTATTTGCTCGAAGGCAGCGCCTTTATCGCGGGCGCGGCCGTGCAATGGATGCGCGACGGCATCGGCATCATCCGCGACTCGTCCGAAGTGGAAGCGCTGGCCACCAGCGTGCCCGATTCGGGCGGCCTGGTCTTCGTGCCCGCGTTCGCGGGTCTGGGCGCGCCGTACTGGGACCCGTATGCACGGGGCACCCTGATCGGCATCACGCGCGGCACGGGCAAGGCGCATATCGCGCGCGCGGCACTGGAAGGCGTGGCGTATCAGAACGTCGATGTGTTGTCCGCCATGCAGGACGACGCGGGCATCGCGTTATCCGAATTACGCGTCGACGGCGGAGCGGCCCGCAACGACATGCTGATGCAGTTCCAGGCAGACATATTAAATGTGCCCGTGGTGCGCCCCGTGGTGACGGAAACGACGGCCCTGGGCGCCGCCTACCTGGCGGGCCTGGCCGTGGGTTTCTGGGAATCGCAGGAAGAAATCGCCGCCCAGTGGCAAGTGGGACGCCGTTTCGAACCTGCCATGGCGGCCGACGAACGCCTGACGCGGCTGCACAAATGGCAGCGGGCCGTGGAACGCTCGCGCGACTGGAGCGAATGATTAGCTGGCATTTTTCCTTTTGCCCAGCTGATCATCGCGTGCGGCGTCTGTCAGCATTGTAATAATCTGATCGAAGTCCTGTGTTGATCCAATGCTGCGCCGATAGTGTGTTGCCATCATATTCCGGAAGCCTGGCAAGTCAATCATTATCTTTTTTGCCAATTCCAACGGTGTCTGGTGAAAAGAGTTTTCCTTTGCTACGAGGTGTGCATGATGTTCGATCAAAAGGGATACGATGTCGGCATAGCCCATGCGCGCGGCAGTATGGAGCGCGGTGTTTCCCTCGTTGTAAGTGCCCTTGAGCGTGTCCGCCTGATGTGTCAACAGCATGGAAACACAGTGTTTTGAGCGGGCAGTAACCGCAGCATGCAAGACGGTGCGGCCCAGGAAATCCTGGGCATTGATATCGGCACCAGCAGTCAGGAACAGCAGAATTAGTTGCTCGTCACTTGCATCGGCCGCCATCATCAAGGGCGTCTGTCCTTTGAAGTCTGCAATGTTGACCTGTTTGGGCCATGCTTCAGCCAACAGATGAATGGCATGGTGCCAATGGGCCACGAACTTTTCCACCTTGCTTATTTCGCCTTGCAGATCGGAAGAGACTGCGGCACGCAGCATGGGCAGCTGTTTTGCAAAGCCTCCGTGCATCTTCAACCATGCCATGAGCACGGTGTTGCTGCGCACTTCACGCAGAGTGCCTTGTCTGAGCGTTTTGGCATGGTGTTTCATCCACTGCTTCAAGGCATCCCAGTTACCTTCGATGATGACAGGAAGCGCTTCCTGGATGAATGCCTCCGCCTGTTTTTTTGCCAATGGCTGCACGCTCTCCATGCCAGGATAGGGCTTGTAAAGGTCGTCCCAGAAATACGCCGACACCCATACGGCGGTGTCTTCCAGTGATGTCAGCTGGCCCTGAAACATGCCATAGGCAAGCATATTGCGATGGTATTTTTCGTGGTTGGCAGGAATTAGGCCCAGATTGGCAACTTCGATGGCAAACGCATCCTTGGCGATTTCACCGCGCAGTGTGCCGAAGTTTCCATCGTTGCAAGCGTCGAGTGCTGCCCGCATCAGCTTTGCCGCATCGTCGAACGCGTTTTGCGCCAGCAGGTGCTTGGCGCGGTACTGCAGCAAGGGCGCCTTCCATGTCGTATGGCCAGCGCTGGTTTCGGCATCTGCTAGGAGCGCTTCCACCTGTTGCCGGACATCGCTTGACCTGTTCGTGTGAGGGCAATTCAACAGCTCGGCCAGTTCCAGGACGATCGCGCCAACCATTTCCGCCGGCGTTGCCGCTAATTCCCGCAACCGTTGCATCGCCAGCAACCTGGTTTTTGCAGGAAAAGTGGTCGATTTGGCAATGTGGCTGACGACGGCATAGCTGGCTTCACCCTGGAGCGCCCCCCAAGGTGAGGCGGTGCGGACGCGCTCCAGCAAGGAGTGTAATCGCATGTTTTCTTCATGCTCTTCCTTCAATCGCAGGCATTTGCTTGCAATAAGGGTTGTGGCAGTGTGCATGTCGAGTGCGACGAGGTCTTCCAGGGCATCGCCATCAGCGAGTTTCGCGAACCGGCGCGTCAGCAGGTCGGCCACGGGGAGATGCCCCTCGTTTTTAATGGAAGGCAAGATCGAGAGAAAGATGTCCGCCTTGTCCCAGGGGGCCAGCCGTGATTCGAACAGGATGTCTTCCTCATCTTGCGTGTCGGAATTTTTCCAAGCATCAACAGTCAGATTGTAGACGGTGCCGAAGATTCCCGCCAATTGCAGCAGCTTGTTCTGAGACGGGTCCGTACAAGTGACCTGTACGCCCGGGCAGAGGAACTTCAGCAATCTGATGTATCCATCCTGCACCATGCGGGCGACCCGCAATCGCTGCCGGATCATGGCCATGCCTGGCTTTGCATAGCGTGTCAACAGTGCCTGCACGAAAAGCTGTTTCTCCTCATCGGTGGCCGATTCATCCATGACAGCTTCAAGCCGCCCCGGCTGTGTCATCGGAATCTGATCGCGAAGGTCGTCCGCAGATAAATTTCTGAATTGAATGAAGGCGAGGGCCGCTTCAAACTTGGCGTCATCAGCAAGATCTTCTGCAAGTTCAAATACGCCTTTGAACACCAGTTTGGCGCCGTCAGAGAAGTATCCATTGATCGAATGGACGCGCGGGATAGATGCGTTTTTCCAGTTGTGCAAGTTCCTGACGATGGAGTCCTTGTCGGTATTGTCGTCACCAGGCAATCCTGTCCCGACGCCTGCCTTGCCGATGGAGCAGTCCAGCAGGTCGATGAGCCAGTCTATGACGTGCGGCACAGGCAGCTCCATTGTTTTCGTAGTAACGTTTACGTGAGGCAAGAACCAGAATGCTCCGCCTGGCATTCCCTTGTCGAACGCCCCATCGATATTCCAGAACGCGATTCTGCGGGCCAGGTTTGGAACATAGCAGTATCCGAGAAGATGCCATACCACTTGGCGCTGGTCTGCATTCGAGGTCCATGTGTTGAGTTCAACAGCCTTGTGGTACCCCTCCCATTCGCTCATTCCCAGGACCGCATCTCGGCAAGCTGCAGCATCCATATCCAGGCTATTAAAGATGGCGCCACAAATGTCGGCCGCCATGTCCTTGTGGTTTTTGTTGCGCATGCCGAGATTGGCGAATTTGTCCTTGACCTTGCTTGAATAGGGAACTAAATCAAGGCTTTGATGGATTTCAAGTAAGAGCGCGTCAAAGCTAGGAATGGTTGCCATTGTGTTTTTGCTTTCATTGATTTGATTGCAATAATGTTCCCACGTTGCTCGTGCCGGTGTCACGGAAACTTCTCGTCCCCACCCCCTCTTTTCCATGGATATCGCTGTAAATGTCAAATCTCGAGGGGGCGGGGGCGGGATCTTTCATGGTTTTTGAGTAACTTTCTGGGTATCGTGAGGACTGATCAAACAACCGGAGTGTGCCGTGAGCCTTACCCCCACCATGTCCGTACGCGAACTCGTCGTCAATTGGCATGTTACCGAAGTGTGTAATTATGGCTGCCGCTATTGCTATGCAAAGTGGGACGATGGCGGTTCGACGCAGGAGTTGATACACGATGGCGCCGCCATCAAGGCATTGGTCGAGGAGGTGGGACGTTTTTTTAAACCTGGCAATTCGGGCAATCCGTTGTGGACCGGCATGCATTGGACATCGCTGCGGCTCAATCTCGCTGGCGGGGAACCTTTGCTGTATGCGGAGAAATCGCTGGACGTCATCAGGCGTGCCCTGCGATTGGGTCTTGAAACCTCCATTATCAGTAATGGCAGTCGTCTGACGCCTGTCTTGATGCAAGCACTGGCCCCCCCATCTTGCGATATTGGGGCTGAGCCTGGACTCCTCGGAAGCGAAGACCAATCTGGGTATCGGACGGGTTGATCGCCAGTTGCGCACGCTATCGATGCCTGAATTGCTTGGCATGATTGCTGTGGGCCGGCAGATCAATCCCCGCCTTCGGCTAAAGATCAATACTGTCGTCAACGCATTGAACTGGCAAGAAGATATGAGCAAATTGATCGGCAGTCTGGCGCCGGAGAAATGGAAAATTCTGCGCATGTTGCCAAAAATTACGGATGACCTGGCCTTGTCTGACGCGCAATTTGACACCTTTGTCCGGCGCCATGCCCACCTTGATCATTGCGTCCGTGTGGAGGATAACGCCGACATGACCGAGTCCTATTTGATGATAGACCCCTATGGCCGCTTCTTTCAGAACATACCTGGGGAAAAAGGCTATCGATATAGCGATTCCATTCTCGACGTCGGTGCCGCCAGGGCATTTTCCCAGATCAATGTGTCGGCGATGAAGTTCTGTTCCCGCTACACAGGCGAGTTGCCTGATCTGAAAGCATGAAATGGCCGCCCGCCCTTTCGCCACCGTTGTTGTTCTGGCACAGGGTTGATGAACATCCTGGCTGGCCATGTCCGTCCCTGCCAGCGCCTGTTGGCAGGCAGGCCGCAGTAGTGCCTATTTATGGCCGCGCGAAATACACGGCATACCCCACCGTTTCGCGCGGCACCGAGTACAGGTCGCGCAGTTCAAAATAGGGTGCGTGCACCTGGCCACTGACGGTGATGCCGGCCCGCTCTAAAGCCAGCCGGAAGCGCGGTACATGAAAATATTGCGTGGCGACCATGGCTGTCTGCCAGCCGTGCTGGTGCATGAGAAGCGCTGCGTTGCGGGCCGTGGCGTCCGTCGTCCAGCCTTGATTATCCTCAAGGATGGCGCTGGCGGGCACGCCGCGCGACTGCAGGTAGCGGGCCATGGACGCGGCCTCGTCAAAACCTTCCTTGCCCGTCGCCCCGCTGACGAGGATGCGCGGCGCCCTGCGCTCCTGAAACTGTTTCAGCGCCGCGTCGAGCCGCGCCTGCAGGCGGGGGCTGGGCGTGCCGTCAGGCAGGATTGTATTGCCGGGCACGACGATCACGTCGGCGGGGGCCTGCTTGTCGTTGAGTCCATCGAGCACCAGCGCGGCCGTGGCCAGCAGGAACACGCCAACAGCGCTTGAACCGACCAGTGTTATTTTTCGCATCGTTCATCATCAAATAGGGAATGGACGCATGATACGCGTCCATTCCCGCCGGCGTCAGTTCGCCTGCGCCTTGCGCGCGCGCTGGTTCGACAGATAAATATTGTCTATTTCCAGCGGCTTGCCTTCGCGCACGGCATCGAGCCAGTCTTGCGTGCTGGCGACGGCGGCGAAATTCGAGTGGAATACGGCGCTGAACACGCGGTGGATTTCTTCGGCGCTGGCCGTGCCGCCCGCGTTGGCGTAGGGCAGGGTGCCGGTGGCGTCCTGCAGGAACTCGACTTGCAAGCCGTCGTGCGCGGCGTGGTAGATGGTGGCCGCGTCGCAGTTGTGCGTCATGTAGCCGATCACGCTCAAGGTGTCGATGCCGTGGCTATCCAGCCAGGCGCGCAGATCCGTGCCCGCAAAGGCGCTGCCCATGCTCTTGTTGATGCGGTGGTCGGCGGCAAAGGCGGCTACTTGCGGATGCAGTTGCCAGCCGTCGCTGCCCTTGGCGAAGATGGGCGAGGCTTCCGGCGCATCGTGCTGGACGACGATGACGGGCACGCCGGCGGCGCGGGCGGCAGCCATGGCGGTGACGATATTCGGCAGCGAGATGTCGACGGACGGATATTCGATGGGCATGTCGCCCGTAAAGTATTCATTTTGTACATCGATGACGAGCAGGGCGCGGCGTGGTGCGGTAGTGTTGGACATGCGTGACTCCTGAATGGTTGAAAGAGGAAGGACTTCCCCGATACAGCCATTGTCAAGCCGCGCGTTGCAAATAAAAAGTGGCCCGAAGGCCTGTATGCGATAAAATCGGGCCATGCCTGCTATTCCTGCCACCACCCTGATAATTGCCGTGATCGCCTTCGACGGCATGACGCCATTTCACCTGTCCGTGCCTTGCCTCGTGTTTGGCGCCCAGACGGACGAGGCCGATCTGCCGCCTTTCCACGTGCGCGTCTGCGCCGCCGACCCCGCGCCCTTGCGCACGGCGGCCGGCTTCGGCATCACGCCCGAGTTCGGCCTGGAAGGATTGGACGGGGCCGATATCGTCATCATGCCGGCCTGGCACGACGATTGCCGCGACGCGGCGACTGCCCTGGTCGAGGCGTTGCAGTCAGCGAGCCGGCGCGGCGCACGCATGGTGGGCTTGTGCCTGGGCGCGTTCCCTTTGGCGCAGGCGGGCTTGTTGGATGGCAAGAGCGCAGCCACGCACTGGGGCATGGCGGAGAGGCTGGCGGCCCGCTATCCCAAGGTCAGGGTGGACCGCGAAGTGCTGTACGTGGACGATGGCGGAGTACTCACGTCGGCCGGCGTGGCAGCCGGCCTCGATTGCTGCCTGTACCTGCTGCGCCAACTGGCGGGCGCCGAAGTGGCGAACCGGGTGGCGCGCCGCCTGCTGGTGGCGCCGCACCGCCAGGGCGGGCAGGCGCAATTCATCGCGCGTCCGTTGCCCGTGTCCGGCAGCGAAGGGCGCTTTGCCGAGGTGCTGGCCAGCGTGACAGCCAGCCTGGGCCAGGCGCACAGCATCGACGCGCTGGCCGAACGGGCCGCCATGAGCCGGCGCAATTTTACGCGCCACTTTCGCCAGGCGACGGGTACGTCGTTCAAGCAATGGCTGCTGAACCAGCGCCTTGCACATGCGCAAGGCATGCTGGAAAAAAGCGCGGCCTCGATCGATGTCGTGGCGCAGGAGGCCGGCTTTGGCACGGCATTGTCGCTGCGTCAGCATTTCCGGGCGAATCTGCAGACGTCGCCCTCGGCGTATCGCAAGCTGTTCCGGCAGCAGCTAGGCCAGGTCGTTGGACCATAGCGTGGCAGGGTCGCGGCTGCCCTGGGGCAGCATTGCGCTGACGGCGATTTGCCGCCCGATGAAAGCAGTGGCATCGAAGCCGTAGCGTTCCTGGAAGGACACGGTTTCTGCGCTCATCAATTCGGCATACGTTTGCATCAGGGTCGAGGCGCCAACATGGTTGTCTTGCGCCAGGTAGGTGGCGATGGCGGCCATTAGCACGGGGTAATCGGCATTGTCCTTGCTGCCGCCAAAGTGGAACGACAATTGCCCGCAGGCGCGCCAGATGGGGTCAATTTCCTCGTCCGGCACCGGCTGCGCGCGCAGCCATTGCAAGGCTTTCAGGGGCGGGCCGCCAAAGGACGGCGGCGAGATGATGGCCTGGATGGCCACCTTGACGGCGGCATCGATTCTTCCCGCGCGCACATACTGGCCATGCAGCAGCACCAGCGCGTCCGTATATTCGGGCACGATGGCCAGCGCCGCTTCCAGCAGGGCGATGGCCGCGTCCGGGTTGCGCTGGGCAATCTGTTCCTTGGCTGCCAGAAACGCGGCGCGCGGCGAGGCGGGGTCGTCGGCCAGCGATGGCGTGCCCACATACTCATCTTCCGCTGCCGCGTAGGCTTGCAGGAACGCCGCCAGGCTGGAAAAGTGCGGCTGGATACGCCACTCGTCGTGCCACGTCTCGACGACGATCGGCTCGGACGCTTCGCGGCCGATGGGCCAGTACAGGCCGAAAGTGTCACCATTACCCAGCGCGCCTTCGGAAAACGGGGTGAAGCCTAGCGGTGGATATGCTGTCGCGTGTTGCCAGTCTTGTTCCGCGGAAATATGGATGAGGTTTGCAGGTCGTTGCATGGAGGTAAGGGAGGATAAAACGCCAGTGTAGGGCAAGCGGGCGGCGCCGGGCGCGCGTATCGCGCGGCCTGCAAGCAATGAGCGAACTGATAAAATAGGGGATTCTTCGCCCAGGCGGTCTCGCCATGTCCAGCACACCCCACTCTGCCATCGACCTCAGCTTTCGCAGCTATGCGGAAATCGGTGCGCCGAACCGGCATGATTTCGTGCAACTCGTGCTGCCCGTGCACGGCCAGCTGTTGCTGGAAATCGACGGCAGGGAGGGAAAAGTCGATACGCAGCTGGGCGTGGTGATCCCGGCGCACACTTGGCATGCCCAGCATAGCCGGGTGGCCAACCATTCCATCATCGTCGACGTGGACGCGGCCGCCGTGGCCACGGGCAGCTGGCAGCGCCTGCTGGAGCGTCCCTATACGGTGATCGGGCTGGGCGCCCGCAAGCTGATTGACTACCTGGGCGTCATGGCGCAGCAGCAGGCGCTGACGCCGGCCATCGTCACGGGCTGGACGCCGCTGCTGCTCGATACCTTGCTGCTGGGCGAGCCGCAAGCGCGTTCGCGCCTGGGTGCGTTGATTGCCCGCGTGCAAGCCGAACCGGGATTGCCGTGGTCGACGGCGTCGATGGCGCGCTTTGCCAGCCTCAGCGTCAGCCGCCTGCACGCGCTGTTCCGCGAGGAAATGGATATCAGTCCGCATGCCTGGCTGTTGCAGCAGCGCCTCGGACGCGCCTGCGACTTGCTTGCCGCCAGCGATGCCGGCCTTGCCGAAATCGCGCTGGCGGCCGGCTTTTCCGAGCAGAGCGCATTGACGCGCGCCATGCGCGACAGCATGGATGTCACGCCAGCGGTCTACCGGCGCGCATGTCGCGATAAATGGGAGAAATGGTCAACAAGGCAGTAGCTGGCGCCAAGATCGGACGCGGCAGACTTGCCACAATCTCCTTTTCAGGAGATTGACCATGCATCAAGAGAACAAGAGCTGGCTGGGCATGCTGGCGGGCATCGCCGCAGGCGCACTGTGGGGGCTGGTGTTCCTGGCGCCGGCGCTGATCCCCGCCTTCCAGCCGCTGGAACTGTCAGTGGGCCGCTACCTGGCGTATGGCCTGATCGCGGCCGTGCTGGTCGCGCCGTCGTGGCGGCGTCTGCTGCGCACCCTGACGTGGCGCGAATGGCGCGGGCTGATCTGGCTCAGCCTGACAGGCAATATCGTGTATTACGTGCTGCTGGCCAGCGCCGTGCAGACGGGCGGCGTGGCCATGACGTCGATGGTGATCGGCTTGCTGCCGCTGGTCGTCACGCTGGTGGGCAGCCGCGACCGCCATGCCGTGCCCTTGCGCAAACTGATCCCTTCGCTGTTGCTGAGCGCGGGCGGGCTGGCCTGCATCAGCTGGCAGTCGCTGGCGCATCCGGGACACGCTTCTCTGCTGGGGCTGTTGTGCGCGCTGGCAGCACTGCTGTCGTGGACGGTGTATGCGGTTGGCAACAGCCGCTGGCTGGGGCGGTTGCGCTCGGTCTCGGCGCAGGAGTGGAATTTGCTGACGGGCGTGGTCACAGGCGCTGCCGCGCTGCTGCTGGCCATTCCTGTCGCGCTTGCCGCACCTGGTACGCATGGCGGCACGGCCTGGCTGCAGTTTGCCGGCGTCGCCACGGGTGTCGCGCTGCTGTGTTCCGTCGTCGGCAATGGGCTGTGGAACCATGCCAGCCGCGTCTTGCCGCTGACCCTGATGGGGCAGATGATCGTCTTTGAATTCCTGTTTGCCTTGCTGTACGGCTACTTGTGGGAGCAGCGCTGGCCCACGCTGGCCGAGGCGGCTGCCACCCTGCTGTTGTTGGCAGGCGTGGCGGCATGCGCCGCGGCGCACCGGCCGCAGCGTGCAGCCAATGCGGCGACGGCTTGATCGGCAGGGGCAGGGGTTTTCAGTCGCGTTCCGGCACCGGCACGTTGAAGCCGTTCAAGGTGGTCGAGACCAGCGCGTACAGGCCCACCAGGTAGATCAGCTCGTTGGTGCCGTGCTGGCCAAAGGTGGTCAGCGCCAGCCGGTACAGTGGCTCCGGCAAGGTGCCGCCACCGCTGAGCGCGTAGGCCAGGTCGTAGGCGATGCTTTCGTGTTTGTCCAGGTCGACAGGCTTGACGTCGGCCACCAGCGTGGCCAGGCGCTCGGCCGGCATGCCTTCGCGCTCCGCGACGGCGATGTGGGCGTAGATTTCATAGGCGGCGTTGTAGCGCGCGCCGACCACCAGGATGGCAATCTGGCGCACGTTGTCGGGCAAGGTGGCGTTGGCTGTCATGGCCAGGGTCAGGTCCCAGATGGCCTTGCCGATGGCCGGTTCGTGCAGCCACGGATTCCATGGCCCCATCAGGGCGCCGTCTTCGCGCACGGCGATGAAATCGTTGAAATTGCTGCTGATGCCTTTGCGCATATCGTCATACAGCGGCTTCTGTTCTTGTGTCAGGTCTTGCGGAGCGATCAGGGGCAGGCGCATGCAAACTCCTTGCTGGGTGGCGGGCGGCGGGACGCCGCAGCCAGCAGCCAGTATAGCCAGCATGGACGCTATTTGCGCGGCTCGTGTATCCGGAATTTCCGCACGATGCCCGCCTGGTCGAACATGACGGCCACCTCGCGCGTGCCTTTTTCTCCCAGCAGGGGGATCAGGCGCGTCATCTTGGGTGCTTGCAACTGGTTCTTGTAGACCCAGACCTCATAGCCGGGATCGAAGCTGACGACGGTGGCGTTGCCCAGGGCCGCGTCGAGGTCGAGGCGGGTGGTCTTGCCCACCTTGATGTTTTGATAGATGGCGCCATTGTCCGGCGCGCGGTTGACCTTGTATTCACTGGCGGTGCACATGGCCACGGCCAGGCCCGCGAGGCAGGAAGCTGCCAGTTTTATCAATGTGTTCATACGGACTCCCAGTGTGCATCACTGCTTCCAATCTCAGAGGGGACGGGCGTGATGTCAGGACAGGAGTGTGCTTGCGTGGCCCCGAATGTGCTACAAGATTATACAAAGGCGCACAAGACGATGCCTTTGGTGCCGGCAGGCGGTACTTTTATCGGCTCTGCAATACGTCGGTCGACAGCGCCAGGGTTTCCTTGATTTCTTCCATCACCACATAGCTTTTCGATTGCGCGGCGCCGGGCAGCTGCAGCAGCATGTCGCCCAGCAGCTTGCGGTACTCGGCCATCTCATGGATGCGCGCCTTGATCAGGTAATCGAAGTCGCCCGATACCAGGTGGCATTCCTGCACTTCGGGAATTTGCAGCACTTCGCGGCGGAATTGCTCGAAGGCGGACGCGGATTTTTGATTCAGCGTAATCTCCACAAAGACCAGCAGTTTGGCGCCCAGCGCGGCCGGGTTCACCTTGGCGTGGTAGCCCGTGATGACGCCGTCGCGCTCCATGCGCTTGACCCGCTCGATGCAGGGCGTGATGGACAGTCCCACCTGTTCGCCCAGGTCTTTCATCGAGATGCGGCCATCCTGTTGCAGGATGCGCAGGATGTGGCGATCCAGCTTGTCGAGGCCACGTGCCGATTCTTTAAGGATTCTCATGATTTATTGCTGAATATCTCGATTTATACGTGAACAAATACTGGCTCTTTCCCAATATGATAGCGGTTAATCTGGCGTCAGCCTAAAAAAATATAATGAGGAAACTATGCGTATTGTGATTCTGGGTAGCGGCGTCATCGGCGTCACCAGTGCTTACTATCTGGCCAAGGCAGGACATGAGGTGACAGTCATCGACCGCCAGCCGGGCCCGGCACTGGAAACCAGCTTCGCGAATGCGGGGCAAATCTCGCCCGGCTACGCTTCGCCATGGGCTGCGCCCGGCATTCCCCTGAAAGCCGTGAAGTGGATGATGCAGCGCCACGCGCCCCTGGCCATCTCGCTCGACGGCAGCGCCGCCCAGCTCAAATGGATGTGGCAGATGTTGCGTAATTGCACACCGGAAGCGTATGCCGTGAACAAGGAACGCATGGTGCGCCTGGCCGAATACAGCCGCGACTGCTTCAAGGTGCTGCGCGCCGAGGCGGGCATTATGTATGAAGGCCGCCAGCAAGGCACGATGCAATTGTTCCGCACGGAAAAGCAATACAACGATGCCGCCAAGGATATCGAAGTATTGAAAGACGCGGGCGTGCCGTATGAAGTGCTGCAGCGCGACGAGCTGTCGCGCGCCGAGCCGGCCCTCGAAGCGGTCAAGGATAAGCTGTTCGGCGGCTTGCGCCTGCCCAACGATGAAACGGGCGATTGCCAGCTGTTTACCACGCGCCTGTCCGAGATGGCCGAGGCGCTGGGCGTGAAGTTCCGCTACGGCGTGTCCATCGATGCCTTGCTGACCCAGGGCGACGAAATTGCCGGCGTGCAATGCGGCGCGGAAATCGTCAAGGCTGATTCCTATGTCGTGGCGCTCGGTTCCTACTCGACGGGCTTCATGAAGCCGCTGCTCGACATTCCCGTGTATCCGCTGAAGGGTTACTCGATCACCGTGCCTATCGTCAACGCGGCCAAGGCGCCCGTGTCGACCATCCTCGATGAAACTTATAAAATTGCCGTGACGCGTTTTGACGACCGCATCCGCGTGGGCGGCATGGCGGAAATCGCCGGCTACAACCTGAACCTGAACCCGCGCCGCCGCGAAACCCTGGAAATGGTCGTCAACGACCTGTTCCCCGGCGGCGGCAACACGGCCGAAGCGACTTTCTGGACGGGTTTGCGCCCGATGACGCCGGACGGCACGCCGATCGTCGGCCGCACACCGCTGCGCAACCTGTTCCTCAACACGGGCCACGGCACCCTGGGCTGGACCATGTCCTGCGGCTCGGCGCAATTGCTGGCCGACCTGATGTCGTCGAAACAGCCGGCGATTCTGGCCGACGACCTGTCCGTCAGCCGCTACAGCGGCGCGCAGGGCCAGGGCAAACTGCAACACGCGGTGGCTTGAGATGGGGGCCAGCATGCCTCCCAAGGAACGTAGCGGCGCCATCCTGACGGTGGACCTGGACGCCGTGCGCGCCAACTACCGCTTGCTGCGTGACAAGGCGCATCCGGCTGCCTGTTCGGCCGTCGTCAAATCCGACGCATATGGCCTGGGCGCCGCGCAAGTGGGCGCGGCCCTGTATGAAGAGGGGTGCCGCCATTTCTTCGTCGCCCACCTGGAAGAGGGCATCAGCCTGCGCCCGCACGTGGCGCCCGACGCGGCCATCTTCGTGCTGCACGGCCCGCCCGTCGGCACGGAAGGCGAGTTCACGGCCCACGACCTGATACCCGTGCTCAACAGCGAGCCGCAGGTGGCGGGCTGGCGCCTGCACGCCAAGGCGCTGGGCACGACCCTGGACGCCATCGTGCAGGTCGACACGGGCATGTCGCGCATGGGCTTGTCGCCGCAGGAAATCGACGCCTGGCTGCTGGACCCGCACTTTCTCGACGGCATCAAGGTGCGCTACCTGATGAGCCACCTGGCCTGCGCCGACGAGCGCAGCAACCCCATGAATGGCGAGCAGCTGGCCCGTTTCATCGCCATCCGCGCCCGTCTGCCGCAATACCGCGCCAGCCTGGCCAATTCCTCGGGCACTTTCCTGTCTCCCGACTACCACTTCGACCTGGTGCGCCCGGGCGCTGCCCTGTACGGCATCGGGCCGCAGGGCGGCGAGCCGAATCCCCTGCGCTCCGTGGTGCGCCTGCAAGGCAAGGTCATGCAGACGCGCACGATTGCTGCCGGTGACCATGTGGGCTACAGCCGCCGCTACACGGCCAGCGAGCCGCGCCAGGTGGCGACGGTGTCCGTCGGCTACGCCGATGGCTGGCTGCGCAGCATGAGCAACCAGGGCCTGGCCATCGTCGACGGCGTGAAAGTGCCGCAGATCGGCGCCATCTCGATGGATTCCATCACCCTGGACGTGAGCGCCATCGCCGGCGACCGCGTCGTGCCGGGCAGCCTGGTCGACCTGATCTGCGCCGACCACCCGGTCGACGCCGTGGCGGCCATGGCCAATACCATCGGCTATGAGGTGCTGACGAACCTGGGCGGACGCTATTACCGCGAGTATCAGGGTCTTGCCCAAGCCGCACGCTAAACAGCGCAAATCCGATGATTGTGTGGCAAGATAGCCCTGGTGTGAGCTTCACTCCAGGGCTTTCTTTTAACCGTTATCGGGGATTTATATGAGCCAATATCAAGTCGCAATCATCGTCGGCAGCCTGCGCAAGGATTCCTTCAACCGCAAGCTGGCCGACGCCATCATCAAGCTGGCGCCGCCCGAGTTTTCCTTCAAGCATATCGAGATTGGCGATTTGCCGCTGTACAACCAGGATGACGATGGCGCGCAGTCCGAGCAGGTGCTGCGTCTCAAATCCGACATTTCTGCATCGCAAGCCTTGCTGTTTCTCACCCCCGAATACAACCGCTCGATTCCCGGCGTGCTGAAAAACGCCCTCGACCACGGCTCGCGCCCGTATGGCCAGAGCGTGTGGGGCGGCAAGCCGGGCGCCGTGCTCGGCGTTTCCGTCGGCGCCACGGGCACGGCCCTGGCGCAGCAGCATTTGCGCAATATCCTGGCTTACCTGGACGTGCCGCTGCTGGGACAGCCTGAAATGTTTATCCAGGCCAAGGAAGGCCTGTTTGACGAGCATGGCGGCATCGGCCCTGCCAGCCTGGGCTTCTTCCAGGGCTGGATGCAGCGTTACACGGACTGGGTCCGCAAGCACGCCATCCACGCTTGAGGCAAATCAAGGCGGCAGCGCTCTGCGTTGCCGCTTGTACACTTTCTTTGACCATTGATGCCAAGATTTCAATATTGGCACGGGTGTCTCGGTATAATGCGCTCTTTCTTTAGCGCAATACTTTTTCTTGTCGACCCCATGCGGACTAAACCTGTTCTGCGCATGAATTTGCGCCGCTTGATCGTGCTCGTGGCCTTTGCCAGCGCCCTGGTGTCCCTGGTTAATACGTTTTATGCCAGCTACAGCGTGCAGCGCCAGCTGTTGATCGACACCACGCTGGAAGCGAACCACGCGTATGCCAGCAAGCTGGCCAGCACGGCCGAGGACTTCCTGCAGTCGGCGCGCCAGCAACTGGCCTACAGCGCCGGCAGCCTGGCCTCGCGCCTGGGCGACGAGCAATGGTTGACGGACGAAGCGCAGCGCCTGCGCCTGCAAACGAACAGTTTCAATTCCGTGCTCATCGTCGATGCCCGGGGCAAGGTGCTGGGCGTGTCGCCGGAAACCCTGGCCCTGAAAAACCGCACGCTCGATTCCGTCGGCGCCATCCAGGCGCTGCGCGAGCGGCGCCCGCTGGTGACGCAGCCGTACGTGTCGTCGGCCGGCAACCTGGTGGTCTTCATTTCGCATCCCATCCTGGGCAAGGATGGCCGCTATCTGGGCTATGTGGGCGGCAGCATTTACCTGAAACAGAAAAACATCCTGTACACCATGCTGGGCCAGCATTACTACCGCGACGGCTCCTACCTGTACGTGGTCGACCAGAACCGGCGCCTGCTGTACCACCCGGACCCCGAGCGCCTGGGCGACGTGGCCGGCAGCAATCACGTCATCGACGCCATCATCGCGCAGCAGGGCGGCGGCAACCGGCGCATGCACAACAGCCTGGGCGTGGACATGCTGGCCGGCTATGCCATCATGCCATCGACGGGCTGGGGCATCGTGGCGCAGCGCCCGACGGCCATGACCCTGGCCCCGCTGAACCAGCTGATGGCCAATACGGTATGGCATTCGCTGCCGATCGCCTTGCTGAGCCTGCCATTCATCTGGTGGCTGGCCAGCCTGATTTCGCGGCCCCTGGTGCAACTGGCCGAAGGTGCGCGGCGCATGGATGCGCCAGGAACGGCCGAGCATATCGCCGCCATCCGCTCGTGGTATGTGGAGGCGGCGCAGATCAAGAAAGCCCTGCTGAAGGGCTTGGCATTGTTGCAGAACAAGATCGGCAAGCTGAAGACCGACGTGCAGACGGACCCGCTGACGGGCCTGTCGAACCGGCGCGGCATGGCGGCGGCGCTGGATGCATGGCAGGCACAGGCGCGGCCGTTTTCCGTCATCGCCATCGACATCGACCATTTCAAGCAAGTCAACGACCGCTGGGGCCATGCCGTGGGCGATGAAGTCATCCTGCGCCTGGCCCAGCTGATGCGCGCCTGTTCGCGCGATGCCGACGTGCTGTGCCGCAATGGCGGCGATGAATTCATCATGCTGCTGCCCGATGCCGACCTGGACGTGGCCATGCAGGTGGCCGAGCGCTTGCGCGCCAAGGTGGCCGCCGCCGTGATTCCCGGTGCGGGCTTTGTCACGGTATCGCTGGGTGTCGTGTCGTCGGAACAGGAAGCGGGCAACACGGACGCCGTGCTGCGCGCCGCCGATGCGGCCCTGTACGTGGCCAAGGAAAACGGGCGCAATTGCGTGGGCATCACGGAGCCTGCCTGATAAACTGATCCGTTGTTTTCTGTCGCATCTGAGCCTGTCCGGGGTGCCCGCCAGCGCTTACCATGTGGCACTGAAACGCATAACGAGGACAACAGGCATGGCAGGATTGGATATTGATGACGTTTGAGCAATCACCGGGCATCCGCTGCGAAGTCGATGGACAGCCGCACCCGCTGGCCTATCTGGGCTGCCGCGGACTCAACTATGGCCAGCACAGTGTGCTGCCGCTGCACCCGTTTCGCCTGAGCGTGCCGGAAACGGCGCTGGCGGGCCTGCTCGACGAGCCGTTCAACAGTTTTATCCAGACTTGCCGCGAGGATGACCTGCAGGACGAGGAAAGCGACTTGCCCGAACTGATGCAGGCCGGCTATCCCGACATCACGGCCATGCTGGCGGGCCACCGGCCGCTGCTGGCCGACATGCTGTACGACTTCATGATCAGCGATTTGATGGACGCGATCGGGCGAGCCAGCGGCTACCGGAGCCAGGTTCCACGCTACTGGGGCGATGTGGAGGCGGCGGACAACCGCGCGTATTTCATCGTCAATAAAGTGGAGACAGTTTCCTTTGCCGACGGCCAGGTCATATTCGAAGGGCAGGGCTACTACGGCGTCTACGTCATCTGGCTGACGCACGGCTGCCGGCGCAAATAGGGGCTTGACCTTCCTCATGTGGGAAGGTTTATAGTTGTGTCATGAACCGTGCCTTTTCCCGCTTTCTCGCCCGCTCGCTGCTCTGGCTGCTGGCCGTCACGCTGCCCTTGCAGGGCTTTGCGTCGGCCATGCGCAGCTGCTGCGTGGACGAGCTGGCGGTGACGGTCACCGTGGTGGCAGCGCAGGCACCCCAGTGCCACGATATGGGCGACATGGCCGGCATGCAGATGGCGGACCAGCCGATGAAAATGGCCATGGACGATGTCGGCGCCACGCATCACGGCCACGATTGCAGCAACCATGGCGCGTGTACCGTGGGCGCCACGGCGCCGCCCGGCATGCCCGCCTTGCACGCCTTGACCCTGCGCGCGCCGCCTCCGGCGCTGGCGCCCGATTCCCTGTTCGCCGGGCATATCCCGCCTGGTCCCGAACGTCCCCCAAGAAGCACGCGCTCCGCCTGACCGCCCGTTGAACCTGGTGGTGCTGCCGTCGCACGTCCCCGCACGTTGCAGCGGCCGCGCCAGCGTTCCAGTCGCGCGCCCGCCGCGCCATACCCTGATCTTCAAGGAATACCATGAAACACCTGTTCAGCCTCGCGCTGGCTGTACTGCCGCTGGCCGCCGCAGCGCAATCCCCGTCCGCCCCGCAAGAGGCGCAAGCATCCGTGCCGGCCACCACTTACCGTTCCGCCTTTGCCGGCTACCGTCCTGCCGCCGAGGAAGAGGCCACGCCCGACCAGACCTGGCGCGCCGTCAACGACAAGGTTGGCAAGGCCGGCGGCCACATGGGCATGATGAAGATGGACGGCCACAAGATGGAAGGGCACAAGATGCCGATGGCTCAGCCCAGCCCCAAGCCGGATGCCAAGCCTGCCCCGCAACATCAGCACCACCAGCATGAAGGACATTGACATGGCCCGCTTCACAAAATCAACTTGCCTGACGCCGCTGGCGCTGGCGGCAATCTTGCTGCTGAGTGGCTGCGCCAGCTTCAGCCAGGATGGCGGCATGCAGGCGGTGTCCGCGCTGGCCGACGCCCGCACGGGCGCTCCCGCAGCGTTGGCCGACAAGGGCGGCGAGGAAAAACTGGCTGCCTTGCTGGCCCAGCCGCTGGACGCCGACAGCGCCGTGCGCATCGCCCTGATGAACAACCACGGCATGAAAGTGGCGCTGGCCGAACTGGGCGCGTCCGAAGCGGATCTGGTACAGGCGGGGCGCTTGCGCAATCCTGGCCTGTCATTCGGCCGCTCGCATGGCAGCCATGGCAATGAAATCGACCGCGGCGTCAGTTTCGACCTGGCCGGCTTGCTGACCATGCCGATGCGCGTCAATATCGAGCGGGGCCGTTTCGAGCAAGCCAAGCTGCAAGCCGCCAGCAGCGCCGTGCAGCTGGCGTCGGACACGCGCCGCGCCTATTTCAATGCCGTGGCCGCCGTGCAGACGGAAGCTTTCATGCAGCGCGCGCTGCTGTCGGCCGAGGCGGGCGCCGAACTGGCCACGCGCTTGCAACAGGCGGGCAACTGGAGCCGTCTCGACCAGGCGCGCCAGCAAGTGTTTTACGCGGACGCCGTCGGCGACCTGGCCCGTGCGCGCCACCAGGCCACTGCCACGCGCGAGCACCTGACGCGCCTGCTTGGCCTGTGGGGCAAGCAGACCAGCTTTACTTTGCCGTCGCGCTTGCCCGATTTGCCGGCCCAGGCGGCTGAGGCAGGCAATATCGAGGCGCAGGCGATGGAACAGCGGCTCGACGTGCAAAAAGCGAAACTCGACGCGCACGCCACGGCCAGCGCGCTGGGCTTGTCGAAGGTGACGGGTTTCATCAACGTGCTCGACGTGGGCTATAGCAACAAGAGCAGCAGCGAGGCGCCGCGCGAAAACGGCTATGAAGTGTCGCTGGAATTGCCCCTGTTCGACTGGGGTTCGGCGCGCAACGCCAAGGCGCAAGCGATGTACGAGCAGTCGCTGCAGCGCACGGCGGGCACGGCCGTGCGGGCCCGCTCGGAGGTGCGCGAGGCGTATTCGAGCTACCGCACAGCCTACGACCTGGCGCGCCACTACCGCGATGAAGTCGTGCCGCTGCGCAAGACGATCTCGCATGAAGTATTGCTGCGCTACAACGGCATGCTGGCCAGCGTGTTCGAACTGCTGGCCGATGCGCGCGAGCAAGTTGCCAGCGTGAACAGCGCCATCGAGACCCAGCGCGATTTCTGGATCGCGCAAACTGAACTGCAAGGCGCCATCAATGGCAGCGGTCCTGCCAACAAGGAATAATGATGATTACACGTAGAAACTTTTTCATGAATGCGGGCGCTGTTGCCCTGAGTGCGGCAGCCGTGAGTCGCGTGGGGGCGGCCTCGTTGCCGGAAGCCGCCAGCATGGCCGGTGCGGAGACGAAAGCGCCGCCACCGCCGCCGAACGGGCGTCCCTACAACCCCGTCGTCACCCTGAATGGCTGGTCCTTGCCCTGGCGCATGAACAACAACGTCAAGGAATTTCATCTGGTGGCCGAGCCCGTCGTGCGCGAACTGGCACCCGGCATGATGGCCAATCTGTGGGGCTACAACGGCCAGTCTCCGGGCCCGACCATCGAAGTGGTGGAGGGCGACCGCGTGCGCATCTTCGTCACGAACAAATTGCCGGAACACACGAGCGTGCACTGGCATGGCCAGCGCTTGCCCAACGGCATGGATGGCGTCACGGGCCTGACCCAGCCGGGTATTCCTCCCGGCAAGACTTTCGTCTATGAATTCGTCGCCAAGCGGCCCGGCACCTTCATGTATCACCCGCATGCGGATGAAATGACCCAAATGGCCATGGGCATGATGGGTTTCTGGGTGACGCACCCGAAAGACCCGAACTTCATGAAGGTGGACCGCGATTTCGTCTTCTTGCTGAGCAACTATGACATCGATCCCGGCAGCTACACGCCGAAGATCATGACCATGACGGATTTCAATCTGTTCACCTTCAACAGCCGCGTCTTCCCCGGCATCGACCCCATGGTCGTGCGCCAGGGCGACAAGGTGCGCGTGCGCGTGGGCAATCTGACGATGACGAACCACCCGATCCACATGCATGGCCATGAATTCGAGGTGACGGGCACGGACGGCGGCTGGACGCGCCCCGAATCGCGCTGGCCCGAGGTCACCACGGACGTGGCCGTTGGCCAGATGCGCGCCGTGGAGTTTACCGCCACGGACCTCGGCGACTGGGCTTTCCACTGCCACAAGTCGCACCACACGATGAATGCCATGGGGCACGACGTGCCGACCATGATCGGCGTCGACCACCAGGGCGTGGCGGCGAAGATCAACCAGCTCGTGCCCGGCTACATGGTGATGGGTGAGCGGGGCATGGCCGACATGGGCGACATGCAGATGCCGATCCCCGACAATACCCTGCCGATGATGGCGGGCGACGGCCCCTTCGGCGCCATCGGCATGGGTGGCATGTTTACGACAGTCAAGGTGCGCAAGGACCAGAAACCGGGCGACTACCGCGATCCGGGCTGGTACAAGCACCCGGCCGGCAGCGTGGCTTATGAATGGACGGGCGCCTTGCCGGAACCCGTGCGCGGCCAGGGTGCGGGCAAGCAAGTGGTGAAAGGTGGCGTCGAGATGACGGTGCGTAAACCTGGGGCTCACACGGGCCACTAATACACGCTGTCAAGCTTGCTCCCGAACGGCTTGCCTAGCATGGCAAGCCGTTTTGCATGTTGCCATAAATCAAGGAATTGTTGTTTGGTGACAATCCGAGCATTTTTTTCCGTGATTTTTCTTTATATTCAAGCCAGTACGCTCCAGTTACATCGAGTATCGGCCAGTCTTATGGGAGAAATCATGTTGAACCGGATGAAGGTGGGAACGCGCTTGCTGGCGGCTTTTTTTTGCGTGGCGCTGATGGGGGCCATCGTGGCCGGCATCGGCATCTTCAACATGGGCAAGATCGATACCATGGCGGGGCAGATGTACAACCACGAATTGCTGGGCTTGTCATACATCAAGGAAGCCAATATCGCCCTGATCAAGGTGGGCCGCGCGCGCAGCAATTTCCTGCTGGCCACGACCGCCGAAGAGCGCGCCACGCGCCAGGCCGACATCGCCAAATTCCTCGAGTTGAATAAAAGCTACCTGGCCAAGGCGGAACCGCTGTTCGTCACGTCAGCGGCCAAGGAACTGTTTGCCCGCTTCGCCGCCGTCGAAGCGGAGTACATTGCCACCATGCAGCAGGCGCTGACCCTGGCGGCAGCCGAACCGCTGGCCCAGCGCAGCGCGCAACTGGTCGAATTGCTCAACAAGACGCGCCAGCATGCCGACGAACTCGACGGCGTGCTCGACAAATTGTCGCTGCAGAAGGAAGAGCGCGCCAAGGCGGCTTCCGAGCAGGCCTCGGGCGTGTACCAGGCCAGCCGCAGTTTCATGATCGCGCTGGTGCTGGGCAGCATGGCGGCCGGTCTGGCGCTGGGGGCGCTGATCACGCGCGGACTGACGCGCCAGCTCGGTGGCGAACCGTCGTATGCCGTCAGGATCGCCGGCGCCATCGCCGAGGGCGACCTCACCGTCGATATCCGCACGGCCAGCCACGACAGCGCCAGCCTGCTGTTTGCCATGAAAAGCATGCGCGACAAACTGGTGGGCATCGTCAGCCAGGTGCGTTCGGGCACGGACACCATCAACACGGCCTCGGGCGAAATCGCCCAGGGCAACCTCGACTTGTCGTCCCGCACGGAAGAGCAGGCCAGTTCGCTGGAAGAAACGGCGTCGTCGATGGAGCAGCTGACGTCGGCCGTGCGGCAGAATGCAGACAATGCGCGCCAGGCCAATGCGCTGGCCGGCGCCGCGTCCGACGTGGCAGGCAAGGGCGGCGCCGTGGTGGGGCAGGTGGTGCAGACGATGGAATCGATCAATGCCTCGTCGCGCAAGATCGTCGACATCATCAGCGTCATCGACAGCATCGCCTTCCAGACGAATATCCTCGCCTTGAACGCGGCCGTGGAAGCGGCCAGGGCGGGCGAGGAGGGGCGCGGTTTTGCCGTCGTGGCCTCCGAAGTGCGCAACCTGGCGCAACGCTCGGCCAGTGCCGCCAAGGAAATCAAGACCCTGATCGGCGACTCCGTCGAACAGGTGGAAATCGGTTCCAAGCTCGTGCATGACGCGGGCAAGACGATGGATGAAGTGGTCGCCAGCGTGCGCCAGGTGGCCGACATCATGCAGGAAATCACGGCTGCCAGCGCCGAGCAAAGCGCCGGCATCGAGCAAGTTAACCAGGCCGTGCTGCAGATGGACCAGGTGACGCAGCAAAACGCGGCCCTGGTGGAAGAGGCGGCCGCGGCGGCCGAATCGCTGCAGGACCAGGCGCAGACCCTGACGGAACTGGTGGGCGTGTTCCGCCTGCATGCCCAGGCGCAACAGATGGCCGTGCCGGCGTCCAGCAATGTCACGCCGCTGCGCCGGCCGGTGCCGGCCGCCAGACAGGGCGTGCGGCGCCTGGCCTGAAACGGAGCAGGCTCGGGCGCAATCGGCGCGGCGGTGGTAGGCTGTCGCTATTGCGCGTTTGCCACTTCCGGGTCTTTCATGTTATTTCCCCGCTTGCTTTGCTTATCCCTGCTGCTGTCCCTCGCGCCCCTGGCGCAGGCACAGCAGGGCGATCCCGTACTGCCTTACCGTCCTTCCGTCGCCAGTCCCGCCCAGCTGCCCGTGCCGGGCCAGCTGGAATTCGAGGCGGGTGGCCTGCTGTCGAAAACGGATGACACGCGCCGCGCCAGTCTGCCATATACCTTCAAACTGGCGTTCACGCCCGAATGGGGCGTGCTGCTTGAAGGCGAGGGTGTGGTGCGCGCACGCGATGACACGGGCCGGCGCGACACGGGCGTGGGCGATACGACGGTCGTGCTCAAGCGCGCCTTTTTGCTCGACAGCGCCACGGCGCTGGGACTGGAACTGGGCTGGAAGTTGCCCACGGCCAAGGACAGCATCGGCAGCGGCAAGAGCGACGTGTCGCTGAACGGCATTTTCAGCCGCGACCTGGGTGCCGTGCACATGGACGCCAACCTGAACGCCACGCGCCTGGGGGCATCCGACCCGGTGACGGGCCGGGTGCAAACGGGCTGGGCGACCTCCTTTTCCACGCCCGTCAGCGACCGCTGGGGCGCCACGGCGGAGGTGTCGGGCACGCGCCTGCGCGGCGCGCCGGCCACGGCGCAATTGCTGCTGGCCGCCAGCTACAGCCCCACGCCGCGGCTGACCATCGATATCGGCATGGCGCGCGGCTTGACGGCGGCGTCGCCGGACTGGTCGCTGTTCAGCGGCCTGGTCGTGCCTTTGGGCAAGCTGTGGTGAGATTGCGACGGCCATCCTTATGTGTCCTTGCGAACAAACAGTTGGTTGCACAAGGTTTACAATGACGGCATAACTGATAAAAGGAGTGTCCCCATGAAAACCCTGATTCTTGCCGCCGTCTTGCTGTCGGCCGCTACCGCTGCCGTCGCCCAGGTTGGCGTCTCTGTTACCGTCGGCCAGCCAGGCTTTTACGGACGCATCGACATAGGCGACTATCCCGCGCCGCAATTGATCTATGCCCAGCCTGTCATCGTGCAGCGCCCGCAATATTATTCGGCCCGTCCCATCTATTTGCGCGTGCCGCCCGGCCATGCGAAAAACTGGTCCAAGCACTGCCGCAAGTATAATGCCTGTAACCAAGAGGTGTATTTCGTCCAAGATAGTTGGTATAACAACCAATATGTGCCCCGTTACCGCCAGCAGCATGGCGACCATGGCCGTCCCGATTACGGCGACCGCGGCCGTCATGACAACAAGCATGACAAGCACTTTGACAAGCATGATGACAAGCGCGACAAGCATGACAACAAGCCGGGCAAGGGTCATGGCAATGGCCACGGCAACGGCAACGGGCACAGGGACTAAAAATTTAAGCAGGAGGATCTTTGCACAGTAAAATCGTTATCGTAGGGGGAGGAGCAGGCGGCCTGGAGCTGGCCTGCAAACTCAGCCGCAAGCTCGGCGCCGGCCAGGTCACCCTGGTCGACAGTCGCCTGTACCATATCTGGAAGCCGTCGCTGCATGAAGTGGCGGCCGGCACCCTGGATATTCATCAAGAGGGCCTGTCGTACCAGATGCTGGCGCATGACAATGGTTTTACCTATGTCTATGGTCCCCTGATCGCACTCGACGCCGCGTCGAACAGCCTCACCGTGGGCGCCATCGCCACGGACAAGGATGAGCAACTCTTGCCGCAGCGCACCGTCAGCTACGACCAGCTGGTGCTGGCCGTGGGCAGCACCTCGAATTACTTCGGCGTGCCCGGCGCCAAGGAAAACACGATTTCCCTGAATGCCACGGAAGACGCCGAACGTTTCCGTCTGACCTTGCTGAAACTGCTGGCCATGGCCGAGCAGCGCCAGGGCGACGCGGGCCATCCCGGTGTCGACATCGTCATCATCGGCGGCGGCGCCACGGGCGTGGAACTGGCGGCCGAATTGCGCGAAGCGAGCGGCGTGTATGCCGCGTATGGTTTCCAGAATCTCAACGCCATCAAGGATGTGCGCATCACCCTGCTCGAAGGGGCGCCGCGCATCCTGGCGCCGCTGCCCGAGCGCGTGTCGATTGCCGCCTCGAAATTGCTGCACCAGCATGGCATCAGCGTGGTGACCGATACGCGCGTCACCACGATCGAAGCCGACAAGGTGACGGTGGCCAGCGGCACCAGCTATGCGGCCGACATCTGCGTGTGGGCTGCCGGCATCCGCGCGCCGGAATTCCTGGCCACTTTGGGCTTGCCGACCAACCGCGCCGGCCAGCTGGAAGTGACGGGCATGCTCAATGTGCAGGGCCATGCGAATATCTTCGCGCTCGGCGATTGCGCCGCCTGCACGGGTCCCGACGGCAAGCTGGTGCCACCGCGCGCCCAGGCCGCCCACCAGCAAGCCGATTACCTGCTGAAAACATTCCTGCTGCAAGCCAAGGGCAAGCCGCCGCAAACGAAACCGTACGAATACCTGGACTACGGTTCGCTCGTGTCGTTCGGCCGCACCACCTCGGTGGGCACCCTGATGGGGTCGCTGAAGGGCCTGAGCTGGTTCGTCGAAGGCTTTGTCGCGCGCATGATGTATGTCAGCCTGCACCTGATGCATCACAATGCCGTGCTGGGCAGCGTGCGCACGGCCGTCATGGCCATGGGCCGTTTCCTGATCAAGCGCAGCACGCCGCAGGTCAAGCTGCACTAAGCCGTTGCTATTCCATCAAAAAGGGGCCGCGAGGCCCCTTTTCATTTGCTGCGCGTGACGGGTGCCGCTTCGCAGCGGCCCCGCGTCATGGGGAAATCGATGGTGGTGAATTTCCCTTTCAGAGTGCCGGCGATGCTGGCATGCAAGATGCGCTCGCTGTCGTGGCGGTAGATGATGCGGCTGGGGAAGTCATTGTCCAGGTTGGCGAAGATGAATTCATTCGGCTTGTCCTGGCGCAACAGGTTGAAGATTACGGGCGGCTGGCCTGACGGCTGCACGATGTAGGCCAGCTGGCCCGGCTCGGTGAGGCGGATCTGCACGAATTCAAAGGCTGTCGTCTTGCCGCCCTTGACGGTGCGGCTGGTGCCGAGGAGGGTGCCGCCGGCAGCCGTGCTCCATTGTTCGCCGGAGCCGGGCTCGGCGCCGTCGACGTTCCAGCAGCCGGCCAGCCAGGCCAGCTTGTCCACGGTTTCCGGCGGCGGCACGGTCTTGTCGGCGGCATGGGCGCTGCCCAGGGTCAGCAGTGCAGCCAGCAGGGTGGGGATCAGTCGTTGCATGCGGTCTCCTGTCGTCGAATCGTGCTGCGGTTCGGGGTGCCCCGGCAGTGTTCTGGCCCGATGCGGCCTGGCAAGGACTATTCTTTCGGGCTAATACGCGGCAAGACGACGGTCAGGGCCGTGCCGCCTTGCGGATTGGCCGTCAGGCTCAGGCTGCCGCCCAGGTAGTGCACGCGCTCGCGCACGGAGCGCAGGCCGTGCTTGCTCATCTCGACGGGCTCGTTGGCTGGCAAGCCGCTGCCGTTATCCTTGACCGTCATCATCAGCGCCTCTTCATTGTCGTCGATGATGATGTCCACCTCTGTGGCGTGGGCGTGCGCGGCGATGTTGCCGAGCGCTTCTTCCAGGGTGCGCAGCAGGGCCACGCCCACGTTGCGCGGGCAAATCAGTTCATCTTCGGGCAGGCTGCAGCGCACGGTGATCTTGTGCTGTTCGGCAAATTGCGCGGCCAGCTCGCCCAGCGCCACATTCACGCCGAGAAACTCAAGTTTGTCGTTCCACAGCTTCATCTGCATCTGGCGGTTGGTTTCAATCACATTCAGCAGCAGTTGCTTCATGGTCGCCGCGCGGTCGAGCAGAGCCGCTTCCTGCGGCATCTTTTGCGTCAGCAGCGACAGGTGCATGGTCAGCGCCGTCAGCGAGGAGCCGAGGCTGTCGTGCAGCTGGCGCGACAGGGCGCGCCGTTCATTGTCCCAGCTGGTGTTGACATGGCCGAGCAACTCGCTGAGATCGGCGGCGCGTTCCGCATCGGCCTGGGCCGCTTCCTTGTTCGGATCTGTTTGTGCGGACATAGCGCCCCGTGAATGGTGAAAGGTGAGGACCAAATTCAAGTTGTGGATCATACATGAGGATTTCATCGCGGGGCGCATGGATGGAAAATTTCTGTCTTTTCGGCAATTTTAATCTCCTTCCATCATTTTTATATGATAGACAATATTATCGTTTGCGCCAGCAGGTATCGTTCCTGTCGTTACGTACGGCTGCGCACATACCGGGGCGCCCTACGCTGCCATAGTGGGGCTGTGCCTCCCCCATGCAGCACTGGCCCGCTTACCGAAACGAAAGGACATGCCATGAATATCGATACCATCGTCGACAAGGAATACCTCGACAAAAGCTTCCGCGACATCGTCAATGCGCCCATCAGCGCCCTGCGCGGCGTCAGCGCAAAAGACGCCAAGGCCTTGCAGCAAGCGTTTGGCGTGACCACCGTGCGCGAATTGTCCAACCTCAATTTCGTCAAATGGGCCAGCGCGCTGGCCATCCTGGCTGATGAAGAAGGCATGAGCGGCGAAGAGCGGGCCAAGGAAGAATTGCTCGACGACGCCGTGGAAATGACCTTCCCCGCCAGCGACCCGATCTCCGTCGATGCCGGCATCACGCGCATCGAAGTGCCGCCGGAAACCGTCAATGCGCAAACGGACCACCAGCATGCGGGCCAGCATGAAGTGACGGCTGGCAAGAAATAAAGTGTCTCTGCAATAAAAAAACCGGTTGGCCGCGAGGCTCGCCGGTTTTTTTACGTGCCGCGCGACGTCAACGTCAGGCGATCGACGGAATGCTGCTTTTCTGCATGTTGACCTGCGACGCGATCACTTCATGCGGCGTGCAGCAAAAGCGGTTCTTGCCGGCACGCTTGGCTTCATACAGGGCCGTGTCGGCCGCGCCCAGCAGGGATTCGACGGTGCTGGCGTCGTCCGGGTAGATGGCGATGCCGATGCTGGTCGACAGGCGCAGGGTCAGGTCGTTGATAAAATACGGTTCGGAAATGACTTCAATCAGCTTGGCGGCCGGTTCGCGCGCGTCGCCCTTGCCGGCCAGGTTGCCCAGCACGATGACGAATTCATCGCCGCCGATGCGCGCCACCGTGTCTTCCTTGCGCGAGGCGCCCACCAGGCGGGCCGCCACCATTTTCAGGATCTCATCGCCATAGCCGTGGCCGTAACTGTCGTTGATGGCCTTGAAGCCATCCAGGTCGAGATACAGGATGGCCGACTTGCCGCGGCTGCGGGCCGATTGCTGCAGGGTATGCTCGATGCGGTCTTCCAGCAGGCGCCGGTTCGGCAAGCCCGTCAGCGGATCGTGCAGCGCCAGTTCCTGCTGCTGCTTGCTGTATTGCGCCAGTTCCTTGTACAGCAGGCGCACTTCCAGCATGTTGTGGATGCGCTTGTGCACTTCCATCAGGTCGAAGGGCTTGCTGATGAAGTCGCGCGCGCCCGCTTCCAGGGCGGCGATCTTGAAACTCGGTTGCGCCGTCAGGGCCAGCACGGGCAGGTAGCCGCCATGTTCGATTTCTTTCAAGCCTTTCATGACCTGGAAACCATTGAGTTCCGGCATTTGCAGATCCAGCAAGATCAAGTCGTAGCAATGCTCCTGATGCAAGGGGCAGACCTGTGCCGGACGCATGGTGGCCGTGACATTGGTGTAGCCGGCATCGCGCAGGATTTCCAGCATCAGGTCGACATTGTCGGGTGAATCGTCAACGACCAAAATTTTGGCTTTCAAAATCTCATCTTGGCTGGGCATGTAGGGTCTCGGTTATACGGTCTATGCAACACTGGCTTCTACCGCGGCCAAGGCTGGCAGTGCGGCTGACGGTGGTCGGAATGATAGTAGCGCCTTGCAACAAGATAGGGCGCACAACAGCGCATGAACTCGCTTCTGCCATTCTCTCCGGCCAGGGTCGGCATTTCCAGCCTGCCGTGCAGGTGTGCTTCTGCATTTCAGTGTAGCAAACTTCAGCTTAGTTGCTTGTAGGACAGTGCCGCGTCTGAAAGTAGGAAGGCCAACCCATGGAAATAGACATTTTGTACTGCACTATGTATTTCTTTGCATCATCTTTTTAGGGTAGTGGTTTGCGCTCCGGTCCAGGGCGCGCAGCGGCCAGTTGTGCCACGGCCGCCACCAGTTCGGCCGGGTCGAGCGGCTTCGAGACCCAGGCCTGGAAGCCGCTGTCCAGCGCCCGCTGGCGATCCTGCGGTTGTGCAAACGCCGTCAGCGCCAGCGCGGGCAGGCGGGCCACATCAGGGGCGGCGTGTGCGCGCACCTGCGCCAGCAAGTCGAAGCCGTCGGCATCGGGCATGCCGATGTCGCTGACCAGCACATCCGGCTGCACCTGATCCAGCAGTTGCAGCGCTTGCGCCACGCTGCCGGCACCGTGCACTTCGGCGTTGTTGTCGCGCAGGATGCGTTCCGTCAGTTCGCGCGCATCGGCTTCGTCATCGACCAGCAGCACCGTGACGCCGCGCAAGTCATGGCTGGCGGACGGGGCGGTGCCTGCCTGGCGCGCGGCGGCCGGCGTCCCCAGGGGCAGGCGCACGGTAAAGCTGGCGCCCTGCATGTCGCCGGCGCTGCTGACCGTGACCGTGCCGCCATGCTGTTCCACCAGGTGTTTGACGATCGCCAGTCCGAGCCCCAGGCCGCCATGCCGGCGCGTGGTGGAGGCGTCGGCCTGGCGGAAGCGGTCGAACACGTGGGGCAGGAAATCCTTCCGGATGCCGACGCCGTTGTCGGCCACCGTGATGGCCAGGCGGGTCGCCTCGCGGCGCACGCCGATATCGACCCGTCCCCCTTGTGGCGTGAACTTCAGGGCATTCGACAGCAGGTTCCAGATCACTTGCTGGATACGGCTGGGGTCGCCCGTGATGCGGCCCGCATCGCTGGCGATGTTGCAGTGGATGGCGATGTGCTTGGCGTCGGCCGCCGGGCGCAGGGTTTCGATGGCCGAGGCGATGACGCTGGCGGGCGCGAGGGTTTGCAGGTCGAGCAGCACCTTGTCGGAGGTGATGCGGCTCATGTCGAGCAAGTCCTCGATCAGCTGCGCCTGCGCGCGCGCATTGCGTTCGATGCTTTGCAGGCCGCGGTGCAGGTCGGCCTGGTCGCGCGTGCCGCGCCGCAGCACCTGCGCCCAGCCGAGGATGGCCGACAGCGGCGTGCGCAGTTCATGCGACAGGGTGGCAAGAAAATCGTCTTTCAGCTGGTTCGTGCGCTCGGCTTCGGCGCGCGCCTCGCGTTCGCTGTCGAGCAGTACCTTGCGCTCTTCGGCGGCGCGCGTGGCGGCCGCGTACAGGCGCGTATTGTCGAGCGCGACGGCGGCCTGGGCCGCGATGGCCGAAACGATGCGCTCGCTGCGCGCGCTGAACATGCCTGCTTGCGGATGGCCGAGCAGCAAGCGCCCCAGCGGCAAGCCGGCGCGCGAATTGACGGGCAGACTCAGGCAGCTGCGCAGCTGCGGCCCGTCGGCACCTCCGTCTGGCGCCGCCAGCAGGTCATTCTGGCGCGTGGCCGGGCCGAGGCGCAGCTCGGCGGCGATGGCGTCGGCTTGTTGCAGGCTGATGCCGCTCACGGCGCGCGCCGCCGGCAGCGCGTCCGCATCGGGCACGGCCGCATCGTCATGGTAGAAGAAGGCGCCGAAACGCGCGCCGCTGATGCGCGTGGCCGCATCGACGGTTTCCTGCAGCAGCGCCGGCAAGTCCAGGGTGCCGGCCAGGGCCGCGCCCGTATTGTTGAGCAACTCGAGCACGCGCGTTTCATCACGCAAGGCTTCCTGCGCGCGCTTGACCTGGTCGACGTCGGTGCTCGTGCCAAACCAGCGCAGCAGCTGGCCGCCCCGGTCGCGCACGGGATTGGCGCGCGTCAGGAACCAGCGGTACTGGCCGTCGGCGCCGCGGATGGGGAACTCCATTTCAAAGGGCGTGCCGTCGCGCAAGGCGGCCTTCCACGCGTGCAGCATGGGTGGCAAATGCTGCGCGTCATAGGCGATGCTCCAGCCGTCGCCCGCCATCTGCCCGGCGCTGGTGCCCGTGTAGTCGTGCCAGCGCTGGTTGTACCAGGCAATGGTGCCGTCGAAGCTGGCGATCCAGGCCAGTTGCGGGATGGAGTTGGCCAGCGCGCGCAAGTCTTCCTCGCTGTGGCGCAAGCTTTCCTCGGCCGCCTTGCGCTGGCTGATGTCCTGGATGTACGTGGTCAAGCCGTCGCTGGAAGGGAAAATGCGCACTTCCAGCCAGCGCCCCAGCGGCGGATACAGCAGTTCGAAACTGCAGCTGTGCTGCTGCGCCATGGCGCGCCGGTACTGCGCTTCCAGTTCCGTGCCCTGCAAATCGGGACAGGCTTGCCACAGATTGTTGCCTGCCAGGCTGGCGCCAGGCGGACGCTGCGGTACAAGCATGTCGGCGCCGCGCGTATTGATATAGCGGATGGTCCAGTCGCGGTCGAGCAGGCAGAAACCATCGGTGATGCTTTCCAGTAAGTTAGCCAGGCGCTCGTCGGAGAGGCTCAGCGGCGCTGATGGAGGCAGCAGATCTTGCGTGCGGTCAGGCTTGGCCATCGGAAATCCTGCAACAGTGAGTCTGCCGCACGGGCTCTTGCCCCACCGGGCCGCCGCCGCTCAGCTCAGTTAAATGGGTCATGTTGGTCAATGCCCGCCGTGATGAATGAGGGGAGGCACAAGCGCCCCTGTCTGGCTGGTATTGTAGCCCCAAGCGGCGCGGCGCCTCCGCACGCTTGCGCGCCACTTGCAGATAGCACTGGACAGGCTGGAAAGCAGTCCCTATAATCCCGCTTCTTTCGAGACAGCAACTTCTCGATTCGCTGGAGGCTCCTGTGAAAGCAGAAGTGTCCATCGATAAAAAGGCGTGAGCTTTTTAGCAGTGAAAAGGTAGTCGATCATGCGGGGCGGTATTCTGCAAAATCAGCTAAGCGATTGAAAAATCGAACTTTTCAAAGCGAAATGAATACGCTATAATGTTTGCCTGCGCGGCTGTAGCTCAGCTGGATAGAGTACTTGGCTACGAACCAAGGGGTCGTGGGTTCAATTCCTGCCAGCCGCACCAGAATACTGAAAATCAGACTTTGCCTGGTTTTGTCGTACCAAGTTTCACCTCCATGTTGTTGATGGAATGTTGTAGAAGTTTTGCGGCTGTAGCTCAGCTGGATAGAGTACTTGGCTACGAACCAAGGGGTCGTGGGTTCAATTCCTGCCAGCCGCACCAGTATTGCCAAGATGGAGTTCGCTTCGTTTTGATGAAAGTTTCAAGCTTCGCGCCGTCCGGCGAAGTGTGTCAGAGTTTGCGGCTGTAGCTCAGCTGGATAGAGTACTTGGCTACGAACCAAGGGGTCGTGGGTTCAATTCCTGCCAGCCGCACCAGTATCAGCAGTAGTGAAAAAACCCGGAAAGTTCGCTTTCCGGGTTTTTTTTCGTCATCACGGCGGGAAGGCAGGGCCCATGTTGGCAGCCTGGGCAATTGTGAAATATCCGCACGGCGCCCTTTGCCATTCTGCAAAGCCCTGCTATAATCTTGTCTTAGGCGGCTGTAGCTCAGCTGGATAGAGTACTTGGCTACGAACCAAGGGGTCGTGGGTTCAATTCCTGCCAGCCGCACCAGAATATTGGGGGTCAGATTGTAAAATCTGATCCCCTTTTTCGTTTCCGAATGGATTTACGCTGCGCCTGTGGCGCCGCGCCGGTATTGCAGGCGAAACGCGCGCGGCGTGACATGCCTGGCGGCGCGGAACTGGCGGTTGAAATGCGCGAGATTGCGGTAGCCCGCCTCTTGCGCGATGACGGCGATGGCCAGATTGCTCTCGATCAGCTGTTGGCAGGCGCGGCCGATGCGCAGCCGCGCCAGGTACTCGCCCGGCGTGCAATGCGCGTGGCGCTTGAAGCAGCGGTGAAACGCGCCCAGCGAAAGCGCCGCCCGCTGCGCCAGGGTTTCCAGTGCGATCTCTTCCCGGAAATGCGCGTGCATGTAGTCAAACACGATAGCCATGCGCTTTTGCTGCCCATCGGCATGCATCGGCGCCTGCGCTTCCGACGCCAGCGGCTGCGCACTGCCATCGCCCGCCAGGTCCAGCAGCACGTCGAGCAGCAGCGGCAGGCGCTGCGGCACGGGCAGTTCATTGAGTTGCAGCAACCTGGCCGCGCTGCGCGCGCTCGTTGCCGGCGAAAAATGCAGGGCAGGCCCGGCGCGGCGCGCCAGTTGCCGCACGCTGTGCAATTCCGGAAAACAGGCCGCCAGCTGCTCCACCCATTCCAGCGAAAACCACACGACGACGGCCAGCATGGGCTGCGTGCTGTCGATGCGCTCGTTGGCCGACCACGTGTGCGGCAAATTCGGTCCCAGCAGCACCAGGTCGTCCGGTTCGAAGTCGCCCAGATGGTCGCCGATATAGCGTTGCCCCCGCGCATTGACCGTCAGGGTCAGCTCGAATTGCGGGTGGTAGTGCCAGAGGAAGGGAATCGCATCGAGTTCGCGCCACAGCAAGCCCCAGGAGTGGCCCGTCGGAATCGTGACTTGTTCGAATAAAGGCGTCATCGTGACGTTTTGAGGTGGTGGATAGTCAGGATAGTATCAGTTTTGGTTGCTGCGCACGTATTTTACGCGGCACTGCCGAAGCACAATCTGTCTCACACCAACACAGGAGACAGCGATGCAAGAAGACCGATATCAGTACGGCGAAGACCGTCCCGGCAACCCGTCCGTGGCCTACACGGAACAGACCCAGTTGCGCGACATCCAGAAACAGCTGCCCCTGCGCGTGCTGTCCGACAGCGACTTTTTGCACTGGCAAACCTACGGTTACGTCATCGTCAAGGATGCCGTGTCGCCGGAACAGGTGCGCCGCACAACCGATTTCTTGTGGGAATTCCAGGGACTCGACCAGAACGACCCCGCCACCTGGAACCAGGACCAGTTGCGCGACCATGCCATGAAAGAACTCAACGGTTCCGGCATGGTCGAGGCCTATCACAACCAGACCCTGTGGGATAACCGCCAGACTCAACGCGTGTACGATGCCTTTGTCGACATCTGGGACCGTCAGGATTTGTGGGTGACCATCGACCGCGCCAACCTGAACACGCCGAACAATGGCAAGCGCAAGTTTGGCGGCTTCATCCACTGGGATGCCGACACCACGCTCGACCCGCTGCCCGTCAACGTGCAGGGCGTGCTGGCCCTGTCCGACACCTCGCCCGAGAGTGGCGGCTTTCAATGCTATCCGGAATTGTTCAACAACTTGCTGGCGTGGCGCAAGACCGTGCCGCTTGATCGCAACCCGTGGCAGCCGGACCTGGCGACGGTGCCGTACCCGATGGAATTCATCGCCATGAAGAAGGGGGAGTTATTGATCTTCAACAGCCTGCTGGCGCACGGCATCCGTCCGAACACGTCCACCGACCAGGTGCGTTTGGCGCAATACATTTCCTTTACGCCGGCCCAGGAAGACAATCAAACGCTGCGCGACTGGCGCGTGCAAAGCTGGCGCGAGCGCAGCGCACCGCAGGGCTATGCGTTTCCCGGCGACCCCGAGGAAAAGGAAAAGCTGCGCTATCCGCAGGCGCAGTTGAGTGAACTGGGCGAGAAGATCCTCGGCGCGCGCAGTTGGTAAGTGTGGCGGCATTGCCTGCCGGATAGACAATTTCCGGTAAATGCACGATCATGGTTCGACTTGCCATCGACCGAGGAAACGCATGAGTATCATCACCTGCATCGAAGACTTGCGCGTGCTGGCCCAGAAACGGGTGCCGCGCATGTTTTACGACTACGCCGATTCCGGCTCCTGGACGGAATCGACATACCGCGCCAACAACAGCGATTTCGCCAGGATCAAATTCCGCCAGCGCGTGGCCGTCAACTTGGAAAACCGCAGCCTGGCGTCGACCATGGTGGGCCAGCACGTGTCGATGCCGGTGGCCCTGTCGCCCACGGGCTTGACGGGCATGCAGCATGCGGATGGCGAAATCCTCGCGGCCCAGGCGGCCGAGCGCTTCGGCGTGCCGTTCACCCTGTCGACCATGAGCATTTGCTCGATCGAGGACGTGGCGGCGAACACGACGAAACCGTTCTGGTTCCAGCTGTATGTGATGAAAGACCGTGAATTCATCAACCGCCTGATCGACCGCGCCAAGGCGGCCAAGTGCGGCGCGCTGGTATTGACGCTCGACTTGCAGGTGCTGGGCCAGCGCCACAAGGACTTGCGTAACGGCCTGTCGGCGCCGCCGAAACTGACGATTCCAAATATCCTCAACATGGCCACCAAGCCGCGCTGGGTGGCGGGCATGCTGGGCACGAAACGGCGCGGTTTCGGCAACATCGTCGGGCACGCCACGTCCGTGTCGGACATGTCGTCGCTGTCGGCCTGGACGCAGCAGCAGTTCGACCTGAGCCTGTCGTGGGCGGACGTGGAATGGATCAAGCAGCGCTGGGGCGGAAAACTCATCATCAAGGGCATCATGGACCCGGAAGACGCGCGCCTGGCCGTGGAAAGCGGCGCCGACGCACTGATCGTCTCGAACCACGGCGGGCGCCAGCTCGATGGCGCGCAATCGTCGATCGAAGCCTTGCCCGCCATCGTCGACGCCGTCGGCAGCCAGATCGAAGTGCACATGGACGGCGGCATCCGCTCGGGCCAGGACGTGATCAAGGCCGTGGCGCTGGGCGCGAAAGGCGTGTACATCGGCCGCCCGTTTTTATACGGCCTGGGCGCCATGGGCGGGCCGGGCGTCACCAAATGCCTGGACATCATCCGCAATGAACTCGACCTGACGATGGCCTTTTGCGGCTTGCGCGACTTGCAGCAGGTGGATAAAAAGATCCTGCTGCCGGGGACGTTTTAAGCGGAGGCTGGCGCCAGCCTTTCCCACGGCTCGCGGAACGTGGCCGCATCGAGCGGCCGCGCATGCGGGTCGTCCTGCCGGAACAGGCCGCCGATCAGCATATCCTGGATGGCGCCCGTGAAGCCGCCATACGCGGCGCGGCCCCACTGACGTTGGGTGCGGGCGAAGACGACGGCGTCTTGTTGCACGGCCAGTTGCGCCAGGGATAGGCGCAAGGCGGCGGCCGCATCGGGCCCCATGTCCGTGGCGATCGCGCACACCAGGCGCTGGCTGAATTGCAAGGTTTTGCCCGCCCGTCCCAGCAGCGATTCATTGGCCAGGGCGAGGAACAGATCGGGCGCCTGGTCGTCTTTTTCGCAGGTCGTCCACGATGGCGCCCAGGCTTCCAGGCTCATGAAGCGCGCTTCCGTCGTGGCCGCCGTATGCGTCCACTTGGCGTGCGATTTGCCGTCCCAGCCCAGGCGGCCAAAGGGAACCGGCTTGCCCTTGGGATTGTATTGATGGCTGCGTACGCCGGCTTTGCCCCGCGCGCTGGCTTGCGCCATGAGACCATCGAGGCTGGCGGCAAACGGTGTCCACTGCGCCGCACTCCACAGTGGTGTTGCACCGGGCGCGGCCAGCAGCAGGAATACTTCGTAGTCACGTGAAAAAAACGCCATGCAGATTCCTTATGGTTGCAAAAAGGCCGCCCGCTGGCTGGGACGCAGCAGGTAGACGCCGTACAGGCACAAGGGCAGCACGGCCAGCAGGGCGATATATGGCAGGATCGACGCGCCGTCTTCGGCCGGGTTGGGCAAGGTGGCTGTCACCAGCGCGTAGTCCCACAGGCCATGCACGAGCACCATGGGCCAGATGGAGCGGGTGCGCAGGCGGATGGCCGCGTAGCCGACGCCCTGCAAGGTGGCGGCCACGGCTTGCCACAAGGCGCCGCTGACGTCGCCCGTGGCCAGGCCGTTGGCGGTGTGGGCCAGGCCGAACAGCGCCGAGGACATCAGGACGGCTGGCCAGACGGCGTAGCGGTCCAGCATGCCCTGCAGCAAGATAGCGCGGAACATCAGCTCTTCCGAGATGGCCACCAGCGCCGCATTGCCAGCGACGATCAGCAGCACGCGCGGCTGCGGCCAGCCGCCGGCCCAGGCCAGCAGCAGCATCAGCAGCGCATACAGCAGGGGCGGCGAGACGAGCCACACTGTTTTCCATGGCTGCGGCGCGCACAGGCCCGCTTCGCGGGGCCGGCTTGACGCCAGCAGCAGCGCCAGCGCGAACAGGGCGGCCAGCGCCCATGACAGGCCGATACGGCCGGTGACGGCTGTGCCTGGCAAGGCGTAGCCGGCGGCTTCCAGCCAGCGGCCGCCCATGCTCAAGCCCAGCCAGACGGCCAGTGCACTGAGGGTGACCGGCAAGGTGAGGGCGATTCTTTTCCTGGACATGGTCGGCCTCATGCTGCTGGCACGCTGCTGCTGACGCGGTTGCGGCCCGTGTTTTTCGACTGGTACAGCAAGGCGTCGGCTTCGCGTATCAGCTCGTTGCTCTCCGTGCGTCGCTCCTGGCCCGGCTGCAGCGTGGCCGCGCCGAGGCTGACGGTCACGACGCCATTTGCGCTGGCCGCATGGGGAATCTGCAAGGCTTCCACCGCCGAGCGGATGGCTTCCGCAACTTCCAGCGCGCCTGCGGCATTGGTGCCAGGCATGATCACGGCGAACTCTTCGCCGCCGTAGCGGGCCGCCAGGTCTTCGGCCCGGCCGACGCTGCGCGCCACGGCGCCAGCAACGGCCTGCAGGCATGCGTCGCCCGCCACGTGGCCATACTGGTCGTTGAATTTCTTGAAGAAATCCACGTCGAGCATGATCAGCGATACCGCGTGCCCGCTGCGCTGGGCGCGCTTCAGTTCATGCGCCAGGGTCTCGTCGAAACAGCGGCGGTTGGCCAGTCCCGTCAAGCCGTCTTGCGACGCCCGCGCCGCCAGATCCGCGTTCGCGTGCCGCAGTTCCGTCGTGGCCTGGCGCAGGCTGGCTTCGATACGGTCGCGTACGGCAATCTGCCGCATCAGCCTGCGGAACAGGTAGAGCAGCGCCGCCCCCGCCGCCAGCGACGCCAGCACGATTTGCATGCTCAGCCGTTGCCACTCGGCAAAGATGTCTTCCTTCGACAAGCCCGCCGCCACGATGACGGGAAAGCGTTCCAGGTGGCGATAGCTGTACAGCCGCTCGATTTCGTCCACCTTGGCCGTCATCATGGCCGTGCCGACCGGCCCTTTTTCGCGGTAGGCGCGCAAGAGTGCGCCCGATGAAATATCCATGCCGATGACATCGGGCTGGAACGGCCGCCGGTAAATCAACGTGCCGTCGTCGAGGGCAAAGAATGCCGTGCCCGTCTTGCCAAGGCTGAGGCTATCGTAGATGCGTTCGAACGAGGCGAGCCCCAGGGTGACCAGCACCACGCCGGCAAAGGAACCGTCCGCCGATTCCACCCGGCGCGACACGGGCAAGACCCATTGCCCCGTCGATTTGCTGCGCATGGGCGCGCTGATGCGGCTGCCCAGCTGCGCATGCGTCTTGTGATAGATAAAGTAGTCGCGCTCCGCGTTGTTGCCGTCCTGCCTGGTGCCGGACGAGGTGGCGAGCCAATCGCCCTCGCTGTCAAAAATGAAGACGCCGGCAATTTCCACGATATTCCTGGACAGTTGCACCAGATGGGATTCCAGCCGCTCGCCGGTCGCGTCATTATTGCCTTCGTTGCGGACGTGTTCGGCAATATCTTCCAGCATCGCATCGGCGATTTCCAGTTCCATGTACGCTTGCGTCGCCAGGGCGCGCGCCATGTTTTCCGTCGCCGCGCTCGCTTCGCGCAGGCGGACCGCATGCGAAGACCAGACGATCCAGATGGTCATGCCAAGCAGCATGGCACACATGCAGAAGAAGCCGATGCTGGCCCAGACGATCACTGGCCGCTTGTGCTTGCTCAAGACCTCGGGCTGCGCCGTGGCATCGATAACTGGTGCGTCCTTTACTGCGTGCATAGGCGAATCATGAAGTTGTATCAATGATATGGTGAAAAATATTGCCATAGTACATTAAAAGCAGCGCCACAAAATTGCCACATCGTTATAGTTGCATGGAATAATAAGTATCGTTCTTGAACCATCGATTGGAGTTGCATGGCTTATACCAAAACCATCACCACTGAGCGGCTGATCCTGCGCAAGCCGCAAGCATCGGATGAGGCGGCGCAATTCGCCATGCATTCCGATCCCGAAGTGATGCGCTATTTCAGCGAACCGCCCTGGGAGGATGCCAGCCGCGCCGCGCGCCAGATTGCCGAGGATATCGCCGCTTTCGAGAAAGAGGAATTCTTCCGCTTCGCCGTCGAGCTGAAGGCGACGGGCGAATACCTGGGCAGCTGCAGCCTGTTTTCCGAGCACCGCCAGAACCGCCGGGCCGAGATCGGCTACGCGCTGGGCCGTCCGTACTGGGGCAAGGGCTATATGCACGAAGCGCTGTCGGCACTGCTGGAATACGCGTTCATCGAGCGCGACCTAAACCGCCTGGAAGCCGATATCGACCCGCTCAACGCCGGTTCGGCCAGCGCGCTCGAACGCCAGGGTTTCAACAAGGAAGGTTTTCTGCCAGAGCGCTGGATCGTCGGCGGCCACGTCAGCGACTCGGCCCTGTACGGCTTGCTGCGGCGTACGTGGGAAGCACGGCGCAAGGGCGCTGCGTGAGCCAGCAGGAAGTCGAAGCGTTCGAGCGCTGGCTGGGCCACGCCTTGCCGGCGCACTACCTGCGCTTTCTCCAGGACGGGCAAGCAGGCATGCGCGGTGAGCAGGTAGTGCTGTACGGCGTGGAAAGCTTGCGGGAACGCAATGAAACGTATGAGACGCAGCAATTTTGCCCCGGCTACATGACCATCGGCGATGACAGCGGCGGCCGTGCCGTCATGCTGGCGTTTGATGGCGCTGAGCGCGCTGTCTACCTGGTGGGGCATGGCTCGATGCAGCGCGACGATTTCGAGCTGGCCGCCGATGATTTCGCCACCTGGCTGGCCGCCGATTGCCCGCTCGCCTGAGGAAGATGCAAAGCAATGAACGTTGTTGATTTACCCGCTTCTGACCATCCACTGGTGACCTTGCGCCACCTGGAGCGTAGCGACGCGCCCGCCTGGTATGCCTACCTGGCCGACCCTGCTGTCGTGGAACACACGAGCTGGAACTTGCGTTGCGTCGACGACCTGCAGGCCAATTTCGATGACTATGCGTCGTCTCAGCCATCGTCGTCCATTCGCCTGGCCGTCGTGCTGCGCGAGGGCGGCCAACTGGTGGGCACGATCGGTTTCAATGCGATTTCCCCGCAGCATCGCACGGCGGAAATCGCCTACGACCTGGCGCCCGCCGTCTGGGGGCAGGGCGTGGCCACGTCCCTTGCCGCGTCGGTCGTGGACTGGGGTTTCCTGCGCCTGGGCTTCCTGCGCATCCAGGCGACCGTGCTGGAAAGCAATGAACGTTCGATGCGCGTGCTGGAACGCTGCGCTTTCGAGCGGGAAGGCTATCTGCGCTGCTATCGGCAAATTCGCGGAAAATCCGGCAATTTCTGGCTATACGCACGCATCGCCGGCGTGTCATGAGCAAGCTTGCCTTGAGCATCCTGCTGGTGGAAGACCACCTGGCCATCGCGCGCCAGGTGCTCGACTTCCTCGACGGCCTGGGCTGGCAGACGGACCATGCGGGCACGGGCGCGCTGGCAGTGCAGCTGGCCACGCGCAACAGCTATGACGTGGTGCTGCTGGACCTGAACCTGCCTGACATGGATGGCTTGCAAGTGTGCCGCGCCATCAAGGCGGCTGCGCCCAGCAATGTGCCGATTTTGATGCTGACGGCGCGCGATGCGTATGAAGACAAGGCACGCGGTTTTCGCGACGGCGCCGACGACTATTTGACCAAGCCGTTCGACCTGCGCGAAGTGGCCTTGCGCTGCGAAGCGCTGGCGCGCCGGCAGCAGTTGCACGTGCACCAGGAAATGCGCGTGGGTCCCTTTACCTTGCAGACGCGCGAAGGGCGCGCGCTGGTCGGCGACGTGCCGCTGCAACTGACGCAGACGGGTTTTAAAATCTTGCTGCTGCTGTGCCGCGAGCATCCGCACGCCGTCTCGCGCTCGGCCTTGCTGCAACAGTTATGGGGCAGCCAGCCGCCCGACAGCGACGCCCTGAAATCGCATATCTACACGCTGCGCAAGCAACTGGAGTTGGTTGGCGGGGCTGGCGCGGCGGGTGTGCTGGTGACCATACCGCAGCTGGGCTACCGTCTTGTCTTCGATGCGGCGGCCAGCGATGGTTAAGTCGATCCGGCAGCGTCTGTTCGCCGCCCTGGCCGGCTTCGCTGTATTGCTGTGCCTGTGCTACACGGGCCTGGCGCTGGTGATCGCCTACGTGACGGAAGACATGCTGGTGCAGCGCCTGCTCGAGCGCGAAGCGGCGGCCGTCGGCATGCGCTGGCAGCAGCACGGCAAGCTTACGCCGTCTGGCAGCGACCTCATCACGGTTTATGGCAGCTACCTTGACTTGCCTCAAACGGTGCGAGACCACGTGCCACCGTCGGCCCCGCGCGGCGAAGTGTTTACCACGACGGGCCAGCATTATCATGTGCTGGCGCTGGACCTCATTGCCGCTGGCCAGCCCCGGCGCAGCTATCTGCTGGCCGACGTGGCGCCCGTGCTGGTCGTCTCGCGCCTGACGCGGGAAGTGGGCAGTGTCGTCGCTGGCGTGGCCTTGGCGCTGATCGCCCTGGCCTTGCTGCTCGCGTACTGGCTGGCACGGCGCCTCGTGCTGCCCTTGCAGCGCCTGGCGCAGGAAGCGCGCCAGCTGGCACCCGGCAACGCCGTGCATTTCAGCGAGCGTGACCGACCAGACGAAATCGGTTTCCTGGCGCGCCGCCTGGAAACCACCTTTGCCGAACTGCAGGCGGTGTTGCAGCGCGAACAGGCATTCACCCGCGACGTCAGCCATGAATTGCGCACGCCGCTGACCTTGATGCACAACACCCTGGCACTGGCCCATGCGCAGCCCCTGGGCGGGCGCGAACAGGCCCAGCTGCGGCAATCCACGGACGAAATGCGCGCCACCATCGACGTGCTGTTCGCGCTGGCACGGGCCGAGCAACTGCCCGGCGAAATGGTGGAATTGCGCGGCTGCATCGAGCAATGCCTGTTGCGCCTGCTCGACGACCATCCCTGGGATGCCAGCCTGCTGAGCCTGGACTTGCCCGAGCGGCTGGACGTGGCCGGTAACCCGCAACTGGTCATGTTGCTCATCAATAATTGCCTGGCGAATGCGCTGTTCCATGGCGGTCCAGATTGCCGCATCAGCATTGCGTTTGCGCAAGGTTGCCTGAGCATCGACAATACCGTGCCGCCGGGACAGCCTCGGCGCGTCCACGGCTTCGCGCATGGCCAGAACCTGCTGCTGCGCCTGGCACAAGCCATGTGCTGGGACATCGTTTTCCACCCCGGCGTGACGCGCTACCGTGTCGCCATCGTTCCTGCTCCGGCGCCATAAAGTCAGCGGATTTCACCGCGATTTCACCTGCCCCTGCTTATGCTGGCTGCTCTTTTACTTGAAGGGAAGCCCATGAAAATCGTCATCAGCCTGTTGCTCCTGTCCTGCCTGTCCGCGCCCGTGCTGGCCCAGGTGCAATCGTTGCAGCACAAGGAAGACAAGCGCCGCTACATCGTCTACACGCCGCCGTCTTACCAAAGCCAGCCGCAGCAAGCCTTTCCCGTCGTCTTCAATTTCCATGGCGGCGGCATGAGCATGGCGGAACAAATGCTGTACACGCAGATGAACAAGACGGCCGAGCGGCACCAGTTCATCGTTGTGTATCCGCAAGGCATCAAGCAAGACTGGAACGTGGGCTTCGGCATGGATTACCTGGCGGGCACGGACGACGTCGGTTTTACGCAAGCGATATTGAGTAAACTCAAGCAGGATTACCGCATCGATGACAAGCGCGTGTATGCGACGGGCTTGTCGCGCGGCGGCTTCTTTGCCCTGCGCCTGGCGGCCGAGCTGCCGCAGCAGTTCGCCGCCGTCGCCTCGGTGGGCGCGCCCATGCCGGAACCCGTGGTGCAGCATCACCAGAAAACGGACAAGGTCGGCATGCTGTTAATACAGGGCACGGCCGACAAGGTCGTGCTGTTTGAGGGCAAGGCCGCCAGCTACCTGTCGGCCGAAGGTACCTTCGATTACTGGCGCAAGCACAACGGCATCGAAGGCGCCACGCCGCAGCCGCGCCTGATGCCTGGTCCTGCTGGCGACACTACGCAAGTGAACTGGCTGGAGCAGGGGAGTGGTGCTGGCAGCGCCAGCGTGGCCTTGCTCAGCGTCAAGGACGGCGGCCACACGTGGCCGGGCGCCGATGCCTTCAATATCGGCCTGCCCATCGGCAAGACCACGCGCGCCATCGATGCGAATGAGGTGATGTGGGCGTTTTTCAGCCGCCATCGCCGTTGACGCCATGCTAGGATGGCGGCGCATGGCGTAACCATCAGGCAACAGGAAAGGCAGGCACAGTGGGATTATCAACAGCAGGTATCGCGGCCATGGCCGAGGCAATCTTCGCCAAGCCCGGCGCGGCCGTGGCAGAAGTGTATTCGGAGGCGGAACGGGAAACGCTGCATTTCCACTCGCCTGCCGAGCTGTGCGCGTATGCGGCCAGGCTGGAAGCGGAAGGGGCTAGCGACGTGCTCCTGGCCGTGCATTACCCGGACATGGCCGGGCACTTTGCCCCGCGCCGTATCGCCCTCGACCCGGCCCAGTGCGGTGGGCTCACGTATCGTTACGTCTGCGAAGGCTGGGGCGTCATCCGCGTGTACCTGCGTTTGTCCAGCGGCAAGGGGCTGGACTCGCATGTGAGCGTCAATTCGCAGAAGCGCGCGGAAAAATGGCAGCGCCATTACCCGGAATTCGGCCCGACCGACGCCTGGGATTGGGCCGCCGTGGGCCGCCATGAACGCCGGCTGATCCGTGTGCTGAAGAAGGTTGCCGCACAGGAGGGTTTGTCATGACGGACGCAATGCACATCAACCCCGCCGCCATCTTTTGCCGTTCCCTGGCGCAGCTTTCCGCCATGCTCGACAAGACGGGCACGGCGCCGCAACTGTTGGCAGCGCGTTTGCATCCGGACATGCTGCCATTCGCCCAGCAAGTGCGCGCGGCCGTGAGCTTTTCCCTGCGCGGCTGCTGCCCGCTGGCGGGGCTGGACGTGGCCGATTTCAGCGCTGCCGCCAGCTTGCAGGAGCAGATCGCGCACACCATGCGCTACCTCAAGGACATTCCCGTGGAGCGTTTTGACGGGCCGCCCGGGCGCATCTGCCGCGACCGGGCCGGTTTTGCCGACATTGCGCTGCCGGCCGATGAATACTTGAATTTGTATATTTTGCCGAATTTCTATTTTCACTTCAGCATGGCGTATGCGATTGCCCGCAGCCAAGGTGCCGCCATCGGCAAGGGCGATTTCGACGGCTATCACGCTTATGCGCCGGGATTTAGCTTTGAGCGGTCTGCCGCGCCGTAGTTCCTACAAGCCCGCTTCTTTCCATGAGGACAAACCGAGCCGTTTCAACAGGCGGCCCGACAGTCCGCAGCTCCAGCAACTGATCTGGATTTGCCGCTGCCGCGTCGGTCCCGCCGCATGCCAGGCTTGCCCGGCGTAATCGAGCAGGGCGTCGCTGAGCGGGGAGGCGTCGGCTGTCGCTGGCAAGCGCGTCATCAATTCGAACACGCCGTAGGTGGCCTCCTTGATCTGCAGCAAACCGGCCAGCAGGGCGCGCAGCACGGTGCCGTCAATGCTGGCGCTGGCCTGGGTAAAACGTTGCTGCCAGCACAGCCCGCGTGCGTGCCACAGGGCCAGCAGCGCGGGCACGTCGTCCGTCCGCAATTGCCCGATCAGCTCGTCCGCATCGAGAAACAGGTCGAGGCGGTCGTATTCATCGTCGTCCAGCGCCAGCAGTTCATCGAGTTCCTGCAATACGCTCATGCCACCGCGTTCGTCGGTGCACCGCGTTCGAATGCTTCCACGTTGCCGATCAGGATATCGGCCAGCTTTTGCATGGCTTCGCCGCTGGCCCAGGCCGTGTGCGGCGTGAGGATGAAGTTGGGCAGGCGCAAATTCAACAGCGGGTTGTCGGGCAGGGGCGGCTCCTTCGATAGCACGTCGAAACCGGCGCCGGCGATCACGCCACGCGTTAATGCATCGGCCAGCGCCGCTTCATCGACGAGGCCGCCCCGCGCCGTGTTGATCAGCAGCGACGTCGGCTGCATGCGCGCCAGTTCTTGCGCGCCGATGATGTTGCGCGTGGTGTCCGTCAAGGGCAGGTGCAGGCTGAGCACGTCGGAAGTGGTCAGCAAGTCCTCGAAGCTCACTTGCGTCACGCCGTTCTCATCGATAGGCGAGCGGTTGTGCACCTGCACCTGCATGCCGAAGGCGCGCCCCAGCTGGGCCACGGACTTGCCCAGCGCGCCGTAGCCGAGCAAACCCAGGCGGCTGCCGGCCAGGTCGCGGATCGGGTGGCCGAACAGGCAGAAGCGTTCCGACGCCTGCCACAGGCCCGCTTCCACATCGGCGCGGTAAGCAACCAGCTGGCGGCGCAGGGCCAGCATCAGGGCCAGCGTGTGCTCGGGCACGGTGGCGCGCGCATAGTCGCGGATATTCGCCACGACGATGCCCCGTTCGCGGCAGGCGGCCAGGTCGACAATATCCGTGCCGGTGGCGGCCACGGCGATCATTTTGAGGTCCGGCAATTGCGCCAGCTCGGCCGCGCGCAGCGGCACCTTGTTCGTGATGGCGATGCTGGCGTCTTGCAGGCGGGACACCGTCTGTTCGCTGCCCTTGGTATGTGGATATTCTTCCCAGCTGTGCGCGAAGGCGGGCGGACGCACGCTGGCGATCAGGCTGTCGCGGTCGAGAAAGACGATGCGGTGCGGGTGCGGCGATTTGCTTGCTGCTGTCATGGCTGGGCCTCGGTCAGTGTGGCGCGCGCGCTCGCGGGACTGCTCTTGCCCTTGAGCTGCGTGGCCGGGTGGTTGGTAAACATGTCGGCGACCCATTCCACAAACACGCGCACCTTGGCGGACAGATGGCGGTTGGGCGGATAGATCACGTGGATGGGCAGCGGGTCGGATTCCCATTCGCCAAGCAATTCCACCATTTTGCCCTGTTCTATCAGCGGCGCAAGCATGAAATGCGTCATTTGCACGATGCCCAGGCCCGCCAGGCCGGCGGCCGTGTAGGCATTCGAGTCGTTCAGGGCGATATGGCTGGGCATGGCAACCTGGATGCGTTCGCCGGCGCGCGTGAAATCCCAGTCAAACGTTTTGCCGGTCTTGGCGGAGAAAAAATTCACGCCGCGGTGGCGCGGCAGGTCGTCCGGGTGCAGCGGCGTGCCGTGGTGCGCCAGGTAGCCGGGCGACGCGCACGTCATGAAGTGCAGCACGCCGACCCGGCGCGCGATCAGGTTCAGGTCGCCCAATTCGCCGCCGCGCACGGCGCAGTCGACGCCTTCCTCGATCAGGTCGACGGGGCGGTCGCTGCAACCGAGTTCCAGCGAGATATCCGGGTAGCGGGCAAAGAAGTCGGGCAGGGCAGGGATGATCAGTTCGCTGGCCAGGGCCGTGGGCGCATCCACGCGCAGGCGTCCGCTGGGGCTCAGGCGCGTGCGCGACAGCGATTCCTCGGCCTCGCGCACGTCAGACAGGATGCGCACGCAGCGTTCGTAATAGGCGGCGCCATCGGACGTGATGCTGACATGGCGCGTGGTGCGGTTGAGCAATTTAACCGACAGGCTCGCTTCCAGCGACTGGATCAGGGTCGACACGGTGGCTTTCGGCAGCTGCATGTTTTCCGCCGCGCGCGTAAAGCCGCCCGCATCGACGACTTGGATGAAAACTTCCATGGCTTGCAGCTTGTTCACTTGAATTCCTATCACTTTATCCGTGATTATTCAGAATCCTGAACAATCAATTCGTCATTGCACTCTTTATCAGATTGTAGATCAAGTCTATAGTTGTTGTACTGCAGCATAAATGTGATGCCGCAGGCAGTACAACAGGAGAGATCATGGGTCATCGGAATGGAAACTTTGCAGTATTCGCCCTCGTGGCGAGTGTACTGGCTTTGGCCGCGATGGTATCGACGGATGCGTATTCACTGGCGGCGCAAAGCGAAGCCAGCGGTTATAGCGCCCTGACCCATGAAGTCGGTGGCGTCGCCCTGTTGTGCCTGAACGACACGGTGCTCGATGTTGCGGTGCAGCCGGTGGTGGCGCAATGAGCTTTGCCGACACCGCGGCCGAGCTGGCTCCTGGCCAGGCGCTGAAGATACGCGACATCGAGGTGCAGGGCGCGCAGGATGCGCTCGCCGCGCGCGTCTACACGGCCGGCGTGCCGGGCGCCAGGCAATCGAGCCTGATCGTCTTCTTCCATGGCGGCGGCTTTGTCGACGGCGACCTGGACGATGCGGACGACTTCCTGCGCTGTCTCGTGCTGAGCAACCCCGACCATGTGGTGCTGGCCGCGAACTACACCTTGGCGAAGGTGCGTCCATTCCCCGCCGCCGTGGAAGACGCGCATGCCGTGCTGCTGTGGGCGAAAAAGAACAAGTCCAAGCTGGGCTGGACGGGCAAGCAGATGGTGGTGTCGGGCATCGAAGCGGGCGCCAACCTGGCCGCCGTGTGCGCCATGATGTCGCGCGACCGGGGCGGACCGCCCCTCGCGGGCCAGGTGCTGATCATGCCCATGCTCGATCCCGGCCTGTCGACCTGCTCGATGCGCCACTTGCCGAGCTGTCCCGACCTGGCGGAAGTGGCGGACCAGTGCGCCGCCGCCTACCGTGGCTATCTGCCGAATGCCGCTGACCGTACCCATCCGTACGCGTCGCCATTGCAGTCGAGCCGCCTGAAGAATCTGCCGCCAGCCTTGATATTGTCCAGCGAAGACGACCCATTGCGCGACGAGGCTGAACAATACGGCAGCAAACTGATCGCCTGCGGCATCAAGACCACCGTGCGGCGCATGGCCGCCGCGCCGCTGCAAGACGCGACCGCCCGTAATGAGTGCGCCTGCAAGGTGCAGGTATTGAGCGAAATCGCCAGCTTTGTCGCTGGACTGGGGCAGGAGCCCGAGTCATAAAGCCGCCGTGCGCGGCGCAGCAAATAAATTACACTAATCAGTTTACTTTTTGAGTTTCGGTTGCTACACTATGCAGTGTAGTTCCCATCTTGCCTGAGTTGTGCGTTCGCACAGCCAGCTTCGTCGTCCCCGTCCGCTTTTAAGCAGCTGGCGGCCTGTTTACCTTTGATCGAGCGCCGTCGGGCGCCATGGCACCACCATTCACTTTTTCAGTTGGGTTGCTTCCTGCCGCCCATACCATTAGAAATTTTCATAAAACAGGGAAATAAAATGAAAAACGTTCAACAATTTTCCACTCTGCTGAAGCCCCTGGCTGCCTCGCTCGCGCTGGCAGGACTGGTGGCCGTGAGCCTGGCGGGCTGCGATTCGGCCAACAGCAAGGTGCCCGACGCGCCAGCGGCCGGCGGCCCGCCCATTTCGGCCGCCGCCGTCGTTGAAAAACAGATCACGGAAACGCAGGAATTTTCGGGCCGCCTGGAAGCGATCGAGCGCGTGGAAATCCGCTCGCGTGTGGGTGGCTTCATCACCGCCGTCAACTTCAAGCCGGGCAGCGAAGTGAAGAAGGGCGATGTGCTGTTCGTCATCGATCCGCGCCCATTCCAGGCTGAAGTGTCGCGCGCCGAAGGCACGGCTGCCTCGGCCCGCGCCAAGGCGGAACTGGCCAAGCTGGAACTGTCGCGCGCTGAAAAGCTGCTGGCTGAAAAAGCCATCGCCCAGCGCGAATTCGACGAAAAAGCGTCGGGCTTGAAAGAGCTGGACGCGAATGCACGCTCGGCGCAAGCCGCGTATGAAGCGGCCAAACTGAACCTGTCGTACACGCAGGTGCAGGCGCCGATCAGCGGCCGCGTCAGCAAGGCGGAAATCACCGTCGGCAACCTGATTGACGCTTCCGCCATTTTGACCTCGGTGGTGTCGACGGACCGCATCTACGCCAGCTTCGACGGCGATGAAGATACCTATCTGCGCGTGGCCGGCACGGCGCAAAAGGGCACGCCCGTCACCGTCAAGGTCGGTCTGGCCAACGAAACGGGCTTCCCGCACGAAGGCAAGCTGGAATTCGTCGACAACCAGCTCGATCCGGCCACGGGCAGCGTGCGCATGCGCGCCACCTTCGCCAACGCCGAGCGCCAGCTGGTGCCGGGCCTGTTCGCGCGCATCCAGCTCGACGGCGGCAACGGCCCGCAGGCGCAAAGCACGGCGCTGCTGATCAGCGACCGCGCCGTCGGCACGGATCAGAGCCGCAAATACGTCTACGTGGTGGGCGCTGACAACAAGGCCGAATACCGCGCCGTCAAGCTGGGCCCGACCTCGGACGGCTTGCGCGTGGTGCGCGAAGGCTTGAAGGCGGGTGAGAAGATCGTCGTCAACGGCTTGCAGCGCGTGCGCCCCGGCGCGCCCGTGACGCCGCAGATGGTGGCCATGGATTTCGATCCGACCGCGCCTGTCGCCCCCGCGAAACCTGAAGTAAAAGACGCCAAGATCGCCGCGAAAGCAGCATCGACTTCCAAGGAATAAACATGAACTTTTCCCGCTTTTTCATCGACAAGCCGATTTTCGCGGCGGTGCTGTCGATCGTCATATTCGTGGCCGGGCTGCTGTCGATTTTCGGCCTGCCCATCTCCGAATATCCCGACGTCGTGCCGCCATCCGTGGTGGTGCGCGCGCAGTACCCGGGCGCCAACCCGAAAGTGATCGCCGAAACCGTGGCCGCGCCGCTCGAAGAGCAGATCAACGGCGTCGAGAACATGCTCTACATGTCCTCGCAAAACACGTCCGATGGCGCGATGATGCTGACCGTGACCTTCAAGATCGGCACCAACGTCGAGCAGGCTGAAACGCAGGTGCAGAACCGCGTGCAGCGCGCCTTGCCGCGCCTGCCCGAGGAAGTGCGCCAGATCGGCGTGACGACCGTCAAGTCCTCGCCCAACCTGACCATGGTGGTGCACCTGGTTTCGCCAAACAAGCGCTATGACGACATGTATTTGCGTAACTACGCGGTGCTGAACGTCAAGGACCAGCTGGCCCGTTTGCCCGGCATGGGCGACATCCAGATCTTCGGCGCCGGCGACTACGCCATGCGCATCTGGCTCGATCCGCAAAAGGTGGCGGCGCGCGGCATGACGGCCAATGACGTCGTCGACGCGATCCGCGAGCAGAACGTGCAGGTCGCCGCCGGTGTGATCGGCGCCTCGCCAGCGAAGAACTCGGACTTCCAGCTGACCGTCAATACCCAGGGCCGTCTGCAGACGCCCGAGGAATTCGGCGCCATCATCGTGCGCACGAATGCCGACGGCGCCGTGACGCACCTCAAAGACGTGGCGCGCGTGGAAATGGGCGCCAACAGCTACTCGCTGCGTTCGCTGCTGAACAATAATCCGGCCGTCGGCATGGGTATTTTCGAAGCGCCGAACGCCAACGCGCTGCAACTGTCTTCCGACGTGCGCTCCAAGATGGACGAACTGAAAAAAGACTTCCCGCAAGGCGTGGAATACCGCATCGAGTACGACCCCACGCAGTTCGTGCGCTCGTCCATCGAAGCCGTGATCCATACCCTGCTTGAAGCCATTGCCCTGGTGGTGCTGGTGGTGATCATCTTCCTGCAAACCTGGCGCGCCTCGATCATTCCGCTGCTGGCCGTTCCCGTCTCCATCGTCGGCACCTTTGCAGTGATGCTGGGCTTTGGCTTTTCGATCAACACCTTGTCGCTGTTCGGCCTCGTGCTGGCCATCGGTATCGTCGTCGATGACGCCATCGTGGTGGTGGAAAACGTCGAGCGCAATATCGAGGAAGGCTTGTCGCCGCGCGACGCCACCATCCAGGCCATGAAAGAGGTCAGCGGTCCTATCGTCGCCATCGCCCTGGTGCTGTGCGCCGTGTTCGTGCCGATCGCCTTCGTGCCCGGCCTGTCGGGCGAGTTCTATCGCCAGTTTGCGCTGACCATCGCCATTTCGACCGTGATCTCCGCTTTCAGCTCGCTGACCCTGGCGCCAGCCCTGTCTGCCGCGCTGTTGAAACCGCACGATGCGCCGAAAGATGCGCTGACGCGCGGCATGGACATGGTCTTCGGCCGCTTCTTTGCCTGGTTCAACCGCTTCTTCGGCCGCGCTTCGCACCGCTATGAAGCGGGTGTAAAAGGCGTGCTGGGCCGCAAGAGCGCCTCGCTGGGCGTGTATGCGCTGCTGGTCGTTGCCGCCATCTTCACCTTCAAGTCCGTGCCGGCCGGTTTCGTGCCAGCGCAGGACAAGCAATACCTGGTGGGCTTTGCGCAATTACCTGACGCCGCTTCGCTGGACCGCACGGAAGATGTCGTGCGCCGCATGTCCGACGTCATCAAGTCGGTGCCTGGCGTCGAATCGACCATCGCCTTCCCCGGCCTGTCGATCAACGATTTCACCAATGCGCCGAATGCCGGTATCGTGTTCGCCACGCTGAAGCCGTTCGACGAGCGTACCACCAAGGAATTGTCGGGCGGCGCCATCGCGGCCGAGATCAACAAGCGCCTGGGCGGTATCCAGGACGCCTTCATCATGGTCTTCCCGCCACCGCCGGTCAACGGCCTCGGTACCATCGGCGGCTTCAAGATGATGATCGAAGACCGTGGCAACCTCGGTTACGACGCGCTGTACAACGCCACCCAGGCACTGGCCGCGAAAGCGTACCAGACGCCGGAACTGGCAGGCGTGTTCTCGGGCTACCAGATCAACGTGCCGCAGCTCTTCGCCGACGTCGACCGCGTGAAAGCCAAGCAGATGGGCGTGCAGCTGCAAACGATTTACCAGACCTTGCAGATCAACCTCGGTTCGCTGTACGTGAATGACTTCAATCAGTTTGGCCGCACCTACCAGGTGCGCGTGCAGGCCGATGCGGCGTTCCGTTCGCATGCGCAGGATATCGCGCAGCTGAAAGTACGCAATGACAAGGGCGAAATGATCCCACTGTCGTCGTTGATGCGCGTCAAGGACAGCTATGGTCCTGACCGCGTGCAGCGCTACAACGCGTATGCCGCAGCCGACTTCAATGGCGGTGCCGCACCTGGCGTATCGAGCGGCCAGGCGCAAGCCGCGCTGGAACGCATCGCCAAGGAAGTGCTGCCGCAGGGGATTGCGTATGAATGGACGGAGCTGACCTACCAGGACATTTTGTCTGGCAATACGATGATCTATGTCTTCCCGCTGTGCGTGCTGCTGGTATTCCTGGTGCTGGCCGCCCAGTACGAAAGCTGGACCCTGCCGCTGGCGGTGATCCTGATCGTGCCGATGTCGATCCTGTGCGCCTTGTTGGGCGTCAAATTGACCGGTGGCGACAACAACGTGTTTACCCAGATCGCGCTGTTCGTGCTGGTGGGGCTGGCGTCGAAGAATGCGATCCTGATCGTGGAATTTGCCCGTGAACTGGAAGAGCATGGCCGCACCGTCGTGCAAGCGGCGTTGGAAGCGTGCCGTCTGCGTCTGCGTCCGATTCTGATGACGTCGATCGCCTTCATCATGGGCGTGGTGCCCCTCGTGTTCTCGCACGGCGCCGGTTCGGAAATGCGCCATGCGATGGGCGTGGCGGTCTTCGCCGGCATGCTGGGCGTGACCTTCTTCGGCCTGTTCCTGACGCCCGTGTTCTACGTACTGCTGCGCACCCTGGCGCAGCGTTTTGAGAAAAAACCAGCCGCCGCTGCCGCCAAGCCTGTCGCCGCGCCAGCGCTGGACCTGGAAGGAGATATATATTGAAAACCAAGGAAATCATCTGGCGCGTCAAGCCTGTGCTGACCGCCATGGCAGCTGCCGTGCTGCTGGCGGCCTGCGCGGCGCCGGAGTTCAAGCAGCCGCAGATCGAGACGCCTGCCGCGTTCAAGGAAGCGCAAAGCTTGCCCGCCGTGCAGACGGCAGCCGATGGCACGCGCTGGAAACAGGGCGTGCCCGCCGAGCGCCAGGCGCGCGGAGAATGGTGGCTGGCCTTCAATGATCCGGCCCTCACGAGCCTGATCAACGAAGCCACGCAAGCCAACGCCAACCTGGCCATCGCTGCCGCCCGCGTCAAGCAGGCGAGGGCGATTGCCGGCATCGCCGAAGCGGACCGCATTCCGCAAGTGGGCGTGAACGTGGGCGGCCAGCGCAACCGCGCTTCTGCCGTGTCGCTCGGCTTGCCGAATGGCGCGCCGGTGGCGGCCACCAACGTCTACCAGGCCAACCTGACGGCCAGCTATGAAGTCGATCTGTTCGGCAGAGTGGCAGCTAACGTCAGCGCCTCGCGCAGCGATGCGCTGGCCGTGGAAGCGACTTACCGCTCGGTGCTGCTGTCCTTGCAGGCGGACGTGGCGCAGACCTACTTCCAGCTGCGCGCCACGGATGCCGAATTGGCGACCCTGGAACAGACGGTGCGCCTGCGCGAGGAAAGCGTGCATGTGAACCAGCGCCGCTATGACCTGGGCGACATCGGCGAGTTCGATCTGTCCCGTGCCCGCACGGAGCTGTCGACCACGCGCGCCGAAGCCATCGGCCTGCAGCGCCAGCGCGCCACCAGCGAGCATGCGCTGGCTGTCTTGCTGGGTAAACCTGCCGCCAGCTTCACGGCGACCGTCAACCCGCTGCAGGATAGCGGTTTCCTGCCCGTGATCCCGGCCGGCATGCCGTCGTCCCTGCTGGAGCGCCGTCCCGACATCGCGTCGGCGCAGCGCACCATGGAAGCGTCGAATGCGCGCATCGGCGTGGCGAAATCGGCCATGTTCCCGGCCTTGAGCCTGAACGCTTCCGGTGGCGGCGCGTCCGATACCTTCTCGGATATTTTCAAGTGGAGCAGCCGCTCCTGGCTGCTGGGCGCCCTGATGTCGATGCCGATCATCGACGGTGGCCGCAACAAGGCAGCCGTGAGCCGCAGCGAAGCGCAGCTGGAAGAGTCGGTGGCGACGTATCGCCAGAGCGTGCTGGTGGCCTTCGCCGAGGTGGAAGACAACCTGGCCGGCCTGCGCATCCTGTCGGGCCAGACGCAGCAGATCGACGAAGCCGTCGTCTCGGCGCGCCGCTCGGCCGACCTGGCGCAAAAGCTGTACGACGCGGGCCGTTCCAGCTATCTCGATCTGCTGGACGCCCAGCGCAACCTGGCGGCCATCGAGCGCAACGCCGTGCAATTGCGCGGCAACCGTGCCGTCACCACGGTGGCGCTGGTCCGCGCCCTGGGCGGCGGCTGGGGCGAGACGGAGCCGCAGGTCGCGGCCAACTAGTTTCCGGCACCGCGGGCTGGCATTCCCGGCCCGCGGCGAGGAAAACATCGCGAAACGGCGTCGTGCGCTTGCACGGCGCCGTTTTTTTGTTTTCAGCCAGTTGAATCCGTTTGCGGCCAGGCCGCGTAAGTACTCCTGCAATCATGCAAACGCAGTCATCCAGGAGATATCATCATGCGCACCTTCGTTCCCGCAGCACTGTTCATTACGTCCATGCTGGCCGCCAGCGCCCCGTTTGCCGCCGACATGACGACCATGGTGGGTGGCCAGAGCATGTATCCGTCCAAGGATATCGTCGACAACGCCGTCAATTCGGCCGACCACACGACCCTGGTCGCTGCCGTCAAGGCGGCCGGCCTGGTCGATACGCTGAAAGGCAAGGGCCCGTTTACCGTGTTCGCACCGACGAATGCGGCGTTTGGCAAGCTGCCGGCCGGCACCGTCGAGACCCTGGTGAAGCCGGAAAACAAGGCGACCCTGACGAAAATCCTCACCTACCACGTGCTGCCCGGCAAATACGACTTCAAGGCACTGGCCAAGGAAATCAAGATGCATGACGGCAAAGCCACCCTGCCCACGGCCAGCGGAGGCAAGCTGATGTTCGCCATGAACGGCATGCACAACATCGTGGTGATGGACGAGGGCGGCAATAGCGCCAACATCAGCACCTATGATGTGTATCAATCGAATGGCGTGATCAATGTCATCGACACGGTGCTGATGCCGAAATAAATACACGAAAAAGCGGACGAACAAAAAGACAGGGAAAACCTGTCTTTTTGTTTGGCGTCGCCTCGATTACTTGGCTGGCGCTGCTGCCGGTGCGGAAGCTGCTGGTGCGGCCGGAGTTGCCGGCGTTGCCGGTGCGGCTTTCTTTGCCTTGTGATGCTTGGCTTTCTTGTGCGTTGCTGGCTTGACGGCTGCTGCCGGCGCTTCGGCCTTGGCGACAGGGGCGACGACAGGAACCGGTGCCACTGGAGCGACTGGCGCGACGGCTGGCGTCTGGGCGAAAGCGGCGGTGGCGAACAGGCTGGCGATCAGGGTGGCGATGACTTTTTTCATTTTAGTATCCTTGGTATGGTGTGGTCAGTCAGGTGTGTCTGAATTACTTGGCAGGAGCTGGTGCTGGTGCAGCGGCGGTGGCCGATGCCAGCTTTTCGTCAGCCTTGGCCTTGGTTTTCTTGGCCTTGTGGTGTGCCTTGGCTTTCGTGGTGGCCGCTTCCGCCTTGGCGCTGGCGACGTCCGTTTTGGCGGCGACGACTGCTTTCGCTTCTTTGGCATCCGCTTTGACGACGGCTTGCGCTTCCTTGGCGTCCGCTTTCACGACGGCCTTGGTGTGGGCCGCTTCCACTTTGGCGGGTACCGAAGCTGCCGCAGGTGCTGCCGGGGTTTGGGCGAAGGCTGCAGTTGCGAACAGGCCGGCGATCAGGGTAGCAATTACTTTTTTCATGGTGCAGTCCTCAGTGGTGGTTTGTCTGGTATGTCTGTTGGTGCCGGGATGATTCCCGTGTCACTGAGCATAAAACGCGCCCCCGGACGCATGCGTTGACGGTCATTACAAACGCTTACATCTGCGTTGCATCCGCCTTCAGGATGGCCTTCAGGATGTCTTCCGAACGGCGCTGTCCATAAGCCTTGCCGTACGCGCCAGATGCGATGCTGACCACCATGCGGCGCGCGGGTATCACATAGATCTTGTTGCCGCCATTGCCCGAGGCGAAATGCACGGCGATCTTTTGTCCTGCGATGTCCTGCGTCTTCGCATACCAGAAATAGCCGTAGCTGTCGGCATAGCGGTCCACGGCGCCGATGGCCACGCGCGGCGCCAGCGCGGCCTTGATCCAGGCGGCGTCGATCACCGTCTTGCCGTCAACTGCGCCGTCGTCGAGCACCAGCTGGCCAATTTTTGCCGTGTCGCGTGCGCGCAGCGACAGATTGCCCTGGCCTTTCGGGTGGTGTGCCACGTCGCGGCCCCAGCTCCAGCGCGTGATGCCCAGTGGCGCAAACAGCGCCTTGGCTGCGACATCTTCCAGGTCGGCGCCGCTGGCGTTTTCCACCACGCGCCCCGCGATGTACGAACCCAGCGAGTTGTACCGGTAGATGCTGCCCGGCGCCGCAGCGGCAGGCACGCCGCGCACGAAGGCGGCGGGGGCGGACGCTGCATCGAGCTTGTCTTCATTGCCTGGCGACTGTTCGTCTTCATCGAAGGCGGCCAGGCCCGAACGCATGGTCAGCAAGTCGTCGAGGACGACCTTGCCCGCCGGGCTGCCAGCGACTTCGGGCCAGTAGTCGCCCACTGTTTTTGTTGTCGCCAGCTGGCCGCGCGCCACGGCTGCGCCCACCAGCAGCGCGGTGATGCTCTTGCCGGCCGAGCGGATGTCGTGCAGGGTGTCGGCCGTCTCGCCGTTGTAATAGCGCTCGGCCACGACGGCCCCATCGCGCAGCACGACGACGGCGCGCAAGTCGCCATGGCTGTCGCCGTCCTGGGCTTGCAGGACTTGCGCGATGGTGGCGGGGGTGTCTTGGGCGCTGGCGGCGCAAGGCAGGCACAGGGCGGTAATCAGGAACAAGGGCAGGTGGCGCATGGGATAGGCTTCGCGGCGATGGTCGGAGTGCCAGTGTCCCTCATGTGCGTCGTTTTGTCGCGTGCAAGCTGGCCTGTTCGATGAAGTTTGCATGAAGGCGCGGTGGAAGAGCACCATGCAAAAAGGACAGCCGAAGCTGTCCCTGGTACTCGACGTGGCCACGCAAGCGCAGACCCGGCGGATGCGCTCCCGTGGCTACATTGACGCTTACTTTGCCGGTGTGGCAGCAACTGCCGCGTCTGCTTTGACTGCATCCGCTTTTACCTTGGCTTTGCTGGCCTTGTGATGGGCCTTGGCCTTGGTGGCTTTTGCGTCGGCCTTGGCGCTGGCGACATCGGCTTTTGCATCGGCGGCGACAACCGCTTCTTTCGCGTCGGCTTTCACGACGGCCTTGGTTTCCTTGGCTTCAGCCTTGGCCACGGCTTTCGTGTGGGCCGCTTCCGCCTTGGCGGGCGCTGCCGGGGCGGCAGGGGTTTGGGCGAAGGCTGCTGTAGCGAACAGGCTGGCGACGAGGGTGGCGATAACTTTTTTCATTGTAGTTTCCTGGCGAGTGGTAAGGGATGCTGTGTCGATGATTACTTGGCTGCTGCTGGCGCTGGAGCAGGTGTAGGTGCTGCAGCGGTGGCCGAAGCCAGTTTTGCATCGGCCTTGGCCTTGGTATGCTTGGCTTTGTGATGGGCCTTGGCCTTGGTGGCCGTTGCTTCCGTTTTGGCGCTGGCCACTTCCGTTTTCGCGGCGACGACAGCTTTCGCTTCTTTGGCATCCGCTTTGACGACGGCTTGCGCTTCCTTGGCATCGGCTTTCACGACAGCCTTGGTGTGGGCCGCTTCCACTTTGGCGGGAACCGAGGCTGCCGGGGTGGCTGCTGGCGCTGCAGGCGTTTGGGCAAAGGCAGCGGTAGCGAACAGGCCGGCGATCAGGGTAACAATTGCTTTTTTCATGGTGCAGTCCTCGGTGGTGGTTTGTCTGGTATGTCTGTTGGTGCAGGGATGATTCCCGTGTCACTGAGCATAAAACGCGCCCCGCAAGGTTACCGTTGACCTTGTTTACACTTTCTTACAATCGGGTGTTTTAAAGGACGTTGCTGCATGATGTGGTGGTGAAAATGAAAAAAGACAGCCGAAGCTGTCTTTTTGTCTGGCGCGGAAAACGCGCGGAACTGATTATTTGGCTGCTGCTGCGGTCGCTTCAGTTTTGGCTTCGTCAGCCTTGGCCTTGGCTTTGCTGGCTTTGTGATGGGCTTTGGCCTTGGTTGCTTTGGCGTCGGCCTTGGCGCTGGCGACATCGGCTTTGGCATCGGCGGCGACGGCGGCTTCTTTCGCATCGGCTTTCACGACGGCCTTGGTTTCCTTGGCTTCTGCTTTTGCCACTTCCTTGGTGTGCTTGGCTTCGGCCTTGGCAGGCACGGCTGGCGTTTGAGCAAAGGCTGCGGTAGCGAACAAGCCGGCGATCAGAGTAGCGATTACTTTTTTCATGGTGCAGTTCCTCGAGAAGTGGGGTTGTAGTTCAGGAGATGCATTTCCCCTGTCACTGAGCCAAAAACGCGCCGTACGGCAATAGCGTTGACAGCGATTCGATCTAATTACAAACACTTACATTTGCCGGGGCAGGCACTCTGTTAGCTGGCGTACCGCGCCAGGGACCGCAGCGGCCTAGACTCAAGGCCATCGTTACTGCATGGGTCCGCCATGAAAGCCGCCTTGAAAACCTATCAAGCCAAGCGCAATTTCGCCGTCACGCCCGAGCCTGCGGGGGGCGACGAGGAAGCGGGCGAGGCGCTCACCTTCGTCATCCAGAAGCACTGGGCCAGCCGCTTGCACTATGATTTTCGCCTGGAGCTGGACGGCACGATGAAAAGCTGGGCCGTGCCGAAAGGGCCCAGCTATGATCCGCGCGACAAGCGCATGGCGGTGCAGGTGGAAGACCATCCTGTCTCGTATGCCAGCTTTGAAGGCACGATTCCCGAAAAACAGTATGGCGCGGGCAAGGTCATCATCTGGGATAAAGGAATGTGGCAGCCCCAGCCGGCCACGCCCGATGCGCGCAAGGCGCTGGCGGCCGGCGAACTGAAATTTACCCTGTACGGCCACAAGATGCAGGGCAACTGGGTGCTGGTGCGCATGAAAGGCAAGGGAGACAAACGCAGCGAAAAGCAGCCCGCCTGGCTGCTGATCAAGGAAAAAGACGCCTATGCCCGGCCGGCACTGGAATTTTCTGTCGTGGACGAATTGCCCGACAGCGTCAAGCACAAGGCCATGCCCAAGCGCAAGAAGCGTGCGGCCCAGGCCGCTGCGCCAGCCGCCAGGCTGCCCGCCACCCTGTCGCCCCAGCTGGCCACCCTGGCCGATGCGCCGCCGCCAGATGCGCAAGACTGGCTGTTCGAAGTGAAATTTGACGGTTACCGCCTGCTTGCCCGTTGCGATGGCAAACAGGTCAGCTTGATGACGCGCAATGGCAATGACTGGACGGCGAAACTGCCGAAGTTGCGGCAGGCACTGGAGCAGCAGGGCTTGCCGCCAGGCTGGTATGACGGTGAAATCGTCGTCAACGACGCCAGCGGCCACCCGGATTTCGGCGCCTTGCAGCGCGCGTTTGATGCGGAAACGACCAGCGCCATCGTGTATTACCTGTTCGATGTGCCGTATTTCGATGGCCACGATCTGCGGGGCCAGCCCGTGGAAGCGCGCAGGGCGTTGCTGGAACAGCTGCTGCGGCGCTTGCCCGCGTCGCCCCTGGTGCGTTTCAGCGCCACGCTCGATGCTGCGCCGCAGCAGATCCTGGATCACGCCTGTCGCCTGGGGCTGGAAGGGGTGATCGGCAAGCGGCGCGGTTCGTCCTACGTCATGCGCCGCTCCGGCGACTGGATCAAGCTCAAATGCGGGCTGCGCCAGGAATTCGTCATCGGCGGCTATACGGCGCCGCAGGGCGCGCGCGAAGGGCTCGGGTCGCTGTTGCTGGGCGTGCACGATGCGCAGGGCAAGCTGCGCTATGCGGGCAATGTGGGCAGCGGCTTTGACGATGCGGCCTTGCGCGACTTGCGGCGGCGGCTCGATGCGCTGGCCATCGAAACGAGTCCGTTCGTCGGCAAGGCGGGTGGCGTGCGCCAGCCCATCTGGGTCAAGCCGCAACTGGTGGCCGAAGTCAGTTTTGCGCAATGGACCAGTGGCGGCGCCGTGCGCCATGCCGTGTTCCACGGCTTGCGCGAGGACAAACAACCGGCTGCCATCGTGCGCGAGCGGGCGCAGCACATCGACAGGGAGAAGACCATGCACAGCAAATCCATGCCGGACGGCGTCTTGCCGGCCAGTTTCAAGGTCAGCCATGCGGACAGGGTGATCGACAGGGACAGTGGCGCCAGGAAGATCGACCTGGTGCGCTATTACGCGCTGGTGGGCAAGCTGATGCTGGTGCATTTGAAGGGGCGGCCCGTTTCTCTGGTGCGCGCGCCGGCCGGCGTGGGCGGCGAGCTGTTCTTCCAGAAGCATGCGGAGACGTCGGCCATGCCCGGCGTCAAGCAGCTCGATGCGCGGCTCGATCCCGAGCATGCGCCCATGCTGGAAGTGGCCAGCCTGCAAGGTTTGTTATCGGCGGCGCAGTGGAATGTGGTGGAGTTTCACACGCAAAACGCGCTGGCCAGCGCCTACGACACGCCGAACCGGCTGGTGTTCGACCTGGACCCGGGCAAGGGCGTGGCCTGGCCCGCCATCTGCGAAGCGGCCGTGCTGCTGCGCGCTTTCCTGACGGAGCTGGGTTTGCCCGCCTGGCTGAAAACCAGCGGCGGCAAGGGCTTGCACGTGGTCGTGCCGATCCGCCCGAAACACGACTGGGATACGGTCAAGGCGTTTTCGCAAGCGATCGTGGCGCACATGGCGCAGCTTATTCCGCAGCGCTTTGTCTTGAAAAGCGGACCGGCTAACCGCGTCGGCAAGATATTCATCGATTATTTGCGCAATGGCAAGGGCGCCACCACCGTGTGTGCGTGGTCGGCCCGCACGCGGTCGGGGTTGGGCATTTCCGTGCCGCTGGCCTGGGAAGAGCTCGACAAGCTGAAGGCGGGCGATCAATGGAACGTAGGCAATGTCCACAGCCGCCTCGACGTGGGCAACGCGCCGTGGGATGGCTATGCGCGCAGCGCGAAAGGACTCGATGCGGCGATGAAAAAGCTGGCCTTTAATCCTCCGGCTTGAACGGCAGCACGGCGCGCGCCAGCTGCAGCGCTTCCTCGATGGCAGTGTTGAGCTGGGGAATCTCGACGGGTTTGGTCAGGTAGCGGAAAAAGCCCGCAGCCAGGCCGTGCCGGATGTCGCCCTTCATGGCATTGGCCGTCAGGGCGATGACGGGGATGTGCGCCGTGCGCGTATCGTTGCGCAGGATGCGCTGCGCCTGGTTGCCATTCATACCGGGCAGGTTGATATCCATCAGGATGACGTCGGGGCGGCGTTCCAGCGCCAGCGCGATACCCTGGCGGGCGTCGGTGGCCGAGATCATGCGCAGGTGGGGCAGGAAACTGACGATGTCTTCCACCAGGCGCAGGCTGGCCGGATTGTCTTCCACGTACAGCAGCAGCGCCTGGCCACCTGCATCGTCCCCGGCGTCGCCGGCGGGCTCGGGCAGGTATTCCGTTTCCGCCTGCGCGGCGGGTAGCGCAGCCATCGTATCGAGTTCGATCCAGAACACGCTGCCCACGCCGATGCAGCTGTGTACACCCATGCTGCCGCCCATCAACTCGACCAGGCACTTGGTGACGACCAGGCCGATGCCCGTGCCTTCCTCGCTGCCCGCCTCCTGCCCCAGGCGGTTAAACGGCTGGAACAGTTCCGCCAGCTGCGCCTCATCCAGGCCCTTGCCCGTGTCGCGGATGGCGATGCGCACGCGCTGCGCCCCGGGCTGCGAGATTTCCAGTTCCACCTTGCCGGCCGGGCGGTTGTACTTGATGGCGTTTGACAGCAGGTTCAGCAGCACTTGCTTGAGGCGCGTATGGTCGGCCCTCAGCGTCAGCGCCTCGCAGGCCGGGAAGACCAGGTGGATCTGGCGCTGCTGCGCCTGTTCCTCCACCATCACGCGCACTTCCTCGATCAGCGCGGGCAGCGTCACCGCTTCCATCGACAGGCTCAGGCTGCCTGATTCGATCTTCGCCAGGTCGAGGATTTCATTGATCAGGGTGAGCAGGTGGCGGCCCGAAGTGACGATGTTGTGCACGAAGGTGCGCTTTTGCAGCGCGGTCGCGGGCAGGGCTTCGTTGGCCAGCAGCTGGGCAAAGCCGAGGATGGCGTTCAGCGGCGTGCGCAATTCATGCGACATGCTGGTAAGAAAGCGGTCTTTCGCCTGGCTGGCCCGTTCGAGTTCGATTTTCTGTTCATTGAGCGTGCGCTCGATGCGCTTGCGCTCCGTGATGTCGCGGATGGCCGACGAGACCAGCACGCCTTCATCCGTTTCCAGCGGCGACAGGCTGATTTCGACGGGAAACTCGGTGCCGTCGCGGCGCAAGCCGTACAGTTCCAGGCCCGCGCCCATGGAGCGGGCGCGCGGCGCCGTGGAAAAGGACTGGCGGTGGTGCGGATGGTCAATCGCATAGCGGGCCGGGATCAGCACTTCCACATTGCGCCCAAGCAACTCCGCGCGCGAGTAGCCGAACAGGCGTTCCGCCTGCGAGTTGACGAGCACGATCTCGCCATCGCCGTTGACGATGACGATGGCGTCCGGCGCCGATTCGAGCAGGCCGCGGAACTTCTGCTCGGCCCGCCGGCGGTCGCTGACGTCGCGGATGGCGCTGATGACGAAGGTGCCGATCTCCGTCTGGATCGGCGACAGGCTGATTTCGACGGGGAATTCGACGTTGTCCTTGCGCAAGCCCAGCAATTCCAGGTCGGCGCCCATGGTGCGCGTGCGCGGCTGGTCGAAATAGCGCGCGCGGTGCCCCACATGCGCATGGCGCAGGCGTTGCGGCAGCAGGCTATCGATTTGCCTGCCGCTCAATTCGCCTTCCGCATAGCCGAACAGGCGCTGCGCCTGCTGGTTGGCCAGCACGATGGCGCCCGTGGCATTGACCATGATGACGCTGTCCGGCGTCGATTCGAACAGCACGCGGTAGCGCACATCGACGAACTGGGCGTCGCGCGCCGCCTTCAGCAAGGTCGTGTCCTTCATGGTGGAAATCAGGTAGCGGGGGCCGTCTGCCCCCGCCTGCGCGGCCTGGCATGCCACGTCGACGTAGATGAGTTCACCATCCTTGCGCCGCCGCAGCGATTCGCGGTCGTAGCTGCCGTGCAGGATCAGCTGCTCGTTGATCAGCGGGCCCGCCTCGGCCTGTCCAGGCAGCGAGATCAGTTCCCACAGCGTGTGGCCCAGCGCTTCGTCGCTGGCATAGCCGAAAATGCGCTGCGCCCCGGCCGTCCAGCGCACGACGGCATGCTCTTCGTTCGTGATGACAACGCCGCCTGGGGCGCCACTGAGGATAAGCTGATCTAACTCGGCATCCATTTTTTCCGCACGCATGACAGGGCTTGCCGGGTGGCAGGCTGTGTGCATAACGTAGCGAGAAGCCTGGTCAAAGTCAATGCATTTATCTGATGACGGAGGCTGCCGGAGCGGGTGGGTGGTTCAGGCCGCCTTACGCCTGGAAGGCGCCGGTTTGCCGGCTGTGGAAGAGGCCGCGCGCTTGCGGGCCGGCGCGGCGGGCGCTTTCTTGCCCAGGCTTTGCTGCAGCAGGGCGACCAGGTCGATGACGTTGCTGCCGTGCTCTTCTGCTGTCTCGGGCGCGGGCGGCGTGATGGTCTTGGTCTGTTTCGCCTTGATTTTTTTCTTGACCAGCGCCAGCACGTCTTCGCGGTAGCTGTCGTGGTATTGCCCGGGTTCCCATGCTTCGCTCATGCCTTCCACCAGCGACAGGGCCATCTTGAGTTCCTTGTCGGAAATGCCCGCCGCCTTCAGGCCGCTGCCGGGCAAATCGAGGTCGTCCGTGGGACGGAGCTCGTCGGCGTAGCGCAGGGTGTTGAGCACGATGGCGTCGCCCACGCACACAAGCGCGCACAAATGCTGCTTGGTGCGCATGACCACGCTGGCGATGCCCACTTTATTGGCCTTGCGCAAGGTCTCGCGCAGCAGCGCATAGACTTTCTCGCCACCCTTGGCGGGCAGCAAGTAATACGGGTGCTCGTAAAAGGTCAGCGGCACCTCGACCGCATCGACAAAGGTCAAGATGTCGATGGTTTGCGTAGCCTTCACATTGGCTTGCCTCAAATCTTCCTCGGACAGCACCACGTACTCGTCCGTCTTGTATTCATAGCCCTTGATGATGTCGTCCCACTCGACTTCCTTGCCCGTCTTCTTGTTGTAGCGCTTGTAGCCGATGGGTGCAAAGTCGCGCCGGTCCAGCATGGACAAATCCAGTTCATGGTCGAGACTGGCCGAAATCAGTTCGACAGGGATATGCACGAGGCCGAAGCTGATGGCGCCTTTCCACAGTGCGCGCGCCATCGCCTAGTCCCCCACCGTGCCGGTGACGGGCAGGACGATGCCGCTGATATAGCTGGAACAGGCGGGCGAGGCCAGGAAGACGTAGGCGGGCGACAGTTCTTCCGGCTGGGCCGGGCGGCGCATGTCCGTGTCCGCGCCGAATGTCTGGATATCCTCGGGCGACTTGTCAGCCGGGTTGAGCGGCGTCCACACGGGGCCGGGCGCGATGGCGTTGACGCGGATACCCTTGTCCAGCAGGTTGCCGGCCAGCGCCATGGTAAACGCATGGATGGCACCCTTGGTGGTGGAATAGTCGAGCAAGTGCTTCGAACCTTGCAAACCTGTCACGGAGCCCGTGTTGATGATGGACGCACCGCGCTGCAAGTGGGGCAGTACGGCCTTGGCCATATGAAAGTAGCCGTAGACATTGGTTTTCATGGTGAGGTCGAAGCGTTCCTCGCTCAGGTCGAGCAGCGATTCCGCGTGTTCCTGGAAGGCGGCGTTGTTGACTAGCACGTCGATGTGCGTGAACTTGTCCAGCACCTGGCTGACGGCTTGCTGGCAAAAGCCCTGGTCGCGGACGTCGCCTGCAATCAACAGGCAGCTCTGGCCTTCCGCTTCCACGTAGCGCCTGGTTTCGTGGGCGTCCGCGTGTTCGTTCAGGTAAATGATGGCGATATCGGCCCCTTCGCGCGCGTACAGCACGGCCACGGCGCGGCCGATGCCCGAATCGCCGCCCGTGATGATGGCCACCATGCCGGCCAGCTTGCCGCTGCCGCAATAGTCGGGCGCCAGGAAGCGGGGTTGCAATTCCATTTGCGCTTCGATGCCGGGCTTGGCCAGGTGCTGGGCAGGCAGGGGAGGAGCTGGCTGGCTGCGGCTGCCCGTCTGCACGGGGGGCTTGCTGGTCCGTTTGTCTGGCTTGGCGGCATCACGGCCATCTTGCTCCTGCTGGATGGCGCGTTGCAAGTTGCCTGCGGACTGATCCTTGTTTTCGTTCATGCTGGCCTCCCTGAAAACGAAGATCCAGTATCGGCGCGGCGCCGGCATCAAACGGTGCGCTTGCTAACAGAGTGGCGCAAACAGGCGTAAAGTTATATGATGGTTGACATAAATGTGGGAGGCAGCATGAAAGTGAGCAGGGAGCAGGCGGCGCTGAACCGCGAGCGCATCGTGGAGGTGGCGGCCAAGTTGTTCCGCGAAAAGGGCTATGACGGCATCGGCGTGGCCGACCTGATGAAGAACGCGGGCCTTACGCATGGCGGCTTCTATGGGCATTTCGCGTCCAAGGAAGACTTGATGATCGAGGCATGCCAGCATGCCCTGGAGAAATCGCTGGAAGGCTGGCGGGCGAAGGTCGCCAGCGATCCGCAGCGGGCGCTGCCGGCGATCATCGACAACTATCTGACGACCCGGCACCGCGATCAGCCCGGCGGCGGCTGCCCGGCGGCGGCCATGGGCGTCGATGCGGCGCGCATGTCGCTCGGTGCGCGTCCCGCGTTTACGAAAGCGACGCAGCAGCAGTTCTCGCTGCTGGAAGGCTTGCTGCCCGACGGTGCGCCGGAAGAACGGCGCCAGCAGGCCATTTCGACGTTTGCCGCCATGGTGGGCGCCATGGTGCTGGCCCGTTCCGTCGATGACGAAGCCTTGTCCGAGGAAATCCTCGATGCCGTGAAGGCGCAATTGTTGCAAGAGTGAGCATATCCCCCCTGTCAGCCGGTCGCGTCGCATGATAGGCTTCGGTTTTCAGATTTCGGGATCATCCATGCTGCTCTGGCTCAGGCAATACCGGCGTCCCCTGTTGGCCGGAGACATTACTGCCGGTATCGTTGTCGCCATGATGATGGTGCCGCAAGGCATGGCTTACGCGCTGGTGGCCGGCTTGCCGCCCGTGGTGGGCATCTACGCCAGCATCTTGCCGCCCGTGCTGTACGCCTTGTTCGGCAGCAGCATGACGCAATCGGTGGGCCCCATGGCCATCGTTTCCCTGATGACGGCGGCCGCCCTGGCGCCGCTGGCCGACCCCGGTTCCTCCTTATATATCGTCCTGGCCGCCCAGCTGGCCTTCATCAGCGGCCTCGTCCTGCTGCTGTGCGGCGTGCTGCGCCTGGGGTTCATGGCCAGTTTCCTGTCGCGCCCCGTGATCAGCGGTTTCAGCAATGGCGCCGCGATCCTGATCATCTGGGGCCAGATCACGCCCTTGCTGGGCGCGACGCTTCCCCACTGGCACACGCCCAGCCTCGTACTCGGATTGTCCGGCCTGCTGTTCCTGTGGCTTGCCAAGCGCTATCTGTCGCGCCTGCTGCAGCGCTGTGGCTTGAACAAGGTGGAGGCCGACGTGGGCGCGCGCCTGGCGCCGATGGCGCTGGTGCTGGCCGGCATCGCGCTCGTCGCGTATGGCGGCCTGGACGCGATGGGCGTGCAGACGACGGGCCACGTGTCCAGCGGCTTGCCGGGCCTGAACCTGGCCACGTCCGGCGCCCATTGGCGCACTTTGTTGTCGCCGGCGCTGCTGATCGCCTTCATCATCTTCCTGATGAGCATGTCCGCCGCCCAGACCCTGGCGCAAAAACGCGGCGAAAAGCTGCATACCAACCGTGAACTGCTGGGCCTGGGCGTGGCCAACGTGGCCAGCGCGCTGTCGGGCGGCTTCCCCGTCACGGGCTCGATTTCGCGCTCGGCCGTCAATTTCCAGGCGGGCGCGAATACGCCGCTGGCCAGCATCATCACGGCGGGCCTGCTGGCGCTGGCGCTGGTGGCGCCCACGGGCTGGCTGGCCCTGCTCCCGCTGCCGGTCCTGGCGGCCACCATCATCTTTGCCGTCAGCAGCCTGCTGGACTGGGATACCTTGAAACTGTCGTGGCGCTACGACCGCAGCGATGCGCTGGCCCTGCTGGCGACCACGGCCGGCGTGCTGGTGCTGGGCGTGGAAGCGGGCGTGGTGATCGGCGTGCTGCTGTCGATGGGCACCCTGATCTGGCGCGCCAGCCGCCCGCACATCGCCGTGCTGGGGCGTATCCCGAATAGCGAGCACTTCCGCAACGTGGAGCGCTACGAGGCGCAAACCTTGCCGGACGTCTTGCTGCTGCGCATCGATGCGGGCCTGTTCTTCGGCAACGTCGAAGCCGTCACGGAGAGGGTGGAAGACGAGTTGCGCGGCCACCCGACGGCGCGCCACCTGGTGCTGGTGTTGTCGGCCGTCAACCAGATCGACAGTACGGCCCTGCTGGGCTTGATCGAACTCAACAGCGCGCTGAGCAAGCGCGGTATCAGCCTGAACCTGGCCGAAGTGAAAGGGCCCGTAATGGACCGTTTGCGCCAGAGCAGCCTGCTGCAGGACCTGAGCGGCAAGCTGTACCTGAGCACGGCGCTGGCGACGGCCGATTTAAGTGGAGAAAACGCGTGAACATGGAACTGAATCTGCACGGCGAGCCGCGCGTGATTGATAGCATCAGCGTGCTGGAACAGGCGCTGCTCGAAGCGCGCGCCCTGGCGCAGTGCGAGCTGTGGCTGACCCAGGCAACCGAGGCGGAGCAGGGCCCGGCCCTGTGCATGCTGCGCAATGGCGGCAATGCCTGGCTGATGTATCTGTCGGGACAGGACGACCTGAGTTTTCACTCGCTGGGCGACGAGGAAGCGGACGGCGTCTGCAGCTATTTGCTGTCGAATGGCCAGGTGGACGAGTATCCGGAAGCATGGTGCGTGGACGTGGAACAATGTCAGCGCGCCTTCGTCGCGTTCTTCAAGACAGGCGGCGCGCGGCCGGCCGCCATCGCGTGGGAAGCGGATTGAGATGCTGCAAACCACGCAAACCATCACATGGCGACGGGCTGGTGCGGGCCGGAGTTACGGGTCTGGGACGGAGTAGGGGGAAACCGTGCATCCTGAAAAAATCAAACAGGTCATCCAGTTGCCGGCGCAGCAGCGCTACGACTATTGCGTGCGCAAGGTAGCCGATACGCAAGAAGTGTGGGGCTTGTACCATGATGGCTGGGCCACGGCGCAAGTCGGTGGCAAGGTCGCCATCCCGTTCTGGCCGGAAGCGGCATTCGCGCAGGCGTGCGCCAGCGGCGACTGGGAACATTTCCAGCCGCGCGCCATCGCGCTCGGCGATTTCCTGGCCAAGTGGCTGCCCGGTATGAACCAGAATGGCCAGCTGGCTTTCGTCTTCCCTGTACCGCAAGGCAGTGCCAGCATCGCGGCGTCGGCTGATTTACTGAGGGATTTGCAACATGAATCAGAGCAATATGAATGAGGGCAAGGAACGCCTGGACGCCTGGTACGACGGCTCGGCCATCTGCCTGATCGCCGTCGGCGCGCAAGGCGATCCGCTGGACCTGGGCGGCGACGAAGTGCGCGCCCTGATCGCGAAGCTGCAGCACTGCCTGGCCGAGTCCGAAGCTGCTGCGACGGGCGATTGATGGCTCAGGCGACCGCCAGCGCCTTTTCCATCGCCACGCTGGCCAGGCTGATGCCGCTCGGGTGCGCATACGCTTCCTCGCGCAAGGCTGTAAAGCCGGCAGCCGCGTAAAACGGCACGGCATTGAGCGATGCGGACAGGTGCAGACGCGCAATGCCGTGCCCGCGCGCCAGTTGCTCCAGCGCCGCCAGCAGGCGCTTGCCGATGCCGAGTCCCGCGCGCGCGGGATCGACGAACACGGCGTCCACTTCCTGCTTGTCCGCATCGAGCATGGCGTAACCGGCAATGATCTCGCCCTGCATCGCCACGATGCCCCCACCCGCAGCCAGCACGGCGGCATACGTGTTCGGCACGGGCGAGGCCGTCCACACAGTAATTTGCTCCGCTGCATAGTGCGTGACGCAACTGACGCGCACGGCCATTGTGCGCAGCGCCCACAGGGTGTCGATGTCGTCGGGCAGGGCGGGGCGAAGATGAATCATCGTTGAGTCCTGAGAAAAGGCGATGCTAGCGCAATACCGCCACATGCACCAGCATGCTTTGCTGTTGCTGCGCTGGCTTATCTGGATCGATATAGCAGGAACCCGGCGGCGCACCCGGCACTACTGGATGGTGGGCGCTGCGAGCGGTTGTCTTGTCAAAAGATTGCCCTAAGGAATAGACTTGCCCCTCCAGTTGACGTTATCATGTTTTTGTAAGTGTCGGTGGCTGAGCAGTCGGCGCATAGTTGAAACATGGTGACAGGCGGGAGCGAGCATGGGCATGGCGAATGATGCGTGAGGTGCCGGGCGGCTTGCGGCCTGGCGGCGGGATGGGCAGGGCAGCGGTGCGCCGCTGTGGCCGCGCATTGCTGCTGGCGTTCTGTGTTGCCGCAGCCCCTGCCGCCATGCCGGCTGCGACGTCGGCCACGGCCACGACCACGGTCACTGCGGCGCCGCATCAGGGGCAGCGCGTGCTGTTCCTCAACGCTTACGATTACGGCCGCGCCGGCGTGGAATCGTATACGCGCACCTATGTGGCCGCCATGGCCGCCGCGGGCCTGGCCAGCGAAGACATCATGGTCGAGCACCTGAACCTGAATACCCAGGGCGACCCGGCGCTGCGCAACGAGATGCGTGATTTGTTGCTTTTAAGATACACACAGATGATGGGGCGCAAGGCCGACCTGATCATCGCCATGCAGCAGCCGGCGCTCGATTTTCTGCTGTCCGACCTGGCGCCGCTGGCGCGCGGCGTGCCCGTGCTGGCGATTAATACCTCGGGCAAGGCCTTGCCGGCCGGCAGCCCGCTGGCCATCTGGCAGCAAAAGGCGAATGTCGATTTCCCCGGCACCCTGACGCAAGCCATGGCGCTGTTTCCGGAAACGAAAACCATCGTCATGGCAGTCGGCGCCAGCGAGGCCGACCAGGCCTTGAAGCGCAGCATGCAGCAGGCGGCGCAGGCGTGGCAGGGCAAGGTGGCCATGCGCTATCTCGATGACCTGACCCTGGCGCAGATGCGCGTGGCCGTGGCGCACCTGCCCGCCGCTACGCTGCTGGTGGCGGGCAATGTCAACCGCGACGTGGACGGCGCCATCGCCACGCCGGTGCAGTTTGCCGGGGAACTGGCGCGGCTGGCAAATGTGCCCGCTTTCGGCATGTACAACACGAGCGTGGGCAAGGGTATTCTGGGCGGCTCCATCCTGCACATCGAAGGGGCCGCGCAGCAGGTGGCGCAGATGTCGCTGGCCGTGTTGGCCGGCAAGGCACCTGCCGCGCCGGGCGCCTTGCTGCCGCCGGTCCGCCCGGTGCCCATGTATGACTGGGAACAGCTGCAGCGCTGGGATGCGGACTTCAGCCGGCTGCCGCCGCACACCTTGTTCTTCAACCGCCCGCCGCAGCTGTGGCACGAACACCGCGTCGCCGTGCTGTCGACTGGCGCCGTGTTTCTCGCCATGGCGTGCATGCTGAGCGCCCTGCTGCTGCAGCGCCGCCGCCTGCGCCGCGCCGAGAGCGATGCGCGCGAAAGCGAGCAGCGCTTCCGCATCCTCGTCGAGCATGCGCCCGAAGCCATCGTCGTGTATGACCTGGACCTGGACCGTTTCATCGACGCCAACAGCAGCGCGCAGCGCATGCTGGGGATGTCGCGCGAGGCGCTGCTGGCGCGTGGGCCGTTCGACCTGTACACCGGCGAGCAACCCGATGGCCTGCCGCTGGGACTGATGATGGAAGAGCATCTGCGCCGCGCCATGCTGGGTGAGCCCATCCTGGTTGAACGCAATGTGCGGCGCGCCGACGGCAGCATCTTTCCGTGTGAAGTGCGGCTGGTGCGCTTGCCGATGGAAGGGCGGCGCCTGGTGCGCAGCGGCATCGTCGACATTTCCGAGCGCAAGCACAGCGAGCAGGAGCTGCTCGGTTACCGCGACCACCTGGAAGAACTGGTGCAGCAGCGCACGGCGGCCCTGTCGGTGGCCGTCACCGAGGCCGAATCGGCGAACCGCGCAAAAAGCGTCTTCCTGGCCAACATGAGCCACGAATTGCGCACGCCCTTGAATTCCGTGATCGGCTTTTCGCAGATGATGGCCGATTCGAGCAGCATGTTCGAGGAAGAAAAGCATAACCTGGCCATCATCAACCGCGCCGGCCATCATTTGCTGACCTTGATCAACGATATCCTTGAATTGTCGAAAATCGAGGCCGGCCGCATGCAGCTGCAAGCGGGTCCCGTGGACTTGAACGGCTTGCTCGACGAGGTGCTCGAAATGGTGCGCATGCGCTCCGGCGACCAGGGTATCGCGCTGCGGCTCGAGCGTTCCGGCGTGCCGCCGCTGGTGCGTCTCGATGGCGCCAAGCTGCGTCAGGTGCTGCTCAATTTGCTGTCAAACGCGCTCAAGTTCATCGAGCAGGGCAGCGTGACCCTGTCGCTGGCCTGCCAGGCGGGCGGCGATGGGCAAGTGGCGCTGGCGTTTGCCGTGCGCGATACGGGCAGCGGTATCGCGCAAGAGGACCTGGAACGCATCTTTGAGCCGTTCGTGCAGGCCGACAGCGCCGTGGCGCAGGCCGGCACGGGACTGGGGCTGACCATTTCGCGCGAATTCGTGCGCCTGATGGGCGGCGAGCTGCGCGTCGAATCGACCCTGGGCGCCGGCTCCGTGTTCCACTTCGACTTGCGCGCGCCGGTGCTGCAGCAACCGGCCATCGCGTCGCTGGCGCCGGGCCGCGTGGCGCGCCTGCCGGCGGGCCAGCGCGGGCGCACGGTGCTGCTGGTCGACGATGATGACAACTGCCGCAAGCTGCTGGCCGGCTTGCTGGCGCCGCTGGGCTTCCAGCTGCAGGAGGCGGCGGGCGGCGTGCAGGCGCAAGCCATGCTGGCGGCGCAGCGCTACGACATGGTGCTCAGCGACTGGCGCATGCCGGACATGGACGGCCTGGCGCTGACGCGCTGGCTGCGTGCGCAGCCGGCGCTGGTGCAGCCGCGCCTGGTGATCATGACCGCCTCCGCCTTCGAGGAAGAAAAGCAGGAGGCGCTGGCGGCCGGCGCCGACGGCTTCCTGCGCAAGCCGATCGAGCAGGAACACCTGTTCGCCATGCTGGAGCAGCAACTGGGCGTGCGCTTCCAGCGCACCGCCGCCGCGCCGCCGCGCGTGCCTGCGGCGCCCTTTGACTTGCAGCAGTCGCTGGGCCAGCTGGGCGCGGCCGAGCGGCAGGCGCTGCTCGAATCCGTGCAAGCCCTCGATTTGCGGCGCAGCGCCATCGTGCTGGCCGGCGTGGCGACCAGCCTGCCGCAGCTGGCCGCGCATGTCGGCGCCATGCTGGAACAGCATCAGTACCAGCCGCTGTGCGCCTTGCTGGCGCAGCTGGCCAGCGAGCCGCAGGGCGAAGACGCATGACCAGGCACGCACCCAAAGATGCGCGCCTGGGCGGCGTGTCCATCGTGCTGGCCGTCAGCGTGACGCTGACTTTTGTCGTCACCGCGCTGCTGCTGGTGTTTGCCGTGCTGTTTTACCAGTCCGAACGCGAGCAGCGCTGGCAGCAGCTGCATCGCAGCCTGGCCGTAAGCGCCGACCAGCTGGCCGTGGCCATCGAGCTGCCCTTGTGGAATCTCGATGAAAAGCAGATGCAGGCCATCATGCGCAGCACCTTGGGCAAGCGCGACCTGGTGGCCAGCGCCCTGACGCCGGGCATCGGCAAGGAAGCGCTGGTCCTGCGCCGCACGGCGGCCAACACCATCGACAGTTTCCCCTCGCTGTCCGCGGAACCCGGCTGGCTGGTGCAGCGGCGCCCCGTGACGATGGGCGGGCAAGTCATCGGCAACGTGGCCGTGTATGCGACGCCGGCCCTGCTGCACGCGCAGCTGCGGCAGCGCGCGCTGGGCATCGGCGCCATGATCGTGGCGCTCGACGTGATTCTGGTGGCCAGCATCTGGCTGCTCATGTGGTGTCTGATGCTCAAGCCCCTGAAGGCGATCGGCCAGTATGCGGCCGGCATCCAGGCGGGGCAGGGCGAAGCGTTTGGCACGCCGCCGAAAGCGTGGTTCCTGGGCGAGCTGCGCACGTTGTACCGTTCCATCCGCGACATGGTGGCGCTGCTCGACAGCCGCTATCGCGCCTTGCAGCGCAGCGAGGAACGCGTGCAGATGGCCACCGGCGCGGCCAGCATCGGCATCTGGGACTGGAATGTCAGCAGCGATGCCTTGCAGTGGGATGAACAGATGTATGCGCAGTTCAAGGCCGACGCGGACAGCACCATGGCGCCGGCGGCGATCTGGCGCGCGGCGCTGGTGCCGGACGACGTGCCGGCCGCCAAGGAGGCCTTGCGCGCCGCACTGGGCGCCGGCCAGGCCTTCACGCACGAGTACCGCATCCTGTGGCCCGATGGCGCCATCCGCTACATCAAGGCCGACGCCGTGATCTTCCGCGACGGGCAGGGCCGGCCCATGCGCCTGGTGGGCTCGAACTACGACATCACGGCGCACCGCGAGGCGGAACTGGAACTGCTGCGCCACCGCCATCACCTGGAAGAGCTGGTGGCCGAGCGCACGAGCGCCCTGTCGGTCGCCGTCAGCCAGGCGCAGGCGGCGAACCGCGCCAAGAGCACCTTCCTGGCGAACATGAGCCATGAACTGCGCACGCCCCTCAATTCCGTGATCGGCTTTTCGCGCCTGATGGCCGCCTCGCCGAACATGCAGGACGATGAAAAGCGCAACCTGGCGATCATCCACCGCTCCGGCAATCATTTATTGACGTTGATCAATGAAATCCTCGAACTGTCGAAGGGCGAGGCCGGGCGCCTGCACGCGCAGGCGGCCGTGGTGGCGCTGGCGCCCCTGCTGCAGGAAGTGATGGACATGCTGGGCATGCGCGCCGAGCAGCAGGGGCTGGCCCTGCGCCTCGATTGCGCTGACGTGCCGGCGGCCGTGCTGCTCGATGCGACGCGCCTGCGCCAGGTGCTGCTGAACCTGATGTCGAACGCCATCAAGTTTGCCGGCGGCGGCGAAGTCACCTTGCGCGTGCGCGGCGAATGGCGCGATGGCGGGCAATGGATGCTGTCGTTCGCCGTCAGCGACACGGGCATCGGCATCGCCCCGGAGGACCAGCAGCGCATTTTCGAACCCTTCGTGCAGGCCGACAGTGCGGGACCGAAGGATGGCACGGGTCTGGGCCTGGCCATCTCGCGCGAATTCGTGCAATTGATGAAAGGCGAACTGACGCTGGAATCCATGCCGGGGCAGGGCGCGACCTTCCGCTTCAGCATTCCCGCGCAGGCGGCCGAGGCGCCCGTGCTGGTGCCCGTGCCGCAGCCCGTGGCGCCGGCGCCCGAGGCGCCGCCGGCACTGCGGGCGCAGGACTTGCTGCTGCTGGCCGGGGACGAGCGCGCGGCCTTGCTGGTGGCGTTGCGCGAATTGAACCTGGCCAGGGTGGCCCTGCTGCTGGGCGCCTTGCCGGCGGCGGCCGCGCCCGTGCTGGCGCCGCTGCAGGCGATGCTTGACCAGCATCAATACCGCCAGCTGTGCGACTTGCTGGAGAATGAGGGCGCGCTGGCGCCCGCTTGAAAAGTGTGGGCTGACAACATCGGATTCGCTGAAAAGACGGACTAAGTGGCGCCGATGGATGGTGCTAAATTGCAATAAAGATTATGATGATAGTACGTAGTTCATCGCAAAGAAATGTCTTGTCCAGCGCGGCAACCGATCGCCGCGCCTCATCCAAAGCTGAGAGAACTGCTACATGCACCGCGATTTTTCGGAAGTGAATTCGAAGGGCGAAGTACTGATCGTTGAAGATACGCCGGCTTCGCTGAAGCTGTTGAGCGATTTGCTGGGCGGCGCCGGCTATGCGGTGCGCCAGGCGCCGAACGGCGAACTGGCCCTGTGGACGGCCCAGGCGCGCCCGCCGGAGCTGATCCTGCTCGACGTGCGCATGCCGGGCCTCGACGGCTTTGAAGTGTGCCGGCGCCTGAAGGAGATACCGTCCCTGCGCCAGGTGCCGGTGATCTTCCTGTCGGCGCAGTACGATACGGACGACAAGGTGCGCGGCTTCGCGCTGGGCGCCGTCGATTTCATCGCCAAGCCCTTCCAGGCCGAGGAAATCCTGGCCCGCACGGACGCCCACGTGCGCCTGGCGCGGGCGCAGCTGCAACTGGCGCAGGAGCGCGCCAACCTTGAGCGGAGGGTGGCCGAACGCACGGCCGAACTGGAACAGGTGGCCAGCACCCTGGCGCGCGAAGTGCAGATCCGCCGCGCCAATGAAGAATTGCTGCGCCTGTCGGGCCAAGTCTTCGAAGCGACCCAGGACGCCATCCTGATCACGAATCCGGCCGGCGTCATCGTCACGGCCAATCCCGCCTTTACCCGCATCACCGGCTACGCGGCGCAGGAAGTGGTGGGCACGGACATCATGCGCCTGCATGCCGAACACACGGGCGAAGCGGTGCTGCTGGCCTTGCGCCAGGGCCTGCGCAGCAGCGGTTGCTGGTCGGGCGAGGTGCAGACGCGGCGCAAGAGCGGCGACACCTATCCCTGCCTGCTCAGCGCCTCCACCGTGCACGGGCCTGATGGCGCCGTCGTCAATTACATCGGCGTCTTCCTCGACATCAGCGAGCGCAAGGCCGAGCAGCATCTGATCGATTTCCTCTCCTACCACGACGCGCTGACGGGCTTGCCGAACCGCGTGCTGCTGCGCGAGCGCTTCGAGCAGGCGCGCGCGAATGCCCAGCGCGACAGCCAGCAAGTGGTGTTGATGTGCCTGGACCTGGACCGCTTCAAGAACATCAACGATTCGCACGGCCAGGCCGTGGGCGACAAGGCGCTGCAAGTGGTGGCGCGTTTCCTGTCCGGCTGCGTGCGCGAAGGCGACACGGTGGTGCGCCAGGGCGGTGACGAATTCCAGATACTGCTGCAGGACGATGCCCTGCTGGGGCGCACGCTTGCGCTGGCGCAAACCATCCTGGCCGGCTTGCGCGAAGAACTCAGCGTCGATGGCGAGCGCCTGGCGCTGACGACCAGTATTGGCATCGCCATGTGCCCGGCCGACGGCGACAGCCTCGACGACGTGCTGCGCCACGCCGACACGGCCCTGGTGCGCGCCAAGGAAATGGGGCGCGATCATTACGCCTTCTTCACGGAGCGCATGGGCAGCGATATCCGCGCCCGCCTGGCGATGCAGCAGCAGCTGCGCGGCGCCATCGGCCGCGATGAATTCGAAGTGCACTACCAGCCGCAGATGTGCTTGCGCACGGGCGCCTTGCTGGGCGCGGAAGCCTTGCTGCGCTGGGATAACCCGGTGCTGGGCAAGGTGCCGCCCGGCCTGTTCATCGCGTTGGCCGAGGAATATGGCTTGATCACGGCCATCGGCGAATGGGTGCTGGAAAGCGTGTGCGCGCAAATCCGCGCCTGGCACGATGCGGGCCTGGGCAGCGTCAAGGTGGCCGTCAACCTGTCCGGCAAACAGTTCGCGCAAGACCGCACGGTGCCGTTCGTCGAGACGGCCTTGCGCAAGTACGGCATCGCACCCGCCTGCCTGGGCATTGAAATCACGGAAAGCACGGTGATGGGCGACCCGGACAAGGCCGTGGCGGCCCTCACGCGCCTGAAGGATATCGGCGTGGGCATTTCGCTCGACGATTTCGGCACCGGCTATTCCAGCCTGGGCTACCTGAAACGCTTTCCCATCGACGTGCTGAAAATCGACAAATCCTTCGTCGACGACGTCACCACCAGCAGCAGCGACGCGGCCATCGCCCGCTCCGTCATCTCACTGGCGCACAACCTGGACATGCGCGTCATCGCCGAAGGCGTGGAAACGCGCGCACAGGTCGACTTCCTGACGGAACACGGCTGCGATGAAATGCAGGGCTATTACTTCAGCCGTCCCCTGGCTGCCGAAGCGTTCACGGCCTTGCTGCGCGAACGGCGCACCCTGGCCGTGGCGTAGGAGGCAAGCACTGCGGTGCGGCCAATGCACCATGCCGGTGCATCCGCTGCAGCGCGGTGCACGATTCTCACTTTTCCTTTCCCTGATGCTGGCACATATCCTGCTTAGGTAATCGCTTATTTACGCGATTGCTCCGCATGCCAGACAGTACCCGTCCAGTCACGCCGAATGAAGCCAGTGCGCACAGCGCCTGGCAGGCGCATTTGCGCCTGGGCTTTGCGCTGCACGATGGCGTCAGCCGCCTCGTCGAGCGCACGCACAGTGGCCCCCTGCGCGTGCAAAAGCCCCTGTATCCGGAAGGCGACGCCGTCTGCCACGCCATCATCATCCATCCACCGGGCGGCGTCGTGGGCGGCGACCAGCTGGCCGTCGACGCCACAGTGGGCGAGGGCGCGCGCGCCTTGCTCACGTCGCCCGGCGCCGCCAAGTGGTACCGCGCCAACGGCCATGTCTCGGGCCAGCATATCGTGCTGCGCGCCGGTGCCGGCGCCGCCATCGAGTGGCTGCCGCAGGAGAGCATTTTCTTCGACCAGGCCTGCGTGCGCCTGCGCCACGAGGTGGAGCTGGCGCCGGACGCCAGCTACATCGGCTGCGACATCGTCTGCCTGGGACGCAGCGCCTCGGGCGAAATTTTCAACACGGGCAGCATCGATCAGCAGGTGCAGATCCGCCGCGGCGGCAAGCTGCTGTGGTGGGAGCAGGGCGTGCTGGCCGCGGGCGGCGCACTGATGGCCAGCCCCCTGGGCCTGGGAGGACACACGGTGTGCGCCACCCTGATCGCCGTCGGCGCGCCCGTTTCTCCCGCCGTACTGGCAGCCGTGCGCGAGATCGCCGTGCCGGCCGGCGCCGTGTTTGGCGCCACGCACATGAAATCGCTGGTAGTGGTGCGCCTGTTGTGCGGCGACAGCGAGGCGGCGCGGCGCGTCATGCTGGCCGCCTGGCAGCTGCTGCGCCCCGCCATGCTGGGACGCGACGCCGTCGTGCCCCGCATCTGGAACACTTAATCAGGAAAGAAGCGCAAGGAAAAACATGGACCTGACTCCCCGAGAAAAAGACAAGCTGCTCATTTTTACGGCCGCGCTGCTGGCCGAACGGCGCCTGGCGCGCGGCTTGAAATTGAATTATCCGGAAGCGGTGGCCCTGATCAGCGCCGCCATCATGGAAGGCGCGCGCGATGGCAAGTCGGTGGCGCAGCTGATGTCGGACGGGACAAAAATTCTGTCGCGCGCCGACGTCATGGATGGCATCGCCGAGATGATCCCCGATATCCAGGTGGAAGCGACCTTCCCCGATGGCAGCAAGCTGGTGACCGTGCACCACCCGATACCGTAGTCTTTTGAGAAGGAGCTCCTCATGACCCCAGGCGAATACCAATTGGAAGAAGGCGAAATCAGCTTGAATGCCGGGCGCGCCACGGCCACCGTGGTGGTGGCCAACCGGGGCGACCGGCCGATCCAGGTAGGCTCGCACTTCCACTTTTTTGAAGTCAACCCGGCGCTGGCCTTCGAGCGCTGGCGCGCCTACGGCATGCGCCTGAACATCACGGCCGGCACGGCCGTGCGCTTCGAGCCGGGCCAGCAGCGCACGGTGGAACTGGTGGCGCTGGCGGGCGAGCGCAAGGTCTACGGCTTCAATGGCGCAGTGATGGGCGAACTGCAAGACACACCACCGGGAAAGGATTGAGATGGCCAGCATTCCCCGCAGCGCGTATGCCGAAATGTTCGGCCCCACCAGGGGCGACCGCATCCGCCTGGCCGACACGGAACTGTTCATCGAGATCGAGCATGACTACGCGATCTATGGCGAAGAAGTGAAATTCGGCGGCGGCAAGGTGATCCGCGACGGCATGGGCCAGTCGCAGCGTTGCGCGGCCGAGGTGATGGACACCGTCATCACGAATGCCGTCATCCTCGACCACTGGGGCATCGTCAAAGCCGACATCGGCTTGAAAAATGGGTTGATCTTCGGCATTGGCAAGGCGGGCAATCCGGATATCCAGCCCGGCGTGACCCTGGCCATCGGCGGCGCCACGGAGATCATCGCCGGCGAAGGCCTGATCGTCACGGCCGGCGGCGTCGACACCCACATTCACTTCATCTGCCCGCAGCAGATCGAGGAAGCCCTGATGAGCGGCGTGACCACCATGCTGGGCGGCGGCACGGGGCCGGCTGTGGGCACGGCCGCCACCACCTGCACGCCGGGACCGTGGCACTTGCACGCCATGCTGGCGGCGGCCGACGCCTTTCCGATGAACCTGGGCTTCATGGGCAAGGGTAATGTGAGCCTGCCGCTGCCGCTGGAAGAGCAGGTGCGCGCGGGCGCCATCGGCCTGAAACTGCACGAAGACTGGGGCAGCACGCCAGCCGCCATCGACAATTGCCTGTCGGTGGCCGACCGCATGGATATCCAGGTGGCGCTGCACAGCGATACCCTCAACGAGGGCGGCTTCCTTGAGCACACCCTGGCCGCGTTCAAGGACCGCACCATCCACACGTTTCACACGGAAGGGGCGGGCGGCGGCCATGCGCCCGACATCATCGCCGCCGCGGGCCAGGCCAACGTGCTGCCCTCGTCGACGAATCCCACACGGCCCTTCACCGTCAACACGCTCGACGAACACCTGGACATGCTGATGGTGTGCCACCACCTGGATCCGGCGATTGCCGAAGATGTGGCCTTTGCCGAGTCGCGCATCCGCCGCGAAACCATCGCCGCGGAAGATATCCTGCACGACATCGGCGCCATCTCGATGATGTCGTCCGACTCGCAGGCGATGGGGAGAGTCGGCGAAGTGATCATGCGCACCTGGCAGACGGCGCACAAGATGAAGGTGCAGCGGGGACCGCTGGCGCCCGACACGGCGCGCAGCGACAATTTCCGCGCCAAGCGCTACATCGCCAAGTACACGATCAACCCGGCCATCACGCATGGCATTTCGCACGTGGTGGGCTCCATCGAGGCGGGCAAGATCGCCGACCTTGTGCTGTGGAAGCCGGCCTTCTTCGGCGTCAAGCCGTCGATGATTCTGAAAGGCGGCATGATCGCGGCCGCGCAGATGGGCGACCCGAACGCCTCGATTCCTACGCCGCAGCCCGTGCACTACCGCATGATGTTCGGCGCCTTCGGCGGCGGCCTGAAAAAGTCGTTCACATTTGTGTCGCAGGCGGCTTACGACCTCGATATCGGCCGCCAGTTGAAACTGAATAAATCCGTCATCGCCGTGAAGAACATGCGCGGCTTGCGCAAGCACGACATGATCCACAACAGCGCCACGCCGCGCATGGAAGTGGACCCGGAAACCTACGCCGTGCGCGCCGACGGCCAGCTGCTCGTGTGCGAGGCGGCCGCCGTGCTGCCGATGGCGCAGCGCTATTTTCTATTTTAGGCAGGAGACATCATGCTCACATTGCATACCAAACTGGGAGCGGACGATGACCGCATCCCGTTCGCCCAACTCGTGCTGCCCTACGACCAGCGCGAAAAATGCCGGCTGCGCGCCGTGCTGTCGAATGGCGACGACGTGGCCGTGTTCACCGTGCGCGGCACGGTGCTGCGCGATGGCGAGCGCATGACGGGGCCGGAAGGACAGGTGGTGCAGATCGTCGCCGCGCGCGAACCGACCTACCTGGTGCGCTGCCTTGATGCGCATACCCTGCTGCGCTGCGCTTTTCATCTGGGGAACCGCCACACGCAGGCGCAAGTGGGCGACGGCTTTTTGCGCATCCGCAAGGACGTGGTATTGAAGGAGATGCTGGAAGGCTTGCAGGCGAGCGTGACGGAAGAAAGCGCGCCGTTCGAGCCGGAGGCGGGCGCGTATGGCGGCGGCCATGGCCACCACGATGGCCACGGCCAGCACTTGCTGGCGCCCGTGCCGCTGCGGCAGAAAATCCACCGTCCCGGCGATGTGCCAGGCGCTGCATGATGCAGGCGTCGGCCCTGCTGCACCTGCTGCAGTTCGCCAGTCCGGCCCTGCCGATCGGCGCCTACAGTTATTCGCAGGGTCTGGAAGCGGCGCTCGAATCCGGCCTGGTGCACGACGCGGCCACGGCGCGCGCGTGGATCGCCCAGCATCTGGCCCAGGTGGTGGCGCGCTGGGAAGCGCCCTTGTGCTGGCGCTTGATGCAGGCCTTTGAAGAACAGGATTTGTGCGCCGTGCAGCGCTGGAGCGAGCGCTTCATCGCTTCGCGCGACACGGCGGAGTTTCGCGCCGAAACCATCCAGATGGGCTATTCGCTGACCAAATTGCTGGCCGAGCTGGGCGTGGCCGACGGCGTCCTGATCGACATGCTGCAGAGCCAGCCGGAAGTGGCCTTGCCCACGGCCTATGCCTGCGCCGTGGCGGCGCTGGCCATTCCGCGTGAAGAGGCGCTGCTGGCCATGCTGTTTGCCTGGGCGGAAAACCAGGTGCTCGTCTGTGTGAAATCCGTGCCGCTGGGGCAGGTGGCGGGGCAGCGTTTGCTGCTGTCGCTGCGGCCGGAGCTGGAAGCGGCGGCCCTGACGGCGCAAACCTTACTAGATGACGAGATGGGCAACTGGGCGCCCGGCCTGTCGCTGCTGTCGATGCGGCACGAAGTGCAGTACAGCCGCCTGTACCGCTCCTGAACACTACCACGAGAGACTACAACATGACATCGATTACCTCAAACCCCCTGCGCGTAGGCATCGGCGGCCCCGTCGGCTCGGGCAAGACGGCCCTGTGCGAAATGCTGTGCAAGGGCATGCGCGAACGCTACGACATGGCCGTCATCACGAATGACATCTATACCAAGGAAGACATGGAAATCCTGCTGCGCGCGGATGCCTTGCCGGCCGAGCGCCTGATGGGCGTGGAAACGGGCGGCTGTCCGCACACGGCGATCCGCGAAGACGCGTCGATCAACCTGGAAGCCATCGCGCGCATGCAGGCAGATTTTCCCAACCTTGATTTGATCCTCGTCGAATCGGGCGGAGATAATTTGGCCGCCACCTTCAGTCCGGAATTGTCGGATCTGACGATTTACGTGATCGACGTGGCCGGTGGCGAAAAAATTCCGCGCAAGGGCGGGCCCGGCATCACGCGCTCCGACTTGTTGATCATTAACAAGACGGACCTGGCGCCGTATGTGGGCGCCAACCTGGACATCATGGCGCAGGACGCCAAGCGCATGCGCGGCGAGCGCCCGTTCGTATTTACCAACCTGCGCAGCGGCGACGGCGTGCAGATCGTCATCGATTTTATCCGCGAGCAAGGTTTGCTCGATCAACCAGGCAAGGAGCTGCAATGAGCGCAAGACTGATGAAGAAAACAGCCGCCGTGGCGGTGCTGTGCCTGCTGGCTTTACCGGCCATGGCCCACCCCGGCCATGGCGAGAGCGCCGGCTTCCTGGCCGGTTTCGCCCATCCGTTCACGGGTATCGACCATTTGCTGGCCATGCTGGGCGTGGGCATCTGGGGCGGCCAGCAGCGCCACAGTCTGGCTCAGCCCGCCACGTTTCTCGGCATGATGCTGCTTGGCGCGCTGGCCGGCATGGTCGGATTGACGCTGCCCGGGCTGGAAACGGGCATCGCCGCCACGGTGGCGCTGGTGGGACTGGCCATCGCGCTGGCGCTGGCCTTGCCGAACTGGCTCGGCATGGGACTGGTGGGCGTGTTCGCCTTGGCGCATGGCAATGCGCATGGCCAGGAATTGCCGGCCGCCTCGGCCGCCTGCGGCTTCATGCTGGCCTCGGCTGTTCTGCTGGGTGCGGGACGTTTCACGGGCCAGGTGCTGGCCGAGCGCATGTTGCGCGTGGCCGGCGTGGCCTTGACGGCCGCCGGCGTGGTGTTGATGGGACTTGCTTAATCGTTTAAGCGCCGGGGCGCTTGTCGGACAGCACGATGGGCGCCGCCTTTTCCGGGTGCAAGCCCTGGTGGCCCGCATACACGGCGGCAATGGCGGCCATGTCGGCGTCCTTGTCGCCCGTCAAGTACAAATGGTCGACGACGCCCAGTACCTTGTTCGGGTAGTCGATGTAGACCAGTAGCAAGGGCACCTTGGCAGCCACGGCCAGGTGATAAAAGCCGCTTTTCCAGTTCGGACGGTAGCTGCGCGTCGCTTCCGGCGTGATGGCCAGCCAGTACCAGTCGGCGGCCAGCATGCGTTCGGCCTGGCGCTGGATCGTGCCGCTGGTGGTGCTGCGGTCGACGGGCTCGCCACCGAGGTAGCGCAGCACCTTGCCCATCGGGCCGCGGAACAGGGAATCCTTGGCCAGCCAGCGGAACGGCAGCGACAGCGCCCATTTGCCGAACAGGCCCACCATGAAATCCCAGTTGGACGTGTGCGGGTAGACGACGGCGATGCCGCGCGGCCCTGGCAGGGGACGGAAGCGCATGCGCCAGCCAAACAGGTGCAGCACACGCAGCGCGCTACGCTGGTGCCAGGTCGGCAAGTCGCCCGCTTGTACAAATAAATCGTCCATTGATACCCTTCAGTGACACTGTTCTTAATGGGATGGCGCTGGTGGCCATTTTCCTTGAAGCAAAATTCTGCGCAGGCATTCTATACGGGGCTGGCGATGGCGACAAGCAGCCGAGGCCGCTATTCATGCGGTGTCGGGGCGGTTGCTACCGCTATTTTAACGATGCTTGACCTCTGTGTCGGGCACTAAATGCGCACAATATGGTCAAAACTTGATGCAGTCTTGATCCACCCGACAGGGAGCCATGGCATGAAAAACAGTATCGACGAGGTCAATGGGGAGAAGGTGCGAACGGACAAAGTGATGGCCGAGCTCGTCGAGCGGGGCGTTGCTTTCCATCACGCCCTGGGACGGACGGTGGCGACAGCCTATTTGCGCGAGCATGCGGTACCGGTCGAGGTGATACGCCGTGTCTTCAGCAGCGTGCAGGCGCGTCGTCCGGCACGGCCGGCACGGCGCCGATGGCGCTGACGGTGGGGAACGGCGGCGTATATAAGGCCAGATAAAGTAAGGCGGCGGTCGCTGTGATCGTCACGCAGTCAGTGCGTTGGTATCGTTGCGTCCGCCGCCAGGGGATGAGCAGTGCGGTGCTGCTCAGGAGGCTTTCAGGGTGCCGCTCAGCTTGCCGTTCAGGCTGCTGTTAAGCCTGTGCCGCCAGTGCGGGGTAGTCCGTGTAGCCGGTAGCGTCCGGTGCGTACAGCGTTTCCGGATTCAGCGGATTCAAGGGCGCGTCGCTGTGCAGGCGGGTGGGCAGGTCGGGATTGGCGATGAACCACAGGCCAAAGGCCACGGCGTCGGCTTCCCCCTTGGCTAGCAGGGTTGCGGCCGCTGCCTTGTCCATTTTCTCGTTGGCAATGTAGACGCCGCCAAATTCCTGCTTCAGGTACGGGCCCAGACGATCTTCGCCCAGCGCTTCGCGTGCGCAGATGAAAGCGATGCCGCGCTTGCCCAGCTCGCGGGCCACGTAGCCGAAGGTGGCGCGCGGGTCGGAGTCGCCCATGTCGTGCGCATCGCGGCGCGGCGCCAGGTGCATGCCGACCTTGTCCGCGCCCCACACGGCGATGCACGCGTCCGTCACTTCCAGCATCAAACGGGCGCGGTTTTCAATCGAGCCGCCGTAGTTGTCGGTGCGCAAGTTGGTGCTGTCTTGCAGGAACTGGTCGAGCAAATAGCCATTCGCGCCATGGATTTCCACGCCGTCGAAGCCCGCTTTTTTCGCATTTTCGGCGCCCAGGCGGTAGGCTGCCACGATGCCGGGAATTTCTTCCGTGTCCAGCGCGCGCGGCGTGACGAATTCCTGTTTCGGGCGCACCAGGCTCACATGGCCGGCCGGCTTGACGGCGCTGGGCGCCACGGGCAAGTCGCCATCGAGGAAGACGGGGGCGGAAATGCGGCCCACATGCCACAGTTGCAGCACGATCAGACCGCCCGCGTCATGCACGGCCTCGGTGATGTGTTTCCAGCCTTCCACCTGTTCCTCGGACCAGATGCCCGGCGTGTCGGCATAGCCCACGCCTTGGGGCGTAACGGCCGTCGCTTCCGAGATGATCATGCCGGCCGAAGCGCGTTGCGTGTAGTACTCGGCCATCAGGGAGTTGGGCACGCGGCCCGGATTGCCGGCGCGCGAACGCGTCAGCGGCGCCATGATGATGCGGTTTTTCAGTTGCAGACTGCCAATGGTGATGGGGTCGAATAAAGTTGCCATGATTGTTGTCTTTCCTGTCGAGAGTGCCGCGCGCGGCGATGTGGATGCGGTTACAAACCTTGCTGCATGTGGTCGAGAAAGGCCTGAATGGTGGCTTCATTGCGGCTGAAGAAACTCCATTGGCCCACCTTGGTCGCGGAAATCAGGCCCGCCTTCTGCAGGCTGGCCAGGTGCGCTGAGACTGTCGATTGCGACAGGTTCAGGCGGCGGTCGATCAGGCCGGCGCACACGCCCAGGTGCAGCGGGTGGTCCTGTTCCTGGAAATACTGTTCCGGCTCCTTCAGCCATTGCAAAATCTGCCGGCGCACCGGATTGGCCAGCGCCTTGTGGATGGCGTCGATATCCATGTTGTTTCTCCTCAATACACAATTCGCTTTTCAGCGATGTATATATCGTGTTTTCCAAATTCTCATATCGTCATATTACGATATAAATGAAAAGCGTGCTGGCGGAGCGCGTTTTTGGAGAGATTCAGGCGGGAAGGGGATTGCGCTGCAGCACGGCCGGGCCCGTCAACACGATGCGCACCAGGTCCACCTGGCGCTGGGCGCCGGCCTTGGCGGTGGCGCTCTTGATCTGCGTGCGCGCCGTGTGGATGGAAATGCGCTGGCGTTCGGCATATTCCTGCAAGGAATAGCCGTTGACGAGCGCTTCCGTCAGGCGCGCCTCGGCCACCGTCATGCCATAGAAATTGCGCAGGGTGGCGGCCAGGGAGGTGATCAGGTCGCTGCTGTCGCTGAGAAAGACGGCGATGGCGCTGGCCGAACCGAACGGGCTGTGCCAGGAGGGCAGGGGCGTGACGCGCAGGCGCAGCTGTTCGCCCGTCAAGCCGTTCAGGTTGAGCACGCCGCCGGGACCGCCTGCCGCCGTCGTACCCGTTTGGGCCGCCTCGTGCAGCATGCGCCGCAGCGCGCCGTTGTCCGCTTCGCGCGGGCAATACAGGGGCGCGCCTTCGCGCAGTTGCAGCAACCGCGTCGAAGCCGTCATGGCCAGCGCCCGCTCGTTGGCGTACAGCAATTGCGACGTGGCGTCGAGCAACAGCACGCCAAACGGCAGCAATTCCAGCACCTGGGTGGAACTCTGGGACAGCACTTCCAGCCGGCGCAGCTTGCGCTGCAGGGCAAAGGCCGTCTGCAGGTGCGGCATCAGGCTGCGGATCAGCGCCAGCTCGCCCGCCTCGTAGGCGCCCGCCTGCTCGCGGCGCACCACGGTGACATTGGTGGAGCGCTCGGCGCGCAATTCGACGATGGCTGCCGCCGTATAAAAGATGTCTTGCGGGCGCAGCCAGTCCGCCCAGTACTCGGTTTTCTTCAGGCAATGGTCGGGAAACAGCATGGAACCGGTGACGACGGCGCCTTCGCGGTGCAGGGTGGCGTCTTCCAGCCACACATTGCGCGCGCCGTAATAGCTGGCAAAGCTGGCCATGGCGTCCGATTCGAAGCCATACGTGGCGGACAGGCCGCTGCCCGGCAGCTGGACGTCGACCGAGCGGTTGCTGAAATCATTGGCCCAGATCAAACCCGCGTGCGATTTCAGTTGTTGCGCGAAGGCGGCGAGGAATTGCGACCAGGCGCCATGCCGCGTGGCCGCTTCATAGATCAGGGTAATCAGTGCCTGGCTGGCGACGGCGAGCGATGGCGTCATGGGCGATCCTCATGCGGCAAGCGGTGGACAAGATCGCGGGCGGCGTTTGCTGCGGCCGCCCGGCTTCCTTAACGCGATTCCAGCCAGCTTTTGCCACCGGAGGTGCACGTGCTGAGGCTGGCGTACTGGCTGATATAGTTATAACCGCTGCCGCAGCCGCCTTCGCCGGATTTGACGGGGCCGTAGCAAGCGCCTTCATAGCTGAGCTTACCATTGACGCTGGTGCTTTTGACACAGAAATTGTAATTGCTGGCCGTGGTGTTGTTGGGCAAGGTGGGGCCGTTGTTTTGCCCGCAGCCGAGTTCCTTGCTCACGGAGCGCGCGTAGTCGACCATTTTCTGGTAAGTGCCGCTGTAGTAGGCATCGGCCTTGGCTTTTTCTCCCTGCTTGCAGGCGGCGACCACGCTGTCATAGCCGGAATCGGCCTGGGCGTAGTTGCCCGAGACCTGGATGCCGCAGGCGCTGGCCTGCTTGCGTTCCGTATCGCTGATCAGATTGCTGTACTGGCAGGTGGACGAAGTGCCGCCGCTGGCACTGGTGGAGCCGCTGCCCGAGCCACTGTCGCCGCTGCCGCCCCCACCGCAGGCGGACAGCATGAGGCAGCCGAGCAAAGTGACGGCAAAGGTGGTTGGATGTGCTTGCATGATTTCCCCTGTGGACTGTGACTTGCCACCATGTGTCTGGTGGTATCTTTTTTATTGCTACAAGGAATTGTATCGGGCATGTTTTTTGGAAACATCACCCATTTGGGGTATGCGCAGGCAGCACGGAATGGGGTAGGGCGGCCGGCTGGCCGCCCTGGCAGGGATCAGGCGAAGTGGAACAGCAGCAAGGCGATGACGGCAGGGAGGGTTTGCAGGTAGAGGATGCGCGTCATGACGGTGGCAGCGCCCCACACGCCGGCCACGGCGATGCACGCCAGGCCGAACACGGTAAATGCATGGGCGATGGCCGCGTCCGGATGGAAAAAGCCCAGCGCCAGCGCGGCGACGAGAAAGCCGTTGTAGCAACCCTGGTTCGACATGGCGGGACGCACGATCTCCGCCTTTTCCTTGGACAGGCCAAACACCTTGCGTCCGCGCACATCGAACAGCACGGTTTCCAGCAACACGATGTAGACGTGCAGCAGCAGGATGAGGGCGGTAAGAATCTGGGCCAGAAGTAGCATCATTATTCCCGAGAGTGAATGGATGCAGCAATTATGCTGCCATCAGCATGTTTTTTGGCAACTTTCGATTGGAGCGGCCCCGCTGGTAAAATGTGCTGACGGCAAGAGTTTTCACCCAATGGTATACTTTTCCCTTTGCTCCTGTGGGGACGACCCCGCTCGATGTGGGGGCTGCATGGTGGGGACGACCCTGCCGCCTCGGGAGAAAAGTATGGCGTGGATCATTCTGGTATTGGCGGGCTTGCTGGAAATCGGCTGGGCCATCGGCCTTAAATACAGTGCCGGTTTTACGCGTCTCGTGCCATCCGTACTGACCGCCATTTCCATGCTGGGCAGCGTGGTGATGCTGGGCCTGGCCTTGCGCACCTTGCCACTGGGCACGGCCTACGCCATCTGGACGGGCATCGGTACCGTCGGCACGGCCATCTTCGGCATCATGGTGCTGGGTGAACCGGCCAGCGCCGCGCGCATCGCCTGCATCGCGCTGATCGTGTCAGGCATCCTGGGCTTGAAACTGCTCAGCCCACAATAAAGGATGCCCGCATGAGTCTCGCCATGACGTATTTTTACCTGGCCATCGCCATCATCGCCGAAGTGATCGCCACCAGCGCCTTGAAGGCGTCCGAGGGCTTCAGCCGCTTGTGGCCCAGTGTCATCACCGTGATTGGCTACAGCATCGCTTTCTGGTGCTTGTCGCTGACCTTGAAGGTCATTCCTACCGGCATCGTCTACGCCATCTGGTCGGGCGTGGGCATCGTGCTCATTTCCGCCGTCGGCTGGTTCTGGTTCAAGCAAAGCCTCGACACGCCGGCCCTGATCGGCCTGGGGCTGATCATTGCCGGCGTGCTCGTCATCAACCTGTTTTCCAAGTCGGTCGGTCACTGATCAAAAGCTGGCGGCGACCCTTGCCAGGTAATACCACTCGGCATTCGGCGCCGCATTCACGTCCGGGAACAGGATGTAGGCGTCGAATTCGGCCGTCACGGGCGTGCCGTCCGCGCGCACGCCGATCTGGTCGCCCTGTTGCACCTTGTCAAAGCTGGACCAGGTCTTGATGAAGCGGTCGCCCGCATCGAGCTTGTCATGCACGACAACCATGTTCAGCGCTTCCATGTCGGCGTCGGCGATCGGATTCGGTTGCGGCGCGTCAATGAAACCCAGGAAAGCCAGGGTGTTCATGATGGCGCGGTAGGCCACATCTGGCGCGGCCGGGTCCGCGTGCTGGCCGCATTCCAGGGTCAGTGCATAGCCGCCCGTCGAGCGCATGTATTCCGTCGTGCCCACGCCATAGCGCAACACCATGCCTACCTGGTCACTGCTGCCCAGGCGGCGCTGCACGCCGGCGCCATACGTTTGCAGCCAGCCATCGACGAAGCGGCGCACGCCCAGGCGGCGCGCCAGTGCGCGTTCCTTGTCTTCGTGCTTGAACGGTTGTAGCGGGCCATCGTTGTTGCGTGGCCCCACCATGACGAAAGGCTGACTGTCCGCATTGAACGAGTGCAAGTCCAGCAGCACGTCATGCTGTCCCAGCAGCGGGCACAGCCAGTTGGCGATGCGATCTTCGAAATCTTGCGGATTGTCGTTTGGGAACAGGTTGCGGTTCAGGTTGCGGTCGCCGCTGCGCACGCCCTTGGCGTAAGCGAGCGGGTTGGTGATGGGCACGAACGTGACGCTGCCGGCCACGATGGAGAGGGCGCCGCTGTCGAGTTCAGCCATCACGCGATGAATACCCTTGGTGCCGCAGGTTTCATTGCCGTGCACGGCGCCGGTGACGATCAGGCGCGGGCCGCTGCCCTGGCCCGTGTAGTTGATGGACTTGAAGTGGAGTGCGCTGCTCATGCTGGACATATCCTATGCTGTTGCGGGAAGGGAAAGCGGGGTCGGCATATTTTAGCGGGATTCGCCGTGGACACCTGTAAAAATGTGGCCATGGCAGCGTGTGGCATGGCATGATCGGCGCCACCGTTGTTTTCCCTTGCGATTCCATGCCGTCTTCTTCATCTTCTTTCCGCCTGTATGGCCTCGACACCTTGCGCGCGCTGGCCATCGTGCTCGTCTTCATGAATCATTATTTGCTGTTCGTCAGCGACGGCGGGGCGTTTGGTTTCTGGGGCGAAATCGGCTGGGTGGGCGTGGACCTGTTCTTTGCCCTCAGCGGCTATCTGATCGGCAACCAGATATTCGCGGCCTTGCGCAGCGAGCATGGCTTTTCCTTGCCACGTTTCTATGCGCGGCGCTTCCTGCGCACCTTGCCCAGTTTTTATGCCGTGCTGGCCCTGTACTACCTGTGGCCCGCATTTCGCGGCGATAGCGCGCTGCTTCCCCTGTGGAAATTCCTGACCTTTACGCAAAACATCAACCTGACGCCGGGTACGGCGTTTTCCCATGCGTGGTCGCTGTGCGTGGAAGAGCAGTTCTACGTGCTGCTGCCGGCCGTGGCGCTGGTCATTGCCGCTTGCCGCAAGTCGCTACTGTGGGCGTGGCTGGCCGTGGCCGCCAGCTTTATCGTCGGCATGCTGGTGCGCGCGTATCTGTGGGAGGAATATGTGCAAGTGCCGCGCGGCGGCCTCGGTTATTACAAGTATATTTATTACGCGTCGTGGTGCCGCTTCGACGAGCTGGTGGCGGGCGTGGCGCTGGCGCTGCTGAAAAACCACCATCCGGCAGCCTGGTCGCGCCTGACCTCCTACGGCAACCGCAGCTTGCTGGCGGGAATCGTTGCTACGGCGCTGATGTTTTATGTGTTTCTCACCGATCACTATGGCTATTGGGTGACGGTGTTCGGCTATCCGGCCCTGGCGGCCAGTTTTACCTTGTTGCTGATCGCGGCGCTCAGTCCCGCCAGTGCCTTGTATCAACTGCGCGTGCCGGGCGCGGCCAGCCTGGCCCTGTGGTCGTATGCGATTTATTTGCTGCACAAGCAGTTGTGCATCCTGCTGCGTCCGATCTTGCTGGATATCGGTTACGGACCGGACAGCCTGAGTGCCATGCTGGTGATGATCATGTTGAGCATCGCCACGGGCTGGCTCCTATATAGATTGGTGGAAACGCCATTCATGCGCCTGCGGGCGCGCTACGTTCCCGCCAATCACGTTTGATCTACATATCGATGACGTCGAGTCCACGCGGCGTGCCGACCAGTAACTCCAGGATGGCATGCACGCGTAGATTCGTCTCTTCATGTTCCGTGTTGTAGATCAGGGTGCGCAGGCCGGGCACGACTTCCGTGATGTGGTCGCTGGCGTAGGCATTGATCAATAACAAGACCAGATCCGTGGCGCCCGCGCCGGGCTGGCGCCGCAGACGGTCATGGATCACGTTCAGCAGCGCGCGCTGCATGCGCGGCGTGGGATTGGTGATGTAGGCGAAGACGCTCGGCGTGTTGGCGATGGCCGCGCAGATGCGCCGTTCGATCTCGTCGGGCTTCACGTCGGACGCGATATCGAAATATGCGGCTTCCCAGCGCGTGCGCGCATACGGGTGGCTGGGCGGGAAGGAGTCGGCTGTTTCAAAACCGCAGATGCGGCTCAGGGTTTTCAGCCAGGCTAATAGGGTGGAGTTCATGCCGCGATTCTAGCGGCATTCCGCGTGCACCGGGCCGTGTCTATATAAAGGGTGCTGACGCCCGGAGAAATGATTAAAGTTTCCTGTAAAACAGCCCTTGTCATTCTGGGAAAGCCTCTCTATAATGCTGGTCTTCGGGGCGGTTAGTTCAGCTGGTTAGAATACTTGGTCGACATCCAAGGGGTCGGGGATTCGAATTCCTCACCGCCCACCAGAATTTAGCAGTAGATGGTTTTCAAGACGATTGCTGATGCAGTAATCGATAAAAAGTTTTACGGGCGGTTAGTTCAGCTGGTTAGAATACTTGGTCGACATCCAAGGGGTCGGGGATTCGAATTCCTCACCGCCCACCAGAATGCAGTTAGAGAGAAAGGGTAAACCGGTTATGACACCGCGAACTACTACCAAGCTTTGGGAGTGACGCTAGTCGAACGGGTTTCCTTTTTCTCAAGAAAGTGAAAAACGCGGCTAGTCCGCGTTTTTTTGCGTCTGCGTTTTCCTTTCAGTTATTTTACCCATCACATCGCAGTTTTACCTGGCGCCAGCGCCGATATGGAGATCAATATGCTTACAATCCGACTTCCCGATGGTTCCGCCCGTCAATTTGACGGCCCGGTCACCGTGGCCCAGGTTGCGGCCAATATTGGTACCGGCCTGGCCAAGGCTGCCCTGGCCGGCAAGGTCGACGGCAAACTGGTCGACACCTCCTATCTGATCGAGCAAGACGCGGAACTGGCGATTGTGACGGACAAGGACGCCGATGGCCTGGAAGTGATCCGCCACTCGACGGCTCACTTGCTGGCATATGCCGTCAAGGAATTGTTCCCGGATGCGCAGGTGACCATCGGTCCCGTGATCGACAACGGCTTTTACTATGATTTCGCCTACAAGCGTCCGTTCACGCCCGAAGATTTGACGGCGATCGAAAAGAAGATGGCGGAACTGGCCAAGAAGGATGAGCAAGTCACGCGCAAGGTTGTCGCGCGCGACGAAGCCATCGAATACTTCAAGGGCATTGGCGAGGCGTACAAGGCGGAGCTGATCGGCTCGATCCCGGCCGACCAGGAAGTGTCGCTGTATTCCGAAGGCAAGTTCACGGACCTGTGCCGCGGCCCCCACGTGCCATCGACGGGCAAGCTGAAAGTCTTCAAGCTGATGAAGCTGGCCGGCGCCTACTGGCGCGGCGACTCGAAAAACGAGATGCTGCAGCGTATCTATGGCACGGCCTGGGCCAAGAAGGAAGACCAGGAGCTGTACTTGCACAATCTGGAAGAGGCGGAAAAGCGCGATCACCGCAAATTGGGCAAGCAGCTCGATTTCTTCCATTTCCAGGAAGAAGCGCCAGGCCTGATCTTCTGGCATCCGAAAGGCTGGTCGATCTGGCAGCAGGTCGAGCAATACATGCGTAATGTGTACCAGGTCAACGGCTACCAGGAAGTCAAGGCGCCGCAAATTCTCGATCGTGGCCTGTGGGAAAAAACCGGTCACTGGGACAATTACCGTGAAAACATGTTCATCACGGAATCGGAAAACCGTGCCTATGCGCTGAAGCCGATGAATTGCCCTGGCCATATCCAGATTTTCAACAATGGCATGCGCAGCTACCGTGACTTGCCACTGCGCTACGGCGAGTTCGGCCAATGCCACCGCAATGAGCCGTCGGGCGCCTTGCACGGCATGATGCGCGTGCGCGGCTTTACGCAGGATGATGGCCACATTTTCTGCCTGGAAGAGCAGATTGCCGGCGAAGTGACGGCCTTCCACCAGCAGGCGATGGATGTGTACACGGCTTTCGGCTTCACGAATATCGATGTGAAACTGGCCTTGCGCCCGGATAACCGCATCGGCACGGAAGAGTCGTGGGATTTCGCCGAGGAATCCCTGCGTTCGGCCTTGCGCGCTTGTGGCGTGGAATGGACGGAATTGCCGGGCGAGGGTGCGTTCTACGGTCCGAAGATCGAGTATCACCTGAAAGACAGCCTGGGCCGCGCATGGCAAGTGGGTACCGTGCAGATCGACCCGTCGATGCCGGGTCGCCTGGGTGCCGAATACGTAGCCGTGGACAACACGCGCCAGGTGCCGATCATGCTGCACCGCGCGATCGTCGGTTCGCTGGAACGTTTCATTGGCATCCTGATCGAACACTATGCGGGTGCCATGCCCTTGTGGTTGTCGCCGGTGCAAGTGTCGGTGTTGAATATTTCCGACGCTCAAGCCGACTATGTACAGGAAGTTACAACAAAACTGCGCAAAGCGGGGCTGCGCGTGCAGGCTGATTTGCGTAACGAGAAGATTACCTATAAAATACGTGAACATTCCGTACAAAAATTGCCTTACATCTTAGTAATTGGCGACAAAGAGCGGGATGCGAATACAGTGGCCGTGCGGGCGCGGGGCAATATCGATCTGGGCGTCATGTCCGTCGATGCCCTGATTGAGCGACTCAAACATGAAGTCGACACCAAGGCCTGACGAGGAAACTCGCTGCACGACCGTCTTACAAGATTTTTAAAGGAAATTACAATAGCTACTGACAAGTCACATCGCATCAATGGCGAAATCACTGCCCCTGAAATGCGTTTAAGCGGGGTCGATAACGAGCCACTCGGTATCGTAAGTTTGGCTGAAGCCTTCCGCCTGGCGGAAGAGGCAAACGTCGACCTGGTGGAAATTGCGCCTACCGCGCAGCCACCGGTGTGCCGTTTGATGGACTACGGCAAATTTAAGTATTCGGAGCAAAAGAAAGCTCACGAAGCCAAATTGAAGCAAAAGATCATCCTCGTGAAGGAAGTCAAATTCCGTCCGGGGACTGATGATGGTGACTACAATATCAAGTTGCGTAATCTCATCAAGTTCCTCGAAGATGGCGATAAAACCAAGATCACCTTGCGTTTCCGCGGTCGTGAGATGGCGCATCAGGATATTGGCTTCCGTATGCTGGAACGTCTGAAAGCCGATCTGGAGCCGTATGGCCAGGTCGAGCAGTTCCCGAAGATGGAAGGCCGCCAAATGATCATGGTTCTTTCGCCTAAGAAGAAGAAGTAAGATACAATAGCGTTTTACTGTGGGTGGAAACTGCGCGTGCCAGCATTGGCGCGGCGTCAAACCCCAGGCAGAATTTTGCGCGGCCCGGTCAGCAATGCCCGGGCCGCGTGAACTGTAGTGGACTCGCATCCGCTGCACAACATGTGAAAGCAGGCATCTAAGCGCAGCGTCGTGTTGCCACCTGCAATCCTGTTATAAATGGAGCTGTCCGTAAGAGGACAGATTGCTATGCCTAAAATGAAGACCAAAAGCTCTGCGAAAAAACGTTTTCGCGTGCGTCCGGGTGGTACTGTTAAATGTGGTCATGCGTTCAAACGCCACATCTTGACCAAGAAAACCACCAAGCTGAAACGCGCTCTGCGCGGTACCACCAATGTCGCTGCGTCTGACGTGAAATCCGTCTACCGCATGATGCCGACTGCTTAATCTCACACTCAATTTAAGGAGTTACTATGCCTAGAGTAAAACGTGGGGTTACAGCTCGTGCCCGTCATAAAAAGATTCTTGTTCAAGCTAAAGGCTACCGTGGTCGCCGCAGCCGTGTATACCGTGTTGCCAAGCAAGCAGTTATGCGCGCTGGCCAATACGCTTACCGCGATCGCCGCAACAAGAAACGCGTTTTCCGCCGCCTATGGATCGCTCGTATCAACGCCGCTTCCCGTGAGCATGGCGTAACGTACAGCGTATTCATGAACGGCTTGAAAAAAGCAAATATCGAACTGGACCGTAAAGTCCTGGCCGATATGGCTGTGATGGACAAGCCAGCATTCGCTGCGATTGTCAACGCAGTTAAAGCAAAAATCGCTGCGTAAGCATCGGTCATTGCACAACGTCATCCGTAGGGTGACGTTATAAAGAGCGGGGCAGGGGTTTTAACACCTTATGCCCCGTTTCCGTTTTTGATTGTTGGGTTCTAGATTACTAAATCCAGGATTGATTTCCAAAACAGGAAAAGCCGCATGAACTCCCTAGAAGAACTCGTCGTCTCGGCCCAGGCTGATTTTATCGCCGCCGCAGACGCTGCCGCACTTGAAAACGCCAAAGCCCGCTACCTGGGCAAGACTGGCCAGATTACTGAAATGATGAAGGGCCTGGGCAAACTGGATCCGGACGCGCGCAAGGCGCAAGGCGCCCTGATCAACGCCGTCAAAGTGCAGATCGAGGACGCGCTGACAGCGCGCCGTGATGCACTGGCCGATGCTCAGATGCAAGGTCGTCTGAACGCCGAAGCGATCGACGTGACCCTGCCAGGCCGTGGCCGCATGCCCGGCGGCATCCATCCCGTGATGCGCACGTGGGAACGTGTCGAGGAAATCTTCCGCTCCATCGGTTTCGACGTGGCCGATGGCCCCGAAATCGAGAATGACTGGACCAACTTCACGGCGCTCAACAGCCCGGAAAACCACCCAGCCCGTTCCATGCAAGACACGTTCTACATCGATGGCAACGACACCGATGGCAAGCCCTTGCTGCTGCGCACGCACACGAGCCCGATGCAGGTGCGCTATGCGCGCACGCACACGCCGCCGATCAAGGTCATCGCGCCGGGCCGCACCTACCGCGTCGACAGCGACGCCACCCATTCGCCGATGTTCCACCAGGTCGAAGGCCTGTGGATCGCCGAAGACATCAGCTTTGCCGACCTGAAGGGCGTGTACCTGAATTTCGTCAAGGCCTTCTTCGAGACGGACGATTTGCAGGTGCGCTTCCGCCCGTCGTACTTCCCGTTCACGGAACCGTCGGCCGAGATCGACATCGCCTTTGGCTCCGGTCCGTTGAAAGGCCGCTGGCTGGAAGTGTCGGGCGCAGGCCAGGTGCATCCGACCGTGGTGAAGAACTTCGGCCTCGATCCCGAGAAATTCATCGGTTTTGCTTTCGGCTCCGGCCTGGAACGCTTGACGATGCTGCGCTACGGCATCAACGACCTGCGTCTGTTTTATGAAGGCGACTTGCGTTTCCTGAAGCAGTTCAACTAAGCATTGTTCCGTTTGATTCATGGCGCTTGAGCGCCTGTGCGCTCGCGCTGTGAGCTTTGACCCTTTGAAGGCTTGATTATGCAATTTTCCGAAAACTGGCTCCGTACCATGGTCGATCCGAAGATGACTTCGGACGAACTGGCCCATCTGCTGACCATGTCCGGTCTCGAAGTCGAGGACGTCGATCCTGTCGCCCCGCCGTTCTCGAACGTGGTGGTGGGCCTGGTCCTGGAGATGGAAAAACATCCGAATGCGGACCGCCTGAACGTGTGCCAGGTCGATGTCGGCACGGGCACCATGCTTAACATCGTTTGCGGCGCACCGAACGTGCGCCCGGGCTTGAAAGTCGTCTGCGCGATGGCGGGCGCCGTGCTGCCGCCTGGCGCCGATGGCAAGCCGTTTGAAATCAAGGTGGGCCAGCTGCGCGGCGTCGAGTCGCAAGGCATGCTCTGCTCCGCGCGCGAATTGAAATTGTCGGAAGAAAACGCCGGCCTGATGGAATTGCCGGACGACGCGCCGATCGGCCAGAATTTCCGCGATTACTTTGCGCTCAACGACTTGAAATTCACCATCAAGTTGACGCCGAACAAGGCGGACTGCCTGTCCGTGCTGGGTGTCGCGCGCGAAGTGTCGGCCTTGACGGGCGTGCCCCTGAATGTGCCGCAATTCCGTACCGTGCCGGTTTCCAGCGATGAAATCCTGCCCGTGAAAGTCAGCGCGCCGGACCTGTGCGGCCGTTTCACGGGCCGTGTCATCCGCGGCTTGAACGCCAAGGCAGCCACGCCGGACTGGATGAAGCAGCGCCTCGAGCGCAGCGGCCAGCGTCCGCTGTCGGCCCTGGTCGATATTTCCAACTATGTCATGCTGGAACTGGGCCGTCCTAGCCACGTGTTTGACCTGGCAAAGATCCACGGCAGCCTCGACGTGCGTTGGGGCAAGGCTGGCGAATCCGTCAAGCTGTTGAATGGCAACACCATCGCCGTCGACGAGTGGATCGGCGTCATTGCCGACGAGCAGGAAATCGAATCGCTGGCCGGTATCATGGGCGGCGACGCCAGCTCGGTGTCGGACGATACGGACAGCATCTACCTGGAAGCGGCCTTCTGGTGGCCGAACGCGATTCAAGGCCGCGCGCGCCGCTTGAATTTCTCGACCGATGCGGCGCACCGCTTCGAGCGCGGCGTCGATTTCGCCACCAACGTCGAGCACATCGAGCGCATCACGGCCCTGATCGTGGAAATCTGCGGCACGCCAGCGACCATCGTCGGCCCCGTCGACGACCACGTGGTGAACCTGCCGCAACGCCAGCCCGTGTCGATGCGCACGGCGCGCGCGCAGAAAGTCATCGGCGTGCCGCTCAATGATGAGCTGATCGCCGATATCTTCACGCGCCTGGCCCTGCCATTCACTTTGCTTGATGGCGTGTTTTCCGTGACGTCGCCCAGCTACCGTTTCGACATCGAGATCGAGGAAGACTTGATCGAGGAAGTGGCGCGCGTGTACGGTTTTGAAAACATCCCGACCTTGCCGCCCGTGGCAGCGAACGTGATGCAGATTGCACCAGAAAATACCCGCTCTTTGTTTGCGGTACGTCATGAGCTGGCCGACCTGGGCTTCCAGGAAGTGGTTAACATGAGCTTTGTCGATACGGCATGGGAGCGTGATTTCTCGGGCAACGCGAATCCGATCAAATTGCAGAACCCGATCGCCAGCCAGATGAGCGTGATGCGTTCCTCGCTGATCGGCAGCCTGATCGCCAATGTGCGCTATAACCTGAACCGCAAGACGAATCGCGTGCGTATCTTCGAAGTGGGCGCCATCTACCAGCGCGACGACAGCGTGGAAAACGGCCCCCTGTCGGTGGCTGGCTACGCCCAGCCGAAGCGCGTGGCCGCGATGGCCTACGGCGCGGTGGCCGACGAGCAGTGGGGCCAGCCTGCACGCACGGTCGACTTCTTCGACGTGAAGGCGGACCTGGAAGCGCTGTTCGCGCCGCTGGTCTTGCGTTTCACCAAGGCGGAACATCCGGCCCTGCATCCGGGCCGTTCGGCCAACGTGGAGCTTGATGGCAAGGTCATCGGTTTCATCGGCGAATTGCACCCGCGCTGGATGCAAAAGTACGACTTGCCGCTGGCGCCCGTGCTGTTCGAAGTCGACGCCGCTGCCCTGACGCAACGAGTCCTGCCGGTGTACCAGGAAATCTCGAAATTCCCTGGCGCCAGCCGCGATCTGGCCGTCGTCGTCAAGCAATCGGTAGCCGTGCAGGATCTGCTCGACAGCTTCCACGCCGCGGCCAAGTCGAGCCCGGCAGCGCGTATCGTGCAAGCCATTGTTTTATTTGATGAATATCGTGGAAAAGGGCTGGAAGCGGATGAAAAAAGCCTTGCTTTCCGGATTAGCTTGCAAGATACTCAAAACACCCTGCAAGACGATGTCGTCGATGGCCTGATGGCTGTCCTGATCGATGCCGCCAAGCAGGGCCACGACGCGAAACTGCGTTCGTAATTACCGGACTGGCCGTCGCCTAGCGTGACGGCCTTTCCGTCGTCAACCGTAGACGAGCCTGCCATGTGGCGGGTTCGGGCGCACAGAAAAGGCAGGGCAGGAAAATTAATAACAGCGACGTTGATTCCGCCGTACTGCAATCCGCACTGGCTGCCGATCTGCATCGGGCCATGCTGGTTGCCAAGGTGCGCCAGGAAGCGGAAAAAGATTTACCCACCTTGACCAAGGCAGAGCTGGCCGAACTGTTGTTCGAGCAAGTGGGCCTGAACAAGCGCGAAGCGAAGGATATGGTCGAGACCTTTTTCGACGAGATCCGCAACGCGCTCGAACGGGGCGAGGCCGTCAAGCTGTCCGGTTTCGGCAACTTCCAGTTGCGCGACAAGCCGCAACGGCCGGGCCGCAATCCGAAGACGGGCGAAGAGATCCCCATCACGGCACGCCGTGTCGTGACCTTTCATGCGAGCCAGAAGCTGAAAAGCATGGTCGAAGAGACCAGTCCGCTGGCACGTGCTGCCTGAGTGAGTGGCGATGAACGAGCGCATCAGTAAAACCGAGTTGATCGCCTTGCCGCCCATTCCGGCGAAACGCTATTTCACGATCGGCGAGGTGAGCGAGTTGTGCGGCGTCAAACCGCATGTATTGCGCTACTGGGAGCAGGAGTTTTCCCAGCTCAAGCCGGTCAAACGACGTGGTAACCGCCGCTATTATCAGCACCACGAGGTGCTGCTGATACGCCGCATCCGCGAATTGCTGTACGAGCAGGGCTTTACCATCAGCGGCGCGCGCAACAAGCTCGACAGCCGTGGCGCCTCGCATGCCATCGTTGACGAGCTGCCTGTGCTGCCGGCCATGCCTGTCGTGCCGCAGGAAGCGCCGCTGGACCGCGCGTGGATACGCAATGAATTAATTGCGATTTTAAACTTGCTAAAATAAGATTTGTACCAATATAGGTGGGGTTGTCCGGTACCGGTGACTATACTGCATGGGCTTGCTGCCTTGACGCAGCCGGTAACGTACGGCGCGCCATATTTTGAATATAATGTTAATGTTGCGTTTTTGTTAGTGACGCTGAACCGGAGCAGCGTTCAGGTTCCGGTAGTCTTTCCCAGGCCAGGAAAATTTAAGGGGAAACAATGATACGCGTTGCCATTTGTGATGATCACCAAATAGTAAGAGCTGGATTCAAACAGATTTTTTCGTCGTCAAGCGACTTCAGTGTGGTGGCGGAAGCCGGTACCGGGCGCGAAGCCCTCGATATCGCCCGCCGCGAAATATGTGACGTGTTGCTGCTCGATATCGCCATGCCCGATCAGAGCGGCATCGATACCTTGCGCACGATCCGCCAGGGCCAGCCGGAATTGCCCGTGCTGATCCTCAGCGGCTATCCTGCGCAGCAATACGCGCTGAACCTGTTCAAGATGGGCGCGAATGGCTATCTGAACAAGGAATGCGAAGCCGATGAGCTGATGACGGCCGTGCGCACCGTATTCCAGGGGCGCCGCTATGTCAGTTCCACCGTCGGTGAATTGCTGGCGCAATCGTTCGACCGCGATACGAATGCCGCCTTGCATACGGAATTGTCGGACCGCGAGTTCCAGGTCTTCCTGCGCCTGGCGCGCGGTGCCACCGTGTCCGATATCGGTGTCGCCTTGTCGCTGAGCATCAAGACGGTGAGTACTTACCGTACGCGCATCATGGAAAAAATGGGCTTGCAATCCAACAGCGACTTGACCTATTACGCAATGAAAAACAATTTGCTTGACTAGCGCTGCGGTGCGATCATGGAAACATGATCGCTCAGCCAGCCAGCCAGCACGACTTGTGCAGTGCAGCAGTTTGTGGCGAGGACTATAATTGGCCGGCGCCGGCGTTTTCTCCCGCGCCGAACCTTGCTAAGGATGCACATCAGGATGTATTTCACCGCTGAACCGGCCCCGAATCACCGCCTGCCCCTCTACAAGACGATCCTGTGCGTGACTTGCGCCTTGCTGCTTGTACTCAATGGTTTCAGTCTCTATCACAACCTGCAGTCGCTGAAGGGCACGAACGCCTTGCTCAGCCAGAGCGCCCGCGTGGCGGACCGCCTGCAGTATTTGAACGTGCTCGTGCTCGATGCGGAAAGCAGCTTGCGCGGCTATTTCATTTCCGGCTCCGAAACCTATCTGGGGCCGTCGAAGACGGCCACCACCGAAATTGAAAACGAATTCAACGAGCTGCAAACCTTGCTCGCGGGCAGCCCAACCCAGCTGAAAAACCTGGGCCAGCTGAAAAGCTTGATCCGCCGCAAGATGTCGATGTTGCAACAGTCGATCGACGTCTACAAGCAGGGCGGGCTGGCCGAGATCGTCAACATTTCCCGCGTGACCGATGACCGCGCCACCATGGACGAAATCCGCCTGCAGGTGGTGATCATGACGCGCGAGCAGAATGAAGCGCTGTCGTCCGGCAGCGCCGCCTTTTATCATGAATACCAGAAAGCCGTGCTGCTCGGCATCGGCATCAATGCCCTGGCCATCCTCGTGCTGATCATGTTTTACCAGCTGGTGCGGCGCAGCTTCCAGAACCGCGCGGCCGTCGAGTATGCATTGCAAAATGCCAATGACAACCTGGAATCGACGGTCAGCAAGCGCACGGAGCAGTTATCCGTGCTGTCGCGCCATTTGATCAGCGTCAATGAAGTGGAAAAGGCGCGCCTGGCGCGTGAACTGCACGATGAGCTGGGCGCCAACCTGACTTCGATCAGCATGGATCTGGGCGCCGTCACGCAGCAACTGGCGCACACGCAGCCGGAACTGGCTGCGCAATTGCGCCGCGCCAAGGCCACCTTGCTGGAAACGGTGGAACTGAAGCGCCGCATCGTCGAAGACCTGCGCCCGAGCCTGCTGGACAATCTGGGCCTGTGCGCCGCCATCGAAAGCTATTGCGAGGATTTTGCGCGCATGAGTTCCGTGCGCTGCGAAACGGACGTGGCCATCAATATCGACAACCGCGAAGCTACCCTGACGATAGCCCTGTTCCGCATCGTGCAGGAATCGCTGACGAACATCCTGAAATATGCACGCGCCGGCATGGTCAGCGTGACCTTGAAACGCAACGAGCACGGCCTGGTGCTGCGCGTCATCGACGACGGCATCGGCATCACGGAAGATGCGCTGCAGAAACCCATGTCGCACGGTTTGCTGGGCATGCGCGAGCGGGCCTTGCTGCTGGGCGGCACCCTCACCGTGCGCCAGGGTCCGGAAGGCAAGGGGACGTGCGTGGAGGCCGTGATTCCGCTGCCGCTGACGCCGGAACCGGAAGACATCGATGCGGATGCCGAAGCGTAATTGTCGTTAAAGCAAAAAAAATGGCCGGGCATGCAGCCCGGCCATTTTTATTTGTCTTGCCTGATCAGCAGCGCGATACGTCGCGCAGCAAGCGGTCGTATTCCGTCTTGGCCACTTTGTAGCACTCGCCCGCATAGCATTCCAGGCCGGCGCGGTCCAGCACTGTGATATTGCCGCGGCGATAGTGGATCAAGCCTTCTTCCTGCAGCTTGCCGGCGGCCGCCGTGATGCTTTCGCGGCGCACGCCCAGCATGATGGAGATCAGCTCTTGCGTGACTTTCAATTCGTTCGATGGCGAACGGTCCAGGCGGTCCAGCAGCCAGCGGCACAGCTTTTGCTCGATCGAGCTGTGGCGGCCACCGACGGCGTTCTGCGCCATTTGCGCAAACAGGGCGTTGGTGTAGCGCATCAGCAACTGGGGCAGGGCGCCGCCTTGATTGAAGGCATCGCGCAAGCTTTGCGTTTTCAGGCGGTAGCCATAGCCGGCGCTTTGCACGACGGCCGTGCACATGGCGCGTTCGCCTGCCAGCAGCGAGGCACCGGCCACGCCTTCATGGCCGACGACGGCGATTTCCGTCGTGGCGCCGTCTTCCATTACATACAGCAAGGAAATGATGGCGGTGGTGGGGAAATAGCTGTATTCCAGGTTGTTACCGTAGGCATACAATTCCTTGCCGAAAGGCAGTTCCACCAGTTCCAGGTCTTCGAACAGCGATTCGAGCGCGGCGCGCGGCAGGGCGGCCAGCAATTCATTCTGTTGGGCACTGCTGAGACTAACCCGCGACGCAAGCTTGATTTCCCGTCCGGCTGCCGGCATGGCGCGCGGCAGCAACTGGTTCTTCTGGACCGGGGCGATAAGTTGAGTATGGCTCATAGTATTCCTCACAGGCTTTTTACATCGGAGTGCGACTGCCGCGTTGCTGGTCAAAAAAAGTTGCCGCATCCATCTTGGAACAGCGTTTTTTTTCGACCGCGCGGTGCAGATCGCGATGTAGCTACTTTAAAAGCTTATGTAAGTGGCGAACATAAGATTAGCAGTCGCCACTTTGTAGTCTCTTTTGAGGCGAAATTGTAGTCCTTGTCCTACGTGCACACTTTTGACTAGCTAGCCTTGCGCCGTTCTGCGCGATTTTGTGATATGACGCGCGGCTTGTTGGCGCTCCACAGGCCGGCCGGACGCACGCTGGGCAAGCCGTCGCGCGTGGTCGCGGCCGCTGCCTGGCGCGGGTTTGGCGCCTCGTGTTCCCCCAGGCGGAAGCGGCTGACGGCTTGCGTCAGCGCCTCGCCTTCCTGGTGCAGGCGCTGCGAACCGGCGCGCGCTTCGTCGACCAGGCCCGCGTTCTGGCGCGTCATGTCGTCGATTTGCGCCAGTGCCTGGTTGATGCGGGCGATCTCGCCATTCTGCTCGGCGCCGGCGCTGCTGATGCGCCCGATGACGACGGACACCTGCTGCACCGCGTCGACGACTTGCCGCATGGTGCTGCCGGCTGCGTTGACCAGGTCGCCGCCCGCATCCACGGTGGCCACGGAATCGCCGATCAGGCGCTTGATTTGCTGCGCCGCCTCGCTGGAGCGCTGCGCCAGGCTGCGCACCTCGGATGCCACGACGGCAAAGCCGCGCCCCTGCTCGCCGGCTCTGGCTGCCTCGACGGCCGCGTTCAGGGCCAGGATATTCGTCTGGAAGGCGATGCCGTTGATGACGCCGATGATGTCGACGATCTTGTGCGAGCTGGCCTTGATCGAGGCCATGGTCTCGACCACGGCGCTGACGGTCTCGCCGCCGCGCAGGGCCACCTCGGCGGCCGACGCCACCAGGGTGCGCCCCTGTCCTACGTGGGCTTCGTTGCGGCCCACGGTGGCCGTCAGCTCGCGCATCGAATCGACGGTGGCGCCCAGCGCGTCCGCTTGCGTGGCCGTATGGCCGGACAGGGCAGCGTTGCCCTGCGCGATATCGGCGCCGGCGGCGGCAATGACGGCCGCGCCGCCGCGGATTTCCTGCACCAGGGTGGCCAGGCCATGCGTCATGGCGCCGAAGTCGCGCACCAGGTCGCCGATTTCATCGTGCGCCTGCGAGGTGATGCGCTGCGACAGGTCGCCCGCCGCCGCCGCGCCGACGGCCACGCGCAATTGCTTCACGTCGCGCGCGAACGCGGCATAAAAGCCTGCGCACAGGTAGGCGGCGGCCAGCAGCACCAGCAGCATGGCCGCCAGGATCAGGGCGCGGCGCGCCTCGTCGCGCGCGATGCGCTGCGCCAGCAAGCCGTCCAGGGCGGTGGCGGAGGCGCCCGAGAGCGCGTGCAGGGCATCGATGGCTTGCATGCCGGCCGCGTGGAATTGCGCGCCCGAGGTCTGGTCGTAGGAATTCGTCACTTCGTTTTTCGTGCGCTCGAGGAAGGCCAGCGCGGCCGGCACGGCTTTCAGGGCCGGCTGCAGGCTGGCGCGCAATGCCGGCTTGGCGGCGATGATTTCGTCGAAGCGGGCTGGCAGGCGTTCCAGTTCGTGGCGGGCGATCAGGGCGTTGGCGTTGACGAGTTGATCTTCATTCGCCTCGAACAGGCCCGTGTCGATGTAGGCGGCGCCGCGCCCTCCGATGTCGGACAGGCTCTCGGCCAGGTCGGGCAGGGTGGCGGTAAACACGGCGCTCAGGTGGTTGGCGCCCGCGTCCGGGTCCAGGCTCAGGTGTGAGCGGTCGGCCACCAACTGGACCAGTTTGGCCGCCTGGCGCAGCAACGCCGTGTGTGCCGCGTAGCTGTCGCGCGCCGCGAGGCCCGTCTGGCGGCCCAGCAGGGCTTGCCACTGCTTCGTCAGCTCGGCCGCCTGGGGCAGGCCGGCGCCCGCCGGCAAGCGCGCCAGGACGGCCAGCGTGGCCGTGATGCGTGCATTCAGGGCCGTGTTGTCCATGCCCGCCTTGCCGCTCAGGCGCAAATGTTCCAGGCCGCGCCGCTGCTGCAGCAGGCGCGTGCCTTCCTGTAGCTGGCGCACATAGGCGACGCCCCGCTGCGCATCCTGCGCCTGGGCCAGCGATTTGCCCAGCTCCGAGATCAGCAGGGTGGTCGCCAGCACCAAAGGCAGCAAAAAGACCAGGCAGACAAGCATGAATTTGGGCAGCAGGCGCAAGCGCTGCATGAGTCGGATGGCGGGGGTGAGGAGCATTTTCATCGGGTTTCCAGGGAAGAGTGGCAACATTTCTGCAGTGCAATGTTGCCTGCCGATTGTGACCCCTTGATGAAGTGGGCGATTTCGCTTGCCGCCAGAGTGAAGCAGTTCACACGGAAGGCCGATCCTTCTGTAAAATCGAGGGTTTTTTGCGAGGGCCATATTATGGTCACCAATATGGCCAACGAGAACGACATCAACACCCCCGATTCCAGCGACAATGCGGACATCGCCGCAGCGTCCGTCAGCAGCAAGGCGCCGGCCGTGATCGCGCGCGAAGTGCAGCGCCGCCGCACCTTCGGCATCATTTCCCACCCGGATGCCGGTAAGACCACCTTGACGGAAAAACTGCTGCTTTTCTCGGGCGCGATCCAGATGGCCGGTACCGTCAAGGCCCGCAAATCGGGCCGCCACGCGACGTCGGACTGGATGGAGATCGAGAAGCAGCGCGGCATTTCCGTCGCTTCCTCGGTGATGCAGTTCGAATTCCGCGACCACGTCGTCAACCTGCTCGACACCCCTGGCCACCAGGACTTCTCGGAAGATACCTACCGCGTGCTGACGGCGGTCGACTCGGCGCTGATGGTGATCGATGCGGCCAAGGGCGTGGAAGCGCAGACGATCAAGCTGCTGGCCGTGTGCCGCATGCGCAACACGCCCATCGTCACTTTCATGAACAAGATGGACCGCGAAACGCGCGATCCGCTGGATCTGCTCGACGAACTCGAATCGGTGCTGAAGATTCAATGCGCGCCCGTCACCTGGCCTATCGGCATGGGCAAGAACTTCCGCGGCGTGTACCACCTGCTGAACGACGAGATCATGCTGTTCAAGGCCGGTGAAGAGAAGGCCGACGGCGCCTTTGAAATCATCAAGGGCATCGACAACCCGCGCCTGCAGGAGATGTTCCCGCTCGAGATGGACCAGTTGCGCATGGAAGTGGAGCTGGTGCATGGCGCGTCCAACCCGTTCAACCTGGAGGAATTCCTCTCCGGCGTGCAGACGCCCGTGTTCTTCGGTTCGGCCATCAACAACTTCGGCGTGCGCGAGATTCTCTCCGCGCTGGTCGACTGGGCGCCGGCGCCGCGCGAGCGCGACGCCACCGTGCGTTCGGTGGCCCCGTCCGAGCAGCCATTTACCGGTTTCGTCTTCAAGATCCAGGCGAACATGGACCCGGCCCACCGCGACCGCATCGCCTTTTTGCGCGTGTGCTCGGGACGTTTCGAGCGCGGCATGAAGGTCAAGCACTTGCGCCTGGGGCGCGAGATCAAGGTGTCGAACGTGGTGACCTTCATGGCATCGTCGCGCGAACAGGTGGAAGAAGCATACGCTGGCGACATCATCGGCTTGCCGAACCACGGCAACATGCAGATCGGCGACAGTTTTTCCGAAGGCGAGATGCTGACGTTTACGGGCATCCCGTACTTCGCGCCAGACTTCTTCCGCTCCGTGCGCATCCGTAATCCCTTGAAAATCAAGCAGCTGCACAAGGGTTTGCAGCAGCTGGGCGAAGAGGGCGCGGTGCAGGTCTTCAAGCCGGTGCAGGGCGGCGAACTGGTACTGGGCGCCGTCGGCGTGCTGCAGTTCGAGGTGGTGGCCAGCCGTTTGCTCAACGAATATGGCGTCGACGCCGTGTTCGAAGGCACCAGCATCAGCAGCGCCCGCTGGGTCAGCTGCGACGACAAGCGCATCCTGCAGGATTTCGAGAACGCGCTGGGCCACAACGTGGCCTACGATGCGGCCGGCAACATGGCTTACCTGGCCACGTCGGGCGTGAACCTGCGCCTGACGGAAGAGCGCTGGCCGAAGCTGACTTTCCACGCGACGCGCGAGCATTCGGCCAAGCTGGCCTGATGCATCCGGAGTAAGTAGCAAGGGCAGAACAGGCAGTTCTGCCCTTTTTTTATGCCGGTAGAATCGTGCGCGTGCTCCAGTCGCGCCGTTCCAGCAGCAATGCCGTCAACTGCGCTGCCGTCATCGGGCGCGCGAAGAAGAAGCCCTGGGCATTGTCGCAGCCGGCTTTTCTCAAAAACTCCACCTGCCGCAAGGTCTCCACCCCTTCGGCCACCACTTTCAGGTGCAGGCTGTGCGCCATGGCGATGATGGCCGTGACGATGGCTTCGCCCTCGCCGGGCAGGTCGTGCACGAAGCTGCGGTCGATTTTCAACTGGTCGATGGGCAGGCGCTTCAGGTACGACATCGATGAATAGCCGGTGCCGAAATCGTCGATCGACAGGTGGATGCCCGTTTCCTGCAGGCGCCGCATCAGTTCCACGTTGGCGTGGACATTGTCCATCAGGACGCCTTCCGTGATTTCCAGCTCCAGCAAGCCATGCGGCAGCTGCGTTTCATCCAGGATGGCGCGGATATCGTCCATCAGTCCCGCATCGCGCGCCTGACAGGCCGACAGGTTGACGGCCACGTGTTCGAGCGAATCGAGCAGGCCCGCCTTGCACCACAGGGCCGCCTGGCGGCAGGCGCTTTGCAGTACCCAGCGTCCCAGGTCGACGATGATGCCGCTTTCCTCGGCCACGGGGATGAATTCGGCGGGGCTCAACTGGCCCATGTCGCGGCAATTCCAGCGTATCAGCGCTTCCACACCGACGATGCGCCCGCTGCGCAAGTCGATCTGCGGCTGGTAGTGCAAATACAGTTCCTCGTTCTGCAGTGCGCGGCGCAGGTTCGCTTCCATGCGCAGGCGGCGCTGCGCGCGCAATTCCATTTCCGCCTTGAAGACGGCGTAGCGGTTCTTGCCCTGGTGCTTGGCGTGGTACATGGCCGTATCGGCATTGCGCGTCAGGGTGGCCACATCCTGCGCGTCGAACGGATACAGGCTCACGCCGATGCTGGCGCTGACATACAGCTGGTGGCCTTCGAGATCGAATGGCGCGGCCAGCACGGCGAGGATCTTGCGCGCCACGCTGGCCATTTCCGAGGCGTCGTCGGCCGGTTCGACGATGACGACGAATTCGTCGCCGCCGATGCGGCAGATGATGTCGGTGCCGCGCAGGATGGCCACCAGGCGTTCGGACACGAGCTTGAGCAGCTGGTCGCCGCAGTGGTGGCCCAGCGTATCGTTGACGATCTTGAAGTTGTCCAGGTCCAGCAGCAGCAGGCCCACGCTGCTGTCCTGGCGGTCGGCGCGCGCCAGCGCGTAGGCCAGGGCATCGTTGAATTCATGGCGGTTCGGCAGTTGCGTGACCGGGTCGACATGGGCCAGGTAGTGCAAATGGCTTTCCGCATGCTGGGCGGCCGTGCGCGTGCGGCGCACCATCAGGTACGTCAGGCCGAACGCGCACAGGCAGACGAGCAGGGTAAAGGCGGCAAATTGCGCCAGGCTGGCGTACAGCGGCGCCAGGCTGGCGCGCAGGTACAGCGCGCCGCCGCCGGGCAAGGCCGTCAGGATGGCCGCGCTGCCGTCCAGGTAATCGAGGTGCAGGCCGTTGCGCGGCGCCATGGGCGCGGCATCGCTGCTGCTGCGCGTGTAGCGGGCAAACGGCGTGCCATAGGGACTGTAAAGTAGTGCTTGCCGGACATGCGGGGCGGCGGCGAGGGAAGCGAGGAGTTGTTGTGCCGCAAGACGATTGTCCTGGCGCATGGCCTGGGTGGCGGCGGGCGCCAGCATGTCGGCCTGGATGCGCAGGTTGCGCTGGAAGGATGCCTGGAGGGAAAACAACTGGAAGAGGACCAGCAGCAGGCTGGCCATGGCCAGCATGGCCGCCGCGGCCAGCAAGTTCAGCCTGGCAATCCGGTCGCCGCGCAATTGCGCCGACGGCAGCATCAATGGCGTCATCATGACGCTTTCTCCTGCCGGCCCCGCTTGCCGCCGCCCCGTGTCATCCCGCCTCGCCCTGCCATACTTTACGTTCCAGTCTGATGAAAACCGAAGTGAGCCGGAACTCTCAACGTGTTGCTAAGGCCGACATATTGTCATTTTGCAGCGTGAAAGTACAGGGCGCGCGGCAATTTTGTCTGCATGCCACAGGCCGGTGGCAGCAGGCAGGGCGACAAATCAGGCGGAAAAGGCAGGACGTGTTTTTCTAATAATAATCCACACTGAATTTTAATCCTTTTTTTGCCCGCCGGTTTTTTTCGCTAAAAACATGCTGACGGTAAACAAAATAGCATCAAGAATAACTTCAATGCCTGCAGTCATCCTGGTACGGATTAACTTTTGCTCCGTATCGTCCATTGCAAGTCATTGATTTTAATAAATTTTAATGAAGAATGCGAGAACGCTATGGCCTTGCTCCACGAGTTCGTCCATAATCCTCAGATGATGGACGTTCTGATGCTGTTTATTTTGTCTGCCGCGGCCAAGCAAGCTGCCGCCAGAAAAACCGGACGTCGCCCTAATGATCAATAGTGAGGATATCTTGGAAAAAAAACCAAAAATTATTTTGTCATCACAAGACCTGGAACGACTGGAAGCGTTGTTGTATGCCTTGGGTAATAATCTGTCGCCGGACAAGGCCGCCTTGCTCGACGAGCTGGGCCGCGCCGAGGTGCTCGAGCCGCAAGAGATTCCCCCGACCGTCGTGACGATGAATTCCACCGTGCGCTTCACGGTGGAAAACAAGGAAGAATTCTGCCTGACGCTCGTGTATCCGAAGGATGTGGAAGGCCAGGCCGACCGCATTTCCGTGCTGGCGCCCGTCGGCAGCGCGCTGCTGGGCTTGTCCGTCGGCGACAGCATCGCCTGGCCCATGCCGGGCGGCGTGGTGAAGGTGAAAATCGAGGAAATCGTTTACCAGCCTGAACGGGCCGGCGAATACCACCGCTAAGCGCGGCAAGCAGTGATGGCGGACGGCGCCTGCCGTTCGCCTGCCAGGCCGTGTTCCCAATAGTCAACTATTGCGTTGCACGCGCACCACCAGCCATCCCGCCACCACCGTGAACGTGACGATGATGGCGACGATGATCCAGAAGCCCTGCGGATGCTGGGCCAGCGGAATTCCCCCCACGTTCATGCCCAGCATGCCGGCGATGATATTGATCGGCAAGGCCAGCACGGTGACGATGGTCAGCACGAACAGGCTGCGGCTGTTTTCCTCGTTGACGCTGGCGGCAATCTCTTCCTGCAGTAATTTGATACGTTCCTGCAAGGACGACATATCGCTGAGCACCACCGAAAACTCCTCCGTCGACTGGCGCAATTCCAGACTGTCGAGCTCCGATACCCACGATGGCGGCCGTTGCAGAAGGCGGAACAGGGCGGCCGGTTCCGGCGCCAGCAGGCGCTGCAGCCGCACCAGCACGCGCCGCATGGCGCCCAGGTCTTCGCGTTTCGGCACTAGGCGCCCGGCCAGCAAGTGGTCCTCGATATCGTCGACCCGCGCCACTGCGTCGCGCACGATGTTGACCAGCACGTCGGCCTGGTCGCGCAGCAGATGAATCAGCAATTCCACCGACGAGCGGATCGGCTCGTGGTTCTTGATGACGGCCTGGCGCAGGCGCTCGATCGACTGCAGCGGCGCGCGGCGCGCCGTGATGACGAGGTTTTGCGCCACGCTGGCCCACATGGTGGAAATGTCGGACGCTTCGAACGAGAAATTGTGCACCACATCGTTGACCACGGCGATCAGGGTGTTTTCCGCCTGTTCGATGCGCGTCGAGCGGGAACCCTGGTGCAGGGTTTCATAGAATTCGTCGGCCAGCTGCGTGTGCGTCATCAGCCATTTTTCGCTGGCCGCATGCGACAAATTGAAATGCAGCCAGACGAATTCCTGCGCCGGTCTGGCCGCGCCATCGGCCAGCCAGGCCAGTGCGGCCGTCGAGTCGAGCGCCAGCGGCTGCGCCTCACGGCCAAACAGGAAGCCCCAGACCAGGCCCGAGGTGTCCGAGCCGTAGGTAAAACCGGCAGTTTCCATCGCCATCGTGAATCTTTCTCGCGCAGTGTGATTGATCGTCGCGCGATTTTAATACACGGATGTGTCGGGAAAATGACAAGGCCACCGCGAACGGTGGCCTTGGTGGGTAAAGCTTGCAGTAACGCTTGATAGAACCGCCGCGCAGCAGGTTTGGTCAGGTGTTACTAGTCGCGGCGCGGATTGTCGGGCCTGCGGTCGTCGCGGTTCGGAATCCCGTCGCCGTCGCGGTCGTGGCGGTTGCCATTGTCGCGGTCATAGCGGTTGGGGATGCCGTCGCGGTCGCGGTCACCGTTCGGCCCGCGTGGCGACCAGCGGCCTTGCTCCATCTGCCAGCGGCCATCGCGCTGGTTCCAGGCGGGCGGCGCATACACGTAACCGGGGCGTTCGGCGATCCATATGCCTGGCGTCCAGGCGTAGCGCTGGCCGCGCCATTCCCAGTGGCCGGGCGCCCAGACGTAGCCGTGGCGGGCGCGCGGGATGGCTTCGCGGCGCGGCGGTGGCGGGGCGATGCGGATATCGTCATAGCGCACGGGCTGCACTTGCGCGGCGACCCAGCCGCCACGGTCCAGGCGCCAGCGGTTGTTTTCTTGTATCCAGGCGGCGCGGCGGTACTGGTTGCCGCCCCGTTCGCGCAGCCATTCGCCGTTGTTCCAGACATGGCGCTGGCCATCCCAGTTCCAGTAGCCGGGCGCCCAGACATATCCGGCGCGTGGCGCTGGCACGCTTTCAAACCGTGGCGGAGGCGGGGCGTTGCCGATGACAATGCTGACGCCGAGCTGATTCTGTGCCATGGCCTGCACGGGCAGGAAGGCCGCGGTGCTGATGGCAAGCATGGCTGCTGCGTAGAGTGTGATGGGTTTCATGGTGTGCTCCATTTCGGTGATTGCGTGAAATGGACTATAGGCGCTTGCCGGCGAGCGGATCGCTTTTGATTCAACTTATTACAATTGACACAATGCTGTGTGTCCGTGTATCCGTGGCGGATACAAATGGCGGCCTGGCGCGGAGGTATTCAAATTGGCGCCAGGCGGCGTGGTGTCAGCATCGGTGGCTCACAGGGTGCTGGCGGTGGCGTTGCCCAGCAAGGCTTGCCGTTCCTCGATCAGCGAGATTTTCTTTTCCTGTTCCGTCATGCGCTTGGCGCTGACGACGACGACGGGGATGGCACTCGCTTGTGCCACATCAGCCGCTTTGGCGGCCGATGGCTGCATGAAGCTGACGTAGCTGGCGCCGCAGGCAATGGCAACGGCGACGGTGAAGATGGCTTCCATGTTTTTTAACGTTTTCATGATGTTTCCTTTCGGGTGGCGGGTGGGTATGCATGCACTGTAGCCAGGCGCGGGCCGGCGCGCCATGCAGATGCGACCAGCCGTGGTTTTGGCGGGATGGCCTGCAAAAAAACGGCGCTGAAATGCCGGCGCACGGGCCTGGCGGGCGACCGCATGAATTGAGGCCTAATTCGCCCTGTATCCGTGCATATGAATGCAATTGCCCTATGGCATTATCTGATGCTGCGCACTGCCGTGCCCATGCTGTGCGCGGCAAGTGAGGCCCGGCTATCCTGCTAGAATCGGCATGGCAGCCGTGTTGCGCGCACAATCATTCTCATCAGGAGTCACACATGTTCCAATTGTTTGGTTTTGGCGGCGCCCGCTGCCCGCGCTGCGAGCACAAGAACGGCGCTGCCGCCGGCTATTGCGCGCAATGCGGCTTGTCGCTGGGGGCACCCGACAGCGACGCGGTGCTGCATGCCAATCAATGGCATCTTGCTGAAGGGCAACTAGCCCTGTTCTTTGGCGTGCGCGAACTGTCCTCGTTGTTCGGCAGCGCCGCGCGCCGCCTGCAGGTGCCGGCCGAGTCGCGCGCCTGGATCGTGCAATCGGACGCTTTCACCTTGATACCGGCCGGCGACTACGACAGCGCCGCCTTCTTTGCGCGCCTGCCCGCGCTGCTGCCGGCGCGTCCGGCCGAAGTGCTGATCGCGCGCGCCGACGCCGTCAGCCTGGACTTCGACTTGCCTGGCCTGGCCAGCTCGGAACTGCTGAACGTTGCCGCGTCCCTGCGTGTCGATATCGGGCTGGGCCAGCCCGATGCGTTCGCGCGCCAGTTCATGCGCGCGCCGGGCGCCGTCACGCGGGCCCACCTGCACGCCTTGCTGCTGCCGTCCGTGCGCCAGATTGCGCTGGAATTCATCGGCAGCCGCGCGTTGGTCGAGATGGACGCGAATGCCGACCTGCGGCCCGAATTGAACGAACGCCTGCAATCGGCGCTGACGCAGCGACTGGCGCCCAGCGGCCTGGCCGTGGCGCGCGTGGAAACGCTGAGTTTGCGCCACGACAAACGCGAGGGCAATGGCGATGCCTCCATCGGTACCCTGTGGCTGGGCGGCTTGCCGGCGCAGGAACTCGAGCAACACAGTCTGGAACGCATGAAGCAGCTCGACCAGCTGTATGACGAGGAAGAGTGGCAGCGCATCCGCCGCGAGGAACTGGCAGCGCGCCACGCACACCGCCGCGCGGAATTGCAGCAGGATGCGACGCTGGAAAAGGCGGAACTGAACCACCAGGAAGCGGAGCGCCTGCAAGCGCTGCGCGGGCGCCAGATCGACCTGTATGGCCGCATCCTGGAAGCGAAATCGCGGCGCCAGGCGCTCGACCATGGCGCCGCGCTGGCGCTGGGCGAGCTGGAACAGGAACTGGCGCAGAAGGGCGCGCAGCACGCCGACGAAGCGGCCAACTGGGAACACGTGCGCGCGCTGGCCGCCATCAAGATGCGCAGCGAGCTGGAACTGTCGCAGCTGCATGGGCGCGAACAGATCCAGCTGGCGCAGCAGCGCTTTACGCATCAGGTGCACCTGCAGTCGATCGCGCAGCAAGTGGAAAGCGCGCTGCTGATCGACGACGAGACGGGTCGCCGCACCCAGCTGGCGCGCCTGCGTCAGGCGGAGGCGGATGCGGCCCAACGCGAGGCGCAGCTGGAGGCGGAGCAGCACCAGGCAGCCTGGCAGGGCCTGATGCTGGCCAACGCGGCGCGCAAGCGCGAGGCCGAGCGGGTACAGGAGTGGGAAGAGCAGATGCAGCTGGCGCGCCAGCGCGAACTGCTGCGCGCCGAGGCGCACAAGGATGAAGCGGCCCAGGTGCAGGCGACGGAAATCGCGGAAAAAGTCGCAGCGCTGCGGCGTGGCGGCGCGCGCGAAGACGCCATCGCGCAGCAGGAAAAGCTGCTGCGCACCATCGAGGCCGATGGCGTGCACGCGCGCCAGCTGCAGCAGCAAACGCAGCTTGCGCAGCTCGACGCGCTGGCCATCGAGGAGCAGCGCCAGCAGCTGCGCCAGCTGGAGCAGGAAGCGCAATGGCAGCGCGACTTGCTGGCCATGGCCCAGCAGCGCGAAAGCGATTACGCGCGCTGGAAGGGCGAATACGAAGCCCTGCTGGCGCAGCAGGCGCATGCGGCCGAACTGGCGCGCATCGACATCGACCGCATCGAGAAAATCGGCTCGCTGAGCGACACGGGCAAGGTGGCCATGGCCGCCGGGCAGAATGCGGTCGCGCTGGCGCAAGTGCTGAAAGTGCAGCTGCAGGCGGGCATGAGCGCCGAGCAGATCCACGCGCTGGCGGCGCTGGCAGCGGCCGAGAGCAGCGTCGCCCCGCTGGACGCCATGCGCATGGCGCAGGACAGCGTGGCGCAGGAGCGCAGCTACCTGGAAGGCCAGGCGGAACGCGAGCGGCGCCAGCAGCTCGATCTGATCAACCTGCAGAACGCGGCGCACGCGCATGGCTTGTCGGCGCAGGCGCAGCTGGGCGTGGCCGTGGCGCAGGCGCTGCAGCCGGGCGCCGCCTCTGCAGCGCCGGCCCGCTGCAAGAACGGCCACGCGCAGCGCGCGGGCCATCCGGAAGCTAAATTCTGCGCCGCCTGCGGCGTCGCCCTGCAGCCTTGACGGAAGCGTTTCACTCCAGATGATGCAAAAAGCACGAGACAAGCTGCGGGAACTGCGCGCCCTCCACGACGACGGGCTGCTCAGCGAGCAGGAATTTGAACGCCGCAAGAACGCCATCCTCGACGCCGAGTACGCGCCGCCAGGCGCCGCACCTGTGGCCGCGCCGCTGCCCGTGCGCCAGGGCACGGAGCTGGGCTTCATGACGGGCCAGGAAATCGGTCCGCAAAACCGCCGCTACCGGCTCGAACGGCTGATCGGCACGGGCGGCATGGGGCAGGTGTGGCAAGCCACCGACCTGGCCACGCACGCGGAACTGGGCAGCAGCGAAATGGTGGCGCTGAAGATATTGCCGCCGCAGCTGACGCAAAGCGCCACGCACGCCAAGCTGCTGATCGAGGAAGCGACCCAGGCGAGAAAACTCGCGCATGAAAACATCGTGCGCGTCTACGAATGGGCGCAGGACCCGGCCACGGCCAGCTATTTCATCATCATGGAATGCCTCGATGGCGAAGACCTGGAACACTATCTGGGCCGCCAGGGTGCGCTGCCGCTGTCCACGGTGCAGGAACTGTTGCAGCCGGTGGCCGAAGCGCTGTCGTATGCCTGGGAAAAGCACAAGCTGGTGCACCGCGACATCAAGCCAGGCAATGTCTTCCTGACGGCGAAGGGCGACGTCAAGCTGCTCGACTACGGCATCGCCACGCGGGTGCGCAATGCGGACAGCAGCCTGGCGCTGGAGATGCCGAATGCGGGCACGCACGGCTACCGGGCGCCCGAAGCCGGCGCCAACCAGCGCCAGCCCAGCCCGCGCCTGGACGTGTATGCGGTGGCCGTGATGATCTATCAGATGCTGGAAGGGCGCATGCCGTTCGACGACATGCGCAGCGCCAGCCATTTGCCTTCAAAGCCGCAAGCGCTCAACGCGCAACAGTGGCAAGTGCTGCAGAACGGTTTTTCGCTGACGGCGGAATTGCGGCCCCAATCCGTGCAAGCCTTGCTGGAAGGGCTGGAACGCGCGGCCGGGCCATCGCCCGAAGAACTGGCGGAACAGGCGCGCCAGCAGCAGGCGCGCGCGGCGCAGCAGGCGCAGCAACAGCGGGAGGCGGCGCTGGCCGCCGAGCAGGCGCGCGAGGAAGAGATCAAGCGAGCCCGCATACGCCAGGAAGAACTGGATCAGCGCCGCAAGGCGGAAATCCAGGCCGCCGCGCTGGAAAAGCAGCGGCAGGACAAACTGCGCCGCGAACAGGAAGCGCAGCGCCATTTCGAGGCGGAAGAGGCGCGCAAGTTGCGCAAGGAAGCGCTGCGCGGCCAGCTGCGCGCGCGCCGCGAAGCCGATGCCGCCACGGCCTTGCAGGAACACCAGGAATTGCAGCGCAAGGCCATCGTCGCCAAGGCCGAGGCGGCATATCGGGCCGAGCAAGAGCGCGCGCGCAAGGAAGAGGCCAGCCGCGCCGCGACCGCATCTGTCCCTGTGCAGGCATCCGCGCCGGTGCCGGAAACGGAACACGCGGAACCGGTGGCCAATGCCGAAGGCATCTTGCGCGACGATTTTCTCGATGGCGCGGGACAGGGGCCGGAACTGGTGCTCATTCCCAGCGGCCGCTTCCAGATGGGCGCGCACGAGACGGAACACAAGGCGGCCATGCAGGCCGGCTCGCAAAAGACGTGGCTCGAACGCGAAATGCCGCAGCACTGGGTCGGCATCGAGCGCCCGTTCGCGCTGGCTCGCCACCCCGTCAGCGTGGGCGAATGGCGCGCCTTCGTCAAGGCGACCGGCTGGGCGGGCGGGTCGGAAACGGACTGGGATAATCCTGGCTTCGTGCAGAACGAGCAGCACCCGGTGGTGGGCGTGAGCTGGAATGACGCGCAGCTGTACCTGGCGTGGATGAGCGAATGCACGGGCCGCCAGTACCGCTTGCCCAGCGAAGCGGAATGGGAATACGCGTGCCGTGCCGGCTCGCGCACGACCTTCAACGTGGGCGACACCATCAGCACGGAGCAAGCCAATTACGACGGCCTGTATGTGTACAACGGCGGCCCGCGCGGCGTGTATCGGGGCGGCACCACGCCGCTGGGAACATTCGCGCCGAATTCCTGGGGCCTGTTCGACATGCATGGCAATGTGTGGGAATGGGTGCAGGACGTGGTGCACGATAATTACGAAGGCGCGCCCGTCGACGGCAGCGCATGGGAAGAGGGCAGCGACAGTAGCCGGCGCATCCTGCGCGGCGGCTCCTGGCTGTACCACCCGCGCTATTTGCGCTCGGCCCTGCGCAACGGCTTTTCCACCGTGCTGTCGAACGACATCGTGGGTTTCAGGGTGGCGCGCACGCTCGACTGACTCATTATCATATCGGTCATCTTGAGGGATACTGCATGCACCTTAACCGTGCTGGAGTGTCCATCGTCTTCGCCTGCCCACCGACCCCCTGTTCCGTATCAAATGACCAGGTAGCGGGGGAGCGGGCTGCGCAAAGCGGGCAAACGGTGTAAATTGTGGCTTTCCAAACGCACCAAGGAACGCCATGACCATCAAAGCCATCCGCGACCAGTCGCAAGCCATGCGCCACATCGTGCACGTGCGCGATCACATCATTTCCGCCGACGCCTCGGTGGCCGAAGGGGGCGGCGATGCCGGCCCGTCGCCGCACGACCTGTATGACGCGGCCCTGTCGGCCTGCAAGGCGCTCACCGTCGTCTGGTATGCCAAACACAAGGGCATCCCCCTGGAGCACGTGGAAGTGTCGACCGAACGCGATGCCAGCGAAGAGCGCAAGGGTGTGTACCGCCTGGCCGCCACCCTGCACCTGACGGGCGAGCTGACGGATGCGCAGCGCGAGGAATTGCTGGCCGCGGCCGGCAAATGCCCGCTGCATAAATTGATGACGGCCGTGACCACCGAAGTGACGACGGTGCTGGCATGAGCGCGGCGATCCTGAAAAGCCACGAAAAGGATCTGGGCGGCGGCTTCGTCGTGCGGCGCCTGTTGCCTTCCGCCGTCAAACAGGCCGTCGGCCCCTTCATTTTCTTTGACCATTTCGGCCCCATCGACGTGGCGCCCGACGCCAACCACGACGTGCGCCCGCATCCGCATATCGGCCTGGCCACCGTCACCTATCTGTTCGAGGGCGCGATCGACCACCGCGACAGCATCGGCTCGTACCAGCGCATCGAGCCGGGCGCCATCAACTGGATGACGGCCGGGCGCGGCATCGTGCATTCGGAACGCACGCCACAGGACCTGGCGGGTCAGCCGCACCGCACGCACGGCTTGCAGCTGTGGGCCGCGCTGCCGAAGGCGCACGAAGAGGATGAACCGAGTTTCACGCACACGCCGCAGGCCGACATTCCCGTGGTGCCGCTCGATGGCGCCGTCGTGAAGGTGTTGATCGGCACGGCCTTTGGCCAGAGCTCGCCCGTGCGCACCTACATGCAGACGGTGTACCTGGACGTGGCGCTGCAGGCGGGGCGCGAGTTGCGCCTGGAAGGCTTGCCGGCGGAAGCGGCGATTTATCCGATCAGCGGGGATGTGCTGGTCGATGGCGTGGCGCTGGTGCCGCACACCATGGCCTTGCTGGAAGCTGGTGCCGCGCCCGTGGTGACGGCAGGCGGCGGCCCGGTGCAGTTCGTCGTGATCGGCGGCGAGCCGCTGGACGGCCACCGCTTCCTGTTCTGGAATTTCGTCTCGTCGAGCAAGGAGCGATTGTCGCAGGCGGCCGACGACTGGACCGCCCAGCGCATGGGCAGTGTGCCGGGCGAGACGGAATTCATCCCGCTGCCGAAGGCGCCATTGCGTCCTCCGGCATAAGCTGGATTAGAACCGCGCGCGCAAGGTCAGTTGCGCCTTGCGCGGCTCGCCATAGAAATTGCCCCACGCCGGCGCGCTCACCGTCTGGTAGTAGCGCTTGTCGAGCAAGTTCGTCACGGACAGCGACGCCGTCCAGTTGCGGTCGATCTGGTAGGCGGCGCGCGCGCTCCACAAGGCATACGCGCCTTGCGCCACCTTCACGTCGCGCGTCGTGCGCGAGCTCTCCGTCTGGAAGTTCACGCCGCCGCCCACGCTCCACTTCTGCAAGGCACCGGGCAGGCGGTAGTCGCTCCACGCGCGCAGCATGTGGCGCGGCGAGTAGGTACTGGCGAACATCACGCCTGCGTCCGACGTCTGCTCCAGGTATTTGAAGTTGTTCAGGGAGTAGCCGGCGAACAGCTGCCAGCCCGGCGTCACTTCGCCGCTGATTTCCGCATCGACGCCTTCGCTGCGCACCTTGCCGGTCGAGAAATAGCACTCCGTGCCGCTGGTGCAGATATTGACCAGATCTGCCTCGGCGCGGTTGCGCTGCTCGATGCGGAACAGCGCCAGCGAGGTATTGACCTTGCCGTCGAACAGTTCACCTTTCACGCCCACCTCCAGGTTGCGCCCTTTCAGCGGCTCAAGCAGGGCGCCTTCGGCCGTGCGCTGGTTTTGCGGCTGGAAGATGTCGGAGACGCTGGCGTAGCCGGACCAGCGCTTGTCGAACGCGTAAATGACGCCGCCATACGGCGTGACGACGCCGTTTTCGCGGGACGGATCGAGATATACCTCGCCCGTGTCGCGGTACACGCTGGTCGATTTGAAATTCGATACGCGCGCGCCCGCCACCACGGTGAGCGGGTCGCTGACGCTGAATCGGGCCACGCCATAGGCACCCGTCTGCGTCATGGTGGTCAGGCTGTGGCCGCCGCCATATTGTTCCTTGCGTATCCAGGCATCGCTCGGTTCCGCCACGCCGTGATTCGGTTGCAGCGCGCTGTTGGGCAGCAGCATCTTGGCCAGGCTGTAATCGCTGTCGCTTTCCAGCCGGTTCGTGCTGACACCGGCGCTGAAGCCGTGGCGGCGGCCGAAGGCGTTGAATTTGCCATCGAGCGACAGGTCGAGTCCCTTGTTGGTGGTGCCGTAGTCGAACACGCCCGCGTACATCATCATGCCGGCCATGGTGGCGGGATTGAGCGCGCCCAGGTTGAACATGTATTTCACGTCATGCTGTTCGCGCGTGTAGTTGGCGCTGGCCTTGAGCGACCAGTCTGCATCGAAGCGGTGTTCGAATTCGGCGAAGGCGGCCGTCTGACGGCTGTCCCAGCGGTTCCAGTCCGCGCCCAGGTAGGTCGAGCGGGGCAGTTTCGGGTCGCTGCCATCGAGGTAGCGGGGCATGCCGGAGAAAAACGGCGTTGATTTCAGTTTTTCGTAGCTGGCGCCCGTTGTCAGCTTGCTGCCCGGCGCCAGGTCGAATTCCAGCACGCCGTACAGCACGTCGGTGCGGCTGTCGGCCACGTCATAAAAATAATCGCGCTGGTCGTGCGCGGCCACGACGCGGCCGCGGATGCTGCCCGCCTCGTTCAGGGGGCCGGTGACGTCGACCTCGCCGCGCACGTCGTTCCAGCGGCCGGCGCTGAGCGCCAGCTGCACCTGTTTTTCCGCCAGCGGGCGCTTGCGCACCATGTTGATGGCGGCGCCCGGCGAACCGGTGCCCTGCAACAGGCCCGTGGCGCCGCGCACGATTTCGACGCGATCGAGCATGGCCGTGTTGCTGGTAAAACTGTTCGCCTGCGGGTAGAACATGGCGCGGTTGACGCCATCGAACTGGTAAGTGTCGACCATGAAGCCGCGCGAATACACATAACGCCCGCCCATGGGGCTGTCGTACATGGTGATGCCGGTGGTGTTGGCCAGCACGGCGTCGATGGTATTGAGGTTCTGGTCGTCCATCTTCTGGCGCGTGACGACGCTGACGGATAGCGGAATTTCGCGCAGGGTTTGCACGCCCTTGCCGACGGTGACGGCGCGCGCCGCATACGAGTTGCTGTGCTCACTGACGGGGTCGCGCTCCATGCTGGCGCTGACAGTCACGGGCGCCATGGTCTTTTCCACGCCGGCCGCCGCTGCGGACGCTGGCGCTGCCTGGCGCAGCACATAGGCGCCGTTCGGCAGCTGCACGGCTTCCAGGCCGCTGCCGGCCAGCACCTGGGCAAAACCCTGGCCGACATTGAAGCTGCCGCGCACGCCGGGCGAGCGCAGGCCCCGCGTCTGCGCGGGATCGGTCGACAGGCTGACGCCGGCGGCGACGGCAAAGTCGTTCAGGGCCGTGGCCAGCGGGCCGGCTGGCACGGCGTAGGCTTGCGGTGCTGCAGCGGCAGCCTGGCCTTGCGCCAGGACGGGTGCTGCGACAAAGGCGGCGGGGGCGGCGCAAGCCATGGCGATGACGGCCAGGCGGATGGCGCGCGCGGCGGGATGGAGGACGGGGGTGGTCAGCTGCATGCTCGGTCTTTCTGCTCTAAAGGGATAAGAATTGGCGTGTGAATCGGCTACGTGAATTGGCTACTTAACTAGGAAGCCGAAGCAGCGCAGCGAAACACCAACCCCTGGCGCAAAAAAACTGAAAATAATTACGTGGAGCGGGCCGCCACCGTGGCCCAGTAGCGCGTGAAGTACGTCACTTGCAGCCCGTGCGAGGCGCACAGGCTTTCCAGCACGGCGTCGATATCGTCGAGGCGGTAGGTGCCCGTGACGGGGCGGCGCGCCACTTTGGTGTCGCAGACGAGACGCCCGCGCCGGTAGCGCGCCAGTTCCGCAACCAGTTGTTGCAGCGGCCAGTCGGCCGCCACCAGCATGCCGCGCAGCCAGCTGTCCTGGTGCGCAGGCATGGTCTGCACGTCATCCGCGCCAGTTGCGCTGAAGCGTAGCTGCTGTCCAGCTTCCAGGCGCCGCACGGCATCCGGGCGCGCAGCGCAGCGCACTTCCACGGCATGTTCGTAGACGCTGACGGTGCTGCCATCGCCATCGCAGCGCACGCCGAAGCGCGTGCCCAGCGCGCGGATCACGCCGTGCGGCGTGTCGACGAGGAAGGGGCGCGGGTCGGGCGCCGTCGTGATCATGATTTCGCCATGATGCAGGCGGATGCGGCGGTGCGTGGCGCTGTAAGCGACATCCAGGGCGCTATCCGTATTCACTTCCAGGCGCCCGCCATCGGCCAGGGTGACGTGGCGGCGCTGGCCCGGCGCCGTGCGCAAGGACGCCGTCAGGGCTTGCCATGGGTCCGATTGCAGGCCCACCTGGCCCAGCGCGATGCCGCCGCCGGTTGCCACCAGCAGCGCGAGTATCTTGGCGGCCGCGCGCCGGCGCTGCTGCGCCGCCTGCAGGGCGGGAATCGCCAGTGCTGCCGGTATCGCGCCCAACTGGCCGTCCATACGCTGCAGCAGCTCCCAGGCCCGTTCATGTTCTGCGCTGGCGTCGCGCCATGCCTGCAGCGCTGCCGGGTCGGCGCCGCCGCACTGGAGCTCCACATGCCAGTGGGCGGCGGCGGCCAGCACCTTGCGGGGGATAGTCGACGAAGGGGAGGCGGATGCGGCGAACATCAGGCGGCCGCCAGCATCAGGCATTCCGTATAGGCGCGCACCAGGTGTTTTTTTACGGTGGGCAGGGAGACGCCGAGGCGCCGGCTGATGTCGACATAACTGAGCTCCTCTATTTGCGCCAGCAGGAAGATGGCCCGCGTGCGGGCACCCAGGCCGTCGAGCAGGCGGTCGATGGCGAGCAGGGTTTCGATAATGATGGCATGCGTTTCGGCGCACATCGATACAGGCTCGGCTTGCTGCGCCAGCGCTTCCAGGTAAGCTTGCTCCAGCGCCTGGCGCCGGTAGCGGTCGATCAGCAAGCCGCGCGCAATGGTCGCCAGGTAGCCGCGCGGCTCGCGCAGGGGCGCCAGCGGTGTCACCTCGCGCTTGCCCATCAGGCGCAAGAACGTATCCTGCGCCAGGTCGGCCGCCTCGGCGCGGTTGCCCAGCTTGCCGCGCAGCCAGCCATACAGCCAGCCGTGGTGCTCGCTGTACAGGGTTTTCAGGTGGACGGCATGGACGGCATGGACGGGACTGACGGTACTCACTGCGTTCTCCAGGCAAGGAAAGGGCTGGGCTGACGGAACGCGGGGTGCCGGCTGGCTGGGCTGTTTGAGAATGATACTCATTATCACATTGCCACGCTGCCGGCGTCAATTGGCGTCGCCGCCCAGGCGCCAGCGTAGCTGCCATTGTTGCAGATTTGCCCAAGCTTGCTGCAGGGCAGCGGCGGACCAGTGCAGCAGGCTGTCCAGCGCCAGCACAGTGCGGCGCAGGTGGATGCCGTCAAAAAACACGTGATCGGCCACGATGGTGGCGGCCAGCCAGGCGGCGATGATGACGATGATGTCGTGGCGGCCGCTTTTCCACCAGCGCAGCGAGTGGCGGCGGAAAATCCATGGCACGCCCAGCGGATTGGGCCAGTCGGCCAGCAGATGCATGATGCCGCCGGCGGCAAAGCCGAACAGGGGCGGCGCCCACAGGTGGTGCGGCAATTGCAGGTAGGTGTAGACGAGCAGGGCGATCCACGCCAGGCCCCAGTGCGTCCATGTGCGGTGCGTGATCCACAGCCGGTGCGTGCGCGCCCACCAGGCCACTTCCAGCCAGTCCGGCGCCGTGCCGCCCAGCGCGCCCATGACAAAGGCGAGCATGCTCAGCACTTGATAGGGACCACCGGCGCCAGCGTGCGCGACCAGGGCCGCGGCGATCACGCCGGCAGCCCAACCGGTCGCATGATGCGCTTTGTTGGAAGCCATAGAAAATGTAAAACGCCATGCGGGCGCTGTGTGAAATGCAGGGGATATTAACTGGATGAATATACAGTATGCAAGGGCTTGGAGGGGTGCTATTTGCAGAATATCGGCCGATAATTTGTTAAATTGTGTGTCGGGAGAGCTTGGCCAGCGGACTCGGCAAGTCATGCCGGGCGGTCAATTGTGTTGTGTGGCTGATAATGTAATCGGCGCAGGGCGCGCTATGCTGAAAGCAGTCCTGTGTTTTGAAGAGGTGTCGCCATGAAAATCCCGCGCGAATTGCAGATTCCCGCCATCGTATTTACGCTGGAAGCGGTGTTTATTTTTGGGCTGTCGATGATTTTCCTGGTACTGGTACCGCGCTAGCTAGTGTTTGAGAGCCGTTGTATCAGGCGGTTAGCACGCTATCGCACAGCGCAGCACCTTCGGTGCGGATGATCCAGCATTCCGGATACGGTTCACTGGCGAAGCGGTTATGGCGCGCAAAGCCGCTGAGCTTGTCGAGCGCGGTGGCAGGGGCCAGCGCGGTTTCCTTTCCGCTGGCCGTATCGATGTGCCAGAAACCACCGTTGCGGTGGAAGAGCACGGGCAGGCAGCTGGCCTGCGGCGTGGCAAGGTGGCTTGCCGGCGTGGGCTGGGCTTCTGGCAGCAGCAGGTAAAAACACTCGGCGCGGGCGCCGTGGTCGATGCGGTGCAGGATCACGCCGTGCGCGAGCAGGGCCGTGACGCTGAGCACGACGATGCCCTTGATGCTGGCAGATAATTCGATGCGCATGCCCAGGCGCAGGGCGACGGGCTTGTGCTTGCCGGGCCATACGCCGTCGAGCAGCACGCCATAGCGCGATACGTCCTCGATTTCAAAGCCTTGCTGGCCGCGCCGGATGATGGCGTGGCGGCCCGACAGGCGGCGCGTCAAGCCATTGTTGTCCTGGCCGTCGGGACTGAAATGGCTGAGCAGCACATCGGCTTCCGGGTCGACCAGCTCAAAACGCCCCAGCATGCATTCTTCCAGCGCGAACAGGCGGATCTGGCGCTGTTCGCCCGCTTCCGGCGCCGCATTGACGAGGCAGGCGGCCTGGCTCGGGTGCGGATGGCAGTGGCTGGCGGCGGGCAGGTCGACCTCGATCAACTCTTCGTCCCAGGCGATGGTGGTAAAGCCCATGTCGATCTTGCCTTGTGGCGCAGACAGGTCCACGTGGGCAATGCCGGCATTGCGTGCCGTCACGTCGAGGTTGCAGCCGTCGCCGCCCGTGACGCGGGCAATCGACGCGTCGTCGGCCATCACGCGCACGTTCTTGTGGGTGCTGAGGAAGATCTGGTGGATCTCCGTCAGGGTGGCGTCGCGGCGTGGCACGAGGATGACAAACGTGCATACCCATTTCTGCGCCACGGCGCCATCGATGTGGCTGTGTACTTCGACTTCGATCTGGTATTGCCCGTGTTCCTTGTTGCGCGAGGAAAACTCGACAAACACGGGACGCCAGTCGCCGCGCGTGGTGCGCACGAAATCATGCTGCACGTGGCCGCGCGGGATCAGGTCCGAGCGCAGGCGCAAGGTCAGCTGCGGCGCGCAGGCGGCGCTCATGCCGCGCAATTCCATTTTTAATGTTTGCCGTCCGCCTGCCGCGCGCGGATCGAAGCCGCTGATGTGCAGGTGGGCTTGCACGGGCTGGTAAGCAGGATGGGCGGCTGTGGCAACCGTGGCGACGGCGGCAGGCGAAGCCGCTGGCGTGGACGCCGGCATCGCCGTGGGAATGCGGCTGGGCAGCGCTGGCGCGACTATGCCCATCAGCGGTGCGGTAACGGCGTCAGCAGCAGGGGCGTGCGCATTCTCCGTTGCCGATGGCTCGGAACGGGCGCTGCGCAGTGCGGTCAACAGGTCGTAGCTGCTGGGGGCAGTCGTTGCTTGCGGGTGGTTGCCCGCGCAGACTGTTTCCCCAGGCAAGACCCAGAACGTACAGTGCGGGTGCTCCGGGTTGCTGCATTTTTTCATGACATTCTGACTCGAATCGAGCGGGGACATTTTGCCCTCTGTTATACATGAGAGCTTACGCGCTTTTGCGCTTGCTTGGCAACTTTCACGACACCGGAATGCGCTCTTTTTACCCAAATTCATGCGCCTGATCACAGCTTGTCATGCCTGCCATGGAAACTATTGCTCAAAAACACATTTTATATCTTTCTAGATATGTAATTTGATATCGCATGGAATTTCTTTCCCACCGATGCGCGTGCGTGCCGGCTGGGCATTTTAGGCGCGCGATGCGAGCCTCGCGGCATTTTTGCATTATGCTGGTGCAACCGTTACCCCACACGCCGCCTGACGCCGAAAGACGACCATGCCTGTCCAACGTCCGTTCCAGCTTGCCATAGCCTATGGCGCCACCTTGTGCGTATTCCTGGCCATCGATGCCCTGTGGCTGGCGGTGCTGATGAAACCCGTGTACGCCGCGGCGCTGGGGCCGTTACTGGCGGAGTCTCCCCGCTGGGCGCCGGCCGTGCTGTTTTATTTGCTGTACGTGGCGGGATTGCTGGTCTTCGCCATCTTGCCCGGCCTGCGCGTGCGCCGCGGACGCACGGCGGCAGCGCTGGGGGCGCTGCTCGGCCTGCTTGCCTACGGCACCTATGATTTGAGCAACTATGCGACCTTGCGCGACTGGCCGCTGGCCTTGACGGTGATCGACATGGCCTGGGGCGCCGTGCTGTCGTCCGTGTCGGCGTCGGCCGGTTATCTGGCTGCTAGCCGCCTGGGGCGGTGAATTCCGCATCGAAGCGCAGCGCCACCACGGTAATGTTGTCGCTATGCAAGCCTTTTGGCGGATGCGAGAGGAAATCGTCGAACAGGGCGCTGACGGCCTGTGCCGCAGTCTTGCCGGCACACAGGGCGGGCCAGCGGGCCGTGAGAGCTGGCGGATCCTCGCAAGCCCAGAAACCATCGCTGGCCAGCAGATAGTGGGCGCCGGGCCGCACGCGCAGCACGCGGCGGTCGCCCAGGTGCGCGAGGAAGGGCGGCAAGGTGGCTGCATCGAGGCTGCGCAGGGGCTTGTCGAGCTGCAAGCTGTCGCTGATGGCGTTACCTAAAATGAATGCCTGCGAGATTTGCGGATGGTGCTCGCCATGCACGGCGGCACGCCAGCGCGTCTCGTCGAGCGCGCCGCGCATGGCGTACACGGTGGCCGGCACGTGGTCCACGGTGAGGATGCTGGCCGTGCCGTCGGCGATTTCATACAGGCGCGAATCGCCCACGTGATACAGCAGCGGCGCTTCGCCGGGCGGCACTTCCAGCAAGGTCAGGGTGGTGCCGGGCGGTCGCGCCTGGGCTGGCGCGGCACTGGCGAAACTGTCCTGCAGCCGTGTGTGCAACTCGTCGAGCCTGGTCGCCAGGCTGACCGTGTCGAGGCAGGCGGGCATGGCCAGCAAGCCTTGAACGGCCGCTTCCGCCGCTTCGCGCCCGTGGCCGTGGCCGCCCATGCCGTCGAGCACGGCGGCGCGCACGTGGCCGCGCGGCCAGCCCGGCACCTGGCAGTGGAACGGCGCCTGCCGCGACAGGCAGACGGCGTGGCCGCTGGCGTCGATCAGCAGGAAGTTGTCCTGGTTTTCGCGGCGCGGCAGGGGGCCGGCACCTACGCTGGTGCCAGCGGCGGCATCGAGCCAGGCGCCGAAGTCGAGCTCGTCTTTGATTAAATGCATCGGTTGGTGCGGTCCAGGCGGCCAGCAATGTTGATCATAGGACACAGCTTAGCCGATATTGTGTGGGCGCGATACCTTGCTCATTTCGCAAAAAAACCTGCGGCAGCAGGCTGGCGCAGGTTTTTCATGGTGCAAGTGCAGGGCGGTGCTTAACGGCGATGGCCCCAGCCGTGGCCACGGCCATGGTCGTGGTCATAATAGTCGCGGCGGCCATGGTCGCGGTAGTAGCCGCGGCCCGGTTGCACGTAGACGACAGCAGGCGGGCCGTAATAGCGTGGTGGCGGCGCGTAATATACTGGCTGCGGGGCAGGGGCGTAATACACGGGCTGCGGCGCAGGCGCATAATAGGTTTCGCGGTAACCGCCGCGATAACCGCCACGGTCGTAATAACGGTCATTCGTGCTGATGCTGTTGCCGACGGCGGCGCCAAGCACGCCACCGACGATCGCGCCATTGCGGCCGCCGGTGCTGTTGCCAATGGCCGCTCCGACAACGGCGCCTGCAACGGTATTGAAGTCGCGGTCACCGGCGACTGCGGCCGAAGACACAGCCACTGCCGCTACCATTACCGCACCCAGGAGTTTCTTGTTCAACATGGCATTTCCTTCCATTCCGGCGAGATCACAATGATCTGCATGGAGTGGACTATATCTGCTGTCGCCGGCATGTTCCACGTCTAATACAACTTATTACAATCCTGCCCCGGCGGTAACAAGTCAGCGCAGGCGTGCCTGCCATTCGGGACGCAGCAGGCTGTACATTTTGACATCGCGCATCACGCCATTGATAAAGAAGGCCTGGCGCAGCAAGCCTTCCTGGGTAAAGCCATTCTTTTGCGCGATGCGCTCGGAACCGATGTTCAGCGGGTCCATCAGCAGTTCCAGCCGGTGATACGGATAGGCGTTGAACAGGTAGTCGACCAACAGGCGCGTCGCTTCGCTGATGTAGCCGCGTCCGTCCCGCTGCCGGTCGAACAGGCGGTAGCCGATCTCGCGCGAGGCTGGCGTGCGGCTCTTGAAGTGCGTGATCGTGCCGATGATGTGCTGGGCGTGATCTTCGATGAGGAACAGTTCGCTATCCTCTGTCACGAAGCCCGATTGCAGGAAGTCGCGTCGCATGGCCTCGGGCGACTTGAACTGCATCGAGAAAAACTCGCCGCGCGAAGGCAGGTCGTTGACGAGGGAAATATAGGTATTCAGGTCGGCGGCCTGCAAATGCCGGACGGTACAGAGTGTTCCCTTGAGCATGGCGGTTTCCGGTAGCGATCACGATCCTGATGGTAATCGACTCTTGGGGAAACAGGCAATCGATGCCGTAAAAGTTGCTGCAATGACAGAATAAATACGCTATCGTAGAAAAAGTCGCGCCTTGCCCATGGCCACGGCGTACCCGCTCCGACCTCGTAGACTGGATTTGAACACATGCATAGCATCCTGACTGGCGCGCCACTGCGCCGTTCCGCAGTATCCCTTGCCCTTGGCTGCATCGTCAGCGCCGGCGCCTTTGCCGCCGCGCCAGGCAATACGCCGCAAGCGCTGGCACAGGTGCGCGACACCGCGCTGCAAAGCGACTGGGCATATGCCCGCCTGGCCGACATGACGGATCTGATCGGCCCGCGCCTGTCCGGCTCCGCCGGCGCCGCCGCCGCCGTGCAGCAAGTGGCCGACACCATGCGCCAGCTGGGCGCCAAAGTCACCCTGCAGCCCGTGAAAGTGCCGCACTGGGTGCGCGGCGTGGAAACAGCGGAAATCGTCGACTACGCCGGCCGTCCGCAGGGCGTCAGCCAGCGCGTGGTGCTCACCGCCCTGGGCGGCTCCGGCGCCACGCCGGCCGCCGGCCTGACGGCGCCCGTGATCATCGTCAAAAGCCTGGAAGAACTCAAGGCCCGCGCGGCGGAAGTGAAGGGCGCTATCGTGCTGATCGACACGCCGTTCGACCAGGAGATGGCCGAGCGGGGCCTGGCCGGCGTCACCTATGGCCAGGGTTCGCGCTCGCGCTTCCTCGGACCGAAGGCGGCGGCCGACCTGGGTGCGGCCGCCGCGCTGGTGCGCTCGGTCGGCGGCGCCGATTTCCGCATCCCGCACGCGGGCGCCACAGGTCTCGACGAGAATAAACGCATTCCGGCCGCGGCCGTCACTGTGGAAGACGCCTTGCTGATGGGCCGCCTGGCCGCGCGCGGCCCTCTGAAAATGCACCTGACCCTGACGCCGCAAAACCTGCCGGAAGCGGACAGCTACAACGTCATCGCCGACTGGCCGGGCACGGACAAGGCCGACGAAGTGGTGGTGGTTTCGGGCCACCTCGACTCCTGGGACCTGGCGACCGGTGCGCACGACGACGGCGCCGGCGTGGTGGCGGCCATGGGCGTGGTGGAGACCCTGAAAAAGCTCGACTACCGCCCGCGCCGCACCATCCGCGTGATCGCCTGGATGAACGAGGAAAACGGCGGCCGTGGCGGCCAGGCCTATTTCGAGGCCCACAAGCAGGCGCTCGGCAAGCAATATGCGGCCATCGAGATGGACAGCGGCGCCGGCCGCCCGTTCGGCATCCTCGCCAGCGTGGGGCCGAAGTCGGAAAAACTGTTCGCGCCCCTGCGCGCGGCGCTGCTGCCGATGGGCGCGCACGCGTTCACGCGCCGGGACGCGCTGGGCACGGGGGACTTGCACCGCCTGGAAACGGGCGGCGTGCCCAGCTTCGAGCCGCTGGTCGATAGCCACAGTTACTTCCACTACCACCACACGGCGGCCGACACCTTGGACAAGGTCGACCCGGATAACCTGAAGCGCAACGTGGCGCTGATGTCGTCGCTGGCCTGGTTCCTGGCCAATATCGACGGCGAGATTGGCCGCGCGCCGGAGCAGGGCGAGTAAGCGCCAGCAACGCGTGCTCAGGTAAAAACCATGTCGCTACCCGACCTGAACCTGTTGATCACCCTCGATGCGCTGCTGGCCGAAGGCAGCGTCACGCGCGCCGCGCGGCGCTTGCGTTTGAGTCCATCGGCCATGAGCCGCGCCCTGGCGCGCCTGCGCGAGACGACCGGCGATCCGCTGCTGGTGCGCGCCGGCCGTGAACTGGTGCCCACGCCGCGCGCGCTGGAGCTGCGCGCAAGAGTCGGCCCCCTGTTGAACGAGGTGCTGGGCGTGCTGGGACCGGCGCAGCAGCTCGATCCGCGCCAGCTGGAGCAGACTTTCACGCTGCGTGCGAGCGACGGTTTCGTGGAAAATTTCGGTCCGGCGCTGCTCGCGCATATCGGCGCGCAAGCGCCGGGCGTGCGTTTGCGCTTCGTGCAAAAGTTAGACCGCGAAAGCGTGCAGCTGCGCGAGGGCAGCATCGACCTGGAAACGGGCGTGATCGGCAGTCTTACCAGCCCGGAAGTGCGCACGCGCAGGCTGTTCGGCGACCGTTTCGTGGGCGTGGTGCGCAGCGGCCATGCGCTGGCGCAAGGCGAGATCAGCGCCGAGCGCTATGCGGCCGGCCAGCATGTGCTGGTGGCGCGGCGCGACCAGGATACGGGGCCGATGGACGATGCGCTGGCCGCGCTGGGATTGCAGCGCACGATCGCCAGCATCGTCGGCGGCTTCACGGCGGCGCTGGCGCTGGCCGCCGGCTCGGACCTGATCGCCACCGTGCCGGAACGGCATACGGGCAATCTGCGCGCCGGCATGTTCAGCTTTGCGCTGCCGCTGCGCATGCCGGAGCTGACCGTGTCGCTGATGTGGCATCCGCGCATGGATGCCGACCCGGCCCACCGCTGGCTGCGCGGCTGCGTGGTCGACGCCTGCGCCGGCCAGATCGGCGCCGTTTGACGCCGCCGGCGCCTGTCTTCTAGCGCTGCACCGGTCCGTCGAAGCCGCCCGCCATGGCCGTGTAGCCATGGGCCGTGGCGATGGCCACGTCGCGGTGGGCCGTCACCAGCTGCTCCTGCGTGGCCAGCGCGATGCGCTCTGCTTCGAGCACGCCGAGCAGGCTTTCCGCGCCTTCCTGGTAGCGCACCCTGGCCAGGCGCGCGCTGTCCTGCGCCAGCTGGTGCGCCTCGCGCAGTGCCGCATGGCGGCTGCGCAGCTGCACCCATTGCGCGATGGCGCTGTCGGTTTCTTCCAGCGCCAGCGCCAGTGCCTTGTCGAAGCTGGCCTGCGCGGCCAGCACGTCGGCGCCGGCCGCGCGGGCGCGGGCGCGGCGCGTGCCGCCATCGAACAGCGGCAGGGTAAAGGCGGCGCCCGCATGCCAGCGCGCCGCGTCGCCGTCATGCCAGTCGCCGGCCACTCCGGAGGCGCCGAACAGCGCGCCCAGGCTGATGCGCGGGAAGCGCTCGGCGATGGCGGCGCCTTCGCGCGCGCTGGCCGCCGCCAGCGCGCGTTCGGCCGCGCGCACGTCGGGCCGGCGCAGCAGCAGGTGGGCCGGTTCATCCGTCAGCAGGGTCTGCGGCAGCGTCAGCGGCATCGGCTGGTCGAGCGCCGCCAGTTCCGGCGCATCGAGCCGCTGCCCCGTGAGGGTCGCCAGGCGGTTGCGCGCCGCGCGCTCATCAAAGTTCAGGCTGGGAAGGCGGGCGCTGGCCAGGCGCATCTGCGCCTCGGCGCGCATGCGTTCGGCCGGCGCGGCGCGGCCCGCGCTTTCGCGCTCGCGCACCAGCCGCAAGGTGCCGGACTGGTTGGCTAATTGTTCTTCCAGGCTGGCGCGCATCTGCTGCGCGCCGCGCAGCGTCAGGTAGGCGTCCACCACCTGCGCCAGGATCAGGCGCCGCACGTCGTCGCGCACGGCGGCGCGTTCGTCCGCCGTGGCCTCGGCCGCGGCGATGCTGTGGCGCACGCGGCCGAACAGGTCGAGTTCCCAGCTGAAGACGGCGTTCCACTGTACCGGCGAAGCGATGTGCGGCTGGCCGTCGCGGCTCCCGATCGCCGCCAGACGCGCGCGCCCGGCCTGGACATCGAGGTCCGCCGCCGGCAGGCGGGCGCCGCGCGCCGCTTGCGCAAATTCGCTGGCGCTGGCCAGGCGCGCGGCGGCGATGCGCACGTCGTCATTGTCGTGCCAGGCGCGTTGCACTAATTGCTCCAGCCTGGCGTCGCCCAGTGCTTGCCACCACAGCGCTGGCGGTGCGCCGGCCTGCAGCTCCGGTGCGCCGGCTGCCGAGGGCAGGACCGGCAGCTGCGCAATATCGAGCGCCCGCGTCGCCGTGGGCGTGCCGACGCTGCAGCCGGCCAGGGCCAGCAGCGTGGCCGCCAGCAAAGGCGCCGCGCGGCGCCGGCTCAGCAAGGTGAAAAACAACGGTGTAAACAACAGGCCGGACACGGTCACGCCCAGCATGCCGGCGAAGACGGCCGTGCCCATCGACTGGCGCATTTCCGCGCCCGCGCCGGAAGACAGCATCAGCGGTATCGCGCCCAGCAAAAAGGCCAGCGACGTCATGAGGATGGGCCGCAGGCGCGTGCGGGCGGCGGCGATGGCCGCCTCACGCGCATCGGCGCCGGCCGCCATCGCCTGGCGCGCGAATTCGACGATCAGGATGGCATTCTTGGCCGCCAGGCCGATCAGCACCACGATGCTGATCTGCGTCAGCACGTTGTTGTCCAGGCCGCGCCACGACACGCCGACCAGCGTGGCCAGCACGCAGCTGGGCACGATCAGCACGACGGACAGGGGCAGCAGCCAGCTTTCAAACAGGGCCGCCAGCAGCAAATATACGAGCAGCACGGCCAGGCCCAGCACCATGCCGGTGCTGCCGCTCGCGTGTTTTTCCTGCAGCGCCAGTTCCGTCCACTCGTAGTCGAAGCCGTCCGGTAGGCGCGCCTTGAGCAGTTCTTCCATCGCGGCGATGGTTTGCCCCGTCGAGTAGCCAGGCCTGGTGCTGCCCTGGATTTCGGCCGCGGGATACAGGTTGTAGCGCGGCACGCGGAATGGCGCCGTGCCTTCGCTGAAGGCGGCCACGCTGCCCAGCGGGACCATGTCGCCGTTGGCGGTGCGCGTCTTCAGGGCTGCCAGGTCGGCCACGCTGCGCCGGTAGGGCGCGTCCGCCTGGGCGGTGACGCGCCACACCCGGCCCATCAGGTTCATGTCGTTGACGAACACGGGCGCCATGTAGCTTTGCAGGGTTTCGTTGAGGCGCAGCAGCGGCACGCCCAGGTATTCGGCCTTGGTGCGGTCCAGCTCGACCTTGATCTGCGGGCTCATGGCGTTGAACGGCGTGAAGGCGCCCGTTACCGAGGGCAGCTTGCCCGCTTCCTCGACGATGGCGCGCGCGGCCGTCTGCAAGGCTTGCGGTCCCTGGCCGCCCGTGTCGCGCAGCATCAGCTTGAAGCCGCCACCCGTGCCGATGCCGCGCACGGACGGCGGCGGTATCACCATCACGCGCGCCGTGCTGATGGGCGCCAGCATGGCGCGCATGGCGGCCAGCATGGCCGGGCCGTCCAGGCCATCGCTGGCGCGCGCGCCGAAGTCCTTGAACATGGTGAAGATGACGGCCGTGTTGGGCGCGGACGTAAACGTGGCGCCATCGGTGCCGACGAAGGCGGCCGTGTGGGCCACGCCGGGGTGGCTCAACAGGCGGGCCGTGGCATCCTGCACCACTTCGCTGGTGCGCGCCAGGGTCGAACCGGCCGGCAGCTGGATCGAGACGATGGCGTAGCCGCGGTCCAGCTGCGGCACGAAACCATGCGGCGTCACGTCCAGGCGCCACAGGGTCAAGCCCGCCAGCAGCAGGTACACGGGCAGCATCAGCCAGCGCCGCGAGAGGATGCGCCCCGTCAGCCGCACGTAGCCGCCCGTCAGGCGGGAAAAGCCGCGGTTGAAAATGCGCATCCAGCGCGCGCCCAGGCTGTTGGCATCGTGCCTCGGCTTGAGCAGCAGCGCGGCCAGGGCCGGCGACAGCGTCAGCGACACCAGCGCCGAGATCACGGTGGAGGCGGCGATGGTGACGGCGAACTGGCGGTAGAACATGCCGGAGATGCCGTCGATGAAGGCCGTCGGCACGAAGACCGCCACCAGCACCAGCGCGATGGCGACCAGGGCAAAGCCCACTTCGTCCATGCTGCGCTGCGCCGCGGCGACGGGGCTCATGCCGTCCTCCATGTGCCGCTCGACGTTTTCCACTACCACGATGGCGTCATCGACGACGATGCCGATGGCCAGCACCAGGCCGAACAATGACAGGGTATTGAGGCTATAGCCCATCGCCGCCAGCACGCTGAAGGTGCCGACGAGGGACACGGGAATGGCCAGGATGGGAATGATGGCGGCGCGCCACGAGCCGAGGAACAGCAGCATGGCCAGGCACACCAGCAGGGCCGCCTCGAAGATGGTGTCGCGCACCTTGTCGATCGAGGAGCGGATGAATTCAGTCGGATTGTAATAGCTGTGGTAGGCGACGTCCTGCGGGAAATCGGCTTCCATCCTGGCCAGCAGGTCCAGCACGCGGTCGCCCGTGGCCAGCGCGTTCGAGCCGGGCAGCAGGCTGATGCTCAGCGCGATGGCCGTGCGGTTGTCGACGAAGCCGCTTTCCGTGTAATCCTGCGCGCCCATCTCGACGCGCGCCACGTCGCGCAGGCGCACCACGCCGCCGCCGGCATGGGCGGCCACGACGATGGCTTCGAATTCGGCCACGTCGCGCAGGCGGCTTTGCGCCTGCACCTGTACCTGGAAGGCGCCGTCGCTGCCGCCGGGCGGCTGGTTCAATACGCCGCCAGCGACCTGGGAATTAGCTTGCCGCACCGCCGCGATCACTTCCGGCGCCGTCAATCCCAGCGAGGCCACGCGCGCCGGGTCGAGCCAGATGCGCATCGAGAAGTCGCGCGCACCGCGCGTGTAGATGTCGCCCACGCCTTCGACGCGGGCCAGCTTGTCCTTGATGGCCGTGCCGATGAAGTTGGAAATGTATTGCTGGTCGCGCGTGCCTTTGGGCGAATCGAACAGCACCACCATCAGCTGGTCGGGCGATGCCTTCTTGACGGCCAGCCCCAGGCGCCGCACGGCATCGGGCAGGCGCGCCTCGGCCACCGCCACGCGGTTCTGCACCAGCGACTGGGCCTGTTCGACGTTGGTGCCCGCCTTGAACACCACGCTGATGGTCAGCTTGCCGTCGCCCACCGATTGCGAGGACAGGTAGAGCATGCCGTCGACGCCGTTGATTTCCTGTTCGATCGGCGCGGCGACGGTATCGGCGATTTCCTGCGCCGAGGCGCCAGGATAGTTGGCCTTCACGGTCACCGTGGGCGGCACGATCTCGGGAAACTCCGAGATCGGCAGGCGCATGGCCGATACTGCACCCACCAGGGTGATGAGGATGGACAGCACGATGGCAAACACGGGGCGGCGGATGAAAAATCGGGAAAAACGCATGCTCTCTCCTTATGCGCCGCTGGCGCGCGCAGCGGCCACCAGCACTTGGTCGCCCGGGCGCACCTTGGCCGCGCCGGAGACGATGACTTTATCGTGCGGTCCGAGGCCGGACAGCACGATCTGCTTGTCGCCCCGCAGGCCGCCCAGTGCCAGTTTGCGCGGCGCCACCTTGCCCGCCGCGTCCACGACGAACACCATCTTTTTGTTCTGGTCGCTGAGTATGGCGGCGTCGGGCACCAGCAGGCGCTCCTGCGCCGCGCCGACGGGGATGCGCACGCGCGCAAAGCTGCCCGGCATGATGGCGCGGTCGGCGTTGGCCAGGCTGGCGCGCAGGCGCACGGTGCCCGAGCGGGCGCTGATTTCGTTGTCGACAAAGTCCACGCTGGCATCCTGCGCGGGGCCGCCGCCGTCGAATGCCAGTAGCACCTTCGATGGCAGTTTGCTTTGCTGGCGCAGGCGCTGGAAATCCGCTTCCGACAGGTCGACCATGGCGCGCACGGGGCTGTGCGCGACGATGGTGGTCAGTATGCCGCTTTGCGCCGCGCCGCCGGCCACGTAGTTGCCGACATCGACGCGGCGGTCCGACACGGTGCCGGCGATGGGCGCGCGCATGGTGGTAAAAGACAGTTCCAGTTCGGCGCTGCGTAATTCGGCCTGGCTCAGCATGACGGCCGCCTGCGCGCCTTCCAGTTCGCCGCGCGCCCGTTCCAGCTCCTCGGTGCTGGCTGCGCCCGTTTGCTGCAGCCGGCTGCTGCGCTCGAACTGGGCCGTGGCCAGCTTGCTGCGTGCATTGGCCTGGGCCAGGCCGGCCCGGGCACGGTCGCGCGCCGCCGCGAAGGGGCGCGGGTCGATGACGAACAGCGCATCGCCGGCCTTGACCTGCTGGCCATCGCGAAAGGTGATCTGCTGCAAATAGCCCGACACGCGCGAGCGCACTTCCACGCGCTGCGACGGTTCGATGCGGCCCGTGTAGTCGAGGGTCGCCTGCACCATCGACGATTCGGGCAGCGCCACGGACACGGTGGGCTTGGGCGGCGGGCCGCCAGGCGCGGCCTGGGAACGGCCGCAGCCGGATAACGTGGCGTTGCAGGCCAGGGCCAGCAGCAGTAACAGCGGGACGGGCAGGGACGGGATCGGACGATGGCGCATCATGCGGGGTCTCCAGAAGGCGTGGGTGGCTTGGCCAGGGCGCGGCCGAGCGCGAAAATGGCCAGCGCGGCGAGCACCAGCGCGCTGGCCACGCCAAAGGTGGCGTGCATGCCGCCGATCATGGCGGCTGGCGGAGCACTGGCGATATCGCTGATGCCGGCAGCGAAGACGGCGCCCATCACGGAGGCGCCCGTGACGAGGCCCAGATTGCGCGACAGATTGAGCATGCCGGAGATGACGCCGCGCTGCTCGGGAACGATATCGCCCATCACGGCCGTATTGTTGGCTGCCTGGAACAGTGCATAGCTGGCTGTGAGCAGCATGATCGGGACGACATAGCCGGCAATGCCCAGGCTGGCGGGCAGCAGGGCCAGTGCCAGGCAGGCGCCGGCTGCGCCGCACAGGCCCGCGCCGCCCATGCGCTGCGCGCCGTAGCGGTCCACCAGCCAGCCGGACGGCACGCCGCAGAACGCCGCCACCAGCGGTCCGGCTGCCAGTACCATGCCGGTGGCGGCCGTGCCCAGGCCCAGGCCGCGCGCCAGATAGAAGGGGCCGACCACCAGGGTGGACATCATTACCGTCGAAACCAGCATGCTGGTCGCCAGGCCGGCGCTGAGCACTGGCGCGCGCAGCATGGCCAGGCGTATCAGCGGCGCCGGCGCCTTCAGTTCGACGCGGACGAACAGGATGGCGCCCACGCAGGCGGCCAGCAGCAGCGCCACGTTGCGCGCGCCGAAATGGCCGCGGCCCAGGGTCATGGCCAGCGCATAGGCACCCAGGGTCAGCGCCAGCAGCACGGTGCCGCGATGGTCGAAGACGGGCCGTCTGGCGTTGGTGCCGCGCTGGTCCGCCGGCAGGTAGCGCCAGGCCAGCAGCAACGCCACGCCGGCCAGCGGCACGTTGACGAGGAAAATGGCTGGCCAGCCGAAGCGCGCGATCAGCAGGCCGCCCAGCGCGGGGCCAAGCGTGGTGCCGACGGCGGACATGGTGCCGAGCAGGCCCATGGCGCTGCCCGTCCTGGCCTTGGGCACGGTACTGCCGACGAAGGCCATGGTCAGCGCCATCATGACGGAGGCGCCAAGTCCCTGCAGGGCGCGCGCGGCAACCAGCAGCCACAAGGTGGGCGCCAGGGCACACAGGATGGAAGCAAGGGCAAACAGCGCGATGCCGGCCAGCAGCAGGCGGCGCCGGCCGACCATGTCGCCAAGGCGGCCCACGCTGACGATCAGGGCGGTGATGGCCAGCAGATACGCGAGCACGATCCATTGCACATCCTGGAACGGCGCCTGCAGTGCTCTCGCCATGTCGGGCAAGCCCACGTTGGCGATACTGGTGCCCAGCGCGGGCAACAGCATCGCCAGCGACAGGCAGGCAAGCGCGCCGCGCACGGGGCGCGTGGCGCTACCGGCTTCGGTGGCTTGCTGGTCGGGTAGCGCGGGTTTTGAAGGTGGTTGCATGGCGTGGCGGATCCTCGAATAGGGTCACCACATGGTACTGAGGGATCTGGCATGGCGGAAGACGCATCATTTGCATTGTGTTATTGCGTTTGACGCCATGTGAGGAGCATTGCCTTCGGACTTCAATCTGAGTAACCCTGCATATCGTCCGCCGTATCGTGACGGATGCCCCACCACGGCAAATACGCATGGTTTTCGCCGCGCGCGCGGAACCAAGGCTTGTCGTGATTGATGGGCCGTACCTTGTCCGGCGGCGACACCAGCACGCCCGTGACGCTGGCAGGATCGCTGGTGCCGGCCACCAGCACGGGTTTGCCGACGTGGTTCGCATGGGCGATGCCCAAGGCCACGTTGGTCAGCGCCGTGCCGGCGCCCATTTCACCCAGCAAGACCGGCGTATTGAAAGTCTGCGGCAGGAAGTCGAAGTTGGGTATTTCCAGCGTCAGCGCCTGCGCCAGCTGGCCCAGGCGATCGGAGGAGGTGAGCAAGGTCTGGTTGGCGTCGTGGATGACGTAGCCAATATCGGTCTCCGTCTTGCCGCCCTGGCGCGCCGCTTCGGCAAATAGCGCCTGCCAGGCCTGCACGGCGCGCGGCGGCTGGTCCTTGCTCAGTTCAAAATCGGCCACATTTTTCGTGGCCGGATAGCCTATCCACGCCAGCGCCGCCCGCTCCGTTTTGTAATCAGGGCCGGCCAGCACCAGCAGCGCCAGGTTTTCATTGATCTGCATGGTTTTCGGCCGGCTCGGCGCATCCCAGTTCATGACCCATACGGTTTGCTGCGGATGCGCTTCCAGGTAGGCCAGCGCGGCTTGCAGCGAGATGAAGCCTGCATTGTTGCCGCCCAGGGTGATGCGCACATCGGGTGGGGTGGCGCGGGTCCAGAGGGTGGGGAAGTGGGTGTTGCCGATGTCGAAGTTGCTGATAATTTCATCTTTTATTGTCTGGTGAACTTCTGGCGGATCGAATTTCCCTTCAGGCAGGGCATACTCCACGCGGATGCCGGCCAGTTCGCGCCAGTTCTGTTTTTGATCCTTGGGGTAGACGTGGTAGAAGTAGGTGGGGCTGGAAAAATAGATATCGTGGAAATTGCTCATCAGTTCTTGTAAATACTTATGGTGGTAACCCTTGAACGTTTCCCTGCCATTGATATCGTGAGCAATGGGGGCGACGGCCTGCAAGGTGCTGAAGCCCCTGGGATCCGTCCTGACCATATCGTCATTTTCGTTGGGCTTGGCCAATCCCAACGTCCATAGCAGCTGCCACTCGGTCGGATAGTCGAGCCGCTGCAGCGGATTGAGCCACTGCAGACCCACCACTTGCGCTCGGAAGGGAACGTGGGCCGTGCTTGCTGGGAGAGCGTCTTCTTTCTGCGCAGGCTGCACGGCGCAGGCCGTCAATAGCGTAAATAGGGAGAAAGCGGCGAGCATGGGTAGCGCAAGGAACTGTTTCATGAGTTCTCCAGGTGAATGGATAGTCTGGTGACCTGCATAGCTTGACCAGTTGAGCCAGAGCGCAAGGCAAATGACAATGAGAGATGCGGCGAGCGCCCAAGCCAGTCGCTGGCGCGGCGTGGCAATGAACTTACGCACCGTCGGTCCTCAGCGCAAAGTTGGTGGAAATGTCGGCAGGCCTGGCATTCTGGCGCTCGTCAACGATGCTTTCTGGTTTTTTGGCGGGGCTATCTTTATCATTTGCCCATTCAAATAGAGGTACTCCTTTAAATTTCCCCTTGTTGTAGTACTCGAAAAATTCTTTGTTTTTGTCGGTATTCTCCAGTCCCCTTAGTATTTGCCAATCCGCCGCGACCCTTAATTCGCGCAACGCCTCCTGCCTGATCGTGCACACCCCCACCGCCACGTCATACGCCAGTGCCTTTTGCGCATGCTCGGGATTGGTCATGATGGTCGAGTGATCGGTGGCGTGGGTGTCGATGTTGGCAGCCAGGTAGTTCTGAATTTCCTGCTTGCGCCAGGCATTGAATTCCTTGCTAGCCTCCTCCGGCTTGTCCACCGCCGTCACAGGCTTGCCTTTTTCGACCAAGCCGTCGCGCCTGGCCTGCATGCGCAGCATGGCGTTCTGTTCATAGCGCAGCGCCGCCTCGGTTTGCGCATCGCCCTTGCCCTGGGAACGGTAGGGCGCATACGCGCCATCGGCTTCGGCGGCGCGGTCTATGTGCAGGGAGTCGGCCGGGGCATCGCAGCCTTCGTCAAACTGGTCGCTGATGTCGGCAAAGCGCTTCGAGTGCGGCAGGAATGCCTCGGGCAGCTTGGGCGCCTTCATCGGCAGCCGCCAGGACTTGGGCGGCAGGGCGTTGATGCGCGTGCCGGCTGCTTTGGAAAGCACGATGGCGATGGGCGCGAACAAAAAGGTCAGTATCTTGCGCCCGATGCCTTTGCCGGCCCGCATGCCCTTTTTGATCGAGTACTCGGCGACAAGTGAACGCGGGTGCCAGAAATCGAGGCTGTCCGGCGTCAATGGCTGGCCATTGCGCTGCCAGATATCGTAGTCCTTTTCATTTTCCTGGCCGACAAGGTGGTTTTGCGCAAACACGCGCTGGGTGAAGACGCCGTCGCCGCCCGTATCGGCAATTTCCTGTGCCGACATGCCGCGCCAGCCTATGCCTTGCACGGGCGTGGCGGAAATCACCTGGTCGTGCGGATTGAAATACAGGGTGACCCTGCCATAGGTAGAGTCCTGCAAGCCATAGTCTGCGCGGTCGAACGCGGCCGTATAGCTATCCTTGCGTTCAGGCTTGCGATTGGCACTGCACTCGTCGACAAAGGCGGCATCCTGCTGCATTGCCGAGCGGGTGCGCAGGATGTTGAAAAACGTTTTCAAGGTTTGCGTGCGCGCCGCATACTTTTGCCGGCCCGTGTTGCCGTGCTCATCCGTCAAATGGCCGCTGACCCAGTTTTCCGTGAAATTGCTGTTGAGCAGGCTGTAGGGCGGGTTGCACAGTACGTAACAGTCGGCCACGGCGGAAGCGCCCAGCGTCTCGCCGAGAAAGGCGGCCGCCATAGCCACCATATTGCCCTGGCTATGGCAGACGATGGTGACGGGCGCGTCGTGCTGGCACGTCCTGATCGATTGCACGAGCCGCGCCAGGCGCCAGGCGGCGAACACAAAATACGGGCGTGGCGGACAGGCATACACTTGCCGGTCATTCGTCGGGTTCATGTGCTGGATATGCATCCACAGGAACAGTTCTTCCGACAAACCCTTGCCCCACAGATCAGGCAGGGCGCTGCAGCCGTTGGCGAACGGTCCGCCGCCCCAGTAATTCTTTTCGTTGAGATAGATGCCGTCGCCAAACGCCTGCAATTCCTCGCCGTTGGCCTTGTAGTCCCAGCGAAAGCGCATCACGGGCGAATTGGCGTCGTCCGCTTGCAGGAAGGTGGTGGCATTGCGCTTGGGATTGAGGAAGCCGTCATCCGTTAATTCGGGTGCGTAAGTGGCGGCCAGCATCTGCCCGGCGGCCGGGCCGGGGATTGCCAGGTCCTCATCGCGGCGTTTCAGGCGGGCATTCAGGCCTTCGCACAGGCCTTGTTCCGCCTGCTCATACCATTCACCGTCGGAATTGACGCCGTGCACGAAGATGATGATGCCGGGACGCGGCAAGCGCGTGACGGCCTTGAGCAGCGCATGGCTGAACAAGGTCGTGCCTTCGGCTTCGGCGAGCAGGATGCAATTGCTATCGAGCGTAGGGTCGGGCGACATGCGGGCGCTCCGTCAGCGTTAAGCAGGAAAAGGCGGCGCCAAAGTGAACTCAGGCAATCTGCACTGTATGTGGATTGCCTGAGGTAGGACTTGCGTGGTGTCAAGAAAGGAGTTGCGAGGGGCGGGGATTGCCGGGGAAATCAGATCGCGTTCAGCGGTATTTTGAGGTAACGCACGCCGTTGTCTTCCGGCTCGGGCAGCTTGCCCGCATTGATGTTGACCTGGATGGCGGGCAGGATCAAGGTCGGCATGTCGAGGGTGGCATCGCGGCTGGTGCGCATGGCCACGAATTGGTCTTCCGTGATGCCGTCGCGCAAGTGGATGTTGCCTGCGCGCTGTTCCGCCACCGTCACTTCCCAGCGCGCCTCGCGGCCATTGGGCGGGTAGTCGTGGCACATGAACAGCCGCGTTTGCGGCGGCAGCGACAGCAAGCGCTGCGCGGAGCGGTACAGCAGGGCAGCGGAACCGCCGGGAAAATCGCAGCGGGCCGAGCCCACGTCCGGCATGAACAGGGTGTCGCCGACAAAGACGGCGTCGCCGATCTGGTACGCCAGGTCGGCCGGCGTGTGGCCGGGCACGTGCAGCGCGCGCACTTCCAGCTTGCCGATATGAAACACCTGGTCGGGCGCGAACAGCTGGTCGAATTGCGAGCCGTCGGCCCTGGCGTCATCCTGGTGGTAGACGGCCGCGAACGCCTGCTGCACCGTCTGGATGGCGGCGCCGATGGCCACGTCGCCGCCCAGCTGCTGCTGCAGGTAGGGCGCGGCGGAAAGGTGGTCGGCATGCGCATGGGTTTCCAGCAGCCAGCGGCACTGCAAGCCGTGTTCGCACACGAAGGCGATCACCTTGTCGGCCGAAGCGGTGGACGTGCGGCCCGCCTTGGGATCGTAGTCGAGCACGGAATCGATGATGGCGCAGTCGCGGCCATCGGCCTCATACACAACGTAGGTGACGGTGGCGGTGGCGGGGTCGAAGAAAGCTTGGATTTGTGGAGTCATCACGGCGGCAAGGGACGGGCAAGGGAAGGGCATTATATCGCCAGAGTTCGCTAAAAAAATGCTGAAAATGGACATTTAACATGCGAAAAACAGATAAGCGCCCGTCACAGTCGTGCGCACCCTGACGCTTGCTGCATGGTAACCTCATTCTTCCAAGGAGGAATTCATGAACGATATCACTGCACGCAGCGAACAGTACCGCGGTTTTACGATTTCCGTGACCCCGCAAAAGGATAACGACGATTTATGGGATTTTACCTACCGCCTGCAGCGTGAGGGCGAGCCGCAGGCGCAGGCGATCACGCGCAGCCGCACCCTGGGCGGTTACGCGGCCCCCGAGACGGCTTGCACGGCTGGCCTGGAAGTAGCGAAGACGGAAGTGGATAATCTGCTGCGCCCTTGAGCCAGCGTAAATCGTTTAGCCCGAAAGTGAGCGGACTACGGCTGGCGCGTGAAACACGTCGCTGCCAGTCGCGCTTCATGCTACGATTTCCACTATTGAGTCAGTCACGAAGGAGGCACCCCATGGATAGCAGTTCTAAAATTCACTATAAAGGCTGGGAAATCGTTCCCCTGGCCGTGCCCACCACCGATGGCAAATGGTCGGCCAGTTGCGATATCGAACGCGCCACCGCGGAAGGCCTGGAAGTATTCGAAGGCTCGACCATGCAATTCGTGCGCGACGACGAGGACGGCGCGATTGCCGCCGCCTGCGAAGAAGCCGTGCGCCAGATCGACAATATCATCGCCAATCCGCTGGTTAGGCTGGCCTAGTTTTACTTCGAAATATCACTCTCAGCCGGCGCTCGCCGGCTGTTTTTTTTATTCCCGCTCTTTTTCTGCCTGTTGCATGTTTCATTCAATGTTTCAAAATGAATTTTTTGAAACAATTATGAAACATTGTTGACGCCAAACGGACATCGCTGTTCCCTCGCGTGACAGCCACGCTGCGTGGCCGCTACAGCCGTTTGCTCGCCTTTTCGCTCTGCAACAACGGGTTTTTCCTCTGGTCGAAGGGTCCTGGCACGGCATTTGCAATACCCATGCTCATAGCCACTCCGTGAAACATTCGGGACCATCCGAAACCCATAAGGTGAACACATGACTCAATACTCAGCAGGTGCCGCATTCCGCAAGGCCGTCCAGGAAGAATCCCCGTTGCAAGTCGTCGGCGCCATCAACGCCAACCACGCCTTGCTGGCCAAGCGTGCCGGCTACAAGGCTATCTACCTGTCCGGCGGCGGCGTCGCGGCCGGCTCGCTGGGTTTGCCCGACCTGGGCATTTCCAGCCTGGACGACGTGCTGACCGATATCCGCCGCATCACTGACGTGTGCGACCTGCCGCTGCTGGTCGACGCCGACACGGGCTTCGGTTCGTCCGCCTTCAACGTGGCGCGCACGGTGAAATCGATGATCAAGTTCGGCGCGGCCGGCCTGCATATTGAAGACCAGGTGGGCGCCAAGCGCTGCGGTCACCGTCCTGGCAAGGAAATCGTGAGCAAGGAAGAAATGGTCGACCGCATCAAGGCCGCCGTCGATGCGCGCACGGACCCGAATTTCGTCATCATGGCGCGCACCGATGCGCTGGCCGTCGATGGCCTGGAAGCGGCGTTGGAACGCGCCGTCGCCTGCGTCGAAGCGGGCGCCGACATGATCTTCCCGGAAGCCATCACGGATCTGGACATGTACGCCACCTTCGCCAAGGCCGTCAACGTGCCGATTTTGGCCAACATCACGGAATTCGGTTCCACGCCGCTGTTCACGCTGGACGAATTGCGCAGCGCGCACGTGGGCCTGGCCTTGTATCCGCTGTCCGCCTTCCGCGCCATGAACAAGGCGGCGGAAAACGTGTACCAGGCGCTGCGCCGCGACGGCACGCAAAAGAATGTCGTCGACACCATGCAGACGCGCATGGAGCTGTATGAATCGATCAATTACCACGACTTCGAGCAAAAGCTCGATGCGCTGTTCGCCGCGCAAAAGAAATAAGCAGAAATAAGCAAGAAGCAGGGGCCGCATGCCGGCCCCGCAGTGACGCAACCGAGACTAGTCAATTTTTGGAGAAATCAATGAACGCACCGCAAGCCGCCACTTTCAAGCCTAAAAAATCCGTCGCCCTGTCCGGCGTCACCGCCGGCAACACGGCGCTGTGCTCGGTCGGCAAGACCGGCAACGATTTGCATTACCGCGGCTATGACATCCTGGACGTGGCCGACAGCTGCGAGTTCGAGGAAATCGCCTATCTGCTGGTGCACGGCAAGCTGCCGACGTCCGCCGAACTGAAAGGCTACAAGGCCAAATTGAAATCGCTGCGCGGCTTGCCGTCGGCCGTGAAGCTGGCGCTGGAAGCGCTGCCGGCCGCCGCCCACCCGATGGACGTGATGCGCACGGGCGTGTCCGTGCTGGGCTGCACCCTGCCGGAAAAAGACGACCATAACGCGCCGGGCGCGCGCGACATCGCCGACCGCCTGATGGCGTCGTTCGGCTCCATGTTGCTGTACTGGTACCACTACAGCCATAACGGCAAGCGCATCGAAGTGGAAACGGACGACGACTCGATCGGCGGCCACTTCCTGCACCTGCTGCATGGCGAAAAACCGTCGGCGTCGTGGGAAAAGGCCATGCACACATCGCTGATCCTGTACGCGGAACACGAATTCAACGCCTCGACCTTCACCAGCCGCGTCATCGCCGGCACGGGTTCGGACATCCACTCGGCCATCACGGGCGCCATCGGCGCGCTGCGCGGCCCGAAACACGGCGGCGCAAACGAAGTGGCGCTGGATATCCAGAAACGCTATGACAACCCCGATGAAGCGGAAGCGGATATCCGCGAGCGCGTGGCCAACAAGGAAGTGGTGATCGGTTTCGGCCACCCCGTCTACACGATCTCCGACCCGCGCAACGTCGTCATCAAGGAAGTGGCGCGTTCGCTGTCGCAGGAAGCCGGCTCCACGAAAATGTTCGACATCGCCGAGCGCCTGGAATCGGTCATGTGGGAAATCAAGAACATGTTCCCGAACCTGGACTGGTTCTCGGCCGTGTCGTACCACATGATGGGCGTGCCGACGGCGATGTTCACGCCGCTGTTCGTCATTTCGCGCACTTCGGGCTGGGCTGCCCACATCATCGAGCAGCGCATCGACAACAAGATCATCCGCCCGAGCGCCAACTACGTGGGCCCGGAAGATCTGGAATTCGTGCCGATCAAGGACCGCAAATAATGAGTACTGCATTGACTACCCCGATGAATACCCTGCACCGCAAATCCTTGCCGGGCACCCAGCTAGACTACTTCGACACGCGCGCCGCCGTCGATGCGATCCAGCCAGGCGCCTACGCCACCTTGCCCTACACCTCGCGCGTGCTGGCCGAAAACCTCGTGCGCCGCTGTGACCCGGCGACATTGAATGCTTCGCTGAGCCAGTTCATCGAACGCCGGCGCGACCTCGATTTCCCATGGTTCCCCGCGCGCGTCGTCTGCCATGACATCCTGGGACAGACGGCCCTGGTCGACCTGGCCGGCTTGCGCGACGCCATCGCGGCCCAGGGCGGCGACCCGGCCCTGGTCAACCCGGTCGTGCCGACGCAACTGGTGGTCGACCACTCGCTGGCCGTCGAATGCGGCGGTTTCGACCCCGACGCCTTCGCCAAGAACCGCGCCATCGAAGACCGCCGCAACGAAGACCGTTTCGACTTCATCGACTGGACCAAGAAAGCCTTTAAAAACGTTGACGTGATCCCGCCCGGCAACGGCATCCTGCACCAGATCAATCTTGAGCGCATGTCGCCCGTGATCCAGGTGCAGGATGGCGTGGCCTATCCCGACACCCTGGTGGGCACGGATTCGCATACGCCGATGGTCGACGCGCTGGGTGTGATCGCCATCGGCGTGGGCGGCCTGGAAGCGGAAAGCGTGATGCTGGGCCGCGCCTCGTGGATGCGCTTGCCCGACATCATCGGCGTCAAGCTGACGGGCAAGCCGCAGCCTGGCATCACGGCCACGGACACGGTGCTGGCGCTGACGGAATTCCTGCGCAAGCAGAAGGTCGTCTCGTCCTACCTGGAATTCTTTGGCGAAGGCGCGTCGCACCTGACCCTGGGCGACCGCGCCACGATTTCCAACATGGCGCCGGAATTTGGTGCCACGGCCGCCATGTTCTACATCGACGCGCAAACCATCAAATATCTGAAACTGACGGGCCGCGACGACGAACTGGTGAAACTGGTGGAGCTGTATGCCAAAGAAACGGGCCTGTGGGCCGACAGCCTGGTCGACGCGCAGTATGAGCGCGTATTGAGCTTTGACCTGTCGTCCGTCGTGCGCAATATCGCCGGTCCGTCGAATCCGCACAACCGCGTGCCGACGTCTGAACTGGCCGCGCGCGGCATTTCCGGCGTGGTGGAAAACGAGCCGGGCAAGATGCCGGACGGCGCCGTCATCATCGCGGCCATCACCAGCTGCACCAATACGAACAACCCGCGCAACATGATCGCCGCCGGTTTGATCGCGCGCAATGCGAACCGCCTTGGTTTGACCCGCAAGCCGTGGGTGAAATCGTCGCTGGCGCCCGGCTCGAAAACCGTGGAACTGTATCTGCAGGAAGCGGGCCTGATGCCGGAGCTCGAAACATTGGGCTTTGGCGTCGTGGCTTTCGCCTGCACCTCGTGCAACGGCATGTCGGGCGCGCTCGATCCCGTCATCCAGGAAGAAGTGGTGTCGCGCGACCTGTACGCCACGGCTGTCCTGTCGGGCAACCGCAACTTCGACGGCCGCATCCACCCGTACGCGAAGCAGGCTTTCCTCGCCTCGCCGCCGCTGGTGGTGGCCTACGCGATCGCCGGCACCATCCGTTTCGATATCGAGAAGGATGTGCTGGGCCATGACGCGGACGGCAAGCCGATTTTGCTGAAAGATATCTGGCCTTCGGACGAGGAAATCGACGCCATCGTCGCTTCCAGCGTCAAGCCGGAGCAGTTCCGCAAGGTGTACATTCCGATGTTCGCCGCGCAGGCGGACGACGGCGTCAAGGTCAGCCCCCTGTACGACTGGCGTCCGCAGACGACGTATATCCGCCGTCCGCCGTACTGGGAAGGCGCGCTGGCTGGCGCACGCCCCTTGAAAGGCATGCGTCCGCTGGCCGTCCTGGGCGACAACATCACCACCGACCACTTGTCGCCATCGAACGCCATCATGCTCGATAGCGCGGCCGGCGAATACCTGGCGAAGATGGGCTTACCGGAAGAAGATTTCAATTCCTACGCCACGCACCGGGGCGACCATTTGACGGCGCAGCGCGCCACGTTTGCCAATCCGACCCTGAAAAACGAGATGGTCATCGAGGACGGCAAGGTGAAGGCCGGTTCGCTCACGCGCATCGAGCCGGAAGGCACAATCTCGCGCATGTGGGAAGCCATCGAGGTGTACATGGAGCGCAAGCAGCCATTGATCATCATCGCCGGCGCCGACTACGGCCAGGGCTCCTCGCGCGACTGGGCCGCCAAGGGCGTGCGCCTGGCCGGCGTGGAAGCCATCGTGGCCGAAGGGTTCGAGCGCATCCACCGCACCAACCTGGTGGGCATGGGCGTCTTGCCGCTGGAATTTCTGCCTGGCGTGAACCGCAAGACGTTGGGCCTCGATGGCAGCGAAACCTATGATGTCGTAGGCGAGCGCACGCCGCGCTCCACCTTGACCCTCGTCATTCATCGCAAGGACGGCGAAACGCTCGAAGTGCCCGTTACCTGCCGCCTCGATACGGCGGAAGAGGTGTCGATTTACGAGGCCGGCGGCGTGCTGCAAAGGTTTGCCCAGGATTTCCTCGAGTCGTCCAAGGCCGCGTAAGCACTTCGTCATTCACCGGGTGGCGTGCAGGCGCGCGCTGCCCGGCTTTTCAGGAAACCCCATGACCCAGACCCCTCAAATTAAAATTCCCGCCACCTACATGCGCGGCGGCACCAGCAAGGGCGTGTTCTTCCGCCTGCAGGATTTGCCCGCCAGCGCGCAAGTGCCGGGTGCGGCGCGCGATGCGCTCCTGCTGCGCGTGATCGGCAGCCCCGACCCCTATGGCAAGCAGATCGACGGCATGGGCGGCGCCACTTCCAGCACCAGCAAGACGGTGATCCTGGCGAAAAGTAGCAAGCCGGAACACGACGTCGACTACCTGTTCGGCCAGGTCTCCATCGACAAACCGTTTGTCGACTGGAGCGGCAACTGCGGCAACCTGTCGGCTGCCGTCGGTTCGTTCGCCATTGCCAGCGGCCTGATTGACGCCGCTCGCGTGCCTGCAAACGGCATCGCCACGGTGCGCATCTGGCAAGCCAATATCGGCAAGACCATCATCGCCCATGTGCCCATGACGAATGGCGAAGTACAGGAAACCGGCGATTTCGAACTCGATGGTGTGACTTTCCCGGCCGCCGAAGTAAAACTGGAATTCCTCGATCCGGCCGCGGAGGAAGAGGGCGGCGGTGGTGCCATGTTCCCGACCGGCAACCTGGTTGATGACCTCGACGTGCCCGGCATCGGCGTGTTGAAAGTCACGATGATCAACGCCGGCATCCCGACGATTTTTGTCGATGCGGACGCCATCGGCTACACGGGCACGGAACTGCAGGACGCCATCAATGGCGATCCGGCCGCGCTGGCCCGTTTCGAGACCATCCGCGCACATGGCGCGCTACGCATGGGCCTCATCGCACATCTTGACGAGGCGGCGAAGCGCCAGCACACGCCGAAAGTGGCGTTTGTCGCCAAGCCGGCCGGCTATGTCTCATCCAGCGGCAAGCAGGTGGCAGCGGGCGAGATCGACCTGCTGGTGCGCGCCCTGTCCATGGGCAAACTGCATCACGCCATGATGGGCACGGCCGCTGTCGCCATCGGCACGGCGGCGGCCATCCTCGGCACCCTGGTCAACCTGGCGGCCGGCGGTGGCCCCCGCAATTCGGTGCGCTTCGGCCACCCGTCCGGCACCCTGATGGTGGGCGCGGAAGCGGCGCTGGCCGATGGCGTGTGGAGCGTCACCAAGGCCATCATGAGCCGCAGCGCACGCGTGCTGATGGAAGGGGTTGTGCGCGTTCCCGGCGACGCGTTTTAGGAAAAATACGCAGGCGGATGGCACGCAGGCGATGCACACAAGCGGTGGCCAGGCCAGTTCGGCCAGGCCCCGATACAAGAATGCACGCATACCGGAGGAGACATGGATTTCGCAGCATTTTATCAACGCTCGATCGACACGCCTGATGCTTTTTGGCGCGAGGAAGCGGACAAGATCGACTGGCATACCCCGTTTTCGCAAGTGCTCGATTATTCCCGCCCGCCGTTCGCCAAGTGGTTTGTCGGCGGCACCACCAATTTGTGCCACAACGCCGTGGACCGCTGGGTGGATAGCCAGGGCGATGCCGCCGCGCTGATCTCCATTTCCACCGAGACGAACACGGAGCGCAGCTACAGTTTTCGCGAACTGCAGCGCGAAGTGGAGCGCTGCGCCGCCATGTTGCTGTCGCTGGGCGTCGTCAAGGGCGACCGCGTACTGATCTACATGCCGATGATCGCCGAGGCGGCGTTCGCCATGCTCGCTTGCGCGCGCATCGGCGCCGTGCATTCCGTGGTGTTCGGCGGCTTTGCCGCCAACAGCCTGGCCAGCCGCATCGACGATGCGCAGCCCAAGCTGGTGTTTTCCGCCGATGCGGGTTCGCGCAATGGCAAGGCGATTGCCTACAAGCCGCTGCTCGACGAAGCCATCCGCATCGCCGCGCACAAGCCGCAGCAGGTATTGCTGGTCGACCGCCACCTGGTGCCGATGGAACTGACGCCGGGCCGCGATGTCGATTACGCGACACTGCGCGAGCAGCACCTGGACGCGCAGGTGCCCGTCACCTGGCTCGAAGCGAACGAGCCGTCGTATGTGCTGTACACCTCGGGCACGACGGGTAAACCAAAGGGCGTGCAGCGCGACGTGGGCGGCTACGCGGTGGCGCTGGCGTCGTCGATGCAATACACGTTTTGCGGCAAGCCCGGCGAAACTTTCTTTGCCACCTCGGATATCGGCTGGGTGGTGGGCCATTCCTACATCGTGTACGGCCCGCTGATCGCCGGCATGGCCACCATCCTGTACGAGGGCTTGCCCATCTGTCCCGATGCCGGCATCTGGTGGAGCATCGTCGAGAAATACAAGGTCACGCGCATGTTCTCGGCGCCGACGGCCATCCGCGTGCTGCGCAAGCACCCGGTGGAACTGATGCGCAAATACGACCTGTCGTCATTGAAGGCGCTGTACCTGGCGGGCGAACCGCTCGATGAAACCACCTCGCAATGGATCGCCGATGAGCTGAAAGTGGACATCATCGACAACTACTGGCAGACGGAGACGGGCTGGCCGATCCTCTCGGTGGCGAAAGGCGTGGCGGACACGCCGACGCGCCTGGGCAGCCCCGGCCTGGCCATGTACGGCTACCAGGTCAAGCTGCTCAACGAAGCGACGGGCGAGGAGTGCGGCGCGAACGAGAAGGGCGTGCTGGTGCTGGATGGCCCGCTGCCGCCTGGCTGCATGCAGACGGTCTACGGCGACGATGCGCGTTTCGTCGACACCTACTGGTCCACTTTCAGCGGCCGACAAGTGTATTCCACCTTTGACTGGGGCGTGCGCGATGCGGATGGCTATTACTTTATTTTGGGCCGCACCGATGACGTGATCAACGTGGCCGGCCACCGCCTGGGCACGCGCGAAATCGAGGAAAGCATCACCAGCCATCCGAACGTGTCGGAAGTGGCCGTCGTGGGCGTGGAGGACAAGCTCAAAGGCCAGGTGGCGATGGCGTTTGTGATCCTGAAGGACCCGCAGGGCTTCGACAGCGTTGAAGCGAAAGCGGTGCTGGAGCGCGAAGTGATGGCCGTCGTCGACCGCCAGCTGGGTGCCGTGGCGCGGCCCGCGCGCGTGCTGTTCGTGCCGCAGCTGCCGAAGACGCGCTCGGGAAAATTGCTGCGCCGTTCGATCCAGGCTATCTGCGAAGGGCGCAGCCCGGGCGACCTGACGTCGATGGACGACCCGGCCGCGCTGCAGCAAATCCAGGCAGCGCTGGCGTAAACGCCCAATTGAAAGCGAAGTTTATCAATCGATAAATTTCGCTTTCAAATCCGGTCGCTTTCCTTGCGCACGACCCTGCCCACGATCAGGCATTCATTGCCACGGCACAGCTTGCGGTGGTATTTGCGCTGGTCGGGGTTGTCCGACGTCAGCCACCATTCGCCGATATCGCGCGCCATGCGCTTGACCACCGGCTCGCCTTCGTAATTGATGGCAAACACAATGCCATCGGCCGGCCGGTTGTCGGCCGTATTGATGATCACCACGTCGTCCTCGTACAGGGCCGGCTCCATGCTCTCGCCCTTGACCTTGATCGCCACCAGTTTTTCTGGGTGGTAGCCATTGCGTTCGACCCAGCTGCGCGGCACGCTGATGGTGCTGCCGTCGTGCGTTTCCGGTTCGATGGCAAAGCCCGTGATGCCTGCCGACAGGCGCAGTTTCACCTTGCGGATCGGGTAGAAGCGTTCATCCTCGCCATCTTCCACCACCACGGCCTGCACGCCGGCCAGTGCGCGTGCCGCCAGCGCCGCCTGGTCGGGCGCCGCGCCCTGGTCGAAATACATGCTGCCCAGCTGCAAGTCCGCTTCCAGCTTGCGCGCGATCTTTTCGCTGAAGGCGCGTCCCTCGCGGTAGGTGGGCGAGAGGATTTGCGAGATGCGCGCCTCGCTCCAGCCACTGACGTCGGAAATTTTCTTGCGCGTGTTGTCGTAGTGTTCGCGGATCAGGGCCAGCAGGCGGTCGCGTCTGTATTGATACATATTCATCTCCACATTAAACCTGAAATTTACCGTTTGATAAATTACCAAATGCTTGACTTTAACATTAGCGATTGATAAAGTCCACTCGTTGCCTGTCGCAAACGCACTACAGCGTCTGCCGGTTGGCGACACCACGGGAGGTCAGGCAGATGTTGAACAGCAGTCAATTGGTGGAAAGCAGGACGGCGCCACGTCAGGGGCGCCAGTTACAGGGACGCAGCAAGAAGTCGCAGCTGCATATCGCCCGCATCGCGCAATACATCCGCGAGCAGGGCCAGGCCAGCGCGGCGCAGTTGTCCGCTTTGTTGGGACTCGATGCGGGCACCATGAGCCGCTATTTGCGCCACATGTGTGGGATGGGACAGATCCACCTGGCGCAGCGCCACTGCACGGAACCGGGGCGCCAGCGGCCCGCCCTGTACGGCTTGGGCGAGCAGGATGACGAGGTCGATGGCTGGGCCGAACTGCCGCCGCAAGTGCGCCGCACGGCCAGCTGGACACGCGGCACGGCGCGCCGCGATCCGCTGGTGGCGGCGCTGTTTGGCCCGGCACAGAACAACGATTAGTATCAACGAGGAGAAATCATGGGGTTTGCAGAAAAATTCATCGCATCGCTGTCGTCGCAGAACTTGCGCGACGATGCCGTCCACCACGACCTGGACGTGATCGCGGCCGCCGCGCTGGCCGGTGACATGGGCGCCTTGCTGTGCCGCGTCAAATATGCGGACGGCACCGTCAGCCGCCTGTTCGAAGGCAATGCGGGCAACCTGGCGCAGTTGCTGCGCGCCTGGACGGCGGCCGTGACGCAGAAGGGCCGCGCGCGGCGCTGGGTCAAGGCGCACACTGCCTGGGATACGCAGGCAGCCAATACCTTGTACCGCCGCGTGGCCGAAGCGTCGCTCGCGCATTGGCTCGACAGCAAATGCAAGGTTTGCCATGGTACGGGCGTCGTCGCTGCCATGCAGGCCGGCGCACCTGTCGTCTGCCAGGCTTGCCACGGCGGCGGCGAAGCGGCCATCAGCTGCTCCGGCGGCTTCGAACTCGAACGCATCAAGGACATGGTCAGCGAACTGGAAGGCATCTTCCAGTCGCACGGCGCCCGCGCCATGCGCCGCCTCGGTCACTAAAAAGTTTTTGCAATATGCCCGGCGATGAAAAAAAGCCCCCTAGAATAGAGTCTCGATCACGCAGCAACTGCAACACAGCGAATAGCGCAGTACACCACATGCTTCTCCACTCGTAATAGACGCGCTTCCAGCGCGACACCGATAGGGGAACTCAGCGCAGCGAACGGCCTTCATGGTCCCTTCGCCCACCTTCCATCCGGCATGGCCCCACGCCATCCGGACACCAGCCCGCCGCCTCACCGCGTGCGGGTTTTTCATATGTCTTCCCGATTATTCGCAGTTCCCTCCCCAAGACCGCCGCTGGCGGTCTTTTTTTATCCCACGAAAGGTTTTACAACTATGGCATCGACAGCAAACGGCATCGACAGCTTGATCGTTATCAGCAAACAAAGCGCCGAAGGCAGCAAGGCCGCCGCCGGCGGCGGCCAGATTTATCCCCGCGTCACGGCCACCTTCGACACGGAAGCGGACAAATACGCGAGCGCCGAAATCGACGCCAGCCAGCAGCAGGGCGATACCCGCCTGGGCAACTTCCGCACCACGGGCGCCATCAAGGCCGAAGCAGCTTGCGGCACGTATGCGCCGCTGATGGCGGCGCTGCTGCGCCGCGACTTCACGGCGGGCGGCGTCGCTGCCGCGCAAACAACCATCGCGGCCGCCGCCTCCGGCCTGACCCGTAGCGCCGGCTCCTGGCTGGCGGAAGGTTTCCGCGCCGGCAGCGTTGTGCGCATCACCGGCATGACGGCGCCGGCCGCCGCCAACAACGCGAAGAACTTCTTCGTCACGTCGGTCACGGCCACCAACCTGAATGGCCAGTTCATGGACGGTACGGTCATGATCGTCAAGGCGGCTGGCGATTCGGTCGGCGTGGCGGCGGTCGGCAAGCGCAGCTTCACCCCGTTGACCGGTCATACCACCGACTGGTTCACGGCCGAAGTGCAGGATCCGAAGATCGGCGTGCACCGCAGCTTCGTCGATCAATTGGTCAGTAAGATGGATATCGCCGTGCAGCCGAACGGCATCACCAGCCTGGACTTCACCCTGATGGGCAAGGCGGAAGGCCCGACCACGGCCGTACCGTATTTCCCCACGCCGCTGGCCGCGCCGGGCACCGGCAAATTCTCGGGCGCCACGGCCATGCTGTCGGTGAACGGCATCCCGTCGCAGATCTGCACCGGCATGTCCGTCTCACTGGACGGTCAGGTCAAGGTCGATCCGGTGATCGGCTCGAAGTACGCCACGGCCGCCTCGCGCGGCAAGGTGATGGGTTCGGGCCAGTTTACGGTCCTGCTGCAGGACGCTACCTATCTCGACTACTTCAAGTCCGAGACGGAAATCCCGCTGGCCTACGCCATGGCGTCGGGCACGGCGCCGACCGCTGACGTGCTGGCGCTGGCCATGGGCCGCATCAAGATCACCTCGGCCAAGATCGACGACGGCGAGAAAAACAAGATCGTCACCTGCGCCTTTGACGTCCTGCGCTACAAGGGCACGGACGCGCAGCATGAAGCGACCACCTTGACCATCCAGGACAGCGCGCTGTAAGCGGCTAGCGCCTGCACCGGGGCCGCCTTCGTGGCGGCCTTTTTATCTTTAATTCATCCAGAAAGCAGCACATATGAACAACGCACAAAAAATCCAGGCAGGTTTCGACATCGGCAACATCCACGCGGCGGCTACTCCCGTCACCTTCGACGTGCCCGTCATTTTCGACGCGGATGGCGAAGCGGTGGCCGGCCTGACCATCGTCGGCAAGAACAGTGAGCAGTATCGCGTCGCCAACAACGCCGTGCGCGCCGAAGGCTACAAGAAGTCGGCACGTCGCAAGACGGCCATCGACGCCTCCACCGACGAAGGCGCGGAACTGCTGGTGCAAGCCATTGACGGCAACCAGAAACGCCTGGCACTGGCCGTGGTCACGGGCTGGTATGGCTTCACGAGCAACGGCGCACCCGTGCCGCTCGATCCGGCGCTGCTGGAGGCGGCCTTTGAAAAATACCCGACCTGGCAGGAAAAAGTGACCACCGCGCTGGAAAACGAGTCGAATTTTTTGAAACTCTGACGGCCAGCCTGCTGCGCTACGCCGGGCACCAGTTCGAGCGCGGCGCGCGGGCGGCCGATGGCCATGCCAAGGGCGAGCATATCGACGCCGCCCGGCGCCATCCGCTGTACCGCGCACCGCCCGAGGAGGCGATGCCGCCGATGCCGTTCGAGCTGGCCCACGTGTGGGAATGGTTCGCGCAATTGAACCGCAAGCGGCAGAATGGCATGGCCGTCAACCCCATCGCCAGCACGGAAATCCTCGCCTGGCAGGCGCGCCACGCCATCGCCATCGAGCCGTTCGAGCACCAGTTGCTGGACCAGCTCGACGCGCTGTTCTTGTCGTACCAGCATGCGGCGGGCTGACCCGCATTTTCCAACCCGGCCGCCATGCGCGGCCTTTTTTATGGGCCAAACATGCCAGAGATAACAGAGTTAAAAATTGCCGTGAATGCGGCGGAGATCAAGGCAGGGACGCAGGCGGTGAATGACCTGGCTACCGCCAGTAAACAGACAGGCGATCAAGTCGAGGAAGCCAGTACCAAGTTTGGCAACTTCGAACCACGGGTACGCGCGCAGGCCGAAGCGGCACGCGCGGCGGCAGACGCGTCCAAAGTACTCGGTGACGAAAGCAGCGCCGCTGCGGATGCCATGTTCAAGGGTATGGCCGCGGTCGATGGCTTTGCCAAAGCCTCGGCCAAGATTGGCGAAGGCAGCTTGAACGCCGACATCGGGCAGATCAAGGACGGCCTTGGGGAGATGGCCAACGCCACCGGCTTGACGGAATTGGCCATGAAACGCCTGGGTGCGGGGCCGTTGCTGGCGCTGCAGATGGCGGCCGACATGGCGGCGTTCGTGGCCGAGGCCTTCGTGCAGGGCCAGCTGGAATCGGACAAGTTATCCCGTGCCCTGGAACTGACAGGAAATGCCGCGGGCATCACGGAAGGCCAGTTCAACACTATGGTGGCGTCGGTTTCTGATGCCAGCCAGGGTGGCCTGGGTGATACCCGCGTGGTTTTGCAGACTCTGGTGGAAACGGGCCAGTTCACCAGTGAAGCGCTCAATTCCGTGGGCGCTGCCGCCGTCACCATGGCGCAAATGAATGGCCAATCGGCTGGCGCTGTGGCGGCCGACTTTGCGACGATGGCCGATGGCGTCACCAATTGGGTCGATACGCACGACAAGAATTACAACATCCTCACGGGTGCCCAGTACGCGCATATCGCGGCGCTGGAAAAGGAAGGCAAGACGCAAGAGGCCATGGTCATGGCGAGTGACTTGATCAATGCAGGCCTGCAAAAACGCGCTGAAAAGCTTAGCATGATCGGTACCTTGCTGCAAGGCAGCAAGAATCTCTGGTCCAGTTTCATGGATGGCATGCGTTCTATCGGACGCGAAGAGACGCCGGAAGACGAGATCGAAAAAATCAAGAAACGCACGGCCGACGTGCGCCGCACAGGCCAACTGGTTCCCGGCACGCACCCGGCGGCGCGATTGACCGGCGCCCAGATGGAACAGTTTGAGCAGGAGCAGGCCAAGGCGTTGGCAGTGGCGATGAACAAGCAGACGCAGCTGGAAGCAAAGGCGAAGGCCGACCAGGCGGAATCGAAACGCAATGCCGATTCCAAGCAGGCCGTCAAGGAGCTGGGCGAGCTGCAGAAGCGCTATGTCACCAAGGCGGAGCGAGAGGTCGCGGAAATCAAGCAGTTTGAGGAAGCCCTGGCCAATGCCAGAGCCGCCGGTGTTCCCTTCTCTGCCGACAAGGAGAAAGAGCTGCGGCAGAATATGCGAGCCTCGTTTGCGGCACCTTCCCGGACTGCCGCACCTGCCAGGACTGCCGCACCTCCAGCGGCAGGTTCCGACCCTCGCGACGCGGTGCTGGCAGGTCAGTTGCAGGCGATTCAAAGCGCGTTGCGCATCAAGACTGAAGGTTATGACCAGCAGGCCAAGCTCGACGAAGCGCGCCGCAAAGGCGGCGCCTTGAGCGAGGATGAGTTTTTTGCCAACCGCCGCATGGCCATTAGCGCGCGTGGCGCTGCCGAAGTGGCAGCCTACCAGCAGCAAGCCGAGGTATTAAAAGGTTTTCAGGCGAAGACGGCGCAGGGCCAGCAGGAAAGGGACAACAAGATCGCGGAAGCAGGCGCCGCACAGCTGCGCGTACAGCAGCAAGTCAACGCCGACCTGGCGCAACTGGAGGAAACGGCACGCCAGGAGAAGGAAGCGGCGGCGAAGAAACGCGACGAGGAGGCCAAGGCAAAGGAGACCAAGAGTCGCGCCGACGCCAAGGCGGCGGACGAAAAAACGTGGAAAGACATGGTCGATGGCGCCAAGGCCATGGGCGATGCGCTGGAAAAGGCGTTCGGCAAGGCGGGGGCGGCGATCGGCAAGCTGGGTACGGCCTTTGCCGATTACCAGAAGGCGCAGCGTGACATTCAACGCACCTTGAGCGAAGGACTCGTGGACGCGGGAGAGGATAAACCCAAAAAAGAAGCTGCGGAATCGAAGGCACGCGAGGATGGCGCGAAGGCACAGGTCAAGGGTTACCGCGACATGGCTGGTGCGGCCAAGGGCTTCTTCAAGGAAAACAGTACGGGCTACAAGTTGATGGAAGGGGCCGAAAAAGCTTTCCGCGCTGTGGAAATGGCTGGCCAATTGCAAAAACTGGCCACCAGCCTGTTTGTCTCGGGCTCGTCTGCCGCGGGCGTGGTCGTCGGGCAGGCCACAGAGACGGGGGCAGTGATGGCCGGCCAAACGGCGCAGAATGCAGCCAAGGTACCCGGCGTGTTCATGTCCTTCATGAGCTCCATGGGACCGTGGGGCTATGCGGCAGCGGCAGCGGCGATTGCCGCCGTGCTGGGCGGCGCCTTCAGCGGCGGCGGTGGCGGCGTCGACACGACGGCGAAGGATCGCCAAGCTGCCAATGGCACTGGCACGGTGCTCGGCGATTCATCCGCGAAGTCGGCGTCGATCACCAAGAGCTTGGAAATCATGGAGAAAAACTCCGGCCTGGGCCTGGCGTATTCGTCGTCGATGGTGGTCTCGCTCAAGCAGATCGTCTCGGGCATCGGCGGCCTGGGCAGCTTGCTGGTGCGCTCGGACATCCTGACGTCCGCATTGGGAACCAAAGGCAGTTCCAGCGGCGGCTTCATAGGTAATGTCGTCAGCAGCATCTTTGGCGGCAAGACTACGGTGCAGGATGTGGGGGTAGTCACCAACTCGTCGCGCTTGGGCGACCTTGATACTAAGCGCTTCGACGTGAATTCCTATGTCGATGTCAAGAAGTCTGGCGGCTGGTTTTCCAGCGACAAGAAGTCCACGAACCTCACGGCCATGGGAGCGGAAACGAACGACCAGTTTACCAAGATCGTGCTGGGCCTGCGCACGAGCATCGTCTCGGCCGCCGACTTGCTGGGAATGGACGGCGATGCCTTTACCTCGCAGCTGAATTCTTTCGTCGTCAACCTGGGCAAGATCAGCCTGAAGGACTTGAAGGGCGAGGAAATGCAAAAGGCCCTGGAAGCGGCTTTTTCCAAGCTGGGCGACGATATGGCGAAGTTCGGTGTGGGCGGTCTGGAAAAATACCAGGCCGTGGGCGAGGGCTATCTGGAAACCCTGGCGCGTGTGGCCAACAACTACATGCAGGTGTCGGACGTGCTGGCCGTGCTGGGCAAGTCCTTCAACACCTCCGGCCTTTCCGCTGTGGCGCTGAGCGAAAGCCTGATTCAGGCGGCCGGCGACCTCGATACCCTGACCAGTGGTACCAGCTTTTTCGTGCAGAATTTCCTGACCGAGGCCGAGCAGATGGACCCGGTCACCAAGTCGGTGCGTAGTGCCATGGCGGCGATGGGCCAGTCCGGCGTAACGACGAGCGAGCAATTCAAGGCGCTGGTGCTGGCGCAGGACTTGAATACTGCTGCGGGCCAGGGCATGTACGTGCAGTTGCTTGCCATCGCCGAGCCGTTCAAGAAGGCGGCCGATTATGCTGCGGACCTCAGCGTCGCCTCGGGTGAGCTGGCCACAGTGAACAAGACGGCCAGCGACATCGCCAGCGAACGCAAGGATATGCAGCAGCAGTTGAACGAACTGACGAAAACTGAAGCGCAGCTGCTGGCCGCGCAGCGCGCCAGCATCGCCGATAGTAATCGCGGATTGTTCGACCAGATCCAGGCCGTCAAGGCGGTGACCAGTGCAAAGGATGCGCTGGCCAAGGCGTATGAAACGGAATCGGCAGCGGCCAAGTCGGCGCTGGAGAAGTCGAAATCGTGGGTGGCGACCTTGAACGGGCTCAATGCCAGCATGGCGCTGGGCGCACAGTCGACGCTCACGCCGGAGCAAAAGTACGCCGAGGCGCGGGCGCAGTTCGAGAAGACCCTGGCGGCCGCAAATGCCGGCGACACGACTGCGCAATCGGGGCTGTCCGCCGCCGAGCAGGCGTTTCTGACGGCGTCGCAAGTGGTCAACGCCTCCGACGCCCGCTATGCGGCCGATTACGCCCGCGTGGTGGAAGCGAACAAGGAAGCGTTGAAATGGGCGGCCGCGCAGGTCGACGTGCAGCAGGCCAGCCTGGATGCGCTCAATGCCCAGGTATCGGGCTTGATCACCATCAACGACAGCGTGCTGACGGTGGCACAGGCCATTGCCGGCCTGCGGGCGGCGATGGGCGGTGCGGCGGACCTGGGCGTGAAACTGAATAATCCTCCCGTGGTCGCTGCACTTGCCGCGATGACTTCTCCCGTGACAGCGGCGGTCTTCGACCCCGTGCGCTACTCGTCGGCGGCGAACGTCGGCTCCGACGTACTGGTGGCCGAAATCCGCGGCCTGCGCGAAGACAACCAGGCCATGCGCGTGGAGCTGGAAGGCTTGCGCGCCGACCAGCGGGCGCAAACGGGCGCCACCATCCAGGCCACCTTTGAATCGAACGCCAACGCCGCCAGGACGGTGGTCGATGGCGTGGACAAATCGTCCCGGGCATCCGCCTGGGCCAATGCAGTGAAAGGAGAATACGCATGACCGATGCGCAATTTCAGGAATGGCTGCAAAGCCCGTCGGCCATCCGCATGGTGCTGATCGAGGCGCAGGTGAATGTGGCCGGCAGCGAGGTGACGCGATATATCGCTTCGCGGCCCTACGTGACCGGGCCGCTTGAGGTGCCGGCGAATACCGCGTACCAGCCGCTGGCCAAGGGCGGCCTGGCCTTCACGGAACAGGTCAGCCTGTCCGGCGAGGCGGGGTTGTCGGGCGGCGATATCGAACTTGATAACGCCGACGGCGCGCTCGATGGCTGGTTGGACGACGTTTGGATGAACCGGCCGCTCAAGGCCTGGGCCGGCGATGCATCGTGGCCACGCGCCGACTTCCGGCTGGTCTTCGACGGCATCATCGCCGACGTGGCCAGTGCGGGGCGCGAGTCGGTCAACCTGGTACTGCGCGACAAGCTGCAGCGCCTGAATACGCCGATTTCCGAGGCGAAGCTGGGTGGCACGACGCCGAACAAGGACGCCATCCTGCCGATACCCTTCGGCGAGTGCCACAACGTGACGCCCTTGCTGACCAATCCCGCCACTTTGGAGTACGGTTTTCTTGGCGCGGTCGAATCGACGTTTGAAGTGCGCACCAACGGCAAGCCGATTGCTGTGGCCTTGAATGACCAGGCGGGTCGCTTCAACCTGACTACCGATCCGTTTTCCACCACGATCACGGCCAGCGTGCAGGGTGACAAGGGCGGCGGCTATGCGCCGCGCATCGCGCCGCTGGTGCAGCGCATCGCCACGGCCTATGGCAAGGCAGCCGACCGTTTTACCCTGGCGGACCTGGACTTGGACAACCTGACCGCTTTCGATGCGTCCCACCCGCAACCGGTGGGGCTGTATGTAGCGGATCGCACGAACCAGGCGCAGGCGATTCAGCAACTGGCGGCCAGCGTGGGCGCCCAGGCGATCATGTCGCGCACCGGCCAGTTGCGCCTGGTGCAGATCGCGTTGCCGGCCGCCGGCGTGCCTGTGGCGATCGGTCCGGAGCAGATGCGCGAACGCTCGCTGCGTCCCGCGCAGCGTCTGCCGGTGACGGCCGCCGTGAAGATCGGCTTCGACCGGAACTGGACGCTGCAAGCCGCCCTGACGACCAGCATTCCGCCCGCGCATGCGGATTTGTATGCCACCGAATGGCTGACGGAAACGGTGGTCGACGCGGCGGTGCGCACGCGTTACCGCCTCTCCGACGACCCGGTGCAGATCGATACGTGCCTGAAGACGCGGGCCGATGCCCGCGCGGAAGCGCAGCGGCGCCTGGCCTTGAGCAAGGTACCGCGCACCATTTACGAATTTGATGGAGAACCCGAGATGATGATGCTGGAACTGGGGCAGCCCGTGCAATTGCGCGCTGAACGCTTTGGCTTGCAGGACGGCGTGCCGGGCGTGGTGGTGATGCTGTCGCGTTTCTGGCTGACGGGCCGAGTGACGGTGGGGGTGCTGGCATGAGCGCGATAGTGGGGGAACGCGACAGGCTGATCATGAATACCGTGCCGCGCTTCGCGCCGGCCAACGACCGCGTGCTGCTGCTGGCTGCCACGGCACAGGCGTTCAAGGTGGCCGCCACGACAATTGCCGCTCCTGCCAGCATCGATTTCACGGCAGGCCTGGTGAATATGCAGGGCCAGGTGACATTCACCGCCAGCAACGCCAGCGTGCTGACGCGCGTCGGCAACGTGGCCACGCTGACATATGCCGGCATGGTGGGCGACAGCGTGACGGTCACGGCCAGCATCGTGGCCGACGGCCTGACTTACACGGCTAGCCAGACGGTCAGCAAGATTTTCGACGGCGTGACGGGAAACTCGGCACGGATATGCTACAGCAAGACCAGTTTGCTGTCACTGGCCAGCGCGCCAGCGACGCTCAGCACGCAGGGCGCAACATCCTATCCGCCGGTTGATACCTGGGGCGCCGGCACGGTGTGGGAAGGTTCGCCGCCGCTGTTTGGCGCCGGCGAATCGCTGTACCGTTCGGACGGTATTTTTAATCCGGCCAGCGGCACCACCAAGTGGTCGGCGCCGTATTTGAATGCGCTCAAGGTGGGGCAGCTGAGCGCGATCAGTGCCGATCTTGGCAAGGTCACGGCGGGCGATATCTACAGCGCGACGCTGCATGGTGGTAGTGGTTATCCCAATAATGCCTATGCATGGCCAAGCAATGGCGGTAGCGGCTTCCACCTGAGCGAGAACGGATTGCTGTTTGGCAATCCAGGACTGGGAAAGTATGTGCAAATCGATGCGGCAGGAAATATCTACGCACCAGGATTTTCCATCGTCAATGGCAGCGCCGTTTTTAGCGGCAACCTGGACGGCGTCAAGGGCACCTTCTCGGGAGAGCTAAAAGCGGCGAAGGGCAGCTTTGCCGGTGTGTTGGATGCAGTCAAAGGAAAATTTTCCGGTGAGCTGGACGCTGTGAAAGGTACATTCTCTGGCGACCTTTCATCTGCGCGCGTGTCTGTTGGCACTGCCTCCGCTGCAACGGCATTTTTTGAACCCGGTTATCCATCGATTTCCCTGCAGTCGTCCGCATCCGGAGTATTCATTGAGGCTTCGTCGCTCAATTCCGCGGCTGTATTTACGAATCTGGAAGTACTGTTCAAGCACAACGCTCCAGGGTGGCCTGCCGCGCTCCGTATCCGCTCTGGCACCGTTTTCTTTTCAATCGTTTGCACGGCGGTGGTCGACGATCAACTGAGCATCTGGTACCGCATCAATGGCGGGAACTGGCTCTGGATGAGCGGAGTCCAGGAGCGGCAGGGCGGCGATGGCCCTGCCGCAACCGTCTACGGACTTACCTTGGACATCAACGTGGGTGACACCGTCCAGTTCGGCGTTTCCGGCACCAATGCTTACCTTACCGCTGCGGACAGAGGCAAGCTCTATGTTAAACAATGTCAGGCGATTGTGATCGCAAGGAATTTTTAATGGAAACAATCATTGTCAACAGTGACGGCACTCAAACAAACGAGCGCACAGGAAGGACGATACAGCCCCAGCCCAGCGAGCATCACGAATACGATGCGAAGGCAGACATATGGATAGATGCAAGAACGCTGGATAGCGTCAAGGCTGCTACCTGGGCGCGCATCAAGCAGGTGCGCGCGCTTGCCGAGTCTGCGGATTTTGTTTGCTGTGGCGCCATGTATCAGGCTGACAAGGACCGCATCGTTGGAGCCGCGCAGCTGGCCCTGATGGCGCAGGCTGCCGGCCAGCCATATAGCATCGACTGGACCTTGTCTGATAACACCAACCTGACACTCGATGCGGCCGGAATGATCGCCGTCGGCGCCGCGCTGGGGGCGCACGTTGCCGAGGCGTTCGCGATTGCTCTTCAGTTGCGTGGACAGATCGCCGCCGCGACTTCCTTCGAAGAGCTTGATGCCATCGTTTGGCCAGTGCAGGGGGACGCATGAGCAACTTGCGCATCATTTACGACAATGCCGGTGATCGCGCGGTGTTGACGGCATCGAGCCAGGCTGGTGCGTTGGGACCGAACAACCTGCAGCGCGAAGGTAAATCTTCAGTGCTGCGTTCGGTAGGTGCGACGCTGACCATCACGGCGATCTGGTTGATTCCAGAAATCGTCGGTGGTGCGGCCCTGCCGTTTTGCAACCTGACCTCAGGGGCTACCATCCGCGTGCGCGGCTACGTCGAGCCTGGCGACGTCGCGTCTGCATTCGATACGGGTGTCATGCCAGCATGTGAGTATGCGAGGCTGGGCATGTGGGATTGGGGGGCACTGCCGCTGGGCTTGAATGCCTATAGTTACGGCGGCGGTACCTACGCCCGTTGCTGGTTCCAGATGCGCAGCATCAGGAAACTGGTGATTGATCTGAGCGACCCCGACAACCCTGCCGGCTACATTGAGGTCGCGCGCCTGGTGGCGGGCGCCTACTGGCGGCCCGAACAGAACGCTTCGTATGGCGCGGGTGTCACGCCGGTCGATACCAGCAGCCAGTACCGCAATGGCGCTGGCGAACAAAGGGTGGAGCGGGGCGTGATGTATCGCAAGCTGTCGCTGGCGCTTGATCACATGACGCCATTGGACCGGGCCGAGTTGTGGCGCATCGTGCGCGGCAACGGCTTGTCGCGTCCGCTTTTCATCAGCCTGTTTCCCGACAGCGACGATGTCGAGCTGGAGCAGGCGCATCAGGTGTACGGCCGCCTGGCCAATCTGGCCGTCATCACCACGCCATCTTTACAGGCATATGCCACTAACATCGAAATAGAGGAGTTGTAATGAGCGATTTTTTTTACTATGGCCAGAAGGATACTATCCAGCGTTTGAACGAGCTGGCGGGGCGCGGCGCTGTGGTGGCGTCGTATGCGCCGAAGGTGGGCATGTCGCCGGTGGGCGGGCCGAATGGATTCATGAATCCGGTGTGGCTTGATCCGAACATCCCAATTGCAACAAATTCTCCTGTGGCGGTGGGCGTTACCAATAAATATGGATACAGCTACATTGGACAAAACCCCCCGACAGACCTCTGGTATCGGATTGCCACATTTGCCATGGATAGCAGCTCCAATGCACAGCATCTGCGCATTGACGGGGTATTGAATGATAGCTGGGCAGCAAACGCCAGTTCCCCCTTCGTCCTCATGCTGGGTGTCCGGGGTGGCTTTTACTACGATTCGACGTTTAATGGCACCATTTCGATAAACGCGCGGATACAGGTTTTTCAGCAAGTAAACGGAACTTTTGAGGTGTACTTGAATTTCCGAGCCGGGACGTTTGGTTCGGCGTCATTTAGTCTGCAGGGCTTTACCGCCACAACATACGCACAGCCAGTATCAGTGACAGCGACGCCCGCTGGAACAATGGTGTATGACTCGGGAAATACTGCGGCCTATCCGCCAAGATACAGGGGGTTTGCACCTGCGGAGACTAATACATCTACTGCAGCCACTATGTTCAGGTCTACCGTATTTGTTGGAAACGGTGGCACCAGCACATCATTCCTTAACTCGGGCAGCGAAGAAAATACAATGGCCGGTGGCGCATATCGGAATATGCTGACACTGGGTATAGGCGGTATAGCTGGGCTTGCGTATCCGGGAACATTTCATTGGGATGTTTCTGCCGGTAACAACGTACCATACTATCAGGGCTATCGTATGCGCCTCAAGGCCTTCGATGCTGGTTCTGGAAATCACTCTGGAACATTGCTTTCCATCTCAGGAGATGGGCAAATCTATATACCGCGACTTCGGGCGGGTACTCCGACTGAAGTAGCCGCGACTTATTCCCATACCATAGCGCAGGATGGGGTGCAGGGCGCTGATATTTTGGTTGTGTCTAATTCGGCTGGGTTCCGAAGGTGCGATGGGGACTGGGGTAACACAGCGAACGCAGCAATGATCGTAATGGCTAATACTGTCACTGGACGCAGCAGTAATAACAAAGGCACGGTCAATACGATGGGTAATGACTATGCTGAATATATTTTCAAAAGCCCGATGTGCGGCATCGTAGCTCCAGGCCAGATTGTCGGTATCACTGCGGGAAATAAGGTCACCGATCTGTGGGCCGATGCCGTTATGTTCTCGATCAAATCGACCGCACCCTCGTTTGTTGGTGGTGATTCCTGGGCGAATGACGTAGGGCAGCGCCCAGCGCCCCAGGCAGGGCCTGTGCCGACTCAACCCCTCCGCAGTAAAGATGTGGTCGCGCAGCAGGCAGTACCTGGCACCAACCCACCCGAATACGAGGACGTGGTAACCGAGCCGGGCGACAGCGACGACGAATGGGCGGTAAAGCAGGCCACCTATGGTGCTGCACTGGCCACCCACAACGTCGCCGTGCAGCAGGACGCCGAAGCCATGGCCACCTTCGACGCGGCGCTGGAAGTTGAGCGCCAGAAGGTCGACCGCATCGCCATCGCCGGCCGCGTGCCGGTGAACGTGCTGGGCGCCCAGCCGGGCGACTACATCGTGCCGGTCCAGGACGGCGCCGGCATCATGGGTATTCCCGTCTGCAAGGCAGACCTCACGCATTCGCAGTACCTCGATGCCGTCGGTCGCGTGATATCGATTGAACCCGACGGCCGGGCCTATGTGATGGTCAAGGTCGTGTAGCAAAACAGCAGTCACCACAAACCCGCTTCGGCGGGTTTTTTCATTTCCACCACCTGAAAGGCAACCATGGCCCTCGAAACTAGCGCCGACGGCGCGTTGAGTTTCCGCTCGCATCTTGTGTAGCAAATGGGGTTGTCATGACGATCCCGCCGCTGATCCCGCCTGTCGTGATGGGCTGCCCAACCTCCGACCCGTCATACGATCCCAGCGGCGGCACCAATCGCTGGCGCGCCGAGTTCTATCGGAGCATGCGGCGCCACACGTCCGGTACCGAGATAGTCGAGGTGATGGTGCCGAGGCAGCGCTGTTGATATACCGCCACCGAGCCTATCGGCGTTACCACTGGGTTGATTTCACCAACCACTTACCTCATCCTGGAAGGGGCAATGCTGCCATGAGAAATCTTCGCATCATCCACGACAATGCCGCTGATCGCGCGGTGTTGACTGCATTAAGTCAAACCGGCGAACTGGGCCCGGCCAACCTACAGCGCGACAGCAAGAATGCCGTGCTGCGCGCCGTCGGCACGGCGCAGACCATTTCAGCTATATGGCCGACACAGGAGTCCATCGCCTGCGTGGCGCTGATTTCCACCAATATGACCAGTAGCGCGCGCATGCGCGTGCGCGGTTATGCCCGGCCGGGCGACGCCGTGCCGGTATTCGACACAGGCAGCATCTTCCCGTGTCCAGCTGCTGTGCATGGATCCTATCCTTGGGGTGTGCTGCCGCTCGGCTGGAACGCTTACCAGTGGGGCGGTGTGAACACCTGGCCGCGCGGCGGCGGCTCTGACGGCGTGACATGGTTCGCGCCGGTGCGCGTGCGCCAGATAGTGATCGACGTGTCTGCGCCACAAAGCCCGGAAGGCTACCTGGAAATCTCGCGTCTGGTGGTGGGCAACTACTGGTCACCGCAATATAACGCCGATTACGGCGCCCAGTTGCAGACGCAGGATAGCAGTGAAAATTACCGAACGGGTGCAGGCAACCTGAAAACCGCGCTGGGCACGACTAGCGACAAGCTGAGCATCAATCTGACGCACCTGACACCGATGGACCGCGCCCGCTTCATGCGCATCCTGCGCGAGAACGGCAAGGGCAAGCCGATGCTGTTCAGCCTGTTCCCGGAAAATCCGGATCCGTTGGTAGAACAGGACTACATGCTGTATGGCAAGGTCAGCAATATCGATGCTGTGGCTACGCCGTACTTTGACACTTATTCTGCCGCACTACAAATTGAAGGAATTTAAATGGCTGATAAATTTTATGACGGTATGCCTAACGTCAACGAGAAATTGAACGAAATGGATCGGGCATTTGCGGCGGGACCGTACAATGCGCTGCCACTGACGGGCGGCAATTTATCTGGGCCGATCGTCAGCTTCAGCAGTCTTGCATTTGTGACTCCTGGCGCCCCGGCCCCCGGGGACGCGCCCACGATGCTGCGTGGTGCGGCGCATCAGGGAGGAACATCGCCATCGCTGGTGGCGGCGCTAGGGGTCGGGGGGACAAATGGTTTATCGTATCAGGGGCAGTTCAGGTGGTACACGTCATCTGGTCGGCCCACATCTAATGGCACGTACACCTGCGTGTCATACGACCTGCGCCTGCGTGCAATTGATGTCAAGAGCAACTTGGAAAGTGCTGATCTGATGGTCATCAGCGGGGCAGGAGATTTAGCAGTTCGAGGCACCCTGTCTTCATCGGCACGGATCGTTTCCAGTGCGATACAAGTCGGCCCCATTTCAGCGATGGAGAGCGAAAGTATCATAGGAGGAGGGGACCAGTCGCAGGGGAAGATTAACCTCAGGATCCCAAACTGCACGACGTTCTATGTTTCGTCAGGGGCAATGGGTTCCGCTTCGGCGTGTAGCGCGTCTATAAATGCGAGCACCATCACGGGGCGTAGCATTAACGTCAGCGGGACGATCAACGCTGGCGGCGCCGACTATGCAGAGTACATGTTCAAGGCACCTGACTGTACAGTCATCGTACCAGGTCAGTTGATCGGCATCGGCGCGGATGGCAAGCTTACCGATCGCTGGGCCGAGGCCATCTCGTTTGTCGTGAAATCCACCGATCCCTGCATGGTAGGCGGCGACAAATGGTCGCAGCGGCTCGGTCCCCGTCCGCCATCCGTGACGCGTACCCCCGGTAGCGTCGAATCGCAGCTGGTCAGCGAGGCGCAACCAGCTGTCGAGGCCGTCTACGATGGCCTCACCCTGATCACGCCGGCGATTCCCGCCAAGGCTGCCGTGTATCGCGAAGTGCCGCTCGCGGGCGATACCGATGAAGAGTGGGCAGCGCGGCAGGCTCCCGGACTTGCCTTCGACGCGGCACTCGAAGCGCTGCGCCAGATGGTGGACCGTATCGCTTTCGCCGGCCAGGTGCCATGCAATATCCAGGGGGCAGTTCCAGGCCAGTTCATCGTGCCGGTACAGCATGGTGATGGCATCGCAGGCACTGCTATCAATGAGGAGGACTTGACACTCCAGCAATACATGCGCGCCATCGGCAAGGTCATCGCAATCGAAGACGATGGGCGCGCCCGTGTAATCGTGAAGGTGGCATAAAGATTGTGCTTGCAACATCCAAACCCGCCTCGGCGGGTTTTTTCATTTCCACCACCTGAAAGACAACCATGGCCCTCGAAACCACCGCCGCCGGCGGCGCATTGATCAAACTGTTTGGCGTGCCCGTGCTGGCCGGCGCCGCCGCCACGTCGCTGGGCTTCATGTTCATGTGGCCCCAGTCCACCAAGGAGGCATTTATTCGTTTTTGTTCCAGCATTATCATTTCCACCTTTCTCGGTCCCGTGCTCGTGGCCGCCGTGCTGTCGTGGTGGCCCAGCCTGTTCGACAGTGCAAAGACCGTGGCGGGCCTGTACGGCGGCGACCCGGCCACGGGGTTTTTGTTCATCGCCGCGCCGCTGATGGTGGCGGCAGGCTTGCCCGCTTGGTGGGTGCTGGGCGCCTGCGTGCGCTGGTTCGACAAGCGGCGTGGCAAGGATATCGGCGAACTGGCGGCTGATGCGGCCGCTGCAGTCAAGGATGTGCGGGGCATGCTGTGACAGGCGCGCAATTGATGCAGATCATGCCCTTGGCCGGCCGCCGCGCTACGCTGTTCCTGGCGCCTTTGAATGCGGCGATGGCCGAGTTCGATATTGATACGCCGCTGCGCCAGGCGTCGTTCCTGGCGCAGGTGGGCCACGAATCGGGACAGTTGCGCTATGTGCGCGAGCTTGCCAGTGGCGCGGCTTATGAGGGGAGGGCGGATCTGGGTAATGTGATCGCTGGCGATGGCGTGCGCTTCAAGGGACGGGGCTTGCTGCAGGTGACGGGGCGCGCCAACTATGCCGCGTGCGGTGTGGCGCTGGGCCTGGACTTGCTGGCGGCGCCGCAGTTGCTGGAAGCGACGACTTTCGCGTGCCGCTCGGCGGGCTGGTTCTGGCAATCGCGCGGCTTGAACGGCCTGGCCGACGCGGGTGACCAGGAACGGGTGACGCGCCGCATCAACGGTGGCGTAAACGGCCTGGCCGAACGTCTGGCCTTGTATGTCGTCGCGCGCAAGGTGCTGGCATGAAGCCGTCGTTGACTATTGTGGCCATGCTGTTGTTGCTGGGCGCGGCCGTGTTTTGCGCGCAGCGCTGGGGACGCGAAGCGGGCCGTGCCGCGTGCGCGGCCCAGGTGCTGCAGGTGCAGGGCGTGTTGCGGCGCCAGAACCAGGCGCTGAATGCCTTGCGGGAAGAGGGCGTGCGACGGTCGGCGCGGGCAAGGCAGGCGCTGGCCACAGCGCAGGCCGGGCAGGCAGACGCGCAAGCGGCAGCGGCGCGCATCCTGGCATTGCAGCCCGAAGGCGATGCCTGCCGCGCTGCCGAGGCGCTGATCGCCCGCGAAACGGCCGGTGGAGCCGCTGGCGGGACGCCATGAACGCGGCAATGACGAGTGTGGCGCCGCTGCTGTGGACCACGCTGTGGGCCTGGAACTATTGGCGTGCTTGCTTGCCGGCCTGTTTATGGGCTTGCCTGCTGATTTGCCTGCTGGGCGGCTGCGCGGCAGGCCGGCCGGCGCAGGAAGCGGCAGTAGAAAGGTTGCCCATTGCCGTGCCCTGCAAGGTTGCTCGTCCTTCGGCACCCGTCTTGCCAGCCGTGCCGCAGCACGGTATTTTTGCGCAGGCGCAAGCCTTGCTGGCGCGCGAGCAGTTGCGCGCGGCCTATGTGCGGCAGCTGGAAGCGCTCGTTGATGGCTGTGCCGGCAGCTAGCACAGGCCGGTAATTCAGCGATGTCGGCGCCTGCGCTGCGGCTTGTTTACGTGCGCCGCGCGCGATTTCCTGGCCGTGTGCGCTTGCTCAGCCGTGCCGCACACGAGATTTTTGCGCAGGCGCCAGCCGTGCTGGCGTGCGAGCAGCTGCGCGAGGCCTATGTGCTGCAGCTGGCAGCGCTCGTTGATGGCTGTACCTGCAGCTAGCACAGGCTGGTATTCGGCGACGTCGACGCCTGCGCTGCGGCTTGTTTGCTCCGCGCGCAATCCCTTGGCAGCGCGCGCCGGCTATCGTGCTTGGCTTGCGCTTGGCTTGGTCTCGGCCTGGCATCGGCCTGGTATTGCACAGGCTATTGTTACCTCGCGCCAGTCTCGGATGGGGCTTCCGCTGCCGCCGTCTGCTGCTGCCTTCTGGTGCAGCTGCGTGGTGCAGCGCGTCGTGGCGCGCCAGAAAACAGTGCACCACAGCGCGTTCAGCGCCTGACTTTCTTGGCCGCGATGATATTTCGGCACAATTTCTGTATACAATCATCGCTGGCACGAAGCGTGCATGGCTTGTTGGAGTCGTCCCATCCAAGGAGCTTCGCATGCATCATCGGCCGCTAATGTCTTCCTGTCATCCCGTTTCTTGTCCCGTTTCTCTCTTGCTTTTCCCTTTCACCTGCGCCCGTCCGGGCCGTGGTAACCCAGGAAATGGAGCGTAAATGGCCACTCCCCGTCTGAAATCCATCCACCGCAGCGTGCCGGGCGCCACGCCTGCCGCGCCATCGCCTGTCGATGAAATATTGCCTGCCGGCAAGCTGTTCACCCTGGGCTTGCAGCACGTGCTCGTCATGTATGCGGGCGCCATCGCCGTGCCGCTGATCGTCGGCCGCGCCCTCAAGCTGCCGCCCGAGCAGGTGGCGGCATTGATCAGTGCCGACCTGTTCTGCTGCGGCCTCGTGACCCTGATCCAGTCCCTGGGCATAGGCAAGTACTTCGGCATCCGCCTGCCCGTCATGATGGGGGTGACCTTTGCCGCCGTCAGTCCAATGTTGGCCATGGCGAACAATCCGGCCCTGGGCATCACCGGCATCTTTGGCGCCGTGATCGGCGCCGGCGTCGTTTCCATGCTGATCGCTCCCTTCATCAGCCGGCTGCTGGCCCTGTTTCCGCCCGTGGTCACGGGCAGCATCATTGCCGTGATCGGCGTGTCGCTGATGCGCGTGGGCGTGAATTGGGCCATGGGCGGGCCGCCTGCCATGGCGCAGATTGCCGATCCGGCCTTCCTCAAGATGGCCGCTGCCGCCACGGCGGCGGGCTTGCCGGCGCCGCCCGGCCCCGTGCCCCTGATCGCCAATCCAGGCTACGGCGCGCTGGATAACATGGGCATCGCCTTCTTCGTGCTGGCCATCATTTTGCTGGTGGCCAAGTATGGTCGCGGCTTCCTGTCGAATATCGCGGTATTGATCGGCATCATCGCCGGCACGGCGCTGTCGTTTGCGCTGGGCAAGGCCGATTTCGCCAAGGTGGCCAGCGCGAAGGCCTTCGCCATCGTCACGCCCTTTCAGTTCGGCATGCCGACCTTCGACGTGGTTGCCATCGTCACCATGAGCCTGGTGATGATCGTCGTCATGATCGAGTCGCTGGGCATGTTTCTGGCGCTGGGAGAGATGACGGACAAGTGCATCACGCAGGCCGATATCAGCCGCGGCTTGCGCGTCGATGGCCTGGGCACCCTGATCGGCGGCATCTTCAACACCTTCCCGTACACCTCGTTTTCGCAAAACGTGGGCCTGGTGGGCGTGACGGGCGTGCGCAGCCGATGGGTCTGTGTGGCGGCAGGCCTTATATTGCTCGTCATGGGCGTGATCCCGAAGATCGCGCAGACGGCCGAAGCCGTGCCGGCGTTCGTGCTGGGCGGGGCAGGGCTGGTGATGTTCGGCATGGTCGCCGCCACCGGCATCCGCATCCTGGCCGGCGTCGATTACAAGAGCAACCGCAACAACCTGTTTATCGTGGCCTTGTCGATCGGCTTCGGCATGCTGCCGCTGGTGGCGGAACAGTACGCGCAGCACATGCCCAAGGCCCTGTCACCGTTGCTGCACAGCGGCATCCTGCTGGCCGCCATCGTCGCCGTGCTGCTCAACCTGTTCTTCAATGGCCTGGCATCGCAGGAAAAGGCGCGGGAGCAGGCGCGCGAGAACACCCATGGCAGCGAGTGAGGCGCCGCCCGGTGCCATGAATGCGGGTTAGCCGGGCGGCAGAGTCCTCAGCACCACGCAATTGCGCCCCGCATCCTTGGCCTGGTACAGCGCGGCATCGGCCAGGCGCAACAGGGCGTCCGGATCGGCGGTACCCGGCGCCGACTGGACCGCGATGCCGACGCTGATCGTCACCTGCTGCGCTTCCGTACTCGCGTGGACGATGTCCATGTCTTCGATGGCGCGCCGCAGCGCTTCGCCGATCTGGCGCGCTTCGTCCGCGCCCGTGTTTGGCAGCACGATCGAAAATTCCTCTCCGCCGTAGCGTGCCGTCAGGTCGCCTGCGCGCCGCATGCCGGCCGCCAGCGCCTGCGCGACCCGGATCAGGCATGCGTCGCCGGCCTGGTGGCCGTGACGGTCGTTGAATAGCTTGAAGTAGTCGACGTCGAGCATGACGACGGCAAGCGGCTGGCCGACGCGCGTGGCACGCGCGCATTCGGCGCGCAGCACGTCGTCGAAATGGCGCCGGTTCGACAGGCCGGTCAGGCCATCGGTGATGGACAGGGTCGCCAGCTTGCGGTTGGCGTCTTCCAGCTGCCCGGTGCGTTCGGCAACGCGCCTTTCGAGGGTGTCATGCAGCCTGGCGCTGGAAATCGAGATCATCGCCTGCGCGCCGAGCATGCGCAGGAACGCCACGCGTTCTTCCGTAAACGAGGCGTCGGCCAGCCGATTCTCGAAGTACAGGATGCCCTCGATCTGGCCGCCGTGCCGGATCGGCAGGCACATGACGGCGCGCGGCAGGTGCGACTGCACGTACGGGTCGGCGGCAAAGCGCGAGGCGCCCGCGATGCAGTCTTCGATCACCTCCGCGCCAGTGCGGATGACGTAGCGCAGCAGCGACAGGGGGAATTGCGGGTCGCTGGCGGCGTTCAGGTCGAGCTGGCGCGCTTGCAGGACGGTGACGCCATCGTCATCGATATTGGCTTCCAGCCGGTAGCTGCCTTCGGACAGCAGCAGCAGGCGCGCCACCTGCCCGCCGGCGTTTTCGCACACGATGGCAATGAGGCGTGTCAGCACGTTGCGCAGGCCGACTTCGTTCGACAGGATTTGTGCTGCCTTCAGCAGCGACACCAGGTCGAGCGCGGAACTGCCGTGCGTGTGGGAGACAGAGTGCCGCTGCGTGCCGCGGCCCTCCATCCTTGACAGCAGCGCAGCATGACGCTCCCGCAGCTGCGCCACCTTGCCGTCCGCGCCCCACTGGCCGTAATGCGCGATGGCGTCCCGGATGAAGACGGCGGCCACGCGCGGCTGTCCCTGGTCGCACCAGCATTCGCCGCACAGCTCATTGCCCAGCGCTTGCATGTTGACGTAGCCGGCCACGCCGGCTGCGTCGATCGCCTGCTGGTAAAGGCGCGTGGCCAGCTGCAGGTCGTCCCGGTAGCGTGCCAGCTCGGCCATCACCAGCAGGTGCTTGGCGGCGCTATTGTCCGAGCCTTGGCTGGCCCATGTGGCGAGATTCGCCTGCAGCGTGCCGATCACGGTCAGCACGGCGCCCGCGTCGGGACGCCCAGGAGCGCGCCGCACCGCGCGGATCAGGATCAGCGCGGCGTAGAAGCTGCACTCGGCCACCTTGGCCTGGCCGCGCATGATCTGCGTGACCATGCCGAGCTGGCCGGCCAGCGGTTCGGCGTCGGCGCCGTCGAACAGGTAGGCGTTGCGGATTTTCCCCTGCAAGAAGTAGGCGCGGTACAGCTGCGAGTCGCCATATTGTGCGAGGAAGCCTGCCTCGCTGAAGGTCGCATCGTCGTAGCTGTCATGACGGGGCAGGAGGCCCGTCAAGCACTTGATCGGCTGGATAGCGGCGGCGACACAGCAATCGGCCATCGCCTGCTGGCCGTTGGCGCGCATCAGCGCCAGGTCGTGCTCGATGTCGTGCATCAGGTGCGGCAGGTAGTCGCCGAGGATGATACGGTCGGTGGCGCGCACGGCCGCCACCACGCCGACCTGCACGAAGTCGGCGATTTCCAGCGCCCAGCCAAACGCTTCCTCGTACAGCGCGTCGGAGCTGCGCAGCGGCTGCGTCCAGTGGTTGCTGAGCGCGCCGAACATCAGGCCCGTGAGCGTGCGCGTCTGCAGGTTGGCACGGCGCCTGGCCAGCGCCATCGCCATCGCGCCGAAGTCGTAGCCGCGTGCGATGTCGCCGCTGTACAGCGCCAGCATCATCGCGTAGCCGACATAGGCGACGGCGCTGAAATCGCTGTTCCCCCGCTGCATGGACAGGCGCGTCATCGACACCACCATCAGCGCGCTGAGATCCTGCTGGCCGGCGTAGTAGCTGGCCATCCACAGTCCCTGCATCATCTGCATCGCGGCCACCGCGTCCGGTTCGCACATGTCGGCCGCCGCCAGCAAGGTGTCGGGCGCCTGCGCGCCAGGCTGCCGCCCGATGTCGGCGAGAATCTCGGCGAAGCGCGCCTTCATGTGCGCTACCTCATGCGGAATGTCGATGTCCAGCTGCGCCAGGCCGTCGCGCTGCACGGCGATGGCGTCGAGCAGGCGGCCCTGTAGTTGATACTGGTGCGCCTGGATGGCTATGCAGCGTACCTGCAGCAAGGGGTTCATGGTACGGGCGCGCACCAGTGGGTAGATCGCCTCGGCGGCATCGAACTGGCCACACAGGTAGGCCGCTTCGGCGGCGCCGAGCTGCAGTTCGAGCCAGAGGCCGGCGTGGGCATTCCAGGCGTCCGCCGGCAGCAGGCCGAGACCGATTCGCATGTGCTCCAGGGTGGACTGGAACGCGGCGGAACGCCGTGCCTTGACGCCCGCCTGGAGATTGAGCGTTGCCAGCTGCACGCGCTCGCCCGCATCGTCGATCAGCGCGCGGCCGGCGTTGAGCTGCTCGACGATGTCAAACAGCGCCTCGTCCTGGCGTTCCGGCGGCGTATGCCGCAGCAGCAAGCGGCCGAGGAGAAGATGGTTGGCCGCGCGCGCACCGGCGTCGGCGACCAGGTAGGCGGCCTGCTGCACCCGGTCGTGCAGGAAGCGGTAACTGACGCCGCTGCTGCCGGCGGGGGTGTCGCCATTGACGTATTTATAGCGCTCGTCGAGTGGCTGGATCAGGCCCGCCCTGAGCGCGGGCCACAGGTCTTGCTGCGTTTGCCGGGGTGCGCGGTCTACTGCCAGCGCGAGCGTGTCGAGCGTGAAGCGGTTGCCGCTGGAGGCGGCCAGCTGCAGCAGGTGCTGCGTCACGCTGGGCAGGCGGCGGATTTTTTCCAGCAGCACCTCGACCACGTTGTCGGCGTATCCGGCCTGTTGTATCGCGGGCAGGTCCCAGTCCCAGCAATCGTCGGCGGGCCGGTAGCGCAGGTGGCCCGTCTCGTTGAGCGCAGCGAGGAACTGGTTGAGGAAAAAGGGATTGCCAGCCGTCTTGCGGTAGCAAATGCTGGTCAGTGGCGCGCAGTAAGGCGCCGCCACGCGCACGGTGGCCGAGACCATTTGCGCAACCTGCGGCTCGGTCAGTGCGTTCAGTACCAGCGTCGACAGGCGTACCTCACGGGCGATCAGCTTGTCGCGCAGCGCGATGAGCGGATGCGCGGGGCCCACTTCGTTGTCGCGGTATGCGCCGATGAACAGCATGCAGCTCTTGTCGCAGGAGACCATGAGCAGCTCGATCATCCTCAGCGTGGCAGCATCGGCCCATTGCAGGTCGTCGAGGAACAGCACCAGCGGATGCCCGGTGCAGGCGAAGACTTCGACGAAGCGGGGGAAGAGGCGGTCCAGGCGCCACTGAACCTGTGCCGGCGCCGACGCGGGCAGCGGCTCGGTGGGACCGACGATCAGGGCCAGCTGGGGAATCAGTTCGACGATCACGCCCACGCCGCTGCCCAGGGCCTCGTGCAGTTTTGCGGACCAGTGCCGCAGCGTTTCTTCTGGCTGGTCCAGCAACTGGCGCACCAGCCCCTGGAAGGCCTGGATCAGCGAGGCATACGGCACATCGCGCTGGAGCTGGTCAAATTTGCCCGACAGGAAGCGGCCGCGCCGGGCGATGATGGGCTTTTGCACTTCGTTGACGACCGCCGACTTGCCAATGCCCGAATGGCCGGCCACCAGCAGCATCTCGCAGGTGCCGGCGGCACTGCGTTCAAACGCCGCCAGCAGCACGGCGATGGCATCCTCGCGCCCGTGCAGCGTCTGTGGCACGAGGAAGCGGCCGTTGTGGTCGGACAGTTTGAGCGCCTGCGCCGGCTTTTTTGCGCGGCACGCTTCGAGGTCGCTGCGCAAGCCTTGCAGGCTCTGGTAGCGCTGATCGGCATTTTTTTCCAGCAGCCGCTGGATGATCGGCAGCAGCTGGCCGGGCAAGTCTGCCAGCGCCGGGTGCGACCAGTCGGGACTGCGCGCAATGTGGCAATGCACGAGTTCCATCTCGTCGCCCGCCTCGAACGGCGCGTGGCCGGTCAGCAATTCGTACAAGGTGGCGCCGAGCGCATAGAAATCGGCGCGCCAATCAACGCGCCGGTTCATGCGCCCGGTCTGTTCCGGCGCCATGTAGCGCAGTGTGCCTTCCAGGGTCTGGGGATGGGCGATGCCGTGGCTTTCGTAGGGCAGTTCACAGGCGATGCCGAAATCGATCAGCTGCAGCAGGCGCTGCTCGTCATTCCACACCAGATTGGAGGGATTGATGTCCTTGTGGATCACGCCGTGATGATGGACCTCGTCCAGCGCCGCGCACAGTTGCAGCGCGATGTCGAAAAAATCGTCCAGCGCCAACGCGGGCTGCGACGGCGTCCTGCGCGCCGCCACCTGCGCGCGCAATAGCTGGTCGAGCGCCAGGCCGCCGGTATCTTCCTGGATCATCGTCCAGTGCCCGCCGTGCAGCTTCAACGCCAGCGGATGCGCCACGCCAGGATGGCGGCAGCGGCGCGCGATCGCATACTCGCGCTTGAATTGTGCCAGTTGCTGAAAGGAGGGGAACTGCTGATTCGGCATCTTGACGATCAGCGCCGTGCCATCGGCAGTCCGGGCGCGGTAAACCCGCGAGCGGGTGCCGCTGTGCAGCTGTTTGATGATCTCGTGGTCGAAAAGGGAGCGCATGGGCTGGGCTTGGCGGTACACAGACGGTTGCGGGAGCCCTGGGGCGCACATTTCGGAGCATTAGTTGATTGTAAGTATTATATCAGTAGGGAGTCGCGGGGGAGGGAGCGGGGCGATGGGCGCTGTTGTAAAAACGTCAGCGGGGGGGCAGGCGAGTGCAGGAAGGGCGCGAGATGACAGCAGGGAGCTGCGGCGCATCGGGTGGACCGTGCGCCGCAGCCTTATCAAGTCAGGACCAGTTTTTGAGTTATGCACGTCCCAGGGTTGGGTCGCTTACGGAATCCTTGCCATTCTCGATTCGCCCTGCGACGCGGCGCCGGAAAGTCTTCTGAGTATTGCAGGTGACCGAGAAGTCATACCAGTTGCCGCTGTCGGCCAACGACCAGTGAAAGGATCCCACCTCACCGGCGGCTACCTCGATGGTCCAGCCCTCCATGCATATCATTGCTGCGTCCTGCCTGGAAGTTTATTCGTCCTGTAATCGATAATATTGATTAAAAGCAGCTTTTCAGCATTGAAATCATCTTATCCCTGGACCCGGACAAGCTGCGCCAGGTCATGCGCGAAAGCAAGGGGCCGGGCAACGTTCGCAAGCTGTTCATGTGTGCGCCGAATGGCAAGAGGGATGGTATCCAGACCCCCGCCACACCTGTCTTCTATACAGCAGGGCTCTTTGGACTCAAATTTGCGTGATGGTCGAAGGCGCATGAGGACTGACGGTTTTAGCCTATGTCTTGGTGTCTGTACTCCAAGCATCATTTATCTTCACACTCTTGCATCATTGCCGGGTATTGCGACCTCAGGACATGGCACAACCTTGTGACGCTAGTGCACGCTCTTCATCAACACCAGCACGAGGAACACGCCAAGCACGAGGTTGGCCACCAGCAGCAACATGCAAGTGCGCCACAGCGCACCCCATTTGCCCAGGCTGTAGGTGCCGCGTAGCTGCAGAAACATGTGCAGGGGCGGCGCCAGGCACACCAGCAATGCGATCAGCCAGCCCTGGTTGAGCATCGCCAGCGGTATCAGCACGGTAAACAGCAAGGACATGAAGCACAGCGAGTACAGCACGAACACCGCATGGTCGTACATGGCCACGCCAGGCTTCCAGAAAAACATCAGCCACACGAAGGGCAGCGAGATCGGGATCAGCAGGAATGAGAACTTGTAGGCCGTGTTCTTGAACTTGTAAAACGCCAGCTCGGGATTCTCTGCGGCGTGATGAACGCTTTTTTCAAACTCCGGAAACATGGCGTTGGGATTCGGCGGGCTGGCCGCGATTTTGGAGGCAGTCTTGTCGAACCAGCCGGGCTCTGTCAGCTCAAGTGCCTCCTCACTGGTCGCTTTTTCGGGTGACACGACGTGCAGCAGGCGTTGCTCGGCTTCGTGGTGCAGCTTGCGCGAAACGGCCAGCGCCTTCTCGACACCAGCGACGCCGACATCGGCCTTGCGGGCCGCCTCCAACGCCAGCTCATTGCGCTCGACCTTGAGCTTTGCAGACGCGGCGTGATTGGTCAGCGAGGCGATATTGGCATCGCGGGTGAGAAGCTGGCCTCCGCCGAACGAGGTAGCGAAAAAGGTCAGGAACACCATGAACAGGAATAGCGCGAGCGGCGAAACATAGTTCTTGCGCTGGCCATCGATGTAGCGGCGCGTCAGGCGGCCAGGAAAGGCCACCAGCAGCGGGATCGTCTTCCAGCCCTTGGCGTCGAAGTGCAGGATGCCGTGCACGACTTCTTCGGCCAGGTGCAGCAACGAATGGTGGACGTGGGCCGACTGGCCGCAGGCCTGGCAAAACGCGCCGCCCAGCGGCGCCTGGCAGTTGGCGCAGTTCGCAACGTGCGCGGCACTGGCCGGCTGCGGCGTTTTATCGTCCTCAACCTTGCTGGCCGGCATACCTGCCATCGCCAGGGCGCCGACCGCTTTCAGCTCACTCATCGTGCAACTCCCACCAGGAAAATGGCTGATTGTGCAACAAGGCGCCTGTATGTTCAAGTAATACTGGTAAAAACGGCAATCGGTACGCTGCCGGACAGTGCCGCAGCGGCACCGCCAAGGCCATCGAGCATGCCTTCAAGCGCTGGCCGGGGCTGCAGCCCGAGCGAGGGGCAGGTCCGACAATCGCTGGCCTTGATCGGACAAAGGCGAAGAGGGGGCACGCGATTTGACGCACTTTGAGCGGCTTTTCGTGTGCTTAGTTCCACGTGCTGTGAATGATGACTTTCATGCCATGAGCCACTCTATGAAATGGCACATGCGCTACCAAATTATAGTGGGCACTATATTGATCCGACCTGTAAATGCCGGCTGTAATTGTAGAGAGCTGCTGGATTTTTAATGCAGATATTTTTTTGGTGGCCGCCACATAAAAACGCAGCCACCGCATCATTGAACTAAACGGTTACGCCAGTGTTGCAGCCGATATAAATCCATGCATTATTAGTCGCGTTCACACCCAACAAAGCTGCGGAGTAACCAGTACCCCAGTTTTGCCCCGAATTCCAGGAGCCGGCGGCTGAGTTGGTTATCTCTGTCGCACTTAACCATGCTCCCGGATTACTTGGCGGATTGCCACTGTATATGGCAACGGCAAGTCTTACCATGCCTGGAAAGTTTTCTGACCAGTTAATGTACGCCTTGCCTTGATATTCGTGAAGAGTAATGCTGAAGCCGGCTGAAATGCCAGCAGACACAGGATTTATGTTACTTGCTTCTACCTGTTTTAAATCGAAAGATTGGTCGCTCATTTTTTATGCCTCTAATGTTAAATTGATTGGATATGAAATAAATATCAAAGGCCTATGCTGCATGGCCGATCAGAAAACATATTAAAAACATCTACATCTACATCTACATCTACATCTACATCTACATCTACATCTACATCTACATCTACATCTACATCTACATCTACATATGAAAATGAAGAAAAATTCAAAAGAGACCGCAATGTAATATTTTATGTTTAATGTTGGCTAATAGCTGATGAAATATTTCATGGGAGTTGCTATCGATTTTGTACTTGCTCTATGAAAGTTTTTTGGGATGAATAAATTATTGATTCATGTTATCAGTATAAAATCTATGAAATTACACACATTTACACAAATAAGAAAATATTTTTAATTAAGTACGGAGGCCGGAATCAAAGATTTTTGCATGCCCTGAAAGACCTACCGTGAGCCACTCTAAATTGTTGGAACTCTTGCATCTATCCTCTATCGAAAACCGTCACGATGATGGCATCCTTGGGGCGTTAGGATGCATGACATGAACACTAGGATCTACGTAAACAATCTCACCTCAAGGAAGTTGCGTACCAGGTTGATCATCCACTTATCTCATCGCAGAATGGGAGCGAGGTGAAACACGCCGGGCGACGGCGGGCAGACGGCTCGACCACGGCGCTATACCAATTACATAATTGGCTAGCGGTGTATTCGCCAAGGCATGGGGCCACGGGTACCGATCGAATGCGTCGCCGCAGTTTTTCCCGACGACCATGCCACTGTCGGCGCCGCGCCGGACTTCGGTCTCGCGTTCCGACGCCCAGGCCTCGGCCTCGGTACTGAATGTTTTACATTCCCGTGTGCGGAGGATGGCGACTACTGCCCGCCAACCGCCAACCCGTTTCCTGAATGAAGCCATGCATCCCGCTCGTTGAGGCGTAATCAGGCGTAAATTTGGCGTAATCGCTGCTGGTTTTTGTCGGGTTTAATATGGGGTAACAGGAATCTCGGGACGTAAAAAAAGCCATTAATCCCTGGGGTTTAATGGCTTTTTCAATGTTTCTGAATTCTGTGCGCTGGTGCCCGGAGCCGGAATCGAACCGGCACGCCCTTACAGGCGGGAGATTTTAAGTCTCCAGTGTCTACCAGTTTCACCATCCGGGCAGCGCGGCGAGATTCTAGCACAGGTGATGCGCATCACGCCATCCTGCGCCTTAGCCGTGCAGTCCGGTTTTATCTACCCGCCATCAGAACGTCGCCTTGAACTGCACCCCATACGTGCGTGGTTCGTTGATGATGCCTGTCAGGTTATCAAAATCGATGGCGCCCAGCGACTGGATCTGGTTGGTGATGTTGCGACCGTACGCGGAGAGTTCATAGCGATCCCATTTGTAGCCGACGCGCAAGCCGCCTTCCAGCAGTTCCTTGGCCTTGTATTCCTTCGCTTCGTACAGGAAGAAGTTGTAGCTGGTGCGATAGGCCCAGTCCGTGTAGGCGTAGAACTCGCCATTGGCGAGGGGAATGCTGTACTTCAAGGTGAAGTTGGTTTGCCATTCCGGCGCGCGCGGCAGCGGGTTGCCGTCGATGTAGGCCGTGCCCTTGAAAGGGCCCAGCGGATCGGTGACGGTGCAGCCGCTGGCCGGGTTGTTTTGCGCGTTGCCGCAGCTTTGCACGAACAGCTTCTTGTCCTGGATTTCCGTGTGGTTGTAGCTGCCGCCCAGGGTCATGCTGAGCGAATCGCTGAGGTTAGCCTGGAAATCGAGTTCCACGCCACGGCCCGTGGCCTTGTCGGCGTTGATCAGCTGGTTCATGTTGACCGCGCCGCTGCCGGCCGTCAGTTGCTTGTCCTTGACGCGGTACTGGAACACGGCCACGCTCAGGCGCGCGCGCTTGTCGAACAAGTCCTGCTTGATGCCGGCCTCGACGGACAGCGCTTTCTCGGCGCCCGCAAACGAGGGGCGGTCGGCCAGGCCGTTCAGGCGGCCCTGCATCGATGGTGCGCGGTAGCCGGTGGCGATGCGCGCGTAGGCGTTCGTTTCCGGCGTCAGCACATAGGTGCCGCTCAAGTCCCAGCTGATGTTGTGCGAGGTGTCGTTCAGGTTGAAGGGGCCGGCCGTGGTCGCTTCTACCCGCTTGGCGGAGAAATCCTTCTTGTCGGTCGTGTAGCGCAGGCCGGCGCGCAGTTTCAGGGCGTCCGAGACCGTGTAGTTGAGCGAGCCGAAGGCCGCGTACGACTTCGAGCTCTGGTTTTGCGTGGCGTAGGCGCTGTTTTGCGGATTGCCTGGCGCCAGGCTGTCAAAGCTGATGCTGTCGATCTGGATATCTTCCTTGAAGTAGAACAGGCCGGCTATCCATTGCAGCGGGCCGCGGGCAGATGATTCGGCGCGGAATTCCTGCGAAATCTGCTTGTGGTTGGGAATCACGTCGGCCGTTTCCACGACGAAGGGGATGAAGCCGGGACCCATCGGCGGCGCGTACACGGCGCCATAGCCGCCGTCGACGTCGGCGCGGCTGAAGAAATCGAGTTTTTCGTAGCCGGTGATCGAATGCAGGGTGACGCCGGGCAAGTCCCATTTCAGGCGCATGCTGCCGCCCTTGGTTTTCAGGTGCTGGCGGTTGATGCCGTCGGTCGGGTAGTTATCGTAATCAAAGCCGTCGACCAGGTCATTCGTGCCCTGTTTCAGGATGTTGGCACGGAACAAGGTCGCCGTGCCGTCGAGGTTGCGCGCATGCACATTGAACAGGGCCGTGAAATCGCGCGTGGGCTTGACCAGCACCTGCAGGCGGGCGGCGCTGTCTTCATAGCCTTCGAAGTCGCGCGTGCCGGTCGGGCGCGGGTTGTGCACGCGGTCGTCGCGGCGCTGCGTCTGGCCGGAAAAGCGCAGGGCGACCGTGTCGCTGACGGGCACGTTGAAGGCGCCTTCCAGGTTCTTCATGCCATCCTTGCCGAAGCCGCCGCTCAGGTAGCCTTCCGTCTTGAAGACGGGTTTGGCGGAATCGAACTTGATCACGCCGGCCGGCGAGTTACGGCCGAACAAGGTGCCTTGCGGGCCGCGCAGCACCTCGACCTGATCGACGTCAAACACGGGAAAACCTTTCAGCATGGCGTTTTCCTGCACCACGTCGTCCATCACCAGGCCCACGGGCTGTGAGGCGTTCAGGTCGAAGTCGGTATTGCCCAGGCCGCGAATGTAGAAGCGGGGAAAGGTGCGGCCGTAATCCGATTCGACGGAGACGCTGGGCGAGCGGCTGTTGAGGAAGCGGATATCGGCGCCGCCGGCCGTCAGGGTGTCGAGCTTGTCGCCTTTCAGGGTGGCGATCGACATGGGCACGTCCTTGATGTTTTCCGCGCGCCGCTGCGCCGTCACGATCACCGTTTCCAGCTGGCCGGGACCAGCCTGCGCCGCCGGAGCGGCAGGCGCCGGGACGCTGTCCTGTGCCTGCGCCATCGCCTGCAGGGGAAAGGCGGCAGTGATTGCCAGGGTAATCAGGGTGTGGCGTACGGTGCTGGCATGCGGTGTCATCATGAAACGGCTCCTGTCGGTCAAGGTTGTTCGTAAGGTCCAGGCAGGCGCAAGTCCGCTAGACGAAAAATCATGCTAGCACGGAAAGTTTTGGTATTCATGCCATTTTCCAGTGACAACCTTTCATATCCATTTCGACTGAATACGCGAATAAAATCGTATTTGTCGTCAATATCGGGCGGGTGCATAGTGGGATGCCGCCAGGCTTGTGCCTGTGCAAAGGACACCGAGATTGCCAGGCGCACTCCCTGCGGAGGCACAAAATCAGGGCTGATGCGGTGATGCCAATCGCGTCCGGATGTGGGAAATACAACAGGGGAGTGCTGCCTTTTTTCGCGAGTGCCTTGTTGCCGGAATGCGACAAGGTTTCCTGGCTGGCAGGCTGCGCTGAGCCAGTATTGCCTTTCATGCATCGCCACCTATATTCGCAGCAGCGGGCGCCTGGCGGCTTGTGTCAGGCAGCCGCACATTGAGCGGACAGGTCAAATGGGGAACGCACCCGCGCCCGATACATTCAGGCAGGCGACCTTGTCGCTGGAAAAATACTTGATTTGTCCCAGGCCGATGGCGTAGCAGCCGTCGCTGAGCGGGGAAATGGGGCCGGTGAGTTTTTCACCGCTGATCAGGGTCACTACCCAGGGCGTGGTGGCCGGTTTGCCCGCGTGGGCCAGTGCGTGTTGTACCAGGTCTGACATGCTGCCTCCGATGAAAATCAAAGCTTGATGATAGCAGTGCTGGAGCAGCCTATCCTTGTGTGCACGGGCCTGTAGCACGGGTACGACAGAGGCAATCCTGGGCATCATAAAATATTTGCAATTATTATGTTCATAATTGCAATGCTTTGGTATAGTTGATAATTACTCGAGGAAAGAAATCCTGCGAGAAATAATACATTTTTTATATCTTTTCTGTTGCAAGGTGTGCATTTCAGCGGCCACCAGGCACAGTCTCCCTGAAAGCCGCACCATGTCCAGCCAGTATCATGACGCACCGCCCCGCTTTTCCATGCCCCCGCCGCCGGTTACCAATACGCCGCTGGAATTCATGCCCACGCACGATCTGTCCTTCTGGGACAGCGATGTGACGCCAGGCTGCACGGTGTCGCTCGATGCCGCCGTGTCGTTCAAGGATGGCTACCCCTCCTTGCGCATCGACCTGCCTGCCGGATTGCCTGCCGGTACTGTCGTCAAAGTGGGAACGACAGGCGCTGCCGGCAAGGGCCAGCCGCGCATCCCGTTCAACTGGGACTTGCAACGCTTTTCCTTCGCCCTGCGCTCGACGAATGCCGCCATCATGCAGACGGGTGGCATGATTTACCTGGGGAACAGCGATTACAGCAGTTTCTGGTCCGGCTTCCTGAATGCCTTGCATTATGGCGGTTCCGCCGCCGCTGACACATTGATGTTCGTCGACAATGCGTGGTGGGTGCCCAAGCTGGCCACGCCGCTCGATTGCGAGGGCACGCCCACGGCACAAAACCTGTCGCGCGGGAAATTTACCGTGCAGCTGACGGCAGCCACGACGCAGCCGGAAACAATCTGGCTGGGCATGCTTGCGGCGTTGCCGAAGCGTAAATTGCCCACTGTCATCTTGTCCTTTGACGATGGTTATGCCTCCTGGGATACGTATCTGATGGAGCGGCTGAAATATTATGACTTGCCGGCTTCGTTTGCCATCGTCACGTCGCTGCTGGGGCAATCCGATTACATGTCGGCCGAGCGCATGAAGGCGCGTTTCGACGATCCGTCGCGCCTGTTCGACTTTACCCTGCACCAGAGCGTGCACGACAATGTGGCGGTACAGGGTTCTGCCCAGTACGTCACCGCACTGCAGGTGGGGCGCGACCAGATGCGCGCGGCCGGTATCGGCGGCGATGGACCATCGCACCACGCGTGGGTCGAATCGTTGTGGACCAATACGGCCATCGACGCCATGCGCGCCGCCGGCTTCCTGTCGGCGCGCGGCGCCGGCTATACGGCAGAGCGCGGCTTTGACCAGGTGTTTTTCTCTGGCAATGACAAGGATGCGTACATCCTCAATACGTCCCTGGTCAACCTGACAAACGACGCCAGCTTTGCGCAAGTCCAGGCGGCGATCCAGACGGCGGTGGACGACGGCAGCTTTGTGTTTGTCAACGGCCACGATATCGTCAGGACGCCAACGTCCGACTACCAGACTTCGTATGCTGTCATCGATGAGTTGCTGGCATGGCTGGCGGGGCAGGTGGCTGCCGGCGCGCTGCAAGTGGTGTCGCATAGCCGCTGGTTTGCCGATACGACGGGCAGGGTGACGGACCGTCGCTGATCGCCGCAGAAGAAGGCTGCGCCGGCGCCTTACGCGTCGGCCAGCAAGTTCTTCGGCAGGGCTACCGACACCAGTTTCCAGCGCCACAGGCCGTCGCGCGTCAGGGTCAGTTCGCCGATATGGCTTTTGCTGTGGGCGCGCTGCACCACGACGCTGTCCCAGGAGGTGTAGCGCAGTTTGTAGTCGGGCTTGGTGTTGCGCTTGCGGCCGCTGATGTCGCTGACCTTGGCGATCGGTTTTTCGTAGCGGTCATTGAGCTTCATCAAGGCGACGATGCCTTCGGGCATCAGCATGGTATCGAGCAAGGGATCGATGACGTCGGGACTGATGTCGTCGGCCACTTCGGGTGCCGAAAACAGGGCGTGCAGTTGCTGCCCCAGGCTGCCGCGCAACTGGAGCAGGTCGATATGCGCAGCCAGGGCCTGGCTATCCTCGTCCATGGTCGCCGCGCGAATCTTGTTCATGGTGAAATACGGGCTGCCATAGAAGACGCCGGCCAGCGCGACCAGTGCCACTACAGCGAGAAGCATCATTCTTTTCATCGTGCGATCTCTCGGATGCCTGGCGACCCGGTGCGCCTGAAGTGTTGGCATTCTACATAATATTTCCCAAAGTCAACATAGCGGTTTAGGTAAGTGTTGTTTTAGATCAAGTTTCGTCAGAGTAATTCTGGCGGCAAGGTAATGTCCGTCAGTTTCCAGTCCCAGATGCCATGGCGGCGCAGCAAAAACTGGCTGGCGGCGGGACCGGCGCCGCTGCGCCGCAACACCACTTCGTTCCACGAGCGGTACGCCATGCCGAAGTCGTGGCGCTTGCCGTCCGTCCCCTGCTTGCCGTGCAGAATCAATACCGTGATGCCGGGCGGCGAGACGATGGTGTCGAGCATTTCCTTGAAATCGTCTTCGCTGGCCGTTTCGCCGGCCGCCCGCAACTGGCGCGCCACGCTGGCGCGCACGGCGGGCAGGTCCGCCTGCTGCGCCAGGTTTTCCAGGCGCACGGATTTCGCCGCGATGCTGATGCGGTACATGGCGATGTAGGGGCTGACCCAGGTGAAGCCGATAGCGGCGACGCTAAAAATGATCGCGGTGGCGTACTTTCTTTTCATGGTCCGTATTTTTGTATGAGCTGTGCCGCCGTGATTTTACCCGGCCAGGGGCGGTGGATGGTGTAGCATTCGTGCCGGCGCGGACCATCGCGCCGCAATATTGAGGACAACCATGAATATCACTATCAATCAGGTGCTGCAGTCGTATATCGACCCGCTCACCGCCAGCGAGTACGCGGCGCTCGAGCGCAGCCTGCTGGCCGAAGGCTGCCGCGACGCGCTGGTGTTGTGGAACGACGTGCTGATCGACGGGCATAACCGCTACGCCATCTGCCGCCAGCACGGCATCGAATTCAAGACCATCCAGAACACCAGCTTTACCTCGCTCGACGACGTCATGCTGTGGATGATCGACAATCACCTGGCGCGCCGCAGCGTGTCGGACTTCCAGCGCGGCGTGCTGGCCCTGCGCAAGAAGGAAATCGTCGCCGCGCGCAGCCCGGCGCCCGTCAGCGCCCAGGATGCGCCGGAAGGTGAAAACGCGCCCAAGCCACCCATGAGCACGCGCGAAGAAGTGGCCAAGGCGGCGCGGTTGAGCAGCAACCAGATCAGCCAGATCGAGAAGATCCAGAAGGCTGCCTCGCCGGAACTGGTGGAAGCCGTCCGTTCGGGCACGATCTCCATCAATGCGGCGGCCACCGTGGCGTCGCTGTCGCCGGAAGAGCAGGTGGCGGCCGTCGCCGGTGGCAAGAAGTTATTGCGCCAGGCGGCCAAGGAAATCCGCGAACAGCGCGCCGCCACGCGCACGCCGCGCGAGCCGAAGGCAACCCACGTATCGCAGGATACGCCGGAAACGGGCAACGAGCCGTGGGCGGAGAACGCGGCCCAGGCGCCGTCCGAAGCGGAACGCCTGCGCGGCGAGATCGCCAGCCTGAAACAGCGGGTGGCGCAGCTGCAGGCGGAAAATGTGGAGTTGAACCAGCGCATCGCCGCTTTAATCGACGCATCCTGACTATTGGAGTAGTGCATGCCAGCTCGCCGTGCCTTGTTCGCCGCCATCGCCTGCGGCGTCGCCGCCGCTCCTCCGGTGCTGGCGGCGCCCGCCGTTTCTGTTGCGGACATGGCGCGCTGGCAGGCGCAGGCGGCCAATGTCAGCATCGCGCGCGATACGTGGGGTGTGCCCCATGTGACGGGCAAGACGGATGCCGATGCCGTCTTTGGTCTGATGTATGCGCAGGCCGAAGACGATTTCCCGCGCGTGGAACTCAATTACATCAACGCCATGGGCCGACTGGCGGAAGTGGAGGGCGAACGGGAGCTGTACCGCGACCTGCGCATGAAGCTCTTCATCGACCCGCTTGAGCTGCAGGCGCAGTACCGCGCCAGCCCACCGTGGCTGCGCAAGTTGATGGATGCGTTTGCCGATGGCCTGAATTTTTACCTGGCCACGCATCCGCAGGTGAAACCGCGTCTGATCACGCATTTCGAGCCGTGGATGGCCCTGAGCTTCAGCGAGGGCAGCATCGGCGGCGATATCGAATCGATCAATCTGGCACAGCTCGAAGCGTTTTACGGCCAACAGGCCAGGCCGGCCGCCGTGGCGCTGGCCAGCGTGGAAACCGGGTTGGCGTCTGGACTGGAGCCCGAGCCGAGCGGCGCGAACGGCTTCGCCATCGCGCCCGCCATCACGCAAAATGGCCACGCGCTGCTGATGATCAACCCGCACACCTCGTTCTACTTCCGTCCCGAAGTGCAGGTCACCAGCGGCGAAGGCTTGAACGCGTATGGGGCCGTCACCTGGGGCCAGTTCTTCGTCTACCAGGGTTTCAACGAGCGCCTCGGCTGGATGCACACCTCGGGCGGCGGCGACGTCATCGACGAATACCTGGAAAGCATCGTCGACCACGATGGCGCATGGTTCTACCGCTATGACGGCGGCCTGCGGCCCTTGAAAGCCGTGGCCATCACCTTGCCATATAAGCTGGCCAACGGCGCCATGGGCAGCAAGACCATCACCGTCTACTACAGCCACCACGGCCCCATCGTGCGTGCGCAGGATGGAAAATGGGTGGCGGTGCGCCTGATGAATGAACCGTTGAAGGCATTGACACAATCGTACACGCGCACCAAGGCGCGCGATTACGCGGCGTTCTACCAGACGATGGAACTGCGCACGAATTCGTCGAACAATACGGTGTATGCGGATGCGGACGGCAATATCGCCTACTTTCACGGCAATTTCATCCCCATGCGCGACCCGCGCTTCAACTGGAAGCAGCCCGTCGACGGCAGCGACCCGGCCACGGAATGGAAAGGGCTGCACACGGTGGCGCAAACCATCACCCTGTTCAATCCGAAGAATGGCTGGATCCAGAACACGAACAACTGGCCGTATTCGGCGGCCGGCGCCCACAGCCCGCGCCAGCACGACTATCCCGCCTACATGTCCGTGTATGGCGAAAACGCGCGCGGCCTGCATGCCGTCAAAGTCTTCCAGAATAAAACAGGTTTTACCCTCGACAGCCTGATCGCCGCCTCGTATGACAGCGAACTGACGGCCTTCGAATCCTTGCTGCCGCCGCTGTTCGCGGCATACGATGCGCTGCCGGCCGGCGACGCGCAAAAGCTGGCGCTGGCCGACAAGGTGGCCTTGTTGCGGGCCTGGGACTGGCGCTATGCGCTGACGTCGACAGCCACCTCGCTGGCCGTGTTCTGGGGCCAGGAACTGGCGGAACTGACGGGCAAGCAGGCGCGCGAGCAGGGCGTGCCCGTGGTCGATTTCCTGGCGACGGACAAGGTCACGGCGGCGCAGCGGCTGGCTGCCCTGGCGACGGCGGCGGATAAACTGCAGCGCGATTTCGGTAGCTGGCAAACGCCGTGGGGCGAGATCAACCGCTTCCAGCGCCTGACGGGCGACGTGGTGCAGCCGTTTGACGATGCGCAAGCCAGCTTGCCCGTGCCTTACGCGTCGGGCAACTGGGGCGCGCTGGCCGCGTATGGCCAGAGCAGCAAGAGCACGACGCGACGGATCTATGGCGAGCGCGGCAACAGCTTTGTCGCGGCAGTGGAATTTGGCCCCCGCATCAAGGCGAAAAGCATTCTTGCCGGCGGCCAGAGTGGCGACCCGAAGTCGCCCCACTTCAAGGACCAGGCGGCCATGTATGTGCGGGGCGAGTTCAAGGAGGTACTGTTTTATCCGGAGCAGGTGGAACAGCACCTGGAGCGCCGCTACCACCCTGGAAAATAAGCGCCGGGACGATCAGATTGCGTCGAGCGCCGTGCGCAGGTCATGGCGCAAATCCTCGATATCCTCAATCCCCACCGACAGCCGGATCAAGCCATCGCCGATGCCCAGCTTTGCCCGCTGCTCGGCCGGGATGCTGGCATGCGTCATCAGGGCCGGATGCTCGATCAGGCTTTCCACGCCGCCCAGGCTTTCGGCCAGGGCGAACACTTCGCAGCGCTCGAGGAAGCGGCGCGCGCCGGCCAGGTCCGTATCGAGGTCGATCGAGATGATGCCGCCGAAACCATCCATCTGGCGCTGCGCCAGCGCGTGCTGCGGATGCGATTCCAACCCCGGATAGAACACCTTGCGCACTTCCTTCTGCTGCTCCAGCCACTGCGCCAGAGCCAGGGCGCTTTCGCAATGGCGCTGCATGCGGATGGCCAGGGTCTTGACGCCACGCAAAGCTAAAAAGCTGTCGAACGGGCCGGCAATCGCGCCTACCGAGTTTTGCAAAAAGCCCAGCTGCTCGCGCCATTCCGCCTGGCGTTCTTCCGCGCCGACGATGGCGATGCCGCCGATGATGTCCGAGTGGCCGTTCAAGTACTTGGTGGTCGAATGCACGACGATATCGAAGCCATGTTCCAGAGGGCGCTGCACCAGCGGGCTGGCGAAGGTGTTGTCGGCCACGGCGATGATGCCGCGCGCGCGGCAGATGTCGGCGATCGCGCGCAAATCGGCCAGCTTCAGCATGGGATTGGTGGGCGTCTCCACCCATACCATCTTCGTTTCCGGGCGCAGCGCGGCCAGCAGGTTTTCCGGATTCGTCAGGTCCACATACGTGAATTCGTGTCCGGCCGAGCGGCGGCGCACGCGCTCGAATAAACGGTAGGTGCCGCCGTACATGTCGTCGCCGGCGACGATATGGCTGCCCGCATCCAGCAATTCCAGCACGGAGGAAATAGCGGCCAGGCCCGAGGCAAACGCGAACGCCGCGCTGCCGCCTTCCAGGTCGGCCACGCAGCGCTCGAGCGCCCAGCGCGTGGGATTGTGCGAGCGGCCATAATCGAGGCCCTTGTGCACGCCGGGGCTGTCCTGCACGAAGGTGGAGGTGGCGTAAATGGGAGGCATGATGGCGCCCGTCGACGGGTCGGGCGACTGGCCGGCGTGGATGACGCGCGTGGCGAGGCGGCTCTTGCGGGGAATGTGCTGGCTCAAGATAGTGTCCTGCGTAAGTGGTTGAGAAGGTCGAAGCGGGTGATCAGGCCATAGAAGGCGGCATCGTCGGCGACGACGGCCGTCAAGCCCCGGTCCAGGGTGGCGCGCAAGGCGGGCAAGCCGCTGGATGGCGCCAGGGTTTCGATCTGCGTCGTCATGGTGGTGCCCACCAGCGACGCGAAATGGGCGGCGTCGCCGGAGACGTGCAGCAGCAAGTCCGATTCGTCAAGAATGCCGACCAGCTGGCCTCCGTCGATGACGGGCAGCTGCGCCAGGTCGCTGGCGCGCATGCGGTTGAAGGCCGTGAGCAGGGTGTCTCCCGGCGCCGCGCTGACGACGTCGCCCTCGTCATAGCGGCGTCCGATCAGGTCGCGCAAGTCGCCCGAGAGAGCGCGTTGCAACAGGCCCTGGTCGCGCATCCAGCCGTCGTTGTAGACCTTCGACAGGTAGCGCGTGCCCGTGTCGCACACAAAGGTGACGACGCGCTTTGGCGTCGTCTGCTCGCGGCAGTACTTGAGGGCCGCGGCCAGCAGGGTGCCGGTGGACGAGCCGCCTAAAATGCCTTCGGCAAGCAGCAGGGCGCGCGCGGAATCAAAACTTTCCTGGTCCGTGATGGTGTAGGCTTTTTTCACGCTGTCCATGTCGGCGATCGACGGGATAAAATCTTCGCCGATGCCTTCCACGGCCCACGAGCCGCTCGTGTCCGACACTTTGCCCGTGTCGATGTATTCGGTGAGGATGGAGCCTTGCGGGTCGGCCAGCACGAATTCCAGCTTCGGCTGCGCCTTGCGGAAGTAGCGGGTCAGGCCCGTCAGGGTGCCGGACGAACCGACGCCGACGACGATGGCGTCCACGTCATGGCCGCTCTGCTCCCAGATTTCAGGGGCCGTCGTCGTTTCGTGGGCCAGCGGATTGGCGGGATTGTTGAACTGGTCGGCGAAGAAGGCGCCCGGCAGCTCGCGCGCCAGGCGCGCCGCGTAATCCTGGTAGTACTCGGGATGGCCCTTGCCCACGTCCGAGCGCGTGGTGTGCACTTCGGCGCCCAAGGCTTTCAGGTGCAGCACTTTTTCCGTCGACATCTTGTCGGGCACGACGAGAATCACGCGGTAGCCCTTGATGCGGCCGACCAGGGCCAGGCCGATGCCGGTATTGCCGGCCGTAGCCTCGACGATGGTGCCGCCCGGCTGCAGGCGGCCGTCCGCTTCGGCCGCTTCGATGATAGACAGGCCGATGCGGTCCTTGATGGAACCGCCGGGATTTTGCGATTCCAGTTTCAGGAACAGCTGGCACAGGCCCGTGTCGAGCCTGGTCACTTCGACCAGCGGGGTATTGCCGATCAGCGTGTATAGCGCTGGCGGCTGGGGTGGGGATGGCATTCGATCATTCATGGTAGCTCCTGTCAGAGAAACAACGGCTCCGGATTGTGTCCCGAGCCGCCTTCCGTGCCGCGCAGTGTAGGCGGGTGGACGAGTGCGGCGAACGAATGTTTATATGCTTGCATATGCGCCGTTCGCATATCGGCTGCAAGGTTCGCGCTTCGAGTATGCGCCGTTTTTTACCCGCTTGCCGCGCCAAAGACACGACTATTAAGCTGCCGCAAGCCCGCCATTGCGATTTATAATCACGCCTCGAAAAGGTACTGAACAGTATCCTGAAAAACCAGACGAACAGGGCAGGCGGCAGTGGCAAAACTTTATTTCCGGTATTCCGCGATTATTCACCCCTATCCCAATACACACATTGGAAGGTGAACTCTGATAAGCGAAGAGGAAACCCGCAAATCCAGCGAAAATGTTCAAAATTTCGTTGCTCAAATGCATTGATATATTCATTGCTATACCCTATAGTGCCAAACTATGTATCGGGTAGCAACGTCGCGGACGACGCCACCCGCAAGAAAGATTGCTAAAATGTCCAGCCTTCACTATAGATTTTCAGCCATGAATGCCGGTAAGAGTACTTACCTGCTTCAAGTAGCGCACAACTACAACGAGAACGGGATGAGAGTCCTGCTCCTGACATCTGCACTTGATGGCCGCGATGGATATGGCGTAATTGCATCGCGTATTGGACTCAAGAGCGATGCGACGACCTACAGTCCAGAAACTGACTTCGATGTGCTATTGCAAGATGCTGATGTGTCCTGTGTTCTTGTGGATGAAGCCCAGTTTTTGTCTGTTGACCAAGTCCATCAGCTTCATAAGTGGGTTCATACTAGGAATACCCCGGTCATGTGCTTTGGTATCCGCTCTGATTTTCGGGGCGACCCGTTCCCTGGCTCAGCGGCGCTCCTCGCTTTGGCTGATAGTCTTGAAGAAATTAAGACTATCTGTAAGTGCGGCAAGAAGGCCACCATGAATATACGAACGGATGAAAATGGAGTTCGGGTTCGTGAGGGAGACCAAGTTCTCATTGGGGGAAACAGCCGCTATCGTCAAGTATGCGCAAGGTGTTTTTACAACTGATTCATGAAGTCCTTATCTCTCTCCGGGGGGGGGCTTTTGTGTTTTGGGTTGCCTTCTCACCGTACACATCTCAATTGTTATGACCATTACTGGACCGAGATGTGAGGCCTCCGGCTATCCTTTTCTGTCCGTATAGTCCACGTCGAAGGTCGAAATGTTCGTCTCATCCAAAATTCGTGTCTTGACGGACGAGACCGGCGCGTACACAGATTTGCCTGGCCTGCTGACGCCAGAGGGCGTGTTGACACCTCTACTCGACTACTGCCTTACCCGTGCTCACGACAGAAGCCTCGTTTGGATGTGGAAAGTGGTCCGGTCAGTGCAGATGTTCCTTGAATACATGCACGTCAACCCGTTCGAACGGGACACGCATGTCTTATTTCGAAACTTCGCGCAGCGGCTCTACACCGGCACCTTCGACTTGAAATCGGGCCTCGACCCAAGCTGGCTGGCTTGGCCAGCTCGTTCCGCAGCGGACGCACAACATATAATTACAGACCTCACCTTTTTCTTCGAATGGCTTGGCGAGGAGCGGCCGAATGCCGCTCAAATCAATCCGAGATATGTAGGTAATGCATTTGACCGGGCATGCGACGGCGCTGCTTACAATCATCGACGTGATGCTGGAATGCTGGGCCATACTTGGGGAGCCAATGCCGCTTCGTCGTCCGCGGGCTTTAGGGTGCGGGCACAACGACGGCCTCGGGTAACCAGTTATGACCCTCCTGCGTTTCCAGACGATAGGTTCAGGGAACTGCTTGATACCGGATTCAAAGTTGGTACTCGTTATGATTACCGGGGCATCCTCATAAGCTTGCTTTGTCACGGCGCAGGTTTTCGGGAATCAGAGCCTTTCCATCTCTACATCGAAGATGTCGTTCCGGACCCTTCAAACCCAAAGTCCGCCTTAGTTCGCATCCATCATCCTTCGCAAGGCTTTTCTCCCCATGGCTGGCGTGACGCAATGGGTCGGGAGCGTAAAGCAAATAGGGCCACCTATTTGGCCGAGCGGTTTGGGTTGCTGCCTCGCAATCTGATGTTAAGCAATCAGTCAGCCGGTTGGAAGGGGGGACTGCACGATGGAGAATACTATAAAGAAGCCTATTGGTTTGAGCCCGAGCTCGGGGAGCTGTTTTTGACCGTGTGGAATAAATATTTGCGCACAGTGGCGTTAGTCAACAGGACCCACCCCTTCGCCTTTATCAACCTAAGCAGGGAGCCAATTGGTGATATGTACACATTGAGCCAGTTTAACAAGGCGCATGCTCAAGCGTGCAGGCGTATTGGCTTAGTTGTGCGCAAAGACCTAGGCACCACTCCGCACGGCCACAGGCACGCTTACGGACGTCGTCTCAAGAGTGGAGAAGTGAGTGTTGCCTTTTTGCGTAAGTTCATGCATCACAGCTCTGAAGAGAGTCAGAAGGTGTACACCACCGCGACCGCTCAGGAAACCCGAAACGCTCTTTTAGTCGCGGCGGAAAAGTTACGTATCGCACACCCAAACTTAGGGATTTCAGTCCCACCTCCTTTGAAATGGCTTGGCCTAGATGACATTTAAACCCCAAAGCCCGTCTAAAGTTCTGGAGACAATATTAACGACGATAACTTCAGTCCCGCGACGGAACAAGTTGTCCGCGATAAACGCACTGTGCGATGCTCGTTTCCAAGCTGGAGAGCAGGATTTCTCTGTTAGTCACATCGGACGGCTATGCGAAGCGGGAAATATCATTTCCGCCAGGGGTTTGTATAACAAGGGTTGCGACGCATATCGGGACTTAATTGGTGCATGGGCAGCATTCGCCGAGCCAATGTCCGTTGACGAGCTCAAGCAACTCCCCGAAAGTCACCCAGAAGTCGTACTGCGAAAGCTGCTTGCAAAAGGAAGTCGCGCCCATAAGCAGCGGAGTTTACGCGCGTTGAATGATGTTTGTCGCAAACATCATGGAACGGGTTCATTGGATTTCGGGTTTGGAAAAATCGGCAACATCTGTGAGCAGGAAGGAATTCTGAAGCGGGCAAGTTTAAAGAGCAAAGATTTCGAGGACCACCGGAATTTGATTCTCGCTTGGGACGCGTTCGTACGGCCGTGGTATGCCGAAACGGCAAGTCCTGCGGTACCTGCGAAACGTGTGCAGAAAGCACACGACCTTGAGTTAACATGGGTATCACGTGACCACCCAGACTTGGCGGAGTGGCGGGCGCTAGCTGTGGAATGGCTCAAGGGCGAGAATTCGGGACTTGGCCATAGAATGTCTGCGATAACCGCTTTTTTCGACATATATTTGACGCACCCTGCGGTGCCGAAGCGGCCGAGGGACCTGCTATTGCGTGGGGGGCAGTTCCCTGAGTACAGAGAAACGGCTTGTCCAAAGTCGAGTGCAAGTGTTAGCTATAACAACTGCATTCATGAGATGATTAGTTGGGTACTTTTGAAGGACTTCAGTCTAATTGCGGATGACGGCGCACGCGTTGTTTCCCCCGCATTTCGTAATCCGGTACCTCTCATCAGGAGCGTCGGCAGAACATACGTTTCAGGTGAGAGCGCTCGTTCCCCGTTACCTTATGGCTATATTGACGAACTTCGCCACATCTTGGCTGCTGGCCCTCACTTCAGGGATTGGACCTTCGCGCAACAGGCCCTTGGAGCTGATATTGGCGAGAAAGGCGCACCGGGTGGTGACTGGTTTGACGTCACTGAAGACATGGTTGACCGCAACGACCCAGACTGCGTACTGCGAGTACGGCCAAGGTCTAACAAGAACAAACGCAAGAATGTGCTGCAAATGTGGAGCCCGGTTAGGTGGGTAGCCTTGATGATTAAGCTCCTCCTGCCGCTGCGAACGGTCCAGGTTCGTCTTCTGGACTCTGGAGAATTCGACACCTGGATATTTGCAAAAGGCCAGTGGTCGCTTAATTCGAAAGCAGAAGCATTTGGCAATGGCCGTGGGCAGCGGCGACAAGGTGTCTTGCGTCGACACCAAGACGAGCATGACGAGTCGAAGGAGGATGTGCTGCTCTACATTAATACGAATAAGACAGCGGATATAGTCAAGGATGGCCCGGACAAAGGATACGAAATTCCATGGCACGTCTCACATACTCTCATCGAAAACGTCTATTACTGGATTGAGAAGTTGCGTGACTGGCAGGTGAAGTACAACCCGATTTCCCGCACGACTGCCTGGAACGAACTCGATGGTCGGCATATCGTGCTTAAGAGCCAGCCACAGCTATCCAGCTACCCCAATGCATGCTTTCTTTTCCGTCAAGCCGAAGGCTACGAAGGGGAGCAGCATCTGCCGATAACCGATGGCATCTTGGGGAGCGCTTGGTGCAATTTGCTTGCGGAACTTCAAACACGACTGGCTTCGAGGGGGGAAGTGCATGCGAATGGGGCACAAATACGTCTGGTTTTTCAGGATAATAATGGACGACTGAGCACGCAGTTTCCAATGCACAGTTTGAGGGTGTCGCTAGTCACCGCCCTGGCCCTGGATGGCGCAGTCCCGTTCGCAATCTTGCAGAAGTTATTAGGGCACAGCCGGCTGCTGATGACCCTTTATTACACCAAACCGGGAGCTACGCGAATCAAATCGGTGTTGACTGAGGCCGATAAAAAGCTGTCAGCGTCCAAAGAGAAGAGCATCAGCGATTTCTTGCTTTGTGTCGAACATGAAGAGTTGGTTGAGAAGGCCGTTTGTAATAGCCAAGCAGCTTTAGCCGCATCACTTCCCGAACATCCTGCGTCCCGAAATGCCGCCGGTTGGATGCTCCTCCATCATGGGTTATGCCTAGCCGGGGGAAACAACAGTGAGCTGGAAGATAATAATAAGGCTGGGGGATGCTATAACGGTGGCGCAAACATTGGTTCAGACAGCAAGCCCGTATTCGGTCCTGTCCCAGGTGGTAGCCGAAATTGTATACGGTGTCGGTGGTTTGTCACCGAACCACATTATCTGCCATCGTTAGCCGCACATTTCAACACGCTCGCCTATCACTTTGACGAGGCGCGAAACAAATCGATGGCTGCCGAGCAGACACTACAGGAACTTAAGCGACAGAAGGCGCGCATGGAGACGACGCCAGACGGTCCGTCTTTTATGGAGCATAAAGTACTTCGCGATGCTGAACGTTTATGGGAAACCACAATCAAGCGATTTAGCGATTTAGCCGAAGACTTAGTGGCTTGCTGGCGTTTGGTGGAACGGTGCCAAGTCCTACTAAATGCGCCACAGGGCGACGCGCAGCAGCTCTTGGTGCATGGCGCCGTTGGGCAAGTGCGGGCTATATTTGAAGAAACTGAATCCGAGCTACTGCAACTATCGGGTGTGTGCGAAAGCTTGGAGTTGTACCCCGACCTTGATGCTGATAAAGCGGTAATTCGACGTAGTCAGCTGCTTGACTCTGCGCTTTATAACGAAGGTGTACCACCAATGTTCATGAAGCTATCCGAACGTGAGCAACTGTTGGTAGGAAATGCATTCTTGCAGCGCCTCGCTATTGAGGCGAATCCTGAAAATCCTGCTCTCGGCAAACGAGAAGTGATTGAGCTCATTGATGCCGGAAAACGACTCGGTGAGTATCTCGGCATCGACTTGAACGAAACTTACTTAGCCACGCTTCCGAGCCACTTCAACCGTATCAGAGTCATACCAATTAAGAGAATGATAGATGAGTCCAAAAATTAGCCACCCTGATGCGTTGTTGGATGAGCTACTTGCAAAGGGTGGGCGACCACTAAAACTGCGCAATCTCCGCGCAATCCATGAGCTCTGTCGCAGGCAACATGAAGCTGGCTTACGAGACATTTCCATATCAACTATAGGAAAGCTATGTGAGCGTGACGGGTTGCTCGCGGCCCGCGGGCTTTACAATGTGGGCATGGCCGATTACAAGGTGTTGATTCAGGCTTGGTCTGCTTTCGCCGGCCCGGCAGCGCCAAAGCCTCCGAAGCAACTCGCCAGTGAAGACTATCTCAGCCGCATCGATGACCCTGCTATCCGCTCAATTGTCCAAGGGGTCATTGTAGAAAGAAATAAGCTTAAAGCACAGCTCAATACGCTAAAAGCGGCTACTACTATCGTTGTGGACCGGAGGCCGACATTGCAAGGAAGTAATTCCTCCTTCAGTACAATTTTTACCGATTCAGAGCGCAAGGCTCTGCTCAAGGCAGTCTCTCCGGATTTTCTTGAAAGTCAAGGATGGCGTGAGGCTAACTTTGGCGAGGTAGTCAACTCCAAAGGACGGACAGTGTTTGACCCCGGCTTTGCGACGGCGGTAAGAAAGATGACGGGCCGCTGACGCAAAAGTATGGGATTGTAGTAAGGAAACATTTAAAAGGATTTTTTTGAAAATGTTTTGCAATTAATATTTTGCTACCCGCAAGCAAGGTCCACTGCGTCTCCGAGCAATCAAGACACGAACTAAGTTGATAACATTCGCGCAAACCGTCGCTGTCTTCGGTCACGCCGACGGTGTCGCAGCATATTTGATGAACTGACGCCCATCTTTATTCTTGGTTTTAATGAGAAGGTCGACCGCAAGGCGGCCTACGACATCTCGCAATCTGGCACCTATTACAAGGTCGATTCATCCTGTAGTAAAGCCCTTGTCAAACAAGGCCATGGCTTACGCGATTGCTGCGTTTCCCCGAGTCTCATGCCGCCTCTTTTGCGCTCCTGGCGTATGCATCGAGTTGGCTGAAGTGCCATGAGCCAGCAGCGTTCCTAACCGCGCTGCTGAACAGTCAGCCAATGGGGTTCTACTCGCGTTCCTCCCTCGTACAGGATGCCGGCCGTCACGGCGTCGTGGTACGCCCTGTAGATGTGTCCGTTAGCAACTGGGATGCAGAGCTTGAATCCATTGCAAAAGGCTCGCAGCCGGCCGTTCGCCTGGGCCTCAACAACATCAAAGGCCTCGAGCAAGAGGCGGCCTGGCGCATTGAGGAGGCACGGGCCATCCGGCAGTTCGAAACCACGGCCGACCTAGCATCACGGGCGAATCTAAATGCAGGCCACCTTAACGCACTGGCGAGCGCCAATGCCCTGGAATCGCTGTCAGGCAATCGTCGCCAAGCATTGTGGGAGGCAGTGCCAGTGTGCCTGACAAAGGCCTTTTACGGTCCGCTACGGTGATTGAAGAGCCGGTCGAAATGGATGCACCGAGTGAAGCCGAAAATATCGTGGCCGACTACCGGCACTTGGGCCTGACGCTGGGACGGCATCCGCTCGCGCTACTGCGCCAAAGACTCTCCGCCATGAAGTTCCTCCCGGCAGAAATCTTGAACCAATTCGACAATGGTCGATTAGCCCGCGGCTGCGGCATCGTCACGGTTCGCCAGCGACCGGAGACCGCCAAGGGGGTGGTATTCGTCACCATTGAAGATGAGTCCGGTACTGTGAACGTCATTTGCTGGCCCAACCTTGTCGAGCAGCAGCGCAAGGAGCTGATGGGTGCCAAGCTACTTGGCGTCTACGGTGTGTGGCAGTGCGAGCGCAACGTACGGCACCTAGTCGCAAAACGGCTTGTGGACCTGAGCCATATGCTCGGGGAGCTGGACACCAAGTCACGGAATTTTCATTGACGTCTGAGGACGAAAGACTTCCATCATCGACGAAAAAATTCGGCGGACGGTTTATGCTCTGAACCGGAAGTTCCGGGATTTCATCACGAATGCCAGGAAATGCTGGCAGTTGCCCAGCACAACACAGTCGCTCAACTCTGTTTATTCATTCGGCCTTTTCTCTTGGCCTGCTGCGCCCGTAACTGACTTTCATTTAGGCGGTCATGCGTCAGGTAATGCACCTCACACAGGATGCGATACATAGAGAAGAATTCAGTCACAGCGAAATGTAACTCGCCTGCCCATGACAACCGCCCCGCATCATCGGCTGCAAACTGCATTATCGGTTTGATGTCAGCACGAACATGGAAGACATTGTTTCGAAAGTTCCTAAGAGGGTTTTCGTGTAGCTTAATCAGTCGTGCTACCTCCTGCCATTTAGGAATGGCTTCAAGAAAACTCGCTGGACGACTTTTCGTCAGCAAAACCCACATGCTAAGTTTGTCAAACCCTTCACACGTCGCATGAAGATAGCCCAACCAAGACGAAAAATAGATACGAAAATTGACTTCATCCTCTTGGCTCAGGTCTTTACTTTTCTCCAGCTTACTCAAAAGCTTTTTATAATTTTCTCGCATCAAATCCGCCGCCAAAAAACTATGCGCATAGACGCAAAGAACTTCGTCTTGGTCATGATGCGGCAGAGAGTCGTTCGGAATGTCTTGGCTTATTTCGATTGCCAACGTACGCTTAGATTCCGTCGCGTAGTAGAGGATATACCCAGAAGAAACGAGAGAACCTGACTTTACAGCAGCGTCGAAGCTTTTTTCGATTGCATCCTTAGTTTCGAATCCATACTTCGCACACTCCGAGCCGGCAAATTTAACAAGCCGCCACGTATCAAATCCGTCTATCTCACCCATACTGCCGAAATCGAAGTCAACCGAGCCCGAGGGGAGGTCGACCAGGCATCCATTGCCATGTTTGTAGTAGCTAACACCTCCCTTAAGGTCGCCATGAGTAGGAATGTTGGTCTCAACCCAGCCGCGCGAAGTCACGGGGAGCGGAATTCCAGACCGTTGGAGGAGTTCGACAGCTGTGCGCACACTGGCTTGATAATCCGAGATTAGTTTTTTGAGCTTTTTGTCCATGAACATGCAGGTATTGTGCTTCGCAAAGTGAAGCAATTTTTGACGTCGCGTGCTGACAGATGGCGTACAGCCACCGGCGTTGCCGCAATTAAAACCCGGGAGTCCTCTTCGGTGCGGACGCGGTCAATGCTTCCAGTGCCTTAAGACGCGAGATTCTCGCGCGTCTCCGGGTCATACCAAAGCTACTACATCCAGAATGTGCCATGCCGCAGCACCGCAATCGAACGCCTTTACGCAAGTTGCCGGCGCGCATACCGCCAGACCTCACCTCCACGTGCTCACCGCAGTGGAGGTTTTTCATGTCGGTCGGGGCGAATGCGCGCTGTTTTAAGCAATCAGAGGCGCGTAGGAAGGACTGGTAGCCCAGCAAATTTCGGCTCGTCTAGCAGTTTTGCCTTGTACTCTATTAGCTCATTGTCCGCGACATCGAAACGGTTCAGCCATTCCTCCGCAGCTCGACCAATCAACCGCGGCTCGCTCCCAGCGGATGCGTAATGCATCCGGACTTTCGGCGTGCGGATGGGCTTGAGGAGCATATTGGGAAGCACCAACCGCGCGGGCATCGGCGAGTCAGCAGGTGCAGCTTCTGGTTGGGCGCCGCCTTGAATTACAAGTCCAGTCCCATAGTCGAATAGGCCAAACCAGTCAATCGGTAATGCCGAACGAATGGCCGATATACCTCCGACTTTTTCCACATAATCATTGTCTATCGCTGTGAGCCAGCCTACTGTTTTAACGCCCAGGTGCGCATTGACTGCGCCGCTAACAAGGTTGCCGGCATCAAACCCTCGGAGCTTGGAAGTCAGGAATGCCTCGAATGCCTGGTTCTCGTCATAGCGAGCGGCCGACAAAATTAAACTGTGGCCGCCGTACCCGTGGACGGCACATAGGCGTCGGGCGAAGCTCACGAAGAGCGTCTGGAAAAGTCCGGGATTTTCTTCGACGAACAAAATGGGCATGCTAAACCGCAGCCCGCATAAACCCCAGCCTCCCATTTCCGCCCGCCAAGCGGGGAGCCCGACGACCTGAAACTCCCATGGACCCGCGTCTTGGGCCTGCACGCCACTCGTGTAATGAAAACTCACTGCGTCGTCTGCATCCATACGCACCAGCATTTTGTTCAGCGGTTTTGCCTCCGCGTAGGCCATCTTATCCGGCCCTTCCGGCGGGTCTTCCCGGTAGAGCCAGGTGAGTTTAGGCTCAGCCTTGGCCTGGAACTCTTCGAAGCAAGCGCTGATGGCATCGCGAACCGCCGGGAGATGCGCATCCTTGAAGAAGAGCGTGCCAGCGATTGCAGGCACGCTGCCGACATAGTCCTGTGGCCCCTGCTTAGTGAGCAAGCCTCCAGGTACATTCATTGCATCAGCGTTCTCGCGCAGAAGTTCCAGCAAGTCCAATGGTAATTCAGTCATGTTCAGTCCTTAATACGCGGGCAGGCCACCAAGCGGTGGCCGTTTCGTAACAACAACCATATAGATTAACCTAAGAAGAGCGGCTGCCTTCCCGAGCTGCTCGACCGGGATTTTTGAGGGCTCGAGCTCGGCCCGGTCGCAGTCGCACTCATCAGATGCCAACGGCACCATTTTCATTTCGTCTCCGGCGATGACGATATAGTCCTCTCGCTGGCGGGGGCGGAACGGGTCTCCAGGGAATTTTATTTCCACGACTTGTTTGATATTGTCCTGCGTTGGAGGCTTCGTCGGGTCCTTGACGATAATGACGTCAGGCCTCCGTGTGTAGCCCCGACCTGGCTTATAAGGCACAGGGTGGCTTGAGTCTTTCGGCCAAAGTGTCTTCGTCCAGCCGGGCCATAGGGTTCTGCTCTTCGTATCCACGACCTTATCCAGAAAAGGCTCTGGCGGCCGTTTCGTCATATCGTATGTGAACTCTGCCTTGTATAGACTTCGGTGGTCAAGAGCCACATCGAGAGCTTTCAATCGAGCCGAGACGCATTCTTGTTTCAGCGACCGGCCGTCTGCACCGATTGCCGGCATGCTTTTGCATTTGCACACGGCCGAGCACAAGACCTTCTTGTCAGAGAAATCGAGCTGCGGCTTGTTAATCGGCACGACGGTCGTGGCGCCTTCCATGCTCATGCCTCCCACGGCCAACGGCGCTTGCCCTACGGGCGGGGTGTTATTCGGCCTTGTCATGCGTCACCATCCTGAATCAAGTCGAATGCAAGCGACTCAAGGCCGTCCCGTTCCACCCACTGGGTAAAGCCCTCATCGTCCGTACTGCCCGTGATGTACTGGCCATCGGTCGACCTTACGCGTACAGCCAAGCTGCGCACGGGGTCACCTGTTGTAGCGTCGACCACCTGAAAGCGGCCGCGAAAGCGTTCAGTTTCATCCGCCACGGGCTCATCTTGATACCTGCTGGCCAACCCGGTGTGGATAATACCAAAGCCCTGCATCAGGGCCATTGGTGGGAGACTGCCGTGGGCGCCCGGCGCGGCGCCGCCCGATGGTGTCGTAAGGGTGCACAGCTGGCTCGAGAGTAGCGTGGCGCCACAAGCAGTCTTACAGCCATGGTAGGCCACGGCCTGGCCCGCATCGATGAGGCTGGTGTCACCTTGGCTGATGGGAAACACTCCCTTGCACCGGGGGCAAGAGACCATATCACCGACACGAGCCCAGCCTTTGCCATGAGTATCCGATAACGGTGAGCAGGTGACGACGGTGCCGCCGTGGCTCGTCTTATCGCCCAGCACGATTACGGGATTGCTCAAGATTTTTTCCTTTCAATATTTTTTATGCAATATTAGCACAATTGTCAATCTCGACGTTTACGTCACCTCTATGCTGTGGTCGAAATCCCATCGCGAAATGCCGTCGGCCGGCAACTCGCATTCTGTGCGGAGGTTCGCAGACTCGCCCCCTAGTCGGGCTTCTTTTCAAAACATGCTTTTTGACCGATTCAGATGGCTATCTGACACAAAAAAATTGATAGCGTCGTACCCAGACCCAGATTGAGCTATCTCGTGGCCACCGCCGTGGGTGTGCCGAGCCGGGTTAATCGATTGAGGATACCGGCGCGTATTCATCGTCGCCTTCTAGGCCGACAACTCAACGCTGGAGTATGATGGCGAGAGGCTAATATCGATGCAAAAGGCACTATGAATATTGAACTCGGCGATGAGCCGCAAGACGAATTGGAAGCGGCACTCTTTGCCGCGCTGCCATTAGATTTCCCACGTCCAAGCAACTTAGGGGCCGTTTCAGGCGCCCAGCCTAAATTTTCCATGAATCGGTACCAAGGCCGTTTCTACAGCCCTGGCTGCTCGCCGCCGGAGTTACTCGAGCGCTGGAACAACTGCGAAGACCTTGCGCAACAACTCGCCGTAACGTCCCTTGACTCCAAGGCCGGGAAACGCTCGCACATGTCAGAGACTGAGATTCTCGACCAATATTTGCCGCGGCTAATTGCAACGGGTTGGGTATCCGAGCCAGAGGCCAAGTGGACAATGCGCCGAACCGCCGAACTAGTCGGATGGCAGGTTCCTCCATCCGCATCCCCCTGAAACAGCAGTACATGGCGATGTTAATGCGCCCACATCCTTACCAAGCCGCCGCGAGCTAAACAAAAGCCGCCGTCGGGCGGTTTTGTTAATCCCCTCCTAGACTCAGGCCGCCATCGTCTTCGGCGTTGCCGTCTCGTTCTGCCACTTTTCGAAGACATTTTTGAAAGCACGCGCCATCGGTGCTTCTTCAAAGTGGTACATCGACGGCGCAAACTCCTTGAAATAGCGTTCGCGCAGGTCGGCCCAGCTTAGGACGTCGAGAGGCAGGTGCTCACAGGCGATAGCCTCCTCGATGACATGCTGGCGGTCGCTGCTATTAGCAAAGACATCTCAAATGACTACCAGCGCTTTGTTGCGGTACCGGACTATCCTATCAGATGCTGAACACGTACACTTGTTGCTCCCCAACGAAAGATGTGAGTCATGAAGTCCGATACTAACGTCCGCTCGCAGCTATCACGATATAAGTGGAAGCGCCTCGCCAACGAAGCTTTGACTAACGCGTTCCGTTTGCGACGCGACGCCAATCTCTTGTACGACGCAGGTTCTTATCCATCGTCGTATCAGTTAGCTGTACTGTCTCTGGAAGAGCTTTCGAAAGCTTGTTGGGTTGAACACTACTATTACTCATCTCTCACAAACACAGGTTTTCCTAACGCAGATTTTGAGCAAGAATTTCTGAAAATTCTTTATTTACATGGGAAGAAGCAGTTCGCCTTCATCGCACCAAACGAATTTGAGTATCCAATCGCGCTCATTGACCTCATCAAGAGCGGAGGTTTTGAACGGCGTAAACAACAGGCCGTATATGTCGGCTTAGATAGAGATAGAAAAACTGTTCACGTCAAGAGTCGTATTTCCGTACCAAGGACAACGATTTCGCTACGAGAAGCGAAGCGTCTGATATCTTGGGTTACCTCCGAGTTCGTGTTCATGATGGACCGACTTGAGGAATCGGGGGACTACTTTGGCGTCCCAGGAATGGACGAAATCCTTCGCTCTCAAGATGCTCAAGACGCAAAAAAATGGCCACATAAGTCTCGCACTAGGTCGCGTAGTCATCAAAAATCGCACTTATTGCGCCATAAAGAAGTCTTTGAGGCCGCGGCACAGGCTTACTTGGAGAAGCAAGCACAAGGAACTTCATAAACAAACCGCCACAGGGCCGCCAGAGTTTACTGAAGTTGCAACTTGACTATCTACCTTTGGCAGTATTCGGCTGTCGCCATACAACGTAACACCTTGCTCGCTTAAGGTCTTGCATCTTGTTGTGTGATGCTACACGCTTCTAGCTGCCGCCACCGTGCGGGCTTTTCATCTTGCTGGCGCGGTAGCGGGAGAAAGGGCTGGAGGCGCGGCAATGGCAGCCGGTGTCGGTTGAACGGCCGTCGCCGGTGCGGCCGCCTTAGCTTCTCGTACACCAGCTGACAAATAAACAGAGATTGGTAGGCCGACCACAAGAATCGCCAGGACCGCAAACGAACCTATGCACCTCGGCCATGCTGCGCCAAATATAGTATGCAAAGAATATCCGGCTACACATGCAATGTCCAGAAGTCAAATTTTCTATACTGACAATGAAAAAACGATGGACGTCCATATTCCAAAATGCCGGATAAAATCAGACATCAGCATTCAACTCGAAGAACGCCATGTGCGTCAACTACGTGACTGTTTCACGGCAACTGGCCTTCGACTTCTTCCGCACTTCCATGGAGGAAAGCGACGATTGGCGTGATGAGCTTTACCAGGACTACGTTGGCCCATTCATCGTTCATGACGAGGCCGGCCATCGCAAAGGTCTGACCGGCACATACGGGTTCGTCCCCAATCCGCACATGCCACCCGGCCAGCGCCTCACGACGATGAATGCCCGTGCGGAGACAGTTGGCCAACTGAGGACCTATAAATCCGCTTGGGCCAAGTCTCAACTTTGCCTCGTTCCAATGGTCCGCTTCTTCGAGCCAAACTGGGAACAATCAACGCATGTGCGATGGTCTATTGGAATGGCCACCGGCGAACCATTTGCCGTCGTCGGCCTCTACCGGGAATGGGTCGAGGAGGGCGGGCAGAGAACATATTCGTTCACCTAGCTGACTATTAACGCCGACGACCACCCCTTCATGAGTCGCTTCCATCGACCAGGCGAGGAGAAGCGTTCGTTAGTCATTGTCCCAACCAGCGAATACGACGAGTGGCTTGGTTGCAAAGACCCAGAACGCGCGAGGACATATCTTCAGCCGTATCCGGCCGACCTGATGTGTGGAGAGCCGGCACCGAAGACACCGGTTGTCAAGCAACGTGAACTTTTTTAAGCTGAACATTGTCGTTAAAGTGATGAAACGAGCAGGTTCACGCACTGCAACCCGCGAAGCGGCCAGCCGCCGCCTTGAGGCTCACCGTTTAGCGAAGTTCATCCTGAGGTGCCGACGTCTATAGCCGCGTGGTGCAATTTGTTCCTCGATAGCTTGCCACGTCTACCTCTCGCAGAGGATTGCCTAAAGTCAACAACGGAGCGCACGCCATGTTGGACTTGGCGACAGTTATACCCTATAGTCAGCGCAAAACAGAGTTCGCTAGTTGTGAATCCATTTCATGCAAGTTTTGCGAACGTACTTATTATTGGCCCGACCGAACAGTTGGAAGGCGGAGGTACGCCGTCGCGACACTTCGAAGTCAACTTGTCTGTCCTCATGAACTCGAAAACTACTACCGCTAGCGCTCCGACCACCGACACTGACTTGGTGCGAGCGAGCAGAGATGGCGACCAGTTCCACTACCACTGGGCCGCCCGCCACTGCCTCTCTCTTCTGCCTGGCGTTAGTGACTTGGTTGCCATTTCCATTGAAGGTGCATCGGCCATCGAGGGGCCTGGCTCGGTCAACGAAGGTGATGAACTTATCGATGTGGGGTTCTACTTTGGCAGCGAGAGGTTTAAGGAGGCACGCCTCGTTCGCTATGTGCAGTTGAAGCACTCAACGAAGCGTGCGCATGAACCTTGGACTGCTAGCGGGCTGAGCAACACGCTTAAGGGCTTTTCAGAACGGTTTGCGAAGCTGCGTGAGACGTTCACGTGGGATGAACTCAAGGACACCTTGTGCTTCACCTTCACGACCAACCGTCCCATCGATGAGAAAGTGATTGAATCGCTCGAGGACCTCGCAGCGGGCAATACTGCGCGACACCCTTCAGTCGTGACGACGCTGCTGGGGTATATAAGAGGGCCAGATAGTGAGACGGCAAAATTTTTCGAGCTCTTCTCAGTTGAAGCGGGCGAGCCCGACCTCTGGAATCAGCGTAATCTACTATTCAAAGACGTAAGAACATATCTGGCCGAGACTGACTCGGACGCGCCGCTTCAGCTCAAGGAGTTGGTGACTAAGAAAGCTACAACTGAGCAAACTTTGAACCCATCTATCCGTCGCCTGGATGTACTTCGTGCGCTCGGGACTGATGAAGCGGACCTTTGGCCAGCAAAGTGTTTGATTGCAGGCCCTGCTGATGGCGCACTTCCGCGGGAGCAAGAGCGAGAGATTCGCGCGATTCTGGAGTCCGCAACTCACCCTGTCGTCCTGCATGCAGAAGGTGGCGTCGGGAAGTCAATCCTTGTGTGGCAGCTTTCCAGGTCGGTCCCCGAAGGTTCCGTCGCGGTGCTTTACGATTGCTTTGGCGATGGGCTTTATAGAAGCGCACAACACTACCGACACCGAGAAAAGGACGCGCTTCCTCAAATAGCAAACGAGCTTGCCGCTCAGGGATTGTGTCATCCGTTGATTCCAGTTCGCGGAACGGATAGCAAGCAGTACATGCGCGCATTTGTGGCAAGACTGGCTCAGGCTGTCAGTTTGCTTCGGGCCAAAACTCCCCTTGCCAATCTCTTTTTGATTGTCGATGCTGCGGACAACGCAGTTATGGCAGCTAGAGAGTTTGATGATGCGGCCTTCGTGCCCGACCTCATTCGCACGGCGATGCCGGATGGCGTGAAGCTTGTGTTCAGCTGCCGGACCCATCGGCGTAACTATTTGCAAGCACCTCCTGACGCGATTCACGTTGAACTTCGCCCGTTCAGCCGTGAGGAGACAGCTAGACACCTAAAGATATACTATCCAGACGCGACTGATAGCGATGTAGCCGATTTTGGTTTCTTAAGCAGTTCCAACCCGCGAGTTCAGGCGGTGGCACTGAGCCGTAAGCTGTCATTAGAGGACATGTTGAAGGCGTTAGGGCCTTCACCCTCGACAGTTGAGCGGGCTATCGCCGACCTGCTGGCGCAAGCGGTCGAGAAGCTAAAGTTTCGAGAAAGCCATGTCGAAGCTGAGCAAATTGAACTAATCTGCCAAGGCCTAGCCGTGCTACGGCCACTGGTTCCAATTTCAGTTCTTGCTGAGATTTCAGGCACCACTGAAAGCGCAGTAAGAAGCTTCGCCTATGACTTGGGGCGACCGTTGCTGGTGAAAGGTGGAAGCCTTCACTTCCTAGATGAGCCATCGGAGACTTGGTTCCGCCAGAAATTCCAACCTGATAAGGAAAAGCTGGCGACGTTCTTGCATCGCTTGAAGCCCCTAGCAGCCACTAGCTCCTATGTAGCATCGACGATTCCCCAACTGCTGCTAGCAGCGGGGAAAATGGATGAGCTGGTCGAATTGGCCCTCTCTTCTGAAGGCCTGCCCACAGCGAACCCGCTCGAACGTCGTGATGTAGAGGTGCAGCGCTTGACCTTTGCGCTGAAGGCTTGCCTACAAGAGAAACGCTACGCTTCAGCAGCAAAACTAGCACTCAAGGTAGCCGGTGAACTCGCCGGGGTCGCGCGCCAGAATAGCCTCATGCAGGGAAATACAGACATCGCGTCTGCGCTTCTTTCTTTAGACCGTATCGACGAGTTGGTTTCTCGGCGCGCATTCCGAGGAACTTGGACAGGCGCTCATCACGCCTATGAAGCGTGCTTGCTGGCGGGGCGTGTGGAATTCCTTTCTGAAGCACGAAGCCGCTTGAGGATGGCGATTGATTGGTTATATTCGTGGGCAGGCATGCCCCAGGAAGAGCGTGAAAAATCGAACGAGCATGTCGACACCAGCGACATGGCCGAACTGGCGATGGCCAAGTTACTATCGGAAGGAGCGGAAGATGCTGCCAAATTTCTCAAGGGGTGGAGTCCAAGACGGCTGTCGATGACTGCGGGCGGCATCCTGGCACGTCGCCTTGTAGACCTTGGACGATACGATTTGCTTGACCAGATGGCGGAACACGGTGCGCGTGATATCTGGCTAATGCTGGGATTGGCCGTCGAAGCGTGCAAGGGTGGTCACACTCTTCCGGTCAAGCCGGTGGAGTCGCTCATGAGTGCGCTGGCGAGCCGCCGAATTCAACTTCATGACCCGGATAGGTCGAATTCCAACTGGAGCGTGATTAACGGTGTCACATCCGCTGTTTTACAAGCACTACGGGCGCTGCCTCGTGATGACGTGGAATGGGCGAAGGTCATACGTCGCTACCTGCCAGAACATCCGCCCATAGCGTTGACGGCGCGTCACGGTTCGGATAGGCCAGTGATACTGAGGGCGTATTGCCTAGAGGCCGCTTTATTGGGCAGGCAACTCGTGCTTATTGATTTAGCACCAAAAGAAATCCGTGAAGAACTGGAGAAAAAGCCGAACCATCACAGCAGAAGCTCCGAAGCCGAAGCGTTTGAAAGGTCTACAGGAGGTGTCTTGGCTTGGTTCCGCCTGACGGCGGAGATTGCGTGTGGGAAGGTTCCGCCCGCGTTCAATGTGACCATCCAAGAGGCGCTCAATGCGACGAAAGCTGCTAGGTCTAAAGATTACTACAATGTCTTCAACTTAGAGCAAATCGCGGCACTGGAATGGATACGAGCGATACGTGATGCGTCGGTATCGGACACCACATCCCTGGACGCATTTCTGAACTGGTTTAAAGATAAGACAGACGCTTTCGGGACCACCGCCATGACGGCTATCTGTCGCTTGGCAGCCCGCAAAAAGGCCCTAGAGAGTATTGCGCTCGAAGTGTCTGTCCGGGTCTATGAAGCTATAGAAAATAACCGTGAGCACGCTGAAACCAGAGTCGAGTCCTACCAAACTCTTGCGCGCGCCATTTTCCCGACCAGTAAAGCGGAGGCCCGTTCCTATTTCGAGCGGGCGGTAGAGATTTCAAGCCGCATCGGGGAGGAGAACTCGGACCGCTGGGGGGCGCTGCTTTGCCTCGCCGAGGCAAGCGGAAAGAACAGCTCAGCTCGACCAGAGTCCGCCTACAGGCTGGCACGAGGCGCAGAGCTAGCGTACGATTATGTCGAAAGAGACAAGCATTTCGACTGGTACCACACCATTGATGGGTTACTGAGCTTATGTCCGGCCTCCACGATAGCAACTCTGAGCCGTTGGCGAGACCGGAAGGTAGGCTATGCAGACAAACTTTTGAAAATCGCAGTTGACCGCTCAGTGGCGCGTGGCTTGCTGCCGCCCATTGCACCGATTGCGCTATGCCCAATTGGCGACGAGTGGGCACGGGCAGAGGACCTGGCGAAAGCTCTTGAACACGAGTCTGCCAAGGATGTTCAGCGTAAAATTATCGATGTTGGCTATCGCTATCTTAGGTTCAGTTCGCCGTCCGAGAGCGACCTTGAGCGAGTTTCAACGTTGGCACGCGCTTGTGACTTCGAGGCTTCCGACCTTGATAGGCTTCTCGCGGCAGCGAGAGAACCCACGACTGATAGCGGGAATTCCGTAGGGCAGTACGTGCCGCAAACGTCGGAGAAGCGCAACGCCCCCGATTGGAGTGCTCTTTTCGAGGGAGTTGACCTATCAAGCTCCGCGGAACTTCTTAGCGCCTACTTGCTACTGAAAACCTTCGACGCGCCTTACCAGATTTATGAGTTCTACACAGAGGCACTGCAGCGATGTGGCTTGGGCGGCGCCGCCGAGTTCTGTCTAGCCGTCGCGCAGTGGCCGGAATTTGGGAACTATGAATTAAGGCATCTCTTAGATGTGCTCCGGAAGCAAAGTACTAAGCCGGTCGCTTTGCGCAAGGCGATGGCAGACGTAGCGCTAGCCGTATGTAAAAGAAGCCCAGAGTGGGCTAAGAGGCGGAGGTGGGGCAGCTCGTTCCCTTACCGGCAGCTCATCAGCGAAGGCATTGTGACCGATGACCAGATTGTTGAAGCTACGCTTGAAGGATTTCTTTTCAATGTCACGACGCTTGACTCAGGAGAGCTCTTTCAGATGCTGGAATCGCTGTCTCACCTTTTGACGAGCGATGAGGCCGACGATGCGCTGCACTTCGGACTGTCACTTCACGAGCTGGACATACGTCCCGAAGATGGAGACGGTCCTTGGAACGATGCCATGAAGCCGGACGGTAGCTGCGAGGGGGCAGTAGCTGGTTATCTCTGGGCCGCTTTAGGCTCACCAAGTACTTCTGTGCGCTGGCAGGCTGCACACGCCGTGCGGGCGACCATCGAGCTTGGTTGGGGCCCGGTACTGACTGCGCTCGCGAAAGTAGCAGCCGCCAGTGGGCCGGGCGCTTTCGTTGATAAGCGGTTTGTCTTTTACGAATGGCATTCTCGGCTGTGGCTCAACATGGCGCTAGCTCGGTGTGCGGCTGAGCACCGTGACATGGTGCTTTTCTTTGGCGATTATCTCCTATCGTCAGCCAAGGAAGAGCACGTGCTGCTGCGCCATTTCGCAGCCGCCGCCTTGCGCGAACTACCTGAAATCTTGGGTGACGGAAGCACGTTGGGCGACCCTGAGAAAATCAACGCAAGTGAATTACCGCTCGTTGAGGATTCTTCCTATCGAGAGCCAGAGACAGAGCCCGAGGCATCGGGCGACGAGACTGACGCGGCATCGGATGAGTATCACTTTGGGATGGACATTGGCCCATATTGGCTTACTCCTCTGGGCCGAGTCTTCGGTATCTCGCCAAATGGAATTGCCCGCCGCGCCGCCCAAGCCATACGCGAACGTATGGGGGGCCTACCCACTAGGCACAACCGCGACGCGCGCTATAAGCATGGCGTGTTTACACACGAGCAGACTAGCCACTCACATGGAACCATGCCTCGCGTTGAAGACCTTGCGGCGTACAGTGCATATCACGCAATGATGATAGTGGCCGCGAGGCTGCTTAAAACCCACCCGGTCGGCCAGGCGACCTACAGTATCGAGAATGAATTTGATGAATGGATTGAGAATCGGATTCTTACGCGCAACGACGGCAAGTGGGCGGCGGATAGACGCGACCCGCAACTTACCATGGCTCCCCCAGCGCCGGAGAGATACCGTGACAAAGAATGGCGCTGGCAGATAACCACTGACCATCTCGACAGTCTTATGGAGACCGACGAGGGGTTGCAGGTTGTAGCCGGGGACTGGACAAGCGGCATAAGTGAGTCCGTGGAGACCGTTTTCGTGAACAGTGCATTGGTGCCAAAGCGCTCTGCGGCAGCATTTCTCTGCGCAGCGCAAACCACATCGGACCCCCAAGGCTACTTCTTCCACTTTGAGGAAGACCAATTGGTGCTGGGCGAAAACGAGGCCATGAGGTCTACTGACGAAGCTCCTGAACCAGCATCGGAGATGTACCAAAACGGTCAATTCAGACTGCGTCGGTGGAAGTCTGACCGAGGCGAATCCTCGGGCGTTGACAAATACGACCCCTGGGGTGAGCGCGTACGTGTTCCCGGCGAAGAGCCGACCGCAGCCACCATCTCAACGATGGGCTTGCGTTCCGTCGACGATGGGCGTCGATGGGTGACCGAGAGCGGTGCGCTCATGCGAAGTGAGACATGGACCCAGTCGAGCGGTTACGGTCGCGAACAGGAAACAATTCCGGGTACCCGCTTGAGCGCTGACAGAGCTTTTTTGAAGGAGCTCCTCGCCGCCAATCCAGGGTACTCCCTTGTCGTTGGTCTCAGGCTGCATCGACGCGTTCCGCGTTATGGTTCAGATAACGATGACCTTAGTTCATACGTGCCCCCTTACAACCGCTACTACCTAATTGAAGAAGATGGAATCATTAAAACGCTCAAGAGCAGTAATTGAACTCGGCAAGCGGCTTATCGCACAGCTGAAGCTTGGAGACGACGAGCTTACTCAGTGGATGGCGCACGTGCTAGCTGAACGCATTCACAACGTCGAGACTGTCCCTCCTGAGGAGAGAATCGCGGCACAGAACTCCTGTGCGGAATTGGTCTTTCAGCTGTGGGCGCAGAAATACAGCCTACCCGCTCGCCTTCGTCCCTTTAAGAAGTTGGAGCCACTCCTGCGGACGCTTGACAAGCTTGATGCCAGCAACGGGCCGCGATTTCGCTTTATGCACGAGCCTCCCACAGACGTTGAAGTCGAAGAGGGTGTCGCGAAGATGCTCGACTTAGCCGTGACACTCGACGATACGGCGCGGATTTTGGTGCAGTACATCTTGGCCATGGCGGCTGAGCAAGCCTCAGAAGAATTAAAGCCTTGGATAAAGAGCGCCACCGATGCGGATTTGGATGTGACGCTCGAAGCCCGCATTGTCAACTTCGTTGACAGTGGCCTCGACTGTTTCTCGGACGACGCGAAATTTTCCGGCGAAACATTGACAAAAAAGATAAAGGCGCTGGAGATGTTTGCATCTCTAGCCGCTTCCCATGCAGCAGACTTGAGAGCAAAGCACAATTTGCGGGTCGATGAAGTGAACGACGCCGAATCTAATGATGAATGACGGAACCGCTGGCACTGTGGCGCGACGGGCGGACGAAAACAGCTTTGCAAGTGTCAGTCATCGTTAGCTTGGCCATACATAAACGACGGAAACTGGCCTTAAGTCCCCGTTTGCACTGGCACCCTGAGGAGCCGCTCTGTGCCATTTGCCGTCGTCCGCCGGTTCCCCCTAAACGGGCGCTTATAGCTACCGCTGCCCCACCAAAAATATCGGAACTTACTTGATTTCTTCGTAGAACAACGCATCCAGCATCGCGGCTCTGTTATTCCACGCCTTGGCTTCCTTCTCGTTGCTAGGCATGGCCGAGTTCCACCATGGCGACCCTTGAAGCCTCTTCACAACTTCAGTCCAGTACCTCTCATAATCCAGCTTATCCGCTCGCTTCATGCCGACATCTTTTGCCAGCTTCTTAAGGTTGGCCCCGTCCACGCACAAGAAGGTATCTGGCCGTTTCATGGATAGTAAGCGGGTGGCGGTCCCGAGACCGTCTCTTCCATTGGGGAAGGCTTTGAGGTATTCGGTGATAAAAGTGTCGTACTCAACCTTGGTTACAGCCCCTTTAGAGGGGATGGAATCTAGTGCGACGGAGAAGGCTGGCTCGCTCGCGTTCATCCGCTTGTAGAACTTGCCAGCTCCGACCATGCTGCCGAACCACTCGGAATTCATGATAACCTTGCTTCGCAGGCCCGCGATTCCAAGCCGTTCTTGGAACGGGATGTCATTGAAGTGCTGGTAGCTTGCGAATTCCCGGGCCACGGTGTCCAGCAAAGCAATGCGTTCATCAAAGCCATGCGTCTTGTCTTCCTGAATCCGTGTGTAGAAGGTCTTCCAGTCCATGGACATCACGGGTGAGTCGATTTCGGGCTTGGTGGCGGTCATCCCTCCGAAGGTGCCGTCAAGCTTCTCTCTATCTTGAGTTTTGAGCTCCCACATCCTGCGGTAGGCATCGGCATCCTCTGGGCTTATGGTCCTGGCATCGGACGCGTAGCCCTTGATGACATCTAGGACCTCACTCAGCAGTTCTGGCGGGCCGTCTGCATGAGTAATGAGGATGGACAGCTCACTGTTATTAGTGATGGCTCCAGCGGTGAGGTTGGCGCTCCCTATGAGCACTTCCCATTTAGTATCATCCCAGAATGCAAATACTTTTGGGTGAAAGACTCCATGAGGCTGCAACACAAACTTGACGGTGGTGGAGTTAATGAACTCGTTTAGCACGTCAGGGTCGGTCTGGTAAAAGTGCGTGCCGATGACCGCACCACGGATGCTCGTCTTGGCTTCCGTGAGGGAGGTGAAGACGTCGGTCCCCGCTGATGCCCATGCGGTGCCAAAGCTGATGTTCTGATACTTCTTGATGAGCCGAATCAAGTTGGACCTGAGCGCCGTATTGGTTGAAATGAGCTTCATAGAATCTTTCTTCGTTTGAATTACAACGATTTCAATAGACACTGCTGATTCTCTTACAGATATCCGCTTCTATTGGACGGCTCCACTCACGAGATGGCGAACCCCATACGATTCAGCACCCACCCCAAAGAGCTGCGCAAGGTACGCCAATAGTACCGCGTGTTTGACGTTGTCAATGGCGTCCATTTCACGGACAGGCACCAAAGTCACCTCCGGGTCAGTGGCGCCGGCTCGAACAAAAAATCCGAGGGCTTCGCCATTCAGCCATACGGTAAACTAAGGCACCACAGATGTCGGTCCTGCGGAATATTCGCGCGTGATTGAAAGCACCACCGGCTAGGCAAAAAGCGTAGATGATGCGGATTGTGGGCGGCTATCATTTTGAAATCACACAAGGCAAAATAGACTTCTCACTGCTAATTGTTAAGCAAATACTGATACTATACGAATCATACTAAAATCGACCGAAATTTTAATGACGACGCAACGAAGTATAGAATCAATACTATGCTACCCGTAGCTTCAATAGGAAATTTTAATAACATGAACTATACTTCAATACCAGGATATGAATTTGCCACTATCCGAGATGCTAACAAAGTACAGCCACAAAAACAGCTCGACGTATATCATGGCACGGCGTATGTTACTAGCGAGCAGTGTCAACGTGAGGATGGACTACCTTTCAAGGGCATGGACATAGACTTGGTGCGTCATGTCGAGCCTCCCCCTTCAGCTGAATCTAATTCAGCATTTATCGGAACTGTTTCTTTTCCTTCATATCCTGGTACTAATGCAGGTGCGGCGTACTGGGCCAATGAAGGAGGATGGGTATATCATATTGTTGACTGGCCTGGATATGATATTAACTTATTATTGAATATGCAAATCCCAGATGGGAGAGGTGGGTTTAGGGGGCCTTTAATGTCTGGGGAACAGGAAATCGCACTGCCTGCACGAATTCCATTGGCACATATTAGCAAGATAGGATTAGTTAATAAAAAACGAGGCGGACTAGCTGTGGATTTTATTTGGAGAGCATATGAATAAGCCAAATGTTTATCAGACTACGACTATTGGCAAGAGTCCAACTAGAAATGATATGTCCAGTCGCTGGACCGCTGAAAATACATCATTGGTAAAAAATGCCATAATTGAAAAAATAGATTTGCCACGAATATTCGAACCTATTCAGGTTGAATTTCTTGGGAAGGAAATTACGCTGGAGGATTTGCGTGGAATAAACCTGCACGGAACAGATGTGGGTGAATATGATTTAGCATTCTGCGCTTTGGACTTTTCAATTCTAGATAATTGCAATTTCACTGGTACATCTTTGCAGTATTCGCGGCTCTTCAAAGCATCACTCAAAAATTCAATATTTTCTAAAGTTCAAGCATCGCCAATAGATGGTCGCTATGCAGATTTCTCTGATGCTAGGCTTACGGATTGTTATATATCCAATTCTGATTTGACTAATGCCCACTTTCAAGGCGTAAATATTGAAAGATGTGACCTATCCTCATCCGAAATGCCTGCAATTGTTACGGCTGTCAAGAGAGAGAGGGAAAAAGCAAAATTACGATTTGGGAATTTGATGGCCGAAGGACTTTATAAGATTAATCGCGCGGTGAATGATTTGCGCGAAGATTTTAATTTAATCGGAGTAGGTGGGAATCAGGCTCAGTATGGCCGACTTCATGTTGGCACAGTGCTTTCTTTGGCGGCGGGTAATAGGAAAGCCGTTGCAAGAGTCCGGGTTTTCGCAAAGAAAAAAACAATGTCGAATGGAAAAATAATTTCGCGACCGATGACATTTTTGGTTGACGCCGGCTCAACACGACTTTATGTTGGGCAGACAGTTGAAATAATTAATAAGAAAGAAGATGGCCGCGCCGAAAAGCAATCAAAAGGACGCTCCAGGAGAAATTCAAAAATTGGAGCGGTTAATCAATCTAAAACAGGCAGTAAATGGTTAATCAGCAAAGTTGGATAATATTCAGACTAAGTATTAATTTTAATGCTGAGTAAATTTACCTATATGCACGTGCGCTGGTCTACTGAAATGACCACCGGCGAACCATTTTCCGTCGCCGGCCCCTAACGGGAATGGGTCGAGGAGGATGGGAAGAGAACATTTTCGTTCATCCCGCTGACCATTGACGCCGACGACCATCCCTTCATGAGTCGCTTCCATCGACCAAGCGAGGCGAAACGTTCGTTAGTCATTGTCCCGCCCAGCGATTACGACGAGTGACTTGATTGCAAAGACCCAGAACGCGCTAGGACATATCTTCAGCCGTATCCGGCCGACCTAATGTGTGGAGAGCCGGCAACGAAGACACCTGTTGTCAAGCAACGTGAACTTTTTTAAGCTGAACGTTCTCTCTAAAAGTCGTGGAACGAGCAGCTTCAAGCGCTATATCACGGCGCAGCAATCATTGAGGTCGTTGCCTGCGGTTTACTAGGCAACCAGGTTGGCCATGGCAACGGTCGTACCGCGACTACCGGCGTCGGCGCGATAACAGGCGCGATGTTCGATGGGCGAATGTCGCCAAACCAAACATACTACACCCCGAAAATGCAATGCTGCAGCACCGCAATCGACAGTGTTCAACTACAGGTCTATTGCGAACCAGTCAAGGCGTGGGTACCGACAAACGGCCGTACATTAATTGTTCAACTTGGCAGTGTCAAAATCAGCTCGTTCAGCACAGAGGTACTCTTTGCGCCAAAGAATATCCGTCCAAGCCAAACAGTCCTTGGTATCAGGATGACGCGGCTCGTCAAATGGGCGTCCCTCTTCCCTGCGTTTGCATTCCAGCGACGCTAGAATTCGGCGAGCAGCTATAGCCGCAACCCCATCACCTTTAGCACGATGGTATAGCTGCTGCCGGAGCGGATTACATGCCTTTGGGTAGACTTCGAATTGGTTACCTCCCAAGGAAGTCTTCTGCGAAAAGAATCTCTCGAGTATCCTATATGCTGGCATGCTTTCGTCACCCGCGCGCCCCGCGTCTAAAGCTTCGAGGGCAATGTCGAGTCGCGTATCATCTAATCCATCTATTTTGAAAAGAACTTCCCCTAGAAGTGCGTCGGCAAGTGGCGAAACACTCGTTCGACATGACTCAATTAGCAGAGACAAATTTTTGGGATTACCTTCCAATGCCAAAACCACAGCTGGGACAATTTGCCTCAGCGGCCAATCATTTTGACACCACGAAAACAACGTTCCCTGGGCGACCAATTGAGCGAACTCGCTGAAATGTTTCTTGGTGAGGCACGCGCCTAGGGCAAATACAAGGTCTGCTGCGGGACTTGCCTTGGCAGGTAGTTCTGCGCCGATAGCTAGTAGCAATGTCCACGCATGTTCGGTTTTCATACCACCTAGAGTTCGCAGGACCTCAGACGGGTGCGCGAACCGCTGCCATTGGCCGAGCAAATGACTAGGCGGGAGATTCAAAAGTGTTGGCGGTTTCACAAGCAACATCAACTGACATAACTGCGCAAGCGTATGCTTAGTAGATTCCTCAATCCAATCACTACCGCTCTCACGTAGAAAGAGAGCTTCAAGCTGCTTGACAACTTTATCGTCTGAAATGACCCATCCTTGACGGGCCAGTCCCCTCAATGCGCCAACAAAACTATACAGTCCAACCAGGCCACTACTAAGAGCGTGCGTAACTGCCGCAAGGATTTCAGTACTAGGAAGGGTTGCAGCGACTTCAACCAAGCGACCGATTCGACCCTCGGCCCGTTTCGAGTTCCATTTGGGGTCAGTTTCCTTGTCAAAAAGTTGTCGGTCGACGTCGCTGCTCAAGATGCCGGCTATTGCTTTGGCCGCCTCGTCGGTCGAACCTTGATAAAGCGTCGTTGGCTGTTGAAATACTAGCCCCGCGATGCGTCGCCGATTTCCCTCTTGAATATCCGCGTTCATAGTACTGAACATTGCGTTATTCGTACTTGCCCACGGAAGACTTGCAAGATGAGTTATTACATGCGGCAGAAGGTCTAATGCGTTTTGATGCGACAACAACTGCAGCACACCTGGTAGCGCCTCAATTCCCCAATTAGCAAGAGACGACGTGACATAACCGCCTAGCGATGGATTTGCTGGGCGCTGCGTATGGGGGCGTTTTTCCCATTCGGCAAGTAACTCTTCATATTTGGTCCAGGCGTCAAGCTGGCGGCGAAGAGCCTTAAGAAGTAGTGGACTGAAGTGTACAGGGTTCACATGACTTGCAATACGAGCCAGCATAACGAACAGATGGTCCTGGAGATTTCCGGATGGTTCCACTTTTTTGCTGAAAAGGTCGAAGAATTCCTCGAACTGCTGAGAAGTCATCGACCATGGGGTGCCCCCTGTTGCTGCTTCTTCTCGCGGGGAAATGCGGCTTAAAAGCAACTCCGCCAACTCTACGGCTTGCTCATACGCGGCTTCAACACCAAGGTCCATGATAATACTTAGCAATTCATGCCCAGGTGCGTGAGCTAGTAAGTATCTGATTTGGCGTCCCCGTTCGCGCTCGGTATCGGATAGACTTTTGCCACTGCCATCACGATAACGTAACCAGGCCGTTACGCTTCGCTCGGTTTGGTGCTTACTCGAAAGTGCTCCCATAGTTTTTGCGTTAAGGCGCCGTCCGTCTCCAAGTTGCAGTGCATCCCATGCTTTTTCAAAAGCCGCCGTACGTACTTCTGGGGTATCGTCCATTAGAACCTCGCCGACCCAGTCGGGCGCCCCTTGAGGCACCCCGACTAGTTCGAAGGCAAGTGCCCTTAGGCGGACTGGCGCATGTGCTCTGGCTAGGAGTATCAGGGATTCCCAATTTCCGCTTTTCTCTTCCTTAAGCTGGGTAAGTACAACATCGGCTGCTGATGGTCCAACTTCGTCCGGGAAGATAAATGCGAGGCGTAAGCGAGATTCATCTGGAATGTCACTTGCTGCAATTACTTGCAACTGTTCGCGCACTTGGCTGCCATCGAAACCTTCTTGGAGTGCATAGCTAATATAGCGCACTAAATCTTGGTCTATCTGCACTATGAGGGGAGCGCCGAGCCATGCTTCGATGGCGCTTGTCGATGCCGGGAAGCCCCAGAATAATGCTGAAATGGCCGCTACACGGACACTCAAGTCCATATCATTAAAAGCTGTACAAACAAGATAATCGTAGTTATCGGGATTGCGGGTAATCTCGTGCATGAACTCAGAGCGTCGGATAGCGGGCCAAGCCTTAATACGTGCATCCATTTCCGGCCCGAGCTGACTCAATGAAACTGTCGAGCCGTTCAATCGATGCGAATGCAGTCGAATTTGCTGGTCAGCACTCTCGAAAAGGGCCCATAAATTATCTGCAAAAGCAGAGAAGCGTGATGCAATTTGACAGGCGATGGCAAGCTCCCGCACCTCATGAATAGTTGACCGGCTCAACTCGGTAACGCTTGCCACAAGTAGAGAGTAAAGCGCAGCATCGTCGTCCTCGTCGAATGCACATAGCCCCGCCAAATCGCAGGCGTAGGCCAAGTCGACCGTTGCGGCAGCCTTTACCAGCCTTGCACGTCCGACTGCCGAACCACCTGAAGCTTTGAGCTTGCCGGCAACAAGTTCGAGTGAGTCTGCCCATGCGGGCTCGTTGACGGAAGTATGAAGGAGCCCCATCAAGTTGTCCGGCGTACTTTCGATGCGCAGAAGGCGGGCAGCGGCAAAGTATTCTTGGAATCGATGATGAGCAAATCGAACTAAACCATCCTGGACATGCAAAAGGTGATGGTTGGCAAGTACGAGCAGAACGCTTGCAGGTTGCGGAACCGTTCCGAGAAGGCGTTTTTCCACCAAGCGACCAGCGGCGACGCTAAATGCGACTAGTGCTTCCTCTCGCGAAATGTCAGTCGACCTGTGTGCATTGAGATTGCAAGCAAGCTCCTCAAGATAATACGCTTGCATGCCGAAAACCGGACCGTCTGCAAGTACGAGACTGTGAGGTTCGCTCGCTTCGAACGACATCACTGCAGCCCCGAGCAGGTCGTACACATTGGACGAAGCTTTGGCGCCAGCTTTGACTTGGGCAATCAGACCGCGAAGAATCAAAGGGCTCCTTGCTGCATTACGCAACCGAGTGTCCTTGGCTAGGGCTTGAAGAAGCCCGTGTGCCGCCTCCTCGTCCATCTCGGAACGAATCACGGAAGACTGGCTCTGCCATGTGAGCCCGCGTACAACAATTCGTCGTGGCGATGGCAAGCTTGTCGCATCATGCTCAGTTCGAGACGCCATTGTTATTACTAAAGCAGGAGCCGTTGCTATCAGCTCGTTTAATCTATCCCTGCAGTACGCCTTCCGGTCCGCAGGGATTTCGTTCCACCCATTAATCATCAATACCAAGAAGCCAGCAGTTGCGAGCTTTGCTAGGTCGCCGGATGTCACACCGTGAGCCTGTGCCGATGAAGTACTTGCCAAGTAATCAAGGATACCTACTCCTGAGCGCGCCCACACTGCGGCATCAACGTACAAAGGGGAACGCCGCCCCAATTCCTGCGTGCACAACGATGCTAGGTCAAGTAGCAACGTTGTCTTGCCAATGCCGCCGTCGCCAAACAAGACCAAACTATGCCCGTCGTCAATGCCCTTCACAAGTTCGCAGATAGTAATTGGACGGAAATCCTTTTCGCCCTTTCCCTCATAAACATCAAGCGTGAGCGGCGCGACAAATGACGGCATCTTCCAACTTGCCTTACCGGCGGTGACCAAATCAGCAGACATGCGCCATAGGTGCTTCAGGTCCAATTCGCTTGGGAAATGACTGAGCTCTGGATGCCGTAGTACGTGGGAATGTGCGGAATTTCGTAGAGCAAGCGCATTATTGAGAGATTGCTTGGCTTTGTCGGTGGCTGATAGCTGTCCGTAGACATATGACACCACCAAATTAATCGGGCCCGTCGCGAGCTTTCTGGTTTCGCCCGTTGCACGCTCATATCGCGAAGCAAGTAGGTCTTCCGCTCGGCTCGCGTGCGCGCCGTCACCACCTGCTTTGGCAATCATGACTTCAACAAAAAGTTCGACGGCGCCCTCAGTCAGTAGCCAATCGCCAAAGGCATCGTTGCGTTGCGCTTCTGGTAGCCCGGAGCTCGTGGCAAGCTTACGTAATTCTGCTTTGACAATGTTTTCGAGGCTACCTTCGCTGGCCAAGTCGTCACCTTGAAATGCCCGCGTGCCAGCGCGTTTCTTAGAGAGCCAACCTCTAGCTCCCGACCAGGCGTATGAGAAAACGCTAACGCTTAATCTTTTTGCAACCATGAACATGTAGTCAGTCATCAATTGCGCCTGTCTTTCAATGGGGGGCAAGCCGTAGCGATGTGTGGCGAATTCTATCATTCCGTCGAGGTCGAAGGCCCTCAAGCCCCGGCAGACTTGACGATGCACTAATTATGACCGAAAGCACTCGAATTTGGCTCGACGTAATCTAATTCGGCGCTTCGGACGAAAGCTAAAATCTAGGTCTCGTTGATTGCATTGCGCTGATACCAGCATACCTCTCATATTTTTTCTCATCCGTCGCCACTTCCCTTGATGTATCGCACTGCATCCGATGAGGACAAGTCATTGGCTTAGTGGGGGGAAACTGAAGACCGTCGGTGTGCAAGAGCGACATGGTGCTACGGAGGCCTTGAGCGTCGCCTGTGCATTCATTTATCGGGGAACTGGATGTACTTTGCCGGGACGCGCTGAATTAGCCAAACGCCGTTCTCAGCACATCTGAATTGATAGCCGTCGTGGAGCAATGGGTATGTCTCGACAATGAGTACAACAGTGGTACCCCGTCGCGCACCGACCTCGTCTGCAGTTTGTTTCGTCGCAGACAGGTGTACGTCTCGTCGCGTTCCAGGCAGCAGACCCTGCCGGCGAATCGATGCGATAAACTTTTGCACCGTACCGTGAAATAGCACCGGAGGCGGGGTTTTGACCGGAAGCTTCAGGTCAACGTCGACAGAGTGCCCTTGTGCCGCGCGGATACGCGTCCGGTCCTCACTCAACGAAAATCGCTGCTTATCGTTTTCGACCACTATTTGCATCAGCTCGTTATGAGTGAGCGCGACGTCGGCACCCGCTGATTTCAAGAGCAACTCAGCTACGTCAACCCATCCACGTTTATCGATTTCAAGGCCGATTGCGTCCGGCCGGTGCCGAAGCCAGCGTGATAGCAACTTGCTCTTCTGTTCCAAAGTTGTCATTTTATTTCTCGCTTTCAATTCATAAACGCAGCCTGCATTTTTCGGAATTCACTTGGCGTTGCTGTTGTTTCCGCCCGACGAACAGTCGTCTATGCGGCGGGTGGTATCAGCTCAGCCGACCGTACACAACGAACTGAGGCACACAGACATGACACTCGAACTGCTGTGGTAGGAATATAGGGCCGCGCTACCGGACGGTTAGATAACGTTGTCACGGCGCGCTCGAGCTTGTAGGAGTATCTCCTCGACTCTGGCATCTTCTTCAAGTGCGCGGAGGACCTCGGCCTCTGTGACGTTGGGCAGTGCAAAAAGACGGTCTACCGTCGAAGTTGACCGCGCGACGTTTGTTACCGCATCAAGGGGAACTCCGGCGCAAAGGGCCTCGAGCATTATCGCCAGCTTTGCGGCGACGCCGGGCTCAATGAGCGCCAGGTATGGGTTGGTTGGGGCAACCAACTGATGCAGGCGCTCTTCCGGCCACCCGCCGTGGTCGTCGTCGAGCGATAACCAATTCGTGAGCCCCCGTTCCTCCGCGTCGATAGATATGGAGCCAAACCGAGTTGGCGCTGGCAACGTCGCAGCACCAATAACGCGCTCTTGAAGCGCCGGTGATAAGCGCTTTAACGCGTTTTCATACCCGAATGCACGTACCCAAGATGTCGCCAATACAATCCGTAAATCAGGGTGTGGGTACAAAAGGAGCTCGAGCAGCGAAACGTACCGAAAAAGAGGTTCATCGGTTGGCCTGCCACGCACATACACCCTCGGGTGCAGAGGTTCTTCAGGCGTAACGCGGACATCTGCCGGATGCAAGATGCCGTCAAAATCGAGATAGAGTACAGGGTTCATGAGCGCCAAAGTTTTGGGCATTGATGACACAGTAAGGACGCTCTGGCGTCCAGGCTGCACGCAGATGTAGGGAGGATTTGCAGTCAAAAGCTGGCCTAAACCTCTATCGGTTACTACGTCCGTTGTGCTAGGAGAATTGCTCTAGCGCGCTCCAATTGGATTCCCGTAAACCCAACCCATTCATCGCAGAACACGGTGTGCGGCTCGAGGACCGAGTCGACCAGAGTGCGGCCACTCGATAAATCGTCGAGGATGACGTACGCGAACGGTCTCGGGGCGCCGTTTGCCCTCAACCAAGCCACGATATCTGTAACACGAAATGAACCCACCTCGATTGCGCTCCGCCAGCGTGAATGTAAAGAAGCAGCGACGAAACCTAGCCCCCCCCTCGAACGAGAACGTCCTGAATCTCGTCGCGTGACATATAGGTCGACCATGATGAACTGATTACGTAACTGGGTTCAAACTCGTGGTGCAGCCGCGCTAGGTTAGCCCTCAGTTCTTGATGAAATACGTTTGCCCAAAGTTCTGTGGCCAGATACGGTTTGCCGGACCTGAGCGCTGCCACGACCACTCCTGACGTGTAGTCAGGGTGGATAGCAATGACATCGTCAAAATCGAGAAATACCAATGGCTTCACGGTCTTCCTTTGATTTGTTTCTAATTGCGCGTCGGCTACAAAGGCGCTTCCAAATATCCCAGCGCTTGGAGTGCAGCCGCACCACGTCGGACCCTGTTACTTCATTCCAGTGCTATTGTTAGTTGCGGCCTGCGCCTTGAGTTCAGCAATGCGCTGCGCTACCGCGCTGCAATCGGCCGCGAACATTTTGCCTTGAGCATCAACCTGGTAGAAGGGATAGCGGCGGGTGAAATACAGCGACGCATTGCTACGGCACGCAGTATCCATGACGAAGTCCATAACTAAGTAGCGACTCACATACTCGTTTAGACGAGGGGCGACTTTAGTGCCGGCAACAGTCCCCGCTACGTTTTGTGCCTCAGGCGTTTTCGCGTCCCGTAGTGCCTTCAGGGTCATTGTCGCGCTGGGGTTAAACGTGCCGTTCGCCCATGTCCCGACACTGATGGGCATGCCCGTACCATCCACATTGGCCAACGCGTAGCTGCCCTGAGCCGCGGCGCCGACAGCCTTGACCACCGCTTGGGCGGGCAGGTCCAGCATCACGCCGAGGTACTCCAGCCCATTCAACAGTTCTTGCCCTTGCAATGATTGGGCACCGTAATATGTCGTGTCGCTCTTGACGGCGCCTTTCAACACATTCAGGTAGACCGACTTGTCTTGCAGGAAAACGACGTTTGCAACGTCTAGTTCGAGCAGGCGCTGCATGCCCTCTACAAATGCGTTGGCCAACGTCGCGCCGCTCCGAGCGCTCGATGTCATCGCGTTAGCCGCGATATCGGTCAGCGGACTAATTTTGAAGTTGTTGTACTCAGTTGTCACGAACGGTGTTATCAGCTCCAGCGAACCACCTGGCTGAATAGTGTTGTCTGCAGCGCGGGCTACTGTTCCGCCAACCGCTACAAGACGCACCGGACCCAGTGGTGCGGCGGTTGCTGCAATGACGAACTGGCCGTTGACATCGGCAGTGGCAGTGGCACCCAATACAACACCGGAGCTGCCATCCGCCTGCACGCTATAGGCGGTCACGGCGGCACCTACATATGCGGTGCCTCGAATAGTCTGGGTAGCAACGCCTGGCGCAGCGGCGCCGGTCAAAATATTGGTTATGGTCGTTGGCGTCGCCGTTACTGGCGGCGTCACCGTAACCGGTGGCGTGGACGAGCCCGCATTGCTATTGGAACTTCCTCCGCCGCATCCACTAATGATAAGCATGGCGGCGGTTGCTGAAATTTTTTGTAGAGTTTTCATTTTTCTCAAGGATGAACAAGCGTAGGGCCACGCGGGCAGGTATAAATTTTTGTATTTGGGTTCACAGGTGAAAGCCTGAGTCGAATGGGGTGACTGCTGCGCACACAGGGCTAGCATCCATCCGGTTTCCAGTCCCATTTACCACTGATGGGGTCGTGGCAATACTGGGCTTGGAACCGCTGCGTGCAGCCATTTTCAAACGTACGTACGCAGTCGCCGCTACTGCACTGGTAGGTAGAGAGAACTGTTCGCCCAGGTGGCGGACCGCACTGCGGCTTCGGCTCCCGTTTCGCCTCATTGCGCTGGCTATATCCAGCCTCGTCCCACCAACTAATGATGTCCGTGGTCTGACAATTCCCCATTTTTTGTTGCTCGCATTGGCGAAATGCCCGGTCCACGGCATCTTGTTGCGTATCGAGGCCTGTGCTGAGATTACAGCCTGCCGCGCCGCATACTATCGCTCCGCCCCCGAACCCTTTTTGCCTATGCATTACGGCGCACGTTGCGACCTTTTTAGTGAGGCCGAGTTGTTTTGCTGCGGTTCTACATCCTTTTACAGCGGCCAAGTCAGCTGCCTTTTGAGTTTTGTAACCCCACGCCGCGTAAAGCGTACCGTGTGGTGTCCCGTCGACCTGCGCAATGGCGGTGTAGGCATGACTGACCGGCGGCATGAGGGTGGCAACTAGTAGCAGCAGATGCCGCCAGGCTCGCTTAACGAACGTGTAATTAGAGTGAACTTCGTCATGCAGTGTCATAGCTTTAACCTCAGTTTAGGTGCCCGCTTTCGAAATTCCTTTACTGCTAGTAGCACTCGTTCAAGCACATGTTCGAGCTCTACGGCGCCACCATGCTGCGTCGCAGCCGCTAATATTTTCAACGGTGTCTGGTTGTCCAAATCCGTATGTTCGGTTGTGAAGAAACGAAATTTACGAATTCCATCAATTCCAAGCAGCGCTTCTGAGACAACGGTAAGAGAAGCCCAGTCGTAGTGCGATTCAGCGAAAAAAGCAGGGTAATAGTCCTCGCCAAAGACACCCTCAACCCAGTGCGGCATCGTGAAGATTTTTCGTTCACGTACCAACTGGAGTAAGTGACCTTCAGCGGTGCCGGTCCGAAGGCACAGCTCAGTTGCGGTGATTAAGGTTCCATCGTCGATTAACTCACGTCCAGTTCTCGCCATGGCCCGGTCGAGACGGAATTCCGTGGCGTATGCCTGGGTTCGAGCACTTTCAACGCAATCTGGCTGAGCGGATATCCAATTCAAGTACTCGGTAACGCGCACCAAATCTGACTGTGCCAAGCCCTTGGTGGCTTCCCTGAACGCTTTCGCCACGGCCTTGCTATTGGCATCGCTTCGGTCTGGCGGCAGAAGCCCACTGCGGAATGCGGCCACCGCAGCTGAAAAAATACAGTAGGAAGAAAGGAATTGAGCTGAAGTCATTTCGTAATTAAAAGTCGCGAAGGTCAAAGCATCATGTGGATGCGTTCTGCTAGTAAACGAGTAGGAGTAAGCCTGCCTTAGCCATATTGATGGCAGTAAAAATAGAAGACAGAAATGAAGCGGAGGCACGCAACAAGTGCGATTTGCCGCATTATGAAATATTGTAACGTATACTTTATAGACCGAGCAAAGTATATAACTCATGCTACGGCTGTCATGAGCAGCCCTTACACAGTCAAAACAGCCCGAGAACGACTCGCTCGTAATCTAAAGGATTGGCGTGCAAAAAGAGGTATGAGCCAGGATGTTCTAGCAGAGCACTCGGGCCTGTCACGCGTTTTTCTTTCTCGCGTCGAGGGGGCTCTCGAGACCGTGTCTCTCGACAATATTGAGAAATTGGCCGATGTGCTGAAGATTGATATCTTGGATTTGTTACATCACTAGCAATTCAACCCAACTGCCCCTCTAATACTCCGATATCGTATTTTTATAAAATACCTTAGGTATAGCTGTGCCCCGCTCGCAACGGGAAGGTATTGACCTTATGCTAAGTGTGCCTCAGATAAGAGGTATATCCATCGGCACATTGCCATTCCTAGTCAGCAACAATGCGAAAAAAATGTATTGATGACATTGTTTCAATGGCGACAACCAATCTATGTTTGTATAAATTGGGAAAATACACGCGAGTAGCGCGAGCTAGTCGAAGGCCTTGTTGTCAGTCGCACACAACTATGAAGAGCAGGTATCGAAGGAGACTCTGTACACGTCTGCCATCGACAGCCGCTACCGCGTAAGGCAGGTCATCTTGCGCCTGGACCAGCGGCGCCATGTCGAATCTTTGAAGTCGAGACAAATTTCCTGAACGATATCCCGCAATTGGCATGCGTGCTTCTTCATGAAGCGCAGTTTCGTATCGCGTTGTAGGTGCAACACTTGCACCAACTGGCGCAAGTGTAGATTGCGCCTAGCCGTCTGCTAGAGCTTGCGGATGCATTTCAAGGGCAAACCTTTCCCCGGGTCTACCTATCTGCTAGCACCGGCTGCCGATATTAAAGGGTTGAAGAATATCTGTACCTGCGGTAAGAGGGCCGCAATGAACATTCGCCCGGACGAGCAGGTCCGCCGCATCAAGGAGGATGAGGAATACGGCCAAGCTTGCGGACGTTGTTACTCGTAAACTTACCCGAGCACGGGAGCGCGCACGTCGGAGTCTAATCTAGCGGCGGAGGCTGAATTAGAACGTTGCTACAGTCAACGTAATATTATCTTGCGGATAACATTGCCGAAGAGTACGATTGGTTATTATCAAGATAGAAAGCTATCCGTGTCCATTATTCAAGAAGAATGCCGAATGTTATTCCCGCAATTAGATAAATTGCGGAGCACATCGGTACTGGCTCAAGCGTGGAAGAAAAGCCATACATTTATCCGTCGTCATAATTGGTATTCTGATACGTTAGAGCTCGACACCTCTGTAATGGATTTGCAGACGCTGCTTAGTGAATGGTCCTTAGCCGTCCAGCAAGAAAATTTTGCTCCTGATGCATTGCGACTGGTTCCGGCACCAAAAAACGGAGTGTGGGAATTCCGTTCTCCTCCGACGCCTTTTTCCAGTGAATGGGTTCCGCCCGCGCCCGGTACCCCTCTCGACCAGCCGATGTTTGCTGAGTGGCGGTCTAAGCGCGACACAAATGTGGAGGCGCCTCAGGTAGCGATTGCGGGCGGGGAAAAGGGGGAGACAACCCTGCAAAGCGCCCGCGCACCGAGCATTCAGAAGCTCCGCCCACTTGCTCATCTCACGATTAAAGACCAGACCTTGGCATCTGCTGTCATGATGTGCTTAGCTGAGGTCGTAGAAAGCGTTCAGGGAGACCCCGCCCTAAGCGTCGAAGAGGCACGTGCGGCGGGAGTTGTCAGTTATGGCAATAGGTTGCAATGTCAATGGGTGACGATGGGGGGCGGCGGAGTAGTGGCACGTTTCTCTTGGGGCAGTAGTAAAATCTATAGAAAATTTTTTGAGGACTACCGGACTTTTCTGTCTCGTCCCACGACCATATGCTCCCAGCTTTCTGCTTCGTCGCCTAGGGGAGATGAATTATTTGTCGCATCTTTAGATATCAGCGCATTCTTCGACGGTATTGATATAGCGGCGCTTCAAAAAGAGCTGCAAAGACTTGAGAGCGAGCATCGCGTAAAGTATGCGATTCCAGAGGATGCTAAGGCAGATGAAGAATTTTGGCGGGCAGCTGCTCGCATTTTTTCTTGGAAGTGGAATAGCACTGACCATCAATTTGCAGCACAAATCAATGGTAAATCAGAGTTGAAGCTTGGCGTGCCCCAAGGATTGGTGGCGTCAGGTTTTCTTGCCAATGCTTATATGGTCCGACTAGACCAAGCATTGGTCGCTGCTTTTCAGAGTAAAGAGAAGTTCGGCGACTTCAAAGTTTTGGACTACTGCCGGTATGTCGATGACATTAGGCTCGTCATCGAAGCCCCGAGTCGATTCAATCACGGAGAGATGCATACGTTGCGCCATCAGGTGATGGAGTACTTCACTTCGAAACTAACTCAACACCAGAAGGATACACAGTCTGCGAGTTCGCTCGAGCTGTCGCCAAAAAAATGCTCCGTAGTCGCTTACCGTTCGATATCGGTGAAAAGTAATCTTTCCGCAACAATGGGGGCGTTGCAGGCCGAACTGAGTGGAACGTTTGATTTGGAATCTTTAATTCAAGCAGATGGTGGATTGGAGAGCCTTCTAAAGCTTTCTGAGCAAATGGAGAGCGAAGCGGTTGCACCGCATTCTAGATTGGCTCTAGCAAACGTAGCGTTGCCGGAATTGGACGTACGCGATGATACTTTAAAGCGTTTTGTCGCCTCTAGGCTATCAAAATCTTTACGGGCGCGATTGTCAATGTCAGAGTCGGCTGACGAGGATGTAGGTTCGGTTGCCAATCAAAAACCGTCCCCTGAGGCTCGTGCAATTGCTCACGACTTTGAATCTACTGCTCGAAAGCTAATCAAGTGCTGGGGGACCAATCCATCCCTAGTGGTTTTGCTGCGCTACGCGCTCGACTTATTTCCTCATCCTAGACTATTGTCCCCTGTGCTGGAGGCTCTCGAGCTGAAACTCTTTGGGCACTCGAGCTCGACTGAAATAGATGATTTGAAGGAGGTAAAAGTTGCAGAGTACTGTTTAGCGGATTTGTTCAACGCGGCCGCGTCCCATACGGGTTACCGGCCCCTTACGCAGTATCCTGCCGGAGTAGACATAACAGGCTATCGCGAACAGTTAAGTTCGTTCGCACAAAGAATTTTACTTGAGCGGCAGACTTCACCTTGGTATTTACAGCAACAGGTCTCGTTATTTTTGGCGACAATGGGGGTGTACCATTTTGCGCCTATAAATCCTATACCTGCCGAGATTACAAAGCATCATACTTTGCATCTTATGATGCTGTACTTGCCAATTAATGCCACTAATTCTGCGACTTTTATGTCTAGTTTGCCGTTATCGTTGGTGGCACAGCAGTTAGCACCGAATCCTAAGCGATTTGGTGAGTGGTTTTCAAGCAGTTTGAAAACGCTTACTCCAGATGTTCAACAATCCGCGATAAAGCTGATAGCCCGGGTCCGGCCAGACTTACTACAGCTCGCTGCTAACACAAGACTTGGAAAAGCTAGCTCTTGGCGAAAATTAATACCCGATGTGCTACTGCAGCCGGCGCGCAGCCTTGTACGCAAAGAAGGGTTCGACGAGGCTGTCTTCTCTCTGCATCAATTGATATGCCAATCTCAAAACGTCTTTGCGCAGGAGAATGCCGTTCTGCTCTTGGCGAGTACCTTGCTAAAAAGTCCGGATATAAAAGCCCATTTAGATGCCGGCGTCAGCGCGGCGGAAATCTACCTGAAATGCCAGGACTTGGGCTTAATAAATTCATTGCCGGACGCGGAAATTCTTAAAGTTTCGAATATCGCACGTGCTTCTGTGCCGAATGAGCTTTACGAGGCCCCACCTTGGGTTGCAACGGATAAGTTGTGGTTATATTCATTAGGTAGAATTTTACGGTCTGCTCTGACTGGCGACTTCGATTTTACAGTCGGGACCACATTGCTCACGGATTCTTCGGGTAGGTATAGAGGAGTACGCAGTAGCTCATTTAACCGCCGTTTTTCGATGTTAAATACTGGTGCCGGTTTGTTTGATGAGCCTGCTCCGGTTACGCCTTGGCTCTCGGGCCTCTTTTCGTCACTGTTACAGTGGCCGGGCATGCATGCGGGGAAAAATAATGCGGCTCCTGCCGGGAATGCTAAAACCGTCGCTGAGCTGCTCACTTTCTTTCAGGCTCGCATCGCGGAGCAAAAAAAGATATACGGTTTTCGTAGCAAAACGCCTATTTATGTCATTCCAACATCGCCCGATTCGCCTCTCCAGGAGCGGGCTATGCGCGTCGCAATTGTTCAGCCTATGTTGCCTCGCCGCGATGAGTTTAATGTAAAGGAGCCTTCGCGTTGGTCAGCAAATGACATGGCTCGGCACGAACAGCATCTCGCACAGGTATGCCGTCTGACCAATCAAAAAATTCGTAGTTGGGAGTCAGCAAAGAAAACTAAATCACCGGACTCAGCTCCAGCCGTCGACATAATTTTGTTCCCTGAGCTCTCTGTTCACCCAGAACACATTTCCTATCTGGACTCGCTTTCGGACGCGACAGGGGCGAGCATTTTTGTTGGCCTTACTTTTATGCATTCGGTGAAGCTTAAGGGTGTAATTAACCAGGGTTTGTGGCTCCTCCGTCGGGAAAGCCCAGGGCGGGGACGTATGATTGAATACGTGTGGCAGGGCAAAAAACATCCGATTAAGCAGGAGATTGCTATGGGTGTAAAAGGCTACAGGCCGCACATTACGCTCGTAGAGTTTCCTATTGGCTCTAAAACACCAACACGGGTAGCCGCAGCAATTTGCTACGATTCTACCGACTTAGACCTACTTGCCGACTTGCGGGAACAGTCCGATATGTTCCTAGTTTCGGCCCTAAACCAAGACGTCACGACATTTGACAACATGGTGGCGGCGCTAAACTTTCATATGTACCAGCCAGTCATTCTCGCGAATAGCGGTGAGTTTGGTGGGTCAACCGCACAAGTGCCATTGCCAAAGCACGAAAAGTTAGTCGCCCATGTACACGGAGGAAACCAAGTGGCGGTGAGTGTATTCGAGGTAGACCCGTCACTGTTCAAAACTATCGTTCCCGGGACTCGGCCCGCTGAACTTAAATCAGCGCCAGCGGGCTATGGGGGGAGACCTCGTAAATCATGAAAGTGTGAGTCCCAGCGCTGGATACGCTAAATCACGATGGCAACGACATGAGTGACGCAGTAGGATTCAATGACCCCTTCTGCTTAAAAATAGAGATAGTCGACGATACATATCAAAGGCCGTTTAGTAACGCTGGCACCCTGCGCTGAGCTTGAGGCCGTCAAGGTTTCGTGGAACCCTGCCATGGTCAAACAATGTATATCTATGTATGTATGCGTTGTGTTATCGAATTGCATAAGTCAATGATTATTAACGGAAAGCTCATTAGTTAGCCTCATCTATGTATAATTTGGGATTAATATCGGCAATGAACGCGGGCAAGTCGACGGCCTTGTTGCAGGTCGCACACAACTATGAAGAGCAGGGCCAACAGGTGCGCCTGTACACGGCCGCCATCGACAGCCGCTACGGCGTGGGCCGGGTTACCTCGCGCCTGGGGCCGCAGCGCCAGGTCGATATCTTCCATGCCGACACGAATTTCCTCGACGATATTCCCCAGGTGGCTTGCCTGCTGGTTGACGAAGCGCAATTTCTCAGCACGGCACAAGTGCAACAATTGCACCAGCTGGCGCAAGTGAAGGGCGTGCCCGTCATCTGCTACGGCTTGCGCACGGATTTCAAGGGCGAACCGTTCCCCGGCTCGGCCTATCTGCTGGCGCTGGCCGACGATATCGAGGAATTGAAGAATATTTGTACTTGCGGCAAGAAGGCCACGATGAACATCCGCGTGGATGAGCAAGGCCGCCGCATCAAGGAAGGCGAGCAGATCAGTATTGGCGGCAATGAGAGTTACCGCCAGGCGTGCGGGCGCTGTTTCTACTCGTAAATTAATCGGCGACGGGCGCGCCCACGTCGGCATCGTCCGCCAGCGCCAGATCACCCCGCTCGAAGGCGGCCAGGATGTCATTCGCGCGCGCCACGTCGTGCTCGCGCACCATGACGCGGGCGCCGCCGATGGCGGCAGCGAGCAGCATGTCGGCCTGCATGTGCTGGTCATCCGTCAGCAGCACGTCGATGCCGGCCGCTGCCAGGCAGCCACGGATGACGTGGGCATCCGTGGGGATCATCAGCCGGGCAATTAAAACGTAGTCGTCGTGCATGGTCTCTCCTGGGGCGGTGGATTCTGCCCCATCTTAGCACCCGGATTGCACTTACAGCTTGAACACGCCCACTACCTGGTTCAGCTCCTGCGCCTGTTCCTGCAAGGCGTCGGCGGCCGCGGCCGCTTCTTCCACCAGGGCCGCATTCTGCTGGGTCACCTGGTCCATCTGGGCGATGGCCTGGTTGACTTGCTCGATGCCGCTGCGCTGCTCTTCGCTGGCCTGGGCGATTTCGGCCATGATGGTGCTCACTTGCTGCACGCTGGCCACTACCGTGTCCATGGTGGCGCTGGCCTGGCTCACTTGCGCGTGGCCCAGGTCCACCGTGCTGGCGGACGCCTGGATCAGATCCTTGATGTCCTTCGCCGCTGCCGTCGAGCGCTGCGCCAGGGTGCGCACTTCCGTGGCGACGACGGCAAAGCCGCGTCCCTGCTCGCCGGCCCTGGCCGCTTCCACGGCCGCGTTCAAGGCCAGGATGTTGGTCTGGAAGGCGATGCCGTCGATGACGCCGATGATGTCGGCGATCTTGCCCGACGAACTGCGGATGGCGTCCATGGTGCTGGCCACTTGCGCCACGGCGGCACCGCCTTCGGCTGCCAGGCTGGACGAGTCATGCGCCAGCCGGCTTGCCTGCTGCGCGTGATCGACGTTCTGGCGCACGGTGGAACTGAGTTCTTCCATCGAGGCGGCCGTTTCTTCCAGTGAACTGGCTTGCTGCTCCGTGCGGCTCGACAAGTCCAGGTTGCCGCTGGCGATTTCACCGGACGCCGTGGCGATCTGCCCGGCGCTGCCGCGCACATTGCTGACCACTTGCGACAGGTTGTCGCTGATGCGGTTCATGGCCAGCAGCAGGCGGCCGATTTCGTCCAGGCTGGTCGTGTCGAGGTGCACCGTCAGGTCGCCGGCGGCGATTTGCGCGGCGGCCGTTTCGGCGGCGGCCAGCGGGCGCGACACGAGGGTGCGCACCAGCCAGTACAGCAGCAGGGCGAAGACGAGCAGGGCGATGAAGCCGGAAACGGCCAGCTGGTTGCGCATCTGGCGCGCTTCGAGGGTGATCTCGTCCGTGAACGTGCCGCCCGCGATGATCCATTGCCAATCCTTGAACTGGCGGTAATACAGCTGCTTTTCGCGCGCGCTGGCAGCCGTTTCGCCCGGCGCCGTCCACGTATAGCGCATGGCGCCGTCTTTTTGCGCCAGCATTTCCTGGATGAACATGCGGCCATCGCTGGCCTTGAACTCGAGCGCGCTCTTGCCTTCGCTGTTCGGGTGCAGCACCAGGTGGCCGTAATTGGCGCCGGGGGCCGTGTCGACGATATAGATGTAGCCCGTCTGGCCGATCTTGACCTGGCGAATCTTCTCTTTCAGCATGGCCAGATTCTTGCTGATATCGAGGCCGATGAACAGCACGCCCACCACCTTGCCGCCCGCATCGCGCACGGGGTCATATTGCGTGATGTATTGCTTGCCAAACAGTGTTGCCATGCCAACGAAGCGCTGGCCGGCGCGCAGCGGCGCATAGCTGGGGTGGTTGTGGTCGAGCTGGGTGCCGATGGCCCGTTCCCCATCCTGTTTTTTCAGCGAGGTGCTGATGCGCACGAATTCATCGCCGTTGGCGGCAAAAATGGTGGCGATCACGCCCGTCTGGGCCGTATAGCGGTCGACCACGGCCGTGTCGAGATTGAGCACCTTGCCGCCGTTGGCCAGCGCTGGCGTGGCCTTGCCGGCGACGGCTACCATGGCGCCCGTGTCGACCGTGAACGGGCCGGGAAATTCGGCCGCGAACAGGCGCGCGAAGCTGGCCGCCTCGTTGACCATGGCCGTGTGAAACACTTCCGTGGTCGTCATGACGCTATTGAGTTCGCTGGTGACGGCCGCTTCGGCGCGCTGTTCCAGGGCATTTGAGGTGCGGATACTGATCAAGGTCGTCAGGCTGGCGAGGATCAGGCTGACGAGCGCAAACGTGAAGACGGTAATCTTGCCGCCGACACTCCAGTGGCGGGGGGAGAACGAAATTGTAGGCATAGTGTGAGTCTGGCAAAGGGTAATCAGCTCGGCCATTCCTGGTCATGACATGACACGCGGGGAGGGGATCTGGTGGGGAATACTGTTGAAACGAAGGCGCGCCAGCCTTGTGGGCCGCGCACAGGCAAGCTGGATTTCAGGGCGCGATGATAGCATGTTGCTTGCGTTTTGTTACTAAGTGTTTCCCGCAGGAATCATTTTTTCGCATAAAAACATCATCTGCATCAAGGATTGCAAAAACAGCCTATTGACTTTTTTGATTGCAATGATGAATTCTGGTATTCATCAGCGACGGGCGATGTAATTTTTGTCACGAATGTTTCACTTTGTAATGAATGAGACGCCGCCCTTAATTCGCGTTTAAGCTTCCGGGAAGAAACTGATATTCCATGGGAGACTGCCAGGCCGTATCCTGTAGAATAATATGCAGACCAGTCGTGTATTCCCCTTACTGTCTTGCTGGCTGGCGCATGCCTATCTGCGCCGCCTGGAATTGATTCAACTAATTTTCGGAGAAGCCGATGAAGAAGCAAATGATGCTGGTCACCCTGGTGCTTGCACTGTCAGCCCACGCTGGCGCAGCCCAGACGGACAAGAGCGCCGCTCCTCCGCTACCCATGAAGCCGCTGGCCCAGCAAACGCAGGCCGCCTTGTGGGCATCGCGCGTATTGACGCGCGTCCATTACAAGGCCACGCCGCTCGACGACGCCATGTCGGAGAAAATCTTCGACCGTTACTTCAAGTCCCTGGACGCGGAAAAACTGTTTTTCGTGCAAGCCGACGTCGACCGTTTCGCGCCGCTGCGCACCAAGCTCGATGACGCCATCATCAATGAAGACCTGACAGCCCCGTTTGCCATCTACAACCTGTATCAGCAGCGTTTCGACGAGCGCATGGCGTATGCGCGTGAATTGCTGAAAACCAAGTTCGACTTTACGGCCGACGAGAGCTACCAGCTCGACCGCGAAAAGGCCGCCTGGCCGAAGAATGACGAGGAAGTGCGCGACCTGTGGCGCAAGCGCGTCAAGAACGACTGGCTGCGCCTGAAACTGGCGGGCAAGGAAGACAAAGCCATCCGCGAGACCCTGGACAAGCGTTATGAAAGCTACACGACCCGTGCGCGCAAGCTCAACAGCGAAGACGTGTTCCAGATCTTCATGAACTCGTACGCCATGTCGATCGAACCGCATACCAATTACCTGGGCCCGCGCGCTTCGGACAACTTCGACATCGCCATGCGGCTGTCGCTCGAAGGCATCGGCGCCGTGCTGCAGACGCGCGATGAATACACGGTGGTGCGCGAAGTCGTGCCGGGCAGCCCTGCCGGCTTGTCGGGCAAGCTGAAAGTGGGCGACCGCATCGTCGGCGTGGGGCAGGGCGAAAGCGGCCCCATCACTGAAGTGCTGGGCATGCGCATCGACGACGTGGTGCAGCTGATCCGCGGCGCCAAGGATTCCGTGGTACGCCTCGACATCCTGCCGGCCGACGCCGGCCCCGATGCCAAGCACGTGGTCTTGCCGCTGGTGCGCAAGAAAATCAGCATGGAAGAGCAGGCGGCGAAGAAATCCATCATCGAAGTGCGTGAAAATGGCGTCAAGCGCCGCATCGGCGTCATTTCCCTGCCGACGTTCTACCAGGACTTCGAAGCGCGCCGCCGTGGCGACAAGGACTTTAAAAGCGCCACGCGCGACGTCACCCGCTTGCTGGGCGAGTTGAAGAAGGACAAGGTCGACAACGTCCTGATCGACTTGCGCAACAACGGCGGCGGTTCGCTGAACGAAGCCGTCGAACTGACGGGCCTGTTCATCGACAAGGGCCCGGTCGTGATGCAGCGCAATGCCGAAGGCAAGGTCGAAGTGGAAAACGATACGAATGCCGGCCTGGCCTGGGATGGCCCGATGGGCGTGCTGATCAACCGCGGCTCGGCTTCGGCCTCCGAAATTTTCGCCGCCGCCGTGCAAGACTATGGCCGTGGCGTCATCATCGGCGAAGGCAGCTTCGGCAAGGGCACCGTGCAGACCTTGTTCAACCTCGACCGTTTCGGCGGCAGCGAGAAAGCCCGTTTCGGCGAGCTGAAAATGACCATCGCCCAGTTCTTCCGCATCAATGGCGGCACCACGCAGTTGCGCGGTGTCACGCCTGACATCAAGCTGCCGGCCATGTCGGACGCGGAAAACTTCGGCGAATCGAGCTATGACAATGCCCTGCCATGGGTGGCCATCAAGCCGGCGCCCTACATGCCGACGGGCGACCTGAAGGAGATCGTGCCGTTGCTGGACAAGAAGCATGATGCGCGCGTGGCCAAGGACAAGGATTTCCAGTACTTGCTCGATGACATCGCCCTTGTCGTCAAGCAGCGCAAGGAAAACCAGATTTCGCTCAATGAAACCGTGCGCCGCAAGGAGCGCGATGCCCAGGAAGCGCGCGCCAAGGCCCGTGAAAAACGCCTGATCGCGCAGATTTCGAATCCTGCCGATGACCTGGTGGTGATTCCCGATCCGAAAGACGTGCTGAAGGGCGCGAAAGCGGCCAACAAGACGGCCAAGCAGATCGCCGCCGTGAAGGGCGCCTTGCGCACCGACGATGGCTTGCAGGGCGACGAACGGGCGCTGAGTGCCGAGCTGGACGCTGAAACGGCTGCCAAGAGCGCCAAGGACGTGCTGCTGAACGAAGCGGCGCGCATCCTGGCCGATGAAGTGGCGCTGATCAAGGCCGATACCCGCCTGGCGTCCAAGGTCTTGCCGTATGCAGCCGATGTCAAGGCGACGCCGGTGGCGGCGACATCGAAGTAATGTACGTGGAGTAAGGGGGAGTTATCTGTTTCGCGTATTTCTATCATTCCAACAATCAATTGGATTGATATGCCGCGACGCAGCATAATGCATTGTCTCCTCTATTCTCCTCCAAGAAAATAGATTCAGCCCGCTCTCGCAGCGGGCTTTTTTTGGCTATGTCACCATTAAGTGTGGGAATGCTCCCAGCGTTGCTTTCAATAACGTTTCTGGTGAACGGATGCGTCTGGCGTCGAGTATCCAGCGCCAGCCCAGGTAATTTGGCAGGTAGCGCGTGGCCACGCCATGAAACGGACCGAGCCATTGTCTCAGGCGGCTGTGATACGCATTGACGTTCTGCACATGCGCGGCGCCCTGCACACGGATGCCGGCGCGCAAGTTGACGGCCTCGTGGCTGATGCCCGCTTCCCTCGCAAACGCCCGGTAGGCCGCATGGCCATCCGTTACCAGCAGAACATCCTTGTCGATAACGGGCAACAAACATCGGTGCAGCTGCGCCTTCGTCAACGCGCCTTTGCCCGTGACGAAATCAAGGGTCTGGCCCGTGCGGTCGCGCGCCACCAGGATGCAGACTTGCTCATTCGAGATACCGCGTTTAAAGGCATGGCCGCCCCGGCGGCGAGCCGGCCGCGTCATCTGCCTCGATCCCTTTTCCGATTCCAGCACGTAGAGTTCATCGGCCTCGGCGATGCCATGCAGGCCATGCGGCCGGTCCGTCTTCGCCACGCTGAGAAAGCGGTGGCGCCAGCGAAACGTGGTATTGCGGTGTAATCCCAGCTGCTGAGCGGCCTGGCGCACCGAGGCGGAGTCGAGCAGGCAATCGGTATACGCGATCCATAGCGCCTTGTGACGCAAGCGGGCCAGCGGCGTGCCCGTCAAGGCATTGAAAGTGCGTCCGCAAGGCACACAGCGGTAGCGCTGCAAGCTGTGCGCATGGCCATGCCGGTGCAGGTGAGGCGAGCGGCAGGCAGGACAGGCCAAGCGCGGCTGCGCCACGCTTTCCAGCAACGCGACGGTCGCATCGTGCGGTACGTTGCCACGCAGCAGGGCCATGCCTGTCTGCCGCTGGCGTCGGTTCAGGTGAGCAAACTGGGCGATAAAACGGATCCATTCGGCTGGCTGCACGATCTGCTCCCTATGTGGTAAGTATGCAGAGTCAGACAGCAATGCCAAGGGAAGATTCCGGCAGTTCCCCTATTTACCGATGACAGAGCCCTTTTTTTTGCCTCAGATTTTGTGCGTGGGCAGTTGCACGTCGGGCTGGGCAGCCAGCAGGGTCGTAAGCCAGCCGGCAAACGCCTGCAGCTTGGGCGTGGCCAGGCGGCCTTGCGGCGTCAGCAGCGACATGGGCATGGGCGTCGGCGGGTGATCGGCCAGCACGGCCACCAGGGCGCCGCTGTCCAGATGTTGGCGCACCTGGTACTGGGCCGCCTGTGCCAGGCCCAGTCCTTGCAAGGCGCAAGCGACGCTGGCGTCCGCGTCGTTGACGGCGATGGGGCCGCTCATCTGCACGCGCACGACCTCCTTGCCTTGTTGAAAATCCCAGTCGAAGGCGCGCCCCGTGCGGCCCGAGTAATGCATGATGCCGCTGTGCGCCGCCAGGTCGGCCAGGGTGTGCGGCGTGCCGTGCCGCGCCAGGTAAGCGGGGGACGCGCACGTGACGAAGCGCATCAGGCCGACTTGCTTGCCGATGAAGGCGGAATCCTGAAGGGTGCCTACGCGCAAGGCGCAATCGATGCCTTCCTGCGTCAGGTCAACCAGGCGGTCCATCAGGCTCAGCTGCAATTGCACGTCCGGCCAGGCGGCGTGGAATTGCGCGATATGGGGAATGACCAGGCGCCGGCCCACCGTATTGGGCAGGTTGATACGTAGCAAACCACGCGGTTTTTTCGCGTCCGGACCACGGAAGGCCAGTTCCGCCGTATCGACGGCTTTCAAAATATCGATGCAATGGCGAAAGTACTCGGCCCCTTCCGGGGTCAGGGACAAACGGCGCGTGGTGCGCTGCAGCAGCTGCGTCCCCAGGTAGGCTTCCAGCTTCTGCAGGGTGGCCGTCAGCGCCGCGCGCGGCAAATTCAAGGTCTCGGCCGCCTTGGAAAAACTGTTGGCCTCGACGATGCGCACGAAGGTCTGCATGGCCTTGATCTTGTCCATGGGATAGCTTCCATTCTAATTGTTCATTTTATGTGAAAAGTATAAGTGGATTATGCCCTGATTATCTTTGCCAGAGTTTTGCCTAGAATGGCAACATCCCTATCGAACTGAGGAAACAACATGAACAAGGCCTCATCTTCCGCTCCCCACGACATTGCGCCGGCCATGGTGCTGCTGCTGGCCATCGCTTCCGGCCTGATCGTGGCCAATCTGTATTACGCGCAAACACTCGTCGGGCCCATCAGCGCTTCGACGGGCCTGTCGGCCAAGGCGGCCGGGCTGATCGTTACCCTGACGCAAGTGGGCTATACCCTGGGCCTGCTGTTTGTCGTGCCCCTGGGCGACTTGCTGGAAAACCGCCGCCTGATCGTCACGGCCTTGCTGGTGACGGCCACGGCCCTCGTGGTGGCGGCCCTTTCCACGGGCGCCATCGTGTTCCTGGCCGCCGCTCTGGCCATCGGCCTCGGTTCCGTGGCGGCGCAAGTGATTGTGCCGTTTGCGGCTCACCTGTCGCAGGAAGCGACGCGGGGGCAGACGGTGGGCAAGGTGGTTAGCGGCTTGTTGCTGGGCATCATGCTGGCCCGCCCCGTGGCCTCGCTGGTGGCGGCCCATGCCAGCTGGCACGTGGTGTTTGGCGGTGCCGCCGTGCTGATGGTGTTGCTGGCGCTGGTGCTGCGCCGCGCCTTGCCCGTGCGCCAGCCGGTGTCCAGCATGAAATATCCGGCCTTGATGGCTTCGCTGTGGCATTTGCTGCTGGGTACGCCCGTGCTGCGCCGCCGTGCCGCCTATCACGCTGGCCTGTTTGGCGCCTTCAGCCTGTTCTGGACCGTCACGCCGCTGGTGCTGGCCAGTCCAGCGTTTGGCCTGTCGCAAACGGGTATCGCCATCTTTGCCCTGGTGGGCATGGCCGGTGCCGTTGCCTCGCCCATCGCCGGCCGCCTGGCCGATGCGGGCCACACCTTGCCGGCCACGGCCGCCGCGCTGGCGCTGGGCATCGTCGCCTTTGCCTTGCCGATGCTGGCGCCAGAGTCAAAACACGTGGCGCTGGGACTGCTGGTGGTCGCTTCCATTGTGCTCGACATGGGCGTGGCGGCCAACCTGGTGCTGGGCCAGCGCGCCATCTTCAGCCTGGGCGCGGAAGTGCGGGGCCGCTTGAACGGCCTGTATTTCGCGCTGTTCTTCGCCGGCGGCGCAGCCGGCTCGGCCATCGGCGCCTGGGTGTACGCCAGCTACGGCTGGCAAGCGACCTTGCTGACCGGCATGGCGTTTCCGGGCTTGGCCCTGCTGGTGTGGCTGGCAGAATTTTTACCGCAGGCTACGCGTCGTACGGCTTGAAACCCTGATGCCGCCTCATTATCACTAATGGATATTTCTATCATCATGAAGATAAAGTGGCGTGATATGCCGCAATGCCGCAAGATGCACTTGTCTCCTCTATCTCCTCCAAGGAAATAGATTCAGCCCGCTTCCATAGCGGGCTTTTTTTTGCCTGTATTTTTTAAACTAAATCACCACCAGATCGAGCGCCCGCATGAAGTTCGCTGCCTGCGCATGCGTGATGACGGCGCCTTTCAGCAGCGCCGCTTCGCTCAATTTGAAGCCATCGATATCGGCGCCGCGCAGGTCCGCGCCCTGGAACTTCGCCAGTTTGATGGTGGCATTGCGCAGGCTGCCGCCTTCGAAGATGGCGTCGCGGAAGTCGCAGCCGGCCAGGTAGGCGTCGGAAAAATCCAGCTGTTTCAATGTCGCCTTGCGGAACGAGAAGCCGCGCAGGTCGGCGCCTACCAGCAGGCTGTCTTCGAAGGTGAGGCCCAGGTGGGCCACTTCTTCGAACGAGGCGCCGGTCAGCTTGCAACCGCGGTAGGTGGCCGAGGCCAGCTTGGCGCGCCGCCATTTCGTGTTGTTCAGGTCGCAGCCTTCAAACGTGGCATCGACGGCGTCGACGGATTCGAAATCGGCGCTGCCCGCGCGGCAGCGGCGCCAGGTGCTGCGCGCCAGTTTGCTGGCAAACAAGTTGGTTTCAGCAAAGGTGCAGCGCTCGAAGGTGCAGCCTTGCAAATCGAGGCGCGACAAGTCTTCGCCATCGAACGCGCAATCGATGAAATGGCGCGCCGATTGCGCCAGTTGCTGCTCGATGCCGGCGCGGTCCAGGGTCATGCTGCTTACTGCGTTGTCGTGTGTTGCCATCCGTCTCATTCCTAAAGTAAAAAACAGGGGAGGGATGGCGCGGCGGGAAAATGCACGAACCAGAACACCTCCCCGGCTGGTGGTGCAGTCAGAGGTCAGCGCCGTGGGTCCGCGTGGGCGGGAGCATGCCGGACGGTGCCGGGCACTTACCGGGTTACCAACCGGTGCGCTCATTTTCGATCAGCGCGTATTGTAGCTTGTCCGAATCAGCCTTGCCAGTTCTTGCGAAGACGGGTTAGTATCGTTGCAGGTGCACTTGGAGCCTATCTCGGCAGATGAATACATCCTCTGCTAGCGCCCCTCAGAAGCGGGGACTGCGTTGCTCGTCGTCGCGTGGTTCGCCACGCGTCCTCCTCACGCCTTGTCCGCGCATCTGATGAACTGCTAGCAGAGGACGCTCCCTACCGAGATAGGCTCTTGCGCCAACGTCGCTCGGACGGATCCGGGCGCTTACGTATAGAGATACCATGACCGACAGCCAAACTCCGCGCAGCTTTTCGCGCATCAATCGCCTTCCCCCCTACGTTTTCAATATCACCGCCGAGCTCAAGATGGCCGCGCGCCGCCGTGGCGAGGACATCATCGACATGTCGATGGGCAATCCCGATGGCGCCACGCCGGCCCACATCGTGGACAAGCTGGTCGAGACGGTCAAACGCCCTGACACGCACGGCTATTCCGCGTCAAAAGGCATCCCGCGCTTGCGCCGCGCCATTGCCCATTGGTACAAGAAGCGCTACGAGGTCGACATCGACCCGGACAGCGAAGCCATCGTCACCATCGGCTCGAAAGAGGGCCTGGCGCACTTGATGCTGGCGACACTCGACCGTGGCGACACGGTGCTGGTGCCGAATCCCAGCTACCCGATCCACATCTGGGGCGCCGTCATCGCGGGCGCCGATATCCGCTCCGTGCGCATGGGGCCGGGCGTGGATTTCTTTGCCGAACTGGAGCGGGCGATCCGCGAAAGTTACCCGAAACCGAAGATGATGGTGCTGGGCTTCCCGTCCAACCCGACGGCGCAGTGCGTGGAACTGGAATTCTTCGAGCGTGTCGTCGCGCTGGCCAAGCAGCACAATATTCTGGTGGTGCATGACCTGGCGTATGCCGACATCACTTTCGATGGCTGGAAGGCGCCGTCCATCATGCAGGTAGCGGGCGCGCGCGACGTGGCCGTCGAGTTTTTCACCATGTCGAAAAGCTACAACATGGCGGGCTGGCGCATCGGCTTCATGGTCGGCAACGCGGAACTGGTGGCGGCCCTGGCGCGCATCAAGAGCTACCACGACTACGGTAGTTTTACTCCGGTGCAAGTGGCGGCCATTGCCGCGCTGGAAGGCGACCAGAGCTGCGTGACGGAAATCTGCGCCCAATACCAGCGCCGCCGCGACGTGCTGGTCAAAGGCTTGCATGAAGCGGGCTGGATGGTGGAAAAACCGAAGGCGTCGATGTATATCTGGGCGCATATCCCGGAAGCGTACCGCCACCTGGGCTCGCTGGAATTTGCCAAGCTGCTGCTGCAAAAAGCCAAGGTGAGTGTCTCGCCCGGCATCGGCTTCGGAGAATACGGCGATGAATACGTGCGCTTCGCCCTGATCGAAAACGAGGCGCGGGTGCGTCAGGCGTTGCGTGGCATAAAGAATATGTTGCGCTCAGGCGACGGGAAAGCGGAAGTGTTGGCATAAAAGTTGCCATATGGAATGCTTCGTTGCCCTTAATATCACTGCTGCGTATTTCTGACATCACGAATATAAAGTGGTTTTATATGCTGCGATGCGGCATTATTCATCTGTCTCCTCTATCTCCTCCAAGGAAATAGATTCAGCCCGCTCCCGCAGCGGGCTTTTTTTTGCCCGTCGTTTTGGCCCTGGGTTCCGGCCGGCACGCTCGGCGAACGAGGCGGTCGCTTCGCGCAGCACGGCCAGGTGGATATGTTAGAACATGGTTTCACATGAATATTAATAATGGATGCATGAAGTTTTACCATTATTTTTCATGGATGAAAGTCTCTATGATGTATTCATACTTCACTAGGAGGCACTACCGCCATGACCGTCACGACACATAATCTGGGCTACCCGCGCATCGGCGCCAAACGCGAACTGAAATTCGCCCTGGAAGATTACTGGAAGGGCAGCAGCACCCTGGATGCGCTGCAAGGCCATGGCGCGGAGTTGCGCCAGCGCCACTGGCAAGACCAGAGCGCACTGGACCTGGCGCCCGTGGGCGACTTTTCCTTTTATGACCAGGTGCTGGACCTGAGTTTTACCTTGGGCAACCTGCCGCAACGCGTGCGCGGCCTGGAAGGCGCGGAGCTCGATAACTATTTCCGCGTGGCCCGCGGCCGTTCGGCCAGCGACAGCGATTGCAGCTGCGTCCACGCTGGCGAAATGACGAAATGGTTCGACACCAATTATCACTACATCGTGCCGGAATTTTCGGCAGGGACACAGTTCAAGCTCGACAGCAGTCGCTTGCTGCAGCAACTGGCGCAGGCGCGCCAGCTGAAGGTCAACGCCAAGCCCGTGCTGATCGGCCCCGTCACCTATCTGTGGCTGGGCAAGGCCAAGGATGATTCCGACAAGCTGGCGCTGCTGCAAGGTTTGCTGCCCGTCTACGTGCAACTGCTGCAGGAACTGGCCGCCCAGGGCGTGGAATGGGTGCAGATCGACGAACCGATCCTCGTCACGGAGCTGGACGGCGCCTGGCAGCAGGCGCTGGTCACGGCCTACGAGGCCTTGAGCAAGGTCAATCACGTAAAACTGTTGCTGGCCACGTATTTCGGCAAGCTACAAGACAATCTGGCACTGGCGTGCAAGCTGCCCGTGCAAGGCTTGCACCTCGATGCCGTCAACGCCCGCGAAGAAGTGGGGCAGGTGATTGCCCAATTGCCCGCCTGCAGCGTGCTGTCCCTGGGCGTGGTGAATGGCCGCAATATCTGGAAGACGGATTTGAACGAAGTGCTGGCATGGCTGGAACCCGTGCACGCCAGCCTGCAGTCGCGCCTGTGGATCGCGCCGTCGTGCTCCTTGCTGCATGTGCCCGTCGACCTGGACAGCGAACAAAAGCTCGATGCCGATATCGGGTCCTGGCTGGCATTTGCTCGCCAAAAACTCGATGAAGTACACACTATCGCCGGCGCCCTGAACCAGGGCCGCGCTTCCGTGCAGGGGGCGCTGGATGCCAATCATGCTGCCGTGCAAGCGCGTCGCCAGTCGAGCCGCGTGCACAATCCGCAAGTGAAAGCGGCCGTGGCCCGCATCGACGCAAGCCTGGGCCAGCGCGCTGGCGGCTATGCCGAGCGTGCCGCCAAGCAAGCTGCACTGCTGCAACTGCCGCTGTACCCGACGACAACGATCGGCTCCTTCCCGCAGACGGCGGAAATCCGCCAGGCGCGCAGCCAGTTCCGCAGCGGCCAGCTCGATGCAGCCGGCTACAAAAAGCTGATGCAGGCGGAAATCGCCCATTGCGTCCAGGAACAAGAGGTGTTGGGCCTGGACGTCTTCGTGCACGGCGAAGCGGAACGCAATGACATGGTGGAATATTTTGGCGAACAGCTCGACGGCTACGCCTTCAGCCAGTTCGGCTGGGTGCAATCGTACGGTTCGCGCTGCGTGAAGCCGCCCATTTTGTTCGGCGACATCAGCCGCCCGCGCGCCATGACGGTCGAGTGGAGTACCTACGCCCAGTCGCTGACGGACAAGCCAATGAAAGGCATGCTGACGGGCCCCGTCACCATCCTGAACTGGTCTTTCGTGCGCGACGACCAGCCGCGCTCCGTGTCATGCTACCAGCTGGCGCTGGCCATGCGCGCCGAAGTGCTGGACCTGGAACAGGCCGGTATCCGCGTGATCCAGATCGACGAGGCGGCGCTGCGCGAAGGCTTGCCGCTGCGCAAATCGCAATGGGCCGACTACCTGCGCTGGGCCGTGGAATCGTTCCGCATCACGGCCAATGGCGTGGCTGACGAAACGCAGATCCACACGCACATGTGCTATTCGGAATTCAACGACATCATCGCGCAGATCGCCGACATGGATGCGGACGTGATCACGATCGAAACGTCGCGCTCCGACATGGAATTGCTGGACGCCTTCGATGATTTCAACTATCCGAACGACATCGGCCCTGGCGTCTACGATATCCATTCGCCGAATATTCCCGGCCAGGAACAGATGGTCAAGCTGATGCGCAAGGCGGCCGAGCGCATCCCCGCCCAGCGCCTGTGGGTCAACCCCGATTGCGGCCTCAAAACGCGGGGCTGGAAAGAAGTCATACCCGCGCTGGTCAACATGGTGGCGGCCGCGAAAACCTTGCGCGGCGACACCGTGGCCTAAGGATGGCAGGGGCAGGGGAGGCCGCTATGGCTGAGACGTGGCTGAGATATAGAACAATCGTATTTCTGTCATCACAACATGCAATTGGATAATGATGCTGCGATGCGGCATCATTCACCTGTCTCCTCTACTTCCTCCAAGGAAATAGATTCAGCCCGCTTCCGTAGCGGGCTTTTTTTTGCCCGCGTGGTACGTGACGCGCTACAACACATTCGCCGCCACGGCCGAACTGTAGTTGCGCGCCAGGGCCGCGATGATGGCGGCCATCGCCTGCGGGTTGTCCGTAGTGCCGAAATGCACGGCATACAGGCGCTTGGCCGCCTCGACTTGCGCGTTCGTCAGTTTCACGGCGTAAGCCATGCGCACGGTTTCAGGATTGTTCAGCGTCATTTTTCACCTTGAAGACAGGAATTTCGGTTGGCTCGTGTCCCTTGCCCGCGCAAAGGATTGCAATTACAATCGTTGCATTTGCAATCGTATAGGCAATGTCTGCCTTGCGCAAGCGATACCGAGACAGGAGCTGCCATGCATACACCCCTTCCCCATCCGCCACTGCCAGGCGGCGAGACGGGCCGCGCCGCCCATGCCTGCATGGCCGCGCTGGCGCCAGTGTCAGGATCGCCGCTGGCACATGCTTCGCCGCGCCGCGCGCTGGGCGCCATGGCTGGCAGCCTGAAGCAGGGTGGCGCCATGGTGGCGCGGATGCGCAAGGTGGGTACGCAGGCGGGACCATTCCCGGACGGCGACTCCTGGGAAGTGGGCGCGTCCGCGGGCGCCTGGGCCGTGCGCTATCGCCATGGCGCGGCGCAGCCGGAAAAGCCGCTGCTCTACCTGTGCAGCCCCGCCTCGCTGCCGGCCTTGCGCGCGGTGCTGGTTGAATCGGGAGGGCGTGGCATCGTCTGCAATGATGCGGAAACGCAAGCCTCGCGCTGGCCGAAAGGCGTGCAGCCGGCGCTGCCCGCCTGGCTGGCCGCGCAGCACAATTGCATGCCGTTCGACCCGGCGACGGGCGAGGAAGTGCGCGCCATCCTGCGCGCGGCACTGGAAACGCTGTACCTGGAACAGCAGCCTGGCTATTACTACCTGGCCATACATGATGAAGGTGCGGATGAAGATGCGGACGAATTTGCGGTGGCGGCGCTCTTGTCGGCTGCCGATGCGGCAGCGGCCAGCCTGGGCATGTACCGCGTGTCGCCGCCGGATCCTGCGCCATGCCGGGTGCGTCTGTGCGGGGCGGGAAGGATGCTGGCCGTCGTTGCTGATGCCGCCCGCCTGCTGAAGGAGGACTGGGATATTGCCGCGCAAGTGTGGAGTTGCCCCAGCTACACCCGCCTGGCGCGCGATGCGCAGGCGGCGGAGCAGTGGAACCTGTGTCACCCGCGCGCCATTCCAAGACTGGCCCATGTGCGGCGCTGCCTCGATGACAGCGCCGCGCCCGTCATCGCCGTCACCGGCTATGGGCAGCACATCGCGGGCCAGATCGGCGGCCATGTGCGTGGGCGTGTCATCGCCATCGGCGCCGATACCAGCATGGAAACGAGTGCGCCGTGGCTGGTCGTCACCGCGTTGAAAGCGCTGGCCGACGATGGCGCGCTGCCGGTGCAGTTCGTCGAGTACGCGCTGCGGCGTTACGCCTTGCTCTGAACCTTGCCCTGGCCTGCGCCGCGTGCCGCCTCGGCGGCGCGCACGAGGGCGGCGCTGAAGTCTTGCTGCCCGTCGCTGTCAAATTGCGCCAGGAACAGGTCGGCCACCGTGGCCTGGTACACGGCCCACATCTGCTTGCGCAGGATTTTCCCGTCTTCCGTGATGGAAACGAAGGCAGCGCGCCCGTCTTCCATCGAACGCGTGCGCGTCACCAGCCGGTCCGTTTCCAGCTTGTCCACCAGGCGCGTCAGGTTGTAGCGTTCGATGGCAAGCGCGTCGGCCAGTTCGTGCATGCGACGCGAACCGTCGGGGCCGCTTTCGAGTCCCCACAGCACGTCATACCACGCATATACGGGTAGCTTGGCCGCTGCCAGGCGGCGTTCGATTTCGCGGATCATCAAACGGTGCGCGCGCACGAACGAAAACCACAGGTCGGGCGCAGGTGCCGAGCCAATTTCAGGCGCAGTTTCAGACATCGGTATTCCTCCAGATCAATCACAGTTGCAAATGCAATTATAGCGCTATACAATGGCCGGCATAACGATTGCAAATGCAATGATTGCAGTAGCAATCGATCATGACGATGTATGCCCACCCTCAGGAGACTGCCATGACCCCATCCCTCGCCGTACCCGATATCGATCCGCAAGAAACCAAAGAATGGCTGGAGGCGATGCAGGCCGTCGTCGCCGTGGAAGGGCGCCCGCGCGCCCATTATCTGATCGACCAGCTCGTCGATATTGATGCCGCGCAGCACGGCGGCATGCACGGCCGCGTCACCACCGCCTATACCAACAGCATCGCCACGGCGCGCCAGCCCGCTTATCCGGGCGACCTGGTCATCGAGCGCCGCCTGAATGCCTACATCCGCTGGAATGCGATGGTGATGGTGCTGCGCGCGGCCAAACACTCGAACGTGGGCGGCCACATCGCCACTTACCAGTCGGCGGCCGTGCTGTACGACGTCGGTTTCAGCCATTTCTTCCGCGGCCATACGGATCAGTTTGCCGGCGACCTGGTCTACATCCAGGGCCATTCCGCGCCCGGCATCTATGGCCGCGCCTATCTGGAAGGCCGCATCACGGAAGCGCAGCTGGACAATTACCGCCGCGAAGCCGGCCGCGAGGGCTTGTCGTCGTATCCGCATCCCCGTCTGATGCCCGATTTCTGGCAATTCCCCACCGTCTCGATGGGACTGGGGCCGCTGACGGCTGCCTACCAGGCCCGTTTCATGCGCTACCTCGAGTATCGCGACTTGACGCCACACCAGGGTCGCAAGGTGTGGGCCTTCCTCGGCGACGGCGAGATGGACCAGCCGGAATCCCTGGCCGCCATTTCCCTGGGCGGCCGCGAGCACCTCGATAACCTGATCTTTGTCGTCAATTGCAACCTGCAGCGCTTGGACGGTCCCGTGCGCGGCAACAGCAAGGTCATCCAGGAGCTGGAGGGCACGTTCCGCGCGGCGGGCTGGCATGTCATCAAGGTCATCTGGGGCAGCGGCTGGGATGCTTTATTGCAGAGCGATACGAGCGGTTTGTTGCGTCAGCGCATGATGGAATGCGTGGACGGCGATTACCAGACTTTCAAATCGCAGAATGGCGCCTATGTGCGCGAGCATTTCTTTGGCAAGTATCCGGAACTGCTGGCGCTGGTGGCACATATGTCAGACGACGACCTCTGGCAGTTGACGCGCGGCGGCCACGATCCCGAAAAAGTCCACGCGGCCTACGCGGAAGCCATGCGCACGACTGGCCGGCCTACCGTGATCCTGGCCAAGACCGTCAAGGGTTTCGGCATGGGTGAGGCGGGCGAAGGGCAAAATATCAACCATCAGCTGAAAAAGATGAGCGCCGACGCCGTGCGCGCGTTCCGCGACCGCTTCGCGCTGCCCGTCAGTGATGCCCAGCTGGAAGAGATGCCCTACCTGAAACCGGCGCCGGACAGCGAGGAAGGGCGCTACTTTGCCGCGCGCCGGGCGCAGCTGGGCGGCTACATTCCGGCCCGCATCAGCAAGGTGGCGCCCTTGCCCATACCGCCGCTGTCCACGTTCGCCACCCAGCTCAAGGATAGCGGCGAGCGGGGCGCGTCCACCACCATGGCCTTCGTGCGCATCCTCGGTACCCTGCTGAAAGATCCCGCCTTGAGCAAGATCATCGTGCCCATCGTGCCCGACGAATCGCGCACGTTTGGCATGGAAGGCCTGTTCCGCCAGATCGGCATCCATTCCTACCTGGGGCAGCTGTACACGCCGCAGGATGCGGGCCAGCTCAGCTACTACAAGGAAGCCAAGGATGGGCAGATATTGCAGGAAGGCATCAACGAATCGGGCGCCATTTCCTCCTGGATCGCCGCCGGTACGTCGTACAGCAACCACGGCCTGGCCACCATTCCGTTCTACATCTTCTATTCGATGTTCGGCTTGCAGCGCGTGGGCGACCTGGCGTGGGCGGCGGCCGATGCCCGCACGCGCGGCTTTCTGCTGGGCGCCACGTCGGGACGCACGACACTGATGGGGGAGGGACTCCAGCACGACGATGGCCACAGCCACGTGCTGTCGTCCGTGATTCCCAACTGTATTTCCTACGATCCCACCTATGCCTACGAGCTGGCCGTGATCATCCACGACGGCATGCGCCGCATGTTTGCCGAGCAAGAAGATATTTTCTATTACATCACCTTGCTCAACGAAAACTATCCGCACCCGGCCATGCCGGCAGGCGCCGAGGCGGGCATCCTGCAGGGCCTGTATCTGCTGCAGGAAAGCCCGGAAGCACTCACGGCAACCACGCCGCGCGTGCAGCTGATGGGCAGCGGCTCCATCCTGCGCGAAGTGCTGGCCGCCAGCGTGCTGCTGCAGCAGGATTTCGGCGTGGCGGCCGACGTGTGGAGCGCCACCAGCCTGACGCAAGTGCGCCGCGACGGCCTGTCCGTGGAGCGTTGGAACATGCTGCACCCGGACAGCGCACCCCGCGTGCCGTATATCGCGCAATGCCTGGCCGGCCGGCAAGGCCCGGTGGTGATCGCTACCGATTACATGAAGATCGTGGCCGACCAGGTGCGCCCCTTCGTGCACGACCGGCGCTTCGTTGCCCTGGGCACGGATGGCTTCGGCCGTTCCGATACGCGCGAATCCTTGCGCACCTTCTTTGAAGTGGACCGCCATTTCATCGTGCTGGCCGCCCTGACGGCGCTGGCGGATGGGGGCCAGCTGCCGCGCAGCAAGATTGGCGAGGCCATCGCCAAATACGGCATCGACGTGGAAAAACTCGATCCCGCGTCCGTGTAACTTTTCGAGGAGTGATCATGAAACTGTATTACGCAACGGGAACGTGTTCCCTGTCGCCGCACATCGTGGCCATCGAGGCGGGCATTACGCTGGAGCTGGAAAGAGTTGATATTCGCAAGATTCCACGCGTCACGGAAACGGGCGCGGACTATGCGCAGGTGAATGCGAACCTGTACGTGCCGGCGCTGGCGCTGGACGATGGCACCATCTTGCTGGAAGGCACGGCCATCGTGCAATACCTGGCCGACCTGGCGCCGGCCAGCGGCCTGGCGCCGCCGCCGGGCTCCCTGGCGCGCGTGCAGCTGCAGTCGTGGCTGGGTTTTATTGCCACCGAGCTGCATAAGGTGTTCAGCCCCTGGCTGTTCCACCCGGAATACGGCACGCAGGCGCAGGACGTGGCCCGCTCGCGCCTGGCCGCACGCCTCGACTATGTGGAGCGGCAACTGGCGGCCGGCGGACCGTATCTGCTGGGCGAGCGTTATTCCATCGCGGATGCCTATCTGTACACCATCCTCAGCTGGTCGGCGCACACCAAGGTGGACTTGTCGGCCTTCCCGCAAGTGAGGCGCTTGATCGAGCGCGTCGGCGAGCGTCCCGCTGTGCAGCAGGCCTTGCGCGAGGAGGAGGGCAGATATTGATAAAACATATTTCTATCATCACAACATAGAATTGGATGAATATGCTGCGATGCGGCATCATTCACCTGTCTCCTCTACTTCCTCACAGGAATTAGATTCAGCCCGCTCCCGCAGCGGGCTTTTTTTTGCCCATTTTTAAGGTGCAAAGCTGCGCACGCTTGCTTGTCATCATCGCCATCGTGTTGCTTTTGTGCATGCTAAACTGGGCCTTCCCCAGACCGAGGTTCCTGATGCTTCAATTATTTCGCCACACGCTGGAGTCCACGCCGATTCTCGCCCTGTTTCTCGTCATCGGCGCCGGTTATGCGCTGGGGCGCATCAGCGTGTTCGGCTTTTCGCTGGGCGTGGGCGGCGTGCTGTTCGCGGGGTTGGCGCTGGGCGCCTTTGCTCCCGGTTCCGTGCCGCCGCCGATGGTCGGCTCCATCGGCTTGCTGCTGTTCCTGTATGGCATCGGCGTGCAGTATGGCGTGCAGTTTTTCGCCGGCTTGCGGGGCGCGGGGCAGAAACACAATCTGATCGCTTTTGTTGCCGTCATGGGCGGCTTGGCCGTGTCCGTCTGGGGCGGGCAGTGGATCGATATCTCGCTGCGCATGGCCAGCGGCGTGTTTGCCGGCGCCATGACCAGTACGGCCGCCCTGCAGGCGGCGCTGGAAGCGTCGCACGGCAATGGCGACGCGGCAGTCGGCTATGCCGTCGCGTATCCGTTCGGCGTGGTCGGCCCCATGCTGGGCCTGTACCTGGCCGGGCGGATATTAAAACCCGTGCTGACGCCGCCGCCGGCACCCATCGTCGTGTCCGAAATTACCATCGACGAAGCCACATTGGCGGGCGCGGCCCTGTCTGAACTGGCCGATGGCCCGCTGGCGGGCGTACAGGTGATCGGCGTGCGCCAGGGCCACCAGAACCGCTTGCCCGATCCTGGCCTGGTGCTGGGCGTGGGCGACGCGCTGATGGTGTCGGGCACGGTGGCGGGCGTGGAAGCGGCGCGCACGGCGCTGGGCCATCTGGATCCGGGCCGGCTGATGAAGGACCGCAGCGCGTTCGACGGCACGGAAGTGTTCGTGTCGGACGCGGAAATCGTCGGCGTGCCGCTGGGCGAATTGAATTTGGCCAAGGATTTCCCCCTGCAGATCGCTTTCATCCGCCGTGGCGATGCCATGATCCTGCCGCACCCGTTCCTGACCCTGGAGTTTGGCGACAGGGTGATGGCCATTGCGCCAGCGAAACATGCGGCCGACGTGCGCAAGCTGTTCGGCAATTCCATCACGGCCACGGCCGAGTTCAGCTATGTCTCGCTGGGCATGGGCATGGTCTTGGGTGTGCTGCTGGGACTCGTGCCGATTCCCTTGCCATGGATAGGCTCGTTCAGCCTGGGCCTGGCCGGCGGCCCGCTGGTGATGGCGCTGATCCTGGGACGCCTGGGCAGGATGGGCAAGATCAGCTGGCGCTTGCCCCTGTCGGCCAACCTGGTCATGCGCAACTATGGCTTGACGATTTTCCTCGCTTCCGTCGGCATGGCGTCCGGCTTGCCCTTCGTGCAGCAAGTGGGTGCGGATGGCTTGCCCATGCTGGCGCTCGGCGCCGTGACCGTGCTGGTGGTGGTGGCCCTCGTCGTGATCCTGGGCAAGGTCTTCCTGCGTCTGCCGTTTCCCGAGTTGCTGGGCATTGCGGCCGGCGCCACGGGCAACCCTGCCGTGCTGGTGTTCGCCAACCGCCTGGCCAAGTCGGACCGCCCGAACCTGGGCTACGCCATGATTTTCCCCAGCATGACCATCGTCAAGATTGTTGCCGTGCAGGTGCTGCTGCATTTGTATGGGTGATGGCGGTCAACAGCAGACATTCGCGTCAACGTGACAATGTGTGAGTTTTTCTTCCTGGTAATTCGTTAAGCTCTGGATCCGCATTCTGCAGGAACCGCTCAAACAGATGAATGTGCAGGTGGTGCAACTGATATAGGAAAGAAATTGATGAGGAATAATGTATGGTTGGGTGCCGTATTTTTAGTATCTTTCCTTTCAGGATGCGCCAAATCTCCGCCAGAGAAGACCCCAGCGGAAATTGAAAAAATTGCGTTTGATTGTGGTGCAACAAAGCCACAAATTGAGGCATGGTTTGCAACGCATAAAACCGGTTGGGCGGAACACACCGCCGAGGGCGTCAAGTGCATTCAAGATCACCCGTAGGCGGCGAGGGAATATTCCCTCGGCACCGATGTCAGTCAGGTTTTTTTCGGCCATCGATCAGCAATAAAGCCAGGTAACAAGCAATAAATACTGACGCAACAGAATTCATATGCCAATCAATGCGAGTCCTTTTTGCTTCCAGGAGCAATTCGACTGGGGCGCAGACATATACTCCGTCTACTACGATGGTGGCTTGGTAATACGCGTCCTTCGAAATCGCAATCAAGTAAGGGAATCGAGGTTACATTTTCCCAAGTTGAAGGTTTTCGGCTTCTGGATGAAATCTCTCTGGCGGAGTATTGGGTTGCTGAAGATTTCCCTTCAGCTTATCCGGTCCTTGAGGTGTTCGATGGCGGATGGGCTAGGGAAGAAGACGAGCGTCTTGGCTATATCCGGTAGCAGCGAGAGTGGATCATTGTGACGGCTGGGGCCTGCGTCAGCGTTTTCTCGCAGCACGAACCAGTGATTCGTGATGCAGTCTGGCGTGCCAACGCTTAGCGATTGCCCACGCTGAATGAAATGGGCCGCCAATGATTCAGTATCGCATCCCACGTCCGCTTTTGAGGTGAATCCTGATAACAACTATCATTGGCAGTGAGGAAAACTATGCAAGTCACGCGTATCGTTGCAAATTTCCTGGCGTCGGATCCGGGCCTGGCGCGGACGTTTTACGAGGACGTGCTGGGCCTGAGCCTGTTGATGGACCATGGCTGGATCATGACGTATGGTTCGCAAACCGAGATGAGCGTTCAAGTGAGCTTTGCGACGGAAGGCGGCTCGAACACTGCCGTGCCCGACCTTTCCATTGAAGTCGATGACGTGGATACCGCATTCGAACGCATGTCCGGAGCAGGGTTCCCTATTGAATATGGCCTCACCGATGAACCTTGGGGTGTCAGGCGGTTTTTTGTGCGCGACCCGTTCGGCAAGCTCATCAATATTTTGTCGCACACATAGACGTGGTGCTACGCCAGCCAGCCGATTCCACCCGCTTCCCTTGCCGCGCCAGCCATTGTAAAAGGCCTGGCGCGTCTCCCATTCTGTTGTACAATCCTTGAGAACGGTCGTGCTTTTTTGTGCGCTGAGCTTCCTTGCGTGCAGTCATCACGGCAACCGATAAGAACAAGGAGACAGACATGGACCTGCATTACACGGCCGAGGAGAGCGCCTTCCGCGACACGGTGCGCGCCTTCCTCGACACCCATTTGCCGGCGGACTTGCAGCGCAAGGTGCGCCAGCATCTGCGCCTGAACCGCGACGATTATGTGCGCTGGCACAAGATTGTCGCGCAGCAAGGCTGGGCCGCGCCGGCCTGGCCCGTCGAACATGGCGGCACGGGCTGGACGGCCGTGCAGCGCCATATCTGGGAAGACGAGTGCGCGCGCGCCGCCACGCCGCCGATCCTGCCCTTCGGCGTCAACATGGTGGCGCCTGTCATCATGGCCTTCGCCAACACCGAACAAAAAGCATATTATTTGCCGCGCATTTTGAATTGCGACGACTGGTGGTGCCAGGGTTACTCCGAGCCGGGCGCCGGTTCCGACCTCGCCTCGCTGAAAACCACAGCCGAGCGCGACGGCGACCATTACATCGTCAACGGCCAGAAAACCTGGACGACGCTGGGCCAGCACGCGGACATGATCTTTTGCCTGGTGCGCACGGATAGCACGGTGCGCAAGCAGGAAGGCATCAGTTTCTTGCTGATCGACATGAAAACGCCGGGCATCACCGTGCGCCCCATCATCATGCTCGATGAAGAGCACGAAGTGAACGAAGTGTTTTTTGATAACGTGCGCGTGCCCGTCAGCAATCTGGTGGGTCAGGAAAACAAGGGCTGGACCTACGCCAAGTATCTGCTGGGGCACGAGCGCACGGGCATCGCCGCCGTCGGCCGCTCCAAGCGCGAGCTGACTTTCCTCAAGCAGCTGGCCATGCAGCAAAGCAAGCGCGGTGCGCCGCTGCTGCACGATCCCGCCTTTGCGGCCAAGGTCGCCACGCTGGAAATCGAGTTGATGGCGCTGGAAATGACGGTCTTGCGCGTCATCAGCGACGAAGGCAAGGGGCCGGGACCGCAGGCGTCGATGCTGAAGGTGCGCGGTTCGGAACTGCAGCAGCAACTGACGGAACTGATGGTCGAAGCCATCGGCCCGCAAGCCTTGCCGTTCGACCCCGATTTTCTTGACGGCAGCGCGCCGCACGGCGCTGGCGGCGACGACCTGGCCGCGCCGCTGGCCGCGTATTACTTCAATTACCGCAAGACATCGATCTATGGCGGCTCGAATGAAATCCAGAAAAACATCATCACGCAGATGATCCTGGGCCTGTAAGCCAGAAGGAGACGACATGGACTTTCATTTTAATCAGGAACAGCAGCAATTCGCCGATGCGCTCAGGCGCTGGGTCGACAAGGATTACCGCTTTGAAACGCGGCAAAAAATCATCCATTCCGCCACGGGCACGTCCGATGCCGCCTGGGCCACCCTGGCCGAGCTGGGCATGACGGCCTTGCCGCTGCCGGCCGGTGCGGGCGGCTTCGACGGTACGGCCGTCGACATGCTGCTGGTGATGCAGGAAATGGGCCGCGGCCTGGTGGTCGAACCGTATTTCGCCACCGTGCTGGGCGCGCGCTTTTTGAGCCTGGCCGGCGGCCACGACGGCGTGCTGGAACAGGTCGCCAGCGGCAGCCTGAAGCTCGCTTGCGCGCTGGGCGAACGCCAGTCGCGCCATGACTTGCACGATATCGCCACCACGGCCACTGCCAGCGGCGACGGTTTCGTGCTGGACGGCGAGAAAACCGTCGTCATCCACGGCGCGCAAGCGGGCGCCTTGATCGTGTCGGCGCGCAGCAGCGGCGGCCAGAGCGATACGGATGGCATTTCGCTATTCCTCGTGCCTGTTGACGCGCCCGGCGTTTCCGTGCGCGACTACCGCACCATCGACGGCCAGCGCGCCGCCACCGTCACCCTCGTGCAAGTGGTGCTGGGCCACGACGCCCTGGTTGGCCAGGCGGGGCAGGGCTGGGCCGTGCTCGACGCGGCCGTGGATTTCGGCGCCGCCCTGCTGTGCGCGGAAGCCGTGGGCGCCATGGACGCCATCTTTGCCGCCACTCTGGAATACCTGAAGACGCGCCAGCAGTTCGGCGCGCCGATCGGCAAGTTCCAGGCTTTGCAGCACCGCATGGCCGACATGTTCATCCACCTGGAGCAGGCACGTTCGATGGCCATGCTGGCCGCCGCCAAGGTCGACAGCGACGACGTGGCGGAGCGCCGCCGTACGGTCTCCGCCGCCAAGGCGCGTGTGGGGCTGGCTGCCACCTTTGTCGGTCAGCAAGCCGTGCAATTGCATGGCGGCATGGGCGTCACCGACGAATTGCCCGCTGCCCACCATTTCAAGCGCCTCTCCATGATCGCCCTGACCCTGGGCGACGTGGACCATCATATCGAGCGCTTTATCGCCCAGCCGGGCTTTTTGCCGACGGAGACCGCATGACCGCATCGCCTGCCACCACCCCGAAACACTGGTATTTCGAAGATTTCACGCAAGGCCTGGAAATCGACCTGGGCCTGCGCCACGTAACGGAAAAGGAAATCATCGCCTTCGCCACGGATTTCGATCCGCAGCCATTCCACGTCGACCATGCGGCCGCCGAAAAGACCATCTTCAAGGGCGTCATCGCCAGCGGCTGGCATACCTGCGGCATGATGATGCGCCTGGTGGTGGATAACCTGCTCAAGCATTCGTCCAGCATGGGCTCGCCCGGCCTGGACAGCATCCGCTGGCTCAAACCCGTGCGCGCCGGCGACACCTTGCAGCTGACCTACCAGGTCAAGGAAGTGCGCCCATCCACGTCGAAGCCGGACCGCGGCATCGTCATTTCCGTGTGGAGCGTGCGCAACCAGCATGGCGAAGTGGTGACGACAGTGGAAGGCATGGGCATGTTCGGCCGCCGTCCTGCAGGCGAAAACCATGCGTGACATCGCCGGCATCGCCGGTTTCCAGGCCTTGTCGGGACAGCACGTGGCTGTTTCGGACTGGCTGACCATCACCCAGCAGCGCATCGACACTTTTGCCGACGCCACGGACGACCATCAGTGGATCCATGTGGACGCCGAACGCTGCGCGCGTGAGTCGCCCTACGGCTGCACCGTGGCGCACGGTTTCCTGACCTTATCCCTGCTGCCGGCCATGTTGCAGGGAGCGCTGCACATGGCCGGCATCCGCATGGCCATCAACTATGGCCTGAACAAGGTGCGCTTTCCTGCGCCCGTGCCTGTCGGCAGCCGTTTGCGCGCACGGCTCGACATCCTCTGCGTGGACGACGTGCCGGAAGGGGCGCAAGTGAACTGGGCTGTCACCATGGAGCGCGAGGGCGACACGAAACCCGTGTGCGTGGCGGAGTTCCTGATGCGTTGCTATCCCTAGGGCAGGTGGCTGACGAGAAGTGTCAAACCATCGTTTATCCGCGGGGGCTGCCGGCAGCTGACAGGCAGCGGAGACTGAGCGGCGCTGCCGGCTGCTGAGAGCAGACGGCAGCATACGATGCCGCATCGCCGTGCGGCAGGTCGCGGCAGTAATAGGGGATGGTAGCGGGCGTGCCTTCATGGCGCACCCGCCACAGTCCGGTGTCCACGGGGGCAAAGCTGAGCAGCCGGCAATCGACGCTCAAGCCCGTGCCGAGCGCCTTCAGATACGCTTCCTTGCGCGTCCACAACTGGTAAAACCGCTGACGGCGCTGGTCCGGCGCCAGGGCCGCCATGGCCGCGCGCTCGTCGGCGTGGCACAGCAAGTCGAGCAGGGGATCGAGATCGAGCGGGGTTTCCGCACACTGTTCCACGTCCACGCCGACGGCATGGCGGGCGACGGCGAGCAGCATCGCGTCGCCGCTATGGGACAGGTTGAAATGCAGTGCATGCCCGGCCAGTGAGGGCTTGCCGAAGGCGCCGTGCCGGAAGGCGACGGCGGCGGGTGACACGTCCAGGTAGTCAGACAGTATCTGGCGCAGAACGCCCTGCGAGCGCCGGTAGCGCGTTTGCAGGGCAAGGCTGCGGAAACGGTCCGCCTTGTCGTTTTCCAGCCGATTCAGGCTGGCGGCAAACGCATCGAGGCGGCTGTCGTCCAGGTCGACCTGCCATAGCGCAATTTCCTGCGCCTCGGGTGTTTGCATAGCTTAGTCCTGCGCCAGCGTGGCGCGGATATCGGCCAGCACCGCCCTGGCGTGCGTCTCGATGAAAAAATGCCCGCCGTCATGCCAGATGCTGTGGCAGCTCCCCGAGGTTTCCAGCGCCCATGCCGCTACGCCGTCTGGGCTGACGCGTGCATCGGCGCGCCCCGCCAATACCGTCAGCGGCACGGTGAGTTGCGGGCCGGGGTGGTAGTGGTAAGTTTCCACCATGCAAAAATCGGCGCGCAAGATCGGCAGCAACAGGGCCATCAGTTCGCGCTCGTCCAGCAGTTCCTGCGGCGTGCCGTCGTAAGTGCGCAATTCTTCCAGCAGGGCGTCATCGGGCAAGCGGTGCAGCATGCGCGATGGCGGGCGGCGCTGCGGCGCGTTCGCGCCGGACACCAGCAGCCGTAGCGGCGGCGGCACATCCAGGCGCGCCAGGCCGCGCGCCACTTCGAACGCCAGCAGGGCACCCAGGCTGTGGCCGAACAGGGCGTAGGGCCGGGGCGTGGCGCGCAGTTCGCGGGCCAGCGCCTGCGTCAGCTCGCCTGCCAGCGGCAGCAGCTGGTCCTGCGGCGCTTCCGCCATGCGCCGTCCATGGCCGGGCAACTCGATGGCGCACACTTCGATGGATGGCTCCAGCCTCGCTTGCCAGGCGCGGAAGGCGGCCGCGCTGGCGCCTGCATGGCCGAAGCAATACAGGCGCAGTGCACGCGTGGCATGCGGCTGGCCGCGCACCAGCCAGCTGGCGCCCAGGCCAGCGCTCACGCTACTTCGGCTTCCCGCGCGCCAGCGTCCATGGCCTGGCGCAAGCTCAGCGGACGCATGTCGGTCCAGACCTGCTCGATATGCGCCAGACACTCCTCCTTGCTGCCCCGCTTGCCGGCTTCGCGCCAGCCGTCCGGGATGGCCTTGTAGTCGGGCCAGATCGAGTATTGCTCTTCCTCATTGACGACAACGTAAAAACGGGTATCAGGGTGATCCCAACTCATGCTGACTCCTTTGATCGGTAAGGGCGCCCATGCGCGGTGAAATCATTCTAAATCTAAATGATTATGATTCCTATTTATATTTCATTGTTTTACTGATAAACTTTGAAAAAGTCAGTTCAATTTGAATTTAAGTTTAATATTGTTTTAAAGATAACGCAATAGCGGTTTCTTACAGACACTCACAATCCCCGATCGCGACGATTGCAGGCGGATTCCAGGCGCACTCTACAAGAGACATTCCATCCAGGGTCTTGCGGACTTGACCGCTCGCCAGGACCTTACGCAATCTCAGATGAAGGAGTTGGCATGCACTCGGCAACAAGTACGGTATTCGATGGTCCGCTGGAGGTATCACCGTTATTCCCGGGAGGCAGCCTTCCCTTGCTGGTCACGCCGGGGCAAGGCGGGCAGTGGCCGGCTGCCATGCCGGCCATGCTGGCCGCCGCGCAAACCCACCTCGACGAGGCGGGCGGCCTGCTGTTTCGCGGTTTCGGGCTGCACGGCGAGCAGCCGTTCCAGCAATTTGCGCGCGCGTTCGGGCATGAGTTGCTGACCTATGAATTCGGCTCCACGCCCCGTTCCTCGCTGGGCAAGGGCGTGTACACTTCGACCGAGTATCCGGCGCACCAGGTGATTCCCCTGCACTGCGAACAGTCCTATACGCGCCAGTGGCCGATGAAGATCTGGTTCCATTGCATCGTGGCCAGCGCGCAGGACGGCGAGACGCCGATCGCCGACAGCCGGCAGATCTTTGCGCGCCTCGACCCGGCCCTGCGCCGGCATTTCGAGCAAAAACGCCTGATGTACGTGCGCAATTACGGCAATGGCCTGGACTTGCCATGGCAGGATGCGTTCAACACGCATGACCGGGCGGAGGCGGAGCGCTATTGCCGGGCCCAGGACATCGCCTTCGAGTGGAAGGATGATGGCGAACTGCGCACGCGGCAAGTGTGCCAGGCGGTGGCACGGCATCCGCGCACGGGGCAGGATGTGTGGTTCAACCAGGCGCACTTGTTCCATGTGTCGAACCTGGCGCCGGCAGTGCGCGAATCGCTGCTGATGCTGGTCGACAGCGACCTCGATCTGCCGCGCAATGTGTATTACGGCGACGGCTCGCCAATCGAGGAGTCGGCGCTGCAGGAGATTCGCGGCGTCCTCGATGCGTGCACGGTGATGTTCCCGTGGGTCGAGGGCGATGTGCTGATGCTCGATAATATGCTGGCCGCGCACGGCCGTTCGACCTTCAAGGGCGCCCGCAAGATCGTGGTGGCGATGGCGGAGGCGGCGCATGAATGACCTTGCCGCCGGCTGGCCAGCCGGATTTCCCGTCGCCGGACAGGCGCTGAGCCACGGCCAGCGCGCCCTGTGGACGTTCTACAAGATGGCGCCGGGCAGCCCTGCCTACAATATGGCGTTCGGCGCCGAACTGGCCGGTCCCGTCGACGCGGCGCTGCTGCGCCAGGCCTTCCTGCATGCGCAGCAAAGCTATGAAGTGCTCGGCTGCGTGTACGCGGAAGGCGAGGACGGGCCGCGCATGCTGCGCCGCGCGGCGCCAGGCGAGGACTTTGCCGTCGACACCACGCAGGGCCTGGGCGAGGCCGGTGCGCGGGCCTACCTGGCCCGCCAGGCCGACCTGCCATTCGTGCTCGAAGACGATGCGCCCGTGCGCGCGCGCCTGCTGGTCGACCACGACGGCGGTGAACAGCGGTTTTATCTGATGGCGTCCATGCATCATATCGCCGCCGATTTCTCCAGCAGCTTCGTGTTCCTGGAAACGCTGTTCGAGGCCTATGAAACTTTGCGCGCTGGCCAGGCGCTGGTGCTGCGTCCCGATGCGCTGTACCGTGAGTGGCTCGACGAACACAGCGCCATGCTGGCGGGACCGCGGGGACGGCGGCTGGAGCAGTTCTGGCGCGAGCGCCTGGCCGGCGAACCGGGGCCGTTGCAGCTGGCTACCGATTTCCCCCGCGCCGCATCGCCGGCCTTCGAAGGCGCCGAAGTCGAATTCGCGATCGGCGCGGAAGAAGCGCAGCAGCTGCGCCTGCTGGCCGCGGACCAGGGCGTGTCGCTGTATGGCTTGCTGATGGCGGCCTATCTGGCCTTCATGCACCGCTATACGGGAGAGCCCGAATTCCTCATCGGCACGCCGGTGGCGGGCCACAGCGGCGCGCGTTACCGGAATTTGCTGGGTTTTACGCTCAATGCGATACCGCTGCGCGCCGATTGCCGCGCCGATCCGGCCTTCGCCGATTTCCTCGCCGCGTGTTGGCTGCAATTGCGCAGCGCCCTGAAGCACCAGCAATATCCGCTGGCGCTGATGACCGAGCATTGCGCGCCGCTGCAGGATGGCGCGCGCACGCCGCTGTTCCGCCACATGATGACCCTGGTGCCGCTGGGCGCGCGGCCCGCGCTGGGACGCCACGTGGCGCGCGAACTGTTCGCCACCCAGCGCGGCGCGGCCAATGACATGAACTTGCGCTGGCAGGATTCGGGCGCCGGCCTGCTGGGGCAGTGGCGCTATGACACGGGCCTGTTCCACGCCGTCAGCATCGAGCGCATGGTCGAGCACTTCCGCGCGCTGCTGCGCGATATCGTGGCGCACCCGCAAGCGCGCCTGAGCCAGTTGCGGCTGGCACCGCGTTATTTGTCGCAGGCGCAGGGCCAGCCTTTGCCAGCCGATACCGCGCCCACGGCGCTGCAGATGTTCCTGCGGCAGGTGGCGCTGCATCCGCAGCATATGGCGCTCGACGCGCCGGGCGGGCGCCTCAGCTACGCGCAGCTGGACCAGGCCGCGCTGCGCCTGGCCATGCGCCTGCAGGCGGCCGGTGTCGCTGCCGGCGACAGGGTCGCCTTGCTGCTGGCGCGCGATACGCCGCTGATCGTCGCCATGCTGGCCGCCTGGCGCGCGGGCGCCGCCTACCTGTGCCTGGATAGCGGCTTGCCGGCGCTGCGCCTGCGCCAGATGCTCGACGATGCCGGCATCGCGCTGACGGTCGGCAGCGGCGCGGCGCCCGCGCTGCTCGAAGGGCGCCGCTGGCTCGATGTTGATGCCGTCGATGCCGATGCCGACATTGGCGCGGCATGGCGCGCGCCCTTGTGCCATGCCGAACTGCCGGCCTACATCATCTATACCTCCGGGTCGACGGGCGCGCCCAAGGGCGTGTCGCTCAGCCAGGGTAACCTGGCCGCCTACGTGGCAGGCGTGATGCCGCGCCTGGCCTTGCCGCCGCAGGCCAGCATGAGCGCCCTGTCTTCGCTGACGGCCGACCTGGGCTACACGGCGTGGTTTGGCGCGCTGCTCAGCGGGCGCACCTTGCGCCTGATCGGCGACGCGCACAGCGCCGATCCGGAAGTGCTGGCGGACCTGCTGGAAGCGCAGCCGCTCGATTGCCTGAAGATCGTGCCGTCGCACCTGAAGGCGCTGCTGTCGGCCAGCCGTCCGGAACGGCTGCTGCCCCTGCATTGCCTGGTGCTGGGCGGCGAGGGGCTGGACCCGGCGCTGGTGCGCCGCGTGGGCGAATTGCGTCCCGGCTGCCGCGTGGTCAACCATTACGGCCCCACCGAAACGACGGTCGGTTGTCTGGCGCAGGAGGCGGCCACGGCGCCAACGGGCTTGTCCGCGTACGTGCCGGTAGGCGCGCCACTGGCCGGGCGCGCCGCCTATGTGCTCGACGCGCGCGGCGAGCTGCTGCCGCTGGGCGCCATCGGCGAACTGTATCTGGGCGGTGCCGGCGTGGCGCACGGCTACCTGGGCCGCGCCGGCCTGAGCGCCGAACGCTTCATTCCCGATGCCTTCGGCTTCGTGCCAGGCGCGCGCCTGTACCGCAGCGGCGACAGGGTGCGCATGCTGGACGGCGGCGTGCTGGAGTTCTTCGGCCGCAGCGATGACCAGGTCAAGATCCGCGGCTTCCGCGTCGAACTCGGCGAAGTCGAGGCCTGGCTCAAGGCCCGCGTGGAACTGGCCGATGCGGCCGTGGTGGCGCGTCCGCTGCCGGGCGGCGACGGCTTGCGCCTGCTGGCCAGCGTGGTGGCGCGCGATGGCGCCGCCGCGCAGGCGGGCCTGATCGACACGCTGCGCGCGGCGATGGCGCAAGCGTTGCCGGAAGCGATGGTGCCGGCCCTGTGGCAGGTGCTGGCGCGCCTGCCATTGCTGGCGAACGGCAAGGTTGACCGCAAAGGCTTGCCGGAACCTGCTTTAGCCGCACCGGCGCCGGCAGCCGCAGCGGCCGCGCCGCGCAGCGCCCACGAAAACGTGCTGGCCGAAGTGTGGGCCGAAGTCCTGGGCGGCACGGCGGACGGCGTGTCGCTGCACGACAATTTCTTTGCCAGCGGCGGCGACTCCATCCTCGGCCTGCAAATGATCGCCAGGGCGCGCAAGCGGGGCTTGAAGCTGACGCCGAAAAACCTGTTCGACCATCCCAGCATCGCGCAGCTGGTCACCTGTATTGCCGCACCGGCGCCGGCGCCGTCCGCGCCTGCCGTGCAGCTGGAACATGCCGCGCCGTTTGCACTGGCGGGCCTCGATGCGGCGCAACTGGCGGCCCTGCAGGCGGCGCGTCCTGGCTTGCAGGATGCCTATCCGCTGTCGCTGCTGCAAACGGGCTTGCTGTTCCACAGCCGCCTCGATGCGGAGGAGGGCGGCAGCGGCGTGTATTGCAACCAGCTGGTGCTGGAAGTGAATGGCCCGTTCGCGCCGGACGCCATGCGCGTGGCGTGGCAGCAAGCCATCGACGCGCATGCCATCCTGCGCACGGGTTTTGCGTGGCTGGGGCTGGAACAGCCGCTGCAATGCGTGCAGACCGCCACCACCCTCGACCTGCTGCAACTGGACTGGCAGGCGTTCGACGCAGCAGGGCAGGACGAGGCGCTGCAGGCATTCTGCAGCGCCGACCGCAAGCGCGGCCACGTGCTGGAGCAGGCGCCGCTGATGCGCGTGGCGCTGGTTCGCCTGGCAGCGCAGCGCTGGCTGCTGGTCTGGAGCCGCCATCATTTGATCGTCGATGGCTGGTGCTCGGTGATGCTGCTCGAAGAGGTGCTGGAACGCTACCGCGCCAGCCAGGCTGGCGGCATCCCCGTGCTGCCGCGGCGGCACGCCTACCGCGACTATATCGAGTGGTTGGGACGGCGCGGCGGCGAGGCTGCGGGCCGCGCGTTCTGGCGCGCCCGCATGGCCGGCGTGGAGGGCGCGACGCCCTTGCCGCCGCTGCTGCCGGCGTCCAGGTCCAATGGCGTGCACCAGACCCTGGCGCTGCACTTTGGCGCGGAAAAAGCCGAGCGGCTGCGGCAGCTGGCGCGCAGCAGCCAGGTGACCCTGAATACCGTGATGCAGGCCGCGTGGGCCATGCTGCTGGCGCGCTACAGTGGTCAGCAGGACGTGATTTTCGGCGTGACCTCGGCCGGCCGCCCGGCGGATTTGCCCGGTGCGCAGGACATGCTGGGCGTCTTCATCAACACCCTGCCGCTGCGCCTGCAGCCACGCGGCGTGCTGGCGCTCGGTGAATTCCTGCGTGCCGTGCAGCAGGAAAATGTCGAGATCCGCGAATACGAACAAAGTCCGCTGGTCGAGATCCAGAAGCAGGCGGGCCATGGCGGCGCGCTGTTCGATACCCTGATGGTCTTCCAGAACCTGCCGATGGCGCAGGGCCGGCGCTGGAGCTGCGCCACGCCGCAAGGCCCGCTGCAGCTGCACCAGCGCGACAATCACGAGCAAAGCAGCTATGGGCTGACCATCGAGGTGATGCCGGACCAGCACATCGACGTGCTGTTCAGCGCTGATGCGGGACGCCTGCCCGAAGCGCAGCTCAAGGCGCTGATGCGGCACTACCAGCAACTGGTGGAAGCGCTGGCGCAGGCGGCGGGCAGCGAGGTGCTGGCCGCGCTGCCCATGCTGTCCGCTGCGCAGGCGCACGACCTGTTGGAGCAGGGCCGCAACGAAGGAGGGCCTTGGCGCGACGAAGCCGTGCACGCGCAGTTCGAGCTGCAGGCCGTGCTGCACCCGGATGCGCTGGCGCTGCTGTACCAGGACGAGGCGCTCACTTACCGCGCGCTGAATCTGCGCGCCAACCGCCTCGCGCACGCGCTGCTGGCGCGGGGTGCGGGGCCGGAAGTACGCGTCGGCATCGCCGTCGAGCGCTCGGTCGACATGCTGGCCGGCTTGCTGGCCATCCTCAAGACGGGCGCCGCCTACGTGCCGCTCGATCCCGGCTATCCGGCCGAACGCCTGGCCTACATGATCGCCGACAGCGGCATGGCGCTGCTGCTGACGCAGGCGTCCGTGCTGCCTCGGCTGGCGCTGCCGGCGGGACTGCCGGTGCAACTGGTGGAACAGCCATCCGCGCTGGAGCACGATCCCGGCCACGCGCCGCTGCCGCAGCAGCTGGCCTACGTGATCTACACGTCCGGTTCGACGGGCAAACCGAAGGGCGTGGGCATCGCGCATCAGGCGTTAAGCCGGCATGCGCAAGTGTCCGTCGGCTTCTTTGGCTTGACGGCGCAGGACCGCGTGCTGCAGTTTTCGACCCTGAACTTCGACGGCTTCGTCGAACAGGCCTGGCCGACCCTGTGCGTGGGCGCGGCGCTGGTCTTGCGCGGCCCGGAGCTGTGGGACAGCGAGACGTTTTACCAGGCGCTGCACCGCTACCGCATCAGCGTGGCCGATTTGACGACGGCCTACTGGTCGCTGCTGGCGCAGGATTTTGCCCAGCAAGGCCCGCGCGACTACGGCGCGCTGCGCCAGGTGCACGCGGGCGGCGAGGCGATGCCGCCGGAAGCGCTGCAGGCGTGGCGCCAGGCGGGCATGCGCCACATCCGCCTGCTCAATACGTATGGGCCGACGGAAGCGGCGGTGACGGCGGCCACGCTTGACTGCGCGCCCTACCTCGATGGCGCGGCGCCGGCGCAGATGCCGATCGGCCTGCCGCTGGCGGGGCGCGCGCTGCAGGTGCTGGATGCGGACCTGGCATTGACGCCGCCCGGCGCGGCCGGTGAACTGTGCATCGGCGGCGCCTTGCTGGCGCGTGGCTATCTTGGCCGTCCTGCGCTGACGGCCGAACGTTTCGTGCCGGACCCGCATGGCGCGCCCGGTGCGCGCTTGTACCGCACGGGTGACCTGGTGCGCTGGCGCGGCGGGCAGCTCGATTACCTGGGACGCATCGACCACCAGATCAAGATCCGCGGCTTCCGCGTGGAGCTGGGCGAGATCGAGGCGCAGCTGCTGGCGCAGCCTGGTGTGCGCGAAGCGGTGGTGGTGGCGCAGGACGGCGTCGCCGGCGCGCGCCTGGTGGCGTATGTGAGTCCGGCGCAGGTGTCGGTGGAGGCTTTGCGCGTGGCCCTGGCGGCGGCGCTGCCCGACTACATGCTGCCGGCGGCCATCGTGGCCCTGGCGCGATTGCCACTGAGCCCGGCAGGCAAGGTGGAGCGCAGCGCGCTGCCGGCGCCGGTGCTGGAAAGCGCGGCGTACGCGCCGCCGCAGGGCGAGCTGGAACAGGCGCTGGCGGCCATCTGGAGCGTCTTGCTGGGCGTGTCGCGCGTGGGGCGCGAGGATAACTTCTTTGCGCTGGGCGGGCATTCGCTGCTGGCCACACGGCTGGTGTCGCGCCTGCGCGGCACGCTGCAATGCGAGCTGCCGCTGCGCACCGTGTTTGCCACGCCCACGCTGGCGGCGCTGGCGGCCGCCATCGGCGTGCACCGCGAGGAGGGGCTGCATGCCGAGGCACTGCCTGCGCTGCTGCCCTTGCCGCGCAGCGGCGCGCCGATGGCGCTATCGCTGGCGCAGCAGCGTTTGTGGCTGGTCGAACGCCTGGCCGCGACGGCGTCCGCCACCTATAACATGGGCGCCACGGTGCGCCTGACTGGGCCGCTGCAGGTGCCGGCCTTGCAGGCGGCGCTGAACTGGCTGGTGGCGCGCCATGAAAACCTGCGCAGCCGCTATCCGGAGCAGGACGGCGATCCGCAGGTGGAGATCGCCGCGCAGCTGCAGCTGGACTTGCCCGTCACCGACCTGCGCCACTTGCCGCTGGCCACCCGCGAGGCGGCGGCCGCCGAAGCCGTCCGCGCCGACGCGCGCCTGCCTTTCGACCTGGTGCACGGACCCGTGCTGCGCGCCAGCCTGCTGCGCATGGAGGATGAGCAGTACCTGCTGCTGTTCGCCATGCATCATATGGTGGCCGATGGCTGGTCGGTCGGCATCCTGGCCGACGAGCTGGCCCATGGCTATGCCGCGCACTGCCTGGGCGAGGCGCCACGGCTACCCGCACTGCCGCTGCAGTATGCCGATTACGCGGCCTGGCAGCGCGCCGTGCTCGATGGCCCGGCGGGCCGCAGGCAGGCGGCGTTCTGGCGCGAGGCGCTGGCCGGCGCGCCCGTGCTGCTGCCATTGCCGCTGGACTTCCCGCGCGCGCCTGTAGCGAGTCACGCCGGCGCCGAGCTGCGCTTCGTCCTGCCCGCCGCGCTGGTGGCCAGGGTAGAGGCGCTGGCCAGACAGCAGCAGGCGACGCCCTTCATGGTATTGCTGGCCAGCTTCCAGTGGCTGCTGCACCGCCTGACCCTGGCCGACGATATCGTCATCGGCACGGACGTGGCCGGACGGCGCCACAGCGACCTGGAAGGCTTGATCGGCTTCTTTGTCAATGTGCTGCCGCTGCGTTCGCGCATCGCGGCCGGCGACGATTTCAACGCGCTGCTGGCGCAAGCCAGGCGCACCACGCTCGATGCGTTCGAACACCAGGAGCTGCCGTTCGACCGCATCGTCGAGGCGGCAGGCACGCCGCGCGACCGGCGCTGGAATCCGCTGGTGCAGCTGCTGTTCGTGCTGCAGAACACGCCGGCCGGCCAGCTGGCGATGCCCGGCATCGACGCGGTCATCGTGCCATCGCTTGAACGCTCCTCGAAGTTCGACATGGCGCTTTTCCTGGAACCGCGCGCCGATGGCGCGCTGGCCGCCGAATGGGTGTATGCCAGCGCGCTGTTCCGGCCCGACAGCGTGGCGCGCCTGGCCGACGCCTGGCTGGACTTGCTCGACCGGGCGCTTGCCGCGCCTGCCACCCCTTTGATCCATTTCAGCGTACCCGCACACAAGGACATCATGGATAGCACACCCGTAACGCCATTCGCGGCCGGCAAGCTCGACGGCCTGAAGAAGAAAATGCCGCTGGCCGGCGCCAGGCCCGCGCCGCGCGCCGCCATCCGCCAGGGGCCGCTGCAGGCCGGCCGCGATTTTCCGCAACTGATCGAGCCGGCCAGCGACGACCTCGATCCCGTCGCCTGGGCGCGCGGCCAGCGCGAGTTCATCGACGCCACCTTGCGCCGGCACGGCGGCATCGTCTTCCGTGGGTTCGGCTTGCGCACGGCGCAGGAATTCGAGTCCTTTGCCGAAGCCATCGACGCGCAGCTGTATGGCGAATACGCGGACTTGCCGAAAAAGGAGGGCGGCAAGAAGACCTACCGTTCGACGCCGTATCCGGAACAGCAGATGATATTGTTCCACAACGAGAGCGCCCACCTTGACCGCTGGCCGCGCAAGCAGTGGTTCTTCTGCGAGCTGCCGTCGCCCGTGGGCGGCGCCACGCCCATCGTCGATTGCCGCGAAATGCTGCGCCGCCTGCCGGCCGAGGTGGCCGAGACGTTCGAGCGCAAGCAGCTGATGTACGTGCGCACGTTTACCGACAAGTTCGACGTGTCATGGCGCGATTTCTACCGCACCGACGACCGCGCCGAAGTCGAGGCGCGCTGCGCTGCCGCCGGCATCGAATGCCGCTGGCTGGAAAACGACACGCTGCAGACGCGCACCATCTGCCCGGCCGTGATCCGCCACCCGATGACGGGCGAGCGCAGTTTCTTCAACCAGGTGCAGCTGCACCATATCTATTTCCTCGAACCCGAGGTGCGCGAGGACTTGCTGGCGATGGTGGGCATCGAGCGCATGCCGCGCCACGTGTATTACGGCGATGGCACGCCGATCGGCGATGACGTCATGCGCCTGGTCGGCGAATTGTACGAGGCGTGCGCCGTGCGCTTCGCGTGGCAGCAGGGCGACGTCGTCATGCTCGACAATATGCTGGCGGCGCACGCGCGCGATCCGTTCCAGGGGCCGCGCAAGATCGTCGTGGCGATGAGCGAATTGCTGGGACGCGCGCAACTGGCGCAAGGCGGTGCGGCATGAGCGCGCCGGACGCCATCGCGCTGAGCGCCGAACAGCGCGCCGTGCCGCCCGATGCAGCCATGCTGCAGCTGACGGTGGATATCGCCGGCCAGCCCGATATGGCGCGCCTGCGCGTGGCGGCAGATACGCTGGCGGCGCGCCACACGCAGTTGCGCGCCCAGTTTGGCGCCGTCGACGGCTACCGCGGCCTGCGCCAGTGGATCGTGCCGCCGGAGGCGGTGGACCAGGCGCTGCAGATCCACGCGACGCCGCAAGGCTGCCAGCTGGTACTGCGCCTGCCGGCCCTGGCGGCGGACCGGCGCAGCATGGAAATCCTGTACCGCGACCTGCTGCGCCTGTATGACGGCGCGGCGCTGGACGAACCGTTGCAGTACGCCGAATTCGTGGAATGGCGGCGCGACATCGAGCAGGGCGACGATGGCCAGGCCGGGCGCGCCTACTGGGCCAATGTGGGCCGGCAGGCGCCGGTGCGCCTGGCCTATCGCGATGGCGCCGCGGCAGGAGCGCAGCGTGCGGTGCAAGCGCGCGAGCTGCCCGCGCCGGTGGCGGCCAGCCTGGGCCGGCTGGCCGATGCTTTCGGTGTGCTGCCGGTGGCGCTGTTGCAGGCTGCGTGGTGGGCGCTGCTGGCCCGCATCCAGGGGCATGGCAGTTTCAGCGCCGGCTGGCAGCACGACTGCCGCCGTGACTATGCGGTGATGGATGGCGCCGTCGGCGTCTTTGAAAAGATCCTGCCGCTCGATATCGGCCTGTCGCTCGACGAGCCGTTCGGCGACTGGCTCTCGCGCTGCGCCGCCATGCTGGAGCAGCACGTGCAGGCGCAGGAATTCGCGCCCGTGGCGGCGCCCCATGGCGATGCGCATTTCAGCGCGGGCTTTGCCGTGGGCGAGTTGCCGGCCGGCGCGCAGGTGGGGGACGTCACATTTGCCTGCGGCCCGTTGCCGGCCAGCGCGGACGTCTTTGAGCTGGCGCTGCTGGTCGAGCTGGACCCGGCCGGCGCGGCGCGGCGTCTGAGCGTGCGTCATGCGCCGTGCTATGGCGCGGCGGCTGCCAGCCGGCTGCTGGAGCAGCTGGCCACCTTGCTGGCGGCGCTGGAGGAGGGCGCCGCAGAGGCCATTTCCGCCTTGCCGCTGGTGGGTGCTGAGGAACGGGCGGCGCTGCTGGCCCTGAACGGCCCGGCCGTGCGCTATGGTGCGCGCACATTGCCCGAGCGCGTAGGCGATTGGGCGCGCCAGACGCCGGGTGCACCGGCGCTGCAGGCGCGCGGCATGCAGCTCGACTATGCGCAGCTGGACGAACGCGTCAACCGCCTGGCGCACTGGCTGCGCGCGCAGGGCGTGGGCAGCGACAGCATCGTGGCGCTGGCCCTGCCGCGCAGCGGCGACCTGGTGGTGGCGCTGCTGGCCGTGCTGCGCGCCGGCGGCGCCTACCTGCCGCTGGAACCGGAGTGGCCTGCCGCGCGCACCGCGGGGATCCTCGCTGACGCCAGGCCGGTGCTACTGCTGACACCCAATGAGGAAGGTCGGCGCGGCGGCGTGCGCTGCGTATCCCTGGCCGCCATCGCGCCGCAGTTGCAAGCGTGGCCGGCGACGGCGCCGGAACAGCCGCCCGACGCGGCGCAGGCAGCGTACGTGCTGTACACCTCCGGCTCGACGGGCACGCCGAAAGGGGTGGTGGTGGAACACCGCCACCTGCTCAATTATGCGCTGGCGGCCAGCGAGCAGCTGGGCCTGGACGGCGCGCGGCGCTTTGCGCTCAGTTCCGCGCTGGCGGCGGACCTGGGCAATACGGCGCTGTTCGGCGCGCTGCTGCATGGCGCCTGCCTGGTGGTGGCCGATGCGCAGGACATGGAGTCGCCGGCCGCGTTTGCGCGCTTCATCCGCGATGGCCGCATCGATTGCCTGAAGATCGTGCCATCGCACCTGGACGCGCTGCTCGACGAGCACGATGCGGCGCTGCCGGCCACCATTGTGCTGGGCGGCGAGGCCGCGCCGCGCCGGCTGCTGCAGCGCATCCATGCGCTGGCGCCAGCCAGTCGGGTCTTCAACCATTACGGTCCCACCGAGACTACCATCGGCGTCATGACGCACGCGCCGGACCTCGCCGCGCCGCTGCCGGCCGTGCTGCCGCTGACGCGCGTGCTGAGCAACTGCCGCGTGCTGGTGCTCGACAGCCATGGCGCGCTGGCCGCCACCGGCTCGCTGGGGGAGCTGCATGTGGGCGGCGCGCAGCTGTGCCGCAGCTACCTGAACCGGCCCGGCGCGCTGTTCGTGGACGATCCGCTGCTGGCGGGCGAAAAACTCTACCGCACCGGCGACCTGGCGCGTTATTTACCCGATGGCGGGCTGGAACTGGCGGGACGCGCCGACCATCAGCTCAAGCTGCGAGGTTTCCGCGTCGAGCCGGGCGAAGTCGAAGCGGCTCTGCTGGCCCTGCCCGGCGTGCGCCAGGCCGTGGTCGCGCCGCGTGGCGAGGATCACCAGCGCCACCTGGTGGCCTGGGTGGTGGCGCACGAGGGCCAGCAAGGGCAGGAAGAGGCCTGGCATGCGGCCCTGCGCGCCTGCCTGCCCGAGGTGATGCTGCCGGCCGCCATCGTGCTGCTGCCGCAGCTCCCGCGCCTGGGCAATGGCAAGGTCGACCTGCGCGCGCTGCCCGATCCACGTCCCCGCCAGGCGGCACAGGGGACGCGCACCGAACCCGCGACGGCCCTGGAATGGCTGCTGGCGCACCTGATGGGCGAGGTGCTGGAGCAGGAAACGCCGGGCGCGGATGATGACTTCTTTGCGCTGGGCGGACATTCGCTGCTGGTGATCAAGCTGGTGGGACGCATCCGCAAGGCGCTGCAGCTGGAATTCGCCCCTGGCCTGGTGTTTGACCACGCCACGCCGGCGGCGCTGGCGCGCGCCTTGTCGGCGCTCGCGAACGAGGCCGGCCGCCTGGAGCAGGTGGCGGGGCTGCGGCGCCAGCTGGCCGGCATGACGCCGGAAGCGCGCGCGGCGCTGCGCCAGGGGGCGCCGGCCTAGTGTTTTTTAGGCGAGCTTGCGTTGCGCCGCCTGGCGCTGGCGACAGTCGAGCGGGCAGTCGGCGCAGAAATCGAGCCGCAGCCGGTAGCGCAAACAGCACAGCTGGCGCTGGCGCACGTTCGCCACCAGGCGCGTGGGCTGGTGCAGGGGGTTGGCCAGCTGGTCCGGCCATTGCGCCGTGGCACACAGGAAGTGCAGGTCGGCGGCGATGCGCGGCTGCGCCCCCATCAGCAACTGGCATTGCAGCAGCGTTTCCTCGGCGATCACGGCGGCATTGTTCCACAGCAGGCGCGGCGCCAGGCGGTATTGCGTGGCCAGCGCGTCCACCACCAGCTCCAAGTGGTTGCGCACCAGCGGTTGCAGGCGCGCGGCGCTATCGAGCGCGGGATGCGCCGCACCGGCGTCTTCCAGCACGAAGCGCAGCGGCGCGCCATCGGTATCGGCCAGGAAACGCACGCGGCCAGGGGCGAGCGGGAAGCACCAGCCGCAGGCGGCCGACGCCGCCAGCACGGGCACGAGCAGTGCGTTGAAATACAGCTTGGACCAGGTCGACGCCAGCGCCTTGGGATGGGCGCCGGGAAAGCGCAGGGCAAACAGGGCCAGCGCCGCCGCCAGCTGCGGACCGTCGAGGAAGGCCTCGAGCGCGGTGCCGACGGGGGCGCTGGTATCTGCTACGGCCAGCGCCGCGCCATAGGCGGCCAGCTCGCCATGAAACAGCTGGGGCAGGGGGCCTATCAGGCAATGCTGCGGACTTGGGGCTTGCTGGGGCAGGGACATGGTCATCGATTCTTCGTGGCACGGCACGTATAAATAAATACATGCTTTGGTTGCGGTAATAACAATTCTCATCTATTATCAGTTAAATGTAAATGTGAAGCATTCTCATTTGTATTTCTATTCTCATTAACGTCAACTGTAACTGATTCGGCACTACTTCTCTCATTGATGTCCTTCTGATTTCGAGGCTGTTTGCATGAACGTTTTCCTGTCCCTGATCCGGCGCTTCCGCGTGTTGCTGCTGCTTACTTCCCTGGCCAGCGTGTGCAGCGCGCTGGCTGGCATCGGCCTGATCAGTGCGATCAACCAGCGCATCGCCGCACCGGCCGCGCCTGGCGCGCATTGGGCCCTCGTCTTTGGCGCCTTGTTGCTGGTGCTGTTCGTCTGCGGCTTCGCGTCCCAGGCCCTGCTGACGGCGCTCGGCCACCGGGTGGTGTATGAAATGCGCCTGGTGATGCTCAAGCGCGTGCTCGATACGGGCATCGAACGCCTCGAACAGATCGGCGCGGCGGCCCTGTATGCGGCGCTGACCAAGGACGTGGCGGCCATCGGCATGGCCTTCAACCGCTTGCCCTTCGTGCTGTACAACGGCGTGCTGGTGCTGGGCGGCTTCGCCTACCTGGCCTGGCTGTCGTGGCAGCTGTTCCTGCTGACGATCGTCGCCGTGGGCGGCGGCGCCCTCTTTGCGCAAGTCATGATGCTGCGCATGCGCGCGCTGATGAAGCAGGTGCGCGAGACGGACGACGCGATCTTTGCCGGCTACGAAGGCGCCATCGAAGGGCGCTGCGAGCTGGCCCTGAACGCCACGCGCAAGCAGCTGTTTTTCGAGCAGGACTTCACGCCGGCCGCCGAACGGGCGCGCCAGCTGGAAGTGCGCGCCGATCGCTACTGGATTTTCAGCCTGAACTGGGGCGCCGTGCTGATCCTCGGCCTGGCCGGGCTGATGTTCATCGCCGGCGACTATTTCGCCGTGCCGGCGCAGGCCGTGGTGGCCTTCGTGCTGGTGCTGATGTTCCTGCGCATGCCATTGAACGACCTGGTCGAAGGCTTGCCGATGCTGTTGTCGGGCAGCGTGGCGCTGGAAAAGATCGACAGCCTGGCGCTCGAGGCGCATCGCGCCGGCTTCGACGTGCAGCCTGCCGCCGCGCCGGTGGCGCCGGGCCTGCCGCTGCTGGTCCTGGAGAACGTGCAATACCAGTATCCGCATGCCAGCGATGAATACGGCTTCCGTCTGGGTCCCGTCAACCTGCAACTGACGTCAGGCGAAATCGTCTTCATCGTTGGCGGCAATGGCAGCGGAAAGTCGACGCTGGCGCGCATCCTGACGGGCCTGTACCAGCCGTCCGCCGGGCGCATCGAGCTGCTTGGCACGCCGGTCGGCGGCGCCAACAGTGCCTGGTACCGCAGCCATTTTTCCACCGTTTTTTCGAATTTCCACCTGTTCCAGGGACTGGTCGGGCCGCTGGGTACGTTCGATCCGGCGCTGGCGCAAGCCTTTTTGCAGCGCTTGCGCCTGGAGCGCAAGGTCACGCTGCACGCTGGCCGCCTGTCCACCGTGCGCCTGTCGCAGGGGCAGCGCAAGCGCCTGGCGCTGCTGATGGCGCATGTGGAGCAGCGCCCCATCCTGCTGCTCGACGAATGGGCGGCGGACCAGGACCCGCCATTCCGCGACTTCTTTTACCGCGAGCTGCTGCCCGAGCTGCGCCGTGGTGGCAAGACCATCATCGCCATCAGCCATGACGACCGCTATTTCGGCGTGGCCGACCGCGTGCTGCGCTGCGACGGCGGCGTGCTGCAGCCGCTGGCCGTGGCGCGCGGCGTGCGCGATAGCGCGGCGGACCTGAGCGCGGCCTGACGCGGCCCCTGCTTCTTATCTATTACCTGTCAGCTGCACCCCATTCGCGATTCAGAACGAGGATACCAACATGGCCGAGAACGTACAGCATCACCCGAGGGAATTTGTCACGCAGCGTGCCGGGGCGGCGGCCCTGTACACCGCCGTCGATGGCGCGCAATTGATCGTCACGCTGGACGGCGTGGCCGTGCAGCGCTGGCAGATGGCCGGTGCCCCGGCAGGGCTGCAGCTGACCTTGCAGTCCGGCGGCGAGGGCGCGCTGGCGCGCGATGCGGCATTGGCTGCCTGTGAAACGGCGTTCGCGCTGTATCCGGGCGAAGCGGGCCTGCAACTGGCGGGGGCGCCACCCGCGCTGGCTGCGCAATTGCTGCAGGGCGCGGCATTGGACGCGGGCGCGGGCCTGCTGCAGCTGCCTGCCCAGCGCTTCTGGCAAGAGTCGGGCGTCTGGCTGACACGGCCAGGCAGCGGCGCCTACCCCTTGCAATACGTCATGAGCCACGGCCAGCGCCACCCGCTGCGCGCGCCCAAGCCGTCCGGCCAGGTGTATGCGCGCCACATTCCCTGGCTGAACCAGGTACTGTCGCTGCGCACCGTCGATATCGACGGCGACCTGGCCACTTTTAACCGCTGGATGAACGATCCGCGCGTGGCCCACTTCTGGCAGGAGGAGGGCGACCTGGCCAGGCACCGTGCCTACCTGGAGCAATTGCAGGCGGATCCGCACATGCTGCCGCTGATCGGCTGCGCCGACGGCAGGCCGTTCGGCTATTTCGAGGTGTACTGGGCCAAGGAAAACCGCATCGGCCCGTATTGCGAGGCGGCCGATTTCGACCGTGGCTGGCATGTGCTGATCGGCGAGGAAGACGTGCGCGGCCGCCCCTGGGTGACGGCCTGGCTGCCGTCGCTGATGCACTACATCTTCCTTGACGACGTGCGCACGCAGCGCATCGTCGGCGAACCGCGCGCCGACCATCACCAGCAGATCAATAACCTGGACCGCAACGGCTTTGCCAAGATCAAGGAGTTCGATTTTCCGCACAAGCGGGCCATGCTGGTGACGCTGCTGCGCGAGCGCTTCTTCGGTGAGCGGCGCCTGGTGCCGCCTGGCGTGGCGGAGCATGAACTGAGCTATTTCAACCACCTTGCCACGCGAAGCGAGTGACCATGCAAGCCAATTACCTCGTGCATGACCTGATCGGCATCGGCTTCGGCCCGTCCAACCTGGCATTGGCCATCGCCTTGCGCGAGGCGGCCCCCTCCGATGGCGCGCTCGACGCCTGCTTCATCGAGCAGAAGCCCGACTTCGTCTGGCATGGCGACATGCTGCTCGACGACAGCCGCATGCAGATCTCGTTCCTGAAGGACCTGGTCACCCTGCGCAATCCGGCCAGCCCCTATACCTTCATCAATTACCTGCAGCAGCACGGCCGCCTGCAGGATTTCATCAACCTGAAGACCTTCTATCCCAGCCGCCACGAATTCAACGACTACCTGCGCTGGGCGGCCGGGCGATTCGCGGCCGATTGCCATTATGGCGAAGAAGTGGTGGCGGTCGAGCCGGTGCTGCATGACGGCGTGCTCGATCACCTGTGCGTGCGTTCGCGCCTGCATGGCGGCGCCGAGCGCCTGCGCCATGCGCGCAACGTGGTCCTCAGCGTGGGCGGCGCGCCGCACATCCCGCCGCTGTTCGCCGCCTGGCGCGACGACGCGCGCGTGTTTCACTCCTCGCGCTATCTGGCGGGGCTGGCCGCCTTGCCCCAGCCGCGCCGCGTGGCCGTGGTCGGCGCGGGGCAAAGCGCGGCCGAGATCTTTCTCGACCTGCAGGCGCGCGGCCCCGGCATGCAGGTCGACCTGATCGCGCGCAACGCGGTGCTGCGCCCGGCCGACGACAGTGCCTTCGTCAACCAGATCTTCAATCCCGAATATACGGACTATGTCTACCAGCGCGGTTCCGACGCGCGGCGCAGCCTGATCGATGAGCTGAGCAATACCAACTACGCGGTGGTCGACACGGGCCTCATCGAACGCATCTACGACCTGCTGTACCAGCAGAAGGTGCGCGGCAGCGAACGCCACCGCGTGCTGTTCGAGCATGAAGTGGCCAGCCTGCGCAGCGGCGACGATGGAAGCTTGCTGGCGGAATTGCGCCAGGTCGACGGCGGCCCCTCCGGCACTTGCCGCTACGACGCCGTGGTGCTGGCCACCGGCTACCAGCGACAGACCCACCGGCGCCTGCTGGCGCCACTGGCGCAGTGGTTCGACGTCGGCGACGTGGCGCGCGACTACCGGCTGCGCGGGCCGCAGGACTGCGCTGCGGGCATCTTCCTGCAAGGCTGCTGCGAAGACACGCACGGCTTGAGCGACACCTTGCTGTCCGTGCTGGCGATCCGCTCGCAGGAGATCGCCGACGCCATGCTGGAGCAGCGCCGCCAGTGGGGCCGGCCCGCCGCCGATGCCTTCAGTCGCAGGGAAAGCGCGCACGCCTGGTGAAATCCTATTTTTCATGCATGTTTCGAGGAGATGTTGATGTCCGTAGTTAAAAAAAGAGGCGCCCGGCGCATGGCGCTGTTGTCCGCATTCTCGGCCCTCTCGGCCGCTGGCGCCGCGTGGGGGCAACAGGATGAGGTGACCTTGAAGGAAGTGGTGGTGAGCGGCAGCGCCGACGAGCAAAGCGGCAATCCGCGCTTGCGCATCGGCTCCAAGCTGCCGCTGGCGATGCGCGAAATTGCGCAATCGGTCAGCGTGGTCACGCGCGACCAGATCGAGCAGCAGAACCTGGTCAATCTGTCCGACGCGCTGCGCCGCACGCCAGGCGTGACGGTGGAAAACAAGGATGCCAACCGGGCCATCTTTTACTCGCGCGGCTATGAAATCAATTCGGTGCAGCTTGACGGCGTACCCACTACCTACGATTTTCGCGTCAGCGCCTCGTCCGACCTGGCCCTGTTCGAGCGCGTCGAAGTGCTCAAGGGGCCGGCCGCGCTGTATGCCGGCACCAGCGGCACGGGCGGCAGCATCAACCTGGTGCGCAAGCGCCCGACCAGCGAACTGCGCGCCACGGCGGAGCTGAGCCTGGGTTCCTGGAACAAGCGCCGCGCCGAATTCGACGTCGGTTCCGCGCTGAACGCGGAAGGCACCTTGCGCGGCCGCGTCGTCGGCGTGGTGCAGGACAAGGACTTTTTCTACGATGACGCGCATGAGCGCAGCCACACGCTGTACGGCGTGGCCGACTATGCCTTCAGCCCGGCCACGCGTCTGACCGTGGGCGCCAGCACGCAATACGTGCGCGCCGCCGAACAGCCGTGGAATTATCCCGCCATGCTCGACCTGTCAAGCGGCAAGCCCGTGCTGTCGCTGCCCAGGATCCCGCGCAGGACGAATATCGGCGCCAATTTCAACCTGGATCAGTACCGCACCACCAACGCCTTTGCTGAACTCGAACACAAGATGGCCAATGGCTGGAGCGGGCGCCTGTCCGCCAACTGGCAGGAAAGCGGCCTCGATCGCATCCAGGCCTATCCGTGGAATCCGATCGATCCGGCGGACAACCTGGTGCAGCTGTACGTGGGCGGCGGCAAGGACCGCCAGCGCCAGTCCGGCCTCGACGTGAACGCCGGCGGGCCGTTTTCGCTGTTCGGCCGCCGCCACCAACTGCTGGTGGGCGCCAACTACAGCAAGATGCGCTTTGCTTCACCGTATTACCGGGGCGAATTCGACGAGAAAGTGGATATCTTCCGGCCGCGCCATGACTTCCCCCGCCCGGACTTCCTGCCGCTGGGGGAAGGGCAGAACCTGCGTTCGGAACAGTATGGCGTCTACACGAATGCGCGTTTCAGCCTCACCGATCCGCTGACCCTGGTGCTGGGCGCGCGCGCATCGTGGTGGAAGGGCCGCACGCAGGACTACACGCCGGACAGCTCGGTGGAAAGCCGCAACGAGGCGACGGGCAAGATCTCGCCGCAACTGGGCCTGATCTATGACCTGAGCCGCGACTACTCGCTGTATGCCAGCTATGTCGACGTATTCCAGCCGCAGGCCTTCGCCGGGCGCGATGGCACGCCGCTCAATCCACTGAAGGGCAAGCAGTATGAGCTGGGCATCAAGGGCGAGAGCGCCGACCGCGCGCTGAGCGGCTCGCTGGCGCTGTTCCGCGTCAGCGAAAACGGCCGCGCCCAGTCCGTGCTGGTGCCGGACGGCGTCGACTACTACATCGCCCGCGGCAAGACGCGCAACCAGGGCCTCGAAGCCCAGGTCAACGGGCGCCTGCTGCCAGGCTGGGATGTGTATGGCGGCTACACCTATATCAACTCGCAGGAACTGGAAAGCCTGGACGGACTCGATTCGAGCGCCTTTTCCGCCATCGCGCCGCGCCACATGCTGCGCCTTGGCAGCAACTATGCGTTTGCCGGCGACTGGAAGCGCTTCAGCCTTGGCGGCGGCGTGACGGCCGTCAGCCGCTTCTACAACAGCATCGCGGTGCTGGGCGGCGCTCAGCTGGCGCAGGGCGGCTATGCCACCGTCGATGCGCATGCCGCCTGGGCCGTCAGCGAGCGCGCCACCCTGGCGGTCAATGTCAGCAACCTGTTCGACCGTCATTACTACCAGCGCATCAATACGCCGCAAAACGGCAACGTGATCGGCGAACCGCGCGCGCTGGCGCTGACCTTGCGCCTGAAGCTGTAAGCCCCTGACGGCCGCCGCCCGGTCCACGCCGGGCGGCTTATCCCATCGTACTCCGACGCCTCCATGACCACCAACCAAGACCAATTGCTTGCCCTGCTGCTCGACGATGAAACCGATGGCGTCGATGCGATACTGCCGCGCGCCCTCGATGGCGATGGCGCCGCGCCGCTGTCCTTCCAGCAGCAGCGCCTGTGGTTTTTGCAGCGCTACGAATCGCGCTCGACCGCGTATAACCTGTGCCGCGCGTTTCGCCTGGAAGGCCCGTGCGACGGCGCGGCCCTGCAGGCGGCGCTGCGCGCGCTGGTGCAGCGCCATGCCGTGCTGCGCACGCGCTTCGAGGAGCGCGACGGCTTGCCGCTGCAGATCGTCGAGGCACACGCCAGCCTGGCGCTGGGGCGCGAGACGGCGCCCGCGGCGGATGCCGCTGACGCCGAATGGCTGGCCGCACGGCTGCGGCGCGAAGCCGACACGCCGTTCGACCTGGGCGCCGCGCCGCTGCTGCGCGCGACCCTGATCGATTGCGGCCACGAGCACGCGGTACTCATGCTGAGCATGCACCACATCGTTTCGGACGCCTGGTCCAATCCCGTGCTGATCCGCGACCTGGCGCAAGCCTACCGCGCCGCGCAGGCGGGCACGCCGGGCCTGCCGGCGCTGCCGCTGCAATATGCCGACTATGCTGCCTGGCAGCGCGCCATGCTGCAGGGCGCGCACCTGGATGCGGAGCTGGCCTACTGGACGGCCTACCTGGGGCAGGACGTGCCGGCGCTGAATTTGCCCGTGCTGGCGGACGACCCCGCGCCCGCGCTGGCGTCCGGCTGCCACGCGTTTGCGCTGCCGCCGGCGCTGGCCGGCGCGGCGCTGGCGTTTTGCCGCGCGCAGCAATGCACGCCATTCGTGATCCTGATGGCTGCCTGGCAGCTGGTGCTCGCCGGCTTGAGCGGCCAGCGCGACTTTGCCATCGGCGTGCCGAACGCGGGCCGCAACCGCCACGAAGTGCATGAGCTGATCGGTTTTTTCGTCAACACCCAGGTCTACCGCGCGCGCCTGGCGCCCGGCCTGACGGCGCGCACCCTGTGCCGCCGCTTGCGTGGCGAGGCGCTGGCCGCGCTGAACCACGCCGAGCTGCCATTCGAACTGCTGCTCGACGCGATGCGCATCGAGCGCGACCTGTCGCGCAATCCCCTGTTCCAGGTGCTGTTCAACCTGCGCCACGAAGGCGCGGCCGCTTCCGCCGTGCCCGTGCTCGATGGCTTGTCCGTCAGCCTGCTGTCGGAGGCGCAGGTCGAGGCCAAGTTCGACCTGTCGCTCGATGTCGCCATCGGCGCCGACGGCGTGACGGCCAGCCTGGAATACCGTACCGCCCTGTTTGACGGGGCCGGCATCGCGGCGCTGGCCAGCTATTTTGTCAACGTGCTGGCGGCCATGCTGGAACGGCCCGATGCCGTGCTCGATGGGAGAGGCCTGTTGTCCGCCGCGCAGGCAGACGCCGTGCTGCGCCAGGGCCGCCATGAGGGCGGACCGTGGAACGACTTGCCCGTGCACGCGCAGTTCGAGCTGCAGGCCGTGCTGCACCCGGATGCGCTGGCGCTGCTGTACCAGGACGAGGCGCTCACTTACCGCGCGCTGAATCTGCGCGCCAACCGCCTGGCGCACGCGCTGCTGGCGCAGGGCGCGGGGCCGGAAGTGCGCATCGGCATTGCCGTCGAGCGCTCGGTCGACATGCTGGCCGGCTTGCTGGCCATCCTCAAGACGGGCGCCGCCTACGTGCCGCTCGATCCCGGCTATCCGGCCGAACGCCTGGCCTACATGATCGCCGACAGCGGCATGGCGCTGCTGCTGACGCAGGCGTCCGTGCTGCCACGCCTGGCGCTGCCGGCGGGACTGCCGGTGCAGCTGGTGGAGCAGCCCTCTGCGCTGGAGCACGATCCCGGCCACGCGCCGCTGCCGCAGCAACTGGCCTACGTGATCTACACGTCCGGTTCGACGGGCAAACCGAAGGGCGTGGGCATCGCGCATCAGGCGTTAAGCCGGCATGCGCAAGTGTCCGTCGGCTTCTTTGGCTTGACGGCGCGGGACCGCGTGCTGCAGTTTTCGACCCTGAACTTTGACGGCTTCGTCGAACAGGCCTGGCCGACCCTGTGCGTGGGCGCGGCGCTGGTCTTGCGCGGCCCGGAGCTGTGGGACAGCGAGACGTTTTACCAGGCGCTGCACCGCTACCGCATCAGCGTGGCCGATTTGACGACGGCCTACTGGTCGCTGCTGGCGCAGGATTTTGCCCAGCAAGGTCCGCGCGACTACGGCGCGCTGCGCCAGGTGCACGCGGGCGGCGAGGCGATGCCGCCGGAAGCGCTGCAGGCGTGGCGTCAGGCGGGCATGCGCCACATCCGCCTGCTCAATACGTATGGCCCGACGGAAGCGGCGGTGACGGCGGCCACGCTCGACTGCGCGCCCTACCTCGATGGCGCGGCGCCGGCCCAGATGCCGATCGGCCTGCCGCTGGCGGGACGCGCGCTGCAGGTGCTGGATGCGGACCTGGCATTGACGCCGCCCGGCGCGGCCGGTGAACTGTGCATCGGCGGCGCCTTGCTGGCGCGTGGCTATCTTGGCCGTCCTGCGCTGACGGCCGAACGTTTCGTGCCGGACCCGCATGGGTCGCCCGGTGCGCGCCTGTACCGCACGGGAGACCTGGTGCGCTGGCGCGGCGGCCAGCTCGATTACCTGGGACGCATCGACCACCAGATCAAGATCCGCGGCTTCCGCGTGGAGCTGGGCGAGATCGAGGCGCAACTGCTGGCGCAGCCTGGCGTGCGCGAAGCGGTGGTGGTGGCGCAGGACAGCGCCGCCGGCGCGCGCCTGGTGGCGTATGTGAGTCCGGCGCAGGTGTCGGTGGAGGCTTTGCGCGCGGCGCTGGCGGCGGCGCTGCCCGACTACATGCTGCCGGCGGCCATCGTGGCCCTGGCGCGATTGCCACTGAGCCCGGCAGGCAAGGTGGAGCGCAGCGCGCTGCCGGTGCCGGTGCTGGAAAGCGCGGCGTACTCGGCGCCGCAGGGCGAACTGGAACAGGCGCTGGCGGCCATCTGGAGCAGCTTGCTGGGTGTGCAGCGCGTGGGGCGCGAGGATAACTTCTTTGCGCTGGGCGGACATTCGCTGTTGGCCGTGCAGCTGGTGTCGCGCCTGAACCTGGCGCTGGCCGTGTCGCTGCCGCTGCACGCCGTATTTGAAACCAAATCCTTGTCCCTGTTGGCCGCCGAAGTCGCCACCTTGCAGCAACAAGCTTCACAACAATCGAGGATGGATGATCTCGCATCATTCCTGGATATCTTGGAGTCGACCTGATCATGCAAACCGATATCGCACTGCAGTTGGCCGAACGTTTCAGCGCCCTGACGCCGGAACAGCGGCGCGCCTTTCACAAAAAGATGACCGAGCAGGGCATCACGCAGGCGCAGCTGCCCATTCCACCGCGCCGCCAGGCGCTGACGCGCGCGCCCCTGTCTTTTGCCCAGCAGCGCCAGTGGTTCCTGTGGCAGCTCGATCCCGCCAGCAGCGCCTACCATATCGCGGGCGGCCTGCGCCTGCGCGGACGCCTGCGGGCCGATGCCGTGCAGGACGCCTTCGACGCGCTGATCGCTCGCCATGAATCGCTGCGCACGTATTTCGAGGCCGACGCGGATGGCCTGGCCGAACAGTGCATCGCGCCGCCGATGGCGCTGCGGCTGGCGCATGCGGACTTGCGCGGCATCGACGATGGCGAGACGCGGCTGGCGCGCATCGCCGACGATTTCAACCAGGCCCCGTTCGACCTGGCAAGCGCGCCCCTGCTGCGCGCGATGCTGGTGCGGCTGGCCGACGAAGAGCACGTGCTGCTGGTGGTCATGCACCACATTGTTTCGGACGGCTGGTCTATCCAGCTGCTGATCGAGGAATTCGGTGCGCTGTACCAGGCGGCGCAGGATGGCGGCGCTGCGGCGCTGGCGCCGTTGCCGATCCAGTATGCCGACCATGCCGCCTGGCAGCGCCACTGGCTCGATGCGGGCGAGCGAGATGTGCAGCTGGCCTACTGGACGGCGCGCCTGGGCGATGAACACCCGGTGCTGCAGCCGCCGGCCGACCATGCCCGCCAGGCGCAGCCTGACTACCATGCCGCGCGCTTCGATTTCGCGCTGCCGCCAGAACTGGGCGCGCAGCTGCACCGCAGCGCGCAGCGCCACGGTGCCACCGTGTTCATGCTGCTGCTGGCCGCCTTCAAGGCGCTGCTGTACCGCCACACGGGCCAGCAGGCGTTGCGCATCGGCGTGCCGATGGCCAACCGCAACCGTGTCGAGACGGAAGGCGTGATCGGCTTTTTCGTCAATACCCTGATCATCGATACGCGCCTCGATGGCCGCACGACTCTGGAGCAGTTGCTGCTGCAGGTACGCGACGCGGCGCTGGGCGCGCAGGCGCACCAGGACTTGCCGTTTGACGTATTGGTCGACGCCTTGCAGCCGGAACGCAGCCTGAGCCACCCGCCCTTGTTCCAGGTACTGTTCAATCACCAGCATTTGCAGCCGCGCGGCGAGGTCCGGCTGGCGGGGCTGTCGGCGACGCCGTACGAACTGGGACGCCAGGCGGCCAAGTTCGAACTCACGCTCGACACGCAGGAGCGGGCCGATGGCAACCTGTCGGCCAGTTTTGCCTATGCCGTGGAGCTGTTCGAACCGGCCAGCATCGCGCGCCTGTCGCGCCACTATCTGGCGCTGCTGCGGGCACTGGCCGACACGCCGCAGTGCGCGCTCGGCGATGTGCCGCTGCAGGAAGACGCGGAACGGGCGGCGCTGCTGGCCTGGAGCCGCTGCGACCAGTCGTACGCATCGCCCGAAGCGGTGCACCTGCTGATCGAGCGCCAGGCGGCGGCCACGCCGCAGGCCGATGCGTTGCTGTTTGGCGAAGAAGTGCTCAGTTATGCCGCCTTGAACGGGCGCGCCAATGCGCTGGCGCACCGGCTGATCGCTCTCGGCGTGGGACCGGAAGTGCGCGTCGGCCTGGCGCTGCTACGCTCTGTCGAGATGGTGGTGGGCTTGCTGGCCGTGATGAAGGCGGGCGGCGCCTATGTGCCGATCGACCCGGAATACCCGGCCGAACGCATCGCCTACATGCTGGACGATAGCGCGGTCAGCCTGCTGCTGACGCATGCACCCGTGCTCGGCGCCTTGCCCGAGCACTTGCCGCCCTTGCTGATGCTGGACGAGGAAGCGGCGTATGCGGATGGCGCGCATGGCGACCCGCGCGTGGCGCTGCACGGGGAAAACCTCGCCTATGTGATCTACACCTCGGGTTCCACGGGACGCCCGAAGGGTGCCGCCAACCGTCATTGCGCGCTGTATAACCGCCTCGTGTGGATGCAGCAGGCGTATGCGCTGGGCGCGGGCGACGCGGTGCTGCAGAAAACGCCGTTCAGCTTTGACGTCTCGGTATGGGAATTTTTCTGGCCGCTGATGTACGGCGCGCGGCTGGCCGTGGCCGGGCCGGGCGACCATCGCGACCCGGCACTGCTGGCGGCGCTGATCGAGCGCCATGGGGTCACCACCGTGCACTTCGTGCCATCGATGCTGCAGGCTTTTGCCGCCGACCTGGCACCGGGCGCCTGCGCCAGCCTGCGCACGGTGATCTGCAGCGGCGAGGCGCTGCCGGCCGACCTGCAGGACCGCACCCTGGCCGCCTTGCCGCAGGCGCAGCTGCATAACCTGTATGGCCCTACCGAGGCGGCCATCGATGTCACGTGGTGGCATTGCCGCGCGGGCGATGCCGTGGTGCCCATCGGGCGTCCGATCGCCAATCTGCGCAGCTATGTGCTGGACGATAGTCTGAACCTGGCGCCGGCCGGCGTGGCGGGCGAATTGTACCTGGGCGGAGTGGGCCTGGCGCGCGGCTACCTGCACCGTCCCGCCCTGAGCGCCGAGCGCTTCGTGCCCGATCCGTTCGATGGCGGCGGCGCGCGCCTGTACCGGACGGGTGACCTGGTACGCTGGCGTGCCGACGGCGCGCTGGAATACCTGGGCCGCATCGACCACCAGATCAAGATACGCGGCCTGCGTGTGGAGCTGGGCGAGATCGAGTCCCAGCTGTTGTTGCAGCCCGGCGTGACCGAGGCGGTGGTGGTGGCACAGGCATCCGGCCAGGGCTTGCGCCTGGTGGCCTATGTCACGCCCGCATCGCTGGACACGGCAGCGCTGCGTGCGGCGCTGGCCGTGCGCGTGCCCGACTATATGTTGCCATCGGCGTTCGTCGCGCTGCCGCGCCTGCCCCTGAATGCCAACGGCAAGCTTGACCGCAAGGCGCTGCCGGCCGCGCAATTTGCCGCCGGCGCGGCGCACGCGCCGGCCGAGGGCGAAGTGGAGAACATGCTGGCGCGCCTGTGGTGCGAGGTGCTGGGCCTGGAGCGGGTGGGCCGCGAGGATAACTTCTTTGAACTGGGCGGCGACTCCATCCTCAGCCTGCAGATCGTCGCGCGGGCGCGCCAGGCGGGCTGGAAGCTGACGCCGAAGCAGCTGTTCGAGCGCCAGAACATCGCCGCCCTGGCGCTGGTGGCGCAGCCGCTGCAGGCCGCGCCAGTGGTGCCGGACGATGCGCAGGGCGAGGTGCCGCTGCTGCCGATCCAGCTCGATTTCTTTGGCACCGCCATCCCGCAACGCCACCATTGGAACCAGTCGCTGCTGATGCGCGCGAACGGAGCGCTCGACGCGGGTGCGCTGGAACGGGCGCTGCAGGCGCTCGCCGCGCACCACCAGGCATTGAGCCTGCGCTTCCGGCAGGAGGAAGCGGGCGCCTGGCGCCAGAGCTACGGCCCCGTGCCGGAGAAACTGCTGTGGCAATGCACGGCGCAGGACGGCGCCGCCATCGAGGCGGTGTGCCGCGAAGCGCAGCGCAGCCTGGACCTGGAACAGGGCCGGCTGCTGCGCGCGCAGCTGATCGACGTGGCCGATGGCAGCACGCGGCTTTTCCTTGCCGTGCACCACCTGGCCGTCGACGGCGTTTCGTGGCGCGTGCTGCTGGAAGACCTGGCAGCAGCTTACCGGGCCGCGCTGGCGGGGACGGCCGTGACGCTGCCGCCACGCGGCAGCAGCCTGCAGGCGTGGTCGCAGCGCCTGCGCCAGCATGCGCACACGCCGGCCGTGCACGCCGAGCTGCCGTACTGGCTGGCGGTGGCGGCCACGCCGGCCGCCTTGCCCTGCGCCCGTCCGGACGGCGCCAACACGACGCGCCACGCGCGCGACCTGGGCCTGGCGTTGGACCGCGAGACCACGCGCCGCCTGCTGAAAGAGGCGCCGGCCGCCTACCGCACCCAGGTCAACGACCTGCTGCTGACGGCGCTGGGCCGCGCCCTGTGCCGCTACACGCGCCAGGCGCAGGTGCTGATCGAGGTGGAAGGGCATGGCCGCGAAGACCTGTTCGACGACCTCGACGCCAGCCGCACGGTGGGCTGGTACACCAGCATGTATCCGGTGCGTCTGGCGCCGCTGGGCGAGGCGGGTGCCGCCATCCGGCGCGTCAAGCAGGACTTGCGCGACGTGCCGGCCAAGGGTATCGGCTATGGCCTGCTGCGCCACCTGGGCGACGATGCGGCGCGTGCCGCGCTGGCCGCCTTGCCGCGGCCGCAGCTGATTTTCAATTACCTGGGCCAGTTCGACGGCAGTTTCGCGCCGCAGGGATTGTGGGCGCCGGCCGCCGAATCGGGCGGCGAAACGCAGGACAGCGATGCCCCGCTGGGGCATGAACTGGCGCTCAACGGGCAAGTGCTGGACGGTATGCTGAAACTCACGCTCAGTTTCAGCGCGGCGCGCCATGACGAAGGCGCGCTGGCGGCGCTGATGGACGACTATCGCCAGGAACTGGTGGCGCTGGTGGCGCATTGCTGCTCCGGCGCGCAGGGCGTGACGCCATCCGATTTCCCGCTGGCCCGGCTGGACCAGGCCAGCCTCGATGCGCTCGACTTGCCCGTGGCGCGCCTGGCCGACCTGTATCCGCTGTCGCCGATGCAGGCCGGTATGCTGTTCCACAGCGTGTACGCGCCGCAGGACGGCGCCTACCTGAACCAGCTGCGCGTCGATATCGATGGCCTGGACGCCGGGCGCTTCGCGGCCGCGTGGCAGGCCGTCATCGCGCGCCACGACATCCTGCGCACGGCCTTCTTGCCGCAGGCCGTGCCGCCGCTGCAATGGGTCAGCCGCGATGCGGGGCCCGCGCTGCAGGAACTCGACTGGCGCGGCCACGACGACATCCAGGCCGACCTCGACGCGCTGGCGCGGCGCGACCTGGCGCAAGGCTTCAAGCTGGAACAGGCGCCGCTGCAGCGCCTGCACCTGGTGCGCACTTCGGCCTCGCGCCACCATTTCATCTGGACCAACCACCATCTTCTGCTCGATGGCTGGAGCAGTTCGCGCCTGATGGGCGAGCTGCTGCGCCATTACGCTGGCCAGCCGCTGGCCACGCACGGCGGACGCTATCGCGACTACATCGCCTGGTTGCAGCGGCAGGACGCGGCCGGCAGCGAAAGCTACTGGCGCGCGCTGGCGGCGCCGCTGGCGGCGCCCACGCGCCTGGCCGGGCTGTTGCCGTGCGAGGCGGTGCCGGGCGGGCATGGGGAAGTCGGCACGGCGCTGGAGCGCCAGGAAAGCGTGCAGCTGGCCGCCTTCGCGCGGCGCCACCATGTGACGGTCAACACCGTCGTGCAGGCGGCGTGGGCGATCCTGCTGCAGCGCCATACGGGTCAGCGCACGGTGGCCTTTGGCGCCACGGTGGCCGGGCGGCCCGGCGACCTGGCCGGCGCGCAGCAGTTGCTGGGACTGTTCATCAATACGCTGCCCGTGATCGCCACGCCGCGTCATGCGCAGACGGTGGCCGGCTGGCTGGCCGAGGTGCAGGCGCAAAGCCTGGCCTCGCGCGAACATGAGCACACGCCGCTGGTCGACATCCAGCGTTGGGCCGGGCAAGGTGCGGGCGGCCTGTTCGATACCCTGGTGGTGTTTGAAAATTATCCGGTCGACGAAGCCTTGACCGGCGCGGCGCCCGATGGCCTCGTGTTCAGCGCCATCGAGCGGCGCGAGCAGACCAGTTATCCGCTGACCCTGGCCGTCATGCAAAACGAGACGCTGGCCCTGCATTACGGCTACGACCGCGCGCAGTTCGATGCGGCCGGCGTGGCCGCGATCGGCGCCAGCCTGCTGGCGCTGCTGCGCGCGATGATCGCCGGCGCGCAGCAAACGCTGGGCAGCCTGGCCTTGCCCGATGCGCGCGGGCAGCGGGGCTTGCGCGCGCTGGCGCACAGCGGCGCGCCGGCCGTGCCGTATGTGGCGGTTCATGCGCGCATCGCCCGGCATGCGGCGCTGCGCCCCGATGCGCCGGCCGTCGTGATGGGCGGGCAGCAGATCAGCCATGCGCAGCTGGAGCGGCGCGCCCACGCGCTGGCAAGGCGTTTGCGCGCGCACGGTGTCGGCGCCGAAATGCGCGTCGGCGTGGCGCTGGAGCGTTCGATCGACATGATCGTGGCGCTGCTGGCCGTGCTGAAGGCCGGCGCCGCGTATGTGCCGCTGGACCCCGACTATCCAGCCGGGCGGCTGGCCTACATGATGGACGACAGCGGCATCTGCCTGCTGATCGCCCAGGAGCAGGTGCTGGACCGCGTGACGGCGCCCGCGGGCGTGCCGCTGCTGCTGATGCCGCCGGCCGATGCGCAGGACGCTGCTGACGTTGACGTTGACGTTGACGTTGACGTTGACGCTGGCGACGTCGCGCCATGGCCGGCGCCGCACCGCCACAACCTGGCCTACCTGATTTATACCTCCGGCTCGACCGGCCAGCCGAAAGGCGTGGCGGTGACGCATGGTCCGCTGGCCATGCATTGCGCCGTCACGGCGGATCTGTATGAAATGGGGCCGCAGTCGCGCGAACTGCATTTCCTGTCGTTTGCCTTCGATGGCGCCCACGAGCGCTGGCTGACCACCTTGTGCGCCGGCGGCGCGCTGGTGCTGCGCGACGCCAGCCTGTGGACGCCCGAGCAGACCTATGCGGCCTTGCGCGCCGAACGCATCACGAACGCGGGCTTTCCGCCGGCCTACCTGAAGCAGCTGGCCGAATGGGCTGAACACAGCGGCAACCCGCCGCCCGTGGAACTGTATTCGTTTGGTGGCGAGGCCATGCCGCAGGCGGCCTTCGAGCAGGTCTGCCGCGCCCTGAAGCCGCGCTTCCTGATCAACGGCTATGGTCCCACCGAGGCGGTGGTCACGCCGATGGTATGGAAGGTTGGCGTCGATGCGGGCTGCCGCAGCGCGTATGCGCCCATCGGCCGCCCGGTGGGCGCGCGCAGCGCGTGGGTGCTCGATGACGCCTTGAACCTGGCGCCGCCGGGCGTGCCCGGGGAACTATACCTGGGCGGCGAAGGCCTGGCGCGCGGCTATCTGGGGCGTCCGGGCATGACGGCCGACCGCTTCATTCCCGATCCCTTTGATGGCGCCGGTGGACGCTTGTACCGCACGGGCGACCTGGTGCGCTGGCAGGCCGACGGCCAGCTGGAATACCTGGGCCGCATCGATCACCAGGTCAAGATCCGCGGCTTCCGTATCGAGCTGGGCGAAGTCGAGGCGCAATTGCTGGCGCAGCCCGGCGTGCTGGCGGCCGTTGCCGTGGCCCAGCCGCAGCCGGGCGGCAATGGCCACCTGCGCCTGGTGGCCTATGTGGCGCCCGCCAGCCTGCAGCCGGCAGGGTTGAAACTGGCGCTGGCGCGCCAGCTGCCTGACTACATGGTGCCGTCCGTGATCGTGGTGCTCGACAGCCTGCCGCTGAATGCGAACGGCAAGGTGGACCGCAACGCGCTGCCGGCGCCGCAGGCGCTGCAGCAGGGCGGCAGCGTGGCGCCGCAGGGCGCCGCCGAGCAATTGCTGGCCCAGGTATGGTGCGGCGTGCTGGGACTGGAGCAGCTGGGACGCGACGACAATTTCTTCGAACTGGGCGGCGACTCGATCCTGAGCCTGCAGATCGTGGCGCGCCTGCGCCAGGCCGGCTGGATCGTTACGCCGAAACAGCTGTTCGAGCGCCAGAGCGTCGCCGCGCTGGCGCCGCTGATGCAGGCCGTGGCGGCCAGCGCTGGCGGCAGCGCCGAGGTGGTGGGGGACGACGTGCCGTTATTGCCGATCCAGTCCGCCTTGTTTGCCGCGCAACTGGCGCGGCCCGGTCATTTCAACCAGTCGGTGCTGCTGCAGGCGTCGGCGTCCGGCGCCGGCGACGTCATCGCGGCGGCGCTGGACGTGCTGCTGCAGACGCATGCCGCGCTGCGCCTGCGCTTCAATGATGGTCCGCAGGGCTGGTCGCAGCAGTATGGCGAAGCGCCGGAGGCGCCGCTGCTGTGGCGCCGCGACGCGTGCGACGCGGCCGACGTGGAGCGCCATTGCCAGCTGGCCCAGCGCAGCCTGGACCTGCGCCAGGGACAGCTGCTGCGCGCAGTGCTCATGACCATGGCGGACGGCAGCGTGCGCCTGCTGCTGGTCGTGCATCACCTGGCGGTCGATGGCGTGTCGTGGCGCATCCTGCTGCAAGACCTCGACACCTTGTGCCGCCAGGGCGCCGCCGGCCAACCTTTGCGCCTGGCGGCGCCCAGCGCGCCGCTGCAAGCCTGGGCGCGGCGTTTGCAGGAACATGCGGCCAGCGATGCCGTGCGCGCGCAACTGCCGTACTGGCAGGCGCTGGCGGCCACGCCGTCACGCCTGCCGCTGGCGGACAGCCGTGGCGCCAGCAGCGGTGACCTGGTCGCCGGCGCGGTGCTGCAACTGGACCGCGACACCACGCGGCGTCTGCTGAAGGAGGCGCCGGCCGCCTACCGCACCCAGGTCAACGACTTGCTGCTGACGGCGCTGGGACGCGCGCTGTGCCGCCATGCGGGCGAGGACAGCTTCCTCGTCGAACTGGAAGGCCATGGCCGCGAAGACTTGTTCGAGGACCTCGATATCAGCCGTACTGTCGGCTGGTTCACCAGCGCCTATCCCGTGCGCCTGGCGCCGCTGGGCACGCTCGATGCGGCCTTGAAGCGGGTCAAGCAGGACTTGCGGGCCATTCCCGACAAGGGCATCGGCTACGGGCTGCTGAAATACATGGGCTGCGATGCGGACCGGCAGGCGCTGGCCGCGCTGGCGCCGGCGCAGGTGTTGTTCAATTACCTGGGCCAGTTCGATGGCAGTTTCGAGGCCGATGCGGCCTGGCGCCCGGCGGCCGAAGCGAGCGGCGACGCGCAAGACCCGGAGGCGCCGCTCGGGCATGAACTGGTGATCAATGGCCAGGTCTTCGACGGCATGCTGAAAATGACGTTCAGCTATAGCACGGCGCGCCACGACGGCGCGGCGATCCGGGCACTGGCCGATGATTTCGGGCGCGAGCTGCGGGCGCTGGTCGCGCATTGCTGTTCCGGCGCGCTGGGCGTGACGCCGTCGGACTTCCCGCTGGCGCCGCTGGACCAGGCCAGGCTCGATGCGCTGGACTTGCCCCTGAACGAGCTGGCCGACCTGTATCCGCTCTCGCCGATGCAGGCGGGCATGCTGTTCCACTGCCTGCAGGCGCCGCAAGGCAGCGCCTATGTCAACCAGCTGTGCGTGGACGTGGCAGGGCTCGACGCGCAACGCTTCGCGAGGGCCTGGCGCGCGGTGGCGGCAGGCCACGACATTCTGCGCAGCCGTTTCGTGCACGATGGCGGAGAAGCGCTGCAATGGGTCTGCCGCGCCGGCGCGGGCGAGGTGGACTTGCTCGACTGGCGCGGCCAGGACGCTGGCGCCGCCGCACTTGACGCCTATGCCCGGGCGGACCTGGCGCGCGGCTTCGACCTGGCGCGCGAACCGCTGCAGCGGCTGACCCTGATCCGCTGCAGCGATACGCAGCAGCGCCTGGTCTGGACCAGCCACCATCTGCTGCTCGACGGCTGGAGCACGTCGCAGTTGATGGGAGAAATACTGCGCCACTACCACGGCGAGCCGCATGCGCCGGCGCCGGGCCGCTACCGCGACTACATCGCCTGGCTGCAGCGGCAGGATGGCGCCGCCGGAGAAGCGTTCTGGCGCGCGCAGCTGGCGCCGCTGGCCGCGCCCACGCGCTTGTCGCTGGCGCTGCCGGCGGCGGGCGGTACGGGCCAGGACAGCGTCAGCCTGCGCCTGGAGCCGGCGGCGATGGCCGGCCTGGCCGCCTTTGCGCGGCAGGCGCGCATCACCGTCAACACGTTGGTGCAGGGCGCCTGGCTGCTGCTGTTGCAGCGCTATACGGGCCAGGCTTGCGTGGCCTTTGGCGCCACCGTGGCTGGCCGTCCGGCGGACCTGCCGGGCGCCGACCGCCTGCTCGGCATGTTCATCAATACCTTGCCCGTGATCGCCGCCCCGCATGCGGGCGCACCGGTGGGCGAGTGGCTGCGCCAGCTGCAGGCGCAAAACCTGGCCGCGCGCGAATTCGAGCATACGCCGCTGTACGATGTGCAGCGCTGGGCGGGGCAGGGCGGCGTCGCCCTGTTCGACAGCATCATCGTATTCGAAAATTATCCCGTCGATGCCGCCTTGCGCGCCGCCGAAGAGGGAGAACTGCGCTTCAGCATGGCCAGCAAGCGCGAGGAGACGAATTATCCGTGGACCCTGGCCGTGATGCAGGACAGCGGACTGACCCTGCATGCCGATTATGCGCGCGCCAGCTTTGACGCCGCCAGCGCGCGCCTGATACTGGAGCAGTTGGGTAGCCTGATGCAGGCGATGGCGCGCGACGCCGACGCGCCGCTTGGCGCCTTGCCGCTGCTGTCGGCGCCGCAGGGCGCGGCCGTGCTGCGCCAGGGCCGCCATGAGGGCGGACCGTGGAACGACTTGCCCGTGCACGCGCAGTTCGAACTGCAGGCCGTGCTGCACCCGGATGCGCTGGCGCTGCTGTACCAGGACGAGGCGCTCACTTACCGCGCGCTGAATCTGCGCGCCAACCGCCTCGCGCACGCGCTGCTGGCGCGGGGCGCGGGGCCGGAAGTGCGCGTCGGCATCGCCGTCGAGCGCTCGGTCGACATGCTGGCCGGCTTGCTGGCCATCCTCAAGACGGGCGCCGCCTACGTGCCGCTCGATCCCGGCTATCCGGCCGAACGCCTGGCCTACATGATCGCCGACAGCGGCATGGCGCTGCTGCTGACGCAGGCATCGGTGCTGCCACGCCTGGCGCTGCCGGCGGGACTGCCGGTGCAGCTGGTGGAGCAGCCGTCCGCGCTGGAGCACGATCCCGGCCACGCGCCGCTGCCGCAGCAACTGGCCTACGTGATTTACACCTCTGGCTCGACGGGCAAGCCGAAGGGCGTGGGCATCGCGCACCAGGCGTTAAGCCGGCATGCGCAAGTGTCCGTCGGCTTCTTTGGCTTGACGGCGCAGGACCGCGTGCTGCAGTTTTCGACCTTGAACTTCGACGGCTTCGTCGAACAGGCCTGGCCGACCCTGTGCATCGGTGCGGCGCTGGTCTTGCGCGGCCCGGAGCTGTGGGACAGCGAGACGTTTTACCAGGCGCTGCACCGCTACCGCATCAGCGTGGCCGATTTGACGACGGCCTACTGGTCGCTGCTGGCGCAGGATTTTGCCCAGCAAGGCCCGCGCGACTACGGCGCGCTGCGCCAGGTGCACGCGGGCGGCGAGGCGATGCCGCCGGAAGCGCTGCAGGCGTGGCGTCAGGCGGGCATGCGGCACATCCGCCTGCTCAATACCTATGGGCCGACGGAAGCGGCGGTGACGGCGGCCACGCTCGACTGCGCGCCCTACCTCGATGGCGCGGCGCCGGCGCAGATGCCGATCGGCCTGCCGCTGGCGGGACGCGCGCTGCAGGTGCTGGACGCGGACCTGGCATTGACGCCGCCCGGCGCGGCCGGTGAACTGTGCATCGGCGGCGCCTTGCTGGCGCGTGGCTATCTTGGCCGTCCTGCGCTGACGGCCGAACGCTTCGTGCCGGACCCGCACGGCGCGCCCGGTGCGCGCCTGTACCGCACGGGTGACCTGGTGCGCTGGCGCGGCGGCCAGCTCGATTACCTGGGTCGCATCGACCACCAGATCAAGATCCGCGGTTTTCGGGTGGAGCTGGGCGAGATCGAGGCGCAGCTGCTGGCGCAGCCTGGCGTGCGCGAAGCGGTGGTGGTGGCGCAGGACAGCGCCGCCGGCGCGCGCCTGGTGGCGTATGTCAGCCCGGCGCAACTGGATGTGGACGCCTTGCGCGCGGCCCTGGCGGCGGCGCTGCCCGACTACATGCTGCCGGCGGCCATCGTGGCCCTGGCGCGATTGCCACTGAGCCCGGCGGGCAAGGTGGAGCGCAGCGCGCTGCCGGTGCCGGTGCTGGAAAGCGCGGCGTACGCGCCGCCGCAGGGCGAGCTGGAACAGGCGCTGGCGGCCATCTGGAGCGTCTTGCTGGGCGTGTCGCGCGTGGGGCGCGAGGATAACTTCTTTGCGTTGGGCGGGCATTCGCTGCTGGCCGTGCGCTGCGTCACGCAGGTCAACCAGATGCTGCGCAGCCTGTACACGCAGGATGCGCATGCGCTGTCGCTGGCCGACCTGTTCGGCAGTCCCACCCTGGCCGCCTTTGCCGCCCGCTTTGGCGCCAGCGCGGCCGGTGCGCGGGTGGGCGAAAGCTGGCACAGCCTGCGCGCGACAGGTGACTTGCCGCCGCTGTTCTGCTGTCCCGGCCTGCTGGTGAACGCCTTTGAATTCCAGGGACTGGCGCAGGCGCTGGGACCGCGCCAGCCCGTGCACGGCTTTGTCAGCCATGCGCTGGGGAGCGAGCGCTGGGCCGACATCAGCGTGGAGGAGCTGGCTGCCCGCTATGCGGACATCATCGTGGCCAACAGTCCGGGCGGCGAGTGCTCGCTGGCCGGCTGGTCGCTGGGCGCCGTGCTGGCGCAGGAGACGGCGCGCCAGTTGCAGGGCCACGTGGCCGTGCGCCTGGTGGGCATGATCGATCCCGTGCTGGGCCAGTTCGATGTTGCTGGCGGCGTGGCGCCGGCGCTGGATCCGCAGCGGGAACGGGCGCTGCGCGAGCAGTGGCTGCGCCGTTCCGGCATGCGCGAACGCTGGGAACAGCTGTTTGAGCGCATGAGCGAGGACGAGTGGGCGTGGTTCGTGCACCTGCAAGGGCGCGACATCGGCGCGCTGCCGCTCGATGGCGACGCCGTGCATTGCAAGGAGTACCTGGCCTGGAGCATCGCCAGCCATGCGCTGATGCTGCGCCGTCACCGTCCGCAGCGGGCCGCCGTCAGTGCCCGCGTGTGGATCGCGGAATACACGCGCGCCGCCGGCGTGGCGCTGTTCGACAGCCGGGCGCATTTTGCGCAGGTGCTGGGCGAGGAAGAGGTGGCCGGTACAGGCCACCTCGACATCATCCACGCGCCGGTGCTGTGGCAAGGCTTGCGCGCCAGCTTGCCCAGGGATCCGGCATGAGCCGGCATGCCGTGGCGCGTGTCGCACTGGGCGTGGCGGGCGCGTATCTGTTCGCTTGGAGTGTCGCCGGCGCCGGCGCGGTGCTGCTGTTCCGCCTGGGCGTGCTGCGCAGCGAGGCCGTGCTGATCGCCTCGATGGCGGCCTTTCTCGCCTACCTGGGCGCCGCCCTGTGGGCTTTTGTCGCGCGCCGATTGTGGCCGGTGGCGCTGTTGCTGATCGGTGTCTGGATGTTGTACTGCGGCGCCGCCTATTTTTTCGAATGGAGTTGAGCCGCATGGCCTTACGTGAATTGCGGCAATCGATGCTGCTCGCGCATACCTGGACCGGGGTGGTGATGGCCAGCGTGCTGATCGTCGTGTTCTGGATGGGCAGCCTGTCCGTGTTCGACCGCGAGATCGATCGCTGGATGATGCCGGACACGCGCATTGCCGCCGCGCCCGGCCCCGTGTCGGTGGAGCGGCAAGTCTTGCCCGCCGTAGCGGCGCTGGCGCACGGCAAGGCGCTGGCGGAATGGTCTGTCTTCCTGCAGGGGCCGCGCAGTCCCGTGGCGCGGCTGCAGATCGAGGCGCTCGATGGCGAGGAGCTGTCGCGCCAGATCGATCCGCGCAGCGCCACCTTGCTGCCCGAGGCCGGCTCCTACGGCGCCACGTCCTTCTTCTTTCCCATGCATTACCGGCTGCATCTGTCGTTTGCCGGCATCGGCTACTGGGTCGTGGGCCTGGCCAGCATGGCGATGCTGGCGGCGCTGGTGTCGGGCGTGATCATCCACGCGCGCATTTTCAAGGATTTTTTCGTCTTCCGCCCGCGCAAGGCCTTGCAGCGCAGCGCGCTGGACCTGCATAACGTCAGCGGCGTGCTGGCCTTGCCCTTCCATTTCATGATCGTGCTGTCGGGGCTGGTGATCCTGTTTTCGATTTACTTTCCGGCAGGCATGCACGCGCTGTATCCGGGCGACCGGCAAGGCTTCCTCAACGAAGCCTTGTCGCTGTACCAGCGAGAACGATCGCCAGAGTCCGGCATCGTGGCCATGGCCCCCATCGACGCCATGCTCGACACGGCGCGCCGGGCCTGGGGGCGGGGCGAGCCCAGCTATGTGCGCGTGCGCCATCCGGGCAACCGCAACAGTTATGTGGAAGTGAGCCGCGCCACGGCCGACCGGGTCAGCCTGGACGAGCAAACGATTTATTTCGATGGCGCCAGCGGGCAGGTGCTGAAATATGTGCCGCTCAAGCCGGCCGCGGCGCTGCAGCGCTATCTGTCGGGCATGCACTTTGCCCTGTTCGAGCACTGGCCCTTGCGCTGGCTGTATTGCGCGGCCGGGCTGGCCGGTTGCGTCATGCTGGCCTCGGGATTGATACTCTGGAGCGGCAAGCGCGCGGCGCGCCATGCCAAGGCGGGTCAGCGCGGCGCGCGGCTGGTGCTGGCCGTGGCCTGCTTCAGCACGACGGGGCTGCTGATCGCGACCCTGGCCATGCTGGTGGCGAACCGCTTGCTGCCGGCCGGGTTGCCGGACAAGGCGCTGCTCGAAGTGCTGCTGTTCCTGCTGGCCTGGGCCGGCAGCGGCATCTGGGCCGGCGTTGCCCTGTTCTGGCGCCGGCGGCCCGATGCGCCATGGCTGCCGCAAGCCTGGTGCATCGCCATGCTGGCCCTTGCCGCGCCGCCGCTCAACTGGTTAAGCACGGGCGACTTTCCCTGGCATGCCGTGCTGCGCGGCCAGCCTGCCGTGGCCGTGTTCGACCTGGCCCTGTGGTTGACGGCAGGGCTGGCGGCATGGGCGGCGTTGCGCCTGCGCCAGCATCAGCGGCAAGCCCCGCGAACAGGGGGTGCGCATGCCTGAATTGCTTGTCTGGCTGCTGCTGTTTGCCGGCAGCCACGCCTGTTTCGCCCTGCTGGCGCTGTCGCAGGAGCGGCACTGGCACACGGTCAGCGCGGCCAGCATGCCCGTCCATGCCGCCAGCCGGGGCCGCCTGGGCGGCTACGCGGGCCTAGCCCTGCTGTACGGCGTGGCCGTGGCGCGCGAGGGCGCCGGTTTCGGCAGCATCAGCTGGTGCATGCTGCTGTTTTTCGGTGCCTTGACGGTGGCGCTGACCTTGAGCTGGGCGCCGCTGCGGCTGCGCTGGGCCGCTTGGTTGCTGCGCTAGCTGTGATGTTTCAATAGGTTGTTGTGGTTCATTCGGATTGGATTTGAGACACTGGAAATCGCCAAACCCCCAGTTCTCAAGGAAACCAACCGAATGAACATCCATAAGAATGCCCGATTAACGCTGATTCGTCGAGTCGAGATGGTCGAAGACGTACTACATCACCGCCTGCCGGTCTGCCAGGCCGCTGTCCGCTATGCCGTGAGCGAGGCGACCGTGCGCAAATGGCTGGGGCGCTTCCTTGCCGAAGATCGGGATGGTTTGATGGATCGCTCGTCGCGTCCCGCGCATAGCCCTTTGGCTCTGGACGCAGGCAAGGCGCTGACCGTTGTCGAGCTACGCAAGAAGCGCATGACGCAGGCCAGGATCGCCCAGTACCTGCAGATATCGAAGGCCACAGTTAGCCGTGTGCTGGCGCGCGCCGGCCTCTCCAAACTGAGCAATCTCGATCCCGTCGAGCCGGTGCAGCGCTACGAGCATGCAGAACCAGGCGACCTGATTCATATCGATACCAAGAAGCTCGGGCGCATTGAAACCACCGGCCATCGTGCGACGGGAGACCGGCGAGACCGTACGCGCGGCGCCGGCTGGGAAGTCTTGTTTATCGCCATTGATGACCATGCCCGCATCGCCTTCACGGAGCTCTATCCTGACGAAACCCAGGAGAATGCCAACCGATTCCTCGCCAATACCCACGCCTATTTCTGCTCACTCGGGGTGCGTCCCAAAGCGTTGTTGACCGATAACGGCTCAGCCTTTCGCTCCAAGTCATTCAAGGCCACTTGTAGCCAGATAGCATTGAAGCACCGCTTTACACGGCCCTATCGGCCACAGACCAATGGCAAGGCCGAACGCTTCATCCAGTCAGCCTTGCGCGAATGGGCTTACGGCTTTGTTTATAACAACTCACTGGAGCGGGCCAACATGCTCAAAGAATGGAACCATCACTACAACTGGCACCGGCCGCATCAGGGCATTGCTGGCAAGGCCCCAATGTCACGGCTCAGATCCGGCCAGAATAACCTCTTGCAACTTCACAGCTAGCGCAGCAGCGTGCCAAGCAGCATGTTATTGAGTCCGGGGGAGTTTTTTCGTGGCATGCGCCGGCGAAATATTGCGCTATGGATTTTTTAATTGCCGTCATGCAATAATGCTGAAGTAATAATGAGCACTTGGCGGTGATTGTTCTGCGCCGCCGGGGGTGTTCAGAGCCCCAAATGGTTGCGAAATACACACTCCAGCGATCCCGGCTGCATCCTATAGAAGATTTGAAGATGACACAAACACACAGATATGTCCTCGCCGGTTTTGGCTTTTTTTCACTTTTATTGCTATTTTTCGGGGCTGGCCTTTTAGATAACGGGAAAATTGAAGCGAACACGTATCTTTGGGTGCAAGCAGTCGCGATCCTGATCGGTTTGTTTACATTGGCGGCAGCGATTGAAAAGATGCTTCCACGAGGCTTGCAGGAATTTAAATCCGCCGCGCTTTGGTGGACGGTAGGGCTTGCCATATTGGCGTATTTTGCCAGGGTCGCCGCCCTGGATGATGTCAACAAGGTTTTCCACATCGACCCATCAGGGTTGCCGATGACGCTGGCTGCAGCAAACGTCATGCGGTTTTTTATCTGGATGGAATGGCCTTTTATCGTCGTGGCGTGTATCTCGTTTGTGGTGCTGATTCTCATCGCGAAGGGAACATACTTTCCAGATGAGATGCCTGAAAATGAGCGCGCCGCCGGTGTCATTCTCGTGCTTTCGATTATGATGAACTGTATTTTATGCGCGCTATTCATCCATTTCCATTTGGATGAGCAGGGGCGGCAACAGAAACTGTACCGCACCGCCCATGCTGCGGATTTCGTGTCGAAGTTCCACTGCCAGGGGATCGATCCCGATAAATTTTCCGTGCTGTTCATCGGACCGGAGCAACGAAAGGTGCTGGTTGCGCCGAAGTTGCCAGCGCCGGTATTGTTCGGCAAGATGAGTGCGGAATTTCTCCAGGCACTGAAGGTTCCCGCTGAATTTCCAACCCTCGATTGTGTGCCCACCGTAAACTTTGAGCAGTGGTCTAAAGATCTGTCGACGGTTCGATAACGCTATTATTTCCTTGTCGATGGACGATCCTTCCAGCCTGATCCATGTCGCATCTCCGATGCATCGCACAGCCGCTTGATCCTGATGCGAGCTGGGATGGGACGTGTCTTGTCTGTCTTGTCGCCAGCGACAGGCTAGCCGTTTATTCCCCCTCCGACGCGCAATACCTGTCCCGCCCAGTATGCTTGGCGCGGTACAGCAGGGCGTCGGCGGCGCGGATCAGGGCGCTGGGGTCCATGCCTTCCGTGGGCATGACGCTGGCCATGCCCAGGCTGACGGTGACGTGCGGGCCGACGCCCGATCGGGCGTGGGGAATGTGCAGCGCGCGCACTTCGTCGAGAATGCGCTGGGCCACCACTTCGGCGCCGTCGCGCGTTTCCTGCGGCAGCAGGATGATGAATTCTTCGCCGCCGTAGCGCGCCAGCAGGTCGGGCGGGCGCACGGCGCAGCGGCGCAGGGCGGCGCTCACCTGCTGCAGGCACAGGTCGCCCGCCTGGTGGCCATACGTATCGTTATAATCCTTGAAGTGGTCGATATCGGCCATGATGATGGCCATCGGCACGCCGTCGCGCGCGCAGCGCCGCCATTCGCTGTCCATCGTGTCATTGAAGCTGCGCCGGTTGGCCACGCCCGTCAGCGAATCCGTCAGCGACAGTTCGCGCATGGCGTCGGCCTGCCGCTTGATGGTCAGCTGGCTGCGCACGCGGGCGCGCACGACGGCCGCGTTGAACGGTTTAGTGATGAAATCGACGGCGCCCGCTTCCAGCGCCCGCGTTTCGTCTTCGGGCTGGTTCAGGGCCGTGACGAAGATGACGGGAATGGCGCTGAGGATGGCCGATTCGCGCAGCGCGCTGCAAACGGCATAGCCATCCATGCCGGGCATGACGGCGTCGAGCAGGATCAGGTCCGGCAGTTGATTATGCGCAATTTCCAGCGCCTTGTCACCGCTCAGGGCGAACAGCACGTCGTGTTCCTCTCGCAGCAACTGGTGCAGGATCTGGATGTTTTCCATGGCGTCATCGACGATGAGGATGCGCCCGTTCATGGCAAGGTTGGTCCAGCTCACTTGTTTTCCTCTCGTTTCAGCTGATCGAGCACGAGTTTTTCCGCCTCGGCAAAATTCAGCGTTTCAATCGCATGTGCCATCGCCAGGGCCGCTTCCCGGTCTGACAGTTGTATGGCGGGGTGCAGGGCGTGAAATTGCGCCAGCGCTTTCAGGTTGTTGTTGCGGATCATGACGAGCAGCTCGGCCAGGCCGGCGTGCAGGTCGAGCGGCACGCTGCCGGGCGCGGCCGCTGCCGGCTGGTTGCGCCGCAGGGGCGAGGGTAGGGTGCGGGCCGCTTCGATGACTTCGGCCATCGCGTGTTCCAGGCGGCCCAGCAAGGCGGCCGTGCCGTGCGATTGCCCCGTTTTCAGCGTTTTCTCCGTCTCGGCGGCCAGACTGGCGATATGCGTGGCACCCAGGTTGGCTGCCACGCCGCACACGCGGTGCAGCAACTGCGCCGCCTGCTGCGCGTGGCCGGCGGCCAGCAGGCGCCGTGTTTCCTCGACGGCGTCGCCTTGCGAATTCTCAAAGCGCTTGAGCAGGGCCAGGAAGGCGCCGTAGTCGCCGCCGAAGCGGTGCAGGGCCGCCGCCAGGTCGATGCCGGGCACCGTGACCGGCAAGTCCAGCGTCTGCGTGGCGGCATCGGCTGCCTCGACGGCGCCGTCGCCGCTGGCCAGGGGGGCGCGCACCAGCCGGGTCAGGGTCTGGATCATCTCGTCGACGTCGATGGGCTTGGCCACGTGCGCATTCATGCCGCTGGCGATGGCGCGCAGGCGGTCTTCATCCATGGCATTGGCCGTCATGGCGATGATGGGCAAGTCCGGCAAGCCCAGGGCGCGGATGGCCAGGGTGGCGTCGTAGCCGTTCATGACGGGCATCTGCAAATCCATCAGCACCACGTCCCAGGCGTGTGGCGTGCCGGTGAGCAAGTCGACGGCCAGCCGGCCGTTGGCGGCCACGGTCACGCGCGCGCCCGAGTGCAGCAGGATGTACTGCGCCACTTCCTGGTTGATTTCATTGTCTTCCACCAGCAGCACGCGCATGCCGGTGAGCAAACCCGACAAGGGCGTGGACACGGGCAGCGCGGACGGACTGCTGCGGCCTTCGCGCACGGCCGTCACGGCTGCCAGCAGGCGTGCCGGGGTGGCCGGTTTCGAAACGATGCCGGCCAGCATCAGGCTGTCGGCCAGGCGTTCGAGGTTTTCGCTGTCCTGGTCGGCCACCAGCATGATCACGGGTGGCAGCGCCAGGAGCGCGTCGGCGCGCGCCTCGGTGAGCATGGAAATGCCATCCATGCCCGGCATGGCCGCGTCGAGCAGCACAAGATCGGCCGCCGGCCCGCCGCTGGCCTGGGCGCGCAGCAGGGCCAGACCGGCCGCTCCGCTGTCGGCGCTGCGGCTGTGCCAGCCCTGCGCCGCGCACCAGTCTTCCAGCATGGCGCGCACGCTGGCGTTGTCGTCGATGATCAGCAGTGACAGCACCCTGGGCGCGCCCTTGGCGGACGGCTCGGGCGGCGGCGCCACCTTCTCGAAGCGGCAGCTGAAGCGGAAGTCGGAGCCCTGGCCCAGCGCGCTTTTCACGCTGAGGGTGCCGCCCATCAATTCCACCATGCGCCGGCAGATGGCCAGCCCCAGTCCCGTGCCGCCGTATTTGCGGCTGGTGCCGCTGTCGCCCTGGGAAAACGCGTCGAAGATGCGTTCCTGCTCGGCCGCGCCGATGCCGATGCCCGTGTCGCGCACGGAAAACTCGAGGGTGGCGCTGGTCGCATCTTCGGCCACCTTGTCGATGGACAGCACCACTTCGCCATGCGAGGTGAATTTGACGGCGTTGCCCACCAGGTTGATGAGGATCTGTTCCACGCGCAGGGCGTCTCCGAGCAGTTCGTCCGGCACGCCGGGGGCGAGCACGAACACGGGCTCCACGCCGCGCGCCCAGGCGCTGCTGGCCAGCAACACACCCACGCTGTCCAGCATGCGTTCGAGCTGGAAGCGGCGCTGTTCCAGCACCATCTGCCCCGCCTCGATCTTGGAAAAATCGAGCACGTCGTTGACGATATTGAGCAGCGACTGCGTCGCCATCTGGATCTTGCCGACATAGCTGCGCTCGCGCCGTTCCAGTGGCGACTCTTCCAGCAGGCGCGCCAGGCCGATGATGGCGTTCATCGGCGTGCGGATTTCATGGCTCATGTTGGCGACGAATTCGCTTTTCGCGACGCTGGCCGCCTCGGCCTTGTCGCGCGCGCGCACCATCTGCTCGTTGAGTTCATGCAGGCGCAATTCCGTGCGCTTGAGTTCGGAAACGTCCGAGGCCAGCACGAAGAAGCCGCGCACGCCGCCGCTGTCGTCGAAATCGGGGATGTAGTTGGTCCACGTGTGGCACACCTGGCCGCCGGGATCGAGCAGGTCGCGCTCGAAGCTTTGCGGCCGGCCTGCCAGCACCCCCTCGACGTGGGGCGCATACACGTCGAACAGTTCCTGTCCCAGCAATTCGCTCATGTGGATGCCGGCCAGTTCGGCGCTGCTGCGGCCAAACCATTCGTTATAGAATTTATTTGCGAAGCGGCAACGCAAATCGGCGCCCCAGTACGACACCATGCCGGGCAGGTTGTCGGTGACGGTGCGGATGAAGCGCTCGTTCTGTTCCAGGCGCCAGGTGGTGGCGTGCAGCACCTCGGTGGCGCGCTTGCGTTCCGTGATGTCGATCGAGACCCCCAGCACATGGCTGGCGCGTCCCGCATCGTCGCGCAAGACCACCTTGCGCGTGGTGAAGTGGCGCGTGGTGCCGTCCGCCGTATTGATCGCTTCCTGCTCGATTTCCACCATCTGCCCCGTGGCCAGCAGCTTGCGGTCGGCGCTGACGAAGGCGGACGCCTGCTGCGGCGGGAAGAAATCGTGGTCCGTCTTGCCCAGCAATTGCTCGCGCGAGCGTCCCAGGGTCAGTTCCGCGTGGCGGTTGACCATTTCAAAGCTCAGCTTGTCGGCGCGCTTGACGAAGACCATGGCCGGGATGTTTTCGATGATGGTGCCAAACAGGTGTTTCGAACGGCGAAATTCCGCTTCGCTGCGCTTGCGCTCGCTAATGTCCAGCCACAAGCCCGATACGCCCAGCAACTGCTGTTCCGGGCCAAAAATCGGGTGGTAGGAGACGATCCAGTGACTCAGTTGCTCGCGCTGCTGGCCGCTATGGCCTTGCAATTCGATGTCGACGATGGGCTGTCCCGTCCCGAGCACCTGGCGCACGCAGCGTTCCACCTCGGCCCGCACGGCGTCGTCGAACAGCATGGCGCCCACGGGACGGCCCAGGTGCTGCGCCACGCTGGCCCCGTTGATGGTGGCCAGGTAGTGGTTGATCATGACGATGCGCAAGTCCAGGTCCACGAACAGCATGCCGATCGGCGCCGTCGCGTACACGGTTTCCAGCAGGCGCGTGGATTTTTCCAGGGCCAGCGTGCGTTCGGCCACCAGGCTTTCAAGCTGCGTGCGGTGGCGCCGCAGGTCGCGTTCCAGCGCGCCCAGGGCACCGGCCATCTCGGCTGATTCGCGGTCAGCATGCTTATTCGAGAGCAAGGGTTTGCCTTGCGCCAGCGCATGAATCTGCTGCGTCAGTTCCTGCAGGGTGCTGGCCAGGCGTCCGCCCACGCGCCAGGCCAGGGCAAAGCCGGCGGCCAGCAGCAGCGCCAGGATGAGGGATCCCGTGACTACCGAGCGCAGCAGTGCTTCGGCCACCGTGCTGGTGCGCATGGTGACGGCCACCGTCCAGGCGGCGTCCGGGGCGCGGCGAAAGCCCGTATACACGTCGATGCCTTCCAGGGTGGCATGGCGCAGCACGCCTTCGCGCGCCTGGCGTATCTGTTCCAGCAGGGGCGCCGCGCTGCGCTGGCCCACATAGCGCTGCGGCGCCAGGGTGCGCGCCACGTTGATGCCATCGGCATTGATGATGGCCGCGCCCAGGTAGGCTGGCAGGTGCAGCTCGCGCAGCAGCACGGACAGGTAGTCGGGCGGATACAGGGCCGTCAGCACGTAGGCGGTTCCCTGCGTGCGCGGCAAGGGCAGATTCAGGGCCAGCTGCGGCAGGCTGTCGGGCGCCTTGGCCAGGCTGGTCAGCCGCGGCTTGCCGTAGTCGCGCGCGCGCTCCATGCTGGCGGCCCATTTTTGCGGCAGGGGCGGCGGCGCCTGGCTGGCGGGCAGGGTTGTATTGATCAGCTGGCGGCCCTTGGCGTCGGAGACGATGAAGGCGCTGACGGCCAGGCCCGGCTGCAGCAGGCTGGCGGCCAGGGCCCGCAGGGCGCCGATGTCGTCGGCTTGCAGGGCGGGCGAATCGGCCAGGATGCGCGCGGCCATCTGAGCGCCGCTCAGGTCGCGTTCGACGGCGGCGGCCACCGCCCGCGCCGCCTGCGCCGTTTCGCTGACGACATGGTCGCGCTCGCGCGTATAACTTTGCGCCACGAGCAGGAGAAACACGAGCGCCGTCGGAATGACCCAGGCGAGCACCAGCCATGAAATTCTTGAGCGTATCGAAGGCAAATCTTGCACCCGGAAAGCTCCCAGAATGGATGAGTCGACAGGCAGGCTCACGCTGGCGCTGGCTGACCTTGAATGAAAAGATGCTAGACGAAATTGATTGTTCTGACAAGCCTAGTTTCTGGAGTGGAAAAAAGGTTGCGCAAGGCATACAGAAGAGGGGTGATACCCATCCCGCCGTGGCGGCGGGATGGCACGGCGGATTACGGCACCACGGTCAGCACGTCGACATCGATTTCCGGGCTTTCCATGAAATCCTTCTCCACTTCGCCGCGGATTTCCACCCGGGTTTTGGCGTCGATCTTGCGGTTCATGAAGACCTTGTCGTCGATATCCACGCGGATTTCCGCCGTGCCATCGGAGAACGTGTATTTCTCGTTGCCGACTTTACGCAGCAAATGGCCGCGCAGCACGACGGCCTGGTCGTCGACGGGATTTTTCAGGATGGCGGCGACGCTGCTGGGCGCGGCCGGGCCGGCCGTCGGGCCCACGTATTGGGCGTGCGCGCTGCCGGCCAGCAAGGCGCAGGCGGCCAGGGAGACGATGAGTGTGCGGTGCAGTGGCATGGTATTCCTTTGATAGTGACTGGCGGCTCAGAAAAAGACGGCGGTGCGGGGAATGATAGCACCGGCATTGCCATAGGGCATGTTCGCCCGGACACTGCCCGTGCTGGCCACGCCATCGTCGAGTTTGCTGTCTATCTGTTCCGCGTAGCTTTCGGGCAAGTTGTCGAAACGGATGCCGTTGCCGGCGCGCCCGCCCACTTCGTCGTTGTACAGGTAGACGGCGCCGCCCTGGGCGCTGGTCATGAATTGCGAGGTGCCGTTGAACGAGCCGGTGATGAAGCCGCCCAGCGCCAGGTGCTGCGGCGCCAGCGTGAATTCGCGCGGCTGGCCATCGCCGATCTGGCCGTCGCCATTGCCGTTGCCGGCCGAATTGGGCACGTGCACCGTGCCCTGGAGATCGTCGCCGGGCAGGGCGCGGAACTTGTCCTGATAGGCGTTGACGGCGGCCGTCAGCGCATTCGACTGCTGGATGATGTTTTTCACCTTGGCGCTGTCGATCAAGCCTTGTCCCTTCAGCACGCCGCCGAGCAGCAAGCCGATGATGACCAGGACGATGGCGATTTCTACGAGCGTAAAGCCGTGCTGGCGGCGTGGGGGCATGGGATTTCCTTGAAAAAAAGTGCTACAGCTTGGGATGGCAGTTTACTGCAATTGGTGCCGGGCGCGCATGGCATTTCAGGCAGCGGGTCATGGGACGGCCTTTGCTTTCTTCTTGGCAAGTTCGTCGAGCCGTCGCGCGAGGAAAGCCAGCTCGTGCGGATCGCTGATCTGGCCGCTGGCGAGCAGGCCGCCGATCACCAGGCGGGCGCTGTCGAGCTGGTCCATGTCTTCCAGGATGAACGCTTCCATCTCGCGCACCCAAGGCGGTACGTGCGGTCCCGTCGCCAGCCGGCGCAGTGCGCGCGCGTAGCCGAGCGCCAGCGGCAAGTCGTGCAACTGGTGCTTCGCCACCAGCACGGCCTGCGCCATGGCGGGCCAGCGCCGCTGCGGGTCGGCTGCGAAGCTGGCGGCGACAAAAGCCAGCATGCGGCGCGCGCGTTGCGGGTCGGCCACGCCAGCGTACACTACACTGGCGGCCACCAGCGCATACTGGCTGCGCGGATCGAGCGTTTGCGCCGTTTCCAGCCAGCCGGCCAGGCGATCATAGTCGAGCTCGCGCCACGGCAGGCTGACGCCGGGCTGGTCTTCGAACGATTGCAGGTACAGCAGCATGGCCTTAGCCATGGCCAGCGGCTCGCCCAGGCTGGCCAGGCGCGCCACGCCAGCCGGCGGCGCGGCGGGCAGGGGGCGTGCCTGGGCGGGAGCGTGCTGCTGCGCCAGACGCCAGCCCAGCTGCAATAGCAAGCATGCCGCCAGCAGCCAGCACAGGGGGCGCGGCACGCTGGACCAGGGGCGCTGCGCGGTGGCCATCAGATGTTCCTGCGGTAAAAGTCGCACAATGCGCAGCTGGCCAGCAAGGCCACATAGATGCCGGTTTGCGCTGCCACATCGAGCAGCGCCTGCCAGTCGCCGGTGGCATACAGCAGCCATTCCGTGCGCGTAAAGGCATCCAGGCGGGGCAGGAGCAGGGCCAGCACGTCGATGGCGCCGGCCGTTGCCTGTTGCGGCCAGGAATCACCTGCCTGCGGGCCGTGCGCCAGCAGTTGCAGGCTGCCCAGCATGCGCGCCAGCACGTAGAAACCGCCCGTGGCGGCCAGCGCCGGCAGGGCTTGCTGCAGGCTGGCCGCGCACAGCAGGCTGAAGGCGGCGACGATCCACAATTCTCCCAGCAGCGACAGCGCCCACAGCGCGCTTTGCGCGGGCGCGGCGAACAGCGCCATCAACAGGCCGAACAGCACGGCGGGCACGGCCGCCAGCACCCCGTAGCCCAGCAGTTTGCCCAGCAGGTAGGCGGCGCGCGGCATCGGCAGCGCCAGCAGCAGTTCCAGGCCCCGGTCGGCCGCTTCGCGCGCCATGCTGGTGATGATAAACGTGGCCAGCAGGAAGACGCCGGCCAGGCGCAAGGTGGCCGCCAGCAGGGCCGCCTGCACGGCGCCGCTTTCCGTCAGCGCCAGTTGCTGCAGGAAGCTGGCCAGGGCGGCGGCGGCGCAGGCGGCCAGCAGGAACAGCCACGGCAGGCGGCTGCGCAGCGCTTCGAGCAGCGTGTAGCGGGCGATGGTGACGGCGGGCGAGAGCATGGACATCAGCGCGGCAGCCTTTGCGCGGCTACCATGCGGTTGAACAGGATGTTCGGCGACAGCCAGGCGACGAGGTCGTCGAACTCGCCGCCCACCTGCTGCGGGCCGCTGGCGGCGCGGCTGATGACGGTGGTGGCGTTCGAAGCATTGTTGCGCTCGTCGACATTGTTGCCGAACGGCACAGCCTGGCGCTGGCCCTGCACGCCGGTGGCGCCGAAACCGTTCTTGCCGTGCGACATGATCATGGCGGGGATGTCGTTCAAGGCCGTCGCCTGCAGCAGCGCGCCGCCATTGCGCGTGACGATGCTGATGTCGCGCGGCGTCGACAGGCTGAAAAGCTGGCCGCTGTCGCTGAAGGCCGGCGTCACGCTGTAGCGGAACAGATTGTTCCAGCTGTCGCCCTGGCGTAGTCCCAGGGTAGCCCAGGGCAGGAAACCGGCGCGTTTTTCGCCCGTGCAGCGCGTGCCGCGCCGGTCTTCCAGGCCATTGCCGGCGGAGATGGCGGGACAGGGCAGGTAGCCGTAGCGCAGCGCGTAACCGGCCAGCGCTTCCTTCGCTTCGTTCAGCGCTTGTTGCGTCTCGGCTACCTTGCGCTGTTCCAGTTGCACCGCCAAGGGCGTGACCAGGCCGCCTATCATCAGGCCCACGATGACGAGCACGATGGCGATCTCGATCAGGGAAAAGCCGCCCTGGCGGCGCGGATGGCGGGCGCTCATGGCAGGTTGCGCGCGGCGCGCATGCGTTGGTACAGGGTGGGCAAGGTAATCCAGGTCAGCATGTCGTCGAAGGCGCCACCGGGCAGCGCGGCATTGCCGGTGGCGGGGCGGGCAATGAAACTGCGGCTGGCGCGGTCGTTGGCCGCTTCGTCGATATTGCCGCGTGCCATATTGATCTGCATCACGCCGCTGCCGGCCGTGCCGTAATGATCCTTGCCTTGCGAGAACAGCACGACAGGCAGGCACTGGACGCTGACGTCGCACTGTTCCTGGCCCGCCACGAAGACGAATTCGCCGCGCGCGCCGCGCTCGAGCACGACTCTGTTGGCGATGGCGGAAAACGAGACGATGGGCGCGCGCGCCATTTCCGGCGTGACGCTGTAGCGCAGCAACTTGCCCCAGGCATCCACCCCGTCCACGCCCAGCGCCACCCATGGCAAAAAGCCGCTGCATGCGGCATCGTCGGCGCAGTCGGCGGCCCGTTCGCGCCCGTCGAGAGCGGAGGCGGCCGGACGTGGCAGCCGGCCTTGCGTGGCGGCAAAACCCAGCAAGGCTTCGCGCGCCTGCGCCAGGGTGGCCAGGGTGCGCTGCTGGCGTTCGGCCTCGCCCGTGTTGCGGCCAAAGGCGCTGATCAGCAGGCTGGCCGCGCCCAGGCCCAGCACGGCGACCAGCAGCAGCAGGGCGGCGCCGCGCTGGCGACGGGTTTGACGATGAGCTGGCCGTGGCGTCATGGCGGCGTCTCCTGCGCCTCGGTCACCGTGCCGCTGGCCGGATCGTAGCGCTGGCCAGGTTTGAGCAGCAGCACCTGGCCGTTCGACAGGCGCAGGGTCAAGGTGCCGGGTTTGTCACGGGCAAGGCGGTTGTGCGGCTCGTTCTGCGCTTCCTGGTTCAGCCAGACGGTGGAGCGGCCGCTGCTGCGCTGCACCACGCCATTCAATTCCACGGGCGGGGCGGACGGCGGTGGCGGCGGTGGCGCGGCCATGACCGGATCGGGTGGCGGCGGCCCGTAGCGCTGCGCGTCGAGCTGGGCGCGCTGCTGGGGCGACAGGAACAACCGCCCCAGCTGCTGTGCCTGTGCTTGTGCCTGGGCCGTGAGCGCGGCGCCGGCCAGCAGCGCGCCAAGGATCAGGGTGCGCGGGATGAGGAGGGACTTCATGGCGGCCCCGGCACGGCCAGGCTGTTGACGGTCAGCCACAGCAGCTCGCATTCGGCGCCCAGGGCGGGCGCCGCCTCGCCGCCGGCCGCGCCATGGCGCTTGAGCGTGCAATCCTGCACGGCGAAATAGCCGGCCTGGCGCAAGTCGTCAAACAGGTTCAGCAAATCCATCTCGTGCAGCAAATCCATCTGCAGGCGCATGCGGCTGCCACGCAGATGATATTGCCCCATCACCATCGGCAACGGCACTCGCAGCCCTTGCTGCGGGCTGATGTCATAGCTGATCGGCAGCAGCTTGCGCTGTTCCTGGCTGCGGCGGATGGCGTCGATCCAGGCCAGGCGGTTTTCCTCGCCGATCAGGCCGCGCTGGCGCAGGGCCAGGAATTGCGGCTCGTAGGCGCGGATTTCCTGCTTTTCCGCTTCCGCGTGGTTGAACAGGGTGGCCGCCGCCGCGCGCGTATGCTGGGCCAGGTACAGCTGTTGCGCTTCGCGCATGCGATAGGCGGCGCTCAAGCTGAGCAGCGCCATGCTGACCAGCAAGGTCAGTGCAAAGCACAGCAGGGCGCCGCGCACCAGGTGCAGTTCGCCCAGCCAGGCGGGCAGGGTGCGCATGGGCGTGCTTGCCCGCTGCATGCCGGGCAGGGGTGGCTGCTTGACGGGGCCGCTCATGGCTGCCACTCCAGCAAGAGGGTAAAGCGGGCCTGGCTGTCCGGCGCCGGCGCGGCGCTCTTGCCGGACAGGGCCACGCTGGGACGCAAGTCGAGCGGCGTTTCCTCGAGCGTCACCTGCATGCCAGGCTGGCGCGCCAGGGTTTGCGCGAAGGCCGTGATGGCGGCGAGCGCGGCGCGGTAGTCATTGTTCGGCATGGCCACATCCGCTTCCAGGCGCAGCGCCTGCGGCGGCGCGACAGGGATGCCGGCCAGGCTGCTGCCCAGCGGGCGACCGCTTTCCGTCTGCGGCGGCGCCTGCTGGCTGCCGCTCGTGCGCGCAGGGGGCGGTCCCGCGTTCCAGTGCAGCTGGCCCAGCTGGATTTGCGGCGCCTGCTCCAGCGCTGCGCTCAGCATGCCCAGCAGGCGGCCCGGCTCCGGCGCCTGGCTGGCGATCATCTGCCCCAGGGTGACGGCCACTTTCATGTTCTGCGTCTTGGCCGGCGCCGGCGGCTGCGTCGACATGACGCTGCGGTAGCGTTCCTGGTAGGACGCCGTTTCCTGCGCCAGCCGCTGCGTGCTGGCCCCGTCGGCGATGCCGCCAAGCAGATTGATCACGCACCACAGGGCGGCCGAGGCGCCGATCAGCGCGCTGGCGCCATACAGCGTCTTGCGCGCGCGCTGGAAGTGGTAGTAGCGGGCCAGCGCGCCGGGCGGATAGTGGCTGGCCGGCGGATGCTTGCCCAGTAAGGTCAGCAGCAATGCATCGGCCAGCGCCGGCGTCTGGCGCAAGCCCACCCGTGCGCCGGCCAGTTGCAGGTCGATGAAGTGGTACGCCACTTCGACGCCGTTGTCGCACAGCAGTTCAAGCTTGGCGATCTGCGCGGCCGGCGCCAGGATGACGGTATTCAGAAGGTCGCCGCGCGCCAGCATGCGCGTGCTGGTGAGAAATTGCCGCGTCTTTTCCGTTTCCAGCGCGATATTCACGGCCACGCCGTCGAGTGCGATGGTGGCCGTCTGGCGCGAGAAGCGCAGCTGGCCCTTTTCATAGTAACTTTGCCGCAGGCCGCCCGATTGCTGCGTCACCAGCAGCAGGTGTTCGTGCGCGATCGACAGCTTTTTGACCAGCGCGATACTGAGCAGGCTGGTCGAATAGATGCCGGCCACGGGCACGCGCAAGTGTTCGAGCGCCTCCGTCCACGGCTGCAGCAAGGTGGGATTGGTGAGGGCGAAAAACAGCACCTGGTCGTCGTGGCGGCCCGTGCTTTCGCGGCCCAGCATGGCGCTGCCCCGGTAGGGCGTATCGCGGTGCAGCTGCTGCCTGCGCCGCTCGAGCAGGGCGCGGCCCGCCTTGCCGCGCACATGGGGCACGAGCTGATGCTGGAAATCTTCCTCGATCAAGTCCGTCAGCAGGTAGGCGGGCACGCCCAGCCTTTGCTCCTGCGGGTCTTCCTGCCACGCGGCGAAGCCGTCCAGCCCGGCCGCGCTGGCGGGAAAGGACTGACCGGGGCCCAGCACGCCGTGGTCCCAGTCGTAGGCGCACAGGGCGTCGCTGGTGAGGTAGAGTAATTGTTTGCGGAACACGGCGGCCTCAGGTTTTGATTGTGCTGATGGTGTCGTAAATCGGCCCCAGCACCGACAGCATGATCCAGCCCAGCAGCAGGCCCAGGATGACCGTCATGGCCGGCTCGATCATGGCTTGCACTTTTTCAATCAATTCCTTCACTTCGCGGTTGTAAAAGTAACTGACATTGCGCAAGGCCGTGTCCAGCGAACCCGTGGCCTCGCCCACCTTCAGCATGCGGATCACCAGCGGCGGGAAGATGCCCGTGTGCTGGAAGGCGGCAGTGACGCCGTAGCCTTCGCTGATCAGCTGGGCGGCGCGGCGCAGGCCGGCCGCCACCACCTGGTTGCCGGCGATGCCTTCGGACAGGCGGATACATTCGAGGATAGTGATGCCGGAGGCATACATCAGGGCAAAAAACGTGGCGAAGCGGGCCAGGATGATCTTGTGCAGCACGGGGCCGACCAGCCACAGCCGCAGTTTCAAGCCATCCCAGGCATAGCGGGCGCCTTCGTTGCGGCGGATCAGGGCGCGCAGGCCGAAAAACAGCAGCACGGGCAAAGCCAGCAGCAGATACCAGTAGTCGATGAACACGTTCGATACGGCAATGAGCACGCGCGTGTGCAGCGGCAGCTCGCCGCCCATGTTGCGGATGAAGGCCGTCAGCTGGGGCACGAGATAAATCATCAGGAAAAACGTCACGGCCGCCACGACGATGGCGACGACGACGGGGTACATGATGATCTTGCGCGTCTGCGAGGCCAGCTCGTCCTGCCATTTCAGGCTTTCCGACAGGTTCTTGAACACCTCGGCGATCCTGCCGCTTTGTTCTCCCGCCAGGATCAGGCTGGTAAACGTGGCGTCGAAGATGTCGCCATGCTGGGCCAGCGCGCCCGACAGGGGCAGGCCGCCCTCGATGCTTTCGATCAGGTCCGTGACGACTTCGCGCAGGCGCGGATGGTCCGTGCTTTCGCGCAAGTCATTCAAGCCTTCCAGGATGGGCACGCCGGCCCCCGTCAATTGCTCCATGTGAAAGCAGAAATTGATCAGGTCGCGGCGGTGGATGATGCGCTTGCCCAGCAGCACCAGATACTGGCCCGTGATCTTGCAGTCGATCAAGTCGAGCTGCATGCGGTGCAAACGCGCTTCCAGGTCCGGCACGTTGGCCGCCTCCATGCTGCCGGGAATCAGGGCGCCGGCGGCATCCATGGCGCGGTAGACATATTGCGCCATCAGGCCAGCCTTTCCGTCAGGTCCACCACGCGGCCTACTTCTTCCAGGGTAGTGACGCCTTCCAGCACGCGGCGCATGCCGTCGTCGACGATGCCCTTGAAGCCGGCCGCGCGCGCCGCGTTCTTCAATTCGCGGCTGCTGGCGCGGCGCGCCGTCAATTCATCGAGTTCGGCCGTCATCTTGAGGATTTCCATGATGGCCAGGCGACCCTTGTAACCCTGGTGCGCGCAGCGCTCGCAGCCGACGGCGCGGCAGATGGACACGGGCGCTTCGTCCGGGACCAGGCCCAGCAGGCGGCGTTCGATGGTATCGGCGATCACTGTTTCCTTGCAGTGCGGACACAAACGGCGCACCAGGCGCTGCGCCACGATGCCGATGATGTTGCCGGCCATGATGTCGGGCAAGATGCCGATGTCGAGCAGGCGCGCCACGGAACCGATGGCCGAGCTCGTATGCAGGGTGGAATACACCTGGTGGCCCGTCATGGCGGCGGCAAAGGCCATTTCCGCCGTTTCGCGGTCGCGGATCTCGCCAACTAAAATGATATCCGGGTCTTGCCGCATCATCGAGCGGATGCCGTCGGCAAAGCCCAGCTTGACGGATTCGTTGACGGAAGTCTGGCGTATCATGTTCATCGGATACTCGACCGGATCTTCCAGGGTCATGATGTTGACGCTTTCCGTATTGATATGGTTGAGTATCGAATACAGGGTGGTGGTCTTGCCGCTGCCCGTCGGGCCCGTCACGAGGATCACGCCGTCGGGGCGCGCGATCATGAGTTTCAACAAGTTCAGCTCCGCTTCGGCCAGGCCCAGGGAATCGAGCGGGACGATGCCCTTTTGCCGGTCCAGCACGCGCAGCACGACGTTTTCGCCATGCGTGGTGGGCTGCGCCGAGGCGCGGAAGTCGATTTGCCGCCCGGAAAACTTGATGCTGATGCGCCCATCCTGCGGCGCGCGCGCCTCGGCGATATTCATGTTCGACATCACCTTCAGGCGCACGGCCATGGCTGGCCAGTACGATTTGTGCAGGCTGCGGATTTGCCGCAGGATGCCGTCGATGCGGTAGCGGATGCGCAGGAACGACTGTTCCGGCTCGAAATGGATGTCCGAGGCGCCGTTCTGCACGGCATCGGCCAGCAGCGCATCGATCAGGCGCACCATGGGCTGGCTGTACTCGTCCGACGGCGAGGCCATGCTTTGATAGCTGACTTCGCCCGTTTCGATTTCGTGCAGGATGCCGTCGATCGACAGTTCAAAACCATAGTACTGGTCGATGGCGCGCGAAATATCCGATTCGTTGACGAGCACGGTGGAAATCGTGATGCCCTTGACCAGCATGGCGCTGATTTGATCGAGCGCAACGATGTTGCTGGTGTCGGCCATGGCCAGGATCAGATTGTCCGCCTGCCGTTCATAGACGATAGGGAAGACGCGATAGCGCTTGGCCACGTCTTTCGGGATCAGTTTTAATGCAATGGCGTCGACCACCAGGCTCGACAGATCCGCGCTGACCTGTTTCAGGTTTTCGCTGAGCGCCTCGCGCACGGTGGCTTCCGTCACAAAACCCAGGGTGATCAAGAGCTTGCCCAGCGGTTCGCTGCTGCGCCGTTGCTCGATCAGGGCGATGCGCAGCTGGTCTTCGCTGATCACGCCTTTCTGGATCAGCAGTTTGCCGAGGGGAAGTTTTGCCTGTTCTGCCATGTGATGCTTATTCCTGACGGGGGGTGATGATGGCTGGCTCGGCCACGGGTGCTGCCACCGGTGCGGGGGCCGTCAGTTCGCGCAAACGCGTTTGCACGACGGCCTGGTCGAAGGCGGCGGGAGTCGTCTGCGCCAGGGTCAGGGCGCGCTGGTAATACGTGGCGGCCAGCCGGGGCTGGTTCAGCCGGTCCAGGCCCACGGCCAGGTTGAAGGCATAGTCGGGATTGCCGGGCGCGGCGCCGTAGGCGCGGAAAAATTGCTGCTGTGCCTCGTTCCAGCGGCGCTGCTTGGCGTACACATTGCCCAGCGCAAACAGCACTGGGGCGCTGTCGGGGCTGCGCGCCAGGATGGCTTTCAATTTTGCCTCGCTCTGCGCCACATCGCCCTGGCGCAGGCCGATCAGGCCGGCCAGCGCTTCGCCATCGTCGGGATTGATTTCCAGCAAACGCACGTACAGGGCCGCCGCCTGCGCACCCTGATTTTCGCGCAGGGCCACGGCCGCCAGGCCCAGCAGCGCGTCGCGGTTGTTCGCATCCTGTCGCAGCACGGTTTCATATTGCTGACGAGCAAAGCCCAGCTGGCCCCCGTTGAATGCCTGGTAGGCTTGCTGCACGCCGGGGTTGATTTGCGGTGCGGCGACGCTGCGCTGCACCTGGATCTGGCTATTCTCGGGCGCGGCCAGCGGTGGCAGGCTCGGTGGCGCGGGCGGCGCCATGTGCGCCAGCTGGGCCGCCACGGCGGCCTGGGCTGCCGCCTGTATCATCGCTTGCTGATCCGCTGCCGCCGCTGCCGCCGCTGGCTGGCGCGCGTCGCGCGGATAGTCGGGCGGCAGTGCAGCGGGCGTCATGGCGTCCGTCGGCGCGGCGCCCGTGGCCGGCAGCACTACGACGGGGCCGGCAACGCCGGCCGTGCCCGGGGCGTCCGTCAACGGCATGGGCACGCCGGGCAGGTTGGCGCCCGCGCCGGGGCTGGTGCTGGCGCGCCAGTACCAGTACGCCATCGAGCCGGCCACCAGCAGCAGGATCGCCAACAGCACGGCCAGGCGCACGGTGGCCGGGTCGACGCTGATGGGGCCAGTGGGACCTTTCGGCGGCGGATTGCTGCGGCTGGCGCGGGGCCGGGCTGGCGGCGGTTCGGGGCGCGCGCGCGGCGGCTCGGGAGGCGGGCCGGGCTGCGCGCCTTGCTGCGCAGCTGGCTGTGGATCTGGCTGGGCAGCATTTTGCGCCGGCTGCGGCGCGGGCGCGTCCGCCAGCGGTTCCAGGCGCAAGGTGCTGGCCGGCTGCACGGGCGCTGGCGTGGCCGGCGCGGGACGGGGCGGCAGGGCGTCGGCCGGCGCCAGTTCCAGCACCTGGTCGTAGGCTTCGGACGGCTTTTCCAGTTCCTCGTCGGAAAGGCTGTTCTGTTTGGCGCGCTCGGCTTTCTTGAGCGCCTGCATCAGTAAGCTCATGGGAAGTCTCCCTGCAAGCGCGCCTGCGGCCGGACGGCCGGCGCTGGCGGGCCATCCGTGTAGGGCTGGCTGTTGAGCGGCGCCTGGCCGGGCAGCAGGTAGCGGTAATCGCGGTAATCACCCTCGACGCTGGCATCCTTGACCACCACGGGGCGCATGAAGATCACCAGTTCCGTCTTGCTGCTTGCTTCATTGCGGTAGGTAAACAGATTGCCCACCAACGGCAGGCTGGACAGGCCGGGCACGCCATCGCGGGCATTGTCGATGGAATCCTGCATCAGGCCGCCCATCACGGCGATCTGGCCATTGCCCACTTTCATGATCGATTCCAGCTCGCGCGCCTGGATCACGGGCACGCGGCTTTGCACGTTGGCCGTGGCCAGGGCCGGATTCGGGTCTTGCACATAGCCAACAATGCGCGTGATGGTGGGGCGCACGTTGAGGGTGACTTCATCGCTGTCGGAAATCTGCGGCGTGACACTCATGACGAAGCCGACGGGCACCGTTTCCAGTTTCGATTCATACGTGGCCGGCGTGGTGATGGTGCCCGTCGAGCTGATCACGGCGGGCGTCACCTTGATGGTAAAGAAGACATTGTTGTCGACCACTTTCAGCATGGCCGTCTGATTGTTCAGCACGCTGATCTTCGGGCTGGACAGCACTTTCACCTTGCCAAACGATTCGAGCAGCTGGATGGTGGTGGAAAAGCTGTCTTTCAGATAATTGAGCAAGAAGATGCCGGGCGTGGCGTTCGGCGTGACGCCGCTGGACAGGCCCGCCGTACCCACTTGCCCCTGGCGCAATTGCAGGCTGCCCGTCAGGCGCGACCAGTTGATGCCTTGCTGGTATTCATTGCTCAGGCGCACTTCGATGATGGTCGCCTCGATCAGCACTTGCCGCTTGGCGCTGTGCAACACCGCGTCGAGGAATTCGGCGATCTTTTCATGCTGGCGCCCCGTGGCGCGCACGGCGATCAAGCCACCCTCGACGTTGACGACGACGGACGAGGGGCTGCCCTTGTTGGCCAGTTTCAGCAGCGGCATGCCGTTCGCGTCCAGCGGCTGGCCGGGAGTCGCGTTCTGGCTGGGCACCTGCTGGCCCGGCATGTTTTGACTCCCATTCGGGTTGCCATACTGCATCGGCGGCTGGGCGCCGTACTGGCCCGTTGCGCCGCCGGCAGGGTAGTTGCCAGCCTGGTTCTGTAGCTGCCCTTGCTGCCCCTGCTGGCTGGGCATGGTCGTCAATTGCTGGTTCAGCTGCGCCAGCGGGTCCACCTGCACATCGTTGAGCGTGGTCTCGCGCAGCAGGTCGCGGATATTCTTTTCCAGGCTGTACCAGAAATTATTTTCCGAACGATTCACGACCAGGGTGGTCGAATTGTTATTGCCGTTACCGCCGCTGCCTTGTGTGCTGCCAACGGGGTTGCTGGCGTTGTTCGACCCGCCGCCCGCCGTGGAAATTTGCGTGGCGATATTCACGCTGCTGTTGGTGCTGCGTGCCATGTTGACGTAATCGACCTTGTAGGTGCGCCATACGGGTGCGTCGGGCAGCACCGTCAGGTTCTTGCCATCGATTTCGTAGCGCATGTCGACTTGCTTGCCGATACGCGCCAGCAGTTGCGGCAGCGTCTGGTTCAGCGCATTCAGGGTGACACTGCCTTCGATTTGCGGGTGGATATCGATATTCATGCCCGCGTCGCGCGCCAGCGCAAACAGCAGCGATTGCACGGGCACCTTGTGCACGGTGACGCTGTAGGTTTCCACTTTGGGCGCCGGCAGGGGCGCGGCCAGCGCGCTGCTTTGCTGCACCGGTTCGGGAATGACGCCGGCGGGAACGGGCGCGGCATTGAGGTGGGCAGGCGACAGCGGCGTTTGATGCGTGGCGCAGCCGGCCAGCATGGTGCTGCAGGCGAGGGCGACCCAGGAGGCCAGCACAGGAATAGGGTGTTGAGTCATGAAAAGTTCGCCCTTGAAGTCGTGTTGTGCTTTTGTAATTTTACCCAGCATGATCGCTCAAAAGCAATCGGCTGTGCAGGCCCGGGAGGCAATATGCCGAAATAAAGTCAGGGGGCGCCACGCCCCGTTTTCGCCGCGATCATGGCTTTCATTTCCATGCGGATACTATCTATGTCGCTCAGCAATATTTTCTGTGGCGACGCCGGGGCCAGCCTGGCCCGCACGGCTTCGGCGCTGGCCTGGTCGGCAAAGCTGCCGTAGACGATGAGCAGGCGCGCGGCGGAGGTATTGCCCGGCGTCTTTGCGGGCGCGGCGCCAGGCAAGCGAAACACATGGAGGTCGCGCAGGCCGGTGGCTTGCTGCGCCTGCTGCAGGAAGGTTTCCGCCGCAGCCGTTTCGGTGGCGGGCAGGCTGGCGATTTGCAGCACCAGTTGCTGAGGCCCTTGCTTTGCCAGCCAGTCGCGTGATTCGGCCAGCTTGCTGTCGAGCAGCGTGGATGGCGCTGGCAGCGGTGCGTCCGCAACGGCTGTCTGCAGCGCGCCTGGGTGCGCAATGGCGGGCGTGGTGGCGTGTGCCTGCGATGCCTGGCTTGCCGGCGGGGCCGTCCTGACGGTCGCCGCTGTCTGTCCCTGGCTGCCCGTCAGCCATTGCCACAGCAGCGCAGCGGCCAGCAACAGCATCAGCGCGCTCAAGGCGCCTGCCAGCAGCTTGCCCGCATGCCAGGGCGGGCGGTAAAAGGGGCTGTCGGCAATGGCCAGGCGCACGTGGCGCGCGCTGATTGCCTGCGCATCGTCGGCAAACGCGGCCAGCAAGGCCTTGTCTGCCAGAATATTGATCCTGCGCACGATGCCCTGCGCAGCGCGTGCCAGCCGGCGCAGCGCGGCCGGCGTAAAAACGAGCGGCGCCGTGCGGCCGGCGGCGGCCAGGCGGCATGCCAGATAGTCGTCCAGCAAGGCCCGTGGCAGGCGCGGCACATTAAAACTGTGGGTGATGCGTTCCTTCAATTGGCGGAACTGGGGCAAGTCCAGGGTGTGCTGCAATTCCGGCTGGCCAAACAGCACGATCTGCAGCAGCTTGTGGCTGGCCGTTTCCAAATTCGTCAGCAGGCGCAGCGCTTCCAGGGTGGCGCCCGGCATGGCTTGCGCTTCTTCGGCCAGCAGCACCACCTGGCGCCCCGCCGCATGCCGGGCGATCAGCTCGCCGTGCAGGGCGCGCAGCACGGCATCGGCGCGGCAGCCATCCAGCGCCAGGCCCAGTTCGGCGGCGATGGCGTGCAGCACTTCGTCCGGTTCCAGCCGGGGATTGAGCAAATACAGCACGTCGACCTGAGGCGGCAGGCGTTCGGCCAGCATGCGGCACAGCATGGTCTTGCCGCTGCCCACTTCGCCCGTCAGCTTGATGATGCCTTCGCCTTGGGTGACGGCATACAACAGCGCAGCGAGCAGTTCGCCCCGTGTATTGCCCGTATAAAAGAAAGCCGGGTCCGGCGTGATGCCGAACGGCGCCATGCGCAAGCCGAAGTGGCGCAGATACATGCCGTGCGGCGAGGGCGCGTAACGGCTGGGGCTGGCGAGGTGCGTGTCGGCGTTCATGCCGCAATGCAATTGAGGAAAGCCTGCTCCAGGCTGGCGTCGGTCGCGCCGCCATGACGCGCGCGGCATTCGGCGGGCGTGCCTGTAAAGACGATGCGGCCCGCATGCAGGATGGCCATGCGGTCGCACAATTCTTCCACGTCGGCCAGCGCATGCGAGGTGAGCAGGGCGCCACGGCCTTGCGCGCGCGCCTGCCGCAGCACTTGCTTGAATTGCGCGCGCGCCTTCGGATCGAGTCCGCTCATCGGTTCATCGAGCACCAGTTGCTCCTTGCCCGACAGCAAGCAGGCGGCCAGCCCCAGTTTCTGCATCATGCCTTTCGAGTACTCGCGCGCAGGGCGCAGCAGGGCGTCCGGGGCCAGGTCCAGCGCGTCCAGGGTTTGCTGCAGCGCCTGCGCATCGGGGGGGACCTTGTGCAGGCGCGCCAGGTAGCGCAGGAAGTCGCCGCCCGTCAGGTAATACGGCGCCTGGAAACGTTCCGGCAGAAACGACAGGGGCTGGCGCGCCGCGCCATGCCGGTGCGGCTGGCCAAAAATGGCGATCTCGCCCCGCTCGGGCGTGCAAAAGTCCAGCAGGCATTTGAGCAGAGATGTCTTGCCCGCGCCATTCACGCCAACCAGGCCGAACAGCTCCCCCGCGCGTACCTGCAGGTCGACGCCGCGCAGCACGGCGCTGCCCGCCAGCTGCAGATGCACGTTGTGGAACTCGATGGCGCAGGCGTTCATAGGGACAAGGGTCGGCAGGCAAGACGGGATACGACCGCCATTATTGTCACGGGCGCGAGCGGGCGGCAAGTGTTTCCTTGCAGAGTGTTGAAATGCGTAAAAATCAAACGATGGAATGTATTTTCTTTAAGAAACAACAGGTTCTGGAATAAAATACCCCCGCGCGCCGCTGGCGTGCATCGTCTGAAGAATTTGTCGAGGAGCAAGCATGGCAAGGCCAGAGAAAGTCCGGCTCGGTGAAATTTTGGTGCAGCAGAAATTGCTGACGGAAGAACAGTTGGGCCAGGCCTTGACGGAACAGAAGCGTTCGGGACGCAAGCTGGGCCGCGTTTTCGTCGAGCACGGCTTCGTCACGGAAGAGCAGATTTCGGGCGCCCTGGCGCGCCAGCTCGACATTCCCTACATCAATCTGAAGTTTTTCAACATCAATCCCGAACTGGTGCGGCTGCTGCCGGAAACCCAGGCGCGGCGCTTCCGCGCGCTGGTGCTGGAAGATCGTCGCGAGGGCTTGCTGGTCGGCATGTCCGACCCGACCGACCTGTTCGCGTACGATGAAATTGCGCGCCTGGTCAAGCGGCAGATCGAACTGGCCGTCGTCAATGAAACGGAAGTGCTGGCCGCCATCGACCGCATCTACCGCCGCACGGAAGATATTTCCACGCTGACGCGCGAGCTGGAGCAGGACCTGGGCGATGTCTCCGTCGACTTCGGCGCACTGGCCGTCAATCCAGGCCTGGAAGAGGCGCCCATCGTCAAGTTGCTGCAATCGGTGTTCGAGGATGCCACGCAGGTGCGCGCCTCGGACATCCACATCGAGCCGCAGGAAGGCCGGCTGCAGATCCGCTTCCGTATCGACGGCGTGCTGCATTTGCAGACGGAAGCGGACAGCAAGATCGCCAGTTCGCTGGCCCTGCGTTTAAAACTGATGTCGGACCTCGATATTTCCGAGAAGCGCTTGCCGCAGGATGGCCGCTTCGCCATCCGCGTGAAAAACCAGCGCATCGACGTGCGGATCTCGACCATGCCGACACAGTACGGCGAATCGGTGGTGATGCGCTTGCTGAACCAGGGCGGCACGACCTTGCGCCTGGACGCCATCGGCATGCCGCCCAAGCTGGTGGCGCAGTTCCGCGCCATCGTCAGCCGCCCGAACGGCCTGGTGCTGGTGACGGGGCCGACCGGTAGCGGCAAGACGACGACCTTGTATTGCGCCTTGTCCGAACTCAATTCCGTGGAGAAAAAGCTCATCACGGTGGAAGACCCCGTCGAGTACCGATTGCCCGGCATTAACCAGGTGCAAGTGAACGACAAGATCGAACTGAACTTTGCCCGCGTGCTGCGTTCGGCTCTGCGGCAAGATCCCGACATCGTGCTGGTGGGCGAGATGCGCGACCAGGAAACGGCGCAAATCGGCCTGCGCGCCGCCATGACGGGTCACCTGGTGCTGTCGACCCTGCATACGAACGACGCCATCAGCACGCCGCTGCGCCTGATGGATATGGGCGTGCCCCGCTACATGGTGGGCAGCTCGCTGCAAGCCGTGCTGGCGCAGCGCCTGGTGCGCGTGATCTGCGAAAGCTGCAGCACGCCGTACGCGCCGACGCCAAACGAATACGAATGGCTGCGCCTGGAACTGGGCGAGCTGGTCGAGCGCAACCAGTATTTCCACGGCAAGGGTTGCTCGCATTGCAACGGCATGGGTTACCGGGGCCGCACGGGCGTTTACGAATTGCTGGAAATCACGCGCGCCGTGGCCGACGCCGCCAACCATGCCGATCCATCGCACTTCATGAAGGTGGCGACGGCGCAGATGGCGGGCGAAACCCTGCGCCGCCACGCCGTGCAGCTGGTGGTCCAGGGCCGAACGACGGTGATGGAAGCGATGCGCATCAGCAACCAAAGCGAGGATTGAGGTGCCGTTTTTCTCCTACAAGGCGCGCAGCGCCAGTGGCGAACTGCTGACCGGCGTGATGGAAGGTGCCGACAGCGGCGCCGTGGCCGACCAGTTGATGGCGGGCGGCAGCACGCCCGTCGACATCAGCGCCACGAAACAGACGGTGACGAAGGCCGGTTCCAACCAGCTGGGCTGGTGGGCCAGGCTGACCGAGAAAAAAGTCACGCCCATGGACGTGCAGTTGTTCAGCCGCCAGCTGTACACTCTGCTCAAGGCGGGCGTGCCCATCATGCGCGGCCTGGCCGGCTTGCAGGAGTCCGCCATCAGCCCCGCGTTCGGGCGCATCATCAAGGATGTGCGCGAGTCGCTCGACGCGGGCCGCGAACTGTCGGCCGCCATGGCGCGCCATCCCGCCATCTTCACGCCGTTCTACCTGTCGATGGTGCGCGTGGGCGAAATGACGGGGCGCCTCGATGAAGTGTTTTTGCGCCTGTTCGACCACCTGGAATTCGACCGCGACATGCGCGCGCGCGTGAAAACGGCGACGCGCTACCCGACCTTCGTCGTCTTCGCCATGCTGGCCGCCATGGTGGTGGTGAATATCTTCGTCATTCCCCAGTTCGAAAAGGTCTTTGCCAGTTTCCATGCTGAACTGCCCTTGATGACGCGCATCCTGATCGGTACCTCGCGCTTTACGGTGGCGTACTGGCCCATCCTGCTGCTGTTGGGCGCGGGCGGCTTTTTCGGTTGGCGTGCCTGGCTGCGCACGAAACAGGGTTTATATAAGTGGGATCGCGCCAAGCTGCGCCTGCCGATCGCCGGCAAGATCATCCTGAAAGGCACGATGGCCCGTTTTGCGCGCAGCTTTGCCCTGTCGAGCACGAGCGGCGTGCCCATCGTGCAGGCGCTGACGGTGGTGTCGCAAACGGTGGACAACACGTATTTGAGCGCGCGCGTGGAACAGATGCGCGACGGCGTCGAGCGGGGCGAAAGCATCTTGCGCACCTCGGTGGCGGCCAATGTGTTTACGCCCGTGGTGCTGCAGATGATCGCCGTGGGCGAGGAATCCGGTTCGCTCGACGATCTGATGGACGAGATCGCCGACATGTACGAGCGCGAAGTCGATTACGAGCTGAAAACCCTGTCGGCGCAGATCGAGCCGATTTTGATCGTCTTCCTCGGCGCCATGGTGCTGGTGCTGGCGCTGGGCATCTTCCTGCCAATCTGGGACCTGGGCCGGGCGGCCCTGCACTGATGGCCAAACCGTTCCGCCAGCGCGGTTTCACCCTGTTTGAGCTGGCGGTGGTGGCGGGCGTGTTCGCCATCCTGATGGCCGTATTCTTGAACCGGGTCAGTTATTACCAGCAGCAGGCGCAGCAGGTGGCCGTGGCGCAGATGCTGGGCGTCCTGCGCACCAGCTTGCGGGTGCAGGTGCTGCACCTGTACCTGGCGGACCGGCGCGAGCAGTTGCCGGCGCTGGCGCGGCAAAACCCGTTCGACTGGCTGGCCGACAAGCCGGCCAACTACCTGGGCGAGTTCGCGCAGCCGGAGCTTGAAAAGTTACCTGCAGGGAATTGGCTGTACGATAAAAAAGAACAAAAAATCATCTATTTGTTTAGTAATGGCAATATTTTTCCCAGTAAAAGGGTTGATTCAGTGAAATTTAAGGTAACCTTGCCACGTGCGGACGCCGATCTTGACAAGCTCGCCCAGGAACCCGATATCGTGGTGTGGAAATCGCCGGACCCGGCAGCAAACTGACGCGCTTCCTGGTCCGGTGCAGCGACAGTTTCATGGCGTTGGTTTTGAATTTTTTATTTGATTTTGGAGAAAGCAAGAATGAACAAGTCTTTACGTAGTATGAAACGCGGCGCCCAGGCAGGTTTTACCCTGATCGAACTGATCGTCGTCATCGTCATCCTCGGCATCCTGGCCGCCACGGCGATTCCCAAATTCATCGACATGTCGACCGATGCGCGCGTGGCCAAGATGCAGGCGGCCGCTGGCGCCCTCAAGGCGGGCGCGGCGCTGTACCATGCGCAATGGCTGGTGAGCGGTTCGCCCGCCGATGGCAACTCGGTGAAGATGGAAGGCCAGGCGATTACCGGCGTAGGCGGCTACCCTACGGCCGATGCCGCCGGGATTGGACTGGCTGCGGGTATTGCCACTCCTGATTACGTGATCACAACTACCGCAGGTTTCGTCGTGACCCCTGATGCAACGCGCACGACATGCTCGGTTACCTACCCCGCCCCAACGGCGACTGTCGCCCCGGTAGTGTCCATTGCGGCAACTACCAACACGTGTAAGTAATCTTTGAGCAAACTGCAAGGAAAGTCCGGCCACGCCCGGCCTTCCTTGCGCACCACCAGCCCAACCCCAGGCGCCAGCCCGTTGGGCTTTTTTACGGGCCATCCATTGCAGCAGCCACCGACAGTCTTTCCGCATCGCCAAGCAGGGCCGCCACGCCCCCTGCGGCGTACGGCTGCGCGCGGCTTTACCCTGATCGAGCTGGTGGCCGTGCTGGTGCTGGCGGGTTTGCTGGCGACCTTTGCCGTCAACCGGTTTTTCCAGCGCGACACGTTTGACGCGCGCAGTTTTGCCGACCAGGTGACGAATATCGTGCGCTACGGGCAAAAGCTTGCGGTGGCGCAAAACCGTGCCGTGTTTGTCAGCATCGATGCCAACAAGGTGGCCCTGTGCTTCGATGCCGGCTGCAGCGATGAACAGAAGGTGGTGCCGCCGACGGGCAGCAACAGCGGCAGCAAAGACACGGTGAAGTATTGCACGGCGACCAACTGGCTGTGCGAAGGCCGTCCGGCCAGCGTCACCCTGTCCACCGACGCGAAGGCTACACCGAGCTTTTATTTCGACGCGCTGGGCCAGCCATATGTGCTGGCCAATGTGTTTCCTGACGCATCGACCTTCCCTGCGCGGCTGCAAATCAGCATCCAGGGCGACGGCCTGACGCGCACCGTCACGGTTGAAGGGGAGACCGGCTATGTCCATTAGCCAGCATCGCCGGCGTGAACGCGGCGTGACCCTGATCGAACTGGTGCTGTTCATCGTCATCGTCGGCCTGGCATCGGCCGCCATCCTCGGCGTAATGAGCCTGACGACAAAGCACAGCGCCGATCCGCAATTGCGCAAGCAGGCGCTGGCGATTGCCGAAGGCATGCTGGAAGAAATCCAGCTGGCGCGGTTTACCTATTGCGACCCGCAAGACCCGGCTGCGCAAACGGCGACCAGCCCGGCCGGCTGCACCGTCCCGGAAGGGCCGGGGGAAGAGGCGAACGGCGCGGGGCGGCCGTTCGACAACGTCAACGATTACGTGAGCGCGTATGGCACAGCCACGGAGTACAAGACGGATGCGCAGGGCGCCGTCTGGGCTGCAGGTTCCCCCCAGGAATACGTTGCCTCTGTGGTGATCACCCAGGCAGCCCTGAACGGCTTGCCTGCCACGGAAAGCCTGCGTATCCAGGTGACGGTGCCGTATGCCGACCAGCAGATCGTGCTCGACGGCTATCGCGTGCGCTATGCGCCGAACAGTATCCCATGAAAAATTTTCTTAACGCCAGGCGCCGTCCGCGCGGCTTTACTCTCGTCGAGATGGTCATCGTGATCGTCATCACGGGCATCATCGGCACCATGGTCGCCGTCTTCATCCGCGTGCCCGTGCAAGGCTATATGGATGTCACGGCGCGCGCCGCGCTGGCCGACACAGCCGATACGGCGGCGCGCCGCCTGACCCGCGATGTGCGCCTGGCCCTGCCCAACAGCGTGCGCGTGTCGAACGACGGCCTGTTCCTGGAATTGTTGCTGACCAAGACGGGCGGGCGCTACCTGAGCGATAGCGATGCGGCCGCGCCGGGCAATGTGCTGAGCTTTGATACCCCTCCCGACCCCAGCCTTCCACTGAACTTTACCGTCGTCGGCGCCATGCCCGTCAATGCGCTGGGCGCGCGCCAGGCGATCAGCGTGGGCGACCAGATCGTCGTCTACAACTTGGGCACGGAGTACGCGCCGAACAATGCCTATGCCTGCAGCGCGGCGAATGGCTGCAACCGCGCGGCCGTGACGGGCGTGTCCGGCGGCGTCGTCACGCTCGGCAGCTATCCTTTCACGACGGCGCCGGCGCCGCTGCCGTCGCCATCGAACCGCTTCCAGGTGGTGTCGACGCCCGTCACCTATGCGTGCGATCTGGCGACCGGCACCCTGACCCGTTACGCCGGCTATGCCATCCAGGCCACCCAGCCGGTTGCGGCGGACTTGAAGAATGGCGCACTGCTGGCGCGCCAGGTGACGGGGTGCGCCTTCAGCTATGCCGTGCTGGCCAATGTGCAGCGGGGCCTGGTGAATATCAGCCTGAGCCTCGGTGCGGCGAACAGCAATACGGGCGTGCTGCGCCTGGTGCAACAGGTGCAGGCGAGGAATACGCCATGACGCGCTTGCTGCGCCAACGCACGGGCCGCATGCGCGGTTTCAGCCTCGTCACGGCCATTTTCCTGCTGGTGGTGCTGGCCGCGCTGGCGGCCGTGATGGTGAATATCTCCACCTTCCAGCAGACGGAATCGGCGATGGACGTGCAGGGCGTGCGTGCCGAGCAGGCTGCCCGCGCCGGCCTCGAATGGGGTTTGCAGAAACAGATCAGTGCGGGCCTGACCACCGGCGCGGCATGCATCGGCGGTACCACGTTCAGCTTGCCGGCGAGCACGACACTATCGGCGTTCAGCGTCACCGTGCAATGCAGCTCGGCCACGGCGCCCGCTACCTTGACCAGCTGGACCATCACGGCCACGGCGTGTAATCAGCCGGCCTCTGTCGAGCCGCGCTGTCCGAATGCGGGCAATAACGCCGATTACTTCCAGCGCCGCCTGCAAGCCGTGCTGTCGCAGTAAGGTCAACTGCATGAAAAAAAGATCGCTAATTTATTGTTTTTACACAATAAAGTTGGCTTCATGAATTAAAATTGGTCGGATGCATTATCTGCGCGACAAGATCGGGCAGGCACTTACACTGGATAGTTCGCATGGGTTTATTCGCAAGAGCAAAGAAGTACGATGGATGGCTGGCTACGGCGTTTGGCCGCGAAGGCGTCAGCGCTGTCGTTGTCGAGCGTCCCGCCGATGGCATGCCGCGCGTGCGGGGCGCCAGCTACCAGGCGGCCGCGCGGCCGGCGCCGGCCGAGGTGCTGGAAAAACTGGGCAAGGAACTGCAGGCGACGGCGCACCACTGCACCAGCGTGCTGGCCGGCGGCGAATACCAGTTGCTGTCGCTGGAAGCGCCGGCCGTGCCGCGCGAGGAACTGAAGACGGCCGTGGGCTGGCGCCTGAAGGACATGCTGGACTTTCCCCTGGCCGAGGCCACCATCGACGTGTTCGACATCCCCGGCGACCCGAACGGCACCCAGCGGGGCAGCAGCGTGTTTGCCGTCGCGGCGCGCAACAGCGCCGTGTCGCGGCGCCAGGCGCTGTACGCCGAATGCAAGATCGGCCTGTCCGTGATCGATATCCCCGAGATGGCGCAACGCAATATCGCCACCTTGCTGGAAACGCCGGGACGCGGCATCGCCGTGCTGTTTTTCGATGGCGACGGCGGCTTGCTGACCATGAGCTTCAATGGCGAGCTGTACCAGGCGCGCCGCATCGACGTGACCCTGACGCAACTGCAGTCGCCTGACGCCAGCCAGTATTACGACCGCGTCACCCTGGAATTGCAGCGCTCGTTCGACCATTTCGACCGCCAGTTCCATTTCATTTCGCTGGCCCGCCTGATGCTGATGACGGGCGCCAGCGATGGCTTGCACGCGTATCTGGCCGACAATCTCTACATGCCGGTGGAGCAGCTGGACCTGGCCACGGTGCTGGACCTGTCGCAGGCCGCCGAACTGCGCGACCCCGCCATGCAGGCGCGCTACTTCCTGGCCATCGGGGCTGCCTTGCGCGAGGTTGGCTTGCACCCGGGCAAGCATGAAGGGAAGGGCGCATGAGCCAGCAGATCAATCTGTTCAATCCCCAGTTTGAACTGAAAAAACACCATATGTCGGCGCGCACGGCCGGCCTGGGCCTGGGCGGCCTGGCGCTGGTCTTGCTGGCCGCGGGCATGCTGGCCCAGCAGGCTTTGGCCGGCCTGGAGCAGCGCGAAGCGGGCGTCAAGGCAGCGCTGGCGCAAGGCGAGGCGAAGCGTGACCAGATCTTGCGCGATTTCCCGCCACGCAAGAAAGATCCGGCCCTGGCGCAGGAACTGGCGGCCGTCGAGGCGCAGCGCCAGTTGCTGCAGGATGCGTCAAACGTGCTGGAAGGCGGCAAGCTGGGCAATACCCTCGGCTATGCCGGCTATTTCCGCGCGCTGGCGCAGGCCAGGGTCGACGGTGTATGGCTGACGGGCGTCGATATCGCCGGCGCCGGCAATGACTTCGGCTTGCAGGGCCGCGCCTTGCACGCGTCGCTGCTGCCCGCCTACATCACGCGCCTGGGCCAGCAGGAGGTACTGAGAGGCAAGACCTTCGCCAGCCTCGACATCGGCCAGCCCCAGCCGCCGGCCGTGGCCGTGGCCGAGGGCAAGGCGCCCAGCCTGCCTTATGTCGCGTTCAGCCTGCAATCGGCCGACCGTGCCGCCACGCCGGCAAAACCTGTTGCGGGAGGAACGCGCTGATGCTGCCCTTGCTGAAGAAATGGGCTACCGCCTTCGATGCCCTCAGCCTGCGCGAACGGCTGATGGTGTTTGGCGCTGCTGCGGCCGCCGTCCTGTTCGTGTTTTATTTCATGAGCTTTAATCCCCTGCTGGCAAAACGCGCCGCGCTGGAGGCGAGCCTTGCGCAAAAACAAAGCCTGTTGACTGCCACCGACAAGGAAATCGAGCTGACCATGCTGGCCCACGCCACCGATCCCGACCAGGAAGCGCGTACGCGCCTGGTAGCCTTGCAGGCGGAAACGGCATCGCTGGCGCAGGCGTTGCGCCAGAAGCAGCATGGCCTGGTGGCGCCCGAGCGCATGGTGACCTTGCTGGAACACTTGCTGCGCCGGCACGCCGGACTGCGCGTGGTGTCGCTGAAAACCTTGCCCGCCAGCGCCGTGGGCGCACATTCAGCCGATGCCGCGAACGGCGCTGCGGCGGACAAGGTGGCCCCGGCCCCCCTGCTGCACCAGCACGGCGTGGAAGTGGTGCTGCAAGGCAGTTATGCCGACATGGTGCAATACATGCAGGCGCTGCAAGCGATGCCGACGCGCGTCTTCTGGGGCGCCGCCCACCTCGACGCTGCCAGCTACCCGAACGCCAGCTTGACCCTGACCTTACATACCCTCAGCATGGACGATACATGGATCGCACTTTGACCGTTGGCCGCGCGCTGCCGGCGCTTTCCCTGGCGCTGGGGTTGACGCTGAACCTGGCGTGGCCGGGCGCGCAGGCGCAGGCGCTCGATGATCCGACGCGCCCGCCGGCAGCCCTGTGGGCGCCCGCCAATACCACTCCCGTCGTCGCGGCCCGGCCGCAGCTGCAATCGGTGCTCATCTCCACCCAGCCGGGCGGGCGCCGCCTGGCCGTCATCGATGGCCAGACGGTCAGGGTCGGCAGCAAGGTTGCCGGCGCTGTGGTGACGGAGATCCGCGACACGGCTGTCGTGTTGCGGCGTGGCAAATCACTGGAAACCTTCAAGCTGTACCCGAGCAGCAAGACCGATAACAAGGCCGATCGCAAGACCGATAGCAAGACCGGCAGCAAGCAGGAGTAGAAGAAGTGGCCAAGCAACTCAATCAACACAAGGCGAGCATGTTCAAGATCAGTACGATGGCGGCTGTCATCAGCGTCAGCCTGGGCCTGGGTGGCTGCAATGTCGCGCCCGTCAAGCGCGACACCTATAATGCGATCACCGATGCCGTCAAGGGCGCGGCTGCCACCACGGCGCCAGCGGCCCAGCCGGACGCCGTGGAAGCGGCGCTGCTGCCGCCCGTGGCGGCCCTGGCCCAGCAATTGCCGAAGGCCCGCGCCGCGCTCGACGAGCGCTTCAACGTGGCCTTCAACAATGTGCCGGCGCGCCAGTTCTTCACTTCCATCGTGGCCGGCACGCGCTACAACATGCTGGTCCATCCCGACATCGGCGGCACGATTTCCGCCAACCTGAAGGACGTGACCCTGTTCCAGGCGCTCGACGCCGTGCGCGAACTGTATGGCTACGATTACAAGGTCGAGGGCACGCAGATCTACATCAAGCCCCTGACCATGCAGACGCGTTTGTTCCACGTCAATTACCTGACGGGCGCGCGCCGCGGCAGCTCCAACCTGCGCGTGTCGTCGACGTCGGTCGGTTCGGTCGGTTCGACCAACTCGGGCGGTTCGGGCAATAGCGGCAATAACAATCAGGGCAATAACCAGAATAACGAGCAGAACCAGCAGACGAATAGCGGCCAGGGCGGCCGCACGCTGGACAGCAGCAACCTGACCACCTCGTCGACGGCGGATTTTTGGCCGGAATTGAAGGCGGCGCTGGAAGCCATCGTCGGCAGCACCGAAGGCGGCCGGCAAGTGGTGCTCAGCCCGCAGTCGGGCGTGATCGTCATCCGCGCCATGCCGGAAGAGTTGCGCAATGTCGACATGTATTTGAAGGCCACGCAACTGTCCGTCGACCGCCAGGTGATACTGGAAGCGAAAATCCTCGAAGTCGAACTCAATAACAACACGCAGACGGGCATCAACTGGGCCTCGTTCGCCTCGATCAAGAGCGGCCACACGAACCGCATCTCGACGGGCTTCATCCAGCCCGGCGGCACCCTGGCGCCGCTGCCGTTCAACGGCGGCCAGCCGCCCAACATGACAAATGGCAATGGCTTGACGGCCAGCAGCGGTTTTGGCCTCAGTTCGGCGGCGAACGCGGCCGGTTCCATGTTCGGTCTGGCTTTCCAGACGGCCAATTTCGCGGCCATGATTTCCTTCCTGGAATCGCAAGGCTCCGTGCACGTGCTGTCGAGCCCGCGCATCGCCACCATGAACAACCAGAAGGCCGTGCTGAAGATCGGCACGGACGAGTTTTACGTGACGGGCGTGTCGACCACGACGAATACGACGGCCAGCGGCGCGACGACCAGCCCCAACGTGACCTTGCAACCGTTCTTTTCCGGCGTGGTGCTGGACGTGACGCCGCAGATCGATGCGGATGGCAACATCATCCTGCACGTGCACCCGTCCGTCAGCCAGGTGTCGACCATCAGCAAGGAAATCGATCTGGGCAGCGCCGGCTCGCTGAAACTGCCGCTGGCCGCGTCCAGCACGTCCGAGATGGACAGCATGGTGCGCAGCCAGGATGGCCGCATCGTCGCCATCGGCGGCCTGATGCGCCAGGCCACCACGGCGGACCGCTCGCAAGTGCCGGGCGCGGGCGATATTCCCGTGCTGGGCGCGCTGTTCCGCAACACGGGGCAGGTGATCCAGAAGCGCGAGCTGGTGGTGCTGATCAAGCCGACCATCGTCGACGGCGCGAACAGCTGGAACGAGGACTTGCTCGATTCGGGCAAGCGCATCGAGGCGCTCGACCCGCGCCGTCCGTCGGAGCGGCGCTAAATGTACCAGACCCATTTCGGCTTGCGCGAGGCGCCGTTCGGCCTCACGCCCGATACCAGTTTCTTCTTCAACGGCCCGCAGTCGCAAAAGGCGCTCAACACCTTGCTGGTGGCGGCGCGCAATGGCGAGGGCTTCATCAAGATCACTGGCGAAGTGGGCACTGGTAAAACCTTTTTGTGCCGCAAGTTCATGCAATCCTTGGGGCCGGACTTCGTCACGGCCTACATCCCGAATCCGAACTTGCCGCCCCGTTCGCTGATCCTGGCGCTGGCGGATGACCTCGATGTGCTGCTGGAGAAAGATGCTGATCAGCATCAATTGCTCAAGTCCCTCAACTTGCGCCTGCTCAACCTGGCGGCGCAAGGCAAGCGCGTGCTGCTGTGCCTGGACGAGGCGCAGGCGATACCCGTCGACAGCCTCGAAGCCTTGCGTTTGCTGACGAATCTGGAAACGGAAAAGCGCAAGCTGCTGCAAATCGTGCTGTTTGGCCAGCCCGAACTCGACGTCAAGCTGGCCCTGCCGGAAATCCGCCAGCTGGCGCAGCGCATCACCTTTCACTACCACCTGGGTCCGCTGTCGCGCGACGACGTGGATTTTTATGTGGCGCACCGCCTGCGCGTGGCGGGTTTCGATGGCGCGCGCCTGTTCAGCCGTGGCGGCGTGGGCAAGCTGTACCAGGCATCCGGCGGCATTCCCCGCCTGATCAACATCATGGCGCACAAGGCGCTGATGGTGGCGTATGGCGAAGGACGGCAGCAAGTGGGCGCCCGCCACGTGGCGCTGGCCGCCAGCGATACCCTGGCCAGCAAGCCGCGCCGCTTGTGGCGGCGGCCATGGCCGTGGCTGGCCGGTGCCGGCGTGCTGGCCGCCGCCTGCGGCGCGAGCTGGACTTTATTGAACCGATGACGAAGATGAGCCTGTAGATGAGCCTGATTAACAAGATGTTGCAAGACCTCGATGCGCGCGGCACCCCCGATGGACGCGGCGACGCGGCCGGCATCCGCTCCGTGCCCGAACGCGAGCGGGGCGTTTCGCGCGCGCTGGTCTTCGGCGGCGCCGCCGGCTTGACGGCCGCCGCCATCGCGCTGGGCTGGGTCTACCTGAAGCGCCCGGCCGTGCCGCCCGTGCTGGTCAGCGTGGCCAGCACGCCGGTGTTGGTTCCAGTATCGGCACCGGTGCCTGCCACCGTTGCACCCGCGCCCGTCGTGGCGGTTGAACCCGAACCCGTATTCCAGGCCGAGGAAGCTGCCCCCGCGCCAGCCAGGCTGCGTGCCGCCGACATGCGCCGCATCACGGCACAACCCGCCAAGCCTGCCGCCGCGCCCGTGGTGAAAACGCCGGCACTGGCCGCCAGCGAGCGCATCATTGACGGAAAACAAGTCACTCCGCAGCAACGCGTGGAGAATGAATACCGGCGCGCGCTGGCGCAGTTGCAAGATGGCCGCGTGTCTGACGCCATGCTGGTCTTGCAGCAGACCCTGCAACTGGACCCGCGCCACCAGGGTGCGCGCGAAACCCTGGTGCGCCTGCTGCTGGAAGCGCAGCGCCCCGACGAAGCAGCGCGCCAGTTGCAGCTGAGCCTGGCGCTGGACCCGAAACAGCCGGCGCAAGCGATGATGCTGGCCCGTTTGCAGCTGGACAAGGCCAACGGCGGCGCGGCCGCCCTCGATACCTTGACGCGCAGCCTGCCGTACGCCAGCGACAGCGGCGAATACCGCGCCTTCCTGGCCGGTGTGCTGCAGCGCGAACAGCGCTACCGCGAAGCGGCCGACCACTATCAGCTGGCCTTGCAGACGGCGCCCGACAACAGCGTCTGGTGGATGGGCCTCGGCATTGCCTTGCAAGCCGACAACCACCCGGCCCAGGCGCGCCAGGCGTTCGAGCGGGCCAAGGGCTTGCAAACTTTATCTCCCCAGTTGCAGGCGTTTGTCGAGCGCAAGCTGGTGCAGCTGACGGCGGCGACTGCGAAGTAACTTTACCTCAATGAAAGAAACAGCTTGAAGCCTCTCAGTCTGCTTATCGTTCTGTGCTGCCTGGCCGGCAGCACCCTGGCCGGCAGCGCCCAGGCAGCCCCCGCCAGCGCCCCTGCCAACTACGTTCTTGAGGATACGGAAGTACGCGACATCCGGGCGCAAGCCCTGAAGCGCGATTACCAGGTGTATGTGGCCTTGCCCGATTCCTACCGGCAGGGGAACAAGCGCTATCCGGTGCTGTTCGTCGTCGATGCCAATTATGCATTTCCCGTCGTGCGCAATATCGCGCAGCGCCTGAACAAGCATGCGGGAATGGAAGAAGTCATCGTGGTCGGCTTGTCGTACGCCAACGGCGATGGTGGGGTGTACAGCCGCCGCCGCGATTACACGCCCACCACGCCGCGCAAGCATGAGTACCGCTCGGACATGCCGGGGCGGCAGCCGGCGTTCGGCGAAGCGAAGGCGTATGGCCAGTTCATCTCGGGCGAAGTATTTCCCTTCATCGCCAGCAACTATCGCGTCAACATGCAGCGCAAGGTGTTTATCGGCCATTCCTACGGCAGCCTGCTGGGCCTGCAATTCCTGCTGACGGAACCGCGCACCTTCGAGCACTACATCCTCGGCAGTCCGTCGCTGTGGTACGACGCTGGCGTCATGTTCGACCGCGAACAGGCGTATGCCGCCAGCCACAAGGACTTGCCGGCGTCCGTATTCTTTGGCATCGGCGGCCTGGAAAAGCTGGCGGCGGGCAAGAAGCGTTCGCGTTCGGAAGAGGACGCTGACATGGTGGCCGACTTGCGCGAGTTCGACGGGAAGTTGACATCGCGCAAGTTCCCCGGCTTGAAAACCCGCTTGCGCGTCTTCGCGGATGAAGATCACGCGAGCGTGTTTCCTTTCGTGCTCACGCATGGCTTGCGGGCGTATTTGACGTCCGCAAAATGAAGGGTGACGGGCGCCGCCCGCCAGACAGTGCCAGCGTCGCCATGCATACTCCGACCGCAGGAAGCGGTCATCGATAAGGTCAGGTGCCATGCGTGCATTGAATGAATTATTGGATAGTGAAGACCCGGCGTTTGCGCTGATCAAGCAATGGGCCAGCGAGGCCGACATACCGGTGGAATTGCTGCCTCCCTCGGCCGGCAGGGCGGAGGTGCTGCTGAGCCTGCAGATCACCACGCGTTCTCCCCTCGGTGCGATAGCCTATGAAACCGGGGGCATCCTGGTGGATGACGGCTGGCTGCGCATATTGGGCTCGGGCCATGGCAAGCTGGAGCGCAACATTGCTACCTGGAACGAAGGAAAGGCCGAGGGTTTTCTGTTGGTGGCCGACGACGTGCTCGGCGGCTTTTTTGCCCTCAATGGCGGCGCGCTCGGCCCAGATCAGGGCCAGCTTTATTACCTGGCCCCCGAGACACTGGAGTGGGAAGCGCTGGAGATCGGTTACACGGCGTTTGTCGAATGGGCTTTTACCAGCCAGTTGCGGCAGTTTTACGGTCGGCAGCCTGGCGAGGCGCACGGCTTTGATGAATTGCCCTTGTCCGGCGACCTGTGCCTGAATTTTTATCCATTTCTGTGGACGCAAGAGGGGGCCCTCAAGACCAGTTCGCGGCGCGCCATTCCCGTGGAAGAGCAGTGGGCACTCAACCTTGATTTAAAACAGAAGGTGCTGGATGCGCCTGGGAGCACGAGCTGAGGCATGGCTTGCGGGCGTCTTTGAAACGTATCGCCATGCGCATCCCGAACCGGCGAAATCGCATTTCAATCCATGAATCGAGCGGTTTGTCGCAATGGCATGCGCCAGAAAAGGACAAGGGGATAGCATACAGTGGGCTTTTTCGCGATGCGCGGCCCGCAAGCGAGTGTTCGATACTGCCGCAGCAATCAACGGACGCTTCCCCATGACCTTGACCAGGATGAATACGCATGAAATTGACCGTTCCACATATCCTCTCCACCTGTCTGCTTGGCGCCTTCGGCGTGATCGGTAACGCGAACGCGGCATCCGGCGATGCCGAACTGGTGGCTCTGGTGCAGCGCCATGCGCAGGCGCAGAATAACTTTGATCAAGTTGCCTTGAAAGCCATCACGGCGGAGAATTATGTGGAAATATCGCCGGTCGGCGAGGTGGACGGGCGTGAAAAAATGTTGTCCTTCTATGCGCCAGAGCAGAAGCGGCCGAGTCCCCAGCTCCAGGTCGATGAACCGGTGGTGCGCCTGTTTGGCGATACGGCGCTCATCTCGGCGCGGCTCTCCTACCGTCTCAATCAGGAGGGGGGAGCCCGCACCTTCGCCCTGCGCGCCGGCTATGTGGCTCGGCTTGTCGACAAGCAATGGCTGCTGGTCAGCGCACAATACACGGGCATCCGTCCGCCGAAACCGTAAGCTGAGATTTAGTTTGACGCTGGCCTTGCCTAGCCAGCCTACAGCCGCGCCTCATCGCCCCACACATGCCGCATGCTGAAATGCATGCCGGCATCGTCTTCGTGCAGCGAGGAAACGATGGCGAACTGGCTGTCGCCCGTGTCGCGCGGCGTCATCTGCGATAGCTGGGCGGCGGCCAGCGGCGCGCCCAGCGCATCGCTGAGCGGATGCACGTGGCCGGCGCCCCGTTGCGTCACCACCCCCAGTTCGCCGCTGCGCAGGCGCACCAACGTTCCGGGCGGATACTTGCCCAGCAGATTGACGAACTGTTCGCCCAGCAAGGGGTCGATGGGCACGCCCTGGTCGAGAAAGATGTGCTGCAGCGCCTGGTCGGGCACGATGGAGCGGCGATAGTTGCGCGCGGAAACTCGGGCGCAATAGCGGTCGGCCAGGCCGATCAGCTTGGCATTTTGCAGGATTTCATCGGCCGTGCGCCCCTGCGGGTAGCCGCTGCCATCGTCGTTTTCATGGTGCAGGAGCACACAGCTCAGCCATTCCTCGTCGTCGACGCCGGCGCAGCGCAGCAATTCCGTGCTTTCCTGCGGATGCTGGCGCACGATGCGCATTTCGTCGTCGTTCAGGGGGCCGCGCCGGTCCTGGAAGCTGTCGTGGTGGCGCAGCATGCCCACGTTCATCGTCAGCGCGGCCGCGCCGATCAGCAGTAATTCATCGTGGGACTTGTGCATGCTGCGGCCCACCAGCATGGCCAGCAAGGCTGTTTCGATACAGTGGCGCACGGCGTAGCTGCCGGCGATCTGGTTGAGCAGGATGCTGGCCAGGGAGATGTCGGCATCGTGTTCCAGCGCGCGCAGCAGTTCGCGGGCGATGTCGCGCACGTCGCGCTCGGCATTGTTTTCGCTGCGCAAGGCCATCAGCAGCCGTTCCAGGCGCTGCGCCGCTTCATTGAGCATGCGCAAGACGGACGGCTGTTCCGGCGCGCCCACGTACAAGCCCAGTTGCAGCAAACGGCCCAGTTGCGTGCCGTCCGTGATGATCTGTCCCTTGCGCAGTTGCGGGCCGGCACTATGGTCCGCCAAAAACAAATCCCAGGGCAGGGGTTCGCCGGGAACCAGGTCGGCCGGGCCGATGCGACGCTGTACCATCTGTCATCCTTTGCCCCGCCGCAGCGAAGCCATGTTCAGTGCTCGGTTATATGCTGCGCAGGCGCTCCAGCGCCAGGCGCAAGGTCTCGTCTTTCTTGGCAAAGCAGAAGCGCACGATGCCCGATTCCTTGCCCTGCGCGTAAAACGCGGAGACAGGAATGGCGGCCACCTTGATTTGCGTCGTCAGCCATTCGGCGAACTGCGCTTCGGTCTCTTGCGAAATGGCATCGTAGCGCACGCACTGGAAATACGTGCCGTCGGCCGGCAGCAGGGTAAAGCGGCTGCCCGCCAGGCCGTCGCGGAACAAGTCGCGCTTGCGCTGGTAAAACGCGGGCAAGTCCAGGCAGGGCTGCGGGTCCGCCATGTAGCCGGCCAGGCCGTACTGCATCGGCGTGTTGACGGTAAACACGTTGTACTGGTGCACTTTGCGGAATTCCGCCGTCATGGAGGCTGGCGCGGCGACATAGCCGACCTTCCAGCCCGTCACGTGATACGTCTTGCCGAAGCTGGAGACGATGAAGCTGCGCGCCGCCAGTTCCGCGTTGCGCGCGAGCGACTCATGGCGCACGCCGTCATATACCATGTGTTCATACACTTCGTCGGACAAGATCAGAATTTGCGTGCCGCGCACGATGTCGGCAAGTGCGGCCACGTCGGCGGGACGCAAGATCGTGCCCGTCGGATTGTGCGGCGTGTTGATGATGATCAAACGCGTCTTGCTGCTGACGGCCGCGGCCAGGGTGTCCCACGGCACGCTGTAGCCCTGTTCACCCACCTCCATGGAGACCAGCACGGGCACGCCGCCGGCCAGGGCGATGGCGGGCAGGTAGCTGTCGTAGGCCGGTTCGATGACGATGACTTCGTCGCCCGGGTGCACGCAGCACAGGATGGCCGTGGTGAGCGCCTGCGTGGCGCCGGCCGTGACGGTGATTTCCGTGCCGGCGTCATAGCTGTGGCCGTACAGGCTGGCGATTTTCGCGGCAATCGCCTCGCGCAGGGGCGCGGCGCCCGTCATCATCGGATACTGGTTGTGGCCGGCGCGCATGGCGTCGCTGACGAGTTCAACCAGTTGTGGCGCGCAATCGAAGTCGGGAAACCCCTGGCCCAGGTTGACGGCGCCATGCTGGGCCGCCATGCTGGACATGCGGGTAAACACGGTGGTGCCCACGAGAGGCAGGCGGCTGGTCAGGGCGGGAGTCGTGTAGGGCAGGGACGGGCTGTTCATGAACGGTAGGGTCGCGGTGCGGAAAGTGGAGTCGTGTCCCATTCTAGCGCAGCGCGCCCCGTTGCGTGTGGGGCTTTGGCGGCTCAGCCTGGCAAGGCCCAGCCTTCCGGCACCATGATCTTGAACATGCCGGCCTTGGCCGTCTTGCGGGCCAGTTTCAGCAGGGCCTTGTCCTTGGTGATGAGGATGTCGGCGTTGGCGTCGCGCGCCAGTTCGAGGAATTTCTGGTCATCCTTGTCCGTGCAGACGGGCAGGCGCACGCCGGACACGGGCGGTGCCACCACGCTGATGTGCGCGTCGAAGCGGGCGGCGGCAACGGCGCGGCTGGCTTCATCGAGCGGCAAATGTTTGTAATGCAGCACGACCAGATATTCCGCGCGGCAATCTTCGCGCGTGATGGCATGCACGGCGCCGCTTTCCATGGCCGCCAGCAGGGGCGCCCAGCGCGGGTCGTTGAAGACGAACAGGTCGAGGCAAACGTTGGTGTCGAGGACGAGTTTTTGTGGAGCAGGTATCATGTCGGCAATTCTATTCTGTAGTGATAATTTATGTTGATCGTGCTTTCGCCCGCCAAGAGTCTCGACCTGGAGACGCCGCCAACAACCTCGTTGCACAGCACCCCCGATTTTCTCGACCATTCCGCCCAGCTGATCGAGCGCATGCGCCAGTTTTCCCCGGCCGAAGTGGGCAGCCTGATGGGCATTTCCGACGCCTTGTCGGCCCTCAACGTGGCCCGCTACGCTTCCTGGACGCCGCAGCTGGCGGAAGCGCGCCAGGCCATCATGGCCTTCAATGGCGACGTGTATGCCGGTTTCGAGGCGCGCAGCCTGCAGCCGGCCCAGCTCGACTATGCCCAGTCGCGCGTGCGCATCCTGTCGGGCCTGTACGGCTTGCTGCGCCCGCTTGACCTGATCCATCCGCACCGCCTGGAAATGGGCACGCGGCTGTCGACCACGCGCGGCAAGGATTTGTATGCGTTCTGGGGCGACACCATCACCAACGGCCTGAACCGCACAGCCAGGGAGCAGGGCGCCAAGGTGCTGGTCAATCTTGCTTCCGAAGAATATTTCAAATCCGTCAAGCCGCGCCAGCTGGACGTGCCCGTCATCGCGCCCGTGTTCGAGGACTGGAAGAACGGCAAGTATAAAATCATCTCGTTCTACGCCAAGCGCGCGCGCGGCATGCTGGCCCGCTATGCCGCCGTCAACCAGATTCGCGATCCGCAGCAACTGAAGCAGTTCGATGTCGACGGTTACGGTTTCGTGCCGGAAGCGTCGAACGACAAGAGCTGGGTGTTCCGGCGCAAGGTCGGCGAATAAGTAAAAAACCGGAGCAAGCTCCGGTTTTTTTCATTTTACTGCCAGAACTTCCACCACTTGCGTTCCTTGTTCACCCCTTCCGGGCTGAGGAATGCCGTGTTCGGGTAGTTCTTGGTCAGCACGCGCAAGGTATCGTCGCGCAGGTCGGTCAAGCCCAGCTTGTCATACGAGCGGTACATGATGAACAGCGCTTCTTCGATGGCTGGCGAGGCGGCAAAGTCGCTGACCGTCGTTTGCGCGCGGTTGGCGGCAGCCAGGTAGGCGCCGCGGCGGTAGTAATAGCGCGCCACGTGCACTTCGTATTTCGCCATGGCATCGATCAAATAGTTCATGCGGGCCAGCGAATCGGGCGCGTATTTGCTATTTGGAAACTTGTCGACCAGTTGCTTGAAGGCCGCAAACGCTTCGCGCGTGGCTTTCGGATCGCGCTCGGTCGGATCTTGCTCGTACAGGAAGTTCAGGAAGCTGATCTGGTCATTAAAGCTGATCAGGCCCCGCAAGTAGTACATATAGTCTACATTGGCGTGGTTCGGATGCAACTTGATGAAGCGTTCGACGGCAGCCAGTGCCTGCGCCTGGTCTCCCGACTTATAATACGCGTAAGCGATCTCCATCTGCGCTTGCAGAGCATAGTTGCCGAAAGGATAGTTAGCCTCCAGCTTCTGGAACAGGCCGATTGCAGCTTCATAGTGCTGCCCGGCCATTTCTTCACGCGCCTCCGAGTATAATTTCGTAACGGACCAGTTTTTGGTCTCATCCACTTTTTCTGGCAACAAGCTGCAAGCGGACATGCCGAGCAGAACGACTGAAGCGACTACCAACGATAATTTTTTTTGCATGACGTTTTGCAAGAAGGTTTTAACCAAGATTTTACAATAGGCTGATTATAGCCGATGGGAATGCTGTGATATTAACTCCGAAGCCTAATTTGGCTGACCCCGCGTTTGACTCCCTTTCTGACCATGCTGCCGAAGAGGCGTTTGACGGCGATTTTGCCGCCGACGACGTCTTCGAGGAAATGGCCCCGATTACATTGGAACTGACGCCGGACGCCTGCGGCCACCGCCTCGATAAAGTCATCTCCAAGCTGGTGCCGCAATACTCGCGCAGCCGCTTGCAATTGTGGCTGGAAGCCGGTTTCGTGACCGTCGATGGAAAAGTTGCCAAACGCAACATGACCGCCTATGGCGACGAGAAGATCGTCATTCTGCCGCAAAGTGCGCCGGAAGACGAGGCTTTTAAGCCGGAAGCGATGGAATTGAACATCGTGCACGAAGATGAGCATATCATCGTCATCAACAAACCGGCCGGACTGGTCGTGCATCCAGGCCCCGGCAACTGGTCGGGCACTCTGCTCAACGGCTTGCTGCACCACTGCCCGCAACTGGCGGGCGTGCCGCGCGCCGGCATCGTGCACCGCCTGGACAAGGACACGAGCGGCCTGATGGTGGTCGGCAAGACCCTCGCTTCGCAAACGGACCTCGTGCGCCAGTTGCAGGCGCGCACCGTCAAGCGTGAGTATTTCGCGCTCGTGTGGGGCACGCCGAAGGCGGCGGGCACCATCGACGCCTCCATCGCGCGCCACCCGCGCGACCGCGTCAAGATGGCCGTCTCGGAAAACTTTACGGCCAAGCCTGCCATCACGCACTATGAATTGATCGGCAGCGGCGAACTCGACCGCCGTCCCGTGAGCCTGATGCAATGCCGCCTGGAAACAGGCCGTACGCACCAGATCCGCGTCCACATGCAGCATCTGGGCTTCGCGCTGGTCGGCGATTACGTGTACGGCAAGCAGCATCTGGTGTCCGTGTTCTCGCGCCAGGCGCTGCAGGCGCGCCGCCTGGGTCTCGTGCATCCGGGTACCCTGGAAGCGTGCGAGTGGATCGTGCCGCTGGCCGATGACTTCGCGCAACTGATCGCCACCGCCGGCATCCCCGAGCCGGAACAGGTCTGATGACGTCACCGTTGCCTTGCATTATTCCCCATTGGCCCGGCTTGCCCGCGAACGTGGGCGCGCTGTCGAGCATGCGTGTGGGCGGCGTCAGCCAGGAGCCATATGGTGACGGGCAGGGCGGCGGTGGCTTGAATCTGGGCACGCACGTGGGCGATGATCCCGCGCATGTGGTCGCCAACCGCGCGCGGCTGGCCGCCATCTTGCCTGCCGAGCCGGCCTGGCTGTCGCAAGTGCATGGCGTGGCCGTGGCCGATGCCGGCAAGCTGGACGGCCATGTGCCGGACGCCGATGCCAGCGTGGCAACACAGTCTGGCGCCGTGTGCGTCGTGATGACGGCCGATTGCCTGCCTGTGCTGTTTTGCTCGACGGATGGCCTGGTTGTCGGTGCGGCCCACGCGGGCTGGCGCGGCCTGGCCAACGGCGTCTTGCAGCGCACGGTGGCAAGCATGCGCGCGCAAGGCGCGACGGACATCCTTGCGTGGCTGGGGCCGGCCATCGGCCCACGGCAATTCGAAGTGGGGCAGGACGTGCTGCAAGCGTTCCGCAACGGCGCGTGCGATGATGTTGAGCGGCAAGTGTTATCCAGTGCCTTCACCGCCATCGCCGACAAGCCCGGTAAATACCTGGCCGATATCTATGCGCTGGCGCGCACCATGCTGCTGCGCGATGGCGTGGCGCAAGTGGCCGGCGGGGAATATTGCACCGTCAGCGATGCGGCGCAGTTTTACTCGTACCGGCGCGATGGCGTCACGGGAAGACAGGCCAGCTTGATCTGGCGCAAATAATCTGCACGGCAGACACTTATGTGTCTGCCGTTTTTGTTTTATCGTCTGCTGAGGCAAGTGCGCGGGCTTTTAGCTCGGCCTTGCGTTTGCGTCTCCGCGAGCCCGTCAGATAGAATAGGATGGACAGGGGGATGACGCAGTACAGCAAGAAGGTCATCACCCCGGCGACGATGGACGGTTCCGTCAGCGCCATGAGGCCGACGACATAGATCCAGGCAACAGCGGTCATGAGCATCATCGGTATTGGCAGTCAGTAAAAGTTTGCATGCAGGTGATCCTAAAGTATTTATTTTTCGACTACGTTTCGGCGCCTAACAAAACCGTAGCGAGCGGAAGGGAGAGGTGGCTAAGAAGCGCAACCGTACTCTAGTACGGTGAGCATCGCAGGCCGCCTATACCGACGCGCAGTAGGTTTTGTTCGGCGTCCCTCAATCTTGAATGGACTTACATACATCTATGAATATGCCCGATCCTCAAGCAATGACCAAAGAATGGATGGCGCAGATCAGCAATCCTGAGCAGTGGAAGACGTGGTTCAACATGGTACCGCAGCCCCAGGGCAATCCGATTGCCGGAATTTTGCAGGATGCGGGTGCCAGCATCAAGCCGGAAGTGATCGAGCAACTGAAAAATGCCTACGTGGCCAAACTGACGGGCTTGTGGGCTGATTTTATGGCCGGCAAGACGCCGGAGCTGAAAGACCGCCGCTTTGCCGCGCCCGCCTGGCACGCCAGCCCCCTGTCGGCCTTCAATGCTGCAGCCTATCTGCTGAACGCGGAGTTTCTCAGCGCCATGGCCGATGCCGTGGAAGCGACGCCGCACCAGAAGCAAAAGATTGCGTTTGCCGTACAGCAAATCGTCGACGCCATGTCGCCCGCCAATTTTCTTGCGACCAATCCCGACGCCCAGCAAACCCTGATCGAGACCAAGGGCGAGAGCCTGGCCAAGGGCTTGAGCAATATGCTGGCCGACATGCAAAAGGGCCGCATTTCGCAATCCGACGAATCGGCCTTTGAAGTGGGGCGCAACGTGGCTACCACGCCAGGCACGGTGGTGTTCGAGAACGCGCTGTTCCAGCTGATCCAGTACACGCCGACGACCCCCACGGTACACCAGCGGCCGCTGCTCATGGTGCCGCCATGCATCAATAAATTCTATATCCTTGACTTGCAGCCAGAAAACTCGCTCGTGCGCTATGCGGTGGAGCAGGGCAATACCGTGTTCCTGATGTCCTGGCGCAATCCTGACCTGAGCATGCAGCACCTGACGTGGGACGATTACGTCGAGCAAGGCGTGATCGAAGCCATTCAGGTCACGCAGGACATTTCCGGCCAGGACAAGCTCAATATGTTCGGCTTTTGCGTGGGCGGCACCATCGTCTCGACGGCGCTGGCCGTGCTCAAGGCGCGGGGCGAAAATCCGGCCGCCAGCCTGACCTTGTTGACCACCTTCCTCGATTTCTGCGATACGGGCGCGCTCGACGTCTTCATCGACGAGCCGCAAGTGGCGCTGCGCGAGCAGTCCCTGGCCAAGGGCGGCTTGATGTCGGGCCGCGACCTGGGCAGCACTTTCTCCAGCCTGCGGCCGAACGACCTCGTGTGGAACTACGTGCAATCGAATTACCTGAAAGGCAAGGAGCCGCCCGCGTTCGACTTGCTGTACTGGAATGGCGACGGCACGGGCTTGCCGGGTCCCATGTTCTGCTGGTATCTGCGCAACACTTACCTGGAAAACAGCCTGAAAGTGCCGGGCAAGCTGACGGTGGCCGGCGAAAAGGTCGACCTGAGCAGCATCGACGCGCCTGCTTTCATCTACGGTTCGCGCGAAGACCATATCGTGCCCTGGGGTGCGGCCTATGCCAGCACGGCCTTGCTGAACCCGAAAAAGCCGAAAGCCAACCGCTTCATCCTCGGTGCTTCGGGCCATATCGCCGGCGTGATCAATCCTGCTTCGAAGAAAAAGCGCAGCTACTGGAGTAATGACCAGCCCCGCACGGCCAAATCGAAGCCGCAAAGTGCCGAGCAGTGGATGGAAGGTGCAACCGAGCACGTGGGCAGCTGGTGGTCCGAATGGGCGGCCTTCCTGGCCGAACACGGCGGCGCGCAGGTGAAGGCGCCAGGCAAGCCGGGCAACAAGCGCCACGCGGCAATCGAGCCGGCGCCGGGGCGGTATGTTAAAGTCAGGGCGGACTAGTTTACAAAAGCTTCTCGCCAGGCAAGACCGGCGTAATCCCCGGTCTTGTCAGGAATCTACTTTTAGTTGCGTTGCAATAAATATGGGAATCTACTACCCTGATGTGCAATGGAGCCATTTTCCACTCTATAATGGAAAAAGTAGGCAGGTGCGAAAGCGGACCCACGTTCGCTTTTTTTTCGGATTAACTCTGTACGCGCTGCGGCGCAATAAGTGGAACTTGTGATGAGTAGTGCAAAAAAAAGTATAGACCGCCTGATTAAAAAATATCCCAACCGCCGTCTGTATGACACGCAAACCAGTTCCTACATCACCTTGACGGACGTCAAGCAGCTGGTGTTGGACAATGAGGTGTTTACCGTCGTCGATGCCAAATCCAATGAAGATTTGACGCGCAGCATCTTGCTGCAAATCATTTTGGAAGAGGAAGCGAACGGCGCGCCCATGTTCTCGAGCAGCGTGTTGTCGCAGATCATCCGCTACTATGGCCACGCCATGCAGGGCATGATGGGATCCTACCTGGAAAAGAACGTGCAAGCGTTCACCGATATCCAGCACAAATTCACGGGCACGTCGGCCGGCAGTTTCGAAGGCAAGCCTTTCAGCCCGGAAATGTGGACCCAGTTCATGAATGTCCAGGGCCCGATGATGCAAGGCATGATGAACAACTACATCGACCAGAGCAAGAGCCTGTTCGTGCAGATGCAGGAACAGATGCAGAGCCAGAGCAAGAATCTGTTCGGCACGTTCCCCTTCGTTCCGCCGGTCCCGCCAACGGACAAAAAGTAATCAATGCCACACGCTCACCGGGCGATTCGATCGCCCGTGAGTTGTATCGGCGTCATCAAAACAGCATAGTTCTGCCAGCAAGGGTCGGCTCGGGGTACAATAGCCGATTCGCCTCACCATTTTACTAGCTGCCAACTATGTCTGAAATTCACCGTATTCCCGTTCCTTCCGCCCAGCCCGAGGCCATGCTGGCCATGCCAGGTGCGGCGCCGAAAGTGGGCTTTGTCTCGCTCGGCTGCCCGAAAGCGCTGGTCGACTCCGAACAAATCCTGACCCAACTGCGCGCCGAAGGCTACGAAACGGCGAAATCCTACGCTGGCGCCGATCTGGTGATCGTCAATACCTGCGGTTTTATCGATGCTGCCGTGCAAGAGTCGCTCGACGCCATCGGCGAAGCGCTGGCTGAAAACGGCAAAGTGATCGTGACCGGCTGCCTAGGCGCCAAGAAAGATGCTGCCGGCGACGACATCATCATGAAGGTGCACCCGAAAGTGCTGTCCGTCACGGGTCCGCACGCGCTGGCCGAAGTGATGGATTCCGTCCATTTCCACCTGCCGAAGCCGCATGCGCCATTCCTCGACCTGGTGCCGCCGCAAGGCGTCAAGCTGACGCCGAAGCACTATGCCTACCTGAAAATATCCGAAGGCTGCAACCACCGCTGCAGTTTCTGCATCATCCCGTCCATGCGCGGCGACCTCGTCTCGCGCCCGATCGGCGAACTGATGATCGAAGCGGAAAACCTGTTCAAGGCTGGCGTCAAGGAATTGCTGGTCATTTCGCAAGATACCTCCGCATATGGCGTGGACGTAAAATTCCGTTCCGGCTTCTGGAATGGCCGTCCCGTGAAAACCCACATGACGCAGCTGACGGAAGCGCTGGGCGAGCTGGCCAAGTCCTACGGCGCCTGGGTGCGCCTGCACTATGTGTATCCGTACCCGCACGTGGACCAGATCATCCCGATGATGAGCGGCGGCCACATCCTGCCATACCTCGACATTCCGATGCAGCATGCGCACCCTGACGTGCTCAAACGCATGAAGCGTCCGGCCAGCGGCGAGAAAAACCTCGACCGCATCCAGGCCTGGCGCGCCATCAACCCGGACCTGACGATACGCTCGACCTTCATCGCTGGTTTCCCTGGCGAAACGGAAGAAGAATTCGAATACTTGCTCGACTTCCTCAAGGAAGCGCAGATCGACCGCCTGGGCTGCTTCGCCTATTCGCCTGTCGAAGGTGCAACGGCCAACGCCATCGCCAATCCCGTGCCGGAAGAGCTGCGCGAAGAGCGCCGCGGCCGCGTCATGCTGCTGCAGGAAGAAATTTCCAAGAAACGCCTGCAAGCCAAGGTCGGCAAGACCGTGCGCGTGTTGATCGATGAAGTCACCCGCTCCGGCGGCGTGGGCCGCTCGTCCGCCGACGCGCCGGAAATCGACGGCGTCGTGTATGTGAAGCCGCCATTCGAGCCGCACCGCAAGCTGGCGGTTGGTCAATTCGTCGACGTGACGATCACCTCGGCCGATGCGCACGACCTGTGGGGCGCTGCCGAGTAAAAAACCGCCATGCCGGCGTTGCGCTGCCTTGCCGTACAGTAAGGTACTGTCTTCGGCAGCGCGCCTTGGCCTGAACGTTTTTTATGCAGGTGTAACACTCTGTCAGGTGTACGGCGTGCAGGGCGCAAAGCCCTTACAATCAAGGCGGATCAGCAATTGCTGATCCGCCTTTTTTTATTTCCCGACGCCATGACCCAGACCAAATCTCCCCAGACCGCGCTGATCCACAGCGATTACCAGGCGCCGCAAGGCTTTGCCGCGTTTCCGAACGCCATCCATCACGCATCGACCGTGCTGTTCAAGGACGTGGCGGCCATGCGTTCGGGCGACTGGAAAGAGAAAAACGCCTACACCTACGGCTTGCACGGCACGCCCACCACCTTTACCCTGGAAGCGCGGCTGGCCGAGATCGAAGGGGGGAAATACTGCCTGCTGGCGCCGTCGGGCCTGGCGGCCATCGCCATGGCGGATTTTGCCCTGCTGAAAACGGGCGACGACGTTTTATTGCCGGAAAATATATACAACCCGAACCGCGAACTGGGGCGTTGGCTGGCGCAGGATTTCGGCATCACGGCCCGCTATTACGATCCGCTCATCGGCGCCGGCATCGCCGCCCTGATCCAGCCCAACACCAAACTGATCTGGACGGAAGCACCCGGTTCCGTGACGATGGAAGTGCCGGATTTGCCCGCCATTTGCGCGGCCGCCCATGCGCGCGGCGTGCTGGTGGCTTTGGATAACACCTGGTCGGCGGGCCTGGCCTTGCGCGGTTTCGACCTGGGCGTGGACATCATCATGCAGGCGCTGACGAAATACCAGTCGGGCGGCTCCGACGTGCTGATGGGCGCGCTCATTACGCGCGAGCGGGCGCTGCACGAGCGCCTGGCGCTGGCGCACATGCGTCTGGGCATGGGCGTTGGGGCGGACGACGCCTACCTGGTGCTGCGCGGCTTGCCGACCATGAAGTTGCGTTTCGACGCTCACGATGCGGGCGCGCGCGCGGTGGCTGCCTGGCTCAAGGGAAGAAGCGAGATTGCCACCGTGCTGCATCCGGCTTTCGACGATTGCCCCGGCCACGCCATCTGGCAGCGCGATTTCACGGGCGCGGGTGGCCTGTTTTCCGTACTGTTCGATGCCCGCTACACGGAGGCGCAGACGGACCGCTTCGTTGATGCCTTGCAATTGTTCAAGATTGGTTACAGCTGGGGCGGCGCCAACAGCCTGGTGATGCCGTACCGCATCGCTGCCATGCGCAAGGGCTGGCAGTTGCCGGGCCAGCTGGTGCGCCTGAATGTGGGACTGGAAGATCCGCAGGATTTGATCGCCGATATCGAACGGGCGTTCGCGGCGATGTAGGAAACGGCAAGCCGTTGGCTTGCCGCGAAGCACCTTTTACATGGGCTCGGGCTTGTTGTTGTTCAGGTCGAGGAAGCCGCGCAGCAAGCGGTAGGCCTTCCACAGCCAGGCCACGCCCCACACGAGGAACGCCAGCGGAATGCCGATCAGCGTGATCCACAGGATGGCGCCGACGACGATCCAGGCCACATACCACCAGAAGGAACGGATCATCCAGCTGTGATGGCTGTACACGAAGGTCCCGGCCGCCTCGTCCCGCTTCACATAATTGATGATGAGCGGAATGAAGGAAAACGCGCCCAGCGAAAACACAAAGCTGGCGCCATGTATCAGGTACAACCACCAGGCCAGGTTTTTGGTCTGCTGGAGTTGGGTATCCAAAATAATATCTTGTGACATGAAAGCTCCCGTCGTTGCTCAATTTTTAATTGTAACAAGCAAAGCGGCGCGGCAGCGCAGTCCATGCAAAAAGGCAGAATACATTTGAAACGAGATCGCTATCCCACCCTGGCCGCGCGCGCCAGGTCATGGCTGCGTAAGGCCTTGCCGGCCTTGCTGCTGTGCGCCACGGTGGCCCATGCCGCCGGCGCGCCCCTGGATGCGGAGTTTGCCACCGGCTTGAAGGAAGAGGGTTTGGCGGGCGCCGTCTGGAGTGAAGTCTTGCCTGACGGAACGGTCAAGGTCGGCGCGTCCGGCTTGCGCGATGCTGCCAAGCAAATACCCATGCAAGCGGACACGCGCATGCAGGTGGGGTCCGTGGGCAAGGTGGCGCTGGCGCTGGGCATCTTGCGCCTGGTCAGCGAAGACCGGCTCACGCTCGACACGCCCTTGCAGCAAGTGCTGCCGGAACTGGCGCTGAACAACCCGTGGCAAGCCAGCGACCCCGTGCGCATCCGCCACCTGCTGGCGCACACCTCGGGCCTCGATAATGTGCGCTTCTGGCAGGCGTTCAGCCTGAAGCCGGCACCGGACACGCCGCTGGCCGCCGCCTTTGACGGCGACCGCAATCTGCTGCGCGTGCGCGCCCGGCCCGGCAGCCGCTATGCGTATTCGAACATGGGCTATGGCTTGCTGGGCATGGTGATCGAGAAGGTCACGGGCCAGCCGTACGAGCGTTATCTCGATGCGCAACTGCTGCAGCCGCTGGGCATGGCGGACAGCACGTTTGCCTATGTTGCGCAAATGAGTACGCAAATGAGTACGCAAATGAGCACGCAGGCGGGCGCGCAGGCGGATCCGCGCCTGGCCATGGGCTACTTCGAGCATGGCGTGGCGCAGCCGGCCGTGCCGCAATACCTGCGTCCGGCCGCGCAATTTACCACCACGGCGGCCGACATGGGCAAGCTGGCGCAGTTTTTGATGGGCGACGGCAAGCTGCAGGGCAAGCGCTTCATCGACCTGGCGCTGATGGGCGCCTTGTCCGAACCGGCCGGCACGGATGCGGCGCAAGCGGGCCTGGCAACGGGCCATGGCCTGGCGCTGGCCGTGCGCGACCGCCACAACGTGGTGGGTGCCTGCCACCCTGGCACGGCCGTGGGGTTTCGCGCCATGTTGTGCCTCTATCCGGAGCAGGACAGCGCCTTCTTCGTGGCCTTCAACACGGATGCCGAGCAGGCCGACTATGAGCGCTTCAATCGCCTGCTGCTGCGCGACCTGGAATTGCCGCTGCGCGCGCCGGCCCCGCGCGGCACGCCCGCGCCCACGGTAGAAAACTGGCAGGGTGTCTATGTGCCGTCGCCCAGTCCCATGGCCAGCATGGCCTGGGTCGACGCCGTCTTCGGCTTTACGCGCCTGAAATGGGATGGCGAATCGCTGTTCCTGATCCCGTTCCAGGGCGAGCCGAAGGAACTGGAACCGGTGGGCGGCCTGCTGTTCCGCGCCAGTGACCGCAGCACGCCGTCGCACGTGCTGATGCAGGAGGATGGCAAGCATGTGCTCAGCGACGGCTTGCGCAGCTACGAGCGCGCGTCGATGCTGCGCATGCTGGTGCTGTGGGGCAGTCTGGCGTTGGGCGCTGCCGGCTTGCTGTATGTGCTGGTGGTGGGTGTGTGGCGCGCCGCGTTGCGCAGCCTGGGGCGGGGCGACCATCTGTTCGCGCCCCTGCTGTCGATGCTGGCGCTGCTCTTGCCGCTGCCGTTTTTCTATTTCCAGTCCTATCTGCGCCTGGGCGACATCACCATCGCCAGCGTGCTGCTGGCGCTGGTCACGGGGGCGCTGCCGCTGGCGACGGCGTTCGGCCTGGCGCGCTGCTGGCGCAGCCGCGGCACGGCGGCCGAGGTGGGCTCGTGGGCGAAATGGGATTGGGTCGCCTTGCTGGCGGCCTTGCAGCTGCTGCTGGTGCTGGCCTGGTGGGGACTGCTGCCGCTGCGGTTGTGGCACCTGTAGGCTGTCAGGTCCAGGCAGCCAGCAGCCGGCGCCACCACGGTTGCGCCGGCGTGGCCCTGCTACCGTGCGCGGACCGCTTGGCGCGATAGCTGGCCGCCGCCATTTGCAGGCCGACCCGGTCCATCGCCGCCATCGCCTCCGCTTCCTGCGGCGACAAGCCATGCAGCAAGGCTTGCGCATGGGGATCGAGCAGGAAGGCTGCACGCAGGGCGTCGTCCGTGTACAGCCTTGCCAGGTAGGTTTCCAGTGCGGGGGAACTCATGTGTTTCGCCCCGCGCGCAAGGCCGCGCGCGCCAGCTCCAGCTGGCCCAGCACATGCTCGAACGACGGGTAATTGCCGTCTCGTTCGACGATCACCGTCAGGGGCTGGGGCGTCTGGCGCGCCAGTACGGTCAATAAAGCGAAGACTTCGGGCGGCACGTCGTGCAGGTGGTCGTCCAGCAGGCGCTGGCCGCCGCCCGGCGCGGCTATCCAGTGGCCGCCGCTCAGGTGCACGGCGCCGACCCTGTCCAGGGGCAGGCGCAGCAGCAGTTCCTGCGGCGACTCGCCAGTATTGACGGCATTCGCATACAGGTTATGCAGGTCGAGCAGCAGCGGCACGTGCGCGCCGTGGATAATCTGCGCCACCCACTCGGCTTCGTCCAGGGTGCTGGCGGGCGGCTGGACCAGGGTGGCGATGTTTTCCATCAGCGGCACGCTGCCGACGATGCGCGTGGCCAGCGCGATATTGGCGATCGCGCCGGCGGCGCTGCGTGGCGTGCGCGGCGGCGCCGCCAGGTGGCCGATTTCCACGCCGCCGGCGCGCACGAAACTCAGGTGCTCGGACCACGATTCCGCCTGCACTACTTTCATCAGGCGCGCCATCGCATGCAGGCGGCGCGGGTCGGCGGGAATCGTCGAGGCCAGCCCCATGCCCACGCCGTGCAGGCTGACCGGCACCTGGCGCGCCAGGCTGCTCAGGGCCGCGATGCCGGCGCGCGAGGCACGGTAGTAATCGTCGGCGATCACCTCCAGCACGTCGATCTGCGCCAGGTTGGACACGATGCCGGCAGCCAGTTCACCGCGCCAACCCAGGCCGACGCGGTCGCGCGAGGCCCCAGGACTAGCTGCCACAGCCGCCGCCACCGCCGCAACCGCCACAGCCGCTGCCGCCGCCGCCATCTCCGCCGCCGCCATCGCCCCCACCCGATGACGAGTCGCCCGTGCCGCCGGACGAGGAGTCGCCGCCCGTGTTTGGCCGGGGTACGGGGAACAGCTCGGCGACATACGCGTACACGGACAAGGGCAGGGCGCCGAGGCCGAAGATGGCGGCCAGCAGGGCCATGTCGGCGCTGCTGCTGCCTGCATTCAGGCGCGACGAGCGCATGTTCAGGCGGCCAAACAGCATGCGCAAGTCGGTCAGCAGCCGCTGCGCGCTCCAGCTGGTCGCCTGGGTGCGCAAGCCGCGCAGCATGAGCAGGAAGATCGCCAGCAGCAGCGCCAGGAACAGCAGGTTGTAGTGCTGGCGGCTGATGGCAATGACGGCCTTGACGGCGGCCGCCGTCAGCAGCAAATAGTGCGCGGGCCAGGTGATGCGTTCGCGCCGGCGCAACAGCGGCGGGCCGACCAGCAATTCCTGCTGCGTCAAGGTCTCCTGGTAGGCGCGGCATGACGGCAGCATCTCCGCCTGCTCGGCCAGTTCCTTGCTGTGACCCTGGCGGCCCAGATACAGCCGCAGTACGTCGCGTTCGATGTCGTGACTGGCAAAGCGCAGGCTGTCGGCGCTGGCCGTTTCCAGCAGCGGGCCATCGGCGCGCAGCAAGCCGCGGTCGACCAGCACGATGGCGGCGATTTTCACGGCTTCGAGGGCGCCGCCGCGCAGGAAGGCGATGCGGTAGGGATCATCGGCCAGCGAGAGCTGGGCGTGCGGATTGCGCAATTCCATGCGTATCAGCAGTTCGCGCGCGAGGTAGTACACGAACGTGCCGAAGATCAGGTAGGCGAACAGGAACCAGGGCCCGCTCCAGTCAAAGGGATTGAAGCCGTTCACCGCATCTGCTCCGCGTGTTCGCGCAAGTGTCCGGTAATCGTCATCAAGCCCGTAAAGGCGGGCAGGGCCTGCCCCGGCGCCAGGCGCGCCGTTTCGCGCGCCGCCGACATGGCTTGCAGGGCCGTGTGCAGGGCCGGCTCGCCCAGCTGGTCGACAAACGCTTCGAGCGCCTGCTTGCCAGACAGCCCAGGCTTGCCCTCCAGCTGCGCCAGGGACGCTGCGGCCGAGCGCAGCGGGCCGGCCGCGTCGGCGATGGCGCCGGCCAGCTGTTCTTCATTCAGGCTCAATAGCATATACCGTTCGCGCATGCGCACCTGCTGGTTCAGCAGCACTTGCCGCAGCCGGCGTAGCACGGCGTCGCGGCTGGTGTGCAGACTGGCAAAAGGGTCAGCGCCATGCAGCACCTTGTGGCGCGCGATGATGTCGGCGAACTTGACGGCGAAGGCGTCGGCGGCCTGCGTCAATTCGCTCTCGAGCAGGAACATTACCTGCAGATCGATGGCGGCGTGCGCCAGGCGCAAGGGCCCGCGCAGCGCATCGGCCGCCTGCGGCGTAAAGCGCTTGAGCAGCAACAGCAGGTTGACGTCGGAGGTGGCGCGCACCTGGCCATCGGCGGCCGAGCCAAACAGCACGGCGGCGGCAAGGTCGTCACCAAACGCGCCTTGCGCGGCGGCGACAAACACATCCAGGTGGCGTTGTATCTCTTCTGGCAGCGGTGGCGGCATGCGGTGTACTTTCACGGTGGGTTGGCGGAATGATCATAAGTTTGCAATATAGCAAAAATATGCATCCCTGCGCGCACCGTCCGCCAGAGAGAGTCAACTCAGGTCAATACATTGAGCAAGCCATCGAGTCCCACGAAGTTCAGCGCCACGTCGGCCTGCGAGCGCACCACGGGCTTGGCGCGGAAGGCCACGGACAGGCCGGCGATGCCCATCATCTTCAAGTCGTTGGCGCCGTCGCCCATGACGATGGCTTCGGACGGGGAAATGCCCATCTCCTTGCACACGCGCTCCACCGTGCGCTGCTTTTCCTCGGCGTCGACGATACCGCCTAACACTTTGCCCGTCAGCTTGCCGTCGACGATTTCCAGTGCGTTCGCATGCGTGTAGTCGAGGCCCAGGCGTTCCTTCAGGCGTTCGGTGAAGAAGGTAAAGCCGCCCGATACCAGCAGGGTTTTCAGGCCGGCTTTTTGCACGGCCGCCAGCATGGTTTCCGCGCCCGGTGACAGTTTCAAACGCTCGTCGTAGACGCGCTGCAGGGCCGACGCATCGAGGCCTTCGAGCAGGGCCACGCGCTGCTTCAGGCTGGCCGCGAAATCGAGTTCGCCGCGCATGGCCGCTTCCGTGATGGCCGCCACCTGCGGTTTCAAGCCCTGCATGTCGGCGATTTCATCGATGCACTCGATGGTGATCAGGGTCGAATCCATGTCCATCGCCACGAGCTTGAATTCGGCCAGTTCGCGCTGCCCCATCATGTAGGTGGCGTCCAGCTGCGCCGCCTGGGCCGCCACTTCGATGGTGGGGCGCAGCGCGGGCGAGTAGGCGATCTGTTCGCAGCGCACGGCGTTCGGGCCGAGGCGCGTGATGGAGGTCGGCGCGGCCAGCGCGGCGATGCGCTCGAGGCGTGCGCTATCGCCGTCCAGGCCCTGCAGGATCAGATTCATGGTGATGGTCTTGGTATTGGTCATGGGTCAGCCCTGCATAAAAGATAGAAATAGTCTAAACCGTCAATTGCTTGATGGTGGTCTTGATCTGCGTCACGCGCGCGGCCAGGTCCGGCATGGTGGCCGTGATTTTCAGCTTGTCCTGGCCATGCAGCTTGATATGGCGGTTCTTCTGGATCAAGTCGATGATGCGCATCGGGTCGATCGGCGGCTTGGCCATGAATTGCAGGGTAGCCGCCTCGCCATGCACGTCGATCTTGACGATGCCCACGGTTTTCGCCGCGATGCGCAAACGGTGCGTCTCGACCAGGGCCTTGACGGCGTCGGGCAGCTTGCCGAAGCGGTCGATCAGCTCTTCCTGGATGTCGTCGATCTTTTCCTGCGTGGCGCAGTTGGCCAGGCGCTTGTAGATCGACAGGCGCTCGTGCACGTCGCCGCAGAAATCGGCCGGCAGCAGGGCCGGCACGTGCAGGTTGATCTCGGTGGTCGAGGCCAGCGGCGCCGCCAGGTCAGGCTCCTTGCCCGCTTTCAGCGAGCGCACGGCTTCGTTGAGCATGTCCGAATACAGCTGGAAGCCGATTTCCGTCATCTCGCCCGACTGGCTCTCGCCCAGCACCTCGCCGGCGCCGCGGATTTCCAGGTCGTGCATGGCCAGGTAAAAGCCGCTGCCCAGTTCTTCCATCTGCTGGATGGCGTCAAGGCGGCGCTGCGCCAGCTTCGTCAGGCCCTGCACGTCGTGCACCAGCAGGTAGGCGTAGGCCTGGTGATGCGAGCGTCCGACGCGGCCGCGCAACTGGTGCAGCTGCGCCAGGCCGAACTTGTCGGCGCGGTGCATGATGATGGTGTTCGCCGTCGGCACGTCGATGCCGGTTTCAATGATGGTCGTGCACAGCAAAATATTGAAACGCTGGGCGACGAAGTCGCGCATGACCTTTTCCAGGTCGCGCTCGTGCATCTGGCCGTGCGCGACGGCGATGCGCGCCTCGGGCAGCAATTCCGTCAGCATGGCCAGGCGGTTCTGGATGGTTTCCACCTCGTTGTGCAGGAAGTAGATCTGGCCGCCCCGTTTGAGTTCGCGCAAGCACGCTTCGCGGATGATGGCTTCGCCCTCGCTGCGCACGAACGTCTTGATTGCCAGGCGCTTTTGCGGCGCCGTGGCGATGATGGAAAAGTCGCGCAAGCCTTCCAGCGCCATGCCCAGGGTGCGCGGGATCGGCGTGGCCGTCAGGGTCAGCACGTCCACTTCCGCGCGCAAGGCTTTCAGGGCTTCCTTCTGGCGCACGCCGAACCTGTGTTCTTCGTCGATGATGACGAGGCCCAGGCGGGTAAACTTGACGTCGTCGGACAGCAGCTTGTGCGTGCCGATGACGATGTCGATGGTGCCGTCGGCCATGCCCTTGAACGCCTGCGTGATCTCCTTGCCGCTGCGGAAGCGCGACAATTCCGCGATGCGCACGGGCCAGTCGGCGAAGCGGTCGGCGAAGGTCTGTGCATGCTGCTCCGCCAGCAGGGTGGTGGGCGCCAGGATGGCTACCTGCTTGCCGCCCATGACGGCGATGAAGGCGGCGCGCAGCGCCACTTCCGTCTTGCCGAAGCCGACGTCGCCGCACACGAGGCGGTCCATCGGTTTGCCGGAAGTCATGTCCTTGATGACGTTGTGGATGGCCTCGGCCTGGTCCGGCGTCTCGTCGAAGCCGAAGCTGTCGGCGAAGCGCTGGTAGTCGTGCGACGAGAATTCGAACGAGTGGCCCTGGCGCAGGGCGCGGCGCGCATACAGGTTGAGCAGTTCGGCAGCCGTGTCGCGCACCTGTTCGGCCGCGCGCTTCTTCGCTTTTTCCCACTGGCCCGAACCGAGCGAGTGCAACGGCGCGTCTTCCGGCGAAGCGCCCGAATAGCGCGAGATCACATGCAGCTGCGATACGGGCACGTACAGTTTCGTGTCCTTGGCGTATTCGAGGTGCAAAAATTCCGTCTCGCCTTCGCCCAGGTCCATGCTGGTCAAGCCCATGTAGCGCCCGATGCCGTGGTTGATGTGCACCACGGGGTCGCCGATTTTCAGCTCCGACAGGTCGCGCACCATCGACTCGACCTGCGTCACGCCTTCCTGTTTCTTGGTGCCGATCCTGCGACCGGAACCGGCATACAGTTCCGTCTCGGTGATGAAGGATAAATTACCTTCCGGCGTAAACAGTTCGAAGCCCGCGTGCAGCGGCGCCACACCCAGCATCAGCTTGGCGTCGGACTGCAGGAAGCCGTCACTGCCTTCCACCGGCGTCAGGTGCAGATCGTATTCGGTGAAGTACTGCTGCAAGGTTTCGCGGCGGCCGTTCGATTCGGCGCAGATCATCACGCGGCGGCCCGATTGCAGCAGGTAGCTGCGCAGGTTGGCCAGCGGGTCGTCGGCGCGGCGGTTGACGGCGATGTTCGGCACGGGCGCCGACAGTTCGGACGCCAGCGCATCGTTCGATTTGGCGATCGCCAGGCGCGGATACGGCTTGGCCAGGCCGAAGAACTGCTCGTCGGTCAGGAACAGCGCTTCGGGCGGCAAAATCGGCCGCTCGCGGTCCGCCTTTAAAAAGCGGTAGCGCGACTGGGTATCGGTCCAGAAGCGCCCGATGGCCGCGTCGATCTCGCCCACCAGGGCCAGCGAGGCGTCTTCCGGCAGGTAGTCGAACAGGGTGGCCGTCTGCTCGAAGAACAGGGGCAGATAGTATTCGATGCCGGCCGAGGCGATGCCGCTGCTGATGTCCTTGTAGACGACCGAGCGCGATGGGTCGCCTTCAAACTGTTCGCGCCAGCGGTTGCGGAAGGTGGTGCGCGCCGCTTCGTCCATGGGAAATTCGCGGCCCGGCAGCAAGCGCACCTCGTGCACGGGATACAGCGAGCGCTGGGTGTCGGCGTCGAAGGTGCGGATGGTTTCGATGGTGTCGCCGAACAGGTCGAGCCGGTAAGGCAGGGCAGAGCCCATGGGGAACAGGTCGAGCAGGCCGCCGCGCACCGAGTATTCGCCGGGCGACATCACTTGCGAGACATGGCTGTAGCCGGCCAGGGTCAGCTGCGACTTCAATCGCGCTTCGTCGAGCTTTTCGCCCTTCTTGAAGAAGAAGGTGTAGGCGGCCAAAAAGGACGGCGGCGCCAGGCGCACCAGCGCCGTGGTGGCCGGCACGATCAGCACGTCGCACTGGCGCGTCTGGATTTCGTGCAGGGTGGCCAGGCGCTCGGAGACCAGGTCCTGGTGCGGCGAAAAGGCGTCGTAGGGCAGGGTTTCCCAATCCGGCAGCAGATGGCAGCGCAGTTCCTTGCCGCCAAACCAGGGGATTTCATCGAGCAGGCGCTGGCCGTCGCTGGCCTGCGCCACCACCACGGCCAGCATCTGGCCCCGCGCTTTCAAGGCCAAAGCGGCCAGCGCCAGGGCATAGGCGTCGGATGAACCATACAGGGCGGGCAGCGCATAGCGGTTGCCGGGCTTGGGGAGGGCTTTTTTTAAGTCTAAGGACATGCAGGCGATGACACTAGTGGCAGAGGCAGTTGAGTGGGACAGCTGTGGTGCGCGCAGCGCCGCCAGTGACGGCGCTGACAGGCGAGATTATAGACCATCGCCCGCGCGCATATTAGCAATCCCGAACGGGACATGCACCATCGGGATGGTGCCGCCCGCCGATTTGAGGTGGCTCAGCTGGTCGTCGAAGAAGATATGCGGCTTGAACACGGCCAGCACGCGCGATTTGTCCATGCCGCCGAGGAAAAACGTTTCGTCGGCCGCCACGCCCCAGCTTTTCAAGGTCGTCACGACCCGTTCGTGCGAAGGCGCGTTGCGCGCCGTGATGATGGCGATGCGCAGGATCTTCTTGTAGCCGGCATCGCGCCGCTGCGCTTTTTCTTCCAGGCGCTGCATGGTAGCCAGCTTCTGGAACAGGTCGGCCAGCGGCCCGGGGCGGTGCGGCGTGCCCACGTTCAGGGTTTCATGGGCGTGGAATTCATCGACGTCATTGTTGCGCTTGAACACGGTTTCCGCTTCGTCGTCGGCGATCACGCCGTCGAAATCGAAGGCCACGCGCAGTTCTTCGTCGTTCTCTTCGTCTTCCGTGCGCGACGGCAGCACCAGGCCGGCCGGATAGTTGCAGGCCAGCGCGCTGCGCACGTCGTCTTCATTCGCGCTGAGGAAGAGCGAGGCGTTGAAAGCGGGCAGGTAGGGGTAGGGCGACTTGCCCGTCATGAAGGCGGCGCGCGAGATATCCAGGCCGTAGTGGGCGATCGAATGCATGACGCGCAAGCCCGTTTCCGGCGAATTGCGCGAAAACAGCACCACTTCCACGGGAGACTGGCGCGGGTAGTGCTTGTTGATGTTCAGGAAGCGACGGATGAAGGGGAAGGCCACGCCGCGCGGCAATACCGTGTCGATATGCGTTTCCTGGTATTTGCGGTATTCCTCGGGGCCACTGTCGAGGTAGATCTGATGCGATTCGGCCAGGTCGAACAGGGCGCTGGAAGCGACCCCGATCACCAGTTTGTGTTCGATAGGATAAGCCATGCTGTACCTGTGGTGTGCGTGTTGACCATCTTATACGACTATTAACTGCGTAGCCAATAGCGATACGCGGGGATTTTTTGCACCAAAGCAGGGCGCAGACCAGCTTTTTGATGCCACTGTGCAAGGCGCGCCACAGTCAGGAAATAAATATTGATTTGTATCAAGTATGTAGCAGTCAGCGCAGCCATTTTCCACTATGCTTCCTATTATAAAATCTCGCCAATTGTAACGAAGCGTACGCCCCATCCCCGCCACCTTTATACAAGTGTCAGCTGTTTTACTCGAACATGCCAGCCTCAACCTCGCCAGCAAAAATCGTGACTTTATAAAGGGCCTAGCCATGTTTAAGAATTTACTGATCAAATGGAAGTTGGCGACCCTGGTCGCCGTGATGATGGCGGCCTTGCTGGTGGTGGGCATCAGCGGCTACACGGGCATCGCCACCGTGGGCCGCGCCGTCAATGAAATCGGCGTGGTGCGCCTGCCGTCGATCCAGGGCTTGATGATGATCAGCGAAGGGCAGACGGCCGTTGCCGCCGCTACCCTGACGGCCGCCATCTATGAAAACAATTACCAGGCACAGGACAAGTTCGCGGAAGCGCTGCAGCTGCGCACCAAGGCCTGGAATAATATCGAGGCGGGCCGCAAGCTGTACGAGCCGCTGCCGCAAACGCCCGAGGAAACCGTGTTGTGGCAGCGCTTCCAGGGCGAGTGGACGGCCTGGAAGGCAGATGACGACAAGGTGCGCGCCATCTTGCGCCAGCTGGCCGACAACCGCGATGAGGCGCGGCAGAAAGAGTTGTTCGTGACTTTCTATAAACAGTATCAGGATTCGCGCGCGCTGTTCGGCAAGGCCGAAGGCACGCTCAACGAGATCATCAAGCTCAATAACGGCGTGGCCGACGCCAGCGTCAAGGACGGCAGCGCGGCCGTGATCCGCTCGGAAAGCCTGATGGTCATCCTCGGCTTGCTGGCCTCCGCGCTGGGCATCGCCTGCGCCGCCTACATCACGCGCGCCATCACCCAGCCAATCAATTCGGCCGTGAAAGTGGCGCAAACGGTGGCTTCGGGCGACCTGACGAGCAATATCGAGGTGCACACGACGGAAGAAACGGGCCAGCTGCTGCAGGCGCTGAAAGACATGAATTCCAGCCTGGTCAGCATCGTCGGCCAGGTGCGCAGCGGCACGGAGACCATCGCCACGGCCTCGTCGGAAATTGCCAGCGGCAACCTGGACCTGTCTTCGCGCACGGAAGAGCAAGCCAGTTCGCTGGAAGAGACGGCGTCGTCGATGGAAGAACTGACGTCGACCGTGCGGCAGAATGCCGACAATGCCCAGCAGGCGAACCAGCTGGCGCTGAGCGCATCGGGCGTGGCCGTGAAGGGCGGTGAAGTGGTGGGCAAGGTGGTCGAGACCATGGACGCCATCAACGATTCCTCGCGCAAGATCGTCGACATCATTTCCGTCATCGACGGCATCGCCTTCCAGACGAATATCCTGGCCTTGAATGCGGCCGTGGAAGCGGCGCGCGCGGGCGAGCAGGGACGCGGTTTCGCCGTCGTGGCGACGGAAGTGCGCAACCTCGCGCAGCGTTCGGCGGCGGCGGCCAAGGAAATCAAGACCCTGATCGGCGACTCCGTGGTGGCCGTCGACGCGGGCAGCAAGCTGGTGGCCGAGGCGGGCAGCACGATGGCCGAAATCGTCTCCAGCGTGCAGCGCGTGACGGACATCATGGCGGAAATCAGCCTGGCCACGCAGGAGCAAAGCTCGGGCATCGACCAGATCAACCAGGCCATCGGCCAGATGGACCAGGTGACGCAGCAAAATGCGGCCCTGGTGGAAGAGGCGGCGGCCGCTGCCGAATCCCTGCAGGAGCAATCGGGCCAGCTGGCCGAGGTGGTCAGCGTCTTCAAGCTCGATGGCGGACAGGCGCCTGCCGCCCGCGCGAAGCCTGCGGCGCCGCGCGCCGTGGTGGCCAGCGTGGCGCCGAAGCGTCCGGCGCCGGGTCAGGCATCGCGTCCCGCCTCACGCCCTACGGCGGGCCGCCCGGCCTTGCATGCCGTGCCTTCCCCGCAGCGCGGCGCGCCGCGCGACGACGAGTGGGAAGTGTTCTGACGGATTGACGGCGTCAGCATGCGCTAACGGACGGCCGCCTTGCGCGGCCGTTTTTGCATGCGCGCACAGGGTCGCACTGCGGTTACTACTTATTAAAAAAACAGCGTTATAAGAATAGCTGTTTTGCCATCTAAGCAAATCTTTGCAAAACTTAACGCGACATTGCTTGTGAGATAACTCACACTGCCTGCCGTACCACCCTTGTTCCCGCCTCGGCCACATCCCGGCTGACCCCTCCGCCTGCTGCGTCCAGCCATTCGTGGCAGGCGGCAGCCATTGCCGTCAGCCTTGCATGCGAGCCCGGCGCGATGACCGATGCACCACACTGAAGGATGCGAATAAAGATGGCAAATATGAAAATCGGCACGCGCCTGCGCTGCTCCTTTGCGTTGTTGACCTTGCTGCTGCTGGCGACCGCCGTGCTGGGCATGCTGCGCCTGTCCAGCCTGGAACTGCGCATGCGCGACGTGATCGATGACAAATATCCGAAAACCGTGCTGGCCAACGACATCATCAAGAATGTCAACATCATCGCGCGCTCTTCGCGCAACCTGCTCCTGATGACGGAGCCGCAGCAGCTGGCGCAGGAACGCGCCACCATCGCCAGGGCGGGCGGCGAAACGGAAAAGGGCCTGGCGCAGCTGGACAAGGTGGTGCTGTCGCTGCAGGGCCGCCAGCAGATGGCGGCCGTGACGCAGGCGCGCGCCACGTTCAACGCCGGGCGCGACAAGGTGCTGGCCCTGCTGGAAGAAGGGGCGCGCGACGAAGCGACGAATTTGCTGCTCGGCACCGTGCGCGGCGAGCAGCTGCGCTACATGGCGGCGCTGGAAAGCCTCATCTCGCACCAGCATGACCTGATGGAGGAGGCGGGCGCCCAGGTGCGCCACGAATACGCCACGGCGCGCAACATGATGCTGGCACTGAGCGCCCTGGCCGTGCTCTTTTCACTCGTCACCGCCTGGCTGGTCACGCGCAGCATCGTCCTTCCGCTGCGCCATGCCCTGACGGTGGCGCAGACCGTGGCCGCCGGCGACCTGACATCGACATTCGGCCGCCACGGCGGCGATGAAACGGGCAAGCTGCTCGATGCGCTGTGCATCATGAACGGCAACCTGCTCGACATCGTGCAGCAAGTGCGCAGCGGCACCGACACCATTGCCACGGCCTCGTCGCAAATCGCGGCCGGCAATATCGACCTGTCGTCGCGCACCGAGGAGCAGGCCAGCTCGCTCGAACAGACGGCGTCGGCCATGGAAGAACTCAGCTCCACCGTGCAGCAGAACGCGGACAATGCCCGCCTTGCCAGCGTGCTGGCCGTCGAGGCGGCGAATATCGCCGGCGCTGGCGGGCAAGCCGTGGGGCAGGTGATCCATACGATGGACGCCATCAGCGCGTCCTCGGCGCAGATCGCCGACATCATCGGCGTGATCGACATGCTGGCCTTCCAGACGAATATCCTGGCCTTGAACGCAGCCGTGGAAGCGGCGCGCGCGGGCGAGCAGGGGCGCGGCTTTGCCGTCGTGGCGACGGAAGTGCGCAACCTGGCGCAGCGCAGCGCGGCGGCGGCGCGCGACATCCGCGCCCTGATCGCCAACTCCACGCAGCAGGTGGACGCCGGTGCGGCCCTCGTGGCGCGGGCCGGCGCCACGATGCAGGACGTGGTGGCGGCCGTGGGACGCGTGAGCCAGATGGTGGCCGACATCACGGCCGCCAGCGCCGAGCAAAGCACGGGCATCGGCCAGGTCAGCCAGGCGGTGCTGCAGATGGATGAAGTGACGCAGCAGAACGCCGCCCTGGTGGAGGAGGCGGCGGCCGCCTCGCAATCGCTGGAGGGCGAGGCGGCGAAGCTGCTGCAGGTGGTCAGCGTGTTTCGCCTGCAGCAGGGACCGGCGCACACCTTGTTGCGCCGCAGCGCGCCGGCCGTGCCGCGCCTGCTGGCCTAGTGGCGCGCCTGGCAAGGTTCTGGCTCGGCGCGCTGGCGCTGTTATGCCGGGCGCAGGAGGGGGCGGGTGGCAAGCCCGGTGCTTCGGCGCGCAGCCGGGAGTTGCAGGCGCGCCTTGACAGCGCCATCGCTGACGGCGAATTCTGCTTTCACTACCAGGGCAAGTTCGATACGGCGCAATTGCGTCTGGTCGGCCTGGAAGCGCTGCTGCGCTGGGAGCATCCGCGCCACGGCCTGATTTACCCGAACGAATTCATCGGCCTGGCCGAGCAGACTGACGCCATTGCCGCGCTGGGCAACTGGGGCATCGATGCGGCCTGCCGCCAACTGGCGCAGTGGCGCGCGCAGGGCTTGCCTCTGGTGCCGGTCGCGGTGAATGTCTCGGCGCGCCAGCTATGCCAGCCGCAGTTGCCGGCGCAGTTACCCGATTTCGTGCTGGGCTGCCTGCGGCGCCACGCCATTCCTGCCGGCCTGCTGGAGCTGGAAGTGACGGAAAGCTGCTGCATCGACGACATGGCGCAGGCGGCGCAGGGCTTGCGCCGCCTGCGCGCGCTGGGCCTGGCCATTTCGCTCGACGATTACGGCACCGGCCATTCGGGCTTGAGCCATGTCCGGATGCTGCCGATTCACACCATCAAGATCGACCGCTCCTTCATCCGCGACTTGGGCAGCGGTGGCAGCGCAGATTGTGACACTGTGATCGTCGCCTCGACCCTTGCGCTGGCGCGCGGCCTGGGCTTGCAGGCGCTGGCCGAAGGCGTGGAAAACGGTGAACAATTGGCGCAGCTGCGGCGGCTGGGCTGCCCGCAGGTACAGGGCTTTTATCTGCACCGCCCGGCGCCCGCGGCCGAGGTGGCTGCGCTGCTGTCCGCCGGCCTTGTAACAGTGGCGAAACATGGCGCCATGCGGCATGGCGCGGATGCTCAGTAGAATATGGCCACTGCAAGCCGCGTGCTTTAACACCTTCTCCCCCACGCAAGAATGATAAACAGTCCCGTCCCGGCCTATGTCTTCGGCCCGTTTCGCCTTTTGCCGCTGGAGCGCCTGCTGTTCGAGGGCGACCGCGCGCTGCGCCTGGGCAGCAGGGCCATGGACTTGCTGCTGGCCCTGCTGGAGCGCGCCGGCGACATCGTCGACAAACATGAACTGGTGGCCATCGTCTGGCCCAATGCCGTGGTCGACGACGCGACCTTGCGCGTGCATCTGGCGGCGCTGCGCAAGGCGCTCGGCGACGGCCGCGATGGCCAGCGCTACATCACCACCATCCCCGGACGCGGTTACGGCTTCCTGGCGCCGCTGGCGCACACGGGCCGGCCGGCGTCCGGTGCGGCGGGCGCCGAGCCGCGTCACAATCTGCCCGTCATGCTGACGCGCATGCTGGGCCGCGCCGAGGTGCTGCAAACGATGGCCAACCAGCTGCTGCAATTGCGCCTGCTGTGCATTGCCGGTCCGGGCGGCATCGGCAAGACCACGCTGGCCGTGGGCCTGGCCACGCGCGTGCTGCGCCGCTATGCCGATGGCGTGTGTTTCGTCGACTTGTCGCCGCTGGACGAGGGCCGCCTGGTGCCGCTGGCGCTGGCCACGGCGCTGGGAGTGGCGGTGCCGGCCGGCGATGCCATGCCGGTCCTGCTGGCCTACCTGCGACCGCGCCACATGCTGCTCGTGCTCGATAACTGCGAGCACGTGATCGGCGCGGCCGCCACGCTGGCCGACGCCTTGCTCAAGGGCGCGCCGCTGCTGCACCTGCTGGCCACCAGCCGCGAGCCGCTGCGCCTCAGCAGCGAACAGCTGCAGCGCCTGCCCGCGCTGGAATTGCCGCCGGCCGACGCTGTGCCCGATGCCGCCGCCGCCCGGCATTTCTCCGCGGTGCAGCTGTTTTGCGAACGCTGCGCGGCCGTCGACGATGCCTTCGTGCTGGCCGACGCCGACGTGCCCGTGGTGGTGGACATCTGCCGGCGCCTCGACGGCATCCCGCTGGCGCTGGAGCTGGCGGCCGGGCGCATCGGCCATTTCGGCCTGCACGAATTGCGCCGCCAGCTCGACGACCGCTTTCGCCTGCTCACGCGCGGCGCGCGCAACATGCCCTTGCGCCACCAGACCCTGCGCGCCACGCTGGACTGGAGCTACGGCCTGCTCGACGCGCAAGAGCGCCAGGTGCTGCAGGCGCTGAGCGTGTTCAGGAGCCGCTTCCGCCTCGAGTCGGCCAGCGCCGTGGCGGGCTGCGACGTGTTCGACACGCTGGCGGACCTGGCCGCCAAGTCCCTCGTCAGCATCGAGTTTTGCTGCCAGCACGTGTATTACCGGCTGCTCGACACCACGCGCGCGTATGCTGGCGCGCAGCTGTCGGCGGGCGGGGATGCGGGCGCCGTGCTGCTGCGCCATGCGCGCCATTGTCTGGGCCTGGCCGGGCGCATCGCCGCCGACTGGACAAGCATGCCGCCGGCGCACTGGAGCGCGCGCTACGGCCGCCATGTCGACGACCTGCGCGCCGCCATCGACTGGGCCTTCGGCGAGGAGGGCGACGTGGCGCTGGGCGTGGCCCTGACCCTGGCCGCGCAAACCCTGTTCTACCAGCTGTCGCTGATGGATGAATACCGCGCGCGCGTCGAGCGGGCGCTCGAGCACATGGCCGCGCATGCCGTGGATGACCCGGACAGCGAGATGCAGCTGCATGCCTCGCAGGCGCATCTGCTGCTGCATACGCAGGGGATCACCGGCACCATGCTGCGTTCATTCCAGCGCGGCTATGCGCTGGCCATGCGCACGGACGATTGCAGCCGCCGCGCCGAAGCGATTTGCGGCATGTGGGTTTGCAGCCTGAAGCTGGCCGATTTCCAGCGCGCCGACAGCTACGTCACCGAGCTTGCAGTCCTGTGCGCCACGCGCGACGACACGGCGATGCGCCTGGTGCTGGCGCGCATGCGTTCCGTGGGCGAGTATGTGCAGGGTCGCTACGCGCAGTCGGCGGCGCTGGCGCGCATGGTGCTCGCGCATCCCGAGGGGGCCGCGCAGCTCGGCTTCAACAATGCCCTGCTGGCCGATCACCAGGTGTGCCTGCGCGGCACGCTGGCGCGTTGCCTGTGGATGCAGGGCCGCCCCGACGACGCCCTGGCGCTGGCGCGCGAGGCGGTGGCGGTGGGCTTCGAGCACAATGGCGTCACGCTGTGCGTGGCGCTGGCCGTCAATGCCATTCCCGTCGCCCTGTGGTGCGGGCAGCGGGAACTGGCGCATGCGTGGATTTGCCTGCTGTGCGAGCATGCGGCCCGCTATGGCTTGCTGTACTGGAGCGCCTGGGGCGTCGCCTACCAGCGCCTGCTCGACGGGGGCGAGGCGATGACACAGTTCCCCTGGCCTTCGGTGCGCAGCTGGCCGATACAGGTCGATTTGATGGCCACCCTGCACGACGCGGCCGCCGATAGCCAGGCGCTGCGGCGCGCACGCACGGGCCTGGCGCCGTGGAGCGCGCCGGAAGTGCTGCGCCGCGACGCGCACCACCGCTGGCGCGCGCTGGCGCAGGACGATGCGGCCGGCCTGGAAGCGGTACGGGCACAGCTGGAAGAAGCGCTGCAGCTGGCCAGGGGCCAGCAGGCGCCGGGCTGGGAGCTGCGCTGCGCCACCAGTCTGGCGGCCGTGCTGCAGGCGCAAGGCCGCGGTGCCGCCGCGCGTGCCGTGCTGGCCCCTGTGCATGGCGGCTACCGGCAGGGGCGCGACACTTCGGACGTGATGGCGGCAGCGGCTTTGCTGGTGCAGCTGGCCTGAGCGCTATTCGTAGGCGCCCAGCCGGCGCTGTTCCTCCGGCGTGAAACTGGCATCGCGCAGCTGCTGCAGGGCTGCCGCATCCTGCGCGCCGCCGGGAAGGCTGGCCTGCTGTGCCTTGGCAGCCTGGTACGCGATGATGCGCTGCTGCCACTGCGATTCCTCGCGGTCCAGCTCCGCCAGGCGCGCCGCCGCCGCCGGCGTAAATGTGCTGGCGCGCAGGCGATAGACTTCATTTTCGCCGCCGCCCTGTGCCCGCAAGGCCTTGACGGAGGCGTCCAGCTGCGCCACCTGCAGCGGCGCATCGCGCGCGGCGCGCTGGGCCGGCGACATGTTCTGGTCCAGCGCGGCCAGTTGCGCCTGGCGCTGCGCCTCGTCGAGCGAGCTGTCGCCGAGTATCGCCATGCGCGCCACGGCGTCGTCGTCATACGCGTCGCTGGCGCCGAACAGGCCCGCGCTTTCCTCGGCTGTAAAGTAATTGCCGCGCAAGGTGCGCATGGCTTGCAGGCGCGCGCGCGCCGCCACGGCGGGATCGGCTTGCGCCGGCAAGGCCTGTTCCGCGCCGGCCAGCGCCTGCTTGTAAGCCAGGTACGCGCCCAGCAGGCGTTTCGCTTCGCGGGCGGGGACGGGCGCCAGGCTGCGGTCCAGTTCCGCCTCGATCTGGCTGCGGATGGCGGCCAGCGGCTTTTCACCGAGGCCCGCCAGATAGTAGTCGAACAGGTGGCCCAGTTCCGCGTCGACCACCAGCTTGTCGCCGGCGGTCACCGTCACGTTGCCGTCGGGCCGCGTGCCTTCCATCGAGCGCACGAACGCGAACAGGTCCGGTTCCGCCTTTTCCGGCGGCGGGGCGGGCGCCTCGCCCGGGCGCAGCACCAGGTACAGGGCCAGGGCCGCCAGGCTGCCGCCGATGATCCATTTCGCGTGCATGCGCTTCTCCTTACAGTCCCAGGCCTTGCAGGCGGTTGGCTTGCTGGCGGAAGACCGTGACGGGGCTCGTCTCGAACAGGTTGACGATACCGACGAACTGGTTGACTTCATCGAGGTGGTTCATGGCGTAGTCGTCGCGGATCACCTTGCCCAGGTGGCTGGAGCAGCTGCTCACCAGGCCATCGTTCTTGACGCCGCCGAAGGCCAGGCTGATGGCTGCCAGTGCCGGGTCGCCCACGTCGAGCACATTTGTGTACGGTTGCGCGCCGCTCCACGAAAAGTAGTGCACGCCTTGCACCTGGTAGGCGCCTTCGCCGCAGGCGGAGGTGGGTACGCCTTGCGGGTGGCGGCTATTGAACGCCAGCGAGTCGGCCGTGGACAGCGACGCCAGCGAGGCGCCCGCGTTTTGCGGCAAGCCCTTGTTGCCCGACAAAATGCCGATCAGGGAGGCAAGCGCGTTGCCCAGCGCGTTGCTGGTGTTGGGAATGGCGCCGCTGAGGATATCGGCCACCTTGGAACCCTTGTTCACGCCCGCCACGCTGGTGACGGACGCCACCAGGTCGGGGCGCACGGAGGCGACATAGCGGGCCGTGGGGCCGCCGTGGCTATGGCCGATCAGATTGACCTTGGCCGCGCCCGTGGCGGCGAGAATTTGCCGCACCTGCGACAGCAGCTGCTCGCCGCGCACTTCCGTGCTGTTGGCGGCCGACACGGTGGTCACATACACTTGCGCGCCCCCGCTGCGCAGGGCGGCGGGGACGCCATAAAAATATTCGACGGGACCGAGCTTGTCAAAGCCGAACAGGCCGTGCACGAGCACGATCGGGTACTTCGTTTGCGTGTAGCCGGCGGCGCTGGCGCTGCCGGGCAGGATGGCGAGGGAAAACAGCAGGGTGGATAGCAATTGCCAAAAGCGAGTCTTCATTTTGTCTCCGTTATTTGAATAATATGGAAATGTCGATGCTGTAGCGGTGAACCGTGCACTCCTTACATTCTTGATGCATTAAAAATAGCGAGCGCTCGGTTTTTTGAATGTAGCACTGCTGGATTTAAATTGCATTTGAATTGCATGATGCAGCGCAATAACTGTGGGAATTTGGCGTTGCTTATGCACCCATTGCATAGTTGAAAAGTCAAATAGTTGTTTTCCTGAGCTATAATCGGCCCGGCATCCGCCGTCCCGCCGTCTTGCCATGCCGCGTACCTGCATGGCATGGATATCGCTCCTCCACCGTTACTTGGGAATGCACTTGTCGACCCATTTTAATTTTGAACAGTTTCAGCAGATGACGCCTTTAAATGGCGAAAACATCTGGGAATATATTCTTGACCGCCACGCGGAGCGCATCGGCGTCAAACGCCGCAAGCCGGCGCTGGAAAATCTTGAACGCATCTTCGTCGCCACCTTCCGCCTGGCCAATGACGTGGGCTTCCGCGCCATGAGCTTGCGCGATTTGTGCCGCGAGACCGGGCTGTCGATGGGCGGCCTGTATGGCTACATCACCAGCAAGGATCAACTGGCCGAAATGATCGAGGACGTGGTGCGCCACGCCACGCAAGCCTTGCCGCTGCTGTTTGCGGACGTGAAGTCGCCGCTGGACCGCCTGGAAGCGATGATACGCTCGTCGATCTACCTGTCCGAAGTGCTGCAGCCGTGGTTTTATTTTGTCTTCATGGATTCGCGCGTGCTGCAGGTGGAGCAGCGCAGCATGGCGAAAAATTCGGAACTGTATGTGCAGACCCTGATCGCCGCCACCATCGGGGAAATCGAACCGAAGCCGCAGGGCGATCCCACCTTGCTGGCCGCACACTGCCTGGCCCTGTTCCAGGACTGGTACGTGAAACGCTGGAAGTACCGTGCGGCGAAGGTCAATGTCGACGATTTTGCCGACAGCGTCGTCAGTACGGTGCGCGGGTATTTGAGCATGGTCAAAGCGGCGTAAAAAACGCGGCCGAAAAAAAGCCAGGATCGCTCCTGGCTTTTTCATCTAGTTCGTTTCCGCCGGCACCGTCTCCGGCACGGCCGCGGGATCCGTCGGTGTCTCCACGTCCATATCCAGCGTCTTGACGCCATTCATGTCGATGAATTCGTCGTACAGCCACTCGCCGTCGACCTGGCTCAGGCCCGCCGGCACGGCGCGCGTGACTTGCGGGCGCGTCGACAGGGCCGTGCGCATGTAGTCGATCCAGATCGGCATGGCCAGCGAGGAACCGAATTCGCGCCCGCCCAGGGATTTGGGTTCGTCATAGCCCATCCACGCCACCGCCACGATGCCGCCGCCATAGCCGGCGAACCAGCCGTCTACGGCGTCGCTGGTGGTGCCCGTCTTGCCGGCGATGTCGCCGCGCCCCAGTTTTTTCGTCGCCGCCGCGCCCGTGCCGGTGCGCGTGACTTCGCGCAGCATGCTGTCCATCACGAAGGCGTTGCGCGGGTCCAGCGCCAGGGTCTTGTCATCGTTCGGCGCGGGCGGTTTGGTCTGCATCAGCACCGTGCCCTTGGCGTCGACGATGCGGTCGATCAAATACGGTTCCACCTGGTGGCCGCCGTTGGCGAACAGGGCGTAGGCGCCCGCCATCTGCACGGGCGTGACGGAACCCGTACCCAGCGCCATCGTCAGATTGCTGGGCTGGCGCGCCGGGTCGAAACCGAATTTTTCCATGAAGTCGTGCGTGTACGACACGCCCAGCGCGCGCAGGATGCGCACCGAGGCCACGTTCTTCGATTGCGCCAGCGCGTAGCGCATGGTGATCGGGCCGTCGAACTTGAAGTCGTCATTCTGCGGCGCCCACACCTTGCCGCCCGCCTGCATTTCCAGGGGCACGTCGTTGATCAGGGTGGCCGGCGAAAAGCCTTTTTCCAGCGCCGCCGAATACACGAAGGGCTTCATGGCCGAACCGGGCTGGCGCCAGGCTTGCGTGACGTGGTTGAACTTTTGCAGGTTGTAGTCGAAGCCGCCCACCATGGCGTGGTAGGCGCCCGTTTCCGCATCGAGCGAGACGAAGGCGGCGGCCACCAGCGGCACTTGCGTGATGGCCCAGTTGCCCTTGCCATCCTTGCTGATGCGGATCACGGCGCCCGGGCGCAGCTTGATGCCAGCGCTGGCCTTGGCGGACAGGGCAGGGGCGGCAAAGCGCAGGCCTTCGCCCGTGATGGTCTTGGCGTCGCCGTCGCCCGTGTCGGCCACCACCTTGCCGCTAACCACTTCCGTGACGACGGCGGCGATCAGGCCGTCGCTGTCCGGGCGTTTTTGCAGTGCAGCATCGATGGCGTCGTCGCGCTGCTCGGCCTCAAGCGGCATGTCGATGAAGGTTTCCGGGCCGCGGTAGCCGTGGCGCTGGTCGTAGGCGATGACGTTGCGGCGCGTCGAGGCGTAGGCCGCGTCCTGGTCCGCTTTCAGGATCGTCGTGTAGACGCTGATGCCCTTGGTGTAGCTGTCTTCCTTGTACTGGGCATACACGGCCTGGCGCGCCAGTTCGGCCACGTATTCGGCGTGCGTGTCGAAACCCTGCTTGCCGCGGGTATTGATATGCAGCGGCTGGGCCAGCGCTTGCTGGTACTGGCCTTCGCTGATGTAATCGAGTTCGCGCATGCGTTTCAAGACCAGTTGCTGGCGCGCGTGCGCCTTTTTCGGATTGCTGATCGGGTTATGGCGCGACGGGTTTTGCGGCAGGCCGGCCAGCATGGCCATTTCCGCGATCGACAGTTCATTCAGCGGTTTGCCGAAGTAGGTCTGCGCCGCGCTGCCGAAGCCGAACGAGCGCTGGCCCAGGTACATCTGGTTCATGTACAGCTCGAGAATCTGGTCTTTTGACAGGGCAGCCTCGATTTTCAGGGCCAGCATGATTTCATTGAGCTTGCGCGAGGCGACTTTTTCGCGCGTCAGGAAGAAGTTGCGCGCCACCTGCATGGTGATGGTGGAACCGCCGCCGTGGCCGAAGCCGTGGCGCAGGTTCGACAGCACGGCGCCGCCGGCGCGCACGAAGTCGATGCCGTGGTGTTCGTAGAAGCGGCCATCCTCGATGGCCAGCAAGGCCTTTTTCATCATTTCCGGCACTTGCGCGATCGGCACGAAGTCGCGGTGTTCTTCGCCGAATTCGCCGATCAGCACATTGTCGGCCGTGTACACGCGCAGCGGTATCTTCGGCTGGTAGTCGGTGATGACGTCCAGCTCGGGCAGGCGCGGGCGCACATACAGGAACAGGTAGGCGGCCAGCAGCACGGCGGCGGCCAGCGCGGCGCAGCCGGCGATGATGAAGCCGCGCACGGTGGCGCGGCGGGAAGGCCAGGGGAATCCGGTTCGTTTGGCAGTCAAGGCAGTCTCACGTGAGCGTGCAAGGCACGGTGGCAGCGATTATAGACCAATGCGCCAGCGCCTCCTGTGCGGGCGGGCGCCGGGCCAGGCGCCGGGACCGGGAGCAAAAAACCTTTTCATCGAAACGCGGCTGTGCGATAGTCTCGGCTTCAAGAAAATAGCCCGGGCGTCAATCCGGGCTGTTTATTTTTAAAAATTAAGGAAATATCCATGGCAAAAGATGCAACACCGAGCGTCGTGAAGCCCTATATCCCGGCCGATGCGAAGCTGCCCGAGATGACCTTCCGCGCGCTGTTCATGGGCGTCATCCTGGGGATGGTCTTTGGCGCCTCCTCGCTGTACCTGGTGCTGAAAGTGGGCCTGACCGTCAGCGCCTCGATCCCCGTCGCGGTCATTGCGATTACCCTGTTCGGCCTGGCCAAGAAGGTGGGCGGCAAGGATTCGTCGATCCTGGAAAACAGCATCACGCAAACGGCCGGTTCGGCCGGCGAATCGCTGGCCTTCGGCCTGGGCGTGACCATGCCGGCCATTTTGATCCTCGGCTTCGACCTGGAAATCTCGCGGGTCATGCTGGTCGGTATCCTCGGCGGCCTGCTGGGCATCCTGATGATGATCCCCATGCGCCGCACCATGATCGTCGACCAGCACAAGGAACTCAAATTCCCCGAAGGCACGGCCTGCGCCGAAGTGCTGAAAGCGGCCGCCACGGAAGAATCGCGCATCGCCGCCGGTGAAAGCATCGAAAAGGATTCGGCTGCCGCGCTGGACGCCAAGCGCCGCGCGAAGATCATCTTCGGCGGTTTTGCCGTCGGCTTGCTGTATAAAGTCTTCAATATCTCGTTCAAGGGCTGGAAGGATACGCCGGGCGTGGAATTTGCCGCGCCGCTGAAGGGCGGCTCCATCGGCGCCGAGATTTCCCCTGAATTGCTGGGCGTGGGCTACATCATCGGCCCGCGCATCGCCGCCACCATGGCGGCCGGCGGCGTGCTGTCGTATCTGCTCTTGATCCCGATGATCAAGTTCTTCGGCGACAGCCTGACCACCGTGCTCTCGCCGGGCACCAAGTTGATCAGCGAAATGGGCGCGGATGACGTGCGCAGCGCCTACGTGCTGTATATCGGCGCGGGCGCCGTGGCCGCCGGCGGCCTGATTTCGCTGGTGCGCGCCATGCCCATGATCTGGCGCAGCCTGTCGGCCGGCCTGAAAGGCATCGGCAAGGGCGTCAAGAGCAATTCCACCCTGCGCACGGACCAGGATATCCCACTGAAATGGGTCATCATCGGCTGCCTGTCCATCATCGCCGTGATCACCTTCGCCACGCCGCTGCACATGAACTTCCTCGGCGCGCTGCTGATCCTCGTCTTCGGCTTTTTGTTCGCCACCGTGTCGTCGCGCCTGACGGGCGAAATCGGCTCGTCGTCGAACCCGATTTCCGGCATGGCCGTGGCCACCTTGCTGTTCACTTGCCTGATCTTCCTGATCATGGGCTGGACGGGCGGGCGTTACTATGTGACTGCCCTGTCGGTGGGCGCCATCGTGTGCATCGCCGCCAGCAATGCGGGCACCACCTCGCAAGACTTGAAAACCGGCTACCTGGTGGGCGCCACGCCGCGCTTGCAGCAGTACGCGATTCTGGCCGGCGCGCTGTCGTCGGCGCTGATCCTCGGTCCGATTCTGCTGAAGCTGAACGAAGCGAGCACCGTCTACGTGCCGGCCGCGCAAGTGGCGCCTGGCCTGACGGTCGATGCGTCGAAGCTGACGGTGACGGGCGAACTGCATGGCCCGCAAGCCGATACGGACCACAACACGTATAAAGTCTGGCAAAAGACGGACACCGTGGGCGGCCCGGCCGGCAAGTATTTCGTCAAGGAAGATGGCCAGCTGGCTTACCTGGTCGATCCGGGCATCAATGGCCATTACAGCAAGCGTCCGGACGGCTCGGAAGTGAAGAAATACGATGCGCCGAAGGCCGTGCTGATGTCCTACATCATCAAGGGCATCCTCGACCAGCAGCTGCCGTGGACCCTGGTGCTGTTCGGCGTGATGATCGCCGTGGTGCTGGAAATGGCCGGCATCCCGTCGCTGGCGTTTTCCGTTGGCGTGTACTTGCCGCTGTCGTCCACCTTGCCGATTTTCGTCGGCGGCCTGGTGCGCTGGCTGGCGGACCGCCGCAACAACAAGCTGGAACACAATGCAAAGCTGAACGAGGAAGAACGCCAGCTGGCGGGCGACCGCAGTTCGGGCGTGCTGCTGGCCTCCGGCTACATCGCCGGCGGCGCGCTGGCCGGCATCATCATCGCCATTACGGCCGGCGTGCTGACGCACTTCGACCAGATGATGGCCGACTGGGCCGAGCATGGCAATCCGTTCTACGCGGGCCTGCATTCGGATGCGCTGTCGCTGCTGCCGTATGCGGCCATCATCGTGCTGCTGTATATCGTCGCAAGAGAGAAGAAGGCGGACCGCCCGCAGGCTTGATGTTGTAGCCAACCCAAGTAAAACCGCCCGGTGTCATGACGATCCGGGCGGTTTTTTCATGCGCGCCTGATCGGCCGCGCCGCCAACTGCGCCGCGCTGGCGTAGATCGTCACGTGCTCAGTGGCCAACCGGTGCAGGTGCGCATAAAACGCCTGCGCGGGAATGCACCACGACGCCGCATCGCCAACCTGGCCCTTCACGCGCAGGCCGGCGGCGTCGAATTCGCGCGCAAAATAATCGCGCAAGTCGTCCCGGCCTGCATGGTCGATGCGGCGCTGGGCGACTGCCTGGTCGAACGGGCGCACGGGCACGTCCCAGCGCCGGCCGGCGTGGTCCAGGCAAGCCAGCAGCTTTACATCGTCTTCCCAGACGGGCACGGGAAAGGCGTCGCCCATGGCGTCTTCCAGCGCGTGGTAGAACGTCACCGGCCCCATGGAAATGCCCAGGCCCAGCACCTTCGCCTGCTCGCAGCCGATGAAGCGCTGCCAGGGCGAGCCCATGCCGAAGATCGAGGGCGCGCGGTGGTGCGCCTCGGTCAGACAGGCGGCATGGCGGCCCCACGCGGACACGGAGTGAGTAGGGTGGATGCTGCGGTGGATATTGCCGCTTGCCAGAAACGCTTCGGGCAACCGTCCCATGTGCGTGCCATGGCGGCGCGGGTCGAACACATAGTCCGGCATGGCGCAGGTGGCGCGCACGGAGCCGCCGGGCAGATAGTAGGTGGGCAGCAGCAGGGTGCCTTGCGGGCCGACGGCGTCTTGCAGGGCACTTATCACGGCCACTGCGCCGCCTTCGACATAGCCCAGGCTTTTCAGCGAGGAATGCACGAACAGCGTATCGCCTGGCGCCACGCCGAGCCGCGCCAGGCCGGACGCCAGCGTGGCGCGCGTCACGTGGGGCCTGCTCTGGCGCACGTGACTGGCGCTGGCGGCGCGGCGCCACGCTTCCAGCGCGGCCCTGGCGGCGCGTTTGGCCCGTTCAAGCATCGCCGATTTCCAGTTCCAGCAGGCTCGCATCGATGCAGAACTTGGCGGCCCAGTTCAGGTAAGCCCAGGTGCCGTAATCGCCATCGACGGGAAACGAACCCTTGACGCCGCCGCGCGCGTGCAAGGGGCCGTCGATGCTGACGGAGCGCCGCACGTAACTATTCAGGCGGCGTCCCGCATCGAGGTAGCGCCGCTCGCCCGTGAACTGGTACAGCAGGAACAGACAATGCGCGTTTTGCGCGGAGCCCGTGAGGCAGGCGTAGCTGGCTCCCGGCTGGAAGTCGGGACCGAGGCGGCCGGCCAGGTAGCCGTCGGCCGCCACAGCCCTGGCGATGCTCGTGCCGGTGCGCGCGGCGGCGTCCAGCAAGTCGGCGCGCGCGGAAAAGCGGTGCGCTTCGAGCAGGCCGCGCAAGGCGTAGCCGATGGTATGGGTCAGGGGCAGCAGCGGGTTGTCGAGGCAGTTCGAGGCGAACCAGCCGTTGGGGCGCTGTTTGCTCAGCGCCCAGTCGACCTGGCGCAGGCCGGCCGCGCCATAGCCGTGTTCCGGCGCGATGCGGTCCGCTTCGAACAGGCCCCAGGCCACATGCGTTTCGTAGGCCTTGTCGCCCGCGCTGGCGAACGGAGTCGGATGCCTGCGCCAGCAGCCGTCGGCATCCTGGCTGTCGCGCAGCCAGCTTGCCGCGCGCTGCATGCCGTCCCGGTAGGCTTCGCCGTATGCTGCCACGCCGGCGGCCAGGCCAAGCAGGATCTGGCCCGTGTTGAAGGTGACGGGCACGCGCGGGTTGGAGTCGATCTTCCCGCCCTGGAAGCCGCCTTGCGGGAACTGGATGGCCACGCACCAATCGAGCATGCGCCGCGCGCGCCCGTGCAGTGCATCACCCCCACCATGATCGCCCGTGCGCTGCGCCAGGGCGATGACGGTGGGGATGATGTAGCCGGTGGTCTCCGGGTAGGAACTCGACCAGCCTGTCAGCAAATTGTAGTCGCGCGCGACGCCACCGTCGTTTGAGCTGGAATGGTCCTGCGCCGCGCATAGCCAGGCCGTGCAGGCCTTGACGACGGCTTGCGGGCCGGGATCGAAGGAGGGCAAGCCGCGCCGGTCCGACGTCCGCTCCATGCGCGCCGCCGCCGGCAGGCCCACCTGCGACGCCAGTGTATTCCTGATCTTCGTGAGCAAGGTGCGCATGGCAGTAGTGTTTGGTGGTGGACTCTGCCTACTGTAGCGCTGGCGGCCGGCAGGGCTATTGACTTGCCGCAAGGAGCAGCCGCCGCGTCGCTGCCGCCGGAATTGACGCATAATGGATGCCTCACCACCGTTGACGAGGCCCGCCATGAACAATGTCACGCTTGAATACTCGGTCGTCACCAATCCCGACTCCTTTGTCGGCTTCAAGTATTACGTCAAGGCGGGGCAGGCATTCGATGCCGACGATTTCGCCTATTCCTACAAGCTGAAACGCTCGGACCTGGACCCGGACAGCGTGCTGGCCACCCGCGAGGCGGCGGCGAATCTGCAGCCGGGCGAGTGGCTGACGGTGTCGCATTCGATTGCGGCGTAGCGAGTAGCCCTACGCTGGCGCAAACCACGCCCGCAATTCATCCTCGGCCCGCTGCGCCGTTGCCTGCGTCAAGGTCAGCACGATGATCTTTTCCTGCGCCGGGCGGTGCCCGTTGGGGCCGGCCAGCTCGATGGCTTGCTCGAAGCTCGTGTAGTCGTGGCCGAATTCATGCGGGCATTGCTGCACGATGCGCGCCGCCTTGCCGGCGTTGCGGTCCGCCAGGTTGACGATGGGATTGCCGTCGTAGAATGGCTGGCCATTGGCAAATGCCGTACGCAGATACGGCGCGCACTGCCCCTCGAAGAAGGCCAGGCGTGCCTGCCAGTAGGCCTCTGCCGCCGCATACGTGGCATGGTCCTCGAGAAAGTCGGCAAACAGGAAGTCGTTCATAGGGTTGCTCCGGCTAGATGCCGAACACTTTCAATATGGCGTCGGTGAACCCCTCGAACCAGCTGCCTACCTTGCCCGGCTGCTTGCCGTGGCGCGGGGTTTCTTCGTACAGGTAGACGCCGTTGTCGCCGTCGAAGCGGTCGTTGAGCAGCGCCTGCTGGCCGCGCAGGTAGGGGATGAAGGTTTCGCTGCGCAAGGTCGAATACAGCACGTCGGTGGTAAAGCCCAGGGTGGCGGACTGGCTGATGGAGCGCCCCTGGCCGGCCCGTTCCAGGCGCACGCCGCGGCAGCCGCGCACGATCAGGGTGACGGGGCCGCGAAAGACGATGAAGCGCAGCTGCAAGGTGAGCCAGGCGTGCAGGCTGCCCAGGCGCCAGTGGCTCGATATCGCCAGCGGTTGATTCGCGTCGCAGACCAGGCCGACCAGTCCCCGTGGCTGGAATACGAGGGCGCTGCCGGCCGGCAGGTGGACGATGGCCACTTCCAGCAGCGGGTCGTCGCTGGCGGAAATCGTCACGGATGCTGTGGTTTCGCTTTCCAGCCGCGTCAGTGCCACCATGCCGGCGGCCAGGCTGGTAAATGGAAAGCGCCAGTCCAGCAGCCACTGCGTGCGTTTATGCGTACTGACGGGCGACGATTGCAGGTACTCGGGGTGGATCAGCATCCGCTGGCCAGGCTGCAGCAGCAAGCCCTGCGAGACGGCGGAAATGCGCGATTCGCCCTGCGGCGGCAGGGGCAGACTGGCGGCGTTGAGCTGCAATGTGCGCGCGATCGACAGCGGCGGCAAACGGGATGCGACGGGCGCCAGCACGAAGTAAAAGAAGGCCTTGATGGCGGCGGGCAGCAACATGGCCGACAGCATCAGCAGGGCGGCCGTGGGCGCCACGTCCATGACGGGCGCGCGCCAGCGGGCGATCCAGTTGCGCGCCAGCTGTCCTTCGCCGGCCGTAATCGCCGCCTGCACGGGCGCCAGCGCGCCGGACACGGCTTGCTCGTCGATGGAAAATGGGGCGGGGCGGGCGGAGTGAGTGGCGCTGGTGCGTGTGCGCTGCGTTGCCCAGGCCTGATACGCTTGCAGGTTGATCTCGCGCAAACGCTGGCCCTGCGCTTCAAGCTGCGACAGCTGCGCATAGGCGTCGCTGCCGGGCAGGCGTGCCGCCAGCGGATGCTGCGCTTCCAGTTCACGGCGCTGGCGCAGATTATTTTGCAGTACCGCATACGCGCGCACGTGGTCCGCGTGCAGGCGCGCCAGCGTCTGGCGTGCATCTTCGCCACTGATCGCCGCCTGCAGGGCCGTCAGATAACGGGCTTCCTGTACCAGTACTTCGATCTCCACGCGGCGCGCCGCTTCGTCTTGCGCGTGCAGGGCCAGGGTGTTCGTGTCGGGCAGGGGGAGGCTGAACAGCGACGGCTGCTGCCGCGCGCGCAAGGCCGCCAATTGCGCCTGCACTTGCGCCAGGCGCGCGGCGATGCTTGCTTGTGGCGCTTGCCGCAGGGCGTTGATGCGGTCCGTGGCGGCAGCGGCCAGGCCGGCGCCATGATGATCGGCGCCGCCGGCGGCCAGCCTGAGCGCGGCGACGGCTTCGCTGCCAGCGCTGTAGGCGCGCCATTCGGCCAGCAGCAGGCGTCCGGCCAGCAGGATGGCGATGAACAGGGCGAACTGCAGCGCATGGCGCAGCAGGAAGCGCAGGATGGCCGTCAGCAGCTGGCGCAAGGAGATAGCGCCTCAGGTGGCCGCGCTATCGGCGTCGGCGCAGCATTTCTTGTACTTCTTGCCGCTGCCGCAGTGGCACGGGTCGTTGCGGCCCGTCTTCGGCAGTTCGCGCAGCACGGTGGCGCCGGGCTGGCTTTGTTTCAGGTGGCGCTGGCGCGCCCAGGCCGCGTTGATGGCGATCACGCAAGGAATCACGCCATCCATGGCCGTTTCGGCCGCATCGTCATCGAGCTCGCTGGCCGTGGCCAGGTGCTGGAACGGTGCCAGGTACTCCGGGTGGCTGACGGCCAGGGCCGCCCACTGGGGCTTGTCCAGGCTCGTGCCAAGCACAAAACCGGCGCACCAGGCGGGCACGCTCCATTCGGGGCCGCATACATAGATGGGTTCGAAGCTGTCCGGGTCCTTCGCCAGCCATTCGACCATGTAGGCATGGTGGCGCCGGGCCAGGCTGGCTGCTCGTTCGCTGTCAGCATCTGGCGCGGGCGCCGCAGTGCCGGTCGCCTTGTCCCAGACCCACGGCAACCATTGCTCAACTGCAATTTGCTTCGGGCTCAGGGCGACGGCCGTGAGAAAACCTTCCAGCATCGATACGTCCATGGCGGCTCCGGCCAGGGCAGGCGCGGCCAGCAGGGTGTCGAGTTCGGCGTATTCGTCGTCGGAGAGGGGCGTGGTGGTGGAGATGCTGGACATAATATTCTTTGGTGATGTGAGTGGAGTGGCCGGTGGCCCTGGCCGTATTGTACCGTCCGGCAAGGGGAAAACCGGCGCGGCCATGAAAAACGGCGGCCCGCAGGCCGCCGTTTTGATCTAGCGCAAGACGCTTACTTCACGCCATGCATCAGTTTGTTGATCAGCGGTGCGATCAGGAACAGGATCACGCCGGCGCCCAGCAGGGACCAGAAGCCGAAGGTGTAGCCGGACAGGGCCGATTGCACCGACATGCCGCTTTCGCCGCTGACGTGGCTGGCGAAGATGCCCGACAGGTTGTTGCCGATACCGGTCGACAGGAACCAGCCGCCCATGCCCAGGCCGACCAGGCGCACTGGCGCCAGCTTGGTGACCATCGACAGGCCGATAGGCGACAGGCACAGCTCGCCGATCGATTGCAGCACGTACACGGTGGTCAAGGTCCAGAACGGGATCTTGTTATCGGCGCCAACCAGGCTCGACAGAGCGAAGATCAGCAGGCCGAAGGCGACCGCATTGCCCAGCAAGCCCAGGCCGAATTTGCGCGGGATCGAAGGATTGACGTTGTGGCGCGCCAGGAAGACCCAGATGGCGGCGATGATCGGCGCGAAGACGATGATGGCGACCGAGTTGACGGTCTGGAAGTAGGCGGTCGGGAAGATCCAGAAGCCCAGGTCGCGGTTGACGATCTTGTCAGCCAGGAAGGTGAACGAGCTGCCTGCCTGTTCGAAGAACATCCAGAACAGGATGTTGAAGACAAAGATCAGCAGCATGGCGATGACACGGTCACGCGCAACTTTACCGTTGCGTATGCCTTCGATCATCAGCATCACGGCCAGGCCGATGAACAGTGCGGTCAGGACGATTTGCAGCTTTTCAGCGCCGACGGTCAGCAGGAAGTAGACGAGCGGGATCACGCACAGGGAACCGACGGCCACCCAGAGGACGCGCATCGGGTTGCCGGAACCGGCTTCCGGTGCGCCGATGCCCTTCAGGGCGCGGCGGCCAATGGCGAACCATACCAGACTGATCAGCATGCCGAAACCGGAAGCCATGAAGACCATCTTGTACGATGGCATGGCGCTGGTGCCGAAGATCGACTCGGCCAACCACTGGGTGAAGACAGGGGCAACCATGGCGCCCATGTTGATACCCATGTAGAAGATCGTGAAGCCACTGTCGCGGCGCGGGTCGGCTGTCGTGTACAGCTTGCCGACCATGGTCGAGATGTTCGGTTTGAACATGCCGTTACCGACGATCATGGTGGCCAGGCCCAGGTTGAAGATGTCCTGGTTCGGTACCGAGATGCAGAACAGGCCGGCAGCCATGAAGACGGCGCCCAGCAGGATGGAGCGCTGGTAACCGATGACCCGGTCGGCGATGTAGCCGCCGAACAGGGCGCCGGCGTACACCAGCGCGAGGAAGGAACCGTAGGTAAGGTTGGCCGCTGCCTGTCCCGAACCGTCGCCGCCATGGAACTGGGCAACAATGTACAGTACCAGCGCCCAGCGAACTCCGTAGAACGCGAAGCGTTCCCAGAATTCAGTCATGAACAACATCCACAATGGGCTTGGATGGCCCATAATCTGCTTGAACTCGGGAATAACGGCTTCCTTGTTGGGCGTAGTCGCACCGCTCATGCGGTTCCTCCTGAAAAATTATTATAGTCAATCGATACAACGAACTTATGGAAGCCTGCGGGCGGCGGGGACTCTCATGAAGAACCTCACGCACGGGAATTCCAATAGGCTGGCATTCTAATCTACAAATTGCGCTGAGCGAAGATTTCGATTCGCATTAGCAAGAATGACTGTTTCATATTAGTCAAACCGGTTTGCAGGCAAGGGCGACCCCGGCGATTTTGCGGCAGCACAGCACAACTTGCCTGACTTGTCGTATATTAAGGTTGCATGACCTTCGAGCATCGATTTTTAAAGGAATTTTTCGCATTATGGAACACGACGTTATCGATACTCTGGTTTCACCGGAAGGCCGCCTGGACGTGCTCTCCAAGACTGAAGTCAACAAACTGCTCGACACCAGCCAGGGCGGCCTGTACAACACTTTCCGCCGCTGCGCGCTGGCGGTCTTGAATTGCGGCAGCACCATCGACGATGGCCGCGCCCTGCTGGAGCGCTACCAGTCGTTTGAAATCTCCATCATCCAGCGCGAGCGCGGCATCAAGCTCGACATCAAGGGTGCGCCAGCCATCGCCTTCGTCGACGGCAAGATGATCAAGGGCATCCACGAGCACCTGTTTGCCGTGTTGCGCGACATCATCTTCGTCAGCGATGAAGTGACGGGTAACCCGAAATTCGACTTGCAGAGCACGGAAGGCGTGACGGACGCCGTCTTCCACATCCTGCGCAACGCCAACGTGCTGCAAACCCAGCTCAACCCGAACCTGGTCGTGTGCTGGGGTGGCCACTCGATCAACCGCGCCGAATACAATTATTCGAAGGAAGTGGGCTACCAGTTGGGCTTGCGCGGCCTCGACATCTGCACCGGTTGCGGCCCGGGCGCCATGAAGGGCCCCATGAAGGGCGCCACCATCGGTCACGCCAAGCAGCGCCTGCACAATGGCCGTTACCTGGGCATCACCGAGCCGGGCATCATCGCCGCCGAGTCGCCGAACCCTATCGTCAATGACCTGGTCATCATGCCGGACATCGAAAAACGCCTGGAAGCGTTCGTGCGCGCCGGCCACGGCATCGTCGTGTTCCCTGGCGGCGCGGGCACGGCCGAAGAGATTTTGTATATCCTCGGCATCCTGCTGCACCCGGATAATGCGGAGATTCCCTTCCCGCTGATTTTCACGGGGCCGGAAACGTCGCGCGAGTATTTCGTGCAGATTAACCAGTTCATCCACGACACCCTGGGCCCGGAAGCACAGCAGCGTTATAAAATCATCATCGACGACCCGGAACTGGTGGCGCGCGAGATGCTCGAAGGCATACGCCAGGTGCGCGAATTCCGCAAGGCGCACAGCGATGCGTATTACTTCAATTGGCTCTTGAAGATCGACCACGAATTCCAGAAGCCGTTCCACCCCACGCATGAAAACATGCGCAACCTGAGCCTGCACAAGAACCAGCCCACGCACTTGCTGGCGGCCCAGCTGCGCCGCGCGTTTTCCGGCGTGGTGGCGGGCAACGTCAAGGATGACGGCATCCGCTCAATCGAAGAGCACGGCAACTTCGAGATCCACGGCGACAAATCCATCGCCGGCCCGATGGATGCGCTGCTCGCCTCGTTCGTGGCGCAGCACCGCATGAAACTGGCAGGCACGGCATACGTGCCTTGCTACACCGTCGTCCAGTAATTTTTCAGCCCGCACCGCCCGCCCTCTGCGTTTGCCGGGGGCGGGCGGCGCTTTTCCATTGATGCTCCCATCGTGTTCCTTCGCCGCCACAGGCAATCAAATCGCTTGCATCATCGATTCGTGGGTGCTATCTTTGGAACCGGTTCCAAAATAAAAATATGCAGGTCAACAGGTAGTGGAGAACAAGCTTGGATTCAGTACGCGGCAGCAAAAAAACCCTCTCCGGCGCGCCGGCACGGCCCGTGACCATTGCCCAGGTGGCGCGCGAGGCGGGCGTGTCGAAGACGAGCGTGTCGCGCTTTCTCGGCGGCGAGCTCGATGCCCTGTCCGAGAATATCCGCCAGCAGATCACCAGCACCATCGCGCGCCTCGGCTACCAGCCGAACCAGATGGCGCGCGGCCTCAAGCGGGGACGCACGCGCCTGATCGGCATGGTAGTGGCAGACATGCTCAATCCTTACACGGTGGCCGTGCTGCAAGGCGTGGAGGCGGCTTGCCAGCAGCATGGCTATACCTTGATCTTGTGTAATACCGGGAATGACGAACAGCGCGAACGCCAGTCGCTTGCCGCGCTGCGCTCGTACAGCGTGGAAGGGCTGATCGTCAACACGCAGGGACGCAATATCGAGTCGTCCGACTTGCAGCAGGCGGGCATGCCTATCGTGCTGGTCGATCGCCGCATCGAGGGCGCCGATTTCGATCTGGTGGGCCTGGACAATGTGCAGGCGGGCCGGTTGGCCACCGCGCACCTGATCGAGCAGGGTTTCGACGCCATCGCCTTTATCGCGCCGCCCTTGACGGGCGTCAGTTCGCGCCTGATGCGCGCCGACGGTTTCCAGTCCGTGATGGCCGAGCATCCCGGTTGCGTGGGCGAAGTGCTGGCGGTGGACCTGGACGACCGGCCTTCCATCGACGCGCAGGTGCGGCAATGCCTGGCGCAGTGGCGCGGCCGCCGCGTGGCGCTGCTGGCCTCGAACGGCATGGTCGCGCTGGAACTGGCGCTGATGCTGCAACGCCTGGCCTTGCGCATGCCGCAGGACGTGGGCTTGTTGGGCTTTGACGAATTGCCATGGTCGCCGCTGGCGGGCCTGAGCACGATCGAGCAGCAGACCTATGAAATCGGCTTTTCGGCGATGACGTGCATGCTGTCGCGCCTGCAGGGCGAGCAATGCCCGCCGCGCGAAGTGCTGTTGCCGGGCAAGCTGATCGTGCGCAATTCCACCCGGGGCGGAGACTGACGGGGAAGAGGGCCTTGCCCTTTTTTTTGGAAAAGTTATGGAACCGGTTTCATAGATTGTATTCACACTGGAAAGGGGCGTGGATAGTCAAGCGTAGTAAAGGTGGAAAACGGCAAGAGACGAAATAAATCGTCCATTTGACAATATTCCCGGAAGTGCCTCGACGAGGCCGTTACCGGGATCACAGGAGACTGAGCATGAAGATGACGACACTGTTTTACGCAAAAATCGTGGCCTGCGCGCTGGCAGCAACGTGCGCCCTCGGCGCGGCGGCCGACGCCGGCGCCCAGACGCTTGGCGACTTGATCAAGAAGGGCAAGCTGACCATCGGCGTCGTCAGCGGCACGCCGCCGTTTGGCAGCATCGACGCCAAGGGCGCGCCCGTCGGCTATGACGTCGACGTCGCCAACCTGATCGGCAAATACCTGAACCTGCCCGTGGAAATCGTGCCGCTGACGGCGCCGTCGCGCGTGCCGTCGCTGGAATCGGGCAAGGTCGACTTCCTCGTGGCGACCCTGGCGCCCACGCCGGAACGGGCCAAGACCCTGATGTTCACCATGCCCTACAGCGCCTTTGAACTGGCCATCGTCGCACCGGTCGGCGGCAAATTCAAGGCCCTGGCCGACTTGAAGGGCAAGAAAGTGGGCGTGACGCGCGGCACCACGAATGACACGGCGTTGAGCCGCATGGCGCCGGCCGGCACGGCCATCGTGCGTTTCGAGGATGACGCCACCGTCACCCAGGCCTTGCTCAGCAAGCAGGTCGATGCCGTCTCGATTCCCAGCACGATGGCGCTCGACATCATCAAGACGCGCGGTGCGGGCAAGATCGAGGTCCGCTTCTCCTACTCGCTGCAACCGAACTCGATGGCCGTGCGCCGCGGCGACTTCGAGCTGCACCAGTGGCTCAACAACTTCATCTACTACGTCAAGCTGAACGGTGAACTCGACGCCATCGCGCGCAAGTGGAGCGGCGCGCCGCTGCCGGCGCTGCCGACCTTCTGATGCCGCCACCCGCACAGCGATAGTGCTCGTCCGCACGGCGCGCCGCCACGGTGGCGCGGCCGGGGATGCGCACGTAGAAAGGAGTTGAGTATGCCGTATGAATTTCATTTCGAACTCGTCATGCAATCGCTGGACCGCCTGTTGTGGGGCGCGGCGCTGACGATACGCCTGAGCGCCCTGTCCATGGTGCTGGGGCTGGCGGTGGGCGTGTGCGCCGCCGTCATCCTGAAGAATGGTCCCGCCTATGCCCGCGCGGCGGTGCGCGCCTATGTCGAGATCATCCGCAGCACGCCGTTCCTGGTGCAGCTGTTCATCATCTACTTCGGCTTGCCGTCGCTGGGCTTGCAGCTCGACGCGAACGGCGCCGCGCTCGTCGCCATGACGGTCAACCTCGGTGCTTATGCTGCCGAGATCGTGCGCGCCGGCATCGGCGCCGTGCATCCCTCGCAGCTGGAAGCGGCGCAGGCGCTGGGCATGACGCGCTGGCAGGTGATGCGCCACGTGGTGCTGCTGCCGGCGCTGGAAAAAGTGTATCCGGCGCTGGCCAGCCAGTTCACCTTGATGATGCTGGCCTCGAGCGTCGTGTCGGCCATTTCCGCCGAAGAGCTGACTGCCGCCGCCCACCTGCTCGACTCGGAAACCTTCCGCAGCTTCGAGATCTACATCGTCGTGATGGTGCTGTACATCCTGCTGGCCCTGCTGTTCCGCTTCAGCTTCTGGGTGCTGGGCCAGATCGTCTTCAAACGCCGCCGCCGTCTGGGCGCGGCGCGCATGGGAGCATGACATGATCAGTGATTTTTCCTGGGATAACCTGCAATTTCTGCTCGAGGCCACGCGCTGGACAATCGGCCTGTCGCTGATCGTCTTCATCACGGGCGGCATCGCCGGCTTCGCGGTGGCGCTGCTGCGCACGGCGCGTAGCCCGCTCCTGCGCTTCATCAGCGCCCTGTACATCCAGCTGGTTCAGGGCACACCGGTGCTGATCGTGCTGTTTTTGACCTATTACGGCCTGGCGCTGTTCGGCTACAAGCTGTCGCCGGTCATCGCGGCCGGCGCGGCGATGACGATCTTTGCCAGCGCCTACCTGGGCGAGATCTGGCGCGGCTGCATCGAAGGCGTGCAGCGGCAGCAGTGGGAAGCGTCGGCCGCGCTGGCGCTGAACCGCTACCAGCAGCTGCGCTACGTCATCCTGCCGCAGGCGCTGCGCCATTCGCTGCCGCCGACGGTGGGCTTCATGGTGCAGATCATCAAGAACACTTCGATCACCTCGATCATCGGCGTGGTGGAACTGACGCGGGCAGGGCAACTGGTCAGCAATGCGACCTTCCTGCCGTTCATCGTCTTCCCCATCGTCGCCCTGATCTACTTCGCGATGTGCTATCCGCTGTCGCGCTACAGCCATTCACTGGAAAGGAAATTCCATGCCCATCGTTGACATCGACAATATCAGCAAGAGCTTCGGCGACAATCACGTGCTTAAGGGCGTGTCGTTCGCCGTCGAGCGGGGGCAGGTGATCGCCGTGATCGGCCGCAGCGGCTCGGGAAAAAGCACCATGCTGCGCTGTATCAACGGCCTGGAAACCATCGACAGCGGCAGCATCGTCGTGGCCGGCCACACGCTGACGGCGCGCCAGGAACACCTGCTCGACTTGCGCAAGGACGTCGGCATGGTCTTCCAGAGCTACAACCTGTTCCCCCACCTGACCGTGGAAGAAAACGTCATGCTGGCGCCGCGCATCGTCAAGAAGGTGCCCGACGCCCAGGGCCGCGCCACGGCGCTGCGCGTGCTCAAGCAGGTGGGCCTGGACCACAAGCGCGAAGCCTATCCCGAGCAGCTGTCGGGCGGCCAGCAGCAGCGCGTGGCCATTGCCCGTTCGCTGGCGATGGAGCCGCAAGTGATGCTGTTCGACGAAGTGACGTCGGCGCTCGACCCGGAACTGACGCAGGAAGTGCTGAAAGTGATGGAAGAGCTGGCGCAGGCGGGCATGACGATGCTCCTGGTGACGCACGAGATGGAGTTCGCGCGGCGCATGGCCGACGTCACCGTCTTCATGCACCAGGGATTGGTGTGGGAGAGCGGGCCGTCGGAAGCCTTTTTCAGCAACCCGCAAACGCCCGAAGCGCGCCAGTTCGTCGGCGCGGGAGCGATCAAGTGAACCCCGTCCTGGTGGCGGCGTCGGCCTACGGCGCAAGCAGGGTAAGGCAACTGGGGCAAAGCCATTTCATCGACGTGGTGGCCGATGCGGGCGGCGCCGGCATCGAGATCCGCCGCGAACTGTTCACCTCCGACTTGCCGGACCTGGCGCTTATGGGCGTGGCGGTGGCCGCGCGCGGCCTGTACTGCGTATATTCCACGCCCATCGAATTGTGGGATGCGGACGGGCGGTTGCAACACGCACTGTTGCAGCAGATGCTGGACGAGGCGGCGCGCCTGGGCGCGCGCTACCTGAAGGTCTCGCTGGGCCATTACCCGGCCGCGCCGGACTTGCCGGCCTTGAAGGCCCAGCTGGAGGCCGCACCCGTGGTGCTGCTGGTGGAAAACGACCAGACGGCCCATGGCGGCGCGCTGGCGCCGATGGCACGCTTCCTGGCGGCGGCGCGCGACATCGGGCTGCCCGTAGGGCTGACCTTCGACATCGGCAACTGGCGCTGGGTGGACGAGGATGCGCAGCAGGCGGCGCGCCTGCTGGCGCCGTACGTGCGCTATGTGCATTGCAAGGCTGTCGCGGATGACGGCGGGCGGCTGTCCGCCTGCGCCGTTTCCGAGGCCGATCCCGCCTGGCGCGCCGTCTTCGCGCACTTTGCGCCCGGCGTGCAGCGGGCCATCGAATTCCCGCTCGAGGGCGCCGACCTGGTGGCCGAAACGGGCCGCTACATTCAGATACTGGAGGCTGCATGATCAAACACGAAATGGCGCAAGGAGCGCACGCGCTCGACGTCGTTACCTACGGCGAGGCGATGGCGATGTTTGTTGCCGAGCAAACGGGCGACCTGGCGGCCGTGGCGCATTTCACGCGCCGCCTGGCCGGCGCCGAGACGAATGTCGCCATCGGCCTGGCGCGCCTGGGCTTGAAAGTCGGCTGGCTGAGCCGGGTGGGCGACGACTCGTTCGGCCGCTTCATCCGCGCCAGCGTACAGGCCGAAGGTGTCGATTGCAGCCGGGTCGTCGCCGTGGCCGGCCAGTCCAGCGGCTTCCTGCTCAAGGAAAAGGCCGAGAACGGCGCCGATCCGCTGGTCGAATACTTCCGCAAGGGTTCCGCCGCCAGCCGGCTGGCGCCCGAGCATTTCGACCCCGCCTATTTCCTTTCCGCGCGCCATTTGCACGCCACGGGCGTGGCCGCGGCGCTGTCCGAGACCAGCCTGGCGTTTGCCGGCCAGGCGCTCGATTTCATGCGTGCCAACGGCCGCAGCGTGTCGTTCGACCCGAACCTGCGGCCCTCGCTGTGGCCGTCGCAAGCCGTCATGGTCGAACAGATTAACCGCCTCGCCGCCAAGGCGGACTGGGTGCTGCCCGGCCTGGGTGAGGGAAAAATCCTCACCGGCCACGACCTGCCGCACGACGTCGCCGGCTTTTACCTGCAGCAGGGCGCGCGCCTGGTGGTCGTCAAGCTGGGCGCCGAGGGCGCCTATTACCGCACGGCCGAGGGCGACAGCGGCATGGTGGCGGGCGAGCGCGTGACCAACGTGGTCGACACGGTGGGCGCCGGCGACGGCTTCGCGGCCGGCCTGGTCAGCGCCTTGCTGGAAGGCTTGCCGCTGGCACAGGCAGTAGGGCGCGGCAACCGGGTCGGCGCCTTCGCCATCCAGGTGGCCGGCGACATGGAAGGCTTGCCGACCCGCGCCCAGCTCGACGCGCTGGACCCATCTTGAACCGAACAGGGGAAAACTCGTGAAAAAACATGTGGTTGTCTATAAAAAGCTGGCCGAGCCGCTGCTGGCGCGCCTGCGCGCCGAATGCGAGGTGACGTACTTCGAAGCGATCGATGCGGGCAACCGCGCCGCATTCGCCGCCGCCATCCGCGGCGCGCACGGCTTGCTGGGCGCCAGCGTGCGCCTGGACCGCGAACTGCTGGACCCGGCCTTTGAGCTGTGCATCATTTCCACCATTTCCGTGGGCGTCGACCAGTTCGACGTCGATTACCTGCGCGAACGGGGCATCCTGCTGGCCAATACGCCAGACGTGCTGACGGAAACGACGGCCGACACGATCTTCGCGCTGATCCTCGCCAGCGCGCGGCGCGTCGTCGAACTGGCCGAATTCGTCAAGGCCGGACGCTGGACGCGCAGCGTCGGCGAAAGCCAGTACGGCGTCAACGTGCACGGCAAGACCATCGGCATGCTGGGCATGGGCCGCATCGGCCGCGCCGTCGCCCGCCGCGCCGCGCTGGGCTTCGGCATGCAGGTGCTGTACGTGAACGGCGAAGCGGTGCCCGAGGTGGAAACGGCCCTGGGCGCGCGCCAGGTGGCGCTCGACGATTTGCTGGCCGGCTCCGATTTCGTCTGCGTGGTGCTGCCGCTGACGGCGCAGACGGAACGCATGATGGGCCGGCGCGAGTTCGCGCTGATGCGCCCCGGCGCCATCTTCATCAACGGTTCGCGCGGGCGCATCGTCGACGAGGCGGCGCTGATCGAGGCGCTGCAGCAGGGCACTATCCACGGCGCCGGCCTGGACGTGTTCGAGCGCGAACCGCTGGCGCCCGACAATCCGCTGCCCGGTATGGCCAATGTGGTGGCGCTGCCGCACATCGGCTCGGCCACGCACGAAACGCGCTACGCCATGGCGCAGCAAGCGGTGGACAACCTGCTGGCCGGCCTGCGCGGCGAGCGTCCGCGCCATCTGGTGAACTAAGTGCAGTATCCACAGACAGGGAAAGAGATGAAGAAGAAGGTAGCAAGGGCAATGATCATCGGCGCAGGTGCTTGCGGCGGCCTGTGTAGCGCGCAGTCGAACGTGGCCGTGTACGGCATCATGGACATGGGGGTGGTGTCCGAGAGCGGCGGCGCCGGGGGCAGGGTGCTCAAGGTGACGAGCGGCATCGCCAACGGCTCGCGGCTCGGTTTCAAGGGCAGTGAAGACCTGGGCGGCGGCATGACGGCGATGTTCACAATGGATGCTGGCATCCTGGCCGACACGGGCGCTTCGGCCCAGGGCGGCCTGCTGTTCGGACGCCAGGCCTTCGTCGGCCTGTCCGGCCCTGCGGGTACCTTGCGCCTGGGCCGCCAGTACACCTTCATCGACAGCAGCCTGGGCGTGCTGGACCCGTTTTACCTGGGTTTTGCGGGCAGGATGAGCAATGTCTTCACGGCCGGCTACATCAGCCGGGTCGACAACAGCGTCACCTACAGCTCGCCCGTGCGCGGGGGACTCTCCGGCGAACTGGCGTACGGCTTCGGCGAAGTGCCGGGCGACGCCTCGGCCAAACGCTACGCGGGCGCGGCGGCCACCTATGCCAGCGGACCGCTGTACGTGCGCATGGCGCACCAGGACGCCAATACGCTGTCGACTGCGCTGGTGGCGGGCAGGGCGCGCAACACCGTATTGGGCGCCACCTGGGACTTCGGCGTGGTCAAGGCGCATGGCGCCGTCGCCGTCAGCAAGAGCACGGCGGGGGCCGCCACGACGGTCGACAGCGCGGACCTGATGCTGGGCGCCACCGTGCCTGTCGGGCCGCACCGCGTCCTGTTCTCGTACGTGCGGCGCGACGACCGGCGCGCCGCCAACGGCGACGCTTCCCAGGTCGGCATCGGCTACACCTATGCACTGTCGAAACGCAGCACCTTGTATGCGGCCTACGCGCATATCGACAACCGCAACGGCGCCGCCTATGTGGTGGGCAACGCCACCGACAACGGCAGCGGCAACCAGGCCTGGAACCTCGGCCTGCGCCACACTTTTTAAGGGGAGAATCGAATGAAAAAAATCGGATGGATACTGGTCGGCGCCAGCACCGTGGCGCGCGAATGGATGGTCGACGCAATCGGCCAGCAGGGCGACGCGGAAGTGCTGGCCGTGGTCAGCCGGGACGCCGCGCGCGGCGCCGCCTTTGCCGAGCAGTTCGGCATCGCCGCCAGCTACACGGACCTCGATGCGGCGCTCGCGCATCCGGGTGCGGATGCCGTGTACATCAGCACCACCAACGAATGGCATATGGCGCAGACCTTGCAGGCGGCGCGCGCCGGCAAGCACGTGCTGTGCGAAAAGCCGCTGGCGCTGAACCTGGACGACGCCCGCCGCATGGTGGACGGCTGCGCCGAAGCGGGCGTGGTGCTGGGGATTAACCACCACCTGCGCAACGCGGCCAGCCACGGCAAGGTACGCGAACTGATACGCGCCGGCGAGATTGGCCAGCCCCTGTATGGCCGCGTGCTGCACGCGAATAACCTGCCGCAGCATCTGCGCGGCTGGCGCCTGGACGCGCCGGAGTCGGGTGGCGTCACGCTCGACATGTTCGTGCACGACGTCGACACCCTGCGCTTCCTGCTCGACGCGGAACCGCGCCACGTCACCGCTTGCGCCACCAGCGGCGGCATGACGGTGGCCGGGCTGGAAGAGGGGCTGATGGCCGTCATCGAGTTCGACAACGGCACCCTGGTGCAGGTGCACGACGCGTTCAACGCGCCGTATTCGCTGTCCGGCGTGGAAATCATCGGCACGAAGGGCACCATCTTCGCCACCGGCGTGATGACGCAGCGCCCCGTCGGCACCATCAGCCTGACGCGCGAGGGCGGCAGCATCGACATCCCCGTCGAGCATGAAAACCTGTACGTGCGCTCGGTGCGCGCCTTCCAGCGCGCCATGCGCGGCGAAGGGCAGCCGGCCGCCACGGGCGACGACGGAATGCGCGCGCTGGCCACGGCGCTGGCGGCGCAGCAGGCCAGCCGCAGCCACCAGCGCGTGACCCTGGTCGGCTGACGGCAGGCCGCATAAGAAAAAAAGCCGCCTGATCGCAAAATCAGGCGGCTTTTTATCGGCTTGCGTCCGCGATTAGTCTTCGCGGCGCAGATGAGGGAACAGCAGGACGTCGCGGATGTTCGGCGAATCCGTGATGATCATCATCAGGCGGTCGATGCCGATGCCGCAGCCGCCGGCTGGCGGCATGCCGTATTCCAGCGCGCGGATGTAGTCGGCGTCGTAGAACATCGCCTCTTCATCGCCGGCGTCCTTGGCAGCGACTTGCGCCAGGAAGCGGGCCGACTGGTCTTCCGCATCGTTCAACTCGGAGAAGCCGTTGGCGATCTCGCGGCCCACCATGAACAATTCAAAACGTTCGGTGATGCCGGCTACCGTGTCGGAAGCGCGCGCCAATGGCGACACTTCGACCGGATAGTCGATGATGTAGGTCGGTTCCCACAGCTGCGCTTCAGCCGTCTCTTCGAACAGCGCCAGTTGCAGTGCGCCCAGGCCGGCCGTGGCGAACGGCTTGACGCCGAATTTTTTCAGCTCTTCCTTGATGAATTCGGCATCGTTCAACTGCTCGGCGGTGTAGCCTGGAGCGTACTTGTTGATCGCTTCGACGATGGTCAGGCGGTGGAACGGTTTTGCCAGGTCCAGCTCGCGGCCGCCGTAGGTCAGGGTGGCGGTGCCGTGCGCGTCGATGGCGGCCTGGCGGATGACGGCTTCCGTGAAATCCATCAGCCATTTGTAGTCGGTGTAGGCCGCGTAGAATTCCATCATCGTAAATTCCGGGTTGTGACGGATCGACACGCCTTCGTTGCGGAAGTTGCGGTTGATCTCGAACACGCGGTCAAAGCCGCCCACGACCAGGCGCTTCAGGTACAGCTCGGGCGCGATACGCAGATACATTTCCATGTCGAGCGCATTGTGGTGCGTGACGAATGGCTTTGCCGCCGCGCCGCCGGGGATCGTGTGCAGCATCGGCGTTTCCACTTCCATGAACTCGTTCTTTTCCATGAAGCGGCGGATCGACGAGATGGCGGCGGTACGCGCCTTGAAGGTGCGGCGTGTCTCTTCGTTCATGATCAGGTCGACGTAGCGCTGGCGGTACTTCGTTTCCTGGTCGGCCAGGCCGTGGAATTTGTCCGGCAGCGGGCGCAGCGACTTGGTGATCAAACGCAGTTGCGTGACCTTGATGGTCAGTTCGTCCGTCTTGGTCTTGAACAGCGTGCCCGTCACGCCCAGGATATCGCCCAGGTCATAGTGGTGCAGGGCGGCCATGGCCGCTTCGCCGGTGAGATCAAGCGTGGCGTAGATCTGGATGCGGCCATCGGCTTTCGGGCCGGAGGCGTCTTGCAGGGTGGCGAAAGCGGCTTTCTTGCCCGCTTCGCGCTTGAGCATCATGCGGCCGGCCAGCACCACGGTGACAGGTTCGGCTTCCAGCTCTTCGCGCGTCTTGCTGCCGTATTGCGCGTGCAGATCGGCCGCCTTGTGCTCGGGGCGGAAATCGTTCGGGAAGGCGATGCCTTGTTCGCGCAGTGCTGCCAGCTTGACGCGGCGCTCGGCGATGATCTTGTTTTCATCGGGGGCGGCGGCTTGTTCTTGGATATCCGTAGTCATGGTGTTCTTCGTTGGTGATTATTGATGATGTGGCGCCAGCGCTGGCGCCACGCTGGCAAACAGTGCGTCGACGTCGAGTGCGGAGAAATCCGGCACGATGGCAATGACGTTGTCGAAGGCGGCAAACGCTTCGGCAGGCAGGGTGGTGGTGAGCACCACGACGCGCATGCCGGCACGGCGCGCCGCTTCCACGCCCAGCGGCGCGTCTTCAAAGACGATGCAGTCATGCGGCAGCGCGCCGGCCAGCAGCGCGCCTTTCAGGAAAACGTCCGGGTGTGGCTTGCCCCGTTCCACGTCGGCTGCGCCGACGATGGCATCGAAGCGGTGGCGCAGGTCCAGGCCGTCGAGCGTGAACGCGATGTTCTCGTCCGGCGCGGCCGTGCCCACCACCAGCCCCACGCCAGCCTGGCGCGCGCTGGCGATCAGCAGGTCGAAACCGGCAACTGTCGCCAGGTGCGGGCCATACAGTTCGCGGTAGACGACTTCCTTTTCAGCCAGCAGGGTGACGTGGTCGGCATCCTCGCCCAGGTACTTGGCGATGATTTCATGTCCTTGCCGTCCTGCCGTGTCGCGGAAAAAGGCGTCCGCGTCCAGCGCATGGCCGTGGCGTTCAAAGAACGCCAGCCACGATGTCGTGTGGAATGCCATGTTGTCGACGATCGTGCCATCCATGTCGAACAGGAAGGCGCGCTGCGTCAATGCCGGAGCGGATGCGTTCATCCTTATACGCCTTGCTTGAGCGAGGCGGAAATGAACTCGTCGATGTCGCCATCGAGCACGCCCTTGGTATTGCCCGTCTCGAAACCGGTGCGCAAGTCCTTGATGCGGGACTGGTCCAGCACGTAGGAGCGGATCTGGTGACCCCAGCCCACGTCCGTTTTCGAGTCTTCCAGCTTTTGCTGTTCGCTCATGCGCTTGCGCAGTTCATGTTCGTACAGTTTCGCTTTCAGCATTTCCATCGCTTCGGCGCGGTTGCGGTGCTGCGAACGGTCGTTCTGGCACTGCACCACGATACCGGTCGGCGCATGGGTCATGCGGACGGCGGAGTCGGTCTTGTTGATGTGCTGACCACCGGCGCCCGACGCGCGGTAGGTATCGACGCGGATATCGGCCGGGTTGACGTCGATCTCGATCGAATCGTCGACTTCCGGATACACGAACAGCGACGTAAACGAGGTATGGCGGCCGTTGGCCGAGTCGAATGGCGACTTGCGCACCAGGCGGTGCACGCCCGTTTCCGTGCGCAGGAAGCCGTAGGCGTGATCGCCCTCGACCTTCAGGGTGGCCGTCTTGATGCCGGCGACCTCGCCGTCCGACTGTTCCAGGATTTCGACCTTGAAGCCCTTGCGTTCGCAATAGCGCAGGTACTGACGCAGCAGCATCGAGGCCCAGTCCTGGGCTTCCGTACCGCCGGCGCCGGCCTGGATGTCGATGAAGCAGTTGTTCGGGTCCATCGGATTGTTGAACATCCGGCGGAATTCCATGCTTTCGATGACCTTGCGGATTTCCTGCACGTCCTGCTCGATCGCTTCGAGCGTATCGTCGTCGCCTTCTTCGCGGGCCATGTCGAACAGGTCGCGGGTGTCGCGCAGGTCGGCATCGGCCTTGGCCAGGGTGAAGACGATGGCTTCCAGCGCCTTCTTCTCTTTACCGAGGTCCTGGGCGCGCTTGGGATCGTTCCAGACGGTGGGGTCTTCCAGTTCTTCGTTGACTTGCTCTAGTTTCTCCGACTTGACAGTGAAGTCAAAGATACCTCCGAAGTTCGGCTTCGCGGACCGTCAGGTCGTTGAGCAGGGCGGAGATGATATTGATGCGTTCGGCTTCCATAATGTTCTGGTCTTCTATGGTGAAATCAAACCTTGAATTATACGCGAGCGCGGCGCGTTTCCGCTGCCGCCGCGGCGCAATTGCTGCCGCACGGGGCAATAAAATGACGATTTTGCTGTATTTGCGACAATATTTTTGCCTTGATAGGGGCTGCCGTGCTGCGTATGATGCTGGCGATATTGTCTTTCCACAGGAATACATCATGCTTCAATTTCCCCGTCTTGCCCTGTTACCGCTGCTGCTGGCCGGCTGCGGCGCCTTGCCGCCCGCCGCCACGGGACCCGTCCGCGCGCCATCGGCCGCGCCGGCCGGCAGCAGCGCCACCCTGGCCCTGCTGGAGACGACGGACTTGCACGCGAATGTGCTCAGTTATGATTACTACAAGCTGCAGGCGGAGCCGTCGATCGGCCTGGAACGCACGGCGGCGCTGATCGCCCAGGCACGCGCGCAGTATCCGAACAACCTTTTGCTCGACAACGGCGACACCATCCAGGGCACGGCGCTGGCCGACTACCAGGCATTGGTAAAACCGCTGGCCTGCGACCAGACCCTGGCCATCTACAAGGCCATGAATTTGCTGAAAGTGGACGGCGGCGGCATCGGCAACCACGAATTCAACTACGGCCTGGCGTTCCTGAGCCAGGTGACGGGCAACCAGTTTGACGTCGACAGCGTCGACGCCAGCAAGCCGCGCTGCGCCGGCCCCGCGTTCCCGCAAGTGCTGGCCAACGTCTACAGCGTCAAGACGGGCCAGCCCCTGTTTGCGCCGTACCACATCATAGCCAAGCAGATCACGGCTACCGGCCCCGATGGCAAGGCAATCACCTCCACCGTGAAGGTCGGCATCATCAGCTTTGCGCCGCCCACCATCATGGCGTGGGACAAGCGCTGGCTCGAAGGCCGCGTCTATACGCAGGGCGTGCGCGAGACGGCGGAAAAATTCATCCCCGAGATGCGCGCCAAAGGCGCCGAACTGGTGGTGGCCATTTCGCACGGCGGTCTCGATGACAGCCCGTATTCGCCGACCATGGAAAACGGCAATTACTACCTGTCGCAAGTGCCGGGCGTGGACGCCATGCTGATCGGCCACTCGCACCAGCTGTTCCCGAACGCGGCCAGCACGGTGCCGCAGTTTAATCTGCCCGGCGTCGACAAGGCCCGTGGCCTGGTCAATGGCGTGCCGACCGTGATGGCCAACTTGTGGGGCAAGCACCTGGGTGTGATCGGCCTCTCCCTGCGCCATGACGGCAAGCGGTGGGTCGTCGACAAGAGCGCCACCACGGTGGAAGCGCGCGGCATCCAGAACGCGGACAAGAGTTACGTGCAGCCCGATGCGGCCATCGCCAAACTGGTGGCCGAGGAACACGCGGCGACGATCGCCTATGTGCAGACGCCGGTCGGCGCCACCGACTTCCGCATGTCGACGTATTTCGCCGATGTGGGCGATGTCAGCGCCATCGAAGTGGTGAACCAGGCGCAGTCGGCCTACCTGGCCGCGTATGTGAAGGCAAACCTGCCGCAGTACGCGCACTTGCCCGTGCTGTCGATGTCGTCGCCGTTCAAGAGCGGCTCGGCCGGCGTGTCCGACTACACGGACGTCAAGGCGGGCAATGTGGCGCTCAATAACGCGGCCGATCTGTATTTGTATCCGAACGCGCTGTACGGCGTGAAGATGAATGGCGCGGAACTGAAAGCCTGGCTGGAACAGTCGGCGCAGCGTTTCAATACCATCGACCCGCACAAGCTGGAAGCGCAGGAACTGGTCAACACGGCCCATCCGAGCTACAACTTCGATGCGATCACCAGCGCCGACGTGCGCTACCAGATCGACGTCACGCAAAAGCCCGGCCAGCGCATCCAGGGGCTGACGTACAAGGGCAAGCCGGTGGACGCCAGCCAGGAATTCTTGATCGCGACAAATAACTACCGCGCCAGCGGCGGCGGCAATTTCCCCGGCCTCGATGGCAGCAAGACGGTGGTGGCCTCGCCCGACAACAACCGCGAACTCCTGATCGCTTACGTGACCAAGGAAAAAAACCTGACGCGCGCGAAAAATGGCTCGGCGCGCAGCTGGCGCTTCGCGAAGGCCGCGACGAAAGGCCTCGTGGTGTTCCATTCCGCGCCGAACGTGATCGATCTGGCCAAGGCGGCCGGCATCGACAACGTCACGCAGCTGAAGCTTGATGATGGCGCGGGCAAGGGCTTTGCCCTGTACCAGCTCGATTTGTCGAAATGATGCTGGCAAACTTGCTGCTGGCCGCTGCCCTGGCGTCGCCCGTTGTGGCGGCGCCCGATGTCACGGCCCAGGCCAAGGTGCTGATGCGCGCCGGTGAGGCGAGCCAGCCGCAGGCGCGCGTCCTGTTCGAGCAGGCGGCGGGGCAGGGTGGCGGGCCCGCCGCGTATTACCTGGGCTTGATGTTCAAGAACGGCATGGGCGGCCCGCAGGATGGCGCCGCCGCGCTGCGCTGGCTGGAACTGGCCGCGCAACGCGGCGTGGCGCCGGCCATGTTCATCGTCGCGAACATGCTGCTCGATAGCGACGAAGCCAGGGCACGCTACTGGCTCGACGCTGCCTGCGACCAGAACTACCCGGAAGCGCTGCAGCAGAAATCCGTGGCCCTGGCCGAAGGTCGGATGGGTTATGCGCACAACGAGGAGCAGTCCTTCCTGTACCTGAAGATGGCCACGCACGCGATGGGGCACAGGGCTGAAGAGCCGTGATTGCCCTCCTGGTCAGGTCCGCAGGCTGTTCGCCGCCTCGGCAATGGCCAGCGGGTTGCGCGACAGCAGGGCGGCAGCCAGGTCCAACAGGCCTGCCGCTGCCTTGACGGCCGCGTGCGTGTGCTCGATGTCTGCCACTGTTTTCCTGCCTTGTTCGATGGCCGTGTTCACATTGGCCAATGCCTGCTGCGCGCCCTTGTTGATCAGGTAGATGCCATGGGCGCGGAAAAAGGACACCATCTGGTCCAGGTGGCTTTCATATTGCTTGAGATCATGCAGCACGGCTGCCGGTGTTGGCGGCGTGCGGTCTGTCAGCGCGATGCGCAGCTCCAGTACCTGGTTCGAAGCCTGTGCCAGCTTGTCGGCGATTTCCGTGGTTTGTTTTTCATCGAGTGCGATAGCGTTGCCCATGTCAGACTCCTACCAGGGGGATGGTGAATAATTTGCGGCCTGCTTTTGCAGGGTATCGACTTGCTTGGCAAATATGTCCAGTTGACGCTCCAATGCCGGGTCTTTCATGGACTTGGCGCGCAAGGTGCTGAGACTGTTCTGCAATTCGGTCATGGCGGCAATATAGGCGTCGATGACCTTGCCGCGCTCTTGCAGTTGCCGCCCGTCCAGGTCGAGCTTGGCCTTCAGATAGTTGCTGGCAACGGGTTCCCTGGCGGCGGCATTGTCGAGCGAGCGATTCAGGGAGGCTAGCGTCAGGCCCTCGTCGTGCAGATTGGCCTGGTAGTTTTGCTGCGCATATTTTTTCAGCGCATTGCTGATGATATAAATATCTTCTTCGCGCGCCAGCAGTTCGTTGATCCCCGACTGCTGTCGTTGCTGCGTGACGATCTGGCTGATCATCGTGCTCAGGCGCGTGACTTTGTCCAGTTGGCCGGCGTCGAGCACCTGCGTCATGCCATGGGACTGTTGCAGTGCGTCCAGCGAACCGCCAAGGGCGCCGATCTCATCCTTGTAGTTCGCCAGCTTGTCGTTGGCCAGCGCGGCAAGGACTTCCGCGTAGCGTTTCAATACATCGTTCAGTTCGGCTGTACCGGCCAATTGCGTCGCGTAGGCCTGGCAGCGCCGGACCAGGTCCTGTTCCGTTTCCTGCGCAAGGTAGGGGCGGTCGGTGATGATGCTGTTGCGCCGTACATTATTGGTGCAACTGTTCATGGAGTGCGTCAGCATGGGTTTGAATACTTCCGTTATCGCCACCGTCTGTCCCGCGAACTTGTCGACCGGCGTGAAGTTCTTGCAGGCGCTACTCATGCCGCCGATCAGCAGGCAGGCGCAGATGGTTGTCATGGGCTGGCGCATAGGGTCTCCATGGTAAGGATGGGGTTGCCGCCATGGCCGGTTGACCCTGGTTCTGTGACCATATCAGCATTGCATCGCCATACTTTTGACATAGATCAGACACCTGCACTGTGTCCATGTGCAGCAGCTGTGTCAATTTGCGACATATTTTCCTTACAAAAGACTGACATCGGGCCAGCAATTGTGTCTTTTCTGCATGTTGCGACGCGTCATATGTAGTTGTTGCTGGTGCATGTTTACTCACCTACAATGATTTATCGATGGGGCGGTTATCCAGCGTACGACTATAAAAATAAGTGGCATTAAAAACGTTGTATCAGAGGAGATGACAATGAATTTGAAACAGAAATTGCTCGTGGCAAGTTTGGTTTTGGGTTTCTCTCAGGCGGCGGTCGCAGCCGACCCCATCAAGATTGGCGTGTCCGGACCGTTTACGGGCGGTTCCGCGCCGATGGGCGTGTCGATGCGCGACGGCGTCAAGCTGGCCGTGGCAGAAATCAATGCCAAGGGTGGCGTGCTGGGCCGTTCCCTGCTGCTCATCGAGCGCGACGACGAAGCGAAGAATGAACGCGGCGTGCAGATCGCCCAGGAGCTGATCAACAAGGAAAAGGTCGCCGCCACTGTCGGCTACATCAACACGGGCGTGGCCCTGGCGTCGCAGCGTTTCTACCAGGAAGCGAAAATTCCCGTCATGAACAATGTGGCGACGGGTTCCATCGTCACCAAGCAATTCGCCGACCAGCCGGAAAACTACATTTTCCGCAATGCGGCCAATGACACCATCCAGTCCGGCATGATCGTGCATGAGGCGATCGAGAACCGCAAGTTCAAGAAAGTGGCGATCCTGGCCGACTCCACCAACTATGGCCAGCTGGGCCGTGAAGACCTGGAAAAGGCGCTCGACAAGAAGGGCATCAAGCCCGTCGTCGTGGAAAAATACAACATCAAGGACGTCGACATGACGGCCCAGCTGCTGAAAGCCAAGCAGGCGGGGGCGGAAGTCGTGCTGACCTACGGCATCGGCCCGGAACTGGCGCAGATCGCCAACGGCATGGAAAAACTGGGCTGGAAAGTGCCGCTGATCGGCAGCTGGACCCTGGCCATGGGCAACTTCATCGACAACGCGGGCAAGAACGGCAATGGCACGCGCATGCCGCAAACCTTCATCCAGGATGCCAGCACGCCGAAGCGCAAGGCCTTCATCGACGCCTACGTGGCCGCCTACAAACCATCGGGCGGACGCATGCCATCGGCCGTCTCGGCCGCGCAAGGCTACGATTCCATCTACCTGCTGGCCGCGGCCATCACGCAGGCTGGCGGCACGGATGGTCCGAAAGTGCGCGCCGCGCTGGAAAACCTGAACGAGAAGGTGGAAGGCGCCGTCACCACCTACAACAAGCCATTCAGCAAAACCAACCATGAGGCGATCACGGCTGACCTGACAGTCTTCGGTGAAGTCAAGGACGGCAAAGTCGTCCTCGCGAAATAAGCCTGGCAGACAGTCGCCGCGCAGTGGCCAGCCTTGAGGAATCAGGACTGGCCATTTTTTCATCTTTCGTCTTCCGGGGAATACCATGGAAATCTTCCTGCAGCTCGTCTTCAGCGGCGTCGCGCTGGGCATGATCTATGCCGTCATCGCTTTCGGCTACCAGCTGACCTTTGCCACTTCCGGCACCCTCAATTTCGGCCAGGGCGAATCCCTGATGCTGGGCGCGCTCGTGGGCCTTTCCCTGGTGGGCACCATCCACGGCGGCCCGTACATGAGCTATCTGCTGATGATCCCCATCGTCATCGTCTTCGGCGCCTTGCAGGGCGTGTTCGTCGAATGGATAGGCGTGCGGCCCGCCATCAAGATCAAGTCCGAATTCGGCTGGATCATGTCGACCATCGCGCTGGCCATCATTTTCAAGAACGTGGCGGAAAACATCTGGGGCAAGGATGACCTGATGTTCCCGTCGCCGCTGTCGGCCGCGCCGTTCCAGGTGTTCGGCGCCAATGTGCAGCAGATGCAGGTGGCCGTCATCGTCGGCGCGCTGGCCATCATGCTGGCCGTCGAAGTGTTCAACCGCAAATCGATCTACGGCAAGGCCGTCGTGGCGACAGCCAACGACCGCGACGCGGCCGGTTTGATGGGCATCAACACGGGCATGGTCATCACGTTTTCCTACGCGCTGTCGTCGGCCACGGCCGCCTTTGCCGGCGTGCTGGTGGCGCCGCTGACACTGACGGGGGCTACCATGGGCGCCTCGCTGGGCTTGAAAGCGTTTGCCGTGGCCATCATCGGCGGCCTGACGTCGGGCGTGGGCGCCATCGTCGGCGGCCTGATCCTGGGCATCGCCGAGACCACCACCGGCTACTACATCTCCACCGGCTACAAGGAAGTGCCAGGCCTGCTGCTGCTGCTGCTGGTGCTGGCCGTCAAGCCGTCCGGCCTGTTCGGCAAAGCCGCGATCAAGAAAGTCTGAGGACGACATGAACAAGAAAATCACCATGCTGGCATTGAGCGCGGCGGGCCTGGCCGTGCTCGCGCTGTTCCCCATCGTCATCCCGAATCCATACTATATTCACCTGGCCGAGACCATCCTGATCTACGCCATCCTGCTGTTCGGCCTCGATATCGTCGTCGGCTACACGGGACAGGTGTCGCTGGGCCATGCGGGCCTGTTCGGCATCGGCTCGTACGCCACGGGCGTGCTGGTGTTCAAGCTGGGCGCGCCGTTCTGGCTGGCCATCCCCGCCAGTATCCTGGGCGCGGCCGTGTTTGGCGCCATCCTGGCCTTGCCGGCCCTGCGCGTGACGGGGCCCTACCTGGCCATGGTGACCCTGGCCTTCGGCACCATCGTGCAAATCCTGATCAATGAAATGAGCTTCCTGACGGAGGGGCCGATGGGCATCAAGATCCACAAGCCCGTGCTGTTCGGCCACAAACTGACGGAAGTGGAGTACTACTACATGGTCGCCGCGCTGCTGGTGATCTCGCTGGTGGTGGTGCACCGCATCCTGAAATCGAACCTGGGCCGCGCGTTCGAAGCCTTGCGCGACAGCCCCATCGCCTCGGACTGCATGGGCGTGTCCGTGTACCGCTATAAAGTCTACGCCTTCGTCATCAGCGCCGGTTTCGCGGGCCTGGCCGGCAGTCTGTATGCGTATTCGGAAGAATACATCTCGCCCAATACCTACAACTTCGAGCTGACCATCCTGTTCCTGCTGGCCGTCATCATGGGCGGACGCAAGACGCGTTCGGGCGCGCTGATCGGTGCCATGATCGTCGTCATGCTGCCCAGCCTCTTGTCGGACATCGAATTGTTCCGCAAGATCGCCGTGGCTGCCGCCGTGCTGGGCGTGATCGGCTCCGCCTTCATGCTGGCGAAGAAACGCTCCACCGTGCGCGGCGTGCTCGTGCCCCTGGTGGCCACCATCGGCCTGGCCGCGTATTCGTACAAGCTGGAAAACATGGTCGACTGGCGTCTGACCATCTTCGGCCTGATGACCTTATTTGTCGTGTACTACCTGCAGGACGGCATCGTCGGCTTTTTGATGAGCTTTATCGGCAAGGGCCGGCGCCATGTGGAAGCCGTCGCTTCGCACGGCGTGGCGCCATTCGACCACGCCCAGGGCGGGCAGCAGGGCGCGACCCTGCTGCGCGTGGAGCAGGCCCTGATGCAGTTCGGCGGCCTGAAAGCGCTGAACCAGGTGGACTTGAACGTCACCCAAGGCTCCGTGCACGGCTTGATCGGGCCGAACGGCTCGGGCAAGAGCACGATGATGAACGTGCTGACGGGGATCTACAAGCCGACGGCGGGCAAGGTGGAATTTGCCGGCGCCGTGATTTCCGGCCGCACGCCGTCCGAGATCGCGCTGGGCGGCGTGGCGCGCACCTTCCAGAACGTGCAGCTGTTCGGCGAGATGACGGCAACGGAAAACGTGCTGGTGGGCTTGCACAACACCTTCAAGTCGAATGTGCTGGACGTGATGCTGCACACGCCCCGCTACAAGCGCGAAGAGGCTGCCGCGCGCGAGCGGGCCGCCAGCATCCTCGAATTCGTCGGCCTGGCGGACCTGGCCAACGAAGAGGCGCGCAATCTGCCGTATGGCAAGCAGCGGCTGCTGGAAATCGGCCGCGCGCTGGGCCTCAACCCGCGCCTGCTGCTGCTCGATGAACCGGCCGCAGGCCTGACGGCGCCCGACATCAAGGAGCTGATGGCCATCATCCGCAAGATCCGCGAACATGGCATCACCATCATCCTGATCGAGCACCACATGGATGTGGTGATGGCCCTGTCGGACGTGGTGACGGTGCTGGACTTCGGCCAGAAGATCGCCGAAGGCGCACCCGCGCTTGTCCAGAGCGACCCGAAAGTGATCGAAGCCTACCTGGGCGGCAGCGCCGAAACCCTGGCGCCAGCGGCGCACTGAGAGGAAAACCATGCTGACCATTAGCAATCTGCACGCCGCCTACGGCAAAGTCGAAGTCTTGCACGGCATTTCGCTCGACGTCCCGAAGGGCAAGCTGGTGACCCTGATCGGCTCGAACGGGGCCGGCAAGACCACCACCATGCGCGCCATTTCCGGCATGCTGAAACCCAAATCCGGCACCGTCACCCTGGGTGGCAAGGATGTCACGGGCCTCGATTCGCACCGCATCGCCCGCGCCGGCCTGGCCCATTCGCCGGAAGGCCGGAGGGTGTTCGCCTCGATGTCGGTGACGGACAACCTGCTGCTGGGCGCCTTCCCCCGCTTTACCCGGGCGCGCCCGAAAGGCGACATCAAGGGCGACCTGGACAAGGCCCTGGAGCTGTTCCCCCGCCTGAAGGAGCGGCGCGACCAGCTGGCCGGAACGCTCTCGGGCGGCGAGCAGCAAATGCTGGCCATGGCCCGCGCCGTGATGCTGAACCCGGAAGTGATCCTGCTGGACGAACCGTCGATGGGCCTGGCGCCTATCCTGGTGGAAGAAGTCTTCCGCATCATCACGCGATTGAAGGCCGAAGGCGTGACCATGCTGCTGGTCGAGCAATTCGCCGCCGCCGCCCTGAACGTGGCCGATTACGGCTATGTGCTGGAAAACGGCAGCATTTCCGTGCACGGTCCGGCGGAAAGCCTGAAAAACGATCCCAAGGTGATTGCGGCCTACCTGGGTGGCGGGCACTGAGCAAACATCTCTTCGAACCGCGCATCGCGTGCATGCAGCAGCAGCACGCAATGCATGGACGGGGAGGGTTCAAAAAACAGGCTGTAGCCGTCGCCGAAAATGCCGGGACCTGCCACCGTGTGGGTCCAGCGTACGGTGGCGGCGGCCTTGGTGATGCGCGTATAGGTAACCGTCCTGCGGTCGGCGTCGGTATCGTCGATATCATACTGCGCCTCGAACGGCGCCAGTGTGCGCGCGCTTTTCAGCTGTTGGGTGGTTAGGCGCCGCGCCAAGGTGCGCCAAAGCCATTCCCACGGCCGCTGCTGCCAGCTGATCACGCGCGGCACCAGCACCAGCAACGCAAAAATCAGGCCGAAAAAAACCAGGCAAACGAGGTCCAGCCGAACGCCGTGCACCAGCAGGCCGCCGCGCATGGCAAAAGCCAGTGCCGTCACCAGGCCGATCACGCTGCTCCACACCATCACGGCGTGGATCCGGGGCGCACGCGCGAACGCCTGCTGCATCTGCCGTTCGCTGGCCTGCAATCGCTGCTCGACGCCGCCGCGCACCCGGTTCGCCAGCAGCCTGGCGTGAAAGGCCGCTTCCAGTTCGGGCGCCATGCGTTCCAGGGCGTCCGCAGTGATGAGCGTGCGCAGTCGTAGAGTAGGGGTATCGGGCTTGTTTTGCATGCGAAGTTAGTTGGCTATTAGTGAATGGCTGCCATGTTAACCGATAGACATCGCCTTTGCGCACACCGTCCGCCGCAGGCGGGAATATACAGGTTGAAATAAGCAAGCTGGCTTTGGCTTGTCAAATCCTCTACACTGCGCGCTCCCTCACGTGGTGTAGAGCAGCTCTTATACGCAGCAACTTCAGGTATCGCCCCCTTGTTTATTGCTGCTCTCCGGCGTGGCCTGTGCCGATGATGGCGCGCTGCAAAAAGTCGAAGTGCCCGCCCCCAGTGGCAATCCCGGCTGCGCCCGGAACTGGCGTGGGGACTCGATGAAGCCTAAACATTATTTCGGCAAGAGCGGCGTGGCCAGCGTTTCGGCGTTCGCGCGTCGCATCAGCGATGCCACCATGCGGTAGCTGACTCTACAAAAACGTTGTCTGGATCACCAGTCCGTTCAACAACGGCGTGATCCAAGTGTGCGGTAGATAGCATGACGGCGACGCCGGGCAGCCTGTCGCTGCCGCACGGTCTGTAGAGTCAGTGCCTGGTGGGTTTTTCCTGCTGCACCAGAATGAACGGGCTGACGACGGCGGCCCACAGGGACGCGTCGGCGGCTTGCCAGTCCAGCGCCTGCTGGTCCGACACCTTTGCCAGCTGGCCATCGGCCATCCATTGCGCGATGCTGGCCTTGTCGTCGTGCGAGATGCGCACAGCCACTTCGACCAGGTCCAGCGTATTGGCGACCCAGACGACGTTGCCCTGGGCGAAGTGCTTTTCCAGCTCGCTCCAGGCCAGGCGGGCCGTTTCGCTGTTGACTTTGAGGCGCAGTTCGGTGTCTTTTTCGGGATTGGTTTGCATACGAGATCAGGTTGCGGTGAATCGGGTGCCGTTGCGCGCTTGCGTAGGCTTACAGGGCTTCCACGTGCGGCGTCGGCGTACCCCGCCATGTTAACCGATAGGCGGCGCCTTTGCGAACATTGCCCACGAGGGCAGGGCGGAAGCAGGCCAGGTTGGTGCCGCCCGCCAGCCGGGTGCTGGGGAAGATGATGCCCATGGAGCCGGCTTCGAGCAGGATGGCGGCCAGGTCTTGCGAGGCGATGTAGCTGGCCGGGTCCAGGCAAGCCTGGTAGCGCTCCTGGCCGCGCAAGTCGTGGAAACTGGCGGAAAAATCGGCCAGCAGCGACTGGTAATTGACGCTGTCGTCGAAATAGCCGATTTCCTGGTATTCCACGGTTTTATGGAAAATGATCTCGGCCAGCGCCGTTTTCATGTCGAAGGCGCAGTACCAGGCGCCCCGTTCGCCATCGTTGAAACGCGCCCCTTCCGGGCGGGCATACGTGTAGGCGGCGTTGATGATGCGAAAGTGCGGCACGCCAAAAACCAGCTCGTCCACGCCAATTTCTGGCGCGCCGCCATACTCGGCCACCAGGCGCGCATTCGTCGCGTTATCGAGTTCGAACAGCTCGCGCAGGTGCGCGTCGTCCTCGGCCAGGGGCGCCAGCACGGAATCTTCCATGTCGGCGAAGCGCGAGGGAATCAGGCGGCACGTGTCGATCTGGCGCAAGGCGGCCAGCGGCGGCAGGTGTTCATTCGGGACGGCAGGCACGATCACAGCCCTCCGCGGCGCGCGTCGAGCAGCTTGCGCACCGTCTGCATGGCCAGCAAGCCGCCGGCCAGCATCTGCGACAGGGGCGTGCGGCCGCCGAAGATGGGGTTCTTGTTGGGCAAACTGACCCATTCGTCGGCCAGCTTGTCGCCATACAGGATGTGCAAGGCTTTATAAATGCCCAGCAAATAGGAAATGCGCGTGATGCGGTCCACTTCCAGCACGCGGTCCGGGTGCTTCTTCCACTCGTACCAGGCGCTGCTGGACAGGCCGCCCAGCAATTCGCGCGCATCGTCGTCGCGCAGTTTCCAGGCGGCGGCCAGCTTGAAAAACCCCTTCAGGGCCGCCTGCGACAATCGCTCGCGCTCGGCTTTGGCGTTCAGGTCGACGAGCACGGCCGGCTCGAAGCGGCTTTTGGGGTAGGCGTAAGCGAGATTCATGATATGTCCTTCGATAAAACTCTGTTTAAGGACTATTTATACTCCTTTTCAGGATTCGTTGCAACGGCCGCGCGCATGCAAAAGGCTCTGTCATCGGTAAGTAGGGGAAATGCCGGAATCTTCCTGTGACCGTGCTGTCTGACTCTGCATACCCACCCTGCAGGATCAGATCATGCGGCCAGCCGAATGGATCACCTTGATTGCGCAGTTTGCTCAGCTGAGCCAACGCCAGCGGCAGGCAGGCATTGCCCTGTTGCGTGGCAGCTCTCCACAAGACGCGACCGTCGCGCTGCTAGAAAGTGTGGCCCAACCGCGATTGGCCTGTCCCGCTTGCCATTCAGACCAATTGCACCGGCATGGCCATGCGCACGGTTTGCAGCGCTACCGCTGCATGTCCTGCGGCCGCACCTTCAATGCCTTGACTGGCACGCCGCTGGCCCGCTTGCGCCACAAGGCGCTGTGGCTCGACTACGCCGATTGCCTTCTGGCATCTGATTCCGTGCGCAAGGCGGCGTTACAGCTGGGCATACACCGTAACACTACGTTCCGCTGGCGCCACCGGTTTTTGTCGTTGGCAAAGACGGACAGACCGCATGGTCTGCACGGCATTGCCGAAGCCGACGAGTTATATCTGCTGGAATCGGAAAAGGGATCCAGAAACATGACGCGTCCGGCGCGCCGCCGGGGCGGCCATGCCCACAAGCGCGGCATTTCCAATGAACAGGTCTGCATCCTGGTGGCACGCGACCGCACGGGGCAGACGCTCGATTTTGTCACGGGAAAAGGGGCGTTGACGAAAGCGCAGCTGCATCATTGCTTGTTACCCGTTATCGATAAGGACGTGCTGCTGGTGACCGATGGCCATGCCGCCTACCGGGCCTTTGCGAGGGAAGCGGGCATCAGCCACCAGGCCGTCAACTTGCGCGCCGGCATCCGCGTGCAGGGCGCCGCCCATGTGCAGAACGTCAATGCCTATCACAGCCGTTTGCGGCAATGGCTGGGTCCGTTTCATGGCGTGGCGACGCGCTACCTGCCGAACTACCTGGGATGGCGCTGGATACTCGACGCCAGGCGTATCCGCTCACCGGAAACGTTATTGAAAGCAACGCTGGGCGCATTCCCACATTTGACGGTGACATAGCCATGCAAAACGGGGCGCGCCAGGACGGAAGTCCCGGAGCGCCCCGTTGGCGGGCCGCGTTCGTTTATCTTGCCGTGACGGTGATCGGCACGCTCAGTTGCGCCGTCAAGCCGTTATTGTCCAGCGCCACGACCTTCAGCGTGTAGCTGCCCGTCACCGGCAGGGGCCAGCGGGCCGTTATGGTCATGCCGCTCATGGAAAACTGCATGCCCAGCGGCGCGCCGGTGATCGAGATCCACAGCGCGTTCGCGCCCGGCGCCGTCAGCACGATGCTGCCGCTCATGGCCTTGCCCGCCACGCCCGTCATGGCGGCGGCGCTGATCGTGGGGCCGGTGGCGGCGATTTTTACCGTCGCCAGGGCCTGACCCGTCAAGCCCGTCTTGCTGTCTTTGGCGATGACAGTCACGCTGTAGCTGCCCAGCACGGGACTGGCCCAGCTGACGACGCCGGCGGCATTGATGCTCATGCCGGACGGCGCTCCCGACAGGCTGTAGCTGACGGGGTTGGGCGCCACCGTCGTGGCCGTGAACGACAGGGCCACGCCCGGCTTGCCGCTGACGCTGGCGACTGTCACCACGGGTGGCAGCGGGGCGGCGATGGCCACCGTATAGATGCCTTTGCCGCTCAGGCCAGTCTTGCTGTCCTTGGCCGTGACGGTGACGGCATAGGTGCCGGCCACGGGCGCGGCCCAGCTCACCAGCCCGGCGCTGCTGATGCTCATGCCGGCCGGTGCGCCGGCGAGCGTGTAGCTGACGGGATTGGGGGCGGAGACGCTGACATTGAACGCCAGCGCCGTGCCAACCTTGCCCGTGATGGCGCCGGTGCCGACGACGGGCGGCGCAACGGGGGTAATGACGATGGCGTACACGCCCTGGCCGCTGAGGCCGCTGACGCTATCCCTGACCACCATGGTCACGGCATACGTGCCCGCAATGGGGGCGGCCCAGCTGACCACGCCCGTGGCGGCGATGTTCATGCCGGCCGGCGCGCCCAGCATGGTGTAGCTGAGGGGATTGGCGGCGCTGGCCGAGACGGTGAACGACAGCGGCTTGCCGGCTGCGCCGCTGATGCTGGCTGGCGCCACCACGGGGGCGGTCGGTGCGATCTGCGTGCCAGACAGGCTGGTCAGCAGGCTTTTCACGTTGGGCGTGCCCAGGCCGCCCAGCGGGTCGTAGCCGACCCTGGCCGTGCACACGCCGCAGGTACCGTTGCTGCCGCGCGTGATGTCGGCAAAGCTGCTGGCGAAGGTGCCGGGCACGCTGGCGATCTGGCCGTACAGCATGCTGTGCGCCAGGCCGAGCGCCGTCTTCGCCTGCAGCGCGCGGCTGGCGTTGGCGATGGCGATCAGGCCGGCCCATTGCGGCGTGGACAGGCTGGTGCCGCCGATGCTGAGCCAGCTGGCGGTGCTGCTGCCCGGTGTCATCACGGCCGTGTACTGGCCCGTGGCGGGATCGGCATTGAAGGCCACGTCGGCCACGTTGCGGCGCAGCAAGTTGGCCAGGCCGGGCACGCTGGCTGTCTGGTAGCTGGGCAATGCCGTATAGGCGCTGATGCCGCCACCCGTGCCGGACCAGGCGGTTTCGCTGCGCACGCCGCTGCCGCTGTAGCTGAGCGTGGTGCCGCCCACGGCCAGCACGTTGGACGATACGGAAGGCCAGGACACGCCGCTGCCCGAGTCGCCGGTGGCGGCCAGGTAGCTCATGTTCTTGCCCGTGAAGGCGCTGTCGACGGAAGCCGTCCAGTTGCCTTCGGCAGCGCCAAAGCTCATCGACACGACGCCAGGTCCCATCAGGTTGGCCAGGCGCACGGCGCCCAGCAGGCTGTTGATGGACGCGTCGGGCGCCTCGATCAGCACGATGCGCGCCAGCGGCGCCGTGGCATGCGCCCACTGCACGTCGAGCGCGATTTCCATGGCCCAGCCCGAGTTATAGGCGGGCGCCGTGGCCGTCATGCTGCTCGATGGCGTGTTGTAGACAACGGAAAATTCACAGCCGCTGGCCGGGGCGGGCGGCAGCGGCAGGGTGGCATTCGTGGCGATGGCCTTGGTGGTGCAGCCTGGCAAACCGAATTTCTGGTTGAAGATGGCCAGTTCGGCCGCCGCGTTCGGGTTGTGCATGGCATCGACGATGTAGATCGTCTGCCCCGCGCCCAGCTGTGCCGCCTGGGCTGGCGTCAGTGCCGTCCCCGCCGCCGGCAGGGCGGGCAGGTCATAGGCGGCACGGATTTGCGCGGGAGAATAGGTCGCCACCACGCTGCTGCCGGCCATCGGCGCGGCGATGTCGCTCGCGCCGCCGCCATCGAGCAATGGCGCGATGTCTTGCACGGCCTGTTCCGCGACGGCGATTTTTTGCGCCGTCAGGCGGCGCGTGGTCATTTCCCTCATGGCGCCGGGCACGTTTTGCAAGTGCGGCCGCCAGTGGGCCGAGCCGCTGCTGTTGGCGCTGTCGCGCCCGTCAGGCGCATCGAGCAGGGCCGGGGCCGCATGGAACATCGGTTGCACCACCAGCGCGCCGACGGCGGCGGGGATGACGGGAACCTCGACAGTGAACTGTGTCGCCGCCGTGGCGATGGCGGCAGGTGGCGTCGAGGTCTCCTGGCCGGGGCCGCACGCGGCCAGCAGGAGGGCGGCAGAAGCACCGAGCAGCAGGCGCCCGTGACGGGGATGCGGGGGAATGCATTTTTTCATGGCGAAATTCTCCGAGTTGGGCGAGGGCCACATCTCGACAATGCATCCAGGCTGGCGCCGCGCGCTGGCGGTCCCGGCCCTGCATTGGCAGCCCCGCTGCCATGGCGCTTGCGCGCGGTAGGCCGGTGGCTTTGCGTCCCCGCCTTTCGACGGGTTTGCCCTCAAAACTGATCATGCATCATTGGGAATTTCCTGATGCGTCATCAATTCTAGTGAATTTGCCAAATAAGTGTTAACTATTTTCAATCAATATTTTTATTTATGCAATAAAATGTGGCAAATTTACCTATTGATGAATGGAATCTTGTCAGCTTGATTAAGTCTTAAAAGCAAGGTTATCAGGGGTGTATCGATGCATGACAGTGTTTTTTCACAATCACGGTGCTTGTCTTTCTGAGGAATAATGAATTTAACGAATTTATTGAATATGCGATGTGCCCAGCTTCAATCCTCGAACACCATGCCTTGATACGGCGCTGCGCGGCAGGCGGCCAGCCGCTGCGCAAGACTGCCCGCATGGGCTTCCAGCTGGTGGCCGTCCGGATCGAGAAAATACAGGGAATCGCCAGCGCTGCGGTTTTGCTGCCATTCGGGCACGCCGGCGGCGCGCAGGCGGGCGGCAAAGACAGGAAAGTCTTGCTGGGAAATGGAAAACGCGTAATGCGTGTAGGCGGGGCTGGCCAGCGCAGCCGCGTCTTGCCCGTCCAGCGACAGGCACAGCCACAAGTCCCCTGCCGACAGATACGCCCCCCTTTCCCAGCGCGCATGCAGGCGCAGGCCCAGCATGTCGCGGTAAAAGGCGACGCTGCGCGCCAGGTCGCGCACGGACAGGGTGAGGTGATTCAGACCGGTCAGCATGGTGCTGCTTTCAGGTGTCACTACACAGGTTCGGCGTGCTCCACCATCAGCTGAACTTTCGTGGTGCCATTGTATTCATTCGCATCAAGCCGGAACGCCACCCGCGTGCGTTCGCCCAAGGCGTCCGTATGTCCGAACCAGATGGCATCGAAGCGCACGCCGTTCTTTTCCAGCAGCAGTTTCAAGTGGCGTTCTTTTAAGATGCGCTGGCTGACGACGCGGAATTCATCGCAGAAGACGGGCGGGGCGAAGCCCTGGCCCCACACCTGGCCATCCATCAGCTCGATGAAGGCCGTCGTGTAATACGCGTCTTCCAGCGGGCCGTCCGTTTCCACGACCCGTTCCAGCTGTTGCTGGCTGAGCCAGGCCTGGCCCACGGCTTCGAAGGCCTTGGAAAACGCGTCGAAGGCGTCGGCGCGGATGGTCAAGCCCGCCGCCATGGCGTGGCCGCCGAACTTGTCGATCAGGCTAGGCGCCCGTTTTGACACGAGGTCGAGCGCGTCGCGCAAGTGGAAGCCGGGGATCGAGCGGCCCGAACCCTTGATCCAGCCATCGGCGCCGGGCGCGAACGTGATGGTCGGGCGGTAGAATTTTTCCTTCAGGCGCGAGGCCACGATGCCGATCACGCCCTGGTGCCACGACTCATCGAAGACGCTGATGGTGCTGCTGTTGGCCGGCTCGAAGTCATCGAGGTGCAGCAGGGCCGTATCCTGCATTTCCGCTTCGATTTCGCGGCGCTTCAGATTGATGTCGTTCAGTTGCTGCGCCAGCGCCCAGGCGCGGCCTTCGTCGTCCGTGACCAGGCATTCGATGCCCAGTGACATGTCTTGCAGGCGGCCGGCCGCATTCAGGCGCGGTCCCAGGGCAAAGCCCAGGTCGAACGGCGTGGCGCTGCGCGCTTCGCGGCCCGCCACGCGGAACAGGGCTGCCACGCCCGCGTGCATATTGCCCTTGCGCATGCGTTTGAGGCCTTGGGCGACGAGGATGCGGTTATTCGTATCGAGGCGTACCACGTCGGCCACCGTGCCCAGCGCTACCAGGTCGAGCAGATTGTCGAGCTTGGGTTGCGTTTGCGCATCAAAGATGCCACGCCGGCGCATTTCCGCGCGCAGGGCCAGCAAGACGTAGAACACCACGCCCACGCCTGCCAGATGTTTACTGGGAAAACCGCAGGCCGGCTGGTTCGGGTTGACGATGACGGCCGCGTCGGGCAGGGTGTCGGCCGGCAAATGGTGGTCGGTGACAACGACCTGGATGCCGCGCCGGTTCGCTTCGGCCACGCCGTCGATGCTGGCGATGCCATTGTCGACGGTGATGATGATGTCGGGCGACTTTTCGCGGGCCGTCAGTTCGACGATTTCCGGCGTCAGGCCGTAGCCGTATTCAAAACGGTTGGGCACGATGAAATCGACGTCGGCGCCCATGGCGCGCAAGCCGCGTATGGCGACGGCGCAGGCGGTGGCGCCGTCGCAATCGTAGTCGGCCACGATGACCATGCGTTTCTTGGCCGCAATCGCGTCGGCCAGGAAAACGCCGGCCGCGCCAATGTGCAGCAAGCCGGACGGCGGTATCAAGTCCTTCGCTTCAATCGAAAGTTCTTTCGCGTCGGACAGGCCGCGCGACGCGTACAGCCGGGCCAGCACGGGATGGATGCCGCCCTGGCGCAGCAATTCGGATTCGCGGTAAGGGCAGGGACGGGTGGCGATGCGGGTACGGGTCATGATGCTTTCAACTTGTTCAAGGTAATCGCGCGCCAGAATTTGCGCTGCGCATGCTTGCTGGTGGTGCAGTCCAGCCAGGCGTCGCGGTGGCTCAGCACCAGGCGCAGCTGGCCCAGGCGGCCATCTTTTACGGCCGCCAGCAGGGGCGCGAACCAGTCCGCTTCCAGTGCCTGTAACTGCTGCAGCCACATGCCCCATTCCTGAGCCTGCGCGGCTTCGGTCAAGCCGCCCAGCACGACGATCGCATCCTGTTCGCTTGCCAGCACACTGTTTGGACTGGCGTCGCGCCGCGCCGGTTCCGCCAGCGCGGCCAGCCAGCCCGGTGCGTCCTTGGTATGCAGACTGGCCGCGCAGCGCGCCGGTGCAGATTCCGCCGTGGCCAGGCTGGCGCCCCAGATCCAGAAGGAATTGATGGCTTTCAAGCCCCGCTCTTCGCGCGCCGCATTGACGGGATGTTCGTGCCACAGCATCTGCACTTCGTTTTGCAGGCGGCGCGCGGCGCGCGCGTGCTCGCCTTCCGGCATCCACACGGACAGGTCTTGCGTGGTGGCGGCGTCCGGCGTGGCGCACTGCAAGTCGCTCCAGCCATCGGCGCGCATGAACCAGGTGCCCGCGTCGCCATACGACAGGGGCTGGCCGATTTCGTCGAAATACGGGTGAGCCGTGTCGAACAAGGTGCGGCCATCGGACTCGCTCAGCTTGAGCTGGCGCAAGTCTTCCAGGCTGATATGGCTGCGGGCGATGGCCAGGTGGGCCGGATGCAGCAGGAAGTAGCGCGCGCCCGGTTCCGGCACGAGGCCGTAGCCGCGCATGGCCTGGGCCGCAAAGGCCGCCTGCGCCGCCTCGCCGTTGGGCGCGGGCGACAGGGTCAAGGCATGCGCCAGCCACGCTTCGTGCGGCAGCAGGCGGTTGGCGTTGTCAAAAGTTTCTAAATTGCAATTGGAGGTGCGCGACAGCAGGGCCGCCAGCGCGGGCGCCTGCAAGACCTTGAGCAGGTCGGCAGCCAGTTCGGCATTGGGCAAGGCGAAGGGCAGGACGAGGGTAAGTTGATTCATCCCGAGATTGTAGGCGATTGTGGCGCTGGGGGAGTAGTCCCCGTGGTTTTCCCCTTGGCCGCGCGTGCAGCAAAAATGGCGCCACGGTGATGTGTTTCGCGCATGAAATACCATTTGTGTGGCACACTGCGCGCTCGCATATCATCGTTGTCGCGGGAGCGCATGAGCATCATCAAACAATTTCCTTTCGAGTGGCAGGTCGGCGTGCGCTATACGCGCGCCGGGAAACGCAGTGGCCGCAACAGCTTCATTTCCTTCATTTCCCTCATTTCCGTGGCCGGCATCGGCCTGGGCGTAGCCGCCCTGATTGTCGTCCTCTCCGTCATGAACGGCTTCCAGAAGGAAGTCACGGACCGTTTGATGTCGGTGCTGGCCCACGTCGAGGTGTTCGATACGAGCGGCTCGATGCCGAACTGGCAGGCGCAGGAGCGCGCCGCCTACGCCAACCCGCAAGTGAAAGCCGTGTCGCCGTTCGTGGAAACGCAGGGCATGCTGCTCAACGACGAAACCATGCGCCCGTCCGTCGTGCGCGGCGTGCTGCCGCAGCAGGAAGCCACCGTCTCCAGCGTGGCGAGTCAGATGAAGCAGGGCAGTTTCAAGGATCTCACGCCAGGCTCGTACAACATCGTGCTGGGCATCGACCTGGCCAAGGCGCTCGACGTGAAAGTGGGGCAGAACGTCACATTGATGCTGGAACGCGAGCCAAGGGCGGGCGACCCGGCCAATGGCATCGTCATGCCGCGCATGCGCGCGCTGAAGGTCGCCGGCATCTTCGAGGCTGGTCACAATGAACTCGATGGCAGCCTGGCCTTCGTCAACATGCAGGACGCCGAGCAGCTGCTGCAACTCGACGGCCCGTCCGGCCTGCGTCTGCGCCTGCATGACATGAACCAGGCGCCGCAGGTGGCGCGCGAACTCAAGGCATCGATGCCGGGCCAGCTGTGGATGCGCGACTGGTCGCGCGCCAGTGCCAGCTGGTATGCGCTGGTGCAAAGCCAGAAGAACATGATGTTCATCATCCTCAGCATGATCATCGCCGTGGCCGCGTTCAACCTTGTCTCGACCCTGGTGATGTCGGTCACCGACAAGCAGGCCGACATCGCCATTCTGCGCACCCTGGGCGCCTCGCCGCTCTCCATCATGAAGATTTTCATGATCCAGGGCGCGCTGGTCGGCTTGCTGGGGAGTGCCCTGGGCGTGATCGGCGGCGTCGTGCTGGCGCTGAATGTGGGCGTCATCGTGCCCTTCATCGAAGGCATCTTCGGCCTGCACTTCATCTCCAAGGAAATCTACCAGATCAGCGCCGTGCCGTCCGACGTGCATTGGCTGGACGTGGCGCAGATCGGCCTGATCGCCTTTGGCCTGGCGCTGGTGGCGACCATCTACCCGAGCTGGCGCGCCGCGCGTGTCAAGCCGGCCGAGGCGCTACGCTACGAATAACACATCAAGAAACGATAAAGACCGCCTGCATAATGAGTATTTTCAAGAATTTGCCCTTCGAATGGCTGGTCGGCTTGCGCTACACGCGGGCCGGCAAGCGCAGTGGCCGCAACAGTTTTATCTCCTTCATCTCCCTCATTTCCATGGCCGGCATCGGCCTGGGCGTGGCGGCACTGATTGTCGTGCTGTCCGTGATGAACGGCTTCCAGAAGGAAGTGACGGACCGCATGCTGTCCGTGCTGGCCCACGTGGAAGTGTTCGACAACAGCGGCAGCATGCCGGACTGGCGCGCCGAAGCGGCGCAGGCCTTTAAAAATCCGGCCGTCAAAGGCGCCGCGCCGTTTGTGGAAACGCAAGGCATGCTGCTGCGCGACGATGCGCTGCGTCCCGCCATCGTGCGTGGCGTGCTGCCCGAGGAAGAGCCGAATGTCTCCGACGTGGCCGGCCAGACGCGCATGGGCAGCTTCAAGGCGCTGCAGCCGGGCACCTTCAATATTGTGCTGGGCATCGAGCTGGCGCGCGCCCTGCGCGTCAACCTCGGTGAAAAAGTCACGCTGATGCTGGCCCAGGGCCAGGTCACGCCGGCCGGCGTGCTGCCGCGCATGCGCAGCTTTACCGTCAGCGGCATTTTCCAGGCGGGCCACAATGAATTCGACGCCGGTTTGGCCTTCATCAATATCGAGGACGGCCAGCGCCTGCTGCGCCTTGACGGCCCATCGGGCCTGCGTTTGCGCCTGGCCGACATGAACCAGGCGCCGCAAGTGGCGGCGGAACTGAAAAAAACCATGCCGGGCGACCTGTGGCTGCGCGACTGGTCGAAGCTGAACGCCAACTGGTTCGCCGCCGTGCAGACGGAAAAGCGCATGATGTTCATCATCCTGACCCTGATCATCGCGGTGGCCGCCTTCAACCTCGTGTCGACCCTGGTGATGACGGTGACGGACAAGCAGGCCGATATCGCGATTTTGCGCACCTTGGGCGCCTCGCCCCGTTCCATCATGAAGATCTTCATGATCCAGGGCGCACTGGTGGGCATCCTGGGCACGATTTTGGGAGTCGGCGGCGGCGTGCTGGTGGCGATGAATATCGACGTCATCGTGCCTTTCATCGAGCATTTGCTGGGGGTGCAGTTCCTCTCCAAGGACATCTATTTCATCAGCACCGTGCCGTCCGACCTGCGCTGGCCCGACGTCACCAAGATCGGCGTGCTGGCCGTGATCCTCGCCTTTTTGGCGACCCTGTACCCAAGCTGGTGGGCTGCCCGCGTGAAACCTGCGGAAGCCCTGCGCTATGAATAAACCACTGACTATGACCATGACCGATCTGAATAAACCTGCCTCCAATGGCGCTTCCGCCGATACTGCCGTCCTTAGCTGCCGTGGCCTGGGCAAGACTTTTACGCAGGGCAGCTACAAGGTGCAGGTCCTGGCCGGCATCGACATCGACGTCCACCGCGGCGAGCGCGTCGCCATCGTCGGTGCCTCCGGCTCGGGCAAGTCGACCCTGCTGCACCTGCTGGGCGGCCTCGATACGCCCACCAGCGGCAAGGTCACCCTGCTGGGCAAGGACTTCGCCACCCTCAGCGAAAAGGCGCGCGGCGACTTGCGCAACGCCTCGCTGGGCTTCGTCTACCAGTTTCACCACCTGCTGCCCGAGTTTTCCGCGCTGGACAACGTCGCCATGCCGCTGATGATACGGCGCATGAAGCGCGCGCCAGCCACCGAGCTGGCGCAGCAAATTCTCACGCGCGTAAATCTGGCCAAGCGGGTTACGCACACGCCGGGCGAATTGTCGGGCGGCGAGCGTCAGCGCGTGGCCCTGGCCCGCGCCCTCGTCACGCAGCCGGCCTGCGTGCTGGCCGATGAACCGACGGGCAACCTCGATCACGCCACGGCCGAACAGATTTTCGACCTGATGCTGGAATTGTCGCGCACCCTGGGCACGGCTTTCGTCATCGTCACGCACGATATCGAACTGGCCAAGCGCTGCGACCGCGTGCTGCGCCTGACGGACGAAGGGCTGCAGCCGTACCAATATTAAGGAACCGCCATGCTGTGGATCGACACGCACTGCCACCTCGACGCGCATGAATTCGGCAGCGAATCGCTGCAGGTGGCGGCACGCGCCGAGCAGGAGGGCGTGGGCATGATCGTCATTCCCGCCGTCGAACGGGCCAATTTCGCCATCGTGCGCGATCTGGCGGCAACGGCGCCCAACGCCTGTTATGCCCTTGGCATACACCCGATCTACGTGCCGCACGCCACGGAAGACGATTTGATCGCCCTGCGCGAAGCCGTGGCGCTGGCCATGGACGACCCGCGTTTTGTCGCCATCGGCGAGATCGGCCTCGATTTCTTCCTCCCCATGCTGTGCGAGCCGGCCATGCGCGCCAAACAGGAGCATTTCTTGCGCGAGCAGCTGAAGATCGCCCGCGACTTCGATTTGCCGGTGCTGACCCACGTGCGCCGCTCGCAGGACATCGTCCTCAAGCACGCGCGCCAGATCCGCCCGAACGGCGGCATCGCGCATGCGTTCAATGGCAGCTTCCAGCAGGCGCAAGGCTATATCGATCTCGGTTTCAAGCTGGGGTTTGGCGGCGCCATGACGTTTACCCGCGCCTTGCAGATACGCCGCATGGCCACGGACCTGCCTTTGGACGCCATCGTGCTGGAGACGGATGCGCCCGACATTTCCCCTGCCTGGATACACCCTGGCCGCAACAGTCCCGAAGAATTGCCGCGCATCGGCGCCGTGCTGGCCGGGTTGCGCGGCCTTGATATTGCGCAAGTAGCAGCTGCCACCAGCGCCAATGCGCGCGCCGTACTGCCCCGATTACCCTTGATGGAGTGAGACCATGAACAAGAAAATGCTTGCGGGCGCCCTGGCAGCCTGCCTTGCCGGCGCGTTTGCGCCCGCCCTGGCGGCGACGGCCAGCGTCCAGTGCGACGGCTTGCCCCGTCTCGATGTCAGCACGCCGCCCGGCTTTTGCGTGGCCGTGCTGGCCGACGGCCTGAAATTCCCACGCGGCGTGCTGCCGCTGACGAATGGCGACATTCTCGTCACGGACATGGCGGGATGGGCGCCGAAGCAGGGCAAACTATGGCTGTTGCAGCCGAAGGCGGCCGGCGCCGGCTACGAGCGCAAGCTGCTGCTCGACAAGCTCGATCGTCCGAACGGCATCGTGCAGGGACCGGACGGCATGGTCTACGTGGGCGAAGTGGGACGTATTTTCCGTTTCGACTTGCGCGACACCACGCGCACGCTGACCGACGTGATCGGCGGCACGGCCAAGACGCCGCGCCTGCCGGGCCTCGGTTTGCACCTGTTGACGAACATGCGTTTCAGCCCCAAGGGCGACCTGTATGTGAACGTGGGTTCGAGCACCGACCATTGCGAGAACGATGGCAAGGCGCCCGATCCGGCCAAGGCCTGTCCTTCGGCTGAAGGCCCGGAAGCGCTGGGCGCCATCCGCGAATACACGATGGCGTGGCCGGCCGGCACGGTGACGAGCTGGCACACGCATGCGCGCGGCTTGCGCAATTCGATGGCGCTGGCCTTCCACCCTGCGACGGGCGAGCTGTGGCAGGCGGAAAACTCGCGCGACGCCATCCAGGCGGCCATGCCGCAACTGAAAAGCGACGAAAACCTGCCGCACGAAGAACTCAATCTGATCAAGGCCGACCGGCACTATGGCTGGCCGTACTGCTACGACGATAACGTCGCCAGCCCTGAATATCCGAAGACGGCATGCGACGCCCAATATGCGGCGCCGCAGCGTCTGTTGCCCGGCCATGCCGCGCCGCTGGGCATGACCTTTTATACGGCCAGCCGCTACCCGGCGTTGTACAAGAATAGCCTGATTATCGGCTACCACGGCTACCGCAGCAACGGCCACCGCCTGGTCGCCCTGCTGCCCGACAAGGCCGGCGCGCCGCTGGGCAAGTCCGTCGACTTGATCAGCAACTGGGAACGCAAGGGCAAGCAGGGCAGGGGCGCGCCCGTCGACGTGAAACAGGGGCAGGATGGCGATATCTATATGGCCGATGATCACAATGGGCTGGTGCTGAAACTGCATTACGCGGCGGCCAAGCCCTAATGCATATCGCTTGACCTCGCTCAGTGCGGGTTTGCCGCATCCTTCTACAATCGGCCTGAGGTTCCCTGTCGACCAGGGGCGACGGGAGGCTGACGTGAAACCTGCATTCATCAAGCTGCGTGAAAATTACGCGAGCGTGGCCGCCGTCGATCAGGCGGCCCTGTTCCGCGAAATCGGCTGGGACGACTTGATCGGCAAGGACAGCTTTGCCAATACCTGCGCCATCCGCGTCAGCCTGGCCCTGATCAAGGCCGGCGTCCAGGTCAAAGGCCGCATGGCGATTCGCAAGGGGCCATTCAAGGGCGCGCTGATCGAGCCGGGACAGGCCAAGCTGGCGCACATGCTGGCCAGCCCGTCGATGTTCGGCGCGCCCGAAAAATTCAGCCGCGATGCGGCCATGACCGGCATTGGCCAGCGCCAGGGCCTGGTCGCCTTCTTCCGCATCCCCGGCTACCTGGGCGGCGCGGGCGGCCATATCGACCTCCTGCTGCCATCCATCGGCGCCAAGGTGTGCGGCACCGAATGCTACTGGGATTGTGGCGAGGTCTGGTTCTGGCCACTCGGTTGACGCTTGCTTTTTACGCTTATTTGAACTTCTTCGAGCGTCCGCGCGAGGCCGCATTGTGCGCGCGCAGGATGGAATCGACCCGTTCCGACGCATCGCGCGACAGGTTTTGTGCCACGGCGATATCGGGGAAGAATTCGGGCAGGCGGTAGCTGAGCCACGCATACGCCGAGTAGTAGCGGCAGGTGTCTTCCACCTGCTGCAAATTCTGCGTGCCGCCACCGTACGCGTGCTGGCGCAAGGTGCTCGTTTTTCCCTGTGACAGATTCTTCGCCCAGTGTTCCCACGCCGTTTGCAGCGAGGGTACCTTGCTCGATATCGGCACCAGCGACAGGGTGAACTTGTCTGCCACGGACAGGGGCAGGGTGTCGAGCCAGACGGCGCGCTCCTTCTGGTCTTCCGTGATGCGGGGGAAGAAGAAGCCGTCCGGCACGTCGATATTGTGGATGAAGCGGCGCAGCAGTTTTGACAGCGACAGTTCGCCCGTCACCGACGAAATGCGGTGCAGATGTTCGAGCGACGGCGCCACGGCAAAGCCGCTGGTGTTCAGCGGATGCAGCTTTTCCTTCAGCAGGGCGCGCATCACCTCATGCGTCTCGTTGTCGTAGCCTGCCACCAGGCCCTCTTCATGCACGCCGTAGCGGCCCGCGCGGCCGGCGATCTGGCGCGCCAGCGCGGCTGAAATCTCTTCCTCTTCCCGGCCATTGTATTTGACGCAGGTAGTCATGACGATGCGCGCGATCGGCATGTTCAGGCCCATCGCCAGCGCATCCGTGCCGACGACGATATCGGCCGTGCCGTCGCGGAAGCGTTGCGCCTGCGCGCGCCGCACTTCGGGCGACAGGTTGCCGTAGACGGTGGCCACCGACAGGCCCGTTTCCGTTATCATGTCGCGCCACATCAGCACTTCGCGGCGCGAAAAGGCGATGACGGCGTCACCGCGGCGCAGGTTGCGCACCTTGCGCACGGCGCTCGGTTCCATCGACAGGGGCGCCATGCGTTTTAATACATGCACGACCAAAGGGCAGTCGAGGCGCTCGGCCAGCGCCTCGATGGCGTGCCGCGCTTCGGGCGCCCCTACCAGGTAGACGGTGTGGGCGGGCGCGCCGCAGACGGCCGCCGTCCACGCGGCGCCCCGGTCCGGGTCGGCCAGCATCTGGATTTCATCGATGACGGCCACTTCCACGACGGTTTTCGTGTCCAGCATTTCCACCGTGCTGGCCACGTGCGTGGCGCCGTCGACGACCCGGCGCTCCTCGCCCGTGATCAGGCTCACGGCCAGCGGCTTGCCGTGCGGTGCGGCTTCCTGCAGGCGTTCGTAGTTTTCCAGGGCCAGCAGGCGCAGGGGCGCCAGGTAGATGCCGCTTTTCGCCTTGACCAGCGCTTCCATGGCGCGGTGCGTCTTGCCGGAATTGGTCGGACCCAAGAGGGCGATGAAGCGGCGCGGCAGGCGGCGTGCCATTTCGAACGAGGCCGGATACTCGGCCAGGTTGATGCTCTGGCGCGTGCGCGCCGCATGCTGTTCTTCCTGCTGGCGCTCGATGGCGTGATTGAAGCGCTGGCGGATGCGGTCGAACACCATGCCGGCCGGCTCCGACGTCTGCATGTCAGCCAGGGTATGCAGGAAAACCATCGGGTCCGTGTCCACGTCCTCACTCAGACCCGCGATATCGGCGACGAAATCGATCACGTGCTGGCGCAGTTCCTCGAAGACGGCCGCGCTGGCCCGTTCGCGCACCAGGGCCAGCTTGGTCTCGCGGTCCATCTTGCGCCACTTGGCCGGCCGTGCCAGCACGCCCTGGCTTGGTACCAGCGCATACGGCACCACGAGATGGCCAGCCTTGACCACGCCGGAAAAGCGCACGAAGACGCGGCCTTCCATTTTCACCAGGCGGATATGCTCGGCCAGTTCCCCCAGTTCCGCGACCAGGGTGGCGTCGTTATTGTCTTCGCTGCTGTCGGAAATGTCGGTGGAAGTATCGGGGGGAAGTGCGGAGGAAGTCATGTCGTGCCTGGGTGTTGAAGTAAGCGAGGCCGATTATACCGTCGATGGGGGCGGGCGGTGGTGGGTGGCATTGCCACTTGCGTGTTCAGGCGGCACGCGCGCACACCAGGCGCAGGCCCCAGCCCGTGGCGATCTTGCCATCGCTGCCTTGCAGATATGCCACGGCATCCATGAACGCGCCGCGCAGGCGCTGCCTGCCGCCGTCGTCCAGGCGGTCGATGTCGTAGGTGTCCAGCAGGGCGGCCCACAGTTCGCCCGGCGTGGGCGTCCATGGGACGTCGATGTCGTCAAATTCAACATCTGCGAAACTGCCATCGAGCAGTTCCCTCCAGCCGCTTTCCGACCCCGTGCGGCGGTCGCCGAAGCGCAGCGGCGACAGCTCGGTGCTGGCGATCGGTTTGAACACGCGCATGAAAACGTCGTTCACTTCACCCAGCAAGAACGTCCTGCCGACGATGGCCGCGAACTGGCCAGCGGGACGCAGTACGCGGCGGATTTCGCGCATGACTTGCTCGATGTCGTCCATCAGCATCAGCGCCATGTGCGAGACGAGACAATCGATACTGGCCGATGGCAGGTCGAGCGCCTGGCCGCGGCCTTGCAGCAGTTGCACGGAGGCGGGCAGGGCTGCGCGCGCGACGGCAAGTTCCGCCTGGCTCATGTCGACGCCGAGCAGTTGCAGCCGGGCTTGCCGCCTGGCTGCCAGCAAGCCCAGCAGATAGCCGTCGCCGCAGGCCAGGTCGAGCACGCTCAATGGCGTATCCACAGCCGGTATCTGGCTGGTCAGCACATGGTAGGACGAGGCCCAAGTGCCTGCGGGGGAATTGGCCGGCAGATGGGCAAACGCGGCGCTGGTCACGCTCACTTGTCTTTGATGAAAGTCCTGCAAATAGGTTTCTGCCGCAGTCAGTGGGGTCATGCAGGATCCGCAAAGTCGTGGCGCCTGGGCGCCGGATGGTCATCTTAGCATGCGGAAAGTTTCGCCAGCGGTGCTGCCGAATGGCATGCCTGAGCTTTCTTATTCAAGGCACCATTGCGCCAGATCAGAGGGCAAGGCGTGGAAAGCGATCATAGTAGCTGAGCCCCTTTCGCAGCGAGCGATGATTCTGCCTTGATTCTGCCTTGATCCTGCCTTCTCATGCGCACCCTGATACTCGGCTTTGCCGCTGGCGCCGCCTGGTTGCAGACGCAGGCGAGCTTGCCGCCGTACGCGGGCGTGCTGCTGTCGGTGATCGCTGGCATAGGGTTGACGGCGAGTCTGGTGCTGCGCCGTCAAGCGCGCTGGCGTTCCGGGTTGCATGCCGCTGTTGCGCTTGCCGCTGGCATGGGACTGGGCTTTTACTGGGCCGCCTGGCTGGCCCAGGCCGCCATGGCGCCGCAACTGGCGCTGGCTGATGAAGGCCAGGACATTGTTGTCACGGGTACGGTAGCCAGCCTGCCGTACCGCTTCGAGCAGGGCGTGCGCTTCAATTTTGCCGTGGAGAAGGCTGTTGGGGCGAAGGTGCCGCCCTTGATTGCTTTGTCCTGGTACGCGGGTTTTCGCGATGAAGTGACGAACGATGTCGGCGACGTGCAGCCGGGCGAGCGCTGGCGCCTCACGGTGCGGCTGCAGCGTCCGCACGGCAATGCGAACCCTATGGGCTTCGACTACGAGGCGTGGCTGCTGGAGCAGGGCGTGCGCGCCACGGGCTATGTGCGGCCGCAGCCGCGCGCCGATACGCCGAACGTGCGCCTGGCCGCCTTCGTGCCCGGCTTCGGCAACGTGGTGGAAGCCAGTCGCGCGGCCCTGCGCGCGCGCATCTTGCGCAGCCTGGAAGACAGGCAGTATGCGGGCGTGATCGTGGCGCTGGTGGTGGGCGATCAGCGCGCCATTCCCCAGTCGGATTGGCAAGTGTTCAACCGCACGGGCGTGAGCCATCTGATTTCGATTTCAGGCTTGCACATCACCATGATCGCGGGACTGCTCGCCCTGGGCGCGGGCGCGCTGTGGCGCCGCTCGTTTTTCACGGACCGGCAACTGCCCTTGCTGCTGCCGGCGCAAAAGGTGGCGGCCCTGGCCGGCGCGCTGGCGGCATTTGCCTATGTGCTGCTGGCCGGCTTTGGCGTGCCCGCGCAGCGCACCTTGTATATGTTGCTGGTGGTGGCGCTGGCCCTGTGGCTGGGACGCATCACCAGCATCGTGCATATCCTGTGCCTGGCGCTGGGCGTGGTGGTGCTGCTCGACCCGTGGGCCGTGCTGTGGCCCGGTTTCTGGCTGTCGTTTGGCGCCGTCGCCACCATGCTGTACGCCACGGCAGGGCGCACCACTGCGCCGATGCCGCTGCAGGCCGGACGCTGGCGCCGTTTGCGCGCGGCCGTGGCGCTGGGCGCCCACACGCAGTATGTGGTCACGGTAGGGCTGGTGCCGCTGACGATGCTGCTATTCTCGCAAGTGTCGCTGGTGTCTCCCGTCGCCAATGCGCTGGCCATCCCCATCATCAGCCTGGTCGTCACGCCCTTGTCCCTGGCTGGCAGCCTGCTGCCGGCGCCCCTGTCCGATGGGTTGCTGCTGCTGGCGCACGCCATCGTGCAGATGCTGGCGCAGGTGCTCGAATGGCTGGGCGCGCGCCGCTTTGCCGTGTGGACGGCGCCCGCGCCGCCATGGTGGAGTTTTTGCTGGGCACTGTTTGGCACTGGCTGGCTGCTGGCGCCACGCGGCTGGCCGCACCGTTGGGCGGGCATGCTGGGCTGGCTGCCGCTGCTGACGGCCTTGCCATCGAGTCCGCCACTAGGTCGCATGTGGATCACGGCCTTTGACGTGGGACAAGGCATGGCCGTGCTGGTGGAAACGCATGGCCACCGGCTGCTGTACGACACGGGGCCCGCCTACAGCCTCGATTCCGATGGCGCCAGCCGGGTCATCGTGCCGTACTTGCGCGCACGCGGCATAGGCAAGCTCGACGGCGTGATCATTTCCCACAGCGACCTCGATCACGCGGGTGGCGCCGTGTCGCTGCTGGAAAACGTGCAAGTGGGCTGGCTGGCCTCGTCCCTGTTCGACGGCCACCCGGCCGTCGAGGCGCGGCGGGAGTTGCACAAACCCTATCTGCACTGCATGGCGGGCCAGAGCTGGACGTGGGAAGGCGTGCACTTCGCCATGCTGCACCCCTTGCCCGCCAGTCACATGGACATTGCACTGAAGCCGAACGCCCGTAGTTGCACCGTAAAAATCACGGCAGGGAAACATTCAATCTTGCTGGCCGGCGACATCGAGGCGGCGCAGGAGGCGCAGTTGCTGGCGCGCTCCGCCGAAGGCGAACTTGCCGCCGACGTGCTGCTGGCACCGCACCACGGCAGTGGGACGTCTTCCACGCAGGCATTTTTGAACGCCGTCCATCCGACCCTGGCGATTTTTCAGGTCGGGCACAGGAATCGCTATAAACATCCGAAGGCGCAAGTGTATGCGCGCTATGGCGAGCTGGGGATTGCGCGGTTGCGCACGGATGTGGAAGGGGCGGTAGTGCTGGATTTTGGCGAAAATATCGATGTGACGCGGTATCGTACCAGCCGGCCGCGCTACTGGCATGGGCGCTAGCGCTTTCATGCTAGGCTGCAGGTACATCGCTCCAGGAGTCCAGGGTGAGTCATTCCAGTCACGCTTATCTTGTCAGCACGGCCCAAGCCGCTGACATCGACACCATCACAGCCTTGCTGCAAGCCAATTCCCCCTCGCAGGGCGGCAGCCTGACGGGCGAGTTTTCACGCGACAAGGTGGCCAGCATGGCGGATGGCGCGTCGCCCGTGATCGTGGCGCGGCGCACAGCGGACGGGCCTGTTGTTGGCGTACTGTTCAGCGCGGCGCCAGCCACTGCGCAGGCGCCCGTGGTGCTGGCCATGCTGGCCGCGTATGCGGGAAGTGACAGCGGCTATGTGTACGGCCCCGTCTGCATTGCGGACTCGGAGCGGGGGCAGGGCTTGTTGGCGCTGCTGTACGCTGCCATGCGCCAGCAGCGTGCGGGTGCCGAGGCGGTGCTGTTCATCCGGCGCGACAATATCGGCTCGTTGCGCGCGCATGAACGTCTGGGCATGCGCGAGGTGGCCGCCTTTGTCTTCGACGGCGCGCAGTTCGCCGTGTACAGCGATGCTATCGCCGCCAAATAGTCCTAAATTGCACGTTCATCGGGTATCTCCAGCCCCCGCTGCCGCACATATTCCAGAAACAGCCGCGCCCCTTTGGCCATCCTCGACGTGCCGTAAACGGCATGGATGCTGGGGTCGAGTTCCTTCGACGAAGTGAGCCGATACGCCGTGCAGACCCGGCGCAGGGTGCCTGCGGCTACGGCGGGCTCGGCCAGCCAGCTGGCCAGGCGCACGATGCCGGCGCCTTCCAGGGCCGCCTGGAACGTGGCGATGCCGGAAGTGAAGCGGAAGCGCGGTTGCACCTGGTAGCGCACGTTGCGTTCGCTGGAAACGAAATGCCAGTCGCGCAGGATGCGCGGGGCCGAGTGCATGATGATGTCGTGGCCGGCCAGCTCTTCCGGTTCCTCGGGCGCGCCCATGCGCTCGATATAGCCGGGCGAGGCGTACATATAGCGGCGGTAATTCCACAGTGGGTAGCCGATCAGCTCGCTCGACTGGGGAAAGGCGCCGCGGATGGCGAAGTCCAGCTTTTCCTGGATGGGGTCGATCGATTTGTCCGAAAAATGGATGTCCACCGACACGTTCGGGTAGTCGCGCGAAAATTGCGCTACCACCTTCGGCAAGAAACCCAGCGACAGGATTTCCGGCGCCGAGAGGCGGACCCAGCCTTGCGGCGAGTTGCTCAATTCTGCCAACTGGTCTTCCGCCTCGGCCTGTGTTTCCAGCAAGTGCTTGGCGGACGCGTAATATGTTTCGCCGGCCGTCGTCAGGGTGAACTGCTTTTGCGTGCGCAGGATCAGCTCGGCGCCGATGGCGTCTTCGAGGAACTGGATGGCGCGCGTGACGGCGGACGGCGAGCGTCCCAGCATGCGCGCCGCGTGGATAAAGCTGCGCTTTTCGACCACGGTGCAGAAGGCGCGGATCTCCCACATCAGTTTCATCGACATCGGTGACTCCCGGCAAAAGAGGCCAGTAGACCGCATGGGGCGCATTCCGTCAAGCGTTACGCCTGATTGCGTTTTCCGCAATATGAAGTTGCATCCGGAAAAATCCACGGCGCCTATACTGCCGCTGTCGCCCATTCCTCCTTGCCTATCATGCTGACCATCTCGCTGCTGTGTTTATTTGCCTTCTTTGCCGGCCTGATCGATGCCGCCGTAGGCGGGGGTGGGCTGATACAGCTGCCGGCCCTGTTCAACCTGATGCCGAACATGGCCTCGACCTCCTTGCTGGGCACGAATAAACTGGCGTCCGCCTGCGGCACCACGTTTGCCGCCCGCTCGTTTGTCGGCAAGGTGCATATCCCCTGGCTGCTGGTGCTGCCGGCCGTGGCCAGCGCCTTCATCATGTCGTTTATTGGTGCGGCCGCCGTGTCCTACGTGCCGCAGCAGGTGGTGCGCCCGATGGTGCTGGTGTTGATCATCATCATGGCCATCTACACCTTCATCAAGAAGGATTTCGGCACGACGCGCGAAGCGCGCCCCATCGGTCCGCGCGAACGCATCCTGGCCATCGTCATCGGCGGCGCCATCGGCTTTTATGACGGCCTGTTCGGTCCAGGCACGGGCAGCTTCCTGATTTTCCTGTTCATCCGCGTCTTCGGCTTCGATTTCATCCTCGCCTCGGCCTGCTCGAAACTGGTGAATATCGCCACCAACGTTGCTGCGCTGGCCTTCTTCATTCCCGCCGGTCACGTGGTCTACGCCGTGGCTGCTCCAATGGCTGTGTGCAATATCCTGGGCGCGCTGACGGGCACCTGGATCGCCGTGCGCCGCGGCGCCGCCTTCGTGCGCATCCTCTTCCTCGTGCTGCTGGTGCTGCTGATTGTGAAATTGTCTTACGACATCTTCTTCAAGTAAGTTTTTGAACGACAACAAGCCATGAAAACCATCCAGGGCGTGCTGTGGGACAACGATGGCGTGCTGGTCAACACCGAGCAGCTGTTTTACGAAAGCAACCGCGACTTGCTCTTGCCCTACGGCATAGACCTGACGCCGAAGCAATTTTTTGACTGGTTCCTGGACAATAACTACGGTGCCTGGCATGTGCTGCTGGGGCAGGGCCACGACATCGAGCTGGTCGAACGCCTGAGGGCCGAACGCACCGTGCTGTTTGCGCAGCGCCTGCGCCAGGCGCGGCAGCTGGCCATGCCCGGCATCGGGCACGTGCTGGCAGCACTGCGCCCGCACGTGGCCATGGGCGTGGTCACGAGTGCCTACGAACAGCATTTCCGGATCAGCCATGCGGCCACCGGTTTGCTTGGCCACTTCGACTTCGTGCTGACGCGTGAAATGTATGGCGACAGCAAGCCGGCGCCCGACGGCTACCAGCTGGGCTTGCAGCGGTTGGGCCTGGCCGCCGCCGACTGCGTGGCCGTCGAAGACTCGCCGCGCGGCTTGCGCGCCGCGAATGCGGCCGGACTGGAATGCATCGTCGTGCGCAATCAGATGAACCGACACCATGCGTTTGACGACGCTTTTTGCGTGGTGGATTCAAACGCCGAGCTGGGCGAGGTATTGGCCTCGTTCGTGCCCGGCATGACGCGGTCGCAGGGACAATTAGAGGCCTTCCTCTGATCCGTCTTGCCGGCATGCCATTACAATTGTTTATCGCATTCACCGGCACAGCCCTACGATGACTCTCCCGCAACTGCATTTTGCCCATGCCAACAGTTATCCTGCCGGCACCTACCGCAAGCTGTTCGGCCTGCTGGGCCAGCACTACACCGTGCAGGCGCTCGACATGCATGCGCACGACCCGAATTATCCCGTCAGCACGGGTTGGCCCGAGCTGGTGCGCGAGTATATCGACGAGCTGGAGCGCCGCTACAGCGCGCCCGTCATCCTCGTCGGCCATTCGCTGGGAGGCATGCTCAGCGTGATGGTGGCCAAGCAGCGGCCCGATCTGGTGCGCTGCGTGGTCTTGCTCGATTCGCCCGTGGTGGCGGGCTGGCGCGCCTTGCTGGTGCGCCTGGCGCGCAACACGGCGCTGGGCGAGCGGTTCTCGCCGTCACGTTTTTCCGCCCGGCGGCGCAAGCTGTGGCCCGATGCGCAAGCCGCGTATGAACATTTCGCTGCCAAGGACATGTTCGCCGTCTGGGCGCCGCAGGTCTTGCGCGACTACATCGACAACGGCCTGGTGCCCCATCCGGAAGGGGTGCAGCTGCGCTTTACGCGCGAAGTGGAAACGCAGGTGTACCGCAGCTTGCCGCATCATATTGGCGGCCTCGTCAAGGATGGCTTTCCCGTGCCCATCGGTTTTATCGGCGGCACGGAATCGGTGGAATGCCGCCAGGCGGGTTTGACGGCCACGCGCAAGCTGGTCGGCAAATTTTTCCGCCAGGTGCCGGGCGGCCATCTGTTTCCCATGGAAAACCCGGAACTGACGGCGCAAGTGGTGCGCGAGATGATCTCGGCATTGCTGGCGAAACAATAGCCGATCGCCAAGGATTTTCAGGGGATGGGGGCCAACAGCGGCGGATTTTCGCGTAAAATCCTGCCATCCGGGCCGTGCCTGCAGCAGGCGTGCGGCCCCAGCCATTCCGATATTCTAGAAAGATACCCCTGCGATGACGATTAAAAGCGATAAATGGATACGCCGCATGGCGGAAACAACGGGCATGATCGAGCCGTTCGAACCGGGCCAGGTCAAGGAACGCGACGGCAACCGCATCGTGTCCTACGGCACCTCCAGCTATGGTTATGACATCCGTTGCGCCGACGAGTTCAAGTTGTTTACCAATATCAACACCACCATCGTCGACCCGAAGGATTTTGACGCGAATAACTTTGTCGACGTATCGGGCAAGGGCTATTGCATCATTCCGCCGAACTCGTTCGCGCTGGCCCGTACGGTCGAGTATTTCCGCATTCCCCGCAATGTGCTGACGATTTGCCTGGGCAAGAGCACCTATGCGCGCTGCGGCATCATCGTCAACGTCACCCCGTTCGAACCGGAATGGGAAGGCTTTGTGACCCTGGAGTTTTCCAACACGACACCGTTGCCGGCAAAAATCTACGCCAACGAAGGCGTGGCGCAAGTGCTGTTCTTCGAATCCGATGAAGTGTGCGAAACGTCGTACAAGGATCGCGGCGGCAAATACCAGGGCCAGGTTGGCGTGACCTTGCCGAAGACCTGATTGCTGGAAGGGCGGGGCGCCAGCCGTCTTTACCTGCCTTTACACCCGCCGCCCTACATCCCCCCCCATGCTTGCCGTTAACCTTGGTATTGAAACACTGAGGAGGCATCATGGTAGCGGCAATCGGTTCAGGCGGCGCAGTCAGCGCGGCCAGTAGCGCCAGTTCGGGCAGCAGTTCGCAGATCGCGGCGCTGCAAAAGCAGATCACGGCGGCGCAAAAACAGTTGACGGAATCGCAGAAGGGCGAGCAGACGGAGGCGTCGCAAAAGCTGCAGCAGCAGCTGGCGCAGCAAATCCAGGCCTTGCAGGCGCAAATTGCCCAGTTGCAAGCTGCCGCCGCGCAGGCGCAGCAAGACGCTCAGCCGGCCAGCAGCGCCGATACGGCGACGAGTCCGGCCAAATCGACCTCGTCCACCCTGGGCAGCATCATCGATACGCAGGCGTAACAGTTTATTCGCGCATAAAAAACGCCAGGCTCGCCGACAGGTCAGCCTGGCGTTTTGACGGGCAACAACATTTCCACGCACAGTCCGCCACCACTGCGCAAGCTGGCACTGATGCGGCCGCCATGGGCGTTGATGACGTGCTGGGCGATGGCCAGACCCAGGCCGTGGCCATCCGTGCTGTGCTGGGTATTGCTGGCGCGGAAGAACGGTTCAAAAATACGGGCCAGGTCGGCTGCGGCCACGCCAGGACCACGGTCCTGCACGGCGATGCGCAGCCATTCTTGCTTGCCATCATGCAGGCGCGACAGTTCCACGTGCACCGTGCCGCCATCGGGACTGTGTTTGACGGCATTGCGCACGACGTTTTCCACGGCGCGCGCCAGCAGTTCCGGCCGACCCGTGACGCTGGCGTCCGCCGTGGCCGCGTCGCCCGCCAGGGCTATGCCCAGCAGGCGCGCCCTCGCTTCATAGCGGGCATCGTCCACGATGTCGTGCACGAGATCGGCGATGCTGACGTCTTCGCTGTGCGTCTGCCCGGCTCCCGCTTGCCCGGCGCCCGCTTCCAGCCGGGACAGGGTCAGCAGTTCACCGATCAGTTTATCCATGCGCTCGCTTTCGCGTTCGATGCGCTGCATCGAGGCGGCCATTTTTTCCGGCTGCTGGTGCGCCAGGCCGATGGCGGCCTGCAAGCGCGCCAGCGGCGAGCGCAGCTCGTGCGACACATCATGCAGCAATCGCGTCTGGCTATCCATGAGGCTGCGCAAGCGGCCCGTCATGCGGTCGAAATCGCGTCCCAGGTCCGTCAATTCATCGCCGCGCTTGCCGCTGGCGTGAAAGCGCGGCGCCAGGTTGCCGTGCGAGGCGGCCTCGAACGCTTGCCGCAGGTCGCGGATGGGGCGCGCAAAATACCAGGCCAGCAGGAAAGAGAACAGCAGGCTGGCGGCGATGGCGGCGGCCAGGGGAATGAAGGTGCGGTAGGGGCTGTCCATGCGCGGGCCGGGCGGCATGCCACGGCCGAAGTCGCCGCGTGGTGGCGGCGCGCCCGCTTCGTGGGGCCGTGGGCCGGCTCCCATGACGCGCGGACCGCTCAAGGTGACGGCATTGAGCGTGTCGCGCGCGGCGCCCGCCTCGGCATTGCGGAAACGTTCGGACGAAGGCAGGAACAGCAGGTAGCGCTTGCCATTGCTGCCGGCCGCTTCGCGCACGACGGCATGGGCCTGGCTTTGCTCCAGCATGGCGCGCGCCTTGGCCAGCATGGCGGGATGCACCGTGCGGCCCATCAGTTCTTGCCCTTTGGCATCGACGGCAAACACGCGCATGCGTTCGAGCTTGCCCAGGAATTGCCGCAAGGCCTGGCTGCCGCCCGCTTCCACGGTGGCGCTGGCGGCCTCGATGATCATTTGCGCGGGCGGACTGGTGTCGATGTCGAGGGCCCGTTCCTGCTGCGCGGCCCGGTTTTTCAGCCAGAAGGTGCCGCCGATGCCGATGGTGGCCGTCACTTGCGCCAGCATGATGCACAGAAAAAACTTCCAGAACAGACGGCCCACGCTTACTCCTTGATCAGCTGGTAGCCGAGACGGTACACGGTCTGCAGGCAGGAGCGGCCATCGGCCAGGCTGCCGAGTTTGCGGCGCAGGCTGCTCAAGTGCACGTCGATATTGCGGTCGAAGCGGGCCATGGGCCGGCCCAAGCCCAGTTCCGACAATTGATTCTTGCTCACGGGCTTGCCCGCATGGCGTACCAGCACTTCCAGCAGGTTGAACTCCGTGCTCGTCAGTTCCAGGTGCGCGCCGGCCCAGGCAACGCGGCGCTGTTCTGGCCACATCGTCAGTTGGCCCACGGCCAGCGGCGCCAGCCCCGATGTGTCGTGCGGCGCGGCTTGCGCACGGCGCAGGATGGCGCGGATGCGCGCCGTCAGCTCGCGCGGCGTGCACGGTTTGGTGACGTAATCGTCGGCGCCCAGCTCCAGGCCCACGATGCGGTCCGTATCGTCGCCGCGCGCCGTCAGCATCAGGATGGGCAGGTTGCTGCCGGCGCGGATGCGGCGCAGGGTTTCCAGGCCATTCATGCGCGGCATCATGACGTCGAGGATGGCGATGGCGTACAGGCCCGTCAGCGCCTCAGCCGCGCCGCTTTCACCGTCATGCACGGCGCGGGCGTCAAAACCTTCCTGCGTCAGGTATTCCTGGAACATGCCGACCAGTTCCACGTCGTCATCGATTAACAAAACCTTGCTCATGCCTGTGCTTTTTTCGGGTGAATATCGCCCGATGATAGCAGCCAAAGGGTGCCGTTCAGGGCGGTTTTACCCGCTTTTACATACCTCCGCTTACATTTGCGCAGCTTCCTTTACATGCTTTTACGCCGGCCTAACGTTGCTTTACACGTCAGAGGCCGACAATCAGGGCTGATCGCCACGAAAGGAAAGCCCGATGAAATACCTGAGCATTGCCGTATCCCTGTTGCTGTTGTCCGCCTGCAGCATGCCGCTGCTGGCACTGGCCCAGCAAGAACCTGCAGCGGACGGCCCGCCGCCGCGTGCCATGGAAGGGCCGCCGCCAGGCTTGCCGCCGTTTCTGCGCGACATGGACTTGAGCGAAGCGCAGCAGGACAAGATTTTCGCCGCCACTTACGCCCAGGCCCCCTTGCTGCGGGAACAGGAAAAGATTGCCTTCAAGGCCCATGAACAGCTGCGCGCGCTGGCCGGGTCCAGCGCCTACGACGATGCGAAGGCCAGCGCGCTGGCCAGTACGGCGGCGCAAGCCATGGCGAAGATCAGCTTGCAGCAGGCGCGGCTGGAGCAGCAATTGCTGGCCGTGCTGACGCCGGAACAGCGCCAGCGGGCGCAACAGCGTCAAGACAGCCGTCCCGGCCCACGCCGCCGCCAATAAGCACAGGAGATTAAGCATGAGCATCAGTGCATTGAGTTCGACCAGCGCCACCAGCGAGTTGAGCGCGTTCAGCCGCCTGGGCGGCAGCGGCAGTTCCAGCAATACCAGCAGCGTGGACGGGACGCGGCCGCCAAAGCCCGACGATGGCGCATTTCTCGACGCCATTTCCAGCGCCTTGTCATCGATAGGCGTGACGGTCGATACCAGCGATAGCGCGACGGACAGCACCGGCGCCACCGCCAGCAGCGACGTGGGCCAGGCGCTGGGCGCCTTCCTGCACCAGCTGATGGGCAGCCTGCACGCGCAGGGTGGCGGCAGTGCTGGCGGGCAAGAGGAGGCTGGCGAACCGCCTGCCGGGCCACCACCCGGCGGTGGCGCGCGCGGCGGCCCCGGCAATATCGAATCGGATTTGCAAAGCCTGCTGCAAAAACTCTCGTCGTCCGGCAGCGACAGCGCGGAGAGCACGGACAACAGCGTGACGGACTTGCAGTCCAGCTTTGCCAGCCTGCTCAGCGCGCTGGGCGGCGATGAAGGCAGCACGAGCGCCAGTAACAGCAAACTGGGCAGTTTCCTGCAGGCGCTGTCGGGCAGCCTGGGCGCGGCGAATGCGGGCGGCAGCCTGTCTGCCAGCGGCAACCTGGTCAATACAACGGCCTGAAGCATGGAACGCAAGTTCGCCATTGCCGCCAGGAAGGCGCTTTCGCGCCATGCGACACAGGCTCTGTTCCTGTGCGCCAGCCTGAGCCCCGCCTTGGCGGGCTTGCCCCACTTGATGGAATATATATGGAATTACATGATCACGGTCTGGCATCCGACCTCGAAATGATGCGGCAACAGGCGGCTGAGCGGCGGCAAGTCCTGCGCTGGCTGCTGGCCGGCGCCGCCACCTTGCCTTTGATGAGCTGCGGCGGCGGGTCGGACGCCAGCGGCACGGCGGCGAGCAGCGGCGCTGGCACGGGCACCTCCGGTACGGCGGCGGTAACGATACCTGCCACGGGCGCCTGCACGGTGATTCCCGAGGAAACGGGCGGGCCGTATCCGGCCGATGGCACGAACACGAGTGGCGGCAGCATCATCAACGTGCTGAACCAGTCGGGCGTCGTGCGCAGCGATATCCGCGCCAGTTTCAATGGCGCCACGGGCGTGGCGGCAGGCGTGCCCTTGACCATTCATTTGCAGTTGCTCAACGCCAGCGGCGGCTGCGCCAGCCTGGCCGGCTACGCCGTCTATCTGTGGCATTGCGACCGCGACGGCCTGTATTCGCTGTATTCAAGTGGCGTGACGGCGCAAAATTACTTGCGCGGCGTGCAGGAAACGGACAGCGCCGGCAACCTTGCCTTCACGACCATCTTTCCCGGTTGCTACGCAGGGCGCATGCCGCACGTGCATTTCGAGGTCTACCCCAGCCTGGCGAAGGCGGCCAGTGCCGCGAACCGCATCAAGACGTCGCAGTTCACTTTCCCGATGGCAACGCTGAACGAGGCCTACACGGCCAGCGGCTACACGGCCAGCGTGCGCAACCTGGCGCAGATCAGCTATGCCACCGACAATGTTTTCAGCGACGGCACCAGCTTGCAGATGGCCACGGTGACGGGCAATGCCACGCAGGGCTATGTCGTCACCTTGACGGTCGCCGTGAACGGCTAAGTTGCTGTCATGAAACCCAGGTCGCGCCGGCTGAAGTTGCCGATATTCGGGAACACTTCGGCCAGCTGGCTGTCGGCCACGCCGAACCATTTGGCCAGGGTGGCGCCGTACTGGTCGACGGAGGTGGTCGGCAGCAGGGCGCCGGAACCGACGTCCAGCTCATGGCCCAGGCCCGTGGTGGGGAAGGTGCCGTAGATGTCGCGGCCCTTCACGGCGCCGCCCACGACAAAGTGGTGCGCGCCCCAGCCGTGATCCGTGCCGTCGCCATTGCTGCTGAAGGTGCGGCCGAAGTCCGAGGCCGTAAACGTCGTCACCTGGCGCCGCACGTCGGCGCCCTGCAGGGACGCCAGGGTCGCGTCGAAATACGCCAGCGCGTGCGCCAGGCGCGCCATCAGGTCGCCATGCAGCTCCTTCTGGCGGTCATGCGTGTCGAAGCTGCCCAGGGTCACATAAAACACTTGCCGTTTCGCTCCCAGGGGGCCGCGCCCGCCGATGATGCGCGCCACCGTCTGCAATTGCACGGCCAGCTGGTTGACGCTGGACGCGCCCGTGTTCGGGTTGATATAGGGCGGCGGATTGGGCACGCCGCCCGCGCCGGCCGCCAGCATGGCGCCGCTCAGCACGCTCTGGCTGGAAATGGCGCGTTGCACCGTTGCCACGTGTTCCTGCTCCATCATGTCGTCGCCCGCCGTGCTGATGATGTCGCGCAAGGCGGTTTCGCCCTCGGTGGTGTCGAACAGGTAGCCGCTGCCGATATTGCGGATCGGCACGGCGCCCGCCTGGCCCACCTGGAACTGGCGCACCTGGCGCCCGCTGAGGAAGAGCGCGTTCGACGCGGCCGAGATGGCGGTAAACGTCGCATTGGCGTTGCCGGCGCCGAGCAGGTCGCCCAGGCGTCCGCCCCAGCCGATGCTGGCGCCTTCGGGCAAGCCCGATTGCCACGTCGATTGCTGGTCGTTATGCGAAAACAGTTTCGGCGGCAGCGCTACATTGCCCGCCTTGTATTGCGCCAGGGTCACGGGCTGGATCAGGGTGCCGACATTGGCCACGATGGCGGCGCGGCCGCCGTCGAACAGGTCTTTCACGGGCGCGAGGGCGGGATGCAGGGCAAAGCTGCGGCCCGCCTGGGCCGTGGCGGGGGTGATCGGCAGCACGCCGCCCGTTTCGCCGACGCCGGGCAGGTGGATCGAATCGTTGCTGCCCGTATTGCGCAGGCGCATATATTCACTCCATGAAGGCGTGTCGGTGGCCAGCACCGTGTTGAAGGTATCGTTGCCGCCGTTCATGAACAGGCAGACGAGGGCCTTGTAGTCGTCGGCGGACTGGGCCGCAGCCTGACCCATGGCGGCCAGGTTGAGGGCGAAGGGCGCGGCCGTGCTGCCTGCCAGGCCCAGCATGGAACCGAGGAAGCGGCGGCGCGAGAAGTGAGTAGGGGTAGTCATGCAGCTTCCTTATTTTTGAACCAGGTATTCAGGCGAGGCCATGGCCAGGAAAATGGCCAGGTACACGCGGTTGGATTTCGCCTTCGTCACTTGCGCGGCATTGCTGCCGTTGGCGGCGGGAATGGCGATGCTCGTGACGGCCGACAGGATCTTGGTGCGCAGGCGGGACGACATATTGCCGGACATTAATAGCAAGTTGACCCGGTCCAGCAGGGCAGCGGGCTGCTCGGCCAGCGCCAGTTCGGCCGAGTAGTCGGCCCGCACGGCGCCGTTTTCCGCCACGCCGCCGCTGATGGCATCCTGCATGAAGTTCAGGTAACCGGTGACGGACGGCTCCGACGTGATCTGCATTTCCGGCGCCACCAGGCCCGCCGTCGCCAACGCCGAATTGGGCGGCACGTACGAGGGGCGGAAATAGTTGAAGACGGATGGCGCGTTCATGGGATTCTGGCCCAGTCCCGACAGCGGATCGCTGAGGTAATAGATGCGGTACTGCAAGGCGGCATCCTTGGCGTGGAATGCGCGCATCCAGTTGCCCAGACGCACGAGCGGTTCACGCAGCTTGCCCGTGCGCAGGCTGCTGCCGGCTGGCGCCAGCGCTTCGGGATCGAGCAGCACGGCGCGGATCACGGTCTGCATGTCGCCGCGCACGCCCGAACCATTGTTGGCGAAGGCGGCAGCGACCCTGCCCACATAAGCCGGGCTGGGGTTGCTGGTGACCAGGCGCTGGATCAGCTGACGGCCAAAGAAGGGGCCAGCATTCGGATGGTTGAACAGGGTGTCGAGGGCCAGCGCCATGTCCGCTTCGCCGCCGGCGGCGCCCGCCGCGCTGACGCCCAGAAAGCGTTTTTCGCTGGTGGAGTGGTACGCCGCATAGTTTTGCATCGGCATCCAGTCACGGTCCGGATCGGCCACGCTGCCAAAGAAACGGTTCGCGCCCTGGTCCGGTCCGGCCCAGCTCCAGCCCGTAAACACTTTCGCCAGGCCGCTCACATCGTCGCGCGTGTAGGTGTCGATGGGTTTGCCGCCGTTCAATTTCAATGAACCATCCGCATTCAGCTGGTACAGGCCGATGGTAAATAACTGCATCACTTCGCGGGCGAAATTTTCGTCGGGTGTGCGCGTGGCCGATTCCTTCTGGTTGCGCAGGTGCGACAGGTACAGCCCCATCATCGGATGCGTGGCCACGCCCTGCAGCAGGGTGCGGAAGTTGCCGAACGCATGTTGTCCCAGCATGTCGTAGTAGCTGGCGACGCCCCGCGTTTGCGGCCACACGGCCTCGTTTTGCGTGGAGACGACGAAGATTTCCGACAGGGCAAAGGTCACGCGCTGGCGCAGCTGGTCGTCGCCGCGCACGGCTTGCTGCCAGAACGACTCATAAAAGTCGTTCGGCACGGCCTTGGTGGCCGCCGCGCCCGCAGTGGGATATTTCGCGTCGATATATTTTCGGTGCAAGGTTTGCGGCTTGGAAAACTGCGCGCGGAACCAGGCGTCGCTGTCGCTGGCGGCCAGGGCATCGATGGCCGCCATGTCCGGCCCGAACGTGGCGCGGCCCAGGAAACGCGACGCTTCCGGGCGCGTGAAGGTCGCCGTCTGGCCGCCCGGTGGCGTGGTCAGGGGCGGCGGTGGAATGGTGTCGCCCGGCTTGGTGCCGGGGGCGGTGGTCCCCGGTGGCACGGCCGAGATGTCCGGGTTCTGGGTGGCGCCGGTCTTGCTGTCGCCACCGCCGCCGCAGGCGCTAAGCAGGCTGAATAGGGTGATGGCCAATAAACGGCGCAAAGTAGGGTCTATCATTTAGTTTCTTTCAAGCAATCAAATTCTGGCCCATTAATTGTAGGGCTTGCCTACCAAAATTCTGTTTTCAATTAACTATTTACGTGTTGGCCACGTTTATTTTTATCGCATGTTGAAGTGATGTTGATAGGGTTTTTGGCGGCGTAGCGCGAAGTTTGTTTTTTGAAAATGAAAAATATTTTTTGCCGATAACTAGCACTGTGGCGGATAGGCGACGTAATCATTCCTGCCAATTAAGCTTGTTTGAAAGCTCACCTTGACAACGAAACTCGCTTCGCCGGAAACCATGGTTTTTACGCTATCGGCGAAACGCCGTTCGCCGTCCTGTCTCTTTTTCCCCTGCGCCTGACGGGCATGCCCCTTGCATCAGGGAGGCATGGGCCAGCCGCCCGTCTTCACCGGAGCCTGTCATGACCAGCCGCCTGCTCGCCTATCGTCCTGAAATGGAATTGCCTGAAGCGCCGGGCGCGCTGCCCCTGCAGCAGGAAGATGCGCTGGCCCTGGCGGCGCAGTTGCTGGAACTGCAGGGGCCGGCCCAATTCGACGCTTTCCTGGCGCGCCAGCTGGGCGCCACCGCGGCGGGGCAGCAAGTACGCGGCACGCCGCTGGAACGGTCGCTGCGCCAGTTGCTGGGCAAGGTGGTGGCGCCCTTGCTGCCCCTGCATGGCGGTTCGCCGCAGGCGCTCAAGCGGCGCGCTGCCGGCATCTTCGGCATGGAACTGGAAGGACTCAGCCCGGAAGACAAGGAATTCGAACTGGCGCGCCAGGTGGTGCACCTGATCGATGCCGTCAACACGGCGCTGGCGCAGGATGGCGGCCCGGGCGCGCGCACACCCGGGGCGCGGGTGGAGACGGCCCTGCTGCAAGTGGCACGCAGCGTGGCGCCAGGCTTGCTCAGGCAGGCGGCGCAAACGTCGGTGCGGGACGCTGGCCGCTGGCGCCGCGAGGGCGGGCACATCGTCGTGCTCGATTGTTAGCCGGACGGCCAGTCTGTCCGGCAAGGTAGTCCCAACCGAGGTAATCACTTTGAGGAGCTCATCATGCATGACTTGGATCGTACGACCCTGGAATACGGACAGGAAATGTCCGGCTTTGAAGCGGAACAGTTCGAGTTTGGCCAGGGCGAGTGGAGCGGCGAGGGCGGCGTGAACGCCATGTTTTCCGAGACCGAGGAGATGGAGCTGGCGAATGAACTGTTGTCGGTCAGCAATGAAGCCGAGTTGGAACAGTTTCTCGGCAATTTACTGCGCAAGGCCGCCTCCGTGGCGGGCGGCATCATCAAGTCGCCCGTGGGACAAGCCATCGGCGGCGTGCTCAAGGGCGTGGCGAAGAAGGCGATTCCCCTTGCCGGCGGCGCCATCGGCGGCTATTTCGGCGGCCCGCTGGGGGCCAAGATCGGCAGCGGCCTGGCCTCGGCCGCTGGCGGCGCACTGGGGCTGGAAGCGGAAGCGTCGTCGAACGAGGACCGCGAATTCGAAGGCGCCAAGCAATTCGTGCGCCTGGCCGCCGATACCGTCAACCGCGCGGCGCAAGTGCGCGGTGCGGGCGACCCGCGCGCCATTGCCCAGGCGGCGGCCAGCGCGGCAGCGCGCCAGTTTGCGCCCGGCTTGCTGGGACGCCCCGGCAGCCAGGTCGCCACGCAGAATGGCAGCGGCGCCGGTGCGGCCGGCGGCATGGCGCAGGGCGGTGTGCGCAGCCAGGGCAGCCAGGGCGGCATGCGCCCATCCAGCGGCCGCTGGGCGCGCCAGGGCCACAAAATCGTCCTGTACGGCGTCTGACATCATGGCCATCGGCGCTTACGCTGCCTGGATGCTGGAGCAGGAGGCACGCTCGCTGCTGACGCGGCTGGCGCGGCTGGAACCGTTCGCGCTGATCGAGCCGACGGTGCTGGCCGCCGCCCTGATGCCCAGCGCCCAGTCGGCCATCGAAAGCCAGCTGGTGCAGGGCCGGCGCGAACTGCGGCGCATGGTCGCCCGGTTCCAGTGGTGGCTGCGGCGCGAGCACGCCGACGGCGCCAGCATGGCCACGGCCGCCGAGGCGCAGCGCCGTTTCACTTTCCTGCGCCTGAAATTCAATGCGGCGCTGACCCAGTTCGACCTGTTCAATGAAGTCATCACCCAGCGCAGCGAGCACAAGACGGGCGTGTGGCTGGCCGGCCTGGACATCGTTGCCGCCGACGCGCTGGCGCTGCCCGGCAATGTGTATCAGGCGCCGCCCGTGATCTGCTACCTGGACCGGGGGCCGGGGGCGGCCATCCGTCGCGCGCGCACGCGCCTGCCGGGTGGCGGCGACAATCCCGTCGCCATCATCCGCCTGCCGCGCGAACGCATGATCGGCAGCAGCATCGCCTCGTCGCTCGTGCACGAGGTGGGCCACCAGGGCGCGGCGCTGCTGGACCTGGTGCCGTCCCTGCGGCCCGTGCTGCAAGCCATGCAGCACGGCGGCAGCGGCCTCGTACACGTGTGGCAGTTGTGGGAGCGGTGGATATCCGAGATCGTGGCCGATTTCTGGTCGCTGGCGCGGGTCGGCGTGGCCGCCACCCTGGGACTGATCGGCGTGGTCAGCCTGCCGCGCGTGTTTGTCTTCCGCCTCAATACCGACGATCCCCACCCGGTGCCCTGGCTGCGGGTGCGCCTGAGCTGCGCCATGGGGCGGGCCTTGTTTCCGCATCCGCAGTGGGACCGCCTGGAACAGCTGTGGCTATCGTACTACCCGCTGGCCGGCCTGCCGCCTGCCCGGCAGCGGCTGCTGGAACAGTTGCAGGCCAGCATGGCTGCCCTGGTCGGCTTGCTGGTGCAGCACCGGCCGCCGGCCTTGCGCGGCGGTTCGCTGGTCGAGGCCATGGCCGTGCACACACGCCAGCCGGCCATGCTGGCACAGCTGTTTCGCAGCTGGACCCTGACGCCGGCGCAGATGTACCAGGCGACGCCGACCCTGGTGTTCGCCGTGCTGGGCCAGGCGCGCGCCAGCGGCACCTTGAACCCGGAAGACGAAAGCGAGCTGCTGGGGCGCTTGCTGACCCACTGGGCCCTGCGCAGCACCCTGGACACGTCGGAGCTGTGCGCCGATGTCGTGCGGCATGGCCGCCAGTCCGGCAGGCCGCTGCCGCCCGTGGCGTCGCGTTTGATTATCCATTGAGGAGAATGACATGAGCAGCAAGATAAGCAGCAATATGGGTGGCAAGAGCAGGGCGGCGGGCCAGGCCGGTCCGAAACACCACGGCGGCAGCATCGCTGTCACGGTACACGAACAGGACAGCGGCGTGAGGGTCGTCAATGCCGCCATCAGCCTGTACCGGGGCATGGATGCCGATTGCCATCTGTTCAATGCCGCCACCTGGGTGCCAGACCCTGCCATGCTGGTGGGCGTGCGCTGGACCGATAGCAATGGTTGTACCGTGTTTGCCGACCTGGCGACGGGCCGCTACGTGGGCGTGTATGGCAATTTCCCCGCCATGGCGCCCCAGTGCGTGACGGTGCAGGCGGGTTGCAGCGCCGTGCTGTGCTTCACGCCGCAGCTCAATCCCCAGGTGGGACTGGTGTTCGAGACAGCCGATTGCCAGCCCAGCGACTGCCATTTCGGCAGGGTGGGCGACCGCGCCGTGGCCACGATCTCGTTTGACGGCGATCAAAGCGCCGATGGGCGCGATCAGGTGCAAGTGCTGGCCGCCGCGCCATGGGTGCCGATGCGCGGCGCGGCGAACGCTTTTTCCACGCCTGTGCGGCGCGCCGGCATGCACCGTTTCATGGGACAGATGATGCTGTCGCAGCGTCCCGAACTGCGCAGCGCCTTGCCCGTGCCGGAAGGGCTGAGCCCGGACGCCATGCTGGCGCTGGATGCGGAGTACGAGACGGAAGAGCGCCAGCCGCAGCCCATCTCGGGCAATGTGGGCGTGTCGCTGACGCGCACGGAAACGGAGCCGACGGAAGACTTGCCGCTGTGGACCTTGATACGCAATAGCACCGAGGCGATGTCGTTTACCAATTATCTGCATTTCATGGACAGCCTGTTTTGCGGCGACCTGGCCAATGTGCGCGGCTTCGAGCAGGAGCGCTTCGTGAAAAAGGCCGACATGTTCCAGCAGCTCAAGCAGCGCCGCGCGCTGCCGTTTTCCGATGCCGATTCCTACCGCGTGCTGAAAGTGGCGACGGAAGCGTTCGTGATGGTCAATTGCGGCGTGCTGAACCAGCCGCTGGCGTTCAATCCCGCCGAGGACAACGCCTACCTGGACCGGCGCGACATTCCCCAGGGGCGCGACCTGGAAACCGTGCTGCGCAACGATTACCTGGAAAACATCGACGGCTTCCAGACCTTGCCGTATCTGGCCGTGATCCGCCGCAAGCTGCCCGATATTCCCATCAGCATCCCGCGCGGTCAGGAAGGGGAAGTCGACCTGTGCTTTGGCATCATCCAGGAAAAGCTGGCCAATCCTTGCCTGCTGGAACTGATCTGGTCGTACTGGCATGAAGAGGGCATGCTGGTGCAAACCATGAATGCCATCGCGCAGCGCTTCCAGAATCTGCGCGCGCCGGGCAACAGCCTCGACCCCCTGTCGAACACGGAAATCGACATGTTGCGTCCGCTGAATAATTTACTCTGGGGGTACACGCAGGATGAACAGCATCGGCTGACCGTGATGCGCCGGAACTATGAGTATGACCATCACTATGGTGTGCGCCTGGACGGCAAGGCAGTGCAGCACTTCCGGCCAGCCGATAGCCGCTCCAAATTCCTGGAAGCCTTCCATCACTTGCTGCGCCTGCTGACCTCGTTCTACAAGCAGGATGACGACACCACCGTGAAGGCGGACGCCTTCCCCGTGCTGAATGCCTTGAAAGAAATCCACCTGATCCTGTCGCAGGGCGCGCACAACCAGTTCGGCGACTTGCCGTCGACGGCGCGCATCGAGATGCTGATGCAGCAATGGATGCTGGCACGCCCGGAATTCCGCGAATTTTTGCCCACGCGCGTGATGGTGGCGTATCCGGAGCCGTGGATGGACCGGGTCGATGCCATGAAGAAACTGCAGGGCTGGACGGACACGAGCGTGATGCACTTCCGCAACCTGGCTATCTTCGGCGAACAATTGCTGTTGTCCGTGCGCTATGGCAACTGGAGCGATATCTATGAACCCACGCAAGCGTTCAACTGGGCGCGCTTCTGGAGGCCGCAAGTGCAAGGCTATATCCACGGCTACCGCGCCGCCACCGGGGTCGATTTGTCCGTCGACAGCAGCGACCCGGCGATCGAAGCGACGATGCCCTCGGTGCTGCTGCGCCAGCGCCTGAGCCAGCAGTTGCGCAGCGTCTAGCGTCTAGGGTGGGAGCGGGGCGCGTGCATGCTCGACTTTAGCAGTGCCCTGTACCTGGGCATGCGTCATCCGGCGGCCGCGCTGACGCCGTGGAGCAGCTTGAGCCTGGGCCAGCCGGCCGCGCTGCAGGAGCCGCCCGGCGCGCAGGCCCTGGCCGCAGACCTGGCTGCGCTGCAAGGCTGCGAAGCGGCCTGCGTGCTGCCGTCAACCCTGCATTTGTTCTGGGACCTGTTCGGCATGCTCGCTGCCGAGCGGCTGGTGATCCTCGTCGATAGCGGCAGCTACGCCATCGCGCGCTGGGGCGCCGAGCGGGCGCAGGCGCTGGGCTTGCCGCAGCAAGTGTTTCCCAGCGGCGAGATGGCGGCCTTGCGGCGGCTGGTGGCGGCCTGGGGCCGGCAGGGGCGGCGTCCATTGATCCTGGCCGATGGCTATGTGCCCGGCAGCGAACACTTCTTGCCGCTGGCCGGCTACGCGGCCCTGGCGCGCCAGGGGGGCGGTTATCTGCTGCTCGACGACACGCAGGTGCTGGGCGTGGCCGGTACGCAGGGCGGCGGCTCGGCGCGGCTGCATGGCTTGCATGGCGAATCGCTGATCGTCGGCGCTTCGCTGGCCAAGGGTTTCGGCGTGCCGCTGGCCGTGCTGGCCGGCAGCCGCAAGCTGCTGTGGCGCTTCGCGGCGCGCAGCCAGACGCGCGTGCATGCCAGTCCGCCTTCGGCAGCCGTGCTGGCGGCGGCGCGGCGGGCGCTGGCGCTCAATGCCAGCCATGGCGACGCCCTGCGCGCCAGGCTGGCGGACAGGGTGGCGCAATGGAGGACGGGGATGGCGGCGGCCGGCATCGTTTGCCGCGGTGGCGGCTTTCCCGTGCAGCGCCTGCCCGGCCGCGCCCATTTGCAGCCCGCCTTGCGCGCAGCGGGCGTGCTGGCGCTGGCGCAAGCGGGAGACGGTCCTGGCGCGCTGACTTTTCTGCTGCGGGCCGACCAGACGCCCGGGCAACTGGAACAGGCGATGAACTTGCTTGAACTTGCTTGAACATCACATCAGGAGGCGATATGCACGAAGCATTTGAAATGCTGCCCTTTGCGGGCCAGCCAGGAGCGGGCGAAACTGAGTGGCTGGGTGAGTGGCAGTGGCAAGGCGAGGAAGAGGGGGAAGGCGAATGGGAGGAAGAGCGCATGCGTCCTGGCGGCGGGCGCGGCGGCCTGCGTGCAAGGCCGCCGCTGCGGGGGCCGCGCCGCCCCGCGCCGCCGCGTTACCAGGGACAGGGCCGCCGTCCGCCTCGCTTTGCTCCCCAGTCCTTGCCTTATCTGCCGCCACGCTACCGGGGCTGGGGCGGCTATGCGCCCCTCTACCCGACCATTTATCCGCAGCAAGCCTATCCTGTGGCGGAACCTGCCTTTGACGACCGGCAGGAGCCGGACCAGGGCGCGGATGCAGGCCAGGACCAGGGCCAGGATCAGGACGATGAGCAGCAGCAGGGCGAAGTCCCGCCAACCCTGGCCGGCACCATGGGCCGGGTGCCGGAAACGGCCGCCTTGCGCTACCAAGCGCTGGGGACACTCGCCAACGCCTTGGGCAACGCGAATGGCCGGGGTCCGGGCCTGTACGTCATCGAGTTCGATGCGGGCGGACGGCGCCGTGCCTACAGCGGCCAGACGGACGATCTGCACCGGCGTTTGCTGCAGCACCGGCTGTGCGGCCAGATGTTGGCCGTCGACGTGAGCGCGCACCAGGTGTATGTGGCGCCGCTATCGTCGGCGGCGCAGCGGCGCCGCATCGAGCAGCGCATCCACGACGACATGTTCGCCAACCAGCGCGGCGTGCTGACCAACCAGCGGCGCGAACTGGAACTGGCCGTGCTCGGTGAAATGTGGGGCTGACGATAACAGGGTGACTGCGAAGGAGAGCATCATGCACCAACTCGAATGCGAATGCGCGCAATGCCGCCAGCGGGCCGGCGCCGCGTTTGAAGTGCTGGAGTTCGGCCAGGACTGGCCCGGCAAGGACCGCGCGCCGGCCCTCTTCAGTGAAGAGGAAGAGTTGCAGCTGGCCATGGAATTGCTGGAAGTGTCCAGCGAGGAGGAGCTGGAACAGTTTCTCGGCAATGTCTTCAAGAGCGTGTGGAAGGGCGTCAAGACGGTGGGTGCTACCCTTGCCAAGGTGGCCAAGCCCCTGGGTGGCGCCTTGAAGGCCGTGGCCAAGACGGCCTTGCCCTTTGTCGGCGGCGCGCTCGGTTCGATGATCCCGATACCGGGCGTGGGCACGGCGCTCGGCTCGACCCTGGGGCGCGCCGCCAGCAATGCGCTGGAACTCGAAATGGCAGCCGAGGCACCGGCCGACCGCGAACTGGAACTGGCGCGCCGCTTCGTGCGCATCGCGGGGCAGGCGGCGCGCCTGGCGGCCGACGGCGACGGCAGCGCGCGCGCCGTGGAAAGCGCGCTGACGCGGGCCCTGCATCAGCAATTGCCGCACTTGCGCTCGCCTGCGCCGCAGCAGGAAGAGGAGAGCGGGCGCTGGCGCCGGCGCGGCAACCGCATCGTCGTCATGGGCGACTGGCAATAGCGTGGCACGATGATCATCGATTGCCACTGCCATGCGGGACCGGGCGACGGCTTGAGCGGGCCGTGGGACAGCGATGCGCCGCTGCCAGCCTACCTGCGCCGCGCCCAGGCGGCCGGCATCGCCCGCAGCGTGCTGTTCGCCGCCTTCCACTCCGACTACGCCATCGCCAACCATGGCGTGGCGCGCCTGGTCGCATCCGATCCGCAGCGTTTTTACGGCTTTGCCTTCGTGCATGCGCGGCGCGACCGGGGCCGCATCCAGGACCTGGTGCGCACGGCCGTCGAGCGCTACGGCTTTGTCGGCATCAAGGCGCACCGGCTTGACGCGCGCATCAGCGGCGAAGTGTGCGAGGCGGCGCGCTTCTTTGGCTTGCCCGTGCTGTACGACCCGGCAGGCGAGGTGGCCGTGGCGGAATTGCTGGCGCAGCAGTATCCGGACGTCAATTTCATCCTGCCCCATTTGGGCAGCTTTGGCGACGACTGGGCGGCGCAGCTGGCGTTGATCGACCATCTGGCGCGCCACCCGAACATTTACACGGACAGTTCGGGCGTGCGCCGCTTCGACTTGCTGCAGCAGGCCGTGCGCCGCGCGGGGCCGCACAAGGTCTTGTTTGGCTCGGATGGCCCCTGGCTGCATCCGGGGCTGGAATTGCACAAGATCGACCTGCTGGGTTTGCCGCCGCGCGATGCGGCGCTGATCACGGGCGGCAATTTCTTGCGCCTGACGGGGCTGGCTTGAGGTGGATCAAAGGGATCAATGGGAGGCGGGCCTGGACAGCGCCGCACAGGCGGCCGCCTTGCGGCGTATCTGCAGGGCGCGGTCGGACACGCCCAGGCGGGCGGCGGCGCGCTGGTTGTTGCCGTGTTCCTCGGCCAGCACGAGGCGGATGGCCACGTCGGTGGCGCAGCGCGTGATGTGCGGCAGCTTGCAGCCCTGCGCCAGGGCCCGCCGTACGGCCGCTTCGAAGTGCTGGTCGGGCCAGGGCGGCGCCAACAGCCGTTCTTCCGGGGGCAGGGCGCCGATGGTGATGGGGCCGGGGCCGCAATGGCGGTGCCAGATGCGCGTGACGGTCTGGCGCAGCTCGCGCACATTGCCCGGATAGTCGCGCAGCAGCAGGTATTCGCGCACGGCGGCGTCCAGCGGGGGCGGCGGCTGTTGTGCCAGTTCGGCGAGGAAATGCCGGGCCAGCGGCAGGATATCGTCCTGGCGTTCGCGCAGGGGCGGCGTCTGGCAACGCCAGCCGGCGATGCGGTAATACAGGTCGGCGCGGAAGGCGCCGCGCGCCACCTCGTCTTCCAGTTCGCGGTTGGTGGCGCAGACGAGCCGAAATTGCGTCGGTTGCCAGGTATTGCCGCCCACGCGCTTGTATTTGCGTTCCTGGATGGCGCGCAGCAGCTGCGCCTGCAGGGGCAGTTGCAGTTCACCCACCTCGTCGAGGAAAAGCACGCCGCCGTCGGCCAGGGCAAACGCGCCGTCGCGGGCCGCCGCCGCGCCCGTAAACGCGCCCCGCTCGTGGCCGAACAGCTCGCTGCCGGCCAGTTCCGGCGACAGGGTGGTGCAGTCGAGAATGGTGAAGTCTCCCCTGCAGTTGCCGAGACGGTGGACCAGTTGCGCCAGTAAATCCTTGCCCGTGCCCGTTTCGCCCGTGATCAGCATCGGAGCCTGGCTGAAGGCGGCCATTTCCACCACCTGGTGCAGCAAGGCGGTCCAGGCTGCGCTGTCGCCCACCAGGTGCTGGCGTACGGCGCTGGATGCCAGCAGCTGCGCCACGGCTTGCCAGCGCTGCAGGCGCGCCAGCACCTGGCCTGCATCGATGGTGCCGGCAGGCCACAGCAGCACATCGAGCGCGCCAGCGGCCATCAGGGCCCGCTGCTGCGCGCAGCTGGGAGCCTGGCCGCAGGCGGCAATGGCCAGCACGCGGGCATGGCGGCACAGCGCCGGCAGCGCTTGCAGCAACGTGGCATTGGCCTCGGCAAACAGCACGATGCCCGCTCCGTCCTCTTCGCCATCGTACCGCCGGGCTACAGTTACCTGAGCCTGCTTCAAGGCCGCCATCAGCAAGGCGCCACTGTCAGCCGCCGCCTGCTGCGCGATTTCCAGCCACACCTTGAGCGTCATATGCCTGCCGTCACGAGGGCACGAGTCGCCCATCTTAGTAGCCCGATACCGCAACCGTTTGATCTGGCGCAAGCGTGCGCGGTAGTCATCAAATGAAAAACGCCGCCTGATTTGCATCAGGCGGCGTTCATGACCGTAATTTATGGAACGACGACGTCTTTAGACGTTCTCGTCCAATTTTACGCAGTCAACAAAATAACCACGCTTGCCGTCGACTTCGCGTTTCACGAGGCCATGCACATCCGTCTCGAAGCCGGGGAAGCGCTCGTTGAAGTCGCGTGCGAAGCGCAGGTAGTCGACGATGGTCTTGTTGAAGCGCTCGCCCGGGATCAAGAGTGGGATGCCCGGTGGATACGGCGTCAGCAGGATGGACGTGATGCGGCCTTCCAGTTCGTCGATGGCCACGCGCTCGATTTCGCGGTGCGCCATCTTGGCGAACGCGTCCGACGGCTTCATGGCCGGGATCATGTCGGACAGATACATTTCCGTCGTCAGACGGGCCACATCGTAGGCCTTGTAGAAATCGTGGATCTGCTGGCACAGGTCGCGCAAGCCCATTTTTTCGTAGCGTGGGTTGGCCGCCGCAAATTCCGGCAGGATGCGCCACATCGGCTGGTTCTTGTCGTAGTCGTCCTTGAATTGCTGCAAGGCGGTCAACAGGGTATTCCAGCGGCCCTTGGTGATGCCGATGGTAAACATGATGAAGAACGAGTACAGGCCGCATTTTTCAATGATGACGCCGTGCTCGGCCAGGTACTTGGTGACGATGGACGCGGGAATGCCCGTGTCGCCGAACTGGCCGTCCAGCGACAGGCCCGGGTTGACGATGGTCGCCTTGATCGGGTCGAGCATGTTGAAGCCGGGAGCGAGGTCGCCGAAGCCGTGCCAGTCATCCTCGGCGCGTATCATCCAGTCTTCCTGCTGGCCCATGCCTTCGTCGTTGAAGGTGGCCGGCCCCCAGACCTGGAACCACCAGTCCTGGCCCCATTCCTGGTCGATCTTCTTCATGGCGCGGCGGAAATCGAGCGCTTCCATGATCGATTCTTCCACCAGGGCCGTGCCGCCCGGCGCTTCCATCATGGCCGCGGCCACGTCGCATGAGGCGATGATGGAGTACTGCGGCGACGTCGACGTGTGCATCAGGTAAGCCTCGTTGAAGGCGTCCTGGTCCAGCTTGACCGTGTCCGATTCGCGCACGAGGATTTGCGAGGCCTGCGACAGGCCAGCCAGCAATTTGTGCGTGGACTGGGTCGAGAAGATCATCGATTCCTTGGCGCGCGGACGGTCCTTGCCGATGGCGTGCATATTCTTGTAGAAATCGTGGAAGGTGGCGTGCGGCAGCCACGCTTCGTCGAAGTGCAGGGTGTCGATCTTGCCGTCCAGCATTTCGCGCAGGGTTTCCACGTTGTAGATCACGCCATCGTAAGTCGATTGCGTGATGGTCAGAATGCGCGGCTTCTTGTTCTTCGCTTCGCGCGCGAACGGGTTCGCCTCGATCTTGCGGGCAATGCTTTCCGGCGTGAATTCATGCAGCGGGATAGGGCCGATGATGCCCAGGTGATTGCGTGTCGGCATCAGGAACACGGGAATCGCGCCGCACATGATGATCGAATGCAAGATCGACTTGTGGCAATTGCGGTCGACGACGACGATGTCGCCGGGCGCCACGGTCGAATGCCATACCATCTTGTTCGAGGTGGACGTACCGTTGGTGACGAAATAGCAATGATCGGCATTGAAAATGCGCGCGGCATTGCGCTCGGACGCGGCGACCGGACCCGTATGGTCGAGCAGCTGGCCCAGCTCTTCGACGGCGTTGCAGACGTCGGCGCGCAGCATGTTTTCACCGAAGAACTGGTGGAACATCTGGCCGATCGGCGACTTCAGGAACGCCACGCCGCCCGAGTGGCCGGGGCAATGCCACGAGTAGGAGCCGTCGTTGGCGTAGTGCACCAGCGCGCGGAAAAATGGCGGCGACAGGCCGTCCAGGTAGGATTTCGCTTCGCGGATGATGTGGCGCGCGACGAATTCCGGCGTATCTTCGAACATGTGGATGAAACCATGCAGTTCGCGCAGGATATCGTTCGGAATATGGCGCGAGGTGCGCGTTTCGCCGTACAGGTAAATAGGGATGTCGGCGTTCTTGTAGCGGATTTCCTCGACAAAGGCGCGCAGCGATTTCAAGGCATGATCGGTTTCCTCAATGGAACCGGCGCCGAATTCTTCATCGTCGATCGACAGCACGAAGGCCGACGCGCGCGATTGTTGCTGGGCAAATTGTGACAAATCGCCGTAGCTGGTCACGCCCAGCACTTCCATGCCTTCTTTTTCCATTGCGGCGGCAAGGGCGCGAATGCCCAGGCCGGACGTATTTTCAGAACGGAAATCCTCGTCAATGATGACGATAGGGAAACGAAATTTCATGCATGTCTCCAAAAAAGCAAGCCGCCCCTGACTTATGTGGAGGGGCGGACTAGGGCGCGACTTCAGGCGGTAGTGCAACCCGGCAGCCACATAAAAAAAATAAGAACGGGATTCTCGCAGAAATGCGGCCTCTGCGGGAAAAAAATATCACCCCACAGCGTCACAAGCTTGCGCTAGCGTGACGCAACGGTGTGACAGGGGTATTACAGCAACATTCTGTCAATAACTCTCAACCTTATCAGGCTTTGCGTTGCAAGGTGACAAAGGCGTAAGGCAGGCCGGATTTCTCCGAAACATGTGCTTCGCGCGCAGTTTCTTGCCACACGGCATGATCAACGGCAGGGAAAAAGGCGTCGCAGTCAAACGTCTGGCCGATTTCCGTGATGATCAAACGCTGTGTCAGGGGCAATGCCTGCTTGTAGATTTCGGCACCGCCGATGACATAGCCTTCGGCACCGTCCAGCAGCGCGATGGCCGCTTCCACCGACGACACGGCTTCCACGCCCTCGTGGCGCCAGTCCGGATTGCGCGTGATGACGATGTTGCGGCGGTTCGGCAGCGGGCGGCCGATGGAGTCGAAGGTCTTGCGGCCCATGAGGATGGGGTGGCCCGTCGTCAGACGCTTGAAATGCGCGAGGTCTTCCGGCAATTTCCACGGCAGGGTGTTGTCGATGCCGATGCCGCCTTGCTGGTCGGTGGCGACGATGATGGTCAAATGGCTCATTGGTTCGGTGAAAAAGGTGGGGGCGAGGCCCGATGCCCGTCATTATCGTTGATATTGCCGGCAGCCTCCAGATGCGCACGCATGGCTTGCGCCAGCGCGCCTGGCGCTTCCAGCGGAATCATGTGGCCGGTGTTGTCTTTCAGCAGGTGCAGGGTGGCTTGCGGCAGGCGGGCCGCCATGGCGCGCAGATCGTCGGGATTGACGAGCTTGTCGTCTTCGGCACCCACGATCAGCACGGGAAAGGCGAGTTCCGGCAAGCGCGCCATCAGGTCGGGGCGGGCTATGGTGGTGATGAATTGCGCCAGCAGCACGTCCTTGCCCAGGTCCAGCCCCATCTGCTGGATCAGGCCCGTGATGGCGACATCGTCCAGGTGCGACGGGTGCAGCAGTTCGCGCAGGCGCTGGCGTGTGATGCCCGCATAGGCATTGCGCTCGAGCATGGCGACGATGCGCTGGCGCGCTTCGATTTCCGCCGGCAGCAAACCTTTGGCCGAATTGGCGATCAAAGTGAGGGACTTGACGCGCTGCGGGTGCGCCAGCGCGTGTTCGAGCGCCAGGTAGGCGCCCAGCGAAAAGCCCACCAGATGGGCTTGCGGCGCGCTGTGGCTGGCGATCATCTGCTGCATTTGCGGACGCGTGCGCGCCTGGTGCAGGGGCACGTGCTGCAGATCAAAGGCGTCGCCCAGGGCAGGCGCCAGGCGCGACCACAGGCGCTCGTCGCACAGGGTGCCAGGAATACAGTCGAGTCGTATCTTGTTCAAGGACAAACCTTGGTGATAGTGAAAATTTTTGTCGAGCGGCATTATCCGTCATTTTGCACATCCGGGCAGCGGCACGATATTTTCCGCATGGCATTATTTTCAATAGTGCGCGGCTGGCAAGCCGGAACTTTATGGTAGGCTCATGGCTCATCAAGCCGGCGTGCCGGCGACGTGACCTGAAACACCGAATGCAACCCCCACATTAAAGAGGAAACACCATGGCGATCAGTTTGCAAAAAGGCGGCAATGTCAACCTGAGCAAGGAAGCTCCTGGCTTGAAGAAAATCGTGATTGGCCTGGGCTGGGACCCGCGCGCCACAGATGGCGCCGCGTTCGACCTGGACGGCAGCGCCTTCCTGCTGAAAACGGATGGCAAGGCCCGTTCCGATGCCGATTTCATTTTTTATAACAACCTGAAGTCGGCTGACGGCTCCATCGTCCACGCGGGCGACAACACGACGGGCGGCGGCGATGGCGACGACGAGAAAGTTGCCGTCGACCTGGCCAACGTGCCGGCCGACATCGACAAGATTGCCGTGGCCGTCACCATCCACGACGCGGAAAACCGCAAGCAGAACTTCGGCATGGTCGGCAAGGCCTATATCCGCTGCCTGAACGGCGACAACGGCGCGGAAATCGCCCGTTACGACCTGTCGGAAGACGGTTCGACGGAAGCGGCCATGATCTTCGGTGAAATCTACCGTGCCGGCAGCGAATGGAAATTCAAGGCCATTGGCCAGGGTTTCAAGGGTGGATTAGGTCCTCTGGCCCGCTCGTTCGGCATCAACGCATAAAAACCAGTTGTTTGCGTAAATGTACCGGGTGGCACCGCTGCCCGGTTCTGTCTCTCCCTTCTTTCTCCCTGATTCCATGGAAAACCTGATCAAGGGGCAGCGCCTGGCGCTGTCCGGCCTCGTCACGGGCAATGTCGTGCAACTGGGTCTCGCCAGCGCTGGCGTGCCGCTGGACTTTGCCTGTTTCGGCCTCGATGCCAACGGCAAGCTGTCCGACGACCGCTACATGACCTTCTTCAACCAGCCGCGCACGCCCTGCGGCGGCGTGGAAGCGGCGGCGCCGTCCGGCGATGCGGCCGGTTTCAGCTATCAGCTGGACCGTTTACCGGCTGCCATCGAGCGCCTGGTCGTCACGGCTGCCGTCGATGGCGCGGCCACCATGGCGCAGCTGGGCAGCGGCCATCTGCGCCTGCTCGACGGCGGGCGCGAGCTGGCCCGCTACGCGTATGCGGGTATTGATTTTGCGCAAGAAAAAGCCGTCATGCTGGGCGAGTTCTACCGCAAGGACGGGAGCTGGCGCTTCATGGCCGTGGGCCAGGGTTTCAATGGCGGCCTCGATGCGCTGGTCGCGCATTTCGGCGGCGAAGTGGCGCAGGCGGTCGAGGAACCGGCGCCGTCGCCCAAAATTTCCCTGTCGAAAATCTCGCTGACCAAGGCGGGCCAGACGCACAAGGTGTCGCTGGAAAAGGGCGCCGGCGCGCCGAGCAAGCTCACCGTCAAGGCGACCTGGGTAGATAACGGCGATGGCGACGACGACAACGACGACCTCGATTTAAGAGTCGGCATCCTCTTGCCGAATGGCCAGATGCGCTTCATCCAGGCGCCCGATACGCCCGGCAACTTTGACGCCATGCCTTTCGTGCGCCATCTGGGCGATGTGGCGGGCGCATCGGGCAAGGAGCCGGCCACGGAAACGGTGGAAGTCAATCCTGCGCTGGCGCAACATTACGGCGGCACGGTGGGCCTCGTCTTCAGCGTGTATTCGGCGGTGGCCAACGGCGCCGTGTCCGTCGCTTCCATGCGGCCGAAGATGGTCATGCAATACGGTGAACAGATCGTCGAGTGCGCGTTCGATTTTCGTTTGTCCAAGGCGGCCGACGACGATTCCGTCTACACCTATGTGATCGGCATGGCGCGCATCACGCCTGACAGCATCATCCTTGAACCGTCCGGCAAGACGTCGGAACCGGGCAGCGAAGCGACGCCTTGGCTGAGCTGGCAGGGCGAGAACCTGCAGCTGGCCTTCAACGGACCCGTCGTCTTCAAGGGCGAGGACAAGGAAGATGAAGATGATTGCAATGCGGACAATCCACGCCGCTATATCGCCTAGGAGGCACTGATGGAAACCTTGTCCAAGGGACAGCGCTTGCCGCTGGCCAATCTCGTTCCCGATGGCGTATTGCAGATCGGCGTGGCCGCGCAGGGCCTGGCGCTCGACGTGGCCTGTTTCGGCCTCGATGCGGCAAGCAAGCTGTCTGACGAGCGCTACATGACCTTTTTCAACCAGCCGCGCACGCCGTGCGGCGGCGTGGAGGCGCGCGCGGGCAGTGGCGGCGACATGGCCGAGTTTGCCTTGCAACTGGCGCGCTTGCCGGCCGGCATAGACCGCCTCGTCGTGACGGCGTCCATCGATGGCGGCGGCGTGATGTCGCAGCTGCAGGCTGGCCACGTGCGCCTGCAGGCAGGCGGACGCGAGCTGGCGCGCTTCGCCTTCGCGGGATCTGATTTTGCGCAAGAAAAAGCCGTCATGCTGCTTGAACTCTACCGCAAGGATGGCGGCTGGCGCTGCATGGCCGTGGGGCAAGGTTTCAATGGGGGGCTCGATGCGCTGGTGCGCCACTTCGGCGGCGAAGTCGATCAGGCCGTGCCTGCCGCTGCTGCCACCCCTGCGGCGGCGTCGGCCGTCATGCAGGCGAAGATCAACCTGGAAAAACGGGTCGAACGGGAAGCGCCGCAACTGGTCAGCCTGGTCAAGCAGGCGGGCGTGTCCCTGCAAAAAGTGGGACTATCGGAGCATCGCGCCAAGGTCTGCTTATGCCTGGATATTTCCGGCTCCATGGGGCGGTTATATAAAGAAGGGCTGGTGCAGCGCTTTGCCGAACGCATCCTGGCCCTGGGCTGCAAGTTCGACGACGATGGCGAGATCGATGTTTTCCTCTTCGGCAAGAACGTCCACCATCCGGCGCCCATGGCTTTAAGCAATTGCAATACCTACGTGGGCCAGGCGATACAGCGCCATCCGCTGGAAGGCGATACGCGCTATGGCGCCGCCATGCAGGCGATACGCGCGTTTTATTTCCCCGACTCTGCTGGCGGCGAGCGCACGCGGCCCGTCGCCGCCGAATTGCCCGTGTACGTCATGTTCGTGACCGATGGCGGCACGAGCGACCAGGCGACGACGGAGAAACAGTTGCGCTGGGCCAGCAATGAACCGATCTTCTGGCAATTCATGGGCATCGGCAAGGGGCGCAAATCGAAAAGCAAGTTCCTCGCCGCCTTCGCCGATTCCGACTTCCCCTTCCTGGAAAAGCTCGACGAATTGCAGGGCCGCCTGGTCGACAATGCCAATTACTTTTCCGTCAGCTCGCCCGATGAGCACAGCGATGCGGAACTGTATGATTTGTTGATGACGGAGTATCCGGGCTGGCTGAAATTGGCGCGCGGCAATGGCTTGCTCAGCTAGCGTAACGGTAGCGCAAAGTTCATCGGATGAGGCTGTATGACCACAAGTGCGAGAGATTTGTAAATTGAAGTAAATAACAATGGTTCGCATTTGCTTTGCTCCTTGCAATCGTGGCATGCTTTGAATGTGCCCACACATGTGCCCTCACGCTGCGGCGTAGTGCCTCATCCGTAGCGTCTCGATTATTTTTTAAGCAAATGCATAAAATCCTCTTTCACTGTCTGGCGGGCGGCAGCCTGCTCGTCTCCGGCGCCGCCGTCCAGGCGCAAACTGTCACTGGCGATACCGTCGTCAAACCCGCACCAGCCAAGGCGCCCGCGGCTGAATCTACGCCTTCCGTCAGTGTGACGGCTGAACGCCCCACGGGCCGCATCGACCGGCAAGTCTACGACGTCAAGTCCGACGTGGGCAGCAGCAATGGCACGGCGGCCGATGCCTTGAATAATGTGCCGTCCGTCGCCGTCGACCCCGATGGCAGCGTGTCCCTGCGGGGCAGCAGCAATGTGCAGATATTAATCGATGGCAAGCCGTCGGCCATGCTGCAGGGCGATTCGCGCGGCGCTACTCTGAACGCCATGGCGGCCGACGATATCGAGTCCGTGGAAGTGATCAACAATCCCGGCGCCCAGTTCGGCAACGAAGCCGGTGGCGGTCCCATCCTGAACCTGGTGATGAAGCGCAACCGCAAGCCGGGCGGCTTTGCCACCGTCAACGCGAATGCCGGTATCGCGGGGCGCTACAACAGTGCCGTGTCCGGCACCTACAACGAAGGTCCGTGGGGCTACCAGGGCGGCATCAATGTGCGCCATGACGGCCGCAATTCCGTGGGCGAGGTCAGCCGCGAACGCCTGGAACGCGACACGGGCGCTTTCGCCCCCAGCAGCCAGCAATCCAGCAACAATGGCTTGAATGACTCGCTGGGCTTGCACGGCACCGTCAATTACAATCTGAACGCCAATGATACGCTGGCCGCCAGCGTGTCATATAACGGGCGCAGCAACGACCAGCGCTCGCTCGACCGCTACATCAATGGCGACAGCACGGGCAGCACCATCGGCGACTATGTGCGCAGCACCGTGCGCAACGGCGACAGCCGCAACTACAGCTGGGGCGCGCGCTACGACCACAAGGGAGAATTGCCGGGCGAAACCCTCAAAATCGACTTGCGCGTGTCCTCGTCGACCAACGAGAGCGACAGCGATTACGCCAATACCTACGCGGTGACGCCCGTCAACGCTTTCGACAGCCGCGCGCGCCAGCATAGCGAGACGGGCAACCGCATCGTCGACTTCAGCGGCGACTACGAGCGTCCGCTGGCGGGCGGCACGGCCAAGCTGGGCTACAAGGTGGCTGACAACAAGAGCAGTTTTGACACTTTATATACGGACATCAACCCGGCCAGCCTGGCGGAAACCGTCAACCCCATGCGCAGCAACCGTTTCGAGCTCGACGAGCGCACCATCGCGCTGTACGGCTCCTACCAGATGCGCCTGAACGAACGCTGGGGCGCGCTGGCCGGCCTGCGCGCCGAATACACGGACTTGAACGTGCGCCAGATCACCAGCAGCGTCGAGGCCAGCAACAATTACGTCAATTACATCCCCAGCCTGTTCGCCACCTACAAGGTCAGCGACGAGAGCAATGTGCGCTTCAGCTATGCGCACCGCATCCGCCGCCCGAATGCGGGCGACCTGAACCCGTACGTGGTCTACCGCGACGAGTTCAATGTGTCGGCCGGCAACCCGAAGCTGAAACCAACACAGACGGATTCGTTCGAGATCGGCTATGAAACGAAAATCGCGGGCCTGGAAAGCAGCTTGCGCGCCTACCACCGGCGCGACACGGACGCCATCGTCGATTACCGCTACTTTATCAGCGACAATGTGCTCTTGACCACGCGGGAAAACGGCGAAGGCAGCCATTCTAGCGGCCTGGAATTCAGCGTCAGCGGCAAGCTGACGCCATCCTTGACCCTGAACACGAGCGGCAACCTGGCGCGCAGCCAGCAAACGAGTTCGGACGACCTGGGCAACCGCAGCACGCGCACGGCGAATGCCCTGAGCGGCCGCGCGCGCCTCAATTACCAGTTCAACACCGCCAACCAGCTGCAGCTGGCCCTGCAAATGCAAGGCAAGATGCTGTCGGGACAGGGTTATCGCTCGCCGAACAACACCTTGAATGTGAGCTGGCGCCACACGGTGACGCCGCAGTTGAGCCTGGTCATGAATGTGACCGATGTGTTCAGCAGCAACAAGATGGAAACCGTCATCAACAGCGCCTCGCTGCGCGAAACGAGCACGCGGCGCTTCGATGGACGCATGATTTATGTGGGGCTGTCGTACCGCCTGGGCGGTGCCACGTCGGCGGCGAAAGAGGGGGAGCGTGAACCGCGTTTCGCTCCGCCGGGCGGACGGGGGCCAGGCGGGCCAGGCGGCCCCGGTCCGGGCGGACCGGGAGGCGAAGCAGGCTAGACCGCCAGCGCGATTTCGTTCAGGAAGTCGATGAAATCGTCCGTATGGAGCTCAAAGCGCCATTCGCCCGTGCCATGGGTGGCGCGGTACACGGGCAAGTCGCCGTCGATGCTTCTTTCTTCCAGAGGCACGCAGTACGGGTCGCCGCCCGCATCGGCAATCACCACCAGTTTCGGCAGCCAGCCCGCGATGTTGTGCTGGTGCACGGCATGGACGGAGTAGCCGTGCTGGGCCTTCACCAGCTCGGCCGCGCCGTACAGGTGCAGTCCCTGGGGAAAGCGCTTGCCGTCGACATGCACGCGCAGCGGCGAATACCATTCCAGGAAGCGGCGGTATATCTCCGGCAATACCCAGTGTGCGTCGATGGCGGCCATGTCCTCGGCGCTGGCGAGCGTCAGCCAGTTCGACGGTTGCGCCAGGTCCTGTTCGCGCTGGCGCCGCAGCGCCAGTTGCCGTTCCAGGAAGGCGGCTGCCTTTTCCAGGCGCGACAGCGGCTGGGCCAGCGAGTAATGCCTGGCGGGCGCCTTGTAGCCTGCGCCGTCAGGGTAGCCGTCCGCTTGCCAGCCCAGCACGGCGCTGAGTCGCAGCTGCTCTGCCTTCCAGTGGCCGGGATCGGATGGCAAGCCCTGGTCAAACGGCTGGCGGCTGAACACGGCCAGGCTCTTGATCGCCTTGGCGCGCACGTCCAGGCTGGTGGCGCCGGACGCTGCCAGCGCGACCAGGGGCGCATATGCGTCCACGCCTGTACTTTTCAGCAAGCCATCGACGGCCCAGTACGCCAGTGCGGGCTGCTCCAGTGCCCAGGCGAAAAAGGCCGCATGTTGACTGCCTTCCACCAGGTGCACGATATCGCTCATCAAAAAACTGCGCCAGTGCAGCAGTTGCCCATCGCGCGCATATGCCGTCAGGATATCGAGCACGGCAAGGCGGTCGTCCGCGGCATGTTTTTTCAGCAGGCGTTCTTTCAGCCGGGCAAACTTGCTGCCATCCGTTTCGTCAAACAGCTTGCGGTGCAGGGCGGCGAGTGCTGTGACCGCCATCAGACGGCCATCGCCGCCTTGATGGGCGCATGGTGTTCATAGCCTTCCAGCGAGAAATCCGACGGTTCGATCTTTTCCAGCCATTCCGGCTCGTACTTGCCCGTTTTTGCGTAGTCGGGCACGCGGTCGGAAATGACGAAGCGCGGCGCCGGGAAGGGCGTGCGCTTCAATTGTTCTTCCACCATGTCGAGGTGGTTTTCATAGATGTGTGCGTCGCCGATGAAATACGTGAACCAGCGCGGCGTGTAGCCCGTCAGGCGCGCCACCAGGTGCAGCAGGGCGGCGCCTTCGGCGATGTTGAACGGTGTGCCCAGGCCGATATCGTTGCTGCGCACATATAAACACAGCGAGATTTCGCGCGTGCTGGCGTTCGGGATGAACTGGTACAGCAAGTGGCAGGCGGGCAGGGCGACGGCGTCCAGCACGGCCGGGTTCCAGCCGTGGAACAGGATGCGCCGGCTGCCCGGGTTCGTCATGATGGTGTCCAGGCATTCGCGCAACTGGTCGACGGCCTTGTACAGCAGCACTTTTTGCACGCCGTCTTCGGCGATGGGGGCGATCAAGGTAAAGCCGTTGGCTTGTGCGTCGGCAATTTGCGCTGGCTGGTCGGCGTCGAGCAGCTTGTACGCGGGCCACTGGCGCCATTGCACGCCGTACACGGGGCCGAGGTCATCCTCGCCTTCACGGTAGGGGTTGGCCAGCCATTGCGCGTTTTCATTGGCGTTCTGATCCCAGACCTTGCAGCCGAGCGCGCGGAACTCGGCCGCGTTGCGCGAGGCGCGCAGGAAGGCGCACAATTCGCCGATCACGGATTTGAAAGCCAGTTTCTTGGTCGTCACGGCAGGGAAGTTGCCGTTGGCCAAGTCGAAACGCATCATGGCGCCCGGCACGCTCAGGGTGCGGATGCCCGTGCGGTTGTCTTGCCAGCTGCCCGTTTCGAGCACGGTCTTGATCAAATCTTGATATTGCTGCATGTATTTCTCCAACGGTAAGGATGGTGATTGTAACGCAGGCGCGACAGGCGGGCCGCGGCCCACACACATAATTACGCTGCTGCCTTACCTGCAAACATGACTCTGTGGTAATTTGTGTGTCCTTAAAGAAATACATAGAAACGGCAGATGCTGCACCATGTTCTTGCGACAATTTGTAAATAATAATAATAACGCCGCCGTGGTGGAGATGAGCAGGGCCGATTTTCTCAAGGCTAATCTGCGCCTGATCCTGGCCTGGCCCTTGCTGGGCCTGGTCCTGTGCGCGGTGCTGTGGACGGCCACCTTGCTGCAACTGGAGGCGGAAAAGAAGGTGGCGCAGCAGCAGGCGCTCGACAGCGTGTCTTCGTTGTCGAAAGCGTATGGCCAGTATCTGTTGCGCACCCTGGAGCAGATGGACCAGCTGACCTTGCAGCTCAAGTATGAGTGGGAAAACTCGCGCGGCCAGTTGCGTCTCGACCAATTGAAGACGCAGGGCATGTATGCCTTGCCGCAATTTGCCATCGTCGCCATCCTCGACCGCAAGGGCCATCCCGTGACGGCCACGGCGCCGCTGCAGCGCCTGCGCGTCAACGAGCGCAGCGATTTCCTGTTGCGCCACTGGCGCAGCAATTCCAGCGCGCTGCGCATTGCGCTGGGGCGGGCCAATGCGGCCAACGCTCCCAATGCAGGCAGCGAGGCCACGGCGCCCGACGACAGCCTCGTGCATTTCACGCGCCGGCTGGAAGACGAGGATGGCAATTTCGACGGCGTGTTGCTGATTTCTCTTCATTCCAGCTATTTTTCCGAATTCTATAACAGTGTCAATTTTGGCAAGTTCGGCATGTCCGCCATGGTGGGCGAGGAGGGCGAGCTGTTCAGCACGCGCCTCGGCTCGCGCGTGCTGCCGACCCAGAACGCCCAGGGCACGCCGTTTCTCGACACCAGCTTCCTGGAAACGGAGAGCGGCGCCCTGCATTCGGGCGGCCGAATCGCTTTTTCCGACAAGCAAAATCGCTATGTGGGCTGGCAGGCGCTGAAAGCCTATCCGTTTACGGCCGTGGTCGGACTGTCGGATGGCGAAATGCTGCATCCCTACGAGGAAACGCGCACGATTTATCTCGGCATCGCCCTGGCCGTCACCTTGCTGCTGCTGGCTTTTGCCGCCGTCGCCACCGTGCTGTCGCTGCGCCTGGCGTGGCGCCACCACCAGTCCGAAGGCGTGCGCAATGCCTACCGCATGGCCACCGAAGGCACGAGCGACGGCTTTTATATCATCGCCGCCCTGCGCGGCACGGATGGCAGCATCCTCGATTTCGAGATCGTCGATTGCAACGAGCCGGGCGCCGGCTACTTTGGCGTGCGCCGCGAACAGTTGCTGGGCATGCGCCTGCAGTCGCGCGCCCACGAGCCGTATTTCCGCGACCTGATCCATAATTACCGGGCTGCCATGGTCTCCGGTTTTTCCGAGGAAGAGATCGAGTTGCCGGAAGGTAACCCGTTCAAGCTGCGCTGGATACGCCGGCGCTTGGTGCGCAGCGGCGACCGCCTGGCCGTCACCCTGCAGGACATCAGCACGGCCAAGGAGCACGAGCGCGACTTGCGCCGCCTGGCCAATGAAGATGGCTTGACGGGCTTGCCCAACCGCTACTGGCTGCAGCAATTCCTGCCCGGCGCCCTGGGCCGCGCCGCCATTGCGCGGCACATGCTGGCGCTGCTGTTCATCGACCTGGACGGCTTCAAGGATATCAACGATACGCAGGGCCACGCCGAGGGAGACAAGGTGCTGCGCGCCGCCTCCTTGCGCCTGAAGGCCGTGCTGCGGCCGGGCGACCACGTGGTGCGCCTCGGTGGCGATGAATTCGTCGTCGTGCTCGACCCGGTGGAAGACGACAGCCGCGCCGAACAGGTGGCGCAGCGCATCGCCATCGCCTTCGACGAACCGTTTTACCTGGGCAGCGAACGCCACAAGATGGGCGCCTCGATCGGCATCAGCCTGTATCCGCGCGATGGCGCCGAGACGGAAGTGTTGTTGAAGAACGCCGATATCGCCATGTACGCCGTGAAAGTGGCGGGCAAGGGCCATCACCGCTTCTTCCAGCCGGAGTTGTTCGAGACCATCCGCAACCGCCGCGAACTCGAGCAAAGCCTGGTGGCGGCGCTGGAGCAGGACCAGTTCCTCGTCGTCTACCAGCCGCGCGTCGACGCCATGAGCGGGCAGCTGTGCAGCATGGAGGCGCTGGTGCGCTGGCACCATCCGCAGCACGGCATGGTGCCGCCGCTGGAATTCATCCCCGTGGCCGAGAGCAGCGGCCTGATTTCGCAGCTGGGCGAAGTCGTCATCGAAAAGGTGTGCCTGCAGATGGCGCGCTGGCAGGCGAGCGGGCTGGAACTGGTGCCCGTCTCCATCAACGTCTCGGCGCGCCAGTTCGGCCGCGGCGACGTGCACCAGGTGCTGGCGTCCGCCCTGACGCGCCACCGCATCGATGCGCGGCTGATCGAGGTGGAAATCACGGAATCGGCCATGATGGATGAACAGAACCGCGCCGTGGAGCAGCTGTCTGCCATCCGCGCGCTGGGCGTGCGCCTGCTGGTCGACGATTTCGGCACGGGATACTCTTCGCTGTCGCAGCTGCAGAAGTTCGCCATGGATGGCTTGAAGATCGACCGCGCCTTCACCATGGAGCTGGGCCGCTCGGAGCAGGGCGAAGTGTTCGTGCGCGCCATCCTGTCGATGGCGCATGCGCTGGGCATGAGCGTGGTGGCTGAAGGGGTGGAGACGCGCGAGCAGCTCGACATCCTGCGCGCGCTGCAATGCAACGAGGTGCAGGGCTATTTCATTTCGCGTCCCGTACCCGCCGAACAGATGCTGTCGCTGATGCATCAGCGCTTTCTGATACCGCTTCCAACCCCGGCGCTGGCGCTGTAGAACGTCGCGACTGGCGAGGAAAACAACGCTGTTTCAATAAAAGAGCGAACGTTCGCTTTTTTCTAAAAAATATTATATGCTTCGCTCATGCCGTCAGTGAATTGGAGTTCACGGCGGCAAGAAAAGTGCAAGACGGGGCAGCTTGAGACGCCCGCGATAGTGTGCCGAAGACCTTCATATAATAAAGAGAGACCAACTTGAAACATAAATATCTGCCCCTCCTGATCGTTGCCGCGTTCGCCGGCATTTCCTCCACCGCACAAGCATCGGGCTACCGTTTCGGTTCGCAAAGCGTGTCCGCCCAGGGCACGGCTGATGCCAGCGGCGCCGAAGCGGCCGACGCTTCGACCATTTTCTACAACCCGGCCGGCCTGTCGCGCCTGGAAGGCACACAGTTCATGGGCGGCGGCACCCTGGTGGTACCGCATTCGACCTATGAAGACACGGGTTCGAAGACTTTCACCGGCCGCACGCCGGGCGGCACGACCAAGGACTACGCGCCGGACGCCGTCTTCGCACCAGCCCTGTATGCCAGCAAGAAGGTCAATGACCAATGGACCGTCGGCATGGGCCTGTTCGTGCCATACGGCGCCAAGCTCGATTACGGCAATGACTGGAGCGGCCGCTATGCGATCACCAACATCAAGCTCGAAGCCATCGCCCTGAATCCTTCTGTTTCCTTCAAGGTCAATGAACACCACTCCTTCGGTTTCGGCGTCACCGCTGAACACATGAAGGCGGAACTGGGCCAGGCAGTCGACGTGCCGGGTTCCGTGGCCTTCCTGGCCCAGCACGCGCCAGCCGCGTCGACAGCCTTCCTGACCAATATCGCCAAAACGCAGGGCCAGGCCGCCGCGCAGGCAGCTGGCGCCGCACTGAAGGGCGCCAAGGATGGCCATGCCTCGATGGATGGCGATGACTGGGGCTTCGGCTTCAATCTGGGTTATCTGTACCAGATGAATGAAGGTACGCGTTTCGGTATTTCCTACCGTTCGTCGATTTCGCACAAGCTGAAAGGCGACACGATCTGGGACTTCTCGCAAGTGTCGAACAATGCCGCCGTGAATGGCTTCATCAGCGCCGCATCGGGCAAGGTCAACTCCAAGGCGCTGGTGGAAGTGCGTACGCCGGAAACCCTGTCGGTCAATGCCTTCCATCAGATGGATGACAAGTGGGCCCTGATGGGTGACGTCACCTGGACCCGCACTTCGCGCCTGGAAAACCTGGATATCCAGTTCCCGCCGACGGCCGAAGGCCCGGAGCGCATCCGCCAGCAGTGGAAGAACACCTACCGCGTATCGCTGGGCACCAACTACAAGTACAGCGAAAACCTGCTGCTGCGCGCCGGTATCGCGCATGACCAGGCACCGGTGCGCAGCGCCGAACTGCGTCATCCAGCCCTGCCGGACAGCGACCGCATGCAGTACTCGATCGGCGCGAACTGGAAGCTGAACGCCAATTCCTCGCTCGACCTGGCCTACAGCTATATCGACTTCAAGGATGCCACTGTCAACTACAAGAATGACTGCTCGCCGGTGACCCCTGGCTGCACCGGCAACGGTGAAACCACCAAGGGCCTGTTCAAGACCCGCATGCAGTTGATCGGTCTCGCTTATAACTACAAGTTCTAAGCAGGTAGTGGCGGCCGACCCGGCCGCCATGAAATGAAAAAAGCGCCTTCGGGCGCTTTTTTTTGGTGTCACGATTGTCGATTAAGCCCTGGCGTGCATGGCCTGATCCAGCAGGCGCAAGGCATGCCGCACGCTGTCGTCCGGCAGTTCCAGCAACTGGTCTCCCACATACCATTCCACCACGCTGTGGTCGGGGAGCGCTGCGTGGCTGGCGCGGCTGAACAGCCAGATGCCGTGGTCGGCGGCCACCTGGTTGCGGATGGCAATGGCCCGCTCGCGCGAGACGGGCAAGTGCAGATGCAACATGTTGGCCTGCGGCTGGGCGGGATTGACGGCTATTGACGGGAAGTCGCGCAGCAGCGCGTACAGCCACTGCGTACGTGCAAAATACTGCGGCATGGCGGCCATGCGCTCGTCGAACTGCATGGCGGCGGCCACCACGTAGGGCGTGCGGTGCACGATATTGCCGCCCTGGCGGCGGAACCATTCGCGTGCCCGTTCGACAAAGCCGCGGCTGCCGGCCAGCATGGCGCCACCGAGGCCGCCGATGCCCTTGTACAGCGACACATACACGGAATCAAAACCATCGCAGATGGCGGGCAGGGGTTGCTTGAAACCCGCTTGCGCTTCCCACAGGCGCGCGCCATCCATGTGCAGGTGAATATTGTGCTCGTGGCAGTGCCGCTTGATCTGGCTCAAGTCTTCCCACGATGGGCACTGGCCGCCGATTTCGCGCATCGGCAGTTCAAGCTGCACGGCGCCCAGCGCATCGGGCACGGCGCGCAAGTCGTCCACCGTCCACGGACGGTGCGGGTCGCCGAGCATCAAGCCTTTGAAGTGATCGAGCAATTCATGGTTGCCCCGCTCGTGGCGCAGGATGTGCGAAGTGGGATGCAACGCCACCAGGCGCGAACCCCGCTCCTGGCACGCCAGGCGCAGGGCGGTGACCTGCGTCATGGTGCCCGTGATGCAGAACACGGCCGCCTCGAAGCCGAGCAGGCTGGCGATCTTGTTCTCGAACTGTTCGATCAGCGCGCCGTCGCCATAGGTATCGTGCGCAACATCGTTGGCTTCGCACCAGGCGGCCATGGCGGCGAAGGTGGCTGCTGGCGTGGGCTGGCGGTGGCCCGGCAGGACGGTATGGCAGCGCTGGCGCAGCTCAAGTTCGTTCACGGTGTTTTCCTTACAGTGTGGCCGTGGCCAGTTTTGCGCCGAAGCCGATGAACATGGCGCCGACGCCGCCGCCCATGCCGGCCGACAGGCGGCGACGGCGGCGGAAGGTCTCGGCCAGGCGGGCGCCGACAAAGATGATGGCCGTCAGATAGGTAAAGCTGATCACCTGGCAGATCAGGCCCAGGCCGATGAAGGACAGCACAGGGTTAGGGAAGGCCGGATCGACGAACTGGATGAAGAAGGAAATGAAGAACAAAATGGCTTTCGGGTTCATCAGGCTGATGATCAGGGCCTTGCGGAACGGGTCGCTTTCCTTGACGGGGGCAGGTACGGCTGCCGCTTCACCGTCGGCCGGCGCTGGTGCGCGCAGCTTGCGCCAGCAGCCTATCAGCATTTGCAGGCCGATCCAGCCCAGGTAGGCCGCGCCGATGTATTTCACCACGTAGAACAGGGCCGGGCTGGCTTTCAGCAGCGAGGCCACGCCGCAGGCCGACAGCACCATCAAAATCAGGTCGCCGGCGAAGATGCCGAAGGCGCCCTGATAGGCGGGGCGCACGCCGCGCTGGGCGGCGACCGACAGCACATACATGGAATTGGGGCCGGGCAGGATGACGATGAAGATCGTTCCCAATAAGAAGGTCCAGAAATCGGTGATGCCCAGGTTGGCGTGGAATAAGGCGTTCATGGCGAGTCGTGTTTAGTTGAGTTGTACGTGATGAAATTGCAGGGCAGCCAGGTTGGCGTAAATGCCACCCAGGGCCACGAGCGACGCATGCGTGCCCATCTCGACGATCTTGCCGTCTTCCATGACGATGATGCGGTCGGCCCGCTGCACGGTGGCAAGGCGGTGCGCGATGATGACGGTGGTGCGGCCCACCATGGCCGCTTCCAGCGCCTTTTGCACCAGGCGTTCCGATTCCGCGTCCAGCGCGCTGGTCGCCTCGTCGAGCAGCAGCAGCGGCGGGTTTTTCAGCAGGGCGCGGGCGATGGCGATGCGCTGGCGCTGGCCGCCGGACAGGCGCACGCCGCGTTCGCCGAGGAAGGATTTGTATCCGTTCGGCAGGCGCTCGATGAATTCGTGGGCTGCCGCCATTTTCGCGGCCGCGATCACTTCCTCGTCGCTGGCGCCGGCACGGCCGTAGCGGATGTTTTCCATGGCGTCGGCCGAGAAGATCACGGTATCTTGCGGCACGATGCCGATGGCGTCGCGCAGGGTATGCAGTTCCAGTTGCTTGATATCGACGCCATCGAGGCGGATGCTGCCGCTTTGCGGGTCATAGAAGCGCAGGAATAGCTGGAACAGGGTGGTCTTGCCAGCGCCGGAAGGGCCGACGACGGCCACCGTTTCGCCGGCGCGGATGTCGAGGCTGACGTGATCGAGCGCGTGGGTGTCCGGGCGCGACGGATACGAGAACATGACATCGTCCAGCGACAGCGCGGCGCCAGTGGCGGCGCGCGCGGGCAGCGGCAGCGGCGTGACAGGCGATTCGATTTCCGATTTGACGGCCATCAGTTCCAGCAGGCGCTCGGTGGCGCCGGCGGCGCGCTGCGCTTCGCCCATCACTTCCGACAAGGCGCCGATGGCGCCGGCCACGATGGACGCGTACAGGATGAACTGGCCCAGATCTCCGCCCGTCATCGAGCCTTCCAGCACGGCGCGCGCGCCCAGCCACAGTACGAAGACGATGGTGCCGAAGACCAGCAAAATCGCGATCATGGTGAGCAAGGCGCGGGCACGGATGCGGCGCATGGCCGTCATGAAGGCGCCTTCGACGGAGTCGCCAAAGCGTGTCGATTCGATTTTCTCGTGTGTAAACGCCTGCACGGTGGGCATGGCGTTGAGGATTTCACCGGCCATGGCCGAGGCGTCGGCGATGCGGTCCTGCGAGTCGCGCGACAGCTTGCGCACCTTGCGGCCAAACACGATGATGGGCACGACGACAAGGATCAGGAGGCCGATGATGATGCCGGCCAGCTTGGCGCTGGTGACGAACAGCATCACCAGGCCGCCCAGGAACAGCAGCACATTGCGCAGCGCCATGGAGATGCTGGTGCCGACCACGGCCTGGATCAAGGTCGTGTCGGTGGTGATGCGCGACAGGACTTCGCCCGTCTGCGTGGTTTCAAAGAATTCCGGGCTTTGCGTGACGACATGGCGGTACACGGCGCTGCGGATGTCGGCCGTGACTCTTTCGCCCAGCCACGATACCGTATAAAAGCGCGCCGCCGTGGCCAGCGCCAGGATGGACGCCACGCCGAACAGGGCGAGGAAGACCAGGTCGACGTGCTGGATGCTGCTCGAGCCTGCAGCGCCGCCGAAACCGAGGTCGATCATCTGCTTGAAGGCGGCGGGAATGGCCAGGGTCGAGGCGGCGGCCACCACCAGCGCGATACCGGCCAGGAAGAACTGCTTGCGGTACGGCGTCAGAAAGGGCATCAAACCCTTGAAGGCGGCCAGGCTGCCTTTTTTCAGTTCGCGGCTGGTGCCGGTGTCGGGAGTCGGTGCGGTGCTTGCGGCGGTTGCTGTACTCGTACTGCCTGTTTCTGTGCTGGTTGTCATTGTTTTTCGCTTAGTATTTACTGTATTTTGTACTGCTTATAACTTCATCGGCTGCACGTAGCCCGTCATTTCCAGGTAGGCGCGACCGACCGGCTGGCCGTCGCGCTCCACCGTCACGGCGCCTTCCCAGTACACGGCGCCCGTCGAGCGGCGCGAATCGAGTTCCTGGTCCGGCTGCAAAGGCTTGATGTGCCAGCGCGTGGCGCCCGTGCGGATCTCGGTGGCGACCGGGTATTCGGCCTGCGTGCGGGGCGAGCGCCACAGCTGCGTGGGCGTGAAATCGACGTCGCCGGGCGCGAACTGCGTCATCTTACCGGACGCATCGCGCCATGTCGCGTGCGCCCATAGTTTAGCACCTGTCTTGCTGCGGATCTGGAAGGCCATCAGGGCGCCGCCGTCGTCGAGGTTGGCGCCTATCCAGTTCCAGCCGCTGGCGTCCGCATCGAGCACCTGGCTGGACCACTCGTGATCGAGCCAGGTGGTGCCCGTCACGGCTTCCGGCTTGCCGCCCGCGCGCGCGATCGTGCCGCGGGTGGCAAGCTGCGGCTCGCTGTAGTAGTAACTCGATTGCGCGGGCCGCGCGCCCTTGCGCGAGTAGCCGCCTTCGCCCTGCAGCAGCACGGGCTGCGTGGGGGCGAGGGTCAGCTGCAAGTTGAATTCGCGCGCGGCCAGGCTGACCCGGTAGCTGCCGTCCGCCTGCCGCTGCATGCGCCAGTCGTCGAGCTTCACGTCCGTGTTGCCCACCTTGGCGTAGGCCAGGCCGAAGCCCTCGCGCGCGCTTTTCTCGTCGTGCAGCAGCTTGCCCACCTTGGGGTCGGACAGGGCCGCATGGCCGATGATCAGCTGCTTGGGTGCAAAGGCGCTGGGGTTGTCCGCATCGGTGGCCGTGGCGCTGCGAAAGAAGGTCACCTGGTAGCCCAGTTGTTCGCCGCCGGCGGTTTTTACCCAGCCCGTGGCGTACCACCATTCCGTTTTGTACGCGGGATGGGCGCCGAAGTCGTGCGGCAGGCGCAGGGTCTGGCCGGCCGGCAGTGGCGTGACGGGGGCGAAGGTGGGCGGCGCGGCGATGGCGGCGGCGCTGCAGAACGCGAGTAAAAGAGTCAAACGGCGCATTACCAGTCCTCCCTGACGGCGCGGATGGGGCCAGCGGACAGGGCTTGGCGGCCCGCGATGAGGGCTGTGAGGGCGGCCGCCGTCAGCAGGGCGGCGGCCACGGTGGCGATCAAGGGCCACGGCAGGTGCAGCTGCATGGTCCAGTGGAACGATTGCGGATTGACGATGAAGACGAGCACAAAGCTGATCAACAGGCCGAGGATAAAACCGGTGGCGATGCCCAGCGCCGTCAGCGCGCCGCCTTCGATCGCTAGGATGGACAAGATTTGCCCGCGCGTCACGCCCACGTGGCGCAGCATGCCGAATTCGCGGGCGCGCGCCAGGGTCTGCGCCGAGAACGTGGCGGCCACGCCGAACAGGCCGATGACGATGGCGATGGCTTCCAATAAATACGTGACGGCGAAGCTGCGGTCGAAAATCTGCAGGCTCAGGGCGCGGATGGCCGAAGGATTCGACACTTCCAGGCTGGCGCCAAACGGCAGCGCTTTCAGGCGTTGCTGCAGCGCGTCGCCCGTGGCATCCTTGGCCAGCCACAGGGCCGCGTCGCTGACATCGAGGTCGCCGGTCAGCGCGCGGTAGTCGTCCAGCGGCATCTGGATGGCGCCGGACGAGCGCGCGTAGTCGCGCCAGATGCCGGCGACAAAGAAGGTGTGCAGGCCGCCCGCCAGCGGCAGGGCGATCTGCTGGCCCGGTTTGACGTTGTACAGGTCGGCCGCCGCTTCGGACAGCCAGACAGGTTTCGCGCCCGCTGGCACGGGCAGCGTGTCGCCCACCAGCACCATGCTCTTGCCCGGATCGGCCAGGTTGACGGGGCGCGCCAGCAGCGCCACGTTCGGGCGGTCCGGCGCCAGCGACAGCGAACGCACGCGCTGGAAATCCACCCTGGCCACCTCGGGCAGGGCGGTGATGCTGGCCTGTTCGCGCGGATTCAAGCCTGCCGTGCCAGCGCTGGCGGTCGTGCGCGCATACACGTCGGCCGGCAAGATCTGCAGCAGCCAGTCGTCGACGGAAACGCGGAAACTCGACACCATGATGGCCATTGCCACCATCAGGCTAAAGCTCGACAGCACGCCACCGAGGGCGATGCCGGCCTGGCCCGAGGCGTTCGCCAGGCGGGCCAGGGTCAGGCTGCGCACGGGCGCGTGCGCGCTGGTGTCCGTGCGCAGCCAGGCGCGCTGCAGGAAGCGGAAGACGACGGCGGCCAGCTGCGGCATCAGGGCGATGGCGCCGATCAGCAGCAGGGCGATGGATAGATAGCCGAACAGGGGCAGTTCGAACACGGGCGGCAGGAACGTCAAGGCGCCGGCCAGCAGCAGACAAGCCAGCGCAGGCCAGGTCTTGGCCAGGCGCGTCGTCACCACTTCTTCGCTGCCTGATTTCAGGGCGATGGCGGGGGCCGCGCGCGCCGCTTCCAGCGCGGGCGCGGCGCAACCCAGCAAGGCGACACCGAGGCCCAGGGCAAAATACACGAAGGCGGCGACGGGCGTGAACTGCACCTGCGGCTGCACGCCCGCGAAATAGCCTGCGCCCAGGTCGCCGCCGAAGAAGCGCAGGGCGACGGCCGCCATGGCATAACCGCCGGCGATGCCCAGCGCCGCACCGACGATACCGAGGCTGGCGCCTTCCAGCAGCACCTGGCGCAGCAGTGTGCCCCGTTCCATCCCCAGCACGCGCAGCAGCGCGAACTGTCCGCGGCGGCGGATGACGGATAGCGCCTGCGTGGAAAAGACCAAAAAGGCGCCCGTAAACAGGGCGACGAGTGCCAGCACCGTCAGGTTGACTCGGTAGGCGCGGCTGAGGTTATTGTTGCGGCTATTCTGGTTTTCGTCATTCGGCTGGCCCACCTGGAAACGGCCCGGATACTGCGCTTCCAGTGTGCGCGCGAGATCCGCCTGGAAGGCGTCGCGGTTCACGCCCTGGCGCAGTTTCAAGTCGATGCGCGACAGCTTGCCCACCTTGTTGAAGCGCCACTGCGCCGCGCCGATATCCATCACGGCGATGCGCTGGCCGGCGCGCGCCCGCTGCAGCGAACCGGCCACGCGCAGCGCTACCGTGCCCGTGCCCGATTGCAGGGCCACCTGGCCGCCTTCGGCGACAGCCAGCCAGCGCAAGGCGGCTGGCGACAGAAAGACGGCGTCGTCGGCCAGGGTGTCGAAAGGCTGGCCTTCGGCGGGTGCGCCGATCAGGTCGGGCGAGATGAAGCCGGCGCGGAACACGTCGAGCGCCAGGATGTGCAGCGGGCCGCCGTCCTTCTTGCCGGCCACCGTGGCTTGCAGTTCCAGCACGGGCGAAGCGACGGCCACGCCGTCGTGCTGCGCCAGCCACGGGTAGATGGATTCGTCGAACAGCGCTTCGCGCCCCGCCACCTGCACATCGGCCTGGCCGGACAGGCTTTTGACGGCCGTGGAAAATTCGTTGAAGGCGGCCGCGTTGATCAGATGGATGGCAAAGCCCAGCGACACGCCGATGGCGATGGCGAGGATGGCGACGAGGGCGCGCACGGGATGCGCGCGCCACTCTCCCAGCAGCAGCCAGCGCGACAGCAGGCGCGTGCCCGCGGGATTTGCTGCCGGCGCACTCAATTCAAGCATTCGACGGCCAGGCGTTCGCCGGCGCGCCGCGCTTTCAATTGGGCCGCATCGCGGTTCTTGTCGCCCGCGCCGACGGCGTCTTGCGCCGCCCATTTCTGTTCCAGGCGCAGCTGCGCGCAGTGCTTGTCGCGCGCCTCAAGCTGCTTGGCGGCCTGCTCGCGCGCCTGGTCTTCCAGTTTTTCCTGTTTCTTGCGTGCCGCTTCCAGCTGGCTCGCCACCCGCTCCTGGCGCGTGGCCGCGCCCTTGTCGACGGCAGGCGGGGGTGCGGGCACCTCCAGGATTTGCAGCTGGCCGCCCGTGCATGGCGTGGCGCTATAGCTGGTCTGGCCATCCTTCACGCATTTGTAGACGTCCTGCGCACTGGCGGAACCGGTCAGCAAGGCCATGGTGCATAGCAGGATGGATGGCGACTTCACAATATCTTCCCCGGATTCATGATGTTCTGCGGGTCCAGCGCCTGCTTCACGGCGCGCATCAGCTGCAGTTCCAGCGGCGATTTATAACGCGCCAGGTCGTCCTTTTTCAGGGCGCCGATACCGTGTTCGGCCGAGATGGAACCACCAAATGCGTGGACCTGGTCGTGCACGATGCGGTTGATGGCATCCTGGTTGGCCAGGAAGTCACGGTCCGTCATGCCGGCGGGCGGCGCCACGTTGTAATGCAGGTTGCCGTCACCCAGGTGGCCGAAGCACACGAGCTGGCAGCCGGGGAAGGCCGTTGCCAATGCGGCATCCGTGACGCTGATGAAATCGGCGATGCAGGAAATCGGCAGCGAGATATCGTGCTTGATGTTCTTGCCCGCCTGCGCCTGCGCCAGCGGGATGTGCTCGCGCAGCTGCCATAGTCCCTCGGACTGCGCCACGGAACTGGCGACGACGGCGTCCTCGATCAACTCATCTTCCAGCGCCGCGCCGATGCTCGCTTCCAGCAATTCGACGGCGTGCGCCTCGGACTGGCTGCTGGATAATTCGAGCAGCACATATTGGCCATGCGGCTCGGCGAAAGGCCGCGACAGCTGCGGGAACTGTTCCGCCACCAGTTGCAAACAGTATTGCGACATCAATTCAAAACCCGTCAGGCTGGCGCCGCAATGGTCCTGCATCAGGCTTAATAAACGCAGGGCGTGGGCGGGCGAGGGCATGGCGGCCAGCGCCGTGATGCAGGCTTTCGGCTGCGGGTACAGTTTCATCACCGCGCCGGTAATGACCCCCAAGGTGCCTTCGGCGCCGATGTACAGGTCGCGCAAATCGTAGCCGGTATTGTCCTTGCGCAAGCCGCGCAAGCCGCTCCAGATCTCGCCTTGCGGCGTAACCACTTCCAGGCCCAGGCACAGCTCGCGCGTATTGCCGTAGCGCAGCACGGCCGTGCCGCCTGCGTTCGTCGCCAGGTTGCCGCCGATGGTGCAACTGCCCTCGGCCGCCAGCGACAGGGGGAACAGACAGCCGGCGGCGCTGGCCGCTTCCTGGATGGTTTGCAAAATGCAGCCCGCGTCCACCGTGATGGTGCGGTTGACGGGGTCGAGCGCGCGGATGCTGTTCAGGCGCGCCAGCGACAGCACGATGGCCGTGCCGGCCGCATCCGGGATGCTGCCCAGGACCAGGCCCGTGTTGCCGCCTTGCGGCACGACGGGAATCTGCCATTGCGCGCAGGCGCGCAGCACGCCGGCCACCTGCTCCACCGTGGCGGGGCGCAGCACGGCCAGGGCCTTGCCCGTAAAACGGTCGCGCCAGTCGGTGAGGAAGGGCGCCGTGTCGGCATCCAGGGTAAGTACGTAGGCGTCACCGAGCAGGTCGCGGCAGGCGGCGAGAAAATCTGTTTGGTCAGTCATGGACTTGTCGCTCATTTTTTGATGCTCACTTTCGTCACTTTTTCCAGCAGTTCCCTAGCCATGCGCTTGGCGGCCTTTTTATACGGGCGCAGATACAGCACGGCGCAGATAAAATAGATGCAGACGATGGCCGCTTCGCCCCAGGCCATCAGGGCCGAGGTGGGGTTCGTGTCGCTGTAGCCGCGCACCACGCCTTCCGTGAAGTACAGCAGGATCACCATCGACGACCATTGCAGGGTGTAGACGTCGCGCTTGATGACGCCGTACAGGGGAATGAGCAGGGGCGCCGCCTTCAGGACGACCCAGGAGCCGCCCGGCTGCAGCGGTGCGACGACGGTTTCCCACAGCACGCACCAGACGATCAGGGTGACGAGGCTGGCGATGGCGCCCCAGTGAAAATATTTGTGCAGTGCGCCGTGCATCATGCGCCTGCCAGTTTCGCGGCGTTTTCCGCCAGGCGCCGGCCCAGGGCGATGGCCAGGCGTTTTTCATCCTCGCTCAAGGCCTTGTCGCCATCGATTCCCGACCAGTGTGTGGCGCCATAAGGCGAGCCGCCGGTCGATGTTGTCATCAGTTCGGGATGCGTGTAGGGCAGGCCCATGACCAGCATGCCGTGGTGGAAAAGGGGGATCATCATCGACAGCAGGGTCGATTCCTGGCCGCCATGCAGGCTGCCCGTGGACGTGAACACGCAGGCGGGCTTGCCGGACAGGCTGCCGGCCAGCCAGTCGCTGGCCGTGCCGTCCCAGAAGTACTTCATGGCGGCGGCCATGTTGCCGAAGCGCGTGGGCGAACCCAGGGCCAGGCCTGCGCACTCCTGCAAGTCTTCCAGTTCCACGTAGGGTGCGCCGTCAAGCGGCACTTCCGGCGCCGTCGCCTCCGTCACTGTCGAGACGGCGGGCACGGTGCGCAGGCGCGCATCGCAGCCCGGCACGCTTTCCACTCCTTGGGCTATCAGCTCGGCCAACTGGCGCGTGGCGCCATGGCGTGAATAAAACAATACGAGAATAATCAGATTGGTTGGCTTCATCATTGGTATTATAGGGCGCTTTACAGCCTGATACGACTGCTGTCATGGCGCCGTTCTGATTTTGCACATGTTTTCAAAATATATATTCCCGTTCTTCCAATACCTGTGGCGCGCCCTGAGCATCGGGCTGGCCGTCGTGCGCGGCCTGACCTGGTCCGAAACGCGCGACCTGCTGCAGTTCGCGCGCCGCCGCGTGCGCGAGGAAAGCCTGCCGCAAGTGGCCGGCAGCCTGACATTCGCCACCGTGTTCGCGCTGGTGCCGCTGCTCACCCTGGCCCTGGCCATCTTCACCACTTTCCCGCTATTCAATACCTTCCGCCATGCGCTGGAAGATTATTTCGTGCAAAGCGTGATGCCCAAGGGCATATCGAACACCATCCTCGATTATCTGACCACGTTCGCCTCGAAGGCCACGCGCCTGTCGGCCATCGGCGCGGGCGCACTGATCGTCACGTCGGTGGGCATGATGGGCTTGATCGAGCGCGTCTTCAACCGCATCTGGCGCGTGCGCCAGGAACGTCGCTGGACCAAACGTCTGCTGGTTTACTGGGCCATCGTCACCCTGGGACCGCTGCTGGTGGGCGTGTCGCTGACGGTGACCTCGCGCCTCTTCATGGCCACCAGCGGCGTGGTGGGCGCCGTGCCATTCCTCGGCGCCGTGTTTTATACCCTGGTGTCGATCGGCCTGACCATGCTGGCGTTTACCTTGCTGTACATCGCCGTGCCGAACCGCGACGTGGACTGGCGCGACGCGGCCTGGGGCGGCTTGCTGGCGGCGCTGGCGTTCGAGGTGGCCAAGCGGGGCTTCGGCGAATTCATCCAGGAATTCCCCACGTATTCGCGCATCTACGGCGCACTGGCCGCCTTGCCGCTGTTCCTCGTATGGATTTACCTGAGCTGGATGATCACCCTGGTGGGCGCCTTGCTGGTGGCAGCCTTGCCCGTCGTGAAATATGAGCGCTGGTGGTACGAGGCGGCGCCGGGCAGTGAATTCGTCGACGCCGTCGCCATCCTGAAGGTGCTGCACCAGGCCTGTCACTGCGCCGATTCGGCCCTGGTCGGTGCGGCGGAAATTCGCCGCAGCACGCGTCTGGGCTTCGAAGAAATGGAAACCCTGCTCGACAAGATGGTGCAGCAGGGCTGGGTGGGACGAGTCAACGTGGATGGCGCCGTGCGGGTCCAGTGGGGCAAGCGCGTGGCCGACAGTTCCGACCACTGGGTCTTGCTGGGCAACGTCAACCGTATCAGCCTGGCCGACGTCTACCGCCTGTTTGTCTTCGGCGGCATGCGCGTGAACTCCGGTTACCCGGCCGGTTCCACGAATGAGCGCGACATCAAGGCGGCAGAAGAAGCGGCCGCCCTGGCGGCGCAGGTGGAAAACGCCGTGGAGCAGGGACTGGGCCTGACCTTGGCCCAGCATTTCGGGGACGTGCGCTGCGCCTGATGGGCAATCAGGGGTTGAGCCGCTCGTACAGCAGGACATCGAGCGCGCCCGTCAGCGTATTGCCCTCTTCGTCGAGCAGGGTGTAATCCTGCTGGCTGTCGCCGAGCGAGGCGCTGCCCTCGATGCCGCACACCAGCTGGTATGTGGCGTCATCGATCGCCAGCTTGATCAGGGCCAGGACTTGCTCGCGCTGGCCCTCGGTCAGTGCCAGCCCGTCGAGCAGGGCGCCAAGCCGGGTCTGTCCCTCGCTTCCCTGCGCATATAGCGCCAGCAGCGACGCATTGGATGCGACGACATCATCGATGAATTTTTTCGCGTGCATGGATTCCTTGTCTTGCAAAAATCACAGCAGCACGGGCCGCAAAGCCGCCTGCAGCGCCACCTTGCTGAACGCCGCCGCATCCTGCGCCCGCACCACGCCCAGATAATACGTGTCTTCGCCGCCGTGCATGTTGACCAGGCGCAGCTGGTGCGGCGCCAGGTGGGCGGCGATGGCGGCCAGGCCCTCGGCCATCGCATCGCCATCCTCGCGTTCCTTCCAGCGGAAGTCCTGCAGCGCGGACAGCTCGATATGCTGGGCTATGCGGGGCACTTCATCGACGGCTTTCCAGTCCAGGGTGGTGCCGTGGCCCTGCGTGTGGGAGGCCGTGGACCAGAGCAGGAAGAAACAGGCCGCCTCGGGCGAGTCGCCTTCGTATTCCTCTTCCGGATCGTCCTGCGCCAGCTCTTCCAAAGTGATGTCCACGCAACGCGCGGCCAGTTCCGCATCGCCTTGCAAGAGCAGGGCGGCCATGCTGCGCAACTGCTCGCGGTCCGCCTTGGCCAGGATTTGCGCGGGCGTGAAGCTGCGGCGCTTGGCGGGCTTCTTCTCGGGTTTTTTCTTGCCCAGGCCGATAGACTCGCTCAGTTGGGCCGTGATCGCCGCCTTGAAGTTTTCCACGGTGTCGAACTGCTCCAGCAACTGGCCCGTGAAATCCATGCTCCAGGCCATGCCATCCTTGACGACATATAAAAAGTCGCTTTGCACGGCCACGCCGCGCAAATGGTGGGCGGGCGGATACAGGGGCGTGAAGGCCTGTTTTCCATCGAGCGTCAGCATGCAGGCCAGACCTTGCGCGTCGATGGCGAAAATCAGGTTCTTGCGCAGCTTGGGCGGCGACGAGGTGGTGGCGCAATCGATGGCCTCATACTGGCAGGGCGCCAGCAGCTCGCCCTGGCTATTGACCAGGCCAAACAGGAAGCGCCCGGCGACGCGCTGGCTGACGATGGCGATTTTTTTCTTCGTGCCAAAATCCTGCACGGAGCTGTAGGCGGGCGGCACCACGACCTTGCCCGTCTTGTCGAGCACGCCGTGCACATTGCGCTTGGCGTTATCGTCTGTCTGGTCTGTCTGGTCTGTCTGGCGCTCGATGTCGATCAAGCCATCTTCGCGCTGGCACACGTTATCCACCCTGTCGATGAGCAGCGCACCGTCGGGCAGGTGCAGCAAGCGGCTGGCGCCGTCCGCATCGATCTGCTGCAACAGATGGGGGCTGATCACATACAGGGCGCCGGGGGCGGGCGGCAGCACCACCGTGCCGTTGAGGTCCAGCACGCCGTGCGCATCGGGGGCGTCCGCCGTGGCAAAGGTGATCCAGCCATCGTCCGCATAGTACACACCCAGGTCCACATAGCGCTGCGACAGCGGCACGATCCAGCGGCCATAGGGCGTGACCAGGCCGGTGACGTCCGGTTCGCCGGCGGCGCTCACTTCATGGCACAGCACATCTTCTTCCCAGCCCACCACTTCCAGGCCTTGCAGGAAAGGCAGTTCGTCCGTGCCCAGTTCCTCCACATCGGCCAGCTGCGCGACGGCCGTGGCCGACCAGTAACCGGTGGCGGGCGATGCGGCGCCGGCGGCCAGCAGAGGCGCCAGCGCTTCCCGCTCGCCGCGCAGCAGGGCAGAGTGCAAGGCTTGCGCCTCGGCGCGCAAGGCCTCGAGCCCGGCCGCGTATTCCGGCGTGCCGATATCGTGCGGGATCAGCTGCACGTAGTCGAGGATCAGCCATGGCTGGCCGTTCGCCAGCAAGGCGCTGATGGCGCTGCGCGCGACGATGGCGGCCGCGTCGCGCGGCCTGTCCATCAGCGCGGACAAGGCTTGCCAGCTGGCCTGCGCCTGCGCCATCGGCGCGGCCAGCACGCAGGCGCAGTCTTCGCCATCGCCATAGATGGGCCAGGCGACAGCTTGCGTGCCGGCGCCGATGAGCAGCTTGAACAGCGTAGGTACGTCCAGCCGCCATTCGGCCAGGCCCGTGATCGTCTCGGTGTCGAAGCCGGCCTGGCCGGGCAGGAAGGTGGTGCTGAACAGGGCTGCAGTGTTGATCATTGATATTTGTCTAAAAGTGAACGGGGGATTCAGGGCGATGGCGGCATGACCCAGTGCGCCAGCGCGCTGCGTTCGAGGCCCAGCTGTTTGGCCGCGGCAGCCGCTTCGAAGGCCCACAAGCCGTAGTAGCCGCCCAGGCCGTGTGCGCGCAAATGGCCGTTGAACCAGTCTTCGCGCACCAGCGCGCCATGCCAGCTGGCCAGGTACTGCCGCAGGTGTTCCAGCTGCTGCGCGGGATCGTCCGCATCCAGGCACTCGAACAGGGCTGAATAGGGTTCTGCGAAATACCATTCGTCGACGGCGGGACGCTGGGGATCGATGGTCGACAGCAGCGCCTCGTACACGGCGTCTTCGCCATCGAAGGCCGTCTGCAGGGCGGCCAGGCGGGCAGCCAGGTCGTGGCGGCCGAACAGCAGGGCGGCGCCCAGCAACTGCAGGGTGCGCGCGTAATCCGTCAATTGTTCGAAATCAAAGGCGGGCAAGGCATCGTCATCGTAGGCTGCGGCCAGGGCGGCGCGCGCCGTTTCGCAGGCGGCGACGGCCGTTTCCAGCGCCGGTTCCACGTCAGGCAAGGGCAAGCCTGCCGTGTAGCGCAGCGAGAAGACCTGGTAAGCCGTGCTGGCGGCGGCGCACGCCCAGTAGGCATCATCGCCGCCATCGATTTCCGCCTGCGCCTGCGCGCGCCCGTAGGCGGCCAGCAGGGCGTCGAGGTAAGCGAGATTGCGGCTAAAGTCGAACGGGGCGGGCGGCACCTGGCGCGGCGCGTGGGGCCAGGGCGTGGATGAAACCGGGCAGGTGGCGGCACATTCGCGCTGGATGGCCCAGTCGGCGAAGATTTGCTGCATATACTGCGCCGTTTCGTCGTCGTGGACGATGGCGCCGACGCCCACAAAGGTCGTGCCCAGCAGGGTGTAGTCAGGGAAGCGGCTGCTCTCGTAGGCGATGGTGGTCACGCTCTGGATGGTCCTGCCGTCGCTCAGGTCGCGCACGCGGAAGTACACATCGTCCCAGCCGGCCAGCGGTGCCGCTGGCGGTTCATTCGGCAAGGTCGCCCAGCTGCCGTCCTCCTGCTCTTCATAGGCGTCGAGCAGTTCGTCGAGGCCGCCGGGGCGGTCGATGCGGTTGTTGGCGTCGTATTGCAGGTCCAGTTCGGCCGCGAAGGCTGCCGCGTGGCGGCCCTCGAAGACCAGGTACTGGGAGCTCGTGGTGCCGACCAGCAGATCCGTGTGCTGGCCCGCCACGACGAGCGCCTGCGGCAGCCGGCACCATTGGTAGTATGGAATGCCGGCCATGGGACCGCCTTCGTCCGCCAGCGGGTTAGTGAAGCGCAGCTGTTCCAGCCATTTATAGCGTTCGTGCCGCTCCGCTTCCGTGCCGCTGCCGCGGCCAGTCAATTCATCGTGCAGGGTATTCAACAACATCATTCGTCTATCCTAAAAAAGTCCGCGTGGCGGGTGCTTATGCTGCTGCCGTTTGCGCAAACGCAAACAGCGCGTCGAGCACGGCGTCCGGCTGCTCGGCCATCAATTCGTGCCCGCTGTCGACCTGCACCACCGTGCCATGCGCGATGGCAGACGTGAGCAAGCGGGTCGATTTGGGCGGCGTCATCATGTCGCGCGCGCCAAAAATAAATAAAGTCGGGCAGTGTACCGAAGCGGCGGCGATTTCGCCGTTCGCGTAGGTATTGCAGGCGAAAAAATCCGTGTGAAACACGTGATCGGGGTTGAGGGCGGCGATGCGCTGTTTCAGACGCCGCGCGCCGCCCATGGCATAAAAGCCGGGGCCGGGGAACGACGGCTTTTGCGCGATCGACGAGTGCGACCAGATATTGACCATGTCGATGGCTGCCTGTTCATCGTTGAGTGACGTTTCCAGAAGGGCCGGCGAGACCTTCATCGGGTAGGTGGAGCCCAGCATGGCCAGGTGGCTGACACGCCCGGGCGCCAGGAATGCTGCTTCCAGCGCGATCAATGAACCCATGCTGTGGCCGATCAGCATGGCCCTGGCCGCGCCGGCCGCATCCAGCATGGCCAGTATCCAGCGCGCCAGCTCTTCCACCGTGGTTTTCGCCGCGCCCAGGCTGCGGCCGTGGCCCGGCAAATCGACGGCCAGCACGTTCCAGCCGTGGTGGGCAAAATAGCGCGTCTGCAGGGCCCACACGGAATGGTCATTCTGCGCGCCGTGGATGAAGACGGCCGTCGGCTGGCTCGGGTTGAATGGTTTGCCGCCTGTGTAGCAGTAAGCCGTGGTGTTCTCGATGGTGAGCAGCATCTCAGGCGCCTTTCTGCGACAGTTTCAGGCCACGGGCCAGGTCTTCGATCAAATCATCGGCGTCTTCCAGGCCTACCGATAGACGCATGGTGCCCTGCGTGATGCCCGCCTGCGCCAGTTGATCGTCGGGCACGCGGAAATGCGTGGTGGAGGCGGGGTGGATGACGAGCGACTTGGCGTCGCCCACGTTGGCCAGGTGCGAGAAGATCTTCAGGCTGTCGACAAAGCGCTGGCCGGCCGCGCGGTCGCCGCGCAGCCTGAAGGTGAAGACGCCGCCCGCGCCTTTCGGCAGCAGGGTTTTCGCCAGCTCATAGTCGGGATGCGACGGCAGTTCGGGGTAGGACACGGATTCGACGGCTGGATTGGCCAGCAAAAAGTCTATGATTTTGCGCGTGTTGGCCACGTGGCGGTCCATGCGCAAGCCCAGGGTTTCGATGCCTTGCAGGATGGCGAAGGCATTGTGCGGGCTCATGACGGCGCCGAAATCGCGCAAGCCTTCGCGCCGCGCGCGCAGGGCGAACGGCGCCACCGTCGATTCCTCGGCGAAGACCATGCCATGGAAGCCGTCATACGGCTCGCACAGTTCGGCGAAACGCCCCGTCTTGTCGTATGCCGCCTGCCAGTCGAAGGTGCCGCCATCGACGAGCAAGCCGCCGATGGCCGTGCCATGCCCGCACAGGAATTTGGTGGCCGAGTGGAACACCAGGTCGGCGCCATGCTCGAAGGGGCGTAGCAAATACGGGGTGGTAAACGTCGAATCGAGCATCAGCGGCAGCTGGTGTTCGTGCGCCAGGGAGGCAATCTGGGGGATGTTCAGCACGTCGAGGCCGGGATTGCCCAGGGTTTCCGCAAACAGCACGCGGGTAGAGGGCCGGATGGCGGCGCGCCAGGCGTCCACGTCGCGCGGGTCGACGAAGGTCGTCTCGATGCCGAAGCGTTTCAAGGTGTAGGCCAGCAGGTTGTGCGAGCCGCCGTACAGGGCGCGCGAGGCCACGACGTGCGAGCCGGCGCCGGCGATGGTAGATAAACCAAGGTGCATGGCGGCCTGGCCGCTGGACGTGGCGATGCCGGCTACGCCCCCTTCGAGGGCGGCGATGCGCTCTTCCAGCACGGCATTGGTGGGATTCGAGATGCGCGAGTACACGTGGCCGGCCCGCTCCATATTGAACAGCGAAGCCGCGTGTTCCGAACTCTTGAAGGCAAACGAGGACGTGAAATGGATGGGCGTGGCGCGCGCGCCCGTGGCCGGGTCGGGCGCCGCGCCCGCATGCAGGGATAAAGTATCGAAACCGGGGTATTTCGGGCCGCTCATGGTGTCTCCGCCAAGTTTTATAGTGGCAAGATCGTAACCTGATTTGCAGCTGAGCAAAAGGGCTCCTGTGCAGGGCGCATGGCGCCGTGCTGGCGGGCCGCGCGTGTAACCTGCAGTGTAAAAAAAGTGACCGGCACGGTGCGGCGGTGGTAGGATACCGGATCAGCGATATTCGGGCTGTTTGACTTGTGCGCGTGCGCCGCGCCGCAGGGAAGGCTGCTACGTTCCAGCGAAATCCTGGGCTTCAGGCGAACTCTCATCGCATGTCCACCAGGAAAGATTTTATGCCCGCAATATCGTTCGACGGCGCCCTTGCCGTACCCGGACCTTCTATCGTCGACGGCCTGTGCCACGCAGGCTGGCTCATGCAAGAGCATTTCATCTCCCCTGAACTGAGCCGCCAGCTGGCCGCCGAATGCGTGCAATCCATGCTCAGCGGCAAGATGAAGGGCGCCGGCGTGGGCAGCGGCCATGCACCGCTGCTGCAGCCGGACATCCGCGGCGACCATATCGAATGGCTGGAAACGGGCCGCTCAGCGGCATGCGACCGCTACCTGGAACACATGGAAGCGCTGCGCTGCGTGCTCAACCGCGAGCTGTTCCTGGGGCTGGAAGAGTACGAAAGCCATTTCGCCCTGTACGCACCGGGCGCCTTTTACCGTGCCCATCTGGACCGTTTCCGCGATGACGACAAGCGCACCGTGTCCGTCGTGCTGTACCTGAACGAGGACTGGCTGCCAGAGCACGGCGGCGCCCTGCGCCTGCATCCGCAGGGCGGGCCCGTGGTGGACGTCTTGCCGCAAGCGGGACGCATGGCCATGTTCATGTCGGGCGAGATGCTGCACGAAGTGTTGCCGACGGCGCGCGAACGCCTGTCCATCGCCGGCTGGTTCCGCCGCAGAGCGTAACGAAAAGGTGCGCGCAATCCCCCGCGATTTGATTGCGCGCAAGGCTGGATTTTTCCGCAGGCATAGGCTACAGTCGCAGTAAGGGCTAGAATAACTAAAATACCAATCACGCGGACAGGACGGCCAATATGAAAGTATCTGAAATTCTCCAAGTCAAGGGCAATATCCTCTACACGGTCACGCCTGACCAGCCCCTGCTTGACGCGGCCAATACCATGGCTGAAAAGGACATCGGTTCGCTGGTGGTCATGGAATTTGGCGACCTGGTCGGCATGCTGACCTTCCGCGAAGTACTCAACGCGCTGCATGAAAACGCGGGCCAGATCGGCGGCGGCACCGTGCGCAAGCACATGGATGACCACCCGATCACCGTGACCCCGGATACGGAAGTCAACGAAGTGCGCCGCATCATGCTGGAAAAACACGCGCGCTACCTGCCCGTCATGAACGCCAAGACCTTGCTGGGCGTCATTTCCTTCTACGACGTGGCGCGCGCCGTGCTCGAAGCGCAAAGCTTTGAAAACCAGATGCTGAAAGCGTATATCCGCGACTGGCCGGCCGAAACCACTGATTAAGCTTCGCTCATCCAGTAAAAACAACGCCGGCAACTGCCGGCGTTTTGCATTGCGTATGCAATGTGACGTCTATGCCGCGCCCTGCAGCGCTTCGTTGTTCAGCCAGGTACCCAGCGCCGTGGCCGTCATCGGGCGGGCGAACAGGAACCCTTGCGCCATGGGGCAGCCCAGCGCCTGCAAAATTTGCGCCTGCCGCTCGTCTTCCACGCCTTCCGCGATTACGGCCAGGCCCAGGTTGCGGCCCAGCTGGATGACCATTTCGGCGATGCTGCTGCCGCGCGCGGAACCCGTGATCTCGGTGACGAAGGCGCGGTCGATCTTCAGGCGGTCGACTTGCAGGCGCTGCAAATAGGACAGCGAGGAAAAACCTGTGCCGAAGTCGTCGATGGCGATGCTCACACCCGTTTGCTTGATCTGCCACAACATCTTGATCAATAAATCGGGCTCTTCCATAGCCATCGATTCCGTGATTTCCAGCTCGATGAATTCGGGCGGCGCCTGCGTCTCTTCCAGCGCCGCGCGCAACATTTCCAGGAACAGCGGGTGGCGGAACTGCACTTGCGACACGTTGACGGACATGACGAAGTTGCGGTGGCCCTGCTCGCGCAGCAGCACCAGTTCGCGGCATGCCGTGCGCAGCACCCATTCGCCGAGGTCGATGATGATGCCCGAATACTCGGCAATCGGGATGAAGCGGTCGGGCGAGATGAATTTGCCGTCCGGCGTCTGCCAGCGCAGCAGCGCTTCGGCGCCCACGGGGCGGCGCGTGGTCAGGTCGATCTGCGGCTGATACACGACAAACAGCTGGCCCTGGCTGAAAGCCGTGCGCAGCGCGTGCATCATGCGCACTCGTTCGCGGATTTCGATGCCCATGCTGCGCGAGAAGTAGAAATGCCCGGCGCGCTGCTGGCTTTTCGCCCGTTTCAGGGCGATATCGGCATCCTTCAGCGCATCGGCGCCCGTGCCCGCGTGTTCGCCCAGCCGCACCAGGCCCAGGGTGGCGGACAATTGCACGTCCTGGCCATCGATGCTGAACGGCGCCTGGAACAGGGCCAGGATATTGGTCGGATTGACTTGCGACGAGTCGCCCAGCACGCAGAAGATGTCGCCGCCGAGGCGCGCCACCGTCAGTTGCGGGCCCAGCTGGGTTTGCAGGCGTCCCGCCACGGCCACCAGCAGCATGTCGCCGAACTGGTGGCCCAGCGCGTCGTTGGTTTCGGCAAAATGGTCGAGGTCCACCAGCGACAGGGTGGCGTCGTCGCGCGCGGGGCCGGCCAGGGTGGCGTCGAGGATTTCCACCAGGCGCGTGCGGTTGGGCAGCTTCGACAATTGATCGTAGAAGGCGGCGTTGTGCAGGTGCGACACCAGCTCGACGTTGTCCAGGCCCACGGCGACATTGCTGCAGAAGACTTCCAGCAGGCTTTCATCGATGGCCGACAGGGGGCGCGGCAGCACCAGGTAGGCGGCCGCGTCGCGGCTGGCCTTGCCCGCGAAGTACAGGGTGGCGTAGTCATGCGCGTACACATTGCGCCGTTGCGCCAGCGTGTGTTCGATGGCGGCCATCACGCGGGGATTTTGCAGGCCGCACAGGGCGCTGTGCGGCAAGCTGGAAAAGCTGCCCGTGCAGGCCGAGACGAGCAGTTCGCGGGAGCCGTTGTCCTGCAAGTCCTGCACGCACAGCACGCCGTCGGCGCGGATGCCCAGAAGGTCGGCGATCTGCGCCAGCACGCCGGCCGAGAAATTCTGCACGCCATGCAGCGCCATCAGCTGCGTGCTGGCGTGGACGATACGGTCCAGGCCGCGCCGGCTGCTGCTGATCGAACGGATCTGTTCGTACGAGCGGATGGCGGCCGTCACCGTGGTAAACAGCTTGATGCGCGTCAATTCGGACTTGGTCTTGTAGTCGTTGATGTCGAAATCGCGGATGGCGTCGATTTCCGGCGCATAGCCGGGCTGGCCCGTGCGCAGGATGATGCGCACGTCCGTCATTTTCAGGGTTTCGCGGATGTAGCGCACCAGGTGCAGGCCCGCGTCATCCTGTTCCATCACCACGTCGAGCAGGATGACGGCGATGTCGTCTTCATGCTTGAGCAGTTCGCGCGCCTGGCCGGCTGAATACGCATGCACGAATTCCAACGGGCGGTGCTGCATTTCCAGGTTGCCCAGGGCGAAAGTGGTGGTGGAGTGGACGTCTTCATCGTCGTCGATGATCATCACCCGCCAGACGCTGCGCGGTGCGACGGCCAGCGGCGGCGCTGGTTGCTCATCGAGGAATACCAGGTCGTCGTGATCGTCCTTGTTGGCGTCAAGGGGGATGATCGGTGCGGGCATGTATAGCTTCTCCAGGATGACTCGGAACGAGATGTGAGCACATCAGAAATGTCCATGGCGTTGTTGCAGCGCCTCGCCGTACTTGCGTACTGTCTTCGGCGCCGCGCCTAGCCCTGACCATTTCTGATGCACTCAGGGCGCATCGAAAATGTAGCGCTCAGGTGCTGCCGAGGTTCGCACATTTTCTGATGGTCCATCGTCCAAGTATATAGCTATTTAATAAGCAAAATGTTTTTTTAAGTCTATTCCGTCGAGCAATATTTCTTGTATTGCATGATTGCAACTCATATTTGGTATTTTTTATATGAAAAAATACGCGGGATTTTAAAATGGCGAGGCGGGTGGGGGAATATCGGTCCCTGGCGGGGCATTAGCGGCATGGCATGCCCCGCAGGCTGGTAGAATTGAGTTTTTCAGTCCTCACACTTCCTACTATGTCCGGCAATTCTTTTGGCAAGCTGTTTACTGTTACCACTTTCGGCGAATCGCATGGCCCGGCCATCGGCTGCGTGATCGATGGCTGTCCTCCGGGATTGGTCCTGTCGGAAGCCGATATCCAGCCCGAGCTGGACCGCCGCAAGCCGGGCACGTCGCGCCACGTGACGCAGCGCCAGGAATCCGATACGGTGGAAATCCTCTCCGGCGTGTACCAGGGCGTGACGACGGGTACGCCCATCGCGCTGCTGATCCGCAATGAAGACCAGCGCAGCAAGGATTACGGCAATATCGCGGAAAGCTTCCGCCCCGGCCATGCCGACTATACCTACTGGCATAAATACGGCGTGCGCGATCCGCGCGGCGGCGGGCGCTCGTCGGCGCGCCTGACGGCGCCCGTGGTGGGTGCGGCGGCGATCGCCAAGAAATGGCTGCTGCAGCAATACGGCACCACCTTCAAGGGGTGCATGAGCCAACTGGGCGACATTCCCGTGCCGTTCCAGTCGTGGGAACACGTGCATGCGAACCCGTTCTTTGCCGCCAGCGGCGATGCGGACCTGATCGCGCGCATGGAAGAGGCGATGGACCAGTTGCGCCGCGATGGCGATTCCATCGGCGCGCGCATCGACGTCATCGCGCAAAACGTGCCCGTCGGCCTGGGCCAGCCCATCTACGACAAGCTCGACGCGGACATCGCCTACGCCATGATGGGCATCAATGCTGTCAAGGGCGTGGAAATTGGCGCCGGTTTCGATTCGGTGGCGCAAAAGGGTTCCGAGCATGGCGACGAACTGACGCCGGAAGGCTTTATCGGCAATAACGCCGGTGGCGTACTCGGTGGCATCTCGACGGGGCAGGATATCAGCGTCTCGATCGCCATCAAACCGACGTCGTCGATCCGCACGCCGCGCCGTTCGATCGATAAGGAAGGCAATCCCGTGATGGTGGAAACGTTCGGCCGCCACGACCCGTGCGTGGGCATCCGCGCCACGCCGATCGCCGAAGCCATGCTGGCCCTGGTGCTGATCGACCACGCCCTGATGCACCGCGCGCAATGCGGCGATGTGTCGGTGAATACGCCGAAGTTGAAATGATTAATTTTGTCGCTTAACAAAGACGCTTGCGACACCTGACAAAACCGTAGCGAGCGGAAGGGAGAGGTGGCTAAGAAGCGCAACCGTACGAAGGTACGGTGAGCATCGCAGGCCGCCTATACCGACGCGCAGTAGGTTTGGTCAGGTGTTCTCATGCAACTTTATTTGCCACCAATTCGAGTTGGTGCCGCATCTCCACCGACTGCACCAATAACGCCCGGATATCGTTGATCAGGTTGAATTCCGTCTGGTTCAATTGAATCGGCGGGAAGCTGTCGTCCCAGTCGCCATATAAAAATCCCGTTGGGTGGCCGTTGGCCGACAGGGGCAGCACGACGAAGCTGCGCGCTTCCGACAATGTCGCTTTCCACCATTGCGGCAGCTTGGCGGCAAATTTCGGGTCGCGCGCGTTGTCGATGAAGATCACGCGGTCGCTGTTGAGGGCCGCGTGGAAGACGTTCGGTTCATACGCATCGCCAAACACCATCAGGTCCTGCAGGTCGGCCATGCCTTCGCCCATGCTGATGCGCGCCGAATACAAATGATCCCTGTGGTTGCGCACGAACGCCACCGAGCGCGAAAAATCGAAGCCCTGGTGCAGCGTTTCAAGCGCCATCGAGACCATCTGGCCCGGACTGGCGCTGCCGATGGCGCCGCGCAGGTCGGCCAGGCCGCCGATCAGCACACGGTTGCCTTCGGCGCGCATGCGCGTGGAAGCCAGCTGGCGCGCGCGCCGTTCGGCCGGTTTCGACAGGGGCGCGATCGACAGATCGGCCGCCGCCATCGCCTTGGCCTTGTCCACCGCCACCACCAGGTCCGTCGCGGTGATGCCCAGGGTGCCCGCGTAGTCGTCGATCAGCGCGTGCACCTGCGCCGCGCCGGCAGCATCGTCATGCCACAGCGAGTCGGCGCAGCGCGCCGCCATCGTTGACAGTCCGGCCATCCAGTCGGCGCCGCTGACGGGAGAATTGTCCGGCGATGGGTCCATCGGACGCATGCCGTTGATCAGGTGCTGCGGCAAGCCCCAGTGGGCGGCCGTGGCATAGCCCACTTCCGGCAGAGACAGGCCGAGGATTTCGCGCGCGGCGGCTGCCTCGTTGCCGGGACCCGCGTGCGCCTGCATGCGCGCCCAGAAGTCCGTCATGTAGAACGTCACCATCATGCGGCCCAGGGTGTGCAGCATCGAGCAGACGACGGCCTGCTCCGCCTGCAGGCTGCCGGCGCTGGTGGCAACCTGCTGCGCCACCATCCCGGCCAGCACGGCCTTTTCCATTTCCACGTGGGCGCTGACGGAATCGGGCGACGCCTGCGACAGTTCCTCGATCAGTTTCAGGCCCAGCGCCAGGTGGCCGATGGCGTCGATGCCCAGCACCAGCACGGCCTTCGAGACCGTGTTGACGCGCTGGCCGAAGGCCGAATACATGCCGCTGTTGGCCAGCCGCAGCACCTTGTGCGTGAGGACAGGGTCGGACAGCACCGTTTGCGTGATGTCGAATTCGTGGTCGTCCTCGCCGCGCATGGCGCCCAGGATGGCGCTGATGGCTTTCGCGAAGCCGGGCATGTCGCCCTGCTGGCGCGTGCGCGCCCACAGCAGGTCCAGGGTGTTTTTGCCGAGCTGTGTCGGCGCCGTGAAATGACCTGGATTCATTGCACCCCTCCGCGCGGTTCATTGGCAGACGGCGCAGGCACCAGCGCCGCATAGGTTTTGTCGCTCAAGGCCGATAGCGCGGCGTGGGCGGGCATCGGTTTGCCCGTCAGGTAGCCTTGCACATACTGGCAGCCGCGCGACTCCATGAAGTGCATCTGCTCTTCGGTTTCCACGCCTTCGGCCACCACGGACAGGTTCAAATGCTTGGCCAGGTCGAGAATGGTGTTGCAGATGGCCGCATCCTTGCTCGATTCTGGCAAGTCCTTGATGAAGGTGCGGTCGATCTTCAGCACGGAAATGGGGAAGCGCTTCAGATACGCAAGCGAGGAATAGCCGGTGCCGAAATCGTCGATGGCGATGCGCGCGCGGCGCTCCGTCATCTTGACGAGGATGGTTTCCGCATGCACGGGGTCAATCATCAGGGTGCCTTCCGTAATTTCCAGCACCAGGTGTTCGCCGGACAGCCCCGAAAACGCGATGGCGTCATCGAGCACGTCGAGGAATTTGTCGTTGCGGAACTGGCGCGGGCTGATGTTGACGGAGATGTACAGCGGCCGCTTCGCCACTTCCTGGAATTGCTTGAGCTGCACGCAGGCCGCTTTCAGCGCCCAGGCGCCCAGCAGGTTGATCAGGCCATTGGCTTCGGCAATCGGGATGAAGCGCACGGGCGGCACCAGGCCCAGGGTCGGGTGCTTCCAGCGCATCAGGGTTTCGAAACCCTGGATTTGCCGCGTGTGCGCATCGACGATGGGCTGGTAAAAGAGTAAGAACTCGCCTTCACGCACGGCCTGGAACATGGCCGCTTCCAGCGAAATATCGTGTTCCGACGGGCCATTCAGGCGCGGGCTGTAGACCAGGCAGCGGGCCTTGCCCGTTTCCTTGGCGCGCGACATGGCCGCATCGGCCAGCGCCACCAGGCGCACTTCATCTTCCGCGTGCAGCGGATAGATAGCCACGCCGACGGAGGCGCCCACGTAGATCGTGTGGCCATCGACTTCGAACGGCGCCTGCAGGGTGGCCAGCAGGCGGCCCGTCACCAGCTTGATCTGCGCGTCCGTGGCGCTGCCTGGCAGCACGGCGACGAATTCATCGCCGCCCACGCGGGCCAGGGTGTCGCTGTCGCGCAGGGTCTTGCGCAGGCGCGCCGCGGCCAGGCGCAGCACGGCGTCGCCGACCGGGTGTCCCAGGCCATCGTTGACCTTTTTAAAACCATCGAGGCCGATGGTGGCGACGGAAAAGCCCTGGCCCGAACGCGCGGCCTGGGCGATCACCATGCGGATGCGGTCCGACAGCAGCAAGCGGTTCGGCAAGCCCGTGAGCGCATCGTGCGTAGCCATGTGGCGCAGCCGTTCTTCCGTATTGTGCTGGGCCGACGTGTCGCGCCCGACCACCAGCAGTTCGGCCACGCCGGCCGCGTTCATATAAGAAGACAGGCGCAGTTCGAACCAGATTTCCTGATCCGGCGTTTGCAGCCGCACTTCCAGGCGGCCCGGTTCTTCCAGGGCGTCTTCCAGCGCCGCTTGCAGCGCCGCACGCGATGCTTCGGCGGCCAGCGGCAGCAGCAAATGGCCGGACAGGCCCGAAGGTGCGCCAAACAGGGTGGCCGCGCGCTTGCTGGCGAACAGGATCAGGCCGTCCGTATCGAGCCTGAACACGACGTCGCCTGCCTCTTCCATGAGGTTGTCCAACTCGTGACGAGCCTCGCGGTGGGCGGCGGATGGGGTACTGGAAAACATCGTGCTGGCTTTTACCTTTTTTGTTATCAGTGCCGGCGCTCGCTGCAGGGCAGGGCGCCAACGGAAAGAGTGCGTCGTGCATGATGCGTGCCATAGGGGCCGAAAGGGCGGCTATCGGAACGCGATCCACACGAAATGTATCATTGAAAAGCACCCGATTACATGAAATAGAGCAACATTGCTTCAGGTTTTGTAAATATTCCTGCCTTCCATGAAAAAAATCATGTCGCGCGGGGCATGTGGGCATTTTCATTCGACATGGAAACATTTATCTGCGCCTGCTTCCACTGGCGCGCTTGCCCCGCCATGCGCTTTGCGCTAGTCTGGCTGGCAGACGGTGTTGACGGTGCGCCAGCGACGGCAAGGGCGCCATGATAACAAATCGCGGGAGACTCCCATGAATGCCTTTGACACGCATGAAGTTTTCAATCAGGCCACGCCCTTTGAAAACGTCAATTTGTTCGCCTGCGACCCGGCGCTGATCGAAGCGCTGCTGCGCGAGGGCGGCGGCGCGGCGTTGCAGGAGCTCGACGCGCTGGGCGAAAAGCTGGGCCGCGCCGAAACCTATGCGCTGGCGCGCCTGGCGAATATCCACACGCCCGAGCTGCAGCAGTTCGACCGGGCCGGGCGCCGCATCGACGAGGTGCTGTTCCATCCGGCCTGGCATGAACTGATGGCCATCCTCGTGGGCGCCGGCGCGCATGCTTCGCCCTGGGCCTCGCCCGGTCCCGGCGCCCAGGTGGCGCGCGCGGCGGCCTATCTATTAGTGGGGCAGGTGGAAAACGGCACGCAGTGTCCCGTGACGATGACGTATGCCTCGGTGCCGGCCTTGCGCCAGGCGCTTGAGCTGCCGCAAATCGCGCAGCGCTGGCTGCCGAAAATCCTCTCGCGCGACTACGATCCCCGCTCCCTGCCCGTGGAGCAGAAGCGGGGCGCCTTGGTCGGCATGGGCATGACGGAAAAGCAGGGTGGCTCGGACGTGCGCAGCAATACCACGCGCGCGACGCAGGTGCCGCCGGCCGAGGCGCGTACCCTGTTCGGCGGCGAGGCCGGCGGCGCCTGGCGCATCGTCGGCCACAAATGGTTTTTTTCGGCACCCCAGTGCGACGCCCATCTGATCCTGGCGCAGGCGGACGAGGGGGGATTGTCGTGCTTCTTCCTGCCCCGCTACCTGCCCGACGGCAGCCGCAACGCCATCCGCGTGCAGCGCCTGAAGGATAAGCTGGGCAACCGCTCGAATGCCTCGTCGGAAGTGGAGTTCACCAATGCCTACGGCTGGCTGGTAGGGCAGGCGGGGCGGGGCATACCCACCATCCTGGAAATGGCCAGCCACACGCGCCTCGATTGCGTGCTGGGCAGCACCGGTATCATGCGCGCCGCCCTGACGCAGGCGCTGCACCACGCGCGCCAGCGGGCCGTGTTCGGCAAGCCGCTGGCCGAACAGCCGCTGATGCAGAACGTGCTGGCCGACCTGGCGCTGGAATCGGAAGCTGCCACGGCCTTTGCACTGCGCCTGGCCCGCTGCTTCGATGAAAAGGAGGATGCAGGGCAAGCCATGCTGGCGCGCGTGCTCACGCCGGCCGGCAAGTACTGGATCTGCAAACGCGGTCCCGGTTTCGGCTTTGAAGCGATGGAAGTGCTGGGCGGCACCGGCTATGTGGAAGACGCGCCGCTGGCGCGTTTATATAGAGAGCTGCCCGTCAACTCGATCTGGGAAGGCTCGGGCAACGTCATGTGCCTTGACGTCTTGCGCGCCTTCGGCAAGTCGCTGGCCGCGCGCGACGCCCTGGCTGCCGAGCTGGCGCTGGCCGGCGATGACGATGCCATTTTCGCGGGCTACCGCGCGCGGCTGCTGGCCGACCTGGACGGGCCGCAAACGGATGAATTTGGCGCCCGGCAATTATCCGAACGCATCGTGCTGGCCGTGCAGGCCGGCTTGCTGCTGCGCCATGCGCCACCGTTTGTTGCGCAAGCGTTCCTGCAGTCGCGGCTGGTGCAAGCGCCGGGCGGCGTGTATGGCCGCTTGCCGGCCGGCACCGATTGCAAGGCCATCCTGGCGCGCGCGCTGCGCGAGTATTGATTTCAATAAATCCGATTATTTCGAAAATTCCGGCCACAGGCGGGCTGGGGGCTGGGATAATGCTGCAATCCATCATTTTATCGATACACAGCGCGCTTGCGGCCCAGGCTTGCCGCCGCGCCAGCTACAGAGAAAGAAAAACAAGATGAAACAAGATCCACGCTTCCCGAATTTGTTCATTACCGATCACCCTTTGATCCAGCACAAACTGAGCCACATGCGTGAGCACGACACGTCGACGCGCACCTTCCGCGAGCTGCTCAAGGAAATCACTTTGCTGATGGGCTATGAAATCACGCGCGACCTGCCGCTGACCACGCGCGAAATCAAGACCCCGCTGGTCACCATCGATGCGCCTGTCATTGCTGGTAAGAAACTGGCCATCGTGCCCATCCTGCGCGCCGGCATCGGCATGAGCGATGGCTTGCTGAACCTGGTGCCATCGGCACGCGTGGGACACATCGGCGTGTACCGCGACCCGGCCACGCATATGCCCGTGGAATACCTGGTGCGCCTGCCTGACCTGAACGAGCGTACCTTTATCCTGTGCGACCCGATGGTAGCGACCGGCAATTCGGCCGTGTATGCCGTCGATGTGCTGAAAAAACGGGGCGTGACGGATGAACAGATCATCTTCCTGGCCCTGGTTGCCGCACCGGAAGGCGTGACCGTGTTCCAGAATGCGCATCCGAACGTCAAGATGTTCTGCGCCTCGCTCGATTCGCACCTCGATGACCACGCCTACATCGTGCCAGGCCTGGGCGACGCCGGCGACCGCATCTTCGGCACCAAGTAATCCACGTCAGGCGAGTATTGCGATGGCAACCTTGATCGACCCGGATTTCCGCGCGCGTTTGCGCGCCCTGAACGAAAAATATGCGGCCGGCGTGCCGGCCCTGTTGCAAACGATTGCGCAAGCAAGCGGCCGCTGCGACAGCGAAGGCGCCCGTCTGGAACCGTTGACGGAACTGCACCGCGCCCTGCACGCGGTGGCCGGCTCGGCCGCCACCTTCGGCTTTACCGCGCTGGGCCAGGAATGCCGGCGCATCGAACAGCTGGTGCGCGCCATGCTCAACACCCCTGCGCAAGCGGTGGCGGATTGGCCTGCCGTGCGGGCACAGGTGGTGGCACTACTGGATTGGGCGCGACGCGATGCTGCCGCCACCCATTTCACCGCGTAAATGACCGCGTCATAGTAATGTGGTTGCAATGATTCATTTGATACAACGCAAAGCACCCGCGTCGCAGATTAGGATATAGTGTCTCCATGCCGCTGGTACAGGGCGCCGCAAGACGGGGATTTGGCTATTAAAGTAGTGTTCGCAAGTTTATTTTGCGAAAGAATGGTTTTTCTCAGTTTTGTTGGTATAATTGGGCATCGTTGGATTCGAGGTAGTAGTGCAGTTTGTCTGTCATTTCTTTCTTGCTTCAAACGATATAACGGGCGCAAGCCCAACTTAACTGAAATAGGAAATTGTAATGGCAACTGGCATCGTAAAATGGTTCAATGATTCGAAGGGTTTCGGCTTTATTACCCCTGACGAAGGCGGCGAAGATCTGTTCGCTCACTTCTCGGCTATCCAGTCGAACGGCTTCAAGTCCCTGCAAGAGAACCAACGCGTTTCTTTTGAAGTGACCGCTGGCCCTAAAGGCAAGCAAGCTTCGAACATTCAGCCAATCTAATACGCTGGATCAAACGAAATAAAGAAATCCTCGGTCTCCGAGGATTTTTTTTCGCCTGAATTTCCGTGAAGCATGGGTTTTGCCTGCCTTATGCGTGTGGTTTTTAGCTTGCATGGCCCTTGTTCTGCGCGCCTTGAGTCAGCGTAGGTCGCGGGTGAGTCCTGTTCTGGACCGTCACGGCGCCGAGTCAGACCGTAGCGAGCGGCAGTGAGGGCGTCCTCAGATAGCCCGTTCGCGCCAGTAATCCGCTTGAGAATAGCTGTGGCGCAAGAAATCCACGAACGCCCGTATGCGCAGCGGCAAGTGGCGGCGCTGGGCGAACACGGCATAAATGTCATTGCCCGGCGCGGCGAACTGGTCCAGCACCGTCACCAACTGGCCCGAGGCGATCTCCGCGCCCACTTCCCACATCGAGCGCCACGCCAGTCCCTTGCCGGCCAGTGCCCAGTCATGCAGCACTTCGCCATCGTTGCAGACCATATTGCCGGCCACCTTTAAAATCACATTCTTGCCGTTTTCGCGGAAGGTCCAGCCCCGCTGGCTGCCTTCGCTGCTGATCGCCAGGCAATTGTGCTTGGCCAAGTCGGCCGGGATGCGCGGCGTGCCCGCCCGTTTCAGATAGGCGGGTGAACCGACGAGCACGCGCTGGTTGTCCGCCAGTTTGGTGCTCACGAGTGAGGAATCGGACAGGCTGGCGATGCGGATAGCCACGTCGATGCCTTCGCCGATCAGGTCGACGAGGCGGTCGTTCAGGTTCAGCGACACCGTCACGTCGCGGTGCTCGGCGACAAAGGAGGGGATTAATGGCGCCACGTGCTGGCGGCCGAAGCCTGCCGGCGCGGAAATGAGCAAATGGCCGCTGGCTTTGACGCTGCGCACGGCCACGGCCGCTTCAGCCTCCTCCAGTTCACCGAGGATGCGCTGGCAATCTTCTAGGAAGGCGGCGCCTTCATTCGTCAGCGCCAGCTTGCGCGTCGTACGCTGCAGCAATTTGACGCCGAGGCGCTGCTCCAGTGCATCGAGGCGCCGCCCTATCATGGCCGGGGCGATGCCTTCCGCGCGGGCGGCCGCCGACAGGCTGCCCTTGGCCACCACTTCCACGAAGGTCGATATTTGTCTGAACTGTCCCATGTCGTGCTCCCGCGATGCCGTCACTTGTGATAAAAACGCATAGATGAAGTGATTTTTAATCTCGTTTCCATGCCTTATAGTGCAATACTATAGAACAAACGCGCCGCCAGGCAGAGTGTTTTTGCGCCTCTGCCCAGCTTGCCAGCGCAGTCGTTCGGCTTATACTTGGATCACCAGATTACCTTTGCTTATATTTATTAAAAACCGGAGAACTTCATGACGCAGAACACGATCGCACTTCCAGAAGGCATGCAAATCACGGGGGAAATCCAGCCCGGCTACGAACAGATCCTGACCCCGGCCGCACTGGCCCTGGTAGCCAAGCTGACGCGTGCATTCGAACCGCGCCGCCAGCAATTGCTGGCCGTGCGCGTGGAACGGGCCAAGCGCCTCGACGCGGGCGAGCGTCCTGATTTCCTGCCTGAAACCGCGCATATCCGCGACGGCGACTGGAAGATCGCGCCGATCCCGAAGGCGCTGGAATGCCGTCGCGTGGAAATCACGGGCCCCGTCGAGCGCAAGATGGTCATCAACGCCTTCAATTCCGGCGCCGACAGCTACATGACGGACTTCGAGGATTCGAACACGCCAAACTGGGATAACCAGCTGACGGGCCAGATCAATATGTTCGATGCCGTGCGCAAGACGATTTCGCTGGAGCAAAATGGCAAGTCCTACAAGCTGAACGACAAGATCGCGACACTCGTCGTGCGCCCGCGCGGCTGGCACCTTGATGAAAAGCACGTGCTGGTCGATGGCAAGCGCATTTCCGGCGGCATCTTCGATTTCGCCCTGTTCATGTTCCATAACGCCAAGGAACAACTGGCGCGCGGCGCCGGCCCGTACTTCTACCTGCCAAAGATGGAATCGCACCTGGAAGCGCGCCTGTGGAACGATATTTTCGTCATGACGCAAAACGAATTGGGCTTGCCACAAGGCACGATCAAGGCGACCGTGCTGATCGAAACCATCCTGGCGGCCTTCGAGATGGATGAAATTCTGTACGAGCTGAAAGAACACAGCTCGGGCCTGAACGCGGGCCGCTGGGATTACATCTTTTCGTGCATCAAGAAATTCAAGCTGGACAAGGATTTCTGCCTGGCCGACCGCGCCAAAGTCACGATGACGGCGCCCTTCATGCGCGCCTACGCCTTGCTGCTGCTGAAAACCTGCCACAAGCGGGGCGCGCCAGCCATTGGCGGCATGGCAGCCTTGATCCCGATCAAGAACGATCCGGAAAAGAACGACATCGCCATGGGCGGCGTGCGCAACGACAAGGCGCGCGATGCCACCGACGGCTACGACGGCGGCTGGGTTGCCCATCCGGGCCTGGTGGAACTGGCCATGGGCGAATTCACCAAAGTGCTGGGCGACAAGCCGAACCAGATCGAGAAGCAGCGTCCCGACATCGACGTGAAAGCGTCGGATCTGCTGAACTTCCAGCCGGAAGCGCCGATTACGGAAGCGGGCTTGCGCTACAACATCAACGTGGGCATCCACTACCTGGGCAGCTGGCTGGCTGGCAACGGTTGCGTGCCCATCCACAACCTGATGGAAGATGCGGCTACGGCCGAGATCAGCCGCTCGCAAGTGTGGCAGTGGATTCGTTCCAGCAAGGGCGTGCTGGAAGATGGCCGCAAGGTGACGGCCGAGATGGTGCGCGCCATGATTCCGGAAGAGCTGGCCAAGGTACAGCGCGATGCGCCGGGCGGCAACGGCCCGACCTATGTGCGTGCCGGCCAGATTTTCGAGGAAATGTCGACCTCGGAATCGTTCGCCGAATTCCTGACCTTGCCGCTGTACGAAGAAATCTGATCCTGATCAAATAGCAGCATAAAAAATCCCGGCGATGCCTTAGGCATCTGCCGGGATTTTTTATTGTGGAAGAGTTCGCCTAAAAATTATTCTTCCACATTCGCAAGGCTGCAAACGCTTCCACGGGCGAGGCGTCCGCCGTCAGCTTGCCTTCCACCTTCAGGCTGCTCAAGATCGCCGGTTCGCGATAGCGCAGGAAAGGATTCGTGGCTTTTTCCAGGGCAATGGTCGACGGCACGGTCGACAAACCCTGCTGGCGCTTTTCCGTGTCGATGGCGATGCGTTCCTGCAAGGCCACATTGCCCGGCTCGACAGCGTTGGCGAAGCGCAGATTGGACAAGGTGTACTCATGCGCGCAAAATACCTCGGTATCGTCGGGCAGGGCGGCCAGTTTGCCCAGCGAGTCGGCCATCTGGCCCGGCGTGCCTTCGAACAGGCGGCCGCAGCCGCCCGCAAACAGGGTGTCGCCGGAAAACAGCCACGGTGCGCCGCTGCGCTCGTCGCGCTGGCGCACATAGGCAATATGCCCCTTCGTGTGGCCGGGCACGTCGATGACGGTCATCTGCAAGCCGAGCTCGGGCACATGGGCGACATCGCCTTCGGCAAGCGGTTCCGTGATGGCTGTGATAGCCTCATTGCGCGGGCCGAAGACGGGGATGGCGAAATGCTGCAACAATTCAGGCACGCCACCCGTGTGGTCGGCGTGGTGATGCGTGAGTAAAATGGCGGACAAGGTCAATTGATGGGCTTGCAGCGCATCGAGGATGGCCGTCGCGTCGCCGGGGTCGACCACGGCGGCATGGCGGCCGTCATGGATCAGCCACAGGTAATTGTCGGCAAAGGCGGGCACGGCAAGTACCGATAAAGCGTGTTCAGGGGATTGTGTCATGAGCAAAAGAGAAAACTGAATGGACAGTGTGGCATCCGAAAAATCCATTATAGCGCTTGACGGCTGGCTGCAGACGCCGGCCGGTCTGTATGTGCGTGCCTGGGAGCAGCAATGCCTCGACAGTCTGACGGTCGATATCTTCGGTTTTAATGCCGTGCAGATCGGCTTGCCCCAGCTCGATGCGCTGGCGGCCAACCGCATGCCGAACAAATGGTTGCTCGATGCGCGCCTGCCGTCGCGTCCGTCACAAGAGAGCCGTTTGACCCTCGTGTCGGCCTTCGACGAGTTGCCGTTCGACTCGCAAAGCCTGGACCTGGTGGTCTTGCCGCACGTACTCGAATTTGCCGCCGAGCCGCACCAGGTCTTGCGCGAGGTCGAGCGCGTGCTGATCCCGGAAGGGCGCGTGATCGTCTGCGGCTTCAATCCGGCCAGCCTGTGGGGCATGCGCCAGGGGCTGGGACGGGTCACGGGACGCCATTACCTGCCGCAGGCAGGCGAGCTGATCTCTATGCCGCGCATGAAAGACTGGTTAAAATTGCTCAACATGGGCGTCAGCCAAAGCTACTTCGGCTGCTACGCACCTGCCTGCAGGACAGAAAAATGGCTGCGCCGCAACGCCTTCATGGACAAGGCCGGTGCGCGCTGGTGGCCATATCTGGGCGCAGTGTATATAGTGCAGGCGATCAAGCGCGTCAAAGGGATGCGTTTGATCGGTCCGGCGTGGACCAAGAAACCGGCGACGGCGCCCGCAGGCGCACCGGTCACGAATAAAAGGCGGGAACAGCAAGATGGCTAAGTTTGAAGATAAGGTAGAGATTTACGCCGATGGCGCATGCAAGGGCAATCCCGGCACGGGCGGCTGGGGCGCGCTGATGGTGGCCGATGGCGCCAAGAAAGAAATTTACGGCGGGGAACTCAATACGACGAATAACCGCATGGAATTGAAGGCCGTGATCGAAGCCTTGACGGCGCTCAAACGTCCCTGCCAGGTGGTGCTGTATACCGATAGCCAGTACGTGCAAAAGGGCATCAGCGAATGGATCCACGGCTGGAAGGCGCGCGGCTGGAAAACGGCGGCCAAGGCGCCCGTGAAAAACGTCGACCTGTGGCAAGCCCTCGATGCGGCCCAGGCCGTCCATGAAGTGGAATGGCGCTGGGTGCGCGGCCACAATGGCCATCCGGGCAACGAGCGGGCCGATCAGCTGGCCAACCTGGGCGTGGAAACCGTGCGCGCGTAAGAACACCCAAGGTCGCTAGTTGTAATCGCAGGGCACAGGTTTGCTATACTGTGCCCTTCGCTTTTTGCTTTTACGAATGAATCCGCCATGCGTCAAATTGTTCTCGATACTGAAACCACCGGCCTGAACCCGCGCACGGGCGACCGCATCCTGGAGATCGGCGCGGTCGAACTGAACAACCGCATGTTGACGGGGAATAATTTCCACCATTACATCAATCCCGAGCGCGACTCGGAAGAGGGCGCATTGGCCGTCCACGGATTGACGACGGAATTCCTCAGCGACAAGCCGAAATTCGCGGAAATCGCCGAGGAGTTTCGTGCCTACATCGCTGACGCCGAACTGATCATCCACAACGCCCCGTTCGATATTGGCTTCCTGAACGCGGAATTCAAGCGCCTGAACCTGCCGCCCGTGCATGAGCAAGTGGTTGGCGTGATCGACACCCTGGTGCAGGCGAAGGAAATGCATCCGGGCAAGCGCAACTCGCTGGACGCCCTGTGCGACCGCTATGGTGTCTCGAACGCCCACCGCAAGCTGCACGGCGCGTTGCTTGACTCGGAATTGCTGGCCGACGTCTACCTGGCCATGACGCGCGGGCAAAACAGCCTGAGCATGGAAGAGGAAGTGGAAGTGGCCGCCGATGGCGCCGCCCTGGAAATCGTGCCGCTGGCCGAAGTCATCTTCCAGAGCGCCACGGCCGACGAACTCGCCGCCCACGAAGCCACCATCGCCGGCCTCGACAAGGCCGCCAAAGGCCAGTGCATCTGGACCGCCGTCATGGCCCCGCCAGCGGCCGCCTGAGAAAAAGCGCGGGTATGGTAAATTTCCTCTCGCCAGCCCTTGCAGATGCCGCAACACCTATGCGATAATTCGCCTCGCTTCGGGAGGTTAGCTCAGGGGTAGAGCACTGCATTCACACTGCAGGGGTCGCAAGTTCGAAACTTGCACTTCCCACCAAGAATTCGCAATACAATCAAGTACTTATATTAAAGCCGACACATTTATGTAGTCGGCTTTTTTATTGGGTGTAATTTACTTCGCCACCACCAGCGCCGATAGCTTATCCAGCGCCAGGCGCTGAGCATCCACACTGCAAGTGTGCGTAACGCTGGGTTGTTTGCACATTGGCATGACCGAGAATTTTGCTGATGGTGTACAGGTTCACGCCCAGGCCCAGCATGATGCTTGCGCAAGAATGGCGCAGGTCGTGGAAATTCACGTGAGGTATGCCTGCCTTCACGCGCGCGCGGCGCCACGACGACTCGCACACCGTACAAAGTCATATTCAATGGAAAATACTTCAGCCATGGCCGCCAACGCCGGAATGATCGGCACCACGCGCATACGAAGTGTTTTAGTATTGCTGGCAGGGAAGGTGGTCGAATCCTTCCCAATATGCTCACGCTGAATCTGGAACAGTTCTCCGCGGCGCGCACCGGTCAGTAGCGCCGCCCATATCGCAGCCTGCGCGATCGGCGTGCAGAAGGCGGAGATCTTCCTCACTTGCTCACCTGTGCCGCCGCAGGAGCTGCATAGCGCGCGCATTTCGGCGCAGGTGTCGGTACCGATGGTTCCGACATCATCAGCAACCTCAACACGATCAACGGCAAAGATTGCATCGAAACGACGATGCAGGTCGACTAAACCTTCGGCCTGGGCTTGAAGGGCTACACCTGGGACGAAGCTTCAGGCGGCAAATCGCCATCCGATGCTGCGCTGGGCACCGGCGCCAACTGGGACCAGGTGGCCACCAGCGACAAGCATACGGCTGGCGTGATCACCATCGGCGACGCGACCAAGTTAGCCACCGCCGCGCCTTTACACGGGGCGCGGCTTCTTCCATCAAGAAAAAGAACTGAGTTCCAAATGGAAAAAGTGCCGGCAAACATCTGGTATTTGGCAGGACCGATGTTTCAGTACAACGAGGACGTCAAGGCGCTCGCACGCCAGGCTGGCCTCAAAATCATCGATGCAAACATGGCTGTTGGCCGCGCCAATGCCGCTGAAGACATGCAGGAAGTCACGATTAAGGCTGAATACACTGATCAGGGCGCGGGAGAGCGCATGCCGACCGCAGCCGAGTTAACGGCTGCCCGTGCTGATCTGCTGGCCGCGCACGATGACCTGCAGCAACGTGAACGAGAGCTAGCAGCCGAGAAAGAGCGCGTTGCCAAGCAGGCGCATGAAAATGAGCTTGCCGCGACCTGCAACGCGGAGCAGGCTGCAGCGAACGAAGCCGAAGCCCAGCGCCTGCGCGACGAAGCCGTGAGTCTTCAGGCCGCCAAGAGCGCTGCGGCTACTGCCACTGTTGCTGCTGCCTCCGCCGAAAAGCCAGCTAAAGCGGCCAAGAATTAAGTTTTGGCCGTCACCATCAAGCCGACTTAAGCCTGCGTCGGCCAGCGAAACCGACTATGCCCAAGCCGGCCAGTAACATGGCGTAGGTTTCTGGCTCAGGAACAGGAATGGTGTTATTTGTGAAATTTGCCGTAAATCTCATGTAAACCGTCTTGTCCACACCCCAAGGCTGACTCGCGTTAAGGGGATCCTTGGCATTCGAATAAACGTGGTTCCCTGTTAAACCGCCATTGTTGTTGGATCCTTGCGGCCTAATGAAATGAACTGGATTCTCGATGCCTGCAACTGTTAAGTATGCTACGTATTCTTTATTAAGTGGCAATGCCAGATTGAGTCCAGTTGCTTCAAATGCTGCATTTTTGCCACTGTATGGCATTGGAGCACTCGTGTACAAGGCGGGACCGACGGCTTTGGTTCCGTCCCATGCTGCAATCCCGAATCCGATATAGCCGGTGCCATAATTTGAAGTGCCATAACCTGAAGACGCATAGAGGGTGAAATCGTTCAGCACTCCGCCCGGAGAAGTGAAAGTTTCTCCATAAGTAACCACACCTATTGCGCCCAAGTAACCTAATTCGCCAGAGTTGAACTCGTTGGAAAAGGTTGTTGCTTGCACGTGGAAGGAGGCGCACAAAGCAATGTTCGTAAGTGCAATTTTGATAATTGTATGTAAGCTCATCATTTTCCTTATATTGATGCAAAAAAGATATGAAAATTAATTATACGATAATTTTTTCTAAATTGCAGCAATTGAATATTTATTAAAAATGTAGGATTTCTTATGCTTACGATTGAAACTGGCGCAGGTCTGGCCGAAGCCGAATCCTATGCCAGTGTCGCCGCAGCTGATGCGCGTTGCGCCAGCCTGGGCCTGACCGCTTGGGCTGCGCTGACCGAGGCCGATAAAGAGATCGCCTTGCGCAGGGCTACGCTGTTCATGGCGACCTACCGCACGCGCTGGGCCGGCCGCCGGGTGTATCAGCACCAGGCGCTGGACTGGCCGCGTTACAACGTGGCAGTCGACGGCTTCATCGTGCCCAGCACCATCGCGCCGCTGGACATCGTCAATGCCTGCATCGATCTGGCCGTGCGCGCCGGCAGCGGCGAGGATCTGCTGCCCGACCTCGACACTGGTTCCAACGCCATCAAAAAAGACAAGACTGGCCCACTGGAAACGGAGTATTTCCAGAACACCACTGACGCACGCGAGCGCTTCGTGGCAGTTGATACGTTGCTCGCGCCTTATTTGGGCTCGGCCGGCTGCGGCAACGCGATGAAGTTGATACGAGCATGAGCGCATACCCCGCCGTGAAGATCGATGGCTGTTTCGTCGCCGATAACACATACAGTTCCGATGGAAAGGTATGGAACGTCACAAACCCGATCGCGCGCGCCATGAATTTGGAGCCGTTCGACCTGCCACTGGCGGCGATCTACTCCGCGAGGTCTGGACTCCTGTCGGTTCGGCCTAAGGCATCGCGCACGACCAGCAATTGCTGCTGTTGCCGTTGCAGCGCAAAGGGGGCGCCAATGCCGGCACCGACGGCGGCCGAGGTGCTAGATCGCACCTTTAGAGCGTTTTTTTGAGGGGAGAGGTGATCCGGCTTACTCTGCAGCAGGCGGTGCGCTTGGCGCGGGCTGAGCGGCAATGCATGGCGGACGAAGAATTCAGGCGCTCGGCTTGCAGGCGCTGGACTGCTCCAAGGTATGAGTCTTGGCCAAGATCGAGGCAGGTATATCCGTGCTTCCGTTTCAGTTAATGATGCTTACTCTGCTTATGAATTCTTTAGAAGAGTCAGAGGCATATCACATCTTGATCAGCTGCCAATGGAGAATATTTTATTTTGGAAATAATTGCTATAGGGTGGTAAGTTAATCATCACTAAATATAACGATTTTTTATGCGACTGATATTGTCTATCTTGGCTGAGCAGTTACATAAAATAACTACTTTATTTCGTTCTGCCGCTGCTAATTAGCCGATTGCGAAACGCAAGGTACCCAGGCTGCGTACCTGGACCACGCCATCTTGATTGACGAATGAACGAACGCCTTCTGCAAGGATGCTATTGTCGGTCTGGTATGCCCCGTTCCACGCATCGCTGATGCAATATGGCCGACCGTTAGGACGAGCACTTCCGCCAAAACTGATAACGAATGGCGCCACGCCATCCTTGCCTTGGGCCTTGTTAAATACCCATGAATAGTGTCCGATATTGCCTTCGGCGGTCAGTGGGCCGACAGGACTATAGCTTGCGTTATACACGCCGCTGATGACGCCATTCGAGGAATCGGCCGAACTGATTTTAAATGTAAAATTCTTATCTTCAGAAACATAGTTTCCGGGTACTGGTACATTGCTCATGATAAATTACCTTTCAATGTAAAAGAAAAGAAATGTAAATGCTCAGCTGAATGGAATGCTACACCACATTATTGTTGCAAAACATTATTTTTGAAAATAATTATATTTATTGCTGATGCGCTTCTGAAAATGTCACGTAAATACTCGCTTTGTCACCAAATATAACTGCCACAGCTTAAAATTATGTCCAGTGATGCGGAATAATCCGGATGATAGTATTTTCCATGATAATCTCCAGCGCCTGATGAGGTTCCCGAACGTTCTTGTTCCAATTCATCAGAGTTTCTTTACTATTGAAACCAGGCTTGAGATTGCTAGTGCACGCTTTGATAATCTTTCCGCTTATCAACTCGGCGCTGAATGTGCGAATCTTGTGTCTGACACATATTGAGGATTGTGTGTTTTCGCTAAACGCGAAGTCCGCCAACGGCACGCTTAACTGCATGTGAGAGGGCAAGTAACAGAATCTGGCGCAGCTGGACTGTCGAGGCGATCGAGTGCGGCCGGGAAGTCGCTGGCACACCGGCTGGACGGCAAGTGCAAGGGCTGCGCTTTGCGCCACCGATAGCTGGAACTCGCGACAGTACTGGGACCCAGCATTGGATCTGCTCGCCCTGCATGTGCCGTTCACCACGCAATATGGTCGTGGCAGCAAAAAAAAGAAGCCACCTTTTGGGTGGCTTTGCCATTGTTACGCTTGATTCTTGCTACGCCATAGTATGAAGCCCAGCAGGCCTAGGCTCGCCAGCAGCATGCCGTAGGTTACTGGTTCTGGGACGGGGGTAACAGTGCCATCGTCGACGTTAAATGCCTGAATCAGCGTTATCGGACGGGTTTCCCCAAAGAAAAATGAATCTGGCCCAACCGCCCCAACGATCAATGCGACAGCACCGAACCGCGCGACCTGTGCCCCAGGTAGGGCAGCAAGCTGATGAGGCCAAGCACGGCCAGCGCGACACCGACCCACAACGGGGAGCGCAAGCCGTAGCCGGCGGCAATGCCGAGGCCGCCGAGCCAGGAGCCGGCGCCCAGGCCGATGTTGATGACGGACGTGTGCACCGTGTTGACCAGCGGCCCTGGGTGGGCGGTCTTCATCACGCGGGCGATGATGGCGGGATTCATCGACATGCCGACCAGGCCCGTGACGACCAGCAAGGCGACGCTGATGGTTTTGTCGTGCGCGAAGACGGCGAATAGCGCCAGGCTGATGCTCAGGATGATCATGCCCCAGACCATGATGACGGTGGTGTAGCGGTCCGCATAACGGCCGACTACGCCATTGCCCACCACGTTGGCGACGCCGTAGATACCCAGCAGCCAGGGGATGTCGGAAGCTTGAAATCCTGTAATTTCCGTCAGGATGGAGGCGAAGTAGCTGAAGGCCGCGAAGATCGCGCCGATGATGAGACCGCTGCTGGCATACGCTGCCCACAGGTGGCGGTTGCGGAATTCCCCCAGTTCATTGCCGAGGCTGACGACTTCGGATGGCTTGGCGCGCGGCACCAGTACGGTGATGAGTGCCAGGCACAGGAGCGCCAGCAGCACCACCAGCCAGAAGCTGGCGCGCCATCCCAGGTGCTGGTCGATCAGCGTGGCGACCGGCACGCCAACCACGGAAGCGAGCATGAGGCCGCCGATCACGACGGCGGCGGCGCGTCCGCGCGCATTGGGAGCGACGATGTCGGCACAGATCGCCAGGGACAGGCCAAAGCAGGTGGCGGCGACCACGCCGGTGACCACCCGCGCGATGGCCAGGATGTCATAGCTGGTGGCGGACGCGGCAACGGATTGGGCAAGGACATAAAAGCCCAGCAGCCACAGCAGTCCCTGCTTGTTCGGCACGCGCAGCTTGAGCAGGGCGATGGTGCTCAGCGGTCCGCCGATGACCATCCCCATGGCGTAGAGCGAGATCAGATAGCCGATCCGTGTCACCGGTTCGTCCATGGCCAGGGCCAGCGACGGCATCATGCCCGCCACCATGAATTCGGAGGTGGTTAACGAAAAGATCGTCAACCCCAAAATGTAAACAACCAGCGGCATAGCAATATCCTTCGAGAGTAATAACAAAAACGCCAGCCAGGCGTGGCGCGGGCCTCGGCCTCATGCGGCCCTTGCGCGCGCCACGTCCTGGTCAGGTGTTGCAAGACGTAAAGACGCTGTCCGGAATATCACCGACAAACAGGTTGGGAAAGTCGCGTACCGACCGGTGCTGCGGGTCGTTGCCTGTGACCATGCGCAGCAGGCGGTTGCCACCGGCCTCCAGGTAAAAGACCGATGGCGGCTTGCCCGTCCGCTCCACTACCCAGGCGTCCGCCTCCCGGCCCAGCACGCTGTGGCGGCCGTCGTGACGGGCACCGCCGTCCAGCAGCACCGCTTGCGGCAGGAACAGGTCATGGAACGGGATCACCTCATCGGCCAGTGCCGTGCTGTGCAGCTGCTCGCCACTGGCCTCCGCCTGCCTTGTGTAGGCCACTTTCTGCTTGCGGCTTTGTTCGCGCCTGGCGTCACCGATTTCCGACATCCACAGCAGGTGTCCATGTTCCTTTTCCGGCCAGGGATTGAACAGACCATCGATGCGGCAGATGTTGCGCGCATAGTCGAACCAGCAATAGCCGGACGTGACCTGGTCGTCCTCCCGCATCGGCGTCCAGTAGGAAATATAGGCGCTGCTCCATTGCAGCGGCAGCAGCGGCGGGGCGAGGTGTGTCGGCATGGTATCTTCCTTAGCGGCCCAGTGCGTAGCCAAGACTGGCCATCAGAGTTTCTTGCAGCGACGGCAAGTCCTTGCGGCGGGCGTCGAAGCTGGCGGTCAGCTCTTCATTGCTCAGTTCGATACGTTCGCCCACGCTTTCAAACCACAGGCGGCTGCTGTTGGCATGCTCCTTGAATAAGTGCACCAGGGGCACGGCGCGGGCATTGAAGCTGTCCAGGGCGGCGGACGTGTTGGCTTCGGTATTGAGGACTTTGACCAGCAGCAGGGCCGCCACCACGGCCATGGTGGTGCCATGGCCGATGGAAAAATGCCCCGATTGCAACGCATCGCCGAGCAGGACGAACTTGCCGTCGCAGGCCCGGTCGCGGCTGAGGGTCATGAAGTTGCGCCAGCCCTGGCCCGGTTGGCTCTGCAGTCCGTGCTCGCCGAGTTCGGCTTTGAACGTCTTGGCGATATACGCGGCGGCGTCGTGCTCGGACAGCGCCTCCAGCCCGGCCTTCGCGTACGTTTCTTCGCTGCATTCGACGATAAAGGTGCTCATCGTGTCCGAATATTTATAGGCATGGCCGATGAAAATGCCGTGTTCATTGCTGCGGAACACCAGGTTCATCTGGTCGAACAGCTGGGTGGTGCCGTACCAGATGTATTTGTTGCGGCCGAAATCGATGTGCGGCGCCAGTGCTGGCGGCAAGTCCAGCGATTTGTAATTGACGCCATTCGACACCACCACCAGGTCGTACTCGGCTTCCAGTTGCGCCTTGTCCGCCGGCGGCGTTTCGTAGCGGATATCGATGCCGGCTGCTACGCACTTGGCGCGCAGGGCCTGCACGAGGGCCTGGCGTCCGACGCCGCACAGCGTCACGCCGGTGCCCATCAGGTTGGGCTGCTCGTGGTGCACGAGCTTGAATTCTTCCAGGAACTGCGGATTGAGCCGTTCCGGCTGCTCCAGGTAAGAGAGCGGATTGGCCGGATGGCGCGGCGGCCGTCCCGGCAACACCACGCCCCAGCCCAGCACTTCTTCCGGGGTATTCTTTTCCGTAATGCGGATATTCCAGCCGGGCTGGGCCTGTTTCATCTGACTGGCGAAGAGCAGTCCTGCGGGACCGGCGCCGATGACGAGAATGTTCATTAATTTACCCTCCCAAGTTTGTACCAAACGTTTTGTTTTTTCTGAATTTGCTGCAGTTCATCGTAAGGAATCGATGTAAAGAACAATTTATCCGCCATGTCGGGTGGATAAATACGGGGGAATTTCTGGTGCATAAAGCGGTTGTAGCGCGTCTGCAGGAAGAAAATCAGATTGGGGTTGCTCAGCGCTTCGTAGTTGGCGATCGCCATATCCTGCATGGCGTCGGCCTGTACCTTGCGCTGCTGCGTGAACTCGGCCAGGGCGGGCACCAGCGCATTGCCGTGCTTTTCCAGCAAAGTGACGAAGATATAGGTGTCTTCCAGCGCCATGTTCATGCCCTGGCCGAGGAAGGGGGCGGTGGCATGCGCCGCATCGCCGATCAGCAGGACATTGCCCTTGTAATGGAAGGTGCTCGAGCGGACATTGATGAGGTCGTTGCTGGGCAGGGCGATGAACTGGTTCACCATCTCTTGCCGGCTGGCCGCCGGCAGCTTGTCGTAATAGCGGTCGAAGAAGGCCGCCATGGTTTCCCGGTTCAGCGTGTTCAGGCTGGGCGTGCCGGAGTAGGGCAGGCAAATGACAAAGCTGACGCTGCCGTCCGGAATGGTGGCTGCGCGGCCGGCAAACTGGCCCTTGGAAGCCATGCCGAAGAAATACAGCAAATCCTTCCTGAAACCCAGGCCCTCCGCATTCGGTAACACGAGGGTCTTGTAGCCATGGCGGAAGAAGCTCTGCTTGAATTCAAAGCGCCGCATGCCGCTCTGCATGGCGCGCCGCACGGCGGAATGGGCGCCATCGGCGCCGATGATCAGGTCGCCATCCAGGTGCTGCAGGGCGCCGTCCGGACCCTGGATCAGCACGACTTTTCTTTCCAGGTCGACATCCAGGCATTTATGCTCGAAGTAGTATTTCACTTCGTGCCTGGCGGCGTAGGTGTTTAACAGGCGCTGGAAGGCGGACCTGTCCAGCGATAGTGGGAACAGGCCTTCGCGCTGGTCCAGTTCGCGCACCTTGAATGTACCGCCGACGGAAAACGCCATGCCAAGGATGCGTTCGCCGCACAACTCCAGCTCTTGCCTGCTGATGCCGGCCGCCAGCACCGCCTTGACGCCGCGCACGGTCATGGTGACGCCGATGGCGCGCGAGTTGACCGGATCGGCGTTGGCGTAAGCTTGCTGCAGCGGATCGCCGCGTTTTTCGACAACGTGGACTTCGTGTCCCCGTTGCGCCAGATAAATGGCGCTGAGGCTACCTGCCAGGCCTCCGCCGACGATAATGATTTTATGCATTTCAGGCCTCTCTTGACATCTTTCCCCGAGATAAATCGGTAAGTTGCTGATTAAAAAACTCCAACATTTCTATCGGCGCCATGCCGATGACATCGCTCTCAAGGCCGCGCGCGTACCGTGCCAGCGCCAGGCATTTCTGCGCCAGCATGTCGCAACCCAGGCTGTAGTCGCTGCTGACCCGGCTGCTGACCGGCTCGGGCACGGGCGGTCCCGCATGGCGGCCGGGCACGCCCGATGGTATGTTCATCAGGGCGGCCGACAGAGGGCGCAACAGGCCGGTCATGATGTCGATGGAGGCGTTCATCAGGCGCGAGCGGCGCAGGCTGCCCAGCGGCTGCTGCGCGAAATGGTGCGCCATCATCAGGAAGGTCAGTTCGTAGCAGCCCTGATACAGCTGCATCAGCGCGCGCGCCTTTTGGTCGGTTACCACCGTGCAGTCCGCGCGTGCTTCCAGCACGGGATTCTTCAGCGCCGGCACGGCCGGCTCGAACGGCTTGCCGCAGGCCGCAAACTTGCCGGCGATGGCGCGCAGCCGCTGGAAGTGCGACGAGGCGAAGTGCGGCGAATCGACGGCCACGCCTTCCCCCTGTTCCGTGACGAAGTCGATGGCGAACAGCGCGCTGTCGCGGTCCGACACTTCCAGCTGGTAGCCGGGATAGGCGCGGTTGGTCAATTCTTTCAGGAACAAATGGTGCTCGCCGCCGCGCTTGCCGCCGCCGCTCTCGAACAGGCCGGGCAGCTCGGCCACGGCCTGGCGGATCGCGATATAGAAGGTGGCAATCGATTTGCCCGGCGTGGGAAGGTAGTCGGGCCATTCGAAACGCACGAAGCGGGCCAGCACGTGTTCGGAAAATGGTTCGAACGCAAATTCCGTGTCCAGGCCGAAGCGCCGGCGCGCCTGCAGGCCCAGCAGCGGGGTACCGCTATAAAACGCTTCGCCTAGCGCCATCAGCACATTGTTGACTAATAAGTAGTGAATCATTTCTTCATGCGCGATTTCCAGCAATGCGCCGCGCGTGCCACTGTTGCGGCGCCGGTCTTCGGCGCCGCAGGCCAGTTCCAGCTCGGCCGGCAGCCAGCGGCCGGCCTGCACCAGCGCCGCACCCTGCGCGTAATTGGGAATCGAATACGCGGCATACAGGTATTGCAGCATCAGCGACAGTTCCAGGTCGATGGCCTTTTTCAGCTCATCGATCAACTCCGCCTTGCAGCCGATGACATGCGGCGTGGCCGCTTCCGGCACCGCCGCCTTGGCCGCGGCTGCCGCCTCGACCTGGGTCAGGTATTTGAGGAACAGGCGCGACTTTGGCAGCGACAGTTCGCGGGTGCTGGGCATGTAGTAGCTTTTTTCGCGGTTCTGCGGATCGCACATCTGCCACATCAGGCGCGAATACGTTTCGCACTTGCACTGGTCCGCCAGGCTGAAGACCTTGTCCGACATGAAGGGATACACGAGCTCGTAGTAGCTCATCACATGCCTGTAGAGAAAGGCGTAGTCGACCTGTTCGGCCGGTACGTCGTCGAGGTCCCAGTCGTCGGGCAACACGCGCACGCCGAGGTATTGTTTATCCTGGCCTGTGCTCAGCACGATGCGGGTCGCGCCCGGCTGGCGTCCCGTCAGGGTCAGCGCCGTGTAGCCATGCCCGAGCGGCGACGGCTGCTGCTGCACGGCCAGCAGCGCGCCGTCTTCCGCTTCCGCCAAGGATGGGGGGGCCGCCAGCTCGCCGCGGAAGCGGCTTTGCACGGTGATGGTCTGCGGAAATTGCTCGTGCTTTTTATGGTTCGGCGCTTCCAGGTACAGCTGGTTGCTGTCCGATTGCAGCACCCAGTCGGCTTCATCCCACTGCGCCTGCGCGCTGCCCAGGCTGAGCGAACCCGGGGCGGGGGGATGTTGCAGCGGCACATCGAAGACGCCGTGGTGGCGCCAGTAGTCGCGGTACAGCGATTCCGGAATCCGTGCCAGCAAGGTGCCTGTGTCATCATGCAGCAGCAGGTCGCCGAGCGCCTGCTTGCCGCCCAGCGCATGCGTGGGATGCTGTTCCGAGACGGCGCCCGCGTCGCGCGTGGTGAATGGGATGGCGGTCGGCATGTTGAACGCGACGCGATCCGCATGCAGCTTTACCAGCACCGGTCCCAGGCTGGCCTGGCGCGGCTGCAGCAGGCGGCCGGCCGGATAGGTGGCCAGCTCGTCGCGTCGCCACAGGCCGATGCTGCCGGCCAGGTCATAGAACACGGGCGAGTCGGGTTTTTGCGGCGTCGACATATTGAACAGGCAATACTGCACCGTCAGGCCCAGCACGTCGTCATCTGCCAGGGCTTGCTGCAAAGCACGCATACTTGCCGGCAGCGGCAGGTCCGCATTGAACAGGAAATGCGGGTCTTGCTTGGCCACGGAAAACTGGAACAGCCTGGAGCGGCCGAATTCCTCGTCCAGGAAATGCCCGCTGCGTTCCGTGATATGGCCGCTGCCGAGCCAGCGCACCGAGTGCGCCTGCGCGATGTCGGCGGTAAACAAAGTGGGCGTGTTGGGCGTGGCCAGCTTGTCGCTCAAGGTGAACTGGCCGGCGTAGATCAGCGTGGTGTCCGGCTGGGCCGGGTTATTGTCGATCCACCTGGCGCGGTTGAACGTCGTGCGCAGGTACTCGTTGTAGTGGCCCCACAGGCCCAGCTTGGCGCCCACCAGCGGATCCTGCGTATCGACCTCGCCATGACGCAGCTGGACGCCCGTGATCCTCGCGTTTTCCCAAGAGAAATGATTATTCCCGCCAAAATTGTGACCTGCCGCCAGGCTGAAGATACCGTCCGGATCCGGCTTGCCCTCCGCATTGAAGCGGGGGGCAAGCTGTTTCAGGTGTGCATGGAATTCGGCCGGCGGCCGGCTCAGGTCGACAGCTTCGCCCGCCATCGATACCGCATTCGTGGCGATATCGATGTTGCCGTGCGTATTGCGATTCCCGGTCGGCACATTGGCGCGGGCAAAACCCCGAAAATGCAGGCGGGGGAAGTCAAGTAGGCTCATGCGCGCTCGGTCGAGGAAGTGATGAAGGTATCGTTGGCGGCGGCGACCACGTCTTCCCGTTGATCGAGCCGCTGCAGCAGCAGGCCGCTGGCGTGCTGGGCGCTGATCAGGCTGCCTTCCATCCAGCCGCAGTGCGCGGTATACGCATCCGAGCAGGAAATGATGCCGTCCTGGTGCAGCAGGACGGCCGGGTGCTCGGCTTCCGGCTCCACGCAAAACTCGACGCCATGCGGCCAGAACTTGTGGAAATGCGCCTTGATCGGCGGCAGCGGCTGGCCATCGAGCGGCAGGATTTCTTCCAGGTGGCTGCGGACACGCGCCAGGTACACGTCTTCACCGAGTTCCAGGCTGTCCCGCCAGTAGGTGGCGCTTTTGCTGTCGGTGTAGAACAGCACATATTTGTCGCTCTTGAAGTAGACCTTGCGCAGGGGATTTTCCGCCATCAGCACCTTGTCGGTCAGCCCCAGCGCATCCCACCAGGCCGTGTCGAAGGTGAAAAATCCCTTGAACAGGGGCAGCGAGTCGTACTGGAACGGACTCCAGGCGGCAGGAAAATCCAGGTTCAGGCGCGGCATGGCGGACGGCGGAATGGTCATCACCAGATGGCGTGTGCGGTGCATATGCGTGTCGCCGTGGTGGCTGAAGGCAAGCACATGCTCGGCGCCCGATTTTTCAACGGACAGCAAGCGATGTTCGAGCCGGAATTCCACCCCGGCGGCCTGGGCCTGGTGCTGCAACTGGCATAGCAACGCGTGGTAGCCATCGGTGGCGTAGTGCCACTGGTTGGCGGCGTTCTCCGTAAAGTGCTGCGTTTCCGGGTGTTTCTTGATGATGTCGTAGGCCATGGCCGCCGACACCATCGGCAGCAGCAAGGCGTCATAGCCGGTCGCCTTGATGATGTGGGTGGCCTTGGCGGCGCCCAGGTAATGGCTGACGAACTCGAGGAAGGAGTCGTTCGGATGCTCTTTCAGCATCGGGCTCAGGTCATCGAGCGTTGCCTTCAGCTCTTCCAGCACGCTGTCGTGCGAGATGACCTTGGTGAACGGGTAGACGGCATGCGGCAGTCCGCTGCCCTGCATCAGTTGCTGGAAATGCGGATGCAGCTGCGGCGAGTAGCGGGCGGCGCCGAGTTCGGCGATTTCCTCGCCATCTATTTTTCGCGACTGGATGCGGCCGCCGACGGTGGGATTCAGGTCGAAGACCCGGATGCGCAGCTTCCTGCTGGCGGCGGCGTCGATCAGTTGATTAGCGCAAGTCAATCCGCCTATGCCGGCGCCAACGATGCAAATGTCAGAATACGTGCTCATACGAAATTCCTTTTTAACGTGCATTAATCAAAAAGCTGCAAAATCGCTAGCAAAAGTTTCCCCGGCACGTACAGGCAAGGGAGGGGGAACGCTGGGTGTTACCGCACTTGGCGAGCGTTATCGGCTGGGGAATGAAGAGCCTGGCGAGAACTGGCGTTGTGTCTGGAATGGTCGATTCTTGGCAGCAGAGTTTCTGTTTCAAATCAAAGATGGCACCGACAGTAGCCCACGCATCGGGCAGTCAATTTGATAAATATCAATGTAGTTGTCGTTCGTGGCTGCACCGCTGCTGATGCGGCGATGCATGCGCGATGGCGGCGGCAGTGTGCCGGGCGGTAGCCGGGAGGACTGGAATGCGGTGTGGTGCGGCTTCTCCGGCCACTGCCCTGGTCTGTTAGACCGCAGTCATGCGGGGAGTTCCGCCGTGTGCGATGGCGACAGGACCAGCAGTGGGTTCTGTCGCCATCCATGGTGAGATGGTCTGCTTTTTTGCTATTTTTTGCTGTTTTTTACTTTGCTACCGGTGCCCGTCAAAAATCCACGGCGGCCGACAGTTGCACGCTGCGGGGCGCTGATTGCGAGACGGTGCCATACGAGGCCACGCCGGCCCAGTAGTGGCGGTCGAAGGCGTTCATCAGGCCGCCGCGCAAGGTCGCCGCCTTGCCGGCGATGGCCGTGCGGTAGCGCAAGCCCAGGTCGACCTTGGTCCATGACGGCACCGATTGCTGATTCGTCTGGTCGACAAACTGTTTGCTCGTGTAGCTGACGGCGCCCGTGGCTGTCAAGCCCGGCCAGTACGGCATATCCCATTCGCCGCCCAGGTTGGCCATGGACGTGGGCACGCCGACGGGACGCTTGCCCATGGTGGCGGCGTTGTTGGTCTTTACCAGGCTGCCATCGAGCAGGGTGATGCCGGCCAGCAGGCGCACGGCCTTGCTGGCGGCGCCGGACAGGTTCAGTTCCAGGCCCCGGTTGCGCTGTTCGCTATCCATGCTGTACACCTTGCCATACAGCTGGCCGCTGGGTTTACTCACCTGGAACACGGCCAGGGTCGCCAGCACCACGCCGAAATCGGCCTTCGTGCCCACTTCATATTGCTTGCTCTTGTAGGGCGCGAAGACCTGGCCCGCGTTGTCGGCGATGTTCGGCGCGATATCGCCCTTGCTCAGGCCCTCGATATAGTTTGCGTACAGCGACACGTGGCGCAGCGGTTTGACGACGATGCCAGCCAGCGGCGTCAGGGCGCCCTGTTTGTAATGCGTGGTCAGCGCGCCGCTGGTGGCGTGGTAGTTTTTCGATTCGACCAGCTGGCGGCGCACGCCCAAGGTCAGTTGCACGCGCTGGTCCAGCATGTCCAGCGTATCGGCCACGGCCAGGCTGGAAAGCGTGGAGGCCGACAGTTTCGGCGCGCGGACCGGAGCGGGAATTCCTGGGTCGGCCACGGCGACAGGGTGGTAGATATTCGAGGTGATGAGTTTGCCGGAATTGCTCACGCTGCCAAATTCATCGCGGTAGACATTGCCCATCACGACCAGCGCATGCTCGATGCCGCCCGTGCGAAAACGCGTGCGTACGCCCGTGTCGCCGCTGGCGCGCCGCACGCGGAATTTCCAATTCATGGGCGTGACCGTCATGTCGCCCGCCGCGCTGGTGATGGTCGGCGTCTGGTCCGAATAGCGCGACACGTCGGAGCGCGTGCCGCCCACGTCGGCAAAGATGGTGACCTTGTCGTTCAGGTCATATTCGAGCTTGCCCAGGGTGGCCAGGTCGTTCGACTTCCACCAGCCCCAGGACTGGGCGATGTTGCGCCGGCCATCGGGCGCTTGCGGCACCGGCAGGCGCGCGGCCACGAGGAAGGGGCGCGTGGGCGCGTCGATCCACTGGTATTGCTCGATCACGTCGAGCGAGGCGCGCAGCCGTTGCCCCTGGTAATCGAGGGCGATAGCGGCCACTTCCGCGCGCGAGGTCTGGTGGTCGAGTGGCGTGCGTCCTTGGCGGTGCAAGCCATTGAAGCGCACGCCGAAGCGCCGCTCTTCGCCGAAGCGGCGGCTGACGTCGATGGCCGCGCCAGCCTGCGAGCCCGAGCCGTAGTCAAAAGTCAGTCGCGTCAGGTCGCGCGGCAAGGAGCGTTTCGGCACGGCATTGACGACGCCGCCCACGCCGCCATTCGGCGACATGCCGTACAGCAGGGCGGCCGGTCCCTTGAGCACTTCCACGCTCTGCAGGTATTCCGTAAACAGGTGGTAATTGGGCGACACGCCATACACGCCGTCGAACGCCACTTCGCTCAGATTGCCCTCGTTGAGGGGAAAGCCGCGGATGAAGAAGGAATCCGTGACGCCGCCGATCTGGCCCGTGAAGCGGGTCGATGGGTCGCCGCCCAGCACCTCGGCCAGGGTCAGCGCTTGCTGGTCCAGCATGCGTTGGCTCGTGTAGCTGTTGACGCTGAATGGCGTATCGAGCAAGTCTTTTTCTCCCAGCATGCCGGCGCGCGCGCTTTTGGCGATCTGTCCGCCGGCATCCGCTTCGGCCTGGCCATTCACCAGCACGGTGGCGAGCGGGGTCGATGCATCGGCCGCGGCCTGGGCGAACGCCTGCGGCGTGACGCTGGCAACGAGCAGGCCGGCGAGGATCAGCCGGGTGGTGAGGTGGGGATGGGCGAGTGGGGAATGTGGAATGGGCATCAAGGGCAGCGTATAAAGTTAGTAGGGAGGAATTGCATGCACGACATTATAAATGAGAATCATTACGATTTATAATGATTAAAATAGTCGTTGCTGCCAGGCTCATGACCATGCCGTGCGCGGGCCTGGAGGGCATTTCAGCGTGGAAAATGGCCATCCTGGGCCTTCAGATCCCGATATTTGCTGTCTTATATAAGATTCGTCGCCATCGGATACACAAACAGCGGCAGGACAGTCTAAAATACGTGGTGGGCAAGCACGGCGTCACCGCCGGCACACTAGCCGTCCAAAGCAAGGCTAACCGTCCTGTGTTTGGAATGAAGAAAGTTAACCACCAGGCATCACCGCATACAAGGGAATGAACATGGCAACACAAAAATCCAAAATCATCTACACGCTGACTGACGAGGCGCCGCTGCTCGCGACGTATTCCCTGCTGCCAATTATCAAAAAATTCACCGCGCCGGCTGGCGTGGACGTGGTCGCCAGCGATATTTCGGTGGCGTCGCGTGTACTGGCTGAATTTCCAGAATTCCTGACGGACGCGCAAAAAGTCCCGAACACCCTGGCTGAACTGGGCAAATTGACCCAGAATCCGGACACCAATATCATCAAGCTGCCGAACATCAGCGCTTCCCAGGGCCAGTTGATCGCCTGCGTGCGCGAATTGCAAGGCCGTGGCTACAAGCTGCCGGACTACCCGGAAGATGCGAAGACGGACGAAGAAAAAGCCCTGAAAGCCCGCTACGGCAAGTGCATCGGCAGCTCGGTCAACCCGGTCCTGCGCGAAGGCAATTCCGACCGCCGCGCACCGAAGGCTGTCAAAGAGTACGCACGCAAGCACCCGCATTCGATGGGCGAGTGGAGCCAGTCGTCGCAGACGCACGTGTCGCACATGCACCATGGCGACTTCTACCATGGCGAAAAATCGCTGACCCTGGAAAAAGCGCGCGACGTCAAGATGGAACTGGTCACGGCCTCGGGCAAGACCATCGTGCTGAAACCGAAGGTTTCCCTGCAGGCGGGCGAAATCATCGACAGCATGTTCATGAGCAAGAAAGCGCTGTTGGAGTTCTACGAGAAAGAAATCGACGACGCCTTCAAGACGGGCGTGATGTTCTCGCTGCACGTCAAGGCGACCATGATGAAGGTCTCGCACCCGATCGTTTTCGGTCACTGCGTGCGCATCTTCTACAAGGACGCGTTCGCCAAGCACGCTGCCCTGTTCGACAAGCTGGGCGTGAATGTCAACAATGGCATGAGCAACCTGTACGACAAGATCGAGACCCTGCCGGCGTCGCAAAAAGATGAAGTGCTGAAAGACCTGCACGCCTGCCACGCTAACCGTCCGGAACTGGCCATGGTCGATTCGGCCAAGGGCATCACCAACTTCCATTCGCCGAACGACATCATCGTCGACGCGTCGATGCCAGCCATGATCCGTATCGGCGGCAAGATGTGGGGTGCCGATGGCCGTCCGAAAGACGTCAAGGCAGTCATGCCGGAATCGACTTTCGCGCGCATCTACCAGGAAATGATTGGCTTCTGCAAATGGCATGGCAACTTCGATCCGAAGACCATGGGCACCGTGCCGAACGTGGGGCTGATGGCGCAGCAAGCGGAAGAATACGGTTCGCACGACAAGACGTTTGAAGTGCCTGAAGGCGGCATCGCCAACATCACCGACCTGGAAACGGGCGAAGTGCTGCTGACGCAAACGGTGGAAGAGGGCGATATCTGGCGCATGTGCCAGGTCAAGGACGCGCCGATCCGCGACTGGGTCAAGCTGGCCGTCACGCGCGCGCGCAACTCGGGCATGCCTGCCGTGTTCTGGCTCGATTCCTACCGTCCGCACGAGAACGAAGTCATCAAGAAGGTACAGGTTTACCTGAAAGAGCACGATACCAAGGGCCTGGACATCCAGATCATGTCGCAAACGCGCGCCATGCGTTACACCCTGGAACGCGCCTTCCGCGGCCTGGACACCATCTCGGTGACCGGTAACATCCTGCGCGATTACCTGACCGATTTGTTCCCGATCCTGGAACTGGGCACGTCCGCCAAGATGCTGTCGATCGTGCCGCTGATGGCCGGTGGCGGCATGTACGAAACGGGCGCCGGCGGTTCGGCACCGAAACACGTCAAACAGCTGGTGGAAGAAAACCATTTGCGCTGGGATTCGCTGGGCGAGTTCCTGGCCCTGGCCGTGTCGCTGGAAGACATGGGCATCAAGACGGGCAATGCGAAGGCGAAAATCCTCGCGAAAACCCTCGACGAAGCCACCGGCAAGCTGCTGGACAACAACAAGTCGCCATCGCCACGTACCGGCGAACTCGACAACCGCGGCAGCCATTTCTACCTGGCCATGTACTGGGCGCAAGCCCTGGCTACGCAGAAGGACGATGCGGAACTGGCAGCGCATTTTGCGCCAGTGGCCAAAGCCCTGGCTGACAACGAAGAAAAGATCGTTGCCGAGCTGAAAGCAGTACAAGGCAAGGAAACGGATATCGGCGGCTACTACCTGCCAGATCCGGCGAAGACGGAAGCGGTCATGCGTCCTAGCGCCAGCCTGAATGCAGTGCTGGACACCATCTGATGCAGTCTTGACAGGCGGCAGGTTTTTTACTGCTGCCTGACACAAAAAACGCCGCCGGAAGCGATTCCGGCGGCGTTTTTCATTGCCCTTCAGTGTTATTGGTAGTGCTTGTAGACACTGGTGCTGCCATTGTTCTTGACCAGCAAGACGTCATACGCATCCTTGCGCGGTCCTTCCATGCCTGGCGAGCCCATCGGCATTGCCGGGACGGCCAGGCCCTTGGCCTTGGGTTTCTCGCGCAGCAGCTGCTTGATTTCGCTGGCCGGCACGTGGCCTTCGATGGCGTAGCCGTTGACGAGGCCCGTGTGGCAGGAGCCGAGCGCGTCGGGAATGCCGGCCAGCTTGCGGTATTGCGCCGGCATCTCGACATTTTTCGCGCGCACCGTAAAGCCGTTCGTTTCCAGGTGCTTGATCCAGTCGGCACAGCAGCCGCAGGAGGCGCTCTTGTAGACTTCGATGACGGGCAGGGCCGCCATGGCGAACGTGGGCAGGCCCAGCATGGCGGCGCAGGCGCCGCGCAGCAATAAATGTTTGATCATGGTGTTGCTTTCAGACGAATAAGGTCTATCGTGGCCACTTTGGTGGCCTGCTTGGTATTTAAACTGCTAGCTAAGCGGAAAGCGGTCTCGGCGGCCGGCGCGGGCCGTCGGGAATGAATCCCGTCAGCAAGGTGGCCGTTGCGATGGTGACTTGTTGCGCGCCGCTGCAGGACGCGGCGGGCGGGGTAATGCCAGGTGGCATCAGCGCGCCCAGGCAAAAGCTGGAGCAGGCGCCGCATGCGGGATGCTTGGCTGGGGTCTTGTTTTCTTCCGGTGTGCTGGCGCTGTCCGGAACGGCGGAGGATTGCGTGGCGTCATGCTGGCAAGCCGCTGTCATCGCGGCGGCAGGCGCGGCAGCGAACGGCGCGCACGCCAGCATGGCGCCCGCAGCGGCCGCCTGCAGCGGCACCGCCGTGATCAACAGCAGTATCAGCCATGTTTTGAAGAGTCTCAGCATCGCCGGAAAGTATAGCATGCGGGACTGTCGCCAAGGGCGGGCATGGGCTAGCGCGAGGCGGCGGCCAGCACCTTCGAGGCGTACATGGCCCGGTCCGCATGGCGCAGCAACTGCTGCATGGTATCGCCATCTTCCGGATAGTGGGCCACGCCGATGCTGACGGCGATCTGCAATTGTTGTCCGTTGCCCAGGTGCAGCGGTGCAGCCAGGGCCGCGTGGATCTTTTGCTCGATCAGGCTGACGTCCCCCGGCGTGGCATTGCTTTCCAGAAGCACGACGAATTCATCGCCGCCCATCCTGGCAAGGGTATCGGTTTCGCGCATGCAATCGCGCAGGCGGCTCGCCACCGTTTGCAGCAGCAGGTCGCCACAGGCATGGCCGTGCTCGTCGTTGACCCGCTTGAAGTTGTCGAGATCGAGGAACAGCAGTGATAGACGACCTTCCTGGCGGTGCGCGCGCGCGAAGGCCGTATGCAGGCGGTCGTGGAACAGGCGGCGGTTTGGCAATCGGGTCAGCTCGTCGTGCATGGCCATGAACTGCATTTGCGTCTGCAACTGGCGCCGCTCGATGGCGGTGGCAAGTTGCTTGGCGACAAATTGCAGCAAATCCTGGTCTTGCGCCGAGCCGATGACGGCATCCTGGCCCCCTTGCAGGGCCAGCGCGCCGATGCTGCCCAGAGAAGAGTACAGCGGCACGGCCAGCCAGCACGAGGACAGGGCGCAGGCCGCCGTTTGCAGCGCCGCCGGCAGGCCGGCCAGTTGTCCCGATTGCAGCAGCAGGGGACGGCCGCTGCGCAGGACTTCGTCGCACAGCAGGCTGGCCAGGGACGATGTTGGCTGGGGCGCGCTGTCGTCGGCATGCGAGGTCATGGGAGCCTGGGCGCCGTGTTCGTCATGCAGCAGCAAGGTCAGGCTGCGTGCCGGCAAGTGATCGCCGATGATGTGCTGGATGCGGTGCAGCAAGGCGGGCAAGTCTTGCGTCGCCTGCATGGCTTCGGAGATGGCGTACAGCGCGGCCTGCTTGGCCTGCGCCTGTTTCAGCAAGGTGACGTCGCGCGCCACGGCCACGCGCAGCTGGTCGGCGGCGGACCAGCGGGCCGACCACATGATGTGCGCCAGGCTGCCATCCTTGCGCAGGTAGCGGTTCTCGAAGTGCGTCTGCGCATGGCCATCCATGATGGCACGCGCGGCGGCCAAGGTGCGCGCGCGGTCGGCGGGGGCGACCATGTCGAGCATGAGCTTGCCGATCATTTCCTGCTGCGTGTAGCCGAAGATGCGTTCGCAGGCGGCGCTGACGAAAACAAAGCGCCCCTCCACGTCGACCATGCACACGGCATCGAGCAACAAGTCGGTAAAGCTGGCCAGCGGCGCGCGCAGAATCTTGTGTTCCATAGTGGCATTTTAATGGACATTCCCGGCTGTGATTCAACTTGTTGGGGCAGGCGAGGTCTGCGGCATGAAAATGTTTCATTTCCCCGACGCTCATGCTTTTCCGTTTCTTGCCGTTAATGCAGTATTGCCATGCAGTACTTGCCTTCACGCCAGATAACGTGAGGCCAGGTTTGCCTAGCGCCAGGAAATTGCAAAAAAACTAACCATATCGAACTTTTATGATGCATCTTCTCTCCATTTGCAAGGTGACAGCGCCATGACCTCCATTTCTCCACTGTCCAGCTGGAATAGCGCCCCGTCACGGGCTTCCTCCGCCGCGTCGAACCGCACGGAGGCGCCGTCCCCGTCGCCCGCATCCACGCCGTCTGCCATCGTTGCGCTCAGCCCAGAGAGCGTGAGCGACAGCAAGCCGGCAGCGTTCGTGAAACCGCCGATGGTGTGGGAAAGCGCTACGCGCGACAAAGTGAGCGAGGCGATGACGAAGAGTTTCTCTTCGTACGCGTTTGGCGGCCGCTTCAGCGGCCTGGGCGCGGCCATGCTGGGACAGGCCAAGCTGGGAAACTATAATTTCTCGCAGGCGATGCGGCAGCCGCCGCCAAGCACCACGCCGAATATCTATGGCGCATCCGGCATCGCGCCCGGCAGCCTGCATGGCAATGGCGAAGACCGGGTGTCCCTCAGCATCACCACCAGGAGCGGCGTGGAAGTCAAGCTGTCGCTCGACAGCCAGGGCGACGGCCTGGCCGTGAACATGACGACCAGCGGCGAGCTCAGCGACGCTGAGGCGAGCGCCCTGGGCGAACTGGCGAAAGGTTTTCAGGAAGCCATCGATGGCATGGGGCAGAGCACGCCGAAAATCAAGCTGGAAGGCTTGATGCAGTTCGACCAACAGGTGCTCGAGTCGGTGAAGCTGCATGCGGAAGTGAAGGTGCGCGGCGAGCCGGAAAGTGTTCAAACCCTCGATTTCCAGGCTGATGGCGCGCAGCGCAAGGTCAGCTTCAGCGGCGAGGCCGGCAGTCTGGACCTGAAGGTCGACGCCAGCCAACTCAATACCTTGGGCAGCAAGGAAAAGCAAGCCAAGGCGCTGGACAGCTACATGAAGCAGTTCGACCAGGCGGCGTCGCGCGGCCATGGCGACGCGGGCCTGGTGGCCATGCTCAAGGATAGCTTCACTGCCTTGCACAGCAATGCCGCCGCGCCGCAAGTGGCCACGGACAATCCCGCAACGGGCAAGTGGCGCCTGGCGGCCGAGGACAAGTCCATCCTGACGGGACTGGCCGATTTCAGCGCCTCCGTGTCGCAAACCGTGAAATTCAGCAATCCCATGCGCAGTGCGGAAAGGGATGGCTTCAATTATGAAGTGTCGCAAAAGACGGAGCAGGCCGGCGCCAGCCAGGACGAGCGGTCGATCAGGCAGCAGCAACAATCGAAGCTGAGCGCCAGCTTCCATGAAACACTCGTCCCCGGCGTGCCGCTGCGCCTGCTGGACAATACGGAATCGCAGAACTACACCTATCACCAGATCGAGGATACGGCCAGCAGCGATGCGCAAGTGGCGTACAAGGATGGCAAGATGGTCAAGGCGAGCTTGCGGCAGGAGGGCAACCAGTCCGAGCGCGTCATGAAGTATTTCCTGGGCAAGCTGGAATCGGACAAGACCACGCCGGGCAATTATTCCGTGCTGCGCGACCTGCTGCCCGTGCTGGGGCCGTACAAGTCGGGCGAAAAGGAGATGACGCCCGAGGCGCGCCTGGAACAGCGCAAGCAGGCGTTGCTGACCTTGAACGACGATGTGCTGCTGCAGTCGTATGCGGGCCGGACCATCAGCCTGTGGCAAGCCGATGTGCTGCCGGAGCGGGACAAGGCCGTCGTCGCTTAGCGATTGAGCACGCTCAATGCAAAAAGCCCGCCTTCCTGCGAAGACGGGCTTTGTGCTTTTGATGCGGCGCGAGGCAGTCTAGGCCTTGGCCCTACTTTGCTTGATCCAGTAACCGACGCCCAGCGCGGCGAGCCACACGGGTATGAGGTAGACGGAAATCCGCAGGCCCGGCGTCAGGTACATGATCACCAGGATGCCTGCCAGGAACACCAGGCACAGGTAGTTGGTAAACGGGTAGCCAAGGCTCTGGAACAGGGTCGTCTTGCCTTCGATTTTTTTCTGCGCGCGGAAGCGCAAATGGATCCAGCTGATCATGGCCCAGTTGATGATCAACGCCGACACGACGAGCCCCATCAGCACTTCGAACGCTTCGCCCGGCATGAAGTAATTCACCACCACGCAGGCACCCGTGGCCAGGGCCGAGACGCCCAGTGCCACCAGCGGCACGCCGCGGCGGTTCAGGTGCAGCAGCGCGCGCGGCGCATTGCCTTGCTTGGCCAGGCCGAACAGCATGCGCGTGTTGCAGTACACGCCGCTGTTGTAGACGGACAGGGCGGCCGTCAGCACCACCACGTTCAGGGCCGTGGCCACCAGGTTGCTGTCGAGCGCATGGAAGATCAGCACGAAGGGGCTGCCGCCGGTGACGACGTTTTGCCACGGGTACAGCGACAGCAAAATGCCCAGCGCGCCGATGTAGAAAATCAGGATGCGGTAGATGGCCTGGTTGGTGGCGCGCGGAATCGTCGTGCTCGGGTCATCCGCCTCGGCCGCCGTGATGCCCACCAGTTCCAGGCCGCCGAACGAGAACATGATGACGGCCATGGCCATCACCAGTCCCTGCCAGCCATTCGGGAAGAAGCCGCCGTGCTGCCACAGGTTGGCTACCGAGGCTTGCGGACCGGCGTCGCCGGAGGCCAGCAGCCAGGCGCCGAAGACGATCATGCCGATGATGGCGACCACCTTGATCAGGGCGAACCAGAACTCCATCTCGCCGAAGGCTTTGACATTCAACAAACTGATGGCGTTGATGACGCAAAAGAAGATCAGCGCCGAAACCCAGGTGGGCACGCCGGGCCACCAGTATTGCACGTAGATGCCGACGGCCGTCAGTTCGGCCATGCTGACGAGCACATACAGCACCCAGTAATTCCAGCCCGACAGGAAGCCGGGCAGGTGGCCGCAGTATTTGTCGGCGAAATAGCTGAAGGAGCCGGCGACGGGTTCGTCGACCACCATCTCGCCCAGCTGGCGCATGATCAGAAAGGCGATGACGCCGGCGATGCCGTAGCCCAGCAGGACCGAGGGGCCAGCCATCTTGATGGTTTGCGCGATGCCCAGAAACAGGCCGGTGCCGATGGCACCGCCCAGGGCGATGAGCTGGATGTGGCGGCTTTTGAGGCCGCGCTTGAGCTCTTGTGGTTCGGTATTCCCGACTGCCGTCATATGTTTTATCCTGTTTTTACGGGGCTGAGGTCGCTGATTCTAAAGCATGCACGGGCAAAGCAGGAGCGAAATGCATGTTGCACTGCGGAGGCGCAAGAAAAGCCCCGCATCTTCGCCGAACGGCGCGCAAAACGGCGCTCCAGGCGTCCGCTTTTACGCGCCGGCCGCGACGATGGCTGGTTCGTACACGGCCAGAAACTCGGGCGGCAGGCGGCGCGCGCGGCCGCTGCTCAATTCGATGCAGATCAAGTTCCAGCGTCCGCGCACGACGGTGGCGCCGTCGCTGTCGCGGATCAGCTGGAAGCGCCGTTCCATGCTGGAGCGGCCATCGCTGGCGCACAGCCAGGTGGCCAGGGTCAGCGCTTCGCCGGCCCGCGTCGGCAGCAGGTAGTCGTATTCGCCGCGGCGTATCGCCATGGCCCGGTCCAGACGCCGGTAATCGTCGAGGTCCAGCCCCAGGGTGGCCGAGTGGTGCCAGGCGATATGTTCGCACCAGCGCACATAGACGGCGTTATTCGTGTGCTGCAAGCCGTCGATGTCGCCCGCTTCGGGCGTGACGGGCAGGGTATGGGCGTGCGGATAATCCCAGTTCAAGTGCATTCCTTTCGAGACGGTGGCGGCTGATTGTACGGTCTGGCAGCGCGTCCTGTCTTCTGTGCACGCCATGAAAAACACTGTTTTTCACATTGATGTATGATGCATCATAATTTCTCAACGATCAAGAACACGTATGAACCATCAATTGGACAGTCTGGTGCACGTCAATCTGGGCAAGTCCGTGTACGCCATGCTGCGCGAAGCGCTGGCGGCCGGGCGCTTCCAGCCGAATGACCGGCTGCGCATCCGCGAACTGGCGCTGCAGCTGGGCACCAGCGTCACGCCCGTGCGCGACGCGATGCTGCAGTTGGTGCAGGAAGAGGCGCTGGTGCTGCGTTCGCCACGCGACTTCCGCGTGCCCGTGCTGAGCGTGGCGCGCTACCTGGAAATCCGCGCGCTGCGCCTGGAACTGGAAGGCTTGGGCGCGTTTGAAGCGGCGCAGCGCATCGACGCCACCACCCTGGCCGACCTGGAGCGCCTGCTGCAGGCGAATGAAGAGGCCATCGCGCGCCACGACCTGGCAGCGGCCCTGCAATGCAACCAGGCGTTTCACCTGGGGCTGGCGCAGGCGGCCGGCATGCCGACCTTGAAACGCTTCGTCGACCACCTGTGGATGCAGACGGCGCCGCTGATCGCCGCCGGCTACGCCAGCTTTTCGCCCGACATGCGGGTCGGCCACCACCATGCCATCATCAGCGCGCTGCGCCAGCGCGACGGCGCGGCCGCGCGGCGCGCCATCGAACAGGACATCCTCGACGGCGGCACGCAGATGCTGGCCTATGTCATGCGCCAGGAGCGCCTCCACGCCGGCACAACCGGACAAGAACAGGATAAGGAAGAACAGGAACATGAGTGAACAAAAAACCGCCATCGTCACGGGCGCCAGCCGCGGCATCGGCCACGCCGTGGCGGAACGCTTCCGCAGTCTGGGCTGGAGGGTCATCACCGTCTCGCGCAGCCCGATTCCCGGCGGCTGCCCGCGCAGCCAGGAGCACAACACGCATGTGTGCATGGATTTGTCGGACCTGAGCCAGATCGGGCAGATGGTCGAGACGCTGCGCCCCATGCTGGGCGACTCGAAACTGCACGCCCTGGTCAACAATGCGGGCGTGTCGCCGAAAGGACCGGGCGGCTCGCGCGTCAATTCGCTGACCACCGACATGCAGACGTGGCAGGAAATGTACAACACCAACTTTTTTGCGCCGCTGGCGCTGACGCGCGGCTTCGCGCAGGAATTGTCGAACGCGCGCGGCTCCGTCGTGAACCTGTGCTCGATCGCCGGCTACCGCGTGCACCCGTTTGCCGGCTCGGCCTATGCCAGTTCGAAGGCGGCGCTGGCGTCGCTAACGCGCGAAATGGCCAACGACATGGCGCCGCTGAATGTGCGCGTCAACGCGATCGCACCGGGCGAGATCGACACGGCCATCCTGTCGCCTGGCACTTCGCACATCGTCGACACGCAAATCCCCCTGCGCCGCCTGGGCACGACTGCCGAAGTGGCCGATTTGGTGGAGTTTTTGTGCAGCGAGCGCGCTTCGTACATCACGGGGGCGGAAATTCCCATCGACGGCGGCCAGCGCATTTAGAGCCTGTCCCGGTTGCCGGCGCGGATGGCGCCTGCGAGGCGTCAGTGCGCGTCCAGCTGCGCCTGCAGCGCGGCCACCACCAGCGCGTGGTCGTCCGCCTGCGCCAGGCCGGAAACGGTGACCGTGCCGACCAGTCCCACGCCGCGTATCAGCAGGGGGAAAGCGCCGCCGTGGCCCGCGTACTCGATGTCATCGAGGTATTTCACGTCTTCGAAGGTGCTGCCGCGGCTTTTATACGAGATGCCCATGTAGTAGGAGCTGCGGCAAAAGCGCTGTACCGTATTGTTCTTGCGGCGTATCCAGTCCGCCTGGTCCGCCGTGGCGCCCGTCATGGCGTGGTGGAACAGCACTTGGCCATTGCGCGTGATGTTGACGGTGACGGCCTTGCCCCGCTTGCGCACTTCCTCGACGATCCACAGGCCCACGGCCAGCGCGGCGTCGTTGTCGAAGCGTTCGAATTGCAGGGATTCTTCCTGCTGCGCCAGGGTTTGCAGCAAATCGGCGTAATGATCCATCGTGGAGGCGGGTGGTAGTGGCTGGAAGCGCTACTGTAGCGCACCATGGGGCGGCCGCGCGCGCTTTTTCCATGGCGCGGCTAAAATAGGCGGCATGAACCTGTCCCTGTTCGCCGATGAAGAACAAGTCCCGGCCGGCCCCGTGCCGCTGGTGCCGGGTTCGTGCGCGTCTATCCTGCTGCGCGCTTTCGCGCTGCCCTGCCTGGACGAACTGCTGCCGGCGCTTGACGCCATCGTGCTGGCGGCTCCCCTGCGCCACATGGCCACGCCGGGCGGCTTGCGCATGTCGGTTGCCATGAGCAATTGCGGCCCCCTGGGCTGGGTCACGGATGGGCGCGGCTACCGCTATGCGCGGCGCGATCCGGACAGCGGTCTTCCCTGGCCGCCGATGCCGCCCGTGTTCCTGCGTCTGGCGCATGAGGCGGCGCTCGCGGCCGGCTATCCGGGCTTTGTTCCCGACGCCTGCCTGGTCAACCGCTATGCGCCCGGCGCGCGCATGGCCCTGCACCAGGACCGCGACGAATGCGATTTCAATGCGCCCATCGTTTCCGTCTCGCTCGGTTTGCCCGCCACCTTCCTGTTCGGCGGCGCCGGGCGGGCCGACAAGGCGGCGCGCATCGGCCTGCTGCACGGCGATGTGGTGGTGTGGGGCGGCGCCGACCGCCTGCGCTTCCACGGCGTGGCGCCCCTGAAGGAAGGTGAACACGCGGTGCTGGGCGCGCAGCGCATCAATCTGACGTTTCGCAAGGCCAGCTAACCCGTCAATATGCTCCATTAATGCAAGTTGCTTGCAAATGCGAGGATTTTTCTTCATGATATGCAACTTGTTTGCATATGGAGTATCACCATGAAGCGCGATTCCCTATCCTCGCCGCTGCCCGATGTGGCGGCCGGCCCCCATCTGGGCAGCCCCTTTCCGCTCGAGTGGGTCGGCATGCAAGGCATCGCCTTGCCCCTGTGGCTGGAAGAGGGCGGGCAGGCGCAGCAAGTGCATGCCTGGGCCGACGTGCAAGTCGATTTGCCCGACCCGCACGTCAAGGGCATCCACATGTCGCGTTTGTATCTGCTGCTCGATGCGTTTGCCGCCGCGCAACCGCTCGATGCGAGCGCCCTGGCCGCCGTGCTGCGGCGCATGGTGGACAGCCATGCCGATTGCGGCAGCACGCAGGCGCGCCTGGCGCTGGCCTTTCCCCTGCTGCGGCGCCAGCCGGCGCTGCTGACGGCGGGGCTGTCTGGCTGGAAATCGTATCCCGTGCGCCTGCAGGCCAGTGTTACTCCGCAGGGCTTTGCCCTGTCCCTGACGGTGGAGGTCGGCTACTCGTCGACCTGTCCATGTTCGGCGGCGCTGTCGCGGCAATTGCTGGCCGACGCCTTCGCGGCGCAGTTCGGTGCGGGCGGCATCGACGGCGCGGCCGCGCACGCCTGGCTGCAGGAACACGCGAGCCTGGCCACGCCGCACAGCCAGCGCAGCACGGCGACGGTCACGGTGCCCTTGACGGAACAGGCGGAGCTGGACCTGTTTCCCCTGATCGACCTGGTGGAAGCGGCACTGGCGACACCGCTGCAGACGGCCGTGAAACGGGCGGACGAGCAGGCGTTCGCGCGCCTGAATGGTGCTAACCTGATGTATGTGGAAGACGCGGCCCGCCGCGTGCAGGCGGCGCTGGCGCCACGCCATCCGCAGGCGCGTGTTACCGTACGGCATATGGAAAGCCTGCATCCGCACGATGCCGTGGCGCAGGCGGGCAAGCTTGCCGGAGAATACTAGTCAACCACCGTGAAGGAGGGCAGCATGCCGGAGAAAATCGAGCGGGACGTCAACGATGACAGCCTGGAAGAAGAAGTGGAACGCGAACGGCGCGAGCATGCGCTGATCGACGAGGAAAAGCTGGGCATGGACGAGCTGGAAGAGGAGCGGCTGAAGCGGGAGCGCCAGCCGGGCGGTCACTAACGTCAAGGCAATGTTATCAGCGCTGGCATCGCGCCGTGCTGCCCGGTACAATTTCGCTTTGTCCTTCTCCCCCAACCCCGGAGGCCCATGAAATATCGCGCATTGTTCCAGTTTATCCTCGGCCTGACGGCCGCCACCCTGGCCGCTTCGCAGGCCCAGGCCGCCACCATCTGCACCGCCATGGCCGACGCCAAAACAGGCGCCGTCTTGCTGCAAGAGGGCAATTGCCTCGACAGAGTCACGCCCGCATCCACGTTCAAGATCGCGCTCAGCCTGATGGGCTATGACGCCGGCTTCCTCAAGGACGAGCACAAGCCGGCTCTGCCGTACCGCCAGGGCTATGTGGACTGGGGCGGCGAAGCCTGGCGCCAGGATACGGACCCGTCGCGCTGGATGCAGTATTCCGTCGTCTGGTATTCGCAGCAGATCACGCAGGCGCTGGGCGCCGAGCGCTTCCAGAAATACGCGAAGGCTTTGCGCTATGGCAATGCGGACGTGTCGGGAGATCCGGGTAAGGAGAACAGTCTGGAGCGTTCGTGGATCAGCTCTTCTCTGAAAATTTCACCATTGGAACAGCTGGGCTTCTTGCGCAAGCTGGTCAATTACCAGCTGCCCGTGACGAAACAGGCGATGGAAGCAACGCACCGCCTGACCCGCCTGGCGGACGTGGGCGGCTGGCAAGTGCATGGCAAGACGGGCGCCGCCTTCCCGCGCAAGGCCGACGGCAGCTTTGACGAAGCGCATGGCTACGGCTGGTTCGTGGGTTGGGCCAGCAAGGGCGAGCGCAGCATCGTCTTTGCGCGCCTGGTGCAGGATGACAAGAAGGGTGAGCAATCGGCCGGCTTGCGCACGCGCGAGGCCATGCTGAAGGAATTGCCGGCGCTGCTGGAGCAGGCGCAGAAGTGACGGCCAGCATCGTCGCCGCCACCTTCATCGCCACCGATGGCGAGTACCTGGAAGCCGTCATCGACGTGGATGGCCAGCGCCTGCACGTGATGGACGAGTTCGGCGGCAGGCAGATGGCCGCCGGCACGCAAGTCCAGCTCGAACTGTGGCCCATGGCCAGCGAACTTGACGACTGGGACGCCATCTTCCGCGCCAACCCCGGCCGGGAGCAGGGCTTGCGTCGCCTCGATGGCTGGCGCTACCTGGCGCTGGGCGTCGTGACCCAGGTCGATCCCGTCATCTGCGACTGCGGCCTGCTGCAACTGGAAAACCCGTTTACGACGCATGACGCGCGCTGCGTGGGCGCGTATGTCGGCGTCACCCTGGCGCGCCTGGATGCTTGCCTGGCGTAAATTCCGGCCCGCTTTGTTGCCCGCCCTATATACTTGCTGAAACGGATTTTCCGGCATCAGACAAGGTTACAAGCATGGCATCAGGCATGGAGCAGTTTCAGGAAAAAGCACGGCAGGCATGGACATGGGCGCGCGCGCAAGCCTTGCGCGTGGCGGGAGTGACGTGGACAAAGGCGGTGGCGCTGTACCGGCGCGGCCACGCGCACCTGATGACCCTGCCGCCCGTGCGGCGCGCGCTGGTGCTGGGGCTATGGTCTTTCCTGGCCGTGCTGGCGCTGCTGACCTTGTACATGCTGCTGCTGATTCCCCTGACGCCGAGCATCCACGACTTGCGCCAGGCGCGCGCGGCCGCGCCGAGCACCATGGTCAGCGCCGATGGCGAGGAACTGGCCCGCTTCGACCAGGGCTTGCAGGAACGGGTCACGTTAAAGCAGATTTCGCCGAACGTGATCAGCGCCTTGATCTCGACGGAAGATCACCGCTTCTACGACCACCACGGCATCGATTTTACGCGCACGGCGGGCGCCGTCTTGCACACCGCAAGCGGCAACCCCCAGGGCGGTTCCACCATCACGCAGCAACTGGCGCGCAATATGTTCCCCGAGGAAATCGGCCGCTCGCGCAACCTGAACCGCAAGCTGAAGGAACTCATCACGGCCCTGAAAATCGAGGCCACCTACAGCAAGACGGAAATCCTGGAAGCGTATTTGAACACTGTGCCTTTCCTGTACAACACCTACGGCATCGAAATGGCGGCCCGTACCTATTTCGACAAGCCAGCCTCGCGCCTCGATATCCTGGAAAGCGCCACCCTGGTTGGCATGCTCAAGGGCACGAATTACTACAATCCGGTCGGCAATCCCGAACGTTCTTTACAGCGGCGCAATGTGGTGCTGGGGCAGATGCGCAAGCATGACGTCATCGACGAGGCGCGCTACAAGCAGTTGATCAAGCGTCCGCTGCGCCTGCATTTCGAGCGCCAGAGCGAGCGGGCGCAATCGGACAGCCATTTCACGGCCTATGTGCGCAAGTGGCTGATCGACTGGGCCGACGAGAACGACTACAACCTGGAGCGTGACGGCTTGATCGTGCACACCACGCTCGACCATGACTTGCAGCAGGCGGCCGAGCGCGCCGTCGAACGCCAGGCGAATGCCTTGCAGGCGATCGCCGACGTGGAATGGAGCCGCGCGGGCGTGCCGTCGTCCACCTCGACAGGCATGTACGCGGGCATGCAGGGCGGCAGCGTGCCCTTCGATTATTTCTGGAAATCCCACCCGGCCTTGCTTGACGCCTTCGTGCGCGAGTCGGGTGACTACCGCAAGCTGACGGCCGCCGGTGGCACGCCGGAGGCGGCTTTGGCACAGCTGAAGGGCGACCGCGCCTTCATGGCGGCCCTGCGCAAGTCGAAGACGCGCCTGGAAGCGGGCTTTACGGCCATGGACCCTGCCACGGGCGCCGTGCGCGCCTGGGTGGGCAGCCGCGACTTTGCGCGCGAACAATTCGACCACGTGTCGCAGGCGGCGCGCCAGCCCGGTTCCACATTTAAACCCATCGTGTATGGCGCGGCGCTGGAAAAGGGCTTGAGTCCCGAGCACGTCTACCGCGATGCCGTGATGGATATCAAGGCGTCCGATGGCACGATTTGGCGCCCGACGGACATGAGCGGCACCACGGGGCGCGACATGACCATGCGCGATGGTCTCGTGTATTCGAAAAACACCATCACGGCGCAGGTGATGCAAGACGTGGGCTTGCCGCCGATCATCAAGCTGGCGCGCGCGCTGGGTATTCGCGACAGCAAGCTGGAAAAAGTGCCGTCCCTGGCGCTGGGCACCAGTCCCGTCACCTTGCTGGAAATGGTCAACGCCTACGCCAGCATCGCGGCCCAGGGCGAAGCGCGCCTGCCGTTTGTCGTCACGCACATCACCGACCGCGAAGGCAAGGTCATCGCCCGCTTCGGCGAAGACAAGCCCAAGCGCGCCATGCAGGAAGCATCGGCCGCCACCCTGACGGACATGATGCGCGGCGTCATCGACCGCGGCACGGGCACGGCCATCCGCAGCCGCTTTGGCATCCGCTCCGACGTGGCCGGCAAGAGCGGCACCACGCAAAACAATGCGGACGGCTGGTTTATTTTGATGCATCCGGAACTGGTGGGCGGCGCCTGGGTCGGCTTCAATGACGCGCGCGTCACCATGCGCAGCAATTACTGGGGCCAGGGCGGCCACAACGCCGTGCTGGTGGTGGGCGACTTCTTCAAGACGGCGCTCGACACGGGAAAACTGTCGCGCGACGCCATCTTCCCCGGCGGCAAGCCACCCCCGCCGCTGCGCCACGTGGAGCCAGTCGACGAGCCCGAGGATGAACCGGTGGAAGAGCCGGGTGACTTGCTGCAAGAGGGCGCGCCGCCGGCGCCGCTGGCCATGCCGGCCGAAGGCGAGGGCGGGCAGGAGTCGCATGGCAAGGCGGTGCAGGAGCCGGCTCCCGCACCGGCTCCTATGCCGCAGCCGGTGCCGCAAGGCTGAGCGGCGAGAGCCTGGCGAAGTTCTCTGATCGGCCTGAACCGCGTGTACGAGATTCTCAATGGCACGCGCCAGCTGACCCTGCCGATGATCCGCCGCCGGCATGAGGAGTTGGGTATTCCGGCCGAAGTGCTGATACGGCAGGCGGCGGCTCAGGCTTAGCTGGCCAGCCTGTGTTCTTGCCTATCTTTTTACACCGTATTGCGCCGCAACCCCGCTTCGCGCACGAACACTTGCAACGCGGCCATGGTCTGCTGGTGCAGCGTTTTCAGTTCCGCTCGCAGCGCGGGCGTGATGGCCAGGTTGCCATTCGCTTCCTTGCGCACTGGCAGGCCCAGTACCTGCGCCATTTCCACCGGGTAATTCGTGAAGTCGCCATACGGCCGCTTGCCGTCGACGGACGGAGTGGGCCAATAGCCTTCGGCCAGGTAGTCTTCCGCCGCCATGCCCAGCATTTCCAGCGGCATCCACGACTGTTGCCGCAGCAGTGTCACATGCTGCCTGGTCAGGGCGAAGGGTACCTTGCCGTTGGCATAGCTGCCAGGCTTCAGGTCGGCCATCTGCACGAAGTGGGGCAGCAGCAGCGCCGCCTCCATCAGGCGCTGCGCGGCCAGCGCCGCATCCTTGCTGGCAATGGCCTGCATGGTCAGTTGCAGGGTATCGCCCTTGCCCAGCGGGTAGGCCGGATTGAGCATGGGCGCGCCGCTTTCCACGGGCGACCAGCCGATGTTGAAGCGTCGTATCAGCGCCAGATGCTGCACATTGAGCACCGTGGGCAGCGGAGCGTCGAGGGTGGCCAGGATGCGCTGACGCACGGCGCTGGGCAGGTCCTTGTCTGCCGCGCGTGCGAGTACGGGCGAACACAGCAGGACGCCGGCGAGGCGCAGCAGCTGGCGGCGCAGGGGCTGGATCAGGCGCGGCATCATGGCGTCGTCAAGTCCTGGCGCTGGAATTCGATGCGGTTTTCCTGGTAATCCCACTTGGTGTAGGGCCCGAACACGCGACGGTTTTCCTTGCTGTCGGCATTCGACAGTTCGCGCTTCATGCGCCGTACCAAAGCGGGATCCGTGAGCGGCGCCGTCGTGGCGGCGAACACGTCGTGCCGCACGCTCTGTTTGGCGTCGGCGCCGCGCGAGATGATGGTGAGCTTGCGTGAAGCAGGATCGAAGTACACGCGCATGGCGAAGGTATTCATGTCCTGCAGATACAGGCCGTCGTCGCGCTGCTGGGCGTGGAAATAATCGCCGCAGACTGCCTTCGGCTCGCGTTTCCATTCGCAGGACAGGGCGATCAGCAGGTGCCGCTCGTCGAGTTGCTTGACCGAAATGCGTCCTTTGGAGTAACCCCAGGTGCTGGCCGGCACGGTTGCCGACGAGGCAAGATTGTATTCGCCCACCAGCTTGGTCAGGGGCGCTTGCGCCGACGCGCCGGCGCAGAGGATCAGGGCGGCGGCCGCAAGGGCGCCTTGTATCTTGGAAAATGGTGTCATGATGGCCATAAAGAAAAGTTGCCATATTATAGATGGCAACTTTCCAATATGGCCACGCGCTAGCTGTGATGTTTCAATAGGTTGTTGTGGTTCATTCGGATTGGATTTGAGACACTGGAAATCGCCAAACCCCCAGTTCTCAAGGAAACCAACCGAATGAACATCCATAAGAATGCCCGATTAACGCTGATTCGTCGAGTCGAGATGGTCGAAGACGTACTACATCACCGCCTGCCGGTCTGCCAGGCCGCTGTCCGCTATGCCGTGAGCGAGGCGACCGTGCGCAAATGGCTGGGGCGCTTCCTTGCCGAAGATCGGGATGGTTTGATGGATCGCTCGTCGCGTCCCGCGCATAGCCCTTTGGCTCTGGACGCAGGCAAGGCGCTGACCGTTGTCGAGCTACGCAAGAAGCGCATGACGCAGGCCAGGATCGCCCAGTACCTGCAGATATCGAAGGCCACAGTTAGCCGTGTGCTGGCGCGCGCCGGCCTCTCCAAACTGAGCAATCTCGATCCCGTCGAGCCGGTGCAGCGCTACGAGCATGCAGAACCAGGCGACCTGATTCATATCGATACCAAGAAGCTCGGGCGCATTGAAACCACCGGCCATCGTGCGACGGGAGACCGGCGAGACCGTACGCGCGGCGCCGGCTGGGAAGTCTTGTTTATCGCCATTGACGACCATGCCCGCATCGCCTTCACGGAGCTCTATCCTGACGAAACCCAGGAGAATGCCAACCGATTCCTCGCCAATACCCATGCCTATTTCTGCTCACTCGGGGTGCGCCCCAAAGCGTTGTTGACCGATAACGGCTCAGCCTTTCGCTCCAAGTCATTCAAGGCCACTTGTAGCCAGATAGCATTGAAGCACCGCTTTACACGGCCCTATCGGCCACAGACCAATGGCAAGGCCGAACGCTTCATCCAGTCAGCCTTGCGCGAATGGGCTTACGGCTTTGTTTATAACAACTCACTGGAGCGGGCCAACATGCTCAAAGAATGGAACCATCACTACAACTGGCACCGGCCGCATCAGGGCATTGCTGGCAAGGCCCCAATGTCACGGCTCAGATCCGGCCAGAATAACCTCTTGCAACTTCACACCTAGCGCAGTGCCGGCCGTTACTTCAGCTTGCTCAACTCGGCCACGTCGATCTTGACGGTCTTGTCGCCCACGGCGGCCACCAGCGTCTTGAAGTGGGGCGTCGCGTAATGCGCCGTCAGCGCGTCCTGGTTGCTCCACTCTTCCAGCATGATGAAGCGCGTAGGAATCTTGTTGTCGAGGTGTAATTCGTAGCGCAGGCAGCCGCTTTCCGCGCGGCTCGGTACTACGACGACTTCCAGGGCGGCGCGCACGGCGTCGATATGGTCAGTTTGGGCATCGATGGTGGCGACGACGATCAGGGTCATGGTGGTCCTTGTGGTTGGGGTGCCAGCAGCTTAGCGCATCTGGCGCTTCCTTGCCGGCTGCGCCGCGACGGCTTGCGGCGCAGCCGGCACTCCTTACGCGGCTTGCAGCGCCCCGATCTGCTCGAAGGCCCCCGTCAACGCTTGCGCCCTGGCTGCGTCGCTGACCTTGACGCCTTCGGCGCGCACGATCTCGATCTGCGTGACGCCGAGGAAACCGAGGAAGGCGCGCAGATGGCTTTCCTGGTGTTCCAGGGCCGCCATCGGCGTGTCGGCGCCGTAATAGCCGCCGCGCGTCGAGGCGATGATCACGCGCTTGCTGCCCAATAAACCTTCGGGGCCGTTGGCGCCGTACTGGAAGGTTTTGCCGGGCACGGCCAGCGCATCGAGCCACGATTTGAGCTGGCTGGGGATGGCGAAGTTGTACATGGGCGCGCCGATGACGATGACGTCGGCGGCCAGCACTTGCTCCAGCGCGCCAGCCAGCGCCAGGCCGTCGGCGGCGCTCGGTGCTGCCGTAAATTGCGGCAATGGTTGCGCGGCCAGGTCATGATACTGGACGGTGGCGCCGGGCGCGGCCGTTTGCAGGCGGGCGACGATGGCGGCGGATAATTGGCGGCTGAGGGAATGCTCGCCGAGGATGCTCGAATCGATGTGCAGGATGTTCATGTGGGCCTTCTTGGGTGGTATGATCGGGTGGTATGCTTTTGTAACCGAGTTAAATATAGTGACTATCAAATGAACGCACAAGAAGGCACTTTTTCCACACTGGGGCACACGGATGTGACTATGGGCGATGCCGCCGCGCAAAGAGCGGAGCTGGAACGGCGCATGCGCGACGAAGGCGGCCATGCGGGCGTGGCCGCTTCCTGCCGCCCGATCACGGATATCCTCACGCGCGTGGGCGACAAATGGAGCGTGATGGTGGTGATATTGCTGGGCAATGGCACCAAGCGCTTCAACGAGATGCGCCGCCTGATCGGCGGCATCTCGCAGCGCATGCTGACGTTGACCCTGCGCGGGCTGGAGCGCGACGGCCTGGTGACGCGCACCGTGTTTCCCACCGTGCCGCCGCGCGTCGACTACGCCTTGACGGACCTGGGGCGCTCGCTATTGATCCCTATCAGCGCGCTGAGCGCCTGGGCCCATGGCCACCGCGACGCCATCGATGCGGCGCGGCTGGCGTTTGACACCCGGACGGCGAACCATTTGCTGTCCGGCGAATAAGTCACCTCAAGCCGCGCCAAACAGCTGCGCCATCGTCTGGCGCAGCCAGCGGTTCGACGCATCTTCATGGTAGCGCTCGTGCCAGTGCTGCTTGACTGAAAAGCTGGGCAGTTGTACGGGCAGGGGCAGGATGCGGAACGCTTCATGGTCCTGCATCTGCAGCGCGTAGCGGTACGGTACCGTGACGATGTACTCGGTTTCGGCGACGATGCGTGATACACCGAGGAAACTGGGCAGTTTCAGCACGATGCGCCGCTGCACGCCAGCCGCCGCCAGTACTTTTTCCACGATGGAATGGCCCGTGCCCGAGCTTTTCACTTCGATATGCCCTTCCTGCAGGAACTCTTCCACCGTCATCGTGTCGCGGATGCGCAGGTGGCTGCTGGCCACCAGGCAGACAAAGTGCTGCTCGAACAGTTTTTGCTGATAAAACCCCGATTCCAGGTGCGGCATGAAGCCCACGGCCAGGTCCACTTCGCCTCCCTCCAGGCGCTCGGGCGTGTCGGTGGCGATCTTCGACACGTCCAAGGTGATGCCGGGCCCGATCTGCTGCAGGTGGTTGAGCAGGGTGGGCAGCAGCACGATTTCACTGATGTCCGTCATGCAGATGGCAAATTCGCGCGTGCTGGCGGCCGGGTCGAACACGGGCTGGTCGGCCAGCGCATGCTGCCAGGCGGCGATCGCGGCGCGCACGTCCTGCACCGCGTTCTGCGCGCGCGGCGTCGGCTCCATGCCTTTCGAGGTGCGCGCAAACAGGCGGTCGCCGAAATGCGTGCGCAGCTTGCCCAGGCCGATGCTTACCGTCGATTGCGGCAAGCCCAGGTTTTCCGCCGCGCGCGTCACATTGCGGCTTTTATAGATCTCGTCAAAGATGAACAGCAATTCGATATCGAAGCGCGACATGGGGAGCACCATTATTTAAAAACTTGATTGTGGCTATTGTATTCCATCGCTTTACCAAATATTGACCTGTCGGCACACTGCTTGCCATACCAAGAGCACGGCAAACGTGCATCGCGCAAGCACACAGATCAATTGGAGGAAAGAAATGGAACATACCCACAAGCCGTCCGTGCTGATCGTCGGCGGCGGCATCGGCGGCATGGCCGCCGCGCTGTCCCTGTCGCGCCTGGGGCTGGCCGTCACCGTGCTGGAACAGGCGTCGGCGCTGGGCGAGATCGGCGCCGGCATCCAGCTGGCGCCCAACGCCTTCGCCGCGCTCGACGCGCTGGGCGTGGGCGAACGCACGCGTGCCAAGGCCGTGTTCACGGAGCGCCTGGTGATGATGGACGCCGTCGACGCGAGCGAGGTAGGCACCTTTGTCGTCGACGCGGCCTTCCGCGAGCGCTTCAGCAATCCCTATGCCGTGATCCACCGCGCCGACATCCACGGCGCCATCCTCGACGCCGTGCGCACTTCGCCGCTGATCACCTTTGTGACGTCGTCGCAGGTGACGGACGTGGTGGAAGGTGCGGACGGCGTCACCGTGCAGGATGCGGCGGGGCGCAGCTTCCGCGCCGATGCGCTGATTGGCTGCGACGGCGTCAAGTCCGTGATCCGCGAGCGCATCGTGGGCGACCAGGTCCGCGTTTCCGGCCATGTGGTCTACCGCGCCGTGGTGCCGGCGGCCGACATGCCGTCCGACCTGCGCTGGAACGCGCCCGTTGTCTGGGCCGGGCCGAACTGCCACCTCGTGCACTACCCGCTGCGCAATGGCGAGCAATACAACCTGGTGGTGACCTTCCACAGCCGCGAGCAGGAAGAATGGAGCGTCACGGACGGCAGCAAGGAAGAAGTGCTGTCCTACTTCGACGGCGTCCATGCGCAGCCGCGCCAGCTGCTGCACAAGCCGACATCGTGGAAACGCTGGAGCACGGCCGACCGCGACCCCGTCGCCAACTGGAGCACGAAGCGCATGACCTTGCTGGGCGACTCGGCCCACCCGATGCTGCAATACCTGGCGCAGGGCGCCTGCATGGCGCTGGAAGACGCCGTGACCCTGGGCGAAGCCGTGCGTGCATGCGACTTCGACATGGCTGCCGCCTTCCAGCTGTACCAGCGTTCGCGCATCGCCCGCACGGCGCGCGTGGTGCTGTCGGCCCGCGAGATGGGCCGGCTGTACCACGCCAAAGGCGTCGAGCGCCTGGTGCGCAATGACCTGTGGCGCGGTCGCACGCCCGCGCAATTCTATGAGGCGCTGGCCTGGCTGTATGGCTGGACGGCGCAAACCTGTCTGGCCACCACCGAGAAGGACGCAGCATGACTTCCCATCAAACGCCCGAACGCGAAGCTTTATATGCAGCCCTGAGCGGCATGCATTTGTCGCCGCTGTGGCAATCCCTGCACACCCTCGTGCCGCCTCGTCCGACGGCGCCGTATGCTCCCGCCCTGTGGCGTTATGCCGACATCGCGCCGCAGCTGGCGCGCGCCGGCGAAGTCATCACGGCCCACGAAGCCGTGCGCCGCGTGCTGGTGCTGGAAAACCCGGCCTTGCCTGGCCGCGCGTCCATCACGCAATCGCTGTACGCGGGCCTGCAGCTGATTTTGCCGGGCGAAGTGGCGCCCTCGCACCGTCACAGCCAGTCCGCGTTGCGCTTTGTGATCGAAGGGCAGGGCGCCTACACGACGGTGGCGGGTGAGCGCACCACCATGCACCCGGGTGACTTCATCATCACGCCGTCTTGGACCTGGCATGACCATGGCAACCTGGGTATCGACGGCGTCTGCGAGCCGGTGGTGTGGCTCGATGGCCTCGACATTCCCATGCTGCGCTATTTCGACTCGGGTTTCGCGGAAAACGACACGGAAGACAGCCAGACCGTCACCCGCCCGGAAGGCCAGAGCCTGGCCCGCTACGGCTACAACATGGCGCCCGTGAAGCAGTTGCACCAGGGCGCGACCTCGCCCATCTTCAACTACCCGTATGCCCGTTCGCGCGAGGCGCTGGAGCTGCTGTCGCGCACGGACGCCATCGACGACTGGCACGGCTACAAGCTGCGCTACACGAATCCGCTGACGGGCGGCTCGCCCATGCCCACCATGGCCACCTTCCTGCAGCTGCTGCCGAAAGGGTTTGCCGGCAAGCGCGCGCGCAGCACGGACGGCACCGTCTACAGCGTGGTCGAAGGCCGCGGCACGGTGACGATCGGTGCGCAGGTGTTTGACTTCGCCCCGCGCGACACCTTCGTCGTGCCGTCGTGGGCTGCTGTCTCCTTCGACTGCCCGCTGGACGACGTCGTGCTGTTCAGTTTTTCCGACCGCCCAGTGCAGCTTGCCATGGGCGTGCTGCGCGAGCAGTTTTTGACCGATTGATTTTTCACACAGGATTTCACCATGACCAACTTCATCTTCGCCCCTCAAGCCATCGCCGGCCTGCCCATCGTCGGCAGCGACAGCCAGTTTCCCGTGCGCCGCATCTACTGCGTGGGCCGCAACTACGCCGCCCATGCGCGCGAAATGGGCTTCGATCCGGACCGCGAACCGCCATTCTTCTTTTGCAAGCCGAATGACGACAAGTCCGTTGTGCCCGTGCCGCCCGGCGTGACGGCCACCGTGCCATATCCGGCGCAGACGTCGAACTACCACCATGAAATCGAACTGGTGGTCGCCATCGGCAAGGGCGGCAGCAATATCGCCCTGGAGGACGCGGCCACGCACATCTTCGGCTATGGCGTGGGCCTGGACATGACGCGGCGCGACCTGCAGATGCGCATGCGCGAACAGGGGCGGCCATGGGAAATCGGCAAGGCCTTCGACTATTCGGCGCCCATCGGCGCGCTCACGCCCATCGCGGCGTCCGGCGAGATCACCACGGGCGCCATCGTGCTGGAAGTCGACGGCAAGGTCGTGCAGACAAGCGATTTGACGCACCTGATCTGGTCCGTCAATGAAGTCATCGCCAATCTGTCGACCCTGTTCGAACTGCAGCCGGGCGACATCATCATGACGGGCACGCCCGAAGGCGTGGGCGCCGTCACCGCCGGCCAGACGATGGATGCGCGCATAGGCGGTTTGACGCCGATCACCGTCGCCGTCAAGTAAACCACCGGGCCAGCGCGGCACAGATCGCGCAGCCCAAGCGAACAATAACAACGGAGACAAGATAATGACTACCCACGCCGGCACCGACGTCCAGCACTTCCTCGACAGCCACCCGTTTTCCCGCTACCAGAAACTGATCCTCTGGCTATGCTTTCTGATCGTCGCCATCGACGGCTTCGACACGGCCTCGATCGGCTTCATCGCGCCGGCCATCCGCGCCGAGTGGGGCTTGACGCCCGCCGCGCTGGCGCCCCTGTTCGGCGCAGGGCTGTTTGGCCTGATGGCGGGGTCGTTTTTGTTCGGCCCCCTGGCCGACCGCTATGGCCGGCGTCCCGTGCTGATCGTCTCCGTGGCCTTCTTCGGCGCGGCCAGCCTGCTGTCGGCCTGGTCGACGGATCTGACCATGCTGCTGGTGCTGCGCTTCCTCACGGGGCTGGGCCTCGGCGGCGCCATGCCCACGTCGGTGACCATGACGTCCGAATACTGCCCGAAGCAGCGCCGTTCCGGCCTGGTGACCATGATGTTCTGCGGCTTTACCATCGGTTCCGCGCTGGGCGGCCTGGCGTCGGCGCAACTGCTGCACCTGATCGGCTGGCGCGGCGTGCTGATGCTGGGCGGCGCCTTGCCGCTGCTGCTGGTGCCCGTGCTGCTGCTGGCGCTGCCCGAATCGCTGCGCTGGCTGGTGCTGAAAGGCCGCGATGGCAGCCAGGTGCTGAACATCGTGCGCCGCATCGCGCCCACCCTGGCCGCCTTGCCGCGCCTCGTCGTCAGCGACAAGAAACTGGCCGGTTCGCCGATGGCGGAATTGTTCCGTCCCGGCGTGCTCGGCGGCACCTTGCTGCTGTGGTCCACGTTTTTCATGAGTTTATTGATCATCTATTTGCTGTCGAGCTGGATGCCGACCTTGCTCAACGGTAATGGCCTGTCCCTGTCGAACGCCTCGCTCGTGACGATGATGTTCCAGGTGGGCGGCACCGTCGGCGCCATCCTGCTGGGCCGCTGGATGGACCGCTACAGCCCGCATAAAGTACTGAGCATCGCCTACCTTGCCGCCGCCGGCTGCATCGTCGTCGTGGCCCTGTCGGGCAGCAGCCTGGCCTTGCTGGTGCTGGCCGTCTTTGGCGTGGGTTTTGGCGTCAGTGGTTCGCAAGTGGGCGCCAATGCGCTGGCCGCCGCGTTTTACCCGACGTCGAGCCGCGCCACGGGCGTCAGCTGGGCCGCCGCCGTGGGGCGCAGCGGCTCCGTGCTCGGCTCCATGGCCGGTGGCCTGATGCTGACCCTGAAACTCGATAACGAAACCATCTTCTTTTTGCTGGCCATTCCCGCCGTGCTGGCGTCCCTGGCCTTGCTGGCCATGGGCCGCCTGATGCGCACCCGAAATGCCGCCGGCGCCGTTCCTGTCACCCTGAAAGAAAGCACCGTATGAAATTGCATGGCTATTACCGCAGCTCCGCGTCCTACCGCGTGCGCATCGCGCTGAACCTGAAAAACCTGCATCCCGACACGGCGTATGTGCACCTGAGCCGCAATGGCGGCGAACAGTTTACGCCGGCGTTTTCCAGCCTGAACCCGCAGCACCTGCTGCCCGTGCTGGAGGACGGCGGCGCCGTGCTGACCCAATCACTGGCCATCATCGAATACCTGGACGAGACGCAGGAGGGGCAAAAACTGCTGCCGGCCGATGCCCTGGGCCGCGCCCGCGTGCGTCAGCTGGCCATGGTGTGCGCCTGCGACATCCATCCGCTCAACAACCTGCGCGTCCTCAATTACCTGACGGGACCCCTGGCCCTGTCGCAGGCGCAGAAAAACGCGTGGTACCAGCACTGGACCAATCTGGGCCTGGCCGCGCTGGAAGCGGAACTGGCAAATAGTCCCCACACGGGCCTGTTCTGCCATGGCGACACGCCCACCCTGGCCGATTGCTGCCTGGTGCCGCAGGTATACAACGCGCTGCGCTTCCAGTGCGACCTGGCGCCGTATCCCACGATACGCCGCATCGTCGCGCACTGCGAGGCGCTGCCGGCATTTCGCGAAGCGCACCCCGATGCGCAGCCAGACGCAGAATAAATAAATACAAAAACGGAGACAAGCATGAAAAAAATCAAGGCCATCACCATGGCGCTGCTGGGCGCGTGCGCCTGCAGCACCGCCTATGCGCAAGGCAGCGTCACCCTGTATGGAGTGCTCGACAGTTCGCTGGCCTACACGACGAATGCCAATGCGGCCGGCGACAGCGTCACCAAGATGCCCACTTTGACCGGTTCATTGCCGTCGCGTTTCGGCTTCAAGGGCGTGGAAGACCTGGGCGGCGGCTTGCAGGCCATCTTCGCGCTGGAATCGGGCTTCGGCGTCGATACGGGCGTTGCGGGGCAAGGCGGGAGACTGTTCGGCCGCCAGTCGTGGGTGGGCCTGAAGGGGCGCTATGGCAGCGTGATGCTGGGGCGGCAGATGAACATGTCGTTCTGGGCCACGCAAAAGTCCGACATCATGGGGCCGGCCTTGTTTTCCATCAGCAGCCTCGATCTGTACCTGCCGAACGCCCGCAGCGACAACGCCGTCGGTTACCTGGGCACGTTTTCCGACGTGACCGTGGGCGCCACCTACAGCCTGGGACGCGATGCCTCGGCGGCGGGCGGGCCGGCAGCCACGGGCTGCGCGGGCGAAGTGGCGGGCAATGCCAAGGCCTGCCGCCAGATTACCGCCTTGCTGGGCTACGACACGGGCCGCTACGGCGCCACGGCGTCGTACGACATCATGTACGGCAACGCAGGCGCGGCCAACGGCCTCACGTCGAGCCGCAACTTCGACCGCCGCGTGATTGCCAGCGCCTATGCCATGTTTGATCAACTGAAAATCGGCGGCGGCATCATCGACCGCACCATCCGAGCCGCCGGGGGGGCCGTCGACTCGCAACTGCTGTATGTGGGCGCCGCCTGGCCGCTCGCGCCAGCGCTGGTGCTTGACGGCCAGGTGGCCAAACTGGCCGTGAAGGACAGCCCGAACGATGCCACCCTGGCCACCGCGCGCCTGACCTATCACCTGTCCAAGCGCACGGCCATCTACGGCGCCATCGGCCGCATGGACAACGTTGGCGCGGCGGCCGTGGCGCTGGACGCGGGCGGCACGGTGGGTGCGGGGCGCACGCAGAATGGCGTGATGGCGGGCGTGCGCCATTTCTTCTGACGTCCTATGAGCTGCCTTGCATGTCGTGCCGGTAGCGCGCCGGCGGCAGCTCGAACTGGGTCTTGAAGAAGCGGGTGAACGCGCTTTGCGAGGAAAAGCCCAGGCGTTCGCCGATTTCCACCACGCTCAGGCTCGTTTCGCGCAGCAAACGGCGCGATTCGCGGCTCTTGGCGCGCAGTTCCAGCGCGCGGAACGAGGTCTGCTCCTGCTGTAATTGACGTTGCAAGGTCCAGCGGTTCATCGCCAGGCCGTCGCACAGGGCCGGCAGCAGCGAGGCGCTGTCGGCGTCGCCCGCGCCTTGCCGGCCCAGCAGATCGATGATGGCTTGCTCCACGCGGGCCGAAAACAGCTGCGCGCCCTGCAACTGCTGCAATTGCCCTTGCGCGTGCCGCAGCGCGTGCGGCGCCAGCATGGCGTTGAACTGGGCGAAAGGCCGGTCCAGCGCCGGTGCGTCAAACGTCAAGGTATTGCGCGCCTGGCTAAAAATGGCGGTGGCGCCGAAGCACTCGGAAATGGCCGACGCGAACCACGGCGCCTTGCCCTGGAAGCCGGCATGGAAGGCGGTGGGCGCGCCATCGTCGTAGGCGCGCGCCACCAGCGACAGCATGCGGAAATTGGCCAGCGCCTGCATGGCGCCGCCTAGCGAACAGAATTCGGACAGGTATTCGATCTCGATGCGCGTGCCATTTTCACTCATCAGCATGAAGTCGAATTCGCCGATCAGGCCCCGCAAGTGCAGCAGCTCGTGCAGCGCGCTGCGCAGGGTGGGGCGGTTGAAGCAGACGTGGGCGATGCCCGAGTAATGCGCGAACCAGTGCGTCACGTCGAGGTCGAGAATCGCCCGGTGCTGCGGCAGTTGCTGCGCATAAGCCGTCATGCGGCGGTGACGCTCGGCGTTGATGCGCCCGCCAGGCTCGTTCAGCTGCGCCGGCGTGATGCCGGTCTGCCGGAAGAAGTCGGCGGGGTCGTGCCCATCGGCTTGCATGGCGCGCGCGCATTGCTGCGCAATCCGGTTCGAAACCGTGCGCGTATCGGGTTTGTGCAAGGGTGTCTCCTGCTTGTTGTAGTAATTTTTCACAAATATTAGCACTTTGTAGGAGATTGTTGGTTGTCATGCCGTCTAACCAAAAATTGTTCTCGCGGGTATAAAACGCGTGCTGTGCGGTCAAGAAACTCACGCATTCTCACGCTATATTGATTTCGGGCTGGCCCTGATGCCACCCGGATACCTACAAAAACAGTCTTGGAGATAATGATGAATTGCACTATGAAACCGATGGCCCGCATGGTCGCCGGCTGCGTCGCCACGCTTGCCCTGGCCGCCTGCGGCAATAACGGCAGCGAGCAATACACGCAGCCCGTGTTTGGCGCCACCACCTACAGCCAGATCCAGGTCGACGGCTATACCTTCAAGGACATGAACCGCAACGGCAAGATCGACCCGTATGAAGACTGGCGCCTGCCAGCCGAAGCGCGTGCCGACGATTTGTTGTCCCGCATGAGCCTTGATGAAAAAGCGGGCCTGATGATGCACGGCACGGCGCCCACCGTGTCCGACCCTTCCGGCATCGGCCAGGGCGGCGCATACGACTTGACGGCGCTGCAAGACCTGATCGTCAAGCAGTATGTCAACACCTTCATCACGCGCATGGCGGGCGACGCGGCCAATATGGCGGCGCAGTACAACAAGGTGCAAGCCCTGAGCGAAACGTCGCGCCACGGCATTCCCGTGTCCATCAGCACGGACCCGCGCCACCATTTCCAGTACACGGTGGGCGCCAGCGCCGGCACCAAAGGTTTCTCGCAGTGGCCTGAAACCCTGGGCCTGGCCGCCATCGGCGACGATGCGCTGGTGCGCCGCTTCGGCGACATCGCGCGCCAGGAGTACCTGGCCGTCGGCATCACGCAGGCACTGTCGCCGCAGGCGGATCTGGCCACCGAGCCGCGCTGGTCGCGCATCAACGGCACCTTTGGCGAAGATGCGGACCTGGCCAAGCGCATGGTGCAGCACTATATCGAGGGCTTCCAGGATGGGAACACGGGCCTGCATGACGGCAGCGTGGTAGCCGTCGTCAAGCACTGGGTCGGCTACGGCGCCACGAAAGAGGGCTTCGATGGCCACAATTACTATGGCCGCTACATGACTTACCCGGGCAACAACTTCGCCTACCACGTGAAGCCGTTCGAAGGCGCGTTCACGGCCAAGGCGGCCTCCGTCATGCCGACCTACGCTCTGCCGGACGGCAATATCACCATCGACGGCATCACCTTGGAACAGGTGGCGGCCGGCTTCAGCAAGACCATGCTGACGGATCTGCTGCGCGGAAAATACGGCTTCGAGGGCGTGATCCTGTCCGACTGGGGCATCACGTCCGACTGCGACGCCAACTGCCGCAACGGCACGGCGCCCGGCGTCGCGCCTTCCTTCATGGGCTTCGGCACGCCGTGGGGCATGGAAGACGCCACCAAGGCCGAGCGTTATGTGAAAGCTGTGACGGCGGGGATGGACCAGTTTGGCGGCGTGACGGAAGCGCCCTACCTGACGCAAGCCGTGCAGCGGGGCCAGCTGACGGAAGCGCGCATCAATGCGTCGGCGCGGCGCATCCTGATCCAGAAATTCAAGCAGGGCCTGTTCGAGCATCCGTTCGTCGATGCGGCCAAGGCGGCAGCCACGGTGGGCAAGGCGGACTTCGTCGAGGCTGGCCTGGACGCGCAGCGCCGCTCGCTGGTCCTGCTGGAAAACAAGGACAAGGTCTTGCCGCTGGCGGCCACCGTCAAGAAGGTCTACCTGTACGGCATCGATGCGGCCGTGGCCAAGCAGTATGGCTACACGGTGGTCGCCACGCCGCAGGAAGCGGACGTTGCCCTGCTGCGCGTGGCCGCGCCGTATGAAATCCTGCATCCGAACTACATCTTCGGCAGCATGCAGCACGAAGGGCGCCTGAACTATGTCGATGGCGACGCCGACTACGAGGCGATCAAGAACGCGGCGAAGTTCGCGCCGAAGACGGTGGTGACGGTCTACCTGGACCGCCCGGCCATCCTCGGCAACGTGCAGGACAAGGCCAGCGCCATCCTCGCCAACTTCGGCGTGAGCGACGGCGCGCTGTTCGATGTCCTGACGGGCAAGGCCAAGCCGCAAGGCAAGCTGCCGTTCGAACTGCCTTCGTCGATGGCCGAAGTGCAGGTGCAGAAATCGGACGTGCCGTATGACACGGCCCATCCGCTGTACAAGTTCGGCTACGGGCTGGCGTACTAAAACGCTGCTGTTCAGGCTTGCTGGCGCCAGGCTTGGCTGTCGAGCGCGTCGAGGAAGCGCGCGGCGGGCCAGTCCTGCGCCAGCGCTTCGTGCATGAGCTGCTGCTGCGTGGGCGGCGCCATGCCGCCGATCGGTTGATCACGATCAAGGTTGCTGGGGAAGGCATAGCCTTCTGCGCAGGCGGCAATCGCGTGAACAATCCCATCGGCGGACAGGGTTTCCTCTGCCCGCAAGGCCTGCAGGGCCGGATACAGCGCGGCGCTCATGGCGCGGCGGTCCAGCGCTTCCATGGCGCGACCGAACGGCGACGACACCTGCAGCAGGTTCGCCATGCGGCGGATGTCGGGCGAGCGGTTATGGCCCGCCGCATGGAACAGGGCGGGGTTGAAGAACACGGCGTCGCCTTGTGACAGCGGCAGCTGCACGCAATGCCGGGCAAAATAGTCGCGGAAAGGCCGCTGCTGCCAGGCGAGGAAACCGGCCTGGTAGCGCTGCGAATAGGGCAGGTACAGGGTGGGGCCGGATGCCAGCGGCATGTCGCAGTGGGCGACGGCGCCCTGCAAGGTCAGGAGGGCCGACATCTGGTGCACGGGCGCGGGATAGGCGGCGCAGCTGGCGGCGCTCTGGAAGCCCAGGTGATAGTCGCGGTGCGGCGCCTGTGCGGCACCGCCCGGGTTGACGACGTTCACCTGCGCCGTCATCTGGTAGGCGGGACCGAGCCACGCCTCGGCGATCCAGGCCAGGACGGGATTGCTGTAGTAGCGCGCGAACGCTTCGGGTGCGCGCAGACACAGTTTTTGCTGGGCGTTCCAGATGCGGTCATTCGCGCCCGGTTTGGCGAAATGGTCGCCGCCCGCCTGGCCGCTGGCATGTTGCTCGGCGATCAGCGCACGAAACACGCCGCTGACCTGTTCCAGCGTCGCCGTGTCGTCGACGGCGCGCTGGAGCACGATGACGCCGGGACCGTCCATCAGCGCCTTGCCCCATTCGGCCTGCAGCGCGCGCAGCGATGCCGCGCTGGCGGCCAGCGCCCGTACCTGGTCGCAGTCGTAGACGAGGATATTTGCATCGACCGACGCGGCGTGGGGATAGTCGGCCAGCGCCGTGTCTTGGCTGACGGTGCGGATGAACTCATCGAGCTGGCAGTCTTGCTGCGACAGCCAGAAGGGCGCGGACGGCGCGGCGTCTTGGGTGATCATGCGGTGTCTCCGTTGTTTAAGTTGTAGAATCAGTATAGGGATGAAACTCCACATTTTTCATCAGGAAATCCATCAAAAAACCATCAATAAACGATCAATTACCATGGACATGGCATGACGCATCCGTTTCCCGTCAAGGTCGTGGCGCTGCAGGCCGGCGTCAGCGTGGCCACCGTCGACCGCGTGATCAAGCAGCGCGGGGGCGTGCATGCCAACACCGTGCGCCGCGTGATGCAGGCGCTCGATGAACTGGCGCGGCAAAGCACGCAAATGGGCCTGTCCGGCAGAAAATTCATGCTCGACGTGCTGATGGTGGCGCCGCGCCGCTTTACGGACGCCGTACGTGCAGCGCTGGAGGCGGAGCTGCCGTCCTTGCATCCGGCCGTGCTGCGCTCGCGCTTTCACCTGCATGAAACCCTGGAGGTGAATGGCATCGTCGAGCAGCTCGAACGCATCCGCAAGAACGGCAGCCACGGCGTGCTGCTGAAAGCGCCGGACTTGCCGCCCGTGGCCGAGGCGGTGAACCGGCTGGCGGCGGCCGGCATTCCCGTGGTGACTCTGGTGACGGATTTGCCCGCTTCCGCGCGCCGCAGCTATGTGGGCATGGATAACCGCGCCGCCGGCGAGACTGCCGCCTGCCTGATCGGCCAGTGGCTGGGGGCGGGCAAGCGGCCAAGGAAACAGCATGTGCTGGTCACCCTGAGCAGCAACCGCTTTCACGGCGAGGAAGAGCGCGAGATCGGCTTTCGCCGCGCGCTGCGCGAAAGGCACCGCCATTTATCCATCGTCGAAGTGAGCGAAGGCCACGGCATCGATGGCGCCACGGGCGCGCTGGTGCGGCAAGCCCTGGCCGGGCATGCGGACATCGCCGCCGTGTATTCGATCGGCGGCGGCAATGCCGCCATCGTGCGGGCATTCGCGCAGGCGGACCGGCCTTGCCAGGTCTTCATCGGCCACGACCTGGACGCGGACAACGTGGCACTGCTCAAGTCGGGCGCCATCCATGCCGTGCTGCACCATGACCTGGGCCAGGACATGCGCCGCGCCTGCCAAGAGGTGCTGCGGGCGCAGGGCGCGCTGCCGGCCCTGGCGCAGCCGGCGCCCTTGTCCTCCATCCAGGTGGTCACGCCGTGGAATCTGCCCGCGTTGAATTACCTGACTTGATTGCCGTTTTCTCCGCTCGAATTGATGGTGAGCCGCGACCTCTGTTACGGCGCGCTGATAGCGGCGGAAGGACGGACGTAGCGAAAAATACATCGTTGCCAGCCTGCCGTTTGCACTGGGCGGGCCGTATAATGACCTTCATTTGCCGGCCATCCAGGGAGTTCCGCTTGCAGCTACCGATCCGTTATCCGAACATGCCGCAACTGCTGCTGAAGGCCCGCGACAGCCTGCTCCAGCATTTCCGCCCCATCCTCAATCACTTCGGCGTGACGGAGCAGCAGTGGCGCATCATGCGCGCGCTGAATGAAAGCCCGACCCTGGAACCGCGCGAGCTGTGCGAGATCTGCCAGATATCGAGTCCCAGCATGAGCGGCATCCTGGCGCGCATGGAAGAAATCGGCTTGATCGGGCGCAGCAAGTTCGAAGGCGACCAGCGCCGCCGCAAGGTGCACCTGTCGGAAGCGGGCGCCAGTCTGCTGATGCAGATGGGTAAACTGATCGACCTGCAGTATGCCCACCTGGAAGCGGCTTACGGCAAGCAGGTGTTCGAAGACATGCGCCGCACCCTGGAAGCCTTCATTGCCCTCGAAACTTTGCCAGTGGCGCCCGCCATCCTGCGCTGAACTTCCCAGTTCCCCCGTTTTTCTGTCTGCCTGGACATCCACAGGGCGCGTGTTTTCCGACACGCGCAGCCGCTGCTTTCCCCATATCTGTTCCGCGCATTTCCGCACGTTGCGGGGCGTGCGGCCGCACGCCTGCCGATTTTGCTATAAGACACAAGAAAGTTTTGCTATAAGACTACGCCTTACAGTCAATTACTTACATGTGAGTAAATAAGCGTATAATTTGCTCCACTTGATTCAAATCAAGAAGAACAGCGGACGCCCCACTCGTGGGAGGGGGGAGCACTGCGGCGCCACGCCTGTATGTCGCCATCACGGCGGCAATACTTGTTGGACGTACAATAAAACAGGAAAATCAGGAAAAAATGAACATTACACGCATGCGCGCTGCGGCGCTGGCCGTCTCCACGCTCATCGGCGCAAACGTTTGCGCCCAAAGCAATGTCACGATTTACGGCGTGGTCGACGCGGCCATGGCGTACACGAGCAACCAGGGCGGCAATTCGAACACCTACATGCGCAGCGGCAGCTTGTCCGCCAGCAAGATCGGTTTCCAGGGCGTGGAAGACTTGGGCGGCGACCTGAAGGCGCTGTTCCTGCTGGAAAACGGTTTTGAAAGCGACACGGGCGCCATGAGTTCCGCCGGCACCCTGTTCAACCGCCAGGCTTACGTGGGTTTGCAATCGTCAGCCTACGGCAGCGTGACGGCCGGGCGCCAGTACACGCCGTACTACCTGCTGGTGGGTTCTTTGGCGTCGAGCAACGTCTTGACGGGAGCCACCGGTGCCCACCCGGGCGATATCGACGGCCTCGATACGACCGTGCGCATCAGCAATTCCGTCACCTACAGCATGCCCGCCTGGCGCGGCCTGCAGGCCAGCGCCCAATACGGCTTCGGCGAAGCGGCCGACGGCAATGCCGTGGGCAGCAGCTTCAGCGCCGCCGTCAAATACAGCACTGCGCCGGCCGAATTTGCGCTTGGCTACCTGAAACTGAAAAACGGACAGAATGGCGCCGGCTGGAGCGACAGCGCATCGGGCAGCTTCGGCATCTCTGCCCTCAACCGTGGCTACGCTTCGGCGGACAGCATCGCGTTCATCGCCGCCAGCGCGCGCTACACCATGGGCAAGTGGATGGTGGGCGCCAACGCCAGCAACGTGCAATACCAGGCGGGCAGCCGCTCGGCCTTCCGCGACACGGCCATCTTCAACACGGCCGGCCTGATCTCGAGCTACCAGCTGACGCCGCAATGGTTCCTGTCCGCCGGCTATAGCGACACCTTCGCCAGCCACGCCAACGGCGTGTCGGACCGCGCGCGCTACCGCCAGCTGTCGTTCGAACAGAATTATGCGCTGTCCAAGCGCACGGCGATCTACCTGATCGAAGCGCGCCAGCTGGCGCGCGGCCAGACCCTGGGCCAGGGCGGCGCCATCGTCAACGCCGTCGCTTCGGTCGGCGATTCGCAAAACGGCACGCCGTCGTCGAACGGCGGGCAGACGGTGGTCATGGTCGGTCTCAAGCATTCTTTCTGAACGGTTGCTGAACTCACGGGAGCTTCAATTGGACGCTACACATCACAAGGAGGGCCGCGGCCCTCTGAATCCCGGCCGCCGCATGGTGCTGGCCGGTTTGCTGTCGGCGTCGGCCGCGGCGCTGATTCCCTGGGCGCTGGCCGCACCGGTCGCCAATGCGGAGCAGGGCGCCTTCCTCGGCGTGTCGGCCATGCTGGTCGGGCGCCAGGTGCTCGACCCCGTGCTGGCCAGGCGCCTGTATGACGCACTGGTGGCGCAGGACGCCGCCTTCCCGGCGAAGGTGCGCGCGCTGCTGGCGCTGATCAACGCGCAGGGCTTGCAGGCGGTCGGCCTGCAGGAAGCGCTCGACGGGCTCGATCCGGCCCAGTCGCCGCTGGCGGCCTTGCCGCGCCAGATCGCCAGCGCCTGGTACCTGGGCATCGTCGGCACGGGCGAGGCGGCCGTCTGCGTCGCCTACGAGCAGGCGCTGAACGCTGCCGTCGTGGCCGACGTGCTCAAGCCTCCCACGTATTCCTACGGCGCCTACGGCAGCTGGGCCAGAAAACCAATTTAAGGAGCCATCATGGCTGAAGAACTCTCCGCCGATTACCTCGTGATCGGCTCCGGCATCATCGGTTCCCTGGCCGCGCGCAAGCTCGCGCTGGCGGGTGCCTCGGTGCTGATCCTGGAAGCGGGGCCGCGCGTGTCGCGCGGCGAAATCGTCGCCCGTTTCCGCAACACGACGCGCCGCAGCGACTGGATGTCGCCGTATCCGTCGGTGGCCACGGCGCCGCACCCGATCTACCAGCCGACCGATAACGGCCACCTGGTGCAGGCCGGCCCGTATCCGTACCCGGCCGAATACATCCGCCAGTTCGGCGGCACCTCGTGGCACTGGGCCGCGCAGGCGTGGCGCAATGTGCCGAACGATTTCCGCATCCATACCCTGTATGGCGTGGGCGTCGACTGGCCGATCAGCTATGCAGATCTGGAACCGTTCTACCAGGAAGCGGAAGAAATCATGGGCGTCTCGGGTGCCGACAATACGGGTTCGCCGCGCAAGCAGGCCTTCCCGATGGACCCCGTGACGGAGCCGTACGCCATGCGCCGCGTTCGCGAACGCCTCGACCCGTCGTTCAAGGTCGTCGGCAACACGGTGGCGCGCAACAGCGTCAGCTACGATGGCCGCCCGGCCTGCTGCGGCAACAACAGCTGCCAGCCGATCTGCCCTATCGACGCGCAATACCACGGCGGCATCGCCGCGCAGCAGGCGGAAGACGCGGGCGTCAAGATCGTCTGCAACGCCAACGTCTACAAGCTGGAACACGATGCGCAGGGCCGCATCACGGCCGCCCTGTACTACGACGTGGACAAAAACAGCCACCGGGTCACGGCCAAGACTTTTATTCTGGCGGCCAACGGCATCGAAAGCCCCCGTTTGCTGCTCGTTTCCGCCTCGGACACATATCCGAACGGCCTGGCCAACAGCAGCGACATGGTGGGCCGCAACCTGATGGACCACCCGAGCACGTCGATCACCTTCGACGCCGATGAAGACCTGTGGCTGGGCCGGGGCCCGCAAAGCCCCAATTCCATCAACACCATGCGCGATGGCGACTTCCGCAGCCAGCATTCGCCGTACCGCCTGGATTTCACGAACATTTCGAGAGTCGATGGCGCCACCAGGGAACTGATCGGCAAGGGCGTGTTTGGCGAAGAGTTCGAACAGCAGCTGCGTTTCCGCTCGGCCCGTGAAATGAGCCTGAAAAACGTGCTGGAAGTGCTGCCGAACCCGGAAAACCGCATTGCCCTCAGCAGTGAAAAGGATGCCATGGGCATCCCCAAGCCGCAGGCGCATTATGCGATCGATGAGTACACCAAGCGTGGCCACGAGCGTTCGAAGCAGGATTTCGAGCAGATCGCCAAGCTGATGGGCGGCACCAACCTGCGTCACAGCAAGGAAGGCGTGTTCGCCAACAACCAGCACATCTGCGGCACCCTGTCGATGGGTTCCGACCCGGCCAAGGCCGTGTGCGACCAGTGGGGCCGCACGTTTGATCATGCCAACCTGTTCCTGTGCAGCACCGGCGTGCTGCCCACGTCCGGCACCTGCAATTCGACGGAAAACGGCCTGGCCGTGGCGCTGCGCACCGTCAAGCACATCCTCGATGAACAGCAGGGAGGAACGGCATGATGGCGGCCTACCGACTGGCGGCGGGTGCCGCCTTGCTATCCCTTGCGGCCTTGCCGGTGCTGGCGGCGCAAGCGCCGGGCGCGGACGTGCAGTCGATCGAACGTGGCCGCTACCTGGCCACGGCGGGCGACTGCATCGCCTGCCATAGCGTACCTGGCGGCAAACCGATGGCGGGCGGCCTGGCCCTGGCCACGCCATTGGGGGCCATTGTCGCCACCAACATCACGCCGTCGACAACGCATGGCATCGGCAACTACACGCTCAAGCAGTTTTCCGACGCCGTGCGCCATGGCGTGCGGGCCGATGGCGCGCACCTGTATCCGGCCATGCCCTACACGGCCTACGCCAAGGTGACGGATGACGATACGGCCGCCCTGTACGCCTACTTCATGCATGGCGTGGCGGCGGTGGACACGGCGCCGGCGCAAACGACGGACTTGCCGTTCCCGTTCAACATCCGCCTGTCGATGGCGGGCTGGAATCTGCTCTTCCTCGACAAGAAGCCCTTCGTGGCCGATGCGTCGAAAAGCATGGAGTGGAACCGCGGCGCCTACCTGGCACAAGGCCTGGCCCACTGCACCACGTGCCACACGCCGCGCAATGCGCTGATGGCCGAGCAACTGTCGAAGGAGCTGGGCGGGGCCGACCTGGGCACTTGGTACGCGCCGAACATCACGTCGGACGCCAACAGCGGAGTGGGCGGCTGGAGCCAGCAGGAACTGGCCGGCTACCTGCGCACGGGCCGCGCGGCCAACAAGGCGCAGGCGGCCGGACCGATGGCCGAAGCCATCGACCATAGCCTGAAGCACCTGAGCGATGCGGACTTGAACGCCATCGCGCACTACATCAAGAGCGTGCCCGCCATCCGCGACAAGGCGGACGTGAAGCCTGTGACGCAATGGGGCCAGGCGGGCGACGAGTTGAGCAGCATACGCGGCGTGCCGCTGCCGCAAAATCTGAACAGGATGTCGGGCGCGCAGCTGTACGATGCGCAGTGCGCCAGCTGCCACCAGGCCAGGGGCGAGGGCAGTTTCGACGGCAGCTTGCCGCCGCTGTTCCACAACTCGGTGACGGGCCGCAGCAACAGCAACAACCTGGTGATGGCGATCCTCGATGGCGTCGAGCGGCAGGATGGCAGGGGTGCCCATGCGGGTCATTTGATGCCTGCCTTCCGCCAGACCCTGTCGGACGAGCAGATCGTCACCTTGGGCAATTACGTGCTGAAGATGTACGGCAATCCCGCCATCAAGGTGACGGCGGAACAGGTGACGACCTTGCGCAATGGCGGCGCGCCGTCAAACCTGATCGGCCTGGCCCGCGCGGGCATCATCGTCGGCGTGCTGGTGTTGCTGGCCTTGCTGGTATGGTGGCGGGGACGGCGGCGCAAGCCGGTGTAAGCGTGAATTGATCGCATAAGCTGGGGCCAGGCCGCAAAGTCTGGCCCTTTTTTTATGCCGCAAAAATCGCAACTCAATTGCATCTGCATAGATTATGTACTATCATTAGTTACATGAGACGCGACAGCAAACTATCATCGATCCTCCATGTGCTGCTGCACATGGCCCACGCGGGACGCCCGATGACGTCCGAGGAACTCTCCGGCTACCTGGACACCAACCCCGTGCTGGTGCGGCGCGTGATGGCCGGCTTGCGCGAGCGCGGCTACGTGGCGTCCATCAAGGGCCATGGCGGCGGCTGGCGCATCGTCTGCGACCTGCACCGGGTGACCCTGCAAGACATCTACGTGGCCGTGGGGTCGCCCACCATCTTCGCCATGGGCAACCGCGTCGACCAGCCGGGCTGCCTGGTGGAGCAAGTGGTCAACCAGTCGCTGGCCGGCGCCTTTGACGAAGCCGAGGCATTGCTGATCCGGCGCTTCGGCGCCGTCACCCTGGCCGACCTGGCTGACCGTTTCAGCCAACAATACGCCACCCACAAAGGAGCACCGCATGCACATTCCTGAATCGCCTGGCATTCCGTTCGATGCCATCATCGTCGGCGGCAGCTACGCGGGCCTGTCCGCCGCCACGCAACTGGCGCGCGCCCGCCGACGTGTGCTGGTGATCGACGGCGGCCGGCGCCGCAACCGCTACGCCAGCCATTCCCACGGTTTCCTGACTCAGGACGGTAGCGGCACGGCCGCCATCGCGGCCGAAGGCAAGGCGCAGTTGATGGCGTATGCCAGCGTCACATGGCTGGACGGCACGGCCGTGCAAGCGGTGGCGAGCGGTGATGGAGATGGTTTCGACGTGACCCTGGCGGACGGCCATGTCGTCCACGGCCGCCGCCTCGTGCTGGCCACCGGCGTGATCGACGAACTGCCGCCCGTCGATGGTCTGGCCGAGCGCTGGGGCGGCAGCGTCTTTCACTGCCCGTACTGCCACGGCTATGAACTGGAGCAGGGCGCCATCGGCGTGCTGGCCACCGGCCCCCTGTCCATGCACCACGCCCTGATGCTGCCCGACTGGGGCACGGTCACTTTTTTCCTGAATGGCGCGTTCGAGCCTGATGTCGCGCAGCTGGCGCAGCTCGATGCGCGCGGCGTCACGCTGGTGCGCACGCCCGTGGCGCGGATCGACGGCGTGGCCGACGTGGTCATGGCCGACGGCAGCCGCCACGCAATGGCCGGCCTGTTCGTGGCCACCCGTACCCGCCTGGCCAGTTCCCTGGCCGGCGAATTGGGCTGCTTGCTGGAAGAGGGACCCATGGGACCGTTCGTGCGCACCGACGAGCAAAAGGCCAGCAGCGTGCCTGGCGTGTTTTGCTGCGGCGACGCGGGCCGCATGGCGGGCAGCGTGGCGTTTGCGGTGGCCGATGGCGCCATGGCAGGCGTGGCAGCACACCGCTCGCTGCTGTTCGGACTGGATCAGGCGGCAAAACCGCCATCGATCTTCAGCCCGGCACCCGTGACGAACGCCGCTTCCGAGCTGGCCAGGTAAGCCACCATGCCGGCGATTTCATCGGCCGTGCCATGGCGGGGCAGGGCCATCAGGCCGTGCATCAGGTCGGCAAAGTCGCCCGTCGGCGGGTTCATGTCCGTGGCGACGGGGCCCGGTTCCACGTTGTTGATGGTGATGCCGCGCGGGCCCAGGTCGCGCGACAGGCCTTGCGTCAGGCCGCTCAGCGCCGATTTGCTCATGGCATAGGCGGCCGCGCCGCCGAACGGCATGCGGTGCGCATTCGTGCTGCCGATGTTGATGATGCGCCCGCCCGTCGGCATGTGTGCCACGGCCGCCTTGATGGCCACGAACACGGCACGCACGTTGACGTTCAGGGTCTTGTCGAAGTCTGCCAGCGAAAAGTCGTCGATGGCGCCGGGCAGGAACACGCCCGCATTGTTGACGAGGATATCGACACGGCCGAACTGCGCCGCCACCTTGTCGATGGCGGCCGTCAGGGCGGAGGCGTCGGCCGCATCGGCTTGCACGCCCAGGGCCTTGCCGCCTGCCGCTTCGACTTTGGCGGCCAGCGCCTGCGCTTCGGCGGCGGAACTTTGATACGTGAAGACGACGTTGGCACCCTGGCTGGCAAGGCGGCGCACGATGGCGGCGCCGATGCCGCGCGAGCCGCCCGTCACAAACGCGATCTTGTCTTGCAGTGGTAAAGAGGTGCTGGTGGTGGCTGGGGTTTGCATGATGTGCTTTCTGTGTGAGGAGTCGAGGAATTCAGTATCTGCCTTTCATTCCTGTCGCGCTAGCCATCAATCCCTACAATCACTTTCAACCATTACTATCAAATGGACGGGTAGAATAGGGGCATGGAAGCCCTCAATCACTTGCAATCGTTTGTGCTGTCCGCCGAGCTGGGCAGCTTTTCGGCCGCCGCGCGCCGCCTGGGGTTGACGCCGGCGGCCGTCAGCAAGAATGTGGCGCGGCTGGAAGCGAGCCTGGGACTGCGGCTGTTCCAGCGCAGCACGCGCCGCCTGACCCTGACGGAAGGGGGCGAGCGCTTCCTGCAGCAGATCGGCGGCGCCCTGTCCACCTTGCGCGAAGCGATCGCCGGCGTGGCGGAAGAGGGCGGCCAGCCGGCCGGCATACTGAAAATCAGCATGGCGCCATCGTTCGGGCGTAGCTACGTGGTGCCCTTGCTGGGCGAATTCATTGCGCGCTATCCTGGCGTCATCCCCGACTGCCATTTCGACAACCGGCAAGTGGACTTGATCGGCGAAGGGTTCGATGTCGCCATCGGCGGCGGCATCGAACTGACGCCGGGCGTGGTGGCGCGGGAATTGGGCCACGCCCACATCGTCGCCACGGCGTCGCCCGCCTTCATGCAGGGCAAGGCCATGCCCGCGCATCCGTCGGACCTGGCGCACTTCGACGGCGTGGCGCGCCGCTCGGCTGGCAGCGGCAGATTGCGCAGCTGGATATTGCGCGACGGATCCGGCGGCGAAGGCGTGGCCGAATGCCGCCCGCGCGCCATCTTCGACGACCCGGAAGCGATGGCGCAGGCAGCCATCCTCGGCGTCGGCGTGGCGCTGCTACCCATGCCGCACGCGCTGGCCCATTTGCGCAGCGGCGCGTTAATCCGCTTGCTGCCCGGCTGGCATGCTGATTCCGGCCCCCTGTCCGTGTACTATCCCAGCAAGAAACTGCTGCCCGCGAAGACGCGCGTGTTCGTCGATTTTTTGCTGGAGCAGTTCCGCCAGCGTGATTTCGCCGCGCAGATACGGCCCGATTAATGCATGGCGATGGCTCTTGTCGTCAGCGCAGCCTGGGCTAGCCGCCGCGTTGTTGTAAATATACTTTTTTTCACAAATAACATGATATGGCGGGTGGTAGCGACACGATCTGTCGCTATGCTTGTGTAAGATGAAAACATTCTGAAAAGAAAGTTTTTGTCTGTGCCGTCCATCCCTGACAGACCCCATCCACGAATTGCCGCATGCGCTTGCCGCACGACTATAGGCATGGGATCGACATCGCCTGGAGCGCAGTTGTTTAAACCGTTGTCGATAGAAAGTCCTCACGATGCATTCTCCTGAAATTTTGCTGCAAGATTTGAACGCCGCCTTACGCGAATTGCATGGCGCCAGTCAGTTGATTAACGACGAGCGCCTGCGCACGGACATGCCGCTGATCATGCGCCGCCTGTTGCTTGCCGAAGTGCTGGGCACGACGTCGATCCTGGCGATCGGCGGCTCACAAGGGGCGGGAAAAACTACGCTGCTGCGCTCGCTGTATGCGCTGGATGGCGAGGCGGCGCAATGGCTGCAGCCCAACGAAGGCCGCGGCGAAAAGCTGCCCGTGCTGGTGCTGGAAGATGCGTCGCACACCGAAGTGCAGGGCGCGCTGCGCTGCCTGCGCAAGCAGGGCGGGCAATACGTGCTGGTAGAGGACGACGTCGATGTCGCCGCCTTCCAGAAAGCCGTATGCGACCCGGAAATGGATGTGCTGCTGCCCGTGCTGAAGGTGCCGCAGCGCTATTTCAACCGGGCGAACCAGGCCTGGCTGCTGCTGCCTGGCTACGAGACGCAGGACCGCGAGAATAAATCATGGCAGGAGCTGATGCGCCAGGCCCTTGTCGGGGCGGTCGGTTGCATCGTCGTCACGGACGAGACGCGCATGGCCAACCAGCAGCAGGTCGACATCGTCACCGACATGCTGCAAGGCGAACTGGGCGGCGCGCAAACCCTGGTGGTCATCAGTAAAACGGAAGCCGCCCGCGGCAAGCCGGAGCGCCTGCAGGCGTTGCGCGATACGGCGGCCCATGTGTTCAAGGTGCCAGCCGACTTGGTCGAGACAAGAATCATTTGCGTCGGCGCGGATGACCCGGACTACCGTGAAGTATGGCTGAAGCCATTGGCCAAGGCGATCCAGGACCTGTCCTGCTCGGGCGGCGGCGACCGCAAGGCGCAACTGAGCCGTCTGGCCGGGGTGCTGAGTCGTGACCTGACCTCGGTCCTGGGACTGGTGCACAATAAAACCAAGCTGCTCTTTCATGAGCGCGAGAGCGGCAATGAAGGCTTGCAGGCAGTGCGCAGCTATCTGGAGGCATTCGACGAGGCCAGGGATAGTTTGCGCGAGGACTATCTGGAAGGCGTCGACCACCTGCTGCAAGCGCATCTGGGTGCGGCCTGGAAGACGCTCGAAGGCAGCTTGATCAGCGATCACGAGGGTGTGGTCAACAAAATCAAGGACTTCGCCAGAACGGCCACGCAAAGTCACCAGCACATAGCGCAGAGCGTGAGCGCATCGTGGGGTGGCCAGGCCGACGTGCTGGAAAAGCACACCGTCATGATCGGCGGGCTGACGCAGAAGAAACTGCGCGGTGAGCAGGGTCAGCAAGTCCTCGCCATCGCGCACGGAAGCGATGCGACACCGATGCAAAAACTGGGCTATGTCGATGCAAAGCAGCAAGTGCTTGCCTGGCAGCGTCCGGACGAGGACGATCAGAAAAATCTGCGGGTGATTCTGGGTGTGAAGGGGGCGCCGGAAGGGCAGGCCCAGCTGGTGACCAAGGATGTCGTCAGCGCGATCAAGCTCTTGCCGGCCCTGACGCTGGAATATGCGCGGCTGGCCAGCATGATGCCAGCGCTGGTGGGCCTGACGCCGGAGTTGAAGGTGGCAGAGGAGTCCGATCAAGCCGACATGATGAAAAAGGCGGTGCAGCAATTGGGCGACGGCGTGACCTTGGGCAAGACGGTCTTGCGCAGCATTGCCACCGTCTTTGCCGTCGATGTGCTCAGCGATGGCGATGTCGACGTGATCCCAGCTCTGATGAGCATGTTCAATCCGGCCAGCGCCTCGGCCGCGGCTGCCGGCAGCGGCACCGGCGGGACGGCGGCCGCCGGTGCCGCCATCGGCGGCGTTGGCGCGGCCGTGGTCGGCGTGGTGGCGGTGGGGTATCTGGCGTATTCCGCCATGCAGGCCACGCGCATCCATGACGAGAAGGCGCGGCTCGTGTCGCAATCGATGTTGCAGAGCATACAAGCACACCACCACAAGCATTTCATCCACCATTTCAATCAGATGATGGGCCAGATGCGGGGCCGGCTGGAACAGTCATTGCGCGCGCGTTACCGTCTGGATGAAGCGTTGATGGAAAAAGACCGCCTGGCGAAGGCCCTGGCCGATGTGCGTTCGCTGCAGCGTGACCTGCTGTTTGAACTGAGCCGGTCCGGGCATACGATGGCGCTGTTCCAAGTGGATGCGGCCGCGTGAGCCGGGGCAGCATGGCGCCGGCGCAAGCGTCCGGCGTGCGCGCGGCATGGGCACAGCATGACCAGGAGCGGCTGGACTGGGCCTTCCGGGCATATACACGCTTTGCGGAATCGCTGAGCCCTGAAATCCGTGACCGCCTGGCCAGCAAGGATCAGCAGGCGGAAGCCTACGTGGTCGTTTTCGGCAAGACCCAGGTCGGCAAAACCACCTTGCTGATGGAGTTGATGGGAGTGCAGGCGACGCAGATGCCGCGCGTGGCGGGGGTTTTGCGGGGTGGACGCGCGGCCGGGCAATCGGCCACCGCCACCACGATGGAATACCGCCGTTCGCCGGATCAGCGCTGGGGACTGAAAGTCAACGACACGGCCACCGCATGGTACGACGATGACCTGGCCATGGAGGCGGAACTTGGCCGGCTGCGAACGGCGATGGAAATGCGCCAACTGGTCGCACATGCGCCATGCGTCGTGTTCGTCCCGCTGGAATGCTTTGATGCCGATGCCGCGCAGTCGGGCGTGCGCATGCTCGATCTTCCCGGCGACAAACCGGCAAACGCGGCAGAGCAGGAGCATGTGCATGCGATGGCCCGCAAATATGTGCCGCTGGCGGACCTGATCCTGCTGGTGGGGCGCGGTGATGACCTGTCGTTCCTGCAGGGGGGCGGCCTGACGCTGCCGGGCATCGAGGACTGGCAAAGCGCGCCGCGGCGATTTCGGATTGTCACCACCTATTCCTTCACGGCGCAGTCGGTGCGCGACATGGTGCGCGAGCATGCGGGTGAGGCCGAAGTGCCGCTGTACCGGCGGCGCCTGGTCGAACAGATTGAACGTTCGATACCGCTGAGTGACGATGTCAAGCGCGCGGCGAACTTTTTCCCGCTCGAGTTCGGGCAGTCGTGGCTCGATGCCCGCGAAGCCGAGCCCCTTCTGTATGCGCGGGTACAGCCGATGATGTTGACGCTCAAGCAGCAGTTGCTGAGCGATATACAGGCGTCGACCACGCCATTGGCGCGTCTGCGCGTTGCCGTCGATGCGCACATGGTGATTGCCAGGGTGAAGAAAAAACGCCAGGAAGTGCTGGGCGCCGAGAGCGAGGCGCTGCAAGCGGTACTGGGGCGGGCGCACGACGAACAACGGCAGGCGCAACTTGCGGCCGAGAATATCGGCAAACAATGCGCCAGCCTGGAGCAGTCGCAGGAAGCATTGACGGACGAGGTTTTGTCGAAAGACATAGCGCGGCATTTTGTTTTTGCTGTGACGGCGCCTGGCGATCCATACGAAAGCGTCGACGGCTTCAAGGCCGTGATCCGGCGCGCGAAGTCGTCCATGAAGCAGGCCTTGCTGGCCAGCCATCCCGACACGGCACGGATGTCAGGCACGCAGTCGTTCTGGCGCCGTGTGGCGTTGCAGGATGGCGCCCGCGGCAGCGACGACATACTGGACGATGCGTTCAGCAGTTTCCTCTCCACCCTCAATGCCTACTGGGTGGACAAATACTGGAGCACCGGCGAGGGCAGCGACTATGCCAGGGATATCAGGACCTTCAAGCGCTGTGTCGACGATGCCCAGGCAGAGCTCAAGGCGCTTGCCCGCACACGCTGGCTGGCCGCCGCGCACGCCTGGCGGGAAGGCCTGCTGGCGGAGCTGGAGGAGCAACGCTACAAACGCGACGACTTTCAACGGCTTGCCGACGGCGGCATCGCGCCGATCAAGCTGCTGGAGGAGAAACTGGCACAGCACACGCAGGCGCGCGAGCTGTTTGAACAGCGGATGGAAAACGACCTGGTGGAGAGCCGCCGCTTTGCGTCGCTGCTCGACGCGGAATATGTCGCTGAGCTGGAACAGCGGCGACAGGCGATCTGCACCGCCGGCAACCGCGTCACCGCCTTTCTGGGCTTGCTGGCTGCCGTGCGGCTTGTGGACGTACGCAAGCAAGTCCTGCTGCACATCGAACCCGCCGCCATTTAATTCACTTTTACTTCATATTGACCAAGGCCATGAACAATCAACACGATATCGCACGCCAGGAACACGAATTTCAGGAACTATTGCAAAAAGTAATGCAGGAACCGCTGGCGCCTGTTACGAAGTCGGTCCGCGAGCTGGACAAGCGGCTGAACCAGTTTGAATCGATGCTGGAAGATTTACAGGCCATTATCCAGGGCACCAATATGAGTGCGGATGACGCGCTCATGCAGATTCGCTCGCTCAAATCGCTGGCCGAAGAGACGCCGCGCGAAATTCGCCTGTCGTTGCAACCCATGCTGCACCAGGTCCAGAATACGCTGGAACAGGGCACGGTGACCGCTCACCGCGACTCGGTGGAGAAGTTGTCGGGACAGCTGGTGCAGCAAGGCGAGTCCGGCAAGCAATCTTTTGTTCAGCTGCATGAACTGATGGCGCAGCAGCGCCATGAGCTGGGTACGCAGACGGCGGCGTCGCTCATGGAGGTTGCCCGCCTCAACGAGGCCGGGATGGCGCCACTGGTGCAGTCCGTGGCGCAGATGCAATTGGCGTTTGCCGAGCAGCAAATGCAATTGACCGCGCTGGCGATGCAGCAGGAGGCGTGGGCCGCCACATGGGCGGAACAGCTAGCGTCCTCGACACAATCTGTGCGGCGCTGGCTGATTGCCACCTTGGTCGTGGCCAGCGCAGGCTGTGCCACCGGCATTGCCTTGTTTGCCGGCAGGGTCTGACCGCTGCAGCGATGAAGAAACTGGCCATGCCCCAGGCCTGGTCAGGCGCTGGGTGCCACCAGCCTTAACCGCGTAATCTCCGCCGGCGCGCCGATGCGTTTCGGCGGACCCCAGTACCCGGTGCCGCGGCTGACGTAAATCCACAGGCGGCCTTGCCGGTGCAGGCCGGCCACGTAGGGCTGCTGCAGCGGCACGAACAGGTTCCATGGCCAGAACTGTCCGCCGTGCGTATGGCCCGACAATTGCAGGTCGTAGCCGGCCGCTTCGGCGTCGGGCGCGCTGCGCGGCTGGTGCGCCAGCAGGATGCGGGGGATATCGGCGGGCGCGCCGGCGATGGCCGCTTGCGGGTCGCTTTTCTGAGCAGGGTCGAAACTGGCCGCATTGAAATCGGTGACGCCGGCCAGGGCCAGGCGCGCGCCGTCGTGTTCGAGGACCGCATGTTCGTTCATCAGCACGCGCAAGCCCAGGCGGCGGAACTCCGCCACCCACGGTGCTGCACCCGAATAGTATTCGTGGTTGCCTGTGACGAGAAAGACGCCATGGCGCGCGCGCAGCTCACCCAGCGGCGCCGTATGGCTGCCCAGTTGCGCCACCGTGCCATCGACCACGTCGCCCGTGATGGCGATGATGTCGGGCCGCAGGCCGTTGGCGCGCGCGACGATGGCTTCCACGTAGGCGCGCTTGATGGTGGCGCCCACGTGGATGTCGCTCAGCTGCACGATGGTCAGCCCTTGCAGCACCTGCGGCAGGCCGGCAATCGGTACCGTTACTTCGCGCACGCGCGCCACCTTGCGGGCGTTGAGGTAGCCGACGATGGTGGCCAGCAGCGCCAGGAGCAGGACGGCCACGGCGGACGCCTGCGCGTGCGGGCGCATGGCGGGAATCAGCATCAGCAGTTCACGCAGCACGGTGAGCACGAACAGCGAGGAAAAAAAGCCCATGCACAGCGAGCCGGCCCAGCTCAGGCGGTCGGCCAGACGCGCATCGTTGGTGACGGCGCGGGCGAAGATGGTCATCGGCATCAGCATGGTCGAGGCGAGCAAGACGGCGCCGCCCAGCAGCCAGCCAGCCAGGCCGACAGGCAGCGCCGGCAGCAGCAGCCAGCCCAACAGGGCGTGCAGGGCGCCCAGTATCATGGTGATGCGCAGCAGCGGCGTGCGGGTTTTCATGTCATGGTTCCAGAGGTGAGGCGGCCGCCGATTATAGCCGACGCCCTGGCAACACGCAGCCGCCATCCCCGCTCATGGAGCGATATGCAATCCCAGCATGGCTAGCTTGCCGAAATCGACAGGCTTGGCAAAATGTTCATTGAAGCCCGAGGCCAGGGCCGCCTGGCGGTCGTGTTCCTGGCCGTAGCCGGTCAGCGCGACGAGCAGGAATTGCTGCGGTATCGGCAACTGGCGCAGTTTGATTGCCACGTCGTAGCCGCTCATGTCGGGCAGGCCGATGTCGAGAAAGACGATGTCGGGCTTGAATTCCAGGGTGCGTTCGGTCGCTTGCGTGCCCGTGTAGGCCGTGCGCACCGTGTGGCCGTACATTTCCAGCAGTTCGGCCAGGGTGTCGGCCGCATCGCAGTTGTCGTCGACGACGAGGATGCGCTGGCTGCCGCCGGTGGCGGTCTGCGGCGCGGGCGCGGCCGGCAGCGGCACGTTGGCGTCGAGCGGCAGGAGGACTTCGAAGGTGCTGCCCAGCCCCACGCCGGGGCTGTGCACGCTGACCTGGCCGCCGTGCAAGGTCACCAGGTTGCGCACCAGCGACAGGCCGATGCCCAGGCCATCCTGTACCCGGTCGGGCGAGTGGCCGCTTTGCTCGAACAGGCCGAAGATGCTGTCGATATTGGCGGCGGCGATGCCGATGCCGTTGTCGCTCAGGCGGATGCGCACGTTGTCGCCTTCGCGTGCGGCAGTAATGGCGATGCACCCGCCCGGCGCCGTGAACTTGGCCGCGTTGAGCAGCAGGTTGGCGACGATCTGCGACAGGCGCACGGCGTCGCCGCAGACCCACAGTTCTTCCTGGGGCAGGTTCACGTCCAGCGCATGGCCGCGCGCCTCGACGCTGTGCGAACTCGTTTCCAGCGCGCTGCGGATGACGCTGGCCAGGCTCACACTTTCCCACTGCAGCGAGATTTTGCCTTGCGAAATGCGCGACACGTCGAGCAGGTCGTCCACCAGCCGCACCAGGTGGTCCGTGTGACGGCCGATGGTGCGGCGCGCATTGTCCTGCACCGCCGGCACGACTGGGTCGAGCTTGCACAGCAGGGCCAGCGCCGTGCGGATGGGGCCCAGCGGGTTGCGCAATTCGTGCGCCAGGGTGGCCAGGAATTCATCCTTGCGGCGGTCCACGTCGCGCAGCGCGCGCTCGACCCGTCCCAGGCGCAGCAGCGCCTTGACGTTGGCGATCAGTTCATCGGCCTCGATCGGCTCGACCAGGTAATTGTCGGCGCCGCCGTCCAGGGCGCGGATCTTGTCGGCCGTGCCGATGCAGGACGCGGACGTTTGCAGCACCAGGATGGTGCTGGTCTCGTCGCCGCCCTTCAACTGGCGGCACACTTCCAGGCCGTTGATGTCGGGCAGCTTGACGTCGAGGAGGATCAGGTTGGGGCGGTCCTGGCGGGCGCGCAGCAGCGCGTCGCCCCCGTTCGAGGCTTCGATGACCTTGAAGCCGGCGCGTTGGAGGATGCGCGATTTGGCGTAGCGTGCGCCATCGCTGTCATCGACGTTCAGGATCAGAGCATCGCTGTTGTTATCCGGTAGCATGCGCATTGTCCCAGGTGGTTGTGCCTTGCGGCGGAGCCGGCTCTTGCCGGTGGTGTGGATTGCCGATCAGCGCGCGCAGGGTGGCCAGCAATTGCTGGCGCGACAGCGGCTTGACGTAGTAGGCATCGGCGCCCAGGGCCAGGCCCTTGCGCACGTCGTCGATCTCGGTGGCGACGATGACGGGCACCTGGCGCCGCAGCGGGTCGTTTTTCAGCTCGGCCAGCCAGTGCCAGGTCGTTTCGCCGTGCAGCAGGATATCGAGGATGACGGCGGCGGGGCGCTGCTGTTCCCAGCGCTCCTGCGCCTCGCGCACGCTGCGCGCGGGAACGACGCGAAATTCGCTGCCTGCCAAAAATTTTTCATACAGCAGGCGCACGGGCGGATTGTCTTCTACCACCAGCACGGCGATGCGCTGGTCATTGCCATTGTCGTTGGCCGGCGCGCACGGCGGCAGGGTTCCTTCGGGTGCATGGTAGCTGGCGGGCAGGACCACGGAAAACAGCGAGCCCTGGCCTGGCGTGCTTTCCACGGCCACCGTGCCGTTGAGCAGGGTGGCCAGGTTGCGGCACAGGGGCAGGCCCAGGCCCGTGCCCTTGACTTTGCGCTGCATGTGGTTTTCCACCTGGCTGAATTCCTCGAAGATCATCTGCACGTCTTCGGCGGCGATGCCCAGGCCCGTGTCGGAGACGGAAAAGCGGATGGCATCCTGCTCCGGCAAGGGCGTGGCGCTGACGATGATGGCGCCGGCTTCCGTGAACTTCAGGGCGTTGGCGATGAAGTTGCGCAGGATTTGCGACAGTTTGCCTTCATCCGTGTGGATGTGCAGCGCCGGGTCGGGATCGATGAAGGTCAGTGTCAGCGACTCGGATACCAGCAGCGGGCGCAACATGCCGCGCAGGGCGCTGAACAGGTCGGCCACCTGGAAGCTGTTGGCGTGCACGTCGACCTTGCCCGCCTCGATCTTGGCCAGGTCCAGCAGGTCGTTGACCAGGTCGCTCAGGCTGACGGCGCTTTGCAGGATGAACAGCACCTGCTTTTCCTGTTCCTCGGACAGCTCACCGTCGATGCGGTCGAGCAACAGCTTGGACAGGGCGCGAATGGAGCTGAGCGGCGTGCGGAATTCATGGCTCATGTTCGACAGGAAGCGCGATTTCATCTGGTCGGCGCGGCGCAGGTGGTCGGCTTTTTCGTCGAGTTCCGCGAACAGCGCCACCACGCCGCGGTTGGTGTCTTCCAGTTCGCGCGTCAGCTGCAGCAAATCGTCCTGGCGCGTCTTCAGTTCGGCCAGGGTGGTCAATAGTTCGCGGTTCTGCTGCTGCACTTCGGACAGCGTGATATCCGGCGGCAGCGCCTGTAGGCTGCCGGACAGCGCGCCGACGCTCTGCCCGTCGAGCAGGGGCGCGTCGCGCGGGAACAGCTTGTGCAGCGTGATGTGGGTGCCGTCGCCCGGCGTGCTGTGGATATGGCAGCGGTCCATCAGGCGCTGGGCGCCCAGGATGCCCAGGCCCATGCCCGTCGGCGAGCGGTAGGTGCCGGCCAATATTTTGTCGAGCTGCGCGATGCCGGGGCCCTGGTCTTCGATGCGGATGCTGAGCACCTGCGGCGCCGTCTGGCCATCGATGGCAAAATGCACCTTGCCGCTGCCGGCGTAGTTGTAGACGTTGCGCGCCAGTTCCGACACGGCCGTGGCGATGCGCACCTGGTCCTGCACGCCGAAGCCGCACAGGGCGGCGATCTGCCGCGCGCGCTGGCGTGCGCCCACGACATCGAGTTCGCTGCCGATATGGGCTGTCAATATGCGTTGTGTCATGGCGTGTCGTTCCTTTCCGCACCGGCAGGCCGGTGCTCCTCATGTTCGCGCAGCACCACTACCGTGACATCGTCGCGCCCGCGCGCGAAATCGCGGTACAGCACGGCGGCGACGAGGCTGGGGTGGCATTGCGCCAGGCCTGGATACTGTTCCAGGTCCCAGCGTGTGTGCAAGCCGTCGCTATGCATGATCAGTGTCGCGCCCGGCTGCCATGGATAGCAGAATTCCTGCACCTTGCGCAGGTTGCTGCCGACGATGCCGTTATGCGACAGCAGGTGCCGGCGCTGCCGCGCATCGAAGGCGCAGGCGGCGATATTGCCCACGCCCGCGTAGCGCAATTGGCGGCGTGCGCTGTCGATATGCGCCAGCGCCAGGGCCGCGCCGCGCGTGGCGCGCAGGGCGCCGTGGGCCAGTTCGATGAAGGGGGCGGGCAGCGGTGGCAGTCCCGGCGTGTCGTGTTCCAGCAGCGCGCTGGCGCGTTCCGACGCGCGCGCCGCCAGCGGGCCGTGCCCCAGTCCATCGGCCACCATCAGGCTCAGTTCATGGCCTTCGCACACGACGTTCCAGGCGTCGCCGCATACCTGTTCCGAGGCCAGCGGCAGGCACACGGCGCCGATGCGCCAGTTCGGACTGGGCGGGATGGCGCTGCTGGCGTTTGGCCCCCAGACCACCACCATCAGCACCGTGCCCTTGCCTGGCGCCGTGTACAGGTCGAATTCCTGGCTCAGGCGGCGTATCGCGCCCAGCCCCACGCCGTAGGTGCCCGTGGTGGAATGGCCATCCTGCATGTGCTGGCGCACGTTGGCCATGCCGGGGCCGTTGTCGATGGCCAGCACTTCGATGCCGCTGGTGCCGCCGCGCAGCACCTTGCGCAGCAGGATTTCGCCGCGCTGCGCGTGCTTGACGATGTTGGTGGCCGCTTCGCTGATGATGATGGCCAGCTGGCCCGTGCGCACATCGTCGAAGCCGATGTGGCGCGCCAGTTCGTTGCCGGCGCGGCGGGCCGCGGCGATCTCGCTCGGTTCGCCGACGGGGAAACTGCGTTGCCTGAGAATGTCAGGTTGTGGTTCCTGGTGGTTCAAAACAGCTTCCATTTCGCGATGGTGACGGTGGTGCCCGCGCCGGGCGCCGTGTCGATGTGAAAGGCGTCGGCCAGGCGCTTGGCGCCGCCCAGCCCCAGTCCCAGCCCGCCGCCGCTGGTGTAGCCATCGGTCAGCGCCAGGGGGATATCGTCGATGCCAGGTCCTGCATCGACAAAGCGTAGCTCCAGTCCCTGGCGCGCGCCATCGCAGACGCGCGCGATGCGCGCTTCGCCGCCGCCGCCGTAGCGCAGGGTATTGCGTGCCAGTTCGCTGGCCGCCGTGATGATCTTGGTCTGTTCGATCAGGCCAAAACCCATGGCGACCATGCTGTCGCGCACCTGCTTGCGCAGCCGCACGACGTCTTCGTCGCTGTGCAGGGGCAGGATCTGCTGCACCTGTTGCACCCCCGCCTGCGCCTGCGCGCCTAGCACGGCGCCCCCGTCATGCGCATGCGCCGCCCCGTTCCAGCAGCTTGATGCCCAGCTCCACGTTCAGCGCCGTGCTCACGCCTTCCAGAGTCAGCCCCAGTTCCACCAGGGTGATGGCGACGGCTGGCTGCATGCCGACGACGACGGTGCGCGCGTCGAGGATTTTCGCCATCGCCGCCGTGTTGCTGATCATGCGGCCGATGAAGGAGTCGACGATGTCGAGTGCGGAAATGTCGATCAGCACGCCCGTGGCGCGGTCCGTCACGATGCGGGTGGTCAGGTCGTCCTGCAAGGTCATCGCCAGGCGGTCATGCATGTCCACCTGGATCGTCACCAGCAGCAGCCGGCCCATGCGTAAAATGGGGATTCTTTCCATAGGCGCCTCAGTGTTGTTGCTGCTGGTAGGTGATGCTGGAACCCGTGCGTTTCAGGGCCACGACGAAGGCGTCGGCCAGCGTGGCCTTGGTCATCACGTCTTCCAGGTTGACGCCCAGATGCACGATGGTTTGCGCGATCTGCGGACGGATGCCGCTGATGATGCAGTCGGCGCCCATCAGGCGTGCTGCGGCGATGGTTTTCAATAGATGCTGCGCCACCAGGGTGTCGACGGTGGGCACGCCGGTGATGTCGATGATGGCGATCAGGGCGCCCGTATCGACAATCTTTTGCAGCAGGCTTTCCATCACCACCTGCGTGCGCGCGCTGTCGAGGGTGCCGATCAGGGGCAGGGCCAGCACGTTTTGCCACAGCTGCACCACGGGCGTGGACAGCTCCAGCAATTCCTGCTGCTGGCGCAGGATCACCTGTTCGCGCGCTTTCTGGTAGATGGCGATGGTCAGCAGGCCCAGTTCATCGAACAGCTTGCTGGTGCTGACGATGGCGTCGCCCAGTTGCTCCGGATGGGCCGTGATTGCCTTGCGCAGGTAGGCGAACAGCGGCTCCTTGAGGGCAAACATGAAGCTGGCCGTGTCGATCGGCGAATAGCCCTGGCGCACGCGCGACTGCGATATCTCCGCGATCAGCTGGCGCGTATCGTCCCAGGCGCCGCCCTCGATGTCGAATGAGTCGCCGCTTTCCACCGCACTGGCCAGCAGCGGCAGGAATTGCGATGCCTGCTGGCGCAGCTCGTTCTCGGCGATCTTGTCGCGCCGCACCAGGCGGGCGATCAGGCCGGCCATCCAGCCGTCCAGCAATTCCGTGTGGTGCGCGTTGATGATGCCGGCCAGTTGCTGCGCCTGGCCCGTGCCCGTCTTGGCAGTGTCCGTCTTCATTCTCATACTCATCCTTGGCTGGAGTGGAGGGTGCGGCACGGCCGCAAACGGGCCCGCGCTGTGATGAATAAATTATAAGCAGACATGGCCGTAGCTTGTGTTCCATGCCGCACATAGTGGCCATGTCAGTATGAAATACTGGCTATTTAAAGATGCATGTAATTTGCATGTTTAAGTGAATTCCGCTACACTGGGAACACTCAACAAGAGAAACACGCCATGAATATCGACAAATTCAAACAGCAGCACCTGGACATCCTGGCCGCCATCGACGACTTGCGCGAGCTGGCGCGCGGCGGTGTGGCCGCGCAGGCGCGGGCCATTGCCGACCAGATCATCGCCATGAGCGGTTTGATCAAGCTGCACCTGGCCGTCGAGCAGCGCTACCTGTATCCGGCCGCGCAAGCGTCCGGCGTGGCCAGGGTGGCACAACTGGGACGTCAGTACGAAAACGAAATGCACGGCATCGCCGGCGCCTACCTCGATTTCGCCGGCCGCTGGAATACGCCCGTGCGCCTGGAAGCGGAACCGGAAGCCTTCCGCAGCGAAGCCAATACCGTGCTGCACGCGCTGTTCCAGCGCATGCGCCGCGAAGACCACGAGTTATATCCAGCCGTTGAAACGCTGGCCTGAGACCGCTTACAAATAAATATACACAGGAGTTTTACATGCTGACCCAAGAACAACGCGCCATCATCACGGCCACCGTCCCCATCCTCGAGCAGGGCGGTGAAGCGCTGACGCGCCACTTTTACAAGAATCTGTTCCGCGACCATCCCGAAGTGCTGCCGTACTTTAACCAGGCGCACCAGCACAGCGGCGACCAGCAGCGCGCACTGGCCAATGGCGTGCTGATGTATGCCAAACATATCGATAAACTCGATGCGCTCGGTGACCTCGTGGCCACCATCGTCAACAAGCACGTGGCCCTGCAGATCCGCGCCGAGCACTATCCGCTGGTGGGCGCCAGCCTGCTGCAAGCGATCCGCGAAGTGCTGGGCGAAGAGGTCGCCAGCGACGCCGTCATCGATGCCTGGGGCGCGGCGTATGGCCAGCTGGCCGACATCCTGGCCGGCGAAGAAGGGCGCATCTACAAGGCGCAGGCGGCCGCACCCGGCGGCTGGAGCGGCGCGCGCGATTTTCTGGTGCAAAGCAAGGTCGTGGAAAGCGGTGAGATCACGTCCTTCCTGCTGGTGCCCGCCGATGGCCAGCCCGTGCTCGACTTTGCGCCAGGCCAATATATCGGCGTGCTGGCCACGGTCGATGGCGTGCCCATGCGCCGCCAGTACTCCTTGTCGGCCGCCAGCAATGGCCAGACGTACCGCATCAGCGTCAAGCGCGAAGCGGGCGGCAAGGTGTCGACTTTCTTCCACGATCACGTGCAGGCGGGCGACACCGTTCAGCTGACGCCGCCATCGGGCGACTTCGTGCTGACGGATAGCGACAAGCCGCTGGTGCTGATCAGCGGCGGCGTGGGTATCACGCCGACCCTGGCCATGCTGACGGCGGCCCTGCGCGGCAAGCGTCCCGTGCATTTCATCCACGCGGCGCGCAACCACGGCGTGCATGCATTCCGCGCGCAGATCGATGCACTGGCCGCGCAGCATCCGCAGTTGCAGCGTTATTACTGCTACGCGGAACATGGCGGCGAGCAAGATGCGCCCGATGCCGTCGGCTTGCTGAATAAAGAGCAGTTGAATCACTGGCTGCCGGCCTCGCGCGACATCGATGCCTATTTCCTGGGACCGCAGCCATTCATGCGGGCCGTCAAGCAATACCTGCGCGAGTTGGGCGTGCCGTTACAGCAGACGCACCATGAGTTCTTCGGACCGGCTGCCGCCTTGAACTGATTTTCTGCCTGCCTTGTGTTGTCCCTGCGAGAAAAAACGCTGCCGTAAGGGGCGGGTAAGCCTCGCGCTGTACTGTGAATCCAAGCTCGCACAAAAGAGCACGCTTTTACATAACAGGAGGCAACACAATGCATGACGATCTGGTTCAAAAAATCAAGGGCGACCCCAGCTATCATCAGCTGGTCAAGGTGCGTTCCCGCTTCGGCTGGGCGCTGACGGGCCTGATGATGCTGGTGTATTACGGCTACATTCTGCTCATCGCCTTCAACAAGGAATTCCTGGCCACAAAAACGGGTGCAGGCGTGATGACCTGGGGCATGCCGATCGGCCTGTTCGTCATCGTGTTTACCGTGGTCATCACCGGCATTTATGTGCGCCGCGCCAACAAGCAATTCGACGACCTGACCAGCGCCATCCAGGCACGGGTGCAGGCATGAGCGCCGCCAAGCATGTGCTGCGCGGCGTGTCCTGTCTGAGCGCCTTGGCCTTGCTCGGTGCCAGCAACGCCGCGTTCGCGGCCGGCGCCGATCTGGGCCAGGCAGTCAAGCAACCGACCAACTGGACGGCGATCATCATGTTCGCCGCCTTCGTCATTTTTACCTTGTTCATCACCAAGTGGGCGGCCGCGAAGACCAAGTCGGCTTCCGATTTCTACACGGCTGGCGGCGGCATCACGGGCTTCCAGAATGGCCTGGCGATTGCCGGCGACTATATGTCGGCGGCATCGTTCCTCGGCATTTCCGCCGCCGTCTTCTTGAACGGCTACGATGGCCTGATCTATGCCATCGGCTTCCTCGTCGGCTGGCCCATCATCACCTTTTTGATGGCCGAGCGCTTGCGCAACCTGGGCCGCTACACGTTTGCCGACGTGGCCGCCTACCGCTTCAAGCAGGCGCCGATCCGCATCTTTTCCGCTTCCGGCACCCTCGTCGTCGTGGCGTTCTACCTGATCGCGCAGATGGTGGGCGCGGGCCAGCTGATCAAGCTGCTGTTCGGCCTCGAATACTGGATCGCCGTCGTCCTGGTCGGTACCTTGATGATGATTTACGTGCTGTTCGGCGGCATGACGGCCACCACCTGGGTGCAGATCATCAAGGCCGTGATGCTGCTGGGCGGCGCCACCTTCATGGCCGTGGCCGTCCTGGCGCAATTCAATTTCAGTCCGGAAGCGCTGTTCGCCAAGTCGGTGGACGTGCACGCCACCAAGGAAGCCATCATGGGTCCTGGTAGTTTCATCAAGGATCCGATCTCGGCCATCTCCTTCGGCATGGCGCTGATGTTCGGCACGGCCGGCTTGCCGCACATCCTGATGCGTTTCTTCACGGTGCCGAGCGCCAAGGAGGCGCGCAAATCCGTGTTCTGGGCCACCACCTGGATCGCCTATTTCTATATTCTGACCTTCATCATCGGCTTTGGCGCCATCGTGCTGGTGAGCACGAATCCCGAGTTCAAGGATGCTGCCGGCAAGCTGCTGGGCGGTAACAACATGGCGGCCGTGCATCTGGCCAAGGCCGTGGGCGGCAACGTCTTCCTCGGCTTCATGTCGGCTGTCGCGTTTGCCACCATCCTGGCCGTCGTGGCGGGCTTGACCCTGTCGGGCGCGTCGGCCGTGTCGCACGACCTGTATGCGACCGTCATCAAGAAGGGCAAGGCGACGGGCGCCAATGAATTGAAAGTGTCGCGCGTGACGACGATCGTGCTGGGCATTATCGCCGTGGTGCTGGGCATCGCCTTTGAAAAGCAGAACATCGCCTTCATGGTGTCGCTGGCCTTCGCCATTGCCGCCTCGGCCAACTTCCCCGTGCTGTTCATGTCGGTCCTGTGGAAGGATTGCACCACGCGGGGCGCCACCATCGGCGGTTTCCTCGGTTTGACCACGGCCGTCGCGCTGACGGTGGTGTCGAAATCCGTGTGGGTTGACGTGCTCGGTCATGGCGAAGCGCTGTTCCCTTACGCCTCGCCGGCGCTGTTCTCGATGACGGCCGGCTTTGTCGGCATCTGGCTGTTCTCCGTGCTCGACAAGAGCCCGCGCGCGCGCATCGACCGCGCAGGCTACGAAGCGCAGCAAATGCGTTCGGAAACGGGTATCGGCGCGGCAGGCGCCAGCGCGCATTGATGTAGAGGAGTTGCTGAAAGAGACAATGCCCGGTTCGCCGGGCATTGTTGTTTTTGGCGCGCTTACTTTGCCACGCGCAGGGGAATGACGCCCGCCGCCAGCGCGGGCGCGCCCGGCGTCGCTTCGAGTATCGAGGCCAGGGTCACCGTGTCGAGCACGGCCAGAAAGGCGGCCGTGGCCTGGCCCAGCTTGGCCTTCAGCAGGCAATCGGGCGTGAGCGGGCAGGTATTGTTTTCCTTGTTAAAACATTCCGCCATGAAAAAATCGTTTTCCGTCTCGCGCACGACGGTGCCGATATTGATCTCGGCCGGGTCGCGCGCCAGGCGCAGGCCGCCATTTCTCCCACGCACCGTTTCCACGATGCCTGACAGGCCCAGCTGGTGGACCACCTTCATCAAGTGATTCTTCGAGATGGAGTGCAAGTCGGCGATGTCCTGGATGGTCACGAGGCGGTCGCGGTGCACGCCCAGGTACATCAGGGTGCGCAGGGTGTAGTCAGTGTAGGCAGTCAGTCGCATGGGCTTCGTTCATAAGATGTGGATTACATCCTTGTTTCAACCGCAGCATACAGGAGAGGGCCGGCCCTGTGTGTTGCCTGTGTGTTGCGCCGTCACTTTTCAGCCTCGAAAGACAAAAGTTGATTGCCTTTCGCCTAAATGCGTAGTAAATTTTCATATTGTTGCCTTGGCAAACAGCTCGTAAGCCCTTGCTGGTCCTTTGGGTGGGATTTTTATTTATGGAAATCAAGAGGATGGTGAAGCAATAAGGTAAATTTACTACAAATTCGACGATGGGCGTTTCCCGGGCCGGGAAGCGCGAACTACGCAATCTGTGCGGTGCCGCCGTGGCCGCCCCAGGAAATACATACCATGCAAATGAATGAAGTGAAAGACGAGCTGCTGAGCAGCGATATCCGCCAGCTGGGCCGTCTGCTGGGCGACGCCATCCGCAACCACCTGGGCGACCCCGCCTTCGAGCGTATCGAACATGTGCGCCAGCTGGCCATCCGTTTCCGCCGCGACAATGATGAAGCGGCGCGCGCGCAACTGTCGGACGCGCTGCAAGCGCTGTCGCAGGAAGAAACCACGCAATTGACGCGCGCTTTCAGCTATTTCTCGCTGCTGGCCAATATTGCGGAAGATCAACATCACATCCGCCGCACGCGCGCCCATTTGATCGCCGGTTCGCCGCCGCGCCAGGGTAGCCTCAGCCATGCCGTCGGCAATGTGTTTGACGCCGGCAAGGCCGATGCGCTGGAAACCTTCTTTGAAGATGCGTTCGTCAGCCCTGTCTTCACGGCGCACCCGACGGAAGTGCAGCGCAAGAGCATCCAGAATTGCCAGATGGCCATCGCGCGCCTGTTGAGCGAGCGCGACCGTGTGCAAATGACGCCGGAAGAAGCCGAGCAAAACGAAGAAGCGCTGGGCCGCGGCATCGTCACCCTGTGGCAGACGCGTCTGCTGCGCACCAGCAAGCTGTCCGTCATGGATGAAGTGGCCAATGGCCTGTCATTCTACGACCACACGATTTTGCGCGAATTGCCGAAATTGTATTCCTCGCTGGAAACCATGCTGGCCCAGCGCGATGCCCGCTGGGAAGATGCGGAATTACCCAATTTCATGAAGGTCGGCAGCTGGATCGGCGGCGACCGCGACGGCAACCCGTTTGTCACGGCCGACATCCTGCGCAGCACCCTGCAAACGCAGGCCGACAAGGTGCTCGATTTTTACCTGGGCGAATTGCGCAAGCTCGCATCGCAGCTGTCGCTGGCGCAAATACTGAACGCCTGCAGCGAACCGCTGCGCGCGCTGGCGGAACGCTCGGCCGATGCGTCGCCGCACCGCGTGGATGAGCCGTACCGCCGCGCCTTGCATGGCATCCATGCGCGCCTGGAAGGCACGCGCGTCGTCTTGTGCGGTAAAGGCAAGCAAGCCGACGGCGTGCAGCCCTACGCGGCCGCTGCCGAGCTGCTGGCCGACCTGGACGTGGTCCAGCATTCGCTCGTCAGCAATGGCTTGCGCGCGCTGGCCCGTGGCCGGCTGCGCCAGTTGCGCCGCGCCGTCAAGGTTTTCGGTTTCTCGCTGGCGCCGCTGGACTTGCGCCAGAATTCCGACGTGCATGAGCGCATCGTGGGCGAACTGTTCGCCGGTGCCCAGCCGGGCCTCGTCTACCTCGACCTCGACGAAGAACAGCGCATCAGCTTGCTGCTGGCCGAGCTGGAGTCGCCACGCCTGCTGACGTCGCCGTATGCGCAATACTCGGAAGAAACGACGTCCGAACTCGACATCTTCCGCGCCGTGCGCGAAGCCCATGTCAAATACGGCAAGGAATCTGTGCCGAACTGCATCATCTCGAAGGCAGCCAGTGTCTCGGACTTGCTGGAAGTGGCTTTGCTGCTGAAAGAAGTGGGCTTGCTGCGCCAGGACAGCCGCGAAGTGGATGTCAACATCATTCCCCTGTTTGAAACCATCGACGACTTGCGCGCCGGCCCCGCCATCATGGCACGCGCCTTCGGCTTGCCGTTCTACCGTGGCTTGCTCGAATCGCGCGCGGACCAGCAGGAAGTCATGCTTGGTTATTCGGACAGCAACAAGGACGGCGGTTTCCTCACTTCCGGCTGGGAACTCTACAAGGCCGAAATCGAGCTGGTGACGGTCTTCAAGCAATACCAGATCAAGCTGCGTCTGTTCCACGGCCGTGGCGGTTCCGTGGGACGCGGCGGTGGACCCAGCTATGAAGCCATCCTGGCCCAGCCGGCCGGCGCCGTGCAGGGACAGATCCGCCTGACGGAGCAGGGTGAAGTCATTACGGCCAAGTATGCGAACCCGGAAGTGGGGCGCCGCAACCTGGAAGTGCTGGTGGCCGCCACCATCCAGTCGACCCTGCTGCCGCAGGCACAGCTGCAGCCGAAGGCTTCGGCCGGCGCGGGCCACCTGGCCGCGATGGAAGAGCTGTCCGGCACGGCCCTGAACGCCTACCGCGACCTCGTCTACGGCACGGAAGGCTTTGAACAGTATTTCTGGGAATCGACGGTGATCGCGGAGATTGCCGCCCTGAATATCGGCAGCCGTCCCGCCTCGCGCAAGAAATCCACGTCCATCGAGGATTTACGCGCCATTCCCTGGGTCCTGAGCTGGGCGCAATGCCGCTTGATGCTGCCGGGTTGGTTCGGTTTCGGTTCCGCCGTGCAAGCCTACCTGGCTGCCCATCCCGCCGATGGCGCGGACGTGCTGCGCGGCATGTACACGGACTGGCCCTTCTTCACGTCCTTGCTGTCGAACATGGATATGGTGCTGGCCAAGAGCGACATCGCCATTGCCGGCAAGTATGCGGAACTCGTCAAGGACAAGGCCTTGCGCGAGGCCATCTTCACGCGCATCCGCGCCGAATACGCTGCCACCCTGGACGCCTTGAAACTGATCACGGGCCAGGAAGAGTTGCAGCAAGCCAACCCGCTGATGCAGCGGTCCATACGCAACCGTTTCCCGTACATCGACCCGCTCAACCACGTGCAGGTGGAGCTGTTGAAACGCTTCCGCGAGGGCAAGCAGGATGCGGCGGCGCGCACGGGCATTCATTTGTCGATCAATGGCATCGCGGCGGGGTTGCGCAATAGCGGTTAGATGGCACCGAACCAAACCTACTGCGCGTCGTGATTCGCGGCCTGCGATGCTCACTGTGCTCAAGCACAGTTCCGCTTCTCGGCCACAACTCCCTTCCGCTCGCTACGGTTTTGTTCGGTACTGTAAGTGTTGGGTAAAGCATTCAAACAATATCAAGGAGACAGCATGACCATCAAAGTTGCCATCAATGGCTATGGCCGCATCGGCCGCAATGTCTTGCGCGCGTTTTATGAAGGCGGCAAGCAGCAGGATATCGAAATCGTCGCCATCAATGACCTGGGCGACGCCAAGTCGAATGCACATCTGACGCGCTACGACACGGTACACGGCAAGTTTCCCGGCGTCGTCACCATCGATGGCGAGAACATGCTCGTCAATGGCGACCGCATCCGCGTCTTCGCGCAGCGCGATCCGGCCCTGATACCGTGGGGAGAGTTGGGCGTTGATGTGGTGCTCGAATGCACGGGTTTCTTCACGACCAAGGAAAAAGCCTCGGCCCATTTGAAGGGCGGCGCGAAAAAAGTCATCATTTCCGCACCGGGCGGCAAGGACGTGGACGCCACCATCGTGTTCGGCGTCAACCAGCACGTGCTGAAAGCCACGGACACCGTGATTTCCAACGCGTCGTGCACGACGAATTGCCTGGCGCCATTAGTGAAACCGCTGAACGACGCCATCGGCATCGAATCGGGCCTGATGACCACCGTGCACGCTTACACGAATGACCAGGTGCTCTCCGACGTGATGCATGAAGACTTGCGCCGCGCCCGTTCGGCCACGCATTCGATGATTCCCACCAAGACGGGGGCGGCGGCCGCCGTCGGCCTGGTCTTGCCGGAACTGAATGGCAAGCTCGATGGCTTTGCCATCCGCGTGCCGACGATCAATGTGTCGCTGGTCGACCTGTCTTTCATCGCCAAGCGCGACACGACGGTCGAGGAAGTCAACGCCTTGCTGAAAGCGGCGTCGGAAGGCGCCCTGAAAGGCATCCTGACGTACCAGACGGAACCGCTCGTTTCCATCGATTTCAACCACAACCCGGCTTCGTCGAACTTCGATTCGACCCTGACCAAGGTTTCGGGCCGCCTCGTGAAAGTGTCGTCGTGGTACGACAACGAGTGGGGCTTCTCGAACCGCATGTTGGACACCACGGTCGCCCTGATGGCGGCCAAGTAAGAACGTAGTACCGCTGATCCAGCGCACCAGGACGGCCGGCCCACAAGGCTGGCCCTTGTAGCAACTTATTTTAGAAAGCAGCAACCATGACCATGCAAGTACAGCAACGCGCCACCAAGATCGTTTCCACCATCGGCCCCGCTTCGAACGACATCGATACCCTGGTCCGCATGTTCAAGGCCGGCGTCGACGTCGTGCGCCTGAACTTTTCGCATGGCAAGGCGCAAGACCATATCGACCGCGCCCGCATGGTGCGCGAGGCGGCAGCCCTGTGCGGCCGCGAAGTGGCCATCATGGCCGACTTGCAAGGCCCGAAAATTCGCGTGGGCAAGTTTGAAGAAGGCAAGATTTTCCTGGAAAACGGCGCCAAGTTCATTCTCGACGCGAAATGGGGCGAGAACGGCGAACTGGGCAACCTGGAGCGTTGCGGTCTCGACTACAAGGAATTGCCGCGCGACTTGCGCGCCGCCGACGTATTGTTGCTCAACGATGGTCTCATCGTCTTGACGGTGGACAAGGTTGTCGGCAGCGAAATCCATACGACCGTCAAGATCGGCGGCGAATTGTCGAACAACAAGGGCATCAACCGCCAGGGCGGCGGCTTGTCCGCGCCGGCCCTGACGGCGAAAGACATGGAAGACGTGAAGACGGCGATGAGCTTCCAGGCCGATTACGTGGCCGTGTCGTTCCCGAAAAATGCCACCGACATGGTCATGGCGCGCCAGCTGGCCAACATCGCCGGCGAAGCGTGGGACCACAAGCCGATGATGATCGCCAAGATCGAGCGCGCGGAAGCCATTCCAGCGCTGCAAGAAATTCTCGACGCTTCCGACGGCATCATGGTGGCGCGTGGCGACCTGGCCGTGGAAGTGGGCAACGCGGCCGTGCCCGCCTTGCAAAAACGCATGATCAAGATGGCGCGCGCGTCAAATAAACTGGCGATCACGGCCACGCAGATGATGGAATCGATGATCGTCAACGCCGTGCCGACCCGCGCGGAAGTGTCCGACGTGGCGAATGCCGTGCTCGACGGCACGGACGCCGTCATGACGTCGGCGGAAACGGCCTCGGGTCGCTACCCGATCGAAACGGTGGAAGCGATGGCGGCCATCTGCCTGGACGCGGAAAAGTGGGATACCTGCAAGCTGGACGCCGATTTCCTCAACGCCACGTTCTCGCGCATTGACCAGTCGATCGCGTATGGCGCCCTGTTTACGGCCCATCATTTGCGCGTCAAAGCGATTGCCACCCTGACGGAATCGGGTTCGACGGCACTGTGGATGAGCCGTTGCAACATCGATATCCCCATCGTCGCGCTGACCCCGAGCGTGGGTACGCGCCGCAAGCTGGCCCTGTACCGCAACGTCAGCACCCTGGAACTGACGTCCGGCACGGACCGCGACAAGGTCTTGCAGCAGGCGGAAGATTTGCTGGTGGAACATAAAGTCGTGACCAAGGGCGACACCGTCGTGCTGACCTGGGGCGAGCCGATGGGCAAGGTCGGCGGCACGAATGCGCTGAAAATCATGAAGATCGGCCAGCACTGACCGTCTCGCCCGCCGCCAGTTGCCTGCAGCCTTAAGAATGGCTGAAAAACAGGCGACTGGCCGCCCGCCGCAATGGCAGATGCCCAATCTGCCATTGCGGTCGCCACATTTTCGTGTCAGCATGGCTTTCCTGCCTTCCAAGGCGCATCCGGAGTTCATGATGATCGAGTACTTGCCTGCCTTGATCTGGTCGCTGTCGGCCTTCGCTTGCCTCTTCATCGCCAAACGCCGCGCCTTACGAATAACGGCCATCCGTGCCGTCATGGTGACTTTCCTGGGGCCGTTTGTCATTCCTTTCGTGCTGGCCGCAAGGCCCGAGATGCACGGCTAAGCGTGTGGCCTGTGCGCGTTCCTCTTTGCTATATTCAAGTTTTTAGCTGAGGACTGCCCATGCAGCGCAGCGCGCCACGGGGCTGTGGAAGGTGACGCCCGCCACCTCGCCATTTTCCTGGGAAATCTGCGTCGACCACGCGCGCGTCCGGACGCCAGGCTGGCCGTCACCTTCAAGGGCGACCTGGCCAGGGCATATACCTTGAGCGCCGACGCCACCGTGCAAGTCAATGGCAAGAGCAAAGTGCAGCGCACGGAACTGGCGGCCATGTTCCAGGGCGCTTGTCCGGCGGGCTTGGCGCCGGGCGCGAAGAAAATGCGCGGCGGCATGCTGATGAAGAGCTTGTATACCGACCGCTAGAAGATTGCAGCCACGCTGAAACAACAGTTTCCAGGGATAGGCAGGCATTGGCATTGACGCCGGAGGCCATGATTTGTGATAATGAGAATTATTATCAATTGGCCGCGCCTTGCCTTGCGCGCATCGGAGTCCCCAGTGAACATTGCGCAGTCCAGCGAGTCGATAGCCGGCATTTACAGCCACCACCATGGCTGGCTGATGCGCTGGCTGCGCGCCAAGCTGCAGTGCGCCGACCATGCGGCCGACCTGGCACAGGATACCTTCGTGCGCCTGCTGACGGCGCCGCCGGAGAACCGGCAAAGCTTGCGCGAGCCGCGCGCCTATCTGACGACCGTGGCGCAGCGCCTGCTGATCGACCATTACCGACGCCTGTCGCTGGAACAGGCCTGGCTGGAAACCCTGGCGCAACAACCCGATCTGCTGATGCAGTCGCCGGAAGAGCGTTTGCTCGTGCGCGAAGCCTTGCAGCGCATCGACGCCATGCTCGACGGCTTGCCGCCGCTGGTGCGCAATGCCTTTCTGCTGGCCCATGTCGACGGCCTCGGCTATGGGGAAATCGCCCGGCGCCTGGCCGTGAGCGAGCGCAGCATCAAGCGCTACATGGTGCAGGCGTTCGAACGTTGCATCCTGCTGATCCTGTGAGCACCACCAGCACGGCGGCCATCGATCCCCGCGCCGCGCGCGCGGCAGCGCAATGGCTGGTGCGCCTGCACGCGGGCGCCTTGACGCCCGACGAGCAGCAAGCGTTCCAGGCCTGGCGCGCCAGCGAACCCGCGCACGAAGCGGCCTGGCAGCGGGCCGAGCTGGTGTGCAGCACCCTGTCCAGCGTGCCGTCCGCGTTGCGCCAGGCGGCGGACGCGGTGCCGAAGTCGCCGCAGCGGCGTGCCGTGCTCTACGGCCTGGCGGGGTTGATCGCGGCCGGGCCGGCGCTGTGGCTGGCCAGCCAGTCGGCACCCTGGCAAGCATGGCGCGCCGGCATCCGCACGGCCAGGGGCGAAATCCGCCACATGACATTACCTGACGGCACGCAGCTGGTGCTCAATACGGACACGGCCATCGACGTGCGTTTTGATGACACGGCACGGCTGGTGGACTTGCATGCGGGCGAACTTCATATTGCCACGGCGCACGACAGGGCCGTGCCGGCCCGTCCCTTCCTTGTGCGCAGCAGCAATGGTGCCGTGCGCGCACTGGGCACGCATTTCAGCGTGCGCCAGCGCGGTACCGTGCTGGCGCCGCGCACCGAGGTGAGCGTCAGCGAAGGCGCCGTCGAGATCGCGCCGTCGCGGGCGCCCGAGGCCTTGCGCAGGGTCGATGCGGCCCGGCAGGGCAGTTTCGACGACGTGGCCGTTTCCGCCTTGACGCCGCTGTCACCTCATGCGGATGCCTGGCTGCAGGGCGTGCTGATCGCCGAGCGCATGCCGCTGGGCGAGGTGCTGGAGCAGGTGGCGCGCTATCGCTATGGCGTGCTGCGCTGCGATCCGGCGCTGGCGGCCATGCCCGTGGACGGCATTTTCCAGTTGAACGACCCGGACAACATCTTGCTCTTGCTGCAAGGTTCTTTGCCGATCCGGCTGGCGCGCCGCACGCGCTACTGGATCAGTGTCGAGGCGGCGTAAGCCGACATGCGCGCAATTTGCTTTTTCCCTGTCCCTTTTTTCGGATTGCTTCGTCATACAAGGTAGAGAACGAACAATCCGAACCATCGAAAGGGTCCACATGGCTTTGCAGCACCGCAGTTTGACAACAGCACGCATGACGCTCCATCCCACCACCGGCGCCGTGCGCGCCGCGCTGGTCCTGCTGCTCGCCGTGGGCACGGCCGGCGCCACCTTGCCGCAAACAGCGCTGGCCGCGGAGGCCAGCCCGGCCGCCAGCCAGCGCGACTACAGCATTCCCGCTGGCAACCTGCGCAGCGCACTGGCATCGTTTGCCATCGCCGCCGGCGTCAACCTGTCCACCCAGGGCGTGGCGCTCGACGGCCTGGTGACGCCGGGCTTGCAGGGGCGCCACGGCGTTTCCGCCGGCCTGCAAAAACTGCTGCAAGGCAGCGGCCTCGAAGTGCTTGATAACGGCAATGGCAATTACCTGTTGCGCAAGATCAATGCCAGCACGGCCGATGGCGGCCTGACCAGCATGCCGGCCGTGGTCGTCAGCGCCGAGGCGGACCGCGCCACGGAAGGCACTGGCCTATATACGGCCCGTAATATGTCGACGGCCACGGGCTTGAACCTGTCGCAGCGCCACACGCCGCAAACGGTCAGTGTCATTTCGCGCCAGCAAATGGAAGATTTCGATCTGACCACCCTGCAGGATGTGGCGCGCGCCACGCCTGGCCTGTATGGCAAGACGCAGGGCGTATCCGACCAGGAAACCAGGTATTTCGCGCGCGGCTTCGCCTTGAGCCATGTGAATGTCGATGGCTTGCCGCTCGACGTCACGGATTTCAATGAGCGCAACGTCTCGGCCGACATGCTGATGTACGACCGCGTGGAAGTGGTGCGCGGCGCCACCGGCCTGATGGAAGGGGCGGGCGCGCCGTCGGGCAGCATCAACATGGTGCGCAAGCGTCCCACGGCCACGCCCTTGCTGGACGCATCCATTCACCTGGGCAGCTGGAAGGACCGGCAATTGACGGTGGACGCCAGCAATGCGCTGAACGACTCGGGCAGCGTGCGCGGGCGCGTGGCGGCCAGCCTGCGCGACAGCGACAGCTTCGTTGACGTGGTCAACAACAAGAACAGCACCGTGTATGCGATCGTCGAGGCGGACCTGACGCCATCGACCACGGCCGGCATCGGTTTTTCGCGCCAGCACAGCCGCACCGGCGGCGTGTTCGTCGGCTTGCCGACCTTGCCCGATGGCCGTCACATGGACTTGCCCCGCTCGACTTTCCTGAACAATGCTGATTCCTTCCAGAAACGCGACAACAACGTCGTCTTCGCCGACCTGGAAACGAAGCTGGAGAAGGGCTGGCGCAGCCGCTTCGCCATCACGCATATCGACGCCTCTTCGGACACGCGCAATACCACCAACAGCCGCGTCGCTGGCGAAACGTATTTGCTGGAACAGTCGGAAACTGGCTGGAAGTACAGCACGGAACAAGTGGTGGCGGACTGGCGCTTGAGCGGCCCCGTCACCTGGTTTGGCCGCCAGCATGACGTCATCGTCGGCGCCAGCTACCGCCATGACGATTCGGATGCGGCCCAGAGCTGGGAAGGCGCGCAAACGCGCGTGATCGATATCCGCCACTGGAATCCGCGCGCCTACCGCATGAACGGCGCGCCATTTGAGCCGTACAACTGGGGCCGCAAGACGGACGAGAAGGGGCTGTATGCGGCAGGCAACTTCAGCCTGGCCGATCCGCTGCGCCTGGTGCTGGGCGGGCGCTTCGGCTGGTATGCGCAGGATGTCACGGGCTGGTATGCCACCAATCCGACGTGGCGCCGCAGCCTGACGGAGAACGCGAAATTTACGCCGTACGCGGGCCTCGTCTACGACCTGGACCAGCACCACTCCGTGTATGCGAGCGGCACGCAGATCTTCCAGCCGCAAAGCGTGCTCGATGTCAAAGGCAATACCTTGCCGCCGTTGAGCGGCACCAACCTGGAAGTGGGCGTCAAGGGAGAATATTTTGGCGGCAGGCTCAACGCCAGCGGCGCCTTGTTCCGCATCCGGCAAAACAACCGCGCCATGACCGATGAAGTCAATTGCCCCACGGGCGGCCCCATCTATTGCGCCCGCGCGGCCGGGCAGGTGCAGAGCGAAGGCGTCGACTTGCAATTGTCGGGCTCGCCATTGCCGGGCTGGCAGATCTCGGGTGGCTACACCTATGTGCTGGCCAAGTACACGAAGGATAGCGTGGCCGCCAACGTCGGCCAGCGCATCGCTACCGATGAGCCGAAGCAATTGTTCAAGCTGTACACGAACGTGCAGCTGAGCGGCAGCCTGGCGCAATGGAACCTGGGCGCCTCCGTGTATGCGCAGGACAGGATCGACCGCCGCGACAAGGCTTACCTGACGCAGCAGGGTGCTTACGCCATCGTCGGGCTGACGGCTGGCTATCGCATCAACGAGCAGCTGCAGCTGCGCGTGAACATCGATAACGTGCTCGACCGCCGCTACTACCAGGCGCTCGGCTATTCCTGGTCGGGCGGCCTGGAGCGCTACGGCGCGCCGCGCAGCGTGCTTGTCTCGCTGAACTACAAGATGTAGCGGCTGCGCCAGCAGAGCGCGCCCGTCCAGGCGCCTCTGCTACACTGCCGCCGTCTTTATCTTTCCACTTTGCCATGACCGCCATCCCTGTCCTTACGCCCCTGAAAAGCGCCTTCCAGCAATCGCGCGCCGAGAATAACATCGAGCTGATCCTGCCTGAACTGCTGGCCGCGCAATTTCACGTCGTTATCGGCGGGCAAAGCGAGCAGATCGACCTGTTCCTCGTGCCGTCGCCGAATCCCGAGCGCCAGTGCGTCACGGTGGCGGAAGATATGGCCTTCCTGGCCGGTATCAATTTCCCCAAGATTCCCGTCACGGGCGCGCAGCTGATCGCCTCGATTCCGCCCGAGATCGAAATCGTCCTGCTGCATGGCGATGGCGCCAATTACCTGACGCGCGAGCAACTGGCGTGGTTCCGCGGCATGCTGGCGCAGAACGCTTGAGCGGCATTCCCGCCAGGCGCTTCAAGCCGGCGCGTGCGGAATGGATACGCTTTGCGCCGGCCGACGATGCAAGCTCGCAAGCGGCGATGATGGCCAATCTGCGTCCCGTGCTGTGGCGCAGCGTGCTGCTGGGCGGCTGCGCCCTGATCCTCGCCTTTGTCGGGCAAGCCGTCTGGCGCGATGCGGCATACGCGGGCGAGGCAGTGCTGCTTCTCCTGCCGGCGCTGGCCGCATGGATCGTCGCCCTGTTCGTGCTGACTGGCCCCGCTCTGTCTTTTCATGTCGAGATCAACGACGCCGGCCTGCTGCTGCGCCGGGTGACGCGGCGCCTGCCTGGCCATGACAAGGTGCTGCAACTGGCGCCGCGGCAGATACGCGCGCTCGAGGTGGTCACCTACGCGGGCGCCGTGAATGTCTACCGCGGCGGGCCGCCGATGGCGCGCGTGGAGCTGCTGCTGCACACGACCCTCGGCGACTGTCCGCTGATCCGCGTGGTGGGCATGGATCTGCCCGTGCCGCAGCGCTGGTCGTTGCGGCAGATCAAGGACGAGCTGAGCCGCCGCTGTACACTGGCCGGTATCCCTGTGGCCGTGCGTGCCGGTCCGACTTATCAGGCATCTGCCGCCATACGCGCGCAGTGGCCGCCAGCTTGAACAGACGAGCGCTGTCGCATCGCAACCTCAGAATATTGCATTTCTTGTCATAGTATTGCTGAAGTCCTATGAATATGTTCGCAAAGCAACTATACTCATGGCTCTTTAAAAAATCATCGTCACGCTGGCGGCCAGCCATCCGCGCCAGAGTTCGTACGCATTCCGCTTTTTCCCTCTGTAAAAAGCACCTTTCCCCCGCGCGGCAGGCGCGGGCGTGATGACCGAGCCTTGCCCTGGTCGACTGCTACCGTTGTCTTTTCCGCTGTGTTGCCGCTTTAGTAAAAAGCGTGGCGCCGGCGCGCGCGGTGCGCCGTCATGTTTTGCGACGTCACGTTTCACTCTATTGAGTTCACGACAGTATGCTGAGTTCCATCTTTGCCGTATCGACCGATACCATGCAGTACATCTATGGCACGCACAATGCGTGGCTGGTGCTGTTTTCCATCGGCATCGCCATCTTTGCCTCGTTCATGGCCTTGCAGATCGCCGGCATGGCGCGCAGCAGCGAGCGCGGCTTCCAGCGCCAGACGGCCATCATCACGGGCGCCATCGCGCTGGGCGGCGGCATCTGGTCGATGCACTTCATCGGCATGCTGGCCTTCGACATCTGCACGCGCGTGTCCTTCGACCCCAGCCTGACCCTGCTCTCGATGCTGCCCGGCGTGGCGGCCTCGTGGGTGGCGCTGCACATGCTGGCGCGTCCGAGCATCAACTGGCGCCAGCTGGTGGTGGGCGGCGTGCTCGTCGGCGTGGGCATCGGTTCCATGCATTACAGCGGCATGGCCGCCATGCAGACCTCGCTGACCCTGCATTATCAGCCGTGGCTGTTCGCCCTGTCGCTGGTGGTGGCGGTCGTCATGGCCATGCTGGCCCTGTGGATACGCTTCGGCCTGAGCGCCATGCGTTTGCGCCTCACTCCCCTGGCGTCGTTGCTGGTCAGCAGCGTCGTCATGGGGTTGGCCATTTCCGGCATGCATTACACGGGCATGCTGGCGGCGCGTTTTTCCGGCACGCCCACGGCGGGCGACAACACGATCACGGTGCAAGCGTCGTTCGTGGCCCTGGCCGTGGCCCTGATCACCGTCACCCTGACCGTCTTCGTGGCCGCCGCGAATGGCTTGCTGCGCTACCGCCAGCTGCTGCGTCATGCGAATGCCAGCGAATCGCGCCTGCGCGCCATCGTCGATACGGCGGCCGACGGCTTGATCACTATCGATGGCCAGGGCAAGGTGCGCTCCTTCAATCCGGCCGCGGAAAGCCTGTTCGGCTGGCGCGAAGCGGATATCGTGGGGCGCGACGCCAGCGTGCTGCTGCAGCAGGCCGACGCGGCCGAGTACGAGGGCTATCTGCGCGACTACCTGGAAACGGGCGCCTCGCGTATCCTCGACAGTGGACGCGAACTCGATGGCTGCCACAAGGATGGCACGGTGCTGCCCATGCGCGTGGCGATCGGCAAGATCGACACGCCGGGCCAGCCCCTGTTCGTGGCGTTTGTCACGGACATGCGCTCGTCGCGCAGCATGGAGCAGGCGCTGAAGGACAGCGAGCGCCAGTACCGCACCCTGATCCGCAATATCCCCGGCGTATCCTTCCACTGCAGCTTCGCGCCCGAATGGAAGATGATCTTCATCAGCGACGCCGTTTTCAACCTGACGGGCTGGATGCCGCAGGACTTCGCCGAAGGGCGCGTCAGGCTGTTCGACCTGGTGCACCCGGACGACCGCCAGCGCGTCAACGACACCTGCGTGCAGGCGGCCGGCGAAAAGCGCGACTTCGAGAACGTCTACCGCATGATCCACCGCGACGGGCGCGAGCGCTGGGTGCGCGAAAGCAGCGGCCCCGTGCTCGATAACGACGGCGTGGTGCGCTGGATCGACGGCGTCATCCTCGACATCACGGAAAGCGAATTGCGCAACGCCGAATACGAAGGCAAGGTGACGGCCATCTCGCGCGCGACGGCCGTTGCGGAGTTCGACCTGCAGGGGCGCATCCTGGCGGTCAACCAGAACTTCCTCGACCTGGTCGGCTACCGGCTCGACGACGTGCTGGGCTTGCACCACAGCATTTTCTGCGAGGCGGGCTATGTGACCTCGCCCGATTACATCGCATTCTGGCAGCACCTGGCGCAAGGTGAATTCAATACGGGCGAGTACAAGCGCATCGGCAAGGATGGCCGCGAAGTGTGGATACAGGCCTCGTACAACCCGATCTTCAACACGGACGGCAAGCCGTTCAAGGTGGTCAAGCTGGCCACGGACGTGAGCGAACGGCGCGCCATGCAGGAAAACCTGCGCGCAGCGAAAGACCGCGCCGAGCTGGCCGCCGAATCGAAGACCAGCTTCCTGGCCAACATGAGCCATGAAATCCGCACGCCGATGAACGCCATCATCGGCTTCACGGAAGTGCTGCTGGGGACCGCCCTGGACAGCCTGCAGCGCCGCCACCTGGGCACGGTGCGCCAGTCCGCCCGTTCGCTGCTCGAGCTGCTCAACGACATCCTCGACACGGCCAAGCTGGAAAAGGGCGCCACCGAGCTGGAACTGGTGGACTTCTCGCTGCCCGACCTGGTCGATCACGTGGCCGCGTCCCTGCGCGTCACGGCGCATGCGCGCGACCTGGTGCTGCATGTCGATGTCGATCCCGGCATGGGCCAGTTCTTCCTGGGCGACGCGCGCCGGGTGCAGCAGGTGCTGACGAACTTGATCGGCAACGCCGTCAAGTTCACGGAAGTGGGCCATGTGCGCGTGGCTGTCGACATGCAGGGCGAGCAGGTGCATATCGCCGTGCACGACACGGGCATCGGCATCCCGGCCGACCGCCTGGATAAAATCTTTGCCCCGTTTACGCAAGCCGATTCCTCGATGAGCCGGCGCTTTGGCGGCACAGGACTGGGCACGACGATTTCGCTGCAGCTGGTCGAGCTGATGAAAGGCACCATCACCGTGGAAAGCACCCTGGGCGTGGGCAGCGTGTTCCACGTGCTGCTGCCGCTGGCGCCGGGCAAGGCCGTGGCGCGCCGCAGCGAGCAGCCCGTGGTTGCCTTGCCGCCGCTGCGCATCCTGGCGGCCGACGACGTGCCGCAGAACGTGGAGCTGCTGTTGATCAGTCTGGGCGCGGCCGGCCACCAGGTGATCGCCGCCAGCGATGGCGAGAGCGCCGTGCGCGAGTTCAGCAAGGGCAGTTTCGACATCGTCCTGATGGACGTGCAGATGCCACGCATGGATGGCCTGGAAGCGACTCGCCTGATCCGCGTATTCGAGCGCGAGCAGGGCCTGAAGGCGACACCCATCATCGCCTTGACGGCCAGCGTGCTGGAACAGGACCGGCGCGCCGCGCAGACGGCCGGCATGAACGGCTTTGCTTCGAAGCCGCTGGAAATGCACAAGCTGACGGCGGAAATCGCCCGCCTGCTCGATATCGCCGTGGCCATGCCGCCGCCGGCATCGGGCGCGGCGGCGAGAGTGGCGTCCGGCCAGGTCGACTGGCAGCGCGGCATCGCCCTGTGGGGCGGACGCGAAGCCTTGCAGCGCGCGATTGGCCGTTTCGTGCAGGCCAATGGCGATTGCGCCGCCATGCTGGCGGCGGAACTGGAACGCGGCGGCAGCAGCGTGGCCGGCCATCTGCTGCACCGTATCAAGGGCGCGGCGGGCAACCTGTGCCTGGTGCAGCTTGAAAGCCTGCTGGGACGCATCGAGCAAGCCATCGCGCGCCAGTTGCCGGTGACGGAATTGCTGGTGCAGCTGGCGGCCGCCTTCATGGCACTGGCCGGCGAGCTGGAAGAGGTGGGCCTGCCCGCCGTGGCCATGGCGGCGCCGGCCGCCAGCGCGCCCCTCGATGCCTCCGCTGCGGGCGCCTTGCTGCGGCAAGCCATCGCCAGCCTGGAAGGCGGACAGCTGGACGACGCCTTGATGGCGCAGATTGCTGCCGTGCTGGCGCCGCACGGTCAGCAGCCGCGCCTGCAGGCGCTGGCCAGCGCCATCGACGACTTTGAATTTGCGCGCGCCGCGGGCGTGCTGCGCCAGCTGCTGGCATGGCTGGAAGCGCCAGCGCCGGCCGACCTTTCCTGATATTGGGCTAACGATGACCTTACACGAAGACAAACCGATCCTGCTGCTGGTCGACGATGAAGCGACGAATCTGCAGGTGCTGCGCCAGATCTTGCAGGACGATTACCGCCTGCTGTATGCCAAGGATGGCGAGAAGGCGCTGGAACTGGCGCAGAACAATCCCGTCGAACTGATCCTGCTCGACATCATGATGCCCGCCATGACGGGCTATGAAGTGTGCCGGCAATTGAAGGCCATGCCGGCCACCGCGTCCATCCCCGTCATTTTTGTGACGGCCCTGTGCGACGTGAAGGACGAGGCGGACGGCTTTGACGCCGGCGCCGTCGACTACATCACGAAACCCGTCAGCCCGCCCATCGTGCGCGCCCGCGTGCGCACGCATCTGTCGCTGGTCGACGCCGAGGAATTGCGCCGTTCGCGCCTGCAGGTGATCCAGACCCTGGGCCAGGCGGCCGAATACAAGGACAACGAGACGGGCATGCACGTCATCCGCATGAGCTATTACGCGCGCCAGCTGGCACTGGCGGCCGGCTACAGCGCGGCCAGGGCGGAAGATTTATTGAATGCGGCGCCCATGCACGACGTGGGCAAGATCGGCATCCCCGACGCCATCCTGCAAAAGCCGGGCAAGCTCGATGCGGACGAATGGCAAGTCATGCGCCGCCACGCGGAAATCGGCGCGGCCATCATCGGCGAGCACGCGGGCGGCCTGCTCAAAATGGCGCGCACCATCGCCCTGACGCACCACGAAAAATGGGATGGCAGCGGCTATCCGCAAGGCTTGAAAGGCGAGGAAATCCCCCACGAAGGCCGCATCGTCGCCATCGCCGACGTCTTCGACGCCCTCACCAGCGAACGCCCGTACAAGCGCGCCTGGACCATCGACGAAGCCATCGCCACCATGCAGCGCGACAGCGGTACGCACTTCGACCCGGACCTGCTGGCGCTGTTTGTGGAACAGCTGCCAGCGATGCTGGAGATCAAGGACAAGTGGCGCGAGCCGGTGTGATGCTATGCCCGTAGCCTGGTAGGTCGGATTAGCGGGGCAAAGCCCCGCGTAATCCGACAACGTTGTTGGCGCTGCCCAAAGTGAAGCTAACAATGTTGTCGGATTACGGCTTCGCCTAATCCGACCTACGCTGCTATCGCCCTGGCGACTTAATCCGGCATGCGCAAAATCCGCCGTATCTCCAGAATCGCCTGCGGACTTTCCTGCACGCTGTGCCACGAAGGGATGACTTTTTCCGACAGGGCGCCGTCGAGGTGGGCGCTGGCGTAGGGCACTACGCCGTCGCTCGATTCCGCCAGGGGCAGCTCCGGCGTGTCGTTACCCATGATCGAGTAGTAGCGCACGTTCGGACTGATGGGCAGGTCGGCCACCAGGCGCACGAACGGGTCCTTGTCGCTGAGGTTATCGATGCTGTTGGGGATGCGCAGCGGTTCGCTGCTGCCCGTGTCGAGCTGGGCCAGACTGCCGGCCGCATCGGACAGCTGGTCGAGCATGTTGATGGGCAGTGTGATCAGGTTGGCGATCCAGCGCGCCACCTTGTGGTTGGCGAACGAGGTGCCGCGGTGCGGCGCGGCGATGAAGATGGCGCGGTTCACTTGCGGCATGGCCGTGAAATTGAGGTAGGGCGCCAGGCCGGCGCGCACTTTTTCCGCCTTCTTGCCCTTCAAATTGTATTCTTCCGTAATGGCGTCGAGCAGGGTGTTGCTGGCGTCGGAGACCATCAGGCGCGCCAGCACGCCGCCCATGCTGTGGCCGATCAAGACCATGTCGTTGGCCGCGTCGGCCTTGGCCGAAGGGTCGAACTGGGCCAGCGTCGCGTTCAGTGCCTTGCGGATGGCGGCGTTGTTGGCCGCCAGCGGCGCATTGCTCGGGTAGTACACTTGCCAGATCTGGTAGCGGCGGCGCAGCTGCTCGTCGCCCATCAGTTCATTCGCCACATTGATCCACGCTTCCGGGCTGCTGGCCAGGCCGTGCAGCATGACGATGGTGCGCTTGTTCGGGTCGTAGGGCTGCATCAGGTGCACCTGCGGGCGCGAGATGCCGTCGGCGCGGCCGAACAGCGTGCGCAGCGCTTGCACGCCGAAGCCGGAACGGGCCAGCCACAAACCATAGCCGGCCGTGAAATTGGCGGCCACGGGCAGTTCCTGGCCCGCCATGCGCGTCGATTCGCTGCGCGTCGGGTCGACCAGCATCACCAGCAGCTGCTGCGTGGCCAGCACTTCCTGCAGGCTGTTGCCGTCGAAGCGGATCAGCGCCGTGACGACGGGGAAGCGGGTTTCCTGATAGGGCACATACTCGCCTTTCGACGCCTGGGGCTTGGGCATGACGGCCACCAGGTCGGCGCCGAAGCCGTCGCGCCGGTACACATTGCGCAGGCCGGAAAACGACAGCGAGGTGGCCGGCAGCAGTTCTTCCGGCAGGGTGCCGTCGTCGGGCAGGCGCAGGGCCGACAATTCGCTGTCGATCTGCCAGCCGGCGACGCGGATCACATGGCCGTCCGGGCGGTATTCGCCCCGGTGGCGGAACAGGTTGCCGACGGCTTTTTGCACGGCATAGTTATAGTAGTCGCGGATTTGCGTCTGGCGTTCTTCGAAGGCGCGCTGGCCCGGCGTGCGCGTCGTGTAGAACAGGTAGGCATACGCATAGCGGGCCGATTCGAGCCAGGCGGCCAGCGTTTCCGCACTCGGGTGGCCGCCCTGTTTTTCTTCCGCCAGCGCGCTTTCCAGCCACAGTTCGGACAGGGTGGCCAGGCGCTGCTCGTCGCTGAGCAGCTCGGAGCGGGCCAGGTCGGCGCGGCAGCTGCCCGTATTGGCTTCGCAGGCGGCGATGTCGCTGCCGATGATGCGCAGCACCTCGCTGGCCGAGGCGCTGAGTTTGCCCGTGGTGAGGATGTCCCCGCGCCGCTGCTGCAGGTAGTCGGCCGGCGAGATCGCGCTGACGGTGACGGCGGCGCAGCCGCTCAGCAACGCCGCCGCGCACAGGAGGGCGCATACGCGCAGACGCCGCATCAGCATGGCCGGTGCGCGCCTAGAACGAGTAGACCAGGGTCAGCGACGTTTGCGTATCCGTGTTCTTCTTGTCATCCGGTACGCGCGTGTCGTTGCGGGCGCTGAAGGCGGCCTTCATCTGCATGGTGCCGTTGATCTTGGTGCTGAGCGCTGTTTCGGCGATCGAGTGCGTATTCGATGTGCCCCGTTCCACGCTGATCGTCTGCGTAAACATGGCTGACTGGCTGATCTTCCACTTCATGGCGGCCGCGCCGCGCACCGTCAGGCCGTGTTCCGATTCGCCCGCGTCGTTGGTGCCGCTGAAATAGCCAGGACCGACTTCCACGTCGACGCTCTTGTCGCTGGACTGGTACCAGCGCGAGCCATGACCGACGGCCAGGGTCGAGTACTTGGTGTAGGCGCCGAACTTGTCGTTCACGTGCGAGGCCAGCACGAACAGTTTTTCATGGTCGGCCATCAGCTTGTATGCGGCCTTGGCGGAGGCGGAAAAGCGTTCGGCCGAGCGTTCGCGCACTTTTTCGCCGTCGTCGTTGGTCGTTTCGTCTTCCTTGAAGTAGCCGCTGAAGATGTACTGGTTGCTCCAGTCATCGAGTTCCTGGCGCGCGTCGATCTTGCCCGTGACGGAGGTGCCGACCGTGTTGCCCGAGGTGGTGATGGCGCCCAGTTCGGCGGAGGTGCTCCAGCTGCCGATGGGGATTTCATCGAACAGCATGCTTTGCTTGGTGTCTGCGGCGGCGGCGCTGCCGCAGGTCATGGCCAGCGCCAGTGCGAGAGAGTGGGTCGATTTCATGGCTGTATTGGTTTTTGGCGCGCGCCAGGCGCGCCTGATATTCGTTAGTGGCAGTGGTGGTTTGCAGGCCGCGGCAAGCCGGGAGGCGCCGAAAACATGCGCACATCAGCATGCGCGCGCGGGCGCGGCCAAACATTGTCGAGGCTGTATTGTACCCGACCCTGTCATCGCGCGCCGCACGCGGCGGGGCTGGCAAGTGGCGCGCGCCTGGCGTATGCTGCGCATGTTTGCTGTCCCGATCTTTACAAGGAACTCCCGTGCGCTGCCTGGTCATCGAAGACGAAGCTGAAACTTCCCGCTATATCTGTGCCGGCCTGCGCGAGGCTGGCCACGACGTCACCGCCTGCGACAATGGCATCGACGGCATGCGCCTGGCCTGCGGCGAAGACTGGGATGCGCTGGTGCTCGACCGGCTGCTGCCCGGCGAGATCGACGGCCTGGCCATCGTCGCGCGCCTGCGCGGCTTGGGCCGCAACACGCCCGTGCTGGTGCTGTCGGCCCTGTCCAGCGTCGACGAGCGCGTGCGCGGCCTGCGCAGCGGCGGCGACGATTACCTGTCAAAGCCGTTCGCCATCGCCGAACTGCTGGCGCGCATCGAGGCACTGCTGCGGCGCGCCGCGCCCGTGCCCGAATCGACGCAGCTGCAGGTGGCCGACCTGGTGCTCGACATGCGCACCATGCGCGTGACGCGCGCCAACCGGCAAATCGCCCTGCAGCCGCGCGAATTTCGCTTGCTGGAATACCTGATGCGCCACCAGGGCCAGTCCGTCACGCGCGCCATGCTGCTCGAAGCCGTGTGGGACTACCATTTCGACCCGCAGACGAACGTCATCGACGTGCAGGTAAGCCGTTTGCGCACCAAGGTGGACAAGGAATTTTCGCCGCCGCTGATCCACACGGTGCGCGGCGTTGGCTACACCCTGGGCGTGATCGACAGTGCGTAACTGGCACCGCTCGATCGCGGCCCGCCTGGCGCTCGGCTACGGCGTGCTGGTGGTCGTCTCGATCAGCATCGTCTGCGCCGTGTTCTATTTCGGCACCATCGGCGTGCTCGATCGCAGCGTGGACCGCAAGCTGACCCTGCTCTCGGAGCGCCTCGCCGCGCTGTACCAGCAGGGTGACAGCAGCCGCACGACGGCGGAAATCGCCCATCTGCTGACCGACCGCACCGACAGCGACACGGAGATCTTCTTGCTGGTGGGCGCCGATGGCCGCCGCGTGGCGGGCAATCTGTCGTCCTGGCCCGACGTGGACAGCCCCGTGGGCCGCTTGCTGCACCGCGACGTCACGCGCGAAGGACGCCGGGTGCCCGCGCGCATGCTGATCCGCGACCTGGAGGGCGGCGCGCGCCTGTTCGTCGGGCGTGACATGGAAGAGGGCAAGTCGATCCGCTCGCTGGTGCTGCGCTCGCTGGCCTATGGCGGCGGGGTGGCCATCCTGCTGGTGGTGGCGGGCGCGTGGCTGTTCCGCCGCCAGCTCGAGGCGCGCATCGGCCAGATCCGCCGCACGGCGGGAGAAATCGAGGCCGGTGACCTGAGCCGGCGCATCCCTGTCGCCAGCGAAGATGAATTCGGCTTGCTGAGCCGCGACATCAACCGCATGCTCGACCGCATCGAACACTTGATGGAAGGCGTGCGCCACGTGTCGAACGCCATCGCGCACGACCTGCGCACGCCGCTGGGCCGCATCCGCAACAAGCTCGATGGCGCCTTGCGCCAGCAGCCGGGCGTGGCCGGCTACGAGAGCGCCGCGCAGGCGGCCATCGACGATATCGACGACCTGACGCGCGTGTTCGACAAGCTGCTGCAGATCGCGGCGGCCGAATCGGGCATGCGCCCGGAGAATTTCGATGACATCGACCTGCAGCAGATCGGCGCCGACATCGTGGAAATGTACGAAGCCACGGCCGACGAGCAGGGCGTGCTGCTGGTGCAGATGTATGGTGAGGGCGTGCCGGCGCGCGGCGACCGCAACCTGCTGGGCAGCGCCCTGGCCAGCCTGGTCGACAACGCCATCAAGTACGCGGGGCCGGGCGCCACGGTGGAAGTGTCGGCCGGCAGCGATGAACAGGGTAGCTGGCTGGCCGTGCGCGACAACGGCCCCGGCGTGCCAAACGAAGAATTGCCGAAGCTGACGCAGCGTTTTTACCGGCTCGACAAGAGCCGCCATTTGCCCGGCAATGGCCTGGGCCTGTCCATCGTGGCGGCCATCGCGGCCCTGCATGGCGGCAGCCTGGAGATCGAGGATGCGGCGCCGGGCTTGCGCTTGCGTTTGCGGCTGCTGCGCTAGCATGGCGTATCGGCACATTACCAACTTGTAACCCCCTTCATTTTCACCTCCCCCTATCATCCGTTCTACCCGGCGTAGAGCGGCTGCGTGCGCGCAGCCGCCTGTTCCGGGCTGCCCGCGGCCTGCCGCGGCTTGCCTGTTCCGACACGTCGTAGAGCTGTTTTCATGCATACTTTTACCGCCACCGGCGACAACGCCGCGCCGCAGCAGGCGCCACTGCGCCAGCATGGTCACCGGATCAAGGCTGCGCTGGGCGCCATCGTCTTTCCCGTGCAGCGCGCGCGCTGGCAAGCGGTCATCGTCGGCACGCCGGGCCTGGCGGCGCTGGCGCAAGCCCATCCCAGCCTGCTGTACAAGATTTATCGTCCCTACGCCAGCCGCCGGTTGGGCTGCGCGGCGAGGGTGGACCTGCTGTGCGGCCATTACCGTTTCCTGTGGCAGGCGGGCGCACGGGCGCTGGTGGAATACGCGGCGCGGCGCGCACTGGTGCTGGCAGCCATCGAGGGCAAGGATGGCGCCACCTACCGTTTGCAGCTGACGGCCATCCACGATAGCCACCGCGAAGGGGAGATGTGTCTGCGCCTGACGCGCGACGGCGTGCCGCTGTACCTGGCCAGTTTCCTGTTTCGGCCCCAGTCCGGCGGCGCCGTCATCCAGCTGGGCGCCTTGCAGGGTTTGCGCTCTCCCGCCGGCGCGCAGGCGGTGAAAGAGGCCACGCGGGCGCTGCATGGCTGCCGGCCGAAAAACCTGATGGTGACCGCCTTGCGCGACCTGGGCGATTTTTTCGGTTGCGGCCACCTTGACCTGGTCAGCAACGCCAACCGCATCGCGCTGAACTGGCGCCGGCGCCGGCATATCTCGTGCGACTACGACCTGGCGTGGCGGGAACTGCATGCGCTGCCCACCAGCGACGGCAATTACCGCCTGCCTTGCGGCCCTTGCCGGATGCCGGATATCGAGCTGGTGCCGTCGAAAAAGCGGGCGGACGCGCGCCGCCGCGGCGCCATGCTGGTGCAGATGGCGGCGGACATGCGCTGGCAAGTGTCGGCTCTGCTGCACGCGCAATGACGGCTCCGGGCGGGGTTTCTTGACCTGCGCGGCTTTTTTGCCGTGCAGCCCGGCGCAATCGGCGTGATCGGCGTATACTTGCTGGCGTTGTTAACCTGAAGCCAGTCACCCCATGCCAGCACACTACCCAACTTCGCGCATGCGCCGCCTGCGCGCGACCCCGCAACTGCGCGAGCTGTTCCGCGAAACCGAGATCAATCCGCGCGACCTGGTCTTGCCGATCTTCGTCGACGAAGGCAGCAGCGATTTCATCGACATCAAGTCTATGCCAGGCGTGCGCCGCATTCCCGAAGCGAAGCTGGCGCAGGAAGTCGAGCGCTACGCGCGCGCCGGCCTGCGCTCCGTCATGACCTTCGGCATTTCGCACCACAAGGATAGCCACGGCACGGACACCCTGAACCCGGACGGCCTGGTGGCGCGCATGTCGCGCATCATCAAGGACGCCGTGCCGGAAATGGTGATCATGTCCGACACCTGCTTCTGCGAATACACGGACCACGGCCATTGCGGCATCCTGCATGGCGATACGGTCGACAATGACAGCACGGTGCTCAACCTGGGCAAGCAGGCCGTCATCGCGGCCCAGGCGGGCGCCGACATCATCGCCCCCTCGGCGGCCATGGATGGCCAGGTGGCGGCGATCCGCAGCGCCCTTGATGCGGCCGGCTTCCACGATACGCCCGTGATGGCGTATTCGACCAAGTTCGCCTCCGGCCTGTATGGCCCGTTCCGCGACGCGGCCGGCAGCACCCTGAAGGGCGACCGCAAGACCTACCAGATGGACCCGATGAACCGCCGCGAAGCCGTGCGCGAGTCCTTGATCGACGAAGCCGAAGGCGCCGACGCGCTGATGGTCAAACCTGCCGGCGCCTACCTGGACATCATCCGCGACCTGCGCGAAGTGACGCGTTTGCCGATCGGCGCCTACCAGGTCAGCGGAGAATATGCGATGATCAAGTTCGCCGCGCAAGCGGGCGCCATCGACGAGCGCCGCGTGGTGCAGGAAACCCTGGGCGCCATCAAGCGCGCGGGCGCGGACATGATCTTTACGTACTTTGCGATGGATGTGCTGAATAATCCATATTAAGTCAACGCGGGGCAGGGTAGCCGCCTTTTCAGCTATCATGGCGCGCTGCCCAACCGGGTCTTATTTGTAGCTTCCCATGCCCCTGAAAATCTCCCGCATCCTGCACGCCGGCTATGTCTTCGAATGCGAAGGCACGGCCATCGCCTTCGACCCCATCGTCGAAAACCCGTTCAGCCGCAACTGCCACGCGTTTCCGCCCGTGCGCTTCGACCTCGACGCCGTGCGCCAGCTGCGCTGGGATGCCGTCTTCATCTCGCACTTCCATGACGACCACTGCTCGCTCGACAGCCTCGATGTGCTGGACCGCGCCACGCCCGTCTACCTGTACTGCGTCTTCGACGAACTGTTCGCCATGCTGCGCGCGCTGGGTTTTAGCCGCGTCGAGCGGCTGTACGTCGACGTGCCCGTGCAGGTGGGCAGCATCGAAGTGATCCCGCGCCGCGCACTTGATGACGATGTCGATTCGCTGTTCCAGGTGCGCGCCGCCGGGCTGAATGTGCTCAACGTCGTCGATTCCTGGATCGGCCCGGAAACCCTGGCGCAGCTGGCCGCCTATGCGCCGTGGGACATGGTGCTGTGGCCATTCCAGACCATGCGCGAGATCGCCGTCATCGCGCCGTCGCAGGCGCAGCCTGGCCCGGTCGAACTTCCCGACGACTGGGTGCCGCAGCTGCGCGCGCTGGCGCCCCGTTACCTCGTGCCCAGCTCCTGCCAATTCGTGCAGGAAGACTGGTCTTGGTACAACCACGCGATGTTCCCGATCACCTACCGCCAGTTCGCGCAGGAGATCGGCGCCGCGCTGCCGGACGCGCACATCTTCCGCCTCGACCCATCGACGTCCGTGCTGCTCGACGCGCACGGCATGGCGCCAGCCGCGCCGCTGCCCTGGGTCATTCCCATGGGGCCGCAAGAAGTGGATTTCGACTACCGCCCCGACGCGCCGCCGCCCGCCACGGCGGACATCGCCCGCCGTTTCGCCCCCTTGGGCGCGGATGATGCCGCACTGGTGCTCGATTTCTGCCGCAACGCTTTGCTTGAGCGCTACCGCGACATGGAACTGCCCGAGGATAGCTATTTCCAGGCTCCGCGTGTGTGGCGTCTGGCGCTGTATGGCCATGACGGCGCGGCCACCATCCTGCATTACCGCACGCATGGCGACTTGATCGACCTCGTGCCGGACACGGGCGAGGCGCCCGGCTGGACGACGGAAGTGCCGCTGGTGAAATGCCATGCGGCGCTGGTGCTCGGTGAATCGCTTACCTCAATGTACATGCGCATCAATGATGGCCCATTCGATGCGGCCACGCGGACCGGACTGGCGGAAGCGGACATCGTCGACGATCCCTTGATCCGCTGCCTGTTCAACGACGCCATCGGCGCCTACCAGGCGGCGCAGCTCAAGCGCTTGCTGGCCCGCTGAAGAAAACGCCGCGACAGGGTAAGATAGACGATTGATACCAGTATCTCAGATCAAGGAATGATCAACATGACACAAAACAACGAAATCGCGATCCTGGCCGGTGGCTGCTTCTGGGGCGTGCAGGACTTGCTGCGCCGTTATCCGGGCGTGATCGCCACGCGCGTGGGCTACAGCGGCGGCGACGTGGCCAACGCCACTTACCGCAACCACGGCACGCATGCGGAAGCCATCGAGATCATTTTCGACCCGACCACCATCAGCTACCGCAAGATCCTGGAATTTTTCTTCCAGATCCACGACCCCAGCACGGAAGACCGCCAGGGCAATGACCGCGGCACGAGCTACCGTTCGGCCATCTTCTACACCAGCGACGAGCAAAAACGGGTGGCCGAAGACACCATCCGCGACGTTGACGTTTCCGGCCTGTGGCCCGGCAAGGTGGTGACGGAACTGGCGCCCGCCGGCCCGTTCTGGGAAGCGGAACCGGAGCACCAGGATTATCTGCAGCGCTTGCCGCACGGCTACACCTGCCATTACATCCGGCCGGACTGGGTCTTGCCGCAGCGCGGGCAATAAGGAGCGAGGCATGCGTTACTGGCGCGTCGAGCGGCAGCCGGCGGAAGGGCAGCTGGACTTCGGGCGTACCCTGGAGTTGATGGCGGCCATCGGCCATGCGGACGTGAATGCCGTTGCCGGGGCCATCCTGAAGACGGTCAGCACGGTCGCACCGATTGCCCAGTGCACGATCTTTGCCTATGAATTCGGCAACCGCCCCCGCCCTGTCGCCGTGGCCGACCGGCGCGGCGGACGCTTCCTGCAGGATATTGCCGACAGCTATGCTCGCCATTACTATGCGCTCGATGGCAACCAGCGCGTGATCGCGCCGGCGCCGGGACGGAAAATCGATCCCGCCATCGTGCTGCACCAGCAGGCCAGCGACGAGATCGACCATCCCGGCTACCGCGCCGCCTGTTATCAAAAACCGCATGTCTCGGACCGGCTATCCTTGCTGGTGCAGCCGGCCGGCGATATCTGGCTGTCCGTCAATTTCTACCGCGACAGCAGCCAGGGCAAGTTCCTTTCCGGTGAAGTGGCGGGCATCGAAACCCTGTCACCGCTGTTTGCCCATGCCGTCAAGCACCATTACAGCCTGAACGGTCAGAATACGCAGGGCGTCGCGCCGATGATGCTGGCACGGTTGCGCCAGCATTGCCCCGCCTTGAGCAAGCGCGAACTGGACGTGCTGCGCTGCGTGCTCGAAGGCCTGACGGCCGTGGAAATTGCCGAGATCATGGGCGTGCAACCGTCCAGCGTGATCACTTACCAGAAACGCGCCTATAAACGCCTGGGTATTTCCAGCCAGCGCCAGTTGTTCGCGCTGTGCATGGCGCCAGCGCACGTCTAGTCCCTTCGGCGTAGGGATGGCTCCGCCTTCTTGACTGTTTTAGCCGCAAAACGTCCCCAAAATGGGGACAGCCGCCGGCATTGTCGTCTGCATACTGTGTTTCAAGCCGGGATCACCCGGCCGCTCTCACCCAATAAAATCAACAAGGGGAGGGCGACACCTTATGGAGACAAGCATGACCATCGCCACCACTGCGCCCGTTCCCGACGCGGCCGCCAACCAACTGGAACAGCAGGTGATGCGCAAGGTATCGCGCCATTTGCTGGGATTTTTGTTCCTGCTGTTCGTGTTTTCCTTTCTTGACCGCATCAATATCGGCTTCGCCGGACTGACCATGATGCAAGACCTGGGCCTGTCCGGCACCCAGTTCGGCTTTGCCACCACCCTGTTTTACATCGCCTACATCGCCTGCAGCATTCCCAGCAACATCGTGCTGGCCCGCATCGGCGCGCGTAAATGGATAGGCAGCATGATGATCGCCTGGGGTCTGGCCTCGACGGCGACCCTGTTCGCCAGCGGCCCGGCCAGCCTGTACGCGCTGCGCTTCCTGGTGGGTGTGACGGAGGCGGGCTTCTTGCCCGGTATGCTGCTGTATCTGACCTACTGGTTTCCCAGCGCCTACCGGGCGCGCGCCAATGCCCTGTTCATGATCGCCATGCCCGTCACGGCCGCTATCGGTTCCGCTCTGTCGGGCCTGATCCTGGGCCTCGATGGCCACTGGGGCTTGAAGGGCTGGCAATGGCTGTTCTTGCTCGAAGGTATGCCATCCGTGCTGCTGGGCCTGGCCGTGTATGGCTACCTCGACGATTCTCCCAACAAGGCAAACTGGCTGGGCAAGCTGGAACAGCAGGTGCTGGCGCGCATGCTGGCGGCCGAGCACAAGCCGGCTGCAGTGCACATCGCTCCCCGGCAGAACACCTCGGTGATGGCGGAAATGTGCTCGCCCACGGTATTGAAATTCGGCGTCGCCTATTTTTGCCTGGTGAATACCCTGGCGATGGTGGCCGTGTGGACGCCGCTGATCGTGAAAAGTTTTAATAGCAACGCCAGCAACACGCAGATCGGCTTGCTGGCCGCCATTCCGCAAGTGTGCACCGTGATCGGCATGATTGCCTGGGGCCGCCGCTCGGACCGCATGCAGGAACGCCGCTGGCACATCGTCTGGCCCATGCTGCTGTCGGCGGCCGGCTGGCTGTTCACGGCGTATTCCGGCAACCCGGTGGTGCAGCTGCTGGGCGTGTGCATGGCCTCGACGGGCGCTTACACGGCTATGTCCGTCTTCTGGACGACGCCGGACCGTGCGCTGAGCCTGGGCGCGCGCGCCATCGGCATCGCCGTCATCAATGCCACGGGCAATATCGGCTCGGCCCTGAACCCCGTCGTCGTGGGTTGGCTGAAGGATTTGACGCACAGCTTTGCCACGGGCTTGCTGTACGCCAGCGTGCTGCTGGTAGCGGGCGCGGCCATCGTGCTGACCCTGCCCATCGCCCGTAGCAGCAAATAATATTGTTGAAGAGGAAACATCATGAGCGATACATTCCACCCTTATCCCCATGTGCCGAAGGTCTATCCGCCCGGCAAACCGGCCGGCGCCGGCATCGAGCACGTGCCGGTCCTGATCGTCGGCGGCGGCCCCGTGGGCCTGGCCACGGCCCTGGGCCTGGCCCGCCATGGCGTGCGCTCGGTGCTGATCGAAGCGGACGACGGCGTCTGCACGGGCAGCCGCGCCATCTGCATCTCGCGGCGCAGCCTGGAAATCATCGAACGCCTGGGTGCGCTCGACGGTTTTCTCCGCAAGGGCTTGCCGTGGGCGGGCGGACGCAGCTTTTACCGCGACGAGGAAGTGCTGCACTTCACGATGCCGCAAGACGCGAACCAGAAGTTGCCACCCATGGTCAACCTGGCGCAATACCATATCGAACAATTCCTGCTCGATGCGGCAGAACGCCAGCCGAAGCTGATCGATATCCGCTGGCAATCGAAAGTGACGGGCGTGCAGCAGCGCGCCGACGGCGCCAGCGTGACGGTGACGACGCCACTTGATACATATCAAATCGATACGGACTGGCTGGTGGCGGCCGATGGCGGGCGCAGCGTCGTGCGCGAAGCGCTGGGCCTGAAATTGCAGGGCACCAGCTATGAAGGGCGCTACGTCATCGTCGACATCCATTTGAAGAGCGAACGCCCGACGGAGCGCCTTGCGTATTTCGACCCGCCGTCGAATCCCGGTTCCACCGTGCTGGTGCACAAGCAGCCCGACGATATCTGGCGCATCGACTACCAGTTGCGCGACGACGAGGATGCGCAGGCGGCCGTCCTGCTGGAAAACGTGGCGCCCCGCGTGGACAGCCTGCTGGCCATGATGGGCGAAACATCACCATGGCATCCCGTCTGGATCACCCTCTACAAGGCTAACGCGCTGACTCTGGAAAAATACCGGCATGGCCGCGTGCTGTTCGCGGGCGATGCGGCCCACCTGGTGCCCATCTTCGGCGTGCGCGGGGCGAACTCGGGCATCGATGATGCGGACAACCTGGCCTGGAAGCTCGCATATGTCGTCAAGGGCCAGGCGCCCGTTGCCTTGCTGGACAGCTATTCGGACGAGCGCGTGTTCGCCGCCCATGAAAACCTGCGCCACGGCACCAAAAGCACGGAATTCATGGCGCCGCCCACCTTCGCCTTCGAGCTGATGCGCACAGCCGTGCTGGGCCTGGCGGGCAAGCATGCGCACGTGCGCTCCCTGATCAACCCGCGCCAGACGAGCGCCATCGCGTACGCGCAGTCTGCCCTGAATGCACTGGATAGCGAGACGTTTGCCGCTGGCCCCACGCCGGGCACGGTCTTGCCCGAATGCCCGCTGGCGTTGCTGCAAGACGGCGCGCAGCAAGCGGGGTATATTACCGATTTGCTGAAATGCGTTGACGGCGATTTCACGGGACTGTACTTCAGCGAAGATGGGGCCGTGCCGGCGGAACTGCTGGCGCTCGGCGATACATTGCCGTTGAGTACCGTGGCGATCGCCCGCAGCGGGCAGCAAGGGCGCGCCCGGGATCACACGTCGCAGGTATTCTCGCTGTTCGACGCGCAGCCTGGCAGCTATTACCTGGTGCGCCCGGATGGGCACGTGCTGGGCCGCTGGCGGCAAGCGCAGGCGGGGCAGGTGGCGGCTGCGCTGGCGAAAGCCGGCATTGCCCAATCAAAGTAACAAGGAGACAACATGACCGATATCGAACTGGATAATTTGTACACCGAGCTGTGCCATACCATGGGCGGCCTGGGCGAGCAGCGCTCGCCCTTGTTCCTGGCCCGCTTCGCCTTGCTGGCCATGGGCGCCATCGGCAAGGCCGACGTGGTGCAGGGCTTGCTGCGCGACGCGGCCGACGGCCTGGCGGAGGGGGCATGATAGGCGCCGGCTACCAAAGCGGCTTCGGCAACGAATTTGCCACGGAAGCCGTGCCCGGCGCCTTGCCGCAGGGGCAAAATTCTCCGCAGCGGGCGCCATTGGGCCTGTATGCGGAACAACTCTCGGGCACGGCCTTCACGGCGCCGCGCGCGCAGAACCGGCGCTCGTGGCTGTACCGCATCCGTCCCGCCAGCCAGCATCCGCCATTTACCCTGGCTGAAAATACCCGCATCGTCAGCGATTTCCACGCCATGCCCCCCACGCCGCCGAACCAGCTGCGCTGGGACCCGCTGCCGCTGCCCGACAGCGCCACGCCGGTGGACTTCATCGATGGCTGGCAGACGATGGCAGGCAATGGCAGCGCAGAAACGATGAGCGGCTGCGCCATCCACGTGTACGCGGCCAACCGTTCCATGCAGCGCTTCTTTTATTCGGCCGATGGCGAATTGCTGGTCGTGCCGCAGGAGGGCAGGCTGGCGATCGCCACGGAACTGGGCCTGATCGAACTGGAACCGCAGGAAATCGCCGTGATTCCCCGCGGCGTGCGCTTCCGCGTGACCCTGCCCGATGGCGCGGCGCGCGGCTATGTCTGCGAAAACTTCGGCACGGCTTTTCGTTTGCCCGATATGGGGCCCATCGGCTCGAACGGCCTGGCCAACAGCCGCGACTTCCTCACGCCGCACGCGGCGTATGAAGATATCGACGGCGCATGCGAACTGCTGGCGAAGTTCGGCGGCCACTTGTGGCGCACGACTCTCGACCATTCGCCGCTGGACGTGGTGGCCTGGCATGGCAACTACGCGCCCTATAAATATGATTTGCGCCGTTTTAATGTCATCGGCTCGATCAGCTACGACCATCCGGACCCGTCGATCTTCCTCGTGCTGCAGGCGCCCAGCGAAAATCCGCTGTTCGGCGCCATCGACTTCGCCATCTTCCCGCCGCGCTGGCTGGCCGCCGAGCACACGTTCCGGCCACCGTGGTTCCACCGCAACGTGGCCAGCGAATTCATGGGACTGATCCACGGCGTGTACGACGCCAAGGCGGCCGGCTTCGTGCCGGGCGGCGCCAGCCTGCACAACTGCATGTCCGGCCATGGCCCCGATGCGCAGACCTTCGAAAAAGCGTCGCACAGCGACACATCCGCGCCCGTGAAGGTGGGCGACACCATGGCCTTCATGTTCGAGACGCGCACCATCCTCAAGCCGACACCATTCGCGCTGGACGGCGGCCTGCTGCAAAACGACTACTTCGCGTGCTGGCAAGGCTTGCGCAAGCATTTCGATCCGGACCAGGGGTAGTCAAATGTTGGTCACGCAGCCCGCGTCCCCGTATGCGGGCTGGCGAGCCCTTTGGCAACCGGTCATCTGTCGTGGTTGCTCCGCTGTTTGCCGCAGCACCTGTCCATGCCTGCGCAATAAATCTTGCCAAGTTGAAATTATCAATATACCATCCCCCTTGCATCGAGCACGCGATTTTTCTGTATTCCTTAGTCGAAGAAATGAACTGCTGAAAGGGCTGCATGGACCACTTTCCGGAGAATTTTTCCCGTCGTCGTGCCCTTCGAGGCATCGGTGCCCTTGCCGTTGGTACAAGCGTCGGCTTGTCAGGCTGTTGCTTGTTCAAGCCACGCCCTTTGGATTGCGTCAACAGTCCCGACATCAACCTGCCGACGGGGCCTTTGACCATCGATGCTCACTGTCACATTTTCAATGGCACGGATATTCCTGTCATGGACTTCGTGGGAAAAGTGATGGTTGGGGAGGCCAGCCCGCTGGGGCCTGCGGCAATGGCTGTCGGTGCGCTGCTACAAGGCCTTGCGTGGTCATTGGCGCCTTCCGGTGACATGGAGCTGGAGACGCTCCGGGAGTTGTCCCCAAAACTGGCCACTTGCACAAGCGAGCAGGCCAAGATGGAGGTCATTTCCCGGCTGCGGCGAGACGCATACGCAGCCGGTACTGCGTCCTTGAAAGCTGCTGCGGCTACCTCACCCCTATACTTGCCATTCATTCGAGAAAAGCAAAGCAAGCTTCTTATTCCCGATATGCAGACACGTCTGCAAGTCGAGGCCCTGGAAATTATTGACAAGCTTCCTGCCATGATTCCCGATCTGGATAAAGACTCTCCCGAGCCATTGGACATGCTGAGTGGAGACAGGTCGGTGATGGGTGTCATTAAATTCATCCTTCAGAATTTCCAATACCGGTATGTAAATATTCAGCAATATCTGCGCACATTTAATGTTCCCGGTGTGCGCATGGTGGATCTCCTCATGCCCAGCATGGTCGATTATTCGTGGTGGATATCAAAGGGGAAACCAACAGCGACTTCGCTCGAAACGCAGGTCCAGGTCATGGAGCAGTTGTCCATTCTGACGGGAGGGGGAATGCACGGATTCGTGCCATTCTGTCCGCTGCGAGAAGTGGCGTTCAGCAAGGGGAAATCAGCGACCAGTTCTTTTGACCTTGTCCAGCGCGCGCTTGAAGAACATGGATTTATCGGCGTCAAGCTATACCCGCCAATGGGCTTTGCCGCGCTGGGAAATCAGTATATTCAAGATGTGGAGCCGGATTTCTGGAGGCGTCGTTGGTTGCCGGAGTGGGTACAAAATACCCCTGATTTGGGAAAGTTGCTCGATGACGCCTTGCGCCGGCTATATGACTACTGTCAAAAGCATGGTGTACCGATCATGGCGCACACGGGTCTTTCTAACGGACCCAGCATGGCCTTCAAGAATCTGGCGGGTTCCAAATACTGGGCGTGCGTCTTGAAGGAGTTTCCACGCCTGCGTGTCAACTTCGGACATTTCGGCGATACGTCCATCGTGAAGGACCAGCGTGCAGGTTTCTCCCTTGCGGAAGCATTTGCAAAGGAGATGAATGCAAGCGGACCAGGAGAGTTCGCATACGCCGATGCCGGATTCTTTACCGAGGTGATATCGGACCAGCCTGAACTCAAGGCGGATCTGCAAAAGCTCTATAACCTTACCGCCCCAAAGGGCTCTGCATCGTTGGCGAACCGCTTTCTATATGGCACAGACTGGGAAATGAGCCTGACTGCCAGCTCAATTGGAAGTTATCTGAGCGACTTCATGAAACTTTTCAAAGAGCTTGAAGAACTGCCATCTCTTAGCGGCGAAACCGTGACGACGCTCTCGAACAAATTCTTTGGCGATAACGCTGTACGTTACGCTGGCTTGTCCCGAGGTGGGGAAACGCGGTTGAGGTTGCAGGCATTCTATGACAAACACGGCGTAAAGCCGCCTGCCTGGCTCTTGAAAGTGGATGGTCGATTCAGTTAGCGAAGCATGGTGCGGATGTCCGAAATGCCATTTTCAAAACTTGGAGATTATCGATGTTTAACAGATTCCAGCATTCGCTTGCCATCATTTTCTCGCTCATGGCTATGGGCGCCTCGGCAGCGGATATCGATATGGAAAAACTCCAGCAAGAAATTCCTGCGGCAAAAGATGAATCCATATCCGTTATTTGTGAGAGATGCAATTCTGATTTCAAGATAAGCGAGCATAAAATCCTTCTGGATGGCCTGAGCAGCCGGAAGTATGTGCGTCAAATGCAAATTGCACTCTACATGCAAGATATAGTGCATCAGACAGCATCAAAGGCCCACTTCGACAACTGTGATTTTTCCGGAGCGATCGCTTATATTGCGCAACTTAAAGCCGAGCTGGACGAGCACGCTGAAGCGGCCACGATTCTGCTCATGGCAAAGAAACCATTGTTGGTGAATCTGGAGTTGAATCTGGCTTTTCTATCCCTGGGACAGGCGCTGCATGGAATTCAGGACTTCTATGCTCACACGAATTATGTCGAAATCAATATCGATGATGCCAGCGCTTTATCGGACTTCAAGGTTGTCAAAACCTGGGGAAACCAGGCAGAAGAGAATGTGAAAAAATGGCAGGAGGCGGGTCTGACATCTGGATACGTGAGCTGGGGAACACCAAAAAAATGCGCGGCTCCCTACGAAACGCATGGAGAGATGGCGAAAGACTCAAAGGAAACTGATCGGGGGAAAAAAGCTATTTCAAAGTTTGGTAATGTCACCCATTTTGAAGTGGCTCAGCGACTTGCCAAAGATGCCTCAAGGCAATTTATTCTTGATGTATTCGCGGAGTGGCCAATTTTAAACGCGGTAAGCCAGGGAACGATTAAACTCGATGTGCTGGTCGACGGCAGAGCGACCGTTTTGAGGTAGCGGCGAAACAAATCCCGGCAAGGCCAGGGTTGAAGCCGGGGTAGATGACGCTATCGCCAAAGTGCACCGTTCACGACAAAACAGCGCCCGTTCCCGGCACTGTGCATATGCAAAATCCGGATAAGCAAGCGCAGCACCATTCGTTCACGCCTGGAGATGGCGCGCGGTATAGTCGGTCCATGGAACTCTTAGCCCACAATTTCAGCAGCGATTTCGCGCGCAGCGCCCACCTTGCCCGTGGCGCCAGCGCCGACGATGATGGTGCGCTCGTCGCCTTCCGCGACCCGCAGCAAATGAGCTTGCTGGTGCGCGCCACGGCCTTTGTCTTTGCCGACCCCCGTTCGCGCCAGTTGCACGAGCTGATCGAACGCATCGCCCCCAGCGAGGCGACGGTGCTGATCACGGGCGAAACGGGGACTGGAAAAGAACTGATTGCGCGCCACGTGCACGGCTTGAGCGGGCGCGCCGAACAGACCTTCGTGGCGATCAATTGCGGCGCGTTTTCCGAAACCCTCGTCGAGAGCGAACTGTTTGGCTATGAAAAAGGCGCATTTACGGGCGCCCAGCAGGGTAAACCCGGCTGGTTCGAGACGGCCAGCGGCGGTACCCTGTTCCTCGATGAAATCGGCGACTTGCCGCTGGCGATGCAGGTCAAGCTGCTGCGCGTGCTGCAGGAGCGCGAAGTGGTGCGCCTTGGCGCGCGGCGCGCCATCCCCATCGACGTGCGTCTGATCGCCGCCACCAACGTGGACCTGGCCGAAGCCGTGCGGGCCGGGCGCTTCCGCGAAGACCTGTATTACCGGCTGCAGGTGATCGGCCTGCCGCTGCGTCCCTTGCGCGAGCGTCCGGGCGACATCATGCCGCTGACGCGTCACTTCATGGCCATCTATGCGCAGCGATTGCACCTGGGCGAGGTGGAGCTGGGCCTCGATGCGCAAGAGGCCTTGCTGGCCTATCCATGGCCGGGCAATATTCGCGAACTGGAAAACGTCATCCACCGCGCGCTGCTCGTCTGCCGCAGCGGCGTCGTGCGCTCCGAGGACCTGAGTTTGTCGGGCTGGCACAGGGCGCCTGCCGCCGCACCTGTTTCTGTACCCGGTCCAGAGGTCTGGGCCGGCGGCGCCGACATCGCCTACGCGGCCCACGGCGCGGCCGCACAGGACGATTTGCTGGCGGCCGAGCATTTTGCCCGCGCCTGGCAAGCCTTGCTCGACTCGGGCGAAGCCGTGGAGTTCGAAGCCATGCAGCAGGAACTGGTGCGCGCTGCGTGGGAGCGTAATGAGCGCAACCAGGTGCGCACGGCAAAACACTTGAACCTGAGCCGCAACATCCTGCGCACTTTCCTGAAAAAGGCGGGCGCCATCGACTAGATCCTATGACTTTTCCCCTGGAGCCGGACCCGCAGCGATGCGGCTCCGGCTTTTTTCATGGCTGCTGCGCGCGCAGCATGCTGCTGCCCTGGCTGCACCCGGTTGCTGCCAAATCAACAGCGAATGGCGCTGTTGGGCCTATGCGGCATGGCATGTTTTCTGCGAGGAGGGAAGGGCAGGCCGCTGCGCGCAAGTATCCAATGCGCGCAGCGGCGTTTTCTTCGACCCACGACAGGAGTCCATGCATGACCATAGAATTTATCTGGCAATTGCCCACCAGCGGCGATGGCCGTTACGCGGCGCCCGGCGTCACGCGCCGCGGCGAGCGAAACGCTGGCGCGCCCAGTCCCTTGCAGGCGGGCGTGAGCGACCCGCGCGGCGCGCGTCCGCCCTTCAATTATTTCGATTACCTGCACCAGATCGCCCGCGCTGCCGACCTTTCCGGCTTCAACGGCATCCAGGTGCGCCACGATACGCAGGGTGATGAAAGCTGGATCGTCGCAGGGTATTTGGCGCGCAGCACGCGCCATTTAAAGCTGATCGCCGAATTCGACGCGGCCTGGGGTTCTGCCGTGTACGCGGCAAAGAACGCCGTCAGCTTCCAGCGTTTCACGGGCGGACGCTTCGCCTGGCAGATCGGCCACGGCGGCGATGCGGCAGCGCGCCGGCGCCAGGGCGATGCCGTACCGGACGCCGACATTTTGCCGCGCATCGATGAATTCATCACCGTGGCGCGCGGCGTGCAAAGTACTTCGCCGTTCAGTTTCAAGGGCAGGTTTTTCGAAGTGCAGGACGGCGGCTTCAAGGGCCCGCTGGCGAACCATCCTGTCAACAGCATCTACCTGACGGGGGAATCGACGGAGGCGCTGGCCCTGTCGGCGCGCCAGGCCGACGTTCACGTGTTCGATGCTGCACCGCTGGCGGATTTGTCGCCCGCCATCGCCGGCCTGCAAACGCGGGCGCGCCAGCTGGGCCGCGCCGTGGCTGCGGGCTTGCGCATCGACGTGCTGGCGCGCGAAACGTTCGACGAAGCCTTGCGCGACGCGCGCCGCTACCGTGGCGGGGCAGGGCTGCCCGACGATGCGCCATTCGACGGCAGTGCCGCAGCCTTCTGGCCCGGCTTTGCGCAAGCGCAAACGGGCGCCCACGGCACCCTGGTCGGCAGCTATGCACAGGTCAGCGCGGCGCTGGAAACCTACGCGCAGGCGGGCGTATCCAGCTTCGTGCTGGCGGCCATTCCCCATTTCGAGGAAGCCTACCGCATCGGCGAACACGTGCTGCCGCTTGTGCGCGCAGCGTTGAACACGCAACGGCAAGCAGCCTGAATCCCCTTATTTGAAGGAGTACCCCACATGGCAATCGATTTTTTCTGGCGCATCCCCACGCATGGCGAACCGAGTTCGCACCGCGCCCGCACGCCGTTTCGCGGCGACTGGTTTCCCGGCAATGACAACCTGCGCCAGGCCGGTCTCGGTGGCGGCGGCGCCGATGGTTTCAGCTATATCGACTACCTGGCTGAAATCGCCCGCGCCGCTGAAATATCGGGCTTTCAGGGCGGTTTGATCCCGTCCTTCCCCATGACGGACGAACCGTGGGCCATTTCCGCGCTGCTGGCGAGAGAAACGACCACTTTCCGCTTCATGATCCCGTTCCAGCCCGGCTTTTTGAACCCCGTGGTGGCCGCGCGCATGACGGCCAGCCTGCAACGGGCCACGGGCGGCCGCGCCCTGTACAACGTGATCACGGGCGGCGGCGGCCCTTCGCAGCTGTGGTGGGGCGATTCGGCCGGCCACGATGACCGTTATACGCGTACGACGGAATTTCTCGACGTGGTGCGCGGCGTGTGGCGCGGCGGGCCGTTTTCCTACCAGGGCAAGTTCTACCAGGTGGAAGACGCGGGCCTGGCCACGCCGCTGTCGGAGCAGGATTTCCCCGAGATTTACTTTTCCGGTTCGTCCGACGCGGCCCTCGGTTCCGCCTCGAAGCATGCCGACTACTACCTGACGTGGCTGGAACCGTTCGAGCAGCTGCGCGAGAAATTCGCCCGCGTGCATGAAAAGACGGCGCTGCTGGGCCGCAAGATCAAGTGCGCAGTGCGCGTCGACATCGTGGCCCGCGCCACGGAAGAAGAGGCGTGGGACGAAGTGCGCAAGGGCTTTGACGCCGTGGACCCCGCCACCCTGCGCCAGTTCCTCGGCGCCGATGGCGGCGATTCCGTGGGCGCCGCGCGTCAGCGGGGCAACCGCCCGACCACCCTGAACAGCTACAAGGACTTGATCACGGCGCCCAACATCTGGTCCGGCTTCAATCTGCTGCGCGGCGGGCAGACGCAAGGCATCGTCGGCAGCTACCAGCAAGTGGCCGAACGCCTCGACGAACTGGTACAACTGGGCGCCGACGCCTTCATCCTGGCCAGCACGCCGCACCTGGAAGAAGCGTACCGGGTGGGAGAGGAAGTGCTGCCCCTCGTGCGCGGGCATACATCGGCGTTGTTGCGCGCCGCCTGACCTTCACACTGTTGCCGCGACAGCAGCGTCACCGCCTGCTGTCGCGCAGGCAGCACGCGGCAGCGCCGCTGCTGCCAAATCAACAGCACTATCGTGACGATAGTCTTCCTTTTAAATCAATCACTTAACGATGATTTTGCTGCGCCGCGGCAGCGGGCATGCGCCTTGCAATGACAGTCATCACTATCTCGCGTTTTGACTTTACTCAAGGATAATCACCCATGCGCCGTTCGACTGCCCCCGCCGCCTTCTCCTCTTTTCCCTTTCATCTGACGCCAGTGCGCCGCGCGCTGCGCTCGGCCTTCGCCATCGGCGGCCTGATGCTCGTCCATGGCATGGCCCATGCGGAAGCGCCTGGCGCCGATGTCATTGCCGCCGCCGACGCGAACGGCGCCGGCGAGGGCACCTCGCTGCAATCGGTGACGGTGACGGCGCAAAAGCGCGAGGAATCGGCGCAGAAGGTGCCCAGCGCGATCACGGTATTGGGCGGCAAGGAGCTGCTCGACACGGGCATCGGCCGCTCGGCCAGCGAAATCCTCAATTACGTGCCGAACGCCTCGGCCGGCACGCAGCAGCATGGCCGCCCGCGCTGGTGGATACGCGGCGTCGGTGCGGGCCAGCAGCAGATCGATTTCCCAAACCCTGTCGGCTTTTACCTCGACGACGTCTACATCAGCAATTCCAGCGCCACGGGTTTCCCCTTGTTCGACCTGGACCGGGTGGAAGTGCTGCGCGGGCCGCAAGGCACCTTGTGGGGCAAGAATACGACGGGCGGCGCCATCAACGTGATCTCGCGCAAACCCTCGTTCAAGTCCAGCGGCTACGCCAAGCTGGATTACAGCAGCTACGACACCAAGCTGGCCGAAGGCGCCATTGGCGGCGCGCTGGTCGACGAGGTGCTGGCGGGGCGCTTGTCCTTCCACACGGAGCAGCAGGACAAGGGCCGCTTCCACAATCAGTTTACGGGCGAGCGCGATGGAAAGCTCAAGGACAGCGCCATCCGCGGCCAGCTCAAGGCCCTGATCGGGCGCGACCTGACGGCGAACCTGAACCTGCATTACCGCGACTACACGACCAAGGGCGCCACCACCACCGTGGCCAGCTATGGCGCGAATGGCATCTACCGCAATGGCTACGTCCCGAGCACCAACCCGGATGACGTCAGCACGAACGCGCCGGCTGACAGCGACGTGACGCAGGGTGGTGCGCAGCTGAATCTGGAATACGCGCTGGGCGAGCTGACCCTGACGTCCATCACCGGCTATGAAAATTTCAGGAACGAAGCGACGGGCGACAGCGACAACACGCCGCTGGAAGTGGGCCGCAGCCGCTCCAAGGCCAGCAGCCGGCAAGTGTCGCAGGAGCTGCGTTTGACGTCGCCGCAAAACGGCGCCGTGAGCTGGGTCGCCGGTTTGTTCTACTTCAATGAAAAGATTGATTCCGATGCGGCCGGCGCGCGCCTGCCCAACGGTACCGTGCCGGCGCTGGCGGGCAGCACGCAGCCCGTCGGCTACAACCGCACGCTCTACCAGCACAAGGCGCGCAGCGCGGCCATCTTCGGCAGCATGACCGTCAACTTCAGCGAGCAGTTCCTGTCCACGTTTGGCCTGCGCTGGACGACGGAAACCAAGGATCTCGACTTGCAGCGCGTGCAGGCCGCATCGAATTCGGTGACATTTGGCGATGCGGCCAACTGGTGGAACACGGTCCGGGGCGGCAATTACGGGGCCGCATCGGTGGCCAACAACAACTTCACGTCGAATCCGTCCACCACGTGGAATGCGCTGACCTACGACGTGACGCCCGAGTACCGCTTCAGCCGCACCCTGCGCGGCTACCTGAAATACGCGCACGGCATCAAGTCGGGCGGCTACAACACGAGCGCCACGGACGTGCGGGCACTGAATACGGTGAAGCCGGAAACCCTGAACTCGTTCGAGGCGGGCGTCAAGTCCGAATGGCTGGACGGGCGCCTGAATTTCAATGCCAACGTTTTTCACTATGACTACAAGAACGTGCAGGTGAATATCACGGGCGTGTACAACGGCGACCCCACGCAAAGCGTCAATTACCTGCAAAACGTGCGCAAGGCCCACGTGAATGGCGCGGAATTCGAGATCGAGGCACAGCCGACGGACAACCTGCACCTCAACGCCAATATCGGCCTGCTGCGCACGGAATTCGACGATTTCGCCATCCAGAACAATGGCGGCGACCGCTCCGGCAATGAATTCGTGCGCTCGCCCCACGTGACGGCCTTGCTGGCGGCCGACTACCGCTACCCGCTGGGCGATGGCGCGCAGCTGGTCTTCAGCGGCGACGTGCGCTACACGTCGAAGCAGTATTACTATGTCGACCCGCAAAACGCCGCGCGCGACTTGCTGAACCAGGGCGGTTTCGCGCTGGCCAATGCGCGCCTGTCGTATGTGCTCCCGGGCGGCAAGCAGCGCATTACGGCGTATGCGAACAACCTGGCCGACAAGGTGTACCGCAACCACACCTTGACCAGTTTCGTGCCGGGCGCCGTCAACGGCGACACCGTCATCATCGGCCAGGGCCGAACGGTGGGCGCGTCGTACACGATCCAGTTCTGACCCTGATTGCCTGATGCAGAAAGGCCGGCGCTTGCGCCGGCCTTCTCATTTAAGCTGCCTGCCGCAGCAATGCCTCCAGGCGCCGCTGTGCCTCCTCCAAAGGCCGGCGGTCGATCCAGCGCTCGATATCCACGTCGCGGTCGAGGAAACCGTGCTGCAGCTGGAAATCCTTCTGCTGGCGGAACAGGGCCACCTTGTCATCGGACAGGTCGGGCGCCAGGGTCAAATGAAAACCATCACGGTAGGCTTCGGCCACGGCGTCGGCGCCGGCCCGCGTTTCGCCCTGCAAGATGGCGAGCACGTCGGCCTGGTGGCTGCGGGCCCAGTGCGCGGCGCGCAGGGTTTGCGTCAAAAAGCGCACGACCAGTTCGAAATGCTGTTCCAGCATGGATGCATGCACGGTGATCGGGCGTGGCGTGCCGTTGTTCACGCGGAAGCGCCGGTCGGGCAGGGCGTCGATGTCGATGCCCACTTCCAGTCCCGCCGCGCGCGCCGCTTCGGCCGCTGCCGCGCCTTTCACGTAGACGGCATCGACTTCGCCGCGCAGCAGCGGCGCGATGCCTTGCCACAGGCCCGCCCCCAGATTGGCCGATGCCTGGGCGTCGGCCCCCACTTCCACCAGCTGCACGTCGTCGAGCGTGAGGCCGGCCGACGCCAGCACGCCCTTGTAGCCGGCCAGGCTCATGCCGCGCGCAATGCTGCGTCCGCGCCGGTTCTCGCGCAAGTCCTCGGCGCGGAACACGGGCAGCGCCAGGCGCTTCCCCTGCAGCTGCGCCGGCGTCGTGATGCCGGAACCTGGGCGCACGAGGATGGCTTGCCATTCGTCGATCCAGGTCAGGCCGATCAGGCGCGTGGGTGCCCCTTGCGCGCGCGCCGGCAGGGCCAGCAGGTTGCCCCCTTCGCGCACGAGCGTGGACAGGCCGTGGTCGTAATGGTGGCGCGCCAGTTCGCCGCCCACTTCCTGCAGGGTCTTTAACGCGATGCCGTCGCGGGCGAATTCCTCGTCCAGCCAGCCCAGTTTATAGGCCAGGCCCGTGGCCGTGGGCACGGGGCAGCGCGTGAACCAGACGGTATCGACGGCGGGAGATGGTGCGGTAGTCATGGGACTCCTTCGTGGTGGGTGGAGCCTGGAACCGTGCAGGAAACGTGCCCGCGCCGCGTGCTGGCTTGACGACAGCGCGTGGCGACAACGCTGCTGCCACGCCAGCAGCCGCTGTTGCGCAGGCAGCAGCGCTCCACCATTTTTGCGGCCCTGGCGCTGGCACGCGTCTTGCGAACGTAGAGGCATGACTGACCCGTATTCCAACCCAAGCAAATGGAGCATGACATGACGGACGTGGCACAAGCGGAAGCACAACAAGTACAGGTGCAGGAGTTGACGGCGGCCGAACTGGCCTTCGTGGAGCAGGTGCGGCGCGATGCGCAGATCGCCTTCGACGGCTTGCGCGAGACGGGCAGCCTGACGGCCAATGGCACGGTGGGCTTTGTCGAACGCACCCCTGGCGGCGACAAGGTCGTGGTGGTCAACGATCCCGGTCCGTTCCGCCGCGGCCAGCCATTGAAGGCGGCCGTGCTGGCGCTCGATGGCACGGTGCTCGCGGGCGACGCGAATAACGGCGGCGCGCGCTACTTAAAGCTGTTCCGCGAGCGGCCGGAAGTGACGTCGATCTCGCACGTACATTCGCCGTCGCTGGGCGCATGGGCGCAGACGCACCGCACCCTGCCGATCCGCTACGTGCCCGTGCAGCGCTTCCAGCTGATCCGCGAAATTCCCATCTATATCGACCGCCGCCAGCCGGAAGTCGATTTCATCCTCGGCGAAATCGCCCGCAACACGCACGCGACGGCCATCCTGGAAGCGAATGGCGGCGCCACCGTGTGGGGCAAGCAGGGCTTGCTGAAGCTGGCTGAATTCATCCTGCTGCTGGAAGAGGGCGCAAAAATTCAGATTTCGGCCGAAGCCATCGGCGGTTCGCGCGATTTCGGTCCCGGCGTGCTGCTGCAGCAATGGAAGATGAGCAAGCTGATCGACACGGCGCGCGCGCTTTCACTGCTTCCTGCCACCGACCTGGTGTAACCCTTTCAAGAACAGGCCCGAGATGTCATTGAAATTCTTACGTTTGAGCTGGCGCAAAGTATTCGCTACCGCCGTGCTGGCCAGCCTGCTGGCACCCGCCATCGCGCTGGCGGCCGCCGCCGAGCCTCTGCCGGCCGCCGTGCGTATCGCCGTCGTGGCACGCACGGCGCCGTCCGGCAAGACCGTGTTTGCCGGCTCGGCTGCCCAGGTGGCATCAACGGGCTGGCTGGCGGCCGAACTGGGCAAGCTGGGCGTGAAGCTGGAATGGGTGCCCGTCACGACCAATTCCGTGGCGACGCAAGTCAACGAGGCCTTTGCCAACCACTCGATCGACCTGGCCCAGTATGGCGATCTGCCATCGATTATCGCCAATGCCTCGGGCTTGACGACGCGGCTGATTTTGCCGGGCGGCAGCGCCAACAATACCTATCTGGTGGTGCCGAACGGTTCCACGGCCAGGTCGATCAAGGATTTGAAGGGCAAGAAGATCGCCTTGCACCGGGGCCGGCCGTGGGAATATCCGTTTGCGCGCCTGCTGGAAGCGAACGGCATGAGCTTGCGCGACGTCAAGATACTCAACCTCAATCCGCAGGCGGGTGCGGCGGCCGTGGCGACGGGCGGCGCGGATGCCTTCTTTACCCTCAGCGACGCTTTCCTGCTGGAAGATAAAAAGGTCGGCAAGATCATCTGGTCGAGCAAGGCGCCGCCGCAGGACTGGAAGATGCGCGCCGAACTGTGGGCCGACAGCGGTTTCCTGAAAAGCTATCCGCAACTGGCCCAGCTGGTGGTGACGGCGTATGTACGCGAGCACCACCGGGCCGCCGGCGCTGGCGGCGAAGACGAATACGTGCGTACTGAAGCGGCGGCAGGTCAGGTGGAGAGCGTCGTGCGGCGCGAACTGGCGGGCGACCATACGCCATGGCAGGCGCGCTGGTCGCCCTTGTTTACGGCCAGCCTGCGCCAGCACTACGTGGGCGAGGCGGCGTATGCGAAGAGCGCGGGCCTGATCGGGCGGCCCCTGCAAGTCGACAGCCTGTTCGCGCCCCAGTTCGTCAACCAGGCGCTGGCGCAGCTGAAGCTGCAAACTTACTGGTCGCCATGACGGGGGGCATATGAATACTCTTGCCAACGCCATCGCCTTGCCGCGCGCCCCTGCGCCAGTGCGCGCCGCCGCTGTGCCCTGGCTGCAGCGCTTTATACGCTCACGCTGGTCCGTGTGGGCATCGCCGCTGGCCTTGCTGCTGCTGTGGACGGCCGCCACCACGTTCGAGTGGATGCCCGCGCACATCTTGATGTCGCCCTGGCAAGTGCTGCTGACGGCCCGTGACCTGGCCGAGAGCGGCGAACTGGGCCAGCACCTGGGCATCAGCCTGTTCCGTCTGCTGGCCGGCTTCGGCCTGGGCGCCAGCGCGGGCCTGGCGTTTGGCGTCGTGCTGGGGCTGTCGCCTGGCTTGCGCAGCTATGTCGACCCCACCTTCAATGTCTTGCGCCAGCTGCCCACGGTGGCCTTGATCCCCCTGTTTATCTTGCTGTTTGGCATAGGTGAGAGCTTCAAGGTGTTTATCGTGGCCAAGGCCAGTTTCTTTATCGTCGCGCTGGCCGTGCATGACGCCATCCGCAACCTGTCGCAACGCTATTTTGAGGTGGCGCAAGTGTATTGCTTCTCGCGCTGGCAGCGCATCCGCCTGATCGTCTTGCCGGCCATCGTGCCGGCCGCGCTGACGGGCATGCGCATTGCCCTGTCGCGTTCGTGGATGGTGCTGGTGGGCGCGGAATTGCTGGCTGCCGACAGCGGCCTGGGTCAGATGATGGAAATGGGCCGCCAAATGTTCCGCCTCGACGTGGTGATGGTGGGCGTGGTGCTGACGGGCGTGATCGGCTTTGGCCTGGACCGGCTCTGTCATGCGCTGGAAGCACGGCTGATGGGCTGGAAGCGTAATGGGGAGTCCATATGAAACAACGTTTGATCCAGATCATCAAGGGCGCGCTGCTGCCGCTGGCCTTGCTGGGCGCCTGGCAATGGGCCTCCGGTCAGGGCGCGGCGGCCGCATATATCTTCGTGTCGCTGGGCGACCTGGCGCACAGCCTGCGCGACCTGGTTTTGACGGGCGAATTGTGGGTGCATTTGCGCGCCAGTTTGGGCCGTACCTTGGCCGGCTTGCTGCTGGGCGGCAGCGCCGGCATCGTCACGGGCGCGCTGATGGCGCAGTCGCCGCTGGCGGACCGATTGATCGGCCCGTTGTTCCACAGCATCCGCCAAGTTCCGTTGCTGGGCCTGATCCCCCTGCTGGGATTGTGGGTGGGCAATGGCGACGGCGCCAAGCTGCTGGTGATTGCCATCGCCGCCTTTTATCCTACCGTGCTCAACACGTATGCGGGCATGCGCCAGGTGGAAGGACGATTGCGCGAAGTGGGGCAGGTGCTGACCCTGACGCGCTGGCAGACCCTGCGCCAAATCTTGCTGCCGGGCGCCATGCCGGCCATCGTCACCGGCGTCACGCATGCGCTGGCGTTTGCCTGGCTCGCGTGCCTGGGCGGCGAACTGCTGTTCTCTGCCGGCCCCGGCATGGGTTCATTGCTGCTCAATGGCGAAGTGTCGGGCCGCATGGACGTCGTCCTGCTGGCCGTGCTCGTGATCGCCTTGCTGGCGCAAGCGATGAACGTGGCGTTTGCGCGGCTGGCGCGTTTGCTGGTGAAGGGGCGCAGCAGTGAGTGAATCGTTGCCATTCCAGCCAGACGCGGCCGTCAGTGCCCGCGAAGGCGAGCTGCGCGCCTTTCTGCTGCGCTTTATCGGCCTGACCCTGCTGTCGGGCGTGACCATCGGCATGAACAAGGTGCTGGCCACCTTGCTGGGCTTGCATCTGCACGTGAGCAATTTCCAGCTGGCTGCGATCAGCAGCGCGGAAACCCTGGCCATGGCGCTGGGCACCATACCGGCCGGCTACATCTTGTCGCGCGGCAACCCGAAGCATCTGTATGCAGGCGTCAGCCTGAGCCTGGCACTGGCGTTCTGCGTGCTGCCGTGGCTGCCCGGCTGGCAATGGGTGGCTTTGCTGATGTTTCTCGTCGGCCTGTGCATCTCGCTGCGCATCGTGGCCATGAGCACGGTCTTCCTTGTGCGCCTGCCGGAACTGGGGCAGGGCAAGGCGGGCTGGTACAAGGGAACCTTGATCCTCGGCATGCAGTTCCTCGGGCCCTTGTGCGGCAACTACCTGATCGCGCAGCTGGGCCTGAAGGCGGGCTTTTTGATCTCCGCTCTCATGTTCGCCATTTTGGCCGTGCTGGGCTGGCAAGTGTTGCCCAGCAATACGGCGCCGCGCAAGCTGGATGGCCAAGCCTTGCTGCCCGGTGCGGCCAGCCTGCGCGAACTGCTGCGCCTGCCTATCGTGCGCGTGACTTACCTGTTCGAAATCCTCGCCAGCTTCACGGCGTCCAGCGTGGGCGTGTTTTCCATCCTGCTGGCCATCCGCGTGCTGCACTGGCCTGCGCATCACTCCGTCTGGCTGATGGCCGTGCAGGGACTCAGTTGCGTGCTCGTGCTGCTGTTCCTGGGGCGTTTCGTGTTGGCCAGCCGCTATCGCGAGCAATTGTATGGCGGCGCGCACCTTGCCATCATGGCGGCCATGCTGATCCTCGGCCTGTGGCCAAACAGCATCGCCTACCTGGCTGCCTCCGTGCTGCTGGGCCTGGGCCTGGGCGTGAATAACCTCGTCAATACAGACAATATCGCCCGCGCGCCAGTCGACAAGGCCCGCGTTTCCGCCCATTTGACCCTGTTCGGCATGGTGGGCGGCACGGCTGGCGCGCTGGCGGCGGGACGCCTGGCCGACCTGACGGGGCTGCGCAATGTGTTCCTGATCTGGCTATTTCCCTGGCTGGCCGCCTGGCTGGTGTTCCACGGCAGCCGCTGGCTGCGCCGGGCGCCGCCCGCCGCCATTCCTTCCCTCGCCCCCACCGCAGAGAGTGCGCCATGAATGATTTCGTTTCCCCCTCGGCCTTGTCGCCGCAAAAGCAGCACCTGAGCGGCGGCTTGCAAGTGCAGCACGTGAGCAAGTCGTTTTCGCTGAAAGGCGCGCCGCTGCCCGTGCTCGACGATATTTCGCTGACCATCGCCCCCGGCGAATTCGTCGCCATCGTGGGCGCGTCCGGTTGCGGCAAGTCCACCTTGCTGCGCCTGCTGGCGGGTCTGGACACGGATTACACAGGCTTGCTGCTGCACGATGGCGTGCCCATCCGTGGCACGGACTTGCACCGCGGCCTCGTGTTCCAGGACCACCGTTTGTTTCCCTGGCTGACGGTGCAGCAGAACGTAGCCGTGGCTTTCAGCAATACCAAAGTGCCGCTGGCCGAGCGCGACGCGCGCGTGACGGCGGAAATTACGCGCGTGGGCCTCGACGGCTATGCGGATGCCTATCCGCATCAGTTATCAGGCGGCATGTCGCAGCGGGCCGCGATTGCCCGCGCCCTCGTGGGGCGGCCCGACGTGCTGCTGCTGGACGAGCCGCTGGGCGCGCTCGACGCGCTGACCCGCTTGCGTTTGCAGCAGGAACTGCGTCGCCTGTGGCAGGACGAGGGCATCACCATGGTGATGGTCACGCATGACATCGATGAAGCCGTCTACCTGGCCGACCGCATCGTCGTGCTTGATGCGCGGCCCGGCAAGGTGCGCCGGGTGCAGGACGTGCCGCTGGCCCACCCGCGCCAGCGCGGTTCGCCCGGTTTTGTGTCCATCCGCGATGGATTGCATGCGGATTTCAGCGATCTGGACGAATCGCATGCGCCCGTGGCGCAGGAAGAACACCCCAGCAGCTTGTGGGATGGCAATGAATGGGCGCGCAGGATGGCGCTGTAGTTTTTTTGATATCCATCAACCTGGAGATACACGATGAGCAATAACAACGTACTCGACACCCTGTGGTACACGCGCTGCCCCGTCCCGACGGGCCTGGGGATAGCCCTGCAGCAAGGCTGGCTGGAAGAAGCCCTGCGCGCCGAAGGCACCAGCTTGCGCTCCTTGCGCGAATCGGAGCAGGAAGCCGTGCGCGAATCGCATTTTGACCATACCTTGCAAAATTCCGTGCGTCACGGTGGCAATATTCCCGCCCTGTGGGCGCGCGCGGCGGGGCGTGACACCCGCGTGATCGGCCTGTCGTGGTCGGATGAGACGCAGCTGATATTGACCTTGCCCGGCAGCGGCATCCAGTCGGTGCGCGACTTGAAGGGACGGCGCTTCGGCTTGCCTTTGTGGGCCAAGGCGCAGATCGACTTTGCGCGCGCGCAAGCCTTGCGCGGGCTGGAAAATGCGCTGAGCCTGGAAGGGCTGGCCGTGTCCGATGTAGAACTGGTCGATTATGTGGTCAACACGGGCCAGAGCGAGGCGGCGCCGGAGAAGGGCGCGGCAACGAACCTGTTCAGCGGCGCGCGGCGCGGCGGGCAAAGCCCGGAACTACTGGGACTGCTACGGGGCGAGGTGGACGCCATTTTCCTGAAAGGCGCCTCAGCCGCCCAGCTGGCGCAGCAGTTTGGCTTGCACACGGTGATCGACACGGGCATCCATCCGGAACCCTTGATTCGCGCCAACAACGGCACGCCGCGCACCCTGAGCGTCGATGCGCACTTGCTCGACAACCATTTCAGTTCCGCCGTGACCCTGGTCGACCAGGTGCTGCGGGCCGAAGCGTGGGCGCGCGGTCACGCGGACGAGACGCGGCGTTTCCTTGCGCGCGAATCGAATGCCAGCGAGCACTGGGTGCAAGTGGCGTATGGCAAGGATGCACATTTGCGCCTGGACACGGACCTGGCGGAAACGTCGGTCGCGGGCTTGCAGGATTTCAGCGATTTCCTGTTCCGTTGGAATTTCTTGCCCAGCAAGGTAGACGTGCGTGCCTGGATCGACCCGCGTCCCTTCGAAGCGGCGCTGGCGCAGACGCGCCGGGCGGCTTGAGCGGGAAGTACGTCAACAGTGGCCATGCTTGATGATGAGGAGAATGCGATGCGGCGACGCACGGTGATGGGCGGGCTGGCCTTGCTGCCCCTGGCGGGACAGGCGGTGTCGGCAGTGTCGGCAGCGAAAGGGGCGGGGGTGCCGCCGGCGGCCCTGCGCATCGCCTCGACGGGGTTTGCGGAAAACGGCAAGGCGGAACTGGGCGGCATCGCTTACCGGGTGCAGCAGGAAGGCTGGCTGGCGCGCGAACTGAAGCAGCGGGGCGTGCGGCTGGAATGGCTGCCCGTCACGGGCGACACGGGCGCGACCATGAACGAGGCATTCGCCAGCGGGCGCATCGACATGGCCGCGTATGGCGACTTGCCGTCCGTCATCCTCAACGCGGGCGGCGTGCGCACGCAGGTGATCGTGCCGGCGGGGCGGGGCACGGACCAGTTCCTGCTGGTGCCTACCGGTTCGCGCGCCACGTCGCTGGCCGAGCTGAAAGGCAAGCGCATCAGCGTGCACCGGGGCCGGCCATGGGAACTGGGCTTGCGTCAGTTGATCGCCGACCAGCGCATGTCGCCTACGGATTTTCGTTTGATCAATATGGATTTGAAGCCTGGCACGGCCGCGCTGGCCACGGGCGCCGTCGACGCCTTGTTCATGATCAATGGCTATCCGTTGGAAGACAAGGGCATTGGCCGCATCATCTGGTCCAGCAAGGGGCTGCCGGAACGCAAGATGCGGGCGGAACTGTGGGCGCGGCGCGATTTTACGCAAGCCCATCCCGATATCGCCGAACTGGTGGCCACGGCCTGGCTGCGGGCCCAGCACTGGGCGGCGTTGGACGGCAACCGCGAAGCGATCATCAAGGATGGCACGCGCAACGGTACGCCCGACAGCGTGGTGCGGCGCAGCTATGACGATCCGGGCTTGCATTGGAAAGAGCGCTGGTCGCCCCTGTACGATGACGCCGTGTACCGCCATTACCGCCGGGTGCTGGCGTTTGCGCAGGAACAAAAGCTGATCCGCCAGCCCTTGACGGCGGAGGAATTGCTGGAACCGCGTTTTGTCGCTGCCGGCTTGAAAAAGCTGGGGCTGAGCAATTACTGGGAACCGGCCAAGGTGTAGTGCTGGAAGACGGGCGCGTGGCTCAGTGCGGCAGGCACACGCGTCCCGCCACATTGATCAGGTCGTCGCCCGCATGCGCGCGCAGTTGCAGCAGCATCAGGGCCACGCCCAGCATCAGCGCGGCAGCGCAGAGTTTCTTGTGCATCGTCTTTTCCGTTTTCACTATCTATGGATGTGTTCAGCGATATTATTGCCGAAATTCATCGTGCGGGCTGAGCTTGTGCCAGGCGTGCTTTACAATTATGCATCGTGCGCATCCGCGCCATCTGAATGCTATGCATAGTATGTGAAGGGAATGACAAGCCTGTGACTTCCAAACCGATCAAGATCGCCGCCACCGTTGTCGTGGCACTCGCCGCTGGGGCCGGCATTTATAGCTACACGCGTCCCGCCGCCACTGCCACGCCGGGCGCACCCGTATCGGGCAGCCCGTCCGCCGCCGCCCAATCGACGGTCGACACGGCCGCCGTGGCTGCCCAGTTCCGCGATTTGCTGGGCAATTTCCGCAAGATTATCGTGCTGCTGGCCGACGAGCAAAGTCTGCCGGAAGGCGCGCGCGACGAAGCGCGTAAAGTGGGGCAGGGATTGTTCCATGAAAACCAGGAACGCATCGCCAAGCTCGATCTTGCGCTTGATCAATTGACGGCGCCCACCAATCCGGGCCGCTTCGAGGCGCTCGACAGCCTGTTGACGTATATCGAATCCGATCCCGGCCTGTATGACGCGGACCGCCTGGCCTTCCGCGAGCTGCTGCAAAGCATGCTGGCCGACGTGGCCAAGGATTCGTCTTTGCCGGCGATCAAGCTGCACAAGCGCATTTCCGAAGACCTCGATGCGCTGGGAGAGATCGAGCGCAATTACGAGAAGGAAATCCGGCAAATCTTCGGCAACCTGGGCCAGCGCGCGATCGAACTCAAGCGCGAACGGTGGGACGATTACGTGGCGCAGCTGAAAAAGCTCTACAGCCGCGACCAGATACTCAAGGAAAATGGCATCGTCGTACCGTATGCAGTACCCCCGGCTGGTTTCGTGCCCGAAGCCAAGCCCGTGCCAAAAAAAGATGAGGCGGAAATCTTCGGCCTGGGTTTGCCGAAGAAAACCATCGTGCTGACCTTTGACGATGGCCCGCACCGCCGCTACACGGAAGAAATCAGCGCCATCCTGAAACAGTATGGCGTGCCGGCCGTGTTCTTCAACGTGGGCCGCAATCTCGGTTCGCTCGATGCGGAAGGCCACGCCAAGCTGGGCGCGGGCGCGGAAGTAAGCCGCAAGCTGATGAAAGAGGGCTATGCCGTGGGCAACCACAGTTTCAGTCACGCACAATTGTCGAAACAGACGGGCGACAAGCTGAAAGGCGAAATTCTCGGCACCGACACTTTATTGAGGGCCATCAGCCCCGAGCGGGCCGCGCTGTTCCGCTTCCCGTATGGCGCGCGCAACAGCGAAGGCATGGCCGCGCTGGCCGATGCGCATTTGAAATCCGTGATGTGGAATATCGATTCGCTGGATTGGGCCGACCCTGTGCCCAGCTCGATCACGAACCGCGTGCTGGCGTCCGTCGACAAGGCGGGACGCGGCATCGTCCTGTTCCACGACATCCACGAACGCACGGTGAAAGCCTTGCCGGCCGTGCTCGACAAGCTGATCGCCGAAGGCTATCAATTCGCGGGCTGGGATGGCGCCAGCTTCCAGGTGGCGAAAAGCATGGCCCCGGCGCCGGAAAAAGTGCCCGTGACCACCGGTTACGCCAATTCCTGGGCCGTCGTGATCGGCATCGACGATTACGCGAAATGGCCGAAATTGCAATATGCGGTGCGCGACGCGCAAGGCATCCGCGAAACGTTGATTGAAAAGTTTGCGTTTGCGCCCGAGCGTGTCGTGACCCTGAAAAATGGTGAAGCGACGCGCAACAACATCCTGGCCGCCTTCCACGACAAGCTGGCGCATGGCGGCGTGCAAAAGAATGACCGCATCTTCGTGTTCTTCGCCGGCCACGGCGCCACGCGCAAGCTCAGTTCCGGGCGCGACCTCGGCTACATCGTACCCGTCGATTCCGACCCGGCGCAGTTCGCCACGGATGCGATCCCGATGACGGAAATCCAGAATATCGCGGAATCCCTGACGGCCAAGCACGCGTTCTTCGTCATGGATGCCTGCTACAGCGGCTTGGGCCTGACGCGCGGCGCCGGTTCCAGCTCATTTTTGCGGGACAACGCCAAGCGCATCGGCCGGCAAATGCTGACGGCTGGCGGCGGCGACCAGCTGGTGGCCGACGGCGGACCGAACGGTCACTCCGTGTTTACGTGGACCCTGCTGCAGGGTTTGGCGGGCAAGGGCGACCTCAACGGTGATGGCCTCATCACGGCCACGGAACTGGCGGCGTATGTGGCGCCGGCCGTGTCCAGCGTATCGAACCAGACGCCCGCGTTCGGCAGCTTGCCTGGCTCGGAAGGCGGCGATTTCGTCTTTGAATTGCCGGGCGAGACGGAATTCCTCAGCCCGAACACGACGCAGCTGTCGACGGAAGCCATCGCCCTCAATAGCAAGCTCGATGCGAAACCGGCGGCGGCCAGCGTCACGGTGAAGGATTTGCAGGGCGGCGAACAGAAGATCGTCACGCCGGGCGCCGTGCCGACGTCCACGCGCCAGCTGGCGCAGCGGGCCAATGACCGTGGCTTGCAGCTGTACAAGGAGAAACAATATGCGGCGGCGGAAGCGCAATTTACGGAAGCGCTGAAACTGCGTCCCGACTTCGCGTTGGCGGCGAATAACTTGGGCTTTGTCTTCTACAAGCAGGAAAAATACCGCGAAGCGGCCCGCTGGTTTGAAAACACGGTCAAGATGGACCCGTCGCGCGCCATCGCCTATCTGAACCTGGGCGACGCCTATGCCAAGGCCGGCGACGCCGCCAAGGCGAAAGCGGCCTATAAAACCTACTTGGAACTGGCGCCGACGGCTTCGACGGCCCCGGCCGTGCGGCAAAAGATGGAGAAGCTGTAAGCGTGTGCGGCAGCGCGCCCATCGTCCACGTGTTTGTGTGCCGCGGGCGCTTTGCCAGCTGGGACGCGCTGCAGGCCTTCCTGGCGCCCACGTACACGGAGGATGGCGATGAAGTAGCGTCGCCATTCTTCCTGGAAGCAGGCCTCACGCACTACGAGCCTGCCTGTGTTGAGAGCGCCATGCTGGCGTCGCCGGCGCCGCTGGCCCGGTTGCTCGATGGCGTGTCGTATGGCGACAGCTGGCTGGCACAGGCGTGCGCGGACGCGGATGGGCAGCACTTGCTGGCTGACACGAGCGTGTGCGTATTTGCGCCGAATCAGCTGGCGCACCCACAGCGCAGTTCGCTGCATCACGTGGGCAGTTACCGTTACTGCGTGGAAGACTGAGCGCCATCCCCCCGTTCCTCATGCAATAGCTTGTTGACGCTGGCCAGCAGGCTGGTGCCCGACGTCGTGATGAAGCGGGCGCCGGCCGCCTCCGCTTCTGTGCCGTAACTGGCGACCGTATCCTTGCTGCAATACACAATGATGGGTAACGCAGGCTGCGCCTGCCGCACTTCGCGCACCGTGCGCACGCCCGCATCCTTGATGCGCCGGCGGTTTTCCACCCGCGCCATGTCCGTGATGAGCAGCGCATAGGGCTTCTGTTGCAGCATGGCCAGCGCCTGCCGCGTCGAGACCGCCTGCTCCACCTTGATGTTTTCCCGTTCCAGCTGTTCCACCAGCAAGGTATTGTTGCGGGGATGGTCGTCCAGCCACAGCACCTGACTGGCCGGCTTTTGCGCCGTCGGCATGCCGGCCAGGGCTGTGACGGCCGCGCCCCCGTCCGGCGGATGGGCCAGCAGCAGTTGCGTGACGGCTTCCTGCATGTCGTCGAGCGATTTTTGCTGCAGACGGCTCAATTCCGTGACTTCGATTTCCTTGCCGCTCTCCAGGCGCACGGATTCGTTCTTGACCATGCTGTCGGCGCGCTTGATCATGATGGACAGGTAGATGCGCGTGAGCAGGTAGCCGATCAAAAAACCGTGCACGGAAAAGAACAGCATGATGCCGCCCACGACGGCCATGGCCGTGGGCGTGTCCGTATCCAGGCTCGGTGCGATGAAGGCGGCCATGCTGCGCGCGCTGCCGGGCAGGCTTTTGAGTTCGATCAAGCCCACGCCGACGATGATTTTCGTCAGCCAGTCCGACACTTCTACCAGATTCGAATTGATTTCCATGGGCGTGGGCGTGCCCAGGAACAGGGTATTGCTGGCGTTGCCCGTTGCCGCATCAGCTCCGGCGGCAGGCGGTTCGTCCGTGGGGCGGATCTTGCCATTGCTGCGCTCGTCGGGCGGCGCCATGTTGACGGTGCCCGAGGGCAGGGTGCGCGGTATGCCGAACAGGAAACCCAGCAGCATGCCGCTGACGCAAAAGCCCAGACTCCACAGCAGGGCCGGCACGGCGTGATAGTAGGGCGGCAACAGGGCGCCGGCCAGCACGGACAGCAGCCCCGCCAGCAGGATGAACAGCAGGATATACGGCAGCACATCGCGCTTGCGCACGGCGGCGGCAGTGCTGGTTGCCTTGCCGGTGCTGTCGTTCAGGTCCACGGTCGCTCCTTGAAAAGGCTGAATCCAGGCGCCCACCCGCCGCGTATATGGTCAGCAGGGGCCTGTACTGACATCATAAAAAGGGGAGACGCGATGCTATTGAGAAAACGCAAACTGATGGCAGCTTGTGCACTGGCATTGTTGGGCATGGGGCGCCTGGTGGCGGCGCAAGCGCCAGCCGGGGCCGCCACAGTGGCTGAAGAGTCGCGCACCGTGCGTGTGACGGGCCACTACGACAACGCCGTCGGCACGTCGGACGCGGCCAGCCAGGGCGTCATCACCAGCGAACTGATCGTCAACCGGCCCGCCTTGCGCACGGGCGAGTTGCTGGAATTCGTGCCGGGACTGATCGTCACCCAGCACAGCGGCGACGGCAAGGCCAACCAGTATTTTTTGCGCGGTTTTAATCTCGACCATGGTACGGATTTCGCCACCCATGTCGACGGCATGCCCGTCAACATGCGCACGCATGCGCATGGGCAAGGCTATTCCGACCTCAATTTCCTCATTCCCGAACTGGTGCAGCGCATCGATTACAAGAAGGGGCCGTATTTCGCCGGCGAAGGCGATTTTTCCTCGGCAGGCAGCGCCCGCATCCGCCTGGCCGACAAATTGCCGCAAGGCCAGGCCAGCGTGTCCGTGGGCCAGCACGGCTATGTGCGCGGCGTCGTGGCCGATTCTTTTGGCGCCGGACCCGGCACCTTGCTGGTCGGCCTGGAAGTGAACCGCAACAACGGCCCCTGGGACGTGCCGGAAAACGTGCGTAAATATAGCGGCGTGCTGCGCTACAGCCAGGGTACGCAAGACGACGGCTACAGCGTGACGGCCATGGCCTACAAAAATAGCTGGAACGCCACCGACCAGGTGCCGCTGCGCGCCGTGGAATCGGGCCAGATCGGCCGTTTCGGCAGCCTGGCGCCCAGCGACGGTGGCGATACTTCGCGTTACAGCTTGTCCTATGCGATGCGCCAGCGCACGGAAAACCGGCTGTTTGAATTCGACGCCTACGTGATCCGCTCGCAGCTGGAACTCAATAGCGACTTCACGTATTTCCTTGCAGATCCGCAACAGGGCGACCAGTTCCAGCAAAGCGAGCGGCGCACGGTGGCGGGTGTGAACGCCAGCGAAAGCTGGACCACGCAGCTATTCGGTCTTCCCCTGCGCAACAAGCTGGGCGTGCAGGCCCGCTACGACCGGCTGTCGCCCGTGGGCCTGTACAACACGGTGGACCGCGTCCGGCAAGGCACGCTGCGCGAAGACCGGGTGCGCGAAGCCAGTATCGGCCTGTATGGCGAAAGCACCGTGCAATGGCTGCCGTGGCTGCGCTCCGTGGCGGGTGTGCGCTACGACGCCTACCGTTTCAATGTGGCTAGCAGTATCGAGGGAAACAGCGGCGCGGTGAATGACCACGTGGTGTCGCCGAAGCTGTCATTGATCCTTGGGCCGTGGAGCAAGACGGAATTCTTCGTGAACTACGGAAAAGGTTTTCATAGCAATGATGCACGCGGCACGACGCAGACGCGCCTGGCCGATGGCGCGCCGGCCACGCCCGTCACGCCGCTGGTACCAACCAAGGGAATGGAATTGGGCGCGCGCACGGAATGGCTGCCGGGACTGCAAAGCTCGCTGGCTCTGTGGCGCCTCGACATCGCGTCGGAATTGCTGTTCGTCGGTGACGCGGGCGAGACGGAGCCCAGCCGCGCCAGCCGCCGCCACGGCATCGAGTGGAACAACCATTACATAGCCGCGCCATGGCTGCTGTTCGACCTGGACCTGGCCGCCTCGCGCTCGCGCTATAAGGAGAATGATCCGGCCGGCAATTTCATTCCGGGCTCCATCGACAAGGTGGCCTCGTTCGGCGTGACGGTGACGGACCAGGGGCCATGGTCGGGCGCCTTCCAGCTGCGCTATTTCGGTCCCCGTCCCTTGATCGAAGACAACAGCGTGCGCTCGGCCTCGACCACCCTGGCGTATGCAAGAGTGGCTTACCAGCTCAACCGCAAGACGCGGTTGTCGCTTGACGTGTTCAACCTGTTCGACAAGCGCGCCAGCGACATCGATTACTACTATGCGTCGCGCCTGCCCGGCGAGGCCACGGAAGGGGTGAACGACCGGCATTTCCATCCGGTGGAGCCGCGTTCCGCCCGCCTGACCTTGTCATATGCGTTCTGATAACGGTAGACTGGGGGATGACAGATCATTTAGTACAAACCAGCAAATTCCTTTCCCTGATCCTGCGCCATGCCCCCGAAAAAATCGGCCTGGCGCTCGATCCAAACGGCTGGGCCGACATCGGCCAGCTGCTGGCGCAAGCGGCCCGGCATGGCCGACGCCTTTCCCGTGAACAATTAGATGACGTGGTGGAGCGCGACAGCAAGACGCGCTATGCCATCAGCGACGACGGCATGCGTATCCGCGCCAACCAGGGGCATTCGCTGGCGGCCGTCGATATCGCTCTGCCGCCCGCCACGCCGCCCGCCATGTTGTACCACGGCACGGCCAGCCGCTTTGTCGAGGCGATCCGCGCCGGCGGTTTGCTGCCGGGATCGCGCAACCACGTGCACCTGTCCAGCAACCGCGAAACGGCCGTGGCCGTCGGGGCGCGCCATGGCAAGCCCGTCGTGCTGACGGTGGATGCGGCCGCCATGCGGGCGCAGGGTCACGTGTTTTATGTGTCGGACAATGGCGTGTGGCTGACTGACGCCGTGCCGCAGGCGTTCATCGGCTTTCCCTGAGGACAGGCCGAACTGCGGCTTCCACGCCCGAATAAACCTGCACGGCGTCGGGCAGCCTTGCCCCTTGCCCCGGGATTGCTGCCACAGCCTGGTTCAGTTCCGCCACTTCTGCGGTTGTAAAACGCACACTGGCCGCGCCGATATTGTCCAGCATGTGCGCCATCTGCGTGGTGCCGGGAATCGGCACGATCCACGGCCGCTGCACCAGCAGCCAGGCCAGGGCGATTTGCGCCGGTGTCGCCTGCTTGCGCGCCGCCCAGCGATTGACCAAGCTCACGAGCGCCAGGTTGTGCGGCAGGTTTTCCGGTGCAAAACGCGATTCGATCTTGCGGATGTCGCCGTCGGCAAAGCGGGTCTTTGCGTCGATGGCGCCTGTCAGGAAGCCCACGCCCAGCGGGCTCCACGGCACGAAACCGATGCCGAGTTCCTGGCACAGGGCCAGCACGCCGTCTTCCGGCCCCCGCCACAGCATCGAGTATTCGCTTTGCACGGCGCTGACGGGTAGTGCCGCATGGGCGCGGCGCAAGGTCTTCAAGCCCATCTCGGACAAGCCCCAGTGCAACACTTTTCCTTCGCGCATCAGGTCCTGCACGGCGCCGGCCACGTCCTCGATCGGTACTTGCGGGTCGACCCGGTGCTGGTACAGCAAGTCGATGCGGTCCGTGCGCAGGCGCTTGAGCATGCCGTCGACGACCAGCTTGATGTGCGCCGGACGGCTGTTCAGGCCGGGGCGGCGTTCGCCCGTCTGCTGGTCGATATTCCAGCCGAACTTGGTGGCGATGACGATGTCGTTGCGAAACGGCGCCACGCCTTCACCAAGGATGTGCTCCACCTCGTGCGGGCCGTAGGCTTCGGCCGCATCATATAAGGTGACGCCCTGCTCATAAGCCGTGCGGATGATGCGATGCATTTCGGGGCGGCTGGGTATTGTCGTCTGGTAAGTGCGGCTCATGTTTTGCACGCCCAGGCCGATGCTCGATACTTCCAGTTGGCCCAGCTTGCGACGACCCTCCACCGTTGCCGGCACCGTTTCGCCTTGCGCCGAGCTGATCAACGGCGTGGCGGCCAGGCTGCTGGCCACCAGCAGGAAGCCGCGGCGGCCCGTGCTTGTATCTTTTGTTGGCATGTGTGTTTTCCCTTAAATACCAAGCTTGCGTTCGGCCATCCACTGGACGATGGCCGGGTCGCGGTGCGAAAAGAAGCTGCTGGTGCCCGTTTCCAGGGTGGCGATGGCGGCCATGTCCGCTTCATCGAGGTCGAAATCGTCTATGGCCAGGTTTTCCGCCATGCGTTCGCGGCGCACGGTCTTGGCCAGCACGGCGATGCCCCGGTGCGTGAGCCAGCGCAAGACGATCTGGCCCACGGACTTGCCATGTCTGGTGGCGATGTCCAACAGTAACTCGTTATGGAACAGATGGTTGCGGCCTTCGGCGAATGGCGCCCACGCTTGCGGCTGCACGCCGTGTTCGAGCATGAAAGCCACGCTGTCGGCTTGCTGGTGAAAAGGGTTGATTTCGATCTGGTTGACTGCGGGCGCGATGTCGTTGAAGGCGATGATGTCCATCAGTCGGTCAGGCTGGAAATTGCTCACGCCGATGGCGCGCAACTTGCCGCCGCGATATGCGTCCTGCATGGCGCGCCAGGAGCCGTGGACGTCGCCAAACGGCTGGTGGATCAGGAATAAATCCAGATAATCGAGCTGCAAGCGTTGCAGCGACTGGTCGATGGCGTCGCGCGTGCGTTCGTAGCCCGTGTCCTGCACCCACAGTTTGCTGGTGACAAACAGTTCCGCGCGCGCCACGCCGCCATGCTTGATACCCTGGCCGACGGCTGCCTCGTTCATGTAGGAAGCGGCCGTGTCGATCAGGCGGTAGCCGGAAGCGATGGCGTCGATCACGCTGCGCTCGCATTCGGCCGGATCGGGAATCTGGAAGACGCCGTAGCCGGCGACGGGCATGCTGATGCCGTTATTCAGGGTGACGTGGTTCATGGCTAGCTCCTTCAATCATTGACAGGAGCTACTTTACGGCCTAAGCCATTCGTTGATAAGCCGCTGGAATCGGCATGCTCTTATTAGCTGTACTAATGAATAAGCGCCCTGGCCTTGGCTTGCCCCTGACGCTTGCGGCGCCAGATCAGCACGCCCGTCACGCTCAAGCCCGCCACCAGCAGGCCCATGGCGCAGATGAACAGTTTAAAAGGCCAGCCCCACATCGAGGCCATGTGCAGGGCGCTGATCCAGCTGCGGATGGTGTCGCCGCTGGCTGCGCCCGTGGGCAGCCAGGCGGCCAGCTGTCGGCCGCTGGCTGCATCGAAAAAGACAGTGGTGAGGCCCTTGTGGGCGCGCACGTCGCGGCTGCTGCGCACGTTGTAGCTGTACACGCCCAGCGCGCGTTCATACGCCAGCGCGTTTTCCTCGATGATGCTGAAAGCGTGCCGGCGCGCCAGTTCGCCCATCAACAGGCGGCCCTGCGCGCGGGCGGCCGGCCAATCCAACTGCGGCCCCGGCGACGGCGTGTGTCGCGCGACGATTTCTTCGGTACCCTGGTGGGCAAACAGCGGATGCATCACGGCCGCATAGGCGCCGTACAGATTGAAGGCGACGCCGCTCCAGGCAAACACCAGCAGCATGGCCCACAGCCACAGGCCGCCCGCGCGGTGCAGGTCGAATACCAGTTTATAGCTGCCGCCGTTGCGGCGCAGCAGCCACGATGGCCGCCAGCGCAGCAGCCACGGTTTCGTGCCCGGCGCGCGTTTTTTCAGGCGCGCGGGGAAGGTCAGGGCGGCGCCGATGAAGCAATCGAGCGTCCACACGATGGCGACCAGGCCGAACACCAGCAAGCCCGTGTCGCCCAGCGCCAGCGCGTAATGCAGGCGCTCGATGAAGGGCAGCAGGTTGATGGCGCCCTGGCTGATGGCGCCCCAGCGACGCTGGCCCAGTATCGCGCCCGTATAGGGATCGACGAACACTTCGTCGCTGGCCTGCGGTGATTCGTCGCCCGGGCGCAGGTAAAACACCATGCTGCGGCCTGGCGGTGCGGACAGCGGCGCGTAGCTCACCTGTGCCTGGGGAAAGCGCGCCGCGATCCTCTCGCGCAGCAGCAGGGCGTCGAGCGGCGCGGCGCCCGGCGTGGGCGGCGCCACGCGGAAGACGGCGGGCAGCATGGCCGCCTCCAGTTCATCCTTCCACGCCAGCGCGCTGCCCGTCACGCCCGCGACGATGAGGAAGCCGGCCATCAGCAGGCCGGCATAGCGGTGCATGGCCGCTAATACAGGCCGAACTTGCAGCGATGGCATCAGAACCTGTACATCGCGCTGACGTTGGCCGTGCGTTCTGCATTGCGGTAGCACAGGTTGGGCAGGTAGCCGCAGTCATACAGGGTCTGCTTGTTCAGCACATTGTTCACGTTGAGGGCGAACTGCCACGGCCCGCGCGACACGCCCAGCGCCGCATCCCATTGCGTCAGGCCGCCATTGCGGATGTTCAGGTTCTCGCCATCGGAGTTCGAGCGCATGGCGCCAAGAAAACGCATGCCCAGTGCCGCGTACGCGGGCAAGGCCGTGCCCAGGTTGAACGACTGGCGCGCCCACGCCGAGGCGCTGTGGCGCGGCGCGCCTGCTTGCTGCAAGCCCAGGTCGCCGTTATTGCTCTTTGTGACCTCCGTATCGAGGTAGGTGTATTGCGCGATCAGGCTCAGACGGCTGGCGAACTCCGTGCGCGCTTCCAGTTCCACGCCGCGCGAGCCGACTTTGCCCGTTTGCTGCAGGCGGCCCGGGTTGCCGATGTCGGAGGTGGTGACGTTGTCGCGCACCAGGTCGAACACGGCGGCCGTGTAGCTGGCGCGCTGGCCCACGGGTTCGTAGCGCACGCCCGCTTCGAACTGCTTGCCGCGCGACGGTTTCAAGGCGTCGCCGTTGGCCGTGATGCCCAGTTCGGGCGAGAACGAGGTGGCGTAGCTGACGTACGGCGCCCAGCCGCCATCGAACAGGTAGACGGCGCCCACGCGGCCCGTGGTGGCCGATGGCGACTGGTGGAAGTCCGGTTTGACGGCGCCGCTATGGAGGTCGGTGACGTCGCGCGATTGTGTCGCCTTATCGCGGCGCAGGCCCGCCGTGACGACCCAGCGGTCCCATTTCAATTGATCCTGCGCATACAGGCCCAGCTGGCGCGACGGCGCTTCAGCGCGCGTCGGCGCCTTGGCCGGAACCAGGGGCTGCTTGCCATACGCGGGCAGGTGCAGGTCAATCGGCTCGATAAAACCCTTCTGGTGGCGGTAGTCGTCCGTGTTGCGGATATTCGCGTAGTCGACGCCCAGCAGCACTTGGTGCGCCAGGCCGCCCGTGGCAAAGCGCGCCTGCAGCTGCGTATCGGCGAACAGGCTTTTTGATGCCGTATCGACGGGCATGAAATAGCGCTCCACCGTGCCATCGTCATTCAAGCCACCGGGGAACATGTCCGTGCGGTCGTTCTTCAGGCGCGTGTAGCGCAGGTTCTGGCGCAGCGACCACGTATCGTTGAGCGTGTGTTCGAACTCGTAGCCCAGCATGGTGTTGCGGCGCTTGAAGCGGTTATCGTCGCCCATCAGGTTCACGCTCGGATCGACCTGGCCGCGCGGACCCGGTTGCAGCAGCTGGTTGGGAAACGCGTATTGCTGGTTGTCCTGCTCGTAGCGGGCCAGCAGGGTCAGACGCGTGGCGGGGCCTGCCTGCCACGTCAGCGAGGGGGCGAAGTACAGGCGGTTGTCGCGGTCGCGGTCCAGCCGCGTATGGGCTTCGCGGCCCAGCATGACGACCCGGTAAGTCCAGGCGCCTGGCGCGTCGATGGTGCCGCCCACATCGGCTTTCAGCTGGCGGCGCTGGTAGCTGCCGTACTCCATCCCCACTTCGCGCACGGCGTCCGCGCTGGGACGCTTGCTGACGGCGTTGACCATGCCGCCCGGCGGAATCTGCCCGTACAGCACGGACGCGGGGCCGCGCAGCACTTCCAGGCGTTCCAGGCCATACGGTTCGATCGAGGCGCCAAAGGTGCGGCCCGAATTGCGCAAGCCATCCTGCAGGATGCCGTTCGTCTCGATGGTAAAGCCGCGCAGCAGCGAGGAATCGTCGCTGCCCAGCGGGCGCTGGTTCGGCGTCACGCCGGCCGTGTAGCGCAGGGTTTCGTCGAGCGATTCGGCATTGCGGTCGCTGATTTCATCAGCCGTGACGACGGACACGGATTGCGGGTTTTCATTGAGCGCCGTATCCGTCTTGGTGGCCGAGCCGGCGCGCCGCGCCACGTAGCCGCGCACGGGGCCCGTCGCCGTTTCGCGTTCAGCCGTGGCATTGATGGTGATGGCGGGCAGGGTGGCGCTGGCCAGCGCCGGTGCCGCCTGTGCGCCTGCCAGTGCAGGTGCAATCTCCGCCCGCAGCGCATACGCGCCGTTGGCGCCCGCCACCACGCGCACGCCCTGGCCGCGCAGCAGTTCCTCGAAACCCTGGCGCACCGTGTAGCTGCCCGCCAGGCCGCCGCTGCGCTTGCCCTGCAACAGGGCCGCATCGGCCGACAGTTCCACGCCTGCCGCGCTGGCGAACGTGGTCAGGGCCCGCTCCAGCGATCCGGCGGGGATCGCGTAGGGGCGCTTGGCTTGCGTAGTGTCGACCGTCTGGGCGTGGGCGGCGGAGGCAGTGACGGCCAGGGTTCCGACGGCGGCGCCAGCCAGGAACAGGGCCTGGATGGCGGCAGCGAGGGGAAACGGACGCAGTTTGTGCGCGGGTGCGGTCAGGCGAGGGGGCATGGTGCAAATCCTTGGAAAGTGGCAGGAAAAAATCGGTTCTTCCCGTATTCCGAACGAAAAGCCAAAACCCTCAACTTTTTTTCACTTATTTTTCAGGCGGTGGGGCGCGGCCCCACGCTGACCCAGTAGCGCGTGCGGTAGCGCAGTTGCACGGGCAGGCTGGCGGCCAGGTTGGCCAGCGAGCGGTCCGTGTCGCGCAGCGAATACACGCCCGTCACGCGCAGGCCGGCGATGGATGCGTCGCAGCGCAGCACGCCGTGGCGGTAGCGCCCCAGTTCGGCCAGCAGCTCGCCCAGGGGCATGCGCTCGGCCACCAGGCTGCCATCGGCCCAGGCGGCGGCGCTGTCTTCCACCTTGCCGATGTCCTGCACGGCATGGCGCGTATAGCCGGCGCGCTGGCCCGCCTGCAGGTGTACCGGCGCGGCGCTGTCTTGCGATAGCTGCAGGGCGACTGTGCCCTGGAACACGGCGACACGGCTCTCGCCGTCATCGAGGCGCACGCTAAAGCGCGTGCCCAGCGCCGTGGCCGTGCCGTGCGGCGTTGCCACCAGCAGCGGGCGGTAGACGGGCGCCGCTTCATGCGCGCTGGTGACGAGGATGGCGCCGGCGCGCAGCACGATACGCCGTTCGCCAGCGCTGTATGCCACGTCAATGGCGCTGGCCGTGTCCAGCACCACTTGCGTGCCGTCGGCCAGCATGATGGCGCGCGTCTCGCCAACGATCGTGCGGTAGTCACTGGCGGCGCGCTGCCACAAGCCCGTTTCGTGCGCCAGCAGGGCCGTGCCGCCGCCCGCCGCGATCAGGCCCAGCAGCTGCAAGGCGCGCCGGCGGCCGATGGCATGGCGCGGTGCTGGTGTCAGGGCGCCGCGCGCCACTTCGCGTGGCAGGGCATCGAATTGCCGGGCGAAGCGCTGCAGCCGGGCCCAGGCCCGTTCGTGCTCGGGGTGGGCGGCGCGCCAGACGGCGCAGGCGTCGGCATCGGCCGCGCTGGCGTCTTCCGCCCACAGCCGCGCCATCCACTCGGCGGCGCGCTGCAGCACGGCGGGGGCGATGGGCGCGCTGTCCAGCGGGGAGCTCATGCGAATTGCGCCGCGCAGCAAGCCAGCAAGGCGCGGGCGATGTATTTTTCCACCGACGAGACGGAAACGTCGAGGCGCGCGGCGATGTCGGCGTAGGCCATGCCTTCCAGTTTGCACAGCAAGAAGGCGTCGCGTACTTTATGCGGCAGGCTGGCGAGGATGGCGTCGATTTCCATCAGCGCCTCGACGATCAGCGCGCGCATTTCCGGCGTGGGCGCGGCCGCTTCCGGTTGCGCGGCGATGGCGTCCGCGTAGGCTGACTCGATATGCCGGCGGCGGAACAGGTCCACCACCAGGCCGTTGGCGATCTGCGCCAGGTGCTGGCGCGATTCGTCGGGTTCGGGGGCGCGGCCGCGCGAGATGATGCGCAGATACGTGTCGTGCGCCAGGTCGGCCGCATCGAAGGCGTTGCCCAGCTTGCGGCGCAGCCAGCCCTGCAGCCAGCCATGGTGGTCGCTATAGAGCACTTCGATTTGCCGGTGCAGTTCCAGTTCGGGGCGTAGCATGCAACCTTTCCATGCCACGGTCCACAGGACAGACAGGCCTTGATGCGATTGAGAATTGTTCGTATTGTAGCCCGATTGCCGGGACTTGTGGCCCGGCAGTGGCTGTCCAACAACGCTGTCAGGCTGAAATCAGCTTGATATCGGCCACCCGCTCCACCAGCCACACGCACGCCACCAGCGCGATGGCCAGCGAGCCGACGGTCAGCACTTGCCGGTACAGCCACGTCTTGCGCAGCAGCCAGGCGAGGGGCAGGAAGGCGGCGACGATGGCCAGCTGGCCCAGTTCCACGCCCAGGTTAAAGCCCAGCAGGCTGGCCAGCAATGAACCCTGCGGCAAGCCCAGGTCGCGCAGCACGCTGGCAAAGCCGAAACCGTGGATCAGGCCAAACGCGAAGGCGGCTACGGGCCGTTTTCCCCGGAACAGCGGCAGCAGGTTGTTCAGCGCGGCCAGGATCACGGAAGCGGCGATGGCCGACTCCACCCAGCGTGATGGCAGCGAGATGAGAGACAGGCTGGCCAGGCTCAAGGTGATGGAATGGGCAAGTGTAAAAGCCGTGACGACTTTCAACACGTCATAGAACGCCGCCTTCAAGCCGCGCTGCTGCTCGCGCAGCCCAGGCAGCAGCACGGCCGGCAGCAGCAGGGACAGCAGGAACAGGATATGGTCGTAGCCGATCCAGATATGCCAGATGCCGTGCTTCACGTAGGCACCGAACTGCGCAAGGCGGTCGGGCGCGGCCAGCGAGATGGTCTGGCGCGGGCTGTCCGGGTCGAAGATGGCCGTTTGCGTGGAACCATCGCTATTAATCTTGAACAAGCCCTTGTGCTGCGGATCGAGGTCGGCGAACAGGGTGTAGCCGATGGCGAGACTGGCCGGGGCAGCGCCGGGACAGCTGGCCTGGAAGCGCAGCACGCTGTAGGCGCCGTCCGTATGGTGGTCGATCAGCTGCTCGACGGCTTGCAAAGGGCAGACGCCCTGGTCGCTGGCCACCTGCAGGCGCTGCAAGGCGTAGGCGGCGATGGCGTCGTGGCGCGCGCGGATTTCATCCCACGTCAGCGCGCCGTCGCCATTGCCATCGAGGCCGATGGCGAAATCGAGATCGCGCAGGGCGATATCCCATTGCCCCTCGATCTGCTGGCCGTGCACGGCCAGGCTCACATAACTGTCGCTGGGCTTGTGGGCTTGCGCGGGGGCCAGCCAGGCGCACAGCAGCAGGATGAACAGGCAGCGTTTCATAGCGCACCCGCTTTCTTTGCGCTACTGAGTTTCTGCCCATCCTGCGGCCCCAGTTGTCTGACGAGCCGTTGCAGGGCCACGTCTTCCACGCCGTTGGCGGCGATCCAGGCCAGCACGGCTTGCGCCGCCCCGTAATTGCGCGCGGCCAGCGCTGCTTCCAGCAAGATGCGCATGTCGGGCACTTCCTTCTGGATGACCCAGTTCTTCTGCGCCAGTTGCAGGGCCGCCGGCACATCCTGTTGCACAAACAGGGCGAAACGGGCTTGCTCGCGTTGGTGCACGGTATCGCCGCGCTGCATGGCGGCGTTGAAGCGGGCCGCCAGTTCCGCTTTCGCCGCCAGGAAGGCTGGCTGCTGGCCGGGCAGCGCTTGCAGGGCCAGCGCGTAGCGCAGCAGCAGGGCGTCGATGCGCTGCTGCTCTTTCAGCAGTTTGACGACTTCCTGCGGGCGCTGGCGGTCGAGCAGGAAATCCGCGTACGCGCCCAGCAGATAGCTGTCGCGCGGCTGCTGCGCCAGCGCCCTGGTGTAGCGCGCTTCGGCCAGCGCTGATTCTCCGCGCCGCGTGGCCATTTCCGCCAGCAGGGTTGCGGCCCAGTTTTCCAGTTCGGGCGCCGCGCCGGCGCTTCTTTGCAAGGTCAGGTCCAGCAAACGCTCGCTGCTGGCGGCGCGGCCCGTGACGCTGGCGATATTGGCAAGGCAGGTGACGGTGACCAGTTGCGTTGTCAAGGCCGACAGGCGGGCGCAGGCCGCTGTCGCCTGGGCGTAGTCGCCCTGCACGGTGAGCACGGTGGCGCGCGTCAGCCAGGCCTGGGCGTTTTGCGGCTGCTGCGCGATGACGGCATCGAGATCCTGCAGCGCGGGGCCGAAATGATGGGTGCTTTGCAGGATGGTGGCGCGCAGCAGGCGCACGGGGACGGGCGGCGCCGCTTGCCGCCACCAAGGCGCCAGCGCCGCTTGCGCGTAGCCCAGGTAGCGCGGGTCCGTCTCGCTGCGGGCCAGGGCAATGTAGCGCTGCGCCAGATTGCTCGCCAGTGCCAGGTCTTGCGGCGTTGTATCGAGTTGCTGGCGCAGGCCGCGCAGGGCCAGCTGCGTGGCGTCCGCGCGGCGCGGCAGCTGTTCGATGACGGCGCTGCCGTCTTTCGGCGTGTAGGGCGCAGCCAGTGCCAGCACGGGCAGGCAGGCGCACAGCAGGGAAATCGGTGTTTTCATCGTGGACGCCATCGACGGTGGAGTAGGGCAGCAAGGGCGCCGGGGATATCCTCCCGGCGCCCGCGGAGGCTTACAGGGGAACCGGCTCCGTATTTTCCGGAGACGTCGCCATGATGGCGTCGATGGCCACGCCGTCCTTGTCATCGCTGGTGGTCAGGATGACGTTGCTGACGGCCACATAGAAGGCGTCGAGCAGGACCACGGGCGGTGGATTGACGCCACCGTTGCCATTATCGCCGCCGTGGCTGCTGCTACCGCCACCGCAGCCAGCCAGCAGGGCCGTGAGCGCCAGGGCGCCGCATACATAGAGCTTTTTCATCGCGTTCTCCTGGTTACAGCTGCGGCGAACCGGCCACGGGATTTTTCAGGTAGGGGAAACCTGCCGTGAACGACGTTTCGTCGAGGAAGGCGCCATCCGTGAAGTGCAGGGCGCCGGCGGGTGCGTCGGCCGGGGCGCAGCCGATGTTCAGGGTGCACAGCTTGCCCATGGCCACGCGCAGCACCACGTCGACCACGTCGTCGCCGGGGCGGCGGCCGTTCGGGAAGCCGGCGTTATCGCCGCCGATGACGCCGAGGCGGTTCTGTGCGCCCACATTGGTGGCCGCGATCGAGGTGTTCAGGCGCAGCATTTCGGACGCCGTCACGGTGACGGGCTGGTTCACGCCCTTGATGCCCGTCAAAAAGGTGGCCACCAGGTCGTTGCGGGGGAAGTTGGTGGGCGCCTTGGCGCCTGCCGAGCCGAACAGCACTTCCACCAGCGCCGGCGCCGTCGGGTTGGTGACGTAGTCGGCAAATTGCGCGTCGCCCGAGGGCCTGCTGGCGTTGAAGCGGTCCTTGTCCTTCAGGCCGATGACCAGTTCATTTACCAAAGGCATGCCCAGGCGCGACACTTGCACCCACGCGCCGCCTTCCTTCGCCGCCGCGGTGGCCGTGCCCGGCGCCGGGTTCAGCAGGCGGCCCTGGCGCAGGCTGGCCGTGGTCCAGCCGCCGATGACGGGCTCCAGGCCCGCCGTCAGGCAAGTGGTCGGCACTTCCATTTCGATGGCCGTGACGTTTTTCCGTGCCAGGTCATCCTTGGCAGCGGACTCCGCATTCGCGGCAAACTCGGTGGCAGGCGCCTTGATATTGATCAAGTCGAACGTTTCGCCCAGGTTCACGACGAACGGGTCCTTGCGCTGGCCGACGAACATGCGCGCGGGCGTGGCGCAGCCGGGGATGTTGACGGCGTACACATGCTGCGCGGCATACGCGGCATAGTTGGGGATGGCCTTGTTGCCGATATTGTCGACGGGCTTGTCGAAGGTCGTACCGCCGCCCGTGGCATTCGTGACGCTGCTGCGCGTACCCGTGCGGCGGTCGCCCCGCACCACCGTCACGCTGTAGGTTTCGCGCACGTTCAGGCCGGCCGGGTTGACGGAATCAATGGCGCCGCCGTTGATGACGAGCGGAATCGAGACTTTCTTGCCGCCCACGGTGAACTGGCCATCCTTGATGGTGTTGGTGAAGCGGAACTGGAAGGTGAGGTCTTCCTTGCCGTCGCCGTTGTTGTCGATATGGATTTCGTACAGGGCGTTCGGGTCCATGGCGAAATAGTTCGGGCCGCCGTAAGCGTCTTGCAGGGGAATATAGTCGGCTACCAGGGTGGTGTAGGCGCCGCGGCCCGCTTCATAGCTGCGGAACATATAGAAGTCGGTGGCGTCGACCTTGGGGTTTTGCGTGATGAACGGCGCTTCGCGGTGGCTGGAAGCGTAGGCGGCTGGCGCGATGGCCAAAGTGAAGGAAACGGCGAGAAGGTTGCCCAGGATAGCGGCGCCCAGTGCGGTTTTCGAGTGTGACAATGACATTTCGATTCTCCCGATTTTTGTTAGCGTTGACAGACAAGTCCAAGAAACTGCAGGCTGCCTGACTTGTACGCACGGGGGGAGAGAACGGATTCACCGCTTCGAAAAAGATGTCTTTGGCTTACCAGGCCAGCACTTTCGGCCCGATGGCCGCGCCGATGGCGGTTGGCACCAGCATGCCCAGTACGTACCAGAAACCGACGAAGCTGGCCGCCAGCTCGGGGCAGTGCAGGCAATACACGAGCGCGGCCATGGCGCCGGCGGCAAACCCGGCAGCCGCGCCGGCCAGCCGCAGGCGCGTGGGCGCCAGCTGGCGCATCAGGCGCAGCACGGCGGCCAGGATGGGCAGCGACAGCAGGGCGATCAGCAAGGGGCAGCTGCGCCAGGTGGCGCCCCAGAATAGCTCGGCCCGCTGTTCGGGCGGCGCTTCCTGCACGATGATGGCGCCCAGCGCCCACATCAGCAGCAAGGGCATGGCGAGCAGCAGGGGCAGGGTGCGGGTAGCGGCGCCCGGCACGCACAGGCGGCGGCTGACATGCCAGGCCGCCAGGCAGATGCACACGACAAAGCCCACCTTGATCCAGAAATCGGGCAGCAGGGCCAGCTGTTCCAAATTGGGCCGCACGCCCAGCAGCATGGCCATCAGCGCCACGCTGGCCAGCAGCCCGGCACCCAAAGTGGACGCGGCGCGCCAGCGGGCGCCCGGGGGCGGCGCGGCGGCCACGTCGGGGCCGCTGGCCAGCATGGCGATCAAATCATCGGTTTTCATGGTGCGCTTCCTTCTATTCGTAAATTGGCTGCCAGTGTCTTCAAGCCGCGATGCACGGCCACCTTGACGCTGGCTTCCGAAATCTGCATGGAGGCGGCCGTGTCGCGCACGGACCAGCCGTCGAGCTTGGTATGCACGATGGCGTCGCGCTGCTGCGCTGGCAACGTGGCCAGCAGCTTGCCCAGGTCGCGGCTGGCTTCGGCCGCCTCGGCATCGGCGCTGGAAAATAGTTCTTGCGCGCTATCTTCTTCGTCATACGGCAAGTGCTGCGCCTCGCGCCGTCCATGCCGGCGCAGCCAGTCGATCAATTTATAGCGCGCGATCGCATGAATCCACGACGTCAGCGGCACGCCTGTGTCATACGTCAGGCGCTGGTTGTGGATGGCCAGCAAACATTCCTGTACCAGGTCTTCCACCTCATCCGGCCAGCGCTGCAGGCGGCGCCGCAGGAACGCGCGCAAATGGCCGCTGGTGGCTTGCAAGAAATTGCGGTAAGCCGCCGCATCGCCATCGAGTCCGCGCAGCATCAAGCCATGCAGCCGCAGTTCCGTGCCATGCAACTGCTCGCTTACAGGTATTCGTTGCATGCAGGCCTTTGGTGACAGGCGTTGAAAAAAATAAATTCAAAAATAATGGAGGGTGGCTGTAACCAATCCGGCCATCGCGGCGAATTGACAGGCAAGCACGTTTCTTAATTCACGTTTCTTATTTCAATATACCGGGTAAAGACCATGGACATCAAGCACCGCCTTGCAACACTGCTTTTACCCGTTCTGAGCATGGCTTTGGTCGCCCCGGCCATGGCGCAGATGGCGGCCGGCCAGCGCTGCGCCGTGCAAAGCGGGCCGCAGACGGCGGCGCTGGTGGAACTGTACAGCAGCGAAGGCTGCTCCAGCTGCCCGCCCGCCGACCAGCGCCTGAACGCCTTGCGCAAGGAAGCGGGCGCGGCCAGCCTGATCGTGCCGCTGGCCTTGCACGTCACGTACTGGGACCAGATCGGCTGGACGGACCCGCTGGCGCAGGCGCAATTCGATGCGCGCCAGGCCGAGCTGCTGCGCCACCAGCCGCGCCACGTGGCTTACACCCCCCAATTCTTTGTGGGCGGAACGGAATTGCGCAGCTGGGATACGCAGTTGCCGGCCGCCATCCGCCGCATCAATGCGACCACCGCGCCCGTCGCTATCCGCCTGTCCGCGACGCCGGGGCCGGGTGGCAAGCTGTTGCTGGAAGCTGATGCCAGCGCACCGGACGCACAGACGGGCGGCCAGCTGTATGTGGCCATCAGCGAAAGCGCCATCGTCTCGAAAGTGCTGCGCGGCGAAAACCGCGGCGCCACCCTGCATCACGATGCGGCCGTGCGCCTGTGGCTGGGGCCGGTTGCGCTGGCGCAAGGCCGTGCCCAGCTGCGCCGCGAAGTCAAGCTGCCCGCCAGCTGGCGCCCGGAACAGCTGCAAGTGGTGGCCTTCGTGCAGCGGGCCGACAGCAGCGCCATCCTGCAAGCCGTCAGCACGGCGCAATGCACGAAAGGAGTGTTGTGATGTCTACGCCGACTGTTTCCAACGCCGTGATCCACCCCGCCTGGCTGCGCCTGACGCACTGGCTCAATGCCGTGGCCGTCGTCGTGCTGGCCACCAGCGGCTGGCGCATCTATAACGCGGCGCCGTTTTTCCCGTTCGAATTGCCGCGCGCGCTGACCCTGGGCGGCTGGCTCGGCGGCGCGCTGCAATGGCATTTTGCCGCCATGTGGCTGCTGGTGGCCAATGGCTTGCTGTATCTGATTATCAATATCGTCTCGGGACGGCTGCGGCGCCAGTTCTTTCCCCTCTCGCCGCGCCTGCTGCTGGCCGATTTCGCCGCCGCGCTGAAGGGCAAGCTGGCCCATGCTGACCCGCGCCATTACAACATGGTGCAGCGCGCCGCCTACCTGTTCGTCATGCTCGATTGCATCGTGCTGGTGCTGTCCGGCCTGGTGCTGTGGAAGTCCGTGCAATTTCCCCTCTTGCGCGAGCTGATGGGCGGCTACGAGAGCGCGCGCAGAGTCCACTTCATCGCCATGGCGTTGCTGACGGGCTTTGTCGGCGTGCACTTGCTGATGGTGGCGCTGGTGCCGCGCACCCTGGCCGCCATGCTGCGCGGACGTTAAGGAGATGAGCATGAAAAAAACCATCCTCGTGCCGGAGCATGGCCAGGCCATGCTGGCTGACGCCTTGCGCCAGATCAAGCAGCCGTCGCGGCGCCTGTTCCTGCAGCGCAGTTTGACCCTGGGCGGCCTGTCCTTGCTGACGGGATGCAACGCCAGCGACCCGTCCGCCATCGAGACGGCCCTGACGGCGGTGTCGCGCATGAACGACCGGGTGCAAGGCTGGCTCTTTGACCCGAACAAACTGGCGCCCACGTATCCCGATTCCATGATCACGCGGCCATTTCCATTCAACGCCTATTACGGCGAGGATGAGGTGGAAGAGGTCGATGGCGACGCGTGGCGCCTGGAATTGAGCGGCTTGATCTCCGACAAGAAGTCGTGGACCTTGCCGCAGCTGCGCGCCCTGCCGCAGGAAACGCAGGTGACGCGCCACATTTGCGTGGAAGGCTGGAGCGCGATCGGCAAGTGGGGCGGCGTGCCGTTTGCCCACTTCCTGCGGCGCGTGGGCGCCGACACGACGGCGAAATACATCGGCTTCAAGTGTGCCGACGATTATTTCACGAGCATCGACATGGCCACGGCCCTGCATCCGCAAACCATCATGGCCTTGACGTACGACGACCAGGAATTGCCGCCCAAATATGGCTACCCCATGAAACTGCGCATGCCGACCAAGCTGGGCTACAAAAATCCGAAACATATCCAGGCCATTTTCGTGACGAATACGTATCCGGGAGGGTACTGGGAGAACCAGGGCTACAACTGGTTTGGCGGTTCCTAGTAAGACCGGGGAGCCGGCCAGTGCGGCGTTGCATTGCCTTGTCGTACTAATCGTATTGCCTGCGGCAATGCGCCTGGCCCTGACCACCTCCCGGTCTTCCTGTTATTTAGCAGCAAGCAGCACCCGTAGCACAGCAACAGCTTTATCACCGGGCAATCTCGCCCATCCCACACTGAGACAAGGACTTATCATGAAAACCACGATCACCACCTTCGCCGCCATCCTCGCTTCCGCCATCTTCATGTCGGGCGCCGCGTTTGCCCAGGACGCCATGAAAAAAGATCCGATGGCCAAGGACGCCACGGCCGATGCCATGCACAAGGACGGCATGGGCAAGGACGGCATGAAAAAGCCGATGGCCAAGAAACACATGAAGAAGGACCACATGGCCAAGGATGGCATGGCAAAGGATGGCATGAAGAAGGATGAAATGAAAAAGGATGGTATGGCCAAGGATGCGATGGCCAAATAAGCGGGCAAGCAAGGTTTTGCATGGGCAGGCGCGCCACCCGGCGAGGATGGTGCGCCTGCCGTCGTTTGGCCAGCGGTTTGCTGATGTTCATGGCAATTTGCTAAAATCGAAAACTTATTTAATAGCAATTGCTGGAGTAACGATGCCGATGCATGAAGCAAGCTTCCCATTACGCTGTGCTGCAGCGGTGCTGGCCATCCTGCCCGGGATTGGCCAGGCGATGCCGGGCGCGACCTGTCCGCCGCAAGTGTATCCGCTCGAGGCGCGCCTGTATGAACTGGAAGGTAAAACGACCATGCGCTTTTCCGTGGGGCAGGATGGCAAGGTGGCATCGGCATCCGTGGCACGCAGTTCGGGGTGGAAAGTGCTGGACGATGCGGCGCTGAGCAATGTGCGGCAGTGCGTGTTCCCTGCTGATAGAGCGGCCAAGGAAAATTTTAGTGTTCAATATGTATGGGACCTGGACGATGCCGAGCTCTTGCGTCCCTTGCTGGTGCCCGGCAGCTGCCAGCCTTCCCAGCGCGTCCAGGGCTATAACAACCTCGACAAATCGGCCAGCAATGACAGCGGCGTAGTGCTGCGCATGTTTATCGGCAGTGAAGGAGCCCCTGCACGCATCGTGGCCGAAGCGCCAGGCCTGCCAGCGGAACAGGTCGAGGCGGCTGTTACCTATGTGCAGGGTTGTCGTTTTGCTATCGATCCTGAAGTTGGCGGCACGCGTAGCTGGAGCACGTATGGCAAGGTGATGCTGCGTCGCCAGGCCCTGTAGTAAGCTTGCACTCTCCACATTGTTTCCCCGCCGAAGTCATGACTGAGCCATCCGCCGCCGCTGTTGCCACCGTATCGACCTCCTCCGACAAACCGATCCGCCGCCGCTCGCTGTTCGCCGCCTGCAGCGCGCATGCCGTGCATGACGGCTTGACGGACGTGATCTATGTGCTGTTGCCCATCTGGCAGGCGCAGTTTGCCATCAGCTACGCCATGGTGGGCCTCTTGCGCGGTTCCTACTCGGGCATGATGGCCGGCTTCCAGTTGCTGGCCAGCCGCCTGGCGAAACGCTGGGGACGCGAGCGCATGCTGGTGGGCGGCACGGCGCTGGCCGGCGTTGCCTACCTGGTCGCGGGGCAGGCGGGCGGCCTGGCCGTGCTGCTGTTCGCCCTGCTGCTGGGTGGCCTGGGCGCCAGCACCCAGCATCCGCTGGCCTCGTCCATCGTCACCGACACGCACGAGGCGGGCGGCGGCGTCAAGGAGGCGCTGTCGCACTATAACTTTGCCGGCGATATCGGCAAGACCCTGATTCCCGCGCTGGTGGGCTTGCTGTTGCTCGTGTGCAGCTGGCAAGCCAGCGTTTCGCTGCTGGGCTTGCTGGGCCTGGCGGCGGCCGGCTTGCTGTGGTGGCTGCTGCCGAAGCCGGAAGACATCCAGGCCAGCCAGAAGAAAGCGGTCAAACCCATCACTGGCAGCGGCTCCAAAGCAAGCTTTCGCGCGCTGCTGGCCACGGGCACCCTGGACAGCGCCGTGCGTATGGGTTTTCTCACCTTTTTACCGTTCTTGTTGAAAAGCAAGGGGGCGGGCACGGCCGGCATCGGCGTGGCCTTGTCGCTGCTGTTCGTGGGCGGCGCCTTCGGCAAGCTGCTGTGCGGCTACCTGGGCGCGCGCATCGGCATGATGAAGACCGTGTGGCTGACGGAATCGATGACCTCGCTGCTGATCGTGCTGGCCCTGTGGCTGCCGCTGGCCGGCGTCATGGCCATGTTGCCGCTGCTGGGGCTGGCGCTGAACGGCACTTCGTCCGTGTTGTATGGCGTGGTGCCGGAGCTGGCCGAGCCTGGCAAGCGCGAGCATGCGTTTGCGCTGTTTTACACGGGCAGCATCGGCGGCGGGGCGATGTCGCCCGTGCTGTTCGGCGCGCTGGGCGACCATACGAGCGTGAACACGGCCTTGCTGGCGCTGGCGGCCGTATTGCTGCTCACTTTACCGTTGGCATGGAAAGTGCAACGGGGCCTGGCGCACGGCGGCGCCACATGACACTACGCATACATCTGCCATTGCCGCGCGATAAGCACGATACAGAACGCGCAAGCCCTCATCGCCTTGCCATGGAACGACATTGCTCCAGCCATGCCGGAGATACTGGAATGGGTGCAAGATGCGAACTGGCCCGTGGCAGCCGTGCTCCTGCCGTATCTGGCCGGCATCGGTCCGCGCCTCGCTCCCTATATCAAAACGGTGCTGGCCAGTGGCGACTCACAGTGGAAGTATTTTGTGCTGCAGGGTATTGTGCGTCATTCACGGGAGCTGGCATTCGAATTAGGCGGGGAATTGAAACGCTGCGCTTATGCGCCAACAATCGAAGAACTGGAAGAAGGCGTGGCCGAGGCGGTCCGGGAAATCCTGCAATGCCAGTTAATCACCGTGCCCAGTCAATAATCAGGGTCATGATTGGAGCGCATCAGTATTGAATGTGCGTGCGTGTGGCCATTCCTGCAATAGATAGGCGACAATCCGGTCCGAATATTTGTCGGCATCCGGGTTTTGAAAACTCTCTATCATTTAACAGGAAGATTACATGGGCAATTTTAGTATCCCGCAAACCAATAAAGCACTCGCAGTGTATTTGCATGGCAAGACGGTGCCTATGCTCTTTGCGGTATTTGCGGTGATCCTGGCGGCAGTGGCGGGTTTCGTGCTGTACCTGAGCACGACCTTGCCCCAGAAGACACTCACCGATGCGCAAGCCATGACCTTGCGTAACGGCGCCAAGCTGGGCACGCACAGCAATTTGACGATTCTTTATGGCACGGCGGCTTTTCTATTGCTGATCGCACTGCTGGTGCTGGTCATGCGCGCGGTAATGCTCAAGCGGCGGAAGAGCCGTTTTGAATTGCATGAAGACGGTGTGGTGCATGAATTGGACGGTATTCGCAGCTACGCTGCCTTTGCCGATATCGAAGACCTGTATCTGTTCGCTGGCGGCTCCACCGCCATGACCGGCATGATTAATAACTTAGCCTATCGGACGGGTGCCGACCAGCCCTGGATATGGGCTACCGGAGAACTCAAGCGCTTTGACGAGTTCATGGACGAGTTTCGTTCCCGTTACCTGGAAGACCGCATGCCCGTCCTGAAGAAAAAACTCGCAGACGGCGAGCGCGTGAATTTCCGTTACATCAGCAGCGGCGACGTGTACAAGAAACGCTTGTTCGGCAATTTCCTGAATGTCAAGACACAGGAACTGGCATTATCGGCGCAGGGCTTGCATGTGGATGGCGTCACCTGGCCTGGCACCAGCCTGAAATGCATGAATCAGAATGACTGGACCGAGAAACTGACGATCAAGGATGCGGCAGGCAGCACGGTATTTTCATGCATCGGCACGGGTATTCTGAGTTTCGACCTGTTCGCCAATATGCTGGACGACGAGATTAATCAGGCCGGGTAAAAAATCCGGCGAAAGTATGCCTCCCGCTACAGGGAGGCTTGCGACCGGGCTATCCCGGTCGGCAGTCAGTTTCAGATAAAAAATGAAAACACATTGACTGTCGAATGACGAATATCAAAAAAACATTACATGCGCTCATGACGTGACTTGCCCGCCAGCACCGCCATCGTCTACACTCGCCGCATGAAAAATTTTGAAAAGCGGCGCGACCGCTATGACTTGTTCCGCGCGTTTGACAATCCCCTCGTCAACATCAACTTCCAGCTCGACGTGCCGGACTTCCGGCCGTATTGCAAGGCACGGCAGATTCCCGTGTTTCACTTTTTCCTGTTTTGCCTGCTCAATACGGTCAAGGAAATCGACAACTTCATGTACCGCATCTACCAGGGTGACGTGATACGCATCGACGATTTCCCCGCCTCGTACACCGTCATCAACTGCGATGAAAACCTCAATTACACGCGCTTCCCGATGACGGACCAGCTCGATTTATTCATCGCACGCAGCCTGGACGCCAAGCGCCTCGCCGAAGCCAGCTCCGCGCTGATCAATACGGGCGAGGGAGAGAGCGAGCGCCAGCAGCGCAACAATATCTTCATTACCTGCCTGCCATGGCTGGAACTGGCGGCCATCGAGCACCCGATCTACCGCCACCGCGACGCCGACATCCCGACCTTTACTTGGGGCAAGTTCGGCCCCGCGCAGGGCGATGGCCGCATGCGGGTGCCGTTTTCCGCGCAAGCCCACCATGGTTTTGTCGACGGCTACCATGTGCAGAAACTGGCGCAGGCGCTGGGCCAGCGCATCGCTGCCATCATTTCCTAGGTCGACAGATAATCGCTTGGCGCCTGGTCCAGCACGCGGCGGAAGGCGGCCGTGAAGGCGCTGGGACTGGCATAGCCGAGGTCGAGCGCGATCCTGGTGACGGCTTGCCCCTCGGCCAGGCGCGTGATGGCCGCCAGCAGGCACGCTTGCTGGCGCCACTGGGCAAAGGCCAGGCCCGTCTGGGCACGGAACTGCCGCGTAAAGGTGCGTCGGCTCATGCCCGCCTGCGCCGCCATTGTGTCCAGGCCGCTGTGCAGGCTCGGTTGCCGTAGAAATTCCATGCATAGCCGCGCCAGCCGGGGTTCCTGCGGCAGGGGCGCGTTCAGGGGCAGGGGCTGGGCGGCGGCAATCTCGTCGAGCAGCAAGGCCATCAGCCGTCCGGCGCGCGATTGTTCCGCATACAAGGCATCGACGGTCACGGCCTCGGCCAGCAACTGGCGCAGCAACGGCGAAGCGTCCAGCACCTGACAGTGGGATGGCAATCCGGTCCCTGCGATGGCGGGCGCGTCGATAAAGACATTATGCATGGTCACGGCGCCATGCATGCGCATGCCGTGGATGAGCTGGGCCGGTACCCAGCAGGCGCGTTGCGGCGGCACCAGCCAGTTGCCTTGCGGCGTGTGCACGCTGATCACGCCGCGTGCTGCATACGCAAATTGCCCGCGCGCATGGCTGTGGCTGGGAAAGACAGCATCGGGCGCATGGTCGCGCGCCGTGGCGATCAAGGGACGCGGCACTTCCGTATAAAAATCATCCATGGCCCATACTCTACAGTATTTGACCTGGCATCGAAGGCGGGCCGCTCGCTGGCCGCTTACCATTGACTCTTTTTCAGGAGTGAACATGCACAATACCTATCACCGCGTGGGCCATGGTCCCCACGCCATCATCGTTTTGCACGGCTGGTTTGGCGACGCGCGGGCGTTCGAACCGATGGAAGCGGCCCTCGATGGTGCCAGTTTCAGCTATGTCTTCATGGACAATCGCGGCTATGGCGGCATGCTTGGCGCGGCAGGAGCGTACTCGATTGACGAGGTCGCGCGCGACGCGCTGGCGCTGGCCGATGCGCTCGGTTTTGCGACGTTCAGCGTGGTGGGCCATTCCATGGGCGGCATGGCGCTGGAACGGCTGGCCTTGCTGGCGCCCTTGCGCCTGCGCAAACTGGTGGCCGTGGCGCCCGTGCCCAGCTGCGGCGTGGCCTTCGATGCGGCAGCCCGCGCGACGTTTCTCGCGGCCGCTGATAGCATGGCGGCGCGGCGCGCCATCATCGATCGCAGCACGGGCGGGCGCTTGCCCGCCACTTGGCTGGACTGGAAGGCGCAATATTCGTGGGAAAGGTCGGATCCAGCCGCGTTTGCCGCGTATTTCCTCGCGTGGAGCGGGACGGATTTTAGTGAAGAAATCAAGGCGGCGCGCGTGGCATTGCCCTTGCTGGCGCTGGTGGGGGAGCATGACCCCCGTTTCGATGCGGCCCTGATGCGCCGCACGTATCTGGCGTGGTACCCGCAAGCCCGGCTGGAGGTGCTGGGCAATGCGGGACACTATCCGATGAATGAAACGCCGCTGGCCCTGGCGGCCAGCATCGAGACATTTTTACGACAGTAGTTACGCTGCCTTGCTGCGCAGGCGCAGCAGGCTCAGGCCCAGCAAGACGAAGGCGCCGCCCGTGATGCGGTTGAACAGCTTGGCCCGGCCCGGCGTGGCCAGCTGGGTTTTCAGCAGGCGCGCCAGGTTGGCATAGAACAAGTGGGCCAGCATGGCGCAGGCAACAAACGAGGTCGTCAGCACGGTGAACTGGATGGCCACGGGTTCGCCCGGCGTGATGAATTGCGGGAACAGCGCCGAGAAGAACAGGATGGCTTTCGGATTGGTCAGCGCCACCGTCAAGCCTTGGCGGAACAGTTTCCAGAACGAATTGGGATTCGCCGCGCCGGCCACCACGGGGGCATCGGCCACGACGCTGGTCTTGCTGCGCCATTGCTTGATGCCCAGGTACACCAGGTACAGGGCGCCAGCCAGTTTCAGCAGCATGAAGGCCGTGGCCGAAGTGGCCAGCACGACGCCCATGCCGGCCATGGCCACGCCGGAAATGATGAACAGGCCAAAACCATTGCCCATGCTGCTGATCATCGCGCGGCGGGGGCCGACGGCGATGGCATTCGAGATGGCCAGCAAGACGGCCGGGCCGGGAGAAAACGTGACGAGCAGGGCGACGCTGCAGAAAAGCAGCCAGTTCGAGAGATGCATGGGTGTTCCTGGATGGGGGCCGAAGCCGGATTGAGAGTCAAAACACTCATATTGTACGAAGTTTTCGGCTCTCGTGTCGGCTAGCCTGGGCGGGAACTGGCCAGTTTCAGGCAAACAGGCTGGCGACCACATGGTTGATGGCGGCGCCACCGGCGATCAGCCAGCAGAACAGCAAGCCGGCCAGCAGCAGGGGTTTGATGCCAGCGCGGCGGATGGCCGACATGTGCGTGGTCAAGCCCAGGGCCGCCATGGCCATGGCCAGCAAGGCCGTATCGAGATCCGTGATGGTGGCTACCGTGCCCGCTGGCAGCAGGCCCAGCGAATTGAAGGCGACCACGGCAATAAAAATGAAGGCGAACCAGGGGATGGCCAGCTTGGTGGCCTTGTCGTGGCCGCCGGCCTTGGCTTTGCCGCGCGCCAGCACCGCCGACAGGATGACGAGAAACGGCGCCAGCATCATTACACGCACCATCTTGGCGATCACAGCCGCATTCGCCGCCTCTTGCCCGATCGACTTGCCGGCCGCGACCACCTGCGCCACCTCATGCACGGTCGAGCCGATGTACACGCCAAACGCAGTGGGCGTGGCGCCCAGCACTTGCCAGCCCAAGTTCAGCTGATACAGCAGCGGGTACAAGAAGATGGCGATGGTGCCGAACACGACGACGGTGGAGACGGCCACGGTGACGTCTTCGCTGCGCCCTTTGACGACGGGCTCCGTCGCCATCACGGCCGCCGCGCCGCAGATCGAGCTGCCCGCGCCGATCAGGATGGCGCTGTTGCGTTCCAGCTTGAACACCTTGGTGCCGAGGAACATGGCCAGCCCAAACGTGGACGCCAGCACCAGCGCGTCGATGGCGATGCCGGCCAGGCCCACCTGGCCAATATCCTGGAACGTCAGGCGGAAGCCGTACAGGATGATGCCGAGTCGTAATAATGTCTGCTTGGAAAAGGTTACACCTGCGCCGCACGTGGGCGCCAGTCGGCCATACAGGCTGTTGCCCAGCACAATACCCAGCATGATGGCCAGGGTCAGGGCGCTCATGCCGTGGCTTTGCATCCATTCCAGCTTGCCTAATTGAATGGCGCCATAGGCGATCACGCCGCTGAGCAGTAGGCCGGGCAGCAATCGGCCGTAGCGGTCGCTGAAATTTGTTGTGTTGCTTGTTGATAGGGATGGCATGCCGTACTCCATGTTTTTATGCGTATGGCATGACTGTACAGTTCGTCGATTAAATGGTAAAACGGATTGTTTTTGTATGTTTAACCTATTGAGTGAGTACATGAGATGGCGTTGACCTTGCGGCAACTGCAGATTTTCCTGGCCGTGGCGGACACGGGCAGCACCAGTGCGGCCGGCGAACTGATTGCGCTGTCGCAATCTGCCACCAGCGCGGCCCTGAATGAACTGGAAACCTTGCTCGGTGCGCAACTGTTCGACCGGGTGGGCAAGCGACTGCTGCTCAACGACAATGGCCGTTTGCTGTTGCCGCAGGCGCGGCAGATGCGCGACGGGGCCGCCAGCATCGAGCGCCAGTTCGCGGGCGCGGACCCGTCCGTGCCCGTCAGCCTGCAAATCGGCGCCAGCACGACGATAGGCATCTATCTGCTACCGCAGATTCTGGCGATGGCAGCGCAGCAGTACGGGCGCAGCATTCCGCAGGTGACGATTGCCAACACGGCCGACATCGCGGCCGCCGTGGCGGAATTCCGTGTCGATATCGGCCTGATCGAAGGGCCGTGCCACGAAGCGGGCTTGCTGGTGGAACCGTGGCTGACGGACCAGATGCTGATCGTGGCCGCGCCCACGCACCCGCTGGCCCAGCTGCGCCATCTGCTCAGTTTTACGGAGCTGAACCAGGCGGGCTGGCTGCTGCGCGAAGCGGGCTCGGGCACACGCGAAGCCGTGGAGCAAGCATTGGTACCGTATCTGCACTATCTGCGCGCCGCAGGCGAGTTCAGCAATTCGGAAGCCATCAAATATGGCGCCGCGGCCGGTCTCGGCATCGCCTGCCTGTCACGGGTCGTCGTGGCAGATCTGCTGGCCAGCGGGCAACTGGTGGAGCTCGAGACCATGCTGCCGCCCCTGGAGCGCAACTTTTATCTGATCCGCCAGTCCAAGAAGATTCTCTCGCCGCGCCTGGCGGGTTTCCTGGAATTGTGCCGCCACGCGTCGCGCATGGCGGGCTAGTGGGCGCGTCTTACTTGGGCCGTGGTGGCGACAGGTTCGCATCGGGCGGGGCCAGCGTACCAGCGCGCAACCGCTTGACGGCTTCCGCCACGGCGCGCGCCACGTTGCACACTTCTTCCTGCATCTTGGTGTCGCGGTCCAGAGTGTCATGGCTTTGCGCGTAACTGTCGTAATAGCCGATGTAGCGGTCCAGCCGCGACTTGGCGCCCGCGTCGACCAGGCCCATCCAGTCCAGCCAGTCGGACAAACCCCGCCGCACGCCTTCGATGCCGGCCACGTCGCCGTGCACGACGAGGCCATAAGCGCGCCCGGCCAGGTGTTTCGGGTAATTCCAGCCTTGCAATTCCAGCGCTTTCGCTTCCACGGCTTTCTTGCCGTGCGTGGACGTGGGATCGGGGTTGCCGCCATCGGCGCACACGAGCCGGTCTATCATCAGTTTCAGCACGCTTGGCGTCTGGTACCAGTACACGGGCGTGAGGATGATGACGGCGTGCGCGGCCGTCCAGCGTTCGTAAATCTCCGCCATCCAGTCATTCGTCTGCCGTTCGCCATGGTTCGGGTAGCAGCTGCACGGCCAGTGGCACAGGGGCATGGCCGTTGAGACGCAGCCCTTGCACGGATGAATGTGCAAATCATACGAGGAGGTCAGCAGGCTCAGGTCCAGCACGTCCGCTTCGATGTGGTCGGCCTGCAATATTTCACTGGCCCACTGCGTCATGCGCCACGTCTTCGAGATTTCGCCGGGGCACGAACCGTCATTGCGCGCCGCGCCGCAGATCAGCAGCACGCGCGATGGGGTGGCGGAATCTTTCTGGCGCGTTTCGGCGGCCAGCAAGCGGTCGCGCGTGGCTTTCCACTCCACGGACAAGTCGTAGTCGGGGTCAAGAAAGCCGGGCCCCGCTTTCTGTGTCACTGGCGCCTTGCGGCCATCCTGGTAATTCTTCCACGCCACTTCTTCCACCTGCACCAGGGCGTCGCGCACGGCGTCGAACGTGGGATCGGCAAACGAGCGGATGAATTGCAGATGAAATTCAACCCTGCCCAGTGGCGCGGGCGCCTGGCCCAAGCGTAGCTCGGGAGTGGAGGGAGTGGCGACCATGGCTTCTCCTTGAAGTGATGGTGCATCGTGCCTGAGGGCCGGCCGCAGGTCTGTGCGCTGAGCAACTGTGCAGCGATTGCTTGCCAAATTCCCTGTTGTGGGATAAATTCCCATATATGGAAAATTTACTAAGTACAGAGAACGATACGGAACAGCGACTGGCGGCGCGCCTGAAGCAGTTGCGCGTGGAGCGGGGCTGGTCGCTGGATCAGCTGGCCAGTGCCAGTCAGGTCAGCCGCGCCACCCTGTCGCGCCTGGAAAATGGCGAAGTCAGCCCGACGACAAACGTGCTGGGCAAGTTGTGCGCCGCGTATGGCCTGGCCATGTCGCGTCTGCTGCGGATGGTGGAAGACGATTTTCCGCCCGTGCTGCGGCGGGCCGGGCAAAGCGTGTGGACAGACCCTGACACCAGCTTTATCCGCCGCTCCGTCTCGCCGCCGTCGCGTGCGCTGGCCGGCGAAGCGCTCGAATGCGAACTGGGCGCTGGCGTGACGATCAGTTATGCCGCCTCGCCCCGGCCTGGCATGGAACACCATCTGTTGCTGCAGGAAGGCAAGCTGAACGTGACAGTCGACGGCCGCTCGCACGATTTACAAGCTGGTGACTGCCTGCGCTACCAGTTGCATGGCGCCAGCGCGTTCATGACGCCGCCAGACAGCGGCGCCCGCTATTTTCTCTTTCTTGTCTGAGGTCGCCATGTCCGCATCGCTACGCCATTTCTCGTCCACCGATATTCGTGTACGTTTGCCGGAACTGGGCGTCTTGCTACAAGACTGCGTGCACGACGGCGCCAGCATCGGTTTTATATTGCCCTTCGACATGGCGGCCAGCCAGGCGTTCTGGACGGATAACGTGTTGCCGGCCGTCACGCGCGGCGTGCGCCTGCTGCTGGTAGCCGAAGTCGATGGCCGTGTGGCCGGCGCAGTGCAGCTGGACTGGGATACCAATCCCAACCAGGCGCACCGGGCCGAAGTGCGCAAGTTGCTGGTCGGGCCTGCTTTCCGCCGCCAAGGCCTCGCGCGCCAGCTGATGCAGGCGCTGGAAGAGCAGGCGCGCCTCTTGCCGCGCAGCCTGTTGACCCTGGACACGCGCAGCAGCGACCATGCGGAACCGCTGTATTTGTCGCTCGGCTATGTGGTGGCCGGCAGCATCCCCGGCTATGCTCTGGCGCCGGCCGGCGACCGGCTGGACGCCACCACGGTCATGTACAAACAGCTATAAATGAGAGTGGCGCGGCGATGGCGGGGGAACTCAGGCTTTCAGCCGCGCTCTAACGGTTGTGGCAGGGCGATTTGCTGGCGCGGAGACAGCGTGAGTGGCCTGCGGGGCCACCAGGCTGATGCCGTGCGCGGCTTGGGCTGACGCTTGGTCACGGCTCAGCTTGAAAATGCCCACCGTGCCCGACAGTAGCGTGGCGCGCTGCTGCATGCTGGCCGCCGCCGTCGACGCCTGTTCCACCAGGGCCGCGTTTTGTTGCGTTACCTGTTCCATCTGCACGATGGCGGCATTGACTTGTTCGATGCCGGACAATTGCTCGCCGCTGGCCATGCTGATTTCGCCCATGATGTCCGTGACGCGGTGTACGCTGGCCACGATCTCGCGCATGGTGGCGCCGGCCGTGTCGACCAGGCGCGCACCAGCATCGACCCGCTCGACGGAATCGCCGATCAGCTGCTTGATTTCCCTGGCTGCGCCGGCCGAGCGTTGCGCCAGGGTGCGCACTTCAGCGGCGACGACGGCAAAGCCGCGCCCCTGTTCGCCGGCCCGCGCTGCTTCCACGGCCGCGTTCAGGGCGAGGATATTCGTCTGGAAGGCGATGGCGTCGATGACGCCGATGATGTCAACGATCTTTTTCGATGAAGCGTTGATCGAGCTCATGGTATCGACCACTTGTGCCACCACCGTGCCCCCTTTGCCGGCCACTGCCGCGGCCGATTGCGCCAGCTGATTGGCTTGCCGTGCGTTATCGGCATTTTGCTTGACGGTGCCCGTCAGCTCGTCCATCGAGGCGGCCGTGCGTTCCAGCGAACTGGCTTGCGCCTGCGTGCGCTGCGACAAGTCCAGGTTGCGGGCGGCAATTTCACCCGAAGCGCCCGCGATGTCGTGCGTGCCGCTGCGCACCTCGCCCACGATCGTGATCAAGCTGGCATTCATGTCTTTCAGCGCCTGCAGCAGTTGCCCCACTTCATCGCTGGAATCGACGCGGATATGCTCGCTCAAGTCGCCGCCAGCCACCTTGCGCGCCACTTTGACGGCATGCCGCAAGGGCCGCACGATGCCGCTGCTGATGAACCAGGCCGTGGCCAGGCTCAACACGCCGCCGACCAGGCCCAGTGCAATGATGAGCACGCTGGTATCGTGGGCGCGGGCCATGGCCGCCTCGGCCGCCGTGCGCATCTGCGCCGATTGCGTGGCGATCTGCTGGTCGAGTTCGTGCAGGGTCGGCTGTTCTTGCGTGCTGTTGCGCGCGGCTTGCAATTGTGCGATGCGCGCATAGCGCTGGTTCACGCTGCTGTCGATTTCCCCGCTCACGGTCGACAGCTGCCACGTGCTGATAAGCACCACCACGGCCAGTAAAAGCGAAGTGAGCAAAAAGCCTGCGGTCAGGCGCACACCGATACGTATGTTTGAAATATTCATGTCCCCTCAGCTGTTGTCCCATGGTGGCCATCTTCCATGCCTGCGGCATGATGCGGCGCTTGTCCCCTGAAGTTGCTGGGGTGAAATGAGTGTAGCAGCGCGGTACTAAGTAATCTATAAATATTTCCATATTGGAATTAGTCACTGCCTGTTTAGCAACAGCGGCATTGCATGTTGCCAGATAAAATCACCCGCCGTATTACAGACCCGTCCTACCTCAATACCCGGCATCGTCCGACTGGCGCATGGCGGTGCCGCGCCTACACTGTTCTTTGTACAGGCCCGGCGGCGGGTCTTTCTTCTACTCTAATTTACAGGAGGCTGACATGGCGAATATCCAGGCAGGATCGGACGGTGCGGCAAACGAGGAAATGACGGCAAAGCGCCTGAACGTGGTCGACTGGATCTCCATGATCCTCTTGATCGTGGGTGGCTTGAACTGGGCGTTGGTGGGCTTGTTCGACATCGACATCGTGGCCCGCATCCTGGGCGCCATGTCGACGGCGTCGCGCGGCGTGTACGTGCTGGTGGGGCTGGCGGCGCTGTATTCCATCTATCTGTGCGTGCGCAAGCTGCCAGCCAAGCCTTAGACGGGAGGACACATGCCTGTCGGTGCCAGCCCGAAGCGCGAACGCGAATTCAAGCAGCTTGAAAAAGAGTTCAAGCAGGAGGGGCGCTATCCGGGCCGCGAGGAAGAAGTCGCCGCCCGTATCGTGAACAAGCAGAGGGCGCAGGCGGGTGAAACGCAGAAGGCGCAAGGCCGCCAGCGTGATGAAAAGCCTGCGGCCAAGGTTGCCGGCGAAACTGCGGCGCGTGACTTGCCGATTACCGGATACCAGCACCTGACGGTGGCGCAGATACGCGACAAGCTGGGTGGCCTGTCCACAGCCCAGTTGCGACGCCTGCGCGACTATGAAGCGCGCACAAGAAGCGCAAAGGCGTGCTGCAAGCGCTGGGAGCTTGATCTGGCGTAATGGGCTTGAGGGGGGCTCGAGGCGATGTGCCTGTGTGCTTACTGCGTGCGCAGATAGGCCAGCAGGTCAGCCACTTGCTGGGCGTTGCCGATGCCCCAGAAACGCATATTATTGCCAGGAATGAAATCGCTGGGGGCTTTCAGGAAGCCGGCCAGGTTTTGCTCGGTCCAGACGATATTCGCGTTTTTCATGGCCGCCGAGTATTTATAGTCGGTGGTGGCACCGGCTTTGCGGCCGATCACCCCCGTCAGCTTGGGGCCGAAGCCGCCGCGCGCCGATGGCCCCACCTGGTGGCAGGAGGCGCACTTGCGAAACGCGGCCTTGCCTGCTTCGGCATTGCCAGTGAGGGCGACCGCAGCGGCTGGCGCGGCCGCGTTGGCCATGGCGATTGGCGCCAGCAGCAAGGCTGCAGCGCTTAAAGGGGAGAGCCAGCGAAAAAGAAATGTGGATGTCATCGGTGAGGCGGAAAGGCAAGATATGGCAAGCAATGACGCATTTTACAGGCGGGCATCAAAAGCTGCCTGTCAGCTGGGCAGCGATGCCAGGACGCGGCACAGGCTACGCTGCAGGAGTTGCTGCCGGGTAGAGTGAATTCCGCTAGCGCTTGCCGCCCTGTGCGCCTAGCGCCGCCATAGCCGACGCAAACACGATGCAGGCAATGGCCAGCCACTGGGTCAGGCTCAGCAATTCTCCCAGCACGGCCATGGCTGCCAGCGCGCTGACGGCCGGCGCCGCGCTGCTGAACATGCCGAACACGCCTTGGGGCAGGCGGCGCAGGGCAAAGATTTCCAGCGAATACGGCAGGGCGCTGGACAGCATGGCAATGGCCAGGCCCATCAAGGCAATCGATGGCGCCAGCAAGGCCGTGCCCGAATACGCGACACCGATGGGCACCGTCACCATGGCCGCCACCGTCATGCCCCAGGCCACGGCTTGCCCGCCCTGCAAGGTCGAGGCCCGCTTGCCGAAGATGATGTACAGCGCCCAGCACAGCGCCGCCCCCAGTGCATACGCCACGCCAACGGGATCCAGGCTGCCCGGGCTGCCTTGCAGCGGCAACAGCAAATACAAGCCGAACACGGCGCAGGCCACGGCCAGCAAATCGCGCGGCCGCCGTGAAGACAGCATGGCCACGGCCAGCGGCCCCGTCACCTCGATGGCGACAGCGATGCCGATCGGTATCAGCGCAAACGCCCGGTAAATCAGCAAGTTCATCAACCCCAGTACGGAACCGTAGACCAGCAAGTTCAGCACATCCTTGCGCGTCAGGCGATAGCGCCACGGCCGGAAGATGGCCAGCAGGATCAGCGCCGAAAACCCCACCCGGTACGCCGTAATCCCTTCCACGCCAATGACCGGAAACAGATTCTTCGCAATCGCCGCCCCCAGGTTGACGGAAATCTGCCCTCCCAGCACGGCCAGGGAAGGGAGCAAGATGCTGTCGGGGAGGGAAGAGGTCGAGGCGGGGGAGGTCATGGGACGGTATTTTAATATGCCTGAGGCTGGCAGTCGCTGGCAGATTGGTAAGCTGGGGAGATTTAACCGGGCAGTTGCTGACATGACTGGTGTATCGGGGCTTCTTTTTCGATATCATGTTGCAAAATGCGCTACAGTTGTGGAATCGTTTGCTAATGGTCAGAGGCCGCCGATTCCTAATCGAACAGCCTTACCATTGTGAGCCTTGACACTTTCGGGAGCTACCATGCAAATGGTTCGAGTAAATTCCAGTGCCATTGTTGCGATTGGTTACGACGAGCAAACAGCTCGCATGCGTATCCAATTCCAGCAAGGGCATAGTTATGACTTTTGCCGAGTACCTTCGAATGTTCATGCAGCGTTCATGCGTACCTACTCCAAGGGTACTTACTACAACGAGCACATCAAAGACCGATACCAATGCTAATCGGCATTTAGCCTAAAAGAGTCGGCAATCGGCCAGAAGCGGACGACTGACGTTACCCTTCATTACTCAATTTAAGTATGCCAAGTTACGTAAAAAGACACTGGGACGAGACTAGAGGTGACAGGTACGATGCATGGGGCACGTCCTGGTGGTACTTTGAAGTCGACGGTGCAGGCCGGGTTACCCGACAAATTGAACAGTACGATTCTGGTCCGCTGCTTTGCTATAGTGCCGAGCATGAGAGCGACGAATTTGGCGGGATCTCAGAAAAGCCTCTCGATTTATCGGAGCCAGGGTACAGTGCGATTTCCCATCAAGCGTTCGAATCAATTTGGAGAGTCGCGTAGTGCTTCCGTTGTCGGCCAGGAGCGGACCTTCGCCGACTGGCAGCTTCGGGCCGACGGCAAATTCATAATTATCGGGAGTTCTATATGGACGACGAGCAGCTCGTAGAAAAGATTTTGCAGTCTCTTGTCGAGCTGGAGCAAGAGGGGGAACTCGTTCTCACAACCAACTCTGGTTCTAGCGTAGCGAGATACATTCTGGACTCGGCATTAAAACAACTAGTCACCACTTTTCGTGACTCGGACGCACCGATAGAATGCACGATGCCGCATCTGCTAGAGCAAACTATCGATGAGGTAAAGATCCGGTTTGGGGTGCCGAGTCAGCGCGCTCGAGAGATTACAGGCTCCTATTACAACCGGTTTCGGCCAAGGGATAACAGAAATTCGAATCAACGGGACAGTTAGGCGCGCAATTAAAAGGTTGCTAAGTGTATTGGCACGAAGGTGAAAAATTGAGCGGCCGTAAATAGACGTGCATGTTCGAGCTGTTTGTTACTCCGCGTGTGCAAATTATGCTTTCGTTTTCGGCCGGCGAAACATGATCAGCTTGCGGTCGTTAGTAGAGGGAGTGGAACCTTCATTCAGACCACGATAGACGGGCTACACAGGTCATCTCCATATCAAAAAATCAATTATGCAACTACTCAAATTAATCTCCCCTCTGATATTTCTGGCTCCCTTCTCATCAGCAAATTCAGAGGAATTGCTGCTGGAACGCCAAGATTTCAGAGAATGTGAAGCTCAGACCATGACGGCATTGAGCATTGCTCGGAACGCGATGCACCTGAAGGATTCCAAGCAATCGATGCTAGATGTCAAATCGACCGCGGAGTTCCAGAGAGCTACCACCAGCGAGGTCGATGAGGAAATCGCGCGCACTGGTTCGAACGACCATGTCCGTTTCGCGGCAAAGAAGCTTTTCCAATGTTCCAAACTGGCGGGCCTGCCAATCAAAGAGGATTGGCAGGCTGCCACGTTCTGCCTCGCGCGGCAGGACATTCTGTTTTACTTGGCCATCGATCGGGAGCAGGGGCGCCCGGAGGGTGAAGCTGATGTTCGCATAAGAAAGCGCTTTAGCAACAGCTCAAAGTCCATCTATTCTGACCCCATTATCGACCGTTTTGTCCCCCCTAGTCTACCAAGTTACCGACAACGAGGATGAGTATAAGCTGCGTCGATACATGTTCGAAACCTGCTACCTTCCTGATGAGTGGAGAGCTTGGGACAAGAGCATTCAGTCAGCAAAGCTAAGCGCCCAAACAATTAATAACAATGAGGTGTTAGAGCGCATCAAGGCGAAAGCACGTGTAGCCCATCCAAATGACCACACTGCGCAGAACGCGGTGATTAACAAGGAACTGGCCAGCTATGTCGATAAACAGACAGGAAATCCTAAACTGGCCGCAACGATACTGTTTCTCGGCTACTACATGAAAAATACCCATGGCGTCCCCAGTGTATGTTTGGAACATGGAGTTTCGATGGTCAACTTTCCAAAAGCTTTCTCTGCTGCGAATCAAGAGGTGATGGATGTGACGAGGGTGACAATGGACACTCCTGGTGTGCGTGATCACGCAATGGCATTGGCCAGTCCGGCCGCGCGTAGGGAGCTTGATAGGTTTGCAGAGGTTAAAAATACCGATATCAAGGGTGCTTGCTTGTTCCTCGAAACGGACGCGCAAGGAATGGCCGACAGGATGTCGTTTGCGAAAATTCTGCCAGCTCAGTACCAAGCACTGCTTGGGACAAAGTAAACACAGGGATGGTGGGTGCGCTAGGTGTGATGTTTCAATAGGTTGTTGTGGTTCATTCGGATTGGATTTGAGACACTGGAAATCGCCAAACCCCCAGTTCTCAAGGAAACCAACCTAATGAACATCCATAAGAATGCCCGATTAACGCTGATTCGTCGAGTCGAGATGGTCGAAGACGTACTACGTCACCGCCTGCCGGTCTGCCAGGCCGCTGTCCGCTATGCCGTGAGCGAGGCGACCGTGCGCAAATGGCTGGGGCGCTTCCTTGCCGAAGATCGGGATGGTTTGATGGATCGCTCGTCGCGTCCCGCGCATAGCCCTTTGGCTCTGGACGCAGGCAAGGCGCTGACCGTTGTCGAGCTACGCAAGAAGCGCATGACGCAGGCCAGGATCGCCCAGTACCTGCAGATATCGAAGGCCACAGTTAGCCGTGTGCTGGCGCGCGCCGGCCTCTCCAAACTGAGCAATCTCGATCCCGTCGAGCCGGTGCAGCGCTACGAGCATGCAGAACCAGGCGACCTGATTCATATCGATACCAAGAAGCTCGGGCGCATTGAAACCACCGGCCATCGTGCGACGGGAGACCGGCGAGACCGTACGCGCGGCGCCGGCTGGGAAGTCTTGTTTATCGCCATTGATGACCATGCCCGCATCGCCTTCACGGAGCTCTATCCTGACGAAACCCAGGAGAATGCCAACCGATTCCTCGCCAATACCCACGCCTATTTCTGCTCACTCGGGGTGCGTCCCAAAGCGTTGTTGACCGATAACGGCTCAGCCTTTCGCTCCAAGTCATTCAAGGCCACTTGTAGCCAGATAGCATTGAAGCACCGCTTTACACGGCCCTATCGGCCACAGACCAATGGCAAGGCCGAACGCTTCATCCAGTCAGCCTTGCGCGAATGGGCTTACGGCTTTGTTTATAACAACTCACTGGAGCGGGCCAACATGCTCAAAGAATGGAACCATCACTACAACTGGCACCGGCCGCATCAGGGCATTGCTGGCAAGGCCCCAATGTCACGGCTCAGATCCGGCCAGAATAACCTCTTGCAACTTCACACCTAGGCGGACGCGAATTGCCCAGATTTCGCTTACGCGCAGCGGCGCTTTTTGCCCGACTAATTTGCCTTTGTTCCATGGTGTAGGTTGACCAAAAAATTGTGCTTGATATTCCATGATAGGCCTCCTGAATGGAACTCTACTATGCGTCTAAAGAGCATCGGCGGCGTGAGGAAGGTGATGTGGAAATTTAATGGATTTTCATTTGGACAACATGGTATCGTTGCTTATAGGCTAGATACGGCCAGAAGCGGTCGTTCATCTCATGGGACGACAAAGTCGCTAGTTGAATGGCGGTGTCGCTATTCATTTCGCGCAGTATTACGGTCTGGCTCTGCGCTATGTCTACCAGTAGCCTGTTACTTTGAGTTTTGGGAAACACAATGTCCATTGAAACTACGCGTATCGAAACCATTATCAAGGTTCACTTGGCTCCAGAACTTCGTGCAGAAGGCTTTACGGGATCTGGAAGGACGTTCCGCCGCACTCGGGATGGTCAAATCCATGTGGTCAATATTCAGGGGTCGAGCTATGGAGGACAGTTCGCGATCAATCTTGCTATTCAACCAGTTGCAGTTCCTGATGTACTAGGTGACGCACCCGCCCCAAAGAAGATCGCTGAGTCTGCTTGTGAGTTCAGGAGGCGATTGTCGGAATCCGGGGCAGATCAGTGGTGGCGCTATGATGATCAGGCATCACTTGAAAGGGCAATGAACGATGCAGCCAAGGTCTACGTGGCATACGGTCGCCCGGTGTTTGATACGATGTCGATGCCGCCCTCTCCACTCGACACAATGAAAGTGGAACACTTGGTGGAAGGTCCGATGGAGTTCTGTGGATTTGGGATAACGAACGTTCGCTTAGCTCTTGTACTCGCGCGTCTGCGCGAAGTGGAAGGGAGAATCCCTGATGCCGTTTCATTTGCAACGTACGGACTGCAACATGCAATCAATGCATTTGGACTTAGATCGGAACTGGAGCGAATCGCAGCACTGCCCCATAGTCCGCCGGACAAAATAAGCTAGCGTGCACTAGTATCCAGAACATCGAAACGCTGCTCTGAGTCTTTACCAATGTTCCCAATGGGGCTGAAACCGCCGACGACGGCAGCCGGCCAGTAGCGGACATTCGCGGTCGTGTGACAATGTGTGATTTTTTTTGCTTGGCAATCCGCTATGCTCTGGGGCCGCTGTCGTCCAGAAGCAGGACTTTCAGACGCTTATTTCTTCAGGGTTTTAAATGCGAATTAGATTTGTCGGCGCCAGTGACGATCATGTAACAGGCTCATGCACACACTTTTCTTACGACCGCAAAGAAGTGCAATTCTTGGTTGACTGTGGTTTGCATCAGGGCGAAAACCATGCACTTCTCAAAAACCGGCAAAAATTTCCTTTCAATGCCGCCGACATCAAATTTGTGCTTCTGACGCATGCGCACATCGATCACTGCGGGCTCATTCCCAAACTTTATCGCGATGGTTTTCAAGGCGTCGTTTTTTGCACAACGGCCACGGCGCAGCTTGCACGGCTGTCACTGCTCGACAGTGTCCGTTTCTCTTCGGGCCTTTACTCTGAGGACGACGTCAAAACGATTCAGTTCAGCTACGTGGATCAGCGGCCTGATTTTGGCTTGTCACGCTATATTCCTATCGATGACGATCTATTCGTGTCGTTCACACGCACTGCCCATATTCTCGGGGCGATGTCGCTCAAGATTTCATGGAACCGCGACGATGGCACGCGTGGAGATATCGTCATGAGCGGCGACCTGGGAAACAACACGAAGGACAATCCTTGCCAGCCGCTGCTCGCCGGCCGGCAGGAGCCGTTTGGTGTGCCTGAATATATGGTGGTGGAGAGCACCTATGGGTCACAGGTTCGCTCTCCGCATTTTTCAAATTATCTTGCACGCCTTGATGCGCTCACTGACGTGATCAAGGATGCTGCGTTCAATCGAGGCAAGATTTTGATTCCCGCATTTTCGTTACAGCGGACGCAGGAAATTCTGTTGGATCTAGTTTGCATTCTTGAATCACCAAACGGCCGTTTGCCTGCCAACATTCCGATCTTACCGGTCTTCTCCATAGCCGATTGCATCGCTGCAGGTTCGTGGGACGAAGCCACCAATGGGCGCATCAAGCGGGCATTGGAAGCACAGTCCGAAGCTGTGCAAGAGCAGTGGCGTGATGCGATAGAGGCGCGTGAACCGGATGAGAGTAACGCACCGCGCTATGGATTTGTCGACAATGCAAAGGTGAATTTCGCTGAGTTTCGATCCCTCATGATGGGATATACGAAACCACTGGCATTGAAAATTGATGTGGACTCTCCTCTGACGCTGAGGATGACCGGCGTTTTCGGTGCCGAATTATGCCGCAGGCAAAAACGCACTCCCGACGAGACGCTGTATCGCAACAGGCTTATGGCCGAACGCTTGCGACTGTCATCGGAAGCGGAAGTCGATGACAAGATTCGCACCGTTTTCCCCATCAATAAAGAATTGACCGACATCGAAATTGCGCTCGGGCCCCATCTGCTGCGCTACCAAGGACTGACTTCTTCGAAGAAAAGCGATTACAAGGGTAAGAAGCCAGTGCTCAGGCAAAAAGTTCCGCCAACAGCTCACATTACGATTTCGGGCGGCGGAATGTGCGAGGGAGGTCGCGTGGTCGATCACCTTGAACAGCTGTTACCGTCGAACCAGGCTGTGATCCTGATTACAGGTTATATGGCCAGCGGCACGCTGGGCGGAAAATTGGCACAATTAGGCAAATGCCGTATCGAAGGAGCGCTCCCTGACTTCACGGAAATCCAGGTCAACGACACGGTATTTCGCCTTGACGACATCCACGCGCAGATAATCGATGTGGGCGGCTATTACTCAGGCCATGCCGACCAGAGCGGATTACTGCAATACATTTTTACTGATCACAAACTTCCTCCGGAAGAAGGCGACAAAGCCACAACTGTGTTCTTGAACCACGGTACAAAACAATCGCGCGAGATGTTGAAAGAGGCGATCGAAGTGCATGTTCCCGGGGCTCTGGAGCGCAAGGTTGCGAAAGTCGAGTTTGCGGATTCTAGCCGGTGGTACAGCCTGGATCTGCATGAATGGATCGATCCGCCCGCACCAGAACCGGCATCTACTGACAACGGTTGGCACGTCCTGGTGGCCGAGCAGAAGCGCACGAATGCGCTTTTGGAGCGGTTAATTGACCTCATGTCACCGCGGCAGTGAGCCCATGTATCACCAGCCTGCTGATTCAAATACCAAAGATGACCAAGGCGGCAACCGGCCAGAAGCGGACAGTGATAACGATTTTGGCCAGGAAGATATAAATGAACGTTGAGAGTCCTGTAATCGTCGCTACGTCTGAAATTCTTTGGCTACGAGAAGACGGTCGAGAAGTAGTAATTCAGGCCATCATTGGACTACCTTATGAGCAGGACGGTAATTGGGCGTGTCCAGTGGCACTTGTAGGTGTTGACGAAAGATATCCAGATATTATCGGGGAAAGCTCCATGCAGGCGATACATCTTGCTATCAGACTAATTCGGCAGCGCCTTGGACATTTGCTCGATGCTGGCGAAGTCTTGGTTGACCAAAGTGAGCGAGATAACCGTTGGAATGTTGCGTCTCTAAACGCAGTATTTGGCAAGACCTAATTTTTTTGGCGACAATCTGACAAGACGGCCTTCGGCCAGAAGCCGACGGTCACAAGTATTTTTGAAGGCGTTTATGTTCACATGTCCTTGTTGCGGGTATGAGGTGTTTGGCGAGTTTCCTGGCTCCTATGATATTTGCCCGATTTGTTTTTGGGAGGACGACGTCTTCCAACTCTACTTCCCCAGTCAGGGAGGTGGGCCGAATCCAGCGAGTTTGATAGAAGCTCAGGTAAACTTTATTCAGTTTGGTGCATGTGACCGTGCCATGGCTAAAAACGTCCGGCAGCCGAGGGCCGAAGAACTCCGTAATAGCGCCTGGTTCCCGCTGTGGGAACGTAGGGTAGACGTTCCTGACTCGCAAAATAGTGGAGCGCACCCTCAACACATGACTTCGAAAAATGACCTTTACTATTGGCTCCGCAGCTGATGGGTTTGCAGGTTTGGACTGTATCCGGCCAACAGCAGACGTAGCCATAAAAGGAAAGAAGTAATGGACTGGACGCCGATTTCAGCAGTTGACTTATGGGACTTGGCGATTAAGGCAGACGCCCGTATGTCACCTCAGCTTTCTAAGCTCTGGCATGCAATCAAAATCACTCCTCAGAAATGGAGTGAGCAATCGCACGGACTGGTAGGGGGCGGTTTTTGGGTTGTAGCTCTAGTTGGAGAGAATGCCATTATGCAGCCAAAGTTTTACGCTAGCTCATCTAGGCGAAACGGGTCCATGGAGTAACAGTAGAGCTGTCGCCCCCCCCGATATAGCCCGAAATCGATTTATGCTTGCCCTTTGCTGCTATATATTGGCTTAGCGCATTTGTAGGACAACAAATCTATACCAACGGAGAGTGTTTTTGGAACTATTTTCAAAATTTCAGCGAATCCAGTGGCCGGTGGGTCATGGCGGCTTTCACACCGGCTTGCTCAAGGATAGTCGCGGCTACTTACAGTATTTTTATGATTGCGGGGCAAAGAGCAAAGTGGGGAAATTGCTCATTCAATCTAAGCTGTCTGGCATCGCGTTCGATTTTGGAGCTATCTCACATTTCGATAGAGATCATTACGCTGGCCTAACTGATGCAACTGTCAACGTGCTTTTCCTGCCTTACATGACGCAGTCTGACATGTTCTTCAGTGCGCTCGCCAATCTCGCACATGGCATGAGTGCATCGGATGCACTTGATGGTTTTGCGCTTCTAAGGCAACTGCAGAATGCCGGGACACAACTGGTCATGGTAGATGGCACGCGACCGGAACCAGATGAAGACGAATCGGTTGTAAGCGCACGCGGCGACCTCACGCTTCGGATCGCTCCCGCTCCCCGTGATGCCGACGGTTTTCAGAGGATGTCCCACTCGTCCGTCGTAACCGCGCAGCGAGGGTTGACAACGCTGGTGCAATTTAAGTTCTTCAACTATCGAGACGAAGAAGCGTCTGTCGAATTCTTCAAGCAGCTAGAGGGAATCGTTAAGAGTCGCAGGTTGTTGAAATCGGACAGCACTGAGTACGAACTCGTCGACGACTTCCTTCGTGACGTGGCTGACGGTGATGCGGCCATGGTCGAAGCGAATGGCAAAGCGTTGCAAACGCTCTACAAAGACACGCTTGGTGTGCTAGGCGAAGCTCGAGCGAAAGCGTCGAACCTCAGCTCATTAGCGATGTTTAGTCGATCCATTTCACACGAGCGGGATATCTTCCTCACACCGCGGTGGAGCACCTGGGTGCAGTCGCAACACTTTCAGCAGGAACTTCCGGCATGCGATGACGGATGGATGCTCACCGGCGATCTGGAGCTGAAGTCGATTGTTTGGGAGTCGTTCGAAAAGCATTACTTCGTCGAGTTGTCGTGCTGCGTCGCCTTCAACGTTCCGCATCACGGTAGTAAGCCCGCGCTGGACGAAGAAGCCATCGCCTTACTCAAGGGAGGCAAGTTCTTTCTTCTCCCGGTGGATGAGTACGATCCAGACCATCCAGCTGAGGAGCTTGAAGCCAAGCTCAATCGCCATAAGGTCGCAGGTCGTCAGAGAGTAACAACGGCTTGGGAGACGACGTTTGCGATTGTCTCCAGATGGCTGCAAAAGTAGGCGCGCGATCGGTAGCCAGTACGCATAAGGCGCGGGCGCACCTCATTCCGTCACGCAAAGCGCGACGAGCCGCCTTCCGGCAAAAAAACGACCAGTTCAATGTCCATAATGGGTCGTTTCCGGTCTGTGGCGCCGGTTGCTGTATTTCCGACCTGGCAACCTGCTATGCTTTACCGAACGGCCGGGTTCGGCCAACAGCAGACATTTGGATTGCGCAGGAAACACTCATCACCCGGAAGCCACCTGACTATAAAGACGATGAACCAAGAACTAGAACTTGACGAACAAATGCATCAGATGATTAAAGCCCATTGTGCTCGCGGGGACAGTTTGGCCGAAGCACGGAATTTCGAAGATGCCATTGCGGCGTACAACGATGCGTGGCGCTTAATTCCTGCCCCAAAGAACGATTGGGAGGCAGCTACATGGGTTCTAGCAGCGATTGCAGATTCCGCCTACCTGGGTGGCTATACAACGACTGCAAGAGAAGCCATTGAGTACGGCATGACGTGCCCTGGCGCACTCGGCAACCCATTCATGCATCTACGTTTCGGGAAAATACTGTTGGACAGCAATGAGAAAGATCGTGCAGCTGATGAGTTGATGCGCGCATATATGGGAGCTGGCCCGGAGATTTTTACACACGAAAACTCCAAGTATCTTTCTTTCCTTAAGTCTCGGGCAATACTGTAATCAAGGTCTGCTTTGGGTCGGACGCTGTCGCACATGAAGTCGGCAACCGGCCAGAAGCGGTCGTTCGTCAACTGAGAATTCCATACACACCGTACTCTCATTACACTTGCTGCGTTCCGGCATCAGGACTAAATGATTAATTTAAAAAACCTTTCGCCACTTTCTTGCCTATCAGCACTGATGCTCGCTCTCGCGACCGTATCATCCAATGCCCATGCACTTGCTGATTACAGGTGCAAAATCCAGGCAGTACATGCGCCGGACGAAGGCAAGTCTGATTCAATTGTGCACGGCCTACGCAAAACCTGGATTGGCACTGAGTTTTCGGTCAGCCGAAAGACCGGTGCAATGATCGGGGCGCTTCGCAACAACTATTGGAACGAGCCACAAATCATAGACAGAGGATCGGCTAACGCCAACTCGTTCAAAGCAGTCACTACCTTGCGCCCGAACGAAGGGCTAGGGCCAGGATCAGCCGTATATGTCCTTGTAATCGATGAGCACCTTGAGACGCCGGAAAAGACGTTTACATTTTTGAGCGGAAGCGAAGTCTATTTCGGTGTATGCAAACACGATGTCTTATAGACCAGCTTGCGTTAATTGGCCAAACCTGATGCGCCTGAACTTCCGCTTTGGGGCGGCTTCTGCCTCATGGTGACAAACCGTGAGCTTTGCACGAAGGCAAGATGCTATCCTCACCTGTTCGGCCACGTTCGGCCAGTAGCAGTCATAGAGTTAGATTGACCTCATGAGAAAAGCACGTGATTTTGCGGCTAGACCCGCTGCTGAGCAAAAGTGGATTTTGAAAAACACTTGGTGTGATTTTTGCGGTCAAGCCGACCTAGGGATGACGTCTCCCTTTGAGTACGAGGAAAATAAGAAGGTCTTCCTCGAAGGACTCTGCATTAGTTGTGAAGGAACAGTCATTAATGAGGTCATCGAACGCGAGGAAGACGCCTAGTAGGGAGTATCGCCGATAGTTGGCTCAACGTCTGCAAAGGGGCTATTGTGTTGAAAAATTCGAACGGCAACCATTTCAGGATGTCTCAGACCTCCAAGCAGTCGGTGATCGGTCAATAGCGGCAGTTCTGGCCAGTCTAGGCTGGTAAATTTTCTATCTAAATTGCAACGTACCCGCGTTTTTCAACACAATAGGGCGCAACCTGCCAACGACGGCAACCGGCCAAAAGCAGTCGTCCGCATGCTCACGAGACATTGGTAAGGGATTAATAACGTGGCGAAGTCCTGGGGAAAATTGTTATCGAAAATCTTCGGTAAGGTTGCAAAGCCCGAGAAGGTACAGGCCCTGTCCGAGACGCCTGCCTTTGCACAGCCAAGTCTGCCCCCGGGCAAGCTCGTGTACACGAATGAGAGTGTCGGGCTGAATTATGCTGAGCCTGGCGAAACAGATTGGCTGCCTTGGTGCTTGTTTCAAAACGTCCAGGTAGTCACAAAAGAGCCCTACACTCCTGGCAACTACAGCTACGACATCATGGCGGAGTTCCATCATATGGATATCAGCTGGGAAGACGACGGCTTCGAAACCTTCCTGGAAGCCATGCGGGTGAACTTAGACAACTTCAATATTGAACAAGCTAAGCATGCCATCAATGGGCTTTGCCCGGGAAGTCCGTTCGCAACGATTTATATCTCGCCGCATTACCCTGAGGACGTAACAAGCCGTTGAATTCAGTTTTATCGACGCCTCTAGTGACCAGGCACGGATTCCCAAGGGTTCTTACGAGCTATTGTGAAGGTCCGCTTCGGGGCGGAAGCGGACGCTACTGTTTTTTGCCTGTTTTGCGGAGTAGGCTGCTGTTTCTTGCATTCGTTGGCATTATTAGAGGTGATGAGTTTTGACGCTATTTCGGCGCGCGTTGACAATGATGGCGCGAACATGGCAAAAAGGATGAAAATAGTGCATCAAGATGATCACCGTGATTGCCGGATTTATCCTTCTGGTTTGGTGATCGATGAGGTTGCGCTGCATTCCTTGGTGCCCGTCGCACCGCATATTTACCTGTAACTTGGGAGTAGTATTGAATGACTGTTTTTAGTATCGGTGACACCAATTTTGAAGTGGATGTAGCGAAATCAAGCATTAGTCTGGACGCTCATGGCAGCGGCATGCTGGAGCTCAATATTGATATCCACGGCGATGATGATGCGTTTATGCGCTTGACTGAGCCGGAGGATGCGGAATGGTCGTGGGCGCTGTATCCGCCGGCGTTTTTCCTGCACGGCTTGCGCATACCGGAAGGGCAGGGAGGAGCGCTTGCGATCGGGATGCTGGATACGCATCCCGAGGCGGAGGAATCGGGTATCTATATGATGGAATATGGCGACGTGTCGGCCGTCAATATTATCGAATTGTCGGCACGGCGCCTGCTCGTGTCTGGCATGGTGGACTTGTGCGGCAAGCGACTGCCATTTCATATTGATATGCCGCGTGCATAGTGCCGGGGCTGGTTCCTTCGGGAGCGGAATGCGCCACTGATGCGCATTCCCCGGCAGGCCCAACCCCGTTCTTGCCTGATTACTCCAGCTTCAATGCCTTCGCTACATCCCCCCAAGCCACATACTTGAAGTTTTGCGGCCCATCGGGCAGGCGCTTGTAGCCGTCCTGGATCACCAGCATGCCTTGTGCATACGCGCCGCCCAGGTTGGCGGCGGTGACGTCGAGGCCATCCGTTTCCGAGGTGCCGTCGATGCCGGCGGGCAAGTTGAAGCCCACCTTGAAGCGGCCGCGCACCTTGTACGGCGCTTGGGCGTCTAGCACCACGTAGCTGCTGTCGCCCTGGCTGGAGACGATCAGGTAGCCGCTGTCCGGCTTGGCGCCGGGCTTGCGGTAGATGGCCATGCCTTCCACGTCCGCCGTCAGGTTCGCTCCCACGGGCAAGACCATGGTGAGGGCGTCCGGCTTGGCGGCGTCGGTCGAGGTGGTCCAGATGCCGCGCGTTTCCTCGCCCAGGAACAGGCGGGCGTTGGCGTCGTCAGCCACGCAGCCTTCCGGTTGCGTGGCGACCTTGAAGCTGCGCAACAGAGTTGCACTGAACTTGTCGCCTTCCAGGCCGATGCTGTACTGCTGGAAGGTGCCGTCCTTGTCGTTGATGAACGCTTGCACGCCGCCGCTGGCCGGCTGGTACAAGCACATGCCGTAGATGCTTTTCAGGCCGGTCGGAAAACGGCCCGCATCCGCCACGACGCCATCGGCATTGATGGTGAACAACATCATGCTGTTGTCGTCGCGCTGGGTGGCCACGGCCAGGTCGACCTTGCTGCCACCCAAACTGATGTTCTGCCGCACGTCGACGTTGTTCAGGCGGCCCACTTCCAGCAGCTGCGTCTGCTTGCCTTGCAGGTCGTAGACGAGCAGCCCTTGCTTCTTGTTGGTGCCCAGGATGCGTGCATTGGCGGGGTTGCTGGACAGCCAGATGGCCGGATCATCGGCCGCGTCACCCTGGCGCGCCATCGGTTCCGTCTGCGCCTGTGGGGCGATGATGGCCACCGCAGGCTGTGTTTCCGCTTGGCCAGCCCATTTCAAGGGCCGCGCTTGCCAACCGTTCTTGCCGCGCAGCAGTAGCGATTCCTTGTCCAGCGCCAGCTGGCTGTCGCCCTTGCGCACGTTCAAGGCCACGGTTTGGGCCGGCTGTGCCGTCCACTTGCCGCCCTGGCGTGCCAGCAGGTGCAGTTTTTCCGCCTTGCCATCGAGTACGGCCACACCGCCCGGCAGCACGGCCAGCGCGCCGGCGCCGCCGTCCAGCGGGCCATACGGCTTGCGCAGGGCCACCACTTCGCGCTTGCCCATGCCTTCGGAATCGGCGTCATACGCCCACACGCCCATGTTCGACTCGCTCACCAAGAGGCGCCGGGCGCCATCATCGACCCGGCAATGCTTGGCGTGCGGCGGCAAGGCCAGCTTGCGCACCAGCTGACGCTGCTCGCCCTGCATCACCCACTGTTCTGCCTGGCCATCCTTGCCAATCAGGAAGAGATGGTCAAGCTGCTGGGCGTCGCGGTACAAACACGATGCTTCCACGGAAAAGGTGGGGGCGGGAAACGGCGCCAGCTTGACCAGCTTGCCGGCCTGCACGTCGACCGTCACGGGCAGCGGGCGCTGCGTGTCAGCTTCCAGGAACACGGCCAGTACTTGATTCCCGTCAAGGCGCGTGTCGAGCTGCTTGGCGCGCACGGCGATGCGGTCCTGTTCCAGGCCGGCAGCGTTGAACAGATGCAAGCCATGCTTGTCCAAGGTCAACCAGCCGCCGCCGGGCAGGCGCGCCAGTTCTTCCGCTTCCTGTGTGAAGGAAGGAGCAGCCTGGACAGGCGCGGCTTGCGCCGTGGCCGAGAGGCAAAAGGCAGCCAGCAAAGCGCTGCAGAGTACGTTTTTTTTCATGGTAGGTAAAATCATCATCAGAAGGCGCTGGCTTTCAGGCTCACCTTGAAAGTGCGGCCGTATTGTTCGTTCTGCACGTTGAATTGCTTCGTGCCCTGGTAAACATAGTATTTCTCGTTGTTCAGATTAGCCGCCTCGAACATCAGCTGGAATTGCTTGTTGATCTGGTACGACAGCGAGAAATCAAGTTGCTTCTGGCCGGCGACGATATGGTCCTGGCTTTGGTCGAGGATGTCGTTGCCCATTTCCAGCAGATACGGCGACTTGTAGTTGAGGGCCAGGCGGGCGCTCACCGGTCCCGTTTCATAGCCCAGCATCAAGTTCATCACCTGGTTCGACTGGCCCGGCAGGCGGATGTCACGGTTCATCTGCTTGTTGCTGGCTTTGTCGAAGCGGCCGATTTGCGCGCTCGACGTGCTCAGGGTGCCGTTCACGCCGACGAGAAATTTGTTGAATGGCGCCGGCAGCATGCGCAGCGGCTGCATATAGGCCAGTTCGACGCCTTTGACTTTGGCCGCGTCGCCGTTCGCATACGAGGTCGCCGTCGTGTAGCCCGTCCATGATCCCGTGCCGGCAAGATTTGTCGTATAGGTAAAGTTCTTGATGTCCTTGTAGAAGCCGTAGGCCGACATCACGCCGTCGTTGCCCAGCACGCGCTCGATGCCGAGGTCCAGGTTGTTCGCCTTCAGCGGTTTCAAGTCCGGATTGCCGATCACGGCTTCCGTATTGCTGGCCAGGCTGATGCCCGGTGCCAGCTGGCTGAAGTTGGCGCGCACCACGGCCTGTGTCCACGCGGCCCGGACGCTGGTCTTTTGATCCAGGTCATAACGGGTTTGCAGGTTCGGCAGCCAGTTGGTGTACGAACGTTCGCGCGTCAAGGGCGTGGCGACGCCGGCGCTGTCCACTTGCGAGCCGGCAGCTTCAAAGCTGGTACGCTCGGCGCGCACGCCGCCGAGGATGTGCCAGGCGTCGAAGTCGTAGCTGTTTTGCACATACATGGCGTTGATGTCTTCATGCATGCGGTAATCGTTGATGATGGACTCGGTGGCCAGGCGCGCCTTGGCGCGGTCCAGGCCGGCTACGCGGGCGCGGATCAGGGCGGGGTCCAGGGCCACGCCGATGTTGCCCAGGTCGTAGTCGAGAGTGTGGCCTTGCACGAAGTTGCTCATCGACGTGGAGCCGGCGCCCCAGTAGTTGCCGCTCGATGCCTTGCTGCTGTTATACGCCCATTGATCCGTGTCATTGGTCTTTTCGCGGCGGCTGACCTTGGCGCCGAATTTCAGGGTAGCGATGTCGAACTTGCGCGCCAGGTCGATGCGCGCATGGTGTTCATTGTCCTTTGAGTAGCGCTTCTGCAGGGTGATGGCGTTCAGCGCGTAATTGGCCGGGTCGTACAGCGCGGCGGGGCCGCTCAATTTCGGCTCCTGCGTATCCGTGAAACTGATGCCGGCGAAATTGCTGGTGCCGCGGAAACGGCCGTCGTTCAGGGATTCCGGCGTGTCTTCCGTAGCACGGCTCAGGCCGCCTTTCACGTCCAGGGTCCAGTCGCCCGATTTCTGCTGCGTGCCCAGCACGAGCGAGCGCACTTGCTGCGTGTATTTGCGCTGGCGGATGCGGCGCTCGGCGCGCGCGCTGGCCGTCTGGCCTTCGGCCAGACTGCCGCCGGCGATATTGCTGATGGTCAGGCGATCGCGCACTTCATTGTCGGAAAATTCGCTGACGAACGAGCGCAGGAACCAGCTGTTGCCCGCTTCGGGGCGATAGTCGAGGTTGACGGCCAGGGCGCCGCGCTTGCGCACGGGCAGGTAGTCGCGCAATTCCAGGCCCGACAATTTTCCCTTGCTCCAGGCGCCGCCCGTTTCCACGTCATCGGAACCGAACGAGCGCTTTTCCGCGCTCAGGCCGGCTGCGACGCCCAGCTTGCCGTCGAGGAAACGCTGAGCCCACAGAGCGCCGCCGCTGGGGCTGGTTTTGCCCGTCTTTTCGTCATAGCTGGCGCCCACGTTGGCCGACAGCAGCTTGCCCGGCAAGTCGAAGGCGGACAGCGATTTGACTTCGACGGTGGCGCCCAGCGAGTTGGCGTCCATTTCCGGCAGCAAGGTTTTCGAGACTTCCAGTGTGCGGATCAAACCGGCAGGCAGGATGTCGAGCGCCACGGCGCGGCGGCCCGCTTCCGGCGACGGCACCAGCGCGCCGTTGATGGTGACGGCATTCAAGTCCGGTCCCAGGCCGCGCACGGTAATGTAGCGGCCTTCGCCCTGGTCGCGCTGGACGGATACGCCGGGCAAGCGGGCCAGCGCTTCGGCCGCGTTTTTGTCCGGCAAGCCGCCGATATCGTCGCTGCTGATGACGCTGATGATGTTGTCGGCTTTCTCTTGCGCGGCGAAGGCGTTGCGCAGACTGGCGCGCTGGCCGCTGACGATCACGGTGGCGGCCGGCTGACCATCCTCACCTTGCGCTTGCGCATGGCTTTGACCGCTGAAGACGGCCATGATGCCGAGGGCCACGGCCGTCAGGCGCAGCGGAGAGGGGAACGAAGTGTGCATGGTTTTCATGAAGGGCTCGGTTAGGGGAAGGAACCGGGCGGATTCTAGGCAGCAAATATGACGGTTGCGTGACAGGCAAGGGCTTGCCACCCTGAAAACAACGGCATGCGAACGCTTTGCGGCCGGAATGCTGGCGCCATGAGCTGAAATGACCTGCCGGCGCAGGGCGCATGGGATGCGGCTTGCTAGATTTGTAGCAGCTGCACTGCTAATGATGAGCCGTTTGCACCTGCCGCACGGGCGCAGCGCATGTCATCGTGCCGTCATGGGCGGGCGCTATCGTGGCGACAGCACCACTTTTAAAGGTTTCCCACATGCTGCCGTTGCACCGTAACAGCCTGATTGCCGCCGCGCTCGCGTTGCCCCTGTTCTTGTTCCTGTACGCCACACTGGGGCACCTCAAACCGTTTGTCATCTGGAAGTGGATGGATATCGTCTGCGAAGGCGGCACGGCCGTCATGGCCGGTACCTGGTTCCTGTTCACACTCAGCAGCCGGCCGCGCGGGCTGGTGACGAGTCTGATCGCCGGCGGCCTGTGCGCCATCATGCTGGGGTCCTGGGCCGATTGCCTCGATGAATTCTTTGCCGTTGATAAGAGCGCCGTGTGGGATAACTGGCTGGAAGCCTTGATTCCGTTTGGCATGCTGGTGCTGACGATCGGCATGTATTACTGGCGCCAGGAACAGTTCCGCCTGAACGAACACCTGCAAAAGCGCGAACGCCTGTTCCGCGACCACCGCGCCTTCGACCGCATCACGCAACTGGCCGACGCCAGCTATCTGCGCACGCAGATGCGCCTGGAGCAGGAGCGCCGGCCCGGCCTCGATTGCGCGCTGGTCTTGCTCGACATCGACAGCTTTCACCTGATTAACCGCGAATACGGCCACCGCGAAGGCGACCGCGTGCTGCAAGCCGTGGGTCACATGCTGCTGTTGAACTTGCGCAATGACGATTTGCTGTGCCGCTATGCGGGCGACCGCTTTGCCGTGCTGATGCCGGGCGTGTCGCGCGAGGATGCGGCTGTGAAGGCGCGCCACCTGTGCGCCATGGTGGGGCAGATGCGCCACCACGCCAACGACAATCGTGAAATCCGCCTGAGCCTGCGGCATGCGTGCTCGCTCACCGATGGCGTGCCGGAAGTGGTGCTGGCCGAGCTGAGCCGGGCCGTGGAAACGCCGCGCTCCGGTGCCGGGATCAGTTCCGCCGCGCCTGCCTGATGCCGCTGAACCAGCAAGGCGACCCCAGCATCGCGGCCCACCATCAGCCGGCGCTGGTGCTCGATTACGCGCGCAGCCGGGAACTGGCTGTGGCGCCGCTGCTCAAGGGCACGGGCCTCGATGGCGGCGCGCTGCCGTCCGCGGAAAGCCAGGTCAGCGCCGCGCAATACCTGCAATTGCTGGCCAACGTGGCGCGCGGCCTGGACAGTGCCGACACGAGCTTCATGCTGGGCCAGCAAATGCTGCCCGGCCATTACGGCGCGGCCAGCCACGCCTTGCTGCAGGCGCAGAATCTGCGCCAGGCCTTGAGCATCCTGTGCGATTTCCATACCTTGCTGTGTCCGCTGTTACAGCCGCGTTTGCGCGAAGCGGGCGACATGCATGTGCTGTACTGGGTCGATGCGTTCGGCGCGCCGAGCCAGCTGCCTTTTCTGGTGGAGATGCACATGACGGCGCTGGCGGCCATGTGCCGCTGGCTGGCGGGAGAGTCCTTGCCGTGGCGCTTCTGCTTCAACCGCGCGCGGCCCCGCCACGTGGAGCAGCATGAAGTGCACCTGGGCCAGGCGCTGCGTTTCGATTGCCAGGTCGATGCCATGCTCATCGATTCCAGCTGGCTGGATAAACCCTGGCCGCGCGGCAATGCGACGGCGGCCGCGCTGGCCTTGCGCGCGGCGGCATGGGCTCCCGTGCCCGCCGCCAGCCTGCTCGGCGCGCTGTACGACTATCTGCTGGCGAATATCCGCTGCGCGCCGACCCTGGAGCGCACGGCGCAGGAGTTCGGCGTCAGTCCCGCCACCTTGAAGCGCCATCTGGCGCGCCATGGCACGCATTTCCAGGCCGAGCTGGACCAGGTGCGTGCGCACAAGGCGATTTATCTGTTCCAGGCGCATGGCTACGACAACGATGCCGTGGCCGCCTACCTAGGCTTTCATGATGCCACCAACTTCCGTCGCTCGTTCAAGCGCTGGACGGGGCAAACGCCGCAACTATTGCGTCACGCGCTGGCACTGTTCGTCGCTGGATGATCGAAGGCGTTGCGCGCCAGCGCCACGGACAGTCGTTCCTGAGGGAACAATTGCCCGTTCTGCTACATCCATAGTACACTCGATCAGAGAGCGAACAGACGCGCTTTGAGGCGCTCCGGCACGGCGTCACGCGACGCCGCGACACCGCCATCTTGATGGCGGAGCCGGCGGCAGACGACCGGTGTGCCGTGCCTTAACCCAGCCTGGAAACTGGCGTCACCAGTGTGGTGCGCCGGAAACCGGGCAACTTGATAATGCTCAATCGTGTATTCACAATCGCAGATCGATCCAGTCGTCAGTTTCCGCAACACCCAGGGTGAGGCGGTGCGCGGCACGATTTTCAACTTGCAGCGCAATTCGCTGGTCATGGAAATCTACAATCCATATTCGATTGTGCAGGTCAGCGAGGTGCTCAATGACGTGACGGTGCGCATGGGGGCGAAAAACGCCTACGTGGGCAAGGCCGTCGTCATCAGCAGCGTCAACACGGGCCTGACCGCCATCGTTTCCGTGACTCTGATCGACGAGTGGCGCGAGCTGAGCGACGTGGTCGTCGTCAAGGGCGCCGTATTGAAAGAGTCCAGCGCCTTTGTCGCCGGCTGGGGCGAGCGCTTCCGCATCCGCCGCGATTACCAGATCGTCGTCAACGAAATGCGCGCCTTTTTGTCGGAAGTGTCGCGCTGGGTCGAGCAGGTCGACCTGTCCGACTCGCTGCCCAAGGAAAATGGCCGATTGCGCCCGGACATCTTCGACGAGCTGGCCCTGCCGCTGATGGAGCAGACCCAGCTGTACCTGCGCCAGCTCGAGGTGGAAGCCTCGCTCGTCGAGGAAGAGCGGGCGCCGGCCCACCGCGCCTTCGCCCAGGCCGCGCTGCACCCCTTGATCCTGCGCGCACCGTTCGTCTTCCGCACGTTTACCAAGCCGCTCGGCTATGCGGGCGACTACCAGATGGTCAACCAGCTGCTCGACGATCCACGGCAAGGGCCGAGCACCTATTTTCAGATCGTCAATGCGGCTTTCCTGCAGGCGGCCGTGGCGACGGCGCACCGCAACCGCATCGATATCCTGACGGAATTCCTGTCGCAAAAGGCGGCCGCGGCGCGCGCTGCCGGGCGTGTGTATAAAGTGCTCAACGTGGGCTGCGGCCCGGCCATCGAGGTGCAGCGTTTCCTGGAAACGTGCCCGGACGCGCAGTGGCTGGCCTTCGAACTTGTCGACTTCAGCAGCGAAACCCTGGACTGGACGCGCGCGCGTTTGACCACCATCATGCAGCGCACGGGGCGCGTGGTCGAGATCGATTATGTGCACGATTCCGTGCACAACTTGCTCAAGCGCCGTCATGGCGCTGGTATCACGGGCTTGCCCGGCAGTTTCGACGCCGTGTATTGCGCCGGCCTGTTCGACTATCTGTCCGACAAGGTGTGCGCGCGCCTGCTGATGCATTTCGCTTCGCGCGTGGGGCCGGGCGGACGTTTGCTCGTCACCAATGTGCACGCGGACAATCCGGGCAAGTTCGGCATGGAGCATTTGCTGGAATGGCATTTGATCTATCGCAATGAAGAGGGCCTGTCGGCCTTGCTGCCCGAACATGCAACGGACCCGCTGATCTATGTCGACGCGACGGGCGTGAATGTGTTCGCGGAAGTGAGCATTCCTTGATGGATACTCCAGGCCTGCACGCCGGCTACACGGCCGTTTTGCGCGACTTCCGCCTGGAATTCAGCCGTGGCGGGGCTTATACGGGCATCGTGCTGATCCTGCTGGGCATGGGCCTCGATTCGGCCCTGTATCCCGATAAACAGTCGGCGTTTACCAGCGCGCGCATCCTTGTGTCCGTGCTGATCTTTTGCGTCGTGCAGGCCATGCGCACGCGCTGGGCGCAAGACCGCATCCAGGGGCTGACGTTTGTCTGGCTGATCCTGCCGCAAATCATGATCGCCTGGATGATCGCCGTCACGGAAGGCGCCACCTCGATCTATTATGTAGGCATGACCCTAGCCATCTATTCGTCGGGCATCGTGCTGGCGTTTGGCCTGTGGCAAAACATGGTCTTCGGCGCCATTTCCTGCCTGCTGTACGTGGCCGCCTGCGCCTGGCATGCGGGCGGCTTCGACCTGGCCGGCACCTTTGTCGTCAACTGTCTGTTCCTCATCATGTCGGCCAGCATCAGCGCCGTATTTACCTATTTTAATGAGCGCGCCCGCTTCATGCTGTTCCAGCTGAAGGCGGAAGTGGCGCAAAAGAACACGCAGCTGGAAGAAACGAATAAAAGTCTGGCCGATATCAAGGGGCAGATGCTGCAGCAGGAGAAAATGGCCGCCATCGGCACCCTGGCCGCCGGCATGCTGCATGAAGTCAATAACCCCGTGAACTTCTGCATGATGGCCATCGAGGTGGCCATCGAAGACCCGGCCGCCAAGCAAAGCGCGCTGGTCAGTGAATGCCTGGCCGACGCCAAGCAGGGCATGCTGCGCGTGCAGCACATCGTCTCCGACTTGAAGACCTTTGCCTACCGCAAGAGCGGCAACCAGCTGGAGACGGGACACTTCCAGTTCCGCAGCGCGCTCGACGCGGCCATCCGCCTGGTGGGGCATGAAACGAAGAATGTCAGCATCAGCCATGAATTGCCGGTCGACACCCTGGTGCGCGGCGACGAGGCGGCCATCGTGGGCGTGCTGATCAACTTGCTGGGCAATGCCGTGCTGTCCATGCGCAAGGGCAATGCGCCGCCGTTCGAGATCCGCATCACGGCCCACTGGGACGAGAACCGCCTGCGCATCAGCGTGCGCGACAACGGTCCCGGCATCGCGCCGGAAAACCTGGCGCGCGTGTTCGAACCGTTCTTTACCACGCGCGAAGTGGGGCAGGGCCTGGGCCTGGGCCTGAGCATCAGCTATGGCGTGATCGAGCGCCACGGCGGCACCCTCAGCGCCGAAAGCGAGCTGGGGGTGTGGGCCAGCATGAATTTCGACTTGCAGCGCTCCGACTGGGAGGGCCGTTAATGGACAACGATAGCCGCGCCAGCGTGCTGTACGTGGATGACGAAGCGCTCGCCTGCAAGTATTTCGAGCGCGCCGCCGGACCCCGCTACCGCGTGTTGACGGCGCAGAGCGTCGATGCGGCGCTGGCCTTGCTGGAAGACGAGGCCGGCCAGGTCGACGTGCTCGTCACCGATTACCGCATGCCGGACCGCCTGGGCAGCGAGCTGCTGCAGGAAGTGGCGCAGCGCTATCCGCACATCGTCTGCATGCTGGTGACCGCCTATGCGGACAAGGACGTGCTGCTGGAGCTGATCAATGGCGGCACCTTGTTCCGCCTGCTGGAAAAGCCGCTCGACCTGGCCGCCATGCAAACGGCGCTGCAGCTGGCCGTGCAGACGGGGCGCGAGCGCGCCGCGCGCCGTCAGGGCCTGGTGGCGATGGAAGAGTCGCTGGCTTTTCTTGCGCATGAATTGAACACGCCGCTGGCGGCCATCGCCAATTTTGCGCGCGGCATCGCGCGGCGCGCGCAGGCGGATGCCGCACCGCAGGCCGAGATCGGCGAAGCGGCGGCCTTGATGCACGACAATGCGCGCTATTGCCTGTCCGTGCTGGCCAGCTTTGTCGATACGGTGCGTCTGGCCAGCGCCGGGCCGGGCATGCAGGGCGGACGCCGCGCCGGCAGCGCGCGCCAGTTGCTGGCCGCCTTGCTCGACAGCTATCCCTTGAGTACGGCCCAGCGCGCTGCCATCACGGTTGACGTGGGCGATGATTTCTCCATTGCCGAGTCACCCAACTGCGTCGCGCTGATCTTGTCGTCCGTGCTGGCGAATGCCTTGCGTTCGGCCGGTGAGCAGACTCATCCGGCGATCGGCATCCGCATCGACGCCGGCCGCATCACGGTGCGCGACAATGGCGCCGGCATCGCCCCCGAGATCGTCGAACAGCTGTTGATCGACCCCGTCAGTGCCAGCGGTGGCGAAGGCAAGGGCTGGGGCATGGTGTTTTGCCACCGCATGATGCAGTCGTTCGGCGGCAACCTCGACATCGCCACCGAGTTCGGCACTTCCACCACGGTAACCCTGAATTTTCCAGTACATATAAGGAACGAGCATGATTGACGCCAATCTGCGTTTACCGGCTCAGCGTGAGTCGGCGCAAGGCTTGCCGACGATACTCTATGTCGATGACGAGGCCAACGCCCTCAAATACTTCCAGCGCGCCATCGCACCGCTGGCCGACGTGCTGACGGCCACCTCGGTCGAGGAGGGCAAGCGCATCCTCGACGAGCAGGCCGACCGCATCGCCGTGCTGGTGTCGGACCAGCGCATGCCTGGCGCCTACGGCAACGAGTTGCTGTCATATTGCTGGGACCGCCATCCGCACATCGTGCGCATTTTGACCACCGCGTATTCCGAGCTCGAGCACACAGTGGAAGCCGTCAACCAGGGGCAGATCCACCGCTACATCCAGAAGCCGTGGGATATCGCGGCCCTGCGCATGGAATTGAAACAGGCGCTGGAACTGGCGCGCTTGCGCAATGAGCACGCCCAGTTGCTGCGCGAGAAGTTGATGGTGCGCCAGCGGCAAGCCGTCGCCAACCGCATCGGCACCCTGTACGCCCTGTGCGCCAGCCTGGCCGGTCCGGAACAGCAGCTGCCCGTGGAAGCGTATCTGTCGGCGGCCCTGACGGCCGGCGTCACGCCGCCCGAGCCGGACTGGCTGTTGATGGATTATGCCGACCTGGTCAGTTCGGAAGCCTTCCGCGGCACGGCCTTTGCCGCCGCTGTGCGCCAGCAGCTCGACACGCTCGAGCGCGAACATCCGGGACGGGGCGTGGAGCAGGCGATCGACATGCTGCTGCCCGTGTTTGGCGCGGCCCTGCAAAACCAGGGCGGCACGGCGCTGTTCCTCGATGGGCGGCTGCTGACGGAATTCCTGGAAACGCCGACCACCACGCCGGTCTCGGCCATCCACTCCTTCTGGCTGGCCAGCTTGCTGTGGCTGGCGCGGCGCGGCTGGTCCTTGCAGCTGAGCAAGACGGAACTGGGTTTGCAGGGCAAGGTAGTGCAGGCTGAACCGGCGCTCACGCCGGACCACCTGGCGGCCTGGATCGAGCAGTTCTGACGGCGCGCTCCCTTGCCGCAGATCGCGCTGCAAGGGCGCGCACCAAGCAAAACAGGGCCGCGCGGGCCCTGTGTCTGCTTGCCGTCGGCAGGCTTAGCGCTCGGCCGCCGCCTTCAGGTTGTTGAGGCCTTTGTCAAAATCCTTGCCGATCATGGTATCCATGCTGACGAAGACCGTCATGACCTTGCTGACGTAGGGGCTGGGGCCTGTCATGGTCCAGTTCACCTTGGTGCTGTCGCCTTCTTGTGTCATGGTAAACGTGGTGGTGTTATGGCTTTCGAACGGTTTCAGGAAGTCCAGCTTGATGACGGTGCGCTCAGGCTGGGCTGCTTCCGTGATTTCCATGCGGCCGGCGCCGACCTTGTCATTGCCCGTCCAGGCATACTGCGCGCCCAGGCCGTTGGCCGGCCCCGAAAACGTGCGGCGCATGGCCGGATCGAGCTTTTCCCACGGCGACCAGGCGGCCCAGTAGTGGAAGTCCGTGATCAGGGCGGCGATTTTCTCGGGCGGTGCCTTGATGGTGATTTCGCGCTGGACACTGAAGGTGTCGGGCTTGGTGGTGGCATAGCCGAGGATGGCGGCGACGACGACAACGATCAGCAGCAGGGTTTTTTTGATCATATGCTCTCCAAATCTTGAATGGTCGATGCGAACGAATCAAGACAATCTTAGCAGATATGAATGGCTGTGCGCGGCCTGTTGGCCTTTATTTGCGCCAGCGCGTGGCAGGGCCGCATGCGGCCTGGCACAGGGGCGCACGGCAGGATTGTGGAAGGGCGCCCGTGTCCGCTAGAATGCTGGCCTGCAAAGATTTCAATTAGGTAAATATGATTCAACGATCGATCGCCAGGCTGACCCTGGCGTGTGGCTTGCTGGCTTCCGCCTTTGCCGCGAACCTTGCGCATGCCGATGCCTGTCCCGCCCATTACGTCGATGGCCGCAAGCCGGAAATCACCAACCCCAAGCTGGATGTGGCGACGAAAGAGCTGTGCTACAACGTGTTTGGCGTGATGCACTCGGGTATCACGCGCACGCCGCTGTGGTCGGCTGAGCACTTGACGGCGAACAACCTCGAAGCGGCGCAGGATTTGTCGCGCGAAAATTCCTTCCATGCCGAACGCAAGCTGCCCGCCGCCCAGCGCGCGGAACTGGCCGACTATGCGCGCAGCGGCTTCGACCGTGGCCATATGGCGCCCAACGGCGACATGCCGGACCGCCAGAGCCAGCGTGACAGCTTTACCCTGGCCAACATGGTGCCGCAAGATGCGCGCAACAACCGCTATGTGTGGGCTGGCATCGAAGGCGCCGTGCGCAAAATGGCAAAGAAAGAGGGCGACCTGTACGTGATCACGGGACCGGCTTTTATTGGCGGCAACCTGCGCAAGGTGGGAAGAGTGATTGTGCCCAGCCACCTGTACAAGGCCGTGTACAGCCCGCGCCAGCGCGCCGGCGCCGCCTACTTCATAGCAAACGTCGACACCAAGACGTATGAAGTGCTGAGCATTGCGCAACTGGAAGACAGGATAGGCATCGATCTGTTACCGTCGCTGACGCGCCAGCAAAAACTGCGCATGCTGAGTTTGCCCAAGATCAATAGCAAGTCCAGGAAATAACAAGACCGTCGAAAAGGAAATCCCATGTGCGCAAAGAAATTCTTCCCGTATGCCAATGAAAGCGATGTGCTGGAGATTGGCAACCTGAGCATCGAAAACCGCATCGACCGCATCAGCATCAGTGGCGACATCGACCTGACCCTGGACAAGCCGGGCCTGGCCCTGGCGAAACAGTTGCAAAAACTGCTGGCCGACGTGGTGGCGCAGCTGGAAAAGCAGGAACTGCCCGACCAGCTGCCGCCGCCCGAAGTGACGTCGGTGGCCAATCCCTTCGAGTGACGCTGGCGGGGAAGCCTACTGTGCCGCTTTTGCGGCGCGATAATAGCCTTTCCTGCTGATTGCTTCCGGCGCGTTCGCGACTTCGTACGCGCTCAGGGCGATGGCGATGGCCGAGTATTGCTGCGCCGCGCTGAAGGGCAGCACGTTGTCATACGTGTCGAGCACCGTGTGATGCACGCGTGCATAGTCGAAATCGCCGAGTACGGTAAATTTCGGCGTCGGCACGCTATGCAGGCTGAAGACGGCGTCATCGCTGCCTGCCCGCGCATGCATCGCCTTGCTGGCATCGCGCGGCACGTCATTGATGCTGGCGGCGAAGCCGAACACGGGATGGACGTCTTGCAGTGCCCGTTCGACCCGGCCAAACACGGGTTGCCAGGCCGTGGGAATCGCGATGCCGTCGATGGCGCCAGGCCGGCCGTCGCGGTTGAGCATCATGACGATATTCTTCAATTCACCCGCATGCCGCTCGGCGAACGCGAACGATCCCTTGCGGCCGATTTCCTCCGCGCCGAAGGCGACAAACATGATGGTGCGGCGCGGCTTCGCTTCGGATAGCGCCAGCAGGCGCATCGCTTCGAGCATGGTGGACACGCCGCCGCCATTGTCGGCCGCGCCCGTGCCGCCGTCATAGCTGTCGAGGTGGGCGCCGATCAGCACGATTTCCTCGGGCTTGTCCGTCCCGGGAATACGGGCCACGACGTTGTGATACGTCACCGGGCCAGGATAGAACCAGTTGCGGATGTCAAACTCCAGGGTGACGGCTTCGCCGCGCGCCAGGCGCTGGCGCATGTCCGTGTACTGTGGCGCGGCCAGCTTGATGTCGGGCAAGGTCGGCAGGGTAGCCCAGGTGGCGGGCGCGGCGCTGGCGGCATACAGCGGTTCTTCGCCGGACTGAAGGGTGCCGAGGGCGCCGGCGGCCATCAGCACGCGGGTGATGGCCCTGGGCTGGTGAATGGCGCTGCCATCGCGCCCGCCGCCCCCGTTTTCGCCGCCGATCAGCACCCACTTGCCCTTGAATTGCGCGGCGCGCTGCTGTGCCTCTTCCACGGTGGCCGGCCCCACGATTGCCAGTCCCTGCTGCACGCCACGCGTGCCGGCCGAGTAGGCGGGCGTCGCCAGGCGCAGGGGCTGTTCCTGGGGCGCCAGCATCTTGCCTGACCCGGGACCGCGGTTGAAGCCGACGGGCATCCTGCCTGCCTCTTCCAGCACGGCGTGCACGCCCCATTGCTGCAGTTGCCCACGCGTCCATTGCGCCGCATGCGTGTAGGCGTCGCTGCCGGCCATGCGGCCGCCGAAGCGGTTGCTGAGGATGTCGAGCCAGTCCATCGCGCGCGGCTCGCTGGTGCCCAGCGCCACAATCCGGCGCGCCGTGGCGTCGCCCGATGGCGATGATGCAGGCTGGGTGACGGCATTCCTGCCGGACAGCGTGGCCAGGAAGGCGGGCAGCCTGTCGTGCTGGCGCGCCGCCTGCGCCGCGTCCAGCTTGGCGGAACGGTGCAGCTTATCCTGGCGCAGCAGGGTTTCATAGGCGCGCAGCACGCCCTGCATTCCCGCCAGGTCGCTGGCGCTCTGCTGTCCGGCCTGCTCCGGGTGTTCGATCTGGAAGGTCATCACGCTGGCCAGGTATTGAAACACCATCGCCTCGCGGATAGTCGCCTGGCTGGCGATAGAGAGCCAGCTTTCCAGCGCACTGGCCGGTAGCGTGAAGTCGGGAATTGCCTCGATCCATTCTGTTAGCCAGGCGCCGTCGCGCTGTTGCACTGCCAGGGGATTGCGCTGCGCCTCTGTTGCCATCTGCACCACGCGCGCGCGCTCGGCCGGCGTGGAAGGGCCGCGCGCGGCGGCGCCTGACGGTGCTGCTGCGGGTGGCAGTACCGGCGGCACATAGCGCTGCTGGAGCCGCCTGCCGCTCACGGGCTTGGGTTCGTTCTCATCGGTTTCGACCAGGCGTTCGCCGCTCAGCACGTCGCCCTTGGCGTGCAAGGTCCAGCGTATCGTCACGTCGGTGCTGACCTCCTTGCCGTTGCGCCCGGTGCTGACGCGCTTGCCGCTGTGCCGGAAGATGGTGCCGGCGGTACCGGCGGGGCCGGCGGTGCCATGCACCGTGCGCGGCGGCGTGAGCTGGCCACGTTCGTCGAGCCACGCGATCGTCGCGCGCAGGCCGTCTTGCTCTTCGGTAATGTCGAGTATGCCCGTGTCGATCAGGTCGGCCTCGACGCCATTTGTCGTGGTCGTGCCCGTCGCAGTCTGGAATTGCCACTGTCCGGCGAGGGCCGGCGTTTGCGCGTACAGGGTGCCCGGCAGGGCGGCAACAGCGAGGACGCAGGTGGCGTAAAGGTGGGGAGGGAACAGGTGCATGGCTATCCTTGTCGTGGTTTTCGCTCGGGAAGAGTCGAAAAACAGTATGCGGATAACCAGATTGCCAAGATGCTACTTTCCGACCAAGGCCTGGATTGGCGGACTGAAGGCGGGTTTGGCCGGGCCAAAGAACAGATCAACCCCATCCGGCAAGCTGCGTCGGACGAGGTTGATCTGGCACAAACTTACTTGGCGAAGGCTTGCGCCGCCGGCGTCACGGTGACGGCTGACGGCTGGATGTTCAGCTTCATCGCGCCGATGACCTTGTCTTCATCAAGCAGGGCCTGCGGCTTGTTGCCGTCGTACTTGATGGGAGAAAACGCGTCGCTGACGAGCTTTTCCTTCAACCCGGCCGCATCCTTGGCGACGATCACTACGGACAGGTTCTGCGCCGACAGGTGCTGTTTGATGGCGCGGTTGACGTCTTGTACCGTCAGCTTCGACAAGCCGTCACGCATCAGCTTGGTAAATTCCGGCGTGCCATACCATTGCGAATCGAGCGCATAACCGAGTTGCTGGTCTTGCGTCGACGTCATGACGAAGACGTTCTTCATCAGGTAATCGCGCGTGGTGGCGAAGTCGTCCTGCGTCAAGCCGTTGTCGATGAGCTTGCCCAATTCCGTCAGGGCCACGCGCAGCGCGAAGTGGGCGTTGTCCGGCGCCACGGGGCGTATCCAGATTTCGAACAGCTGCGCCTTGCGGCCCAGGTTCGGGTTCGGAAAGAATTGGTACATGCCGCGCGGGAAGGCTTCGATGTACGCATAATCGCCATAGTTCATGCCGCGGAGCTCGCGGATGCGCTGGTACAGGTAGGAATTCGAGGCGCGGTGTTCGCCCAGCCACGTCTTCGCCAGCCACAGGGCGGGGAAGTCCGGGTGCGTGCGTGTCACGTCGAGCGGCAGGCCGAACGAGATGGCCGTGGCACGCGTGTTTTTCTCGATGATTTCCACTTCCAGGCCCTGTGCCTTGCGGCCCGCAGGTTTCACGGTGGCCGGCAAGCCGGGGCCGGCCGGCAAGCTTGCCAGCGACTGCGTCAGCGACGCCGTCATGGCGTCCGTCACATCGCCGGAAATGCCCACCTTGACGGCGCCTTGCGCATACGCGCTCTTCCAGAATTGTTTCACGTCGTCCAGGGTGATGGCGTCGATGCCGGCAAGCGTGCCCAGCACCGGGTGGCCGTACGGCGTGCCCGCATACACATTCGTTTGCAGGCGTTCCTTGGCGAATTCTTCTTCGTTATTGTCCTTCAGGTCCAGCAGCAGCGCATTCTTTTGCGCATCCTTCAGGCGGCGGAAGTCGTCTTCGCGAAAACCGGGCGAGAGCAGCAGCGGCAGGGCGATGGCGTTGAACTGCGTCCAGTTATCCCGGTGGATTGAACCCGTAAACGTCGTCATTTCCTTGTCCGTCTGCTGGCTGAAACTGCCGGCCAGCGGGAACAGGGCCTGGTTGACTTCGTCGATCTTGCGCTCGGACGAACCACCGGACGCCACCATGGCGGCCGTCAGCGCGGCCAGGCCTTCCTTGCCTTGTGGATCTTGCGCGGAACCGGCCGTAAACAGCAGCTTGTAGCGGATCTGCGGCAGCGCGGATTTTTGCACCAGCACATCGAACTTCGCGGTCGAGGCGGACGGCAGCAGGCTGGCCAGTTTTGGCGTGGTGGCGATGGCGGCCGCCATCGGCTGGTGCGACAGGGTCGTCACCACCAGGCCCTCGTCCGTCAGGTATTTGCGCGCGGCTGCCTGCAGGTCGGCCGGCGTGAGCGTATCGATCAGGCGGTAGTACTGGTTGATGGTGGCGTACGAGCGGTCGAAATGCACGAAGGACGCCAGGGTGCCGGCGATCTGCTCCGTGTTGTCGAGCGAGCGTATCAAACCATATTTTTCGGCCGACTTGGCGTCCGCCAGGTCTTTTTCGCTCACTGGCGTGTCGCGCAGCCGCGCCACGGTGGCCAGGATGGCGTCGCGCACGTAGACGGCATCGTCGATGTTTTTTACGCGCGCGCCCAGCACGGCCAGGGTCGGGTCGACCCGGTCCGGCGTCATGTCGAACAGCTGGTCGACCTTTTGCTCATTCTGCACCAGGCGTTTATACAGCGGCGAGGTGCGGCCGAACGACAGCGACAGCAAGGTTGCCAGCGCGGCCTGGTCCTTGTCCTTCACGGAAAACGCGGGCGCATGGAAGCCGACGGCCACCCACGGCAGGGTCGGCGTGGGCCAGGCCACATGCTTGTAGACGGGGCCGCGCGGCGCGGGTTCCACGGGCACGGCTGCCTGCTGCTTGCCGCGCTGCCAGCTGCTCCAGTATTTTTCCACCAGCGCGATGGCTTGCTGCGGCTCCACGTCGCCGGCGATGATGATGGTGGTGCGCTCGGGACGGTACCAGCGGTCGAAGAAGAGCTTCGAGTACGCGTACTGGTTCGGCATGTCTTCGATGTCCTGAATGAAACCCATCGTCGTGTGCTTGTAGGTATGCGTCGTGTAGGCGCTGTCGCGCATCACTTCGAACAGTTTCGAGACGGGATTGGCGCTGTTCTTGTTGTATTCGCCCAGCACGGCCCGCGATTCCGTCTTGAACGCGTCTTCCGCATAGTCGAGGTGCTGGAATCGGTCCGCTTCCACTTTCAGCACGGTTTCCAGGTCTTGCTTGGCAAACGTCGTGTGGTAATTGGTCAGGTCGTCGCTGGTATACGCGTTCTGGCGCGCGCCGGCGCGGGTGATGACTTCCTGGTATTTCTCGGGCGGATACGCCTTGGTGCCGCGGAACATCATGTGCTCGAAGAAGTGGGCAAAGCCGGACTTGCCCGGCTCGACTTCATTGCGCGAACCCGTCTGCACGGGAATCTGCAGCGAGACCAGGTTGGGGAAGCCGGTCGGCACGATGATGATTTTTAATCCATTGGCCAGGGTCTTTTCCGTTGCCTTGAACGGCAGCAGATCGGCCTTGCTGGCGGCAGCGCTGTGGGCGGCGGCCGGCTTGACGGGCGCGGCGCCCAGGTTCGACGCGGCCATGGCCGACAGGGCCAGGGCGAAAGCGGGTAATAAAACGGGCATGATTCTTGACACGGGGGCTCCTTCTTTTCTTGGAATGTGGAAAGTGCAACGCCGCAGCATAGAATATTCACGCCGCCCTGCATAGGGGCTAAAAGTCGGGCCGCAGGATGCGCGTCGTGAGATGGCTGAGAAAATCGCGCCGGACCGGCAGGAACATGCGGATGTACACGATGCCGTGTGCGCGGTCGTGATGGTAGATCACGCGGATATCCTCGCACAGGCGTTGCCGCACATCCATGCCGACTTCGCGGGCAGCCTCGACGGGCGTCTCGCTGTCGGGAAAGGCTTTCAGATCAGCGAATAATTGCCGGAACGCGGCGGTGAACTGCGCCTGGGCGGCGGCCGTGTGGCGCGCCTTGAAGTCGCTGCGCAGTTCATTGAAATCGGCTTGCGCGCTGTTCAGCACGACGATGCGCGCCATCTCAAGCCTGGTCAAGGCTGGACAGGAAGTCTTCTTCGGACACCACGACGCCGCGCGCGATTTCCTGGTTGCCCATGGCGATCAGCTTCATGAACGCATGCTGTTCCTGCATCTGCCGCGCTTGCCGCTTGCCTTCCTGGTAGGCGTGCATGGACAGCACGACCATCTTCGCCTCGCCATTTTGCGTGATGATGATGGGCTCATCCTGGCCAGCGTCAAAGCTGTTGACGATTTCCGTCGTATTGGCCTTGAGATAGGAGATCGGTTTGATGCGCTCCTTGAAGTTCATGGCGGCTCCGAATGAGATAAACTGCGAGACGACCAAATATACACCAAATTTGGTCGTGTTACTTGGACGCGTATTTGCTGCTTACGTCAGCGTCGTTTCCGGCAGGCTGATGCGGTTGCGGCCCAGGTGCTTGGCGCGGTACAGGGCGCAGTCGGCCGTGTGGATCAGCTGCCCCAGTTCCGTGCCTGCACCGGGCAGGGCCGTGGCGGCGCCGATGCTGACGGTAACGCAGGCGCAGGCACTGGCACCATCGGCGCGCTTGCGCGGCAGTTGCAGCCGCTCCACGCGCCGGCGGATGCGTTCGGCCACGATGGCCGCGCCCTTGAGCGACTGGTTCGGCAGGATGACGGCAAACTCCTCGCCGCCATAGCGGGCCACCAGGTCGTTCGTGCGCATTTCGCTGGCCACGGCGCCGGCCACCTTGCGCAGGCACAGGTCGCCGCCCTGGTGGCCGTGGTTATCGTTATATTCCTTGAAATTGTCGACGTCGACGATCAGCAGAGACAGGGGCTGGCTCTGACGCTGGGCGCGCTGCCACTCGGCCAGGATGGTATCGTCGAAGCAGCGCCGATTTGCCAAGCCCGTCAGGCCGTCGCGCGTGGCCAGGCGTTCCAGTTCCACGTGCGCGCGTTTTTCATCTGTCATGTCGCGCAGGGTTTCGACGACAGCGATCAGTTCGCCGTGATTGCCATAGATGGGGCTGGCATCGACGGCCAGGTAGCGCCGCCGCCCCGTGCGCGGCATGTCGCACCAGTTTTCCGCGCACAGATTGTTGCCCGTGCTGCTGCGATATTGCTGCTGTGCATGCAGCGCGCGCATGTCGCCGCCGCGCCCGGCCAGCAGCAGGTCGGCCAGGGTGGGGCGCTCGTCGTTGTAGAAGCAGCGGCCCGGCTCGCGCGTGCGCAGCACTTCGGCCGCCGGCACGCCCGTCAGCTGTTCGCAGGCGCGGTTCCAGATCATCACCTGGCCATGCACGTCGAGAACAAAGGTGGGCACGACCAGCAATTCCATCATCTGGACGGCAAAACCCTGGGCTGCATCGCAGGGCGATGCGCTGGCATGTGCATGGCTATCCGGCATGTAAACATCCTTCTTGGGGTGAATGGGGCTGGCTCGCTGGCCATGATGCAGCGCAGCGAGACAGGAGATGTTGATATTGAGCAATATTTTCAGCGATGCGCCATCGCTTCGTCGTGGCAGTCCGGCAGGGGCAGCGACACGCGCAAGGTGGTGCCGGTGCCGCTGTGGCTTTCGATGTGCAGGCTGCCGCCGGCGGCGGCCACGCGCTCATGCATGCCGGACAGGCCGCAACCGAGTCGCGGCGGCGAGCCCGACAGCCCGACGCCGTCGTCGCTGATGCTGCAGGCCAGGGTGGCGCCCGTTTGTTGCAGGCTCAGCTGGACATGCGTGGCGCGCGCATGGCGGGCGATATTCGCCAGCGCTTCCTGCAGCGCGTGGTACAGCAGGGGGCCGTGCGCGCTGCCGGCGGCCGCGTCGAGCCGGTAATCGCAGCTGCAAGCGATGCCCGTGGTACGCTTGAAGTCCGCCAGCAAATCGTCGCACGCCGCTTGCAGGCCCGCGTCGAGGGCGGGCGGGCGCAGGTCGTGGATGACGCAGCGCAGCGCCGCGATGCTGAGGTCGACATTGCGCGCCATCACGGCCAGTTGCCGCGCCAGCAAGGGCGCCGCGTCATGCGTGCTGGTCTGCAGCATGGCCAGGTCGAATTTCAGGGTCAGCAGATGCTGGCCCAGGTCGTCGTGGATGTCGCGCCCGATGCGCAGGCGTTCCTGTGCGCGCGCCTTGTGTTGCTCGCCGGCCAGGCGTGCCTGTTCGGCCTCGGCGCGCAGCTGTTCCAGCGCCTGCAGGCGCAGCGCCAGGCGGTGCTGGCGCCACAGCAGCAGCGCCAGCGCAGCGAGCAGGATGGCGCAGGCCAGCATCAAGGGGGAGGGCGTTCCATCCAGCAGCATCGGCCCGGCGGCGTATTCGGCGTGCAGGGAAGCGAGTGCGGCGGCCCCCAGACAGGCCAGAATGCTCAGGCGGTACGGCGGACGTCTCCAGCGTTGCGGCATGTCCATCCTCCCCAAGAATGTTTTCCATCAGGCAATGTTATTACAGAAAATATATTAACTTGGGGCTATTTATATTGTCTAAACGCAAAAGCTGCGCAGTTATGCCTGCGAATATGGTTTTCTTGCCCCGGATGCCGCAGCAGCAGGGAGCGGGCACGGCATTTGCACGGGAAGTGTCGTGGCGGCATATAATAGAGGGTTGTCAATCGGCTTTTGCGGCGACGGCGCGGCGCGCCGGCCCCGATGCGTTCGCTCCGCGCGATGACGCCAGCCAGCTCTTAGGAAATACAGTGACTTATAGCATCAAAGAGATTTTTTACACCCTGCAGGGCGAAGGCGCGCACGCTGGCCGTCCGGCCGTGTTTTGCCGCTTTTCCGGCTGCAACCTGTGGACGGGCCGCGAAAGCGACCGCGCCACGGCCGTGTGCCAGTTCTGCGACACGGATTTCGTCGGCACCGATGGCGAACTGGGCGGCAAGTTCAAGACGCCGCAGGAACTGGCCGCGCTGATCGACAGCCTGTGGCCGGCCAGCTACGCGCCGAGCAAATACGTGGTGTTTACGGGCGGTGAACCGCTGCTGCAACTGGACACGGCCCTGATAGCCGCCATGCACGCGGTGGGCTTTACCATCGCCATTGAGACCAACGGCACCTTGCCCGTGCCGGCCGGCGTGGACTGGATCTGCGTCAGCCCGAAGATGGGTTCGACACTGGTCGTACACAAAGGCAATGAAATCAAGGTGGTCATTCCCCAGTTCCAGCAAGACCTGGCCGCCTACGAACAACTGGATTTCGAGAACTTCTTCGTGCAGGCGATGGACGGCCCCTTGGCCGCGCACAACATGAAGCTGGCGATCGAAACATGCAAAAGCAACCCGAAGTGGAAGCTGAGCCTGCAAACCCATAAACTCCTGCAAATACCTTAACAAAACAATATGCTGACTATCACACGCAAGCTCGAATTCGACGCGGGCCACCGCATTCCCGACCACAAAAGCCAGTGCCGCAATCTGCATGGCCACCGCTACACGGTGGAAATCACCCTGGTCGGCAAGGTCATCGAAGCGGAAGGCAATTCCGACAATGGCATGATCATGGACTTTTCCGACGTGAAAACCCTGGCCAAGCAGCACCTGGTCGATGTCTGGGACCACGCCTTCCTCGTCTACGAAAAAGACACGGCCGTGCGCGACTTCCTGGGCAGCCTGCCCGACCATAAGACCGTCGTCATCGATCGCATCCCGACGGTGGAAAACCTGGCCCGCATCGCCTTCGAGATACTGAAAGCGGCATTTACCGACCACTTCGGTACGGGCTTGCACCTGCATAAACTGGTGCTGCATGAAACGCCGAATTGCTGGGCAGAAGTGACCGATGACTGAAACGCACGTTAGCGCGCAGGACGCGCGCTACATGCAACTGGCCCTGGAGCAGGCACAGCACGCATGGGACCTGGGCGAAGTGCCCGTCGGCGCCGTCGTCGTCAAGGATGGCGAAGTCATCGCCGTCGGCTACAACCAGCCCATCGGCCGCCATGACCCCACGGCGCACGCGGAAGTCATGGCCTTGCGCGCGGCCGCTGAAAAGCTGGGCAACTACCGCTTGCCCGGCTGCGAGCTGTACGTGACCCTGGAGCCGTGCGTGATGTGCTCGGGCGCCATGTTGCATGCGCGCCTGGCGCGCGTGGTGTATGGCGCGGGCGACCCGAAGACGGGCGCCTGCGGTTCCGTGCTGAACCTGTTCGAGCAGCCGGCGCTGAACCACCAGACGGCGATCGTTGGCGGCGTGCTGGCCGACGAATGCGGCGCTTTCCTCAAGCGCTTCTTTGCCGAGCGCCGCCGCGCGCAGGCGGAAGCGCGCAAGCTGGCCCATCCTCCGGCCTGACCATGCCAGCCATCGCGGCTGGCATTTTTTACAACTGTTGCGAAATAACATCTGTATAGACCACTTTGCCATTCTCAAATGAGAATGATTCGTGTTACAGTATTGTTTTCGCCAGCAAACTTTCCTTATGCATCGTTAACACTTTCGTTATCGATCCGGGTTCAAGAGCCAGCCTTTACTCTTCCACCGGATCATCATGACTACTGTGCCTACGCAGCGCCTCGCTGCACCCGTCGTATCTCCAGCTCACCTGCCTGTCCGCCGCCATAACCTGGTGCTGCGCGCCGCTTTGCTGGGCCTGTTCGCCGCGCCGCTGCTGCCCGTGGCCGCGCAAAACGCCGCCATCAATGCAGGCACGGCCGCGCAGGAACCGGCCAAGCTGCCTGTCTTCCCGGAAATCGTCGTGAACGCCAAGCAGGATTACGAGCGTCGCGCGGGCACCAAGACGGTGATCCGCAGCGACGACCTGGAACGCCGCAACGTGACGGACATGGCCGGCGTCGTGCGCTATCAGCCGCTGATCAGCACGCCAATGGCGGCCTCGGGCGGCGGCGGCATCTGGGATGGCGCGGGCAATACCGGTTACAACATCCGTGGCCTGGAAGGCAACCGGATCAGCCTGGAACTCGATGGCATTTCCCTGCCGGATGCTGCACCGAAGCCGGACAGCAATAACATGAACGCCTTCGGCATGGGCCGCGATTATTTCGATCCAGAAACCTTCCGCGAAGTGCGCATCGATTCGGGCACGACGGCTGTCAGCGGCGCCAATCCCGGCATGGGCGGCGGCGTGGCCTTCATCACCAAGTCGCCCGAAGATTACCTGGGCGAAGGGCAGGACCATTACGTGGCCTATAAATACGGCCGCGTGACCGCCGACCGCAGCAATGCCCACACCCTGACGGGCGCGGCCAAGATCGGCGCCAGTCTGCAAGGTCTGGCCGTGTACGTGCACCGCGATGGCGAGCAGCTGGACAGCCGCGGCAGCGCCACCGTCAACCCGGATGACTGGCATTCGAACGCCTTGCTGTCGAAGCTGGTGTGGGCTCTGCCGGGCGAACAAAAGCTGGACTTGACGGTCGACATGTTCGAACGCAAGAACAAGCGCGATCTCAACAATAAAGTCAGCGCCATGTACCCGGACGGCGTGCAGCAGGATTCCACCACCAAGCGTACCCGCGTCAGCCTGGGCCACGATGTGGTGCTGAAGGATTTCGCCCTGTTCGACCGCCTGACCTCGAAAGTCTATCTGCAGAACGCGAAGATCGACGACAAGAGCAAGGGACGCTATACCTATCAAGGCAACTTCCAGCGCGCCATCGACACCAGCTTCAAGAATGACAGCATCGGCCTGACTTCGGAAGCCGTCAAGCAGCTCAATGCCGACAACGCGCTGCTGTACGGCGTGCAGCTGGAACAGACAAAATCGCGCCGCCCATGGATGGAAGACCGCACCGTCATCGCCACGGGCGTGCACCAGATCACGCGCAAGAACCGCATGGCCGACATGGATGTCACCAAGCTGGCTCTGTACGTGCGCGACGACTATGGTTTCGACCTGGGCGGCAAGAAAGCCGTGCTGACGCCGGGCCTGCGTGCCGACTACCGCAAGCTGGAACCGAAAAACCTGCAGAACTACCTGATCGGCGTGCCGAACGCGGCCAAGGAAGTGCGCAAGGAGAGCGATTCCTACTTCACGCCGAGCCTGAGCCTGTCCGTGGAAGTGCTGCCGCAAATGAATGCCTACGCCACGTTCACGCGCGGCACGCGCCTGCCGACGGCGGTCGAACGCACGGGTACCTATGATTCCATCAGCTATACGGGCACGGGGAATGGCTATGCCGTGCTGGGCAATCCGAATCTGGGCAAGGAAACCAGCAAGGCGTATGAACTGGGGCTCAAAGGCGACGTGACCAGGGGCTTGAGCATGCACGCTTCCGTCTACCAGACGGAATACAAGAACATGATCGAGTACGTGGCGCAAGACCTGGACCCGGTGAATTACCCGACCCTCACCTGGGGCTTGTACCGTCCCGAAAACATCGGCAATGCGCGCACCTGGGGTGCCGAGCTGAGCTTGCACGCGGAACTGGGCACCTGGTTGCCGGCCATGCAGGGCTACCGCGTCGACCTGGCCACGGGCGTGGCCAAGGGGCGCTCCTTCAATACCCTGACGGGCGAGAGCGGCGGCCTGGCCTCGGTGGCGCCGGCCAAGACGGCGCTGACCTTCGGCTATGACCATACGAACAAGTTGTTCGGCCTGGAACTGACGGCGCTGCATGCCGGCGAGAAACAGGCGCCGAACGACTTGCTGACGGGCACGACCGCGCCGCGCTTCAAGGTGCCGTCGTACACCATCTTTGACCTGTCGACCTACTGGAATGTGCACAAGAACGCCAAGATCATCGTCGGCGTGTACAACTTGACGGATCGCAAGTACTGGGATTACGCGGCCGCGCGCAGCCTGTCTGCCGGCACCACGGTGGCCAGCCGTTTGGAGATCGAGCGCTACGCCAAGCCGGGCCGCAACGTCGCCGCCAGCCTCAGCGTCAACTATTGATTTTTACCGGGGAGGGGCGCTTGCCCCTCTTTTTTTCCATGTTTGATTGAATGGTCTCTCTATGAAGTTATCCAAACTCGTTCTATCCCTGCTAGGCAGCCTGCTGATTGCAAACGCATATGCGGCCCCAGCCACCTTGGCGGAACGCTGGTCCACCTTGCGCACGGAACAGCCGAAGCTGCAGGTCCGCGACGCGGCGCGCGCGCTGGGTGTATCCGAAGCGCAATTGCTGGCAACCAACATCGGCAAGGGCGTCACGCGCCTGCAGGCCGACGGCAACCAGCCGCGCGAAATCATGCGCGCCGCGCTGGACCTGGGCATCGTGCAAGCCATCACGCGCAATGAAAACGGCGTCATCGAAACGACGGGCGTCGCCAGCAAGTTCAAGCAGGCGGGCGAGAAGTCCGAGCAGGCCGACGCCAAGGACCCGGAAACGGAAGCGCGCCAGCGCAATATCGCCGGCGGCTACCTGGGCGGCCAGATCGACCTGCGTTTCCACTTTGAAAACTGGAAATACGCATTTGCCGTGGAACAGGCGGGCCGCGATGGCAAGCCGACGCGCAGCCTGCAATTCTTTGACGCCAACGGTACGGCCGTGCACAAGATCTACCTGCGCAACGAGCCGGGCGTGGCCGTCTACGATAAATTGGTGGCGACCTTCCGCCTGCCGCAGCAAAGCGCGGAGCTGAACGTGCTGGCCGTGGCGCCAAAGGCGGCGGAAAAGCCGGATGCCGAAATCGACGTCAAGGAATTCCAGCTGGCCTGGAAAGACATGACGGACGTGCACCAGTTCGCGCAAATCATGCGTGAATTCCACCTGTCGCGCGAACAGGCCCTGCGCCTGGCGCCGGCCGGCGTGGTCGAGCGCGTGACGCCGCAGGCGCTGCGCACCCTGCTGGAAAACGCGGCCAAGGACAAGGTCGCCATCATGGTGTTCCTGGGCAATGAAGGCTTGACGCAGATCTACAGCGGCAAGATCGAGAAAACCATGGCCGCGGGCGGCTTCTTCAACGTGCTGGACCCGGACTTCAACCTGCACATCCGCGACACGGCCCTGCGCAGCGGCTGGGTCGTCAAGCGCGGCGGCGTCACTTCCGTCGAATTCTTCGACAACGACGGCACGCAAGTGGTCTCCTTCTTCGGCGTGCGCGAGCGCGGCAAACCACAGCCGCAAAGCTGGGTGGACTTGGCCGATTCCTTGCCTAAGGCCAAGTAAGCAGTAGCGATGATTCTGCACGGTTGCCGCGCGCCGTACCGGCGCGGCAACACTTCAGCTGGGTGCCGCGTGCCGGTCTCATGTCTGAAGCACAATAGTGGTATGCTGATTGCAAGGCCGCAGCGATCGTGCCTGCGTGCTGGTTCCTGGAAGAGAGGCAATCATGGCAACCATCATGGCGAACGGCCTCAACATAGCTTATGAGAGCCACGGCGACCCCAACGATCCGTGCGTGCTGCTGGTCATGGGCCTGGGCATGCAACTGATCGCCTGGCCGGCGGACTTCGTCGAAGGCATCGTCGAGCAAGGTTTTCGGGTCTTGCGTTTCGACAACCGCGACAGCGGCCTGTCGAGCAAGATGGCGCTGGCGGGCAAGCCGTATCTGCCGCTGGCCTATGTGAAAAACCTGCTGGGCTGGCCCCTCAAAACCTCCTACACCCTCGATGACATGGCTGAAGACGCGCTGGGCTTGCTGGCGGCCCTGCGCATTGCTCAGGCGCACGTGATCGGCGTGTCGATGGGAGGCATGATCGCGCAAGTGATGGCGGCGCGCGCGCCGCTGCAGGTACTCAGTCTGACCTCCATCATGTCGAGCAGCGGGCGACGCGGCTTGCCCGGCCCCACGCGGGCCGCGCGCAATGCGCTATTGCAACGTCCGAAACGCAATGCCAGCCGCGCCGAACTGATGGCGCACATGGCAGCCACCGTGCGCGTCATCGGCAGTCCCGCCTATCCCGTGTCGGAAAAACTGCTGTACCAGCGCATCGAAGCGGCGCTGCAGCGGGGCAGTTGCCCGGAAGGCGTGGCGCGGCAAATGGTGGCGATTGCCGCCTCGGGCGAGCGTACGGCCTTGCTGCCGAGCATCAGTTGTCCGGCGCTGGTGATCCATGGCGCGGCCGACCCCTTGATCCCCGTTGCCTGCGGCATCGATACGGCGGCGCTGATCCCGGGCGCCCGGCTGGAAGTGATCGAAGGCATGGGGCACGACATGCCGCCCCAGCTGATCGAGCGCCTGCTCGCCTTGATCGATGTGCATCTGCAAGGTAAGATGGCGCCCCAGATGCGCTCCCAGCCAGCCTAGGCGCGCCCACCATTATTTACGTGCGGGCATATTTTGAACACACCTGAGATTGGCATCGCCATCGTCGCGCCGGGCGGTTGCGCGCCCGACGAGGCGACCTTGGCGCGCGGCATCGCCCGCTTGCAGGCGCAAGGCGCCACCGTCCACAATTACTACGACCCCGAGCACACGTTCCAGCGCTTCGGCGGCACGGATGCGGGCCGACTGGCGCAGCTGAACGCGGCAGCCGCCGACCCGGACGTGCAGGTAGTGATCGCCTTGCGCGGCAGCTACGGCATCAGCCGCATCCTGCCCGACATCGATTTCGACCGCATGGCGGACAGTGGCAAACTGTTTGTCGGTTACAGCGATTTCACGGCATTTAACATGGGCTTGCTGGCGAAAACGGGCCGCGCCAGCTTTGCCGGCCCCATGATCTGCGACGATTTTACGCGTGATGAGCCTGAGCAATTTACACTGGATCAACTGTGGTCGTGCCTGGCCGGTCCCACGCACACGGTCACGGGCACGGCGGCGGGCAATCCGCAGGTCGAGGTCAGCGGTAAATTATGGGGCGGCAACCTGGCCATGCTGGTCCATTTGCTGGGCACGCCGTATTTCCCCGAGATCGATGGCGGCATTTTGTTCCTGGAAGACGTCAACGAACACCCGTACCGGGTCGAGCGCATGCTGCTGCAATTGCTGCACGCGGGCGTGATTGCCCGCCAGCAAGCGGTCGTGCTCGGCGATTTTTCCGGCTATAAATTGAGTCCCATGGATAAAGGTTACGATGTTGACGCCATGCTGGCCTACGTGCGCCAGCGCTTGCCCGTGCCCGTGCTGACGGGGCTGGAATTCGGCCATATCCGCCGCCGGGTCACCTTGCCGTTCGGCGGGCAGGCGCGGCTGCAATCGGATGCGTCCGGCTTCAGCCTGCAGGTAAGCGATTACCCGATCCTGGCGCACCCCTGAACGCCATGCGTGCCAAGTCCGGCAGGCTGTTGCAGCTTGATGTGCTGCGCGGCATCGCCGTATTTGGCATCCTGCTGGTGAATATCTGGTCGTTCGCCTGGGGCAGCCTGTCCTTGCGCTATGGCACCTTGCCTGCGCAGCCACCCGTGTTCGACCAGCTCGTCATTTTTGGCGTGGTGGCGCTGGCGCAATTCAAGTTTTACCCCATCTTCGCGTTTTTGTTCGGCGCCGGCTTTGCCCTGCAGACACGCTCCCTGCAGCGCCAACTGCGTACTTGGGAGCAGGCGCAAGCGGCCTACCGGCGCCGTTTGCGCTGGCTGCTCGTGTTTGGCCTGCTGCACGGTTTCCTCATCTGGAGCGGCGACGTGCTGACCTCGTATGCGGTGGCTGGCATGCTGATCCTGTCCCTGGCATCCGCCAGGCTCAGCCGGGTGCGCAACCGCGCCTGGCTGGTGGCGGGATGTTTTTTGCTGTTCATGTGCCTGTTGATTCCTGTGGGCCAGCAGGGTGGCGCGCCGGACATCGCGCGTGACCTGCACGATTTTGCGGAGCGTTACGCCACCTACACGCAAGGCGGCGCGTGGGCCGTGGCCAGGCTGCGCGCCAACGATTTCCTCGTCTCCTTGCTGTACTCGGCCGTCATGCTGCCGCATATCATCGTACTGTTTCTGCTGGGCATCTTGTCCGTGCGTTTCGGTTGGCTGACGCAGCCGCAGCGCCACCAGCGGCTGTGGCGCGGGGTCCTTGGCGTGGGCCTGGGTGTGGGCTTGCCGTTCAACCTGCTGGCGGCCGGGGCCATCGCGTGGCAGGTGGCCGATCCGTATCAAACCGTGTTTGACACGGCCCTGTTCGAAGTGGGCCTGTTCGCCGGCGGCCCCGTGCTGGCGGCCGGCTACGTGGCCGCGCTGATGCTGGCCGGTCCCTTCATGCTGCGCTGGCTGGGCGCATGGCTGGCACCCGTGGGACGCATGGCGCTGAGCAATTATCTGCTGCAATCCTTGATCGGCACCTGGTTGCTGCAGGGACCAGGCCTGGGCTGGGGCGCCCGCTTGCGTCCCGCCGAGATGCTGGGCCTGGCCGTGCTGATCATGGCGGGGCAGGTACTGTTGAGCCGCTATTGGCTGCGGCATTTCAGGCAGGGGCCCATGGAGGCGCTGTGGCGCCGGCTGGCGCGCTTGCCTTAATCGGTTCCCCAGTCAAATGCGCCTTGCGCCGCAGCTGGCGGCGGTGCCCTGGGTTTGGCCGTGCGCACCAGCGGATTGTCGACGGCATGCCATTCGAACAGTTCCACGTCTAGCATGCAGGTGCGCGCCAGGTGCAGCGCTTGCTCCGGTGTCAGGGCGGGGTCCAGCCAGCGGTGCGCGTCTTCCAGGCTGACGGCCACGGGGCGGCGGTCGTGGATATCGACCATGCCGCCCATGCTGTCGGCCGTCACCAGCACGAAGCCGGCTTCTTCCCGATTCACCTTGTAGGGGCCGAACTGGGCCAGCGCCAGCAGGAACAGGGGCGCGCGGTCCTTGCGGTGGATGTGCCACGGCTGCTTGCCACCTTTCTCTCCCGTCCATTCATACCAGCCAGAAACGCAAACGATGCCGCGCCCCGCGCGCAGCAGCGGCTTCCAGTACGATCCGGCGAGTTTTTCCAGGCGGGCATTGATGGCGATGGGGATTTTTTTCTTGCCGGGAGCGGGTGTGGCCGCGGCTGCCCAGGCGGGGCGGTAGCCCCAGAAGACATCGTCGACCCGGTGCACGCCATCCTGGATATGCAAGATGGGCCGGTACGTGCCGGGCGAAACGTTCAGGTGCGGCTCCGCCTCGCTGTCGAACACCGCGTCGGTCCAGCCGAAGGATGACGCCAGCACGCGCGCCGTGTCATTTTGATCGAATCGTCCACACATGGCGAAATCATACCCGATCGCCTGCTGGCACGAACGCGGCGTGCGCCCTTTTCGTGAGTGTGGTCAAACGTACAGACCTGGGCGGCCGCAAGGCGCACAGTGGAAGCCAGTCAGGTCCCTGACGCTTCTAGCATCGGAGGAATTATGTCTTTTGAAAATCCCACCATCCACAAAGGCTTTACCATCAGTGCCACGGCCAGCCAGCGCCGCGACGGCCGCTGGGTCGGCTCGTATGTCAGCCAGAACCAGGCATGCGGCGCGTATGCGGACACCTGCGATTACGACGATTGCAGCAATGAAAAAGAAGCGCAGCAACTGGCGCTGTCCGTCGGCTGGCGCCTGGCCGATGGCGTGCAGGCACGCTGAGGCAGCTTGCCGGTCAGCGCTTGCGCCGCAGGGCCAGCAGCAAGCCGGCCACGGGGAAGAGCAGGGCGGTGCCCAGTCGTACGGAGGTCAGCGTAGCGGCCTCCGCGCCGACCACATGCGGCAAGGCCAGCAGCAACAGGGGCGTGGGCACGGCGATGGCAAAGAAAAACAGATACCACGAATAGCCATTCTTCTTGGCCAGCAAGGCAATCAAGGCGCAGCCGACGAGGAAGACCAACGGCAAATTCACATATTCCATGGTTCTGAGTTTTCATCCGGGAAAGCGCGTCATTATACGCGCGCACCAGGGGTGCCGGATGGACTTGCCGCATCAATTGCCGACGAAATCCGGCGGCTGCGGCGCCTGCTTTTCGGCAAGTGGCGCATCGGCCGGCAGCAGCGCCTTGATGGCGCCGTTATAGATGAGTTCCTGGGCATACGCCGAGGCCTCGATCAAGGCCGCATGCACGGACTTGAAACTGCTGGGTGTTTCAATCAGCACGGGCTTGGCGTACACCTGCAGCGTATCGCCACGCTTGCTGATCAAAATCATGCCCCGGTAGCGCCCATCCTTCTCCAGCGCCCCCGCCACATGAAATTCATACCCCCTGATCTGGTGTTTTTGTTGCTGATCCATGTCTCCCGCCTCCAGACCTGATTGTCGTGGCCCAGGCCTTTTTACGCCTATAGAACAGCTGAGTGTTTGATCTGAATCAAGACTGCCAATTCAAGCCACAATCCAACGAACGTCACGACGGCAGCCGTCATCACCCAGCGCGAATGGCGCGGATCTGCTGGGCCGTTTCCTCGATCTCGCGATACGCTTCCTGGATATAGCCACTGATCGGATGCCCGTCCATCCATTCGAAATAGGCGCGTTCGTCATGCTTGATGGAAAAGGGGACGTGGTGGTCGCGGATCGATTCGGCCGTTTCGCGCACCAGCGAGGCAAACAGCAGCTCCAGAGTTTCCATGATGGTCACCTTGCGAGACATAGAGCTTTTAATGTAGCACAAAGCCACCGGCCGGCCAGGGCGCCAGCCGCAGGCGTGCGGACCCGCCTTCAGGCGTCCTCGTAGCGGACGATGTCGAGCGCGCATTCGGGATATGCCTGCTCGAACAGGAACTGGTCTTTTTCGTACACGCAAAAGACGGCCGTCCGGTTTTCTTCCTCTGGGAAGTAGTCGCCGTCGATGCACAGCACCGTCATTGCGGGGCCGCCGCATTTGACGCGCACGATATCGCCTTCATGAAATTGCTTCATCGCTGATCCCATGCCGTAGGAGTTGAAATGGATGCCGTTGCTGGCAGATTATATTGTCAGTAATCATACGCCAGGAATAGTTGGTCGCGCACACGCTTGACATGCCGCTTGCAGCTATCATGATGCGAGGCGGCATATCGTGTGCCCGCATGCTTGACCCGAACCGTAGATTGTTTGCCATGGAAATTATTCTCGCTCCTTCCAACCTGGGCTTGCGGCCTCTGGCGCCTGGCCCTAGCCACGGGCCGGGGCGAGGCGCTGATGACGCAGTGGCCCGGCGTGACGGCGCCGCTGGTGGCGGAATAGCATGTCGTGCAACTGGGGGAGCGGGAAAACCGCGATGCCGATTTTGCCTGGCCGGATGTGAATGACACGGCCATCACGCGCATCGATGTGTTTGAGGCCAACGCGGCGGGTGCCGCCGTGGTGGCCGAGCGTATCAATGCTGTGCTGGACAGGCGCGCGCCGCGGCGCTTCTGGTTGCACCTCGATGTCGATGTACTCGATCAGGCGCTGATGCCGGCCGTCGATTCTCCAGGCAGTCCTGGCATTGCACCCGATGCCTTGCTGGCCATCCTGCGGACCTTGCTCGATGGTGGTGGCTGCTGTGGCATGACGATGACGGTGTTTGATCCCGACAAGGATCCGGATGGCGCGTGCGCCGCCTTGCTGGTGGCGCTGCTGGGCCAGCTTTTCGCGCCGGCACCGGTGTCAGGCCGGGTGGCCGATATGCTCGTATAAGATCACGCAGCCGATGACGATCAGCACCAGGCCGCCCACCAGTTCGGCGCGCCGGCCCGCCACCGTGCCCAGCACGCGGCCCAGCATCACGCCCAGGGTCACCATGACGAAGGTGGAAAAGCCGATGGCGGCCGCCGTCACGACAATATTTGCGCCCAGCAAGGCCAGGCCCGCGCCCACCACCATGGCGTCGATGCTGGTGGCCAGGCCCGTCACGGCCAGCACCCAGAACGAGTGCGACTGGGCCGGCGCCTCTTCCTCGTCGGCATCGGACAGCGCGTTGCGTATCATCAGCAAGCCGATGATGCCCAGCAGGCTGAAGGCGATCCAGTGGTCCCACGCTTCCACGTAAGGTGCTGCCACGCTACCCAGGGCCCAGCCGATGATGGGCGTGATGGCTTCGATGACGCCAAAGATCAGGCCCGTGCGCAACGCCTCGCGCCATTGCGGCTTGTGCAGGGCGGCGCCCTTGCCCACGGCGGCCGCGAAGGCGTCGGTGGACATGGCAAGCGAGAGGGCGGCAGTGGCGGCGAAATTCATCGTTGGCTTTCAGTAAAATCTGGCTGGGATGGTAGTTAACACAATAACGCCTAAGAAAACCGTAGCGAGCGGAAGGGAGTTATGGTCGAGAAGCGCAATTGTACGAAGGTACAGTGAGCATCGCAGGCCGTAAATCACGACGCGCAGCAGGTTTGATAGGCGTTTGACGCAAACCCGGCGATTTTACCCTACGTACAGCACCACCAAGGAGGCCAGCAGGCAATATGCGCCAAAGAAATGCCAGCGGCCCTGTTCCAGCCAGCGCGACAGCCAGCGCAGGGCCAGCAAGCCTGCCAGGAAGGACAGCAGCATGCCCAGCAGGCTTGGGCCGAGCAGGTGCAGCAGGCTGTTGCCGTGTTCCAGATGGTCCAGGCTGCCATTTGCCACGGCCTGGTAAAAGCGCCAGCCTTCCTTGACCAGCACGGCCGGGGTCAGCACGACGGCCAGGGCAAAGCTGAATTCCTCGGCGCGGCGTTGCGGCACGCCCATGGCGATGCCGGCGGAAATGGTGGCGCCCGAGCGTGAAAAGCCGCGGAAAGGCAGGCACAGGCCTTGCACGGCGCCGATCACCATCGCCTTGCCGATGGACAAGGTGCCATGCTGGCGCGCTTGCAGGCGCGACGACACAATGATCAGCACGCCTGCGGCGGCCAGCGCGGCGGCCATCAGCTTCGCGTTGCCGAACAGGTGCTCGATTTCAAAGCCGGGCGCATCCTTGCTCATGACGTGCGTAATGCCTTTCAGCAAGCCGAAGCCGACGATGCCCGTCAGGGCAGTGGCGGCCACGAGCAACAGCACATTGCTGCGAAAGGCGCTGGCCGAGCTGAAATACGTGGCGCGCCAGGATTTCCAGAAATACACGATGACGGCAAACATGGTGCCTGTGTGCAGCATCACCAGCAGCATGGTCAGCTCTGGCGAGGTCGGGTCCAGGCCCATCAGCTTTTCCGCCATGATGACGTGGGCGGAGCTGGACACGGGCAGCAGCTCGGCGAAGCCCTGGACGATGGAAAGAATAAATAATTGCAAAAAACTCATGATTATCTGGACTCGGGCGGGAAAAGCAGGGCCGCCGATTTTACCCGCCCGATCCTGCGGCTACGACCCTCGCCAGATTACAGTTTGTCCATGTTTTATTGCCCAGCCGGCGCCTGCGGCTTGAAGACGCTGCGGAACGCCTTCAGTGCTGCCGGGTGATAGATCGTGCCGTGGGTTTCTTCCGGCATTTTTTCCACATGCCATTGCAAGCCGGGCGGCGCCTGCTTTCGCAGCACCTCCGACAGGCGCTGCACTTCGATGGCGATGCCTGACTCGCTGCTGGACGCCAGGTACAGGCTGTGCTTGCCTGCCGCGCCTTGCGCGAGCAGGGTTGCCGCCTGGCGCGGCAGTGCGCCGTGGTTCCACCACAGGCTGGGATCGAAGGCCAGGTAATGGTCGAACAGCTGCGGTTCCAGCAGGTATGTTTCCACTACGAACAGGCCGGCCAGCGATTCGCCGACGATGGCCGTCTCGCCCGTCGTGCGGTAACGGCGCCGCACCTCTGGCATCAGCTCGTCGCGGATGAAGGCCCGGTAGGCGGACGCGCCGCCCACGACGGGGGCAATCTTGCGGTCTTCCGCGCTCTCCGTCGGGCCCGTCAAGTCGCGCCGGCGCTGCGTGTTTTGCATGCCGACCAGCATGAAGGGACGCATCGTGCCATTCGCTACCGACACTTGCAGCAAGCCGGCCACGTGCAAAAAGTCTTCCGCCACGCCGCCGTCCGGCATGTACAGCACGGGCAGCGGCGCGTCGGGCGGCGTATCCCAGGCGCGCGCCATATAGACATTGATGTGGCGCTTTTCCTGCAGTGCCTGCGAATCGATGCTGAAACTTTCACCGATGACGAGCGGCGTGGCCGCGCTGGCGGCGGGTGCTGCAATGGCGATGTGGTGGAAGGGGCTGGACAGCAGCAGGGCGGCGGCGAGGTGCAGTGCAAAGCAAGAGTGGCGCATGTTTTCCCGTGATAAGTAAGTCGGATCGATGGCATGCACGTGTATGGACATGCCATCGGGCAATTCTATCTTATCTTTGGTGCAGCATTACTTGATCGTCAAGAGTTTCCGCTCGCGCACGATACCCGCCTTGTCGATCGTGTAGGCGACGAGCAGGGCGCCATCCTCGGCGCAGGCGTGGCAGGTGATCAGGGGCGTGGAAAACAGCACGCTCTGACCGCCATCGCTGGTCGCCGTGCTGCCCACGAAGTCGGCGGGCGCAAACGGGACAGAGTCTGGATGGACAGCGGCAAACGCGCGCCAGGCCGGCGTGGCGCGGTCTTCCTCGCCCACGGAGCCCTCGTCGACGTCGATGGCGGCACCATCGCTGCCGATCAGCAAGGTGCCTTCATTCGTGTTGGCGCGGAACGGATAGGTAACGGTGGCCAGGGCCGCCTTGCCCAGCGGCCGCCAGGCGGAGATGAAGCCGGCCTTGTTTGCCTTCACCAGCATTTTGGCCGCGGCGATGGCTTGCGGGCTGGCGCCCGAGCGCTGCATGGTGCGCAGCAGGCAGACGTCGGGCGCCGTGGGCGATTGTTCGCTGCGGCAAGCCGACAGCGAGCGTTCCTGCCACACGGCGCGCGCATCGATGGGGCCGATGTGCTGGGGGCTGGCCGCCTGCGCGCTCGCCAGAGTGGAGAACGCAAGGATGGCGCAGCCGAATACATGGCGGGAAAATTGTGTGGACATGGGGAACTTTCTGTAGCGGAAACAATAGAGCCTCCGATTATAGGAGGGGGCCGGCGAGCTCGCCCACACGAAACGGCCTCGCTGGCGGCCGGCTTGCGTCTCGATTAGCGCTTCTTTGCCGCCGCCTGGCGCAAGGCCTTCGCTTCCTGTTTATTGGGAATGTGCGGGCGCGTGGCCAGCTCCCCCTTGACGGCGGCGATGGCGGCGCCGAACAGCTGTTCGGCCTGCTCGACGCTGGCGCCCGCATAGTGCTGCTGGTTGGACTGGGCAGCGCGCAGCCGGCGCAGCAGCGCCAGCAATTGTTTGCCGTGCAGGGCGCGCAAGTCCTGCGCCAGCACTTGCGCGCCCAGCGTGACCTCCACATGCTCGGGGGCGAGCAGGTGCAGCAAGGCCAGGCCTGCGGGCTGTTGCACCGGTGTCAATTTATCCATCCGACCATTGTAAACGGGACCCGGATTACAGGTATTCCCAGATTTCATCGAAGGTTTCACGCGCGAAATCGTTACGCCAGGCTTCCGAGTTCTTTTCACGGCTGACGGCAAACACGGCGCGCCAGGTCTGCTTCGGCGAGCTCGTGTAGGTCGCGGCGATCTTTTGCAGACCCGCCTTGCATTGCTCGACCTTGCAGCCGCTCTTCGCCAGTTGCTGGGCCGCAGGCGCCCAGGCCACCGCTACCTTGACGACCTGGCATTCGAAGCTGACGGCAGCCGTTTGTATGCCGTTTTCCACCGTTACCGGGTCAGCCTTGGTGGCCTGGCACGCGGCGCCATTCTTGGCGGCAATGACGTTTGCCGCCAGCTGTTCGGCGGCCGGCGTCAGTGCCGCGCGCATGGTCGCGGGGAACAGGTCAGCGATCAGTTTGCCCGTTTCCGTTGGGAATTTGGCATCCGCTTCCTTCAAGCCGCTGTACGACGCGTATTCGGCGCTCTGGTGGCCCGCCAGGCGCGTGGGGCGCAGATAGGCGTTGAGCTTGGCGACGCTGGCTTCATCCTGGTTGATGATGGTCTTGATGTACAGATTGGCCACGTCGACGGGCGCCAGTTCCACGGCGGTGTCGGCGGCGAAGGCGGGCTGGGCCAGCGCCACGGTGGCGGCAAAGCTTGCTGCCAGCAAGAAGGTGCGCGATGTTTGTTGTGTTTGATGCATGTATTTTCTCCACGATTCAATGTCAGGCGCCAAAAGATGCTTTACGGCAATTTTGGCGCCCGCATTATATATGGTGAAAGTCATAACGTTGCGCACATTAGGCCTACGCCTTGCTGGCCGCTTCAAGCAAAGCCAGCAGCAGCTCCTTGCGCCGGCCTTGCGCCTTGCGCGCCAGGGTCGCCAGTTTTTCCAGCTTGCCCCAGACGGGATACAGCATGTGCTCGACCAGATAGCCTTCCAGTCCTTGTAGTTGCTGGCAGAACAGTTCCAGTTTCTCCACGTCCTCCAGTTCCGCCTGGATTTTTACCTTTGCGTTATCCGTGCACGCGCGCAGGCAGGCCGCCAGCACGGGAACGGAGTCTGGCGTGACGCCATGCTTTTCAGCAAAGGCGGCCGTGAACTGATCCTGCACGGACTGGTGCTCCTCGTCGACGTTGGTCATGTAGTGCTGCACCAGGGGGAAATAGCGAGCGTCGAGCAGGCCCAGGCCAAACGTGGCGTAGCTGCCTGGCATGCAGTTCTTTTCGCCTTCCGTATCGGCATAAAATTCGAATTGCTCGATGGCGGCGCGCGCATACGCTTCCAGCTGCGGCTGCAAGGCGGGCCAGGCGAGGGCGTTGGCAAAGAAGCGGTGCGTGTCTGACCTGGCCAGGCCTTTCAGGGGAAGATATTCCTTGACCCTGGACTTGAGCTTGATCTGGTAGCTTTTCGGGAAACCGTTGTTCAGCAAATGCGTGATGAACGCCAGCGCCTGCGCATACGCGCCTTCTTCTTCCCGGGCGATGACAATGGTGATGGTGGCAAACACATCATTGGCGCGGCATTCCAGCTGGGCATTTTTCAGGTGGATGGCGTCTGGCGCGAAAGTGCCGCTGCCTTCCTTGAGCATGCGCACGGCCCGTTCGCTGCCCAGTTCGCGGGCGATTTCCAGGAATTTCAGGCCTGTCGATTTGGCGTAGCTCGGTTCGTGGCGCAATATCATCACGGCGCCATATAGCAGCAGGTCGATTGGCTCCAGCGCCTGCGCGTCTGGCGCCGCGCCCGCTTTCAAGCTGTATTCCGCGCTGCGGTAGCTTGATTTCTGCACGTCATAGAACTGCGGCAGGAACTGCTTTTCCGCCCAGGCCGTCACGGCCTGGATGATGTCGCTGCGATGTTCGGCCAGCGCTTGCGGGCGCGACTTGTTCAGTTGTTCGATGCGCTCGAATAGCGCGATCGTCCGGGCGATATCGGGCTGCGGAAACAGCTGGGGATCGAGCAGGTGGCGCGCGAGGAAGAAGGTTTCCAGCTTTTTCGTCGGCCGGTTGCCGTGCTCGAGTTTTTGCGTGACGTAGCTGTGTATGCGCTCGAGCAAGGTTGTGCGTTTGCCTTCGTTGACATAATCGAGCAGGTTCAGGTGCAGCATGCCCTGTGCCGTCTGGAATTTGCCGCGAAAGCTGAAGCGGTAGTCGATCAGGGGGGTGTCGGCCAGTGTCTCCAGCTTCGCTTGCACCATGGCAAGCAACTGGGGTGCGATGCTGTCGCGCACGACGGCTTCGTCCAGGCGCGATGGCGTCCTCGGTGCGAATTCCTCGGCATCGGCCAGCTGGAAATCGTCGGCCGTGGTGCGGCCGGGTTTGTAGTCGAGCAAGAAATCATTAAAGATGCCCATCTGCAGGGTGGTCCGATTCACGGCGCTTTCCAGATCGGTGCGCTTCAGGCGTTCGACAAACCACGCTTCCACGGCCGCCATCATTTCCGCCGTTGCCTGTTCTTGCAGTGTGCTCATCCTCTCATGCCTTTCGGTAGTTGTTGTCCTGGCGGCGCCGTTGCGTCCCGCGGAGGCAGTATAAGTGATGCTGCCTTTCGCCATGGTTTCAGGCGTGCCAGGCTGATTCTTTCTACAGGCTTATCTTCCGCATAATGTTGCCTTGCAATGTATTGGTATTTCCGCACAGATCGTCAAGTAAATGCAGGTATGGCTGGACGGAAATGTTACATCTGGGTATTCTGCGCATGATACTTATTTCTATACAGAAAAAGGTAAGAGGGCGGTTCGGGCCAGCGGCAACGCGGCGCGCGGCGCCACGCAAGGTCAGGCATGCAAAGGTGAAGTCGTCCGCTTGCTGAGCGAAACGGTCAAGTTTCGGCTCGCGGCGGGCAGGGAACAGTGCTGTCATCTTTAAAATAGTAGGAGAGGTTGCTCATGGATGCAGAAAAGGATGTTGTGTACGGTACAGAAGATTTGTTGATGAGTTTGTGCAACTCGGTAGTTCGGGTGCTCAACGTTGCAACGCAAAGTAAAGTCAATTATTCGGGCATGGTGCAGCGCATCACCAAGACGGGCTTGAAGCCGGACATCGGCTGTTTCGTCATGTTCGATGGTGGTTTCACAGGCCTGGTGGTGCTCAATTTTGCCGCCGATACGGCGATGGAAATCTACGAGCGCTACATGTTGCACATGGGCATGCCGAAGTCGGAGCTGGCCAGTTTCTACACGTCGGACGAAGTGTCGAACATCATGGGCGAGCTGATGAACCAGATCGTGGGCGACTTCACGGGCAAGGTGCGGCGCGAGCTGCAAACGAACATCACCCAGAGCCAGCCAAAGATGTTGGTGCTGAACAAGCAGGTGATGCTCAGCGTCGACACGCCGCTGGACCGCCCGGAAATGCGCCGCGTCACGTTCTATACGGAAAAGAACAATATTTTCTATCTGGAACTGGCGATCGACCGTACCGAGTTCATCAAGCTGCACGATTTCGATTCGCGCGAAGTCGACGCCGACTCGCTGATGGATGGCGAATTCGCGAACCGCGAACGCGACGCCGCTCCGGCGCCTGCAGCGGAACCGGAAGACGACGACAACGCCGACCTGCTCAAGTCGCTGGGCATGTAAGCAGCGGTTGTTGACCGTGCTTGATAGTGGCTGGTGGCAGGTTTGCCGTCAGCCATTGTCGTTTATATGCCTACAAGGCCTTGCTCATGAATACCCGGCTCGTGCCTTCCGGGCTGCAGGCGATGTCGCCGAAGCGGCGCCAGCCGCGCCGTTCGTAAAATTCGGGCGCCTGGAAACTGATGGTGTACAGTACCGCCGAAGCGCAGCCGCGCCGGCGTCCTTCCTCTTCGAACTGCGCCAGTATCTGGCTGCCCAGTCCCAGCCCCCGCAAGGCGGCGGGCAAATAAAACAAATCGAGAAACAGCAGGCCCAGCGAAGTCCGGCCCATGGCACCGCCCAGCACCCGCTGGCTGTCGCGGTCGCGCACGACCACGCTCAATACCTGTCTGTCGCTATAGCCGGTGATGGCATCGTTATAGGCGTTCAAGCCTTCGAGGATGGTTTGTTCGGCCTCTGCGTCGATCGTGGCGCTGACGCAGATGGTGTAGGATAAGTCGATGGGCGTGTGTGTTGGCATGCTCGGCAGGGTGAGAGTAAATAACTGTATGAATATACAGTATTTTACCTGTTTTTGTCTGTCTTATTGCGGCAATATCAATGTTTCCATCCTACGCATGCCGACCATGCCGCTTTGCTGGCTGTCATCGAGCGACCAGTACTCGAGCGCATACGCATAGCTGCCATCGACGATGGTCAGCGATTCCTTCTGGCGTCCGTTGGGTGCCTTGTAATACAGGCGCCGCGCCGGCCTGCCATCGACCGTGTGCTTGAACGACTGCGGCGAAATGCTGGCGCGCTTGCCCGCCTTGCCGGCCATCGACATGGCCGTGATCGTCACATAGGCCCTGTCCGGGCAGCGGGCCAGCAGGTGCGCGCCGCTCAGGACAGTCGCTTGCGCTGGTTCCAGCGGGAAACCGAACGGCTGCATGCCGACGATATCGTGGCACCCCATCTGCTGCGCCAGGGTGCTCAGCACGGCCGGATCGAGCGCGCTGGTATAGTGTTTTTCAGCGGCCTGCGCCTGCCCCAGCGCCAGGCGGCGCTCCAGTTCAGCCAGCGAAATGTCGCTGGGCACGGGCAGCGGCGCGGGGGCGTCGGGATCGGCGGCCGCGGACGTTTCCGCCTGCATGCGCGCGGCGACAGAGTGGCTGCTCCCGGCTGTGCCATCGAGGGCGTGGGCGAGTGATGTGGCGCTGGCAATGGCCATGGCCAGCGAAAAGGCCGTGTGTTTCAGCATGAAATTTCCCGGTTAACGTGCGGCCATCGCCGACGCAATCTCGATCGAACTGAGTTTCCAGCCCCACACGCCATGGCGCAGCAGGACCAGCGCGCCGTCCTGCGCATTACCGTCTTTTGCACGCACGACAAAGGTGTTCACGCCGGCATAGCCTGCCGAATACTCGGCCTTTTTCTGCGCGCCATCGGCGGGCGCGTCCGCGTCCGCGTTCGCATTCGCTTGCGGGCTGACGGCGCTCTTGTTCACCAGCGCGACGACACCTGCGGGCGAGACCATGGTGTCGACCATCTTGCCCAGCATAGCGCTGGCGATCGACTGGCCCAGCGCGGCCAGCGGGTTGCCGCTGCCGGCTGTCGCTTCGATGCTGCGCGCCATGCTGGCTTCCAGCTGCGTCTTGACGCTGGCGCGCAGGGCGGGGAAGTCCACGTGTGCGGCCAGGGCTTCGGCGTTGCGCTCGGCCAGCGCGGTCTTGATCTGGTGCAAGGCGTAGTACGGCGAAGCGTAGACGGTGGCGGCGAGGGCAATGATGGCCGCAGCGGCGGCAATGGTAGTTTTTTTCAAGTGATGCCTGTGAGTCCGGTAGGGTTGGGATGCGCCCGCACAATACCAATGCCTGGTGGCGGGCGAGCACGCAGCCTAACTGCTAAATACGGACAAGGCAATCATGATGCATGGATAATTTTCAGGGGCAGGCACCGATGTGGATTGCTGCGTCGATGCCTTGCCGAAAAAACGGAGGTTGGAACGGGACGACATACTTTGTGCCGTAGCGGGACTTGCGTTCCAGGGAGCCGAACCGGAGCACGCCTGCAGCGCGATAGTGCCGCGCTGCAGTGGAGGACCTATGGCGATATTTCACAGGTCCGACGTTGCGTTCCCCTCGGGAATGACCAGTACAAAATCGTAGCCCTGAATCATGCCTTGGACACTGCTGTCTCCATTCGCCAGGGATTTGGCCGATCCCAGCAAGGGGCGCACGTCGAACAATGACCAGTCCTTATGCTCTTTCGCCGCGGCAAAGAAGGGTAATACGCCAGCCATGGAGGACTTGGTATCGACTTTTTCGATTTCTGTGATGGCCGACGCGCGCCCAATGCCGGCAAATTGCGCCTGCTTGCCTTTGGATGCCAGCACCAACACATGCAGCGATTTTTGTCCGTGGCCTTCCGCATATTCAGCCAGATAATTGCCGATCTCACGGCTACCGGCACCAAGCGGGTTATAGCCTCGGAATACATGCACTGCACCGGCTTTCAGCAACATGCGCTGTGCAGGCGCAAGCGTCAAATGGCTGGTCACATACTGCTTCATCAGCCTGGCACGCTGTATATTCGACGAATATCCTTGTCCCGGCGTCATGTTTTTGGTGTATATGCTGCGGCTTTCAAGCAATGAATTCAACATCGCCAAGGCGGGCATTTCCTTGGGTGTCGTGAGCAGCTTCTGTAATGCGACTAATTCTTCTTCTTTGATTTTTACCATGAAAAGCTCACGCGGGTCTCCGCTCTCCGATGCTCGGCGATAGTCGTCGCTTTCAAGCTTGCGGAAGGCCTCGACTTTTGATTTCGCCAAAGGACCAAGCGGTTGTTCAGCCATTTGGTCGAGCAAATATTTCGAAGCGCCCATGAGCTCCTGATCCATTCCCACTAAATGGAACGATGGTCCGGCAGCTTTGGCGATACGGGCCAGGAATTGCGCCTCAGCTTGCCACTTGTAAAAAGCAGTAGCGACCGGATATGCCTTATTAAATGCTGCTATGCCAGCGACGCCAGTATCGGCTTTCAATGTTTTTTCCAAAGCATCAGCAACCGTCGGCCCGTTTTCGATAATAAGCGTCGTAAATCCTTGATTTGCCAATTCTTCAAAATACGCCGCCGAAAAATGCGCAATTTCTGCAATGCCATGGTCTTCGCCGATGAGGACGAATTGGCTTTCCAGGCCCGCGTTTATCAATGTTGCCGCGCCGGTACCAACCATCTTTCCATGATCGATTGCGATAGTCGTGCGAAGGGCGGCCAGGCGGTCTGGCAAAGATAGCGGCGTATCCGCCGACAATACAGGTATGGCCAAGCTGGCCAATATGCTAAAAATAATCAAGGAATGAGGTTTTCGCATTATTTTTCTCAAAAGGGTGTTCTGGTCGGCGATTTCAGTCGCGGTGTATTTGGTAGCAGGATTTAACGCCTCCAGTTGACCTTGAAGGATACTTCCTCTTATAAATTTTATATATTGCGGCATGGAGAAACTCGGCAATCCTACGGTAAATCAGGGGGCGCGACAACTATCCGGATACAGGCGGTATTAATGATTTTCTGTAATCGGTCATTAGCACGGCGCTGCCGCCATCAAGGCAACACTATGACCGCAGTAAAGCGCAACAAGCGGGCCAAGCCCGGCCCCAAGCTGCTGAAACTGGCCAACTGCCAGAAACCCGCGGACCTGAGCGGTGAAAACGGCCGGCTCAGGCAGCCCACCAGGATAGTGGTTCATGGTGGTTGCTGTATAATGGGAGAAAAGTACCTAACTACCTGTTTTCACTGGATAAAGACCTCACTAATGCTTTCTACAGCAAATATTACGATGCAGTTTGGCGCCAAGCCATTGTTTGAGAATATCTCCGTCAAGTTCGGCGACGGCAACCGCTACGGTTTGATCGGCGCGAACGGCTGCGGCAAGTCGACGTTCATGAAGATCCTGGGCGGCGATCTGGATCCGTCGGGCGGCAATGTCATGCTCGATACCAACGAGCGCCTGGGCAAGCTGCGCCAGGATCAGTTTGCGTTTGAAGACATGCGCGTCCTCGACGTCGTCATGATGGGCCACACGGAAATGTGGGCCGCCATCCAGCAACGCGACGCGATCTACGCGAACCCGGAAGCGACGGACGACGACTACATGCAGGCGGCCGATCTGGAAGGCAAAGTCTCCGAATACGACGGCTACACGGCTGAATCGCGCGCCGGCGAACTGCTGCTGGGTGCCGGTGTCGCCATCGACCTGCATCAAGGCCCGATGAGCAATGTCTCGCCAGGCTGGAAGCTGCGCGTGCTGCTGGCGCAGGCGCTGTTCTCGAACCCGGACATCCTGCTGCTCGACGAGCCGACGAATAACCTGGACATCAACACGATTCGCTGGCTGGAAGACGTGCTCAACGAGCGCAACTCCACCATGATCATCATTTCCCATGATCGCCACTTCCTGAACCAGGTCTGCACCCACGTGGCCGACATGGACTACGGCACCCTGAAGATTTACCCAGGCAACTACGACGAATACATGTTCGCCTCGACCCAGGCGCGCAACCAGCAACTGGCCAACAACGCGAAAGCGAAAGACAAGGTTGCCGAGCTGCAGGAATTCGTGCGCCGCTTCGCCGCGAACAAGTCGAAGGCCCGCCAGGCCACGTCGCGCGCCAAGCAGATCGAAAAGATCAAGGTCGACGACATCAAGCCATCGTCGCGCGCCTATCCGTTCGTGCGTTTCGACGGCGAGAAGAAATTGCACCGCCTGGCCGTGGAAGTCGAGAACATCTCGAAAGGCTTTGACCGCCAGCTGTTCAAGAACTTCAGCATCATGGTCGAGGCAGGCGAGCGCATCGCCATCATCGGCGCCAACGGCGCCGGCAAGACCACCATGTTGCGCTGCATCGCGGGCGAGATTGCCGGCTTGCAGCCCGACCAGGGCCGCGTGAAGTGGGCGGAAAATGCCAATGTTGGCTACATGCCGCAAGATCCGACGGAAGATTTCGCCAAGGACACGAACCTGACCGACTGGATCGGCCAATGGACGAAAGAGGGCGACGACGACCAGGCCGTGCGCTCCATCCTGGGCCGCTTGCTGTTCGGCGGCGACGATGTGAAAAAGGCCGTGAAAGTACTGTCCGGTGGTGAAAAAGGCCGCATGATGTACGGCAAGCTGATGCTGGGCCGCCACAACGTGCTGATGCTCGATGAGCCGACCAACCACATGGACATGGAATCGATCGAATCGCTGAACATCGCGCTGGAAAAATATGCGGGCACCCTGATCTTCGTGTCGCATGACCGCGAATTCGTCTCCTCGCTGGCGAACCGCATCATCGAGATCAAGGAAGATGAAGTGGTCGATTACCGCGGCAACTACGAGGATTACCTCAGAAGCCAAGGTATTGATTAAACACCTGATCAAACCTACTGCGCGTCGCGCTTTGCGGCCTGTGATGCTCACCGTACTTTTGTACGGTTGCGCTTCTCGGCCACAAATCGCTGCCGCTCGCTACGGTTTTATCAGGCGTTTGGAAAGCCGGTGGGGTACTCTGGTACCACCCACACCGACGCGCCGCGGTCCTTTCGTTCCGGCGCACCTGCTTTATTGCAATCGTGCCGGTCTATCCCGTTTTTGTTTGACACAGCCATGCAAACTTTAGCCATCAAATCCGTCGAGTACGAACATCCACAAGACGGAGCCAGCTGCACTGCCCACGCCTGGGCACGCACGCCAGCGACGCCTTCCCCGGCTGAAAAAGCCGAACTGATCACGCGCATCAAGCGCCTGCTGATCGAGCGCGAAGCCGTGCTCGTTGCCCACTACTACGTTGATGCTGATCTGCAAGACCTGGCGGAAGCCACGGGCGGCTGCGTCTCCGATTCCCTGGAAATGGCCCGCTTCGGGCGCGACCATCCGGCCAAGACCCTGGTCGTGGCCGGCGTGCGCTTCATGGGCGAAACGGCAAAGATCCTCAGTCCCGAGAAAACCGTGTTGATGCCCGACCTCGACGCGACCTGTTCGCTCGACCTCGGCTGCCCGGTGGATGAATTCACGGCCTTCTGCGACGCCCACCCTGACCGCACGGTTGTCGTCTACGCCAACACCAGCGCGGCCGTCAAAGCGCGCGCGGACTGGATGGTGACCTCGTCCATCGGCCTCGATATCGTGGCCCATTTGCATGCGCAGGGCAAGAAAATCCTGTGGGCACCGGACAAGCACCTGGGCGGGTATATTCAGAAGGAAACGGGCGCCGACATGCTGCTGTGGCAGGGCTCCTGTCTCGTGCATGACGAATTCAAGGGCATCGAACTCGACCTGCTCAAGGAAGAGTATCCGCAAGCGAAGGTGCTCGTGCATCCGGAGTCGCCCGCGAATGTGGTGGCGCTGGCCGACATGGTGGGTTCCACGTCGCAAATGATTGCGGCAGCGCAAACCATGGACACGGACACGTTCATTGTCGCCACCGACAACGGCATCCTGCACAAGATGCGTGCGGCCGCGCCAGGCAAGCGTTTCATCGAAGCGCCCACGGCCGGCAACAGCGCCACCTGCAAGAGTTGCGCGCACTGCCCGTGGATGGCCATGAACGGTTTGCTGAACCTGGCGGAAACGCTGGAAAACATGCACAACGAAATCCACGTCGATCCCGCCGTCGGCCAGCTGGCCGTGCGCTCGATCAATCGCATGCTCGACTTCGCCGCCGCCAAGAAGGCAGGCCTCAAGCCGGGCGCGGATCTGGCAAAAGAAACCACATTGTTCCAAGGAATCGGTCCAGCATGAGTACCCTCGTTAATTCTTTCGCTCCTTTCGATCCGGCCCTGGCGCGTGCGTTCGAAGGTAATTTGCTGGCCGCCTTGCTGGAAGACGTGGGTCAATGCGACCTGACGGGCGAGCTGGTGCCGCCTGACCATATCGTCACGGCCCGTGTCATCGTGCGCGAAGCGGCCGTGCTGTGCGGCGCGCCGTGGTTCGAAGGCATCATGAAAAGCCTGGACCGCAGCATCGATATTGCCTGGCATTACGCCGAAGGCGACATGATGGCGGCCGACAGCGTCGTTTGCACGATCGAGGCGCCGGCGCGCGCCTTGCTCACGGCCGAGCGCAGCGCCCTCAATTTCCTGCAACTGCTGTCGGCGGTCGCCACGGCCACGCGCCAGTATGTCGATGTGGTCGCCGGCACCAAGGCGTCCATTTTAGATACGCGCAAGACCTTGCCTGGCCTGCGCCTGGCACAAAAGTATGCGGTGCGCGTGGGTGGCGGCAAGAACCAGCGCCTGGCCCTGTATGACGGCATCCTGATCAAGGAAAACCACATCGCGGCCGCGGGCGGCGTCAGCCAGGCCCTGGAAAACGCACGCAACCTCGACGCGGGCGTGCCCGTGCAAATCGAGGTGGAAACCCTGGTGCAATTGCAGGAAGCGCTGGATGCGGGCGCCGTCTCCGTCTTGCTCGATAACTTCAGCAACGACATGATGCGCGAGGCCGTGGCCGTTACCAAAGGCCGCGCCTTGCTGGAAGCGTCCGGCGGCATCAATGTCGACACCGTGCGCGCCATTGCCGAAACGGGCGTGGACCGCATCTCGATCGGCAGCCTGACCAAGGATGTGCGGGCCACCGATTACTCCTTGCGCATCGTCGGCTGATGAGCAGAGCAGGGCGGCGCCTGCTGGCCCTGGCGCTGCTGTGGTCTGCGCTGCTTGTACCATCGCAGGCGCCAGCGCGGGAACTGCTGGCCGTGGGCGCGCAGTTCGAGCGCGTGTTCGAGTATCAAAACAGCGGTGAATATGGCGGCCTGGGCGCGGAACTGCTGCGGCTGATGGCGGCGCGCACGGGCAATACCGTGCGTTTTCGCATGGTGCCATGGGCGCGCGCGCAAGCCATGCTGGTGCAGGGCCAGGCCGATATCCTGATCGGCCCCTACAAGACGCCCGAGCGCATTGCCAGCATGGCGTTTTCCGACAAGCCGTTCTACCAGGACCAGATGGTCTTCTATACGCGCCAGGACGCCAGCTTCGGCTGGGATGGTGACTACGCGGTGCTGAAGAGCCGCCGGGTGGTGCTGCTCAACGGCTGGGCCTATGGCGCGGACTGGGAGCGCGTGCGGCCCGGCTTGCAGGTCAGCGTGGCCAACAATGTGGAAAATGGCTTGAAGATGCTGGTGCACAACCACGTCGACGTGTTTGTCAGCAACCGCCGCAATACCGACCCCGTCATTGCCCGCCTGGGCTACGGCCGCCAGGTGAAGCCCTTGCCCAAAGTCATCGAAATACAAAACGGCTATTTCGCCTTCCCCCGCTCGCCCGCTTTCGACAAGCTGCGCCTGCAGTTCGACCAGGAACTGAATAACCTGATCGAGACGGGCGAGCTGAAAAGACTGGGCAAGCGCTACGACGTCAGCGTGCCCTGATGGATGCGCATGCCGGCCCGCGCGGGGCGGCATGCGTGGATTCATTTACAACTGGCGCGCTTCGAACGTATTGCACTGGGCAATCTGGCCGCTTTCGATGCCCTTGGTAAACCAGCGTACGCGCTGTTCCGAGGTGCCGTGCGTAAACGAATCCGGCACGACATGGCCTTGCGACTGGCGCTGCAGCGCATCGTCGCCGATGGCCGTGGCCGCTTTCAGGGCCGCTTCCACGTCGCCCTGTTCCAGGATCTTGCGGTCGGCGTTCGCGTGATATGCCCACACGCCGGCAAAGCAGTCGGCCTGCAATTCCAGGCGCACGGACATGGCGTTGGCCTGGCGCTCCGATTGCGTGCGGCGCGCCTTGTCGACCTTTTCGGACAAGCCCATCAGGTTCTGCACGTGGTGACCCACTTCATGCGCGATCACGTAGGCTTCGGCAAATTCGCCCGAGACCTTGAAGCGCTGCTGCATCAGGTTGAAGAAGTCGAGGTCCAGATAGACTTTCTGGTCGCCGGGGCAGTAGAACGGCCCGCTGGCGCTCTGGCCCGTGCCGCAAGCCGTCGGCGTGCTGCCGGAAAACAGTACCAGCTTGGGTTTCACGTAGCTGCCGCCTTCGGCCTTGAACAGGGCGCCCCACGTGTCTTCCGTATCGGCCAGCACGGTCTTCACGAAGCGGGCCATGTCGTCCGATTCGGGTGGCTGGCGCGCCGGCGCCTGGCTTTGCTGGGTGCTGATCTGGCCGCCACCGCCGCTGAGCAGGTTGAGCAAAGTCAAGGGATTGACGCCCAGCACATACGAGCCGACGAGGGCGATGACGATGGTGCCGATGCCGATCGAGCGCCCGCCGAAACCAAAGCCGCCGCCACCGCCGCTCCCACCGCCGTCTTCGCCACGGCGATCTTCCACATTGTCGCTTTCGCGATTGCCTTCCCATTTCATGATATCTACTCCTGCTGCGATTTGCGATTGATTGGTGACGCCGCAAGATGTCTCTTGCGGTGAATCTTATAATGAATCTTACAATTATCGCAGCAAACCGCGCCGCGACAGGAGCGACAGTGTTACGCTTTGCAACTTTCCAACCACATCACAACAGGTGCACGCATGGCGCTTGCCAACGATACACTCATTTCGCCAACGGCGGTGGTCCAGGCACAACTGGACGCCTATAACGCACACGACGTGCCAGCCTTGCTGGCCATCTATGCCGATGACGCACAGCAATTCCAGCACCCCGACACCTTGCTGGCCACGGGCGGCGCGCAGATCGGCCCCCGTTTCACGGCCCGCTTTGCCTCCAGCCGGCCGCGGGCGCAGTTGCTCAAGCGCATAGCCTGCGGCAAGCTGGTGATCGACCATGAAATCGTCCATGGCGACACGGACGATGGCGTGTCGGCACAGGAACTGGTGGCGACGTATGAAGTGGAGCAGGGCCGCATCCGCCGTGCCTGGTTCAGCTTTGGCGCGTTGACGCGCTTGCGCGTGGCGCTGCCGGCTGATGTGCCTGCCATGAATGCGCTGATCGCCCGTTCCGGCGTGGAACTGAGCGCAGGGTTTTATACGCAGGAACAGGCCGAGGCCGTGACGCGCCACGTGTTCGGCGTCGATACGCAACTCGTTGCCGACCGGACGTATTTCGTCATCGAACGCGATGGCGCCATGCTGGCTTGCGGCGGCTGGAGCCAGCGCGCCACCCTGTATGGCGCCGACCGCGCCAAGAGCGGGCCGGACCCGCTGCTCGATCCGGCCAGCCAGCCGGGCCGCATCCGCGCCTTCTTTGTGGAGCCTGCGGCCGCGCGCCAGGGACTGGGCAGCATGCTGATGCGCCATTGCGAACGGCAGGCCCTGGCCGCCGGTTTTACCGCCCTGGAACTGGCCGCCACCTTGCCCGGCGTGCCGCTGTACCTGGCCAGCGGCTTTGCCGTGACGGAAGAGTTTCATCTGGACTTGCCCGACGACATCAAACTGCCGCTGGCGCGCATGTACAAGCGGCTGTGAATCTCGGTTGTGAAGCTCGGTGGGCCGGCGTTCAGCGCGGCTGGTGCTTCAGCGCTTCGCGGTAGCTGAGCGCCGATAGTTGCTGGCGGTGTGCGTTGGCAAATACCGTCACGGCTTCGGGCGCGTGGCGGGCGTAATCGCGCAAGGCCCAGCCGATGGCCTTGCGGATGAAAAACTCGTCTTCATGCGCCAGCGCGAGGGCCGCGTCAAATAGCCAGCCGGCATCCGTGTCGGCGCGCCAGCCCAACTGGTGCAGCATGGCGATGCGGCGCAGCCAGAAATCGTCATGCCGCAAGGCGCCCGCCATGTGCGCATGGCCGTCGCCGCCGCGCTGGTGCGCCGCCTGCAGCACCTCGCCGATGATGCCCGCCATGCCATCCACGCTGTCCCACCAGGCCCTTTGGCGCGCCAGTGCCAGCAGGGCGGGGAGGTGGCAGACGTCCAGTTGCCGCCGGTGCAGGGCCAGCATGTCGAGCGCCACGTGCTGGTATTCGCGCTGCGGCTGCTGCCACAGCCGTTGCGCATGTTGCAGCAAGGTCCCGGCATCGACGCCCTTCAGGCCCGCCAGCAAGCCCCTGGCGGCCAGCCGCCGCTGCGGCGCTGCCACGCCCAGGAACACAAACTGGCCGCGCATGTAGGCTTGCATGGGCCCCGCACGGCCCGGTTCGGCAACCGCTTCCAGCGCGATTTTTAATTCTTGATGTAGATTCATGGTATCTCCAGGCGTAAAAAAGGCGCTCCGTGGAGCGCCTTTTCATCTTCATCCGATATTACTGGATTTTTGCCTTCTTCATCAGCTCGTCGCGGTAAGCGGCGAGTTTCTTCTGTTGCAGCGATTCGGATACCTGGCCCTTGACTTCTTCCAGTGCCGGCAACTTCGTCGGACGGGTTTCTTCCAGCTTGATCACGTGGAAGCCGAATTGCGATTGCACTGGCGTTTGCGTGACCTGGCCTGGTTTCAGGGCGACCATGGCGTCGGAGAATGGCTTGACGTACGAAGCTGGGCTAGCCCAGTCCAGGTCGCCGCCATTGGCTGCGGAACCGTCTTTCGATACTTTCGCCAGTTCTTCGAACTTGGCGCCGCCTTTCAGCTTGGCGATGATGTCTTTCGCTTCCGCTTCGGTGGCCACCAGGATGTGGCGTGCATGGTATTCCTTGTCGCCCGCTTGCGCCTTGAACTTGTCGTATTCGGCCTTGATTTCAGCGTCCTTGACGGGGTTTTTCTTGACGTAGTCGGCCAGCAGGGCGTTGATGATGATGCTTTGACGGGCATTGTCGATCTGCGACTTGACTTCCGGACGCGTGCCGTAGCCTTGCTTGTCGGCTTCCTGGATCAGCACTTCACGGCCGATCAGGTCTTTCTTGATGGCTTCGCGCAGTTGCGGCGAATCCGCTTGTTTGCCTTGGGCGACGACTTGCTTGACGACCTGGTCGACGCGCGACGACGGGATGGCCTTGCCATTCACGGTGGCCACGTTTTGCGCGAACGCAGGGATCGCTACAACGGCGACCAGGGCTAAGATCAGGCGGGCTGGCTTCAAAATCATGTTCATTCCTAATAAGTATACAAAAACCGATACAAAAGATCGCGACTGCCGTGCAGTGCGCATTCAGGCGCAGAATACACGACCGGCGCCGAAAAGGGCGCCGGGGAGGTCAGTTCTTACTGAACTTTTGCTTTTTTGATCATTTCTTCCTGATACGCTTGCAGTTTCTTTTGCTGCAGCGCTTCGGCGATCTGTGGCTTGACTTCTTCCAGGGTCGGCAGTTTTGCCGCGCGGGTGTCGTCCAGCTTGATCACGTGGAAACCGTTAGGCGTTTGCACCGGGGTGTCGGTGACCTGGCCTTTTTGCAGTTTCACGAAGGCGTCGGAGAAGACTTTCGGGAAGGACGATGGCGCTGCCCAGTCCAGGTCGCCGCCATTGTCGGCCGAACCGGCATCTTTCGATTGCTTGGCCAGGTCTTCGAACTTGGCGCCACCTTTCAGCTTGGCGATGATGTCTTTCGCTTCCGCTTCGGTGCCGACCAGGATGTGGCGCACGTGGTATTCCTTGTCGCCGGTCTGGGCCACGAAGCGGTCGTATTCCGCCTTGATTTCAGCGTCGTTGACAGGGTTCTTTTTCAGGTAGTCGCCGACCAGGGCGTTGATGACGATGGCCTGGCGTGCGTTCTCGATTTGCTGCTTGACGGCTGCATCTTTACCGAAACCTTTGTTTTCCGCTTCTTGCATCAGCACTTCACGGCCGATCAAGTCCTTCTTGATCATTTCGCGCAGTTGCGGCGAATCCGGTTGCTGGCCTTGGGCGACGACTTGCTTGACGACTGCATCAACGCGCGACGATGGGATAGGCTTGCCATTAACAACGGCAACATTTTGCGCAAAAACAGGTACCGCGACAACGGCGAGTAGTGCGATCAGCAAGCGGGCTGGCTTAAAAGTCATTATTAAATCCTGTTAGGGAAAGTTTCGTAAAAAACGCATGGAAAGAAATTGATAACATGGCTCGGGTACGCCAAAACGCCATCCTTACACTACTTCGGACGGCGCCAGGGCCACAATCGCCAATGCATGTATCTCATTATGCATCATATCGTGCACGGAATCATACACCAGTCGATGGCGCATGACGAGCCTGAGCCCCTCAAATTGATTAGAAATAATGCGTAGATTGTAATGGCCTCCGCCGGAGGCTGCGCCGGCATGGCCCCGGTGGCGCGCCGAGTCGTCTTCCAGCACGCATTCCAGAGGGGAAAGTGCCGTTTCCAGGCGGGTACGAATACGCTGCATGCGCGTTTCCGGCGCGGTGTTTTCGGTGGTGGTGCTCATCATGCGTCTTCCTTGATATGTTTGGCCAGGAACAGGGTTTGCGCCACGATGAAGGCAAAGAAGATGCCCGTCGCGCCAAACGCCTTGAAGCTGACCCAGGCAGCCATGTCGCCCTTGTACAGCACGAAGGCGACGAACAGGTTCAGTGCGCCGATGGCGCCAAAGAAAATGATCCATGCGGCCAGCAACTGGTTCCATACGGCATCAGGCAATTGCACCTGCGCTTCCATGGTCTTGCGGATCAGGTTTTTCTTGAAACCCACGTGGGCGATCAGGAGGGCGAGGCCGGACAGCCAGTAGATCAGGGTCGGCTTCCATTTCAGGAAGAAATCGTCATGCAGGTAAATGCTGGCGCCGCCGAACACGACAAAGATGAACAGCGACAGCCACAGCATGCCGTCCACCTTGCGTCCGCGCAGCAGCAGATAGCTGACCTGGCAAGCCGTCGCGACGATGCCGACGAGGGTGGCGAGTATCCACGGCGCCTGGTCGGCTTTGATCAGGCCGCCAGACACGAAGCCGGACAAATATTGCTGCACGAAATCGTGCGTGGCCGCTTCATACATGCCGCCCAGTTTGAAGGCGGCGAAGAAGGCGATCAGGGGGAATAGGTCGAATAGAAATTTCATGGCGAGACTTTACACTGGTCTTATTAGAATCATCTTAGGAATGGCTTAGGAGCAAGGCCCAAGCCATTGCCAGCATCAAGGCTGCGGATCGAAGCGCAAGGAGGCCGAATTGATGCAGTAGCGCAAGCCGGTCGGTGGCGGGCCGTCCGGGAAGACGTGGCCCAGGTGGGCGTCGCAGACGGCGCAGACGATTTCCGTGCGCAGCATGCCGTGGCTGCGGTCGACGATCTCCGTCACGTTGGCCGGGGCGAGGGCCTGGAAATAGCTGGGCCAGCCGCAGCCGGAATCGAACTTCGTATCCGAGGCAAACAGGGGTGTGTTGCAGCAGACGCAGGTATAGATGCCATGTTCATGGTGGTCCCAGAACTTGCCCGTGAACGCGCGTTCCGTGGCTGCGTGGCGCGTGACTTCGTATTGCATCGAGTCGAGCATGGCGCGCCATTCGGCGTCGGTTTTTTTGACTTTATTCGTGGTCATAATGACTCCTCAGGATGAGCAACTGACTTCAAGGTGGCTGGCCCAGTCGGGCGGCAGGGCCGCATAGTGCTGGTGTTCGGGCTGTTCGTCAAATGGCTTTTGCAGTATTTCCAGCAATTTCGCCACTTCCGTGTAATCGTGCTGCTGGGCTTTTTCGATGGCCACTTGCGCCAGGTAGTTGCGCAGCACGTATTTCGGGTTGACCAGGTTCATCGCTGTTTGCCGTTCGGCATCGACGCTGTGCTCTTGCAACAGGCGCGCGCGGTAAGTCGCGGCCCAGGTATCGAAGGCGGGGCGGTCGATGAACAGGTCGCGCAGCACCGTGTCGTGCTCGGGGGCCGCCACTTGCAGAGTCGCAAGAGCGCGGAAGAAGTTCGTGAAATCCACGTGATTGGCTTGCATCAGCGCAAACATGCTGTCGAACAGCGCCGTATCGTCGTCTTGCGCCGAGCGCAAGCCCAGCTTGGCGCGCAGCAAGGCATTCATCTTCTCCGCAAAGGCCGGCTGGTAGCTGTCCAGCGCAGCCTGCGCCAGTTCCACTTCGCCGATCAGCGGCAGCAGGGCCTGGCCCAGCGCATAGCAGTTCCAGTGGCCCACCTGCGGCTGGTTGGCGTAGGAATAGCGGCCCTGCTGGTCAGTATGGTTGCAGATGTGCTCGGCATCAAACGCTTCCATGAAGCCGAAGGGGCCGTAATCGAGCGTCAGGCCCAGGATCGACATATTGTCCGTGTTCATGACGCCATGCATGAAGCCCACGGCTTGCCAGTGCGCAATCATGTGCGCTGTGCGCACGCATACTTCGGCCAGCAAGGCTTGATATGGATTTGATGCAACGCGCAAATGGGGATAAAAACTGTCGATGACGTAATCGGCAAGGATTTTCAGCTCGTCCGGCTGCTTGCGGTAAAACCAGTGTTCGAACGAGCCGAAGCGCACAAAACTGGGCGCCATGCGCGTGACGACGGCGGCAGTCTCGACAGTTTCACGCATGATGCCTTGCTGCGAACCCATGATGGACAGCGCGCGCGAGGTGGGAATGCCCAGCGCCGCCATGGCTTCCGAGCACAGGAATTCGCGGATGGACGAGCGCAGCACGGCGCGTCCGTCGCCCATGCGCGAATACGGCGTGGCACCGGCGCCTTTCAGCTGCAGCTCCATCGGACCGGTTTCTGTGGCGATATCGCCCAGCAGGATGGCGCGGCCATCGCCCAGCTGGCCGGCCCAGACGCCGAACTGGTGGCCCGAATACACGGCCGACAGGGGCAGCGAGCGCTCGGCAACCACATTGCCGCTCAGCAGTTCCACGTAAGCGGACTCGGCCAGGCGCGCGGCGTCGAGGCCGATCAGGCTAGCGGCTGGCGCGCTGGCGGCCACGAAATACGGGGCGGGCAGGGGCGTGGGCATCAAGCGCGTGTAGAACGCGTGCGGCAAGGCCGCAAAGGCGTTATCCAGTGGTAAGGTATGAGCGGTAATGGCAATTCCATTCAAATAAGATGTAGCGGCACGGTGCGCCAGCCTGGAAGGCGATTTTACCGCACGGCGCGAAGGTGCGTGGCGGGCCCGGTAATGGGAGCCAATGCGGCAAAAAACGGAATCAAAAATTCCATGCTGCAATGCAATATCGAAATGCGTTGACGATTTCCGCACGACCGTACGAAACTAAGGAAAATCTTTAAATTCCAACAACAAGCAAGCAGCCAACCCAGGAGACACGATGTCGGCATTCCCCTTGAGTCCAGTGATGGGCCAGATGATGAATCAGCCCCTGCTGATTTCCAGCATTATCGAGTTTGCAGCGCGTCATTATGGAGGCAGCGAAATCATTTCGCGGCGGGTGGAGGGCGATATGCACCGCTACACCTACCGCGATTGCCACCAGCGCGCGCGGCGCCTGGCGAATGCCTTGCATGGCCTCGGCGTCGGCATGGGCGACCGGGTCGCCACGCTGGCCTGGAATGGTTATCGGCACCTGGAAGCCTATTATGCCGTGTCCGGCTCGGGTGCCGTCTTGCACACGATCAATCCGCGCCTGTTTCCCGACCAGATCGCCTACATCTCGAACCATGCGGAAGACCAGGTCTTGCTGTTTGATCTGACCTTTTTGCCCGTGGTGGAGAAAATCGCCGCCGACTGCACCTTCGTGCGCCATTTCGTGCTGATGTGCGACCGCGACCGCATGCCCGCCAGCAGCACGATTCCCGACCTGCTGTGCTATGAAGACTTGATCGCCACGCATTCCGACGATTACGCCTGGCCCTTGTTCGACGAGAATGCGGCCGCCACCCTGTGCTACACGTCGGGCACGACGGGCAACCCCAAGGGCGCCTTGTATTCGCACCGCTCGACCGTGCTGCACGCGTATGCCTCGGCCATGCCCAGCGCCCTCAACGTGCGCGCCTCGGACACCGTGCTGCCCGTCGTGCCCATGTTCCACGTGAATGCCTGGGGCCTGCCGTATTCCGTGCCTCTGTCCGGCGCGCGCATGGTGTTTCCCGGCGCGGCGCTCGATGGCAAGTCGCTGTATGAATTGTTCGAGGCGGAAAAAGTGACGTTCTCGGCCGGCGTGCCCACCGTCTGGCTGGGCCTGCTCAACCACGCCTTGCAGAATAATCTGCAATTTTCCACTTTCCGCCGCACGGTGATCGGCGGCGCGGCGTGTCCGCCGGCCATGATGGATACCCTGATCGACAAGTTCGACGTGGAAGTCATCCACGCCTGGGGCATGACGGAAATGTCGCCGCTTGGCACGGCGGGCGGCTTGCAGACCAAGCACCTGGACTTGCCGAAGGACGAGCAGCGCAAGATCCTGCAAAAACAGGGCCATGCGATTTATGGCGTGGACATGAAGATCGTCGACGACGACGGCAAGGAATTGCCGTGGGATGGCATCAGTTATGGCCATTTGCTGGTGAAAGGACCGTGGATCATTTCCTCGTATTACAAGAACGAGGGTGGCGACGTGTTACAGGATGGCTGGTTCCCCACGGGCGACGTGGCCACCATCGATACGGATGGCTACATGCAAATCACGGACCGCAGCAAGGACGTGATCAAGTCGGGCGGCGAGTGGATCGGCACCATCGACCTGGAAAACCTGGCCATGGCGCACCCGGCCGTGTTGCAGGCGGCCTGCATCGGCGTGTTTCACCCGAAATGGGACGAGCGCCCCGTGCTCGTCGTCGTGCTGCGCTCCGGCATGACGGTGACGCGCGATGCCTTGCTGCAGTTTTTCGAGGGCAAGATCGCCAGGTGGTGGACGCCGGACGACGTGCTGTTCATCGACGCCTTGCCCATGGGCGCCACGGGCAAGATCCAGAAAAACAAGCTGCGCGAGCAGTTCAAGGGGCACCAGCTGCCGGGGATGTAAAGCAGCCTAGGTGTGAAGTTGCAAGAGGTTATTCTGGCCGGATCTGAGCCGTGACATTGGGGCCTTGCCAGCAATGCCCTGATGCGGCCGGTGCCAGTTGTAGTGATGGTTCCATTCTTTGAGCATGTTGGCCCGCTCCAGTGAGTTGTTATAAACAAAGCCGTAAGCCCATTCGCGCAAGGCTGACTGGATGAAGCGTTCGGCCTTGCCATTGGTCTGTGGCCGATAGGGCCGTGTAAAGCGGTGCTTCAATGCTATCTGGCTACAAGTGGCCTTGAATGACTTGGAGCGAAAGGCTGAGCCGTTATCGGTCAACAACGCTTTGGGGCGCACCCCGAGTGAGCAGAAATAGGCATGGGTATTGGCGAGGAATCGGTTGGCATTCTCCTGGGTTTCGTCAGGATAGAGCTCCGTGAAGGCGATGCGGGCATGGTCGTCAATGGCGATAAACAAGACTTCCCAGCCGGCGCCGCGCGTACGGTCTCGCCGGTCTCCCGTCGCACGATGGCCGGTGGTTTCAATGCGCCCGAGCTTCTTGGTATCGATATGAATCAGGTCGCCTGGTTCTGCATGCTCGTAGCGCTGCACCGGCTCGACGGGATCGAGATTGCTCAGTTTGGAGAGGCCGGCGCGCGCCAGCACACGGCTAACTGTGGCCTTCGATATCTGCAGGTACTGGGCGATCCTGGCCTGCGTCATGCGCTTCTTGCGTAGCTCGACAACGGTCAGCGCCTTGCCTGCGTCCAGAGCCAAAGGGCTATGCGCGGGACGCGACGAGCGATCCATCAAACCATCCCGATCTTCGGCAAGGAAGCGCCCCAGCCATTTGCGCACGGTCGCCTCGCTCACGGCATAGCGGACAGCGGCCTGGCAGACCGGCAGGCGGTGATGTAGTACGTCTTCGACCATCTCGACTCGACGAATCAGCGTTAATCGGGCATTCTTATGGATGTTCATTCGGTTGGTTTCCTTGAGAACTGGGGGTTTGGCGATTTCCAGTGTCTCAAATCCAATCCGAATGAACCACAACAACCTATTGAAACATCACACCTAGGCCGCCTGCGGCAGCGCCGCCCCCAGCTTTTCCAGCAGATGGTCGCACTGGAAGACGGACAGGGTCTGGCGCTGCGCATCCGTGCCGATATCGATCATCTCATCCATTTCGCTGCGCAAGTCGTCATGCTCTCCCGTGCGGATGATTTGCGGCGCCGCAAAGCGCTGGCTGTCGGAAATGGTCATGATGTTATCGACATGGTCGACAAGGAAGCCGTAGCGCTCGGCGCCCCGTTCCACGATGAGGATCTTGCCTGCGCTGGCGTCCGGCAAGGCCGGCATGGCGTACAACTGGCGCAGGTCGATGATGCTGATCATTTGCTGGCGTAAATTGAGCATGCCGCGCATGCAGGCGGGCATGCCCGGCGGCGTCGTGATGGCGCCGCTGAAATCGATGATTTCGCGCACTTGCCCGATTTCCACGGCGAAGCGGGTTTCCACCGTAAACGTGATGTAGACGCGGCGCTGCGCCTTGCGCGTGGTGGCCGTTTTCGCGTCCGTGTCGGCCGGGTACAGGCGCGCGTGGCCGTCGCGCATCTCGACGATTTCGGCCTGCGACAGGATGCCCTTGTGGTCGAGGAAAATGATGTCGCCCAGCCCCTCTTTCGTGATGCAGCCGGCAAACATGGCGGCGCGCGCCTTGCTCAGCAGGGGAATCGGCAGCACCTCGTCGCCAAAGAAATGCACGATGCTGTCGACGGAATCGACGAGGAAGCCCACGGTGGTGTCGTCGAGGCGCACGACGATGATGCGCTGATCGCCTGTTGCGGCCGTGACCGCCGTGCCGGACGCGGGCGCCTGCAGCAGCGCACCGAAGTCGACGACGGCCACCTGGCTGCCGCGAAAATGCATGCGCCCCAGGCACAGTTCGCTGTTCAGCAGGGAGCTGTGCAGTTCCGGCACCCGGATGATTTCCTGGATGGCCAGCATTTCAAAGGCAAACGTGGCGCCGGCCGCACGGAAGCTGACGCATTGCCGGCGTTCGCTTTGGGCATGGTAGCGGGCCGTGCTCAGCTTGGCGCCCGTCGCCTGCAGGGCCAGCACATGGGGCACGTTTTCGATGCGCAGCAGGGCGTGCGGGTCGAGTACCTGCAGCAGGCGCGCGCCGCCGCCCTGCAGGATGGTGCCGGCGATGACGGCGTGGCTGTCGCCGGCCGCATATTGCAGGGCGCTGCGGGCGCTGGCGGGCACGCGCAGGATCTCTCCCGTATCCTGGAAGACGATGCCGATCAGCACTTGCTGGAAGTCGAGGATGGCGATCTTGTCCGTGGCCACGGCGCGCGGCGCATCGGCGCGGAACAGGCGGCCCAGGTTGACCACGGGAATGACGCTGCCGCGCAAGGTGAACATGCCTTCCAGATACGCGGGCGACAGGGGCAGGGCCGTGACTTTCGCGGGGTAATTGACGACTTCGCGGATGCAACTGGCGGGCAGGGCGAATTCATCGTCGCCCAGGTGGAAGGAGCCGAACAGTTCTGTGGCCGTGTCGCTTGCGCCCTGCGCTTGCAAGCCTGTCGCTTCATGCATATCCATATGCGCCTTCCTTGCGTGGAATCCATTCGGGTTGCGCCACCACATCGGTGACGGCATAGCTGTGCCGGGCGCAATCGATCAGCAACTGGCGCCCATGGCGGCCGCCCAGCGCGCAAAAACTGACGTGCAAGCCGCACTGGTCCAGGTACTTTTGCGCCGCTTCCGCGTTTTGCCGGCCCACTTGCAATCTTCCGTTGCGCGGGCCAAACATGCTGGCGCCGCCCGCCAGCACCACGTCGATATCGGCGTAGTCGGCCTGGCGCACGCCCATCAGGCGCAGCAGCGAAGGCACGGCCTGGCTTACATAGCGTGCCCCCAGGCTGCTGTCGGCGCCCGGCGCTTCCGGCAGCAAACAGTGGGCCAGACCGCAGCAGGGGCCATTCTTCCAGATGAAGCCGATGCCGATGCACGAGCCCAGCAAGGCTTGCAGCTGCTCGCCATGCGTGCCCACGCTAAGTTGTCCCATGCCAACATGGTGCAGCGGCAAGCCAGGGTCGAGGATGATGCTCATGCGCTACCCGCCTTATAAATCATGGGAAACTCGAATTGGTAGCCGGTGCCGAGCCGGGCGATGGTTTCCGACTCGCCCAGGATCAGCCGGCCTTCGTCCTTCAGGCTCAGGCGCGCCTGGCGCAGCACGGTTTCCTGGTGCTCGGCATCGAAATAAATGAGCACGTTGCGCAGGAAGACCAGGTCGAACTGCCGCGCCGGGCGCAATGCGTCCAGCAGATTATGCTGGGCAAAGCTGACGTTTTGCCGCAATTCCTCGTTGACCTGGACGCCATACGGCGCGGGCGTGAAATATTTGCGCAGCAAGTCCGGGTGCGACAGGCGGATGCGCTCGACGGAGCGGCCGCTGTACTGGCCGGCCCGCGCCGCGCCGAGGATCTGCTGCGAAATGTCGCTGGCCAGGATCTGGTAGCGGAAGGCGGGCGCTTGCAGCTTGAATTGCTCGCACAGCATGGCGATCGAATACAGTTCTTCGCCGCTGGCCGCCGCCGCCGACCAGATGGCCAGGCAGGCGTCCGGATGGGCGCGGGCCCAGGCGGGCAGGTAGCGGTCGCGGAAGTAGTCCCAGATCGATGGCGTGCGGAAGAACAGGGTGTCGTTGGTGGTCACCAGGTCGATAAAATGGTCCACCTCGTCGCGGTCGCTGGCCACGCGCTCCAGATAAGCCTGGTAGCTGTGCAGGGACAGCGCTTGCAGCCGTGGCTGCAAGCGCCGTTCCAGCAAGACGCTCTTGCGCGCCGTCATGGCGATGCCCGTATGCTGGCGCACCAGCGCGATCAGGGTCGTCAGCACCTCGGGCGTCAAGGTGGCCGCGTGGCTCATGGCCTACACCACGAAGCCGGAGACAGTCTGGTTCAGGCTGCCAGCGCGCTCGTTCAAACCGTCCGTCGAGCGGGCGATGCTGTCGCAGTTGGCGGCCGACTTTTCCGTTTCCTCGGCGATGTACTGGATGGCTGTCGACACTTCGCGCGCCGTCAGCAGCTGTTCATTGGCCGCCTTCGAGATATCGGAAATGGCCAGGGTGGTCTTCGCCACGCCCGAGACGATCTTGTCGAAGGCGTCGCTGGCCTGGCGCGAAATCTCGCTGCCCGTCGAGACGCGCTTGACGGATTCGTTGATCAGCTTGGAGATTTCCTTGGTGGCTTGCGAGGAACGCTCGGCCAGCTTGCGTACTTCGTCGGCGACGACGGAAAAGCCCAGGCCGTGCTCGCCCGCGCGCGCCGCCTCGATGGCCGCATTGAAGGCCAGCATATTCGTCTGGTTGGCGATTTCGCTGATGACCTTGACGATTTCGCCGATGTCTTCCGACGAACGGTTGATCAAGTCCATCGCCTCGATCGACTTGGCGACGGCGCGCGCGCCCGCTTCCGCTTCCTGCTGCGTAGCTTTTGCCAGGAAATCGGCATTCGAGGTGTTTTCCGCGATGGAATTGATGGAAAAGGTCAGGCCATCAATGGAGGCGTTCATTTCTTCCACCGTGGCGCCCAGCGCCTGCGTGCCCACGGCCACGCCCGTGGCCCGTTCGGCGATCGTGTGCGAGGCGTCGGCAAAGCCGTTGGCGGCCGACACCACGTTGCCGATCACGCCGCGCAAGTCGATGATCATCTTGCTGATGCCGCCGGCCAGCAGGTCGATCGGCTCGTCGCCCTCGGGCACGATATTGCAGGTCAGGTCGCCTTGCGCCGCGCGCGCCACCGATTCGAGCAGGGCATTGACCTTGCGGCTGTCGTTGGCGGCCTTGGACTGGATGCTGTTTTCCAGGTTCACCTGTTCGCTGATGTCGATGGCGAACTTGACCACTTTATATGGCTTGCCGTTCAGGTCGAGGATGGGGTTGTAGGTGGCCTGTATCCACACCACCTTGCCATGGTTGCCCAGGCGCTTGTAGCGGCCCGCGTCGAATTCGCCGCGGTTGAGCTTTTGCCAGAATTTCTTGTACTCGGCGCTGCTCGCATACTCGGGCTCGCAGAACATGCGGTGGTGCTCGCCCTGGATATCGCTCAAGTCGTAATCCATGACGGCGAGGAAATTCTCATTCGCTTCCAGCACATTGCCCTGCATGTCGAATTCGATCACGGCCTGCGCCTTGCCGATGGCGCTGACCTTGCCTTCGTATTCGACATTGCGCTTTTTCAGGGCCGTGATGTCGGTAGCGAACTTGATGACTTTATACGGCTTGCCGTCCGCGTCGAGGATGGGGTTGTAGGAAGCGTTGATCCACACTTCGCGCCCATCCTTGGCGCGGCGCTTGTATTCACCCTGGTCGAATTCGCCGCGTCCCAGCTTGGCCCAGAAGTTGCTGTATTCGTCCGTTTTGACATACTCGGGGTCGCAGAAGATGGCATGGTGCTTGCCTTGCACTTCCGCCAGGGTATAGCCGACGACACGCAGGAAATTCTCATTCGCATGCAGGATGGTGCCGTCGAGCTCGAATTCGATGACGGCCTGGACACGGTTCAATGCAGTATTTATCGCTTGTAAGTCCAGATCCTGGGAGTGGCTGACATGGCTGGCTGCGTCCATAGTATTTCCTTCGGGGTGAGAAGAGGAAGGGGAGCGATAAGGCTGCTTTTATTATTTTTTCTGCTATCGGTTTAAGACAATGATTAAGACAGCGGTGTTATTGCATGGGCCGACACTTGGTGATAATCGGTGAGAATGTGCGCGATGAACGGCCGCCAGTGTTTTCCCCGCAGTATGCCTTATGGTAAATAAATTGTAGAGTATTGATTTGAATCAATAATTTTATTATTCCCCAGCATCTGGCGAAAAACAAGGGGCGGGAATAAATAATGTCAAAATTGTCGCAATTAGCCCATGCTGGCATATAACAAAGTCACTTTTTCGAATAATAAAACGACGTTATTATTATTGTGATTTTATTATTTAAATGAATATCCAAGTGATAGCTTCTACTGGCGCTTGCTGCATGCAGCAGAATCTTTCCGCAAACGATGTTGTACCATGGCGTAACATGCTGACGGCTGCGCGCACGCGACAAAAATAATACGAGCGTTCTTTTATGCGGTATAGTGAAGCTTCATCCCTTGCAACCACCTCATCGCTGAGCAAAAATCAATAAGGAAGAGACATGAGTGCTGAATATCAAGTGAACGGCGCCGTTGCCGTCATTACCCTGGCCAACCCGCCCGTCAATGGACTGGGCCTGGCGACGCGCACGGCCGCCGTGGCCGGCATCCGCCAGGCGCTGGCGGACGAGGCCATCAAAGCCATCGTCATCACGGGCGCCGGCAAGGCCTTTTCGGGCGGCGCCGATATCAAGGAATTCAATTCGCCCAAGGCGCTCACGGAACCAACCCTGCATACCCTGATCAATGTCGTCGAGCAGTCGACCAAGCCGGTGGTGGCGGCCATCCACAGCGTTTGCATGGGTGGCGGCCTGGAGCTGGCGCTGGGCTGCAACTATCGCGTGGCCGCGCCTGGCGCGCAGATGGCCTTGCCGGAAGTCAAGCTCGGCATCTTGCCGGGCGCGGGTGGCACGCAGCGCCTGCCGCGTGTGCTGGGCCTGGAAATGGCCCTGAACATGATCGTTTCCGGCACGCCCGTCGCGTCCGAAAAACTGGCCGGCACGGCCCTGTTCGACGAAGTCATCGCGCCCGGCGCCGATTTGCTGGCCGCCGCCGTGGCCTTCGCCACCAAGGTGGCCGACGTGCGCCCGCTGCCGAAAGTGCGCGAGCGCAAGGTCGACTATCCGAACCATGAAGCGTTCCTGCAGTTTTCGCGCAATACCGTGAAAGCCATGTCCGGCCCGTTCCCCGCACCGCTCAAATGCGTCGACGCCGTGGCGGCTGCCGTGACGATGAAATTCGACGAGGGTCTGAAGTACGAGCGCGACCTGTTCATGCAGCTGGTGCAGTCGCCGGAATCGAAAGCCCTGCGCCACGCCTTCTTTGCCGAGCGAATCGCCAGCAAGGTGCCTGACGTGCCGTCCGATACGCCCGTGCGCGCGATCGCCAGCGCGGCCATCGTCGGCGCCGGCACCATGGGCGGCGGCATCGCCATGAACTTCGCCAACGCGGGCATCCCCGTGATCTTGCTGGAAACGAAGCAGGAAGCGCTGGACAAGGGCCTGGCCACGATCCGCAAGAATTATGAAAACACGGTCAAGAAGGGCAAGCTGACGCAAGAGAAGGCCGAGCAGCGCATCGCCCTGGTCAGCGGCACGTTAGCCTATGCCGACATTGCGCAAGCCGACATCGTCATCGAAGCCGTCTTTGAAGAGCTGGGCGTCAAGGAAGCCGTCTTCAAACAGCTCGATGCCGTCATGAAGCCGGGCGCCATCCTCGCCTCGAACACGTCCACCCTGGACCTGGACAAGATTGCCGCGTTTACCCAACGCCCGCAAGACGTGATCGGCACGCATTTCTTCAGCCCGGCAAATGTGATGAAGCTGCTGGAAATCGTCCGTGGCAAGGAAACGGGCAAGGATGTGCTGGCCACGGCGCTGGCGCTGTCGAAAAAGCTGAAGAAGACGGGCGTCGTCTCGGGCGTGTGCGACGGTTTCATCGGCAACCGCATGATCGAGCAATACAGCCGGCAAGCCGGCTTCCTGCTGGAAGAAGGCTGTCTGCCGGAACAGGTAGACAAGGCGGTGGAGAAATTCGGTTTCGCCATGGGCCCGTTCCGCATGGGCGACCTGGCCGGCAACGACATCGGCTGGGCCATCCGCAAGCGCCGTTACGTGGAAAAACCGGACGTCACGTACTCGAAGACGGCCGATCTGCTGTGCGAATTGAAACGCTACGGCCAGAAGACGGGCGCCGGCTGGTACGACTACAAGGCGGGCGACCGCAAGGCGTATCCATCGGAACAGGTCAACGCCATGATCATCCAGCACTCCGCCGACATCGGCGTGGCACGGCGCAAGATCAGCGACCAGGAAATCGTCGAACGGCTCGTGTATGCGCTGGTCAATGAAGGCGCGCGCATCCTGGAAGAGGGCATCGCCCTGCGTGCCTCGGACATCGACATGGTGTATTTGACGGGCTACGGCTTCCCGCTGTTCCGCGGCGGCCCGATGTTCTACGCAGACACGGTCGGCTTGCCGAACGTGCTCGACACGATAGCCGGATATGCCAAGGGCCGCCACGGCGAAGCATGGACGCCGGCGCCGTTACTGGTGAAACTGGCGGGCGAGGGCAAGGGTTTCAATAGTTGATGTTGGGCTGTTGAATGACAAAGGGCAGATTTCTCTGCCCTTTTTTTATTTCTTCTTCGCCACCATCTTGACCGCCTCGTTGACGATGACGGGGTTGTCCTTCTGGATGTAGTAGCCGGCGCCCGTGATGCGCTCGACGGCTGGCGCGCCGGACAGGCGCTGCCAATCCTTTTCCTGGGCCCGCACCACGTTTTCAAACGAGCCCATTTCCTCGATGCCGAACTTGTCGCGCACCAGCAGCATGGCGGGCACGCGCAGCGGGCTGGCCATGTCGACATGCTGCAGGCATTGCGTCTGGGCATCGAATTCGGCCGATTCCGTACTGTTGAACATCAGTTTGCGTCGCGTCTTCACGAGCATGGCGTAGGTGGACGCGTCCGTTTGCAGGCGGTTCCATTGCTGCGGATGCGTGGGATCGAGCAAGACCAAGCCGGCCACGTCCTGCGGGTACAGCCTGGCATACACATATTGGTACAGCCCGCCCAGGCCATGGCCGACCAGCACATACGGCGGCTTCAGGCCCGCTTGCGCCAGCAGGGCGCGCTGCTGGGCGGCAATGGTGCACGGGTCGCGCGGCGTGGTGGTTTTTTTGCTGTCGCCGTAGCCGGGACGGTCGTACACGAGCACGCGGTGCTGCCTGGCCACTTCGGGCACCACCTTGGCCCACACATCCTTGCCGTCGCCCATGGCCGACTGGAAGACGACGGGCAAGCCGCTCTGGCCGCTCAGGGTGTAGGCGATGCTGGCGTCAGGCAGGGCGGCCGTGGCCGGCACGCCGGGCATGGCCGGGGTCGATGGCAACAGGGAGCAGCCGGAAAAACAGCCTGCCAGCAGCAAGCCGGCGCTGGAGAGGAGCACGGTGCGCGCGGGGCGGCCGACGAATAGATGATGCATGAATCTCCTTCTTGGTGCACGGACCGGGGACGGGTATGGCTTGCCAGCCATTATAGGCAAATCGTGCCGAAGTGGAAATGCCGAACAGAGGCGGATTTCCCGTCCTGTCAGCCGGCGTCGGCGTGATGGCAGACGGCTTCGATGCGGTTGCCGTCCGGATCGAACAAAAAGGCCGCGTAATAGCTGGCGTGATAGTGGCGCAAGCCGGGCGCGCCCAGGTCGATGCCGCCGTGCGCCAGCCCCGTATGCCAGAACGCTTCCACGGCCGCGCGCGAGGGGGCCTTGAAGCAGCAATGGCGGCGCGGCGCGTCGTCGGGCGTGGGGCCGAGGCGCACGGAAAAATAGCTGCGCTCGGGATGCTGCGCATCGCTGCGCTCGCCATAGCCTATCCATGCATCGGCATGGTCGCTGCCCACCTTGGGCACGCCAAGCGCGGCGAAGATGGCGTCGTAGAAGCGCTCGGCGCGTTCCAGGTCGCTGACGGTGAGGGAAACGTGATCTAGCATGGGTACTCCGCTATAAAAACAAGGACGGCCATAGCATAGCCCGGATCAGGGCGGCCGTGGGCGGAAGTGACCGAGTGATACTGTTGCTGGCCGACTGCCGGTTAAGGGCGGCTGGCGAGCCGGGCCACGATACTGCGGCTGAACAGTTGCACGCGGGGCGCGAACAGCATCACGGCGCAAAAGGCCACCGGCCAGGCGGCAAAGAACGCATGGCGCCAGCGGGGCAGGAAGTCGGCCTGCAGGCCGATATTGAGCCAGGTGACCCAGGCGCTCATCAGCAGGGTCATGACCAGCGACATCAGGAAGGCAAATACGCAGCGCAGGCGCAGGGCATCGGACATGGGGCACTTTCAACATGGTAAGGATATGCAGCGTAACGACTTGCAGCAATCTATACTAGAGCCATATTTTTAATTTCAAATTCCGAAAATGCAATCATGCTTGATGATTTAGCCTTATTTGTCGCCATCGTGGAGGCGGGCAGCCTGCATGCGGCGGCCGTCAAGGAAGACTTGCCCGCCGCGACCGTCACGCGCCGACTGCAAAAGCTGGAAAGCCAGCTTGGCTACCGCTTGCTCAACCGCAGCGCGCGCCGTCTGCAGCCGACGGCGGAAGGCTGGCAATACTACGAGCAGTGCCGCCCCCTCGTACATGCCCTGCGGCAGGCGACGCAGCAGCTCGACGCCAGCCTGTCGGCCGTTTCGGGCAGCATCCGCGTGCTGGCGCCCGTCAACTTCGCCAGCGGCTTGCTGACGCCGGCCTGGGTCAGCTTCATGCAGAAGTATCCGGACATTCGCCTGGAGCTGGAACTGTCGAACCTGCTGCAAGACCTGGTGGGCAGCGGCGCCGACCTGGCCATCCGCGTGGGCGCGCTAGACGATTCCTCGCTGATGCAGCGCCGGCTGGGCAGCGCGGCGCTGGTGATGGTGGCCGCGCCAACCTATCTGGCGCGCGCCGGCGTGCCGCGCGACTTGCAGGAATTGGAAAAGCACGAGCTGATCGTGGCCGAGCCGCTGCGCAGCTGGCGTTTGCGGCGGCCCGGCGACGGCGCCGAAATGGTGATCGAACCGCAGGCGCGCCTGCGCGTCAACGAGATGCGCCTGGCCGTGGAGATGGCCGACGCGGGCATCGGCATCCTGCTGTGCCCGCTTTTGCAATGCCGCGAGGAAGTGGCCCGGGGCAGCCTCGTGCGCGTCTTGCCCGACTGGATGCCGCAGCCGCGCCACGTGTATGCCGTGTGGACGCAGCGGCGTTACCTGCCGGCCCGCGTGCGCGTGTTGCTTGAGCACCTGGCGGCGTTTGCGGCGGATAATCCCTTGTTGAACGAAGAGCCGGGCGTTTAGCTTGCCTGTTGCTGCGTCAGCCACAGCGTGAACTGGCGCAGCGCTGGCGTAAAACCGCTGGCTGGCGCGGCACCGGGCCTGGCCTGGGCCAGGAAATACGCGATGGGCGCCTGCATGGCGGGAGAGTGCCGCAGCAACAGCGCCACATGCTCGTCCAGGTTGGCGGGCCAGCCTGGATCGCCATCCTGGCGCAGGGTGTTGCAGGAACGAATCAGCTTGCGCGACGCTTCGCGCTGCAGGCGGGCGATGACGGCAGGGTCGCGCTCGTCATCAAGGCGCTGCGCATACTCGTCCAGCACGCGGGCAAAGTCGCCATTCACGGCCAGGGCAATGGCGCGCGAGGGCGCGAACGGCGCAAAGTGCCGCGCCAGGTCTTCGCCCCACAGGCAGCGGCACTGGTGCTTGAGCCAGTAGCCCCAGCTGTACAGGTGTTCGGGCGCCAGTACCTGGGCCCGGTGGCCGATATCGAAATCGATCTTCATTACTTCCCGGTGGCGCGCCTGCAAGGCCAGGCGCAGCGCTTCCAGCGCGCCGGCCTGCTGCTGCGTGGTCGGATGGCGCAGTACCAGGGTCAGGTCGAGGTCGGATACGCCCGGCGTGGCGTCGCCGCGGGCGACGCTGCCATACAGGTATATGCCGTCCAGCAAGCTACCGGCGTGCGCAGCCAGGCTGGCGCAAACGTCTTGCAGCAAGGCGTCGAAATGGTGCTGCAGTGGGCCGCAGGGGGCGGGAGGAATGGTCGGCATGCCTGGTACGAATCCGCTGGGAGAAACTGCCACCATAGCATGCAGTGGCGGGCGCGCAGGCAATCCTTTCCATTAAGTAATACCGAGCGCTTGTACTTTTCGTCAAGATCGCGTTAAGATAAAGCTGCCCGCTTATCCAGTGGGCAATCTGGTGTTTTTTCGCGCAATCCCGTCCCTATCCATGAGAGTAGCAATGAAATATCTGATCATTCCCTTCTTGCTGGCCATCACTGGCTGCGAAGTACTGTATGATGCAAACCGGGACAAGATCGGCGAGTATTGCAACAGCCTTAATAATTTTGACGACCGCAACGCCTGCCGCAAGCGCAACCAGACCAGCTATCAGGAATATGTGCAGCAGCGCGACCAGCTGAAAAAGAGCAAGAGCGACAAATAAGCTCGCCGCCGCAGACGCCGCATACGCTGCACAAAAAAACAAACGCCGCTGACCAGTCAGCGGCGTTTTGCTTTGCGGACCCCGGCCTTGCGACCGGGGCTTGCTTCAGATTAATCGTCAGCGTAGATATTGTTGTCCTTGGTTTCCTTGACGAACAGGGTGCCGATCACGACAGTCGCCAGGGCGACGACGATCGGATACCACAGGCCATAATAAATGTCGCCCTTGAAGGCCACCAGCGCGAAGGCCGTTGTCGGCAGCAAGCCGCCGAACCAGCCGTTACCGATATGGTAGGGCAGGGACATCGAGGTGTACCGGATACGCGTCGGGAACATTTCCACCAGCATGGCGGCGATCGGGCCATACACCATGGTCACGTACAGCACCAGGATGAACAGCAGCAAGACGACCATCGGCTTGTTGATCTGGTCCGGATCGGCTTTCGCAGGGTAGCCCGCTTCCTTGATGCCGGCGCCCAGTTCTTTCTTCAGCGCCACTTCGTGGGCCTTGCTTTCCGCATCGAAGTTCAAGCCATCGGCAGTCATGACGGCGTTAAACGATGTAAATTCCTTCGTACCGATGCGCACCTTGGCGATGCTGCCCGCTGGCGCGTCTTCCTTCGTGTAGTTCACCGAGCTGTTCGACAGGAAGCCCGTGGCGATGTCGCACGACGAGGGGAATTTCTTGGTGCCCGTCATGTTGAACTGGAAGTGGCAGGAAGCAGGATCGGCAACCACCACTACTGGCGAGTTCTTCAGTGCCGCTTCCAGCTGCGGGTTGGCGAAGTGGGTCAGGCCGTTGAAGATCGGGAAGTAGGTCGCCGCGGCGATCAGGCAGCCGCCGAGGATGATGTACTTGCGGCCGATGCGGTCGGACAGGCTGCCGAAGAACAGGAAGAATGGCGTGGCCAGCAGCAGTGCGATGGCGACGAGCACGTTGGCCGTTGCCAGATCCACTTTCAGGGTCTGGATCATGAAGAACAGGGCGTAGAACTGGCCCGTGTACCACACGACAGCCTGGCCGGCGGTCAGGCCGATCAGGGCCAGGATGACGATCTTCAGGTTTTTCCACTGGCCGAATGCTTCCGTCAGCGGGGCTTTCGAGGTCTTGCCCTCGGCCTTCATCTTGGAAAACGCCGGCGACTCATTCATGGCGAGGCGGATCCACACGGAAATACCCAGCAGGATGACGGAGACCAGGAAGGGAATGCGCCAGCCCCATGCCTCGAAATCCTTTTCGCCGGTCGCCAGGCGGGTGCCCAGGATGACCATCAGCGACAGGAAGAAGCCCAGGGTTGCCGTCGTTTGTATCCACGCCGTGAACGCGCCGCGCTTGCCTTCAGGCGCGTGCTCGGCCACATAGGTGGCTGCGCCGCCGTACTCGCCGCCCAGCGCCAGGCCTTGCAGGATGCGCAGGATGACGAGGATGATCGGTGCGGCGATGCCGATGGAGGCGTGGCCCGGCAGCAAGCCGACGATGAAGGTGGAGCCGCCCATGATCAGAATGGTGATCAGGAAGGTGTACTTGCGGCCGATCATGTCGCCCAGGCGGCCGAAGACCAGTGCGCCGAACGGACGCACGATGAAGCCGGCGGCGAAGGCCAGCAGCGCGAAGATGAAGGTGGTGGTGGGGTCGCCGATGAAGAATTGCTTGGCGATGATCGATGCCAGCGAACCGTACAGGTAAAAATCGTACCATTCAAAGACGGTGCCCAAGGATGACGCAAAGATGACCTTGCGTTCCTCTGGCGTAATCGGCGTTCCTTTGGTGGAAATTTTCCGTACGTCGGCCGAGCCGGATGGTGATGCCATGGTTTGTCTCCCTATGTTTTATAGTGAACTGATGCCGCGGTCTTTTTGACCATTCTTGCAACAGCTGGAGGCGAGTGTGTTCTCCGAACCTTACGTCATGCTTGCTTGAAACTTACAGCAAGCTTACAAATCGATGTTCGCCCGAACTTTGCGAACGACCGTACTTAAATGTGCTATTCTCATTGCGCAGATACCTCACCCCATAATATCCCCACAAGGAGACACAGCATGAATGAAGCCGTCATCGTATCGACCGCCCGCACGGGCCTGGCCAAGTCCTGGAAGGGCGCGTTCAACATGACGCATGGCGCCACCTTGGGCGGCCATGTGCTGGCGGCCGCCGTCGAGCGCGCGCGCATCGAGGCGGAGGAAGTGGAAGACGTGCTGGTCGGCTGCGCCTTCCCCGAAGGCGCGACGGGCGGCAACATCGCGCGCCAGGTGGCCTTGCGCGGCGGCTGCCCCGTCACCACGGCCGGCATGACCGTCAACCGTTTTTGTTCTTCAGGCTTGCAGGCCATCGCTCTGGCGGCGCAGCGCATCATCGCCGGCGAAGGCGATATCTATGCGGCCGGCGGCGTGGAATCGATTTCCTGTGTGCAAAACGAAATGAATACGCATATGTATCGCGACGTCTGGCTGCAGCAGCACAAGCCGGAAGTGTACTGGCCCATGCTGCAGACGGCCGAAACCGTGGCCAAGCGCTACCAGATTTCGCGCGAGCGCCAGGATGCCTACGGCGCGCAAAGCCAGCAGCGCGCAGCAAGCGCCCTGGCTGCCGGCCTGTTCGACGCGGAAATCGTGCCGATGACTACCATCATGGGCGTGGCCGACAAGGCCAGCGGCATGCTGGTGTCGCGCGAAGTGACGATTTCCGCCGATGAAGGCATCCGTGCCGACACGACGTATGACGGCGTGGCGAAGATCCGCCCGGCCATTCCTGGCGGCGTCATCAGCGCCGGCAACGCCAGCCAGTTTTCCGATGGCGCCTCGATGGCCATCGTCATGAATGCGAAAGTGGCCGAAGCGAAAGGCTTGCAGCCGCTGGGCATCTTCCGCGGCTTCGCCGTGGCCGGCTGCGAACCCGATGAAATGGGCATCGGCCCCGTGTTTGCCATCCCGAAACTGCTGAAAAAGGCGGGCTTGACGGTCGCCGACATCGGCCTGTGGGAACTCAATGAAGCGTTCGCCGTGCAAGTGCTGTACTGCGCCGACACCCTGGGCATCCCCATGGACCGCCTGAACGTCAACGGCGGCGCGATCGCCGTCGGCCACCCGTACGGCGTGTCGGGCGCCCGCCTGACGGGCCACGCCTTGATCGAAGGCAAGCGCCGCGGCGTCAAATACGTGGTCGTGACCATGTGCATCGGCGGCGGGCAGGGCGCGGCCGGGCTGTTCGAAGTGCTGTGATGTAGCGTCAACCCAGTCTGCGGGCGGCTTCCAGGGCCGCCTGTTTGCATTGCGCGCCCGCTTCCTGCAAGGCGCGCCGATAGCGGGTACAGTAATGCTTCATTAATAAACAAGCAGCCTGCCACCATGATCAAACACATCGTTTTCTGGAAATTGTTAGACCACGCCGAAGGCGCCGACCGCGCCACGAACGCCTTGAAACTGAAAGCCTTGCTTGATTCCTGTTCCGACCTGGTGCCCGGCATATTGAAATTCGAGGCAGCCGTGGCCCAGCCGGGCCTGGAAGCGACCTACGACATCGTCCTGTACAGCGAATTCGCCAGCCGCGAAGCGCTGGATGCCTACCAGAACCACCCCGAGCACGTGAAAATCAAGCCGTTTTTTGGGGCTGTACGGGAAGCGCGGCAGTGCATGGACTATGAGATTTAGTCGTTACGCAACAGACATCCGGGGTCAGACCCGGTGTCGGGAATATCAATAGTAGTCATCAACTTTATTGACAGGAGCATCATGAGCACCTACCAACGCATCGTTCTCGCCTCGCGCCCCGCCTCCACGGAGGAAGTCAACCCGGCACATTTTCGCCTGGAAACTCAAGACATTCCCGCCATTAAGGATGGTGAATTGCTGGTACGCAACCAGTTCCTGTCGCTCGATCCCTACATGCGCGGGCGCATGAGCGCGAACAAAAGCTATGCGGCGCCGCAAGCGCTCGATGAAACCATGATAGGCGGCACGGTGGGCGTGGTGCTGGAATCGAGGCATCCGAAGTTCGCCGCAGGCGATACGGTCGTGGGGACCTTGGGCTGGACGGAAGTGGCCGTGTCGGACGGCACGATGCTGCGCAAGGTCGACACGACGCACATTCCTGCCTCCGCCTACCTGGGTTCCGTCGGCATGCCGGGCATGACGGCCTGGTATGGCTTGAACCAGATCATGGCGCCGAAAGCGGGCGAAACCGTGGTCGTGTCCGCCGCCAGCGGCGCCGTGGGCAGCGTCGTGGGCCAGTTGGCAAAATTGAAAGGCTGCCGTGTCGTCGGTATCGCCGGCGGCGCGGAAAAATGCCGCTATGTTGTCGAGGAACTGGGTTTCGATGCCTGCGTCGATTACAAGGCGGGCAATCTTGAGGTCGATCTGGCGGCGGCCACGCCGGATGGCATCGACGCCATCTTTGAAAACGTGGGCGGCGCCATCTTCGACGCGGCGCTGGCGCGCACCAATGCGTTTGGCCGGATTGCCGTGTGCGGCTGGATCGCCGGCTACAATGGCGAACCGACGCCGCTCGACAATGCGCGCTTGATCCTCACCAACCGCCTCACCGTGCGCGGCTTCATCGTTTCGGAACAGCCGGAATTCTGGCCGCAGGGACTCAGTGAACTGGGTAGCCTGGTGGCAACGGGCAAGCTGAAATTCCGCGAATCCGTGGCCGACGGCCTGGCCAGCGCACCCGAAGCCTTCATCGGCCTCTTAAAAGGGCGCAACTTCGGCAAGCAGCTGGTGAAGTTGTAACCGATCTGTCCTGAAGTGACCGGGCGTGCCGCCAGTTCCTCGCCCGCCTGCGCCCGGTAGCACAGCAAAGCTTTCAATAGATCGGGAGCGTGAAATCCTCGTCGATCTTGCGCGCCCTGGCCGTGGCGTTCGCTTGCAACAGCGACTGGATCAGGGCGCTGCCGAAGCACCGTTGCAGCAGATGCGCGATGGCGATGCCGAACCGCGTCCGCACGTGCATGAGCCGGATGAGGCGAGGGCTCAGCTCCCGCTGTGTACGCTCGGCATACGGGCGAAGGATGCGTTCGTATGCCTCGAAAGCCTGGGTGTGGGTCGCGCACCTCTTGATTTCCCCCGCCAGCACGTAGGCTCCCATCAGCGCCAGAGCCGTGCCCTTGCCCGTGAATGGCGTCGGGCAGTGCGCCGCATCACCCAGCAAGACCAGTCGGCCTTTTGACCAGGTGGAAGCTTGCACCTGGCTCATCGGCCCGAAGTAGAAGTCCTGGACGGCATCAAGCTCGGCGATGATACGATCAGCCACCTTGCCCCGGCCTGCCAGCGCCGCACGCAGCATCTCGCGCCGCGACGGCGCCGTCGGACTCCGCATATCAGGTTCAGCGGCAGGAAAGGTCATCAGCACGGTAATTTCAGTCAGGCCACCTGGCCTGAGGTTGATCATCGTACCGCCAATGCCGTTGACGGAGCAGGCCCAGAAGTCGTCTTCCGGCCGCCGGGGAATGTTGAAAAACGCCATGTAGGCACCGAGGTAACGCATGCGCGTTTCAGCAGCCAGCGCCAGGTTTCTGGTCGGCGAGCTCACGCCATCGGCGCAGATCACCAGTTCAAAGACCTCTGCCGTGCCATTGGCAAAGGTTGCCCGCACACCATTTTCAATCTCTTCAACGCCACTGACGGACGTGCCAAAACGGTATTCGCAAGTGCCGTGGGTCGCATCGAACAAAATACGGGCGAAATCGCCGCGCAGGATTTCGAAATCGCAGGTCAGTCCACCGATACTACCTTTCGGAAAAACAGCCACCACCTTGCCGGCCGCATCGAGCCACTTCTGTCCGCATTCCAGCGTGTTGCGCGCCTCGACCTGTTCCGTCAAACCCATGAGCTTGATGACCTGCTGCGCGGCATCCTTCACATCGACGTTCTGTCCGCCGACCCTGAGCGCGCCGGCCTTTTCGACGAGCACCACCGAGTAGCCGTACTTGGTCAGCCACCAGGCACACGCTGGGCCGGCGATGCCGCCGCCGCAGATCAGGATTTTCTTCGTTTGTTCCATTTGACAGCTTTCGTGGTTGTGATGTCACTGTCCATGTTAGGCGCGCCACGTGTTGGTCACAATGAGCCAACAGGCCATGTTATATTGAATTCTTGCCACTGATACTGACCCTTGAAAGGTGCCCGATGCCTGTTTTCAGCGACGATTCGTCCAGTGAATGGGAAGACCCCGACTGCGTGCCAAGGCCGGTGGTCACGCTTGGCGCCGTTGGCCGCGAGATGGATAGCCACAAGGAGGCGGGTTTCCATCAGCATCGAAAAGGCCAGTTCCTGCTCTGGATGCGGGGCGTGCTGACCTGCGAGGTGGACGGCGGCTTCTGGCTGGTGCCGCCAGGAAGCGCCATTTGGGTGCCTGGCGGCACACAACATCGAATGGATGGGGCCGGCACGGTCGATTGTTACGTGGTGTATGTCGATCCTGCGGTGGACGACGCGTTGCCGCGGGAGTGCTGCACCTTGTCGACCACGCCGCTGCTGCGTGAATTGGTGATCCGTTCAGCGGCATTGCCGATGCGCTACGAAGAGGGCGGCATGGCGTCACGAGTGATGACACTGCTTCTCGACGAAATGGCGCTGGCGCAGCCCGGCCAGGTTCATCTTCCCCTGACGCCAGACAAGCGGCTACGCAAACTGGTCGAGTGGATCATGGCGCGTCCGTCCGATCCGGGCAACATCGAATCGTGGGCGCAGCGGATGGGCATCAGTGCGCGCACGCTGTCACGCCTGGTGTCCCGGGAAACCGGCATGAGTTTCGGACGCTGGCGCAGGCAACTGCATATCCTGCTCGCCTTGCAATGGATGGCCAGGGGCGCCACGGTCCAGCATGTCGCGGAGGGCCTGGGCTACGAGAACGCGAGCAATTTTGTCGTCATGTTTCGCAAAATACTCGGTGAAACACCTGGACGTTACTTGAAATCGAACGCTTGAGCCGCACCACCTGCCAAGGCGTGGCAGGCCGTGCGACAATGGCGGCCCCTCTCTTATTACCGCATGCCATGACCAAGCACACTATCCGCCTCGGCGACTGGGCCACCCTGGGCCCCGACGCTACCGCCATCCGTTTTGAAGTCTTTGTCGATGAACAGAAAGTGCCGTCCGAGATCGAACTCGACGACATGGACGCCGTCTGCCTGCACGCCGTCGCCTATGACGACTTTGGTGCCGCCATCGGCACGGGCCGGCTATTGCCCGATGGCCACATCGGCCGCATGGCCGTGCGCCAGCCGGGCCGCGGCACGGGCGTGGGCGGCGCCATGTTGACCTTGCTGATGGAGAAAGCCCGCGAACGGGGAGACCTGGCGGTGGTGCTGAACGCGCAAACCGTGGCCGCGCCATTCTATGCGCGCCACGGTTTCGTGCAGCAGGGGGAACAATTTGAAGAGGCGGGGATTGCGCATGTGGAGATGCGGCTGGTGTTCTAGGGTATTGTCGGATTACGCGCAAGGCGCGTAATCCGACAATACCAGCACAATCAGTTCTGCGCGTGCGACTGGCGCCATTTGTCGAGGATCACGGCCAGCACGATCACGACACCTTTCGCCACATACTGCCAGAACGACGACAGTCCCAGGATCGTCAAGCCATTGTTCATCACGCCGATGATCAGGGCGCCGATGACGGTACCCCAGACGGAACCCACGCCGCCCATCAGGCTGGTGCCGCCGAGCACGACGGCCGCAATCGCATCGAGTTCATAACCTGTGCCCCAGTTGCCGTTGGCCGCATACAGACGGCTGGCCGACATGGCGCCGCCCAGGCCCGCAAACAGACCGCTGATCGTGTAGACAAACATCAGCACGAGGCCGACCTTGATACCCGTCAAACGTGCTGCCTGGATATTGCCGCCGACGGCGTAGATATGCAGGCCCAGGGTTGTCTTGCGCAAAATAAACCACGTCAGCACGACGACGGCCGCCGCCAGCCAGATCAGCCAGGGCACGGCCAGGAAGCTGCCGTTGCCCATCCATTCGAAGCTCGGAATTTCCGTGTTCAGCACGCTGGTGCCGTCCGCCAGCAGGTAAGCGGCGCCGCGCAGGGCTGTCATGGTACCCAGGGTCACGACGAAGGGGTTCAGGCCGACGAGGGCGACCAGCACGCCATTGAGCGCGCCCAGCAGCAGGCCGACGATGAGGAAGGCGGGAATCGAGAAGCCGGCGAACTGGGCTGACAGCGACATCAGCATGCCTGCCACGGCCGAGACCGCCAGCACGGAGCCGACGGACAAATCGATGCCGCTGGTCAGGATGACGAAGGTCATGCCGGACGCCAGCACGATGTTGATCGACACCTGGCGGAAGATGTTCATGGTGTTATTGCTGGTCATGAACGTCGACGTGCCGTCGGCCGAGAAATACACGGTCAGGCCGTACATGGCCAGGTAGAGCACCACCAGCACGGGCAGCATGCCCAGGCGGCGCATCAGGTTCGAGGCATTGAAGGGTTCGCCGGCGCGCGCGGCGCCGCTGGTGGTACTCGTTGTCATGTTGAATCTCCTGAATGATTATTTTTATGCCGCTTCTTGCAGCGTGGCATAGGCAAGGATGTTTTCCTGCGTGATGTCGTCGCCCGTGACTTCGCCGGTGAGCCTGCCTTCGCACATCACCATCACGCGGTCGCAAATGCCGACCAGTTCGGCCAATTCGCTGGAAATGCACAGCACGGCTGTGCCCGCGTCCGCCAGCTGGTGGATGATCTTGTAGATTTCGCTCTTCGCGCCCACGTCCACGCCCCGCGTCGGTTCGTCGAGGATGAGCACTTTCGGCGCGATGGCCAGCCAGCGCGCCAGCAAGACTTTCTGCTGGTTGCCGCCGGACAGCCCGCCGACGATGCCGTCCGGCCCCGATACCTTCACGTTGAGGTTGCTGATCGCCTCGCGCGTGAGCTGGGTCAGGGCGCCACGGTTGACGACGCCCGCCGTCGAATGCCTGGACAGGATATTCATCGACATGTTTTCCATGGCCGACAATTGCATGAACAGGCCCAGGCTCTTGCGGTCTTCCGGCAGGTAACCGATGCCGTGGCGGATGGCCGCCAGCGGCCGGTGGATATGCACTTCCTGGCCATCGAGCCACACTTGCCCCGATTGTTTCTTGTCGGCGCCAAAGATCAGGCGCGCCAGTTCCGTGCGGCCTGCGCCGACGAGGCCGGCCAGTCCCGTCACTTCCCCCGCATGCAGGGCGAACGAGGCAGGCTTGACCTTGCCGCCGCCCACGTTTTCCACGCGCAAGCGCTCGGCGCCGCGCGTCGTGCGGCGCTGGTGCGAATAAAAGTCATCGGCAGGGCGGCCAACCATCATTTGCACGACTTTCTTTTGATCCAGCTCATCCTTGCCCAGCTCGCCCACATAGGCGCCGTCGCGCAGCACCGTGATGCGGCGCGCCAGGCGTTCCACTTCGGCCATGCGGTGGCTGATGTAGAGCACGGCCAGGCCCTTGTCGCGCTGTTCTTCGATGATGCGGAACAATTGTTCTGTTTCCCGGTCGGACAGGGCGGCAGTGGGCTCGTCCATGATCAGGATGCGGCTTTCATGCACGAGGGCGCGGGCGATTTCCACCTGTTGCTGCTCGGCAATCGACAGCGCCGACACCATGGTGTCGGCGTCGAAGCGGGAACCGAGGTCGGCCAGGATGGCGTTCGTGCGCGCGCGCATTTCGCCGCCCTTGACGGTCCAGAACGGTCCTTGCGGCTCGCTGCCCATGAAGACGTTCTGCGCCACCGTCATGTTCTTGGCCACGCTCAATTCCTGGTAGATCAGGTTGATGCCCAGCGCGCGTGCCTCGCCCGGGTTGCGGATACGAATCGGTTTACCGTCGAGTATGATTTCGCCCGCATCCGGCGTGTACACGCCCGACAGGATTTTCATCAGGGTGCTCTTGCCGGCGCCGTTTTCGCCCATCACGGCATGGATTTCGCCGCTGCGCACCGTCAGGTGCACGCCGCGCAGCGCGCGCGTGGCGCCAAAGCGCTTCTCGATGCCGCGCATTTCAAAAATAATATCGTCGCTCATGACTGTCCTTCCTTGCTGGTGAAACTGGCGCCGCCTGCCAACTGGCTGGCGGCGCCACGTGGTTCAGGTCAGGCAGATCAGTTCTTTACCCAGCCCGTGTAGGTGGCGACGTTTTCCTTGGTGATGGCCGGGGTCGGCAACAGCACCATGGTTTGCTTCGGCGTGCGGCCGTTCATGATGTCGTAACCCATCTGCACGGCGTCGGTGGCCATGCGGTACGGGTTTTGCGCCGAGGTGGCGGCAAACAGGCCGGCCTTGTTTTTCAGGGCGTTCTGGCCATCGGGCGCGCCATCGACTGCCGTGATCAGTTTCACGTCCGTGCGCTTCGATTGCTTGATCGCCAGTTCGGCGCCGATACCGGTCGGATCATTGATGGCGAACACGCCGTCGATCTTCGGATGGGCCGTCAGCAAGTTCGACATCACGGTCATGCCGCCGTCGCGGCTGCCGCCGGCGTTCTGGTTGTCGGACAGGATCTTGATATCCTTGAACGCGGCCAGGGTTTTCTTGCAGCCATTCACGCGGTCGATCACGGACGTGACCGGCGGGCCGTTCAAAATCACCACATTGCCTTTGCCGCCGATCTGCTTGGCCAGGTAGGCGCACGACACGTCGCCAGCCATGGTGTTGTCGGACATCACGGTGGCCGAAGCGCCCACGGCGCCCACGTCAACGGCGATCACGACCACGCCCGCATTGCGCGCTTTCTTGATGGCTGGCGCGATGCCCTTGGAGTCGACGGCGTTCAGGATGATGATGTCGGTCTTGTTGGCGATGAAGTTCTCGATCTGGTCCACCTGGGTGTTCAGGTCATACTTGCTGGACACTGTGGTGACTTTCACGCCAGGGCCACCGAGCTTTTTCGCGCTTTCTTCCGCGCCGCGGCCGATGGCGACAAAAAACGGGTTGGCCAGGTCGCCCACGCTCACGCCGATCGATTTCAGCGGTTTGTCAGCAGCGAAAGCGCCACAGGCGGCGGACAGCAGCAGGGAGGCGGTAATGACTTTTTTCATGAGGATCTCCAAGGGTTTTTATTGTAAAAAACAAACGGTGCTACGGGTAAAAACGGGGTGCAAACTTATTGATTGCGTAATTTCTCGATCATGGCGTCCAGCTTGCCCGCATCGACGGCAAAGCCGCGGATGCCTTCGGCAAGTTTCTCTGTCGCCATCGCGTCGTCGTTCAAGGCGTAGCGGAAAGCGGCTTCGTCATACGTGATGGCCGGCTGCGCCGCGCCCAGGTCGCCGCCCAGGGCGCGCTCGAATGGTGCGTCAAGCGCTTCGAGCTTGGCCAGCAAGTCGGGGCTAATGGTCAGCAAGTCGCAGCCGGACAGGGCCGTGATCTGCCCCACGTTGCGGAAGCTGGCGCCCATCACTTGCGTGGCGATGCCATGTTGTTTGTAGTAATTGAAGATGCGCGTGACCGACTGTACACCTGGATCGTTGGACAGGCTGCGCGCCGCTTCGTCCCATGCCGCGCCCAGCGATTTTTTATGCCAGTCGTAGATGCGGCCCACAAACGGCGAAATCAGGCGCACTTTCGCGTCGGCGCAGGCAACGGCCTGGCAAAACGCGAACAGCAGAGTCAGGTTGCAAAAGATGCCGTCTTTTTCCAGCTCGCGCGCTGCCTGGATGCCTTCCCAGGTGGCGGCAACCTTTATCAGCACGCGCTCGCGCTGGATGCCGGCTTGCTCGTACAGGGCGATCAGGCGGCGTCCGCGGGCGACGGTGGCATCGCGGTCAAAGCTCAGACGGGCATCGACTTCCGTCGATACGCGACCCGGCACTACCTTCAAGATTTCCAGGCCGAAGCGCACCAGCACCTGGTCGACGATATCGTCCAGCGCAGCGTGCTTGTGCGCGGCGACCGTGCTTTCCAGCAAGGGCGCGTAATCGGGCTGCAGCACGGCTTTTAAAATCAGCGACGGGTTGGTGGTGGCGTCTTGCGGCGCGAAGCGCGCCAGTTGCAGGAAGTCGCCCGTGTCGGCGACGACGGTGCTGTGTTGTTTCAATTGTTGCAGCTGATTCATTACTATTCCTTATCACTGAGTTGGTGCAAGGCTTGCACGGCGGGAAACAGGCTACGGTAGCGGCCGTAACGGATGCTCAAGGCTGCGCTGTGCGCGGCATCGGGCAAGAAAGTGTTTTTGATGGGTAACCCTTGCGTCAGCAGGCTGGCGTCACCGATGGCGGCAAAGCCCAGCTTGGCCGCCCCCAGGCTGGCCGACAATTCGCTGTTGTGAAGGGTGCGCATTTCGCGTCCCAGCACATTGGCCAGCAATTGCGCCCAGTACTGGCTGCGCGCGCCGCCGCCCACCAGCATGCAGTGGGGAACGACGGCACCTGTCGACGTGACGGCCGCCATGGCGTCGCGCAAGGCGAAGGCCACGCCTTCGAGCACGGCGTAGCCGAGCTGCGCCGGCGTGCTGTCATGGCCCAGCTGCAAGAAGGCGCCGCGCACTTGCGGGTCGTTATACGGCGTGCGCTCGCCCGACAGATATGGCAGGAACAGGGGCGCGGACGGGGCGACGGGGGTATCGAGCGGCAAGCCCGCTTCCACCAGCGCCAGCAGGGCTGCCTCGTCGGACTGGCCCAGCACGCCCGTCGCCCAGCGCAGGCAGCTGGCACCCGACAGGATCGCGCCCATCGCATACCAGCGGCCGGGCAGGGCGTGGCAAAAGCTGTGCACGCCGCCGGCCGGATTGCCCAAAGGCTGTTCTGTGACTGAAACGATGGCGGCGCTGGTGCCCAGCGAGATAAAACTGTCGCCGCCATTGACGGCGCCGATGCCCACGGCCGAGACGGGGTTGTCGCCGCCGCCGCCCGCCACCACCACGTTTGCTGGCAAGCCCAGCTTGTCTGCCATGGCTGCCAGTACCGTGCCCGTGGCGGCGTCGCCTTCGGCCAGCGCCGGCATCTGTGCCAGGGCCAGGCCGCAGGCGGCCAGCATGGGCGCGAACCAGGCACGGCTGGCCTCGTCCAGCCACAGGGTGCCAGCCGCGTCGGACATGTCCGTCAGTTTGATCCCCGTCAAGCGCAGGCGCAGATAGTCTTTCGGCGACAGCAGGCAGGCGATGGCGGCAAAGGCGTCTGGCTCGTGCGTTTGCAGCCACAGCAGTTTTGGCGCCGTCAGGCCTGCCATAGGCAGGCTGCCCGTCACGTCCGCATACGCGGGATAGTCGCGCGCCAGGCTGGCCGCCTCGGCTTCGGCGCGCGCATCGTTCCACAGGATGGCGGGGCGGATCACGTTATCGTTGCTATCGAGCAGCACGGCGCCATGCATCTGGCCCGACAGGCCGATGCAGGCGATCTGTGCGTATTCCTGTGGCCAACTGGCGCGCAGCTGGCCCAGCGCGTTGACGCAGGCGGCCCACCAGTCCTGCGGCGCCTGTTCGGACCAGCCCGGCTGCGGACGGCTGACGTCCAGGCGCACGGACGCCTGGCCGCGCACCTTGCCGGTGCTGTCCATCAGCACGGTTTTCAGTTCAGAGGTACCGAGGTCGATACCGAGGGAAATCGCTGGATGCATATTGTTTGCTGTAAAAGGTCAGGGGCAGCCGCAGGAATTGCGTACGCGCAAGGTTGGCGACAGGCGCTGCACGTGCTGGGCGCGGTCGGGATGGGCGATGCGGTCGATCAAGAGGTCGACGGCCATGGCGCCCAGCTCTTCCAGCGGCTGCGCCATCACGGTGAGGCGGGGGCTGAAATAATCGGCCCAGTCGAAATCATCGAAGCCGGCCAGGGCGACGTCTTGCGGTACCGCAATGTGGGCGTCGCGCAAGGCATGCATGGTGCCGATGGTCATCAGGTTATTGCCGGCCACGATGGCTGTCGGGCGCTGTCCGGCGGGTAAGGCCAGCAATTCGCGCGTGGCCGCGCCGCTGCGTTCCAGGTTGGAATCGCCCGAGCGCAGCAGGTCCGCATCGAAGGTGATATTGGCGCGCTGCAAGGCCAGGCGGTAGCCGTCGATACGCTCGTCCGTCGTGGACAGGCCGGGCGCGCCCGCGATGAAGCCGATGCGGCGGTGGCCGTGGGCCGCGATCAGATGGCTGACCAGTTGCGCCGTCGCCTCGACGTTTTCCACGCCCACCTGGTCGAACGGCTGTGGCGACATCCGGTCGACCAGCACGGAAGCGATCTTGTTGCTGGTTAAATAGTCGAGGGCGCGGTTGTGCGGATCGCCGGACGGCGCCAGCACGATGCCGTCGACCCGGCGCTGATGCAAGTTCTGCACCACCTTGAGTTCCTGCTCGGGATCGTCATGCGTATCGGAAAACAGCATCATCAAGCCATGACGCGTGCAGGCCGCTTCGATGGCGCGCACGGTTTCGCTGAAGTAATGATTGGTGAAGGCGGAAATGGCAACGCCGATGGTGCCCGACGAGGAACCGGCCAGCGCGCGGGCCAGCATGTTCGGCACATAGCCGATCTGCTGCATGGCTGCGTTGACGGCGGCGACGGTTTTCGGGCTGACCTTGCGGGTGCCGTTGACTACGTGAGAGACGGTCGACAGCGATACGTCCGCCGCCCGCGCTACATCTTCCATGGTGGCCATGGTGTCTCCTGAGGTTTTTTTATTATTGTGTACTGCGATAGTGTGCGGCTGTGTCGCCGCGATTGAAGCTATCGTAAACAAAAGAAAGCGCTTGCGCAAGCGCTTTCTTTTTTTGCGCGAACGATGTTTTGCCAAGGCAAGGAAGCCGCGCAGGAGGGACGGGATGCGGAAACAGGGCGGAGCCGGACGGTGCCGGCCCCGCAAGAATTACTGAATTACCAGCTCATGCAATTCGCCGGGAGAGTCCGGGAACAGTTTCACAACGGTGGAAGTGCGCGTGCCGTAGCCCGGCGTTTCGATGCAGACGGCGGACAGTACGCGTTCGAGGTCGAGCGGCACGCCCGTGTCCGGCAAGCGGAAGTCGGGCGCGCGCGTGGTGTCGGCCAGCATGTCGAAATACGCTTCATCGGGCGCACCCTGGCATAGCAGGCTGGCGAACTGGGCCTTGGTCTTCAGGACTTTCGGCCACGGCGCGTCGAGCAGGGCGTTCGACAGGCCGTAGATGCCCGGTTCCAATGGCTGGCCATTGCGCGCATCGCCATCGCCCCGGTTGGAAAACCAGATCAGGGTATCCGCATCGCCCAGCACCAGATTAAAACCGTTGTAGGCTGTGCATCCGGGGCGGATTTGCGCGATGTAGTCTTGCGGCGACATGTTGCCGGCCAGATAGTCGGCCACCAGGGCGCCGCGCGAGGGGGCGTCCGGGTTGCGGTCTTGCGGGCTGCGGATATTCGTGATAGCGGCAAAGCGCGAGCTGCCGCTGCCGGCTTGGGTGATGCCCATCCAGCTGCCGCCCGCCTGCAGGTCGCGGCCTGCATACACTTGCGGGTGTTCGGCCCAGGCGCCGGCGGGGGCGCTGGCGCGTTCATAGAATTCGTCGCGGTTGGCGGCGGCAATCAGCGGGATGTGCGGATTGACTTTCCAGGCAAAAACGATCAGGCACATGGAGGCAAATCCATGAACACTTCCGTATGGCGCGCGCCGGCCGTCAGGGACAGCAAGCCCGCTTCGTCGGATGCGCTGGCCAGCAGTTCCGTAAAGCCTTCGCCGACGACGGGATAAATTTCCATCCACGTCTGCAAGCCATCCTTGGCGTCAGGGCGGCGCTTCAATTGCGGCGCCACGCCGGACGCGGCCGCCAGTTTCGCCTGCAAGGCACGCACCCTGGCTTCCAGCGCCTGGGCGTGCTCTTCCTTCACTTGATAGTAAATGTACAAATCTTTCATGGCATTCTCACAAGTCGAGTGCGTCGAGCACGTAAGGCATGGGCAGGAACTGCACGTGAACGCCCAGAGCCGAACCGTAGCGCACGGCGCCGGCGGCGCTTGAACCTTCTGCTATCGCCCCCAGCTTCATTTCGACGAGGGCGTCAATGCCGCCTTCCCCATTGGGCGCGGCGTTGACGAGCATGCCGCAAGGCTGATCCGGATCGCTGACGGCGAACAGTTCGCCGCCGGCCACTGCAGAGGGATCGGCGATGCTGACGAGGGTGGTGCGACGCTTGAGCTTGCCCAGATACTGGCTGCGCGCGACGATTTCCTGGCCCGGGTAGCAGCCTTTCTTGAAATTGACGCCGCCCAGCAGCTCGAAGTTGACCATTTGCGGCACGAACTGCTCTTGCGTGGCGGCCGTGATCTGCGGGATGCCCGCGTGGATCTCGGACAATTGCCAGGCGTCATTGCCACCCTTGGCCAGCTGTTGCGTCAATTGCGGCCACGCGTCGCGCGCCGTGGCGGCCGACGTCAGCCATTCATAGCGGGCGCTGCCAAAGGCGTCGGCCACGCGCAGCAGCGTGCCCAGCGGGTTATCCACCTTGCTGAACGGCGTGGCGGGCAGGGTGGGGAACCAGGCGGACAGGGCCGTGCTGGCAAGTTTGCCGCCCAGGCCCAGGACGACCTGGTTCGCGTCGTCAAAGGACGCATCGTGCAGCTTGGCCTTGGCGCGCAGCACGAACATCTGCAAGCGCTTCTGGATGGCTGGCTGTATGGCGCGCGGCAATTGCAGATAAATGGTGGTGGCGTTGCGCCACATCAGGAAACTGGCCAGCATCCGGCCCTTCGGCGTGCAGTAGCCGGCCAGGCGCACTTGCTCCTGGTTCAGGTGTTCCACATCGTTGGTCAGCTGGCCGTGCAGGAAACTGGCTGCCTCGTCGCCGTTCAAGCCGATCAAGCCCTGGTCCGTGATGGCCGCGACAAAACCGTCTTGCAGCTGGGACACTGTCAGGGACTGGCCGAAATCGGCGATAGGGGTGGCGGCGAGGGGAGCGCTGCTGTCAGGCGCGCCATCGATGGCAACGGGGCGGGCGCCTTGGGCGGTTAAAAATTGATTCCAGTTATTCATAATTTCCATTAGATCAGCGATTAAGCATTATCATTACGGGTTCATTATAGTGATGTCGCGCAGATTGCGTCGGCAGCGGCAAGATTGTCAGTGTTGGCGCCGCTTTGCGCGCACTTGCTTCACAAATGAACGATCATAACAAGCGGACGTTGGCCATCAGCGCCCGCATCACAAGAATCGGAACAATGGCTTTCTTTAAAAAACTTGTAGTCAGCTCAGTCATCGCCGCCATCGGCGTCGGTGGTACTTTTGTGTACTGGGCGCAGCAGCCCATCACCACGGACGGCGAAGCGATTCCGTTTACCATCGCGCCGGGCAGCGGCGCGCATGCGGCCGGCCAGCAGATCGCGGACGCGGGCGTGCCCATCGTGCCCATCCTGTTCAACATGCTGGCGCGCATCGAAGGCAAGACCTCGAAGATCAAGGCCGGTTCCTACGAGTTGAAACCGGGCACCACGCCGCAGCGTTTGATCACGCAACTGGCGCGCGGCGAGTTCGCGCAAGAGTCGCTGACCATCATCGAAGGCTGGACCTTCAAGCAGATGCGCCTGGCGATGGCGAATCACCCTGGCCTCAAGCACGATACCGTGGGCCTGTCCGACAAGGAACTGATGGCGAAAATCAGCCCGGAATACATGTTGCCGGAAGGCTTGTTCTTCCCGGACACGTATCTGTTCGCCAAGGGCGCCAGCGAAATGCAGATTTTCAAGCAGGCGCACACGGCCATGATCGGCCGCTTGTCCGAAGCGTGGTTCAAGCGCGATCCGGCCTTGCCATATAAAAACCCGTACGAAGCGCTGATCATGGCTTCCATCGTGGAAAAGGAAACGGGACAAAAGTCCGAGCGCGCCATGATCGCCGGCGTGTTCGTCAACCGCTTGAAAACAGGCATGCTGCTGCAGACGGACCCGACCGTGATCTATGGCATGGGCGACAGCTACCAGGGCAAGATCCGCAAACGCGACCTGGAAGCGGACACCCCGTACAATACCTACACGCGCGGCGGCTTGCCGCCCACGCCGATCGCCCTGGCCGGCGCGCAATCGCTGACGGCGGCGCTGGCGCCGGCCCGCACGCAGGCGCTGTATTTCGTCGCGCGCGGCGACGGCACCAGTCAGTTCTCGGCCAACTTGCCCGACCATAACCGCGCCGTGAACCAGTATCAGCGTTAATATCATTACAAGATTAAGAGTTTCATGACACAACACTATCAACCCCGCTTCATCACCTTCGAAGGCATCGATGGCGCGGGCAAGTCGACGCATATCGGCTTTGTGACCGACTACCTGCAGCAACGGGGCGTGACCCTCGTTTCATCGCGCGAACCGGGCGGTACCAGCCTGGGCGAAAAGCTGCGCGAACTGCTGCTGCATGAAAAAATGCATCTGGAAACGGAAGCCTTGCTGATGTTCGCCAGCCGCCGTGAACACATCGCGCAAGTCATCGCGCCCGCCCTCGAACGTGGCGAGTGGGTCATTTCCGACCGCTTCACCGATGCCAGCTTCGCCTACCAGGGCGGCGGGCGTGGCATGGATTTACGCAAGATGGAAGCGCTGGAAGCGTGGGTGCATCCGCACTTGCAGCCGGACCTGACGTTTTTGTTCGACGTGCCGCTGGCCGTGGCCAGAGCCCGCCTGGACGCCACGCGCGCGCTCGACAAGTTCGAGCAGGAGCGATCGGACTTCTTTGCCGCCACACGCAACGAGTATCTGCGCCGCGCAGCCCAGTTCCCGGAACGCTTCCGCCTCATCGATTCCACGCAAAGCATTGCCGATATTCAAGTGCAACTCGCGCAACTGCTTGATGTTTTGCTTGAAAAAAGTATTGCAACACCTTGATTTGCAAAGAATAAAATGACCAGTACTCTCTATCCGTGGCAACAGGACGCTTGGCAGCAATTGCAAGCCTTGCGCCCACGCATGCCGCACGCTATTTTGTTCCATGGCGCGCAGGGCATCGGCAAGGCCGACTTCATCGAGCATTTCGCGCAAGCGCTGCTGTGCGAAGACGTGCGCGCCGATGGTCATGCCTGCGGCGCCTGCGCCTCGTGCGGTTGGTTTAGCCAGGGCAACCATCCCGATTACCGCCGGGTCCGTCCGGAAGCGCTGGAAGACGAGGTGGCGGACGACGGGGAAGAGGGCGAAGGCGCCAAGAAAAGCGCCAAGACCAAGACGCCGTCGAAAGACATCAAGATCGAGCAGATCCGCAATCTGGCCGACTTCATGAACATTTCCACGCACCGCCAGGGCTTTCGCGTGGTGGTGTTGTACCCGGCCGAAGCGCTGAACACGCCTGCGTCGAACGCCTTGCTGAAAACGCTGGAAGAGCCGCCGCCGGGCACTCTGTTCCTGCTGGCATCGAACAGCCTGGACCGCTTGCTGCCAACCATCCTGTCGCGCTGCCGCAAATTCGCCTTGCCCATGCCCAGCCACGAGCAAGCCTTGACGTGGCTTAAGCAACAAGGCTTGAACGATGCGGACAGCTGGCTGCGCGAGCAGGGCGGCGCGCCGCTGGCCGCGCTGGCCCAGTCAGAATCGGGCGGCCGCGAGGAAACGGAACAGTTGCTGCAGGTGCTGGCCAACCCCGGCGTGGAAGCGGCCCTGAAGGCGGCGGAGAAATTGCAGAAGGCGCCGCTGGCGCCGTTGGTTGCTTCATTGCAGCGCTGGCTGTACGACGTGTTTTCCGTCAAGCTATCCGGCACCATCCGCTACTACCCGCGCCACCGGCGCGAGCTGGAAGCGCTGGCCGGACGCATCAACGTGAGCCGGCTGATGGCCGCCATCAAGGCCGCCAACGAACGCCGGGCAATTGCCGAGCACCCCTTGTCGCCCAAGCTGTTCCTGGAAGACATGCTGCTCGACTACGCATCCAGCTGCCAATAAAATCAAGCGCTTGCGTTATCAAGTTAATCCAGATTGTGCGCTTATTGGCCTGCTTGGAATGGCATAGCCGCAAGCACTTCACAGGCATCCCCGTTTGCCACGCTTGGCTCCCCGGTGATACAGTCATGGCACTGGACAGCAACGGAGGCGGGCATGAAACGAGTCACTGGCATCGGCGGCATCTTTTTCCACGCGCAAGACCCGGCCGCGCTGCGCGCCTGGTACCAGCGCCACCTGGGCCTCGACGTGCAGCCGTGGGGCGGCGCCGCTTTCAGCTGGACGGACGCCGACGGCAAGCCGACTGGCGGCACCACCATCTGGTCCGTCGCCGCCAGTGACAACGAGCAATTCGCACCCAGCAAGGCGTCCTTCATGATCAACTACCGGGTCGACGACCTCGACGCGCTGCTGCAAGCCCTGCGCGACGAAGGCTGCAACGTCCTGGAAAAGGCGCCCGATTCCGAGTATGGCCAGTTCGGCTGGGTCATCGATCCCGAAGGCAACAAGGTGGAGCTGTGGCAGCCGCCGCAGGGGCAGTAGGCGAACCACGCGGGAGTCGTCAGCGGCAGGATGGATTTGCGCCTTCCTCCTGCCAGATTCCGCTCCCTCCGGTACAATCCCGCCTTATGTATATCGATTCCCATTGCCATATCAATTTCCCCGAGCTGGCTGCTCGCATGCCCGAGATCCTGGCCAAGATGGCCGAGAACAAGGTGACCCATGCCTTGTGCGTGTCCGTCGACTTGCCGGACTTCCCACAGGTGCTGGCCCTGGCCGAGCAGTATCCGCACATCTTCGCCTCCGTCGGCGTGCATCCCGATTACGAGGACACGCCTGAGCCGTCCGTGGAAGACCTGGTGCGCCTGGCCGACCATCCGAAGATCATCGCCATCGGCGAGACGGGCCTCGACTATTTCCGCCTGACGGGTGACCTGGAGTGGCAGCGCGAGCGTTTTCGCACTCACATCAAAGCTTCAAGAATCACGCGTAAGCCTTTGATTATTCACACAAGATCGGCTAGCGAAGACACCATACGCATCATGCGCGAAGAAGGCGCGGGCGTGTCGGACGGCGGCGTGGCCGGAGTCATGCATTGCTTTACGGAATCGCTGGAAGTGGCGCGCGCCGCCATCGACATGGGTTTCTATATTTCGTTTTCCGGCATCGTCACGTTCAAGAGCGCCAAGGATCTGCAGGCCGTGGCCCTGGAAGTGCCGCTCGAGCGCATCCTCATCGAAACGGATTCGCCGTACCTGGCGCCCGTGCCGTTCCGCGGCCGCATGAACGAGCCTGGCTACGTGGCCCACGTGGCGGAATACCTGTCGACCCTGAAAGGCATATCGCTGGCTCAGGTGGCGCAGCAGACGACGGATAATTTCTTCAAGTTATTCAATCAGTTGCCATAACTTCTTAAGGTCATACATGATGAAAAAACTTGCGCTGGCGATGCTGCTGTGCTGCGCCACCGCCAGCCACGCGGCGCCGGAACCGGACGCTTTCTTCCGCGCCGTGTCCGTGAATAATGTCAGTGGCGTGCGCAGCATGCTGCTTGACGGCATGAATCCGAACCAGCCTGACGCACAGCGGGGCGACATTCCCCTGGTGCTGGCCTTGCGCGACGATGCGGACCGGGTTTTCCAGGTACTGCTCGACGCGCCCGGCATCGACATCGAAGCCTGCTCGGCCAATGGCAACACGGCGCTGATGATGGCGGCCTACAAGCACAAGCTGGACGCCGTGAACGCCTTGCTGGCCAAGGGCGCCAAGGTCAACCAGAGCGGCTGGACGGCGCTGCACTATGCGGCCTCGGCGGGCGACTTGCCCATCATGAAGATTTTTCTCGACCGCGACGCCGTGGTCGATGCGCGCGCCCCTGCCAACGTCACGCCGCTGATGTTTGCCGCCCGCGAAGGGCAGGAGGGCGCCGTCAAGCTGCTGCTGTCCTGGGGGGCGGACGCCAGCCTGAAAAGCGACCATGGCTGGACGGCCGTGCAGTTTGCCCAGGCGGGTGACAAGCCCGGTGTAGTCGCCATCATCGAAGCGGCACAGAAGGCGCGCGCGGCACGTAAATAAGCAGATGCAAGTCATGCATTAATTTCAATACTTTCCATGCCAGCGCTGAAACTGGCATGGAATTGCCTCTCACCTCAGCCCTTTGTTCTCCTTGCCGATTAACGATAATGATCGTGTCGCATTAATCAGGAGATACGTCGCATGGGTCATCACCTCACCGTCAGGCGCCGGCTGTATTGTCGCCGCCCCTCGCGCAGCCCGTGCGATATCACTGCTTTCTGGAATGACAAAACCGATCGGCCATCGGAGCCAGACTCCAAGAGGACAGACATGCTGAATGAACGAGAAATCGAGAGTTGTTACCTGGGGCAATTTATCCCCGTCCATTACCACCACAATATGTTGATGGACCAGAACCGCATGCACGGGTTCAAGTCGGCGATCGATTACGCGGTGAAGCCTGGCATGAAAGTGCTGGAGTTGGGCGGCGGCACGGGCGTGCTGTCGTGGTTTGCGGCCGCGCGCGCCGACAAGGTTTGGTGCGTGGAGTTCAATCCGGACATGGTCAAGGAAGCGCGCAAGATGCTGGCGCTCAATCCCAACGGTGAAAAGGTCGAAGTCGTCCATGCGGACGCCTTCGAATACCTGCCGCCAGAGCCCGTTGACGTGGTCATCTGCGAAATGATCCATGTTGGCATGCTGCGCGAAAAGCAGGTGGAAGTGATCGAATCGTTCAAGCGCCGTTACCTGGCCCGCTTTGGCGGCCCGCTGCCTATCTTCCTGCCCGAAGCCGTCATCATGGCCGTGCAGCCGATGCAGCAGGAATACGATTTCGAAGGCTTTTATGCGCCCATCGTGCAATTCCAGGAAACCACGGCCATCCATCCTGGCGTGCTGGAACTGGCGCCGCCTTCCGTCTACAGCATCATCGACTTCAGCCAGCCGACGGACAGCGTGTTCGGCTTTGACGGCAAGTTTGTCGTCGAGCGCAGCGGCACCTTGAACGCCTTGCGTTTCGTCACCAAGAACATTCTGGCCGTGGTGCCCGAGCGCTCGACCACCATCGACTGGCTGAACCACTACATGTGTTTGCCGCTGGCCACGCCGGTGGCCGTGAAGGCGGGCGACGTGCTGCAGGTGAGCTTCCAGTACCGCGCCGGTGGCTCGATCCCGTCGCTGGAAGCATCGATCCGCGCCCAGGTTATCTATGACGTGAATCTTCAGCCCGCTACGCAGAACGCCGTGTATGCATAAGCATCGTTAATTCCAAGGCAACGCCGCAGCGATTTCGTCCTGCGGCGTTTGTCCATTCAGGGTATATTTCGTCTTTTACCCACTGGACAGCTTTACTATCATGGAACAGATCGATCAGCGTTACCTCGTGCAACAGAACAAAATCAGCGATGGCGAGACCAGGCCACCCGTGTTTGCCAAGGTAATGCGCAGCAAGGAAGGCGTGTTTGAAGGCGTGTCCTTCATCAAGTCGAAGGAAAAGGCCACCATCATGACCATCGAAGATGCCAACCAGGCCATCAAATGGGCCACCAGCAAGAAGCCGAACGCGCATGAATACATCACGAAAGTGATTTGCGTCGGTCAATAAGCCCCCGTTCATTCCCGTTTTTGCGCCGTTCATCCCCGTAGCACGCAGTTCATCGCATGGCCGTTGCCGCCGTGGCGGCACTTTTATATAGTGCTGTCACGGTAGCGGGGCAAGCACAGCTTGCTCCGCACATTTCATTCTAGGGGGAACGCGATGCTGGGATTCGTGCTGTGGTTGCTGCTCTTGCTGGTGTGCTGGCCCCTGGCCTTGCTGGCGCTCGTGCTGTATCCGCTGGCCTGGCTGCTGTTGCTGCCATTCCGTTTGATCGGCATCGGCGTGGAAGGCGTCTTTGAATTGCTGCGCGCCATCGTCATGCTGCCTGCCCGCGTGCTGGGCGGCGGCCGGCGCTAAACCAGATATTTCCCATAAAAAATGGCGCCCTCGGCGCCATTTTTGTTTGCGTGACTGTGTTGCTTACAGGTCGACCATGAAACCGGCGCCGATCGATTTCTGCGAATAGTTGTAGTCGATCAAGCTCTGGCCATAGCCGGAGAAAAGTTGCAGATAGCCTTTCAGGTTGGCCTTCAAGGGGAAAGCCCAGCTGGCCTGCATGGAGCCATGCTTCTTGCTGAAATTGCGGCGGGCCGTCACGGCGTATTCATGCCCCTTGTTGCGGTAGCTCACGCGCAAGTCGCCATGTCCCATGTAATCGGTGATGTCGATATTGTCGTTGTCGGTCTTGCCATTGTCGAGGCGGTGCCAGACGCGCGCCGCGACGGCCAGGTTGTCCTTCTCCATGCCCAGCTCGGCATACACGCGGTTCCAGCTGCGCGACAGCGTCGACGTCTGTCCGTTGGACTGGTGCACGAGGCCAAAGTTCAGGTAATTGAACTCGATGCCCGCGAAATTCTTGTTGATCGGCATGACCAACATCAGTTCCGGCTGGTAATTGGTCTCGCGGAACGGGCTTGAGGCCTTGCGGTTATACGCCTGCCAGAAACTTTGCTGCGTGTAGCCGAACCACATGTCGATGGGCGTGCCGGCGATGTCTTCCAGCAGCTTCATCTTGAAGCTCAGCTGGAACGTCAATTCCACGTGCTGGCTCTTGATGCCGGCCGGCGTGAAATCCTGGAACGGTTCGTCGTTGGAGGCGTCGCTGTAATTGGCCAGCAACAGATAGGTGTCGCGGTGCGGACGGAAATTGAACAGGCCGCGCTTCGAGGCGTCGTTGAGTTCCCAGGACTGTTGCGTGCGGGAAATTGGTGCTTCCGGTGGCGCCGAGCCTGCCTGTGCGATGGCGGGAATGGCGGCGTTGACGGCGTCCGGCGTGGCCACGCCAGGCGGGCTGACAAACGTGAGCGGGGCGACTTCGGCGGCGGCCGCCAGGGTGACAGCGGCGGTGGCGGGATCGCCGCCGGCCGCGATGGTGGCCTGTTCCGCTGCCTTGGCCAGGGTGTCGAAGCAGCCCAAACGGGCGCTGGCGTCACCAAGCACGGCGCAACGCTGCATTTGCTGTTCCAGTTCGCCGGCCATGGCCAGCGCTGGCGACGCCAGCAGGGAAGTGAGGATTATTTTTCTTAGTCGGATAGTCATAGGCTGAGTGGGGCATGTCGTTCGGTGCGCACCTGGGCTGCATGCCGGCGGCGTCGCCTTGCACGATAAATCACCGTGCGTCTTGATCCTGATTAATTTTTGTTAGATTAATAGAGTTGAAAGTATAGCTGAATCGCACATTTCCCCCTGCGTCCCTGACGTGCGCGCGGAGGACAGTGTTGTGCGCATGGTAAACAGCCTGTCGCCGTACCGCCCAAATCGATGTCTGCTACACTGGAAAACCGGCGCAAACCCAGTGAGGCCGGGGCTAGCCATGGAGATTGTGATGACCCGCAAAACACCTATCGAGCGCTACCGCAACATTGGCATCAGCGCCCATATCGACGCCGGCAAGACCACCACCACCGAGCGCATCCTGTTTTATACGGGGGTCAATCACAAGATCGGCGAAGTGCACAATGGCGCTGCCACCATGGACTGGATGGAGCAGGAGCAGGAACGGGGCATCACCATCACCTCGGCCGCCACCACGGCGTTCTGGAAAGGCATGGCCGGCAACTTCCCCGAACACCGGATCAACATCATCGATACGCCTGGCCACGTGGATTTCACGATTGAGGTGGAGCGCTCGATGCGCGTGCTCGACGGCGCCGTGATGGTCTACGATGCCGTCGGCGGCGTGCAGCCGCAATCGGAAACCGTCTGGCGGCAAGCCAATAAATACCATGTGCCGCGCATCGCCTTCATCAACAAGATGGATCGCGTGGGCGCGGATTTCTTGCGCGTGCGCAAGCAGATCGCCGAGCGCCTGAAGGGCGTGGCCGTGCCCATCCAGCTGCCCATCGGCGCGGAAGAGCATTTCACGGGCGTGATCGACCTGTTGAAAATGCGCGCCATCACCTGGGATGACGCCAGCCAGGGCGTGCAGTTCAGCTATGGCGAGATTCCCCCGGAACTGCTGGCGCAGGCGCAGGAGTGGCACGAGCACCTGGTGGAGCAGGCGGCCGAAGCCACGCTGGACATGACGGAACGCTACCTGAATGGCGACACGTTTACGGAAGCCGAGCTCAAGCAGGCCTTGCGCGCGCGCACCATCCGCAATGAAATCGTGCCCATGCTGTGCGGCAGCGCCTTCAAGAACAAGGGCGTGCAGGCGATGCTCGACGCCGTCATCGAATACCTGCCGTCACCGATGGAAGTGCCGCCCATCATGGGCCATGACGAGCATGACAACGAGGTGGAGCGCCATCCGACGGACGACGAGCACTTTGCGGCGCTGGCCTTCAAGATCATGACGGACCCGTTCGTGGGGCAATTGACCTTCTTCCGCGTGTATTCGGGCGTGGTGAACTCGGGCGACATGGTCTACAACCCCACCAAGAGCGCGCGCGAGCGGCTGGGGCGCATCCTGCAGATGCATGCGAACGAGCGCAAGGAAATCAAGGAAGTGTATGCGGGCGACATCGCTGCCGCCGTGGGCCTGAAAGCCGTGACCACGGGCGACACCCTGTGCGCCATCGACCACATCATCGTGCTGGAAAAGATGATCTTCCCGGAACCGGTGATTTCCCAGGCGGTCGAACCCAAGACCAAGCCTGACCAGGAAAAGATGGGCATCGCCCTGAACCGCCTGGCGCAGGAAGATCCGTCGTTCAGGGTCCATACGGACGAGGAATCGGGCCAGACCATCATGTCGGGCATGGGCGAATTGCACCTGGAAATCCTGGTCGACCGCATGCGCCGCGAATTCGGCGTGGAAGCCAATGTCGGCAAGCCGCAGGTGGCGTACCGGGAAACCATCACGCGCGCGGTGGAAGACGTGGAGGGCAAGTTCGTCAAGCAATCTGGCGGACGGGGCCAGTACGGCCACGTGGTGCTGAAACTGGAACCCTTGCCGCCAGGCACCGGCTACCAGTTCGTCGACGCCATCAAGGGCGGCGTGGTGCCGCGCGAATTCATCCCGGCCGTCGACAAGGGCATCGTTGAAACCCTGAAGTCGGGCGTGCTGGCCGGCTACCCGGTCGTCGACGTGAAGGCCACGTTGACGTTCGGCTCCTACCACGACGTCGATTCGAACGAAAACGCGTTTCGCATGGCCGGCTCCATCGCCTTCAAGGATGGCATGCGCAAGGCGTCGCCCGTGCTGCTGGAACCGATGATGCAGGTGGAGGCGGAAACGCCGGAAGAGTTCATGGGCAACGTCATGGGCGACCTGACGGCCCGGCGCGGCATGGTGCAGGGCGTCGACGATATTCCCGGCGGCGCGGGCCGCATCGTCAAGGCCCTGGTGCCGCTGGCGGAAATGTTCGGTTACTCGACAACGCTGCGTTCGCTGACCCAGGGCCGCGCTACCTACACGATGGAATTCAAGCACTATGCGGCCGTGCCCAAGCATATACTCGACCAGGTGGCCGCCGCGGGCAAAGCCAAGTAACTGGATCAAACCCGCAAAGCAGAGGCCGGGGTCGTACCCTCAGGGTACGACCCCAGTCCTTGCCGTTGGGTTTAACGTGCAAGATTCTGCGCAATGATGGCATCGGCCATCTTCTCCGCCTCGTCCACCGGCTGGCTCAGGGCCTGGGTCGTGTAGACAGTGCTGGCTACCATCGGCTGGTCCAGGGTCGCGCCTTCGCCATGGCTCGTGTCCACCGTCACCGTGGTCGACAGACCGATGCGCAGCGGGTGGGCGGCCAGTTCCTTCGGATCGAGCGTGATGCGCACGGGTACGCGCTGTACCACCTTGATCCAGTTGCCCGTGGCGTTTTGCGCCGGCAGCAGGGAAAATGCGCTGCCCGTGCCGGCCGACATGCCCAGCACCTTGCCGTGGTACACCACCTTGCTGCCATATAAATCCGTTTCGATGGTCGCCGCCTGGCCAACACGGATATTGCGCAATTCGGACTCCTTGAAGTTCGCATCGACCCATAATTGATCGAGCGGCACGATGGACATCAGGGGCGTGCCCGGCGTTACGTGGCTGCCCAGTTGCACGCTGCGCTTGGCGACATAGCCCGAAACGGGCGCAACGACGGCGTTGCGGCGCACGGCCAGCCACGCTTGCAGCACGTCACCCCTGGCCGACAGCACGGCCGGATGACTGGCCAGGTTCACGCCAGCCACGCCCGATTTGGCCGACTCGGCCTGGCGCTGCGCCACCGTCAACGCCGCTTTCGCATCGTCGACGGCCTGTTTCGCATGGGCCAGGTCTTCGCCCGAGATCGTCTGGTCCGCCGCCAGCGGCGCGCGCCGAGAAAGGTTGCCTTGCGCCGTGGCCAGGGCCAGCCGGCGCTGCTCGATGACGGCGTCGTACTGTGCCACGTTCGCATAGCGTTCGCGCTCCTGACGCACGACGTTGCCCAGTCGCGCCTGCGCCTGGCTCAGGGCCAGGTCCGCATCGATGGCGTTCAGGGTGATCAGCGGCGCGCCCGCCTTGACCATCTGCGTCTCGTCGGCGCGGATGGCGTCGACATTGCCCGTCACTTGCGCGGACAGGGTGACCAGGTTGCCGCCCACGTAGGCGTTGTCCGTGACTTCTTCCTTGGCCAGCACCAGCTGGTAATACGCGCCCCAGGCGGCGCCCGCGACGAGGAAGGCGGCCGTGATGGCGATGAGGACGGCCTTGCGCTTGCCCGGCTGTTCGGTGGGGGTGGTCGTTGCTGTGGTATCGCTGCTCATGATGTGTTCCGTAATCGATGGTTATTGTTTGCTGGCGCTGTCGGCGAAATCGCTGCTGCCCCGGTAGCCGCCGCCCAGCGCCACGCTCAGGCTGATTTCCGCGTTCTGGCGCTGGTTTTGCAGCTGCATGCCCAGGTCCACCTGGCCGCGCACGGTCATTTCCGCATTCAGTTGCGTGGCGCGGTCGGCCAGACCTTGCTTGAGTCGCGCATTCGCATTGCGCAATTGCGCTTCGCTGGCGCGCAGGTTTTCCTGCTGCAGGCGCAGCTGGTTTTCCACGCCTTGCACCCTGGCGCCGGCCTGCGCCACGTCGCGCACGACGTTGAAGACATTCTGGTTGTAATCGGCGATCAGTTCGTTGCGTTCGCTGCGCGCGCCACCGAGCTGCGCCTGCAGGCGGCCGCTGTCAAACAGGGGCAAGGACAGGGCCGGGCCGATGAACAGGGTGCGGCTGCCGGACTGCAGCAGCTTGCCCAGCTTGATCGCATCGAGGCCGAACGAGGCACCCAGGTCGATATCGGGGTAGAACGATGCCTGCGCCGCCTCGATGTTGCTCATGGCCGCCTGGACTCGCCAGCGCGCCGCCTGCAAGTCGGGCCGGCGCGCCAGCAATTCCATGCCCAGCTTGCCGGGCAGGGCGTGCGGCAATGGCTGGGCCTGCTTCGGCTGCAGTGTCGCCAGGGCCGTGCTGTCGGCGCCGAGGAGCGCGCGCAAGGCTTCGCGTTCCGTGACGATCTGCGTTTCCAGCAAGGCAATCTGCTGCTGCAGCAGGCTCAAACGCGTTTGTGCGGACAGGTGGTCGTCGCTGACGCCGAGGCCGTTGGCGATGCGCTTTTCCTTGTCGAGCACCAGTTGCTGCTGCAATTTGACCAGCGCATGCAGGTTGTCCATGCGGGCCCAGCCGTTTTGCATGCTGAAGTAGTGGCGGGCGATCTCGGCGGCCAGCATTTGTTCCGCCATCGCGTATTCGGCACGGCGGGCGTTGACTTCGCCCAGGCTGGCCGCGATCTGCGCCTTGTGCTTGCCCCACCAATCGAGGTCGTAATGGGCTTGCGCGCCCACGGTGATTTCATTGTAGTAATTGCCGCCGATGGGGGCCGGCATCAGGCCGTTGGCGGAATAGCGCTGGCGGCTGGCATTGGCGCCCAGGTCGATCCTGGGGCCGCGCTGCGCATGCTGCGCGTCAAACGCGGACAGGGCCGAGCCGATGCGGGCATTCGCCACGTCCAGGCTGGGGCTGGCGGACAGGGCGTTTTCAATCAGCTGGTCCAGCTGCTCGTCCTGGAACTGGCTCCACCATTGCGCGGCTGGCCAGCCTTCGCTGGCCAGGTGGATGTCGGCCGCCAGCTGTATCGTGGCCAGGTCTTGTTGCGGCAACTGTTGCGTGTCGGGCGGGATGCTGGCGCAGCCGGCCAGCGACAAGCTGAGCGCCAATATGCGCAGGGAGAGTTTCATAGGTGTGTGCATGAGGGTTATTCCATGGCCGCGTGGTCGACCACGACAGGCGCATTCTTCTTCGGTGGTTTGATCAGGAGCAAGAGCGGCAGCACGAGGATGGTCAGCCACATCATCAGCCAGAAGTCGTCGAGGTAGGCGATCATCGACGCCTGCCGCGTGATTTCGCCATTCAGCGTCGCCATGCCCGTGCTCGTACCCAGGTCGAACACCTGAGTAATGCCGGGGTCATGCAGGGCCGGATTGGCGATAGTGATGTGTTCCGTCAAGGACGCATGGGCGATCTGCGTATTGCGCACCAACAAGGTTTGTACGAGCGCGATGCCGATGCTGCTGCCGATATTGCGCACCAGGCTGTAGATCGCCGTGCCTTCCGCCCGCATCTGCGGCGACAGGGTAGCAAACGTGGCCGCGCTCAGGGGCACGAAGACGAGGCCCAGGCCGATGCCCTGAATGATGCCGTTCCACACGACCGTTTTCGGCACCAGGTCCAGGGTGAAATTGGCCATCTGCCACAGCGAGAACGCCGTGATGGAAAAGCCCACGCCCAGCAGGATGCGCGTATCGATCTTGCCCGTCAGCCTGCCGACGATCAGCATGGCCAGCATCGTGCCCAGGCCGCTGGGTGCCGTCACCAGGCCCGCGATGGCCGCCGGGTAATTCATCAAGCCTTGCAGCATCGACGGCGTCAGCGCGCGGGTGGCGAACAGCACCATGCCGACGATGAAGATGAACAGCAAGCCGCTCACATAGTTCGAGTTTTTCAACAGGCGGTAGTCGAGGAAGGACTTGCCGGCCGGGCGCAGGGCCGTGTGGGCGATGAAGTAGCACAAGCTCATGGCCAGCACGATGGCCTCGATCCACGTTTCGGTGGAAGAAAACCAGTCGTTCTGCTCGCCCCGGTCCAGCAGCATCTGCAGCGCGCCGATCGACAGGCTGAGCGTCGCAAAGCCGAACATGTCGAAGTTCATGCGGCGGTTCGGCGGGTCCTTGCGGATGTAGCGCCAGATGCCATAGAAGGCCATGGCGCCGATGGGGATGTTGATGAAGAAGACCCAGCGCCAGCTGTAGCTGTCCGTCAGCCAGCCGCCCAGTGTCGGTCCCAGGATGGGGCCGATCATCACGCCCATGCCCCAGATGGCCATGGCCGAGCCATGTTTCTCGCGTGGATTGATGTCGAGCAAGACTGCCTGCGACAGCGGCACCAGCGCCGCGCCGAACACGCCCTGCAGCAGGCGCGCGGCGACGATCTCGGACAGGGTGCCGGACAGGCCGCACAGCACGGACGCGAGCGTGAAGCCGGCAACCGACACGAGAAAGGTGTTCTTCTGGCCGAAGCGGTCGCACAGCCAGCCCGTCAGGGGCGTGGCGATGGCGGCGGCAACGATGAAGGAGGTCAGTACCCAGGTGATCTGGTCTTGCGAGGCTGACAGGCTACCCTGCATGTGGGGCAGGGCGACGTTGGCGATGGTGCCGTCGAGCGCCTGGATGATGGTGGCGAGCATGATCGAAATCGTGATCATGCGCCGGTTCAGGGTGGGGTCTTGTGAAGCGGGCAGCGCCGGTGTGGCGCTGGCTGTGCCCGAACTCATGCGGATTTCTCCGTGGCCGCCTGTAACGCTTCCAGCAGTTCGGTGGCTGCCAGCAACTGATCGGGATCAATTCCCTGCAGCAGTTCCTTGCGGAAGCCATCCGCTTCCTTGCGCACGGTGTCATACACTTGCAGGCCCGCCTCGGTCAGCACGACGAGTTTCACGCGGCGGTCCGTTTCCGATGGCTGGCGCTGCACGAAGCCCGATTTCACGAGCCGGTCCAGCATCGACACCATGGTGGGGTTTTCCACGCCCAGTTGATGGGCCAGCTCGCTTTGCGAGGGCGGCTGCGGCGACTTGGCGATCATGGCGATGCACATCCAGCTCGCTTGCCCCAGGTCCAGGTCTTTCAGGCGCCGGTCGATGGCATGGCGCCAGCCGCGCGCCGTCTTGTGGAGGGCGGCGGAAAAGCGCTCTTCGATAGAAATCATAAAGTAAGTCGTCTAATAGTTAGGTATCTAACTAATATTCTAGCATGCTGGTTTGGCCGACGTACAGGCCTTCCCGTTTGTCGGCGCCGCTGGTACATTAGTGCCAGTCCATCACCATCAGGAGAGCGCCATGACCACCGCAGAACAGAAGCAGGACGGACAGCACCGCGACAGCAGCGACTTTGTCATCACGCAAACCTTCGACGCACCGCGCGAACTGGTGTTTCAATCGTGGGTGGAGCCGGAGCGCCTGGCGCAGTGGTGGGGACCTGTCGGCTTCGAATTGAGCGTGCTGGCGCTGGACTTGCAGCCGGGCGGCATTTTCCACTACGGCATGCGCGCCGATAATGGCTACGAGATGTGGGGCTGAGTAAAGACGTGATTTCTCGCCACCTGATACTGTGCGGGAGCTCGTTACCGTGCAAGAACGCGGTGAAATATTGAGTAACCAACGGAGCTGATAGCCATTCGTCGGCTCGAAGCCTTACCTGGCCGCCGCTGAAGGCGAGGATAGTACCATCTGGATGTATGCCGCTCGGCGTCTCAAGATACGCGCGGAAGTGCTTTCCATCAACTACAGTACGTTTTTCAAGTAGGCAGGTAAGGCCACCTCCTGCCACTTGAAGATAATTCCCAAGCTCATCTGTCAACGACGCAAAAGATGATGGGCCATATGAGCGCAACTTCGCAATCTGTGAACTTACTTGAGCAGCTGTTGGGTCTTGTTTCGGCTGCTTTTTCTCGACTTCGAATAACACATCATGTCCTTGGAAAACTAGCTGATGAAAATGACTGCTTCTGGCCGGCTGTTGTCGTTGGCAGGTTCCGCCCCAAAGCGAACGGTAGTCCGCATCATCGATTGAATTTCACCTTGAAATACCCAACCAGATTGGGATCATTGTAGTGTCATGCTCAGTGAGTCCGCTGACCCCATCGACAAGATACAAATTTGGACAGGTTGAATCGAAATATTCTTCTATGTCGTCCAAAATTATGTAAGGTTCATCGGTAACTTGGTTCTCAAGCAACCACGATTCAATCTCTCGTTGACGGATACCGGGTACATAGTCAGTCGTACTTTCCATGATTGGAGTAACGCCAATGAAACGATTGGAGAAGCGCTCACCTCCATGCCCTTTTAATAGTTCCACCAATTGCGCCAAAGAAAATTGCTCACGCCAGGTTGATGTGATGACTACAGAAATGTCAGGAATTTTTTCCAAGATTGTCCATAGTGACGGAGTCGCTGAAAAATGACTGCTGGTCGACGTCATCGGAAATGGATGGAGTACACCATCAAAGTCTAAGAAAAGTATCATTCTGTGGTCTCTAAGTTGAAAGGTAGACTGTCTGCTTCTGGTTGCGGACTCAATCTATCAACGGACCACTTTAACTTAAATGCATCCTTGCAGAGTGGAAATGATGCGAAAGAGAGCTCGACTCGATTGCACCGCGCTCTGCGAGACCCGAGTTTACCGTCGTAAGGCGTTTTGCCGCGGGAACGTTAATGCACGAACTCACCGAAGCTCAAGTCGCTTGTCCTTGGGTGCGGCAGCAGTCTCTGCAGGGCAGGGGACATAGACGGGCCAGGCCCGAACTCGTCGTTGGATCAGGCAACTACGAGATAGCACGCCAAGCACCTGGCAGGACGCCCAGCCCCCTAACACGATCCATCGGCTTTTCATCTTTCAAGAACCATGGATCAGGAGAGTCTAAGCTACTGGTGGCGATTCACTAATTTGAAAGGAGGAGAGTAAATCCCGTGCAGGAAAATTCCGACTTCGGATCAGTAATACGACAGAACCTACCCAGTTGTTTGTCACTCTACAAGGGCGCGGCTAGTAGCTACGTGTGGAGCGCGAACCAATGAGGGGGTCTCATCCAGTGTATCGACTGTCTCTACTACAGCATCCTTTGTTGGAATCCGCCAAGTAGTTCCTGATTTCGGATCAAACAGGACGACAGAGGTGGCTGTGGCAAATACAAGCCGTCCCCTTCCAAGGTTCCTGCGATCTGATGAAACAGCTACGCAATCGGCATAGGATGGAGCCGCACCGGTCCTTTTTTTCAGTCGCTCTTCGCGCGTCCGCAGAGGGCGACATGACTGTGGTGCAATAACGTATTGTTGGATGTGCAGGTAACCCGCTTGGAGGCCTGCGGTCGTCGTGAAAATTAGTACTCCCGATAATATGATAGTAACGAAAAAAAACGCAAAGAATAGGATAGAAACGCCAATTGTCCAAATGGAAGCAAATCCTGCACACTTCAGGATTAGAGTTTTTTTCGAGTCTTCTTTTTTGGGGATAATTGTTTTTTCTTTTATTCTTGAAGCATATTTACGTACCCAAGTGATTATAGGAGTGATTCGCTTCCCGAATATTACGTAAGTTGTCACGCACAGAAATAAGAACCACGCTGGGGACGCCATATTGATAATAAAATCAACATATGCTGGCCATATTGATTTTATCCCAACCAGACCATTTATGAATTGTGATATTCCCCAGATTGATAATTGTATTAAATCCAATGTGCTGGAGAATAATGTTTCGTGGGGTAGGGAAAGAACATCATTCACAGCCATTGATACGCCGAACCCGATAGAGGCAAGACCTGTGCCAACAATAGAGAATACAGTAAGTAATCTGGCGAACGTTACAGTCTTCTTTTCAGATTTTTTTGCTGTACTTTTCTTATTTATTTTAAACCCAGTTAATTTAATAATGGAGGAATTTCCGTGAGGTTTAGTAGGTATTTTTGAATTATTGCGCATCATGGAGTTTATAGTGCAGATTGCTAATGAAGTGAATCAATAATTTCTGCAGATGTAAGATGACCATATTTTTTTGCGGTCAACGAATCTGCACCTTAGTGGCACAACATCTGCATTCGGTAGAATGGCGGGGTAGTTTGGCAAAGAAAAATCAGCAATTGCCGTTGTCTGGTAATGTAGGACCGTTGCAGATACTGTTGTCAACACCACGCACGCCGCTGGAACGGCTTGATTTGGCGCGCGTCTTGGATCCATAGGCGAATATCAATGCTGTAGCACAGCAGGTCATTCGCCGCGACAAAAGTTCCGGAGCGTCGCGCCAATGTATATATAATAGTCTTCGCTCTGCACGCCTCGCTATAGAGATTCCGGCATCCATGCCGTCAGGTGGTATCACAATGTATTTGAGATCTTTATTGCATTATTTTCTGATCTTGAACCTAAAATTTAGGTTGTTGCGACCTCCACTTGTATCCGCGGATCCGCGGCCGAAAGGCTAGCAGATCTTGACGAAGACAGAAAGAAGAGCCTCATGTATCAATGCAGCCGCGTCGAAGACGTCGACTTGAACGGCTTTCATTTCTTATGAAACATGAAATATGCAAATGGCACAAAGTAGAAAACAAGCCAGTGCCCGGAAAAGCCACGCACTTCATTTGCCTTGAAAGTTGAATACTCTACTTCGGTCAGTTCGCGAATGAACTTTCCATGGTTCAAAAGCACAAATTTCCCGTCAACGATCGAAGGATTGCCGCCCACCGCTTGCACCATGAAGAATGAAAAATTTACCAATGCGTAAGCAGAAATAAAGAGTCCAAGTCCGACAACCCACTTAGGAAAAGTTGCTCGTATTTCAGCGAACGTTGGCTTGGGGTCGAATGATTTTCGGCTGGTGAAGACAAACGGAATGAACACTACGAAAATTCCAACGTGCAGCCACCAGATCGCAGGGAAATTGCCGGGCATATTTACTCCCATCAATGCAGCAATATGCACCATAAGTGCCGTTGCAAAGCCGATTAATGAAGCAAAGCCAAGAATTTTTTTCATAGAATCAGTTTATCTATCGTAAATTTGCAATGTGATCGGGCCTATGGAGAGATGCCCCCAGGGGTAGTCCACTCAAAACGGGCTTAGCGCCGAGCGCATTTCATGCTCTAGTTCTAGCAAATTTAGTGCAATCTGAATGTGAGCTCATGGCGTCACCGCATGGTCGACGGCAGCCCAGCAGCATAACGAATTGCCAAGCAGAAAAACTCACACATTGTCACGTTAGCGTTAATGTCCACTTCTAGCTGCGAATTCAATCGGTCAACGCAACACACTGTAAGTGGAAGTTAGGCAGCCAGAGCAATCTTCTGTTTTGACCTGGCACTCTCGAGCACCAGGCTGTGCTGTTCGTGATGGCAACTCCAAAAGCTGCGATCGTATCGAGGGCTCCCAGCAGAAGATAGACCTGGCTGTCGTAGCCACCTGTGCCGCCATAGTTTCAGAAGCCGGCGCTCTGCTGCTGCTTCGATCGGATAAACGATCCTTCGCCGGCAATTATGGAGGGGAGGTCAGCTTTTGCTAGCGCGCGGTAGGAGACTCTACAGGGCAGGGGAGATAGACAGGCCTGTCCCGCTCTCGTCGTTAGATCAGGCAGCTACGAGATCGCGTACTAGGAGCGTGGCAGCACGTACAGGCCCTCACACGATCCATCGGGCTCTCATCTTCCAAGAACTCTGGATCAGGAGAGTCTAAGCTGCTAGTGGCGATTCAATGGCACCGTCCGCTTCCGCCCCAAAGCGGTCATTTCGATTGAACGTACTTTTTCGCTTGAAGCCATGACCATTCAAGGATGCCGCCAGCGACACCTAGCGCCGCGTGCCGTCGGTCGAGTTCTTCGATGTGTATTAGTTGCCAACGTGAATTACCACCCCCATGGAGATGACTCTGCCGTCTCGTTCCAGGAGAAATCGAGAACCCTCTGCTGCTGAAACCGAAGATGCCGTTTCGAGCAAGAGCTTGCCATTCCCTCCCGGACTGAGACCCTTCTCTGAAATTACGGCGCCATCAGACACTTGGCCATTTACCCAAAGCCGCACCGGCGTATTTTTGTTGAGTGGCAATGTGTGCTTTGATTCTTTTTGAGTCAGCAAGTAGACGTATGAATCGAGCCGTTTCCCATTGAGGTACTTCATTTGGACCGATTGCCGTTGGGATACCGATGCGCCGAACTTTAGTGCTGACGGAAGCCCAAGTCCGTTCGTACGAAGTTGGGAGATTGATTTGATTTTGGTGTCGTGAAACACCATTGCCCTATCCCCATGCATTTCGTAAGTGTTCATTATTTCTCGGACTTCCATCTCTTCGAGTTCAACGAGCTCTCCTGCGTCTTTCATGCCGTCCAAACCGGCCATATTCACAAACATTATTGACAAGCTCGAAACTCCAGCCTGTCTGGCAATTTGGATATGCTCGCGTGTAATTGGCAGTGGACCTTTCGTTGCATCTACAACAATTACAGCGTGTTTGGCCCGAGACGAATACGTTGCAATTTCTGACGCGGTGCTATCTTGTGGCGGAGTACCAATGACGCTCGCACCTTCCTTGCAGTCGTCGCCACACTGTTTGATTAGACTCAGTCGACCATTGTCGCCAAGAAGAACTACATCAATTGAATTCGCCCACGCAGATTGGGAAATGGAAAACAAGATGGCCACGACGGCTTTATTCAATTTCATATTCAAAATTTCCAATCTGTATGAGGTACTGAAAGACCGCTTATGGCCGTACTCGGTCGCAATCACATCTGCCAACCTAAGAAAACAAAACCTACAAAAAAATAAACTGTCCACGCAGCGGCAGGGACGAGAACGGCAGCCGCAAGCGTGCGCGAATATGGCTTCAGCTTCGCCGTCAATGCGCGGGCAGCCAACAATACATAGACCAGCGCGGAGAGTAAGCACGGAAACCAAACACTCATGACATGACCCAATGTCTGTGGTACGTGCAGCAGTCCCAACAGCGGGGAAATCAAGCAAACATATCCTAACGCTACTAGCGCCGTCAGCAAAAAAGCAGTCAATGGTTCCATTTTTAGCGAGTGGTACATCATCTCTATCCCTTACTACTCCGTCTGCTCCTGGCCGGTAGTGGCCTATTGATGTTGCTTCAAATTGTCAGCCGATACCAGTTAGCGATATTTTTTAACTCGTTAGCAGCCCCAAATTTCTCTGCTGCTGGTTGCAGCGAAATCAGCACTTCCGCCACACCCGATGGAGGCTCGGTCGTATCACTGCGTCTTACCAAATCCATCGCAAACCAACAGCAGGATACGAAAGCATATTCGTTTGACTGCTTGCCTGCTAAATTCAAAACCCCGGAAATGCTACCGAATGCGTCGTTTGGGGCCACGCCAATAAGCGCGCGCTCTCTGATCTTCGTGACAGACCACTCATCATCGCTGAGTTCGGCCATCCCCCTATCCAGTGCCTTGCAAAACTCATCTGCGACTGACACACCAACTCCTTATTTTAATTGACTCGGTCCGCTTTTGGCCGGCGGCTGTCGTTGGCAGGTTCCGCCCCGAAGCCGACGTTCACATCGCCCACCAGCATTATCACTTTCCGTCAACAGAATTGTGAGGAGTACAGGTCATATGTAAACAATGTGCCGTCTTGATCGTATTTGAGAACGGCAAAGCATATATTGGATTCGATGACTCCACGTGACTCGCCTTTGACCCCGCCAACCGCGCAGAAGACCCGGACGTGAACAGATAAGGGAACGAGGTCGCATTGAAGCACGACTGCGCACACCTCATGCTGGCACATCGGTGGAATCTTGAACTGCGCTCCGCCTTCAAGCTCGACTGAAACGCTTTTGCCGGCTGGCAGCGCAGCGAATAACTCCTCGTTCAGGTCCCGGGTTACCCGATCGTTTGAGAACAGTGCTGCGAGTTCATTTGAATTACTTATAAGATTCAAGTCATACTCAATCGTTCAAGGATGCTCGGTGGCATTCGATATATGCCGTTCAAACGGCCTACCGTAGTCTTCCCAACGTCTGCTGTTGGCCGCTAGCTGAAGTCCAGGGGATGCAAATCCGACATTGCTTTACGCAGCAAAGGACGAGTATATACATCTTCATTGCTACCGATTGCTTGCCCTGGATGCAAATACTCTCCTTCATCAAAGGCTTGGAATACCGCCCAAGAGTAGGAAGGAAAATCTTCAAGTGGCGTCCAAGCGGACAGTGCATTCATCGCACAATCAGCAATGTCGAAGTCAATCGAACCCGCCATATATCTCTCCGCAATTTCTTTCGAAAAACTGTCAGAGAATTCACTTCTTGACGCGCCATGAACAGTGAATGCGGCATTAAGCTCTGCGATGACCTGGGAGTGTCCCTCGTGAATGCGGCGAAGAATATTTTCCATGTTTTTCTCGATTAATTTAACGGCCGCTTTTGGCCGGCTGCCGTCGTCGGCGGTTTCAGCCCCATTGGGAACATTGGTAAAGACTCAGAGCAGCGTTTCGATGTTCTGGATACTAGTGCACGCTAGATTATTTTGTCCGGCGGACTATGGGGCAGTGCTGCGATTCGCTCCAGTTCCGATCTAAGTCCAAATGCATTGATTGCATGTTGCAGTCCGTACGTTGCAAATGAAACGGCATCAGGGATTCTCCCTTCCACTTCGCGCAGACGCGCGAGTACAAGAGCTAAGCGAACGTTCGTTATCCCAAATCCACAGAACTCCATCGGACCTTCCACCAAGTGTTCCACCTTCATTGTGTCGAGTGGAGAGGGCGGCATCGACATCGTATCAAACACCGGGCGACCGTATGCCACGTAGACCTTGGCTGCATCGTTCATTGCCCTTTCAAGTGATGCCTGATCATCATAGCGCCACCACTGATCTGCCCCGGATTCCGACAATCGCCTCCTGAACTCACACGCAGACTCAGCGATCTTCTTTGGGGCGGGTGCGTCACCTAGTACATCAGGAACTGCAACTGGTTGAATAGCAAGATTGATCGCGAACTGTCCTCCATAGCTCGACCCCTGAATATTGACCACATGGATTTGACCATCCCGAGTGCGGCGGAACGTCCTTCCAGATCCCGTAAAGCCTTCTGCACGAAGTTCTGGAGCCAAGTGAACCTTGATAATGGTTTCGATACGCGTAGTTTCAATGGACATTGTGTTTCCCAAAACTCAAAGTAACAGGCTACTGGTAGACATAGCGCAGAGCCAGACCGTAATACTGCGCGAAATGAATAGCGACACCGCCATTCAACTAGCGACTTTGTCGTCCCATGAGATGAACGACCGCTTCTGGCCGCTTGCAGTCAACCTCACTAACTTGAAAACTAGCCTACACTCCAGGGCGCCTTGCATGGTTGCTACATCTCTCTACATACTTCTGGCACCTGACACACTGCATCAGTTCATTTTTTCGACATCTGACCATCTGAATGCACCAGTACGCCTTGCTCGTTGAACTGCTCAGTACTCTGCAGCTCGCCTTTCTCATTGTAAACTAGCCGAATGTATAGCTTGCCGTTACGGTGGTAACTGTTTTGCACACCTACGGGCAGACCATCGCGCCATTGTCCCAACGACTCCAGCTTGCCGTCGTCAAAATATGTAGTCGCGACTCCATGTTTGCGCCCATTTGCATCGAGCCTTACCTGTGATCCGATATTGCCATCGCTATCATAATCCCGGTAATCGCCTACCATCTTGCCTGAAACAAAATCAGCCGCATCGGTCTGTCCGGAGATTCGCACCACGTCGCGTCTTATCGTATCGAAGATCTCCACCTTCCAAGTACCGGGAAGCGCTGCTTTCGGCAAGGGCAACACCAGCAGATAAGGCGAGCGCTCCTTGACCTGCGGCATGAGTTCTTCGTCCAAGTACAGGCGCGCCTTATCGTCGAAACAGGAGCTGGGGCCGCAACCGGCAATCATGCGTGCAAACGGTATCGCCTCCTCGCCAGTTTTCCCTGCAGGGCAGCCAAACAAGGTCACGGCCATTGGTGTCTTATCGTGGATCCGTTGGACGAGTCCGGATCTGAGGTCCGCATATTCGTCTTTGTTCTCGAGCATCCCCTCCTTCATGCGCAGCTGATTGCCACCACATGCAGTCGTTTCCGCCACGGTGAGTACCTCGGCACCTTCGCTGTCCTGCCCGCTAGAAATAGCCGTAAACACATGCCGTTGAATAATATCGGCCTTCGCCGTTATTGGCCCAAGGAGCATGGCACTTAACGCCAGGCATATCATTTTCTGATTTATCAAGCACATCTCTAAACAATACGCCTCTAATAATAATGGTTGGGGGGAGCCGATGAATGCTTTCCAATGTCCGATTATGGGAGGAGGCTGCCTAAAAGGCATCACCTAAGCATAGTGGAAGAGCAGCGTCTCGCTTTACAAGCGCCCGTCGTTAGTATCATTGATCGACGTACTCGGAAGCAGAAGCCTTGCCTCCCTCATTGGCGCACCAAACCGTAACACGGCGCCTGACGTTGACAGCACCACAACCCAGTCGCCCTTGATTGTTATTTGATCAAATGGATTGGATTGATCCGAAACAAACGTCCAAACAGGTTCATGATTTTGCAGCGATTCCAAAACGACTACGCCGATTGAGCCGTGTTCCATAGCCTCTCCGCATTTAACTATGTACTGTCCACCATACAGCTCTTCTTGCGCCAGAATCGCGACATTGAGCCAACCGCCAAGCTCCTGTTTTTCATGTACTCCGGCCATCCAGGTTTCGTGCACTTCGTAGATGTCACCGTTGCTGCACATGAGGCCATTGTAGCTTCGCACCTCCTGGTTCATCCACTTTATTGCCATCACTGTCATTGATTCCATATTTAGAAACGGGCGACTGCACGCCCTGAATTAAACAACATCTACTCTACCGAACCATCTGCCCGGAGCAGCTCAGAGGGGCTGTCGTCGATGCAGTTTGCCTAGACTGCCGGACTCACGATTACTCGCTGCGGCCAGAAATAAGGTTTGCATTGATCCATGATGCCATGTCGGTAACAGGAAGGGTGCGGAGTTGATTGAACGTGCCTTGCTTGTCCCATGCGACACCCCGACCCTGAGCAAAGGCCGCACGATACTTACGCATCATGTTTTGCGGGTCGCGCGCCAGCTCGTCCAACAAATACTGCACGCTCCACTCCGAACGCCTGAAGGGGCGGCCAAGGGCCGCTTGAAGCTTGTCGGCGACCTCCCCGTAAGTCACGGTGTCGCCAGCCAGATATACGATCTCGTTCCGGATACGGGGTTTGGCGAACACGATCTCGGCAGTCAGCGCTCCGATATCGTGCGGAGTCGTCAACGTCACAGCGGTGTCAAGACTGCCCAGGGCGTGGACTGCGTCGTCGTGCAGGTCAACAACACCGAATTCAGGCTCAAACAGGTAGCTCATGAACATCCCGGTCGAGATGATGACCCACTCAGTCTGGTGCTGACTGCGCAGTAACTCGCGCACGTCCAACTGTGCGTCGAAGATGTCCTGTGGACTGCCACGACCGATCACGTCAAAATCGACCCCGAACTGCCATGGGAAGTATCTCGGTATCCGCGCCTGCAAGGCTGCCCGCGCCAGCTTCATTGGCGTGTCGATTCCCGCGGCATAGCCTGCGCAACCGATTACTGTGTCATATTGCGCAAATACTCCGGCGAGCTCATCAATGGTGCTATTCACAAGGTCGCCTATGACGATCTCGATCCCAAGACCTTGGATCTCCGCGATATCATGTCGCCTGCCTGATGCACTGGACTCAACGGCACTTGCGCGCAGCAGCACGCTGATCTTTGCACCTTCCACGTCCTTCGCGCGGCGCGCAAGATTGCGTAGCACCGGAAGGCCGAGCTCCCCGGCACCGAGCACGAGAATGTTTTGAGACGTGGCGTTAGGATCCGTTTGGCTCATCGGATAGCTTGGCGGCACCAGCAGTTGGCGGTCCTGATCGGACATTGTTGTTTCTCCTGTAAGTATGATGCCTGCACTGTAGCAGGTGCAGCAACGCAGAAAAAGCAGCCCAGGAGGTTTTCAGCATGCAGAAAATCCGAACAATATTGGGGTATAGTGCCGTTTCCTTTAGCGCCACACGGACAAGACATGGATCGCGTACAAGCAATGCAGGTATTCCTTCGCGTGGTCGAGAGCAAGAGTTTTGTACGCGCAGCAGAGACCTTGGGCTTGCCCGCATCGTCGGTCACCGGCATCATCAAGCGGCTGGAAAAACACTTGCAGACGCGCCTGCTGAACCGTTCCACTAGAAACCTCAGCGTGACACCGGAAGGCGAACGCTACTTCCACCGTTGCCGCGAAATACTCGACCTGATAGCCGACACCGAATCGAGCCTGCAAGGCTCAAGCGAGCGCCCGCAAGGACGCCTGCGTGTGGATATGCCTGGAGGCATTGCCCATGCCGTGATACTGCCGCGGTTGTGGCAATTCCAGCAGCGGTACCCGGACATCTACCTGATGATCGGCGTGAATGATCGCCAGGTAGACTTGATACAGGAAGGCGTCGATTGCGTCATCCGCACCGGCAGCCTTGATGACTCGGCGCTAGTCGCGCGACGCCTAGGCGAGCTGAGCTGGATCACCTGCGCGGCGCCTTCCTACCTGGCCGAACACGGTGTTCCCGGTGTCCTGGCGGATTTGCCAGGACACCGGGCGGTCCACTATTTTTCCAGCACGACGCGGCGAGGGAGCGATCTGCATTTCGTCGACGAAGACATCAGCATTGTCGTCCCGGTGCCGGGAACGGTCGCGGTCAATGAGACTGGGCTGTACATCAAGCTGTGCCTTGATGGCCACGGTTTGACGCAGCTAGCTGAGATTCTGGTAGCGGACCATTTGCAGGCCGGAAAATTGGTCGAGGTGCTAGCCCACAGCCGGCCGACGCCGGTGCCGGTATCATTGCTCTACCCCCATCACCGCTTCCTATCTCCGGCGATGCGAGCGTTCGCTGACTGGACGACTGAGCTGTTCAGCAACACCGAACTGAAGTGAAATCAGTTGCCGCTCAAAACTAAGTATTTACCTGCGCAGCTCTTAGCTCTTTGTGAGCGCGACAAATTCGAAACACATGATGGAATTCGAACTGCCATCGCGCCACCCGGTTAAACGCCAGGACTTGGCATTTGTGCTGAGTTCGGCCAAGCGCGGTGGAGTTCCATCGTGATTGCTGCGGCCGGGAGGAATCGTGAATGGCCATGACACGTTTTCGTCGAGAACTTCTACTTGAATCATGCATGGCCCCAAACCGGAATGATGCTTCAAGGCAGCATCCCCAACATTCCCCGAATCACCGGCAATATCATCCCCCACGCATTCGACGTCGCCGCAATCTCGTCGTAATGGCTGGCCCCCGGCAAAATCAGCACCTCCGCATGGTCGCCGGCCAGCTTGGCCTTGGCCGCGTAGTCGTGCGCGACGCGGGGTGGGGATATGGTGTCCAGTTCTCCCGTGACAAGGACGGTGCGGCTGCCGTTGGGAATCAGGTCGGCCGCGTTGGTGTCGCTGTAGATGTCGGGACGCTCGGTGCTGGCGCTGCCTGCCAGCTGGGCGATGTCGCGCTCGCAGCTGGTCTTGATCAAGTCTTTCTCATGGCGCAGGTCGGCCAGGCCGCCGAGGCTGACAATGTTTTTGACTGGCAGGAACTTGTCGCGGTACAGGGGGCTGGTCTTTGGCAGTTTTTCCCGGCCGGCGATCCATTGCACCAGCTGGCCGCCTGCCGAGTGGCCCATGGCGAGGAGGCGGTTCACGTCCAGCTGGTATTCGGGGGCGTGCTGCTGCAGGCTGTCCAGTGCCGCGTGCATGTCTTCGTAGGTGCCCGGATAGCCGCCGCCCGGCTCGTCCACGCGCCGGTATTCCACATTCCACACGGCGATGCCTTGCGCCACGAGGGCGCCGGCCACGTTGCGCATCTGCTTGATGCCGCCGAAGGCTACCGTCCAGCAGCCGCCATGCACGAGCACGACGACGGGGAACGGTCCGCTGCCTTCGGGTCGGAACAGCTGCGCGTATTGCGACGGCGCGGGGCCATACGCGATCTGCGCCGTAGGCGGGGGGCCGTTCAGGGCCAGGTAATCGTCCAGGCTCATGGGGGCGGCGACGGCGCCGTGGACCGAGGCGAGCAGGGCGGTGGCGATCAGGGAGGATGGCAGGGAAGTAGGCATGCTGGAATTCGCTTGAGAAGAGAGCAACACTTTAGCATAGGGCCGCGTGGGCGCAGAGATCAAGCAGTGCGCTGTTTTCCTCCTGCAACAGGGGTGCCCCATGGTATATTTCGGGCATCAGTTTTCCCCTTATCGACACGGTGCACGCAAACAACATTCTTTCCTTGCTGGACGCCGAGCATAGTGCGCTGGGCAGCATCGCGGCAGGCGCCGACCTGGCTCATGCATTGGAGCATTTGTTGCTGGCGCTGCAAGACCTGGCCGAGGGCGGCGCGCATGCCTGCCTCGTGCTCATCGACGAAGCCGACCGCTTTTGCGGCTTGTCCGCGCCCAGCCTGCCACAAGACCTGTGCCTGGCCCTGCGGCACGGCGGCGAGCAGCCATCCCCGTTCGGCACGGCCGCCTTTTCCGGCGCGCCCGTGTATTGCGGCGACATCACGCGCGACGTGAACTGGAGCGCGGGACGCAAGGAAGCCATGCTGCACGGCTACCGCGCCTGCTGGGTTGCTCCCGTGTTTGGCGCCAAGGGGCATATCCTGGGCGTGCTGGGCCTGTTTTTCCCCGCGCCATGCCATCCGACGCAACCCGAAACCGAATTGCTGGCGCTGGCCGCGCGCGTGGCCGCGCATGTCATTGAGCGGGGCCAGCTGGAACAGGCGCTGCACGACAGCCGCGAACACTTTCATTACGCCATAGAACTCAACACGCAAGTGCTGTGGACGGCCGACGTCGACGGCAAGCTCGACTATGTGGCGCAGCGCTGGCGCGAATGGACGGGCGGCAGCGGCCTGGGCACCAGCTGGCTGGACGCCATCCACCCGGAAGATGTGCCCCATTCCCTGGCGGCCTGGAGCGAAGCGGTGGGCAGCGGCCAGCCTTTCGACCAGGAAATGCGCGTGCGCCGGCAAGACGGTCAGTACCGCTGGATGCATTCGCGTGCCTACTGCCGGCAAGATGGGCGCGGCCAGCCGGCGAAATGGTATGGCTCGTGCGAGGATATCGACGAACACTGGCAGGCGCGCAATGCCTTGCTCGACAGCGAAGCGCAGTTCCGTTCGCTCGCTTCCACCATGCCGAACCAGGCCTGGCTCGCGCATGGCAGCGGCGCCACCTACTGGGTCAACGAGCAGGTCTGCGAGTACACGGGGCAATCGCTGAAGTCGCTGGTCACCAGCGGTTTTCGCCACTGCGTGCATCCGGACGACGTGCAGGCCACGCAAAAAAGCTGGGAACGGGCCGTCTCCACCGCCAGCGCCTACGAACACGAGTTCCGCATGCGCCGCGCCAGCGACGGCGCCTACCGCTGGTTCCTGGCGCGCGCCTTGCCCCTGTTCGACGAGGCGGGCACGGTGCTGCGCTGGGTGGGCACGAATACGGACGTGCAGGAACAGAAGAACGTGCTGGAAAAGATGGCATACCTGAATTCCTCGCTGGAAGTGGAAATGGCCAACCGCACGGCCGACCGCGACCGCATGTGGCGGCTGTCGACAGACATCATGCTGGTGGCCGACCTGGCCGGCATGATCATCGCCGTCAATCCCGCCTGGAGCAAGATCCTCGAGCGGCCGGAAATCGAGTCGCTGGGCATGGATTTCATCAGCCTCGTGCATCCCGACGACCGCATGGCGGCCTTGAAGGATTTGTCGCGCCTGGCCCATGGCGCGCCCACCTTGCGCATGGAAAACCGCTACCGGCGCCGCGATGGCGGCTACCGCTGGATTTCCTGGACGGCCGTGCCGGCGCAAAAACTGATCCACGCCATCGGCCGCGACGTCACGGACGAGAAGGAGGCGCGGCTGGCGTTGGTGCGCAGCGAGCAAGCTTTATTGCAGGCGCAAAAGCTGGAATCGATCGGCAAGCTGACGGGTGGCGTGGCCCACGATTTCAATAACGTGCTGCAAATTATCTCAGGCAATTTGCAGTTGCTGAAGCTGACCGTGGCCGACAATCCGCAGGCGGCCAGGCGCCTCGCTTCGGCCGCCTCGGCTGTCGAACGGGGCGCCAAGCTGTCGTCGCAACTGCTGGCCTTTGCGCGGCGTCAACCTTTGCGGCCGCTGGTGACGGACCTGGGGCGCTTGCTGCGCCGCATGCACGAGCTGATCCGCCGCGCCCTGGGCGAGGCGATTGCCGAGGAAACCTTCATCAGCGAAGGCTTGTGGCATACCCTGGTCGACCCGAATCAGATGGAAAACGTGCTGCTGAACATGGCCATCAACGCGCGCGACGCGATGGAGAAGGGCGGGCGCCTCACTTTTACCTTGAGCAACGTCACGCTCGATGCGGCCTACGCCAGCCGGCATGCGGACGTGCTGGAAGGGCAATACGTGCTGCTGACCATCACCGACACGGGCCATGGCATGGCGCGCGACGTGATCGACCAGATTTTTGAGCCCTTTTTCACGACCAAGCGCGAAGGCGAGGGCACGGGCCTGGGCCTGTCCATGGCTTACGGCTTCATCCGTCAGAGCGCGGGCCACATCAAGGTGCACAGCGCGCCTGGCGCCGGCACGACGTTCAAGATTTACTTGCCCCGTTCGCTGGAAAAGCTGGCCGAGCCGCCACCGGGCCTGACGGGCCCCGTGCTGGGCGGCAGCGAGACCATCCTCGTGGTGGAAGACGATGCTCCAGTTCAACATACGGTGGTCGACATGCTGCGCGGCCTCGGCTACGACGTGCTGCACGCGGATGACGGCGCCTCGGCCCTGGCCCTGCTGGGCACGGGCGTACCCATCGACCTGCTGTTTACGGACGTGGTTATGCCTGGGCCCGTCAGCAGCAAGGAACTGGCGCAACAGGCCAGGCTGCTGCTGCCGGACCTGGCCGTGTTGTTTACCTCGGGCTATACGCACAACGCCATCATGCAGGGCGGGCGGCTCGATCCGGGCGTCGAATTGTTGAGCAAACCGTACCAGCGCGAAGACCTGGCGCGGCGCATCCGCCATGTGCTGGCCGACCGCCGCCTGGTGGGTGCGCCCGACCCGTCCGGGCGGCGCATCCTGCTGGTGGAAGACAATGACGATGCGCGCGAAATGACCACCGAGATGCTCAATATGCTGGGCCACACCGTGCACGGCGTGGCCAGCGCCGAAGAAGCCTTGCCCTTGCTGGCCATGCCGGGCCTGGACGTGCTGGTGACGGACATCAGCCTGCCCACCATGTCAGGCCTGGAACTGGCGCGCCATGCGCGCGCGCACTGGCCGCAGCTGGACGTAGTGTTTGCTTCCGGGCACGATTGGGGTGCCAGCCTGATGCAGGACGCCAGCGCGCGTTTCCTGCGCAAGCCGTTTGGCCTGGAAGAGCTGGCGAGCGCACTGAAGGCGCGCCGGCTCGACGTCTATTAGCTTAGCGGCTTGATGGCAGCAAGGCTTGCTGCAATTGCTCGACGGTAAATGGTTTCACCAGGAAGCGCGCCTGCGGGTCCAGCACGCCGGAATTGGCCGGTGCGTGGCCGGTGGAAAACACCACTTCCAGCTGCGGATGGTCGCGCGCCACCAGTTCGGCCAGCTCGGCGCCCGACATTTGCGGCAAGCTGATATCGGTCAGCAGCAGTTCCAGTCCCGGCGTGTCCAGCAGGAGCAAGGCTTCCTCGGCCGTGCCCACGGCCAGCACCGTGTGTCCCAGCATGGCCAGCAGGTCGCCTGTCATGGCGCGCGCGTCGGCATTGTCTTCCACCAGCAGGATATGGCGTCCTGCCGGCAGCGCCGGCGCAGCTTGCGGCGCCAGCTGCGCGCGGTACTGGTGCAGGGCCGTCACGTGGCGGCCATTCGCCAGCAGGTGGCGGATGCGCCGCGCCAGGTCTTCGCGCCGGTACGGCTTGCTCAGCAACTCCACGCCCGGCTCCAGGCGGCCGCCCTGCATGATGGCGTCCTGCGTGTAGCCCGAGGTAAACAACACGGCCAGCTGCGGCAGCAGCACGCGGGCCTGGCGTGCCAGTGCCGTGCTAGCCACCTTGCCTGGCATCACCACGTCCGTAAACAGCAGGTCGATGGGGACGCCGCTGCCGACGATGGCCAGTGCGCTTTCGCCATCGCTGGCGCGCAGCACGACATAGCCGAGGCCGCGCAGCATGTCCACCACCGTCGTCTGCACCTGCACGTCGTCTTCCACGACGAGGATGGTTTCCTTGCCGCCCAGCACGGGGCCGCCCAGCTGCAGCGGCAGTTCCGTTTCCGCTTCAAGCGAGCGCGGCAGGTAGATGCGGAAGGTGCTGCCATGGCCCGGCAAGCTGTCCACCGTCAGGTGGCCGCCGCTCTGGCGCAGGAAACCGTACGCCATGCTCAAACCCAGCCCCGTGCCTTCTCCCTCGCTTTTTGTTGTAAAGAACGGTTCGAAAATCTTGTCCAGCAGTTCGGCGGGAATGCCCGTGCCCGTGTCCGAGACAGCCAGTTGCACGTAGTCGCCGGGCGCCACATCCGCATGGCGGGCCGCGTAGTCGCTGCCCAGCACGCTGTTGCTCAGTTCGATGGTCAGCTGGCCCTGGCCATCCATGGCGTCGCGCGCGTTGATGGCCAGGTTGAGGATGACGTTTTCCAGCTGGTGCGGGTCGACCAGGGCGCGCCAGCAGTCGTCGGCCAGCAGCAAGCGCGTCTCGATGGTTTCACCGGTGGCGCGCCGCAGCAGCTCTTCCGTCGCACGCAGCAGTTGCGCCAGGTCCGTCACCAGCGGTTTCAAGGGCTGGCGCCGCGCAAAGGCCAGCAGCTGGGCCGACAGCTTGGCGCCCCGTTCCACGGCGGCCGACGCGCTGGCGATGCGCTTGGCGGCCAGCGGGTCGTCGTCCAGGCCCAGCTGCAGCAATTGCAGATTGCCGGAGATAATTTGCAGTACGTTATTGAAATCGTGGGCCACGCCGCCCGTCAGCTTGCCCAGCGCTTCAAGTTTTTGCGATTGCAGCAGGGCCATTTCGCTGTGGCGCAATGATTCCTGCATGCTGCGCAAGGTGTCATGCGCTTCTTTTTCCACAGTGACGTGGCGTCCGGTGGCAAACACCAGGTCGCCTTCGGGCGCCGCCACCCACGACAGCCAGCGGTGGCCGCCTTCGCGGTGCCGGTAGCGGTTTTCAAAGCTGGGCATGGACTCCTTGCCAACTTGCAGCAGGGCCAGGCGCGTGGCGGCGGCATCCTCGGGCAGCACGAAGTCGAACAGGCTGCGGCCCAGCATTTCCTCGGGCAGCCAGCCCAGGATGGCGGCCGAGGCCGGGTTGACGGCGGCAAAGCAGCCTTCCGCATCGATGGCCACCATCAAGTCTTGCGCGCTGCGCCACAGCCGCTCGCGCTCACTGTTGCGCGCGGCCAGGTCCGCTTCCAGTTTCTTTTCCACGGTGATGTCGCGCGCGCTGCAATACACCTTCTCGCCCTCGGGCACGGCGACCCACGACAGCCAGTGCCAGCCGCCCAGCTTGTGGCGGTAGCGGTTTTCGAAGCGCAATGCCGGCTGGCCCTGGTTGGCCGCGACCCAGGCCGCATGGGTACGCGGCAAGTCGTCGGGATGGACCAGTTCCAGGAAGCGCGTCGTGCGGATTTCCTCCACCGACCAGCCCAGTGTGGCTTGCCAGGCGGGGTTCGAGTGTTCGAAATAGCCGTCGAGGTTGAGCACGCCCAGCAAATCGGGGCTGACGTTCCAGGTGCGGCCGAATTCGCGCGTGCGCTCGGCCACCTGCGTTTCCATGCTGGCACTGAGGGCGCGCAAACGCGCTTCCGCCTGGGCCCGCAAGATGGTCGACCAGACCCGTTCCGACACTTGCACGGCCAGTTCGATCTCGTCCGCATGCCACAGGCGCGCGGCGCGGCTGTGCACGACGAACAGGGCCGCCAGCTGGCCATCCTTGGCAATCGGAATGTTCAGGAAGGCACGGATGCCCAGGCGCGCAAACGTGGCCAGCGCGGCCGGCATGGCCGTGCGCGGGTCGCTGGTTACATCGCTGACGGCCAGCGCCTGGCCCGCGCCAAGCGCTTCGGCCAGGCCTGCAGCATAATCGCCGAGGAAATACTCACCGGCGGCGCCCGGCGCCAGGCCGTCGCTCCACGCATGCTGCAGGGTGGGGCACTGCAGGGCCTGGTCGATATCGAAACACGCCACTTGCTGGGCGCCCAGGCGCTGGCCCAGCAGCTGCGCCGACAGGGAAAGGATCTCGCCTGTGTCTTGCAGCAGCCGCAGCCGGCGTTCCAGGTGCAGCAGGAAGGCGACGCCGCTGGCGCCGGCCTGGCTGCGGGGGGCGTGTGTGCTGCTCATGCGGGCCTCAGCTGCCGGCCAGCGGCAGGGTGACGCTGAACAGGGCGCCATTGCCGGGCTGGCTTTGCAGGGTGATGGCGCCGCCGTGCGCATCGACCAGCTGCTTGGTGATGAACAGGCCCAGGCCCAGGCCGCCCGTGCGGTCCTGGTGGATGACGCGCTCGAAGGCGTCGAAAATGCGTTCCTGGTCGCGCGCGTTGATGCCGATGCCATGGTCGCGCACTTCGATGACGGCGCTGTTCTGCGTGTGCGTCAGGCTGATTTCCACGGGCTGGCCCTGGCCGTAGCGCACGGCATTGCTGATCAGGTTGACAACGATCTGTTCGACGCGGAAGGCGTCCCAGAAACCCTGGATCGGCTCGAAGGCCATCACCTCCAGCACGCTGCCCGTCGTGGCAGCATATGGCGTCAGGTCGTCCGCCACGCGGCGCACGAGGCTGGTCAGGTCGACGGCTTCGCGGCGGATCGACAGCTTGCCGCTGGTGATGCGCGACACGTCGAGCATGTCGTCGATCAGGCGCACCATGCTGCGGATTTGCCGGCCGTCGCGCGCCACCATCTTGCCCAGCTTTTCCGGCTCGAAGGCGGCCAGGTTGCCCCGTTCCAGGTTGACGGTGCGCATCTGCGTTTCCAGGAACAGCGTGTTCAAGGGCGTGCGCAATTCATGCGCCACCATGGACATGAATTCGTCGCGCAGGCGCAGCGAGCGCTGCAGTTCCGCCTGCGTGGCGCGCAATTCTTTCAGCAGCGCTTCCTGCTGCTGGCGGCTGTGCTCGAGCGCCTGCACCTGGCGCCGCGTTTCGCTGCGCTGCTGGTGCAGGGCCACGAAGACGTTGACCTTGCTTTGCACGGCATTGATGTCGAGCGGCTTGTGCAGGAAATCGACGGCGCCGCTTTCATAGCCCTGGAAGGCGAAGTTCATTTCCTTGCCGGCCGCCGTGACGAAGACAATGGGGATGTGGCGCGTCTTTTCCGTGCCGCGCATCAATTGCGCGAGTTCAAAACCATCCATTTCCGGCATTTGCACGTCGAGGATGGCCAGCGCGAAATCGTGTTCCAGCAGCAGGGCCAGCGCTTCTTCGCCCGAGGATGCCTGGTAGACGCTGCGGTCGCTCTCGCGGATCAGCGCATTGAGCGCGCGCAAGTTTTCCGGCAAGTCGTCGACGATCAGCAGTTTGGTGCTTGTTTCATTCATCATGTTTCATTCCTGGCATGGCTTTGCCGTCCAGCGTAGTGGGAAGCGGCGTGCGACGGCGCACGCTTGCGGTAGAGCTTTTCGGGACCCGGCAATGGCTCGAAGTCGGCGGCAAAGCGGGTGAAATGCGTGCTTTCCTTGCTGCCCAGACCGAGGAAGCCCCGGTGGCACAGCGAGTCGTGGAACAGGCCCAAGGCCCGCTCCTGCAAGGTTTTATTGAAGTAAATCAGCACGTTACGGCACAAAATCAATTGCGTTTCAATAAACACACTGTCCGTGGACAGGCTGTGGTCGGCAAAGTTGATACTGTCGAGCAGGCGCTGCTGGAAGCGCGCCGTGGCATGCTCGACCGTGTAGTAGTCGGCCAGCTGGCCCAGGCCGCCCGCGGCCAGGTAGTTGGCGCCGTACTCATCGAGCCGGTGCAGCGGATACACGCCGCGCGCGGCCGTGGCCAGCGCTTGCGGATTGATGTCGGTGGCGTAAATCGTGCTGCGTTCGAGCAAGCCTTCCTCGTGCAGCACGATGGCCAGCGACAGTGCCTCTTCGCCCGTGCAGCAGCCGGCCACCCAGATGGTCGGCGACGGGTAGGTTTTCAGCACGGGCACGACCTGTTCGCGCAAGGCGAGGAAAAAAGCCGGGTCGCGGAACATTTGCGTGACGGGCACGGTCAAAATCTGCAGCAGTTTGCCAAAGGCGGCTGTGTCGTCCAGCACCAGTTGCTGCAAGGCTGGCACGTCGGCGCAATGGAAGCGCTCGAGTGCCTGATGCAGGCGGCGCCGTTGCGAGGGCAGCGAATAGTCGCGGAAATCATAGCTGTAGCGCTGATAGATCGCCTCCATCAGCGCCTGCAGTTGTACGTCCGTGATGCGCAGGGACATCAGATGCGTTCCATCTTCGGCATCCACACGCGCAGCAGCGAATACAGGCGGTCCAGGTCGATCGGCTTGGCCAGGTAGTCGGACGCGCCTGCCTGCAGGCATTCTTCCTGGTCATTCTTCATGGCCTTGGCGGTAATGGCGATGATGGGCAGCTTGTTGTAGCGGCCATCGGCGCGGATCAAGCGCGTCGCTTCGAGGCCGTCCATGCCCGGCATCATGACATCCATCAACACGAGGTCGATATCGTCTACGCTGTTGAGCTTGCTGATGGCTTCGAAGCCGTTGCGGCCGATTTCCACCACCACGCCTTTTTGTTCCAGCGCATTCGTCAGGGCAAAGATATTGCGCACGTCGTCGTCCACCAGCAAAATCTTGCGCCCTTCAAACACGCGTTCGCGGCTGCGCACCTGCTGCAACATGCCCTGGCGCTCGCTCGACAATTCCGATTCCACCTTGTGCAGGAAGAGGGTCACTTCGTCGAGCAGGCGCTCGGGCGAGCGGGCGCCCTTGATGATGATGGAACGCGAATACTTCATCAGGTCCGCTTCTTCCTCGCGGCTCAGGTTGCGGCCCGTGTAGACGATGACGGGCGGGAACGAGCACAGTTCTTCATGTTCCATGCGTTCGAGTAACTCGTTGCCCTGGATATCGGGCAGCTTCAAGTCGATGATCATGCAGTCGAAAATCTGTGTTTTCAGCAATTCCAGCGCCTGCTCGCCCAGCGCCACGGCCGTGATTTCCACGTCGTCGTCGCTGATCAGGTGCACCACGCTTTCGCGCTGGCGTTCGTCGTCCTCGACCAGCAGGATGCGCTTCATCTGCTGCGTAAACTTCGATTCGAGCTTGCGGAACACTTCCTTCAGCTGCTCGCGCGTGCGCGGCTTGGTGGCGTAACCGATGGCGCCCAGTTGCATGGCTTCCTGGATCTGGTCGTTGCCGGAGACGATGTGCACGGGAATGTGGCGGGTCAGCGGGTTTTCCTTCAATTGCTGCAAGACCAGCAAGCCCGGACGGTCCGGCAAGCCCATGTCGAGCAGGATGGCGTCGGGCAGGAATTCTTGCGCCAGGCGCAAGCCTTCGTCGGCGCCGTGCGCCACCAGGCAGCGGTATTGCATTTCATGCGCAAGGTCGAACAGGATGCCGGCAAACGACGGTTCATCCTCGATCACCAGCACGGAACGCTGGCCCGTCTTGACGGCCGGCACGCTATTCCTGTCATCCTCAAAGGTGGGCAGCGGCACGGGCTTGGCGGCAGGCGCCGCCTTGGGTGCGGCGGCCGCGATTTTTGCGGGCGCCTGCGGCGCGGCGGCCGGCACGCTTGCCGCTTCCACTGCGCGTTCCGGCATGACGGCTGGCAGCACCAGGGTAAACGTGCTGCCCTGGCCCGGGGTGCTGGCCAGCTCGATGCTGCCACCCAGCAAGGCGGCCAGGTCGCGCGAAATCGACAGGCCCAGGCCCGTGCCGCCGTAGCGGCGGCTGGTGGTGCCATCGGCCTGATGGAAGGCGTCGAAAATCTTGTGCTGCTGGTCGCCGGCGATGCCGATGCCCGTATCCTGCACCTGGAAGCGCACCTGGCCGGCAGCATCCGTGCTCACGTGCAAGGACACGGTGCCCGCATCGGTAAACTTGATGGCGTTCGACAGCAGGTTTTTCAGGATTTGCTCGAGGCGCTGGCGGTCGCTGACGAAGGACGGCGGAGCATCCGGCGCCACCTTGACGTCAAACACGAGTTTCTTTTGCTGCGCCTGGGCGCCGAACAGCATCCTCATGCTGCTGAGCAGTTCGTCGAAGGGCACGGCTTCCGGCGTCAATTCCAGCTTGCCCGCCTCGACCTTGGAAATGTCGAGGATATCGTTGATGAGGGTCAACAAATCGTTGCCAGCCGAATAAATGGTTTGCGCAAAAGTCACTTGCTCCGGCGTCAGGTTGCCGCTGGTATTGTCCGACAGCAGTTTCGACAGGATGAGCGAGCTGTTCAGCGGCGTGCGCAGCTCATGCGACATGTTCGCCAGGAATTCGGACTTGTAGCGGCTGGCCCGCTGCAACTCTTCGGCGCGGGCTTCCAGCTGGGCATGCGCCTCGCCGATGGCCATGTTTTTCTGGTCCAGCGACAGCGCCTGCACGGCCAGCTGCTCGTTCGACTGCTCCAGCGCCGCCTTTTGCTCTTCCAGGTGGGCTTGCGACTGTTCCAGCACGCGCGACTGCTCGCCCAGCTCCTCATTGGCCGTGCGCAATTCTTCCTGCTGCACTTCCAGCTCTTCATTCAATTGCTGGGTTTCTTCCAGTACATTTTGCAGGCGCTGGCGGTACAGGGCCGCTTCCAGCGAGGTGCCGACATTCGCGGCAATCAGGTTCAGCCATTCCTTGGCGCGGGCGCTGACGGGATGCGTAAAGCCCAGTTCGATGACGCCGTTGACGACGCCTTCGTTGTTGACCGGGGTCAAGACCAGTTCCAGCGGCGTGCCGCGGCCCAGGCTCGATGTCACGGTCAGGTAATTCTCGGGCACCTGCTGCACATGCTTGAGGCGCTTTTCGCGCGCCGTCTCGCCCACCAGGCCTTCGCCCAGCTTGAAGACTTGCCTGTCCTTCACGCCCTGGTCGTTGAAGCCGTACACGGCCGTGCGGCGCAGGCTGCCATCCTCGTCGACCACGTACAGGGTGGCGACGGCCACGTCGAGGCGGTGGGCCAGGAAATCGAGCACATGCCGTCCCAGCTGCGGCAGGCCCAGCTGGCCACTCGTGTGGGCCGCCAGTTCCGTCTGCCCCGTGCGCAGCCACGCTTGCTCCTGCAACACGTCGTTATCCTTGCCGCGTTGTTCGAGCGCATCGTTGTAGATGTCGGACAGGCGCAGCAGTTCGCGCCGTCCCAGGTAGGCCAGCAAGCCCGACAATCCCAGGCTGAGGATCAGGAACACTACCACGGCCAGCATGGTACGGCTTTCAGCCGTATCGGCCCGTTCCTGGCGCAGCCGCTGCTCCATCGACAGGAAAGTGAGGAATTCGCGGCGGATTTCGTCAAATTCCAGCTTGCCTTCGCCCTGGCGCACGCGCGCGAGGAATTCCTGGTTGCTGCGGCGCTGGGCGATCACGCCTTCCGCGTAATCGAGCCACTGGCCTTGCAGCGCGCGGATGCGGCGCAAGCGGTCCACCTGGATGGGACTGTCGGACACCAGTTCCAGCAGGGTGTTCATTTCGACGGCGATCTTCGCCTTGCCCGACTTATACGGCGCCAGGAAAGTCTCGTCGCCCGTCAGCAAATAGCCGCGCATGCCCGTTTCCAGGTCAACCGACAGCTTCATGACTTCATTCGCATTGCCGATCACCCGTTCGGAATGCTCGACCGAACGCAGGGCCGAGAGCAGGTAGGCGATCAGGCCGACAAACACGAGGGCGGTGATGACCCCGATGACCAGCGGCAAGGTCACATTGCGGGCGAGGATGCGGCGAAAGCTGAAGGAGTCGATCGGGGTCTTGGTATTCATCATGTCCGTGTAAGGCTGTCGCGAAAAAACAATTTTAATTGAAATGCAAGTTTTCTGGTGGTCAAGCAAAGTGTGCGCTAGCATAACAGCCTTGCGGACAATTTCCGATTCGTAAGCCTGTGCAATGCGGGGCAGCGCACAGATGAGGTGGCGTGGCTGCCAGGCATAAAAAAACGCCGGACGGTGCCGGCGTTTTTCAGTGCTGCGCGCGCTGCGCTGTATATATATATGTCAGTCGCGGATTTCCAGCGCCCGGTTCAGGCTCAGGGCAGCCAGCGAAGCGACGGCGCCCGACAGCAGGTAGAAGCTGACGTAGGCGAGGCCGAAGTTGGCCGACAGGCCCAGTGCCACCAGCGGGGCGAAGCCGGCGCCGACCAGCCAGGCCAGGTCGGACGTCAGGGCCGCGCCCGTGTAGCGGAAGCGGGCAGGGAAGTTGGCCGTCACGGCGCCGGCTGCCTGGCCGTAGGACAAGCCCAGCAGGCTGAAGCCGACGAGGATGAAGACGTCCTGGCCCGTATTGCCGCCGCCCATCAGGGTCGGCACGAAGGCGCTGAAGATCGCGATCAGCACGGCCAGCACGCCCAGGGTGGTGCGGCGGCCCACTTTATCGGCCAGCAAGCCGGAAATCACCACGCCGATGGCAGCCAGCACGGCGCCCAGCATCTGGATTTGCAGGAAGTCCGAGGCGGAACGGGTTTGGTAGACGGAAATCCACGACAGCGGGAACACGGTCACCAGGTGGAACAGGGCGTAGCTGGCCAGCGCGGCGAGGGCGCCGATCAGTACGTTGCGGCCCTGGCCGCGGCTCATTTCAAACACGCTCACAGGCTGCAGTTCGCGTTCGTCGAGCAGGCGCGCATATTCATTCGTCGACACCAGGCGCAGACGGGCAAACAGGGCGACCACGTTGATGGCGAAGGCGACATAGAAAGGATAGCGCCAGCCCCAGTCGAGGAAGTCTTCATCCGTCAGGGTGGTCAGCATGAACCAGAACAGGCCGGCGGCGATCAGGAAGCCGGCAGGCGCGCCCAGCTGGCCCAGCATGGCGTACCAGCCGCGCTTGTTTTCCGGCGCGTTCAGTGCCAGCAGCGACGGCAAGCCATCCCACGATCCGCCCAGGGCCACGCCCTGGCCGATGCGCAGCACGGACAGCCAGATGATGGCGGCAAAGCCCAGGTGCGAATATGTTGGCAGGAAGGCGATGCCGGCCGTCGACACGCCCAGCAGGAAGAGGGCGATCGTCAGCTTGGCGCTGCGTCCCATGCGGCGCTGGATCTCCATGAAGATCACGGTGCCGAACGGACGGGCGATGAAGGCGAACGAGAAGATCAGGAACGCATATAAAGTACCTTCCAGGCGTTCTTCAAACGGGAAGAAGACGCGCGGAAACACCAGCACCGAGGCGATGGCGTAGACAAAGAAGTCAAAGTATTCGGAAGCGCGGCCGATGATCACGCCGACGGCGATCTCACCGGGGTCGATATGCGATTCGACCGTGCCGGCCCCGCGTGCGTCGCGCAGGGAGTGGGGGGAAAAGTCGGCGGGTACATCCCCGCTGTGTATGCGCGTGCTGGACATGATGATCGTCTCCAATATAGTTTCGAGTTCGGCCAACGCGTAACATACCCCGGGTGTCTCACGCCCGGAGTAGGACTATTCAATAGATAGCTGTAGGAAAACTCCGCAACTACCGAGTGAAAATCCGAGCAAGGGGTAGGACAAAACGTCCAATTGCCAACGCGCTCCAGTGAGAATACAGTACCATATCTTCATCCCCTGTACTGGACTTTCCTGTATGTTTTCATTAAAAGTTCGTCGCGGACTGCTTCTTTTACCCCTCGCATTGTTGGCTGGTTGCAATACGGTGGTACTGAATGCGTCTGGTGACATCGCAGTTCAGCAAGGCAATCTGATTGTCATCTCGACATTGCTGATGCTGTTGATTATCGTTCCGGTAATCGCCCTGACCCTGCTTTTCGCATGGCGCTATAGAAAAAATAACACCGCGGCCAAATACGAGCCGGACTGGGACCACTCGACTCGCCTCGAGCTGATCATCTGGGGCGCGCCCCTGCTGATCATCATCGTGCTGGGCCTGCTGACCTGGATCAGCACCCACACCCTCGATCCATACCGCCCATTGAGCCGTATCGACGCCAACCGTCCAATTCCTGCCAGCCACAAGCCGATGATCGTCGAAGTCGTGGCCCTGGACTGGAAATGGCTGTTCATCTACCCGGAGCAAGGCATCGCTTCCGTGAATGAACTGTATGCGCCCGTCGATCGTCCGATCCGCTTCAAGATCACCGCGTCGTCCGTCATGAACTCCTTCTTCATCCCCGCACTGGCAGGTCAGATCTACGCCATGCCGGGCATGGAAACGCAGTTGAATGCCGTCATCAACAAGCCTGGCGTCTACAAGGGCTTTTCCGCCAACTACAGCGGTGCCGGTTTCTCGGGCATGCGCTTCAAGTTCCACGGCGTGAATGATGCGGACTTCGACAAATGGGTGGAATCGGCACGTGCCGGTGGCGGCGCGCTGAACCGCGACGACTACCTGTCGCTGGCCCAGCCGAGCGAACGCGATCCGGTGCGCCGCTACAGCGCCGTACCTAGCGATCTGTACAAGGCAATCCTGAATCGCACCATCGTTTCCGACGCCCTGTGCGTGACGCCGGTCGAGCCATACAAATTGACGATGGCAAATAGCCCGGTAGCGGCCGTAACGGCAGTAGTCGCTAGCGATGCAGTAGTTGAAAAGGGCGTTCAAGCCAAGTAACGACTGCATGAATCCCGCAGCGCATTGCGCTGCAGATACTGGCGCCGCTTGCCTGGCGCCTCCCTTTTTTCTCTGAGAGTAACAATGCTAGACCATATTGATCTGACGAAGCTTATATTCGGCCGTCTGACTTGGGATGCAATTCCATTTCACGAACCTATCCTGCTGGCGACCTTTGCGATGGTCGCCCTGGGCGGTATCGCACTCGTTGCGGCACTGACGTATTTCCGCGTCTGGGGTACCCTGTGGCGCGACTGGATCACCAGTATCGACCATAAAAAAATCGGTATCATGTACATGATCCTGGGCCTGGTCATGCTGCTGCGCGGCTTTGCCGACGCGCTCATGATGCGTACCCAGCAGGCGATCGCCTTTGGCGACAATGCCGGCTTCCTGCCACCGCATCACTACGACCAGATCTTCACCGCCCACGGCGTGATCATGATCTTCTTCGTCGCGATGCCTTTCGTGACGGGTCTGATGAACTACGTGGTGCCGCTGCAAATCGGTGCGCGCGACGTGGCTTTCCCTTTCCTTAACAACTTCAGCTTCTGGATGACCACCATGGGCGCTGCCCTGGTCATGGCTTCGCTGTTCGTCGGCGAATTCGCCCGCACGGGCTGGCTGGCTTATCCGCCGCTGTCGGGCATCGTCGGCAGTCCGGACGTGGGGGTAGACTATTACATCTGGTCCTTGCAGATTGCCGGGGTCGGGACGCTATTGTCCGGTGTCAACCTGATCGCCACCATCGTCAAGATGCGCGCGCCCGGCATGACCTGGATGAAAATGCCAGTCTTCACCTGGACCGCACTGTGCACCAACATCCTGATCGTCGCCGCTTTCCCTGTGCTGACGGCTGTGCTGGCCATGCTGTCGCTGGACCGCGTTGCGGGCTTTAACTTCTTCACGACGGAACTGGGCGGCAACGCCATGATGTACGTCAACCTGATCTGGATCTGGGGTCACCCGGAAGTCTACATCCTGATCCTGCCACTGTTCGGCGTGTTCTCGGAAGTCGTCGCCACGTTCAGCAGCAAGCGCCTGTTCGGCTACGCCTCGATGGTGTACGCCACCTGCGTCATCATGATCCTGTCGTACCTGGTATGGCTGCATCACTTCTTCACCATGGGTTCGGGCGCCAGCGTCAACTCCTTCTTCGGCATCACGACGATGATCATCTCGATCCCGACGGGCGCGAAGATCTTCAACTGGCTGTTTACCATGTACCGCGGCCGTATCCGTTTTGAACTGCCCATGCTGTGGACGATCGGCTTCATGGTCACCTTCACCATCGGCGGCATGACCGGCGTGCTGCTGGCCGTACCACCAGCGGACTTCGTGCTGCACAACAGCCTGTTCCTGATTGCCCACTTCCATAACGTGATTATCGGCGGCGTGGTCTTCGGTGTGTTCGCTGCGATCAACTACTGGTACCCGAAAGCCTTCGGTTACAAGCTCGACGCGTTCTGGGGCAAGTGCTCGTTCTGGTTCTGGTTCGTCGGCTTCTACCTGGCCTTCATGCCGCTGTACGTGCTGGGCCTGATGGGCGTGACCCGTCGTGTCAACCACTTTGAAGATCCATCGCTGCAAATCTGGACCATCATCGCCTGGTTTGGCGCCGTTTCGATCGCACTGGGTATCGCTTCCATGCTGATCCAGTTCTTCGTCAGCTACCGCAATCGTCACGCCCTGCGCGACGTGACCGGTGACCCATGGGGTGGCCGTACGCTGGAATGGTCGACGTCGTCGCCACCGCCAGACTATAATTTCGCCTTCACGCCACAAGTGCACGAACTCGATGCATGGACTGACATGAAGAAACACGGTTACCAGCGTCCGACGTCCGGTTTCACGAAGATCCACATGCCGAAGAACACCTGGGCTGGTTTCGTGATCGCTGCACTGTCCGCACTGGTTGGTTTTGGCTTGATCTGGCAAATGTGGCTCGTCGCCAGCATTGGCTTCGTGATCATGATGATTACCATCATCGTCCATACCTTCAACTACAAGCGCGATTACTACATTCCTGCGGAAGAAGTGGTCCGTACCGAAGACGCTTATACTAAATTGCTGAGCAGCCATGTCTGATACCATCGCCCATAACACCGGCGCCGCTGGCGCCGCACCAAGCACGCGCAGCTACTTTGTGCGCGAGCACCACCCGGAAAACGGCAGCCTGCTGGGTTTCTGGCTCTACCTGATGAGCGATTGCCTGATCTTCGCCTGTCTGTTCGCCACGTACGCCGTGGTCGGCCGCAGCTATGCGGACGGCCCGACGGGCGCCGCGCTGTTCGACCTGCCGCTGGTGGCCGTCAACACGGCCATGCTGCTGCTGTCGTCGATCACCTACGGCTTCGCCATGCTGGCCATGCAGCGCAAGCAATTGCGCAGCACCCTGGTCTGGCTGGGCATCACGGGTCTGTTCGGCCTGGCCTTCCTGTCGCTGGAAATGTATGAATTCATTCATCTGATCCACGAAGGCGCCGGTCCGCAGCGCAGCGCGTTCCTGTCGTCGTTCTTCGCCCTGGTCGGTACCCACGGCTTGCACGTGACGTTTGGCGTGATCTGGCTCGTGACCCTGATGTTCCAGTTGAACAAGCATGGCCTGACCCCGGAAAACGGCCGTCGCATGATGTGCCTGTCGTTGTTCTGGCACTTCCTGGACGTCATCTGGATTGGCGTCTTCACCTTTGTCTACCTGATGGGAGTGCTGCCATGAGCGACCACCACACACACGGCGATAGCCACCACCATGACAATCACGATCATGGCAGCCTGAAAAGCTACGCAATCGGCTTCATCCTGTCGGTGATCCTGACGGCCATTCCTTTCTGGCTGGTGATGACGAAAGCCATCACCAACTCGGGCACCATGGGCCTGGTCCTGCTGGCGTTCGCGGCTGTTCAAGTGGTGGTACACATGGTGTACTTCCTGCACATGAACACCAAGTCCGAAGGCGGCTGGAACATGATGGCGCTGATCTTCACCATCATGATCGTGGGTATTGCCATGGCCGGTTCCCTGTGGGTCATGTACCACATGAACCACAACATGATGCCGGATCTGATGCCTGAGTACATGCATACGAAAACGGCTCCATGATGAGTAATACGCGCCCAAGCAACACCGGGCGCGCCCCTGGCGTCGCATCGCAAGATGCCGCGCCAGGCCCACGCGGCATGGTCGTGCATTATTCAAAAATTGCACTGGCCTTGCTGGCGGGGATCTTATTTGCCGGTTTCTGTGTCCTGGGCACCTGGCAAGTCAAGCGCCTGTTCTGGAAGCTTGACCTGATCGAGCGCGTCGAACAACGCGTACACGCGCCCGCAACGGACGCGCCTGGACCTGCAGCCTGGGCCAGTGTCACGCAGCAAACGGATGAATACCGCCATGTGCGACTCTCCGGTACGTATCTCCCCATTTTTAATACCCTGGTGCAAGCAACGACGGCACTGGGCAGCGGTTACTGGCTGGTGACGCCATTGCGCCTGGCCGATGGCAGCACCGTGCTGGTCAACCGCGGCTTCGTGCCGAAACGCGAAGGCATCGCCGCCAGCACCCCGGCCGGCATCGTCCACGTCGACGGCTTGCTGCGCGTCAGCGAGACGGGCGGCGGTTTTCTGCGCGAAAATAGTCCTGCCACGCAGCACTGGTATTCGCGCGACGTGGCCGCCATCGGTGCCTCGCACATGCTGAGCAACGTGGCGCCGTACTTTGTCGATGCGAAGGAAAAATCGGAAACGGCTGTGGATGCCCCCATCGGCGGCCTGACCGTGATTTCCTTCCACAACAACCACCTCGTGTACGCCTTGACGTGGTTCGCCCTGGCCCTGATGGTGGCCGGTATCACGTGGTGGCTCGTGCGCGAAGACAAGCGCCGCCGCGCGCGTGGCAAGAACCTTGATCAATCGCAAGAAAGCGACCATGCCGGGCAGGATTGAGATCCTGCCCAACCGCGAGGTACTAGAACGCGGTGCGGTGGCGGCCGAGATGGAACATCCGGCCGGCCACCAGAACATGAAGTTGCTGATCCAGCTGCGCTGGCTGGCCGTGATCGGCCAGATCAGCACGATCTTCGGCGTGGGCGTGGGACTGGGCATCGCCTTGCCCGTGCCCTACATGCTCGAGGTGCTGTCCTGCCTCATCGCCTTCAACCTGGCCAGCCTGCTGCGCTGGCACGAGCGCCAGCCCGTGTCCAACACGGCCCTGTTCCTCGCTCTGCTGGTCGACGTCACCGTGCTGACGGCCCAGCTCTACCTGAGCGGCGGCATCAGCAACCCGTTTGCCTTCCTGTACTTACTGCAAGTCATCCTCAGCGCCGTCCTGCTGGAAGTGTGGTCAACCTGGATCATGGTGGCCATCACGAGCCTGTGCCTGGCCGGCCTGGCCTTGCTGCCCGGCCCCTTGATCCTGCCGATCGACCCGGAGCGGGGCTTTTCCAGCCTCTACGTGCAGGGCTTGCTGATCTGTTTCATCCTGAACGCGGCCTTGCTGGTAGTGTTCATCACGCGCATCAACCGCAACCAGCGCGCCGGCGATGCCAAGGTGGCGGACTTGCGCCAGCGCGCGGCGGAAGAAGAGCACATCATCCGCATGGGCTTGCTTGCCTCGGGCGCCGCGCACGAGCTGGGCACGCCGCTGGCGACGTTGTCCGTCATCCTCGGCGACTGGCGTCGTATGCCGGAATTGAGCAAGAACAGCGAGTTGCTGGAAGAAATCACGGAAATGCAGGCGCAGTTGCAGCGCTGCAAGAGCATCGTCAGCGGCATTCTGTTGTCGGCGGGCGAGGCGCGCGGGGAATCTTCCGTCAAAACGACGATCAATACCTTCCTCAACGACCTGGTCGACGAGTGGCGCACCAGCCGCCCGATCCAGGATTTCGAGTACGATAACCGCATCGAGCACGACGTACCCGTCGTCTTCGATTCGACCCTGAAACAAACCATCTGCAATGTGCTCGACAATGCGCTGGAAGCGTCGCCCGACTGGCTGCGCTTTGAAGCGACGCGCGAAGCGGATGCCTTGCACCTGGTCATCACCGATGCGGGCCCAGGCTTCGAGCCGTCGATGCTGACGCACCTGGGCAAGCCGTATCAAAGCAGCAAGGGCAAGCCCGGCGGCGGCCTGGGCCTGTTCCTGGTGGTGAATGTTGCGCGTACCTTGGGCGGTACGGTGACGGCGCGCAACCGCGTGCAGGGCGGGGCCGTGGTGCACCTGGCCTTGCCGCTGGCGGCCATCAAACTGGAAAGAGAAAGCGACCACCATGCAGGATGACCGTCTGTTACTGATCATCGAAGACGACGCCGCGTTTGCCCGCACTCTGGGCCGCTCGTTCGAGCGGCGCGGCTACCAGGTCATCCTGGCCACCAATTTCGATGAAGCGAGCGCCTTGCTGGAGCAGCATTGCCCCGACTACGCCGTCGTCGATTTGAAACTCAATGGCAATACCTCGGGCCTGGCCTGCGTGCAAATGCTGCACCAGCACGATCCGGACATGCTGATCGTCGTGCTGACCGGCTACGCCAGCATTGGCACGGCCGTCGAAGCCATCAAGCTGGGCGCCTGCCAGTACCTGGCGAAACCGTCGAACACGGACGACATCGAAGCGGCCTTCGGCCACGTGGCCGGCAACGCCGACATCGAACTGACCAACCGCGCCACCAACATCAAGACCCTGGAATGGGAACGCATCCACGAAATGCTGGCCGAGACGGATTTCAATATCTCGGAAACGGCGAGAAGGCTGGGCATGCACCGGCGCACCTTGGCGCGCAAGCTGGAAAAGCAGCGGGTGAAGTAGTCACCGCGCAGTTTGGGCGTCGTCGAACGTCAGCTCAAGTACGCTGTCGTCGCTCCAGTCCTGCTCCCGCAGCGGCGGCGTGAACGACGTTCCGCTGAAGGGCACGGGCGCGCTTTTGCCGTTGTAGCTGATCGTCGCGGCCGTGATGCGCCGGGGTTCTGAAAAGCTGTAGGTGCCTTTTTGCGACACGAAATTGCAGGGCCCGCCCAATGCGCCCATCGCCGTGCGCATCGCAAACGGCAAGGTGTCCTTGTCGATGGCCCAATGGACCTCGCACGCCAGCCGCAGGTCGCCCAGGCGGCGGATGGTGTCGCTGGTGGCCGCGCTCCTGACGTAGGGTATCCACCTGACCGACCCAGCCTTGCGGTTCACGGTCAACTCGGCCTGCTCATACAGCGGACCTTGCTCGACGGGCAAGCTGAAGATATTGCGCTCGCCCAACGCTATCGCCATGCCCGCGTCGTCGCTTTCCAGCCTCAGCGCGATGGCGTGCATGTCGACATCGGCACGGCGCGGCTCCAGGATGAAGCGCAGCTGCGCGCCAGGCGCCAGAGCATGCTTTTCCTCGAAGCGTTTGACGCCCTTGAGCATGGCACTGTAGGGCTTCCAGTCCGGATCCCGGATGCCTTTGACATTGACGGACGCCGCGGCCTCCTGGCCGGCTGGCTCCACGGCTTGCGGCGTGTCCGCCCGAGCCTGGACCGCGGCGCCGCATAAACACAGCAGAAAACCAGTTTTTTTGATTGCACGCATATTCATCCTGTTCATTTGACTCCCAAGTAATCGTAATCCCAGCTTGGCAGAGTGTAGAAAAAAACACAGGCGCCAGGTGGTTTTTAAGACAGGATGTCAATCGGGATGAATGGGGTGCCTGAAATTGCCGTTTTCCGGATTCGCCATCAATGATCTGCGGCTTTAATGGCGGTGCCCGAAATGACCAATGCCTCGTGCTCATAGGCGCCCAGATGGCCATAGTGACCTTTGGGACTGAGATAAGCGACAATATGCACAAGCGGCTGCTCATAGGCTGAATTGGGCGCCACCAGGCCCACGTCCCGCCATGCAACACTGCCGAAGGAATTTAGCCACCATGGGCCGGCGTCACCAGGGTCAAGCTGGGCCGGCTGGAACATGCTCTTTTCAAAGCCCCGCGACCAGACGCCATCGCGCTCGATGGCACGGTAGCCATAGCCCGCCATGATATTGGCGCGTTCGGACGGATGATCGCGCCAATAGCGTTGACCATTCGTGTAGGCATCACGCATGACGTCTGATTGCGTCACAATTCCACCGGATGGATGAGTCAAGCCTTGAAAGAACCACTGCGCGTAGTCGGTTGGCGGCGTGGATGCTTGCTTGTCCCCCGCCTGTGTTTGCGCAAACGCATGCGCATATTCAAGAACGATCTCTGGAATATTAGCAGCGTTCGCCTTGCCGGCAAGGGCAGTTATGACTAGCAGGAGTGTTGCAATAGATCGTCGCATCGCGGTTTATCTTTCCATTGTTAATGCCTATGCAGGTTCCCGCCACTCCATCTTCTGCACCTGGATATGCGGATGGCTTTCCAGCGGCTCCCATTCCGGCAAAAAGACAAAGCCCTGTTTCTGATAAAACGCGGCCGCGCGCGCATTTTCCGGCGCCACGTCGAGCACCAGGCGTGCGCGGCCATTGTTCACGGCGCATTGTTTCACGGCGTCGACCAGGCCTTGCGCCACGGCCAGGCCCCGATATTCCGGATGTACCCACATGGCGATCAGATGGCACTCGCCATTGCCGGCCACCACTTGCGCGGCGAGGCCGATGGCTTGCTCTCCATCGAAGGCGAGGAAAAACGTGCGCTGCGGCGTGCTGACGGCGCGTTGCTGCCAGTCGGCATCGGAAAAACCGGCGGCGCTGGCGTGGCAGGCGCCAAAGGCCGTCGGGGCGTCAAGCAGGGCGGCCAGGCGCGTGGCTTTCAGGGCGGGCCAGTCGCTGGCGATGGTGGGGCGGATGATAATGTTGTTCAATCTTGCAATGCCTTTATTTTAGGTGGCCATGCGCTGGCTCCGGATGCCAAGGACAGCAAGTGCGCGGTGGGGAGCGCAACCTTCAAGGCGGATGGCTAGCCGTTGATGTTATACCCGGAAACTTTCCATCCAGAACCTTTTTCAAGGACCGTTGTGATGGTTTCCTGCACGTTGGCCTTGTTTTCGTACTGGCTCACATAATCGATAACGACCTTGTCCGGCCCTGGCTTGCCAGCCGTCGCTTTTTGCAGCGCGGCCGACTTGAGCTTGCGCGACTTGAACTCGCCCAGCGGCCAGTGCACGGCCGTGATGACCATCTTCCAGCTTGATTTCGACATTTCGCTACGCAGCGCTGCGGCACTGGCGTCCCAGGTAGCCGCCTCGTCGCCCGCATCCAGGCGCTTGAGCCAGCTTTCCGCGGCAATTTTGGCGGCCGCCACTTCCTGCGCTTCCTGCGCCATGGCAGGCAGGGACGTCAACAAGGCAACGGCGATACATACGTGGGCGAAGATTTTCATGGCGGCTCTGGAAAGTAGTGAACAGTCTTCAAGATTATCCTGAAGGTCCGGTCCGGCAAAGCTCTTTTTAAAAAGGCGGGTATGCGCGCAACGTTACGACTGGTCCCACACTTCGACCGTCAGCAGCTGTCCCGGCGCGCAGGCGGCGATGCGCTCCGGGTGTACGGTAATGCAGCCGGGCCAGCCCGTCAGTTGGTCCTGTGGAAATTCGCCGTCCTGCGCCTCGGCGATGCCCGCCTGCAGCAGGGGCGCGATGACCTCCGTCTTGGCCGCGTAGCGGTTGGGAAAGCCGTTGAAGGTCAGCTGGGTCGCCTTGCCTTGTGCGCACAATTGCGCGATCCAGTCTGCACCGAACAGGCCCGCTTCCCAGTTGGCGAGAAATGCATCCTTGTTGACTTTCGTCATGTCGGCCATTTGCTCCGGCGTTTCTGTCGAGATAATGGTCCACCAGCCTGACATGGGTTGTCCTTGTGAAAAATGAAAGTTAACGGGTCATGGCGCGGCGCAACAGGTAGCTGAGGCCGTCGACGGCCGCCACCATCAGCAGCATGGCGACGATGACGGTGGCGGCGTTCTGCATCTGGAACAGGGACAGATGGTATTTCAGCATCTGCCCCAGGCCGCCCGCACCGACGACGCCGAGGATGGCGGCGGCGCGGATATTGTTTTCCCAGCGATACAGGGTGTAGGACATCATCTGCGGGCTGCACTGCGGCAAGGTGGCGTACAGGAAAGCCACGGCGGGCCGGGTGCCGTTGATGCGCAAAGTGGCGGCCGGCAAGGGCGGGCAATTCTCGAAGGCATCGGCAAACAGACGGCCCAGCACGCCCACCGTGTGCAGCGCCAGCGCCAGGGTACCCGCGAACGGGCCCAGGCCGGCGGCGATCAGCAAAATCGACGCCCACACCAGTTCAGGGACTGAGCGCAGCACGTTGAGCACCGCGCGCGTGGCGTTGCGCGCGACCATGCCGAAGCGGCCGCTGGCGGGCAGGGCCAGCAGCGCGCCCAATACTGCCGCGATGACCGTGCCGATGGCCGACATGGCCAGGGTTTCAAACGTGGCCACGCCGACTTTCATGAGGAAGGGGCTGGCCAGCTCGGGCGGGGCGAAACCGTGCAGGAAGTCGGCGCTCGTGCGTACGGCGTCGGCGCTGAAGAACTCGCCCCATTTCAAGGGCAGGGTGGCGAAGCTGGCAATGATCAGCAGCAGCAATCCGGCCAGCAAGGCCCAGGTCGACCAGCGCACGGGTGCTGGCGCGGGCATTGCGGCGAAATTCGGATGCTTCATGCCAGCCTCCGGCGCAGCATGGCGGACACGGCGTCGGCGCCCGCCACCAGTAGCACGAACACCATCAGCATGGTGGCCAGTTCACTGCCCGCCATCATCTTCATCGATTCATCCATGCGCTGGCCCAGGCCGCCCGCGCCAACAAAGCCCATGACGACGGAGCCGCGGATCGCGCATTCCCAGCGGTAAATCGTGTACGACACCAGCTCGGCGGCCGATTCGGGCAAGGCGCCGTACAGCAAGGCTTTCAGGCGGCCGCTGCCATTGTGGAGCAGGGCGTTGCAGGCGGACGCATCCGACGATTCGAGGATTTCCGCATACACCTTGCCCAGCATGCCGCAATAGGTGAGTGCGATGGCAATCACGCCGGCAGTCGGTCCCAGGCCGACGATGCGTACTAATAATAAGGCCCAGACCAGTTCCGGCACGCTGCGCAGCAGCACCAGCAAGGCGCGCACGGCGTGGCGCACGCTGGCGGCCAGGGGCGACACCTGGCCGGAGCCGATGCGCGAAATCGACAGGCGCTCCGTCACCAGCAAAGTCAGGGGGATGGCGCCCAGCATGGCCAGCGCCATGCCTGCCGTGGCCATGGCAATGGTTTCCCAGCTGGAAATAGCCACCAGTTGCAAAAATTCCAGCGAGTGGGCGGGCGGCACGAAGCTGGCAATAAACTGCCAGGTGGCCGCCAGGCTTTGCGCATCCCATAAAGTCCACGGCTTGAACTCGGCCTGCACCAGCATCGGCCACAGCACGAGCAGCGCCACGGCCGTGACGGTCAGGCGGCCGCGCCAGGCGGGATCGCGGGGCAGGGCGTCGTTGGCGCTCTTCAGCAAAGGGGCCTCGCGGCGTCCAGGTTCGCTTCCACGGCCTCGAACTGCGGCGCCGGATCGGCCTTGTTGCGGTACAGCGCGGCGATCATGGCGTCGCTGACCTGGGCGCCAGGCAAGTCGAAGACGATCTTGCCATCGCGCAAGGCGACGATGCGCGTAAAGCAGGCGCGGGCGATTTCCACCTGGTGCAGGCTGCAGATCAGGGTGGCGTTGCGCGCCGTCGCTTCCGCCTGCAGCACATGGATCGTCTGCAAGGCCAGTGTGGGGTCGAGCGCGGACAAGGGTTCGTCGACGAGGAAGACTTGCGCATTCGACACGAGCGCGCGGGCCATGCCGCAGCGCTGGCGTTCGCCGCCGGACAGGCGGTCAACCCGCGCATACAATTTATCCTGCAGGTTGAATTTGCCCAGGGCTTCCCACGCGGCGCGCGGGTCGACGGGCGCGACCAGCGAACGGATGGCCGTCCACAAGCTCCATTGCGGCAGGCGGCCCGCCAGCACGGCGTTGACGACCCGCTGGCGCGGCGGCAGCGGCGGCGTTTGCGGCGCCAGGAACAATCGCGCGCGCAAGGCGTGGCGCTCGGCGCTGCCGATCTGCCAAGGTGAAGTGCCCAGGATGCTGAATGTGCCCGCTTCCGGGCGCAGCGCGCAGGCCAAGGTGTGCAGCAGGCTGGTCTTGCCGGCGCCGGAGGGACCGATCAGGGCGATCTGTTCACCTTGGGCCACGTCCAGGTCCAGCTCGCGCAGGGCCAGCGCATTGCCGGCAGCGCCCGCGTGGTGGACGGAGACCTTGTGAAGTTGGAATGTCATGCGATGTTTCGGTGTGGGAGGGAGTGTGTCGGATGCGTCCGCAGAACGGCATCCGACCAGTTTCAGCAATTACTTCAACAGCTTCGCATCGCGCGCAGCCGCTTCGATATCCTTGTAGTTCTCGGCCTTGGTCGGGATGAACTTGGTGGCGCGCTGCAGTTCGAGGATTTCCTTGCCTTCGGCCGTCGATGGATCCAGCGCCAGGAAGGCGTCCGTCAGCTTCTTGCGCACGACGGGGTTCATGTCGGCGCGCACGCTCCAGTTGTAGTCGTAGTAACCGGGCGTCGTGTAGAACACGCGCACCTTGCTTGGATCGACTTTTTTCGCTTCGACCAGCTTTTCCCATACGGAAATGTTCAAGGTGCCCGCATCGACCTTGCCGCCAGCCACTGCCGCCACGGTGGCGTCATGTGCGCCGGAAAACGCGATGCGCTTCATGTCCGTGTCCGGATTGATCTTGGCGGCCAGCAAGTAGTAACGCGGCATCAAGTGACCGGAGGTCGACGATTCCGAACCGAACGTGAAATTCTTGCCTTTCAGGTCCGACAATTGATTGATGTCCTTGCTGGTGGTGACGAACACGGAGCGGAATTTCGTGTCTTCCTCGCGCTGCACCAGCGGCACGATCTTGCCGCCGCTGCGCACGTTGGCTTGAACAAACGTGAAACCGCCGAACCAGACCATGTCGAGCTTGTTGTTGATCAAGCCTTCCACGGACGCCGCGTAATCGGTGACAGGCGTAAATTCCACCTTCATGCCCAGCTTCTTCTCCAGGTAGCTGCCCAGCGGCTTGAACTTGCGCTGCAGTTCCGTCGGCGCTTCGTCGGGGATGGCGGACACGCGCAGCACTTGCTGCGCCTGCGCCAGGCCGCTGTGGATGGCCAGGGTGGCGGCAACGGTGGCCAGGATGGCGGGGAATTTTGAGAATGTGGTCATGGGACTGCCTTTGCAAAAAAATTTGTTCATTAGATGACGGAAACCCCGGTCGTGCCTTCCAGCATCTCGCCGATGACGACGGCGTCGGCAAAACCTTCAGCACGGAAAATTGCCAGCACTTGCTCGACGGCTTCCGGCGCGCAGGCCACCAGCAGGGGACCGGCCGTTTGCGGGTCCGTCAGGATCGCCTTGTCGATGGCGCTCAGGCTGTCGGCCAGCGCCACTTGCGCGCCATAGCCTTGCCAGTTGCGGCCGGAGGCGCCCGTGATGTTGCCATTTTGCGCCAGTTGCTGCACTTGCGGCAGCAGCGGCACGTCGTTCATGGCGATACGCGCCTGCAACTTGGCGCCGCGCGCCAGTTCCAGGGTGTGGCCCAGCAAGCCGAAGCCCGTCACGTCGGTCAGCGCATGCACGCCATCGAGCAGGGCCAGCTTCTTGCCCGGGGTATTCAATTTGGTGGTGTTGTCGATCAAGGAAGCATAGCCATGCGCGTCGAGCGCATTCTTCTTCAGCGCGGCCGACAAGATGCCCACGCCGATCGGCTTGCCCAATACCAGTTTGTCGCCGGCGCGCGCGCCCGCGTTGCGCTTCACTTGCGACGGGTGGACCAGGCCCAGCACGACGAGGCCATAGATCGGTTCGACGGAATCGATGGTGTGGCCGCCCGCAATGGGGATGCCGGCCTGGGCGCAGATGGTCTCGCCGCCTTTTAATATGAGGCCGATGGTTTCCACGGGCAGCTTGTTGATCGGCATGCCGACCAGGGCCAGCGCCATGATGGGCGTGCCGCCCATGGCGTACACGTCGGAAATGGCGTTGGTGGCGGCGATGCGGCCGAAGTCGAACGGGTCGTCGACGATGGGCATGAAGAAGTCCGTCGTGGCGATCAGCGCCTGCTCGTCGTTGAGCTGATAGACGGCCGCGTCATCCGAGGTTTCTATGCCGACCAGCAATTCCTTCGGCAGGGGAAAGCCGCCGCTGCCCTTTAAAATGTCGGCCAGCACGCCCGGCGCAATCTTGCAGCCGCAGCCGCCGCCATGGGCAAATTCGGTCAATCGGATCGGTGTATCTGGTGTTGCTGCGCTATCGGACATGGTCTTCATCCTGCTGAAATAAGTAATTAGGTGGCAAGCCAGGCATCACGTGGCGCTGGCGGTACGTTGTTCGCCGACGATAGCACATAATGTGCGCGCGGCTTGCTCAAAGGCATGGTCTGAAATGTCGGGCAAGACCAGCGGCGTCGCCTGGGCGTAGCGGCTGAAATTGCGGGCGATCGATTGCCGGTAGACGGGGTCGTAGTGCTGCACCAGCAATTCTTCCACCAGCTCGGCCATGCGGCCGGACGTGGCCAGTTGCTGCCAGTGGGCAATTTTCTCCTTGCCATGCAGCTGCGTCAACAGGGCCAGCTGCACGTTCAGGCGCGCCGGGTCTCCGACGAAATGCGCATAATCCTGCATCAGCAATTGCACGCGCTGGTCCGTGGCCAGGCGCACGTCCGTGCAATCGGCTGCGCGCATCTTTTCCATCAGCGCGTCGGGCACGCGCAAACGGCCCACTTTCTTGCTTTCCGATTCGATGAAGACGGGCAGTTGCGGGTCGAAAGTGCGCAGTTGCTGCCACAGCGCGCTTTCAAACGCTTTTTGCGATGGCTGGTCTTCCTCGGGCAAGCCGCCCAGCACAGAACCGCGGTGGGCCGCCAACTGCTCCAGGTCGATCACTTGCGCGCCTTGGCTGTCCAATACTTGCAGCAAGCGGCTCTTGCCGCTGCCCGTGGGGCCGCACAGCACGTTGATGAAGTCGAAGCGCTCGGGCAGGGTGGCCAGCTCGGCGTTCACGTGGCGCCGGTAATCCTTGTAGCCGCCCTCGAGCTGCGTGACGGGCCAGCCGATGCGCGCCAGGATGTGCGCCATGGCGCCGCTGCGGTTGCCGCCGCGCCAGCAGTAGACGAGCGGCTTCCAGTGCTGCGGGTGGCCGAGCAACCCCTCTTCGATATGCCGCGCGATATTTTTTGCCACCAGCGCCGCGCCCAGCTTCTTCGCTTCGAAGGCGCTCGTCTGTTTATACAGGGTGCCGACGCGTACGCGCTGCTCGTCGTCCAGCACGGGCAGGTTGATGGCGCCCGGCAAGTGGTCTTCCGCGAACTCGGACGGGCTGCGCACGTCGATGATGGCATCGAACTCATGCAAGCGGGGCAGGATGTCGCTGAAAGGCTGAACTGCTGGGTATTTCATCGTGGCGCGGCTGCTGGTGGGGGGAAAGACGTATTATCCCCGATAAAGGCCGCTGGCGTGGAGCTTTGGCACTGCGCTTCAGGCCGCCCCTTACACTTCGCGCGCCGGGCCGGCGTCTTGCATGCCGACAAAGAACTGGACCAGGCCGTGCGGCGCGTCGTCGCCAAAGCACAGGCGCAGGATGCGCTCGGACTCCGCCGCCGCCACGCTGCTGCGCGCAAACAGCGCCGTTTCATACGCCAGCAGGGCCGCTTCCACGTCGCCCGGATGGGCCACCAGCGCCTGCGCCAGCTCGGCGCCATCGAACATGGCGAGATTCGCCCCTTCGCCTGCCGGCGCCATCAGATGGGCCGCGTCGCCCAGCAAGGTCACGCCCGCCACGCGCTGCCAGCGGTGGTCCACGGGCAGCATATGCACGGGACGGGGCGCGGGCGGCGTGTCCGCCTCCGTGATCAGGGCTGTCAGCGCCGGCGCCCAGCCGGCAAACTGGGCCGCGATGCGGGTCCGGGCGGCGGCGGGGTCGGCAAAATCGATGTCGGCCAGCCATGCCTCGGGCTTGCTCAGGGCCACATAGGCGTGCAGCACGCCATCGGCTTCGCGGTGCGCCTGTATACCCTTGCCGGGCGCCAGCGCGAACAGGGCGCCACCGCCTACGGCGTGCGCGCTGGCCGGGTGGCGGCGGTCGCTGTCAAACAGATAGGTTTCAATGAAGGCAATGCCGCTATACGCGGGCTGCGCGCTGGAAAGCAGCGGACGCACCTTCGACCAGGCGCCATCCGCACCCACCAGCAGATCGCTGGTGGCCGTGGCGCCGTGCGCAAAGCTCAGCCTGTGCTGGCAGCCGTCCAGCGTCGTGACGCCGGTCAGTTTATGCCCCCAGCGCACGGTGCCGGCCGGCAGCGACTCGAGCAGGAGCTTGCGCAGTTCGCCGCGCGCCACTTCGGGACGGCCGCCCGTGCCATCGTCTCCCTCTTCGAGCAGGACCGTGCCGTGCTGGTCGAGCACGCGGCTCGCTTCGCCGCCCGCATGGATGAGGGCGCGGAAGGCGTCATGCAGGCCGGCTGCCCGCAGCGCTTGCTGGCCCGTGTCTTCGTGGATGTCGAGCATGCCGCCCTGGCGGCGCGCCTGCGGTGTAGCGTCCGCTTCATAGACGGTGGCGGCGATGCCGTGGACGTGCAGCGCGCGGGCGAGCATCAGCCCGCCCAGCCCTGCGCCGATGATGGCGATATGCATGATGCTTCCTTGGTGTTGTCGATGATGTGGAACAGTGTTCCACAAGAATTTTGCGGCAAGCCGGCATCTGTGTCAAGATAAGCGATGCCCAAGACAGTAGCGAACCCACCACGACGCGCCGACTCGCTGACGCGCGACACCATCATCGACGCCGCCATTGCCCTGCTCGACACATCGGGCGAGGGCGGTCTGACGTTCCGCGCCCTGGCAACACGCCTGGCCACGGGGGCGGGGGCTATTTACTGGCACGTGGCCGACAAGGATGATTTGTTTACGGCCGCCAGCGACGCCATCGTCGCCCGCGCCATGGATTCCGCTTCCCACGGCGCCACGCCGCAGGCGGGCATCCGCGCCGTGGCGCTGGCCATGTTCGAGGCGATGGATGCGCATCCATGGCTGGGCTCGGCCCTGTCGCGCGCGCCGGGCCAGCTGCCCACGGTGCGCATCCTGGAACGCCTGGGCCGGCAAGTGGATGCCCTGGGCGTGCCGCAGGAAAAACAGTGGCTGGCGGCATGCACCTTGTTGAATTATTTGCTGGGCGTGAGCGGGCAGAATGCGGCCAACGCCGTCATCGCGCGCGACCAGGGCCTGGAGCGCGCGCATTTCCTCGACACCCTGGCGGGCGCCTGGTCACGCCTCGACGCGCAAGCGTTTCCGTTTGCCCGCAAGGTGGCGGGGCAATTGCGCGCGCACGACGACCGCGAGGATTTTCTGGCGGGGATAGACCTGATCGTGCATGGCATGCAGGCCCTGCAAGCGGACGACTAGCCCAGCAGATACCCCAGCAGAGGCGCCAGCAGCACCGTCACGACGCCCGAGAAAATCATCGTCAGGCTGGCCACGGCGCCTTCTTCCGTGCCGACCCGGCGCGCCACGGACAAGCCAAAGCCGTGCGCGGCCGCGCCATACGGGGCGCCACGGGCGATGCGCATGCGCAAGGGCAGCAGTTTCAATAACGGTTTGCCCAGCAGCAGGCCGAACAAGCCCGTCATCACCACGAATATGCCCGTCAGCTGCGCCGAGCCGCCCATGTGGCGCGACGCTTCCAGCGCGAACGGCGTCGACACGGAACGGGCCAGCAGGCTGCGCGCCATGTCGCCGTGCACGCCCATCAGCCGGTCCAGCAGCAGGGTGGCGGCGACCGATGCGACAATGCCGGCGCAGCTGCCCAGCGACAGGGCCAGCCAGTGCTTGCGGATCAGCTTGCGCTCCTGGAAGATGGGCAGCGCAAACGCGATGGTGGCCGGCCCCAGCAGCCACGGCAGCCAGCGCGTTTCGCCGAAATACGTGGCAAACGGGGTCGAGGTCGCCTGCACGATGATGATCAATATCGCCGAGGTGCAGATGGCGGGCGTGAGCAGGAAGTGGGGATGGCGGCGGTGCAGCGCCTGGTTGGCGTAGAACAGCACCAGGGTCAGCAGCAAGAACAGCAGCGACAGGACGAGGGTGCTCATGCTTGCGCCCTGGCTGCGCGCTGGCGCAGCAGTTTTTGCAGGCGCAGCTTGCGTTCATAGCGGCACACCCCTTCCACGGTGAAGGCCGTGGCCAGCATCACGCTGGCAAAGCCCAGGCCGATATTCACGAAGAGCATCAGACCTTGCGTCTTCAGCAGCTGCGTAAATTGCACCACGGACACGACCAAGGGTATGAAGAACAGCAGCATGTTGGCCAGCAGCCAGTTCGCGCCCAGTGCGATGGCGGCCGGCCGCACCCAGCCGGCCAGCAACAGGGCCACCAGCACGAACAGGCCCACGACGCCGCCGGAAAACGGCAAGTGCAACGCGGAAGCGGCCGCATCGGCTAGCCACCAGGCGGCGGTCAGGATGCCCACTTGCCACACGGTCTGCGCTGGCTGGCGCCAGGCAGGGATGGAGGGCAGGGCGGCGGTGGAACAGTGCAAGGCTTTCACGGCGGGCTTTCAAACGGCAGGGGGAAGTTTTCATTGTAGGGATCCCGCATCAAAAGATAAAATGACTTAAACTCATGATTATCATTCGATATTGGAATGCATCATGGATATCCGCTCCCTGCGCTACTTCGTCGAAGTGGTCGAGCAAGCCAGTTTTACGCGCGCCGCCGCCAGGCTGCACGTGACGCAACCCACCGTCAGCAAGATGGTCGCCCAGCTGGAACAGTCGCTGGACCTGGCCTTGCTCGACCGCGCGGGCAAGCGGTTTACCCTGACGGATGCGGGCCAGGTAGTGCTGTCGCGCGCGCATGAATTGCTGGCCCTGCACGCGGAGTTAAAAGTGGAATTGCGCGACCTGCAACATCTGGAACGGGGAGAATTAAGGGTCGGCGTGTCGCCGCAGACGCATTCCACCCTGGCGCCGTGGCTGGCCGAGTACCACCAGCGCTATCCCGGTATCGAGCTGAAAATGTATGAAAGCGGCACGCAGGCGATTGAGCGCGACTTGCGCACCGGCACGGTGGAGCTGGGCACCATGCTCGATTACCCGGGCAATGCGGCCACCTGGCAGGATTTCGAAGCCTTGCCCCTCGTGCGCTCGCCGCTGTGCCTGCTGGCCGCGCCCGGTTCTGCGTGGCAGGGACGCGCTTCCGTCGCCCTGGCCGAGCTGGCCGACAGCCCGTTCATTTTCTATGGCGCCGCCTTTGCCCTGAATGACATCGTGCTGGACGCCTGCCAGCGGGCCGGTTTCGCCCCGCGCATCACGGGCCGCAGCGGCCAATGGGATTTCATTGCCTCGCTGGTCAGGCTGGGCGTGGGTATCTGCCTGCTGCCGAAGATGTATTGCGACACGCTGGATCAAGCGCAATTTGCCGTCATTCCGCTCGCCGGTCCACCCGTGGAGTGGAATCTGATGCTGGCCTGGCGCCGCGGCGGGCGGCTGTCGTTTGCGGCGCGGGCCTGGCTCGAACTCGTCAGGGCGCGCATGGCGGACGCGGCCCGTTTACAATAGGCGCTCGCCAACCACCGTCAAGAATATGAAGAATATCGGTAAAACAAGACTGAAACGCACGGCCGGCTCGCTGCTGCTGGGATTGTTGTGCACCGTGGGTCTGATGAGCGAAATGGGCTACGCTCAGGCCGCCATTCCCGTGTATGGCTATTTCGTCAAGAATACCTATCCGCACGACCCCCAGGCGTTCACCCAGGGCTTGCTGTTCAAGGATGGCCACCTGTATGAAAGCACGGGCCAGAACGGCCAGTCTTCCTTGCGCAAGGTGGAATTGGCGACGGGCAAGGTCTTGCAGAAAACCATGCTGGACAAGACAGTGTTTGGCGAAGGCATCACGGACGTGGGTGATGAAATCCTGGGCCTGACGTGGATTTCGCAAACCGGCTATGTCTTCGACCTGAAGACCTTCAAATTGAAACGCAAATTCAGCTACCAGGGAGAAGGCTGGGGCCTGGCCAGCGACAGTCAATTCGTCTACATGAGCGATGGCACGTCCGCCATCCGCGTGCTCAATCCGAAAACCCTGGCCGAGGTGCGCCGCTTCGAGGTGAAGGCCGAGGGCCGCGCCATCGAGCGTCTGAACGAGCTGGAAATGGTCGACGGGCAATTGTTTGCCAATGTGTGGGGCGCGGACGTGATCGCCCGCATCGACCCGGCCAGCGGCAAGGTTGTCGGCTGGATCGACCTGACGGGCTTGCTGCCGCCCGGGCAGCGGGGCACGGCCAATCCCGATGCCGTGCTCAACGGCATCGCCTGGGATGCGCGCGGCAAGCGCCTGTTTGTCACGGGAAAACTGTGGCCCAAGCTGTTCGAGATCGAGCTGATCGAAATCCAGCGCCGTTGATGTTTCCTATCGGACAGTGTTGCTGGCGAGGAATCGTTTAGAATTCTGATTCTTCGCCCCGTGCGACCTTTACAGGATGCCATGCTGTCCCTATCTTTATGCCGCCTGGCGGCTGCCGCCAGCTTGCTTGCCGCCGTCCTGCCCGCCGCGCAGGCGCAAACATCCTACGTGCCGGTGATGAAGCAATACGGCGACTTTGTCGTCACGCGTGACCGCCACGACCCGCTCGTTACCTTGACTTTCCGCAAGCACGGCTATTGGCCCGGCGGCGCGCGCGAAGTGGTGGAAGTGCGGCCGATCAAGGCCACGCGCGAAGGCCAGCCCATGCTGCTGGCCTTTACCAAGGGCTATACGGGGCAGGGCACGATATTGATCGGCGTGCAGAATGGCGAACCGCTGATGCGCCCCATCAGTCCCATGCAGCGCGACAACATGGTGCGCACGGAACGCGACCCCGAATGGGGCGTGCCGCAGCCGGGCAACAGCGAGGTGCTGCTGTTTCCCCGCGACGGACGCGCGCTCGATACGGGCACGGGCGAACTGCTGTGGTTTGACGTGCCGGGCAACGTCAGGGGCGATTATCCGCATGCCATGCTCGTCTCCGTCTCGCCCGACGGGCGGCGCGGCGCCTATCTGACGAATGCGCTGACGAAGGTGGGCATCATCGTTGCCACGCGCGACGACGGCGTGGCCGGTGAGCTGGCCTTGCCGCCGGACACCTATCAACGGTGGCTGAAGCCCTTGTCGGACGCCGCTTCCGCGCAGGCGGGCGCCGCCATCAAGGCGCGCCAGGGCCGCACGGATTCGATCCGCATCCGGCGCGAGCTGGAACTGGCCTGGTTCGGCCAGCAATTTCAATGGAAACAAGGCAAGAACGGCTTGCAAGTGACGGGGCTGGGCCTCATTTCCGCGCCGCCGGAAGGAAAACAGCCATGACACTACCCAAACTGATCGCGGGCTGCTTCGCCGCCTCCTTGCTGGCCGGCTGCGTGCATGGCGAAATATTCCCGCAGGATTACCTGGCGCAAGATATCGACAAGCAACAAGCCTTGCTGGAACTGGACGTGGTCTTCGGCAAAGAGCCCGATGACAAGCTGACGTCGCGCGTGACGGCGCGCAATACCGTGGAATACGCGGGCGCGCCGCATATCGTCGTGCCGTTTTACCAGAAGGGACTCGGCTTCGACCAGGGTTTTGCCGGCACCTATATCTTTGCCGTCGTGTATCCCGTTGCCAAGGTCGAGACGGCCACGGCCAGCAGCCGCGTCTTCGGCCAGAAACTTGATGGCCAGCAGCCGGGCAGCCCCCGCTACCGCTTCCGCGTGCCGGGCAAGGCGCAGTGGAACAGCAATGAAACCTTCATGCTGGGCTTTGAGCGCAAGGGCCGCCGCGAAGAAATCACTTTCCGCTTCAGCAACGAGCAAAGCTGCCCTTCCGCCTTCCTGGCCACCACGCCAAAATATGGCTTCCCCATCAAGGTCGTCGCCACGTTCAAGGATAACAAAGGCTGCCTGAAAGTATGCGACAGCCGCGACCAGTGGCCGGGCTTCTGCGCCTTCCAGCCGCCGCCGGCGGCTTAACTATCATCGTGCAAGCCACGCGCCGGCGCTTGCCGGTGCGGCGCTTATACACGCGCGCGTTTTGCCGATTCTATTCAATTGTCATCGAATGGCAGCTGAAAACGCCTATTTTCATGGCCCAGGGCTGGCGGCATTGCCCCTTGCTCAGCGCATAAATCTTGCCGCAAAAATATCTTTCTCAGGCGTATGATTTCCTTGCCGTGAACAGCGCACGCAGATGGCGCGACCCGGCCCGATATCCGAAACGCATCCTTCCTGTGGAGATACAGAATGAAAATGCCTGTTTTAGGAAGCACCCAGCCCGCAATTACCAACCGCCCGCTCGACATGCTGGACACCGACAAGGCCGCCGTGCGCGCCATCGCCCAGGCGGCCGTCAGCGTGGAACTGTTCACCATACCCCTGTACATGGCCACCATGTACTCGATCCACGGCACGCACCAGATCAACTCGAAAGGCATCACCTATTATGAAGGCCGCCAGTGGCCGGGCATGGGCACCACGGCCCGGCCCGAGCTGAAGGAACAGAAGGCTTTCAATATCATCTTCAGCGTCTTTATCCAGGAAATGCTGCACCTGCAGATGGCAGCCAACCTGGCCACGGCCATCGGCACGGCGCCATGCTTCACGGGCTCGGAGCTGCAATCGCAGGACCACGGCTGGACCTGCTATGGCAAGGATCGCACGGTGATCCCGCACATCGTCGACTTGCAGGATACGGCCGATTACCGCCACGTGCGCGTCAACCTGGAAGAACTGAACACCAATCAGTGCGACCTGTTCCTCGCCATCGAGCAGCCCGAGGAGCAGGCACGCGCCCAACTGGCGGAGTTCGACAAGCACAACCACACCAAATACTTCCCGGAAGTGCCGCTGCCGGGCTGGACACCGGGCAAGCACGTGCAGGACTTGCCCCTGTTCGGCACCATCGGCTACATGTACGAATGCTATGCGCGCTACATCAGCATCGAATACACGGATGGCCAGACCCTGTGGCACAAGCTGTTCGTCAATGGCTCGGTGCAGCAGGACATGTTCAACAGCCAGGTCCAGGGCCACGCGCGGGCGGAATTTCCCCGCTTCGACACCTGCTTCGGCCCGCAGGACCAGGATGGCGGACAGACTGGCTCGTTCAACAAGGCCATCGACATGATGGCGGCCATCACGGACCAGGGCGAGGGCAGCGCAACAGCCATCCAGCGCTACCGCCGCGACGCGGCGCAGCGCCTGATGGCCGTGCAGCCAGACTACCGCGAAGACCTGGATGCCTTGAAGTGCGATTATCCGTCTTACGCGAACAATGGCAAGGATGCCGAATCGCGCGACGCGCAGGCGCGCCACGACAGCGCCCGGTTCGACCACTACGAGCGTTTCCGCCAGGTCAAGGCCATGCTCCCAGTGCAGACCTGGGCCCGCTGGCACGCGGAAGGGGGCTGCTGGAGCGCGGCCATGCTGACCAACGAGCGCTACAACCCGGCCACCGCACCACAGAACATCCCCGCGCCGGCCGCCGTGGCGGGCGCCCTGAACCGCCTGAAGGACGCCAGCGGCACCCTGGAGATGCTGAGCACGGTGGCCACGGGCGCCATCTATGGCATCACTTCCGTGCTGGACAAGTACTGGTTGAACCAGCAACTGGACTTCCCGTATCCGTCGATGGTGGGCGCGGGCGACCGCATGGCCATCTGCTGGGCCGTGCTGGGCCAGGCGCCGAACCTGGCGACGGGCGTGCCGCTGGCCGAGAAAAGCGTGCTGTACCACGCCTGCCAGGGCATGCACCTGGAAGGCGAAGCCTCGTCCACCTGCGCCGCGCTGGCCGTCTATCACACTTGCCGGGGCTCCAACGGCTGCCACGCCCAGGGCGGCTGCGGCTTTGCCCAGGCCGACACGGGCGGCTCGTCCTGCGGCCACTCGGTCAAGCTTGCCGCGTCGCCGGGCACGCCATGCTATGTGCCGCCGCCTCCGCCGCAGCCCGATAAAGTCTACAGCGCGCCCAGCGACAACAAATGCGGCGGCTTCGGCGGCTGCGCCGTGCCGATTTCGGCCTCGCAGCTGTATCCGAACACCACGGGCAAGGAACCGCCCGCGCCGGCCACCATGATCCTGTACGACTTTGGCCCCGCGCCCGACCACCGCAGCATTCCGCTGGGCCAGACCATGCGCTTCGCGCTCGGCGACAATGTCTACGACAAGGCCTGGGAAGCCTACGGCAAGGTGATGGCCGCGCGTGGCACGCCGGTGGGAGCGCCGCCGACGCCTACCGACCTGCGCCTGGCCTTGCCGCCGTCGACCTGATGCAGCGCGCCATGCACGCGGTGGCGCCACGCCTGGGCTTGCCGAACCTGGGCCTGGGCGTGGGGCTGCGCCCGCCGCACTATGCGCACATCCTGCGCCACGGGCCGCAGGTGGACTGGTTCGAGATCATCAGCGAGAATTTCATCGACAACCACGGCTATGCGCGCCATGTGCTGGAGCAGGTGGCCGCGCAAGTGCCCATCGTCATGCATGGCGTGTCGCTGTCGATCGGCAGCAGCGATCCCCTGAGCCTGGCCTACCTGCGCAAGCTGCGCCAGCTGGCCGAAGTGTTCCGGCCCGCGTGGATTTCCGACCACTTGTGCTGGACGGGCGCCGCTTCGCTCAACAGCCACGATTTGCTGCCGCTGCCGCTGGACGAGGCCAGTCTGCGCCACGTGGCGGGGCGCGTGCGCCAGGTGCAGGAATTCCTGGGCCGTCCCCTGATCCTGGAAAACCCCAGCAGCTACGTGGAGTTTGCCCAGTCCAGCATGCCGGAATGGGAATTCCTGGGCCGCCTGGCCGAGGACACAGGTTGCGGACTCTTGCTCGACGTCAACAATGTCCACGTCAGCGCGCATAACCACGGCTATGACGCGGCCGCCTACATCCGCCAGTTGCCGCACGCGCACATCGTGCAGATCCACGTGGCCGGGCCGACCGTGTGCGGCGCCGTGCTGATCGATACCCACGACGCGCCCGTGCCGACCGCCGTCTGGCGCCTGTACGCGCTGGCGCAGCAGCTGACGGGCGGCGTGTCGGCCCTGCTGGAATGGGATGCGAAGATTCCGCCATACCCGCAACTGCTGCTTGAACTGGACAAGGCGCGCGCGGCCGGGCGGGGAGAATTCGCCGATGCAGTGACAGCCATGGCTGCCGCCGCCGTCTCCACGCCGCTGGGTTTTCACCTGGAGGCGGCCCATGCGCCGTAGCGCCGCCAGGGACGCGCCCGCCGACGCTCCGCTGGCGCAATTGCAGGCGTGGTTCCTGACGGCCATGACGGCACCGGGCGGTGCCGTGCATGGTGCCCAGCTGGCCAGCGAGCGCCACGGCTTGACGCAGGAGCAAGTGCTGAAACAGGCGCGGGGCGGGCCGGCGCCGCTGCACATCCATGCGGACGGCTATGTGCAGCGCCTGCTCGAATGCCTGCAAGCCGACTATCCCGTCTTGCGCAAGGTCATGGGTGACGAGCTGTTCGTCTTCTTTGCCCGCGCCTATGTCTGGCGCCATCCGTCTGCGTCAGCGACCCTGTATGACCTGGGTGCCGGCTTTGCCGATTTCCTTGCCGCCAGCCAGCGTGCCGCCGGCGCGCAGGGGGACGCATTGCGCTTTCCCGTCGAACTGGCGCAGCTGGAACGGGCGCGCAGCGAGGCGGGCAGGGCGCCCGGCCTGGAAAAGCTGGCGCCGCCCATGCTGCCTTGCGGACTGGATTTGCTGCTGGGAAATGCACCGGCTTGGCGCCTGGCGCCGTGCACGCGGCTGCTGGCCCTGTCATTTCCCCTGTGTGCATATTGGCAACAGGCACAGGCCGCGCCGGACGACGCCGTGCCGGCCCAGCCGGATGCCAGGCCCGCCTTCGTCGCCATTTCGCGCATGCATTACCGGCTTGCCATGCAGGAGTTGCAGCCTTGGCAATTTTACTGCCTGCAAGCGCTGGCCGGCGGCGCGCCGCTGGCACAGTGCGCGGGGCAGGCGGCGCGGTCGAGCGGCCGGACGCCGGACGAGGTGCTGGCCGACGCCATGCTGTGGCTGCCGCTGGCGGCCTCGGCCGGGCTGATCACCGTTGATGCCTGAGTAGAAAGCGGCGGACGTAAAAAAGGCCGATGGAAATCGGCCTCGATGACAATATAGGTGTTGCTTAGCGGTAAAACGCTTCGACTTTGCCCTTCAGCTTGATCTGCAGCGGACGGCCGCGGCGGTCGAGGGACTTGGTGGAAGCGACCTTGATCCAGCGTTCGCTGATGCAATATTCTTCCACGTCAAGACGTTCCTTGTCGTTGAAGCGGATGCCGACGTCGTTCTCGAACACGGCTGCAACGTGGTAAGGGCTGCTAGGGTCGATCGACAGGCGATCGGGCAATGGGGGTAAGGTGGTGGTATCGTTCATGGGCGTAATTATCGCCCAGAATGCTGATCCAGACAACGGGCAGCGCACGCTTATCTGCCCGCCCACGACATGGCGCAGCCGCATTTCCTTTCCCTGCCATCCTTCTTGCCTCACAGATGCCGCGTTTCCTGCGGCGGTGCGTCCCACACATCGTGCCAGCCATCGACAAAGGTGACGGGTACCCTGGCCAGTTCGGCGGCAGACGCATCGTCGAGGCAGTTGACGCTGATGCCGACAAACGGACCGCTGCGGGGCGAATCGCCGCGGCCGAACGGGCGCACGCCGCAGTGGCGGCAAAAATAATGGCGTTCGCGGCCTGCGCCGAAGCGGTATTCGCTCAAATCCACCTCGCCGGACAACAGGCGGAAGGCTGACGGGGGAACGTGGCTGGCCCAGCAGCGCACTTTCAGACAGAATGAGCAGTTGCAGCGCAGGCTGGGAGCCGCCAGGTCGATCTCGGCCGCGAAGCGCACTGCGCCGCAGTGGCAACTGCCATGACAGGTTTTTTTCATCGTGGCCTACTTTACAGCGTTGCCGTACTGTCATGCAACTGCTGAAATTGCGACAGTTGCTGCTGCATCAGCCGTGCATACTGGCCGCCCGCGCGCAGCAGCTCTGCGTGCGTGCCTTGCTGGCAAATCCGGCCTTTGTCCATGACGATGATGCGGTCCGCTTTGACGATGGTGGAAAAGCGGTGGGCGATGATGATGGTGGTGCGCCCTTGCATCAGGGTATCGAGGGCGCGCTGCACCTGCTGTTCGCTGGCGGCGTCGAGCGCGCTGGTAGCTTCGTCCAGGATCAGGATTTTCGGCGCGCGCAGGATGGCGCGGGCAATCGCGATGCGCTGCTTCTGTCCGCCGGACAATTGCACGCCCCGTTCGCCCACGAGGGTCTCGTAGCCATCGGGAAAGGCCTCAATGAAATCATGGGCGTGCGCCAGGCGGGCCGCCGCCAGCATCTCCTCACGCGTCACCTGGCGATCCGGCACGGCAAAGCCGATATTGTCGGCGATGCTGCCGGAAAACAGGGCCGGTTCCTGTTCCACCACGGCCATCTGGCGCCGCAGCTGCGTCACGCCCAGCACCTGCGCATCGATGCCGTCGAACTGCAGGCTGCCCGTGCCAGGCTGGTAATGGCCGAGCACGAGGCTGGCGATGGTGGACTTGCCTGCGCCCGAGGCGCCGACGAGGGCGATTTTTTCGCCCGCACGGATGGACAGGCTGACGCCGTCGAGGGCCGTGGCTTGCGTGCGTTCGGGATACGAAAAACGCACGTCGCGCAGCGCGATATGGCCGGCCAGCGGCGGCTGCGGTGCCATCTCGGTCACGGCGCGGTGGCTGCGCAGGATATCGAAGATGCGGTCGGTCGAACCCATGGTGCGCATCCACGTGTTCCAGAATTCGCTGATCGAGCCGGCCGTGTCCGTCACCATGCTGGCATAGATGACAAAGGCCGTCAGCTGGCCCACGCTCAACCGGCCCTGGCCGATCAGGTGGGCGCCGAAACACAGAGTGGTCAGCAGGGCAACGAAGGCGAGCAGCCCTTGCGCGCCCTGAAACACGGCCAGCAGCCGTGTGCCGGCCAGGGACACCTCCAGCAGTTGCCGCATGGCTTGCGCGTAGCGGGCCATGGCGCCGCCTTGCTGGTTGAACGCCTGCACCAGGCGCGCATGGGCAAAGTATTCCTGCGCCACCTTGCCGCTGGCGGCCAGGCTGGCGGAAATGGCCCGCGAACGCTGCCGGTAATTACTGCCTGATAATTTGCCCAGATACAGGCTGATGGGAATGAACAGGGCCAGCGGCAGGCTCAGCATGGGTGACAGCTGCAGCAGCATGGCGATGCCGCCGACGAAGACGCACAGCGAGCGCAGGGCATTCGCCGCGCCGATGGTCAGGCTTTCATGCAGAGCCGACACGTCGGACGTGAGCCGGCTGTTCAGTTCGCCGCCATGGTGCTTGTCGAAGAAGGCGATGGGCTGGTTGATGACCACGTCGAACAGGCGCCGGCGCACGCCCATGACGATCATGTGGCCGCTCGATTGCAGCAAATAGAAGCGCGCGCTCGTGACCAGCGCATACAGCAGGCTGAAGGCCAGCATGGCGATCACCATGCCCGGCGTGACGCCGCGCCGCGTCAGTTCCGCCACGTTGTCGATGAAATACGCGATGGCTTGCGGGAAGGCCAGCTGCACGCCCACGGTGAGGATCATGCAAAGCAGGCCGGCGGCAATGCGCCAGCGCACGGGATACAGCAGGCGCAGGCGTTCAACATGCGGGCCGAAGTTCAGATGGCTCATGCGGCGCGCTCCTGCGACGGTTCCGCGTTCAGTTGTTCGACGAGGGCCAGCCAGTCTTCGTCGCCGATCAAACCGGCCGCTTCCACTTGCCCTTCGTAATTGACAAAGACATAGGAGGGAGAACTCATCAGCGGATTCACGCGCCGGTAGTCGCGCAGCGTCAGCCGCGCCGTGGCCGCTCGCAAGGCGTTGCCGGGTAAAAAGGCGCGCAGCCGGCGGACCGGTTCTTCACTGATCAGCCACACGGCCAGGCCTGCCTCGCGCGCCAGCGGCAGCAGCTGTTCGATGCCGGCCAGCTTTTCCGCGCATTTCGGACAGCGGCTGGCCAAAAACAGCAGCACGGCCGCCTGGCCGCTGGCACCCGGCTGGAAACGTGCGCCGCCAGCCAGCGGACGGGCTAGCACGGCAGGCAGGGGCTGGCCCGGCACCAGCGCCGTGGGCGCGAGGCGTTCGCGGCGGCTGGCGCGCAGCACTGCCAGGCTGAGCCAGATATTGCCGGCGAGGGCGAAGGCCAGCGCCGCCAGCACCAGTTGCAGGGTCGTGGCATCCATCAGTCGGCCTTTGCCAGAGTGGCGATGTCGTGCAGGGAAATCGTGGCCACGCAGACGATGGCCGCCAGTCCGGCGGCCAATACTGTGGTGGCGATGGACAAGGTCGTTTCTTGCGCCAGCGCAAAGTAGGCGCCGTTGATGCCGACCACCAGCACGTTGCGCAGCAAGTCGTACTGCGACACGGGCCGCGCCGCTTCGCCAAAGCAGCTGCAGCGCACCACGCTGTGCGTGAAATAGCGCCAGGCCAGGATGGCCGTGAGGGTACCGAGCAGCAAGAGCGACAGCAGCATCGGCAACTGGGCGCCTCCCGCCAGCAGCCAGCCGGCGAGCCATAATTCAGCCGCCACCAGGGCGGGCGCGGCCAGGCTGGCGGCGGCGGGCGGCACGCCGAACGAGGTGGCCAGGTTGGCGCGAAAGTCACCGTAACTGCGCAGCTTGCCCACGCTGGCCGCCAGCAACAGCAAGGCAATGCAGTAGCGCGCGATATCGGATAAAAACGCAGCCAGTAACGTGGACAGCACGGGTGTCAGCATTGCGTGCTCCACACGGGCGCGTAGCCGCCCGGACGCTGGCGCCGCAGTTGCACGCCGTCGCGCGACGCCAGCAGGGCATCGTTCCACGGCTCGTCGGGCGCGCTGCGCAGGGCGCCGCCTATGCTTGCCTGCAATTGTGTGGAAATGGCCCAGCCCAGCCGTTCGGCGTGGGCATCGCGTTCCATGCGCAAGCCCAGCTGCGCCAGTTCTTCGCGTGTCAAGGCATAGTTGTGCGAGTGATAACCCGTCACGAGTTGCGCGACGATGGCGCGCCGCGCCTCGGGTGTGGCCTCGGGCAATTGCCAGGCCAGCAATTCTTCGCCGATCTGCGTCAGTTCCAGGGTGGTGCGGTAAAAGGCCGTCAGGGAAGGGGGGAAGATGCTGCCGCACAGCAGGGACAGCGATTGCTGGCGCGCTTCGCCGGCATCCACGCCGAACCACTGCTGCGCCATGTCGCCGAAAGCCTTGATGTCCAGGCTGGACATGGAGCCGCCGTCGGCGCCATCGAGCTGCGGGTCGATGGGCGAGAACAGGGCCAGGTCGCCGGCGATGATCTCATCGGCGCCCAGGGTCAGCAGGGTGGCGGCCGACTGGCAGTGGAAGGGCACGATAAAACTCAGGTGGCGCGCATGCTGGCGCAGCAGGATGGCGATGCGGCGCGCCGCGTTGACGATGCCGCCGCGTCCGTGCAGCACCACGTCGAGGCGCGCCACGGTGCCGATGCCCTGGCACAGCTCGTACAGGGCGGGCAGCAGTTCCATGTCCAGGTGCGAGGCGGCCAGGACAATGGCCCGGCTGTCGCGCGCCTGCTCCAGTTCGCGCAGCTGCGACGGCAGCAGGTTCAAGTCTGGCTGTGGCATAGCGCTCCTTCGATGAGGGTGTCGGCCACGCTTTCCAGCAGGGGCAAGGCGGGCACCAGTTGTTGTACATACAAAAATTGACCAACAGGATTGTTTTCCAGGAAAACATACTCACCGTCGGGCGTGACGATGAGGTCCAGCGCGCCATACTCGAGGCCATAGCTGTGCACGAAAGCAAGGCAGCGCTGCTCTATCTCCGCTGGCAAGGTGCACGCCTCATAGCGGATGGGGGCCGACATGTCGCGCGAATCGATGGCCGTGCGGGCATCGTCCTGCGAATACAGGCGCGCGGCAAACAGGCGCTTGCCGATCACGGTGACGCGCAGCTCATATTGCTTGGCGATATATTCCTGGAACTGGCAGCTCAGCTCGCTGACGGCGTCCAGGCTGTCCAGCATGGCATCGTCGACGATGGTGGTGCCGATGCCGGCGCTGACCCTGTCCGCTTCCCCGACGGCTTCGGCGGCCAGGCTGGGTGTGGACATGCTCTTGAAAATGATGGGCCCGTTGACGGCCGCGCGGAAGGCGCGCACGTCGTCGGGCACATTGGTGATCACGGTGGCGGGCACGCGAAAACCCATGCGCGCGGCCCGCGCAAGCTGTTCGCCTTTCCATTGGGCGCCGCGCAGGGCCAGCGGATGGCTGAGCCAGTAGCAATCGAGTCCGTACAGCACGCTGAAGATGGCTTGCTCCGTTTCCAGCTGGGCGTAGGCGCGTTCCTGCAGCGTCAGGTCGGCGCTGGCGTAGGCATAGTCGGCCGCCTTGCGCAGCCAGACGGCGCCCACTTGCTGCAAGTCAAGCCAGTCGCCATCGGGCAAGTGGCGCAGGCGCGCGCTGGCGCGGCCGTCCAGCAGGCGCTGGCACAGCTGGTAATCGCGGGGAAAAGCGTCGAGGTCGATACGGAAGGGGGCATGGCCGCGCGCGGCGAGGATGGCTTCGACCAGGTCGGCGTGCAGATCGCCGCTATGGCTGATAATCAAGACCTTTTTGTGCATGTAGGGGGGCCTGCAGTAGCGGAAAGTCGGGAAGATGAAAAAGCCTTGCCGTGGCAAGGCTTTCAGCTGGAACGTATCAGCAGAACTCGCCGCCGTCACTCGAGCCGATGCGCGAATAGCGGTATTGCTCCTCGCTGTCGACCGCCGTGCAGCCGGCCACGGCGACACCGTCGCGCACCTTCCAGGGCGCGGGAAGGGCAGGCTTTTCCTGTTCCTTCTTTTCCGCCAGTTTGAATGCGAACAGCTTGGTTTCTTTGTGCATGGGAATATCCTATATGAATGGTTGCGATTTGATTTTTACCGGGAATACCTGTTTAAAAAAAGGAATCTCCAATTGGCAGGTGTTTATATATTCCTTGCGCGCCGAAAAGCCGCTCCGGAATTGGAGTCAGCGCCAGTTTGAATATGAGGGATTAGATGAAGCCCCACGCCGGACGGGGGTTATGGCGTGCCAGTGATCAGCAATACTGGCCGCGGTCGTTTGGCTGGAAGCGCGAGGAATCGCGGTACTGCTCAGCTTCCACCGCGGTGCAGCCGGCCACGGCGACGCCGTCGCGCACCTTCCAGGCGGTGGCGGGCGCTACCAGTTTTTGTACCTGTTTTTCAGCCAGTTTGAATGCGAACAATTTGGAGTGGTTCTGTTTTTGCATTGTACTATCCTCTTGTGATGGTTAAGTACTGCTTGCGCTGTATGCCATGGTATATGGCCATTCGATATTAGCGCCTGAATAAATAAGCGTCAACTTGAAATCAATCGTATTCTCGATTATCTATTTTAAATACTCACCAAATATCACGCAGGTCATTTATTTTATTGCGGTGCGATAAATAATAAGGATGTCGATTTAAATGAGCGGCAGGGTGCTTGATTATTGCCAGCAAACGGATCGACCATACCCGCGGCGAGGCACTATAATGGCGCCTGTTGAATGGATAGGGCAGGACTCACCTTATGGAAATGGCCATCACAGACAGCTTGCGGCAGCTGGCATATGCGCAGGCCGCCGCGTTCGTACGGACACTCGACCGGCGCGATCCTGTTGCGCTGCAACGCGACTGGGGCCTGTCGCCCGGCGTGGCCGACGAGATCATCGAGATGCTCGACAGCTACTTTGTGGCCAACCAGGCGTTGTCCCTGACGCCGCTGGCGCAAGCCTTCGTGCCGGGCAAGGGTGGCCGCGCGGCCGTCGATGTGTATGCCACCGATGCCGGACCGCTGGGCCTGGAATGCATGCTGCTGGCCGATGGCCAGCCGGGCGAAGCGACCTTGCACCTGGAAATGTCCGGCCACGACGGCGCGCTGCGCCTCCATTATCAATACATCGGATCCTGAGGACAGCATGAGCACACCGATCAGCAAAACACAGCAGCGCATCTGCGACAAATTCGGCTTGCCCGCGCAAGCACCGGAGCCCATGGTGGCCCTGGCCATCGGCAGCCTGGACCAGTCGCCCATCTATGGCACGCGCGTCGCGCTGCCGGAAAACGGCACCATCAGCTGGTTCATCCACTGCGGCGAACACGACGATGCCAGCGGCTTTTACCAGCCCCTGCATGCGGAACACTTGCACGACATGCTGCCGCAAGTGGTCGATTACCTGGCCTTGCCCAGCGGCGCCAGGTTCATCCTTGACCGCGAAGGCTACGAAGACGTGTGGCTGGAAGAGTGACTTTCTGACCGGCAAGATTGTCGTTGACGTTGATAAATAGGTATGGGATGCTGCGATTCCGTTTTCCACTGTCGAAAGCCGTATCTTGAACCCACGCTTCCCGTCTTTCCTGCTCGTCATGGCGCTTGCCGCCGTGGCTGCTCCCGTCACTGCAGCGGTCACTGCCGCTCCCGCCAACCAGCAGAAAGTGTCCAACGCGGAGCAGGAGGTTGCCGCCTTCCTGCGCAGCGAAATGCAGGAGCGCCAGATTCCTGGGCTGCAACTGGCGGTGATCCAGGGTGGCAAGGTGGTGTTGACGCGCAATTTCGGCCTGGCCAGCCTGCAATACCAGGTGCCCGTGACGGAGACGAGCCTGTTTTCCATCAATTCGGCAACGAAATCGTTTGCGGGTGTGGCCGTGATGCAGCTGGTGCAGGAGGGCAAGATCGACCTGGCGGCGCCCATTGGCGAATACCTGACGGGGCTCCCGCCAGCCTGGCAAGCCGTGACGGTGACGCAACTGCTCAACCATACCTCGGGCTTGCCCGATGTGCTGGACCAGCGCAGCGGCAAGCTGGTGGGGCCGCTGCCGGACGATGGCGCTGCGGCGTGGACTGCCGTGCAGGCGCTGCCCGTGGAAGCTCAGCCAGGCGAGCGCTTCCGCTATAACCAGACCAATTACGTGTTGTTGGCGCAATTGATCGAGCGGCAAGGCGGCCAGCCCTTTACCACTTTCATCCAGCGCCGGCAGTTCGACGTGGCCGGCATGCGGCACAGTGGCTTTGGCGACGCGAAGGACGTGGTCGCCAACAAGGCCAGTTCCTACGTACTGGACCGGGGAGGCAAGGGTTACCGCAACGTGATCGAGGATTTCCCCGTCTTCATGCGCGCCGGGGCCGGTATCAACAGCAATGTGGGTGAACTGGCGAACTGGCTCATCGCGCTGCAGTCGGGACGCTTGCTGGCGCCCGCCGGTGTGGAACGGCTGTGGCAGCCGACCAGCTTAAATGACGGCAAGCCGGCGCCGTGGGCGCTGGGCTGGCCCAGCATCGGCCGCAGTGAGCACCGCGCCGTGGCCGGCATCGGCGGCGCCCGCTCGGCCTTTTATGTGTATCCGGACGATGGCCTGGCCGTCATTATCCTCAGCAACCTGGCCGGCGCCCAGCCGGAGCAGCTGATCGATACCATCGCAAGCTTCTACATTCCCGGCCTGCGCCAGCAGCGCGGCGGCGCGTATGCGGCCCACCTGCTGCGCAAGCAGGCGGCCATTGACGGTTTTGACGGGCTGGACAAGAAACTGACGGCCATCCGGCGCCAGCACGGGCTGTCGGAACCCACGGAAGACGACTTGAATGCCTGGGGTTACCGCCTGCTGGGACGGCAGCAAGCGAAGCAGGCGGCGGCCGTTTTCCAGCTGGGCGTACAACTGTACCCGCAAGGGGCGAATGGCCACGACAGCCTGGCCGAAGCGTACGAGGCGGACGGCGCGAAGGCGCAGGCCATCACGCATTATCGCCGTTCGCTGGAACTGGATCCGGGCAACACGCACGCCGTGGCGCGCCTGCGCGCGCTGGGCGTCAATTAGCCGGCAGTCTTGCCGTGCTCGGCCCCGTGCATGGCCAGGTAGGCGGCCAGGTTGTCATCGGCGATGCCCAGGGCGCGCAAGACTTCCGCCGTGAAACTGACGGGCGCCGTGCCGGGCGCCGTGATGACGCGCTGGTCGGCCACGGCCCACGGCACATCCTGGTAGAGGGCGGCGCCCGCATAGCCCGTTGCCGTCAGGTTGTCGGCGGAATTGGAGGTGTGGCGTACGGTGTCGAGCACGCCAGCCTGCGCCAGCACGCGCGTGCCGTCGCAAATGCCGGCCAGCACGATATTCTTGTCGCGGGCGGCGCGCAGCAACGGGCCCAGGTCGGGCGCCTTGCCGCTTTGCCAGTGGCTGCCGCCACACACCATCAGCAAGTCGAGTTCCTCGAGCACAATTTCTTCCAGCGCCAGTTGCGGCGTGACCAGCATGCCGCCGGACGAAGTGACGGGCAAGCCGCCCGGCGTGGCGAACTGCGTGTAAAAGCCGTAATACAGGCGCGCCGTGGAATTGAGCAGGGCGGTTTCCCAATCGGCAAAGTTCTCGGTCAGTATGGTGATGGCACGTGTCATGAAAAGTCCTGTCGCTGGTGGAGATATCAATAGTAATACAGGCTCGTTGGCCTGCTGGTGCCGAAATCATAATAAAAAGCACTGACAATTTCTGTCAGGAGCGCGCAGGAAATAATGGTACAAGTTACAACGGACTGCGCTACAATCGCTGGCCCGTCGCACGGGCATGTCTCCCTTGAATGCCTACTATCTATCGCCCCATGCTGATTCTGTTTTGCCGTGTCCTGTTCAGCATTGCTGGCCTGCTGCTGTTCTTCCTCTTCGATCAGTTAAGCGCGAACGAATGCCTGAAATTGAGCGTGTTACTCGCGGCCTTCCTGCTGGGCGTGGGCGGCGTGCTGCATGCGTGGCGCCGCAGCCCGAGCGCGATCTCCGTGCTGGTGCGCGTCGTCGTGCCCGTGTTTTACCTCGATGCCGCCATCAAGGGCTTCTTGCGTGGCTATTTTGGCATGCGGCCGAATCCAAATGCCGTTTTACAGGCGATGTTTGCGACAGATCAAGCCGAAACGGGCGAGTTTTTGCTGCACAACAGCGTTGCCCTGGCGCAAGCAGCCGGCTGCTTTGTGCTCGTGACGGCGGCGGTGCTGCTGGCCGACCGCCAGTTGCAGCGCTGGCACGCTGCGCGCGCCGTTGCGGCGCCGGGCCTGCCGCAAAAATGCCTGGCCGCCAGCATGGCCGTCTTTCTCGTGCTGCTGCACGTCAACACCACCATGCGGCGCGAAAATCCGGCCCTGTTCTGGCCGCTGCGCTATCAGCAGTACAGCGTGCAGCTGCAAGCGATGCAATCGATGCAGCACGCGCTGACGGCGGCCATGTCCGCGCCGCGCGACTGGAATGTGCGCTACGCGGGCGAGGATGCCCGCACCGTCATCCTGGTGATCGGCGAGAGCACCAACCGCGCCTCGATGTCGCTGTATGGCTATCCGCGCGCCACCACGCCCCAGCTTGACGCCATGCGCTCGAAGCTGCTGGTATTCAATGACGTGATTTCGCCGGCCGCCAGCACGGTGGAATCGATGATGACGATGCTGACGCCCGCCGATATCGGCAACCCCGACGCGTGGATGGCCAAGCCGAACTTGCTGATGCTGGCCGAGGCGGCCGGCTACAAGACGTTCTGGGTGTCGAACCAGACGCGCAACGATGGCTGGATCGGGCTGCTGGCGGGCGAGGCCGATGAGAGCGACTTCATCAACTATGGCACTGGCCGCGGCGAAAACAATTTTGATGGCAACCTGTTCCAGCCCTTCGCCCATGCGCTGCGCGACGAGGCGCCGAAAAAGCTTATCGTCGTGCATTTGCTGGGCGCCCATCCCAGCTACGACATGCGCTACCCGAGCCGCTTCGCGCATTTCGACCGGGCGCACGATGCCGTCAGCGCGCAGATGGAACACCAGGGCAGGTCAAGCTGGATACGCAACCAGCGCGACGAATACGACAACGCCATCCGCTATGGCGATTATGTGCTGGGCACCCTGATCGGCATGACGGAAAAGGCCAAGACCGACCGCGCCGCCTCGCTGCTGTTCGTTTCCGACCACGGGCAGGAAGTGGGCTACAGCCGCAATCACGCGGGCCATTCCGCCTCGGACAAGAGCGGCTATGAAATTCCCATGCTGATCTGGGACAACCAGCAAGCGCCGCAATCGGCGGCCGTCCGCGCCGCGCTGGAAAACCGGCCATACCAGACGGACAAGCTCGATGCGACCGTGCTGGGCTTGCTGAAGATCGAAACGCACTATTACGCAGCGCAGGACGATATCCTCAGCAGCGCCTTTTTGCCCGTACAGCGCTTCATGAATGGCTTGCGCTACCAGCGCGCTGCGCCGCTGGCCCGCTGACGCCGCAATGCAAAGGCCCGACGCCGCCGCAGAATGCGGCGGGGCCGGGCCCCTGGGGTGTTGCGGATGCCTTGCGGATTACTTTTCGGCGAACGCGCGCTCGACCACGAAGTCGCCAGGCGTCGAGGTATTGCCTTCCTTGAAGCCACGCGCTTCCAGCATTTCCTTCAGGTCGCGCAGCATTTCCGAGCTGCCGCAGATCATCACGCGGTCTTCGGCCGGATTGAGTGCCGGCACGCCCAGATCTTCGGCCAGCTTGCCGTTCTCGATCAGTTCGGTGATGCGGCCCATGTTGCGGAAGTCTTCGCGCGTCACGGTCGGGTAGTAGCGCAGCTTGTCGCTGACCATTTCGCCCAGGAACTCATGCTTCGGCAAATGCTCTTCCAGCAAGTCGTGGTAAGCCAGTTCATCGACCTGGCGCACGCCGTGCACGAGGATCAGCTGGTCGAAGCGCTCGTAGATGTCCGGATCGCGCACGATGCTGAGGAATGGCGCCAGGCCGGTGCCCGTCGACAGCATGTACAGGCGCTTTCCTGGCAGCAGGTAGTCGGACACCAGAGTGCCCGTCGGCTTGCGGCCGACGATGACGGTGTCGCCCACTTGCAAATGTTGCAAACGCGACGTCAAAGGACCGCCTGGTACCTTGATGCTGAAAAATTCCAGGTGGTCTTCGTAATTGGCGCTGGCGATACTGTAGGCACGCAGCAGGGGCTTGCCATCGACGCGCAGGCCGATCATGGTGAAGTGACCATTCGAGAAACGCAGCGATGGGTCGCGCGTGGTGGTAAAGGAGAACAGGGTATCCGTCCAGTGGTGCACGCTTAAAACGCGCTCTTCATTCATCGAACTCATAGTATTTGTTGGCTGGTCAAAAAAATGGTTAGTTGCTGGCAACTGCTGGCAAAAGTGAAACCCTGTGTAGGCCCAGACGCTATTGTACCGGCCTCCACACGAAATTGTTACCGTCTATCGCCGCCAATGCTGCCGCACACGGTGCCAACATTATAGTGCGGATGGCAAGATCGGGCTGGATTTCGCCTGGAAACGGGCTGTGGGCATGCGGACTCTTGACCTGGCTCAGTTTTTCAAGGCGCCGCGCCAGGGTTGCCGCCAGCGCATGCCGGCGCGGCCGTGGCGGTGCCCCGGAAGCGCCGGCGCAGGGCAGCATTGGCCGGGTCGGACACGTAGCGGGCCGCGAGGGCGGCCGCCAGCGCCGTCGCGGCCAGGAACAGCGCCAGCCACGGCAGCCGTTCCGCGTAGCCCAGGCCCGCCTTGTCGACCACATTGCGCATGCCGGCCAGCACGATGATATGGAACAAATACAGCTCATAGCTGTGCCGTCCCAGCCATTGCAGCGGGCCGCAGCGGCCCTGGCCCGCCGTGGCGCCCACGATGTAGGCGGCGCCAGCCACGGCGATCCACGTAAAACCGAATACCTCATGGCCACCGATGCCGCGCACGTACAGGGCCGCCAGGACCAGGCCCGCTGTCCAGCGCAAGAATCGCCCGGCCCGCGCACCTGGTTGCCAGCGTTGCGTCAGCAGGGCCGTCAGGCAACCGATGGCGATGGCGTCGAAGCAGGCAAGGTAGCCGTACATGAAGTAAATCTCGTTGTCCGCATGCAGGCTGCGGTACACGGGGCCGGCGACGATGGCAGCGCCGCACAGCAGCGTGATCCAGTGCCGTCGGCGCAGCAGGCGGCACGACAGGGGCAGCAGCAGATAAAACATTTCTTCGACCGATAGCGACCAGTACACGTTCAGGCAGTAATTGAAATAGCCGGCGCTTTGCATCAGCACGTTGTGCCAGAAGGTCAGGATGGAAGCGATGGCGATGACGAAGTAACTGGCGGGCAAGTCCTTGCCGCCATCGGAATTGGCAAAGAAGGGCACGTCGAGCACGCCCAGCAATACGATGATGGACAGGGCCAGCAGCAGCGCGGGCAGCAGGCGGGCGATGCGGTAGACATAGAACGCCGCCAGGTCGATGCGCGCCAGGTCACCCCAGCGCCGCAGCGAGGTCGATGTGATCAAATAGCCGGAAATGACGAAAAACATGGTCACGCCGTAATTGCCCTGGTAGGCGGCTTTCAATAACCAAGTCGGCAGAACGCCGAGCGGGCTGTTCTTCAAGCCGTAGGCCAGGGCGAAGTGCAATACCAGCACGCACAGGATGGCGGCGCCGCGCAGGGCGTCGATGTGATTGTTGCGGGTATGCAATGGCATCCTCGTGGGGGCGGGCGGCAGGAAGGGCGATTATGTGAGAGATGCCGCGCGCAGGTCAACGATTTTGCAATTGCCGGCAAAGGCGCGCCGAATGGAGCAGGAGACGGGCAGTCTTGCGTGTATGATATTGCCGAACAGAATTGTTGGGCATCTGTCATCTTGCGGGCGCGCTTCTTGTGCCTGCCAGCCCATGAATCTGCGTGCACGATTCCTGCCGCCACGATGCCCGACCCACAGCGAAAGGTAATAAAGATGTATAAAACAGTGCGCGACCTGTTCCTGCATTTCAAGGAAGCCGTCCCATTCCGCCTCGTCCCCGCCCTGATCTGCACGATCTTGCTGGTGAGCATGCTATTGCTGCCGGCGCCCGATGGCTTGACGCCCAAGGCCTGGGGCCTGGTGGCGATCTTCCTCACCACGATTTTGGCGATCATATTAAAAGTCATGCCGATCGGCGTGATGGCCATGATGGCCATCGTCATCGTGTCGCTGTCGCAAGTGACGTCGACCTCGTCCAAGGGCGCCATCACGGATGCGCTCAGTAGTTTCTCGAATCCCCTGATCTGGCTGATCGTCGTGGCGATCCTGATTTCGCGCGGCTTGAAAAAGACGGGATTGGGCAGCCGCATCGGCCTGCTGTTCATCTCGCTGCTCGGCAAGCGCACCATGGGCATCGGCTATGGCCTGGCCATCTGCGAACTGGTGCTGGCGCCATTTACGCCAAGTAACACGGCGCGTGGCGGCGGCATCGTCCACCCCGTCATGAAATCGATCGCCAACGCCTTCGATTCGGACCCGGCCAAGGGCACGGAAAAGAAGGTCGGCACCTACCTGGCCCTCGTCAACTACCACGCCAATCCCATCACGTCTGCCATGTTCCTGACGGCCACGGCGCCCAATCCGCTGGTGGTCGACTTCGTGGCCAAGGCCAGCGGGCAGAGTTTCCACCTGACATGGACGACCTGGGCCCTGTGCATGCTGCTGCCGGGCCTGGTCTGCCTGCTGGTGATGCCGCTGATTATTTACTGGCTGTCGCCGCCGGAACTGAAAGCCACGCCGGACGCCGTCACCTACGCCAAGGCGGAGCTGAAAAGCATGGGCCCGCTGTCGCCGTCGGAAAAAGTCATGCTGGGCACCTTCGCCTTGCTGCTCTTGCTATGGGCCAACGTGCCTGCCATGCTGTTCGGCCCCGCGTTTTCGCTCGATGCGACGGTGGTCGCCTTTGTCGGTTTGTTCGTGCTGATCATTACCGGCACCATCGACTGGGATGACGTCTTGTCGGAAAAGAGCGCCTGGGACACCCTCGTGTGGTTCGGCGCGCTCGTCATGATGGCCGAGCAACTGAACAAGACGGGCGTGATCGCCTGGTTCTCGGCCGGCATGAAGGCGGCGATTGTCGCCAGCGGCATGGACTGGCTGCCGATCGCCGGCGTCCTGGTGCTGGTGTTTGTCTTTTCGCATTACTTCTTCGCCAGCACGACGGCCCACATCAGCGCCATGCTGCTGGCCTTCCTGACGGTGGGCCTGCACTTGATCCCGGCCGAATACCACGTGCCCTTCATGCTGATGATGACGGCCGGCTCGGCCATCATGATGACCCTGACCCACTATGCGACAGGCACCTCGCCCATCATCTTCGGCAGCGGCTTCGTGACCATGGGCAACTGGTGGCGCGTCGGCTTCATCATGTGCGTGGTGGAACTGCTGATCTTTGCCGTCGTTGGCACGACGTGGTGGAAGGTGCTGGGCTACTGGTAAAGCAGGCGGCTCGTCACGGCAGCTGGCCGCGCACGACGTGCAGCAGATATTCGCGCGCGGCAGCCCGTTCCATGCCTTTTTCCATCAGCAGCGGCAACAGGCGCGCAAACAGCTGGCGCCGCTCCTGGCTGGCCTCGGAGGTGCTGCGCCGGTCCGAAAAGAAATCCATCAGGGTCGAACCGCACAGGCAATTGCGGTAGACCTCGACGATGGCCACGTTGTTATCGTCGAAGCTTTGTTTCAGCCCGGAGACATTCTGGCGCATCGCCTGCGTCTGCCCGATGAATTCGTCCGCCGTGGCGAAGACGCGCCCGCAACAGGCGCAATGCTTGGGAAAGGCGGCTTCGGCCAGGGCGCGCAAGCCTTCGAAGAACAACTGATCCGGCATGCTGGCTCCTGGTGGCGCGCCTAGGCGGCGCGGTTGCTGATCTCGATGCCATGCGGCCCCATTGGCGGGCGCTGCACGCCCGATTCGAAGCGCACGAAGGCTTCGCGCAGATGCTCTTTCAGCAGGGTCTCGTCCCAGGGTTTGGTGATGAACTTGTACACGGAGCCTTCGTTGATGGCTGCCGTGACCGAATGCAATTCAGGGTAGCCCGACAACATCACGCGCACGATCTCCGGATAGATGCCCTTGATGCGGCGCAGGAGCTCGTTGCCGGACATGCCCGGCATGCGCGCATCCGTGAGGATCACGCCCACGGCGTGGGCGGCCACCAGCTCCAGCGCTTCCTGCGGCTTGCTGGTGCTGAGTATCTGGTAGCCCTCCTTGCGCAGCGAGCGGCGCAGGGAGGACAGGATATGTTCCTCGTCGTCCACCAGCAGCAGCACGCGCTGCGGCGTTTCGGCATGGCAGCTGTCGGGCGGCAAATGGGTGCCGGCATGCAACATCTGATCCATCTCGGCACCGGGCAGCGGGCGGCTGAAGTAATAGCCTTGCATGGCGTCACAGTGGTTGGTATTGAGAAATCCCAATTGCCCCTCCGTTTCCACGCCCTCGGCCACGGTGGTCATGTGCAGCGACTTGGCCATGGCGATGATGGAGCGGGTCAGCGACGCGCCATCCACGCTGTCGGTCACGTCGCGGATGAACGATTGATCGATCTTGACCACGTCGATGGGGAACTGCTTGAGGTAGGACAGGCTGGAATAGCCGGTGCCGAAGTCGTCCAGCGACAAGGTGACGCCGATTTCCTTCAACTGTTCCAGCGCCTTCACCACGAGGTCGCGGTTTTGCATCAGCACGCTCTCCGTCAGCTCCAGTTCCAGGCAATCTGCCGGCACGCCGCTGTCGGCCAGCACTTCGCGCACCAGTGCCGGCATGTCGACCTGGCGGAATTGGCGCGCCGACACGTTGACCGCCATCGTCAGGTGCGTAAAGCCGTAGGCATGCCAGACGCCCAGTTGCGCGCAAGCCGTGCGCAGCACCCATTCGCCGATGGGTACGATCATGCCCGTTTCCTCGGCCAGGGGAATGAAGCGATCCGGCGGCACCAGGCCGATGCCGTCGCGGCGCCAGCGCAGCAGCGCTTCCATGCCATAAATCTTGCCGCTGGTAAGGTCGACCTTGGGCTGGTAGTGCAGTTCCAGCTCGCCCAGCGCCAGCGCCTGGTGCAGCGCGTGTTCGATTTCGGCCCGCTCTTCCACCAGCACGCCCATCTTGTGGTTGTAGAACTGGTAGCCGTTGCGGCCCTTGTCCTTGGCGCTGTAGAGGGCCGCATCGGCCGTCTTGAGCAGCATGTCGCCGCTGTCACCGTCGGAGGGAAACACGCTGGCGCCGATGCTGGTGCTGACGTGCAGGGTATGTTCGCCCAGTACGAAAGGATCGTCGAACACCGCCAGCACTTTCTTCACGATCTGTTCGGCCGTCTCGAGGTCGGGCAGGTCCGTCAGCAGGATGACGAATTCGTCGCCGCCCTGGCGGGCCACGGTGTCGCCTTCGCGCACCGCCAGCTTCAGCCGCCGGGCCACTTCCTGCAGCAGCGCATCGCCCACCGGGTGGCCATAGCTGTCGTTGACGAACTTGAAACGGTCGAGGTCCAGCATCAAGGTGGCCAGGTGCAGGCGGGTGCGGCGGGCATGGACGATGGCCTGGCCGATGCGGTCGTTCAGCAACTGGCGGTTGGGCAAGTCTGTCAGCGCGTCGTGGTTGGCCAGGTATTCGATGCGCAATTCCTGCAGCTTGCGTTCCGTGATGTCCTGCACGGTGCCGCGCATCAGCAGCACCTCGCGGCCTTCACGCACGGCTTCGGCCTGGTGAAAGACGATGCACTCGCCGCCGTCCGGCTGCAGCACCTTGTGTTCCAGTCCGTAGCTGGTGCCGTTCGCATGCAGTTCCATGAAGGCATCGAGCAGCAGGGGCCGCTGGTCTTCCGGCAGGCATTGCAGCAGGCGGTCGAAACTGGTGGGGCCGGAATCGGCGTCCAGGCCCAGGATGCGCAACAGTTCCGGAGACCAGTAGCCGTCGCCGCCGGCGATCCGGTATTCCCAGTTGCCGAGGCGGGCCAGCGCCTGCGCGTGGCTGAGGCTTTCCTGGATGCGGCTCAACTCGGTGAGCGCGCTGCTGGCCCGCAGCAGGTAGCGCAGCCGGTGCGCCAGCAGCCGCCATTGCATCGGCTTGGAAATGAAGTCGCTGGCGCCCGCTTCCAGCGCCTGCTTGATGGAGTCGTCGTCGTCGCTGCCGGTCAGCACGACGATGGGCACGTGCGCGCCGCCGGGCAAGCGGCGCAGCTGGGCGCAGCATTCGAAGCCGCTCATGCCGGGCATGGCGACGTCGAGCAGGATCAGGTCGGGCACGCCGCGCTGGAAGGCGGCCAGCGCTTCCAGGCCGCTGGCCGCTTCCTCGATGCGGAAGCCTTCCGGTTCCAGCGCTTCCGTCACCAGGATGCGCGTCATGGTGTCATCATCGACCACCAGGACCAGTGCTTGCAGGGGCAGTGCGGTATTCATAGGGCTTCCTTCTCAAGGGCCAGGGCGGCGAGGACACGGTCGAGTTCTTGCTGGATGCCGCGGATATGCTGCAGTGCGCTGCCGACATCATTGCCGCGCGCGTATTGTTCGATTTCACGGCAGGTGGCCGACAAGCCCAGCGCGCCCACGTTGGCGCAGCTGGACTTGAGCGTGTGCGCCGCCAGCTGCAGGGCAGCGGCGTCGCTCGCCTCGGCGGCCACTTCCAGCTGGCCCAGCAGGCGCGGGGCGTCGCTGTAGAACAGGTCGATGATGCGGCCCAGTACGTCGGGACGGCCGGGACGCCGCATGGCGCGCAGGTTTTGCAGGGCGGCGGCGTCGAGGATGGAGGCCGATTCCGCCGGCGCCGGAGTCGCTTCCATCGTCACTACCGTTTCCGCAGCCGCCGGCACGGCGGGCGCCGGGTGCCAGCGGGCCAGCACGGCCAGCAGGGCGGCGCGCGTGTACGGCTTGGCGAGGTAGTCGTCCATGCCCGCGTCCAGGCACAGTTCGCGGTCGCCGAGGATGGCATTGGCCGTCAGGGCAATGATGGGCGTGCGGTGACGGCCCTGCTGGGTTTCCATGCGGCGCAACTGCCGGGTCGCCTCGAAACCGTCCATTTCCGGCATCTGGCAATCCATCAGGATCACGTCGAACGGGTGACGTTCCCACAGGGCCAGCGCGCGCCGCCCGTTGTCGGCCGGCATGGCTTCGTAGCCGCTATCTTCCAGCATGGCCAGGGCGATTTCCTGGTTGATCGCATTGTCTTCCACCAGCAGCATGCGCAGCGGCGCCTGGCCTGCGGGTGCGCTGTCCGGCGCAGCGGGCAGGGCAGGCGCCGCTGGCGGCGTCGGCGCCAGGGTGCCGAAGCCGCAGACGGCTTCGATGCAGTGACGCAGTTCCAGCGCCCGCACGGGCTTGGTCAGGCAGTATTCCACGCCCAGCGCCGTGACCAGGCGCAGGTCGGCCGAGGCATCGAGTGAACTGAGCATGATGATTTTCAGCGCCACCATGCCGGCGTCGGCCTTGATCGCCCGCACCAGTTCGGCACCGTCCATGACGGGCATGCGCATGTCGATGATGGCCAGGTCGAACGGGCGCCCGCTGCGCAGCGCGCCTTGCAGCAGGCCCAGCGCTTCGGCGCCGTCGGCGGCGCTGGCGGCGGCCATCTGCCACTCGATCGCGTGCTGCAGCAGGATGCTGCGGTTGGTGGCATTGTCGTCCACGATCAGCACGTGCAAGGCATCGAGCGATACGCGCGGCGGCGGCGCCGGCGGCGCGTCTTCGGGCGCTACACTGCCCACGACGACGGTGACGGCGAAGCTGGACCCCTGGCCCGCCACGGATTTCAGCACAATGTTGCCACCCATCATCTCCGCCAGTTGCTTGATGATGGCCAGTCCCAGTCCCGTGCCGCCATACTTGCGCGAGGTGGTGCTGTCGGCCTGGCGGAAGGGCTGGAAGACGGCCGCCGCCGCTTCCGGCGCCATGCCGATGCCCGTGTCGCTCACTTCCAGCCGGATCTGGCCGGCAGCGGGGCAGCTGACGTCGACGGAAATCTCGCCCCGCTCGGTGAACTTGGTGGCGTTGTTGAGCAAATTGGTGAGGATCTGGCGCAGGCGCACGGGGTCGCCGCGCACGTGCTGCGGCACGTCGGAGGCGATGCGGCAGGTAAATTCGATGGCCTTGCGCTGGATGCCGTTGGCAAACAGCGCCACCACATCGTCGATCACCTGGCGCAGGTCGAAGGGGATATGTTCGAGCACCAGCTTGCCCGCCTCGATCTTGGAAAAGTCGAGGATGTCGTCAATGATGCTCAGCAAGCTTTCGCCCGAACGGTGTACCGTGTGCACGAAACGCTGCTGCTTGGGACTCAGTTCTGTGCGCTGCAGCAGTTCCGTCATGCCCAGCACGCCATTCATCGGCGTACGGATTTCGTGGCTCATCTTGGCCAGGAATTCCGACTTGGCGCGGTTCGCGGCGTCGGCCTCGCCCTTGGCCTGCTTGAGCGCCAGGTCGCGCTGTTCAACGTGCTCCAGCATGCCGTTAAATCCCAGGATCAATTGCCCCAGTTCATCGCTGCCGTGCTGCGCCACGCGTACCGACAGCGCCTTGCCGTCGCGGATATGCGCGATGGCGTAGGACAGGCGCGCCAGCGGCCTGGCGATGGAAGCGCTGATCAGCCCGGTGATGGCCACGCAGGCCAGCAGCAGCACCAGGGCGATGCCGAGGATCAGCACGAAGGCATGGCGCACGCCCTCGCGCACCTGGGTCACCGCGTCCTGCTGCTGGCCCGTGATGCGCGCCACCTGCTGCGCGGAATAGGCGGCCTGTTCGCGCTCGAAGGCGCGCACGTGGTCGATGACCTCATCCAGCGCCGTCTGGCTGTCCAGCACGCTGCCCTTGGCTTGCACCAGCCGCTGTCCCGAGCGCTCCACCGCATCGAGATGGGTGTTGACGCTGCGCGTTTCGGCCAGCAAGTCCAGCTGGCCTATGCTTTGCAGCAAGGTCTGCATGGTGGCCATGTCGCGCTGCAGGGCGCTGATGCGCTGCGCGATATCGTGGCCCAGGCGCGTGACATCGCCGGCTGCCGTGGCCAGCATGACTTCGCCCACGTCGATGCTGATGGCGTCGACGGCCAGGTTGATTTCGCCGCTGGCATCCTCGATGCGGGCCGAGGTGTGCATGTAGCGGCCGGCCTCCGCCAGCCGGTCGCGTCCGATGGCCAGCTGCAGTTCGATGGGATCGAGCTCCTCGGCCAGGCGCAGGTGGGAGCTGGCCAGCGCGATGCTGGTTTGCTCCTTGAGGGCGGCGTAGGCCGCCTGCTGCGCCGCGCTGGCGCCGCCCTCGGCCAGCAGCCCGGCACGCAGGGCCAGCAAGCCGGCGGCGGGATCGAGCATCTGGCGCGCCGTGGCCAGCAGTTTCGCCCGCAGCGCCTGCTGGGCCGGACTGATGTCGCGCTCGCTGCTTCCCGCCAGGCGCGCGACGGCCGCCGTCAGCCGTTCGCGCAAGGGCGCGATGCGGAAACGGTTTTTCACAGCCTCCGTTTCGGCCAGCGCAATCTGCATGTCGTGGATGCTCTTGCGCAAATCGGTCAGGTAGCGGGCGTTCTGGTTCAGGCGCTGGCTTTCCAGCTGCACCTCGGCGGCCGTGGCCTGGGCCTGGCTGTCGACCAGGCGGATCTTGCTGCGCGCACCCTTGGCGGCGGCCTTGATCTGCGCCAGCACTTGCCGCATCTCCGTCGCCTGGGCCTTGTAATAGGCTTCGTTTTCCAGGCGTTTGCGCACGGCGACGCGCATGCGCTGGAATTCCTGTTCGAAGGCCGAGTGATAGCGGGGCGTTTGCAACTCGCCGTGGCGCCGCAAGTCCTGGCTGATGCTCTCGGCGGCCTGGATACTGGCGACGATCTTGCTTGATACCTGCTCCAGCTGCGCCAGGTCTTCCGCCTTGCCCAGTTCGAAAAAGTCCGACGTCATATCCTGCACGGTATAGCGCAGGCGCAACACGTCCGTGTACAGCGGCACGGTCTGGTCGGTCAAGCCGTGCACATGCGTTTCGATGCCTTTCACCAGCAGCAGGCCGGCCGCCGCCATGGCCGCCACGCCCGCCAGCAGCACGCTGGTACTGATGATCAGCTTGGTCCTGATTTTCATGCCAGGCTCCAGGGGAGGGAGGCGCGCATCACTTCGCGCCAGGCGCCGGCTCGGCCGGAACGATCCTGCCGTCGGCGATGCGGGTCAGGAAGACGGCCGTCGACGCCTGGTGGTCGCCTGGCCGCAGCGTCACCCGCAAGCCGCCCAGATCGAGCCGGTCGAACGTTTCGAAACTCTGGATCAGGCGCTCGCGCGTGAGGTCGGCGCCAGCGCGGCGCAGCGCCGCCACCATCAACGTGGCCGAGATGCAGCCTTCGAAACTGACGAAAGACAGCGTGGCCGCCGGCACATGCCTTGCCAGCAGCGCGGCGCAGTCGGCGGCGATGGGCAGCTGGCGCTCCTCCGGCAGCGGCACCACCTGCGAGATGACGATGTTGTCGCCTGCCTTGCCCAGCAGTTGCAGCAGGCTGTCCGTGCCGACAAAGGACACCGTGGCCAGGGCCGCCTTCAGCCCGGCCTGGCTCGCCTCGCGCACGAACGCGGCCACCGGCGTGTAGGGCCCGGCCATGATCACGGCTTGCAGCTCATGCCCGATCAGGGCCGCCAGTCCCGCCTTGACGGCCGTCGTGCCGCGCTGGAAGGAACCCTTGGCAACGAGTTCCATGCCGCGCCGTTGCAGGGCGCGCACGGTGCCGTCAAGCACGGCATTGCCGAAACCGTCATCCTGGTACAGGACGCCAAAGCGTTTGACGCCGCGGCTGGTGAAATACTCCACCAGCGCATCGGACTCGTCGTCATAACTGGCGCGGAAGTTGATGATTTCATGCACCACGGGGTGGCGCAAGGTCATCGCGCCCGTAAACGCGCCCACCAGCGGCACTTTCATTTCCTGGACGATCGGTATGACGGCGTTGGTGGTGGGCGTGCCCACGTTGCCGAACAGGGCGAACACCTGTTTTTCCTCTACCAGCCTGAGCGTTTCGCTGATGGCGCGGTCCGGATCGTAGCCATCGTCGGCAATCACCAGTTCGATGCTGCGGCCATGGATGCCGCCGCGCTGGTTCGCTTCCTGGAAAACGGCCGTTGCGCCGTCGAGCATGGCCCGCCCCAGCCCCGAGGCCGCCCCCGTTTGCGCATTGACCATGCCCAGCCGGATGTGCGTATCGCTGACACCCGGTTCGGCGGCATGGCCGATGCCGGCCACGAGGGTGATAGCGAGCCAGCAGCATTCCGGGAAAACGCGCATGAGCTACCTTTATGGGGGTTGAGCGGTATCAATAGGCATGGGGTTGACAACGAGTATGGAGGAAATTGCCAACAAAAAACTCACACATAGTCACGGCGCGCAAAGCAATCCGGCGGCAGCTCAAGGCACGGGCAGTTGCACCACCACCTTGCCCCGTGCGCGCCCCTGCGCCAGGTAGGCCAGCGCCTGTTTTGCCTCAGCAAAAGGAAACACCTTGTCGATGACGGGGCGGATGGTGCCCGCTTCGAGCAGGGCGGCGATCTGCGCCAGCTGGCTGCCGTCGGGACGCACGAAGTGGAAGGCATAGCTGGCGCCGCGCCGCTTCGCCAGGCCGATGATCTTGCGGCTAAGCAAACCAAACACCAGTTTCAGCACCACGTTCATGCCGCGCGCGCGGGCAAAGGCGGCGTCCGGCGGGCCGACCAGCGAGACGACGTGGCTGCCAGGCTTGACGATATGCAAGGCTTTTTCCAGCCCGTCGCCGCGCACCGTGCCCAGCACGGCGTCGTAGTCGCGCAGCACGTCCTCGAATGGCTGTTGCTTGTAGTCGATGACGTCATCGGCGCCCAGGCCGCGCACCAGCTCCACGTTTGCCGTGCTGGTGGTGGTGCCCACGCGGGCACCCAAGTGTTTGGCCAGCTGGATGGCGAACGTGCCGATGCCGCCGGATCCGGCCGGAATGAACACTTTCTGGCCGGCCTTGAGCTGCATGCGCTCATGCATGGCTTGCCACGCCGTCAGGCCCACCATGGGAATCGACGCCGCCTGCACGAAATCGAGGTTCGCCGGTTTCAGCGCGGCCGCCTGTTCGGACACGACGGCAAATTCGGCCAGGCTGCCGTATTGAGTGTCGAAAATACTCGCATACACGGCGTCGCCCGCTTTAAAGCGCGTGACGCCGCTGCCGACTTCCACCACCACGCCGGCCAGGTCGCTGCCCAGGGTGGCCGGCAAGCGCATTTTTAGAATCGGCTTGAAGTCGCCCTTGGGAATCAGGTTGTCGATGGGGTTCAGGCCCACGGCATGCACCCGCACCAGCAGTTCGCCGTGTCCTGGCGTGGGGCGGGGCAGTTCGGCAAACGCCACGTGATCGGGACTGCCGTATTTTGTCAATTGCAATGCTTGCATGAGTTTCTCTCTGAGTGCTGGAAGGGGGGAGGCGTTCAGGCCAGGCGCAGATCCTTGCGCAAGCCGGCGTCCAGCAGCGCGGCAGGCATGAAACGGCGCATCAGGCGCAGGCGCGCCGCCAGCGGCCCGGCCGTGTAGCGCAATTTCGGCTGGCTTGCCTGCGCCGCCGCCAGGACGGTGTCGGCCACGATGGCCGGGTCATCGGCGCCGGCCATCAGGGCTTGCAGCCGGCTTGTGACGGCCGCGCTGACTTGCCTGTAGGCGGACAGCGGGGTATCGGGCGCCAGCAGATTGGCTTCGAACGTGGTCTTCGTGTAGGCCGGTTCGATGACGCTGGCACGGATGCCCCAGCCCCGCACTTCATGGTCGAGCGATTCCGTGTAGCCCTCGATGGCGTGCTTGGTGGCCGAATACAGCGCGCCGTAAGGCATGGGCAAGAAGCCCACGACGGAACCGATATTGAGGATGCGCCCGCCGCCCTGGGCCCGCATGTGCGGCAGCACGGCCAGGGTCATGCGCAGCACGCCATAGAAATTCGTGTCGAAGATGGCTTGCGCCTGCGCCATGCTGCTTTCCTCGGCGCCCGCCGGGGCCACGCCGAAACCGGCGTTATTCACCAGCAGGTCGATGTGGCCTTCGCGCTGCATGACCTCGGCCACGGCGGCCGCGACGGACGCATCGCTGGTGACGTCGAGCGCCAGCATCGCATGGCCGGGTGCGGCCGCCTGGTCGCCGCGGCGGCTGGTGCCGTACACAGTGTAGCCCGCTTGCGCCAGGCGCTGCGCCGTGGCCGCGCCGATGCCGGACGAGGCGCCGGTGACCAGGGCAATCTTCTTGTTTTTCATGGCAGTCCTTCAGTGGTTGATAGTATTGAATATGATGATCGTCATATTGTTGCTTGAAAAAAAGCCCGGAACGGATCAGCGCCACGGGCAGGGCAGTTAGCTGCTTGCCTGAAACTGCGCCAGCGTGGCCGCGCACAGCGCGTCCGACAGGGCTGGCTCGTCGACGGCGCGCGCGAGGATGGTGGCGCCGATCATGGCGCACACCGTCGCCATGGCTTGCGGGTGGGCTTCCGGCTGGCCCCAGTTCGGCAACTGGCGCGCGAACAGGTCGATCATTTCCTTGATATGGATGGTGGCGGCGCGCCGGACCTCGGGCGCCTGGCGCGGCATTTCCGAGCCCAGCGCCGCCACGGGGCAGCCTACCTCGATGGCGGCGATGTGTTCGGGCGACAGATAGGCGGCCAGCATGGCCTGCAGCGCCTGGCCGGGCGGGGCGGCAGCCGCCACCCTGGCCGCCAGCGCCACCGATTCGGCGCCCGCGCGGTCCCCTGCTTCGGCCAGCAGGGCGTCGCGCGAGGCGAAGTGCGCATAAAAGCCGCCGTGCGTCAGGCCCGCTTCCTTCATGATGTCGGCCACGCCCGTGCCCGCGTAGCCGCTGCGGCGGATGGCGCGCGTGGCCACTTCGACGATGCGTTCGTGGGTGGCTTCCTTGCGGCTGTGGGCCGAGGATTTCTTGTTGGGTAAGTTCTGCATGACGGTCATCATATCGCACTTTTCAACACCGTGCACGCGACCAGCCGCAGCAGACGTTTCCCTGCCGCGGCTGGTATTCGAAGAAAGACTAGCTCTTCAGGCTGCAAAAGCTAGCATAGTGGTTCTGCGTGTAATAGCGCTCCACTAATTTGCGTTTCCCTTTCGGGGTCTGCACAAGCAAGACCGCACGATGCGAACCGGCTCCGCCATCGCCGCCGATACCCAGATAGTATTCATAATAAACCTCGTCCTTGCCGGCGGCGGGAAGGCGGCCCTCATTGTTATTGAATACGGTATTGCCAGGACCACCCGCCACCGCGCTCGTTTTCGCATTGCGGTATGCGTCATATTCGCTGTTTTGCGGCGTGGGCAGGGTTTTGCTCGGCTCCCTTTTGCCGCAGTCGGGAATTTTCGCCGCATAGGCATGCGAAGAGAACAGGGCGCCTGCCACAATCAGACCCAGCGACCAGGTTGTTGCGCGTTGAGTTTTCATCGATAAGCTTTCGTTGGTGGTGCGTTCAATGGATGGGCTTTTCTGGATACGGCCACTGTTCGGGCGGCCGGCATAATCTCTGCATCACTGAATATAATTAAAATTTATAAAATATTACTATCCAATTGTCACGTGCCGATAAATATATGATTTATTTTTTCGGGAAATTGGACGGTGAAATTTTTCTGAAAATAAATACGCTGCAGGGCGTCAGATAAATTCATGCAGTCACGCACATTTGCGTGACAATGTTTGAGTATTTTTGATTTTCAATTCGTTATGCTTTGCGATAGTTACTGGTAATAATCTAGCCAGTCCAGGCATAACATTCTCCCGATATTCTGTTGTTGGGTATATTTAAATCAGAATAAAGGATGAATTCATTGATTTAGATCATTAACTTCTGATAGGAATCTGCATGAGCCATGACCACATCGGTTGCGCCTGCTGCAACCTGCCGCACCTGCCCGCGCTGACCAGCAGCCTGTTGACGGAATCCGCACTCGGCGGTGAACTGGAGGCGGCGTTTCAACAAGCATATCCACCGCACGCCGCGACACTGGGGCCGCAAGCCGTGATCTTCCATGGCGGAGTCATCCATACCTTGGCCAGCGGTGGCAGCGGGCAAGTAGAGGCCCTGGGCATCGCCGGCGGTACCATCATTGCCACCGGCACGCTGCCCGAGGTGCGCCAGGCCATGCAAGCGCACCAGCCGCACGAGACGGATCTGCGCGGCCGCACCTTGCTGCCCGGCTTCGTCGAAGCCCACATGCACGTCCTGCCCAGTGCGCTGTACAAGAGCTGGCTGTCGCTGACGCCCTTCCAGCAGGCCCCCCTGCAACAGGAATTGAATCCGGAATACAGTTTTCAGAGCATTCGCCAGCAGATACTGAGCGCGCTGGCACAGCCGCAGAAGCTGCAAAAAGACAAGAAGGGCAACCCTTGGCTGCTCGGCTTCGGCGTCGATCCCTCGCTGATGCACCATTGGGAAGACATCACCGCCAGCCAGCTCGATACACTGAGCAGCACGGTGCCCATCCTGCTGATGAACTCTTCCGGCCACCTGGCGTATCTCAATACGGCGGCGCTGAACGCGGCCGGCATCACGGACAACCCTTCCGGCGTGCTGACCGAGATCAAGATCGCCGAGGCGCTGCTGGTCGCGCCGCAGCCCAAGCTGCTGGACTTTGTCGCGTGCCTGAAGCAGGTGCTGGACAACGCCTCGGCCATGGGCTTTACCACCGTCTTCGACGCGGGCCTGGGCGCCACCGAGCACCCGCAGGTGGAAATCGGCTTGCTCAAACTGGCGGCTCATCTCGGTCCCGTGCGCATCGGCGCCGCCTTGTTTACCAAACCCGACGAAGCGGCACTCGACAAGTGGCTGAAGCAGTACAAGCCTGACCTGGCCAGCCACGGCGACCAGCGTTTCAGCATCAAGGCGATCAAACTGATCGCCGATGGCTCCAACCAGGGCTTGACCGGTTACCAGAGCCGGCCTTATGCCTGCTCGCATGAACACTCGATACCTGGCGTGCCGAGCACCGGCTTGAGCAATTACCAGGACACGTCCAAGTTCACCCGCATGCTGGAGAAGGCGGTGGGGCAGGGCTGGCCCGTGCTGGTGCACGCGAACGGCGACAAGGCGGTGGAATATGTGCTGGACAGCTACAGGCAGGTATTGACGTCAACGCCAGGCGGCATCAGCGAAGAGGAAGCCCGGAAGCGGCGTCAGCTGCGCCTGCGCGTCGAGCATGCATCGCTGCTGAATAATGCGGCCATCAATACCATGGCGGAACTGCAACTGAACCCCAGCTTCCTCATCGGCCACGTCGGCTATTGGGGACATACCTTCCAGCACACCATTTTCGGTCGGGAGCGGGCCGATTTGCTGGACCGCTGCCACTCGGCGCTGCAAGCGGGCATGCACATCAGCTTGCACTCGGACCATTTCGTCTCGCCACTGGGCCCCTTACGCATGATGGAGCAGGCGGTGTTCCGCACGATGGAAGCGACGTCAGGGAAAGAAGCGCTGAATCCGCGCGAGTGCCTGAGCCGCATGGCGGCCTTGCGTGCCGTCACGCTCGATGCCGCCTGGCATTGCCACCTCGACCACCTGGTCGGTTCGCTGGAAGCCGGCAAGCGGGCCGACCTGGTGATCCTTGCGCAAGACCCGCTGGACGAGACAGTGCGCAAGCTGCGCGACATCGTGGTGGAGGAAACCTGGCTGGCGGGGACGCGAGTACATAGCCACGGCAAGTCGTCGGGCAGCATTGCCCGATAAGTAGCCGCAATGCAAAAGCCCCCGATAGCTGCCGGCAGCTATCGGGGGCTTTTAGTTATTGCGGGGCGTCACAGGGTCAAGCCAGTTTGCGCTTGCCTGCGGAAACGCGGTTCCAGCCATAGCCGGCGACGATGATGGCCAGGATGGCCGCCTGCGCCAGTAAGGTTTCCAGGGTTGGCAAGATGCCCAGCAGGTCGACGCGGATGAAGTCGACGGGGCTGACGCCGACCCAGCCCGCTTCCTGCAGCGCGGCCACGCCTTTGCCCATCAGGATCACGGCCAGCACGGCCACGAAGGCGGACGTCAGCGAGAAGAACTTGCCGATCGGCATGCGGGCGCTCGTGCGCAGCAAGGCCCAGGCGATCACGACCAGCAGCACGATGGCCACCAGGAAGCCGCCCAGCAGGGCGCCGCCGTTGCCGTCCGCTGCCAGGGCGGAATAGAACAGCACGGTTTCAAAGACTTCGCGGTAGACGGCGATGAAGGCCAGCGCGAACAGGCCCCAGGCGGAGCGCCGCGACATCGCTGCCGTGAGTTTCTCGTGCAGGTATTCCTGCCAGCGCCCGGCGCTGCTCTTCTGGTGCATCCACAAGCCCACGCTCAGCAGGACCAGGGCCGCAAACACGGAACCGAGACCTTCGCTCACTTCACGGCTGGCGCCGCTGATGGTCACCAGATACGTTGCCGCCACCCACGTCAGCCCGCCCGCCACCAGCGCGCTGGCCCAGCCCGCATGCACATAGGCCAGCACATCCTTGCGCTTGGCCTTGCGCAGGAAGGCGATGATGCCGATCACGATCAGCAGCGCTTCCACGCCTTCGCGCAGCAAGATCGTCAGGGCGCCGACAAAGGTCGTCATCGGGTCGGCCTTGGCGTCGCCCAGTTCCGCTTCCACGTGGGTAAACAGTTGCTGCAGCTTTTCACCGGCCGCGTCGGCGTCGGCCACCGTGCCCTTGGCCACGGCGGAACGGTAGGCCAGCATAGCGTTTTCCACGGCCAGCAGCAAGGACTTGTTACGCGCGCCGACCATCGGCTCGATCGGCTCGAAACCGTCCAGGTAGGCCGACAGGCCCAGGCGCGTGGCGCCCGCACGGTCGCCCGCGTGCATGGCGGCCAGGCTTTCGACCAGGCGCAGACGCGACAGGGCCAGGCCGGCCGGCTTGTGCGCCTCGGCCTTGTCAGCATGACTGCGCAAGTACGCCGTCAGCGCTTTGGCCTCGTCCGCGCCCAGCTTGGCGGCCACGGCTTCCTGCGTCAAGGTCGTCACGGCGGCCAGGTCCGCGTACAGTTTTTTGCTGCGCGGATCGTCCTGCCACAGCTTTTCGCCCTGCGCGCTGGCCGCCGCATCGTGCGACATGCCGCCGATATAGAAGGCCAGATCCCAGCGCTCGTTCTCGGACAGCTGGCCGAAACTGGCCATCGAGGTGCCGGCCACGCCTTGCGAAATGACCTGGTACAGCGCCATCAGGCTGCGCGACTGCGCCCGTTCGCCATCCGTGAAGGCGATCGGTTTCGGCTCCAGGCTGGCCGCCAGCGGACCATCGCCGCCGCCGGCCACGCCGTGGCAAGAAGCGCACTGGGCCGCATACAGGGCCGCGCCGCGCGCCAGGTTCGGCAGCACTTTCGGCGCCACGGGGATCGGGTAGGCGGCAATCAGCAAGCCGTTCGCGTGGTGCGCCAGGCGCTTGACTTCCACGCCGTCCGCTTTGGCGACGACGGCTTTGCGCAGGTCGGCGATGGCGGCGGCGATGGCCGCTTGCGAGGCGTGGGCGGGCAGGGCGGCAATCTGCGTCGTCGCGTTGTCCGTAAAATCGAGCATTTCCGCGTATTCCGCCTCGCTGACCACCTTGCCGTGCTCGACAGCGCCGCTGTAATCGACGGCAACATAATCAATCAATTGCCACAACTGCTTGGCGCCGGCGCCTTGGTCGGCCACTTGCGCTTGCGCGCCACCGGCCAGCAACAGGCCGAGGCTGGCGGCCACGAGCGGATAGCACACGAGCCATTTCTTGATAGAACTGAACATGATTCTCATTCTCATTTGTCGTTAACCCGGCGACTATAGGACAGACAGTGCGGGGTGTCAACGGCGCACGGGCCTTGTCCTGGACGATATTGCCGGTCAGGCGCCGAGCTGCTGTAGAGAATGGGAGGGGGAAGGCGGCTTAATGGCCGGATGCCTTCGCGTACAGGCCCTTGGCGACGGCGCTGTCCATGCCGTGCAGTTTCAGGCCGCCCTTGACCACCCGAAAGTTCAGCGTCTGGAAGGCTTGCCCCCTGAGCCATTGGGCGTCGGTGACGGCGAACGCGGCGAGGCGTTCCTGCGCGCGCTCGGCTGGCACGGCCAGCCATTGATAATCGGCTTTGGAACCCTGGCGGCGCAAGCCGGCCCGCACCCAACGTTCCGACGCCGGCATGTGGACGATGGCGTCGCCGTTCGCCACGCTGACGGCCGTGGCCGTCTTGCCGCTTTGCGCTTCGAACTTCACTTCCACGTCGGCCATCGGTCCCACTTGGGGGAAACCGACGATGGCCACCCACGTGCCCGCTTCGGCGGGTTTCTGGATGCGCATTTCCGATTCCTCGAACACGCGAAACTGCGGCTCCTTGCCGCCGTCGCCCGCCACCAGGGTCACCATGTCGCCGGCCACGCGCCACTCGCCGCTGGCTTGCTCGTCGGTATTGCCATAACTGAGCGTCCACTCGAACTTGCCATCCTTTTTCAGCAGCAGTTCGGAGCCCACTTCCATGACGCCTTGCAGGTAATAGTGTCCGGGCAGCGAAGTCGCGGCGGGGTCCGCCGCGCTGGCCGCGCCAGCCGAAAAGGATAAGGCGAGGGCGGCGCAGGCCAGCAGGCCGGAGAGGGATTTCTTCATCGGTAGATCCTCGGTGTGTCTTTATGGAATGCCATCATAGCAACATAAATTTACTTGCCGTCGCACGACACACCGGCATGCTGGCGTCGCGCTTACTTGTCACTGAAATCGAGCACCACGCGCGAGGCAACCTTGCCGTGCTCCAGCCGGCTGAAGATCTCGTTGATGGCCGACAGCGGCTGCAATTCCACGCCGGCCTTGACCTTGCCGGTGGCGGCGAAGGCGAGCGCCTCGGCCATGTCCTGGCGCGTGCCCACGAAAGAGCCGCGTATCGTCACGCAATTGGCGACGACGTCGAACAGCGGTGTCGGGAAGTCGCCCGGCGGCAAGCCCACCAGCACGCAGGTGCCGCGCTTGCGCGTCATCGCCACGCCTTGTTGGAAGGCATCGATCGACGGCGCCGTGATCAGCACGCCGTGGGCGCCGCCCCCGGTCGCTTCGCGCAAGGCCGCGACGGGGTCGCCCTGGCGCGCATTGATGGTCACTTCGGCGCCCAGGGCGCGCGCGTGCTCCAGCTTGCCTTCATCGATGTCGACGGCCGCCACGCGCAAGCCCATGGCCACCGCATATTCGATGGCCAGGTGGCCCAGTCCGCCGATGCCGGACACGGCCAGCCACTGGCCCGGCCGCGCGCCCGTTTCCTTGATGCCCTTGTAACTGGTCACGCCGGCGCAGATGATGGGCGCCGCCTGCACGGCCGACAGACCCGCCGGAATGTGCGCGACGTAGCGCGGGTCGGCCAGAATGTACTCGGCAAAGCCGCCATTCTTGGTGTAGCCGCCGAATTGCGCCTCGGCGCACACGGTTTCCCAGGCTGCCAGGCAATGTTCGCAATGGCCGCACGCCGAGTACAACCAGGGCACACCGACCCGGTCGCCCAGCTGCACTTCGGTCACACCCGTGCCCACGGCCACTACCAGGCCGATGCCTTCGTGGCCGGGAATGAACGGCGGCGTCGGCTTGACGGGCCAGTCGCCGCGCGCCGCATGCAAGTCCGTGTGGCAAACGCCGCACGCTTCCGTCTTGACGAGGATCTGGCCGGGGCCGGGCAGCGGCACGGGGACGTCGCGCAGCACCAGCGGCTGGCCCAGTTGCTCGACAACGGCGGCTTTCATTGTTGTGGGTATCATATTATTCCTTGTGAAGTGGCTAATGCGTAGTGGAGGACGCAGGGTGCAGAACAAAGTCTTGCGAATGATCATATTCTGCTGCACACGATACGAAAATTGATTGATCCACATCAACATATACGGGAAGGGGCGGCGTGTGCTCAGATGGAAAACAAGCTTACATTAATTCCATAATTCGACTATTATGGAATAATCGAAGAAGGAAACCACCATGCATGACTTGCCCAACATCAGCGCGGCCCACCTCGACACGCCGACCCTTGATAAACTTGCGCCGCCGGCGGTGGCCACGCATGCGCCGCGCATCCTCTTGCTGTACGGCTCGCTGCGGGAACGCTCGTTCAGCCGTTTGCTGACCCTGGAAGCGGAACGGCTGCTGCGGCATTTCGGCGCCGAGACGCGGGTGTTCGACCCGCATAGCTTGCCCATGGTCGACAGCGTCAGCCCTGACCATCCCAAGGTGCGGGAACTGCGCGAACTGTCGCTGTGGTCGGAAGGGCAAGTGTGGTGCAGCCCGGAGCGTCATGGCGCCGTGACGGGCGTGTTCAAGTCGCAGATCGACTGGTTGCCGCTGGAAATGGGCAGCGTGCGCCCCACGCAGGGACGCACCCTGGCGGTGATGCAAGTGTCAGGCGGCTCGCAATCGTTCAACGCCGTCAACGGCTTGCGCGTGCTGGGCCGCTGGATGCGCATGGTGACGATCCCGAACCAGTCGTCCGTCGCCAAGGCATACCAGGAATTCGACGACAACGACCGCATGAAGCCGTCGCCATACTACGACCGACTGGTCGACGTCATGGAAGAACTGTATAAATTCACCCTGGTGGTGCGCGACCGTTCGGATTACCTGACCAGCCGCTACAGCGAACGCAAGGAATCCATGCCGGCCGACGTGCGCGCCCTTGCCGCAGAGGCCATGGTGCACGAGGCGCCGGGCAAGTAAGTTATCAATGGTCTATTAATAATGACTTCCAGCAATGTTTGACTTGGAAAAGTCAATTCAAAAGCCGCTATGCGTCCTGTGGCGATACTGCCGGTACCGGATGGCGGTTTCCCATTGCTGTATCAGCAGCACCAGGGCAGGCGCCACCTGGGGCTGGGTCTGCTTGCCTTGGCTCAGTCGTCGCAGCTGATACTTCACCATCGCCATATACGCGATCAACTGTGGACTGCAAGGATCATGGAAAGCATGGGTATAGCCGGTAAAAATTAACTACCAGGCTGGCTTCGCAGGAAGTGGCCGCGTTTTCCGGGGGTCATGAACGCCCATCAGGGGAAGGGGCTAAGCAGTAGATTTGTTCGCGCCAGTGATGATTCGGCCAATCTCGTACAGCGCGCCCATACGATAATTCGACACCGGAGCCAGGCGAGCCTGAGAAAGGGTGTCGATGTAGTATTCACCATCGCAATGGACCCTGGACAGTAGTGGCGTGAGGTCACACACGTCAGTCGGCGTAGCTTCACCCTCTCCGCTCAAGATACCCGCCGCAATCGAGTGATTGCCACCGTTGACGATCCCGAAGTTCCATGGAAGGATCAGCGCGATCGAGTGATTGCGATCCTGCTCCCAGTTTCCCATTTTTTTTCCTTCGCCAATAAACGCCAAGGCGTCCGTGAAACGGTCGCGCTGCCAAGGCGTCGTCAGCACTATATCGCGCGAGAACTTGATTCGATAGCTCTTTGCCTCTTGTCGCAGGCAATCGCGCTCTTCAAATATGGAGAAAAAGCTGTCCTGAGAGAATAGTCGCCATATTGCTATTTCACCAACTGCGGCGTGCTCCATGCGTTCAGCGACCGACAAAATTTGCTCTGATTGCAGCGGGCGAAGGATGGCGGTAACTAGAGAGCGCAGCCCAGCGGGATTTGCCTTGTGAATCTCATGCGCTTGGCCGACCAAGAGTCGAAATGCATTCAGTTCGTCATCGCTGACTCCGCTTTTGGATGTTCTTTTCAACGTCGAAGTGCGATCTGCCGACAGGAGATCGCGGAACCAGCTCAAGATAGGCAGGATGGCCTTGTATACAGTAGGGCGGCTGTTAACGGACGGACTATCAACGCGTTTCGGGGCGCGATCCATACTAAGCATAAGAAATCCTCATCAAGCAGGTAAAGTCAGGTTATTCAAATATACCTGAAAAGATTTCCATATGGATATGTTTGACAGTTAAAAGAAACTTAAACGGCCTATACAAGCAAGTAATCATAAACAATATCATTATGTCGCGGTTATTGAAGAACAGGCCCGTGGCGCATTTCATTTTCATGTAGCCGTCGCAGGGCGGCAAATGTACGCGCTGCTGCGCTCCATCTGGCAAGGCATCCTGGGACGCGGCCCGAGCGGTGAACAGATGGGGCAAGTCCACGTCCGCGATCCGCACCGTTTCGGATTTGGCGTGGCAGAAGCGCACAAGATCGCCAGCTACATAGCGAAATACTGCGGCAAGGAATGCAGTGCAGGGTGCTTGATCAGAAACGCTACTTCCGCTCCAGGGGCATCGTGGTGCCGGAAGTCGATGTATGGCGGGTGCCGTTTTGTACAAACATGCTGCGCGCCGCGCAGGTCCATTCCAGGCGCTTTCCGGCCATTGCATGGACGGCTTGCAAACCTGCTGTAACAACAATCTCGGCGTTGTGTACCTGGCAACCGCTCCGGGACTGCCACAGGTGGTGGACGATTGTCCGTTCTGACAGTTACTCCACCGTATTTGACGGGAGGAGGGACGTGATATGGCAAATTTTGATGATAATTCACTGCGGATACTTGAGAAAATAGAGGATGAGTTCCGCAACCAGTACTGGATAATCCGCAATTCTAGGCGTACCAACTGGCGGGCGGTCAACCGGGCTAGGATGCTTGGCGATTTTATGTACATGCTTGGGGTGCCAAAGTGGGCAGTGCAACAAGCACGCTACAGCCTCCGCCTGCGTGTGTGTGAGCGGTGTTTTAAGGACGAATTCAGATGCCACGGTCTTTTCGGACGGGCCAAACGAGGTGATTTTGACGGATGAGGTCCAGAACCATCAGTTACTACTTTCAGATTGATACTCCTAACACCGACTCGATTACGGAACTTATCATAAATAATTTTCAAAAAACAATTACCTTGAAGCTACAGGTGTGGTAATGTTTCACACAATTAGGTTGGTCAAGCAAAAAATAAGAATTGCATTTATTTTTGGTGAGTTAATGATTTACTATCCAAGTTGCATTTAAATGAAAGAGAAGATGGATACGAAAACTAAAGGCTCATGGCTTATTCATCACACGAACAAGCTGCAAGGAGTTAGCAATCAATTTGGTTATGACAAGATGTTTTTGGCTGGAAAGGCAGGAATTCTACTTTCCGCCATATCGACAGACAATCAAACTTTAGTCAATGATCAACGACTCAACGTTTTGGCAACCGCTGCAAATATCAATACCACATTCGAACTGCCAAAATTAATTGAAGTTCTTGAGCAACAACAATTGATTTCAAAAGGAAAGGGGGCCATCTCAGTTCTTGGCGTTACAGCTGCAACGACCCTTAAGCACACATCAGACATATTCGATTCGCTTAATCCGGGCGCTGGTGAGAAAGCTGCGATTGAGTTGGCTGAGCGCGCGTCGATCGAACCTGTTCTCCAAGCAGAAGTATCGGAACTCCTGAATGATAGCTACAAATTGGGAAATTCAGCAATTAGCCAGCTCATGCGAGATTCAGAGCAAATCGGTTTTGTTGATTTTGAGCCGCTTGACGTTAATAGCACGCTGTTATTTAACGGAAATTTATTCCGACGCGATACAACTCGAAAAATTAAAATTGTACTCGATTCGTTGACAGCTAGTGAGCAATCGAAATTAAACGAATTAACAGAAGCTCTTCGCAAGCAAGCGTGTGTTGGTGTTGATTGGGCCAGTTCCTTATTAGGCGAAAAGCTTTTTAATAAGGTTACCTCTATTGGTTTATTTGATATAAGTGTCGTTAGCAACTCAACTGAAGATGCTGGTTTCATGACACTTCCTTCGGCATTCTCAAAATTTAGCAATTCTATGGTCGACGACGCATTCGATCTCGCTAAGGCCTTTGTTAGTTCGGTTACCTACGGAATGACAAAAAGTTCGCAAGCGCGAGGACAAATTCAGATGGTGGATGCGCTACTGAGCGCACTTGTTCGCGGCGAATCGGTTGGCCCCGTGAATGCAATTGCACAAGACTATAAAGTACTTGAGTTAAAAGGAGTAGTTGAGGTAAAAAATGGCAGCAAAAAAGGGCGATATGGGCCAATGCTGCGTCTGCTTAAAAAAGAAATTGGCGAGCTTGCGCTCCAAGCTATCCGCCAAGGTGACGTTAGCGAGCATTCTCTCAACTCTCTCCCGACAGCTGCGGTTACCGGCTTCAAAGGACCTGAGCAGAATCGAGAAAAAACTCGCAAGAAACAGATAGAGTCAAATCCAAAAGCAACTAATGATATGTTGGCTATTCTGCGCACTGGAGGTGGTTTATGAGTTCGCAACCGCTGTTGAAGGGACCGCGCATGGAGGAGCTACTGAGAAGTTATTTTCTTGAGGCGGGATATTTTGTTGTTCGAGGTGTTCCATTTATATATGAAGGATTCGATGTCACTGATATTGACCTCTGGTTGTATAGCAGAACATCATCGGTTTCCCGTGAAATAACAATCGTAGATGCCAAGAATAAGAAAACGCCGCAGGCAATCGAGCGAATTTTTTGGGTTCAGGGCTTGCGCATTGCATGCAGGGCAACTGGTGCGGTTGTAGCCACGACGGATAAACGTGACGAAGTAAAGGATTTTGGTCGCGAACTTGGTATTCTGGTTTTAGACGGAAACTTCCTTGGAAAACTAGATAAACGGAAGGACCTAAATTCGGAAAGGTACTCTGAGGAGGAATTTTTTGCCCAGATTGGCACATACGCGTTGAGTAAGTTCGACGGCGATTGGCAGGCGAGAATGAAATCCTCTAAAGGGTTATTGGCCAGATCTTTATCTTTTGATAGCTGTAATATGTGGCTAACGCATGGGAAGTTTTTTGCTGAGCAATCAATTACTAAGAGTGCTCCGAGAGAAACAGCACTACGTTGTTTATATCTTATATGTTCATTTATTTCAATAGCAATCGACTACTGCATGAAAGAACTGTCTTTCCACGAGCAATCAGAGCGTGGAAAATTGATCAAAGATGGTTTTACCTATGGTTCGAAAGGGAGTACTGGAATTCGAAAGGTTGTCGATGTAGCGATGGCCCTTGTTGAACAACATGCTAAAGAAGGTGCATCGATATCTCGGCAAGTAAGGTTAAGTGTCGAGAAAGAATTAGAATCGCTTAATACAGCCATTCTAGGCGAGTTTTTTTCGAAAAATGAGGTGGCCCGCACGTTATTCTCAACCGCTAAGGAGTTTGAATTATTAGCTATGGCGAGAAATTTTAATTCACATACAACTGCGTCTCCCGAACTTAAAAGTGTTCTTTTTTGTTTGCTCGATTTCTGGGGGATTGACAGAGTGATGTTTTCAAACAACTCGCACTAGCAGTTAGAGGTTCTGCTGTTGTATAGATCTATCACAGCAGCAGAACAATAGTCGAAGGAGTGGAGGCGACGAAGTTCTGTCGTTTTTGTTTAGGCGGAATGGAACTAGAAGTACCTCTAACCTCAACTTGTAATTTTACTTACGCCCTAAGTTCTCCGTTCACGTTCATCTAAGCTTTTGAATTCTAAGACTTTGTAGGGCCTTGTGGGTGCAAGGTGTTCATGAACGTTGCTACCAGTTCGAATGTCAGCCTTAATGTTCAGTTGGGTCTCTCTGCGAATGTGATCTCCCACTCTTGCGAACGGTAAGCGTTCTCCTGTCATTGCAATTACCCCGTCTTCAGCAGTATGGTAAGCGTCTGCCCAGTGACGTCATGGCTAGTTGGGGGATTTGATCGATGATGGCGTCACAGCGATTGACGTTTTTATACAGCCTGGGCCAGAAGCCGACCTTGACGGCTTGAAATGCTTTCGTTTCAAATCGATAAAAAAATGCCGCATAATAAATGAAACGGTGTGCTACCCCACGTAGCAGGCCTCACATGGGGGAGACATGGCACAAGTGCTGAGAATACTGGTGGTTGATGATGTTGAAACAATGCGCAAGGTCACGGCTGGCCAACTGGCCTCGCTTGGCTACGGATCGGTGGATCTCGCAGCCGATGGCTCTGAAGCTTGGCGCATGATTGAGCGCAAGCGTTATGATTTGGTGATCTCCGACTGGAATATGCCGGCGTTGACCGGCATCGCCCTGCTGCAGATGATACGCTCCAGTCCGCGCCATATGCACATGCCGTTCATCATGATCACCGCCGAGGCCGAGCGCAGCCGCATCGAAACGGCCATCAGCAGCGGTGTCAGCGACCTGCTGGTCAAACCCTACACGGCGGGCCGGTTGGCCACCAGCATCAAGCGCGCGATGGCGCACCAGGTTGCACCACCAGTGCCGGACACGAACATCGATGCGCCGCTCGTTGCTGTAATCGTAGACGATGTGGTCGTCGTGCCACCGGCTGTGGTTCATTTGCCACCGCCGCAACCGTTGCCGCCGACCTTGCTCTTGGTCGATGACACTGCCGACAACTTGTACGTGCTGGCCAATGTGTTCAAGGGCCGCTACCGCATCAAGGCAGCGCACAACGGCGAGAAAGCGTTGGCTCTGTGCTGCAGCGACACGCCACCCGACCTGGTGCTGTTGGACGTGATGATGCCTGGCATGGACGGGTTTGAAGTGGCGCGCCGCATGCGCCAGCATCCCGGCGCGGAAAACGTGCCCATAATCTTCGTCACAGCCCTGACCGACGACGCCGCGCGCCTGCAGGGCATGGAGTTGGGTGCGGTGGACTTCATTACCAAACCAATCGACCCGGTCCAGCTCAAGCTTCGGGTCGACAACTTCATGCGCTACGTCGAGCTGCGGCGTCACTTGCAGACCGACTACGATAATATGCTGGCCATCGCCCGCCTGCGCGATGACGTTGAGGCCATGACGCGGCACGACCTCAAGGGGCCACTAGCCGGCGCCATCGGCATCGTGCAGTCGCTGATCGACGCCGCCGACCTGGACCGACGACAACTTGAGCATTTGCGGCTGGCGGAGCAGGCCATGCTGCAGGTGACAGACATGGTCAACCTGTCGACCGAGCTGTACAAGATCGAGACGGAAAAATACGTGCTCCATGCAGCGCCGCTTCCCATCAGCGACATGCTGCGGCGGGTGGTGGAGACGGCACGCGCCACTTACTCGGGTAAGCAGCTGGTGTTGGCGGTCGACACCGATTTCGATGTCGGCATCGACGCTCCGCTAGCGCTGGGCGATGCCATGCTGACCTATTCGCTGCTGAATAATCTGATCAAGAACGCCTGCGAGGCGGCGCCAGAGCGCACCCGTGTCATTGCCACGCTGTACGCCGGAAGCCCGTTGCGCATCGAGATAGTCAACAAGGGTGTGATCCCGGAACCGATACGCGAACGCTTCTTTGACAAGTTCGTCACCGAAGGTAAGTCCGGCGGCACCGGCCTGGGCACGTATTCGGCACGCCTGCTGGCGCGCGCGCAATACGGCGAGGTGGCCTTCGCCGTCGATGACGAGCTCCAGACCACCACCCTGATTGTCAGCCTGCCGTCGGTGCCGCCCCCGGCCTAAGGCGAATCGCGCGGCGGCCTTGCTTGTCAGGCTGGCTTCACCACGGCATCAAGCGCTTCCAGCGCAGCGTCGAAGTCGAAGCGTTCAATTGCCTGGCTGACTTTGCGCAGCTGTCGCGCCAGCGGGTGGCCGGCGGCTTGCGATTCCAATGTCTCCAGCACATCCAGCGCGGCGGTGTCGCTGTCGGCCAGCAGCTTGCGCAGCTGGGCAAGTGTGGCGGCCGCGTCCGGCGGCAGGGCGGGAGCCGCTGCGATGGCCCCGGCCCGGGTGTTCTCTGCCGCTGCAGTATAGTTGCCCAGTGCCGCCAGGCCGAGCAGCACCGGCGCCAGTTCGTTTTCGACCGCCGTCAGCAGCACAGCCAGTTCGGCTTCGGCTACACCAGCTTTGCATGCCAGTTCCAGTGCGGTAGCTGTCGCCGCCACGCCTTTGGCACCGACGTTGCCGGCGGTGCCGCGCAAGGTGTGGGCTACCCGCGCCGCCGCTGTGGGGTCATCGCTTTGCCGCGCAGCCTCAAATTCCCCCCGCAGTCTAGCGTGGCCGTCGCGGAAGCGCACCAGCATGCGCAGGTAAAGGTCCTGCCGGCCCATGCTGGTCGCCAGGCCGGCGCGCAGGTCGATACCGGGGAGTTCGGCAGGTAGGGCCGCAACCACTTTGCCTGCGGAATCTGGCTGCCCCGCTGGGGGCGCTGCTAATGCCGACTGCGCCGGGCGGATCCACTTACTCATGGTGGCGAACATGGCGGTGACGTTCAGCGGCTTGGAGATGTGGTCATTCATGCCGGCAGTCAACGCCATTTCGCGGTCGCCGGCCATGGCGTTGGCGGTCATGGCGATGATCGGCAGCTGAGCGTAGCGGGGTTGGGCGCGCAGGCGGCGGGTGGCTTCGTAGCCATCCATCACTGGCATCTGGCAGTCCATCAGCACGCCGTCGAAGGCGACGGGCCCGGCTTGAGCCAGTAGGTCCAGCGCCTGTTGCCCATCGCCTACGATGGTGAGCACGATGCCAGCGCTTTCAAGCAGCTCGCGCGCTAGCTCCTGGTTCATATCGTTGTCCTCGGCCAGCAGCAGGCGGGCGCCGGCCATGCGGGCCTGGTCGGCCGCGCTGCGGTCCTGTCGCTCTGCCTGTCGCGTTTCGGCCACCACGCCCTTGCCCAGTACCTCGCCGATTGCTTCGAGCAGCGTCGACGGGGTGACTGGCTTGGTCAGCACGGCTGGCAGCGCCACCTGCTGGAGCGCCGCCGCTTCCTGAGCGTCGTCCCGGCCGAAGGCAGTCACCATGATGACAGAAGGGATGTGAGTCACGGCGCCGCTCTGCATGCGCTGCAGCGTTTCGACGCCGTCCATGCCCGGCATGCGCCAGTCCAGTAGCACCAAGTCGTAGGGCAGGCTTTTGCGCTCAGCCTCGACCATGGTGCGCAGCGCGCTGTGGCCGCTGTCAGCGAGGTCCACCTCCAAGCCGAAACTGCGAGCCATTGTCGACAAGATTTCGCGCGCGCTGGCGTTGTCGTCGACCACCAGCACGCGCAGGCCGAGCAGCTCGTCGGCGTGGAACATGCGGCGCGGCTGCACCTCGGTCTGGCGTCCGAAACGGGCGCTGAAGTGGAAGGTCGAGCCCTCGCCCGGCATGCTCTCGACCCAGATCCGGCCATCCATCAGCTCCACCAGCTTCTTGGAGATGGCCAGACCTAGCCCGGTACCTCCGTATTTGCGCGTGGTCGAGCTGTCTGCCTGGCTGAACGAGTGGAACATGCGTTCGCACTGCTCGGCCGTCATGCCGATACCGCTGTCGCGCACCCAGAAGTGAAGCTCGACTTGATCCCCGGCGTCGGCAGCCATCTCGATCCCGACCACGATCTCACCGCGTTCAGTGAACTTGGCGGCGTTGTTGCCGAGGTTGACCAATACCTGACCCAGCCTCAGCGAATCGCCTACCAATGCGGTCGGCAGGTCGGCCGAAGTGGCGAACAGCAGTTCCAGGCCCTTGTCCTCGGCCTTCAGGCCGATCATGCTGGCGAAATTCTCCAGCACGTCCTCCAGCCGGAACGGGGCCTGCTCTATGTTCATCTTGCCCGCTTCGATCTTGGAGAAGTCAAGAATGTCGTTGATGATGCCCAGCAGGTTCTCGGCTGAGCGGTGCACCTTCTCGATGTAGTTGCGCTGTTTCTTATCGAGATCGGTACGCAGCGCCAGATGGCTCATGCCGATAATTGCGTTCATCGGCGTACGGATCTCGTGGCTCATGTTGGCCAGGAAATCGCTCTTGGCGCGCGTAGCGTCCTCGGCGATCTCCTTGGCGCGCAGCACTTCGGCCTCGGCCAGCTTGCGGTCGCTGATGTCGCGCACCGAGGCGCACACGCAAACGCCGCGCTCGGCGATAGCCGGCAGCCGCGACAGGCCGATCTCGACCGAGAAGCGGCTGCCGTCCTTGCGCATGCCGTGCAGGTCGGCGCCGACCGTGCCCATCTGGCGCGCAGTGCCGTGCGCGATGAAGCCGTCGCGCGAGCCTACGTGGCGCCCGTGCGCCTCCGGCGGCACCAGGACTTCGATCGGCAGGCCGGCTAGCTCGCCGGCCTGGTAGCCGAACAGCTGGTCGAGCTGCGGGTTGGTCATCATGATCAGGCCCTGGGCGTCGATCACCAGCATGCCGTCGGGCGCCGCCTCGATGATGCCGCGATACCAGGCCTCGGTGGCTTTCAGCGCCACCTGCTGCGCTTCGAGTTCGGCGGCCATGGTCTGCACCGCGTGGCTGCGCGCCTTGATTTCCAGCGACATCGCCAGCTTGGGCAGCAGCTCGTCCATCAGCACGCGACCCGATTCGCTGGGAGCGTCGAAGCCGGCCAGCTCCAGCACGCCCATCAGGCGCTCGCCGTGCAGCAGTGGCAGTACCTGCAGGTGGCGTGGGCGCGACCGCCCCAGCTGCGAGAGAATCTGCGCGTAGTCGTCCGGCAGGGCGTCGAGCCGGAGCGGCTGGCGGTCCTGCGCGCACTGGCCCAGCAGGCCGCTACCCAGCGCCAGTTGCGGCGCCGGCGGATGGTCCGGATCGGCGGCGTAGCTGGCGGCCAGGCGCAGTGCGGCAACGTCTTCGTCAAGCAGGTAGAGCGCGCCCTGGCCAGCCTGCACCAGCGGCGCGAGTAGCGTCAACAGGCGCTGCGCGGCCTGGTCCAGGCTGGCCGCCTGCTGCAGTTCGGCCTGGATCGAGGCTTCCTGCGACTTGATCCAGCGCTGCATGTCGAGCTGGCGCGATTCGACCTGCAGCTTGGCAATGGCGCGGGCCAGGTCGCCCGTTTCGTTCTGGTAGTCGGTGTGCGGGATCACGCTGTCGAGCTGGCCGGCGGCCAGCGCATCGACCGCCTCGCGCAGGCGGTTGACCGGGCGCCTGATCGACAGGCTGATCCACCAGGCGCACAGCAGCGCCACCGCCAGGCCGCCGATCAGCAGGGCGTAGGTGAGGGTGCTGCTGGTGAGCGCGAACTGGCGGATATGGTAAATGGTGCTGCGGGCGTTGGAGTCCTTGACGGCGGCGATCTCGGCCATCTGCAGGTCGGCCGTGCGCATGGCCTGTTGGAAGCGTTCGCTGTTGAGCAAGGCGTTGGCCTCGGCATTGCGATTCTCGCGCGTCAGCTCCATGGCTTCGTCGGCGATGCGTTCGGCGCGCGCCAGCATGGTTTCGAAGACGGCATAGCGTTGCTGATTGTCGGTACGCAGCAACGTGGCGCGGGCCTCGCCGGCAGCGAAATGCAACTGCTCGCGCGCCTTGTCGAGCTGTTCCAGCGCCTCGTCGACGGCAACAGGGTCCGGGGCGTTGGCCACCTTGTGCAGCATTAGCTCGAAGCGGGTGAGCTGGATGCGGGCTTCCTTGACCTGCACGATGCCGATCATGCCCTCGCTGAGCAGGTGCTGCATGTCGCTACTCAACTGGTCTTGGGTGCGCAGGCTTTGCAACCCCAGCGCCAGGGCCAGCAGCAGCACTGCGCAAAAGCCGGCCGCAAGCTTCTGGCGCAGGCGCAGCCGTTCAACATAGGCCAGGGGCGAACGCATGCCGGCGCTCACTGTGCAGGCAGGGTGTGTGCGATGGCGGCAGCCTGCTTGGCCATGTCCTGGTCGCTGTCGGCGTAGCGCGCGGCGATCTGCTGGAAGGCGGGCAGGTTGGCCAGGAAGGCGTCGCAGACGTCGGGATCGAAGTGCGAGCCGCGCCCCTCGGCGATGATCTGCACTGCCTTTTCATGCGGCATGCCTTCCTTGTAGACGCGACGACTGATCAGGGCGTCGTAGACGTCGGCCACCGCCATCAGCCGCGCCGAAATCGGGATGGCGTCGCCGGCCAGGCCTTCGGGGTAGCCGCTGCCGTCCCATTTTTCCTGGTGTGAGTAGGCGATCTCCTTGGCCAGGCGCAGGAAGTCGACGTCCATGCCCAGTTGTTGTTCGGCGTGGGCGATGGCGTCGCGCCCGAGCGTGGTGTGGGTCTTCATGATCTCGAATTCCTCGGGTTCGAAGCGGCCAGGCTTGAGCAAGATGCGGTCGGGGATGCCGATCTTGCCGATGTCGTGCAACGGCGCCGACTTGAACAAGAGCTTGATGGTGTCGGGGTCGAGGAAAGCGCGGAAGCGCGGATGCTCGCTCAGATGTTCGGCCAGCACCTTGACGTAGTGCTGGGTGCGGCGGATGTGGTTGCCGGTCTCGTTGTCACGCGTCTCGGCCAGCGAGGCCATGGCGTGGATCGTGACATCCTGGATCGCACCCAGCTCGCGCGTGCGGCGCTGGACTTCCTGTTCCAGGTACTCGTTCTTGTCGCGCAGGAAGTCGGCCGCGTCTTTGACCTTGAGTTGGGTGCGTACGCGCGCCAGCACCACGGGCGGGCTGATCGGTTTGGTGATGTAATCGGCCGCGCCCAGCTCCAGACCGTGCGTCTCGTCCTCGCTGGAGGCCATAGCGGTCAAGAAGATGATGGGTATGTCGCGCGTGGCCGGGTCGCCCTGCAGTGCCTGCGCCACTTCGTGGCCGGTCATCCCAGGCATCATGATGTCAAGCAGGATGAGGTCGGGCGGCGGTACATCGCGCGCGATGCGCAGTGCTTTCTCGCCGTTATTCGCTGCTTTGACCGTATAACTATCCTTGAGCAAGTTGGCCATCAACAGAAGATTATCCGGCGTGTCGTCCACGACAAGGATTACAGGCCTGATGGGACGGGTATAAGATGAGTTCATGCCTAAATGCTCCAATCAGGTCCGCACTAATTTGTTGCCTAGACTATATCTGTGTCCTGTGTGCAAGTAAACCGCATATTAGTTTTGCTATGCGAATCGCTCCCGTCCTACACTACATTCTCCGATCTCTAGGTATATATGGATTCCTCATCACTCAACATTTCGAAAATGACAGTGTGGGGAGGGTGCGCTTAGGGAGACCTCTGCCGCCAAGCTGAACTTCTGCTTTGAGGCCAGGCTGTGTGGAAACGCAGAAAAATTCTGGTTCTTCAAAAATCGGCCTCTCAAAACGCGCGCTACCCCGTTTTCTCGGTGGCGGGAATGGTAACCCTACCCACGAATATTTTGAGATTTGGAGTTTTCACCCAGCCTGGGGCGGAACCAGCCGCTCCCTGCCTCTGCTGGTGGCGTTACGGAAGTTGTCAGTTCAGGGACGACGTCGTTCGCAGCCATTTCGTTATCCCTTTGGATTAGTCGCAGCTATTCAGCGAAAAATCGTCGCAGCTTTTAGCAAAATCAAGTTGGCCTAGCCCTGTGCCGCAATACCTTTCGTCGCGTTTATTTCAGAAAGTCACAACACCGCTGGGAAGCGGCGTGATCTCAAAGGGCTGCTGGCAGCTTGCAGTTCCAAGGCAAGAAGTCATCAACCCGGTTGACGGGATGATCGGTGATATGCGTCAGCACGTGACGCAACCAGGCTTCGGGTGCGACATTCGATGCACCTGCGCTGGTAGTGTCGCCTGTCGACTCGGCGCCCTCAAGCTGCTCACGCTCCTCGAATGGCACACCAAGTTCCATCTAAGCCTCCATCCGACCCAGCGGAGGGCCGGAGCCGTCGTCGTCCATGCCATAGTAGCCCGCGTCGAGCTCCGCGCCCATCACTTCGACCTTGGGTGGTCCGATGACAAGCCGTCTACCGACGGCAGTTAGCGAAACCTGGACAGAAACGTTGGCAGCATGCCCGCTGTAGGGCCGGTCATCGTCCGGTTCGCCCTGGATCTGACCCTCATAGCTGATCGTAAATACCTCGCCAATGCGGAGCGGCAGCGGTGTCGCATCAGCGAACTCCAAGTTCGCCTCCCAGGGGCCGGTGGTGTTGGTGTTGGCCATTTGCCTCGAAACGTCATCGTCGTCGAGCGCGTTTTCTATGGCAGCTTCGAGAAATTCCTGCTCCAGATCGCCATCCGACGTATGGATGCGCGGACCGCCTAGCTCTCGCGAGGCGTCGGCCATTGCCTGCAAGAAAGCGTCGATGTCGACCGCCACACTTAGAGATGCTGCACGCTGCCTTATCTGTGCGAGGTCGACGATCCAGTGCATCGAATCGGTGAGTTTCTTCGGTTCGCCTGACGCCTGCAGGACTCCTGAACTGGGATAGCCGAACGCGGCGGCGACCAGCTGGAAGGCGTGGCCCAGGACGATGGGTGAGCCGGCATCGGCCAGCGACACGCGCAGGGCGTGGGTGATGGTATTGATAGAGGTGGACATGCATTTTCCAATTAGTGACGCACAGAGAATCCACGGTGCTTCCCCGCACGTGCGAAAACGCATGGTTGGGAGAAAGGTAGAACGATAGTTATATTGCGATCCTGTTGAGACGTGGACTCGGCCGGACCAGAGCTTGTTCCCAGTCTAACAACATTCCATGAAGATGCGCAACCGTTATCGCTACTGCGCAATACGAGCAGCGCCCGCCCAGCGCTCTTCCTCTTTCAGCGTTCGCTTTCCCCAGCGAATACGACGCATTAATTAGTTATGCTCATGAATGTATGCTGGATTGAGAAGCTTTCCGCACTGGGCATGCGGCAATGAGCCTCAGTTTCGGTACCGGCAAGGCGGTCAACGAAATCGAAGGTAAACCTTCAGCGCAGCTTGGGTGAACAGCGTCTCCCAGGTCCGGGGAATCTCCGCCGCGCCCGCCATCAAATGGAGTGCCAGGCAACCGCCAGCTTAGGGGTTGTGATGACAGAATCGAAATCAACAAGAATTGATTTGATTGCGACGGCAGCTTTGCAGCAAGTTTACGTCTGCATGCCACTTCCTGGGACGTACAATGTGATTCCAAACCACGGAGAATTCCATTGTTCGACATTACGCCCGACGATATTGCTCAGCTCAACGACATCGACCTAAGGGAACTGGTCGGGCGCCTCTGTGAGGCAGAGCTGGAAGGCCGTGGTATATCACCTGCAGCCGTAACATGGGGTGGCAATCAGACGGCAACTGATGGCGGGCTTGACGTACGCGTGGCCTTATCACCAGCGATATCCATTGAGGGCTTCATCCCTCGCAGGTCAACAGGGTTCCAAGTCAAGACTCCGGACATGCCGCGGAGCGAGATCATTGCGGAGATGCGCCCCAAAAGCCTTATTCGTCCAGTTATTCAAGAACTTGCTGATGAGGCGGGCGCATATGTCATTGTCAGTTCCAAAGGGGCAACGAGTGACAGCGCCCTTCGCAATCGCAACAAAGCCATGCGCGAGGCTTTGATAGGTGAAGGCAATGGTGAGCAGTTGCACACGGATTTTTATGACCGGACTCGTTTGGCGACTTGGGTGCGGCGCTTTCCCGGTCTGATTTGTTGGGTCAAGGTGAAAGTTGGTAGGTCTCTCGTTGGTTGGCGTCCTTACGGTTCTTGGACCGGTGTAGCTGAAGGTACTGATGCAGAGTATCTGCTCGATGACAAGATGCGCCTCCACTTCGGAGGCGAGCGCAATTCGATCCCCCAATCGTTGTCGCATGGGATTGATAGGCTTCGCGATAAATTGGCCGACTCTGGAAAAATTGTGCGCTTAGTCGGCTTATCAGGTGTCGGAAAAACGCGCTTTGCACAATGTTTGTTCGACGCTAGAATTGCAAGTCGGCCATTGCCGTCCTCCCTAGCGGTATACACAAACTTGTCGGATGATCCGGATCCACAACCGACTGGCTTGGCGTCCGATTTGATCGCTAACCGGACCCGCGCAGTTCTAATCGTCGATAACTGCCCTCCCGATCTACATCGAAGGCTCACTGATTTGTGCAGTGGCCGACACAGCACGATCAGCGTCCTCACGATTGAGTACGACGTGCGTGACGACCAGCCTGAGGGGACTCTAGTAGTCACGCTCGAGACGTCTTCGGTCGAGTTAATTGAGAAGCTGGTCCGGCGTCGATACGCAAATCTATCCCAGGTAGACGCAGGTACTATTGCCGATGCGTCTGGTGGCAACGCACGAATCGCAATCGCGCTTGCAGAGACTGTTGAACACTCGGACTCCATCGCGGGTCTGTCGAACGATGAACTTTTTCAACGCCTCTTCCGGCAGCGGTACGATCCGGATAACGCGTTGCTCCTTGCGGCCCAAGCATGCTCTCTCCTTTACTCATTTCAAGGTGAGATTCTTGACGGGAGTGAAGCTGAGCTCCCGCGGCTGGCTGCACTCATAGGCCAAGCTCCGGCCGAGATATATCGCCATGTCGGTGAGTTGTTTCGGCGCGATCTGGTGCAGCAGCGGGGCAACTGGCGAGCAGTGCTCCCCCACGCTATCGCCAACCGACTTGCTGCGCGCGCACTTGACGGCATACCTTACAATTACATTGACCAACACTTCATCACAGGCGGGACAGAGCGTCTGGCGCGGTCTTTTTCGCGGCGCTTATCTTTTTTGCATGACCATCCGAAGGCCATAAATATCGTCGAGAAATGGCTTGCGCCAAGCGGCCTCCTCGGCAACTTGAATGTGCTCAATGACCTGGGTCGGGCAATGTTTACGAACGTCGCATCTGTGCTGCCCGAGACGACGTTAGTTTGCATGGAGAGGGCAGAGGACGGCCATCTTGGGGCGGATTCAATGATGTGGCGGCAACACCTCCCATTGTTGCGATCCCTTGCTTATGACCAGGCACTGTTCGAACGATGCGTTAAATTGTTGGAAATGGTTGCCACCAATAGCAGTAATGAGCTCGAAGCCAAGCAGGCGACGGAAATTTTCGTTTCCTTGTTCTCCTTACACCTATCCGGTACCCATGCAACAATTGAACAGCGGCTCAGCGTGATCGAGCAGCTGCTCGGGTCTACAAATGTCAGAACGCGTGCACTAGGCCTGGCCGCGTTAGACAAGGTGCTGCAGACTGGCCACTTCAGTTCAAGTTATGGTTTCGAGTTTGGAGCTAGGTCACGCGGTTACGGCTACTGTCCTGCGAATCGTTCTGACGTTACGCAATGGTACAGTTCCGCTCTTTTGTTGATTGAGCGCCTTGCACTGACTGACGGGGTGCTAGAACATGAGCTGCGCGCGCGGCTTGCACGAGGATTCCGCGGCATGTGGGCTTCAGCACACATGCACATCGAATTGGATAGGCTCGCTCGTGGATTCTCCGCACGTGGGTTCTGGCAAGAGGGATGGGCTGCGTGCCGTAGTCTGATGAAATTCGATATGAATTGGATGGCGTCTGAGGCCGCTTTACTGCTGACTTCACTTGAGCGTGATCTGAGGCCTTCAAATCTAACTGAAAGGGTGCGTGCATTTGTCCTGGGACAGTCGTCGTTTGGGTTCGACCTGGATGATTTCGACCTAAATGACGACATCGAGAACCAGACGACGCGGTTGGAAGCAATTGCTCGCGAGCTCGGTGCTGCAGTAGCTGGTGACGACGAAGTGCTGGAAAAAATACTCCCCGATATCCTTCGCGGAGGAAATAGAGCGTGGGTATTTGGTTGTGGACTTGCTAGCGCTTCCATGGCTCCTCGTGCTACTTGGATGAGGCTTGCAAGTGGACTGGATGTACTCCTGCCTGAGCAACGGAATATTCAGATTCTTAAAGGCTTTCTGACAGCACTCTGGGAACAGGACAAAAACCTTGCGCATAATCTACTCGACGCAGCGCTCGATCAATGCGCTTTACAAGCGTTCCTCCCAGAGCTGCATTCCGCTGTAGAACTCGACCAGCGGTGTATTGAAAGGCTTACACGAGCCTTGAATGATGGACTTGTTCCGGTTCGAATGTATGGGGCCTTGGCGTACGGCAGAACGCTTAATACCCTCGCCGTTAGCGCTTTCTGCGACTTGCTCTTGCTTGTCGCAGCCCACGCGGAGGGTTTCGAGGTTGCGCTAGAGGTACTTTCCATGCGATTGTTTTCCAACCGCGCGAATCAGCGAGAGAACGAGCCTGAATTTCTTCGAGCTGGCCGCGAAATGCTTCCGCACATCACCTTTAGAAAGAATAATCAGCTTGACGACTATACCCTCGCTGTAGTCATAAAAGCTTGCCTCTCCGATTCCGACGGCGGGCCAGTTGCGTCTCAGATCGCTGCGCGCTTCAGGCACGCGGTATTGACCAATGAGACCTATTCATTTGATAACAATGGGTTATTAAAATCTTTGCTCGAGCTACACCCGGTCGCCGTTCTAGATGCGCTGTTCGAAGGTAATGAAGCGAATCAGCAGGTAGGGATTCACGCGTTCGAACATATAGGTGGCCATTCGAGCAACCCGATGGACGTGGTCTCTACCGAAAACCTCATCGCATGGTGTGAGGGAGATCGTGAGCAACGGTATCTGCTTGCATCCTCAGTTGTCACTTTCGCGAACCAATCGGAAACGAGTGGACCCCAGTTATGGTCTGATCAAGCGAAAGCGCTCCTCTCCAACGCAGCAGATCCCAAAAGCGTACTAGCCGTGTTCATTAAACGGTTTCGACCGATGAGTTGGAGTGGTTCGCGGTCCGCATTGATTGAGGCGAACGCTCAATTGCTGGACAGCTTGGAACCAAACTTCCCACGTGATCTCAAGGCTTTTGTGGATGGAGCCAAAGTTCATCTTGCGAAAGAGGTCGTGGAGGATCGGTTGTGGGAGACAAGGGAAGACCGAGTACGCGATGAAAGATTCGAATGAGGAAACGCGTGTAGATGTGATCTTGAATAATCGACGCATGGCTTTTCTGCAACGCTTTGTTGGGCCGCGTGAGCAGAGGCGGGTCGTGGTAGGTGTCGGCCAACGCGACCTGAATTCTGCGATTGACGATTCCAGCCTGCAGATATTTCACTTTTTCGTGGTACGAATGGAACTCCACAAACGCTGTGTGGAATGCCAGTTCAGTATCCAATGCGACATGTTGTGTTCGTTTGCTCGCAGAATTGACCCACTCTGTTTGACCCGCCTTCCACTGCCTGGCAAACGCTGCCACGCGGTCGTATGACCCTGCATAGCCCAGCTCTTTCAGGTCCTCATGGATCTGCTTCAAATTGCGCCGCTGCTTACGCGGCTTAGTCGTCTCGGCCTTGAGCCACGCGGATAGCTGCACCGAGTATTTGTCTAATCCGCTAACTGATCGCCGCTCCGCATAGGAGGGCTCAGTGGTTTCCGAGCGCAGATAGCGTCGGACGGTGTTGCGTGAAATATCCAGTCGCCTGGCGATTTCTCGTATTGGGATCTGGTCACGAAGGTGCCAGCGTCGAATGATACCGAGTAGAGCCACGTTGATCACTCCGATCTCCTGCCGATAAGACAGGTGGAATTGTGCTACTAACGTGGGTCAGATTCCGTTGCAAATTCGTGGGGAAAGTGGGTCAATTTTCAGTGCAACTCAACAGTATGGTTCATGAGCGATAACCTGACTCGTGGCGATTCACATAGGAGTTATCAATGATTGAGTCAAGAATAGATGGGGAATTTAGTGGATGGGAAGGCGAAACAGTGGTGAATCTTGTCAATGGGCAGATTTGGAAGCAGAGTGAATATTTTTACCACTATCACTATAGCTTTCGTCCGAAGGTAACGATTTCAAAAGAAAATGGTGCCTATAAAATGGTTGTGGAGGGAATTCCAAACTCAATACGAGTCGAGCGGCAGAAATGATGAACGGATGTCTACGAGTTTTGTAGGATGTTCTTGAATCCAGCAATTTGATGGCAGAACGCTCATCAAAATTGCTGCCGTGACCTGGCCGATAAGTACGAATATTACTAGTCCAGCTTGGTCCAAGGGGAGGGCGAATCTGTAGTGACGGCCAGATTTCATCAGGATAACAATTATAGCCAGAGATCGCGGAGGACACTACATACTTGCCGAGCCAACCAAATGTGCGCTGGTGGGAGAGCTTCCAAATGCGTGGTTTCCTCGATCGCCATCACCACCACCTGCAGCGGCGTCTCATCCAAGAAGTGCAGTAACTGTGATATCCGGTCAGGTATCATCACCATGGGGGCACGTGCCACTATCTCCGGAGTATAAGAAATGAAGGTCTACCTCGACGACGAGCGGAACACACCTGAAGGATGGACTCGAGTGTACTGGCCTGATGAGGCGGTATCACTATTGACCTCCGGTGCGGTTGTCGAGATCAGCCTCGACCATGATCTTGGCGATGATGAACGAGGCACCGGGTATGACGTTATCTTGTGGATAGAGGAAGCGGTCGCGTTGCGCGGCTTTAATCCTCCAATTATCGTCGTTCATTCGGCCAACAGCTCAGCACGTCAAAAGATGGAGGCTGGAATCGCTGCGATCCGGCGGATGGTTATCGAGCGTAAAGTCAGTTGACGGCCAGAGAATGAATTTGGCACGGGAAATTCAGCTTCTATATCCGACAGAGCCGGATTGGTCCGAAGTTGATAACGAGACGCTCGCTACGCTTGTGGAGGACTTTGTGTCTGAGCCTTGAGCGCAACAACGGCGCTCGGACTGTTGGCAACGCGGCAGGATGTACGTGCAAAGGAACTGGCTAAGTGGTTGCTTGTTCACGAGCAAGCCGACCAATTGCTTAAGGCGGCAGCGCACGATCTACTCGACGGCGAGTGAGGTGTTATTTTGTGTTCGAATCAATCACAAGGTCTGCTTAAAAAGTACGACTTGGCCTGCGGGTAGGGCGGCGCCTCCTGTGGCGCGCCGAGTTTACTGATTCAGGTTCGGCCAGTCTCCGTTGGCTTGATGAAAAACTCGTCGTCTGCGACGATGGCGAACATCTTGCTATCGCAATACACACCGTACTCGCCCAACATATTTTTCGCGCTGAGGCTGCCAGCGGCCGCCATCTAGTCGAGCAGAAAATCCACCGTGCCTTTCTGTGATGCCATCATCTTCCGCCGACTGAAAAAATAGTGTAGCGCAAGCCTGATGCCGTGGCACTCATTTTTCCTGCGGCACACCAGATAGCATACTGGCCAGGATGGGCACGGCACAGCTACACTACGTCCATTTATTATTTTGCACAGCATATTTAATCAGAGCGTTAGGGCGGCGCTCGAAATGAACATCCCTAACTTAGGTCGTGGTTTGACATAATATAAATTATGCGAAGTTATGGATGAATTTCGTAAAACCCCCATTTCGCCAACTCCCCAATCGCAAATGCGATTTTCCCTATCCGCGAGCCGCTCTCGCGGCCGCTGGATTCCTTCGCTTGAGCACGCTACATGAAATACGGCTTGTCCCCGTCCGTGTTCGGTTTGTTCACGCCCAAGTTGGCGTGCCGGTGCATGTCTGGCGCGTCGATGATGCTGGCGATCAGGTCTGCCACGCTCTTGCGCGATACCACGGTGCCTTTGAATGGCGCGTGGCGCGTCGTCAGTTCGTAGTCGACTTCATCCTCGTCCGTCATCCAGGCTGGGCGCACGATGGTGTATGCCAGGCCCGATGCTTCGATGGCGTCGGCGGCGCGGCGGAATGGTTTCAGGTGTTCCGCCAGCCTGGCGTTGTTCCATGCGCCGAATTTGCCGGGAACTTCGTTGTAGATGCCCATCGACAGGACGAAAATCAGGCGCTCGACACCAGAGGCCTGCATGGCGGTAATGATGCTGTTGGCCTGGTCTTCCATGTCGTCGCCCACCAGATTGGCGTAGATCAGGTCGTGACCGGGCATCGTTTGCCGCAGCAATGCCTGGTCCAGTACGTCGCCGGCCAGCACGGTGCCGTTAGGCGGCACTGGTGTGGGCAGCTTGCCGGGATTGCGCAGCAGCAGCGTCACGGCGATGTTGTCACGACCCGCCAAGGCGCGGATGACCCACTGCGCCACCTGTCCGCCTGCACCCAGTATCAATATCTTTTTCATGATTTTCGCTTTCGCCATGGCACGCTGCCATGCAGGAAGTTACAGGTTTTCTTTGAAGAAAGGAACCTGGCGCTTGAAAAAGCGTCGCCCGCTCAGGCGTACCGGCCCGGCGCCTGGTCTCGTGGTAAATTGCCGTCCGTGACCAGTATTTTCAAGACCTACAATATCAATGAAATCAGGTATTTACCGACTATTTTGCATGAGAAGTCTCAAGCTACCTGCACGCACTGCGCTAGCATCTTGCCGTCGCTTCCTGTCCCTCGCCGGCGCGCTGGCCCTCGCGGCCGCCTTGTCCGCCTGCGCCAGCAAGCCTGGTCCCTGGCCTGCGCGCGCCCTGCCTGCATCGGCTGCCGTGACGGTCGACGCCACGCAGTTCCTGTCCAGAAAACAGCTGCTGGACTGGCAAGTCGACCTAGATGAGCGCCGCCTGCGCGCCACCGGATCGCCCCGGCATGAAGCGTATATCGACGCCTTGCATGAACGCCTGGCGCGCGCCGGTGTCAAACAACTGCGTTTCGAGCCCGTCAGCTTCCGGCAATGGTCGGTGCAAATGGACGACTGGGGCCTGGAACTGCACTACGACGACAGAGTTAGCGTATTGTCCACGGTCGGCTACATCCCGTATTCGGGCGTAACGCCGCCGTCTGGTATTACGGGCCGCATCGCCTATCTGGCGCCGGGGGCCAGGCCCGATGCCAGCCTGGCCGGCAAGCTGGTGCTCGTCGACATGCCCGCCGTGGCGTGGACAGGCCAGGCGTTTCACCAGACCGCCGTGCACGTCCACGATACGGACCACGCCATGGGGCCGGACACGCCGTATGCACGCCAGTTCCAGATGCTGGGGCCGTTCATCGCCCTGCTGGACAGCCTGCAGGCGGCCGGTGCGGCGGGCGTGATCGTCATTCTCGATACGCCGCCCCTGACGGCGGCCGGCCTGTATGCCCCCGGCGATGGCAAAGTGCGCCAGTTGCCCGGCGTGTTTATCGACCGCGACGGTGGCCAGCGCCTGCGCGAAAGCGTGCTGGCAGGCACGGCGCCCGTGCTGCGGCTGACCATGGCTGCCACCGTGCGGCAGGTGCAGACGCGCAATCTGATCGGCATCATCCCCGGCAAGTCCGAGGATTTGATGGTGCTGGGCAGCCATACGGATGGCACGAACGCGCTGGCAGACAATGGGCCGAACGCCATCGTCGACATGGCCCAGTACCTGACGCGCCTGCCGCAGGACAGCTTGCCGCGCAGCGTCATGCTGTTGCTGACGAGCGGCGACCTCGCCGGCGGTGTAGGCACCGAACAGTTTCTCGAACGGCACGAAAACGATGGCTTGATGCAGCGCATCGCCGTGATGCTCGCCATCGGGAACCTGGGTGCGCTGGAAGTGCTGCCCGACAGCAACGGTTATTTGGCTCCCACGGGCAGGTTCGAGCCGGCCGCCGTGTTTTCGCCCCGCACGCCGGCCCTGATGGAGGCGTCCCGTGCCATGTTGCGGCAGGCCGATGCGGCGCCAGCGTTCGTGTTGCCTTCAATCAAGCCCAGCTCGAAGTATGCCGGCTGGCCTGGCGCGGGCCAATATGTACGCGCTTCCCGGCGCATTCCCACGGTGCATTACGTCACGCAACCGACCTATTGGCTCAACTATGGCGTCGACGCCGTGACCCGTGCGGATTACCGGCTGATGCAGCGCCAGACCGTGGCCTTGACGCAAATGCTGCTGGACCTGTCGCGCGTGCCGCATGCCGATTTGCGCGAGGAAACAGCGCCGTAGCCGCCGCAAGACCTTGCCTGGCATCCTCCTCCCTTCCCCGCCCTGCTCCCGGCGCCAGCGTGGTCTTTACGATGTTTCCAGGCGACACTATGAATATGGTTCAGTGAGCTATTTTCATAGGATCATGGCTCAGCCAGAATTGTTGGGTGAGAAAACTACCTGTCTTCATAAAATAGTCTGCCTCGTGAATCGATTGCAAGACCAAGTCGCCACTGTCGATCAAGGTTTCACCGTACGTAATTGATATCATGTTGTATAGGTTTCTGATCATCACCACCTTTTCTGCCGCGGCCGCCTCATAAAAGTTTAGCGTAAGAGTATGCAATCTATTTAATTTCTCCTGCTCCAATGAACAGGCTTGGTAACGCGGGTCGTTGGAATCGATTGGTTGCGCTACTCCACGTAATTTCTCAGCAATACCTTGACTAATTAAGAGCATAGTATGCTGGAGTCGTTCATGAGCGACTCCAATCAATTCGTTGCCGATTATTTCATTCCAAGGCTTCATTATTTCGGCTATCGTCGCTTCATCGACATCCAACGTCCTCAACTGATCTCGCATCTTCATGACCAGCTGCAGAGCTTGTGGGCGAGGTATTGGCCCGGAAAGCCTTCCGATGCGGGCCATAATCTCCATGCAGAATTCGGCTGTGACTGACGAGGTGCTGGCGACCTTCTTTGCTAGTGCTTGAACTTCTTGCACTTTCGCGTCGATTGTACGCATCGTCGCCTCTATCCCAGGTGCCTTGATACTTTCGAATAAATCGAGGTTGCTAAAAACAAACAGCACGATTCCAGTGGTCAAGCAGGTCGCCGCAGAAGCAACATCCTTTAAATACGCAAGATATAAGCCCAAAACTATTGCTGCCATGGAGGAAAAGGCTATAACTACTCTTTGAAGCAATGCTATGACTGACTTTAATTTGATATCAAGCGCCACGGAATTTTTCATGGGTATATTCCTCAGTAAATTATTATTCAATTATAACTGGGTGCTTTCGACATCTGCTTGCGAAAAGCGAATTTGCCAATTGTGAATTTCAGGTGGCGAAAAGTGTATATATCTTCTCGGTTTTTAGGAGGACATGGATCAGCTGGCGAGCTATGAGAACGAACAAATTCGGCAATCAGTCCATGTCCGGACACCATACCAGCACACTGGAAAACAGCCACTGGTATGGCCCGCATCGCCCGGGATAGGGGGAAAGACGGCAACTGGTATTGTGATCTTGCGCAAAGAACAAAACCAGTTGACTACCACCTGCAATGCTTGCACTCTGAAAAATCGGACGGTGTCCAGCCGCCCGGCCAAAAAAATACACAAGGAGATGCAATGAACCGGACAGTCATGAATACCCTCATCCTTACCCTCTTCGGGGGAACGTTGGCCGCCTGCGGTGGCGGCAGCGGCGACGCATCCAGCCCAAGCGCTAGCCAGCTGCTGGCCGCCTCGGCCCAAGCGGTCGCCTGCTACACGCCGTGGAACAGCGGCACGGCCTATAACGGCGGCGGCCAGGCCAGCTACAACAACGTCAATTACACGGCCAACTGGTGGACGCAAGGAAATAACCCGTCGACCAGCAGCGGCGGCGCCGGCAGCGGCCAGCCCTGGACGGCGGTGGGCGACTGCGGCACGCCAACGCCGACACCTACGCCAACTCCGACACCCACGCCTACCCCAACACCGACGCCAACACCTACGCCAACTCCCACCCCGACGCCTACCCCGACACCGACTCCAACTCCAACACCGACGCCCACCCCCACGGGCCTGGCGAAACACGCGCTGATCGGTTACTGGCACAACTTCACCAACCCCAGCGGCGCCACGTATCCGATCAGCCAGGTCAGTGATGACTGGGACGTGATCGTCGTCTCCTTCGGCGACAACGCGGGCGGCGGCAATGTCAGTCTGACCATTGATCCGGGCGCAGGCACGGAAGCGCAATTCATCGCCGACGTGGCCGCCAAGCGGGCCAAGGGCAAGAAAGTCATCCTGTCGCTGGGCGGGCAAAATGGCTCCGTTTCCGTCGGCAACACGGCCGAAGCGACGAATTTCACCAACAGCCTGTACGCCATCATCACGAAATATGGCTTCGACGGCATCGACCTGGACCTGGAAAACGGCGTGGCGCAAGGCGCGGCCATCCAGACTTATCTGCCGATCGCCGTGAAAAACCTGAAAACCAAGGTCGGCAGCAGCTTTTACCTGTCGATGGCGCCGGAATGGGTGTATGTGGAAGGGGGTTACACGAGCTACGGCAGTATCTGGGGTGCCTACATTCCCATCATCAATGCCTTGCGCAGCGAGCTGACGGTACTGCACCCGCAGTACTACAACAATGGCGATATCTACACGCCGTACGCCACGGGCGCCATCAAGGCGGGCTCGGCAGACCAGCTGGTGGCCACGGCACGCATGCTGATCGAAGGATTCAATTATGGCGGCAATACCTTCGCTGGCCTGCGTCCGGACCAGGTGGGCTTCGGCGTGCCGTCGGGGCGCAGCTCGGCCGGTTCGGGTTTCACGACGAATGCCGACGTCAGCAATGCCCTGAATTGCCTGACGCGCCTGCTCAACTGCGGCACCATCAAGCCGCTGCAGGCGTATCCGGACTTCCGCGGCGTGATGACGTGGTCGATCAACTGGGACCGCCACGACAACTATAATTTCTCCGTGCCCACGAAGACCGTGCTGAAAACCCTGCCGTAACAGGCCTGGCCCGACTGCGCATGCGAGCTTTGCCGCTCACATGCGCAGCAACGCCGCTCCCAGCAGGCGCGTGTGCAGCGCCATGCCCTGGCGCAGCGCCTCCCCTCCCCCTTGCGTGCGCTTGATGCCATCCATGGTGGCAGGTACCTGCAGCAGGGGCAATTGATATTTCTCAAACCATAGCGCCAATCTATGGGTTCAGTTGAAATATTTTACTTCCTTTTGTAAATGAGAATCGTTACTATCTAAATCAAGGATAAGCGAATTCAACAGAAAGGAGCCTCCCTTGTTCACAGCCATCAAAACATTCAGCCAGGTCTGCACGCACATGTCGATCGCCTTCGGCCTCGCCTACTTGCTGACGGGGTCCCTGGCACTTGGAGGTCTGGCCGCAATCATCGAACCGATCATCAACGTGGCTCTGCTGCCTTGGCATGAAAAAGCCTGGCACGCGATTCGCCGTCGCTACGCCGCCAGCCGCCTGGGCTTTGCCGCCCTGGCCGGCGAAAAGCTCAGCCAGACGACCCTGCACATGGGCGTGGCCTTCGGCGTCATGTACTGGGCCACGGGGTCCATGGCCTTCGGCGGCTTGCTGGCCGTGGTCGAGCCGATCTGCAACGTGATCGTCTTGCCCTTCCACGACCGGCTGTGGGAAAAAGCCCGCTTTCGCCTGGAAAGCCGTGGCGCGGCCCGCCTCGCCGCCCTGTAGTCCTCCTCCTTTCCCCTACTTAATTACCTGCCCACACGGGCGGTCGCCGTTGTCCCCACGGCGCCGCCCGCTCCAGCTGTCTCGCCAGGCGCAGCAAGATCCCATCGTTCGCATAGCCAGCCATGAACTGCATGCCGATCGGCAAACCGTCATTTGACATGCCGAGTGGCACGGACATGGCCGGCAAACCCGCCACGTTGGCCAGCGGCGTGTAGGGCGAATGCTCGAACAGGCGCGCCGTCCAGCCCAGCCCATCAAGCTGTTCCTCGTCCTTGCCATAACGGCCCAGCTGCCACGGCACATCCGGCATGGTCGGCGTCAGCAGCACGTCGTACCGGCCGAACAAGGCGCCGGCCTGGCGCGTGACCGTGTTGCGCACGTCGAGGGCCGCAACGAAGTCCACCCCCGAGACCGTTTTGCCATGGCGGTAACAGGCCAGGGTCGCCGCTTCCAGGGTCTCCAGCGACACGCCGCGCCCGCTCTCCTGCGCCAGGCCATCGATCCACGGCACCAGGTTGGCGCACCAGATGCCGGCATTCGCGTGCACGAACGCTTCCCACGACACGCCCAGCGCGGGCGAGACTTCTTCCACGTGGTGGCCCAGGCTTTCCAGGAGGCGCACGGTGGCGTCCAGCGCGCTATTCACGGCAGCCACAGGATGGGCGCCATTGCAGGCGGCGCGCTGCACGGCGATGCGCAGCTGGCCCGGTTCCTGGCTCACCTGCGACAGCCAGCTGTGGCCGGGTGCGCCGGTCACATACGGCTCGCCCACCATCACGCCTTGCACGGCATCGAGCAAGGCGGCGCTGTCGCGCACCGTGCGGCTTACGCCCAGCTGCACGCCCAGGCCGCTGAAGATCTCGTCCATGGCGGGGCCGTTCGAGACCCGTCCCCGGCTCGGTTTCAAGCCGAACAGGCCCGTTGACGCGGCCGGCACGCGGATGGAACCGGCTGCGTCCGTCGCATGGGCCAGCGGCACGATGCCGGCCGCCACGGCCGCCGCCGCGCCGCCGCTGGAGCCGCCCGCGCTCAAGTTCAGGTTCCAGGGATTGCGCGTGGCGCCGTAGAGCACGGGTTCCGTGGTGGTGGCAAACGCCATTTCCGGCGTGCTCGTGCGGCCGAACGTCACCAGGCCGGCTGCGCGGAACTGCGTCATCAGGTGGGAGTCGACTGTGGCAACATGGCCGGCGCCCAGGCGGCTGCCCGCTTCGCTGCGCCGGCCCGCCATCGTGACGGCCACGTCCTTGATCAGGAATGGCACGCCGGCGAACGGCGCCGCGTGGTCGATGTGCGTGACATCGGCCGGCCATACCTCGACCACGGCGTTGATGTGCGGATTGACGACGGCGCAGGCGCGCATGGCGGCATCGTGCAATTCGGCGGCGGAAACGCCGCCATCGCGCATCAGCTGGGCCAGTCCCAGACCATCAAAGCTTGTATATTCATGGAGTTGCATCGGTTTATTCCTGTAATGGATGAAGAATGGATATCACAGGAACTACTCTAGGGCTTGCGCTATCATAGTGGAAATGAATAGTTGATATACAAGGTATAGCCATGAACAATTTGCATAAGCTGGATTTGCACAAGCTGGACTTGAACCTGCTGCTGACCTTGAACGCCCTGTTGATTGAACGCAACGTCACGCGGGCGGCGGCGCGGCTGCACCTGAGCCAGCCTTCCGTCAGCGTGCAGCTGGGCAAGCTGCGGGCCGCTTTCGATGACCCGCTGCTCTTGCCCGGTCCGCGCGGCATGCTGCCCACGGCCCGCGCGCTGGCCCTGCTGGCGCCCTTGCAAGCCGTGCTGGCCCAGCTGGAGCAAGTCTTGCAACCGGAATCGGCGTTCGACCCGGCCACGGCCCAAGTGCGCTGGAACCTGGCGGCGGCCGACGCCACGGAATATGCGATCTTGCTGCCCCTGCTGCCCGCTCTGCGCGCGCAGGCGCCGCTGTCGCGCATGGCCGTGTTCGAAGCCGTGCCGGCGCGCATGGCGCACGAGCTGGAAAGCGGCCAGGTCGACCTGGGATTCCTGGCCCGGGAAGAAGCGCCGCCCGGCTTACGCCACCGCACCCTGTTCACCGAGCACTATGTGCTGGCGGGTCGCCGCGACCACCCGCTGTTGCAAACGCCGCCCGACCTCGATCAATTTTGCGCGCTGGAATTCATCGTCGTCTCGCCCAACGGCGGCGGTTTCCGCAGCAACGTCGATACGGCGCTGGAACTGTTGGGCCGAACGCGCAAGGTGGTGCTGTCCGTGCCGCATTTTCTGATCGTCCCGCCCCTGCTGGCGGCGTCCGACATGGTGGCCCTGCTGCCGTCGCGCCTGCTGAAAAACGCGCTGGGCGCCCTGCGCACGTGGGAGCCGCCCGTCACCCTGCCCGACTACGAGATGGCCATGGTGTGGCACGAGCGCATGCACCTGGACCCGGCGCACCGCTGGCTGCGCGAGCGCATCATGGCCAGCTTGTAGGCTGCCTACACGATTTTTCAGGCGAAAACACTAGGGAAGATTACCTAGTTAATCGAAAGAAACTCCCAATTTCCGCCGTGGCGACGACTGCGTAAGCTTGGCCCTGATAATAAAGGGTCACCATGAACGCCATTTCCATCCTGCATCGCGGTTCGCGCCGCCCTCCCGCCTTCTTCTTTTCCATCACGACCTGGCTGCTGCTCCTGGGCATGCTGGCCTTCTGCGCCAGCGCCGTGGCTGCGCCTGCGCCCACGGCGTCGGCCGAGCTGATCAAGCGCGGCGAGTATGTCGCCCGCCTGGGCGACTGCGTGGCCTGCCACACCAGCCCGAACGGCGCCGCCATGGCCGGCGGCCTGGAACTGAAAACGCCGTTCGGCACCATCTACAGCACCAACATCACGCCCGACGCGAAGACGGGCCTGGGCACGTACACGTTCGCGCAGTTTGACCGCGCCATGCGCAAGGGCGTGGCGGCCGACGGGCACAATCTGTACCCGGCCATGCCCTACCCTTCCTACGCCAAGATCACGCCCGACGACATGCAGGCGCTGTACGCCTATTTGCAGCGCGGCGTGGCGCCCGTGGTGCAGAAAAACCGCGAAACGGATATGAAATGGCCGTTCAGCATGCGCTGGGGCTTGTCCTTGTGGAATGCCGTCTTCCTCGACGACGCACCGTTCAAGCCCGACAGCGCGAAGTCTGCCCTGTGGAACCGGGGCAGCTATCTGGCCCAGGGGCTCGGCCATTGCGGCTCCTGCCACACGCCGCGCGGCGTGGCTTTCCAGGAAAAAACCATGGGGCAGGATGGCAGCGGCGGCAAACACTACCTGTCCGGCTTCACCTTCGACGGCTGGCATGCCGTCAACCTGCGCAATCTGTGGACACCGGGCGACATCGTGCAATTGCTCAAGACAGGTCGCAACAGTTTCGGCACGGCCGCGGGCAGCATGACGGAAGTCATCACGCACAGCACGCAATACTTCACGGATCGCGACCTCGATGCGCTGGCGCACTACCTGCACGGCTTGCCGGCCAAACCGGGCGCGCAAGTGTCGCAGACAAAACCGGCGCCTTCGGTCGCAGCCAGCAACGATGCGCTGTACAACACGCGCGGCGGCCTCGGCTACCTGCAGTTTTGCGCCACGTGCCACCGCCGCGACGGCCGTGGCGTGGACAACATCTTCCCGCCGCTGGCGCAGAACGACTCGGTGCAATCGAAGGATGCCACTTCCGTCATCCATATTGCGCTGACGGGCTGGCAGTCGGCCGTCACGCAGCAGTCGCCCCGCTCGTTCGGCATGCCCGCGTATGAGCGCCTGTCCGACACGGAACTGGCGGAAATCCTCACCTTTGTGCGCGGCAAGTGGGGCAACCAGGGCGCGCCCGTCACGCCTGCGCAGATCGCCAGGGTGCGCAAGGAACTCAAGCTCAAGGCGCCGGACGCGGGCGGCTTTGTCACGCCCCGCTTCGCCGCCCTGACGGCTGATCCGAATGCCAGCCAATTGATCCACGGCATGCAGCTGATGACGGAAACGCGCGCCCGCCTGCCGCAAAACGTGGGCAACGACCTCAACTGCAGCAGTTGCCACCTGAACGGCGGCACCGTGGCCAACGGTTCGCCCTTCCTCGGCATTTCCGCCTTCTTCCCGGCGGAAGCGCCGCGCGCGGGCAAGGTCATCAGCCTGGGCGAGCGTATCAATGGCTGCTTCCGCCGCTCCATGCACGGCAAGCCGCTGCCCGTGGACGGCCCCGACCTGCAGGCGATGGTCGCCTACATCGACTGGATGAAGGGCGCCACGCAGGCGAACGACAAGGTGCCAGGGCGCGGCGTGGCGAAGATATCCCGCGCCCTGCTGCCCGATCCCGTGCACGGCAAAAAAGTGTATGCCGAGCAATGCGCCGTCTGCCATGGCGCGAATGGCGAAGGCATCCGGGGCACTGGCGGCGAAGTGGCCTTCCCGCCGCTATGGGGCGAGCGCTCGTTCAATATCGGCGCCGGCATGGCCCGCACCTACACGGCGGCCGGCTTCGTCAAGGCGAACATGGTGATGGGCCATGGCCAGAAATTCCCGCTGGGACAAGGCAACCTGTCCGACCAGGACGCCGTTGACGTGGCCGAATATTTTACGCACATGCCGCGCCCGGACTTCCCCGACAAGGTCAAGGACTGGCCGAAAGGCGGCAAGCCCAAGGATGCGCGCTACTGAGCCGCATGTTTTCCCGGGCGGCGCCCTTTCTGGCCGCCGCCCGCCTGTGATACGCTGCTCGCTCCACCACACAGGAGTGACGCATGCAGATTGACAGCGGCCGCGCGAAGGCCGTCCGCCAGCAGGCGGACCCATCCGACACCTGGCTGGGCAAGCTGGGGCCGGGCCTGATCACGGGCGCGGCCGACGACGATCCCAGCGGTATCGCCACGTATTCGCAGGCGGGCGCCCAGTTCGGTTTTGGCATGCTGTGGACCGTGTGCCTGACGTTTCCCCTGATGCTGGGCATCCAGGTGATCAGCGCCAAGATCGGCCGGGTCAGCGGGCATGGGCTGGCGACGAATATTCGCCGCCATTATCCGAAATCCTTGCTGTACGCCATCGTCAGCTTGCTGCTGTTGGCCAATGTCATCAATATCGCCGCCGACGTGGCCGCCATGGGCGATGCCTTGACCCTGATCATCGGCGGTCCCACGCACCTGTACGCTGTCGGCTTCGGCCTGCTATCCCTGCTGCTGCAAGTGTTCATTCCCTATCAACAATACGTGCGCATCCTGAAATGGCTGACCCTGGGCTTGCTGGCCTATGTGGCCACCGTGCTGACGATCCACATTCCGTGGCGCGAGGTGGTGCTGCGCACCGTGTGGCCCCAGTTCACCTGGTCGACCGCCTCGGTGACCATGATCGTGGCCGTGTTCGGCACGACGATCAGTCCATACTTGTTTTTCTGGCAGGCATCGCAGGAAGTGGAAGACTTGCAGGCCGATGCTGGCGCGCAAGCCTTGCGCCGCACGCCCGAGCAGGCGCCGCGGCAATTCCAGCGCATCAAGATGGACACGGCCATCGGCATGGGTTTTTCCAACCTGGTGGCGTTTTTCATCATGCTGACGACGGCCGTGACCCTGGGCGCGCAAGGCATCACGCATATCGACACCTCGGCCCAGGCCGCCTCCGCCCTGCGCCCCATCGCTGGCGACTTCGCCTTTGCCCTGTTCAGCCTGGGCATCATCGGCACGGGCTTGCTGGCCATTCCCGTGCTGGCCGGCTCTGCCGCCTACGCCATGGCCGGCGCCTTTCACTGGAAAAACAGCCTGGAACTGGCGCCCAGGGCGGCCAAGAAGTTCTACGGCATCATCGTCACGGCCACGGTGATCGGCGCGGCCCTGTGCTTTTCGCCGCTCGACCCCATCAAGGCCCTGTACTGGAGCGCCGTCATCAATGGCGTCATTTCCGTACCCATCATGGCCCTGATGATGGTGATGGCGTCGCGCCCAACCATCATGGGCACCTTGACCATTTCGCGCCGCCTGCGGGCGCTGGGCTGGCTGTCGACCATCGTCATGGCGACGGCCGTGCTGGCCATGTTCGCCACCATGGCGTTTTGATGCGCATCAAGTCCGTGGCTTGAGCATGCCTTCCACGATGCCCAGCACGGTCTGGCGGGGCAGCAAGCGCGGCAGCCAGGCCAGCAGCCGGTTGGGCCGGCCCGCCACGTGGCTGCTGCGGCCCCGGTCCAGCGCCCGCAGCGCCTCATCGACGACGGCTTGCGGCGCCATGCGCTTGCCCACGGCCGCCTCGGGCGCGGCCACCACGTCGAAGAAGGCCGTTTCCGTGGCGCCCGGGCACAGGGCCAGCACGCGCACGCCGCGCTGGCGGTTTTCCGCCCACAACGCTTCCGAGAACGACAACACGAACGCCTTGCTGGCGCCATACACCGCCATGTAGGGATCGGGCTGCAGGGCCGCCGTGGACGCGACATTGATGACGGCGCCCCGCCCCTGGGCCAGCATGTGCGGCAAGGCGCAGTGCGTGAGTTCCATCAGGGCCGTGCAATTGACGGTTACTTCGGCCGCCTGGCGCGCGAGGTCGATGCTTTCGAAGCGGCCATGCGTGGCGAAACCCGCGTTATTGATCAGCACATCGGGCGGCATGCCCAGCGCGCACGCCTGCGCATGGGCTTGTGCAGCGGCGCCGGGCAGGCTCAGATCGGCCACCAGCGCGTGGGCGCGGATGCCGTGGCGCTGGGAAAGGTCCCTGGCCAGGCTGTCGAGCACGGCGCCGGAACGGGCCAGCAGCAGCAAATGGGCGCCGCGCGCGGCCAGCGTTTCCGCAAAGACGCGGCCGATGCCGGACGAGGCGCCCGTGATCAGCACGGTCTGCTTGGTGTAGTCGTATGGGAGCATGGCAAAAGTGTCGTAGTTGAAAGTGTTTCTACTGTAAACTGCGGTCTTTAGTCCACGGTCAAGGGAAAACGATGCGCATCGGAGAAATTACCCGCCTGACGGGCGTCAGCAAGGACACGGTGCGTTTCTACGAGCGCCAGGGTTTGCTGGACGAAGCGCCGCAGCCGGGCCTGACGAATAATTACAAGGAATATTCGGCGCAAGCCTTGCGGCGCATTGAGCTGATCGGTCACGCCAAGGCGCTGGGCTTTACCTTGAAGGAAATCGCCGAAGTCATAGTCGTCTGGCAGGAAAATGCGCTCGATGCGCAGACCAAACGAGCTATGCTGGAAACGAAAATTGCCCAGATCGACGAGAAGGCCCGTTCGATGGCCGTGCTGCGGGCCGGCCTCGTCGATGCGCTGGCCAAGGTGGAGACGGGCTGCGAGGACGGCGTGGCGGTCAAAAAAAATTTACAAGGATAATCAATGACTTATTACACGCAATACCGCCACCTTGCGCTCGAGGGCGCCAAGCCTGCCCCCACGGCGCAGCAGATCGCCGCCATCGAAGCCTTGCTGGAAGCACCGTTGCCGCCCGCCTTCCTGGCGTTCTTGCGAGTGGCCAACGGCGCCTGGTTCGACTACACCAGCGATGTGCCGGACGGTAATGGTGGCGTAGAAAAAATGGGTTTTAATACCTTTTTCAGCGCCGACGAGGGAGATTTCTGCGATGAAACCTTGGTGGGCGAGATCCGCGCCGCGCGCAAACATACGGACATGCCGGCGCGCATCCTGCCGTTCGCCCGCGATGGCGGCAATTCCATGGTCTACCTGGACTTGACGGAAGAAGGCGCCGGCCGCGTGCTGGCCTATGTGCAGGAGTTGCCGGACTGGACGGGCAAGCGCGCCCACGGCCTGATGGAATTGGCGCCCTCGTTCGACGCCTGGCTAGACAGTCTGTATATCGACCGCGATACGGTGCTCGACGAACTCGAACACAGCGTCTCGGAGCCATCGCACCTGGATGCGATGGCGGAATGGCTCGATATCGGCATGCCCGCCTGGCGCCGCGATGCCGGCATCGCCGCCTTGTTTGCTCTTAAACAAGTCGAATTGTGCGCCAACGAACAGGACTAGTCCTGTGAAGCGTGCGACAGCGGCCTCAAGACCGGCAAGATAAAATGCTGTTCAGTATTGGCTGAACAGCATCGGTTTGCAGACTGTCTTTTCACGAAACGCTATCAATGGGATTTTTTACGCCGTTGCGCAGACAAGGAAGCGGCAAATGCAATTGCATTAAAAATGATTACACTCGATAGCAGATTCCAGTCATTGAAGCTTGATGGAGACGTCATTGCCCATGCGATCAGGCCACCGCAGGTGCCAAAGGACAGAATTTTTAAGTAACGCATATTATTTTCTGGACATGGACACACGCGGTGTCGCTATCGCACCCCCGATGGCGCCACCGATGGCACCGACCGCCATGCCGAAAAGGCCACCGGCCGAGCCTGCGATCCCGCCACCGATCATTCCCCCCATCACGGCGTCGTATCGTGGGTCCGTTACAACTTTAGAACGATCAGGCGCCCTGCCGCCCATTCCGCCGGACACAGCTGCTACGTCAAGCTCACTCATCGGTATCATGACTTCCTCCTGGTGGTTACGGGTCAACAATTTAATGCTATGCGTAATGCTTCGTCCTGCATATCAGACTGGTCCTAAATTTGCCGCGGCAGTCATCTGACTGTCGCCAGCGCACAGGATCAGTCCTACGGAGATAGCCGTTCCTGTCCTATGCGTGTGTGCCGTTGGCTGCGATAACATTCGAATCAGCTTGCAAAATTCTGCGCCATACACGAAAGGAGTTCTTATGCCTATCTCCACCACCACTTCCCGCACCCCCTCCCTGAAAAACGTGGCCATCGGCGCCGCCGTGGCGCTGTTGAGCGGTATCGCCATCAACAGCATCGCGGCCGCCGCGCCGGGCGCGTATGACAAGCAATTCCTCAGCAAGGCCGCCGACGCGGGCAGCACGGAAATTGCCGCCAGCAAAGTGGCGCAAAGCAAGAGCAGCAATCCCGAGGTGAAGAAATTCGCCGACGCCATGGTCACCGATCACACGAAAGTGGCAGAGGAACTGAAACAGCTGGCCAGCAGCAAGCAGATCGAGGTCAGCGACCAGCCTGGCGCCAAGCACCAGGCGCAGATCGACAAGCTGGGCCGCCTGGAAGGCCCGGCCTTCGACAAGGAATATGCGGCCAGCATCGGCGTAGCCGCGCACAAGGAAGCCGTGAAATTGTTTACGGATGCCAGCCAGAAAGCCAGCGACCCCGATATCAAGGCTTTTGCCAGGAAGACTTTGCCAGCGTTGCAACATCACCTGGAGATGTCGAACGCCCTGCAGGCGGCATTGGCGAAATAGACAGCCATACGCGGGGAAATACTTGCCGTACGTGCTGTACAGCAAGTATTTCTGCTCTTGACATACAATGCCGCAACTTCGTTTTCGGCCATGCCATGACCTCATGCAGCTACTCAAGAAAACCGGCCTGATCGCCGCCGCCGTCCTGCTCATCTTCCTGCTGGCAGGCTGGCTCTTCATCAAGGTAAGCGCGGCGCGCAATGCCACCGTCTATGCACAGCAGTGGAACGACCAGGGCACATGCGTGATCAAGACCTATGTACCGCATTACGGCAACGGCGTGCCGCAGAACATCGTGCGCGCGCTGAGCACGTCCACCTTCTTCCGCGTGTACCACAAGGATGGCACCTTGCTGGAAAGCACGGAATGGGTGCTGGACATGCATGAAGACGGCATCCTCGACCATGCCCGCTGGGGCGAGAACCAGACCCGCGCCATCTACCCGACCGACCTCGGGGATGAAGGCTGGATCTTGCCTGTATGCGCCTGAACGGGGAACCATCATGCAAGAACTAAAACAGAAGGGCCTGCGCGGCCCCTGGAGCGACGCTCTCTACGTTCCCACCTTGTATCATTTCCTCGGCCCCTTCGACGTGTATGACCGCGAAGAAACCCTGGGCGTGGAGCTCGACGCCTGGAACATGAACGACCCGGTCCAGCGCGCGGCCCTGATACGCCGCGACATCACGTCGCAATACAAGGAACTCAGCTACCGCCACCGCCATGCACTGGTGGCCGTGCTGGCGCAGGTCTTGCAAGACCCTGATTTTGATTTCCAGGCCATCCTCGAGCACGACCCTGAGAGTACCTATGCCCTGCCCGCCTTGTGGGACGAGATGGCTGACCCGCGCGCCTTCTTTGCCGATATTTACCGCCTGGTGCAGCAGGACTGGCGCGAGGACCTGGCGCGCGCGGCGGCGGAAGACCCTGCCAACTGGTAGCGCGGCACCGGCGCCACACTATCGACTCGATAGTCTGCGCTCTCCTTTTCCCTATGAAATATCTATTGCGGCAATGTGCACGCGACGTTGCAAAAACGCCCGTCTGAAAAAATATCTGTTGCACCAGCGCATGTCCACTGGCATCGCGCTACCATGACCCGTCGGCACTTCGATAGGCGCCGCCTTACCGCACCGGTTCCCCCGCCGGATTTCCCTGCCGCAATGTGAAGGAGATTCTCATGCCCAAGTTCGCCCCTGCCATGTGCCTGTCGCTCATGCTTGCCGCCGCTACGCTACCCTGTATCGCCAGCGCTGCCGAAGGCGGCGCCACGCGCGCCGACGCGGAAGCCATGGTCAAGAAAGGCGTGTCCTACATCAAGAGCGCCGGCGACGCCAAGGCGTATGGCGAAATCACGGCCAAGTCGCCGCAATTCATCCTGCATGACCTGTACCTGGTCGTCTACAAGCTCGACGGCACGGTGGCGGCGCATGGCGCCAATCCGAAAATGGTGGGCAAGAACTTGATCGAGCTGAAAGATATCGATGGCAAGGCCTTCGTCAAGGAGCGCGTCGACCTGGCCAAGAGCAAGGGCACCTTCTGGCAGGAATACAAGTTCACGAATCCGGAAACCAAGAAAATCGAGCCGAAAGTGATGTACTGCGAAAAGCTGGCCGAGACCGTCGTCTGCGGCGGCATCTACCTGTAGCCAGCCGCCGCGCCGCCAGCGCCGCGATGGTTTTCCGCTCTCTTGACGATATGGGTTCCGATGAAAATCGCACAGAAGATGTTGATCGTCCCGGTGGTCGCGCTGGCTTGCCTGCTGGCCATGGGGGCCTTGTCCTACTTCGCCATGCAGCAGAACGAGCAGCGCATGCACGAACTGAAGGACGTCACCCTGACGGCCGAACGGCTTGCGAACCAGCAAGCTATTGCCCTGGGCCAGGTGCACGCCGACGTGTATGCGAAGATCGCCATCGCGGCCAGCCTGTCGGACGAACAGTTCAAGCAATTCGGCGCGCAAACGGATGGCCAGCTGAACGCCATCGCGCAAGGCTTGAAGGAATTGCAGAAATTCTCGGGCGCCGCCACGGAAGCGGGCCAGGCGCTGCCCGGTGTCGAGCGCTACCGCGCCAGCGTGGCGCAGGCGCTGGATCTGGCTTCGATGGACCCGAATACGGGCGTGGCCGCGATGCAAAATGCCGCCGGACACTACCAGCAAGTGCGCGGACAGCTGCGCCAGGTGCTGCTCAACCTCGACCACCGTACGGTCGATGCCTTGCAGGATACCAAGTATGCGGGCCAGCGCGCCGGCTGGCTGTCGCTGGGCACCATGGCCATCGGCTTTGCCCTGCTGGCCCTGATCGCCACCTGGGTGGCGCGCTCCGTGGTGCGGCCCATCGATGACGCTTGTCGCGCCGCCGAATCGCTGGCCGCCGGCGACCTGACGACGCGCATCGACGCCCGGGGCGACGATGAGGTGGGCAAGCTGTCGCGGGCGCTGGCCACCGTGCTGAAAAACTGGAACACCTTGTTGGGCGAGATACGCCAGGCGGGCTCCACCATCACGGTGGAAGCGAGTGAAATCGCGCTGGGCAATGCGGACTTGTCGGCCCGCACGGAGTCGCAGGCTCATTCCTTGCAAGAAACGGCAACCTCCATGCATGCCTTGACGGACACCGTGCGCGAAAATGCCAGCCACGCGCACCAGGCCAACCAGATGGTGTTGTCGACGTCGAACGTGGCACTGGAAGGCGGCCGCGTGGTGGGCCAGGTGGTCGAGACGATGGGCTCGATCAAGGCCAGTTCCGGACGCATCGTCGATATCATCGCCGTCATCGACGGCATTGCCTTCCAGACAAATATCCTCGCCTTGAACGCGGCCGTGGAAGCGGCGCGCGCGGGAGAACAGGGACGCGGCTTTGCCGTCGTCGCCACCGAAGTGCGGGGCCTGGCGCAGCGCTCGGCCACGGCGGCGCGCGAAATCAAGCAATTGATCGAGGATTCCGTGGCCCGCATAGAAACGGGCAGCGAGCTGGCCGACAGCGCCGGGCGCACCATGGAAGATATTGTCGCCTCCGTCCAGCAGGTGACGGAAATCATGAACGACATCACGGCGGCCAGCCAGCGCCAGAGCAAGGGCATCGAGGAAGTCAACAATGCCATCACGGAAATGGACGAATTGACCCAGCGCAATGCCGCCCTCGTCGAACAATCGGCCGCCGCCGCGCAAAGCATGCAGGACCAGGCGCACGATCTATTGCGCGTGGTCGACGCCTTCCGCCTGGGTGATGGCGGCCCGCCCTTGCTGCCGCGTTAGTGACGTTGCGGCAATGCGGCCCTGGCGCAGGCCAGCATGTTGCCGCCTACCGCGGCCAGCGCGGCATCCGGGTCTGCCTGCAAGACCTCGCCCCGGCTGTTCTGATCCTCGTAACTGCCCAGCATGGCCGCATACAGCGAAGCCTGATCCTGCTTGCGCCAGGTGGCGCTGGGCATATTGCCGGGAGTGACAGGTATGCCGGCGCTGAAGTAGCCATACAGTCCGCCGATTTGTTTCTTGTGCAGCCATTCCATCAATTGCACGATGCGGTACTGTTCCAGCAGGCTCAATTCGCCGACATTGACGCTGGACAAGGTGTAATACAGTTCCAATCGGGCCATCCAGTTGCCCTTTTCGCCGGCCGCCACCAGCGCATCCCAGGCGGGACCGGTACGCACCTTGCGCACGGCGCGCGGTGCGCCTATCCAGGCGTCGACAGCGGCCTGGTCCGGCACGGGACCGTAGTAGTCGGGCGCGCGGCAGACGAACTGGCGCGCGTCGGGACCGCCATCCTTGAGCGCGTCGCCAATCTGTTTGGCCACCTTGTCGCCGATGCGCAGCAGGCGCGTGCCATAGCTCTCTATTGTCCAGCTCGAAGGCAAGCGCCCCAGCCAGGCCAGCGCATCGTCGTTGGCCTGGGCCTCCACCGCGTAGGCGGCGATCCTGGCCTGCATCTTGGCTTCCTTCTGCTGCTCAGCCAGCTTGAGCGCATCCTGCTCTTCATCATGGCGGCTCGTGGTTTTGGCCAGTTGCATGCATTGCTGGAAGGCGTCAGGAGCGCCCAGCCAGCATTGCGCGGGGACCTTCAGCTGCCAGCGCATGCTGACGGTTTTCAGGATGTAGTTTTCTTCACCCGCCTCCGCCTTGACATAGGCGCGGCCGTCCGCCTTCGTCACGCCTTTGCTCAGCTGCTTGCCGCCAACCGTGCTCCAGGTGTACGGGTCATCGTCTTGCGGCACGCCGGGTGCGGCGTACAAGGTCAGGTAGTGGCCGGCTGCGGCAGGCGCATCGGCAGCATGGCAGAGTGGCGACAGCAGGGATAAGGCGAATAAAGTTTTTTTAGGCAACAGTTTCAGCATGTAGCAATCGTCAATGAAGTTCGGTATGGCAGGCGCAGTCGTGGCCGCTGGCCGCCTCGGACAGGTTTTGTAAAATCGCGCAGTCTTGCGACGGCTGCGGCTGGTCGCACTGGTGGCGCAGGGTCACCAGTTGCTGCTGCAGGGTTTGCAAATTCGCCATCTGCTCGGCAATACGCAAGATATGATGGTCGAGCAATTCATTGACGCTCTGGCAACCTTCGGCCGGGTTGTTCTTAAATTCCAGCAAGGCGCGGATATCCGTCAAGCCGATCTGCAGCGAGCGGCAATGGCGGATGAATTGCAGCCGTTCCTGGTGTTCTTCGCGGTACTCGCGGTAGCCGGCACTGTTGCGGCCCGGTTCCTGCAGCAAGCCCGCCTTTTCATAGTAACGCACGGTTTCCACGTCACAATCTGTCCGTTTGGCCAGTTCTCCGATACGCATGGCATCCCCTTTTCATTCTTTCATGCAAATTCCGCTTGACCCTGTAGCGGCTACAGGGTTTCTAATGGAAGCATACACGAAACCGGAAGGACGAATGCGATGCCGCACGATAGCCACGATCATACCCACGAGCACGAGCACGACCACAAGCATGAGCATGCCCCCAAGGCGGCCAGCTGCTGCTCCAGCCAGCACGCGTGCTCGTCCACGCCTGCCGCCCCATCCGGCCCAGCCTTGCCCAGCGCTGCCATCGCCGGCGCCAACACGGCCAAATACCGCATCGCCAACATGGATTGCCCCACGGAAGAACGCTTGATCCGCAACAAGCTGGCCACGATGGCTGGCGTCGTGGGCCTCGATTTCAACCTGATGAACCGCGTACTCGACGTGCACCACACCCTGCCTACACTGGCCACGGTGGAAGCGGCGCTGCACGGCATCGGCATGCAGGCGATTCCCATGGAGGCGGACGCCGTCGTCGCGCGCGACCCGAACGAAGGCAGCCTGTCCGGCCTGCAAAAAGGCTTGCTGGTGGTTTCCGGCCTGGCTGCGGCCGGCGCTGAGGCGCTGGCGTGGACCACGCATGAAGACAGTTCCCCTCTCGTCATCGCGCTGGCCCTGCTGTCGATCGCCACGGGCGGCTGGCCAACCCTGAAAAAGGGCTGGATTGCCCTGAAAACGTTCACCCTGAACATCAATTTCCTGATGAGCCTGGCTGTGTTTGGCGCCATCGCCATCGGCCAGTGGCCGGAAGCGGCCATGGTCATCTTCCTGTTCGCCATTGCCGAACTGATCGAAGGCTTGTCGCTGAACCGGGCGCGCAACGCCGTGCACAGCCTGATGCAACTGGCGCCCGATACGGCGACAGTGGCCGACGCCAGCGGCGCCTGGCAGCAAGTCTCCGTCGCCACGGTAGCCATCGGTACCCTGATGCGCGTCAAGCCGGGCGAGCGCATCGCCCTCGACGGCATCGTGCAAAGCGGCGAATCGTCCGTCAACCAGGCGCCGATCACCGGTGAAAGCATGCCGGTGGACAAGGCCGTGGGCGACGTCGTGTACGCGGGCACCATCAATGAACGGGGCTTGCTCGACGTCACCGTCACGGCCAACAGCGGCAACAGCACCCTGGCGAAGATCGTCAAGGTGATCGAGGAAACCCAGGGCAAGCAGGCGCCCACGCAGCGCTTTGTCGACAATTTCGCCCGCTACTACACGCCCGCCGTCGTCGTCTTCGCCATCCTCGTGGCCGTGCTGCCGCCCCTGCTGCTGGGCCAGCCATTCATGGCCTGGATCTACAAGGCCTTGGTGATGCTGGTCATCGCCTGCCCGTGCGCGCTCGTCATTTCCACCCCGGTCACCGTCGTCAGCGGCCTGACGGCGGCGGCGCGGCGCGGCATCCTGGTGAAAGGCGGGCAATTCCTGGAAACGGGTTACCGCATCAAGGCCATCGCCGTCGACAAGACGGGCACCTTGACCATGGGCAAACCGGCCGTCACGGACGTGGTGGCCATGGACGGCAGCAACCGCGATACCATCCTGCTGCTGGCCGCCAGCCTGGACGCGAACTCCGCCCACCCCCTGGCCGCCGCCATCGTCAAGGCCGGTCCGCCCGCTGGCAGCCACTTGCCCGTGACCCAGTTTGCCGCCCTGCATGGCCGCGGCGTGCAAGGCCATATCGACGGCAAGACATATTATCTGGGCAATGCCCGCCTGATGACGGAATTGCAGGTCTTGACGCCGGCCCTGCAAGCCGTCCTGGCGCGCTTGGAACAGCAAGCCTATACGGCCATGGTGCTGGCCACCTCGGCCGGTGCGCTGGGCGTCATCGCCGTGGCCGACGTGCTGCGCCCGACGGCGGCGTCCGCCATCGCCAGATTGAACGCGCTGGGCGTGACCACCGTGATGTTGACGGGCGACAATCTGCTGACGGCGCAGCGTATTGCCGCCGAGGTCGGTGTCAGCCTGGTCAAGGCGGAATTGCTGCCAGAGAATAAACTGGACGAGATCAAGGCCTTGCAGCAGCAATTCGGCGTGGTGGCCATGCTGGGCGACGGCGTCAACGACGCCCCGGCCCTGGCGCAGGCGGACATCGGCTTTGCCATGGGCGCGGCCGGCAGCGACACGGCCATCGAGACGGCGGACGTGGCCCTGATGGATGATGAACTGGGCAAATTGCCTGAATTCATCAGCCTGAGCCACCGCACGCGCAGCATCCTCGTGCAAAACATCAGCTTTGCCATCGGCATCAAGGCCGTGTTCTTCGGCCTGGCGCTAGCCGGCACGGCAACCTTGTGGATGGCCGTGTTCGCGGACGTGGGTGCCAGCCTGCTGGTGGTGGCGAACGGTCTCCGCTTGCTGCGTGGCAGCAAAAGCAACTAAATCCTGCCAGAAATATTTCAATCTGGACAATTGCTGTAAAAAACGCTACTTTGGCGGCTGATCTCCACCTTCGCCAAAGTAGCCGATGACCTTTCTGCCCCGCCTGACCCTGCTGGCCACTCTGCTGGCTGGCACCTCCCTGCATGCCGAACCGATGTACTTCACCCCCTGCTCCGATACGGCCATGCCCGGCAGCCTGTGCTCGGGCTTGAACGTGCCCGGCAGCTACGATGATCAGGGCCGCGCTGTGGGCGACAGGGACGCCATGCACGTCTTCGTGCGCAAGTTTGCTGCCGACGTGCCTGCAGGCAAGCCCGCCAGGGGCACCCTGTGGCTGGTGGCGGGCGGCCCCGGCGAATCGGGCGCCTCGTTCTACAGCTTGCTGCCCACCTTGCGCCGCAGCTTTCCCGGCTTTGAATTCCTGATCCCCGACCACCGCGGCACGGGCAATTCTTCGCGCCTGTGCAAGGTGGAAGAATCCAGAGAAAGTCCCGGCGGGCGCGCCCTGTCCGGTGCGGAATGGGGCAGCTGCTTTGCCGGCATCAACTTGATGCCGGAATACGCGGCGCAGTTTTCCATCACGATGGCCGCGCGCGATCTGAAGGCCCTGATCGAAGGCGAGCGGGGTAGCAGGAAGCCGCCGGTCTATGTCTATGGCGTGTCCTACGGTACGCAGCTGGTCTTGCGCACCTTGCAGCTGGGGCCGCTGCCCGTCAAGGGCGTCATCCTCGACTCCTTGGTGCCGCCGCAAACGGATGCGCGCTGGGATTTGAGCCAGCGCTCGCACGTGGTCAACACGGTCGGCATGCAGGTGCTGGCCGAATGCGACGCGGATGCCGCTTGCCATGCGGCATTGGGCGAGCCGGCCGCAAGCCTGTACCGCCGCGTGCTGGACAAGGCGCAAGCCGATCCCGCCCTGCTGGCGAAGATCCCCGGCAAGAACCTGAAAAACTTCCTGGGCGGCATGCTCGACGTGCCGTCCGCCCGCGTCCGCATTCCGTATCTGCTGCGCGAGCTGGACCAGGGGGGCGAGGCGGAACTGACGGCCGTGCGCGCCACCTTGACGCAGGCGGCGGCCAGCCTGGGCAGCTATTCCCAGTCGCCGCTGTCGATTCCGCTGGTCAGCATCATCAGCAATTCGGAAAACAATCTGCAGCCATCGTTGCGCCCCGGCTGGACGGCCGCCGACATCGACCGCGACGAGGAGAATTTGTTGTTTACCAGTCCCCTGCCCCGTATCCTGCTTGGCGGCGGCTTGCCGACCTACCCACGCGACGCCTATTTCGGCGCCTTGCCGGCGAAAATGCCGCCAACGTTGGTGCTGCAGGGAACCTTGGACCCGAAGACGCCGTATGCGGGCGCGCAGGCGCAAGTGCAGGCTTTGACGCAGAGCAAGGCCGGCAAGGTGGTCCTGTCTACCGTGCGCAAGGCCCCGCATTTCCTGTTGTGGACGGCGCCCGCCTGTTTTGAACAGGCCAGCACCCGTTTTATTGCCGGCAAGGCAGCGCAGGATTGCACGCTGTAGTTCCCCCCACTATATAGAAGAGGACAATATGCGCATCACAGGCCTGGCATTGCTGCTCTTAACTTGTTTCAACACGGCGCAAGCGGCTCCCGTACCTGCGTGTGCCTCGCCCACGCAAGCCGTGCGCGAACAAGGCTATGTGCCCATCAACGGCATCGAGCAATGGATCACGGTCACGGGCGCCGCCTGCGGCAATCCCGTGATCCTGTTCATCCATGGCGGCCCCGGCAATGCGCTGAGTCCCTACGCGGATGCCATCTACGCCGGCTGGGAACGCCACTACACCCTGGTGCAGTGGGACCAGCGCGGCGCCGGCATGACGTATGCGAAACAGCAGCCAACAGAAGACGTGCCCTTGACTGTAGAGCAGATGCGCGACGACGGCATCGCCGTGGCGCGCTATATCGAACAGCATCTGGGCCAGCAGAAAGTCATTTTGATGGGCAGTTCCTGGGGATCGATACTGGGCGTGCACATGGCCAAGGCGCGCCCCGACCTGTTCCACGCGTATATCGGCACGGCGCAGGTGGTCAATGCGCGGGCCAACGAGAGCGGCATGTACCGGGAAGTGCTTGCGCTGGCGCAGGCGGCCGGCGATACCACTACGGTGGACAAGCTGACGGCGCTCGGTGCGCCGCCATGGACGGACCCGCGCAACTTCGGCATCTTGCGCCGCTTCGACCGCAAATATGAAGGATTGGCAACGGATGCGCCACCGAAACACTGGTGGCAGCCGGCGCCGTTCTACGCCACGCCGCAAGCCCTGGCGGATGCCGAGGCGGCCGATGACTACTCGTACATCCAGTTCATCGGCCTGCGCGGCGACGGCATGTTTGCCAAGGTCGACCTGCCCGCGCTGGGCACGCGCTTTGACTTGCCCGTGTTTTTCATCATGGGCGAAGCGGACTTGCTGACCTCGCCCATCATCGCGCGCACCTACTTTGACAGCATCACCGCGCCGGCCAAGGATTTTAACGTGGTGAAACGGGCCGGGCACGACCCCAACCAGGCTGTGCACGACGCCCAATGGACCGTCTTGCGCGACAAGGTGGCGCCGCTGCTGAAGCGCTGATCCATTAGATCGAGATCGCCCGGCGCGCCCGCAGATGCAGGTGGCGGATGGTGGCCGCGGCCGCCATCAGGATGGCGGAAGCCGTTGCCAGCACGACAATAAACGCCTTGTCGAAGGCCGAGCGGGCCAGTTCCGACACTTGCAAGCCCAGTTCGGCCGGCAATTGCTCGGCGGCCAGCAGCGCCGCATCGAGGGTGTCATGGGCGTTCGGCAGCAGACCCGCGCTTTCCGGGATCACCAGGGTGGCGCTGTAGACGGCCGACAAAATCGTGCCCAGCACCGTCACGCCGATCACGGCGCCCAGTTCATACGACACTTCTTCGATCGAGGCGGCCATGCCGGCTTGTTGCGGCGCCACGTTCAGCATCACGGCGCTCGATGCGGCCGTCATGACGGCGCCCAGGCCCAGGCCAAGGATTACCAGGCTGGCCACTTGGGCCGAGACCGCGGCGTCATGCAGCACCAGATACGCTGCCATGCCGATGCCGGACAGCAGCAGCGAACCCCACAACACCTTGGCCTTGTCGGCGCGCGGCAGCATGAAACCCGTCAGCGGCCCCGCAAACACGGACGCCAGCGGCAATGGCAGCAGCAGCAGACCCGCTTCCAGCGGCGACAGTTCCCGCACCAGCTGCATGTGCTGGCTCAGCGCCAGTTCCATGCCGATCAGGGCGGCGGACGCCACCATGGCGGCGGCCACGGCGCTGGAAAACGGCAGTTCGCGGAACAGGGCGAAGTCGATCAGCGGCTTGGCCTGGCGCTTCTGGCGACGCACGAATTTGAGCATGAAGAAGGCGCCCACGGCGAACGACGCGGCGGCCAGCGCATACGACGGCTGCGACTTGCCCAGCTCCTTGATCGCATACACACCGCCAAGCAGACCCATCATGATTTGCAGGGAACCCTTCAAGTCCCACGGCTTGTCGCGGTTACCGGCCCGTTTTGGCAGGACGACGGCGGCCAGCACCAGGGTCAGCAGCACGATGGGCACGTTGATCAGGAAGACGGAACCCCACCAGTAATGTTCCATCAGGAAACCACCGAGCACGGGGCCGAACGCGGCGCCGCCCGAGGCGATCGCCGCCCACACGCCGATGGCGAACGAGCGCTCACGGTTGTCCGTAAAGGTCAGGCGGATGATGGACAAGGTGGCGGGCATCATCAAGGCGGCGCCGATGGCCAGCAGAATGCGCGAAAAAATCAACAGTTCCGGCGCGGGCGAAAACGCGGCGCACAGCGAAGCGATGCCGAACACGGCCAGGCCGGCAAGGAAAACGGGTTTGTGGCTCAGACGGTCACCGAGGGTGCCGAGGCCGGGCAGCAGGCCGGAGACAACCAGCGCGTACACGTTGATGATCCACAGTTTTTGCGAGGAAGTGGCCTGCAAGTCGCGCGTCAGCGCGGGCAAGGCGGTGTAGAGCACGGTCATGTCGACCACGATCAGGAACAAGGCGCTGGAGACGATGGCCAGCGTCAGCCATTTTTTCATTGAATGCATGGGTAACTCATTGATTTAGTGTAACTTTTAACAACTATCTGTTTGGATAAAGCGGGTGCTGCGCAAATATTTACGTTCCAGGCTGCCACGGGCCTGGGCTGGTCGGGGGCGGCGGGCGTCAGCCACGGTCGCCATCCTTGTCATCCACGGCGGCCGTCACTTCTGGCACGTCGAGTTCACGCAGCATGACGACGGAGACTTGCTTGAAGCCGCGGCCCTGGAAGAATTGTTGCGCCGTCAGGTTATGCGCGCCGCATTCGAGGAACAAACGGGCGATGCCGTGGCTGTGCAGCTCGTCGGCCACCCATTCCACCAGCTGGCTGCCGATGCCGCTGCCGCGCACGGAAGGCAGCAAGACCAGATCGTCCAGCGCGGCGAACGATTTCGAGGCGCGCTGGCGCGTGTCGATGGAAACCAAGGCCATGCCGACGATGGCATCATCCTGCGTGGCAACGGCCAGCAGGGTTGAATCGCCATGTGCCCAGTCATGCGACAGGGCGGCGCGGATTTCGCCACGGATGATCTCAGGCAAGTCCGCGCGCCAGTTGCCGGGCGCATCGGCGCGCTCGCCCTGCAGCTCCGAATGGGAGATATAGTCGGCGCTGACGTTATCAAGATATAACTTGCACAATGTATCTTCGGCAGTGGCGTCGTGACACCAGCTGAAGCTGATGGCGGGTGAATTGGCCTGGGCGTTTTTCATGGCGGATCTCGTGTTGTTGAAAATGTAAAGGCATTTTATGTCGCCCCTGAATGGCATTCAAGTTAAAATCCATCTGTAAAACAGATAGGTGGATGCCATGCAATGGACTTTGGAACAAATGCGCTACTTTGAAGCGGCTGTCGCGGCCGGCTCTTTCTCGGGCGCGGCGCGCCGGCTGGGCCGCGCGCAATCGGTGGTCAGCACCTCGATTGGTTTATTGGAAGCGGAATTCGGCGTGGAACTGTTCGACCGCTCGCGCCGCAGCGCCGTGCTGACGGAAGCGGGCAAGGTGATGCACCTGGAAGCGTGCGAACTGCTGCGCCAGGCCGAGCGATTGCAGCTGCGCGCCCAACTGCTGAGCGAGGCGCCCGAAGCCCGGCTGACCCTGGCGCTGGACGAAGCCCTGCCCTACCTGGCCATCGGCACCTTGGTGAAAGAACTGGCGGCGCGCTATCCGGCGCTGGAACTGGTGATGCTCAACGCCACGGCGTCGGAAGTGGCGCAATACGTGGAGCAGCAGCAAGCCGACGTGGCCTTCCACTTCGACCGCGGCCCCATCTCGCCCATACTGGAACAGCAGCACATCGGCAGCGTGGCGCAAGGTGTGTTCGTGGCAAAAGGCCATGCCATGGCGCACGGCCAGGAAGTGAGCCGCAACGAGCTGACCCGCTACCGCCAGCTGATCATGGATTCCGAGCTGAACCGCGAACATGCCTTCAGCCCCGCCGTCTGGTTTTCCGACAGTTTTTACAGTATTGCCGAGATGGTCGCGGACGAGCTGGGCTGGGCCATCCTGCCCCTGAACATCGCCAACTACGACAATTACAAGGGTTACCTGCAGGAAGTGCCCTGCCCTGCGCTGGCCTTGTCACGCCTGCCTGTGCGCAGACTATCGATACATGGCAAAAAGCTCAGCGAGACCAGTTTGTGGCTGACGACGAGGCTGGCGGAGTTGCTGCTGGATGGACCGCGGGGGTGATGGTCGCTGCGATGTAGTGGACTTGTTGCTCAGACTTTCATGAGGCATCCGGTGGTTCTTGCATGACATCCACAACGATTGTCCCTTGCTGTAGCACCACCACCCTTTGCGCCATGGCGATGGTTTCCGGGCGGTGCGCAACGATCACGCGTGTGAGCTGGATTTTCCGGATCGCGGCGTTGACGGCTTGCTCGTTGTGCGTATCGAGGTGGCTGGTCGCTTCGTCGAGCACCAGCAGTTTCGGGTTTTTATACAGGGCGCGCGCCAGCAGGATGCGCTGTTTCTGGCCGCCGGACAGGCCGCTGCCGATGTCGCCCACCAGGGTATTAAAGCCCATCGGCATGGCGGCGATTTCCGCATGCACGGCCGCCAGGTGCGCGCAGGCTTGCACCTGCTGGTAATTGGGGGAAGGGGCAAAGAAGCTGATATTGTCGGCGATCGAGCCGGCAAACAGGGTGTCTTCCTGCATGACCGTGCCCAGCAATTGGCGGTAATTCGCCAAGCCCAGGTTGCCCAGCTGGATGCCGCCGATGAGGATTTCTCCTTGCATCGGCTGCAACAAGCCCAGCAACAGCTTGAGCAAGGTTGTCTTGCCGCAGCCGGACGGGCCGGTGACGGCGATGCACTGCCCGGCGGGAATGTGCAGATTGAAGCCGCTCAATACATCCGGCTCACCATCGGCATAGCGGAACGTCAGGTTGCGGATCTCGATCGATGGCGAGATATCGTCCATGTCGACCTCGACGTCGCTGCCGTCTGCTTCCGCGTCCGTCAGGACGATGTCAGCCACGCGCTCGCCATGCAGGCGCAGCATGCGCAGCTCGAACAGTTTGTCGACCAGGCTGGCCATGCGCTGGCTGAATTGGTCCTTGTAGCTGATGAAGGCGAACAGCATGCCGACCGAAAAGCGGTTGTCCAGCACGGCCAGCGCCGCCATCCAGATGACGATCACCCGTTCGGCGCTGAAGAGCAAAGTATTGGCCGTCTGGTAGGAAACGGATAACTTGGCGATGCGCAGGTCGGCGTTGAACTGGTCGGCCAGCGCGTTGGTCCAGCTGGCGCGGCGCTCTGCGGTGCGGCCGAACAGGCGGATGCTCTGGATGCCGCGCACCGATTCCAGAAAATGCGTCTGCTGCCGGGCCGCATGGATGATCTGTTCGGCCGTCGCTTCGCGCATGGCATTGAACAGGGCCCAGCGCAGCAACACATACAGCAGCACCGCGATGCAGGCCACGCCCGCCAGCAACGGGCTGTAGAACAGCATCATGCCCAGGGTGGCGAGCACCAGCACGCCATCGATGGCGCCTTCGACGAATTGCGTCGTCAGGCTGCGCTGCATGGTCTGGATGGAATTGAAGCGCGAGACGATATCGCCTGTGTGGCGTTTTTCGAAATATGGCAGCGGCAGCTTTAATAGATGGGCAAAGGCATTGCCCAGCCATTGCAAATTCAGGTTAGTGGCCAGCACCGTGGTGATCCAGGAACGCACGGCGCCGATGGCCGTCTGTACCAGCACCAGCAGCAAGAAGCCGCAGCCAAGCACGGTGATCAGGTCGCGGTCGGCGGCCAGCAAGGCTTCATCGACCAGCCACTGCATGTAGAACGGCGCCACCAGCGCGCACACCTGCAAGGCCAAGCCCAGCACCAGCAATTGCAGCAAGCCGCGTTTCAGGCCCACCACGCGCCCCATCAGCGACAGCAAGGAAAACTGCTGTTTTTCCTCGGCCTTCTTGAACTCGGCGGTGGGCGTCAGCTCCAACGCCACGCCCGTAAAGTGTTTCGCCACTTCCGCCAGCGGCAGGCGCCGTTCGCCCACGGCCGGATCGTGGATCACCGCATGGCTGCCGGAGACGGACTTGAGCACGACAAAATGGTTCAAGTCCCAATGCAGGATGGCGGGCAGCTTCAGCTCGGGCAAATGCTGCATGTCGAGTTTCAAGGGCCGTGTATGCAGGGCCAGCCCCTGCGCCATCGCCATCAGCCCTTTTAACGTGACGCCCTTGAGGGAGACGGAAAAGCGCCGGCGCATGCTGGAAATATCGGTCTGGTGGCCCCAGTAGCTGGCCACCATGGACAAGCAGGCCAGGCCGCATTCGGCCGCTTCCGTTTGCAGCAGGACGGGCAGGCGCTGGCTGCGCCAGAAGGACAGGTGGGCAAGATCAGGGAGGTGCATGAAGCGCAGACGTAAAGTATTGTGGAAAATCAATATGGGGCTTACAGGCGCCCGGAAATGCTGAACAGGGGTTCGAGCACCCATTCATACAGGCGCCGCTGTTCCAGCAGCACGCTGGCGTCGACCAGCATGCCCGACTTCAGGGGCAGGGTTTCGCCATACGCCTGCACGCTCTGGCGCTGCAAGCTCAAGCGAATGCGGTACAAGGGTTCGCCATTCGTGCCGCTGACGGCGCCCGGCACCGCCAGCTCTTCGGGCCGCAGCGAGGTGCTGGCCACTTCGCGCACGAGCGCCGGATACTGGCCGAATTTCTGGTACGGATAGGCCTGGTAGCGCAGCAGCACCGTCATGCCCGGCTTGATGAAGCCGACCGAGCGCGACGGCGCGTAGATTTCCGCCTCCAGCTGGGCGCCTTGCGGCAGCACGGAGGCGAGCACGCTGTTGGCCGCCACCGTCTGGCCCAGTTCGGTGGTGATGGCCGTGACCATGCCGTCCTGCGCCGCGCGCACCAGGATTTCGCGGCGCGCCTCGTTTTCCGTCAGATCCTGCTCGATGGCGGACACATTGCGCTGCAAGCCTTCTGTGTCGCGCTGCGCCTGCACCTGCAAGTCGCGCACGTCCGCTTGCGTGGTGGCCAGGTCGCGGCCGCTGGCCGACTTGATGCGCTGCAATTCCGCCAGGCGCTGGTGCTGGTCCAGCAGCTCGGCCTGTTTATCCTGCAGTTGCGCGGACGAAATGTAATGGGTGGCGTGCAGATCGCCGTAGCGCTGGTAGGACTGTTCCGCCAGGGCAATACGACGCTGCTGCAGCGCGATCTGGCCATCCATGCGGGCGATCTCCGCCGCCAGGTCGCTGGCACGGCGCTGTCCCGCCGCCATGCGCTGGCGCGATTGCAGGCGCGACTGCTGCAATTCCGCGTCATAGCTGTCGCGCCGGCTTTTCAACAGGCTTGATACGACCTGCTGGGGCGCCCCCGCATTGGTGCTGCTGCGTTCGCCCGACAGCACGAACAGCACCTCACCCGCGCACACGGCCTGCCCTTCCTTGACGCGCACCCCGGCAATGACGCCAGCCTGGCCCGGCATGACGCGGATCACGCCGCTGGTCGGCAACAGCACACCTTGCGACTGCGCCTTGCGCGTGGTGCTGAAGAAGATGAAGAATGCCACGATGGCCAGCGCGATGGCGAGGAACAGCCAGGTCAGGAACAGATGGCTGACGGGCCGCGCCAGCAGCACCGTGCCGTATTGCTTGTTGCCCAGATGCTCGATTGCTTGCTGGCGGAACAGGGGCTGGGTGAGTGGGCTGGAATTGAATTGAATTTGCAAAGTTATCTACTTTATCAACGATATAAAAGTTCTTGCCATATTCATTCAGATGAAACAGTCGGTTTTCTGAAAATTCGGTCAGAAAATCCCATTGATTTCATGAAAATAGCATCCTTGAAAACAAGAAAAATAAAATAGAAAATTAAAGCCGCGCTGATAAAAAATAAACCGAAGACTGATTGCCTATATTGAAACTCAAATATAGGGCCAAACTTCGGCATAAATTCCGATCTATTACCCATTAAAAGTAGATGATTTAGATTCCAGGTAAAGTGAAATCCGATTGGCCACCATAAATTTTTTGTTCGAATCGCAACAAGTCCCATCCATAGGGAAAAGATAAATGTAGACAGAATAAACGGATTGATTTGAAATGATGACTGCAGATGTAGCCCGGAAAAAAACAATGCCTGCACAATAACTGCAAAGTAGCGAGAAGCGAATTTTTGCGACAAAATCAGGAGAACTGACATTAAAATTCCACGGAAAATTATCTCCTCAAATAATGCCGCCGTTAATGAATAGAGAATGACCGAGAATGCCGAATATACATTCATGTCAAATCCGATGAATTTGAAGCCACCGATTAACGCACAGAATATGAAAATGACGATTTTAAGTAAAAAGGCTGTCAAAGTTCCAGAAAAAAATGATTTAGCTGTTTGTCTGGCAAACAAAATTATCGGCAGCCTCGATTTTTCACGGTAAAGCCGATAAAGGAAATAGAGCAACGCCATGGTTGCACTGAACGCGAAATAATAAAAATTAATTTGACTTGGCATTGCCTCTCCGATAATCGCTTAGCAACACTCCGCCACTCTGCATATTTTATTGGCAAAACATATTTTTAAATATTAAATAAATTAACTTTTATTGCATTCCTGGGGGAGTACGGATAAATCCAATATCTTGCAATTCACCACCTTGAAAATCAAAGAATTACATACGAGTGTTGGTCGAAAATTCGAGTAAATCAGCCGCTCCCTAGTTGCATTGCTCGATCTTCTCAACTGCTCCCTTTCTTGACTTGTAAATATACAAAAAAACAAAAGTCAAGAAGATGGAAGATATGATGATTCCGTTAAAAATAAAATGATGGCGCATTGAGAAATCAAGCAGCCAATAAGAAATCAATACGCATTTACTCAATAAAAAATATAGCAAGGCAATCGATGCCACGAAAAAATTACTGAAATTACTTCACATTTATCAATATTTCTCATATATCATCAAGAGTGTTTGATGTTTATAAATATTCACGCTAGAGCTTGTCCATCGGCACTCTGCTTCTTTCAAAGTAACCAATATCGCTCAAAGCGCCCGTCGCCCACATGCCGGCAGAAACAACGCCGTGCTTCACCGTTCTCCCAAAAAATAAGTCATCAACTACGCAAGTGTCTTGCTATATTTTTATCGTAAAACCAATCATTTCCACCGTATATAAGATTGGTCCTAAAAATTTTCTCAGGGGTCTTGCGGCAACGCCTGGATGCATCCAAAAGCTGCGCGCCAGGCGGTTCCACTCGCGGTACTCAAGAAATCGGACATGTCCATCCACTCGCCGAGACGCCACCTCACTGCCGCGAAGAGCGATAGCACGTTAAACTGATGCCCCCTGTCCTCCCGTGCGCGACGGGCGCGGAACGCCAGGCGGTGCTGGCGACGTGCTGGAGGCGGGGATCGAAGCCATGCGTGGAGACTTACTGAGTTATTTACTGAATTACTTACTGGAACAATGACATGATGAATTGCAAGACAGTCAATACCTGGCTGGAGATGGCGCGAAACGATGAGGTGCTCGTTGATGCCGACGACATCAATCACGAAGCGAACACCAATATGTGGAGCTTTTCGCCGACGGAGGAGGAAACGCCGCAGATCCATGCGGCGGATATCGTCGAATTCATCAGAGAGTTGATCGCGGCGCGCGGCAGCGCGCTCGCTGGCGAAGACATGCTGTTCTATTGCTGGCACGATGCGCAATGCCGCCAGTTGCGCTTTAGTCTGGTGTCGCGCTCGCACGGCCGCTTGCCGTTTCGCTGCGAGTTGCGCGAAACGCAGGATCTGGCGCTGATCGCCGACCGCGTGGTGAACGGGGACTGGCGCAATGAACACTATATGCAGGCCCCGTCGGAGGAAGGCGATGAGCAGGAGCAGGAGCAAGTGCCGTTCGTCCTGCCCGTGTTCGTGGTGCCTGTGCCGTAGAAATCAGCGAGGAATAATCAAGCCAGGAAACGCGCGGGCCGGCAAGCTTCCAGGGCTGATGCTGGCTCGCCAGTGACGATTTCCTCGCTGGCAAGCTGGCCCACGATGGCGGCCAGCACGACGCCTGGATGCATGGCGCACACATATACGCCTCCCACCTGCGGCAAATAGCCGATGACGGGCACGCCGTCAAAGGGCATGGGCCGCAGGCCAACAGCGGCGAATTCCGGCGCGATGGCGTCGGCGCCCGCAAGTTCGTTGCGGATCGCTCTGGCCGTGCGCAGCGCCATGGCGGCGGGCTGGTTGTCCGGCGCGTCGTCCACATAGTCTTCCGCTGCCAGCACGGTGCCATCCTCACCCTGCCGCACCTCCATTGCATGACTGGAAATAATGCCGCGCACCAGACCAGGCGGTGCCTGGTAGCGCAGGAAGATGGCGGGCGAGGCGAGAATCGGCAGGCTGGCGCCCAGTTTTTCCGCCAGCGCGGCGGTACCCGTGCCTGCCGCCAGCACGACCACATCCGCTTCAATGATGCCAGCAGTCGTTTCCACGCCCGTCACCTGCGCGTCCTGGACCACAAAGCCCAGCACGGGCATATGCGTGAGGACCGTCGCGCCCAGCGCCCGGGCCGCTGCCAGCAAGGCATGCGTCGCGGCAACGGCGTCGAGCGCGCCCTGCTCCGGCTCGTGGACGGCCTGTCCCGGCGGCTGCCGCAGCTGCGGTTCAAGCTGGGCGATGCGCGAGCGGTCAATCAATAGGGACTCGGGCGACACGCGCCCATCCTGCGTGCCATACGACAAGGCGCCATGCCAGCGCACCGTCAAGCCGGGCACCTGCGTTTCCAGCCGGCGCCAGGCGGCGATGGCGCCGCCGCGCAGGGCCGCAATGGGGTCAATCCCGGCGCAGGACGTGTTAATCCAGGCAAACGAGGTGCCCGTCACACCGGAAGCGATGCCGTCCGCCTCCACCACGGTAACTTGTGTCCCCTTGCTGGCAAGGTGGTATGCGAGCGACGCGCCGACGATGCCGGCGCCGATGACGACGATGTGTTTTGGGCGTTTTGGGACTTCACGATTCATATTTGCTAACTTTGTTTTTTATAACAGGATAGAGTCTACCCCAGCCGCCCGCAAATCCAGCGCATACGCATGGCCATCGACAACGTTGCCTGCCACGATGGCAATATCGGGCACGGCAATTCCCTGCACAAAACCGCAGCGTTCCAGCACGCGGATCGATGCCGCATTGCCGTCGATGGCGTAGGCGCACAGGCTGGCCAGCCGCCACTCGCCTTGCGCCAGGGAGATCAGGTGGTACAGCGCGGCCGTGGCCAGGCCCTTGCCCGCTTGCTGCTCGCCGATGCGGTAGCCGACTTCGGCCACGCCTTGCTGCCGGTCAATGTCCTTGAGGTTGGCGCGTCCGATCAGCTTGCCATGTTCGTCAACGATGACGCAGGGGTGCATGCGGCCCTGTGCGTGCTCGTCCAGGAATTGCGCGACGTGGGCCTGGATGCCGTCAATGCTGTAAAAAGCGTCCGGACGCCGGTCGATATGGCGCTCGAACCAGGCCCGGTTGGCTTGCTCGAAGGCCAGCAGGGACCCGGCGTCGTCCGGGCGCAGGGTGCGAATGGTGTGTGTGCTCATGGATACTCCTGGAAAGGCATGAGTCTAGTGAGGCGCGGCCCGGCCCGTCAATCTTGATTCCATCAATCAATATAAAGTGACAAACGCTACAATGGCCGCCATGAACAACGATTTATCCGCCTCTGAGGCGGCGCGCCTATTGGGCGTCAGCCTGCCCACCCTGTATTCCTATGTCAGCCGGGGCTTGCTGGCTTCCGTCAGCAATGGAGCATCGCGCGGCAAGCGCTATCCGCAGGAAGACGTGCTGCGCCTGGCGGCCCGTAGAAATGACGCCAAGCGCGGTGGCCAGACGGCCGTGGCTGCGATGCACTGGGGCTTGCCCGTGCTGGAAACGCGGATTTCCCACATTCTCGACGGCCGACTGCTGTACCGGGGCTGCGATGCGACAGCGCTGGCCCGGCACGCGACCCTGGAAGCGGCCGCCGGGCTGCTGTGGGACGATAACGCAAGCGACTATTTCCAGCAAGACGCGCCTGCCCTGCCGCCAGGACTGGCCTGCGCATCCGATGCGAAGCCGCTGGCACGCGCCATGCTGGCCATGGCCATGCTGACACCAGCGGCCATTCCGCACTCACTGCAGTCCGGCCCCGCCTTGATGCGCCTGCTGGCCGCCGCCCTGCTGCAGACGGCGCCATCCGCCCTGCCGCTGCACCTGCAACTGGCGCTGGCGTGGCAGGCTGACGCGGAACAGGCGGAATTGCTGCGTGCCGCCCTCGTGCTGCTGGCCGACCATGAATTGAATGCGTCCACTTTTGCCGTGCGCTGCGTCGCTTCGACGGGCGCCAGCCTGCCCATGGCGCTCAGTGCAGGATTGGCAGCATTGTCCGGTGACAAGCATGGCGGCGGCAGCGCGGCGGCCCGGTGCATGTTGACGCAGGCGCTGGCCGCGCCAGACGCCAGGGATAACATCAATGCCTTTTACAAGAACATTGCGCCGGAATTCGCCGGCTTTGGCCATCCGCTGTATCCAGACGGCGACCCGCGCGCCGCGTATCTGCTGGAGCATCTGTCGGCGCTGTCGCATGGGTACCCGCAGTTGCGCGCCATCCTGGCGGCGTGCGCGGTGGCGGGCGAACTGCTCGATGCGCGTCCGAACGCCGACCTGGCGCTGGCGGCCATGGAGCTGGCGTTCGGCTGGCCCGAGGGCGCTGGCATGGGCGTGTTTGCCCTGGCCCGCTCCGCCGGCTGGATAGCGCATGCCGCCGAGCAAGCCGCCAGCGCGGCGCTGATACGGCCACGCGCCCGCTATATCGGACGCCACCAGCGCGACTAGCAATTGACACTTGATTTATTACGCATACGTAGTAGTATACTTCGCATGCGTACCAATACTCCCTCTACCCCAGACGTTCCCGATGCCGCCGCTTGCCCGCTGGGCGAGCGTTCGCCGCGCCTGTTCAATCTGCTCAACCTGGCGCGCCAGAACCTGTTCCGCTCGGCCGATGCCGTCTTTACCAGCGAACTGGGTTTTTCCGGCACACAAGTGGTCGCCCTGTTCGCCCTGAAGGGCGAGGAAGGCTGCCAACTCAAGGATCTGGGACGGGCGCTGCAACTGAAAAACTCGGCCGTCACGGGCCTCGTGGCGCGCATGGAAGAAAACGGCCTGATCGTGCGCGGCCAGTCGGCGCTCGATGCGCGCGCCGGCACCCTGCACATGTCGCCCAGGGGCGGCGAGGTGCTGGCCGCCGCCCTGCCCCTGCTCGACAGCCTGAATGAACAACTGAAGCAAGGTTTCAGCGAGGAAGAACTGGCCGTCGTCGCCCGCTTCCTGCTGCACGCCTCGCGCCTGCGTTTTGCGCAGGACGTCTGACCCACCCCCACACCACCACCACAGGAGTTACCCATGCACCCGAACGACATGACCGGCTTGCAACTGATGCAAGCTTTCGCGCAAGGCCTGTTCCCCCGGCCCGGCATTTCCAAGACCATGCCCATGGATGCGCACACGGTCGAACATGGCCGTGTCATCTTCACGGCGACGGCGAATGAAACGCACACCAATCCCATGGGCGGCGTGCACGGCGGTTTCGCGGCCACCGTGCTCGACACGGTCACGGGCTGCGCCACGCACACAGTCTTGCCGGCCGGCGAAAGCTACGGCACGACGGACCTGAACATCAAGATGTGCCGTCCCCTGCCCTTCAACGTGACGGTCTACGCGGAAGGCAAAGTCATCAATGCGGGACGCAACCTGGTCATTTCCGAAGGCACCATCCGCGACGAAGCCGGTAAAGTGTACGCGCACGCGACGGCCACCTGCATGATCATCCGCCCCCGGGAGCAGGCGGCTGCATGAGCCACACTGGCACCATTGCAGAAGTCTGGCGCGTGCTGCAGGCTTGAAAGCATCACGCAACGTGGATAGTGTGTATCAGCACGCTATTCTCGCTGTCTATCATGGCAGTCTTGACCTGGTTTCTCTACAAGCAGCAACACCCCTGATTGGTTTGGAGGTCAAGGGAAACGTATTGGCTTATCACTAGGGTTTCTTATTGCTGGACTGCTAACAAGCTGGGCTGCAATGGTCGCCGGCAGTCACCTGCCGTTCTGGTTTCATGTCAAGCTGTTGCGCCACGACTCCAGCGCTGGCTACGAAATAGGGCCGTGTTCGGTATCCTGGTGGGTCACTGCCGCGCTTGTCGCCTATCTTCTTGGCCCATCGTTCATTTTTATGGTGACGGGATGGCTTAGCGCAAGGCCCGGCGTTACCACATCTAAAAAACTGAGCAGACTCTTGCTGCTGGCAGTCTTTACGGTTGTACTGTATTTGCTCGGGTATGTCATCAGTTGAATGTGGGATAACAGTCGGTCAACCGGCGGTCCGCTGCACGGTGTCGTCGGGCGCTTCAGCCCGCCGCCTTCTTCTTCGCCTTCAACAAACTCCCGGCCGCATTTTCCTCGAAACGCCCTGCCTCCTCTATATAGCCATGCACGGTGCCGTCGTGGCGCCAACCGCCCTGGCGCTTGATGGCCTGGAAATCGGCGCCGGCCCGGTGGGCGCTGGTAGCCATGCCGCGACGCAGGCTGTGGCTCGATAGTTCCGGCACGTAATCGAGCTCCGCCAGCCTGGCGCAGCCCTCCAGTATCGTGTTGATGCTGCTCGCGTGCAGCGCTTTCATACTCACATGGCCCCATTGATTGACGGGGCGCAAGAGCGGCCCCGTGCGGATATGCGCCGCGGCCAGCCAGGCGCGCAAGGCCGTGGCCGGACAGCAGACGCCGTCGCCGAACGGGATCGCCTTGACGATGCCCTCCCCCAATTGATCCGTTTTCGAGCGGGGCAAGGTGATCACCATCCCCTGCGGCTCCGAACTCACGTCTTCCACCCTCAATCCCACCAGTTCGCTGCGGCGAAAACCGCCAAAAAAGCCCAGCTGCAGCAAGGCGCTGTCACGCAAGGCCTTGACGTTGCCCAGCGCGGCCAGTCTGGACACGATCGTTTCCAGGTCTTCCAGCGGCAGCGCCTTGGCCTTCTTTTTTGGCTTGCCGTGCAGGCGGGCAATGCCGGCCAGGGTCTTGCGCACGGTGGGCGTGGATGCGGGATCGGCGAAGCCCTGGTACACATGCCATTGCGACAGGGCCGTCAGGCGCAGGGCCAGGGTGCGCGCGTTCAGGCTGTCCGCATACGCCATCAGGTAACGGATGACGGTGGACTCGTCGGCGGGCAGCGCTCCGCCCCAGGCCTGGAAGTGGCGGATGGCTGAACGGTAGGTGCGGCGCGTGTTATCGGACGTGGCGGCGGCTAAAAAGGCATGATAGCGCGCGGCCAGCTCGGCATCGATCAGGGCGCCATGTAATGGCGCGGCGGCGACGGCGGTGCTTTTGGGCATGGCGGCACGGCGTTTCGAGAGGGGCAAATCGGGCATGGCGGTGGCGAAATCGCGGTTTTGTACTGGGAGAGTCACAGAATAGCATGCAAACCACCCCCATAACACGCGATAAGCGATCTTATCGCGACTTATATTTTAAAAAAATTTCGAAAATTTATATCGTAATATTATTCCATATTACGTATCATGTAATACGTTACTAAATTTCGTTCATAGGTGATTTTATGGCCCGCACCGGCATTTTGTACTCTGATGTTATGAAAGCAGCCCAAATCGTCGCTGCCGATGGCCGCAATCCCACGGTCGACAGCGTGCGCGAAGCGCTGGGCAGCACGGGCAGCAAGAGCACCATCGCGCCCCTGCTGAAACGCTGGAAGGAAGAGTTCCAGGGCGCGGGGGCCGTCAAAACGGAGGCAGGCTTGCCGGCCGAGCTGATGGAAGCGATGCGCGGCGTGTATGACAAGCAGCAGCGCGACGTGGCGCAGCAGCTGGAAACGGGCATGCAGCAAAACCGCGCCGAACTCGATGCGGCGCTGGAAAAGCTGAAGAAGACGGAAACGGAGCGCTTGAAACTGACGGAGGCGCGCGCCGCCCTCACCCAGGAATTGCGCGCCACGCAGCATGCGCTGGCGCAACTGAAAGAAGAGCACCATTTTCGCGCCGTTACGCTGGCCACCTTACACAGCGATAACGCGGGACTGACGCAGCGCCTGGCCGACCGGGGCGAGGAAATCGCGGCGCTGAATCGCCAGCTGGCGCAGGTGCGTTCGCAGTTCGACCATTACCAGGAAGCGGCCGCCACGCAGCGCAGCGAGGAACGGGCGCAGGCGCAGCAACGGATCAGCCGGCTGGAACAGGACAACGCCCAGCTGCAGCAGCGTTTGCAGGGCCAGCAAGCGACGCTGGTGCAGCAAGACATGCGCCTGAACCAGCTGCAGGCGGAACACGCGCGCCTGGCTGACGACGCGGCGGCCGACCGTACAGCGCTGGCCACCGTGCGCCCGGAGCGCGACCAGTTCGAATTTCAATACTTGCAGGCTGCCGCGTCCGCCGACGCCCTGCTGGCCAAGCTCGATACGGCCTTGCTGGCGCTGAACGATGCCAAGGTGGCGCTGGCCGCGCAAGACCGCCAGCTCGACATGCTGGCGGAGCATGGGCAACTATCGCAGCAGAAAATGGACGCATTGGCGCAGGAGCGCGACGGCTTGTTGCGCGACAACGCCGGCATGGCGGCGCGCCTGGCGCTGCACACCAAGGAGCAACGCGATGTCTGAACCCGTTTACATGGCCTGGGATATCTATGATGGCCCCCCGGACGGGCATCGCCAGTTTCCAGGTTTCGCCCCACTATTTCGCCTGCGTATGCGCAACATTTCCCCTTGACGCCGATCGGCGCGCCGCTGCTGGCGCACGCTAGCGCCGGCGCCCCTGCTACACGGCCGCGTTCCAGGAACTGCCGGGGCAGGAAGCGCTGCCTGACGGCGTGCTGCGCGCTTGCGAAGCGCCATGGTTGCCTTGCGCATCCTTCTCAGCCACGGTGGCAACAACGGCATGCTGACAGACATCGCTGCCTATCTGCGAACAGGTCGTTGCCGATGCGCCCGGCATCACGACCGGCCTTGTCGGAGCGGGTCAGCGGCTGGCTCTCGCTTGCGCGCTTCCGATACGCCGACCACGAGCAGGACGAGCGCCACGGCAACGCCAAAATAATCGAGGAAATCGAGGCCGGCGAGAAACACGGCGGTCTCGTTCGGGTCGCTCGGCCGGTAATGCACGCGGATGCGCGCGCCCGGCGCCATGCTGGCCAGCCGCCACGCGGTGACGGACTGGTCGCGGTGGCAGCCGGCGTTGCCGATGCGCGAGACGCCGATGCGCGAACTGCGGTAGGCCTCGCCCTCCACGCTGTAGCGGTAGCTCAGTTTGACGCACCAGTCCTGCGACTTGCCCGTGCGCTGATACATGCTGCTGCGTACGATTTCGGCGCTCGTCACGGGCCAGGCGGGCGATGTGAGCTTGTCGTACGCGCGCCAGAAGGAAAAATAGCCTGCCGGAATGGCAAGCAGGATCAGGAACCAGCCCATCATTCTCGCCAGAGCCGGGTCTATCGCGCCAGGATCATTCATCGCACAGGTGCCCCGGCCTGGCAACGCACGCGTATCCACGCGCCGAGGCGGTCCATGCCGCCGTCGCCTTCGTCCTCGATCCAGCCCGCGCGCGCATAAAAACGCCGCGCGCCCGTGTTGGCCAGCTGCGTCTTGAGGCTCAGGTGCGGGCCGAAACGGGCCACGACGGCCGCCAGCAGGTGCGCGCCGATGCCCAGGCCGCTGTGCGCCGGGTGCACGTACAGATGGTGCAGGAAATAATCAGGGGCATCGCCCGTGTACACGGCGGCAAAGCCGGCGACGCTGCCATCGGATTCGGCAACGAGGATCTCTTCGCCCTGCGTGGCCGCCGTGAAAACGGCGCTGTCGGCGACAGGGCCGAAGGCGTCGCGCCCGGCCAGGGCCAGGATGGCGGTGCAGAACGGCGTGTCCGCGCTGGTAAAGGACCGAATCAGGCACATGGCTGGCGCGTTATTCATTCATTACAGGCGGCGGTTCAGCACGCTGTCGATGTCGTAGGTTGTCAGTTCAAGGTCGACCATGCCGTCTTGCAGCCAGTAGCCGTTACCACCCTGTTGCAGCGCCTCCAGGTCGAGCGTGCCCAAGCCTGGCGGGATGGCGCCGGCGAGCAAAGCGGCCGCGTCGTCCCATTCCCCGTAAAACAGTTTCAGATACCAGCCGTCGTCATGGGCAAAGGCGAGGAAGCGGCCGCGCAAGGCAGGCAGCGGCGCGAGCGCGCCACGGTGGTCGAGCATTGCGGCCACTTCCACTTCATGCACAGCGGGTGCTGGGCCTTGCCAATCGGCCCAGGCATGGCTGCCGCAGGCGTGCAGGTCTTCCTGGGCCAGGGCCGCCAATTGTTGCCCCGCCAAGGTCTGCCATGCGGCAGGCTTTTTGATTGTGCCGGCGCTGCCCCTGCGCAGCACGATGCCGCCGGACTCGCCGAGGGCCGGAAGAAAATCCTTGAATTCGATGCCGGAAGCGATCAGCATGCGCTCGGCAGGGTCGTGCCAGATATACAGATATTGTCTCAAGTCGTCGTCCGTTTTGGTTTCGGCGTCGTGTTTAGCGCCACGGCGGCGCGTATCAGCGCCTTGAATGCCGCGGTATCGAGGTGCGCGCCTTCGTGCAGGTCGATGGCCCGGCGCGTGTTGCCGTCCAGGCTGGCATTGAACAGGCCGGCCGGATCGGGCAAGGCGGCGCCCTTGGCGAAAGTGAGTTTCACGGCCAGTTTATAGGTTTCGCCCGTGCAAATCATGCCCGCATGTGACCAGACGGGCACGCCGCGCCATTTGACTTCTTCGACCACGTCCGGGTCCGCCTGGCGTATCAGCGCGCGCACGCTGGCCAGGGTTTTGCCGCGCCAGTCCGCCAGCGACGCGATTTTCGCATCGATCAGGCTGGCGGCGGAGGCGCTGCTCGCCGCTTCATCATCGGGTGGCGTGCCCGGTGCTGTTTTTTTCATGGCTGGCATCTCCTTCATGCATACACGCATTACTGCGCCGCATCGGCCATGCAGGCGGCCAGCGCAGCGATGAACTGGTCGCGCAAGACCAGGTACTGCGCATCCGTCGCGAATTCCCGTTTATCTGCCGGCTGGTTGAGCAGATAGGCGGTGGCGACCGTCCCGCTGGCGGCCTGCAGCAAGGTGTATAGACTGATTACGCCGGCCGATTGCGTGATATTCGGGTTGTTCAATCCTAGCACTTCCACGCCCTGGCGCGTGTCCGTTTCCAGCGACACAAGATGCGGAGGCTTGCTGTTGGCCGCCATCTGCTGCAGCTGTGCCACGATGGTGTCGCGGTCGGCGGCAAACCTGCCTTCGGCGCTGCGTTCGATTTTCAGATTCACGAAGGGCAAGCTGCTCTTGTGGAACAACATCAGCCGATAGCCGTCGGCCACCGATACCTGCCCCTCACCCGTTGCCAGCTTGACACTGCGCGTCGTCACCTGCGCGGGCAAGCGGTCCTGCGCCTGGGCGGCCAGAGCGGCAACGAGCAGGGGAATGGCAAGCAATTGGCGATGGTTCATGAAAGGCGTCAGTGATCGAGTCAGGATGCGGCGAGCATAACCGTCCGTATTGCTAGAAGGCAAATGTTTAGTTGTCATCCTCTAAATGGAAACAGCTTCTTAATATGAACTTCACCTGGTCCACGTAGCATTCAGCTTGGCAAGGCTCTCATTGTGCAGCGCCTGCCCTCACCGGCTGAACCATGAATGACATCGCTTTAACCTTGCGCCACGGCGCCGCCGTGCCACCCGCCGTGCGACCAGCGCCCGCCAGCGGACACCGCCTGAAAGCGGCGCTGGGCGCCCTCTTCTTTCCCCGCCAGCGCACGCGCTGGCAAGCCTTCCTGGGCAGCATGCCCGGCTTGAGCTCGCTGGCGCAGCTGCATCCTTGTCTGCGCTTCAAGATTTACCGCCCGTACGCCTCGCGCCAGCTCGGTTGCACGGATCGCCTGGCCTTGCTGGAAGGACATTACCGTTTCCTGTGGCAAGCGGGCGCGCGCGCCCTGGTCGAACTGGCCGCGCGCCAGCCCGTGGTGCTGGCCGCGTTCGAAGGCAAGGATGGGGCGCTGTACCGCCTGCAGCTGACGGCCATCCACGACAGCCACCGCGAAGGCGAACTGTGCCTGCGCCTGACGCGCGACGGCCAGCCTTTCTACCTGGCCAGCTTTTTGTTCCTGCCGCGCGCCGACGGCGTGTCCCTGCAGCTGGGCGCGCTGCAAGGCTTGCGCTCCGAAGCGGGCGCGCAAGCCGTGAAGGCGGCTACGCGGGCGCTGCACGGTTGCCGTCCGAAAAACCTGATGGTGACGGCCCTGCGCGATTTCGGTGATTTTTTTGCCTGCAATAACGTGTTTTTGATCAGCAATGACAACCGCATCGCCCTGAATGCGCGGCGCCGGCGCCATATCGCCGCCGACTACGACCTGGCGTGGCAGGAATTGCACGCCTTGCGCATGCGCGACGGTAATTATCACTTGCCCTGTGCGCCCTACCGGGCGCCGGACCTGGCCGACGTGCCGTCAAAGAAACGCGCCGATGCGCGCCGGCGCGGCGACTTGTTGCAATGCATGTCCGCCGACATGCGCGCCCAACTGGCGGGCTTGCTGGAAGCGCCGATGGCTGAAAATTGAGCCAGCGCAAGCCTTGCCATGCCCGAGCCATAAAACTCAGGCAGCCTTCATGTTGGCGCCGTATCCTTCACTTGACATGCCAGAGACCTTATCCAGGCACTGGCGTGCATTCGGCCCACCCTGGACAAGGTTTCCCATGACACCCATTTTCGCCCTCCTCCCCCTTTGTCTCGCCGGCACCGCTGCACTGGCCGCCCCTGCACTCGATGACGCCGTGCGCCAGCGCGCGGAAGAACTCACGCGCACGGGCATGCACGCCAGCATCGTCATCGCCGTGATCGACGGCAAGCACAGCGCCGTGTACGGCTTTGGCAGCGTGCATGCCGGCAAGAACATCAAGCCGGGCGCCGACACCGTCTACCAGATCGGCTCCGTCACCAAAACCATGACGGCCTTGCTGCTGGCCGACGCCGTCGCCGAAAACAAGGTCAAACTCGACGAGCCGGTGGCCACATTATTGCCGGGCTATACGGTGCCCGCCTTCGACGGCAAGAAGATCAGCCTGCTCGACCTGGCCACGCATTATTCTTCGCTGCCGCGCCTGCCCGACAACTTCGCGCCGAAGGACCCGGCCAACCCGTATGCCGACTACACGGAAGCCAGACAGCGGCAGTTTCTCGCCGCCTACCATCTGCCCCACGCACCGGGGACGAAATTTGACTACTCGAACATCGGCTACGCCGTGCTGGGCACGGCACTGGCCGCACAGGCCGGCAGCAGCTATGAAGCACTGCTGCAAAAGCGCATCGCCGTGCCGCTCGGCATGCGTTCCACCTCGAACCAGCCCACGCACGGCATGCTGGCGCGCCTAGCGCCCGGCCATCTGCTGTCGGGCGAGCTGACGCCGGCCTGGGATTTGAACGTGGTGGCGCCGGCCGGCGGCGTGTATTCGAGCGCGCGCGACATGGTGGCTTACCTGCAAGCGTACATGTTCAAGCCGCTGCGCCCGTATGCGCTGGCGATCAAGCCACAGCGCCCGCTGGCACCCGACGGCGACACGAAAATCGGCCTGTCCTGGCTGCTGGAGCAGCAACAGGGCCGCAGCTACGCCTGGCACAGCGGCCAGACGGGCGGCTACGCCAGCTATGCGGCGTTTACCACGGACGGCAAGCGGGGCGTGATGGTGCTGACGAATACGGCGCGCGATGTCGATGCGCTGGGCCTGTCCACCTTGCTGCCCGGCACGCCCCTGCCGCCGCTGAAAAAGCCGCAGGCCGCCATCGAAGTACCGCGCGCCGCGCTGGCCGAGTACGTTGGCGAGTATCCATTGGACAAGGATTTCACGTTGACGGTGACCCTGGGCAAGCAGGGACTGGAAGCGGCCGGCACGGGCATGGGATCGGCGCCCTTGTTTGCCAGCGCGAAAGACCAATTCTTCTTCCGCGCCATCGATGCGGACCTGGCGTTTACACGCGATGCCGCGGGCAAGGTCGCCAGCGCCGTGCTCGAGCAAGGCGGGCAGGACGTCGTCTTGCCGCGCAAGCCGTAAAAATCAAGCTGCCGGGTCTTGCATGAACTGTTCGACCCGGGCAACAAACTCCGCCTTGCTGCGCGTGCGAAACTCGCCCAGGAAGGCGTCGCTGCCCTGGACGATCTTGCCGTGGCGGTCGTATGCCACCTTGCCCATCTCCAGCACGAAGTCGCCTTGCGGATCGTCTTCCGGCTCGAAGTGCGAGTTGAAGCAGTAGCCGGTGTCGCGGCAGCTGCCCCACAGCAGCAATGCGCTGCTGAACCATTGCATGGTCTCGGGACCTGGCTCCACTTCGAACAGGGTATTGACGGTGATATCCCAGCCGCCCGGTACGCGCAGCGGCTGCAATGGGTAGGGAAAGCGTGGCTGTTTCATGTGGACGATGGCGCGCGGCGCGCCCGGTAAAAGGCAAGGAATTCCGCGGCTGGCAGCGCTTTGGCAAACAGCCATCCCTGGCCGAATTCCACTTTGCGCTCCAGCAGATAGTCCGCTTGCTGCTGCGTTTCGATGCCTTCGGCCACGATCAGCATGTTCAAGGTGCGCGCCATGGCGATGATGTGCGGCGTGACGCTGCTGGTGGCCGCGTCCGTGCCGATGGTGTCGACGAAGGATTTATCGATTTTCAGGGCGTCGAGCGGCAGGTTTTGCAGGCTAGACAGGCTGGAATAGCCGGTGCCGAAGTCGTCGATGGCCACGGCATGGCCCCGTGCCCTGGCCTTTTCGATGGTGGCGCGGGCCGCTTCCACGTTGATGAAGCCCCGCTCCGTCGCTTCCAGCCAGATCTGCTGCGCCTCGATGCCCGTGCCGGCCAATGCCCGTTCCAGCACGTCGAGCACCCGGCCCGTTTCGATATCGCTGGCGCACAGGTTGATGGCGATGTGCAGTTCGCGGTCGGCCAGCAGCGCGGCGCGCATGTCGGCGATGACGCAAGCGATCACCTGGTCGGTGATGGGCAAAATGAGTTCGCTTTCCTCGGCCACGGGGATGAACAGGTCGGGCCGTATCATGCTGCCGTCGGGACGGCGCCAGCGTATCAGCGCCTCGGCGCCCACGCACACGCCCGTGTCGAGCGCGATGATGGGTTGGTAATGGACAAAGAATTCGCGCCGGTCGATGGCGATGCGCAACTCTCCCATCAGCGACAGGCGACGGCGCGACAGCCACACGACGATGCCGACGATGAATGCCGCCATCAGCAGGCCCAGCGGCAAGAGCAGCAACTGCTCGCGCCGCAGCCTGTCGTTCAGCTTGCTGCGCGGCTCGATCATGACGGCCGTCAAGCCGTCGCGGTACAGCATTGCGTGGATGCTGCCATCGTGCCTGATGTCGCTCGCCATGGGTGTGCCGGCAAGCAAGGCTTGCACTTGTGCGGGGTCCGGATGGTGCAAGGTGTCGAGCACGCCTTCCTTGCCGATGGCCACGGCCATCTGGATATCGCTGTCGACGATGACGTCGGAAAAGCGCACGGGATCGATCAGCACCTTATAGGCACGGTAGGACAGCCCCACCATGCGCTTGCCGCCGCTGACGACGGGGCGCAGGTTGAAATCGAGGCCGATGCCATTGTCCAGGGTAAAGTCGGCGGGCGTGACGGTGATGCGCGCCTCTTCGATACCCGTGGACGTGCATTTGAGCAAGCCGTTTTCCACATAGCCGATATCGTCGATGCTGCGCGTGGTGATGGTGATGCGGCGCAGTTGCTGGATATGCGCTTCCGAACATGGCGCCAGGTCGAGCGCATCGGCGCTGCGCAGGGCGGCGCTGGCAGAGGCGATGGAACGGTGTGCCCGCTCGAGCGCGTAGCCGGCCAGCAGGCGCAGGCGTTCCTGCTCACCCTGCTCAGCGCGCACCGACGACAGGTAGAAGGCCAGGCTCAGTGGAGCAGCCACGCCGATGACTGCGACCAGCACGCTCGTGATGATGATGCGTTTTCTGCGCATACAGTTCCCTGCGGTAGTTATATGAATGCCATGTATTGCTCGATGGCATCATATTACATGTGCTGGCCGCGCACGCGGAACTTGCTGAACAGTTACACTTTTCCCGGCGGCCTGGCCAGCACGAACACCAGCGCCGCCACCACGGCCGCCAGTCCGCCAGCCAGGTACAGCACGCTGGCAAAGCCGTCGATGAAGGCGTGGCGCGCCGCTTCCTGCGCCACGGCCTGCATCGCGGGCGGCAACTGGCCGAAGGCGTCGGCCGCGTTGCCGGCGACGATGCGGCCGATCATTTCAGGCGAGGCCTTCAAGCCGTGCAGCCACGCCAGCTTCTCGAACGAAGCGGCCGTGCGCATGGCCAGCACGGCGCCCAGCGCGCCCACGGCCAGGACGATGCCGACAAAGCGCGTCGTGGTGCTGATGCCGGAACCCATGCCCGTGCGTTCGCGGGGAATGCAGGCAAGGATGGCCTTTTGCGTCGTGCCGTTGAGCAATCCCGCTCCCGCTCCCGTGACGAGCATGCCGGCCGCCACCCAGCCGTACTGCAGGCTGGCGGCGGCCAGGGCCGTGGCCACGTTGCCGACAGCGACGATCAGCAAGCCCGTCACTAAGATGCCGCGGTCGTCCAGGTGGCGCATGGCGCGCGGCGCCAGCCGGGACAGCACCACCATGGCGACGGCAAACGGCAGCATGGCGCAGCCGGCCAGCACGGCGGAAAAACCGAAGGCGTTCTGCAGATACAGCGGTAGGAACGTCATCATCACTTGCGCGGCGATGGCGTAGCCGAACATGCCCAGCACGGCGCCGACGAATACGCGCCGGCCAAACAGGCTCAAATCGACCATCGGCGCGCGCTGGCACCGTTCCACCAGCACGAAGACCAACAGCAGCGCCGCGCCAGCCACAAAGCGCAACATGGTGGCGCGGCTGGACCAACCCGCCACGCTGGCGTCGATCAAGCCCCAGATAATGCAGAACAGGCCAGCGGAGAATAATGCCGCGCCGAATGGATCAAAACTGGCGTTGGAGGCATCCTTCGACTCGTCCACGTGCCTGCCTACCAACCACATCAGGATGGCGACAACGGGCAGGTTCAGATAGAAAATCCATCGCCAGTTGATGGCGCTCGTGATCAGGCCGCCCAGCAGGGGCGCCACGGTCATGGCCACGCCCATGGCCGCGCCCCACACGGACCAGGCGCGCGCCCTCTCCTTTTCCGCATGGAAGGTGTGGCCGATGACGGCCAGCGCGGACGTCAGCAGCAGCGCCGCACCGAGTCCCTTGATGGCGCGCGCCACGTTGAGCACGAACGGCGTCCACGCCAGGCCGCACAGCAGCGACGCCAGCGCGAACACGGCCAAGCCGAACAGCATCACCCTGCGCCGTCCCAGGCGGTCGGCGATACTGCCGGCGGGCAGCAGAAATGAGGCGAACGCCAACATGTAGGCGCTGACCACCCATTCCACATCGACGAAGCTGGCGTTCAGCGAACGGGCGATCGACGGCAGCGAGACGGCCACGACGTTGGTGTCGAGCATGATCAGCGCGCAGACGCCCGAGCAGGTATATAGGGTCCAGTTGGTATTCTTCATGCCTCGATTGTAAGCAGGCTTGTATTATTTCCTGTTATAAGACAGTCGACTTATAATTCACTGATGGTGAATATAGTCAAAGAGATGGAACTGCGGCATTTCCGCTGCGTGCTGGCCGTCGCGCACAGCCTGCACTTTGCGCGGGCCGCTGCGGAATTGGGCATTTCGCCGCCCGCGCTGACCAAGCAGGTGCAGGAAACGGAACAGTTGCTGGGCACGCGGCTGTTCCAGCGCAGCAAGCGCGCCGTGTCGCTGACGGCCGCCGGAGAATTGTTCGTCATCGAGGCTGCGCGCGCGCTGGGGCAACTGGCGCAGGCCCAGGAGGTGGCGCGGCGAGCGGGACGGGGCGAACTGGGACGGCTGGAAATCGGCTACGTGGCCTCGGCTGCCTACTCAGGCGTGCTGCAAGGCCAGTTTGTCCGCTTTCGCGCCAGCCACCCCGGCATCCACATCAGCGCGCGCGAATACGCGATGGATGCCCTGCCCGCCTTGCTGGACCAGGGCCGGGTCGACCTGGCCTTCGTGCGCCCGCCCCTGCACCTGCCGGACGGACTGGACAGCGTGGTCTTGCTGCGCGACCGTTTCGTGCTGGCCGTGCAGGCGGACAGCCCGTTGGCTTTGTTTAATGTGGCGGCGCCGGCCGCGCTGGCGCAGCAGGCGTTCATCGTGCCGGAACAGGAATTGGGCACATTGGAAGTGAGCCGGCGCGGCGGTTTTGCGGTGCAGGTGGTGTCGCGCCCGGGCAGCCTGGTGGCCGTGCTGACGGAAGTGTCGCTGGGCGTGGGCTGCGCCATCGTGCCCCATTCCGTGATGGCCAGCGTGCAATTGCCCGGCGTCGTATTCCGCGAGCTGGACGGGCCGCAGATCAGCTCGGAAATCGCCGTGGCCTTCCGCCGCCACGAACAGGCGCCCGCCGCGCGCGCCTTCATTGCCCAGTTGCGCGCGGCAGCACTGGCTTAATCTCGGTTCTTCAATACCGCCACGGCGTAGGTGCAGGCGGTGGCCGTTTCATTGCGGAACTCGCAGTCGGCCGGCGGGCCCAATTCCAGGCAGTCGCCCTCGTCCAGCACGTGGCGGGTGTCCCCTTCGATGAACACGAGGCTGCCGCTGAGCGACCAGATGAGTTGCCGCCGCGACGCATAGGCGGCGGCCGGCATGGCCACCACGGCGCCGGGCGGCAAGGTAATATGCACGAGGTCGAGCGGCATGTCGGACGCGGGCGACACGTGCCGCCGCACATAGCCGCTCTGCGGATCGACCCACACGGGCTGCTCAAGCTGGCGCAGCAGGCGCCCCGCGCGCATTTCGGCGCGGGCGATGAGTTCGGACATGCTCAGGTCAAAGGCGCCCGACAGCCGCGCCAGCAAGGTGGCCGTGGGGCTGCAGTCGCCCCGCTCCACCTTGTGCACCATCGCGCGCGACACGCCCGAGCGGGCCGCCAGGTCCGTCAGCGACCAGCCCAGGTTTTCCCGCTCAAGGCGCACCCTGGCGCCGATCCGCTGGTTCAATTCGTCTGGTTTAGTGGACATATTTCAGCTTCCATTCGGATTTTATTGGACAAGGCGTGAGCGGCAATCTATGATTTGTCCATTATAGTAGACGATTAGCAAGGAGAGCAACATGCAGATACGCGATGCCCACGCGGGCGATATCGAGGCCATCACGGCCATCTACAACGATGCCGTCAGCCATACCCTGGCCATCTGGAATGAACGGACGGTCGATGCGGCCAACCGCGCCGCCTGGCTGGCCGACCGCCAGCGGGCCGGCTATCCCGTGCTGGTCGCCATCGATGCGCAAGGAACTGTCGCTGGCTACGCCTCGTTCGGCGACTGGCGCCCGTTCGAGGGTTTTCGGCATACGGTCGAGCATTCCGTGTACGTGCGCGCCGATAGTCGCGGCGCCGGCGTCGGCAAGGCCTTGATGGGGGAATTGATCGCGCGGGCGCGCGGCCTGGGCAAGCACGTGATGGTGGCGGGCATCGAGGCGTGCAATGCCGGCTCGATCGCTCTGCACAAGCAGCTGGGCTTCGCGGAAGTGGGCTTGATGCGGCAAGTCGGCACCAAGTTCGGCGCCTGGCTGGACCTGGCGCTCCTGCAGCTGCAGCTCGACACGCGCAGCGATCCGGACGGCATTGCGCCGCCCGGTTAAAGTCAAACTGACATCAAGGATCGATCTCCGGTGGCGGACGGCGCAGCGCCATATGTTCCCACACGGCCACCAGGACCAGCACGCAGCTGGTGATGCAGGCCAGGGTCAGGGGCGCATACAGCCTTCCGTAGGCCATCGGGATCAGCGCCAGGATGATCAAAATGCCCAGCAGATGCGACAGCGGCGGCGTGGAACGGTCATTGCTGACCCATTTAAATAATGCATTGCCCAGCAGATACAGGATCGGGCCACCCAGCAAGGCGCTGATGCCGGCGAAGCTCGCTTCATCCGGGTGCACGAGGGCCAGTTCATCGGCCACGGCGCTGACGATCACGCCGCCCACGATCAGCACGTGGATATACGTGTAAGCCTTGCGGGCGATGCGGCCCGGATCCTTCGAGTGGGCGATGCGGTGGTGGCCCGCCTCGGCGCCCGTGTCGAAATATATCCACCACATGGCGATGCTGCCCACCAGGGCCGACAAAAAGCCCAGCCAGTTGGCGGCCGTCCATTCCAGCCCGGCGAAGGTGGCGCCCGTCACCAGCAGGGATTCGCCCAGCGCGATGATGACGAACAGGCCGCAGCGCTCGGCCATGTGGCCGCCGTCGACATCCCAGTCGGCCGTCGAGGAGCGGCCCAGGCCAGGAATGCCGAACTGCATCCAGGGACCGGCCAGGTCGATCGCCAGTGCCAGCACCCACCAGAAGATGCGCTGCTCGGGCGACGCGATGCCGCCGGCGATCCAGAAGATGCCGGACAACACGGCCCACAGGGCGATGCGCTGAAAATTGCGGCGGCGCGACAGTTCTTCATGGCGCACGGCCCACCAGGCGAACAGGGGCCGGCCCACCTGCATGGCCACGTAGGCGCCGGCAAAGCCCAGGCCCCGCGTGCCGAACGCTTCGGGAATCGAGGCCGACATGATCAGGCCGCCCAACATCAGCGCAAACAGGCTGATGCGCACGGGAATGCGCTCGGGGTCGAGCCAGTTGGTGATCCAGGACGTGAAGATCCACACCCACCAGACGGCCATCAGCAGCAGCCCCGTCTGCAGCCAGCCCATGGCGCTCAGGTGCGCCAGCAAGCCGTGCGACAGTTGCGTGACGGCAAATACGAACACGAGGTCGAAGAACAGCTCGATCATGCCCACCTTGCCGCTGTCCTGCGCGCCGCGCTGACGCAGCAGGGAAATGCGATTATTCATTTTTTTCCTTGCATAAATATCGGACCGGCGCCCGCGGCACCGGCCAAAACGGCACGATGATAGCAGATGGGGATGGCGGCCATGGCGGCCATGGTGACGCGCTGCGGTCGGCATGCGTTTGCTCTTCCGGCGGAATTTCGCTACGATGGGCCGTATGCGCGGCACACCACCTCCACCATGTCTCAGCTGAATTGGCGCGGCCCCTGGCTGGCTGCCGTGCTGCTGCTATCGCTCGGTGGCGACGCCCCGGCGCTGGCGCGTCAGCTGGCCGAACCGGCCCCCGCGTGCCGGGCACCGCAAACCATGGCGCTGACGGTCAACAGCGACGCCATCGCCACGGCCAGCAACGATATCAATGACAACACCCTGGTGGCGCTGCGCGCCAACGGCACCGCGTACTGGACGGTTTTATTGTCGACAGCGAATATCATGCTGCAACTGGGCGCAGACCGCGGCGATACCATCGTGACATTCCAGAAAGGATTGACCCTGCGTTTCCAGGCACTCGGTCCGCAGCAATATCAAATCCTCATCGATGGCCCCATCCTCGATGACGGCACGCAATACACGCTGACTGGCAAGGTGGTAGCCGTTTTTGAACGCTGTCCGGCCCTGCCCGCGCCGGCCGCGCAATAAAGCCGCGCATGCCATCTATTTAAATCAATAAATCGTTTATATTCAATTGCATTCCCTATCCGACTTGCATGCCGCCGCGAAAAATGGCCGGCGGCGCATTCCCGCGCAGCGTCCGGAAACCGCATTATTCTTGCCTTCGCGACAATTCGAGAGAATCGCGCAAAAAAATAGGCATAGAATCGCTACTCGTCATGCGCAAGAGCCGGCATGGTTATATTACGAATAGCCGGAAACTACTTTTTTGAATAAGCAAATACGAAATTTATTAATCAATTCCGGATTGATTAATATCAAATGTCTTGTCTTTATTTGAAATTGCGTATTGTCCCGCCATATTTTTATGGCATGGTCGCAAAGCCGTCGCAATACCATTTCTACCGACTTACCCAACTGCCCCGAACCTGTCGGCCACGGGGCGCCCACCGCAAGTGCAGGCCGATATCACCTCATGGAGAATGTCATGTCTAACTTACCTCGCGTCGAAGTCACCAACCATACGCTGGCCTCCGGCCAAAGCGTCACCACCAACACCACGCCGAACAGCATCGCGCTGTCCATCGCCAGCGGCGACAGCAACAACCAGACCGGCATCGCCTTCCAGTTCCAGGGCCGCACCACATACTGGAATCCCAGCGTCACCACCGGTTTCACCACGGCCAAGCTGGCTAGCGACACGGGCAACGGCGTCGTCACGTGGAAAGCCGGTCTGACGGTCACCTACTCGCCGCAAAGCACGGGGCTGTATAACGTGCTGCTCTCCGGCGACATCGTCGACGGCGGCACCGTGTATAGCTACACGGGCTTCGTGCTGGCCACCTTTACCTCCAACTCGCAGTAAGCGGCGGTTCCGCGCCCGCCTGCGGGCGGGCGCTCTGGATGGCCGCCCGCCACCGCATCCAGGCAAGCCGCCTGGCCATCCGACGCCCTTCCGGGCCCACCCGTTGTAAACGATTGCGAAGCCGCGCGGCCGCCATGCCGCCGCATCGCAGCCCGAGTCGCGTCTTGAGTGGAGGTAGTCATGGGTTTCAGTTTCGTCGCCACCGATCCCGCCAGCAAGGTCAGCCTGTATGAATCGCCGCCGCAGCCGGACCATGCGTGGGCCGGCTACCTGCTGCCGCCCGTCGCGCCGCCTGCCACGCCCCCGGACAGCATCAGCTATGCCGACAGCCTGTCGCCGCAGCGCATGGGCGGCTACGTGTTTGCCAGTGCCCGTCCGGCGGCGCTGGACGCGGCGCCCGGCCCCTTCATCGCCGCTCTCGCCGCGTATATCGACCGGCAGTCGTCGGCGCCGGGACTGAACCTGAACGCGCTGCTATGGCTGCGCGACGCCGATGCTGCGCCGGCCGATTCCTTCAAGAACTACGGCTGCAGCTACAGCTATAACCAGCTGACCAAGGGCTTTGCCACCAGCACCAATGTCAATTTCCGGCTGGGACAGGACCTGCTGTTCAACGTGCTGGCCAGCGTCGGCCTGTCCATCGACGCCGTCAGCGGCAGTTTGCGGCTGTCCGCGCCGCTGGCCACGCCGCCAGCGCTGGCCTTCCAGCGCAACGCCAGCGATATAGGCATACGCGTCACGGGCAGCGGCAACACGATCCGCACGTTCGTGCCGCTGACGGGTCCGAATGCGGGCTGCCTGACGTTTACGGCCACCGTCAACCCTGCCGTCACCTTCGGCCCAAGCGGCCTGGCCGTCGGCTTTCCCATGAGCGCGCGCGACACGGCCAGCGGCCAGCTGCAGCAGCTGTTCTACCCGGCGCTCAGCGCGCCCGCCGCGTTGCCGGCCAACCTGGCCTGGGTCGGCACGGTCGACCCGCTCGATCCCTACAATCAGAAGCTGTCCGCCAAGGCCAAGCTGGAAGGCGTATTACGCTGCGGCTTGCTGCCGGCCGGCCGGCCCGCGTTGCCGTCCACCTACCGCACGGCGCTGGGCCATGCGACGGCCTTGCTGCCGCTGGGCGCTGCCAGCGGGCAGCCGCCCGTGGTCGGCCTGCAGTCGGGCGCCCTGGCCTTTGGCTGCGCCGCGCCGTCTCCCTCTCGGCCCGTTACCAGCAAGGCCCTGCTGACGCCAGCCGGGCGCTTCGGCCTGAGCGCCAGCGGCCAGGCTGTCGGGATGCAGACAAACTTGTTATGCGGCATCTTTGGCTCGGAACAGCTGAGCATGACCACCTATGATGGCGCCGCGCCGGAAAATGACAGTCTGCTGTTCGTGCCCGCCTCACCCGCCTACGCGGCCGTCTTCCCGTTCCAGGCCGCGACCCTGGACTTGCCCGATTCCGGTAATGTAGCCACGCCGCTGACGGCCGATTACCTCAGTTGCTGGGCCAGCGTGCTCAAGGGCGGCGCGGCCATGCCGCAATACCATGCGGAGCCGGCGGGCAGTCCCATGTACGGCCTGCCGCCGGCCGCCCGGGCGGCCGCCTTGCTGCGCGCCGTAGCCGCCGATACCGTGCTGGCCTCGACCCCGCCCTCGTTGCCCGTGCCGCAGGGCGCCGCGCACGCCTTTCCCCTGCTGCCGTATGGCGGCGCCGTCAGCGGCGGCCCGCTGGAGATCAGCGCCTCCCTGCTGTCGAGCTTTGAAAGCAGCATCGTGGCCGCCACGCGCAAGGCCGTCATTTCCAGCGGCGCCAGCGCCACCTGGCAGGCGCGCGCGGCCGCCAGCCACCGCGTGCGCGGGCTGGCCGCCGGCGAGGCGGTGGCGGAAGCGCCGCACTACCGCACCACGCCGCAGGGCGCTGTCGCCACCGTGTCCAGCCAGGAGCAGGACCAGGACGCCTTCCTGTCGGTGACCCTGGGCCAGACCCTGGGCGACGGCGGCCAGATCTTGCCGTTCGGCTTCCGCTTCCCGGACGCTACCTTGCAGGATGCCTTGCAGACCAACCAGCTGTTCCTGGTGGCCGTCAACGCGGCCCACCTGTCGGACGGCGGCGCGCGCTTCGACAATACCGTGGGCATCGCGGGCTGGACCATGCAAGCGCAGGTGGGGCTCGGCGTGACGCCCACGTCCTACCGCAACGTGATGCTGCTCAAGTATTGCAGCGGCAGCGTCAGGGAACGCGTCACCAATCCGAACGCCTGGTCGGGCGCGCCCGATTTTTCGCTGGCCGCCGACGCCGGCCCCGGCGTCCAGGGCATCGCCTACACGGGGCTGTCGCAGTGGCTGCAGGATGTCATCGAAGCGGCCGAGGTGCTGGCGGCGGACAATCCCGAATCGCCGTACCGGCATTTCCTGGAACTGGTCAGCGATCCCGCCTGGACGGGCGTGCTGGTGCTGCAGGCGGATCTGGATCCGTCCAGTCTGCCGGCTGGCCTGCAGGGCATCGCGGCCGGCCTCGACCTGACGCGCTTCGTCGCCCACCATTTCGGCTTCACGGCCAGCCGCGTGACGGTGCATGGCGACGGCAGCATCACCCTCGACGGCAATTCCAGTACCTTCGGCCTGGTCGACTACCAGGACCCGGCCTTCGCCGCAGGCCAGCGCAACGGCTTGCCGCCCGATACCCCCATCGCCCTGCCCGACACCGACAACTATGCGTTCCGCGTGCTGCAATTGCAGGTGCTGTTCGACAATGCCGTCATCAAGACCTTCAAGAGCTACGTGCAGCTGGCCGTCAACGAGCTGCTCGGCTCGCCCGTGACGGCCACCACCTTCGGCGGCAATGCGATGCCGAACAACGGCGTGGTACTCGACGGCAGCTATATCGACCAGAATGGCACCGGCATCTACATCTTCGAGCAAGCCACGCCGTCGATATTCAGCCTCGACAGCAACCTGCTGCGCCACGTGGCTTTCCAGCGCATCCAGTTCAACTGCCTGGGCACCATCGATGCGGGCGCGACCGTGCTGAACCGCTTTTCCGTCTGGGGCACGCTGGACTTCGCCAGCCTGGACGACCGCACGGGCGCCGTGCTGGACCTGCTGTCGTTCGGCGCGCTGGCGCCGGACCTGCCGCCGGACGGCGAAGGCCTGGCCTTTTCCAACCTGGTGATCGACATGCGCTATCCGCAGACGACGCCGTCGGCCGTGCGCTTCGACGAGGTGACGGCCAACCTGGCCTACGACCTCGACGCCAGCCAGGCCAGGCCGGACAGCCTGTTCAAGGGCTTCGGCCTGGAACTGTCGGGCTTTATCGCTGCCGCCGACGGGCAAAAACCGGCCGATTTCGGCTTCCTGCCCGTCAGCACGGCACTGAACCTGAGCACGCTCGACGGGCCCTGGCACGGCGTCGTGTATGACGTCACCATGGGCGGGCCGGGCGCGCTCGTCTCGGCCGCCGGCTTCCATTCGACCCTGCTGCTGGCCTGGTCGCCCGCCAGCACCGCCGGCGACGACGCGCAAGCCGTCTTCGTCGGTCTGTCGCTGCCCGGCGCGGCGCCGGGCGCCAGGCTGATCAGCCTGCAAGGCATCTTCAAGCTGGCCATCGACAATATCGGGCTGATGCGGCAAAAAGTGCCCGACGGCGACTCCTACTATTATTGCCTGCGGCTCGACAATATCGCCATCAAGTTCCTCGGCATTGCCAAGCTGCCGCCCGACGCGAACATCCAGTTCTTCCTGTTTGGCGACCCGAAGAATACGGGCAGCCTGGGCTGGTATGCCGCGTACATCGCCGATGCGGCCGCCCGGCAGGAGCAGGCACTGGCCGCGCTGCCATTGCCGGCCATTTCATTGGGGAGCGCAGCATGACCAACGTCGTGTACTGGAATATCGAGAACTTCGGCATCAACAAGGTCAACAATCCCAGCCGCAAGCGGCCCCGCTATGGCGAAGGCGGCCGCTGCGGCGGTAACCTGCCGGCCGTGGCCGCGCTGCAGCGCCGCAACCACATCCTGACCATCCTGCGCGCAACGCAGCCCGATATTTTCGTCCTGATCGAGGTGTCGGCCAGCGCGGCCGGCGTCGGCGACCTGGCGCCCGCCACGGGCGGCCTGCAGGGCGCGATCTTCCTGCTGCAACAGCTGCGCAGCGACCCCGCCGACCCCAACCGCGATGCCTGGCGCATGGTGCCGCCGCTGAAAGTAGGCACGGGCGGGCGCACGGAATCGGTCGCCGTGCTGTACCGCGGCATATCGGGCACGGCTGGCACGGCCACGGAAGTGCGGCGCTATTTCACGGGGCCGAACGTGTGGACGGGCGGCGGCGTGTCGGCTGTGGCGGCCGGCGCCGTGCCCGCCGCCTATCCGGCCGGGGGGCCCGGCGCGCCCAACATCCAGGATTTTCTCAACCCGCAAGGCCAGCAGGCGCGCACCATCCCGGCCGGCGCGCAGTACAACGGCGGCCTGGCCGAGGGCATGGCAGCGGCGCGCATCGCCTTCGCGCCCGCGCCGGCGCCGGCCGCGCCGCCCGTCGTTGGCGGACTGGTCAATTTCAACGGCTTGCGCCAGCCCTTCATGGTCAGTTTCGTGGAAACCAACCAGGCCAACGTCATCACGCGCAACCTGACCCTGTTTGCCGTGCATGCGCCGCCCAACCACGGCGGCGCCACCAATTTCATCAATATCCTGCTGCGCGGCGTGAACGACGTGGCGGCGGCGCCTGCCGGCCCGCCGCACAATGAAATCAAGCTGATCTGCGGCGACTTCAACCTGAACGCCATCTACGCGCAGCCGCCCGGGGCGGGCGGGCGGACCACGGCCTACGACCAGTTGCGCGCGATTAAATACGTGCCGCTGCTGGACCCGCCGCCGGCCATGCCGGTGGCAGCGAACCTGACGCTGGACGCGTATCAGGGCTACCTGGCCACGCATATCCGCCCCAAGCGCACCAAGCCGCAGCTGACGCAGCAATCGCGCTTCCTGTGGTCCGACAATACGGCCGGCGGCGCGCTGCTGGCGGCCCCGTATCCGGGCTATAACTATATCGGCAGCGATATGGTGAGCAACTTTTTCTCGATCGACAATATGCTCGTCAACCCGCTGGTGCTGGCGAATAACTACCAGTTCACGGTGATGAATCCCGTGTCGGGCACGCCGTTCACGCTGGTGGGCGGCATGCCAGCGGGCGTGCCCATCGGCACGCGCCCGCTGGCCGCGCAATTTCCGAACTTGCCTGTTGGCATGGCCTGGCCGCAATCGCCGGCGGCCGTGTATGCCGTAGGCCAGGCGCGCACGCTGAATGGCTGGGCCAATTACGGCTACCTGCGCAGCACCAGCGACCACCTGGCGCTGTTTGCCGTGCTGTAGACAGAGCGTCCGGGCGGGTGCGAGCGTCCGCCCTGGACATCATGACTGATTCAAGGAGCAAGTTCGTATGGCCACCACAGATACCGCGCTGGAAAACCTGCAGCAAGCCATCGTCAACGCCGCCAGCAGTGGCCCGTTCGCCCTCGATGCCGCCTTCCTGGAAGCGGGCCTGGCCGACCCGGACGTCGCGCCGCCCGAAAAATTCGACGCCATCATCGGCCAGGCATTCCAGATCGACGCGGCACAGTTCCTGATCAGCTGCGCGGTAGCCGACGTGGGCGCCGTGAGCGACGGTGTCTTTACGGTCAGCAAGGCAAGCCTGCCCTTTATCGGCGGCCTGCTGCAAACTCCGGCCACGCTGGTGTTTTCCACGCAGCCGGCCGCCGCGCGCACGCCAGGCGAGAACGGGGATGACGACGGGGATGATGCAGCCGTGCTGGTGGTGCAGGTGGCCGCCAGTCCCGCCGACTGGAACTGGGATAGCAGCTTTCCCTTTATGGGCGGCTGGCCATTCAGCGAGTTGCCGCTGTCGGGCGCGCTGCTGGTGTTTTCCAGCGCCGACGGCGTCTATCCATGGGGCGGCGACAGCACGCTGTCCGTCACGGGCGGCGCCAAGCAGAACGTCAGCGCCAGTGTGGCCCTGCCCGCCTTTGTGACGCCATTTCTGGAACTGTTTTCCGACCTGGCGGCGCCGCCGGGCAAGCTGCAGATCGGCGGCTACCTGGACATGGCGCTGTACGACGGCAAGACGTTCGAACTGGGCGGCCTGATGCCCAGCGGCGTGCTGTCGGCCACGCTCAGCGAGCTCGACTGCACCTTCGCCGGCTACCTGCGCGTGGCTGCGCCCAGCCTGACCGTGACGATCCCGCCGCCCGTCGATGCGCCGCCGCCCGACGCCCTGCTGCTCGACGGCGGCATGCAGCTGCTGCTGGGCGGCGCCGGCGAAGGGGCCGACGAGGAAGCGGCCGACGGCGACCAGGCCGCCACGCTGGCCCTGACGGCCACGCTCAGCGTGGAAGGCGCGGGCGCCACCGACTACACGCTGTCGCTGCTGCTGCAGCCATCGAACGCCAATGGCGACGGCAACTACGTGGTCAGCCTGGAAGCGGGCAGCGACGGGCAGCCCCTCAGTCCCGGTGCCGCCATCAGCCTGATCGGCGGGGGCGCCAGCTATTTCCGCGCCACCCCGGCCGTGCTGCAGGAGTTCCTGACCTCGTTCGGCCTCGGCGGCATGACCATCAGCGGCAGCATTCCGCCCAAGGCGGCGCCCACGGTGGACCAGGTCACGCTGCAGCTGCGCAGCGTGCGCGATCTCAGCTGGCAGCCTATTCCGGCGCCCACGCCCGCGCTGAGCTTTACCGTCACCTCGTTCTTCCTCGACTGGACGGCTTACCAGCCGCTGGCGAGCAAGGCCAGCGGAAAGTCGCGCTATGAATACCTGTTCGGCACCACCTTCACCCTGTTGCCCACGGTATTTCGCAATCTCGACGGCACGCCGGGCGGCGAATTCGACGTGCAGTTCAACTCGGCGCAGCTGTTCCAGGCCAGCTTTCCCGGCAAGGCCACGCTGTCGGACTTCCTGTCCGTCGTCTCGAACGGCCTCGTCAGCCTGCCCGACAGCATCCAGGCCGAGGTGTCGAATATTGTGCTGAGCATAGACGGTGCGGCCCAGTCCTTCGCGTTTTCCAGCGACTACGCCATCAGCCTGTCCTTCCTGACGGTGGGCGGTGCGCCCATCCTGAGCATTTCGGACGGCCAGATCAGCCTGTCGGGCATCAGCGCCACGGTGGCCGCGGACAAGCAGGAAGGCGCGCTGGCCCTTGTCGAGGCCGGCAATGCGGGCGCCGGCACGGCCTGGGCCGGGTCCATTTCCGGCTTGCTGGGCGTGGGCGCCAGCCTGCAGGCGGCCGTCAGCGTGGCCTACAGCAGCCAGGAAACGCCGCCCCGCTGGACCCTCTCCGCCTCCCTCGCGCAAGAACTCGATGTGGGCGAGATGATCAAGCAATTCTTTGCCGCCGGCGGCATCTATGATTTCCCCCTCTTCTTGCCGGGCAACCTGAAGATTTCCGCGTTCGCCATCGAAGCGGTCATTCCTAGCGGCAAACCCAGCACGGACCTGGCCACCAGCTACACGGTCGACACGACGTTTACCTGGCTGTTCATGCTTGGCCAGCAAGAGATCGGCTTGCAGAAAGCCACGCTTTCGGTGCAGTATGACGGCGCCAAGCCGGCCGCGCAGCAATTCTCGGGCAAGGCCGATGCCGTATGGATCTATACCGCCATCAATCTGAAACTGGGCTTCGGCTATGCCTTCCAGCCGACGGACAAGGGGCCGAACCACACGCTGTACGTGAGCTGGGAAGGCTTCACGGCAACCTATACCAGCGGCAACGAGATGCTCAGCTTCACCCTGGCGGGCTGGTCTCTGGGCAGCCTGATCCAGGCGCTCGTGCGCACGCTGGGCGATCCGTATTTCGTGCTGCCGTCGCCGTGGGACTTGCTGAACCAGGTCACGCTGGATGGCCTGTCCATCAACGTGTCGCTGAAAACCGGCGAAAAGAACCGCCTCAGCGCCACCTACACGCTCAGTTCCCCCCTCAACCTCGGCTTCATCGTCATCCGCAGCATCGTCTTCAAGCGCAATACGGACGGCAAGGTGACCCTGGCGCTGGACGCCACCGTGCCGCCATTGCTCAAAGGCAGCATGGGCGACTTGCTGGACCCGAACAAGGGGCAGGACGTGGAAGAAATGCCCAGCGTGCCGGGCGCCGGTTCCAGCTATTTCAAGGTCTTCCTGCTGATGCTGGGCCAGCGCGTGGCCATCAACGGCGCGTCCGACTTCAGCTCGACCAAGGCCGTCATCGACGCGCTGGCCGGCGTGCCGCCCACCACGGGCAAGAACAATCCCGTCAACCCGGGCAGCGGCGTGCAGGGCCAACCGTATTACCAGCCGGACAGCAACTGGCTGATCGCCGCGCATTTCGGCGTGCTGCAGACAGCCGGCGTGTGGGCCGTCGACGTACAGATCGTCTTCAACGATCCCAACCTGTACGGCTTGCGCCTGACCCTGGGCAGCCCCAAGATGGGCGGCCTGGCCGGCCTGGTGGTCGATATCCTGTACAAGAAAATCAGCGACGACGTGGGCCTGTTCCAGATCGACTTCACCTTCCCCGACAGCATACGCAACCTGAACTTCGGCGCCGTCAGCGTGGTGCTGCCGATGATAGGCATCAAGATCTACACGAATGGCGATTTCCTGATCGACATCGGCTTTCCCTACAATATGGACTTTACGCGCTCGTTCAGCTTTAGCGCCATCGTCTACGGCGTGCCGGTGATGGGATCGGGCGGCGTGTATTTCGGCAAGCTGTCGAGCGCGACGGCAACGCAGGTGCCGAAAACCGATCTCGGCTATTTTAATCCCGTCATCGTCTTCGGCCTGGGCCTGCAGCTGGGCCTGGGCTACAACTTCGTCAAGGGGCCGCTGAAAGCCGGCTTCGCGCTGACCGTGTTCGGCATCATCGAAGGCGTAATCGCCACCTACCATCCGTACGACCGCAGCAACGCCGTCGCGCTGGCCAACGCCGGCGCGTCCGGCAGCGTTCAGGACAGCAGCTACTTCAAGCTGACGGGCACGTTCGGCGTGATCGGCATGCTGTACGGCGAAGTGGACTTGAAGATCATCAGCGCTTCGCTGCTCGTCAATATCACCGTATCGGTGCAGATCGGCTACGAATCCTACCGCGCCATCCCCCTGTCCGTGACGGCCTCGGTGCGCATCAGCCTGCGCGTCAAGATCGACCTGGGCATCTTCAGCTTCACCATTTCCGTGGGCTTTTCCGCCACCGTCAGCGCGCAATTCCGCATCGGCAGCGACAGCCGCGCGCCGTGGGATGGCGGCGGCGCGCTGCGCCTGGAAAGCCTGGCGCGGGGGCGCGCGCGCACCTTGCCGATGGAACTGCAGGCCGCCATGCTGCGCGCCGGGCCGCGCCGCCAGCCGCGACGCGTGCTGCGCACCGATGCCAAGCCGGTGCTGCAACTGGTGACGGCGCCGCAATTCACGGTGCTGGCGCCGCAGGGCGCCACCGCCAGCAGCGCGCAGCAAGGCGCGTTCGTCTGCCTGTTCGCCATGGATGCGCCGGACCCGGCCGCCGGCGGCGCGGGCACAGGCACGACCTCGTTCGACCTGCTGTGCAAGGCGTATTTCCCGTGGCTGCTCGACACGTTGCAGCCGGCGGCGCGGGCCGACGGCGCGGCGCTGGACCTGGCTGCCGCCGCGACTGCCAGCGTGACGCTGGAGCAGCTGGTGGCGGGCATCCAGGTGCTGGCCGACCCCGCCATGCAACCATTCGGCATGGGCGACCTGCTGCAATTTCTCGCCGACAGCTTCATCGTGAACATCAGCGCGCCGGGCGCCAATATGGACGGCGCCACGCTATTCCCCCTGTTCGACGGGCTGCGGCTGGACGTGCCCGACCCGCAAGGCGGCACCGGCACGCAAGCGATCGACCTCGAGACCTACGCGACGGCGACGGAACAGTACCGCAGCACGGTGGCCGGCGTGCTGCGCCAGGTGGCCGCCAAGGTGGGCAAGGCGCCCGCCAGGCCCGCGCTGCTGGCGCAGGACGACGCTGGCGCCGAATCGATGGCAGCCTTCATCTTCGTCGACGTCTTCAGCCTGATCGGTCGCGCGCTGCTGCAATCGGCCATCGATGCCTTCGACAATTACAGCTATGCGCTGCAGCCCGGCGACAGCATCGCCAGCATCGTCGCCGCCTTCAACCTTGCCGGCAACGCCATCGACGCGGACGACGTGTCGCTGCCGAATGCCACGTATCCGCTGAACGGCGCGCTGCCGCTGCAGGTCGGCGGCCTGTCCGCCGTGATCCAGGCCGGCGATACGCTGGCGGCCATCGCCGCCCGCTACACGGATCCGGCCGGCGCTGGCGGGCGCTGGCAAACCACTGCGGCCCAGCTCATCGGCGCGAATGCGGCGCCGCGTGCGCTGCGCACGGGCGTGACCCTGGTCTTCGACTTCGGCGCCGGCGCCGTCAGCCACGTCACGGCGCCCGGCGACAGCTTCGGCACCATCGCCGCCGCGCTGGACGTGCCGCTGGCCGCCCTGGCGCAGCAGGCATCGCTGTATGCGCGCGCCGACCTGCTGCTGCCGACGGCCATCCTCGCCGTGCCGCCGCTGGCGTATGCCTCGGTTGCCGGCGATACCCTGGCCGGCATCGCCAGCCGCTTCGCCGCCCCGGCCGCCGGGCTGGGACGCGACAATGCCGGCGTCGCCAATCTGTTCGCCGCGGCCCCGGGCCGGCTGGCCATCGCCCATCTCGACGCCTTGCCGCTGGAGCAGTTGTGGAGCGGCGTGCAGGCGAGCGGCGCCGTGGCCCAGGCCGCCGGCCAGGTCGCGCGCTTCATCACCTATGGCTTGCGCCTGCCGGTGGCGCCGGGCCTGAGCCTGTCGCCATCCTTCCTGTATAGCAAGACGCAGACCGACTACGCGCTGTACCAGCTGACGGGCCAGCAATTTCCCACGCCCGCCAGCGCCGCCGGCGGCTACCGCATCGGCCTGGGACGCAATGTCATTTCGCACGGCGTCGCCCTCGATTTCATCACCTTCGCCGGCGCGCCCGGCACCAGCCTGCCCATCGACCTGGACGCCGCGTACGGCTTGCTGTCGGGCGTGCTGGCGTATGCGCAGGCGGGCAGCTTCGCGCCGTCGCCTGCGCTGGACATCCTGCCGCTGGCTTCCTTGCAGCCACGGCAGTTTCCTGCGGCAGGCTACGCCGCCTGGATCACCGCCGACCTGGCGCGCCTGACGGCCGTGACGTCCGGCGCCGCTTCAGCGGCGCGCGCCGCCAGCCAGGCCGCGCCCGCGCCGTATCTGTGGCAATTGCCTGACGCCATGCTGGCCAGCATCGCCCAGCGCCAGGATACGCTGCAGGCGCTGTACACCCAGGCGCAATACGCGGACATGCTGGCCCTGATGCCCGCCTATCGTCCCCGCATCGGCAACACGCCGCCCAACAGCAGCAGCACGGTGTTCCAGGACTTGAGCGGCTATGCCTACGCCACGCGCGTGGACTTCCAGATCACGCGCATGCCGGCCGCCACCGTGGCCACCAACGACGCCAGCGGCACCGCGCTGGCCAGCGCCGCCACCCTGGCCCACGTCTACGAGCTCGTGGGACCGTCGGCCGCCGATGCCCAGCGCCTGCAATACCTGCTGAGCGGCATGGCCGCCGTGGGCGAAACCCTGGTGGCTGGCCTGTTCCTGCTGTATAGCGAAGGCGGCAGCGACCAGGTGGCGCTGACGGGCCAGGCCGATGCCGACTACCTGTGCTTCCTGACGCAAACCAATCTGTCCACGGAAAGCCATCCGCCGGCCAGCCGCATGCTGCTGGATGCGGCGCAGACGGTCTTGCCGCGCGGCATAGCCAACAGCCCCTCGCAATTCATCAAGCTGCTGTGGGAGCAATCGGTGGTGCGCGGCGGCGGCTACTATCTGTATTTCGAGGACATGGTGTCGGGCGCCGGCCTGCCCCCATCCGTCTTCGACGCCACGGGCACGGCCACGCTGACCTTGGTGGTTCCGCTGGCGCGCCCGGCGGCGGGCGCCGCCGACACCGTGCCGAACTTCGTCAACGCCCTGCTGACGACGCAGGCGATCGATCCGCAGCAGGACGTGCTGGTGTTCGAATCGCTGAGCAAGCCGGCCAGGACCCAGCCTTTGGCCCTGGCGGCCACGAGCACCCTGGCCGCCCTGGCTGCCACGTATGGCATGGGTGTGGGACAGCTGGCGCGGCAAAACGCCGTGCGGCCGCTGCGCACCGGCGCCAGCGTGCCCGTGGCCGGCATCCTGCACCAGCTGAATCAGCAAGACATGGCCGCGCCCGCGCAAGCGCTGGCGCAGCTGGCCGCGTATTACTCGGCCGGCGCCACCCCGCTGAGCGCGGCGCAGATCGCCGCCTACAATCCCGGCGTGACGGTGGCGCTGGGCGCGACCATGCGCATTCCGCCGCTCGTCTATCGCGTGCCAGCCACGGCTGACGCTCCCGGCAATACCTTCGCCGCCCTGGCCGCCTACTATGGCTTGTCGGTGGACGCCTTGGCCCTGGGCGCGGCCGCCACCGCAGGCCTGTACGCCGATGGCGCCGTGCTCGACGTCGACAGCCTGGCCTTCGATGCGCAAGCGACCTTGGCGCCGGGCAACCTGTCGTTCCAGCTCAAGCGAGCCAACGACGGCGTGCCCGTGCTCCCGCCCGATCCCACGCCGCAGCAACAGCAGCAATATGCGCAGGCAACCCTGTCTGCGCTGTACAACACGCTGTCGGCCGGCCTGGGCGCCAACCCGTATTTCCTGCCCAGTCCCTACAGCCTGCCCTTCGGACCGCAGGACCATGCGAACGACAGCGACGGCGATGGCGGCGACGATGGCGAAGCCCACCGCCGGCGCTATGCGGCCGCGGCCCTGGCCGATTACGACTACCGCCAGGCGCTGGGCTACCTGGGCAACAACAGCCAGGGACGGCCGTTCGCCACGCTCAATGCGGCGCCTGCCAATCCGCCGGCCGGCCTGCCGCCCGCAGCCGACAATCCCTACCTGGGCGTGGGCGGCCATGCGTCGCTGGCCCTGCGCTGGCAAGACCTGTTCGGCAACACCACCGTCACGCCGTTCGAGGCGCCGCCAGCCGGCTACACGGGTGCGCTGGACCAGGCCCCCGCCGCGCTGCGCTACACGGATCGCCTGCTGGGCCTGTCCGCCTGGCCGAAAGTCCAGGCCAGCTACCTGTATGACACGGATGCGGGCGGCGCGCCCGCGCTGCTGCTGACCTTGCGCATGGATGGCCTGGCCTATGCCACGCCAGCCGACGCGGCGCAAGACTTGCCCACCTACCAGCGCCTGTACTTCCAGCTGCACCAGGACTATACGGGCCTGGGCGTGCCCGGACTGAGCGGCAATGCGGTGAGCATCTCCCTCAGCAACTCCCTGCTGGCCACGCCGCTGCAGCCGCTGGGCGAGGCCCAGTCGCGGCAGGTGCGCGACTTCGTCGCCGCCTGCGCCATCTACTTGCAGGTCCTGGCCGGCGGCGGCAGCGCCACGGCGCCCGCCGCCACGCTGTCGGTGCCGGTGCCGCTGGCGCAACTGGCCAGCGTCAACCGCATCGCGCTCGACGTGGCACTGGTGCTGACGCGCCAGGCCATCCTGCTCGACCCCGTGCTGGCGGCCCTGCCGGACGGCGCCAGCGTGGTCAGCGCCGTGCTGCCGCAGGCCGACACGAATGGCGGCGCGTCCAGCTACACCACGTTTGCCAAGGCGCTCGAAGCGTGCCTGAAGACGCCGCAATGGTCGATGCGCGCGGGCGCGGGGCTGACGCGCGTGGGCAGCGCCGGCCAGCAGACGCAGCAGTTGTTCGCCGTGCGTTTCAGCGACACGCCCGGCCAGGGCATCCATTTCCGCCTGGGCCAGCAGGCCAGCTACTACGCGCCGTTGCCCGTCGCCAATTCGCTGGAAAGCCGCACGGTCAGCATCGACGCCTATCCGAGCAATACGCCGCATGCGCTGACGCTCAATAGCGTCGACCTGAACCTGTGGCTGCAAAGCTGTCTCGACGCCATCGACAAGTTCCTCTCGGCCACCTATGCGCCGCCCGCCTACATTCTCGATCGCCTCAACGGCATCGCCGATCCGCTGCAGAGCGGCCAACTGGGCCTCGTACTCAAGGCGAAGCAGACGCTGGCCGACGCCATCAGCGCCACGGTCAGCCCCGTGCTCAGCAGCAGCGCGGCGGACGAGGCCACGCGCGTCAGCGCGGCCGCCACCATGCGACAGCAGTTGCTGACCACCCTGGGGCCGGCCTTTGCCGCCGGCGCCGTGGTGGTGTACGGCGTGGACCAGGTGACGGGCGCGGACGGCAAAGACAAGGATGGGCCGCCCGCGCTGTACGGCCAGCCCGCCGGCGCCGGCACAGCCGACGGCGCGGTCGGCGACGGCAACCAGAACTACACCTTGTTCCCGACCCGGCTGCCTTTGCCAGGCACGGCCGCGCCAGACCAGAGCCGGCTGTCATTCAACTTCATCTCGAAGAATGTCGAAGGCCAGGCCTATGTGCCGCTGGACTTGCGCTATCAGATCACGCACATGGAATTCGACCAGCAAGCCGTGCCCGGCATCGAAAACTACATGCAAAGCCAGTGGCTCCTGTTCATTACCGGTCCGTTCGAGGTACCGCTGGGCAATGGCACGCAATATATCCCCGTGCTGAACCGTGCCCTGCCCGTGCCGCCCACGGTCAACCGGCAGACCGCCACCGCGTCCGCCGCGCCGCAGGCCGGTCGCATGCGCCTGGCCGCCGCTGGCTTGCAGCCGGCCCAGCTGGCCCAGTGGGATTACGGCTTCAGCTATACCTATCGCCAGGCGGCGCAGGATGCCGTGCACGTCAGCGTCGTGCTCAACGTGCCGCCGCAGACGGCCAGACTGTACGCGGCGGCCGGTCCCGACCTGTTCACGGCGCTGGCCGCCTTCGTCAGCAACTATCCGCTCATTTCGGCTGACCTCGATGCGTTCCTCGCGCCCCTCGATGGCAAGCAGGACACGGCCGATAGTATCGCCAAGGCAACACAGGCCACCACTGCCTTCCAGCAGCTGGTGACCCAGGTGGCAGCCAGCTATGGCGAGCATTTCGGCGCAGCGCAGCTGGCGGCGGCGCAAGGCGAGACCAGCGTGGCCGTGGAATTCGACGCGCGCCTGGAAGACCATGGCGGCGACGCCTGGTATGCGCTGCTCAATGTCACCGTTGGCGGCGCGCCCGCCACCTACGACCCGCAGACCGGCACCCTGAGCAACGGCGCCGTCAGCGTGCCCGTGCCCGTGCTCGACATCGATGCGCAGCAGTACCGGGCCACGCCGGCCACGCCCACGCCGCCCGGTGCGCTGCTGGCCTACCGCTACGCGGCCATCGCCGCCGACGCGCCCGACCTGTCGTTTGCCGCCGCGCTGGCCAATACCGGCCGCGAGGTGCGCATGCCGGGGCTGAACGTGATGGTGTACAAGAACGCCCAGGCCTCGCTGTACGTGCAGCGCAACCGCTACCTGTGCCCGCCCAGCCAGACGCAGGTGTCGACCATGCAGGCCTTCCTGTACCAGACGCCGGTCGTCAAGTTCAGTGACCCCATCCTGCCACGCCTGAGCTGGCAAGGCTATGATTTGCGGCAAGTCGCACCGGTGGGCGGCAGCGACGTGGCCGCCTACATGAGAGGCTTCTTCAACGCCCTCTTCACGGGCGCCTCGGGCAGCGTGCGCATCGCCATGGATGGCAGCTATTCCTACAGCGTGATGCCGGCCGTGGCGGGCTTCCCCCGCACCTCGCTGCCGGTCAGCCTGTTGCCGGCCGTGCTCGCGCCCATCGATGCGGCCCAGCCTCCCGCCGCGCCGATGGCGCTGGTGGCCCAGGTGCAGCAATGGTATGACACGCAGCAGCCGACCACGGGTGGCGGCGCCGCCATGGATTTCCGCCTGAGCTTCTTTACGGACGGCGCGCCCGAGCAACTGCTGCTGTCGCTCGAAGACGTGCGCTGGGTGGTGCGGCCCTGATGCGGCGGCGCAGCGTCAGGGCACGGGGGTGCGCAGTGGCAAGCCGGCAAAGTGGGCGGCCAGGTTATCGACCACCAGTTGCCCCATTGCATGGCGCGTTTCCACGGTCAGGCTGCCCACGTGCGGCGTGAGCACCACGTTAGGCAAGGCACGCAAGGCGGCTGGTACGCGCGGCTCGTCCGCAAACACGTCGAGGCCGGCCGCGCCCAGGTGGCCGTCCTGCAAGGCGGCGATCAAGGCCACTTCGTCGATCAGCGCGCCACGGGCAATATTGATCAGCGTGCCTTGCGGGCCGAGCGCGTCAAGCACGCTGCGGTCGATGATCTGGCGCGTGGCCGGCGTGCCTGGCGCGCAGACGATCAGGTAATCGCTTTCCTGCGCCAGGGCCAGCAAGGATGCGGCGCGCGGCACAGTAGTGCCTGCAATGGCGCGCGGCTGGAAGTAGCGCACGTGGACGCCGAAGGCGGCCAGGCGCAGTGCGATGGCTTGCCCGATCTGGCCGAAACCGAAGATGCCGGCCGTCTTGCCGCGCAGGCTCGATGCGGGGGCGATGGCCTCGCGGCGTTCCCAGCCGCCGTCGCGCACGAAACGGTCGAGCGCCACGATATGCCGCGCGCTGGCCAGCAGCAAGGCCAGCGCCACGTCGGCCACGTCATCCGTCAGCACGTTCGGCGTGGTGGTGACGGCGATGCCCCGCGCGCGCGCCTGGTCCAGCGCCACGCCGTCGAGGCCGACGCCATTGACGGCGACAATTTCCAGATTCGGCAGCAAGGCCATGTCGGTGGCGTTCAGGCCCAGCGCGCCCGTCGTGACGACGGCGCGGATGGCCGCAGCGCGCTGGGCCAGCCAGGCGTGGCGCTCTGGCGCCGGCACTTGCCAGGCGTGGTGGCAGGTGTATTGCTGTTCCAGCTGCGCGTTGACGGCAGCCGAAGGGCTGGGAGCGAGGATGAGGAGTTCGGGGAGCATGGGAGTCCTGGGTCATGTCACATGAAGTGCAGACGCAACTTAGCATATTTGACGCCTGGCCGGGGGCGGCTGCCCCGCAATCGCCGTCATGACCCTGCAGTCTGCGCGGTCTTCAGCCCGGGCAAGGCACGCGTTTGACCTTGCCGCCCGTCCTGGCCGGGTCGGCGCCGGAACCGGGATTCTCGGCCATGCCATAGCACGTGGCGCCGCCGGCGCTGACGACGCGCGTGGCGGGCCGGCCATCGGCCGTCAGAAATTCCTCCACGCGGATGACGGGGCCGCCGCGCCAGGCGGAGGCGACCAGCTTCTGGAAAGTGCTTTCGCTCTTCAGGTCGGCAGCGGCCAGCCATGGCTGGTCTTGCTTCAGTTCGCCACGCAGGGCCTTGTCGGCGGCGCCCGCCGCCAGCCGGGCGCGCGTGCGCAAGTCTGCCGTGGAAGGTGCCGTGGCCGGCGCGACAGGGAACTCCTCGGCCGGTACGGTGATGGCCTCCGCTGCCACGGCAGGCGGTGCGAAGATGACGGACGGCGCGGCGGGCGGCGCACTGGCCCGCGCGCGTGGCAAAGGAGCCGGCATGGGCATGGGCAAGGCCATCGGCGGCGTCTGCGTCAGCGGACGGGACGGCAGCAAGGTCATGAACGCCACCTCCGTGTATTGCTTGAGTTGCCGCGCCGGCAGCAGCAGGAAATACAGGCCCAGCACGTGCATGGCCAGGATCAGCGCGACGGCCGCGCCTTTCAGGCTCAAGCCGTCCCGTATGCGCAGGCGCATGGAAGCGGACGGTAGATGGCGGTGCAATGGCATGCGGTTTCCTGTGGGCGCGGGGCGCGATGGCACATTTTAGCGAAACTTGGATATGCGCATTAATAAATCCACAAGGTATCGCCTGGCGCGCCTTTTTCCGCCAGATTCCAGTCCCTGGCTGGCCCGGTGTTGTACAAATGGCGACTTTTTTGCTCGCTTTCTCACACTTTCCCACGCGCTGCGCCACGCTGGAATATAATGATAATCATTCTCATTAATATCCAGATAACTCCATGCGCACCTTCCACCTCGCCCCTACCCCGTTCGCCCTGGCCGCCTTCCTGCTGGCCAGCACCGCCGCCCACGCTCAAACCACCTCCACCGCACCGGCCGGCGACACGCAAACCATGCCGACAGTGGTCGTCAACGCGTCGGCCGATGCGTCGGCGGAAGGCTTGTCGAAGGCGTATGCGGGTGGACAGGTGGCGCGCGGCGGACGCATGGGCATCCTCGGTGCCGTGGATATGATGGACTCGCCATTCGGCAGCACAAGTTACACGCAGCAATTCATCGCCGACCAGCAAGCGCGCAGCGTGGGCGACTTGCTGCAGAGCGATCCGGCCGTGCGCGTGTCGCGCGGCTATGGCAATTTCCAGGAAGTGTATGTGATCCGCGGTTTCGCCCTCGATTCCGATGATGTGGCCTACAACGGCCTGTACGGCGTGTTGCCTCGCCAATATGTATCGCCGGAATTGCTCGAAAGAGTGGAAGTGTTCCGTGGCGCCAGCGCCTTCCTGAATGGCGCGGCGCCGGGCGGCAGCGGCATTGGCGGCGCCATCAACCTGATGCCCAAGCGCGCCGGCAATGCGCCGCTGACGGATTTGACGGTGGGCGTGGAGTCGGGCGGCCATGCCTATGCGGCCATCGACGTGGCGCGCCGCTTTGGCGAGAACCAGGAATTCGGCGTGCGCGTGAACGCCGCCAAGCGCCAGGGCGAGACCAGCATCAAGCGCGAAGACCACGACGTGGGCATGTTCTCGGTGGGCCTCGACTATCGCGGCCGCAACTACCGTCTGTCGGCCGATGCCGGCTACCAGAATTTCGACCTGACGGCGCCGCGCCCTTCCATCAACACGGGCACCCTGACAGCCTTGCCTGGCGCGCCCGATGCGTCGAAGAACTTTGCCCAGCCCTGGAGCTATTCGAAGGAACACGATGTGTTCGGCACGGCGCGCGCCGAAGTGGACCTTGCCAAGGATGTCGTGGCCTGGGCCGCGTTTGGCAGCCGTTCGACCAAGGAATCGAACAGCCTGGCCCAACCGACGTTGAGCTCGCTCAATGGCGACGCCAGCGTGTACCGCTTCGACAATGCGCGCAAGCAGGAAATTCGCACGGGAGAACTGGGTATTCGCGGCAAGTTCGTGTTGGGCGCCGTCAAGCATACGCTGGTGGCCAGCTGGTCCAATCACTGGAATGAGGCGAAGAATGCGTATGCGATCAGCGACTACGCGGGCTTGCCGACGAATATCTACCGTCCGCTGGACGTCGCCATGCCCCCCACCCTGCCCGCAAACTCGGCCGGCGTGATGAGCGACCCGCGCCTGACGCAAAAGACTATTCTCAACAGCTACGCCGTGGCCGATACCATGGCCTTCCTCGACGACCAGTTGCTACTGACCGTGGGTTTGCGCCGCCAGCAGATCAGGGATGCCGGTTACGACTACAACACCTCGGCGCTGCAAGGAAAGGCTTATGACAAGAGCGCCACGACGCCCGTGGCTGGCATCGTATTCAAGGCCAGCAAGGACGTGTCGCTGTACGCCAACTACATCGAGGCGCTGGTCAAGGGACCGGTTGTCAGCGATACCTATTTTGATGGCCAGAACTACGTGTCACTGAGCAACAAGGGAGAAATATTCTCGCCATACAAGTCCAAGCAGAAGGAAATCGGCGTCAAGTACGATAGCGGCAGGCTGGGCATGAGCGCCGCCCTGTTCTCGACGGCCAAGCCTTTGCCTGCCGTGGTCGGCTCGCGCTCCACCCTATCGGGCGAACAGCGCAACCAGGGCCTGGAGTTGTCGATTTTCGGCACGCCGATGGCGGGCGTGCGCCTGCTGGGCGGCCTGACCTGGCTCGATACGGAACAGCGCAAGACGGACAAGCCGGCCAACAATGGCAAGAACGCCATCGGCGCGCCAAAAACACAGCTCAGCGTGGGCGGCGAATGGGATGTGTCCGGCGCACCTGGCCTGTCGCTGAACGCCCGCACCGTCTACACCTCGACCCAGTATGTGGACCTGGCCAACACCAAGCAGCTGCCGTCCTGGACCCGTGTCGACATCGGCGCGCGCTACCTGACGCAGGTGGCCGGCCATGACGTGACCTTGCGCGCACGCATCGACAACGTGGCCGATCGCAGCTACTGGGCCTCGGCCGTTTCCTCGTTCGACGCCGGCAGCCTGGTGCTGGCCGCGCCGCGCACCTTTGTCGTGTCGGGCAGCGTGGCGTTCTAAATCCGCTTCCGCCAACCTGCACCCAAGCTGCCCCTTCCATGGGGCAGCTTTTTTTTCGTGCGCGCCTGTGCCGCAAGCGGCGCTTCGGCGACAATGCCCGCATGAAACAACTCCCTGCCCTGCTACTTTTGCTTTGCCTGTCCCTGCCGGCCGCTGCCCAGAAGCAAGCCGCCTGCCCGTATGCTGCCTGGAAAAGCGGCTTCAAGGGCGATGCGCGGGCGCAAGCCACGTGCTTGCTGCGTCCCGTCAAGCTGTATGCGCGCCTGGGCGACAGCGCGCCGCTGCCGGATTTTCTTGCCGCCCGCATCGGCCAGCGCACGGGCATCGACCCGGCCCGGTTGCGCGCCTGGCTGGCGGAACAGGGCATCGCCGAGGCGGACGTGGGCGGCGCCGTCGACGCCCCGCTGTCGCGCGCCGTGGGCCGGCTGGCCGCACCGATGGCCCGCTATTTCGTCATCCACGACACCAGCTACCCGAATTTCCTGCTGGAATCCATTCCCGCCCATATCAACGACGCCAGCTGGGATTTCAACGATTTTACGACGCGCAATCCGGCGCTGGGCGGCGGTCCGAAAGGCCATGTCTACGTCAACCGCCTCGGTGATTCATTGGCCGTGCGCGACTTTGGCACGGCCAGCTATGCCAGCAAGCTGGAAAAGGACAAGCCGTCGCTGACGGGCCTGTTCCTGCACGTGGAACTGGTGCAGCCGCGCCACTCCGTGCCCGGCGGCGGCAAGGGCAACGATGGCCTGGCGCCCGATCCGGGCTTTACGCCTGCGCAATACGAGCGCCTGGCCCTGCTGTATATCGCCGCCAGCGTGCGCAAGGGGACGTGGCTGATCCCCGCCTTCCACGCCGTGCTCGATACGGGCTTTGCGAATGGTCATGATGACCCACAGAACTTTTCCCTGGCCGAATGGTCAACCACGCTTTCCCGCCTGCATGCGGCCCTGCGGCTGGCCGAAACTGGACAATAAAGCGTTTCCCTGACGGCTGAATTGGCGCATACTATTAAGAGCATAGCCATTCCTGTCAGGGAGTTCAGGTGAATATTGCAACGGATCATCAGGCGGATCACCAGACCGGCGTGCGCCAGCCATTGCAGCGCGCGCAGCGCATCTTTGCCATACGCGACGCCGTCCTTGGCGCCTGGGAACAGCGCGTGCGCGCCAGCGTGCGCGGCGCGGACCGCTTGCTCACACCCATCCTCATCAACACCTTGCCAGCCTTTTTCGACAACCTGGCCGAAGCCCTCACCCCAGGTCACCCGCGCGACAATGCGACCAGCAACAGCAACGTGCCCGCCGTGCATGGCAACGAACGGGCGCGCATGACCAATTACGGCCCGGAACAGGTGATCCAGGAATACCAGATCTTCCGCGACTGCTTCGCCGCCACCGCGCATGAGTCCGGTATCACCTTGCGCAGCAAGGATTGGCAAGTGATCAACAAGTCGATCGACGTGGGCATCCGCGAATCGATACGCGAATTTACCAGCATGCACGAAGGTTTCCGGCGCCGCGTTGCGGCCGGCCTGTCGCACGACATGCGCAATCCGCTGGCCGTCATCAGCACCAGCGCCCAGTTGCTGCTGCGGCCAGCGGCCCCGGAACGGGTGGTATTGCTGGCGCACAAGATTGTCGAACACAGCAAGCGGCTCGACAGCATGATCGAGGAATTGCTCGATGGCCTCAGCTACCATCAGGGCCAGCAGTTGCCGCTGGTGCTGAGGCAGTTTGACGTGCTGCCGCTGGTACACGCCGTGGCCGGCCAGGTCAACCTGCAGCGGCCGGACAAATGCCAGGTCAGCGGGCAAGCCGTCGTCGGCTGGTGGTGCGAGAACTCGCTGCGGCGCGCGCTGGAAAACCTCGTCGGCAATGCCCTCAAGTATGGCGACGACGCACCCATCAGCGTGCACGTGGAAGCGGTCCACGAACGCCTGATCGTCACCGTGCACAATGGCGGCCACGCCATCGCGCCGGAACAGGCCGCACGCATCTTCGACTACTTGCGCCGCGAGAACGACAGCCCCGCCCCAGGCTGGGGCATCGGCCTGCCCTTCGTGCAGAGCGTGGCCGAAAGCCACGGCGGCAGCATCGCCGTCGACAGCGCGCCCGAAACGGGCACCAGCTTCATCTTCGACGTGCCCGTCGATTGCCGGCCCTTCGTCCAGCCCGCCGACGTCCCCAAGAGTGACGATTAGCGCACCAAATTAGTGCAAAGAATGGCGCAACGCCACAAAAGTGCTCATCTTTACACCTTCCCTCGGCTCCCCTGTTGGCACGCTTCCTGCTGAGCTATACGTAGACACGGCTCAAGGGAAATCACAACATGGCAAATTTTTTCAATGAAATGACTGCAAATGAAGTGGGTACGGACAGCAAGGTACGTGAACACTATCGTGAATTCAGCAATTGGCTGGAACAGCAATCCCCCGAGACCATCGCCCGCAAGCGGGCCGAAGCCGACCTGACGTTCCGCCGGGTCGGCATCACGTTCGCCGTCTACGGCGACGATGCCGGCACGGAACGCCTGATTCCGTTCGACACCATCCCGCGCATCATCCCCGCCGCCGAATGGGCGCAGATGCAGACAGGCCTGGTGCAGCGCGTGCAAGCCTTGAACATGTTCATCCATGATATTTATCATGAACAAAACATCATCAAGGCGGGTATTATTCCCGCCGAGCAAATCTACAAGAATGCCCAGTACCGCCCGGAAATGCAGGGCATTGCCGTCGCCTCCGACATCTATGCCCACATCGCCGGCGTCGACATCGTGCGCGCGGGACAGGGCGAATTCTATGTGCTGGAAGACAATCTGCGCGTGCCGTCCGGCGTGTCCTACATGCTGGAAGACCGCAAGATGATGATGCGGCTGTTCCCGGAACTGTTCGCCCGCAACCGCATCGCCCCCGTCGACCACTACCCGGACATGCTGCTCGACAACCTGCGTTCCGTCGCCCCGATGGGCATCGATGACCCGACGGTGGTCGTCATGACGCCCGGCATGTACAACTCCGCCTACTTCGAGCACGCCTTTTTGGCCCAGCAGATGGGCGTGGAACTGGTCGAGGGCAAGGATCTGTTTGTCAACGACAATTCCGTGTACATGCGCACCACGCGGGGACCGAAGCGCGTCGACGTGATCTACCGCCGTGTGGACGACGACTTCCTCGACCCGCTGGCCTTCCGCTCCGATTCCTCGCTGGGCGTGCCGGGCCTGCTGTCCGTGTACCGCGCCGGCCGGGTGACCCTGGCCAACGCCATCGGCACGGGCGTGGCCGACGACAAGTCGATCTATCCTTTTGTTCCCGACATGATCAAGTTTTACCTGTCGCAAGAGCCGATACTCAACAACGTGCCGACGTACCAGTGCCGCAAGCCGGCCGATTTGTCCTACGTGCTGGCGAACCTGGCGAAACTCGTCGTCAAGGAAGTGCATGGCGCGGGCGGCTACGGCATGCTGGTGGGGCCCGCGTCCAGCCTGGCGCAAATCGAGGATTTCCGCCAGCGCCTGCTGGCCAATCCCGGTGGCTACATCGCCCAGCCGACACTCGCCCTGTCCGCCTGCCCCACGTATGTGGACGCCGGCATCGCGCCGCGCCACATCGATTTGCGCCCGTTCGTGCTATCCGGCAAGACGATTTCCATGGTGCCCGGCGGCTTGACCCGCGTGGCGCTGGGCGAAGGCTCGCTGGTGGTCAACTCCTCGCAAGGGGGCGGTACCAAGGATACCTGGGTACTGGAAGCCACATCCGCTTTTGCAGGAGAAAAAACATGCTGAGCCGCACTGCCGATCATTTGTTCTGGATGGCCCGCTACACGGAGCGGGCGGAAAACACGGCGCGCATGCTCGACGTCAACATGCAAACGTCCATGCTGCCGCAGTCCGAGCAGGACGCGGAGCAAGGCTGGCGCGCCACCCTGGGCATTTCCGAGCTGCAAAGCGCGTACGACCACAAATATGGCCGCTTCCACACGCGCGACGTGCTCGACTTCATGGTGCGCGACCCGAACAACCCCTCGTCCATCCTCGCCTGCCTGACGGGGGCGCGCGAAAACGCCCGCGCCGTACGGGGCACCCTGACGACGGAAGTGTGGGAAATCCAGAATGCCACCTGGCTCGACATGCAGAAACGCCTGAAAAGCAATTTGCTGGAAACGGACCCCAGCCAGTTCTTCGAGTGGGTCAAGTACCGCTCGCACCTGTCGCGCGGCGTGACACTGGGCACCATGCTCAAGGACGAGGCGATTCACTTCATCCGCCTCGGCACTTTCCTGGAACGGGCCGACAACACGGCGCGCATCCTCGACGTGAAGTTCCACGGCGCGCGCGACACGTCGAAAGACATCACCCAGCGCGATTTCTACTACTGGGCGGCCCTGCTGCGCTCCGTTTCCGGCTTCGAGATCTACCGCAAGGTCTACCGCGATGTCATCACCCCGGAACGGGTGGCGGAATTGCTGATGCTGCGCGGCGACATGCCCAGGTCGCTCCTGGCCTGCATGGATGACGTGGTGGAAAACCTGAAACACATTCGCAATGATGTGTCGGCCGATACGGAGCGTTTCGCCGGGAAATTGCATGCGGAGCTGAAATTCGGCCATATCGACGACATCATGAAGGCGGGTTTGCACCATACCCTTACGGAATTTCTCGAAAACATCTATGACCTGGGCAACCGGGTCAGCCGCGACTTCCTCGTTCCCTTGGCGGCCTGATGCAGCTCATTATCCGCCACGAAACCCATTACGCCTACAGTGCGCCGCTGGCCTACACCATCCAGCAGCTGCACCTGACGCCGCGTATCGAGCCGCAGCAGCGGGCTCTCTCCTGGCAGATTTCCACGCCAGGCCAGTGCCACGCCTACACGGATGCCTACGGCAATCTGTCGCACATGCTGACGATTAACGGCAGCCATCACTCCCTGAGCCTGGTAGCGCACGGCGTGGTGGAAACCATCTACCCGCACAAGGGACGGCTGAACCTGGTCGATACCCTGTCGCCGCTGCTGTTTACCATGCCGACGCCGTTGACCCTGGCCAATCCCGCCATCCTCGACCTGGCGGCCGCCAGCCTGCCGGACCGGGACGTGACGGCCGGCACGGGCCACTTGCTGCGCCTGGCCGAGCACATCGTCGGCAAGGTGGCGTATGAAAGCGGCGCCACCATGGTCACCACCACGGCTGGCGACGCGCTGGCGCTGGGCCGCGGCGTATGCCAGGACCACGCGCATCTGTTCCTCGCCTGCTGCCACGCCTGGGGCATCCCGGCCCGCTATGTGTCCGGCTACATCGATCCGGGCACGACGGGCCATGCGGCCAGCCATGCCTGGGTCGACGCATGGACGGAAGATACGGATTTCGCGGGCTGGGTCAGCATCGACGTCACGCATGCACGGCTGATGACGGATGCGTATTGCCGCCTGGCCATCGGGCGCGACTACGATTCGGCGGCGCCCGTGCGCGGCATGCGCCAGGGTGGCGGCACGGAAACGTTACGGGTCGATGTGCAGATCGTGCCTGTCTAAAATGGCCAGGAATGAGGCTGGCCGGGCCTTGCCAGCAGGTGGCAAGGCCCGGCTGGTGTAGAATGCTTCCCCTTTGACTTGATTTACGACGATGACTTATTGCATAGGCATGCGCCTGAACGAAGGCCTGGTCTTCCTGTCCGATTCCCGCACCAATGCCGGCGTGGACCAGGTGGGCACCTTCCGCAAGATGAGCGTGTTCGAGAACCCGGGCGACCGCATGCTGGTCCTGATGACGGCCGGCAACCTGTCGATCTCGCAGGCGATCCGCCAGATCGTTTCCGAACACGTCGATGCGGACGGACGCAGCATCTGGAACGTGGCCAGCATGTACGATGCGGCGCGCATCGTGGGTGAAGCCGTGCGCACCGTGCACCTGCGCGAAGCGAAGGCCCTGGCCGACTGCGGCATCGATTTCAATGTCAGCATTATATTAGGCGGCCAGATAGGCGCCGAGCGCTGCCGATTGTTCCAGGTGTATTCGGCCGGCAATTTCATCGAATCGCACGATGAAAACACTTATTTCCAGATCGGCGAAGCGAAATACGGCAAACCCATCATCGACCGTGTCATCAACCCGTTCACGCGCCTGGACGAAGCGGCCAAGTGCGCGCTGATCTCCATGGATTCGACCCTGCGCTCGAACATTTCCGTCGGCTTGCCGCTGGACTTGCTCGTCTACGAGACGGGCAGCCTGGCCGTCACGCGCTTCGTCACCATCGATGAAAAGAACCAGTATTTCCGCATGATCCGCGACACGTGGGGCGAACAGTTGAAACATGTGTTCGAAGGCATCGTCGATCCCGTGTGGAACGCCACGCCGGAAACGACGACGAACGTATTGTCATCGGCCAATATGCACAGCAAGCCCGTGCGCGTAGCCATCCCCGAGCACGTGAGCCGCGGCGGCCTGACCGTGGCGCCCCTGCAATCCTTGGCGCAGCAGTTCAGCGACGACAAACAGCATTGATGTTAGCCGCACCCGCTGCGCGGGGCGCTGGACAAATCGCTTTTCGCGTGCTTTTATGGCAATATGGGTTGACATTCAATCCAGATTGACATGAAAGGCAGGTGGCGCATGGACTTGATCACTTCCGCTGTCGTGGCGGCCATCGGGCATGGCGCGCCGGGCCACGCTCCCGAAGCCGTGGCCAGCCACTATGAACGGCTCAAGCAGGCCATCGCCAGGTTCGACGGCGCCGCCGCCATCCTGGCCGCGATCGCCGCGCTGGAAGCCGAGCCCGCCAATACCCAGCTGCAACTGGCCCTGTCGGCCGCCCTGTCCGGCGCGAAAGTGCCGGACGACATGGGAACCCTGTTTGCCGCGCAAGGCTTGCTCGATGCGCTGCAGCGGCCTTTTTCCCAGGCGCCCGACGTGGAAGCCGTGCCCGCGCCGGCCGATAAAGGCGCCGTCGTGTCGAACTATGCCGTCGTCAAAGTGTATTTCGCCACGGACCGCCAGCGCGACGTGGGCAAGCCGCCGGCCCAGCGCTTCAGCGGCGAACGCAACATCAAGAGTGGTAATGGTCCGCTCAGCTATGGCAGCTGCGACATCAGCATCCCCCGCGACCACCGCATGGGCCAGCTGGAATCGCCGTCGCTGTGGCGCCTGGAATTTCGCGACGACCCGGCCAAGCACGTGGTGCTGCTGTCCGCCGAGGTGCAAGACCGCGCCAACTTCTTTGCCGCACTAAAAACGCAGATCCGCGCTTCGGCCGGCAAGAGCGCCTTTGTCTTCGTGCACGGCTACAACGTGAGTTTCGAGGATGCGGCGCGGCGCACGGGACAGATGGCCTACGACCTGGGCTTTGACGGCGCGCCCGTGTTCTACAGCTGGCCGTCACGCGGCGAGGTGGCCGGCTACACGATCGATGAAAACAATATCGAGTGGAGCACGCCTCACCTCACCGACTTCCTGGCCGACTTTCTTGCCAGCACGGAGGCGGCGCAAGTGTATCTGGTCGGCCACAGCATGGGCAGCCGTGGCCTGGCGCGGGCCGTGGCCGACTTGCTGGCCGCGCAGCCGCAGCTGGCGCAAAAGATCACGGAAATCATCCTGTCCGCGCCCGATATCGACGCGGCCATCTTCAAGCACGATATCGCGCCGAAACTGGCCGGCGCGCGCAATCCCGTCACCTTGTATGCCTCGTCGCAAGACCTGGCCCTGGCCGCCTCGAAAACCGTGCACGGCTACGCGCGCGCGGGCGACAGCGGCGCCGGCATGCTGATCGTGGCGGGCGTGGAAACCATCGACGCCACCGGGGTCGACACGAGTTTCATGAAACATGCGTATTTCGCGGAAAAGCGCTCCGCCCTGTCCGACATGTTTTATCTGATACGCAACCATGCGCGCGCCGACCAGCGCTTTCTCGACCCCGTCGATACGGTGGCCGGCCGCTATTGGACGTTCAAACCATGACGCCGTTCCATCGAGTGCGGCACGCATGCTAAGATACGGCCCAGAGGGTGGCAAAGGCACGGCGATGACGCCGCCAGCCGATCCCCCGCAAGCAGGCCTATCATGTTGACATCATCTTCTACACCGCAAGCAGAATCGCTGATCCGCAACACCAACGCCCGCGTCACCAAGACGCGCGTGAAGGTGCTCGACTTTTTAATGGCGCAAAGCCGTTCGCTGACCCACCATGAAATCCAGCAGGCGCTGTCGCAGGACAGCGACATCGATTCCGTCACCCTGTACCGGGTGCTGGAATGGCTGACGGAAAATGAACTGGTGCACCGCATCGCGGGCGCCGACCAGGTGTGGCGCTTCAGCGCGGGCGCCGGCCACCAGGCGCACGAACACGCGCATTTCCAGTGCACCAAATGCGCGAACGTCACCTGCTTCAATGAAGTCAAGCTGCCGCCGCCCGTGCTCTTGCCGGAAGGTTTCAGCGGCGGCGAAGTCGATTATCTGATCAAGGGCCTGTGCCCGCGCTGCAAGTAATTCTCAAAAAGACATCACCTGATCAATAGAGCCAGGTGATGCTCGTCATAGAATAAGTCGCCCACGCGCATCGAGCGCGGTTCCGTGCCATACGCGATAAATCCCAGCGATTCATACAGGCCCAAGGCGGCATTGTTTTCCGCATTTACGCTCAAATGCACTTGCATGACGGCAGGGTCCGTCTCGGCCTGTTCGATGCAGGCGTTCACGAGACGCCGCGCCACGCCCTTGCCCCGTTGCGTCACATCGACAAACACGCCCCACAGCAAGGCCTTGTACGACAGTTGCCGCATGGATTCGCGCCGCAAGCCGGCAAAACCGACCAGGCGTTCGCCATCGAAGGCGCCGAAAGCCCTGTGCAGCGGGCCGCCGGCGATGCGCTGCACATGTTCTTGCGGCGTGCGCGCCAGCTCATCCTCGCGCGACGAGGAAAACGAGCTGGGCGAATCAAGGATGGCGCGCAGGCGCAGCGCGCAAAAGGCGGCGGTGTCGGCTGGCGTCAGCAGGCGGATGACGATTTCAGGTGCGGGCATGGTGGAATCCGGCAGTTTTTTTCCATTATACCCACGCCCCCGTCTCAGGCACGCACGCGGCGCAAACCCAGCAAGGTCCAGCCGTACAGGGCCGCCATCAGCAGCACCATGGCCGCGCCGAGGGCCGCCGTCCAGCTTTCCGGCAGCGACCAGGCGGAGTCAAACTTGCCGGCCGCCATGGTGCCAGCCATGGCCACGCAGATGGCGACGATGGGCCAGCCCAGGCGGCGCCGGAAGGCGCGCACGATATCCGCCTGGCCGGTGCGCATGACTTTCGCCGTGACCCAGCCATCGAAGGTATCCGTCACGCCCATGCCGACGGCAAACACCAGGCCGGTCAGCAAGGCTGGCTGCATGCCGCCCAGAGCGACGGCCGCATAGCCCCAGGCGGCCGCCTGCAGGGCCGTGTCGAACACCAGCGCGAACAGCATGCCGACGAGGATGGCGGCCAGCGGCCCGGACGCGCCCCGCAACCAGCGTGGCAACAGCCGCCCGCGCACGTCGGCCAGTTGCGCGCCAGCCAGCAAGCTGCGCGCATTCATGCCGGCGATGAGCAGCAGCAAGGCGATGGGTAGCCATTCCAGCCAGCCAAACACGGCCTCCGACGGCGTAAATTGCTGCGACGCCACGGCGGCCACGGCCACGATGGCCAGCACGGTGAGGCCATGGCCCAGTGCAAACAGCGCACCCATCCACGGCGCCCAGCGCGGCGCTGCCGCCTGGCTGCGCAGGGTCAGACCATCGACGGCGGCCAGGTGGTCCGGTTCCAGGCCATGCCGCATACCGAGGAGAAAGATCAGCGCCAGGGCGGGCAAGCCCGCTTCCACGCTCATGCGGCCACCTCGACGGGGCTGTCCGCCGTGGCCAGCGTGGTCACGCAGCGGTTCAGACCCCGGATCAGCATATCCTGCGGCAAGTCACGGCCGATAAAGATCATCTTGCTGGCGCGCGTCTCGCCGTCGCGCCATGGCGTGCCAAGTTCCGAGCCCATCAGCATATGCACGCCCTGGAAGACGGCGCGGCATGGCATGTCGGCAACATACAAGATGCCCTTGTAACGCATCAGCTGGGCGCCGAACAGCTGTACCACGGCATCCAGAAAATTTTCCACCTGCAGCAGATCCAGGGGCTGGGACTGGTGATAGACGAACGATTGCACGCCGTCGCCATGGCGGTGGCCCAGTTCCCCCAGGAAATCCGGCTCCAGCTCGACGATGGCGTTCAAGTTGAAACCGCGAATGTTCAGGATATCGCGCAGCGGCACATTGCCAAAGCTGACTTTCTGGATGCTGGCGCGGCCATTGATGGCGACCAAGCGCTGGCGCAGCGCGGCCAGCTCGTCCTTGCTGACCAGGTCCGTTTTCGACAGCAGGATGCGGTCGGCAAAGCCGACTTGCTCCTGGGCTTCCTTGTGCGCCGTCAATTGCTGCTGCGCGTGGCGCGCATCGACCACCGTCAAAATGGCGTCGAGCATGTAAAACTCGCTGATTGACGGTTCCGCAAAGAAGGTTTGCGCCACGGGACCAGGCGCGGCCAGGCCCGTCGTTTCGATGATCACGTGGTCGAACGCGATGGTTCCGGCTTGACGCTTGGCGTGCAGTTCGCCCAGGATGCGGATCAGGTCGCCGCGCACGCTGCAACAGATGCAACCATTGTTCATTTCCACGATCTGTTCGTCGCTGTCCTGCACCAGCAAGCCATGGTCGATGCTTTCGGCGGCGAATTCGTTTTCGATCACGGCGATGCGCATGCCGTGATCGCCCTGCAATATGCGCTTGAGCATCGTGGTTTTCCCGCTGCCGAGAAAACCTGTGATGATGGTAACGGGGATCAGTTCTGTCATAGTGCATTCCTATCGATGGTTAATCTTCAAGTTCTTCCATGCGTTGCCATTCGGGAAACGGGTCGGGCAGCTTGCGCCAGGCGGCCATGCCCTGGCGCGTTTCCGTGTAGTTGAGTTGACATTTCTTCAAGTCCGCCTCGATGGCGGCCTGGTCCATGTCCTGGCCGATGAAGACGAGCTCCTGGTAGCGGTCGCCATACGTTTCGCTCCAGCCCGCTTTGACTTCCGCCAGCGAGGCCGCATCCGTGGGCCAGCGCTCTTTCGGCACGGAGGCCCACCACAAGCCCACGGGTTCGATATTCATCAGCTTGCCCGCGCCGGACAGGCTGGCCACCCATTCGGGACGGCTGGCCAGCCAGAAATATCCCTTGCTGCGCACCACGCCCTTGATTGGCTGGGCAATGTAGTCATGCAAGCGCTGCGCGTGGAACGGCTCTTTCGCCCGGTAAACGAAGCTGTTGATGCCATATGTTTCCGTCTCCGGCGTGTGGGTGCCGGCCAGCTCCTGGGCCCAGCCCGGCATGCTGGCCGCCTGCTCCAGGTCGAACAAGTGCGTGCCCAGGATGGCGTCCAGCGGCACGATGGACTGGTTGGTTTCGATGATGCGCGCGCCGGGATTGAGGGCTTTTAAAATGGCCAGCACGCGCAGGCGTTCGGCCGCATCGACCATGTCGACCTTGTTGAGGACGATGACATTGGCAAATTCGATCTGTTCCGTGAGTAAATTGGCCAGCTGGCGGTCGTCGCCCTCGCCCGCGATTTCGCCCCGCTGCTCCAGGCTGTCTTCGCTGTGGAAATCGTTGAGCAGGTTGGCACAGTCGACGACGGTGACCATGCAGTCGATGCGCGCCACGTCGTTCAGGCTGTCGCCGTGCTCATCCTCGAAGTCGAAGGTGGCGGCCACGGGCATCGGCTCGCCCACGCCCGTCGATTCGATCAGCAAATAATCGAAGCGGTCTTCCGCCGCCAGGCGCCGCACTTCCAGCAACAGATCGTCGCGCAGGGTGCAGCAGATGCAGCCGTTCGACATTTCCACGAGTTTTTCTTCCGTGCGCGACAGGGCCGCACCAGCCGCTTCCGCGCTGTCTTTCACCAGCGAAGCGTCGATATTGACTTCGCTCATGTCGTTGACGATGACGGCCACCCGCTTGCCTTCGCGGTTGCGCAAGATGTGGTTGAGCAAGGTGGTCTTGCCGGCGCCGAGAAAGCCGGACAGGACGGTGACGGGGAGTTTTCGCTGGAGCATGGGATTCCTTCGGATGGGTCGATTGAGGGAGGCAATGGACGGTCGCATTTTAAATGCAAGTCGATTGCGTTTGAATTATAATGCAGCTCAGTTGCATTTGTGCGGCAATCTTTTCCTGCCAGCCAGTTACCCGAAAGAACTCCATGCTCCACCTCGCCTCCCTGACCTATGGCTATGATCCCGCCAGCCCCGTGCTGGACATCGCCGCCTTTCACTTGCCCGCCGGGCGCCACGCGCTGCTGCTGGGGCCGTCCGGCTCCGGCAAATCGACCTTGTTGCATTTGCTGGCCGGCATCCTGGCGCCCCAGGCGGGCCGCCTCGACGTGGCGGGCACGTCCTTGCCCAGCCTCACGCCGCGCCAGCGCGACAGCTGGCGCGGCCGCGCCATCGGCTTGCTGCCCCAGCAACTGGCGCTGGTGCCCAGCTTGAACGTGCTCGATAATGTCTTATTGCCCGCCTACGCCAGCGGCCAGCGGCCCGATCCGGCCCGCGCGGCCAGCCTGCTGGGCCAGCTGGGCCTGGCCAGCAAGCTCGATGCCTACCCGCATGCCTTGAGCGGTGGCGAACGGCAGCGGGCCGCCATCGCGCGCGCCGTCGTCATGCGTCCACGACTGATCCTGGCCGATGAGCCGACGGACAACCTCGACGACATGGCCTGCGCCGCCGTCGTCACCCTGATGGCCAGCCAGGCCGCGCAGGTTGGCGCCTCGCTGGTGATTGCCAGCCACGACGCCAGGGTGCTGGCCGCCTTGCCCGATGCGCTCGTGCTGCGCCTGCCGCGCGCCAGGAGTGCGGCTTGAACGCGGCCACCCTGGCCTGGCGCGCCCTGCGCCACAAGCCGCTGGCGTCCAGCCTGAACCTGCTGCTGGTGGCCATCGGCATTGCCATGATGACGTTCATCCTTGCCGTCTCCAGCCAGCTGGAAGAGCACGCCGGGCGCGATGCGCAAGGCATCGACCTGGTGGTGGGCGCGAAAGGCTCGCCCTTGCAACTGATCCTGTCGTCCGTGTATCACGCCGATATTCCGACCGGCAATATTCCCGCCGGCGCGCTGGCGACGCTGGCCGCGCAGCCGTTGGTGAAAGCCGCGATCCCGCTTGCGCTGGGTGACAACTTTCACGGTTTCCGCATCGTCGGCAGCACCACGGCGCTGCTCGGCCATTACGGCGCGCACCTGGCGCAAGGCAAACTGTTTACGCAGCCCATGCAAGCCGTGTTCGGCGCCCGCGCCGCGCGCGAGACGGGCGCCACCCTGGGCGCCAGTTTTGCCGGCTCGCACGGGCTGACGGCGGGCGGAGAATTGCACGAGCACGCGCCCTACACGGTAGCGGGCATCCTGGCGCCCACGGGCACGGTGCTGGACAGGCTGATCGTCACACCCGTCGCTTCCGTGTGGCGAGTGCATGAAACGGATCCCGATGAGCAGTCAGCCGTACCCGCCGCCGCGCCGGAGCGTGAACTGACGGCCGTGCTGGTGCAATACGCGTCGCCCCTGGCCGCCCTCAGCCTGCCCCGCAGGGTGAACAGTCAGGCCCGGCTCCAGGCGGCGCAGCCCGCTTTCGAGGCGGCACGGCTGTTCAACCTGCTGGGCGTGGGCATCGCCGTGCTGCGGGCGATCGCCGCCGGCGTGCTGCTGGTGGCAGCCCTGTCGCTGTTCGTCGCCCTGTACGGCGCGCTGGAAGAGCGCAAGACTGACCTGGCCATCCTGCGCACCCTGGGCGCTTCGCCCGCCAAACTGCTGCGTTTGCTGCTGGCGCAAGGCTTGCTGCTGTCATTGACGGGAGCGGCGCTGGGCTGGCTGCTGGGCCATGCGGCCGTCGGCTTGCTGGGCTGGCAGGAATCGATGCACGACCTGAACCTGCAAGCGTGGCGCATCATCCCCGGCGAAGCGTGGCTGCCCGTGATCGCCGGGGCCGTGGGCTTGCTGGCCGCCGCTATTCCCGCCGCGCGCGCCTACCGCACCGATATCGCCGCCACGCTGGCGCGCCCCTGAAGGAGATGCCCATGTTGAACATCATGGTGTTGACTGCCTGCCTGCTGCTGGCCGGCATGGCCGCAGCGGTCCCGGCCGACGAGCCGCCCTCGTTCTTCGCGCCCCTGACGGACTTGCCCGGCGTCGTCTCGTGGAAATTATTGGGCCAGGTCACGACGGTCAAGGCGAAAAAGGGCCGCATGGTGCCGAAATACACGCCGGAAATCAGCGCACTCGACAATACGGAGGTGAAAGTGCAAGGCTTCATGATGCCCTTGGAACCGGGGCAAAAGCAGAAACACTTCCTGCTGACCATTACTTCAGCCAGCTGCCCCTTTTGCCTGCCAGCCGGTCCGGAAGGCGTGGTGGAAATCAAAAGCAAGACGGCCGTAAAGTTCAGCTATGCGCCGTTCATCGTGCAAGGCAAGCTGAAAGTGCTGGCCAGTGACCCCATGGGCTTGTATTACCGCATGACGGACGCGGCCGTGGTGCCGCAATGACGCGCTGGGCGGCGTTATTGCTTGTGCTGGCCGGCCATACGACTGCCGCGCCGCTCTCCTTCGACCTGCCCCGCCTAGATGGCGCTGGCAGGCTGAATCTTAGCCAGTTCCAGGGACGGGCCGTGGTGCTGAACTTCTGGGCCAGCAACTGCCTGCCCTGCATCCGGGAGTTGCCGATATTTAATGCCCGCGCCGCCAGCCTGCCGAAACGCCCCGTCATCGGCATCGCCATCGACACGCGCGCGGCCGCGCAGGCATACCTGCGGCAGCACCCGGCCAGCTATCCCCAGGCCCTGGCCCGGCCCACCCTGCTGCCCACTTTTGGCAATCAAATCAAGGGCTTGCCGTACACAGTGATTCTAAATTCTGAACATCGGATCTGTACCAGGCGGCTGGGGCCCGTCGATGCGGCCTGGCTAGCCAAGGCCGTGGCCGCCTGCGCGCGCCCCTGAATCCATGCGCCCTGCACGGCTGTCATCGCCGCGTCATATGGCGGCGTTACAGTCGCGTCCTTTGAATCTCTCCGAGGGCGGTAATGAAAACAAATTGGGTCATGCTGGCGGCGCTGGCAAGTGCAGGTCTCGTCGGTTGCAACGGCAGTTCGAATACTCCGGCGGCGCCGGCCATTCCCGAGGGCACGACGGTCACCGTGGCCTTGCTGGAAACCACCGATATCCATTCGAACGTCCTCAGCTACAACTATTACGCGCTGGCCGAAGACACGAGTCTGGGCCTGGAACGCACGTCGACCCTGATCCAGGCGGCGCGCGCGGAAAATCCGAACACCGTGCTGCTCGACGATGGCGACGTCATCCAGGGCACTTTGCTGGCCGACTTGCAAGCCGTAGCCGCGCCCGTGCCCTGCTCCGGCACGTTGGCCGTGCACAAGGCCATGAACGCGCTGAAATATGACGCGGGCGGCATGGGCAACCATGAGTTCAACTACGGCTTGCCTTATTTGAGCCAGATCACCAACACGGATTTCGGCATACCCGGCGTGGCCAAGCCGACGGGCACGTGCGGTGCGCCCGTCTTCCCTTCCGTGCTGAGCAATGTCGTCGGCGTGGCCAGCGGCAAGCCCATCTTCCAGCCCTACGCCGTGCTCCCGCGCGATTTCGCCGCCACGGCGCCCGATGGCAGCAAGCTGACCGTCAAAATCAATGTGGGCGTGCTGAGCTTTGTGCCGCCGCAAATCCTCGAATGGGACCAGAAAGTGCTCGCCGGCAAGGTCAGCGTGACGGGCGTGCAGGAAGCGGCGAAACAGTACGTGCCGGAATTGCGCAGCAAGGGTGCCGACCTCGTCGTGGCCCTGTCGCATGGCGGCCTGGATACGAGCGCCTACAGCCCGAAGATGGAAAACGGCAGCTATCACCTGACCAGCACGGGCATCGACGCGCTGATGATCGGCCACTCGCACTTGATCTTCCCGAAAGGCAAGGAAGACGGCGCGGCCGCACTGGACGCTTCGTTTGCCGCCTTCCCGGCCAGCGCAAAGATCGACGCCGTCAACGGCTTCGTGAACGGGGTGCCCACCGTCATGGCACAAAGCTGGGGCCGCCGCCTGGGCATCATCAAGCTGACGATGGTGTACCAGGGCGGTAAATGGGTGGTACAGCCAGCCAAGACGACGGTGGAATCGCGCGGCTTCAAGTACACGGATGGCAAGACCCTCGTCAAAGCCGACCCGGCCATCGCGCCACTGGTGGCCACCGAGCACGCAGCCACCATCGCCTACGCCAAGCAGCCACTGGGCATCAGCACGGATTTCGAGATGTCTGCCTATTTTGCGCTGGTGGGCGACGTCAGCGCCATCCAGCTGGTCAACCAGGCGCAGCTTGACTACGTGAAAAATTTCATCGCCACCAGCACGGATGCGACCTTGTCCAGCTACAAGAACATCCCCGTCATTTCCTGCAGCGCGCCGTTCAAGGCGGGCCGCAACGGGCCATCGGACTTCACGGACGTGGCCTCCGGCGCGACGCCTGCCGCACCGGTCGGCTTGCAAGTGCGCAATCCGGGCGACCTGTATTTATATAGCAATAACAACCTGCAAGCCGTGAAAATCAAGGGTTCGGACTTGAAAGCTTGGCTGGAAACGTCGGCCAAGCAATTCAACCAGATTGACCCGGCCAGCAGCGCCGAGCAAGACCTGGTGCCGTCGTATGGCACGATTTATAACTATGACGTGTTTTATGCGGAAAACAATGCGCTGACGTACCAGATCGACGTGACGAAAAAGCTGGGCAACCGCATCGTCAACCTCACGTACAAGGGCGCACCCGTGGCCGATGGCGATGACTTCATCGTCGCCACCAACGACTACCGTGCCGGCGGCGGCGGCGCCGTGCCGGGCATCGATGGCAGCAAGACCATCATCAAGTCGCCCGATGCGAACCAGGCCGTGGTCAGCAATTACCTGGCGTCGCTGAGCACCAAGGGCGGCAAGGTGACCCTGGCGGCGAATGGCAGCGCGCGCAGCTGGAGCTTCGTCAAGACGGCCACGGCCGGCCCCGTGATCCTGCGCTCGGCACCGGGCCACCTGGCGCTGGCGCAAGCGAGCGGCATCGCCAACGTGGCGTCCGAAGGCGGCCTCGACGCCAGCGGATTTGCCAAGTACCGCATCGACCTGAGCAAATAAGGTCCATGGGCCGGCACGAACGATGTGCCGGCCTGTTTTGATGAAAGGTGAACAAGATGAAACACGCGCTCTCCCTCCCTGCCGTCGTGCTGGCCACGGTTCTGGCCGCCTGCCAGGCGTCGCCACCGCCCACGGCGGCGGAAATCGAAGCCGTCGCCATGCATGCGCGCCAGGCGGGCGACCACCAGGCCGAGCGCAAGGTGCGCAGCTGGGCCGGCAAGGACATGCCCGTTGCCGAGCGCGAACTGGCGCTGATTTACCAACCCGGTCCCGAACGCCGCGCCGAGGCCTTGAGCCTGTTTGAACAGGCGGCCCGCGCCGGTGACACGGAAGCCGCGTTCGAGCTGGGACAAATGCTGCGCGCCGCCACGCCGGCCCAGGCCTGGCTATGGTACCGTCAGGCGGCGCAGCAAGGCCATGCGAAGGCGGCCCTGATGCTGGGCTTGCTGGCGGCGAATGGCGAAGGCGTGCCACAAGATCCCGTGATCGCCGCGCACTGGCTGGACAAGTCGAGCGAACTGGGTAATCCACACGCCATGTTCCTGCTGTACAACGCCTACCGCGAAGGCCGCGGCGTGCCGCGCGACCCGGCCAAGGGCCGTGCATTGCTGGAAGAAGCGGCCCACCACGAATACCCGCCCGCCCTCCAGGAACTGGCCATGACGGTGCAAGCCGACGACGCCCTGCGCGCCGGCCACCTGATGAAGGAAGCGACGGAGCACCGGCACAATAACTGGAACCGTTTCTGACGCGCCAGCCGCTCGGGGCTGTGTTTCAGGCCAGCCGCTCGCGCAGGAATTCGATGAAGCGCTGGGTCTTGGCCGGCAGCAAGCGCGTTTCCGTCATGGCATACACGGAGGCAGGCATGCCCTGCCATAGCGGCAGGATGCGGCGCAGCTGGCCGCTCGCCAGCTCGTCGGCAACGATTTGTTCGGGCATCAGGATGATGCCCATGTCCAGCGCGGCCAGGCGCCGGCTCATGCCCACGCTGTTGAGCGCGAAGCGGCCTCCCACGGGCACCGTGACGCCTTGCCCGCCGCCCTGCTCCCCACCTTGCAAGCTCCAGCTGCCCGCCTTGATCATGCTCAGGCATTCATGCCGCTGCAAGTCCGTTGGCTCATGCGGTTCGCCCGCGCGCGCCAGATAGCCCGGTGACGCGTATAGATTGGTGGGCAGCAAGGCCAACTGGCGCGCGATCAATTGCGAATCGGCCGATGGCCCGATGCGGATGGCCACGTCGAACGGTTCGCTGACCAGGTCCACCCGCCGTGGCGTGAAGTCGAAATCAAAGCTCAAGCCCGGATAGCGCGCGGCAAATTCGGCGATCAGCGGCGCCAGGTAAGTCACGGCAAAATCCACGGGAAACGACACGCGCAGGACGCCTGTCGGTTGCGCCAGCATGCCGCCCAATTCCTCATGGGCAAACCTCGCCTCATCGACGATGCGCTTGCAGCGCTCGAAATACTGCTGGCCCGCTTCCGTCAATTCCACCTTGCGCGTCGTGCGGTGCAGCAGGCGCAGGCCGATGGCCTTTTCCAGCGCGCTGATGCGGCGCGACAAGGTCGAATTCGACATGCCGATCGCCTGCGCCGCGCCACGAAAACCTTTCGCCTTGACCACTTCCACGAACAGGGCCATATCGTTCAGCAACTCCATCGTCTTGATTGCTCCATTTTTGCACCAATGATTCTCAATTTACCATATTTATCTCAAACGAAAAGCAGGCGATGATGTTCCCATCTTGAACCTTCACCTTTTGAGGATAACCATGTTGCCCCTGTTGACCCCCATTCATGTTGGCCGCCATAGCGTGCCGAACCGCCTGGCCATGGCGCCGATGACCCGTTCGCGCGCCGACAGCGACGGCACGCCCGGTCTGCTTGCCGCCGACTACTATGCGCAACGCGCCAGTATCGGCCTGATCGTTACGGAAGGCACGCAGCCATCCGCCGATGGCCAGGGCTACCTGAACACGCCCGGCATCCATACGCAGGCGCATGTGGCCGGCTGGCAAACAGTCACGGCGGCAGTGCATGCGCGCGGCGGCCGCCTGTTCATGCAGCTCATGCATGCGGGCCGCATGGCGCATCCGGACAATACGCCCCACCATCGCCAGCCGGTGGCGCCATCGGCCATCGCGCCGGGCACCGACATGTTTACGGCCACGGGCATGCAAGCCATACCCGTGCCACGCGCGCTGAGCACGGACGAAGTGCGGCAAACCGTACAGGATTTCCGTACTGCCGCCCGGCACGCCATCGAGGCCGGCGCCGATGGCGTGGAAATCCATGGCGCGAATGCCTATCTGGTCCAGCAATTCTTCGCCTCCAGCGCGAATGTGCGCAGCGATGCGTATGGCGGTTCGATTCAAAACCGCGCCCGCTTCGCCATCGAAGTTGCCGTCGCCATTGCCGACGAGATCGGCGCCGACCGGACGGCGATCCGCCTGTCGCCCGGCACCACCATGTGGGGCATCGACGAAGGTGAGGATGGCCCGGCGCTGTACCGCTACCTGGTGGCGGAACTCGACAAGCTGAACCTGGCTTACCTGCACGTCATGCATCAAGGCAATGAACCCTTGCTGGCCGATATACGCCAGTTGTGGCGCCAGCCGCTGATGGTGAACCGGCCTGGACGCCCGCGCGAACAGATGGGCGAGGACATCGCGGCAGGCCTGGCCGACATGGAATCTTATGGCCAGGCTGTGCTGGCCAATCCCGATTTCGTCGAGCGGTTAACGACGAATGCGCCGTTCAACGAAGCGGACCGCGCCACCTTCTTTGGCGGCACGGCTCGCGGCTACACGGATTACCCGGCGCTGGATCTGACTCAAGCGGCCTGATCCATTCATTGAAACAAGACAGCGCGCCACTTGCAGGCATCAGGAATCTGGCACAGGGCAATCGTGTTGAGCTAGTTCTTTCCCAGAGGCTATGATGGACGCGCTGCCTCCAAGGCGGCGGCGGGGCTGCTGACGGCCCCGAAATCGATTACACTGAATTTGCTTTTTAGAAATTGATTACTCTGGACCAGCCTCGGTGAGCACGTCGTACTCGCTCAACCCAGCCAGTGTTTGGGTAGGCCCTGGCTCGTCCGTTGACCTCCCCTATAAAGAAAGAGTCCAATGAAAAAGCTGACCACCGCCTTTGGCGCGCCTGTTGTCGATAACCAGAACATCCAGACGGCCGGGCCACGCGGCCCCGCCCTGCTGCAAGATGTGTGGTTCCTGGAAAAACTGGCCCACTTCGACCGCGAAGTCATTCCCGAGCGCCGCATGCATGCCAAGGGTTCCGGCGCGCACGGCACGTTTACCGTCACGCACGACATCACGCGCTACACGCGGGCGAAGATATTTGGTGCGGTCGGCAAGTCCACTCCCATGTTTGCGCGCTTTTCCACGGTGGCCGGCGAACGGGGCGCGGCGGACGCGGAACGCGATATCCGCGGCTTCGCCTTGAAGTTTTATACGGAAGAAGGCAACTGGGACCTGGTCGGCAACAATACGCCCGTGTTTTTCATGCGCGACCCCTTGAAATTCCCTGATTTGAATCACGCCATCAAGCGCGACCCGCGTACGGGCTTGCGCAGCGCCAACAGCAACTGGGATTTCTGGACCTCGCTGCCGGAAGCCCTGCACCAGGTAACGGTGGTGATGAGCGACCGGGGCTTGCCGCGCAGCTTCCGCCACATGCACGGTTTCGGCAGCCATACCTTCAGCTTCCTGAATGCGCAAAACGAGCGTTTCTGGGTCAAGTTCACTTTTAAAACCCAGCAAGGCATCCAAAACCTAACGGACCAGGAAGCCGAGGAACTGGTCGGCAAGGACCGCGAAAGTTCGCACCGCGACTTGTATGAAAGCATCGAAAACAAGGATTTCCCCCGCTGGACCCTGTATGTGCAGATCATGCCGGAAAAAGAGGCAGGCACGTATCACCTGAACCCGTTCGACCTGTCGAAAGTGTGGCCGCACGGCGACTACCCGCTGATCGAAGTGGGCGTGCTGGAACTGAACCGCAATGCCGACAACCACTTCGCGGAAGTGGAACAGGCCGCCTTCAATCCGGCCAACGTGGTGCCCGGCATCAGCTTTTCGCCAGACAAGATGCTGCAAGGCCGGCTGTTTTCGTATGGCGACGCGCAGCGCTACCGCCTCGGCGTCAACCACAGCCATATTCCCGTCAATGCGCCGAAGTGCCCGTTCCACAGCTACCACCGCGACGGCCAGATGCGGGTCGACGGCAACCAGGGCGGAACCTTGGGCTATGAACCGAACAGTGAGCAGGAATGGGCCGAACAGCCCGATTTCCGCGAGCCGCCGCTCAGCATCGAGGGTGCGGCCGATCACTGGAACCACCGCGTCGACGAAGATTACTATTCGCAGCCGCGCGCCCTGTTCCAACTGATGACCCCGGCGCAGCAGCAAGCCTTGTTCGACAACACGGCGCGCGCCATCTCGGGCGCGTCGGAGCAAGTCAAGCAACGCCACATCGGCAACTGCACCCTGTGCGACCCCGCCTATGGCGCGGGCGTGGCCGAAGCGATCGGCCGCCTGAGAAAATAAGGCAGGCTACAGGATTGCATGGAAGGCCTGGCAACAGGTCTTCCATCGCAACGCAACGCTCCGCCGCGGCAAGGTGTCCAGGCCCGCTTGCTGTCTACCAGCGCTGAATATCGATCTGGCCCGTGATGCTCGTTTCCACCGGATAACCTTCGACCTGCGAAGGCACGCGCCGCTTGACGGACGAGTCGCGCAGGTACACGACGAGCGCTTCCTTGCCCACGGTCGTTTGCCCCACGCTGACGCCTTCCACGCCATCGATGGCCATCAGCGCCCGCTCGTTGCGGCGCTTTGCCGCTTCCAGGCGGCCCTGGGGCGCGGCAGGGGCGTACTGTCCCATGCCCTGTCCAGGGGTCTCATCCGGCAAATACGGCATGGCGGCGTCCTCGAAGACGGCATATGGCGATTGTGCGAATTTACTGTTTGACATGACAGACCCTCCTGATGCTTTCCATGATACACCCGCCCATCCGGCGTTGCAGCACGCTTCGCCAGCCCGAACCAGGCGTGGCGGCGTCCCTTGTCCAAGATCATCATCGTGCAAAAAACCGTGTTATGCAAGGCGCCTCGCCTGGTCTTGAAAGCGTGCTCAGGTGTACAAATTGATGTCGAGCGCCACCACCACGCGCCGCATCTGGTTGGCAAAGGTGATGTTATTACCGCCCGCAAACAGCAGACCGACGGGATTGCGCTGCTGGTTCCAGGTCCAGATGGACGAGCCGGAGTCGCCTCCCGCGCTGAACGCCCCGCTCACGCCCGTGATGGCGATCTGGTCCTGGAACAGCGCGATCCTGCCGCCGCCGTAATTGACGTTGATGGTGGCGCCCAGGCCCGTGATGCGGCCCTGCGTCAACTGCGTCGTGCGGCCGGACTTGCCAACCATCATGCCCAGCGCGGGCGCCACCAGCGCATTGCTGATGCGGAAGTAGGCGGGCACGCCGCCACTCAGGTAGACCAGTTCGGGGCGCACCCTGTCTGGCCAGGCCCAGCCGGTGGCGCAATCGACAAAATTGACGCCGCCGCTGAAATTGATGGGCACGAAGCGCTCAAGCACGGCCACCTGGTCTTGCGGGCAGCGGCCGCCGTCGATGGGGCCAGGCTGCACGATGCAGTCGTTGAACACGCCGCCATTGGAATTGGCCAGCACGTGGTTATTGCTAAGTATCATCAAGCGGCTGTTGCGCGGCGCGCTGCGCCCCACGGCCAGGCAGCCGATGGTGCCGGCCGTGATGCGGAAATGCCCGACGGACACGCCGCCTGGCGCCGGACGCAGGCGGAAACGGTGCGGTTGCGCATCGATCACGCCCGTGACGACGATGTTGACGGGCACGCTGTCGCTGGCCACGGCGCGCACGCCCATGGCTCCCACGATGGCGGCCTTGGCGCGGTCGACGGAAGTGGGCTCGGCCACGTACAGGGTCAGGGCCGGCAAGCCTGGCTCGCCGGACGAGCTGTCGCTGGCGCCCTCGCCCAGGCCGATGGACACACCCTGGATATTGCCGCCGTCGCTGAAGGCGTCGGCCGCGCGCACGCCGCCCGCCTGGGAAATGCTTTGCCGCATGCCGTCTTCGATGCTGCGCTTGATTTCCAGCAATTCCATACTGACGCCGCTCAGGGCGTCGGGCACCTCCGCGACGGACGCGCTCTCGATCATATTGTCGTCTTCGCCCGGGACGGAAAATTGGCCGACGGCCTCTTCATCGTCCGCGCTTTGCCCCCTGCCGCTGCTACCGGGCGGGGCGCTGAAACCATTCTCGTTGCCTATCATCATGTTCTCCTCGTGGGTCGCCGCAAGCCACCAGTGTGGACGGGCCGCGCGGGCCGGTATTGATCTGGATTGAACCGCGCCCACGCATGGCGACCCGGCCCCCATGGCGGCAACGAGTGCAAAAATAGTTCCCTCGCCAAGGTTGAGCGAGATCAGGCGTGCGGGCAGAGGCGCCGCCGTATACTTGGCCGACAGGCTGGCACTGGGCCTGCTCCACGGCAGCAACGGTATGGATGGGGAAACAATGACGAGCCCTGATATGACACGCCACGACGACGCGCCCGCGGGCGAGCAGGCAGGCCAGCATGCGGATTTTGTGCACGGCATGGCGGCCTGGGCGGCAAAGCACCGCATCAGCCCCTGGCGCGGCAGTTTTGCCGACTTCATCGAGCAAATCCTGCCCGGCCGCGCCGCCCTGCTGACGCGCAGCGCGCACCAGTACCTGTGGGACATGATGCGCTGGAATGGCCAGACGGATGACAACGGGCGCTTCCGCTGCCACCTGTTCGACGACGAGCTGTTCGGCATCGACGAGGCGATCGACCGGGTCGCCGCCTACTTCAAGGCTGCCGCCGCCGGCTCGGAAGTGGGCCGGCGCATGTTGCTGTTGCTGGGCCCGCCATCGGGCGGCAAGTCGACCATGGTGATCCTGCTCAAGCGAGGGCTGGAAGAATACAGCCATAGCAGCGAAGGCGCGCTGTACGGCATCGCCGGCTGTCCCGTGCACGAATCGCCGCTGCATCTGGTGCCGCACAGCATGCGCGCCGACTTTCGCGCCAGCTATGACGCCGAGCTGCAGGGCGAACTGTGCCCCCATTGCCGCGCCCGCCTGGAAGAACAGTACGGTGGCGACTTCCTGCGCATGCCCGTCGAGCGCATCCACCTGTCGGAAGCGGGCCGTTGCGGCATCGGCACGTATGCGCCGCACGATCCCACCACGGCCGACCTGGCCGACCTGGTCGGCTCCGTCGACCTGTCGAAAGTGGCGCAATACGGCGACGAGGGCGATCCGCGCGCCTGGTCGTGGTCCGGCGCCGTGTATGCGGCCAGCCGCGGCATGCTGGAAATGATCGAAATCCTCAAGGTGAAGCGGGAATTCCTCTATTTACTCCTCACCCTGACACAGGAAAAGAATGTCAAGGTGTCGCGTTTCCCCCTGATTTACCTCGATGAAACCATCCTCGCCCACACGAATCTGGCCGAATTTCGCAAATTTCTGCAAGAAAGCGAAAACGAGGCCTTGCTCGACCGCATGGTCATCGTGCAAGTGCCCTATACGCTCAACTACCGCGAGGAGGCGCGCATTTACCGCAAGTTGATCCTGGCTGCCGCCCCCGCCTTCCGCGACGTGCACCTCGATCCCCACGTGCTGCATGCGGCGGCCGTGTTTGCCATCCTCAGCCGCTTGCCAGAGGGCGACGACAAGGAAGCCGACCTGGTCAAGAAACTGCGCATCTACGCCAACGAAGATGTGGACGACTTGCAGCCGGCCGACATCCGCCGCATGCGCGAGCGCGACAAATCGCCCGACGAGGGCCTGTCGGGCGTGTCGCCCCGTTTCGTCATCAATGCCCTGTCGCACGCCATCATTTCCGCACAGCGCAACAGCCTGTCCACCATGGACGTGCTGCTGGCCCTGAAGGACGGCATCGAGAACGATGCGCGCATCGAACCGCGGCGCAAGCGCAAGTGGGTCGATTACCTGGTGCTCACGCGCAAGGATTTCTATAACCGCTGGGTCAAGGCCGACGTGCACAAGGCCCTGTTCGTGTCGTTCGAGCAAGAAGCTCAAGACTTGCTGAACAAATACCTCGATGAAGTCGAAGCCATGCTCGACAACCGTCAGATCCGCGATCCCATCACCAGCGAAGAACGCCGTCCCGATGAGCGCTTCCTGCGCGCCGTGGAAGAAAAAATCCACATCAGCGACTCGGGCAAGCAATCGTTCCGGCAAGAAGTGGTACGCAAGGCCATGAGCGCCTTCAAACGGGGCGAGGCGTTTGGCCTGGGCAGCCATGCGCAACTGCACGACGCCATCCAGCAATATCTGTTCGAGCAGCGGCGCGACGTGCTGCGCCTCGTCGGCTCGGCCAAGCGCCCCGACGACGACGTGCGGGCGAGAATCTCCGCCGTCGAGCAGCGCCTGGTCGACGAATATGGCTATGACGCCCACAGCGCGCGTGAAGCGCTCAATTACGTGACCACCTTGCTGGCGCAGGAATAGCCATGGCCGTCGCGACCTCGCCCGCTTCCGCCGCGCCAGCCCTGGCCCGGCCGTGGTACGCGCTGTTCTCGCGCGGCGCGCGCGACTGGCTGCGCCACAACCAGAAAGTGCGCGAAGCCGTGCAGGCGCACTTGCCCGACCTGGTCGCCACGCCTGACCTGATCGGCGGGCCGCAGCAGCGCACGGTGCAAGTGCCCATGCGCCTGCTCGAACATGCGCATTTCCGCCTGGCGCCCGCGCGCAACAGCGTGGGCGCGGGCCAGGGAGACGGCCAGCCTGGCGATATCCTGCGCCCGGCCCGGCCCGCCGCCACGGGCGGGGCAGGAACGCAAGGCGAAGGCGGCGATGGCGAGGGGGCCGTGCGTCTGCTGCTCGAGTTTCCCATCGACGACATACTCGACTGGCTGTGGGACGCCTTCGAATTGCCGCACCTCAAACCCCGCCACCTGGGCGCCATCGACGACGTGCGGCTCGTGCGTAGCGGCCTGGACCGGCATGGCGCCCGTTCCCGGCTGGACCGGCGGCGCACGGTCAAGGAAGCGATCAAGCGACGCGCCTTGCAAGCGCAGCCCGTGCCCTTCACCAATGATGACTTGCGTTACCGCCAGGTGCTGCCACAGCCCCGGCCCAGCACGAACGCCGTCGTGTTTTTCGTGCTGGACGTGTCGGCCAGCATGGCGCAGGCCGAGCGCAGGCTGGCCAAATCCTTCTTTTTCTTTGCCTTGCAAGGCTTGCGCCGCAGGTATGCGCGCGTGGAAACGCGCTTTATCGCCCATACGACACGGGCCTGGGAATTTTCCGAAGCCGAGTTCTTCCTGGTCAATGGCATGGGCGGCACCATGGCTTCCACCGCCTTTCGCCTGAGCCGCGAACTGCTGCAGCAACACTACGCGCCGGGCCGCTACAACGCCTACCTGTTTTATGCCTCCGATGGCGAGAATTTCAGCGAAGACCGGGGAGCTGCCAGCCAGGCCCTGGGCGAACTGGCCGCCTTGCTCAACTATATGGGCTATGTGGAAACCATCCCCGGCGTGCCGCGCAGCCTGGAAACGGAAATGCACAGCTTGTTCGCCGAGCTGGAACGGCGCGGCTTGCCCTTGCACAGCAGCATCCTCAGCAGGACTGACGACGTGTGGGAAGCCATCCGCACCTTTTTCCGGCACGAGGCGGCCGATACGGAAGAAGTCCCATGACGCTGGCTGACACAGCCGGCCTGGACGGTTACGCGGCCCGCATCGAAGCGCTGGCGCGGGAACTGGGGCTGGAGTTCGCCCCCGTCGAGTTCGAACTGGTGCCGGACAGTTTCATGGCCGAGATCGCCATCTATGGCTTGCCAGTGCGCATGCGCCACTGGTCGTTCGGCGTGCGCTATATCCACCAGCTCGTGCATCAAAAGATGGGCAACTCGCATATGTTCGAAGTCATGTTTCCCGGCGATCCTTGCCATGCCTACATGGCCGAACACAATTCCGTTGCCGAAAACACCCTCGTCACAGCGCACGTGCTGGGCCACGCCGACTTTGCCAGCCGCAATGCGCTGTTCCTGCGTTTCGGCGCCATGGCGGGCCAGCGCATCCTGGAACAGAGCGCGGCGCGGGCGCAACGTCTGGAAATGGCGCTGCAACGCCACGGACAGGAGCAGGTGGAAGCCGTGCTCGACGCGGCACTGGCGTTGGAGCAGCACGTGGATATCCACGCCGAGCTGCACCGCCCGCCATACTCCGTACCATCCGTACCATCCGTACCATCCGCGCCGGCGAGCCTGGCCAGCAAGCAGGAAAGGACCGCCGTGGACGATCCTTTTGCACAACGCTACCGGCGCTTGCCCGGCGAAGCGGCCGCGCTGGCGGCGCACGCGGCGGCGCGGGCGCGCGTGACACAGCGCCCGCTCCTGCCGCCGCAGCCCGAATACGATTTGCTGTGGTTCCTTGCACAGCATGGGCCGGAGCTGGCCGACTGGGAACGCGACATTTTCCTCGCCGTGCGCGAAGAGTCGTTTTACTTCTACCCCGTGTACGCCTGCCAGATCATGAACGAAGGCTGGGCCTCATACTGGCATGCGCGGCTGCTGCGCGAAGCCGACTTCCTGCCGCCGGCCCTGTACCTGGCCGCCATCAAGTCGCATTCGGACGTGGTGCGCCCCTATGCGGGCGAGCACCAGCAGGCGCTGGCCGTCAATCCCTATCACCTGGGCTTTTGCATGTGGGAACACATCATCGAGCGCGAAGGACTGGCGCGGGCGCGCCAGATTTGCCGCGACGACGATGACTGCAGTTTTGTACGCAACTATCTGGACGGGGAACTGGCCGACCGCCTGGGCCTGTTCGTGCATGAAAGCCGCCGCGATGGCGAAACGCGCCTGGCCAGCCGCGACTTGCAAGCCATCCGCGAAGCCATCCTGGCGCCCAAATACAACTATGGCGCGCCGTGCATCGCCGTCACCCTGCTCAACGACGACGGCAGCCTGGTGCTGCGCCACGATCACCAGCGCGATGGGCGCGGCCTCGACCTGGAACGGGCGGAACAGGTGCTGGCGTATATCGCCCGCATCTGGCGCCGTCCCGTCACGCTGCATACGGCCGATTTTCGGGGCACGCCGCGGGTTCTGCGCAGCAAGAGCGAGGGCATACCGGAACCGCCCGCGCCGGCAGCGTCATCAACAACGTCAGCAACGCCGACAGCGCCGCCCGTGCAACACTGAACGCTCACGCACGGCCAGCGTGTCCGGCCAGCGTGTACCTCGGCCTGGGCTGCCTGTTTCTCACACTGGCCAACTGGCCGGCCGGCATCTGCCTCACGGCTGGCCAACTGACCGGCTGGCACGTGCCTCTCGCCGGCCCGGCCCTCAAGCCCGGCCCGCCTGCGCCACATACCAGGCGATGGTCTGTCGCAAGCCTTGCGCCAGGTCGTGCGTGGGGGCATAACCGAGCAAGCGGGCCGCCTTGGCGATGTCGGCCTGCGAGTGGCGCACGTCGCCGGCGCGAAACTCGCCATATTGCGGAGGCTGCGGCACGTGCTGCGGGCGGGTGGCAAGCAGCATCTGCTGCATGGTGGCGTGCAGCTGCGTCAGGCTGGTGCGGGCGTTGACGGCCACGTTGTAGACCTGGTTCACGGCTGCCGGATCGGCACACGTGGCGGCCAAGATATTGGCTTGCACGGCATTGTGCACGAAGCAAAAGTCGCGGCTGGTGACGCCATCGCCATGGATGTGCACGGCCTGATTGTCCAGCATGGCGGCGATCCAGCGGGAAATGACGGCCGCATAGGCGCCCAGCGGGTCCTGGCGCGGACCGAAGACATTGAAATAGCGCAACCCCACCGTCTGCACGGCGTAGCAGCGCGCGTACACTTGCGCATACAGTTCATTGACATACTTGCTTAGGGCATACGGCGACAAGGGCGCGCCGATGTGCTGTTCCACTTTTGGCAAGGCCGGATGGTCGCCATATGTGGCGCTGGAGGCCGCGTACACGAAGCGCTGCACGCCCGCGTCGCGCGCGGCGGCCAGCATGTTGTGGAAGCCGCTGACATTGACGGCGTGGCACAGCAGCGGGTCTTCCAGCGAACGCGAGACGGACCCGAGCGCCGCCTGGTGCAGCACATAATCGACGGCGGGGCCGCCCGGACCGGCACGACCGCGCCCGGCCAAGCTGCCGCTGGGGCCGCTGCTACCATCAGCCGCAGTTGCATCACCATCTTTCTCACCGTCTGTCTCACTGCCTGCCTCACCGTCTGTCTCACTGCCGGCCTCGCCGCCGTCAATGTTGCTGGCGGCCTGTACCGGTGCGCCGCACGCCCACGCGCACGCTAGCGGGTCGCGGATATCGCCTTCGATGAAGGTGAAGCGCCGCCACGCCTGTTCGCCCACGCTGGCGCGCACCAGTTCCAGGTTGTGCCGGTGGCCCGTCAGAAAATTATCGAGGCCACGCACTTCCTGTCCCAGCTTCAGCAAGGTTTCCAGCAGGTGCGAACCGATGAAGCCAGCCACGCCCGTCACCAGCCAGCGCCGCGGCGTTTGCGCCAGTTGCGCGCAGGCTTGCGCGTAGGCGCTGGGGGCCGGGCTGCCCGCGGCGGCGCCTTGCGCCGTGTTTGCCGCCCGATCGAAGGCATCGGCCGCCATCACAGCCGCCACACGTGCAAGCCGCCATCCTCCAGCGGACGGGGGGCGAAATGCGATTTGATGTCGATGAAGCAGCCGTTTTCCTGCACCTTGGCCTGGAAATCGGCCAGCGGGCGGGCCAGCAGGGCCTGGTGCGAGACGGCGCTGATGATAGCCTCGGCGCGCGGCAGCTGTTCCCAGCTTTCCAGCGATAGACCGTATTCTTCCAGCGCTTCGCGGCCATCGGCGACGGGATCGTGCACATGCACCTGCACGCCATACGATTGCAGTTCGTGGATCATGTCGACCACTTTCGAGTTGCGCAGATCCGGGCAATTTTCCTTGAAGGTCAGGCCCAGTACGTTGACGTGTGCCCCCTTGAGCTTGAAACCAGCGCGCACCATTTCCTTGATGGTTTTTTCCGCCACGAACTTGGCCATGCCGTCGTTGATGCGGCGTCCGGCCAGGATCACGTGCGGGTGGTAACCAAGCATTTCCGCCTTGTGCGTCAGATAATAGGGGTCGACGCCGATGCAGTGGCCGCCCACCAGTCCGGGGCGGAACGGCAGGAAATTCCATTTCGTGCCCGCCGCCTGCAGCACTTCCAGCGTGTCGATGCCGATGCGGTCGAAGATGATGGCCAGTTCGTTCATCAGCGCGATATTCAAGTCACGCTGCGTGTTTTCGATCACCTTGGCCGCCTCGGCCACCTTGATGCTCGACGCCCGGTGCACGCCGGCCTCGACCACGCCTTCGTACAGCGCTGCCACCTTGTCCAGGGTGGCAGCATCGTCGCCCGAGACCACCTTGCGGATGCTTTGAAGCGTATGGTCCCGGTCGCCGGGGTTGATGCGCTCGGGTGAAAAGCCCACATGAAAGTCTTCCTTCCAGCGCAGGCCCGAATGCTGTTCCAGGAGGGGGATGCAGATTTCTTCGGTGGCGCCCGGATACACGGTGGACTCGTAGATGACGATGGCGCCGCGCCGCATGTGGCGGCCGACGGCCGCGCTGGCGCCGGCCAGGGCGGAGAAATCGGGATTGTGCGCGCTGTCGACGGGTGTGGGCACGGCCACGACGATAAAATCGGCCAGTTGCAGCTCGGCCGGATCGCAACCGACGCTCAGCCCTTGCGCCGCCAGCAACTGTTCATGGCTGACTTCGCCTGTCGGGTCGATGTGGCGCCGGTAGCTTTCCACCTTGCGGGCCGACAAGTCAAAGCCGATCGTGCGCTGGCGCATGCCGAACGCCACGGCCAGCTGCAAGCCCACATAACCGAGTCCCACCACCGCCACCACGCCCGCCTTGCCATCTACCTTGCTATCGACTTTGCTGTCCATATGCCTGTGCTCCGAAGGGTTGCGGCCCGAGCAGCGCCGTCCGGGAAATTCTACGGTTGCCGGTTTGGCCATTCTTGAGCGGGAACAAGAAACACGGGGCGACAGCCAGCAGGCGCGCTGACAATCGGCGGCTTGTTGAGCGCAATCAAGGAGACCGGCGGCCATCTTTTTAAGCTAGGCCATGCCTATCCCTCATGCACGCCGCTACCGGAGACTTCCATGGCCCGTTCCCTGTCCCGCCCTTTCCCTGGCTTGCCGGCCGCCGCGCTGTGCTGCACCCTGCTGCTGCCCCTGCTGACGGCGTGCCACGGCACGCAGAGCAGCGAGACCCTGCTGGCCGATGCGCAGCAATACCGCCAGAAAGGCGAAGCGCGGGCCGCCATCATCCAGTTGAAGAACCTGCTGCAAAAGGAGCCGGACAACGCGGCTGCGCGCCTGCTGCTGGGCAGCATCTACATCGACACGGGCGAAGCGCTGTCGGCCGAGAAAGAATTGCGCAAGGCCAAGTCGCTGGGCCTGGCCTCGCAGCAAGTGCTGCCATTGCTGGGCAAGGCCTGGCTGATGCTGGGCCAGTTCGACAAGGTGCTGGCCGAGATCGCGGACGATGCGGCGCAGCCCGCCAGCGTGCTGGCCCTGCGCGGCGACGCCTTGCTGGCCCTGGGCCGCCAGGACGAGGCGCGCGCCCTGTTCTCGCGCCTGCTCGAAGCCCATCCCGACCAGGTCGAAGCCTTGCTGGGCCTGGCACGCCTGGCGGCGCTGCAGCAGCAGGTGACCGCGGCCGAGCTGCTCCTGGCGCAAGCGTTGAAAAGCGCGCCCGCCAACCTCGACGCCTTGCGCCTGCAGGGCGACCTGCTGCGCCTGCAAGGCAGGAATGGCGCGGCACGGCTCGCCTACATGCAGATCCTCAAAATCAAACCGGACAATACCCAGGCGCACATCGACCTGGCCAACCTCGACATCGTGGAAAACCGCTACCTGGAAGCGGCCGCCCAGCTGGCCACGGCGCGCAAGTCGGCGCCCAACAGCCTGGGTTTGCTGCAAGCCCAGGCGCTGCTCGATTTTCGCCAGGGCAAGCACAAAGCGGCCTTGCAAGGCTTGCAGCTGGTGCTCAAGGCGGCGCCCGATCACATGCCGTCCATCCTGCTGGCCGGCGCCGTGCAACTGGCGCTCGGCTCGCCCCCGCAGGCGGAAAACTACCTGCGGCGCTTCCTGGCCGTGTATCCCCGGCATTTATATGCCGTCAAGATGATGGCGTCGATCGAATTGATGCGCAACAAGACCGACGCGGCGATCGGCTTGCTGCAACCGATGCTGGCCGCCTTTCCCGAAGACGTGGAATTGCTGTCGCTGGCCGGCGAAGCCCACTTGCGCGCGCGCCAGTACGACAAGGCAACGGCGTATTTCGAACAGGCCATCACCCTGGCGCCGGACACGGCCAGGCTGCACGCGGCGCTGGGCATCAGCCGCCTGGGCATGGGCGAGAACAGCCGCGCCATCAATGAACTGGAACGCGCCAGCATGCTCGACAAGAGCACGCCGCAAGCGGGCACCATGCTGGTGATGACCTTGCTGCGCAACAAACAGAACGACAAGGCCCTGGCCAGCGTCAAGGTGATGGAGCAACAGCAGAAAGGCACGAATCCCTTGCTGCTGAATCTGAAAGGCGGCGTCTACCTGGCCTTGCGCGATGTGCCGGCTGCGCGCGCCAGCTTCGAGCAGGCCCTGAGCATGGACCCTGTGTATTTGCCCGCCCTGAACAACCTGGCGCAGATCGACCTGGTCGAGAAAAAGCCGGTGCAGGCGAAACAGCGCTTCGAAAAAGCGCTGGCGAAGGCGCCGAAAAATGCCGACCTGTGCGCGGCGCTGGCCAAGCTGGCCGCGTCAGAGGGCAAGACGGACGAGGCGCGGCGCTGGCTCGAACGCGCCCACCGCGACAATCCCGACAGCGTCGCGCCGGCCCTGCTGCTGAGTAACTTTTACCTGAAGACGGGCGCGCCCGAGAAGGCGCTGGAACTGGCGCGCACCTTGCAGGCGGGCCATCCGGGCGACGCCGATGCGCTGGCCCTGCGCGCGCAAGTGGAGTACAGCGCCGGACAGGCACCGGCCGCGCTCGACAGCTACAACAAGCTGGCCAGCATACAGACGACGTCCGCGCCCTTGCAGATGCGCATCGCCAGCCTGCACCTGGCGCTGGGCGACCAGCATAATGCGCTGCAAGCCGTCAAGCGGGCGCAAGCGCTTGACCCGGCCCTGCTGGAAGCGCGCGTGGTGGAAGTGGCGATGCTGCTGACCCTGAATCGCCAGCGCGAGGCACTTGCCGTGGCGCGGCAAGTGCAGGAACAGCAGCCGAAGCTGGCGGCCGGCTACAAGCTCGAGGGCGACGTGCTGATGGAGCAAAAGCTGCCGCAGCAAGCCGTCAAGCTGTACCAGCACGCCTTCGGCATCAGCCCCATCGGCCCCTTGCAGGTGCAGCTGTATCGCGCCTTGCAGGCGTCGGGACAGGAGCGCGAAGCCGAGGCGCGCATGGTCACCTGGCTGAAAGCGCATCCGGAAGACTTGTCGACGCGCACCTATCTGGCGGGCACCCGGCTGGCAGCGAAGCAATACCGCGCCGCCATCGAGCATTTTCAGTATGTCGTCGCCAGGGATGCGGGCAACGTGGTGGCCTTGAACGACCTGGCTTGGGCGTATCAGCAGGAAAAGGATCCGCGCGCGCAGGCCACGGCCGAGCAGGCGCTGAAGCTGGCGCCCGATAATCCCGCCGTGCTCGACACCCTGGGCTGGATCGTGCTGGAGCAAAGCGATGTCAAGCGCGCCACGGCCCTGCTGCGCAAGGCGGCGGGCCTGGCGCCGGCAGCGCTCGAAGTGCAGTACCACCTGGGTGCGGCCCTAGCGAAATCGGGCGACAAGGGCGGCGCGCGCAAGCAACTGGAACAACTGCTGGCCGCCAACAAGGACTTTCCCCAGCGGGCCGCAGCGCAGGCCTTGCTGACCCAGTTGTAGGCCATGGCTGTGCACGCGGCCATGCCCGGCGTGGCGGCGCGGCCGCTGGCCCTGCTGGCGGGCGCGGCCTGCGTGGCGGCCTTGCGCCATTATCCGCTGGGCCACGGCTGGCCCGGCCTGCTGTTTGCCATCCTGCTGCCCGCGTATTTCCTGCTGCTGTGCTGGCGTCCCGCCAGCTGGCTGTTCTGCGTGCCCGCCCTGCTGCCCGTGCTGGACCTGGCGCCGTGGACGGGCTGGTTTTTCCTCGAAGAAATCGACGTGCTGCTGTTGCTGACGCTGGCCTGCGGTTACTGGCGCCTGGGCGGGTCAGGCCAGCCGGCAGCGGCGCGGCTGTCGCCCGCTGCCCGCGCCTGTTTGCTGCTGTGCAGCCTGGCCTGGCTGGCGGCGCTGCTGCGCGGCGTCCTGCCGCTTGCGCCCCTCGACCTGAATGCCTGGGACAATTATCTGAGCCCCTACAACAGCTTGCGGCTCGGTAAAGCCTGGGCCTGGAGCATGCTGCTGCTGCCGCTGCTGCTGCGCGACGCGGACCCTTCCTCCTTGCGCCGCTACGCGTTGCCGGGCATGCTGGCCGGGCTGGCCATGGTGTCGCTGTTCGCCCTGTGGGAACGGGCCGTGTTTCCCGGCCTGCTGAACCTGTCCAGCGATTACCGCATCACGGCGCCATTTTCCGCCATGCACACGGGCGGCGCCGCGCTGGACGGTTACCTGGCCCTGAGTTTGCCTTTCGCCGGCCTGTGGCTGGCGCACGCGCGCGGCCGCTGGCAGGCGGCCCTGGCCTTGCTGCTGCTGGGCCTGGCCCTGCACGCGGCGTTCACCACCTTTTCACGGGGCCTGTACGCGGCCTTGGCGGCGGCCATGCTGCCGGTATTCTGGCAGGCCCTGCGGACGGCGCCCGGTGCGGCGCGGCAATCGCCCGGCCAGCCGTCCTGGCGCAAACCTTTACTCAAGCTGTTGCTGGCCGGCCTCGGTACCGCCCTGCTCCTATATATGTTCAACCTGGCAGGCTACCGGGGCCTGATCGCCGCCGTCGTCCTGCTCGCGGCCAGCTTCGTGCTGGCGGCGCGGCCCTTGCCATGGCGCCTGGCGCCGGCCAGCCTGCTGTGCGCGCTGTGCCTGCAGGGCTTGCTGGCCGCCTGGTGGCCGGAAGGGACAGGCCAGCAAACGGCCGGCTGGCTGAAAGGCCCGTATTTCCTGTTTTTGCTGGCGGCCGCGCTGCTGGCGGGCGCATTGTGGCCCAGCGGCACCGGCGGCAAAGGTCCAGCCAGGCTGGGCCTGGCGATGATGGCGTGGACCATGCTGGCATGCAACCTCGCCTGGATAGGCTGGCACTGGGCCGGACCGCCGGTCCTGCTGCCCGCCGGCCTGGTCGTGCTGCTGGCCATGCTGATGCTCTGCAACGGACGTTTGCACCCCCCGCTGTGGCGGCTGGACCGGGCCAGCCTCAGCCTCGCGGGTGCAGCCGGCATCCTGCTGCTGGCCATACCCGTCTCGGCCAGCTATTACGCCACAGAACGTTTCTCCACCACGGCCTTCGACATGCAAGGCCGCTTGCGCCACTGGCGGCAAGCGCTGGCCATGCAGCCGTCCGACTGGGGCGACCGCCTGTTCGGCATGGGCAGCGGCAGCTTTCCCGCCACCTATTACTGGCACAATCCCCAGCGCGAGGTGCCGGCCAGCATCGCCTATGCCGAAGAAGGCGGCAACCTGGGAAACCGCTATGTGCGCCTGGCCAGTCCCGGCTATGGCGCCGGCTATGGCGAACTGCTGCGGCTGCTGCAACGCGTGCCCGTGCAGCCGGCCACGCGCTACACCCTGTCGCTCGACGTGCGCAGGACGGGACCCATGCCCGTGCTGCTGGTGCGCCTGTGCCAGCGACAATTGCTGTATGCGCAAGGCTGCGTGCCTGTCCCCCTGCGTCTGCGTCCTCCGGCACCGGGTAATCCGGTGGAGGCCTGGCAACACTATGACGTGCCGTTCGACAGCGCCTGGCTGGGTGCGGGCCGCTGGCTGCTGAGGCCGCCCGTGCAGCTGGAACTGGCGGCCAGCGGCACGGCCACCTCGTCCGTGCTCGAAGTGGACAATGTCAGCTTGCGCGCGCCCGGTGGCGAGGAGCTGATCGCCAACGGACGCTTTACCCAGGCCAATAATTACTGGTTTTTCAGCAGCGACCACCATCACTTGCCGTGGCATATCAAGAACCTGGCGCTGCATGTGCTGGTGGAAACGGGCTGGTGCGGCGCCCTGTCCCTGCTGGCCCTGCTGACCCTGGCCGGCCTGCGCCTGCTGCGCCGCGCCGCGCGGGGCGATCCGGGCGCGCTGGCTTGCGCCGCCGCGCTGCTTGGTTTTCTCGTCGTCGGCCTGTTCGACAGCCTGCTTGACGTGCCGCGCCTCGCCCTGCTGTGCTATCTGATGCTGCTGTGCGCGCTGGTGCAGCCCGTGCCACCTCCTCCCGTTGAAAGTACGCCGCCATGAAAGCCTTGCTCTCCGCCTTGCTGTCCTGCCTTGCCTTGCTGTTCGCCAGCGCGCCGTGCCGCGCCGATGCGCCACTGGCGCACACCATTGCGCGCGTGAAACCGTCCATCGTCGGCGTGGGCAACCTGCAAAAGACGCGCACGCCGCCGATGAATTTCATCGGCACGGGTTTCGTGACGGGCGACGGCTTAAGCGTGCTCACTTGCGCCCACGTGATCCAGAAACTGCTCGACGCCAATCCGAACGAAGTCATCGGCATACTCACGGGCCAGGGCGAGGTGGCGCAATTTCGCCCCGCCAAGGTCCAGGCGCTGGACACGGAACACGACCTGGCCTTGCTGCGACTGGCGGGCGCGCCCCTGCCCGCCCTGGCGCTGGGCGACGCGGCCACGGTGCGCGAAGGCCAGGCCATGGCGTTTACGGGGTTTCCGCTGGGTACCTTGCTGGGGCTGCACCACGTGACGCACCGCGCCACCGTGTCATCGCTGACGCCGGTGGTCATGCCCAGCGAAAATGCGCAGCGCCTCGACGTACGGCGCCTGGCGCAGCTGCAAAAGGCGCCGTACACCGTGTTCCAGCTGGACGCGACGGCGTATCCGGGCAGCAGCGGCAGCCCCCTGTTCGATCCCGAGACCGGTCTCGTCTACGGCATCGTCAACATGGTGTACATCAAGGGCCTGAAGGAAGCGGCCCTCAGCGCACCGAGCGGCATCACTTACGCAATTCCGGGCAGCTACATGCAGGCGCTCCTGCTGAAAAACCCATGAGTCATCAGTTGCGCCCCTGCCTCAGCCGATCCGTAATGCCAGGCTCATCCCATGTCGGAAAAAAAAAGGGGTAAAACGACCGTTCACCCCCATGCTGTTCCATCAGGCCACCGTATTTGCGGATCTGGGCCCCCATGTAATCGAGGTCCAGCCGTAGCAGCACAGCCGGCGCCCCCACGCGCGTGCACTCGCGCTCGCCGCCGAAGTCCTGGAATCCCAGCATGCGCTTGTAAAACACCACGTGGCGCGGGTTGACTTCGATCACGTAATCCGTAAAGCCGTGAATATTGTGGGCATAGATATAAGAGATATGAATCAGCGCCGCAAATACGCGCTTGCTCACGCCCTTGTCGATGGCCAGGCGCGACGGTTCGCACAGGCGGCGGCCCTGCTCGCGCAGGATGTCGAGCTTGTCGCGGAAGTTTTCATCGGCGGGCAAGCCTGTCTCGTCATTGTCGAGGCACAGGGTCATGGTGCCGACGGTGCTGCCGGCCGTTTCCGCAAACAGCGTGATCTTGTTCAGGGCATGCGCGATGCCAGGATCGACGGCATAGCCACGCCAGCCGTACATCTTGCGGATCAGCAAACTGGCCGCCTCGCGCCGGCCGCGCGAATTGGCCATGCGGATATGAAAGCGCTGCAGGTCGAGCTCGTGCTCCATGGCCGGGTCGATCTGCCCCTCGCCCACCACCAGGTCGCTGAAAGTACCGGGCGTGTCGAAGGAAATAATGGGTTCATCTTCAAAGCTCATCTTGTCCTCACGTTCATCGGCCGCCGTCGAGACGGACTGAAGCCAATGCCTTGTGACAAGAAAAAAACTGGAGAAGTTCCCACGCCAGGCAAAAAAAACAGAAGAAATGTGCTATTCAGTAGCAAAATTGCATGCTGAAATTTGCCTGCAAGTACAAAATGTCAAATAAAAATGCTGTTTTGATATTGCCGAGGCCGCTATTAAAAAAAACTTTCCGGTATCAATAACACGTCGCCCGGCCGCATCATGACATTCGCGGAAATATCGCCGTCTTTCAATAAATCGTCGAGCCGCACGCGCAGCTGCTGCTGGTTGCCTTCGCGCATGCGGATGATGCTGGCCTTGTTGCCTGCCGCGAAATCGGTGATGCCGCCCACGGCGATGAGCACATCCATCAGCGACATGCCCAGGCGGTACGGCAGCGCCTGCGGCTTGGCCGCCTCGCCGATGACGCGGATCTGCTCGCCATACGGGCCCGAGAAATTGGTGACGATGACCGTCACCACAGGCTGCTGGATGAACTTGCCCAGGGCTTGCTCGATGTCACGCGCCAGCTGGGTCGACGTCTTGCCGCTGGCGGGCAAATCCTCGACCAGCGGCGTGGTGATCTTGCCATCGGGCCGCACGGCCACCGTCAGCGACACTTCCGGATTGCGCCAGACGATGATGTTGACGGAGTCGCCCGGTCCGATCAGGTAGTCGTGCATGGGCGCGCTGTCGTCGGAAGGGGCCAGCGGATGGGTCGTGCGGCAGGCGCCCAGCAGGCCGGCGGCAATGGCCAGGCCCAGCGTGTTGCGGACAAATGCACGGCGAAACGGATTCATGCGGAGCCTCTTCGAGTCGATGGCGCATCCATGGCCGGCCCCGCAGAACCAGCCTGGGCCGCGAACTTCCTATGATTATTAAAACTTGGCAAGAGAACCTTGAGGCGTATCAAGAAGCAATCATCTTGGGAAATCTTGCCTCACAGCCGCCCTATACTTTGCTTACTCAACAGGCAAGCATTTCTTGCAAGATGCCGTCGTTGTCCGCGCCGCCAAGCCATCTACCGTGCAGCACCGTCATCCGAAGGAAGCGACATGGAGCAATTGATACAGCAACTGCTTTCCAGCCTGAAAGGCATCTGGAAGTACCGCTGGCATGCGGTGCTGGTGGCGTGGCTGGTGGCCATCGCCGGCTTCATCCGGGTGATTACCCTGCCCGACGACTTCCAGACCTCGGCGCGCGTGTTTGTCGATACGCAAACCATCCTCAAGCCGCTGATGGCCGGCATGACCAGCGTGCCGAACACGGAACAGCAAGTGGCCATCATGAGCCGCACCCTGCTCAGCCGCCCGAACGTGGAGCGCGTCATGCGCATGGTCGACCTCGACCTCGATTCGAAGACCGCGCGCGAACACGAGGCCCAGCTGGACGACTTGATGAGCCGGATCAAGATCACGGGCACCAACGCGTATGACATCTATACCATCAGCTACAGCGGGCGCGACCCGAAGCTGGTGCGCGACGTCGTGCAAAGCCTGCTCACCATCTTTGTCGAAGGCAGTTTCCAGGGTAAAAAGGGCGATTCGCAAAAGGCCGTGCAATTCATCGACGAGCAGATCAGGAATTACGAGGACAAGCTGAGCGCGGCGGAAAACCTGGTGAAGGAATTCAAGATCCGCAACAACCTGCTGCTGCCGCGCCAGGGCATCGACTATGGCAGCCAGCTGCTGATGTCGTCCGATAGCCTGAACAATGCCAAGCTGGAACTGGTCGAGGCGGAACAATCGCGCAAGGCCATCCAGAGCCAGATCGAGGGCGACGAGCCCGTGCTCGACCTGGAGCCGAACGCGGCGGCCATCACGAATCCCGAACTCGACGAGCGCATCGCCTCGATCAACAAGAACCTCGACAGCCTGCGCATGCAATTTACGGAATTGCATCCCGACATTATCGCCTCGAAGCGCCTGGTGGCCCAGCTGGAAGAACGCAAGATCGAGGAAAGCAAGCTGAAAGCGGCCTCCGGCGACCCGGGCAAGAACTACAGCCCCATGTTGCAGCAACTGAAGGTGGCGCTGACGGACGCGGACGCCAAGGTGGCCGCCATCAAGGCCCGCGTGCAGGAATACAGCGCGCGCAACGATCGCCTGCTGGCGCAAAGCAATGCCGTGCCCGAGGTGGAATCGCAACTTGCGCAGCTCAACCGCGACTACGTCATCAACAAGGAAAACTATGAAAAGCTGATCGGCCGGCGCGAAGCGGCCAAGCTGTCGGGCGAGCTCAGTTCCACTACCGAAATGATGGCCTTCAAGATCATCGATCCGCCCACGGTGCAATATGCGCCTGTCGGCCCGAACCGCCCGCTGCTGTTCAGTGCGGCGCTGGGCGCGGCCCTGGTGGCCGGCGTCGCCACGGCCTTGCTCATCAGCCAGGTACGCCCCACCTTCCTCAGCCCCGCCGAACTGCGCGACGCCACGGGCTTGAACGTGCTGGGCACGGTATCGATGAACTGGACGGCGCTGCAGCAGGTGCGCCGCCGCCGCGCCCGCTACGGCTTTGGCGCCTGCCTGGGCAGCCTGTTCGTGCTGTACGGCGGGGTCATGACGGCCGCGCTGCTGAAATTCTAGATCCGGGGGGAGCGACGATGAGCAGCAAGGACAGCGGCAAGCAGGAACCCACGATCCTGGGTGTGGCCGAGGCCGGCGTGCCCTATGATGCGACGGGTGCGGCGGGTGCGGCGGGTGCGGATGGCGCTGACGCGGCCAGGTCGCCGCAATACCGCCCGCTGAACCTGGCCCGTCTGGCCGAACAGGGCATGCTCACGCAGGAAGGCGGACGCAGCTCGGTGGCCGAGGATTTCCGCATCATCAAGCGCCCGCTGCTGCGCCAGGCCCGCGCCAGCGGCGCCGAGGCCATCCGCCACGGCAACCTGATCGTCGTCACCAGCGCCATGCCGGGCGAAGGCAAGACATATTGCGCCGTCAACCTGGCCATGAGCATCGCCATGGAAATGGATATCACGGTGCTGCTGGTCGACGCGGATGTGGCGCGCCCGTCCGTGCTGAAAGTGCTGGGCCTGGCACCGGAGCCGGGGCTGATGGACGTGCTGCTCGACCCGCAACTGGCCATGGGCGACGTGATCCTGAAAACCAACGTGGCCAACCTGAGCATCCTGCCCGCCGGGCGCAGCAACAAGCACGCGACGGAATTGCTGGCCAGCCGCGCCATGAGCCGCTTGCTGGCGGAAATTGCCAGCCGCTATGGCGACCGCGTCGTCGTCTTCGATTCGCCGCCCCTGCTGATCACCAGCGAAGCGCACGCGCTGGTCGGGCAGATGGGGCAAGTGGTGATGGTGGTCGAGGCGGAAACGACGACGCAGCACGCCGTCAAGGAAGCGCTGCGCCAGATCGAGTCGTGCGAACACATACATTTGATCTACAACAAGACCAAATCGTTCCCCGGCAACGACTACTACGGCTATGGCTATTACGATTAGCGGCCGGGTTTCGCTGCCGCTGCTGCCGTTGCTGTCCCTGCTGATGCCCCTGCCGGCCGGCGCCGTCGACTGGCTGGTGAAGCCGTCGCTGCGCCTGCGCGAAAGCTATACGGACAATGCCTTGCGCGCGCCGCCCGGCCAGGCGCAAGCGGACTTCATCACGGAAATCGCGCCCGCCATCGCCCTCATCGGCACAGGTCCCCGCCTGCGCGTGCACCTCGATTACAGCTGGCGCAAATACCTGTCCGGACAGCGTGCCGACACGGACAACCACGAACTGCACGCCTCGGCCGACGCCGAGCTGGTCAAGGACTGGTTCTTCATCGATGCGGACGCCAGCGTCAGCCGGCGCAACGTCTCGCCATTCGGCCCGCAACTGATCGACGACCTGCCCGACACGGACAATGCCAGCACCGTGCGCACCACCGGCATCAGCCCCTACCTGCGCCACCGTTTCCGCGGCCTTGCCACGGCCGAGCTGCGCTACACGCGCAACACGGTCGACAGCGGCGGCGACCTGCTGTCGATGCACAGCGATGAGCTGGAATTACTGCTCGGCGGCGAGCCGCGCGGCAAGGGCTGGACCTGGAACGCCAGCCACGACGTGCGCCGCACGCAGGACAGCAAGCTGGCCCCCGTGCGCATGCAGCGCAGCAGCGTAGGCCTGCGCTATCCGTTCAGCAGCAAATGGGCGGCCACGGCCAGCGGCGGCATGGAAAAGGAAGGCTATATCTCGACTTCCGGCAAGGCACCGGCGGGCCGCTTCTGGTCGCTGGGCGGCGTGTGGACGCCGTCGCCGCGCACCAGCGTGGCCTTCAGCACGGGCAAGCGCTTCTTTGGCACCACCTACAGCCTGGATGCCACGTTCCTGCAGCGCCATACCAACTGGCAACTCAGTTACAGCGAAAACATCACCACCATGCCGACGCAGTTTTCGCGCCTGGGCGACCGCGATGCGGGCCGGCTGCTCGATCAATTATGGCGCGGCATCTTCCCGAATGCCCGCGACCGGCGCCTGCGCATCGATGCCTTCCTGCGCTACGCCAACAGCCTGGGGCCGGAACGGGGCGCCATCAATTACTTCAGCCACCGCTATTTCCTGCAAAAACAGCTGAAACTGACGATGGCGCGCGCCACGGCGAAAAGCACGATGATCGTCGGCGTCACGGCTGTCGACCGCACGGCGCAAACGGCCAGCGGCGTCGACAGCGGCTTGCTGCCCGGCGTGGAGTTCGGCAGCGAAGACCGCACGCGCCAGATCGGCGGCAACGTGGGCTGGAACTGGCAAGCCAATTCCCGCACCAGCCTGAATGTCAATGCCGGCTACGCCGGCGTGCGTTCGCTGAGCGCGCCCCGGCGCGACAACAACATCACCGTGACGGCTGGCTACACGCGCATCCTGCAGCCGAACATGACGGCCAGCATCGACGTACGGCATACACGGCACGCCAGCAACCGCGGCGGAGACTACCGCGAAAACGGCGTCAGCGCCACGCTCACCATGCAATTCTAAGGAGCCCGCAATGTCCGACCCCTCGCTTTCCGCCGCCGCGCCGGCGCACCTGCTGTGCGTGGTGGCCGCGCGCCCCAACCTGATGAAGATGGCGCCCATCCTGGCCGCCATGGCCCGCCAGGCGAGCGCCGTGCGCGTGACCTTGCTGCATACCGGCCAGCATTACGACACGGCCATGAACGCACAGCTGTTTATGGACCTGGAGCTGCGCCCGCCCGACATCTGCCTCGACGTCGGCTCCGGCAACCATGCGCAGCAGACGGCCGAGATCATGCGCCGCTTCGACGCCGTGCTCGACGCGCAGCCGCCGCTGGCGCCCGATGCCGTGCTGGTGGTGGGCGACGTCAATTCCACCCTCGCGTGCGCGCTGGTGGCGGCCAAGCGGGACATTCCCGTGATCCACGTGGAAGCGGGCCTGCGCAGCGGCGACCGGCGCATGCCCGAGGAAATCAACCGCGTGCTGACGGACCAGTTATCAAGCCTGCTGCTGACGAGTGAAGAAGGCGCGCGCGCCAACCTGCTGCGCGAAGGCGTCGCGCCCGAACGCATCCATTTTACGGGCAACGTCATGATCGACAGCCTGCGGCAGCAGCTGCCGCGCGCCGTAACGCCCGCCGCCACCCTGTGCACCCACGGCCACGCCTGCCCGCCCGCGTACGGCCTGCTGACCCTGCACCGCCCCTCGAACGTGGATGACCCGGCGCAGCTCGAAGCCCTGCTGCAGGCGCTGGGGCAATTGTCAGCCCGGCTGCCGCTGCTGTTTCCCATCCACCCGCGCACCCTGGCCGGCCTGCGCCTGGCGGGCCTGGAACCGCTGCTGGCGCGGCATGCCATCGCCTGCCTGCCGCCGCTGGGCTACCTGGAAATGCTGGGCCTGATGCAGGACGCCCGCCTGGTGCTGACGGATTCGGGCGGCGTGCAGGAAGAAAGCACGGCCCTGGGCGTGCCCTGCCTGACCTTGCGCGACAATACGGAGCGGCTTATCACCGTCAGCGCCGGCACGAATACCCTGGCCGGCACGCAGCCGGCCGCCATCCTGGCGCTGGCGCGCGGCATCCTGGACACGGGCGGCAAGCGCGGCCGCCTCCCGCCCCTGTGGGATGGCCACGCGGCCGAGCGCATCGCCGCCGTCATCGCACCCTGGCTGGCGGCGCGCCGGGGCACGCCATGACGCCGCCGCCTTCCTCTTTGATATTGCGCAATGCGCTCACCATCGACGTGGAAGACTATTTCCAGGTGTCCGCCTTCGCGCCGCACATCGCGCGCGCCGACTGGCCCCGCCTGGAATGCCGGGTCGAGGCGAATATCGAGCGCATCCTGTTGCTGCTGGAAAGCCGCCGCATCCACGCCACCTTTTTTACCCTGGGCTGGATCGCCGAGCGCTATCCGGCCATGCTGCGCCGTATCGCGGCGGCCGGGCACGAAGTGGCCAGCCACGGCTATGCGCACCTGCGCGCCTGCGACCAGTCGGCCGCGCAATTCGCCGACGATGTGCGCCACAGCAAGACCATCCTCGAGCAGATAACGGGGCTGGCCGTGCACGGCTACCGGGCGCCCAGCTTTTCCATCGGCGCGGCCAATCTGTGGGCCTTCGACGTGCTGCAGGAAGCGGGCTACCGCTACAGTTCCAGCATCTACCCGATCCGCCACGACCACTACGGCATGCCGGACGCTCCCCGCTTCGCCTGGCGCCCGCGCGGCCCGCTGGGCATGCTGGAATTGCCCGTCAGCACAGTACGCTTGCGCGGGCGCAACCTGCCGGCCGGCGGCGGCGGTTATTTCAGGTTGATGCCGTATGCACTGTCGCGCTGGCTTTTGCGACGCATCAATTCGCGCGACGGGCAAGCTGGCATATTCTATTTTCATCCCTGGGAACTTGATCCCGGCCAGCCGCGCCCGACGGGCTTGAGCGCCAGGACGCGCTTTCGCCACTACCTGAACCTGGGGTGCATGGAAGCGCGGCTGGGGCGTCTGACGCGCGATTTCTCCTGGGACCGCATGGACCGTATTTTTCTGGAAAGCACATGATGCACGAGGCCAGCCTTGCTCCCGACCCGCTACAGTCCCGCGCCGCCATCACCGTGCGGTCTATGCAGGGGCACGAGCATGCGCGCTGGGATGCCTTTGTCGACACGTGCCCGGAAGCGACCTTCTTTCACCGGGCCGGCTGGCAAACCATCATGCAACAAGGTTTTAACCACGACAGCTATTTTTTGTACGCGGAACAGCACGGGCGTATCGCCGGCGTGCTGCCGCTGGCCCATGTGCGCAGCCGTTTGTTCGGTTCGGCCCTCGTCTCGCTGCCGTTTTGCGTGTACGGCGGCATGGCCGGCGGCAGCGCGGCCGTGCGACTGGCCCTCGACGACGCGGCACTGGCGCTGGCCCGCCGCCTCGGCGTGGGGCACCTGGAATACCGCTGGCGCGAAGTGGACGAAAATCCGGCTTCGCCCTGGCTGCAAAAAACCCTGTACGCGACCTTCCGCCGCCCCTTGCTGCCCGATGCGGAACAGAATCTGCTGGCCATTCCCCGCAAGCAGCGCGCCGTCGTGCGCAAGGCCATGGCTGGCGGCCTGCACAGCGCCGTCGATTATGACCTCCACCATTTTTACCCGATCTACGCGGCCAGCGTGCACCGGCTCGGCACGCCCGTCTTCGCGCGCCGCCATTTTGCCCTGCTGCGCACGGTGTTTGGCGACGCCTGCCAGATCCTCACCGTGTACCACGGCCAGCAGGCGCAAGCGAGCGTGCTGCTGTTCTATTTCCGCGATGAAGTATTGCCGTACTACGGCGGCGGCAGCGTGCTGGCGCGCAGCACGGGCGCCAACGACTTCATGTACTGGGAAGCGATGCGCCGCGCCTGCGCGCACGGCTACCGCCTGTTCGATTTCGGCCGCAGCAAGCTCGGTACCGGGGCATACGATTTCAAGAAGAACTGGGGTTTTACGCCGCAGCCGCTGCCGTACGCCTACCAGCTCGTGCGCGCCAGGGCCTTGCCGGAAGTCAATCCACTGAATCCGAAATACGCGCTGTTCATCCGCGCCTGGCGCCGCCTGCCGCTGCCGCTGGCCAACCTGCTGGGGCCGCACATCGTGCGGCAACTGGGCTAAGCAAGGGGACCCACCATGCGCGAACTGCTCTTCCTCACCCACCGCCTGCCATATCCGCCCAACAAGGGCGACAAGATACGCTCGTGGCACATGCTGCAATACCTGAGCCGGCATTTCCGCGTGCACCTGGGCTGCTTCATCGACGATGACGACGACTGGCAGCACGCGAAAACCGTGGCGGCCCTGTGCGCCAGCACGCGCTTCATCGCTTTACAGCGCGGCACGGCCCGCTGGCGCGCCATGCAGGCGCTGCTGGGCCGCCAGGCCATGAGCGTGCACTATTACCGCGATGCACGGCTGCTGCAATGGGTCGACGGCTTGCTGTCCGGCGGCAAGGTGCGCCATGCGCTGGCCTTTTCCGGGCCCATGGCGCAATACATCGACGGCAGCGCGGGCCGCGCCCTGCACCGCGTGATCGATTTCGTCGACGTCGATTCCGACAAATGGCGCCAGTACGGCGACAGCAAGCCGTGGCCCATGTCGCTGCTGTACCGGCGCGAAGCGCAGCTGCTGCTGCAGTACGAGCGCCATATCGCCCAGCAATTCACGGCCGCCAGCTTCGTTTCGCCGGCCGAGGCGGCCCTGTTCCGCCAATGCGCGCCGATGGCGCGGCGCAAGACGGGACATTTCAATAACGGCGTCGACTCGGCGTATTTCGCACCCCTGCCGGCCCAGCCCGGCGTGTATCCGGCGGGCGTGCAGGCGCTGGTATTTACGGGCGCCATGGATTACTGGCCGAACATCGACGCCGTGCAATGGTTCGTGCGCCACGTCTGGCCCGCGCTGCGGCGCCAGTTTCCCCAGTTGCAGTTCTATATCGTCGGCAGCGCGCCCGTGCCCGCCGTGACGGCGCTGGCCAGGATTCCCGGCGTGGTGGTGACGGGCAAGGTGCCCGACATCCGGCCCTACCTGGCCGGCGCGGCCCTGGCCGTGGCGCCCCTGCGCATCGCCCGCGGCGTGCAAAACAAGGTACTGGAAGCGATGGCGATGGGCAAGATCGTGCTGGCCACGCCGCAGGCGCTGGAAGGCATCACCGCCCAGCCGGGCCTGGAACTGCTGCTGGCGCGCGACGACGCCGAATTCATCCACCATGCCGCGCGCGTGCTGCGCCAAGTCCAGAGCGACGCGGCCGACGGGAGCGGTGCGGCCATGGGCGCGGCGGCGCGCCAGCTGGTCTTGCAGGATTACAGCTGGGAACGCAACCTGCGGGGCCTGGGCGCCATGCTGGGCCTGCCTGGCGGGACCGAAGCCGAGGCCGCTGCCAGCGGGATCGCCGCGCCCTTGCTTCCCGTGCGGGAACCCTCCACATGAGCGTGCAACTCGACCAGGTGGCCCGCTTGCCGGACGCGGCCGTCTGGCCGCACGGGAACCGGCATGGCCAGCGGCAAGCCATGCTGCTCCTGCTACTGGCCCTGGCCGCCGTCGCGCTGCTGTACCACGCCACCTTCTGGTCGATGGTGGAATTGTGGTCGCGTTCGCAAACCTTCGCGCACGGCTTCTTGATCGTGCCCATCAGTTGCTGGCTGGCCTGGCACCAGCGCGCCCGTCTGGCTGCGCTGACGCCCCGGCCGTCGCGACCGGGCTTGCTGCTGCTCGGTGCGCTGGGCCTGGCCTGGCTGCTGGCCGACGCCGCCAACGTGCCCGTGGTGGAACAATATGCGGCCACGGCCATGCTGCCCGCCTGCGTGCTGGCCATCCTCGGCTGGCCGGCCGTGCGCCTGCTGGCCTTTCCGCTGACGTATCTGTTTCTTGCCGTGCCGTTTGGCGAAGTGTTCCTGGAACCCCTGATCGACTTCACGGCCGCCTTCACCGTCACCGCGCTGCAATGGACGGGCGTGCCCGTGTTCCGCGATGGCAGCAATTTTTCTCTACCCACCGGCAACTGGTCGGTGGTGGAAGCGTGCAGCGGCTTGCGCTACCTGATCGCCGCGCTGGCCCTGGGCGCCCTGTTCGCCCATGTCAACTTCCACAGCACGCGGCGGCGCGTAGTTGTCATGGCCGCCGCGCTGCTCGTGCCCATCCTTGCCAATGGCGTGCGCGCCTACCTGATCGTGATGCTGGGCCACCTGAGCAACATGCGCCTGGCCGTGGGCGTCGACCACCTGATCTACGGCTGGCTGTTCTTCGGCCTGGTCGCGCTGCTGCTGTTCTGGCTGGCTGCGCGCTGGCGCGAATTGCCGCTGGCGCGCGCCGCCTTGCCACCCACCCGGCCGGGCGCCAGCGCCGCTGCGGCCACCCCGCGCGCCGTCGTGCGCGCCAGCATCGCCTGCCTGCTGCTGGCGGTGCTGTGGCCGGCGCTGGCCCTGGCCAGCCACCGCGACGACAACGCCAGGCTTCCGGCCATTGTGCTGACCTTGCCCGATCCGCCCGCCTGGCATCGCCTGCCCGCTGTTCCTCCTGCCTGGCAAGCGCCGTATGCGGGCAATCCCGCGCGGTTTGCCGCCACGTATGCGCGCCAGGACGGCGACGGCGCGCCCGTGGGGCTACAACTGCACTGGTATGCGCGCCAGGCGCGCGATGCCGAACTGCTGACGCACCAGCCCTTGCCCTACGGCGCGCGCTGGACGCCCCTGGCGCAGCGCGTGCGGCACGTCGACTTGTCCGGCGGATCCATCGGCGTGCGCGAAAGCGTGCTGGCCCACGGCGGCGAACGCCTGCTGCTGTGGCGCGTGTATCGCCAGGGCGGCATCGTCACGGCCAGGCCCGCGCTGGTAAAACTGCTGCTGGCGCAAGCCAAGCTGCTGGGCAGGCGCCAGGATGGCGCCGACCTCATCGTCTTTGCCGCCTACGACGAGCTGGCGCCGCCACCGCGCGCGCAGCTGCAAGCCTTCCTGCGGGCGGCACTGCCCGTCATCGAACAACGCTTGCAGGAGTTGCCGCATGGCCCTTGACCTCGTTAGCGTCGGTACACGGGAAGCCGGTGTAGCGGCCAGCACGGCCCCGCTGATCGTGCACGTGATCCACCAGCTCGACGTGGGCGGGCTGGAAAACGGCCTCGTCAACCTGATCAACCACTTGCCGCCCGAACGCTACCGGCACGCCATCGTCTGCCTGAAGAATGCCACCGCGTTTCGCCAGCGCCTGACCACGCCGGGTGTCGATGTGATCAGCCTGGACAAGCGCGAAGGCAAGGATTGGCGCCACTACCTGCACCTGTACCGCGTGCTGAAACGGTTGCAGCCGGCGCTCGTGCACACGCGCAACCTGGGCTGCCTCGAAGCACAGCTGCTGGCCTGCCTGGCCGGCGTGCGCCTGCGCGTGCATGGCGAGCACGGGCGCGACATGAGCGACTTGCACGGCACCCGCCGCAAATACCGGCTGCTGCGCAAATGCATGCTGCCGCTGGTGCAGCACTTCATCGCCGTCAGCGCCGACCTGGGGCAATGGCTGGTGGACGCCATCGGCGCGGCCCCCGCGCAGGTGTCGCACATCGGCAATGGCGTCGACAGCGTGCAGTTCCATCCGCGCCTGGGACCGCCGGCCGCCGTGGGACCGCCCGGTTTCCTGTGCAACGGCACCTTCGTCATCGGCAGCGTGGGCCGCATGGCAGCCGTCAAGGATCACGCCTCGCTGGTGCACGCCTTTTTGCTGTTGCTGGCGCAGCCAGGCGCCCGCGCGCACCTGCGCCTGCTCATCGTCGGTGACGGGCCATGCCGCCAGGCTTGCCTGGACCTGCTGCAGCAGGCCGGCGTGGCACACCTGGCCTGGCTGCCCGGCGCGCGCGACGACGTGGCGCAACTGCTGCGCGCCATGGACCTGTTCGTGCTGCCATCGCTGGCCGAAGGCAGTTCGAACACCATCCTCGAAGCGATGGCGACGGGGCTGCCCATCGTCGCCACGCAGGTGGGGGGCAATGCGGAACTGGTGCAGTCGGGCTGGAGCGGCACCCTGGTGCCGCCCGGTTCGCCCGAGATGCTGGCCGACGCCATGCTCGATTACTACAGCATGCCGGAACTGGGCCCGCGCCACGGCGCGCGCGGGCGACGCCAGGTGCTGGCCGAGCACAGCCTGCCCGCCATGGCCGGCGCTTACCTGGCCGTGTACGACCGGCTGACGGGCGCGCGCCACCCCTCTCCCCTGTCCACCACTCCCTGAAAGGCCACCCATGTGCGGCATCAGCGGCATCTTTGATTTGCAGGGCCAGCGCGACATCGACGTGCTGCTGCTGGCGCGCATGAACCACAGCCTGCGCCACCGGGGGCCGGACGAAGGGGGCTTGCACCGCGAGCCGGGCCTCGGCCTGGCGCACCGGCGCCTGTCCGTGATCGACCTGGCCAGCGGCCAGCAGCCGCTGTTCAACGCCGACCGCAGCATCGCCATCGTCTTCAATGGCGAAATCTATAACTATCGCAGCCTGATGGCGGAGTTGCGCCAGTTCGGCCATCAATTCCGCACCAGCAGCGACACGGAAGTCATCGTCCACGCCTGGGAACAGTGGGGCGAACAATGCGTGCAGCGCCTGCGCGGCATGTTCGCCTTCGCCCTGTGGGACCGCCGCCGCCACCTGCTGTTCCTGGCGCGCGACCGCCTCGGCGTGAAACCCCTGTATTACGGCGAGGCGCAGGACGGCACCCTGCTGTTCGGCTCCGAACTGAAAGCCCTGCTGGCGCATCCGGCCATGCCGCGCGCGCTCGACCCGCTGGCCGTGGAAGAGTATTTCGCCTACGGCTACGTGCCCGAGCCGCGCAGCATCTTCCAGCACGCGCGCAAGCTGCCGCCCGGGCATACCCTGTCGATACGCGCCGGCCAGCCGCTGCCCGCGCCGCAAGCTTACTGGGACATCCCGTTCACGCCGAATCCGCCCGCCAGCGAGGCGCAGGCGGCCGACGAATTGCTGGCGCGCCTGCGCGAAGCCGTGCGCATCCGCATGGTGGCCGAAGTGCCGCTCGGCGCCTTCCTGTCCGGCGGCGTCGATTCGAGCGCCGTCGTGGCGCTGATGGCCGGGGCGAGCGCCACGCCCGTCAACACGTGTTCAATTTCGTTCGGCGACCCGGCCTGGAACGAGGCGCGCTACGCCGACCTGGTGGCGCGCCGCTACGCCACGGCGCACCACGCGCGCCAGGTCGAGCAAGACGACTTCGAGCTGATCGACCTGCTGGCCAACCTGTACGACGAACCGTTCGCCGACAGTTCCGCCATGCCCACGTACAGAGTCTGCCAACTGGCGCGCCAGCGGGTCACGGTGGCCCTGTCGGGCGATGGCGGCGATGAAAGCCTGGCCGGGTACCGGCGCTATCGCCTGCACACGCGCGAGGAAAAAGTGCGCAAGGCGATGGACCCCTTGCTGCCGGCCGGCCTGCGCCAGTCGCTGTTCGGCACCCTGGGGCGGCTGTACCCGAAGGCCGACTGGGCGCCGCGCTTCCTGCGCGCCAAGACCACCTTCGAAGGCCTGGCACGCGACACGACGGATGCGTATTTTCACGGCGTCAGCCTGCTGGGCGACGCCATGCGCGCGCGGCTGTTCAGCCCCGAGCTGCGGCGCAGCCTGCACGGCTACCGCGCCGTCGAGGTGCTGCGCCGCCACGCGCTGGCCAGTCCCGCGCAGGACCCGCTGTCACAAGTGCAGTACCTGGACTTGAAGACCTACCTGCCCGGCGACATCCTGACGAAAGTCGACCGGGCCAGCATGGCGCACGCGCTGGAAGTGCGCTCGCCCCTGCTCGACCATGAACTGGTGGCGTGGATGTCCGGCCTGCCGCCGCACTTCAAGCTGCGGCGCGGTGTAGGCAAGTATCTGCTGAAAAAAGCCCTGCGCCCGCTGCTGCCCGACGCCCTGCTGTACCGCCAGAAGATGGGTTTTTCCGTGCCGCTGGCCGACTGGCTGCGCGGCCCGTTGCGCCGGCGCCTGCAACAGCGGCTGCTCGGTCCCACGCTGGCGCAGTGCGGCCTGTTCGACATGGACTACGTGCGCCTGCTGCTCGAGCAACATGCGAGCGGGCGGCGCGACTACAGCGCGCCCCTATGGGCGCTGCTGATGTTCGAAGCGTTCCTGCGCCAGGTGCTGCCCGTCGATGGCCGCCAGGCGCCGATGCCCGCGCCAGCCATGGCAATGGAGTGAAGCCATGCGCATCCTGCACATCCTCGACCACTCGCTGCCCCTGCACAGCGGCTACACCTTCCGCACCCTGGCCATCCTGCGGCAGCAGCGGATGCTGGGCTGGCACACGACGCAGCTCACGAGTGCCAAGCAGGGGCCGACGGATGGCGCGCAGCAGTTGGTCGACGGCTGGCATTTCTACCGCACGGCGCCCGATGCGCACTGGTGGGCGCGCCTGCCCGTGCTGCGGCAAGTGGCCGTCATCGTCGGCCTGGCCGTACGCCTGCGCCGGCTGGCAAGACGCCTCAAGCCCGACATCCTGCATGCGCATTCGCCGGCCCTGAACGCCATCGCCGCCCTCAACGCGGGCCGCGCGCTGGGCATCCCCGTCGTATATGAAGTGCGCGCCTTCTGGGAAGACGCGGCCGCCGACCATGGCAGCAGCCGGCCCGGCGGCCTGCGCTACCGTCTCACGCGCGCGCTGGAAACCTACGCGCTGCGCCGCGCCGACGCCGTCACCACCATCTGCGACGGCTTGCGGCGCGAACTGTGCGCGCGCGGCGTGCCCGCGCATAAAATCACCGTGATACCGAACGCCGTCGATGCCGGGGCCTTCAAAGTCCCTGATAATCCAGCATTGGCCCGCACGCTGGGTTTGGATGGTTATCCTGTCATCGGCTTCATCGGCTCGTTTTATGCGTACGAGGGACTGGCCCTGCTGCTGCGCGCCATGCCGCGCCTGCTGGCGGCACAGCCGGCATTGCGGCTGCTGCTGGCCGGCGGCGGGCCGCAGGAAGCAGCGCTGCGCGCGCTGGCGGCGCAGCTGGGCATAGACCACGCCGTGGTCTTCGCGGGCAGAGTGCCGCATGCGCAGGTGGCCGCCTATTATCAGCTGGTCGACATTTGCGTGTATCCGCGCCTGCCGATGCGATTGACGGAGCTGGTGACGCCCTTGAAACCATTGGAGGCGATGGCACAGGGCCGCCTGGTGCTGGCGTCCGACGTGGGCGGCCACCGCGAACTGGTCGACCATGGCAAGACGGGCATGCTGTTTCACGCCGGCGACGCCGAGGCGCTGGCGCAGGCCATCTTGTCGCTGCTGCTGGCACCCGCCAGCTGGCCGGCGCTGCGGCGCCAGGCGCGCGCCTTTGTCGAGACGGAACGCAGCTGGGGCGCCAGCGTGGGCCGCTATGCGCCCGTGTATGCGCGCGTGACGACGGCGCGCATGGCGGAGGAACTGGCCGGAGTCGTGCCATGATCTTCACCGGCTTGCGCATCGCGCTGGTCGGCCCGCTGCCCCCGCCTGCCGGCGGCATGGCGAATCAGACGGCGCAACTGGCGCACAAGCTGCGCGAGGATGGCGCGCAAGTGCAGCTACTGGCCGTCAACGGCCCCGTGCTGCCGCCCTGGCTGGCGCGCATCCGCTACCTGCGCGCGGCGCTGCGCCTGCCCGTGCATTTGTGGCGCTTGTGGCGCACGGCCAATACGGTCGACCTGTTCCACATCATGGCCAATTCCGGCTGGTCCTGGCATTTGCAGGCCGCACCCGCACTGTGGATCGCCAGCCTGAAAGGCAAACCGGCCCTGCTCAATTACCGGGGTGGCGAAGCGGCCGTTTTTTTTGCCCGGTCGCCGCACCTGGTGGCGTTCAGCCTGCGCCGCGCCAGCGCCATCGTCGTGCCGTCGGCCTACCTGGCCGGCGTCTTCGAACAATATGGCCATACGGCGCATATCGTGCCGAACGTGCTGGACTTGCAGCGTTTTACACGGGCTGCGCCGCGTGTGACTGGCGATGCTGGCCCGTGCATCCTCGTGGCGCGCCACCTGGAAAGCCTGTACGACAATGCCAGCGCCGTGCGCGCCTTCGCCATCGTGCGCGAGGCATTTCCCGCGGCACGCCTGGTGCTGGCCGGCGGCGGGCCGCAGCGCGCGGCGCTGGCGCGCCTGGCCAGATCCCTCGGCGTGAAGGACGCCGTGCGCTTCGTCGGCCCCGTCGACAACGCCGCCATGCCGGCCCTGTACCAGGCCAGCGACATCGTCCTCAATCCCAGCCTGGCCGACAACATGCCCAATTCCGTGCTCGAAGCGCTGGCCTGCGGCGTGCCGGTCGTCAGCACCAATGTGGGCGGCATCCCCGCCCTGCTGCTGGATGGCGCGACGGCGCTGCTGGTGCCGCCCGGCGATCCGGCCGCCATGGCGCAGGCCATCCTGGCGCTGCTGCGCGATCCGCTGCGCGCGCAGGGGCTGGTCGACGCGGGCCTGGCGCATGCCGCCACCTTCGGCTGGCCCGGCATCGCACCCCGGCTGGCCGCGCACTACCGCCGCATCCGCGCCGCGCCGCGCCCCGGCATCTACACGCGCTGCGTCGCCCGCTGGCTGTTTCCCCTGCATGAATGGCTCAAAGGCCACCGCAGCGCGCGCCTGCTGCGGCGGCTGGAGCGCTCGCAGTGGTGGAGCACGCAGCAACTGGAAGAGTGGCAGCTGGCGCGCCTGCGCGCGCTGCTACGCCATGCGGCCGAGCACGTACCATATTACCGCGCCCTGTTCGCGCGCAGCGGCTTCGATCCGGAACAGGTGCGGCAACTGAGCGATCTGTCGCGCCTGCCGCTGCTGCGCAAGGTTGATATCGCCAGTGCGCGCGACAGTTTCAAGTCGGCCCACGCCGTGGGCTTGCGCCCGTTCGCCACGGGCGGCTCCAGCGGCGAGCCGCTGCAGTTTTTCCTCGGGCGCCGCAGGATCAGCCACGACATCGCCGCCAAGTGGCGCGCCACGCGCTGGTGGGGCGTCGACATCGGCGACCGCGAAGCCGTGTTGTGGGGTTCGCCCATCGAGCTGCAGGCGCAAGACCACGTGCGCCGCCTGCGCGATGCGCTGCTGCGCACCACCCTGCTGCCCGCATTTGCCATGTCGCCCAACCGCCTCGATGGCTACGTGCGACAGCTGCGCCGCTGGCGTCCGCGCATGCTGTTCGGTTACCCGTCCGCCCTGTGCCGCATCGCCAGCCACGCCAGCGCACGCGACCTGCCGCTCGACGGCCTGGGCGTGAAAGTGGCGTTCGTCACGGCCGAACGCCTGTACGACGAGCAGCGCGCGCAGATCGCCGCCGCTTTCGGCTGCCCCGTGGCCAACGGCTACGGCGGGCGTGACGCGGGCTTCATCGCCCACGAATGTCCGGAAGGCGGCATGCACATCACGGCCGAAGACATCATCGTGGAAATTGTCGATAGCCAGGGCCAGCCACTGCCCGCTGGCGCCACGGGCGACATCGTCGTCACCCACCTGGCCACGCAAGACTACCCGTTCATCCGCTACGCCACCGGCGACGTGGGCGCGCTGGGCACCAAGCCATGCGCCTGCGGCCGCGGACTGCCCCTGCTGCAAAAAATCGAAGGGCGCAGCACGGATTTCCTCACGGCCGTCGATGGCACCGTCATGCACGGCCTGGCCCTCGTCTACATCGTGCGCGAACTGCCGCAAGTGCGCAGTTTCAAGATCATCCAGGAAAGCCTGCAGCGCACGCGCGTCCTGCTGGTCTGCCTGCCGCGCCTGGACGCCGCCACGCGCACGGCCATCGTCGCCGGCTTCCAGGCCAGGCTGGGCGCGCAAGTCGACATCGCCATCGAGGAAGTCGACGAGATCGCGGCGGAAGCGTCGGGGAAGTACCGCTATGTGCTCAGCAAAGTCGCCTAGCACGGCGGCCTACAGCGACATCAGATAATTCTTCTCCACCACGCGGCCATGCCGGTCCAGCTCCACCGACCACACTTCCAGGTCCGAGTTCAAGCGGTTCTCGAACCACAACCGCTCGACGCAGGGAGCCGCGCATGGCGTGGTGGAATAGTGATTGAAGGAGACTCCCTCACGCTCCACATGGGTCGGCGTACCTAAGCGGGCAAGCACCGACTGCCGCGTATCGCCCGTCTGGACTTGATAGAACGCCGCCTTGCGGCTATTGGAGAACACGCAGCATGCGGCGACATAGCAGGCAGGGCTGAGGATGAGCAGACACAATAGTATTTTCTTAGGCGATATCTTGATTGGCATACCGTATTGTCGAGGACTTTATCCGGCGCGGCAAGCCGCGCCCACACCGTTCAGTCGTCAACCAGATCGAAGTCGGTAAGCAAACCGTCCGCGGTCAGGTAAACCAGCAATTTTCGCTCCGGCTTGATGCCGCTGACGTGGAAGGCAAGGACGCTGTCCACCTTGCTGCCATGGCGTTCGATCGCTCGGCCAGCAACAGCTTGCTCGTGCAAAAAAGTGAGTGACTTGACATTGACGAGTTCGCCAATAGCTTGTGTGCCAAAGTTGTTTTTGACGCCCGCTGTGGCGAATGCCGAGTTGGCCAAGCCGCTACCGCCACGCCCAATGTCGGCAAGCAAGGCCTGCACATTCCGGGTGCGCGCAGGCTTGGGGTCGGTGCGTGCTGCCAATGTATGCATCAGCGGGCCGATGCGCGGCGCCTTGTTGGCTTTGTCTTTGGTCGTCACGACGACGCCTGTCACCTCTCCTTGTGCATCGACGATGAAAGCCAGTTCGCAATTGCGCGACGTCGAATGGAAGCGATGCGCGCCGACAGGCACGAAAGTTTCGTCGGGCAAGCCATCGAAAATGCTGCGTAGCTGACCACCCTGCATATCGAAGGTTCCCATCGTGTTGTTCGCCAACTCGTAGCGGCCCGTGTAGCGGATGAGTTCCTTGGCATCGATGTTGATGGCGGGGTGCTTGAGCAACACGTCATAGTCGGCGTCTGGCCAGTGATAAGCGCGGCCGATGGCGGCTGTCAGGCGGTCCATCATGCGGGAATTGTCATTTGCGTTAATCATGATCACGGCACCCTGGCCTGTGCCGGAAAATGCCGTCAGCAAGGTATCGAAGCCTTCGTCACGCCCGCCGTGCGAGAAGCGTTGCGCGCTGCCGCTACCGTCAAGGAAGACGCCCAGGCCCACGTTCTCCTTTTGCGGGGTCAGCATCTGCCGGGTCAAGGCTGCCGAGATGACGGGGTTGGACGTGCCAGCCAGAGACTGCTGCACGCCGATGGCGAAGCGCGCCAGGTCCGAGGCGTTGGTCCATAAACCGGCCGCCGCCATTTCCGGATACACATGCCAGCGTCCTGCCACCATGCTGCGATCGGCAAGGTGGCCACTGGCATTCAGGCGCGCGCGCTCGGCTGGCGGCGGTTGCAAATAGGAACTCTCATGCATTCCCAGGGGCTTGAGGACTGCGTCGCGCATGTAGTCGGGAAACGCCTGACCGCTCACATCGGCCACCATTTGTTGCATGACGGTATAGCCGCCACCGGAGTAACGCACCTTGCTGCCTGGAGCGATGTCAACGCGAATTGCTGCGGTGTTCGCGGGCTTCTCGCCATCGAGCACCTGGACCACGCTGGGTACTGGCGCATTGCTGGCGTAGCCAGGGAAACCATGCACGGTCAGCCCGGCGTTGTGGCTGAGCAACCTGCGCAAGGTCACCTTCTGTTCGGCCGTCAGGGCGCTGTCCGGCAGCTTCCACGTGAGCAGCCGGGTATTGACGTCCTCGTCAAGGCCAAGCTTGCCCTGCTCTACCAGGTGCAGCGCCCCCAGCGCGGCCACCGGTTTACTGACCGAACCGGCCTGGAACAGTGTGTGCGGGCCGACCGGCGTCTTGCCGACCTTTTCTGTGACACCGTAACCTTGCGCCCTGACAATTTTGCCGTTCTCGATGATGGCCAGCGACAGTCCGGGGATTTGCCGCATCTTCATTTCGGCCTTGATGATGTCGTCCAACTCGTCCGCCTGGGCACTACTTGCGAACAACAGGGTCACGATGAATGCCAGGGAATGAACTCGCATGAACGATTCTTTCAATGGTGGTTGACGGATGCCAGGAAGGAAACGTTGACGATACGTCAGCGCACCCTGCCGCCATGCGGGATTGCGACAGGCCGTCAAATATCAGTCATGGACGGTCATTTTCCCGGATGAGTTGCGGCCCGCGTTTGCTGGCGTGACGAATTCTGGCTGCTTGCCGCTGTTGGCAGGTTTTGCGCCGTTGTGGGCCTTCACGAATCGCCGGTACTTGAAATATTCTGCACCATACTTAGCTCCCAGTCCTTTTGCCATTTTTCTGAATCGTCCTGATCGAACCAGCCGGCTACGTAAGAGGATATTTCATCCGCATCCTGCAAGTTCGATTCTGCCAAATATGAAACTGTCGCTTGAAATCCCGCCCCAATAAAAAATTCCACGCCCATTGATGTTCCGACATCCATATTTATATGCTTTGCTACCCAAAGGCTATGGATATCGCTTGTGCTGCCGAGACGATAAAGCAAGAAGGCACAACGATAAATTCCTTCGTAAGAATCACCATCATCTTTTATTGTCCCATCCCAAAGCGCAATTCTATACCGCACTTCCTTCTCGAAGACTTGTCGAATTAGCGTGGAGTATGGCGCGAGTGGCCGCTCCAGCAGAATTTTATAGAGTTGTTGGCGTACCCGCGGCGAGTCGAGTTCACTATCGCTGTCAGGTGTAAGAAGTCCCTGGGAGTTTTCAAAATACTCAAGAATTTTTTCAGCGCACAAGAAGGATATTTTATTTTTTTCTGCAGACCTATTTTGACTTATCTCAACTTCAACCTGCGCCACAATCTGAGGCGTGATAGGCAATTCTGGCGTATTTTTACGCTTAAAAAAATTCCACATTAAACTTGGCCTTTTAGATCCTGTCCGCTCCCACTTGAGAGCACTTAACTGTCCTGCTTGAGCCTTGTGAAAACCGCCCAGGCAAGCACCGCAATGCCTGCAACGATACATCCGGCCAGACTGACGGCGGCACCAAAAATGTACCACGCCACATCGAATCCGTGACTATAGAATGTTCCGACAAATAGCCCGCTTACCAGCCAGACTAACACCGCCAATTTCAGCAGAAAGTTTTTTACTTTACGGATAGGTCGACCAAGGCGCATTTGTTGAATAGCGGCCATGCCCATGACTAAACAAGCCAAACTCGCCGCAATTATCAAGCGTGAAAATGAATACTCCATGTCGCAACCTGACTTGTAGCTGAGCCAGCGGGCCCATAGATTAAAAGACCGGGGGGCTTAAGTGCAACAGCCCATTATCGCTTGCAACGACGCCGCCGGCCTGAATCCGCACTACAAAACTCATGCGGCCACACGAATTGGCGAGCGTCCAGGCGTCCGCTACTGGCCGCTACCGGACGATAGCAATATCTCAGTAAAGGTCTTATTGCCATCCTGATAAAAATAAATTTCTCAAGCCCTTATATCACAGCGGCAAGGCGCAGATAAATTCTAAAGTGGCAAGGGGCCTGTACAAATTCTTTCCGTGCAGGACGGTGCGCCCCCATGTGCCACCCTTCACTCTTCAGCGCTATCTGCCCCTATCGGCGCATTTCTGGCGATCTCATCCAGATTTTCAAGCACCGTGTTCGTCAGGGGAACACTAAGCCCACGGACGAGAAGGCCAAGCAATCCGATTTCCCGCATCATCGCTTTGCGCTCATCGTAATCGGGATTTTCTGAGTAGTGGAGTACATCCACCGTCTCAAGCACTTTTTCTGCCGAAGCGCAAAAATCGGCAAGCTTGCCATATTGCATGTACTGAATCGCATAACTGGCTGAAATAAGCGCATTTTGTGCAAGATCGCCCTCGATATCGCCAAATTCCTCGCTGTCAGGAATTTCCGAATCAAGGGTCGCCAGCATATCCCCCCATACCTGTTCATCTTGAAAGCAGGCCTCCACATTCAATGACAGTTCGACCATGTTCAAAAAATACCGGGACCTGTTTTCACCATAGCGGACATCGAATTGCTCCATCAATGGCGCCTGGCGCTTGATGAAATTGATCAATACTGCAACATTTTCACGCTGCGAGAGCCTGGCCGCCGCATCAATGATGTGCTGACCATATTTATTTATAAGCAATTGTATTTCACTCTCTTTTTTCTTTGAATTTCCTGTCCAGGCAGGGCAACGCTGCCATTCCGACGCGATCACGCACCAGATACTGGAGCCGCCCCAAAGCACTAGTAACTCGACGATGGGGCCAGCGCCGCGCACTCCCTGACGGTCTTCGCGCTATAGTCGAAATTGATGCTATTCGTGCCCTGGCCACGATACATGCTCTCACCTTCCCCGATGGTCGCCTGCGCGCCCATCTTGCACAGCACGGCCGGTGCACGCTGCGCCCAGTCCAGCCTGCGCAAGGTGGCGATATTCCTGTCGCGCAGCGCAGCGCTCCAGCCCTCGTCCTTGAAGCGCACCGAATAGACCACAGCATGCAGCTGCACCCGGCTCGTCCGGTCGATCACATTGCCGCCGCTCTGCAGCACTTCAGCCAGGTCGCTCTCGATGAACTGCATGACGTCGGGACCGCGCTTGGGCGTGTCATTGCGGCCCAGCTGGGAAAGAACGAAGAGCGCGAACACGACAAAAAGCGTCAGATAAATTTTTCCATCAAAAAAGGACTTCATTCCCGCTTTCCCATGTTGTTCAGTATGTATATCTGCCCCTGGGCCGGAAACGTCAGGCGATGTCCAGCAGCTTTGCCAGCCCAGGCTGATCCCCCGCCGTCACAAACCACGCCGCCTGCCAGCGCTGCGTGCGCTGCGCCTGGATGGATTCCGGCGCGCACCACGGTGGATACACGCGCAGCGCGCGCTTGCCGCCCTGGCTGGCGCGCGACATCACGCCCCGTTCCAGCAGCACACTGCGCGGGAAAACGAAGAAGCCGTGCCGCGCGCCGTCGTCGTCCGCCACGGCGATGATGACGACGTCAAAAGGGTCGGCGTCATCCAGCGGGGCAATGTCGGCATCGGGATGGGGGCGCTTCCAGACGGTGACGAACTGGCCGATTTTCGTCGGCGTGGTTTTCGCCACGCGCAAGACCAGGCGCTTGCCGTGCAGTTCGGCGCGGCAGGCGCCGTAGTCCGCGCTTTCCGCTTCCGGCACGGGCGCTTGCGGCAAGCCTAGAAATGCCCATGGACTGGCCTTCATTGCGCGCTGAACTCGGCTGCGGCCTTGGCCGCCCACAGCGCCTCGGCGTGGCTGGCGAACGGGCTGTCGTAGCCGTCGACGGTGCCTTCCTCGTCGACAAAATACAGCCACCAGCCGTCGGCCTGCTGGCGGATGGCCGTGTGGCCAGGTGCGCAATGGGTTTCGATGGGGTCGCCGGCGGCCAGGGTGGCGATGCGGATGCCGCGGTGAATAATATGCTCGGGTGTCATGGGAAAATACGTCATGCGAAAAAATCAATGGCCGTAGTGTAGCCGGGCCGGCCCATCCTGGCCAGTGCGCTACACTATTGCTTCATATGGAGAAAAAATATGGCATCACAGCAAGGCACGGTGGATTTTTTACTCGACCAGATGGCGGGCGCGGGCAGCATCAGCGCGAAAAAAATGTTCGGCGAGTATGGCCTGTATTGCGACGGCAAGATGTTCGCCATCGTCGCCGACGACCAGCTGTTCATCAAGCCGACGGACGCTGGCCGCGCCTGGATCAGTACGCAAGGCTCGCTGCAGGAAGCGCCGCCCTATCCGCAAGCCAAGCCGTATTTCCTCATCGATGGCGGGCTGTGGGACGAGCGCGACTGGCTGGGCCAGCTGGCGCGGCGCACGGCCGATGCCTTGCCGCTGCCAAAACCCAAGCCGCCGCCCAAGCCTAAAAAACCGGCATCAGCTGCTTAAGACGCTGTTTTCGCAGGCCTTGCCTTCACGGAAGCATGCCAGGTTGTGATACGTGATGGCGGCGATCTCGCGCAGCGCTTCGATGGTGAAGAAACCCTGGTGGCCCGTCACCAGCACGTTCGGGAACGTCATCAGGCGCTGGAAGATGTCGTCGTCGATGATGTCGGACGAGCGGTCCTGGAAGAACAGATTGCTTTCCTGTTCGTACACATCGATGGCCAGGGAACCGAGCTGGCGCGATTTCAATGCTTCGATGACGGCGCCGGTGTCGATCAGGCCGCCGCGCGAGGTGTTGACCAGCATGGCGCCCTTCTTCATCAGCGGCAAGGTTGCTTCGCCGATCATGTGGCGCGTGCTGTCCATCAGGGGGCAATGCAGCGAGACGATGTCGGACTCGGCCAGCAGCCGCGGCAGCTCCACCATCGTGCCCAATTCAGCGAACGCGGGTGCCGGATACGGGTCGTGGCCCAGCACCGTGCAGCCGAAACCTTTGAAGATGCGCGCCGTGGCCAGGCCGATCTTGCCCGTGCCGACGATGCCGACCGTTTTGCCGTGCAAGGTGGCGCCCAGCAAACCGTCCAGCGAGAAATTGCCTTCACGCACGCGGGCGTAGGCGCGGTGCGTGTGGCGGTTCAGGGTCTGCACGAGGGCCAGCGTGTATTCGGCAACGGCTTCCGGAGAATAGGCGGGCACGCGGGCGACGAACAGGCCCAGGCGTTTGGCCGCTTCCAGGTCGAGGTTGTTGTAGCCGGCGCAGCGCAGCAGGATGGCGCGCACGCCGTAGCCATGCAGGGCTTCCAGCACGGGCGCGTCGAGCACGTCGTTGACGAAGACGCACACGGCGTCGGCACCTTGCGCCAGGATCACGGTTTCCTGGCTCAGCAAGGCGCTGTGATAGACCAGTTCGATGCCGGCGGCGTCGGGCTGGGCCGGCAAGGCTTCGTCGAAGAAACGGCGGTCGTAGGGCTGGCTGGCAAAGAAGGCGATTTTCATGGGGAGTCCTGGAACTTGCTGGATGGCAAAACATCATCATAGCGCAAGCGCCCTGCCCCACCCTGTACGCCTGGCGCCGTGGATCATCTATTTGGGTTCGCGGGGCAAGGTCAGCACGTGGCGCAGATACGCCGTTTCTTCGGCGTGCTGCGCGTGATAGCGCTCGCGCGCAGCGCGCATGGCCGCGTGGTGGGCCGCGATGCCGTTTTCCGTCAACTCCACGCCGAAGTCCGCCGGCACCGGCACAGGGCCGCCGAACAGGCGCGCCAGGATGAGACGGCCCACATTGTCGCGGTAATGCGATGCTTCCCAGTAATAGCGCATCGCGCGCGCGCCCGTCACCTGCGGGATCGCCTCGCTGGTGATGCTGTTGAAGCCCGAAAAATCAAGCAGGCGCACGTCGCAGCCCTGGCGCCGGTAGCGTCCGACCATCTGCGCCAGGTCGCGCTGCCATGTTTCCATGGCGCCCCACTTGCCGCGCCAGTACAGGGCGTCGAGCGTGAGCGCATGCGTGGGATTGATGTACAGGCGCAAGCGCGTGCCGCCCCGGCATAGTTTTCCGACACTGGCATCGAAGGCCTGCAGCGCGGGCGCCGTCGGCCCCAGGCCGTCGCCGAATTCTTGCAGGCGCGGCGTGAAGGCGCGCGCCGTGCCGGTCCAAGTACGGTTGCGGCTGGTGAGGCAGGATTCATCGCGCTGGCCGTGCAAGGCCAGGCTGGACAGGCACACGCCGTCATAGGTGCCGCTGAGGATGCGCCAGGTGTCGCGCGTCATGTCGACAGTCAAGCCGCGCTTGATGTTGAGCAAAGCCCGGCGCGCGAAAAACGCGGGGCCGGCGTCCGTCAAACCCGGTTCCACGCCGGCCGAGCCCAGCTCCAGCGAGAACGAGGGCGCGTCGATGCCCCACACCATGGTGTCGACACGGCTGACCCTGGCCGCGTGCTCGGCCAGGCGCATGGCTTCGCCGATGGAGGCGCCCGAGACGGCGCTGTTGAAGACGCTCTTGCCTTCAAACAAAGTGCGCACACTGTTCGCCGGCAAGCCCATTTCCGTGCGCGAGTTGCCGATATACACGACGGCGGGCTGGTAGCGCGCCACGGCATACGTCTTGCCCCACACGCTGAGTTTTTCGGTCGTCGGCCGCAATCGCTGCAGCAGCGGGCTATCCCACTGGTGCAGCAAGTATGGATCGACGTGGTAATTGACGGCCGAAACGAGGGCCAGCGCGGCCAGCGCGCAGGCAAGGAAAATGGCGAGGTAGCGGCGGGCAATGGTATCCATGGTCAGTATTGGAGGGTGAGAAATGGCGTATACGGCACCTTGCATCAACGCCGGATCAGCGGCCCGTCCAGCACCCGCTGCGCATAGGCCGTTTCGCGCGCGTGTTCCACGCGATAGCGGTCGCGCGCGGCGCGCATGGCGGCCTGGTGGGCGCCGATGTTGGCCTGCGTCAGTTCCACGCCGAAATCGGCCGGCGGCGGCGTGCCACCGCCAAACAGGCACGCCAGGATCAAGCGGCCCACATTGTCCCGGTAGTGCGACACTTCCCAGTAATAATGCATGTCGGGCTTGCCGCTGACGAGCGGGGTCGCTTCCGTCGTGATGCTGTTAAAGCCGGAAAAATCATACAGTCGCACGTCGCAACCCTGCCGGCGGTGGCGCTCGGCAATCTGCGCCAGGCCGCGCTGCCAGGCCTGCATGGCGTCCCACTTGCCGCGCCAGTGCAGCGCGTACAAGGTCAGCGCATGCGTGGGGTTGATGTACAGGCGCAGTCGCATGGCGCCCCGGCACAGCTTGGCTATGCTGGCGTCAAACGCCAGTGTTGAGGGCCGCGTCGGCCCCAGTCCATCGCCGAATTCCTGCAGCCGCACGGGAATGGCGTCCTTCGTACCGAGCCAGTGCTTGATGCCCATGAGGGTGCAGGTCTCGTCGCGCTGCCCGTACAGGGCCAGGTTGGAGCGGCAGGTATCGCCGGCATTGCCGGTGAGGATGCGCACGCTGTCCTCTGTCATGTCCAGCGTCAGCCCGCGCTTCAGGTTGACGAGGGCGCGCCGGGCGAAAAAGCCGTGCCCGGCGCCCGTCAGGCTGTCTTCCACGCGCGCCGCCCCCATGTCCAGGGAAAAAGTGGGCGCGTCGATGCCCCACACCATGGTCTCGACGCGGCTGACCCTGGCCGCATGCTCGGCCAGGCGGATGGCGTCGCCGATCGAGGCGCCGGACACGGCGCTGTTGAAGACGCGCTTGCCGTCGAACAAGGCGCGCATGCCCGTCGGCAAGCCCAGTTCCGTGCGCGAATTGCCGATGTAGATGATGGCCGGCCGGTAGCGCGCCACGGCATAGGTCTTGGCCCAGGCGCCGAGCTTTTCATTCAACTGGCGCGGACGCTGCAGCAAGGGGCTGTCCCACTGGTGCAGCAGGTAGGGATCGATCTGGTAGTTCAGCAGCGAGACGGAGCCGAGCGCGAGGCAGACGCAGGCGAAGAAACCGGTGACGTAGTGGCGGGCGGCAGTGTCCATGCTCAGAATTGAAAATAGAGAAATTCGGTGACCCGGTTCATGCCGAAGATGCAGGCGACGAACAGCGCGGCAAAGCCCACGCTCCAGCGGCGCGTGGGCCTCCAACTGAAAGCCCAGCGCCCTGCGGGTTGAAAGATTCTTTCAATGGCGGGCTCGTAGAGAAAGAATATTTCTTGCGTATTCGGCGCCTTGAAGGCCAGCAACATGGCGCCCAGCAGCACGGGCAAGCCTGGCCCCGCCAGTTCGATCCAGCGGATGCCGCCGAACGCCGGATGCAGGCCCCACCGCGCCAGGCTGGCCGCGTGGCTGGCCAGGCCGCGCGGCAGGCTGACCCCGTTCGCCCCCACCAGCGCGCCCGTGATGTCCCAGGCCGTGGCCACGTCGGGCGCGCGGAAGAAGATCCAGGCCAGCATCACGGCAAGAAAAGTCAGCAAGCTCGGCCACCAGCGCGCCGTTGCCGCACCAAACATGCGCTGCCACGCCTGCTGCAGCACCAGGTACAGGCCGTGCAAGCCGCCCCAGATGACAAACGTCCAGCCGGCCCCATGCCACAGGCCGCCCAGCAGCATGGTCAGCAACAGGTTGCGGTAGCGCATGGCTTCGCCGCGCCGGCTGCCGCCCAGCGGGATATAGAGATAGTCGCGCAGGAAGCGCGACAAGGTCATGTGCCAGCGGCGCCAGAAGTCGGCGATATTGGCCGCCTTATACGGCGAATTGAAGTTCAGCGGCAACTTCACGCCGAACAGGCGCGACAGGCCGATGGCCATGTCGGAATAGCCGGAAAAGTCGAAATACAGCTGGAAGGTATAGGCCAGCACGCCGATCCACGCCTCGATCAGGGTCGGTGTGGCGCCGGCCGTGAAGACGGGGATGGCCAGCGGCGACAGGTTGTCGGCGATCAGCACCTTCTTTGCCAGGCCGATGGTAAAGATCGACAGGCCGATGGCGAAATTGGCGGCGCGCGGATGGGCGTTGGCCGGGTCGGCGAACTGCGGCATCATGTCGCGGTGGTGCAGCACGGGACCGGCGATCAGGTGGGGAAAATAGCTGACGAACAGCACGTAATGGATGAAGCGATATTCGCGCACCTCGCCCCGGTAGCAATCGACGAGGAAGGCGATCTGCGTGAAGGTGAAGAACGAGATGCCGATCGGCAGGATGATGTCGAGGCCGGACCACGGCAGGCTGCCAGCGCCAGCTCCGGCAGCCACGGCATTGACGCTGTCGATGAAGAAATGCGCATATTTGTAGTAGGCGAGCAAGCCCAGGTTCAAGGCCAGGGCCGCCACCAGCACGCGCTTGCGGGCCGCGCCCGCATGGGCGCCGATCAGGCGGCCGGCGCCGTAATTGACGCAGATCGATGCCAGCAGCAGCGGCAGGTAGCGCATGTCCCACCAGGCATAGAAGAATAGCGAGGCGAGCGCAAGCCAGGCAGCCGGAGCCAGGCGCCAGCTGGCCTTGGTGCCCCCGGAAGACGCCCAGCGGTCCAACAAAAAATAGCCGGCCAGCACGATGGGCAGATAGCCGAACAGGAAAGCAAAGGAATTAAACAGCATGTTGCCTCCTGGCAGGCAGCGACTGCACCTGGTAGTAACACTCGGCAATCTGCGCCGCCACCCGTTCCCACGTAAAACGTTCCACCAGGGCTTGCACGCGCTCGCGCTCGGGAGGCAGTGCCAGCCATTCGAGGATGGCCTGGCGCTGCGCGGCGCCGTCGTCCCAGGCCACCTTGCGCAGCGCGAAGACGGAATCGGGCAAGTCCAGCGCGCTTTGCGCCGTCATGACGACGGGCGTGCCGGCCGCCAGCGCTTCGAGCACGCTCAAGGGAAACACCTCGCCCTGGCTGGGCAAGGCCGCCACGGCCGCCGCATGGAAGGCGCTGGCCAGCAGCGGGTCGGCGTGGTCGAGCGCGCCCAGCCAGCTGACGTGCGGCAAGTCCAGCAATTGCTGCAGATACGCCTGCTGTTCGCGCGGCGCGGCGCCGATCAGCACCAGGGGCACGCCGGCGCACGCCAGCGCCTGCGCCAGTCCCAGCTGGTTTTTGTAGGGCGAAATACTGCCCACCATCAGCACGAACGGCCCGGCGATGCCCGTCTCGCGCAGGAAAAAATCGCCATTGGCCGTAAAAAAATGCGGGTTGATCCCGTTCGGCAAGACGCGAATGGCATCGATCGGCATGCCGAAACCGTGCACGATGGCGTCGCGCTCGGCCTCGCCCAGGGCGATCACCACGTCGGCCAGCTGCAAGGCGCGCCGCGTTTGCGCATAGCTTGTTTGCACCATCCATTCCGTCAGGCGCCCTGCCAGCCGGTCGGCCAGCCGCGCGCGCCAGGCGCTGGCCCGGCCCCAGCCCGGTGACAGCAACGGCGACAGCACCACGGGCACGCCTTGCTCGCTGGCCATTTCCATGATGCGGTAGGTGCCGTTGCTTGCCGAAAACACGTGCAAGACTTCGAAATCGGCCAGCCGCTGATGGTTGGCGTCGACCAGCTGCACGTCCAGGGGCCGCGCCGGTAACTGGGGCAGCCGGTTCAGCGCGGCAATGGTTTCGCGTACCTGGATCTGCAAGCCGCCGTCGCGCTGGAACAGCATCGGGTAGGACAAGATACCGACACGCATGGTCATCCTTTCGTCCATTTGACTGCCAGCCAGCGTCCCGCCAGCTTGCGTTGCAACAACAAAAACTCCCCGGCCAGCTCATGTTTCAACAGGAACAGACCCGCCAGCCAGCACAGCAAGGTGGCCAGCGCCGTGCCCGTCAGCGCCAGCAGCGCCGGGGTTGCCGTTGGCAGCCACAGCAGCGAAGCGACAGGCGCGACGGCGCTAAGGCCGCACAGCAGCAGGCTCGTGCGCAAGGCCCGCGCCAGGATGCGCCAGTCCAGGGCGCTCAAGCGCCGCAGGCAACGGTAGTTCAGCCAGCTGCGCAACACATTGCTGAGGACCACGGCCCAGGCCACGGCCACCAGGCCGAACGGCGCCGCCGCCAGCAACAGCGCCACCTTGATGACGCCGGCGCAGGCATCGAGCCGTACTTGCGCGTGCAGCTGGCCCGTCGCCACAAACAGGTAGCGGGCCATGCTGAACATGCTATACACGGCCGAAGACAGGCACATGATGCGGATCAAGGACACACAGGCTAGCCATTGCGTGCCATACAACACCTTGACCAGGGGCAAAGCCATGCAGGCGAGAAAGAGAAAAAACGGCCAGGCCAGCGCCGTCATGTAGCTGATCGTGCGCAAATACACGAGTTCCGCCCCGCCCTGTCCACCACCCTCTCTCGCGCGCGCCGCGAACAGGGGAAACACCACGGGAGAAATCGCGCTGGTAATGGCCTGGTTGAAAATATTCAGCACGCTTTGCGCCTTGCCGAACAGGGCCAGGCTTTCAATGCCGATCAGCTTGCCAATGATCAGGTCCGGCGCCGCCACGCCCGCCTCGTCGACGAGACCGCCTCCCGTCGCATACGCGCCAAAGCGGGCGATATCGCCCATGCCGCGCCGTCCCGGCAGCCACGGCAGTTCCTTGGGCCGCACCAGCAGGCTCACCAGCAGCGAGGCGCAGGAACCGGCCAGCGCCGCCCACACCATGCTCATGTAACTGCAGCCCTGCAGCGCCAGCAGCACGGCCACCAGCAAGTTGACCACGCTATTGGCCGCGTTGATGGCGTAGATGGCGCGAAAGCGCAGTTGCCGGCGCAGCATCGGTAAGGTCAAGGCGCTGAACGGTATCAACAGGAAATTGATGGCCAGCAGGCGCAGCACGAGAGTCAGCCGGGGTTCGCCATAGAACTGCGCGAGCGGCGCGCTGGCCAGCAGCACCGCACCCGCCAGCAGCCAGGCGACGAGCAGGCTGGTAGCCAGCGCGGCCCGCAATTTCACCACATCGAGCTGCTTTTCCTGGATCAGGTATTGCCCCACACCGAAATCGCGCACCACTTGCGCCAGCGCCACCAGCACGGCGCCCAGCGAATACACGCCCACTTCGGCCGGCGTCAGCAGGCGCGACAGCACCATGGTGGCGACGATGCCCAGCAGCAGCACCGTGTATTTTTCGGCAAACGAAAAGAAAAACGAATGGCGGGTGGCGCTCATGCGGGCCACCCGCGCCTAGACGAGGCCGGCGTAAAATGCGCGCAACTGGCGTTCCAGGCGCGGCATCGAATAGCGCTGCACGGTTTCCTCGCGCGCCAGCTGTCCCATGCGGACGCGCCGTGGCACGTCCAGCAGCAGCTGCGCCACGGCCGCGCAGGCGGCGTGCTCGTCGTCCAGCGGCAGCAGCAAGCCGCCTGCGCTGTCGTGCAGGATATCGTGGGTGCCCGGCACATCCGTCCCCACGGCCGGCACGCCGCAGGCCATGGCCTCGATCGTGGCAATGCCGAAACCTTCGTTTTTACTCAGCAGCACATGCAGGTCGAAGGCCGGCATCAGCAAGTCGATGCGCTGCTGGAAACCGGCAAACACGGTTCTGTCGTGCAAGCCCATCTGTTGCGCCTGCAGCCGCAGCATGGCTTCCAGCGGCCCCGTGCCCACGAGCACTACATATAAGTTGGGAAACTGCGCGGCCAGCCTGGCGAACAGGGTCAGCAGCGCTTGCGGGCGCTTCTGTGCGGACAGCCGCGCCACGCAGCCGAGCACGAGCGCGTCCGGCGGCAACCCCAACTGCCTGCGCGCCAGTATTCTCCGTTCCGGCGAGACGATAAACCTGTCCGTATCGACGCCGTTGGGAATGACGGCCAGGCGCGTGTCCGGCGCCAGCATGTCGCGGTACAGGTCAAGGAAATGCCGCATGGACGAGGCCGACACGGCATACACGCCCTTGACACTGCGAAACGCTTCCTGCAGCCGGGGCCGCTGCCAGTCGCTGAAGGCTTCCAGGGGAAACGCATTGTGCACACTGATCACGGCCGGCAAGCGGCATCGCCGGGCCAGCCACAGAATGGAAGCGCCATAGCTGGTCCAACAAAACGCCACATGGACGAGGTCGGGCCGCAGCAGCCGCAGCCGCCACGCGCCCGTCACCCTGGCGCGCAGCCAGTTCCAGCGGCGCCAGGCCCAGTGCTCGAGAAACAAGGGCGGCTCATACACGCGCACTTGCATCTGTCTTGCGCGCAAGCCTTGCGCCCAGGCAGTAAAGCCGGGAAAGCGCCGCAGGGCCAGCACGCTGTCATAGCCGTTCGCGCCCAGCATGCTCGCCTCTTGCGCCATGCGCAGCTCCATGCCGCCCAGCTCGCCCGAATAACTGCTGATGACGATGCGCGGCAAGCGTTTACGGCGTCCTCGCCACGCTTCATGGAAGAAGCCGCGCAGCCAGGCCCGCTCCCATTGCCGCAGGAACAGGTCGGCATGGTCACGCCGCAGCCAGGCCCGCACGGCGCCGAGGGAATCGCGCACGTATCTGCCCAGCATCCAGCGCGGCACACCGAGCAACTCCACGCTCGGTGCGAATGTCGCCAGCCGGCACTGGCCCCGGCCAAACAGCATGGCGCGGCGCAATATCCAGGCGCGCTGCACTTGCGGCACGCGGATGATGTGCGCCACCCTCGCCTGCGGACAGAACCAGGATGGATTGCCGGCAGCATGCATCTCCAGGTTGAGCCGGGTTTCGCTGCCCATGGCGTAATTGGCCCCCTGCGGGCCGATGCTTTCGTCATAGCGGGCGCCCGCCTCGAAGATGCGGCGGCGTATCGCCATGTTGGCGCCCCATACCAGGCCCGGATAGATGGGCGCGTCGCGCAGGTCGGGGCTGGTGATGCCCCACGTCAGGCCGGGGGGCGTCAGGCGCAGCAGCCAATCGGCCGGTCGCTCGCGCCAGGCGGGCATGATGGCGCCGCCGAACAGGGCGTAGCCGGGGTGGGCGCGCGCGCTGTCCTGCAGGCGGCACAGCCAGTCGGATGCGGGCATGGCGTCGTCGTCGCCGAACACGAACAGCTCGGCGCCATCGCCACCCAGGCGCAAGGCGTGTTCGACGGCGCCGTTGAGGGCGGGACTGCGGCCGCGCCGCGCCACGCAGAGATGGCTCAAGGGCAAGCGGCCACGGAAAGCGGTGATCACCTCGGCCGTCGCGTCCGTGCTGCCATTGTCGGCGATGACCAGGCGCCAGCCGCCCGCAGGCGCTCGCAAGCCCATGTAGGCGCGCAATACCTGGGGCAAGGTGCCGGCGCCATTGTAGGTCGCCATGAGAACGGTCAACAAGGACATGCCTCCTTGGTCTTACCATGACAAAACTATGCATCAAGCAGTGTTGATCCAGTGTACTGAGCCTGCCCGCCAGCCCGTTGACAGGCATCAAGACCTTGCCAAGCCGGGCACAACCAGGAGCATTCCCCTTCATGCGCGACATATTGATCACCGTCATCATCCTGGGTTCGCTGCCCTTCATCCTGAAGGCGCCTGCCATCGGCGGCCTGATGTGGGTCTGGGTCAGCGTCATGAACCCGCACACGCAGGGCTGGGGTTTCGCCACCCACATGCCATTTGCCTTCATCATCGCCATCGCCACCCTGCTCGGCCTGGTGATGACGCGCGAACCGAAGAACCTGCCGCTCACGCCCGTCAGCGTGCTGCTGTTGCTGTTTGTCGCGTGGATGAATGTGACGGCGCCGTTCGCCCTGCTGCCCGAATCGTCTTGGGTGCAGTGGAACAAGGTCATGAAGATCATGCTGATGAGCTTTGTCGTGATGATGGTGATACGCACGCGGCGCGATATCGTGCGCCTCGTCTGGGTGCTGGTGGGCTCGATCGGCTACTACGGCGTGAAAGGCGGCATCTTCACCATCCGCAGCGGCGGCACGGAACGGGTGTGGGGGCCGGAAGATACGTTTATTGGCGATAACAATTCCCTGGCCCTGGCCCTGATCATCACCATCCCCCTCATGTATTATTTGCAGCAAAACACGGACAAGCGCTGGCTGCGCCACGGCTTGTCCGGGGCCATGCTGCTGTCGGCCCTGGCCGCGCTGGGCTCGTATTCGCGCGGCGGCCTGCTGGCCATTGCCGCCATGGGCCTGTTCATGTGGATCAAGAGCGACCGCAAGCTGGTGCTGGGCGCGCTGCTCGCTGCGGTCACGCCGTTGTTGCTGGCCTTCATGCCCGAGCGCTGGGCCGAACGCATGGACACCATCAACACGTATCAGGACGATGTGTCCGCCATGGGCCGCCTGAATGCCTGGCGCATGGCCTGGAACCTGGCGCGCGACCGTTTTCTCGGCGGCGGCTTCGACGTTTCCGACGCCGCCATCTTTGCCCGCTATGCGCCGAACCCCATGGATGTGCACGCGGCGCACAGCATTTATTTCCAGGCGCTGGGCGAACACGGCTTTGTCGGCTTGCTGATTTACTTGGCGCTGGGCATCGCCACCTGGCGCACGGCGGCCGCCATCATCCGCCGCACGCGGGGCAAGCCGGAACTGCGCTGGGCGCTGGGCCTGGCCACCATGAGCCAGGCCAGCCTGATCGGCTTTGCCGTGGGCGGCGCCTTCCTCAGCCTGCTGTATTTCGACATGCCGTATTACCTGATGGCCGCCCTGATCGCCACGCGCATCATCGTCGAGCAGCAAGCGCCGGCCTCAACTGCTCGGCAAGTCAAACCCCGGATCGCCGTCGCGGAGCAGCCATGACGGCCACCTTGTCCATCCTGATCTACCACCGCGTGCTGGCCCGGCCCGACCCGCTGTTTCCTGGCGAAGTCGATGCGGCCCTGTTCGAGCGCCAGTTGCGCCTGATAAAACGTTTCTATACGCCGCTGCCGCTCGGCGAGGCCGTGCAGCGCCTGCAAGATGGCAGCTTGCCGCCGCGCGCCGCCTGCATCACCTTTGACGATGGCTATGCGGACAATGCGCAAGTGGCCCTGCCGCTGCTGCAGCGCCACGGCTTGCATGCCACGTTCTTTATCGCCACGGGCTACCTGGACGGGGGGCAGATGTGGAATGACACGGTGATCGACGCCGTGCGCCAGGCATCCTGTCCCGTGCTGGACTTGCGCGCGCACGGCCTGGGTACCTTCCCCGTCGCCAGCCTGGCACAGCGGCAGGCCACCATCGCCACCTTGCTGGGCCAGCTCAAATACCTGCCGTTTGCCCGGCGCCAGCAACTGGCCATGTCCATTCGCCGCCAGGCAGGCACCAGGGCAAGCCCGCCAGCCATGCTGAGCACGGCGCAGCTGCGCCAGTTACATGCGGCCGGCATGGAGCTGGGCGCGCACACGGCCAGCCATCCGATTTTATCGACCTTGCCGGAGCGGGCGGCGCAGCGCGACATCGCCAACGGCAAGCGCCAGCTGGAAAGTTTGATCCAGGCGCCCGTCAGCCTGTTTGCGTATCCGAATGGCAAGGCCGGACGCGATTATGGCGCGCCGCACGTGGCGATGGTCAAACGCCTCGGTTTCAAGGCGGCCGTCGCGACGGACTGGGGCGTGGCGCGCCCCGGCGCGGCTCTCGACTTGCTGCAGCTGCCCCGTTTTACGCCGTGGGATCGAGGACGCCTGGCGTTTCTGTGGCGCATGCGGCAAAACCGCCTTCAAGCGCACCCAGCGCGCCCGGATGCTGGCTGAGCCACTGTTCCAGCATTAGCAGCAGCCACACCATGGTACCGTGATAGGCCGGGTGTTCCGCCAGCAAGCGCCCTTGCAGATCGTCGATGAAGGCGGGCCGCACGATGCCGCGCCCGCGCAGCTGCGTCAGGTTGTCGAACGCAAACTCGCGCAGCGGTGCGTGGCTATGCAGCCACTGGCCGAAAGGCAAGCCAAAGCCGTGCTTTTTCTTGCGCACGATGGCCGGCGGCAAGATTTCCACCAGCGCCCGCTTGAAGAACGGTCGCAGCCGCGTGCCGTCGAGCTTGTCCCGCGGCGCCAGGCCCGCAGCGAATGCCACCATCGCATCGTGCAGGAAGGGAAACGCCGCTTCCACGCCGGCCAGCTCGCAGGCCTTGCGCACCTTGAACAGATCGTTGTCGGCCAGGGTAAAGCGCATGTCCAGGGCCAGCAGTTCATTGATCTGGCTCAAGCCCTGGCCTTGCCGCTCCCAATACGCGCCATTCACGCAGCCGGGCGCCATGCCCGGATCGATGGTATCGATAAAACCCGCTTCCAGCACCGTGCGGTAACCATGGCGCAGCAGCAGGTTGTAGCTGTCGAGCCTGGCCGGCAGCGGCAGGCTCGCCTGCTCGATGTAGCGGCGCGCCTTGTCGCCCAGGCGCCACGGCTTGCCACTTTGCTGGCGGAACAGCAGCGGCTCGATGATGGTCTGGCGCAACATGACGGGCAAGCGTTCATATTGCGACAGCAAGGCCTGGTGCGCATAACGCTCATTGCCGCCAAACAATTCATCGCCGCCGTCACCGCCCAAGAGGCGCGTCACGCCATCCTCGCGCGCCATCTGCGCGCAATAGTAAGCGGGAATGGCCGAGGCATTGCCGAAAGGCTGGTCGAAGATGGCCGCCATGGCGGGAATCGCGGCCAGCACGTCGTTTGGCGTCACGTAGCGTTCGTGGTGGATGCTGCCCGCGTGGCTGGCGGCCAGGCGCGCGTATGCCATTTCGTCATAGCCGGGCGCGTCAAAACCGATGGAATACGTGCGCGCGGGCCGGCCCGTCACTTGTCCCATGATGGCGGCCAGGGTGGAACTGTCCGTGCCGCCGCTGAGAAACGCGCCCGTGTCCGCCCCGTCCGCGCCGAGGCTGCTTTCCACTGCCTGACGCAGCAGGCGCAGGAATTCCTGCTTGTTCGCGGCAAAAGTGTCACGCGTACGCGCCGTGCCTGGCTCCTGGAAGGCCAGTTGCCAGTAACTGCCCTTGCATTGCTTGCCGCCGCGCACATGCAGGTATTCGCCGGGCAGCAAGCGCTGCTGGCCAAGATAGGCCGTGGCCGGGCCGGGCACCATGTGGAAAAACAAATAATGATACAGCGCCTGCGGATCGAGCGCGCCCCGCACGGACGGATGGGCCAGCAAGGCGTCATGCGAGGAGGCAAAGAACAGCCCTTGCGCATTGCTCGCATAACTGAGCGGATGCATGCCGGCGCGGTCCACTGCCAGCAGGGCCGAGCCGGAAAAGGCGTCGAGGATGGCCAGCGCAAATGGCCCGGACAGGCTGGCGCAAGCGGCCACGCCCCGGCTCAGCCACAGGGCCGCAAGGCGGCACGCCACGTCGTCGGCCGAGCCGTCGAGCTCGGGCCGGCCCCAGAGGGCCACCTGCAAGCCATCCTGCTGATACACATGGCGGCTGCCATCGATGGCAGCCACGGCCACGCCGCCCACTTCGCTGAGGCTGGCGGCCAGCGGCGCGCCATCGAAACGCGACAAGGGCGCGGCCATGCTTGCCAGCGCGGTGGGCGCGCCGCTATCGGACGCCGTGCCGCCAGCATCAGCCCAGTTCGCCGCCGCCAACCAACCGCACAGGCCGCTCATACGAGCACCTCGGCCGGCAGCGGATGGCCGAGAAACGCAGTCGGGCTGGCCGTCAAGCCATACGCGCCCGACTGGAACACCACCACCAGGTCGCCCTCTTCGGCGCGCGCCATCTCCATTTGATCAGCCAGCAAGTCCAGCGGCGTGCACAGCGGCCCCACAACGGACGCCACCTCGCGCACCCCGCCGTGCAGCCGGTTGCCGATGGCAACCGGGTAATTCTTGCGGATCAGCTGGCCAAAATTGCCCGAGGCGGCCAGGTGATGGTGCAAGCCGCCATCCGTCACCAGAAAGACCTGTCCATGCGACACCTTGCGTTCAAGCACCTTGCACACATACACGCCCGCCTCCGCCACCAGATAGCGGCCCAGTTCCAGGTTCAGGCGCGCGCCAGGCGCCGCCTGGGCCAGGACGGCCAGCTGGCGCTGCAAACCGTCCGCCACGGGGGCCAGGTCAAGTGCCTGGTCGCCGGGGAAATACGGCACGCCGAAGCCGCCGCCGATATTCAGGGTGCGCAAGGGCGATGGCGCGCTGTCGGCCAGTTGCAGGGCCAGCTGCACGCTCAGGGCCTGCGCTTCGGCCAGGGCCGCCCCCGACAGGCTTTGCGAACCCGCATACAGGTGAAAGCCGTGAAAATCCAGTCCCAGCTGGCCGATGCGGCCCAGCAGCGCCGGCACCAGGGCCGCATCGACGCCGAACGGCTGCGCGCCACCGCCCATGCGCATGCCAGTGCGGCGCAAGGCGAAGTCAGGATTCACGCGCACGGCCACCCTGGCCGTCACGCCCAGCCGTTCACTGGCCAGCGCCAGCCGTTCCAACTGGGCACCCGATTCCACATTGACCAATACGCCCGCCGCCACGGCCCGCGCCAGTTCCCCATCGCTCTTGCCCGGCCCCGCAAAACTGATGCGCTCCGGCGCCATGGGCGTATCGAGCGCCGTGGCCAGTTCGCCGCCCGACGCCACGTCGATGCCATCGACCAAGCCCGCCAGCCACTGCACCACGGCCGGCATGGGGTTGGCCTTCATCGCGTAATGCACATGCACGCCAGCAGGCAAGGCGGCGCGCAGTTCGGCCACGCGGCGCGTGATGTGCGCCCGTTCATACGCATAAAACGGCGTGCTGCCCACCCGCTGGGCCAGCCGGCGCAAGGACACGCCGCCGATCTGCAGCATGTCGCCATCCACAGCGAACTGGCGCAGCGGTGAGTGCGACGGCAATTCCGTGCTGTTCGAGCGGATCAAGTCCTTCATGCCGCATCTCCTGTTTGGACCGCATACGCGCGCGCCAGTTCCCTGGCCAGCAGGGGACGGTCGATCTTGCCATTCGGGTTGCGCGGCAGCACGCCGTCGTGGATTTCCACCCACAGCGGCACCATATAGCTGGGCAGGCGGGCGCGGCAGGCGGCCAGCACGTTGTCGCGCAGCAATTCCACACCGGGCGCGGGCGTGACGAGCAAGGCGATGGCCTGGCCCAGCACGGCATGGGGCAAACCCAGCGCTGCGGCCTCGCCCACCAGCCCGCTTGCATACGCGACTTCCTCGATCTCGGCCGGGCTGACCCGGTAACCGGAGGTCTTGATCATGTCATCGCTGCGCCCCACGAAATACAGATAGCCTTCCGTATCGCGGCGCACGGTGTCGCCCGACCAGACGGCCAGTTCCGGCAGCACCAGGCCGCTCGCCTGGGGCGGCAGCGGCTTGAAGCGCTCGGCCGTGCGCGCCGCATCGTTCCAGTAGCCGAGCGCCACCAGCGCGCCACGGTGCACCAGCTCGCCCGGCTCGTCGGCGTCGCACGTGCTGCCGTCCGGACGCAGCACCAGCACTTCCGCGTTGGGGATCGCTTGCCCGATGGAGTCGGGGTGCCGCTCCAGCTGTTCCGGCGCCAGATACGTCGAACGGAACGCTTCCGTCAAGCCATACATCAGGTAAACCTGCACGCGCGGCAGCGACTGGCGCAGCTTGTCGAGCGTGGAGCGCTGCATCACGCCGCCCGAATTGGTGATGTAACGCAAGGGGGTGGACAGGGGCCAGCTCAGCTGCGACAGCTGCACCCACAGCGGCGGCACGGCGGCCAGGCCCGTGATGGCTTCCTGCTCGACGGCCTCAACGATATCGCGCAGCAACAGATAATTCATCAGCACGGCGCAGGCGCCGCTGGCAAACGCCGTCGTCAGCTGGCTCAGGCCGTAGTCAAAACTCAGCGGCAAGACGCACAGGATGCGGTCCTGCGGCGTATTGCGCAGATAGCCCGACACGCTGAGCGCGCCCGCCAGCATGTTGCGGTGCGACAGCACCACGCCTTTCGGCCGCCCCGTGCTGCCCGAGGTATATAAAATGGCGGCCATGTCGATGTCGATGGCCGCACGCGGCCGGAGGGCGGGGACATTGGTGGGCACGGCCGTCCACGCCAGCACGCGCACCTTGCCCAGGCGCGATTCCTGCTGCGGTTCGCCCGTCAGCAGCACCGTGCGCAAGTCCGGGCAGGCGGCCAGCGCGGGGCCCAGTTGCGCCAGGCGTTCGCGCGACGTGACGAGGATGTCCACGTTGCAGTCGGCCAGGATGTACGCCACCTGGTCCGGCTTGAGCAGCGGATTGACGGGCACGAACACGCCGCCGGCCGCCGCCGCGCCGAACATGGCGCTGACGTTTTCCGGGCGTTTTTCCAGGTATACGGCCACGCGCGCGCCACCTTGCAAGCCCAGGGTCAGCAAGGTGGCGGCTGCCTCGCGCACGGACTGCGCCAGCGCGGCATAGTGCATTTCCTCGCCCTGCCACGACAGGGCCGGTGCGTGGGGCGCGCGCTGCGCCGTTTCAAAGATCAGGTCGTGTATCAGTGTCGCCATCGTGTCATCCCCGGATTGCCATGATTGCCATGCATTCCCCTATGATTCAGACAAACGGCCACAGCGGTCTTGATTTTGATCAATTAACAGTTTCAGCAACACAGCTTGAGCCGGCGCAAGACCGCCGCTGGCCGCTGCGCTCTAATGGACAGCGTTGGCTGCATAGCCGCCCCATCCGTTACCGCCATGGCCCTGTCCCCGCGATTTCCCCTGCTGCAAAGGCTGGCTGCCAGCCTCCATCAACTGGGCTGGCGCGACAGCACCTGGCTGGCCCTGGCGCGGCTGCTGGCAATGGTGCCGGGCGGACGCTGCGCGCTATATCGTTATCAATTCGTGGCGCAAGCCGTGGCGCCCGGTTCGCTGTGCCGCGGGCGCGGCCAGTCGATCAAGGTGACGCCGTGCCTGGCGGAGGCGGACTTGTCGCCCGGCCCCGAGCGCCGGCCCGGCGCGCTGCGCGAACGCTACCGGCAAGGCGCGCAATGCCTGGTGGCGCGTGACAATGCGGGCATGGCTGGCTGGATCTGGCTGCTGCGTCACGGCTGCCAGGAAGACGAGGTGCGCGCCCGCTATGCGCTGGCCTCAAACCAGTCGTCGTGGGACCTGGACGTGTGGGTGCATCCCGACCGGCGCGGCGGCCTCGTCTTCGCCCGCCTGTGGGAAGAAGCCAACGCCGTGCTGTACGCGCAGGGCGTGCGCTGGTCGTGCAGCCGCATCTCGCGCTTCAACCGCGCCTCGCTGGGCGCCCATGCGCGCCTGGGCACGCATGCGCTGGGCACGGCCACCTTCATGCGCTGCGGGCGCTGGCAATGGATGGCCGCCAGCCTGCCGCCGTATCTGCACCTGTCGCGCTGCCCCGACAATATCCCCTGCCTGGCCTTCGATACGTCGTCCCTGCCGCACTACCCTTCCCTGGAGCTGACATGCCGCATCTTGAAGCAGTAAAGCACATCCTCGACACCACGCTGGGCTTGAACGGGCGCCTGCTGGAAAGCCACACGCTGCTGCTGGGCAGCGTGCCGGAACTCGACTCGATGGCCGTGATCGGCGTGATCGCCGCGCTGGAAGACCATTTCGGCATCATTGTCGCCGACGACGACATCCACGCGCGCCACTTCGCCACCGTGGGTTCCCTGCACGATTTCGTGTTTGCAAAGCTGCGACCATGAACCGCGCCGCCCTCGACGCGCTGCCGCTGCTGCCTTTCTTCCTGCCCGCCAGCGGCGGCCAGCGCTACTGCCTGCTGCACCTGCCGCCGCCGGGCCAGGCCGCGCGCGGCGGCATTATCTACGTCCATCCCTTCGCGGAAGAACTCAATAAGAGCCGCCACGTGGCCGCCGCGCAGGCGCGCGCCTTTGCCGCCGCCGGCTACAGCGTGCTGCAGATCGACCTGTTCGGCTGCGGCGACAGCAGCGGCGATTTTAACGAAGCGCGCTGGGACATCTGGCACAACGACCTGCACCTGGCCTGCGCGTGGCTGGCGCAGCGCGTCGACGGCCCCTTGAGCGTATGGGGCTTGCGCCTGGGCGCCCTGCTGGCCATCGACTTCGCCAGCCGCGCGCCGCTGCCCCTGGCGCGTTTGCTGCTGTGGCAACCGGAACTCGATGGACGGCGCAGCATCGACCGCTTCCTGCGCCTGCGCCTGGCGACCGGCATGCTGGCTGGCGGCTCACAGGAAGCGCCCGGCCAGGCGCGCGCCACGCTGGCGAATGGCGAACCTGTGGAAGTGGCCGGCTACCTGCTGGCGCCCGAATTGGCGCAGGCCATCGATGGTGTCAGCGCGTCCACGCTGCAGCCTTCCGTGCCCGTCTACTGGCTCGACTACCAGGCGCCGGCACAGACAGCCGCACCCCTGCCATCACTCGCGCGGCAATGGCGAGAACACGGCGCCGCCGTGCACGTGGCCACCTTTGGCGACGGGCCGTTCTGGCACAGCGGCGAACTGCTCGCATGTCCGCAACTGCTGGATGCCACGCGCGCGCTGTGCCGCGACTGGCTCGACGACGAAAGGACGCCGCCATGAAACGCGACAGCGGTCAGCAGCACCTGGCAGGGCACGCCGTGCGCGAGCTGGCCCTGCGCTTTCGCAGCGCATGTGACGACGACGAGGCGCAGGCGCGCCTGGCCGGCATCCTCAGCCTGCCCGACGTGCCGGGCCCGCGCGGCGTATTGATCGTCACGGGCGGGCCGCAGTACAGAATCGGCAGCCACCGCCAGTTCGTCTTGCTGGCCCGCGCGCTGGCCGCGCAAGGCTGGCCCGTGCTGCGTTTCGACTTGCGCGGCATGGGCGACAGCGAGGGTAGCGCGCGCGACTACCGCGCCGCCGGTCCCGACATCGCCGGCGCGCTGGCGCAATTCTTCGACGCCGTGCCATCCTTGCGCGAAGTAGCGCTGTGGGGCTTGTGCGACGGCGCCACGGCCGCCGCCTGCCATGCGCCACGCGACGCGCGCGTCAAAGCCCTGATCCTGCTCAATCCGTGGGTGCGCAGCGGCGCCGGCCTGGCGCGCGCCACCTTGCGCCATTACTATTTGCCACGCCTGCTGCAAGGCGGTTTCTGGCGCAAACTGGCCAGCGGCGGATTGCAGCTGGGCGCCAGCCTGGCGTCGCTGCGGCAGGTGGCGGCCGCCACGCAGGAAGCGGACCCGCTGGAAGACGACGCGCCCGCGCCGGCCCTGCTGCGGGCGCTGACGCAATTCCAGGGCAAGGTGCTGCTGATCCTCAGCGGCGACGACCTGGGCGCGCGCGAGTGGCAGTCCCTGCTCGATGGCGATCCTGCCTGGCGCGCCGTCACGGCCCGCGCGCAATGGACGCAGGCGCAGGTCGATGGGGCCAACCACACATTTGCCAGCGCCGCCTGGCGCGGCGAAGTGGAACAGCGGTGCGCGCGGTGGCTGCAGTCATGGTAAAAACCTCGCCGAACGCGGCCCGACCGAACGCGGCCCGACCAAAACGCGTGCTGATGGTCGCCTACCATTTCCCGCCGCTGGCCGGCGGCAGCGGCATCCTGCGCACCCTGGGCTTTGCCCGTCATTTGCCCGACTGCGGCTGGCAGCCGCTGGTGCTCAGTCCCGGCGCCAGCGCGTATGCGCAGCGGGGTGACGCGCAGCTGGCGCAGCTCGGCGCGCAAGCCACCGTGCGGCGCACCCTGGCGCTGGACGCGGCGCGCCATTTCTCCATCGCCGGGCGCTATCCGCGCTGCCTGGCGCTGCCCGACCGCTGGAGTTCCTGGTGGCTGAGCGCCGTGCCGGCCGGCCTGCGCATGATCCGGCAATACCGCCCCGACGCGATCTGGTCGACGTATCCGATCGCCACGGCGCACCTGATCGCACTGACCCTGCAAAAACTCAGCGGCCTGCCGTGGATCGCCGACCAGCGCGACCCGATGCTCGACGACAGCGACCCGCTGGCGCCCTATCCGCCCGAGCCGCGCCTGCACCGCATGCATGCGTGGCTCGAACAGCGCATCGCGGCGCGCAGCGCGGCCATCGTCTGCACCACGCCGGGCGCCATCGACGCGCACCGGCGGCGCCTGGCGCAGGTGGGGCACGAACGTTTCCACCTGATCGAGAACGGTTACGATGAAGACGGCTATGCAGACCGCCCTGAGCGCACGGGCCAGCGCAGCCGCTTTTTGCTGCTGCACAGCGGCGTGATCTATCCGTCCGAGCGCGATCCGCAAGCGCTGTTCGAAGCGCTGGCCCGGCTGCGCCGTGATGGCGTGCTACATGCCCGCAATTTCCAGCTGGTGCTGCGCGCCACGGGGCACGATGCGTGGCTGGCCAGCCTGCTGGTGAAATACGGCATCCTCGACCTGGTACGCCTGGAACCCTTGCAGCCGCACGGCGCGGCGCTGCAGGAAATGCTGGCCGCCGACGGCTTGCTGCTGCTGCAGGCGGCCAATTGCAACGGACAGATTCCCGCCAAGCTGTATGAATACCTGCGCTGCCGCCGTCCCATCCTGGCACTGACCGACCTGGCGGGCGACAGCGCGGCCAAGCTGCGCCACTGCGGCATCGACACCATCGGCCAGCTGGCGTCCAGCGGCGACTGCGCGCGCGCGCTGCTGCGCTTCCTGGAACTGGCGCGCCAGGGCCGCGCGCCGCTGGCCAGCCCCGGCGCCATCGCCCTGCAATCGCGGCAAGCCCGCAGCAATACCCTGGCCGCTTTGCTGGACCAGGTCAGTCACAGGAGCCCGACATGAAGCATCCCCTGCTAGCCTGCGCCCTCGCCGTTTGCTGCGCCAGCGCCGGCGCCGCCGCATGCCCGCCCTACGTCAGGCACACGCCGGGCGGCGACTACACGAGCGCGGAAGACCGCGCCGGCCTGTCCGTGGTCGAAAAATTCCATTTTTCGCGCGCCGTGGAAACGCTCACGCAAGGCATGACGGGCAGCCTGGGCGGCGACATCAGCTACACGCTCGAACACTTTCCGAATCACCACCGGGCGCTGGCCTCGATGGCGAAACTGGGCTTGCGGCTGAAAAGCGCGCAGCCGGTGGGCGCCCGCTACACGGTCAGCTGCTACTTCGAACGGGCCATCGCCTTCGCGCCGCACGACGTGACGGCGCGCATGGTGTATGGCAGCTATTTGCTATCCACGGGCCAGGACGCGACGGCGCTGGAACAGCTGGACGCGGCCAGCCGCCTGGCGCCCGAGCAGGCCACCATCCAGTACAACCTGGGCCTGATGTATGTCAAAAAGAAGGAATACGAAAAGGCCAGCGCCCACGCGCAAAAAGCCTACGCGCTGGGCTTTCCGCTGCCGGGACTGAAGAACAAGCTGAAGGCGGCGGGCAAGTGGAAAGAGCCGCCGCCCGCCGTCATGCAAGCAAAGGAAGCGCCGACAGAACCGGCCGTGGCGCCGGTCGAACTGCCTAGCGGGGAATGACGGCTGGCCGCCGGGCCACGCTCAGATGCGCCGTCGGGGACGCGGCCAGCGCCGCGACCAGGTCACGCCGCGACTGCGCCTTGTCTTCCGCTTCGCTGATGTACGCCAGTTCGGCCGGCTGCAGCACGGTAAGAGTGAGCAGCATCACTTCGCCATACGGCGTGGCGAACGATGGGGGAATGGTGCTTGCGCCCTGGGCCAGCAGCACGCCCACCTGTTCGTTTTCGTCTTCCAGTCCCTTTGGTGCATCTTGCAGGTCGAGCACCATCGACACGCTGCCGTGGCGCTGCACCAGCAAATCGATGGAGCCGTGGTCGGCCACGTTCTGGCTGACCTGGTAAATGAGGTCGAAGAGCCAGGAATGCGCCACTTCCTTGCCGTCGAAAGCGGACAGCGGCGCCTCGATGCACACTTCCAGCAGATGGCCGCGCGGGACGAACACGTCGTCATCATCCTCGAACGGATCGCTCAAGCCATCGCTGGCGATGAGGATGGAATCACTCCGTCGTATCACCCTCCAGGCCTGGCGCAACGACGGCCAGCGCGGGCCGCCCATGAAGGCCGGGTTGACCAGCGGCGCCAGCACGTCGGCGTCCATGGCGCCCAGGGTGGCATAAAAGGCGTCGCGCGCGGCGCAGGCCGTGGCCAGCATCTGCGCGCCGGCTTCCTTGCCGACGACGGCGTCGTCAGGTTGCGGTACTTGGGGGATAGCGTTTTCAGGCATGAGAATACTCTTTGAATTAGTCGGCGGGAGGAAAATCGTGATACGAGCGTGGCAAGTAGCCCCAGATGCGCGCCACCCGGTCGCGTACTTCGAAATCGAAGCCGATGCGTTCCAGTTCCGGCACGATCCACACGCCGTGGTCGATGATTTTTTTTGGCAGCAGCATGGCCACGTGTTCTTCCGAATACAGGCTGATGTCCAGCCACTCCACGCCCATGAACGGGAACGGCGGGTGGTAATCCCATTCAGTATCCCAGCGCGAGACATAGCCGGTGACGGAGCCGTAGCGGTACGACGGCGCCCAGTCGGTGCGCCCGCGCATGAAGGCCAGCAGTTCGTTCCACTTGCAATCGTTGGCGGCGCCGGCCAGGCTGCGCCGCGCGATGTGGCCGCGTAGCTTGCGCTTGATGTCCTCGCCGCCGGCATCGGCCTGCGGCAGGCTGGCCTCTGCCATCAGCGGACCACCGGCTTGACCTTGGACGCGGCCAGCACGGCGCGCGCGCGGGCCGTGTCGATATCGTCGGCCGTGGCCAGGGCCACGCCCATGCGGCGGCGGGCGAACGATTCCGGCTTGCCGAACAGGCGCAAGTCCGCGCCCGGCACGCTCAAGGCGTCGGCCACGCCTTCGAAGGCGATGCCTTTCGCTTCCAGCTGGCCGTAGATGACGGCCGAGGCGCCGGGCGAACGCAGCGCCACGTTGACGGGCAAGCCGAGGATGGCTTTCGCGTGCAGCTCGAATTCGCTCTGCACCTGGCTGGCCATGGTGACCATGCCCGTGTCGTGCGGACGGGGGCTCACTTCCGAGAACCACACCATGTCGTCCTTGACGAACAGCTCCACGCCGAACAGGCCCAGGCCGCCCAGGTTATCCGTCACCTTGCGCGCGATGTCGCGCGAACGCTCGAGAGCCAGCGGCGCCATACGTGCCGGCTGCCACGATTCTACGTAGTCGCCGTGCACCTGCAAGTGGCCGATCGGCTCGCAGAACTGCGTCTCGATCTGGCCCGAGGCGGCAACAAAGCGCACCGTCAGCAGGGTGATTTCATAATCGAAGTCGATGAAGCCTTCGACGATGACCCGGCCCGTATCGACCCGGCTGCCGCTGGCCGCATACGCCCACGCCGCGTCCACGTCTTGCGCGCTATCGAGCTTGGACTGGCCCTTGCCCGACGAGGACATCACGGGTTTTACCACGCACGGGAAACCGATCTCCTGGCATGCCAGCTGCAATTCCTGCAGGCTGCTGGCGAAGCGGTACGGCGACGTGGCCACGCCCAGGGTTTCGGCCGCCAGGGTACGGATGCCTTCGCGGTTCATCGTCAGCACGGCCGCGCGCGCGTTCGGGATGCACGTGATTTGTCCGGCCGCTTCCAGCGCCGCCAGCGTGTCGGTGGCGATGGCTTCGATTTCCGGCACGATCAGATCCGGCTTTTCCAGGGCTATCAGGGCTGCCAGCGCCACGCCGTCGCTCATGTCGATCACATGCGAGCGGTGCGCCACCGGGTGGCCCGGCGCATTCGGATAGCGGTCGACGGCGATCACTTCCACGCCCAGGCGCTGCAGCGACATGATCACTTCCTTGCCCAGTTCGCCGGAACCCAGCAGCATGACCTTGATGGCGGTGGAAGACAGCGGTGTGCCGAAGGTACGGGGCGCGATGGTGCTGCTGGTGATGGTGCTAGTGGTCATGGCAGTATCTGTAGGCGGATGGAAAGATGGCTGGGACTATAGCAAATGCCGGCCCACTTGGACAGGGCGCGGCAACGGTGCAGCCGCTGGCGGCGGCACTTGCCAGCGCAGGCAGTCGATGCAATAATTGAGAATGATTCTCAATTAACCATCATCCATCATCGTCCTTGCCGCCATGAACCCAGCCGCACCGCCCGACCTTGCCACCCTGTACCGCGCCCACCACGGCTGGCTGCAGGGCTGGCTGCGGCATAAACTGGGCTGCGGCGCCGATGCGGCCGACGTGGCGCACGACACGTTCATGCGCCTGCTGCAGCGGCACGAACGGCCGCAGCCCGCCCTGCGCGAGCCGCGCGCCTACCTGACGCGCATCGCGCAAGGCCTGGTGATCGACCATTACCGGCGCCGCGACGTGGAATACGCCTATCTGCAGGCGCTGGCCGCCCTGCCCGAGCAGACGGCGCCGTCGCCCGAAACGCGGCTGCTGATCATCGACACCCTGGTGCGCCTCGACACGGCGCTCGACGCCCTCAAGCCGCGCGCCAGGCTGGCCTTTTTGCTGGCCCAGCTGGACGGCTTGACGGGTCCCGCCATCGCTGCCAGGCTCGAAGTCTCGCTGGCCACCGTCGAGCGCGACCTGGCCAGCGCCTGGCGCGCCTGCTACCGCGTATATTTCCAGTGACCTTACCAGTGACGGCCACCACCTTGCCGGAAGACCCCGTGGAGCAAGCCATCGCCTGGGCCGTGCGCCTGCAGATGCAGGGCGCCACGCCGGACGCGCTGCTGTCGCTGCAGCGCTGGCGCGATGCCGATCCCATCCACGAACAGGCGTGGCAGCGCCTCGCCGCCATCGGCAGCCAGTTCTCGGGCTTGCCGCCGGAGGCGAGCCGCACCACGCTCGACGCCAGCCTGGCCCGCCGCCGCCAGCGCCGCCAGGCGCTGAAAGTGCTGGCCGGCATCGGCTTTGCCGGCACAGCCACCTGGTTCGCCATCGATACGCGCGCCGACTACCGCACGGGCACGGGGCAGCGCCTGGCCGTGCGCCTGCCGGACGGCAGCTTGCTGCACCTGAATGCGGGCACGGCCGTCCGGCTGCACTTTGACGGCGCGCAAAGGCTGCTGAGCTTGCTGCATGGCGAAATTGCCATCACCACGCAAGCGGACCCGCAGCGCCGGCCGTTTCTCGTCGAGACGGGCGAAGCGCGCATGCTGGCGCTGGGCACGCGCTTCACGGTGCGCCGCGCGGCTGGCGCCGATGGCACGCTGACGCGCCTGGCCGTGCAGGAACACGCGGTGCGGCTGCAGGCCGCAGCCGGCGTGGTGCGGCCTGAGCTGGTGCAGGCTGGCGACAGCGTCCTGACGGATGGCGCGCGCATCTGGCGCGAACCGGCCCATGACGATCCGGCCGCCTGGCTCGATGGCGTGATTGCCGCGCGCGACATGCCACTGGGCCAGCTGGTAGCCGAACTGGCGCGCCACCGGCATGGCTTGCTGCTGTGCGACGCCGACATCGCCCACTTGCCCGTTTCCGGCGTCTTCCAGCTGGACGATCCCGAGCGGGTCCTGCGCGTATTGCTGCACACGCAGCCCATCGTGGCCGTGTACCGCACGCGTTTCTGGGTCACGCTGAAAAAAGCGTAAAAAAGATGAGGGGATCGGGCTGGCCGCACGGCATACAGCTTGATACCACCCACCTGATAGCGACCCATGACCCACTCTTTCCTGCCCTGCCCTCAGCCATTTCCGGCATTCCCAACCCTTCCCGCGCGTTCCCGCGTGGCCGGCGCCGTCGCCAGCGCCCTGCTGCTGCTTGGTGCGGCGCCCGTCCTGGCCCAGCAAAATCCACCCCAGGCCAGCAGCGCCAGCGCCATGCACGCCCTGCAGATCGCCGCCGGCCCGCTCGATGCGGCGCTGGAACAGCTGGCGCGCAAGGCGGGCCTGACGCTCACCTACCAGGCGAGCGAGGTGCGCGGCCTGCGCACGGCTGGCCTGACCGGCAGCTACAGCGCCGCGGCCGGCCTCGAGGCGCTGCTGGCCGGCAGCGGCCTGGCGGCGCTGCAGCTGGCGCCCAACGATTTCGTCCTGCGCCCGCTGCCAAGGTCGGCGAACGCGCCCACTGATGGCGCGCAGCGACTGGCCGAAATCACGGTCACGGCCGGCGGCGAGCCGGCGCTGGAAACGGAAGGCAGCGGCGCGTATGCGGCGGCATTGGCCAGCACGGCCACGCGCTTTACCCTGTCGCCACGCGAAACGCCGCAATCGCTGACCGTCATCACGCGCCAGCAGATGGATGACCAGGGCGTCCTCAGCCTGGCCGACGTGCTGCAGCAGACGCCGGGCGTGACCGTTTCGCACGACGATTCGGAGCGCTACAACTACTATGCGCGCGGCTTCAGCCTGAACAGCTTCCAGTACGACGGCGTGCCCACCTTCGATTTCAGCACCAATTCGAACGGCCTGGGCATCCGCGACATGGCCATTTACGACCGGGTGGAAGTGGTGCGCGGCGCCAACGGCCTGATGAGCGGCGCCGGCAGCCCGGCCGGCGCCGTCAACCTCGTGCGCAAGAAACCCACGCGCCAGTTCCAGGCGTATGCGCAGGCGGGCATCGGCAGCTGGGACCGCTACCGCGCGGAAGCCGACGTTTCCGGCCCCCTGAATGCGGACGGCTCCATGCGCGCGCGCCTGGTGGCCGCGCACCAGGATCACGGCTCCTACATCGACCATTACCAGCAGGACAAGAGCGTGGTCTACGGCGTCATCGAGGCCGATCTGACGCCGCGCACGCGCGTGCTGGCCGGCATCGACTACCAGAAAATCGATTCCAAGGGCTCGTCCTTCGGCCAGAATCCCCTGTTCTACACGGACGGCAGCCGGACGCGGTTCGCGCGCGCCTTCAACCCCGCCGCGCGCTGGACGGATGCGGGCAGCACCAGCACGCGCGTGTTCGCCGCCGCCGAGCACCTGTTCGACAACGGCTGGCAAGTCAAGGCGGAAGCGAGCCACTGGAAAGGCGATACGGACCAGTTGCAAGCGAATATCATCAGCTGGGGCCCCTATCCGGACCCGGCCACGGGCCTGGCCACCGTGCAGCGCGGCGCAAAAACCTATGTCATCGACAGCAATTCGCTCGATGCGTACGCCACGGGACCATTCCAGTGGCTGGGCCGCCAGCATGAACTGGTGCTGGGCGTCAACGCCAGTCACCGCAAGTCCGACTACCTGGCCTATGGCGGCGGCAATGTGGAAATCGATTACCGTCACTGGAACAACAACGTGCCCCTGCCGGCCAGCATGGCTGTCAGCCTGACGCAAAAATACAGCTTCAAGGAATATGCGGCGTATGGCGCAGCCCGTTTCAAGCCCGCCGATGGCTGGTCGCTGATCGTCGGCAGCCGCCTCAACAGCTATGAACGCACGGGCGACCTGATCTACGGTTGGGGCGGCACGGGCCGCGACGACGCGAAGGAAAAACACCGGCTGGTGCCGTATGCGGGCGCCGTCTACGACTTGAACGGCACGTATTCCGCGTATCTCAGCTATGCCAGCATCTTCGAGCCGCAATCGGTCAGCGACGCCAATGCCAGGGCGCTGCCGCCCACCACGGGCAAATCCTGGGAAAGCGGCATCAAGGGCGAGTTTTTCGAGCGCAAGCTGAACGCCAGCGTGGCCATTTTTCACATCCAGCAAGACAATCTGGCCGATTACGTGGGCACGGACGCCAACGAACGGGAAGTCTACCGCCCGATCGACGGCACCACCACGCGCGGCGTGGAGCTGGAAGTGGCCGGCCAGCTGTTGCCCGGCTGGCAGGTGCAGGCGGGAGCGACGTTCAGCCGCCCCCGCGACAAGGATGGCCAGCGCATCGATACGACGCGTCCCGAACGCAGCGTCAAGCTGGCGACCAGCTACCGCCTGGGCGGCGACTGGCGCCGCTTGAGCGTGGGCGGCAATGTCAACTGGCAAGGCCGGACGTATTACCACACCGTCCTGGCAGGCGACGTGCCGGCGCGCGCCGACGAAGGCAGCTTTGGCGTGGCGGGACTGATGGCGCGCTACGAGTTCAGCAAGCGGCTCAGTGCCGTGCTGAACCTCAATAATGTCTTCGACAAGCGCTATTACAGCGGCTATGGCCTGTACGGCAGCGGCTACTATGGCGATCCGCGCAACGCGCAGCTGACCTTGCGGGCCAGCTTCTAACCGGCGTATGCCCGCTTGATCTCGTCAATGTTGATTTTTTTCATGCCCATCATGGCTTTCATCACGCGCTGGGCCTTGACGGGATCGGGGTCGGTCAGCAGCTTGATCATGAGCGTGGGCACGATTTGCCAGGACACGCCGAACTTGTCCTTGAGCCAGCTGCATTGCTGCGCTTCCGGCGGCCCGCCTGCGGACAGCAGGTTCCAATAGTGATCGACCTCGTCCTGGGTGTCGCAATTGACCTGGAACGAGATCGCTTCGGAAAACTGGAACAGGGGGCCGCCGTTCAGCCCCGTAAACGTCTGGCCGTCCAGTTCAAACGCTACGGTCAGCACGCTGCCCGGCTCCTGGCCGTGGATTTCCTTGCCCTCCTCGCCGTAGCGCAGGATCTGGCCGATCTTCGAATTGGGGAAAATCTCCGTATAAAACCGGGCCGCCGCCTCGGCGTTGCCGTTGAACCATAAACATGGGGTAATCTTTTGTACGCTGTGCATGATGTCTCCCTTGGCCTGTGTGTGGATTGGCGTCTCTAATATAGTCGCAATTGCGCCGGCATGGCGCGCGGATCGCGCCTGTTTTCAGCCTGTTTTGAACCGGCTACCGTCCAGGAATAGCCTCCCGCCCCAGCACGCCGGCGCTGGCAAGCAGGCGCAACCGGGCCGAACGCCATTCCGCCTGGCAACGAATGCGCTCCTGCTGCGCCTCGAGCAGCGCCGACTGCGTGTTCAGCATTTCCAGGATATCGGCCGCGCCCAGGCCGAACTTGCGCTGCACGCTGGTCTGGGCATCGCGCGCCGCGTCCAGCCACGTTTGCGAGGCGGTCAGGTTGGCCAAGGCCGTGCTCGCCTCCGCATGCGTTTTCACCAGCTCCATCAGGGTCTGCTGCTTTACGTCTTGCGCCTCGGCTTCCCTTTGCCCGGCCTGCGCCAGCGCGCCGCGCACCTTGTAATGGCTCGCAAAACCGTCGAACAGGGGGATGTTGAGCGAGATACCCACCAGGGTTTCGCGCGTGGAGGCGGCGGACAAGCCCTGGTTGGGGCGGCCGTTCTGGTAGATATTCGCCGTCAGGTCGATGCTGGGCCGGCCTTCCGACTCGGTCACGGCCACCCGTTCGCGCGCGGCTGCCAGCTGCGCCTGCGCGGCCACGATGGCCGGATGCCGCGCCTGGGCCAGCGCCAGCCAGGTGTGCAACTCATCTTGCAAACCATCACGCAGGCCCGCCGCCGATTCGGCCGCATCGTCGTCGAGCACCACGTCCGCCTCCGCCGGCAAACCCAGCGTATAGACGAGCACGGCGCGCGCCTTCCGGAACTCGCCATCGGCGCGGCTGGCGCCCAGGGCCGCCTTGGCCAGCGCGCTCGTCGCCTGCAGTGTGTCGCTGTGCGAGCCGAGGCCCCGCTGGGCGCGGCGCTGCGTGGCCAGCACCGTTTCATTTGCCAAGGCCGCGTAGTCCTGGCGCATCCGCACATTTGCCCGCGCCGTCTGCGCCTCGAAATACGCGCTGACGGTGGCCGCCAGGATTTTTTGCAGCACGGCGTCGCGGTTGGCCAGCGCCGCGTCCAGCACGGCTTGCGCCGAGCGCTGGCCCGCCGCGCGTCCGCCAAAATCGAACAAACGCCAGGACAGGTTCAGCGAGCCCGTATTGCTGTTCAAACTGCCGGAAGGCGTGCTGGCGCCCGGATAGGCCGTGCGGTCGTGCACCCGGCCCAGGCCCGCATTCAGGGTCGGCAGATAGGCAGCCCTGGCCTCGCCCAGGCCGGCCGCCTGCAAGCGGATGCCGGCCCAGGCGCCGTGCACCTGCGCGTTGCGGCACAGGGCCAGGTCGACGGCCGCCGGCAAGGTCAATGGCACAGTCAGCAGCACACCAGCCTCATACGCGGACGGGCATGGCGCGGCATCAAGCTCGCCCGCCTGCGCCACAGCACTGGCCAGCAGCAAGCCGGCGGCGATGGCGATGGTGGCCATGGTGCGGCATCTAGCGCTCATGCAGCGCCTCCTTCTGGTGCTGCACCAGCGGCGAGAGCACATATTCGATCACCCTTCTCGTCCCCGTGCGGATTTCCGCGCGCACGGCCATGCCAGCCGACAGCGGCACCAATCTGCCGTCGATGACGATGGATGGCTGCTGCAGCGTGATCCTGACGGCATACACGGGACCCTTCTTTTCATCCTCGACGGCGTCGCGCGAGACGCTGCTGACGACGGCGGGCACGGTGCCATACTTTGTGTAGTCGAAGGCGTCGACCTTGATGGCGACCATCTGCCCTTCCTGCACGAAGCCAACGTCGCGGTTTTCCAGCACGGCGTCGATTTCCAGTTTGCCCTGGCGCGGCACGATCTGCATCAGCGCCTGCGCGGCCGGCACGACGCCGCCCACCGTATGCAGCTTCAGTTGCTGCACCGTGCCGTCGACGGGGGCCGTCAAGCGCAGCAGGCTGCCGCGGGCGCCGGCGCGGCGCGCATCCTGGCCGCTGGCCGCCGCCACCCTGGCCCCTTCCGTCAGCGCGTCGTAGGCGTCCTTGCGCGTTTGCGCCACCAGGGCCACGCGCTCGCTGCGGGCCGACGCCAGCTGGCCGGCCAGGTCGATGCGCGCCTGTTCCTTTTCCAGCCACGCGTGTTCGGCCACGTCGCGCGTCGCCAGCAGCGCCTGGTAGTCGCCGGCCCTCTGTGCCGCCAGCGGCAGCGCCTGGGCGTAGCGGGCGATTTCTCCATCGAGATGCGCCAGCCTGGCGCGGAAACTCGCATACTGGCCATCGAGGTGGCCCTGCGCTTCCTCGCGTTGGGCGGCGGAGGCGCCATCGGGCGCGGCCAGCCTTGGCATCGTCAAGCTGTCGATGGCGGCGATCAGCGCGCGCGAGCGGGCCATCTGCAGCGCGGCCGCCACGGCGTCGCCGGCGGCCTTGTCGCGCTCGGCGTCCGGGCCACGGCTGTCGAGTTCCACCAGCAGCTGGCCCGCCTGCACGGCTTGCCCCTCGCGCACATGCAGGGCGCGCACGGCCGCCACATCGACGGAGGCGATGGTCTTGCTATTACCAGACGGAATGATCTTGCCGGCCGCGTTGACAATGATGTCGACCTGGCCAAAGACCGCCCACAGCAGCACGCAGGCAACCAGCAGCATCAGCACCCTGGCCGTCAGGCGCAACGATGGCGACACGGGCCGCTCCTGCAGCGCCAGCGCGGCCGGCAAAAAGGCCGCCTCGTCTTCGCTCAGCACGGGGCCGCTCAAGGCAGCACGATGGCGCCAGCTGTGCCGCAGCACCTGGCCGTAGCGTTGCAACAGCTCGCCATACGCGGCCAGGCGGTGGCCGGCGCTCATGTTGCGTCCCCTGTTGCGCTCCCGCTGGTGCCCTGCTGCAGGCTGTACAGATGGGCGTAGATGCCGCCCGGGTTCGCCAGCAGCGCATCATGCGTGCCCAGTTCGGCCACCTGCCCCCGCTCCATGACCACGATGCGGTGTGCTTCGCGCACGGCCGACAGGCGGTGGGCAATGATCAGCACCGTGCGCCCCGCACAGATGCCGCGCATATTGTCCTGGATGATTTTTTCCGATTCGTAGTCGAGCGCGCTCGTCGCTTCGTCGAAGATCAGGATGCGCGGATCGCCGATGAGGGCGCGGGCGATGGCGATGCGCTGGCGCTGGCCGCCGGACAAGCCCGTGCCGTGCTCGCCCACCATGGTGTCATAGCCTTCTGGCAATTCGCAAATGAAATCGTGGGCACCGGCCAGTTTCGCCACGGCGATGACGGCGTCAATGGGCAACGCCGGGTCGCTCAAGGCGATGTTGTCGCGAACGGAGCGGTTGAACAGTATATTTTCCTGCAGCACCACGCCGATCTGGCGCCGCAGCGAGGCCGTGTCGATGACGGCGATATCCTGCCCGTCGATCAGCACCTTGCCCCGTTCGGGAATGTAGAGGCGCTGCGCCAGCCGCGTCAGGGTGCTCTTGCCGGAACCGGAACGCCCGACGATGCCGATCACCTCGCCGGGTGCGATGGCGATCGACACATTGCGCAGCACTTCGGCCGCATCGGGGCGGTAGCGGAAACCCACTTGCTGGAACTCGATGGCGCCGGCGATGCGCGGCAGGCGCGCCTTCTGGCTGCCCGCTTCCACCCTAGCGTTGAGGATGTCGCCCAGCCTGCTCATCGAGATGCCCACTTGCTGGAAATCGTTCCACAGCTGCGCCAGGCGCAGGATGGGCGAGGCCACCTGCCCCGCCAGCATGTTGAAGGCGACCAGTTCGCCCACCGTCATCTTGCCGTCGATGACGAGGGTCGCGCCCCACCACATGATGGCCGCCGTCACCAGCTTGCTGACCAGGGTGACGCCGCCGCTGGCCAGCATGCCGATGTTATTTGCCGACAAGCCCGCCGACACATAGCCGGCCAGTTGCTTCTCCCATTGCTGCTGCCAGCGCGGTTCGACGGCCATGGCCTTGAGCGTGTCGACGCCGCTGATGGTTTCGACCAGGAAAGACTGGTTTTCCGTGCTGCGGTTGAATTTATCGTTCAAACGGCCCCGCAGCACGGGCGTGAGCAGCATCGACAGGGCCGCGTAGACGGGAATCGAGGCCAGCACGACGACGCTCAGCGCCGCGCTATACCACAGCATGGCGGCAATGAAGATGAAGGAAAACAGCAGGTCCAGCACCAGGGTCATGGCGTTGCCGGTGAGGAAAGAGCGGATGTTTTCCAGTTCATGGATGCGCGCCACGGAATCGCCCACGCGGCGCGCCTGGAAATACGCGATCGGCAAGGCCAGCAGGTGGCGGAACAGGCGCGCGCCCAGTTCCACGTCGATCTTGCTGCTGGTGCGCGCGAAAACATAGGTGCGGATGAGGCCCAGCACGGCCTCGAAGACGATGGCGCAGATCAGGCCGATGGCCACCACGTGCAGGGTTTTCATGGCGTGGTTGACCAGCACCTTGTCCATCACCACCTGGAAAAACAGGGGCGTCGCCAGGCCGATCAGCTGCAGCACGAAGGAAATCAGCAACACTTCGCCCAGCAGCCTGCGGTATTTGACGATGGCGGGGATGAACCAGCTGAAGTCGAAACGGGCCGTCTCGCCCGCATAACTGGCCTTGCTGGTGAAAAAGATCAGTTCGCCCGTCCAGGCGGCAAGAAAGGCGTCGCGGCCGAGGATTTGCGGCGGCTGGCCCGGATGCTGGACCAGCACCTTGCTCACACCGTCAGCGTCCGTCTCGACCTTGCCGAGGATAAAGAAACGGCCAACGGTATCCATGGCGATGGCCGGCAGCGGCGCTTGCGCCAGCCGTTCGGGCGCCTGGCGCACCAGCTTGGCCGTCAAGCCAAGTTGCCGCGCGGCCAGCAGCACGGTTTGCCGCGTGAACACGGCCTGGCCGAAGGCGTGCTTGAGCTGGGCCCCATCGGCGGCGATGCCGTGCAGGCTGGCCATCAGCAGCAGCGACAGCAAGCCTGTGTCGGGCGAGGTTTTTTCAATCGGTGGCGGATCGTTGCGGTAGGAGAGGACTGTCATCGGGCAATATCAGAAATTCAATGGCGCAGCCAGGCCGTGGCTGGTGACCCCGGCCCGGCTGCGTGATGGTGTATCTAGTTGCTCAACGGTTTAATGCGCCGCCGCCAGCTGGATCTGCGTCGACGGACCGCCTTGCGCCGACCACGGCGCCGATGCGGCGGCCGGCACGGCAAAGCCGGCCATCGCTTGCACCAGCTGCGCGGCATCCGCTTGCCAGCCGCTGAAACCGCCCTGGCTGGCGGCGCTGAATGGCTGAGCGGAACGCCAGTTCTGCGCCAGCACCGGCGCCAGGATGGCGGCCGTGCCGGCAGGCAGAGTGAGCTGGCCGGCCGGTGGCGGCGTCAGGCTAGCCATCGCCTGCACCAGGTTTTGCACCTGGCTGCCCAGCAAGACCCGGCCATCGGCCATGCGGAATTCCTCGATGCGCCGCTCCGCGCTCTCGTACCAGCCAGTGACGGTGATCTTGTCCGTGGTGCCGATGGTGCTCACTTCCAGGGCCGTGCCCACCTGGCGGAACCACAGCTGCTCGGCGCTGACGCCTGCCAAAAAGGAGACCACGTCGCGGCTGCCTGCCTCGTTGGCCTCGTTGATCAAGTCGGCACCGTCGCCGCGGGCAAAGATATAGGTGTCGTTGCCCAGCACACCAGCCAGGATGTCGTCGCCCTTGCCGCCTTGCAAGATATCGTTGCCCAGCACGCCCAGCAGGGTGTTCTTCAGTTCATTGCCGATCAACACGTCGTCGAACTTGCTGCCGACAACCGCGATGAAATTGGCCACCACATCCACGCCAGGACGCGCCGCCAGGGCCGTGCCCACGGGTGCGAAGGCAACCGTCGCGCCAGCGCTTGCATTGACGTAATTGAGCGTGTTGCCCGCACCACCGCCGTCGAGCACATTGCCGCCGGGGGTAGTGACGAAAAAGATGTTGTTGGTGAAGGCGCTGCCCGTCACCGTCAGGCCAGGGGCGCCGAGGCGCACATTCTCGACGTTGTCGGCCACCGTGTAGTTGACCGTGGTAAACACGGTGTCGCTGCCGCCATTGCCCCGTTCGACGATGAAGTCGCCACTGTGGTTGACGTGATAGGTGTCGTCGCCGCCCAGGCCTTCCATCAGGTCGGCGCCGGCCGTGCCCTTGATGAGGTCGGCATTTTCCGTGCCGACAAAGGTTTGCTCCGTCAACTGCGTGGGACCGTTGAAGTGCCAGGCCTGGGACAACACGGGCGCCAGGGCGGCGGCGGTGCCTGCCGGCAAGGTCAGCTGGCCCAGCGGCGGTGGCGCCAGGGTCGCCATCGCCTGCACCAGCAGTTGCACATCGGCGCCGCGCATGACGTGGCCGGCGGCCGTGCGGAATTCCTCGATGTTCGGCGCAGCCTTGTTCCAGGCGCGGATGGTGATCTTGTCCGTGGTGCCGATGGTGCTCACTTCCAGGTCCGCGCCCACCTGGCGAAACCACAGCTGGTCGATGTTGACGCCGGCCAGGAAAGCGATGGCGTCGTAATTGGCGTCGGCGGACGCTTCGATGATGACGTCGGCGCCGTCGCCGCGCGCAAAGACATAGGTATCGTCGCCCAGGCCGCCGGTCAGCACATCGTCGCCCTTGCCGCCTTGCAAGGTATCGTTGCCGAGGCCGCCAGACAGGGTGTTGGCCAGTTCGTTGCCGATCAGCACGTCGTCGTAGGCACTGCCTGTCACGCTGGAAATATTGACCAGCACATCGCTGCCAGGCAAGAGCGCGCTACTGCCGACGACGGGAACGATGGTCGCCGTGGTGCCTGCCTTGGCACCCGCATAAGTGGCCGAATTATTGCTGCCGATGCCATACAACAAGTTGCCGCCGGCAACGTCGACGTGAAAGACGTTGCCGCTGCCGTTACCTGTCACACCCACGCCCGCGGCGGCCAGGTGCACCTCTTCGATGTTGGCGCCCATGGTGTAGCTGACCGTCGTGTAGACAGTGTCGCGGCCGCCGCCCGGCTGTTCGGTCACCACGTCGTTGCCATGGTTGACGTAATAAATGTCGTCGCCGGCCAGGCCCGCCATCACATCGGCGCCCGCCGTGCCCTTGATGATGTCCGGATTCGCCGTGCCAGTGAAGACGCCGTTGCCGGACTGATTCGGTCCTTCCGTGCGCCAGTTCTGCGCCAGCACGGGAGCCAGGACGGTGGCTGCGTAGACAGGCAAAGTCAGCTGGCCAGCCGGTGGCGGCTGCAGCGCGGCCATCGCCTGCACCAGCTTGGACACGTCGCTGCCCAGCAGCACGCGGCCATCGGCCGTGCGGAATGCCTGGATGCGGGGCGCGCTGCCTGCGCTGTACCAGCCATTGACGGTGATCTTGTCGCTCGTGCCGATGGTGCTCACTTCCAGGTTCACGCCCACCTGGCGGAACCACAATTGGTCGGCGCTGACGCCGGCCAGGAAGGAGACGACATTGTGGCTGCCCCCCTCGACCACCTCGGTGATGGCGTCGGCGCCGTCGCCGCGGGCAAAGATATAGGTATCGTCCCCCTGCATGCCGGCCAGCAGATCATCGCCCTTGCCACCGCGTAAGGTATCGTTGCCGAAGCCGCCCACGAGGGCGTTCTTGAGTTCGTTGCCGGTGAGGACATCGTCGAACTTGCTGCCGCCGATGCTCATCAGGTTGACCAGGATGTCGCTGCCCGCTGGCGCCGCCAGTGGGTCATTCGCGCCCAGCAGCGTCGCCGTCACGCCTGCGCCGGAACCGATGTAAGCGACCGAATTGCCCGTGCCGCCGCCATCTATCCTGTTGCCACCGGCCGTGTCGACGTGAAACACATTATTGGTATTGGCGCTGCCCGTCACGGTCAGCCCGGCGGCGGTCAGGTACACGCTCTCCACGTTCTCGGCCACCTGGTAATTGACGCTGGTATACACCTTGTCGTTGCCGCCATTCGCCAGCTCGACGATCACGTCGCCGCTGTCGTTGACGTAATACGTATCGTCGCCAGCCAGGCCTTCGAGCACGTCGGCGCCCGTGGTGCCACTGAGCACATCGGCGTTCGGCGTGCCGGTGAAGCGCTGCAGGGCAGCGGCACTGTTCAGGTATGCCTCGATGGCGGCAATGCCATCGCCTGCGGAGGTAGGAGTGTGCGATGCAAATTTTTCAGTCATGTTGCAGTTTCCTGTCGTTAAACGTCAAAACCAAGAGTGAATATGTCGGCGCAAGCCGGCATGCAAGGCAAAAGTCCCGGCCGCATCCACCTGCCGTTCAGCGTGCACCTTCAACGGTCCGGCACTTTCGGCGCATGGACGGCGCGCGGTTGAGCGTCGCCTCGCATGCACGCCTTAATGACGGTCAAACGGGACAGCCACTGTTATTTGTCATGCAAATGTCACACTGCATGGAAGAAAGAAGAGAAACTTTTGCCAAGTTTTTTCTGTCGCCGCTGCATCCATTGTGCGAGAATGCCCCTCCCCCCTGGATGGTGCGCATGATGACCAAACTCGCCGCAAGCATCACTGTAGTGACACTCGCGCTGGCAGCTTGCAAGCCGGCAGCCACGGCACCTGCGCATGACATTCCCGCGGCCATGCGCCAGACCGCGACCACCCTGCTGCAGTCAACATTGCTGCATGCGACCTCGATTGCCGTCGTTTATCGCGGCGAGGAATTCATGCTGCATCAAGGCGAGCTGGAGACCGGCAAAGCCAATCCGCCGAACGATACAACGCTGTATGAAATCGGCTCGATCAGCAAGACTTTTGCCGGCCTGCTGCTGGCGAACGCTGTGCTCGATGGGAAGGCGGCGCTCGATGATCCCATCCAAAAGTACCTGCCGGCCGCCTACCCGAACCTGCAGTCGCAGGGGCAGCCAGTGCGCTTGCGCCATTTGATCTCGCACACCAGCACCATGCCGGGCATGCTGCCATTGCAGGTGAACAGCATATTGAAGGATTTCACTGCACACGCCACGCCGGCAAAGCTCAATGCGGCCTACGCCAGCTACGGACAACAGCAATTCTGGCAGGACTTGCACACAGTCAGCATCACAGGTCCGCTAGGCAAGGACTACGCCTATTCAAGCGCCGGCACCGAACTCATTGCGCACACGCTCGAAACAATCTACGGCATGCCCTATGAAGTCCTGCTCACGCAATTCATCGCGCGCGAAGCGGGCATGCACGATACCAGGCTCAGGATCGCAGCCACGGATGCCGGCCGGCTGGCGCCCGGCTACCACAGCGACAATCCCGTCGTGACAACACCGATGCCGCAACTGCCTTGGGGAGCGGCCGGCAACCTGAAGTCGACCTTGCCGGACATGGCGAAATACCTGCGCCTGCAATTGAGCGCCCATCCCGCAGTCATCGAATCGCACCAGCCGCTGGTGCGTTTTCAGGACGATTTCAGCATTGGCTACTTCTGGAACATCGGCAACAATCGGCAGTTGGGCACGCATTATGTACACCATGGCGGCGTGCCGCGTGCGCAAAGCTACGCCTGGGTCGTTCCCAAATACCAGCTGGGGGTCTTCATCATCACCAACCAGAGCGGCGACGCGACCGCCGGCGCCATGGAAAGCGCGCTGGCGCATATTTTCGACACAGTGGCATCCCTGGAAAGCGTGGAGTAGGCCGCCAGCAATACGCAGGCTTCAAAGTTTGGCGAGATGGCGCTTATTTGCCGGGCGCGGCGCCACGGTAGCGCCGGCCACATGCAACTGCAATGGCGTCAGGGAATCGTCCGCCGTCATGGCAAGGCGCCAAAAGTTTGATCCTGTAACTGCTGCACCAGGAAATCGATGAAGACGCGCAGGCGCGGCGGCAGGTGGCGGCTGGCCGGCCACAGCAGCCAGAATGCCGTGCGCGCCTGTGTATGCGCGTCCAGCAGCGAGACCAGTTGCCCTGCCGCCAGCTCGCGCTGCACGGCAAATGCGGGCAGGTAGGCGATGCCCTGCCCCTGCACGGCCAGGAAGACGCGCATTTCCACGCTGTTGCAGACCATGCCGGGCACCGGCTGGGTTACCTCGTCCATCAGCGGCCACTGTTCCAGTCGGCCCGTGGCGGGAAAGCGGTAGTCGAGGCGCGCGTGTTGCAGCAGCGCGGCGCCATCGGCGGGCCTGCCGTGGCGCGCCAGATAGGCGGGCGACGCCACCAGCAGGCGGCGGAACGTACAGAGTTTGCGCCGCATCAAGCCCGAATCGGCAAGCTCGCCCGTGCGCACGGCCGCGTCAAAGCCGTCGCTGACGATATTGACCATGGCGTCGGAAAAATCAAGGTCGAGTTCGATGGCGGGATAGGCTTGCATGAAGGCGCCGATAGCCGGCTCGAACAGGCCGCTGTAGCGTGGCAGGCTGATGCGCAGGCGGCCGCTGGGTGCGCCGGACGCTTCGCCCAGCTCGCGCTCGGCCGCTTCCACTTCCGCCAGGATGCGCTTGCAGCGCTGCAGGAATTTTTCCCCTTCCGCCGTCAGCGCCAGGTGCCGCGTGCTGCGCTGGAACAGGCGCGCGCCCAGCCGCGCCTCCATGCGCGCCACGCTCTTGCCGACGGCCGACGAGGACAGGCCCAGCAGCCGGCCCGTGGCGGAAAAACTGCCGCTGTCAGCTACCTGCACGAACATGGCGATGCCGCCCAAGCTATCCATTTGCTCTCCATTCACGACATTTATGTCCGATATGTTGATCAGTTTAGCCCATTTTTCTTCAATGACTGGCAGGCCATACTCGCCCCTCTTTCTTTCAGAGCCGACACCCATGCCCTCTTCCTCACGTCTTTCACTCCCCCTGCAAGTGCTGGCCGCTTGCCTGACGGGCTTGCTGATTCCCCTGTGCTTCACGGGCCCGGCCGTGGCTCTGCCCGCCCTGGGCGCCGAACTGCACGGCAGCGCCGCCGCCCTGAACTGGGTCATCAATGCGTATATCCTCAGCTATGGCAGCGCCATGATGGTGGCCGGCAGCCTGACGGACGTGCTGGGACGGCGCCGCGTCTGGCTGGCAGGGCTGGCGCTGTTTTGCGTGGCGACCCTGGCCATCGCCCACGCGCCATCGGTGGCATGGATCGCCGTGCTGCGCTTCGTGCAAGGTCTCGGCGGCGCGGCCGCGTTCGCCGCCGCCATGTCGTCGCTGGCGCCTTTGTTCCACGGCGCGGCGCGCAACCGCGTGATGAGCGTGCTGGGCACGACGTTCGGCCTGGGCCTGGCCTTCGGTCCGCTGGCGGCCGGCGCCATGCTGGCGCTGGCCCGCTGGCCCGCCATCTTTTATGCCACGGCCGCGCTGGGCGCCATCGGCATGCTGCTGGTATGGGGCAGCGTGCCCACCGATCCCCCGCGCGGCAAGGGCCGGCTGGACTGGCCCGGCGCCATCAGCTTCAGCGCCGCGCTGGGCCTGTTGACCCTGGGCATGCTGCTGGCGCCCGAGCACGGCTGGCGCAACGGCGCCGTGCTGCTGTCCGTCGCCGCGTCCGTCCTGCTGTTCGTTGCCTTCGGCGCCATCGAGCGCCGAACGGCGCACCCGCTGCTGGATTTGTCGCTGTTCCGCCAGCGTCGCTTTGTCGCCGTGCAAGTGTTGGCCGCCTCGCCCGCCTTCCTGTTCATCGTGCTCATCGTCATGCTGCCGGGGCGCTTCATCGGCATCGACAACATGTCCGCGCTGGCGGCGGGACGCCTGATGATCGCCCTGGCCGCGCCGCTGCTGCTCGTGCCCATGCTGGCGGCGCTGCTGTCGCGCTGGATCGGTGCAGGCGCCCTGAGTGCGGCGGGACTGCTGCTGGCTGCGGCGGGACTGGCCTGGCTGGCGCAGGTGCTGGGCCATGGCGGCACCGCAGCGCTGGCCGGCCCCCTGCTGCTGATCGGCGTGGGCATAGGCTTGCCGTGGGGCTTGATGGATGGTATGGCCTTGAGCGTGGTGGAAACGGAGCGGGCCGGCATGGCGACGGGCATCTTCAATACCGTGCGCGTCAGCGCCGACGGGGTGGCGCTGGCCCTGGCAGGCGCCGTGCTGGCCAGCCTGATCGGCGCGGGCCTGGCGCATCAACTACCAGCCGATTTACCCGTGCTGGCCGCCGCCAGCCGCGCCGCGCTCGGCGATATCGAGCAAGCGACACAGCTGCTGGGCGGCCAGGAAGCGCTGCTGCGCGCCAGCTATGACGCGGCCTTCCGCCAGCTACTGCTCGGCCTGGCGGTGCTGGCCGTGGCGCTGGCGGCGCTGGTGCCGTATTTGCTCAGGAAGAAAGAAAAGCGCCTGACAAAACCGTAGCGAGCGGAAGGTAGAGGTGGTCGAGAAGCGCAACCGTACTAGAGTACGGTGAGCATCGCAGGCCGCCTATACCGACGCGCAGTAGGTTTTGGACGGTGCTTTAGGCGTCCAGGCCGTAAAACACCGCAACGAGGATGGCGATATTGTTGCAGGCGCGCGCGAACGCCGTCGTTGCATAGGCCACGGCCACACTGGGGCCGCGGTAGCGCAGGTAGACAAAGCTGAACATGGCGCCGGACCCCAGCGCGACGATGGCGTGCAGCAAGCCGCCGCTGATGAAATGCACGACGGCCCACAGGATGGCGCCGATAAAAATGCTCAGCTGGCGGCTGGCACCCAGGCGCCGGAGGATTTCCAGCGGCAGCAGCTGGCCGAGGAAGGTTTCCAGGATGGGTGAATAGATGACGACCCAGAACACCAGCAGGGGCAGCGACATTTCGCGCTTGAACTTGGACAAGCCCGTGTGTGCGCCCCAGTATTCGGGCGGCAGCAGCCATTTGGTGATAAACAGGATGGCAAAGCACAGCATGCAGGTGAGCAGACCCCAGCCGAGACCGGCAAGGGCCAGCTGCAGCACGGGCGGCGCCGGTTTGTCGTCGTCCGGGCTGGATAGATCATGGCTGCTGCGCACTTGCATGAGAAGTCCTGGCGGTGATCCAGCTCTCATTGTAGCGCGGAATACGACGCTTGGCGCATGGCTGGTGGTGCGCGGCGCTGCCGTGCTCCCGCGTCAGGCCGCCAGGCGCAGCGGTCCGCTGGCCGGCTTGGCCAGTTTAAAAATGCCCACTTCCTGTTCCAGCTGCGCCGCCTGCTGCTGCAATTCGTGCGCGGCGGCGGCCGCCTGCTCGACGAGGGCCGCGTTCTGCTGGGTCACCCTGTCCATGTCGACGATGGCGCGGTTGACTTGCTCGATGCCAGCGCCCTGCTCCTGCGTGGCGTGGCTGATCTCGGCCATGATGCCCGTTACCCTGCCGATGCCGGCCACCACGTCGTGCATGGTGACGCCTGCCTGTTCGACAAGCAAGGTTCCCGTGCCCACCTTGCTGACGGAATCGTCGATCAGCAGCTTGATTTCGCGCGCGGCGGCGCTTGACCTCTGCGCCAGGTTGCGCACTTCCGTGGCGACGACGGCGAAACCGCGTCCCTGCTCCCCGGCGCGCGCCGCTTCCACGGCCGCGTTCAAGGCCAGGATATTCGTCTGGAAGGCAATGCTGTCGATCACGCCGATGATGTCGACGATCTTGTTCGACGAGGCATTGATCAGGCCCATGGTGTGCACCACTTCGGCCACCGCCTTGCCGCCCTGCTCCGACACCTTCGACGCTTCGCGCGCCAGATGGTTCGCCTGTTGCGCGTTGTCCGCATTCTGGCGCACGGTGGAAATCAGTTCTTCCATCGATGAGGCCACTTCTTCCAGCGAGCCGGCCTGCTGCTCCGTGCGCTGCGACAGGTCGCGGTTGCCCGTGGCAATCTCGGTCGAGGCCGTGGCGATGCTTTCCGTTCCGTGGCGCACCTTGCCGACGATGGTGGCCAGGTTGTCGCGCATGGTCTTGATCGCGAACAATAAACTGCTGTCGTCGCCGTGGCGCGTGTGCACGTCGATGGCCAGTTCACCGAGCGCGATGCGCCCGGCGATCGTGGCCGCATACGCCGGTTCGCCGCCCAGCTGACGCAGCAGGCCGCGCGTGATGACGGTGGCGACCGCAATGCAAATGAGCACGCTGAGGGCAGCCAGCACGCCGATCCAGCGCAGCGACTGGCCGTAAATGGCGCGCGCGGCCACGCTGGCCTGCTCCGATTCGCGCTGCACGTTTTTCAGCACCGTATCGATATCGGCGACGATCTGGCGCCGCAGGGGGCTGCACTCCTCGACGAGGAAGGTGCCGTACTGTTCCATCTGCCCCGTGGCGCGGAACTGGCGCGGACGCTGCAATTCCTGCGCCATGGTTTTCAGGCCCGTGCTGACTTTCTCGAATTGCGCATCGCCGGCGAACTGCGGCGCCAGGCGCGCCAGCGCTTCCAGGTACAGCGCTTTCTGGCTGTCGAGGATGGCCAACTCTTTCTCGGCGGCAGCCTGGTCATGGAAGATATACGCGTTGCGGGCGGCCAGGCCCGTCTGGTCGAGCGCTTCGCGCGCCACGTACAGCGGTTCGAGTTTTTCCAGCTGGACTTTTTCTTGCGCGTCCATGGCGCCGGAGATGGCGCCGATACGCAGCAGCGCGAAGGCCGCCAGCACCAGCATCAGTACCACCAGCAGCCCGAAGCCTGCGCTCAGGCGCGCGCCTATCGTCAAACGATTGAATGACATCATTGTTGTTATTGCCCTGTAATAAAGTTGATTGTTGCCGGTTCCGCTAGAACCAGCGATCTGCTCGCCGTCGTGTTGCCTTTCCTGCATGGCGCAGGATGGGTCTCTAACTGGCGTTTTTTGGGCAGTCAGCTTCTAATTTCGGGCAATGCAGGCGTGCGGGAATTATCCCTACGCCATACAACAGCACACTGAATTATAAGCGAACAGCGTTATGGATGATTCCACGTGTCCACTTTTAGTGCCTTGACGCATATCAAAAAAGACAATTAACTGTTGCCAGGGGTATCGATGACGGCCATGGTGATGCGCGAAATGCAGCATAATTTGCCGTCGTCGTCGGTGATGCGGATTTCCCAGACCTGGCTGGTGCGGCCCCGGTGGATCGGCGTGGCGCGCCCCGTCACCTGGCCGCCGCGCACGCCGCGCAGGTGGTTGGCGTTGATTTCCTGGCCCACGCTCACTTGGCGGCTGGAATCGAGGCAGGCATTCGCGGCCATGCTGCCCAGGGTTTCGGCCAACAAGACGGAAGCGCCGCCATGCAGCAGTTTAAAAGGCTGCATGGTGCGGTGGTCGACGGGCATGGTCGCCTCGATCCAGTCGGGGCCGAAGGCCGTGAATGCGATGCCCAGGTGGCGCATGGCCGTGCCTACACTGGCGGCGTTGAGGGTGGCCAGGTCGAGCGGTGCGTGCCAGATTTCCATTGTTGCCCCTTCAGTGATGAAATAAAGCTATTGTAGGACAGAGCGCCAGCGCGCGCCGCTTCATCGTTCCTTCACCGTGGCACGGGGTGGCGATGGCATTAACTGGTTATAATTGCCCCATTCTTAAAAAACGAGGTTGTGTATGAAGTGGGCCTTGCTGGGCATTTTTGTGTTTTCTGTTTTACATATTCATTTTCGGGGCAAGGTACGCCTGCCGTTCCGCCGCCAGATCTTCGATCACTCCTCGTTCATGGCGCCGTTGAACCTGTTCATGCACACCTTTTCCAAGGTGCCGGCCACGCCATATCTTTCCGTCGATCAATTTCCGGAACTGGCGCCGCTGCAGCAGAACTGGCAGATCATCCGCGATGAAGCGCTGCGCATGCAGGAAATGAAAAAGATCAAGGCCGCCGAAAAGAACAATGACGTGGGCTTCAATTCCTTCTTCAAATATGGCTGGAAACGTTTCTACCTGAAATGGTATGACGCGAACCACCCGTCGGCGCAGCAGATGTGCCCGCAAACCTATGCGCTGCTGCAATCGATTCCGTCGATCAAGGCGGCCATGTTCGCGGAACTGCCGCAAGGCGGCAAGCTCAACCCGCACCGCGACCCGTTCGCCGGCTCCCTGCGCTACCATCTGGGCTTGCAAACGCCGAATGACGACCGCTGCTTCATCGACGTCGACGGCGAGCGCCACAGCTGGCGCGATGGCCAGGCCGTGATGTTCGATGAAACGTATATCCATTGGGCCCGCAACGATGCCGACAGCGACCGCATCATCCTGTTCTGCGACATCGAACGCCCGATGCGCTACCGCTGGGCGCAAGGCTTGAACCGCTGGCTGGGGCGCACCCTGATGACGGCCGCCGCCTCGCCGAACGAGCTGGGCGACCAGGTCGGCGGCGTGAGCAAGCTGTTCCAGATTTCCTGGACCATGGGCCAGTACCGCCGCCGCTTCAAGGCGTGGAACAAGACGGCCTACCAGGTCACCCGCGTGGCGCTGGTGGTCGGCATCATCGCGCTGATCTACTTTATCTAGACGCCGGCATCGCCTCGTTGATAAAAACCGCCTTCGGGCGGTTTTTTTTATAATGCGGTGCCACTGACGAGGAGAATGTTGAAAAATGACCGAACGTGACCGCAAGTACGATATCCAGATCGGCGATGAGACATGGATCGAGTTCATCAGCATTGACGGCCGCTATGACCAGGCCATCGACATCGATGCCCTGCTGGACGGGCTGTGGCCGCTGATCTGCCGCCTGGAAACCCATTGCGACGCCGGCTGTTGCGGCATCGATGCCTTCGATTTCACGTGCGAAAGTATCGATACGGCGCTGCTTGAGCTTGACCGCGCGCCACTGCACGCCGCCTGCGCGCAAGCCCGCAGTGCCGTGGCAGCGGCCGCCAGCGACGTCTTCATGAGCAACACGATGAATCACATTGCAGATAAACGCGTGTTCCTGCAATTGCTCGAGCATCTCGAGCGCTGCACGGCGGCCCCTGAAACGGGCCAGCCGGCAAGCCAGCCGCGCTGACATCGGCGATAATACGGGCTCACATCACTCTTTTCTTTTATTTATGCGCGACATCATTGCCGGATTTCTACGTTTCCAGAAGGAAGTCTTTCCTGAACGCCGAGAGCTGTTCAAGACACTGGCGACAGGACAGACGCCGAAAGCCCTGTTCATTTCCTGCTCCGACAGTCGCATGGTGCCGGAACTGGTGACGCAGCGTGAACCTGGCGAACTGTTCGTGATCCGCAACGCGGGCAACATCGTGCCTTCGTTTGGCCCGGAACCGGGCGGCGTAAGCGCGTCCGTCGAATTTGCCGTGGCCGCCCTGAATGTGACGGACATCGTCATTTGCGGCCACTCCGATTGCGGCGCGATGAAGGCCATCGCCACCTGCACCTGCCTCGATCACATGCCGGCGGTCAAGAACTGGCTGCGGCACGCGGATGCGGCGCGCATGATCAATGAATCGATCGAGCATGCGACGGAACAGGAGCGCATCGACGGCATGGTGCGGGCCAACGTGGTGGCGCAACTCAACAACATCCGTACCCACCCCTCGGTGGCGCTGGGCATCACGCAAAAACGCCTGACCCTGCATGGCTGGGTGTATGACATCGAAAATGGCTCGCTCGACGCGCTCGACGAGGCTACCGGCCAGTTTGTCCCGCTGGCGGAACATCCGGCGTCGAAGATGTAAGGCAAGGGTCGGCCCACCACCGTCTTCCCCCGTATCGCCAGCACAGCGATGAATTCAAGAGTGCCGCTGTGGCGCGTACTCAGGTTGATAGGGCATCCGTTTCGCTGCTTGCCCGCGATCTGAAGATCAACACCAATCAGCTGTTCAGTTGGCGCAAGCGCTTCGGCGACGAGACGCTTGCTGCGCGCCAAGTCAACTGGCCACCGCTGGCGGCCACGCTGACGCTGTTGCTGGCACGGCGGCTGCCATGATCGGTTTGTCAGCAGGCACAAAGATATGGCTGGCCGCCGGCTTGACCGACATGCGCGCCGGCATGAACGGTCTGGCGGCGAAGGCGCAGACGGCGCTCGCCGAAGATCCAACAACGCATGAGCTTACAGCTCAAAGCAGTTGGGTTGACTTATGGCGTTAAAAAATACGTTGGCGGAAATGCCGATAAACCGCACTGGTCAACTACAGGACATTAATATGAAATTTTTCGCCGCCTTTCTGATCGCCGCATGTCTCCTGCCGACGGCGCACGCTGTAGAGTCCGTGCCGGCGCGCTTGATTGGCTACTACTCGAATATGCGGACCGAAGGCGCTGACGATCCACATTTTGTCTCCGGATACGACATCGTGCTTTACCAACGCGTAGCGGAAACGATAGGCCATGTCGCTGTCGCCATCGGCACCTCCGAACCAGTCAGAGCCACCATCAAAGAGATGACATACGATTCGAAGAAAAAAGTGCTGACCTTCACCGCCGAGTACTCCAGCGGCCTGGCCACCAATCCTGTGAAAGGAGCGCCCGACCGCGAAGCTTTGCAAGTGCTCATCTTCAGCGGCGTCGTGCGTCCGCAGTCGATCTCGGGAAAAGTGGGCATCAAAGATTTCTACTGCGGTCAATGCAGGCCGGTGTTCAAGCGCGTGACACTCAAACGTATCATTGAAATGGGGCGCACGGGCGAATTGTGGGCCATCCCGTTATAGTCGCCTGAGCACTTGGGCCGACTGGAGATGCATCAATCTGAAAACAGATGACGTCTGGGCTTCAGAACACCTTGGTTGACGAACACAAATATCGGACACTGCGGTATTCAGGGATAAGTTATGAGGTTTAGCGCCCAATTTTTTCCGTTTTCCCTCTACCCACATCGCGCTTCAGAATCCTGGCATGAGCGCAGTTGGGGCCGGCAAGTTGGCCATCGCCACGCAGAACCATGACCGGCACGGCCAGACTGAACGGTGTCGACCCCGAAGCCTGGTTGCGTCACGTGCTGAAGCATATCGCCGATCATCCCGTCAACCGGGTCGATGAGTTCTTACCCTGGAACAGCAACATGTCAGCAGCTCTTTAAGATACGCCGCTTCCCAGCGGTGCGATCGCATCATCGATCAATTTGCCATGGCATTCAATACGGCGCTGACCCGACGCTTACGATGTAAGCGTAGCAAGCCCTCGTTCAGGCGCAAGTTGCGCTTGACCTTATCAAGGCGGGAAGGTTCAAGGTAGCGGTATTCAAGCGACATCAAGGAGAATCCCGCATGCCAAAAATCACCGTCCTGCCCCATCCCGAGCTGGCGCCGGAAGGCGCCGTGTTTGACGCGCCGCAGAACATGAGCATTTGCGATGCATTGCAGCGCAACAAAATAGATATAGAACACGCCTGCGGCCAGGTAGGTGCCTGTTCCACCTGCCATGTGGTCGTGGTGCAGGGTTTCGACTCGCTCAACGAACTGGGCGACAATGAGGAAGACATGCTCGACCAGGCCTGGGGCTTGCAGCCCCACTCGCGCCTGTCGTGCCAGGCCCGCGTGTCAAACGCAGACCTGACGCTCGAACTGCCCAGGTACACGCTCAACCACGCCAAGGAATAATCCCCCGGCGCGGCCGCCTGCCCTACCTGATTACCACATGATCACGCGCTGCTCGGGCGGCAAGTACATCGGGTCGCCCGGCCTGATGCCGAACGCCTCGTAGAAGCCGGGCTGGTTCTTGACCGTGCCCTTGGCGCGGAATTCGCCCGGCGAATGCGGATCGCTCTTGATCTGCGCGATGGCCGCTTCGGGACGCAATTTCGCGCGCCACTTCTGCGCAAAACCGATGTACAGGCGCTGTTCGCCCGTCAAGCCATCGATGACGGGCGACGGCTTGCCGCCCAGCGAACGCTGGTAGGCCTTGTAGGTGATCGACAGGCCGGAGTTGTCGCCGATGTTTTCACCCAGGGTCAGCTCGCCATTGATGTGGTAGCCAGGCACGGGGCTGTAAGCGCCATACTGCTTGACGAGCCCGGCGGCCAGCGCCTTGAAGGCCGTGCGGTCCTCTGCCGTCCACCAGTTGCGCAAGCGGCCCTTGGCGTCATATTGACTGCCGGAATCGTCGAAGGCATGGCTGATTTCATGGCCGAAGGTGATGCCCAGCAAGCCGTAATTGACGGCATCTTCCGCTTTCACGTTGAAGAATGGCGGTTGCAAAATGGCGGCCGGGATCGTGATGGCGTTCAGGGCCGGGCTGTAGCTGGCGTTGACGGTTTGCGGCGTCATCGACCATTCGTCGCGGTCGACAGGCTTGCCCAGCTTGGCCAGGTTTTGCTGGCGGCTCCACACGCGCGCTGCGCGCACGTTGGCGATCAGGTCATTCGGCTGCGTCTTCATGCTGCTGTAGTCGCGCCAGGTATCGGGATACGCGATCTTCGGCTTCAAGGCCGCCAGCTTGAGCTGAGCTTCCTTCTTGGTTTCCGGGCCCATCCAGTCGAGCTGCTCGATGCCATCCTTGAACGAGGCGACGAAATTGTCGAACATGGCCATCACGCGGGGCCGGGTTTCCGGCGGCAAATACATTTCCACGTAGCGCTTGCCGACGGCGTCGCTGATGGCGCCATCCGTGAAGCGCAGTGCCAGCTGCCACTGCGGTTCGCTTTGCGGCACGCCGCGCAGCACCGTGCCGTCGAAGGCGAAGCGCTCCTTGACCGTGGCGTTATCCAGGAACGAGGCATAGCTTTCGATGATGCGCCAGTTCAGATAGCTCTTCCACGATTCCAGCGGCACGGCGGCCACGGTCTCGGCAAAGCCCGTCATGAAGCTGGGCTGGCGCACGACGGCAGAAGTAGCCTTTGGCGCCAGGCCGGCGGCGGTAAAGTAGGCGTTCCAGTCGAAGGCCGGCGCCAGTGCCGCGAATTGATCGAAATCGACGCGGTTGTACGATTTGACGGGGTCGCGCATCTGCACGCGCGTCCACTGCACGGCCGCCAGGCGCGTTTCGATGTCGAGTATCTGCGCCGCGTGGGCGGCCGCAGCCTTGTCGCCGCTCATGGCCAGCATGGTTTCGATATGCTTGAGGTATTTGGCGCGCACGGCTTGCAGCTTGGCGTCGTCTTCCTTCAGGTAGTAATCGCGGTCAGGCAAGCCCAGGCCGGACTGGCTGATGTTGACCGTGTACTGCTCCGGGTCTTGCGCATCGGGCGCCACATAAGCGGAAAACGGCGTCGCGACGCCATTGCCTTGCAGATAGGCCAGCAACGCCGGCAAGTCTTTCTTGTCCTTCACGGCGGCGACGCGGGCCAGCTCGGCGCGCAGGGGCTTGAAGCCGGCCGCATTGCGCGCCTTGTCGTTCATGAAACTCGTGTACAGGTCGGCGATCTTGTGCGCCTCGCTACCCGGCTTGCCGGGATTTTTCAGGGTCGCATCGATCAGGCCGCGCAACTGGCCCTGGGCGATTTCGCGCAATTCGATGTAGGTGCCCCAGACGGATTTGTCGGCCGGGATGTCCGTGTTGCGGGTCCAGACGCCGTTGACGTAGCCGTAGAAGTCATCCCGGGGGCTGACCGCGGGGTCCAGGGTTTTCAGGTCGATGCCGGAGACGGGCGCGGTGGCATTGGAGGCTTGGGCGTACAGCGACGGCGAAGATAAGGCGAGCAAGGCGCAGCAGGCGGCGCTGATCAGCGAACGTTTCACGAAGATTCCTTTAATTGTTTTCACTTCATGTTGGGGAACATGCTTGTCCAGGCATGAGAGGCTGGATTATAGTCCGCGTACCTGCGGGGAAACAATGCCCGTTAAACAAGTCCAGTGATCCGTTGGGCGTTGAAGCACGCCTCGAGCCCGCGCCGATGATCAGCAAATGTTACTATTTAGCAATAGCCATATCCCCCCCGCGCCATATCTATTGGACTGGCGCTTTGCCTGGAGAAGTTTGATGCAGGAATTCAGATTCAATATTTTCGGCACGCTGATCGCCATCCGGGGAAATCAGGGAGTATGGCGCGCATTCTATCTCGGTACCGAAGGCAAGCGCCGGCCCGCCGATTTCATTATTCCCGACGATATTCAAAACGATGCACTGTGCGAGTATTTGGCGGACCTGTTCCACGAAGAAGCGACGCCGCGCAATAACACGGCGACGCAAATCAGCTCGCCTGCATTGAAGGCCTAGCCTACTTCACCGGCTCGAACGTCACCGTCAGCCCATTGCCCGTGGTCCTGATCTGGGTGGGCACGAATTGCACGCCCGCGTAGTGCAATTCGTCAGGCTTGAAGGTGTAGATGGGCGTTTCATGCATGAGCTGGTCGGCCACCAAGCTGGCCACCTTGGCAAACTGGCGCTGCTGCGACTCGTCCATGCCGTCGATGGTGACCTTGTCCACGCTCGCTTCGCTCAGGTAGACGGCATTGCGCTGGGCGTCGAGCACGAGGCGGCCCGACATGGCCAGGCTGCCGCGCCAGCTCTGGCGTATGAATGGCGGCAAGACACTGGCATCGACGCTGAGGGCAACCCGTTCGCGCTCGGGCTGCAGCGACAATTGCGGACGGGTCAGCTTGACGTCCAGCACGGACAGCACACGCTTGTCGATCGGAAAGCGGCGCTCCAGGCCTTGCTGCATCTTGCTCAGCGACACATTCACGTCGCGCGGGCCGATCAGGGTGGAACACGCGGCCAGCATGGTGCAGGCCAAAGCGGTGATGGCGGCGGTTTTCAGCAAAGGACGGATGGCAGTCAAGGTCATGGATAGTCTCGGTGGAAAGATGGCGCCATATTACACATGCGCCCGCTTTCACGCAAAAACCGGCGCCCGCCTTGCAGCGGACGCCGGTTCCTGTGTTGCCCTTGTCAGCGCACGAACAGGGCGATCAGTATGACGATGGGCAATGGAATACCCAGCAGCAGCAAGAGGATGGAACGCATGGCAGACTCCTTGATTGTATGGGTGGCTTAAATGGTCACGTGGCGCAGCACTCTTTCATGGTCGCGCTGGCGGCCGCCAAACGTTGCCGCCAGGCTGGCCACGAAAGCGCCCAGCAGCAAGGCGACGAACATCCACAGTGCCGTGTGGGCACCGGCCTTGCGGGCCGTGTCGGCCGCTTGCTGTGCTTTCGCCTTGGCATCGGCGGCGGCCTTGGCGGCACGGGCGTAGACGGCGTCGACGCGCGCTTCCGCCTCAGCCTGCGTCAAGCCCGTGCGGCTGGCCACGACCTGGCCCAAGTAGGCGCGGTCATCGGCGGCCAGGCTGCCCGTGGACAGGCCAGTGGCAAAGATCTTGCCGATTTCCACGCGCAGGTCGGCGGCCGTGCCGCCCGTTTCAGGCGCCGGTGCGGCGCGCAGCAGCATGTCCGAGAAATAGTCAAGCGGATTGGCGCCGCTACCCTCGCCCGCCTTGGCGCCTGCAGCCCCGGCACCGGCCGCCGCGGCCGGGGACACCGCCGCCGCCACGCCGCTGCCTGCGTCGATGGCGCCGCTCAGTACGGCGCGCGTGCCGCCGGCCAGCACGGCCACGGTGATCAGGGTGGCCACGGCCCAGGCCAGCAAGCCGTGCGCAGTATCGCGGAAATGCACCTCATCCGTGTGAATCGAGCTCCATTTCACGCGCAGGCGTCCCGCCATGTAGCCGCCGATGCCGGAGGCGGCCAGCTGCATGAAAGCCAGCCAGGCGATGGTCGACACGCCGATGGCCGTCGCATTGAACGACCACGGCGACACGGACGACAGGCCCAGGCCCACGCCGAGGATCAGCAGGATGAAGGACAAGGCGGCCGCAGCGGCAGCGCCCGCCAGCACGGCGCCCCAGGACACGCCCGGATTGTTCAGGTCCGACACGGACAATTGTGTAGCTTGCATGGAATACTCCCTTGGTTGTTGATTTTTTAAGCCGCTCAGGCGGCCACGCCCGTCAGCTGTTCCTTGCGCGCGGCCATTTCCTTGCCCAGCGCGTCGAGGTCGATGGCCGTATGGCGCACCTTGGGAAACATGTCGCCCTCTTCTTCCTGGACGTGGTGCTCGATCTGCTCGGACAGCACCTTGACCTTGGCGTCGTACAGGTCGTCGGCAGGATCCATGGCGGCAATCTGCGCGATGAGTTCCTTGGCGCTCGCGTGCTCGACGACGGCTTCATCCATCAGGTCGCCATCGTGGATCGGGCGGCGCACGGCCGGATAGAAGATTTCTTCTTCCAGTTGCGTGTGCACGGTCAATTCCTGGCATATCTGGTCGGCCAGCTTTTTCTTGGTGGCAAATGAGCGGTCGCTCAAGCCTTCATACTGGGCAAACAGAGCCTTCACGGCCTTATGGTCCTGCATCAATAAACTGATCGCGTTCATGGCGCCTCCTTGTTGTGGATGAGGCAAGGATGCGCCACGGCGGCGCCAGCGTATGTGCGACGCCTTACACAATCTTGATTTTTAATACATTCGCTTGTTTGGCTTCCTACTTGATGCCGTGATGGCCCATCAGGTCGTACAGGGTGGGCCGGCTCACGCCCAGCAGCTCGGCCGCCCTGGCGATATTGCCGTCGGCCCGCGCCAGCGCGCGCACCATCACCTTGTATTCAGCCCCTTCGCGGGCCTGGCGCAGGTTCAGCGGCTCATCCGGGGGCGCCGCCTGGGTGCTGGCGGGCAAGCCCAGGTCGTCGGCGGCGATCTGCGGTCCGTCACACATGATGACGGCCCGCTTGATGCAGTTTTCCACTTCGCGCACATTGCCGGGCCAGCCATAGCTTTCGATCAACTGCAGCGCGCCCGCGCTGAAATGCAGGTTGCCGCGCCCCTCGCTGGCGCAGAACTTGTTCTTGAAATGCTGCGCCAGCAAGGTGCCATCGCCGACCCGCTCACGCAAGGGTGGAATGCGCAAGACGATTTCGCTGAGGCGGTAAAACAGGTCTTCGCGGAAACGTCCCTGTTCCGCCAGCATTTTTAAATCCTGGTGCGTGGCGCAGACGATGCGCACGTCGACGGCGATCTCGGCACGCCCGCCCACGCGCTCGATCACCCGTTCCTGCAGGAAGCGCAGCAATTTCGCCTGCAGCGCCATCGGCATGTCGCCGATTTCATCGAGAAAGAAAGTGCCGCCATGGGCCAGTTCGATCTTGCCCAGGGTTTGCCGGGCCGCGCCCGTAAAGGCCCCCCGCTCGTAGCCAAACAGTTCGCTTTCCAGCAGGTTTTCGGGGATGGCCGCGCAATTGATGGCAACAAAGCGTTGCGCATGGCGGCTCGACAGCGCATGCAAGCCGCGTGCAATCAGTTCCTTGCCGCTGCCAGAATCGCCGAGCAGCATCACGCTGGCCGATGAGGGCGCCACTTTTTCCACGTTGCGGCACAATTTCAGCATGCCGGGATCGCGGCTGACGATGCCGGCCAAAGGGGAATCCGCCTGCGTTTGCAGCATGCGGCGGTTTTCCTGCTGCATCGCGTGCAAATAGAACGCGCGGGCGATGACCAGGCCCAGCATGTCGGCCTCGAACGGCTTCTGGTGGAAATCGTAGGCGCCCAGCGCGATGGCTTTCAAGGCATGCGCGCGCTCCTGGTTGCCCGACAGGATGATGACTTTCGTGTCCGGCGCCAGCGCGAGGATTTGCTGCAAGGTAGCGAGGCCTTCCGTGGCGCCGTCCGGGTTGGGCGGCAAGCCCAGGTCCATCGTCACCACGGCCGGTTGGTGGCGCCGCACGAGCGCCAGCGCCGCCTCGCGCTCGCCCGCCAGCAAGACGTCATAACCGTCAAAGCTCCAGTGCAACTGCTTTTGCAGACCGGGATCGTCTTCGATGACCAGCAGTTTTTGCTTGCCCATGGCACTCCTTTGCTAGGCCGCATGCAGCGGCAGGATCACGCGAAACGTCGTGCCCACTTGCGGCTCGCTGCGCACTTCCAGGCTGCCGCCCACTTCGCGCAGGTATTCGCGGCTTTCGAACACGCCGATGCCCATGCCCGCCGTCTTGGTCGTGTCGAACGGTGTAAATAGACGGTCGCGGATGAATTGCTCGCTCATGCCCTGCCCCGTATCGTCGAGCTCGACGACGGCCGTGTGCTGCACGCGCCGCAAGCGCACGGCCACCTTGCCATCGCTGGCCGTCGCCTCGATGGCATTCTGTATCAAGTGGCCCAGCACCCGTTCCAGGCGCGCGCGGTTGGCCAGCACCGTCAGCTCGCCATCGACGATTTCCAGCCGGGGCGCCGGCGCCAGGCTGGCCTTGGCCGCCACGGCCTGGCGCAGCAAGCCATCAAGCTGCAACGGCGCCGACGCTTCCGGCGCCTCGCCGCGCGCCAGTTTCTGCAGCAGGGTCTTCATTTTCTGCACGGAATGGTCCAAAGTGCCCAGCATGTCTTCCTGGAAGGCGGGATTGGCACGGTGCTTTTTCGCATTGCTCAGTAAAAGGGATAATTGAAACACCAGGTTTTTGAGGTCGTGCACGATGAAAGTGGACATGCGGTTGAACGAGTCGAACTGGCGCGCCACCGTCAGCGTATCGAGCGATTCGCGGTGCGCCAGGTAGCTGGCGGCCTGGCTGCCGGCAATTTTCAGCACGTCGCGGATTTCCCAGTTCAGGCTGATGCGCGTGCGGGGCCGCGCCAGCGCGACAAAGGCGAACAGCTGGCCATGCAGCATCAGGGGCACCAGCAGCCACACATCGGGCAGCGCCAGCAGCGCCGCTGGCAACAGCAAGCCGCCATACTGGCCCGGATTCTGCACGCAATCGGGCACGTCGATCACCCATAACCGTGCTTCCAGGAACTGGCACAAAGGGCCGGCCGCCGGCTCGCTCCACGTGCCAGGCGGCCAGTTCCAGCTGGCGGCCGGGGCAAACTGGCCCTGCTCGCGCAAGATCCACAGCGCGCCGGCGCGGCTTTCCACCAGCTGCGCCATGGCCTGTATCGTGCGTTCGCCCAAGGCTGGCCCGTCTTCGGACAGCGCGCGCGTAAATCTCAGCCACTCCTCGCGGTAATCGAAGATGGCATTGTAAAAATGTTTATTGATAGTCACCTTGAGCTTGGCGCGCAGGCTGCCGGAAAACAGCACGCCCGCCAGCAGCAGGGCCGCGCCGCCCAGGTAAGCCATCTGCATCAAGGATCCCCAGGTGCCGCCGAAGTAGCGCAAATAATAGGCGCTGGCCGCCATGGCCAGCAAATAGATGGCCGAGCCCAGCAAGGCGGCCGAGCGGTACAGCATCTGGCGCGAGACGGACAAGCCCAGCGCCCAGCCCGGATTGCGCGCCGCCGAGATGGCCAGCAGCGGCGCGCACAAGGCATCGACGATACCGCGCGCGGCCCAGATGTCATCGTTGACCGCACGAAACAGCAAGGCGTCGCTGTACAGATAGAAATCGTAGGCGAACAGGCCGCCGACACCGAGGCACGCAAACTTGATGCCCCAGCGTTTCAACGGTGGCGTATTGCGGTACCACTGTTCCACCAGCAACATGCCCAGCACGGCCAGCAGCAAACGGCAGACACTGGCGATGATACGAGCCGGTAAAGGCAGCGCCAGCCAGGATGAGGCCATGGAGAACAGCCAGGGCGCCAGCGCCGTGAGAATGATGCCGGCCAGCAGCAGGCGCAAGCGGGGCCGCGACGGTTCGATCAGCAGCAGCAAAAACACCAGCCAGGCCAGGGTGCGCAGCAATTCCAGCGCGTCGCCGGCCAGCGCGGCGCGCTGGCCCAGCAGCACCAGCACCACCGTGCCCGTGGCCCAGCCGCCCGTCGCCAGACAGGCAAGCAGCAAGGCGCGCACGTTCTGCCGCGCACGCCAGTTGCTGATGAGCAGCAGCGCCAGCACGAAGAAGGCCAGCGACGCCAGGCCATGGCTGAGGGCTGCCGCGTCGGCCGCCGCCAGCCAGTCCGACCGCTCCCGCATCACCGGCTGCCCTTGCCAAACAGCACCACCTGCACCGTGTCAAGCAAGATCAGCAAGTCAAGGAACAGGCTATTGTTTTTCACATAATACAAATCGTATTGCAGTTTTTTGACGGCATCGTCGACGGAGGCGCCATATTGATAGCGCACTTGCGCCAGGCCCGTGATGCCTGGCTTGATGCTGTGACGAATGTTGTAGTACGGCACCTGCTGCTTCAGTTGCTCGACAAAATACGCGCGCTCGGGACGGGGGCCCACGAAACTCATTTCGCCGCGAAACACATTGAGCATTTGCGGCAGCTCGTCGATACGCAGCTTGCGGATCAGCTTGCCCACGCGCGTGATGCGCGCATCGTTGTCCAGCGCCCAGATGGGCTTGCCATCGCGCTCCGCGTCGCAGCGCATGCTGCGAAATTTCAGCACATTGAAGGGCAAGCCGTCGCGCCCCACCCTTTCTTGCTGGTAGAACACGGGGCCGCCGTCTTCCAGGCGGATGCACAGGGCCGTCACCAGCATCACGGGCAGTGCGGCCAGGCAGATGACCCCGCTGGCCGCCAGGTCGAACAAACGCTTCGAGGCGGCGCGGAAAAAGCTCTGGTCGAAGCCGCCGCCATAGATCAGATAGCTCGGTTGCAAGGAATCGATGCGGATCTGGCACGCTTCGCGCTCGAAAAACGTGGCCGCGTCGATCACCTTGACGCCGCCCAGCGCGCATTCCAGTAGTTGCTTGGCAGGAAACGCGCCATTGCGCCGGTCGCTGACGGAGACGACGATCTCATGCGCCGCATGGCGCTGGGCCATGGCCAGCAGCGACGGTTCGGCCGGCAGCAAGGCCGAAGCCGGCACGCAGCAGCGCTCGCCAGCCACATCGATGCAGCCCACCACCGTAAACTGGTGGAAACCGATCTTGCTGGCCGCAAGCTCCATGCATTCGCGCGCCAGCGCCCCGCCGCCGACGAGGATCAGCCGGCCTTCCATCAGCGCCGATTGCGAGGATTTGAACACCACCAGGCGCGCCAGCAGCACGCCGATGGCGCCCAGGCCGAAGATCAGCACGCTTCCGCGCCCGAAATGCAAGGAAGGGATAAAACGGATCAAGACGCTCAGCACGGCAAAACCCAGCGCGAACGACGGCAGGATGCGTAATAAGGTGTTGCGGATATCTTCGCGCGAGCGGTGCTGGTACATGCCCAGCGCGCTCATGCTGAAAACGATGACCATCGCAAAGATCGAGGACGACAAATACACCTCGCCCGCCCGCACGAGGCGGCTGCCATCAGCCAGCCACAGCAGGGACGTCAGGGTGGCCGACAGCAGCAGGATCAGGATTTCCAGCAACAGCAAGATAAACGCTGTTTTCGAGACGTAATGGCTGAAGATGCGGATCATGGGGGCCTCCTGCGGCAAAGGCAACACGCCGCGCACAAGGCGGCTTGCTACCGGTCTTGCCATCATGGCCAACTGTTCCAAGAAGACATTGATGCGCCACAAGCTACGGCCCCAGCTATCTTTCACTGGCAGAATTTATCTCAACACATTACCGATTGATGTGAAATGGACTATAGTATGCTTCCCCTGAAAAAAGATAAATGTCATGAAATTTGATGTAGCGATTGTCGGCAGTGGCCTGGCGGGTTTATCGGTTGCACTGCATTTAGCTGAAACGCGCACCGTCGCGATCATTTCCAAACGCGCGCTGCTCGACGGCGCCAGCAACTGGGCGCAAGGCGGGATCGCGGCCGTGCTGGACTCGGGCGACAGCCACCAGCAGCACATCGAAGACACCCTGATCGCAGGCGGCGGCCTGTGCGACGAGAGCGCCACGCGCTACATCGTCGAGCACGGCCGCGAAGCCATCGAATGGCTGATCGAGCAAGGCGTGCCATTTACGCGCGACGCCACGGCCGAGCTGGGCTTCCACCTGACCCGCGAAGGCGGACACAGCCAGCGCCGCATCATCCACGCGGCCGACGCCACCGGGCACGCCGTGCAAGTAACGCTGGAAGAAAAGGTGCGCGCCCACCCGAACATCAGCCTGTTCGAACACCATTGCGCGATCGACCTGATCACCTCCGACAAGCTGGGCATGAAGCCGACACAGCGCAATGCGCAACCGCATTGCCACGGCCTGTACGTGCAGGATGAGCAAACCGGTAAAGTACTGACCTTTGCCGCCGAGCACACCGTGCTGGCCACGGGCGGCGCCGGCAAGGTGTATTTATATACCACCAACCCCGACACGGCCAGCGGCGACGGCATCGCCATGGCCTGGCGCGCCGGCTGCCGCGTGTCGAACATGGAATTCATCCAGTTCCACCCGACATGCTTGTACCACCCCTACGCGAAATCGTTTTTGATCACCGAAGCCATCCGTGGCGAAGGCGGCTTGCTGAAACTGCCGCCGGAAGCGGGCGCGGCGGCCGGCCAGCGCTTCATGCTGGCGCACGACGAGCGGGCCGAACTGGCGCCGCGCGACGTGGTGGCGCGCGCCATCGACTTCGAGATCAAGAAGCGCGGTCTCGACTACGTGCACCTGGACATCAGCCACAAGCCGGCCGAATTCCTCATCGAACACTTTCCCACCATCTACGCGCGCTGCCTGGAACTGGGCATCGACATCACCAAGCAGCCTATCCCCATCGTGCCCGCCGCCCACTACACGTGCGGCGGCGTCGTGACGGACTTGTCCGGCCGCGCCGACTTGCCGGGTCTGTATGCCGTCGGCGAGACGGCGTGCACGGGTCTGCATGGCGCGAACCGCCTGGCGAGCAATTCCTTGCTGGAATGCATCGTCATCGGCCGCGCCTGCGCACAGGACATCGAAAGCAAGGAAAAGCTGGGCACGCCGTATCTGCCCGACTGGGACGAAAGCCGGGTCACGGATGCGGACGAAGAAGTAGTGATTTCCCACAACTGGGACGAGTTGCGCCGCTTCATGTGGAATTATGTCGGCATCGTGCGCACGACCAAGCGCCTGGAGCGTGCCCAGCACCGCATCGCCCTGCTGAAAGAGGAGATCGACGAGTACTACCGCAACTTCCGCATCACGCACGATTTATTGGAACTGCGCAATCTCGTTGACGTGGCCTCGATGATCGTCAACAGCGCCCTGTCGCGCCGCGAAAGCCGCGGCCTGCACTTCAGCCGCGATTATCCGGAAACCTTGCCGAAGGCAATCGCCAGCGTGCTGACGCCGCCGCATAGGTAAACTGTTCGTGATAGGGGAGATGCCTCACTGGCATACTCCCCGGCGGCTCATCAGACCGCCCTTCTCTTTTATTTTTGCGTTCCCCACACTGGCGGCTGTGGCAGTGGCTACGTTGGTTGAAACGATGGTAGAGGTTGCAGCGGTTGAATCTCCTGGCGTGGCGCTGGCTTTGCCTGAGGCTGATATCCGTAAGAGCTATCTGCTTGATTTGGAACAGTTCCAGCCTTCCCCGTGTAGGGATTGACGTTGCCCTGTGTGCTGTAATTATTCGAAATGGTGCTGTCAGGTGCGGTTCTTTGATGCGGTGCCACGTAAGTTCCATCTTTTTTCGTGTACCCATTTACATGCACTTGGGCACTCGCAATGCCGGTGAAGAACACCATTGATATCGCTAAGTATTTAATCATTTACTTCTCTCAGGTTCCGGCATAGTGGCGTGTCGTTGCGCCCGCAAAAAAGATTGCCGTTTCCTTGAGGCTATATTTTTTGGTATGGTGACTATAGGCCAATTCCCATAGGCAAGAGATAAAGCCTTTCTTTCCACTACAAATAGAGCCAATTGACTGATTTTCTGTAGCAAATATGCAACCATCCAGTTAAATACAGTATTTATCAAACTGGCCCAGCGCCGTTGGAGTAAACGTCAAGTATCAAGGCTCCGGCATCTCAAACTCAATCCCATCCTCCGTGTACGACATCTTGGCAGACGCGCCCGTGCACTTGCCCTGCGGCTCGTCCGCCACATAGCGGCATTCGCTTTCCACGCTGCCATCCTCGCGCCAATACCGGGTCCAGCCCTGGCGTTCGCCATCGACATACTCGATCAATTGACGCGGCTTGCCATTCGCATACCAGGAACGCAATGCGCCCTCCTCGCGCCCGCCCGCATTCCACTGTTTGTGCACGAGCATGACGCCGGCCCGGCTGAAGCGCTGTTCGCTGCGCAAGACGAAGTGGTCGCTGTGGCTGCGCTTGCTGGCCACTGTGCCATCCGGGTAATATTCGACGCTGTCGCCGGCCGGCTTGTCGTCCACGTATTGCGTTGTACGCTGCACCTTGCCATCCGGGAAGTAGCCGGTGCTCGGTCCTGACTGGATGCCGTTCTCGTACCGGCTGCGGCTTTCCACCGTGCCATCGGGATAAAATAGCAGCAGCTCGCCCTCCGTCTGGCCCTTGACCTGAGTCATGCGCGTGCGCAACTTGCCATCCTCGTCGAAGGTTTCCACCAGGCCATCGGCGCGGGCGCCGTTCACGTACTGGCTGGCCTCGTTCAGCTTGCCCGTATCGTGATAGGTCCGCTGTTCGCCTTCCTGCACGCCATTGCGCCACGTGTTGCGCATGGAAATCTGGCCCTCAGGACGATACAGGGTCTGCACACCTTCCTGCACGCCGCGGCCATCCTGCTCCACCTGCATCTCGACCTGGCCATGCGGGTAGTACATGCTGTAGTTGCCCACCAGCTTGCCGCGCAGGTAATCGGGATCGTTGACCTCGCCAATCAGCCGCTTCGGCTCGCCTTCGCGCGCGTGCACCACCTCGACTTGCCAGGTGCCGCGCGTCTTGCCTGGCGGCAGCGGCACGACCAGCGCATAGCGCGCATGTTCCTTGACTTCGCCGCGCGTCAGATTGTGATTCAGGTACAAGCGCGCCTTGCCATCGGCACAAGCTTGCGGCTCACAGCCGCCCAGTTTACCGACATCGGGCATGCCGAGAGCACCCACATTACCTGGCGCAGGGCAGAATTTGATACGCATCAACAAGGGCGTTTTGTCACGTATCAGCTTGGCCAATTGCTGCTTCATGGCGGCGTATCGCTGCGCGTCCAGGCCCACGGACACGGCATCCATCAGCACCTGCCTGCCGCCGCAGCCGCTGTCGCTGGCCAGGGTCAGCACATCGCCGTCGGGCGTCGCCTTGATCGCGCTGACCACTTGCCGCTGTTCGATCTCGGCGTGGGCCAGCGCCGGCAACAGCAGCGTTGCAAGCAGCACATGCTTCACAAGGCGCGCCATGCCTGCTCCTTGCGCTGCAGTTCCGGCGCTGGCGGCGCCTCGCCGCAGCCGCCCTGGGCCTTGCCGGCCACATACTGGCACTCGTTTTTCACGCTGCCATCCGCGTGCCAGCTGCGGCTCCAGCCGTCGCGCCGGTCGTTCACGTACTCGATCGCATGCTCGGGCTTGCCGTTCTCGTACCACGAGCGCGACGTGCCCTGCTCGCGCAGTTGTGCATCCCATTTCCGTTCCAGCACCAGCACGCCTTGCGGACTGTAGCGCTGGACGCTGAGCAGCCCGCCCTTGTCGCCATATTGCTGGCGGCTTTGCACCTTGCCATCCGGATAGAATTCCAGCGCCTCGCCCGTCGGCAGGTCGTTGAGCTGCGTCATCCTGGCACGCACGGCGCCATCCGGGTAGTAATTCGTGCTCACGCCATTGAACTTACCGTTCTGCATTTCCGCGCGGCTGGAGATTTTTCCATCAGGGAAGTACGTGAGCATCTCGCCTTCCATCTTTCCACCGCGCAGCACATAGCTGGTACTCGGCTTGCCATTTTCATCAAACGTCTGCACGGGACCGTCGACACGCTTGCCGTCGCGGTACACGCTGGCCTCGCGCAATTTGCCCGTGGGGTGATATTGCTGGTGCGTACCTTCCGGCAAGCCATGGCGCCAGCTGCCACGCGAATCCAGGCTGCCATTGGGGTAATAAAGGCTGCTGACGCCCTCCTGCCAGCCCTTCCCGTCCTGCGCCACCTGTTTCTCGATCTTGCCGTTCGGGTAATATGTGACAAAGCCGCCCACCAGATCGCCGGAGGCATAATCGGCCTTGCTGACCTGGCCCGACAGGCGCAGTTTGTGCCCGGCCACACTATAAATGTCCACCTTCCACGTGCCAGGCAGTTTGCCTTTCGGCAAGGGTAACAGCAGCACATTCGGTGCGTTTTCCTGCTCGATGGGGTAGAAATGTTCGTGCAGGTACAGCCGTGCCTTGTCATCGGCGCAAGTGCTGGGCGTGCAGGCGGCGATCTCGCGCACGATGGGTGCGCCCCCACTTTCCGGGCATTTTTTCAGGGTGATGAGCATGGGCGTCTTGTCGCGGATACGCCGGGCCAGCTCGACTTTCAGCGCTTCGTACTTCGCCTCGTCCAGCCTGACCGAGTACGCATCCATGCGCACTTGCCGGTCGCCGCAAGCAGTCGTGCCCGCAATAGTGAACTCATCGCCGCCGTCGCGATCTGGTTTGGCCGCCATGGCTGTCACCACCAGGCGCTGCACGATTTCCGCCTGGGCCATGCCGGAGGTCAGCAAGGAGGCGCCCAGTAAGGCGCATATCGTCTTGATTTTCATGGTATCCCTTTAATTTTCCGCCGTGACGGCCACGCCGCCCGGCACGAAGCTGACCCGGCCATCGCGGTAGCGCACCAGCACCACCACCTCGGCATCCCGCAATTGACCGTGCTGCACGGCCGGCAAGTAGGTCCAGCGCTTGACGCTATCGAGCAGCACCTTGTTGAGCATCGGCTCCATCGGCAACTCGGCCGCCGCATAGGTCAGGGTGCCGTCGGCCGCGATGGTCAGGGTCAGGCGGTTTTCACCCGTTGCGTGCTTTTCGTCCAGCACGCCATACGCAACCGTCGTCATCGTGTCGCGCTGCACGCCGCCGACCTGGTCGCGCAAGGGCGGCATGGCCTTGAGTTTGGCCGCCAACAGCGCGCCCTCGGCCAGCACCTTGTCCCAGCGTTTCTGGTAATCCCACCCCTGAGCCAGGCGCAACACCTTGGCGTTCAGGTCCATGCGCTGCATCGTGCGAGCGACGCCGTTGTCGGCCGGTTCGCCCGGTTCCGCCGGCAAGGCGTTCTGCACTGCATAACGGTAAGCCGTCAGCTGCGCCAGCGCCACCAGATTCACGGCATCGCGCTCATCGCCGCCGCGCAGCAGGGCCGTGGCCGCGATGCCCAGCCAGGCTACGCCATCGGTGGGGCGTGCCCACACGGCTTGCTCGAAATACTGGCGCGCCGCCTGCGGTTCGTCCAGGCTCAGGTACATGCGGCCCATGGCCGCCGCCGCCAGATAGTCGCGCGGGTCGGCTTGCAAGTTGTCGAGATACGTATCCGACAATTCGGGGGCGTAGCCCGGCATCGACCCCAGGCCTTCCATCAAGGTGGTGCGCAGCCGGACGCGCATCGGGTCGCCAGCGTAGGTGGACGGCTTTCCTTCGCCGGCCCGGTACAACAGCTGCAAGCCGCGCGTAACGGCGTCGTCGTCGCCCTTGCTGACCGCTTGCGACATGCTGCGCACGGCCTTGCGCGCATCGGACGGCTGGAAACCGGCAGTCTTGCGCGTGCGCCAGCGAAATACTTCCAGGCCAGCCGCCTGCTCGGCTTGCGCCTGCAGGCTGGCCTTGGCCTTGGTTTCATCGGGCGACGAGGTCCAGGCCGTAAAGCCAATCAGGAACAGCACGATCAGCAGCACCACCACGACCCAGCCCTTGCCGGAAATGCCGACCGCATTGGCCTGCCCACCGCCTGCAGGCAGCCGGACGGGCGTCTGACCCGGCGCCGTATGGTGCGCGCCGCGCGTACTGCGCTGCTGCGGCGGCTGTTGCAACTGCATCTGCTGCGCCTGCACCGAGGCTTGCGCGGCCGCGCCGATGACTTTGTCGCGCGCGCACGCCGCGCAACCCTGGCCCGCGAAATGCTGGTGTTCGGGATTCACGGCACACACGACGAGCTTGCCGCCGCTGCGCTGCGCATAGCCGCGCAGCAGCTGCGCCCAGTCGGCCGCCGACGGCCGCTGCGGTGTTGGCGACTGCGAAAACGCGCGGTCGAACATGGCGCGCAGCTCGGGCGGCATCAGCCCATGGCCGCTGGTGGCGTTCGGCGCCAGCAGCTTGTGGCGCTTCACGCCATACGCGTAATAACCGTCGCGGATGCGGCCGGGAATATCGGTCGCCACCTGCGCATTGCCGGGCCGCCCGCTGTACGGGTGGATGCCAAAGTTGAGCAACTGGAAGATGACGACGGCCAGCGCAAAGCGGTCTTGCGCCATTTCCGTGCCCGCAGGCATGCCCTTGCGCTGGAATTCCGGCGCCAGGTAGTCGGCCGTGAATTGCTCGGCAGGAAAACGTTCCGCATGGCCCTGGATGCTGAAGCCGTCGCAATCGAGCATGGCGATGTACAGCGAATCGCGATAGAAACGCAGGTTCACGGGTTTCAGATCGACCACATAATGCTGCTGCTGGTGCAGCGCATCGATCACGGCGGCCAGGTTGGCGGCCAGGGTCAGCTTGGGACCGAGTCCCGTGGGCAAGCCTGCCGCGCGCGCTTGCCGCTCCTGCATGATCTGTTCCAGCTCGGCCGTCTGCGCCATGTCCAGCAAGGGCATGACGAAGCCGGCAAAGCCGCCCTGGCCGTCGAACACGGCCGCTTGCGGCCAGGCGATCTGCACGTAGCGCTTGCCGTTTTCCAATTGATCGGGCAGCTCGGGCGACAGTTCCAGCATCGCTTCGAGCTTGCGCCGGTTGGCGGCCCGGTCCAGGTGCGGGTGGTACAGCTTGGCCACCTGCGCGGGCGCGCCGGGCAACAGATACACGCTGCCCGCGCCGCCGCTCTTGACGAGTTTGCCCAGGATCAAACTACGGACTTTGTCGAGCCAAATTTTTCCACCCGGACTCAGGCCGGGTGTCACACCTTGCTTCCGGCTCATGCGCGCAGGGCCAGCAACAGGGTCTTGTCGTCGCCCGTGATCTGGTGCGTGCGCGGGTCGGCCAGGGTGGATGCCAGTGCTTCATTGCCCAGCTCGACGCTGTCGACCGTGCGCAGATAGCCTTGCACGGCATCCATGAACGGCGCGTACAGCGCCGCATTGTTCTTGCTCATGGCAAAGGGCATGCAGCCATCGGACATCAGCACGACGCCGCGCACGGACCGGGGAATCGGCAACAGGCGCAGCTGTTCGCGCCAGCGCTCGCCGCTGATAAAATAGGTTTCGTTGGCGTATTCGCCGTTGGCGGGCAGCGAGATCAGTTCGCCGCCGTCAATCAGCTGCGCCACGCCCAGGCCATCGCCCAGGTGGAAGAAGAAGCCGGTATCTTGCCCCATGACCACGCCGACCACGGTGGAAGCGTAGTCGTCGAGGGTGGCGTTGGCGGCGCGGGCAATGTCTTCCAGCGCGGCGCGGATCTGCGCCAGCGTTCCTGCCAAGGCACCGTCATGTAAGTCCTGCACGGTGGCGCCCTGCTCCAGCCGGCCGGCCAGCGCCTGCACGGTGTGCGCGGCAACAAACTGCGCGCCCTGCTCGCTCAGCCGGGCCGAACCGGCGCCATCGCAGACGATGGCCACCAGGACGTCGCCCACGACGGCGTGCGCGTGCGCATCCTGGCAAGGGATATCCTTGTCCAGGTGGGCCTTGCCCGTGACGGAGGCGCCGAACACGCGCCAGCTATTCTGTACCGCAGTCATGGATCAGGTATTCACGACGGACCAGCCGTCCGTCGAGGCCAGCTGCGCCTGCGCACCGGGACGCGATTGCGACACCACTTGCATGCTGGCGCTCAGCCACAGGAACAGTTCGCGGAACTGCAAGCCTTTCAGCTGCTTGACGCCACGCTCGCCACGGCTGGAAAACTGCCCCAGGGTATCGATATTCGCATGATCACCCACGGCGATGGGGAAGATCGCCACTTTATTGGCTTGCTCGGCCGCGCGCGCCTGTTCGGCGCCATGCTGCCAGCGGTCCGTCGGCTCGCCGTCCGACATCAAAAACAGCCACGGCCGCGTGTACGCCACGCCTGCCTGGCGGAAACGCTGCTTTTCCTGCTCGATTTCCGCCAGCGCCAGTTCGACGGCGGCACCGGTCGGCGTGGTGCCGTTCGCGTCCAAGAGGGGCGCCGTGAAATCCATGGCGTCGCACCAGTTGCTGGCCACCACGGCTTCATCGTGGGCGCCATATTGAATCACGAGGATGCGCACGCGCTTGGCGGCGATGACATCGGACTTGAGTTCCTGTTCCAGCAAGGCCAGGCCTTCGTTGAGCAGCGAAACGGGCTCGCCAGCCATGCTGCCGGAGCAGTCCAGCACGAGCACCAGTGGGGTGCGTTGTTCGGTATTGTCGACTAGGGCGACGTCGGGGATCATTATGGAGGTCATGTAATTTTGATAGAGTTGCGAAATAGCCTAGCCCCGAAGCTTACCCTATGGATATGTTTTCCATGCGTCCGATTGCTTGGGATTGCAGCATGCGATATCAAAGTACTAATTTTTAGAGATTTTTTCGTCCCTCACCCAGCGCGCACCCGACGAACTTGCTCTGAAAGCAACAACCTCGTACACTGCGCCACTCAGGTCGCCCGGTAACGGCCAACCGCAAACCATGGATTGTTTTACTTGGGGACTAAATGGGTTTCATGCAGAATCGCATCGCTGGTATAGGTTTATGCCCCCTATATTCAATAGGGCATGCTGCGAAAATATGCACGGCAATCGCGGATGCAAGTACAGCTGAATTCCCGGCCTTGATTGGCAGTGTTGCACCATGATTTTTGTGCCGACATCCGCAGTGCTGGCCGCCCTTGGCTTGTTCTTGCAATAAGCAAACTTGATGATGATTTCGATCACCAGCCTGGAAGAGCTTGAAGAATTCCTTGGCGAAAAGCTGACCGAGTTCGATGCTGGGTCGCCAATCGCGCATCCAGGGCTGCGCCTGTCGCAGGTGTGCAAGCAGGTGGCGCTGGAAATCCGCAATGGCAGCGCCACTGCAGTGCGCATCGCCTGTCGGGTAATCACAGAAGACCCTGGCATGCCCTTTGGCAAGCTGATCAAGAGTGCTTTCGCCAGAGCGTTGAAGCAACGTGCTGACCTCCTGTCCGAGATGCAACGGCGTGGCTTGACGGCGAAAACCGTTGCGTTGCTGGAACTCGACTTCTGCCCGCGAGAAACAGAAGATTATTGCAAACTGATTAAAAAATTTGACCCGGCCGAGTTGCTCGCCCGGATCGAGGACGTGCGCGCCACGGATGCGAAATCGCGCATGCTCCTGCAAAGCCTGATTGCCGACGGTGCGCGACGTGCAGCAGCAATCTAGCGGCACTATTCCCAGATGATTTCCAGGGGCACGCCTGGCTCCATCTCCGCCTCCTTGCCGGAAAGCGGATATTTTCGATGCCCCAGCGAGTATTTGGTCACGAAGACCTTGTAGCCGCCATCGTGAAGAAAATGCACGACGAAGCGGCCAGCATCGGCGGGAGCATACGGAGGAACCGCCACGGTTTGCTCCACGCGGACATCCTCGCCGTTTTTTACCGTATACATGGCGACGGCCGCCGTCATCCCAGGCTTCCATACCGCCGGTATCGAAAGGCAGCAAGTCTCTCCCCCTCCGCCTTCGCCGGGAGCAAGATACCCAGCCTCCGCCGACGAGCCATCGGCCAGTGTTACGGTATAACTGCCGACGCCGTATTCGCCATGGTTGTAGGCCGTCAGGCTCACGGTGATTTGTCTTTCACTCTTCGCACAGCCGGCATTCAAAAGCGACAAGACCATGCACACGAAACAGGCGGCATAGCTATTTTTCGAGAAAAATATCATTTGGCCCTCACAGGGAACCGCATGTGCATGACACTTTCGCTGCGCAGCGTCTTCAGCCCCAGATAATTTCAATCGGAACGCCCCGCTCCAGTTGCGCCTCTTTCCCTGACAGCGGGTATTTTCGATGGCCGAGCAGGTAGCGGGTGACGAACACCTTGTATTTGCCATTGCTCAGAAAATGCACGATGAACATTCCCGCATCGTCAGCCGTGTACTTGGGCACTGGCACGGTTTGTTCCACGCGGATGTCCTTGCCATTCTTGATGGTGTGCATGACGATAGTCGCCGTCATTCCCGCTTGCCACACGCGGGGAAGGGAAAGGCAGCAAGTATGTCCGCCGCCACCCTGGCCAGCATCCAGATAGCCCGCCCCCGCGCTGGCGCCATTCTGCAAGGTCACCTCATAACTTCCCACCCCGTGATCGGTATGGTTGTAGGCGCTTATATTTATGATCAACTCCTTGCTTTCCTTGCCCGTTGCCGCATGTGAAACCGCCATGCAAAGCCACAGGAAACCGATCAGCGCCGGCTTCATCGACCTAAGATTTTTTAGCATAAGATACCCTCAGCAATCACGAATGATGACACCGTCAATTCTGCAATGTTGTCACGGCTCAAAGAATTATTATTTTGCCGCATACGCATCCCACAACGGCGGCCCCGCCTCCCAGACGGTATTCGGCAAAGCGTGCAAGGCATCGTAAAAGGCGTCCACCGAGGCGGGCGGATTTTTCATCAGGGCCACGAACTGCGGCTGCTCCATCGCCTTGCCCGACGTGTACAGCGCCAGCACCACATATTGCGACTGCCGGTCGAGGTCGTCGATTCCCGCATCGAGCGCGCGCTGCTGATATTTGGCGACGAAGGCATTGAGGATGCGCGGCGGCGTGTCATTCGTTTCATCCGTGATCACGCGCCGCAGATGACTGACCAGGTTGGCGGTATCGGCAGGCTTGACTTTCACCTGCCGTGCTGCGCTGGAGGCTGGCGGCGCCACCTTGTCGGCAGCCTGCACCAAGGAGTGGCTGCCGATAAACGCCAGCGTCAGGCACAGTGCCAGCGCCGGGAGCGTCGTCAGGTAATGCTTGCTTGATTGCATAAAAACTTTCGCTAAGTGAATGGCATGCGACGCCCGTCCCACGCCAGGAGTTTATATTTTTGACAATTTTTTATTGTATCGGGGAATTTTTAATCCGGGAGCACGATTGCATTGGCAGCGCCGCATTGCGGTGGTGCAGCGTTTGTACTATCTTGATAGTTGCCCAGGACAGATGGCAGCGACCAGCCCCTCCTCACAAAGGTGGGGCGGATCGCCGCGCAAGACCGCCCTTACCCAGTTCCGCACCTGCACGCCTGCGGCACACTGATGTCATCAGGAAATAGGGGCAAGCATGGACACAGGTACGGCAACGGCGGATGTGGGCAAACTGATCGGCGCCATGTACGACTCGGCCTGCGGCACAGGCGAATGGCCACAGCTCGACAGCGCCGGCCTGAACGGCCAGCAATGGCGGGAACTACTGCCGCATCTGCAACGCGCGCTCAGCCTGCAGCAGCGCCTGCGCGAAGCGCAGCTGGCCAGCCACTGCGCGCTGGCGGCGCTCGACGCCATGGGCGCTGCCGTGCTGGTGCTCGATGCCAACCTCACGTTGCGCTTCGCCACCCCCGCCGGACACGCCCTGCATGTGGCACAGCTGGAACCGGCCGCTCCGCCCGCCCTGGTGCGCGCCGTGCGCCTGGTGATCGCCAGCGCCGGTGGCGCGGCGCAATGCCAGTCGCTGCGCCTGGCGCGCAAGCAGCAAGCGGCGCTGGCCCTGACTGTCACCCCGCTTGCCGATTGCCAGCCCACCTGCGCACTGCTGATCGCGCGCGACCCCACAAAAACATGCACGTCCGTCCCTGCCTTGCGCCAACTGTTTGACTTGACGCAAGCCGAGGCGCAAGTAGGCAAGGCGCTGGCGCAGGGGGCCACCATTGAGGAAATCGCCGCGCAGGGCGGCATCAGCGTCAACACGGTCAAGACGCATCTGCACCACACCTATTTAAAGACGGATACGCGGCGCCAGGGCGAACTGATCGCCCTGATCCATGGCGCCACGGCGCACCTGGCCGTACTCGATGCATGAGGCCGTGTCATCCGATCGGATGATGCGCGGTGCATCTTGCCTGCCTACACTGGCAAGACCGGTAGCCCGCGCCTTGCCAGTGTGACAGCAACGTACGCGGACCAGCCGGTTCGGTTCCCCTGGCATCCGCATCAAACTCGCCGCGCCGGCAGCGGACGGCACCAAAGTTCAAGGATGGGTAAAAAAATGAAAACATGGATCTTGGCCGGCACCCTGGGCTTCTGCGCCCTGCTGGCAAATGCGCAAACGCTCCCCGACAGCCAGACCGTCGTCATTCCAGGCGGGCGCCTGCAAACGATCGAATTGCCGGCACACAGGCATTTCATGAGTGCGGAAAGGTTTGCCCCATTCCGCGGCGGCTATGAGCTGGCGAACGGGCAAGTGCTGTATCTGCGCAATGCGGGCAACATCGGCGCCATGATGTATGCGCGCATCGACGACCAGGAAGAACACCGCATCATCGCCACCAGCAGCGACAGCTTCGTGGCGCTCGACCAGCAACTGGCCATGCGCATCGACTTGCGCGACGACGGCAGCGTGGGCGGCGAAGTGCTGATGCGGGTGCCGGCCGAAAAACTGGCCAGCGGCGCCATCGTGCCAGCCCACGTGCAAAGCATGGGCCTGGCATCGCGCTAAGGCGGCAGCGGCATTCCACATGGGGTGGCAGCCATGAGCAAACAGTATTCTGTCCAGCAGCAAAACGCGCTGACCCAGGCAGCCATCAAGCAGACGGCGGCCTGGTGGCGCGCGCGCCCTTTGCCCGACGCCTTGCGCCAGTGCGCGGCCAGCCATGGCGTGCCGCTGGGCACGGCCCTCATGCTCGACCTGCAACTGGCCTGGCCCGGCATGCCCGCCGTGTACGGCAAGCTGCTAAGCGCCGACGGCCACTTCATTCATTTCGAGATGGATCTGGACGACCACCTGCGCCCCCTGCCCGGCAGCGTGGCCTGGGACGACATCAGCGCCCGCTACGACCTGGCCGCACACAAGCGCGGCACGGGCGTGGGCTATGGGGTGTTATGCAAGAAAGTGCTGCAGGAATTGAATCGCGGCGCGTCCTAACGGTACGGCTGCCTTCGCATGCTATGATCGCCGTCCAGTTCATGAGACAAATGGCAACGGCACATGCGGCATTCACCCGGCAACAACCCGATCTCGACACTGCTGCGCGGCATCCTGCGCCTGCTGGCCTGGCCCTTGCTGGCCCTGGTCAGCGCCGCCTGCACCAGCACCACGCGCCATCCGGCCAGTGAACCCACGCAAGTCGTCCTGCGCTTTACCTATGACGACGGCAAGCCGATGCGGCATGACAATTACCTGGCCCAGGCGCGCCAGCAAACGTATATCAAGCACTGCAGCAAGATAGGCAGCACCACTGTTTGCGACGTCGGCTCGGATCCACTCTTCATGGGTGGCGACGCGCCGCTGGACGCCAACGGCGAAGTGCGCGTCACCCTGCACTCGACCGGTCCCATCGGCAACAATCCGACCAGTCTTTGCATCAAGGGCAAAGGCTACGTCTTTGATTCCGGCGACTGGAGACGCGGTCCGTTTCACCATGGCCAGGTGATCGAGATCCGCTACAGGATCAGCGAAGTGGAAATGACGTGCCCCTGGTCGTCGGGCACGCCGCCGTGGTGGGACAAGAGTTAAGTCTGGCCAGCCGGGGCCGGCTGGCTTGAAAGTTACTGCAGCTCGAACTCGCCTGGATTCAAGCCCAGCTCGCGCGCGATCTTGCTGGCCACGCGCTGCTCATTGGCGTCGAAATTGCCGTCCGACGAAGCGACGGCGATAATCATGCGCACCAGCAGGCGCGACGCCTCCACATTCGACTTCATCTTGCCCAGCGCCTGATACGCCTTGGCTTCGCCGATATCCTTGTCGAACTCCAGCTGACCGACATAGTCCTGGAACGCCTTGATCACGTCCGTGGTGGTAAACACGGACAGCGCGTCATTGCTTTCAATAAACTTCACCATCTTCTGCTTCTCTTCCGCACTGACGCTGCCGTCTGCCATGGCGATCAGGGCCGATCCCGCCATGGCGGCGTTCAGGAAATCCTTGTTCTTGTACTTCAGTGCTTCGGTTTTCAGTTCGCTGGCTTTGGACTTCAGTTTGGACAGAAAGGAATCGAAACTCATGGGGTTCTCCTGGTTGGTTCGGATGAGGCAGCGCTACAGGCTACCATTGCCACCCAGATGAGGGCGCAGGGGTGGAATGCAAGCACTGGGAGCGCGCTATGCCCCCGATACTGGCATGGCCAAACCCAAGCGCAAAGGCCGGGGTCAGTCACTTCGTGATCGTAATGTCCCCCATTGGGGGACATTACCCCTGTAGGGTCTGACCCCAGTTTCTCAGCGAACGCCACACTAACGCGCATAAAACACCACAAAAGCTAGATCACGTGATAATTATCTTATTTGCAGTTGAAAAATAAGTAACTCCATGGCAGCATGGAATGACTTTTTCTTTACTGCAAGGTTGTGATGGACAAGCAATTGCTGCTGATTTGCGCACTGACGTTCATCATCCACATCATCGGCACCCTCGCCTATTCCGTGCGCATCGCCGGCATCCGCACCCGGCGCATCGCCGTGTCGCTGGCCCTGTTCAGCATCCTGATGCTGCTGTCGCGCACCTCGAATTCCTTCCTCGGGCCATTCCTCGCCAAGCGCGTGGAAACGGGCATAGACCAGCACGTGGCCGCCGGCACCCTTCTGCTCGACTTCCGCTGGCTGCTGTTCTCCGCCAGCCTGGCGACCATCCTCGGCGCCATACTGATCCCCACCTTCCAGCGCGCCTTCTGCCGCGCCGTCGAGCATTTCCAGGCACACAGGTCGGTACCGAAACTGCTGCTGCACGCCGTCTTCAAGGGTGGCCTGTCCTACCTCAAGACTTCCGCCAGCCTGCCCAAGCCCGCCAACGTCACGGGCCTGCGCCAACAATCCGGCGTATCGATTTCCATGACAGCCATGAACGTCATCGCCACGGCCTGTGGACGGTCGGCGTCTTCGCTGCGCTGTACGCGGGCGTGCTCGACCCCAGCGTGCGCGTCACCTCCAGCACGCTTTCATCGATCATCAACGGCGGCGCCACCATCATGATGGCCGTCTTCATCGACCCGCACATGTCGGGCATGACGGATGACGTCATCGACAGCAAGATCGAAGAATCGCAGTTCCGGCGCGCGGTAGTGTGGCTGGTGGGGAGCCGATTGGCGGGAACGCTGATTGCGCAGTTTTTGCTGGTGCCGTCGGCGGTGGTGATTGTGGGGGTGGCAAAGGTGCTATAAGACTTTAATTTATGACATCTATTTTCGAGGAAAAATGAAAAAAAAGGATAAATCTAATGACTACCTACCTCGTAAAAAGTTCAAAAATCGACGTTCCTACTGATCAATTATTAGCGCTAACCAAAAAAATAGAAAGAAAAGAAAAGCTATCAATATACTTATTAAAAAATGACTTAGCAGACGATTCTGAGATATTAAAACTAGAAGACTCAAAAGACCCGGTAAAAATCAATATACAAAATGGCAGTGCAGTTTTATATGTAAAGAAAGAAAGTGCACACCCACCTCCATCATGGACAAATCTTTTCACAAGTCATCAAAAGATTGAAGAAGGAATTTTCGGGAGTACAAGATCAGTTGGCGCAGCATTTATAATGCGAAAATTCGGAAAGATTTTTGTTTTAACATTCGGAACTGGCCATCACTTATTAAAACAAGATTCAATTGAAAGAGATTTTGGATTAAGAGTAACACTAAATTCTGTCGACCCAGACAAACTTAGAAGTTTAGATAAAGCGAGTTACGAAAACAATCCATTAAATTCCAGAATACAAAGCAGTAGAGAAGTCGATATTTTTCAACTGCGCACAGACTCGGAACTGGAATTGGTATATGCGGTCACAGGAGTTTCAGAAGTTCCAATTTTTGGATCTCATGTAACTGGAAGAGATGCACTTAGTTTAGCGGTCACGGTAAACATAGATGGCATTTCTGAAATTCTCGAAGAAACACTTCATAGATATCGAAAGAAACTGCCACAACAATTTGACTGGATTGACAACATCAATAGAATAAAAGATCCAGATGAAATTGAGATATTGGACATTGAATTAGATCAAGCCATAGAGAAAGGTGACCTATCGAACATTTATCTAGGAGAGCCAGAAATAGTTGACTGGGAAAACCAAATTGGCTATTCGTTTGATTTGAGAGCAAACACCTATCGCCACCCTGTATTACAGCTCGAACACCTAGTCGAATACATAAAAAATAAAGGACTTTCTTTTTGTGTTCGCGAGATTAAATCTACTCTCATTCACATAAACAATTCTGACTATCAATCTTCAAAATCATGGAGTGCTTATCGTTGTATATGTGCAGAAATTTTATACGCAGACAGATATAATATTTTACGAAACGGAATTTGGTACAAAGTTGCCAATGACTATGTTGCAACCCTAGATAAATTTCTCTCCGAAAATTTAAAAAAATCTGATGTGGCGATGCCAGAATACAAATTCAATAATGAGGACGACTATAATAAAGAAGTTGCAAAAAATTTAGATTTTCATTTAATGGATAAAAATTTAATTAAAATTGGCGGGCCATCTGACAAGGTTGAATTCTGCGACCTAATCTATAAGAATAAAAAATGGATACACGTAAAATATTATCGGAGCTCAGCAACACTTAGTCATCTATTTTCACAGGGGGCTGTCGCAGCTCAAGCATTCATTGGGGAACCAGAATTTAGGAAAAAGTTGAGTGAAAAAATGCCTCTTCCGGCGAAATTACAATTCCCGGAGCGACGTCCAGAAACCAAAGAATATGAAATAGTTTATGCGATAGCAACAAAAAAGAATATTCCTCTAGAACTTCCTTTTTTTTCCAAAGTGACTTTAAAACAAGCCATTAAAGCAATTTCGATGATGGGATTTAGTGTTTCGGCCACTTCCATTCCTGTAGATCCGATAATCCACGCATTAAAATTAGTAAAGCCGAAGAAAAATGAGGCCCCTTAATTTCAGTCCATGATTTATTTTTCTTATGCAAAATAAAAAAGCCGCTGTCTCCCGACAGCGGCTTTCTCATTCCTCCCCCAGCAACAGCGCCTTGAATTCCAGCACTGCCCTGCAAGCGAACTAATTACCCCACAAACTTCCGCGCATTCCTGAACATGCGCATCCAAGGCGAATCCTCGCCCCATGCGTCAGGGTGGTACGACTGCTGGACTGACCGGAACACGCGCTCCGCGTGCGGCATCAGCACGGTGAAGCGGCCGTCTGGCGTGGTGACGGAGGTGATTCCTTCCGGCGAGCCGTTCGGGTTGTACGGGTAGGCTTCCGTGGCGGCGCCCTTGTTGTCGACGAAGCGCATGGCTTTGCTGACCTGGGTGATGTCGCCCGTTTGCGAGAAGTCGGCGTAGCCTTCGCCGTGGGCGATGGCGATGCCGGCTTGGGTGCCGGCCATGCCGTTGAAGAAGATCGATGGCGAATCCATCACTTCGACCATGGCAAAGCGGCCTTCGAATTTCTCCGACTTGTTGCGCGTAAATTTAGGCCAGGCGTGGGCGCCAGGGATGATGGATTTCAGGTTGCTCATCATCTGGCAGCCGTTGCAGATACCGAGGCCGAAGCTGTCCGTACGGTTGAAGAAGCGCGCGAACTGTTCCGCCAGGCTGGCGTTGAACAGGATGGTTTTCGCCCAGCCTTCGCCCGCGCCCAGCACGTCGCCGTACGAGAAGCCGCCCACGGCGATGACGCCCTGGAAGTCGTCCAGTTTGACGCGGCCGGCAATCAGGTCGCTCATGTGCACGTCGACAGCCGTAAAACCTGCCTGGTGCATGACGTAAGCCGTCTCGATGTGCGAGTTGACGCCCTGCTCGCGCAGGATGGCGACACGCGGACGCACGCCGGTGGCGATGAATGGCGCGGCGATGTTCTCGTTCTGGTCGAAGGTGACGATAGGCGACATGCCCGGATCTTGCGTGTCCAGCAGGCGGTCGTATTCGGCGTCCGCGCAGGCCGGATTGTCACGCAGGCGGGCGATGCGCCAGCTCGTTTCGCTCCACAGGCGGTGCAGTTCGGCGCGCGGCTGGGTGTAAATCAGCTTGGCGTCGCGCGTGAATTCGATCACGTCGCGGTCATTCAATTTGCCGATGATATGGCTGCAGGCGCCCAGGTTGAAGGTGCGCAGCACGTCCATGACGAGCGACTTTTCTTCCGCGCGCACCTGGATTACGGCGCCCAGCTCTTCGCTGAACAAGGCGCGCAGGGTCAGTTCGTTGCGGCGTTCCGCTACCTGGCCCGTCCAGTTCTTGGCGTCGCCCCAGTCGCTGGAGTGCTCGCCTTCCATGGTCAGCATGTCCAGGTTGACGGACATGCCCGTGTGGCCGGCGAAGGCCATTTCCGTCAGGGTGGCGTACAGGCCGCCGTCCGAACGGTCATGGTAGGCCAGCAGCTTGTCGTCGCTATTGAGCTTTTGGATGGCGGCGAAGAAGCCTTTCAGGTCTTCCGCGCTGTCCACGTCCGGCGTCTCATTGCCCAACTGGCCCATGACTTGCGCCAGGGCGGAAGCACCGAGGCGGTTCTTGCCGCGGCCCAGGTCGATCAGGATCAAGGACGTGTCGCCCTTGTCCGTTTTCAGCTGCGGCGTGAGCGACTTGCGCACGTCCGTGACTGGCGCGAACGAGGACACGATCAGGGATACCGGCGACGTGACGGATTTCGCCGCGCCCGTGCTGTCGTCTTTCCAGGTGGTGCGCATCGACAGCGAATCCTTGCCGACGGGGATGCTGATGCCCAGCGCCGGGCACAGGTCCATGCCGACGGCTTTGACCGTGTCGTACAGAGCCGCATCCTGGCCAGGCTGGCCGCAGGCGGCCATCCAGTTGGCGGACAATTTGATGTCGGAGATGTCGCTGATTGCTGCGGCGGCGATGTTGGTGACAGCTTCGCCCACGGCCATGCGGCCGGAAGCTGCAGCGTCGATGACGGCCAGCGGCGTGCGTTCGCCCATGGCCATCGCTTCGCCCAGATAACCTTCGAAGCTCATGGTGGTGACGGCGCAATCGGCCACCGGCACTTGCCATGGTCCCACCATCTGGTCGCGCACGGTCATGCCGCCCACGCTGCGGTCGCCGATGGTGATCAGGAAGGATTTGTCGGCCACGGTCGGCAGCAGCAGCACTTTTTGCGCCACGTCCTTCAAGTCCATGCCCGTCAAGTCAATCGCCGGGAAATCGTTGGCCACGTGGACCACGTCGCGCTGCATCTTCGGCGGCTTGCCCAGCAAGACGTCCATCGGCATGTCGACCGGCTCGTTGCCCAGTTCCGGGTCGATCAGTTTCAGCTGACGCTCTTCGGTGGCCACGCCCACGGCGGCGAACAAACAGCGTTCGCGTTCGCACATGGCTTTAAACAGTGGCAGGCTTTCCGGCGCGATGGCCAGAACGTAGCGTTCCTGCGATTCATTGCTCCAGATTTCCTTCGGCGCCATGCCCGATTCTTCCAGCGGCACTTTGCGCAGGTCGAAAATCGCGCCGCGCTTGGCGTCGTTGGTGATTTCCGGGAACGCGTTCGACAAGCCGCCCGCACCCACGTCGTGGATCGAGATGATCGGATTGTCCGCGCCCATTTGCCAGCAGGCGTTGATGACTTCCTGGGCACGGCGTTCCATTTCCGGATTGCCGCGCTGGACGGAATCGAAGTCCAGGTCGGCCGTGTTGCTGCCGGTGGTCATCGACGAAGCGGCGCTGCCGCCCATGCCGATGCGCATGCCCGGACCACCGAGCTGCACCAGCAGGCTGCCGACGGGGATGTCGTTCTTGTGCGTGTGCTGCGCCGAGATATTGCCGATGCCGCCAGCGATCATGATCGGCTTGTGGTAGCCGAACACGGCATCTTTGTCGACGCCGACGTTCTGTTCATACGTGCGGAAGTAACCGCCCAGGACTGGACGGCCGAATTCGTTCGAGAACGCGGCGCCGCCCAGCGGGCCTTCGATCATGATTTGCAGCGGCGAGGCGATGCGTTCCGGTTTGCCGTATTGATCTGCATCAGTACGCGAAGCCAGCGGCGCCGTCACGGAGGCGGCCGTTTCCCAGCTGCGCACGGCGTCCGGCAGCGACAAATTCGATACGGTGAAACCCGTCAGGCCAGCCTTAGGCTTGGCGCCGCGGCCCGTCGCGCCTTCGTCGCGGATCTCGCCGCCCGCGCCTGTGGAGGCGCCGGGGAATGGAGAAATGGCCGTCGGGTGGTTATGCGTTTCCACCTTCATCAGGGTGTGCGTCAGTTCGGTCGACGCCGCATATTCGTGGCTGGCGCCGCGCGGGTAGAAGCGCGAGACCGTCGCGCCTTCCATGATCGAGGAATTGTCGCTGTAGGCGACAACGGTGCCCTTCGGCTGCAGTTCGTGCGTGTTCTTGATCATGCCGAACAGCGACTTCGGTTGCGCCACGCCGTCAATGGTCCAGTCGGCGTTGAAGATCTTGTGGCGGCAATGCTCGCTGTTCGCCTGCGCGAACATCATCAGTTCCACGTCCGTCGGGTTGCGGCCAGCCTTGGTGAAGGCGGCGTCCAGGTAGTCGATTTCGTCTTCCGACATCGCCAGGCCCAGTTCCGTGTTCGCCGTTTCCAGCGCTGCCTTGCCCTGCCCCAGCAAGTCGATCGATTCGAGCGGGCGCGCTTCCAGGGTGCGGAACAGGTCCTTGGCGTCGTCCGCGCTGCGCAGCACGGATTCCGTCATGCGGTCGTGCAGCAGGTCGGCCACGGCCTGTACCTGCTCGTCCGTCAATTTGCCGGCGCCAATGGCGCTGCCCAGGATGCCCGATTTCAGGTTGATGCGGAAAGCGATGCCGCGTTCGACGCGCTTGATGTGCGCCATGCCGCAGTTGTGCGCGATGTCCGTGGCTTTCGAGGCCCACGGCGAAATCGTGCCGAAACGGGGGATGACGAAGAATTCTTCGGCAGCGCCTTCCGTATTGTCAGCGTGGGCCGGCTCGCCGTACGTCAGCAAGGCGCCAAGGCGCGTGCTGTCGTCATTGCTGAGAGGCGCGCTGGCATCGATGAAATGGACATAGCGTGCTTGTACGGCAACAATCGCAGGCGAGACGGCTTGCAGTTGGCTTAACAGACGGTGGCTACGGAAATGGGACAGGGCATTGGAACCCGGCAGTATCAACATGATTGGAAGGTGGTTGATGCAGCGTGGCTGCGGGTTAAAGGTAGGTATGACAATATCTTTCGTACGGCAAATTTCCTTTGCGCGCATTATACCCGTTTTACCCCTGCCTTATGACCGGAACTTGGGGCTTTGCCACCCTTTTGCCCCGCACAACGGCAGTTTTTGACACGGCAACAACACCCTCAGGCTTACCTCAGGCGATCACATAGCGATTCTTGCCCTGCCGCTTGGCCAGGTACAGGGCCTCGTCGGCCAGCCGGTAGCTGTGGCCCAGTTCCTTGCCCCGGTCCAGCTCGGCCACGCCCACGCTGATCGACACGAACTGTGCCGCATGGAAGGCCGCGCTGACGGCCTCGACCAGGCCACCGGCAAAGGCGCCCGCATCCTCGCGGCTGCCGGCGTAGACGATGCCGAATTCCTCGCCGCCCAGGCGCCCGCACAGATGGCCCTGCGCCTTGTCGGCGATGATGGCGGCCGTGCGTACCAGTACCTCGTCGCCCGCGTCGTGGCCCTGCTGGTCGTTGATGATCTTGAAATCGTCGATATCGATCATCAGGAAATACAGCATGCCGCCCTGCGGCGCGCCATGCATCTGCTGGGCGCGCTGCGTGAACATGCGGCGGTTGTTCAGACCCGTCAGGCTGTCCTGGAAGGCCAGCCGCGTCAATTCCAGCTTGGAGTGATAGTTGCGCAATCGCAATAAACTGAAGCTGACATTCAGCGCCAGCCCGAACAGCACACTGACGGCGATCATCAATGGAGCCCAGGACTGGTCGGGCAAGCCCGCGTTGACGGGATACAGGCCGTGGCCCACGTTCCACCACACGCCGGCCACCACGGCCAGGTAGCTGAGGCCGCCATTGAAGATGGAGGCGATGGCCAGGGTCATGAATACGCCCACGGGCAAGACCCAGAAGCTGGCGTGATGGACGGCATCGGCCATGGTGCGCAGGCCAAAGGTCAGGGTCAGCACGGCGCAGGCGCCGGTAATGGTCAGCACAGGCAAGGTGGTGCAGCGGTAGCGCACGATCAGGCTGGTCAACATGCCCAGCAGCGCCAGCACGGCGTGCGAGAAGTTCGGATGATAGGGCTCGGGCATCATCAGCCAGGTCAGGCTGTAGGCAATGATGCCCAGCAGCTGCGTGACCATGCCGACCCGGTGCAGCTCCGCAAAATACGTATGCTGCTGTTCGCTGTTGCCGCCAAAGGCAAGGGGGACGGCAATGCGCCGCAGGGAAGAAAGGTCAGGAACACGCATACGGGTATCGACACCAGAAAGAAGAAAAGCGCCCGGTACAGCCTTGCGCATGCCTGGCCGCAAGATTGCGCGGCATCCAACACTAGTTGTAATTAGGATACTATCATGCTAGTCAACTATGTGCTGAAATTTGCGCCCCCGTCAGCCGCGCACCGGGCGTCGACGCCATGAAATACAACGCCGCATGCCACCGGAGGCGTCCTGCGCCCTTCCCCGCGCCCGATTGCATGCATTTTGCTGGCAGTGTCGACCGGCTTTGCAGTATGCTGATAAAAAATAGTAATGCCAGGCAGATACATATATAAGAAGAGTTCCCGCAATGACCGAACAGATGAACGAGAGCTGAACAATGCCAGAAACTAGCGATTTATCTGTCCTGATCGTCGACCCGAACCCCAGCATGCGGGGCAATCTGCACAATATGCTGAACCAGGCGGCCATCACCAAGGTGGAATATGCCGTCAATTCCGGCACGGCCATCCGCCTGCTGACGAAGAAACCGTTCGACATCATCCTGTGCGAATATGATCTTGGTAGTGGCACGGACGGCCAGGATGGCCAGCAATTGCTGGAAGATTTGCGCCACCACAAGCTGATCGGGCTGTGGACAATCTTCATCATGCTGACCTCGGAAGCCATCCACAGCAAGGTGATCAGCGCGGCCGAGCTGACCCCGTCCGACTACATATTAAAACCGTTCACCGTCGATGTGCTGAGCGGACGCATCGCGCGCGCCATCGAGCGGCGCGCCATGTTCCTGCCCACCTACCAGCTGATCGACAAGGGCGACTTGCGCGAAGCCGTGAAAAGCTGCCGCGCGGCCGAGTTGCAGCACCCGCGCCTGGCGGGCGATTTCGTCCGCCTGCGCGCCGAGCTGCATATCGCGCTCGATGAATGGAAGGAAGCGGAACAGCTGTACGGCGACATGCTGGCCACGCGCCCCATGGCCTGGGCCCACCTGGGACTGGCGCGCACCCTGTTCGAGCAGCAGCGCCACGAAGAGGCGCAGGATGCGCTGCTGGAACTGGTGGAGGTCTATCCCCGCTTCATGGCCGCCTACGACCTTCTTGCGAAGAACCATGAAGCCATGGGCCAGCAGCTGCAGGCAAAGAAAATCCTCGAGGACGCGGTGGCCATCTCGCCGCACATGGTGCGCCGCTTGCGCCACCTGGGCGGCATCGCCTATGACACGGGCGACATCGGCGCGGCCGAACGGGCGTATAAACAGGTGGTGACGAAAGCGAAGTACTCCGAATTCCGCGACCCGGAAGACCACGTCAACCTGGTCAAGACGCTGGTCAAGAAAGGCGATGCGCCGCAGGCGAGCGGCGTGCTGCGCGACATGGAGCGCTCGCTGCGCGGCGGCGCCAACGTGGAAGCGTGCCGCGCCATCTCGGCCGCCATGCTGCATGAACTGTCGGGCAACGACATCGCCGCCGCTGGCGAACTGCAGCTGGCCGCCGCCGCCCTGGACACGGCGCGCGGCCTGTCGACGCAGCTGAAGGTGGGCCTCGTGCAAAGCTGCCTGAAAAACAACCTGGAGCAAGCCGCGTCCGACGTCATGATGAAACTCGTCAACGAGGCCGACAGCGATGTGACGATGGAAGCGGCCGTCGACGTGTTTGAAAAAGCGGGTCGCCATGATCTGGCGCAAGGCATGGGCCAGCAGATCACGAACCAGGTGCAGGAACTGATGCAGGATGCGGCCAGCAAGTCGGAAAGCGGAGAGCTCAAGGGCGCCGTCTTCGTGCTGCGCCAGGCCCTGCGCAAGACGCCAGGCAACCTGCCCGTGCTGTTCGCCTCCGTCGACGCCATTTTGCGCCAGCTCAACATGCTGGGCTGGGAAGCCCCGCTGGCCGAACAGGCGCAGCACCAGATGCAGGTGATCCGCAAGATCGATCCCAAGCATCCGAAGCTGGAGTCGCTCAAGCAGCAGTATGCAGCCACGCAACACAAGTATGGTATCGCTACTTGACACTATTACAAACCGATTGAACGCCCGCAGGCGGCCAGAAGCGGACGGCCAGAAAGATGGGCTGTATGTTGCCGCGCCTCGGACACATCAATTTAGGTGCGGTCTGATCTGACGATCGGCTCCTTGGCCTACTCCTTGTGACGAATAGCTTCAACAACAATCCGAAGTGCCCTCGATTCGTGGCGGCGGCTGGGATAGTAGGCATGGAGGCCAGGAAACTTCCCGCACCAGTCTTTCATGACGCTGATTAATCGGCCTTCCCGTATGTGCCCCGCCACCAGGTCTTCCGTGACAAACGCCAGGCCATTACCGCTCAAGGCCGCTTGTACCATGGGTATGGCGCTGGTAAACACGGCCTGGCCGCGCACCCGGGCTTCCACGTTGTGTCCATCATGCTGCAGTTCCCATGCGTAGATGCCGCCACTGCTTGCCAGCCGCAGCGTGATGCAGTTGTGCTTCATCAAATCTTGCAAATTGGCAGGTTGCGCATGCCAGGAAAAGTAGCCAGGCGAACCAACAATCATGGTTGGAATGTCGGGCGTGAGCCGCACGGCAATCATATCCTCCGCCACCTGGTCTCCATAGCGTACTCCGATGTCATAACGGTCCGCCGCAATATCGATCAGCTTGTAATCGGATTGAATCTCGATATTCAGGTCTGGATATTGGGGCAGCACCGGTGCCAGCCTTGGCCACAGCAGAGTATCAATAACATGGTCGATGGCAGTGATGCGCACAGTACCCGCCGGCTTGCCATTCAAATCGCTGACAGCAGCGATTTCGGCATGCACCTCATCAAGCCGCGGCGCGACATTGCTCAGCAGGCGCTCGCCTGCTTCGGTCGGCGAAACACTCCTGGTCGTACGATTGAGCAGCCGCACGCCCAGCCGGGCTTCCAGATCCCGAATGATGTGACTGAGAGTGGACTGGGACATGCCTAGCTTGATGGCGGCACGGGTGAAGCTGCGTTGGCGAGCGACCTCGAAAAATATAAGAATATCAATAATATTATCTCTGGCCATTTGAACAATTCCTGAAGCCGGCTGTTAAGGGTATTCCGTCGTATTGCCTTGCAAGCGATGATACCAACTGGAATGTGCGATTTTTAATATAAATATACAGAGTATTCATGGCTCCTGCACATATGCCTGTTCGAGATTTCGGTACGCAGGTGCCTTAAGCGCGACGTACGATGCACGTCAACGCATACCAAGTGCCCCATACCTAACGAACTGGAGAAGCAGACATGACCATTGATGATGTTGCACGCCGTGATTTCCTGAAGACTGCTGGCACCGGCATAGCCGTGCTTGGCAGCCTTTCCGTTGCCGCTAGTCCAGCGTTTGCCGCCAGTAACCGGCCAGTGCCGGACATATCGAACAACGCTGACAACTTCTACAGGAGCGCAACAGTCGCTGGGCGCAAGGTCAGTTTCAACAACCAGTATCAGATGCAGATCGTCGGCGATCTGTTCATGCCCAAGGATCTCAACCGCAATACCAAGCATCCCGCGATCATCATCGGCCACCCGATGGGCGTGGTAAAGGAGCAAAGCTCGAATCTGTACGCGCAGAAACTGGCCGAACAGGGTTTCGTCACCCTGGCCATCGATCAGTCGTTCTGGGGCGAAAGCGCCGGCCAGCCGCGCAATACGGTAGCGCCGGACATCTACGCCGAAGCCTTCAGCGCGGCGGTGGACTACCTGGGTACCCAGACATTTGTCGACAGGGAACGGATCGGCGTGCTCGGCATTTGCGGCAGCGGCAGTTTTGTCATCAGTGCCGCCAAGATCGATCCGCGCATGAAGGCGATTGCCACTGTCAGCATGTATGACATGGGCGGGGCCAACCGCAATGCGCTGCACCACTCGCAGACGCTAGCGCAGCGCAAGCAGATCATTGCCGAGGCGGCGCAACAGCGCCACGTGGAATTTACCGGCGGCGCCATCAGGTACACCGGTGGAACCGTGCACAAGCTCGATGGGAATACGCATCCAATCCAGCGCGAGTTCTACGACTTCTATCGCACCTCGCGCGGCGAGTTCACGCCAGCAGGGTCGTCGCGCGAACTGACGACGCACCCGACGCTGGCCAGCAACGTCAAGTTCATGAACTTTTATCCGTTCAACGACATCGAGACGATTTCCCCGCGTCCCATGCTGCTCATCACGGGCGATCAGGCGCATTCCCGGGAATTCAGCGAAGAGGCTTACCGGCTTTCGGCCCAGCCCAAGGAACTGGTGGTCGTTCCAGGCGCCGGGCACGTCGATCTGTATGACCGGGTGAAACTCATCCCTTGGGAGAAGCTGAACGCATTCTTCCACAAGAATCTGGCATAGGCGCATACCATGACAGCACCAATAAGCAGCATGCCTCCAGATGGCATGCAGGGGCATGCTGACGCTGGTACGCAGGTGGCCATGTGGGGCGGGGTCTTCGCCATGACGCTGTGCGTTTTCGCGCTGATCGCCTCGGAATTCATGCCCGTCAGCCTGTTGACACCCATGGCCAGGGATCTCCGCGTCAGCGAAGGACTGGCCGGACAGGGAATTGCCATATCCGGGGCATTCGCCGTGCTCACCAGCCTGTCGATTTCCACAATCGCCAGGAACATGAATCGCAAGATGCTCCTGCTGGGGTTGACTGCACTGATGGCCGTTTCCGGGGCCGTCGTCGCGATGGCGCCGAACTATGTCCTGTACATGGCGGGACGTGCGCTGATCGGCGTGGTAGTTGGCGGCTTCTGGTCTTTGTCGGCCGCCACCGCGATGCGCCTGGTGCCCTCCCGTCAGGTGCCGCGCGCGCTGGCCGTGTTCAATGGCGGCAATGCGCTGGCGACCGTCGTCGCCGCGCCCTTGGGCAGTTACCTTGGGTCCATCATCGGATGGCGTGGCGCTTTCTTTTGCCTGGTGCCAGTGGCCATGGTTGCCTTTGTCTGGCAGTGGATCAGCCTGCCTTCCATGCCGCCCCAGGCTGACTCGGCGGCCTCCCGAAACGCCTTCAAACTGCTTCGGGATCCGAAGGTTGCCCTGGGCATGCTGGCTGTCAGCACGTTTTTCATGGGGCAGTTCGCCTTGTTCACCTATTTGCGCCCATTCCTTGAAAGCGTGACGCGCGTAGACATATCCACGCTGTCGCTGATACTGCTGGTGATTGGCGTTGGCGGCTTTATCGGCACCACCGTCATCAGCAAGTGCCTGAAGTGGAATTTTTCCCGGACACTGGTTGCCATTCCCATCCTGATGGCAATGATCGCCGTGACGCTGACCATCTTTGGCAGCAAGGTTGCAGCCGTGACGGTACTGCTGGGCATCTGGGGCGTTGTCGCGACCGCTGCGCCGGTGGGCTGGTGGTCATGGTTAGCTACAACGCTGCCGCGCGAGGCAGAGGCGGGAGGCGGGTTGATGGTTGCCGTCGTGCAACTCGCCATCGCCCTCGGTTCCACGATCGGCGGCTTCCTGTTCGACAAGAGCGGATATCAGAGCACGTTCATTGCCAGCGCGGCCGTCCTGCTGCTGGCTGCCTTCCTGACCTCGCGCTCGCAAGCGCTGCAGGCAAGCTGAGCCTTCTACCAACGAAGGGGCAAACAATGATTACACGCAAGCTAGCGGTTCGCAACGGCGCCCAGCATCCAGTAACCAGATGAGCAAGCGCCGCCTATCCGGAGGCTTGCATAAGCTGGGCCTGTTGCTATGCTTGCTACCCTTCGGCGCTTGCGAAGCCCGACAGCCGTCCGCGTCCGTGCCATTCGCTCTTGCCACGGTTGCGGCTAGCGCATCCCTGAGGCCCGAGGGGTCGCACATGTGGATGGTCGTTGGGGAACGTCGCTTCGTCGTCACCTTGTCCGACAACGTGACCGGGCATGCATTTGCCGAGATGCTGCCGCTGACACTGGATATGGCCGAACTCAACGGAAACGAGAAGCATGCATATCTGCAAAAGGCGCTGCCGGCTAACGCGAGCAGGATGGAAATGATCAGCAATGGCGACCTCTTGCTGTACGGTTCGAAGACCTTGGTTGTCTTCTATAAGGCATTTACTTCACCGTATTCCTACACAAACGTTGGTCGCGTGGCAAATCCGCTTGGGCTGGCCCATGCACTGGGTGAGCACGACGTTAGGGTCCAGTTTCTTGAATATAAATGAACGCCCACAAGGCTTGCACAATGACCGCTTTGGGCGAAAGCAGACGTACACGGCGGAAAGCAATGCTGCCCGATAAGCTCAGGCCCTTTTCGCTGCTCATTTTCCAGTACATCTACCATCGCCGAAAGGCGCTCGGCCACATCCCTGTCGCGCAGATCGGATTGACAGGGCCGCCGAGGCACCCAAGCGCGTAATCCGAGCAGCACCCCAACCTTGTTGTCGGATTACTGGCCTCCCTGGCCTAATCCGCGCTGAGCTCCACCCTCGCCACCCTTGCCACCACCAGCTCGATCAGCTCCGCGATCAAGGGCCGGAAAGTGGCCGCACTGCCGCCCTGCCCCAGCATGACGGTGCGCGTGGTCAGGTGTGAAAAGACAGCGTCGAAGAGGATCTGCGGCAGGTTGGAAAACGAGGTGTCGGGCGCGATGCGGCCCTGGGTGCGCTGCTGTTCCAGCAGGCGCAGGATCAGCGCGTGCCACACTTGCGGGCCGTGTTCGTACCAGGTGAGGCCCACGGCCGGCACGGCGGCGGCGCCCGTGACGACGAGGCGGTAGAAATCCACGTGGCGGGGGCTGGTGACGACGGCCACCAGTTCATCGAGGATCAGCTGCAAGCCCTGCTCCAGGCCCGCTTGCGAGGTATCGAGGCGGCGCAGGTCGATGATGAAATCGGCACACAGGTATTCGACCACGGCCACCAGCAGGTCCTGCTTGCTGCCAAAGTAGCGGTAGGCGGTGGCTTTCGAGCCCCCCGCCTCGGCCACGATGGCATCCATGCTGACGCCATCGTAGCCCGAGGCGAGGAAGAGATCCGCCGCCGCCACCAGCAGCTTGCGCCGCCGCTCCTCGCTTCGGGTACTCGGGGAAGCTGGAACGGTGCGCAACTGGGGCATGAAGCAAACTCTTACTGTGTCTTGGGAAGCGCGTATGCTATCACGTAATCCCCACGGTCCGGGCTCTGGCGGGCGCCGCCTGCGACCACCACGACGTACTGGCGGTCCGACTTGGGCGACACATACGTCATCGGCGTGCCTTGCGAACCTACAGGCATGCGCGCCTTCCACACTTCACGGCCGGTGGCGATATCCATGGCGCGCAAATAGTAATCCTGCGTGCCCGCATAAAACACCAGGCCGGACGCCGTGCTCACGCCACCACCCAGGGTCGGCATGCCCAGCGGGATAGGCAACCTGGCGCGCACGCCGTTGATGACGGCATCGCGCACCGTGCCGGCCGGTCGCTCCCACACTTTCGTGCGCGTCTTGAGGTCGATGGCGGCAAACACGCCCCATGGCGGACTTTGGCAGGGAATGCCCAGCGGCGAGTTAAACGCCTTGTGGTCGATGACGAACGGCGTGCCATCCATCGGATAAGTGCTGCCCACGCCGTGGCCCGACGTCAGCTTGGCCACGTCCACCGTTTCGCGCGGCACCAGCTTGACCACTTGCGGCATGCGGATATCGTTGACGAACATATAGCCATTGCTTTCATCGACGGCCGCGCCGCCCCAGTTGAAGCCACCGTAGTAGCCCGGATAGATCAGCGTTTCGCGGGTGCTGGGCGCCGTGAACTCGCCCTGATAATTGAGCTTGCGGAAGCTGATGCGGCACGCCAGCTGGTCGAAGAAGGTGGCGCCCCACATGTCGCGCTCCGTCAGCGTTTCCGCACCGAGGGCCGGCATGCCGGTGGAATATGGCTGCGTCTTTGCCACCCAGTCGCCGGCCGCGTGTTCCTGCGGCACGGGTTTTTCGATGACTTCGGCTATCGGTTTGCCCGTGCGGCGGTCCAGCATGAATATCTGGCCACGCTTGGTCAGCTGCACCAGCGCGGGTATTTTTCCACCCTTGCCGTCCGGGACGTCGTACAGGGCCGGCTGCGCGGCCACATCGTAATCCCAGATATCGTGGTGGACGGTTTGATACGTCCAGCGCTCGCGGCCCGTGGCCATGTCGAGGGCGACGATGGCCGACGCGTATTTTTCCGTCAATGGCGGACGCTTGCCGCCCCAGAAGTCGGGCTGCTCGTTCCCCGTCGGCAGATAGACCAGGCCAAGTGCATCATCAAAAGCGGGCGTCGACCACATGTTCGGCGTGCTGCGCGTGTAGGTCTGCCCTTCCGGCGGAAGCTTCGTGATGGCCGGATTGCCCAGGTCCCAGGCCCACACCAGTTCCCCCGTGTCGGCGCTGTAGGCGCGCACGACGCCCGACGGTTCGTCGGTGGAGCGGCCATCGAAGACCCAGCCGCCGAGGATGATCAGGTTGCGCGCCACCGTGGGCGCGGACGTGTAGGCGTAGTACGGCACGTTCATCTTGACCTTGCCCAGGCCGACGGTCAGGTCGACGGAACCCTTGTCGCCGAAGCCCTCACACTGCTTGCCCGTCTGCGCGTCGATCTGAATCAGGCGCGCATCCATGGTCACTTGCACGATGCGCTTGGCGCAAACGCCCGCCACCGGCGCGCTGGCCGCTGTCATGCCGTCAAAGTGAAATGGCTTTGTCACTTTGGCCGGCTCGTAGTAAGCCACGCCACGGCAGCGGTTCCACGTTTTCGTGTTGGCCGGCTTCGGATCGAAAGTCCAGCGCTCCTCGCCCGTGTCCACGTCCAGCGCGATGACTTTGCTGGTCGGTGTGCACGTGTAGATGGTGTCGCCGATCTGCAGCGGCGTGTTTTGCGCTTCGGACGCGCCTTCGGCCAGCTCGCCCGAGCGGTAAGTCCACGCCACTTGCAACTGATCGACGTTAGCCTTGTCGATCTGCGTGTAGGGCGCGAAGCGCGTGCCCTTCGGTCCATAACCATAATGCGCCCAGTTGGCGCTGCCGTCATTGATGGCCGTCACAACATCCTGCTGCGGCTGCGCGGTGGCATCCAGCACGCCGTGCGGCTTGAACATGGCAGCGAAACCGGCCACCAGCACGACGGCAAACAGGGCCGCGAAGCCGCGCGACTGCCCATTATGCTTGCGACCCGCGAGCCACGGATGCAGCAAGGCGGCCGCCAGGCCGATGACGAGGAACGGCGCCAAACGCGGCACCATGGGCCAGAAGGCAAAGCCGATTTCCCACACGGCCCACAGCAAAGTGGCCAGCACCAGCACGCCGACAACGCCGCTCGCCAGCGGCTTGCGGCGCAAATACAGCACGCCGGCGAGAGTCAAACCGAGTCCAGCCAGCAGGTAATACCAGGAACCGCCGAGGGTAATCAGTTCGATGCCGCCCGCCGCCAGGGCCAGGCCGGAAAATCCAAGAAAAACGCCAAAAACCGTCAAGGCAAGCCGCTTGCCCCTGAAGACCGCCGGGATCGCCGGCGCCCCTTTATTTACTGAAGTGTCCATTTTTTATCCATGACGCCTCCCCTGCCCAGGCCAACACGCCGGGGATGGCTGATTTTTTAAATCTACGTAGTGAAACTGTACTGTACGGTTTCATTTTATGCCGATTTTTGACGCAAGGAAAGAAAAATTGACGCAGGAGCTTGATTTTTAGCGGGGATGGGAGGAGGTGCTGCCGGTTTTGACGTTTAAACAAACGCCGTTGGAACGCTCGAAAAACGCCCAGGGCTAGGCGCCGCGTCGAAGACAGTACGAATACTACGGCGAGACGCGGCAACAACGCCCTGGGCTTTTTCTCGAGCGTTACAAAGAGGCCATATCAATCACGAAGCGATAGCGTACATCGCTCTTGACGACGCGCTCAAACGCCTCATTGATATCCTGGATGCGGATGATCTCGATGTCCGACACAATATTGTGCTTGCCGCAGAAATCCAGCATTTCCTGGGTTTCCTTGATCGAGCCGATCATGGAGCCGGACAGGCTGCGGCGCGCGCCCACCAGGCCGAAGGCGTTCACGGGCGGCACGGCGCCGTCGGGGATGCCGACGATGACCATGTTGCCATCGACTTTCAGCAGGTTGATATATTGGTTCCAGTCGATCGAAGCGCCCACGGTGCAGATGATCAGATCGAACGTGCCGGCCAGTTTGCTGAACGTTTCCGCATCGTTGGTGGCGTAGTAATGGTCGGCGCCCAGGCGCAGGCCGTCTTCGCGCTTCGACAGGGTCTGGCTCAGCACCGTCACTTCGGCGCCCATGGCGTGGGCGATTTTCACGCCCATGTGGCCCAGGCCACCCATGCCCAAAATGGCGACCTGCTTGCCAGGACCGGCTTTCCAGTGGTTCAGCGGCGAGTACAGCGTGATGCCGGCGCACAGCAGCGGCGCGGCCGCGTCCAGCGGCAGGTTGTCCGGAATCGACAGCACATAGCCTTCCTTGACGACGATGCTGTCCGAGTAGCCGCCCTGCGTGGCCGTCTTGCCGTCCGCTTCCAGGCCGTTGTAGGTCTGGATCAGGCCTGGCATGTACTGTTCCAGGTCCACATTGCGCGTCTTGCAGGTGGTGCAGGAATCGACGAAGCAGCCCACGCCCACGTGGTCGCCCACCTTGAACTTGCTGACGTTGGCGCCGACGGCCGTGACGACGCCGGCGATTTCATGGCCAGGCACCATCGGGAAGGCGGCGCCGCCCCATTCGTCGCGCGCCTGGTGGATGTCGGAATGGCACACGCCACAGTATTTGATCGAGATGGCCACGTCGTCTTCGCGCGGGGCGCGGCGCTCGAACGTGAACGGTTGCAGTGCGGAAGTCGGGCCCAGTGCGGCGTAGCCTTTGGCGATGGTGGTCATGAAAACTCCTGTATCTAGATGTGTGTGACGAGGGGGACGCGTGCCATGCATGCGATTGCACAAGTGTGCCCGAGATGCCGGCCCGCCGTTACCGCGATCCTGCAAGACCTTTGCACGATCCTCCAAATCTGCGTAAGATCAACCCCTGCCCTTACCTACCTGACGCATACTGGCCCACATGTCCACCCTGTCCACACCTATCCTCCCGCAAGATGAAATCGCCGCCCTGATCAGCCGCCACGCGCCGCGCACGGGCGACTACGCGACGGCCATCGGCAACCTGACGTTCCACCGCCAGTCGTCGGTCACGGAATCGCTGTTCCATGCGGCGCGCCCCAGCGTGGCCATCATCGCGCAGGGGGCGAAAGACGTCACCCTGGGCACGGACACCTTCCATTACAGCCGCATGCAGTATCTGCTGACGTCCGTCGACCTGCCGGTGCAGGTCCGCGTGGTGGAAGCGAGCGTGGACAAGCCGCACCTGTGCGTGGTGCTGGGCATCGACATCGCCGACGTGGCCGCGCTGCTCGATAGCGAAAGCAGCAGCGACAGCGCGGCGCAGCAGAAAATCCTGCCCGCCACGCGCGGCATTTCCGTCAGCGACGTGTCGGCCGAGCTGCTCGACGCCATGCTGCGCCTCGTGCGCCTGCTGGACAAACCGGCGGAAATCGCCACCTTGGCGCCATTGATCCGCCGCGAACTGACCTACCGCCTGCTCAATGGCCCCGTCGGCGCGCGCCTGCGCCACATGGCGCTGGCCAGCAGCCAGTCGCACCAGGTGGGACAAGCCATCGACTGGATCAAGCACAATTATTGCGAGCCGCTGCGCATCGAGCACCTGGCCGGCATGGCGAACATGAGCATGTCATCGCTGCACCACCACTTCAAGGCGATTACGGCCATGACGCCGATGCAGTACCAGAAGCTGCTGCGGCTGCAGGAAGCGCGGCGCCTGATGCTGGTCGAGCAGATCGACGCGGGCACGGCCGGCTACCGGGTCGGCTACGCCAGCGAATCGCAGTTCAGCCGCGAATACAGCCGCCAGTTCGGCCGCGCGCCCATGCGCGACGTGGGCCAGGTGCGCGCGCAACTGAGCGGTGCCAGTGCTGACATGGCCTACTCCGTCTTGCCGTAACCGCCGCCACCCGGCGTTTCGATCACGAACACATCGCCCGCCAGCATGCCGGTCTTGCCGATATGCGCCAGGTGCTCCACCGTGCCGTCCGCCCGCTCCACGTAATTGCGTCCCAGCGCGCCCGCCGCGCCGCCATCCATGCCGAAAGGCGGATGGATGCGGTTGTTCGACAGGATCGCCGCCGTCATCGCTTCCAGGAAGCGCACGCGCCGCACGCCGCCATTGCCGCCGTGCCAGCGCCCCGCCCCGCCGGAACCTGGACGGATGCTGTAGCTGTCCAGCCGCACGGGAAAGCGCCATTCCAGGATTTCCGGGTCCGTCAGGCGCGAATTGGTCATGTTCGTCTGCACCACGTCCGTGCCGTCGAAGCCGGACCCGGCGCCCGAGCCGCCCGATATCGTCTCGTAATACTGGTACTTGGCGCTGCCGAACGTGAAATTGTTCATCGTTCCCTGCGACGCCGCCATGGCCCCCAGCGCGCCATACAGGGCATTCGTGATGCAGGTCGAGGTTTCCACGTTGCCCGAGACGACGGAGGCCGGATACTGCGGGTTGAGCATGGAGCCGGGCGGGATGATCACGGTCAAAGGCTTCAGGCAGCCCGCGTTCAAGGGAATCTCGTCGTCAACGAGGGTACGGAACACGTACAGCACGGCCGCCATGCAGACGGCGGACGGCGCGTTGAAATTGTTCGGCAGCTGGCTTGAGGTCCCCGTAAAGTCGATGACGGCACTGCGCCGCGCCACGTCGACCCTGATCGCCACCTGGATGCGCGCGCCGTTGTCCAGGTCCAGCACATAGCCGCCATCCTTCAGGGTGGTGATGACCCTGCGCACGGCTTCCTCGGCATTGTCCTGCACGTGGCCCATGTAGGCTTGCACGACAGGCAAACCGAAATGCGCGACCATCTTGTGCAGCTCCTCGGCCCCCTTCTGGTTGGCCGCCACCTGGGCGCGCAGGTCAGCCAAATTCTGCTGCGGATTGCGCGCCGGCCAGCTAGCGCCCGCCAGCAGGGCCAGTGTTTCCGCCTCGCGCAATAGTCCCGTGGCGCCGTCGACCAGCTTGAAATTGTCGATCAACACGCCCTCTTCCTCGATGCGCGTGGAGTCGGGCGGCATGGAGCCCGGTGTCGTGCCGCCGATGTCCGCATGGTGGCCGCGCGAACCGACATAGAACAGGATGGCGCCGCCCGCTTCGTCAAACACAGGCGAGATCACCGTCACGTCGGGCAAGTGCGTGCCGCCGTGGTACGGGTCGTTCAGCATGAAGACGTCGCCCGGCCGCATGGTTCCCGCATTGCGCGTCATGACGGTGCGGATGCTCTCGCCCATGGACCCCAGGTGCACGGGCATATGCGGCGCATTCGCGATCAAATGGCCTTGCGCATCGAAGATGGCGCAGCTGAAGTCGAGCCGTTCCTTGATGTTGACGGAATGGGCCGTATTTTGCAGGCGCAGGCCCATCTGCTCGGCAATCGACATGAACAGATTATTGAAAATTTCCAGCATCACGGGGTCGGCTTGCGTCCCGATGGCGCGCCGCTCCGGGAGGGCGGCGACCCTGCGCAAGATCAAATGGCCGTGCGCCGTGACGTCCGCGCGCCAGCCCGGTTCGATCACGGTGGTGGCGTTGGCGTCGCTGACGATGGCCGGGCCATCGATGCTATCGCCGGGGCGCAGGCTGTCTGCCCCATACAGGCCGCTGTCGCGCCACACGCCGGCGCAGTACATGGCCACCGTCTGCACGGGCGCCAGCAGGCCTGCACGCGGTGCATGGACCGGCGCGGCCACTTGCGGCGCATCGGACGCGCCGATGGCTTCCACGGAAATGGCCTCGACGATCAAGGCGCGCGCCGGCATCAAAAAGGAAAAGCGTTTTTTGTAGGCCGCTTCAAACTGCGCCTGCATGCCGACGGCCGTGTCGAACAGCACGACGAGGGCCGAATCCGTGCCCTCATAGCGCAGGTGCACTCGCGACACCAGCTCGATGCGTTCCTGCCCCACGCCCTGGCGCAGCAAGTCGCCGCGCGCCAGTTCTCCCAGCGCCGCGAAATCAGCCTCCAGGTCCACATCCAATGCCGCTTCGATGGCCCGCTCGCGCATGGCGCTCTGGTCGGCCAGGCCCATGCCGTAGGCCGACATCACGCCGGCCAGGCTGTGGATGAACACCGTGCGCATGCCCAGCGCATCGGCCACCAGGCAGGCGTGCTGGCCGCCCGCGCCGCCAAAGCTGGTGAGCGTATATTCGGTGACGTCGTGGCCGCGCTGCACGGAAATCTGCTTGATGGCGTTGGCCATGTTCCCTACGGCGATGGCGATGTAACCTTCGGCCACCTGTTCCGGGGTGCTGTCTACCGTGCGCGCCAGCGCTTCGAACTGGGTGCGCACGGTGGCCGCGTCCAGCGCTTCATTCGCGTCGGGGCCGAACACGCGGGGGAAGAAAGCTGGCTGCAGCTTGCCCAGCATGACGTTGCAGTCAGTGACGGCCAGCGGGCCGCCGCGCCGGTAGCTGGCAGGGCCGGGATTGGCGCCCGCGCTGTCCGGCCCCACCTTGTAGCGGGCGCCGTCGAAATGCAGGATGGAGCCGCCGCCGGCCGCCACCGTGTGGATGCTCATCATGGGCGCGCGCATGCGCACGCCGGCGATCTGCGTCTCGAACACGCGTTCGAACTCGCCCGCGTAATGCGACACGTCGGTGGAGGTGCCGCCCATATCGAAGCCGATGACTTTATCGAAGCCGGCCAGGGCGCTGGCGCGCACCATGCCGACGATGCCGCCCGCGGGGCCGGACAAGATGCTGTCCTTGCCCTGGAAGGCGCGCGCATCCGTCAGGCCGCCGTTCGACTGCATGAATTGCAGGTGCACGCCGGGCAGCTCCATCGCCAGCTGGTCGACGTAGCGGCGCAAAATCGGCGACAGATAGGCGTCGACCACCGTGGTGTCGCCGCGCGCCACCAGTTTCATCATGGGGCTGACCTCGTGCGATACGGAGACCTGCGTAAAACCCACTTCGCGCGCCAGCTGCGCCACCCGCGCCTCGTGCGCGTGGTAGCGGCAGCCGTGCATCAGCACGACCGCGATGGCGCGCACGCCACGCGCATAAGCCTGTTCCAGCGCGGCGCGCGCGGCGGGTTCGTCGAGCGGGGTCACGACTTCACCGTGGGCGCCCGTGCGTTCATTGATCTCGATCACGTCGCCGTACAGCAGTTCCGGCAGGATGATCTGGCGGGCGAACAGCTGCGGGCGGTTCTGGTAGGCGATGCGCAAGGCGTCGCGAAAACCGCGCGTGATGGCCAGCACGGTGGGCTCGCCCTTGCGTTCGAGCAGCGCATTGGTGGCGACCGTCGTGCCCATCTTGATGGCGCCCACCTGTTCCACGGGCAAGGGCGTACCAGGCCCAAGGTCCATCAGCTGGCGCATGCCGGTCAGCGCCGCGTCGCGGTACTGGCCCGGGTTTTCCGACAGCAGCTTATGCGTGGCCAGGCTGCCGTCAGGACGGCGCGCCACGATGTCCGTAAAGGTGCCGCCCCGGTCGATCCAGAATTGCCAGTCCATCGCCCTACCCCCGCGCTTATGTGAGATGGCTATTGTAGCCGCACAATTTACGACGCACTGCAGGCGTGCGCGCCTTGCCTTTCGTCCGCTTCGGCCTTATGTTGAAGACATGCTGACTAACGGAACACGCTCCATGCCCCTGATCGACTCTTCCACACCGCTGTACTCCATCGCCGAATTGCGCGCCATCGAACAAGCGGCCATGCAAGACCTGCCGCAAGGGCTGCTGATGCAGCGCGCGGGCCAGGCTGCCGCCAGTGCCGCCCTGAAGCTGCTGCACGCCCAGGAAGATGGCGACAGCGCGGGCCACCGGCGCGTACTGGTGCTGGCCGGCCCCGGCGACAATGGCGGCGACGCGCTGGAAGCGGCGGCGCACCTGGCCGGCAGCGGCACCGAGGTACTCGTCTGGCTGGCGCCCGAGGCGCAAGCCACGTCGCCCGAACGCGAACAGGCGCTGAGCCGCGCGCGCAACAGTGCCGCGCGCTGCATGGAAGCGGCAACCTCGATGGCGTCGGCGGCAGTGGGCGCGGCGCCCTGGCACCTCGTCATCGATGGCCTGTTCGGCATCGGCGCGTCGCGTCCCCTGGATGGCGAATGCCGCGACATGGCGCAGCTGGTCAACAATCTCGCTTGCCCCGTGCTGGCGCTCGACGTGCCCAGCGGCCTGCACGCGGACACGGGCGCCATCGACGGCGTCGCCATCCGCGCCACGCATACACTCACCTTCATCGGCGACAAGCCGGGCCTGCACACGGCGAATGGCCGCGACTACGCGGGGGAAGTGGAAGTGGCCGCGCTGGCCATCGCCCCTGCCCTGCTGCCGCCAGCCAGGGCCCAGCTGGGCGGCCTGCACCTGTTCGCGCGCCAGTTGCAGCCGCGCCGGCAAAACACGCACAAGGGCAGCTATGGCAGCGTGGCCATCATCGGCGGCGCGCAAGGCATGGCCGGCGCGCCCATCCTGGCGGCCCGCACGGCCCTGCATGCGGGCGCGGGACGCGTCTACATCGCCTTTCCCGACGCACCGCCCGCCTTCGACAACGGCCAGCCGGAACTGATGTGCCGGCACGCCAGGGACGTGGATTTCTCGGGCCTGCACTTTGCCGCGCTGGTGGCGGGGCCCGGCCTCGGCGACAAGACCGGCACGGTGGAGCTGCTGCAGCGTGCCATTGACAGCGACAGCCCCCTGCTGCTGGACGCGGACGCGCTGAACCTGATGGTGGCCGAGCCGGAGCTGCAATCGGCGCTGGCCGTGCGCACGGGTGCGGGGGCGACGATACTGACGCCGCATCCGCTGGAAGCGGCACGCCTGCTCGACATGACGGTGGCCGAGGTGCAGGCCGACCGCCTGGGCGCGGCGCGCCAGCTGGCCACGCAGCTGGGCGTCATCGTCGTATTGAAAGGTTCGGGCACGGTGATCGCTGCAGCCGATGGCCATGTAGTCGTCAACAACACGGGCGGCCCCGCCCTGGCGACGGCTGGCACGGGCGACGTCTTGTCAGGCCTGTGCGGCAGCCTGCTGGCGCAGGGCTGGCCGGAATGGGAAGCGGCGCTGGGCGCCGTATGGCTGCACGGCGCGGCGGCCGATGCACTGGTGGCCGCAGGCAGCGGCCCGATCGGGCTGACGGCCGGAGAATTGATCCCGGCCATCCGGAAATTGATCAATGCCTTGTCGGAGGCTTGAGCGAGTTGTTGGATTAGCCCGCAAGCGCGTAATCCGACAACCACCAGCCGCAATTACACCAACCTGCCCGCTGCAATCGTGATGGTCCGCCCGCAGCGGGCCGCAATCGAACTGTCATGCGTGACAAGCACCAGGGTCGATCCCCGTTCGCGGTTGAGCTCGAACATCAGCTGGATCACGGCTTCACCGGTGGCGGCGTCCAGGCTGCCCGTCGGTTCATCGGCGAACAGCAGCGGCGGCTCCGTCACGAAGGCGCGGGCCAGGGCCACGCGCTGCTGCTCGCCGCCGGACAGGTATTTCGGATAGTGCTTCAAACGGCTGCCCAGGTTTACTCTCCCCAGCATGGCTTGCGCCTTTTCCTTCGCGTCCGGGTCGCCGCGCAATTCCAGCGGCAGCATGACGTTTTCCAGCGCCGTCAGGTGGGCCAGCAGCTGGAAGGACTGGAACACGAAACCGAGCTTTTCCTTGCGGAAACCGGCGCGGCCGTCTTCGTCGAGGGCGAAGATATCGGTGCCGTCGAGGATGACCTTGCCCTCGCTGGGCGTGTCCAGTCCCGCCAGCAAGCCTAGCAAGGTGGACTTGCCGGAACCGGAAGCGCCGACGATGGCCAGCGTCTCCGCCGTTTGCACGGTAAAATCGACTTGATGCAGGATGGTCAGCTCACCATCGGCATCGGGTACGCGCTTGGCCAGCTGGACCACTTCGATGGCCGGCCGGGCATTTTGGCCGTTTTGGCTGTTGCTTGCGGCGGGCTGCTGGGCTGCTCGCCGTGCTGCTGTCTCTGACGGGAGAAAACTGGTGGAAGTCGCTTTAGGGAATTCGGGCATGCTGATCTATCTTAAAAAATTTCGTGAACAAATAAGTGTCAAGGGCAGCAGCCGCATGCGGCGGCGCACCCTGTCCTTGCTTCCTGCGGCAGCCCTGCTCCTGGTGTCAGGCATGACGAACGCCTATTCTGCACCAAAAACGCTGCTGGTGCTCGGCGACAGTCTCTCGGCCGAGTATGGGCTGGCACGGGGCACGGGCTGGGTGGCGCTGCTGGAACAGCGGCTGCAAGCGCAAAAGAACGATACGCGCATCGTCAACGCCAGCATCAGCGGCGAGACCACCAGCGGCGGCCGCGCGCGCCTGCCCACCCTGTTGGCGAAGCACCAGCCCGACGTCGTGCTGATCGAACTGGGCGCCAACGACGGCTTGCGCGGTTTGCCCGTGGCGGCCGCCGAGGCGAATCTGCGCGCCATGGGCGAAGCGGCCAAAAAATCGGGCGCGCAAGTGGTGCTGGTGGGCATGCGCATGCCGCCCAACTATGGCCGCGCCTATGGCGAGCAGTTTTATGGCGTGTACGGCAAGCTGGCCAGGGAATGGAAGGCCCCGCTGGTGCCCTTCATGTTCGAAGGCATCGCCGACCAGCCGCAGCTGTTCCAGGCCGACCGCATGCACCCGAATGCAAAGGCGCATCCGACGATTCTGAAAAATATCTGGCCGCAACTGGCGCCGTTGCTGAAAGCAAAGTAAAGCAGCCCATTCCGCAGACAAAAAAAATAGCCGCTCGAAAGCGGCTATTTTTATGTGTGGAAACTAATCTTACGGCGCTTCCGGCGCTGGGGTGGCTGGGGCGGTGACCGGTTTGACGATCTTCACCTTGGCCTTGGCTTTCAGGTACTCGACGTAATCGAACATTTCCTGTTGTGCCAGGATACCGCTGATCTGGTCTTTCTCTTGCTGGCGGCGCGCTGCGTCGACTTGCTCCGGCTGCTGCACCTTGGCGATGCGGTAGATGCCGTAGCCCAGGGCTGGCAGGTCCACGCCCACATAGGCTGGCAGCTTGCTCGTGTCCGCTTTCATGACTTGCGCGATGGCGGCACGGTTGATGCCGTCAAGCTTGCTGCGCGATACCCATTGCGCAGCGCCGAAACCGCTGGCGTCGCCCGAAGCCTTCAAGGCAGCCAGCTTGGTCTCGCCCGCTTTCTTGGCCAGCTTTTCCGCTTCTTCCAGGGTCACGCGCTGACGGATCATCGCTTCGACTTCGGCCAGCGGACGCTTGCTGGCAGGCTTGAATTCCACCACCCGGCCAGCGATCAGCACGTTCGGCGCAACGGTCACGGCTTCCGTGTTGCGCTTGTCTTTCAGCGAATCGTTCGAGAAGATGGCGGCCAGGAACTTGGCGTTGTTGAACGGCGCCTTGCCCAGTGCTGGCGACGGCGTGCGCGACAGGTTGGCGACGCTTTCCACTTTCAGTTTCAGCTTGTCGGCCACCGGCTTCAGGCTGTCCGATTGCTCGTAGACCGTGTTGGTGAACGTTTCCGCCATTTCCGAGTATTTCTTGGCAGCAAATTGCTTGCGCAGGTCGGCCGTGATTTCGCCGCGCACTTCGTCCAGCGCACGCACGTGCTGTGGCTTGAGCGAGGTGACGGTCAGGATGTGGAAGCCGAAATCGGAAGCGACGACGTCGCTGATTTCGCCCTGCTTGAGTTTCGCGACAGCGCTCAGCAGCGGAGCTGGCAAGCCATCCTTGCCAATCACGCCCAGGTCGCCGCCCTGTTCCGCGGATGCCGGATCTTCCGACTTGGCTTTCGCCACGGTGGCAAAGCTGGCAGGCGCCTTGCGCACGTCAGCCAGGATGGCTTCGGCCTTGGCCTTGGCGGCGGCCTTGTCGGCAGCCGATGCGTCTTTCTTGACGGCGACGAGGATGTGGCTGGCCTGGCGCGCTTCTTCCGTCGTGTAGGCTTTCTGGTTCTTCGCGTAGTAGCCCGTCACGTCGGCGTCGGTGACATCAACTTGCTCGCCGGCAGCGCTGTCGTCCAGCACGACGTATTCGATCTTGGCTTGTTCCGGGATTTCGAAGAACTTGCTGTTCTTGTCATAGAAAGCCTTGATCATGGCGTCCGTCACTTTGACTTCCGGCACGTACTGGGCGATCGGCAGCAGCAGTTCCTGCACTTCGCGCTCTTCAGAGGTGATGTCGGACAAACGCTTGGAGACGGTGCTCGGCGCGAAGGCGGTGCCTTGCACGGCGCCGGCCAGTTGCTGCAGGGCCAGGTCGCTGCGGCGGCGCGCATCGTACATCTGCGGCGTCATGCCTTGGGCAGCCAGCATGGCCTTGTAGCGTTCCAGGTCGAATTTACCGTCCGGCAAGGTCAAGCCTGGGATTTCCAGCACTTCCTTTTGCAGCACGGCATCGCTGATGACCAGGTGGCTACGGCCCACTTCGGCGGCCACGGCGCGCTCGGCGATCAGGTTGTCGAGGATGCTCTGGCGCGCTTCCGGCGTGTCAAACATTTTTTGGTCGAACTGCTCGCCCATCATCTGGCGATAGCGGTCGATCTGCTGGCGTTGCGCTTCTTCATATTGCTGCTGCGTAACGACCTGGTCGCCGACCTTGGCGATGGTGTTCGCGCCGTCGCCGAAGCTTTGGTAGCCGCTGATACCGACCAGTGCAAAAGACGGGACGATGACCAGCATCAGGAGAAACTGCATCAAGCGTCGATGGGTACGAATAAATTCAAACATGGTCAGCCAATTCGGGATGAGTGGATCACTATAAAAAAAGGCGAACATGCGTTCGCCTTGATTTCTTCGGCGGAATGGACGGGACAGATGTCCACTTCCCCTTTAGATTCAACAACTTGGCGCTGGAACTAAAGCAGGATTCTGACGCCCAAGCCATTATCTCCTGATTCTACAATGCCCATAGCGCTATAGCAAGAGTAAATCAGGGCGCGCGCCCTGCCCTGGCGCCGCCTGGACGGCAAGGCGCCGGACTCGGGCATTTAACCCTGCGCAGCTTAAAGCGGATTTAAACGCAGGCGTTTTTATTCAAAACGGCAGGAGGGGATTTTAAAAAGCAGGCGCGCGGAGATAATCTGGCGCTGAAAAAGAAAAACCCGCGCTACTTATTCAGCAGCGCGGGCTTCTATATTCTGGCGGAGCGGACGGGACTCGAACCCGCGACCCCCGACGTGACAGGCCGGTATTCTAACCAACTGAACTACCACTCCTTAAGAGCGTATTTTTTTGGCGGAGCGGACGGGACTCGAACCCGCGACCTCCGACGTGACAGGCCGGCATTCTAACCAACTGAACTACCACTCCGAAAAATACACAGTACTACTTGCATTTGTATCCAGGGCTGTTATTCGAAGAACTTCAACCCTGAAATCGCGGCACCCGGAGGCGCCGCCAAATGTTTCCGGTGATTGTCACCTCACCGAAGTCCGTTAGTTTACAGCATCCTTCAAAGCTTTACCAGCTTTAAATTTTGGAACTTTTGCAGCTTCGATCGTGATCGCTTCTTTCGTACGCGGATTGCGGCCGGTACGCTCAGCGCGTTCGCTGACCGAGAAAGTGCCAAAACCAACCAGCGTCACGCTGTCGTTGTTTTTCAAAGTTTCCGTCACGCCGCCGATAACAGCGTCGAGTGCGCGCGCAGCGGCGGCTTTGGAAATGTCAGCTTTTTCAGCAATGTGGTCGATCAATTCAGTCTTGTTCACTAGCATCCCCAATTACAAAGGTATAAAACGTTTACCGTATCGTTGCGGCACTTTTGGCACCACAGCTGTCCGGCGAAAAAAATGTGCAGGCGTATTAAACAAGCCACACTGTATATGTGTCAAGCGCTTTGGGGGCGCAATTCACGTTTCAATATAAAACAAGCGCTCTAAAAGCGCTTGTTTGGGGAAAACAGGGGTAAAACGTTAGTGTTTTACTACCTCACCGGCCGCGTCAGGCTTGGCCGCGGCGGCCGTGACAGCCTCCACCGCAGCGACATCCGCCAACGCTTCAGGCATGCGTTCGAGGGCGATTTCCAGCACTTTGTCGATCCAGCGCACGGGAACGATCTCCAGTTTGTTCTTGACGTTGTCCGGAATATCGGCCAGGTCTTTCACATTCTGCTCTGGAATCAGGACCGTCTTGATGCCGCCGCGATGCGCTGCCAGCAGCTTTTCTTTCAGGCCGCCGATCGGCAATACTTCGCCGCGCAAGGTGATCTCGCCCGTCATCGCCACGTCGGCACGCACGGGAATGCCCGTGAAGACCGACACCATCGCCACCGTCATGGCCGCGCCGGCCGAAGGACCGTCCTTCGGTGTCGCGCCTTCCGGCACGTGGATGTGGATATCGCTCTTCTCGAACACGTCCGCCTTGATGCCCAGGCGCTGTGCCCGGCTGCGCACCACCGTGCGGGCTGCCTCGATCGACTCTTTCATGACGTCGCCCAGGGTACCCGTGCGGATGATGCCGCCCTTGCCCGGCATCGACACGGCTTCGATGGTCAGCAGATCGCCGCCCACTTCCGTCCATGCCAGACCGACCACCTGGCCGACCTGGTTTTCTTTCTCTGCGACACCGAAATCGTAACGGCGCACGCCAAGGAATTTATCCAGGTTCTTCGAGTTGACGATGACTTTCTTGTCGGATTTCTTCAGCAGCAGCATCTTGACCACCTTGCGGCAGATCTTCGACACTTCACGCTCGAGCGAACGCACACCGGCTTCCCGCGTGTAGTAGCGGATGATGTCGCGCAAGGCCGACTCGGCCACCGAGATTTCCTCTTCCTTCAAGCCGTTGTTCTTGATCTGCTTCGGCAGCAGATAACGCTGCGCGATGCTGGTCTTTTCATCTTCCGTGTAACCGGACAGACGGATCACTTCCATGCGGTCAAGCAAGGCTGGCGGAATGTTGTACGAGTTCGACGTGGCCACGAACATCACGTCGGAGAGGTCGAAATCGACTTCGATGTAATGGTCGGAGAACGTGTGATTCTGTTCCGGATCCAACACTTCCAGCAAGGCCGACGAAGGATCGCCACGGAAATCGGCGCCCATCTTGTCGACTTCATCGAGCAGGAACAAGGGATTGCGCACGCCGACTTTCGACAGCGATTGCAGGATCTTGCCCGGCATCGAGCCGATGTAGGTGCGGCGGTGGCCGCGGATCTCGGCTTCGTCGCGCACGCCGCCCAGGGCCATGCGCACGAATTTGCGGTTCGTCGCGCGGGCGATGGACTGGCCCAGCGAGGTCTTGCCAACGCCCGGAGGACCGACGAAGCACAGGATAGGCGCTTTGAGCTTGTCGACGCGCTGTTGCACCGCGAGGTATTCCAGGATGCGTTCCTTGACCTTGTCGAGGCCGTAGTGGTCGCCCTCGAGCACTTTTTCCGCATTCGCCAGGTCGTTGTTGACCTTGGATTTCTTTTTCCAAGGCAAGTTGACCAGGGTGTCGATGTAGTTACGCACGACGGTGGCTTCGGCCGACATCGGCGACATCAGCTTCAGCTTTTTCAGCTCGTTGGTGGCCTTGTCGAGCGCTTCCTTCGGCATTTTTGCCGAAGCGACTTTCTTCTCCAGCTCGTCGAGGTCGGCGCCATCTTCGCCCTCGCCCAGCTCTTTCTGAATCGCCTTGACTTGCTCGTTCAGGTAGTACTCGCGCTGCGATTTTTCCATCTGGCGCTTGACGCGGCCACGGATGCGCTTTTCCACCTGCAGGATGTCGAGTTCGCCTTCGAGCTGACCCAGCAGATGCTCGAGGCGCTTGGCCACGCTGAAAATTTCCAGGATGACTTGTTTTTGCTCAAGTTTCAGCGGCAGGTGCGCGGCCACCGTGTCGGCCAGGCGGCCGGCATCGTCGATGCCCGACAGGGAAGCGAGGATTTCCGGTGGAATTTTTTTGTTCAGTTTGACGTACTGGTCGAACTGCTGCACGATCGCGCGGCGCATGGCTTCGACTTCCGACTCGTCGCCCGGCTCGGACTCGAGCGGCGTCAGGTCGGCGATGAAGTGCGTCGGCGCATCGCTGATATGGTTGATACGGGCACGCTGCGCGCCTTCGACCAGCACCTTGACGGTGCCATCGGGCAGCTTCAGCATTTGCAGAATATTGGCAACGCAGCCAATTTCATAGATATCCGAAGGAGACGGCTCGTCCTTCGCGGCTGCTTTTTGAGCGGCAAGCATGATGCTCTTGCCCTGCTCCATCGCAGCTTCCAGCGCCTTGATCGACTTTGGACGGCCAACGAACAGCGGTATCACCATATGCGGGAAAACGACGACATCCCGCAACGGCAATAACGGCAGTTGAGTTTGCTCAGTTAATTTGGAAGTTGTCATGGCGTACCTTATAGAAAGCGTGTTTACGATGTTGGCGCTCGCTGCCAAAACACAAGACCGGCGAGAATAAATAATTCTGTGAAACAAACATTTTTCTGTTTATTTCGCAAAACACACCCGCATGACGGTAATAAATGCAGTTTTCACAGTAAAAAAGCCACGCGCAGCTAAGCGCCGCGAGTGGCTTTCCGATTGAAGCCTGCACTCATTGATTTAAATTGTACTGCCATGCATTAAGGAATCAAAACCCTTTTTATGCATTTGTCTCGGCAGTTTTCAATTTTCTCCGGAGGCCTTGGCAGTCTCTTGATAAATCAACAAAGGTTTGGCGCCGCTGGTGATGGTATTTTCGTCGATGACGACCTTCACCACATTTTGTTCGCTCGGCAGTTCGTACATGACGTCCAGCAAAGCATGTTCCAGGATGGAACGCAGGCCACGGGCACCGGTCTTGCGCGCCAGCGCTTTCTTGGCGATCGCATGCAGGGCGGCCGGACGAATCTCCAGTTCCGCGCCTTCCATCTCGAGCAGCTTCGAATACTGCTTGATCAGCGCATTCTTCGGCTCGACGAGAATCTGGATCAGCGCCTCTTCCGTCAATTCCGCCAGGGTGGCGATGACGGGCAGACGGCCGACCAGTTCCGGGATCAGGCCGAACTTGACCAGATCTTCCGGTTCCGCTTGCAGCATCAGTTCGCTGGCCGAGCTTTGCGACTTGCTGCGCACCGTGGCCGAGAAGCCGATGCCGCTCTTTTCGGAACGGTTGGCGATCACTTTCGACAGGCCGTCAAAGGCGCCGCCGCAGATGAACATGATGTTGGTCGTGTCGATCTGCACGAAATCCTGGTTCGGATGCTTGCGACCGCCTTGTGGCGGCACGGAAGCCATCGTGCCTTCGATGAGTTTCAGCAAGGCTTGCTGCACGCCCTCGCCCGACACGTCGCGCGTGATGGACGGATTGTCGGACTTGCGCGAAATCTTGTCGATTTCATCGATGTAGACGATGCCGCGCTGGGCTTTCTCGACGTCATAGTTGCAGCTTTGCAGCAGCTTCTGGATGATGTTTTCCACGTCTTCACCCACGTAACCGGCTTCGGTCAGGGTGGTGGCGTCGGCGATCACGAACGGCACGTTGAGCATGCGCGCCAGGGTCTGTGCCAGCAGGGTCTTGCCCGAGCCGGTAGGGCCGACCAGCAAGATGTTGCTCTTGGCCAGTTCGATGTCGTCTTTCTTGCCCAGGTGCTTGAGGCGCTTGTAATGGTTGTACACCGCCACCGACAGGATGCGCTTGGCAGTCTGCTGGCCGATCACGTACTGATCGAGCAAGGCGGCAATTTCTTGCGGCGTCGGCAGGTCGGATTTGGTACCGGTCACCGTCTCGATGCTCGACGTTTCATCACGGATGATGTCGTTGCACAGGTCGATGCACTCGTCGCAAATGAACACGGACGGGCCGGCGATGAGTTTCTTCACCTCGTGCTGGCTTTTGCCGCAGAACGAGCAATACAGTAATTTTTCGCCGCTAGAGGATTTTTTGTCTGACATAAGGCATTTTGGTTGGAACTGCATTAACAATATTGCAAAATCGCAAGCCGGATGATGGTTGCCGCCCGTAAAGGCCGCTAGCCATGGCGCAAGTCAACAACGCGCACAAGCTCCATGCTACCCGAAATAAAAGCGAAACGCCCGAACGTTTGATCGCCCGGGCGTTTACTTACATGCTTAGCAATACCGGTAGGGGCTCATCAAGCGCGGCTGGTCAACACTTTGTCGATCAAACCATACTCAACGGCCTCGTCGGCGGACATGAAACGGTCGCGGTCGGTGTCCTTGGCGATCTGTTCGATCGTCTGGCCCGTGCGCTCGGCCATGATGCCGTTCAAGCGGGTGCGCAGGTAAAGGATTTCCTTCGCCTGGATCTCGATATCGGACGCCATGCCTTGCGAACCACCGGACGGCTGGTGAATCATGATGCGCGAGTTCGGCAGCGAGAAACGCTTGCCCTTGGCGCCAGCGGCCAGCAGGAAAGCGCCCATCGAAGCAGCCATGCCCGTGCACAGGGTCGAGACGTCCGGCTTGATGAACTGCATGGTGTCGTAGATGGCCATGCCGGCCGAGACGGAACCACCTGGCGAGTTGATGTAAAGCGAAATTTCCTTTTCCGGATTTTCGCTTTCCAGGAACAGCAGCTGGGCGACAACCAGGTTGGCCATCTGGTCATTGACCGGGCCGACCATGAAAATCAAGCGTTCCTTCAGCAGGCGCGAGTAAATATCATACGAGCGCTCGCCGCGACCGCTTTGTTCCACCACCATCGGCACCAGGCCGAGCATCTCTGTGTCCAGCGCCGGATTACGGTTCATACCTGTCATTTCATTTCCTTGTGAAGCAGTTAGGGGATGCCGCCACTACCTTGCGGCAAGAGTCGACACCCGGATACCAACTGGTTTACGCTTGTGCGTTGCTTCCCATCAGTTCGTCGAAAGCAACTGCTTTCGTCGTGACTTTCGACAGGCCCAACACGTAAGTGACGACGTTTTCTTCCAATACAAGGGCTTCGATCTCACCCAGACGACGACGGTCGCTGTAGTAGTACTTCAGCACTTCGCGTGGATCTTCGTAGCTTTGAGCGAAATCTTCGATTTGCGCCTTGACTTGCTCAGGCGTCGCCTGCAGCTTGTTGTCGCCCACCAGTTGCGACAGGATCAGGCCCAGGCGTACGCGACGCTCGGCTTTTTCTGCGAACAGTTCTGCTGGGAAAGGCACGTCCTTGACGTTCATGCCGCGCTGCGCCATGTCCTGGCGGGTCATTTCAGCCAGGCGCTCGGAATCCTGAGCGATCAGCGTTTTTGGCACTTCCAGCTCAGCAACTTTGATCAGCGCGTCCATGACGGCTTCCTTGTTGCGTGCTTTCACGCGGCCAGCGACTTCGCGTTGCAGGTTGACTTTGATGTCTTCGCGCATTTTGGCCAGGTCGCCATCGGCAACGCCCAGCGACTTTGCGAATTCGGCATCGACTTCCGGCAGGTGCGCCCATTCCAGCTTTTGCAGCGTGATGGTGAACGAAGCGGTTTTGCCAGCGACGTCTTTACCGTGGTAGTCCTCTGGGAACGACAATGGGAAAGTCTTGGACTCGCCCACTTTCAGGCCCAGGGTTGCTGCTTCGAATTCTGGCAGCATGCGGCCTTCGCCCAGCACGAAAGCGTAGCCTTCAGCTTTGCCGCCTGGGAATTCAACGCCGTCGATCGAGCCGACGAAGTCGACGGTCACGCGGTCGCCATTGGCAGCGATCGGCTCACCGCCGTCGCCGTGTTCGCCAGCTTCGCCCTTGGTGTGGAAGTGCACGCGCTGCTTGCGCAGGATGTCGATGGTCTTGTCGATTTCGGCTTCCGACACGTCGGCTTGCACGGTTTCGATTTCAACGGCCGTCAGGTCGCCGATGGCAACTTCCGGATACACTTCGAACGTTGCGTCGAAAGCCAGCTGGCCTTCGGCTGCTTCTTCTTTCGGCACGATGTTCGGGAAACCGGCCACGCGCAGATTGTTTTCGTTGGCGGCGTCGTTGAACGCGCGGCCGACTTTGTCATTCAGCACTTCGGATTCAATTTGGTAGCCGTATTGTGCTGCGACCATTTTCAACGGCACTTTGCCCGGACGGAAGCCCGGTGCCTTAGCCGTACGGGCTTGCACTTTCAGGCGCTTCTCAACTTCCGTGCGGACGTCCGTCAGCGGGAAGGAGATCGTGATACGACGTTCGAGTTTGCCCAAGGTTTCGACTGCAGTTGCCATGTAAAAAATCGTCCAAAAAATAAACACTGTTGGTGCGAGAAAAGAAGACCCGACCCCTTGCGCCATCACTGGCGGCAAGACATGGGTCCAGCTTCACTCGCTCGCATATTCATCTGTAAAAGTACTGCAAACAGGACAATGGACCTGGTCTACCCGGCTGAGGAAAAACCCGCACCAGGCACCAAACAATCCGCCGCTTCCAGTACTGCGACAGGGCTCCGAGCGTCCAGCCTTGCTTCTAAGTAAATGCAGGGCCGGCCATCATTCGGTAAAGCGTGGCATTATAACAAAGGACTTCGGGAAAGTGGCTGGCTTTGCAGCCCGGCCACAGAGGATACCAGCGGCGGCGAACGAGTCGCCACAGCCTGGGGGTGCCCTGTCTTTACTCTTGCCCCGGCATTCTTTGTTTCGCCAGAGACAGGCTTTCCAGCCTGCTTCATTCATTAGTATATGCGAACTGGCGCCCCGTCCGAAACAAAGAAATGCGCTCACAGCGAAGATTTCGGGCAAAAAACCTTTGATTTACCTCAATTTGGCCATTTTTCAGGCAAATCTCCGTCCCGACCCCGCCTCCCCGCCCGATCTCCGACGAAAAATGGCGCAAACAAAGACATTCCAAATGACGGAAATACAGGCAAGGCAACAGGAAAACGGGAAAGACGCCTGCAAGGAGGCTGAAGAACAACTTGATGGTGCTGCACCTCCGGGCTGAAACAACCCGGATTGGTGCGGATGGGGAGACTCGAACTCCCAAGCCGAAGCACTGGCTTCTAAGACCAGCGTGTCTACCAATTCCACCACATCCGCATTTGTACTACTTGCAACAGATTACTCGCCTGTCGCCTCTGATTTTAACAACTCGGGAGCGATCTGGCTACCGTGGACTTATAGAGCAAGCCCTCGGTAAAGCAAAGGCGGCATTCTACTGGATTTCCCAGAGGAATGCCGCCTTTTTTATGCCTGCACCCTGATGCTGGCTGCTAGCCTTCTTTTGCGCTCACCGGCTCCGGCTTCTTGACCCGGAACCAGGCCGCATACAGGGCTGGCAGGAACAGCAAGGTCAACGCCGTCGCCAGGATCAATCCTCCCATGATGGCGACTGCCATCGGCCCCCAGAACACGGAGCGCGACAAGGGGATCATGGCCAGCGCCGCGGCGGCGGCCGTCAGCACGATGGGGCGGCAGCGGCGCACGGCCGAATCGATGATGGCATCCCACGGGGCCGAGCCATCCTTGATGTCTTGCTCGATCTGGTCGACGAGAATCACCGAGTTGCGGATGATCATGCCGAACAGCGCGATGACGCCCAGGTTGGCCACGAAGCCCAGCGGGCGGTGCAGCAGCAGCAAGGCAAACGCGGCGCCCGCCACGCCCAGCGGCCCCGTCAGGAACACCAGCAGCGAGCGCGAGAAACTATGCAGCTGCAACATCAGCAAGGTAAAGATGATGAAGATCGCCAGTGGCAGGTTGGCCGCAATCGACGCTTCCGCCTCGCCGCTGTCGGCCGCCACGCCCTTCACATTGATGCGGTAGCCGGCCGGCATCTTGGCCCGCAAGGCGTCGAGCTGCGGCGCCAGCTGCGTCGACACGGTGGCGCCCTGGATGCCATCGATCACGTCCGACTGCACGGTGATGGCCCATTCACGCTTGTCGCGCCAGACGACACCCGGCTCCCACACGAAATGCACGCGGGCCAGCTGCGAGATGGGCACAGACTTGCCCGTCGCAGTCGGAATATTCGTGTCGTTCAGCACGGAAATCGTCGCCCGCTCCTCCAGTGGCTGGCGCACCTGGATATCGATCAATTTATTGTCTTCGCGGAACTGGCCGATGACCGTGCCCGACAGGATCGTATTGGCCGCCTGCATCACCGTTTTCGAGGTGACGCCCAGCGCGCGCATCTTGTCCTGGTCCAGGTCCAGGCGCAGTACCTTCACCGATTCATTCCAGTTGTCGTTGACGCCCAGGGTGTTCGGATTGGCACGCATGATATCCTTGACCTGGTCGGCGATGGCGCGCACACCGGCCACTTCCGGCCCCGTGACGCGGAACTGCACCGGATACGGCACCGGCGGTCCGTTCGGCAACAGTTTGACGCGGCCCCGCACTTCCGGGAAATCTTTCTTGAAGACATCGACGATTTGCTGGCGCAAGCGTTCGCGGTCGGCCAGGCTCTTCGGCAAGACCACCACTTGCGACACGTTGGTCTGCGGGAATATCTGGTCCAGCGGCAAGTAGAAACGGGGGCTGCCCGTACCCACATAGCTGGTCACGCTTTCCACGCCGTCGAGCTTGCCCACAAAAGCTTCGAATTTCTTGACCTGCTTTTCATTCGCGGCGAACGTCGTGCCTTCGGGCGACCACAGTTCCACCATCAGTTCGGGACGGCTGGAATCGGGGAAGAATTGCTTTTCGATAAAATTGAAACCATAGATGCCCAGCACAAAGATGGCCAGGGTGGCGGCGATCGTCGTCTTGCGCCACTCCACGCACCAGGTGACGGCGCGGCGGAAGCGGCGGAAGTTCGGCGTGTCGAACAATTCATGGTCGTTATGCGCGTGCGGTTTCACTTTCAGCAAGACGTAGCCGATATATGGCGTGAAAACGACGGCCACCACCCACGAGATGATCAAGGCCAGTGCATTGACGGAGAACAAGGAGAACGTGTATTCGCCGGCAGCCGACTTGGCCAGGCCGATGGGCAAGAAGCCCGCCACCGTGATCAGCGTGCCCGTCAGCATGGGCATGGCCGTCGACGTGTAGGCAAACGTGGCCGCGTCGAAGCGCGACATGCCCTCTTCCATCTTGCGCACCATCATCTCGACGGCAATGATGGCGTCATCGACCAGCAAGCCCAGCGCGATGATCAGGGCACCGAGCGAAATCTTGTGCAAGTCGATGTCGAGCAGGCGCATGAACAGGAAGGTGACAGCCAGCACCAGCGGGATGGTCAGCGCCACCACCAGGCCCGGCCGCACGTCGATGCGCAGCGGTTTCGTGTGCAAGCCCAGCGCGACAAAGCTGACGGCCAGCACGATCAGGATGGCTTCGATCAGGGTATGCACGAATTCGCCCACGGAGGCCGACACGGCTTCCGGCTGGTTCGACACGCGCTGCAGTTCTATGCCCACGGGCAACTCGCTCTTCATGCGCGTCACCGTTGCCTGCAATGCCTTGCCCATGTCGATGATATTGCCGCCCTTTTCCATCGACACGCCCAGGCCGATCACTTCCTTGCCGTTGAAACGCATCTTGTCCTTGGGAGGATCGACGAGTTCGCGTTTCACAGTGGCAAAATCACCGAGGCGGAAGGTGGTGCCGTTGGCGCGCAGTTCCAGGTTTTCCAGGTCCTTGACGGTCAGCATGGCGCCCGTCACGCGCACTTGCAGATTGTCCGTCGGCGTCACCAGCACGCCCGTGGCGTTGATGCTGTTTTGCGCGGACAGCTGCTGCACGATGGCGTCGAAAGGAATGCCCAGCTGGGCAAATTTCTTGTGAGAAAAGACGATATTGATCTTTTCATCCTGCACGCCAAACAGTTCCACCTTCGATACCTGCCCCACGGCCAGCAGTTCCTGGCGCACCTTGTCCGCGTAATCCTTCATTTCCGCGTACGTAAAACCGTCGCCGGACAGGGCGAAGATGGAGCCATACGTGTCGCCGAACTCGTCATTGAAGAACGGCCCCACGACGCCGGCCGGCAAGGTGCCCTGGATATCGCCGATCTTTTTGCGCACCTGGTACCAGGCGGCCGCCGTTTCCTTCGGCGGCGCCGATTCGCGCAGCTCCAGCAGGATCAAGGTTTCGCCCGGCTTCGAATAGCTGGTGATCTCGTCGATGTACGGCGTTTCCTGCAGTTTCTTTTCCAGCTTGTCCGTCACCTGCTCGGCCATCTGCAAGGCCGTGGCACCGGGCCAGTACGCTTGCAGCACCATGGCACGGAAGGTAAACGGGGGATCTTCATCCTGGCCCAGGCTGGCATAACTGAGCATGCCGCCGATCAGCAGCACGGCCATCAGGTAGCGCGTCAGGGGGATGTGTTCGAGCGCCCAGCGCGACAGATTGAAGCCGCCCTTCATTTGACGGCACCCACGCTGGCGGCGGCAGCGGCGACATCAGGCTTGCTGGCCAGTTCGGCGCCGAGGATGGACACTTTCTGGCCAGGCTTGAGCAGGTTGACGCCGGCCGTGACCACGGTCTGGCCCGCTTTCACGCCCGAAGTCAGCAGCAGTTCATTGCCCGCCACGCCGCCCACCGTCACCGGCACCAGCTTCACGGCGCCGTTTTCCACCACCCACACGGAACTTTGCGATTTCTCATTGAACAGGGCCGTCAGCGGCACCTTGATCTGCGGCGTGGCCGTTTGCGAGGCGAACTGCACCACGGCCGTCATGCCCAGGCGTGCCTGCGGCGCGTCCGGGATGCTGACCTTGGCGATATAGGTGCGCGTGGCGGCATCGGCCACGGGCGACACTTCGCGTATCTTGCCCGGCAAGCCCTGCTTCGGATCGGCCCACAGGCGCACCACCACATCCTTGACGCCGCGCAAGGTTTCCACCTTGTCTTCAGGAATGCCGATCACGACTTCCTTCTCGCCGCTCTTGGCCACTTGCACGACGGGCGCGCCGGGCGCCACCACCTGCCCCACTTCGGCCTCGATGCGCGTGACGACGCCGTCGACGTCGGCCAGCAAGCTGGCATAGCCGGACTGGTTCGCCTGGCCACGGTACAGGGCCTGGGCCGCTTCCACGTTCGCCTGCGCCGCCTTGTAGGTGGCGTCCTTGCCGTCGAGCACGGCCTGGCTGACGAAATTTTTCTCGCGCAAGTCCTGGTAGCGCTTGAGTTCCGCGCGCGCCAGGTCGCGGCTCGTTTCCGCGCTGACCAGCGAAGCCTTGGCCTGCGCCTGCGACAGCTGCAAGTCGACAGGGTCGAGCTGCATCAGCACTTGCCCCGTCTTGACCGTGGCGCCCACGTCGACCTTGCGTGCGACGATCTTGCCGCCCACGCGGAAGCCCAGCTGCGATACGACACGGGGTACGACCTCGCCCGCCAGCTCGGCACTCACGTCAACATTACTGCTAGACAATACGATCGCGCGCACGGGGCGCACGTCTTCCACTTTGACGGCAGGCTTGGAACAGGCCGCCAGGGTCAGCGCCAGAGCGGCAGCGGCAATCAGCCGCAGGGCGGGAAGAGCTGGTACGCCGGTCTCGCGGCGCAGGGTTTTCAGGGCAAACAAGGTATTTTCCTTTACTATGCGGGCTGCAATATTTTTATGCGGAGAAACTTTTTGCTTGTCCTTTGGGCCAAGCCAAACTTTTTCGCACGCGATATCCTTAAATTTGTGACAATATCAGCTTGGTCATGACGGGGAGTGATTTTCCCCTAATGACTTTCTGGTTATTAATTATAATCGTGCGTAAAAGTTTTTAGTGACTTTTGCGTCATTAATCTTGAGACGTACAACGTCCGGCCACATTCCAGCGTTTCAGGGGTGCCGGGCAAACGCAAGACTAGAGAAGTGTGTTCATGCCTGTAGACCATTACGAAAATTTTCCAGTTGCATCATTTTTACTGCCGCGCCGCCTGGTGCCTGCCGTCGAAGCCATCTATGCCTTCGCCCGCAGCGCCGACGACCTGGCCGATGAAGGCGACGCCACGCCGGCCGAGCGCCTGGCCGCCCTGCACGCCTATGAAGCGGCGCTGGGCCGCATCGCCCGCCAGGAAGACCATGCTGGCGAGACCGCCGCCATGTTCGAACGCCTGGCTGCCGTCATCGCCAAACACCAGCTGCCGCTGAAGCCGTTTTACGATCTGTTGTCGGCCTTCAAGCAGGATGTGGAAACGACGCGCTACGCCAGTTATGACGACGTGCTCGATTACTGCGCCCGCTCGGCCAACCCCGTGGGGCTGCTGATGCTGCACCTGTATGGCGCGGCCGATGAACAGAATGTACGCGATTCCGATGCGATATGTTCAGCTTTGCAACTAATTAATTTCTTGCAAGACGTCGCCATCGACCAGCAAAAAGAGCGCATCTACCTGCCGATGGAAGACCTGACCCGCTTTGCCGTCTCCGCCGCCGCCTTCGAGCGGCCCGAGGCACACGGCAAGTGGAGCGCCCTGATGCGCTTCGAAGTGGCCCGCACGCGCGCCCTGATGCTGTCCGGCGCGCCGCTGGCCCTGCGCCTGCGCGGGCGCATCGGCTGGGAGCTGCGTCTGGTGGTACAAGGGGGTTTGCGCATCCTCGAATGCATCGAAGCCGTCAATTACGACGTGTTCCGGCGCCGCCCCAAGCTGGAGAAACGCGACTGGCTGATCATTTTCTGGCGCGCGCTGCGCATGTCGCGCAAAAGCTTGCATCAAGAGACACAAGTAAAAACGGCTTTTCCCCCGTCGCCCACTCTGTAAGACGATAGAATAGCGGCTTCGATCTGCAACCCTTGCTCTTTTGACTATGTCTCCCGACGAATACTGCCAACAAAAGGCCGCCCAGAGCGGCTCCAGCTTCTACTACAGCTTCCTGTTCCTGCCCGCCGAGCGCCGCAAGGCCATCACGGCCCTGTACGCCTTCTGCCGCGAAGTCGATGACACGGTCGATGATTGCACGGACGAAGCCGTGGCACGCACCAAGCTGGTCTGGTGGCGCAAGGAAGTCAAGGCCATGTACGAGGGCATCCCCACGCATCCCGTGATGCGCGCGCTGGAACCGCATCTGGCCGTGTACCAACTGGAAGAAAAACATTTGCAGGCCATCATCGACGGCATGGAAATGGACTTGAACCAGACCCGCTACCTCGACTACCAGGCCATGAGCCGCTACTGCTGGCATGTGGCCAGCGTGGTGGGCATCTTGTCGGCCAGCATCTTTGGCGCGACCCGCCCGGAAACGCTGCTGTACGCGGAAAAACTGGGCCATGCCTTCCAGCTGACCAACATCATCCGCGACGTGGGCGAGGATGCGCGCAAGGGGCGCATCTATTTGCCGATCAGCGAATTGCAGCAATTCAATGTGACGGCAGCCGACCTGCTGAACGCGCGCCACAGCGAAAATTTTGAAAACCTCATGCGCTTCCAGGTGGCGCGCGCGCAAAAGGCCTACGACGAAGCGTTTTCCCTGCTGCCGGCGGAAGACCGCCGCGCCCAGCGCCCTGGCCTGATCATGGCCGCCATCTACCGCACCGTGCTCAATGAAGTCGAGCGCGACGGCTACCACGTGCTGAAACAGCGCATCTCGCTCACGCCGATCCGCAAACTGTGGCTGGCCTGGAAGACCTGGGTTCGTGGCTAAGAGCAGCGTGAAGCAACGCTACGCCGTCGTCGGCGCCGGCTGGGCTGGCTGCGCGGCGGCCATGGAACTGGCGCGCGCCGGTCATTCGGTGACCCTGTTCGAGGCGGCGCGCACCCTGGGCGGCCGCGCGCGCCGCGTCGAACGGGAAAAAACCGTGCTCGACAACGGCCAGCATATCCTGCTGGGCGCGTACACGGAAACCTTGCGCCTGATCAAGCTGGCGGGGCAAGACCCTGCCGAGCTGATCCTCACGCTACCCCTGCAGATGCGCTATCCGGCAAACTCCGGCGGCATGGATTTTCTCGCGCCCCGCCTGCCCGCGCCGCTGCACCTGGCCTGGGCCTTGCTGCGCGCCAAGGGATTATTGCGCGCCGACAAACTGGCCCTGATGCGATTTTCCACCGCCATGCGGACGATGGGCTGGCAGCTGTACCACGATTGCACGGTCAGCGAATTGCTGCAGCGCTTCGACCAGACGGACCGCCTGAACCGGCTGATGTGGCACCCGCTGTGTCTGGCCGCGCTGAATACGCCGCCCGAGCGCGCCTCGGCCCGCGTCTTCCTCAACGTGCTGCGCGATAGCCTGGGCGCAAGCCGCCGCCGCGCCTCCGACATGCTGATCCCGAAAGCGGACCTGAGCAGCGTGTTGCCCGACGCGGCCGCCCGCTATGTAGAACAGCATGGTGGCGCAGTACGTACGGGCGCCAAGGTTGCCGCCCTGCACGCCTTGGCCGATGGCCGCTGGCGACTCGATGACGGCGGCGAGGATGGCGCGCAGTATGACGGCGTCATCGTGGCCACGTCGTCCGTGCAAGCAGCCAGCCTGCTGCAAGGTTTGCAGGACGCACGCCTCGATGACGCAATTAACCGCATGCAAGCCTTCACGCCGGAAGCGATCAGCACCTGCTACCTGCAATACGATGCCTCGGTGCGCCTGGACTTGCCGTTTTACGCTCTCGTCGATACGCCGCAGCTGCAGCACTGGGGTCAGTTCGTCTTCGACCGGGGCCAGCTCGACGCCAGCCAGGCCGGCTTGCTGGCCGTCGTCATCAGCGCCTCCGGCTATGCCGCAGAGCAAGGCCACGGACCATTGGCGCAAGCCATCGCGGCGCAGCTGGCGCAGGTGTTGCAACGTCCTGAGCTGGCCCAGCCCGTGTGGACCCAGCTGATCACGGAAAAGCGCGCCACCTTTGCCTGCACGCCGGATTTATTACGCCCCGGCAACGCCAGCGGCATGCCGGGCTTGCTGCTGGCCGGCGACTACACGGCCAATGAGGACCGGACGCAGGATTATCCGGCCACCATCGAGGCGGCCGTGCGCAGCGGCGTGGCGGCGGCCAGGGTCGTCACCACGGGCAAGACGGCAAAACAGACCTGACGGTGCATCCTCCCCTGGTGTCGCTCGCCCCCGCGAAATTGCATTCTGTCGCACCGCGCTGGTGCGCTCGCGTACGCTTGGGTACAGTCTGACCATCGACAACGGTCATGCCACGGGGAATACCATGCACACCACCTTGCACTTGAAAAATAGCTTGAAAGCCCTGGCGCTGCTGGCTGGTGTGATACTGGCCACCTTGATCGTCATTCAAGTACAGCAGGCGCCACAAGCACCATTGATGCTGAGCCAGGCAAGCATGCTGCTGCCGGCCATGGGCTGAAGCGGCGGACAGGAAGAATATGATGAACAAACAAGATTATCTCGACGCACTGCGGCGCGCGCTGGCAGGCTTGCCACCGGACCTGGTGGCCAAGACCCTCGACTATTACGAGCAGACCTTCATCGAAGGCGCTGCGGCCGGCCGCAGCGAGCACGAAATCGCCGAGGACCTGGGCGACCCGAAAAAAATCGCCCTCACCTTGCGCAGCAGCACGCACCGCCAGGCTTTCGAGCAAAAGAAAACCCCCGTCAACCTGCTGCGCCTGCTCGTCTCGCTCGTGGGCCTGGCCATCTTCAACCTGTTCATGGTCGTGCCTGCCGCCGTCTACGCGGCCCTGCTGGCCACCCTGTACGCCGTCGGCCTGAGCTTTTACCTGGCCGGCATCGCCATCACGGCCAGCGGTTTGTCCGGCGCCAACGAACTGGTGCTCGACGGTCCGCTGCGCCATGTCTTCATCCATGACGATGACGGCAGCGAAAACGGCGAACGGCGCGAAACGCGCATCACCATCGGCGACACGGGTATCGAAGTCGATCACCTGCCCGGCCCCTTGCAGCATGACCCGGCCGAGTCCGAACCCAGGACGCCCGGCGCTTCCTCGCGCATGATGGAGCGGGCCGAGGCGCTGGCTGGCGGCGGCATCCGCATCTCCACCGACATGGACCGCGATGCGCGCACCACGCAAACCGTCTTTGGCGTGGGTATGCTGCTCGGCGGCATCGCCATCTTCCTGCTCAGTCTGGTCGTAACGCGCTATACCTTGATCGGCATCAAGCGCTACGTTGCCATGAATGTTTCCCTGCTCAAAGGTCACTAGAAAGGCTGCCATGAAACGCTTGCTCAAAGTTGGCCTGTCCATGCTCTTGCTGGCACTGGTCCTGATCGCCATGTCGTATGCGGCGCTGCGCGCCAAGGGAATCAGCAATCCCAGCAGTGCCGCCGGCCGTGCCGTGCGCAGCGAAACGCGCCCGGTTGCCGCCAATATCAACAGCATCGACCTGGCCGGCCCCATCGACCTGGTGCTGCGCCGCGGCGCCACGCCCTCGCTGAAGGTCAGCGGCGAACAGCGTCTGCTGTCGAATGTCGACACCACGCAGGATGGCACCACCCTGCATATCGGCCCGAAAGGCATGCTGTTCCACCACCGCCAGCCGCTGCAGGTGGAACTGGTGCTGCCAGCCCTCGTGCGCGTCGAAGTGCACGGTAATGGCGACAGCAAGATCACGGGGTTTTCGGGAGACAGTTTTATCCTGGAATTGACGGGTTCGGGCGACGTCAGTTTCACGGGACGCTACAAGCAGGTACAAGCCACCGTCAACGGCAGCGGCGACCTCGACATCAATGCCGGCAACAGCGACAGCGTGGTGCTGGAAATGGTGGGCTCCGGGCGCATCGCCGCCAGCGGCAACACGAAATTCCTGCGCGCCGACCTCAGCGGTTCAGGCGACATCGATGCCGAGCACCTGGCCGCCGACAAGGCCAGCGTCAGCCTGCAAGGCTCCGGCACGAGCACCGTCTTCGTGCGCGACGCCAGCAACCTGACCCTGCGCGGCAGCGGCGACATCCACGTCCACGGCAACCCGCGCCAGCGCGAGACCCAGAAAAGCGGCTCAGGCGAGATTACCTGGCATTAACTTTCGGCATTCACTTTCTCTTCCAGCCAACTGACCGCCTGCTCGCCAGCCGCCTTGCCTTGCGCCAGGCAGGCCGTCAGCAGGTAGCCGCCCGTTGGCGCTTCCCAGTCCAGCATTTCCCCCGCCAGGAACACGCCCGGCATGGCGCGCAGCATGCTGCCTTCGACTCCGTCGAATTCCACGCCGCCAGCGCTGCTGATGGCTTCGTCGATGGGGCGCGGGCGTACGAGTGTCACGGGCAGCAGCTTGATGGCGTCCGCCAACCTGGCTTCGTCGGCGAAATCGGCCGCACTCAGGCATTCGCGCAGCAAGCCCGATTTCACGCCCTTGATGCCCAGGCGGCTATTCAGGTGGCTGGACATGGAGCGGGAACCGCGCGGGCGCGTCACTTCTTCGAACACGCGTTCATGCGTGTGGTCAGGCGCCAGGTCCAGCCAGATGGTGGTGCTGCCCTCGGCGGCGATCTGCTCGCGCAGGGCGGCCGATAAGGCATAAATCAGGCTGCCTTCCACGCCGCCCGCCGTGATGACGAACTGGCCCTGGCGCTTGATCATGCAGTCATGGATGTTGCGCGCCGAGATGGCCACCGTCGTCAGCGGTTCGCCCGCATGGCGGCTGCTGAAATGCTCACTCCAGTCCACGTCGAAGCCGCAATTGGCCGGCACCAAAGGCGTCACGGCCACGCCCTGCTCTTGCAGCAGCGGTACCCAGGCGCCATCGGAACCGAGCCGCGCCCAGCTGCCGCCACCGAGCGCCAGGATCACGGCGTCGAAGGCGCGCAAACGCTCACCCTCCGGCGTGGCGAATACCAGCTGGCCGTCGCGCCAGCCCGTCCAGCGGTGGCGCATGTGAAATTGCACGCCCGCTTCGCGCAAGCGGTGCAGCCAGGCGCGCAGCAGCGGCGCCGCTTTCATATCCGTCGGGAAGACGCGGTTCGAGGAGCCGACGAAGGTATCCACGCCCAGGCCGTGTACCCAGTCGCGCACTTTTTGCGGACCGAACTGGTCCAGCGCCGGCTTGATCCAGCGTGCCGGCCTGCCGTAGCGCGAGATGAAGGAACAGTAGTCTTCCGCATGGGTGATATTCATGCCGCCGCGCCCCGCCAGCAGGAATTTGCGGCCGACGGACGGCATGGCGTCGAACAGTTCCACCCTGGCGCCCCGGCTGGACGCTTCCTGGGCGGCCATCAGGCCGGCGGGGCCGCCGCCGATGACGGCGATGTGAAAGGGAGGAAGGCTGGAATGGGTCATGGCAAGCTGGAAAGACGGTGAAAACCCCGGCATTTTAGTCGAGATAAGGCGCGGGGATGGCAAGAATGCCGAAAAATGATGCATACTGCGCGGAGATGCCGCAGTGATCAGCGGCTGGACTTCACGAGACAACGAGACGATAAGAGGAGAAACACATGGGCGCAGGATTCTGGATTTCCCGCTATTTGCTGGCCAGTTCGATCTTATTCATCATCCTGACGGTGGTCGAGTACAGCAAGGGCACCACCAGTCAGGCCGATATCCTCAGCGCGCTGGCCTGGTCGCTGGTGGCGTCGGCCATCTTCATCGGCTCGAAATACTGGCGCTACAAGAAAGCCATCGCCTGCGCCACGTGCAGCGGGGATAAACCAAAAGCCAAGTCGTCATGAAAAAACGGCCACTTCGATGAAGTGGCCGTCTCACTGGCAAGCGGGATCAACCGCCCGTCACGGGCGGGAAGAACGCCACCTCGTCGCCTTCGCCGATCACGGTATCAGCATCGCACATTACCTGATTGTGGGCCATGCGCAGGGCGCGGCCCTGCGCCAGCGCATATTCCCAGTTGCCGCCGCGGGCGATCAGCAGGGTTCTCACCTCGCCCACCGTCAGCCGTGACACGACCCCCGCGTCCACTTCCAGCACTTCCTGGCCCGTGCCCACCAGCTCGCGCACGCTGGCAAAAAATCGCAGATTGATCTTCATCGATACTTCCTCAGTACAGCAATTCGTTAAACGGGATAAAACGCAGCATGTCGCCGCGCGCAATCGACAGCCCCGGTGGACAATCGATCAAGCCATCGCCCCACACGGTGGACGTCAGCACGCCCGAACTCTGGTTGGCGAACAGTTCCAGTTCGCCGTCGTCATTGACCTTGGCGCGCAAGAACTCGTTGCGCTTGTCCGCCTTCAGGCGCTCGAACGCGGCCGGCAGCTTGTAGCTGCGCGGCGCCAGGCTCCCCGCCACGCCTTGCAGGCGCAGGATGAACGGGCGCACGAACAGCAAAAACGTGACAAAGCTGGAGACGGGATTGCCGGGCAAGCCGACAAAGAAAGCGTCCTGCACTTCGCCAAACGCCAGGGGTTTGCCCGGCTTGACGGCGATCTGCCACATGTTCAAGCGCCCTTCCGCTTCCACGGCCGGCTTGATGTGGTCTTCCTCACCGACGGACACGCCGCCCGAGGTAATGATCAGATCATTGCCCTGGGCCGCCTGGCGCAGCACGGCTTTTGTCGCTTCCAGGCTGTCGGGCACGATGCCCAGGTCCGTGATCTCGCAGCCGAGATTTTCCAGCAGGCCGCGCAAGGTAAAACGGTTCGAGTTGTAGACGGCGCCCGGTGCCAGAGGCTCGCCGGGCATGGCCAGTTCGTCGCCGGTGAAAAATACGGCCACGCGCAGCTTGCGCAGCACGGGCACCTGCGCCAAGCCCACGGAGGCGGCCAGGCCCATTTCCTGGCTGCGCAGGCGGCGTCCCGCGCCGAGGATCTCGCCGCCGGCGCGGATGTCCTCGCCCTGGCGGCGCACCCATTCGCCCGCGTGCGGCACGTGATTCACCGTCACCACGCCATCAAGCACAGTGCACTGCTCCTGCATCACGACGCAATCGGCGCCGTCCGGGATCAGCGCGCCCGTAAAGATGCGCGCCGCCGTCCCCGGCTGCAAGGGCTGGCCCACGTGGCCGGCCGCGATGCGCTGCGACACGGGCAAGCTGACTGCGCCGCTGGCGCAGTCGCTGGCGCGCACGGCGTAGCCATCCATCTGCGTGTTGTCGCGCTCGGGCACATTCAGGGTCGACGCCTGCGCCGTGGCCAGCACGCGGCCGTTGGCGCGCATGGTGTCGACCAGCTCCACCTCGGTCACCGGGCGCGCCGCGCCCAGCATGAAGGCTTGCGCCTCGGCCACCGACAGCATCGGTTTGCGTTGTGCGGTCGAATCGCTCATCACAGGCCCGCTCATCACAAGCCCGTATTTGCGGCGATGTACGCCTTCATTTTTTCCACGTCCGCATCCATCACGATGAATTTTTGCGGCAAGTCTTCGATGTTCTCGAAGCCCTTTGGCCGTTCCGCGTCCACGCCCAGCGCCTCGAGGATGGTTTCGTTGAACTTGGCCGCCAGCGCCGTTTCCAGCACGATCATCGGCACGTTCGGCTCCAGGTGCTCACGCGCCACCTTGATGCCGTCGGCCGTGTGTGTGTCAATGGTGATGCCGTAGTCGTCGGCCACGTCGCGGATAGTGTCGAGGCGGTCCTGGTGCGTGGACTTGCCCGACTTGAAGCCGTATTTGGCCACCAGCTTGAACTCGTCGCCATCGCTGCCAGGTTTACCGGACAAGTCGAAGCCGCCATGCGTTTCCACTTTCGTGAACAGGGCGCGCACGCGCACGCTGTCGCGGCCCACCAGGTCGTAGACGAAGCGCTCGAAGTTCGACGCTTTCGAGATATCCATCGACGGGCTGCTCGTGTGATACGTTTCGGCCGACTTGCGCACGCGGTAGACGCCCGTGCGGAAAAATTCGTCGAGCACGTCGTTTTCATTCGTCGCGGCCACCAGTTTCGAGATGGGCAGGCCCATCATGCGGGCGATATGGCCGGCGCAGATATTGCCGAAGTTGCCCGATGGCACCGTGAACGACACTTTTTGCTCGTTGCTGGTGGTGGCCGCTAGGTAGCCGCGGAAATAGTACACGACCTGCGCCACGACGCGGGCCCAGTTGATGGAATTGACGGTGCCGATCTTCTGTTGTGCCTTGAACGGCAAGTCGTTCGACACGGCCTTCACCATATCCTGGCAGTCGTCGAACACGCCTTCGACGGCGATGTTGTAGATATTCGGGACTTGCAGGCTGAACATCTGCGCCGTCTGGAAGGCGCTCATTTTCTTGTGCGGCGACAGCATGAAGACGCGGATGCCCTTCTTGCCGCGCATCGCGTATTCGGCCGCGCTGCCCGTGTCGCCCGAGGTGGCGCCAAAGATATTGAGTTCGGCGTCGTGCTTGGCCAAGGTGTATTCGAACAGGTTGCCCAGCAGCTGCATGGCCATGTCCTTGAAGGCCAGGGTCGGGCCGTTCGACAGCGCCTGCAGCATCAGGGTGGTCGATCCGCCCTTGACGACGTTTTCTTCGAGCACGCGCAGCGGCGTGATGTCGGCCGCGTTTTCGCCGGCGCGGGCGTTCTTGTAGACTGCCTTGGTATAGGTTTTCGCTGTCAGTGCCTTCAGGTCCGCGGCCGGGATATCGGTGGCGAACTTCTTCAGGATTTCGAATGCCAGGTCGGCATACGACAATGTGCGCCAGGCGTTAAGCTCGGCACCAGTGACTTGCGGGTAGTGTTCTGGGAGATACAGTCCGCCATCGGGGGCCAGGCCGCCCAGGAGGATGTCGGAGAATTGCTGCAGATTCGATGGCGCTTTATCAGCGCGGGTAGACACGTAGTGCATAAATTTGAAGAGTCCAGTTGAGCTGAGTGCGGTTGATCATGAATGGCAGCGGATATTATAGTGCCAGCCGCCGCCCAAGGCGAATCGCGTGGCATTTGCCAGATCAGGATGTGACAATTGGAGAGCCTGAATGTTGTCAAGCCAGCCATAATGGCATGAAATCAAGCCAGATGAACATGGCCGGCGTGCGCACTGGCGCGCGCCGCCGATTTGCGCCACACTGTGCTGAGTATCCCTTGCTATGACCATTATTGGAGTCGAGAACCGGCCATGTCGCTGAGTAAAAAACCGTATCTGCAAAGCGCCGCGCTGCGCCCCGACGCTGTCGTCGACATGGACCACTATCCGTTCACCATCCCCGCCATCCGCGACTTCGTGCACATGGACTTCCACCGCGACGTGACGTTTTTCGTGGGCGAAAATGGCAGCGGCAAGTCGACCATGCTCGAAGCGCTGGCCGTGGCGCTGGGCTTCGGCAAGGATGGCGGCACGCGCAACGTGCGCATCGCCCTGCCCTCGGACGAGGAATCGGGTTTGCACGCGCACTTGCGCCTGAGCAAGAGCTACAAGAAGCCCGAGGACAGCTATTTCCTGCGCGCCGAGAGCTTTTTCAACGTCGCCACCTACATGGACGACATGCCCGAATACCTGGCCAGCTATGGCGGCAAGTCGCTGCACGCGCAATCGCACGGCGAAGCGTTCATGGCGACATTGATCAACAAGCTGCGCGGAAAAGGTCTGTACCTGCTGGACGAACCCGAGGCAGCCCTGTCACCGAGCCGCCAGATGGCGGCGCTATCCGTGATCCACCAGCTGGTGCAGGACGACTCGCAGCTGATCATCGCCACCCACTCGCCGATTTTGCTCGCCTATCCGAACGCGAAAATCCTGATGTTTACGGGTGGCGGCATCCACGAAGTGGCCTATGAAGACACGGAGCACTTTGCCGTGACGCGCGATTTTTTGAATAACTATCCACGCAGGCTGGAGCAGTTGTTTGAGGAAGAGTGATTTTATCGGCTTGCGCGCTGCGTCAAGCCGATAATACCGCCATCAGCAAGCGGCATGGTTCACTGTAATGACGTGAACGGCCAAGCCACCCAACGACGTTTCCTTGTACTTGTCCTGCATGTCCGCGCCCGTCTGGCGCATGGTTTCGATGACTTCGTCGAGGCTGACGAAATGCGTGCCGTCGCCCTTCAGCGCCAGCGAAGCGGCCGTAATCGCTTTCACGGCGCCCATGCCATTGCGCTCGATGCACGGGATCTGCACCAGGCCGCCGATCGGGTCACAGGTCATGCCCAGGTGGTGCTCGATGCCGATTTCAGCCGCGTTTTCGATCTGCTCGTTCGTGCCGCCCAGCGCCGCCACCAGGCCGGCCGCCGCCATGGCGCACGCCACGCCCACTTCGCCCTGGCAACCCACTTCGGCGCCCGAGATCGACGCATTGCGCTTGCATAGCATGCCGATGGCGGCCGCCGTCAGCATGAAGCGGCGCACGCCGCCCACCGGGTCGCTGGGGCGGCAATCCTGCGCGTAGTAACGCAGCACGGCCGGGATGATGCCGGCGGCGCCATTGGTCGGCGCCGTGACGACGCGACCGCCGGCCGCGTTTTCCTCGTTGACGGCCATCGCGTACAGGCTGACCAGGTGCACGGCGTCGTGCGGCAAGTCGTTGGCGCGGTTGTCGGATGCCTTCGCCTCCTGCGCCAATCGCCACAATTTCGCGGCGCGGCGCTTCACGTTCAAACCGCCCGGCAGGTTGCCCGTCGTTTCCAGGCCGTGCGCGATGCAGTCGCGCATGACGTGCCAGATACGGTCCAGGCCTTCATTGAGTTCCGTCTCGCTGCGCTTGACGCACTCGTTCGCGCGCAGCATTTCAGGGATCGACAGGCCGCTTTCCACGCCATGCGCCAGTAACTGCTCCATCGTGTCGAAGGGGAAGACGACCCGCGCGCTGGCGGCCGACTCCACGGCCGCTTCGGCCTGTGCCTCGCCTGCCTCGCGGATAAAACCGCCGCCGATCGAGTAATACACCTTGTCGGCACGGCTGCCGTCCGCCAGTTTCAGTGTAAAGCGCATGCCGTTCGGATGTTCTGGCAAGGATTCGCTCTTGTGCCAGATCAAGCCCGTGGCAGCCGTGAATGGCACCACGTGCGTGCCCAGCAAGGCGATCTCGCCGGCCGCCTCGATGGCGGCCAGCTTGCTGTCGACGGCATCGGGCGCCACGTCCTGCGGCGTTTCGCCCATCAGACCGAGAATGACGGCCTTGTCCGTGGCATGGCCCACGCCCGTCAGCGCCAGCGAGCCGTACAGGGCCGCCTCGACGCCCACTACCTGGTCCAGCGGACCGTATTCGACCAGGAAACGCCGCGCCGCCACCATCGGCCCCACCGTGTGGGAACTCGACGGCCCGATGCCGATCTTGAACAGGTCAAATACGCTCATATCCATGTAGTGTCTCTTTATATTAGTATGTTTTTATGAATGCCGGTGCCGGACTCAGGCTGCCTTGGCGGCCTGCCCAGCATCGACATTGGCCAGCATGTCGGTAACCATCCGTTCGACGCCGATCTGCGCCTTCCAGCCCCAGTCGGCGCCGGCCTTGCTGTCGTCCAGGCTTTGCGGCCAGCTGTCGGCGATGGCCTGACGGCTGTCCGGCTTGTAGCTGATCTTGAAGTCAGGCACCATGCGCACGATGGCTTTCGCCAGCTGCTCGGGGTTGAACGACACGCCGGCCACATTGTACGAAGAACGGATCTTGATGGAAGCTACCGGCGCGTCCATCAGTTCGATGGTGGCGCGGATGGCATCGGGCATGTAAATCATCGGCAAGGTGGTGTTCGCGTCGAGGAAGCAGTCATAGCGCTCGCCGCGCAAGGCCGCATGGAAGATGGCGATGGCGTAATCGGTGGTGCCGCCGCCCGGAGGCGATTTGTAGCTGATGATGCCCGGATACCGGATGCTGCGCACGTCCACGCCATACTTGTTGAAGTAGTACTCGCACAGGCGCTCGCCGGCCAGCTTGCTGATGCCGTACATCGAGGTCGGGTCCATCACCGTCATTTGCGGCGTGTTCACTTGCGGCGTGTTCGGGCCGAAGGCGGCGATCGACGATGGCCAGAAGATGCGCAGCGGCTTACCTGCCTCGCCCCGTTCGCGCGCCAGTTCCAGGATATTCAGCAAGCCATCCATGTTCAGGCTCCACGCCTTCAATGGCGCCGCTTCGCCCGTGGCCGACAGCATGGCCGCCAGCTGGTACACCTGGGTGATGCCTTCATCGGCGATGATGCTCGCCAGGCCGTCCTTGTCCAGCACATTCAGTTGCGCATAGCGCTTGGCCTGGTACAGGTTATTCGTGCCGATGTCGCTGGCGATGACGTTGTCCGCGCCGTGCTGCTGCGCCAGCGCGCCCACCAGTTCACTACCGATTTGGCCGTTTGCGCCAATGACTAAGATGCGTTCCATGCTATTTTCCTGAATTCTTGTTAGTTGGTAGTGGTAGTGGTGGTCAGCAAACCGAGTTCCTTGCCTGCCTGCTCGAAGGCGGCCAGCACTTGCACCAGTTGTTCACGGGTGTGGGCGGCGGACAGCTGCACGCGGACCCTGGCCTGGCCCATCGGCACGACCGGGTAGAAGAAGCCCGTCACCAGCACGCCCAGTTCATACAGGCGGGCGGCGAATTTCTGCGCCACGGGGGCGTCGAACAGCATCACCGGCACGACCGGATGGGTGCCCGGCTTGATGGTGAAACCGATGCGCTCGATCTCGCTGCGGAAGAAAGCCGTGTTTTCATGCAGGCGGTCGCGCAGTTCCGTCGACTTGGCCAGGCGGGCCAAAACCGACAGCGAAGCGCCGGCGATTGATGGCGCCAGGGTGTTCGAGAACAGATAAGGGCGCGATTTCTGGCGCAGGGTGTCGATGACTTCCTTGCGCGCGGAGGTAAAGCCGCCCATGGCGCCGCCCAGGGCCTTGCCCAGGGTGCCCGTGATGATGTCGATGCGGCCCATCACATTGTGGTGTTCGTGCGTGCCGCGGCCCGTCGCGCCCATGAAGCCGGAAGCGTGGCATTCGTCGATCATCACCAGCGCGCCGTACTGGTCGGCCAGGTCGCAGATCTTGTCCAGTTGCGCAATCGTGCCATCCATCGAGAACACGCCGTCCGTGACGATGACCTTATGGCGCTTGCCGGCGGCAATCGCCGCTTTCAGCTGCACTTCCAGGTCGGCCATGTCGTTATGGGCGTAGCGGTAGCGGCCAGCCTTGCACAGGCGGATGCCGTCGATGATGGAAGCGTGGTTCAGCGCATCCGAGATGATGGCGTCGTTTTCATCGAACAGGGGCTCGAACACGCCGCCGTTGGCGTCGAAGGCCGCCGCGTACAAAATCGTGTCTTCGGTACCCAGGAACGCGGAAATCGCCTGTTCCAGTTCTTTATGTACGGTTTGCGTGCCGCAGATAAAGCGCACGGACGACAGGCCGTAGCCGTATTTTTGCGTGGCAGCAATAGACGCTTCCTGCGTCTGCAGGTCGCCGGACAGGCCCAGGTAGTTATTCGCACACATATTGATCAGGGTACGGCCATCGTCGCACACCACTTCAGCGCCCTGGCGCGAGGCGATCACGCGCTCGGGCTTGTACAAGCCCTGCTGGCGCAATTGATCGAGATTCTGTTGCAGACCGCTGAAAAAGGTGTTCTTCGCTTGCTCGCTCATGATGATCCTTGTGTGTCCCTGTTGTATGTGTGGCGTCCGGGTGACCTCAGCCGCCATAGGGGGAAACAGCCGCTTGACCGGTGCGCGCACAATGCTGTACCGTGAAGCGCTGTTTGAAGTCTACACGTTTCCGTGATTTCCTTCAAAATCCACTATTTCGAACTGAAATTCAATATAGTGGATATTACCCAAGCCTTTTGAACTTTGCAAGCCACCTGCCGATGAAAACCAGCGTTTCGACCAATTCTCCGCCCGAAGTAGGCGCCACTCTGCAACGGCTGCGCCTGGCGCGCGGCCTGACACTGGAGGATTTGTCGCGCATCGCCGGCGTGTCGAAGTCCATGCTGTCGCAAATCGAACGCGAAAAAGCCAATCCCACCATCGCCATCACGTGGCGCCTGGCCAACGCCCTGGGCGTGCAGATCGGTGAATTGCTGTCCAGCGCGGAAAAAGCCGTGGAAACCATCCGCATCACGGATGCCCACGAAACCCCCACCCTGCCCGGCGACCACGCAGGCTACGTGCTGCGCATCCTGGGGCCGATGGAACTGGCGGGCAAATACGAATGGTATGAGGTGACCTTGGCGCCAGGCGGGGAACTGGCCTCGCAGCCCCATGATCCGGGCACCACCGAGCATTTGACGGTGATCCACGGCAACCTGGAGCTGGAAGTGGGGACGGCGAAGAAAAAGGTCAAGAATGGCGGCACGGCCAGGTATCCGGCGGACTTGCCGCATACCATCAGGAATCTGGGAAAAACGGAGGGCAAGGCGCTGCTGGTGGTAATCCACCGCTAGCGCGCTGGCCCATCCTCTATGCTGTCTGGCAGAAAGTATTACGTTACGGCATCACACGGACGCTGCCGGCGCCCCGCAAAGCCCAGCAAGGCCATGCCAGCCAGCAACATGGCATAGGTTTGCGGCTCGGGCACGGCGCTGACGGGATCGAGGCGGACAATCTCGCAAATGAGCGACTGGCAACGGCGCGCGGAAATCTGTCCCGCCTCGTTGATGCCGCCGACGGCCATGTAGCTCCAGCCCGCCTCTCCCTGCACCAGACTTTCCAGGCTGTAAGTCACCCCATTGCTGTAGAACATGGCGTTTGCCCCCAGCACTTGGCCCAAGCCATCCACGCCGATCGGTGTGGAGATGGATTTCAAGAACGTGTTGTTGCCGTCGGTCTTGAGAAAACCGCGCGTCCGGTCCTGGTTCCAGTCGGGGGTGACATGGCCCACCATCTGGCCCGCATTGTTGATGCCCGAAATCGTGCTCTGGTAACCGCCCCAGCCCGTCGCGCTGGTCATCACGCCATCCTTGTACATGAAGCCTTGCGAACCGCCGGGCGTCGGCGCCATCGCGGAAGCGCCGACGACGACGCCATCGTCGTTGATGCCCGTGACATAGCTATCCTTGCCGCCCAGGGTGCCCAGCGCCCGTATGCCCGTTTGCGGGTCGTACAGATAGGCTTTCGTCGTGTAGTCGAAAGTGGCATAACTGCCAAACCCCGCATTGAAGGCAACTTGCCCTGCAGCATTCATCGTGCCGGACCACGTCGTTTGCCCGGCGATATTGAGCGAGGTGGCCATGCCGCCCGACAGGATGTGCACCAGCGCATTGCCATTGCTGCCCGCAGAACGCACGAGGCTATCCCCGGCCGCATTGCTGGCAAACACCAGGTTACTCACTGCGGCCTTCGGCGCCACCGTCAACTGACTGCCCGCCGTGGCATACACCATGTCGACGCCGTCGAGCCGGCCAACGCCGTAAATCTGCCCCATGGCGCTGATGCTGCCCACGCTCAGATTGGCCAGCGATGCATTCTCGAACACGGTGACCGAAAACTGGGGCGGCGATGCCGGCGCCCCCTGTGCGAGCGCCGGCGTGCTGACGCAAGCGCAAAACAAGGGCAGCGCGATTCTCCGGATTATTTTCATTATTCCCTCCAAGAAAAATGCACGATACGATTAAATATCAAAAATGTAAACTTATTTGACAACATTGTTGTTTGCAAGGCATTTCCATTCGCTGCGTTGCCGCGCAGCCGTGCGCAATAAGTCCTTTTGTCCATGCTAAGATTTCGCAATAGACAAGATTTCCAGGCCTGGATGTCTTTGCAAAGCGCCGCAGCACATCCCGGCTCGCCCCATCCTTGCTACGCCCCTGCGCGGCATCCAGGCCCCAACTGTTTTTAACGGAGCCCACGCGATGACCATTTCCGACAGCACCACCACCTTCCACAACAAGAAAGTAGTCCAGTACGACCCGGACCTGCCCTTCGACGCGTCGCCTGACATCGTCTACCGCCTGTCGCTGGAATACGACGACAAGCGCAAGATGGACGAGCTGATCGCCGGTTTTCTCGCCAAGGCGGACCAGAACACGCTCGCAGCGCTGATCATCGGCATGTGGGGCGACCCGTACGAAGCGGGTGCCGACGAAGTGATCGCCGCGCTGGCCAGCCACGCGCCGCAGTTGCCGAACCTGCGCGCCCTGTTCATCGGCGACATGACGTACGAGGAATGCGAAATTTCGTGGATCGTGCAAGGCAGCTACAAGCCGCTGCTGGATGCTTTCCCGCAGCTGGAAGAACTGCGCATCCGCGGCGGCAATGAGCTCGTCATCGAACCGTTCGCGCACCAGAACCTGCGTCGGTTCACCATCGAAGCGGGTGGACTCGATCAAAAGATCGCCGAGGCGCTGGCGCAATCGAGCATGCCACAGCTGGAACACCTGGAACTGTGGCTGGGCACGGACGACTATGGCTTTTCGGGCGACGTCGACCTGTACCGCAAGGTGCTGGCGCAGCTGACCGTGCCGACCCTGCGCTACCTGGGCTTGCGCGACGCGGAAATCGCCGACGACCTGGCCGTCTGGCTGGCGGAAGAACCGCTGGTGGCGCAGCTCGACACCCTCGACCTGTCGCTGGGCACCATCGGCGACCTGGGCGCCGTGGCCGTGCTCAATCACACGCAGCTGGGCAAGTTGAAGCGCCTGGACCTGTCGCACCACTACATCTCGGAAGAAAACCAGGCCAAGCTGAAAGCGCTGCCCTTCGATGTGGTGCTGGACGACCCGCAGGAAGCCGATGAAGACGACGGCGAAAGCTACCGCTACGTGGCAGTCGGGGAATAAGCGGATTCACCCTTTGCACACGCATCTCACCCTGCTGGCGACACAGGGCAGCAAGCGCGTGCGCCTGATGCAGGCGGCGCGCGCGCAACTGCGCCTGCCGCCCGCGCAGGTGCTCGAATGGCGCGACTGGCTGGCGCAGCCGGCGCTGCTGGAAGCCGCCCTGCGCCAGTCCGGCCGCCTGAAAATCGAACCGCCCGGCGACGATCCTGCCGCCCATGTGCTCTTGCTGCAGGCGGGCTGCCGGCTGCTGGACCGTCCTGCCGTCGACGCGCCCGCACATGGCCAGCTGCTGGCCATGGATGCGTGGTTTGCGGGCTTTGCCAATGCGATGCAGGGCCTGGCAAGGCAGCTGGCGGCCTTGCCGGCAATACGCGCGTTCAATGCGCCGGCCGAAATTCTCCGCATGACGGACAAGCTGGCTTGCCAGCGCCACCTGGCCGCGCACGGCGTGCCCATACCCGTCTTGCTCGGCCCCGTGCACGGCTACCAGCATCTGCAGTCGCTGCTGCACGAGCATGACCTCGACCGCGTGTATCTGAAACCGCGATATGGTTCATCGGCCTCCGGCGTCGTCGCCTACCGCAGGAACAAGGCCGGACGCCAGCAAGCCACCACCTCGGCCACCTTGTCGCGGACGGATGGCCAGACGCGTTTGTTCAACGTCAAGCGCATGGCGCGCTACGAGACCCGGCACGATATCGCGGCCCTCGTCGACGCGCTGGCCGCCCAGGAACTGTATGCGGAAGCATGGCTGAACAAGCCGCGCTGCGGCGACAGCCATTACGACCTGCGCGTCGTGACCCTGGCGGGCCAGCCCGCGCACCGGGTGGCGCGCATCGGACAACACATGATGACGAATCTGCACCTCGACAACCGGCGCGGCGAGGCATCTGGCCTCTTGAGCGCAGCCGACCTGGCGGCGCTGGAAGCAACTGCCATCCAGGCCGCGCGCGCCTTCCCCGCCAGCCACGTGACGGGTTACGACCTCGTGGTGCGCCAGGGCCAGGCCCATGTGCTGGAAGCGAACGCCTTCGGTGACCTGCTGCCTGGACTGCTATGGCAAGGGGCGGACACTTATGCGGCACAACTGACACATGCTTAAAGACACACCAGCCATCCCGGACATGCACGCCCTCATCGGCAGCCACGACCTCGTCTTCATCACGCTCGACACGCTGCGCTATGACGTGGCGCAAGCCCTGTTTGAGGCGGGCGAATTGCCCGTGCTGGGACGTTTTCTGCCGCCCGGAGGCTGGGAACGTCGCCACTCGCCTGCCACCTTTACGTATGCGGCGCACCAGGCCTTCTTCGCGGGCTTTTTGCCCACGCCAGCCGCGCCGGGCCGCCATGCGCGCCTGTTCGCCAGCGCTTTTGCAGGCAGCGAAACCACCTCGCCGCACACGTTTGCGTTCGAGGAAGCGGACCTTCCCGCCGCCCTGGCCGTGCGCGGCTACCGCACCATCTGCATCGGCGGCGTGGGCTTCTTCAACAAACAGACGGCCCTGGGCACGGTGCTGCCGTCGCTGTTCCAGGAAAGCCACTGGAGCGCCGGCATGGGCGTGGCCAGCCGCCACTCGACGCAAAAGCAGGTGGCGCTGGCCGTCGAGCGCCTGGCGGACGGCGACCAGCGCACCTTCTTGTTCATCAACGTGGCCGCCCTGCACACGCCGAACCGCGCCTACCTGCCCGGCTGCCGCGCCGACTGCCTGGAAAGCCATGCGGCAGCCCTGCGCTATGTGGATGGCGCATTGGCGCCCCTGTTTGCCGCCTGCGCCGCGCGCGCGCCCACGTTTGCCATCGTCTGCTCGGACCACGGCAGCGCGTATGGCGAAGACGGCTACCGCGGCCATAGAGTGGCCCACGACAGCGTGTGGAACGTGCCGTATGCGCATTTCTTCATCGCCCCCGATACCGATACCATTTCCCAGGAGTCCCCATCGTGAACCCTTCCGAACAACCTGGCACCCTGGCGCAGCGCATGCGCCACACGCCCTACCAGGCGTATTCGTATTCGTATCCGCACAAGGCGGCCTACCGCGCCTTGCCGCAGGCGGCGCCACTGGCGCCCCTGTGGGCGCGGCAAGACCGCGCCGCCCTGTTCGCGTATATCCATATTCCGTTTTGCGAAATGCGCTGCGGCTTTTGCAACCTGTTCGCCATGGCACGCCCGAGTGCAGACATGGTCGAGCGCTACGTGCAGCAAGTGCTGGTGCAGATGCGCGCGCTCAACGGCGCGCTGGGCGAACGGCGCTTTGCCCGCTTCGCGCTGGGCGGCGGCACGCCCACTTATTTGTCGCCGGCGCAGCTCGATACCCTGCTATGCGGCGCGCGCGACATCCTCGGCATCGACCTACAAGCCACGCCGGCCGGCATCGAAGCCTCGCCCGAAACCATCACGGCGGAACGGCTTGCCGTCTGCCGCGCGCACGGCATCGACCGGGTCAGCCTGGGCATCCAGAGCTTTGCCGCCGGCGAAATGCGCGCGCTGGCCCGCCCCCAGCAAAACGCCACCGTGCATCACGCCATCGGCCTGATACGCGCGGCCGGCTTTCCCACCCTGAACCTGGACCTGATCTACGGCATCGCCGGGCAAACCGTGGCCAGCCTGCTCGCCTCCATCGACAGCGCGCTGGCCTTCCGGCCCGAAGAAATCTACCTGTATCCGCTGTACGTGCGCGAGCAGACGGGTCTCGGCAAGGTGGCGCGCCGCCAGGGAGCCGAAACGCTCAACCCCATCATGCTGGCGCGTGACGGCGACAGCCGCCTGGTCCTGTACGCGGCCGCGCGCGACCATCTGCGCGCGCAAGGCTATGAGCAGGTATCGATGCGCATGTTCCGCGCGCCCCATGCGCCGGAACAAAACGGTCCTTCGTACTGCTGCCAGAATGACGGAATGGTGGGCCTGGGCGCGGGCGCCCGCTCCTACACGGCCAACCTGCATTATTCGAGCGAATACGCGGTGGCGAGAACTGAAACCATCGGCATCATCGACAACTACCTGGCGCTGGACGAGGCGCGCTTCGCGCAGGCCGAACACGGCTACCAGCTCGATGACGAAGAACAGCGCCGGCGCTACGTGATCCAGTCGCTGCTGACGGAACCGGGCCTGGACCGCGACGCCTACAGGGCGCGCTTCGGCAGCCGCTGCGAACAGGACTTGCCGCAGCTGGCAGAATTGCACTCCTTGGCCCTGGTGGAAGAAAACGGCCCGCTGCTGCGCCTGAATGACAGGGGCTACAGCTACGCCGACACCATCGGCCCGTGGCTGGCCTCGGAGACGGTGCGCGCGCTGATGGCCGATGGCGGCCAGGCGTGCTGACAGCACCGGCAGAAACGCTGTCCCTGCTGTACCGGGGCACCTTGGCAAGCTGCAATTACGCCTGCGGCTACTGCCCGTTCGCCAAGAAGCGCGACAGCCGCGCCGCGCTGGCCCGCGATGCGCGCGAAGTGGCGCGTTTTACCAGCTGGGTGGCGGCACAAAAGCGGGACATCAGCATCCTGTTCACGCCGTGGGGCGAAGCGCTGGTGCGGCGCCACTACCGTACGACCATGCAAACCCTGGCAGCCTTGCCGCACGTGCGCCAGGTGGCGCTGCAGACAAATCTGTCCGGCCCCTTGAACTGGCTGCAAGGGATGGACGGCCTGGAAAAAATCGGCCTGTGGTGCACCTATCACCCGGACCAGACGACCCTTGCCCGCTTTCACGAACGCTGCGCGCGCCTGGACGCCATGGGCGTGCGCTATTCCGTCGGCGTCGTGGCGATGAACGAACACCTGGATGCCATCCGCGCCCTGCGCGCGGCCCTGCCGGCCCACGTCTACCTGTGGCTGAACGCGTATGACCGGCGTGGTCCCGGCTATTACAGTGTGGAAGACCTGGCCTGGCTTGACGGCGTCGACCCGTGGTTCGCGCAAAACCGCCGCCCGTCGCCCTCGCGCAATAAACCGTGCCTGGCGGGCGAAGCGTCGCTGTCCGTCGATGGCGATGGCGAACTGGCGCGCTGCCACTTCGTGCCCGAACGGCTGGGGAATCTGTACGAGGACGATCTGGCGGACATGCTGCAGGAACGCCGCTGCCCCCGCTTCAAGTGCGACTGCTATATCGGCTATGCGCAGCGCAAGGATTTGCCGTTTCAGTCCACGTTTGAAAACGGCGTGCTGGCGCGCATCGCGCCTGTGCAGCGGACGTAAAAAAGCGCGGGCCAACTGCGCCCGCGCCTTTTACTTTATAACAACTACCGAATTACTGCGCTGATTTACTGCGCCGCCACCTTGGCCGGTTCAGGCACAGTAACCGGCGTCATCTTCAGCGAACGGCTGAGGAAGCCCCAGCGGTCCGCCACTTCTTCGATCTGCTTGGTCGTCGGCTTGCCGGCGCCATGGCCAGCCTTGCTGTCGATACGGATCAGCACGGGCGCCGCGCCGCCTTGCGCTGCCTGGGCAGCTGCAGCGAACTTGAAGCTGTGGGCAGGCACGACGCGGTCATCGTGGTCGGCCGTCGTGATCATGGTGGCCGGATAGCAGCCGCCCGCCTTCAGGTTGTGCAGCGGCGAGTATTTCACCAGCGCCTTGAACTGCTCGGCATCGTCCGACGAACCGTAGTCAGGCACCCAGCCCCAGCCCACGGTGAACTTGTGGAAGCGCAACATGTCGAGCACACCCACTTGCGGAATCGCTGCGGCGAACAGGTCGGGACGCTGCGTCATGGCCGCGCCGACCAGCAGGCCGCCATTGCTGCCGCCGCCGATCGCCAGCTTGGATGGCGAGGTGACCTTGTTGTCCACCAGCCATTGCGCCGCGCCAATGAAATCGTCGAAGACGTTTTGCTTGTTCAGCTTGGTGCCAGCCTGGTGCCAGGCTTCGCCGTATTCCCCGCCGCCGCGCAGGTTGGCCATCACGTAGACACCGCCCATTTCCACCCAGGCAAGATTCGCCACGGAGAAGCTAGGCGTCAGCGAAATATTGAAACCGCCATAACCGTACAGATAGGTCGGGTTCGTGCCGTCCAGCTTCATGCCTTTTTTCGAGACGATGAACATCGGTACCTTGGTGCCGTCGCGGCTGGTAAAGAATTGCTGGCGCGTTTCAAAGGCGTTCGGGTCGAAATCGACCTTCGGCTGGCGGTACACGCTGCTCTTGCCCGATTTCATGTCGTAGCGGTAGATGGTCGCTGGCGTCGTGAAGCTGGTAAACGAGTAGAACGTTTCCGTGTCGCCACGCTTGCCGGCAAAGCCGCCTGCCGAACCGATGCCTGGCAAGGCCACTTCGCGCACCAGCTTGCCCTTCAGGTCGACGATCTTGATTTGCGTTTGCGCATCTTTCAAATAGTCGAGCACCAGCTGGTTGTTGATCAGGTTGACGGCAACGAGGGTTTCCGCGCTTTGCGGCACGATTTCCTTCCAGTCGGAGGGCAGCGGTTTACGCGTATCGATGGCGATCACGCGCGATTTTGGCGCCTTGTTATCCGTCTTGAAGAAGAACACGGGGCCGTCATTGTCGATGAACGAGTACGACGCATCGAACGCTTCCAGCAAGCCCACGACCTTGGCGTTCTTCTGGCGCAAGTCCTTGTAGAAGATGCGGTTCTTGCGTTCCGTGCCCTGCGTGGCCGTGATGATCAGGTAATTGCCGTCGTCGCTGACGGTGCTGCCGCCAAACGCCCATTCCTTCTGGTCGGGACGGTCAAAGACCAGTACGTCATCGCTTTGCGGCGTGCCGATCTTGTGGAAATACAATTTCTGGAAGTAATTGATATCGGCCAGCTTGGTGGCTTCGTTCGGCGCGTCATAGCGGCTGTAGAAGAAACCGGTATTATCCTTGGTCCACGAAGCGCCGGAGAACTTGGCCCACTGGATGTGGTCCGTCAAATCCTTGCCCGATTCGATGTCGCGCACTTTCCACTCATTCCAGTCGGAACCGGAAGCGGACGTGGCATACGCCAGGTACTTGCCATTCGGGCTGATCGAAGTGCCGGCCAGCGCCACCGTGCCATCCGTGGACAGGGTGTTCGGGTCCAGCAGCAGGCGTGGCTCGTCCGTCAGTTTTTTCACCGTGTACAGCACGGCCTGGTTCTGCAAGCCGTCATTGCGGCTGTAGAAGTAACGGCCGCCCTGCTTCGTTGGCGTAGAGAAACGCTCATAGTTCCACAGCTTGGTCAGGCGCTGCTTGATCGCGGCGCGCTCGGGGATGGTGCCCAGATACGACTGCGTCAGCTTGTTTTGCGCCGTGACCCACTCGCCCGTTTCCGCGCTGTTGGCATCTTCCAGCCAGCGGTACGGGTCGGCAATGGTGGTGCCGAAATAGCTGTCTTGCTGGTCGACTTTTTTGCTGACAGGATACGTCACGGCAGCGCCGTCGCCTGCCGGGCACGATGGCATCGCGGCGCTTTGCGCCAGGGCATTGCCGCCGAAAGCGGTCATCAAGCTGAATATGAGGGTTGCACTACGTAATTGCATGGGTTGTCGTCTCATTGTTGGATGTCGGGAAAAGCATACCGCTCAAGCAAACTCTGCGGCAGCCTATGTTGACTTTCGCCAAGAGAAATCATAGCGCGGATTGCCACTTTTAAAGCACAGTTATCCGGTGGATTTGCCGTCTTTTGTTTGGGTAATTCACGTAAATTGGCGTGATAAATCTCGCTTTCGCCGGAATCGGCAAACTGACGTTCATGTAAGAAACATTATCAAAAGCAAAGTCGTTTCATCAAGCCGTCATAATTCTTCTTTACCATCGGCAACATGTTCATGGCCCGTCCAGAGGCCGTGCCGTCACGTCCGCCTATGCACACTCTCGCCCTCCCCACCGCCACCGCCGCGCCGCCCGGCGCGGTGCCATCGAACGTGGCTTACCTGAAGCCGCCATCGGTATCCATGGGCATCGAAGGGACGGATGCCTTGCACGAGATCCTGGCTGGCCGCAAGCTCAGCGCGCTGTTCCAGCCCATCATCCACATGCACAGCGGCGACATCATCGGCTACGAAGGCTTGATACGGGGGCCGTCCGACAGCCCCCTGCACGCGCCGATGAATCTGTTCAAGGTGGCGCGCGCGCATGACCTGACCCTGGAAGTGGAACACCTGTGCCGGCAAGTGGTGCTCGAACGCTTTGCAGAGCTGCAGCTGCCCGGCAAATTATTCCTCAACGTCAGCCCCGAATGCCTGTTGCTGCGCAATGCGCGCCATGGCGAAACCCTGGAATACATCGAACATATCGGCATCAATCCGGACCGCGTCATCATCGAGCTGACGGAAAACCAGCCCACGTATGACTACGAGCTGATGCGCGAAGCGGTGCTGCACTACCGCAACATGGGTTTCCAGATCGCCATCGACGATCTGGGCGAAGGCTTTTCCAGCCTGCGCCTGTGGTCGGAACTGCGTCCGGAATACGTGAAAATCGACATGCATTTCATCCAGGGCATCAATAACGACCCCGTGAAACTGCAGTTCGTGCGCTCGATCCAGGAAATCGCGGAAAAATCGGGCACCCTGGTGATCGCCGAGGGCATCGAGGCGCAGACGGAATTGCTGGTCTTGCGCGACCTGGGCGTAGCGTTTGGACAAGGCTATCACCTGGGCCGGCCCAACGCGGTGCCGGCGCGCGCCCTGCCGGCCGAAGTGGTGCAGGCGCTGGGACGCAACGGCGTGGCCGTGTATCCGCAGCGCAGCAGCCTGGAAAAGAACGGCGCCAGCATCCGCAAGCTGCTGCACCGGGTGGCGGCCGTGTCGCCCGAGAAAAACAATAACGAGGTGTACGATATTTTTCTGAAAGACCCGAAGCTGATGATCATCCCCGTCGTCGACGACGGCATGCCGCTGGGACTGATCAGCCGCTTCGAAATGATCGACCACTTCGCCCGCCCCTACCAGCGCGAACTGTATGGCAAGAAATCCTGCAGCCTGTTCATGGATGCCACACCCCTGATCGCCGACCACGAGACGAGCTTGCAGGAACTCAGCTACACCATGGTGCAGTCGGACGCCCACCACCTGTTCAACGGTTTCATCATCACCGAGCACGGCCGCTACCTGGGCATGGGCACGGGACACGACCTGATGCGCGAAATCACGCAGATGCAGATCAATGCAGCCCGCTACGCCAACCCGCTGACGCAACTGCCCGGCAACGTGCCCATCAACGAACATATCGACCGCTTATTGCACAGCGGCAGCCGCTTCTGGGTCTGCTATTGCGACCTCGACCACTTCAAGCCTTTCAACGATGTGTACGGCTACCGCAAGGGCGACGACGTGATCCAGCTGACGGGAGAAATCCTCAGCAGCCACTGCGACCCGAACCGCGACTTCATCGGCCACATCGGCGGCGACGATTTCATGATCCTGTTCCAGAGCGAAGACTGGGAAACGCGCTGCCAGGCCATGCTGGACGACTTCGCTGCCGCCATCCTCGCCTATTACAGCACGGGCGACTGCGAACGGGGCGGCTACATCAGCGAAGACCGGCAAGGCAAGAAAGTGTTTTATTCGTTGATCAGCCTATCGCTGGGCGTCATCAAGGTCGAGGCGCACCAGTACTACACGCACCATCAAATTGCCACGCAGGCGGCCGAAGCGAAGAAACAGGCAAAGAAAATCCATGGCAACAGCCTGTTCCTGGACCGGCGGCAAGGCGCGGGCGCGGCGCGCATGGACGCGTAGCCAGGGGCAATAGCAAAAAGCTCAACGGAATCAGAGGCGTACGAGGTCGCCAAACGCATTGCTGCCGCGCGCATCGGGCACGAATGCCAGGCTGACGTGCGCACCATCGCGGCGCGCCTGCACGCGGTAGCTGCCTGCGGGCACGTCCACGAACAGGCCGCCGTAGGCCGTGTCCGGTTCCAGGCCGCCGCCCGTGACGTCTTCCCCGGCGCCGATGAAGACGCGGCCCGAGGCGATCGTCAGATGCACGACTACCTGCGGCTCGGCAAGTTCGGCATGCAAGGCAATGTCATACGCGCCGTCGCCGCCCACGTTGAAAAACGCCACCTGCCCCGCATTCACGGCCGCCAGTTCCGCGCTGGGGAGGCTCCACCAGTCGCAGTCCTCTTCCAGCTTGTGGCGCAGGAGCGCCGGGTCGAACACGCACACGGTGGCCGTGCCGGTCACAATACTCGTCATGCCGCCAGCGGCGCCGATCCCAGCAGGGGCTGGCTCCCCACGTACTGCGCACTGGCTTGCGCCTGCCACGGAAAATGGCCATCGCGCGACGGCCAGACGATCTGGTACAAGATAAAATCATCGCCCCGGTAATACCAGCGCGCATAGCCGACATAGTTGCGATACTGCTCCACGGGCACGCGCACGAAGGCGCACTGATGGCCTTCCAGCAAGACGTCCGTGGTGGCAGTGAAATCCGTGATGGCGCCGCTGCGCGCGGCGTCCAGCGCCACATCGAGTATCTGGTGGGCCATGGCACGCGGCAAGCCCATGATGAGAAATTCCGGCTGGCCGAAGCTGTGGCAAGCGCCTATGGTAAAAGCATAGCCGGGACCTTCTTCATCGGCACTGATGTGGACGCCATGCCAGCCATGCGTGGCGATGTCGTCGATGACTTTTTGCTCGGATGCATCCTCGCCTGCCTGCCTTACCATGTTCCACCTTTCACTGTGCCGAAAACCATGCCGCCTTCGCGACATGCCTGCCGGCAATTATCGCATGCAGCGCGCGTCCACGTGCACAGCCCACGCTTCAGTCGCGCGGCGGCCGCGGTGGAAAGCGCACCTGGTGCCATTGCCGCATGCGCTGCTGCGCCTCCTGCAGCTGCGCCGGCTCCAGCCTGGCGGCAGCCGCTTCCCGCGCCCTGGCCGCCCCGCTATCGCCGCCCTCAGCCGCCAGCGCCAGCCACATGTAGCCGCAAACGGGATCCTTCTCCACGCCGCGCCCGCTGTTGTACATGCCGCCCAGGTTGTATTGCGCCAGCGCATGACCCTGGCCGGCCGCGCGCGCATACCATTGCACGGCCAGGCCATCGTCTTGATGCACGCCATGACCGTTCGCATACATGACGCCCAAGTTGTTTTGCGCACTGGCATCGCCCTGCTCGGCCGCCGTGCGGTACCAGCGCACGGCGCACACCTCGTCGCGTTCGACGCCCTGGCCATTGGCATACATCACGCCCAGGTTGAACTGCGCATTCGAGGCGCCCTGGGCCGCCGCCCTGGCATACCAATCCAGCGCCTGGCGCAGGTCGCGGACGACGCCGCGCCCGCCCGCAAACATGCCGCCCAGATTGTATTGCGCCATGCAATGGCCTTGCAGGGCGGCACGCCGGTACCAGACGACGGCGCGTGCCTCGTCCTTGTCCACGCCCTGGCCCCGTGCCAGCATCAGGCCCAGGTTGAACTGGGCGTCGGCATCATCCTGCTCGGCCGCCCGCTGCAGCCAGGCGTAGGCGCGCAGCTGGTCAGGCGCCACGCCCAGGCCTTCCGCATACGCCACGCCAAGTTGCCGCTGCGCCACGGCCAGGCCTTGGGCGGCGGCCTGACGGAACCAGGCCAGCGCCTGCGCATCGCTTTGCGCCACGCCCTGGCCCCGCTTGTAGACGAGCCCCAGGTTCAGCTGCGCCTGCGCATCGCCCTGCAAGGCGGCCTTGCGGAACCAGGCCAGGGCCAACGCATCGTTCTTTTTCGCGCCCAGCCCTTGCGCATAGGCTTCGCCCAGCAACGATTGCGCACTGGCCACGCCCTGCTCGGAAGCGCGGTAAAACCACGCCAGGGCCAGCTCGTCGCTCTGCAGCACGCCGCGTCCCTTGCGGTACATCTGTCCCAGGTTTTGCTGGGCCGAGGCATCGCCCTGAGCGGCCGCGCGGCGAAACCACAGCACGGCGTCCTCGTCGCTCTGTGCCACGCCGCGGCCGTGGTAATACAGGGCACCCAGGTGATTCTGCGCGAAGGCCAGTCCTTGCAGCGCGGCCAGGCGCAGCCAGACAAAGGCGCGCGCATCGTCCTGCGCCACGCCTTCACCCTTCTTGTACATCAGGCCCAGGTTGAACTGGGCATAGGCATTGCCCTGCTCGGCAGCCGTGCGGAACCAGATATACGCTTCGTGGCTATCTCTGGCAGTATGGTGCTTGTCCATGTGCGCCCCCATCCACATTGCGCTTGCCGGCAGCACGCGCAAAACGGCGGCCCAGGGCGGCGAAATCGTGTGTTGCTTAAATTTTAAATTCGATGCGGGGGAAGCACTTGAGCAGGCTCAAACGAAATAACAAAATTATATCGTTTTGATGAGCCCGCTTAGAGGGGAAACGGCGGTCAGCGGCGTGATGGGTGTTTTTGCAGGAATTGCGGCACCTTGGCGGCGGCCAGCTTGTTCAGCGACACGAGCAAATCCGCATCGACATCGGCGATGCCATAGCTGCTGCGCAAATGGCGGCCGATATGGATCAGCACTTGCGCCGCCACTTCCGCATCGGACTCGGCCCTGTGGGCGGCGCTCTTGAAGGCGATGCCCAGCTGGCTCGACAGCAAGCCCAGCTTGTAGCTGGCCATGCCGGGAAACACGCGGCGCGACAGTTTCAAGGAACACACGAGCGACTGGTGCGCCGGTGCCAGGTTCAGCCTGGCGCTTTCCGCGCGCAGGAATTTTTCATCGAAGCTGGCATTGTGCGCCGACAAGGCATCGCTGCCAATAAAATCCAGCAACTGCGGCACCACCTCGGCCACGGGCGGCGCCTTGTCCACCATGGCCTGCGTGATGCCCGTCAAGCCCGTGATGAACGAGGGGATGCGCGCATTGCAGTTGATCAGGGTCACATAGCGGTCCGTGATCCGCCCGCCCTCGATGCGCAGCGCCGCCACTTCCGTGATGCGGTCGCCCATGTCGGGCGACAATCCGGTCGTCTCGAAGTCGATCATGACGATCGGTTTGTCAAACACATTCATGGGGCGCTCTTTCATGGGTGCAACAGTGGGTGTATCGATAAAATGCGCAGGGCAAGGCGCCACGTCGCAGACAGTACACTAGTACGGCAAGACGCGGCAACGCCGCCATGCACATTTTATCAGCCGAACTTGCGCACGGCGTCCAGCGCCAAGCCGGCGCCAATACTGCCGAACAGGTCACCCTCGACCTTGCGCGCAGCCGGCACCAAGGCTGCGATCTTTTCGCGCAGCAGGCGCACGCCACTTGAGCCGCCCGTGAAGAACACGGTGTCGACAGCATCCGGCGCCACGCCCGCGTCGCGCAGCAGGCGCAGCACGGTTTCTTCCACGGAACCGCACAGGTGGCCGATGGCTTCATCAAATTGCGTACGTTTGAGCAACAGGCTTTGCGCGGGCGACAGGCGGTCCAGCTCCAGCTGCACTTCGGCCGCGTCGGACAGGGCGATCTTGCCCTCTTCCACTTTCATGGCCAGCCAGTGGCCGGCGCGCTCGTCGATCAGCTTTTGCAAGCGCCCCATCTTGTCTTGCTCACGCGCGTCGCGGCACACGTCGGCCAGCTGCACCCATATCTTCTTCGTGTACGCCAGGTTGATCGTGTGCCAGGTAGCCAGGTTGAAATAATAGCTGGACGGCACTTCGCTATTGTTGTGCAGGCGGCTGCCATAGCCGAGCAAAGGCATGACGGAAGACAGGCTCAGGTATTTATCGAAATCCGTGCCCCCGATGTGCACGCCGCCGGTGGCGAGGATGTCGTCACGCCGCTCGGTCTTTTTCGCGCGCTCGGGCGACAAACGGACCAGCGAAAAGTCGGAGGTACCGCCGCCGATGTCGGCGATCAGCACCAGTTCTTCCTTGTCGATTTGCGACTCGTAGTCGAAGGCGGCGGCAATCGGTTCGAACTGGAAGGCGACATCCTTGAAGCCGACGGAGCGGGCCACTTCGGCCAAGGTGTCCTGCGCCAGCTGGTCCGCTTGCGCATTGTCATCGATAAAGAAGACGGGACGGCCGAACACGGCGGACGAGAATTCGCGGCCGGCGGACTGCTCGGCGCGGCGTTTCACTTCACCAATGAATTGGGCCAGCAACATGCGAAATGGCAAGGCACGCCCACCGACTTCCGTCTGGCCATCGATGAGACTCGTGCCCAGCAAGCTTTTCAGCGAGCGCATCAGGCGGCCCTCGTAACCGGCCAGATAGCCGGCCAGCGCCGCGCGGCCAAAACTGACTTCCTCGTCTTCCGCATTGAAGAAGACGACGGACGGTAAGGTCGTCTTGCCATCTTCCAGGCCGAGCATGGTGCTCTGCCCGGGACGTGCCCAGCCTACCGTGGAATTTGACGTGCCGAAATCGACGCCGCAAGCATTGGCCATGTCGACCCTTCCCTGAATAAAGGGGCGTTATGTTATCAGAAAGCAGGCCATTGCACCAGTAAAACCATTCAGCCCGGCCGATATCACAAGATTGCTTTGCATCAAGTACTGGCCGCGCGTAAAAGCTACTCTTGGGAGTAACGCCAAGCAACTCGGCCAGCTCCCGGAGACCGATCGTGCCCCCCCCAACCCTCTGCGCCGGCTGCGCGCTGTCAACGATGGCGGCAAGCTGGCCTTGCCAAATGCAAAGATTTCGTTTGCCGCCGATTCCGGCATCCTCGGCAGCGTCGATGCCGTGACGGACAAGACAAGACAAGGATGCCGTGTCCGTCAGTGCGCTGGGGGCCGCCGCCACGCAGGCGTCTGCCCTGGCCGGCAGCGACCTGCGCCTGAGTTCAGCCGTAGGCCAGGATGCCAGCGGCGCGGACGTGCTGCCGGAGATCGCCACCCTGGCGTGCCAGCCCATCGACCACTTGCCATTCAGTCATATTTTTTGCAACATGAACAAGAAAACAGTCTTGCCATGCGGCAATCTTTTACGCTATGCTCATTCTGCCCGCCCAGGCCGCCACAAGCGGCCGGGCCTGCAGGAATACTTTGAGACAGGTTGCTTGCCAGACCAATATGCGAAAAAAGAATACTGTAGCCCGGACACCCAGCACCGCCAGCACCGCCAGCCGCGCCATACCCGGCGCCGGACGGCGCGTGACCTCGTATGACGTGGCCCTGCTGGCCGGCGTGTCGCAATCGGCCGTGTCGCGCTGCTTCAAGCCGGGCGCCAGCATCTCACAAGCCACCCACGCCAAGGTCATGCAGGCGGCCATCAGCCTCGACTACATCCCCAACGCGGCCGCGCGCAGCCTGATCACGCGGCGCTCGAACCTGGTGGCCGTCATCATTTCCAACCTGGCCAATCTGTACTATCCGCAAGTCTTGTCCGACCTGAGCCAGCAAATCGCCCGCCAGGGCAAGCGTTTATTATTGTTTACGCTGGAACGCGAAGCCGATATCGGCAAAGTCTTGTGCGATGTGTGGCAATACCAGGTCGACGGCGCCGTCGTGGCCGCCTGCCTGTCGGACGAGCAGATTGCCGAATTCGGCCGGCGCGACGTGCCGCTGGTGCTGTTCAACCGCAGCCCGCGCGAGCACGCCGTACACGCCGTGCTGTGCGACCAGGGTGAAGCGGCGCGCCTGCTCGTCTCGCGCCTGGCCGAGGCGGGCCACCGCCAGTTCGCCATCATCGACGGTCCCGGCGACTCGGCCGTCGCGCAGGAACGCAAGGCCGGCATGCTCGACCGTTTGCTGACCCTGGGCTTGCCTGCCCCCATCGTCGTCAGCGGCAACTACGATTACGCCAGCGGCGGACGGGGCTTGCGCAAGGTCATCGACCGCCTGGGCCGCGTGCCGGACGCCGTCATTTGCGGCAACGACATCATGGCCATCGGCTGCCTGGACACGGCGCGCCACCAGATGGGCATCCAGGTGCCGCTGCAAATGTCGGTGGCCGGTTTCGACGCGCTGGAAGCGTCGGGCTGGCTCAGCTACGACATCACCACCCTGCGCCAGCCCGTGCAAAAGATGGCCACCGACGCCGTCGCCATGCTGGGCGAACTGATGGAACGGCGCGGCGGCAGCGCCGAGCGGCGCCGCTATTGCTCGTATCTGGTCGAGGGGAGTACGGCGCGGCTGACCAGCGAACCGGCGTATATGGCGCAGCGCCTGGGAATAATGGCCGCCGCCTGAAAACAAAAAAACCTCGCATCGCTGCGAGGTTTTTCATTTTCAGAACCAAGGAATCAACCGAAAATCTTGCCCTTGAGCATATTCAAACCCTGGCTGACGAGGTCATTGCCTTCCGGTACCTGACCGTCCGGCGTCAGCTTGTCGATCAGCTGGGGCAGCAAGGCTGCCAGGCCGCCCGAGGCCGCGTCCGGGGCGACGCCGGCTTTTTCAGCGATCTGGGTGATCGTATCGCTACCCAGCGCATCCTTGATCTGTTCGCCGGAAACGGGCGCATTGGCGCCGGTGCCGATCCAGCTGGCTACCTGGTCGCCCAGGCCGCTTTCCTGGAATTTCTGCAGCAGGCCGGGCAAGCCGCCGTGCTGGTTAACCAGGTCCATCACACTGGCCATCAATCCCGATGGGGCTTCCCCGTCCGCACTTTTATTGCCCAAAGCGCTCATCGCCTGTCCTGCAAGTTGATCTAGCAAACTCATCGTATTCTCCTGAACGCTATCGATTCGTGCCGCGTGACTGCGGCGTCCGGCATGGCGCAGACCATTCTCCACCATGGAAATCATTATACTATGAATAATAAAAATGCCATAATTGCAATCTCAAGGCGAACGCACGGACGGCCTCACTGTCGAGGCGCCCACCTCCATCATATTTAGTTCGGCACAACTTGCAAGCGTAAATTGACACTTCGCAAAAACGTGTAGAATTAATTTTCCTACTTACTGAGGAGTATCAACACATGAACATCAATAAAGCGGTAGACAAGGCTTACGAAAAAAAGACGTTCAAGGAAATCGCTGATGCCCCCGTCGATGCGCTGCAAGGCGTGAGCGAAAAAGATGCGGAGCTGCTCAAGCAGGCATTCAATATCAAGACCGTGCGCGACCTGGCAAACCTGAAATACTCGAAGTGGGCGCGCGCCATCGTTACCCTGGCCGATACGGAAGAATAGACCGGGCCATGCCTTTGGCATCCCCGTCAGCACAGCCCGCCCCAACCGGCGGGTTTTTTCATGCCGGCCCACTATCGGCTGGCAAGCCGATAGTCGCGCGGAGGCGCCATTGGCAACGCCGCTGACCCTGCCCGGCATCTGCTGGCCACTGCAAGCGAGCACGGGCCATCTTGCCGTCACCACCGCCCACATCACGGGCCACTTTCGCGCCGGCGCGGGACTGGACGCCACCATCGTCTGCGATCTGCTGCCCGCTGGAAAATTTCGCAATGGCGCGGCGCGGCACTGGTGCCGCACGCACCAGTGCTACTGGGGCACGCAGGCCGATCTGGCCGGCTGGCAAGCAACACAGCCCATGCGTTGCCGCCAGCACGCCAGCCCCATGGGCTATGTGCTGTATCCGGAACTGTTCGACCCCATGCAATTCCACGCCACCACCTTGCGCCTGGGTCCGGAGGGCTTGCTGCAACTGCGCGCCCGGTCCGATGACGGCGGCACCCTGCTGGCGCGCGAGCTGGTCGCGCTGGCCATCGACTGCCGCGCCCTGCCCGGCCTGTTTCCTCACGACATAGTGCAACTGAATATCACGCCGCCCGCCGCGCTGGCCCTCGCCGCCGCCTTGCAGGCCGGCGCGCCGCTCGCTTGCAGCGATTGCGCCCGCTGCGGCCACCCGCACCTGGACCTGGGCAGCTTCGCGCTGGCGCCGCACCGGCGCCACAGTTGCGGCCACTGCGGCCACGACGCCTCGCACAGCGCCACGGCCATCGTCTCGACACCCTTGTGGCGGCTGCGCCAACGCTACCCGCAATGGTTCTGACGCAATGCGTCGGAAGGTGCGCCCGCCCACAGTCAGACACGGCACCGCCGCGTAGACTTGCCCCATCACCACTGCGAGGACAAGCCCATGCCACACGCGCAACACCAGGATGAAGATGGCCAGTCAGGCGATGAAGGCGACTTGTCCGACCTGCTCAGCGAATTGCGCATCCTCTTGCCGGGCGCGCAGATGCTGACGGCCTTCCTCATCATCCTGCCCTTCAACGGCGGCTTCGCGAAGATCGTGCAGGCGGAAAAAATCGTCTTCCTGCTGACGTTTTTTCTGTCCATGACCAGCCTGGTGCTGCTCAGCGCTCCAGCCATCCAGCACCGCGTCATGCGTCCCCTGCAAGACCGCGAACGCTTCAAGCGCGTGGCCGACCGCATCATGATGTGCGGCGCCTTTTCCCTGGCCCTGGCGTTTATCCTCGGCACCAACCTGGTGATGTCGGAAGTGTTCGGCCACGTCGCCGGCATCGTCGCCTGCCTGCTGATGGGCACGCTCATCGTCTGCATGTGGTGGTGGCTGCCCCTGCACCTGAAGCGCGCCAGGAAAATCTAGGCGACGACGCCCGCCTGCTCCAGCAAGGTTGCCCGAAAAATCCCCACCAGCGGACGCAGGTTGACCTTGTGCCAGGCCAGCCACAAGGGCGTGCGGTAGCTGAACCACGGCAATTCGCGCACGACGACGCCAGCCGGCGCGTGCTGGCGCAGGCTGTGCTGGATCATGGCCATGCCCAGCCCGGCCGCCACCAGGCCCAGCGCCGTCAGCGGTTCCGTTGCCTCCAGCCGGATATCGGGCGTAAAACCGGCGCGCGCGCAGGCGGCGATGAAGTTATCGTGTTTCAGCACGCTTTCCTTGTGCAGCACGGCAATCCACTCCTCGCCTGCCAGATCCTCCGGGGTCAGCTCGGCCTGGGCCGCCAGCGGGTGCGTTTCCGGCAAGGCCAGCAGCATGGGGTCGCTCAGCACTTGCGCGCAATCGAGGTCCGGGTCGTTCGGCAGCGGCGGTTCGCACAGCAGCGCGATATCGAGGCTGCGCTGGCGCAAGCCTTCGATCTGCTCGGCCGAATGCAGGTTGTACAGGGCAACGTGCACTTGCGGCCGCGTGGCGCGCAGGCTGCGCAAGCCGTCCGGCAAGACGCCCGCATGCATGGCGTTTTCGATATAGCCGATGCACAGGCCGCCTTCATCGCCGCGACCCAGGCGTTTCGCCAATGCTTCCAGGCGATTTCCGTGTGTGATAAAAGCGCGCGCTTCGGCGAGAAAAGTATGGCCGTCGCGCGTCAGGCGGATGCGCTGCGCGCTGCGCTCGAACAGGGTCAGGCCCAGCTTGTCTTCGAGCTGGGCGATTTGCCGGCTCAGCGGGGATTGGGAAATATGCAGGCGCTCGGCGGCGCGCCCCACGTGTTCTTCCTCGGCGACGGCGATGAAGTATTGCAATTGGCGGATGTCCAGCATATCAGACCCTCAAGGACTCAAGTTGCGCTAATTATGTCTTGGACAGGCTTAACTTGTCCAGCTATTCTGTCTTCACTGATCCACACATTGAAGGAAAACATCATGAGTATCAAACACTTACTGACAGGCAAACTGGGTTTCGGCACGGCGCCGCTGGGCAATATGTTCCGCAACATTCCCGAGCAAGAAGCGCTGGCGACCGTCGACGCGGCCTGGGATAGCGGCATCCGCTATTTCGATACGGCCCCGTTCTATGGCGCCGGCCTGGCCGAGCTGCGCCTGGGCGCCGCCCTGAAGCAGCGCCGCCGCGACGAATACGTGCTGAGCACCAAGGTCGGCCGCCTGATCCTCGACGAACTGGAAGACCCGGCCAGCCGCGAACTGGGCGAAAAAGGCGGATTGTTCGAATTTGGCCGCAAGAACAAGATCGTCGATGACTATACGGCCGACGCCACCCTGCGCTCGATCGAAGACAGTTTGAAACGCCTGGATACGGACCACCTCGACATCGTCTGGGTACACGACATCGCCCAGGATTTCCACGGCGACAACTGGCTGGCGCAATTCGAGATAGCCCGCACGGGCGCCTTCCGCGTGTTGACCCGCTTGCGCGAAGAAGGCGTCATCAAGGCCTGGGGCGTGGGCGTGAACAAGGTGGAACCGCTGGAACTGACCCTGGATTTAAGCGAAGCGCAGCCGGACGCCTTCCTGCTGGCCGGCCGCTACACCCTGCTCGACCATGAACGGGCGTTGCAGCGCCTGATGCCCGCCGCGGCAAGGCAGAACGTCGACATCGTCGTGGGCGGCCCCTACAGCTCGGGCATCCTGGCCGGTGGCGCGCACTTTGAATACCAGAAGGCCTCGCCCGAAATCATTGCTAAAGTGGAACGCATCAAGGCCATCGCCGCGCGCCATGGCGTCAGCGTGAAGGCGGCCGCCCTGCAATTTTCTCTGGCCAATCCGGCCGTGGCTGCCGTGATCCCCGGCGCCAGCCGTCCGGAACGCCTGGCCGAAGACCAGCAAGCATTGAACAGCGTCATCCCGGCCGCCTTCTGGCAAGACATGCGCGCCGAACAGCTGGTGTCCGCCTTCGCTCCGCTGCCTGGCAGCGCTACCTAATAGATACAAGGAACTCATCATGGCACATACCACTACCTCGATCGACATCGCCGCCACGCCGGCGCAAGTGTGGCAACTGATCGGCGGCTTCAACTCGCTACCCGACTGGCTGCCCTACATTCCCAGCAGCACCCTCAGCGACGGGGGGCGCATCCGCCACCTGGCCAACCCGGCCGGCGACGTCATCGTCGAGCAGCTGGAAGCGTACGACAACACAGCGCGCAGCTACAGCTATTCGATTCTGCAGGCGCCGTTTCCCGCCAGCGATTACCTGTCGACCCTGCAAGTGAGCCCGATTGCCGGCAGCGCTGGCGCGCGGGTCACCTGGTCCGGCCGCTTCACCGCTGTCGGCGTGAGCGAGCAGGAAGTGACGGAGCTGTTCCACGGCATTTATGTGGCGGGGCTGGAAGCGTTGCAACAAACCTTGTCTGAATAAACGGCAAGCAGGAACCAATTCCGCCACAGCCGTGCAATCTTCGCCCGCCTGTGGCGGAATCCGGCGGATTCCATGTTATCGTTAACAACAAGCGCAAGCGCTGTTATGTGCAGTGCAGCATATTTTGGCCGCCTCCCGGCAGAACTTGCCCGAATCTTTTACAATGTTGACTGTGGGCAGCTCTTCTGGCCCGAAACGCCGGGGCTGCTACTTCTCCTTGCCTTTCTTCACTTCGCATCCGGTAGCGCATTGCTGCCACTGCGGCTGAGCCACAGCACGCTTCTTCACCCTGTCACACCCTTACCAAACTAACAAGAACATGCACGCATCCGTAGATCCCCTGATTCCGCGCGTCACCGCGCCTTTTGGCGCCGGCTATGCCGACCTGGCCCTGGCCATCGGCGGCCTCGCCATCGGCACGGGCGAATTCGCCTCCATGAGCATCCTGCCCGTGGTAGCCGACGACCTGGGCACGACCTTGCCGCAGATGAGCCACATGATCAGCGCCTACGCGCTGGGCGTGGTTGTCGGCGCGCCCCTGATCACCATCTTCCTGGCGCGCATGCCGCGCCGGCTGATGCTGATCTGTCTGATGCTGATGTTCGCTGGCGGCAACTTGCTCAGCGCCATCGCCCCCAATTATGGCTTGCTGGTCGTCGCCCGTTTTGTCGCCGGCATCCCCCACGGCGCCTATTTCGGCGTGGCGGCGCTGGTAGCGGCCGCCCTGGCCGAACCGGACAAGCGGGGCCAGGCTGTCGCGCGCGTCCTGATGGGCTTGACCGTGGCGAATATCTTTGGCGTGCCGCTGGCCACGTATATCGGCCAGACCCTGGGCTGGCGCTCGGCCTTCTTGCTCGTCGCCGCGCTGGGCTTGCTGACCATGCTGATGGTGCGCATCTTCGTGCCGATGGTGGCCGCCGGCGATTCCAGCCCGCGCCGCGAACTGGGCGTGTTCCGCCGCCTGCAAGTGTGGCTGACCTTGCTAATGGTGGCGATCGGCTTCGGCGGCATGTTCGCCGTCTACACGTTTATTACGCCAACCTTGCTGGAAATCACGAAAGTGTCGCCCCTGGTCATTTCCATCTTGCTGGCCATCATCGGCGTCGGCATGACGGTGGGTAACCTGATCGGCGGCTGGCTGGCCGACCGCTCGCGCCTGTGGACCATCTTTGGCGTGCTGCTGTGGAACGTGGCCGCCCTGGCCGCGTTTACTTATACGAGCAGCAACGTCTGGTTGACGGCGATCAACCTGTTCGCCATCGGCGCCGGCATCGCCGTTGCCCCGGCCGTGCAGACGCGTTTGATGGACGTGGCCGGCGACGCGCAAACCGTGGCTGCCGCCCTCAACCATTCCGCCTTCAACATCGCCAACGCCCTGGGCGCCTGGGCCGGCGGCATCGCCATCGCCATGGGCATGGGCTTGCGCTCGACGGGCTGGGTCGGCGCCATGCTGGCCTGCGGCGGCATCGTCGTGCTCGGCATTTCCGTGCTGGTGGAAAACCGCAGCCGCAATGTGAGCGGCGCGCAGCCGGCTTGATGATGAATGAGCGGCCCCCCCTTGCGGGGGCCGTTCCTGCGCAAGCATTAGTCTTCGATGGCAAACGCCACCGCCGCCTCGCAATGAATCTCCGTGGTGTTAAATAGCGGCAAGTCGACATCGCCGGGCTTGATCAGCAGCGGTATTTCCGTGCAGCCCAGGATCATGTCCTGCGCGCCTTGCAGCCGCAGTTTTTCGATGATCTCCAGGAAAATGTTCCGGCTAACGTCGGTAACAATATTCTGCACCAGTTGCGTGTAGATAATGTCGTGCAAGATTTCCTGGTCGGCCTCATCGGGCGTCACCGTCACGATGCCGCACCGTTCCAGCGCCTGGTGATAAAAACTGCCCGCCATCGTTTGCTTGACGCCCAGCAGGCCGACTTTCTTCAATCCTGATTCCCGCACCCGCTTTGCCGTTTCCTCGACGATACTGATAAAAGGCAAGCCGATGCGCGGCACGACGGCCGGTGCGAAACGGTGCGCGCCATTCGCGCACAGCAGGAAGAAATCCGCGCCCATGCCTTGCAGGCGCTGCCCTTGCGTGACCAGGAATTGCTCGATGGCGCGGGAATCGGCTTGCGCCGCATGCGCGACGAAATCGGCCTGATCCATGCTGACCAGCATGATGCGCGCACTGTGCGCGGGCCCGATGCGCGCCACCAGCATTTCATTGAGCAAGCGGTAGTAGTCCAGGGTGGAAGCCCAGCCGATGCCGCCGATGAGTCCTATCGTCTTGTTTTGCACATTATTCCCAGCGAAAAGAATTGCGCAAATTATACGATAGCGATCACCCGCCATAAGTATGCCGACATTACGCGTCGATCCACGCAAACAACGCCTTGTCCGGTGTCACGGATTGATGCCAGGCGGACTGCAACTCCATCAGAAATCCAGCCAGGTCAAAGGGATTGATATCCATACCCGCCCAAGGTGGCGTCGTCGACCACGCCACCGCGATGGCGCTCAACTCGTCGGCCGCCATCCGCCCGAGCGCGTGCGCCATATCATCCCTGAACACGTACAGGTCGCGTCCCGCGATTCCTGCCGGCCGGAGCGCAGGTTCTGTCGACTGCGTCAACAATTGCCCAAGTGACACAAAGTCCAGCTCCCCGGGCAAGGTAATACCGGTGACGGGAAAAGAGTCAAACGCATCTGTCCAGCTGGCACACGCGCGCATGGCGGAGGGGGAACAGGCAAAGATATCGATTTTCTTCATGGCGCATCCAGGCATCAGCTCACATCGTGCCCGTTCGACGTCTCGCGGGAATATGTTTTTTCAAAATCGGCGACGCTGCCTGCCTCAGCCCACAAACGGGCGATGTAGGCGAACTCGCGCTCGAACGGCTGCTCAAAATCGGGCACGTCCGTCACATACTCGCAATTGCGGCTCAGCATGACCAGCCAGTCGGGATAGCCCAGCGCCGGATACAGGCGCGTCAGACTGGCGTCGAGCGATTGCACGCTTTCCCGGCCTGCCAGATAGGCGGCACGCAATTCGACGATGTATTTGCCAGCCAGGAATTGTTCCTCCAGGCGCGCGTCGCCACGGTAGCGTCCGATGATGGCCTCGGCCAGCGGCAGCACCTCGTCAACGCCCCGGGCGCTGGCCAGCAGCACGATATCGAGATCGTCGCCTTCCTGATCGAGGCGCAGGCGTTCGACGGCCCAGTCCACGCAGCGGTCGGCATGGCCAAATCCCATGCGCAGCTGGAAAACGGCGATCTCCAACTCTGTCAATTGTTCCATGATTTTCATTTTTCTGATGCCATCCTTACTCCGCCCCCAGCATCTTTTGCAGCACCGCATCGAGCTCGTAAAAATCCACCGGCTTGGTCAGGTGCAAATCAAAGCCCGCGTCGGACGCCATCTGGCGGTCCCTGTCCTGGCCCCAGCCCGTGACGGCCACGAGAATGGCGTCCTTGCCGCAGGGTTCACTACGCAACAGTCGCGCCACGTCGTAGCCATTCATGTGCGGCAACCCGATGTCGAGCAGTATCACTTGCGGCATGAAAACTTGTGCCGCCGCCATGCCGGCAGTGCCGTCGTAGGCCGTGCGCACGTCATAGCCGAGGATGTCGAGCGCCAGCGCCAGGCTTTCGGCTGCGTCGGCGCTGTCATCAATGACCAGCACCTTGCCTTCGCGCGTGCCGGCCAGCAGGCGGCGGTCGGGTTCGGGCGGCGCTTGCAGGGGCACGGCCGGCAGCGGCAGGCGCAGGGCGAAGGTGCTGCCCTGCCCGACGCCGTCGCTGTGCGCGCTGATGCTGCCGCCATGCAATTCGGCCAGACCGCGCACCAGCGACAGACCGATGCCCAGGCCTCCCTGGGCGCGCGACAGGGCCGGTTCCAGCTGCGAAAACAGCTCGAACACCTTGTCCAGATGCTCGGGCGCGATGCCGATGCCCGAATCGCGCACGCGAATGTACACGTCGTTGTCCGTGCATGCCACTTCCAGCCCGATGACGCCGTTGGCAGGCGTGTACTTGATGGCGTTGGTCAGCAGGTTGGCGATCATCTGGCCCAGGCGCGTCGCGTCAGCGTCGAGCCAGATGGCTTGCGGCCATTGCTCCACGAGCACCTTGTGGCCGGATTGCACCGCCAGCTCCGCCACGCTGTGCAGGGCCGCTTCCACCACGGGCGCCAGTTCCACGCTGGCGCGGCGCAGTTCCAGACGGCCCTGCGTGATGCGCGACACTTCCATCAAATCGTCGACCAGGTGCGTCATGTGCCCCACTTGCCGGCCCAGCACGTCGCGCGCCCAGCGCAGCTGCGGGTCGTCCAGTTGCGCCAGGCGCAACACTTCCAGCACATTGCGCATGGGCGCCAGCGGATTGCGCAGCTCATGCGCCAGGGTCGCCAGGAACTCGTCCTTGCGCCGGTCGGCGGCCGCCAGTTGCTCGTTGAGCTCGCCTGCCTCCTTGCGCGCCAGCTGCAACTGCTGCTCGTACTTGCGCCGGTCGCTGGCGACAAAGACGGCGATCTCGTCATACCGCACGCCTTCGTGCACGCGGCGCACGGCATTGAACAGCATGGGGATGGCTTGGCCCTGGCGCTGGCGCATGTCGAGCAATATTTCCGATACGCTGCCCTGCACCTGCATCAAAGGCAGCCAGTGCGTCTGGTGGTAGACGCGCCCGCCGATGGTCAGCAAGTCCTGCAGTTTCTTTTTCCCGAGCAACTCCCCTGCGCCATAGCCGAGCCAGCCGCAAAAAGTGGCATTCGCCTGCACGATGGTGCCGTCGGCCGTGCACAGCAGCAAACCGCAGGCCGCGTGCTGGAACAAAGTATCGGCGTCAGGCAAGGAAGGCATCATGTCGCGCATTACAGGTGCAGGCCGTCGAGAAAGTGACGGATGGCGCGATAGCTGGCATCGGGCACGCTCATGTGCGGGCAATGGCCCACATTTTCGAGCACCTGCAGGCTGCTGTGCGGCAGCGTTTCGCGCAGGTAGTCGCCCACGGAAGGTGGCGCGATGAAGTCGTCGCTGCACTGCACGATCAGGGCCGGCGTGCTGTTGTGCGGCAAGACGGCGCGGTGGTCGGACAAGAACGTCGCTTGCGCGAAATGCCGGGCGATGACGGGATCGGTGCGGCAAAAGCTGTTCACCAGGTCTTGCCCCAGCGTCGGCTGGCCGGGCGCGCCCATGATGGCAGGCGCCATGCCGGCCGACCAGCCCAGGTAATTGCTGTCCATGGCACCGAGCAAGTCGTCGATATCGGCACGGCTGAAGCCGCCCCGGTAACCGGCCGCCGCATCGTCGACATAGCACGGCGACGGCGCCAGCATGACTTGCGCGGCGAACAGCGACGGCTCGGCGATCGTGGCCAGCAAGGTGCTCATGGCACTGACGGAATGGCCGACGCAAATCACGGGAGCGCCACCGGCGGCATGGATGACCTGGCGCAAATCGGCGCCATGCGCGTCGAGCCGCGCGTAGCTATCGAAATCATAGGCACCCAGGTCGGAAGCACCGCTGCCGACCAGGTCGAACAGCACAGTGCGGTAGTGCGGACGAAACAGCGGCTCCAGGTAACGCCACATGGTTTGATCGCAGCCAAACCCATGCATGAACACCATGGTGGCTGCCGCGTGCCTTGGGGGCATAGCGCTGCATTCGCGAATGCGGACATTGTTCCGGTCTTCTATGCGCATGCCGCTTCAGCCTTGAATATTTCCATGTGGAATGTAAATTAACTTCTTGCTAGCATCTTAGCATGCGCTATTTAACCTTGGGCAACACCATTGGGGCTGGACAAACGCCACGCCACGGCGGATAATGAGAACGATTCCCATTATCAAAAATGTCAGGCCTGTACCAGGCCCATATTTGGCTCTTCCTGTGCGCCGCCTTGGCGCCTGCTGGCGGCAACAAGCCGGTTTCATGTTGAAGGTTTGTACCGCATGCGCGCTTTCTGGACTGTCATACACCGCTGGGCCGGCCTGACCATCGCCCTCTTCCTCATCGTTGCGGGCCTCACGGGTGCCGTCACGTCGTGGGACCACGAACTGGACGAATGGCTCAACGCCGACATCATGGACACGCCGGGCCGCGGTCCCCTGCAGCCACCGTTTGTGCTGGCACAAAAAGTCGCGGCCGCCGACCCGCGCGTGGAAGTCAATTACATGACCCTGGGCCTGGAAGAAGGCCATGCAGGCGCCTTCATGGTGCGGCCATTGACCGACCCGGCCACGAACAAGCCGTTCGTGCTCGACTACAACACCGTCTATATCGACCCCGTCACGGCGCAGATCACGGGCACGCGCGATTCGACGGCCATTTCCCTGTCGCGCCGCAGCCTGATGCCGTTCTTGCGCCACCTGCACTACAGCCTGCACGTGCCCGCCTTCTGGGGCACGGACCGCTGGGGTTACTGGCTGATGGGCACGGTTGCCCTGATCTGGCTGCTCGACAGCATGGTGGCCTTGTATCTGACCACGCCGCGCCGTTTGCGCCCGCGCGCGCAGGACGAGGCGCCACGCCACCGCGACGCCGCCAGTTGGTGGCAGCGCTGGAAACCGTCGTGGGTGGTGCGCTGGGCAGCCGGCGGCTACAAACTCAATTTCGATCTGCACCGCGCGGGCGGCCTGTGGGTGTGGCTCATCATCATTGTCGTCGCGTTTACCTCGTTCTCGCTGAACCTGTACCGGGAAGTGTTTTATCCCGTCATGTCGCTCGTGTCCACCACCACGCCGGGACCGTACGAAACGCAGACGCCGGCGCCCTACGGCACCTACATCACACCCGTGATCGGCTTCGAGCAAGCCGTCGAAATCGCCAAAAAGCAGGCCGTACAGCGCGGCATCACGGCGCCCATCGGCGGCATTTATTATGGCGGCAATTACTCGTTCTACAACGTCTCCTTCTTCGACCCGGCCGACGAGTTCGGCGCGGCCGGCATGGGCCTGTCGAACCTGTACATCGACGGCATGGACGGCAGCATCATCGGCCAGCACAAGCCGTGGGAAGGCACGGCCGCCGATGTCTTCGTGCAACTGCAATTCCCCCTGCACTCGGGCCGCATCCTCGGCTTGCCGGGACGCATTCTGATGTCCTTCATGGGCCTCATGGTCGCCATGCTGTCGGTGACGGGCGTCGTCATCTGGGAGCGCAAACGGCGCGCGCGCCGGCTGCAGGCGAGAAGCCATTGAACTTCAGTTGAAGCAACGATTCCCTAACGGCGCAGGCGGACTTCTTCAGCCTGCGCCGCACACGCGCAACGCGTAACGCCTTCGCACCTCGCACCTCCACACTTTGCTACCCACTAGCCGGCACATGCCGGCCGTCTGCGCTGCGCGCTTTTCGTGCGCCGCCCCTCAAATGCAGTTTACTTGCAATAGCATTACGCACAAGCTATTATTGCAACTCGATTGCATTTAAAAATTCACGCTGCGCCTGCGTCCAGCGCCAGCACCCCATTCCGCCTTTTTAGAGAGTCCCATGCGCCATCACGTATTCGCAGCCGCCATGCTGTCCACTGCCCCGCTCGCTTACGCGGCAGACGACGTTACCCTGCAGACCATCAAAGTCCGGGCAGACAGGCCTTCCACCATCGACAGCGTCGTGCTGGTCGAGAATACGCAAGCCCAGAACAGGACCTTGGGCGGCATGCTCGAGCATGTCTCGGGCGTGCAAAGCAGCGCCTTCGGGCCAAATGCGGGCGCACCGGTGATACGCAGCCTGAGCGGCAGCCGCGTGCAGATTCTCGAAGATGGCCAGTCCATCCTCGGCATGAATGCGCTCAGCGGCGACATCAACATCCCGTTCGATCCCCTGTTTGCGCGCAGCGTCACCGTCAACAAATCGTCCGATAGCGTGCGTTTCGGCGGCAATGCGATTGGCGGCAGCGTCGACGTCGATTCCGGCCTCGTTTCCAGGAAGATGGAAGACAAGCCGAAGGACCTGGAACTGATCCTGCGCAAGGGCTTCAACGATGCCGACGCCCAGGGCTTGCGCATGAACTTCAACGATGGGAAGCACTTCTCGACCAACCTGCAGATGTCCTTCCAGAAGATCGGACACTACGATATTCCGGGCAACAGCAAGGCCAGCGTGTGCAACAGCCAGCTGTTTCCCTTGAAGGGCGGCGTGAATACCTTTCTGGCCGACAGTTGCCAGAAAGAAGCGAGGATCCAGCAAATCTACAACAAGGCTTCGCAACCGTTTATCGACCAGTTCATGACGGAAAATCCGGACTGGGCCGATGGTGATTTTTCCTTCTATACGAATCAGCCGACATCCGTCTGGCAGCGCAAGACCTACGTCAATCCGGCCAACCCCGCTTACGTGCCGGGCACGCCATCGACGGCGCAAAACAAGATCAACAAGGACGTGACCCCCGATTACCACGGCACGCTGGGCAACAGCTACGTCAGCAATTCCCACTTTGCCGTCGGCAGCACCTACTTTTTCGATCGCGGCTACGTGGCCGTCAGCCTCGACACCAAGAATAGCGAGTATGGCGTGCCGGGCTTTTCCATGGAAAACAAGTCGTTCGGCGCGAACTATGATGAGGGACTGCCCGTCGGCGTGGTGATACAGCAGGATAAATATGCGCTGGAAGCCCATCTTCGCGATCCCCTTGCCTATCTTGAAAGCGCACAACTGCGCGTATCCCGCTTGAACAATGCGTCGGGAGAACGTCTCGGTGCGGCCAAGGCGAATGACTACCAGTTCGACACCAATCAGGCCGAACTCCTGCTGGCGCACCGGCGCGCTGGGCCCTTGAGCGGCTTGCTTGGCCTCAGCCGTCAGTCGAGGGAAATCACCGGCAGCGGCCCGCAGCTTTACCTGCCCGATGCGAGCACGGTCAGCAATGCCCTGTTCGTGAAGGAAAGCCTGGACTTCGACTGGGCCACCTTCGATGCCGGCTTGCGCCATGAAAAAGTCGATCACGAGATCCGCAAGAGCGGCTTCAAGACGTCGAGGAATGCCAGCAATTCCAAACTCGAGGACAAGTCGTTCAGCCTGAACAGCTATAGCCTGGGGGCGTCGGCCAAACTTGGCCAGCTTTTCGGTGCAAAGCTGCGCTATGCCGCCTCCGAAAGAGCACCCGACGTCAATGAGTTGTATGCGAGCAACCGCCACTATTCGATCATGACCCAGGAAGAAGGCAACCAGGACTTGAAGGCCGAGCGGGCGCGGAATACCGAACTCACCGCCCTGTTCGGCAATCGCGGCTTTGCCATGTCGGCAACGGGCTACGTCATGAAGTACGAGAACTATCTCTACCTTGGTCACTCGGGTGCCCAGATGGCCAATCGCCTGCCCTTGAAATATTGGAAACAGACGGACACGACGGTCAGGGGATTCGAGATCGACGCCTCCCAGGTGATTCAGCTTGGCAGCTACGGCAAGCTGAACCTCTCCGCATTCGCCGACCTGGTCAAGAACAAGGCGGACAATCCCGACAAGCTGCGCGCGCACAACGACGGCGCATACCTGCCCAACATGCCCACCAACCGCTATGGCGCCAACGTGCTGTGGGAAAACCAGGGCTGGAAGGCCAGGCTGTCCAGCACCTGGTACGACAAGCAGAAGTACCTGGGCAAGAGTGTCAGCGAGGAAGTGCCGCTCGACGGCTACACCATGGTGAACTTCCAGGTGAGCCGCGCACTGCAAGTGCCGAATTCACCGTTTGCAGGCCTCGAAGTGTTCATCAGCGGCACCAACCTGCTCGATGACGATGCCCGGCCGCACAATTCTCCACTGAAATACATCGCGCCCTTGCCGGGCCGTGGCTTCCAGATTGGATTGAGCGCCAGGCTTTAAGGCACGGCGCCGTTGCGCTCCCGCTGTACCAGCGCCAGCAGGCTGTCGCCCCGGTTGCCGTCGCAGCAGATGGCCACGCCATCCGTGAAGTCAGGCGCCGTCAGGCGCGTGAGGACGCTGCCGGGCGGCATTTCCAGTGCCAGCCGTGCGCCACGCTCCCACGCCAGGCGCACGGTACTGCTCCACTCCACGCGCTGCGCCATGTTGGCGGCCAGGCTGTCGCGGATGCGGGCCGGGTCGAACAGCGCGCGCGCAGCGCTGCTGCTCAGGTAGACGAGCGATGGGCGGCGCACGGCCACGCCCTCAATAGCGGCGGCCATGCCGTCCGCCGCGGCCTCCATCAACGGACAATGCGACGGCACGCTGACAGCCAGGCGTTTGGCCTTGCCGGCGCCATGCGCCAGGGCCAGCGCCATCACGGCTTGCAGGGCGGCTTCGCTGCCGGCAATGGCGATCTGGCGCGGCGCATTCAGGTTGGCGACATACACGGGCGTGGCCGCACCATGCACTTGCGCCAGCAACGGTTCGAGTTGCGCCAGATCAAGCCCGATGATGGCCGCCATGCCGTAGCCGGTGGGATACGCCTGCTCCATCAGCTGTCCGCGCCGCGCCACCAGGCGCACGGCATCGGTGAAATCCAGCGCGCCGGCGACGACGGCCGCCGCATATTCGCCGATGGAAAAGCCGGCCACCATGTCGGGCCGCGCGCCGCGCGCCGCCAGCGAACGCGCCATCGCCACCCCCGCGATCAGCAAGCACAGTTGCACGGCCCGCGTCGACGCCAGCGCGGCAGCCGTGTCCAGCGCCAAGGGATCGTGGCCCAGCACGTCCGCCGCTTCCGCCAGGGCCGCCGCCACGACGCCATCATCCGGCAGCGCATGCAGCATGCCCGGAGTCTGGGCGCCCTGGCCGGGAAAGGTAAATAACACGCTCATGCCAGCTCCCATGGCGTGGCCGTCAGCACGGGACCGCGGTCCGTTTTCAGCAAGACCTTGGCCCGCCCCGCCGCCCACTCGGCATACGCAAAACCGCCAACGCCCGTGTCGATCTGCAGGTCCAGCCGACACGCCGTGACGGTCGCCGCGATGGCGCGCAGGGCCTCGGCCTGGTTGGCGTCCGGCGGCGCGGCGATGCGCAGCACGAGATCGAGGTCGCTGTCGGCGCGCAGCACGGGCAAGCTGCTCGCCAGCGCAAAGCCCACGCCGCCCGTCGGCCCCCACGCCCAGCCCGTGGCGTCCAGCAGCGGCGCCACCTGCCGCAACGCGTCGAGCGCAGCGCAGGAACAATCAGGCACTGGCGTATGCGCCAACATTTCCGGCGTCACGCGGCGCACGACGGCGGCGGCATCCACTTCGCACGCATGCCGCTCGCTGCGCAGCATGCCGCGCACGCCCACGGGAATGCGTCCGGACGCGCAGCTGGCGCGCCGCACCACCACCGGTGCGGCCCGCAGCCACGCGGCGTCGGCCCAGGCGGGCAAGCATGCATCGTCCGGCAAGCCGTCCAGCCACAGCAAATCATGCGCGCGCCAGGCTTCCATCAGGCCACCACCGCCTTGACGGCAAAGAACAGCAACGATGGTCCCAGCAAGCAGCCCAGGCCCGTATGAAAGGTGGCGACCAGCGCGCCATACGGCACCAGTTTGCGGTCGGTGGCGGCCAGGCCCGCCGAGACGCCGCTGACCGTCCCGGCCAGGCCGCCGAAGACCATGGCCGAACGCGGCGTTTTCAGGCGCAAAAAGCGTGCCGCGGCGGGCGTGCCCACCATCACCAGGATGGCCTTGATGAGGCCCGCCGCGATGCTCAGGGCCATGACGTCCGAGCTGGCGCCGATGGCCGCACCCGTGACGGGGCCGACGATGTACGTGACGGCGCCGGCGCCGATGGTGGTCATGCTGACGGCGTCCGAATAGCCAAACGCGTACGCCACGCCGGCGCCGACGAGGAACGGCAGCACCACGCCCAGCATCAGCGCCACGACGCCGATCAGGCCCGCCTTGCGCGCTTCCGTCGCCTGCACTTCGAAGGCCGTGGCGACGATGGCGAAATCGCGCAGCATGGCGCCGCCCATCAGGCCGATGCCGCCGAACAGCGACAAATCGGCCAGGCCCTTGTGGCCGCCGCTATGCACGCCGCCCCAGTAAGCGAGGCCCAGGCCGATCACGATGGCAATGGCCGAACCGTGCACGCGGCCCAGGGTCAGATACTTCGACAGCGCCACCGACAGCAGCATGATCAGGCCGACAAAGGCGAAGGCCGTCACCAGGCCATTGTGGATGGCGGCTTTTTCAAAGAGCTCAAGCATGACGGTGCTCCTTCATCAACATCGACTCGGCTTCGGCGGCGGCGATGGCGGCCGGGCTTTCCATACGATTAATCAGCGAGATCACGGCGCCGCAAACGAGCACGGAACCGATGGCGGCCAGCACGGCCACCGGCCCGCCGCGCAGCGCCGCCACCACATCCTGCTGCGCCGCCATCGCCACCACCACGGGAATATACATGGCGCCCCAGTATTCAACGCCCCGTTCCGTCATCTGCGGCAGCCACGCGCGGCGCTGCATGTAGAGCCGGGCGCAGATCAATAGCAGCATGGCGATGCCCACGCCGCCCACGTTGGTCTTGACGCCCATCAGCTGCCCGAGCAGGTCGCCCAGGAAGATGCCGAGCAAGTGGCATAAGGCCAGCAGTGCAGTTCCGTAAATGATCATGATTGTCTCCGTTATAGGAATAGGAATGACTTGATGTCTTCTCTGTTGTTTCACCTACCACTGCTGCCCCAGCACCTCCCTGACTTTTGCCGACGCCTGGCGGTGCGGCGCGCCCAGGCGGCTGGACAGGTCGCGCTGCGGATCGGCGCGGATGTCACTAAGGGCCGCCTGCAGGCAGGCGTCGACGGCGGCCGTGTCCTGCGCCGACGGATCGTCCGGCTGCGCCACCTGCAAGGTTTGCCACAGCAGGCCCAGGGTGGCATAGTTGCCAATGTCGTAGGCCATCGGCGCGATGCTTGCGGCCAGCGCTTCGAGCGCCGCCACGGTGCGCAGGGTGATGCGCGCTGCCGAGGCCTTGCCCATCGCGTGCACCATCACTTGCGGATCGTCGAGCGCGATCAGGCGGTTGGCCTGGTAGCCGTGCGCGAGGAAGGCGCCCGACATGGCCTTGCCGACGATCAGGCCGATCACGGGATGGCCAGCCAGGCGCGCCTCGGCATACGCCCCCGCCGCGCCGGCCAGCGCCTGGTGGATGCCGTACGCTTCCTCGCGCCGCCCATACGCCTGGCTGGCCACGTCGATGACGGCGACGATGGGCCGTTTCACGGCCAGGTCACGGTCCTCAAGTACCACCTGCTGCACGGCGCGCGCCAGCTGCCACGCCTCGACCAGGCCGACTTCACCCGTACGGGCGCGCGTAAACCGGTTGTCCGGGTCGGGCAGCACGGCGAGGTAGCGCGCAGTTTCTCCGGCCAGCGGAGCGTCGACCACGCGCACGGAAGGCGGGTAGCCGTCCAGCGGCGCAGCGTTATTCGTGAGTGCCGCCAGCCAGACGGCGCCCCGGCTCGTATCGGTGATGGCGTTCATGCTGCGACTCCTTTGCTGTAGATCAAACGGACGGCTTCCGGCGTGGCTTGCACACTGGCGTCGACGTCGGCCAGGCGCGCCAGGTAGCCTTCCGCCTGATCGCTGCGGTGCTGTGGCGGCAAACCGCGTGCGAACAATGCGGCCACGGCGGCGCGCATCTGCACCGTGTCGTCTTCAACATAGACGTCGGCCAGGCCGCTGTGGAAGCGCTGCTCGCCGCCCGTCAGGCTCCAGATGAACGGTTTGTTGCGCGAGTCGAATTCGTCCACGCCCGCCTCCTGTTCGATCACGGCGGGGCCGTTGAGACCCAGGCGCGCCTCTCGCGTGACGACCAGATAGCTGCACAGGCCCGCCGCGATCGACATGCCGCCGTAGCAGCCGACGGTGCCGGCCGTGATGCCGATCACGGGCTGGTAGCGGCGCAGGTCGACGATGGCGGCATGGATGTCGGCGATGGCAGCGAGGCCCAGGTTGGCTTCCTGCAGGCGCACGCCGCCCGTCTCGAACAGGATCACGGCGCGTGTCGGTATGCCGTGGCGGTTGTCGCGCGCAGCCAGTTCCAGCGCGCCGGCGATTTTCGCGCCGCCCACCTCGCCCATGCTGCCGCCCTGATAGGCGCCTTCGATGGCCAGCACCACGGCCGGCTGGCCGTCAAACAGGCCCTTGGCCACCACCACGCCATCGTCAGCCTGCGCAGTGACACCTTGTTGCGGCAGCCAGGGCGACGCGATGCCGCAGAACGGGTCGAGCAGTTCGCGCATGCTGCCTGCGTCCAGCAAGGCCCTGGCCCGGCTGCGCGCTCCGCGTTCGATGAAGCTGTCGCGCTCCAGCAGTTGTTGTAATGTGCTCATGCCGTCCTCCCCGCTTGCAATTCTTCGTAGGCTTGCTCGATGCGCATGCGCACCACGCCCGGCGTGGCGCCGCAATCGTTGATGACGATGCGCGCCGCCGGCAGAGGTTCGCCGCCGAATACGCGCTGCAACAGCGCATCCCACACGGCGCCCTTGCCATCGACGGAGGTGTTGACGACGATGCGGGTCACGCCATCGTCGCCTGGCTGCAGCAGCACTTCCAGGTCACCCGAGCCGACGACGCCGGCCAGGGCGCGGCTAGACGCCGGCGGCCCGGCCGGGAATGTATAGTCACGCGTTTCCATGCGCTTCTCCTTGTGTCAATCGGTCGAGGAACAGGGTGGCCGCCAGCAGATCGGCCGCGCCGCCCGGCGACACGCCGCGCGCCAGCGCCACCGCTTCCAGCGCCCGCAGCGCCTCGGTACCGGCGGCAGTGGCCGCGCCGCCGGCCGCCAGCACGCGCGCCGCCCCTGCCTGTAATGCCAGTAGGGCCGTCTCGCCGCCGCGCGACAGCACGCAGGTGTCATCGAGCTGGCTGACTATCGCCAGCAAGGCGTTCAGGCGCGCCGTCGTCTCGTTGTCACCGCGTGCCCGCGAGGCGTGCAAGGCCGGCAATCCGGCGCCTGTCACCAGCGGAAAGCCGGCCCGGGCCTGGCCCCGTGCGCCATCGACCTGGTACTGGCGGCACGCCAGCTCGCCCTTGTTGCCGGTGGCGCCAGGCGCGCCGCGGTCATGCAAACGGGCCAGCGCGCCGGCCCGCGCCGCCACGGCTGTTGGCGCCAGCGACGCGCCGCGCGCGCCCTGTTGCGCCGCCGCCGTCACCAGGAGTCCCAGCGCCCAGATGGCGCCCCGGTGCGTGTTCACGCCACCCGTGGCCGCCAGCATGAGCGCCTCGCCATCGCGGCCGATGGCACCGATGCGCTGGCGCAGCAGATCGTCATCTTCACTCTGCGCGCCAGCGTCGGCCATGGCGGCAAACACGGGCTGTAGCACGCAGGCCGAATGGCACATCAGGGCCCAGTTCAAGTCCGTGTGGGCGCCACGGCTGCGCAAATCAACCAGGCCGGGTTTCGGTGTCAGGGTCACTTCATCGAGCAGCGCCTGCAGCACTTGCCGTCCCAGCGCGGCAGAACGTATCTGCACTGGCCTTATCATCATTGTGCTCATTGCAATCATTACCAGCTCCTGAATTTGGCGGGTGGTTGATACAGGCCGTCGGACCATTCGACCAGGTCGGCGATGCTTTTCGCCGCCAGCAGCGAGCGGTTCGCAGCGCCGCGCTGCACGCCGATATCCTCGGGCAGCGCGATCAGGCCATCGGCGCGCAATTTCGCTGTCGTCTTCGGGTCGTGGCGCAGGCCGATGGGCGTCACGCCGGCGACCGCCGCCAGCATGGCCTTGCGCTCTTCGAGCGAGCGGGCCTTGTACAGGTAGGCGATGCCCTCTTCCGTCAGCACGTGGGTGACGTCGTCGCCATAAATCATCACGGGCGCCAGCGGCATGCCGCTGGCCTGGCCCACTGCGACGGCGTCGAGCGATTCGACGATCGTCGGCTGGCCGCCATCCTGGAACGTCTCGACCATCTGCACCACCAGCTTCTTGCCGCGCGCCAGCGGGTCGTCCGTCTCGATCAGGTCCAGCCAGGCCGGCGTCGGGTGGCGCCGGCCGTGCGGATCGTGGCCCATATTGGGCGCGCCGCCAAAACCCGCCAGTCGGCCATTCGTCACGGTCGACGAGTTGCCCAGGCCATCCATCTGCAGGGTGGCGCCGATGAACAGGTCGACCGCGTACTGGCCCGCCAGCTGGCACAGGGCGCGGTTCGAACGCATCGAGCCGTCGCGGCCAGTGAAAAACACGTCGGGCCGCGCGGCCGCATAGCCTTCCATCCCCAGCTCCGCGCCGAAGCAGTGCACGCTTTCGACCCAGCCCGTCTCGATGGCGGGGATCAGGGTCGGATGCGGGTTGAGCACCCAGTTGCGGCAAATCTTGCCCTTCAAGCCCAGCTGCTCGCCATAGGTGGGCAAAATCAGCTCGATGGCGGCCGTATTGAAGCCGATGCCGTGATTGAGCGACTGCACCTGGTGTTTTTCATACACGCCGCGGATCGCCATCATGGCCATCAGCACGTGCACGGGCTTGATGACGCGCGGGTCGCGGGTAAACAGCGGCTCGATGAAAAATGGTTTGTCGGACTGCACGACGAAATCGATCCACGAGCCGGGCACGTCGACCCGCGGCAAGTCGCTGACATCGTCGACGATCTGGTTCACCTGGGCGATGACGATGCCGTCGCGGAAGGCGGCCGATTCCACCAGAGTCGGCGTGTCCTCGGTGCTGGGGCCCGTGTACAGATTGCCCTGGCGGTCGGCCATGTAGCCGGCCACCATGACGACGTTGGGCGTGAGGTCGACGAACAGGCGCGCATACAGTTCGATATACGTGTGGATGGCGCCCACTTCCAGCAAGCCATCCTGCAGAAACTGGGCGATGCGCAGGCTTTGCGTGCCGGCAAACGAAAAATCGAGCTTGCGGGCGATACCCCGCTCGAACAGGTCCAGGTGTTCGGGCAGGCTGACGCTGGGCATGATCAGGTGCAGATGGTGGATCTTGTCGGGGTTGACCTGGGTCAGCATGCGGGCGAGGAAATCGGCCTGCTTCTGGTTATTGCCTTCGAGGACGACGCGGTCGCCCGGCGCAAGCAAGGCTTCCAGCACGGCGACCATGTCGCCCTGTTGCAGAACGGGGCCGCTGGCGTACTGGCGCACGGCTTCCAGGCGGAGGCGCTTCTCGGTGCGCCGCGTGTCCCATTGTTTTTGCCGCTGCCCTGGCGCTGCTGTGGCGGTTGACATCTTGCCTCCGAATTGAGCTATCGAAGCCTGACGATAGAGCGAAAACGGAGCCGCGACAATCAACCTGCTACCATGTTCATTACTCTGAAGTTAATGAACTCACGATAATTACGGTGATCATGGCCATCAACGAAGAAATCACGCTGAAAAAGCTGGAAGTGTTTCTCAGCTTTATGGAATTGAACAACCTGGCCCGCGTGGCCGATGCGCTGGGCCAGAGCACGGTTAGCGTGCACCGCGCCCTGCACTCGCTGGAAGATGGCTTGCGCTGCCCCCTGTTCAAGCGCGAGGGCCGCAGCCTGATCCCGCTGCATGCGGCCTACACCTTTGCCGAATCGGCGCGGCGCGCGCTGGCCGAGTGCGAGGAAGGCGTGCGCAAGGTGCGCGAAATGTCAGGCATCAATCCCGTGCGGCTGAAGATCGGCTCGCTGTATTCCCTGACCCTGCACTGCATCCCGCAACTGGTAATCGCCCTGAAACTGCGCCGGCCCGGCCTTGACATCGACCTGACCCTGGGATCGAACCGCGAACTGCTGCAAAGCCTCGCCGATGGACGTTTGGACGCCATCATCGTCGGCGTGCAGGAGGAAGAACAGCACGCGGGCCTCGTGGCCGTGCCCCTGTTCCAGGACGACGTCTACCTGGCCGCGCCGCTAGACTCGCCCTATGCGGGGGCCGCATCGGTGGACTTGCAGCAGCTGCGCAACGATAAATTCGTCACCCTCAACGAGGGTTTCGTCACCTCGCAAAGCTTCAACCACGCGTTTGACCTGGCGGGATTCGTGCCCGACACGGCCATGCGGGTCGGCGACATCTTCTCGCTGATCAACCTGGTCAGCGGCGGCATAGGCTACAGCCTGCTGCCCGGCCGGGTGCGCGCCTTCAGCTCGCGCATCGAACTGATTCCGCTGGACGCGCGCTACGGCTCGCACCAGCAAATCACCCTGCTGATGCTGAGCAGCCGCGAGCGCGACCCGAATTTGCTGGCGCTGGCGGCGGAGTGCCGCCTGTATGGGCGTGGCGAGCGCGCAACTGGCAGCTGAAATGGCGTCGCAGGAGCGCCGCGACCATGCCTGTATCAGCTCAAGTTGGAAACTCTCCGCGCATATAGGTTTTCCAGAGATTGTCGATAAAGTCGATCTCGACTTTATTCTGGCATGCCTGCGCAATCAGACCCATATCGTCCGACACATAGCCAGCAAGGTCGGAATTTTCAGTGACTTGATACACTTTCTTGAATGCTACCTCCCTGATCTCCTTCACCAGGGCGCCTTCAGCTGGACAAGATGAGGTCACTTTTTCGTAGCTGGCACACCATGCGCCGTCAAACTCAACAGAATCCCTGGTGCACAATGCAGCATCCCAGTCAGTATCTTTCTGGAAAATAGTCTCAAGAAAAATGCTGTCATTTATTGTCGCTAAAATGTCGTTTTCGATCGTCATCTCGATATTTCGTATTGATCAGTGTGGATGCCATTCGGCATTTCGTATTCCTGCGCACCAAGGCGGGTAATGACCTGGCGCGTAATGACACGGTACGATTAAATCGCGCTATCCCAAGGCGCCGACAACCGCACGGCGCAGTTGATGAGGCCCACCATCGAATACGTCTGTGGGAAATTGCCCCACATTTCGCCCGTCACGGGATGCGTGTCTTCCGACAGCAAGCCCAGGTGGTTGCGCGCCATTAACATTGTTTCGAAGATTTGGCGCGCTTCGTCCTTCCTGCCGATGCGGGCCAGCGCGTCGATGCGCCAGAAGGTGCAGATGTTGAAGGCGGTCTCGGGCTTGCCGAAGTCGTCGGGCGCTTCGTAGCGGCGCATGTAGGGGCCGTCGCATAGCGATGCTTCCAGCGCGTCGACTGTCGCGATGAAACGGGGGTCCATGGGGTCGATGAAGTTGACTTCCGCCATCAGCAGGACGGAGGCGTCGAGGTCGCGCCCGCCCAGGCTTTCCGCGAAGGCCTGGCGTTCCTCGCTCCACGCTTCGCGCAAGAGGCGCTCGCGTATCAGCACGGCGCGGCTGTTCCAGTGGTCGGCCCGGTCCGGCAAGCCCAGTTTATGCGCGACTTTCGCCAGGCGGTCGCAGGCGGCCCAGCTCATCAGCATGGACGAGGTGTGGACTCTTGCCCGCGTGCGCAACTCCCACATGCCCGCGTCCGGTTCCGCGTGCAATCTGAAGGCCTGATCGCCCACGGCTTCCAGTGCGGCAAACTCGGCCTTGCCGGCCCGGTGGAACAGGCGGTGGTCAAGAAACGCTTGCGCCGCGCCCAGGACGATGTTGCCGTAGACATCGTGCTGGAAATGTTCCTGCGCCTGGTTGCCCACGCGCACGGGGCCGTTGCCGCGGTAGCCGGGCAAATGGTCGAGCGTCGATTCCGGCAACTGCTCTTCCAGGCCGATGCCGTACAGGGGCTGGATGTGGCCGCCCTTCGAGCGGGCGACGATATTCGTCAGCCAGCGCAAATACTCTTCCATCGTACCCACTTCGGACAAACTATTGAGTGCGCGCACGACAAAGAAGGCGTCGCGCAGCCAGCAATAGCGGTAATCCCAGTTGCGGCTGCTGCCGGGCGCTTCAGGGATGCTCGTCGTCATGGCAGCGATGATGGCGCCCGTGTCTTCATATAAAGACAGTTTTAACGTGATGGCCGCGCGGATGACCACGTCCTGCCATTCCAGCGGCACGGCCAGGCGACGCGTGTAGGTGCGCCAATAATTGATGGTTTCCTTTTCGAAGATGCGCGCCGTCTCGTCGATGCCGCCGGCCAGGGTTTCATCGGGGCCCAGCAGGAAGTTGGCGGTGCCGCCCAGCACGAAATACGTTTCGCTCAGCACATAGTTGAGCGACACATCGGTGTTCAGGCGCAAGGTCTGTTCCGGCCCCACGTAGCGGATGTGGTGGCTGCCCTGCGTGATCTGCGGCGCCAGCTTGCCCCAGTCGTAGCGGGGGCGCAGGCGCACCCGGATGCGCACGGCGTGGTCGAGCGGGCGCACGCGGCGGATCAGCATCAGCGGGCGGAACATGCGGTCGCGGCTGAGGAATCGGGGCGCGAAATCCGTGATTTCCACGCCCCGTCCATCCGTATCGTACAGGCGCGTGCGCAGCACAGCCGTGTTCGGCTCGTAGAATTGCTCGCTGCGGGCAAAGTTTTCAATGTCGATGGCCCACACGCTGCCGTTTTCCGTGGCGTCCAGCAGGCCGTTGAAGACCGGGTCGCCATCGAAACGGGGCAGGCACGACCAGACGACCTGCCCTGCCTGGTCGATCAGGGCGCTGAAGGCGCAATTGCCCACCACGCCGCAGTTGAGGGATGCTTGCGCGGGCACGCCGCCGGGGGTGTCAGAAGCTTGTTCAGTGGATATGGTCATCGGCTACTCCTTGAAAGGGGATACGGACGCGGCCAGCAAGGCGGCGCGCAAGGCGCCCGGGCTGGCCAGGCGCAGGGTGGCGGCGCTGGGGCCGCTGCCCACTTTCACGCCCTGCCCGCCTGCTTGTTGTACAAAGGCAAAGCCTGCCTCGTCGGTGGTGTCGTCACCCGCGAACACGGGCCGGCGGCCGGCGAATGGCGCCTCCACCATGAAGGCGGCGATGGCGCCACCCTTGTCCGTGGCGGCCGGCTTGGCTTCCAGGACCATTTTGCCATGCAATAGCAATACCCCCGGACACGCTTGCACAGCCGCCGACATTTCCTGCGCGCACAATTGCCCGAGTTCCGGCGCCAGCCGGTAATGCAGGGCCACGGCACCGCGCTTGTGTTCCACCAGCAAGCCGGGGTGGTGCTCGGCCAGCGCCTGCGCGCGCGCCAGCACGGGCGAGACGTCGGGCGTGGCCGCCACATGCAGCACGCCATCGGCGCCGCGCCGCTCCACGCCATGCACGCCGGCAACAGGCAGGCTCAAGGGCGCCAGCATGGCGTCGATCTGGGTGATGGGACGGCCGGAAATGAGGGCCAGCGCGCCGCCGTGGCGCTCGGCCAGCAGCGCCAGCGCTTCGATCACGCCTCCTTCCAGGCGCACGCCATCGGGCGTGGGCGCCAGGTCGACGAGGGTGCCGTCAAAGTCGAGGAAGACGGCGCTGCCGGGAGCGGCCAGCAGTTGCAACAGGGCCGCGCTATCGTCAGGGAATTCTGCCATCAGATCATCCCCTTGCGCCGCTTGATGCGGCTGTGGGCGTCGATCTTGGTCATGACCTTGTCGCGCTGACGCAAGCGCGCCGCGTCCAGCAACATGCGCCCCGCCCAGCGGTAGACATTGAAATGTTTGACTCGCGCCCGCATGCTTTTCATGCGCTCGCGCTGCTCCACGGGCGGCATCACGAGGGCGCGGTACAGGGCGTCGGCGCCCTGCTCGATGTGGTAGGGGTTGATGATCAGCGCTTCATGCAGCTCGCGCGCGGCGCCCGTGAATTGACTTAGAACAAGTACGCCCAGCTCGTCGTCGCGGGCGGCGATGAATTCCTTGGCCACCAGATTCATGCCGTCATGCAAACTTGTCACCATGCACACCTCGGAAGCGCGGAAATAGCGCTGCAAATCGTCCTGGCCATGGTGCTCCGCTTTCAACAGGATGGGCACATAGTCTCCGCTGCCGAAGCGGCGGTTGATGCGCTCGACCATCTTGCGCACGCGCGCATCGAAACTTTGGTATTCATCGAGCGAAGCGCGGCTCGGGGCGGCGATTTGCACGAAGGTAAAATTGCCCACCATGCCGGGCTGCTGTTCCAGCATGCGCTCGACGGCCTGGAAGCGCTCGACGATGCCTTTCGTGTAATCGAGGCGATCCACGCCGATGCCCAGCAAGTGGTCGGGCGCCACACCCAGCTCGTTGCGAATTTGCGCGCGGCACGTGGCCACGTCCGGCTGCGCCGGATTGTCTTCCGGCCAGGCGATGGAAATCGGGTAATCCTCGACTTGCGTCATCTCTCCGCCATAGGAAATGGTCGACGCTTCCGGCTCGATGCGGGTTTCCAGGTAGCGGTCCACCGTTTCCAGGAAATTCTTGCGATGGAATGGCGTGTGGAAGCCGAGGATGGTGCTGCCCAGCAAGCCGTCGAGGATTTCTTCGCGCCATGGGCAAATGCCGAACGATTCCGAGTTTGGCCAGGGGATATGCCAGAAAGTAATAATCGTCGCCTTCGGCAAGGCTTCGCGCACCATGCGCGGCAACAAGGCAAAGTGGTAATCCTGCACCAGCACGACGGGGTTGTCCGTCTTCGCCTCGGCGATGACGGCGTCGGCGAAGCGGCGGTTGACTTTGACATACTGCTCCCAGTCGGACGAGCGGAACACGGGGCGCACGTGGGCGATATGGCACAGCGGCCACATGCCTTCATTGGCGAAACCATAATAGTAGCCCTGCTCTTCCTCGTCCGTCAGCCACACGCGGCGCAAGGTATAGCTGGGGTTGTCGGGCGGCACAGGCACGTGGTCGAGTTTATCGACCGTCTCGCGGTCGGCGGAACCGGCCCCATGCGCGATCCATGTGCCGGAACAGGCGCGCATCACGGCTTCCACGGCAGTCACCAAGCCGCTGGCCGGGCGCTGCACGGTGATGCCGGCCTCTGTTTTCGTGTGGATATACGGTTCGCGGTTCGACACGACGAGCACCTGATCGCCCTGCAAGTCCGCTTCCAGCAAGGCGCGCAGTTTATCCGGCGTCCAGTCGGACGACCAGCCGTTGTCGCCCTGGCGTTCCAAATGGTATTCCTGCAGCAATTCGCGCAAATCGCCGATCAGCGGCTGCATTTCCGGCGGTGGCGCGGGCGCTGCGGCGGGTGCGGCGGCGGCCACTGCCCCATTACTTTTCGGCAGCAATTCGCCCCGTAAAATATCCTTGACGGCCGCCAGCCAGCCGCGCCAGCTCAGGTGCGCCACGAACACGGTCATCAGGGAAATCAGCACGGCCAGCACGGCCAGGAAGGCAAAGATGAAGCGTTTGGTATCCGTATTGCGGCGCTCGACAAAGCTCATGTCCTGTACCAGCACCAGGCGGCCCAGCTGGGACGCATCCTGCATCACGGGCGTTTCGCTGAGGTGGACTTGGCCTTGCGGCAATTGCGCCAGGGATTTGTACAGGCCGCCCGTGGGAGGCGTGCTCCAGCAGCCGATGGAGGCCGGGTATTGCGCGGATTGGTACAGCAAGTGGCCCGCGTTGTCGCAAAAGCCGATGGCGATCAGGCGTTCGTCGCGCGTGGCTCCCTGGAACAGTTCGCTGATGCGGGTGGCGTCTTGCGCGGGCAGGTATTCGGTGAGCGAGGGCCGGAGGGTTCCAGCGAGCAATTCGGCCCGGCTGTCGAGGTCGCGCACATACCAGCGCAGGGTGATATTGTCGAGCAGGGGTACTACGATATAAGCAAACAATCCCAGCACCAGGGCCAGTGGCAGGATGAAGCGCAAGGACATTCGGAGTGATCGTACTATCATCGTTTTCCTTTGCAAAAACAAAAAGCATGGCAAGTATGACTATGTTTCCACTACGGCGACGCCCGTTTGCTTTCCGTATTGAAACGTCAACGTGGCATGGCGCAGCGCAGCAATTTTTTCCAGTATCCACCTTGATCCAAGTCTTATCCGTTCGGCAACGCACGTCCCCGCGACGTCATCTGCACGTAAAATAGCCGCTTCCGACATCCATTTTACTAATTTCAAGGAGTTTTCGCCTATGGATCTCAGCACGTTTCACTCGCTGATGGGAGGCCCGCTGCGCTCGGCGCTGACCGTGCTCGTTTCCGCCCTGCTCGTCACCTTGGTCGCCATCGGCGTGCACCGGGCCGGCATCGGTTTGCTGAAAAGACTGGCCAATGGCCACCCGCTTGCCAGCAACGTCGCGCGCGTGGCTTTCCGCGCCAGCCAGCTGTGCATGATCGTCTTCGGCCTGCGCATGGTGCTGGCCAGCGCGCCCGACGACACGCCGGGTTTGGTTGCCATGTCGCACCTGGCCAGCGTGGCGCTGATCATCGCGCTGACCTGGCTGGCCATGCAATGCATCGAATCGCTCAGCATCACGATTTCCCAGATCAATCCCGTCGACGCGGCCGACAACCTGCGCGCGCGGCGCCGGATCACCCAGGCCCGCGTGCTCACGCGCAGCGCGCACGCCATCGTCGTCCTGCTGGGCCTATCCTTCGTGCTGCTGACCTTGCCCGGTGCGCGGCAGATCGGCGCCAGCCTGCTGGCCTCGGCCGGCGTGGCGGGCCTGGTGGCCGGTATCGCCGCCCGCCCCGTGCTCGGTAATTTCATTGCAGGCCTGCAAATTGCGTTTTCTCAACCCATTCGCATCGACGACGTGCTGATCGTCAATGGCGAATGGGGCACGGTCGAGGAAATCAAGGGCACCTATGTGGTCGTGCGCGTGTGGGACGAGCGCCGCCTGATCGTGCCGCTGCAGTGGTTCATTGAAAATCCGTTCGAGAACTGGACGCATACTTCCTCGGACATCCTGGGCACGGTGTTCCTGTGGCTGGACTTCAGCGTCCCGATCGAGCCCCTGCGCGCAGAGCTGACACGCATCTGCGAGTCCGCCAAGCAATGGGACGGCCGTGTCTGCACCGTGCAGGCGACGGATTCGAACGAGCGGGCCGTGCGCGTGCGTTTCCTCATCAGCGCGCGGGATTCGGGCACGGCCTTCGAATTGCGCTGCCTCGTGCGCGAGCAGATGCTGGCCTTCATCACCACCCACTACCCGCACAGCCTGCCCCGCTTGCGCTCCACGCACGACCCGATCGAGCTGCACGCCATGCAGGCGCAGAACGATAGCGTGTCGCTGTACAAAGTGTAAAGAAACCTGCGGCGCGCTGCCCTCGTCCGCGCGCCGCTACAATGGTTCGCATGAGCACCACCGCCTGGTTCATCCTAATCGGCTGCCTGATGCTGGCGCGTGGCTTGGGCGCCGACGGCATCGCGCGCCTGCCCTTGACTTCGGCCATGGCGTACCTGGGCGTGGGCCTGCTGCTGGGGCCCATGTTCCTCGGCCTGTTTGCCTTCGACCTGGTGCAGCAGGCGCCACTGCTGGAAACCCTGACGGAAATCGCCGTCCTCATCTCCCTGTTTTCCGCCGGCGTCAAGATGCCCGTGCCCTTCAGCCTGGCCCGCTGGCTGCCGTCGCTGCGCCTGGCGTGGCTATCGATGGCCATCTCCGTGGCGCTGGTAACCGGATTTTCCTGTCTGGTGCTGGGCTTGCCCCTGGGCGCGGGCGTGCTGCTGGGCGCCATCCTCGCGCCCACCGACCCCGTGCTGGCCACCGACGTGCAGCTGCGCCATGCGGGCGACAGCGAGCAATTGCGCTTCATGCTGACCAGCGAAGCGGGCATGAACGATGGCAGCGGCTTTCCCTTCGTCATGCTGGGCCTGGGCTTGCTGGGCCTGCATGAGCTGGGGCCGCATGGCGCCACCTGGCTGTGGCGCGACTTGCTCTGGGCCAGCGCGGGCGCCATCGCCCTGGGCGCGGCTGGCGGCGCGCTGCTGGCCTGGCTGGGCTGGCAGGTGCGCGCCAAGGAACCGAAACACGCCATGCTGGACGACCTGGCGGCCCTGGGCTTGATCGCCCTCGTGTATGGCCTGGCCACGTGGCTGCACGCGTGGGGCTTCTTGGCCGTCTTCTTTGCCGGCGTGGCCTTGCGCCAGACGGAACTGCGCCTCGCTGGCGCGCCGAAAGACCGGCAAGGCTTGCTGCAGGCCGAGGAAACGCATGCCGTGTCCGCCGCCAGGCCGCACGACAGCGACGTGACGCTGACCGTCAGCGGCGAATCGCTCGTCTTCAAGGAACACCTGGAACGCCTGTCCGAACTGACCCTGGTGCTGTTGCTGGGCGGCACCGTCACGGCCGCCGCCTGGAACTGGCAGGCGTGGAGCGTGGCGCTGTTCCTGTTGCTGGTGGCGCGCCCGGCCAGCGTGATGCTCGGTTTGCTGGCTTCGGGCACCAGCGTGCGCCTGCGCGGGCTGGCCGCCTGGTTCGGCGTGCGCGGCATCGGTTCGCTGTACTACCTCAGCTATGCCATCGCACACGGCTTGCCGCGCGGCTTGGCGCGCGAACTGGCCGACATCACCCTGGTCGTCGTCATCCTCTCCATCGTCGCGCACGGCCTGACGGTCAAGCCCTTGCTGGAACGTTATTGGCGCAAATAGGCACTGGCAATCCCCCTTTGTCATTGCTGCACAGCAATGTTTTGTCAATTGCCCCTATGGCGGGCGGAAATATTGTTAAGATAATTAAAAATGGCAAAAGAGAGAATCAATGAAACGAAGAAGCGTGCTGGGACTGGGCGTCTCACTGGCCCTGCTGCAAACGGGCTGCGCCACCGATCCGGCCAGGCTGGCGTGGGAAACGGAATTTGACGGCTTCATGCGCGATGGCCTGGCCCGCACGGAAACGCCGGGCATGAGCGTGGCCGTGGTGCGCGGCGAACAAACCATTTTCGCGCGCGGCTATGGCTGGGCCGACATCCAGGCCGGCAAGAAGGCCGATGCCAACACGGTATTCCATGTCGCCTCCGTCAGCAAGCTCGTCACGGCCACGGCCATCATGATGCTGCTGGAACAGGGCGCCTTCCAGCTCGACGACAAGGTGGCGGCCTACCTGGACTTCCCGCTCATGCATCCGAAGTTTCCCGATGTGCCCATCACCTTTCGCCATTTGCTCAGCCACACCTCGGGCATTTCCGACGCCGTGTACGAAAAGACGACGACGTTTGCCGTGCAGGGCGACCCGCGATTGCCGCTGCGCGATTTCGTCAAGGGTTATCTGTCGCGCGGCGGCGCCTGGTATGACGCGGATGTGTCGTTTGCGGCCCGTCCCGGCACGGAATGGCGCTACAGCAATGTCGGCATCGCCCTGCTCGGCTATCTGGTAAGCCGCTTGAATCCCGATGGCCTCGACGCCTTTGCGCACGAGCACCTGTTCGAACCGCTGGGCATGGACAATACGGCGTGGAATTTGGCCGGCTTGCCGCGGCGCGCCGTCGTCGCCCAGCCGTATGCGCACAAGGAACCGGGCCTGCAAGTGCTGCCGCCCGTCGGCTATCCGGACTGGCCGGCCGGCCTGCTGCGCAGCTCGGCGCATGACTTTGCCCGTTTCCTGGCCATCTTCAGCAATAACGGCCGGGTCGAGGGTCACCGCTACCTGCAAGATGCCACCCTGCAATTGTTTTTTGCCCCGCAAGCAGCCCCAGTCGTGCCCGCCGACTCATCCGTGCGGCAAGCCCTGGTGTGGCTGCTGCGCGACATCGACGGCAAGCCGCTGGCCACCCACAGCGGCGGCGATCCGGGCGCCGCGTCCGTTGTCTGCGTCGACCGCGCCAGCAAGACGGCCGTGCTGGCCTTCGCCAACGTCAGCGCCGACAAGGAGTTTCGTTCATTCCAGAAAGAAGTCGTGCTGCGCCTGCTGGCTCATGGCGGCAGCGGCGCGCTGGCGGCAAAGAAACCCTAGGCGCCGAACCAGCCGCGCAGTTTCTCGGCGGCACGCTCCTTGACCTCGGCCGTGATGTAGGTGGCGACCGTGGCGACGGCTGCCGCCAGCACGGCCAGGTCATCCGCATAGCCGACTACTGGCGTGATGTCGGGAATCGCGTCGATGGGCGAAATGAAATAGCCGAGCGCGCCGTAAATGGCCGTCTTGGCCCACAGCGGGGTATTCGGCTGCTGCGCCGCGTAGTACAGCCACAGGGCTTTTTCGATGACTTCGCGTCCCGCCGTCTTGGCGAACTTGACGACCTTGTCCCAGAAGCTGTCATCCGTGTATTTCTTTTCATACTGCTTGTCGGCCTGGGGGGCGTGGTCTTCTTCCAGACTCTTTTTTCTGCCAAACATCTGCTGCTCCTGTCTGCCGCGCACGGCGTTACGAATGCGCACCTTAGCATAACGGCGCGCCGGGCGCGCGGCCTGCAAGGTAAGCTATCACCATGGAAATATCCGCCACCACCACGGCCCGCGCCGCCGGCCTGCGCTACACGGGCGACCATCAAAGCGGCATCGCCCGATCAGGCAAGCCCGGCAAGTTCCGCTACCGCGACGCTGACGGCCAGTTCCTGCGCGATGCCAGTGCCTTGACGCGCATCAAGGCACTGGCCATTCCGCCGGCCTGGACGGACGTGTGGATCTGTCCGCACGCGAACGGCCACCTGCAGGCGACGGGCCGCGACGCGCGGGGCCGCAAGCAGTACCGCTACCATGCGCGCTGGCGCCAGGTGCGCGACGACGTGAAATATGAACGCATGCTCAGCTTTGGCAGCGCCCTGCCCGCCATCCGCGCCGCCGTCGCGCGCGGCATGCAGTTGCCCGGTTTGCCCCGCGAAAAAGTGCTGGCCACCATCGTCCATCTGCTGGAATTGACGATGATGCGCATCGGCAACGAGGAATATGCGCGCACGAACAAATCGTTCGGCCTGACCACCCTGCGCACGCGCCACGTGCAGGTCGACGGCAGCGCCGTGGCCTTCCACTTCAAGGGCAAGAGCGGCGTGCGCCACGATATCCGTCTGAGCGACCGGCGCCTGGCCAGGGTGCTGCAGCGCATGCGCGAGCTGCCGGGGCAGGAACTGTTTCAATATGTGGATGAGCACGGCGAGCGCCACGGCGTCGATTCGGGCGACGTCAACGATTACCTGCGCGAGGTGATGGGCGAAGACTACACGGCCAAGGATTTCCGCACCTGGTCCGGCACTTTGCTGGCCGCACTGGCCCTGCGGGCGTTCGAACAGGTCGATTCCGAGGCGCAAGCGAAGAAAAACATCGTACAGGCGATCGAGTCGGTGGCAAAAAAACTGGGCAACACGCCGACGATCTGCCGCAAGTGCTATGTGCACCCGGCCGTGCTGGAATCGTATCTGGATGGCAGTTTATTGGAAGGCATGCGCGCGCGTGCGCAGGAACAGTTACGGGAAGAGCTGCCGGCGCTGGCGCCGGAAGAAGCGGCCGTGCTGGCCTTGCTGCAGCAGCGGCTGCAGGCTGGCGTCAAGCCTGGCGGCCAGGCTGGCAGTGCGCAGACAGTTTGAGGGCGTCGCTGCTGCAGATGGGCAAGGCGCCATGGCCAGCCTCGCGCGCCACGGGCGCCGGCACGGCATCGCTGGCTGGCGCCTCGCCCGTACTCATCCAGGTGGCCGCCAGGGTCGAGAAAATAAACAGGCAGATCAGCAGGAACGGCTTGTTCAAGTGAAAAAACTGGTCTGGCTTTTGCATCGCATACTCCGTCGGACTGGTTGGCTGTTGCAGCATGGACACGATCATCGCGTGTTTCCGCAAGGCATACAATCAGACAGTTTCGACAAGACGGGTAGGACAGCGCTGACAGGCTCAGCCATGGCGTCCCGTGTCGGCAGATTTGACACCGGCTCCGGCCCATATCAGTCAAACCCTTGTTTTTACAGCACAAGTTATACGGGAACGCTTCCTGCTTGACCTCTTGACTGGGCACGCTTGGCGCCAGTCAACGGGGGAACGATCATGAGCTTTATCAAACACGCGCTGCTGGCGCTGCTGTTATGCGCGATGTCTGCCGCGCATGCCACCAGCATCGGCTACACGGCGACATCGCTGGGCGGCACGCAGTGGCGCTACGACTATACCGTCAGCAATACTACGCTGGCCGTGCCCATCGAAGAATTCACCTTGTTCTTCAGCGTGGGCCAGTATGCCAACCTGCACAACGTCTCCACGGTACCCGGCTGGAACGCGCTGCTGGTGCAGCCCGATCCCGCCATCCCCGCCAGCGGCTACCTCGACGCGCTGGCGCTGGCCGGCGGTATCAATCCTGGCGCCAAGGCCACGGGCTTTTCCGTCACCTTCGATTACCTGGGCGCGGGCAGCCCCGGCGCCCAGCCGTTTTCCATCCTCGACCCCGTTACCTTCATTGAGGTCGAGGCGGGCATCACGCAGCCGGCCGCCGTCGCCCTGCCCTCCACCCCATGGCTGCTGCTGGCGGGCGTACTGGCCGTGGCCTGCCTGCGGCGCCGGCAATTGGCGGGTGCCGCACTGGCCCCATTGCTGGCACTCACCCTGTGCGCCTGCGGCGGGCCGAACGATCCTGCGCAGCCCCCTGCGCCGAAGGTCATGCTGGCCACAGCTCAGGCCGCCGGGGACTTCGAAGTGACCTTGCTGGAAAAAGTGGCCGAACAGCGCGTCAGCCGCACGGCCTGGGACTATACCTACCGCGTGCACATCCGCAACAATGGCAGCGAAGCGGCCAGCAATGTGCAAGCCGTGCTGGCCAGCGCACCTGCAGGCTGCACCATCATCGATGGCGAGGTGCAAGCCGGCAACATCGACGCGGGCGCCACCGTCACGCCCGCTGACACCATCACCGTGCGCATCGAGCGCAGCATCGCCTTCCAGAGCGCGGCCCTGACGTGGACCTTCAGCACCGGCGCCGGCATCGAACTCGATTCCGCGCGGCCCGCGCAGGTGGTCGTGCTGTCGCTGGCCGCACTGGGTTTTACGGACGGCACCGACAGCGTCAAGGCCAGCGGCGCCGTCACGGACGTGCTGCTGCAGGACGGCAGCCTGCGCTTTTCCACGCCCGGCGACACGGGCGTGGACCAGCACGCGCAATTTTCCCTCAGCAAGGGCGGCAAGGTCACCACCCTGCACCTGCTGATCCAGACGGAGCTGCCCACGGCCGTGGAAACCTATGTGGAACCGGACGACGACGGCAACGTGCCCGCCACGGCGCCCGTGCTGGCCATCACGGGGCTGGGGCCGAACAACCGGTTGCAGCCGGGTACCCTGGGATTGCGCCTGGTGGGCGCCGCCCCCATGGCCCTACAGGACGACAGCGACGGCCTGCTGTCCAGCCCGGATGGCCTGGCCATCAGCCTGAAGATCTACTGGACGTTCGATGCGGCCAGCGGCACCTTCAGCATCGGCGCCACGGCCATGCAGCAATTGCTGGCATCCTTGCCCAACGGCAGCTACGACCTGAACCTCAATTTCGTCTCGCAGGATGGTGAATTCACGGCCAGCTATGCCTTGATCGTCATCAAGTCCGGCATCGTGCTGCAGGGACAGTTGCGCACGCCGGCGGGCGGCAATGCCACGGGGCTGGCAGGCAGGAAAATGTTATTGGCGGGCTACAACAACCACCAGCGCCAGGTAGCCGTGGTCGACGCCACGGGCGCCTTCCACTTCGATGGCGTGCTGCCCGATACCTACCAGCTGACCTTGAACGACCTCGTCCACCCGAACGTGGTCAGCGTCAGCGCCGTCGTGTTTGAGAACAGCAGCAATGTCAACGTCGGCATCGTGTATCCGTACGGAACCGGCCTGGCTCAGCGCAGTGCGGCACAGACGTATGTGGCGGGCAACGTGACGCAGGATGGCGCCGGGCCGCCCGCGCGCGAGGTGCCCGCCGGCTCCCGCGCCATGGGCGACGTCACCCCGCAGGATGACGAGGGCAGCAAGACGTTCACGGCCACGGCGGCCGCGCAAAACCAGACCATCACGACGCCCGTCGCCTTCACGGTGCCCAAGGGCACGAAAAACGTGGGCGTGAAAATCACTGTCAGCACGGCCGAGTACCCCACCTACACGACTGCGCAAAGCCAGTACAACGATACCTGGTCCTACGCCGTGACGGGCCTGCCCGGCGTCAATCTGGCCGCCACGGGCGCCGTCAACCAGACGCATTACACGCAGGGCACCATCGTCAGGACGGAGTGTGTCGATGTCAGCAAGCAGACCCAGGCTGGAGCCTTGAGCCTGGGCGGCAACGTCAGCGCGACGAATATCGGCGACAGCGCCCTGGCCACCGTGACGACGGTGGAACTGAGCCTTGCGTGCAAGGGATTGAAAGTGACGCAGGCGAAATTCCTCTCGCCCAACAATGCCGCCCGCCCCGTGTTGCAGCCGATCAAGCTGACGGGCAATCTGGCAGGGCCGTATGTGTCCGTCTCGCAAGGAGCGGCCACGGCCACGCACACCTTGCCGCTGGAATTGCACTACACGCCGGCGGCGGCCACGATTACGGAAGTCAATATCGGCATATCGTCCGGCGGCGGCGATCCCGCCTTCAGGACCGGGAATTTATTGTCCCAGACCAACACCAAGACTGCCGGCACAGTGAAATTTCCCAGCCTGGTACTGCCCGCCTTTGCCGGCGCCAAGCTCGACAAGAAGGCCGTCGTCACGGTGCGCCTGAAGGGCCGCATCGACAATGTCGATGCCAGCTCCGACCCGGCCGAAGGGGGGCAAGTGGAGTTCAAGGGCGCCACGGCCTACATCCCCCTGTACCTGGCCGACAACGAGGCGGCGCTGGCGGTGCGGCGCTACGGCACGCGCGATGCGGGCGGCGATTCGTGGGCCACGCGCCTGGCCATCGCCTGGCTGGCCGGCAAGCCCTACCGCTTCGACGACATCAGCGGCCAGCACGTGACGCAGACGGCGTCGGGCCGCTCCATCCTCGGCCACAGCGGCCACAGCGATGGCCAGCAGATCGACTTGCGCTACGCGGATGGCGCGGGCGGCTACACGGACGCCTTGGGCGGCCAGAACGATGGCGCCGCCATTCACCAGCTGATCAATGCCGCGAAGGCGGAAGTGGTGGCCAACCCCGCGCAAAAGCCGAAACTGGCCGCCCTGCTGGCGTGGATCGCGGCGAACCGGGCCATGCTGGCCCAGGAAGCGGCGCCGGCCAGCACGCGCGTCATCTACATCGGCCCCAGCTTCGTCAAGCTGGCCCTCGTCGACGGACGTTTTTCCGCCGCCCCGACCGACCATATCCCCGGCGCTGGCACCTGGACCAAGCCGGCAAAGGTACACATCGAGGCGGGACACCTGAGCCACTGGCACATCAGCATCACAGCCCATCCGTAAGCAAGGTCAGGCGGGCAGATCGGACAGTTCCAGCTCCGAAAAGCCCGCCCGGCGCCGCGCTTCCAGGTTGAACGGGCCCCGCAGGGTGGGCGCTTCATAGCGCAGCGCCAGCTCCGCATACGTGGCGCGCAATTCCAGGCCGCGCTGCTCGCACAGGTAGCCATACCAGCGGTTGCCGATCTCGACGTGGCCCACCTCATCGCGCAGGATGATGTCGAGGATGGCGGCGGCGGCCATGTCGCCCGCCTGGGCCAGCTTGGCGCGCAGCGGCGGAATCGCGTCCAGCCCCCGCGCTTCCAGGGTGCGCGGCACCAGCGCCATGCGCGCCAGCACGTCGCCGCGCGTCTTGTCGACCATTTCCCACAGGCTGTCATGGCCGGGGAAATCGCCATACGTGTGGCCCAGCACCTGCAGGTGCGCCTGCAGCATGGCAAAGTGCGTGGCTTCCTCTTTCGCCACGCGCAGCCAGTCCGCGTAGTATTCAGCGGGCAAGTCCGGGAAGCGCCACAGCGCGTCGAGCGCCAAATTCATCGCATTGAATTCGATATGCGCCAGCGCGTGAACCAGCATGGCGCGCCCTTCCGGCGTGATCATCGAACGCCGTCCCACCAGACGCGGCGGCACCAGTTCCGGACGCTGGGGACGGCCCGGCACGGCGCCGGTCGGCGCCAGCGGCGCCTGCGCATCGAGCGCAAGCGGCGCTTCGGCCATGGCCGCCACCATCGCCACCTTCGTTGCCGGGTCCGGTTCGAGCAGGCAGGCCAGCGCATAGGTGCGCAATTCCTGTGGTGGTATTGGGGTCAGTGGAGGTGGCTGCATGGGACTGCTTTCTGGCGCGTTGCTTGGTAAGGCGCGCAGTGTATCAAATTGCCTGCCCCAGCAGCCAGTCGAACAAGGCCTGCACTCTTCCCGGCAGCGGTGTCCGCGCGGCGTGCACGAGATAATACGCCTGCGGGCTGGCCAAGGCAAACCCGCCAAACGGCAGGATCAGCTGGCCGCTGTCCAGCCATGGCTGCACCAGCTGGCACCGGCCCATGGCCACGCCCGCGTGGTGGATAGCCGCCTGCGCGCACAGGTCGGCGCGGTCGAAACGCAGGCTGCGCGTGGGCAAACTCACCTCGGGCGCCTGCGCGTCCAGCCACAGCCGCCACTCGGCATCGGGCGCGCAGGCGGGCCAGGCCAGGGTGTCGTGCAGTACCGTCGCGCCAGGCAAGTTGTGTGGCGTATCCAACAAGCCGTGGTGGCGCGCATAGTCGGGACTGCAGACGGGCGCCAGCCATTCCTCCATCAGCTTGCGCGAGGCCAGGCCGGGAAAGCTGCCGTCGCCATAGTGCAAGGCCAGGTCGACCTGGCCGGCGCGAAAGTCGACACTATCATTGCCCACGCGCAAGTCCATCGACACGTCCGGATACTGTGCAGCGAACCCTGCCAGGCGCGGCACCAGCCAGCATTGCGCAACAGATGGGCGCGCATGCACGGTGACGCTGCCCGCCAGCGTGTCGCCGCCGGCCAGCGCCGCCCGCACGCCATCCCAGCCAATTTGCAGCGCGGCAAAGATGCGTTCGCCGTCGGCCGTCAGCCTGACCTGGCGCGTCAGGCGCTCGAACAACCGCAAGCCCAGGCTGCTTTCCAGCCGCGCGATGCGGTGGCTGACGGCGCTGGGCGTCAGCGCCAGTTCGTGCGCCGCCAGCGCGAAACTGGCGTGGCGCGCCGCCACGAGAAAGGTGTGCAGGTTGGCGAACTGGCTGGCCGTCAGCGTGGCCATGCGCGCCGCGCCGGCCGGCATCAGGCGGCTCCGATCGCCAGCAAGGCGCGGCCACGCGCCACGTAGGCGTCCATTTCCGCCTGCGGCACCATGCTGCCGCCCGTGCCCCACACCAGGTGCGTGGCCGTTTCCAGCTGCGTCTGGTACTGCGGCGCGGCCAGCACGTGCTGGATGCCCGCGAAACCGGCCACGGCGGACGGTTCCAGGCGCCAGCCTTGCGTTTGCTCAAGCAGCGCCAGCAAACGGTACAGTTCTTCATCCGTGACGGTGGCGTAGCCGTCGATCAGCCGCTGCATGGCGCGTCCGACGAAGCCGGACGGGCGTCCCACGGCCAGACCATCGGCGGCCGTCAGGTTGTCGATGCCGATTTCCTGCACGCTGATGCCATCATGCAAGCCCGTGTGCACGCCCAGCAGCATGCACGGCGAGTGGGTCGGCTCGACAAACACACAGTGAACCGCATCGCCAAAGGCCAGCTTCAAGCCGAAGGCCACGCCGCCGGGGCCGCCGCCCACGCCGCACGGCAGGTAGACGAAAAGCGGGTGCCCGGCATCGACTATCACGCCGCTGGCGGCGAACTGGGCTTTCAGGCGTTCGCCCGCCACCGCGTAGCCGAGAAACAGATCGTGCGAGTTTTCATCGTCGACGAAGTGGCAAGTCGGATCGTTTTCCGCCTGTTTGCGCCCCGCTTCCACGGCCACGCTATAGTCGGTCGGGTATTCGACGACGGTCACGCCATGGCTGCGCAATTTATCTTTCTTCCATTGCCGCGCGTCGGCCGACATGTGCACGGTGGCGCGAAAGCCCAGGCGCGCGCTCATGATGCCGATCGACAAGCCCAGATTGCCCGTGGAACCGACGGCGATCGCATACTGGCCAAAGAAGGCCCGCACGGCGTCGCTGGCCAGCAGGCTGTAATCGTCTCCCTCGTTCAGCAAACCGGCGTCCAGCGCCAGCGTTTCCGCATGTTTCAGCACTTCATAAATGCCGCCGCGCGCCTTGATGGAGCCGGAAATGGGCAAATGGCTATCCTGCTTGAGCCACAGCTGACCGCTCGTCATGCTTGATGCCAAACCCAGCGCCGCCTGCATGGCGGGCAGCGGCACGACGGGCGACTCGATGATGCCGCCGCTGGCCTGCGTTTCCGGAAACGCCTTGGCCAGATACGGTGCAAAGCGCGCCAGGCGCGCGCTGGCGGCCGCCACGTCGTCCGCCGTCAAGCCCACGTCGTTCAATGCCTCGGCCGCCGGGGCGATGCCGGGATTGAACCAGCTCAAGGGCTGCAAGGCCATCAATTCTGTAATCAGGGGAAATTTTTCGCACAGCGCGGCGATGGCGGAAGTGGGCAGCATGGCAACCTCGTGAAGGAACAAGCCATGATTAGACCGCATCCGGGCGCCGCTGGCAAAGGATGGTTGATCAGGCAATGGGTGACCAGAGGTCATCTGTGATGCCGCGACAGAAAAAACCAGGCTATTCGCTAGGAGCAAGAGTCCTGGATTTTCTGCTGCTCAAGAACGATGCGATGAACACGGCTGGAAAACAGGCCAGCCACAGATAGCATCCGGCACCGAATCCCAGCACTGCATAGGAGCCATTATCACTGGGAATTGTCTTGATGCCAAAGGCTGTCAGTGCCAGCGCAAAGCCAAAAAAGGCGGCCACCTTGGCGGCACTTGGCTTCTCTATCGTGAAGTACATGGCAAAAATAAGCAGCGGATTGGCAAACCAGGCAAAACTGCCAGCCAGCGGCCCTAACCAGCCGAGAAATAATACGCCCCCACCCAGCAAGACTTCGTGGGAGTCCACGATTGCCGTCAAGAACAAGGATGCCACATACGCGACAACAGTCAGGGACAGCACGATGGCGGCGGCATCGTCGCCAAGCAGTTTACGGGGAAAAATACTTATCTCCTTTGGTTTACGCGGCACGGAGCCAGCTTCCTACCCGCACAGGCCTCGCTATCGCAGACCTGGACGGCACATGCCGGAAACAGGACGCCGTGCAGCATAACAAATTACCAAGAAGAAACATACGCACATTGTCACGATCACCTGGCTTTCGCCTATGCGGTGAATTCGGCAGGCGCCTTCCACCTCCCGCAACGGCAGCTGGAAGGCGCCATTGCTGTTAGAACGTCAGCTGCAGCCCCAGATCAATCGACCGGCCCTCGGCCGGCAAGGCTTGCAGTGCGCCGCCGTTCGCCTTCAGGCCCGACAGGTACACGCCACCGAGCGGGTCCGCATACGCTCGGTTGAACAGGTTGCTGACACCGGCGCTCAGGCTGGCCATCTTGCTCAATGCCACGCTGCTGCGCAGGTTGACGAGGGCATAGCCGCCTGTTTCCGGTTCGAAGCGGCGCGCATCGACCTTGTCCTTGCGGGCCACGATCTTCGTTTCGATGCGGTTGCTCCAGGCGCCCAGCTTGTGCTCGACGGCCAGCAAGGCGTTGAACGGCATCATGCGGTACAGGTCGCCGCCATCGCTGCGCTTGCCCCGCGTGTAAGCGGCATTGCCCGTCGCCATGAAGCGGCCCCAGCGCGCGCTACTGGCCAGCGGCAACTGCCACGCCAGATTGGCGCCATACAACTTGGCGTCGTGGTTGGCAAAGCGCAGCAAGTTGCCGTTCGCGCCCATTTTCATGTACGGGTTGAAAGACGCCAGCACGTCGACGTCGATGTAATTGTCGACTTTGCTGTAATAGGGATTGACGCGCAGGAACCAGCCCTCCTCGCCGCCGCCATGCCAGTCTGCCGTGAACGCGGCCGTATAAGCCGTCTCGGGTTTCAAGTCGATATTGCCCACATAGCCGTTGCCATCGCCAAACCAGTTGGTCATGGTCATGGCCATCGAGCCGCGGCCCCAGGAATAGCGCTCGTACAGGTTGGGCGAGCGCACCTTGCGCGCCAGCGCGAATTCATAGCTGCTGGCAAGATCCGGCGTGAAGGTAGCTTGCGCCGAGGCATCGATATTCGTGTCGCGCTGGCTGCGGCTACGCGCATTGAAGGCCCTGGCGGCCATCACGTCCGGCATGTTCATCATGTTGGTACCGTACGATTGCACGTCGCCCGCATCCATGCGCACGGATTCGCCGCGCAAGCCCAGCACGCTCGTCCAGCGTGCATCCTGGCCATGGCGCGTTTCCAGCTCGCCAAACAGCACGGTGCGGTCGCGCTTGCCGTCGTTGATGTTCAGATAGGTGCGCGGCCCCATCATCATGGAACCAGGCACGGCCGGCCAGTAATCGTCGAGGCGGAAACCGTGCCACTCCTGGCCCAGGCGCAACTCGCCCGCAGCCGTCGGCAGGCTGGCCATCAGCGCATAACCCGTGTTGCGGCCGTGCGTAATCATCGGCATGCTGCCAGCGCGCTCGGGCGAGAAAAAGCCCATTTCATGGTCCGTCTGCTGCCAGTAGGCGCGCGCGTCAAGCACGCCCCAAGCGAATTCGCCCTTGTAGGCGAGATTGGCAAACTGGCCATGGTTGTCCGTCATGTCCATGTATTGGTTGGGGAAACCCTGGTACGGAATGTGCTGCACGCCGGCGCGCAGGGTCAGCTGCTGGCCCTGGCCTTTCGCCGCCAGCACGATGGACTGGTTGATGCTTTCATACATGCTGGCCAGCACCTTGTTGCCATGGCCATCTTCATAGCTGTGGCCGCGCGTGTAAGCGCCGCTGTAGCCGATGCTCAAGCTGTCGCTGGCGGCCGAGGCATTCACGCTGGTCGCCACGCTGTTGTTGACGCTGCGTCCCGACACGGCAAAGCTGCCTTGCGTCAGCAGGCCCGCGCCGGGCTGGGCGAACACGGGCGCGTTCGATTGCACCTCGATGGTGCCGGCGATGCTGTCGCCGCCCGCGCTGACGGGTGTCACGCCCGCGATCAGGCGAATGCGCTGCACTTGTTGCGGATCGATGTACGACAGCGGTGCATTCATGTGGTTGGCGCAGGCGGACGTCAGTTCCATGCCATCGATGCGAATCTTGATGCGGTCATCCGCAAAGCCATTGACGACAGGCAAGCCGGACACGCCGCCACCGGCCGCCACGCTGTAGCCGGGCGTACTGCTGAGCATCAGGGCCGTGTCGGCGGCGGGACGGTAGCCGTCACCGATGGCCGTGACGATGACTTTCATCTCGGGCAGAACATTTTCAGTGCGGGTTTGCGCCACGGCGGGCATGGCGATGGCGAGGGATATCAATAACGGTAAATGTTTCATGGTGCTGCTTTCAGATTCTGTATGGGTAAGACGAACAGACGCAAGCGCAGCACAGCACATTGCCGCGCGGCACAAGGCAGTTCAGGAAAGGACAGATCAGAAAGCGGCGGGCGGTCCGCGGGGCTGGACGGGTGTCCAGGCGAACAAGGGCGTGGCGGATTGGTAGAGCAGCGTGGGCAGCAAACCCGTGATGAGCTCGCCGGAAGCAAGCACGAGGGTCGTGGGCGGCACGTCCAGGGTGGCCGCATGCATGCTGCAGCACGGACAATCGCCCATGCGCATGTTGCCCTTCGAGGTATCGGGTGCGTCCGTATTGAATGTTGCGGGCAGCATGTTCATGCCGCCCGCCACCGAGCAGATTTCCAGGCTGGGCACGGCCAGGCCGCTGGCGACCGTCAGCGCGCGCGACACCGTAGGGGCGAGCGTGGCCAGGAAGATGACGATACACGCGATCCACAGGACGATGCCGGCCTTGCTTTTACTGATGAACATGGCAACATTGTATCAGCGCAAGGCCCCTGCGCACAGGGCGCAAGTCAAACCTTGCTTACAAATCCACCTTCATCGACAGCTTGATGGCGCGCGGCGCGCCGGACGCCAAACGCGTGCCGGCGCCGGCCCAGTAGCGCTTGCCGGCCGCATTTTCCACGTTCAGCTGCCACACGACGGCCTTGTCCATCACGCGGCTCGCATAGCGGGCGCCGGCGCTGAACAGGCTGACGCCACCTAAGAAGGCCTGATTCAGATCGTTGACGGGACGGGCGCTGTAGTAATACGCGCCGCCGTTGACGGACAGGCCCGGCACGGCGTCGAACGCGTAAGCGAGAAAGGCACTGGCCGTGCGCTTCGATGCGTTTTCCGGCGCCTTGCCGTTGTAGTCCGCATTGATGTGCGCAAAGCGTGGGTCGAGGAATTGGGCCGAGGTCTGCCACGACAGCTGGCGCGTCAGCTTGCCCTGGGTCGACAGTTCCAGGCCGCGGTAGCGCTGTTCGCCATCCGACGTGAACACATTGCTGGCATTCGTATAGTAGCCGGGGCGCGTGATGTCGAACAAGGCGGCGGACAGCAAGGTGCCGCTTGGGGTCAGCCAGCGCGCACCCAGTTCTTTCTGTTTGCTCACGCCGGGCGCCATCTTGACGCCCTGGTTGACGGTACCCGTCGGGGCCGTCTCACCCTCTTCCAGCCCACGCGCCGTGGAGGCGTAAAACGACAGCTCGGGCGTGGCCTTGTAGATCAGCGAGGCCATCGGCGTCGTCTTGCTGACATCGTAGTGGCTGGCGCCCTGGTCGCTTTGATAGCTGCTGCGGCGCACGCCGATGACGCTTTGCCATTGCGGACTGAAGACCATGCGGTCGAGCGCGTACAGTCCAGTGTCGCGCGTATCCAAGGCGGCCGTCGTGGGCGCCGTCGGCTTGGGGCCGAACACGACATTCGTCACGGGGACGGGGTTGTACAGGTTTTGCGAGGCGATCGTGTAATTGCTCTGGAAAATCGGATCTTGCGACTTGTCCGTGCGCGATGCGCCCAGGGTCAATTCGTGGGCGATGTAGCCCGTGTGGAAATTGCCGGCCAGTTCCGCGCGCAGCAAGTCCGACGCCGTCACGCTGTGCTGGATATTGCCCGTAATGCGGCCCGCGCCCGTGGCCAGCGCGGCCGCGTTGTTCAGGCGGAAAATGGCCAGGCGGCGGTCGCGCGCCGTTTCCGAGTGACCCGCTTCCACCGTCAGGGCCCAGCCATCCGTAATGGCGTAGTCGGCGCGCAATTGCGCGTTTTTCGTTTGCGCCTCGAAATTCGACCAGTCCGGGCCGATCAGCTTGCGCGGATCGACGGCGCGCGGCAAGCTGATCACGCCTTTCACGGCCGTGGGCAAGGCCACGCCCGCCTGCTCCGTCACCTTGCGGCGGTCGTATTCTAGGTCCGCTTTCAACAGCAGTTTATTGCTCACGCGCCAATCGAGCGCCGTGGAGAGAAAGCGGCGGTTGCCATTGCCGACATGATCCAGGTAGGAGCCCAGAGTGCCGCCAGCCGCATTCACGCGAACGCCGAATTCCTGCTGCGCGCCAAAGCGGCGGCCCACGTCGACATTCGCCACGGCACTGCCACGGTCATCGAGGCTCAAGCCCATGCTCGTGACGGGCTTGCTGCCGGCCCGCTTGGTAACGAAATTGACGACGCCGGCCGGCGACGTAAAACCGTAGTACAGGGCCGAGGCGCCCTTCAGCACTTCCACCCTTTCCTTGTTTTCCATGGGCACTTGCGAGAAGTTCATGATGGGCATGGAACCGTTGAGGCGATAATTCGTGCGGTTTTCCACGGCGATGCCGCGTATCACCAATTGATCCCACGTCTCGCCGCCGTTTTGCTGGCGCGTCACGCCGGCCGTGTTGCGCACGGCGTCGTACAGGCCGGACACGGCTTGCTGCTCCAGCAATTCGCGCGTGATCACGTTGACGGTCGACGGCACGTCCATGATGCTGGCGCCGCGAAAGCTGCCCGCCTCGGTGGTCAGCGGCACCAGGCCTTGCGCGCGCGCCCCTGTCACTTGCACGGCTTGCATGACTTTCTCATCGCCTGCCGTCAGGTCGTCCTGGCCGCTGGCCGCATCGGCCGCCAGCACGGCGTGGGAAGCGAAGGCCAGCGACAAGGCTGCGGCGACTGGAAGTAAGCGGGTGCGAGGAGAGACGACAGGCATGACATCGGGCTTTCAATGAGAAAATATGTACGAATGGAAACTTACGGTTAGCGGCCATGATACCGATAATGAGAATCATTATCAAGTAAAGGTGAATATGTGTGAGTTTTATAGAGGAAACAATGCCACCTAGGTGTGATGTTTCAATAGGTTGTTGTGGTTCATTCGGATTGGATTTGAGACACTGGAAATCGCCAAACCCCCAGTTCTCAAGGAAACCAACCGAATGAACATCCATAAGAATGCCCGATTAACGCTGATTCGTCGAGTCGAGATGGTCGAAGACGTACTACATCACCGCCTGCCGGTCTGCCAGGCCGCTGTCCGCTATGCCGTGAGCGAGGCGACCGTGCGCAAATGGCTGGGGCGCTTCCTTGCCGAAGATCGGGATGGTTTGATGGATCGCTCGTCGCGTCCCGCGCATAGCCCTTTGGCTCTGGACGCAGGCAAGGCGCTGACCGTTGTCGAGCTACGCAAGAAGCGCATGACGCAGGCCAGGATCGCCCAGTACCTGCAGATATCGAAGGCCACAGTTAGCCGTGTGCTGGCGCGCGCCGGCCTCTCCAAACTGAGCAATCTCGATCCCGTCGAGCCGGTGCAGCGCTACGAGCATGCAGAACCAGGCGACCTGATTCATATCGATACCAAGAAGCTCGGGCGCATTGAAACCACCGGCCATCGTGCGACGGGAGACCGGCGAGACCGTACGCGCGGCGCCGGCTGGGAAGTCTTGTTTATCGCCATTGACGACCATGCCCGCATCGCCTTCACGGAGCTCTATCCTGACGAAACCCAGGAGAATGCCAACCGATTCCTCGCCAATACCCATGCCTATTTCTGCTCACTCGGGGTGCGCCCCAAAGCGTTGTTGACCGATAACGGCTCAGCCTTTCGCTCCAAGTCATTCAAGGCCACTTGTAGCCAGATAGCATTGAAGCACCGCTTTACACGGCCCTATCGGCCACAGACCAATGGCAAGGCCGAACGCTTCATCCAGTCAGCCTTGCGCGAATGGGCTTACGGCTTTGTTTATAACAACTCACTGGAGCGGGCCAACATGCTCAAAGAATGGAACCATCACTACAACTGGCACCGGCCGCATCAGGGCATTGCTGGCAAGGCCCCAATGTCACGGCTCAGATCCGGCCAGAATAACCTCTTGCAACTTCACACCTAGGCGCCTGTTATCACTTGAACACGTTTGGATTTTGCAGACGAGGCCGCAAAGAGGCATACTGACAGTCACGGCGTGCAAGATGTGCCGCCCAACAAGATTAAAAGGTCAGTTCGTGAACACAATCGACAACAAAAGCGTGCAGACGAAAACATTTCGCTGGAAACGCTGGCAGCGCTGGGCCGTTGGCACAGGCTGCGCGCTGGCCGCCTACAGCGCGGCCGGCTTCTGGCTGGTGCCCTACGTCATCAAAAACCAGTTACCCAAATTTGCCGAGAAAGAACTCGCGCGCCAGGCCAGCATCGGTGATGTGCGCTTCAACCCGTTCACCTTGCGCCTGGAAGCAGACCGGATCGCTTTCAAGGAAGCGCCCAGCGCAAACAATGCGCCGCTGCTGTCCATCGGCGCCCTGGCCGTGCAGCTGGAATGGAAATCCATCGTGCGTCGCGCCTGGAGCCTGGCGGAAATCCGCATCACGGCGCCACAGACTCATTTGACCATCACGCCGGACGGCAAGTTCAACCTGGCCGAAGTGCTGGCCACCTGGCAACGCAAGCATCCGGAAAAGAGCGAAGGCGGCATGCCGCGCCTCGTCATCGCTCACTTTGCGCTGGAACAAGGCAAAGTGGATTGGCAAGACCAGAAGGCGGGCTATGCGGATAACTTCACACCCATCAACTTTACGCTCGACAATATCTCCACCCTGCCCGACGCCAACGGCAGCTACAGCCTCAGCGCCGATGCGGCGCGCGGCGGCAAGCTGCACTGGCGCGGCACGGCCTCGCTCAGCCCGATTCGTGGCGAAGGCGAACTGATACTGAACGACGCCTCCCTGCCCGGCCTGGCCGCGTATTTGAAAGCGTACACGCGCGCGACCGTCGCCAGCGGCAAGTTGTCGGCGCGCCTGCCCTACGCCTTTTCGTATGCCGACGGCAAGCTGGAAGCAACCGTCAAAGGCGCGGGCCTAGCCTTGCGCGACCTGGCGCTGGTGCAAAGTGGCAACAGTGCGCCATTCACTTCGCTGAATACTTTGGGCATTGCCGGCGTGAACGTGGATCTGGCGCGCCAGAACGTCACGGTGGATAAAATCAATCTGTACGGCGGCAAGGTGGCCGTGCGGCGCGACAGCAAGGGCGAGATCGACGTGGCGAACCTGATGCTGCCGGCTAATCCCGCGCCAGCCGCATCGGCCACCGCCGCACCCGCCGCACCAGCCAAGCCTGGCAAGTGGAAGGTGGACTTGAAACAACTGGCGCTGGCCAACGTGGACGTGTCCGCCATCGATGAAACCGTCTCGCCGGCCCTGCAATTGAGCGCGAAACAGTTGCAAATGCAGTTGCAGCTGGGCTTGCAGCAAGGTCCCGCGGGCATGGCCACCATGATCGACGGCGCCAGTTTCAGCCTGGCCGATCTGGCCATGCAACGGGGCGCGCAAACGCCGTTCAAGCTGCAGGAACTGGGCTTTACGGAAGGCAAGATCGACCTGGCGGCACATACCGTGCACCTGGGCGCCGTGACAGCCAGCGGCGCGCAGATCGATCTGGCGCGCAACCGCCACGGCGAATTTGCGATTGCACAAAAGCTGCCCGTGTTTGCCTCCGGTAAAGCCGACGCTGGCAAGGACGAACCATCCGCGCCCTGGTCCACCAAGGTAGACAAGGTAGAACTGAGCAAGTTCGGCGCCCGTTTCGACGATGCGGGCACTGGCATCAAGGGTAACTTGCAAGATGCCCGCCTGTCACTGCACAACGTCAGCAACGATATGAAGCAGGCGCTGCCGTTCGAACTGGGCGTGGGCCTGCGCGAAGGCGGCTTGCTCACGGCCAACGGCAAATTCGTGCCAGGCACGGGCGCCGTCGATGCGCAGCTGAACTTGAAACAGCTGACCCTGGCACCCGTGCAACCCTTGCTGGCGCAGCACATCAAACTGAAACTGGCAGGCGGCTCGCTTTCCGGCAGCGGCCGCCTGACGACAGGCGGCGGCGCGCCGAAAGCGCCGAAAGTACGCTATGAGGGCGGCGTGGATATCGCCGGCCTCGTGCTCAATGAAACGGATGGCAAGCGCTTCGCCTCGTGGAAAAGCGTGCGCGCCGACAAGCTGACGGCCAGCGTGGGCCCGGATTTTATCGACATCCCCGAGCTGCGCGTGGTGGAACCGAACGCCCAGCTGATCATCGAAAATGACCGCAGCCTGAACGCGCAGCGCCTGCTGGTGAAGGCGCCCGAGCCTGCCACCGCTCCGGCGCCTGCCGCCGCCACGCCGACGGCCGATGCCGCCTTCCCCGTGCGCGTGCGCCGGGTACGCCTGCAAAACGCCAAGCTGGACTTTGCCGACCTCAGCTTGCGGCCCCAGTTCGCCGCCAAGATCTATGAACTCAATGGCGTCGTCACGGGCCTGTCGACGAAACGCGATGCGCGCAGCCAGATCGAACTCGACGGCCGCATCGACGAGTTCGGCCTGGCCCGCGTGCGTGGCCAGCTGAACCCGTTCGCCCCGACCGACAACACGGACTTGAACGTTGTCTTCAAGAATGTCGACATGGTCTCCGCCTCGCCGTACACGATGAAGTTCGCCGGCTACAAGGTGGCCGAAGGCAAGATTTCGCTGGACTTGCAATACAAGGTGCGCAACCGCCAGCTCGACGGCACCAACCAGATCGTGCTCGACAAGCTGACCCTGGGCGAGCGCATCGACAGCCCGGACGCCCTGAAACTGCCGCTGGAACTGGCGCTGGCCATCCTCAAGGATAGCGATGGTCGTATCGACCTGGGCTTGCCCGTGTCAGGCGACATGAACGACCCGCAATTCAGCTATGGCGCCCTGATCTGGAAAGCCGTGGGCAATGTGCTGACGAAAATCGTCACGGCGCCGTTCCGTGCGCTGGGCAACTTGCTGGGCATCAGCGCCGACAAGCTCGAATCGATCGATTTCGATGCGGGCAGCGCCGTGCTGCTGCCGCCCGAACGGGAGAAAATCAAGCAGGTGGCGCAAATCCTCGCCAAGCGCGAGCAGCTGAAGCTGGCCGTGCCTGGCCAGTACAGCGATACGGACGCGGCCGCCCTGCGCGCCCAGGCGGTGCGCCGCGCCGTGGCCGCCAAGGCCGGCATCAAGCTGGAAGCGGGAGAGGAACCGGGACCGTTGAACCTGGGCGAACGCAAGATACGGGGCGCCCTGCGCGACCTGTACGGCGAGCGCTTCGGCAAGGCCGAGCTGGACAAGCAGAAAAAGGCGGCGGAGTCGGCTACGCCTGCGGCAACGGCGGCCTCCGCTCCGGCGGCAAAAATCCCCGTCCTGCAACGCCTGGGCAAGCTGATCGAGGGAGAGCCGCAAGTGGCCGACACGGGCGCCTTCTACAACGGCTTGCGCGAGCAACTGGAAGCCAAGCAGCCCCTGCCTGCCGACGCCTTGAGCAAGCTGGGCACCCAGCGCAGCGCAGCGATTCTGGCGGCCCTGCAGCAGGACGGCACGCCGGCGACCAGGGTCAGTGCGGGCGCGCCGGAAAAAACGGAGGCCGCACCGGGCAAGCTGGTGGGCTTGAAGCTGGGATTGGCGGCGCAATAAGCCAAAAGCAAAGTGCCGGGGTCGGCCCATCAGGATCCAACCCCGGCACTTTCCGCCTTACCCCTATTCTCCCTACTTTTTCTTCTCCACCGCCGCATCCGGCAAGGCAAACGCCACCAGGCTATCACCCATCTTCGTGCCCAGCGAACCGTGGCCGCCGGCCATGACGACGACATATTGCTTGCCCGTCTTGTCGGACACGTAACTCATCGGCGTAGCTTGGCCGCCTGCCGGCAGACGGGCTTTCCACACGGTCTTGCCGTTGCGCACATCGTAGCCGCGGATGTAGTAGTCGAGCGTGCTGCTGAGGAAGGCCACGCCGCCGCCCGTGGTGCTGATGCCGCCCAGGCTGGGCACGCCCAGCGGCAAGGCGATGGGCACGGGGGCGCTGTCGCGCGTGGTGCCGTTCTTATGCATCCACACTTTTTTCATCGTGCGCAAGTCGACAGCGGCGATATAGCCCCACGGCGGCGCCTGGCATGGGAAACCCAGCGGCGACAGGAAGGGCTTGATTTCCACGGCAAACGGCACGCCCGTCTGCGGCTGCAAGCCCATTTCCGAGCCCGTGCCGCCCTTGGCGTTCGCTTGCGCGCGCGGCACCAGGCGTTCCAAAAAGCCCATGTAGTCTGGATTGACCAGCAACAATTGACGCACGGGATCGACGGCCGCCCCGCCCCACTCGAAGATGCCCAGCGGGCCCGGTGAGATGATGGCGCCCTTGATCTTGCCTTCGGCCACGGTCTGCGGCGTGAACGGCCCTTCATAGCGATGCTGGCGGAAGATGATGCGGCACGCCAGTTGGTCGAACGGCGTGGTGCCCCACATATCCGTTTCGCTGATGTTTTTCTCTGGCAAGAAAGTGAGGGCCGAGAATGGCTGCGTGGGCGACAAGCGGTCGCCGGGAGCCGCGTTGGCCGTCGGCACGGGTTTTTCCGGCGCCGGAACGACCAGGCTGCCATCGCGGCGGTCGATCACGTAGATATCGCCCCGCTTGGTCGTGGCAACCACGGACGGAACCTTGCCTTTTGGCGTGTCGATGTCGACCAGGGTCGGCTGGCCGCCGATATCCATGTCCCAGATATCGTGGTGCACGGTCTGGTAGACCCAGCGTACCTTGCCCGTCGCCAGGTCCAGCGCGACGATGGCGCTATTGTATTTTTCGCCATGGGGATTGCGGTTGCCGCCCCACGTGTCGGGCGTTTCATTGCCCATCGGAATGTACACCATGCCCAGCTTTTCATCGACGCTGGACACGCCCCAGGAATTGGGCGAATTGTTGGTGTAGGTCTTGCCATCGGCAATCGGCGCCGTGTCGTCGGGGTTCGAGGCGTCCCAGTTCCACATCAGCTTGCCGGTGACGGGATCGTAGCCGCGGATCACGCCGGACGGCTCTTCCGTGGAAAAATTGTCGGTGACGCTGGCGGCCATCACCACCACGTTTTGCGCCACGGCCGGCGGCGACGTCGGCATCAGAAAGCCCCGCTTCTTCATGCCCATGCCGTGGTACAGGCCGATCACGCCGTTTTCGCCAAAGCTTTTACAGGCTACACCCGTATCGGCATTCACGGCGATCAGGGTCGCATCCATGGTGGGCGCGAGGATGCGGCGCGGGCACTCCATGCCGGCCGCCTCGGGCGCCGGGTCGCCCTTGGCGCGGCCCGCGTTGACGTCCCAGTAGGCCACGCCACGACAGATCATGTGCTGGTAGCTCGATGCGTCGCGGTTGATCTTCGGATCGTGGCGCCAGATCTCCTTGCCCGTATCCGGATCGAGCGCGATGACGATGTTATGCGGCGTGCACAGGTACAGCATGCCGTTTACTTTCAGCGGCGTGACTTCGTTGGCGATCTCGCCCGGATCGTTCGGCCCCTTGAAGTCGCCCGTGTTGTAGACCCACGCCTGTTTCAGCTGCGCGGCGTTGGCCGGCGTGATCTGGGCGGCCGGCGCGTAGCGGTCGCCATAGCCGGAGCGGCCATACGCGGCCCAATCATTCGGCGCCACGCCGGGCGCGAAATCGCCTTGCGTCGCGGCCGCCATGTTCTCGGCCGGCACCTCGCCGTGCAAGGTGTAATAGTCCTGGAACAGCGAGAACACGCCCACGGCGGCCGTCAGCACCACGGCAGCCGTCAGGGCGCTCTTGCCCGCGTCGCGCGGTTTCGCCCCGGCCGTCAAGGGCGGATCGAGGCGGCGGTCGACGAACGGCAGCAGCAGCCAGACGGCAGCGGCGAACCAGATATCGAGGCGCGGCAGCAATTGCCACCAGTCGAATTTCACTTCGATCACGGACCAGATCAGGGTGGCGAACAGCAGCAGCGCGAGAAACAGCTGGGCGCTGCGCCGCCCCTTCCACACGAGCGCGCCCGCGATGACCATGCCGATGCCGGCAACGACGTAATACCAGGAACCGCCGAGGCTGACGAGCCAGGCGCCGCCGCCGGCAAGCGCCAGGCCCAGCAAGATGAAGAGGACTGCGGTGATGACAAGCAAGGGTCCAGGCCGGGCAGAGGCAGTCATGATGCTCCTTCACAAGAGTCAGTCGGCGGCACGCGCCTGCGCACCGTATTTGATGGCGATCAAGGAAATTGCATTTTTTCACTAATTGACAAAGCGTGCCACACGCCAGAACGCCCGCTGCATGCCGTGTGGCTTTTTATACACGAGCTGAGCGTCCAGTCCGCCACAATCATTTTGTTTTTTATGAAAAAAATTAAATCAACTAAATAAACAACAAATTTCTCGAATAAAACGATTTTTTATCATAAAATGAAAAGCATCGAAGCCAAGCATTTCTGATCAGCCATCACGCAGGATCACTCGCATAGACCGCACTGGAGCACCGACATGAACGCCTTCCTTGCCATCCACCCCTTCCTGCGCTGCGAAGACCTGTCGCTGATGCGTCCGGCGCTGGCGCTGGCAGGCCTGCTGTTGCTGCTGGCCGCCCTGCTCTGGCGCCGCACCCGCTGGCGCCAGGCAGGCTGTGCGGAGCCAGCCGATCTGCACCAGTTGCTGCAAACGCGCAGGGGGGTGCCGCCGACCAAAGTGGCTGACAGCGCACCGCCGCCGCAAGCGCCCAAGGCGTCGGGCGCGCCGCCGTTCGAACTGGCCCGCCTGGACGCCATGTTCGGCTACGACCGGCGCCTGCAGGGCGAGATTCTGGCCCTGTTCGTGGCCGAGTCGCGCGACCGCCTGGCCGGAATCGCCCATGCGCTGCGCTGCGAGCGGGCTGCACCGGCGCGCGTGCTGGCGCAGGAGCTTCTCGACGGCAGCCAGGCCATGGGCATGCTCCACTTGCAGGCGCTGGCGCGCCAGGCCGTGCATGCGGGCTTTTCCAACGATATCGGAGCGCTGCGCCGCCTGCACGCGGAGCTGCTGATGGCGCTCGATGCGCTGTCGCAAGCCGTCACGGCCCTGCAAACGGGCGCGGTGCTGGCCGACGACCGCAGCGGCGTAGAAAGCCGGCCATGAGCGCGCGCCAGGCCCCGGTCCGCTACACTCATGTTTTTAGTGAATTCATCTAATTCGTTGAAATTGATTTCTTGAGCGCGATTGCGTATCATTCCCTACAACTTCATCCGCGACCATAGAGCCCATCATGCACACTGCAGACGTTTGCACCACCCAAAAGGCCGCCGAAATCCTCGGCATCTCGGTCACCTCGGTGCAGCAACTGGTCGAGGCCGGCGCGATCGAAGCCTGGAAGACCAAGGGCGGCCACCGGCGCATTCCCCTGGCGGCCGTCGAGGCCTACAAGGGCAATCCCGGCCAGCCGGGCCAGGACCAGCGCGCGGCACGCGCCAACCGCCCCGCCCCGTCGGGCCGCCCGCCCTCGATCCTGGTGATCGAAGACAATCCGATCGAGCGCGCGCTGTATGAAAAACAGATCGGTTCCTGGGGCTTGCAGGCAAGCTTGCGCTTTTGCGAAAACGGCTACCAGGCGCTGATGGAAATCGCCCGCGACCAGCCCGACATCCTGCTGGCCGACATCATCATGGAAGGCATCGACGGCTACGAGGTGATCCGCACCATCCTCGCCGACCCGTTGCTGGCGGACATGCACATCGCCATGCTGTCGAGCCTGACGCCGGAGGAACTGGAAGAACGTGGCGGCGTGCCGCCCGGCGTGGTGTTCTTTGCCAAGCCCGTCAATTACGACGAGCTGCGCGGCTACCTGCGCGCCTGCTGCGCCGGCCATGCGCGGCGCAACAGCCTGGCCGCCTAGCCCGCCACCGATTTCCCTCGCCACGGAGCCGCCATGCCAGCCTATCGCCACATCGATCCTGCCGTGCTGTTCCAGGCCACCGGCCACGACCTGGAGATGTTCCGCGCCCTGTCGCAGACCTACCTCGATACGTCGCCAGCCATGTTTGCGCACGTCGAGCAAGCCGTGCGCGGCGGCGTGGCGCAAGCCATCGTGCACAGCTGCCATACCTTGCGCGGCACCGTCGCCCTGCTGGGCGCCAGCGCCCTGGTGGCGCGCCTGGCGGAACTTGAGCATCTGGTACGCCACCACGGCATGGCGGCAGCCGGCTGGCTCGACGAGACGGCGGCGCTGGTCGACGCAGTGGCGCTGGAGGTACGCCGCAGCATGCTTGACTACACGGGCGCGCAGGCATGAACGTGCGCCAGGCCGCCCTGCGCCTGGTGCACCGCTATCGGCCGCGCACCACGGCGGCCGTCGTGGGCCTGGTGCTGGTGGGCCTGCTGGCACTGAGCATCGTCGTCTCCGGCGTACTGCTGCACCGCAAAGCCGTCGATGACTGGAAACAGGACCTGTCCAAGCTGTCGCTGCTGCTGGCGGAAAACACGGCGCAGAGCATGACCGCGGCCAGGCTGGTGCTCGACAGCGTCAGCAACGACATCCATGCCGGCGCCCCCGCGGACGCGCAAGCGCTGGCCGCCGCCGTCGGCACCCCGGCCATGCACCAGATGCTGCGGCACAAGATCAGCGGCGTGCCGCAGGTGGACGTGGTGTCCATCGTCGGCGGCGATGCCAGCGTGCTGGCCTTCAGCCGCGCCTTTCCCGCGCCACCCATCCGCCTCGACGAGCGCGATTACTTCGAGTATCACCGGCGCAACCCGGACGGCGGCATGCATGTCAGCGCGCCCGTGCAAAACAAGGGCAATGGCGCCTGGACCTTTTATATCAGCCGGCGCATCAGCGGCACGGACGGCCGCTTCCTGGGGGTGGTGCTGGTCGGCCTGTCGTGCGACTTCTTCAGTAAATTCTTCCAGAACACCAGCATCGGCGAGCACACGGCCTTTTCCCTGTACCGCAGCGACTACACGCTGCTGGCCCGCTGGCCGGCCGTGCCCGCCATGATGGGCAAGCGCAACCTGACGGGCAGCACCTACCGCCTGCTGGAACAGGGCAAGAGCGATGGCGTGCTGCTGGTGGACACGCCGCGCGCGGTCGACCGCCTGGCCGCCATCCGTCTGGTGCGCGACTATCCGCTGGCCATCAACGTGACCGTGACGGACGACGCCTACCTGGCGGGCTGGCGGCGCATGCTGCACACCATGGGCGGCGAGGCCGTGGTCAGCCTGTTCGTGCTGGCCGGGGCCATCGCGCTGATCCTGGCCCTGCTGCGGCGCCAGGAGCGCGCGGAACCAGCGGATGCCGCCCAGCCGCAGGAACAAGAGATGGCGCCGGATGCGCGCATCCTGCTGGTCGAGGATACGGCGCTGAACCGCCAGCTGGTATGCCTGCAGCTGAGTGCCTGCGGCTACAGCATCGACACGGCGGAAAACGGCGCGCTGGGCCTGCAAGCGCTGGCCGCGCAGCCGTACGACCTGGTCCTGATGGACTGCATGATGCCCGTCATGGACGGCTACCAGGCGTGCCAGGCCCTGCGCGCCCGCGAAGCGGCCAGCGGCGCGCCGCGCCTGCCCGTCATCGCCCTGACGGCCGGCGCCACCGAAGACGACCGGCAGCGCTGCGTGGCGGCCGGCATGGACGATTACCTGTCCAAGCCCTTCACGGCCGCCCAGCTGCGCGCGATGGTCGAGCGCTGGCTGGCACGCTAGCCAGCGGCTGCCGCCTGGCGGCAAATTGGCCACACTATCATCTGCGTAGTCATGCGCAAAAGTTGTTCTCCGTGCATATCGGGTATAGCATCGCCACATGAGCTACCACACAGACGCGGCGGCAGTGCGCAGACGATTGATCGAATGGCTGTTTTTGCTCCTCGGGCTGCTGATCGTGGCTGCCGCCCTCGCCTACGCGCACCTGGCCGAAGCGTCGCGGCACGATGCGGCCGAGCGTGAGCGGCTCAGCGTGCTGACGGCGCTGCTGGCAAAAAATATCGAAGTCGACCTGGCGGCAACCAACCTGGTGCTCGACGGCGTGATCCGCGACTACCTTGCCGCGGGCGCCGCGCCCGACGCCGGGCAAGCGCTGCCCCGGCGCCTGGCCGCGCTGGTCGACGCCATGCCGGGCGTGCGCACCATGCTGGTCATCGATGCCAGCGGCAAGCCGGTCGCCACCAACATCCCGGAACTGGCCGGCCAGGATTTTTCGCGCCGCGGCTACTTCCAGACGGCGCGCGATGCCCCCGATGCGCGCATGCTGTACATCTCGGCGCCGTTCCTGTCCTTCAAGCGTGACCTCGTCATTACGGCGTCGCGCATGGTGCAGGACCGGCAAGGCCGCTTTGCCGGCGTCGTGGTGGCCACCTTCGACCGCGAATACTTCACGGCCAAGTTCCGCACCGCCATGTATGCGGCCGATGTCTGGGCCGTCGTCGTGCATGGCGACGGCCTGCAATTCCTGAACTATCCGGCCAGGAGCGCGAATGGCGCCAATATGGACGTGCCCGGCAGCTTCCTGCGGCGCTTCCGCGACAGCGGCTTTCAGGCAGGCGTGCTGAGCGGCGTCGAGATTGCCGGCGCCGGTGCCTCCCCCCGTGTCATGGCGATGGCAACCATTGCCCCGGCTGCGCTGCACATGGACCGCGCCCTGATCATCGGCCTGAGCCGCGAAGAAGCGGCCATCGCCGCCCCGCTGCGGCGCCAGGCGCTGGGCTACATCCTCGGCTTTGCCATGCTGGCGCTGGCGGCGGCCGGCCTGCTGTTCTGGAGCCAGCGGCGCCGCCGGCAGCAAGCCGCGTGGCAGGTGGAACAGGAAAGGGAGCGCCAGGCCATGCAGGCCGTGTCCGACAGCGAAACGCGCTTTCGCACCTTGATCGAAGACGCGCCCGTGGCGATCGCCATCCTGCGCCATGGACGCTTCGTGTATTCCAATCCGCGCTACCGCCACCTGCATGGCTATGCCGCCGAAGATGACCTGAGCGGCCTGGCCTGGCGCACCATGCTCACGGCCGCCTCGCAAGTCGCGCTGGCAAGCAATGAAGCGTTGATCGAGGCCGATTCGGCCAGCGAACAGATGTTTGAAGCCGTCGGCCTGGACAAGCAGGGCCGGCCCGTGCCCATCCTCAAGACCAGCACGCGCGTCATGCTCAAGGATGGACCGGCCACCTTGATCTTCGCCCAGGATATTTCCGCGCAAAAGCAGGCCGAGGCGGCCATGCAGCTGGCGCGCGACGGGGCCGAAGCGGCCAACCGCAGCAAGGCGGAATTCCTCGCCAACATGAGCCATGAAATCCGCTCGCCCCTGAACGCCATCCTGGGCATGGCCTGGCTGCTGGAAAGGGGCAGCCTGGATGAGGAGGGGCTGCTGATGACGCGCAAGATCCGCGCCGCCGGCCAGTCTCTGCTGGGCATCATCAATGACGTGCTGGACGTGTCGAAAATCGAGGCGGGCCACATGACCATCGAGCAGGCGCCGTTCCGCCTGACCGAGGTGATCGAGAAGATCAGCGCCAGCATGGGCGTGGCCGCGCACGACAAGCCGATTGCCGTGCGGATCGGGCCGCTGCCAGTCGGCATCGACCACGTGCTCGGTGACGCGCTGCGGCTGGAACAGGTGCTGGTCAACCTGGGCAGCAATGCCATCAAGTTCACGCCACAGGGCACGGTCGAACTGCTGACCACACTGGACAGCCGCGACGGCGACGCCGCCATGCTGCGCTTTTGCGTGCGCGACACGGGCATCGGCATCGCCCCCGAGGTGCAGGAAGCGATTTTTTCCGCCTTCGCGCAGGCCGACAGCTCCACCACGCGCCGCTTCGGCGGCACGGGCCTGGGCCTGACCATCTGCCGCCAGCTGGTCAGCCTGATGGGCGGCACCCTGCAGCTGAAAAGCGAGCTGGGCAAGGGCAGCGCGTTCAGTTTCACGGTGCCGCTGCAACTGATGCCCGCCGGCACCCTGTCCTCGCCCGACATGCAGGACATGCAGGGCCTGCGCGTCTTGCTGGCCGACGGCAACGCCGACGCGCGCGCCGCGGTGGACGCCGTGGCGCGCGGCCTGGGCTGGAGCGTGCATGCCGTATCCGGCGGCCAGGCGGCACTCGATTATGCGCTGGCCTGCGTCGAGGGCGAGCGGCCCGGCGTTGTCCTGCTGGCCGCGCGCATGCCGGACCTGGACGGCGAAGCCACGGCGCGCGCGCTGCGCGAATACTTGCCGCCGCAGGACTGCCCCGTCGTCATCCTGGCCGCCAGCGGCACGTCAGGGTCAACGCCGGCGCGCCGGCGCACCGACCCGGCCAATGCCGCCGATGCCATTCTCAACGAGCCGGTGACCGCTTCCAGCCTGTACAACGCGACCATGGAGGCGCGCCAGAAGCGCGCCAGGGTCGCCGGCCTGGACGCCAGTCTTGTTCCGCTGAGAGAGCGCCAGCTGGCCGGCGTGCGCGTGCTGGTAGTCGACGACAGCGAGATCAACCGCGACGTGGTCAGGCATATCCTGTGCGACCAGGGCGCCGTGCCCTCGTTCGCCTGCGATGGCCGGCAGGCGCTGGACTGGCTGCTGGCCCACCCCGCCGACGTCGACATCGTGCTGATGGATGTGCAGATGCCCGTCATGGATGGCTTGCAGGCGACGCGCGCGCTGCGCCAGTTGCCGCAGTTCCAGGACCTGCCCGTGGTGGCGCTGACGGCCGGCGCCTTCCAGACGCAGCGCGTGGCGGCATTGGAAGCGGGCGTGAACCATTTCATCAGCAAACCGTTCGACGTGCCGCAGACCATCGCCCTGGTGGCGCGCGCGCACCGGCGTCATGCGCAAACGGTGCCAGTCCTGCCGCCGGTCATGGCCGAAGGGACGATGCCCGTGCTGCCTGGCGGCGCGGCGTCCGCGATCGACGTGGCGCAAGGGATGGCACAGTGGCTCGATGAAGCGCCCTACCGCCAGAACCTGTCGCGCTTTGGCGACACCTACAGCAACACGGTCGGCGCCATGCGCGCGCTGCTGGCGGCCAATGCACGCGACGACGCGGCCGCGCTGGCGCACAAGCTGGCCGGCGTGGCCGGCAGCCTGGCCTTGCCCGCCACCCTGCATGCGGCCCAGCATGCCGAACAGCTGCTGCACGCCGGCGACGACGCGGCCGCCGCGCTCGACACGCTGGAACAGGCGCTGGCGCACGCCATCGAGGCCGTCGCCACCTTCACGGCACAGACGCCGCCGCCCGGCCAGGCTGCCATGCCAGAAACTCAACATGACCGGGCACGCCAATGGTAAACTTGCCAACATGAAAACTTGGGGAACACTATGATCTGGTGCAGGGATTTGCTGCTGAAGGCCATCATGCTGGGCACGCTGCTATTCGTCGTGGGCGAATCGCTGTCCTACTGGACGCCGGAATTCAAGAAACTGCTGGCCTGGCGCCCTTTCTGACGGCTTAGCCTTCGCGCCCATCCACCCTGGCGCGCCACAGATACGGCGCATACACGCACGCATACAGGCCAAAGGCCAGCGACCAGCAGGCGCCAGCCGCCAGCAGCAGCGGCATGGACAGCGCGACAGGACCGACGGCGGCCAGCAGGCGTGCCAGCGCGCCCAGCTGGATCAGCCAGTACATCGCCGCCTCCGCCCTGCCGCCCGTGAGCGGTCGGCCCGTGTGGCCCAGGGTGGTGCGCGTCATCATACCGATGATCAGGCCCGCCATCGAACCCACCGTCAGCGCGTGAAATGCGGCGCTGGCCGGCAGCAGACCCAGGCTGGCGGCCGCCATCAGCGCAAAGCCGATGCCTATCCACGCATACGACAGGTGCAATATCCACAGCAGCGGCACGCGCAGCGTGCGCTGCGGCTGCCAGGCCAGCAGATTGGCCAGCGACACGCCACTTGCCGACAGGGCCAGCGGCGCCGTCAGCCAGGCTGGCGCGCCGGCCAGCCACGCGATGGCCGCCGCCGCCATGCAGGCCACGGCCACCAGCGCGCGCTTTGGACTGGCCACGGGCGTGCTGCCAGGTGCCCCATTGCGGGTGAACATGGGGATCACGCGCGCGCCGATCACCGATTCGATCAGCACGATGATGAAGATGGCCGCCTGCACGGGCACAAACAACGACAGCGGCAGCCAGCCCAGCACGGCCGCGTGGAACAGGCCATTGGCCAGTGCCAGCAAGGCCAGCAAGCCGACGAGGAACAGGTTGCGCGTATTGCCCGAGCGGCGCAGCACCAGGTACAGGGGCCAGGCGGCCAGCGGCAGGAACAGCCAGTCGACCAGCGCCGGCAACAGGCCGGGGCCGCACAGCATGGCCACGCGCCCGGCCAGCCACAGCGCCACCAGCGACATCAGCTGCGCGCCGTGCGGCGTAGGCAAGCCCGTCCAGTTGCGCCCAGCCGTGTACAGGAAACCGACGACGACGGCCAGCGCGAAGCCGAACACCATTTCATGCATATGCCAGCCCAGGCCTACTTGCAAGCCGCCCGTCAACCAGCCCGCATAGCTGGCCAGCCACAGGGGAATGCCGAGGGCCGCGAACACGGCCGCCAGCAGGTAAAACGGGCGGAAACCCAGTTGCCAGACGGCGTGGCGGGCATGCCAGGGCGCCGCGCCAGGGGCGGCGGCGGAAGAAGATGGTTCGCTGATCGGGGTGATGGCCATGATGGGCTCGCGTCTAAAGATATATTCAATATACTACTTTAAAAGCGCAGATGTCGCCATCGGCAAAAGGACTAGCCGGCTAGTCTGCAGTGACTAGCCGACAGCGCAGGCTACTTGCCCTGGCGGTGCTCGACCGCGTACACGGCCGCCTGCACGCGGCTGGTGAGGTTGAGTTTTTTCAGCACGTTCTGCACGTGGATCTTGACCGTGCTTTCCGCCAGGTCCAAGGTGCGGGCGATGCCCTTGTTGCTCTCGCCGCGCGACAGGCAGTCGATGATTTCCTTTTCGCGCGGCGTGAGCTTGTCGAGCTCCGACACGGGTTCCTCGCGCCGCGTGCCCGCCTGCAGCTGCGCCACCAGCTTGCCCGTCATGGCTTCTGCGATGACGACTTCGCCGGCGGCCGCGCGGCGGATGGCACGCACCAGGTAGTCGGCATCGATATTCTTGATCAGGTAACCGCAGGCGCCCGCGCGCAGGGCCGTCGCCAGGTCTTCCGCGTCTTCCGACACGGTCAGCATGACGATGGCCGTGTCGGGACAGTCGTGCTGCATCAGCTGCAGCGCTTCCACGCCGGACATGCCGGCCATGTTCAGGTCCAGCAGCACCACGTCGGGTTGCAGCTGGATGGCGCGCTTGATGCCTTCCACGCCATCGGCCGCCTCGCCCACGACGGAAAAATCCGTGTGCCGCTGCAGCAGCGAGCGTATGCCGCTGCGGAACAGCGCGTGGTCGTCCACCAGCATGACGGTGATCGGCTTATCGGGAGTCTCCATTTTTTTGTACTTTCTGATAGTTACTTAGGCGGCGCGGCGCTGCTCGCGCGACAGATGCAGTTCGACCGTGGTGCCGCCGCCGGGACAGGCGTGCACGTCGAACGTGGCGTCGATGCGCTGCGCGCGCTCGCGCATGATATGGATGCCGACATGGCTGTCGCCCTTTTCCAGCACGGCGGCGGCGTCGAAGCCGACGCCATTGTCGCTGATCGTCAGCGTAAAATCCTGGTGATCGGCGAGGCGCACTTCGACGTGGCTGGCCTGGGCGTGCTTGCGGATGTTCGACAACGCTTCCTGCACGATGAATAATAACTGCAATTGCTGCTCGCGGGGGAATGGCGCGCCATCGACGTCGGCCAGCAGATCGGCCTCGATGCCCGTCTGGCGGCGGAATTTGTCCACCGCCGCGCGCAGGGAGCCGATCAAATCGTCCTCCATCAGGCGACTGCGGAAGTTGGCCAGCAGTTCGCGCACGTCCTCGTAGCTTTCCTTCACACCCGCATGCAGGGCCGGCACGATGCCCGCCACCTCGTCGAAACGGGCGTTGCGTACGGAGTCGTCGAGCATCTGCACTTGCAGGTTGAGGAAATTGAGGCTTTGCGCGATGCTGTCGTGCAGGCCCTGCGCCACCAGGTTGCGCTCTTCGGAAATGGCCATCTCGCGCTCGCGCGCGGCCAGGCGCAGGTTTTCCAGCGCGATGCCCAGCAGCTGGCCCAGGGTTTCCAGCAAGGCCAGTTCGCGCGCGGAAAACACGCGCGCATGGCGGAAATGCAGGTTGAAAAAGCCCAGGTGCTGTTCGTGCGCATGGATATGGAAGACGGAGACGGTGGCAAAGCCCTCGCGGTGGCAGCGCAGCTCGTGCGCCTTGTCGATGCGGCGCATGTCATGCACCTTCGCCACTTTCATTTCAACGGCCGTGCCGCACAGGCAGTCGCCCACCTTCAGGCAGTGCTCGGACGCCACCAGTTCTTCGGACAGGCCCGTATGCACCACCATGTGCAGGTTGCCGCGCTCGGCGTCGAGCACGCGCACGGTGGAGCCGTCCGCCTCGAAATAGTCGACGATGCGCTGCATGAAGCCGCCGCAAATGTCTTCCAGCGGCTGCGGGCGCTGCAAAAAGGCGGCGCTTTCGTACAGCAACGCCAGTTCGCGGTTGCGGTATTCCAGCGTGGCCGTCTTGCTGCGCACGCCCTCTTCCAGGTTGCCATACAGCGCCTGCAGGCGGTCGGCCATCTGGTTGAAGCCACTGGCCAGCTGGCCGAATTCGTCATTGCTTTCGACGGCCAGGCGCACGCTGAAATCGCGTTCCTTCATGCGCTGCATGCCCAGGCGCAGCCGCGTCACGGGTTCGATGATGAGCATGAACATCAGGTAAATCATGCTGACCGTGCCGATGACGGCCATGCCGACGAGGATCAGTTGCGAGGCGCGCAGCCAGAAGGTGCGCTGTTCGCTATCGTGCTCGATCAGGCGCACCAGTTGATCGACCTGTCCCACGAAGGTATCGGCGTCATGCTCGAACTGGCGCGCGCGCGCGTTGGAATCGGCGGCCAGCGCGGCCGGGCGCAAGGCGCCGCGCCAGGCAGTGCCGATGCGCTCGAATTCGGATTTGATGGCTGTGCTGGGAGGCAGGAACAGGGGACGCTGCGGGTCGCCGTGGCCGATCTTGGCCAGGGTCTCGTCGATCAGCAGCACTTGCTGGCGCGCCTGCTCGCCGGCGTCGCTGGCAAGCAGGAGGGTCAGGCGGTAGGTCTGCATGCGCAGCCGGCCCGTCTCGTTGATGGCCGCCGAACTGCCTTCGAGCTGCCATGACAGGAACAGGGTGCAACCGATGGCGCTCAGGGCCAGCACCAGCATGAGCAGCAGCGCGCCGACGATCTTGGTCGACAGCTTCTGCCAGGAGGAAAACATCGCCTTGAATTTCATAGTTCCTTTTGCTTTAACAAGCGCCCCCCAAGCGCCACGACACCTGGCAAAACCGTAGCGAGCGGCAGTGATTTGTGGCCGAGAAGCGCAACCGTACTCTAGTACGGTGAGCATCGCCGGCCGCAAAGCGCGACGCGCAGTAGGTTTGGCCAGGTGTCCATCCTAGCCGCCGGTTTGTGCCATGAACCTGATAATTTTATCGGGCTGCGTATTGAAATCATGCTGCTGCGGCTTGAGTTCGATGGCGGCGCGGATCGCCGCTTCGATCTCCGCATCCGTGGCCCCGCCGCGCAGCATGGGGCCGAGGGCGAATTTCTCTTCCTGGCCCAGGCATAAGTACAGGGTACCATCGACGGACAGGCGCACGCGGTTGCAACTGGCGCAAAAATGCTGCGACATGGGCGTGATAAAACCGATGCTCGAGCGTCCATCGGCTGTCGCCATGTAGCGCGCCGGCCCGCCGCCGAGCTCCGTTGCCTGCGGCACCAGGCCAAAACGTGCCGCCAGGCGCTCGCGCACGGGACCGAGCGGCATGTAGCTGGCATTGCGGCCCGTGCTGCCCATCGGCATGGCTTCGATCAGGCGCAGGATGAACTGCTGCTCGATGCAGAACGCCGCCATGGCCTCGATCTGGCCGTCATTGACGCCGCGCATGGCCACCATATTGATCTTGATCGGGTCGAAACCGGCCGTCTTGCCCGCCATCAGGCCATCGAGAATCGGTTGCAGGCTGTCGCGCCCCGTGATCTGCTGCATGCAGGCGCGGTCCAGCGAATCGAGGCTGACGTTGATGCGGTCCACGCCCGCCGCGCGCAAGGCCACGGCATGCTTGCCCAATTGGGTGGCATTCGTCGACAGCGACAGGTCCTGCAGGCCAGGCAGCGCCGTCAGCTTGCGCGCCAGTTCCGGCAGGTTGCGCCGCAACAGGGGCTCACCGCCCGTCAGGCGCACGCGGCGCGTGCCGAGGCGAACGAAGATGCCCAGCAGGCGCTCGATCTCGTCGAACGTCAGCCAGTCCTTCGGTTCCTCGAAGCCGCGAAAGCCCTTGGGCATGCAGTAACTGCAGCGCAAATCGCAACGGTCGGTAACGGACAGCCGCACATAATCGATCGAACGGCCAAAACGGTCCTGCAACTTGACGCACCCCATGACGCTACTCCTGTTTCTTTCTTGATTGTAAAGGCTGGGGCACGATCTGGCTGTGCCCCAGAAGGCCTAGCGGCCTACGCCTTTCGGACTACGCCTTTCAGCCTACTGAACCAGCGGACTGGCCGTGCCTTCCAACTCGACACCGGCGATCTCGGCGCGCCCCACCAGCAAGTGCAGGTACTGGTGCACGGCGCGTTGCCACGCGGCGCGCGACAGGCGGTCGGCGATCTGCGCCTGCACCGCCTCATAGGCGATGGCCTGGCCTTCGACCCGGCGCAGTACTTGCACGATGTGGTAGCCGAAGCGCGTTTCCAGCAAATGGCCGGCCAGCGCGCCCTCTTCCAGGCGGAACAGCAACGCGTCGAATTCCGGCACGCTCTGGCCCGGCGACAACTGGCCCAGGTTGCCCCCCAGGGCGCCGGACGGGCAGTTCGAATACTGCGCCGCAAGTTCGCCGAAGCGCTCGGGTGCCAGTTTCAGGGCATCGAGCACGGCTTGCGCCGTCGTGCGCAGCAGCTCCAGCGGCGCCTCGGGCGTCACCTGGAACAGGATGTGGCGCGCCTCGACCAGCGCCCCACTACTGAACAGCTGCGGGCGCTGCGCATAAAAGGTGCGGCAAGCCGCATCGTCGGCGGGCGGCACGCGCACTTCCTGCGCGAACAGCGCTTCGATGCGGTCGTCAGTACTGCCACCCTGCACGCCGAGGCGTTCGGCTTCGTCGAGCAGGAGCCGGCGCAGCACCAGTTCATGCACGGCCTGTTTCAGCGGATTGCCGGCGCCGTCGTGATGCGGCAGCTCCTGCGCGATGTCGGCATCGTCGATATCGATGCCATTGACGGAGATTCCCATGATGTGACTCCTTTCTTAGCGGCGACGAACCAGTTGATAGGCGCGGCCGAGATATGCCACGGCGCCGAAGCCGCTCCACACGTGCACCAGGCGGGTGAACGGGAAGATGACGAACAGCGACATGCCCATGAACAGGTGCAGCTTGAACACCAGCGGCGCATCGACGATGAAGCTGGCGGCGTCGCCGCGGAAGGTCACGATGTGCTGCGCCCAGTTCATCAGCAAGACCATCATGTGGCCATCCATGTGCGACGCCGAGACAAAGATCGACGACAGGCCCAGCAGCAAGGTCAGCAAGATCCACACCATCACCAGCTTGTCGCCGGCCGTGGTGACGGCGCGCAGCCGTTCATTGCCGAAGCGGCGCGCCAGCAGGATCAGTATGCCGACCAGGCACAGGCCGCCCATCACGCCGCCGGCCGCCATGGCCACGCCCTGCTTCAGGCTATGCGACACGCCCAGGGTATCCCATACCCAGACAGGGGTCAGCAAGCCGGCCGCATGGCCGAACAGCAGGCCGATGATGCCGATGTGGAACAGGATATTGCCCAGGCGCAGGCTGCCGCGGTGCAGCAGCTGGCTGGAATCGGACTTCCACGTGTATTGCTCGCGGTCGAAACGGATCAGGCTACCGAGGAAAAAGATGGCCAGCGCGATGTATGGATAAATGCCATACACAAATTGATGCAAATAATTACTCATGATGTACTCTCCTCATGCGGGCGCAAGCGGCCAATTAAGCAGCGCGCCGCGGCTGCGGGTGAAAATGCACGGGATGGACGCCGCCCGGAACTTGGCCCGGACCTTGGCGCAGCAAGGGCTCGACGCCGTCCGCACCGGGACCGAAGGTTTCCAGCGCTTCGTCCATGTCGCGCACCGGCGGTTCGGCCAGCATTTCTGCCGCCACGGGGCTCAAGCGTTCGAGCAAGGTGAAGACGGGCGCGTACGGGCTGCCGTTGGCCGTCAGCTTGCGGCCGATGTGCGCCAGCACGTGGACGGCGTCGCCCAGCAGCGGTGCCGAGACTTCCTCGTCGAGCTGTGCCAGAAACTCCAGGAACAGGGGCACGAAGTCGGGCAAGTCGTCGCCCACCATTTGCAGGCCGTGGCGCTTGTATTCCTCCATCAGATCGACCATGGCCTGGCCCCGGTCGCGCGATTCGCCGTGGATATGCTCGAACAGATGCAGCGAGTGCGACGGATTGCGGTCGAACGTGGCCACGTACTGCTGCTGCAGGTCGATCAGGCTGCTGCTTTCCAGGTGCGCCAGCAGGGGCCGCAGCAGCGCGTGCTGCTCCGGCACGGCCGCCAGCGCGGCGTCCAGCTGCGGCAGGTGCGCGATCAGCTCGGGCTCCGGATACAGCAGCAGGCGCGAAAGGATTTGGTAGTGATGCATAGCGTGTTCCATATCAGCTCCTTAAGCGCCTGGCGCCGTTTTGCGCGACTTCGGCATCTGCATGAAGATGGCCGAACCGTGTTTTTTCTTGCCGAACAAGGTCGGCTCGCTGGTGCCGTCCGAGCAGCCGTTGCCGAAGCTGAAGCCGCACGAACCCTTCTCGTTGAAGCTGTCCTCGGCCATTTCCTTGTGGCTGCTGGGGATGACGAAGCGGTCTTCGTAATTGGCGATGGCCATGATGTGGTACATGTCCTCCACCTGCGCCTTGCTCAAGCCCACTTGCTTCAGAACCGTGAGGTTTTCCACCTTCTCGACGGTCTTGCTGCGCATGTAGGCACGCATGGCCAGCATGCGGTCCAGCGCCGTGACGATGGGCGGCTGGTCGCCGGCCGTCAGCAAATTGGCCAGGTACTGCACCGGAATGCGCAGGCTTTGCGTGTCCGGCAGCATGCCGTTCACGCCCAGCTTGCCCGATTCGGCGGCCGCCTGGATCGGCGACAGCGGTGGCACGTACCACACCATTGGCAAGGTGCGGTATTCGGGATGCAGCGGGAACGCCACTTTCCACTCGACGGCCATCTTGTAGACGGGCGACTTGACGGCAGCTTCCAGCCACAGGTCGGGAATGCCCTGGCGGCGCGCTTCGGCGATGATGGCCGGGTCGTGCGGGTCGAGGAACAGGTCGAGCTGCGCCTGGTACAGGTCCTGCTCTTGCGGCACGGAGGCGGCAGCCTCGATCTTGTCGGCGTCGTACAGCAGCACACCCAGGTAGCGGATGCGGCCCACGCACGTTTCCGAGCACACGGTAGGCTGGCCCGCCTCGATGCGAGGGAAGCAGAACGTGCACTTCTCCGCCTTGCCGGAGGACCAATTGTAGTAAATCTTCTTGTACGGGCAACCGGAGATGCACATGCGCCAGCCGCGGCACTTGTCCTGATCAATCAGCACGATGCCGTCGTCTTCGCGCTTGTACACGGAACCGGACGGGCAAGACGCCACGCACGTCGGATTCAGGCAATGCTCGCACAGGCGCGGCAAGTACATCATGAAGGTGTTTTCGAAGGTGCCGTACATCTCCTTCTGCATGTTGTCGAACAATTTATCCTTGCTACGCTGGGCAAACTCGCCGCCCAGGTCATCTTCCCAGTTCGGACCCCACTCGATTTTCTCCATCTTTTTCCCCGTCAGCACGGAGATCGGACGGGCCGTCGGCGGCGTCTGCGACAGCGGCGCGCTTTGCAGGTGCTCGTAGTCGTAGGTGAACGGCTCGTAGTACTCGTCGATGGCGGGCAGGTTCGGGTTGGCGAAGATATTCGCCAGGATTTTCAAACGGCTGCCCTGGCGCGGCTCGATCTTGCCCGCATCCGTGCGGCGCCAGCCGCCATTCCACTTGTCCTGGTTTTCCCACTGCTTCGGATAGCCGATACCCGGCTTGGTTTCCACGTTGTTGAACCATGCGTATTCGACACCGTCGCGGCTGGTCCATACGTTCTTGCAGGTGACGGAACAAGTGTGGCAGCCGATGCACTTGTCCAGGTTCAGCACCATGCCGATTTGCGCTCTGATTTTCATACTATGCTCCTTCTTCCTGCAACGGGCCTTCGAGCCAGTCGACCTTGTTCATCTTGCGCACCAATACGAATTCATCGCGGTTGGAGCCCACCGTGCCGTAGTAATTGAAGCCGTACGCCAGCTGGGCGTAGCCGCCGATCATGTGCGTCGGCTTGGGCACGGCCCGCGTCACCGAGTTATGGATGCCGCCCCGCTTGCCCGTCATCTCCGCGCCAGGCACGTTGATGATCTTTTCCTGGGCGTGGTACATCATCGTCATGCCGGCCGGGATGCGCTGACTGACGATGGCACGCGCCGTCAGGCTGCCATTCACGTTGAAGACTTCGATCCAGTCGTTGTCGACGATGCCGGCCGTCTGCGCGTCCGTCTCCGACAGCCACACGTGCGGTCCGCCACGCGACAGGGTCAGCATGCGCAGGTTGTCCGAATACGTGGAGTGGATGCCCCACTTCTGGTGCGGCGTCAAAAAGTTCAGCGCCAGTTCCTTGTTGCCGTTCGGCTTGGTGCCCAGCAGCGCTTCCGTCGTCTTCGTGTTGATGGCCGGCTTGTACACGCACAGTCCCTCGCCGAAATCGCGCATCCACAAATGATCCTGGTAGAACTGCTGGCGGCCCGTCAGGGTGCGCCAAGGGATCAGTTCATGCACGTTGGTATAGCCGGCCGTGTAGCTGACTTCTTCGCTTTCCAGGCCAGACCAGGTGGGCGAGGAAATGATCTTGCGCGGCTGCGCCTGCACGTCGCGGAAGCGGATGCTGTCATGCTCGCGCGGCAGCGCCAGATGCGTATGCTCGCGTCCCGTGATGGCGGACAGCGCGGCCCAGGCTTTCACGGCCACGTGGCCATTCGTTTCCGGCGCCAGCGACAGAATCATCTCGGCCGCATCGATGGCCGTATCGAGGCGCGGCTGGCCCTTCGACACGCCTTCTTCCAGCACCGTACGGTTGATGCCGCGCAGGACGTCGACTTCATGCCCCGTTTTCCAGGAAATGCCCTTGCCGCCGTTGCCGATGCTTTCCAGCAGCGGGCCGATCGAAGTGAACTTCTTGTACACGTCGCGGTAATTGCGCTCGACCACCGTCATGTTCGGCATGGTCTTGCCGGGAATGGCGTCGCATTCGCCGGCGCGCCAATCCTTGGGATCGAAAGGCTGGCCCAGTTCACCCGGCGTGTCGTGCATCAGCGGCGTGAGGATGATGTCTTGCTGGGTGCCCAGCAGCTCGCCGCCGATTTCCGAGAATTTCTCGGCCAGCCCTTTGTAGATTTCCCAGTCCGACTTCGATTGCCACAGCGGCTGCACGGCTTCGGACAGCGGGTGGATGAACGGATGCATGTCCGACGTATTCAGATCGTCTTTTTCATACCAGGTGGCCGTCGGCAGCACCACGTCGCCATACAAACACGTGGTCGACATACGGAAGTCCAGCACCACCAGCAGATCGAGCTTGCCTTCGGCGGCCGGGCGCACTTTCACCTGTTTCGGCGTGATGCAGTCGTCTTCGTCGCTGAGCAAGCCATTCTGCGTGCCCAGCAGGTATTTCAGGAAGTACTCGTGGCCCTTGCCCGAGCTGCCGAGGATATTCGAGCGCCAGACAAACATATTGCGCGGGAAGTTGGCCGGGTTGTCCGGGTCGTCGCACGAGAATTGCAGCTGGCCCGCCTTGATCTGGTCGAGCGCATACGCGGCCGGTGCCTGCCCTGCCGCCTTGGCGGCCTTCGCCACTTCCAGCGGATTGGTTTGCAGCTGCGGCGCCGATGGCAGCCAGCCCATGCGTTCCGCCTTGGCGTTGTAGTCGAGCAGGGTCAGGTCGCCCGTGCCGCCGGCCGCCGATGGCGAGGCGATGTCGCCCGTTTCCAGCTTTTCGTGGCGCCATTGGCTCGTGTGGGCATAGAAGAACGAGGTGCCGTTCATCTGGCGCATCGGGCGTACCCAGTCCTGGGCGAAGGCCAAAGGCGTCCAGCCCGTTTGCGGACGCAGTTTTTCCTGGCCCACGTAATGGGCCCAGCCGCCGCCGGACTGGCCGATACAGCCGCACATCATCAGCATATTGATGATGCCGCGATAGGTCATGTCCATGTGGTACCAGTGATTCAGGCCGGCGCCCACGATGACCATGCTCTTGCCGCGCGTCTGGTCCGCGTTCTCTGCGAACTGGCGCGCCACGGTAATCACGTCGGCGCGTTTCACGCCCGTGTGCTTCTCTTGCCATGCGGGGGTGTACGGCACGTCATCGTCATAGCTTTCCGCGACATTGGCGCCGCCGAGGCCACGGTCGATGCCGTAGTTGGCCAGGGTCAGGTCGAACACGGTGGTGACGAGGCCCGTCGTGCCATCGGCCAGGCGGATGGTTTTCACCGGCACCTTGCGCAGCAGCATGTCGGACGCGTCCTTGCCGCCGAAGTAGGCGAAGCCCACTTCCGTGACGGCGTCGCTGTCATTGATCATGGAGAGCATCGGCACGATGGGTTCGCCGCTGCCGCCGGCCTTCTGTTCCAGGTTCCACTTGCCCGATTCGCCCCAGCGGAAGCCGATAGAGCCGGCCGGCGCGGTAATGGCACCCGTGGTTTCGTCGATGACGAGGGTTTTCCATTCCGGATTGTTGGTTTCGTCGAGGTTGTTGTCCAGGTGCGAAGCGCGCAGGAAGTAGTCGGGCACGAGGGTGCCGTTATGCTCCTTGAGCAGCACCAGCATGGGGAAGTCCGTGTACTGGCGTGCGTAGTCGCGGAAGTAGGCGCTCTGCCCTTCCGAGTGGAATTCCTTGAGGATGACGTGGCCCATGGCCAGTGCCAGCGCGGCGTCCGTGCCCTGCTTCGGCGCCAGCCAGATGTCGCCGAACTTCACCATTTCGCCATAGTCGGGAGAGATGGCCACGGTTTTCGTGCCCTTGTAGCGCACTTCCGTGTAGAAGTGGGCGTCCGGCGTGCGCGTCATCGGCACGTTCGAGCCCCACACCATCAGATAGGTCGAGTTGTACCAGTCGGCCGATTCCGGCACGTCCGTCTGCTCGCCCCACACTTGCGGGCTGGCCGGCGGCAAGTCGCAGTACCAGTCGTAGAAGCTCAGGGCCACGCCGCCGATCAGGGACAGGTAGCGCGTGCCGGAGGCATAGCTGACCATGGACATGGCGGGAATCGGCGAGAAGCCGACGACGCGGTCCGGGCCGTATTTCTTGATCGTCAGCGCATTCGCGGCGGCGATGATTTCATTCGATTCGTCCCACGTGGCGCGCACGAAGCCGCCCAGGCCACGGATGGATTTGTACTGCTGCGAGCGCACGGGGTCCTGGCTGATCCAGTCCCAGGCCGTGACGGGGTCCATGGTCTTGCGTGCTTCGCGCCACATTTCCATCAGGCGGCCGCGCACCATCGGGTATTTCACGCGCTGGGCCGAATACACGTACCAGGAATAGCTGGCGCCGCGCGGGCAGCCGCGCGGTTCGTGGTTGGGCAGGTCGGGCCGCGTGCGCGGGTAATCGGTTTGCTGGGTTTCCCAGGTGATCAGGCCATTCTTGACGTACACCTTCCAGCTGCATGAACCGGTACAGTTCACGCCATGCGTGGAGCGCACGATCTTGTCGTGCTGCCAGCGCTGGCGGTAGGCGTTTTCCCAGGTACGGTCTTCATCGACCACGGTGCCATGGCCGTTTGAAAACGGCTCGGCGGGCTTGCTAAAAAATTTCAGGCGGTCCAGAAAGTGACTCATGCTACCTCCACATTGCGCCGCAGGCAGCGACGCCAGGTCTTAAAAAACGCTGCAAGCAGGATGGCTCAAGCGTCGATACAAACAGTCTATCGATGCGCCGCGCCCGGCGGTATTGGCAAGAAGTCGGTTTCCGGCACCAGGAATGCATAGGCGGATAGTCACTATTGCCTATGGGCGGCGCGACGGAGCTGCGGTATACCTGTCGTCATCGTTCAACACAGAGAAAGAGCATCATGCCGATTACCGATTACGCCAGCCTGCTGCGCAGCGCCCGCAACCAGGAGCAGCCGCAACGCCTGCTGTTCACCTTTACCCAGGCGCAGGCCCAGCCTGGCGGCCAGGGAAAATCCCTCACGCCCGTGATGTGCGCCGACAAGCTGCCCGAGGAACTGGACAGCTTCGAGACATTGAAGGAGGAGTCGAAACAGATGCAGACGCACTGGGACGTGGTCTTCGTGGCGGGACTGGCGGGTCGCGAGGGCCAGCCACCGGCGGCGCAGGAATGCGAAGCACCCCTGCGCGCCATGGTGACGGCCATCGAGCAAGGCCGCATCGACAGCCTGCTGGCGTTTGACCGCAGCGGGGATTTGTTACGTTTTAGCTGAGTCCGGCCAAGGGCGCTCGTGCAAATGACGCGCCCGCTCGATGGGACAGACCAGCGGCAGAAACTGCTGCTGGCGCGCGGAATACGCCATCAGCGCCCCGCTGTCGATATCGAAATACCATCCATGCAATTTCAATAGTCCCTGCTCCACCCGGCGCTTCAGCCACGGGTAGGTGAGCAGGTTATCGAGCGACTGCAATATGCTGGCCAGTTCGCACGCGTGGTGCTGTTCCGCCGACGAGCGGTGCGCCAGCTCGCGCCGCACGCGCTGCGCCACCGGTTCGGCAATGCGCATCCACTGCCCCACGAAGTCCGTTTCCTGCCCTTCCGCGCGCGGCTGCGGTTCCAGCAGCGCGCGGATGCCGCCGCAGCGCGCATGGCCAAGCACGATGACCCTGGCCACTTCGAGCTTGCAGACGGCGAACTCGATGGCCGAACTGACGCCGGGCGGCGCGTCCGGGGTACAGCGCGGCACCAGGTTGGCGATATTGCGCACGACGAACATGTCGCCCGGGTCGCTGCCCGTCAGCAGCATGGGATCGACGCGCGAATCGCAGCAGCCAATCAGCAAGGTCGAGGGCCGCTGCCCGTCGCGCAGGCTGTCGTACAAGGTTTGCGGCTCGCTGAAGTACTGCTGCTGAAACAGGCTGAAGCCGTTGACGAATTTTTCCAGTTCTTCCATGACTACCTCGAATACTTTATACAGCGCCCGGCAAGCAGGACTTGCCAGGCGTTCTGACGCTAACTAGCACGGCATAGCCGCGTTCTTGCGCGCATAGCACCACCAGGTGATCGCGATGCAGCTGACATAAAAGCCGATGAAGCACCACAGGGCCGCGTCGGGGCTGCCCGTCAGCGCAATCGAGGTGCCATAGCTTTTCGGGATGAAGAAGGCGCCATACGCGGCCACGGCCGAGGTAAAGCCCAGGACGGCGGCGCCTTCCTTGTTGGCGTCGACGATCGCTTGCTCCTGCACCGCCTTGCCCTTGCCGGCCGCCGCGCGCTGGTGTTCCGTCAAAAAGATCACGGGAATCATGCGGAAGGTCGACGCATTGCCGATACCCGTGCCGGCGAACAGCAGCATGAACATCCAGAAGAAGCCGTTGAAACTGCCACCAGTGCCACCTTGAGGCATGAAGTACAGCACGCCCAGCACGGCGCCTATCATCAAGAGGAAGGACCACAGGGTGACTCTGGCGCCGCCCAATTTATCGGAAATCACGCCGCCGGCCACGCGCGCCAGCGCGCCAACCAGGGGTCCGAGGAAGGCGTAATCGAGCGGGTTCACGTCGGGGAACTGGATCTTGATCAACAGCGGAAAGGCGGCCGAATAACCGATGAAGGATCCGAAAGTGCCCGTGTACAGCCAGCACATGAGCCAGTTGTGCTTGCGCTTGAAGATCACGGCCTGCTCGGAAAACGAGGCTTTCGCCGACGCCAGGTCATTCATGCCGAACCAGGCCAGCAAGGTGGACAGCGCGATAAACGGCACCCAGATGAAGCCCGCGTTTTGCAGCCACATGTCCTTGCTCACGCCATTTTTCACCCAGGTGAGCGAATCGCCGCCCCAGGCGCCGAAGACGGCAAACGTGATCACCAGCGGCACGACGAACTGCACCACGGACACGCCCAGGTTGCCCAGGCCCGCATTCATACCCAGCGCGAAGCCCTTGCTCGCCTTCGGATAGAAAAAGCTGATGTTGGCCATCGACGAGGCGAAATTGCCGCCACCGAAGCCGCACAGCAGCGCCAGGATCAGCATGGTCGGGTAGCCCGTGTTCACGTCCTGCACGGCCAGGCCGATGCCGATGGCGGGAATCAGCAGGGAACCCGTGGAAATGGCCGTCCAGCGGCGCCCGCCGAAGATCGGCACCATGAACGAATAAAAGATGCGCAAGGTGGCGCCGGACAGGCCCGGCAAGGCCGTCAGCCAGAACAGCTGGTTGTTACTGTAAGTAAAACCGATGTTGGGCAGATTGACCACCACCACGCTCCACACCATCCACACGGCGAATGCCAGCAGCAGCGCGGGAATCGATATCCACAGATTGCGCGCGGCCGTGGCCTTGCCCGTGTTTTGCCAGAAGCTCGGGGTTTCCGGCTCCCACGTATTGATCATGTAGCGGCTCATGCTTTAACTCCTGCAGGTTGAGGGATAGTCGCCGCGCGTAGCGGCTTGAACGAGAAATACATCCAGACGAGGGAAACGCAGACGGTGCCGTACAAGAGCATGAAAGAGCTCGAACGCACGCCGGTGAGGTCCACCAGGGCGCCGAACATCACGGGCAGGATGAAGCCACCGAGACCGCCTGCCAGGCCGACCACGCCCGAGACGGCGCCGATGTTATCGGAAAAATCATCGCCGATGAACTTGAAGACGGATGCCTTGCCCACGGCCATGGCGATGCCGACGATGAACAGCAGCACGGTGAACCACAGCGGCGACAGGCCGATGTGGAAAGCCAGCGGTCCCGTGACGGTTTCCACCACCATTTGCGTTTGCGGATACGACAGCAGGAAGAAGCACACCCAGCACACCCACATCACGGCCCAGGTGACTTTCGCCGCGCCGTATTTGTCTGAGATCCAGCCGCCAAACGCGCGCAGCACGCCGCCCGGCAGCGAGAAGCAGGCGGCCAGCAGCGCCGCGTGCTTCAAATCGAAGCCGTATTCGGCCACGTAGTACTTCGTCATCCACAGGGCCAGCGCCACGTAGCCGCCGAACACCACCGAGTAGTACTGGCAGTAGCGCCACACGCGCGGATCCTTCAGCACCTTCATCTGCGCCGAAAAGCTCTCGCCCGATGGCGCCAGGTGCGATTTGTCCGTGTACGAAAACAGCCAGAAGATGATGGCCGTGGCCAGCATGGCGACCGCATACACCTTGGGCAGCATCTGCCAGCCGAAGGCGGCGACGATGCCCGGCGCGACGAACTTGGTCAGTGCGGAACCGGAGTTGCCGGCGCCGAAGATGCCCATCGCCAGGCCGCGGCGCTCCTTTTCATACCAGCGTGCCACGTACGGCGTGCCGACGGAAAACGAGCCGCCCGCCAGGCCGACGAACATGCCCAGCACGAGGAAATGCCAGTAGGCGGTGGCGTAGGAGATCAGGTAGATCGGCACCACGCTGGCCAGCATCAGCCAGAAGAAGACGCGGCGCCCGCCGTATTTGTCCGTCCAGATGCCCAGCGGCACGCGCACGAGGGAACCCGTCAGCACGGGCATGGCGGCCAGCAGGCCGAATTGTGTTTCAGTCAAGCCCAGGCTGGTCTTGATGGGAATGCCCAGCACGGCAAACATCATCCAGACTGCAAAGCAGATGGTAAATGCGAAGGTACTGCTGACCAACACGGAAAACTGCTTGCGCCGTATGCCGGGTTCGACTGCCTTGTTACTACTGTTGTTCTTAGTGCCATCTAGGGTAGCCACGATGTTTCTCCATGAATGCACTGGCCGTCTGGCCAGCCGTCCCGACCAGCTTACGTGGCAGAGGGGAAAGGCACTATCGGTCACAGGGTGATTCTGGAAAGGCAATCTGGATAGCCGTATCGGCAAAAGTGACTAGATGGCGCGGTGCGGATCTAGCCTGGATGGCGGGTGTTTTACAAACGGACGCATTTTTGGCACACTCGGCGCCTGGAGAAAAAGGATCGGCATGCAGAACAGAACGGAAGCAGATGAAATCGTCACCCGCGTGGCCGGGCATGGCGATGTGGCAGCCATGCTGGCCTGCGACGCCTACGCGCAGGCGCATGCCAGCCGGGGCGATGCCGTGCGCACCGCCGTCGGCAAAGGTCAATGCCAAGTGGCCATCCGGGCTGGCCAGGTGGCCGGCTATGTCCTCACGCACGACGATTTCTTTGGCTACGGCTTCGTCTCGCTGGTGGTGGTCGCTCCCGGCCAGCAGCGGCGCGGCGTGGGTTTGCGCCTGCTGGCCGCCGCAGTAGCCGCGTGCCAGACAGGGAAAATTTTCACGTCGACGAACCAGTCCAACCTGGCCGCGCAACAGCTGTTCGCCAGCGCGGGCTTCGTGCGCAGCGGCCAGATCGACCATCTCGACGAGGGAGACCCGGAACTCGTGTACGTGAAATTCCTGCGTTAGCAGCGTCTCATCCCGACGACGTATGGCGCGGCGCGCCAAAGGCGGCTATGCTGGCGCCACCGTCAATCAACGCCCACCACATCACGCATGGATTACCTGAGCCTCAAGCATTTCCACATGGGTTGCGCCGCCGCCAGCGGCTTTCTTTTCCTCTTGCGCGGCGCCTGGATGCTGCGCTCCTCTCCCGCGCTGCAGCAGCGCTGGGTGAAGATATTGCCCCACCTGGTCGACACGGCCCTGCTGGCCAGCGCCATCACCCTGGCCGTGTGGAGCGGCCAGTCGCCGGGCAGCCAGCCCTGGCTGGCCGCCAAGCTGTGCGCGCTGGTGGCCTACATCGTGTTGGGCACCATCGCCCTGAAACGTGGCAAGACGCCGGCCGTGCGCGGCGCCGCTTTCGCGCTCGCCGTGCTGGTCTTCGCCTACATCATCGCCGTGGCCGTGACCAAACAGGCCTGGCCATTCTGACACATCAGAAGAGGTAACGCAGGGTGACGCTGGCGTTGCGCGGCGCGCCCCAGTAACCCTGGTTGTACATGCCAAGCTGGCTGTAGTAATGCTTGTCGAACAGGTTGTTGATGTTCGCCTGCAGGGACAGCTGGCGCGACAGCGCGTACTTCGCCATCAGGCTGGCCACGGCATAGCCGCCCTGCTCCACGCGCTCCATGCCCTTCGGCCCGCTGGCATCGCGGTAGGCGCCGCTCTGCCAGTTCACGCCGCCGCCCAGCGACAAGGCCCGCCAGTCGCCATGCAGCTGATACGTGGAAAATACGCGCGCCAGGGTTTGCGGCACATAGCTGTTCAAGCGCGCGCCCCCGTTGTCCTCGGCCGCCGCATGCGACACGCTGGCCGACACATTCCAGCCTTGCGCCAGTTCGCCCGAGACATCGAGTTCCACACCCTTGCTGGTGGTACCGGCTGCCGCGTAATACGCCTGCGTCAGTGAATTGCCGACAAAATGGCCCGTATCTTCCTGCGCCAGGCCATCCTGCGCGATGCGGAACACGGCCAGCGCCGCATTGAGCTTGCCGCCGAAATACTCGCCCTTCACGCCCGCTTCCAGATTCTTGCCCTGCACGGGATCGAGGTAGCGCCCGAACCGGTCCTGGTAGCCCTGCGGCTTGAAGATTTTGCTGTAGCTGGTGTACAGCGCATGCTGCGCGTCGATATCCCACACCAGCCCCGCGTAGGGCGTGACGGCATGCTTGGCGTAGGCGTAGCTGCCGCCCCAGTCATCGACGTGGTCAGCCTTGTAGCGGCTGTAGCGCGCGCCGACGATCAGTTTCAAGGAGTCGGCCAGCGAAAAACGCGCCGTGCCGTAGATGCCGCGCTGCTGCACCGTGTCGAGCAACTGCCAGCGCGAGAAATTCGGGTTGTTCCAGTCCGGTTCCGGCGTCACGCCCTGCCATTGATGGAAATTGCCGTAATCGACGCTGCCGCCGGCCAGGCCCGGATTACTGGCAAACTGGTTACTGCCCGAGACGCCAAACGCCAGGTCGTGCGTACGGCCCAGCAGCTGCAGCGGCCCCTGCACATAGGCGTCGACGCTGTCCTGGCGCCGCGTGCCCGAATAAAAGCCGGTGTAGCCCGTCACGCCCTGACCCGTGGCCTTGTCCGGCCAGGTATTGGCGAAAAGCTCGGCCGCCGAATAATTGCCCCAGCCGTGATTCAGCATGGCGGTCAGGCTCCAGCCGCTACCCAGGCTTTGCTCCAGGCGCAGGAAAGCCGTCTGGCTGGTGCTGAACCAGCGGCTCCAGGCGGTCGCCGTGGTGGCGGAGCGGGGCAAGGTGGCCCGTTCGCCATCCGCATACCACAGCGGCAGGCCGCCATACATGCCGCCGCGCGGGCGGTTGTCCTGATATTCATAGCCGGCGATCAGCACGCTGCCAGGCGCCAGATCCGCTTCCACGGTGGCGTAGGCCATGGCTTTCTTGCCGTGATACAGACTCACATACGATTCGCTGTCCTGGTAACTGGCGACGACACGGCCACGCACCTTGCCATCGCTGCTCAAGGGCGTGGAGAGGTCGGCGCTGGCGCGCGCATTGTTCCAGGAACCCAGGCTCACGGCCGCATTCCCGGCCAGCTGCCGAGATGACGCGCGCTTGCGCACCAGGTTGATGGTGGCCGATGGCTCGCCCGCGCCCGTGAGCAGGCCGGTGGCGCCGCGCACGATCTCGACCCGGTCGTAGGCCGTCATGTCCAGGGTGCTGTCGCCCACGCTGAACGCATTGTCGACCGTGGTGGGGATGCCGTCGTACTGGTAGCTGGCGATGGAAAAGCCGCGCGCAAAGAACGAAGTACGGTCGCTGTCGTAGCGGTTGATGGCCACGCCGGCCGCGTTTTGCAGCACCTCTTCCACCGTTTGCAGGTTCTGGTCATCCATCTGCTGGCGCGTGACCACGCTGACGGCTTGCGGCGTCTCGCGCACGGACAGGCCCAGGCGCGTGGCCGAGCGCATGCTCTGCGTCGTGTACGAGCCGCTGCCTTCCGTCGCGCCGTTCGCATCAAAGCTGGCGCTGACCTTCATCTCGGGCATGGTCTGGCCGCCATCGGCCGCCGCCACGTCGAGCACATAACCGCCATTCGCCTGCGGCACGGCGCGCAGACCTGAGCCGGCGACAATGGCGCCCAGCGCCGCCGGCACGCTGTAGCTGCCCGTCAGTCCGGCACTGCGCTTGCCCGCCACGGTGACAGCCTGGTAGGAAATCATGGTGCCCGTCTCCTGGCCGAAGCGCACCAGCACCTGTTCCAGGGTGCCGGCCGGTATCGCCAGTTCGATGCGCGCCGCATTGGCTGCCTGGGCAATAGGTGCGGCGGCCGAGGCGCCGCTGGCGGCGAGCAGCCACAGGGCCTGGCTGACGGCCAGCGCCGCTACGCTGCGGCGGCATACAGTGGAAGTGGAAGTGGCGTAAATAGGTGTTGTGCTGGGCATGCTGACTGTTTTCCTGAAAGTGAATGAGGGGTTCACTTGCTATGTCACGCGAAAATCGAAAAACCCTCAGTTTTTCAGAAAATAATCATGGATGCTGCCGATGCGGCACCACGGTCACCCAGAAGCGCGTGCTCTGGCGCACGTCGACGGGCAAGGTGCGCGTCAGCATGTCGAGTACCTTGTCGGTATCGGCCAGCGGATAGATGCCGGAGACGCGCAGGTGGCCAATAGCCGGGTCGCAGGCCAGGCGCCCATGGCGGTAACGTGCCAGCTCGCCGATAAAATCGGCCAGCGCCATGTCGCGCGCCACCAGCATGCCGGCCGTCCACGCATCGGCGCCGGCTGGCAGAAGCTCGACGGAGCCAACGCTGCCCGCCGTGAAAGTCGCTTGTTCGCCCGCCTGCAGCCTGCGCGCCACCTCAGGCGCCCGTTCCGGCACGATGTCGACGGCGCCCGCGAACACGCCCAGCTGCGTGCGTTCACCTTCGACGCGCACGGCAAAGCGCGTGCCCACCGGTTGCAAGCGGCCTTGCGGCGTGCGCACGACAAAGGGCCGGCCAGCCGCATCGTGCGCGGTCGTGACCATGATCTCGCCTTTGAATACCGTCACCAGGCGCTGACCCGCGTCGAAACGCACATCGATGCTGGACGCCGTGTTGAGGGCGATACGCGTGCCGTCTGCCAGCACGATATGGCGCAGCTCGCCCGTGCCGGTACGGTAATCGGCCAGCCAGAATCGCGCCTGTTCATCGCCGCCAGCCAGCCAGACGCAGCCGCCCACGGCCAGCAGCGCCAGGAGTTTCAAAGACTGGCGCCGCGCCGCATTCGCTTGCGCGTGCAGCGGCTTGCGGACCAGGGTGCCGTGCGCCAGCGGCGCGGGCAAGGCACGCATGCGCGCCATGCAGCCTTCCACATGCTGCCACGCTTGCTCGTTCTCCGGATCGCTGCCGCGCCAGGCGCGCCAGGCCTGCTCCACTTCGGGCGTGGCGTCGCCCGCCTGCAGGCGCACCAGCCATTCGACCGCCTGCAAGCTGGCCGCTTCCGGTGTGAGGGCACCCATTACGGCGCCAATTGGGAAAAGAAACACTGGTGCATGGCTTTGACCAGATAGCGCTGCACGGTGGCCAGCGAAATGTTCAGTTCCAGCGCGATGGCCACCTGCGGCATGCCATCGAGTTGCGACAGCAGAAAGGCGCGGCGCACGGCAGGCGCCAGGCCATCGAGGCGGCGGTCGATGTCGAACAGGGCTTCGAGCAGGATCGCCTGCGCCTCGGGATCGGGCGCACTTTGCGCCGGCAGGCTGGCCAGGGTTTCCAGGTAGGCCGCCTCCAGGTCGCGCCGGCGGTACAGATTGCCCAGCACGCCCTTGGCCACGGTCGTCAGGAAGGCGCGTGGCTCGCGCGCGGCGATAGCCTCGTCGCGGTTCAGCAGGCGCATGAAGGTGTCGTGCGCCACGTCGGCCGCATCAAACGCGTTGCCCAGCTTGTGTTTGAGCCAGCCTTGCAGCCACCGGTGGTGATCGTGATACAGGCTGCCCACCTCCTGGTGGACGCCGGATTGGGCAGGCGGCACGTCGCATACTCCCTGGCTTGCAAATAATAATGATTCGCATTCTATCTCTATGCGGTGCTGCGGCGCAAGCGACCTGCCGGCCGCCGCCCCACCCGGCAGGTGCTTACTTGGCGCGGTTTCTTTCCTGAATTTCCTTGCCAAGGGCGTCCTGTAGCCACCATTCACGCACCTCGAGCGCCTTGTTCTCGATGCTGGCATTGGCCAGCAAGGGATTTTTCTTCAGGTATGCGATATCCTCCTCGAAATTGTCGTGTATCGAAGCCACTTGCAGGGAACGGTTGGCATCCAGACGTCCCAGGTAGATGACCTTGCCAGCAACGACGTCAAACTCGATCGCCTTCGGCGACGATTCGGAGTACCTGGACCTGAATCCATAGTCAAGCAGCCAGATGATAACGCTGTAGCGTCCCGGCGTCAGCTGCAGCGCAAAGGTGCTGCCCTTGCCCGTGGGCACTTTTGGCAAGACATTCTGCAAGGCGACCTGGCCGGCGGGAGCATGGCTGGATAACCACAGACTTTTTCCCTCGAGGGCGGCAGGGTCGCTGCTGACAATGCCGAACCTGGCGCCATGCGCCTCGAAGACGGAGCTCTCGAACACGATGCCGACGACAACGCCCTTGGCAAGGTCGGGTGTCGTGTAGGTAAACGCAGGCGCGCTATTGCGGCCGGTGACGCAGGCCGACAACAGCGCAGGCAGCAAGACGGCGCACGCCAGCGCGCGCAGCATGGTGGTTCGGACAAACATGGATGATCCTGAATAAAATGAAGAAATGGGTAACAAGTAATGGGCAAAAGGGCAAAGGGCAAAGGACGACAAGCGTGCCTGTGCCTGCATGAGCCCAGACAAATATTTCCAATTGGAAATATTTTCAGTGTATCCGCCTGGAACAAAAATGTCTAGTTGACAAGTAGTCAAAGGACGCAGTACGCGTTCTGCAGAGCGCGGCAAGCTGCACGGCAATGATAGTATTGGCAACTTCATCGACAAGGCAGCCACCCTGGCCATGCCGCTCCCCTGAAAGGCAAACATGCTCTTATCCGAACTATTGACCAAGCTGACCTGCGGTGATCTGGAAGGCGAGGAACTCGACGACGCCGTCGCCGCCATCACCAACGCGCCGTCCGCGCCGCGCGACGAGTGGATCGACAGCGATGCGCAGGCCTATGCGGTGGAACTCCTCTCGCAGCTGGGCGGCTATATGGCGTCGAGCGACAAGCTCGATGAACTGCACGAACAGATCCAGGACATGTTCGACGAATTCCCCGACTTCCCGTACGAGCTGCTCAAGGACAGCGACGGTAGCGCGCTGCCCTATTTCGAGTGGCTGGACACGGAACTGGCGCAGCGCGCCGTGGACGAAGGCGGCTATGACCTGATCCAGATCGACGGCAATGGCACCGACGAAATGGATGCGCTGGTCGTGTACCGGCGCGATACAAACGACATCATCCAGGCGGCGGCATTGATGGGCGTGACGATAGGCCGGCCGCTCACCTACTATCGCGGCATCGAAGCGATGGTGGGCAAGCGGCCGTTCTGAGAAACCACGCCTATTGCATCGGCAAGGTCGCCACATCGACAGCCGGCGCCTGGCCCGTGGCCGGACGCGTGAAGTTCTGGCTGGTTTGCACGTAATTGGCGAAGAAGCCGCCGTTATGCAGGTAGAACTTGCCGTTTTCCAGGCCGCCCGCGTAATCCATGCGCTGCGCATTCGTGGCCGTGGCGTCGCCGGTGAAGCGCCCCGCCGTCACTTCCGACCAGATGCCCGATGCATTCCTGGCCCACTGATTGCCGAACTGGACGCGCCGCTCCGTGTAGCCCAGGGTATTGATGAAGTTCTCGAGGAAGGAATGCACGCCCGTCAGATAGGTGGAAATCGCCGGCCGCTTCCAGGTGGCGATGTAGCGCCACTGGCCCGTCTCGGGCGCGAAGAACCAGGCCGAATAATCGCTGCCGCCCTTGCCGTCGGGCCGCGCGCGCGTGATGAAGCGGTACGTCGTGCCGGCCGCCCAGTTATACGACAGATACGTCTGGCCGCCCGTGCCCTCGCCACCGAAGGCGTTGTCGACCACGCCGGCGCCCTTGCTGACCAGGGTGGTCTTGGCACCATTGTCGGCGTCCCACACGGAGAACAATATCCAGCGCTCGCTCGGCGACTTCACCTGGATGCCCATGTAGCCCTGGCCAAAGCCGTTGGCCATGAAGTAGGAGCCGATGGCGTCCTGGCCCTGGGGAATCGTCATCTCGTTATAAAAATACTCGGTATTGGCCGGCACCGTGTAACCCATGTGCACAGAGGGTCCGCGCCGCGACCAGTAGTAATTGGCCGGATCATTGGCGTACGTGAGCGCGGCGTTCGCAGTCACCTTCAGCGCCGCGACGTCGCCGAACGTGCCCTTCACGCGCTTCAGGCCCTGCATGTCGACCTTCACATAGCCGGCCGCCGCCACATTGACCGTGCCGACGGCATAGGTCTTGCGCTCCTTGCCGGCCAGCTTGACGTCGAACGGCGTGCCGTTGATCTTCACACGGATGGTGCTGTTGCCGCCATCGGCCAGGCTGGCGTCGAGCGCCACCTGGACGGGACCTGCTTCGGCCACGCGGAAATACGTGCTGGCGACGGCAGCCGGATTGCTCCAGCCGGCCAGGCCATGCTCGCCGATGACAGCGCCTGTGTCCCCGCTGGTGATGAAGGCGTTGCCGGCCAGTTCCACGGTCGCCGTCGTGGCAGGCGCCGCCACGCTGGACGCCAGCAAGGCCGTATTGCCGTTGCCCGTGGCGGTGGCGCCGCCGCAGGCTGCCAGCAGCAAGGGCATGGCGGGAAGAATGGCATAGAGTAATGAACTTCTGTGTTTCATCAACGTCTCCTGGTGGTACAGCTTTGCGGCGGGCGAACACGGGCCTGCGCACCTGCGCCGCGGTTGAAAAATGCATAGGGATAGAAAAAACCCGCTACGGCAACTGGTGCGGTAGCGGGTTCTGCAGGCTTAGTACTTGCCGTCGAGGGCGAAGATCGGCTTGCGCGATTTCCACTGCCCGCCCGTGAAGTCCGGGAAGTCCAGGGTCTGGAAGTTGGCGGCGATCGATTGCTCGGACAGGGGCGTGATGGCGCTCCACGTCACGGCATCGTAGATATCGATCGGCATCGGCGCATTCGCCTTCAGGGCTTCGACAAAGGCGTGGATGACGAAGAAGTCCATGCCGCCATGGCCTGCGCCTTCCGCCTGCGCCGCATATTTACGCCACACCGGATGCTCATACTTGTCCTGGTAGGCCTTGAAGTCGTCCCACTGGTGCGGCTTGCTGACGCCCTCGATGTGAATCGAATTGTTCAAATCCATCCACAGGCCGTCCGTGCCTTGCACGCGGAAGCCCAGCGAATATGGGCGCGGCAGGCTCGTATCGTGCTGCAGGATGATGGTTTCGCCGTTTTCGCACGCCAGCGTGGTGGTCACCACGTCACCCAGCTTGAATTTCACCTTCGCGTTCGCATGCTGCGCGCCGCCCGGCTGCTTGACGATGTAGTCGTGCAAGCCGCGTGCCTTGGTGGCGAAGGCGTTAATGCGCGTAAAACGGTTGCCGCGGTTGATGTTGGTGTACATGGCGCACGGACCAATGCCGTGGCTCGGATACAGTTCGCCATTGCGCTCGACCGAGTGCTGCGTGCGCCAATGGGCTTCCGACCAGCCCTTCTCGCCGAATTCCACGCCGCCGCCATACGGCTTGGCCGGATTGCCGCTGTTGAATTTGACGGCGCGCAAATCGTGCTGGTAGCCGCCCTGCAGGTGCAGCAGTTCGCCGAACAGGCCCGCGCGCACCATCTGCAGCGCGGCCATGACGTCGCGGCGGTAGCACACGTTTTCCAGCAACATGTACGGCGTGCCCGTTTTCAGCTGGGTATTCAGGACATCCCAGTGGTCTTGCAGTGTGATACCGGCCACCACTTCGCAACCGACGGGTATCTTCGCTTGCATGGCGGCGATCGCCATGGGCGCGTGGAATTCCCACGGCGTGGCGATGATCACGCCATCGAGGCCGCCCGCGTCCAGCATGCGCTTGTAGGCTTTCTGGTCGCGGTCTTCGCCATACGTGCGCGGACGCGGCTTGCCGGCTTTGGCCACCTGGCCCAGCGCGTGTTTCAGCATGATCGGTTCGATATCGCACAGGGCAACCACTTCCACGTCATCGCGGCGCACCAGTTCGGCCAGCAGCACCTGGCCGCGCATGCCCGTGCCGATGACGCCCAGGCGGACCTTGTCGCGGCCGGCCGCAGGTGCGGCGCTGGCGTCGCCGGGCAGCAGTGCGCTGCCGGCCATGGCGCCACCGGCCAGCGCGGCGCTGGCGGAGAGGAAATTGCGTCGATTGATTTGTGTTGTCATTGGTCTCTACTCGCTTCCATTGGTAATGTTCGTCGCCGGCCCGCCTTGCAGCGGGCCGGCTGCAGTTTAATAGGTGTATTCAGCCGTGAAGCGCACGGAACGCGGCGCCGTGCGCCCATCGACCTGCAGGTAATTGCGGGAGATGGCGCCATGGTCTTCGCGCGTTTCGCTGTAGCGGGTCACGGTCTGGCTGTTGAACACATTGAAGACGTCCACCTTCAGGCTCAGGCCCTTGACGGCGCTGGGAGTATAGGCCACATTCATGTCCAGCTGGGCTTGCCACGGCAGGCGGCCCTGGCTGCCGCGCGGCGCCGGCTTGCCATTGCAATAGAAGTAGGAATCGCCATAGTCGTTCTCGAACCTCAGGTTGTCGGGCAGCGCGCCGATGCAGTTGCGCGGCGCACCCGAGGTCAGCGACAGGTTGGCGCCGACCATCACGTCCGGGATGACCTGCATGAAGCCATAGGCCTTGAAGGCGTGGCGGTGGTCGCCCGGCAGGTAGCCATAGGCGTTGTACATCAGCTCCTTGTGATCGTCGCTGACGGTCAGGCCCACGTCGCCGCCGCCGATGCTGTCCGTCTGGCCTTCCATATTGCCCTTCAGGCCGGACAAGGTGTAGGTCAGCTTGCCGTACCAGCCATTCGTGTACGGGTGCTCGATGAACATGTTCAAGGCGCGGTAGGTGCGCGATGGCAGTGGGTTGCCCCACTCCGCCGCCGAAATATCCACGCGGCGCAGGCCCTTGCCATCGTCAAAGTCCACCATCAGGCTGTTGTCGCGGCCAGGGTTGATGATGGCGCACTGGAAACCGCTCCAGTTGCCCGTATCGACGCCGTTGCGCGTGGCCCAGGCTTGCAGCGGACGCTCGTCGCAGACGTCGTCGTTGGTGTCGTTCAGCTTGCGGTACAGGAAGCTGGCGCCCACCACCAGCTTCTTGCTCAAGGCGCGTTCGAAGCCCAGCGAGAATTCATCCTGCGACAGCGGCTTCAGGCCGACGGCCGTCACTTCGCGCGCATCGCGGCTCTGGCCATACGCGTTGTTGGCCGAATACGGCTTGCTGATGGCGTGCAGGCCCGTCGGCGCGCCCGTGACGGGATCGACGCCCGTATAGGTGTACATCTCGCTGGTGGCCAGGAAGGGGCTGGCCATGTTGCTCGACAAATTCGATGGCACCGGCAGGTGGTAGCGGCCGCCGTTGGCGAAGAATTTCAGGGTGCCGTCGCCCAGATAATCCCAGGTGGCGCCCACGCGCGGGGCGATCATGTTGCGCTGCGAAATGAAGGCCACGCCATCGGTGCTGTAGTTGGTGAACTGCTCGCGGCGCAGGCCCAGGTCCAGCAGCACCCGTTCCGTGACCTGGTAGTGATCCTGGATGTACTGCGCCGATTGCACGCTGGTCGGACGGGCCAGGTTGGCGTTCAGGTCCTTGCTGACGTAATAGCCATCCTTGCCGTAGCCCTGGCCCTGGGCCGGCGTTTCAAAGGCGCCGTTGATCGGCAGATTCGGATCTGTCGCCCGCAGGTAGTTCCAGCGATAGCCGCCGGCCAGGCTCAGGCCCACTTTCGATTCCACGTCGATGCGGTCGATGCCGCCACGCAGCGAATGCTTGCCCAGCTTGTATTCCAGGTCCAGGCGCTTGGCCTTCTGGCGGTCCTCCGAGGAAGGGTCGGTCAGGGTGCCCGTGACCGATTGCGGGTTCATGTAGACCAGGCCAGGGACTTGCGTCGATTGGATGGACTTGGTTTGCGCCAGGCTGGGGTCATAGCCTTCGGGAGTGCGGCGGTGGCTGGTGCGCGATTGCCCCATCATGGCCGTCACCGTCAGGTTGTCCGTCAGGTAGCCCGTGTACTTGAAGATGTCGACATTCGCACCCGGTGCAGCCGACGAGCCGCAGCAGTTGATGGTGGTCTCGCTCCCGCCGCCAGGCACGTTGTTGCGTTTCAAGGTGGCATAGTCGAAACCATAGCTCTGGCTATCCGTAGTCGTGCGGTCATACAGCTTGGTATATTCAAAATGATGGTCGTCCGTCAGGTTGTAATCGAGCTTGGCCATCATGCGGTCAACCTTGCTCTTGCTCTCGCGCCAGCCGTTCGGCAGCACCTTGTCCGAGTCATCGCGCGCACCGGCGACGGCGCCGCCGTCCGTGCGCGTCTGTTCCAGCGCCACGAAGGCGAACAGCTTGTTCTTGATCAGCGGTCCGCTGCCGTACAAGCCGACGACCTTGCTGGTGCTGCCGTTATCGCGGTTCCAGTACTTCAAGGTGCCATCCGTGTCCGGATTGGCGCCCGTGTTCGGGTAATAGCGGTTTTCCGTCGTGCCCTTCAGCGAACGGGGGATGATGGACACCTTGCCGCCGAATTCGACCTTGTTGCCGCCGCTCTTGGTAGTGATGTTGATCACGCCGCCCGTGGAACGGCCAAATTCCGAGCCGTAACCACCCGACAGCACCTGCAGGTTGGAGATCGCGCCAAACGGCAGTTCCGACGCGCCCACCTGGGTCAGGAGATTCGTGATGGGGAAGCCGTTGACGTAGAACGCGTTTTCCGACTGGCCCGAGCCGCCGATCGACGGCGCATTGCCATATGCGCTGTTGGTGCCCCGCGCCACGCCCGGCGTCAGCTGCACGATGGAAGCGACGTCATTACCGACCGGCAGCGCCTTCAATTCCTTGGCCGTGAAGATCACGCCATTGTTGGTGTTCGACACGTCGATCGGATTGCGCGACGCTTTCACGACGACGGTCTGCTCCTGGCCCACGGCGCCTGCCGCGCTGGCCGGACCGAAGTTCGCTTCCGCGCCCGCGCCGATCAGGGCTTCGACTTCCTGCGACGCTTCCACCGAACCGGCACGCAGCACGCGCACCGCATAGCGCCCTGGCGGCATGGAGTTGGCCACGTAGCGGCCCGACGTATCGGGCGTCAGGCTGCGCTGCACGCCTGTCGCCAGGTTTTCCAGCACCACGGTGGCGCCGGCCGGCGCGCTTACTTCACCGAAAATGGTGCTGGTGGCGTTCGACTGTGCCCAGGCCTGGCCTGGCACGCCGGCCGCCAGGGCGATCACGATCGCGGCGGCGCGGCTGATGTCGCGCAATTTGAGTCGGGTGGTATGCATGGTGTGTCTCCGTCTATATCGAGGGTTATGCGCGCCCTCCCCGCTCCAGGGCGGAGCCGGGGGATGCAATTTTTATGGTGGTCGTCGGCCGGCGCAGCCAGGCAGTTGCGCCTTCCGGGAAATCAGTCCGTATCGGCTGATTTTCGTTTTCTTGGGATTACTTTAAAAAGAAAAATAAGTATCGTCAACAAAAAGAAAGTTACAACGCAAATTTATTGCTAAATTCAGTAAATAAAGGCGTTTTATCTTTCGATTCAATCAGCAATGCGTCAGATAACTTTCGTTATCGTGGTGTGACGGATACACACGTAGGTACGGAGATGGCCATGAGCACAGAACCGGCGCAGAAATCTGGGGATATCAACGCGAAAGCAGCCAAGGCAATCGCCTTTCACTTACGTTTATCTTTCGTATTGCGCATTTTAGAATGTTGTCTTTTCTTTTTGTAGCAATACCCCGGCCCGCCACCATGCTGGCTGGCGGGCCGGGACAAGGTCACGCCTTAAAAGAACTTGTAGCTGGCCGACAGGGCAAACTGGCGGCCGAACAGGTCCTGGCTATGGTTGTAGCCTTCCCAGCCGTTCGGGTCGTAGTACGGCTGCTTGTTGAACGCGTTTTTCACGTTCAGGCCAATGTCCAGGTGCTTGATCGGTTTCCAGCTGAAGGCCAGGTTGACCGTCGTGTACGACGGCGCACCCTTGCACTGGCCGGCCGGCAGCGCCACCGAGGCGGCGGTGCAGTTTTCCGGCGTATTGTCCTTGTCCCAGGGACCATAGGCCCAGCGCGTCTTGCCCGAGTAGTTGACGAAGACGCTGCTGACGAAGTTACGGTAGCTCCAGTCGGCATTCACGGTGGCGCGGTAGCGCGGCGAATCGTAGTAGCCGACGGTGTTGCCCTTGATGTCGCTGCCGTCTTCGCTGTCGTGGGTGTCGCGCTTGCGGATGGTGGCGGCGATGCCGGTGCTCAGCTTGCCCCAGTCGCCGAGCGCGAAGCGCGTGCGGGCGTCGATGTCCACGCCGTCCATCAAAGTGCGGCCGCGGTTCGAATACGAGTTGATCAAGCCGCCCAGGTTGCCCACCGAGTAGCCGGGCACGCCGCCCGCGCACACGCCAGCATTGGCGGGATTGGCGCACATGGCCGCCACCGCCGCCACATTGCCCCGGTCCGTGTCAGTCAGGTCGTTGCGGATGGCGCTCGATGTGCCGGCCAGGGTCGGGCCGTACTTGCCCACCAGTTCCGTAAACAGCTCGTTGAAGTCCTGGCGCACGATTTCGTCGCGGCGGTTGATGAACCAGTAATCGATGGAGATGCTCACATCCTTGGCCGGCTGCAGCACCAGACCCACGGTCGATATCTTCGCCTTTTCCGGACGCAGGTTCTGGTTCGGCGGCGTCAGGCCGCCCACCGTCGTGGAGCAGTTCGAATTGAGCAAACTCTTGCCCAGGTCCGCATCCGTCGCCACCTTGGACTTCATCAGGGCGCGCGCCATGGCATTCGTTTCATCGCAGCGCACCGTGTCGCGGATGCCGCCCACCTGTGCAAAGACGCCGCCCGTGCCCGATTCGGCCAGATTGGGTGCGCGGAAGCCTTCCGAATACGTCCCGCGCAGCATCAGGTCGGGCCGCGCACGCCAGATCACGCCCAGCTTGGGCGCCAGGTTGGCGGCGAAATGCGGGTATTTGTCCACGCGCGCGGCCGCGTTGACTTCCAGGGTGTCGCTGAGCGGCACCACCACTTCGCCAAACACGGCGGCAATGGTGCGCCGGCCGTCGAACCAGGAACCGCCCTGCTGCGTGATCAGGCCATTGGCCGCATCCGCGTTGCCGGGCGTGAGAAAGCTCTCGCGCATCACGTTGGTGCCGACGGCGGCGCGCACTTCGCGCTCGCCCAGCTTGAACAGGGTGCCTTCCAGCTTGGCGTCCCACGTCATCAGTTTGGTCCACGATTCGATGGCAAACGTCGGGTAAGCGGCGCGCACCAGCGCCGCATTCGCCTCGCTGATTTCGCCGAACTTGTAGGCGGGATTGTCGGCGATATACGTGCGGCCGCTGACGGGGTCTTTCGTGAACGGCCCGAATGCCTGCTCGAAACCCTTGATGTTGATATTCGCCGTCTGGAACAGGGTCGAATGGCTGCCCGCCACGCTAAGCGCCGTTTCAAAATCCCAGCCGCCGCCGATGCTGCCGCGCAGGCCGACGAGCGCGCGGTAGTTTTCATCGACGTTCTTCTGGCCGAAGTGGCCTTGTGCATCCTGCAGCAGGTAGTTCAAGCCGGCCGCGCCGCCCATCCTGGCCACCATGTCGGCATCGAGCTTGCCTTTCAGGTAGACATTGTTCGGGCTCAGGAAAGGCGTGGCGAAGGTGTTCAGGGTATTGCCCGTATTTCGCGCGAACCAGTTGTTCGTGCTGCCGCTATTGAAGCTGGACGGGCCATTCTCGCCACGCATCTTGATGTGGGTGAAGGCGCCTTCCGCGAACGCTTCCATGTCGCCGCCCAGTTTCAGCCGGCCACTCAGGTAAGCCGTGGCGCGCTCCGAGGTAGGCCCCGTGTCGAGCTGGTTGGGCAGCGCATTCCACACGCAGCGCGTGCCCGACGCTTCGGTGATGCTGTTGTTGCAGCCATTGACGGCGCGCTGGGTGCGGGCATTGTTATTTGCCTTGTCGAAGACAAAGAAGGTTCCGGGATTCATGGTGCCCGGTTCGCTGCCGACGCCCACGCGCATGTTCGGGATGAAATTGGGATTGTTCGCATAAAAATACGAAGGACGCTTCTGCCAGGTGTCGGCCAGCGCGATGCGGTCGCGCTGGTAGACGTTCACGGAACCGTAGATGTTGTAGCCGTCGCTGGCCAGGTCGCCCAGGCCATACAGCACGCTGGCCTGGCGTTCGCCATAGGCTTTCACGCTCGGTGAAAACTCGCCATTGGCGCGCGCTTCCAGGCCTTGATACGACTTTTTCGTGATCACGTTGATAACGCCGGCCACGGCATCGGAGCCATACACGGCCGACGCGCCGTCCGTCAAAATCTCCATGCGCTCGATGGCGGCGGCGGGAATGGCGTCGATATTGACGAACATGGTCTGGAAGCCGGCCGGCGCGCCATAGAACGACAGGCGGCGGCCGTTCAAGAGCACCAAGGTGCCCTGCGCGCCCAGGCCGCGCAAATTCGCTTGCGAACCGCCATCGGAACCCGTGAACATCGAGCGAAAATCCTGCTGCGCCGGACGGGCGGCGGGCAGGTTGTCGAGCACTTGCAGCAAGGTGAGCGCGCCCATGTTTTCGATCTGCTTGGCGTTGATCACCTGCACCGGCGACGCCGTTTCCGCGTTGATGCGCTTCAGGCTCGATCCCGTCACTTCGACGCGCGCCAGTTTCTCCTCCTCGGCTGCCAGTGCCGTCGACGCCAACCCTACCGCCACCATGGCGGCCATCAGTTTTTTCAAGTGCATTCCCAACTCCCTTTTTATAAGTGATTTGTTTTCGTCAGCTTGCAAGAGCCCCTCCCCGGTCCGAAGAGGGGCTCCTTTGTAGTGAAATGATGATGTGTCTAGCGCGGCTTGACGGTCGCGCCTTCCGTGCCGGTCAGCACGGCGTTGGCCCAGTTGCCGCACACCTGGGCCGGGTGGGCGCCGCGCGCGCCCAGGGTGCGCAAACTGAGCTGGCTCAGGCCGCGCACGTCGATTTCGGGTTTGACCACCCCGGGAGCCGTGACCAGACCGCTGTCATACAGCAGCCGCTCACCGCTCCAGACCTGGAATTGCAAGCCGCCCGCGCTGCGGCAGCTATCGTCCACACCCAGGTCGGCGCGCAGCAGATTCCAGTTGCCCGCCAGCTGCAAATCGATGCGGCTGGCAGGTCCCACGCCGAGGCCCTTGCGGAACCACAGCCCGTTCATGCGCATTTCGGCCACCTTGCCCACTGGCCGGTCTTTCGCGACAGTCTTCGGCAGCGCCAGGTCCGACAGGTAGCGCTGTACTTCCTCGCCGTCGGCCACGCGGTGCTCGAGCACGCGGAATGCGGACAGGGTGACGGGCGCCACGTCGGTCGCCAGCGCCGCGTCGAACGCGCGCGCCACCGGACCCGCTTGCGCCGCCGTCACCATCGGGTCCAGGGACGCGGCACCGTCGCCTTCCGGATTTTGCGTGCTCATGACGCGGAAACGCAGCAAGCGCCCGGCCGTGGCGGGGAAAGTAATCGTCTGCACGCCTTCCTGCAGTTTCAACGTGCCCCGCACCAGCGGTGCGCCCCATTCGCCGTTGTTGTCGCCGATGTAGATTTCATAGTCGCGCACCTGGCCATGCTTCCAGTGCTGGTCGTTGCGCGGCGCCAGTTCGATGCCGTCGACCAGCCGGCGCTCCGTGAAGCCGATCACCCATTCGTGCGGACCGCTTTTCACGGACGGGCTGCGCACGGTGCGGAACCACGTCTCTGGCTTGCCATCAAAGGCGTTTTCCAGCGGATAGCCGCTTTCCTCGGCAGGACGCGCCACCACCTGCATGGCGTCGGCCGGCAAGGCGCGGCCCGGCACGGGAGCGGCAGGGAAGTCGGCGTCGATTCTGGCCACGGCCAGCGCGCCGGCGACCTGCAAAGTCAAGGCCTGTCGGATGTCCTGCGCCGCCACTTTCACGTGCAGGGTGCCTTGCCTGTCAGCCGCGTCGAAATACCAGCCCTCTGCCGCCTTGTCGTAGGCAGCGCGGTCGCCGGCTGCCGCGATCAGCCGTTCGCCAGCGCGCACGGCGGCCGGTGCCTGGCCCGCCAGCATGCGCAGCGCATAACCGCGGCGCGCTTCCTGGCCCTGGTACTGGCCATCGACGGCGCCGATGTCGACCTGCACATCGCCGCCCGTCTGGCGCATGCGGATGACTTGCTGGCTGAAGGCGCCGCCCTGGTACTGGCGCGTGTTGCCATCGTCTTCATACAGGGTGTATTCGGAATCGCCGTGCGGGTAGATATCGAGGGTCAGCTGATCCTTCGGCTTCTGGCCGTCGTACAGCATTTCCGGATACATGGGGAGGATGGCGCCGGCGCGCACGAACACAGGCAATTTATCCAGCGTCACCTGCATGTCCAGGTCGCGTCCTTTCGCGTCCGCCGTGGCCTGGCGGCCATCCCAGTAGTCGTACCACGTGCCCTGCGGCAGGTGGATGCCCTTGCGCCAGCCGCCGCTGACGGCCTGGCTGCGGTAGACGGGCGCCACCAGCACGTCGCGGCCCAGCAGGAACTGATATTTATAGGCTTCCGTGTAGGCGGCAGGGTCTTGCGGGTAATCCCACATCAGGCCGCGCACCAGCGGCGCGCCCGATTGCTCCGCTTCGCGCACCAGGGTATACATATAGGGAGTGAGGCGCATCTTGAGTTTCAAATAGCGGCGGTTGATGTCGCGGTAGGGCTGCTCGAACCACCACGGGTGCTTGCGCTCGGCCGCGGCCCAGCCGGACATACCCATCAGCACGGGCGTAAAACTTTTCCACTGCAGGTCGCGCAGATAGGTTTCCGGGCTGCCGCCGAAGATGGCGTCCACGTCGCCCGATGCATAGGCCTGGCCGGACAGTCCCGAGCCGATCAGGGTCGGGATGTGCCAGCGGATGTAGTCCCAGCTGGCGCTCTGGTCGCCCGTCCACGCCACGGCGTAGCGCTGGATGCCGGCCCAGCCCATCACCGTCCACAGGAAGGGCCGGCTGTCGGAGTTGTTCAGGATGCCGTCGTAGGCCGACTTGTTCGCATCCATGGCGAACTGGTAGCCCTTGCCCGTCCACGCCACGTCGAGCTTTTGCACGCGGCTGCCCGCCTGGCCCACTTCCCAGGCGATCTTGTCGACGCCGTTTTCCGTCCACAGGCCCGTGCGGAAGCCATAGCCTGCCAGGCCCTTCACCGTTTCCGGCAAGTTCGTGTAGCCGCAGCCATAACCGTCGTTGGGCAGGATCCAGCCGCCCGGCATGTCGTGTTCGCGGTACTGGCGCGCCACGCTTTCCACCACGTCCGGCGTCTTGCCGGTGGGGCCATCGCTCCAGCCCTTCGGCACGGAACCGGGCTTTTTCACGTTGTCGCCATCGTTGTAGCAATCGGCGTCGCCGTATTCCAGCGCCCAGCGGGGCAGCATGCGCGCGCGGCCCGTCAAGTCCGTGTAGCGGGCGACGACGTCGCGCAAGTCCTTGCCGACGAAGAAATACGCATCGAAGCGCCCTTCCGCGTGCTGCAGCGAGATCTGCTCCTTGTCGCGCAAGTCGTAGTTCCCGTCGGACCAGGTGTTGCGCAGCATGCCCCAACCGCGTGAACTCATCAGAAATGGCGCGGGATTCGGGCGGTCGCCCTCTTCCCAGCCGCCCGAATACGACACGGGCACCTGCTTGCCCTTGAACTCGAAGCGGCCATTCTGCTGGCCGCCGCCAAAGTAACGCTCGCCCGGCAAGCTCGATAGAACCTGCACGCCCTGCTTGTCGTCGAGCGACAGCGGCTGCACCTCGCGCCACAGGGGCACCGCATCGCCCTTGCGCAGCAGGGTAAAGCGCAACGGTTTGCGGTCGATGCGCAGACTCAGGGCTTCGGTGCTGATCAGGATATGGTCGGGCTGTTCATGGATCTGGTACGCCACCTGCGCGGCAGGCTGGCCCACGACGATGGGCGCGGCCTTGTCGCCCGGTCCCGTCAAGCCCCCTTTTCCGCCGGCCTGGATGCGCAGCACGTCCACCTGCGGCAGGCTGATACGCAGCTGCATGCCCGTGTCGCTGCGCAGATCCCAGCCCAGTGCCTCGCCCTTGTCCACGTCGGCCGCGTGCACGGCACTCACGCTGGCCAGGTTGCCGAGAGGCGCGGCCTGCAAGCTTTGCGCAGACAAGGTGGCGAGGGCGGCGAGGACACAGGCGGCAAGGACGCGGCGGGGAAGCGGGAGAGGTTTCATCTATCGGCTTTCAGAAGTGATTCGATGAAATACTTTAAGAAGAAAAATAAATATCGTCAATCAAAAGAAAGTTAAAGCGGTAATTTATTAATAAAATGCCCATAATTGGCGCATTTTTCTTACGTTTCACCAAAATGTCACAAAACATACTTTCGTTATCGTGGCATTTCAGCGACAAGCCGCGCCGCCGCGGGCTTTTACGCTGCACCGCAGCAAGCTTCGATGCCTTTAAAGCGACATTATTTCGCAAGACAGAAAACTATTTACTTTCGTTTTACTTTCGTATTTGACTTTTCGAAATTTAGTATTTATGCTTTCTCCAACAAACACTTTACTGAGCTCTCATGACTACCCTTCTTCAGCGTGACATTCAAACCTGGCGCGACATCGGCGGCCTGCACACGGCCGAGGAAATCGCCCACCAGCCGGCCATCTGGCGCGCGCTGGCCAGCATTTTGCACAATGAACAAGCAGCCCTGGCCGCCTTCCTCGGCGACACACTGTCGAATCCGCAGCAACGCGTCATCCTGACGGGCGCCGGCAGCTCGGCGTATGTGGGCGAGATCGTCGTCGATACCCTGAATGCGGCCTGGCCGGCGCAAATCCGCGCCATCGCCACCACAACCTTGCTGACGCACCATGAGCTGTACCTGGAAGCAGACGCGCCCACCCTGCTCGTCTCGTTTGCCCGCAGCGGCGACAGCCCGGAAAGCCTGGCGGCAGTAGAACTGCTGCGCCAGGTCGTGCCCGGCGCGCGCTTCCTGAACATCACCTGCAACGCGGACGGCAAGCTGGCGCGCCAGGGCGCCAACGACAGCAATACGTATAACCTGCTGATGCCGGAAGGCAGCTGCGACCGCGGCTTCGCCATGACCAGCAGTTTCAGCAGCATGCTGCTGGCGGCCCTGTCGGTGCTTGGCAAGGACACGGATCTGAATCGCCTGGAGACCATGGCCGGCCTCGGCGAGCAAGCCTTGCGCGACTGGTCGGCGCCCGTGGCGGACCTGGGATCAACGCCCGTGCAACGCGTCGTCTACCTGGGCAGCGGTCCGCTGGAAGCGCTGGCCAAGGAAGCGGCATTGAAGATCCTGGAATTGACGGGCGGCCGGGTGATGGCGATGGCGAATACGCCGCTGGGCTTCCGCCACGGCCCGAAATCGGCCGTCACCACGGAATCGCTGGTAATCCTGCTGCTCAGCAGCAAGCCCCTGGCGCGCCAATACGAAGACGACCTATTGAAAGAGCTGCAGCGCGACAGCGTGGCGCAGCGCTGCCTGACGGTGGGCATCGGCAGCGACTTATCTGCCGATGCGCCGGCCTGGCCCGACGCCTGGCTGGCTTCGCTGTGGCTGCTAATGGCGCAGCAATATGCGCTGCACCAGTCCGCGCTGCTGCAACTGCGCCCCGACAATCCATTCGCCGGCGGCATCGTCAACCGTGTCGTGCAGGGCGTCACCATCTATGGCCATGACCAATTCTAAACACACAGCCGGCTACCACGGCATCGACATCGGCGGCAGCAAGATGGAGCTGGTCGCCTTTGCCGACCACGATGGCGCGCTGGCGGAAGTGTTCCGCGAACGGGTAGCCACGCCGGGCGACGATTTTGCCGCCTTCGTGCAAGCCATCGTCGACCTGGTGGCGCGCGGCGACGCCGCCCTGGGCACGACGGCGCCCGTCGGCATCGGCTTGCCCGGCGTGATCGACAGCGCCACTGGCCGCCAGCTCAGCTCCAACGTGCCGGCCCTGAACGGCCGCCTGGTGGCGCAAACCCTGCAGCAGGCCTTAAAACGTCCTGTCGCCATCGGCAACGATTGCCAGTGCTTCGCCCTGTCGGAAGCGCAGGGCGGCGCGGCCGACAATGCCGCCAGCATGTTCGGCGCCATTCTCGGCACGGGCGCAGGCGGCGGCTATTGCGTGGGCGGCCAGCTGCTGCGCGGCTTTAACGGCGTGGCCGGCGAATGGGGCCACTGGAGCCTGCCCGCCACCCTGCTGGCGCAGCACGGCCTGGCCGATTACGACTGCCCGTGCGGCAAGGCGGGCTGCCTGGAGCGCTATGTCTCCGGCCCCGCCATGCGCAAAATCCACGCCCACTTTGGCGGCGACGGCGCAGAGCCTTTGGCGATCGTGGCGCGCGCCAACATGGGCGACGCCGTGGCCCAGCGCACGGTGGCCGTGCACCTCGATGTGCTGGGCCACGCGCTGGCCGGCCTGGTGCTGGCCTACGACCCGCACGTCATCGTGCTCGGCGGCGGCTTGTCCAAGCTGCCGCACCTGTACGACAAGCTGCCGGCCGCCGTCAAGCGCCATCTGTTCCCCGGCGTGCACGTGCCGCCGATACTGCCGCCCCGCTTTGGCGATGCCGGCGGCGCGCGCGGCGCGGCCCTTTTGATACGACAACATACAAAGGCGTCAACATGATGAAGCAAGCGGAAAACCCGACTTTTACCCTGTCCCCGATCCAGCAAGTGATCAAGGCGCACCGCCGCGGCGAGCGCGTGGGACTGTACGCCGTCTGCTGCAGCCACCCGAGCGTGCTGCGCGCCGCCATGCGCGTGGCCAGCGAGTACGACACTGTGCTGCTGGTCGAGGCGACGTCGAACCAGGTCGACCAGTTCGGCGGCTACACGGGCATGACCCCGGCCGTTTTCCGCGACACCATGCTGGCACTGGCCCGCGAACAGGGTTTCCCCGCCAGCCGCCTCGTACTGGGCGGCGACCATCTGGGCCCGAACGCCTGGCAGCATCTCGATGCGGCCACCGCCATGGACCACGCCGAAACCCTGATCGCCGCGTATGCGGCCGCCGGCTTCCATAAAATCCACCTCGATTGCAGCATGCGCTGTGCCGACGACCCTTTGCAACTCGACGATGAAACCGTGGCCGCCCGTTCGGCGCGCCTGTGCATCGTCGCCGAAGCGGCGGCGGCCGCCGCCGGATTCGCGCCGCCCGTCTACGTGATCGGTACGGAAGTGCCGGTTCCCGGCGGCGAAGCGTCGCTGGCGCAGGCCGGCGCCGTCACCAGCCCGCAAGCGGCGCGCCGCACGCTCGACGTGCACCGCCGCGCCTTCCTTGATAACGAGCTGCATGGCGCCTGGCGCCGCGTCATCGCCATGGTGGTGCAGCCCGGCGTCGATTTCGACCAGAGCAGCATCCAGCATTACGACGCGGACGCCGCCACCGAGCTGTCGGCCTTTGTCGCCGAGCAGCCTGGCCTCGTGTTCGAAGCCCATTCCACCGACTACCAGCGCGAGTCCGCCCTGCACGCCATGGTGCGCGACCATTTCGCCATCCTGAAAGTGGGCCCTGCCGCCACCTTCGCCCTGCGCGAAGCGCTGTTCGCGCTGTGCCAGATCGAGGAAGAACTGCTGCCGGCGCACGCCACCTCGCAGCTGATGCAAGTGCTCGACGACGTGATGGTGGCCAAGCCGAAGAACTGGATCAAGCATTACCTGGGCACGCCGGACGAGCAGCGATTGATGCGCCGCTACGGCTTGAGCGACCGTTGCCGCTATTACTGGGGCGAACCGGAAGTGGCGGCCGCCGTCGGCAAGCTGCTGGCCAACCTGGACACCGTGGCGATTCCGCTGCCGCTGTTGAGCCAGCATTTGCCGGAGCAGTACCTGGCCGTGGTGCAGGGCAGCCTGCCAGCGCAGGCGCCGGCCTTGATCGAGCACAAAATCGGCAGCTTGCTGGCGCAATATGCGCGCGCCTGCAACCGCAATGCGGCAGTCCCCGTCATTGCCGAAGCGGCAATCTGTTAAGCTCGGTATTTTCATTTTTTACTGAGCCCGCCACCATGCGAAATACCAGCCAACGCCGTGAATCCATCCTCCAAATGCTTGCCCAGCAGGGCTCGGTGCAGGTGACCGATCTGGTGGAAAAGCTCGGCGTGTCCGCGGTCACCATCCGCAGCGACTTGAATGCGCTGGAAGCGCAAGGCATGGCCACGCGCAGCCACGGTGGCGCGACCCTGACGCGCACGCCGCCGCCTGAACACACGATACGCCAGAAGGACGCCATCAACCACGAGCAGAAGGAGCGCATCGGCGCCTATGCTGCGCGGCTGGTGGAACCGGGCGACAACATCATCATCGACTCGGGCACCACCACCATCTCGCTGGCGCGCCATTTGCGCGACGCGACCGGCGTGACGGTGGCGACGAATGGCCTGAACATCGCGTGGGAACTGGCCGACGCGCCCGGCGTGGACCTGATCCTGACGGGTGGCCTGCTGCGCAAGCAGTCGCTGTCGATCCAGGGCAGCCAGGCGGAAACCTGTTTGCAGGCGTACAGCTTCGACAAGCTGTTTCTGGGCGTGGACGGTTTCGACCTGCAGTTTGGCGTGACCACCCATCACGAAGCGGAAGCAAGCCTGAACCACAAGATGGTGGAACGGGCCAAGAAAATCATCGTCCTCACGGACGCCTCCAAGTTCGGCCGCGTCAGCCTGCACCGCATCGTGCAGCTGGACCGGGTCGATACCGTCATCACCGATGCCAGCATCAGCCAGGAGTACCGCGAAGGGCTGCAAAAGCTGGGCATCGAACTTTTTATAGCGGAATAACACATGCTGAGCGGCAGAATCCTTACCCCATCTGGCTGGATCACGGGCACCATTACCTTTGACCAGCGCATCGTCCAGATACAAGAAGACCCTGCCGCCGACAGCGCGCTGACCATTTTGCCCGGCTTTATCGACCTGCACGTGCATGGCGCGGCCGGCGTCGACATCATGGAAGGCGACGACGCGGGCGCCACCGTAGCGCAGGTACATGCGCGCCATGGCACCACGGCCCTGCTGGGCACCACCCTGACGGCGAAAGAGCCGTCGATCCTGCACGCCCTGCAAGGCCTGGCCGGCGTCATCGCCGAGCGCCCGGCCAACGGCGCGCGCATGCTGGGCGTGCACCTGGAAGGCCCATTTTTGAACCTGCACCGCCTGGGCGCACAGCCGCCCGACGTGGTGCAGGCCAGCCTGGCGCTGGTGCAGCGCTTTCACGCCATCGCCCCCATCAAGGTGCTGACCATGGCGCCGGAAATCCCCGGCCACCTGGAACTGATCCCGCAACTGGCGGCGATGGGCATCCGCGTGCAGATCGGCCACAGCGCAGGCACGTATGACGAAGGCGTGGCGGCGCTGAACGCCGGCGTCTCCGGTTTTACCCACCTGTACAACGGCATGACGGGCATGACGCATTACGACCCGGGCATGGTGGGCGCGGCGCTGGCGCATGCCGAATACGCGGAAATCATCCCCGACCTGCAGCACGTGGCCAAGGGCGCCCTGCGCGCGGCCCTGCGCGCCATCCCGCGCCTGTACGGCGTGACGGACGCCACCTCGGCCACCGGCATGCCGGACGGCGAATACGGCCTGGGCACGCAGCGCGTCTACAAATGCCTGGGCTGCGTGCGCCTGGCAACGGGCTCGCTGGCCGGCAGCGTGCTGACCATGGACCAGGCCCTGCGCAATTTCGTCGAGCTGGGCCTGGACCTGGCCGACGCCTCGAACCGCTTGTCGCTGTACCCGGCCGACTACCTGGGCGAATCCGAACGGGGCCGCCTGGCACCGGGTGCCTGGGCCGATATCGTCGTCCTCGATTCCACACTACAGCCAGTGTCCGTCTTCGTCGAAGGCGCGGCCATCGATCTTTCCACCCGCTAGATTCAGCCTCCAGATCCATCCCCCAACCTCAACCTCAACCCCGTCCCGGAGTTACCATGCACGACACGTCACACAAGGCCCCCGTGTGGGCCATGCGCTACCTGCTATTTATTGCCGGCATGGGGGGATTGCTGTACGGCATAGACATCGGCATCATCGCCGGCGCCCTGCCCTACCTGGAATCGACGGCCTCGGTGGCCTGGAAACTGACGGCCCAACAGCTGAGCTTTATCGTCGCCGCCGTGCTCCTGGGTTCAGTCCTGTCTTCGCTGTTCGCCGGCGCCCTGGCCGACCTGCTGGGCCGGCGCTGGGTGATGTTCCTGGCCGGCGCCCTGTTCAGCGCCAGCATCCCGCTGATCGCCCTGGCCGACGGCTACACGCCGCTGCTGCTGGGCCGTCTGCTGCAAGGCATCAGCGGCGGCTTGATCGGCGTCGTCGTGCCCTTGTACCTGGCCGAATGCCTGCCCGCGCAACAGCGTGGACGCGGCGCCGCCCTGTTCCAGCTGCTGCTGACCATCGGCCTGGTGGCCGCCGCTCTGATCGGTCTGCTGCAGGCGCAGACGGTGGAAACGGCCACGCAGGCGGCGCAAGCGTTGCCGGAAGCGGGCCGCATCGCCGCCATCTTCGCCGCCAAGGACCATGCGTGGCGCAGCATCTTCTGGGTCTGCCTGACGCCGGGCCTGGTGTTTACCGTCGGCGCCCTGCTGCTGGCAGAGTCGCCGCGCTGGCTGGCGCAACGGGGCCGCATCGAGCAGGCGCGCCAGTCGCTGCTGCGCACGCGTTTGCCCGCCGCCGCCGACATCGAACTGCGCGAGATGCAGGACACGCCGGAAAATACGGCCAAGGCGAGCGGCAAGGCGAAAGATCCGCTGCTGAGCCGCCGCTATGTGCTGCCCTTCCTGCTCGCTTGCCTGATCCTCGCCTGCACGCAGGCGACGGGCATCAATTCCATCCTCGCCTATGTCGTCAATATCCTGAACCAGGCGGGCCTGTCGGGCGCCTCGGCCAACATGGCCGACGTGCTGTTGAAGGTGCTGAACGCCGTAATGACGGTGGTGGCCGTGCTGCTGGTGGACCGCAAGGGCCGCAAGTTCCTGCTGATGCTGGGCACGGGCGGCATCGTCGTCTCGCTGCTGGCGGCCGGCTTGCTGTTCCGCGGCGCCGAAGCGCACCTGGCCGACGTGCGCCCCGCCATCGCGGCGCAAGTGCAAGCGGACGGCCTGTCCCTGCGCCTCGACGCGGCTACCTTGACGGCCTTGGGCGCGGCGGCCGACGGCACGCCGCAGCAGCTGACCATCGCCTACGCCTACGGCCCGTTCACCAACGTGAAAAGCTTGCGCAGCGACGATCCCGTGCTGCGCCAGGTGACCATCGCCCGCGAAGACGCCGTGCAGGCCGACAGCGTGATCGGCGTGTTCTTCCGCAAGCTGCACCTCAATCCGTTCGCCGACCCGGCCGCCGGGCGCGAGGCGCCGCTGCGCATCGAGAAGGCCAGCCTGGGCCCCGTGCCCTCGTCCACGCATGGCTGGCTGGTGGCCATCGCCATCTGCGTGTTCGTTTCCAGCTTTGCCGTGGGACCGGGCGTGTGCGTGTGGCTGGCCCTGTCCGAGCTGATGCCGACGCGTATCCGCTCAAACGGCATGAGCATCGCCCTGCTGGTCAACCAGTTCGTCTCGACAGTGATCGCCGCCATCTTCCTGCCAACGGTGGGTTTGCACGGCTATTCGACCCTGTTCTTCTTTGGCGCCGGCTGCACGGTGCTGTACTTCCTGGCAGCAGCCTTCCTGCTGCCGGAAACGAAGGGCAAGACTTTGGAAGAAATTGAAGCGCACTTTGCCAAGTAAGCCAAAGTAACCAACGGTAGCAGTCTCCTTTCCAGCCCCGGTCCACATCCGGGGCTGTTTTTTTGCCTACTGGACAAGTTGTCAGGGCTGACGCGCATGGCACCGTACGGTTTTCCTTCTGGAATCACGGGCGTGTGGGCTAGAATCTGGCTGCGTCGTGCTACTCACGAGGCGGCAATGGCGCCATGACAAAAACCACTAGGAGACACAGTGAGCTTATTTAGAACCAAGAATTTGGATGACATGATTGCCCACAGCAAGAAGCCAGGAGGACTGGCCAAGGTGCTGGGGCCCTTCGACCTTGTCCTCATGGGCATTGGCGCCATCGTCGGCACGGGCATTTTCGTGCTCACCGGCACGGGCGCGCTGACGGCCGGCCCCGCCCTGTCGCTGTCATTTGTCGTGGCGGCCGTCGCCTGCTGCTTCGCCGCCCTGTGCTACGCGGAATTCGCTTCCACCGTGCCCGTGGCAGGCTCCATCTACACGTACAGCTATGCCACCCTGGGCGAGCTGGCCGCTTGGATGATAGGCTGGGACTTGCTGCTCGAATACGGCCTGGCCGCTGCCGCCGTCTCCGTCGGCTGGTCCGGCTATTTCCAGTCGCTGCTGTCGGGCTTTGGCATCGCCCTGCCCGTGGCCCTGACTGCCGCACCGGGTGCGCTGCCCGGCGTGACCACCTTCATCAACCTGCCGGCCCTGGTCATCATGCTGGCCCTGACGGCCATGCTGGGCTGGGGCGTGCGCGAATCGGCGCGCCTGAACAACATCATGGTTGCCATCAAGGTGGGCGTGGTGCTGCTGTTCATCATCTTCGGCGCGCGCCACGTGCAGCCAGCCAACTGGCAGCCTTACATGCCGTTCGGCTACCACGGCATGCTGAGCGCCGCCGCCCTCGTCTTCTTCGCCTTCATCGGCTTTGACGCCGTCACCTCGGCCGCCGAGGAAGTCAAGAAGCCGTCGCGCGACCTGCCGATCGGCATCATCGGTTCGCTGGCCGTGTGCGCCGTGCTGTACGTGGTCGTCTCGGCCATCATGACGGGCATCGTGCCGTACCAGAAATTCCTCGGCGTCGACCATCCCGTCTCGCTGGCCCTGCAATATGCGGGCGAAAACTGGATCGCCGGCTTCGTCGACCTGGGCGCCATCCTCGGCATGACCACCGTGATCCTCGTGATGGCCTTCGGCCAGACGCGCATCATCTTCGCCATGTCGCGCGACGGCTTGCTGCCCAAGCGCCTGTCGACCGTGCACCCGCGCTTCCACACGCCATTCTTCGCCACCTGGCTGGTCGGCATCGTCTTCGGCCTGATCGCCGCCGTGATCCCGCTCAACATCCTCGCTGAACTGATCAACATCGGCACCCTGGCCGCCTTCACCATGGTGTCGATTGCCGTGGTGGTGCTGCGCAAGAAGCGCCCGGATCTGCCACGCGCCTTCCGCTGCCCCGGCGTGCCGTACGTGCCGGCGCTGGCCGTGATCCTGTGCGTGGGCCTGATGACCTTCCTCAGCTGGGTCACCTGGGTGGCCTTTACCATCTGGCTGGTGATCGGCCTGGTCATCTACTTCGGCTACGCGCGCCGCCGTTCGCTGCTGCACCCGCCGCAGTAAAAAATCCCCTGCAGCGACATATCCTGTCGCTGCCGCAGTTAAGATGGCGGTCTCGCAACCACCGCAGGCCGCCATCCATGCAACGTTCCCCCGACCTCATCGCACAACTGGACCAGAGCACGGACCAGCTCAAACGCGCGCGCCTGCGCAACATGCAGTGGCTGGCGGCCGGCTTGCTGCTGCTGGCCGCACTGGTCTTCGCCGTGGCCCGCTCGCAACGGGGCGGCCACCCCGCCTGGGGCTATGTGGAGGCATTCGCCGAAGCGTCCATGGTGGGGGCGATCGCCGACTGGTTCGCCGTCGTGGCCCTGTTCCGCCACCCTTTGGGCATCCCCCTGTGGCATACGGCCATCATCCCGAACAGCAAGGCGGACATCGGCCGCAGCCTGGGCGCCTTCGTGGAAAATCATTTCATTACCGAGCAAGGCATCGCCGAGCGCATCGCGCAAGCCGATCCCGCCGCGCGCCTGGGCGCCTGGCTCAGTGACGAGGTCCACGCGCGGCAACTGGGCATGGCCAGCGCCAGTGTTGCCAGACAGCTGCTGGCGATGGCCGACCACGACAAACTGGGACGCCTGCTGCGTGTACAGGCCAGCAGCTACCTGGGCCAGCTGAATCTGTCGGACGTGGCGGCCGACTGCATCGATGCGCTGATCGCCGACGGCAAGCCGCAGGAACTGCAGGACTTCATGCTCGACCGCAGCGCCGCCTACCTGGACGACGAGGCGCACCATGCCGCCATCGGCGATTTCGTGCTGGGCGCCTTCCAGATCGAGAACGCGCTGGTGAAAAAGGCCGTGAAAGCATATGAACCGCGCATGATCGCCTCGCTGCAAAAATTCGCCCTCGCCGTGCGCCTCGATCCAGACCACCCGCTGCGTCAGCGCATCGCCGGCTGGATCGCCGACAGCGCCCTGCACCTGAAGGCCGACCCGCAATGGCAAGAAACGGTGCGCCGCTACCAGTTGCAGCTGATCGCCAGCGATACGGTGCAAGCCATGCTGGGCGACGTCTGGAAGCACCTCAGCACGCGCCTGCTGACCGACCTGCACGCGGACCAGCCCTTGCTGGCGCAAGCCATCGCCAGTCTGGCACGCAACACGGGCAAGGTGCTGGAAACGGACAAAGCAGCGCGGGCATGGCTGAACGACGCCATCGTCGCCGGCAGCGGCTCGCTGGTGCGCCGCTACCGGGGGGAGGTGGGCGCCTTCATCGCCGCCCGCCTGGACTTGTGGAGCAAGGATGAAATGAGCGAGCGCATCGAACTGGCCATCGGGCGAGACCTGCAATTCATCCGCATCAACGGCACCATCGTGGGCGGCCTTGCCGGCTTGCTGATTTACGCCGCCAGCCACGCGTTTTAAGCGCGTTAATCTCCCCTTCACCAGCGCGGCACGGCGCTGGGCGGCGCCGCATGCGAGGGAAAATGCGGCAGCACTTCCTGCGCCAGTTCCTGCAGCACCTCCGCGGCCGGGCGCCGGCCATGCTGGATGCCCAGCGCCGCATGGTTGACGCCCGCTTCGCGCCATTCACCGAGCAAGTCGATCAAGCCCTTGCGCCCAGTGCGCAGCACATAGCCGCTGCGAACTAGCGTGCGCGGGTAATCGGGGTCGTCCACCAGGTCCAGCCACTCATTGCACATATGCGGGCGAAAGCCGCCATCCGGTATGCACTGGCGCCAGGCGCGGATCTTTTCCGCCAGGCGGCACGGCCCGTCCCGCGTATCCGTCGCTTCCGGATACGTCAGCCAGCCGTCCGCGTGGCGCCCTATCCACTCCAGCGCCTGGCCCGACGAGCTGGTGACGACCAGGGGAATGCTGCCCGCCACGGGCTTGGGCAGCAGTTCGAGGCCCTCGATGCTGCCCAGTGGACCTTTGACGCTGGCGGGGCCGGCGCGCAGTAACTGGCGAAACATATGCACGGCCTGCGCATAACGCTCGCCGCGCGTGGCGTACGGCACGCCATACGCGGGAAACTCGCTGGCGCGGTCGCCCGACGCCGTGCCCAGCACCAGGCGCCCGCCGGACAATTGGTCGATGCTGGCAGCCGCCTTGGCCAGGTCGATGGGGTGGCGCAGGGTAAAGATGGCGCTGCCCGTGGCCAGGGCCAGCGAGTCCGTGCACGCTGCCAGATACGCCAGGTAGGTCCACGGGTCGAACAGCTGGCCCGCATCGCCGAAGCGCGGGTCGAACAGGGGAATGTCGCGCACCCAGGCGGCGGCAAAGCCTTGCCTGTCCATGGCAGCGACCAGCTCGGCCTGGCCGGCCAGCGCCTGCATGTCGCCCTGGTAAAAGCGCAGGGGCAGATAAATGCCGAGGGTGAGCGCGCCGGGCGCGAACATGCGGCGGTAGCCGGCATGGTGGGAAAACGCGTGCGAGGACGCGCCACTGGTATCGATCGTCATATTGTTCCTTGAAGTTGCTCAGGCGCCCGTGGCGGGCGTGGGCAGCGTGATGCCCAGCTGGACGGCCGGACGTGCCGCCACGCGGGCGTACCAGGCGCCCACGTGGGGCCATTCATCGAGCTTGAAGCCGATCAGGTCGGCGATATGCAGCCAGCCAAAGCTGGCGATGTCGGCGATGGAATAAGCGTCGCCGGCCAGGTAGGCGTGGTTCGCCAGGCGGCCATCCATGGTGGCCAGCGCGGCGTCGCTCAATTGCCGAAAGTGCGCCGTGGCGGCGACATTCGCGCCCGCTTCCGCAATCTCGAAATGCACGCGCTGGCCCAGCATCGGCCCCATGCTGGCCGCGTGGAATTGCAGCCAGGTGATGGCGGCCCAGCGCTGCGCGGGAGCCTTCGGCAGCAGCCGCCCCGTCTTCTCGGCCAGGTACAGCAGGATGGCGGCCGATTCAAACACGGTGATGCCCGTGTCGTGGTCGACCAGCACCGGAATGCGCCCGTGCGGATTGAGGACCAGGAAAGCGGGCAGCCGGTGTTCGCCCTGCTCAATGCGCACATGGCGCAACTGATAGGGCAAGCCCAGTTCGGCCAGCGCAATCGTGGCTTTGAAACCGTTCGGCGAGCTGTCGGTGTAGAGTTCCATCATGGCGCCGCCTCCTGGCGCGCAGCCTTGCCGGGCAGGATGGCGATGGCGCACGCCAGGCCCGCCGCCACCAGACAGGCGGAAACGAGGATGGCGCTGCTGTAGCCTTGCGCGGCCGTGCCGCCGCCGGCAAGCACGGCGATGCTGACCGCCACGCCCACGGCCAGGCCAACGGCCGAGCCGACTTCCTGCGTGGTCGTCAGCATGCCGCCGGCCAGGCCATGGTCCGCTTCCGGCACGCCATCGATGCCGGCCACGGTCCAGGCGGGAAACGCCAGGCCATAGCCGATGCCGGCCAGTACGGTGCCAGGCAGGATGGAGACGGCCCACGACGCCAGCGTGGCCAGCGACGCGCCCAGCATGGCCAGGCCGCCGATGAACAGCAGCATGCCGCCGACGATGACGGGCTTGGTGCCGCAGCGGGCGATCAGTGCCGGCCCGGCCCACGCGCTGGCCAGGGTAAAGGCGACGGCCATCGGCAACAGTCCCAGTCCCGTGCGCGTGGCGGAAAACGCCAGCACTTCCTGCATGGCCAGCGCCACGACGACAAAGGTGGGGCCCAGGGCCGTATTGGCCAGCAGGGAGACGATATTCGCGCCGCCCGTGGAGCGGCGCCGGAAGACGGCCAGCGGCATCAGCGGCGCAGCCACGCGTCCCTCCACCCACACGAACAGGGCCAACAAGGCCAGCGCCAGCGCGATCAGGGCAAAGGTGAACGGATGCGCCAGTCCCACATGCTCGCTATTGGCAAAGGCAAACACCAGCGTCGCCGCGCCCGACGCCACCAGCAGCGCGCCCCAAACGTCGAGCGTGCCGGCAGCCGCAGCGGTATCCGCATCGGGTCGCCCCAGTGGCAAGGCCGGCGACAGGGCCAGCACCAGCAAGCCGACGGGCACATTGATCCACAGCACCCAGCGCCAGCCCAGCAGGTCCGTGATGAAGCCGCCCAGGATCAGGCCCGCGACAAAGCCGCTGGCCGCCACGGCCGTCCAGGCACCGAGCGCCCGGTTGCGCCGGGCCGGTTCGGGAAACACGGCCAGCAGCAGCGAGAACGCAGCCGGCGAAAACATGGCGGCGCCAAAGCCCTGCAGCGCGCGCGTGGCCACCAACATGGCCGGGCTATGCGAAAAGCCGCCCGCCAGGGAAGCGGCCGTAAACAGCAGCAACCCCGTGACGAAGACGCGGCGGCGGCCAAACAGGTCGGCCGCGCGCCCGCCCAGCAGCAGGAAGCCGGCGATGGCCACGCCATACGCATTGATCACCCACTGCAGGCCGCCGGGCGTAAAGCCCAGGCTGTGCTGAATTTGCGGCAAGGGGATCATGGTGATGGAAAAATCGAGCAAGGCAACGAATTGCGTGGTGCATAGCAGGATCAGGCAAATTTGCCGATGTGAAAGTAGCATGGATATCCTATCGATATAGTTTTACTCGACGTCAAAAGAACGCCGTATGCCCCTATAATGCGTTCTCCAAGAGCGAAACAGAAACGATGATTTTTCGCGCTTAACTATAGAAAAACTATATCGATGAAACATCCTTTACCACTCCAGGCGCTGCGCGCCTTTGTCGAAGTGGGCCAGCGCGGCAGCATCAAGGCGGCCGCCGAGGCGCTGCACGTGACGTCGGGCGCCGTCAGCCAGCAAATCCGCCTGCTCGAAGATCGGGTCGGCATGCCCCTGTTTACGCGCGAACGCCAGGGCCTGCGCCTGACCGAGGCGGGCGCCAGGGTCCACCCCGCCCTGCTGGGCGCCTTCGCGCAGATCGCCGGTGCCAGCCAGGCGCTGGAAGACATGGGCGCCCGCCAGACGCTGACCGTCAGCACGGTCGCCACGTTTGCCGCCGCATGGCTGGTGCCGAGGCTGGGCCGCTTCAACCAGCGCCATCCGCAGATCGAGGTGCGCGTGGAAGCGACGTCGGCCCTCGTCGACCTGCGCCGCGACCGGGTCGACGTGGCCTTGCGCCACGGCCTGGGCGACTATCCGGGCTTGCAGGTGACGCGATTGATGGCGCCCGTGCTGGTGCCCGTCGCCAGCCCCGCCCTGATGGCGGGCCAGCCGCCCATCGCCACGCCGGGCGATTGCCTGCGCTACCCGCTGCTGCACGATACGGACCGCGCCGACTGGTCCCTGTGGCTGGCCGCGCATGGCGCGCCGGACGACAGAGAGGATGCGGCGCGGGCGCTGCGCGGCTCGGCCTTCGAAGATGATTTTCTGTTGATACGCGCGGCCGAGGCGGGCCAGGGCCTGGCCCTGGTGCCGCAGCTGTACGCGCAGGAGGAGATCGCCGCCGGGCGCCTGGTGCAAGTGCTGGACTTGCCCTGGCCCGCGCGCTTTGCCTACTACCTGGTAGCGCGGCCCGACGCAGCCACGCGCCCCGCCGTGCAGGCATTCATGACCTGGATCTGCGAGGAAGCGCAGGAAGCGCAGGAAGCGCGCTAGAACACATGGCCGTCGGCCGCGCACGACACCACGCCGCACATGGTGGTAAACAGCACCGGCACGCCGGCGCGTCCCGTGGCGATGCAGGCTGCGGCCGGCACCACGGCCAGCAACAGGGCCAGGTAGCCGAGCGCCTTCAGGCGCCGCCCGGACGAACGACGCACGCCCCCGGCTGCCTCGCGTAAATAGCCTCTGGCCGCCTCTTCGCTGCCGCTTGCCGACATTTTCGTATGCATGTCCATCTCCTCCATCCATAGTGACCGGTCTTGCTTCACCGCATTTTGCTACATAAATTTGCCAAATACAATAAATAAATTCATGAATAAATTGCTTTTTCTTCTTTCATCACACAAAACAATGGAATCACAATATTCGATTAAATCATTTTTATTCGCACTTGCCATCAGGCGGCAAGCCACATGGGCACGCATCCGGCCAAACTTGATGTAGATCATAATTTTTTGAACAAGCTCTTGCTACCCTGTAAAAAAATGACAGGAGCACCGGATGAGCAAGACGCAGCCGAGCGACGCGCAGCACAACGTGGAACATGAGCGCCTGGGTAGCGCCTGGCAAGGCGTACCGGCGCCCGGTTATCCGGAAAGCGCACCGGAAGGCGCCACCCTCGACCTGCTGCTGAACGCCTGGCTGGGCAAGTTCACGGGCGGTATTTCGCCAGCCGCGCTGGGCAACGCGTATGCCGACTGGCTCAGCCACCTGGCGCTGGCGCCATCGAAGCAGCAAACCCTGCAGCAGGAAGCGTGGAAGAAGATCGGCCGCTGGCAGCAATATGCATTGCAATCAGCCCTGACTGGCGGCGCCACCGAGCCGTGCATCGCGCCGCTGCCGCAGGACCGGCGTTTCGACGATCCTGCCTGGCAGCGCTGGCCCTACAACCTCGTCTACCAGGGCTTTTTGCTGCAGCAGCAATGGTGGCACCGCGCCACCACGGGCGTGCGCGGCGTCTCGCCGCACCATGAGGATGTCGTCACCTTCACCGTGCGCCAGTGGCTAGACATGCTGGCGCCGTCGAACTTCCTGCTGACCAATCCCGTGGTGCAGCAAGCGACCTTCGAGAGCGGCGGCGCCAGCCTGGCGCGCGGCATGGTTCACGCGGCCGACGACTGGCAGCGCGCCGCCATGGGCGCTGGCGCGGCCGGCGAAGCAGCGTTCAAGGTGGGCGGGAACGTGGCCGTCACGCCGGGCAAGGTGGTCTACCGCAATGACTTGATCGAATTGATACAGTACGCGCCCGCGACGGCCAAGGTGCATGCCACGCCCCTGCTGTTCGTGCCTGCCTGGATCATGAAGTTCTATATTCTCGACCTGTCGCCGCACAATTCGCTGGTGCGCTACCTGGTGGGGCAAGGCCACACGGTGTTCATGATTTCCTGGAAAAACCCGCAGGAGGAAGACCGCGAGCTGTCGCTGGAAGACTACCGCCAGCTGGGCGTGATGGACGCGCTCGACGCCGTTGTCCGCCTCACGGGCGCGCCGCAAGTGCACGCGGTGGGCTACTGCCTGGGTGGCACCCTGCTGGCGATCGCCGCCGCGACGATGGCGCGCGACGGCGATGCGCGCTTGGCCAGCCTCACCATGCTGGCCTCGCAGGTGGACTTCAAGGAGCCGGGCGAACTGTCGCTGTTCATCGACGACAGCCAGGTCAGCTTCCTGGAAGCGGCCATGTGGAAGCAGGGCTACCTCGATACGAAGCAGATGGCGGGCGCCTTCCAGCTGCTGCGCTCGAACGACTTGATCTGGTCGCGCCGGTTGAACCACTATCTGCTGGGACGCGATGAACAGGACAGCGACCTGATGGCCTGGAACGGCGACGCCACGCGCATGCCCTGCCGCATGCACTCGGAATACCTGCGCCGTCTGTTCCTGCACAACGACCTGGCCGAAGGCCGCTACCGCACGGCGGGCCGCCACATCGCCCTGCCCGACATCGCTGCTCCCATCTTCGCCGTCGGCACCCTGACGGATCACGTGGCGCCGTGGCGCTCCGTGTATAAACTGCAGCTGCTGACCGACACGGACGTTACCTTCTTGCTCACCTCGGGCGGCCACAATGCGGGCGTCGTTTCGCCGCCGGGCCAGCCGCGCCGCAGCTACCAGCTGGCCACGCACCGCCAAGACGCGCCCTATATCGACGCGGACAGCTGGCAGCGCGACGTACCGCACCACGACGGTTCGTGGTGGCCCGCCTGGCAAGCCTGGCTGGCAGAACGCACGGACGCGCAAGTGGCACCGCCTGCCATGGAGCCCGACCTGGGCGACGCGCCGGGCAGCTACGTGCTGCAAACCTGATAACCGACAACCGAGGAAAACGCCATGCCCTACACCACCCTGCTGGTCCACGTCGACAATTCCCGCCACTGCGCCCAGCGCATCCGCCTGGCCGTGCGCCTGGCCGTCACCGACGGCGCTCACCTGATCGGGTCGGCCATGAGCGGCATCTCGCGCTACGCGTATGGTGGCGGCGTCAACGCGCTGCAGTTTGCGCCGGCGCAGATGCAGGCGCTGTGCACCCAGGCCAGCGAGGCCTTGCACGACTTCGAGCGCATCGCCCGCGAAGAAGGCCTGGGCAGTTACGAGACGCGCTTCGTCGACGACGACGCGCAAGGCGCGCTGCTGCTGCAGGCGCGCTATTGCGACTTGCTGATCCTGGGCCAGACGGATGCGCAGGATACGCCCTCGCGCGTCATCGCCGGCACGGCCGAATACCTGATGCTCCACTGCGGCCGGCCCGTGCTGATGGTGCCGCACGCGCCAGCGGCCACGCTATCGGATACCGCGCAGCACCCGCTGCTGGCCTGGAACGGCAGCGCCGAAGCGCTGCGCGCCATCACCGATGCGCTGCCGCTGCTGCAAGGGGCGCGGCAAGTGACCCTGGCCGTCGTCAATTCGCACGCCCAACCGGCCCATGGCGAGCAGCCGGGCGCCGACCTGGCCCTGTACCTGGCGCGCCACGGCGTCAACGTCGAGGTGCTGCAGCACGACACGCCGCCGGGCCAGGATGTGGGCGCGGCCCTGCTGGCCATGGCCGCGCAGCGCCAATGCGACCTGGTCGTGATGGGCTGCTACGGCCACATGCGCCTGCGCGAAGCGCTGCTGGGCGGCGTCACGCGCACGGTGCTGCAGGAGATGACGTTGCCGGTGCTGGTGTCGCATTAGCGCGCAGGCGGGTCCTTCACCCACCCCTCATCTGCCCCTCATCGGTACTTCATGCGCGGCGGCGACACTGGCCATGTCCCCGTCACAGCAAGGAGTACCGCATGAACAGCATCACCGATGCCATCCCCCATTTCCACGCCCGCCGGCGCCTGCTGTCCGGCATGGGCGCGATGGCGGCCCTGGCCGCCTGCGGCGGCGGCAGCGTGCCGCACGCCGCAAAGGTAATCGACCGGCAGATCGGCGTCGCCCCTGGCGTCAGCCTGCATGTGCGCGACTGGCCATCGGCAGGCGGCGACAGCGATGACGTGATCGTGCTGCTGGCCGGCCTGGGCGCCAATGCGCACGCCTTCGACAGCCTGGCCCCCGCGCTGGCGCGCCGCCACCGCGTGCTGGCCATCACGCGGCGCGGCTATGGCGCATCAGGCAAGCCGCTGCCCGCAAACGACGCCAACGATATGACGTATGCCCCCGCCACCCTGGTGGCCGACCTGCTGGCCGTGCTGGACGCACTGAAGGTTCAACGCATCATTCTGGCCGGCCATTCCATCGCCGGCAACGAGCTGACCCTGTTCACCGGCAACCACCCGCGGCGCGTGCGGGGACTCGTCTATCTGGACACGACCTTCGATTACCTGGCCAGCGGCGGCTATGAGGCACCGGAACCCACGCCCTTCGACGAACCGCCGCCCGGCCCGACCGACCTGGCATCGGTGGAGGCCTCGATCGCCTATGCCAGGCGGATCAACAAGCACTGGTGGCCCGCGCTGGAAGCGAACTGGCGCGACGCCCTGGAAGTGCTGCCCGGCGGCGCCGTGCAACCGAATACCCCGCCCGCCATCGCCACGGCCATGGACATGGCCGCGCACAATTTTTCGCCCGACTACCGCCGCGTGCGCGCGCCAGCGCTCGTCATCACCGTCGATCCGGGCACCTTGCGCAACCTGTTTCCCTGGCTGCTGCAAGCAGATCCCGCCACCCGGGCCGCCGCGCAAGCGCTGCTGGACTTTATCCGCCCGCTGCGCCTGGCCGACGGCGAGCGCCTGGCCGCCGCCCTGCCCGGCAGCCGCCACCTGGTGCTACGCGACGGCTTCCACAGCGATTTCTTCATCGAGTACGAGAACACGGTGGTCGACGCCATCGAGGCCATGCGCCGGGAAGGTCTACAATAGGCATGCAGTTGCCCGCCGCGCCGTGAGCACTCGATCCCGGCGCGCTCTTCGCCGTTTCCCTTACATCAAGGAGTACCCGCATGAGCCAGCAAGCCACGATCATCCTCGTCCACGGTTTCTGGGGCGGCGCCGCCCACTGGAGCCGCGTCATTGTCGAATTGCGGCGCCAGGGCCACACAGCCATCCGCGCCGTCGAACTGCCGTTGACGTCATTGGCCGACGACGCCGAGCGCACGCGCAAGATGGTGGCCCAGGTGCATGGTCCGGTATTGCTGGTGGGACACTCCTATGGGGGCGCCGTCATCAGCGTGGCCGGCAATGCACCGAATGTGGTCGGCCTCGTGTACATCGCCGCCTTCGCCCCCGACGCGGGCGAAAGCCCGGGCAGCATCACGCAGGAACACCCGCCCCTGGGCGCGGCCAGCCTGGAAGGCGACAGCGATGGCTATCTGTGGGTCAAGCCCGAGCAATACCATGACAGCTTTTGCCAGGACCTCGATGCGGAAGAAGGCGCCGTGCTGGGCGTGGTGCAGAAAGCGCCGCTGGCCAGCACCTTCGGCGACACCGTCAGCGACCCGGCCTGGAAGCATAAACCCAGCTGGTACCAGATTTCCACTGCCGACCGCATGATTTCCCCCGTCAACCAGGAGCGCATGGCGGCGCGCCTCGGCGCAAGAAAAGTCATCACCCTGAACGCCAGTCACGCCTCGCTGGCCTCGCGTCCCGTGGAAGTGGCGGCGCTGATACTGGAAGCGGCGGGCGCGGTGGCGGGCGGCTAAGCCTGCCGACTACAACCACCCTTCGCGCTTCAGGCGCCGGTGCAGCCAGTAGCAGCCGGCGATGATGACGACGATCACGGCCGGATAGCTGCCGCGCCACTTCAGTTCCGGCATGAATTCGAAATTCATGCCGTACAGGCTGAAGACCATGGTGGGCACGGCCAGGATGGCGGCCCAGGCGGCCAGGCGCTTGACGACTTCGTTCTGGCGGATCGAAATCTGCCCCAGCGCCACCTGCATGGCCGAATTGACCAGTTCGCGCATCTGCCCCGCCGTGTGCGTGACCCGTTTGACGTGGTCGAGAATGTCGCGGTAATAGATGCGGTTTTCCTTGGGCACGATATCGCCATGGAAGCGGATCAGCTGGGTGCAGATGTCGTGCAGCGGGTTGACGGCCGCATCGAGCTTGAGCAGTTCCGTCTTGAGCTGGTAAAAATCCTGCAGCTTGTCCTCACTCAAACTGGGCTTGAACAGCTGCAGTTCATAGTGCTGAAACTTCGCCTGCAAATGGTCGATGCAGGGTTGGTACTGGTCGACGATGAAATCGATGATGGAATACAGCACGTAGCCAGGGCCGCTGGCCAGTTTCTCGGGCACGCTTTCCTTGCGTTCGCGCAACTTCGCATAGCCGGCCGAGGGGCCGTGGCGCACCGTGATGATGAAGCGGGGGCCGAGAAAGACGTGGGTTTCGCCGTAGACGATGGCCTCGCCGTCCAGCGTGGCCGTGTGCACCACCATGAACAGGGTGTCGCCGTACTCTTCCAGCTTGGGCCGCTCGTGCGCGCCCTGCGCATCCTCGACGGCCAGTTCGTGCAAGCCAAAGGCCGATTGCAGCGCCTGCATGGCCGTGACGTCGGGGCTGGCCATGCCGATCCAGACGAAACAATCGGGGTCGCCGAGAAAGTCGCCCACCTTGTCGATGTCGAAATGGGCGATCTTCTTGCCATCGCGATACGCTTCGCAATTGACGACGGCGGCGTGGGTACTCAGGTCCATGGTGATTTTCGGCTAAGGGCGGCAATATCGGGGGGCCAGTATAGCGGAAAGAGCATGATTTCCCTGCCAACGGAGCTGCCGCATTGACATTCAGGCACGTCAATGTAAAATGAGAACCATTCGCATTCAAGAAGAGCCTGCACTTGCCAGCCGCCTGGGGGAACTTCAGCGCCAACCTGGAGTGTATCGTGACGTCTGCCGTATCCCCCGCCGCCGATCCTGTCGCACTGCTGTATGGCCAGCACCATCCGTGGCTGCTGCGCTGGCTGCGCGGCAAATTGTCCTGTACCGATCACGCGGCCGACCTGGCGCAGGATACCTTCGTCAAGCTGCTGGCCACGCCCGGCGAACGTGCCGTCACCCTGCGCGAGCCGCGCGCCTACCTGACCACCGTGGCGCGCCGCCTGCTGATCGACCACTACCGCCGCCAGTCGCTGGAGCAGGCCTGGCTGGCCACGCTGGCGCAACTGCCCGCTCCCACCGTGCCGTCGGTGGAGGACCGCTTGCTGATCCTGGAAACCCTGCACCAGATCGACACCATGCTCGACGGCCTGGGCGCGAAGGTGCGCACGGCCTTCCTGCTGTCGCAGCTGGAAGGCTTGGCGTATGCGGACATCGCCGCGCGCCTGAACGTCAGCGAGCGCACCGTCAAGCGCTACATGGTGCAGGCGTTCGAACAATGCATCCTGCTGCTGGCCTGACATGAGCGCGACTCTCGATGCGCACGCCGCGCGCGAAGCGGCGCACTGGATGATGCGCCTGCAAGGCGGCGAACTGGACGCTGCCGCGCAACAGGGGCTGGCCCGCTGGCGCGCCGCCCACCCCGACCATGAAGCGGCGTGGCAGCGAGCCGAGCAGGTGTGCCGTACCTTCGGCATGCTGCCTCCGCCGCTGGCCATGCCTGTGCTCGACCGCCCGGCCGCTGCGCCGCGCCGCGCCATCCTGAAGACCCTGACCGTGCTGATCGTCGCCGGGCCGACTGGCTGGGCCATGCTGCGCGTGACGCCATGGCAGGCATGGACAGCCGACCTGCGCACGGCCACGGGAGAAATCCGCCATTTCCCCTTGGCCGACGGCAGCGAGCTGAGCCTGAACACGGCCAGCGCCGCCGACATCATCTTCGGCGCCGCCCTGCGCCTGGTGCACCTGCGCGGCGGAGAGATGCACGTGGCGACCAGCCCCGATCCCCTGCGGCGTCCCTTCATCGTGCGCACCAGCAACGGCAGCATCCGCGCCCTCGGCACGCGCTTCACGGTGCGCCAGGAAGACAGCTTGCCGGACGCGCGCACCCACGTGGCCGTCTCGCAGGGCGCCGTGGAAGTGCGGCCTACTGAAGGCAGGCCCGTCATCGTGCAGGCGGGCTGGCAAGCCAGTTTCGACGAGGCGGCTGCCAGCGCGCCGCAGCCGCTGGCGCCCCATGCGGACGCCTGGACCAGGGGCTTGCTGTATGCGGACGACACGCCGCTGGCCGATGTGCTGGCGCAACTGGCCCGCTACCGCCACGGCGTCGTGCGTTGCGATCCCGCCGTGGCGCGGCTGCGCGTGTCGGGCGTGTACCAATTGCATGATACGGATCAATTATTATCACTATTGCAAGCCTCGCTGCCCATCCGCGTGCGGCGCCACAGCCGCTGGTGGATTTCCGTCGAACCCGCATAAATATTCTTTAAAAAAATGTCCCTTTCGCGCATGTGCCCCGTCAATCCAGGCAAGACCAACACATGAACGAAGGGAAACAAGCAATGAAGCACTACCGCAACACCAGCATGACCCTGGCCCTGCTCGGCAGCCTGGCCCTGAGCGCGTCCGCCTTCGCCCAGCAGCATCAGCAAGTGTCCGCACGCCACTACCAGCTGGCTCCCGGCCCCCTCAGTACCGCCCTGTCCGCGTTTGCGGCCGACGCGGGCGTCAGTATTTCCGGCGCCGCCAGCCTGTACGCGGGCTTGCACAGCCGGGGCTTGCATGGCAGTTACCAGGTGGCCGACGGCTTCGCCCGCCTGCTCGATGGCAGCGGCCTGGTCGCCGTCGACCAGGGCGGCGGCCATTACGCCGTGCGCAAGCTGCCTTCCGCCGCCGAGGCAACCACCCTGCCCGGCATCGCCGTGCGCGCCACGGCCGAGCGCAGCACCAGCACGGAGGGCACGGGTTCGTACACGACGCCGGCCACGGCCAGCGCCACGGGACTGGTGCTGTCCTTGCGCGAAACGCCGCAATCGGTCAGCGTCATCACGCGCCAGCGCATGGACGACCAGGACTTGCTGACGGTGCGCGACGTGCTGCGCAACACGCCCGGCATCGCCGTCAACCAGTTCGACACGGAACGCAGCACCTTTTCCGCGCGCGGCTTCGACGTCGACAACTTCCAGTACGACGGCGTGCCCACCACCTATAAGGTGCAGTATTCGGGCGGCGAATCGGAAATGGATTCGCTCATTTACGACCGCGTGGAAGTGACGCGCGGCGCCACGGGATTGCTGACGGGCGCCGGCTACCCGTCAGCCTCGATCAACCTGGTGCGCAAGCGGGCCAGCGCCAGGCAATTCGAAGGGCAATGGTCGCTGGCGGCCGGCTCGTGGAGCGATTACCGGGGCACCGTCGACCTGGCCACGCCGCTGAACGCGGACGGCTCCGTGCGCGGCCGGGTGGCGGGCGCCTGGCAGGACCGCAAGTCGTTTACCAATGGTTATTCGAACCAGCGCCAGCTCGCCTACGCCACCGTCGAGGCGGACCTGGCGCCCGGCACGGTGGCGACGCTGGGCGCCAGCTACCAGCAGAACGATCCGAAAGGCAGCAACTGGGGCGGCTTCCCCCTGTGGTACAGCGACGGTACGCGCACCAATTTCGACCGTTCCGTCACGACGGCGCCCCGCTGGGCCGCCTGGGCCACGGAACAGACGAACGTGCACGCCACCGTGGAACACGCGCTGGGCCAGGGCTGGAAGGCGCAGGCGCAGGCCATGTACAGCAAGCACACGGAAGACACGCCGCTGGTGTTCCTGGCCGAACGGCCGGATCGCATCACGGGTCTCGGCATGCTCGGCTATCCGAACCGCTACATCGGCGCGCGCGAGCAGAGCAGCGCGGACGTGAAGCTGTCTGGCCTGTTCACCCTGGGCGGACGCCAGCATGAAGTCATCGTCGGCGCCAATTACACGCTGCAACACGCCGAGTTCAGCGTCAAGGAAGCGCTCGACCCTGAACCGATCGGCAACTTCCTCGCCTGGGACGGCAGCTACCCGCAGCCGGCCTGGGGCGAACTCGTGCTGTCGGAAAAATACACGACCAGGCAATACGGTGCCTACGGCGCGGCGCGCCTGAATCTTGCCGACAGCATTAAATTGATCCTCGGCGGGCGCCTGACGCGCTGGGACAAGGACCGTATCGGCTATGACGGCAGCGCCCGCTTTGCCTTCGCCAAAAGCAAGTTCGTGCCGTATGCAGGCGTGGTGGTGGACCTGAACGACACGTATTCGATGTATGCCAGCTACACGGACATCTTCCGCCCACAGGAAAACCAGGACCGCACGGGCGCCTGGCTGGACCCGCTGACAGGGCGAAGCATGGAAATGGGCTTGAAGGGAGAACTGGCCGAAGGCCGGGCCAACGCTGCCATCGGCATCTTTGAAATCAGGCAGGACAAGCTGGCCCAGCCGGACGGCGCCCACCGCGTGCCCGGCACCACCACGCAAGCGTATTATGCGGCGCGCGGCGCCACCAGCCGCGGCATCGAGGGGGAATTGTCGGGCAGCGTGGCGCCGGGCTGGAACGTGACGGCCAGCGCCAGCCACTTCCGCGCCAGGGACCGCGAGCAGCAGGATATCAACACCCTCTCGCCCCGCTCGACGGCGCGCTTGTTTGCCACCTGGAAGGTACAACCCGACCTCACCGTGGGCGGCGGCGTCAACTGGCAAAGCAAGTTCTACTTTGACGACGAAGGGCCGAACGGCAAGGAAAGAGTGACGCAGGAGGCCTACAGCACGGCGAGCCTGATGGCCACGTACCAGCTGACGCGCCAGCTGACGGCCCAGCTGAACGTGGAAAACATCCTCGACAAGAAGTACATCAACATCAATACCTATGCACAAGGCACGTATGGCATGCCGCGCAGCGTGCGGGGGACCTTGACGTACCGGTTCTGAACCTTGGTACCGGAGCGCAGGCGAAGCGCACCGGTACCGGCGTTTTTCATGGCAAGAGAATGACAGCGCGCCACGTGACAATTCGTGAATTTTCCTTATGGAAATGTCCGTAGAATCACGGCGCGCCACGGCACGCCCTGCCGGCATCACTGATGCCTACTATGAAAAAAATCATTATCACTATTCTTGCAACCATGCTCTCCGCCTGTGGCGGCGGTGGAGGTGGTGGCGATACCGCACCTGCGCCATCGGTCATCGCGGCCATCAGCAGCGGTACATTGGACGGCAAGTGGAAGTGTGCAACTGGCTCGCAAACGCTGGGGAAAATTGCCGCCGGCGCCGGCGATACCTTGCAGATATCGGGCCTCGCCTACTACCCTTACCTGGGGGCATCGGCACAAACGCTATCCTTAAACCAGGGCATCATCACTGGCCCTGATACCGCGCATTATGGCGGCGCCGGCAATTTTGCCAGCCAATTGATCAACGACCGCATCTATCCGGTGATCCATCTTGCCGACAAAATCGGCTATGCCGGCATCTATAGCACGCAAGATGCGCCGATTGGACGAGGCCGGGAATTCCGCCTGAATGCCAGCGGCAACCTGGTGGTAAAAGATTACGCAGTAAAATTCCTGTATGACACGGTCTTCTCGGATGCCAGCGGCAAGGCCGCGAACCTGGACATTACCGAAACGACTTGTACGAAAGCGTAGTACGCCCGCCCCTGCAAGCAACCCGGCAAGGCGCTGACTGCCTTGCCGCTCCCTCCCAGGCTCTACCCTGTCGCAATAACCTTGTTCAAGGCGCGTCGCAATTCCTTCAGCCGGGGCGGCTTGCCCAGCACGCAGTTGACGTGTTCGGGATAGTCGCTGTCGGCCGCCAGGCGCTGGCCCCAGCCCGTGAGCATGATGATGGGCGTGGCCGGCGAGCACTGACGCACGGCGCTGGCCACCTTGCGCCCGTCCACGTGGGGCATGCCCAGGTCCGTGATGACTACCGAAAAATGCGCGTGCCTGTCGTGCGCGGCCAGGAAGCTGTCGATGCCGGCCTGGCCGCCATCGGCGGACACCACCTCGTGGCCATCGATTTCCAGGATGTCGCGCAGGGACTTGAGCACCATCGGATCGTCGTCCACCACGAGGATGCGCAGGCGCGGCGGCACGGCGTGGGCCGTGTCGGAGGCTTCATGTTCCTCATCCGCCTCGCAGGCGGGAAAAACCAGGCGCACCGCCGTGCCCTGCCCCGGCGCCGTGACGATGTCGATGCTGGCGCCATGGCGCTCCATCATGCCATACACCATGGCCAGGCCCAGGCCCGTGCCGCGCTCGCCCTTGGTGGTGAAAAACGGTTCCAGGCAGCGACGGCGCGTATTCTCGTCCATGCCGATGCCCGTGTCGCCCACTTCGACCTGCACCTGGCGCGCCGCCTGGCCGGGCACGCCGATGCAGCTGGTGCGCACAGTCAGGGTGCCGCCTTCCGGCATGGCGTCGACGGCGTTGAAAACCAGGTTCGTCAGCGCTTCGCGCAGTTCGCCCACGCTGCCGGGCAGCATGGGCAGCTCGTCCGCCAGCTCCGTGTGCAGGGCGATGACGATGCCGCGCTGCTGCGGCATGTCGCTCCAGCGCGCGCGCGTCAGGTCCAGCACCTGCTGCACCACCAGGTTGGCATTGATGGGCGACAACGCCAGTTGCGGTTCGCGCTGGCGGTAGAATTCGCGCATGCGCGCCACGGTGGCGGCCACATCGTCGATGGCGCGCTCGATCACTTCCAGGCAATGCCGGCCTTGCGGACTGAGATTGGTTTCCGTTTCCAGCAGCGATTCCGTGTACAGCGCCACGGGGGAAATGGCGTTATTGATATCGTGCGCGATGCCGCTGGCCATCTGCCCCAACGCGCGCAGGCGTTCCTGCTGCATCACCGACTGCTGCGTCTGGCGTAAATCGTCATACGCGCGCTGCAGTGCGCCGTAGAGCTGCGCCTGGTTGGCGGCCAGCGCCACGTGCTCGCTCAGCTGGCTGAGAAATTCGCACTCGCCGCTGGTAAAGCTGTGTGCCCTGCGGCGCGCCACGATCAAGATGCCGAAGACCGTGTTTTCGGCCAGCAGCGGTGCCATGACGAGAGCGCGCAGCCCTCCTTGCGCCAGCCGCTGCGGAAACGGAAACGCCACCTCGGCGATGTCGGCTTCATACACGAGCTTGCCGCGCACGCAGCTCGACAGGCCGTTCTCGTCGATGGGAATGTGCGCGTGTTCGCTCATCATGAACGACAGCGCCAGCGCCTCGCTGCGCACGCCCACGCACGTCACCTGCAGCGCGTGCTGGGACGGCTCGTACAGGCAGATACAGCTGAAATCAATGGGCAGCTGCTCTTCCAGGCTGCGCACCACCACCTGGAAAATGCTGCGCAAATCCTGCCGCTCGCCGATCGAGCGCGTGATCTGCTGCAGCAGGTTCAGGCGCTCGAGCTGCTCGTGCACCTTGCGCTCGGCCAGCTGGCGCTCGGCGATCTGCGTTTCCAGGGCGGCATTCGTGTGCGCCAGCTCGTCGCGCGAGACCGTGGTGCGCCGCAGCTTGTCCGTCATGCCGTCGAAGGCGCGCGCCAGGTCGCCGATCTCATTTCTGGTGTTGAGGCCGAGCGCAAAATCGAGCTTGCCGGCGCCAACGATCAGGGTACCCTGGCGCAGCTTTTCCAGCGGTCCCGTCACGCTCGTCATGGTGAAGTAGATCAGACCGGCCACCAGCGCGATGATCATCCCGCCAAACAACATCACGGCCACGTTGGCCCGCTGCTGCGCATCGAGCACGCCTTGCCGGCTCAATTCGGACAGCCGCATCGCATCCGAGATCATGCCCTGCACCTTGCCCATGATCTGGCCGGACAGGCGCGACTCCAGTTCGCCCAGTACCTCGCGCCGCTGCGGGTCCTGTCCCAGCTCGCGGTGATTCGCCACAAACAGGTTGAACAGGCCGCCCACGCCGGCCAGGTCGGCCTGCAATGCGCGCAGCAGCGCGCGCTCCTCGCCGCCGTTGAAGGCGGGCGTGGCCAGCAGGCCCGAAGACAGCGAGTCGCTGCGCAGCTGCCACTGGGCCCGCGTGCGCGTGCCATGGTGCAGCGCGTATTCGATCGACAGGTAGCGCAGCGACGTGACGGCTTGCAGGATATCGGCCGCCGCCTTGTTCTTCGCCAGTTCGCGCTGCATCGCCAGGGTGGTGGAAAACAGCACGGCGACGATGATGGCCACGAGCACCACGCAAAACAGTTGGGCCAGCTTGAAGCGCGTTACGATTTTCACGGTGGCCTTCTCAATGAATGACCGTCACGGCCGATGGCGCCACGGCTTCCAGGCCGTCCAGGTAGACGGCGTCGAGGAAGTTCGGCATGTCGCTGCGCTCGCCCAGCCGGTTCTTGATGGCCCAGCGCGCCTCGTCTTCCAGCGCCAGCAGCAAGCCCTGATCAAGAACGATATCAAATTGATATCGGTGCCAGGCCGCCCGCAGGCGCGCCGCCTCGCTGGCCGACGCGCTGGAAAACAGGGCCCGCGCGGCATCGGGCTCGTCCCGGCAAAAGCGCGCGCCGGCGATCAGCGCGCGCAGCACCTTGCGCATCGTCGCCGGGTGGGCACGCACATAGTCGCCCGTGCCGGCCACATTGAACAGGCCGGCATACACATCCTCGCCATAGAAGATGGCCGCCTTGCCCGCGATGGCCTGCGTCATGCCAGTCAGGAACGGCTCCCAGCCGGCCGCCGCATCGACCTCGCCGCGCGCCAGCGCCCCGGCCAGCTGGTCCGGCGTGTAGTTGTGCAAGGTGACTTCCGCGGGCAACAGCTTCTGGCGGTTCAAGAAGGCGTCCAGCGTGAATTGGCCGGACGTGCCCAGGGTCACGCCGATGCGCTTGCCCTTCAGGTTGGCGGGCGTGGATACGCCGCGGTCCAGGCGCCCGACGATGCCGTGGTCGCGCTCGGCCTCGAAGATGCTGGCGAGGATGACGACGGACTGGTTCTTGAGGCTGGCCAGTACCACGGGAATATCGGAAACCGTGCCCAGGTCGGCCTTGCCCTGCAGCACGGCTTCCAGCGACGCCTTGCCCGACGAATACGGCTGCAGCTGCGCGTCGATACCCTCGCGCGCGAAATAGCCGTGCCCATGCGCGGCCAGCACGGGGCAGCTGCCCACGTATTCCGCATTCACGGCCAGGCGCAGCACTTCCACGGGAGCGGGCGGCGGCGCGGGACGGGCAGCGAGCCGCCAGAGAGCGAGGGCGGCCAGCGCCGCCAGTAGCAGTGCGGCCGCCAGCCAGACCGCCCGCCGCGCCGGCGCCAGGCCGCTCATGCGCTGCACTGCGCCGTGGCCGAGTCCAGCGCGCTGTTGATGGCCTCGGAAAACGCCTGCACGTCGATCGGCTTGGTGAGATAGCGGTAAAACCCGGCCGCCAGCCCCTGGCGGATATCGCCGGGTCCGGCCACGGCCGTCAGGGCGATGACGGGGATATGCGCGGTACGCGGATCGGCGCGCAGCAGCTGCATGACTTGCGTGCCGCGGATGTCGGGCAGGTCGCAATCCATCAGTATCAGCTGCGGCAGATGGCGGCGCGCCATGTCCAGCCCCGTTTGCCCGTCGCCGGCCGACAGCAGGTCAAGGTCGGGGCGAAAATGGATCAGGCCCGCCACCAGGGTCACGTTCAGGGGATTGTCTTCCACATACAGCAGCGTCTTGCGGTCTGGCAACGGTGGCGTTTCGGCGGGCCGGGCCATGACGGGCAGGCGCGGACTGTCCTGCAACGGCTGGCGCGCCGGGCAACTGGCGATATCGAGCCAGAAGGTGCTGCCGCGCCCGGGCGTGCTGGCCACGCCGAGCCGGGCCTGCATGGCTTCGGCCAGGCGCTTGCTGACCACCAGCCCCAGTCCCGTGCCCTCCTCGTCGCGCGCATCGCGTCCCAGCCGGTTGAAGGGCTGGAACAGCGCCTCGAGCTGCGCGGCGCTCAGCCCGGCGCCCGTGTCGCGCACGGACAGGCGCAGCTGGCGCGCATCGACGGGCTGGCAATCGACGTGGATCTCGCCCTGGTCGCGGTTGTACTTGACGGCGTTCGACAGCAGGTTGATCAGCACCTGCTTGAGGCGCGTGCGGTCGGCCAGCACATGCACTCCGTCCGCTTCGACGAATGTCAGGGTGATGCCGCGCTTGTGCGCCAGCGGCTCCATCATTTGCCAGCATTCGTGGTAGATGCCGGCCAGGTCCACGGGTTCCATCGACAGCGACATATTGCCCGACTCGATCCTGGCGATATCGAGGATATCGTTGATCAAAGTCAACAGGTGCCGGCCGGCGCCGAAGATGTGCGAGGCAAAGGTTTTCCTTTCCTGCGCCGTCGAAGGGATGGAATCGGATGTCAGCATCTGCGAAAAACCGAGGATGGCGTTGAGCGGCGTGCGCAACTCGTGGCTCATGCTGGACAGGAAATTGGTCTTTTCCTGGTTTGCCCGCTCGGCCACCTCGCGGGCCAGCTGCAAATCCTTGTTCATGGCGTCCAGTTCGGCCGTGTGCTGGCGCAGCAGCAGTTCCAGGCGCGCATTGGCGATGCGCAATTGGCGCGTTTCCAGCGCCCGCACCAGTATCAGCAGGATACCCGAGACCTTGAACGGCTTGACGACATAATCAAGTGCCCCCGCCTTCATGGCCTGCACGGCCGACGCGATCGTGCCTTCGCCCGTCATGATGATGCACGCCAGATCAGGATCGATCCGGCGTGCCGCTTCCACCACGGCGATGCCGTTCATGCCTGGCATCATCAGGTCGACCAGCAGCAGGTCGAACGATTCGACGGCCAGCAGCGATAGCGCCGCCTCGCCCGAAGCGAGGCCCGTCGTGTCGTAGGTCTGGCCGCGCAAGGTCTCGCAAAGAGCGCGCACATGCGCCAGCTCGTCATCGACGATCAGTATCCGCGGCGGCATTGGCGAGCTGTTCATGCATTCTCCTGGCGGCATGAGCTTGCGGGCCGCGAATGTGCCCCGCAAGATGCGTTCCGAGCATAGCACCTGAAAATTACCAAAAATACACGCTTTGTCACGCGCGCGGCGCGAGGCCGACGCCAAGCCGAGTCTAGGCCATTATGGGCAGCCCCCGCAGCAGCTTGTCCAACGTTACCGGATAGTCGCGCACCCGCACGCCCGTCGCGTTGTACACGGCATTGGCAACAGCGGCCGCCACGCCGCAGATGCCCAGCTCGCCCACGCCCTTGGCTTTCATGGGCGAAGACATGGGGTCCGTTTCGTCGAGGAAGATGACGTCCTGATGAGGGATGTCGGCGTGCACGGGCACTTCGTAGCCGGCCAGGTCGTGGTTGACGAAGAAGCCGCGGCGCTGGTCGACCACCAGTTCCTCCATCAGAGCCGCGCCCACGCCCATGGTCATGGCGCCGATAACCTGGCTGCGGGCCGCTTTCGGGTTCAGGATGCGGCCGGCCGCGCACACGGCCAGCATGCGGCGCACGCGCACTTCGCCCGTGTCGCTGTCCACGCCCACCTCGACGAAATGCGCGCCGAACGTCGATTGCTGGAATTTTTTATCGAGGTCGCCATATTCCATGTGGTCTTCCGCAACGACGTCGCCATGGTAGGCGGCGGCAGCGAGCGGCACGCTGCGCTCGCCCTGGCTCACCTGGCCATCGGAAAAGCGCGCTTCCTTCTCGTCAAAGCCCAGCTTGCCGGCGATGGCCTGGCGCAGGCGCACGCAGGCCGCGTACACGCCGGCAGTGGAACTGTTGCCGCCCCACTGCCCGCCCGACCCGGCCGAAACGGGAAAATCCGAGTCGCCTAGGCGCACGACCACCTTGTTCAAGGTCACGCCCAGCATTTCCGCCGCCGTCTGCGCGATGATGGTATAGCTGCCCGTGCCGATATCCGTCATATCCGTTTCCACCGTGATTACGCCATTGCCATCGAGGCGCACGCGGGCGGCGGACTGCATGACGAGGTTGTTGCGGAAGGCGGCCGCCACGCCCATGCCCACCAGCCAGCGCCCGTCGCGCCGCATGCCCGGCTGCGCTGATCTCTCCTTCCAGCCGAATTCCACGGCGCCCGTGCGCAGGCAGTCGATCAGCCGGCGCTGGGAAAACGGCCGGCCCGGTTTTTCCGGGTCCACTTTCGTGTCGTTCAGGATGCGGAACACGATGGGGTCCATTCTCAGCTTGTCCGCCATCTCGTCCATGGCGATTTCCAGCGCCATCAGCCCCGGCGCCTCGCCCGGCGCGCGCATGGCATTGCCTTCCGGTAAGTCGAGAACGGCCAGACGCATGGCCGTCATGCGGTTTGGCCCCGCGTACAGCAAGCGCGTCTGCATCACGGCCGTTTCCGGCTGGCCACCTTTGAGGTCGCCGGACCACGATTCATGGCCGATGGCCGTGATCTTGCCGTCGCGCGTGGCGCCAAGGCGCAGGCGCTGGATGGTGGCGGGCCGGTGCGTCGTGTTGTTGAACATCAAAGGCCGCGTCAGGGCCACCTTGACAGGACGCTGCGCCGCGCGTGCGCCCAGGGCCGCCAGCAAGGCTTCCGCGCGCACGAACAGCTTGCCGCCGAAACCACCGCCGATGTAAGGCGAAACGATGCGCACCTTGTCTTTCTGTATGCCCAAGGTCCGGGCCAGGTCGCCCCGGCCCCAGTCCACCATCTGGTTCGCCGTCCACACCGTCACCTTGTCGCCTTCCCAGGCGGCAATCGAGGCGTGCGGCTCCATCATGGCGTGCGACTGGTCAGGCGTCGTGTAGGTGGCGTCCACGCGCACGGGGGCAGCAGCATAGGCACCGGCGAAGTTGCCCGTCTTGCTGTCGGGCTTGCCGTCTTTCGGCTTGCTCGCCGTGCCCTTGGCCGTGGCCAGGTCGAAAGCGCCCTTCTGCTCGACATACTTGACATCGAGCAACTGCGCGGCCGAGCGAGCCTGTTCGAAGGTTTCCGCCACCACCAGCGCGATGGCCTGGTGGTAATGTTCAATGTCCGGACCACCGAGCAGCTTCGCCGTATTCATCTTGCCTTTGCCAAGCTTGCCGGCCGATTCCGCCGTCACCACGGCCAGCACGCCGGGCGCGCGCCGCGCAGCGCTGGTGTCAATGGAAGCGATGCGCCCCTTGGCAATCGCCGCGCCGACGACATGACCGTAGGCCGCATGCGGCGCGGCCTTGTTCTGTTCATACGCGTATGGCGCCGTGCCCGTGGTTTTCAGGGGACCGTCGATGCGGTCCGTGGGGCGGCCGACGACTTTCAGCTGGTCGATGGGATTGGTGGTGGCGGGTGTCGTGAATTTCATGGCCCTAGCCTTTCTTCGCTTGTGCTTCAGCCAATACGGACGCCACGGTGCGCTGCGCCAGGGTCACCTTGAAGGCGTTGCCGTCAGTCGGCTTGGCGCCGGCCAGCAACTGCTGGCTCACGGCGGCGGCGCCATTCGGTATCGCCTGCTCGGCAGCAGGCACTCGCCAAGGCTGCGGCGCGACGCCGCCCAAGGCCAATCGGCCCGTGCCATTGGGCAAGATGATGGCCGCCACGGACACCAGCGCGAACGCGTACGAGGCGCGGTCGCGCACCTTGCGGTAGACATGCATGCCGCCGACGGGCCGGGGCAAGGTCACGCTGGTGATCAGTTCGCCCGGCTGCAACACGGTTTCCAGTTGCGGCGTGTTGCCCGGCAAACGATAAAAGTCGGCGATGGGGATGCTGCGCACGGCGCCGTCGGCCCGCACCGTGTCGATGCTGGCGTCAAGCACGCGCATGGCCACGGCCATGTCGCTCGGGTGCGTGGCGATGCAGTCGCCGCTGCCACCCAGGATCGCCAGCGGCCGGCTGAAGCCGACTATGGCCGAGCAGCCGCTGCCCGGCACGCGCTTGTTGCAGGCCTGGTTCGTGTCATAGAAATACGGGCAGCGCGTGCGCTGCAGCAAGTTGCCAGCCGTCGTCGCCTTGTTGCGCAGCTGCGCGGAGGCGCCGGCCAGCAAGGCGCGCGACAGCACGCCATAATCGCGCCGCACCGTGGCGTGGGCTGCCAAGGCCGTGTTGCGCACGAGGGCGCCGATGCGCAAGCCACCGTCCTTTGTTGCTTCCACTTTATCCAGCGCCAGGCCATTGACGTCGATCAAGTGCGCGGGCGTCTCGATTTCCAGTTTCATCAGGTCGAGCAGATTCGTGCCGCCGGCGATGAAGCGGGCGCCCGGCGTGTGCAAGGCGGCGGCCGCCGCTTCGGCCGGCGTGGCGGCCTTCTGGTAGCTGAAGACTCTCATGCCGGCGTCCCCGCCACCTCGGTGATGGCCTCGATGATGTTGGAATAGGCGCCGCAACGGCAGATGTTGCCGCTCATGCGCTCGCGCAATTCTTCGGGCGTCACCGAGGGGGCCGCATTCAAATCGGTGCTGACGTGGCTGGGGATGCCCTGGCGGATTTCTCCCAGCGCGGCCACGGCCGAGCAGATCTGCCCCGGCGTGCAGTAGCCGCACTGGTAACCGTCATGCGCGATGAAGGCGGCCTGCATCGGGTGCAGCTTGTCGGGCGTGCCCAGTCCCTCGATGGTGGTCACCTTGGCGCCGTCATGCATCACAGCAAGCGTTAAACAGGCATTGATGCGCTGGCCATCGAGCATGACGGTGCAGGCGCCGCACTGGCCATGGTCGCAACCCTTTTTGGTTCCTGTCAGGTGCAGGTGTTCGCGCAAGGCGTCGAGCAAGCTGGTGCGCGTGTCGAGTTCCAGGCTGTGGCGCTGGCCGTTGACGTCCAGGCTGACTTTCATCAGGACGGGCGGCGGAGAAGCGCCGGCCAGGCTGGCCGCATTGACGGCCTCGGCCGCCCCTGCCACGCCGGGCACGGCCGCCGCCGTGGCCGACAGCGCGCCGGCGATCAGCACGCCGCGCCTGCCGGCATTGATGTGATTACACTCTGTCATGTCGCGCTTCCTCCTGGCTGTGGACTGGCTGGGTGGGCGCATGCAGGCCCGAAGCAGCAGTCTGACGGCCGGATTTCTACGCGTCTGTACGCGAACGAACGTTCAGCCTCAGGCCGCGCCGGGTCGTGCCGACGCCGCCCTGCGCCGCGTAACCCGTGTGGCGGGCGCAATGGTCGAGCGCCTGGCGCAAGGCCGTATCGACATTGCGCAGCGACATGTCGTGCCGCTCGGCCACTTCCTGGCGGGTCAGCTCGTCCACGCGCAGCGCTTCGAGCACTTGCCGGTGGCGCCGTGGCAGCAAGTCGACGGCCTGCGCCAGACGCCGCACGTAGGCCTGCAGCTCGGCCAGGCGTTCCGGCCCGGCCGCCGTATCGGCGAGGAAATCGACGAGGCCGGCGCCGCCATCCCCTTCGCCATCGTCCACATACAGCCAGGCACGGTTGCGGCGCAGGCTGTCCATGGCCGCATTGCACGCCACGCGAAACACATAGGCGACGGGGCTATGCGCCAGTGCCGCGCCATCCCCGGCAGCCAAGGTGCCCAGCCTTAGCCAGGCGTCGTGCAGGCTGTCGCTGGCCAGCTCGGCGCAGCCCAGGTGGCGCGCCAGGCGCCGGTGCAGGCTCGCGTAATTGCCTTCCAGTACAGCCTGCAGTTGCGCGCCCTGCCCTGGCGCCGCCGCCATGTCGTTGGCCGCCTGCAGGCGGGGCCGGATGGCGGGCCGATACCAGGCCATGCCCGTCATGTGCAGGGGCAAGGCAGCAGCCATACTCACCACGCCGGCCATCATGGCGACAACCTGCTGCGCTCTTGCGCCGTCAGCTGGCGCGTGGCCGATTCCGGCAGCGTGCCCAGGCCCAGCACGCGCACGGCGCTGCGCGGGTTGTAATCGGTCGCCTCGATGCGCGCGCCGTCCTGCGGCGCGGCTTGCGCGCTGTCGGGCGGTGCGTCGCTGCCAAAACCCAGCACGCGTACCGTGAACACCGATGGCTGAGCGGAACGGGTGGCGGCGCGTTCACGCTGCACCACGTCCTGCGCCGCCGCCGTCGCCTGGTTAGCGGCCGCGCTGGCGTTCGTCATGGCGCCCACGTTGACGGACGCCACCGTCGGCATGCCCTTGGATTCGCCCTTGACCTGGATATTCGCCGCGTTCATCACGGTCAGCGCGGCCAGGTTGACGTTGCCCGAGACGCGGATGCCCGCCTCGCCCGCATCGATGGTGCCCAGCGGGGCCAGCAGATCCACGTCGCCGGCCGGCACTTCCGCGATCGGCGCCAGGGTGGCGATGCCGGCGCCCGTGCTCGGCACGTCGGACGACAGGGTCACGTTGCCCCAGTTGTCATACACGCGCTTGGGCGGCGTGTAGACGATGGTCGACTTCGAACCGCGGCCCGCATTGATGTCGCCCGTCGACGACCAGCCGAGGATATCGCCGCCAAACGTCGTCATGATGCGGCTCTGGCCCAGCAGGATGCTGCCATGCGAGAACAGGTCGATATTGCCGCCGCCCTTGGTGATGACGCCGGAAGTCGACGGCGGTGCCTCGCCTTCGATGCCCAGCACCTGCTTGCCGCCCGGCGTCAGCATCTGAATATCGCCGCCGAAGTTGGTGTGCACGTAGCCGCTGCGGGGGAAATAATCCCTGCGCTGCTCGCCGTCGTTCCACTTGGAATACAGGCCGCGGTACATGATGATGTCGCCCGTATAGGCAATCGCCTTGCCATTCGCGTCCGTGGCCGGCGCCAGGCCAGCGATGGCGTTGCGGCTGCGCAGGAAGCTGCCATAACGCGCGCTGTCCGCATCGTTGTACTCGCGCCCGCCCGCCTTCAGTTCCGCAAAATACACGTCGCGGGCGAACACGCGCTGCTGCGGTGCCGGCAAGGCCAGGAAGTAGGCCAGCGCCTCGGCAGGCGTGCCCTTGAAGCCGTAGCGTTCACCGAGCCAGGTGGCCAGTTCGCCGCCGTACGATTTCACCACCTTGCCGGCCTGGTCGGCCAGCGGCACGCCCGCCTGCGCCACGTTCGCCGGGTCAAGATACGGTTTGACGAAGCGCAGGTAGTCGAGGCCCGCCGCGCCCACGCCGGCCTGCATGGCGATGCCGGCGCCCGGACGCTTGTCTCCCGCGACGACGGGGCCGAGGCTGACGACGCTGCCCTTGTCCTGCATCAATATATTGCGCCCGGCGCTGATGTCGAGCGTGCCGGGGCCGGCCACGTTGAAGGAGCTATTGAGTATGTCGCGTCCGGCCGAGACCACCGACACGTCGAACGCGTTGTTGTGCACGAACAAGTTGCTGTAATTGCGGAACATCATGTCGCCACCGCCCGTGCCGTCGATGGCTTCCAGCAGCGCCGTGCCGCTGCCGACGATATCGCGGCCTGCCTTCATCCACACCGGTTGCGCCCCCTCGTACCAGGTGACGCCTGCGTGTTTGGCATCGTAGAACGCGACCATGCGGCCGCTATTGACGCCGATCAGATCGCCCTTCACGGCGTAGATGCGCGCCGCTTGCGTGCCGCTGTTGGCCGGACCGGCGGCGGAATCGGGTCCGAAGGCGAACAGCGGAGCGTTCCACTGCGACGACGGCACGCCCGTGTTCGAAACATTGCCGCCCAGGGCAGTCTGGCTGCCAGGCCGGAGGTTCCAGGCCGCGAAGGCTGGCTTGAACGGCGTCGCCATGCTGTCGGCGGCCGCGCCCGACTGGCTGACGGCGTAGCCGCCCGCATAAATGGAATCGCCGGCCAGCCATTCCAGCTGGGCGTTTGGCGACGGCGCCAGCAGCAAAGGATCGGCATACGCGGTCGCGCCACCCCAGTCCGTGATGGTCTTGCCATAGTACAAGCTGCCATTCGCGGCCGCGGCCCGCACGATGGAGGGATAGACGACGGCCAGGTCGGTGGCCGTGCCGATCGGCGCGGTCAGCGGCGTCATGTTGCCGCCGGCGGAAAACAGGTCGAGTGCCGTGCGCGGCGTCCACAGGCTGAACCAGCTGTAGCCGGCGCCCGCTTCGCCCGCCGCACTGGTATACGACGCGGCGTTGAACATCGGTACGCGGCCGGGGTCGGCCACATCCTGCAGCACCTGGTCGCCCAGGGTGGCCACATTGAAAGTGGCGTCGCCGGGCACCAGGGTCATGCCGCCCTGCGGCGTGGCGCGGGTGGCGCGGAAGGCGTCGAAGGCGCGCGTTTCCAGCGGCACGTGGTCGGTAGCGCGCGTGCCGTACTGCAGCGCGACCTTGCCCAGCTGGGCAGCGGCCACCTCCACGTGGCCGCGCAGATCGGCCAGCGCGCCATTCAAGTGGCCGCCACCGGACTGGCTGGACGGATTGAGGCCGCCGCCCACGCGCAGGTCCAGGTCGCCGCCGCCCGTCAGTTGCAGGCTGCCGTCGGCCAGCACGCGGCCCGTGCTGCCCACGGCCAGCAGCAAGCCCTGCGAGCGCGGATTGATGTTGGTGTTGAAGACGGTGGCAACCTTCGGCGCCAGCACGCCCGCATCGCCGGCCACGTCGGCGCGCACATTGCCGCCGCCCAGGGTGCCGAAGCCCGTAAAGCCCAGCACGGTATCGGCCAGGGCATCGCGGCCCACATAGCTGCCGAAATTGATCCACCACGCCGTCGGCTGGGCCGGACCGCCCGTGGCCACGCCGCCGCTGCCCTGGCGCCACAGCCAGTTGCCCACCGCCACCGAATCGCCGGGGCCATCCTTGCTGACGGGGCGCCCGTTGGTGGCGGCAGCCCCGCCGACCAGCGAGCCGCTCAGGTCGCCAGCCACCCGCAGCAGCAGATTGCCGCCCTGGTCCGGATACCAGGCGCGGTAGAGACTGTCTGCGCCGCCATCGACCAGGCGCTCATGCGCGCCATCGGGGTTGGACAGCACCGTGCCGTCCAGATTGCGCGCGCGCGGCAGGTTGTACGGGTCACCGGCCGCCGTCGCCACCGACGACATGCCGGCCGTGTACACGCCGTACAGGCTATCCATGCGCAGGTCGCCGCCGCTGACCAGGTCCAGGTCGCCCGTGCCCGTGCGCAGCACGCTGTAGCGCAGGCTGGACGCCTTGTTGTCGAAGGTAGGGTTGGAGGTGCCGCACCAGGTGGGGTTTTCCTCGCACATGGTGGGCCAGCCCAGGCCGGCCAGGTCGACCACGTCGCCCGCCTTCACGCTCGGGTCGGCGAATTCTTCGGCGCCGGCCTTGGTCCACACATAAGCCAGCTTCAGCACGCACATGCTGGCGTCGCCAGCGCAAAATTCCGCCACGGTCTGGCCGAACTGGCTGATGAATTCCTCGGTGATCGGTTCGCCCGCCACGATGCCGACGATGCCCTCGCGCTCGCCCAGCTCCTGCGCCGCCTGCGTCCAGTGCTGCACGCCCTTCGGCGGGATCATGACGCCATACATGCCGTAATGGCTGTCGGCCAGGCGCAGGGTGCCGTGGGCCGGATGCGCTTGCACGCTGCGCGTGTCAGCCGCCTCCAGGTCGGCGCCGGCCGCCAGGCGCATGCCCCACGATTGCGAACCTTCAGCCAGCATCGGTGCGATGGCCCACAGCGCGCCTTGGCGCCCCGCCACTTCCGGGCGCAATGCGATGGACGTCACGCCGGGCAGCAGCTTGACGTCGGTGCCGTTCGGGATCAGCGCGCCGACGGGCAGCACCACTTTGCCACTGAGGGTGACCACGTTGCGCTCGCCCAGCAAGCCCGGCAAGGCAACGCCTTTCGGCCAGGTCATGGCGCGCACCTTGACCATTTGCGCGACCACGCTGCCCGCGTCGAGCCGCATGCCGGCAGTAAAGGTCTGTTCCGTGGCCAGCAAGGTACCCGCCGCGTGGACGATATTGCCGGCGCTGTCGCGCACGGCAGCCGCCAGGACCGTGCCGGCCGGCAAGGTAAGCACCTGGTTCAGGACCACGTCCACGGGCAGGCGCGTGTTGGCGCGGAAACTCAGCGCCTTGACGGGCACGTCGTAATTGAGTGTGACGCCGCCCGGGAAAATGGTGCCGTCGGCCAGGGTCACGCCCGTGCCCGGAACGATGACGTCGCTGCCGTTGATGTCGCGCCCCGGCAGCAGCAACCAGCCCTTGTCGTCCTGCGTGGACGGCGGCGGCGCGAAGCCGTCATTGATGCTGCCATAGATATTCAAATCGCCGCCGGCGCGCAGCAGCAGGCTGCCCACCTCGCCCGAGCCGCGCGCATGCGTCACTTGAAAACGCGGGTTCAGGCTGGCGTAGCGCATGCCCGACAAATCCAGGTCGCCCTGCACCACCAGGTCGCCGTCCGCCGTCTTGCTGACGATATCGACGCCGGGCCGCAAGTGCAGCGCCTCGGCATACGCGGCCGTGTTCAAGCCGGCCAGCTTGCCATTGCGCAAGTTGGTGTTGGCCAGCGCCGCATTGACAAACGCCGTGCTGTCCGCATGCTTGCTGTCGAGGTATGCCTGGTTGACCACCTGATACGGGCGGCCACTGGCCGACAGGTCCGTGGCATAAGCCGCATCGTCATAGCGCTGCATGGCGTTGACGGCGATGGATTTCGCGCCGCGGATGGTGAAGCCGCCGCCAGCCGTAATGGCGATGTCGCCAAAGGTGGCCGCGTCTGCGTCCGTGCGGGAACCGCCGCTGCCCAGGCGCGGCGCGCTCAGTTCCACCGTGCCGCGCGCGGCGCCGTCGTATTCGCCCTTGCCCTTGCCAAGCACGGCCGCCGTGCCGTGGCGCACGTCGATCTGCGCGCCGCCGGCCAGGTCCAATGTGCCCTCCCCCGCGTTCAGTTCAACCGTGGCGCGGTTCGGGCTATCGATGATCTTGCCATAGCTGTCGACGCGCAAGACGGTGCCGTGCGCATCGAGCACGGCGTTGCCTGCCACGGTGACGCCATGCTTGCCGGCCAGGCGGATGCTGCCTACGCGCTCGCCGCTGGCATCGATCGTGCCGGCCACCGTCAGGCGGCCATTGTCGACGGATACCTGCACTTCGCCCGCCTTGAGTTCATTGCCGATGCTCAGGTCGCCCTGTTTCAGCTGGAAGCTGCGTGCGCCCGTCACGCCGCCTTCGTTCAGGCGCTTGTTCAGCGCAGCGAACTGGCTGTCCAGCGCGCCGCTCGCGCCCAGGGTTTGCGCACGCACGTCCACGCTGCCCAGCTTGTACGGCACCACGGTGCCGCCCGCGTCGTAGCTGCCGCTGGCGCCACCGAGTATCTTACCTTGCAGCTCCACCATGCCGGCCGCGCCATCGAGGGCCACGGCCTTCAGGCTGCCGGCCCGGTTGTTCTCGGCCGACAGGTCGATCACGCTGCCGGCAGCTGTGCGGATATCGCCGGCGCGGCTGTCCAGGACCACGTCGCCGCCCCAGCTGTATTTATCCACGTCGAAGAAGGTGCTCTTGCGGCCCGCCATGTCGATGCGCGCAGCATCGGCCACGCTGATGTCGTGCTGCGCATTGACGGTGAGCTTGCCGCTCGGCAACACCACGGCTGTCGCCACGTTCACGCTGTCGCCGTTCAAGGCCAGCTGGGCGCCCAGCGCCGCGTTAGTTTTGGCGAAAGGGGCTGGCGCGCCGGCCGGCGCCGTCACGGCCAGCGCGCCGCCCGCCGTGTAGCTGTGCGACGAGCCGGCCTCGCCCGTCAGCAGCGGCGTGGTGATATTCAGATTGCCGCCGCTGTACCGGAAGCCCTTGCCCGTTTCATACGCGCCCTGCGCCTGGTAGACGGACAGGCTGCCCTTGTGGTTGGCCGTGACCTGGCCCGAGGCTTTCAGGTTGACGGTGCCAAAACCCAGCGCCAGGCGGTCGAAGGTGGCGACGCCGGCTGGCTGCGTGAAGGGGCCGAAGCCGAAATCGATGCGCTCCGTCTCCAGGTTCAGGGTGCCGCTGCCCGTGCCGGCGCCATGCGCGATCACGTTGCCGGGCGCCGACAGGGCGCCGCCCCAGATCAGGTTAGCCGTGCGGATGGTCGCCACCGTGCCCGCGCCACCCTGTCCATACATGGCCGGCGTGGTCAGCACCAGGCGCTCCAGGTTCGATTTTCCGCTCGTCTTGTCATAGGTGTCGAGCACCACGTCGCCATAGAAATTGACGCTGTCGGCCGCGTTCAACATCAGCGCCTGCAGTGCCGGCGCGCCCGTGCTGGTGTCGCCGCGCAGCAATCGGTCCAGCAGCCCCTGGTTCAGGGTCAGTCCGGCGGGACGCGTGCCGCTGGCCTGGGCCGCCGCCAGCGCCTCGTTCGAGCCGATATTGATGGCGCCCACAGCCAGGCTCAGGTTGCGCGTGCCGTAGCGGGCCGTGTCGTCGAGCTGGAAGCTGCCGCTGGTCGCCAGCAGCAAGGTGCCTTCCGAGTACAGGCTGGCCGTGCCGCTGCCCGCGCAAGCGTCGGCGCACATGCCGATGCGGATGCCGCCGCGCGTCGCACCGCTGACGGGCGCCACATTGAGCAAGCCGTTCGACGCGGCCAGCACGTGCACGTCCGGGCGGCTCTGGTAGATGAAGCCATCGTTGGCGTCGTAGGCGGCCTTGCCGCGTCCCAGGGTGTTGATGCCGGCGCCGGGCGCGATATCGATCACGCCGTCGCCCAGTTCAGAATTGCCCGGATCCTGGGCGACGAGGAATACTTCGGGCGCCGACAAGACGGCGCCGGCGCGCAGGTAGATGGCGCGCGCCGACTGGACGCCGAAGTTCACATAGTTGCCGCCCTGGCCATATTCCACCGTGGGCGCATTGCCCACCACGATGCGCGCCGCGCCGATATTGTTCAGGCTGGAAGCGCGTATGCTGACCTGTTTCGCGTCACCGCTGGCCGGCGCGCCATCAGCGAGGAGCTCGATCTCGCCAGCGGAGGTATTGCTCGACATCAGCACCACGGTGCCGCCATAGCCGCCCTCGGCCGCGGCGAACTTGCCCGTGCCTTGGAACTGGAACGTCTCCAGGCCGCCGCCGGGCGCCAGGTTCAGCTTGAGCGTTTTCGCATCGGCCGGCAGCATCGCGCGGGGAATGCCCCGCGTTTGCGCATCGGCCAGGGCAAACGCGGCATAACCCATTTCGTTGTACTGGGAATACGTGCGCACGACCTTGGCCGGCGTGATGATCAGCTGGCTGGCCAGCGGCGCGCGGATGTCCGTGCCGGCGATCGACAAGGTGCCGGGTGCGGCCCAGGAACCGTTGCGCAGCGGCTGCGCCAGCGTACCGGCGCTACCCTGCCCCGCCAGGCCGTTCAGTTCCACGCGGAAGGCGCCCGGCAGCAGAGCGTAGGTCGACGGCATCAGGGTGTAGGTGCCGGCCGCCAGGCCCGGCACGCCGTTGCCTATCGTCACCTGCCGGCCGATGGCCGCATCGGAGGCGCCCGAAGGCGCTTGCGGCGCCTGCACGCCCGGCACGATGGCGTACACGGGATTCGTCGCCAGGCCCGGCAGGATGAAACCGCCGTTCGCATTCACTTGCGCCAGCGGATGATAGCGCGCATCGGTGGAGCCGCCGCGGCCCGCGATGAAGCCGGCGCCCGTCAGTTCGCCGCCGCCCGACAGGTCGAGCAGCGCGCCCGGCTGCACCTGCACGGCCACGCCGGCCATTTCCACGCCGACGCGCAAGCCGCCCTGCGCATTGAAGCCGCCCACGCCCATGAAGGTGGCCAGCTTGCCGTCCACGTTCCAGCTCTGGCCATCGACCGTGCCGCCATACGGCATGACCAGGCCGGCACCGCTGACGGAGCTGATGCTGTTGGCCAGCAGATTGACGCTCAGGCTCTTGTCATTTTCATAGCGGGCCGCGCCAATCGCCAGGCGCCCCAGCGGCGCACGCACCACGCCGCCCTGCTCGATATGCGCGGCCTCCAGTTCCAGCGAGCCGAAGGCGGAATACGGCATGGCCGGCACGCTGTCCGTCGTGCGAGCGATGCGCAGGCTGCGCGCCGGATCGTAGCCGAACTTTCCATCCGTGCGGCCATAACCGACGCGTACGGCGGCGCCGGCGCCCGTGTCCGGATACAGCTGGGCCGCGCTGAGGGTCATGTCGCCCGGCGAGGACAGCACCGTCGTCGCCTCCGCGCCGCCCCAGCCCAGCGGGGACAGCAGGAAGCGCAAGTCGCCGCGGCTGCTCAGGCGCACGTCGTCGGCCAGGATGGAGACGATGCCGCGCACGTCGATCAGGTCGCCCGCGATGCTGACCTGGCCAGCCATCGGCGACTCCCCGGCCGTGCCCGGCGTGACATAGAAATCCTTGCCGGCCGGCTTGATGTTGGCCAGGCGCACGTACGGCGCCGCGATGCCGACCTTCGCGCCGGGCTTGCTGCCGGGTGTCAGCACGGGCGCGCCGTACAGCTGGAAGCTTTGCTGCAGATGCAGCGACACGTCGCCATCGAAGGAGGCGGCGCCCAGCAGGGCCAGGCTGCCGAAGCCGCCCGCTTCCACCTGTTCCACCGAAAAACGCCCGTGGCCGTACTGCAGCGTTGCCGCCGCATCCCGAGCGTTCACGTGTTCAGCCAGGTCGCTGGCGCCCTGGCGCTGCGTCAGCGCCAGCTGGCGGCCCTGCAGCACCTTGTCCGTGGCCAGCACTTTCAGGTAGACGGGGGTGCCCGTGGCCACGGACAGGCTGCCGCCCGCCGCGCCCGCGCCGCCCGCCCGGGCCAGCAACTGGCCATCGAGGTACAAGCCATTGTTCGACGCCAGCGCGATGCTGCCGCCCGCACTGGCCACGTCGACGGCCGCGCCGTTAATGTCGAGCACGGCGTGCGCGCCGGAAGCGTCCAGCACGGCGCCGTCGCGCACGACGACAAACAGGCTGGCCGCCGACGTGCTGCCCTGCGCATGGTCGATTTCGCCGCCGATGACGATGCTGCCGCCATCGACCACCTTGCCATAGCGCCGGCCCTGCGCATCCGTAGCGCTGACGGCGCGCGCGGCCACGTCCAGCACGGCGTTCTCGCCGACCCACAGGGAACGGCCATGGCCGGCCGCTTCCACCGCTTCGGACACATTCACGGCGACGCCCACGCCGCCGAGGCTGATCTTGCCGCCCCAGGCGTTCAGCCGCCCTTCCACCGTCAGCTGGCCCACGCTGGACAACTTGATCGACTGGCCCGCATCGACATTCACCACGGCATTCTTGCCCACCAGCAGTTCGGCGATGGCCATGTCGGCCGCATCGGACTGGACATCGCCCACCTGCAGGGCCAGACTGGCGCCCTTGCGCTGCGTCAACGTGCCCTTGACGGTGTTTTCCGTGACCTGTTCCGGCGTCCACAGTGCCAGTTTTTCATTGTCCACCACGCGCAGCACGGGCATGCGCACGTCGACCTGCGTGCCGTCCGCCACCGTCACGCCCTGCTTGCCGAGCAGACTGTAGCTGGAAAAACCCTTGTCAAAGAAGTCGCCATCCAGCTGCAGGGTACCTTTCTGTCCGGTATCGGCTTGGCCGACCAGTATCTTGTTGGCCTGCAATTCCAGCTTGCCGCCGCCGGCAACGCCATGGCCGCGCACCTGCGCGCTCTCGCCCAGCACCAGGTCGGCCTTGGCGCCATAGCTGGCCAAGGTCACGTTGCCGCCCTTGCCGCCCTGCTGTTTCGCCTGCGACAGGATGGCCGCGCCCGAGCTGACGTCGATCAGGCTGCCGCTGCCGATGCGCACGTCGCCATACGCCCGCAACGATACCGTGCCGCCGTTCAGGTACGGCAAGCCGGCGGCGGCCAGCGGATCGCGCAGCACGTTGCTGAGCAAACCGCTGGTGTCCAGACTCACGCCATCGGCCAGCAGCAACGTGCCCGGGGGCACGCCCGGATTGACGAAGGTATCAGCCATGCCCAGTGCGCCGATCTGGTTCAGCACATTGCCAGCCATGATGCTGCCGCCATGGCTGCGCAGGTTGCTATTGATGGCCACGTCCTTGCCGAACAGGGTAATATTGCCGCCATCGGCCACCTGCAGCGCGCTGTCGACAGTGATCGCGCCCTTGGCGGCGATGCGGATGGCACCCAGTTGCTGATTGTTCAGCAAAGTTGTGTCGAGCAGCAGCCTGCCCTGGCGCTCAGCGTCCAGCACGCCTGCCACGTCGAGGCCGGCGGCGATGCCGTCCTGCACCCGCGTCAGGCGCACCTCGTCCATGACGGCCGACAGCGCATGCTGCAGCACGCCCGTGCGCTTGTCGAACATGGCCTGATACTGGCCGACGATCAATTGCCCCCGCTGCGCGGCCGCCAGTTGCGACTGCTGGTAGCCGTCGAGCAGCGCCTGCGGCGCCTGGCTCTGGCGCTCGCCCTGGAAGACATCGCCCGCAATCGCTCCTTCCAGCACGGCCGACCCCGTGGCCACCACCAGCTTGCCCGCGTCGCGGCCCACCGTGTAGCCGTTTTCCAGGCGCTGTTGTGCAGCGATCAGGGGATTGGCGTAGAAAGCGCTGGCTTCCTTGCCCCAGCGCGCGTGTTCTTCCTCGTAACCCTTGTACACGCCAAGATAGGCCAGGTCGGCCGGCGCGCTGCCCGCTTCATACAGCTTGCCGTCCGCGCCTTTCAGCCAGGTCTGGCGCAACGCGCCCGTCTGCACGTCCAGGGTGCCGCCCGACAGATTGATGCCGGAGCCGGCCTGCGTGACGACATCCTTGCCGCCGAAGCTGACCGTGCCGCCCTGCCCCATCCATTCGCTGACGGAGTGCCCCTGCGTGCCCAGATAACCGGCCACTTCCAGCAAGCCGCCGGCCGTGTACCAGCGGTCGCTGTCATAGCCATTCGTGCCCTTCGGTACGAACACCAGCTTGCGGCGGTCCACCCAGATGCTGTTGTTGATCAGGGCCTTGCCATCGCGGTTGACTGGCGCATCGCGCTGCTCGTTGCCCTGCACATTGATCTCGATATTGTTGGCCGCCATCGCCACCTTGACGCCGACGGCGCCGGACACGTCAAGCTGCGCCCCGTCGCGCAACAGGCTGCGGCTGGCCGCATTGACGGCGATCTGGCCGCCCGTGGCCAGGGTCAGCGAATCGCCGAGCAATTCCACCGTGCCGGCGCTGCCGATCTCGATGCGCGACTGGTCGCGGCGGTCGTTGACGAGCGAGATATTCTGTTCCGCCGCCACGGCCGGGCCGCGCATGGCGTCGCGCTGGCTGTCGAGCGCCATCGTCTTGCCGTCATCGTCGACGAGGATGGCCGTGGTAGCGCCCCGTCCCACGGTGACGGCCGCGTCGCTGCCCAGGGCATTGAGGTGTATCGTGCCGCGCGTGGCCGTGGTGGTGGTGGCGAACAGCACGCCATCCTGCTGCACCGTGCGCCCGGCCAGCGTGATGTCGCCTTCGCGCGCCTGGATCAGGCCCGTGTTGACGACCTTGCCCGCCGTGCTGCCGGCCGCGAACTGCGGCGTGACTTCGCTGCCGCGCGTGGTCGACAGCGGATTGCCATCCGTGCCCACGCCCTTCTTGATGGTAAAGCCGTCGCCGGCGGCCAGCAGGGCCTGGCCCTTGGGCGTGCTGATCTCGCCCCCGTTGTGCACCTCTTTACCCAGCAGCATCACGTAACCGCCGCCTTCCGTGCTGCCCTTGGGCGCATTGCTACTGACGCGCGCGCCGGCCTGCACCTGCACCTTGCCGGCCGCATCGGTGAACGTTGCGGCGCCGGCCGTGCCAGGGCTGTAGATGCCGTTTTTCTGGAATTGCGCGTCGCTGATGCGGGCCGCGGCCGCCACCAGGCTGCGCGTATCGACCTGGCTCGTGCCCGTAAACACGATGCCGTTGCGGTTGACCAGCAGCACCGTGCCATCGGCCTTGATCTGGCCCTGGATCTGGCTGGGACGCGCCAGCGGATCGTTGACCCGGTTCAGCACGGCCCAGTCCTTCTGCTGCTGGAAGGTCAATGTCGTGTCTTTGCCCACGTTAAACGTTTCCCAGTTCAGGATAGCCTTGTCCGCCGTCTGCTGCACCACCACGGCCGTCTTGCCGTTCGCCACTGTCTGCACGGGTCCCTGGGCATTGAGCCAGCCGGCTGTCAGGCTGTTGGTGTCGACCTGCAAGCCACCCTGCGCCAGGCCATTTGGCACGCTGGCGCCGCCGGCGGCCGCCTGGCGCGCCTGCGCCTGGGCCGCTTGCTGCGCGGCGATGGCGCGCGCGGCCAGGTTCAGGTTGTTGAGCGAGCGCTGCAACTGCTGGTTCGCCTGCTGTTGCTGGCCCTCGGGACGGCTGCCCAGCGGCAGCGGCTGGCCATTCGGCAGGCGGCCCGCCGTGGCCGCCGTATTTTGCGCCGCGCCCTTGGCCGCGAACCAGCCGCCGCTGAACGCCTGCTGCGCACGGGCCGGCGTGGTGAAGGCGCCCGCCATCAGCATGGTGGTCAGTGCATAAGCGAGCGGCGTGAGCCGCAAGCGGCTGCCCAGCGTGGAGGTACGCTGCGCGTCCGTGTCAACGTTTGGGACTGGGCGCTGGGCAGTGTGAAGCTTGGTCATGGCAATGGTTTCCTGGCTAGAGAGTAGGGAACGGAGCCTGGCGGTAGCGCAGGCGTCCATGCCTCCATGACGTAGCTCAATGGCGGAAGGGATAATGTTTTTTGAAAAATATTTTTAAATATTTTTCAAAATAAGCCTGCCAAAGGAAAACACGGGATCAGCTGAGCAGGACAATGCCACCTGGCAGGCTGGTCATTTGCGCGCCGTACAGGTCGCGTATCATCGCCAGCGCGCCATCGGTTTGCCCGATAGAAAAACGCATGCGCACGAGGTGGCGGCCCAGCTCGGCATTGCGCAGCACCACCCGGCCGGGCCGGTAGCGGTTGATTTCATCGACGACATCGGCCAGCGGTTTGCCGACAAACGACAGCGCGCCCGTGCGCCACGCGCTGGCCTCTTCCACCGGCGCGGCCGTGGCCGCCTGCACGCCCCGCTCGTCGTAGACCAGTTGCTGTCCCGCATCGAGGGTCTGCCGGCGCTGTTGCCACGCGACCTCCACGGCGCCCGCCAGGCAGGTGACGCACACGGCATCGTCCGTGTAGCGCACATTGAAGCGGGCCGACTGCGCCAATAAACGCCCCGCGCCCGCCAGCACCGACACGGGCTGGCGCGCGCCGCTGGCAAGGATTTCCGCCTCGCCGCCCAGCAATTCAATCGCTTCCGGCGCCCGCACATTGATGCGCGTCTGCGTATTCATCTGCACCGTCATCTGCTGCGACAAGGCAACTTGCCGCTGCTCGCCCGTGCCCGTGCGATAGTCAGCGGCGAATTCCTGCAGCGACGGCCAGGCGCCCAAGGGCGGACGCAAGGCCAGCACGGCCACGCCGGCCGCCAGCGCGCCACCCAGGAAAGCACGGCGTCCGGGGCGCGCCGGGAACGCCAGCACGTTCGCTCCCTGCGGCGCGGCGGCGCGGGTCAAGGCGGGATCGAGCGCCTGCCACACTTGTTGAAGCTCGCGCCAGGCGCGCGCATGCGCAGGGCTGCGCGCGCACCAGGCGCGCAAGGCGTCGGCGTCGGCCTGCGTAAAGTCGTCGGCACGCAGGCGCGCCCACCAGGCAGCGGCTTCCCGGCCGATGGCCGTGTCGGTATGTTCAAAAACGTCGCGTGGATCGCGGTCAGGAGCAGTCATGGGATTCATCAATATTTACGGCGGCCCGACACATCGCTGCGCTGGGCGGCATCGGCGTCGGCCATGCACGTTTTACAGTGTTGCATGGCGGCCTGCAATTCTTTCTTCACCATCGCCACGGAAATGCCGAAGCGCTCGGCGATGTCCGCATTGAGCAGGCCGTCGATGCGCGCCGCCGTCAGGATGGCACGGCGGCGCGGCGACAGGCCCGCCAGCGCCGCGTCGAGCGCCTGCACGTCGAGCCGGGCCGAGACGATGCGCGCCGGATCGCTGATGTCGTCGCCGGCCTCGTCGGCCAAGTGCATCAGCTCTTCGCGTTCGCGCTCCGTGACGATGATGCGGTCGCGCCGGTAAGCGTCGGTGGCGATATTGGCCGCCATGCGCAGCAGATAGGCGTCGGGATTGTGGACGGGCGCGGCGGCCGGGCCAGGCGCCACCATCGCTTCGAGGCGCAGCCAGGTTTCCTGCAGCGCATCGGCCGCATGGTGCTTGCAGCCGACCACACGCTCCAGGCGCCAGCGCAGCACGGCGTAGCGCGAACTGAGGTGGCGTTTCAGCTTGGTGCGCAGGTCGGGCATGCTCATGGCGCGTTTCTACCCGGCGCGCTGGCGCAATCGACTTCGCTGCCCGGCCCTTGCGGCAGCAGCAGGATGGAGACGGGCTGCGGCATCGACGGCAACGGCGCCGCGCCCACGCGCATGCCCAGCACCACGCGCGCAATGGCCGTATCGCGCGCGCGCAAGCCCGTGCTGTCGAGCAGGTGCACCCGGTCCACCACGCCGGCGCGGTTCAGATACAGCTGCAGCGCCAGCCGGTAGCCGCCGGGACGCGTCTGCGCCGCGCGGCACAGCAGCCCCAGCAGCACGTGCTGCAAGCGGCTGACATAGGCCGCATGGTCGCCGCCGCCCTGCGTGGCGCCTGGTATGTCGGCGGCGGCCACGACGCTGACTTGCGGCAAGTCAGCTGCGGCCGGCGCATACACGATGACGGCTTGCGCATCGGACAGGCGCGATTGCAGCCCTGTCCCCTCCAGCAAGGCTTGCAGGGCCGCGCCGGCAGCATACGCGCCGCGCACGGCCGCCGACTGGCGCTGCGCGTAGCGCTGGTCCATCAGCACGGCGATGCCCGTGCGGCGGCTGTACAGGTCGAGCGCGTCGCCGAGGTTTTGCGCGGCGATATCAAACTGCAGCACGGCACCATCGGCCGGCTGCGCCCGCACGGGTCCCACCGCGGCCAGGAACCCCAGCAAAACCAGGTATCCTGCCAGCGCAAGCACATGGACGGATGCCGGGCTGCCTGTCATATCGCTATCGAGTCGCTATCGTGTGAGGGTGAAATCGCGTGGAAACAAGGCATTGCCAAGTAACAATTCTTGCATCAACTGCAATAGCCTACACAGAAAAAATGACGGCTTCGTGACATCAGCAGCGTGCGCAAATTTCGCCATGCGGGACGTCGGGCGCGGCGCTTATTTCGGCTACACTGGCTGCTACTCTCCCTTTCAGACGCCTGATGATCGAAAAGAATCTGCCCGAGCTGGTCATGCTGAAACGCCTCATCGACGAGGGCGGCAGCCACCTGGAAGTGGCCGCGCCCTGCAGCATCGCCATGGATGGGCGCGAGTTTCCCGTGTACACAATTGCACTGGGCAATCCGAGTCCCGACGTGCCCGTGCTGGGCTTTTTCGGCGGCATCCACGGCCTCGAACGCATCGGCACGCAAGTCATCCTGTCTTTCCTGGAAAGCCTGATCGCGCGCCTGCGCTGGGATGCCACCCTGCACCAGCAGCTGGAAAGCATGCGCCTCGTGTTCATGCCGCTGGTCAATCCGGGCGGCATGTGGCAAGCCACGCGCTGCAATCCGCGCGGCGTGGACCTGATGCGCAATGCGCCGTTGAGCGCGCGCGAAAAAGTGCCCCTCATGCTCGGCGGACAGCGCTACAGCGCCCGCCTGCCCTGGTACCGAGGTGCGGCAGACGGCCCGATGGAGGTGGAGAGCCAGGCCGTGTGCGACCTCGTCGAGCGCGAACTGTTGTCGCGCCAGTTCAGCATCGCCCTCGATTGCCATTCCGGCTTCGGCTTGCGCGACCGCATCTGGTTTCCCCACGCGCATACCCAGGTGCCAATCGAGCACCTGGCCGAGATCGGCGCGCTGGAGGAGCTGTTCAGCCAGAGCTACCCCAACCACAACTATGTATTCGAGCCGCAAAGCCGGCAATACCGCACGCACGGCGACCTGTGGGACTATCTGTACCTGAACGGCACCAGCTACAGCGGGCGCGTGTTCCTGCCGCTGACCCTGGAAATGGGTTCGTGGCTGTGGGTCAAGAAAAACCCGCGCCAGCTGTTCAATCGGGTCAGCATCTTCAACCCCACGGCCGCGCACCGGCTGCAGCGCGTGCTGCGCCGGCATCTGGTCTGGTTCGATTTCCTCATGCGCGCCGCCAGCAGCCACGGCCGCTGGATGCCGGAAGGCTTGCTGCGCAAGGCGCAGCGCCGGCGCGCCCTGGCGCAATGGTACGAGTCATGAGCGGCGCGCACACCTGGGTCCTGCTGCGCGGCCTGATGCGCGAACAGCGCCACTGGGGCGGCTTTCCCGCCACCCTGGCGCGCGCCCTGCCCGGCGCCCACATCGTCACGCCCGACTTGCCCGGCAATGGCACGCGCCACGCGCAGGACAGCGCCACCCGCGTGGCCGCCATGGTGGATGACTGCCGCCAGCAACTGCAGGCGTGCGGCATCCCGGCGCCGTACCATGTGCTGGCCCTGTCGCTGGGCGGCATGGTGGCCGTCGAATGGAGTCACCGCTACCCGCAGGAAATCGCCCGCTGCGTGCTCGTCAACACCAGCATGCGGCCGTTCAATCCGTTTTACCGGCGCCTGCGCTGGCAGAACTATGGCGCCCTGATGCGCCAGTTGCTGCTGGGCGATGCCGGCAGCCAGGAAGCGCTGATATTGCGCCTGACGAGCCGTCGCCACGCACATGGCAATCCCGCGCTGCTGGCCGAGTGGCTCAGTTACCAGCAGCAATATCCGGTCAGCCGGCGCAACGCGCTGCGCCAGCTGCTGTCGGCCGCCCGCTACCGCGCGCCGGCAAGCCGCCCCACCATGCCCGTACTGGTGATGGCCGGCGCGCAAGACCGGCTGGTCGACCACCGCTGTTCGCAGCGCCTGGCGCGCGCCTGGCAGGCCGATTGTTTGATCCACCGCGATGCGGGCCACGACTTGCCGCTCGACGAGGGGGAATGGGTGGCGCAATCGGTGGCGCGCTGGCTCGGGGTGGCAGCGGCAGAGCATGACAAGACAAGCACGGCACCATCATCATGCAAATAAGCAACCATACCGACCAACTGACAGCGCTGGTGGAAGCCGGCGTGCACGACCACATTTTCCCAGGCGCGACCTGGGCCATGGGCACCATCGACAACAGCGTGGCAGGTGCTGCCGGGCGACTCACGCCCGATCCCGCCAGCGCAGCGATGCAGGTCGACACCTTGTTCGACATCGCCTCGCTGACCAAGATCATCAGCGTCTGGGCGCTGATGGGCCTGCTGGTGAAGCAGGAACGCCTGCGCCTCGATAGCCGGCTGGCGGAACTGCTGCCCGGCACAGTGGGATACGCGCTGGCGCCCATCACGATTTTCCAGCTGCTGACGCACACGGCCGGCTTGCCGCTGCGCGCCCGCCTGCGCGCCAGCTATGGCGAGGTGTACGACGATATCGTGCGCGGCGTGCTGCGCGAGCCGCTGGAAGGCATGCCAGGCCAAGCCGTGGAATACACGGACCGCGCGGCCCTGATCCTCGGCCTGGTCATCGAGCGGCTGCTGGGCCTGCCCCTGGACGTGGCGCTGGCCGAGTACGTGCTGCAACCGCTGGGCATGACCGCCACGGGATTCGGTCCTGTGGCGCCACGGCAGGGCCAGCTGGTCGCGCCGACCGAATATTGCGAACAGGCGGGCGCCCACCTGTCTGGCGTGGTGCATGATTTTTCGGCCCGGCTGCTGGGCGGCGTGTGCGGCATTTCCGGGCTGTTTTCCAACGTGCCCGACCTGCGACGTTTCCTGCAGGCAATGCTGCTTCCGGACGGCAAGATATTCGATGCCGGCTGGGTACGCGATTCGCTGACGGTGCGGACGGGCGAGCTGCAGCCGTCGCGCGGCCTGTTCTGGCACCCGGCGGCGGGCACGGGCCCGCAGGACGACGTCTGGTGCCACCAGGGTTTCACCGGCACGGCCATGTGGCTCAGTCGCCGGCGTGGCCGCTATGCGGTGCTGCTGACGAACAAGCTGTACTACACGCGCGATTCCGACAGGCTCAACGCGCTGCGGCGCGACTTCATGCGCGGCGCATTCGGCCTCTGAAGCTGGGCCGCTTTTCAGAACAGTCCGATGTCGCTTGGCAGTCGAACTTCCTATACTTTCCCCATCTTAAACTGTCGGGAAAATCGCCATGAGCGCTGCCGTGTACGCCCTTCCATCCATCACGATGAGACAGCGCCTGCCGGCGCGCCCCTTCGCCATGCCCGGCAACGGGCTGCAAGAAAGCAGAAAAATCCCGCAAGCGCCCAGGCACCACCCATATTCCCTGCCCAGCGACGCGGACGTCATTCACGCCATACATTCGGGTGAAGGGCTGCGTGTCGTCTACCAGCCCCAGTATGACTTGCACAGCCGGCGCGTTGTCAGCGCGGAAGCACTGCTGCGCTGGCACCATCCACGTCATGGCAGCGTACCACCGACGGTACTCATTCCCATGGTCAACCGGCTCGGCCTGCATCTGCCGCTGTTCGACCTGGTCGTCAAGGAAGTCATCGCCATGTTGCAGCACTTGCGCCGTCAAGGTGGCGACGTGCCGGTTGCCGTCAACGCCTCGATCGATACCGTGTGCACGCCCGGAATGGCCGATCTGCTTGCCACAAAAATGTGGGATGCCTGCCTGCCAACGCGGCTGCTGAAGGTCGAAGTCACCGAAGACTTGCCAGTCCTCGACGAACTGTGCCTGTCGGCTTGCCTCAACACCTTGCGGGCGAAGGGGTTTCCCCTGTCGCTCGACGATTTCGGCGCCGGTTCCGCCACCTTCAACGTCCTGTTCAAGATGCCTTTCGATGAAGTCAAGATCGACGGCGCCTTTATTCGCGACATGGAAACCAATACCCATTCGCACGCCATTGTCGCCACCCTCATTTCACTGGCAAAAGGGCTCAACCTCAAACTGGTGGCCGAAGGCATCGAGAGCGAATCGCTACTGGCGGCCTTGCTGGGCATCGGCTGCCATATCGGCCAGGGCTACGCGCTGGCACGCCCGATGGAGCGCGAGGACTTTATTCAACATCAGCTTGCAAGACTGCCTGCAATGGCAATGAAGGCAACGTAACATGACCAATATGACCGAATTACCAGCGCATGCCTTGATCACCGAGACCAGGGGTGGCGAGGCAGCCGTCCACACGCACGATGGCGCGGCGCTGGTCGAGCGCCTGCTCACGTACATGGGGCTGCTCAACGACGCCTGCCTGGCGCGCGAGCTGGGCGTGCCGCCCTTCGCGATCAGCAAGCTGAGAAAAGGAAGCACCGCAGTCGATACCGACATGCTGATACGCATGCACGAGGCATCGGGTCTGTCCATCGGCGAACTACGGGCACTCTCGCGTCCCCGGCACTGACCGCTCATCACGCAAAACGGCGCGCCATCACTGGCGCGCCGTTTTGCATGGGAGCTTGCACGTGCTATTGATACGTCAGTGTGTAAGTGGCCACCGCATTGGCCGGGCCGGCCGTCACCGTGCCCATCGTCGTTTTCAGATAACGCGCGCCCAGGGAGATGTCGAGCAAGCGGGTGCCTGCACCGAGCACGTTGCTCAACTTGACATCCTTCGACAGGGGCCAGGGCGCGCCTGCACTGTCGAGCAATTGCACGCCCACGCCAGTGGCCACCCCTCTTTCCGTCGTCAGGCTCAACACGCCCCTGGCCGCATCGATTGCCGGTGCGGCAGGATCTATCCGCACGCTGACGCTATTCGGCAGAAAAGTGGGGGCTCTGACAACCCCATTTTCAGACGACACCGGCGCCGTCGTGGAGGTGATGCTGAGATTGCCGGGAAACCCTGGGCAGTCGGCCAGACCGAGCAAAAAGCCGACCGTCGGCGTGGACGCGCCTGCCGCCCCCGTCAGGGCAGATACCTTCCTGCTGCCCAGCGCCACCTTGACGTCGGGCGTATGGCACGTGGTGCTGACCACGCTGATGCTGCCTGTCAAGCTAACTGAACTGACATTGAACTCCGTGCCGCCGCCACCCACGGTCACAAAATAGGATAGTCTGCCCAAGTCGCTGGCCCGTATGATTCCCGTCCCCACCGGTCCCGTCTTTATGAGCATGAAGGCGGTAGTGGGGACTAACTTGGGGAGCGGGAGGGTGCGGCACGCTCCCGGCGGCTCACCTAAGCCGCTGCCACAGCCGTTGGGCACTGTGGGGACACTATTATCTACATTCCCGTCAGCCATCCACAAGCTGTTGGTGTACCAGGCAACGCCAATGCCAGGCACCGCTGTTGCATAGACTTTGCCGGCGTATGCCTGGTTTCCGCTGAAGTTGGCATTCGCGCCAACACCCTGCATACGGAATGACAGCTGTATCACAGCGTTTGCGACATCGCATTGCAGCTGCAGGCCATTGGCAGCCTGCCTAATATACTGAAAGTACAGCATGGTGCCATTCGGCACGTCACGCGGCACGGCAAGGCTGCCCAGCTGCAGCGCCATCGTGCCCGTAAAACCCAGGTTTCCATTGATGGCGAAACAGTTCGGCCCAGCCTGGGCCAGTTGCGGCGCTGCGCACAGCAGCAACCCGGCCATCAGGCCAGCCATTGTACGAATTTTCATGGTTTTCTCTTTTGCGTGATTTTCATGCCGGTGTCTTCCTTCTGGATGCCTGCGGCGGCCAGTTGCGAGCCCTGGCGTGGCGCGCGCGCCACCAGCGACGCGGCCGGCACCTGCAGATCGAGGCGCTGGACGGCAGCCTCATGGCGCCAGCTGGCGCCGCGGATCGACGCCAGTACCTGCTGGCACGGCAGCAGCAACTGCTCTTTGGACAGCTGCACGCCATACTCCTGCAAATCCACCGTACTCATGCAGGGCGAAGGACGTTGTTCTCCGGCCACCGGCATGAAGGCCACGTCGCGCCTTTCCATGCGCTGCCCGTTGAGGAAGATGTCGACCGGATATGTACCGCCGAGCAGCTCGACGCGGCGTTCCTCGGCGGGCGCCACCTTTGCATTGATCAATTCCGGCACGCACACGGCATCAACTTGCTGCAGCTTGCCGCCCTCGCCTTGCATGACAGATGCGGGAATGGCCAAGGTACAACGTTCATGCGCCCTTCCGCCCCAGGAAATCGATAACTGCCGGGTGCTTTCCTGCAGGCGTGCATACAGCTGGCCACCCTGCCCCACCACGCCCACCGGCAAGCCTTGCTCATCTTTTACTGTGGCACCAAAGGCCAGTGCCTCGCCGCTTGCCAAGCTCACGTTGAATAGTATTGCGCGCCCCGTGCTGGTGCCATACTTCAAAAACACGACGGCGCCATCGCGCGGTGCCACCTGCTGACTCGTTTCGCTCAGCTCGACATCCATCGACGTGCCCTGCGGATCAATCGCCACTTCGTTCAATTCATACGGACGCAAATATGGCAGGACCGCATTGCCGCTGGCGTCGAGCCTGAGGCCGGGATAGCCGGCCACCTTGGCGCCGGCGGCACCAGGCGCATGCACGACGGCCATGGTTTCGCCACGCAGCGGCGTCAGGGTCACACCACCAGGATGGGCCACCACACTGCCGCTCATGCTGACCGAGGCACTGCTATAGCCTGTGCCGCGCCCCACGCTGGCGCCAAGCATCGCCTGCGCCCCGGTATACTGACCGTTGAGGCTGCTGCTACTGGTACTGCCATTGCGGCTCACTGATGCGCCATAACCAAATTGCCGCTCTTCTCCCGCGCTGCCGCTCAGCGTTGCCAGCTGGCTGTAGCGACCATCCGTGTCGCGCGATACCTGTGCCGACATTTGCGGACTGTACAGACTGTCATTGCCGCCCAGCGGCATGCTCAAGGTCAGTTGTATCCTGCTTTCCATGCCGCCATAAGATACCTTGCTGCGATTGGCATTGATGCCGTAGCTCACGCGCCCCACCTGCTTGTTGTAACTGAGCTGGTATTGCAAGTCCTGGCCAGGCCGGTTCCAGTAATTCTGTGCATAACCACTGATGCTGACCTGGCCCCACGCACCCAGGTGCTGATCGGCGGTCAAGGACACGCGGTTGCGGGGCCTATACTGCATATTGGAATCGTGACCATTGCGTTCGGCGTCGAGTATTTGGGCCGCATTGGCAAAATCCAGATAGCCGCTGGTGGAAAAACGGTAAGCAGCCATCGAGAAATTACTGCCGGTGCTCAAGACATTCTTGCTGTACGACAAGCGCAGACTTTGGCCCTTGGCCGTGTCCGCGGCAAGTTTCGTCTGCGCATGACTCAGATCCATGGAAAAGGCACCTATCGGTGATGCAAAGGCCACGCCGCCGAGCAGGGACAAATAGTCCTCACTGGCCTGCAAGCCACCGTAACCGGTCAGGCTATTATTCAAACCATACTGCAAAGTGCCCTGCAGGACGCGCGCCTGCTTACTCAAGAAATTATTGCGCGTTACGCCAGCCGCCGCGCTGAAGCGCAGCGAACCCGGACGCAGCAACTGGCTTACGGCTGCATACGGCACGATAAAACGCTGTTCGCTACCATCCGCTTCGGACACCGCCACGCTCAAGTCGCCGCCGTAACCCGTGGCATACATGTCGTCGATGACAAAAGCGCCTGGCGCCACCGTCGTTTCAAGCAAGAGATTGCCCGCCTGGCGTATGCTCACCCGAGCGTTGGTGCGGGCAATGCCGCGCACCACGGGCGCATAGCCGCGCAAGGAATTGGGTAACATGCGGTCATCGCTGGCCAGTTGCGCACCCCGGAAGGACAAGGTATCGAAAATCTCCCCGCTGGTATTCGCATCGCCCAGGGTCAGCTGGCTTTTCAACGCCGTCATGTCGCGCCGCGCATAGGTATCGAGCACCTGATAACGACTGCCTCCCTGCTGCTGCCAGCTGAGTGCGCCATTATGGCGAAAACGCCAGCCACCCATATTGAAGCCGCCGTTGAGGCCCAGATAGGCGGAGTCGAATGAAGTACCGCCACTCTTGTTGTGATAGCTGTTAAAGTTGTAGCCCAACATGCCCGAAGTGACACCGCTATCCCACAGTTCCGGGCTGACATAACCGCGCGCATTACGCCGCAGCGACGCCTGGGGAATGCTGATATCGACTTGCTGACTCTCCGGCACGAACCTGGCCGTCGCATTCTCGATCAGCTTGCCTAGCTCGGTACAGTTGTCCGCTTCCAGCAAGGCCATCGCTTCCGGCGACAGGCGCGTCAGGTCGACACCGAGCAATTCCAGCAGCTTGCGCGATACGCACACCACGGGATGGCTGCCATCGTCATTGGCGTGAATCTGGATATCCTGGCGGTTTTTCAACTGGCCATTGAGGGAAATATCGGCACGGTAAGTACCTGGCAACACCGGGTTACCTTTTTGATAGGCTGCGAGATCCAGGTTGCGCGAGCCTTCCGGCAGGAACGCACTGTTGAAATCGACCTCGTCGGCATGCGCAGCTGGCATGACCAAGGCACATGAACTGAACGCCACCGCCTTGAGCATGCTGCCGACGAGCGCATTGACGCCCGGATTAGGCCTTGCTTGCGGATAATAGCGGATATGGCGATGAGTATTCATGCTTCAGACCTCAAGGAACGGGCCGGCCGGCCGGCGCCGCAAGGGTGCGCCGCACCGGCATCGGGACACCATAATCATTGATGGCGTTAAACTCCACCTGCGCGCCTGCGGCCGGCAAGGCCTTCAGGGAGGGCAGCGCAAATTGTTTGGTCTCGCCTGGCGCCACCATGCCGCCATCACTCTCACTGCGTTCGGCGCCAGCCACCAGCGACAGCGACGCCACCGACACGTGAAAGGCGGACGGGTTATATGCTTCCAGGGTAAAGCCCTTGCCACTGCTGGCATGAACGGCACGCCATTGCACTTGTTCGATCGCGTCGACAGGATTGCCAGCCAGGCCCTCGGGGCGATAAAAAATCTTGATGCGCGAGCGAAACGCCATCTGCAGGGAATTCACATCGGCGTCTTGCGACTTGGGCGGAATCTCCAGCACGTTCAGCCAGAACACCGATTCCTTCGCCGCCGACAAGGCCGGACCGACAAACATCAGGCGCAGGCTCTGCCCCTTGCCCGGATCGATGCGGGCCAGCGGCGGCGTCAGCACAAAAGGAACTTTGGCCGCAGCCGGCGTCGATGCGACATCGCCAGCATCGACCCACGCCTGCACCAGCGCCGGCACTGCGCCATCGTTATTGAGCTTGACCGTGATTTCTTTTTGCTTCGCCGGATAAATCTGCCGCGTGCCCGTGATCACGACGCTGGCCATCGAGGAAGAACAAAACAGCAAGGCCAGGCTGAGCAACAACGAACTTTGCAATGAATGATAAGGGGACATGAAAGACCTCAGGATGTAGATCGGAAGCGCGTCCCGCCTATGCGGCGAGGACGTGCTTCCCTGGCGAGTGGATTATTCGTAAGTGATGGAATAGGTAACGGCACTCTTCACCAGACCGGCACTGGCAATGCCGGTGGAGATGTATTGCACGGCATACGGCAAAATCGTGCTGCCGGCAGCGTCTTTCGTGACCTTGAAGGTATTCGCAACTTGCGAGAAATCACCAGCCTTGATCACCTTACCGTTGCTGGCATCGACCAGTTGCAGCTCCACATTCTTGGCGCCGCCAGCGGTGAGGTCGCTATTGAACAAATTGGAGGTCAGTGGATTAACACCGCCACCAGATTCGAAAAATGCGGCAGCCTTGGTGCTGGTGCCTGTGCACGCGCTCAGCGTAATATTAAAACCTGTCTGACCTGCAACGGTGCCAGCCGTTTTCAGCTGGGCAGCCGAGACTTTTGGCAATTGCACGAGCGCGGCGGCAGGGCCAACAACGCCGTTGACAGTAACGGTACAAGTCGAATCGACCAGTTCACCTGCGAAGTTGATCGTGCCATCGGAAGCGAAAGCGGATTGGGTTGCAGCGGCGGCCAGCAGAACGGCGAGGATACGGACTTGGGATTTCATTGAGACTACTCCTGAAAGATAAATGTAAATGCGCACCAGTTAATGTAGGAACGCGGCTGTTGAAGCAGATTCGTACTTTACAGAGAGGAGGTAGTTGTCGATATGAGAATGGTCTTAAAAATCCGCGCCACCGGATAGGAAGTGCTTTTTTGGGAAGCCGCAACAACACGCGCAAGATGCCAGCTGCCTGGCGATCTGGCGTTGCGGCGTGAATGGAGCGAATGGGGAGGCAGTGCGGGGATGAAAGCGACGGGGAGCGCCTGCAAGGCGGCGCTTGCAGGCGGGGTGAAAGGCTGCTGGCCGGTCAGCCGGGCAGCACCGCCTTGTCGTCAGACTTCAATATTCTTTGCGCCAGCCAGACCAGCAAGGTGGCCAGCATCAAGGGGCAGACAAGCTGCAACAGCACCAGCGCGGTCCAGCCGAGCCTCTCTTTCAGATGGGTGAAAAGGAGATCCGCGACAGGAATACCCAGGTTGAACGCGACATAGAACAAGCCCGCCGCGCGCATGTTCTGCATGGGCGACACCGATTCGATCAGGGCCGCCAGGATGTTAATATAGAACACGGCGGTCAAGCCAAAACCCAGCAGGAAGACCAGCAGCATGAGGATGTCCACGGGCAAATTCCATCCCAACGAGATCAGGCCGCCGATGGCCGCCGTGAGGGGCAGCGTGATCAGCAGCGTTTTCATGGCGCCATGGCGGTCCCCCAGCCAGCCGCCCAGCGGCGACAGCAAGGTCGCGCTCATGGCAATGCCTATCGCCATCTCCACCGTCTTGATGGGAAATCCCAGTATCTCGCGCATGTACGTGCTATACAGGTAGTCGAAACTGCCCGCGCTCAAAGGCAGGCACACGGCGGCCAGGAACAGCAGCAACGGGCCGCGGGACCAGACCGAACCAACCGGCCCCCTGGCTTCAGGACGGATGAAACGCCGCTCGCCAGAGGCGCTGATCTGCTGGAAAAAATGCCAGATCAGGATATACAGGAGGACAAAGATGAGCATGCCCGCCAGGGCGGGCAACAGGGGCAGTTTCCCCTGCTCATTGATGGCATGCTGAATGGCGCTGAGTTTGTTCGCGACAATATTACTGGCCGCGGTAAGGCAAATCATGAGTCCCACCACCATGGCGCGATGGCGCGGAAAATATGTGGCGCCGATACTGATCCAGGCACAGATATTCATCGTGCATCCTATGCCGCCCAGCAAGCTCCAGCAGCACAGTTCAAATAAGGAGCGGGAAAACAGCCCCATGAGCGCTGCCACCGCCAGCAGCAGGAAACCGCTGAGCAAGGTTTTCTTGCGCGACAGGGTTGCCGGCAGCAATGCCAGCACCAGCCCCGTCAACCCCATGCTGATGTAAAAGATCACGGCCGCTATCGGGAAATTGCCCAGCGTCGCAGGCAGGCCAAGTGGCAGGGGCTGGGATGCCAGCGGCAACGTCGTCGGATCCATGCCCGACAGTATCAGGAACAGCAAGGTGGTCGGCAACATCAACGCCAGCATCCCCATGGCCTCTTTTTTATTCTTGCTCATCCTGCGCAACATGATGCTCCTTTCGATTGAAATCAATGCTGGCCACGGGTGCGCCAGGCGGCTACCAGCGCCTGCAGGAGCTGGCTGCAGCGCGCATCGGTCAGCGCTCCCGCGCCGCGCAACAGGCTCTCCAGTTCTCCTGCCGGCTGCGCCATCTCCGTCCATTGCAAGGACAGGGCCGCGCCATGCAGGCGATGCGCGGCGCGCAAGGCGGCATCCCGCTCATGCATGGCCATGGCTTGCAGCAACTCGGTCATATCGTTGGCGAACGCCGCGCGCACTTGCGGCATATCAAATACCGCCAGGGTCTCCATCGGCGGCGCGCGTAGCACCAAGGTCACGTCGCACCACAGTTCGACGATATCCTGCAGTTTCGCCAATCGGATCGGCTTGCTCAATATGCCATCCATGCCTGCCTCGAAGCAGCGCTCGGCATGATCCTCGCCCGTCGAGGCGGAAATCGCGATGACCGGGCAGCACGCCTGTTCCAGGTCCGCTTCGCGCCGGCGCCATTCGGCCGTCAGGCTGTAGCCGTCGATGTCAGGCAAGTCGCAATCCATCAGGACCAGGTCATATTCGCGCAGGCTGAAGCAGGCCAGCGCCCGGGCGCCATTCTCGGCAATGTCCGCATCGCAGCCAAGGCTGGCGAGCTGGGCCCGCAGCACGGCCTGGTTGGCCGGCACATCCTCGATGACCAGGATCGACAGGCGCTGCGCCGCCGCACCGACCACCGGGGCGGGCCGGGCGACGACCACGTCAACCGCCGGAGCGGCCCCCGACGCTATTTCCACAGGCAAGGAAATCAGCATGCGCGTTCCCCTGCCCTTCTCGCTGTCGATGGTGATCGTGCCCTGCATCAGGTTCACCAGTTCGCGGCAAATCACCAGCCCCAGGCCGGTGCCGCCCGAGCGCTTGTAGGTGCCCTCCACCTGCACATACGGCCGGAACAGGGTCGCCTGCATGGCGGCGGCTATGCCGATGCCCGTATCTGCAACGGCAATTTCCAGCCGCGCCTGCCCCGGCCCCTCTTCCAGCATGGCAATCTGTATCTCGACGCCGCCGCTTGCCGTAAATTTGATGGCGTTCGACACCAGATTGTGCAGCACCTGCAACAGCCTGGCCTCGTCCAGCATCAGCAGCGGTACCGCCAGGGGCACCGCCACATCGAGCGCAATGCCCTTCTCTCGCGCCCGCAGCTGTTGCAGCGCCGCCACGTCGTTGGCCAGGGCTGCGACATCGACCGCATCGAGGCTGAGCGTGAGTTGTCCCGCCTCCAGCTTGGAGACGTCAAGCACGTCGTCGAGCAGACGCAGCAGGATATTCCCGCCGTTGCTGGCCAGGTCGACAAAGTGACGCTGCTCCGCATTCACGGGCGTGGAGCGCAGCAATTCCACCGCGGCCAGCACCGCATTCATGGGCGAGCGGATTTCATGGCTCATCACGGCCAGAAACATGGCCGCCCTGCGCTCGTTGCGCAAGGCGCGCCGGTGCGCGCTGTAGGCCTGATACGCCAGGCCCGCCAGGATCAGCAGCAAGGCGGCAGCAAGGCCCACATGCTCGCCAAAGTGGTCCGCCGCGAACAGCATGCCCGAGTGATCAACGCCCGGCGCCCCCAGCCAATCCTGGCGCACCAGCCGGATCTGGGCCGGGGTCATCGCGGCCAGCGACTTGTTCACGATCGATTCCAGCAAGGGATCGCTGTCGCGCAGCGCCATGCGCACGTCGGACGTCATGACCACGGGAAGTTCCGTAAAATGCAGGTCTGCGCCTTCCTCGCGCATTAAACTTGGCAATAATTGCGCCTTGCTGCCGATGGCGACGTCGGCGCCGCCCTTCGACAGCAGCGCCAGCGCCTGACGCATGGTGGGGCTGACAACGATGCGCATGCCGTCGTAGCGCTCGCGCAGGAAGGGGCCGAACAGGCCAGCTTCCGCGGCCGGCAGCGCCACGGTCTTGCCATCGAATGCGATGTCATCGGCAACGGGGCCATCCCCTTCGCGCGTGGCGGCGATGGCCGCGGTCGACAGGTACGGCAAGCTGTAGCTGATGCCGGGCACCTGCGGCGGCGTGCCGATGCTGCGCACTGCGGGAAGACAATCAACGCGCCTGTCACGCAGCGAGGCCAGGCCGCTGTCGGTGTCGGCCACGGTGACGATGTCAAAGGTCAGGTTGCTATGCCGCTCAATGACCTTGATGTAATCCGCGCCGATGCCCCCTCCGGTCGCGCCGCGCTGGACGACTTCGAACGGCGGCCGGTTCTGCAGCATGCCCAGTTTCAGCACAGGATGCGCGCGCACCCAGGCTTGCTCGGCGGCGCTGAGCGGATAGACCCTTTCCTGCCCCTGCCCCTGCGCCGCCAGGCAGCAGGCGGCCAGCAGGAAAGCGGCGATGCCGGCTCGCCAGCACCTCATGCTTCCCCTATGGTATGCCTGATCTTGAACAGTTCATTGTTCGACGTCACGCCCAGCTTGCGGAAGGCGGTGGTCTTTTGCGAGCTGATGGTCTTGATGCTGCGCTTGAATTTTTCCGCGATTTCCGTCACCGTCATGCCTGCAAGATAACAGCGGATCACCTCGCGCTCGCGCGCCGACAGCGCAGCTCCCAGCAGCAGCGCATCCGCGCCGTCTTCGCCCTCCCGTGCATCGAAGGTGGTGCTCGCTTCCGCCACCCGGTAGGACATCTCGGCGCTCAGGTACACGGCGCCCGACACCACCTTGCGCAGCGCCTTGACCAGCTCCGCCATTTCCTCGCCCTTGCCGACAAAACCACGGGCGCCGACGCGCAAGGCCAGCGCCACCGTGGCAGGTTCATGATGCGTGGACAACACCAGGATGGGACAATCGGGGAACTTGGCCCGCAGTGCGCGGATCAGCGACACGCCATCGAGTTCGTCCGGACCCAGCGCATAGTCGAGCAAAATCACGTCGGCCGGCGCCGCGAGCATGCCCGCGATCAGGTCGCGGCTGGTACTGTAGGCGCCCACGACGTCGATATCCGGTTCGGCCGCAAAGCGGGCCACGAGACCGTGCCGTACCACGGCGTGATCGTCGAGCAAGGCAATGCGTAAGCGTTTTATCGGCATGGACAAGGACCAGACGCTGTATGAAAAAAGTTGCTTTTGATGAGATTACTCCTATTTTCGCCACGACCGCCATACGACATGCAGTTTATTAACATAGGTGCTCCTGTGCAACAAAAAAGCTTCGATTCCTCCCGCTTCAGACATACGCCACAATAAAATTGCCTTTATTGCATTGCCAGAAGACACGTATTATTGATTGCTGACACTGTCGAAGAAGTCCCGCAGTTCCATCGGGCGCGCCAGGGCATAGCCCTGGCCCGTGGGACAGCCAAGCTGGCACAGCGCCTCGATGCACGACGATTCCTCGATACCTTCCGCCACCACTTTCAGATTCATCAGCCGTGCCAGATTGACCGTCGCGGCAATCACGGCTTGCGCGGAAGCACTGGTTTTCATGTCGCGCACAAACGCCCCGTCGATCTTGACCTCATCGAAGGACATCCTGGCCAGCAGATTCAGAGTCGATGAGCCTTGCCCAAAATCATCGAGCGAAACGGGAAACCCTTTCGCCCGCAGCGTATTGAGCGAAGCGGACAGCAACAGCTCATCAGCGACCGGCAGATCGCCAGTCAATTCAATTTTCAGCAACTGCGGCGGCACGCCTGCCCGCCGCATTTTTTCAGCCAGCCGCTGCGCGAGACCAGGCGTACACACCGTTTCGGCGGAAGCATTCAAGGCGATGGGCAACGTCACCTGGCGGCTCTTGAGCACCAGCAGGACGTCGATCACGCGCGTCTCGATAAAGCTGAACAGCAGCAGGTGCAGGCCGAGGCGATTGACCATCGGAATCAGCACCGATGGCGGCACTTCGCCAACGCCGGGATGACGCCAGCGCAGCAGCGCCTCGGCGCCGATGATGCGCCGGGTACGCAAATCGTACTGCGGCTGCAGCATCACGCGCAGATTCTTGCCTGTCGTCAACGCCTCGATCACATCGGCTTCCGTCGGACCATCGGCTGGCGCGCAACAGGATGCCTGCCGCTTGATCGACGGGACCAGCAGCAAGGCCCGCAAGGCCTCGGTAAACGCGGCATTGCCGCCACCATAGACCATGCCGACATTGATGCCTACGCGGTGCGCCAGGCGGGCATGCGCCAATAACGCCGTCACGGACAGGCCGCCGATGCGGGGCACCGCCGGTTTTTCCAGCATCGCCGCCGCTTGCCCATGCAGCAAATTGAGCAGCGTTGGCTGGCCCACCCACAGCACATGCGGGTAACGCGTCAGCGGACTGGCCGCATCGAGCGTCTTGAGCATGGTCGGTACCATCAGGCCACCGTGTTCGACATCCGCGACGATCACATCGACCTCCCCTTCGCGCAGGAGCGAGGGGATCAGGCTCAAGGAATTGATGCTTTTCACATTGGCGATATCGATGGCTCCCAGCATCGTGCCCAGCCATCGCGCACCGCCCTTGTCCGCATCAGGCGTCAAGGTCAGCACACGCAGGGAATGAAATTCGCTACGCACAGGGGAGCTGAGAGTTTTCACGGAAGTTTTCCTTGGGTTAAGACGCATGGGTGGACAAAGACTTGGGGGCGCCAGAAATGACGGGCGGCAAACTTCTTACTTGCTATCCTCGTCATCGGGCATGCCGAAACGCGTGCGATGATCGCCCATGCATGCCCGCAGCTCTTGAATACTCAAGCGGCTCACTTCGTGCATGCGTATGAGGATGGCGGCGCTGACTGGCAGCGAGCCATGTCGGATTTTGGACAGGATGGGAGCCGATACCTGCAGTTCGCGCCCCAGGGCCGCATCGTTCTTCAAGCCCAGGAAATCGATGAGCACGTCGAGCAGGTCGGCGTTGCGAAAACCGCTTGCAGCATTCTGAGGAAGCCGGTTGCGTAATCCCGTCACGCGTGGGGAATGCTGCTGTATTTGCTTTGTCATAGCCGCTACTTTCAATGAGGAAGATCAGGAACCGGCCACGCCATGCGCATGGCGGCTGGCGCGTACCGGTGATGACTTGAAGTGTAGCGACAGACTTTCTTGACCGAAATCAGAACAGTCCTAAAAATTCCCAGTGAGCATTTAAAGCAACGGCCTACAACCGCAGGCTGACGACAATCGCCAGCAGCAGCACGCCGGCCGCCGCCAATAATGCGCTGTTGAAACTGTGCGACTGCGCATACAGGCTGCCGGCCAGCAAGGGGCCGAGTATCTGTCCGATGCCATACACCACCGTCATGATGGCCATCATGTTGCTGCCGGCCTTGACTGCGGCCCGCTGCGCGGCAGGCATGGCGATGGTCACCGTGCCGACAAACGTGCCGCCGACGAGGATGGCGCTGAGCAGATAACCGGCGGCCGAGGGCGCCAGCACGGGCAAGACCACGCCCAGCGCCTGCAGCAGCAAGTTCAGCCTGAGCACCTGGCGCGTGCCCAGGCGTTCGTGCAGCCGGTGCCACAGGAAACACGAGGGCGCCGCACCGAGGCCGAAGACGGCCCATATGTGGGCGGAATTGAGTTCGGGCAAGGCAGCGCCGACCAGCACGGGCAAATACGTGGCCGTGACGATGTAACCGAGTCCCGCCAGTCCGTAGATCAGCACCAGCGGCCAGGGCGCCACGGGTGCCAACGCCGATGCAGCGGCTGGCGGCGGCGCATCCGGCGTCGCCTGGCCGCTGGCGGCAATCGCGGGCGCGGCCGCCAGCCCCGCCAGCACGGTGACGCCGGCCAGCAGCAGCCACATGCCGGCGCTGTGCCAGCCCAGGTGCGACGCCAGCACCAGCAATTCGGCAGAGACGGCAATGCCGGCGCCCACGCCCGCGTACAGCAGCGGCGCGCCGCGCGCCTGCCGGCGCTGCACCAGCAGCCACAGCGAGGCCGCCACCATGGCCAGGGCGCTGAACACGCCCGCCGCGCCGCGCACCGTCACGAAAAGCCAGACGGGCATAGTCAAGGCCAGCACGCCCAGGCACAGGGCCGTGCCGGCCACCGACCACAGGCATAGCCGGTGCGCGCTGTGGGCCCGCGCACGCATGGCCAGGACGGCGCCCAGCAAGTAACCGGCATAATTGGCCGAGGCGGCCAGGCTGCCGTCGCGCAAGCTCAGGACACCCTCCTCGAGCATATGCGGGTAGATGGCCGTGAAGGCGAAGCGGCCAAAGCCCATGCCGATGGCGAGGATGACCGCCGCGGCGATGGCCGCGCCCAGCCTGGCCCGCGCGCTCACGCCGCCTCGCCGAGCTGCACCAGCAAATGCTGAAAGGCGGGCACGTCGAATCCGGCGCGCCACACCAGCACGGTGTCAATCTGCCCGGCGGACAGCGTTGTCAGGCTGGCCGGTGCGTCGGACAGCGCCAGCACGCTGGCCGGCAGCAGGGTCACGCAGGCGCCGGCCGCCACGCAGGCGATCATGGTGTGATACGAACTCATTTCCTGCACCTGCCACTGCGTGCTGCCGGCCACGCCCAGCACCTCTTCCGCGATGCCGCGGTAGGTGCAGCCCTGCGGGAAGGCGGCCAGCGAACGCGTGCGCACGTCCGAGGCGCGGCGCACCTGCCCTTCGCTGGCCGGCAACAGCAAGCACAGCTCCTCGCGCCACGCGGCTGTCGATGCCAGGCCCAGTTCCGCCAGGGCGGCGGCGCCGCCGAACGAGGGTGGCAAGGCGACGAAGGCGCAGTCGAGCAAGCCAGTGCGCACTTGCTCGATCAGGGGGCGCGACGGCCCCGTGCTCAACGCCAGGCGCGTGGCCGTATAGCGGGCGTGATATGCGGCCAGCAGGGCCGGAAGCCGGCTGGCCGCCGTGCTTTCCATGCTGCCGACGCGCAAGGTGCCGCCCTCTCTCCCGCCCGTGACGACGTGCCGCGCTTCTTCCGCCAGCGCCAGTAAACGCTGCGCATACTCGAGAAAGCGCTCGCCGGCCGCCGTCAGGGCCATGCGTTTATTGGTGCGCACGAACAGCTCGGCGCCGATATCGGCTTCCAGCTGCTGGATGCGCGTGGTGACGCTGGATGGCGCCCGTCCCAGCCGCGCTGCGGCCTGGGTGACACTCAGTTCACTGGCGACAGAGCAAAAAATCCGCAATGATTCGGTATCCATATAATTCTTTATTTTGAAATGATTATGCTATTATATTCTCAAAATTCGAATCGAATACAGCATCCTCAACTTCATGAAGGAAACATCATGACTTCAATCCAGCCCTTCCTCGACCGTCTCGGCTTGCAACTGCCCATCATCCAGGCGCCGATGGCGGGCGTCTCCACGCCCCGGATGGCCGCCGCCGTGTCGAATGCGGGCGGCCTCGGTTCGCTGGCCATCGGCGCAGGCACGGTGGCGCAGGCGCGCCAGATGATCATGGATACGCGTGCGCTGACGGATGGCCCCATCAATATCAATGTGTTTTGCCATGCGCCGGCGATGCGGGATGCGCGGCGCGAAGCGGCCTGGCTGGCCCACCTGGCGCCCCTGTTTGCGGAGCTGGGCGCGGCCGTGCCAACGGAGCTCGATGAGATATATCAAACGTTTGTCGGCAATGAGGCGGCATTCGCCCTGTTGCTGGAACAGCGTCCCGCCGTCGTCAGCTTCCATTTCGGCTTGCCGACGCCGCAGCAGATCGCCGCCCTGCGCCAGGCCGACATCTACACGATGGCCACAGCCACCAATTTGCGCGAAGCGGCCCTGATCGAACAGGCCGGCGTCGACGCCATCGTGGCGCAAGGCGTGGAAGCGGGCGGGCATCGCGGCGTCTTCGACCCGCAAGCGCCGGACGAACGCCACAGCACGGCCGTGCTGCTGCGCCTGCTGGCGGGCCGCACTGCCCTGCCCCTGATCGCCGCCGGCGGCATCATGGATGGCCTAGGCATCCGCGCCGCGCTGGACCTGGGCGCCGCAGCCGCCCAGCTGGGCACGGCGTTCGTGCTGTGCCCGGAATCGTCGGCCAATGCAGGCTACCGGGCGAACCTGAAAAGCGCACGGGCCGCAAGCACGCGCCTGACCAGCGTGCTGTCGGGCCGCCTGGCGCGCGGCATGGTGAACCGCCTGATCGAATACGGCGAAGCGCCAGGCAGCCCGCCACCGGCCGCCTATCCCGTCGCCTACGATGCCGCCAAGCAATTGAACGCACTAGCCAGCCAGCACGGCAACAGCGAATTCGCCGCGCACTGGGCCGGCCAGGGCGCGCCGCTGGCGCGGGAAATGGACGCGGCGCAGCTGGTGGCCACGCTGGCGCGGGAAATGACGGCTTGAGCCGTCCGCCGGACAGCCCCGCCTACGCCGGCTGCTGCTGCGTGGTGCAGTGAATGCCGCCACCACCGGCCGCGATAGCGTCGATATTCAGCTGCACGATGTCGCGCCCGGGGAAGTGTTCGCGCAGCATGGCTTTGGTGTTGCGGTCGGCTGGCGCATCGCCAAATTCCGGGCACAGCACGGCGCCGTTGCAGACATAAAAATTGATGTAGCCGGCGGCGAAGTCCTTGTTTTCATAGCGCGGGCGTACCTGGCCCGGGCCGGGCAGCACCACCACCTGCAGCGGACGGCCGCGCGCATCCGTGGCCTTGCGCAGGATGTCGAGGTGGCGCTGGGTGACGGCGCGCTCTGGCGACGTCGGGTCGTTTTCAAAGCCGGCCGCGACGACGCCAGGCGCGCAGAAACGGGCATAAAAGTCCGTGTGGCCATCAGTGATGTCCTGGCCGGCAATGCCCGGCAGCCAGATGACTTTCTCGATGCCCAGCAGCCGGCGCAGTTCCTGCTCGCACCTTGCCTTGCTGACGCCGGGATTGCGGTTGGCGTTCAGCACGCAGCTTTCCGTGATGATGGCCGTACCCTGGCCATCGACTTCGATGCCGCCCCCTTCCAGCACCAGGCTGCTTTCCAGCACGGCGACGCCGGCGCGTCCGGCCACGAAACCAGCCACCAGCGCATCGTCGTCGTAGTCCTGCTTTTCGCCCCAGCCATTGAAATTGAAATTCACGCCGGCCAGCGCTCCGCCCGCCTGCTTGACGAAGACGGGGCCCGTGTCGCGCATCCACAGATCATCGATGGGCTGCACCAGCAGCTTGACCTTGTTGCCGCACAGGCGAGCCGCCACGTCGTAGTCTTCCTCGTTGACCAGCATGTGCACGGGTTCGACGCTGGCAATCGCCTGCGCGATGCGCGCCAGGTCCGCTTGCGCGCCCGCCTTCAGGCGCTTGCCCCAGACGTCGTCGTTGGCGCCGAAAGCCATCCAGGTAGCAGCGTGGCGCTCGCCTTCATCGGGCATGCGCCAGCCCGCGCCTGCCGCCAGGGCGGGCAAGGCCGGCAAGCCCATGGCGGCGCCGGCCGCCAGGCCCAAGGCGCCAGTGAGGAACTGTCGTCGTTGCATGTGGTTCTCCTTATGCCGGTTCCTGTTGCGTGGTGCAATGGATGCCGCCGCCACCGGCAGCGATGGGGTCGATATTAATCTGCACCACGGCGCGGCCCGGATACAGCTGCGCATACTGCGCCCTGGCGCGGGCGTCCGCTTGCGCATCGCCGAATTCCGGCAGGAAAATGGCGCTGCTGGTGGCATAGTAATTGATGTAGCCGGCAGCGAAGGTGTTCGGATTGTTTCCAGGCCGAATTTTCTCTGGGCCATCGATGACGACGATCTGCAGCGGCTGGCCATCCGCATCGGCGGCGCCGCGCAGAATCTCCAGGTGGCGCCGGGTCAGCGCGTAATCGTACGATTCCGGGTCCATCTCGCGGTGCGCCGCCACCACGCCGGGGCGCACGAAACGGGCGTAAAAGTCCGTGTGGGCATCCGTGATGTCCTTGTTCCTGATGCCTGGCAGCCAGATCACCTTGCGGATGCCCAGCAGGCGCAGCAGCTCCGCTTCGCAGTCGGCCTTGCTCCAGCCCGGGTTGCGGTTGCTGTTCAGCACGCAGCTTTCCGTGATGATGGCCGTGCCCTTGCCATCGACTTCCAGCGCCCCGCCTTCCAGCACCAGGCGCGTGGCCAGCAGCGGTACCCGGGCCTGGGCGGCGACCATGTCGGCCACCTGTCCATCCTTGCCGAACTGCTGCCTGTTGCCCCAGCCATTGAAGTTGAACTTCACGCCGGCCCGCTCGCCATTCGGCTTGCGCACGAAGACGGGACCCGTGTCGCGCATCCACACATCATCCATCTCGGCGGGAATCAGGTTCACGCGCGCATCGAACAAGGGCCGCGCACTGGCCAGCTCTTCCGGGCGTACCAGCATGTTGACGGGTTCATGCGCGGCGATGGCATTGGCGATGCGCACCAGCGCCAGCTGCACCTGCGGCACTTGCGCGCGCGTCCAGACGGCGCTGGAAGCGCCATATGCCATCCACGTCGCCTTGTGGGCGTCGGCCTCGTCGGGCATGCGCCAGCCGTCGGCCAGGTTGACGCCAGCGCCGCTATTGATCGGTGGCACTGGTGCAACGGGGCCAGTTTCCACCCCGCCGTCGGCGCCACCGCCGCAGCCGACCAGCAAGCCGCCCATGGCCAGCGCGCTGCCGCCCAGCATGCAATGACGCAAGAAATATCGACGTGTCTTCATGATTCATCCTTTTCAGTAGGCCAATTGGCATGCACGGCATTGTGGATGGATCAAGATATGAAAACAAATGATATGATTTACCTTAATTCATTAGATTTTCTCATATGTCAGAACATCGTATTCCTTCGCTGAAATTGTTGATGGGCTTTGAAGCGGCCGCCCGCCACGGTAATTTCTCGCGCGCGGCCGACGAGCTGCACGTGACGCAATCGGCCATCAGCCACCAGGTGCAATTGCTGGAAGAGCAAATCAAGCAGCCGCTGTTCCGCCGCGCGGGACGGGGCGTGGAACTGACGGTGGCGGGAGAGGTGCTGCTGCGCAGCGTGCAGCGCTCGATGACCGTGCTGCGCAGCGGCCTGGGGCGCATCGCCACCTATCTCGATCCCGGGCTCGTGGTGCTGGTGTGCCCTGCGCCCGTGCTGCACGGCTGGCTGCAGCCGCGGCTGCGCGCGCTGGAAGCGCAGATGCCCGAGCTGTGCTTGCTATTGTCGGTGGATGAAAGCGCCCGTTTCGTCGACGAGATCGACGTCGATATCGCCATCGGCGAACGCCCCATCCTGCAGCCGGACTTGCAGGAAATCCCCCTGCTGCACGATGAATGGCTGCTGGTGGCAAACAGCGAACTGGCGGCGCGGCTGGCCGGCGTGCCGCAAGTTGAACACCACCTGCACGCGGATCTGGTTTGCCTGGAAGAAAGCCTGACGGGCGACGCCACGGCGCCTTTGTTCCTGGGCCCGCTGGCGCGCTTTCGCAAGCGGGCCATCTATGACGATGCGCGTCTGTTGCTCGACGCCACCCTGGACGGGCGCGGCATCGCCTGCCTGCCGCGCCTGCTGATCGATGCCAGCCTGGCGCGTGGCCAATTGCACATCCTGCCCGCTTACCCGCGCGTGCCCGGCGCCACTTGGTGGCTGTCGGGCGTGGCGGAACACCCGCGTTCACCCATCGTCGGGCAAGTGTTCGACTGGCTGCGCGCGCAGGGCGGCATGCCGGCGTAACCAGGCATCAGGCTACGGCAGCCTGTGCCGGAACGTCGGCTCGATATTGCGCGCATGCAGCCAGCGCACGATGTCTTCCAGGCTGGCGTCCTGCAACAGCAAGCCTGGCTGGCCAACTGGCTTTACCGCCGGCAATGGCGCGGCGACGGGCGCGGGCGCGGCATCAAACAACCCTGCATGTCCCTGCAACTTCGCTAGCGCCTGGGTGAACTGTCCCGGATTGGCGCTGCGCAAGCTTTCCAGGAAGCCCAGCTGGGCGGCTGGCGGCGGCGGCATGTCCAGGCCAGGTTCGTCGACGAAGGCGGCGCCCATGCTGGGGTGGATGAAGGCGGCCCACTTGCCTGACGGCTGCAACGCAGGCGGCAACGCCACCTGTTCCACGTCGGCGGGCGGCGCCACGGCCAGGATGTCGGTCGAGGCGGGTAAAAAGGTGGCGCGCAGCAGTTGCACGAACTGGCGCGCCTGGGCGACAGGCACGGGCGTGGCCAGCGACAGCCATAACTGGAATGCCGTGCCCGAGATGCTGACGGCGGGCGCTGGCAAGTCCAGCTCGTGCTGCACGGCATTGGCGATCGTACACAACGCGCTCCAGTGCAACTCGCCGCCGCCCTTGCCGCCAAACTCCAGTACCAGCGCGCGCGTCAGGCCGCTCCCGGTCACGAGTTGCACCGCTACCGTCTGCTCGCCCGACAGATGGCGCGCCAGCACGGCTGGCGTCAGCGGCTGCACGCCGCCCGCCGCATCGACGTATTGCTGCTGTTCATCGAACAGGTACAGGCGGGTGAGTTCGGAAATCAGTTTATGCATGGGCGGCCTCGTAATAACGTTGAGCAAGACTTGTCAACGTGCCCAGATTATAGCCTCCTGGCTATTCTCTCACCGGCAGCCCGGCTGCCTGCCGCGTCCGTCCCGCGCCAAACACCAGCCAGCTGGCCAGGGCAAACAGGCAGGCGGCCACGCCGCCGTACAGCATCACGGCGCCAAATCCTTGTGCCAGCGCAAGCTTGGCCACGCCGGCCGGCAGCGCGCCGGCACCCTTGCCTGCAGACAAACCTTCCGCCATGGCGCGCAAGGTGGCTGCGTCCAGTCCGCCAGGCAACTGCATCCACAATGCGGACTGGATGGCTGCGACGAGGATAAAGCCCATCAGCGCGATGTTCACCGACAGGCTGATCATGCGCGCGCTGATGTCGATGCTGGAAGCCATGCCGGCCCGTTCGCCCGGTACGGCGCCCGTCGTCGTATTGGTGACGGGCGTGTTGGTCAGGCCCAGGCCCGTGCCCGCCAGCAGGCAGCCGGGCAGTATCGTCAGCCAGCTGGCGGCGTCCGCGCGGCTGCCCCACAGCATCAGCAAAAAACCCAGGCCGATGGCCAGCAAGCCGGCAGGAATGACGGCATCGGCCCGGTAGCGCAGCGCCAGGCGCTCGGCCAGCGGCGGCACCAGCAAGGTGGGCAAGGTGTAGGCCAGCAAGGTCAGGCCCGTGTCCAGGCTGCTGTAGCCGAGGCCATATTGCACGTACAGGGGCAGATAGATCATGAACGGCCAGAAACTGCAGTTCATGCCCGCCGAACCGAGCAGCGCTCCCGAGAAACGGCGGATGCGGAACACGGCAAAGTCGATCATCGGTTCGGCCTGCCGCCGTTCAATTATGACAAACAGCATCAGACTGATCAGCGCCACGGCCAGGCTGGCCACGCTGCGCGGGTCCGTGTAACCCAGCGCCGGCCCCTGCGTGAGGCACCAGGCCAGGCTGAACACGCCCAGCGACAGGGTGGCGATGCCGGCCACGTCCAGCTTGCGCCGCTGCGGGTCGCGCGATTCGCTCACGCCCAGCGCCACCAGCAGCAGGGCCGCCAGCGCCAGCGGTCCGTGCACGAGAAATACCCACTGCCAGTTTGACAGCGCGACGATGGCCGCGCCGATGATGGGACCGAAGCCCAGGCCCAGGCCAAACACGATGCCCCAGGCGCCAAACGCCCGGCCCCGCGCGGCGCCGGCCGGGAACTGCTGCGACAGCACGGCTACCTGGCAAATCAGCATGGCGCCGCCGGCCATGCCCTGCAGCGCGCGCGCGGCGATCAGCACGCCTGTGCTGCCAGCCCAGCCGCATGCCAGGGAGCTGAGGCCGAACAGGACCAGGCTGGCCAGCAGCAGGCGCTTGCGGCCATAGCGGTCGGCCAGGGTCCCGGTTGCCATCAGCACGGTGGTGCACGCCAAGGTGTAGGCGTTCATGATCCATTGCAAGTCCTTGAAACCGCCATGCAGCACGGTTTCCAGGGTGGGCAGGATCACTGGCACGCTGGAAATTTCCAGGCCAAACATGAGCGATGCCAGGCAGACGGCGGCCAGGGTCAGTGCGTTTTGTTGTGAAGTAGTCAGGTGCATCGAAGCCTTGCTTTCGGTAGTCATGGAGGGGTGGTGGTGCCGGAGCACTGCAAGCGACCATTCTAGAAAACGTGGACTCATGAGGGAAATGATAAAATTTTGTACAATTCATTCATTTTCATCATGAATCACGGGAACCCCATGGACTTCGATACCGCCCTGCTGCGTGCCTTTGTGGCCGTGCAGGACACGGGCGGCTTTACGCGCGCCGCCGAACGGCTGCACCTGAGCCAGTCCGCCATCAGCCACCAGATCCGCCGCCTGGAAGAGCAGGCGGGCAGCGCGCTGCTGGTGCGCACGACGCGCAGCCTGCGCCTGACGGAAGACGGCGAGGATTTTCTGCGCCACGCGCGGCAGATCCTGGCCGCCCAGGATGCGCTGGCGCGGCGCTTTCAGCGCTCCTCGCTTGCCGGCGCCGTGCGCTTTGGCGTGCCGGAAAATTTCATGGGCGCGCGCCTGCCGGCCCTGCTGGCGCAGTTCGCACACCTGTTTCCCGCCGTGCGCCTGGATGTCACGGTGGGTACCTATCTTGACTTGCAGAAACTGGTCGCGGCCGATGCGCTGGACCTGGCCGTCGTCATGACGCTGGCCGGTGGCCAGCATGCAGCATCCGTGCTGCGCCGCACGCGCTTCGTCTGGGCCGCGGCGCACGACTTCCGGCATGACGGCGCGCAGCCCCTGCCGCTGGCGTTTTCGCCCGCGCCGTGCGTGCACCGGCAAGTGGGCGTCGACGCCCTCGAAGGCGCCGGGCTCGACTGGCGCGTGGCGTTCACCTCGCCCAGCCAGCAAGGGTTGCGCGCTGCCGTGCTGGCGGGCCTGGCCGTCACGGCCCTGCCGCAAGGCGACCTGGAAACGGGCATGGTGGTCATCGATGGCCAGCATGGCTTGCCCGCCCTGCCCAGCGCCCAGTTCCAGCTCGTCTGGCGCACCGCCGGTGCCACGGCGGCGGCCGAAGCGTTCGGACAATTGCTGCGCGAGTGGTCAGCCGCCGCAAGTGTACCTATGCAGGCTGCATTTTCAGGCCAAGGCACATCGCCAGTGACGTGAGAGGCAACGTATTGGTGCTGCTGAAGGCGGCAGTCCGATAAATCGTCGCCGGATGGCTACACGTCAGTCATAACTCATCGTGAACGTCGCCGATGCATTTGCCGGACCCGTCGTCACGCTGGTCCCCGTTTTCAGGTAACGCGCACGCAGGGGGATGACATAACTGCGTTCGGAGGAACTCAGGGTCAGGCCGCTGCTCTGCAGGCTTGCCAGCGGCACCGTGTTACCGGCCTGGGTGGTTATCTGCAGGCCTATGCCGGTGGCTGCGGGAGGACGCCCGGCGGCAGCGGAGTCGAGGCTCAGCACGCCATTGCCTGCGTTGATGGCCATGCGAACGGGATCGATGCGATAGCGCAGGCTGTTCACTTCACGCGTTCCGGGTGTCCCCGTGCCACCCGGGGAGCTGCCGCTTTGCGACTCCCAGCTTGCAGCGGTCTTGCTCACTGTTCCATGAAACGCCGGGCAATCATTCAAGCGTATGGAAAAATCCTTCCAGCCGGTGGCGCTGTTGGTCCCGCTAAAATCTTTGGGTGAATACGTGCCCATGGGCACCGAGACATCCGGCGTGCTGCAGGTCCGCGAGACGATCTGGAGACTGCCGGTGATGCCCATCTGGAAGCCCAGCACTCTGGCATCGCCGAAATTGCCGTACAGCCTGACGGTCGGCAATGAGCTGTTTGTCAACACCCCGGGAGTCACGTCTCCCAACTTGATCAATATCAATTCAAAATTGGACGGCCCGTCAAACGGAATCAGGCAGCGATGGCCCGGCGTACAGGTGCTCGGCTGCGTGGAGGTCCGTCTTGGCAGTACACCGCCCCGACTGTTCATGACTACCCCCAACCCCGGAATACTGGTCTTGTACACTTTATTGGCATACGTCCCGCTGGGCCAGGCGGCCAGGCCGAAGCTAGCGTCAACCGTCAGTTCGGTAAACATTTGAAACGGGGCATACAGACAGTCCGGTGTCACTGTCTGGCCGGCGACCATTTTGAATGTCTGGCGATACACCTCGGTGCCCACCGGCACCTCGCGTCCGACAGTGATCGCCGACACTTGCAAGGGCATGTTGCCTATTGCCGGCTGGATCCCGTTTGAGTAAGTGCAGCTGACCGCGGAAGCCGTATCGGCTACCGCCCACAGTAGCGCGACGGCCAGACCCGATTGAAGCAAAGAGACTATATTCATAACGCGACCTTTTATCTGTTGACTGGTGCAACTTACTGCTGACCCATGACGCCATCATGGCGCTGGCGACAGCGCCCGGCGGCGCAGCGATTGCTCAACTTACTATTAAAACCGGTCTGGCATGTCCGACGTTCAGCTGGAAAGCATCCTTGCGCGAAAGCGCTCCTGTGTTGTTGCGGGATGAAGTGTATGGCCCCCACGGCACACGCCATATAGGAGCACTCCGAAAAACGGATACATTGCAAAAATTTTATGATCTGGCAAGCCCGAAGAGCCGCTCGGTCCGCTGACGGAGCTTGACGCCACGCCTGCGCTCGCCAGACACGGTATCTGGCTTCAGCCGCGGCGACGGCATGACAGCACCAGCAGCAAGGCCAGCGCCAGCATGCCGCTCGCGCTGCCCAGGGCCACCGTCACGCGATGCGCCAGCAGCGGCGCGCCCGCCAACTGGCCAGCGCCCAGCCCGGCCACGGCCACCAGCGTCGCCAGCCCCAGCGAACTGCCCAGCTGGTGCGCCACGTTGACAATGCCCGAGGCGGCGCCCGCATCCTGCGCCGGCACGCCAGCCACGCCGGCCGCTGTCAGGGGACTCAGGGCCATGCCCTGCCCCGCGCCGATCAGCAGCATGGGCAAGGCCACGCCCAGCCAGTAAGCCGTGCCCGTATCGACGCGGCTCAGCCATGCCATGCCCAGCAGGGTCAAGCCCAGCCCCATGGCCAGCAAACGGGCATTCCCGAGGCGGTGGATCAAACGCGGCACGCACAGGGCCACGCCGAAGTTAACCAGAGTCATGGGCAGGAAAGCCAGGCCCGTCAGCGAAGGCGGATAGCGCAGCACCACTTGCAGGAATTGCGTGGTGAAAAAGAAAAAACCGATCATGGCCCCCATGAACAGCACCCTGGCCCCGTACGCGGCATTGCGCTGCGCATCGGCAAACAGGCGCAGCGGCAGGACGGGCTGCGCGGCGCGCCGCTCGATGGCAATGAAAGCGGCCAGCAACAACACGCCCGCCGCCAGCGCGCCTTGCGTCAGGGCATCGCCCCAGCCGGCGCCGGCCGAGCGGATCAGGCCATACACGAGGGCCGACATGCCGAAGGTGGAACTAGCCGCGCCGGCCACGTCAAACTGTCCCCCGCTGCGCGCACTTTCCGCAACGAAACGGCGCGCAGCCACCAGCATGACGGCGCCAATCGGCAGGTTGATGAAGAAACCCACCCTCCACGACAGCCATTCGGCCAGCACGCCGCCCAGCACCAGGCCCACGCTGGCAGCGATGCCGGCCACGGCGCTGTACAGCGCGATGGCCCGTGTGCGCTCGCGCCCTTCCGCAAACGTGGTTTGCAGCAAGGCCAGCGTGGACGGCGCCAGGATGGCCGCGCCCGCGCCCTGGATGGCGCGCGCGGCGATCAGCATGGCCGGCGACCGCGCCAGGCCGATGGCCAGCGACGCAAGCGTGAACAGCGCCAGGCCCAGCTGCAGCATGCGGCGCCGGCCATACGCATCGCCGGCGCGCGCGGCCAGCAGCAGCAAGCCGCCAAACGTCAGGGTATAGGCGCTTTGCACCCAGGCCAGGCCCGTGTCCGTAAAGCCCAGTTCCTGGTGGATTTTCGGCAAGCCCGTCAGCACGACGGACGTGTCGAGCACGATCATCACATAGCTGACGAGAATGATGGCGAGGATGGCCGCCTGGTGCGGCGCGGCAGAGTTAGCGGGAAGATTTTTCATGCCCCCACTGTAAGACTTTCGCATTACCATGAATAGATGCTAAAGTCCGCATGAACTTATTAGTATAACTAATGAATAAAAGAGGCACTCCGCCATGGCACAAACCAACTTTAACGACATCCTCGCCTTCGTGGCCGTGGCCCGCGAAGGCAGTTTTACCCGCGCGGCGGCCAAGCTGGGCGTGTCGCAATCGGCCCTGAGCCAGACGGTGCGCGCGCTGGAAGAGCGGCTCGACTTGCGCCTGCTGGTGCGCACCACGCGCAGCGTCTCGGCCACGGATGCGGGCGAACAGCTGCTGCGCACGGTGGCGCCCCGTTTCGACGAAATCGAGGCGGAGCTGGCCCTGCTCAGCGAGCGGCGCGACAAGCCGGCCGGCAACATTCGCATCAGCGCGGGAGAACACTCGGCGCTGACAGTATTGCAGCCGGCCATCGCCCGCTTGCTGCCGAACTATCCCGACATCAACATCGAAGTCGTCGTCGACAACGGCATGACCGATATCGTGGCCGCGCGCTGCGACGCGGGCGTGCGCCTGGGCGAGCAGGTGGCCAAGGACATGATCGCCATGCCCATCGGCCCGGATTTCCGCATGGCCATCGTCGCGTCGCCCGCCTACTTCGCCCGCCATGCGCCGCCCGCCACGCCGCAGGACTTGATGGCGCACAACTGCATCAACATGCGCCTGCCCACCCTGGGCGGCCTGTTTGCCTGGGAGTTTGCCAAGGATGGGCAGGAGCTGAAAGTGCGGGTGGAAGGGCAAATGATCTACAACAACATGGCCATGCGATTGCATTCGGCGCTCGATGGCCTGGGCGTGGCCTGCATGGCGGAAGATGTGGTGCAGCCTTACGTGGCCGATGGCCGTTTGATCCGCGTGCTGGACGACTGGTGCCCCACGTATGCGGGCTACAAGCTGTATTACCCGAGCCGGCGCCACCCGTCGCCCGCGTTTACCTTGCTGCTCGACACCTTGCGCTATCCCCAGGTTTGAGCCAGCGCAATCCTTCACCCGGCAGAAAGTGTGAATTGCGCGAACACGCGTTTACCGTGCGGCGGCGCGGGACTATAGTGGCTTCTTTCCCACCTGTTCAAGGATCGCCATGAAACTCTTTTACTCGCCGGGCGCCTGCTCGCAGGCGCCGCACATCATCCTGCGCGAAACGGGCACGCCGTTCACCCTGGTCAAGGTCGACCTGGGCCAGCACAAGACGCTGGAAGGCGGCAATTACTACGAACTCAACCCCAAAGGCCAGGTGCCGCTGCTGGCACTCGATGATGGCACGACCTTGAGCGAAGGCCCCGTCATCGCCCAGTACATCGCCGAACAGGCCGGCAGACAGGATTTATTGCCGCCGGTGGGTAATTTTGCCCGCTACAAGGTGCTGGAATGGCAGAACTACATCACGTCCGAGCTGCATAAATCGTTCAGTCCCCTGTTCGATCCCCGCATCGACGCTACCACCAAGGCCTTGTTCATTGAGCAATTGGGCAAGAAATACAAATGGGTGAACAGCCGCCTGGAAGGCCAGGCCTGCCTCACGGGCAACACCTTCACGGTCGCCGACGCCTATCTGTTCGTCATCACGGGCTGGGCGCCAGGCCTGGGCGTGGATTTGTCCGCGCTGGAAAATTTGCAAGCTTTCCTGGGCCGAATTGCCCAGCGCGACAGCGTCAAGACGGCATTGGCAGCGGAAGGCTTGGTCAAGGCGGATTGAGCGCCGTTGTGCGGTGCACGGCTCACGTCTTTTCCGACTTGCCGTGCATCACCATGATGGTTTGCTGCATCAGCGCGCACAGGGTTTCCTTGCCGTCGCGCACGGCGAACACTTCGGCCTGCGCGACGATCAGGGTGCGGCCCGGGCGCACCACCTTGCCGCGCGCGATCAGTTTTTCACCATCGGCGGGCGCCAGCAGATTCATCTTGTATTCCACCGTCAGCACGGACGCGCCATCGGCCACCATGGTCATGGCCGCGTAACCGGCGGCCGAGTCCGCGATCATGCCCACCACGCCGCCATGCACGAAGCCATGCTGCTGCTCGATGCCGCGCCAGTGCGGCACGTGGATTTCCGTGCTGCCATGCGCCACCACGGGCAGGCTCGCCTGGATCAAGGTCATGGCGTTCTGCAGCGCAAAACTGGTGCGGACTTTCTCGGCGAAGTGCGGGTCGGGAAGACGGGACATGGTTTTGCGCTTTCAGGATAAGTGCTGCATGGAAGGGACCATGCGACTGTACCTGCTTATGGCCGGCACCGGCCATCCGCTGTCGTCATTTTCACCAATTGCGATGCACAGGCCGCGAACTACCCGGTACACGCCCCGCTATGCGAAAATGCCCGCCTTCGCCATTGCCGGATGTTACCCATGCCGCACGCTGCCCTTGCCACCCTTTCCGAGCGCGACGCACGCCGTATCGCGCGCCACGCCCAGGCGGCCGACGCCGCCCGCTTTTTGCATCCGGCCCAGCAAGCCTTGCTGCACCGGCGCGGCTGGCTGACGATGCTGGCGCCGCGCAGCGCGGGGGGCGCCGAGCGGCCCTTGCCGCAAGTGGTGCGCCTGGAAGAAGCCGTGGCCGCCGTCGACGGCAGCATGGGCTGGGTGCTGACCCTGTGCGCGGGGGCCGGCTGGTTCGCGGGCTTTTTGGCGCCCGACATGGCACGCGCCATCATCGGCACGCCGCGCGTCTGCCTGGGCGGCAGCGGCGCGGCCACCGGTTACGCGGAGGAAGAAGGCGACGGCTACCGCATCACGGGCAGCTGGGATTACGCCAGCGGCGCGCCCATGGCCACGCACTTCACCCTGAACGCCCGGCTGCAGCGCGATGGCCAGCCCCTGCTCGATGCGGATGGAAAACCGCGCATCCGCGCCTTCCTCGTGCCCGCCGCGCTGGTGCAGCTGGTGCCGTCCTGGAACAGCATCGGCATGCGCGCCAGCGCCTCGCACAGCTACCGCATCGATGGCCAGTGGCTCGGCAAGGACCATGGCTTTGCGATCAGTCCTGACACCGCGACGGCCGACGGCCCGCTGTACCGCTACCCGTTCTTCTCGCTGGCCTACGTAACCCTGGCCGCCAACGTGGCCGGCATGGCCGCGCATTTCCTGGAATTGGCCGAAGAATGCATGCGCCACCGCCGCCATGCGCGCGAAGGCTTGCCGCTGCTGGACGTGCCGGCAGTGGTCGCCATGCTGCAAGGCAAGAAAGACGCGTTCACCGTCGCCCGCGCCCGCTTTTACGCCGTGCTGGACGACAGCTGGGCGCAGGTGGCGGCCGGCGCGGCGCTCGGCGCGGACGCCATGCAAGCCGTGCAAGACAGTTCGCTGGACCTGGTGGCCACGTGCCGCGCGGCCGTCGATGGCCTGTACCCGCACTGCGGCCTGTACGCGGCGCGCGAAGACAGCACCATCAACCGCGTCTGGCGCGATTTCCATACGGCCAGCCAGCATTCCTTACTGCTGCCCTGACGGCCGCAACTTGAGCGGTTCGGCGATGGTCAGTACCACCAGGAAGGTCAGGCAGGAAATGGCCGCCATGAAGCCGAACACATAATCCCAGCCGTAGTGGTCGAGCAGCATGCCGACGATCCACGGCGTGGCCGCGCCGCCCAGCTGGCCGCCCATGTTGACGACGGCATTGGCGACAGGGAATTTTTCCTTCGACACGAACTGCATCGGATACACCATGTAGGCGGAGAAACCAATGCTCAACAGCACGCCCGTGAGGAACAGCAGCGCGCCGTATTGGAGCGGGTCGGCCGGCGCATGGATCAGCAAATACATCATGACGGCCGTCGACAGGGCGGAAATGAGCATGCCGGGTTTCCTGCGCTTGTCGAGCACGCGGTCAGCCAGCAAGCCGCCCAGGATATTGCCGAAGACGGCGCCCACCCACGGCGCGGCCGCCACCATGCCCATGTTCATGATGGAAAACTGTTTTACCGTCAGCAAGTACGTGGGAATCCAGGCCAGCAGCACGCTGGAAATGCCCAGCTGGCAGCAATAGCCGAGCGCGCAGCCGAGAATATTCCACGACGCAAACACGCCACGGCTGGTGCTGACGGTGGGCACCTGGCGGACGCGGATCAGTTTGTCGAGCCAGGGCATGGGCCGCGACGTGGCCGCCGTACCGGTGCTGCTGCCATCCGGCGCCTTTTCTTCGATGACGGCCAGTTCTTCCCCATTGACGAAACGGCTCTCCATCGGCTTGTTGGTGACCAGGAAATACCAGAAGATGGCCAGGATCACGCCGGGCACGGAAAACCAGATGAACACTTCGCGCCAGCCCCAGACGGCAATGATGGCCGCGCCCAGGATCGGCGTGATGACGGGGCCAAACTTGACGGCCGACAAGAACAGTCCCGACGCCGTGCCCTTCTCGCGCGACGGGAACCAGTGATTGATGGTGGTCGTCACGCCGATCGGCAACGGCCCTTCGGCCAGGCCCAGGCCGAGGCGGCACAGTTTCAATGACAGCAGGGAACCCACCAGCCCCGTCAGTCCCGTGGCGATCGACGTGAGCACCATGGAAATGGTAAACACCTTGCGCACGCCGAACTTCGACAGCAGCCAGGCGGAAGGCAGTTGCGCCAGCGCATAGGCGACGAGGAACAGGCTGACGAGGCCGCCCGCATCGGTATTGCTCATTTCAAATTCCTTGCGCAAAAACGGCAAGACCACGCCCAAATTGGCGCGGTCGGCGGCGGCAATCGTGTAGACGATGAAAAACAGGGCCGCGACGACCCAGCGGTAGCGCGTGGGACGGCGGACGGCCAGCGGTGCGGCGGGCGCCGCAGCCGGGGCGGTAATGGTGGTATGCATGAGGGTGTCTCCTGATTTTTTTTAGTGGTGGGCACAGAGGTCAGTGCAGTGCCAGCCGGCGCAAGGTCTCTTCCAGCCCCAGCAGGTCGACGGTCGTGGCGCCGTCTCGGATCTGCTGGCGGAAGCGCGCTTCCTTCTCTTCGCGCTGGCGGCTTTTCTGCAGCACCGCATCCACCTCGTGGCGCCGCACCACCACCACGCCATCCTGGTCGCCGACGATGATGTCGCCGGGATCGATGCTGACGTCGCCAATGGTGACGGTCACGTTGAGGCGCCCCGGCTGGTGCTTGCCCGTGCCCTTGATCGACAAACCCCGGCTGAAGACGGGAAAGCCCGCCTCGGTCATGGCGGCCGCGTCGCGCACGGCGCCGTGGATCACCAGGCCGGCCAGGCCGATCCGCTGCGCCTGCTCGGTGAAGACATCGCCCCACACGCCCGCTTCCAGGAAACCCTTGGCGTCGACCACCAGCACGTCGCCGGGCTGGGCTTTCAGCATGGCGTAGTGCAGCATCAGGTTGTCGGCCGGGCGCGTATCGACGGTCAAGGCCGGGCCGGCCAGGCGCATGCCGGGCGCAATCGGCTTGATGCCGCTGTCGAGCGCGCCTTTCGCGCCCTGCGCTTCATAGATGGTGGCCGCGCCCAGCTGGCGCAGGGCGTGCAGGGTCGCGATGGAAACATGCTGGTCCATGGTGTGCTTTCTGAGAGGTAAAGAGAGGGGAAATTCAGGCAGCCGCAGGCTTGCGCTGCAAGGTGTGATAGCCGAACTGGCGCCGCGCGTCGCGCAGCGACACGCCGTCCAGCGCGGCGGCGACGATGCGCAATTCCACCGCCTGCATGGCCAGGGCGCGTTCAAAAACGGCGTGCGCCCGGCCCGCCGGCACGATGACGACGCCATCCTGATCGGCCACGACGAGGTCGCCGGGCGCCACGCGCACGCCGGCCAGGCTGACGGGCGCGCCAACGGCGTCCACCTGCACCCGATCCTTGCCGGTGCGCATGAAGCGCCCCAGCGCAAACAGGGGGTAACCGGCGGCGTCCGCTTCCGCCGTGTCGCGGCACACGCCGCCGATGACGGTGCCGGCCACGCCCCGCTGCGCCGCCAGCTGGCTCATGATGCCGCCCCAGACGGTGCAATCGCTGCGGCCAGCGTTATCGAGCACGGCAATGGCGTCCGCAGGAATATCGTCGAGGTAATCGCCCACCGTGCCGGGCGACTGGCTGTCGACGGGCGCGAAGCGCACGGTAAAGGCGGGACCGAACAGGCGCCGCGGCCCGGCCACGGGGACGAGGCCTGGCACGCTGCCGGGCAAGCCGAAATAATCGAGCGCGTCCGACACTTCCGCACTGCTCAGGCCGCGCGCCTGCGTGAATACACTGTCTTCCATGAAACGTCTCCAGATATTGTTGTCGTGGAACCCAGTTTCATATAAAGTGTTTTCAATATCAAACATCGATTATTGACTCTTGGATCAATAAAAATGAACTTAAGACAGTTGCGGTATTTTTGCGAGGTGGTGGAAGCGGGCAGCGCCGCGCACGCGGCCGAGCGCCTGCACGTGGCGCCGACGGCCATCAGCATGCAGCTGGGGCAGCTGGAAGCCCACCTGGGCGGTGAGCTGTTCGACCGTTCGCGCCGGCCCATGGAGCCGACGCCGCTGGGCCGGTTTTTCTACCCGCGCGCCAAGGAACTGCTGCTGCAGGCGGCGCGCCTGGATGACGAGGCCAAGGGCCTGGCAACGGGCAGCCATGGCTGGCTGGGCATCGCATTTACCCGCTCGGCCACGTTTTCCGTGCTGCCACGGGCCATCCGGCAATTTCGCGCCGTCTATCCGCAAGTGCAGCTGGACCTGGTCGAGGCGCTGTCCGAATACCAGCCGGCGCAGCTGCGCCAGGGGCGCATCGATATCGGCCTGTCGCGCTTCATCGGCCCCTGCGAAGCGCCGCCCGACCTGTGCCACGCGGTCACGCTGGACGACCCGCTGGTGGCCGCCCTGCCCCTGCACCATCGACTGGCGGGACGCACGTCGTTGCGCGCGGCCGAGCTGGCGGACATCCCCTTCATCCTGTATCCGAAAGACCCGATCAGCCCGTTTGGCCAGCAGATCGTCGCCGCGCTGAAGGCGGCGGGCGCCGAGCCGGCCGTGGCGTATTCCGCCGTGGAAATCTACACGGCCCTGTCACTGGTGGCCGCCGGCCTGGGCGCCACCCTGGTAGCCCGCTCGATCGCGGAAAACAACCGCACCGACGTGGTCTTCCTGCCCTTGGACGATATCGCCACCAGCACCACCGTGGTGGCCGTGACGCGCGCCGATGAAAAAAGCCGCCTGGTGGCGGCTTTCCTGGAGATACTGGCGCACGGCGAACAGTCCTGACTACCTGGGGTAGCTGTCATCCGCCACGTGCTCCAGCCAGTTGACGGCCGTGCCATCTTGCGCCTCCGCAATGGCAACATGCTGCATGGCAGACGTGGCCGTGGCGCCGTGCCAGTGCTTGACGCCGGGCGGTATCCACGCCACGTCGCCCACGGCCAGCGCCTGCAGCGGCCCCTGCCAATGCTGCACCCAGCCATGGCCTTGCGTGACGATCAGGGTCTGGCCCAGCGGATGCGTATGCCAGGCCGTGCGGGCGCCGGGCGCGAAGGTGACGAGGCCGCCGCCCACGCGGGCCGGAGCCAGGCGCTGGAACCTGGCGCCGACTTCGACCGTGCCCGTGAAATAGGCGGCGTCGCCGATGCTGGCGGGCATGGCGGCGGCGCGCGTGACGGTGACTGCCGCTGGCGCGGCAGCCGCCCCGGCGGGCAGGCAGAGCGGCAAGAGTGCCGCGGCGTATCGATGCATGTCTGGTTTCCTTTCTTGCCGGTATGATTGGTCTCACGTGCCGCCGGGCAGCCGGCGTCGCCTGTCCTGGCCATACAAGCTTAACAGCGCTGGCCCGTGCTGATTAGCGCCATAAACCCACTAGGGTCTATAAGCTGGACTGATGAATAGGTCGAGGCGCGGTCGAGGCGCGGCCTATTTCACAGGAAAGGCTGTCGGGCGCCATGCAGGCCGGATTGCCTGATAATATGGGGCATTGCTACTTCTCGCTCCCCTATCCATGCACGTCAACACGCTCAGCAGTCTGGCGCAACTTCTGGCCAGCGCCGAAACGGAAACCCTGGCTTTTCCCACCAGCATCAATACGGCCCTGCTCCTGCAAAAGGAACTGGCGAATCCGGATTGCCACTCGGCCGACATCAGCCGGCTGCTGCTGTGCGAACCGACCTTGTCGGCGCGCGCCGTGGCGCTGGCCAATTCGGCCCTGTTCGCGCCCGGCCAGGCGCCCGCCCTCACCAGCGTGCGCGCCGCAGTCGAACGGCTGGGCCACCGCAACCTGTATGCGCTGGCCACGGCGGCCGTCATCCGCCAGCTGAACGCGGGCATCCGCGACGAAGCCTTGCGCGCCCGCGCCACCCAGCTGTGGGCGCACACCGTGCACGTGGCGGCCCTGGCGCATGGGCTGGCGGGCGCCGTCACGCACACTGATGCCGACACGGCCCTGTTCGCCGGCATCGTGCATGAAGTGGCCGGTTTTTATTTGCTGGCCCAGGCCGACAAGACGCCGGGCCTGTACGCCGAGCTGGAAACGCAGATGGCATCCACGCTGGAAGTGATCGGCCGCGCGCTGATGCGCCAGCTGGGCGTGCCGCTGCCGGTAGCTGATGCCGTCAACGCCTTGCCCGGTTCGACCATCATGCTGCCGCCCGAGGGCTTGCGCGACACCCTGCTGCTGGCCAAGGCGCTGGCACCCGTGCCGACACCGCTGCCGCAGGCCAGCGTCACCGTCAGCGCGCCGCTGCAAGCGTATCTGGAAAATGATCCCGTGCTGCAGGCGCTGCGCACGCAGCCGTCGGCCGAAGCGAAGGGCCTGATCGAGGTACTGCTCAGCTGATAAGCGATCTGCTATGATGGCGCAGGCCGGGACAGACCCGGCGCGCTTTCATTGACGTCCACTGGAAAACTGCCTTGACTATCTCCTTACGCATGCTCGGCCTGGCCGCAGCTCTGACCGTGGCGTGCAACGCCAACGCCGACAGTTTCGTTTCCTCGGCCTCCAGCGCCGGCTCCCAGTCGAGCGGCAGCATTTCCGATTCGCTCAACGGTTCGAGCAACAGCTCCTCGCGCGACAACAAGGTGGCCAATGGCCCCTACCGCATCATCGACGTGGCAGCCCTGCCAGGCCGCGACGGCATGACGCGTTTGACCATGCAGGCCGACGCCACGGCAACGCCGCTGGTGCTGGACTTGCCGCAAGCGGCACTCGACAAGCAGCAGCTGGCGCAAGGCGACGTGGTGCATGCGCAAAACCGCGCCTATGGCATCGAATTCTCGCGCAACGACACGCGCGCCGCCTTCTTCCTCGTGCTGGCCGACGACTGGTACGGCGAAATGGCCACGCGTCCCGTCAGCCTTTGATTTTGCGCAAACTGGCGCCGCTGCTGGCCGGCTGCGCCGCGCTCGTCCTGGCTGGCGCGGCCCAGGCGGGCACCTCGCTCGCCTCATCGCGCTTTTGCGACCGCGCGCAGGAACTCACGGCCACGGAACAGGACCGTCTGTTGCGCTTTGCCGCCGTCGTGCGCGAGGAACTGGCCGCCAGCGAAGGCAGCGTGGCCCTCATCAGCCGCTCCGGCCTGGACCTGGCCCGCTTCGGCATCCGCTATTCGCACGCGGCGCTGGCCTGGCGCCACGACAATGACAGCGGCTGGTCCGCGCGCCAGCTGTACTACGCCTGCGACGAAGGCCGCCCGCGCATCTTCGACCAGGGCACGGCCGGTTTCGCCATGGGCACGGAAAATCCGTCACTTGGCTACATCTCCCTCGTGAAACTGCCTGCAGAAACCGTGCCGCCCCTGCGCCGCGCCCTGCTCGACCCCGTGCGCGTGCAGCAGTTGCTGGCGGGCCGCTACAGCGCCAACGCGTACGCCTTCAATTTGAAATACCAGAACTGCAATCAGTGGGTGGTGGAAATGCTGGCCGCAGCCTGGGGCGAGCTGGCCGCCGGCAGCGACTTGCGCGCCCGCGCCCAGGACTGGCTGCGCGCCGCGCCGTATGCGCCCGCCCCCGTCGACGTCGGCGCGCGCTGGCTGATGCTGGGCTCGATCTTCGTGCCTCTCGTGCACATGGATGACCACCCGCCGGAAGCCATCGGCACGATGCAGCTGGCAGTGAGCCTGCCGGCCAGCCTGGAAGCGTTCGCGCGCCAGCGCCTGCCCGCCAGCGAACGCGTGGAAATCTGCCACGACGGCAAGCAGGTGGTCGTGCACCGGGGCTGGGAACCAATCGCCGACGGCTGCGTGCCCGGCGCAAACGACCGTGTCATCACCCTCGACGACGGTGCGCCCCAGTCCCGATAAGCGCCGCCTCGACGTGATCGAGCAGGCGCGCTGATTCGAGTCCCTGCCCCATCCTGCGGGCCACGTCGGCGCACGCCAACTGAACCTCGGGCGCGGCCAGCAGGCGCGCCAGTTGCCGCCGCATGCGCCCCGCCGACAGGCGTTTGGCCAGCAAGACATCTGCTACACCCAGCCGTTTGGCGCGCCAGCCGTTATCGAACTGGTCGTACGCGAATGGCACGATCAGTTGCGGGACGCCCGCGCGGAAGGCGTCCGCGCTGGTGCCGATGCCGCCGTGGTGCACCACGGCCGCCACGCGCGGCAACAGCGCCGCAAACGGCACGTGCGCCTGCCACATCACGGTCGGCGGCAAGTGTTGCGGCACTTGCGCCGCGTGGGGCGTGAGGAACAGGCCGCGCCGCCCCAGCCGCCGCAAGGCGTCCAGCGCGATGCTGAAATAGCGTTGCGCGTGCTGGTGGCCGGTACCGGGCGTAAACACGATGGGCGGCTCGCCCTCGTCCAGAAAACGTTCCAGCTCCGGCGGCAGCGCCGCAGCGCCATGCATGGCGGCGCCGGTGAAATCGGCTTGCACGAAGTGCGGCGGCCAGTCCGCCTGCGGCGCGGCGAACCAGGCGGGGAACAGCCCCAGCGAGGCATCCGGCGCGGCCAGCATGTGCGCAAAAAAATGCGCTTCCGGCGGCAGCCCATGCTGCGCGCGCGCCCCATTTAGGCCCGGCAGCAGCACCGGGTCGACCATGCTGCGGTGGATCAGCCGCCACAGCGCCTGGCGCCAGGCCAGCGGCACCCAGGCGGGAATCCGCAAGGAGCCGGCCGCCAGGAAGTCATGGCTGCTGCACAGGTTCGATGGCGCCAGATACGCCGCGACGATGCGCAAGTCAGGGCGCACGGAGCGCGCCAGGGCCGCCATCGGCACGAGGATCGGGTGGCACAGCACCACGCACGACTCGCCGGCCGGCAAGCCTTGCACGACGTCGCGCACGGCGCCCAGGTGCGGCACGAGGCCATTCCACACCACGCCCCAACCCTTGCGCTCATCCCACAAGCCTGGGTCGCACAGCATGGCCTGCCCCTCTTCCACGCTGCCAAAGATTTGATACGGCAGCCTTGACGCCTGCGCGGCCGCTTCCTGCCAGCCCGGCACCAGCAGCAGCACGCGCCGGCCCCGTTGCTGCAAGCCCTGCGCCAGCGCGATAAACGGTTGCATGTCGCCGCCGGTGCCGCTGCTGGCCACGATGACGAGCGGGGATGGCGGCAGGCTGTCATCAGCCATGCTGGCCTCCGTGCCTGGCGGCGGTCTGCAATGGGAGGTCAAACGAGAGTGACGGGCGCATGGGCATCTTTCCTAGTTGAAACACCCAACGATAGTAAGCGACTAACGTTACCATCTCAATCAGTATTTGGCCGAAGCATGACGCCATGCCAGCCGGCAGTTGCTACACGGGCAGTTGCAACATCATGTCCCACTGGTCGATGCCTGGCCCGAAGCCATCCGGCGTCACCTTGACTGCCTCAAAACCGAAGCGCGCATAAAACCGCTGCGTGTGCTGGCTGGTATTCATGCTCACGCTGGCGACTCCCGGCACGGCACGGATGGCGTCCAGGCGCGCCTGCGTCAGCGCGCGGCCCAGTCCCTGCCCATGCAGATCCTGCGCCACCATGCCCCAGCACAGGCTGGCGACCGTGCCGCCCGCCTCAATGGCATGGCCGCCGCAGGCGACGATGTCTCCGTCGCGTTCGATGATCAGATACGGATGCGTCGATGCTTCCAGCCAGGCGGCAAAGCCCGCACGCTCGGACGGGTCGAAAAAACGCGGCGTATTGCCGTCGAAAAGGGCCAGGCAGGCGTCGCGGTCGCCGGCCTGGTAAGGGCGTACTGTCTGCATTGTGATCCTTTCAAAAACGGGAAGATAAATGATACGGGCCTGCGCTCACAGCAGCTGCTCCGACGTCACCACGTGCACGCCCGGCGCGGCGGCCAGCGCCGCTTCCAGCAAGGCGCTGGCGATGCGCGGCGCGGGATTGATGCGCCAGCGGCGCGGCAGCACGGGAGCGAGCACGCGCAGCAGGCGCAAGGCGGCGCCCTCGCCCGCCCGCGCCACCTCGCGTTCGCCGCCAATCAGACCGGGTCGCACGTGCGTGAGCGAGTAAAAACCCAGCGCTTCCAGGTCGCGCTCCAGCTCGCCCTTGACGCGGTTATAAAAGAAGCGCGAAGCGGCGTCGGCGCCGGCCGCGGAATTGAGCGCATACGTGCGCGTGCCGGCCGCCAGCGCCAGGCGCGCCACGACCAGCGGATAGTCATGGTCAACCCGTCGGAACGCCTGTCGCGTGCCCGCCGCCTTCATGGTCGTGCCCAGGGTGCAGATGACGGCGTCCGCCTGCCACCAGGGCGCCTCCGCCGGCAAGCGGTCGAAGTCGACGAGCGGCGCATCGAGCTTCGGATGCGCAGGCAAGGGCTTGCGCACGGGCGCCACGATGGCCGTGACGCGCGCGTCGGCCAGGGCCAGGCGCAGTACTTCGCGGCCCACCAGGCCCGTGGCGCCTGTCAGTATCAGTTTCATTCATTCTCTCCGCATGCTGGACGCCACACGATACAGCATCGGGCGCCCAGCCAGTGCATCAGGCGCCCGCGTGCGTGTGATAAATCTTGCTGACGATGGTCCACTCGCCCTGCACCTTCAACAGGTTGAAAAAGTCGGTAAAGCGGAAACCCGAGATATCGTCCGTATCGACGCGCGCGCTGGCCGCCGTGCCCACGATGTCGACGCGCACGATGGCCGCCCTTGCCTGCGGCGATGGCCGGAAGGCGCTGTCGATGATCTCGAACAGGCCCTCGATGGGCCCGCCCGTCAGCTTATCGTCGCCATCGACGCCGAAAATGGTGGCCTGGCCGCTGAAAGCCGGGCGCATGATGCTGCTGTCGGCCTGCGCGCCGCCCGCATTGTATTGATTCAGCACGGCGACAATCGCCTGGTAATCCTGCACATAAGTGGTGTTGTTCATGTTGCGCTCCTTGGGTGAGTAAAAAAGAAAATCAAGAGAAATCAGTACAGGTTTGCGGGCCAGTCGGTGTAGCCGCTGGCGCCACCGCCGTAATACGCCTCGCGCGGCGCCACGGTCAGCGCCACGCCATGGCGCAGGCGGGCCACGAGGTCCGGGTTGGCGATGAAGGGACGGCCAAACGCCACCGCATCAACCTTGCCTTGCGCGCGACGGGCCTGCGCCAGCGGCAAGTCATAGTGGTTGTTGCCGATGTACGGACCGTCGAACAGCGCCCGCAGCGCATCGAGGTCGACGCCTGTCGGCACAGCGCGCGAGGTGGCCGTGGCGCCCTCGACGAAGTGCAGGTACGCCAGTCCATAGCCGTTCAACTGTTCGATCAGATAGCCATAAGTGGCCATCACGTCGCTGTCGACGGGCGTATTGCCCGCGTCGGGCGTGACGGGAGACAGGCGGATGCCGACCCGCGCCCCGCCCCAGACGTTCACCACGGCTTGCGTCACTTCCAGGGTCAGCCGCGCACGGTTTGCGATGCTGCCGCCATAAGAGTCCGTGCGCTGGTTGGTCGAATCGCGCAGGAACTGGTCGAGCAGGTAGCTGTTGGCCGAATGCACTTCGACGCCATCGAAACCGGCGCGCAGTGCGCATGCGGCCGCATGCGCATATTGCGCGACGATGCCGGCGATTTCCCCCGTTGCCAGCGCGCGCGGCATGGACACGGCCTGCATGCCGCTGGTGGTATAGGTGCTGCCCTCGGCCCGGATGGCGGAAGGGGCGACGGGCGCGGCGCCATCGGGCTGCAGGCTCGCATGCGAAAACCGCCCCACATGCCACAGTTGGCAGACGATCTTGCCGCCGGCCGCATGCACGGCATCGGTGACCAGCTTCCAGCCAGCCACCTGCTCGTCCGTCCAGATTCCGGGTGTCATGGCGTAGCCGCGCGCCTGGGCCGAAATATTCGTCGCTTCGCTGATGATCAGACCGGCGCTGGCGCGCTGGGCGTAATACTCGGCGTGCAAGGCGTTCGGCACGCCATCGTCGCCCATGCGGCTGCGCGTGAGCGGCGCCATGACGATGCGGTTGGCCAGCGCCAGCGCGCCCAGGTCGACGGGAGAAAATAGATCGCTTTCATGCTGTTCGGTCATCGTACTGCTTTCATATTGTGCGAGAGGTCAAAATAACTGACCGGTCGTCTATTTAATGGTTAAAAAAAACGGCTAGGACAGCAGCCGTTGCGTGGTCGACATGGCGGCGTCGAACGGTCCGCCGTTCCTGGCCACCTTGACCATCAGCGAAGCGCCCAGCCACAACTGATACAGGGATTCGGCCAGCACGCGCGCCGCCGTCGCCGCCGCCACGGAACCGTCGAAGTGGCCCGCTTCCACGCACTGCGTCAGGCGCTCTAGGATGGCGCCCGTGCCCTGCTGCAGCACGGCGCCCATGTCCACGGACAGGTCGCACACTTCGGCGCCCAGCTTGACCACCAGGCATTTGCCTTCCGGCGCGCTGCTGGCCTGGGTGGCGCGCCAGTAGTCAAAATAGGCCAGCAGGCGCTCGCGCGCCGTGCCTGGTCCCGTCAGCAAGGCGTCGACCGTCTGCAGATAGGTGGTGAAATAGTCATCGAGCAAGGCTTGGCCAAACTCTTCCTTCGACTTGAAGTAATAGTAGAACGAGCCTTTCGGCACGCCAGCGGCCGCCACCAGCTCGGCCAGGCCCACGGCCGTATAGCCCTTCTCGGCCATCAGGGCATTGGCGATGTCGATCAGGTGCTGGCGCATGTCAGCGGAGGATTTTTTGCTCATGCAGCCAGTATAGCAAAAAATCTGACCGGTCGTCTATAGGCCATATTTCCTTCCTTCATCACCCCAGGCGCAGCGCCAATGCGGCCAGGGTCACCAAGAGCACGGGCACGGTCAGCACGATGCCGACGCGGAAATAGTAGCCCCAGGAAATATGGATATTCTTGCTGTCGAGCACGTGCAGCCACAGCAAGGTGGCCAGGCTGCCGATGGGCGTGATCTTCGGGCCCAGGTCGCTGCCGATGACGTTCGCGTAAATCATCGCTTCGCGCACGGCCCCCTGCGCCGTCGTCGGGTCGATGGCCAGCGCGCCCACCAGCACCGTCGGCAGGTTGTTCATCACGGACGACAATAACGCCGTCAGCACGCCCGTGCCCATGGCCGCGCCCCACACGCCGTACTGCGCAAAGTGGTTCAGCATGCCCGTCAGGTACGCCGTCAGGCCCGCATTGCGCAAGCCGTACACGACCAGATACATGCCCAGCGAAAAGACGACGATATGCCACGGCGCATGGCGCAGCACGTGGCGCGTGGAAATCACGTGCCCCTTGCCTGCCACGCCCAGCAGCAGCGCGGCGCCGACGGCGGCGATCAGGCTGATGGGGACGCCCAGGCTTTCTTGCGAGAAAAATCCCACCAGCAGCAGCGCCAGCACCAGCCAGCCGGCGCGGAAGGTACCGAGGTCGCGGATGGCGGCGTCCGGGCGTTTCAGCTGCGCCACGTCATAGTCGCGGGGAATATCCTGGTGAAAAAAGAGCAGCAAGGCCGCCAGGGTCGCCAGCACGGCGACGACATTGACAGGCGCCATCACGGACGCGTACTCGGCAAAGCCGATCTTGAAGAAATCGGCCGAGACGATATTCACCAGGTTCGACACCACCAGCGGCAGGCTGGCCGTGTCCGCAATAAAACCGGCCGCCATCACGTAGGCCAGGGTGGCCCTGGCGGAAAACTTCAGCGCGCGCAGCATGGCGATGACGATGGGCGTCAGGATCAGCGCGGCGCCGTCGTTGGCGAACACGGCGGAAACCAGGGCGCCCAGCAAGACCAGCAGCACGAACAGTTTTCTGCCGCTGCCGCCGCCCCAGCGCGCCACGTGCAAGGCGGCCCATTCGAAGAAACCGGCCGCGTCCAGCAGCAGGCTGATGATGATCACGGCGATGAACGTGCCGGTGGCGTTCCACACGATGTGCCAGACGACGGGGATGTCGCCCCAGTGGATGACGCCCGCCAGCAAGGCGACGCACGCACCGATGACGGCGCTCCAGCCGATGCCCAGGCCGCGCGGCTGCCAGATGACGAGGACTAATGTGGCGAGAAAGATCAGGAAAGCGGTGAGCATGGGGCAAGGTCCCGTTCGATGCGGCATCGCGGGCACCATGCGCCGCAGCCATTGAAGATCAACAATAATTCTATAATACTGGAATTATTGAATCAAAGCAAAGCTGCGGCGTATTTCCTTACTTGAGCGCGATGGCAATATCGACCAGTCCCACCGGCCCGTTGCCGACGAGGGACGCGGCCGGCGTGGCCGCGCCGCCGCTCAGCACGGCCGCACCCGTCGCCAGGTCGATGCGGTACAGCGAGCTCGGTCCCGTGGCCGACGTGCGCAAGGCCGCCAGAGCCAGGCCATTCGCGCCACCCGCGATATCGAAGCCGACGTCGCCCGCCACGGCCAACCCGAGCAGCCCTACATTGACGAGAGTACCGTCATTCGGCGGATTTTGCAGGGCGAGCGCAGCGCTGGCCGTATCGATATCGAACAACATGGTGGCCGCCGTGCCCGCAAAGCTGTTGCTGTAAGCCGCCGCCGTGACAGCCGGCGTTGCACCGGCGCGGTTGACGGCACCATCGGTGGTGGTGGCGCCCGTGTCGACATTGATGCGCAGGCTTTGCCCCGTATTGCCGATCACGCGCAGGCGGTCGGCGACGGGATTGAAGTCGACGCCGAAGGCCGTGCCGGCGATGGCCGTGTAGGGCGCGGTGGCGTCCGCCGCATCGGCCGCCAGCGTCGCCTTGACGGTGGCCACACCCGTGTCCGGGGCGATGGTAACGATGCGCCCCGTTGACGATACCCCGTACAGCAAGCCGTCTTTCGGACGGATATCAAAGCCCAGCAGGCGCTCGCCCGCCGCCAGGCCCGTGACGGCCACGTTGGCGTCCAACGTGTTCGGGGTAGCCGTCTTGAAGCTGACGATGCGATTGTCGTCCGTCAGGCCGTAGGCGATGGGGGCGCCCGGCGCCTTCAAGGCGATGCCGCGCAATTCTTCCGTCACGCCGATGGCCGCCACCAGGGTTGCAGGCGCCGTGGCCACGGCCAGGTTCAAGGTGTACAGGTTGCGCGCGCCGGCCACCGTCATGACGGCGTAGCCCGTATTCGTGCGCGCATCGATGTCGAAACCGGCGACGCTGGTGGCCGCCACGCCCAGCGGCACGGCGCCGGCCAGGGTGCCGTTGTTGGGTGGATTTTGCGTGTACAGGGTGGCGTTGACCGCGTCGATCACAAACAAGGTCGTGCTGGCCGTGCCGGCGAAGCTGTTGCTGTAGGCCGCCGCCGTGATGGCCGTATTGGCCGCGCCACCGTTGATATTGCCATCCGTGATGGTGGCGCCCGTGTCGACATTGATGCGCAGGCTCTGGCCCGTGTTGCTGACGATGCGCAGGCGGTCGGCGACTGGGTTGAAATCGACGCCGAACTCCGTGCCGGCCAGCGCCGTGTAGGGCGCCGTCGCGTCGGCCGCATCGGCCGCCAAGGTGACTTTCACGGTGGCGGCGCCCGTCACGCCATTCAGGGTGTAGATGCGCCCCGTGCTGCCGACGCCATACAGCTGGCCATCGGCGGGACGGAAATCGATGCCCAGCAGGTTTTCGCCAGCCTGCAGGCCCGTCACGCTGGCCGTGGTGCGGATGGTGGCTGGCGTGGCGCGGTCGAACGACAGCAACTTGTTGCTGGCGGTGAGCACGAAGACATCGCCGGCCACCGCCACGGGTGGCGCTGGCGGAGCAACAACATCGTCATGGTCGCTGCCGCCGCAGGCGGACAAGGTCATGGCGACGGCGGAAACGAGCAGCAGCTTGGCAAATGGCAAGGTCGGTAATATCGGCATGATCGTGGCCCCTGTAAGAGTGAGTGGAAGTGCCGCTCGTGCCGCCCTTGCGGCGAGCGCACCCCTGTACTACTCGCCATGCGCGCGTTTGGATGCAGCCATGCAAAAATATATTTCGGCGCCATTGATGCTTGTGTTTATGCAATTTTTTCAGTGTATAGTCGCAGGCACGACGACAAGTGGAAACAGAGAGTGGCGCGCATATTTCAATCAGAGACCATGGGAGAAGCCGACGTACGGGTGGCCATCGTGCCGCGCGACAATGCCGATTTGCTGGTGCACCGCGTCAGCAGCCGGGGCCTGGCACGGGGCGACGCCGTGTGGTACATCACCCGCGACCGGCAAGAGGCCACGGCCCGCGTATTCTTCGTCTCGCAAGGCATGGCGCAGCTGAAAATCTGTTTTGTCGACAGCCACGGCGAAGCGGGCTGGCAAGTGCCACGCCCGCGCCACATCCAGCTGTAGCGCAAAAGGCCCGTGCACACTGACTTTAAGGGAGCATCGCCATGAATTTGATCTTGCTGGAACCCGGCAACGGGGAACTCGTATTCGGCAAGGCGACGGACGGTAGCAATGGCGGAAGTCTTATCGACACTGCCTGGAGCGACGCCGCCGCGTTTCAGGGCATGCGCCAGTGCATCGAGCTGGTGTCGTTACATCAAGGCATGAAGCAGCAAGTGATGACCGACGTCAGCAATGCGGCGCGCACGTCCGGGCGGCCCGTGATCACGGAATTTACCTGCGTCAAATATGTCGACCAGACGTCCGTCAAGCTGTATGAACTGTGCCTGCGCGCCGAGCCACTGGGCAGGGGTGCCGCCCAGCCTACCAAGCTGTACATCGCCCGCAACTCGGGCGACAAGACGGTCAACATCATCACCATCTCGCTGCGCGATGCCCTGATCAGCGAAATCCAGCTGCAAACCCATCCCGATGACATGCCGACCGAACAGTTCAAGCTGAACTTTACGGAAATCCTCTGGAGCCACAGCGTGCAGCGTGCGGACGGCCAGCCCGCCGCCCAGAACACGACGGGCTGGAGCCTGGCGCGCAACCGCCCGATCGGCGCTTTTACGGCATGATAAAGATGAGCTGCGCCTGCCCGCCACGGCAGTACCGGCGTCTGGCACAGTAGACCGTCAGCAAACCGATACGCCATAAGGATACCCGCATGAGCAACTACATCCGCATCGCCGGCAGTCCCGCCAAGGGCATCGTCCTGCTGGGCGACGATGGCACGGTGCGCAGCCTGGCCCAGGTCGAGCGGAACTTGTACTGGCTGGACTGCACCAAGGCCCCTGGCTTCGTGCCTGGCGACACGGCGTTCGCCTGCCTGCTGGGCGATGGCGTGGGCTACACCACGCTGGTGCATGGCACGGCCATCCGTTTTCTCGCCGCCCTGGGCCAGCCGGAGGCGCGCTGGAAAGACGTCGCGGGGCCGCCTGCCGGCACCGGCATGGCCGGCCTGGCCGGCGACCACCATCACGGCTACCTGCTGCTGGCCGCCGATGGCCACGGCCTGTACCGGCTGGACAGGTCGGCCAATGGCAATGGTGAGTGGAATGCATGGGAGCGCTGCGCCGCCCTGCCCCCGCCATTGCGCGGCAAGGCCACCCTGATCGCCGGTGACTGGCAGCATGGCATGCTGGCGGTGGGTGAGGCTGCGGCAGCAAAACTGTCACGCGGCGGCGACGCCTGGACGGCGCTGCCGCCGCCACCGCTGGCCATCGAGATGGTGACGGGCAATTTCCACGATGGCTTCATTGCCTACGGCGAGGGGCAGCTGTGCATGCTGGACTCGGGCGCCCAGCCAAGGTGGAGCCGCTTGGGCATGCCAAACTTCGACCTGCGTGCCCTGTCCGGCGATCCGGCCCACGGCGTGGCGGCCGTGCTGGCCGATTCCAGCGGCGACGGCACACTGGTCGCGTATGCCCTGCGTCCGGGACGGGAACCGTGGTCGCTGGCACTGGCGCCGCTAAGCCCTACTCTTCCAGCCCTCCCCCCAGCGCCTTGTACAGGGCCACGGCCGACTTGAACTGGTCGCGCCGCGCGTCGAGCAGGGTTTGCTGCGCCGCGTACGACTGGCGCTGCGCGTCGAGCAATTCCAGGCGGCTGTCCTGGCCCGCGTCGTAGCGCAGCTGTGACAACCGCTGGCGCTGCCGCGCCGCCGCCACCACACGTTCTTGCGCGGCGATCTGCTGCGCATACGTGGCGCTGCCCGCCAGGCCGTCGCGCACGTCGCGGAACGCGGCCTGGATCGCCTGTTCGTATTGCAGCACGGCCACGTCCTTGCGCAGGCGCGACAGCTGCAATTCCGCGCGCAGCTGGCCGCCCTGGAACAGCGGTTGCGTCACTTGCGGCGCGAACGACCAGCTGCGCGCGCTGCCGCGGAACAAGTCACTGAGTTCCGGACTGGCGAAGCCCAGCGACGCCGTCAGCGACAGGCGCGGGAAAAAGGCGGCGCGGGCGGCGCCGATTTCCGCATTCGCCGCCACCAGCGCATATTCGGCCTGCAGGATATCGGGGCGGCGCGCCAGCAAATCCGATGGCAGGCCGGGCGGCAGCTGCGTCAGCACGGGCTGGCCATCGAGCGGCCGGCCTGCCGGCAAGTCCGTTGGCAGCGGCGCGCCCAGCAACAATTCCAGGTTGTTGCGCGCCAGGGCACTGGCCCGCTCGCGCGCCTGCACGTCCGCTTCCGCCGTGGCCGCCTGCCCTTCGGCTTGCGCCACGTCAAGGCCACTGCCCTGCTGCGCGGCGTGCAGGCGCTGCGTCAGGACCAGGGCCTGACGCCAGTCAAGCAGGGTTTGCCGCGCCAGCGCCAGCTGTTCCTCGGCCAGGCGCTGCTCCAGATAAGCGTCGGCCACGGCGCCGATCAGGGCCATGTGCGCGGCGCGCTGACCCTGCTGGGTGGCCAGGTAACGGGCAAAGGCGGCATCCGACAGCGAGCGCAGGCGGCCGAACAGGTCGATCTCGAACGCGCTCATGGCGATGCCCGCAGTGAACTGATTTTGCGTCACCGCATCGGCGCCGCGCTGGCGCACGCCACCCGCATTCGCGCCGATGGCCGGAGTGCGGCCCGCATCCTGGATCTGGTACTGGGCCCGCACGGCTTCCACGTTGAGGGACGCCACGCGCAAGTCGCGATTGTTTTCCAGCGCGATGCCGACCAGGCGCTGCAGACGCGCATCGAGCAGCATCTGGCGCCAGCCCAGGCCGGCGGCAGTGTCGCCTATGCCTGGCGCCGAAACCTCGGCATAGCTGGCCGGTATCGGCGCCGCCGGTTTCACCAGCGGCGGTGTCAGGGAACAGGCCGACAAGGCCAGCGCGGCCAGCGGCGTGATAAAAATCAAACGCATTACGATTCTCCTTCCACCGCCTTGACGGCGATGCGATTACTGCGTTTGTTGAAATAAGCGTCCATCTTGTCGACGGCACCCAGCACCACGACAAAGAACACGGGCACGAAAAACACGGCCAGCACGGTGGCGGTGATCATGCCGCCGAACACGCCCGTGCCGATCGCATGCTGCGTCTCGGCGCTGGCACCCGTGGCCAGCATCAGCGGCACCACGCCCAGCGCGAACGCCAGCGACGTCATCAGGATCGGACGCAAACGCAAGCGGGCCGCTTCCACCGTCGCCTCGACCAAGCCTTTGCCTTGCGCCTGCAACTGGCGCGCATATTCGACGATCAAAATCGCGTTCTTCGCCGACAGGCCGATGATCGTGATCATGCCGACCTTGAAGAACACATCGTTCGGCATGCCGCGCAACATCACGGCCAGCACGGCGCCCAGCAAGCCCAAAGGCACGACCAGCATCACGGAGACGGGAATCGACCAGCTTTCATACAGGGCCGCCAATACAAGGAAGACCACCAGCATCGACAGCGCCATCAGCATGGGCGCTTGCGACGCGGATTCCTTCTCTTGCAGCGACTGGCCCGTCCACGCCAGCGCGAAGCCGGGCGGCAATTGCTTCACGAGGCGTTCCATCTCCAGCATGGCGTCGCCGCTCGATACGCCGGGCGCCGCGCTGCCCGAAATGCGCGCCGCAGGATAACCCTGGTAGCGCACCAGTTGCAGCGGTGACTCGCTCCACACGGGGCGCACCAGTTCACCCAGGGCCACCATGCCGCCCGCGTTATTGCGGATGCGCAAGGCCAGCACATCGTTCAGCTGCATGCGCGACGGCGCATCGGCCTGGATGATCACCTGTTGCATGCGGCCGGCGTTCGGGAAATCATTGACATAGGTCGAACCCATGGCTGCCGTCAGCATGTCGGCAATGGCCGTAAACGACACGCCCAGCGCTTCCGCCTTGGTGCGGTCGATATCGAGGCGCACGCTGGCGCCGGGCGGCAAGCCGTCCGGATACACACCGGCTACCTTGGCGCTTTGCGCGGCCAGGCCCAGCAGCTGGTTCTGCGCTGCCTGCAAGGCAGCGATGCCCTGGTTGGCGCGGTCTTGCAGGCGCATGGAAAAGCCGGACGAGTTGCCCAGTTCATCGATGGCGGGCGGCATCAAACTCATGATCACGCCCTCCTTCGCCTGCGACATGGCGGCCTGCGCCAGCGCCACTTCCTCCTGCGCCGTGGCGCCGTTGCGCTCTTTCCAGTCCTTCAGCATGGTGAACGCCAGGCCCGCATTCGGTCCCGCGCCGGAAAAGCTGAAACCGAGAATAGACTGGTTCACTTCGATGCCTGGCCGCGTGGCCACGTGCTGCTCGTACAGTTTGACGACGTCGAGCGTGCGCTCCATCGTCGCGTCGGACGGCAGCTGGATCGAGGTGATGAAGTATCCCTGGTCTTCTTCCGGCAAGAAGGCCGACGGCAGCTGCATGAAGGCCACGCCCAGCGCCGCGACGATGGCGCCATACAGCACCATCGAACGGCCCGCGCGTTTGACCATCGCCACCACGCCCTTTTCGTAGCGCGCCGTCATGCGCTCAAACTGGCGGTCGAACCACAGGAAGAAGCCTTTTTTATCGTGGTCGTGCGGGCCGATCGGTTTCAACATGGTGGCGCACAAGGCCGGCGTCAGGCTCAAGGCCAAAAAGGCCGAGAACAGGATGGACACGGCCATGGCCAGGGTGAACTGGCGGTAGATGGCGCCCACGGAACCGCTGGCCAGGGCCATCGGGATGAACACGGCCGTCAGCACCAGCGTGATGCCCACGACCGCACCGGTGATTTCGCGCATGGCTTTCGACGTCGCTTCCTTCGGCGACAAGCCCTCGGTCGCCATCAGGCGCTCGACGGCTTCCACCACGACGATGGCGTCATCGACGATGATGCCGATGGCCAGCACCATGCCGAACATGGTCAGCACGTTGACGGAATAGCCGGCCAGCAGCATCACCGTGAAGGTGCCCATCAGGGCAATCGGCGCGACGATGGCGGGAATCAGGGTGTAGCGTATCTTTTGCAGGAACAGATACATGACGAGGAACACCAGCACCATCGCCTCCAACAGCGTGACGATGACCTTTTCAATCGAGATTTTCACGAACGGTGCCGTGTCGAACGGTACCGAGTACTTGATCCCGGCCGGCATGGTGTGCGCCAGTTCGGCCATGCGCGCACGCACGGCGCTGGCCGTCTGCACGGCGTTGGCGCCCGGCGACAGCATGATGGCGGCGCCCGACGCGGCTTGCCCGTTTTCGCGGATGCTGAAATTGAAGCTTTGCGCGCCCAGCGACACTTTCGCCACGTCGCCGATGGTCACTTTCGAGCCATCCGCATTCGCGCGCAGAACGATGGCGGCAAATTCGGCCGGCGTTTGCAACTGGCCCTGCACCGTCAGCGGAATGGTCACGCGCTGGCCGTGCACGGCCGGCGAATCTCCCAGGCGGCCCGGCGCGATCTGCGCATTTTGCTGCGCGATGGCGGCCGTCAGCTCGCCCATGGCGATGTTGTACGACACCAGCTTGGCCGGATCAACCCAGATGCGCATGGCCCGCTCGGAACCGAACAGCTGCACCTTGCCCACGCCGGGAATGCGGCGCAGTTCTTCCGTCACGTTGCGCGCCAGGTAGTCGCCCAGCGCCACTTCATCGTGCTGGCCATTCTCGGAAATCAGGCTGACGATCATCAGGAAGCCGGACGACGCCGATTCCACCGTCAAGCCATTTTGCCGCACGGCCTGCGGCAGACGCGGTTCGATGGCTTTCAGGCGGTTTTGCACGTCCACCTGCGCCATTTCCGGATTCGTTCCCGGCTGGAAAGTGACGGTGATCGAAGCCGACCCCGACGTGTCGGTGGACGACTCGAAATACAGCAGGTGCTTGACACCCGACAGTTCGCGCTCGATCAGGCCGACCACGGAATCGTTCATGGTTTGCGGCGTGGCGCCAGGGTAGTTGGCGCTGATGCTGACGCTGGGCGGCGCCACCGAAGGGAAGCGCGCAATCGGCAATTGCGGTATGGCGATCAGTCCGAACAGGACGATGAAGACCGCCACCACCCACGCAAAGACGGGGCGGTTGATGAAAAATTGAGGCATGTCGTTAGGCTTTCATTGTATTCATATGGTGCATCAACGCGCCTTGGCGGCGGCAGCGGCTGCCACGATGGCCGGCTTCCACGGCTGCGGCGCGGCGGTGGCGCCAGGCTGCAAGCGTTCCTGGCCTTCGATGACGACGGTTTCGCCAGCCTTCAGGCCGCCGTTGACCACGTACTGGTGCTCGACCACGTCGCCCACCGTGATGGGTTTCAGGCTGGCTTTGTTCGTGCCATCGAGCACCCAGGCCTGCGCCTGGCCGCTGCTGCTGTGCAAGACGGCTTGCTGCGGCAACAGCACGCCATTTGCCTGCACGGCGCGGGCGATGCGGGCGCGCACAAACATGCCCGGCAACAACTGGCGCTGCGGATTGTCGACCAGCACGCGGATGACGGCGTCGCCCGTGCCTGCATCGACGCTGATGCCCGAGAACAGGATGCGGCCCGTGACGGGATGCGGCTGGCCATCGGCGCCCAAAATGGTCACGGGCAGCTTGTCGGCGCCACCCGTGCTGTCCGAACCTGCGGCTCTCAGCGCGGCCAGCGCGGCGGCCGGCTGGCGCACGTCGACATATACCTTGTCGATCTGCTGGATGCGCGCCATCGGCGCCGCATCGGCCAGGCCCACGAGCGCGCCTTCCGTCACCAGTTCGGAACCGATGCGCCCGGCAATGGGCGCCTCGATGCTGGCAAAGGCCAGGTCCAGGCGGCGCCGCGCCAGGCTGGCCCGCGCTTGCGCCACGGTGGCCACGGCTTGCTCGCGCTGGGCCACGGCGTCGTCATACGCCTGGCGGCTGATGGCGTCCGCTTCCACCAGCGGTTTCAACCTGTCGGCCTGGCTGCTGGCGCGGTTCGCCGTGGCCACCGCATGCTGCAGGGCGGCGGCGGCGGAATCGACGTCCGCCTGGAATGGCGCCGGGTTCAGCTGGAACAGCTTCTGTCCCGCCTGCACGTCGGCGCCCTGCTCGAACTGGCGGCGCAGCACGATGCCGCCCACCTGCGGGCGGATGTCGGCCGTGCGGAAGGCGGCCACCCTGCCCGGCAATTCGTCGCTGAGGACGACGGGCGCCGCTTGCAGCTTGAGCACGGTGACGGCGGCGGGCGGCGCGGCGCCTTCTTCCGGCGCGGGTTTGGAACAGGCGGCAAGGCTGAGCAGTGCCGCGGCGATCAACATGTTTTTCTTGGTGAAATGGCTCGGATGCATGGTCTTTCTCTATGGCAGATCCCAACCGGCGGTCCGGTCGACAGATAACAAGAGCATAGAAGGCCAAGATGGATGTTCCGTCAAAGAAATGTGGAGATTCGATGGAGACAGCGAAGAATGCTAGACTATTTGGATGAACTATCATCACAGCGCCAGCCAGCCCTCCTTCCTTGCCACCACGCCCCCTTCCGCCCTCGTCCTGATCGCCGAAGATGAACCGCAAATCGCCCGCATTCTCGCCGGGTACCTCGAGCGCGACGGCTACCGCACGGCCTTCGCGCACGATGGCCAGGAAGCGCTGCAGCAGCACCTGGCGCTGGCGCCGGACCTGCTACTGCTCGACGTGCAAATGCCGCGTGTCGATGGCTGGGGCGTGCTGGCGGAAGTGCGCCGGCGCGGCGAAACGCCCGTCATCATGCTCACAGCCCGCGACCAGGATGCCGACAAGCTGGCCGCCCTGCGCGTGGGCGCCGACGACTACATCATCAAGCCTTTCAATCCGGCCGAAGTGGTGGCCCGCGTGGCCGCCGTGCTGCGCCGCTCGCGCGTGCGCCACCATCCAGTGGGCGGCCAGCGCCTGCGCTGCGGCCCCATCGACATCGACCAGGAAACCTATGTGGCCAGCGTGCTGCGCGATGGCATGGCCGTGGCGCTCAGCCTGACGCTGACGGAATTTCGCCTGCTGGCCCACCTGGCGCGCACGCCGCGCCGCGTCTGCAGCCGCCTGGAATTGCTGGAGTCGTGCATGCCCGAGAGCAATTCGATGGAACGCACGGTGGATAGCCACGTCAGCAAGCTGCGCAAGAAGCTGGAAGAAGCAGGCGTGCTGAACATGCCGGCCAGCCTGCGCGGCGTGGGCTACCGCCTGGAAAGCGACCTCTGATGCGCTTCACAGGCTTGAACCGGCAAATCATCCTGTCGATGTCCGTGCTGATGGTCAGCAGCATCCTGATCATCTGGATCGGTTCCTGGACCTTCTTTGCCATCGCCTTCAAGATCGATCCCGGCATGCTGTCCGAGCCGGACGACTGGTCGCCCAGCACCGTCGAATGGCTGTGGATTTTCGCCATCACCATCTTTGGCCTGGGCCTGGCCGCCTTTTTCGCCCTCAAGCTCGCTTCGCGCATCCTCAAACCGATCAATTCCGTGATGGACAGCGTGCGCCGCGTGGCGCATGGCGACCTGTCCGCGCGCGCCTTCGCGGGCGACCGCAGCCTGGGCGAGACGGCCATGCTGGTCGACGATTTCAACAGCATGGCCGAGCGCCTGCAGCGGGGCGCCAAGGAAAGCGAAACGTGGAATGCGGCCATCGCGCACGAATTGCGCACGCCCGTGACCATCCTGCGCGGCACCTTGCAAGGCGTCGTCGATGGCGTCTTCAAGCCCGAGGAAGTGCCGTTTTCCAGCCTGCTGGCACAAGTCGAGGACCTGGGACGGCTGATCGAGGATTTGCGCACCCTGAGCCTGGCCGACAGCGGTCACATGCAGCTACGCATGGCGTGGACGGATCTGACCCTGGAAATCGGCGAAGTGCGCCGCCTGCTGGCGCAAGAGATGGAAGCGGCCGGTTTTACCCTGCAACTGCACCTGTCGGACCATCCCGTCTGCTGCGACGCGGCGCGCATCCGGCAAATCGTGCTGGCCCTGCTCGACAACGCGCGCCGCTATGCGCATCCGGGCCTGCTGCGCGTGCGCACCCGCGTGCAGGCCGGCCAGTACTACCTGAGCGTCGAGGATGCGGGTCCCGGCATTGCGGAGGATTTGGCGCCGCACGTGTTCGAGGCGTTCCGCCGCGGCGACAGCGCCAGGGTCGACCTGAACGCGGGCAGCGGCCTGGGACTGGCCGTGGTCGAGGCCATCGCGCGCGCCCACGGCGGCAGCGCCGTCTGCACGCGTGGCAAGGCAGGCGGTAGCCTGTTCACCATCAAGTGGCCGGTCGAGCATGCCGCGCCGCCGCCCGCCGGCTGACTATATCGCCGGCGCGCGCAGCATGTCGACAAAGGCGCGCAGCACAGGCGGCATCTGCCGCCGGCTCGGGTAGTACAGGAAGTAACGGGGCGGCGGCGGCAGGCAGCGCTGCAGCACGCACACCAGGCGCCCGGCCGCGATATCGGCGCGCGCATCAGCCTCGTACACATACGCCAGTCCCGCGCCATCGCGGGCCGCGCGCAGCATCAATTCATCGTCGTCGAACACCAGCGGACCGCCGACGGCAATGCTGACACCCTCCCCGTCCTGCTCGAACTCCCACGCATACTGGCGCCCGCTGGGGAAACGCCGGCCTATGCAGGCGTGTTCCAGCAGCGCGCGCGGCGTGGCCGGTGCGCCATGCACCGCCAGGTAAGCGGGCGAGCCCACCACGACGAACGGTTGCGGCGCGCCCACAGGCACGGCGATCATGTCGGCCGCCACCTGCTCGCCGAAGCGGATGCCCGCGTCAAAACCGTCGCGCACGATATCGATCATGCCGTCATCGGTGATCAGTTCCACCTGCACGCGCGGATAACGGGCAACGAAGCTGGCCAGCATGGGCGCGAGCAGCAGCCGCGCCGCCGGACGGGGCACGTTCAGGCGCAGCTTGCCTGCGGGCACATCCTGCAAGGCGCTCAAATCCTGCAAGGCATCATTGATTTCGCGCATGGCCGGCGCCAGCCGCGCCAGGAGCTGCTGGCCCGCCTCGGTCGGCGTGACGCTGCGCGTGGTGCGGTTCAGCAGGCGCACGCCCAGGCGCTCTTCCAGCGCGCGCAGCGCATGGCTGAGGGCGGAAGCGGAGACGCCCCGTTCCAGGGCCGCCTTGCGAAAGCTGCGCAGGCGGGCGACGGCGGCAAAGGCCGTCAATTCGTTGAAGTCAGCCATTATTCATGAGAAAAATTCAGTAATACATGCAGCATAAGCTATCTTATCGCACGCTGTTGCTTCATCCATACTCCTTGCATCTTTTTGAAGAGGAGTGAAAAATGGAACACAGAACACTGGGCAACTCCGGCTTGCGCGTCGCCCCCATCGGCCTGGGCTGCATGGGCATGAGCTTTGCCTATGGCGGCGCGGACGAGGCCACCTCGCTGCGCGTGCTGCACCGCGCCGTGGAACTGGGCGTGACCCTGATCGATACGGCGGAAGTCTACGGCCCCTACGTCAATGAGGAACTGGTGGGCCGCGCCCTGAAGCCATTGCGCGGCAAGGTCCACATCGCCACCAAGTTCGGTTTCAAGATATTGCCGCACGGCACAGGCGTGGAACGCATGGCGGGCGTGGACAGCCGCCCCGAGCATATTCGCCAGGCGGTGGAAGCATCGCTGTCCCGGCTCGGCATCGAGTGCATCGACTTGCTGTACCAGCACCGCGTGGACCCCGCCGTGCCCATCGAAGACGTGGTCGGCGCCATGGCGGAGCTGGTGCGGGCGGGCAAGGTGCGCCACCTGGGGCTGTCGGAAGTGTCGGCCGCGACCCTGCGCCGCGCCCATGCCGTGCACCCGATTGCAGCCGTGCAATCCGAGTATTCGCTGTGGAGCCGCGACGTGGAAGCCGAGGTGCTGCCCGCCTGCCGCGCCCTCGGCGTCGGCTTCGTGCCCTACAGCCCGCTGGGCCGGGGCTTCCTGACGGGCCAGCTCGCGTCCAGCGCCGCACTGGCGCCCGACGACTACCGCCACAGCCTGCCCCGCTTCCAGCCGCCCGCGATGGCGGCCAACGCGAAGCTGGTGGCCGAACTGCAGCGCCTGGCGGCGGCGCGCGGCGCCACGGCGGCCCAGCTGGCCCTGGCCTGGCTGCTGGCCCAAGGCGATGACATCGTGCCGATTCCCGGCGCCCGCAGCCTGGCGCACCTGGAAGAGAACGTGGCCGCCGCGCAGGTCAAACTCGGCGACAGCGAGCTGGCCGCCATCGGCGCCGCCATCGCGCCCGCCAGCGTGCAGGGCGCGCGCTACCCGGAGATTGAACTTGCCATGGTTGGCCTGTAGACAACCATGCATGAGTGCGCTATACCGGTACTTTTTTGTCCAGCGCACTTGAAATGGCCGAATCCGCTATCATTTCCAATCTGAACTATTCATTATGAAAGGGATTTACATGTCCGCACTGCTCGAAACACTGCAATGGCGCTACGCCACCAAGAAGATGGACCCGACGAAAACGGTGCCGCAAGAGAAGGTCGAGCGCATCCTGGAAGCCGTGCGCCTGACGGCCAGCTCCAGCGGACTGCATCCTTACGAAGTCTTCGTCGTGACGAATCCGGCCCTGCGCGAGCAGATCAAGCCGCACGCGTGGAACCAGTCGCAAGTGACGGATGCCTCGCATTTGCTGGTGTTTGCCGCCTGGGACAATTACACGGCAGAACGCATCAACGCGCGCTTTGACCTGGTCAACACCGTGCGCGGCTTCAAGAATGAAGGCTGGGAAGCGTACCGCCAGCAAATCCTGGCCACATATCCGCAGCGCGATGCGGAAACCAACTACCAGCACGCGGCGCGCCAGGCCTACATCGGCGTGGGCACGGCCCTGATCGCTGCGGCGCAGGAAAAAGTCGATTCGACGCCGATGGAAGGCTTTGATCCGGCCAAGGTCGACGAAATCCTGAACCTGCGCGAAAAAGGCCTGCGTTCCGTCGTCATGCTGCCGCTCGGTTACCGCGCCGACGCAGGCGACTGGCTGGTGGACTTGAAAAAAGTGCGCCCTGCGCGCGAGCAATTCATCACCGAGCTGGCGTAAGCGTTTTCAGCGCCTCGCCCGTGACTGAAAAGCGGATGCCCTCGCCGGCATCCGCTTTTTTTGCTTTCAGGCTGGCTGCGGGAAGCGCACCGTCACCTGCAAGCCCCGTCCCTCTTCCCCATCGGCCAGCGCGATATCGGCCTGGTGGTGCTCGGCGATGTGGCGCACGATGGACAGGCCCAGGCCGCAGCCCCAGGCGTCGTTGCCGTCGGGACGGAAGAAGCGGTCGAACAGGCGCGCATGGTGCTGGAGCGGCACGCCGGGGCCGTTGTCGGACACGCGCAGCAGGGGCCGGCCCTCTTCCACCGCCGCCTGCAAGTCGACCCGGCCGCCCTGCTGCGTGTAGCGCAAGGCGTTATCGATCAGGTTATTCAGCAACACTTGCAAGCCGTCAGGATCAGCCTGCACCAATACCTTGGCCGGCAACGTTTCCACCACGCCCAGGTCGATCTCCCGGCTGTCGGCCAGCGCGCTGTGGTCGGCCACGGCCGCTTCCAGCAATTGCCCCAGGTCCACCGTGTGCAGCTGGCTGGAAGTCAACGCCGTTTCATGGCGCGCCAGGCTGAGCAATTGACGCACGAGGTGCGTGCTGCGGTCCAGCCGTTCGTGCAGCCGCGCCAGGGCCACGCGGCGTTCTTCCTCGCTGCCGGCCCGCTCGGCCACCTGCAGCTGCAGTTTCAGCGCCGTCAGCGGCGAGCGCAATTCATGCGCGGCATCGGCAACAAAGGTGCGCTGCGCCGTCAGCGCCGCCTCGAACTGCCCCATCAGGCTATTCAGCGCCAAGGCCACGGGCCGCAATTCGGGCGGCATGTCGTCGGCCGCCAGCGGCGTCAGGGCGTCCGGCGAACGGCCCGCCACGGATTCGGCCAGCCGGTGCAGCGGCGCCAGCGCGCGCCCCACGACGGCGACGATCAGCAGCGCCAGGATCAGCGCGAACACCAGCAGCGGCGCGCCGGCGCGCATGGTCATCTGCCAGGCCAGCTGGTCGCGCACGGCCTGCGCCTGCGCCACCTGCACGTAGCGGCCGCGCCGCGTCTCGCCGTACAGGCGCCAGTCTTCGCCGTGCAGCACGACATCGGCAAAGCCGGCCAGCGCATAGCGCGGCAGTGCCGGCTGGCCTTGCAGGACGGGCAAGGGCTGGCCATCCTCGTCCCAGGCCTGCAGCACGAACGCTTCTTCCGGGTCTTGCGCGGCGGCCAGACCCGCCTGCGGCTCGAACTCGTCGGGCATGACCACGGCCAGCTGGCGCAGCTGCAAGTCGGCCAGTTCATTGGTTTCTTCCAGCAGCGAGCGGAACAGCGAAATGCCGGCGCCCAGCACGCACAGCAAGGTGGCGGCCAGCAAACCGAGCAGCAACTGGCGGCGGATGGTCAGCATGGTGCCAGCCGCATCTTGTAGCCCACGCCGCGCACGGTCTGGATGCTGTCCGCGCCGAGCTTCTTGCGCAACTGGTACACGTACACGTCGACGGTATTACTTTCCACTTCGCAATCCCAGCCGTACAGCTTTTCGCTCAGCTGGCGCTTCGACACCACCTTGCCCGGATGGTCGAGCAAGGCGCGCAGCACGGAAAACTCGCGCGGCGGCAGCTTGATCAGCTCCCCTTCGAACGTGACGTCGTGACTGGCCAGGTCGAGGATCAGCGCGCCATGCTCGATGACGGAGCGCGAACGGCTGACCCGGCGCCGCAGCAACGCGCGGATGCGCGCCAGCAGCTCGTCGAGGTCGAAAGGCTTGACCAGGTAATCGTCGGCGCCGCTGTCGAGCCCTTCCACGCGGGCCGGCGTGCCGTCGCGCGCAGTGATGATCAGCACGGGCAACTCGGCGCCGCGCGCGCGCATGGCGCGCAGCACGTCCATGCCCTCCTTGCCGGGCAAGCCCAGATCGAGCAGCATCAGGTCGTAAGCGAAGCCGGCCAGCGCCAGCTCCGCATCGTGGCCATCGCGCACCCAGTCGACGGCATAGCACTCGCCGCGCAAGCCTTCGACCAGGCTTTCCCCGATCATCGGATCGTCTTCCACCAGCAATACGCGCACCCAGGGCCTCTCAAGGTCTTGAAAAAGCCACCATCTTACCTTGACCGGCGCCGCGCCGCATGGGCTGCCGCAGTGGCCTTACTTCGACCCGCGGAACGGTGGAATATTCCCTTCTTGCGGAAACAGCGCCACGCCTTTCGCAAGCGGTACCGCCGCAGCGAGCGCCTCGCCAGGCTGGGCCGCTTGCGATACGGGCAGAATGGCCAGCAGGGATACCGCGCCAACACAGAAAATAGCCTTGATTTTCATATCATTCCTTAAAGGTTGCATAGAAAAATATCGGATGAATATACTATTTTACATATTAACAAACAGGCAATGCCAGCCCAAGATACCTGCATGCCGGCAACAAGTCAATCTGCGCAACAACTGCATTGCCCGATCTGGCGCCCGAATTCACGCTAGCGTGACTATGTGCGCATTTGGCGCGTTTTTTATGCGGTATATTTTCCTTCCCTCCACGCACCTGGAAAGGCCTGCCATGTCCAGCTCCACCCAAGATACCGTCATCGTCAAGGCGGCGATTTATCCGCCCATCGGCATTGCCCGCGTGGGCAACAGCCCCAGCGAGTACTTTCTGGGACCGGAGGTGCCGGAACCGGCGGCACGGCCGGCCGGGTATTACCGCGATGCATCCGGGGCCATCAAACGCCAGGCGGCCGGCTTTCGCATCTACGGCCTGAATGCCGCTGGCGTGGCGGTGGCCGAATTGAGCGCCGGCAATGCCGACATCGAATGGTCCGTCACCCTGGCCAATACCAAGGCGGCGTGGTACCAGTTCCAGATCGCGCTCGATATTCCCGAGGCGCATGTCACCCAGCCCTCGTTCCTGCGCAACATGGCCGTCACCGACCGCGCGCAACTGTCAATCACGCCGGGCGAGCGCAAGATCAGCGGCAGCGAACAGCTGGCCGTCGCCTTCGACAGCGGCAGCTTCCTGGGCACGCCCGTCTACCTGGGCGAATTGCGCACGGACGCCATGGGCCGGCTGATCGTGCTGGGCGGGCATGGCAAGTCCGCTTCGTGGAATGGCGCGCGCGCCATCACCTTTGCCAACAATGAAGGCTGGTACGACGACACGGCCGACGGCCCCGTCTGCGCCAAGGTCCACTACCAAGGCCAGGCCTTGCCCGTCGACATGGCCTGGGTGGTCGTCGCGCCGCCCGACTATGCGCCGCAGCAAAAGTCGGTGCGCACCATGTGGGACTTGATGCGCGACTTGTTTGTTTCCGAAGGCAAAATTGCCGCGCCGGCCGTTCCCTCGTTCCAGGACGATATCCGCCCCATTTTCGAACGCCTGTCCAACCTGCAATGGGTCAACGCCGGCTTCGCGGCCGCCTTTGGCTGGGATGGCAGCACGCCGTTCAGCCGCGACGAGTGGATGGCGCGCCTGGCCAGCCCGTCCGACAACCGCAAGGAGTGGCGCAACGTCATCTATAACCAGTTCCGCCAGTTCGAGCGCGACGCCTGGGCGCCATCGCCGTGGCCGTGGCTGTATGGCGACGCGATGGCCATCCCGCCGGCAGACACGCCGCGCCAGAACTGCGCCCTGAGCAATCTGCAATTGCGCTTCCTCAAGCAATGGGCGGCCGGCGAATTCACGGACGACTACGCGCCCGGCAAGGTGCCGCCGCAAAGCCTGGCCGACGTGGACGTGGCCCTGCAACCGGACACCCTGCTGCGCGCGGCCATGGAATTCTGCCTGGCCGACGCCTTCCACCCCGGCTGCGAAATGACCTGGCCCATGCGGCAGGCCAGCATGTACAGCGCACCGTTCCGCCTGGCGCACCGGCCACCGGGCTGGGTGGAGCCCGACTATGGCGCCGTCTTGACGCCGGACAATATCGGCAGCCCCTGCTCGGCGCAGATCGCCGGCGGCGTGACGCGCTGGATGGCCGTGCCATGGCAGACGGACACGGCCAGCTGCCGCTCCGGCTACCAGTCCGATTACGATCCCTACGTGCCCACGTTCTGGCCCGCGCGCGTGCCGAACCAGGTGATGAGCAAGCTTGCCTACGACACGGTGATGAACCGCGAAATTCCCATCGACGACCGTCTGGCCGCCTTCGCCCGGCGTGCCGCGTGGATACGTCCGCTGGGTAACATCAGCTATGAAGAGCAGATCAACAACATGATCGCCGACCTGGCGCAAGTGGGCGTGGTCGAGGTGCGTCCCGGCCCCACGGATATGACCGGTTTCCCCGCCTTCCTGCAGGTGGAAAACCTGCCGCAGCCGATAGCCGGCAAGCACCAGCTGCGCGCCGCGGCGGGCATTCCGGACGAGTTCGTCGACGTCGACCTGGAAGGCACGGAAAAAGCGCGCCATCTGCAGCGGCACCGCTTGTGACCGTGCTGCAGGCCGACGTGCTCATCGTCGGCGCCGGTCCGGCCGGCGCCACGGCCGCCTTGAACCTGGCAGGGCGGCACCGGGTCTTGCTGGTAGACCGGCTGGCCGCGCCGCTGGCGCGCATCGGCGAATCGCTGCCGCCGGCCGCCGCGCGCCTGCTGCAGGACATGGGCTTGCTTGACGCCTTCCTGCGGCAGGGGCATGCGCCCTACCACGGCAACCGCGCCTGGTGGAACGGCGCCTGGACGGAACACCATTTTCTCAGCGATCCCGACGGGCACGGCTGGCACCTGGCGCGCGGCAGCTTCGACCTGTGGCTGCGCGACGAGGCGCGTCGGCGCGGCGCCGCCCTGCTGGCTTCGGCCAAGGTCGCCGGCATCACGCCGGAAGATGGCGGCTGGAGAGTACGGCTGGAAACACCGCGCGGCCCCTGCGACGCGGCGGCACGCATCGTCATCGACGCCACGGGCCGCAGCGCCCGGCTGGCCCGCGGAATCGGGGCGCGGCGCCAGCGCAGCGACCGTTTAGTTTCAGTATGGCAATATGGACATGAGCGCACACCCTCGGCGCGGGGTTTTGCCCACATCGAGGCTTGCGAATACGGCTGGTGGTACAGCGCCCCCCTGCCCGGCCAGCGCCGCGTGCTGGCCCTGCACACGGATGCAGATTTGCTCGACAGTAACGCCTTGCGCCATACCGGCTGGCTGGAAGCGGCGGCGCGGCGCTTGCCGGCCACGCGGGAATTGCTGGAACAACAAGGCTACACGGCCGATACACCAACCCTGGCCACGCCCGCCCATACGGCCACCCTGGACGCCGGCGCCGGCCCAGGCTGGTTCGCCGTCGGCGACGCCGCCCTGAGCTTCGATCCGCTGTCGTCGCAAGGCATCTTCAACGCCCTGTACACGGGCCTGGCCGCCGCCGAGGCCGCCGACCGCACGCTGCAGGGAGAGCTGCAAGCCTACCAACACTACCATGGGGAATTGTCGGCCATCGGCGCCGCATACGCACGCCACCTGGCGTACTGCTACGGCCAGGAAACGCGCTGGCCGTCTGCGCCGTTCTGGCGCCGGCGCAGGCCGGTGCAGGTCGGCGCGCTCTAGCTGGCGCTGAAATCGAAGCGCCACAGGCCCTGCTGGCGACTCAGCGTCACGTCCACCGTGGCGACAGTGACCGGACGCGCATACTGCGTCATGTCCGGGAAATTCTCCAGGCCATGGGTCTGCCCCACCATCGGCCGCATGGCCACCATGAAGTAGAGACTGGGCTGGTATTCGACATTGGGCATGCTCACGGCAGGCCGGTCGTTGACATTGCGACAGGCCCGGCAAAGCGCCGGGCCTGGTAAGGCCATTACTGCGCCAGGTAGCGTTCCGAACGTGGGCCGTACAACAGGCCATTCGGCACGCCGGCCGACAGCATGCGCGCATTCGCCGTGCCAGCCAGCGGATGGCTGGCGTCGGTGCTGGTGTTGATGATCTGCTTGACAGCCGCCGTCACCAGCACGCCGATCAGGCCGCCGCCACCGCTGTTATTGCCTTCGTTGCTCGACGCACTGGCCGCGCCCTGCCACAGCAAGGCGCCCGTCTTCAGGTCGACCAGCTTGGCATCGACCGATACCACCGTCACGCTGTCGATCACGGCGTACGTCGTGCCGTACTTGGAGATCGTCACGTACAGACCCGCATCGGCGCCAAAGATCTCGTTGAGCTTTTTCGCATCGACGCCGTGGATATCGGCGGCGTTCGTCAAGCCGTTCTGCTTGAAGGTTTCACCGACCACGGCCACCGGCAGCACATAATAGCCCGCTTCGGCCAGCGGATAGGTTACTTGGGCATAGACGCTGTTGCCGGCATTGACTTCCGGAGAATTGTTCAGCGGCGGCAAGACCACGATCGAGCGGGGCTTGGCTGCCTTGAAGGCGGTGTAGTCGTATGCCGCCTGCTTGGTGGCGCAACCGACCATGAAGATGGCAGGACCCAGGCACAGGGCCATTTTCAACATGCGCGACATCATAATTTCTCGCCTTTTTTCAATTTACCCAACAGGAAATCCATGTACGGCGTCGATTCCGGGAACAGTTTTTTCTCGTCTTCGAACTGCGCCGCGACCTGCTCCGGCTTGCCCGCGATCGAGTACAGCATGCCCAGGTGGGCGTGGTAACCCGGCGGCGCGTGATTGCCCTTGGCACCGATCACTTGCAAGTCTTTTTCCATGGCGGCGATCTGCTGCTCCGGGCTTTCACCCTTCAGGTATTCATACACTTGCGGCTGGTAGCCTTCCCACTGGTACAGGGTCTTCGATTGCGTGGCGCAACCGGTCAGGGCGGCACAGGCGAGCAGCGCCAGCAGGGCTGCGCCCTTGTTCATCATTGTTTTCATGGGATACCTTATTGTTTGCGCAATGCGCCCGCTTCGACGCCAGCCACCAGGCGCTCGACCGCTTCGCGCATGGCCAGGTCCAGGACTTTGCCGTTCAGGGTGGCGTCATAACTGGCGGTGCCGCCAAAACCCAGTACTTCACGGTTCGACAGGCTGTATTCGCCGGCGCCGCCAGCCGAGTACACGACTTCCGAGGTGGCGATATTGACGACGTTCAAGGTAACCTTGGCATAGGCCACTTGCGTCTTGCCGCGGCCCATGATGCCGAACAATTGCTTGTCGCCCACTTCCTTGCGGCCGAATTCGGTCACGTCACCCGTGACGACGAAATCGGCGCCCTTGATATTCTGGCCCTGCTTCTTGAACTCGGCTTCCTGCTTGAGTTCTGCCATGTTGTCGCGGTCGAGCACGTTGAAACGGTTGGACGTCTGCAGGTGCGCAATCAGGATCGTTTTCGACTGGCTGCCCAGGCGGTCGACGCCATCGGAAAAGATGCCGCGCATGAAATTCGAGCGATTGTCGAACTTGCCGACAGCGATCAGCGTGCGTGGACCAACGTAGGGACGGGCTGCGCTGGCAACCGTAGGGACAGCCAAAGCTTGCGAGGATTCGGAAGCGCAGCCAGCCAACGCCGCGCCAATCAGCACTGCAATCAACAACGCGCCGGGTTTATTCTTGTTCATAGTGCCCTTATGATATGGAGGATCAGGAGCCACCTGCAAAATTGATTTTAAGCAAGTTAATTTCCTAATTGCAATTATATGGTATTGCATGTCTCACAATTCTCTCCAAAAGTAACGATGGCAAGGATTGCACTATTGCCCGCCATACACAGGTGCGGCCCTGCTTGACTTCCCAGCGCCAATTCATTAACTTGATAGTAAAAAAGCGTGTCGTCAGCGCCCTATGCCACTGTCACTCACAGACCTCGCCCGCCGGCCTGCCCCGGCGCCAACGCCACGCTGTTCACATAAACGGGTCCCAAGGCCATGCCGACACACGATCATTCCCCGGCTCATCCGCTGGCCACGGCGCTGGCGCTCTCGCTGGGCGCCGCCGTCGCCCTCGGCCTGTCGCGCTTTTCCTACGGCTTGCTGCTGCCGCCCATGCGCGCCGACCTGGGCTGGTCCTACCTGCTGGCCGGGGCCATGAATACGTTTAATGCACTCGGCTATTTTCTCGGCGCCCTGGCCACGCCCGCCCTGATGCGCCGCCTGGGCGTGTGGCGCCTGCTGATCATTGGTTCCGTGCTGGCCAGCATCTTCATGCTGATGTCGGGCCTCGTCAGCGACACGGCCACCCTGTTCCTGCAGCGCGTGTGCGCGGGCGTGGCCAGCGCCTTCATGTTCATCGCCGGCGGCGTGCTGGCGGCGCGGCTCGGTTCCATGCACAGCCAGCGCGCCGGCTTCTACATCGGGCTGTATTACGGCGGCACGGGTTTCGGCATTGCTTTGTCTGCCCTGCTGGTGCCGGCTGCATTGGCGTCCGCCCAGGAGCACGGCGCCGCGCATGCGTGGCAGTGGCCCTGGCTGGCACTGGGCATCGCCTGCCTGCTCGCCACCGCCATCATGGCCTTGCCGGCGAAAGCGATCGGCGAAGCGCCGCGTACCCTCGACACGCCGCGGCCTTTCGCCTGGCGCGATTTCTTGCCCAGTCTGGCAGGCTATTTCATGTTTGGCGTCGGCTATATCGGCTACATGACCTTCGTGATCGCCCTGCTCAAGCAGCAAGGCATGAGCGCCACTTTGATCACGGTGTTCTACACCTTGCTGGGGCTGGCGGTGGTAGCGTCGTCGCGCATCTGGGCGCGCATGCTGGACCGCTACAGGGGCGGCGAATCGCTGGCGATATTGAATGGCGTGCTGGGCGCAGTGACCATCCTGCCCGCGCTGACGAGCTTTGTCCCCGTCGTGTTCTTCTCCGGCCTGGTCTTCGGCGCCGTGTTCCTGTCGGTCGTGGCGTCGACCACGGCCCTGGTGCGGCATAACCTGCCGCAGCAATCCTGGACGGCCGGCATCAGCGCCTACACGACGGTATTCGCGCTGGGCCAGATCGTCGGCCCCATCGTCGTCGGCTGGATCGCCGACGGCCCCGCCGGCCTGGAACGGGGCTTGATTGCCTCGGCCATCGCCCTCTTCATCGGCGCGGCGCTGGCCGCGCGGCAAAAGGCGCTGACGGCGGGCGTGTAGGCGACTGTCTCGCGCATACATTGGCCCCGCTTATTGCGGTTTGGCATACCTTGCGACGCCTGTTACATCGAACAGGACACAACGCTCGTTTCCAACCACCCAGGCGTCGTGCCCCGGTGGCATATAGAAGACGTCACCCGGACCATATTCCATTTCGGCGCCATCATTCATCCTTACCACCATCCGTCCCTCAAGGACCATGCCGGTATGCGCTGCCTGGCACGAATCGGTTCCTGCAATCGGTTTTACGTGCAGACTCCAGCGCCAGCCAGGCTCAAATTCGCCGCGCCCCATGGTCTGTTCGCCAAGCGTAAAGACAGCCATCCGGCCAGCTCCATCCTTGAATGGGCGGACTTCGTCCGGCTTATCCAAGGATTTCTTTTCTAACATCGCACTCATGCCCCGTCCCTCCTTTGGAATTTCTGGAAGTATTAAATTTCCGAATCGGAATAACTGACGCGATATAAAAATCACATCATTTTCCAATATAGTTTAATAATGGAAATTTACAAGCAAAGCACCTGCCGCATTTGCCTCTCATGATGAGCGGAACTCGTACAATTGACACTTCCCGGCCAATACTTCAATATCCATTTAACGTTCGCAGAAAGAAAACGATGAACACCGATGTACGAAAAATCCCGGTAACGATGGATGCGGAAACGCTGGAATTCATCCAGGGCCTGTTCGCCCTCGTGCGCGAAGGCGATACGCAGCAACTGGGCGCCATGGTGGCTCAGGGCGTGCCAGTGAACTTTCGCAACGAAAAAGGCGACAGCCTGATCATGCTGGCCAGCTACCATGGCCACCTGGAAACGTCGCGCCTGCTGCTCGCAGCAGGCGCCGACGCCAACGTCCCGAACGACCAGGGCCAGACGCCGCTGGCCGGCGTGGCCTACAAGGGTTACCTGGACATCGCCGAACTGCTGCTCCGGCACGGCGCCAACGTGGAAGGCAACAGTCCGGATGGCAAGACCCCCTTGATGATGGCCGCCATGTTCAACCGCCTGGCCATCCTCGACCTGCTGCTGCAACACGGCGCCCGCATCGATGCCGTGGACAGCCGCGGCATGACTGCCGTGTCACTGGCCAAGTCCATGAATGCACAGGAGACGCTGGGCCGCCTGGTCAGTTTGGGGCAGACGGCATAGCCCATGCAGATATCGCCAGCGATTTTGCGACTGGCGCTTAAAAAATTGAGAATCAGACGCTTAGCTGCTTCATTGATCCGGTATTAGCTTACGCTGCCGGATGGGAGATTATTCCCACTCGATAGTCAATGAGGTTGCTAAGCGGTTGATTTTTCAGTGATTTCCAAACCATTCGGTAAACGATACCCTCAAAAATACCCTCACCAGAAAAATCCGTTATTGACGGTTTGTCGCGGCCGGGATGGGAGACACTAGTCCGCTCGCTCGCACCTGCCAGCCGGTTCTTCTTGCGATGAAGCCTTCGTTTCGCCACATCAGCAATCGCAGCGTTCCGCAGCATTCAAAGATACGCCAAGGCAGCAGCGCCACGCTGTCACACTGTCATTCGCACAATATAACGCTCGCTATAGCGACAGAGACGAGGCAATGGCACGCGCTTATCTTTCAACCGCTTTTACCATGTCCCACATCGCCTCCACTTTTCACGTCTCGAGCAAGACAGTCAGTCGGGCCGTATCGGCATTTAATAAAGCGCAACTTGCTGTGGATCGAGATGGCAAAGGTTGAGACCGTGTACGCAAGGCGGACCTGGACCTGACCCTGGCCCCTGTGACCTTGGCCCCTGCTCACACCTGATATACAACTAATCAATAATTTTTGCTTTACGCAAAACTCTTGGCAAAAAAATAAATGACAAAATACTAAATAGAAAAAAACACGGCCCCCCAATCCAAATAAACGCAATATCTTCCTTCATACTGAATATCATGCGAAAAATAGCCGCAATAACAAAAGAATAGAAACCAGAAGTACCAAATGACACGCAAATAATTACAATGCCATTCCTCAGAAAATTATGAAAATCACCTCTTAACACCATTCCCTCCGCGCTTATCAAATTCATCAAAAATAGCTTTCCCTTTTACTCCAACACCAAACAACATGACATCTTGATTGGTTCCATTTGGGAAAGGAAGTTTTGTAATTGGAATAAGCTTTGGATTATTAAACATAGGTACTTTTACATCAAACATGGATTTTTCTCGATTCAAGCCATCGGCTTTACCAACGGTTAAAGGCACTTTTGCCTGCATTGCAGCAACCCCAAACATAAAATCAAAACTAGAATATGCCACACCGCCCCACTCAGGACTAACTTTATTAAAACCATCTTTCATGAAATTTGTTCCAATTACACCACTTCCATTATTCTGCTTATATAATCCAGTCAATCCTTCTTGTATATTTCCTGCACCAAATCCCATCATTGGTAATCCGGGGACACATCCAATTAGCGTAGTTTGACATAAAGTATAGCCTGTCGAAACAGTAAGCCCACCCGTCACAACTTTCACCCCATTCAAAATAGCACGTCACGAGGTGGGGTCAGGTCCGCCATTCCGACACCGCCTCAGCCATACGCAGTCTACAAACCGCTGCGTAATCTCAGTGCCGACGCGCATAGCTCTGGTACCGTCTACCGTATGACGCGACCACTACGCCTTGAGTTTGCCGGTGCTCTCTACCATATTACTTCGCGCGGAGACCGGCGTGGAACAATTTACCGGGATGATACTGACCGCATTGCCTGGCAAGGAGTGTTGGCGCTGGTGTGTGAACGATATCATTTTGTCGTACACAGTTTTTGCCAGATGAGCAATCATTATCATCTACTCGTTGAAACGGTCGAGGCGAATCTATCGCAAGGCATGCGCCAACTGAATGGCGTATATACCCAGCATTTCAATCGGCGCCACAAGCTTGTTGGACACGTATTGCAAGGTCGCTACAAAGCTATTCTGGTGCAGAAAGAAAACTATCTGTTGGAATTGGCCCGCTACATCGTCTTGAATCCAGTCCGGGCGCACATGGTGACATCCCCCGACGAGTGGTATTGGAGTAGTCATCACTACTTTTTAGACGACGCAGCGCCTCCATGTTGGTTAGCATGCGACTGGCTTTTAAGCCAGTTCGGCGACACGCGCGACGAGGCAATCGCCAACTACTCTCGGTTTGTCGCGGCAGGGATGAGAGAAGCGAGTCCGCTCGCTCGCACCTGCCACCAGATTCTTCTAGGCGATGACGCCTTCATTTCAGCACATCAGCAATCACAGCGTTCTGATGCACTCAAAGATACGCCAAGGTTGCAGCGACGCGCTGTCACGCTGTCACGCTGTCACGCTGTCATTAGAGCAGTTTCGGGCGCGCTATAGCGACAGAGACGAGGCGATGGCACGCGCTTATCTGTCAACCGCCTTTACTATGTCTCACATCGCCACAGCTTTTCACGTTTCGAGCAGGACAGTCAGTCGAGCCGTATCGGCATTTAGTAAAGCGCGACCTGCCGCAGATCGAGACGACCAAGGCTGAGATCGTGTACGAATACCGGACCTGACCCCGCCCCTCCGCCCCCTGGCCTCCACTTTCACGTCTTGAGCGGGACAGCCTGTTGAGCCGTATCGGCATTTAGTAAAGCGCAACTTGCTGCAGATCGAGACGGCCAAGGCTGAGATCGTGTACGGATGCCGGACCTGACCCCGGCCCCGTTCGTACAGCCCCGCCACCCGGTCGATATCCGTGCGGCTGGAACTGTTGCCTCCAACGCTGCTGCTGGCACTTTGCGTGGTGCTGGCAATATGGATGTCGCGCCCGGCAGTGGCGATCAACTCACTGTTGGCCGAGATGGTGCCGCCTATATTGTTCAGGTCATTCCTGGCGGCCACCGCGACGGCATCGCCGTGCAGGCGGCCACCCATGTTTTCCACATTGTCCGCCGTCAGCTTGACGACGCTGCGCCCGGCAATCGTGCCGCTGTTGGTCAGGTCGCCCGACAGATTGATATTGATGTCCTTGCCAGCCAGCAATGCTCCGCTGCCGTCCAGGTTTTAAGAAAATACAACTTGCTGCGTATGTTGAGATCGCGTCTGAATGGCAGACCTGATCCCGCCCCCGGTAGAATAATAGTGTCCATAATCGAGTTTGTGGACACAATCGATTTATGTCTCAACCACAAATCATGCCGGCAGCGGCTCCCGACGTACAGACGACGCTGGCTTTTCGCTTATGCAGATCGAGACGGCCAAGGCTGAGATCGTGTACGAATGGCGGACCTGACCCCGGGCGCGCGACGGCGTGCCTAGTTACTGCAAAGTTCGATTATTTGAAATGGCCTTCAGTGAAGGGGCGCAGTATGACCAGTCGTACCGGCAATACCTCGCTGCGCGCGGCGCTTTACATGCCCAACTTGGTCGCACGCCGCCACAATCCCATTCTCTGCCGTTTTGCCGAACGCTTGTCTGCAACGGGCATGGCGAAAAAAAACAGTGATTGGCGCAATCATGCACAAATTAGTCCATCTGATCTATGGCGTGATCCACACTGACAGGCCCTTTGATGCGCATTACTGGGCAAAAGGACTTGTCATTCAAGACGGTATCTAACCCCGGCCCTCCGGCCCTCACGAATGACGGACCGGGTCATAGTCCTGTTCATTCATCATCTTCGCCTTTGAAAAAATTTTGAGGAAACAATTTCCTCATTTCTTCGCGCCGCTCCGAAAAAATAGCGAAATTGTCATTAACATCCGCAATGTTTTGCGTCACTCTAACAATAAATCCATCACCAATCTTTTCCACAAAAAATCCTGATTCTTCTAATTTTTGAATATCGATATCTTTACAAAAATCAGGACCATAGTACATAGCCCATCCTATCCCGCAAATTTCCGGATTCAGTGAAGCATTAAAGGATCCCAAACGAAAGCTATCGTACCGTCCAAGATCTTTCAATTCTTCTTCAACAAATAAATGTAGCATGCCAATTTGCGGAGGAAGAATACAACACCACGACTTAAATAATTCATAAAAATTTACTTTCGATGCGTAGTCCGAAGTAAAGCTGATTTCCCCAGGAACAATCTGAGATTTTATATTTCTTTTTGTATGGGTCACATAACCCAAAGATTTCACCGATTTTTTTCGCCGCCAGGCAAATGTGTCCGCAACTTCAAATGTTCCTCCGCTATAACTCAAAGTAACAGGCGTCGCCCAGAAATTTTCAACACATTTCTTTCCAAGAAACGGTGCATCAAATTTATCAGGATTATGAGAAATTTGCTCAGGAAGGAGATTCCCTTGAAATTCACACAAACTATCTAAAATATGTTCCCCAATACGCCAATTAACTGTTTCGCTCTTTGTTCTGACATTAATTTTTATATACTTTTTCATGACGATTATATTTTCTTAATGGTTTTTGCGACAGGATCATATACGTATATTTCCCCACCCGTTTTTTTAATTTCAGCAACAAGATTCTTGGATATGGTTTTATTTCTTGGACTAACTACCAGATTGAGTGGCTGTCCAGTCTCCTGTGCAATTTGCACTTGCGCTCTAAACTGAGGTGACAGAGATAAATCAACCACATTTTTTGCTTCAATCATTCCTCCAACATTTTTCCCGCTTATATCTACAATTGTCTTAACCTCACGCCCGCCCGCCAACCTGACAGTTATCGCTGTAGTATTTTTCTCCGCACCAACATGTTTAAGTTCATCAATAAGACTTTTTTCAAACTCGATGCCATTTTTGTAATTAATTGAAATCTGCGAATTGGAATTTGCATTTCCAGAATTAGAATTACTTGAAGAGCTTCCGGAGGCGGGGTCAGGTCCGCCATTCCGACACGGCTCCAGCCATATCCAACCTAAAACCACTGCGCAATCTCAGTGCCAATGCGTAAGGCTCAGATATCCTGTACCGTATGACGCGACCACTACGACTTGAGTTTGCCGGTGCTCTCTACCACGTTACTTCGCGCGGCGACCGGCGTGGCGCAATTTATCGGGACGATACTGATCGCCTTGCTTGGCAAGAAGTATTAGAACATGTGTGTGAACGGCACCATTTTATCGTGCACAGTTTCTGCCAGATGAGCAATCATTATCATCTTCTCGTTGAAACGGTCGAGGCGAATCTGTCGCAAGGCATGCGCCAACTCAATGGCGTTTATACCCAGCATTTCAATCGACGCCACAAGCTTGTCGGGCACGTATTGCAAGGCCGCTACAAAGCCATCCTGGTGCAGAAAGAAAATTATCTGTTGGAATTAGCCCGCTACATCGTCTTGAATCCAGTCCGGGCGCATATGGTGGCATCACCCGACGACTGGTACTGGAGCAGCCATCACTACGTTTTGGACGATGCAATGCCTCCATGCTGGTTGACGCGTGACTGGCTCTTGAGCCAGTTTGGCGCTACGCGTAACGAGGCGGTCGCCAACTATTCTCGGTTTGTCGCTGCCGGGATGGGCGAAACTAGTCCGCTCATCCATACCTGCCACCAGATGCTTCTGGGCGATGACGCCTTCGTTTCGGCACATCAGCAATCGCAGCGTTCCGATGCATACAAAGATACGCCAAGGCAGCAGCGCCGCGCTGTCGCGCTATCACTAGCGCAATACAAAGCCCTCTATAGCAACAGAGACGAGGCAATGGCACGCGCCTATCTCTCAACCGCTTTTACCATGTCCCACATCGCCGCCGCTTTTCACGTCTCAAGCAGGACAGTCAGTCGAGCCGTATCGACATTTAGTAAAACGCAACCTGCTGCAGATCGAGACGACTAAGGCTGAGATCGTGTACGAATGCCGGACCTGACCCCGGCCTCCGCTATAGCGACAGAGACGAGGCCATGGCACGCGCTTATCTGTCAACCGCTTTTACCATGTCCCACATCGCCGCCGCTTTTCACGTGTCGAGCAAGACAGTCAGTCGGGCCGTATTGGCATTTAATAAAGCGCAACTTGCTGTCGATCAAGACGGCAAAGGTTCAGACCGTGTACAAAAGTCGGACCTGACCCCGCCCCCCCCCCGTTTGACTCCCCGCCCCCCTGTTCAAGACGGTATCTACTCCTGGACTGCCATCACTAAAACCACGGAAACACTTCTTTACGGTATAAGTTTTCGCATACCATTTCTCTCTCGAACTGTTTCAATGGCACTTTTATACTGAAAAATCTCCTCCAATTCTTCACGCAGCTCATCCTTTTTTAATAATGGATCGAAAAATCTAATTATCAAAAAAACCATTCTGAATTCATTGCTGAATGGAATATCCTCATTTTTTAAAATTTCCTGAGGCGATACTGTTACAAGAAGTTTGAAATTTCTCAGTAGATCCTTTATATCTCTGACAGAGTCACCTTGCTTCGCCCCCCAAGTCCTAATGGCAAGACACCTATTTAGAATGCTAGAAACGAGATTTTTTTCAACTACGTCTTTATCATCTTTCACTTCATCAGCAATTCGCTCAAATAAATATACCGCCAATCTTAGCCATTCAAGGCCCTCGTCAAATACCTTCTCACCAACAATAAAATTTGCCGCAATAACTTCAGCACTTTCCGCCACCCGACTCCAGTTGAACTTACATTTAAAATTACCTTTTGCAAAATTCAGGCATTCTTTTGCCCCCAAGGAAATAAAGTCATCATATTTTTTTGCCTTCTCATTAATATCCATAGCCCACTCCTAAATAATCCTTGGGTATTTTTGGGTTAACTGTCTTGAAATCAATTCCGAGGTCACCAAACCCCTTAACTCCAATATTGAGTGTCTCTAACGATGGTTGGAAATGCCCAGATTTTCTATTTATTTCGCTACCAAAATTACGCACCCCACCTTTCCCATTATCAAAAACATCAATTATGGCCTCTCCTGCGGCCAAAACTGGTTTACCTCCAGATAATACTGTATGTTTCAACTCAACACCATCGACAAATTTCGGAATTACCACAAGATCGCCGCCCTCTAAAACTGCCCATTTTATAGGTCCTTCATTAGCAATTGCAGCGAAGGAAGGATCAGTTACTTTTGTAGGAGAAACTCCAAGTTTTTTTGCCTCAGAAAGTTCCAATTTGAGATCATTTGGCTTTAGGTTTTCAAAAACATCAACCTTTTCGCTGACGGAATCAATTTTTCCGGCCGTTTTTTCAATACTCCCAGCAACAGAAGATAAATCACCGCTCTTTGATTTAAATATTGAAGTTATTCCGCCGGACTTTTTAATCATCCCGGCAAATCCACCAAACCCTACTGATAGGACTGCTGAACCACCAACTGCCCCTTTTTGAACAGCATCTCCAGTGTATCCTGCCCTTTCAAATCCATCGCCAAAATAACCATTAACCGCTCCTGTAGCTTTGCCTATTAAATTCTCTACTGCAGGTATTTTCTTTACCCCGTAGATAATTGGCCCAGAGGCAAAATCAAGGGTTTCTACAGTATATTTGGCAACCATATTACTTTCGATGTAGTTTCCGAAAGTCATCAAAACACCGCCGACCCCTTGTGTCCCTTGATCTATGATTTCTGTACCTAAGAAAGGCCCTGGCTTCTGGCCAACCTGCGCATACTGATGTTCAGCGTCGCCCATGGGCGCATCAGTATTGCCCATCAGCCTGACCTCTACATTCGGCGTACGTGGAGTGTTAACCGCAGAAAGCCCAGCATTTGCAAAATTGGCCGTGACTTCGGCAATTTGCTGTGGTGACGCGCCACGCAAACTCAAGTAGTTTCCTATGCGACGATTTACCTCGTTCTGGGGAAGATTTTGAGACTCAGGGTCAAACCGCAGATTAGTTAGAAGCCTCAGTGCTTCCCAGTCCTCCTTCGACGTGAACTCATTGAACCCGGCATCGGTTGCAAGTTTCTGCACACGTGCTTGTTGCTCATAGGAGAGTGCCTTCAAGGACTCAGGAATATTTGCATGGTAAAGCAGGCCTGATACGCTACTCCCTCCAGCGCTTGCGGCCGCACCAACCAGCCCTCCCCCCAAGGCGCCAGCCAATGCATTGGCCAATACACGTGAGGAACCTCCTTCACTCCAGTTATGCTCAATTTCAGCTGCTTGCTTATACATCTCCTCACGTTGCGCCCCATCCGACACCTCCGCTGCCGCCTTCTTCAGCTTGTCGGCCTCGTCCAACTTCCCGTTCGCAAATTTGCCGATTTCAGCAGTAGCAGCCTTACTGAACGCTTCTGTAATCGCCACTTGCGCCTGCACTTCTTTTTCCAGATTTTTACCATCCCAGCCTTTCTTTAGGGCTCCGCTACTATCTTTTTCGCTGCTCACATCACGATTCAGACCTGACAACATTTCTGCCGTTGTCTTGCCCGTCAATGCTTCTTGTTTCTGCGCATCACTAATCAAGATCGCGCCGCCACTAATCCCGGATGTCGTAGTACTTCCCTGGCTGCCTGACACGCTACCGAAACCGGCAGAACCACTCGACCCCGATTTGCTGTTCGCTGCAGCGATTTTCTCCGGCGTACTCGCCGTATTCTGCGTCCCAACTTTGGCTTCCAACGACCCGCTCAAGCTGAACCCGCTCGCCGAATGCTCATCCTTGTTTTGCAGCTCGCTCGTCGTCAAGGTGCCCGTGATCAGCGAGTTCTTGCCATCCGTGATGGCCTTGCCGCTGCTGGCAATCACGCCGGCCTGCAAATCGGTATTGCCAGTAACGTTGATCTGGAAGCCACCGTCGCCCGCCTTGATGCCGCTTTGTTCCGTGACGCTGGCAAAGTCACCTTTGGCCTTGCTCTTCGAGACGCTGCCGCCGACACTGCTGGCGCCATAGCAGAACGGAGGAATACACAAGCTCATGTTGAAGCCCGCGCTGCTGCTCTTGCTGGCGTAGGTGCTCGTATCCTGCAAGCTGATAATGTTCAGGTTGCCACCGATGGCGCCCTTGACCATATCTGCCGCCAGGATCGCGCCTTGCAAGGTCGTGTCGCCACCACTGATGATGGTTGCCGTCTTGCCTGCCGTCACATAGGAGTTGGTGTAATAATTGTCCGTGCCATCGGCCTTGCCGCGCGCCTGGTTTGCAGCGATATCGAGACTAAAGCCGTTTTGGGTACCGCCGAATGTATAGCCGATGCCGATGCTGGAACCGCTGCTGCTGTTCTTGCTGGTTTGGCTCGCCGTATTTTGCGCCGCAAGCAGATTGATCTTGTCGTCGGCGAACAAGGTAAGATTGCCGCCCGCGCCAATCTTGCTGCCGGCCACCGTCAAGTCGCTTCCCGCTCCTGCCCCGGTCGCAACGATGCTGACCTTACCGGCTGCATTGACCGCGCTGCCAACCACCGTGCTGCTACTCTGGTGCATCTCGCTTTCGCTCTTGCTGCTGCCCAGGCTGACGCTGATCTTGATGCCAGCAGTGTTGGTCAATCCCTTCGCAGCCATGCCAGCCAGATCCGTGGCCTTCGATGCCAAAGTCACGGCCGCCAGGGCTTGCATGCGAGAGTCCTTCGTCTGTTCGGCGGCCTTCGCCAGGCTGCCGATGCTTTTCACTGCGTCGACAATCGGCACGTTGACCGTACCGCCAAGGGCCACCTTGCTGAAGGTCGTGTGCTGCTCGCTGGCATTGCTGTTGTACGCCTCCTTGATCAGCACATTCTTGCCCACGATGCTGATATCGCCAGGCAGGCCGCCATTCGCGCCCGCGCCGGTCGCCAGCACTTCGCTGGCCGTCTGCGTATACGTCTCGCCCGCGCGCAGCGACACATTGCCGCCCAGGCTGGCAATCTGACTACCCACTTGCGCCACACCCGTGTTCTTGCCATCGCTGGTGGTTTTTACCGTGCCGAAGGCTGGCTGGGTGAAGCTGCCGATAAAGCCGGACTTCTTGCTGTAGCTGCTAGACGTCGTGTCCTTGTCATTCTCGGCACTGACGATGCTCAAGTTACGCAAGGCGGTCAGGTCAATGTTGCCATCGGCTACCACCGTACTGCCCTTGATGGCGACGTCGCGTCCGCCCACCATCGTCACACTGCCGCCACTGACGGCGCTGCCAGCCTGGGTAACGGTGCGGCCATCGTCGGCCTGGCTGGTCAGCGACTTGCTCAGGCCAAAGGTGCCGCTCTTCTTGACTTGCTTGGAGTGAATCTCCTTCCCGTCCAGTCCGACGGACTCGATGCTGATATCGTTTTTCGCAATTAAGTTGGCTGCTTCGTGCGCAAGTACCGATGAACCCGCCACCTTCAGATCATGCCCGGCGACAATATCGACGGTATTGCCCGTCAATGAAGTCCCCAGCGCCGTGCTGGTCTGCACGAGATCGCGCGTGGTCGTGGTTTTGCTGGAGAAAGTACCGCTCTTCTTGACCTTGCTTGCCACATCCAGGCTGTCGGTGGCCACGCCATTGACCAGGCTGATGTCATTGCCCGCCACCAGTCCCAGCGCCCCGCCCGCCTGCACATCGGCCGCGCGCGCCAGCAAATCATGGCCCGCCTGCAAATTGACATTGCCGGCGCCCATGATCTGGCTGCCCACTTCGCCTGTCTTGCTTTCTTTGCGGTAATTGTCCGCGTTGCGCACTTGGTCGTGCGTCGAGGCGACGGCGACGGTATTGAGAGTCAGGTTATTACCTGCGACCAAGCTGGTCTGGCCATTCACGCCGGCATTGGCGATGACGCCGCCGGTCAGCGTCATATCACGACCCGCCTGGGCGATCAGCGTATTACCTTCACCCGTGCCGGTCACGTACAGGCCCGCCACCTTGTCGACGACGGTGCTGGTTTCGCTATTGCCCATCCCTTTCTTGCTGGCATTGCTGACAGTGGTCGTGACGATGTTGATGTCTCGTCCGGCGCTTGCGATGAGCTTGTCTGTCGCGATCACCTGGCCGCCAGCATTATTAATGTCATTGCCGGCCAGCATGACGATCTGCTTGCCGCCCAGCTCGCTGCCCTGGCTGGTACTCTTGGTCGAGCTGTTGCCATACCAGCCTTGACGCGTTTCTGTATCACGCGCCGTGGCAATATCGATATTGCGTTCGGCAGATAACTGCAGCGTTTCCGCGGCCTGGACATTTGCCGCTTTCAGCTGGATATTGTCACCTGCACTCAGGCGAATATCGCCGGCAGATGAAATAGTGCTGGCGGTTTCTTTACTGGACGTATTGGTCGTGTGCCGCTGCCCAGTACCTGCCAACGTGAACTCACTGCCGCTGTTCACCGTCGTGACGGCAATATCACGGCCGGCCGCAATGCCAATGCCGCCACCGGCATCCATATTCACGACGGAAGCACCCGCGATAGTCACGTCGCGCCCGGCAGATACCAGCAAATTGCCGCTGCCGGCCGTGCCATTGCCCGTCACGTACAGGCCCGCCAACTTATCCAGGCTGGTATGACTGACGCTGTTTCTACCATCAGTGCCACTGGACGTCAGCGTTGACGTCTTCACGTTGATATCCCTTCCCGCACTTGCTTGCAGCTCGCTATTGGCGGAAATGGTGCCGCTGATGTTGTTCAGGTCATTCCTGGCATGGGCGGAAATGGCGTCGCCCGTGATGCGCCCGCCCAGGTTGTCGATATTTTCCGCATTCAGCTTGACGATCGTGCGTCCGGCAATCGTACCGCTATTGGTCAAATCGCCTTCGAGATTCAGATTGACTTCCTTGCCGGCCAATAATCCGCCCTGGCCATCGATATCGCCCTCACGCACCCGCACATACACTTGCGGCGCCAGCACTTTTTGCGTGCTGCCGTCGGCCAGCACGACTTCCTGCTCCACCAGCCAGACGATATCGCTGGTCAGCCCCGCCATTTGCTCCGCTGTCAGCGCGATACCGGGACGAAGATCCCATTGCTTGGCAAACGCAATGCCCTGATCCATCAAGGCCTTGTACTGCTGTTCGTCGTTGCTGTAGTCACCCACGAAACGCTGTCCCGTCAGCGCGGCTACTTGTTCGCGCACCAGGCGTTGCTCGTAGAAACCGTCGCCCAGGCGCTTTTGCGTCACGGACGGATCGCTTTTCACCTGCTTGAGCAAATAATCGGAACCCGTCCATTCCCGATAACTGGCAAAGCGGGGGTCGGTTTCCACCAGATAGCGGGACGATGGCGCAGAACTCACCTTATACAGACTGGCGTTCGGAATCTGCAGCGATGAACCCGTGGTCCGCACCACTTGTGCGCGCGTGGACGGGTTACCCAGTTTCACCTGGGTAATGCCATTCATGCGCACCTGCCCCACTCCACCAACAGCACCTGCGTGTGCCGCGCTGCCTGTCGAGGCTGCGATAGCCATGTCTTTCAGCGGGTTCAATCCGGTTCCGGTGCTTGCTTGCGCGCCATTGACACCGGTCAATGCAGTCGGCGCCAGCGTTGCAATCTCGCCTGCCCGGCCAAGCATGCCCGCATTGGCGATACCGCCTGGCCCGCTTTGGCCCTGCACTTGATCTGCCGCAATGCCAGCCCCGGCGACGGGAACGAGCCCCGTGTGCGAGCTGGCGTGGCTGCCGGCAATGCCACTCAACTGAGCAGCATTCACCGTCCCCACATCTCCCGCCTGGCCAAGGACGCCACCATGAGCTGCGCCGCCGGGCCTATTGCCGCCTGACACGACCGTGACCAACCCCTCAGACGAGCGCGTCAGCAAGGCCGCATCAACGGCTGCGCCAGGCTGGCCAGCACCGCTGGCCGCATCAACGTGAGCACCGGACACCGTGTCAACGGCAACAGTACGGGCCGCATCGCCCGTACGCGTGCTGCCAGTCATACCTCTACTACCGGATGCCAGCGCTGCGCTTTGTCCTGCAACAAGTCCTGCCGCCACAGTCGATGCATGATTCAATTCCGAAGCGGTATTGGCGGCGACACCTTTCGCACCATTCAGCTGGCTGGCCGGAGCGACACCAACGGCCGCATCGGCGGCTGAATTACCAGCGCGGTCAGTCTTCTGAATAGTGCTCACCCCATCGACATGAGCAATTTCTTGGCCGCTCACATTGCCGGAGCTACCCACACCGACCGAGCCCAAGACAACAGTTGAGGTATTGACACTCCCAGAGGTATTCCCTATTTGCTCGGCCCCAGTGCTGACTCCACTTGCTGCCACATTGGCAGGTCGGGTACCCTGGCCACCCGGCGCCGTAAATTGCTCGTTACGAGCCGTGTCAATATTGGCCGATGGAAAGCTCTCAGTTGTATCAATTGATGTGCCACTAACTTCTGTACAAAATGAACCCGGATTGCAGGCCATAGGCACGAAATAGTATGAGACGCCTTTCTCATGAATCCTTTTATCCCCTCGCGTAGTTTTGTTATGCAAAACTGCACGATCCATAGCCAACTCACCACCAGCAATAATATGACTATTGTCATTTACTATGTAATTTGAATTTATTTTTAATCTGCTACTTGCGATAATTCGTCCCGGATCAGAACTAACTATCGCACTTTCATAAATAGTTCGGGTTATATCCCGACGGTGGAAAGCTTGTGCCCCACCGTCTGGTGTCTTAATAGAGGAGAGGTCGCCGGGCATGTGCACGCGCAAATAAATTTCTAATCCCGGAGTACCTTCGCGATACCAATTCGCGGATCCATATCTCTGATACTCGGTTACTGTTTCTGTCGTTTCCCGTCCAGCATCAAAAACCAGATGATTATTGAGGATATTGACCTGATTCGCACTCAGATCCAGACTCCCCAGCGCCTCGATCGTCGCGCTGGCATTTGTCACTGATCCCGCCCAGCCCGTGGCGGTGCGGTTACCGTCCAGATAGCCGCCGATGGCCATGTCGCCGCCGCTGAAGATCAGGCCGTGCTCACGGTTGTTGAGTGTGGTGACGCCGATATCGAGGCGCTCGCGCGCGGCGATGGTGGCCGCCACGCCGCCTTCCACGTCATTGTTGACGGTAGCGCCACCGATGCTCAGATAGTCGCCGTAGATGCGGCCCGTGCCCATGTTGTTCAGCGTGCCGACGTTCAGTTGCGTGCTGATGCCGTCGATCACCCCCCGGTTGTTCAGCAGACCGGCGACATTGACGCGCGTCGTGCCCGCGTTGATGTCGCCCGTGGCCGTGTTATCGAAATTGGCGGCGCCCAGGGTCAGCATGCTGAGCGCCTGGATTTTCCCGGCGTTGGTCAGTTGCCCGCCGATGGTGATATCCGCATTGCCATTGGCCATCAGTTCTGCCCCGGCATTCAGCGTAAAATTGCCGGCCAGGTCCAGTGCCAAGTCCTTCTGTGACAACACCTTGCCGTCGCCGCTCAAGCTGCCCGCGCGGATGTCGGTACGCACACCACCGATGATGGTGCCGCCCGAGTTGGTCACGGCCAGTCCACGGCCGGAACCGGCATCGTGCAGCGTCAGCGTGCCACCGGCGCTGAGCATGCCCAGGGTATTGTTGATACTGCCCGCGCTATTGATCGCCAGGTTGCCGTCCGCGCGCACAGCGCCCTGCACATTGCTGATATTGGCACTGTTCAGGGTCACATGCACGCCTTCGATGCCCTGGTTCGCGCCCATGGTGCTGGCATTGTCGATAGCGCCGCCCGTCACGGTGACGGCCGCGCCGGAGCGGATCAAGCCTTGCTGGTTATTAATACTGCCGCCACCCGCGTTCAGGCCTATATTGCCCAGCACCTGGACTTGTCCGCCCTGGTTTTGCAAGCCGCTCAGGGCCAGATCCAGCGCCGACTTGCCGACGACCTGGCCACCACGGTTGTCCAGCTGGCCCACGCTGCCCGTGATGTTGCCGGCCGCGCCCAGGTAGCCGCCCGCATTGTTCCAGCTGCCCGTTTGCAGGCTGAGGCCGGCGCCGCTGCTGATGCCGCCGGCACTGCCCGGATGGCGCACCGCATACGCGCCCGCATTGGTATTGAGCAAGGCGTTGCCTTGCGTATCGATGGTCATGGCGCCGCCCGATTGCAGCAAGCCGCCATCGTTGTCCAGGATACCCGTCTGCAAGTTGACGGTGCCTGCACCCGCCAGGGTGCCTTGGTTGTTGTTGAATACCTGCCCATGCGTGTCGAGCGTGACGTTCGCGCCGGCAATGGTGCCTTGCCCGTTCCACAGACCGCCATTGCGCAGGATGATGTCGCCACCCGCTTGCAGGGTGCCGCCATTGTTGATGGTCGCGCCGGTCGAGATCACCTGCAGCTGGCCCTGCACCGAGGCCAGCTTGCCGCCGGCGCTGTTGTCGATGCTGGCCGCGTTCACGATCATATTGCCCGTGGCGGCCAGCAAGCCGCCCGCATTGTTCAATGCCTGCGCCACATTTGCCGTCAGCTGCCCGCCTGCCGTGGCGCTGCCGCCCTGGTTCAGCAGATTTCCGGCACCCAGCATGACATTGCCGCCACCGGCGATAGCGCCGCCATGGCGGTTGTCGAGCACATTGCTTGCCGTCACCGTCAGGTTGGCCGTGCCAGCCGCCTGCAGCTTGCCGCCCTGGTTGTTAAGGGTCGGTGCGACAATCGTCGTGTTGCCATTGCTGGCGATAGTGCCGCCGCGGTTGTCCAGGCTGGTCGTCAATTGAATGCTGGCATCACCTTTACCCAGCTGCGTCAGGTTGCCGCCGGCATTGTCCAGAGTGCTACCCGTCACGCTGATTTGCTGTGCGATGGTACTGGCGTTGCGGTGGTCGATGGTGCCGGCCGTGACGACCAGCGCGCCATTGCCCGTGATCTGTCCGCGCAGGTCGTTCAGCTGGTTCGCTTGCAGACTCAAGGTACCGCTGCCCGCGTGTTCGATCTTGCCATCCGTATTCGTCAGGGTGGCTGCCTTCAGGGTCAAATTGGTGCTGTTGACGGCGATGCGGCCGCTTGTGTTGTCCAGCACGCCGGCGGGCGCCGTCAGCTCGATGGCGGTGTTGCCCGTGCCAGTTTGCACGATGCTGCCTTGCTGGTTGTTCAGGTTACCCACGCCAACGGCCAGCTGGCCGGCGCTGATATCGCCGCGTTGGTTGTTCCAGGTCTGGCCATTCGCACCGGCCGTGATCGTCAAGGCGCCCGGCGTGGTGACCACGGCGCCGCTGGTGCTGACGTCGCCTGTCGTCGCCGTCAGGCTGATATTGCCGGCACTGCTGCGGCTGCCACCAAGGTCGACGCTGCCGCCGCCCAGACTGGCATTGCCTGCCGCCAGCACCTGCCCGTGGGCACCCAGCGCCTGCTGCGCCGTGACTTGCAAGTTGCCGCTGGCCTGCAAACTACCATCGGCTTTCACGCCCGCGCCGACCAGGCTGGCCGCGCCGCTTTCGATACTCTTGGCACTGATCGTGTTATTGCCCTGGGCTAGGATCACGCCGGCATTCTCCAGCGCGCCCGTCACGGTCAGCACCTGTTCTGCGCCGGCAAACAGGCTGCCGCTGTTGCGCACGCTGCCCGCCGTCGTCGTCAGATTGCCGCTGGCAACGACGCTGCCCTGTGCATTGAGCAACTCGTCCATGCTCAATTGCGCATTGCCGCCTGCCGCCTGCAATTGGCCCAGCGTATTGTCCACCTTGCCGCCGGCCACTGTCAGGTCGCGCCCGGCAATGATCACGCCGCTGGTATTGTCCAGCTTGGCCGTCGCCGCCACATTGACGTCCTGCGCGGACGCAATACGGCCATGGTCGTTGAGCAACTCGCCCGTTTCCACGCGCACATTGCCGTTCGCTTCGATCTTGCCGCCGCTATTGTCCAGGCGCGTGCTGGCCTGCACCGTTGCCGCGCTCGTGCCCAGCTGCGTGATCTGCCCTTGGCGATTGTCGAGGACGCCAGCGGAGACGTTCACCTGCTGCGCCAGCAAGCTGGCGTTGCGGTGATCGATGTAATTGGCCGCCACGCCCAATGCACCATTGCCCGTCAGGTGACCCCGCTGTCCATACAGATTCGTGGCGCGGACGTCCAGTACACCCTTGCCTGCATGTTCGATCTTGCCATCGATATTCGTCAGGTCGCCCGCCTGCAGGCGCAAGTTGGCGCTGTTGACGGCGATGCGCCCACCCGTGTTGTCCAGCGCCCCTGTCTCGATGACGGTGTCACCAGCACTCGTCTGTATCAGCGTACCTTTGGCGTTGTCCAGGTTGGCCACGCGCAAGGACAATTGTCCCGCACTCAGGCTGCCGCCCTGGTTCACCAGTGCCTGCCCGTTGGCGGCATTGGCCGTGATGCTCAATAGGCCATTGGTCGACACGACGGCCTTGCTGGTCGTCATGTTGCCCGTCAAAGCCGTCAAGCCGATATTCGCCGCGCTGCTCTGGCTGCCGGCCACATCGACCGACGCGCCCGTCAATTGCAACTGACCGGCCGCCATGTTCTGGCCACCGGCTTGCAAGGCGCCACGGGCTGTCACCGTCAGGTCACCGGCCGAGGCAAAGCTGCCATCGGCGCGCATGCCTGCCGCCAGCAAACCGTTGCCGCTGAGCTGTCCTGCCGTAATCGTCGTATTGCCCAGGGCGGCCAGCGAGCCGGTATTGCTGAGCACGCCACCGACATCCAGGGTCTGGTTGCGCCCCGCATACAGCACGCCAGCGTTGAGCACGTCGCTGCTGACCTTGGCCGCGATATCCGTGCCCGCGCTGAGCGTGCCCTGCGCATTGCGCAGGCTGGCCGCATCCAGTCGCAAGGCGCCAGTGCCCGCCTGCAGCAAGCCGCGCGTGTTGTCGATGGCGCCGCCTAGGTGCAGATCGGTCGCCGCCGCGATCACGCCGTCGGTATTGACGAGTGCGCCAGTGCTGGCGATGTCGGCGGACGTTGCCGAGGTGATCTTGCCTTTGGTGTTGTCCAGGCTGCCGGTCTCCATCGACAACACGCCGTTGCCGGCCATCTCCCCATTCGTATTATCGAGCTGGCCCGTGACGGCGACCGTCATGTCGCCCGCGCCCGTCTGCAGCAGATGACCGCCCCGGTTGCTCAGGCTGTCTGCCTGCACGTTCAGGGTATGGCCCGTGGTAGTGGCGTTGGCATGATCCAGCAAGCCAGCCTTGAGATCGACGGCGCCATTGCCGATGATGCTGCCGCCGGCGCCCTGCAAGTTGGCCGCCGTGATGGCCAGGGTGCCGGCCCCCGCATGCTCGATCTTGCCGCCCGTATTCGTCAAGGTGGCCGCACCCAGGGTCAAATTATTGCTATTGACAGCGATGCGCCCGGCGCTATTGTCCAGCTTGCCCGTCTGCATGACGGTATCGCCCGTGCCCGTCTGTATCAATGTGCCCTTGGTATTGTCCAGGTTACCCACGTGCAGATCGAGTTGGCCGGCGCTGAGTTGCCCTTCCGTATTACGCAAGGTATCGTGCGCATGGATCGTCAAGGCGCCGGGCGTGCTGACCACGGCTTTCTGTGTGCTGACGTCGCCCGCGGTTGCCGCCAAAGCAATGCTGGTCGCACTGGTCTGACTGCCAGACAAGTCCACGCTGGCGCCTGTCAGGGCCGCTTTGCCCGCCGCCAGATTCTGGCCATGCGCAGCCAGCGTTTGTGTAGTGCTGATCGTCAGGTCACCGGTTGTGCCCAGCTTGCCATCGGCCTGCATGCCAGCGCCGATCAGGCTGCTTGTATTGCTGTCGAGGCTGCTGGCCGTGACGCTGGTGTTGCCGTGCGCCGCGATCACGCCCGTATTGACGATGGCGCCGCTGGCGTTCAGGGTCTGGTTGCCGGCTGCGTACAGGCTACCGATATTGTTCAGGCTAGCCAGGGTGGTGTTCAGGTTGCCGCCGGCAAACACGTTGCCTGCGTTGTTGTTCAACTTGCCAACGTTCAAGGTCGCATCGCCGGCCACGGCCTGCAACTGTCCCTTGGTATTGTCTATATCGCCACCGGACAGCTGCAGATGACGTCCTGCGGCCACCGTACCTTCGGTATTATCCAGGCTGCCGACCGTAAGCTCGGCATTCTGCGCCGCCACGATGTGGCCTGTGCTGTTCAGCAAGGTTGCGGCTTTTACCAGTGCGTCGCCATTGCCCTCGATCTTGCCGCCCGTGTTGTCGAGCTGGCCTGTGGCCGCGACCGTCATCAAGCCGGCGCCCGTCTGCGCCAGGCTACCACTGCGGTTGTCCAGCGTACCGGCATTGATGGTCAGCTGATTGGCCACCGTCGTCGCATTGCGGTGATCAAAGGCGGCTGCCGTGATGTCGAGCTTGCCATTGCCCGTGATCTTGCCGTGCTGGTTGTTGAACTGGCCGGCGTTGATGGCCAGGAGGCCCGCGCCTGCGTGTTCCAGCTTGCCATTGATGTTCGTCAAGACCGTGGCGTTCAGGGCCAGGTTGGCACTATTCACGGCGATACGGCCACTCGTGTTGTCCAGGTTCCCCGTGGTGATGGCGGTGTCGCCCGTGCCCGTCTGCACGATGTCGCCGCTGGCGTTGTTCAGATTGGCCACGTTCAGCTGTAACTGCCCTGCCACCAGTTGCCCTTGGCTGTTCACCAGCGACTGGGCGTTATTCGCATTGGCCGTGATGGCCAGCACGTTGCTGGCCGAGATGACGGCTTTGTTCGTCAGTACGTCGCCGCTGCGTGCCGTGATGGCGATATTCCCTGCGCCCGTCTGGCTGCCCGACAGGTCCACATTTGCGCCCGTCAATACGGCGTTGCCTGCCGCCAGGTTTTGCCCGCTCGCTTGCAAGACGCCATCGGCGTTGATCGTGAGATCGCCCGCCGTGCCCAGACTGCCATCGGCTTTTACGCCTGCGCCCAGCAAGCCGCTGCTAGTGACTTTGCCAGCGGTAATCTGGGTGTTGTTGACGGAAGCGATGGAGCCGCTATTGCTCAGCAAGCCGCCCACCGTCAGCTGCTGGTTGCGGCCCGCATACAGCAGACCCGCGTTGTTCAAGTCTGCGCTGAGGCGCGCCGTCAGGTCCGTGCCGGCGCTCACCGTCCCCTGCTGGTTTAGCAAGGTCGTCGCATCGAGATGCAAATTGTCCGCCTGCAATACGCCGCGCGTGTTGTCGATATTCACGCCGCCCACATGCAAATCGGCAGTCGCTGCCATCACGCCATCGGTATTATTCAGCGCTCCCTTGCTGGTAATGCTCGCCGATGCAGCGGACGTGATGCGGCCCTTGCTGTTATCCAGCACGCCAGCTTGCAGATTCAGGATCCCCGTTCCCGCATGCTCGATCTTGCCATCCTGGTTCGTGATCTTGGTGGCATCGATGCTCAGATTACTGCTGTTGACCGCGATGCGCCCGGCCGTGTTGTCCAGATTGCCGGTGACGATGATCGTGTCACCGGCCCCCGTCTGCATCACCGTGCCCTTGGCGTTGTCCAGATTACCGACATGCAGATCCAGTTGTCCTGCCTGCACCGTGCCGTCCGTGTTATGCAGGGTCTTGGTGGTCGTCACATTCAATGTACCCGGCGTCGTCACCACCGCTTTATTCGTGCTGACGTCGCCCTGTGTTGCCGTCAGGCCGATGTTGGCGGCGCTGGTCTGGCTGCCAGACATATCCACATTGGCGCCGGTGAGATTGGCGCTGCCCGCCGCCAGATTATGGCCATGCGCAGCCAGCGTTTGTGTAGTGCTGATCGTCAAGTCGCCAGCCGTGCCCAGCTTGCCATCAGCCTGCATGCCGGCGCCAATCAAGCTGCTTGCGCTGCTGTCGAGCGTCTTCGCCGTGATGCTGTTGTTGCCCTGCGCCGCGATGACGCCCGTGTTCACGATGGCGCTGCTGGCGGTCAAAGTCTGGTTGCCGGCTGCGTACAGGCTGCCCGTGTTATTCAGACTGGCCAGTGTCGCGTTCAGGTTGGCGCCGGCAAATACGTTGCCTGCGGTATTGTTCAAGTTCGCCACATTCAGGGTGGCGTTGCCGGCCACGGCCTGCAATTGGCCCTTGGTATTGTCGATATCGCCACCGGACAGCTGCAGATGACGTCCAGCCGCCACCGTACCTTCCGTATTGTCCAGACTACCCACCTGAAGTGCAGCATCTTGCGCCGCCACGATGCGGCCTGTGCTGTTCAGCAAAGTGATGGCCTTCACCAGCGCATCACCATTGCCCTCGATCTTGCCGCCCGTGTTGTCCAGCTGGCCGGTAGCCGCCACCGTCATCAGGCCGGCGCCCGTCTGCGCCAGGCTGCCGCTGCGGTTGTCCAGCGTGCCGGCATTGATGGTCAGTTGATTCGCCACCGTTGTCGCATTGCGGTGATCCAGAGCGGTTGCAGTGATATTGAGCTTGCCATTGCCCGTGATCTTGCCGAACTGGTTATTGAACTGGCCCGCGTTGATGGCCAGGAGGCCCGCGCCTGCGTGTTCCAGCTTGCCGTTGATGTTCGTCAACACCGTCGCATTCAGGGCCAGGTTCGCGCTGTTAACGGCAATGCGGCCAGCCGTGTTGTCCAGCTTGGCCGTGCTGATGGCGGTGTCGCCCGTGCCCGTCTGCACGATGTCGCCGCTGGCGTTGTTCAGGTTGGCCACGTTCAGCTGTAACTGGCCAGCCACCAGCTGGCCCTGGGTATTCACCAGTGACTGGGCGTTGTTGGCGTTGGCGGTAATGGCCAGCAGATTGCTGGCGGAAATCACTGCTTTGTTCGTCTGTACGTCGCCGCTGTGTGCGGTGATATTGATGTTGCTTGCCCCCGTCTGGCTGCCCGACAGGTCCACATTCGCGCCCGTCAACACGGCGTTGCCTGCCGCCAGGTTTTGCGCGCTCGCCTGCAGCACGCCATCGGCATTGATCGTGAGATCACCAGCCGTGCCCAGGCTGCCATCGGCTTTGACGCCGGCGCCCAGCAAGCCGCTGCTGGTCACTTTGCCAGCGGTAATATGGGTGTTGTTGACGGAGGCAATCGATCCTGTGTTGTTGAGCAAGCCGCCCACCGTCAGTTGCTGGTTACGGCCCGCGTACAGCAAGCCCGCGTTGTTCAAGTCTGCGCTGATGCGCCCCGTCAGATCCTTGCCTGCGCTCACCGTGCCCTGCTGGTTCAGCAAACTCGCCGCATCAAGCTGCAAATTATCCGCCTGCAATACACCGCGCGTGTTGTCGACAGTGACGCCGACGACATGCAAGTCGGCGGCCGCAGCCATCACACCCTCCGTATTGTTCAGCGCCGCCTTGCTGACAATTTCCGCCGACGCGGCGGACGTGATGCGGCCCTTGCTGTTGTCCAGCACGCCAGCTTGCAGATTCAGGATCCCCGTTCCCGCATGCTCGATCTTGCCATCCTGGTTCGTGACCTTGGTGGCATCGATGCTCAGATTACTGCTGTTGACCGCGATGCGCCCAGCCGTGTTGTCCAGATTGTCGGTGACGATGGTCGTGTCGCCCGTGCCTGTCTGCAAGACAGTACCTTTGGCGTTGTCCAGGTTTGCCGCATGCAGGTCGAGTTGCCCCGCCTGCAAGGTACCGTCCGTGTTATGCAGGGTCGTGGTGGTGGTCACATTCAATGTGCCCGGCGTCGTCACCACCGCTTTATTCGTGCTGACGTCACCCAGGGTTGCCGTCAGGCCAATGTTGGCGGCGCTGGTCTGGCTGCTGGCGATGTCGATGCTGGCGCCCGTCAGATTGGCGCTGCCCGCCGCCAGGTTCTGGCCATGCGCAGCCAGCGTTTGCGCGGTATAGATCGTCAGGTCGCCACTGGTGCCCAGCTTGCCATCCGCCTGCATGCCAGCGCCGATCAAACTGCTTGCACTGCTGTTGAGGCTATTCGCCGTGACGCTGGTGCTGCCCTGCGCCGCGATGACGCCCGTGTTGACGATGGCGCCGCTGGCGTTCAAGGTCTGATTGCCGGCCGCGTACAGGCTGCCCGTGTTGTTCAGGCTAGCCAGGGTGGCGTTCAGGTTGGCGCCGGCAAACACGTTGCCCGCGTTGTTGTTCAACTTGCCAACGTTCAAGGTCGCATCGCCAGCCACAGCTTGCAGTTGTCCCTTGGTATTGTCGATGTCGCCACCGTTCAATGCCAGATTGCGGCCGGCGGCCACGGTGCCTTCCGTGTTGTCCAGGCTGCCCAGGTTCAACGCGACATCCTGCGCCGCCACGATGCGGCCCGTGTTGTTCAGCAATACCTGGGCTTTGACCAGCGCATCGCCGTTACCCTCGATCTTGCCACCCGTGTTGTCCAGCTGGCCGGTGGCGCTCACCGTCATCAGTCCGGTGCCCGTCTGCGCCAGGCTGCCGGCACGATTGTCCAGGCTGCCGGCGTTGATGGTCAGCTGATTCGCCACCGTCGTCGCATTGCGGTGATCCAGCGTCGCAGCGGTAATGTCGAGCTTGCCATTACCGGTGATCTTGCCGAACTGGTTGTTGAACTGGCCCGCGTTGATGGCCAGCAGGCCAGCGCCCGCGTGCTCCAGTTTGCCATTGATGTTCGTCAACACCGGCGCGTTCAGAGCCAGGTTCACGCTGTTGACAGCGATGCGGCCAGCCGTGTTGTCCAGCTTGGCCGTGCTGATGACGGTGTCGCCTGTGCCCGTCTGCACGATGTCGCCACTGGCGTTGTTCAGATTCGCCACGTTCAGCTGCAACTGCCCTGCCACCAGCTGGCCTTGGGTATTCACCAGTGACTGGGCGTTGTTGGCGTTGGCAGTGATGGCCAGCACATTGCTGGCGGAAATCACTGCTTTGTTCGTCTGTACGTCGCCGCTGTGTGCGGTGATATTGATGTTGCTTGCCCCCGTCTGGCTGCCCGACAGGTCCACATTCGCGCCCGTCAACACGGCGTTGCCTGCCGCCAGGTTTTGCGCGCTCGCCTGCAGCACGCCATCGGCATTAACCGTGAGATCACCAGCCGTACCCAGGCTGCCGTCCGCTTTCACGCCCGCGCCCAGCAAGCCGCTGCTGGTGACTTTGCCAGCGGTAATTGTCGTGTTATTCACGGAAGCGATGGAGCCGCTATTGCTCAGCAAGCCGCCCACCGTCAGTTGCTGATTGCGGCCCGCGTACAGCAGGCCCGCGTTGTTCAAGTCTGCGCTGAGGCGCGCCGTCAGGTCCTTGCCGGCGCTTACTGTTCCCTGCTGATTCTGCAAGGTCACCGCGTCAAGCTGCAAATTGTCCGCTTGCAATACGCCACGCGTGTTGTCGATCCCAATACCCGTCAACTGCAGGTCCTGCGTGGCGGCAATCACGCCGTCTGTATTCTTCAGCACACCTTTGCTGGCGATATCTGCCGAGGCAGCCGAGGTGATGCGCCCCTTGCTGTTGTCCAGCACGCCAGCCTGCGCCTGCACGCTGCCATTGCCGGCAATGCTGCCGCGCGTATTGTCCAGCGCCTGCGCCACGTCCACGCGCATCAGTCCTGCCCCCGTTTGCTGCACGGTGCCGTCGCGGTTGTCCAGATTGCCGGCCTGCACTGTTACCTGCTGCCCGGACGTGATTGCCTGGCGGTGGTCGATCGTGCCCGCCTGAATGTCGACTAGCCCATTGCCCGTCACCTTGCCGCGCTCATCATCGAAGCGCGTTGCTTCAATATGCAAGCTGCCCGTACCCGCGTGTTCGATGCTGCCGTCGCGGTTGGTCAGCTGTTCCGCCGTCAACGCCAGGTTGGCGCTGTTGACGGCGATGCGTCCGCCCGTGTTGTCCAGGGTGCTGCCTGTTAATTGCGTATCGCCAGTGCCCGTCTGGATCACAGTGCCGCCGCGATTGTCCAGCGATCCCGTTTTCACTTCCAGCTGTCCCGCGCTCAAGGTGCCGCGCACGTTCGACAGGGACTGGCCGCTGCCGGCCGTCGTCACGGACAGCAAACCCGTGGTCGTCACCAATGCGTTATCAGTGACGACATGGCCGGTACTGGCGTTCAGGGTAATCGCCGCGCCGCCCGTCTGGCTGCCGCTCAGGTCAATGGCGGTGGCGTGCATGCTGCTTTTTCCTGCCGCCAAATTCTGGCCATGGGCGCTGATCATTTGTGCTGCCGTCAGCTGCAGCTGGCCGTTGCCGGCCAGGCTGCCGTCGGCGCGGATGCCGGCGCCCAGCAAGCTGCCAGCGGTGCTGTCGATGCGGCTGGCGTCGATGCGGTTGTCGCCCTGCGCAGCGATGACGCCGCTGTTGCTGACCTCGCCGCTCACCTGCAGCGCCTGGCTGCCAGCCGCATACACATTGCCGCTGTTCAGTACTTCGCCAGCCTTGGTGGCAAGGTTGCCACCGGCAAACACGCTGCCGGCCGTATTGTTCAGTTTTGCGACCGTCAGTGCCGCATCGCCGCCCACGGCCTGAATCTGGCCGCGCGTATTGTCGACGTCGCCAGTGTCCAGGCGCAGCTTGCCTCCCGCCGCCAGGGTCGCCTCCGTGTTGTCCAGCACGCCCGTCGACAGCGCGAGGTCCGTGCCCGAGACGATACGGCCCTTCTGATTTTGTACATTACCCGCCTGCACGCTCAAAGCGCCATTACTTTCCAGCGCGCCACCACGATTGTCAAGCCCGCCGCGCACCTGCACGCCGGTCGCGCCTTGGCTGCTCTGCGCCAGGCTACCGCCCCGGTTGTCCAAGGTGCCGGCGTTGATGCTGAGCTGCCCCGCCACCGTGCGGGCATCGCGGTGGTCGATCTGCTCGCCGCTCAGCGCCATGGCACCATTGCTGATGATGCTGCCGCGCTGCAAGTTGATCTGCGCCGCGCCGATCTCCAGCGCGCCCGTGCCCGCATGCTGGATCGTTCCGTCCTGGTTGCTCAGGCTGCTTGCCTGCAGGCGCAAGGCCTGGCTATTCGTGGCGATGACGCCGCGCGTGTTGTCCAGTGCACCCGGCAAGCGGATGGCCAGATCATTGTTGCCCAGTTGCATGATCTGGCCGCCCACGTTCGACAAGCCGTACGCCTGCACGCCCAACTGCTGGCCTGTCAGTTGCGCCGCATCGCTGCGCACGGTGTGGGCCGCGTCCAGTTGCAAGTGTTCGCGGGCAGTGACCTGCGCCCGGCTGGCGTCGAGGTCGCCAGCGCTGGCGCCCAGGCTGACGTTCCCGCCAGAAACCTGCGCTCCAGCAAGGTCCAGCCGGCGCGCCGCCAGGCTGCTGTCGCCGCCGGCCACGGCCGTACCGTGCACGGCAATGGTGTCGCCGGCAGAAACACTCAGCTTGCCGCTGGCGGCCAAGGTATTGTCCAGATTCAAGCCAGCCGCCAGTACCGAACCAGCAGTGGCATCGACACGCGCTGCCGCGCCCGTGGCTTGCACCTGGACATTGCCCTGGGCAGCGATCACGCCGCTGTTGGTAATATTGCCCTGCGCCTGCACCTGGCTGTCGCCGCCCGCATACACGGTGCCGCTGTTGGCCACGTCGCCTGCGACGGCAATGCCGGTCTGGCTGCCGCTACCGGCGGACTGGATGTTGCCGCTGTTGCTCAGCCAGCCGTTCGATTGCAGCACCAGGTTGCCGGCCGTGGCCGCCAGCACGCCCGCGTTGCGCACGCCCAGGCCCGCTTCCGTGCCGACCAGGGTAATCTTGCCAGCATACATGCCGCCCAGTTGCGCCACGTCCAGCGCGTACGCCGGGGCCGGCCCCACGCCGGACGCAGCGCCCGCCACGCCATGCGCCACATCGATCTGGTTAGTTCCCGTGACCACTTTCAGTTCCTGCGCCCAGATGCCGCCATTGATTTGCGCGGCCCGCGCCAGGATGGCCGTGTAGTCGCTCAGCGAGGTGTCCAGTCCCCGTCCGTTGATGGTGACCACGCCGCGCTGCACCATGTAGCCGTCCAGGCTGCCATCGTTAAGCATCGGCGTGCCCGTCGTCAGCACGACCCGGCTGGCGTTAATAAAACCGCCGCCGTCGATGGCCACGCCGGCCGGGTTGGCGATGACAACCTCGGCGCGCTGGCCGGCCACCTCGACATAACCGCGCAGCTGGCTGGGGTTGGCCGAATTGACTTCGTTCAATATCACGCGCGCGCTGCCGCCTGCCAGCCAGAGGTTGCCTTGTACCCAGCCGCCCGTCTGCGTCTGCACGTTGCCGCGGCTATTGTTCAGGATGGCGCCATTCGCCGTCACGTCGAACTGGCTATAGGTATTGCGCGATACGCCCGCCGCGCTCGGTGTCTGGATGTTCACCTGCGTCACGCCATTCGCGCTTTGCACCACGGTCGGGCGCTGGCGGCCCGGCGCGTTCGGATCGGCCACGATCTGTCCCATGGCCGGGCCGGACACAAAAGCCACCATGCCCAGCGCGCCAAACACGGCCAGCGCCAGCGGCCGCAACCTGGCATTGCCCCCGCCGCCATCACCGCCAAACACGCCACTGTCCAGGCCACCTTCCCCCTTGGCCGCCTTGCCTTGCGAGGAAGCATTTTCGGCCACCACCATCAATTGGCCACGGCGTTTGTTGAAGATGATGCGGTACAGGTTCTTGTTCATGAAATGTCCTACTGACAATCAATTAATGCGAAAGGGAGAAGAGAACGGCTGGCGGATGGCGGCGTCTCACCTTGTTATTTTTTAATAGCTGGCGTTCAGGCTGAAGCCGGCCGTATGGCTGGCCGTGCGGAACAGCTCGGGCTTGCGCACGGGCCAGCCGACAAAGGCGTCGTACTGCACGCCCAGCCACTGGCCGCGCAAGCCGACGAAGCCGCCCGTCAGTCGGCGCGCGATCAGCCATTCGGCGGACGGTCCCGATACTTCGCCGTGGTCGAGCCCGGCATACGCTTCCTGGCCGCTGCTGCCCAGCGGCACGCCGAACTCGTTGCGCAGCAGCCAGCCGCGCTCGGCCGACAGACTGCTTTCGCCGTCGTAGCCGCGTACCGTGTAGCGCCCGCCGATGGCGAAACGGTCCTGCGGCACCAGCGGCGTGCGGTTGTGCTGCATGCGCCAGCTGCCCGAGTAGCGCAGCGGCTGGCCAGCCAGCGTGAACGGTGCCGACAGGGCCGCGTCGGCCAGGAGCAGCTTGAGGCGCGAGGTGCCTTCGCCAAACGCTTCCTCGGGCGCTGCCAGCGCATCCATCGCGCCCGTGCCGCGCCGGTATTGCAGATTCAGGTCCAGGGTGGCCTGCCCCAGGAATTCGCGGTGGCCAAGGCCCAATTCCCAGCCCGCCATGCGGCGGCGCTGCACTTCCACTTCCGTGTCGTCGATGAAGTTTTGCGCGGCGCGCTGCCAGCCCCGCAAGGACACCGTCGTCTTGCGCGAGGCGTCGCGGTACACCAGGCGCGACAACTTGACTTCCTTGTTCTGGCTGGCGCCGCTGTAGTTGTAGTCCTGGCTGATGCCGGCCACGGACTGGTGGTAGTGGCTGTCGCTTACAGTGAAGGCCAGCAGCCAGTAGGCGTAGGGAATCGAATAGTGGGCCACCATGCCGGCCGTGCCGCGCGGACCGTTGCGGTCGCCGTCGACGTTCTGGTTCAGGCTCAGGTAAAACAGGTCGTTCAGGGTCAGCCAGTGGTCGTACGACAGGGTCACGCTGCCCTGCAGCTTGCCGGTCGAGCGCGAACCGCCATCGTCGAGGCCCAGCGCCAGGCGGAATGGCAAGCCCTGCTTCCATTGAATCTGCAGGTCGCTCTCCCCCGGCTTGGCGTTGCCGCCCTCGGCCGGCATGATCTGGATATCGGCTTCGGCCGTCGGCACGCGCTTGAAGTTTTCCAGCGCCTGCTCCGTGTCGCGCACATTAAGCAGCTCGCCCGGGCGCGCCGGCACGGCATTCCACCAGGTACCTCGGGGATTGGTGCCGGGCGCAAAACCGATCTGGCGGATGCGGCCCGGTATCAAGGTCAACGCCAAGGTGCCACGGCTCAAGTCCTGCGGTTCGGCCAGCACGCGCGTGGTAACATAACCGCGCGCGATCACGCCGTTCTGCATGCGGCCCATCAGCACATTGATGGCTTGCGTGCCCAGGCAGCGCCCCAGCGGAGAATCCAGCGCGCCCAGGTCGTCGCGGTTGGTGGCGTTCAATGCCCACTGAAACTGCGCGGCATCCTCGCCGCGCAACACAAGATGGTCAATCGTAAAACACGGCGATTCGCCCGTCGGCAAGCGGTTGGCTGACACCGCGGCAGGCGCCTCGAGCAGGCGCACGTCGGGATTGCGTTCCTGCTGCTGGCGCAGGACGCGCTCGCGCTCTTGCTGGCGTATCAATTCTTGGCTGGCATCGTCGCGCTGGCTGCTGCCAGGCGTGGTGGGAAGGGGCGGCGCGATTTCGGGACGGGTCTGCGCGGACACGGCGGCACACAGGGTGCCGCTAAACAAAAATACACCGCACCATGGCGTCAAGCGCAGGTGCATATGTTGCCTTACGTAATTATTTTCTTAAGTAGATTATAAAATAATTATTTCCGCATGGCAATTTTATTTATTTCTTGAGAACTTTAGTTCTTTGGTAACTGTCTTTCATCTATCCAATTACCACTAGTAAACAGATGCGCGACCTTGTGCCAGCACAGCAGACAATGAAAGCCAACATCTATAGCATAAAAAAGCCCTGTAAAAACAGGGCTTTGGCTTACTCAGTCATTCCGGCATGTGAAGTTTCCTAGAGGAAACTCACTCCCACTCGATGGTCAATGAGGTTGCTAAGCCATTGATTTCTTGGAGTTTCCTAACTTACTCAGTTAGCGATATCCTCAAAAATACCCTCATCGCCAACATCCGTCATTGCGGGTTTGTTGCCGGAGGAGATGGGAAAAACTAGCCCACTCGCAGGCACCTGACATCAGATTCTTCTGCGTGATGACGCCTTCGTGGAGGCACATCAGCAATCGCAGCGTTCCGAGACGCCCAGAGATACGCCAAGGTCGCTGCGCCGCGCTGTCACGCTGTCATTAGAGCAGTTTCGGGCGCGCTATAGCGACAGAGACGAGGCGATGGCACGCGCTTATCTGTCGACCGCTTTTACCATGACCCATATCGCCGCCGTATTTCATGTCTCGAGCAGGACAGTCAGTCGAGCCGTATCGGCATTTAGTAAAGCGCAACCTGCTGCAGATCGAGACGACCAAGGCTGAGATCGTGTACGAATAGCGGACCTGACCCCGGGCGTTGACGTGACCTCGGGCGTTGACGTGTCGGAAAACATGATCTATCTGACCATGGGATCGTTGCTGCTGCATCGACTAAATTTCCGCTAAGTTATTAAACTGTCTCTCAATCACAGAATTCTCTTATCGTAGTTTTGGTGTACGTGTAGGAACGACCACTTTGGGTGGAAGCGACGTGAAGCCCTGTGCTCTGATCTGTGTGTCCAAGGCGGCATTCCTACTCCTTAAAATTGCAGGATTATCTGTTGCAGATTGAACCTATACGCGCGCCACTCGACCGTCATTGCGAGGCGGAGGCAGATGACCGCTTTTGGAGAAAATCGCTTCCAGACAGATATGCAGGCCTTGCGTCAAGCAGCGCGCCTTACCTGTATACATTTCAATATCATATATTTTAATATATGATATTGAAATGTATACCGTCAAAGCCGAACGCGATGAGTCTGGCCAATCTTCTCGAAAAAACCGCTATAAAGTCATGCGTCGCATGGCTCTATGGGAGGGACGCCTGAGCCGAGGTCGGCTAATGGACGTCCTCGGTCTGAGCGGCATACGGGTGAGCCAGCTCCTCAGGGAAATCCGCGAAGAAACTCCCGACTGGTTCGAATGGGACAGCAAAAGCAAGTCTTACTTTGTCACCCCAGCCGCCTACAAGAAGACCCAGGTTGAGCTCAAGGCTGGTACATCCGATCTGAGCCTAGCGGCCTACCTGGCAGAGGCGGACATTCATGCGGACCTCGCCCCGGGTGCCGGCCCGGTCGCCGTGGCCCCTTGGGGCTTCTCCCAGGTCAACCCCCATACCTTCTCCCGCATCCGCCTTGCTGTCGAACAGGGCACGCGACTGAAGCTGGAATACCGCTCCATGCGCACCCCCGAGCCGCACCTGCGGAACGTGGAGCCGCACAGCCTGGTCCAGGCCGGCCGGCGCTGGCATATGCGTGGCTACTGCCTGGAAACCGGTGACTTCCGCGATTTCGTGCTGGGGCGTATCGCAAAGCTCACCATGCTGGACCAGAAGGCCGAGTCCACGGTTGCAGGAGACGCCAAATGGAACGTCGTGGTGAAAGTGTGCATCCAGGCGCATCCCAAGCTGACGCCCAGCCAGCAGGACCTGGTTCGCAGCGAATATTTCGACGGGGCCGCTGCGCGCGTGCACAGCTGTCGCGGCGCCCTACTGCCCTACCTGGTCCAGGAGCTGCGACTGGCCCTGGACGTAACCAAGGAATTGCCGCCTGAGTACCAGCTGGCGGTGGAGAACGTCGAGGAGGTGCGCAAATGGCTGTTCCTAGCTTAACCCCGGCTTCCATGGCGCTCTTCCAGCGCATCCCGGAACGCCTGTTCGGTCCGCTGGCATCGCAGAACCGTCACGGGTACTGGGCGTTGCTGTGCCATCTGCACCGTCGGCGATTCGGTCCCGACGCGCCTCTGCCGCCCAGCTATGGATTCCTGCAGCGCGAGATCACCCAGGAGATCGAAGACCACCTAAAATATGCCAACGAATGGCAGCCGGAGTCCGGCGACCAACACGACACGCCACTAAACATCCGGGCCATTGGTATCTTCAACCGCTTGCTCGACGCGGGCTGGTTCCGCTTGGAGAAGTACGGTATCGAAAAAACCGTCAGCATGGCGCCGGCCGTGGGCCAGTTGCTGACGCAGCTGATCAACTTTGCAGAGACGGGCCCGGTCTTCGTTTCGGGCAAGATCCGCTCGATCGACGCCGCCGTGGCGCAAGTGCACAAGGGCGTTGCCAGCGGCGACCTGCTGCGCGAGGCGGCTGAACAATGTCGCAACCTGTTGGTCTACATCCGGAACACCGGCACCAACGTGCGCGACCTCATGGCGGCCATAGGCGCGCAGCCCACCACCGCCCGATATGTCCGGACCTTCTTCCAGGACTATATCCAGCAGGTTTTCATCGGCGACTACCAGGAACTGCACACACGGGAGCATCCGCTGTCGAAGCGCCAGCAGATCCTGGACGCCGTCGCAGACATAGACACAGAGCCTGACCACCGTAGTCGCTTGCTGGACTGGTACGTGAACCGCCTTTGCAGCGGAGACGATAAAAAAGGCCAGGCCGCGTTCCAGCGCGACCTGCATCGCCTTTACGAACTCGACCGAATCGAGGAGTACCTGGAGCGCCTGGACGAAGAGATCCGCAGCGCCAACAGGCGCGCGCTGGCCTTCCTGGAATATAAGCTGCGCGCAATCCGCCCCATCGACAACCTGCTTCGTCAAACCATGGACCGATTGATTGCCAATCCCGACCTCGAGGTTGCGCCTGTGTTCCCACCAGATGCCCTGATGGGTGGCGGCCGCCTGGCGCAACCACGCAAGGATGCGCCACGGCTGGCGCCCACGCCTTTGCGCCAGGTGATCATCTCCGACCGCACGCGCGCAATTGGGAACCTGGTGCGCCGTGCCCAGGAGCGCCGGTCCATCACACCCATGAAGCTGCGTGCCTATGCCGAGAAAGTGCTGCAAGACACAATCACCATCAGCAGTGACGTCCTGCCTTGCGGATCCATTGAGGACTTGCGTGCATTTCAGGCCCTGACCAGCGTGGCCATGGCCACCAACTCCCGGATCGTTAGGCTGGAAATGGAAGGCCGGGCGTCAGCCCCGGGCATAGAGCTGCGCTACACCAGCGACGAAGCCGCCGAACACCCGTATTTGAGCGGCAAGCCATTTTCACTGAGCTGGCGCAAACGCCGGACCAAAAACAGGGAGACCAAATGAGCAACCAACGGGATTGGGAGGATCTGGCCAGTCGGCTGGATGGCATCTATACCGTCGAAGACTTTGAGACCGCCGCCTACCGGCTGGTGGCCGAACAGGTGATCTACCACTCCGACCGCAGCAGCCGAGTGACTTATGCCATCCTGGACCTCTACGAGCGCGAGTTCGTCAAGGTCCTGGTCCCATTTGGGGTGTCCTTGTCGATCAACCGTCAGCTGCGTTATGTCACGGCCCTGCCGCGGCATGCAAAAGCCGGTACCGCGACCGTGGCTCAGACGCTGTTTGCCCTGGTGCTGCGCGGCCTGTATGACGAAGGCGTGCGCGCCGGCGGGCTCACCGAAGACGGCGAGGTCCTGTGCGACTACATCGAGCTGCAGGAAAAGTTCCATCTCATGACTGGGCGCGACCTGCCAACGCGCGGTGAGCTCGACACGTTGTTGCGCGCAGCCAAGCGTTGGGGCATCGCCAGACGCCTGGAAGACGATGACAGCGGCCATCTCACCTCCTTGCAGGAGCTGGCGGCTGGCGGCGTGGCCATCCGCCCGGCCATCGTCGACGTGCTGGGAGAGACTGCCTTGATACGGTTGGCGCAGTGGGGAGCAGCCAGGGATGAGGCGAATGCAGATGGTGCTGCTGGCGCCAGCGAGTCTATGGCGATCAAAGAAAACCAGGAGTTGAACGATGAAGCGGCTTGAGAGCGTCAAACTGGTGCAGTTCCTGCTATACGAGCAGCAGGAATTCCGTCTGGAAGAGATCACCGGTCTGTTCGGTCGCAACGGCAGCGGCAAGAGTTCGATGCTCGATGCCGTGCAGATCGCCATGATGGGCGCCAACAAAAACCTGATGCACTTCAATGCCCAGGCCGATGCCAAGTCGCACCAGAGCCGCACCTTGCGGTCCTACTGCCTTGGGCAGTACGGCGACACCATTGAACAGTGCGCGCGGCCGCAGGCCACCACCTACATCACGCTAGTCTGGCGCGACACGGAGACCAATGAGCCGGTTTCCATGGGCGTGTGCATAGAGGCCTCACTCGGCAATGAGGCGGAGAAGGTGCTGGGGCGCTATGTCATTCGCGGCGTGGAACTGTCCATGTCCGATCACCTGCAGACGGTGGACGGGGCAACCATGCCGCTGCCGTGGAGCAGCTTTCGGCACCGGTTGCTGGAGCGGTCCAAGGTCACCGGTGAGGACCCTCTATTCGATGACGGCGCAAGCTATGTCAAACAAGTGCTGTTCATGCTGCGCGGCAAGGCTGGCCCCGCGTCGTACGACGCATTTGCGCGGGCCTTCCGCTTCGCGCTGCGCATGAGCTTTTCCAAATCGGTGGACCAGATTGTTCGCCAGGATGTCCTGGAGGACCGGCCTACTAACATCGCCAAGTTCAAGCAGCTGGTGGACACCTTCAAGCGGATCAACCAGCTGGTCGAAAGCGTCGAGCAGAAGATCGCCCAGGGCTTGGAGGTGACCAAGAACTTTGACGCGGCGCTGATTGAGGCCCGGAAGTCCGTCACCTGGACCGGTCTGCAAGCGTCCGCTGCGTACGAACTGAGCAATGCCGCTCATGAAAAACTGACGGCTGAGAAGTTTGCGCAGGAAGAAGTGGTCGGGAAGTCCAACCAGGCCAGCGAGACCGCCGATGGAGTGCTGCAGACCTGGAGTAGCGAGGTGGCCCAGCTGACCGGCCTTCAATTCGCCCATGCCGACCATGCAGAGAATGCGGGCGCCCAGCGAGATCTGGCACTGGCCCAGGAAAAAACCACCCGCCGGGAAACCGACCTGAAGAGAGAGCTGGGCAACTTCCAGCAGCTGCTTCAAAACGCCAGCGCCAACGATCTGTTGGCCCAGTGGCAGCCGGCGCTTGCGCTGACCGCCCAGCAGCTTGGCCAGTTCTCACGGGAGCAGAACCAAGTTGACCAGGATGGGCTGGGACAGATCATCCTGGGCCTGGCGGAAACGTTGAAGACTGTGGCCACACACCTGGATGCAGAGCACGACGACGTCAAGGAGCAGATCCGGACCGCGACGGAGCGGCTCAAGACCATTGGATTGGGCATGGAGCGCGCCAACACCAACCGCACGCAGGTGAGTGACCCTACGGCTCGGCTGATGCATGAGTTCTCAGACCATGGACTGCACCCTACCCCCGTCTGTGACCTAGTGAAGGTGACAGATCCGCAGTGGCAACCGGCCATCGAAGCCTACCTGGGCAGGAATGTGGAGGCCATCCTGTTGCGGGACAAGGAAGAAGAGGACAAAGCCTTCGACATCTATCGGTCCTTGCAAGGCAAGCGGACCATCTATGGCGTCAAGATCGCTCGCTCGGACAGAGCACGCTCTGGACATGGCCAACCGGCCGCCGACACGGTGGCCAGCCTGATACAGGGCAGCAACCAGGTGGCGGTGGCCTACCTGCGTGGCAAGCTGGGTAACCTCAAGCGCGCCAATACCGCCCAGGAGGCGCTGCGGGGCGAACGGACGCTGACCCTGGACGGCATGCTGGTGGGGCCCGGAGATTTTGAACGGTTGAGACTGGTACCTGAAGCGGACCTGCAGATCGGCGCCGGTGCCAGGGGCCAGGTCGACGGACTCAGGGCTGAGTCCCGTGTCTTGACCAGAAAGGTTGTCGAGCTACGCGAGCGTGAAGGGTTCATCGACCGCATCCGTCAGGCCGTGCAGAGTTTGTCGTCGCCGGAGACCCGGCGCCTGCTGCTCGGATACGCGGTACAGCTGAGCGAGGCGCTCGCAGAGAAAGAGCTTGCCAACCAGCGTATCTCGGGCAGCACCGGTGCCGAATACCAGGCTATTTGCGCAAAGCTACTTGCGCTGCAGGAACGCAAGCCACAGGTTGAAATTAATGCCCGGAACGCCCGGGATGCCGTTGTTCGGGCTCAGACGATACTTGACAGCTTGACCACTGACTGCCAAGCCAAGCTGCTTGAGCTCAAAGGCAAGCGAACTTCCCACGAGGCTTGCCGCGGCCATGCCGACTATGTCCCTGGCTTTGCGTCGGATCGCTGGGACCAACTGCTGGAGCAATTCGGCGAGAATTACCAGGCCATGACGGACCACTGCGAATCCCAATCCAAGCGCTGCAATACAGCCATGGTGCGCAACCTGGGCCCGGCACAGACACTACTGGGGACCTTCCTGACCGACCACCGCGAAGCCGTCAGCGATGAGGTGACGTCCGACTGGCGCAAGGCCAAGGCCTGGATGGAGCAGCAAGTCGCAAGACTGCAGAACACGGAGCTGCCGCAGTACAAGGAGCAGGCCCAAGAAGCCTACCTTGCGTCGCAGAACACATTCCGACAGGACGTGGCGCTGGCCCTGCACGCCAATCTCAAATACCAGACCACCACGTTCAAGCGCTTGAACGATGCGCTCAAGGCCTCGCCCGCCTTCACCAATGGTGAAAGATACCAGTTCCAAGCCAAGGTCCGTCCTGACTTGCTGCCGCTGAAGAAATTCATTGAAAACATCGCCGACTTTGGCGCCGATGGCGGGCTGTTTGGAGATCCCGGGGCCATCCCTGCCCAGTTCGAAGAGCTGCTGCGGGAGAAGGCCACCACAGGCAATGCGGCGGTCAAGAGTCCGCTGGATGACTATCGGGAGTTCTTCGAGTTCGACATCGAGATCGAAACCGACGACCCGGTCACTGGTGCCACCAAGACCATCGGGCATCTGAGCAAACGCATTGGTCCCGGTTCCGGAGGTGAGCATCGGGCGCCGCTGTACGTGATTGCCGGCGCCGCACTGTCCTCGGCCTACCGCATGGATGAGAGCAACCAGGACGGCCTGCGGCTCATCCTCTTGGACGAAGCTTTCGACAAAATGGACACGCCTAACATCGTGGCCACCATGCGCTACCTCGAAAAGCTCGGACTGCAAGTGCTGCTGGCCAGCCCGGGAGAAAACCTGCCGACGCTGACAGCCTTCCTGCATCGCTATTTCGAAATCATGAAGGATGAAACCCGCCACGTGATCCAGGTGGAAGAGCGCCAAGTCAGCGAAGCCATGCGGGAGCAGTTCCGAGAGGACATGTGGGAGTACCACCCCGAGCTTCTAGAAGCGGAGCTACTGGCTGTCCGCCAGGAGCCTGTTGCTCGACCTGCAGCAGCCGCCACACCATGAGCGCAGACACCATCGCCAAAGATTTGCTGGCTAAGCTACTGGATGCGGGCAACAAACACGCCGCCGGCGCACGAGCGCGCGCACCCGCATTGACAGCCGCGCATTTGAAGCCCTACAGCGGACTGCGGAGCTGGCAGCACAAACAGGAATGCGATGAGACGTTTCTGGCCGCGCGCGACGCCGGGGCCGTCACTTTGCAGCGTGACAAGCTGAACCCTAAAGATGGACTGTTTGAGCGTATTGATCTGGTGGACGTGCAGGCGCTGGCCAGATTTTTGGGGCGAAGTACCTATGCCGACCAGCTGACTCAGTCCATTGAACAGCTGGAGTCATTGAAAGCGGAGTTCCCAGTGATCCTGGAGGTAATTGGACGCTGGACCGGGATGGCCAAGGTGCGCGGGCTGAGCCCGCAAGACGCAGGCGCCTGGATCGATGCAGCCAAGACCATCTGGGCCTGCGCAGCGCGCAGCCAGGACGCGATTGCCGCCCCGGTGCGTGAATTCAGCGCGGGACTGTTTCTAGACAGCAAGCGGATTGAGGCGCTCACAACCCAGCTCGACATCCTGCTGAGTGGCAGCGTTGAGGACAGCCCAAGGGCTGCGGCCCAGGTCTGGCAGGAACTGGGCTTGTTCCGGGAAGAGCATCCCGTGCTGTTGGCCGGCCACGTGCACATCGCGCGGGATCGCTCCACCGGTTTGATTGACGCGCCCTACATGGGCCTGCCAGCGGCAACCATTCAGGGGGTGGCCAGCGAGGTCCTTGAAGTCATCACCATCGAGAACAAGACCACGTTTCACAGTAAGGCTAAACGCCGGCAAGACGACAAGGTGCTTCTGATCTACACAGCGGGCATGCCTTCACCGGCCTGGCGGGCAATGTACAGGCGTCTGCTGGGGAGCCTGCCGCCGACCACGCCGATAAATCACTGGGGTGACGTTGATGAGGGGGGATTTCGGATCGCCTCCACGATCGCGGCCGTAGCCAGGACGGCGGGTTTTGCCCTGCAGCCTTACGGTATGTCGCCAGCGGATGTGCCCTTGAAAGTGCGGGTTAGGGCCTCAGCACGGACCGTGGATCGTATTTACCACTTCGCTTGTGCAGCAGGATGGCCTGAATTGGGACAGGCGATGCGTGAAGCCAAGTTCGTCGCCGAGCAGGAGGCGCTGGAACGGGAGTGATAAATGGCGCAACGAGGAAAGTCTTTCATACCGAAATGCTTGGCCTCGGTCAGACGGCGTTTTTCGCGCTGCGTCTCCATGGCTGGGGACTTGCCGCTGCCGATTGCTTGGGGTCGATAGCTAGCGCTAGCTATCGAGACGTAAATTATTAAAAATCAACAACTTACGTCACTTTTCGATAGTACTCGATAGACCCCGAACAACCTCAACTCACTCCCACTCGATGGTCGCCGGCGGCTTGCCCGAGATATCGTAGACGACACGGTTGATGCCGCGCACTTCATTGATGATGCGGTTGGAGACCTTGCCCAGCAAGCTGTGCGGCAGGTGCGCCCAGTGGGCCGTCATGAAGTCTTGCGTTTGCACGGCGCGCAGGGCCACCACGTACTCGTAGGTGCGGCCATCGCCCATCACGCCCACCGATTTGACGGGCAGGAAGACGGCAAACGCCTGGCTCGTCGCTTCGTACCAGTTGGTCGGCACGCTATCCTGGTCGAAGCCAGGAACCACGACCGGCTCATATGGCGTGTTGCGCAGTTCTTCGATGAAGATTGCGTCTGCGCGGCGCAGCAGGTCGGCGTAGTCTTTCTTGACCTCGCCAAGGATGCGCACGCCCAGGCCAGGACCCGGGAATGGGTGGCGGTAGACCATGTCATGCGGCAAGCCCAGGGCCACGCCGAGTTTACGCACTTCGTCTTTGAACAGTTCGCGCAGCGGCTCGAGCAATTTCAGCTTCATGGTGTCCGGCAAGCCGCCCACGTTGTGGTGGCTCTTGATGGTCTGGCCTTTTTTACCTTTGCCGGCCGATTCGATGACGTCCGGGTAGATCGTGCCTTGCGCCAGCCATTTGGCATTGACCAGCTTGCCCGATTCGACCTGGAAGACTTCGACGAATTCGCGGCCGATGATCTTGCGCTTTTGCTCGGGGTCGGTCACGCCGGCCAGGTGGCCCATGAACTGCTCTTCCGCATCGACGCGGATGACTTTCACGCCCAGGTTCTTGGCGAACATGTCCATCACCATCTTGCCTTCGTCCAGGCGCAGCAGGCCGTGGTCGACGAAGACGCAGGTCAGCTGGTCGCCGATGGCACGGTGGATCAGCGCTGCCGCGACGGACGAATCGACGCCGCCGGACAGGCCCAGGATGACATCATCGGTACCGACTTGCTCGCGGATTTTTTCCACCGCTTCGCTGATGTAATCAGGCATGTTCCAGTCCGACTTGCAGCCGCAGATTTCATGCACGAAACGGCCGAGCATGGCCTTGCCCTGCACCGTGTGCGTCACTTCCGGATGGAATTGCACGCCGTAGAACTGGCGCTCTTCGTCGGCCATGGCGGCGATCGGGCAGCTCGGGGTATTGCCCATCAGCTTGAAGCCTGGCGGCATTTCCAGGACCTTGTCGCCATGGCTCATCCACACTTTCAGCATGCCGTGGCCTTCGTCGGTGACGAAGTCGGCAATGCCGTTGAGCAACTTGGTGTGGCTGCGGGCGCGCACTTCGGCGTAGCCGAATTCACGCACCAGGCCGTTTTCCACCTTGCCGCCCAGCTGGGCCGCCATGGTTTGCATGCCGTAGCAGATGCCCAGCACGGGAACGCCCAGCTCGAACACGGCTTGCGGCGCGCGCGGCGAATCGCCGTCCAGGGTCGAATTGTGGCTGCCCGACAGGATCACGCCGGCGGCGCCATAGTTGCGCACGAATTCGTCGCTGACGTCATACGGGAAGACTTCGGAAAACACGCCGGAATCGCGCACGCGGCGGGCGATCAACTGGGTGACTTGGGAACCGAAATCGAGAATGAGGATTTTAGAATGCATGATGGGGACTTTATCTGAGGTCATTACAAAACCGGCGCACTAGGCGCCGGTCTGGTCTGTCGCTAATTACTCTGAACGGTAGTTTGGCGCTTCTTTCGTGATCTGCACATCATGGACGTGCGACTCGCGCATGCCGGCCGAGGTGATTTCCACGAATTCCGCTTTTTCGCGCAGTTCGTCGATGGTGGCGCAACCGCAGTAACCCATCGATTGACGCACGCCGCCCACCAGCTGGAAGATGATCGCCAGCACGCTGCCCTTGTAGGCAACGCGGCCTTCGATACCTTCAGGCACGAACTTGTCGGCCTTCATGGTGGCGTCCTGGAAATAACGGTCAGCCGAACCATCGGACATCGCGCCCAGCGAACCCATGCCACGGTACGACTTGTAGCTGCGGCCCTGGTACAGGATCACTTCGCCCGGTGCTTCTTCCGTACCGGCAAACATGGAGCCCATCATGACGGTCGAGGCGCCAGCGGCCAGCGCTTTCGAGATATCGCCCGAGAAGCGGATACCGCCATCGGCGATACATGGCACGCCCGTGCCTTCCAGTGCTTCGGCAACATTCGAGATAGCCGTGATTTGCGGCACGCCCACACCGGCGACGATACGCGTGGTGCAGATCGAGCCAGGACCGATGCCGACCTTGACGGCATCGGCGCCGTATTCCACCAGCGCCTTGGCGGCGGCGGCGGTCGCGATGTTGCCGCCAATCACTTCCACTTGCGGGTACTTGGTCTTGATCCAGCGTACGCGGTCAAGGATGCCTTGCGAGTGGCCGTGGGCCGTGTCGACCACCAGCACGTCGACACCGGCGGCGACCAGCAGGTCGATGCGCTCTTCATCCTTGGCGCCGACGCCGACGGCAGCGCCGACCAGCAGCTTGCCCTGGCTGTCTTTCGACGCGAACGGGTGGGAAGTCGACTTCTGGATATCCTTGACGGTGATCAGGCCGCGCAGTTCAAACGCGTCGTTGACGACCAGCACGCGCTCGAGGCGGTGCTTGTTCATCAGGCGCTTGGCTTCGGCCGTATCGGCGTCTTCGTTGACGACCACGAGTTTTTCGCGCGGGGTCATCTTGGCGGAAGCTTCCGCGTCGAGTTCCTTTTCAAAGCGCAAATCGCGGTTGGTGATGATGCCGACGACTTCCTTGCCTTTGACGACAGGGAAACCGCTGATGCCATATTGCTCCGTCAGGGCGATCACGTCGCGGATTTTCATTTCCGGCGGAATCGTGATCGGATCACGCAACACGCCAGCTTCGAAACGCTTTACGCGGGCCACTTCACGTGCCTGGTCCTTCGGATTCAAATTCTTGTGGATGATGCCGATGCCGCCTTCCTGGGCCATCGCGATGGCCAGACGGGCTTCCGTCACCGTATCCATGGCTGCGGACAGCAAGGGAATATTCAGGGTGATATTGCGGGTCAGGCGAGTTTTGAGGGACGTATCGGCGGGCAGAACGTTGGAGTAGGCTGGGACGAGCAGCACGTCATCGAATGTGAGTGCTTTTTGAAGTAGACGCATAGCATTTCCTATTGGCGCAAAAGCAGATTATACAGAAAAAAGCGCCCTCCGTCCTTGCAGCATAGAAAAGATATTTGAAAATAGCAAAAAATGGCGCTCGCCAGGCAACGGCCGCGCGGCGGCCGCCCTACCCGCTCAGCCCTTGGCAGGCTTGCCGCCAGCCCTGCGCCGGCGCGCTTCTTTTGGGTCCGCCTGCAAAGGCCGGTACACTTCCACCCGGTCATGCTCGCGCAGGATGGTATCGAGCGGCTTCTTCTTGCCATAGATGCCAACCATGTTCACGGCCAGGTCGATGCCCGGAATGTCCTGCAGCAAGCCGCTCAGCGCCAGCGCCTGCTCGATGGTGGTACCTGCAGGCACCTTCAGTGAGCGCAGAAAACTGCTATCGGGTAAGGCGTGGCAGACTTGCACCTCGATGTTGGCCTCAGCCATACACAGTCTCCGCGCGCTTGCAGAAGGAATCGACCATGCTGTTGGCGATCATGCCGAAGACGGGGCCGATGATCTGCTCGAGCACGCGGCTGGAAAACTCGTAGTGCAGGTCCAGTTCGATCTTGCACGCATCTTCGCGCAGGGCCTTGAAGGTCCACACGCCGTCGAGGGTCTTGAAAGGACCGTCCACCAGCTTCATTTTGATGGAAGTCGGCGGCACGTTCTCGTTGGACGTGGTGAAGCTTTGGCGCACGCCGTGGTAATGTATGCCCACGCTGGCGACGACCGTGTTCTCGCCCCGCTCGCGAATCTCGACCGCACCGCACCAGGGCAGGAATTTGGGATAATCCTCCACCGCCGCCACCAGCGCGAACATTTGTTCGGCGCTATAGCCGAGAAAAACTGATTTATGTACTACTGCCATTGAAGAACCATTTGCTATGATGTTGGATACATTTGATTTTATCGCGCTTGCGCGAGACAGTAGTTTAACCGACCCGCGCACATTTACCATCTCATGACCATAGCAGACAACAGAAAAGCCTTCCACGACTACTTTATCGAGGATCGCTACGAAGCCGGCATCGTGCTGGAAGGCTGGGAAGTCAAAGCCATCCGCGACGCCCGCGTACAAATCAAGGAAGCCTACGTCGTCGTCCGCGGCGATGAGCTCTTCCTGTTCGGCGCGCATATCAGCGCCCTGCCGACCGCCTCCACCCACATCCACCCGGAAGCCGTACGCACGCGCAAGCTGCTGCTGCACCGCACGGAAATGGATAAACTGATCGGCAAGGTGGAACGCTCCGGCTATACCCTGGTGCCGCTCAACCTGCACTACAAGGGCGGCCGCGTGAAATGCGAAATCGGCCTGGCCAAGGGCAAGAAACAGCACGACAAGCGGGCAGCGGAACGCGACCGCGATGGCGCGCGCGAAGTGCAGGCGGCAATGAAGTCGCACCGCCGCTGATCCGGCATCACGCGCAGCATGCTGCGCCAATACCATCAAGCCCGGCTATATGCCGGGTTTTATTTTGCATGCACCTGCGGCAAACGGAAAACGCACTGCGCAATAGGATAAAAACAGAAAAAGGAAGAGATACCGGAGAAACAAGAAGGGTATTAGCGAAAATACCGTGAAGATAAGCGATGTAAATCAGCTTTGCCTGCCTGGCCAAAGACGATTAATCAGGAAAGTTCCGGATGCTTGCATGCTGCCTTGTACTACACCTGTACTACTCCACAGGACAAGCATCCGAATGAACGGTTTTTAAACCTTCAGCAGATCACGCGACTTGCCCGAATCGGTCCACTCTTTGACCCATTTCGGTTGACGGCCACGGCCAGTCCATTGCTGCGTAGCATCGTCCGGATTGCGATAGCGTACTGCGACCGTACCGGTTTTAGCGCGGATACCCGTGCCAACCAGATCTTTTACGGAAACGCCAACGCTCTGGGCGATTGCCAGGATTTGCTCGCGCGCTTTGGACAGATCGTCTTGTTCGCGTTTCTTCATTTGCTTCTTGATGTCGTCCTGCAAGGTGCGCAGTTCGGACAGGGATAAGCTGGACAGATCCATGATATTTCCTTGTGTGAGTTGAAAAATATAACTAAACAGTTAAATTCTATCCAATTGTAACGCGACTGAGGTGATTTTTCTTGAGATTTGATTGTTTTTTACAATTCTTTTACCAAAAACCCGACTTCCCCGACCTTCAGATGATGTAAGTCTTCATTCCAGGGAGCGGACATCGCGCTGGTCCGACTGTCTGCGCCGACTTCCCTGCCTTGTGCGATTGCGAGTCAATACCACCATCGGCAGTATTTATTTTGCAGCACTTTTTGTTTCATTGCAATTTATAGTAATTATAAATTGCAATTCAAAATACACACGGGAGCAATACTATCGCCAATTATGCATCGGCTACCAAACACTACCCATGCATCCGTCGCGGATATCGCACGATCATCGCCATGCATGAGCAGCAGATTCTGTTTCAAACAAAAAGATAAGCATCGCACGACAGCATATAATCCCGAAAGTGCGCACAGCATAGCATAAAGAGAATATTTTTCAACGATGCTGATTCAAAGCGAAGATACTCGAACCCTGCTGCCAGCATATATTCCAGCAGCACAAATGAAAACTGCCCGCGATACGGCGGGCAGTTTTGACGAAAAACTTGCTACGGATTTGCTATTCACCCACCCAGCGGAAATCAGGGAATAGCCACGCCACCTTTCGGCTTCTGCGTTTTTACCACCTGCATCGCCGTGGCGATCAAACCGCTCATATCGCCCAGATTGGCCGGCACGATAATCGAGTTATTTGTTTTCGCCAATTGCGCGAACGCGCCCACATACTGCTCTGCCACTTTCAGGTTGACGGCATCTTCCCCGCCCGGCTCACGTATGGCCGCGCCCACCTGGCGCAGCGCTTCGGCGCTGGCCTGCGCCAGCGCGACGATGGCCGTAGCCTGGCCTTCGGCACGGTTGATCGACGCCTGCTTCTCGCCTTCAGAGCGGGCAATGGCCGCTTCGCGCTCACCGCTGGCGATATTGATCTGCTCCTGCTTGCGCCCTTCCGAAGCGGCAATCAAGGCGCGCTTTTCGCGTTCGGCCGTAATCTGCGCCTGCATCGCATGCAGGATTTCCTTGGGTGGCGTCAAATCCTTGATTTCATAGCGCAATACCTTGACGCCCCAATTCGCCGCCGATTCATCGATGGCATTCACGATGGCCGTATTGATATGGTCGCGTTCTTCAAATGTCTTGTCGAGTTCCATTTTACCGATCACCGAACGCAAGGTCGTTTGCGCCAGTTGCGTAATGGCGGCAATATAATTCGACGAGCCATATGAAGCACGCATGGCATCGGTAATCTGGAAATACAGAATGCCATCGACCTGCAATTGCGTATTGTCGCGCGTAATGCACACCTGCGGCGGCACGTCGAGCGGAATTTCCTTGAGCACGTGCTTGTAAGCGATGCGGTCAACAAAAGGCACGACGATATTCAGGCCAGGGCCCAATACCGCATGGAACTTGCCCAGGCGTTCCACCACCCAGGCATGCTGCTGCGGCACCACATTGACCGTCTTGAAGACAAATACCAATGCCAGCAATAACAAGATCAGCGACACGCTTCCAGTGCTTACTTCCATAATCTACTCTCCAGGTTATTCAACAATCAAACGGCTGCCACGCACGGCACGTATGGTGTAATGACCGGCCTGCGTATCGCTGCCGGGAATCAGTTCCACATCCCACAAGGCGCCGCGGTACATGACGCGCGCCGCGCCATCGACCCAATGCGCGACCGCCACGCTTTGGCCGATATCGAGATTCACATTCGGATCCTGCGCAGCGTCGCGCCGTGCCGCCTTGCCAAAACGGCTGCGCCGCAATAACAGGGTGGCCGCCACGCCGACAATGGCCGCCGTCAGGGCTTGCCAGCCGCCATTGCCGCCCGCCAGCGCCACCAGTCCTCCGGCACTGATGCCGATGGCGATCATCAGCAAATAAAACGTGCCCGTAAACAGTTCCAGGATCAATACCGCGCCTGCCGCCACAAACCAGCCTACCCATTCAGCCATGATGCCTCCATCTTTGCGAATCCGAAAATAAAAAACCCCGCAGCCTATATAAGCGACGGGGTTTAATGCGTATGACTGCCTGATATTATTCTTGCCAAACACCTATATACAAGCAGTCTAACGCAATTCCTGATGGCGTCAATAGGCAGGGGCGAATTAGCGCCGCAGGCCCGGCAATTACTCTTCCAGCAGGCTGCGCAACATCCATGCCGTCTTTTCATGCAAATCGAGGCGCTGCGTGATCAGGTCGGCCGTCGGCTGGTCATTGGCCTTTTCCAGCAAAGGGAACAGGCGGCGCGCCGTGCGCGCGGTCGCTTCCTGGGCCGATACCAGGTGGCTGACCATGTCCAGCGCCGGCGGCACGCCGTCAATTTCCTTGATCGAGGCCAGCTTGACGAACTCCTTGTAGGTGCCGGGCGCAGGATAGCCAAGGGCGCGAATGCGCTCGGCGATCAGGTCCAGTGCAGCCCACTGCTCCGTGTATTGCGTCATGAACATCAGATGCAGGGTGTTGAACATCGGCCCCTTGACGTTCCAGTGAAAATTATGGGTCATCAGGTACAAGGTGTAGCTGTCGGCCAGCAGGCCGGACAGGCCTTCCGCGATCTTCGCGCGGTCCGCCTCGGAAATGCCGATGTCGATCTTTGCCACTTTGCTCGGTTTCTTGCTTGCCATGAGAACTCCCGTTTCAATGTATTGGTGGAATCATTTTAGCTGATCTGGCGCAAGCCCATCGAATACTGCCGTGCGCCGCATGGTTATCGCCTGTCCCTGCGTGACGGGCATAAAAAAACCCGCTGCCGGGTGAGCGGCAGCGGGTTTTCAGAAGGCAATATAGATGCTTACGCTTTCAGCGCAGCCAGCTTTTGCCAGGTGTCGATCACCGAGTCGGGATTCAGGGACATCGATTCGATGCCCTGCTCCATCAGCCAGACGGCGAAGTCCGGATGGTCGGAAGGACCCTGGCCGCAAATGCCGATGTACTTGCCGCGTGCCAGGCAAGCCTTGATGGCCAGCGACAGCAGGGCTTTCACGGCAGGATCGCGCTCGTCGAAGTCGGCGGCCAGCAATTCCATGCCGGAATCGCGGTCCAGGCCCAGGGTCAGCTGGGTCAGGTCGTTCGAACCGATCGAGAAACCGTCGAAATGGTCGAGGAACTGGTCGGCCAGGATGGCGTTCGACGGCACTTCGCACATCATGATGACGCGCAGGTCGTTCTCGCCGCGCTTCAAGCCGTTTTTCGCCAGCAAGTCGATGACTTTCTCGGCCTGGCCCAGGGTGCGCACGAATGGCACCATGATTTCCACGTTCGTCAGGCCCATGTCATTGCGCACGCGCTTCATCGCTTCGCATTCCATGTTGAACGCTTCGGAGAAGTCGGCCGACAGGTAGCGCGCCGCACCGCGGAAGCCCAGCATCGGGTTTTCCTCGTCCGGCTCGTAGCGCGAACCGCCGATCAGCTTCTTGTACTCGTTCGACTTGAAGTCGGACAGGCGCACGATGACTTTTTTCGGCCAGAACGCGGCAGCGATGGTGGCGATGCCTTCGGCCAGCTTGTCGATGTAAAACGCTTTTGGCGAAGCATGGCCACGCGCCACCGATTCCACGGCCTTTTTCAGGTCGGCGTCGATGTTCGGGTATTCGAGGATCGCGCGCGGGTGCACACCAATATTGTTATTGATGATGAATTCCAGGCGCGCCAGGCCCACGCCGGCATTCGGCACGGACTGGAAGTCGAACGCCAGCTGCGGATTGCCCACGTTGAGCATGATCTTGGTGTCGAGCTTCGGCAATTCGCCGCGCGACACTTCAGACACTTCCGTTTCCAGCAAGCCATCGTATATCTTGCCTTCGTCGCCTTCGGAGCACACCACGGTGACAAAGGTGCCGTCCTTCAGCACGTCGGTGGCATTGCCGCAGCCGACGACGGCCGGCACACCGAGTTCACGCGCAATAATCGCAGCGTGGCAAGTACGGCCGCCACGGTTGGTGACGATGGCCGAAGCGCGCTTCATGACCGGCTCCCAGTTCGGGTCCGTCATGTCGGCAACGAGCACGTCGCCTGGCTGCACGCGCTCCATGTCCGCCGGGTCGTGAATCACGCGGACGGGGCCGGCGCCGATCTTCTGGCCGATGGCGCGGCCGGACGTCAGCACGGTGCCCGTGCTTTTCAGCTTGAAGCGTTCCTGCACGTCGGTCGCCTTTTGCTGCGACTTGACGGTTTCAGGACGCGCTTGCAGGATGTACAGTTTGCCGTCGCGGCCATCCTTGCCCCACTCGATGTCCATCGGACGGCCGTAGTGGTTCTCGATGATGACGGCGTACTTGGCCAGTTCCACCACTTCGCTGTCGTTCAGCGAGTAGCGGTTGCGCATTTCGACGGGCACGTCGACGGTTTTCACGGAACGGCCAGCTTTCGCTTCGTTCGTAAATTCCATCTTCAGCAGCTTCGAGCCGATATTGCGGCGGATCACAGGCGACTTGCCTTTTTCCAGCATCGGCTTGTGCACATAGAATTCGTCTGGGTTGACGGCGCCCTGCACCACGGTTTCGCCCAGGCCATAGCTGGAGGTGACGAAGACCACGTCCTTGAAGCCCGATTCGGTGTCGATGGTAAACATCACGCCGGCCGCGCCCAGGTCGGAACGCACCATGCGCTGCACGCCGGCCGACAGGGCCACTTCCGCGTGCGTAAAGCCTTTATGTACGCGATACGAGATGGCGCGGTCGTTGTACAGCGAGGCGAACACCTGTTTCATGGCGTCGAGCACGTTGTCGATGCCGACCACGTTCAGGAAGGTTTCTTGCTGACCAGCAAAAGAAGCGTCCGGCAAGTCTTCCGCCGTGGCCGAGGAACGCACGGCAAACGACATTTCGGTATCGGAATCGGCTACCAGCTTGGCGTAGAACTGGTCGATTTCAGCGGCCAGGCGAGGCTGGAATGGCGTTTCCACGATCCATTGACGGATCTCCGCACCGGCTTGCGCCAGCGAGCGCACGTCATCGATGTTCAGCCCTTCGAGGCGCTGGGCGATGCGTTCGGCCAGCGGCAAGCCGCCGTTGGCGCTATACGACAGGAAATCGCGGAATGCCTGCGCCGTGGTGGCAAAGCCACCGGGCACGCGCACGCCGGCTTCCGCCAGTTGGCTGATCATTTCGCCCAGGGAGGCGTTCTTGCCGCCGACGGATTCGACATCCGTCATGCGCAAATGCTCGAACGAGGCAACATACACCGCGTCCTTGTCTTCCTGCTGTTGCGATACTGCGTTGGTCATAATGACACCCTTACTGATGATAGAAATCTTTACGCGCGGCGCACAGACAGTCTTCTTGTTATTCTTGGCGTCGTGCAGCACAATCATACCGTTGCAGCCATTTTACCTTGTGCGGCGCAAATTGACGACGCACAATCTTGATCCGAAAACCCATGACACAAGAACCACGCCCTCCTCTGCCCTCCGCGGCCCGCACCGTCTTCTTCGTTTCCGACGGCACCGGCATCACCGCCGAGACGTTCGGCCACTCGGTGCTGACGCAGTTCGATCTGCGCTTCCGCCAGATCCGCCTGCCCTTCATCGACACCATGGACAAGGCCTACGAGGCGGCGCGCAAGATCAATGAAGCGTTCGCCACCGATGGCCAGCGCCCCATCATTTTCTCGACCCTGGTGAAGAACGACCTGTCGGCCGTAATCCGCAAGTCCAGCGGCATGCACATGGACCTGATCCAGACCTTTGTCGCCCCGCTGGAGCAGGAGCTGGGCGTGATGTCGACCCATACCATCGGGCGTTCGCACAACATCGTCGACAGCGAGGAATACAAGAATCGCATCGAGGCGATCAACTATTCGCTGGCGCACGACGATGGCCAGTCGCACAAGAACCTGTCCTCGGCCGATGTCATTCTGGTGGGTGTTTCGCGCTCTGGCAAGACCCCGACCAGCCTGTACCTGGCCATGCAATACGGTATCAAGGCGGCCAATTATCCGTTGATTCCCGACGATTTCGAGCGCGACAAGCTGCCTTCCGCCTTACTGGAATTTAAGAATAAAATTTTCGGATTGAGCATTACGCCCGAACGTTTGTCGGAAATACGCAACGAAAGACGCGCTGGAAGCAAGTATGCGGCCATTGAAAATTGCCGTTACGAGGTCAACGAGGCAGAAAAAATGATGAAACGCGAGGGTATCCGCTGGCTGTCGTCGACCACCAAGTCGATCGAGGAGATATCCACGACGATCCTCCAGGAAATCAAACCGAACCGCCGCGAGTATTGACACAGAAAGGTCCGCCGCGTAGCGCAGGCATCACGTCGAAAGCAATGTGTCTGCAAGGTGGCCCAAGCTATCGCAAGTTGAAGTGGCACTGCCGCTGGCCGAGGTCTTGCCAGTGGCTTGCGCTGGCGGTCTGGCGGCGGCCGTCATCTTCGTAAAGGCATTGGATTCAGAGCAAAGCAAAACCGCGTGGCCAGCGATGCTTTTGCCATGCCGTTCAAGGCCTGCTCTTAAAATATTTTTCGCACTTTCCACGACCATACTCTCTGCTGCAGTCACCTCCGACTGGCCAGTAATCAAAAACTCCCTTTCGATGTCCCTGACCAAACTGCGGTGATCCGGCGTGGCCGATAGCAGGCCAGGTCGCAGCGGGCTGAAAACTCAATCTTTACACTTTCTTATTTATCAAAAATGCATTATTATTTTATTTCTTAAAAGCAAATAAGAGTTCTCCACCACGCGGACATTATTTTTGCTCGATCGCGTTACCACCTAGGCCATCATAGTATGTTTAAACGTAATACCCTTTCCGTTTTTGCTTCAAGCTGCACTATGCTGGCGGCCCTGTCCCTGACCGGTTGCGCTGTCAATAAAGCCACCAGCTCGCTCAGTCCGGGAACCGATCTGAACAGCATCAAAAGCGTCTACGTGGTGAAGTTCCCGCAAGACGGGCGCCATATCGACAAGATCATCAAGGCTAATCTGGAAAAGCGCGGCTATGTGGTGACCAACGGTCCTGTATTGGCGGGGCCGTACAACGCCGATGTCGCCGTCACGTACGCCGACAAGTGGATGTGGGATATCACCATGTACATGGTGGAACTGAGCGTCAACTTGCGCGACCCGAAAACCGGCTTCCCGCTTGCCACTGGCAATTCCTTCCATACTTCGATGGCACGCAAGTCGCCCGACGAAATGGTCGATGAAGTGCTGAACAATATTTTTTCCGCCTCGCCGCAGTAAATCCTGCGGTTTGCTGCCTGTGGCAAACCGCGCCGTGTTCACTCATCCACTCCCCATATCATGAAAAAAATTCTGCCATTCCATGCAGCGCGCCTGCTCGCCATCCCTGTCGTTGCCACTCTGCTGGCATTGGGCGGTTGCGCATCACCTGTCACCTATCAGGCGATGGTGCCGGTGACGCTGAAAGTAAGCCAGCAACACCCACAATCGGTGTCAGTTGCGGCGCTCGGCGGCAGCGACACCAACAGCATGGGTAAATCGCAGATCGACAACGCGGAACTGGCGAAAGCGGTCACCGAAGCGATCAACCAGACCAAGACCTTTTCGCGCGTGGTGCCCGGCAAGGGTGGCGACTACCTGCTGACCGTCAACATCGTCAACGTCGTCCAGCCCAATTTCGGCTTTTCCTTTACTGTGGGCCTGGAAATGGGTTGGACACTGATACGCGCCAGCGACAGCAGCAAGGTATGGCAGGAAGCCGTCAAGTCGGAATACACGGCCAGCGCCACCGACGCTTTCGCAGGAACCACACGCCTGCGCCTGGCGACGGAAGGTGCGGCACGCAACAATGTCGAACAGGGCCTGCGCAAGATCGCTGAGCTGAAACTGTAAGTCACCGCACAGCCGGCTTGCCTGGCGGACCTGCCGCTATGCCTCTCTGCCCAGCACCTCCAGCGCCGCCACCAGCCGGTCCAGTTCACCGGTGGTGGTGGTGACGGCCACCGTGGCGCGCACGATATCGGTATCGCCGATATTGCGCTGCACGGTAAAGACCCCGAAACGGTGCAGCAAGGCCTGTTGCAGCGCGCGTGCATCCATGCCATCGACGGCAAACGCCACCAGCGCCGTGCCACGCAGCGCATCCAGCGGCGACAGCAGGCGTACGCCAGGCAGTTGCACGGCGCGGCTGACCCAGTAATCGCGCAGCCAGGCCAGGCGTGCCGTCTTGGCTGGCGTGCCTCCCAGGCGCTCATGAAAGTCCAAGGCGGCAGGCGCGGCCAGGATGGCGCCGATCGGCGGCATGCCCATGTGCAGGCGGCTGCGGATATCGTCAAGCGGATAATCGTCGTCGCCACAATGCGGTTCGATCTTGTGCAACTGCGATGCGCGGATATACACGACACCGAGTCCCGCCGGCGCTCCCAGCCATTTATGCAGATTGAAACCGGCGAAATCGACGCCCATCGCCTGCACGTCCACGTCGACCTGTCCCAGCGCATGGGCGCTGTCGAGCAGCACGTCGATGCCGTGTTCGCGCGCCAGCGCCATGATGGCCTTCACTGGCATTTGCTGGCCGTTGGCCGGCGTCACCTGCGACAGCAGCAACCTGGGCTTGACGGCCTGGCGCATGGCTTGCGCGTAACTGGCGATGATCTCGTCATCGCCGATGGGTAAGCTCAGTGTGACTTGCGTGCTGGTGACACCACGGCGCCGCGCCAGCCAGCGCATGGCCGTGCGCATGGCCGGATAATCGAGATTACTCCACAGCACCGTATCACCGGGCGCCAGGCCATGGTATTGCGTGATCAGCACCTGCATCGACTCCGTGCCGCTGCGGGTCAGCAGGATCTCGTGCGGCTGCGCGTGGATCAGCGCGGCGACGCGCTGGCGCAGGATATCCACATGCGTGCGCGTAAACTCGCCGCGCACGAAGGGACTCAGTTGCTCGTTGGTGTAGCGCACGGCCTGCTCGAAGGCCGCTTGCACGGGTCCGGCCATGGCGCCGAAATAGCCGTGTTCGAGATTGACGATGGCGTCCGGCGGCGCGGGATACAACGCGGCCACCTGGCGCCACCAGGCCGCGTCGCGGGCCGCACCGTCGGCAAGCACAGGGAAAGCCATGGCGTGTTCAGGCCTGCCCCTGGCGCAGCTGCTCGAAGAAGCAGACGGCTGCGCAGGCGGCTACGTTCAACGATTCGATCTGGCCCAGGTGGGGAATGACCACCTGGTGCGTCGCCATCGACAGCAGGTCATCAGCCACGCCCTGCCCCTCATGGCCGAACAGCCAGGCGACGGGCTGACGCAGGTCGACGTCGTACAGGCGCTGGGTGGCATAGCCGCTGGTAGCGAGCGTCGCCACCTTGGCGCCGGAAACGAGCGCCGCCAGGTCGACGTTTTCAAAGATGTCGAGCACGAAGTGCGCGCCCATCGCCGCGCGCAGCACCTTCGGCGACCAGCAGAAGGCCGTGCCGGCGCTGCAGTACACCTGCGTGATGCCGGCGGCGGCCGCGCTGCGCAGGATGGAGCCCACGTTGCCTGGATCCTGCAAATTATCGAGCAGCACGGCCGACACGCTCAGGGGCTGCGTGACGGCCCGTTCCGGCGTCTCGACGAGGAACATCACGCCCACGCCGTGTTCGACCTGGCTCACCGCGTTATACAGCGCGTCCGGCAAGCCCAGTACGTGTGCGCGCTGGCTTTCCAGCTGGCCGACGATGTCCGCCACTTCCGGGTTCTGCAAGGCGCTTTCGCTGACGATGCATTGCTCCGGCATGCCGCGCAGCTGCAGATACGACTGGCACAGGTGCACGCCGTCGAGCAGGGTGCGGCCCGACTTGCGGCGCGCCTGCGAACTGCCCGCCAGTTTCAGCAAATCCTTGTATTGCGCATTGTCGCGCGAGGTGATCGTCTTCATGCCACCACCTCCTGTCCGCCGAACAGGGCGATCACGTTGCGCACGGGCGCGAACGAGCGGCGGTGCACGGGCGAGGCGCCGTGCAGGTGCAGGCGCTCCAGGTGCAGCTTGGTGCCGTAACCCTTGTGCTGGTCGAAGCAGTATTCGGGATAGGCCGCATGCAGGTGCACCAGGGCCGCATCGCGCGCCGTCTTGGCCAGGATCGAGGCAGCGGAAATCGAATCGACCTTGTCGTCGCCACCGATGATGGCCATGCCGCGTATCGGCATCACGGGGCAGCGGTTGCCGTCGATCAGGGCCAGGGTCGGCACGGTCGCCAGCGCCTCGACGGCGCGGCGCATGGCCAGCATCGATGCCTGCAAAATGTTCAGGCGGTCGATCTCTTCTTCCGACGCTTCGGCGATGGCCCAGGCCAGGGCCTTGGCCTTGATCTGCGGCGCCAGCAGGTCGCGTTTGGCTTCGCTGAGTTTTTTCGAATCACGCAAGCCGTCGATCGGCTGGTTCGGGTCGAGGATCACGGCGGCGGCGAACACGGGGCCGGCCAGCGGACCGCGTCCTGCCTCGTCGACACCGCAGATGATTTCATCGAGCGAGAATGGCAAGTCGTCAAACAGGCCGGGATAGATATTTTTCACGTTGAATCTTTGGTTGGTACTGCGGTTGAAGCGGTGATCGGGCTTACTTGCGGTTGGCGGCGATGACCTGCATGACGGCGTTGGCGCTTTCAAGCGCACTGTCGCGCAGCAGGCTGTGGTGCATGTCCGTGAAGCGCTGCACCAGACGCAAGCGGCCCGGCACGTCGCTCAGTTGCTGCCACATGGCCTCGGCCAGCGCTTCCGGGCTGGCCGCGTTTTGCAGCAGCTCAGGCACCAGGTAGTCGCGCGCCAGGATGTTCGGCAAACCTATCCATGGCTGGTAGCCCATGTGGCGCATGATTTCCCACGAGGCGCGCATCATCTTGTAGGCGATGACCATGGGCTTCTTGTACAGCGCCACTTCCAGCGACGCCGTGCCGGACGCCACCAGCACCGCATCGGCGGCGCAGATGGCCGTGTGCGAGCCGCCGTCCGTGAGCAGTATCTCGACGTCCTGCAAGCCCGCTTCCGCGATCAATTGCAGGAAGTACTGGCGCTGTTTTTCGCCGGCCATGGGCGCGACGAAACGCAAGGAGCGGTCGCGCGCCAGCAGCAGCTTGCAGGCGCCGACAAAGGCTACCGTATTGTATTTGAGTTCACCCATGCGGCTGCCCGGCATCAGGGTCACGACATTCGCGTCTTCCGGCAAGCCCAGGGTGCGGCGCGCGGCCGCTTCGTCGGGCTGCAACGGAATCATTTCAGCCAGCGGATGGCCGACGTAGGTGACGGGCACGCCCGCCTTGCGGTAGATATCTTCCTCGAAGGGGAAGATCACCAGCATGTGCGAGACAGCCTTGATGATTTTCTTGATGCGGCCGCCGCGCCAGGCCCAGATCTGCGGCCCGATGTAGTGCACGGTGGGGATGCCGCCTTCCTTGAGCTGCTGTTCCAGTCCCAGGTTGAAACCCGGATAGTCGGCGCCGATGAAAACGGCGGGACGCTCGGCCAGCAACTGGTCGCGCAGCGCGTTCTGAATACCTTTGATCTCGCGGTAGCGGGGAATGATCTCGAACAGGCCGCGCACGGTCAGCTTGTCGAGCGGCCAGTCGGACACAAAGCCCTGCTTGGCCATGTGCTCGCCGCCGATGCCGTGGAAGCGCGCGCCGGGCAGCTGCGGCACGAGGCCGGACAGCAGCCGGCTGGCCAGCAGGTCGCCCGACACCTCGCCGGCGACGATGGCGATATTGGCGACCGGCAGGCCGCTGGCTTGGTCAGCGGACGATGCCACGCGACGCCACGCCAAGGAATTCGCGCATGGCGCGAATGTGTTCCGCCACTTCGGGCGACGACGCCGCTTCTTCTTCGAACAGGGCTGCCTTGGATTCCTCCAGGGTCAGTCCCGAGCGGTAGATGAGTTTATACGCGGTGCGGATGCCGTTGATCTGCTCGCGCGTAAAGCCGCGGCGTTTCAGGCCTTCGATATTGACGCCGTGAGCTTGCGCCGGATTGCCGTTCAACAGGACGAACGGCGGCACGTCCTGCGTCAGGCTGGTGCTCATGCCGACAAAGGCGTGCGCGCCGATCTTGCAGAACTGGTGCACGTTGGCGAAGCCGCTCATGATGACCCAGTCGCCGATTTCCACGTGGCCCGCCAGTTGGGCATTGTTCGAAAAGATGGTGTTGTTGCCCACCAGGCAGTCGTGCGCCAGGTGCACATACGCCGAGATCCAGTTGTCATTGCCCAGGCGCGTCACGCCGCCACCTTGCACGGTGCCCGTGTTGAAGGTGCAGAATTCGCGGATGGTGTTGCGGTCGCCGATTTCCAGGCGCGTCGCCTCGCCCGCCCATTTTTTATCTTGCGGCTGCGCGCCGATGGAAGAAAACTGGAACAGGTGGTTGTCGCTGCCGATCGTCGTGTGGCCATCGATGACCACGTGCGGGCCAACCTTGGTGCCAGCGCCGATGCGCACGTGCGGACCGATGATGGTGTACGGACCCACTTCGACCGAGCTGTCGAGCTCGGCCTTCGGATCGATGACTGCCGTGGAGTGGATGGCCGCCATATCACTGCCCCGCTGGCTGGCTCGCAGACTGGCTCGCATCCTGCGCGCTGCGGATGGTGCACATCAGTTCACCTTCCACCGCCAGCTTGCCGTCGACCGTACCGACGGCCTTGTATTTCCAGATGCCGCGCGAAACGCGCAGGATTTCCACATCCATCTTCAGCTGGTCGCCCGGTTCGACGGGGCGCTTGAAGCGCGCGTTATCGATGCCGACAAAGTACACGACCGAATTTTCGTCCGGTTTCACGCCCATCGACAGGAACGACAGCAAGGCCGCCGTCTGTGCCAACGCTTCGATCATCAGCACACCAGGCATGACCGGCTTGTGCGGGAAATGGCCCTGGAAGAACTCTTCGTTGACCGTCACGTTCTTGATGGCGGTGATGGTTTTGTTCGCTTCCCAGTCCAGCACGCGGTCAACCAGCAGCAGCGGGTAGCGGTGCGGCAGCAGCGATTTGATGGCGAGGATGTCGAGGGTCTTTTTTTCAGTAGTCATTTTTCGTCTTGCGTGGTCAGTGTTTTAATTGTTTTTTCAAGCGCACGGATCTTTTCGCGCATGCTTGACAGGTTGCGCACGATGGCGGCGCTCTTTTCCCAGTCGGCGTTCTTGGCCAGCGGATAAAAACCCGTGTACTGGCCAGGCTCCGCGATCGAACGCGAGACCATGCTGCCCGAGCCCACGTGGACGCGATCGGCAATGGTCAGGTGGCCCAGCACCATGGCGGCACCGCCAAAGGTGCAGTACTTGCCGATGATGGCGCTGCCGGCCACGCCGACGCAGCCGGCCATGGCCGTATGCGCGCCGATATGGCAGTTGTGGCCGATCTGGATCTGGTTATCGAGCTTGACGCCATCTTCGATGATGGTGTCGGCCAGGGCGCCGCGGTCAATGGTGGTGTTGGCGCCGATATCGACATCGTCACCGATCACCACCCTGCCCGTCTGCGGAATCTTGATATACACGCCGCCTTCGTTGGCGAAGCCGAATCCGTCGGTGCCGATCACGGCGCCCGAATGGATGATGCCGCGCTGGCCGATCACGCAGCGCGCATGGAAGGTCACGTTGGCAAGCAGTTGCGTGCCCGCGCCGATGACGGCGTCGCGTCCCACCACGCAGCCAGGCCCGATGACGCAGCCGGCACCGATCACGGCACCCGCTTCGATCACGGCGCGCGGTCCGACCGATGCGGTCGCATCGACCTGCGCGCCATCATCGACGATGGCGCTGGCATGGATACCCACGGGCGGCTTGATCTCGTGCAGGGCGGCGAAATACTGTGCCGCGCGCGCGAAATACACATAGGGATTCGGTGTGACGATGCGCGCGCCGGCGTAGTCGTCGCCGATCAGCGCGTCATCGGCCGGCGTGAGGATCAGCGCGGCAGCGCCGCTCTGGGCGGCCTGCGCGCGGAATTTGCTATTGCTGAGAAAGCTGATGTGCGAAGCGCCGGCGTCGGCCAGCGGTGCGATGCCTGTAACTTCCAGGTTGGCATCGCCCGCCAATTGCCCGCCGAAGCGTTCGACCAATTCTCCTAGTCGAGTGCCCATCTAATTACCTCTATTCTAATATTACTTGTCCAGCGCCTTCAAGACCTTGTCGGTAATGTCGATGCGCGGGCTGGCCCACAGGGCTTCCTGCAGCACGATGTCATATCCTTCGATATGCGCCATCTGCTGGATGATGGTGTTGGCTTTTTCCGCGATGGCGCTGCGCTCTTCGTTCGTGCGCTGGCTCAAGTCTTCGCGGAACTCGCGCTGGCGGCGTTGCAGCTCCTTGTCCAGCTCGAAAAACTCGCGCTGGCGCTTGGCGCGCTCCGCCTCGCTCAGGGTCGGCATGTCCTTTTCCAGGGCTTCGTTGGCGACCTTGAAGCGGCTGGCCAGTTCCTGCACGGCTTTTTCACGCGAGCGGAACTCTTCGGCCAGCTTGGCGCTAGCCAGCTTGGCCAGCCTCGATTCGTTATAAATACGTTCGCTGCTGATCCAGGCGATCTTCGACTCCTGAGCCTGCGCCTGCACCGGCAACAGCGAACTCCAGCACAATGCAATCATGGCAAGGGACTTGGGCAGGGTGGCGGATGCGGTGTTCATGATACTCCATGGTCAAAAAGTAAAAGCTGTCGCCCCGGTTCAGATGGCCGGTTAGAAACCGGTGCCCATCTGGAACTGGAAGCGCTCCAGGCGGTCCGTCGGCTTGGCGTTCAGCGGCTTGGCATAGCTCAGCTTGAGCGGGCCCACCGGTGAAATCCAGCTGATGCCCAAGCCAGCAGAATAGCGCAATTGCGAAATCCGCATTTTTTCGCCTTCCTGGTAGACCTGGCCGCCGTCAAGGAAACCGAACCAGCGCAAGCTGCGGTCATTTCCCGAACCAGGGAATGGCATCTGCAGTTCCGCGTTACCGATCAGGCGCGAAGCGCCGCCCAAGGCATCGTTGGTGCTCGGCTCAACCGCGCCCAGCGAAGAGCTCAGGTAGCCGCGCACCGAACCGATGCCGCCGCCGTAGAAGTTCTTGAAGACCGGATACACGTGCTTGCCGATACCGTGACCGTAATCGAGCTCGCCCTTGAGCGCCAGGGTGACCTTGCTGAACAGCGGACGGAAGTACTGGTGCTCGTAGATGGCACGGAAGTACTTCTGGTCGCCGATCACGTCCGCCTCCAGGTTGATGCGCTGGTAGCGGCCGATCGATGGCGTCAGGGCACTGTCGCGGCTGTCGCGCTGCCATGCCGCCGTCAGCGGAATGGAGTTGGTGGTGGCCGAACCGATACCGTCGGACGGGCCGCCATTGTCGACCACGTACTGCTTGAAGCGGATCGGGCTGGTGATGTCGGTCTCGATGCGCGAGCGCTCGGCGCCGATACCGAAGAAGACGGTGTCGACTTCGGAGAACGGCACGCCGAAACTGACGCGGCCACCGGTTTGCTTGATCTTGTAGCTGCCGATGTTCAGCGCCGGCGGTTCCGTCGTCCGCAGGTAGACTTCAAAGCTGCGCGAAATGCCGTCGTCCGTGAAGTACGGATTGGTTTGCGAAAACGCGATCGTGCGGCTGTAATGGCTGGTATTGAGTTCGATGCCGACCGTGTTGCCGCTACCGGCAAAGTTGGCCTGCGAAATCGACGCCGACAGGGTGAATTTTTCCGATTGCGAGAAGGCGCCGCCGATCAGGAAGTTACCGGTTGGTTTCTCCACCACCGTCACGTTGACGTCGACCTGGTCGGTCGTGCCCTGCGCTTCCGGCGTGTCGATGGTCACGTCCTTGAAGTAGCCGAGACGGTCGACACGGTCGCGCGACAGCTTGATCTTGTTGCTGTCATACCAGGACGATTCGAACTGGCGGAATTCGCGGCGGATGACTTCATCGCGCGTGGTGGTATTGCCGGCGATATTCATGTGGCGCACGTAGACGCGCTTGCCCGGATCGATGAAGAAGGTGAAACCGACTTCATGCTTCTCGCGGTTGATTTCCGGATTGGCGTTGACGTTGGCAAAGGCGTAGCCGAACGTGGCCAGGCGGTCCTGGATGCGCTTGTTGGTGGCCGTCAGGCGCGCGCCCGAATAGATCTCGCCTTCGCGCATCAGGTTCAGGGCTTTCAGCTCTTCTTCGCGGCCGAACATCTCGCCTTCGAACTTGGTGCCGGCGATCTTGTACTTTTCACCTTCGGTGATATTGATCGTCAGGTAAATGTCTTTTTTATCGGGCGTGATCGACACTTGCGTCGAGTCGACCTGCATCTCGATATAGCCGCGGTCCAGGTAGTAGGACTTGAGCGCCTCGATGTCGCCCGTCAGCTTGGTCTTCGAATATTGGTCGGCCTTGGTGTACCAGCTGAACCAGCCGCCCGTGTTCAGGGCCAGCTGCTCGCGCAGCTCCTTGTCGGTGAAGGCCTTGTTGCCGACGATGTTGATCTGCTTGATGCGGGCCACGTCGCCCTCGTCGACGGCGAACACCACGTTGACGCGGTTGCGCTCGATCGGCGTGACGGTGGTGGTGATCTTCACGCCGTACAGGCCATGCGACAGGTACTGGCGCTTAAGTTCCTGTTCCGCGCGGTCGACGGATGCCTTGTCGAAAATTTTGGCTTCACCGACGCCGATTTCCTTCAATGCCTTGACCAGCACATCCTTTTCAAATTCCTTGGTACCCGTAAATGCCACGGAAGCGATGGCCGGACGTTCCTCGACCAGCACCACCAGCACGTCGCCATCGGCTTCCAGGCGCACATCCTTGAACATGCCCGTCGCATACAGGGCCTTGATGGCGGCGATACTCTTCTCGTCGGAGAACGTTTCGCCGACCCGCACCGGCAGGTAGGCAAAGACGGTGCCCGCTTCGGTACGCTGGATCCCTTCGACCCGGATGTCCTTGACAGTAAATGGCTGGACGGCCAGCGCGTGGCCGGAACAGATGGCCATGACGGCGGCGCCGATCAGGCTGCGGCGAAAGGAAGGCAAGGCAAAACGAGCAGAATGTAATTTCATTGGGGTTATTCAATGGGTAAATCAATGGACAACATACACAAAAGATTGCTTGTGCGACTCACGCAATGGCATCAACCACCGCCCTAATTCAGCAATCGCAACACGTCATTAAAGACGGCAAGCACCATCAAGGTCAGCAACAAACCGATCCCCAGGCGCTGGGCAATCTCGCCTACGCGCTCCGGCAAGGGGCGTCCGGTCAAAACTTCCAGCGAATAATACAGCAAATGCCCGCCATCCAGAACAGGAATGGGTAGCAAATTCATCACGCCCAGACTGATACTGATGAAGGCGATGAAGCTCAGGTAGCTTACCAGGCCGATGCGCGCCGTCTGGCCCGCATAATCGGCGATGGTAATGGGACCCGTCACATTCTTCAGCGAGACCTGGCCGGTGATCATTTTGCCCAGCATTTTCAGGCTCATGACACTGGTATCCCAGACCTTGGTGGACGCCTTGCCCACGGCAGAGAACGGTCCGGATGCCACGGTGATCATATCCGGCACCTGTCCCAGCTTTGCCTGTATCTTACCAACTGTTACAGCTCCCTCTGCCCCGGCGCCCGGCACGGCGTCCGGCGTGATGGACAGGGTCAGGTCCTGGCCCTGGCGCAAGAGTTGCAATTGCAGGGTCCGGCCCGGCGCCTGGCTCAGGGTGGCGATCACGGCCGCCACGTCGTGCACGGGCTGTTCGTCGATGGCCAGGATCTGGTCGTTTTTCTGCAGACCGGCGCGCGCGGCGGCGCCACCGGGCATGATTTCCATCAAAGTAGGCGCGGAACGGGCCAGGGTCAGGCCCAGCTTGCCCAGCACGTCGCCTTCCAGGTCCGTCTCCGTCAGGCTGGCCGTCGGCAAGGTCGCCTCCTGCTGGCCACGGTCGGGACGGCGCACTTCGATGCGCGCCGGCTGCTTGTCGAGGGTGGCCTGGATCAGCTCCCAGCGCAGCTCGGACCAGCTGGCCACGGCCTTGCCATTCACCGCCTCGACCGTATCGCCGCTGCGCAAACCGGCCGCGTAGGCGGCCGTCTCTTCGGCCACGGGGCCGAGCTTGCTCGACGGCTCTTCGATGCCATGCATGAACAGACCCGCGTACAGCACGATGGCGACGAGGAAATTGGCCAGCGGGCCGGCGGCCACGATGGCGATGCGGCGCCACACGCTCTGGCGCGTGAATTCGCGGCGCAATTCGCTTTCCGGCAAATCGCTGAGGTCTTGCGCGCGACTGTCGAGCATGCTCACATAGCCGCCCAGCGGCAGCGCGGAAATCGCCCACTCCGTCTGATCCTTGCCAAACTTGCGCGAATACACCACTTTCCCCATGCCGATCGAGAAACGCAGCACTTTGACGCCGCACCAGCGCGCCACCAGATAGTGGCCCAGCTCGTGCAAGGTGATCAGCGAGCCCAGCGCAACGATGAACGCCAGCAAGGTGGTAATCAAGGTCATGCGGCCAGCCTCTGGGCAATGTATGCTTGCGCGGCCTCTCTGGCCAGGCGGTCCTGCTCCATCACGGCCTCGATGCTGGAAGCGGCGCCGTGCGGCACCGTTTCGATCACGTGGGCGATGACCCGGTCGATCTGGCGGAAGCCGATCTGCTCGTCGAGGAAGGCTTGCACGGCCACTTCATTGGCCGCGTTGAGCAGGGCCGGCGCCGTGCCGCCCGCGCGCAGGGCGTCGAAGGCCAGCGCCAGACAGGGGAAGCGGCGGAAATCGGGACGTTCGAACTGCAAGGTGGCCACTTGCGCCAGGTCAAGTTGCGCCACGCCGGAAGCGATACGCTGCGGATACGCCAGCGCATGGGCGATCGGCGTGCGCATGTCCGGATTGCCCAGCTGGGCCAGCACGGAACCGTCGATGTACGACACCATCGAATGGATCACGCTTTGCGGGTGGATCAGCACTTCGATCTGGTCGGCCGGCGCGCCGAACAGCCAGTGCGCCTCGATCACTTCCAGGCCCTTGTTCATCATGGTGGCCGAATCGACGGAAATCTTGCGGCCCATGGCCCAGGTCGGGTGCTTGCAGGCCTGGTCCGGCGTGACCGTGTCGAGCGTTTCGACGTCGCGCGTGAGGAAGGGACCGCCCGACGCCGTCAGCACGATCTTCGCCACGCCTGCGGCGCCTGGCGCGCGGCCATGGGCGTGCGGCATGCATTGGAAGATGGCGTTATGTTCGCTGTCGATCGGCAGCAGCACGGCGCCGTTATCGTGCACGGCATCGATGAACAGCTGGCCGGACATCACCAGCGCTTCTTTATTGGCCAGCAATACTTTCTTTCCGGCACGCGCCGCCGCCAGGGTGGGCGCCAGGCCAGCCGCGCCAACGATGGCCGCCATCACGCCCGTCACTTGCGGCGCGCTGGCGATGGCGCAGAGGGCATCCACGCCATACTCGACCTGCGTATCGACGCCCTGCCCGCGCAGCAAGCGCGTCAGTTCAAGGGCGGCGTCCGCCGTGCCGACGACAGCGCGCAGGGGACGAAATTGCAGACACTGGGCGGCCAGTTCGGCCACACGGCTGTGCGCGCTCAGCGCATACACGCTGTATTGCTCGGGATGACGCGCGAGCACGTCCAGGGTGGACACGCCGACCGAACCGGTCGCGCCAAGAATGGTGATGTATTGCATGAGTTTCCTTAAAGCCAGCTGGCCACAAGGGCGGCAAATGGCAGGACCGGGATCAAGGCGTCGATACGGTCGAGTACGCCGCCATGGCCAGGCAGCAGGTTGCTGCTGTCCTTGATGCCGGCGCGGCGCTTCAATTGGGATTCGAACAGGTCGCCGACGATGCTGGCGGCGACGATCAGCAGCAGCACCAGCAAGGCCACCGGCCAGCCGCGGCGCAATTGCAGCTGCACGGCAAAGGTGTCTTGCAAGACCGGCAGCGATGGCGCGGCCACGATGGTGATGGCGGAGATGACGAGCACGGCGATGCCGCCGCCGATGGCGCCTTCCCAGGATTTACCTGGGGAAATGCTTGGCGCCAGCTTGCGCTTGCCGAAAGCCTTGCCCGAGAAGTACGCGCCGATATCGGCGATCCACACGAGGGCCATGACGGACAGCAGGAACAAGGGGCTATGCAGGAACAGGGCGATGATGGCGACGAAGCAGCCGACGATGGTCACCGGATACACGAGGCTGAGCAAGGTATTGCCCAGGCCTTCGGTGGGCGGCAAGCCCGTCGCCAGCGAAGGCACGAAGCGGATCAGCCAGATGGCCACGCACAGGGCGAACCAGAAATTGAGCTGCGCCATGCCGTTACCAACAAAAAACGTATACGCGAAGGCGGCGGTCCAGATGGCAGCAATCAGCAGCGCCTGGCGATTTTTGAAAATGCGGAAGCTTTCCCAGATGGCGGCGCCGAAGAACGCCGTGGCGATCACGGCGAAAGCGGGGAAATAATTCAGATACAGAACCGGCAGCAAGACCGCCAACAAGACCAGGGCGGTGATTATCCGTGTTTTCAGCATCAGTTTGTCTTTTCAGTTAATTGCGCGCTGGTACGGCCAAAGCGCCGTTCGCGCTGCTGGTAAGACGCGATTGCCGCGTCGAGGCACTCGTCATTGAAGTCGGGCCAGAAAGTTTCGGTAAAAAACAACTCAGTGTACGCCAGTTGCCACAGGAGGAAATTGGAAATGCGCTGCTCGCCGCCGGTGCGGATGAACAGGTCGGGCTCGGGCGCGTAAGCCATGGCCAGGTGCGGCGCCAGTTGCTCTTCCGTGTACGCGTTCCCGGCGGGCTGGCCATTGGCTGCCGCCTCGGCCGTCATTTTATTGACTGCCTGCATGATGTCCCAGCGGCCGCCGTAATTGGCGCAGATGGACACCGTCAGACGCGTGTTGTTCGCCGTCTTGCGCTCCGCATTGGCGATCAGGGTTTGCAGCTGCTCATTGAAGCGCGACAGGTCGCCCACGACCTTCAGGCGGATATCGTTGGCATGCATCTTGACCACTTCGCGTTCCAGCATGGTGACGAACAGGCGCATCAGCATCGACACCTCTTCTTCCGGGCGGCGCCAGTTTTCCGAACTGAAGGCAAACAGGGTCAGGTACTCGACACCGCGGTCGAGGCAAGTCTCGACGATGCCGCGCACGGCGTCGGCACCCTTCACGTGGCCAGCCACGCGGGGCAGGAAGCGCTTGGTTGCCCAGCGGCCATTGCCGTCCATAATGATTGCCACATGGCGCGGCACCGTGCCCACCTCAGGTACTGCCGTTGTCGAACTCGAATAGATCATGAAAACACGAATACCAAAAATAAAAGATAGCTATTATGCGCCAAATAGCACTGCCCGGAAAAGCCATGCTTTTCCGGGCAGCGTCGAAGGACTGAAAACTAGACGGTCAGTACTTCTTTTTCTTTGTCGACCACCATCTTGTCGATGTCGGCAATAAACTTGTCCGTCAGTTTCTGCACTTCTTCCGACGAGCGGCGCTCATCGTCCTCGGAGCAGGCTTTTTCCTTGACCAGTTTCTTCAGCGACTCGTTTGCATCGCGGCGAATGTTACGCACGGCAATCTTCGCATCTTCCGCCTCGCTCTTGACCAGCTTGACCATTTCCTTGCGGCGCTCTTCCGTCAGCGGCGGCGTCGGAACGCGGATCAGGTCGCCCTGTGCCGACGGGTTCAGACCCAGGTCGGCGTCGCGGATGGCTTTTTCGATGGTGTTGGCCATCTTCTTTTCGTACGGCTGCACACCGATGGTACGCGCGTCGATCAGGGTCACGTTGGCAACCTGGGTCAGCGCCGTCGGCGAACCGTAGTAATCGACCATCACGTGGTCCAGGATACCCGTATGGGCGCGGCCGGTACGCACTTTGGCCAGATCGGCCCGCAGTGTTTCCAGCGACTTCGTCATGCGTTCCTGGGTGTTCTTTTTAACGTCAGCTAAGGACATACGCCCTCCTATATCTTGATAATAAATGGGTATTACAATTATTCACTGCAGTGTAAATGTTCGCGCAATCGGGAGTGCCAAAAACCGTTCAGGGCAAGGCGCAGCGCCGAAGACAGTACTTAATGTACGGCGAGGCGCTGCAACGCAGCCATGGACGGTTTCTCGGTGCTCCTTATTTCTACACGTGAACCAGCGTGCCTTCATCTTCACCCATGATGACGCGCATCAGCGCGCCTGGCTTGGTGATCGAAAACACTTTGATTGGCAGTTTCTGGTCGCGGCACAGGGCGAATGCCGTGGCATCCATCACTTGCAGGTGCTTGGCGATGGCGTCGTCGAACGTAATCGTGTGGAACAGGGTGGCGTTCGGATCCTTCTGCGGATCGGCCGTGTAGACGCCGTCGACCTTGGTGGCCTTCAGGACGATCTCGGCGCTGATCTCGGCACCGCGCAGGGCAGCTGCCGTGTCGGTGGTGAAGAACGGATTGCCGGTGCCGGCGGCGAAGACCACCACTTTACCTTCTTCCAGGTATTGCAGGGCTTTCGGGCGGACGTACGGCTCGACCACTTGCTCGATGCCGATGGCCGACATGACGCGCGCGGTGATACCGACGTGGCGCATGGCATCGGCCAGGGCCAGTGCGTTCATCACCGTGGCAAGCATGCCCATGTAGTCGGCGGTGGCACGGTCCATGCCTTGCGCGCCAGGCGCGACGCCGCGGAAGATATTGCCGCCGCCAATCACGATTGCCAGTTCCACACCCAACTTCGCCACCTCGGCCACATCGGCCACCATGCGCTCGATCGTGGCGCGGTTGATGCCGTAGGGATCATCTCCCATCAGGGCTTCGCCGGACAACTTGAGGAGGACGCGCTTGTAGGCTGGTTTTGACATGAGCTGGGGCTCCATAAATGAGGTTATTCGAGTATGACATGGCGCAGCGCCTTGCAGCGCCGGATAGGCGCGCGGGGCTGCCCATGCCGCCGCCCGGCACGACAGGTGCGGGCGGGCCAAAAAAACGGGCCTCTCGGCCCGCTTTACTTACGCTCCCTGGGAGGCAGCCATCTGTGCTGCGACTTCTGCTGCGAAGTCGTCTTGCTTCTTCTCGATGCCCTCGCCCACTACGTACATGGCGAAACCTTTGACGCTGGTGTTAGCCGCCTTCAGCATTTGCTCAACCGACAGCTTGTCGTTTTTCACGAAAGCCTGGTTCAGCAGGGATACTTCTTTCAGGAACTTCTGTACGGAACCTTCCAGGCGCTTGGCCAGGATTTCCGGCGATTGCGCTGGCTTGCCTTCGGCGGCCGCTTTGGCTGCGTCTTCTTCGGCTTTCAGTTGTGCAACCGAGCGCTCTTTTTCGATCAGTTCCGCAGGAACTTCGTTCGACGACAGCGACACTGGCTTCATGGCAGCGATGTGCATGGCCACATCTTTGCCCACTTGCTCATCCGCACCGTCGAATTCGACGATCACGCCAATGCGCGAACCGTGCAGGTACGAAGCCAGCTTGGCGCTGGTTTCGAAGCGCTGGAAGCGGCGGATGGTCATGTTTTCGCCGATTTTGCCGATCAGAGCAGCACGCACATCGTCCAGGGTCTTGCCATCGAGTGGCAGGGCCAGCAGGGCAGCGACGTCAGCCGGGTTGTGTTCTGCCACCAGACGGGCAGCGTTGTTGGCCAGTGCCAGGAAATCGTCGTTTTTCGCAACGAAGTCGGTTTCCGAGTTCACTTCGACCAGGGCGCCTACGCCATTGGCGATGTAGGTTGCCACGACGCCTTCAGCGGTGATGCGTGCCGATGCTTTCGATGCCTTGCCGCCCAGTTTGACGCGCAGGATCTCTTCCGCACGAGCCATGTCGCCTTCGGCTTCGGTCAGTGCTTTTTTGCATTCCATCATTGGTGCGTCGGTTTTGCCGCGCAATTCGCCTACCATCGCTGCTGTAATCGCTGCCATGTGTTTCTCCTGATTCGGTGAGTCGATAGTCGCGGCCGGGCATGCATGCCTCGCCAGCGGTCACTATCGTTTTTTTGTTAAAAAAAAGGGGGAGCTGCTGCCACCCCTTTTCCCTTACTGCTGTGCTTACAAACGGCTATCTTGCGATAGCCTGGCCATTAAGCCTGTTCGTTTACTTCGACGAATTCGTCGCCAGCGGCTGCTTTAACCATTTCAACAACTTCGTTACCGGCAGCTGCACGGCCTTCGATGATTGCATCAGCAACACCGCGAGCGTACAACATGATGGCTTTCGAGGAGTCATCGTTACCTGGGATCACGAAGTTCACGCCTTCTGGGGAGTGATTGGTATCGACAACGCCGATGACCGGGATACCCAGTTTAGCTGCTTCGGTGATCGCACCTTTGTGGTAGCCGACGTCGACGACGAAGATTGCGTCAGGAATGCCGCCCATGTCCTTGATGCCGCCGATCGATTTTTGCAGCTTGATCATTTCGCGGGAGAACATCAGCGCTTCTTTTTTCGACAGCTTCTCGATCGAACCGTCTTCGATCATCACTTCCATGTCTTTCAGACGCTTGATCGAGGTTTTGATCGTTTTGAAGTTGGTCAGCATGCCGCCCAACCAACGTTGATCAACGAAAGGCACGCCAGCGCGTTGTGCTTCAGCAGCGATGATTTCGCGAGCTTGACGCTTGGTGCCAACCATCAGGATGGTGCCACGGTTTGCAGCCAGTTGACGCACGTGCTTCATTGCGTCCTGGTACATCGCCATGGTTTTTTCCAGGTTGATGATGTGGATCTTGTTGCGATGACCGAAGATGAACGGTGCCATTTTTGGATTCCAAAAACGGGTTTGGTGACCAAAGTGGACACCGGCTTCCAGCATTTCGCGCATTGTTACGGACATTATTAACTCCAGGGTTGGGTCTGGAATCCGATCAGTCACCATACAGGCACCCTTGTCGACCGGATTCGCGTGTTTATATAAATTAAAGACACTGTTTTACTGCATTGCTTAAAAGAGAATTCAAGCAACCCGGGATTCTACACCGAAATGCCCATTTCATCAAGTCCAGGGCGCAAATCGCGCACGCAGCGACGGCAAGCGTTGCACCACACTGGTGCAACGCGTATCGACCATCGGTTTTCCCGCAAAAATCGCCTGCCAGCCATAGGATGGAGGCGGCGGATACAGGGCGCCTCGTTTATAATTTCGACATATTTGCAGACTTTTTCCTCACACGCTGAGATTCGTCTGTGCTTTTCACCCGAACATCTTGCAGATTGCGAATTACACCATGTCCACCATCCGTATCAATACCGCCGCCGACATCGAAGGCATGCGCGTTGCCGGCAAACTCGGCGCCGAAGTGCTCGACTACATCACTCCCTTCGTCAAGGTCGGCGTCACGACCGGCGAACTGGACCGTCTGTGCCACGAATACATGGTCAACGTGCAAGGCACCATCCCTGCCCCGCTGAACTACTGTCCTCCTGGCTACACGCCGTACCCGAAAGCCATCTGCACCTCCGTCAACGACGTCATCTGCCACGGCATTCCCGGCGACAAGGTCCTCAAGAGCGGCGACTCCGTCAACCTCGACATCACCGTCATCAAGGATGGCTACCACGGCGACAACAGCCGCATGTTCCTCGTCGGCACGCCGACCATCCTGGCCAAGCGCCTGTCGGAAATCACCTATGAATGCATGTGGCTGGGAATCGACCAGATCAAGCCGGGCGCCCACCTGGGTGATATCGGCCACGCCATCCAGCAGCATGCTGAAAAGGCCGGCTACAGCGTGGTGCGCGAATTCTGCGGTCACGGCATCGGCAAGGTCTTCCATGAAGAACCGCAAGTGTTGCACTACGGCAAACCAGGCACCCTGGAGCGCCTGGAAGCAGGCATGATTTTCACCGTGGAACCGATGATCAACTCGGGCCGCCGCGAAATCCGCGAAATGAACGATGGCTGGACCATCAAAACCAAGGACCGCAGCCTGTCGGCGCAATGGGAACATACGGTGCTGGTAACGGAAACAGGCTATGAAGTGCTGACCGTCTCGCCCGGCATGCCACCACCGCCCGCCTTGATCCTGAACAAAGCCTGATCCTCCCATCCCACGCACCGCCACCCCAGGGCCCAGATGAAAAAGCAAGTTCGGGAACAGCTGAAACAGCAACTGAAAGCCGACCGCCAGGTCGTCATTGCGGCCTTCCAGGCCGACGGCAAGCCTGAAAAACTGCTGCGCAGCCTGCGCCACAGCGTCGACGGCGTGCTGACGCGCGCCTGGCAGGAGGCCGGCTTGCCGCCCGGCACGGCCCTGGTGGGAGTGGGCGGCTATGGCCGCGGTGAACTGTTTCCGTATTCCGACGTCGACCTGCTGATCCTGCTGCAACAGGCGCCCGATGCAGCCACGCAGGAAAAGCTCGAGGAACTGGTGCAACTGCTGTGGGACCTGGGCCTGGAAATCGGCCACAGCATCCGCACCGTCGACGAATGCATGGTCGAATCGAAGGCCGACATCACCGTGCAAACGAGCTTGCTCGAAGCGCGTCTCGTGTGCGGCAATGCGGACTTGTTCGCGCAATTGCAGCAGCGTTATGACGCCGCCATGGATCCGCAAGCCTTCTTCCAGGCAAAAACGGCGGAAATGCGCCAGAGACATGCCAAGTACGAAGACACGGCCTTCAGCCTGGAACCGAATTGCAAGGAAAGCCCGGGTGGCCTGCGCGACTTGCAGGTCATCCTGTGGGTGGCCAAGGCGGCCGGCCTGGCGAACTCGTGGCGCACCCTGGCCACAGGCGGCCTGATCACCCTGACGGAAGCGCGCCAGCTGATGGAAAAGGAGCGCGCCTTCAAGGATATCCGCGTGCGCCTGCACCTGCACGCGGGCAGGCGCGAAGACCGCCTCGTGTTCGACGTGCAGACGGCGATCGCCGAATCGCTGGGCCTGCAGGCGACAGGCAGCGGGCCGCACATGCGCCGCGCCAGCGAATTCCTGATGCAGCGCTATTACTGGGCCGCCAAGACGGTAACCCAGCTCAACACGATTTTGCTGCAGAACATCGAAGCGCGATTGTTTCCGCAAGACGATGTGGCCGTGCCCATCAACGAACGCTTCAATGAAGTCAACAGCCTGATCGACATCAGCGCCGACGATACGTTCGAGCAATACCCATCGGCCATGCTGGAAGTCTTCGTGCTGATGACGGAGCGCCCGGCCCTGAAAGGCATGACCTCGCGCGCCACGCGGGCCTTGTGGCACGCGCGCTTCAAGATCGACGCCGCCTTCCGCCAGGATCCCGTCAACCGCGCCCTCTTCCTGCGCATCATGCAAGCGCCGGTCGGCATCATCCATGCGCTGCGGCGCATGAACGAGATGAGCATCCTGGGGCGCTATCTGCCGAATTTCCGCCGCATCGTGGGACAGATGCAGCACGACCTGTTCCACGTGTACACGGTCGACCAGCACATTTTGATGGTGGTGCGCAACATGCGCCGCTTCACCATGAGCGAACACGCGCACGAATACCCGTTCTGCAGCCAGCTGATGGCCGATTTCTCGCAATCGTGGCTGCTGTACGTGGCAGCCCTGTTCCACGACATCGCCAAAGGCCGCGGCGGCGACCACTCGAAGCTGGGCGTGGCCGACGCCACCCAGTTCTGCCAGGACCACGGCCTGTCGGAAGAAGACACGGAACTGGTGGCATTCCTTGTGGAAAATCATTTGACCATGTCGCAAGTGGCGCAAAAGCAGGACTTGTCCGATCCCGACGTCATTGCCGCCTTTGCGAAAGTGGTCAAGGACGAGCGCCACCTGACAGGCCTGTACCTGCTGACGGTGGCCGACATCCGCGGCACCAGCCCGAAAGTGTGGAATGCCTGGAAGGGCAAGCTGCTGGAAGACTTGTACAAGATCACCTTGCGCGTGCTGGGCGGCGAGCCGCACACGGCCGACCGCGAACTGAAAAACCGCCAGCAGGAAGCGCTGGCCACCCTGCGCCTGTACGGCTTGCCGCCCGATGCGCACCTGAAACTGTGGCAGCAGCTGGACGTGGCCTACTTCCTGCGTCACGACGCCTCCGACATCGCCTGGCAGACGCGCTCGCTGTATGACAAGCTCGACAGCAAGTTGCCGGTGGTAAAATGCCGGCTGGCGCCCATCGGCGAAGGCTTGCAGGTGGCCGTGTACATTCCCGACCAGCCCGACCTGTTCGCGCGCATCTGCAGCTATTTCGACCGCAAGAACTTCAGCATCCTCGACGCGAAGATCCACACGACGAAAAATGGCTATGCGCTCGACACCTTCCTCGTCACGGAACAGAACTTCGCCAAAAGCTACCGCGACATCATCAGCCTGATCGAGCATGAGCTGGGCGAGCTGCTGCAGTCGCAAACACCGCTGCCGCCGCCGGGCAAGGGACGGCTGTCGCGCCTGTCGCGCACCTTCCCCTTCCAGCCGACCGTGGATTTGCGGCCCGATGAAAAGGGCCAATATTACTTGCTGTCAGTGGCGGCCAACGACCGCACGGGCTTGCTGTATGCGATCGCCAACGTGCTGACCAAGTACCGCATCAACTTGCACACGGCCAAGATCATGACCCTGGGCGAGCGGGTCGAAGACGTCTTCCTCGTCGACGGCCCCGCGCTCAACAATGCCCGCAACCAGATATTGCTGGAAACCGATTTACTCGATGCGCTGAAAGTGTAGACTTTCCGCGCAACGCCTACCTTACTGAAACTGAAACAACATGACCGAAGAATTATTACGCTTGTCCAAACGCATGTCCGAACTGGGCCTGTCCTCCCGCCGCGAAGCCGATGAGTGGATCGCACGCGGCTGGGTCCGTGTGGATGGCAAGGTGGTGTCCGAGCTGGGCAGCAAGGTCTACCCGAGCCAGAAAGTCACCGTGGAACGCCAGGCGGCGGCCGAACAATCGAAGCGCGTCACCGTGCTGATCAACAAACCCGTCGGTTACGTCAGCGGTCAGGCCGAAGACGGCTACACGCCTGCCGTGGCCCTGATCAAGGCGGAAAACCGCTGGGCGGAAGACCGCAGCCCGGAACAATTCCACCCGACCCAGCTGCGCAGCCTGGTGGCGGCCGGCCGCCTGGACATCGATTCCGTCGGCTTGCTGGTCCTGACGCAGGATGGGCGCGTGGCCAAGCAGCTGATCGGCCACGATACCGATATCGACAAGGAATACCTGGTGCGCGTGAGCTACACCAAGGGCGACACCCTGCCCGACAGCGAGCTGAAAAAGCTCAACCACGGCCTGTGGCTCGACGGCAAGCCGCTGCTGCCGGCCAAGGTGCGCTGGCAAAATGAAGACCAGCTGAGCTTTACCCTGCGCGAAGGCAAGAAACGCCAGATCCGCCGCATGTGCGAAGCCGTCGGCCTGAAAGTATTGGGACTGAAACGCGTGCGCATCGGCAAGGTCAAGCTGGGCGACTTGCCGACCGGTCAATGGCGCTATCTAAGCGCGGACGAACAATTTTAAGCGGCGACGTCAAGATGGCATGCCGCGCGGCATGCCTAGTCACATAAGCAACAGGAATATAGTGATATAAAAACAATTATTGTGATTTACTTAGTAAATATTGCTTTAAACCTATACACTATTCCCCATTAGAACAAAAGAGATACGCTGTCGTGAACGATCCCATCCCTAATCCCCTGCGCAAAGGCGCGCCCAGCCTGGCTGACGTGGCCGAGCCGATGGCGCCCGGCACCAAGCCGCACCATATGAGCGATCCGTGGGATATCGGCGAAACCCTGTGCAGCCTGGCTGACAACGGCGACGCCATTTCCATCTACCCGGCGGGCGGCGAAGACGTCATCATGGCACGCATTCTGTCCGTGGACGACGACTTGCCGCAATTCGTGCTGGAACTCAATGAGGGCGCGACCCTGCCGCCTGGCGGCGCCACGTTTGTGTCGTGGGTGCAAAGCGCCAAGCTGCAATTTACCATCAATGGCGAATGGGAAGCGTATCCCGAGCGGCCGAACGTGTACCTGACCAACTTCCCCAGCCATTGCCTGGTGCTGGAACGGCGCGAATCGACGCGCCTGGAAACGCCGCTGGGCGTGTACTACCTGGCCGCCTTCGTGCTCGAGGGGCGTCCATATGAATTGCAGCTGTATGATTTCTCGGCCGGCGGCATCGGCATGCGCGCCCATCCGCGCGACACGGTCGGTCTGTACGTGGGGCGCAAGCTGTCGCGCGTGCGCCTGGAACTGGGACCGAACAAGGTCATGATCGCCGACCTGGAAATCCGCCTGTCGCGCACCTTCCGCTCTTTCCTGCTGGGCGAGCAAGTGCAGATCGGCTGCCGCTTCCTGAACCTGACGGATGCCATGCAGGATGAATTGAAAGTACTGCTCGATGACCTGGGCAGCAGCCGCAAGGTGCGCTAGGTTTGCTTCACGCATAAAAAATGGCCGCCCAGCTCATGCTGCGCGGCCATTGTTTTATCGTCGACAGGTATCGGGCGCCTAATCGTCGTCGTTTGGGTCGAGATCGGGGAACATCACCTCGGTATAGCCGAACTGCGTGAAGTCGACGATACGCATCGGATACAGAATGCCGTGCAAGTGGTCCACCTCGTGCTGCACCACGCGCGCATGGAAGCCGTCGCAGTCGCGGCTGATGGGCTGGCCGAACTGGTCCACGCCTTCGTAGTGCAGCTCGCTCCAGCGCGGCACGCTGCCACGCAGGCCAGGCACGGACAGGCAGCCCTCGAAACCCTCTTCCTTGCGTTCCGACAAAGGCGTCAGCACAGGGTTGATCAGCACGGTTTCGGGCACTTGCGGCGCATCAGGGTAACGCAGGTTCTGCTTGAAGCCGTAGATCACCAGTTGCAGGTTGACACCGATCTGCGGTGCCGCCAGGCCCGCGCCATTGGCCGCATGCATGGTGTCGAACATGTCGGCGATCAAGGCATGCAGTTCGGGCGTATCGAATTCACGCACGGGCTCGGCCATGCGCAGCAGGCGCGGATCGCCCATTTTGAGAATTTCACGTACCGTCATTTTGCGTCCAGTGTCGATTGCAGTTCTTGCAGGTAAGTGCGGAAGGCCGCGCCCGTTTCCGGATGTTTCATGCCCATCGCCGTCATTGCCTTCAGGTAGCCAAGCTTGGAGCCGCAATCATAGCGCTGCCCCTGGTAGCGGTAAGCCAGCACGCGCTCTTCTCGCATCAGGGCGGCGATACCGTCCGTCAACTGGATTTCGCCGCCGGCGCCCGTGCCGATATTTTCCAGGTGGTTAAAGATACGGCTGGTCAGCACATAACGGCCCACCACGGCCAGGGTCGACGGCGCCTCCTCTGGCGCAGGCTTTTCCACGATGGCCGAGACCAGTTCCAGGTCGGGCTGATAATTCTTTGCCGACACAATACCGTACTGCTTGGTTTCCGCGCGCGGCACATCCTGCACCGCCAGCAGCGAGCAATTTTCATACTGGAAGACATCGGTCATCTGCGCCAGCACGGGGCGCACACCCTCTTCCACATCCATGAAGTCGTCGGCCAGCAAGACGGCAAACGGTTCGTCGCCGATCACGGGACGGGCGCACAACACGGCATGCCCCAGGCCCAGCGGCGCGGACTGGCGTATGTAAATGCAATTGATATGCTTGGGAATGACGTTTTGCACCATGTCGAGCAACTGGCGCTTGCCAGCCGCTTCCAGTTCCGACTCCAACTCGTAAGCCGTATCGAAATGGTCTTCGATGGCGCGCTTGTTGCGGCCCGTGATGAAGATCATTTCCGTAATACCGGCCGCCACGGCCTCTTCCACCGCATACTGGATCAATGGCTTGTCGACGATGGGCAACATTTCCTTCGGTTGTGCCTTGGTCGCTGGCAAGAAACGGCTGCCCAGGCCGGCGACGGGAAAGACTGCTTTTCTGATTTTTTTCATGGGTCTTCTGTAATTTTTTGAATAATTAGTCTTGCGCGAGCAAGGCCAGCAAGCCAGCCTCGTCGAGGATGGCCACACCCAGCTCCTGGGCCTTGGCCAGCTTGCTGCCGGCATCCGAACCGGCGACGACATAGCCCGTCTTCTTCGATACAGAGCCGCTGACCTTGCCTCCGGCCGCCTCGATCAGCTCCGCCGCCTCGTCGCGGCTCATAGTGGGCAAGGTGCCCGTCAGGACGAACGTCTTGCCATCCAGCTTGCCGCCAGCGGCTGGCATTTCAGGCAATTGTGACAGTAATTCATTTCGCAGGGCGTCCAGTTGACCTAGCAGCTTGACATTCTCGCCATCGGCCAGCCATTGCGCCAGCGCTTCGGCCACGGCGGCTGGCAAGCCCGCGTGGAAGCTGGTGCCTTGCGCGGCCAGGCTGGCCAGGGTCACGCCCCGCTCCACCAGCTGCCTGGCGCGCGGCTCCGTCAGCTTCGGGATACCGATGGCTGCCAGCAGCTTGGTTTGCTCAAGTTGCGTGCGCAGCTTGGCGCTGGGCGCATGTTCGCCCTGGGGCGTGACGCCGGCGTCCAGCAATGCCTGCAGCGCTTGCTGGTTCTTTTCTTCGGCAAAGAAATCGGCAATCGATTCGGCTACCGTGCCGCCGATATCTGGCAGCACGCGCAACAAGGCTGCGGGCGCTTGCCGCACATACGCCAGGCTGCCCAGCCATTCGGCCAGGGTCTTGGCCGTCGATTCGCCCACGTGGCGGATGCCCAGCGCGAACAGGAAACGCTCAAGCGGCGGACGCTTGCTCGCTTCAATGCCGGCTAGCAGGTTTTCCGCCCACTTGGTGGGAATCTTTCCTTGTTGCACTGTCTCTGGCGTCGAACCGTCGCGCTCATCGGCGCGTACTTTCATTTCCAGCAATTTATCCAGGGTCAGGCTGTACAGGTCAGCCAGGCCATGCACGTATTCCAGTTCGACCAGGGTATCGATATAACGTTCCCCCAGGCCTTCGATATCCATCATGCGGCGACCCGCGAAATGGCGGAACGCTTCCTTGCGCTGCGCCGAGCAGAACAGGCCACCCGAGCAACGGGCAATCGCCTCGCCCTCTTCACGCACCACGTGCGAGCCGCACACGGGACACGCTTCCAGCATCTTGAACGGCGGCGGCGCCGGTTCCGGGCGCTTTTCCAGCACCACGCTCAGCACTTCGGGAATCACGTCGCCGGCGCGGCGCACGATGACCGTATCGCCCACGCGCACATCCTTGCGCAGCACTTCATCTTCATTGTGCAAGGTAGCATTGGTCACCGTCACGCCACCGACCGACACGGGCGCCAGGCGCGCCACGGGTGTCATGGCGCCCGTGCGGCCCACCTGGATATCGATGCCCAGCACCTGCGTCAGCGCTTCTTCGGCGGGAAACTTGTGCGCCAGCGCAAAACGCGGCGCGCGCGACACAAAGCCCAGTTCCTGCTGGTCTTCCGTCGCGTTCACCTTGTAGACGACGCCGTCGATTTCATACGGCAAGACGGGGCGGCGCGCGCCGATATCGGCATAGTAGGCGAGCAAGCCCTGCGCGCCCTGCACCACCTTGCGCTCCTTCGACACGGGGATGCCCAGCGTTTCGTACCAGTCCAGCAAGGCCGAATGCGAGGCCGGCATGGCGGCCCCATCGAGGGCGCCGATGCCGTAGGCATAGAAACGCAGCTTGCGCTGCGCCGTGATGCGCGAATCGAGCTGGCGCAGGCTGCCGGCAGCCGCGTTGCGCGGGTTGGCGAACTCCTTCTGCCCCGCTTCACGCTGGCGTTCGTTCAAACGGGCAAAATCGGCCTTGAACATCATCACTTCGCCGCGCACGTCGAGCACGGCAGGAATCTTGTCGCCATGCAGGCGCAGCGGGATGCCGGAAATGGTGCGGATATTCGCCGTCACGTCTTCGCCCGTGGCGCCATCGCCGCGCGTGGCTGCCTGCACGAACAGGCCGTTTTCATAGCGCAGGTTGATGGCCAGGCCATCGAATTTCACTTCGGCCGCATAGTCGACTTCGGCACCGCCAAGGTCCAGGCCTTCACGCACGCGGCGGTCAAAATTGACGATATCGTCATCGAAGAAACCATTGTTCAGCGACAACATCGGCACCGTGTGCGTGACTTGCTCGAATTGCGGCAGCGGTGCCGCGCCCACGCGCAAGGTGGGCGAATCGGGCGTGCGCAAATCGGGATGGGCCGCTTCCAGCGTTTGCAGTTCGACGAACAGCTTGTCGTACTCAGCGTCGGGGATGGTGGGATTGTCGAGCACGTGGTAGGCGTGCAGATGCCGATTGAGTTCGGCCGTGAGTGCCAGGACGCGCTGGGCGGCATTCCGCTGGGCGGCGTCCTGGTTGATCGGATCAGTCATTGTTGCGGGATTCTTCAGCTAAATAAACGCAGGGCGCGGGTGGAGCCGGCCGGAATGTCGGCCGCGTCCATTTCCTGGTAAAACTCTTGCACCTGGCCAGCGATCTCGGCCAGCGCCGCATCGGACAGGGCCTGGTTGTAATCGTCGACGATGGTGGCGTCCAGGCGGCCCACCAGTGCCTTGGCGCAAGCGACCATGGCGCCGAAGCCGTCGCGCGCAGGCGCCACGCAGGGCACGTCCAGCAGCAGGGTCAGGCGCGGCGTCGTTTCCTCGGCCAGCGTGACATTCGTCGACAGCGAGAACAGATAGCCGCCGTCGCCGTCCGGCATGACGAAACGTCCGTCCGGACGGACGTCAAAGCCCTGCTTTTCCAGTGCGAACAGCAAGGTGGAAATGGCCCATGGCGCGCCATTCGTGTGCAGGTTGACGCCCAGCTGCGCGTCGTGACCGGCAACAAAGCGGTGCAGATTGCGCGCTTCGGCCATCACTTCCATCATGTCGGGCACTTCCGGCTCGGCGCCGATCTCGTCAGCCACGCCGCGCAGGCGCGTGACCAGTTCCGAATATTCCAGTTCATTCAAGGCCGTGCTGCGGCTGGCCAGCTGCACGCCGCCCTGCATCTTGGTGTAGACACCGCCATGCGTGATCGGTTCCCAGTCGCCATTCACGTGCAAACCGATGAAGTGGACGGGCTTGTTGCCCACCAGGCGCAGGGTTTGCAGCACGGGCAATATCTTGTCGCCGCGCACGGGCGCTTCCAGCGACAACGGCAGCAGGCAATCGATCAGCGGGTCGACCAGGCTGGTCGCCTGTTCGCTGGCGGCGCTGACTTCCTGCTGCGCCGGCGCGGCCGGGGTGGCGGGTGCGGGATCAGCATCGGCCAGCGACGGTTCCGTGTGCACGGGCGCGTCCGGCACCACGGTTGCTGGCGGCGCGCCAAACGACGGTTCGGCCTTGGCGGCGGGCGCGGCGTCGAAGCGCGGCTCCTGGCGCAGCACGGGTTCCTGGGCTTCCACCGCAGGGGCGTCGCCCTCGCGCATCAGCACGTCATCGTGGTCGGTGGAGAAGGCCCGTTCCACGCTTTTCTTGGCCTTGTATTCCTGCCATTTGTTGTACGAGAAAACGCCGACGATAAAGACGCCGCCGGCGCCGAACAAGGTAATTTGAAGGTCTGTCATGCTGCTTGTGCCTCGGTTGCAAAATTTGCGGCGGACTCCATGTCCACCGCCACGATGCGCGATACGCCCTGCTCCTGCATCGTCACACCGATCAATTGATGGGCCATTTCCATCGCAATCTTGTTATGCGAAATGAAAAGGAATTGGGTCTGGTCGGACATGCGCTTAACCATGCGGCAGAAGCGTTCCGTGTTCGAATCGTCCAGCGGTGCATCGACTTCGTCGAGCAGGCAAAACGGCGCCGGATTCAGGCGGAACATGGAAAACACCAATGCGGTCGCGGTCAGCGCCTTCTCTCCACCCGATAACAGGTGGATGGTGGCATTTTTCTTGCCGGGAGGCTGCGCCATGACTTGTACACCGGAATCAAGAATCTCGTCGCCCGTCATGGTCAGCTTGGCCTGGCCGCCGCCGAACAGGATCGGGAACAGCTCGGAAAAGTGATGGTTGACCTTGTCGAACGTGTCTTGCAGCAAATCGCGCGTTTCCTTGTCGATCTTGTGGATCGCGTCTTCCAGCGTGTTGATCGCTTCCGTCAGGTCGGCATTCTGGGCGTCGAGGAAATTCTTGCGCTCGGACGCCTGCGCCAGTTCGTCCAGCGCGGCCAGATTGACCGCGCCCAGGGACGTGATGGCATTCGTCAAACGCGTGACTTCGCCCTGCAGATACGATGGGCGCATGTCCGGGTGCAGTTTTTCCGTCAACACGGCCTCGTCGGCGCCCGACTCCAGCAATTGCTGGGCGAATTGCTCTTGGTTCAGGCGCGCGGCCTGTTCCTTGAGCTGCATTTCCATGATCTTGTCGCGCTGCGGCTGCAGGCTGCGTTCCGATTGCGTGCGCGCATCTTCGGACAGGCGCAGCTGCTGCGTGATCTGGTCCAGTTCGTGGCGCGCGTCCGCCAGCGCCCGCTCCTGCGTGGTGCGGCGTTCTAACAGATCCTGCAAGCCATCGGCCGCCGCGCCGCTTTCCAGGTTGGCCAGTTCCAGTTCGCCCGCCTGCAGGCTGGCCGTCACTTGCTGGGCCTGCGTGCTGGCCGTGGCGATGTTGCGGCGCAATTCCTCGATCTTCGCGCGGTGGGCTTTTTCCGCGTATTCCGTATCCTTGGCTGCCCGCTCCAGGTCGCGCAAGGCTTCGCGCGCCTCGGCCAGACGCTGTTCCTTCTGCAGGAAGTCCGTATGGCCGTCTTCGTGCGCTTCCTGCAAGTTGCCCAGTTCCATGTCCAGCTGTTCGAATTTCTCTTCCGATTCCAGCTTGGTCTGCATCTGTTCCGCTTCCTGTGCGGCAATCTCCGCCAGGTCGGCGCCGATCTGCGTGCTGCGCTGGTTGAAACGCGCTTCCACTTCCGACAGTTTCACCACGTCCAGTTGCAGAGTATGCACGGAGGAAGTGAGCTGCTGTATGCGCAAGCGCAAGTCCGACAGGTTGCGCGTCAAGGTGGCAACGGCCGCATCGGCCCGCACGGAACGGGCGCGCGCCTCTTCGGCCAGCAATTGCTGGGCGCGCAACTGTTTGCCGATATTCTCGATTTCCTGCTGGCGGCCCAGCATGCCTTCCTGCTCCGAATCGGCCGCATAGAAGCGCACGCTGGTGGCCGTGACCACATGGCCGGCGCGCGTGACGAAATAGCCGCCCGGCGGCAATTTGCTGCGTTCAAGCAAGGCTTCGGCCGCGTCTTCCACGGCGTAGGCGTTGTACAGCCAATCCTGCAGCAAGCCGCGCAAGCCCGGATCATTAAGTTTCAACAAGTTCAGGAACGGTTTCAGGCCTGGCACTTCCGGCTGCGGCAGCGGCGCCACGGTCGATGGCGCGTACAGGGCCAGCTTGGCCGGTGGCGCGTCGGCAAAGAAAGCCTTGGCCCAGTCGATATTCGACAGTTGCAAGGCCGACGTGCGCTCGCGCAAGATCGATTCCATGGCTGCTTCCCAGCCCGCTTCGATCTGCAACTTTTGCCACAGGCGCGGCAAGGTGTCGAGCTCGTGCTTTTTCAGCCATGGCTGGACCTTGCCCTGGGTCTGTACCCGCTCCTGCAATTGTTTTAAAGCGGAAAGACGCGCTTCCAGCTGGGCGTTGGCGGCTGTTTCGGCATTCACCTGCGCCTGTGCTTCAGCCCGCTCCTGCTCCAGCTTCGGTTGCTGCTCCAGCGCTTCTTCCAGGTAGAAACCCTGTTCTTCCAGCGTCTGCTGCTTTTCTTCCAGCTGCAGTTTCAGGTTTTCCAGGTGGCTGCTGTCGGGCAAACTCAGGCTGTTCTTTTCCTGCTGCAAGCGCTCGCGGCGCGTCAGCAGGCTGGCCAGGATGTTCGAGGCGTTGCGCTGGTGCGCCGATTCCAGTTCCAGCTGCTGCTGGGCCTGCATGATTCGGGCGCGTGATTCCGTGCTCTTGTTTTGCGCGGCGCGCCAGGCGGCGTCCAGCTCGGGCAATTGCTCGCCTTTCTGCTCGGCCATCATTTGCGATTGCTCGACCTTCGCGGCCAGCTCTTCGAGGTGGAATTCCGCCTCTTCGATCTGTTCCTGGTATTCGCCGCCCTGTTGCGTCCACTGGTCGCGCTGGGCCGTCAGGGTCGCCAGCTGCGCCTGCAGGCGGGCGCGCGATTCGATGACGAACTTGATCTGCGCTTCCAGGCTGCCGATTTCCGCATTCGTCTGGTACAGATGGCCCTGCGCCGTATGCAAACGGTCGCCCACGGCAAAGTGCGCCTGGCGCATCTGCTCGAGGGTCAGTTCCACGTTGCGCAGCTTGGCCGTCTGTTCTTCCAGGTCCGTCTGCGCCTGTTCCACTTCGCGGAAATAGCGTGTCTGCTCGTTTTGCGCCTCGTTCTTGCGCAGCAGCCACAAGAGTTTCTGCTTTTCTTCCTGGTCCGCCTGCAAGGCGTGGAAACGCGTGGCCACGGCCGCCTGCGCTTCGAGCTTTTCCAGGTTGGCATTGAGTTCGCGCAAGATGTCTTCCACGCGCAGCAAATTCTCGCGCGTGTCCTGCAGGCGGTTTTCCGTCTCGCGGCGGCGTTCCTTGTATTTGGAGACACCTGCCGCTTCTTCGAGGAAGACGCGCAATTCTTCGGGGCGCGATTCGATGATGCGCGAAATCATGCCCTGGCCGATGATGGCGTAGGCGCGCGGGCCGAGGCCGGTGCCGAGGAAAATATCCTGGATGTCGCGCCGGCGCACGGGCTGGCCATTGATGTAATAGGTGGAGGTGCCGTCACGCGTCAGTGTACGCTTGACGGCGATCTCGGCGTACTGGCCCCATTGGCCGGACGCCTTGCCATCGTTATTGTCGAACACCAGTTCCACGGAAGCGCGCCCGGCTGGTTTGCGGTGGGTGGAGCCATTGAAAATGACGTCCTGCATCGATTCGCCGCGCAATTCCGACGCTTTCGATTCGCCCAGCACCCAGCGCACGGCATCGATGATGTTCGACTTGCCGCAGCCATTCGGCCCGACCACGCCCACGAGCTGGCCTGGCACCTGGAAATTGGTGGGATCGACGAAAGACTTAAATCCCGACAACTTGATGGAAGAGAGACGCACGTGTTTTAGAGTTCCTGGCCTATGCTGGCGGTTATATTATGGGTGAACCCGGTTCATATTCATTTCAGATGCACCATCGCGACGGCTGTCTGGCCATTCACCGCAAAAAAGTGGTTCATCATACCATTTCCTGATGCTTTTCTGGCCAAAAAACCGCAGCGCCAGGCGCCAGCCTGCCCCGCCTCACGGGGCTGGACGGCCATCCTGTGCCAGTTTCCAGTCTTCACGGGAAAAAACGCGCTCATGGCCAGACAATATCAGGGCCAGCTTTTGCAGCCATTGCTCGGTCGGCATGGGTTCCGCCTTGAAGCTGAGCACCACCATCAGCACCAGGCTGGCCAGGGCCAGCGCATGGCTGACGGCAAAATTGACGGCGCCGCGGGCATTCCACATGAAACCCAGCGCCAGTGCCAGGCCCAGCACGCAGCCGCTGACGGCTTCCGACACGCTGTGCGCATGCACGACCACGCGCGAAATGGCCACCAGCACGGCAAAGGCCACACCGACGAGCACACCAGCATGGCGCCAGCGCGGTGCGGCCCGCTGCAGCAGTACATACATCAGCACGGGAAACACGGCGCCGGCGCGCATGGCGTGGCCGCTGAAACCCGTAAAATCAAGCGCGCTGCTGCCCACGCCCCAGCTCATGAAAGCCAGCTTCGACAGCACCACGAGGGCCAGGCCGCCGCCGTACCACAGGCTCCAGCTGAGCACCAGGCGCCACTGGCGCGAGACGAGCAGCCACAGGGCGATCGCCACGCCAGCCGGCCCCATCACGGACATGTCGGCCGCAAAAGAAATCCCATTCCACCAAGTCATCGCGCCTGCACTTATTTCATGATCAGCTTGCACTATGCCACGACTCTGCCCTGTTCCGCGCGGCTTTTGCTGTGCTGCAGCGAAGAATTACATTCGATTACAAAATTTCCATGCAAAACCATCCGCCGGTCATTGCGAGGCAGGCGTCAGATATTCGTCAGGCGCTTGCCCTTGGGTGGCGTAAAGTCGCGGATCGATTCGACCATGCCCACTTCCAGCGCCTGGTCGGCCGTCAGGTGCAGGTCGGAATACGCGTGCACCTGCCATTGCTCTTCCGTCAGGTTGACGTGGCCACGCAGGATGCGCTCGGTACGCATGTCGTCGGCGCGCAAGCCCTCGACGATGATGCTGAGCGCATCGGGACGCGAGCCGGGCGACGCTGTCGCATGCGACTTGTGCACCATGAAGCGGGCCGTGTCGCTGGCATGGCGGTGCCGCCCCGACAGAAACAGGGTGACGGCGATGGACGCCACGGCGCCCGCGTTATAGGTAATGATGTCGAATGGCAACTTGCTGAGGAAGTTGTACAGGCAGATGCCATCGCTGACATAGCCGCCGTTGGACTGTATCAAAATGTGCGCGGTGGTGAGCTTGTCTTCCGTGATGTCGGCCACGGCGTTGAAGACGCGCCGCACCATATCACTGTTGACGTCGCCCGAGAGGGTGAAATAACCGTGCTGCTCGGTGTTGTTTTGCGTCTCGCTTTGTGTAGTGTTCATGGCAGGCACCCGCAAGAAAGCCAGGATTTCATCATAGCGCATTCCCGCGCGGCCGGGCGCCCTTTTGCACCGCGCCAGCGCCCCTCCCAGCCCCGCAAATCGGGGCTTTTGCTGCAATTTGGCAACGTCTTTTCAGATTGACAGAAAGACCCTGCTGGCATATATTCCTCCCACTTGATCGGGAGAGGGCAAACCAGCGTTGCCGCCGAAGGGGCACTACCCAAAAACTCTCAGGCAAAAGGACCGATCAGGCGGACTGAAGTTGTTGCTTTGGCGACATCTTTAGCTCAACTCTGGAGAGCGGCCGCGGCTATTGCCGGCGGCCCACCGAAGGGGCGCGCGGGGCAAGCCCCCGTAATCTCTCAGGTACAAAGGACAGGGGGGTCAGTGATCACGCTGGAAAGCCGTGTTTGGCTATTCTATGTTTTGTTAACTCCCCTATTACCTTCGTCCCGAGGAATCCATGACGCTCAAAGCGACCCCACTCAACAACGCCCACCGTGCCCTCGGCGCCCGCATGGTCGATTTCGGCGGCTGGGACATGCCTGTCAACTACGGCTCGCAAATCGAAGAACACAACGCCGTGCGCGGCGATGCCGGCATGTTCGACGTGTCCCATATGTGCGTGGTCGATATCGAAGGCCCGAACGTGCGCGCCTTCCTGCGCGGCTTGCTGGCCAACAACGTTGACAAGCTGCAAGTGTCGGGCAAGGCCCTGTATTCGTGCATGCTCAATGCCGAAGGCACCGTCATCGATGACCTGATCGTCTACTTCTTCAATGAAAACTGGTTCCGCCTCGTCGTCAACGCGGGCACGGCGGAAAAAGACGTGGCCTGGATGCAGCAGCAAAATACCGCCACCAACAACGGCCTGACGATTACCGAACGCCGCAATGCCAACGATCCGATGGCCCTCGTCGCCGTACAAGGCCCGAACGCGCGCGCCAAGGTGTGGCAAGTGCTGCCGGAGACGCAAGCCGCCTCCGAAGCCATCAAACCGTTCAATGTCGTCATCGTCAAGGACACGGCCTTCGGCGAAGTCATGCTGGCGCGCACCGGCTACACGGGCGAAGACGGCTTTGAAATCGGCGTATCGGCCACCCAGGTGGAAGCCCTGTGGAACGCATTGATCGCCGCCGGCGTCAAGCCGGCCGGCCTGGGCGCGCGCGACACCCTGCGCCTGGAAGCGGGCATGAATCTGTACGGCCAGGACATGGATGAAACCGTCAACCCGCTCGACGCAGGCCTGGCGTGGACCATCGACCTCGTCAGCGAGCGCGACTTCATCGGCAAGGCGGCCCTGCTGGCCAAGGGCCAGAACGCGCAATTCGTGGGCCTGATCCTGCGCGAAAAAGGCGGCGTGCTGCGCGCCCACCAGAAAGTCATCATCGCCGGCAATGACGCCACGGGCGAAATCACCAGCGGCACCTTCAGCCCGACCATGCAGGAAGCGATTGCCCTGGCGCGCGTGCCCAACGGCGTAGCGGTAGGCGACACCGTGCACGTGGAAATCCGCGGCAAGCAGCTGGCCGCTTCTGTTGTCAAGCTGCCTTTCGTGCGTAACGGTAAAATCCTGGCTGCGTAAGCGTTTTAGAGCCGCCCGCAAGACCGAATAAACATAATCAATAACGAACACTTACCATCTGGAGCCACACATGAACATTCCTGCAGACCTGAAGTACACCGCTTCCCACGAATGGGTACGCCTTGAAGGCGACGGCACGATCACCGTCGGCATCACCGAGTACGCGCAGGACGCCCTGGGCGACATCGTCTTCGTCGAACTGCCAACCGTGGGCAATACCTACGGCGCCGGCGACGACGCCGCCGTGGTGGAGTCGGTCAAGGCAGCGAGCGACATCTACGCACCGATCGCCGGCGAAGTCGTGGCCGTCAACGACGACGTAGTCAACTCGCCTGAGTCGATCAACGCCGACGCCTACGCGAACTGGCTGTTCAAGATCAAGCCAGCCGACGTGTCGGCCCTGGACGGCTTGCTCGACGCTGCCGCCTATGGCGCCACCACCAGCGCGTAATCGCGTTTGACTCACGGGCCGCAATCGCGGCCCGTTTGCATTTAATTTTGTAGCTATGCCCCGGCGCTGCGCCCGCGCGCCGCATCCCGGTTTTTCAGTCTTTTTTGGCCTCTATATCATGACCCGCACCAGCCTGACCCAACTCGAAGCACGCGATGCCTTCATCGCCCGCCACATCGGCCCCTCTTCCACCGAACAGCAAGCCATGCTGGCGACCCTCGGCTATCCATCGCGCGCCGCGCTGATCGACGCCCTGGTGCCGGCCAACATCCGCAACAAGGGCGCCCTGCCATTGGGCGCGTATTCGCAGCCGATGCCGGAACAGGAAGCCCTGTCGCGCCTGAAAGCCATCGCCGGCAAGAACCAGGTGCTCAAATCCCTGATCGGCCAGGGCTACTACAACACGTTCACCCCTGGCGTCGTGCTGCGCAACATCTTTGAAAATCCCGCCTGGTACACGGCGTACACGCCTTACCAGCCTGAGATTTCGCAAGGCCGCCTGGAAGCGATCCTGAACTTCCAGCAAGTGATCACGGACCTGACCGGCATGGGCATCTCGAACGCCTCGATGCTGGACGAAGGCACGGCCGCCGCTGAAGCGATGACATTGATCCAGCGTGTGGGCAAGTCGAAGTCGACCGTACTGTACGTCGCCAATGACGTGCTGCCGCAAACGCTGGAAGTGGTGCAAACGCGCGCCCAGCCGATCGGCATCGAAGTGCGTACCTTCGACCCTGCGGAAATCGAGTCGCTGGACGCCTGCTTCGGCGTGCTGCTGCAATACCCTGGCGTGAACGGTGTCGTGCGCGACTACCGCGCCGGCGTGGAAAAACTGCACGCGAATGGCGCCATGGTCATCGTCGCGGCCGACCTGCTGGCCCTGACCATGCTCACGCCACCGGGCGAATGGGGCGCCGACGTCGTAGTCGGCAACAGCCAGCGCTTCGGCGTGCCGCTCGGTTTCGGCGGTCCGCACGCGGGCTATCTGTCCACGCGCGATGAATTCAAGCGCAATATGTCGGGCCGCCTGGTGGGCGTGACCGTCGATGCGCAAGGCAACAAGGCGTACCGCCTGGCTCTGCAAACGCGCGAACAGCATATCCGCCGCGAAAAAGCGACGTCCAACATCTGCACGGCGCAAGTGCTGCTGGCCGTGATGGCCTCGATGTACGCCGTCTACCACGGCCCTGCCGGCCTGCTGCAGATCGCCCAACGCGTGCACCGCTTTACGGGCGTGCTGGCCGCCAACCTGAAGACCCTAGGCTACGGCGTCGTCAACGCAAGCTACTTCGACACCCTGACCATCAACGTTGCCGATGCGGCGCAACTGCACGCGACGGCCATGCACCACGGCGTCAACCTGCGCAAGATCGACAACACCCATGTCGGCGTGTCGCTCGACGAAACCACCACGCGCGACGATATCGCGCTGTTGTGGAAAGTGTTCGCGCACGGCCTGGTCAACGCGCCTGCCGCGCCTGACCTGGACGCCGTTGAAGCAGCCGTGACCAGCGCGCTGCCGGCCAACCTGGCACGCGAGAGCGCCTACCTGACCCACCCCGTCTTCAACAGCTACCACTCGGAACACGAAATGCTGCGCTACCTGCGCAGCCTGGCCGACAAGGACCTGGCGCTGGACCGCACCATGATCCCGCTCGGCTCGTGCACCATGAAGCTGAACGCCACGTCAGAAATGATTCCCGTCACCTGGCCCGAGTTTTCCAACATCCACCCGTTCGCGCCGGATGCGCAAACGGTCGGCTACCGCGAAATGATCTCGCAGCTGGAAGAAATGCTGTGCGCGCTGACGGGCTACGCGGCCGTCTCGCTGCAGCCGAACGCCGGCTCGCAGGGTGAATACGCGGGTCTGCTGGTGATCAAGGCGTATCACGAGTCGCGCGGCGAAGGCCACCGCAACATCTGCCTGATTCCCTCGTCGGCGCACGGCACCAACCCTGCCTCGGCCAACATGGTCGGCATGCAGGTCGTCGTCACCAGCTGCGACGCCAACGGCAACGTGGACCTGGCCGACCTGAAAGCGAAAGCGGAAAAGCACAGCGCCAACCTGGCTTGCGTGATGGTCACCTACCCATCCACCCACGGCGTGTTCGAAGAAGGTATCCAGGAACTGTGCGAAATCATCCACGCGCATGGCGGCCAGGTCTACATCGACGGCGCCAACATGAACGCGCTGGTCGGCGTGGCCGCTCCCGGCTCGTTCGGCGGCGACGTGTCGCACCTGAACCTGCACAAAACCTTCTGCATCCCGCACGGCGGTGGCGGACCAGGCGTCGGCCCGATCGGCGTGGGCGCCCACCTGGCGAAATTCCTGCCGAACCAGCGTTCCTCGGGCTACCAGCGCGACGCGGCAGGCATCGGCGCCGTCAGCGCCGCGCCATTCGGCTCGGCCAGCATCCTGCCAATTTCGTGGATGTATATCGCCATGATGGGCGCGGAGGGATTAACGGCAGCGACCGAGACGGCGATCCTGGCGGCGAACTACATTGCGCGCCGCCTGGCGCCGCACTACCCTGTGCTGTACTCGGGCCACGACGGCCTGGTCGCGCACGAATGCATCCTGGACCTGCGCCCGATCACGGACGCCACCGGCATCAGCAACGAAGACGTGGCCAAGCGTTTGATGGACTTCGGCTTCCATGCGCCGACCATGAGCTTCCCCGTGCCGGGCACCCTGATGATCGAGCCGACGGAAAGCGAATCGAAAGTGGAGATCGACCGCTTCATCGACGCCATGATCGCCATCCGCGCGGAAATCGCCAAGGTCGCCAGCGGCGAATTCGACCACGACGACAACCCTTTGAAAAACGCGCCGCATACGGCACAGGTATTGATGTCGGACAAATGGGAACGCAAGTACAGCCGTGAAATCGCGGCCTACCCCGTCACTTCCCTGCGCCAGCGCAAATACTGGCCACCGGTCGGCCGCGCCGACAACGTGTACGGCGACCGCAACCTGTTCTGCGGTTGTGCGCCAATCAGTTCTTATGAAGAAGAGTAAACGCCATTTGCCCGGCTAGCCGGGCAAGAGGAAAACAGCACGGCAGGCCGCAGGGTCTGCCGTTTTTTTATGCGCCGCCCTACAACGCCAGCAAGGCCGCGCCCGGCAAGCCCAGCACGGTGCCCAGTATCGTCAGCAACATGACATCGCGCCGTTCGCAGCGGGCGCGGTGCGAGCTCCAGGCGGCAAACAGCAGCGCGACAGCCACGCCGCTGAGCGCAATTCCCACTTCCGTCATGCCGTCTCCCCCACCGGCGGCAACGCGCCCGTCATTGTTTCTTCTTTCATCGGCCCATCCTTTTCATTGATTGAACAAGCTACCTACCGGTAGGCAGTAAGTGTACAATAAAAAACACGGCGGCGTCCATGCCCCGTTTTTTTGACGACACGAAGGAAGCGCAATGCAGCAGCAAACCACTCTCCCCGCCGCCAGTCTCGGGCTGGCGGCTTCCCTGGCCCTGGTGGCCGTGCTCGGTCCGGCCGGCATCGACATGTACCTTGCCTCGATGCCAGCCATGGCGCGCGAGCTGCATACCTCGTATGCGAATGTGCAGCTGAGCCTGACCGTTTTCCTGCTGGCCCTGGGCGGCGGGCAATTGCTGTGCGGCCCGCTGACGGACATGCTGGGCCGGCGCCGTCCGTTGCTGGCCGGCATCGGCGTCTACATCGTGGCGGCCGTGTGGGCATCGCAGGCGGATCACCTGAGCACCCTGCTGCTGGCGCGCTTGCTGCAAGGCCTGGGCGCCGCGCTGACCCTGGTCGTGGTGATGAGCATGGTGCGCGACGTGGCTGATGGCGTCAAAGCGGCGCAGCTGTTTGCCCTCCTGATGACCATCGTCGGCCTGGCGCCCGTGCTGGCGCCCGCCGTGGGCGGCTTGCTCGACGCCCATTACGGCTGGCGCGCCGTGATGCTGGCTCTGGCCACGCTGGGTGTCTTGACCCTGCTCAATAGCGCGCTGTTCCTGCCCGAAACCTTGCCGCTGAAGAAGCGCGTTTCGCCGAAAGGCATGCACCACACCTATGCGCGCATCGCGCTGGAGCGCGCCTTCCTGCTGCCCGCGCTGGCCCTGTCTGCCACTTTCTTCTTCCTGTTTGCGTATATCGGCGGGGCGTCGCTCGTGTACCAGCGCGATTTCGGCCTGTCCGCCGGCAACTTCGGCCTCGTCTTCGGCGCCACCGGCGTGGCCGTGCTGCTAGGTGCGATGGCCAGCGGCCGTCTGGTGGAAAAGCACGGCGTGGCGCGCCTGAGCGTGGCGGGCAGCGTGGCCATGCTGGGCGGCGCGGCATTTGCCCTGCTCGGCGCGTGGGCGGGAGGGGGAATAACGGCCGTCGTGCCGGGCATGTTCGTGGCCCTGTTTGGCCTGGGCATCGCGGAAGCGGCGCTGATGGCCATGGCCATGGGTTCGCAGCAGCGCGCGCTCGGCTCCACGGCCGCCCTGCTGGGCGCCATCCAGATGACCTTGTCGTCCCTGGCCACGCCGCTGGCGGCCAGCCTGTCCGAATGGGGGCCGCTGCCCTGGCTGCTGTTCTTGACCGTGGCCGGCCTGCTGGTATCATGGCTGACCCTGGCCACTGCGCGCGTCCATCCGGTCCATGCCAGCAGCCTGGGAGCGCACTGACGCCTCACCCACTTTCACCCCCATGATGAAAAAACGCTCGGCTTCGGCCGATAACATCTGTGCCGTCGCTGTCGTCCACTTTTCGGAACACGGCTACGACGCTTCGTCCCTCAGCGACATCGCCGCGCAGGCGGGCATGCGCAAGGCTTCGCTGTATTCGCACTTCGCCGGCAAGGACGCCCTGTTTCTGGACGTGTTTGCCGACGCCCTTGCCGAAGAGCAAGCCTTCATGGATGCCTGCTTCGCCGACGAAGCGGCGCTGGCGGCGCCCGGCGGCCAGCAAGCTGGCGCCCTGTACTGCGACCGCATGGCGCAGCGCTATGCCGATTCGGCCCATTTGCGCTTTTTGCTGCGCACGGCGTATTTGCCGCCCGCGCCCCTGCGCGTCGAAGTCGGCACGGGCTACGAAGCCTTGCTGGCGCAGCTGCAGCGGCTTTACGTGGCCAGCCTCGGCCGGCTGGCGCCCGCCTTGGCGCCGCAGCGCGTCGAGCTGTATGCGCAAGCTTACCTGGGCATCGTCGACAGCCTGCACGTGGAACTGATTTACGCGGGCGGCGCCGCGCTGCAGCAGCGCCACGCAGCCCTATGGCATATCCTGTCCGATTCGCTGGCGCTGGCGGCGCAACACGGCTGAGCATGCGGCTAGCAACAGCCACATTACACTTTGGAAACCTAAGATTTCTTCAGTTGACACTCTTGCAGCGCATCCATAAGATGCCCTCATTATTCATTTACGGAGTCCCACGTGGGTACTTGTTCTAGTGACAGTAGCCGATCTTGTATCGGTGATTGCCTCGGCAGCTAAACAGCAAGCAACGCGGAACTCTCTTTACTCCGTGCCTTGCTGAGCAAGGTGCGGTGTCTCGCGCGGCCAGTCCGGCTGCGCGCCTCCCCCCTCTTTCCGATCGCGACCGGCTACTGACCCGGATTGCCCGCCAGCGCCATGCTTCGTCATGCCGCGTTGGCGGCGCGCAAGTCTTGCCTGCGGCTGCGCCGCCCGTCAACACCTCGTCGTGAAAGGAAGAGCCATGAATCTCTTCACCCGCTTATTCGAATCGTTCCTGCGCAAGCGCCATACGGCCGGCAACTTCCGCCGCCGCGCCATGCCGCTGGAAAACAGCACGGCCCGCCCCGTGCCCGACCACCTGGCACGCCAGCTGCTGGCCGCCGCCCATGAAGACCTGGACAGCGCCCTGAATCGCCTGCACACGCGCCTGGAAGGCTTGCGCGATGCCGAAGCGCAAGTGATCGGCGCGCAGACGGGACCGAACGAGGTCGAGCATGAAAAACCGCTGGCCTGGTACCAGCACCTGTGGCTGTGCTACAAGAACCCGTTCAACCTGCTGCTCACCGTGCTGGCCATCGTTTCCTACCTGACGGAAGACCCGAAGGCGACCATCGTCATCGGCACCATGGTGATCCTGTCGACCCTGTTGCGCTTCGTGCAGGAAGGCCGCTCGAACCGGGCCGCCGAGCGCCTGAAAGCCATGGTCAGCAACACGGCCACCGTGCTGCGCAATGGCCAGCAGATCGAACTGCCCATCCGCCAACTGGTGCAGGGCGACCTCATCGTGCTGTCGGCCGGCGACATGATTCCCGCCGACTGCCGCCTGCTGTCCGCAAAAGACCTGTTCGTCAGCCAGGCCGCCATGACGGGCGAATCCTTGCCAGTGGAAAAGATGGCCGAGCTGACCGACAGCGCAAACCGCGACCCGATGGAACTGGCCAATTTGCTGTTCATGGGCACCAACGTCATTTCAGGTGCCGCCACGGCGCTGGTCTTGGCGACCGGCAACCGCACCTATTTCGGCACCATCGCCACGCGCGTGACGGCCACCGAGCGCACGCCGACGGCGTTCGAAGCGGGCGTCAACAGCGTCAGCTGGCTCTTGATCCGCTTTGCCCTCGTGATGGCGCCGCTCGTGTTCCTCATCAATGGCTGGACCAAGGGCGACTGGATGGAAGCGTTCCTCTTCGCCCTGTCGGTGGCCGTGGGCCTGACGCCGGAAATGCTGCCCATGATCGTCACCAGCACTCTGGCCAAGGGTGCCGTGAAACTGTCGAAAAAGAAAGTCGTCGTCAAGCGCCTGGACGCCATCCAGAACTTCGGCGCCATGGATGTGCTGTGCACGGACAAGACGGGCACCTTGACGCAGGACAAGATCGTGCTCGAACGTCACACGGACGTGTTCGGCCAGCCGTCCGACGAAGTGCTGCAGTTCGCCTATTTGAACAGCCACTACCAGACGGGACTGAAAAACCTGCTGGACCGCGCCGTGCTCGACCATGTGGAACTGCAGACGGAAATGCAGCTGGCGCGCGACTACGTGAAAGTCGATGAAATCCCGTTTGATTTCGTGCGCCGTCGCATGTCCGTCGTCGTTTCTGAAAAGAATGACCACCATGAGCTGATCTGCAAGGGCGCCGTCGAGGAAATCCTCGCCGCCTGCAGCCATCTGCGCCTGGGCGGCGTAAATATTCCCCTCGATGCGGCCCTGCTGGACAAGGTGCTGGAAACGACGCATGGCCTGAATGCGGAAGGTTTACGGGTGGTGGCCGTGGCCGTCAAGGAAGTGCCGCCGCATAAAACCGTGTACGGCGTGGCCGATGAAGCGGCGCTGACCCTGATCGGTTATGTGGCCTTCCTCGATCCGCCGAAGGAATCGACGGCGCCCGCCCTGCGCGCGCTGGCGGAACATGGCGTCACCGTGAAAGTCTTGACGGGCGACAACCATCTCGTGACGGCAAAGATTTGCCGCGAAGTGGGCCTGGCCGTGCATGGCGTGCTGCAAGGCCCGCAACTGGACGACATGGACGACGCCACCCTGGCAAGGGCGGCAGAAGACAACACCGTGTTTGCCAAACTCAGCCCTCTGCACAAGGAACGCCTCGTGCGCGCCCTGCGCGGCAATGGCCACATCGTCGGCTTCATGGGCGACGGCATCAACGACGCGCCCGCCCTGCGCGCGGCCGACATCGGTATTTCCGTCGATTCGGCCGTCGATATCGCCAAGGAAGCGGCCGACATCATCCTGCTGGAAAAGAGCCTGATGGTGCTGGAAGAAGGCGTGCTGGAAGGCCGGCGCACCTTCAGCAACATGCTGAAATATATCCGCATGACGGCCAGCTCGAACTTCGGCAATGTGTTTTCCGTGCTGGTGGCCAGCGCCTTTTTGCCGTTTTTACCGATGCTGCCGCTGCACTTGCTGGTGCAAAACCTGTTGTATGACGTGTCGCAGATCGCCATTCCCTTCGACCATGTCGACGCCGAACTGATCCAGCAGCCTTTGAGCTGGAATCCGCGCGACATCGGCCGCTTCATGGTGTTTTTCGGGCCCATCAGCTCGATCTTCGACATCAGCACGTTTATCCTGATGTGGCATGTGTTTGGCGCGAACACGCCGGAGCAGCAAACCCTGTTCCAGTCCGGCTGGTTCGTCGTGGGCTTGCTGACGCAAACCCTGATCGTGCACCTGATCCGCACGCCCAAGCTGCCCTTCATCGACAGCATCGCGTCCGTGCCCCTACTGGTGGCCACGACCCTCATCATGGCCGTGGGCGTGTTCCTGCCGATGGGACCGCTGGCGAGCTACTTCAAGCTGCAAGCCTTGCCGCTGGGCTATTTCCCCTGGCTGCTGGGCATCCTCGTCTGCTACACGGTACTGACGACGTTCATGAAACGCGTGTATCTGCGCAAATTTGGCTGGCAATAGTATGATGAGCCGCTCTTCCCCTTAGAAAAGGCGCGCATGAGCGGCTCTCCCTCATCTTCATCCGTACCCAAACGCACGCAGGCCCTGCTGCTGTCAGCCCTCGTCTTTCCCGGCAGCGGGCATTTCCTGTTAGGCCGCAAGGCGCGCGGCTGCCTCTTCCTCTTGCCTGCGCTGGTCGCGCTGGTACTCGTATTGCGCCAGATCATGGCACGTTTGGACCAGGTAATGGCACAGCTCGACAGCGGCGCCCTGCCCCTCGACGTGCAGCTGATCGTGGAAAAAGTCGATGCGTTGTCGGCCAGTGATGGTCCCGCCATGACGGTGGCCGTTTGTGTGCTGGTGGCGTGCTGGATCGGCAGTCTGATCGACACCTTCCTGATCAAGCCATGACGCCGGAAGCAGTCGCGCGCAATGAACGCAAAAAACGCAAGGAAGCCAGGATGCAGGCGCGCCGCGCGCAGCTGGCGCTCAGCCGCCAGGACCATGGCGGTCCGCTGGCCTGGCGTGGCTGGTTCGACGGCTCAGCCCATCCGAATCCGGGCAAGCTGGGCATAGGCGCCCTGCTGCTGGGACCGAACGGCGAGCGCATCGAGGTGAGCGAGGCGGCCGGCTATGGCAGCAGCAGCGACGCGGAATATGCAGCCTTGACGGCCATGCTGCAGGCGGCGCTCGGCGTGCGCCCACCGCCCGTGCAACTGCTGCTGTACGGCGACAGCCAGGTGGTGATCAATGACGTGCTGGGAACGACGCCGGTCGGCGCCAAGGGGCTGGAAACGCAGCGGGCCACCGTAGTGGCCCTGCTGGAACAATTCACGGATGTGAGCTTGCGCTGGATTCCTCGCCACAGGAATGGCGAGGCGGATAAATTATCGCAAATGGCAATTGAAAAATACTATACATTGCCAAATTGAATCAACCCACATTGCCACCAGAAAAAATTTTCAATTCCAAAAAAACTTTTGCAATTACCGCAACAGATGATGAATAAATAAGACAGATCATCAAAGTAAAAAGCTCCATGTAAGCAAACATAAAAAAAGATGTAGCTTTTGGATTTTTATAAATAAGAATTTTTTTCAATCCATTACGTGGATTTGTATAAATAAATTCCTTGAAATTCAATTGCCGAAAGATACGAATACAGGCGATCGGAGCAGCCACCAAAAAAACAAGGAATGTAACGATTGGTGTCAACTCATTTTGGCTGCGGTTAAAAGCTGGAAGTACATCAGTATAAAATACCGTAATTGTTGCGGTAAAGGCAGCCTGCAAAAAAAAGGCAAATCCTAAAGTTGCGACTCCCCAAGACCCCAGAAAAATTGCAATTCGGATATTTTTCTTGCGGAAATTCGGACTCAGACGACTGTAAGAACGTTGAGTTTCAATTACTATAATGAGGAAAGCGGCAGTAAAAAATCCAAGGAAAAGATCAAAATAGATATTATCAGTTTTTGTTACGAAAAATGCTCCCGCAATAGAAACACATCGAAAAAAATATTTCCATAATATTTTCCTCTCTTCGGGTAACGACGTCCATACAAACTCTGTCAAACCCACACATTTTCTCATAGTCGTCTCATTCAATCGGTTTCATGCTAATACATTTTATATGGGGCCAATATCAATAATTGGTTCATTAGATGATCCCTAACAAAGATCTTGGCTGTCCGACCACAACTATTTGACCTTATCATGGGAAATTTGTTCAACATCCAAAATTTTTTGCGCAGACTATTTACCCTGAAACTTGGGTTAAAAGATCAGCATAATGAGGGAGCGCTCTCAAAAATAGAGAGCACTCTAGTCAATAAATAGCAGCAAAAAAGAACGAGGATGCCGATCAAGCGGCGCGGCCAATCTGCAATTTTCCTTGCGGCATCTTGACCGCCGGGCGCTTGCTACCACTCATCGCCTTCAAGCCGCCGGTGCCAGCCTGCTGCCCGTTAAGCTTAAACACGCTGACCACTTGCGCCAGGTTATGCGCCTGGTGCTGCATCGATTCGGCCGCCGCGGCCGATTCTTCCACCAGGGCCGCATTTTGTTGCGTCACTGCATCCATCTGGCCGATGGCGCGGTTGATCTCGTCGATGCCCACGCTTTGCTCGCTGCTGGCTGCCGTAATTTCCGTGATGATGTCGCTCACGCGCTGCACGCTGTCAACGATGTCGGTCATGGTCGAACCGGCTTGCGCTACCAGCATGCTGCCCGCGTTGACTTGCTCCACGGAAGCGCCGATCAGGGTCTTGATCTCTTTCGCGGCACTGGCCGAACGCTGGGCCAGGTTGCGCACCTCGGACGCCACGACGGCAAAGCCGCGGCCTTGTTCGCCGGCACGGGCCGCTTCCACGGCCGCGTTCAGGGCCAGGATATTCGTCTGGAAGGCGATGCCGTCAATCACGGAAATGATGTCGACGATCTTGTTCGACGAAGCGTTGATCGATTCCATCGTGCCCACCACTTGCGCCACGACTTCGCCGCCCTTGACGGCCACTTGCGCCGCCGAGGCCGCCAACTGGTTGGCCTGGCGGGCATTGTCCGCATTCTGTTTCACGGTGCTGGTCAGCTCTTCCATCGAAGACGCTGTTTCCTCCAGGGAACCAGCCTGCTCTTCCGTACGGGAAGACAGGTCCTGGTTGCCGGCGGCGATCTGCGTCGACGAGGTGGCGATGCTGTCCGTGCCGCTGCGCACTTCGCCCACGATATTGAGCAGGCTCGTGTTCATGTCCTTCAGGGCCAGCAAAAGTTGCCCCGTCTCATCCTTGGCGCTGGCGTCGATCTGCGCCGTCAAGTCGCCATCGGCCACCTTGCGGGCGATTTCCACGGCCGTGCGCAGGGGGCGCACGATGCCCGTCGTCAACAACCAGGCGCACACGACGCCAAAACCCAGCGCCAGCACGGCCAGGGTCAGCAGCAAGTTGCGGCTCGTCTTGGCGACTTCGTCGATCTCGCGCGCCGTCTTGTCGATGCTGGCGCGCTGGTGCTGCAGCATGTCGTTGACCACTTTCAGGTATTTCGTCGAACCGGGCACGAAGACGTTCTGGAAAGCTTGCTCCGCTTCCGCTTCCTGTCCATCCGCCTTCAGCTTCGACACTTGCGCGCGCGAGTCGAGGTAGACCTTGCGCTGTTCGCTCACCAGACGGAACAGTTCCTTTTCTTCCGGGCTGGAAATCAAGGCTTCGATTTTTTTTTGCAATTCACCCGATACGACGGACGATTGCTTGGCTTCTTCCGCAAAATACGCGCCCAGTGACGTGTCGCTGCTGCGCGCGATGGCCGTGGTGCGGCGCACACCGCTATCGATCTTGGAATACCAGTCGGAAATATAGCGTTCCTTCGCCAGCGGCAATTCCATCATGGTGCGCGTAGCCGTGGCCACGTCATGCAAGCGCCACACGCTGATACCCGTGATGAGCATGGAAAACAGCAAAATCACGGCAAAACCCAGGCCGAGGCGCACACCAATACTGACGTTTCTTAACAAATTCATGTGAATATCCTAAAAAAGCGGAACCAGACTATATAAAAGGGAGTTGCGGCTGCACGTGGCAGCCGCGGCGTCATCAGCGTTTGCCGATGCGCAAGGTGGTTTGCGGCGCAGCCGGGCGTTTCAGCGCCTGCTGGCCATTCAATTTAAAGACGCTGACGACTTGCGCCAGGTTGTGCGCCTGGTGCTGCATCGATTCGGCCGCCGCGGCCGATTCTTCCACCAGCGCCGCATTTTGTTGCGTCACGGCATCCATCTGGCCGATGGCGCGGTTGATCTCGTCGATGCCCACGCTTTGCTCGCTGCTGGCCGCCGTGATTTCCGTGATGATGTCGCTCACGCGCTGCACGCTGTCGACGATATCGTTCATGGTCGAACCGGCTTGCGCCACCAGCATGCTGCCCGCGTTGACTTGCTCCACGGAAGCGCCGATCAGGGTCTTGATCTCTTTCGCGGCACTGGCCGAACGCTGGGCCAGGTTGCGCACCTCGGACGCCACGACGGCAAAGCCGCGGCCCTGCTCACCGGCACGGGCCGCTTCCACGGCCGCGTTCAGGGCCAGGATATTCGTCTGGAAGGCGATGCCATCGATCACGGAAATAATGTCGACGATCTTGTTCGACGAAGCGTTGATCGATTCCATCGTGCCCACCACTTGCGCCACCACTTCGCCGCCCTTGACGGCCACTTGCGCCGCCGAGGCCGCCAACTGGTTGGCCTGGCGAGCATTGTCTGCATTCTGTTTCACGGTGCTGGTCAGCTCTTCCATCGAAGACGCTGTTTCCTCCAGGGAACCAGCCTGCTCTTCCGTACGGGAAGACAGGTCCTGGTTGCCGGCGGCAATCTGCGTCGACGAGGTGGCGATGCTGTCCGTGCCACTGCGCACTTCGCCCACGATATTGAGCAGGCTCGTGTTCATGTCCTTCAGGGCCAGCAAAAGTTGCCCCGTCTCATCCTTGGCGCTGGCGTCGATCTGCGCCGTCAAGTCGCCATCGGCCACCTTGCGCGCGATGTCCACGGCCGTGCGCAGGGGGCGCACGATGCCCATCGTCAAGACCCAGGCGCAGACGACGCCAAAAGCCAGCGCCAGCGCGGCCAGCACCAGCATCAGGTTGCGGCTGGCATTGGCGACGGCGTCGATCTCGCGCGCCGTCGTGTCGATGCTGGCGCGCTGGTGTTCCAGCAAGTCCTGCACCATCTTCTGGTATTTGGCGGCGGCCGGCACGAAGGTCTTTTCAAACACCTCATTGGCGGCATCGACCTGCGCTTCGCCTTTCAGCTTGTAGACCTGGTCACGCGAACTGATGTACACCTTGCGCTGTTCCAGCAAGCCCGCGAACATGGCTTTTTCCTCCGGCTTGTCGATCAGCGCCTCGATTTTCTTTTGCAGTTCGGCCGAGCTGGACGACGAAACTTTCGATTCTTCGGCGAAATAGCCGCTGAGCGAAGTGTCGCTGCTGCGAGCAATGGCGATGGTGCGGCGCACGGCGCTGTCGATGCGGCCGTACCAGTCGGAAATATAGCGTTCCTTCGCCAGCGGCTGCTCCATCATGACGCGCGTGGCGCTGGCCACGTCGTGCAGGCGCCAGACGCTGATGCCCGTAATGAGCATGGAAAACAGCAAAATCACGGCAAAACCGAGTCCGAGGCGGACACCGATGCTGACGTTGCGTAATAAATTCATGTGACTATCCTAAAAGGCCCTGCCGTCAGCCTGAGAACAAGCTGACGATCTCGCTCATGGGCGGGCGCTGGCTGGCCGCTGTAGCGAATTGGCGTGACAAGTGAAACTGGCGCACGGTTCGGCTGAACCGTGCGCCAGGAAAGGCGCTAGCGTGCGCCTTGCAGAAAAATCAAGCAATGCCGAGAGTCAATTGTTTCCGACAAATCCAGTCAAAATGACCGCGGCGAGAATTAAGCGGCTAATTTTTCGATCAAGCCCATGTCGGCGCTAGACATCAGCTGGTCGATATCGACCAGAATCAGCATGCGCTCATCGATGGTGCCCAGGCCGATCACGTATTCCGTGTTGATCGAACGGCCCATGTCCGGCGCCGGCTTGATCTGTTCCGGCATCAGGGTGGTGACGTCGGAGACGCGGTCGACGACCATGCCGACGACGCGGTTGCCGATATTGAGGATGATGACGACGGTGAACTGGTCATAGCTGGGCGTGCCCAGGTTGAACTTGATGCGCATGTCGACGATCGGCACGATGATGCCGCGCAGGTTGACCACGCCCTTGACGAACTCGGGCGCGTTGGCGATGCGGGTCGGCGTTTCATAGCTGCGGATTTCGCTGACTTTCTGGATGTCGATGCCATACTCTTCCTGGCCCAGGGTAAAAGCCAGGTATTCGGCAGCCTTGGCAACGGTTGCGCCAGTGTCGCTGGAATTGGTGTTCATGATAATCCTTTAGTTAACTCGCCTGGGGCGCAGGCCAAGCATGCACGATGGCATGGCAGCCACTTGTATGTTTTTGCAAATACTTTCTCGCAATTAGCTTATGCTTCTAATTTCCGTGCGGCAATGTTACCCCATGTAAATTTTACATGCACTAAAAAAGAGCAATTGCTGGAATGATGATTTCTAAAAATACAATCTGTGTGGCAAATACGGCACGCCGGGACGCCGGACTGCCCGCCGCACGCGGCGGCGTTTTATGCCACACTGGCGGCCCCTGCTTTTTATGACTTTGAACCATGCACTCTTTGCTTTCTCAATGGCAACCTCACCTGCTGGCGCTGGCCACGGCCGGCCTGGGCGATGACGGCGCCCACGACCTCAACCACCTGCACCGCGTCTGGCGCAATGCCAGTGTCCTGCTGCAAGAGCATGCGGACGCGGACGCCCTCACCGTGATGGCCGCCTGCTACCTGCACGACCTCGTCAATCTGCCGAAAAACCACCCCGAGCGCCATCTGGCCTCGCGCCAGGCGGCGGCGCTGGCGTGCCGCCAACTGGCGGAACTGGATTTCCCGGCAGAAAAATTACCCGGCGTGGCCCACGCCATCGAGACGCACAGTTTTTCAGCCAATCTGCCGCCGCACACCATCGAAGCGCAAATCGTGCAGGATGCAGACCGCATCGACGCCCTGGGTGCCGTGGGACTGGCGCGCCTGTTCTACACGGCCGCGCGCATGGATAGCGCGCTGGCGCATGGCACGGATCCGCTGGCGCAGCAGCGTCCGCTCGACGACAAGGCCTACGCCCTCGACCATATCGTCACCAAGCTCGACAAACTGCCTGGCAAGATGCAGACGGCGGCGGGCCGCGCGCTGGCCGAACAGCGGCTGGCCGTGCTGACGGATTTCCGCGCCGCCTTTGCCTGCGAGTGGGGAGTTAAGTAATCCTCGGGAAAATATTGTGAATTTATGACGAACAGAACTGGATGCTATGCAAGGCGCCCGCTGCGACGCAGTGCGAGTACTGCTAGCAGTGGGCAACGCCGCAGAGCGCCGGTTATGGAAGTCAGAAATCACGATAATTTATTGGGGGTTACTTAGTGCATAAACCCTGGTGGCGATAGCCAGCATGGCCCTTGCTGTCTATAATGCAAGGCTCAGCTATCGCGCCGCGCGCCAGCAAAAAACCTGCAACGCGCCGGCGCAACGCCAACAACTGAACCCCGCCAGCCGCACCGCGACGCGGGGTGCGCGCCGAAAGCATGCATGTCCGATAAAACCAGCCCCGACAGCCATTCCCCGTCACCGCCCGCCGCGCCCGCGCGCACCGGCAACCTCAATTTCATCCTCGTCTGCGTCTTCATCGACATGCTGGGCATCGGCCTGGTGGTGCCCGTGTTGCCCATCCTGATCGGCGACTTTGTCAACGGCAAGGATGAGCAAGCATTCTGGTACGGCATCATGGCGGCCGTCTTCGGCTTGCTGCAGTTCATCTTCATGCCCATGCTGGGCGCCATCAGCGACCGCGTGGGACGCCGTCCCGTGCTGCTGTATTCGATGGCCGGCATGGGCATCAACTTTCTCGCCACGGGCTGGGCGCCGAACCTGGCCTGCCTGTTCATCGGCCGCATCATCGGCGGCGTCTCGTCGGCCAGTATGTCGGTCGCGTCCGCCTATGCGTCCGACGTGTCCACGCCGGACAACCGCGCCAAGAGCTTCGGCAAGATCGGCGCCGCCTTTGGCCTGGGTTTTATTTGCGGCCCCATGCTGGGCGGTCTGCTGGGCGAAGTCAATCTGCACCTGCCGTTTTACGTGGCGGCGGGCCTGTCGGCGGCCAATTTCATCTACGGCTATTTCTGCGTGCCCGAGTCGCTGCGGCCCGGTCCGCGCGCGCCATTTACCTGGGCGCGCATCAACCCGTTTGCCGCCCTGCTGAAGCTGGTGCGCCGCGTGGAAATCCGCGGCCTGGTGCTGGCCTTCGGCCTGATGACGTTTGCGCAAATGATGCTCAACACCACCTGGGTGCTATATACCCATTTCCGCTTCGACTGGACGCCGCGCCAGAACGGCATCGCCCTGTTCTGCGTGGGCCTGTGCGCGGCCGTCGTGCAGGCGGGCTTGCTGGGCATACTCATCAAGCGCTTTGGCGAAGTGCGCCTGTCCCTGCTGGGCATGGCCTCGGGCGCACTCACCTATTTGCTGTACGGCCTGGCGACGCAGGGCTGGATGATGTATGCGCTGATCCTGTGCAACCTGCTGGCCTTTGCCGCCGGACCGGCCCTGCAAGGCATCATCTCGAAGTCATCGAACGCCAGCGAACAGGGAGAACTGATGGGTTCCCTGCAATCGATCAGCAGCCTGGGCATCATCATCATGCCTTTGCTCGGCAGCATGATCCTCGGCGAAGTGAGCCACTTGCCGCCGCAAGACTGGCGCATCGGCAGCACCTTCTACCTGTGCGCCATCATGCAAACCCTGGGCATCCTGGTGGCCTGGCGCTACTTCAAGGCGCAACGCCAGGCAAGACTTGTGGTTTCCACCACAAAGTAGGCGGCAAGATAATATTGCATTTGGGAAATTAATAGGCGAGAATGGGATAATCAGACGGGCGTTGCCGACGCCCGCGATTCGATGGTGAGCAAGGATGGGTATGACTGACTTTTATTCCAGCGCCTGGCGCCGGACCGTGGCCATGCTGGCGCTGGCGCTGCCATCGCTGGCGGGCGCGCAATGTTCGCGCGACATCCAGGTGCCCGTCTCGGCCATCGGCGCCAGCGTGGTGGTCAATGGCGCCACGATAGGCGGCATCTATCCCGACTTGCTGCGCGGCATGGGCGCCAAGCTCGGCTGCAATTTCATCTTCACGGCCGTGCCCCGCGCGCGGCTGGAAGCGATGTTCGAGACGGGCAAGGCAGACTTGCTGATCCCGGCCAGCAGCACCTTGCGGCGCGACCAGCATGGCCTGTTCATTCCCATGCTGGGCAGCCGCCCCCTGCTGATCTCGCTACAGGGCGCGCGCGCCCCCATCAACACCATGCAGGAATTGATCGAGCGGCGCGAATTGCGCGTGGCGCTCGTGCGCGGCTACGACTATGGCGCGCCGTACCAGGCGCTGGCGAAGGAGCTGAGCAGCCAGGGCCGCCTGTTTTATGAAGTCGACGCCCTGTCCGTGGCGCGTTTGATGCAAAGCGGCTTCATCGATGCCACCATCATGGCGCCCACCATCCTCGCCGGCGTGGCGCAAAACGATGCGCGCGTATATGGCCTGGCCGACCGCCTGCGCCTGGAAGCGCTGCCGGAGTTGCCGTGGGGCATGAGCGGTGTCTACCTGTCGCGCAAGTCGCTGACGGCGGAAGACCAGGCCACCCTGCGCGAACTGCTGGACAAGGCGGGCCGCTCCGGTTCCGTGATGGAAGGCTTCCAGCGCCATCACCGCCAGGAACTGTTGTCGCTGAGCATACGCCCCCGCTAAGGCCCGCATGTCCGGCCTTGTCGTCGCCGTCGTCCTGTTTGCCGCCCTGCTGCACGCCAGCTGGAACGCCATCGTCAAGTCGGGCAAGGATACCTTTCTCAGCACGGTGCTCGTTTCCGTGGGCGCGGCCCTGATTTCACTGGCCGTCTTACCCTTTGTTCATGCTCCCGCGCCCGCCAGCTGGCCCTACCTGGCCGCCTCGGCCGTGGCGCAGCTGGCCTATTACTCGCTGCTGGCGGCCGCCTACAAGGCGGGCGACATGAGCCATGCCTATCCCCTGATGCGCGGCAGCGCGCCGCTTATCGTCGCGCTGGCCAGCTGGCCACTGATCGGCGAGCGCCTGTCCGCCATGCAGATGGGCGCTGTCGCCTGCATCTGCGCGGGCATCCTCGGCTTGTATGTTGCCGCGCGCACCAGCACTATCGGCAAGGTGCCGAAAAGCACGGGCCACGCCACCGCCTTTGCGCTGGGCAACGCCTGCGTCATCGCCAGCTATACCCTGATCGACGGCATCGGCGTGCGCCTGTCCGGCGCGCCGGCCGCCTACACGATGTGGATTTTTGTCTTGAACGGCGCGGGACTGCTGCTGTGGACGGCGTTGCGCCGGCCCGCCGACCTGCTTGCGTATGCGCAAACACAATGGCGTTTGGCCGCCGTTGGCGGCTTCGGCACCCTCGCCTCGTATGGACTGGCCCTGTGGGCCATGACGCAGGCGCCCGTGGCCGCCATCGCGGCCCTGCGCGAAACGTCGATTTTGTTCGCCATCGCCATTGCGGCCCTGTTCCTGCGCGAAAAAATCAGCCCCCGCCGCTACCTGGCCATCAGCCTGATCGCGGCGGGAGCCATCCTCATGCGAATGGGCTAGCGCGCGTCGAGCGGCGCAATCGGCAACTCGATGGCGCTGGCAGCGCCTGTCGCGTGGTACACGCGCTGCGTCGCCTTTTTATAATCGCCTGGCTGGGCCAGGAAGATGTTCGGCACGAAGGTTTGCGGATTGCGGTCGTACAGGGGGAACCAGCTCGACTGCACTTGCACGGCGATGCGGTGGCCGGGCAGGAAGACGTGGTTCGCGTTCGGCAAGGCGAAACGGTAGCGCTCGACCTTACCGGCAGGAATCGCCGTCGGGTGTTCGAGGCTGTCCCGGTAGCGGCCACGGAAGATGTCCATCGCCACGCCCAGCTGGTAGCCGCCCATGGCCGGCTGCGACGGTACTTCATCGGGATACACGTCGATCAGCTTCACCACCCAGTCGGCATCCGTGCCGCTGGTGGCGGCGAACAGGTTGACCATCGGCGCGCCGGCGATGCGCACGGCCGTCTTCAACGGTTCGGAAACATAGCTGAGCACGTCGGTGCGGTCCGCATAGCCGCGCTGGTCGCTGACCAGCCATGGCTTCCACACGTCGCCATCGTTCAGGCGCACGGGACGGGGTACGAACGGCACGGGTTTCGCGGGATCGGCCACGTATTCGTCGAAGGCGCCTTCCGCCGCATCCGCAGCGCCCGATGGCGCCGCAAAGCCCAGCTTGGAGCCATCCTGCAGATAGATCGGCGTCAGCTTGATATCGCACGTCTCGCAGGCCAGCGGCCACTGCTGCAGGCGCTGCCACTGGTTCGTGCCGCTCTGATACGACACGACGGGCGCCGTGTTCGCTTCCGGCGCGCCATCCTTCAGGTATTGATTGAGGAATGGCTGCATGACTTTTTCGCGGAACTGGCGTGCCGTATCGCCGTCAAACTTCAGGGCGCCCAGACTGGAACCGTCATAATTGACGCCGCTGTGGCGCCACGGGCCGATGGCCAGGTAATTGAGGTTGTTGTGCTTGTCGCGCCCTTCCATCGCCGTGTAGGTGGCATAAGGGCCATAGATGTCTTCCTGGTCCCACTGCCCCACCACGTGCATGGTGGGCACGATCAGCGGGCGTTTCGCCAGGATTTTATCGAGCGCCTGCTCCTGCCAGTAACTGTCGTAGGCCGGATGCTCGAACAGTTTTTTCGTATAGGTCAGCTTGTCGATGCCAAATTTCTTCGCAAAGTCGCGCGCCGAGCCGATGCGCAGATACGCCTCGTAATCGTCGTAGACGCCCAGGGCCGGCGATTCGCCGCCGCCGCGCACGCTGGTCTGGCCGGCGATATACGACAGGCTGGGCATGCGGAAGGCGCCATTATGAAACCAATCGTCGCCGCGCCAGCCATCGACCATGGCGCTCATGGGCACAGCCACTTTCAGGGCCGGATGCGGATCGACCAGGGCCATCAGCACCGTGTGGCCTTCGTACGAGGAACCGAGCATGCCCACCTTGCCATTGCTTTCCGGCACGTTCTTGACGAGCCAGTCGATGGTGTCCCACGCATCCGTGACGTTGTCCACCTTGGTATTGTTCAGCGGGCCGCGCACGGGGCGCGTCATCACGTAATCGCCTTCCGAGCCATACTTGCCGCGCACATCCTGAAACACGCGGATGTAGCCGTTTTCCACCAGGGTATCGTCGCCCTGCGGCAAGGTGGCCAGCATGCTGGGGCTGGCCGTGCGCTGGGCGCGGCGGGCAGCGTTATAGGGCGTGCGCGTGAGCATGATCGGCGCTTTTTGCGCGCCCTTCGGCACGACGATCACCGTGTACAGCTTGACACCGTCGCGCATGGGGATCATCACCACGCGCTTGACGTAGTCGTTCAGGTCCGGCATCACCAGTTTGGCGCCGATATCGGGCGTCATCGGCGGCGTTTGCGGCGTTTGCAGCAGTCGTGGCGTTTGCGGCGTTTGCGCCAGCACTGGAGCGATGAACAAGGTACTGACAAGCAGGGCCAGGCCACTCAGGCGGATGGGGGATACAACAGGCATACACGTCTCCAAAAGATTCATATTGACAATAGTACCCGCAAAGCAAGTTTGACAGAAGTTCAGCCGCCACCTGCGCGGCAGATAAATCGGGGTGCAACTTGACAGAACGCGTGCGAACTGCAACCATAACGCCATGAAATTTATCCCTTCACAACACGCCTGCTTGAATTGGTGGTCCCGCTCACTTTCGCGCGGCCACTGCATAGTGATGTGAATTTGATCCACGCCGCCTCGATCGGTGGCGTAACAGGCTCAGCCTGGATCATCCCCGATGCAGGCGGCTCAAAAGGAAACTTGATGAGCTTGCCTAACACCCCAGACACCCCAGACCAGAATGACGCACCGGCGGCACCGCTGTCGGCCGCCGCCATCGCTTCGCAATCCGTGATCCTGACGGGCGACCGTCCGACCGGCCCCTTGCACCTGGGCCACTACGTGGGCAGCCTGCGCGACCGCGTCCGCTACCAGAACAGCTACAAGCAATTCATCATGCTGGCCGACGCGCAAGCGCTGACGGACAATATGGACGACATCGACAAGGTGCACCGCAATGTCGTCGAAGTGGCGCTCGATTACCTGGCCGTCGGCATCGACCCGACGAAAACCACGGTGTTCATCCAGTCGCAAATCCCGGAACTGGCCGAGCTGACCTTTTACTACCTGAACATCGTCACCGTGGCGCGCCTCGAGCGCAACCCCACCGTCAAGGAAGAAATCCGCCTGCGCGGCTTCGAACGCGACATCCCGGCCGGCTTCCTGACCTACCCTGCCAGCCAGGCGGCCGACATCACGGCCTTCAAGGCCGGCGTCGTGCCTGTGGGCGAAGACCAGATCCCGATGATCGAGCAAACGAATGAAATCGTGCGCCGCTTCAACCGCATGTACAACCGTGAAGTATTGATGGAATGCAAGGCGCTGGTGCCCGACATCGGCCGCCTGCCCGGCATCGACGGCAAGGCGAAGATGAGCAAGTCGCTGGGCAACACCATCAACCTGGGCGCGACCTCGGCCGAAATCACGGCTGCCGTGAAGAAAGTCTATACCGACCCGCTGCACCTACGCGTGGAAGACCCGGGCCACCTGGAAGGCAATATCGCGTTTACCTACCTGGATGCGTTTGACCCGGAAAAAGCGGCGCTGGCCGAAATGAAAGCCCATTACGTGCGCGGCGGCCTGGGCGACAGCATCGTCAAGAAGCGCCTGGACGTGGTCTTGCAGGAAATGCTGGCGCCGATCCGCGCCCGCCGCGAAGAGTTTGCCAAGGACAAGGGGCAAGTCATCCAGATGCTCAAGGAAGGCACCTTCAAGGCGCGCGAAGTAGCGGCCCGCACGGCCGATGAAGTCAAGTCGGCGCTGGGCCTGAACTACTTCTGATCGCCAGCAGCGAGCAAACTGATATAGCAAACTGATGCGCTCAGGCGGAGTCGGGTAAAATCCCGCTTTCGCCTGGGCGCAATTCGTTTGTCACCGTGGCACCAGCAATCCGTAGAGAAGACAACGCGCCATGACCGATACCCCTATCGAACAGCTGCTGCAGCAGCATTTTTCCATCGATGCGCTGCAGAAGGCGCCCGCGCCCCTGCAGCAGGCGCTGGGCATGCTGGGCGGCTGGCTGGCCGCCGACCGCGACACGGCCTATCCGCACACGCCGTATGCGGAACTGCTGACGCAACTGTCCGACACTTGCCTGCCCGCGCACGGCATGCCAGTGGCGCAATTCCTGCAAGAACTCGACACCACCGTGCTGGCCAATACGGCCCAGCTGAACCATCCCCAGTACATCGGCCACATGACGCAGGCCCTGCCGTGGATCAGCGTGCTGGCCGAAGCGTTTACGGCCACCCTGAACCAGAACCAGGTCAAGATCGAGACAGCCTACGTGTCGACCCTGATCGAAAAACAGATCCTCGGCTGGCTGCACCGCCAGGTGTACCAGCAACCGGACGCCGTCTACACGCAGGCCATGGCCGCCACCAGCGGCGCGCTGGGTAATGTCGTCAATGGCGGCACCATGGGCAACCTGACGGCCCTGGCCGTGGCGCTGGAACAGCAACTGCCCGGCACGCGCAAGCGCGGTTTGTTTGCCGCCATACAGGATTCTAGCCATGCGGGGCTGGCCGTGATCGGCTCGGCCCGCAGCCATTATTCCGTGAAAAAGGCGCTGGCGACCCTGGGGCTCGGTGAAAACGCCTTGCACCTGGTGGCCGTCGACCGCGACAACCGCATCGACGTCGGCGCGCTGGAAGCGACGATTGCCGATTTGAAATTGCGCAGGATCAAGGTCGTCGCCATGATCGGCATCGCCGGCACGACGGAAACGGGCGCCATCGACCCGTTGGCAGCCATGGCGGCGATTGCGGCGCGCGAAAACATCTGGTTCCACGTGGACGCAGCCTGGGGCGGCGCGCTCTTGATCGCGGAACAGTACCGCGCGCTGTACGACGGCATTGCCCTGGCCGACTCCGTCGTCATCGACGGGCATAAATTGCTGTGGGTGCCGATGGCGCAAAGCATGGTGCTGTTCAAGGATAGCGCCAGCCTGAACTTGCTCAAACACAACGCCAACTACATCTTGCGCGACAACTCGGGCGACCTGGGCCAGACGTCGCTGGAAGGCTCGCGCCGCTTCGATGCCTTGAAACTGTGGACCTCGTTCAAGGTGCTCGGTGTGTCCGGCTACACGACCTTGCTGCAGCAGGCGGCCACCCTGTCCGGCCAGTTGCAGGATTTATTGGCCGACCAGCAGGATTTCGAACTCGTCACGCGCTCCGACACCTTCATTCTCACTTACCGCTACGTGCCGGCGCACTTGCGCCAGCGCATGGAAAGCTTGCTGGCCGGCGGCGAAGTGGAGGCGGCGACCGAACTGAACAAGCAACTCAACACCTTGAACGCCAAGCTGCAGAACCGGCAAAAGGCGCAAGGCCACAGCTTCGTGTCGCGCACGGTACTCGAATCGACGCGCTACCCGGGCCCGACCAACGTGCTGCGCGTGGTCATGACGAATGTCAAGACGCGCCCCCACCACTTGCGCGCCATTTTGGCCGAACAGCGGGCCATCGGCCAAGCGCTGGTGGCGGAATTCGGCTTGTAAGGAAGCACCCACCCATCAGCCTTGACTGGATGCACGATGCAGCGTCTTAGCGCCCTCACCGATCTGTTACGGCATCTGTTGAAATGGCTGCTGCTGGCCTTTGTCGTTGCCGTGCTGGCAGGGACGGCCTCGGCCGGCTTCCTGTTCGCCCTTGAGTGGGCCACGCGCACGCGCCAGGCGCACGCCTGGCTGATCTGGCTGCTGCCCGTGGCGGGCTTTGCCGTCGGCTGGCTGTATTTGCGCTACGGCAGCAGTGTCGAAGGCGGGGCCAACCTCCTGATCGATGAAATCCACGACCCGAAAAAAATCATCCCCTTGCGCATGGCGCCGCTGGTGCTGGGCGGCACCGTCATTTCGCATTTGTTTGGCGCCTCGGTCGGACGCGAAGGCACGGCCGTGCAGATGGGTGGCGCGCTGGCCGACCAGTTGACCCGCATGTTTCGCTTGAACAATGAAGACCGCCGCATCATCCTGATGGCCGGCATCAGCGCCGGCTTTGCTTCCGTCTTCGGCACGCCGCTGGCAGGTGCCCTCTTCGGCCTGGAAGTGCTGGCCATCGGCCGCTTGCGCTACGAAGCCATGCTGCCCTGCCTGCTGGCTGCCGTCATCGCCGACCAGGTGGTTCTGCTGTGGGGACCGCTTTTGCAAATTGCTCACACGCATTACGCCGTGCCCCTGATCCCCGCCCTTTCAACCTGGACCTTGTGCGCGATGGTGATCGCTGGCGTGCTGTTCGGCGTGACGGGGAAACTGTTTGCGCAAGCCACGCACGGCTTGAGCGGCCTGATGAAACGCTGGATCGCCTACGCCCCGCTGCGTCCGCTGGCCGGCGGCCTCGTTGTCGCGCTTGCCGTATGGCTGCTGGGTACGGATCGCTACATCGGCCTGGGCATTCCCACCATCGTCGATGCGCTGAAAGAACCGTTGCCCGCATATGACTTCCTCGGCAAGATGGCATTTACCATTGTTTCCCTCGGTACGGGGTTCAAGGGCGGCGAAGTGACGCCATTGTTCTTCATCGGCGCGACCCTGGGCAATGCGTTGGGCCCGCTATTGCACCAGCCTGTCACCTTGCTGGCCGCCATCGGCTTTGTCGCCGTGTTTGCGGGCGCAGCCAACACGCCGATCGCCTCGACCCTGATGGCGATGGAACTGTTCGGCGCCGAGATCGGCGTGTACGCGGCCATCGCCTGCGTCGTGGCGTATCTGTTTTCCGGCCACGCGGGCATTTACCGGGCACAACGGGGCGGGCATACCAAGCGCACCGTCCACAAGGATATCGACACATGACACAGAATATCTACGACAACGACGCCTTCTTTACCGGCTACAGCCAGCTGCCCCGTTCCATCGGCGGGCTCGACAGCGCCCCCGAATGGCCAGCCCTGCGCGCAATGCTGCCGGAGATACAAGGAAAAATCGTGCTCGACCTTGGCTGCGGCTATGGCTGGTTCTCCCGCTGGGCAGCCGATGCTGGTGCGGCGCAGGTGCTGGGCGTGGACGTGTCGGAAAAGATGCTGGCGCAGGCGAACGCCATGGGGACGCACGCGGCCGTCAGCTATGCCCGGCTGGACCTGGAACAACTGGCCCTGCCGCCCGCCAGCTACGACCTCGTCTACAGTTCGCTCGCGTTTCACTACATCGAGGATTTCACCACCTTGCTGGCTACCATCCGCCACGGCTTGAAACCGGGCGGCAAGCTGGTGTTTTCCATCGAGCACCCGATCTTCATGGCCCCGCGCCAGCCGGGCTGGCTGACGGACGCGCAAGGCCGCAAGCGCTGGCCCGTCGACAGCTACCAGCAGCAAGGCCCGCGCGTGTCGGACTGGCTGGCGCCAGGCGTGATCAAGCAGCACCGCACGCTCGGCACGACCATCAATGCGCTGCTACGCGCTGGTTTCCAGCTGGAACACATGGAAGAATGGGGCCCCACCGACGCACAGGTCGCGCAGCAGCCGGCGCTGGCGGAAGAGCGCGAGCGGCCGATGCTGTTGCTGGTGGGATGTAGCCTGCCGTAATCGCGCTGTCAGCTGGCCACATTGCGCGTAAAGCGCAGGGTAGACTCACCCGCATTCACATAGGCATACGCTTGCGCGCTGCTGAAGACGAAAAAATCGCCCGTGGCCAGCTGCCGGGTTTCCGCCGCCAGCACGAGCTGCAGCTCGCCTTCCAGCACGTAGATCATTTCGCTGAAGCCCGCCGGGTCGGCTTGCGCATCGTAGCGCTCGCCTGGTGCCAGGGTCCACGACCACAGTTCCACCTGGCGGCTGGCGGGTGCCGCGCCCAGCAGCACGGCCTGGCTGGCTTGCGATGCGCTTTGCCACATCAGCACGCGCAAGCTGTCTTGCGGCTGCCGCGGTGGCTGGACCAGGTCGACAAAGGCCACGTTCAAGGCGGCCGCCACATGGTCGAGGTTGGCCAGGCTGATGTTGGTGCTGCCCGCCTCGACGCCATTGACCATGCGCCGGCTCAGGCCGGACTGGCGCGCCAGCTCTTCCTGGCTGAGGCCGGCGGCCAGGCGCAAGCGCCGCAGATTGGTGGCCAGGTATGCCAGTACGCCACCGGCTTCGGCTTGACTGCGCAATATATTGCTCCTATTATGATGGGAAATATTTTGCTCATAGCATAGCGTCCCATGAAAACACACGCAAGTCCCCCGCCCGCCCTCGGCATGCCCGAACTGGCCCTGATCGCCATTACCTTCCTCTGGGGCGGCACGTTTCTTGTCGTGCAACATGCCGTGACGGTCAGCGGCCCGCTGGCCTTTGTGGCCGCCCGCTTTGCCGTGGCCGCCAGCATCGGCGCCCTGATTTGCCGGGGCCAGCTGCGCCAGTTGACGAAGGCGGAGCTATTCACCGGCATGGCCATCGGCGTGAGCATCTTCGGCGGCTACGCCCTGCAAACGTATGGCTTGATGTATATCACGAGCAGCAAGTCCGCCTTCATCACGGCCTTTTATGTGCCCATCGTGCCGCTGGTGCAATGGCTGGGCTTCAAGCAGCGGCCCCACCCTGCAGTGTGGGCGGCCGTGGTGCTGGCTTTCTTCGGCTTGCTGCTGCTCACCGGCACGGATGGCTTGAGCATGGGTTTTGGCACGGGCGAACTGATCACGGCCGTGGGCGCCATCGCCATCGCCCTGGAAATCATCCTCATCAGCCGCGTGTCGCCGCAGCTGAACATCCTGCGCGTGACCATCGTGCAACTGGCCACGGCCTCATTGATCGCCCTGCTGTTGATGCCCGTCTTGGGCGAAGCGCCACCGGTCCTCAGCAAGACCTTCGTCTTCAGCGTGCTGGCACTGGGCTGCGCCAGCGCGCTGATCCAATATGTGATGAACTGGGCGCAAAAGCGCATTTCCGCCACCAAGGCCACCTTGATCTATGCGGGCGAACCCGTGTGGGCCGGCGTGATCGGCCGCATCGCCGGCGAACGCCTGCCGGCCCTGGCCATCGTGGGCGCGATATTGATCATCGCTGCGGGCATCCTCAGCGAGTGGCGGCCCAAGCGCCGCGTGCGCGCTGCCGGCAAGACCATCCAGCCCTAAGTTATTCCTCGCCCCGCCGCAGCGCCATATCCCCATGCAGCGCCAGCGGCACGGCCCTGGCCCAGCGGTTCGACGACAGGGAAAACGTCAGCGCCCGCACCTGGTGGTACCAGCCGGCGGGCACGTACAACATGTCGCCCGGCTCGACGAGGCATTCGATCATGGTGGCCTGGCGCGCCAGGGGAAAACGCTCGAAATCGGGCGCTTCCGGGTCGAACGGGGAGCCGAACAGGATGGCGTTCGCCTCGCTGGGATACAGGAAGGCGTCATGGTGCGGCGGCGACAAAAAGATGCGTTTGCGGCCCCACACCTGGGCGAAGATATTGTCGTCGTAATCGCAATGCAAGGGCGTCACCGTGCCGGCCGGCCCCACCCAGAAGCGTGGCGGGCCCATCTTGTCGAAATACGTGGGCCAGTGGCACAGGCGGTTCAGTTCGCGCAATTCCAGGTTGCCCAGGTAAGGCGGCAGCGCATACTCGCCCTCTGCCACCAGATCCAGGTATTGCCCCATCGACATGTCCTGCATGGCGCGGTCGGCCGCGAAAGCCGTGTTGATGTAGTCACCCACCCGCGCCCGCACGGGCACGTGGCTGAATTGCTCGCGCAAGACTTCGGGGCCCAGGGCCGACAGGGGCCAACGCCGCACCAGCCCGCGCATCAGGAAGGGCAAGCCCAGCGCGGCCCGCGCGCGGAAGGCGGCGGCGTCCAGCATGGCCAGGCGCGGCACCTCGGTGATGGTGGGCAAGTCGCGCGCCGCCTGTTTGATGGCGACACGCATGGCGTCGATGGACGTGACGCCGCGCACCTGCGCATCCTTGGCTTCGCGCGCCTGCTTATGCGCAAGGGCTGTTGCGGCAGAACTGAATTCGGCTGGCGGCCGGGGCGGCAGTGCGCGCGGCAAGATGGGGGTGGCCGCAGGCGGGTGCGGCGCTTTCTTTTCTACGGACATAAACCTTCTTTGCGATCGGGCGTCGCGCGGCATGGCGCGACCGTACGCTATTTTAAGCCAGCAAGGCCCGTTTCAGCATATCGGCCTGCTCGCCCGCCTGGCGCGCCTTGGCGGCATATTCGCAGGCCGTACCCGGATGCAGCCAGGCCTGAGCCTTGGCGGCCAGGTTCAGGTACAGCTTTTCCTTTTCCTGCAGCGCCCTGACGGCGGCCCACATAGCGTTTTCCGCCTTGTCATGCTGCAACTCACCGAGCATCCGCGCCGTGAAACTGTGGCCCGTATGGCAGCGAAAACGCTGCGGCTGCTGAGCATGCAGCTCCCACAGGGTGCCCTGGCATTCGGGACAGGTGAAAGTCGATGGCGTGGCAATTTTTTCCAGTTGCTCCATATTTCCCACTCCCCGGGCAAAACGGTTTTCCACGGCGATCCACGACGGCGCGGGCGGCAAAGGCTGCGCGGCGCTGGCCGGCGCTGGCGTGCCGCTGGCCAGCGCCAGCAGGGCCGGGCCGATCTCGGCGCACGGCAGGCGCCAGTCCACCTCGGCGTGGTCGATTGCGCTTTGCGGCATCGACGGCGCCACCGCATCCTGCGGCTCCTGCACCAGCGCCTTGCCACCGCAGGCCTTGATGGCCTGCAAGCCTGCCGTACCATCGTCGAGGTAACCGCTGAGGATGACGCCCACCACCTTCGGGCCGAAAGCTGCGGCGGCACTGCGAAACAGGGGATCGATGGCGGGACGCGTATGGTTTTCCTTGGGTCCCCGGGTCAGCTCGACCGTTGCCTGGCCAGCCAGGTTGGCAACGAGCATGTGCCGATCCGGCGGCGCCAGCAGGATGCGCCCCGCGCGCACGGGTTCGCGCTCTTCGGCAAAGCGCACGGGCAAGGCGGAGGTTTTGCCTAGAATCTCGGGCAACACGCTATTGCGCGCGCCCACATGCATGACGACCAGGATTGCCGCGGGCAGGTTCGCCGGCAAGGCGGAGAAGATGGTGGACAGTGCGCTCACGCCGCCCACCGAGGCACCCATGACGATCAGCGTTTCCATGCCGGCCCTTTCGCGCCTGGATCACTGAACTATTTTGCCGCGCCTAATAACAAGATTCAGTGCGCCGGCTAACACTGTACGCAGCGTTAGGTCAGAACAGAGACGTAACGACACCTGACGAAACCGTAGCGAGCGGAAGGGAGAGGTGGCCGAGAAGCGCAACCGTACTAAAGTACGGTGAGCATCGCAGGCCGCCTATACCGACGCGTAGTAGGTTTAGTCAGGCGTCCTCAGACAGGCGTCTTGAAGATCGGATCGACGATGAACTGCTGCGCCTTGATGCGCAAGGTGCGCTCTTCATCGAGCTCGGCGCGCGTTTCGCCCAGCTCTTCGCGCTCCGCTTCCAGTTCCAGGCGCGCGGCGGCCAGTTCCGTTTCCACGCGCGTCAGGCTTTCCAGCTTCAGCTGGGCTTGGATCAGTTCGGCGCGCGCCGCTTCGGCAGCCTCTTCCAGGCGGGGGATGCCTTCGAGCTTGAATTGCGCCTTGGCCAGGTCCATGCGTGCCTGCTCGGCCGCCTCTTCCAGGCGCGGCAAGCCTTCCAGGCGCAGCTGCGCCTTGGCCAGGTCCGTACGGGCCTGGTTCGCCACTTGCCGCTCGCGTTCAAGTTCCTCGCGCAAGGTTTCCAGCTCGCCGGCCTGCAGGTCGAGCAACTCTTGCTGGCGCTCGTTCTCGCTGGCCAGGTCCATCAATTCCTGTTGATTGTCGTTCATCTCGGCTTCATGCGCGCTGTGGCTGGCGCTTAACTCCTGTCCTACATAATCGAGGATGGCTTGCTGCAGCACGGGCGACAGTTCGGCGGCGGCAGCGATCTGGCGCTGCGCACCGGCCTTGCGGCGCTGCAAGAGCTTGCTGATGGTGCCCAGGCAGGCGCCGTTGCCCAGCCGTTCGCGCAAGGCGCGCACCGTGATGGCCTGGCCTTCGCCCGCCATCGCTTCCATTGCCGCATTGATCTGTTCCGCGCTTACTTTTGCCATGTCGTCTGCTCTTGAATGTTGCCCAGGGCAATCTTGCCCAGGGGCATTATCTTATGCCAGCGGCGGCAAAGCGTAAAGTATTTCTCAATAGAAATTGCAATTGCACAACGAAATGTTGTGCAAGCATGCGGCCTGGGACGTTTTACTCTTCGAGCAGGCCATTTTCCGTGAGCATATCCTGCACCAGTTCCAGGCGCAGCACGGGATTGTCTTGACTCAGCAATAGTTGTTTTTGCATGGCGCTCAGGGACAGCAGCTCGCACCAGCGGTTCGCCACCCAGCCGCACTCGTCGAGCCGGTACGGCGGCTGCAGGGGCATTTGGTCAGGCGGGATCTTTTGCTCCTGCAAGGTGCGGATCAGGGCGCCGAGCGCGTCGGCCACGTTCTGCTGCTCTTGCGGAATGGGGATGGTTTTATCGGGCGGCAAGGTTTCGATCTGCGCCATCCACAAGCCGTGCTTCAGCTGTTCGCTGGAGACGATATGAAAGCGCTGCATGCCCATGCATTTGATTTGCAGCAAGCCGGACAGGGGCGCGGCCCAGTCGATTACACGCGCCAGGGTGCCCACGGGCGCGAGCGTTTCCTGCTGGCCCGGCTTGCGCACTTCCCCGCCGTCCAGCAGTTGCACCACGCCAAACGGCTGCTCGCCCATGATGCATTTGCGTATCATGTCCAGATAGCGTACCTCGAAGATCTGCAGGGGCAGATAGCCATCGGGATACAGCACCGTATTGAGCGGGAACAAAGGTATCGAGGTCATAGCGCATGATGGCACGAATGGCATATCCGTGCTGCGCGCCTTGCCTTGTCAGCTTAACTGCGCCGATTATTTGTAGAAGCGCCTTTTCTTGGCCCGCTCCGCCGCCTTCGGCGCCAGCACTTTCACGGCCTTCTTCTGGATGGTGCCGCCGGCGGACGTGCCCGGCACACGGTGCTCGGCCTCGAAACCGGGCTCCTCGTTGCGTTTCAGGGTTTGCCGGGTCAGCGCTTCCACAGCCGACAGCAACTCCACCTCATCGGCGCAAACGAGCGAGATCGCTTCGCCCGAAGCGCCCGCGCGGCCCGTGCGGCCGATGCGGTGGATATAATCTTCCGCCACGGTGGGCAAGTCGAAATTGACGACGACGGGCAATTGATCGATATCGAGGCCGCGGGCAGCCACGTCGGTGGCCACCAGCACCTGCACCTCGGCCGATTTGAAGCGGGCCAGCGCGCGCAAACGGTTCGGCTGGGTCTTGTCGCCGTGAATCGAATCGGCGCGCACGCCCTGCTCCAGCAAAGTGTTCACCAGCAGCTCGACACCCTTGCGCGTCTTGACGAAGACCAGGACCTGGCCCCAGCGCTTTTTCTTCAGCAAGTGCAAAAAGAGTTCCGGCTTGCGTTTCTTGTCGCACACGATCACCGATTGTTTCACGGCCTTGACCGTGCTGTTGCGCGCGCTCACTTCTACCGAGACGGGGTCCTTCAGCATGGTTTTCGCCATGGCGCGGATGGCGTCCGAGAAGGTGGCCGAGAACAGCAGGGTCTGGCGCTGCTTGGGCATAGTCATCAGCAATATATCGAGCTCGCGCTCGAAGCCCAGGTCCAGCATGCGGTCCGCCTCGTCCAGCACCAGGGTTTGCACTTGCTCGAACTTGACGGCGCCCTGCGTCTGCAAATCCAGCAAGCGGCCCGGCGTGGCCACCAGCACGTCGAGGCCCTTGCGCAGTTTGCTGATCTGCGGCTCGATGGGCACGCCGCCATACGCGACAAAGCTGCGCAGCGGCAAGTTGCCGCCATAGCTGCGGAAGCTGGCATAGACTTGCTCGGCCAGTTCGCGCGTGGGCACGAGCACCAGCACGCGCACGCACTGCGGCGCCACCACGCCTTCCAAAGTCAGGCGCTGCAGCAGCGGCACGGCAAAGCCGGCCGTCTTGCCCGTGCCCGTCTGGGCGGCGGCCATCAGGTCGCGCCCGGCGAGCACGGCAGGAATCGCTTGCGCCTGCACGGGCGTGGGCTTGGCATAGCCGAGCTCATCGAGTTTGCGGACCAGGGGATCGATCAGGCCGAGGGAGGAAAACGTCATGGGGAAAGCAATCTTGGCAAAGGAAAAGGTGGCGCGCACGGACGGGCCGCGCGCGCAATTGCCGAGATTATAGGCCAGCGGGGATGCCGGCCGGGGTTTTCAGTATGAGAACGTCGCGATCAGAACTTCATTTCCAGGGTCGCGCGCGCCTGCGGCGAACTCGGTGAAATGCTGTTGCGGGCTATCGTGCCGCTGGCGTCCGCATACGTGGTGGTGCTTTCGAAGTCTTGCGCCAGCAAGTTCGACACGGCCAGGCGCAACTGGTTCTTCGCATCGAATTTCCACAGCGCATAAAGGTCGAGGTCGCGCCGCGGCGACGTATAGGCGCTCTGGCGCTCGGTGATGCGCACGGGGCCGCCATTGCGGAAGTTGAAGCTGCCACCCGTCGTCAGCACACCATCCGGCGTCTTGTAATCGAGACCGAAGTTGCCGCTGACGGGGGTTTGCTGGTCGAGCCGGTTGTTTGGCCCCGGCACCTGCTCCACCTGCGACCAGTTGCGGCTGACGCTGGCGCGCAGGTCGATGGCCGGCACGGGCGCCGCCAGCACGGCACGCAGCGGGAACTTCGCTTCCAGTTCCAGTGTCTGAGTATTCGCGCGGCCATCATTGACGGGCGTGGAGACCCAGCGATCATTGATGAACAGCAAGCCCTGGCGCGTGTAGCCATCGATGCGGCGGGCCGAGGCGCGCGCGCTGAGCAAGGCGCCTTCGGCCCAGTAGTGCTCGTACGAGGCATCGATGCCCAGCGCCAGCTCCGGTTTCAGGTAAGGATTGCCTTCACGGTCGGGGTCCGTCTGACTATTGTTGGTCGAGGTATTACGACGCGGAATCAGGCTTGCCGTGGGTTGCGCCTTGTAGGTGCGCGTCAGGGCCAGACGTACCTGGTCGCCCTTGGTATCAGGCAACTTCCACAGGGTTTGCAACAGCGGACTCCACACGCTGGTGCGCTGCTGCACTTCATCATAAGTGTTGCCTGCGCTGCGCGTGTCGATGCCCTCCCAGCGCACGCCCGCATACATCGACCAGCGCGGCGTGATTTCCCAGTCGTCCTGCACAAACAGGGCCAGGCGCTTGATGGTGGCGTCGAAACCTTCGTCGCTGTCGACGGGCGGGCGCGCACCCAGGGCAGACAGTGCCGCTTCGCGCTGCCGGCGCGTTTCCTCGCGCTCCGTGTAGGCGCCATCCCAGCCCATCGACAGGGCGTGGCCGGGCAGCAAGGGCGTGGAGTACTTGCCGGTGGAACTGACGCCGTTTTCCGTCGCCTTCACGCCCACCTTGCGGTCGAGCGCCAGGCCGCTGCCATCGACAAAGCCTTGCTGCAGGCTGTCGGACGTATTGCGGGCGGCCGAGGCACCGATTTTCAATTCCAGCCGGGCGCCGCCGGCCAGCTTGTGCATCCACGTCAGGTCGCTGCGGCCGAAGGCATTGTGGTTGCTGGAGCTGCCCGTATTGGTGTCGTAATCGGGGCGCAAGCCCTGTTCTGTTTCCGCGCGGCTGAAATTGCGGTGATTCGAGCGCCCGCCATTGAAGAAGAATTGCGCCGTCACATTATCGCCGTTGACCAGCACCCAATTCAGGCGCGGCGACAGATTGATGCCTTCCGGGCGGCCATCGCCCGTGCCATTCGTGCGACGCAGCAGGTTTTGCCGGCCATCGGGCGCATAGCCCAGTTCCAGTCCGGGATTGTCGTAATGGTAGTCGTAGCGGAACAGCGAGCCGGCCAGCGAATACGAGAAGTTGCCGTCGCGGTCGGACAGTTGCACGTTCACGCTGGGCGAAAAGCTCACGTCGCTGCCCTGCACGCCCAGCTTGAGTTCGCGCTGCGCCGTCTTCACGGCTTTCTTGAGCACCACATTGATGGTGCCGGCAATCGACTGCGTGCTGTATTCGGCGCTGGCCGCATGCAAAATCTCGATGCGTTCGATCACGTCCGGCGACAGGGTGTCGAGCGAAAAACCGGCCGGCGCCCGCTCGCCGTTGAGCAATATCTGCGTGTAGCCGCTGCCCAGGCCGCGCATGCGGATTTCGCCGCCCGAGCGCCCGGCCGCGCCGGAAACCGTGATGCCGGGCAAGCGCTTGAGCACATCGGTGACATTCGTGTCGCCATACTTGAGGATTTCCTCGCTGCCCACGACCATCTTGCTGGCCGTATCGTCGCGGCGCGGATCATAGCCGCTGCCCTTGACTTCCACGGTTTGCATCGCGGGCGCGGCGGGCTTTTCAGCCTTCAGCGGCGCAGCGGCGGGCTCAGAGGCTGGCGTTTCGGATTGCTGGGCCTGGGCATTCCAGGCAAACAGGACAGCGGAACAAAGGACGGTAAGGCGAAGGCAACGGCGTGGCATCATGACCTGGCTAAAAAAGTTGGCTGAATAAAAATGGCTAAAAGCTAAAAAACAGGCCGCTGTATTGTGCTGTAATTTTTTCCGAGTGGCACAGTTTCCTGAAAATATTTCCTATGGCAAATTAAATTCGGCGGCCGGCTGCGATACGCACCCTTGCATACGGCGCATAGTATTGCGCGCCACATCGCCGCTATAATGCGTTTTCACCATTGTTCCCATCACCCCGTCAAAGGCTTCCCATCGTGTCTGACCGTCTTGCCGTTTTGCCTCAATATCTGCTGCCCAAGGGAGCGCTGACCAATTTTGCCGGCCGTGTCGCCGGTGCCAAGGGCGGCGCCATGACGACGCGTTTGATCCGCTGGTTCGTCGGCCGCTACAACGTCAACATGGATGAGGCGCTGGACCCGGACATCACGCACTACACGAGCTTCAACGACTTTTTCACGCGCGCGCTGCGCCCGGACGCCCGTCCGCTGGCCCAGGCCGACTACGTCTGCCCCGTCGATGGACGCATCAGCCAGTTCGGCAGCATCGACAAGGACCAGATCTTCCAGGCCAAGGGCCACAACTTCAGCACGACGGCCCTGGTCGGCGGCGATGCGGCCCTGGCGGCCCAGTTCGAACACGGCAGCTTCGCCAATCTGTACCTGAGCCCGCGCGACTACCACCGCATCCACATGCCCTGCGATGGCCGTCTGACGCGCATGATTTATGTTCCCGGTGAATTGTTCTCCGTCAACCCGACGACGGCGCGCGGCATTCCCGGCCTGTTCGCCCGCAACGAGCGCGTCGTCTGCGTGTTCGATACGGCCAACGGTCCCTTCGTCATGACCCTGGTAGGCGCCACCATCGTCGGCAGCATGGCCACCGTCTGGCACGGCGTCGTCAACCCACCCCGCACAGGCCAGATACGCGACTGGAGCTATGCGAACGACAATGTCGTGCTGAAACAGGGCGAAGAGCTGGGCCGCTTCCTGCTCGGCTCCACCGTCGTCATGCTGTTCCCGAAAGGCACAGTCGATTTCAATGCCGGCTGGCAGCCAGCCGGCCCCGTACAGCTGGGCGAAGTCATGGGCAACCGGCCTAAATAGATCAAGGCTCCGCGCCCTCCACTGACCTGTCAACGCCTGACAAAACCGTAGCGAGCGGAAGGGAGATGTGGCCGAGAAGCGCAACTGTACGAAGGTACAGTGAGCATCGCAGGCCATAGATCACGACGCGCAGTAGGTTTTGACAGCCGTTACTAAACAGGCGCGTCGGTTTGGTACATTTCCTCCATTAGGTCGAGAAACGCGCGCGTCTTGGCCGGCATCAAGCGCCGGCCGGGAAACACGGCCCAGCCCGTGACCAGCGGAAAACTCCACTCGGGCAGCACGCGCACCAATTCCCCCGTCGCCACATACGGCTTGGCAAAGCGGTCCGTGCTGGCCGCAATGCCCACGCCCGTGCAGGCCATACGCACCAGCAATTCCGGCGAATTGGCCAGCAGGCGCACGGGCAGATCGCGCTCCCACGTCGTCTTGCCGCGGATCAAAGTCCAATGCACGAGGCCATGTACGGCCCGTGGCAAGCTCAATAAATCGTGGCCATACAAATCGTCGGGATGCTCGGGCAAGCCGTGCACGCTCGTGTATTGCGGCGAGGCATACAGCGCCAGAGTGCTGAAGGCCACGCGGCGCGCGGCCAGGCTGGCGTCATCGGGCAAATTGCCCATGCGGATGGCCAGGTCGAAATTTTCTTCCAGTAAATCCACCCGGCGCGCCGACAAGTCCAGTTCCAGAGAAATGGCGGGATAGCGGCGCACGAACTCGGCCAGCACCTGACGCATCAGGGTGTCACCGAAATCGGCCGGCATGGAAATGCGCAGCAAGCCGCTGGGTCCTGCCTGGCGGTGCTGCGCCAGGGCGCCAGCCGCCTCCGTTTCTTCCACCACCTTGCGCGCATGCTCGAGCAGGCTGGCGCCGAACTCCGTCAGCGCCAGCTTGCGCGTGGTGCGCAGCAACAGCCGTTCGCCCAATTTCGCTTCCAGCAGCGAGATGCGGCGCGACAAGGTCGACTTGGGCAAGTCCACGCGCACGGCGGCACGACTGAAACTGCCGCACTCGACGACGCGGGCGAACAGCAGCAAATCTCCGGGATCGATATTCATACGCTACCTTTACGCTCAATTGTTCCATGAGTGGATTAATGTTATCCATTTTAACGGCTTCCGCATCAATTTTGGAATTGCTATAGTTCATCCATCGCAAGACACCTCACAACGGAGAAACAAGATGAACATCCTGCAAATCAATTCCAGCGCCCGCAGCACCGGCTCCGCATCGACCCGTTTGGCTGACGCCATCGCTAGCCGCGTACAAACGGCCAACCCTGGCGCCGCCCTCGTCCGCCGCGACTTGGCTGCCGCACCACACCCCGTGCTCGACGAGCCGACCCTGCAAGCGCTGTTCACGCCAGCGGACAAGCGCACGCCGGAGCAGGCGGCCCGCATCGCCCTGGACGACGCGCTGATTGCGCAAGTGCAAGCGGCTGACGTGATCGTCATCGGCGCGCCGATGTACAACTTCGGTATCACCGTGCAACTGAAAAGCTGGTTCGACGCGATTGCCCGCGCCAACGTCACCTTCAAGTACACGGAAAACGGCCCTGTTGGCCTGCTGACCGGCAAGAAAGTCTACGTGGGCCTGTCCCGCGGCGGCTTGCACCGCGACAGCGCCAACGATAGCCAGGTGCCTTACCTGAACACCATGTTCGGCTTCCTGGGCCTGACCGACGTGCAATACGTGTATTCGGAAGGCATGGGCATGGGCCCGGAAGCCGTGGCCAAGGCGCAAGCGCAAGCGGACGCCGAGATCAACGCCATCCTGGTGTGATCCCGATGTAATCCCAGCAGTGAAAGGGGCGGCGCACTGGCGCCGTCCTGGCCTAGAGGAGAAAGCAATGAGCGACATCACCACCGTCAACAAGCCACGCGCCGTCGAGCGCGTGATCGCCGGCCAGGCCGTCATGGATGGTGCCGGCGTGAAGATCAACCGCGTGCTGACGCAGCAGCTGCAGCGCCGTCTCGACCCGTTTTTGATGCTCGACAATTTCGCCAGCGACAAGCCGAACGACTATATCGCCGGCTTCCCCGAGCATCCGCACCGCGGCTTCGAGACCGTGTCGTACATGATCACGGGGCGCATGCGCCACAAGGACAGCGCGGGCCACGAAGGCTTGCTGACCTCGGGCGGCGTGCAATGGATGACGGCCGGCAGCGGCGTGATCCACTCGGAAATGCCGGAGCAGGAAGAAGGCGTCATGGAAGGTTTTCAGCTGTGGTTGAACCTGCCCGCGCGCGACAAGATGCGCACGCCGTGGTACCGCGATTTCACCAGCAGTGAAATCCCCCGCTACACGACGGACGCGGGCGTGGCCGTGCAAGTGATCGCCGGCGCAAGCCATGGCGTGACGGGCGCCGTGCAGCGCGAGCTGACGGAACCGCTGTACCTCGACATCGACTTGCCGGCCGGCAGCAGCTTCGAGCAGCCCTTGCCGCCAGGCCATAACGCTTTCATCTACACCTTCCGTGGCGAAGTGCAGGTCGACGGCAAGGCCGTGCCCGCACTGCGCATGGCGATCTTCGCCAACACGCCGGGCAGCGATGGCGTGCGCATCGAGGCGCCGCAAGGCGGCCGCGTAATCCTCGTCGCCGGCCAGCCCTTGAACGAACCCATCGCGCAATATGGCCCGTTTGTCATGAATACCCAGGCGGAAGTATTCCAGGCCGTGCAGGATTTCCGCGAAGGTAAGTTTGGCGAGACGGCAGTACAGTAAAATTGTTTGTTCCAGGTAAAACCTGCAGCGCCTCCGGGCCTGCAGGTTTTTTTACGTGCCGACTATGTTGTTGCTTTTCAATTACACTGACGGCAACATCATTCCACAAAGCATTCCATGCAGCCGACGCACACCGAACACGACGCCACCCATTTGCACGCCCACCTGAAAGGCGACGCCAAGCACACCCACTCGTTCGAGGGACGCAGCCAGAGCATCCTCGCGTGGGCGCTGGGCCTGACCCTGTCGTTTGCCGGCATCGAGGTGGCGGCCGGCTTCCTGTCCAATTCGCTGGCCCTGATTTCCGACGCGGGCCACATGGTCACGGACGCGGCAGCGCTGGGCCTGGCACTGCTGGCGCAGCTCATCGCGCGCCGCCCGCCCTCGCCGCGCCATTCGTTCGGCTTTGGCCGCGCCGAAGCGCTGGCCGCCTTCGTCAACGGCCTGGCCATGCTGTGCGTGGTGGGCTGGATCTGCTATGAAGCTGCGCTGCGCTTTTCCTCCCCGCAACCCGTCAAGGGCGGCATGGTCTTCATCGTCGCCTTTATCGGCCTGGCGATCAACGTGGTGGTGGCGTGGGTATTGTCGAAAGACAAGCAAAGCGTCAACACGCGCGCCGCCCTCGTGCATGTGATGGGCGACTTGCTCGGCTCGGTCGCCGCCATCGTCGCCGGCGCCGTCATTTACTTTACGGGCTGGATGCAGATCGACCCGCTGCTGTCCGTGCTGGTCTCCCTGCTGATCCTGAAATCCACGTTCGGCGTGCTGCGCGAGTCGTACCACTTCCTGATGGAAGGCGTGCCCATGCATATCGACTACATTCAGGTGGGCGCGGACGTGGAGCAAGTGGACGGCGTGATTGCCGTGCACGACCTGCATGTGTGGGACATGTCGCCCGGCCAGCCGGCCCTGATCGGCCACGTGGAAATCGAGCACCTCGACCATTGGCCGAAGGTATTGCGGGCGATCAAGAAGATGTTATTGAGTAAGCATGGCATCGACCATATTACTCTGCAGCCTGAGACGGCGGCGATGGCGGGGTTGCATCAGGGTGACAAAACCCACTAGCAAGGACTGGGGTCAGACCCCCGGCCACGTTAGCGCAGAGCTCTGCGTTAGCGGGCTTGAGGGTCTGACCCCAAGATACACTAACTTCTGCGTGCCTCTAACACGCCACTGACATCCTTGATCACATTCAGCGCCTTCAACAACTGCGCCGTCGAGCTGATCTCGGCCGTAAAGGTCATGCGGGCCTGGCCCTTGGCGCTTTGGGTGTTGACGCCAATCACGTTGATCTTTTCGCGCGAAAAGATTTCGGAGATGTCGCGCAGCAAGCCCTGGCGGTCGCCTGCCAGAATGAAGATATCGACCGGATACACGGTATCGTGTCCGCCCGTGCTGCCCCATTCCGTGAAGATCACCCGTTCGGGCGACTTGGCGCGCATTTCCTCGAAGTTTTTACACGTGGCGCGGTGGATCGACACGCCCTTGCCACGCGTGACGAAGCCGACGATGCTGTCCGGCGGCGCCGGCTTGCAGCATTTGGCCAGCACCGTCATCAAGCCTTCGGTGCCCACCACCAGCACGCCCGACTTGGCGCCCTGCTCCACGCTGGATGCGCGGCTCTTGCCGACCAGCACGGCGTCTTCCGGCACCACCACTTCGCCATTGTCGTGCAGCGCCTGCTCCACGTGACGCAGGCTGAATTCATCCTTGCCGACCGACAGGAACAGCTCGTCGACTTTCGCAAAGCCCAGCTTTTGCGCCAGCGCTTCGAGGTTGACGGCTGTCTTGCCTTCGCGCTGCAAGGACTTTTCCACCAGCGCGCGGCCATGGGCCAGGGTTTCCTGCATGTCGATGGCATGGAACCAAGCACGAATTTTCGAGCGCGTGCGCGTGCTGACGGCGTAGCCGGCGCTGAGCCAGTCGCGCGACGGCCCGGCCGTGCCCGGTGCGCCCTTGGCCGTGATGATTTCGCAGGTCTGGCCGTTTTTCAGTTGCGTATTCAGGGGCACCATGATGCCGTCGACCTTGGCACCGCGGCAGCGGTGGCCCACGTCCGTGTGCAGGTGATACGCAAAATCGACGGGCGTGGCGCCCACGGGCAATTCCAGCACGCGCGCTTGCGGCGTCATGACGAAGATGCGGTCGTCCAGGGTGGCCGATTTGAGTTTTTCCACCCATTCGCGCTGGATTTCTTCCTGGCCCACGACGGCGTCGGCCACTTCCGTTTTCCAGGCCAGCAACTGGCGCAGCCAGGCGATCTTTTCGTCGTATTTCTGGCCGGCAAAATTCGAACCGCCCTCTTCCTTGTAGCGCCAGTGCGCAGCCACGCCGTATTCGGCAAAGCTGTGCATTTCATTCGTGCGGATTTGCACTTCCAGCGGCCGGCCATCCTCGGCCGTCACCACCGTGTGCAGCGACTGGTAACCGTTCGGTTTCGGCCGCGAAATGTAATCGTCGAATTCTTTCGGGATGGGGGTCCAGATATTGTGGACCACGCCCAGCACCGTGTAGCAAGTTTTCACGTCGGCAACGATGACGCGGAAGGCGCGCACATCGTACAGGGCCGTGAAATCGAGTTCCTTGCCGCGCATCTTGTTCCAGATGCTGTAAATGTGTTTCGGGCGGCCAAATACTTCCGCCTGGATACCGGCCGAAGCCAGTTCCGTCTGCAGGCGCAAAATCGCCGAGGAAACAAAGCCCTCGCGCATCATGCGCTTTTCTTCCAGCATCTTGGCGATGCGTTTATACGCTTCCGGCTCGATGAAGCGGAACGACAAGTCTTCCAACTCCCACTTCAGCTGCCAGATGCCGAGGCGGTTGGCCAGCGGTGCGTACAGGTCCAGGGTTTCCTTGCCGTACTCGCGCGTCATTTCATTGAACAGTTTTAGTTCGGCAAAGTAACGCAAGGTCGTCACGCAAGAAGCCAGGCGCACCAGCACGACACGCATGTCGGAAGCCATCGCCAGCAACATCTTGCGCAAGGTTTCCACCTGGGCCACGGCTTGCTGCGCCGCATTCTTGCCGCGCCCGCCAGCGCTGCCGTGCTGCGCCTGGGTCAGCGCGCGCAAGCGGATCAGCTGGCGCACGCCTGTTGCCAGGTCGCACACCTGCTTGCCGAAGCGGGGCTCGATATCGGCCGCCGTATCCGGCTCCAGCAGGGTCAGCTCGAACATCAGGCCGGCGATGCGCGTTTCCGCATCGCTGCGCAGGAAAGCCAGCGTGGTGGCCACGCCGACGGCGAAGTCCAGCGCGGAGCGGCCGGCAAAGGTCAGCTTGTCGCCATATGCTTCGGTGGCATACGCGAACGCGTCCAGCACGCGCGCGCTGTCCGGCGCGCTCAAGCCCTCTACCAGTTGTTCCGAGGTGACGCTATTCGGGGCCGAGATGGAAACCATGTGATACCTTTAAACTTAATAACCCAACAACTTGATGACTTAACGCTCTGCAGCGATGATGACGATTTCCACCAGGCAAGCCGGATTGGCCAGCTTCGCTTCCACCGTGGCGCGCGGCGGCGTGTGGCTTGACGCGACCCAGTCGTCCCATACTTCATTCATGCCGGGAAAATCCTTCATGTCGGCGATGTAGATCTGGCACGACAGGATGCAAGTCTTGTCGCTGCCCGCTTCCATCAGCAAACGGTCGACGTGGCCGAGCACTTCGCGCGTCTGGCCGACGATGCCTTGCGTGGTGTCTTCGGCGATCTGGCCAGCCAGGTAGATGGTGTTGTTGTGAATGGCTACTTCGGAGAGGCGTTTGCCTACGTGCAGTCGTGTAATTTCCATGCTTCTTCTTTCGGTTGTTTCAAAATCTGTACAGCGTTACTGATTATTACTTGCCCAGCAAAAACTTGCGCGCGATGGCGATCTGGTCGTCGTGCACGAAAGTGGGCGCATGGCCTACGCCGGCGATTTCCACCAGCTCCGCCTTCGGGCCGCGGCCCAGCATGCGCGTGGCCGTTTCATGCGACAGCAAATCGGATTCCGAGCCGCGCACCAGCAAGGTGGGGCAGCGTACGGCATCATACGCGGCCCACAGCATGGCTTCATCGCTGGCCGCCGATTCCGGCGTGGCCGAGCGGAACGGCATGGCCAGTCCCATATCATAGTGGCGGCGCCAGTGGCCATCCTTATCCTGGCGCAACACATCCACCGCCAGTTTATGCCATTCCGCGTCCGTGTGCGGGCCGAAGCTGGCGGACACGTCGCGCACAAACCTGGCGCCCTGCTCGAAGGTTTCGAAACGCAGGTCCTGGCCGATGTAGTCGCCGATGCGCTGCAAGGCTTCGGGCGCCAGCGTCGGGCCGATATCGTTCAGCACTAGCTTGCTAATCGGGCTGTTGGGCAATGATGCCAGGCCCAGGCCGATCAAGCCGCCCATCGAGGTGCCGAACCAGTCCACCGTCTGGCGCTCGCCGTTGGCCAGCACGCGCGCCAGCAGGGTCACCATGTCGCTCACATATTGCGGTACGCGGTAAAACTGCGGGTTGGCCAGCCAGCCCGAGCGCCCACGCCCCACCACGTCGGGGCAGATCACGCGGTAATCGCTGGCCATAGCGCGCGCCAGGTTGTCGAAGTCGTCCGCCACGCGCGTCACGCCGTGGGCGCAGACGAGCACGTTCGGATTATCGGCCGCGCCCCACTCTTTATACGACATGGTGTGCAAGCCTGCGGGGGAGATACATTGCACTGACTTGATGCTCGCTTCGATCATGCGATTCCTTATAACACCGGAGAAAACCTACTGCGCGTCGGTGTTTGCGGCCTGCGATGCTCACCGTACTTAAGTACGGTTGCGCTTCTCGGCCACAACTCCCTTCCGCTCGCTACGGTTTTATCCGGCGTCGTTATTTGGTAGTAAAAAATAAAGAAACCGGCGATTTGCCGGTTGCCTCGCGCGCGACGCTACGGCAGTGTAGCGCAGCGCGGGCAATGCTCCAAGCACACGCCTGAAATGCTGCGCCGCAGCACAGTGCCGGCACGTTCGCCATGGCGCAATACCCGATATAGCGAAAATGCATATCTGCGGTTATCCACAATTGAGCCGGCCTGGCAATGGGCGGATGATCGCAGCATCAACCCGCAAGAGGAGACCACTCGTGAAAAAACCATTCTATAAAATCCTGTACGTCCAGGTGCTGTTCGCCATCGTCGCTGGCGTACTGCTGGGGGTGTTCTACCCCTCGAACGCCGTCGACATGAAACCGCTGGGCGACGGCTTTATCAAACTGATCAAGATGATCATCGCCCCGGTGATCTTCTGTACCGTGGTCTCCGGCATCGCCGGCATGCAGGACGTGAAGAAAATCGGCCGCGTGGGCGGCAAGGCGCTGCTGTACTTCGAAGTGGTCTCCACCTTCGCGCTGGCCATCGGCTTGCTGGTGGCTAACATCCTCAAACCGGGCGCCGGCTTCAACGCCGATCCGGCCCACCTCGATGCCAAGTCCATCGCGCAATACACGCACGCCGAAGGCTTGACCACCGTCGACTTCCTGATGAATATCATACCGAAGACCTTCGTCGACGCCTTCGCCAAGGGCGACATCCTGCAAGTACTGTTGATCGCCATCCTGTTCGGCTTTTCGCTGTCCCTGCTGGGCGAGCGCGGCCGTCCGGTCACCAAGCTGATCGACGAACTGTCGCATGCCATCTTCGGCATGGTCAACATCATCATGAAAGTCGCTCCCATCGGCGCATTCGGTGCGATGGCCTTTACCATCGGTAAATACGGTCTGGCTTCGCTGATCCCGCTGGCGAAACTGATGGGTTCGTTCTACCTGACCTGCTTCCTGTTCGTCTTCGTCGTGCTGGGCCTGATCGCCAAGTACACGGGCTTCTCCATCGGCCGCTTCTTGCTGTACATCAAGGAAGAACTGCTGATCGTGCTCGGTACCAGCTCGTCGGAATCGGCCCTGCCGGCCCTGATGAAAAAACTCGAGCGCCTGGGTTGCTCCAAGCCAGTCGTCGGCCTGGTCGTGCCTACCGGCTACTCGTTCAACCTGGACGGCACCAACATCTACATGACCATGGCGGCCCTGTTCGTTGCGCAAGCCACGAACACGGAACTGACGATCTGGCAGGAACTGACCATCCTGGGCGTGGCGATGCTGACCTCGAAAGGCGCATCCGGCATCACGGGCGCCGGCTTCATCACTCTGGCTGCCACCCTGGCCGTGGTGCCGACGATTCCCGTGGCCGGCATGGCGCTGATCCTCGGTATCGACCGCTTCATGAGCGAATGCCGCGCGCTGACCAATTTTGTGGGCAACGGCGTGGCCACCATCGTCGTGTCGAAATGGGAAAAAGAACTGGACATGGACAAGCTGCATAGCGAGCTGGCCCATCCAACCCACCCGACCGACGACGCCTACGTTGCACCGACCGTGAATATCGTCAAGTAAGCAATACCTTACAGCGAGACATCCTCCTGAAAAGCCCCGCAGATCACTCTGCGGGGCTTTTTTCATGCGCGCAGACTGTTGTCAGCATCATCAACAAATAGTAAATCATGTATCAATATTTACTAGGATGATCAATAAATGAAAAACCATTACAGTACTGTCACCTGTTCGCCACCTGGCTCGCGCATAATGACATTGCGTTAATGCAAGCCTGACACCGAACCATCCTCACTTTTGAATGGAGTACGTCATGTCCCTCTCGCCCGCCTTCTACGCCACCTGGAACCCACGCCTGCTGGGCCTGCTGCGCATCATCCTCGGCTTTCTCTTCCTGCAACACGGCACGGCCAAGCTGTTCGGCGCGCCGCATGTGGCCATGTTCGACGGGCTGCAACTGTTTTCCGTGATGGGCGCGGCCGGCGTCATCGAGCTGGTCGGCGGCAGCTTGCTGCTGCTTGGCCTGTTCACCCGCCCCGTCGCCTTCATCCTGTCGGGCCAGATGGCGGCCGCCTACTTCATGGCGCATGCGCCCGCCGGCTTCCTGCCGATCCTGAACGGCGGCGAAATGGCCGTGATGTATTGCTTCACCTTCCTGTACTTTGCGGTAGCGGGCGCTGGCGCCTACAGCCTGGACGGCTTGCGCGGCAAGGCTGGCGCATAAAAAAGGGCGGACACCGCTGTCCGCCCTGCTTTCATACGACGATCCGCCTGGCTTACACGGCGGAGACGTCCAGTTCAGCGCCCGTGGCCGCCTGCACCTGCTCCTTGGTCACGCCCGGCGCCAGTTCCACCAGCTTCAGGCCGTTTTCCGTCACGTCGATCACGCCCAGGTCGCTGATGATGACGTCGACCACGCCCACGCCCGTCAGCGGCAAGTCGCACTGCTTGAGCAACTTGTGCGACGTCGTGCCATCCTTGGCCGTGGCCACGTGTTCCATCAGCACGACCACGCGCTTGACGCCGGCAACGAGGTCCATCGCGCCGCCCATGCCCTTGACCATCTTGCCTGGAATCATCCAGTTCGCCAGGTCGCCCTTTTCCGACACTTGCATGGCGCCCAGGATGGCCAGGTTGATCTTGCCGCCGCGGATCATGCCGAAGGAATCGGCCGAGCTGAAGTAGGCGGCGCCGGGCAAGGCCGTCACCGTCTGCTTGCCAGCGTTGATCAGGTCGGCATCGACTTCCGCGTCGGTGGGGAACGGGCCGATGCCCAATAAACCGTTTTCCGACTGCAGGAACACTTCGATATTTTCCGGCACATAATTCGCCACCAGGGTCGGCAAGCCGATGCCCAGGTTCACATAAAAGCCATCCTGCAATTCCTTTGCCGCGCGTGCGGCCATTTCATCTCTCGTCCAAGCCATGATTATCTCCGTATTCTTCTTTATGCTTCAGTGCGCACGGTGCGCTGCTCGATGCGTTTTTCCGGGTTCGCGTTGACCACGATGCGGTGCACGAAGATGCTCGGCGTGTGGACCTGGTCCGGGTCGATCTCGCCCACTTCGACCAGTTTTTCCACTTCGACGATGGTGATCTTGCCAGCCATGGCCACGTTCGGGTTGAAATTGCGCGCCGTCTTGCGGTAGACCAAATTGCCGGCGCGGTCGGCCATGTAGGCTTTGACCAGCGACACGTCGGCCACGAGGCTGCGTTCCATCACGTATTGCTCGCCGTCGAATTCGCGCAGCTCCTTGCCGTCGGCAACGATGGTGCCCACGCCCGTCTTGGTGAAGAAGGCGGGAATGCCGGCGCCGCCGGCGCGCAGTTTCTCGGCCAGGGTGCCTTGCGGCGTGAATTCCAGTTCCAGCTCGCCCGCCAGGTACTGGCGCGCGAATTCCTTGTTTTCGCCCACGTAGGAGGCGATCATTTTCTTGATCTGCCGCGTGGTCAGCAACTGGCCCAGGCCGAAGCCGTCCACGCCGGCGTTATTCGAAATGGCCGTCAAGCCCGTCACGCCCGAATCGCGCAAGGCGCCGATCAGGGCTTCGGGAATGCCGCACAGGCCGAAGCCGCCGACGGCGATGGTCTGGCCATCTTGGACGATACCGGCCAGCGCCGAGGCGGCGTCAGGATAAACTTTATTCATGGGTGTCCCTCTATCTTTTGTTAAGCTTTGGTCTTGAGTCCATGACTCAGGCAGCGACTCAGCATAAAATACGCGAGTGGAAAGTACAATACCGTAGAACTACCGGCGCCGTGCCAGCAATCCCCCTGTGAGAGTGATACGTATCAGATGAACGCCGCGTCAGCCATCGATTATGAAAGTATCTTCCTGCACGCGCCCGTGGGCATGTGCATGTCGGAAAACCGCATCATGCGCAGCTGCAACGAAGCGCTGGCGGCCATGTTCGGCTATGCGCGCGCCCAGCTGGACGACCAGTCGTTCGAAGTACTCTACCCCACGCACGACGAATTCCTGCGCACGGGTGACCGCATCATCCCCATCATGAACGCCAAAGGCCGCTATTCGGACGAGCGCATCATGCGCCGCAGTAATGGGGAATTGTTCTGGTGCCACGTCACGGGCCACGCCATGCTGCCGAAGGAACCGCTGGGGCCGGGCATCTGGACGTTCGAGGATGTCAGCGAGAAACGTCCCGTGACGGCGGAACTGACCCCGCGCGAGCGCGAAATCGCCGCCCTGCTGGTGGAAGGCAAGACCAGCAAGGTCATCGCCCGCCAGATCGACCTCAGCCCCCGCACGGTGGAAATGCACCGCGCCAAGCTGATGCGCAAGTTCGCCGCCTCGACGTCGTCGGAGCTGGTGCACAAGCTGGTGGGACTGCAGCTGCAGCGCTAAGGCTGCAGCGCAGGCTGGCGCCTTAGAAGGTACTCATGCCGCCGTCTGCGGAAATGATGGCGCCGTTAATAAAGTGCGAATCCTCGCCCGCCAGCAGCAGCAACAGGCCGTCGAGGTCTTCCGGCTTGCCCGGACGTTTATTCGGCAGCATTTCGATCAGCTTCTTGCCCTGCTCGGTGGCGAAGTAATCTTCGTTGATTTCCGTGGAAATATAGCCGGGACAGATGGCGTTCGTGTTGATGCCATATTTTCCCCATTCCACCGCCATGGCGCGCGTCATGTGCACCATGCCCGCCTTGCTCATGCAGTACACGCCGATCTGCGGCAGCACCTGCAAGCCCGCCATCGAAGCGATATTGATGATGCGGTGCTGTTTTTTCGGGTCGCCCTTGGCGCGCGCGATCATGCGCTTGGCCGTTTGCTGGGCCACGAAGAACGATCCGCGCAGGTTGGTGTCCATCACGAACGAGTAATCTTCGGGCGTCACGTCGACCAGGCGTTGCGTGGTGGAGACACCGGAATTGTTGACGAGGATATCGATGGGGCCCGCTTCCGTTTCCGCGTGCGCGATGGCCGACTTGATGCTGGCGAAGTCGGTCACGTCGAGCGAGACCACGTGCGCGGCACCGCCATCGGCTTCGATTTCGGCGCGCAACTCCTTCAGGCGCTCGGTGCGGCGCGACGCCAGCACGACCTGTGCGCCAGCCTGGGCCAGCACTTTCGCAAAGCGCGCGCCAAGGCCGCTCGATGCGCCGGTAATCAGGGCAATCTTGCCCTCGAAATTGACTTCTATGCCCACGAGCTACTCCTGTTTTATTTTAGATAACACTTTACGCCGTGCCGATGGCGCAGGGGCAAAATACCCTGCGCCGCACTTGAGCAAAGGTAAACGCCATCATTACACAAAATGGCCGGATTTAGATTGCGGCGAGGGGCAATGTCACGCAAAATGGCGCCAAAGTTGCAATCCTCGCCAAAAACAAGCACACTCGTGCTTAAATTTCTTCGAAGATTCCTCACCCACCCATTTAGTGACTATAAATCGAGACCATGACACAGCCTAATAACTTAGTTGAACAGTACGGACCGCGCGAAACCATGGAGTATGACGTGGTGATCGTCGGCGGTGGCCCCGCAGGCCTGGCCGCGGCGATCCGCCTGAAGCAGCTGGCCGCTGAAAAGAGCCAGGAAGTGTCCGTCTGCGTGCTGGAAAAAGGCGGCGAACTGGGCGCGCATATCCTGTCGGGCGCCATCATGGACCCGAAAGCGCTGACCGAGCTGATTCCGAACTGGAAAGAACTGGGCGCGCCCCTGAATACGGAAGTGACGGAAGACCGCATCCTGTTCCTGACCGAAACGAAAGCATATAAAACGCCAGGCTTCGCCGTGCCGGCCTGCTTTGAAAACCACGGCAATTACATCGTCTCGCTGGGCAATGTGGTGCGCTGGATGGGCCAGCAGGCGGAAAACCTGGGCGTGGAAATCTTCCCCGGCTTCCCCGCCGCGGAAATCCTCTACAACGACGACGGCTCCGTCAAAGGCGTGGCAACCGGCAACATGGGCGTCAAGCGCGACGGCGAACCGGGCCCCGACTTCCAGCTGGGCATGGAATTGCACGCCAAGTACACCCTGTTCGCCGAAGGCGCGCGCGGCCACCTGGGCAAGCAATTGATGGCCAAGTATGACTTGAACGCCGGCAAGGATCCCCAGTCATACGGCATCGGCATCAAGGAATTGTGGGAAATCGACCCGGCCCAGCACAAGCCGGGCCTGGTGATCCACTCGAGCGGCTGGCCGCTGGACACGAAAACCTACGGCGGCTCCTTCCTGTACCACCTGGAAAACAACCAGGTGATGGTCGGCTATGTGGTGGGCCTCAATTACGAGAATCCTTACCTGTCGCCGTACGAGGAATTCCAGCGCTATAAAACGCATCCTGAAATCCGCAAGTTCTTCGAAGGCGGCAAGCGCATTTCGTACGGCGCGCGCGCGATCGCGGCCGGCGGCCTGCAATCGCTGCCGAAACTGGTGTTTGCCGGCGGCGCGCTGATCGGCTGCGATGCGGGCTTCCTGAACATGAGCCGCATCAAGGGCAGCCACGCGGCCATCAAGAGCGGCATGCTGGCGGCGGACGCAGCCTTCGGCGCGCTGGGCGAACAGCGCCAGCACGACGAACTGACGAGCTATCCTGTTGCTTTCGAGAAATCGTGGCTGCATGAAGAGCTGCACGTGGCGCGCAACGTCAAGCCATGGCTGTCGAAGGGCCTGTACCTGGGCAGCCTGATGACGGGCATCGACCAGCTGATCTTCCGCGGCAAGGCGCCGTGGACCCTGCACCACTCGCATGGCGACCACGAATGCCTGAAACCGGCCGCCCAGTCGAAGAAGATCGTGTATCCGAAACCCGATGGCAAGCTGACTTTCGACAAGATGTCGTCCGTGTTCATTTCGAACACGAATCACGCGGAAGACCAGCCGATCCACCTGACCTTGAAGAACGCCAGCGTGCCCGTCGACGTCAACCTGGCCACGTATGCGGGTCCGGAAGCGCGTTACTGTCCCGCCGGCGTGTACGAGTTCGTGAAGAACGACGACGGCGCCGAACGCCTGCAGATCAATGCACAGAACTGCGTGCACTGTAAAACCTGCGACATCAAGGACCCGACGCAGAACATCGTCTGGGTGACACCGGAAGGCGGCGGCGGGCCGAACTATCCGAATATGTAACTGCAAGGCATCGCAGCACCGGCTGAGAATCGGCCAGAACAGCGCACTCCCGTCCGGCAGTGCGCTGTTTTTTGTCAGAAGGATCAGAATTGCCCGCACTTTGGACTAACTGCAACAGCAAGTGCGCATTCGGGCAGCGTGCGTCAACAAATTCCCCTCGGAAAGTTTCTCACGGGCACTGTCACCAGTTACAATTCCCGTTGCTAAACATTTCTGCCCGCCCCAGCCCATGCACCCGACCCTCCCTCCCGCAGTCTCCCCCGACACCGAATTACAGCTGGCCATCGCTGAACACCAGGCAGGGCGTTTTGCCGAGGCGGAAGAAATCTACCTGTCGATCCTGCAGGCCCATCCCTACCATGCCGTCGCCAACCACAACCTGGGTTTGCTGGCCGGGCAAGTAGGGCAGCATGTGGCCGGCTTGCCGTATTTACGCAAGGCGCTGTCCGTCGCCCCGGACGAGGGCCAGTTCTGGCTATCCTATGCGCAGGGCTTGCTGCAGGCGGGACAGCCCGACGAAGCGCTCGACATCGTCGACACCGCCATCGCCCGCGGACTCGACAATGCTGCCTCGCAAGCGCTGCGCCAGCAGGCGCAGGAGGCGGTCGCGCTGGCGGCCCTGTCGCCGTCGCAGCCGGAAATGGACCACATCGTGCAGTTGTACCAGGCGGGCCAGCATGAACAGATGGAAGCGGCCTGCCGGCAGTTGCTGGAAACCTATCCAGACTCGCCATTCGGCTGGAGCGTGCTGGGGACGGCCCTGCAGGTGCAAGGCAAAGATGCTCTGGCCACGCTGCAGCGGACGGTGGAACTGGCGCCGCACGATGCGCAGGCGCATGGGCACCTGGGCAATGCCTGGCAAACGGCCGGGAAACTGGATGCAGCCCGCGACTGCTATCTGCGGGCGCTCGAAATCGAGCCGGCGTTTGCCGAGGCCCACTGCAACCTCGGTAACCTGCTCCAGGCGGAAAACAGGCTGGACGAGGCTGTGGCGAGCTACCGCCGCGCCCTGGCCTTGAAGCCAGACTACGCGCTGGCGACGTTTAATCTGGGCAATGCGCTGCTGCGCCAGAAACAGTTTGGTGCCGCTGCCGACAGCTTTCGCGCGGCCACCCTTGCATTACCGGACGACGCCGAGGTGCATAACCGGCTGGGCCAGGCGCTGCACGAGAGCAGGAATGTACAGGACGCCGTGCGCAGCTTCCAGCGCGCGCTGCAGATCAAACCCGATTACCGGGTGGCACGGAACAATCTGGTCGCCGCCTACCTGGTGCTGAAACAGTATCAGGATGTATTGACGTGCCTGAACACGGCGCTGGAATCCGAGCCAGATGATGAAGAATTACATTTTCATTTGGGTAATATCATGCGCACCATGGGCAAAAGCAAGGAAGCGCTGGCCGCGTTCCGGCGCGCCCTGGAAATCAAGCCCGACTACGCAGCGGCAGAAATCAACCTGTGCTCGCTGCTCCACGCCGAAGGCCACTTGGAGGAAGCCATTGCCAGCGGCTATCGCGCCCGGACGGTGGCGTCGCATATTCCGGAGAGCCACAGCGGTCTGCTATTTTGCCTCAGCCATAGCGTCGATATCGATGCTCAAAGCCTGTTTGAGGAACACTGCCGCTTCGGCGAGGCCTTCGACCGGCCGTCCACGACCGCGACAGCGGAAGGCCACGTTTTCGGCAACGACAACGATCCCGCGCGGCGCATCAGGGTCGGCTTTGTCTCGGGCGACTTCAATTCGCACGTGGTGTCCAACTTCGTCGTGCCCGTGGTGGCGCACCTGAGCGCCAGCCCCGGCCTGAGCCTGTACGCCTACTACAACAATACGCTGGAAGACGCCGTCACGCAGCGCCTGCGCGGCTATTTCCCCCATTGGCAAAACATCATCGAGGTGAGCGACAGCAGCTTGCAGGAAAAGATCCGGGAAGACGGCATCGACATCCTGGTCGACCTGTCCAGCCATACGGCCTTCAACCGCCTGACGGCCTTTGGCCGCAAACTGGCGCCGATTCAGGTCAGCTGGATCGCCTATCCCGGCACAACGGGCCTGAAAACCATGGATTACTATCTGACCGATCCGCAATTCGACGTCGATGAAAAGTACTTCACGGAAAAAGTCGTGCTGCTGCCTGCCAGCGTACCCTTCCTGCCATCGTCCGACTCCCCGGAACTGGTCCGCGCACCAGCGCTGGGCAACGGCTACCTGACCTTCGGCAGTTTCAATCGGCTCAGCAAACTCAATCCAGGCGTCATCGCTCGCTGGGCAAAGCTGCTGCGGGCCCTTCCCGAAGCGAAAATGCATCTTGCCGCCATGCAAAAAGACAGCGATATCGCCACCTTGCAAGCCTGGTTCGCGCAGGAAGGCATCGCCGCCGACCGCCTGACCTTCCACGGCCGCACCCACTTGGGCGGCTATCTGGCCTTGCACCAGCAAATCGACATCTGCCTCGACACCTTCCCGTACACGGGCGGCACCACCACGCTGCACGCGCTATGGATGGGCGTGCCCACGCTGACGCTCAAGGGAACAAGCGTACCGAGCCATGCCGGTGCCTGCATCTTGCAGCATGTGGGTCTCGACGCCTTCATCACGACCGACGACGAGGATTTCGTCCGCAAGGGAATATTCTTATCTAGCAACATCATGCAGCTGGCCGTCCTGCGCGCAGACTTGCGCAACCGCATGCAAGTGTCGGCGCTGGCCGACTCGCGGGCCATTGCCCACAATATGGAAAAGGCGTTCCGCACCATGTGGCAGCGCTGGTGCAGCGGCTTGCCGCCGGCATCGTTCGCCATTGCGCCAGGCGACACCAGCAAGCAGGTGATGCCATCATGAGCGACAAGAAGCCGATTTACGTCACGCAGCCGCTCATGCCGGATTTGCAAGACTTCCTGCCATATCTGGAAGAGATCTGGAAAAATAAAATCCTCACCAACGGCGGCCCGTTCCACCAGCAACTGGAACAGGCGTTGTGCGACTATCTGGGCGTCAAGCACATCTGCCTGTTTACCAATGGGACGCTGGCACTGATCACGGCCCTGCAAGCGCTGCGCATCACCGGCGAAGTGATCACCACGCCCTACTCCTTCGTCGCCACCGCCCACTCGCTGCTCTGGAATGGCATCAAGCCCATTTTTGTCGATATCGACCCGCTGAGCCTGAATATGGATCCCGCCAGGATCGAGGCAGCCATCACGCCGCACACCACCGCCATCATGCCGGTGCACTGCTATGGCCGTCCCTGCGAGGTGGAACGCATCGAAAAAATCGCCGACAACTATGGCTTGAAAGTCATCTACGACGCGGCGCATGCGTTCGGCGTGCGCCACAAGGGCAGCAGCGTGCTCAATTGCGGCGACCTGTCCGTGCTGAGTTTTCACGCCACGAAAATTTTCAATACCTTTGAAGGTGGCGCGATCGTCTGCCCCGACGCCAAGACCAAGCAGCGCATCGACCATCTGAAAAATTTCGGCTTCGTCGACGAAGTGACGGTGGTGGCACCCGGCATCAACGGCAAGATGAGCGAGATCAACGCCGCATTCGGCCTGCTGCAATTGAAGGGCATCGACGCGGCACGGCTGCAGCGGCGCGCCATCGATGCCCGTTACCGGGAACGGCTGGCGGCCATCGCCGGCATCGACTGCCTGCCGGCTGGCGAAGAGGAATCGGCCAACCATTCCTACTTCCCCATTCTCGTCAAGGAAGCCTACGGCACCAGCCGCGACGCACTGTTCCAGCTGCTGCGGGACCAGGATATCTACGCGCGCCGCTATTTCTATCCGCTCATCAGCGACTTCCCCATGTACCGCAGCATGCCGACCGCCGCCCACAGCAATCTGCCGAACGCGCTGCAGGCATCGCGGCAAATCATCTGCCTGCCCATCTATCCCGGCCTGGGCCTCGATCAGGTCGATGCCATCTGCGCCATCATCGAGCGGCATGCACAGGCCGGCCTGATTCCATGAATATTTCCACAGACACCGACTTTTTCGGCACCATCGACGACCATCGCTGGGCGGCACAATTTACCGTGCTGTCCTACAAGGACGGTGGACAGACCCTGATACCGCATGGCTTTTTCCGTAACTGGCTGGGCAATGAGCCGGACTTCGGGCAATTTACCATCGGCCGCTGTTCCGGCATCGGCATCGGTTCGCAAGCCAAATACGATTCGACCGAGCAGCACCTGCAAATCGGGCGCTACGTTTCCGGCGGCGCGAATCTGCGCTTCATCCTCAACGGCCAGCACGACATGCGCACCATTTCGACGTATCTTCTGGCATTGGGCGGCATGGGCCTGGAAAACAGCCCGATTCCCCAATATGCCGATACGGTCATCAAGAACGATGTGTGGATCGGCGACGAGGCGATGATATTGGGCGGCGCGGTCATCGAGAATGGCTGCGTCATCGGTGCGCGCACGCTGGTGCCGCCCAATTTCCGCAGCGAACCCTACGGCATTTACGCAGGGACGCCCGCGCGCCTGCTGCGCTTCCGCTTCAGCGAGGAAGTGCGCGCAGCCCTGCTGGCGCTAGCCTGGTGGGAACTGCCGCTGAGCTGGATACGCGAGAATAACGCGCATTTCCTGCAAAACATGACGGCCGACGACGGCGAGGCGCTGCGCGTCATTGCCGAACTGGCAGAAAGCAAGCGCCGCCACCTGGAAGCCGGCGCCGGCGCCGCACACCCGCACAAGGATGACCATGTCTGAACTTTTCAATCCCGGCTATTACACCGAAGAAGACTTGCACGGCGCGGGGTTTCGCAGCCTCGGCCACAACGTGCGCATCGCCAGGAACTGCGTCATCATCGGCATCGACAATATCGCGATCGGCAACAACGTGCGCATCGATGGCTACAGCACCCTGGTGGCGGCAGGTGGCCATATCCGCATCGGCAGCTACGTTCACATTGGCGGCGGCTGCTTTCTCTCCGGCGGCGCAGGCATCACGCTGGAAGACTACGCCGGCTTGTCGCAAGGCGTGCGCCTGTACAGCAAGACCGATGATTACAGCGGGGCCAGCATGACCAACCCCACCGTGCCGGCGGAATTTACAAACTGCAAAAGCGGCGCCATCCACCTGGGCAGGCACGTCATCATCGGCTCGGGCAGCGTGGTGCTGCCCGGCGCACAGCTTGGCGAAGGCGTCGCCGTTGGCGCGCTCAGCCTGGTCACCAAGTCGCTGCAGGCATGGGGAATCTATGCGGGCACACCGGCGAAGCGGATCAAAAGCCGCGACCAGGGTTTGTTAATTGCAGAAGAGCAATTGCGCGCACGCGATGCGATAAAAAATAGTTAAAAGTATTTTTTTAGATATTATTTCCACAGAAACTAAAAATCACGGCAGATTCAGGGCAAGATAAAAAATATTTCCATGTAGCATTTAATGCATAAGTAAAAATGGCCGCCTTGTGCTTGTGAGAGCAGAAAAATAGCGCGTCTCGCTGAATATATCCTACAGGAGCAATACAATGCTGAGCCTTCACACCAATAACGCATCGTTGTCCGCACAAAACTCGATCGCCAAGACCCAATCGCAGCTGTCGACCTCGATGACCCGCCTGTCGACCGGCTATCGCATCAACTCGGCAATGGACGACGCTGCCGGCCTGCAGATCGCTACCCGCCTGAAAGCACAGACCAGCGGCATGACGGTCGCCATGAGCAACACGCAAAACAGCACCTCGATGCTGCAAACGGCTGAAGGCGCGTTCGGCGAAGTCACCAACATGCTGGTGCGCATGAAAGATCTGGCCACGCAAGCTGCCGATGCTTCGTCGAACACGGCCGACAAGGACGCCATGCAAGCCGAATACGACGCACTGGGCCTGGAATTGTCCAACGTGATGAACAACACCACGTTCGGCGGCCAAGCTCTGCTGACCGGCGGCACCATCGCCAGCGCCATGACGTTCCAAATCGGCGCCGCGAAATCGGAAACGATGACCATCAACCTGTCCACCTCGATGGGCAGCGTTGCCACCGCACTGGGTTCGGCCACCGCCAACTTCACCGGCACCGCTGGCGGCACGGAACTGAAAACCCTGGCCAACACGGCCATCGGTAGCCTGGTCTCGGCCATCGACAGCATCGGCGTGGTACGTTCCGCACTGGGCGCCGCCGCCAACCGCCTCGACCACGTCAACAGCAACCTGTCGAACATCTCGACCAACACCAAGGCCGCTACCGGCCGCATCATGGACGTTGACTTCGCCACCGAAAGCTCGAACATGACGTCGTCGCAAATGCTGCTGCAAGCCGGCACCGCGATGCTGAAACAAAGCAACAGCATGTCCTCGATGGTCATGTCCCTGCTGCAATAATCACCGGCGCCTGGCGCCATATGAAAGCCCCGGCAAGCGATTGCCGGGGCTTTTTTCATGGCGGCGCGCCAGATAAAAAATTTCCATGTGGAATTTAATGAAAGGCGCTTCCCTGTCGCCTTGTAGGGGTGAGGGCAAGAAATTACCTGCCGCTCGAAGAATTCACTTACCAGGAGCAATACAATGCTGAGCCTTCACACCAACAACGCATCGCTGTCCGCACAGAACTCGATCGCCAAGACCCAATCGCAACTGTCGACCTCGATGACCCGCCTGTCCACCGGCTACCGCATCAACTCGGCAATGGACGACGCTGCCGGCCTGCAGATCGCTACCCGCCTGAAAGCACAGACCAGCGGCATGACGGTCGCCATGAGCAACACGCAAAACAGCACCTCGATGCTGCAAACGGCTGAAGGCGCGTTCGGCGAAGTCACCAACATGCTGGTGCGCATGAAAGATCTGGCTACGCAAGCTGCCGATGCCTCGTCGAACACGGCCGACAAGGACGCCATGCAAGCCGAATACGACGCACTGGGTCTGGAATTGTCCAACGTGATGAAAAACACCACGTTCGGCGGCCAAGCTCTGCTGACCGGCGGCACCATCGCCAGCGCCATGACGTTCCAGATCGGCGCCGCGAAATCGGAAACGATGAGCATCAACCTGTCCACCTCGATGGGTAGCGTCACCGCCGCACTGGGTTCGGCCAGCGCCAACTTCGGCGCCGCCGGCCTGGGCACCGAACTGACCGCCAGCGCCAACGCCGCCATCGGCAGCCTGGTCTCGGCCATCGACAGCATCGGCGTGGTACGTTCCGCACTGGGCGCCGCCGCCAACCGCCTCGACCACGTCAACAGCAACCTGTCGAACATCTCGACCAACACCAAGGCCGCTACCGGCCGCATCATGGACGTCGACTTCGCCACCGAAAGCTCGAACATGACGTCGTCGCAAATGCTGCTGCAAGCCGGCACCGCGATGCTGAAACAAAGCAACAGCATGTCCTCGATGGTCATGTCCCTGCTGCAATAATCACCGGCGCCTGGCGCCACATGAAAGCCCCGGCAAGCGATTGCCGGGGCTTTTTTCATGGCGGCGCGTCAGATAAAAAATTTCCATGTGGAATTTAATGAAAGGCGCTCCCCTGTCGCCTTGTAGGGGTGAGGGCAAGAAATTACCTGCCGCTCGAAGAATTCACTTACCAGGAGCAATACAATGCTGAGCCTTCACACCAACAACGCATCGCTGTCCGCACAGAACTCGATCGCCAAGACCCAATCGCAACTGTCGACCTCGATGACCCGCCTGTCCACCGGCTACCGCATCAACTCGGCAATGGACGACGCTGCCGGCCTGCAGATCGCTACCCGCCTGAAAGCACAGACCAGCGGCATGACGGTCGCCATGAGCAATACGCAAAACAGCACCTCGATGCTGCAAACGGCTGAAGGCGCATTCGGCGAAGTCACCAACATGCTGGTGCGCATGAAAGATCTGGCTACGCAAGCAGCCGATGCCTCGTCGAACACGGCCGACAAGACCGCCATGCAAGCCGAATATGACGCGCTGGGCCTGGAACTGTACAACGTGATGACCAATACCACGTTCGGCGGCCAGAATCTGCTGGGCGATGGCACGACTGGCAAGGGCACTCTGTCGGAAGCCAAGATGACCTTCCAGATCGGCGCCGCCAAGTCGGAAACCATGGACTTCACCGTGCAAGCAGGCATGGTCACGCTGGACACCGCGCTGAAAGGCTTGTCCGCCAACAACTTCAAGGCTACCAGCGGCGGCGTCGGCACGGAACTGACCGGCACGGCAAACGCCACGATCGACCTGCTGAAAAATGCCATCGACAATGTCGGCACGATCCGCTCGTCCCTGGGCGCCGCCGCCAACCGCCTCGACCACGTCAACAGCAACCTGTCGAACATCGCCACCAACACCAAGGCCGCTACCGGCCGCATCATGGACGTTGATTTCGCCACCGAAAGCTCGAACATGACGTCGTCGCAAATGCTGCTGCAAGCCGGCACCGCGATGCTGAAACAAAGCAACAGCATGTCCTCGATGGTCATGTCCTTGCTGCAATAATCTTTGCCTGGCCGTCCGCGGCCAGCAACGCCAAGCCAGACTGCGGTCTGGCTTTTTTTATGTGCGAAACGTATTGATTTGACTATATTGCCTTTCGATTTAACAATGCTGGCGCCGCAGTCGCCTATACAAGGTAGACCCGACTCACCCTCACCGCCCACCGGAGCCGCCACGTGCTGAGCATTCACACCAATATCGCCGCAATGTACGCCCAAAGCGCCGCCGCCAGTGCGCAAAGCCGGCTGACGACGTCGATGATGCGCCTCTCCACCGGCTTTCGCATCAACTCGGCCATGGACGACGCTGCGGGCCTGCAGATCGCCACGCGCCTCAGTGCCCAGGTCAGCGGCATGACGGTGGCCATGCGCAATACGCAGAACAGCACCTCGATGCTGCAGACGGCCGAAGGCGCGTTTGGCGAAGTCACGGACATGCTGGTACGCATGAAAGACCTGGCCACGCAGGCGGCCGACGCTTCGTCCAACCAGACCGACCGCGACGCCATGCAGTCCGAGTACGATGCGCTGGGGCTCGAGCTGTACAACGTCATGACCAACACCTCCTACGGCGGCGGCCTGTTGCTGGGCAACGGCAGTGCCGGCAAGGGCACCCTGTCGGAGGCGATGACCTTCCAGATCGGCGCCAGCAGCAGCGAAACCATGAAGTTCGACGTGTCAGGCAAGATGGGCAGCCTGGATACATTATTGAAAGCCATTTCGGCCAACTTTTCCGCCACCGGCACGGCCGGCAGCGAAATCGGCACGAATGGCGCCGCCAACAGCATGATCGATCAGCTGGCGGCGGCGCTCGACCAGGTCGGCGGCGTACGCTCGGCCCTGGGCGCGGCGGCCAACCGCCTTGACCACGTGCACAACAATCTGGCCAACATGGTCACCAATACCAAGGCCGCCATCGGCCGCATCATGGATGTCGATTACGCGGCGGAAAGCGCCAACATGGTGTCAGCACAAATGTTGCTGCAAGCCAGCACGGCGATGCTCAAGCAAAGCCAGAGCATGCAGAAAATGATACTGTCACTGTTGCAGCCATGATGGCTGATACCGCCTGATTCACCGGCTTTTATGGACTTTCATCTGGACACAGTGGCATGGCGATAGACCGCATTTCATCGGGCAACCCGGTTCCCCTGATTACCCAGCGCTTCGACGTCAGCCCCGCTACGCCGATGGTGCCGGGCGTGGTGCAGCCGCTGGTGCCCATCGGCCCCTACATGGCGCCCGCGCCCGACGCCGGCACCCTGCCCGCCCAGCTGCAGCAGAAGGGACAGGACAGCCTGGCGTCCCTCATCAAGCCAAATGCCGACGGCACGGGCGGCGCCATGCCGCGCGACAGCAGCGCCATGCAGGTCAATCAGCTTTTCTTCACACGCCAGCTGGTCTGGCAACCGCCTGACGCGGCACAGCTGGCCGCCTCGTGGCGCGTGATGGTCAAGACGTATGGCGAGCAATATGCGGCCCTGCAGGAACAGGCACGCGGCCAGCACGTGCCGGGCAACCTGTTCATGGCCGAGCAGCAACCGGCCCTGCTGCGCGAAGGCGCCCGTCCGCCGTTGACGGTCGACAGCGAAGCGTGGCGCTTTGCCGTGTATGGCTGGGGCGGCCAGCGCCTGCTGCTGCGCGTACTGGCCAGCGACGAGGATGAGGATGCAACGCCCAGACGGCGCGGCAAGGTGGCGCTGCGCGTCGAGCTGATCATCATCGGCATCGGCCGGGTCGTGATCCAGATGGAACCGTCCGGCGACGGCGTGCTGCTGGAACTGGCTGCCGACGAGGAAGCCGCATTGCGCCATTTGCGCCTGGCCCTGCCCGAGATCGCCGACGCCGTGCGGCGCGCCGGTCTGCGCGTGGTGCGCTGCCGCCTGAACCGCCAGCTGCACGCGCAGCGCGTGCACGGCAATTACCCGATGCAGGCAGGCGCCGCCTCGCTGTCGCTGGCCCTGTTCCGCGCCATGGCCGAAGTGGCGCTGCTGCTGACGCAGCCGGAAGCGGAAGCGGCGGCCGATCCCGATGCGCCTGCAGCCAGCAGTGCCGCGGCCGAAGAGGAGGCCATCATTGTCTCGAAGGAAGTGGCGGCGCCGCTCGGGTATGACTATGGCGACGCGGCGGCGGGCGAGCAGGAAGAGGAAGTGCTGTTGCTGGCCGGGCCGGCCGAAGCTACGCAGGATTTGCTGCCGCCCATCGACGAGCAGGATTGACGCAGCACAAAAAAAACGGCGCCCGAAGCGCCGTTTTTGTTTATGCCATCGTTTACCCCACCGTGCCGATGATGCTCACTTCGCGGTTTTCCGGAATTTCGTTGTACGACAGCACATGCAGGCCCGGCGCGAACAGGCGCGCATAGCGGGCCAGCAGCGGACGGATCTGCGGCAGCACCAGCAGCAACGGCGGTGTGGCCTGCTGCTTCATCTGCTCGCGCGCCACCGGCATGTTCACCTGCAGCTGCGACAGCAGATGCGGGTCGATCGGGTAATTATCCAAGGTCACCTTGCCCGACTGGCGCGCCTGGTTCAGCGAACCGAGCAGCATGTTTTCCAGCTCGCCGCCCAGGTTAAACGCCTGCATTTCCATCTTCTGCCCGAACAGGCCGCTGACGATCTGGCGCCGCAGCGCGCAGCGTACTTCGGCGGCCAGCAGGATCGGGTCCTTGGTCGTTTCCGAACTGTCGAGCAAGGTGGTGGCGATGGGCACGATATCCTTCAGCGACACATTTTCCGCCAGCAAGACGCGGAACACGCGCAGCAGCTGGGTGTGCGTCAGCGCCTTGTCCAGCGCGCCAGCGAGCTTGGGCGACAGGGCCGTCAGGCGCTCCATCATGTTCGAGACGTCTTCGTGGCGGAACAGTTCCGGCAGGTATTCGCGCACCATTTTCGACAAGTGTGTGGCAATCACGCTGGGCGCCTCGATGACCTGGTAACCGAGGCCCAGCGCATGCGCCTTCTCGCTCGGTTCGATCCACGTGACGGGCATGCCGTAGGCCGGCTCGATGCCGGGAATGCCGTCCAGCTGGCCATACACGTTCGGCGACGGGATCGCCATCAGGCGGTCGGCCTGCACTTCCGCCTGCGCGACCACCGTGCCCGACAGCACGATGGCGTATTGCGACGGCTTCAGGGCCAGGTCGTCGCGCACGCCGATATTCGGCAGCAGCAAGCCCATCGCTTCGGACAGGCTCTGGCGCACGCCCTTGACGCGCTTGTTCAGCGGTTCGCCTTGCGTCTTGTCCACCATGCCAACCAGTTTATAGCCGAGCATCACCATCAGCGGTTGCACGGCAGGCAGTTGCTGCCACTCCAGTTCGGCCGGGCGCTCGTCGCGCAAGGCCGCCTCGATGGCCGCCATGCCGGCCGCATCGGGCCCCTTCACGCGCTTGGTCAATCGCCAGGCCACGAAGGCCAGTACGCCCGCGAAGGTCATGAACATGAACCATGGCATGCCCGGAATCAAGGCCAGCGCCACCATCATGCCGGCCGCGCTGAAGATCACCGTTGGCGACGTCAGCACCTGGCCTGCCACTTGCTGTTCGAAGTCGCCCGAATCGCTGATGCGGGTCACCAGGATGGCGGCCGCGGCCGACAGCAGCAGCGCCGGAATCTGCGCCACCAGGCCATCACCGATGGTCAGCAGTGCATATTGACGGAAGGCATCGCCGAACGACAGGTCGTGCATCAGCGAGCCGATGGCCACGCCGCCGACCATGTTGATGATCAAAATCAGGATACTGGCGACGGCGTCGCCGCGCACGAACTTCGACGCACCATCCATGGCGCCATAGAAATCCGCTTCGGCGGCCACGTCCTTGCGACGGATCTGGGCTTTTTCCTGGTTGATCAAGCCGGCATTCAGGTCGGCATCGATGGCCATCTGCTTGCCCGGCAAGGCATCGAGGGTAAAGCGCGCCGACACTTCGGATATACGCTCGGCGCCCTTGGTGACGACGGCGAAGTTGATGATCATCAAGATCACGAAGACCACGATACCGACGACGAAGTTGCCGCCGATCACGACGTTACCAAACGCCTCGATCACCTTACCGGCCGCATCCGCACCCGTATGGCCGTGCAACAGCACCACGCGCGTGGACGCCACGTTGAGGGTCAGCCTGAGCATGGTGGTGGCCAGGATCACCGTCGGAAAGACGGAGAAATCGAGCGGCCGCTTGGCCGACACGCTGACGAGGATGACGATCAGTGCCAGCACGATATTGAAAGTGAACAAGATATCGAGCAGCACCGGCGGCAGCGGCAGGATGATCATTGCCAGGATCACCAGCAGGAACAGCGGCGTGGCGAACTTGTGGCGGCGCATTTCAGCAACCACGCGGTTCAGGAAATTCATGGCGGTACGACCTCGCTCAGATGAGATGGCACGGCCATCTCGGTGGGTAATACGGGCTGGGCAGCACGCTGCCCGGACCGGAATGCTTTCAATTGCAGGATGTAGTTCAGCACCTGCGACACGGCCTGGTACAGCTGCACGGGAATCTGCTGCTGCACCTGGCTGGTGTTGTAGATTGCGCGCGCCAGCGGCGGCAACTCCAGCGTTTCAATATGGTGTTCCTTCGCCACTTGCCGGATATACAGCGCCATCTCGTCGACGCCCTTGGCAACGACAAACGGCGCCTCGGCGCGGTCCTGGTCATACTTCAATGCGACGGCGTAATGTTCTGGATTGACAATCACCACATCGGCGTCGGGCACGGTCTTGCGCACGCTGCGCCGGCCGATCTGCTGCTGCAACTGGCGGATGCGCTGGCGCACTTCGGGCCGCCCTTCGCTGCTTTTATGTTCTTCCTTGACATCCTGCTTGCTCATGCGCTGGTTGCGGGCAAAGAAAAACGCCTGCGCCGGCACGTCGATGATGGCAAACAGCACGAAGACGGAAATGAGCGCCATCAAGCCGTCGAGCATCAGCGCCGAGCCATCGAGCATGGCCTGCTGCAGGGGCCGGTGTTGCAAATCCACGTATTGCGTCAGGCTGGAGCGGCTCACATGCACGAGCACCATGCCCAGCACGGTGGCCTTGGCGATGGACAAGCCGAATTCAAAAGCATGCTTGGGCGCAAACAGACGGCCCAGGTTCTTGGCCGGGCTCAGGCGCTCCATCTTCGGCATCCAGTTCTTCGTGCTGATGACCCAGCCGCCGGGGATCAGGGAGCCGAGCACGACAAACAGGGGCACGCAGAACAGCGGCACGATCATCTTGATCAGCAAGCCCACCGACGTCGTAAACGCCATCGACATGGCATTTTCCAGCGCGCCCTTGCTGTCGAGCGGCATGAAGGCCATGGCGAACAGCTCGCGAAAGCTCACCAGATAGCCTGGCAGCAGGTAAATGAAGACCTTCATGCTGATCAGGATGCCCAGCGCCGTCGACAGGTCGCGCGAACGCACCACCTGCCCTTCCTGGCGCGACTTCTTCAGCTTTTGCTGTGACGCCTTTTCTGTCTTGTCGCCCGTGCTGCTATCCGCCATGGGCCACCCGCATCTGTTCGGCGATCATGTCGAGCACCCGATTCGTCATGGCGATGTAGTGCTCAGGGATAAAGCGCACGATCTGCCCCAGCATCAGCAGGCCGAACACGGTGATCATGGAAAAACCCAGCGAAAACAGGTTCAGCGACGGCGCCACCCGGTTCAGGAAGCCAAAACCCAGTTGCACCACCATGGTGGAAAAGACGATGGGCAAGGCCAGCAGCATGGCGGCGGCAAAAATCCACGCCACGTTATACGCCACCGTCTGCAGCAGCAGCGGTCCGTAACCCTGCCCCACGGGCCAGGCCGTGAAACTGGCGCCGATCACGCCCGTCAGCACGAGGTGGCCGTCGATGGCGAAAAATACGATCATGCACATGATGGTGAGCATCCCCGTGATCACGTCCGACGAGGTGCCATTGAGCGGGTCGTTCATGACGGCCATGGAAAAGCCCACCTGGCTCGACACGAGGTAGCCGAGCACCGACATGACGGACATGGCGAAGTGGAAGGCCAGACCCAGGACGAAGCCGATGATGGCCTGCTCCAGGGTGGCGACGAGGGCGTGCAGGGAAAACGGATCGATCTTCAGCAAATCCTGCGACACGCCCGACGCCTGCATCACGGGCAGCATCAGTATCGCCAGCACCAGCGACAGCAGCACCCGCACGGGGACGGGCACCATGGCGTCGCCGATCACGGGCGAGGCGCTGAGCATGGCCAGGATGCGGCAGAACGGCCACCACACGGCCAGCAGAAACGGCAGCACCTGATTGAAAATCTGATCCATGGCGCGCGGCGCTATCCGACCAGGGTGGCGGCGCGCTGAAAAATGGATACGCAATAATCCATCAGGTAACCAGCCATCCAGCGTCCGGCCAGGATCAGGGCCAGCAGGGTGACCAGCAGGCGCGGCAGGAAACTCATGGTCTGTTCATTGATCGAGGTGGCCGCCTGCACCAGCGCGACCAGCAAGCCCATGAGCAAACCGGGCACGACCAGGATCACCACCAGCAGCATGACGACATGCAGCGCTTCGATGATCAGGTCGACGGCGACTTCAGGCGTAAACATCGGTCAATAGCCCTGTATGCTGGTAACCAACGTGTTGACGGTCAGGGTCCAACCGTCGACGAGCACGAACAGCAGCAGCTTGAACGGCAGCGAAATGACGAGCGGCGAGAGCATCATCATGCCCATGGCCATCAGCACGGACGCCACCACCAGGTCGATGATGAGGAACGGTATGAACAGCATGCAGCCGATCTGGAACGCCGTCTTGAGTTCGGACAAAACAAACGCGGCCAGCTTGACCGTGAAACTGTGGTCTTGCGGGCGCATGCTGGACGGCTCCCCGGCCAGGTGCGCGATCTGCGCCAGCGCGGCCTTGCTCGTCTGCGCCAGCATGAAGCGCGAAATCGGCACTTCGGCGATCTTCAGGGCTTCCTGCATGCCGATCTGGTCGCGGTCGTAAGGCACGAACGCTTCCTTCCACACCTGGTCGCCGATGGGGCGCATGACCAGCAAGGTGAGGATCAGGGCGATGCCGGTGACGATACGGTTTGGCAAGCCCTGCTGCAGGCCCAGGGCCTGGCGCAGCAGGGACAGCACGATGACGAAGCGGGTAAAGCTGGTCATCATCATGACCATCACGGGCAGCAGCCCGAGCAGGGTCATGACGACCAGGATCTGCATCTTGACCGACAAGTCTGTCTTCGCGCCCGGCACCACGCCGGACAGCAGGTCCTGCGCGCCAGCGGCGTTGCAACACAGCATCAGAACGGGAACAGCCAGCGCGGCAGCCAGCGCGCCGCGGCGCCGGCTCAAACCGGGTACCGCCAGCTTCATGCTGTCATCAGGTCGAGATTGAGGCCGTCGAGGTCGATGACTTTCAGGCCATAGTTCTCGCCGGCCACCACCACTTCGGCGCGGCCGATCGGCGTGCCGTTGACCTTGATCACCAGCGGTTCGCCGGCCAGCATGTCGAGTTCGATCACGCTTTCCGGGCCGATGGCCATCAATTCCTCCAGCGAAATGCGGGCCGAGCCCACTTCCAGGGTCAGGGTGACGGGGATCTTGCGCATCATCTGCGGAATGTCGCGTCGCGCGCGGCCGCTGGCCACGTCGGACACATCGCCCTGGTCGATGATCATGTCATCGCCCAGGTCTTCCAGCAGGGTTTCGCTCTGGTTGGTATCGGTCATATTCATATTATTCGACATCTTCAAAGGAGGTTAAACAGAGCTTGCCCTTGTGTTCGGAAACAGCAGCTGTAAATAAACGGGAGTCGTCGAGCATGACGTCGGTACGGCTGAGGCTGACGGGAATCACGTCACCCACGCGCAGGTCGAACAAGGCGCCCAGTTGCACCTGTTTGCTGACGAGCCGGCCTTCCAGCGTCACTTGCAGGCGCGACGCGAGCGGACGCACGCTGCCACGCAGGGCTTTCTTCGCTTGCGCGCGCTCGGGCAGCAAGCCGCGCAGCACGTCGGCCATCAGGCGCTTGTCCAGCGAGAACCAGAACTGGCCGCTCTGCCCCGCCTCGACGTCGCTGAGCGCCACGGTGACGATCCAGCTGCCGCGCACCGGATGCACGCCCGACTGCACGGCGACCTCGGCACTGGTGTCGATGTCGCTGCTTTTGCCCAGGGTTTGCAGGTTCTTGTGGACGCGGGCGAACAAACTGCTCACCAACTGTTGTCCAAGCACCACAGCGAGGCGCTCCTCCGTGGCCGTCACGCGCACCTGTGCCGGATCGGGCAACGCCCCCTTGGCACCGGCACTACCATAGCGATAGTTCAGCACGCTCAAGAGTATCTGCCGTTCGAGGGCAAAGCCCGTCTGGCTGGCCGGCGTGGAAAAACTCAGCCAGCGGTTCACGCTGTCCTCGTTCTCCACGCGCGACAAGGTCACGGCGTCGATCTGGAAATTACCCCAGTAGCGACGGCTCATCGGCTGGCGCAGGGCCATGGCCAGGTCGTCGCGTAGCTGGGCGCCGAATACATGCAGCAAATGGACAGGACGTCCAAGCAGACAGGAATCGAGGACTTGATGGCGCACAGTTTGATCTGTCTTGGTAAGGATTGTCATGTAGTGGTCATGTCGGTATTGCGGTGGCAGAACAAATTATACGGATCGCCCGAAATTAAATACAGCATCATCTTGACCTAGGGTAACGGTCCGCAAGCAAACGATTGCGCATCGTATCGCATGCTAGATGACTACGGTGCTGAACAATACATGAAAAAGCTAAATATTGCCATGTATCAATATTCCTTGAGGCAATCCTCTCTTTACTTTATAGTTGCCGCGAGGTAAGCTTATAGCGACAAAATATAGATTTGCAGTGCGCCATTCCGCTTACCTGATTCCGGTTTTTATGGCAGTTTCCAGTCCCGCTTATTGCCACCAGAAGAAACTTTTATCAGATAATTATTAGTTGTCATGGCCATGTAAATCATGTCGGCGCAGGTCTGCCGGGTTTGTTTGAATCTGCTTGAGCGGATGGTGTGGCAACTGATAAAACTGATGGCCCCCGCAAAACGGGCCGGGCAAGATGGCATGGGATGTCATGCCTGCCGGAATGGCAACACCAGTAATTTCTGATTGATACGTCACCGCATATTGAAAGTAGAGGGCACGATGAGCAACGAACTCGCAGGTCTGATCAAGGCCGATCTGGCAGCACTGAGCAATGACGCGCGCGCCTTGGGCGCCAGCATCGCGCCCGCCGCCCAGTTCGGCGCGCCGGAACAAGCAGGCTTCTCCTTTGCGCAAAGCATGAAAGACGCCATCGGCAAGGTCAACGGCGATGACCGCATGGCTGCGCAGAAAATGAGCGACGTCGACAGCGGCAAGAGCGACGACATGGTCGGCGCCATGCTGGCCAGCCAGGAAGCGAGCCTGTCCTTCTCCATGTTGATGCAAGTGCGCAACAAGGTCATGGGCGCCGTCGACGAACTCATCAAACTGCCTCTGTAATCTTCACGTCCTGAACCACGCCCAGCCTCCCAGCGAAAGTTACCCCAAGTGATTACCCCCATGAAGTCCGCATTTGCGCGCTGGCGCCTTGGCGCCCAGCCCGCCATCCCGCCCGCCCTGCTGAAAAACCTGGTTCCCATCGTCGTGCTGGCCATCGGCATCACCGCCATGGTGACCATGTATGCCTGGCGCGACCAGGCCAACTACAAGCCGGTGTTTGGCGCGCGCGAAAAAGTGGCCGTGACGGACATGATGGCCACCCTGGACGCCGAACACATCCCCTACCGCCTGCATCCGGACAGCGGTCAGGTGCTGGTGCCCGACGCCATGCTGGGCAAGGTACGCATGCTGCTGGCCTCGAAAGGCGTGACGGCGCAACTGCCGGCCGGCCTGGAACTGATGGACAAGAATGACCCGCTGGGCGTTTCCCAATTCGTGCAGGACGTGCGCTTCCGCCGCGGCCTGGAAGGCGAACTGGCGCAAAGCATCATGACGATGGACGCGATCGCTTCGGCGCGCGTCCATCTGTCGATTGCGAAATCGACATCGTTTGTCGCCAGCGACGGCGACAAGTCGTCCGCCTCGATCGTCGTGGCACTGAAACCGGGCCGCACCCTGGCGCCGGAACAGATCGCCGCCGTCATCAACATGGTGGCCGGCAGCGTCGCCAGCCTGGCGCCCACGCGCGTGAGCCTGGTCGACCAGGGCGGCAACCTGCTGTCCGCGCACATCGACCTGACGGATGGCTTCGACGCCTCGGCCGCCGGCAATGAAGGCGCGAAACGTTTCCAGGATGAAATTCGCCGCAACGTCACGGGCTTGCTCGGCCCCGTCATCGGCGAAGACAACTTCAAGCTCAGCGTGACGGCCGCCGTGAACAACGACCGCGTGGACGAAACGCTGGAAAAATACGGCGAAGCCCCGAAAGTGACGAGCGAAGCGATGCGCGAAGAGCAGGAACGCAACCGCACCGTGGCCGGGATTCCCGGCAGCCTGTCGAACCGTCCGCCAGCGGCCGCCGTGCCGGCACCGGCCGATGCCGCCGGCGCCGCGCCCGCCGATGGCGCACCGAAGCCATCCGACGATGGCACGGCCCGCAAGAACGCCACCACGCGCCAGTACGCCTACGACCGCAGCATCACGCAGATCAAGCGCAGCCGTGGCCGCCTGGAAAAACTCAGCGTCGCCGTGGTCCTCAACAGCGCCGCCGCACCGAATCCGAAAACGGGCTGGACCCCTGCCGAACTGGGCAATATTGAAAAAATGCTCAACAGCGGCCTCGGCATCAACGCCCAGCGCGGCGACAGCCTGAGCCTGACGGCGCTGGCCTTCCCGGCCAAGCCGCCCGTGGCGCAGTGGTGGGAAGAGCGCGACACCGTCGTCGATTTCAGCAGCTGGCTGCTGTACGCCCTGGGCGCCGTGCTCGGCTACTTCCTGATCCTGCGTCCGCTGCTGCGCCTGCTGACCACGCGCCTGGCGCCGCCAACACTGAAACAGCTCGATCCCGCCATGGCACTGGGCGGCAGCAGCGCCGCCGGCGCGAATGGCGCGGCCGTTGCCGGCGCGCCAGCCCTGGGCGTGAATGGCAGCCCGCTGGCGCTCGAAGGCGAGTCCGCCGGTGGCAACATGCCGGTTGTACCACTGCTGGAAAACTATGACTTGCCGCCACCTGGCTCGGCGGTCGACGTGATGGTCGACCACCTGAAAGTGCTGGCTGAAAAAGAACCCGAGCGTGTCGCCGAAGTCGTCAAACAATGGATGCAGAAAAATGGCCGAACTCAACAACAATAATCCCTCCGACGGCGCCGAATACGAAAGCGTCAGCCTGAATCCCGTGGAACAGGCAGCCATCGTGCTGCTGAGCATCGGCGAAGAACAGGCCGCCAACGTGCTGCGCTGCCTGTCGCGTGAAGAATTGCTGGAAGTCACGCAAGTGATGTCGCGCATGAGCGGTATCAAGGTCGAATCCGTGAAAACGGCGATGCAGACCTTCTTCGACGACTACCGCCAGCAAAGCGGCGTGCATGGCGCCTCGCGCAGCTACCTGAAGCGTTCGCTGGACATGGCGCTGGGCAGCGATATCGCAAATAGCGTGCTGAACAATATTTACGGCGACGCCATCCGCCCCAAGATGGCGCGCCTGCAGTGGGCTTCGCCGAAATGGCTGGCCGAATACATCGTCAACGAGCACGTGCAGATGCAGGCCGTGTTCCTGGCCTTCCTGCCGCCCGCGCTGGCCGGCCAGATCCTCGATGCCCTGCCCGTCGAAGGCCGCGACCTGGTCTTGCTGAACCTGGCGCGCCTGGACGAGATCGACCGCGACCTGCTGGTCGAGCTCGACGAACTGGTGGGCCGCTGTCTGGGCACGCTCGACACGCAAAGCACCAGCGTGGAAGGCATCCGCCAGGCGGCAGAGATTCTCAACCGCATGCCGGGCAACCGCGCCGCGCTGGTCGAACTGCTGCGCGCGCACGATCCGGACGTCGTTTCGGAAATCGAACTGAGCATGTACGACTTCCTGATACTGGCCACGCAGAGCGATGTCACGCTCACGCGCATCCTGGAAGACGTGCCGATGGAACAGTGGGCGATTGCACTGAAAGGCGCGGAACCGTCGATCCGCGACGCCGTGCTGAAAACCATGCCGCGCCGCCAGGCACAGAGCTTCGAAGACATGATGCGCCGTTCCGGCCCCGTGCCACTCTCCCGTATCGAACAGACGCGCCAGGAAATCATGGCCACCGTCAAGGGCCTCGCCGATGCAGGCGAGATCGAAGTGCAACTGTTTGCCGAAGCGGTGATCGAATGAAACACTTCCGCTCGTATCGCTTCCCTCCCCTGTCGCAATTCATCGCCGCCGGCCAGCGTTCCTCCAACGAGGACACGGATGGCCAGTGGCAGGCGTCCGTCTCGGAAGGCTTCGAGCAGGGCCAGCGCGACGGCTACGAAGTGGGCCTGGTGCAAGGCCAGCAGGACGGCTACGACACCGGGCGCAACGACGGCATGGCGCAGGGCCGCGAAGAAGGCCGCAATGAAACCCTGGTGGCGCTGGACCGCCTGGCGCGCCCCGTCGACGCGATTTTGCGCGACCTGAAAAAAGTACGCGCCGATTACCGCGAAGCGCAGCGCAAGGAAGTGGTCGACCTGGTGGCCAAGGTGGCGCGCCAGGTGATCCGCGCGGAACTGGCGCTGCAGCCGGTGCAATTGCTGGCCCTGGTCGACGAGACCCTGGCCTCGATGCCGCCCACGCGCGAGGAAATCGACGTTTTCCTCAATCCGGAAGAATTGAAACGCATCAGCGAACTCGATCCGAAGCGCGCCAAGCGCTGGAACCTGATCGCCGACGCGCGCCTCGACGCGGGCGAATGCCGCATCAAGGCGGGCGACAATGAAGTCGACGCGGGCTGCCATCAGCGCCTGTCAGCCTGCATGGAACAGGTCAGCAGCCACCTGGCGCTGGCCGCCGAACACGCAGACCAGGGCGCGCCTGCATGATCGCCGACACGCTGCGCAGCTTCGAGATCGGCGATATCCCGGTCGCGACACCGACCGGCCGCCTGGTCGGCGCGTCCGGCCTGCTACTGGAAAGCGCCGGCTGCCGCCTGCACACGGGCCAGCGTTGTCAAATTGAAACTGTCAGCGGTGAATGGCTCGACGCGCAAGTCGTCGGCTTTCGCGAAAAACTGTCATATTTAATGCCGTTCAAGAAGGCCACCGGCCTGACCACGGGCGCCAGGGTTCTGCCCCTGCCCGACAAGGCCAGCCTGCAGATCGGCCCGTCGTGGCTGGGCCGCATGGTCAATGGCCTGGGCGAGCCGATCGACGACCTGGGCCGCCTCGGCGGCGAACACATCCTGGAAGTCACGCCGCCAAAAATCAATCCCCTGAAGAAACAACCGGTGGTCGAACCGCTGGATGTGGGCGTGCGTGCCATTAACAGCATGCTGACCCTGGGCAAGGGCCAGCGCGTGGGGCTGATGGCCGGTTCCGGCGTCGGCAAGAGCGTGCTGCTGGGCCTGATCACGCGCCAGACGGTAGCCGATGTCGTCGTCGTCGGCCTGATCGGCGAGCGCGGCCGCGAAGTGCGCGAATTCGTGGAAAAGTCGCTCGGCGCCGAAGGCTTGAAAAAGGCCGTGCTGGTGATCGCGCCGGCCGATGAATCGCCCTTGATGCGCATCATGGCCACCGAGTTGTGCCATTCGATCGCCGCCCACTACCGCGACCAGGGCAAGCACGTGCTGCTGCTGGTCGACTCGCTGACGCGCTATGCCATGGCCTTGCGCGAAGTGGCGCTGGCCCTGGGCGAGCCGCCGGCCACGCGCGGCTATCCGCCGTCCGTCTTTTCGAACTTGCCACAACTGGTGGAAAGCGCCGGCAATGGCGCCCACCCGGAAGGCAGCATGAGCGCCATCTACACGGTGCTGGCCGAGGGCGACGACCAGCAGGATCCCGTGGTCGACACGGCGCGCGCGATTCTCGACGGCCACATCGTGCTCACGCGCGAACTGGCCGAGCGGGGCCACTACCCCGCCATCGACATCGCCGCCTCGATCAGCCGCTGCATGGCGCAGGTGATCACGCCGCCCCACATGCAGGCGGCGCGCGCGCTGAAAGCATCGATGGCGCGCCATGCGCGCGTGCGCGACCTGATTCCGCTGGGCGCCTATGTGCCCGGCGCCGATCCGATCACCGACCGCGCCGTCCAGTTGCACGCGCCCATCGAAGCCTTCCTGTGCCAGGGCACCAAGGAAGAGGCGCCGATGGGGCCTTGCATCGAACAACTTGAACAGATCATGGCCTAGGAGCATACGTGAGCGACGCGCATACCATCCGCAACCTGACCACCCTGGTCGGCCTGCGCAGCACCGAAGTGGAACGCCTGCAAGGTGAAATGGCGGCGCAGACGGCCGTGCGCGAGCGCTACCAGAAAAACCTGGAACGCCTGACGGGCCTGTACACGGATAGCGGCCCCAGCGGCGCTCTGCCCCTGGCCCTGTCCGTCAACTGCGGCAACTTCAAGCAAGCCGTGATGCAGATGGCCGACCAGCACCGTACCGATTTGCACTTGCACGAAGCCAACATGGCCGTTTCGCAACGCGCGCTCAATACGGCCTGGGCCAAACGCGAAGTGCTGGACCAGGTGCTGACGCAAAAACAAAAGCATGTTGCAAATGAGCAACAACGAGTTGATGCCAAGCGGCAAGACGAGCTGGCGACCCAATTCTGGTTCCGCGGGCAGGTAAAATGAGGTTTGTGTAAGTTTCTTTCAGGAAAACTTCACAAAACGGGAATGGGGGTCGCCTTGTACCGGTATATCCCTTTATTCAGGAGTCTGGCATGGCAAGCGTAATTACTGCACCGCAATACGATCCGATCCCAACGGCCGAAAAACTGGCTACCAAGGCTGTCGCTGCGCAAAAGGCAGCCCTGCAGGCGCAGAACACGCTGGCCAGCAACACCAGCACGGCGCTGGGCAACCTGAAGTCGGCCATCTCGACCTTCCAGAGCGCCATGTCGAGCATGACCAGCAGCAAATCGGTGCTGAGCCAGTCCGCCACCTTCCCGGCCGCCGGCTACGGTTCTGCCACGGCCGGCATCAATGCGACGCCGGGCACCTATTCCTTTTTCGTTGAAAAACTGGCCACGGCCAGCCAGATGTCGTATGGCGGCCTGAGCAGCGTAAATACCGCCGATGGCACGGGTACGCTGAAAGTGAAAATTGGCGATGGCGTGGGCGACAACACGCTCGACATCGACCTGGCCGCCGCCGACAAGGATGGCAACGGCACACTGACACCCCAGGAAATCGCTGCCGCCATCAATGGCAACAGCAAGAACAATTCGCGCGTCACCGCGTCCATCGTGACCATCAACAACCAGGCGCAACTGGTACTGACGTCGAATGCGACGGGCATTGCAAACGCCGCCACGCTCGACGCCAGCGGCGTCAACAATATCGCGCTGAAAGGCGCGCTGATCGCGCCGGCCAACATCAAGGAAGTCGTCAAGGCTGACGACGCCACCGTCTGGCTGGGCGGCAAACCCGGTGGCACGGCCATCACGCAAGCATCGAATACCTTCACCAACGTGCAGGACGTGAAAATCACGTTCACCCGCGCCATGAGTGCCGCCGAAGCGCCCGTGACCTTGACTGTCGCCACGGACAGCAGCGGCACCGCCGCCAACGTGCAGGCATTCGTCGATGCCTACAACAAGCTGAAAAGCCTGATGGATGGCCTGGCCAGTCCCGGCAACCCGGAAAAGGGAATTGCCGCGGGCATCTTCGCCCATGATTCCGGCCTGAATGCCCTGCGCAGCAGCATGGGCGATGCCCTGCGCCTGAACGTCAATGGCGTATCGCTCGTCTCCTACGGCATTACGGCCCAGCGCGACGGCACGATCAGCCTCAACGCCGCCAAGCTGACGGCCAAGCTGGCCGACAACCCGACGGGCCTCGACAAGCTTTTTGGCAACAACAGCCTGTCCGCCCCTGCCGGCGTGCTCGGCAGCATGGACAAGGTACTGGGCCAGTGGAGCAATATCACCAAGGGCCAGATCACCCAGCGCCAGGCCGCCACGGAGAAGCTGCAAAAAAGCCTGGTCAAGAGCGGCGAGCGCCTCACGGCCCAATATGACACGGCATACAAACGTTTCCTCGATCAATTTACGCGCCTGCAAGTCATGCAGGAGCAAATGAGCAAGACGTCCGATATGTTCGATGCCATGTTCAGCAACAATAAATCCTAAGGCGGATGCGCCTGCCGCGCCGCCACAGTTAACATAGCGAGAATACAATAATGTTAAACAATGAAGCTTACGGCAACTACCACGCCGTCAACCTGGATGCCCAGACCGCCCGCGCCACACCGGTCGAGCTGGTACTGGTGCTGACGGACGGCCTGCTGGAAGAACTGGCGCGCGCGCGCGGGCATATCGTGGGCAAACGCTACGAACAAAAGGCCGTCAGCCTGGATAAATGCACGCAGATCATCAACGGTCTGTCGAGCTCGCTCGATTTCGACAATGGCGGCGAAGTGGTCGTCAACCTGGCGCGCCTGTACGATTATTGCGTGGCGCGACTGTACACGGCCGGCATCAAGCTCGACCCGACCCTGATCGACGAAGTGACGACCTTGATGACCACCATCAAGCGCGGCTGGGTGGGCGTCCAGGCCAACAATGCCTAGGCGCGCTGCGCTGCAGCAGCTGAGCCGGCAATTGAGCGCGGCCATCGCGCAGCCGGACTGGGAGGCGATGGAAAAACTCTCGGCCAGCCTGGCGAAAAACATCCCGTTGCTGGCCGAACGGGGCGCATGGAATGCGCTGGAACAAACAGAATTGTTGCAATTGCGCAAAATTCACGCGCAAGCGGTTAAAATTTGCTCTGAGGAAAAAGAACGCCTGGGTCAACACCTGGGTGCATTACAGGCAAATAAGGAAGGTTGGGTCGCCTACGCCGCGCTCGGCGAATACGACTCGGACGGGAATCAAGCATGATCATGAACTTCAATACGGCGCCGGCCGCTCCGGCACCGGCAGCCACGGCGGCATCCGCCCCTGCACCAGCGCCGGCACAGGTCGCTGCCTTGCCCGGCACGCCAGGCTATGGCAGCACTGGCGCCGCGCCCTCCGCCCTGCCCCTGTTTGCGCAGGTGCTCGATGTGACAGCCGTGGAAACGGCCGACGCGGGCACGCCCGCGCCCGCGCCCACCAAGGATGGCGACAGCGACAGCCAGGCCGACAGCAGCCTGCCAGCCATGGCCACCCCCGTCATCGGCTTGCCGGTGACGATGCTGCCGCCAACGGACGCGGCCGCAGCAGAGGCACGCGCCGCCGCCCAGGCGCAGGCACAGACACCGGTGCAATCGAATGTGGCGCAAGCCAACCCGGCACTCAACATCAGCCTGCATCCGGCAGCAATCACCCTCACCGCACAGGGAACGGCACAGCCGGCAGGCCGCGATACGCGTGAACCGCTGGCCGCCGCCAATCCGGCGACCGCTGCAAAAGGCAACGCGACGGCACAGCCGTTCGAAGCGCTGCTGCAGCAAGCCGCTCCGGTGACGGCCGCCGCCGCCCCTGCCGCGCGCGAGGGCGAACGTGGCGCCGCGACACCAGCCCCCGTCACGCCCAACCTGGGCCTGACAGGCGCGGTCGGCAATACGGCTGCAGCGGCCCCGACCGGCGATACCATCAAGCTCAGCGGCCCTGCCCAGCAATGGCAGGAACCGCTGCGCGAAGCGCTGGGCGAACGCCTGCAGACGCAGATCGGCCGCAACAGCGAACACGCGACGATCCGCCTCGACCCGCCCATGCTGGGCCGCATTGAAATTTCCATCCGCCACACGGCTGGCGCGCTGCAGGTGAACGTCACGGCGTCGAACTCGGAAGTGTTGCGCCAGCTGCAAGGCATCGGCGAAAACATGCGCAGCGACCTGGCGCAGCGCCAGTACACCGAGGTGGCCGTGAATATCAGCGCCACCCCGCGCAGCCCCGCCGCCCAGGCCTTTGCCGAAGGCGATGCGCGCGGCCAGCGTCAACCTGGCCGCCAGAACGACGACGCGGAACCGGGACGCGCCCTGTCCGACGGCAGCCCTGCCGGTACCACTTACGCCATGCATGAGCGAGAGACTGCCTGATGAATATGAAAATGAAACTGATCGGCGGCTTTGTCGCCGTGGCCGTGCTGGCCGCCGGTGCGGCTGGCGGCGCCATGTGGTATCTGGCCAAGCCGGTTGCCGGCCATGCCGAGGTGGCCGACGCAAAAGCCCCGCCACCGCCCGCCACGGGCAAGAAGGCGCGCAAGTTCCTCACGCTTGACAAGGTCATCGTGATGCTGCGCCGCGGCCCGGGCGAAGGTGAAACGCATTACCTGTCAGCCGACCTGGTGATCGCCACCACCGAGGAAAAGGAAAAGCTGACCAAGGACCACTTGCCGCTGATGCGCTCGATCGCCGTCAGCACCCTGTCGAGCTTCCCGATGGACAAGGCGCAGACGATGACGGTGGAGCAATTTGCCGAACAGATCAACAAGGCCTTCAATGTCAGCTATGAACGCGAGCAGATGGAAAAACCGTTCACGGAAGTCATGGTCGGCAAGCTGATCATTGAATAAGTCAACACGCCAGCCGACCTAGTGGGAGATCCCTTGGCCTATGTAGAGCAATACCAGGAAGCGTATGGCGCCGGCGAATATGCCGCCGCCAGCGCTTGCGCGGCCGTGCTCAGCGTTGCTGAAGAGCAACAACATCTGGTGGCGTACTCCCCTTTGGTGAAACGCATCGTGCGCCAGCTCAATTCGCAGGTGTCGGGCGCCATCGACCGCGACGACATGGAACAGATTGGCCTGATGGGCTTGCTCGAAGCCTTGCGCCGCTACGGCGTGCCGGACCAGTCGTTCGGCAGCTATGCCAGCCTGCGCATCCGCGGCGCCATCCTCGATGAACTGCGGCGCCAGGACTGGCGCCCGCGCGCCGTGCGCCAGGAAAGCCACCGCCTGCGCGACAGCGTGCGCGCCCTGACCCGGCGCCTGGGGCGCGAGCCGCTGGAAGCGGAAATCATGGCGGCACTGAAACTGACGCCGGAAGCCTTCCAGGAATACCAGTTGGCGGAAAACGCCGAACTGATCGCCAGTTTCGACGAAGTGCTGCAGGAAAGCCTGGGGCAAGCCGACAGCGCACCGAGCCCGGAAGAGCAATTGATGGTGCGGCGCAGCCTGGAACAGGCGCTGCGCACGCTGGACGAGCGGGAACAGCGCGTGATCCAGATGTATTACGAATTCGAACTGAGCTACAAAGAAATTGCCGCCGTGCTGGACCTGAGCGACGCCCGCGTCTGCCAGTTGAACAAGACGGCGCTGGGCAAGATGAAAACCATGCTGCAAGACGCATAAGTTTCAGCACTATCCATCAAATTGACGCAGCACAATGACGCAGAAAGGCAGTTGACATGGTAATTATCGGTATCTTAATCGTGATGGGGTGTGTATTCGGAGGCTTCGCCCTGATGGGCGGCACCGTCCATGCGATCTGGCAACCGGTCGAGTTGATCATCATCATCGGCGCCGCCGTCGGCGCCCTGGTGCTGGGCAACCCCAAGCATGTACTCGGTGAAATGCTGCATCAGATGCGCAAGATCGTCACGCACAAGAAGCAAGGCTCGGAATTCCAGCGCCAGTTGCTGCTGCTGATGTATGAACTGCTGCAAACGGCCGCCGGCGGCCTGAAGGCGCTCGACGCCCACGTCGAGGCACCGCGCGAAAGCGCCCTGTTCCAGCGCTATCCGCTGGTGCTGGAAGAGCCGAAGCTGCTGGCCTTCATCGTCGACAACTTCCGTTTGATGGCGATGGGCAAGATCAACGCGCATGAGCTCGAAGGCGTGCTGGAGCAGGAACTGGAAGCCATCCACGACGAATTGCTGCAACCGTCGAAATCCTTGCACAAGATCGCCGAAGCCATGCCCGGTTTCGGTATCCTGGCCGCCGTTCTCGGCATCGTGATGGCCATGAATTCCGTGGCCGACGGCGCCGATGCGGCGGAAATTTCGGAAAAAGTGGGCGCCGCCATGGTCGGTACCTTCATCGGTATCTTCTTTTGCTACGGCGTGCTCGATCCGATGTGCAACATGATGAAACAGCTGGTGGGCGAGGAAGGCTCGACCATGGAATGCGTGAAGGTCGTGCTGGTCACGCACGTGGCGGGCAAACCGCCGCTGCTGGCCATCGATGCGGGCCGTCGTCTGGTGCAGCTGAACATCAAGCCAAGCTTCGCCCAGCTGGAAAGCTGGATCAATGCGCTGGAAGATGGCGGCGCCGAACAAGAGCAAGGCCAAGGCCGGGGAGGCCGCCGTGCTAAAGCCGCATGAGAAACATGAACAGGCCATCATCAAGCGTGCCGGTCGCAAGCATGATGACGATGGCCATGGCGGCGCCTGGAAAGTAGCGTTTGCCGACTTTTGCCTGGCCCTGCTGTCGCTCTTCCTCGTACTGTGGCTGATGGCCGCGCGCGAGCAGCAGGCGATGAAGGAAATCATGATGGATGCGTCGGCAGGCAGCCGCCAGGGCGAAGGCCAGGGCGTCATGCCGGAACAGAAAGGCGGACCGCGCGGCAGCTTGATCGAGCGTTTCCCGATGCCCCGCAAGGGCACGGGCGACACGCGCACGGAAGGCAAGCAGATGCAGGACGGCAAGGCCGGTACCGCACCGCAAAACCAGACCAAGGTCAGCTACCAGTCGCCGGAAGACTTGCTGTCGCTGTCGCGCGCGCTCGACAAGCTCAGCGATGAAGCGGGACTGAAGAGCAATCTGCAATCCGTGATCACGCCGTACGGCTTGCGCGTCATGCTGCACGATACGGACAAGCAAGGCATGTTCGTGCGCGGCAGCGCCGTGCCGACCGACCGTTTCCGCAAGCTGCTGCGCCAGATGGGACCCGTGTTTGCGCAAATGGATAACCAGATGCTGATCGTCGGCCACACCGACTCGATGCAATACGCCAATACCGGCTACGAAGGCTTTTCCAACTGGACCCTGTCGGCCAACCGCGCCATGTCGGCGCGCGCGCAATTGTTAATCGGCAGCATGAGTCCGGACAGCGTGCTGCAAGTGGTAGGCATGGCCGACCGCGCACCGCTGGACGTGAAAAATGCCAGCGCCGGCATCAATCGCCGCATCGAACTGTTAATATTGACGCGTGGCCAGGCTGACAGCATCGCCGCCATGTTCGGCATGGCCGGACAAAAGCCGCAAGGCGAAGAGCTGCAAGTGGGTGAACCGGATGCGGGCACCTTGCAGCGCCTGCGCGAGAAACTGGGCCTGCCCGCAAAGAAGGAGCGGGATGAGCATGCAAATTAAGGGCAAGGGACAACGTATGAAAATCTCCTCCGGCAATACCGGCGCTGCCGTACGCAGCAGCGCCGTCGCGCCGGCCGAGGCGATCGCCGAGAACGCGGGCGCCGCAGGCGCCATGGGCGGCTCGTCGGCCGGGGCGGAACTGCAATCGGCCGTGCTGCAACCGGCCATGGCCGCCCTGCGCGCCATGCCCGAGATCGATCACGAGCGCGTGGCCATGCTGCGCGATGCGCTGGCCAAGGGTGAATTGCCGTTCGATCCCTCGAAACTGGCAGGCTTGATCCAGCGTTTCCACGGCGGCGAATCATGACCGCACCGCGCAAGGGCATCACGCGCCAGGAAGCCATGCGCCGCGTACTGCAAGGCATGGCGGATGACCGCGCCGGCTATGCCGCCCTGCACACCTTGTTGGAAGAGCAATTCCAGGCCACCCTGCACCACCAGAGCGCGCAGCTGACGGCACTGGCCGACCAGGTCATCGCCGCCGTCGAGCCACTCGATGCGCGCCGCCGCCAGCGGGTCAGCCTCGTCACTGCCCTGCTGGGCCCGCAAGGCGATATGCCACAATTGTTTGCGCTATTGCAAGAAGATGCACGCGCCACCGCCGAGCGCGACTGGGCAGCGCTCGAGCAGATGGTGCTTGAATGCAAGCGCCTGAATGCCCGCAACAGCGATTTATTAACAGAGCAGTACAGCATCATGCAGCGCGTGCTGCATGGCGAGGAAGATACGTATGCGCCAGGCTGATTTCCTGACCACCCGCGCCACGGCGGCAACGCCATCGACGGCAGCCACATCCGCCGTACAGAGCAATATGCGCGCCACCGACGCCACCAGTTCCAGCGGCAACTTCAGCAGCGTATTCCGGCAAGTACAGGGAGAAGTGGCCCGCTTCATCGAACAGGGCGGCGGCAACGCCACCAACCTGAACCCGCAAGGCCGCGCCTACCTTGAACAGAGCCAGCCCGTGAATGTGCTGGGCAGCATCAACCAGGGCGGCGAGATCGGCGAAACGCAGCAGCAATTCCTTGCCTCGATCAAGCCATGGACGCAAGAAACGGGCGCGCGCCTGGGCGTGGCGCCGGAAATCGTCGCCGCCCACGCGGCGCTGGAATCGGGCTGGGGCCAGCGTCCGCTGCGCCAGGGCACGGGCGCGGACACGAATAATCTGTTCGGCATCAAGGCCGGCGGGAAATGGCAGGGCGACGTGGCCAGCAATGTCACCACCGAATACGAGGCCGGCAGCGGCACGGCCCTGAAGAAAACGGAACGCTTCCGCAGCTACCCGGACCAGGCCAGCGCCTTCCGCGACTATGCGCAAGTCTTGCTCGACAACCCGCGCTACCGCGCCGCCCTGAATACGGGGGCCGACGCCGGCGCTTTCGCGCAAGGCCTGGCGCGCGGCGGCTACGCCACCGACCCCAACTACGCCGCCAAGCTGACACAGCTGGCGACGCGTCTGCAGCGCACGGCCGCCGCAGACTGATCTTTCCTTAACGGCCGGGAAGTTCGGCCGGTTCCACCACGCCCGCATCGACCACCCTGGCACGTATCACCGTGCCGCTGGTGGCGTTGCGCACGCGAATCACCTCGCCCAGTGCGCCCGGATCCAGCGCTTCGCCGGCCATGCTCACTTCCACCTGCTCCTTGCGCGCCACGATATTCACCGCACTGCCCCGCTTGATCAACACGGGCGACGCCAGTTGCCCTTGCCGCAGCACTTCGCCGGCGCGCAAGCTGCGCCGGCTCGACAGGCCAACGGCGCCGGGCAAGGAGGCAATACTGTCGGGCACCATCGTCACGTCGCGCCGCGCCAGGGTCACGTCGCCCGCCTGCAGCGGCGTATTCGCCGTGACGGGGGCGCTGGTGACGGCCACCTGGGCCGTGATGCTGCCGCGCGCCAGCATTTCATAGCGCCAACCGTTGCTTCCAGGACACACTGCCACAAAGCGCATGCGCTGCGCCGAACGGCTGTCCGCCGTTTCCAGCGCGACGGGCGCCGCGCACGCCGGCACGGGGCGCGTGCTTTTCACCACGGTCACTTGAAACTGCGGTTCCAGCAATCCCGCCGAGGCTGCTTGCTGCACCAATTGCTCGCGCGCCAATTGTTCCACACGCGAAAATATATTGTCGGCTGGCAATTCTGCCCGTCCTGCACTACTATATAGGCTGGTCAGTAAAAAGAGGCCCGGAAGCAGTATGTGACGACATTGCGCCTTGTTCCACATCACGGAATAGTTCTCAAAGTAAATCATTGCTAACCTTAATCAAAGATACTGAAGCGGCATGACCTTACCATGCGTCAACATGACCAGGCTGGGATTTTACCTCTGCACCACCTATTTTCTAGCCCGAACCGCAAAAAGCACGATCGAATTCAACACAAAGGATGACCATGGGGATTAATTTCAAGGATGCGCTGGGCGTGCACGCCGATGCACTCGCGCTGCGTGCCGACCGCACACGCGTACTGGCCGCCAATATCGCCAATGAAAACACGCCCGGCTTCCAGGCCATGGACATGGATTTCGGCAGCGCCCTGCAACAGTTGCAGGACAACGAGGCCGGCCTGCTGTCGACCGATGACGATGCCAGCGCCCTGTACCGCGTCCCCTACCACCCTAGCCGCGACGGCAATACCGTCGAAATCGGCGTCGAGCAGGCGGCGTTCTCGCAGAACGCCACCGACTTCCAGACCAGCCTCACTTTCGTCAACATGAAACTGAAGGGTCTGTCCAAGGCCATTTCCGGACAATAAGGATCAGCATGAGCTTCCAGGATATTTCCAAGATCGCCGGTTCGGCGATGGCGGCGCAAACCGTGCGCCTCAATACCATCGCCAGCAACCTGGCCAATGCCGATTCCGTTGCCGGTTCCGAAGGCGAAACCTACCGCGCGCGTAAACCCGTGTTTGCGGCCGTGATGGACGGCCCTGGCGCCAGCGGCGCCGGCGGACGGGTACAGGTACTCGACGTGGTGCAAAGCGATGAGCCGCTGCGCAAGGTGTATGAACCGGGCCACCCGATGGCCAATGCCGATGGCATGGTGTTCTACCCCAACGTCAATCAGGTGGCCGAGATGACCGACATGATGTCGGCGTCGCGTGCGTTTGAAACAAATGTCGAAGTTCTGGGCCGCATCAAGTCGATGCAGCAATCGCTCCTCAAATTAGGTGAAGCATAATCCATGGAAACCAATCTCTTTACAAACAACACCAGCGGCAGCAACACCAACAGCAATGCCGTCAAGTCGCAAAGCAATGCCACCCAGGATATGTTCACCAAGTTGCTGGTCGCGCAGATCAAGAACCAGGATCCCCTCGCGCCGACCGATCCGAGCCAGTTCGTCAATCAATTGACGCAGCAGGCACAAACGGAAGCGATGCAAAACCTGTCGGCGCTGACCAGCGCCAATGCCAGCGTGCTGCAATCGATGCAGGTGCTGGCCCTGGGCGCGCAAGTGGGCTCCGAAGTGATGGTCAACAGCGAAACCGTCCAGCTCGACAAGAGCAAGGTCAGCGGTACCATCGCGCTGGCCGCCGGCACCACCAAGACCACCGTCACCCTGAAAGGGCAGGACGACAAGGAATACAAGATCGAACTGGGCGCCAAGTCGCCCGGCACGGTGCCGTTCACCATCGATCCCGTGGCCTTGGGCTTGCCTGCCGGCACCTACAGCATGAAGGTCAGCACCAGCGGCGCCGAAAAACCAACGGTCGACATTGCAGGCAAGCTTAACAGCGTGCGCCTGTCGTCCAGCGGCAGCATGATTCTGAGCGTGTCGAACCTGGGCGAAGTCAACCCTGGCGCGATCACCGGCTTTAATGGCAAGACGGCCTGATCCGGCCCTTGGTTCCCCAAACACACTAATCTCGTCCTTCACTAAAGGAAGTCAACATGAGTTTCGACATCGCCCTGTCCGGTATCCAGTCCATCAACCAACAGTTGAACAGCACCAGTAACAATATCGCCAATGCCGGCACCTACGGTTTCAAGAGCAGCCGCGCCAACTTTTCGGCCATGTACGCCGGTTCGCGCGCCACGGGTACGGAAATCGGTTCGGTCACGCAAAGCATGTCGCTCAATGGCGGCGTACTGAACACGGGCCGCGCGCTCGACGCGGCCATCGATGGCCGCGGCTACTTCGTCGCGCGCGATGCGCAAAACACCATGAGCTACAGCCGCGTCGGCATCTTTTCGGCCAGCAATGACGGCAAGCTGATCGACTCGAACGGTCGCCTGGTGCAAGGTTATGCCGCCGTCAAAGGCAGCACCACCCTGGGCACCATGGGCGACATGCTCATTCCGACGGGCCAGATTCCCGCCGTGGCGTCGACCAAGCTGGCGTATGCCGCCAACATGTCGTCCGAATGGACCATCAAGACCGTGCCATTCGACAAGACTAGCGAACTGAGCTACAACAGCGCCAAGTCCTCGATCATCTACGATTCGCTGGGCGCCAAGCACTCGCTGGGCCAGTACTTCGTCAAGACGGCAGCGGGCGTGGACGTGCACTACACTCTGGACAACGTCGATGTAACATTGCCAGGACCTGCGCCGCTGGTGACAAGCATGGCCTTCAACACGTCCGGCAAGCTGACGATGACCGCGCCGGTCACGCTGGCGCTGGGCACGCCGCCAGGCGCCGCGCCGCTGTCGATCGCCATCGATTACACGGGCACGACCCAGTTCGCCGGCGAATCGACCACCTCGACCGACCGTTCCGACGGCTATGCCTCGGGCACCTACACGGGCGTGGAACTGGCCGATGACGGCTCCGTCGTGGCGAAATACACGAACGGCCAGAAGCAAAGCATCGGCGTGATCGCCCTGGCCACCTTCCCAGACGAAGGCGCCTTGACGGCCATCAACGATACCAGCTGGGTCGCGTCGACCACGTCCGGCACCGCCATCTATGACCGTCCAGGCGTCGGCATGGCCGGCAAACTGGTGACGAGCTCGCTGGAGCAGTCGAACGTCGACATCACCTCCGAACTGGTGGGCCTGATGACGTCGCAGCGTAACTACCAGGCGAACTCGAAAGTCATCTCGACCGAGAACGCCATGCTGCAATCGCTGATGCAAGCGCTGTAATCCACGATACGCAAAGGTAAAGAGCAATGGATGCGCTGATTTATACCGCCATGAGCGGGGCCGACCGTGCCCTGCGGGCACAGCAGGTACACGCCAACAACCTGGCCAACATCGAGACGGGTGGCTTTCGCGCCAACCTGGAAGTGTCCACTGCCCAGCCGTTGCAAAACGGCTATGGCTACGACGACCGCCACATGACGCAGACGCAGTCGAGCGCCATCGGCACGCGCACGGGCGCCATCAAGGAAACGGGACGCGAACTCGACGTGGCCGTCACGGGCCCCGGCTTTCTCGCGGTGCAGTGGCAAAACGGCGAAGCCTACACGCGCGCCGGCGCCATGGACCTCGATGAAACGGGCGCCCTGACCATCAATGGCCGGCCCGTGCTGGGCGAAGGCGGTCCGATCACGATTCCCGAGCACACCAGCCTGTCGATCGGCGCCGATGGCACGATTTCCATCCAGGTGCCGGGCACCGCGCAAATGCAGACGGTCGACAAGCTCAAGCTGGTCAACGCCGAAGCGGGCGAGCTGACCAAGAACGAGGCGGGCCTGATCGTGGCGCGCGGCGGCGAAGACTTGCAAGCCGATCCGACGGTACGCATCCGCGACCGCCACCTGGAAGGCAGCAACGTCTCGGCCGTCGAGGAAATGGTCGCCACCATGAGCCTGAACCGCAGTTTCGAGATGCAGATGAAAATTTTCAAGGCCAGCGATTCCATGACGGAGTCGGGCAACCGCCTGCTGGGCGCCTAAGCCCAACGCCAACCAATTACCAGGAGTAAACCATGAATCCAGCAATGTGGATCAGCAAGACCGGCGTGCAGGCACAAGATGCCAAACTGCAAGCCATCGCGAATAACCTGGCCAACGTCAATACCGTCGGCTTCAAGCGCGACCGCGTCGTCTTCGAAGACCTGTTTTACCAGGTCGAGCAGCAGCCGGGCACGCAGCGCGCCGACAATACCCTGTCGCCATCGGGCGTGCAGTTGGGTAACGGTACCCACATGGTCGGCACGCAAAAGGTGTTTACCACCGGCAGCCTGCAAACGACGAGCCGCGAATTCGACGTCGCCATCACCGGCAACGGCTTCCTGCAAGTGCTGCGCCCGAACGGCGAAGCGGCCTACACGCGCGCCGGCCAGCTGGGCATCAATGAAAACGGCGTAATGGTCAACGCCCAGGGCTTGCCCCTGGTGCCGCAAATCACCGTGCCGAACAATGCCACGGCGATCACCATCGGCGAAAACGGCATGGTCACGGCCACCGTGCCGGGCAATGTCAACGGCACCCAGCTGGGCCAGCTGAACCTCTCCAGCTTCATCAACCCGACGGGCCTGCTGGCACTCGGTGAAAACCTGTTCCAGGAAACGGCATCGAGCGGCACGCCAACGGAAGGCCGTCCTGGCGAAGGCGCACTGGGCAAGCTGAAACAATTCGCGCTGGAAGGCTCGAACGTGCAGGTGGTCGAAGAGATGGTCGACATGATCGCAGCCCAACGCACCTATGAAATGAACACCAAGGTGCTGTCGGCCGCCGACAATATGCTGCAATACCTGGCGCAAGCGGCACGCTGATGACAGTCGCCATGAAAACCACGGCAGCCATGCTGCTGGTGTTGATGGCCGGTTGCGCCAGCCGGCCGGCGGCGCCGGTGGCGCCCAGCTTTTCCGATACGCCGCTGCCCGTGGCGCCGCGCAGCGCTGCGCGCGGCGGCGTCGGCGGCGGCGTTTTCAATCCCGACGCGGGCCTGGACCTGATCTCGGACAGCCGCGCCTTCCGCGTCGGCGACGTCGTCACGGTGGCCTTGCAGGAAACCACGCAGGCCAGCAAGAAGGCGGGCACCTCGTTCAACAAGGGTTCGTCCGTCGGCGTGAATGCGGCCAATATTCTCGGCAAGACCTTCCCCAAGACCGGTATCGACCTGTCGGCCGACCGCAACTTCGCCGGCGACTCGACCAGCACGCAGCAAAATGCGCTGTCCGGCGCCATCACCGTGATCGTGCAGGAAGTGCTGCCGAACGGTTTGCTGCGCGTGCAGGGCGAGAAAACCCTGACCCTGAACCAGGGCGAGGAATTCGTGCGCCTGCGCGGCTACCTGCGCGCCGCCGATATCGATTCGAACAACCAGGTGTCATCGTTGCGCATCGCCAATGCACAGATCGCCTATTCCGGCCAGGGCACCCTGGCCGAAGCCAATACACCAGGCTGGCTGACGCGCTTCTTCGTCGGCCCATGGATGCCGTTTTAAGGTGACCTCATGAAATTTCGTTCCGCCCTGCCCCTGGCAGCCATGCTGGCCGTGCTCTCCGGCCTTGCCCTGCCCGCCAGCGCCGCGCAAGTGCTGCGCAACCTGGTCAGTATCGAGGGCGTGCGCGACAACCCGCTGGTCGGCTACGGCCTCGTCGTGGGCCTGAACGGCAGCGGAGACACCACCCAGGTGAAGTTTTCCAGCCAGTCCGTGGTCAACATGCTCAAGCAGTTCGGCGTCAAGATGCCGGACGGCGCCGAAGCGAAAAGCAAGAACGTCGCCACCGTCATGGTCAGCGCCGTGTTTCCACCAGGATACCGCCGTGGCCAGGCTATCGACGTCACCGTGTCGTCCTTGGGCGATGCGAAAAGCTTGCGCGGCGGCACCTTGTTGCTGACGCAATTGCGCGCGGCCGACAATGAAACGTATGCGCTGGCGCAAGGCAACGTCGTCGTCGGCGGCTTGAACGCCACCGGCAAGAGCGGCTCTTCCGTCACCGTCAACACGCCCACCTCGGGCCGCATTCCCAACGGCGCCAACATTGAGCGCGAGATTCTCAGCGATTTCTCGACCAAGCCGACCGTCACCCTGAACTTGCGCCACCCGCATTTCGAGACGGCCATCAATATCGTCGAAGCCGTCAACCGCCGCTTTGGCGCCGTCGCCACCACGCGCGACGCCACCAGCGTGGAAGTGCTTGCGCCTGAAAACCCGACCCAGCGCGTGGCCTTCATGGCCAAGCTCGAAGCGCTGTCCGTCGATGTCGGCGTCGATACGCCGAAAGTGGTCTTCAATTCGCGCACGGGCACCGTCGTCATCGCCGAAGGCTTGCGCGTGAAGGCGGCCGCCGTCACGCACGGCTCGCTCAAGGTCGTCATCTCCGAAAGCTCGGCAGTGAGCCAGCCGGCACCGTTCGGCCGCGGCCAGACCACCGTCACGCCGCAATCCAAAGTGTCCGTCGACCAGGGCAACGGCAATATGTTCAAATGGCCGGCCGGCGCCAAGCTGCAATCGATCATCGACGTGGTCAACAGCCTGGGCGCTTCGCCTGATGATATCATGGCAATTTTACAAGCCCTCGACCAGGCTGGTGCCATCGAAGGCGAACTGGTGGTCATATGATCAACATCAACGACAGCAGCAGCGCCCTGCCCTCGGCGCTCGACGACAAATCCCCTGCGGCCGCCGCGCCGGCCGATCCCCGCTATGCGGCCAAGGCCACCGAAGCGGCCGTCAAGTTCGAAGCCTTCTTCATCTCGCACATGCTGCGCCAGATGCGTTCTGGCACGCGCGAGATGGCGGGCGAGGACAGCGTCTTCAAGGACCCCGTCAACAGCGACATGCTGGAAATGGCCGACAACCTGGTGGCCGACAAGATGGCTGGCCAGCGCGCCTTCGGCATCGCCGATGCCATCCTGCGCCAGCTGCTGCCGGCAGCCGGCGCCCCCGTGGCCGCCAAAAGCACTGTCAAGACCGACAATATTGCGGCCCCGCTTAATAAATCCGTCTGAAGCGTCGCCTGTACAAGGTAACAACGATTCAATGCCTGCCCACCCGCATGCGCCACACTCTTCACGAAAGAAACTTGCCCAATGAGCATCATCAGCAATGCATTGTCAGGCAGCATCGCCGCCCAGGCCGCACTCAATGCGGCCAGCCAGAACATCGCCAACCTGCAAACGGCGGGCTACACCCGTCAAGGCGTGCTGTTGTCTTCGCTTGGCGCCACCGCCGGCGTGCGCTCGGCCGGCAATGGCGTGGAAGTGTCCGCCCTGCTGCGCTTTGCCGATGCTTATAAAAGCCAGCAAATGTGGCGCGCCGCGTCCGACCAGGGCGCCCGTTCGCAGACCCAGCCTTACCTGACCCAGCTCGAGCGCGTGATGGGCGACGATGCCTCCAGCATCAGCAACGGCATCGACGGCTTTTTCGCCGCACTCAACGCCTCGGCCGTCGACCCGACCTCGACACCGCTGCGCCAGCAGATCATCACCTCCGCCGACGCCATGTCGCAACGATTCAACAGCATCAGCACCGTCATGGGCAACCAGTTGCTGTCGCTGCAGCAACAACGCGCAGCGATCGTGCCGCAAGCCAATACGACGCTGGCCAATATCGCTGCGCTGAACCAGCGCATCAGCGCCTCCACGGCCTCGGGTACGAACGTGTCGTCGCTGATGGATGCGCGCGACCAGCTGATCGACGGCCTGGCCTCGCAAATGGGCATCGACGTCCTCGACCAGCCGGACGGCTCGCGCAATATTTCGCTGAAGTCGGGTCAGCCGCTGGTGATCGGCAGCCTGGCCGGCACCTTGACCAGCAACATGACGAACACGGGCGAGCAAACCTTGAGCCTCGATTTCGCCAAGTCGTCGTACACCCTCGATCTGGTCGCCATCGGCGGCCAGATGGGCGGCCTGGGCGAATTCGAGAGAAATACCCTGAAACCGCTGCAACAGTCGCTGCAAGACATGGCCACCCAGTTGACCAGCAAGGTCAACGCACAGCTGGCCTTGGGCAAGACCATGGCCGGCACATCCGGCGCCCCCCTGCTGGCCTACGCGAATGGCAAGCTGAGCATTACTCCCGGCTTCAACGCCAAGGACCTGGCCCTGTCGCTGACGGGTGCGGCCGGCGACAGCGGCAACTTGCAAAAATTGATCGATATCAAGAATCAATCGATCAACGTCAGCTGGGTGGGTACGGTCCTGATGAGCGATGCGGATACGCAGCTGGTCGGCAAGCTGGCTATCTACAGCCAGCAGAACCAGGCCCTGCTGAAGACGTCCAACACAGTGCGCGCGCAAGCGATCGATGACTGGAAGTCCACCAGCGGCGTGAACAAGGACGAGGAAGCGATGAACCTGGTCGAATTCCAGAATATGTATCAGGCAAACATGAAAGTCATTTCCGTGGCGAATACCTTGTTTGATGCCACTTTGCAAATGATGGGTTAAGGAGAAGATCATGCGTGTCGCCAGCAGCCAGTACCAATCGCTGATTAATATTTCGCTTCAGCAAAATCAAGAACGCATCAATTACCTGACCCAGCAAATGTCGTCGGGCCTGCGCATCCAGCTGCCATCGGACGATCCGATCGGCAACGTGCGCATTTCGCGCCTGACGCGCGAGCAAGCCATGGTCACGCAATACCAGGACAATATCGCCACGGTGAAAGTGCGCCTGCTGAAGAACGAAAACTACCTGTCGAGCATGGTCACCGACATGGGCCAGGCACGTGATCTGCTGGTGTGGGCCGCCGACGGCGGCAATGCGCCGGACGACCTGAATGCGATGACGCAATCGCTGATCGCCATGCGCGACAGCGTGCTGTACACGGCCAACCTGAAGGATCAGGAAGGCCGCTACATGTTTTCCGGCACCGCTACCGACCAACCCGCCATCAAATACGATCCGGGGGCAACTGCAGGTTCGCGCTACACCTACATCGGCAATACCGACACGCAGACCGTGGTGGTGGGCAATGGCGTGACGCAGGCGGCCAACGTCGACGTGAAGAACCTGGAAGTATGGCTGAACAAGATCGACCAGGCCATCACCACTCTGGGCGTGCCTGGCGTCAGCCCGAACGATCCGGCCGTGCGCAGCGTGGTGGGTGCGGCGCTCGATGGCACCGATGACGGCATGGATTTACTCTCCGGCAAGATCGCCATCTTCGGCGGCGCGCAAAACATCCTCACCACGCTCTCCGGCAACCTGGCCAATGTGTCGCTGTCGAACAATTCGGCCCTGCTGGACCTGAAAAAGACCGACATGGGCGCGGCGGCCATTGAACTGACCGGCTACCAGACGGCCCTGCAGGCAACCTATAAAGCCTACGCCAAGGTTGGCACCATTTCCCTGTTTGATCTTCTCTGACCATCATGCAAATCGTTCAGACCTCCTCCTCTTCCGGCGTCAATGCCAAAGGCGCCGGCACAGCGCGCGTCGTCGATGACGCGTCCGCCGCGGTCAAAGGCAGCGCCAGCGAAGCGCCGGCAGCGAGGAGTTCGACGGCGAGCCTGCAGCGTGGCCTGAGCAACTGGGATCACCAGTTGCAGGGAGAAATTTCTAACGCGCAACAAACCCTCGACTACCTGGAACGCAGCAGCAGTCAGTTGCAAGCGCTGAAAAGCGAGCTGGCGGCCAAGCTGGCCGCGCGCCAGGGCCGCGAAGGACAAGTCGAGGCCAGAGTACGCCAGTTCAGCAATACCTGGCGCCAGCGCGCCAGCGCCTCGGGCGGCACGCTCGATGCGCAACTCAGCTATACCAGCCCGCAGGCGGCACAGCAGAACTTCAGCATCCGCGGCCTGACCATGGCCAGCCTGCAGGAAGGCCCGCAGGAAGTGCTGGCCTTTTCCGTCGGCGGCGCGAACCAGGCCTTGCGCTCGGTGAATATCGAACCTGGCCTGAGCCAGAATGAAATCGTCTCGCGCTTCGACCGCGCACTGATGCCGTCCGGCATCGGCGTCAAGCTGGGCGAGAATGGCGAACTGGTGTTCAGCACCTCGGAAGCGGCCTGGACCAACGTGCGCGACAGCCTGTCCGTGCGCGGCAGCGGCATCCGCTACCCGACCGGCCAGATGAGCCGAGTGCGCACGGATGCGGAACCGGCCGCCATTTCCCCGGAAGAATGGCATACCGGCGATACGGAAGCACTGCGCGCCACCTTGCAGCAAGTGGTGCAGGCGCTGGCGCAGTTGCAGGCGGCGCGCAGCTCCGTCAGCCTGGCCCTGGCGCAAGCCACGGGACGGGTGGCCCGCGCGCAACCGGTGCAAGTGCACGTCAGCATGGATACCCTGGCGGAAAACTTCACGGAAAAGGCCAGCCAGCCCGGCTATGAATCGCTGCTGGCGATCAGCTCGGCGCTGGTCGGCATCAGCCGCGAGCGCGTCGTCGCGCTGCTGGGCCTGGAATAAATCCCCCTAGCTCAGGACGCTGGAAATCCGTAAGATGCTGCTGTCGCTGGCGCGTTGACCCACACGCCAGCGCATCCCGTCATCCACCTCCGGAGTTCCCTTGATAAAGACCGCCGCCCGGCTGATCAGTTACGCCCTGTTGGGCAAATCCGGCAAGCAAACCCTCGATATCGCCAAGGTGCGCAAGGTATTGATTTTGCGCAACGACAAGATCGGCGACATGATCGTCACCACGGCCCTGCTGCGCGAGCTGAAGAAGTACTATCCGCACTGGCAGATCGACGTGGCCGCCAGCAGCGCCAACCGGGCAGTGATCGCCGACAATCCGCATGTGAGCGAGATCCTCATCTGGGACAAGCAGCCGCTGCTACGCGACTTGCGCACCAGCATCGCCGAGCTGCGCCAGCGCCGCTATGACATCATCTTCAACCCCTACAACCGTTTTTCGATTCCCTTGCTGCTGCGCATCAAATGGCTGGGTGCGCGCTATTTGACGGGCTTTGCCATTCCCAAATACGGCACCTCGACGGCCAAGCTGGGCATGTTTGACCATACGGTGCCCTGCGACCGCAGCCGGCACATCCTGCACAGTTTTTTCGCCACGTTCGGGCAATTCGGCTTGCGCGACATCGATATGCGCTATGAACTGTTCGGCGTGGACGCGCACGCGGCGCAGGTGGACACCGCCTGCGACACCCTGCTGCGCAGCCACGAGGGCTTGTTTTGCCTCAATTTCCAGGGCAGCAATGCGCAACGCACGGTCAGCGTGGCCGATGCCCAGCGCTGCTGCGCCGCCCTGGCCGCACGCTATCCGCGCCATGCGCTGCTGGTGATCGCCGCGCCAGGCACCGAGGCGCGCGCCGCCGAGATCGTGCGCGGCGCCGGCCATGCCAACGTGATGGCCGCGCCGCCCACCGGCCACATCCTGGAGCTGGCGGCCCTGATCCGCCGCTGCGAACTGGTGCTCTCGCCCGACACCTCGGTGATCCACATCGCCTCGGCATATGACAGGAAAATCGTCGGCTACTACATCCGTACCGACAATTACCGCTGGTTTTATCCGGCCAGTCGCCATTACCGCGTGATCCTGGCGCCTGGCCTGACCCTGGTCAGCGTCAACGCCGCCGAGACCCTGGCCGCCGTGGAACAGTTGATGGAAGGCGACGGGCAGGCGCAAGCGACGATTCAAGCCGCCGGCTGAGCCGCCAGCAAGCAACTCATCTGCCCTGCCGCCAGCGCGCGGGAAAAGAAATACCCCTGTGCATAGTCGCAGCCGGCGGCGCGCAGCAGGTCGCGCTGCGTCGCCGTCTCCACGCCTTCGGCCACGACTTTCACTCCCAGCCGCTGCGCCAGCGCAATGATTGCCTCGCACAGGCCCAATCCAGCATCATCGCGTCCCAGTTCGCCAACCAGCGAACGGTCGATCTTGAGAAAGTCGATACCGGCCTTCCGGATGCATCCGAGCGACACTTGGCCGCTGCCGAAATCGTCGAGCGCCAGCGCCAGGCCCATGGTGCGGAACTGGCGCAGGCGGTCGGCCACCTGGCGCGCCTCGTCGAGCAGCACGGCTTCCGTTGTTTCAATGACGATGGCGCCCGGCGCCAGGCCCGCCCGCGCCAGGGCATGGCCCCAGTCCTGGTACAGCGCGGCGTCGCAGCGAAATTCCGCGGGCGACTTGTTGATACAGACCTGGAACCCGGCGCCATGCTCATCCCGCCACTGGCGCGCCTGACGCACGACCTGCTGAAAGACCCACTCGCCGATATCGATGATCAAGCCGTTTGCCTCGGCAAAGGCGATGAAATCGGCGGGCACGAGCAAGCCGCGCAGCGGATGGCGCCAGCGCAGCAGCGCCTCGGCCCGCTCGATCGTGCCATCGCACAGGCGGATGATGGGCTGGTAATACACCTCGAACTGTTCCTGCGCCAGCGCCAGGCGCATCTCGCGCACCGTGCTGCGGCGCAGGTCGGCAGCCTGCTGCAGGGCCGGCGTGAAATAGCTGTAGCCATTGCGCCCCGCGCTCTTGGCCGCATACATGGCCTGGTCGGCATGCCGCAGCAAGGTGTCCGTTGCCTCGGCGTCGGCCGGATACAGCGCCACGCCCACGCTGGCCGACACTTGCGCCGTGTCGCCGTCGAGCACGAAAGGCAGGGCCAGCGCCGTCGTCAATTCCTGCAGCACGCGCTCGATGCCGCCCAGCTGCCCCACGCCGGCCAGGATGACGGTGAACTCGTCGCCGCCCAGGCGCGACACCGTATCCGTGGAACGCACGCGCTCGCTGATGCGCAGCGCCGCCTGGCGCAGCAGCATGTCGCCCTTCTCGTGGCCGAGGCGGTCATTCACCTGCTTGAAATGGTCGAGATCGATGAACAGCAGGGCCAGGCAACCGCCTTCGCGGCTGGCGTGGCGCGCCTCGTGCTGCAAGCGGTCGAGGAACATATGGCGGTTCGGCAATCCCGTCAACGGGTCGAAATTGGCTTGCCGCCAGATGCGCTCGGACGCGGCGCGCTGTGCCGTGATGTCGCTGACCAGCGCCAGCGCACCCAGGTAGGTGCCGCCGGAATCGAAGATGGGATTGGTGGCCAGGGTGGCCCACAAGGTGCTGCCGTCACGCCGCTGGAACTTGAATTCATGGCGCTCGACGATGCCATCCTGGCGCCGCGCGATGTTGCGCTCCAGGATGGCGCGCCCCTCGTCATCCATGAAGGCGGCCAGCGGCTGGCCCAGCATGTCCTCGATCTGGCAAGCGAGCATGTGCGCCATCTTCGGATTGACAAAGCTGGTCAGCGCCTGCGCATCGATTTCCCAGATGCCCTCCTCGGCGCTGTGCACGATGCGCCGGAAGCGCTCTTCGCTGCGTTCCAGCGCGGCCAGCTTGCCCTCGGCCTGCTCCAGCACCAGGCGCAGCGCCTGGCCGTTCGGATCGGCGCTGCCCAGCAGGCTGACGGGCAAGCCTGCCTCGCGCGCGCCGGGGCGCAGCCGCACCTGCAGCTGGATGCGCTCGGGTTCACTGCTATTGAGCACGCGCTGCACGAACTGCTCGAAATCGTGGAGGAACGCCTCGTGCACATAGGAGCGGAACAGCACGTGGCCAAGGCGTTCGCGCACCAGGCCGAACAATTCGGCCGCCACCAGGTTGACCTGCACGATCACGCCATCGAGGCCAAGCACGAAATAGGCGACGGGCGCCAGCAGGTATAAATCGTTGAAATACGCTTGCTCGCGCTCGGCCTTCACCCGTTCCGGGCTGAAGACGCCATCGTCAAGCAGGGGCGCGGCATGCCGCGGCACGCCGTGAAGGCTGTGCGAGGAGGAATCCGGCGCAGGTACCGCTAGCGGTGGTGTGTCCATGGCTATCCTTTGCACCGCCGCCCTGGCAACCAGGTGGGTGCAGTTGCGAGACTAGCACGCGCCACGCGCAGTGTCGAGCCAAGCCTGCCATGGATGTCATCTCTACAACAAGGCGCTTCAGCGGCCCATGCCGCGCCGGCGCAAACCGAAATCATGGCCCACCACCAGCAAGGTACTGGCCACCAGGCTCGATAACCCCACGATCAGCTGGATCAATTTGTCGTCAGGCAAGATCCACAGCGACGAGTCCGGCGTCTCGCAGCCCGTGGCCGCGCTGATCAGGGGAGAGACCCAGACCGCGTCCGGCGTCACGTCCAGCACGACGGCGCCGTCGGCGCTTGTCTGCATATAGATATCGCCGCCCTCGGCCAGGGTAAAGCAGATGCCCACACCCGTTTCCGTGGCGCGGATATTGTCCTGCATGCTGCGGTTATGTTCTTCGATCCACACCTCCACGTCGTATGGCGTTTCCAGGTGCTCCCACGGACGGGGGCGGAAACGGGGACGTTCGTCCGCGCTGGCGGGAGTGTCGGGAACGTCGGGGATGTTGCTGTCTGCTGCGCCTTGCATGCTGGTTGACCTTTTCTGCGGTGATGCGGCGGGACCGGTTGCCTGCCAGCCGCCATTATCCACCGATCACGGCACGCATGGTATTCCCACAGCGAATCTATCAGAAAAACTGACAGCTATCGACTTCAAACATCAGTACACCTGACTTAAAATACGCGCCATCTCTTCTTTACAGGCTTTACATGCAAGGCATCAAACGCAAAATCGTCTACGTCACCGCCTTTGAAATCATCGGCATGGCCATTTCCACGGCTTGGCTGACCCTGCTTTCGGGCGAGTCGCCCACCAGCACGGGGCCGCTGGCCATCATGATCACCACCATTGCCGTGATCTGGAACCTGCTCTACAACACGGCCTTCGAATACTGGGAAATCCGCCAAGTGTCGCGCACGCGCACCGTCTGGCGCCGCATCCTGCATGCAATCGGCTTCCAGATCACCTTGGTGATTTACCTGATCCCATTGATCGCCTGGTGGCTCGACATCAGCTTGTGGCAGGCGTTCGTGCTGGACTTCGCCCTGATGCTGATCATCCCGTGCTACAGCTTCATTTTTAATTATTTCTTCGATGGCCTGTTCGGTGTGCCCCTGTCGGCGCAGCAGCCGAAGGAAGAGCCAGCGGACGTTCAGGCCGCTTCGCTGAGTAACTGAAGAAAGGACCGCGCCGCCATGCCCAGCGGCCGGTCCTTCATCCACACCAGGTGGATGGGCACGACCAGACCATTGCCCGTATTCTTGAACGCCACGCAGCGCACCCGCCCCGCCGCCAGAGAATGCTGGATGGCCGAGGCGGCAAAGTTGCCCCATCCCAAGCCCGCTTCCACCATCGCCAGCGCCATCGGCAAGCTGTCCGTGCGCCAATAGGACAGCCCCACCACGGGACGCGCATCGGCCAGGTCGAGTTCGCGGCTTGCGACGATGATCTGACGCAAATTCACCAATTCCTCGATATACAAGGGCTGGCCGGCCGCGCTGGGCGGATGCTGGGTGGAAATAATCGCCAGCAAGGCATCGCTGCCCACCAGCTGGAACTGTTCCTCGTGATTGATGCGTCCGCCTGCGAAAGCCATGCAGGCGCTGATGCGCCCCCGGTGCAGCATGTCGAGCACATCGTCCTGCGGCGCCGTCAGCACTTCGATGTCGAGCAGCGGATGGCGCTGCGACAGCGCGCGCACGGCAGCCAGGAAGGGCGTATGGTCGAGCTCGGCCGCAATGCCCAGCGAAATGCGGCTCTCCAGTCCCTGCGACAATTCCTGCACGTGCAGGTGCAACTGCTTCAACTGCTCGGCGATCAGGCGCGCATGCGGTATCAGGGCCATCGCGGCCGGCGTGGGCACGGCTTCGCGCGCGCCCCGGTCGAACAGGGTGATGCCCAGTTCCGCCTCGATGTTGGCCATCGCCATGCTGACCGCCGACGGCGCCCGCCGCAAGGCGCGCGCGGCGGCCGAGAACGAGCCGCCGTCGACGACGGCCAGGAACAGTTCGATGTTATGGCTGGACAGTTTCATGGAATCGGAAAGTGGGAAGCGGAAAGCGGGCGGCACGTTTGCGCCGCTGGCGATAGAATGAAAGAAATCCCGATAGCAGGAGGAGCCATGACTCATCCACTTCCCTACCGGCGCGGCGGCTATGTCTCGGAATTCACGCGCTTTATCGACGGCTACCTGCGCGACCATCCCGAAGCGCAAACCAGCCAGCGCCTGGGCTGGCGCATTTACTGGGAACGCCCCGTGAATTTCGATGAATGGCGGCGCACCGAACGCGATAGCGTGCCGGAGCCGCCCTACCATTACGACTAAAAGGTCTTAGCCTTTCCAGGTGCGCTGCAAGCCCGTATCCGCATGGATCCAGCCGCCACGGGGGCCGGAGCGGTAATAAAAGCCCACGCCTCCCTGTTTGAAGCTGCGCACGAGCGAACCGAGCACTTCCGCGTTCAGATTTGCCACGCGGATGTCGGCGGCGCGGCCGGAAATGTGCAGCGACTGGCGCGCGGCCGGTACGCCCGCCTCGCGCAGGCGGCTGTTCGACTCAGCCGTGCGGTAGCCCGACAGGATCTCCAGCGGCTGCTCGATGCCGTAACGGGCCACGAACGCTTGCGTACCCCACAGGGTTTCCAGCAGTTTCGGGTCGATGGGCGCCGTCTTCTTGCCGTTCACGTCGCGCAGCAAGTGGCAAAGTTCCTGGTAGGCCGAATCGATGACCTCGCCATCTTTCCAGTACAGCAGCTTGGCTTTTTCATTGCTGGCCGGGCGCACCACTTCCAGGGTGCGGGGCTTGAGCCAGAATTCCAGGTCCAGCGCCTGCGCGTCGAAGATGTCGGGAGGCGGTTCCATCTCGGTGATGACCTGGCGCGACTGCGAGGTGACCGAGCGGTCAATGCTGGCCAGTTGCGTCGGCTGGGGTGGCACGCCCGTGCGCGGCGCGCGCGGCTTGGCGCTGGCCGAAGCCGAGGCGGGAGCGGCCGTGCGCGAGGCGCAGCCTATGAGCGGGGTGGCAACCAGGCCCAGCGCGGCCAAGCCCATACCGTGGTGTAGAAAATTTCTGCGCGATGCCATAGTCAGTCCAATATAACGATGGGAATACTATAGCGTATTGTGCCGCGAAGAAAAACCCTCAATGCCTATCGTGGCGCCCTCATTTCACCTTCGGGCGCCCTACGCGGCGGCGGCGCTGGCCACGCTGTCCCGATTTGCCTGCGCCAATGCCGTCAAAGGCTTGTCGAGCAGATAACCCTGGGTGACGATGGGCAATCCCGTGGCGGCGGCGATGCGCTGCAGCGCGGCCAGCGCGGCCGGCGTGTCGAGGCGTTTGAAAATGACGCGGATTTTCGCCGCATGGCACACGGTGACGAAGCTGGCGACGGCCTGCTCGTCGCTGAGGTTGCCCGCGTCAAGCTTGAATGCATGCGGATGCAGGCGCTCCAGCATGCCCGTGGCCTCCTGCACGCTGGCCACGTTGATGGCCAGGCGGAAGCCGTTGCGGCGGTAATTGTCGGCCACATAGTTGAGCAGCCAGCCCTGGTTCGGCGTCACCGTCGGCAATTGCAGCACGATGCGCTCGATGGGCAAGCCCAGCGCGTCGAGGATGCGCTGGAAGGCGTGGCCGTGATTGCTGCTGACGGCGCTCAGCAGGCGGTCATGCACGTTCAGATACAGGTCGGCTTCCTCCGCTTCGCTCTGGCGGAAAAAATTAATGGCGTGCAGCATGCGGCACAGCCGGTCCAGCTCCACGGATTCATCGTCGCTGGCCGCGTGATCGAGCAAGCGCCACAGCGACAAGCCTTCGTCCGCCTTCGACACGCTGCGCGCCAGCCCCTCGAACGCCACCAGCTTGCCGCTTTCCAATTCGCGCAGCGGCTGGAAAGCGCTGGTCATGGTGCAATTGAAAAAGCGCCCCAGCGCCCTGCCCTCCCCGTCGAGCCAGACGCTGGTGCCGGCCTGGGTTTGGTGCGACAGGCGGGCCAGGTAATTTTTCAGGACGGGAAATGGCATACGTGCTCCTTCATCGGGCTGCGCCAGCTGCCCTCATGGGGAAGACGGCGCCAAAGTGTGCAGAGTAAGGCAGCGCCAACCAAAGGAGAACGAATGGTTTCGCCATTTGATATGCGCCCAACACATATGGGATGCGGCGACCAGCGCATAACGATACTCGGAAACATTCCTTCCAGCCACCTGCCCCGGCCTTTACTGTGTTCATGTACCGATACCATCAGGAAGGGCCGCCATGTGCCAGTTACTCGCAATGAACAGCAGCAAGCCCGCGGCGCTGGGTTTTTCCTTTGCCGGCTTTGCCGAACGGGGCGGACGCACGGACGAGCACCGCGACGGCTGGGGCATCGCCTATCATTCCAGTAGCGGCTGCACCCTGCTGACGGATCACCTGGCTGCCATCGATTCGCCGCTGGCAGCCCGGGTGCAGCAGCATCCCGTGAAGGCGAAAAACATCGTCGCGCACATCCGCAAGGCCACGCAGGGCCGCATCGCGCCGGAAAACACGCATCCGTTCGCTCGCGACCTGTGGGGCAAGACCTGGTCGTTCGCCCACAATGGCGACTTGAAAACGTGGCGCGCGCCCGCCAATGCGCACTACCGCGCCAGCGGCGACACGGACAGCGAGCAGGCCTTTTGCCACTTGCTGGCCCGTTTGCGCACGCGCTTCCCCTTGGGCGAACCCGCGCGCGCCGACTTGCGCGCCGCCATCGCCGAGGTCGCCACGGAAATCGCCGCGCACGGCACATTCAATTTCATCCTGTCGGACGGCGAGCTGCTGTTTGCCCACTGTTCCACGCATTTGCACTTCGTGATACGCGAATACCCGTTTTCCGTCGCGCAACTGATCGACTGCGAGCGCAGCATCGACTTTCGCCAGCATAATCACCTGGACGACCGCATCGCCGTCATCGCCACGCATCCGCTGACGCAAAACGAGGACTGGCTGGCGTTCGCGCCCGGCGAACTGAAACTGTTTGCGGGCGGCACTTTGCTGCCGGCAAACGAGAGCGTGCCGCAAGGCGTGTATATCCAGATCAGTTACTGAAGGGAAATATTCAAACGGAGGAAATGGCCCGCCGCCGGATGGGCGGGCTGAAGTGCAGAAAAGCCGTCAGGCCGAATTGCAGTTGCAAAAGCGCTTGCGCTTGGGGTCGCCGCTAGCGATACCCGCGGGGTCAATCTGTTTCCAGCAAAAAATCGTTTCCACGCCATACGGCGAACGCACATTGCCCGCCTCGACATACCCTTGCTTGACGAAAAAGGACTGGCTGCTGGCCGTGCTGTGCAGTTGCAGGGCCTTGATGCCCCACTCGCGCGCCTGCGCCTCCAGTTGCTCCACCAGCGCCTTGCCCGCGCCGCGGCCTTGCGCCTCGGGCAGCAGGTAGCACAGGGCCAGCTTGCCGGCGCGCGTCAGCAAGCCGACGCCGACAACGGCGCCCGCCTCGACTGCGACCAGCGAAAAATTGGTAGGCGACGCAAACCAGCACGCCACCATCTGCGGTGTTTTATTGCCCAGCCAGGCTTCCAGGATGGCCGGATCGTCCCGATGATCGAGGCTGCAGCATTCGACGATGGAGCGTCGTAATACGTTGCACGCCTCGAAAGCGTCGGTCGATGTTGCAATACGAATTTCAAGACTCATGTACGCTCACAAAATATTCCAGTTGCCGATGCAGACGGTTTTACCCCTGTATCGTGCGATTCGACTATACACCAAGCGGCGCTTTCGGGTTTTTTGCCGCGCGCCACGGACCGGTTTTGCCTATGGTGCGATGCCTGCAGACTAAGTGCTGATGCGCATCTTGCCCACGAATGTTTCCAGAAATCGATATCTGTTTTTTAGCGCAAACGGGAATCGAATCTAAGCATATTACGAAAAATTCGTTTCTTTTCCGGCCGGAATTTTAGACTATGTCTATCTATTCTCACAACAAGAGTTCAACATGACCCATTCCAACGCCGTATCGACTGCCGCAGCAACGCTCACCCAACGCTCGCGCCGCTGGTTCCTGGCCAGCGCCCTGGCCGCTTCCGCTGCCGCCATGAGCCTGCCGATGGCCGCCAGCGCCGCCGAACCCGTGGTCTTGCTGAACGCGTCCTACGACGTGATGCGCGAACTGTTCAAGGACGTGAATCCCGCATTTATTGCTGATTGGAAAGCCAAAACAGGCGAAACCATCACCATCAAGCAATCGCACGGCGGCTCCAGCAAGCAGGCGCGCTCCGTCGCCGATGGCCTGGAAGCGTCCGTCGTGACCATGAACCAGGCGAATGACATCGATATCCTCGTCGACCGCGGCCTCGTGGTGGCCGACTGGGCCAAGAAATTCCCGAACAATGCGGCGCCGTTTTACTCGACCATGGTGTACCTGGTGCGCAAAGGCAACCCGAAACACATCAAGGATTGGGACGACCTGGCCAAGCCCGGCATCAAGGTCATCGTGCCGAACCCGAAAACCTCGGGCAATGGCCGCTACACCTACCTGGCGGCGTGGGGTTATGCCGTGAAAAAAGGCGGCAGCGAAGCGCAGGCGCGCGACCTCGTCACCAAGCTGTTCAAGAACGTGCCCGTGCTGGACGGCGGCGGCCGCGGCGCCACCACCACCTTCACCCAGCGCGAAATCGGCGACGTGCTGGTGACGTTTGAAAATGAAGTGCAACTGGTGCGCGCCGAATTCGGCGACAACTTTGAAGTGGTGTATCCAAGCATCTCCATTTTGGCCGAGTCGCCGGTGGCCGTCGTCGACAAGGTCGTCGACCGCCGCGGCATCCGCAAGGAAGCCACGGCCTACCTGCAATACCTGTACTCGGAACCAGGCCAGGAATTGGTCGCCAAGCATTATTTGCGCCCCCGTTCGGCTGCCGTCGCCAAGAAATACGCGGCCAGCTTCAAGCCGATCACCCTGTTTACCATCGATGACGTCTTTGGCGGCTGGAAACAGGCGCAAAAGAAACACTTTGACGATGGCGGCGAGTTCGACAAGATTTATCAGAAGTAAGTTTGCGCCATATCAACAAAAAACCGGGATTTGTCCCGGTTTTTTCATGCCCGCGCCTGTTTGCGCATATCGATATGCGCATCGATTCGTGGTCAAAACTCCGCGCGCGCCGTACTCTGGCCTTGTCGCGCCGCATGGCGTATTACGGGCACAAAGGAAATATCATGGCTATCTCGGAAGTAAATGTACGCAACCAGTTTCGCGGCAAGATCAAGGAAATCATCTTTGGCCCCGTGGTGTCGGAAGTGGACGTGGAAACGCCGCACGGCATCGTCACCTCGGTCATCACCTCGCGCTCGATCAAGGATCTGGACTTGAAAGTGGGCAGCGAAGTCATCGCTCTGGTGAAATCGACGGAAGTGTCGATCGCCAAGATCCAGTAAGCGTTATCTGCCCACTGACGCCGCGCCCCTTGCCATCCGGCAGCGGCGCGGCGTTCGCATCAGGGCTTGATATACGCATACCCTTCCTGCCACTGCAAGCGGCTCAACTCGGCCACGCCCGAGGGCACGATGATGGCTTCGGGCAGCACGCGTTGGCGGTCGATGTTGCGTCCTTGCAAGGTGTTATTGCAGACGCGAAAGCTCACGCCACGCTTGGCCAGCTCGCGCACCACTGCGTCATACGGATTGCCATTCTTGTCGATGGCGCCATCGAGCAGAAAATCGATGCCGGGGCCGTGCGCGACGAGCACGATGATGGCTTGGGGGCTGGCGTCCAGGTGATTGCGGATATTTTTCAGCGCAGCCGTGGCATTGCTGGCGTCATTGACGTGATACACCACCTTTTCCTCCTTCTGCGCTGCCGTGGCGGCGGTGCAAGCGAGCAAGGAAAGAAGGATGGCGGAGAACCAGCGGCGCAAGATTGTCATGAGATGTCCATTTCAGTGGCAGATTAAAAACATTGCCATCATATCAATCCCGGAACAAATACGTAAACGTGCGGCTGACGGGCAGCTTTTCCGTGCTGCCGCGCAGCAGCACCTGCATGCGTTCGGCATCGATGCGCTCGGCCGCCTCGATGGCTTTCACGTTGACCATGGTGCCACGGTGGATTTGCCAGAACTGTTCCGGATCGAGGCCGCCCAATAAATCCTTGAGCGGCGTGCGCACCAGCGCCTCCGAGCCGGCCAGCACCACACGCGTGTATTTTGTGTCGGCCTGGAAGAACAGCACGTCATTGATGTCGATCAAACGGATCTGCTTGCCCACGCTGGCCCTGATCCATTTCAATTTTTCGCGCGGCGGCGCCGGCAGCGCCGCGCGCAGCGATTGCAATAAATTCGCCATGTCGGCCGGCTGGGCGCCGAGCTTGTCGCGCAGCCGGGCCAGCGCCCGCTGCAGCCGCTCGGCCTGTACGGGTTTCAACAGGTAGTCGACGGCGCCCGCGTCGAAGGCATCGACAGCGTACTGGTCGTAGGCCGTGACGAACACGACGTGGGCGCGCTTGCCGATGCGCTCGGCCACTTCCAGGCCCGACAGGCCAGGCATGCGGATGTCGAGGAAGACCACGTCCGGCTCATGTTCGAGAAAACCGTCCCAGGCATCGTTGCCGTTTTCCGCCACCAGCACGATGCGCGCCTCGGGCCAGGCCAGCGCCAGCATCGTTTGCAGGCGTTCGCGCATCAGGGGTTCGTCTTCGGCGATCAGGATGGTGGCATTCATGCGGCAAGTTCCTTGGTATTCATCGGCAATACGATCTCGGCGAGCACGCCATCGTCCTCGTCCTCGTCCTCGCGATTTTGCACGTGCAGGCTGGCAGCGGCTGCGGCCAGCTGCAGCCGGCGGCGCACATTCTCCAGGCCAAGGCCGCCTCCGGGCGCACTCGCGGCGCCCAGGCCCACACCGGTATCCTGCACGCGCAAGCGCATGGCGCCGTCCGCGTCCAGCAGGGCCGAGACGGCGATTTCGCCGCCCCGCAGCGATGGCTCGATGCCATGCTTGATGGCGTTTTCCACCAGAGTCAGCAAGATCATGCTGGGCACTTGCATCTGCGCCAGGCCGGGCGGCAAATCGAGGCGGAAGGACAGGCGCGCGCCCATGCGTACCTGCATCACTTGCAGATACGCTTGCACCACGTCGAATTCCGTTTGCAAGGGCACCTGGTCGGCGCGCATCTCGGCCAGGCTGGCGCGCAAGAAGGCGATCAGGTTGGCCGTCAGCGCGGCCGCCTGCACCGCCCCGCTGGCGCCCTGCTCGGCCAGCTGCTGCACGGCGCCCAGGGTGTTGAACAGGAAATGGGGTTCGATCTGCGCGCGCAGCAAACGCAGCTGCGATTCGCTCAGCTCGCGCGCCAGACGGTCGCGCTCGGCATCCTGCTGCAGCTGCAGGGCCAGCGCCTCGTACTGGCGGTTGCGCCACAGAACAACGATGGTCATCGGTATCATGTAGACCAGCCCGGCCGTCAGCGCGGCCCAGCCGCCCACGCGCGCACCGCGCTCGATGGCCACGCCGATGGAACTATTACCTTCCAGTATGGCGCGCAGCACGCCAATCGCCACACCGCCCAAGGCCGGCACCAGCAGTAGCAGCAGCAGCGTCTTGAACTTCTTTTGCGCCAGCTTGCGGTAATTGAACCAGACCCCCAGCACGCCCCAGGCCATCGCCAGGCCGAGCACATTGCTGAGCACCACGGCCTTGGTCCAGCCCACCTTGTCGGGCAGCAGCAGATGCAGCACGACGCCGACGATACTGAACAACAGCACCAGCCTGGCTGCCGCCAGGTAAAAGCCGGCGCCCCGGTACTTGAGCATGAAGGCGTGGAATTGCTGGCGCTCGATGGGCGTCAGGGTGACGAGACGCAACGCCACCCAGCGCCGCCAGCCATGCGGCAACTGGGCCGCCGTGTCCGGATGCGCGAGCACCCTGAGGGTTTCATCGTCGTAACAGCGATACCATCCCGCAAATTTTTTCCACATGCTGCGTTCTCCTTATCGTCTCAATCAGGCATGAACGCAGTCTACGGCGCCCTTGTTGCAGGGCATAGCGTGGGGCGACGAAGCACGAAGCGGCAGGCATCAGCGACGAAGCGCGCGGCGCCAGCCGGACCATGGCTGCCAATATTGCTAAAATAATACGAAGTTTCCAAGACGAAATCAATAATCGCGCAACAATTTTCACTACGGCAAGATTAGCCCCATTTATTTGCCAAATTGGCCGCAACGCCGCTTGTCACGGGCTTATACCGTAGACATCGCTTGATCTTTAATGGTATTGTTTAAGCTTGGCAAATATTGCCTCCGAGATACACGCCGCGTCCCCGCGCGGCCCGTTTCCGGATTTGCGCGCAGCGCCCACGATGGCGCCCCAAAACTGCTTTCCCACATACAATCCCATGCTCAAAAAAATGTTCGCCGCGGTGCTGATGACGCTTTCGACAGCGGCCATCGCCGTGCCCTTCGGTTCCCAGTCGATACTGGTGGTCGAAGACGGCACAGGCAAAGTCTTGCTTGAAAAAAATTCCAACGTGGTGGTACCCATCGCCTCGCTGACCAAACTCATGACGGCCATGGTCGTGCTCGACTCCAAGGCGAATATGCAGGAAGAGATCAGCATCGACCGCGAGGATGTCGACACCCTGAAACACAGCACCTCGCGCGTGCCCGTGGGCGCCACCCTGAGCCGCCACGACGTGCTGCAACTGGCGCTGATGTCATCCGACAACCGCGCCGCCGCCTCGCTGGCGCGCACCTTCCCCGGCGGCCCGACCGCATTTGCCGTGGCCGTCAACGCCAAGATCAAGGCCCTGGGCATGCACCAGACCGTGATCGAAGAGCCGACGGGCCTGTCGCCGAACAACCAGTCGACGGCGGCGGATCTCGTCAAGATGGCCGTGGCCGCCTCGCGCTACCCGGAAATCAGCCGCATCACGACGGACTCGAAGGACATCATCCAGATCAAAGGCCGCGACGTGGAATACCACAACACGAACCGCCTGGTGGGCGCCAAGGGCTGGGATATCGGCCTGTCGAAAACGGGCTATACGAATGAAGCGGGCCGCTGCCTGATCATGCGCATCAAGTCGGCCGGCAAGTTCGCCACCATGATCCTGCTCAACGCGCGCGCCAATTCCGTGCGCGCCATGGACGCCGTCAACATCCGGCGCATGCTGGCGGCCGAGAACGGCATCGAAGAACCGAAAGTGATGCGCGCCTCGGTCAGCCGACACAAGAAGGCGCCGGCGAAACCTGGTAAACGCCGCCGCGCCCGCTGATTATTTCGCTTGCCGGTTGGTCATCACCACGCCGGCAATCGTCACCGCGCCGCCCACCAGCATCGAAACCAGCACGGGTTCGCCCAACAGCACTGCCGCCAGCACGATGCCGAATACGGGCACGAGGTTGTTGAACACGGCCGTGCGCGACGGACCCAGCGCTTTCACGCCCTCGTAATACCAGACAAAGCCGATTACCGTGCCGAACACGCCCAGGTAGCCGATGGCGGCCCACACTTGCCAGCCAAAGCTGTGCCATGGCACGTTCGGGAATTCCACCACCGCGCCCACCAGCAAAAAGGCCAGGCCCCACATCGACGCATACGTGGTGGCGGCAATCGGGCTCAAGCCCTTCAGCGCGACCCGGCCGATCAGGGTGTAGGCGGCCCAGCTGGAAATACCGCAAAACATGAACACTTCGCCCATGCCGATGCCGCCGCCCGTGCCATGCAGCACGCCGGCCAAGTCGCCGCGCGTGATGACGATGGCCGTGCCGCAAAACGCCAGCATGATGCCCAGCCACTTGAAGGAACCGAGCCGTTCGCGGAACAGGAAGGCCGAGGCCAGCGCCGTGACGATCGGGTTCAGGGCCACGAACAGAGCCGTGCGCCCGGCCGGCATGCGCGACAGGGCCGCCAGGAAGCACAGGTTGTACAGAAAGATGCCCGTCAGGCCAAGCGCGGCCGTCGTCATCAGCTGCTTGCGGTCCAGGCGCGGCAAGCCGCCTTCGAGTTTCCACGCCAGCACGAGCAGCAACAGCACGGCCACGCCGAAGCGTCCGCTGGCCGCCGTCATCGGAGGCATCTGCTGCGCCAGCACGCGGCCGGCGATAAAGGTACCGCCCCAGAACAGGGCGACGAAAATCAGTTTGAGATAGACGAGCGGCGATTGCACGGAAGGCAAGGCGGCGGAAGGTATGGCGGTAGTGCGCATGGAAAGTCCTATGATATCGCTTGTACAGCGGACGCTGTACATATATATTAATACTAATATTAACTCATGAAATAATGAGCAAATACTCATATCTCAAAGAAACCACACCATGACCTTCACGCAACTGGAAATCTTTACCCTGGTAGCCGAACTGCACGGTTTTTCCGCCGCCGCCGCGCAGCTGGGCATCAGCCAGTCAGCCGTCTCGCATGCCTTGAAAGCGCTGGAAAAGGAGATGGGCGTTGACCTCATCGTGCGCCACCAGGCCTCGGCCGAACTGACCGATGTGGGCCGCCAACTGCTCGTGCGTGCGCGCGAAATCCTCGGTTTGTCGGAAGCCATGCGCCAGGAAGCGGCCGACGTGCTGGGCCAGCGCCAGGGCACCCTGCGCATCGGCTCCTTCGGCCCGACGTCGTCGTTGAATCTGCTGCCGGCCATCACGGCGCAATTTCGCCTGCGCTATCCGGGCATCGACCTGCGCATCGACGAGGGCGCAGACCATGAAGTGGTGCAGTGGATACGCGAACGCAGGGTCGACGTCGGCTTCGTCGTGCTGCCCGACGAGCGTTTCGATACGGCGCCGCTGGTGGAAGACCAGATGATGGCGCTGGTGCCGCGCAGCCATGCGCTGGCCAGCGAAACGTCCATCACCCTGGCGCAGTTGTGCGAAGGTCCGTTCATCATGTCCGAAGCGGGATGCGCCTGCCTGATCGAACCGCTGTTCGCCAACGCGGGCTTGCAGCCGAACGTGCCCTACCGCATCAGCCAGGTGATCACCATCCTCGACATGGTCAGCCGCGGCGACGGCCTGTCCATCGTGGCCGAACTGGCCCTGCCGCAGCGCCTGCGCGAACAGTATCCGGAGCTGGTCGCCCTGCCGTTAAACCCGCCCGTCAGCCGCAAGGTGGGCCTGGCCGTGCGCGACCGGCGCCAGAACACGCCCGCCACCAACGCTTTTTTCGAGGTGGCGAAACAGATGGCGCCGACCCTGGCGCCCCGCCGCGCTTGAAAGTCCAAAAGAGCTTAAAACGTCTCCCACTCTTCGCTGCGCTCCGGCCTGGCGACGGGCACCGTTGCGGGACGGCTGGCGATGCGCGGCGCAATCGATGCGCGCGCCGCGGGCCTTGCCGGCGGTTGCTGCGGCGCCTGCCCGTCATCGAGCTTGAACACGCCCACCACCTGCGCCAGGGTGCTGGCCTGGTCTTGCAGGCTTTCCGCCGCGGCGGCCGCCTCTTCCACCAGGGCCGCGTTCTGCTGCGTCACCTGGTCCATCTGCGCAATCGCCTGGTTCACCTGCTCGATGCCCGAGCTTTGCTCTGCGCTGGCCGCCGTGATCTCACCCATGATGTCCGTTACACGGCGCACGCTGTCGACGATTTCCTGCATCGTCGCGCCAGCCTCGTCGACCAGGCGCGCGCCCGAGTCCACCTTGCCCACCGAATCGTCGATCAGCAGCTTGATTTCCTTCGCTGCGCCAGCGGATCTTTGAGCCAGATTACGCACCTCCGTCGCCACCACGGCAAAGCCGCGTCCCTGCTCGCCCGCGCGTGCCGCTTCCACGGCCGCATTCAAGGCCAGGATATTCGTCTGGAAGGCGATGCCGTCGATGACGCTGATGATGTCGACGATCTTCTTCGACGAGTCGTTGATCGAGGCCATGGTATCGACCACCTGTGCCACCACTTGCCCGCCCTTGCTGGCCACGCCGGACGCCGATTGCGCCATCTGATTGGCCTGGCGCGCATTGTCGGCATTCTGTTTCACCGTGCTGGTCAGCTCTTCCATCGAGGCTGCCGTCTCTTCCAGCGAACTGGCTTGCTGTTCCGTGCGCGATGACAGGTCCTGGTTGCCGGCGGCGATTTCCGATGACGAGACTTTCACCGATTCGCTGGCCGTGCGGATTTTTACGAGCACGGCGGCGATCTTGTCGATGAAGCGGTTGAAGGCGCCGGCGATCTGCGCCAGTTCATCCACGCCGGAAGCGTCGAGGCGGCGCGTCAGGTCGCCCTCGCCCGAGGCGATGTCGTCGAGCGCGTCGCGCACCAGTTCCAGGCGCTTGAGCATCCTGAACACCAGCAGCGACAGCAGCAGCGCCGCCAGCCCGGTCAGCAACGCGGCCGTGACGGTGGCCGTCGTCAGCATCGTCTGCAAGGCTTGCATGGCTTCCTGCTGGTCCAGCACCACGGCCAGCAGCCAGTCGGTGCCCGCCACGCGCGTGACATACAGCTTGCCGTCACGCTCATCGAGGCGCACGGCATCGCTCGTGCGCGTGCTTTCCAGGCGGTTGACCTGCGCGGCCGACAGCGACGCATCGAGTTTCGTCACCGGCTGCAGGCTCAGGTCCTTGTTCGCGTGGGCGATGATGGTGCCGCTCTGGTCGACGAGGAAGGCAAAGCTGTGCGGCGTCGGCTTGATCGCCACCACGTTGGCGATCACCGTATCGAGCAGCACGTCCGCGCCCGCCACGCCCAGCAGCGCCTCTTTCGGGCCGACGGGCGCCGTGAACGACACCACCAGCTTGTGGCTGGCCGCGTCCACGTACGGCGGCGTGAGCATCGGCACGCCCGCCTTGACGGTGTCCGTGTACCAGGCGCGCGCCGTGGGATCGAAATCGGCCGGACGGCCCGGATGGGTAAACACGGAGCGTTTGTCCGCGTAGCCGATGAACACTTCCGCGAAATCGCCGGCCTTTTCCGCGATCTGGAAAGCGCGCAGCGGGTCCGGCGTCTCTGCCGACATGACGACGGACGCCATGACCTTTTTCTTGCCATCGACCCATTGCGCCAGCACGGCCGACTGGCTGTGCAACAACTGCTGCATCTGCTGGTCCGACGACGCCAGCATGCTGCTGCGCGTGGTGATGTAATTGGCGACCGAGAGGGCCAGCATGGACAGCACGACGATGGCCACGCAAATGAGCACCAGCCGCGTGCGAAGGGAAGACAACATGATGGACTCCTCGTTTCAATTTTAATGGCGTGAAACAGTGCTTTTGCACTACTTTCTCTATGAAAGCATTTTCACACAAAAATCGGAACAATTTCCATCAATATTCGGAATACAACACATATATTTCCATATGGAAACTCATCAAACCCAGTCCAGCCATCAGCCGATCAGCCCCCTCAAGCCGCTGGCCCGCTGCGTACGGCGCAGAATCGCATCGAACAGCACGGCCTGCGTAGGCGAGACGAGGGTAAAGAAGTCGCGCGCACGCGTGATGCCTGTATAGACCAGTTCGCGCGCCAGCATGGCGCCGCCTTCCTGCGGCAGCACCAGCACCGTATGGCGAAATTCCGAGCCCTGCGATTTGTGCACCGTCATGGCGAACGCCGTTTCCACATGGCGCAAACGCGTGGCCAGCACGCTGCGCACGTTCTCGCCTTCCAAAAAGTACACGCGCAGGGAGCCGGGCCGCGCAGGGTCGCGCAGGGTCAAGCCGATGTCGCCATTGAACACGCCAGTGCCGTAGTCGTTGCGCGTGACCATCACGGGACGACCCACATACCATTCGCTGCGGCGTATCAAGCCTTCCTTTTCTAGCCGCAGTTCGATGGCCGTGTTCAAGCCGGCCACGCCCCACTCACCTTCGCGCACGGCGCACAAAATGCGGAACGATTCAAAACTGTGCAGCACGGCGCGCACCCAGTCGTCATGCTGCGCGTACGCATCGCCGCCCGCATTGACCAGTTCCAGATAGGGCTGGTAGCCGCCCGGCGCGTCAAGCCGCCCGCGCAAGGCCAGGCGCAGCACCTCGTCCGGTTGCGCGGTCACGCTCCATGCCAGCTGGCCGCCGCTGTCGCCGGCAAAGCAAGCCTTGGCCAGCTCGGGCCTGCCGCCGTTCACGGCCAGCGCCAGCTCGCCGATCGGACCGCTGAAGCGGTGGCTGTGGCGCAGCATCACCGTCTGCTGCGCCAGCGCACCCGCCGCACCGGCAAAGGCGGCGGGAATAGCCACGCCGCTGGCCGCCTGCGCATACGCGATGGTGGCGTCCGTATAGCCGCCCGCCTGCGCATCGTGGCACAAGTCCCCCAGCACGGCGCCCGCTTCCACGGACGCCAGTTGGTCCTTGTCGCCGAGCAGGATCAGGATCGCCGTGGGCGGCAAGGCGTCGAGCACGGAGGCCATCATCTCCAGGTGCACCATCGACGCCTCATCGACGATCAGCACGTCGACGTCGAGCGGATTGCCCGCGTGGTGGGCAAAGGCGCGCGTATCGGGCCGCGCACCCAGCAAGCTATGCAGGGTACGGGCCGCGCCCATGCGCCGCGCCAGTTCCAGCAGGGGCAAGGCTTCCCCGACCTTTTCCGCCAGGCCGCTCAAGGCCTTGTCGATCGACTGCTTCAGGCGCGCGGCCGCCTTGCCCGTGGGCGCGGCCAGCGCGATGCGCAGCTGCTCCGGCTGCGGCGAGACGGCAAACAGCAAGGTGAGCAAACTGGCTACCGTGTACGTCTTGCCCGTCCCCGGCCCGCCCGTAATGATGGCCACCTTGCCGCGCAAGGCGATGGCGCACGCCACCTTTTGCCAGTCCGGGCCACCATCCTGCGTGGGCTGGTCGAACAGGATGTCGAGCCATTGCCGCACCTGCGCCAGCGGCGGATTGGTCAAATCCTGTGCACGCGCGGCGATTTTTTCGCCCACCAGGCTCTCATCGCGCCAGTAGCGGCGCAGGTACAGGCGGTCGCCGTCGAGCACCAGCGGCTGGCGCATGTCGTGGGCATCCACCTGCCACACCTGCGGCGCGCCAGCCAGCAGCGCGCGCCAGCCATCGACGCTGTCCGGCAGCGGGCCGGAAACGGCCAGCACGCCATGCCACAGCTCCTCGCTCCAGCCCAGCAACTGCGACGGTTCGCCGGCCAGCTCGGCCAGCATCAAACAACTGTGGCCCCGCCCTTCCAGCTCGGACAGCACCACGCACGCCACGGCCACGGCGGGCGCATTTGGCGCCTGCTCGTCCAGGCTGGCGATGAAGCGGGCAAAGGCGGCGCTCAGGCGGCGCAGATGGCCATCCCCGGCGACGCCGTCGACATGGGCAAACAGGGCGTCCAGGGCCACGTCATGGTTCATGCTATTTCCACTTCTTCTGACAATAATTGATCGAGGCCGTCCAGCAGTTCCAGCTGCGGCGCCAGCCAGTAGCAGCCATGCGTATCCGCATTCGCGATACCGCGCAGGAACAGGAAGATGGCGCCGCCCAGGTGCTCGGCCGGGTCATACGCGTCGCCAAGGCGGCTTTTCAGCAGCCGGTGCAGGGCCAGCATGTAGATGGCGCCCTGGATATCGTAGCGGTGCTGCGCCATGCCAGCCGCCAGCGCGGCCGTGTGATAGGCCGCGTCGTTGGCGCCCAGTGCATTCGACTTGTAGTCGAGCACCCAGTAGCGGCCATCCTGTTCGATGACCAGGTCGGCAAAGCCTTTCAGCATGCCGTGCAGCTGGCGCCGCGGCAGCACGGGACGCGGCGCGCCGTCGAGCAGCAAACGCGTGCACAGCTGATCGAGCGCCCCGGTGGACAAATGCTCGCTGGGGAACCAGAACTCCATCTCGGACAGGGTGCTATTAAGCTGCGACAGCGACGCATCGAGCAGCGGCAGCGGCGTGACGGCGACTTCCCTGAGCCAGGCGATGGCGTCTTCCTGGCGATGGCCCCAGCCAGCCCGCTCGCAGCGCGCGGCCAGGCGCGTGTCGAAGTGCGCCTCGTGGACGCTGTCAAAACCTTCGCCGCCCATCCACTCGAGCTGCTCGTGCAGGAAGTTGCCGGGCACGGAGCCGCGCGGGAAGCGGTGCCACGGGGCGTCGCCCGTCTGCAGCGGCGAGGCGGCTGGCACGCCAGTGCCATCTTCCAGCAGGGTTTCTTCCAGCGCCCGCTGCGGTACGTGCGCGGCCGCCACGGCGCCGATCTGGCGCGTCAGCGAGGTAAAGCTGCCCACCGACCAGTCGCGTTCGAATTCGCCCGCGAACACGGGCGCGGGACGCAGCTCGGGGCGCCGCTCGACCCGGTCCAGCACCGTGCAGGCGTCGGGCTGCGCCAGCGCGCTGACATAGATGGCGTCGCAGCTGCCCGCCACCTGCTGCCAGCGCAGCAGCAGTTGCTCCGCCGGCAGCTTGTCGCCGCCTGTCAGCAGGTAGCCGAGCGCCGATTCGTGCAAGGTGTTCTCGCCCGCCTTGCGCGCCGCCTGGGCGGCCACGCCCAGCCACAGGAAGTGGCGCGCGCGCGTCAGGGCCACATACAGCAAGCGCAAGTCTTCCTCGATGCGCGCCTCTTCGACCGCCGCCATGGCCTCGTCGGACAGGGACAGGTCGAGGCGGCGTTCGCCATCCTCGCCCGCATACTCGAAGAAGCTGCGGTTGCGTTTGTCCACCTTGCGCGCCGTGACGGCAAACGGCAGGTACACGAGCGGGTATTCGAGCCCCTTCGACTTGTGCACGGTGATGACTTTCACCAGCTCCGCATCGCTTTCCAGGCGCAGCACGCGCTCGTCACCGCCCTCGCCTTCGCCGGCGATCTGCTCGGCCAGCCAGCGTATCAGCGCCTGCTCGCCATCGAGCTGGCGGCTGGCCGATTGCAGCAATTCGGCCAGGTGCAGCAGATTCGTCAGACGCCGCTCGCCGCCCGTCTGCTGCAGCAGCATGGCCGGCAGCTGCAATTCGTGGATGAAGCGGCGCAGCATGGCCAGCACGCCCTGGCGCTGCCAGATCAGGTGCAGGGCCTTCAGTTGCTCGACCCGGCGTTCCCATTCCAGTTCATCGCTCGACAGCCGCGCCAGTTCGCCCAGCGACAGGCCGATGGTGCGCGTGGCAAACGCGGCGCGCGCCAGCCCCCCGTCGAGCGGGTTGGCCAGCGCTGCCAGCCAGCGCAGCACGTCTTGCGCTTCCTCGCTGTCGACGACGGAATCCTTGTCCGACAGGTAGACGCTGGCGACCCGGCGGCGCGCCAGCGCGCGGCGGATGGCCGCCGCCTCCTTGCGGTCGCGCACGAGGATGGCCACATCGGCCGGCTGCAGGCGCGTGAAACCGTCCGGGCCATCGAAACCTGCTTGCGCATCGCCCAGCATGGCGACGATGTGCTCGGCGCAGTGCTGCGCGAAATACTCGCGGTAGCTGTCGCCGCGCAGCCCTTCATCGCTGGCGCAGGCGGCCATCAGCGCCGGCATGGCGCCATCCTTTGTTACCAAAAATTCGGCGCGGCCCTTGGCATCGACGGCTTCGAACGGCAGCGGGTTCTCGCCGTTTTTCCGGTAGCGGAAGGCGCCGGCCGGCACCTCGTCGCGCTCGGCATGCAGGAACAGCTGGTTGACGGCCGCCACCAGCGGCGCCGTCGAACGGTAGTTGGTGCCCAGCTGATAATGGCGCCCGTTTGTCGCGCGGCGCGCCGCCAGGTAGCTCTGGATGTCGGCGCCGCGAAAGCCGTAGATCGACTGTTTCGGGTCGCCGATCAAAAACAGGCCCAGGGCCGGGTCGTTGTCGGCGATGCGGTACAGCAGATTGAAAATCTGGTACTGGGCGGGCGCCGTATCCTGGAATTCATCGACCATCGCCAGCGGATACTGGTCGACGATGCGCTGGCGCAGGGCCGCGCCGTTTTCGCCAGCCAGCGCGTCGTGCAGGCGCTGCAGCATGTCGGCAAAGCCGAACTGGCGCGACTGGCGTTTCAATTGATCCATGCGCCGCGCGATGGCCGCCGCCGCATGCAGGTGCAGCTTGTGCGCCAGCGGCGTGAGGGCCGCCAGGGCGATCCCCAGCGCCTCGGTATGGTCGAAGCACTCGGGTACCTGCGCCGTGAAACTCTTGGCAAACGCATCCTCGATGCCGAACGGCGTCAAGCGCTCCCACGCCTTGGCCGTGATGGCCGGCTGCAGCAAGAGCGGATCCTGCGCCCAGCGGCGCAAGCCGTCGAACCACTTCGTCAGGTTTTCCGGCTTCATCTTGACGCCGTTAAAACACTTGGGATTGGCGGCGCGGTGGTCATTGATCCAGGCGGCCATCCGGTCCACGCGCTCGACCCAGCCCGCCTTCAGGGTGGCCAGCTGCGCGGCCAGCGCCCGCTGTTCGCGCGCGATCAGCACGGACAACGGTTCCTCGTCCGCCATGCGCATGATGTCCGCGCGGCGCGCCAGCTCGCGCGCGCCCTTCTTCAGCGCCCCCACGTCGGGCCAGCAGGCCAGCAGCACGTCGAGCGCCTGCGGCGGCAAGGGATAGACTTGCTGGCGCCAGTAATCGTGGGCCGCATCCTCGAACAGGGCTTGCTCGTCGCTGACCAGTTCTTCGTCGAACAGGCTGCCACTGTCGAACGCGTGCTCGCGCAACATGCGCTGGCACCAGGCGTCGATGGTGAAAATGGCCGCTTCATCCATCGTCTCGGCGGCCAGCATCAGCCGGTGCGCGGCCTTTTGCCGCTCGCTCTCGTCCGGATAGGATTCGAGCAAGGCATCGAGAAACGGATCGCTGCCGCCAGACTCGTGGCGGAAATATGCGGCCGCCTCGATCAGGCGCTCGCGCACGCGGTTCGACAATTCGCGCGTGGCGGCGCGGGTAAACGTCATCACCAAAATGTCGGCCGGCAGCAGCGGACGCGTAAAACGGCTGTCGTCGTCGCCATGCCCCAGCACGAGCCGCAGGTACAGCGCGGCGATGGTCCAGGTTTTACCGGTGCCGGCCGAGGCTTCGATCAGGCGCGAGCCATGCAGCGGGAACGCCAGGGGGTTGAGCAGATGGCTCGTCATTGTTCTTCTCCCGCACCGTCTGCGGGCGCGCTGATCGGGTCTATCGTAATGTGCTGCTGCAGCCAGTCGGCCAGCGGGCCATACAGCTCACGCGTGCAGTCTTCCCAGGCTTCTTCCGCGGCCAGCGCGGAAAACTCGGGCCACAGGCGCGCCAGGCACAGTTCGTCGCGCTCGCCAGACAGTTCAAAGCCGCCATCGTAGACGGCGCGCGGGTCACCCTGCTGCACCAGCGCCAGGCCCGTCTTGCAGGCCGTCGGCAGCGGATGGTTCATGCCTTCGCGCCACAGCGCCAGCAAGGTGGCCAGCGCGTCGCGCGAGCTGGCCGGATCGAGCGGCGCCATGCTGACGATGGCGTCGCGCGCCACCAGGTAGCCGGTGACGGGGAAACCGAGGGCGGCGGCGGCCAGCTGGCGCAGCCACATCAGCGTCAGCTTGTCGCCGCGCGCCAGGCCGCCCTTGTCCGTCACCTTCGAGGAAATCTGCATCAGCCAGGCCGTCTCCTGCCCGTTGCTGCACAATTTGTCGAGCCAGTCGTCGATCTGCAGCTCGCCGAAGGGCAAGTTGATGGCGCGCTTGTCGGCCGCGTACGGGAACGAGGCGCGCAAGGACAGCCACGCGCTGCGCACGGGCACCAGCGCCTCGACCAATTGCGCCTGCACTTGCCGGCCGATCAGGCCGATGGGCAGCACGCCTTCGCGCGCCAGCTTCGCTGCGCGCGCTTCCAGGCTGGCGCGCACGTCATCAAGCGCTTCGACGGCGCCGCCGTCGTCCAGCATGGTGTCTTCCAGCAGATAGCGCTCGAGCGCATTCAGGCCGAACGGCTCTTCATCCTCGCCCAGCATGGCCGCATCGGCGAAATATACGCTCAAGCGGCGGCGGAAAAAGTATTTGACGGGCTGGCGCAAAAAGCTGGCAAGCTCGCCCAGTTTCAAACGCGTGCCGGGATCGAGCTCGTAAAGGCCCAGCGGCAGCACGGCGGCCTGCGCATCGGCATCGGCATGCGCGACGCGCCATTCGCGCGCGTAGGTCAGCAAGCCATCGGCCTCGAAATAGCGGCGGCTGAACGGCTGCAGCGCGTGCTCGGTCGTCAGGCTTGCCAAATGCCGGTCCAGCGACCAGCCGGCGGCCAGGTAATCGCGCAGCTGCGACACGAGGACGGACGGCGGCTGCTCGGAATTGTCGCGCACATTGCGCCCCACCCAGCTCACGTACAGTTTGTCGCGCGCGGCCAGCAAGGCTTCGAGCATCAGGTAGCGGTCATCGTCGCGGCGCGAGCGGTCGCCCGGGCGCGCCATGCCGGGCAGCGCCAGCAAGTCGAAATCGGCCTTCGGCGCGCGGCGCGGGAAGTCGCCATCGTTCATGCCCAGCAGGCATACGACACGGAATGGCACGGCGCGCATCGGCATCAGGGTGCAGAAGGTCACGCCGCCGGAGACGAATTGATGGTTCAGGGTCGGCTCGTCCAGCGCGCCCAGCCACGCCACGCGCAGCACGGACAGCGGCACCTGCTCGACAAAGCCCGCGTGTTCGCAGGTTTCCAGCCAACCCTGCAAGGCGCCTTCCAGCTGCGCCAGGGTCAAACGGTCGCCTTCGTCGTCGGCGTCAAAGAAGGCGGCCAGCAGCGCGCGCGCCTGCACGCCCCATTCGGCCGGCGTGCAGGCGCCGGCCAGCACGGTGCGCCAGTGCAGCAGCGCCTCGACCAGCTGCGCCAGCGAGCCCGCCAGCGCCGCATCGAGGCCGCCCACTTCCGCATACGGCTCGATGCCGCCAAAACTGGCACCACTGCCGCTGGCATAGCCGAGCAACATGCGCCGCACGCCGAAGATCCACGCATTCTGTTCGCCGGCCGCACCGAGCCCCAGGCCGGCACGGTGTGCCTGGTCCAGGCCCCAGCGCACGCCCGCCCCTTCGATCCAGGCGCCCAGAGTGGCCAGGTCGTCCGGCTGCAGACCAAAGCGGGCCGCCAGCGCCGGTACGTCGAGCAGGTCGCGCACTTCGCTCTGGCGGCAGCGCTGTTGCGGCAACTGCAGCAGCCATTCGAGCGCAACGAGCAGCGGGTTGACGCTGCGGTCCTTCACGTCGCCGATCTCGAACGGAATGAACCGCTCGTCATTGCGCCGGTACTGGCCGAAGACGGCGTGGATGGCGGCCGTGAACGTGTCGATGTCGGGCACCATCACCACCACGTCGCGCGGGCGCAGGCCCGTCTCGGCGCTGTGCGCGAACATGGCCAGCAGCTGGTCGTGCAGCACTTCCACTTCGCGCTGCACGCTGTGCGCCACATGAAATTCGATCGAGCGGTCGCCTGCCTCGGGCGGTGTCTGCTCGTGTTCGGCCAGCGGGCGCAGTTCGCGGATGGCCACCTGCACCTGCTGCAGCAGGGTCTCGCCCGTTTCCTCGCCAAACAGGTCGATGCGCAGGCTGTCATCGCGCCCTTCGGCTTGCGCGTGTTCGTCGAATTCGTCGAGCATGCGGATGAAGTCGCGCCCTTGCCTGCCCCAGCTGGCCAGCAGCGGGTGGCTGTGCGCATGCAGTTCTTCGAGCGGAATTTGCGCCAGGTCGGTGCCGTTGCGCTGCCGCTGGCGCTTGTTTTGCGCGCGCAGCAAGTCGCGCCCGTCGATGATGTCGCCCCAGTAAAACTGGCATGGATTCGGCACGGCCAGCACCACCTGCGTGTGGCGCGCCAGCGCGGCCAGCGCCTGCAAGGTCTGGTACGGCAAGGCAGACACGCCAAACAGCACGACCCTGCGCGGCAGCTTGCCGGCAGGCGCATCGCCGGCGGCGATCGCCGCCAGGAAGGCGTCATGGATGTCGGCGCGGCCCGTGTCGCGCTCGAAAGCCTCGACGTCGGCCGCCACGGCGCGCCACAACTGCGCCTGCCAGCGCTGGTCCGCCTTCAATGGGATAGCTTCGCCGCGCGCCGTGCGCAACTGGTCACGCCCTGCGGCCCAGTCGGCCAGCCAGTCGGCGCGGTAGACCTGGTACTGGTCGAACAGGTCGGCCAGGCGCTCGGCCAGCTGCAGCCGGCGTTCGCTATCGCCATCGGCAAGGAAGTAGCGCAGCGGCTCAAACACCGGGTCGGCCAGCAGCGAGGGCAATAGACGCATCAAGCGCCACGTCAGCGGGGATTTGTCGAACGGCGACACGCGCGGGACGCGCTCGCGCCCCAGCATGCCCCGGTAACTTTCCCACAGCAGGCGCGCCGGCAGCGCGATGCGCGTGGCGGCGCATACGCCCATCTCCTCGGCCAGGGCGATCTTCAGCCATTCGGCCACGCCGTTCGACTGCACCAGGAAGATATCCGTTTCCAGCGGTGCCAGCGGATGCTGGCGCAGCCACTGGAAGACGGCGGCGCGCAGCTGTTCCAGCTGGTTGCCATGCAGGATGAGGAGGCCGGGCGTGACGGGAGTATGCATGCTGATCCGATGGGTTGCCGCGCCTCCGGCCGGGTGGCCGGAGACGTCAAAGGCATATTATCGCCGCTGCCTGCGTCAGGGGGCGTCGCTGGCGGCAAATTCCACAGAAATTTGTTCCGCCACCTGCGCCAGCGCCGGTCCGAGGGCTGTCAACAGGGCGCGCGCCTGCTGCAGGTCGCCGCCCACGCGCAAACCTTCGATCGACGCGCACAGGCCGGCAAAGGCATGCGCGCCCACGGCCAGTGCCGACGATTTGCTGCGGTGGCCCAGGTCGGCCAGGCGCCCCAGGTCTTCCAGCGCCATGGCTTGCTCCATTTCGGCGATGCCGTCGCGCGCCGTGTCGAGAAACAGCTGGGTGTATTTGCGCATCTTCACGGGGTCATTGCTGAACGTGAGCGCCAGCGTGGCCAGGTCGAGGATGGCCGTGTCGCGCAACTCCGGCGAGGCTCCCGATGGCGGCGCCTTCGGCACTGCCACCAGCCTGTCACCCACGCGCGCATGGCCGATGCCGCCGATGCCTCCACGCAGCCGGAACCATTTCGCCAGCAGGTGAAACAGCAGATTCGGGGCGATCGGCTTGGTCACGAATTCGTCCATGCCCGCCTCCAGGCAGCGGGCGCGGTCTTCGCTGCCCGCATTGGCAGTCATGGCGATCACCAGCAGGCCGGCAAGCTGCGGATCGGCGCGGATGCGGCGCGTCGCCTCGAAGCCGTCCATCTCCGGCATCTGCACGTCCATCAGCACGCAGTCGTAGCGCTGGTGCGCCAGCAATTCCAGCGCTTCGCGGCCATTGCAGGCGACGCAGACGGTGGCGCCGGCGTCTTCCAGCAGTTCGCAGCCCACCTGCTGGCTGAAGACGTTGTCTTCCACCAGCAGGATGGAGGCGCCGCGGATCACGCCCAGTACTTCCGGTTCCACTTCGGCGATGCGCTCGTCGGCCGCCTGCGCGCTTTTCTCCAAGCGCGCCGTGAACCAGAAGGTGCTGCCCAGGCCAGGCTGGCTGTACACGCCCACCTTGCCGCCCATGAGCTCCACCAGCTGCTTGCTGATCACCAGCCCCAGGCCGCTGCCGCCATACTTGCGCGTGGTCGACGGGTCGGCCTGGTGGAAGGAGCGGAACAGCTGCGCCACCTCTTCCTGATTCATGCCGATGCCGCGATCCTGCACCTCGAAGCGCAGCATGCCGTGGCTGCCCCGCTCCTCGGACTGGCGCACGCGCACGAAGATGCTGCCATTGTCGGAAAACTTGATGGCGTTGCTGGTCAAGTTCAGCAAGACCTGCTCCAGGCGCAGCGGGTCGCCACGCCAGCGCTGCGGCAGTTCCGGCGCGATATCGAACTGCAGTGCCAGGCCCTTGACGGCGGCCGCGTCGCCCAGCTGGCTGGCGATATTCGCCAGCAGGGTGTCGAGACGGAAGTCCAGCACTTCCAGTTCCAGCTTGCCCGCCTCGATCTTGGAAAAATCGAGAATATCGTTGATCAGGCCCAGCAAATGCTGGCCCGAATGGAAGATTTTCTGCAGATAGTCGCGCTGGCGCGCGTCGGCCACCGATTTCAGCGCCAGGTGCGCCATGCCGATGATGCTGTTCATCGGCGTGCGGATCTCATGGCTCATGTTCGACAGGAAGTCGCTCTTGGCCTGGCTGGCCGCGTCGGCCTGCTCCTTCAGGCGGTGCAGTTCCGTCACGTCCGTGGACAGGCCGATCAGGCCCGTGACGGGCCCGGGCAAGCCCAGCGGCACCTTCACGCTCCACAGGTGATGCACCTGGCCCTGCGCATCGACGAAACGCTCCTCGCCGACAAACTTGGCGCCGCTGTCGAACACCTGGCGCTCCGTCAGCTGCACCGACGCCGCCGCATCGCCGAGCATCAACTCGCCATCCTGGCGACCGATCAGCTGCTCCGCCGAACGGCCCAGTATCTTCGCCGTGCGCGCATTCACGTAGCGGTAGCGCAGGTCGGCATCCTTCATGTAGACGTAGGCGTCGACGCTGTCGAGCACCGTATCGAGCAGGGTGCGCTGCGCCACCGCGTTGCGGCGCGAACGGTACAAGGTAAAGATGTAGCCATAAATGAGCAGGGTGCCGGCCACGCCGACGGCCAGCGCCAGCCAGGGAAAATAGCGGTCGAAGGGGCTGTACAGTTCCGCCTTGCGCACGCGGAAATGGGCTTTCCACAGGCCGCCCTGGTATGCCACGGGCAGCACCTGGTCGAAATAGTCGGCATTGCTGCCCGGTTGCGGCGGCGGTGCAGCCAGATCGTCGTCGTCATTGAACAGCAGGCGGTCCTGCGGCGTGATGCGCCAGACGCCATCGGCAGGCTGCGCTTCGGCGGCGCTGTACAGGGTCAGGTGCAGCGGCTCCAGGGCGCTGCGTTCGAGCGCGCTGTGCACCAGCTGCGCCACGCCAAAGCCGATGCCGACGGAGCCCTGGTAGGCGGCGCGGCGCTCGGCCACGCTGCCTTGCGGCATGCCGTTGCGGTACACGGGCAGGCGCATGCCCAGGCCAATGTGCGCGGGCGGCCCCTTGATCATGATCACCTGGCCTGACGCGCTGACCTCGCCGCTGTCGCGCGCCTGCGCCAGGGATTGCGCCACCAGCGGGTTGGCGCCGATATCGACGCCCATGCGTTCGGCCAGCAGGGAATCGGGTTCCAGGTAAGTGAGCACCGTGTATTCCGGCCGCTCCCCCGCCGGACGAATGGTGAAGGCGGGATAGCCGCGCGGCGCCAGGCTGGTGTCACCGCGCACGCCGGAGACATAGGCCGCGCGCTGCGCCTGCGTCAGCGCCACCGCGTAGTTGACCGACTCGATGGCCGGGAACTGGCGCGCGATATCGAGGCCGGCCACGTAATCGTGGAACTGCCGGCGCGTCAGCTGCTCGCTGGTGCGGAACAGGGCTTCGAGGCCCCGCAACAGGTCGGAATAGCTTTTTACGCGCGTGATCAGGCTATGCTGGGCGCCATGCGTGAGGTTGTCGAAACGCTGTTCGGCGTCGTCATTGACCGTGCGCGCCGCACCCGCGTACAGGGCGCCGCCCACCGCCAATGCCAGCAGCAAGCCACCCGCCCAGATCCTGATGCCTGATCCCGTCCCGCCCTTGCTCAAAGTGTGCATTGTCGATCGCTTATTCCGGTTTCCTTGAATGTGCGGCGCCCCGCCGCCCAGCAAGTACGAGGATACTATCAAAGCCCCTGCCCCACGCGCTTGTGAAAGAAAAAAAGCGCGTCCGATGGTTGCCCTGGAAAACACCGGGCGCCTAGGTCCCCGGCAACGCCCCGGCCAGGAAGTCGCAAAAGGCGCGCACCTTTTCCTGCACGTGGCGTCCGTCGGGCGTCAAGGCAAACACGCCGCGCCTGGCCATGCCGTGCGACGGCAGCACGCGCACCAGGGCGCCGCTGGCCAGCAGCGGGGCGGCGACGAATGACGGCAGCGCCCCCACGCCGATGCCCGCCACCAGCATGTCGGCCAGCAGCAGGCTGCTGTCAGCGGAAAAGCGCACGGGCAGGACAATGCTGCTGCTCCCTTCAGGCCCGGCCAGCTGCCAGACGCCGGGGCTGTCGGCCAGCCGGTAGGCCAGGCAATCGTGGCCGTGCAAGTCCTGCGCCAGCCGGGGCGTGCCGCGCCGCGCCAGATAGGCGGGCGATGCGCAAATCATTTGCTCGATGTCGCCCAGGCGGCGCGCCACCAGGGATGAATCGGCCAGCGCGGCGCGGATGCGCAGCGACACGTCATAGCCCTCGCCCACCACGTCGCGCAGGCGGTCGTCCAGGGTCATCTCGATTTTGACGTCCGGATAGCGGGCCATGAACACCGGCAGCAGCGGCGACAGCACTTTCAAGCCAAACGACAGCGGCGCATTCACGCGCAGCCGCCCCGCCACCTTGCCGGTACAGCCGCGCGTGGCCAGTTCCAGCGCATCGATTTCATCGAGCAGGCGGCAGCATTCAGCATAGTAGGCGCGCCCGCCGTCCGACAAGCTCATGCGCCGCGTCGTGCGCACCAGCAGCACCGTGCCCAGATGCGCCTCCAACTGGCGCACCTGCTTGCTGATGGCCGCCGCCGACTGATTCAGGTCCAGCGCCGCCTTGCTGAAGCTGTCGCGCTCGACCACCTTGCGAAACACGCGCATGTGCGCCAGGACATCCATGATTATTTCCATCCAGTTGAATATCTTATTATTTTATCGCTGATTATCATTGAAATGGAAAACAATATGATGGCGGCTTCTTCATTCATGTCACGCAAGGAGTACCCCATGTTCAAACCATCCGCCGCCCTGGCCGCCCTGCTGCTGGCCCTGCTGGCCGGCACAGTGCATGCTGCCCCGGCCGCCGCCCTGCCCGAAGTGGGCATCAGTCCCTGGGGGCCGAAAGACGAAATCGGCCGCCTGAACCTGATGACGCCGACATCGCGCGCCGCCATCCTGGCGCGCATCGACGGCGGCAAGAGCTACGACCTGGCCGTCGATTTTTATGTCGGCATGCCCAGCTGGCAGGCGGCAGGCGATCCGCCCTACCAGATGTGGATGACGCACACGCCGAAGGGCAACGTGGTGGCTGACTCGATGCATGTGGGCGAACAGATGAACCGCCACGTCAGTTACACGGGTTCGGCCGTGTCCATGTATGCGCACATGGGCACGCATATCGACGCGCTCAACCATTTCGGCTTGAACGGCAAGATCTGGAACGGTTTTACGGAAGAGCAATACCTGGGCGACCGGGGCTGGACCGTGACGGGCGCGGAAAAACTGCCGCCCATCATCGCGCGCGGCGTGCTGATCGACGTGGCCATGGCCAAAGGATTGCAACAGTTGCCCGACAATTACCGCGTCACGCGGCAAGACTTGCGCGCCGCGCTGGCCAAACAGAAGGTCACGCTGGAAAAGGGCGATGTGGTGCTGATACGCACGGGCCGCATGCAGCACTATGAGCAGGCGCAAACGTACATGGCGAATCCGCCCGGCCTGTCGCTCGATGCAGCGAAATTCCTCGTGGAAGATGGCGGCGCCATGGTGGTGGGCGCGGACAACCTCAGTTTCGAAGCGTTTCCGTCCGAAGTGGCGGGCAACTACCTGCCCGTGCACACGTATCTGCTGGCGCAGCAGGGCACGCCCATCCTGGAACTGGTCGACCTGGAAGGCTTGTCACGCGACAAGGTCTACCAGTTTGCCTTCATCGGCGCCTCGCTGAAATTCCGCGGCGGCGATGCGGCACCCATCCGTCCCGTGGCCCTGCCGATCCGCTGAGTTCAAACCGAGGCAGCCTGCAATGTGCTTGCACCATGGTCATCCCAGGCATCGGCGCAGCGCACCACGTCGCCCACGACGATGATGCTGGGGCTGCCCAGGCCGCTGACCTGCAAGTCGGCGGGCAAATCCCGCAGAGTGCTCAGCAATTCGCGCTGGGCTGCCAGGCTGGCCGATTGCACCACGGCCACGGGCGTGCCCGGCGCCATGCCGCCGGCCAGCAAGCCGGCCTGGATGGCGGCCACCCGGGCCACGCCCATGTAGATGACGAGGGTGAGGCCGCTTTGCGCCAGCGCAAGCCAGTTCGGTTCCGACGCGCTATCCTTGCCGTGACCCGTGACGAAAATCGCGCCCTGGCTCCAGCTGCGGTGCGTCAGCGGCACGCCGATGGACGATGGCGCGGCCAGGCCGCTGCTGATGCCGGGGATCACCTCGACGGCCACGCCGTGGCTGCGCAGATAGGCGCGCTCTTCGCCGCCGCGCCCGAACAAATACGGGTCGCCCCCTTTCAGGCGCACCACGTGCAGGCCGGCACGGGCTTCGGCCAGCATCAGGCGTTCGATGAAGGCTTGCGGCGTGGACGCGCAGCCGCCCCGCTTGCCCACCTCGACCACGCGCACGCCTTGTGCCGCATGCGCGAGGATGGCCGGGTTGACGAGGTCGTCGATCAGCACCACGTCGGCCCGCGCGATGGCCTTCACCGCCTTGAGGGTCAACAGGTCCGGGTCGCCGGGACCGGCGCCGACCAGGGTCACGCTTCCAAATTGCGCCATGATGCACTCTCCAATCAGAAAAAATGGCCGATGGCAAACGATGCCGCGTAGGCTTCCGGCGCGCTGCCGTCCCACACGACGCCGTCGCACAGGGTCGAGCTGCGCATGGCGGCCTTTGGTACTGGCGTGGCCGTCATTTCCGCCGCCTGGCGGTACAGGTCGATGCGGTTGACTTGCCTTGCCACCGCCAGGTAATCGGGCTCGTCGCGCAGCAAGCCCCAGCGCCGGTGCTGGGTCATGAACCACATGCCGTCCGACAAATACGGGAAATTCACGGCGCCGTCGCCATAAAACTTCAAGCCGTGCGCCTCGTCCCAGGTCTTGCCCAGGCCATCCTGGTAGTGACCGAGGATGCGTGGTGCCAGCGCTTCCTGCGGCGTATGCAGATAAGCGGGCTCGGCCAGAGTGGCCGCCATGGCCAGCCGGTTGGCGTCGCTGGCGTCGATCCAGCGGCCCGCCTCGAGCACGGCGGCGATCAGGGCGCGGCAGCTGTTCGGATGCTGCTGGGCAAACGCGGCGCTTGTGCCCAGCACCTTGCCCGGATGATCGGGCCAGATGGCCCCGCTGGTGGTGGCCGTCACGCCGACGCCATCGACGATGGCCTTGTAGCCCCACGGTTCGCCGGCGCAAAAGCCATCCATCTGTCCCGCGCGCAAGGCGGCCACCATCTGCGACGGCGGCACGGTCATCACGCGCGCGTCGCGCAGCGGATCGATGCCCTGCGCGGCCAGCCAGTATTGCAGCAGCATCGCGTGGTTACCGGTCGGGAAAGTATGCGCAAACGCAAACGGCCGCGCGGCCCCGCGCATGTGCCGCGCCAAGGTGGGACCATCGTGGGCGCCCTCGCGCGCCAGCGCTGCCGACAGGGTGACGGCCTGGCCGCTGTGATTGAGATTCATCAATACGGCCATGTCGTGCTGCTGCCCGCCTATGCCCATCTGCACGCCATACACGAGACCGTACAACACGTGGGCAGCGTCGAGTTCGCCGCTATTCAATTTGTCGCGCACGCCGGCCCACGACATCTCCCGGCTCAGTTCGATCTTGATGCCGTACTTTTCATCGAGGCCCAGTTTTGAGGCCATCACCAGCGAGGCGCAATCGGTCAGCGGCAGGTAGCCGATGCGTATCGTCTGTTTTTCCGGTTGCAGGGATCGCCTCACCCGGGGGTCATGTCCCGCCTCTTTGCCCGCTTGCTCTGTCATACCATTCCTTGCTGATAAGTACTGTTTTGCCGCGCCACCGTGGGCAAGGCTCTCTCCGACCAGCAGCAAGGACCGTGCCTGTGCATATCCAGTCCGAGGCAGCTGGAAACGCACCGCAATGGTGCACTGCACCAGCATGTATCAGAAAGTGGACGATTCATCCCAGCAAGTCCTCCACGTCGAGGATACGCTGGGCGATCTCCGCCAGTTTGAGTTTCTTGTTCATGGCCATGCTGCGCAAGCGCTGGTAAGCCTGGTCTTCCGTCAAGCCGTGATGCGTCATCAGCAAGCCCTTGGCCCGTTCAATCACCTTGCGTTCGAGCAGCTTGTGCCGCGTGTCGAGCAATTCGGCGCGCAATTTTTCTTCCTGGCGAAAGCGCGCGAGGGCCACGTTCAGCACGGGTTGAATGCGCTCGGCCTGCAAGCCGGCCACGATATAGGCGGATACGCCGGCCGCCATGGCCGCGTCGATGCTGGCCGTGGCGCCGTCTTCTGTAAACAATACGATGGGACGGCGCTCGTCGCGCGTGGCGATGACGATGTGCTCAAGCACGTCGCGTGCATCCGATTCGGCGTCGATGATGATGAGGTCAGGCTGCAGCTGCGCAATGCGCTCGGGAAGGTAGAGGTCGGCAGGCAGGGAGGCAACGATATCGTAGCCCGATTCCAGCAAGCCGATGCGCAAGGCATTGCCGCGCTGCACCTGGGCCGCCAAAGCCGCATTCTCGTGCACGCCGTGCTCGACGATGGTGTTGACGACAACGATGCGCAAAGGCTGGGTACGGCTGGACGTCATGGGAGCGATCTGCAATGGCTAAACACAACCATTGCAGTAAGCAAGAAGCGAACCAGATGTTTTTACTTCAGGGTCGGCATGGCAAACTCAGCGCCGGCGGCCGTGGAAGCGGGCCAGCGCTGCGTGACGGCCTTCTGTTTCGTATAGAAGCGCACGGATTCCGGGCCATGCGCGTGATGGTCGCCAAACAGGCTGCGCTTCCAGCCGCCGAAGCTGTGGAAAGCCATCGGCACGGGAATCGGCACGTTGACGCCCACCATGCCCACCTGCACCCGGTGCGTGTACTCGCGCGCCGTGTTGCCATCGCGCGTGTAGATCGCCGTGCCGTTGCCGTACTCATGCGCGTTGACGAGATCCAGCGCCGTGGCAAAATCGGGCACGCGCACGATGCACAGGACGGGCCCGAAAATTTCTTCCTTGTAGATCGTCATTTCCGGCGTCACATGGTCGAACAGGCTGCCGCCAAGGAAAAAGCCGTTTTCGTGGCCGGGCAGCACAAAACCGCGTCCGTCACTGACCAGTTTCGCGCCTTCTTTCACGCCTGTGGCGATGTAGCCGGCAATTTTATCCTTGTGCACTTGCGTGACGACAGGCCCCATCTCGGCCGACAAATCCATGCCCTGCGTGATTTTCAAGGCGGCGATGCGCGGCACCAGCGCCTCGACCAGCTGGTCCGCCACATTGCCGACCGCCACGACGACGGAAATGGCCATGCAGCGCTCGCCGGCCGAGCCAAACGCCGCGCCCATCAGGGCGTCCACCGTCTGCGGGATATCCGCATCCGGCATGACGACCATGTGATTTTTCGCGCCACCGAGCGCCTGCACGCGCTTGCCCTGCGCGCAGCCGGTGGCATAGATGTATTCGGCAATCGGCGTGGAACCGACAAAGCTGACGGCGCGCACATCCGGGTGGTGCAACAAGCCATCCACGGCTTCCTTGTCGCCCTGCACCACGTTGAAGACGCCGTCTGGCAAGCCCGCATCCGTCAACAGTTGTGCCAGCAGCAGGCTGGCGGACGGGTCGCGCTCCGATGGTTTCAAGACGAAGGTATTGCCGCAGGCAATCGCCATCGGGAACATCCACATTGGCACCATCACGGGAAAGTTGAAGGGCGTGATACCGACGCAGACACCGAGCGCCTGGCGGATCGACCAGGCATCGATGCCGCCGGCCACTTGTTCCGAATATTCCCCCTTCATCATTTGCGGGATGCCGCAGGCAAATTCCACTACTTCGATGCCGCGCGTCACTTCCCCTTTGGCATCCGTAAACACCTTGCCGTGCTCTGCCGTGATCAGCGCGGCCAATTGATCCGAGTGTTCTTCCAGCAATTCCTTGAACTTGAACATGACGCGGGCGCGGCGCAACGGCGACGTTTGCGACCAGGCGGGAAACGCTGCGTGGGCGGCGGCCACAGCCGCGTTCAGTTCGGAAGGCGTGGCCAGCGCCACCTTCGCCGTCACGGCGCCCGTGGCGGGATTGAAGACGTCGCTCGTGCGCTCGGAGCGCGAAGCCATGGGGTTGCCACCAGTAAAGTGGCCGATCTGTTGCGTTGTCATTGCAGTTCCTTTATTTGGTATTCATCAGCCATTCATGGGCCGGGTCGTTCTTGAAATGCCAGACCCGCTTGGGGCCGGCCATCACGTTCAGGTAATAGCCATCGTAGCCATACGGCACGGTTACGGGGTGGTAGCCCCTGGGCACCATCACCACGTCGTGGTTTTCCACGGCCATGGCTTCATCGATGGAACGGTCGTCCGTGTAGACTCTTTGGTAGGCAAAGCCCTGCTCCGGATTGAGGCGGTGGTAATACGTTTCTTCCAGAGAACTTTCCAGCGGCACATTGTCGCTGTCGTGCTTGTGCGGCGGATAGCTCGACGAATGGCCCGATGGCGTGACCACCTCGACCACCAGCAAGCCGTCCGCCTCGGCCGTCTGCGGCAGGATGTCGCACACATAGCGCGTGTTGGCGCCCTTGCCGCGCACGGAGCGCGTCATGGTCGATGGCTCGATCAGGCGCGCCGGACGCTGGGTCGTGGCCGGTGCGCTGCACAGCGCCACTTCCGCAGCGCTCACCGCCGTGATGCTGACCTTGGTTTCCAATGGGACATACACGGCGTAGGGTGAAATGTCTTCAAAAACGCTGGCGCGATTGCCGATGGCTTCCCAGCTCTGTTCGCCCGCCTGCACGGTGACCGTGCCCGTCAGCACGACGATGCACAGTTCGCGGCTGCCCGTCTCCAGGTTCAGGGACTCGCCGGCGGCCAGACGATGCGCGGCGAAACCGACATGCGTCCAGCCGGCCGACTCGGGCGTCACCTCGACGATGGCCTGGCCTTGACCCGCTTTCACCAGCAGGGGGCTCATGCCGCCTCCCGGCCCAGGCGCGGGATGGCATCGACGAGGCGTGCCAGGTAATCGTGGCCCATCTTCGCGTATTCGTAGCTGGGCGCGACGGCCGGGTCCTGCTCCGCCTCCACCACCAGCCAGCCCTCGTAGCCGTGCAGATACAGACGCGTGAGGATGGCCGGGAAGTCGATGCTGCCGTCGCCCGGCACGCTGAAGGCCCCGTTGATGACTGCTTGCAGGAAGCTCCAGTGGCCATTGCGGGCCAGTTTCACCACGTTGGGGCGCACATCCTTGCAATGCACATGGCAAATCCTGTCAATATGTTTGTTCAGCACCGCCAGCGCATCGCCGCCCGCAAAGGTGATATGACCCGTATCAAACAACAAGCCCACTTCCGGCCCCGTCAAGGCCATCAGCTGATCCACGTCAGCCGGGGTTTCCACATAGGCCCCCATATGATGGTGATAGGCAAGCCGCACGCCGTTGTCGAGCAAGTGCTTCGCAAACGCCGTCAATTTGTCGGCGTAGTCCTGCCACTGCTGCTGCGACTGGAAACGGGGGCGTTTATACAAAGGGCGCGCTTCACCCTGGATGGCGTCAGCCACTTCGCCGTAGACCATGACGGTGGCGCCGCTGTCGGCCAGCAAGCGCAAGTGCGATGCCACGGCGGCGATTTCCTCTTCCACGGAGCGATGGGCCAAGCGCCCCGAATACCAGCCGGAAACGCAGGCAAGATTGTATTTGCCCAGCACGGCGTTCAGGGACGGGGCGTCTTTCGGAAACTTGTTGCCCAGTTCAAAGCCCACGTAGCCGATCTCGGCGCCTTCCTTGAGGGCCGTTTCCAGCGGGGTTTCTCCCCCCAGCGACGGCAAATCGTCGTTCATCCACGAGATCGGGTTGATGCCGATCTTCACATTCCATGTCGGTGCGTTCATTTTTGTTGTCCTTGGCGGTCAAGTTCATAACGGGCGCGCGCAAGCTGCACGCCGGGCTGGGTGGAGACCTCGGGCACGGCCACTTCCCACCAGCAACCACCCTCTTCGGTCGTGCGCGTGTCGTCCGTATCGATGCAGATCAGATAGGTACGCGTAGCGGCGCGGGCGCGCAGCATCGCCTGTTCCAGCTCGGCAATGTTGGCCACGTGTTCGGACAGCGCCCCCAGCGATTGGGCATGCAGGGCGAAGTCAATACGAGGTGCACTATCGGGCAACATATTGTTGAACGAAGGATTGCCGCACGCCTGCTGCAAGCGGTTGATGCAGCCATAGCCCCGGTTGTCGAGCACGACGATGATGAGTTTTTTGTCCAGCATGACGGAAGTGGCGATTTCCGAATTCATCATCAGATAACTGCCATCGCCCACCATGACGATCACTTCGCGCTCGGGCTTGGCCATCTTGACGCCGAGGCCGCCGGCGATTTCATAGCCCATGCACGAGTAGCCGTATTCCATGTGGTAGCCGCCCGGCGTCGACGTTCTCCACAGTTTATGGAGTTCGGCCGGCAGAGTCCCTGCCGCGCAGACGACGATATCGTTGCTGGTCGAGTCCGCTGAAGAGCGCTGCACGGCGCCGATGACTTCACCGTCGTACGGCAAGCCAGCCACGTCACGCTTGCCGGTGATGCTTGCAACCGTCGCGCGCCAGGCATGGCCCGCCTGCTGCGCCCGGTCCAGCCATAGTCCCGCGCTGTTCCAGCTGCCCAGCAGCCGCGACAGGCCTTGCAAGCCCAGCGTCGCATCCGCCTGCACACCGAGGCCACGGCGTTTCAGGGCGTCAAAATGGTTGACGTTCAGGCTCACCAGTTGTGCTTGCGCAAACAGGGAATTCGAGCCCGTCGTGAAATCCTGCAAGCGCGTGCCGACGGCCAGCACCACGTCGGCCTCCGCCGCCAGCGCGTTCGATGCAGGCGAGCCCGTCACGCCGATGGCGCCCAGCTGCAAGGGATGGTCCCATGGCAAAGAACTTTTACCGGCCTGGGTTTCCGCCACGGGAATGCCATGGCGCTCGGCAAAGGCCTGCAAGGCGGCGCTGGCCTGGCCATACAGCACGCCGCCACCGGCCAATATCAGCGGTTGCTTCGCGTTCCTCAACAACGCTGCCGCTTCTTCCAGTTCCTGCTCGACGGGCGGCACGGCGCGGAAACGCACGATGCGCGGCGAAAAGAATTCTTCCGGATAGTCATACGCCATCGTCTGCACGTCTTGCGGCAGAGATAAAGTGACGGGACCGCAGGCGGCCGGGTCCGTCAAGGCGGCAATCGCCCGTGGCAAGGCCGTCAGCAACTGCTCCGGATAGACGATGCGGTCGAAATAGCGCGATAAAGGTTTAAACGCGTCATTCACCGACACGCTGCCATCCGTGGCATCTTCCAGCTGCTGCAGCACCGGGTCCGGCGCGCGCGAGACGAACACGTCGCCCGGCAACAGCAATACCGGCAGGCGGTTCACGTGGGCCAGCGCGGCGGCCGTCAGCAAGTTGGTCGCGCCAGGACCGATGGAGCTGGTGACAGCCATCATGCGCCGGCGCATGTGGGCTTTCGCATAGGCAATGGCCGAGTGCGCCATCGCCTGTTCATTATGGGCGCGGTAAGTCGGGAAGCTGTCACGGTATTGATACAGCGCCTCGCCCAGCCCCGCCACGTTGCCGTGGCCAAAGATGGCGAAAGCGCCGCCGAACAGCGGCTGTCCATCGTCCGTGCGCAAGGCGGCCAGGTAGCGCACCAGGGCCTGCGCCATGGTCAGGCGGATGGTGGCGCTCATGCTGCACGCTCCAGGCGGTTGCGCGTACGCTGCCACAGGGCAATGAGCTGCTCGAAGTTGGCGCGTACTGCGGCGATCAGGCCCGCATCGTCGAGTTCGCCCGCCAGCCAACGGCGGCTCGGTTCCTGGAAGATGGTGCGGCCCACCATGAAGCCGCGGCACGTCGTGCTGGCACTGGCTTGCTCAAAACTGTCGGCCAGGGCGGCAATCGGCGCGTTCAAACCCAGCAGGACGACGCCACGGCAATACGGATCGCGCTCATGCACGAGGGCATCGATGGCTTGCCATTGTTGGGCAGACATGCTTTCCAGCTTCCACCATTCCGGGTAAATGCCCAGGTTGTACAGGCGCTTGACGGCACGCAAGACCGTGTCGTCGCCGTGCGGCAAGGCTTCCGACGGTATGACTTCCAGCAACAGTTCGTGACCGCTCACTTGCGCCGCATCGTACAGGGCCTTGATCTGCGCTTCCTGTTCCAGGCGGTTTTCCACGGCATCGTCCGGATGCAGTTGCACCAGGCACTTGATCACATGTTCCTTCGGCCAGCTGAGCAGGTGCGAGCCGATGGAACGGCCCCAGTCGAATTGCAGCGGGTTTGATCCCGGCAACTCCACGGGGCGGCCTATCCACCAACCCCGCCCCGTCGCATCGTTGAGCGCATCGACGCCATAGCGGCCATCGATCAGCACGCCCGTCTTGCCGGCCAGTTGCAAGGCCGTTTCCGTTTGCGCCACGGCTTGCACCATCAATTGTTTCAGGGCCGCAATGGCCGACTCGGGCGCACCCGTCTGTTGCGCCAGCTCAAAGAATTGCGTACGGTGATCAAAGGCAAATACGCACAACTCATCCCATTGCTTGCGCGCCACTGTCGTGCGGTGCAGGCGCGACAAAGTCGCGTCCTGGTCCGGCTGCGTCAGTTTCACCGCATTGGCGAGGAAATAGTCGAGTTCGACAGGCGACGGCATGGCCGGTGCACAGCCGTGGCGCGACACGACCAGGGCGCCGCAACCGTTCGCGTAGCGGCAGCACGCTTCGTAATCCTCGCCGCGCAGCCAGCCTTTCAGGAAGCCTGACAGAAAAGCGTCGCCTGCGCCCAGCACATTCAGCACTTCCACGCGCACGCCGCGGTAGTTATACGCGTCATCAAGACTGGCCGGCACCACATTGTCGATGACGGCGCTGCCCAGCGGGCCCCGCTTGACGACCAGGGTGGCCAGGGTGGCGGCCCGCACGGCGCGCAAGCTGGCCATGATGTCGGCGCCGCCGCCGGCGATCATGAATTCCTCTTCCGTGCCGACGATCAGGTCGAACTGCGGCAAGATGCTTTGCAGATGTTTGGTCACGCCGTCGTTCGAAACGAAACGCGTTTCGCCATCGGCCTTGCCCGACAAGCCCCACAGCACGGGCCGGTAATCGATGTCGAGCACGGTGCGCACATTGTTCGCGCGGGCCAGTTTCAAGGCTTGCGTGCTGACGGCATGCATGGCAGACGTGGAGAAATGCGTGCCGGTGATCAACAACGCCTTGCTGGAGGCAATGAAGTCCGCATCCACCGAAGAGGCTTCGATGGCCATGTCGGCGCAATTTTCACGGTAAAAAATCAGGGGAAAGGTGTTTTTATCCTTGATACCCAGCATGACTAAAGCCGTCAGGCGGTCGCGGTCGATGCCCACGTGGCTGACGTCGCAACCCTCCTTCGACAAGGTGTCAGTGAGGAAACGCCCCATGTGGTCGTCGCCCACTTTCGACAGCATGGCTGACTTGAGGCCCAGGCGGGCCGTGCCGAAGGCGATATTCGCCGACGAACCGCCCAGGTATTTGGCGAAACTGGTGACATCTTCCAGGGTGCTGCCGATCTGCTGCGCGTACAGGTCCACCGCCAGGCGGCCCAGGCAGATCACGTCCAGCGCCCGCCCCAGGGCAAATTGTGTGGAATTATTCATGGCTATCCTTAAATCGTGACACCGTCGAGTTCACTCATCAGCGTTTGCATTTCCGCACCGCCCGCCATCATGTCGAGTACTTCATCCTTGGAAACGGTTTCCTTGGTGTAAGTGCCCAGCGACTTGCCCCGGTTCAAGAGAGTGAACGAGTCGCCCACGGGATAGGCATGGTGCACATTGTGGGTAATAAAGATCACGGACAAGCCCCGTTCGCGCGCCTTGTAAATCAGTTTCAGGACATTAAACGACTGCTTCACGCCCAGCGCGGCCGTCGGCTCGTCGAGAATCAGGACGCGCGCGCCGAAGTGGATGGCGCGGGCAATGGCCAGGCATTGCCGCTCGCCGCCCGACATCGTGCCCACGGCCTGATGCGGATCGCGCACCATGATGCCCATCTCGGCCAGCTTGTCGCGCGCCGTGGTGGCCGCATATTCCATATCCATCACGGGCAGCACGCCGAACATTTTCCGCATCGGTTCGCGGCCCATGAAGAAATTGCGCGCCACGGACAGCAGGGGCACCAGCGCCAGGTCCTGGTAGACGGTGGCCACGCCCAGGTCGAGCGCCTCTTTCGGCGAATTGAAGCTGACGGGCTTGCCGTCAACCAGATACTCACCGCTGGTGGGCCTGTGCACGCCGGCCAGGGTCTTGATCAGGGTCGACTTGCCGGCGCCGTTGTCACCGAGCAGGCAATGCACTTCGCCCGGTTTCAAGCGCAGGGTGACGTTTTGCAGGGCGATGACGGAGCCGAAACGTTTGCTGATGTTTTCCAGCGCAAGGATGTATTCGCTCATGGCTTATCTCGCTTCCGTGACACGGGCACGGACAAAGTTGTTGAACAGTACCGCGATCAGCAGCATGACGCCGAGGAAGACGCGGAACCAGTCCGAATTGATATTGGTATAAGTAATGCCGATCTGCACCACGCCGAAGATCAGCGCGCCGAAGCAGGCGCCGACGACGGAACCGTAGCCGCCCGTCAGCAAGGCGCCGCCGATGACAGCCGCGATGATGGCTTCGAATTCCTTTTGCATGCCGCGGTCGGCGGCGGCCGAACCCACGTCAAATACTTGCAGCGTGGCAAACAGGCAGGCGCAGAAGGCGGTGAAGACGAACAGCGATACCTTGATGGTTTTCACCGGTACGCCCACGTTCTTGGCCGCGTTGGCGTCGCCGCCGACGGCGAAGATCCAGTTGCCGATGCGGGTGCGGGCCAGGACGAAGCCGGACACGAGCGCCAGGCCGGCCCACCAGACGATGACCTTGGGGATGCCCTTGACCAGCGGCGCACCATTGTCGAGCGCCGTGATCCAGCCCGCCTTGGCCATCCAGGCGAATAGCGAAGTGCCCACTTCGCCATGGAACAGGGTCGTGGCCAGCCAGTCGTCGGCGGCCAGCGCGCCGATGCCGCTGACGATGGTGCGGTTGGCAAACATGATGGACAGCGCCAGGGTCAGGCCGCGCAGGATGAACAAAAAGGCCAGGGTGACGATAAACGAAGGCAAGCGCGTCTTGATGACCAGGTAGCCGTTGAGCCAGCCCAGCGCCATGGAACCGGCAAAGGCGAACAGGATGGCGGCCCACACGGGCCAGTGGAAGTAGACGGAAGGAATGGCGATCATCATGCCGGCAAAGCCGATCATGGAACCGATCGACAGGTCGAATTCGCCGGCAATCATCAGCACGCAGGCGCCGATGGCGATGATGCCCAGGTAGGCGGCCACTTGCGCCCAGTTGATCACGCCGTCGAGGTTGAACATGCCAGAGTCGCCTGCTGTCAGGACGAAGAAGGCGAACACCAGGATGGCGCCCGAGATCGAGGCGAACTCCGGGCGACTGAACAGCCGCTTCAGCCGGCTGACCTGCCCCACGCGCTCATCAAAGCCCTGCTTTTGCGGCGGCGTGCCCGAGGCGGCCATGCCACCCTGCTCCACGCTTAATTTCACGGTACTCATGCTATGTCTCCCTTGTTTTATAGCAACCTGCCAGCCTCGACAACAATTCCAGGGCGGCAGGACCCGCGCGCCGGCAAGCTTGGCCTGCGCGCGGGGACTACAACTAAGTATTGATTGAATTGAAAAGCGGTTGCTTAACGGAACTGGCCGGCGTATTTCTCCACCTTGCCGATATTGTCCTTGGTGACATATCCGGGACCGGAACCGATATGGCGCGGGCCATACGATGGTGCCAGGCCGTACTCGGCCAGGCGCGCCTTGAACTTGGCGTTATTGATCAGCTTTTCGCGGATCTTGGCCAGGTCCGTGGTCTTGTCCTGCTTCATGATGGCCAGCACGGCAACGGGGATATAGCCTTGCAGGTACGGTTGCTGGTCGATCGCGAACTGGATGCTGCCATCCTTGATGCCTTTCGAGATGTCATCGGACAGGTCGAACGTGGCAAACCACATCTTGCCCTTCAAACCCATTTTTTCCAGCGCCTTCAACGAAGCGTGGGCCGAAGTGGGTCCCAACGCCAGCACGGCCTGGGTTTTCGGGTTGTTGCGCAGGTAGGCGCTCAGCTTGCTCTCGATGGTGGTCGGATCTTCGCCCGCATCCAGGGTAGCAGCCTTGAAATCGACGCCGATGGCCTCGGCAAAGCCGCGGCAACGTTCGAACGACGATGGATTCGTCGCATAGTGGTTGACGCAGACGAAGGATTTGATGCCGGCCGCCTTGGCTTTTTCACCGGCGCCCTTGCCTGCCTCGAATTCGGGTTGGCCCACGTGCATCACGGCACCCAGCTGCTCGCTTTGCGTCAGAGTACCGGAGTTGATCGTGACAAACGGAATCTTCTTGGCGGCAACCAGACCCAGCGGTTTTTGCAGCACGCTGAAGTCGGCGATGCTGACGATCACGCCGTCGTAGTTGCGGGCTGCCGATTGCTCGACCAGGCGCGCCATATCGGCCAGGTCGCCATTCGGCGGATTGCGGTAGTCGACGGTGACATTGAAGTCTTCGCCAGCTTGCTTGACGGAATTTTTGATCGTATTCCACCAGGAATCGGAATCAGGCGCATGGCTGATCAACACGAATTTCTCGCCCGCCGCGTGGCTGGCGCTCATGGCCAGACCCAGTCCCAGGCCGAGGCCCAGCACGGCCAGGCGCTTCAGAAATCCCTTACGCTTATTGCTTTGCATGAATGTCTCCTTGAAGGATTAATTTTTATAGTTGCCAGCTTTTGTCGCGTGTCAGCGGGGAGCCGGAATACTGGCAAGACCCGATGCACTGCGCACAGCTTAGGCCACAAAAAAGACAAATGCAATAAAATTTTCAAAATAAATTTAAATAGAAAATCATTTCTATTTTCTGAATTCACTCCTATAATTCTCGCCAGAACCAGCCGCACGGAATTGATACACCGTCGCGGCCCAGCAAGCACACAGAGGAAAAAAACCATGGCAGCCACCGCCCCCATCGAACAGCTGATGCAGCACATTGCCGCCGAGTACGACAATCTGTCGCGCCAGTTGAAAGTCATCGCCCAATACATCGAGAAGCACCGGGCCAGCCTGATGCTCGAGCGCATCAGCGACATCGCTGCCGCCTGCGACGTGCAGCCGTCGGCCATCGTGCGCTTCGCGCAGCGCTTCGGCTACACGGGTTTCAGCGAAATGCAGGATGTCTTCCGCCAAGCTTATACGGACCAGGCCGGCGCCACGCCCGACTATCAGCAACGCATCCGCAAGCTCATTTCCACGCGCGACGCCGCCCTCAGTGCGGGCGACCTGACGCGCGAATTCGTTGGCGCCAGCCGCGCCGGCCTCGACGACCTGGCCGCAGGACTCGACGACGCGCAACTGGAAGCGGCCGTCAACCTGCTGCTGAAAGCGGAAAACATCTATGTGATCGGCGTGCGCCGGTCCTTTCCGATCGCCTCCTACATCGCCTACGCGCTGGAACACACGGACAAGCGCGTGCACCTGATTAGCGGACTGGGCGGCATGCACCGCGAACAGATGCGCAGCGTGCGCGAACGCGATGTGGCGATCGCCATCAGTTTCTCGCCTTACGGCAAGGAAACCCAGCAGTGCATCAAGGCGGCGCAAGACAAGGGCGCCAAGGTCCTGGTGATTACTGACAGCAAGCTGGCCCCGCTCGCGCGGGCCGCCGACGCGCTGCTCACCGTCACCGAGGGCAGCGCCTTCGCCTTCCGCTCGCTGACCAGCACCATCTGCCTGTGCCAGGCGCTGTTCATCGCGCTGGCATACAAATTAGAGCTCGACATCGAAGAAATCCACACCCCAGGAGAACATGATGATTGAAGTAGCGTTGTTCGGCGCCGGACGCATCGGCAAAATCCACGCGGCCAACCTGGCCGCCCAACCCGGCGTGCAGTTCAAGTATGTGGTCGACGTCAACCAGGAAGCGGCCGCCGCGCTGGCTGGCTTGCATGGCGGCAGCAGCGCCACTGTCGAGGCGGCACTGGCCGACCCGGCCGTCAAGGCCGTCGTCATCGCTTCCAGCACGGACACGCATGCGGACCTGATCCTGCGCTCGGCCGCCGCCGGCAAGGCCATCTTTTGCGAAAAACCCGTCGACCTGACCCTCGACCGGGCGCGCGCCTGCGCCGCCGCCGTCAAGGAAGCCAAAGTGCTGTGCATGCTGGGCTTCCAACGCCGCTACGACCCGACTTTCAATGCCGTCAAGACACGCATCGCAGCGGGCGAAATCGGCACGCCGGAATTGCTGATCGTTACCAGCCGCGATCCGGGTCCGCCTCCCGTCAGCTACATCAAGGTATCGGGCGGCATCTTCAAGGATATGCTGATCCACGATTTCGACATCTTCCGCTGGATACTCGACGATGAAGCCGTCAGCGTGCACGCCACGGGCAGCTGCCTCGTCGATCCCGCCATCGGCGAGGCGGGCGACCTGGACACGGCCGTCGTCACCATCCGCACGGCCAAGGGACGTTTGTGCCAGATCAATGCCTCGCGCCGCGCCGCCTACGGCTACGACCAGCGTTTTGAGGTGCTGGGCAGCGCCGGCATGCTGCAGGCGGGTAACCACAAGCCGACGGAAGTGACGGCGTATGGCTCAGTGAACGTCAGCGTGGACAAGCCGGAAGATTTCTTCCTGGAACGTTATCGCGTGGCCTACGCACAGGAAATGGCGCACTTTTTTGACGCCCTCAGCCACGGCACGCCGCCGCGCACCACCGTCCACGATGGCTTGAAGGCACTGGAACTGGCCGAAGCGGCCACCTTGTCGTGGCGCGAACAGCGCGTGGTCACTTTATAAACCAATAATAAAAATACCTGGAGACACCATGTCATCCCCAACATTAAAAGTCGGCATCGTCGGCCTGGGCCGGCTGGGCCAGCGCCATGCCATCAACCTGGCGCAGCGCGTGCCGAATGCCGAAGTCGTGGCCGCCTGCAGCCCCGTGCAAGCCGAACTGGACTGGGCCGCCAGCACGCTCGGCATCACCACCGGCTATGCCGATTACGACGCCCTGCTGGCCCATCCGGGCCTGGACGCCGTCTTCCTCGTCACGCCCACCTCGCTGCACGCGGACCAGATCATCGCCGCCCTGCGCGCAGGCAAGCACGTGTTTTGCGAAAAACCGCTGTCGCTGGACCTGGCCGACTGCCTGAAGGTGGAAGCGGAAGCGGCGCGCCATCCGCAGCTGACCATCATGATCGGCTTCGTGCGGCGTTTTGACGCCAGCTACCATGACGCGCAGCAAAAGATCGCCCAAGGCCTGATCGGCAAGCCTTACCTTGTCCGTTCGCAAACCTGCGACCAGAACGACCCCAGCGGCGCCTTCATGCGCTTCGCCCCCACCAGCGGCGGCATCTTCCTCGATTGCAGCGTGCACGATATCGACCTGGCGCGCTGGCTGCTGGGCAATCCCGTGCCCAAACGCGTGTATGCGAGCGGCACCAACGCCATCCACACGGGCTTGCAGGCGTTCGGCGACGTGGACAATGGCCTGGCGACGGTCGAATTTTCCGATGGCAGCATGGCTAGCTTCATGGCCTCGCGCACCATGGCGCACGGCCACGAAACCCTGACGGAAGTGTTCGGCACGGGCGGCCGCCTGGCCGTGGGCAGCAATCCACGCCTGAACAGGGTGGAAATTTCGGATGCGCATGGCGTGCGCAATGAATGCACGCCGGACTTCTATGCCCGCTTCGCCGACGCCTTTTTGATCGAAGCGCAGGAGTTCACGGATGCGGCACTGGGCCGGCGCACCTTGTCGCTGACCTTGCACGATGCGACGGAAGCGACGCGCATCGGCCTGGCCATGACGCAGGCGATGCGCGAGGCACGGCCCGTGGAGTTTTAAGCCGCCAGGGGATTCAGGCAGCCGGCGCGGGAAATGGACGCTCGGGCTGCCTGGGTTCCACGGCCAGGCGCAAGCCCATGGCATCGAGGATGGCCGTCAAGGTGCTCAAGGAGGGATTGCCATCGGGCGACAAGGTGCGGTACAGCTGGGTAGGATTGAGCTTGGCCGCCTGCGCCACGGCGGGCACGCCGCCAAAGGCGCGCGTCAGCTGGCGCAGCACGGCCAGCAGTTCGCCGTGGTCGCCATCGACGAGGATATTGTTGATGAGTTCCAGGGCGAAGGCGGGATCGTCGCGGTACAGCTCAGCCATCGCCTCGTCATGCGAGCGGTCTCTTGCTGGTTTGCTCATGACCTCTTTCACGTCCTCTTTCATCTTCCCTCTCCTTCCAGTCGTGCCAGCAGGCACAGGCGTATTCGATATCTTTCGACTGCGTGCGCTTGTCTCCGCCACACAATAATAAAATGATCTGCCCGTCAGCGATGGCGTAATACACGCGGTAGCCAGGCCCCACATCGATGCGCAACTCCCACACACCGTCGCGGCAAAACTTGTGGTCGCCAAAATTGCCGGGAATCATACGCAGTACCCGGCGCACGATGGCTACCCTGGCCGTATTGTCGCGCTGGCGCTTCAGCCATTCCGTATACAAATCCCTGCCCGATGATGTCAGGTAGTGCCGTATCTCGTACATCATATTCGTCCATAAACGAAGAAAGATCAAGGGTAAAATCACGTGTACATGTAAAAAAAGTAGGCCGCCCATCTTGCTACCAAACCCGCGCACACAGGCCGCGAATGCCGGGTTCACTGAGCTACATCAAGATGCGTTTTTCTAATTGTTATAGGGAAATGATGTCGCGTGTGTACATCGCATCTGCATGCAGATGCGCTATACAATAAGCGCCTGCCCAACCGCTCAAACCAGGCCGCCATGACGAACAACGACAGCAACTCCTCCCTTCTCGCCGACGTGGCCGAACGCTACGTCAAGCTGGTCCTGGCCATGGGCCAGCACGATGTCTCGTATGTCGACGCGTATTACGGCCCGCCCGCATGGCAACAAGAAGCGGTAGAACAGCAACTGAGTTTGAGCGGCATCAAGGATGGTGCAAACGCGGCGCTGGCCCTGCTGACCGACGCCGACTGCCTGCGCGCCCTCAACCTGTGCAAGCAGTTGCAGGCCGTGCTGGCCAAGGCGGACATGCTGCAGGGATCGCGCCTGGATTTCGATACGGAAAGCGCGCGCCTGTACGACGCCGTCTCGCCCCATCACAACCGCGCGTACTATGCAGAACTGGTGGCGCAGATCGATGCCCTGCTGCCTGGCGACGGCACGGTCAGCGACCGGGTCAATGCCTTGCGCGCGCAACTTGTCATTCCCGCCGACAAGCTGCGCGCCGTCATGGATGCGGCCATCCGCGCGGGCCGCGAACGCACCTTGCAATACATCGCCCTGCCCGAAGGCGAAGATTTCGTGCTGGAATTTGTCAGCGACAAGCCGTGGAGCGGCTACAACTGGTACAAGGGCAACTACCAGAGCGTGATCCAGATCAATACCGACTTGCCCGTGTACATAGACCGCGCCGTCGACCTCGGCTGCCACGAAGCGTATCCGGGCCACCACGTCTACAACGTGCTGCTCGAGCGCGACCTGGTGCGCGGCAAGGGCTGGATGGAATACTGCATCTATCCGCTATATTCTCCGCAATCCTTGATCGCCGAAGGCACGGCCAATTACGGCATCGAACTGAGTTTCACGGATGCAGAGCGGCTGGTTTTCGAACAGCAGGTGCTGTACCCGCTGGCGGGCCTGGACCCAGCGCTGGCGCCCCGCTATGCGCAGCTCAATGCGCTGCTGGCAAAGCTGAGCTATGCCGACAACGACATCGCGCGCCAGTACCTCGAAGGCAGCCTGAGCCGCGAAGAAGCGCTGGAATGGCTGGTCAACGTACGCCTGTACCCGGCCGAGAAATCCGCGCAGCGCCTGCAGTTCTACGATGCCATGGGCGCGTACGTCATCAATTACAACCTGGGCCAGGACATGGCGAAAGCCTATGTCGAACGCCAGGGCAGTGCGCGCACCACGCACTGGGCCGCCTTCCGCGATTTGATGTCTTCACCGCGCGTGCCCAGCGCGCTGCTGGAATGAGACGCTGGCGATAAAGGAGAAAAGCATGCCCCACTACACCACGCACGCCGCCAGCGCCCTGCTGCTGGCCCTGTCCTTCAGCCATGCGGCGTGGGCCAAGGATGCCGCCGTCGCAGCGGCACCGGCGCTCAGCGCGCGCCAGCAGGCGCTGATGGCGACAGTCGTGGGCAACGCCGCCCATCCGCGCATCCTGCAGGTACGCCTCGATGAACTGCACCCGACCCAGCCGGCCATCGGCTACGACCAGGTGTATTACAAACTGGGACGCTATGCGGCGGAAGAACAGCACATCGCCGACATCGCCAAACCCAAGAAATTTGCCGACCTGTGTGAAGCCAATGGCCAGGGCGATGTCTTGCCCGGCACGGCCAATGCGCCCGGCGCCACCCTGGCCGCGCCACCGGACGGCTACCGCTGCAAGACGGCCGTGGGCAGCCGTCCGGACGACATGAAAAGCGTCGTCATCGGCCCGCAGGGCAAGCTGTACCTGACCGATGGCCACCACACGTTTTCCACCTTCTGGGATGCCGATGGCGGGCGCAATCATCAATTGAAGGTCTGGGTCAAGGTCAGCGACAATTTCAGTGCGCTGGGAGACGCGGCCTTCTGGGTCCGCATGCGCGCGGAAAACAAGGTATGGCTGAGAGATGGCCGCAACCAGGCCATCACGCCGCAGCAACTGCCGTCCGCCATCGGCCTCGCATCGCTGGGCGACGATCCGTACCGCTCGCTCGTCTACTTTACGCGCGAGATCGGCTACCAACCGCCGGAGCACGCCACGGAATTTCTCGAATTCTACTGGGCCGACTGGCTGCGCCGCAAACCGACGCTGGATCTGGCGCGTGTCGACCTGCTTGATCCCGTCGCATATGCCAGCGCCATCCTGCTGGCCGCGCAAGCGATGGCGACGCTGCAAGCATCCGACATCGTCAGCGGTGGCAAGCGCGCGGCGGACCTGGGCGCGCTGCGCGACATCGGCCACGAAGCATTCGACGCACTGACCGAAGACAAGGGCAAACTGGGCTACGCCATCGCCTATAAAAAATCGCTGGCCAAATAATCGCGGCGGCGTCAACAACAACGAACAACGGCCCGCCTGTCATTCGACAAGCGGGCCGTTTTTATGGGCAGCGTCGCTTACGCGATGCGTTCACCATTCTCCGGATCAAACATGGCCGCTTTCGACAGGTTGAACGACAGCTGCATGGTCTGCCCCGGCAGCACGGCTTCGCGCGGATGCGTGCGGCAGGTGACGGCGGCGCCGTTCAAGCGCGTCGTCAGCAGGGTGTCCGGGCCGGTTGGCTCGACCAGGTCGATCAGGCAACCGAGTTCCTGGCCCACGTCGCCGTGCGCGCTGCTCATGTCCGTGATCTGCTCCGGGCGCACGCCCAAAATCACCTCGCGGCCCGCATAGCTGCGCAGCTTGTCGGTGGCGAACGGCAAGGCCAGGCGCATGCTCTTGCCCGCGTTCTCGATAGCGACAAACACCTCGTTGCCCTCGATGACAGGCTTGACGGTGATGAAGTTCATCGATGGCGAGCCGATGAAGCCGGCCACGAACAGGTTGGCCGGATTGTCGTAGATTTCCTGCGGCGTGCCCAGTTGCTGCACTACCCCATCCTTCATGACGGCGATCAAATCGCCCATGGTCATCGCCTCGATCTGGTCATGCGTGACGTAGACGATGGTGGCTTTCAGGCGCTGGTGCAGCAGCTTGATCTCGGCGCGCATTTCCACGCGCAGCTTGGCGTCCAGGTTCGACAGCGGTTCGTCGAACAGGAACAGCGACGGCTTGCGCGAAATGGCACGGCCCATGGCCACGCGCTGACGCTGGCCACCGGACAGCTGCGCCGGACGACGGTCCAGCAAATGCGTGATCTGCAGGGTTTCGGCGACGCGGGCGACGATTTCTTCCTGCTCCGCCTTCGGTACTTTTTTCACGTTCAGGCCAAACGCGATGTTTTCGCGCACCGTCATCGACGGGTACAGCGCATACGACTGGAACACCATGGCGATGTCGCGGTCTTTCGGCGGCAGGTCGTTGACGACCTTGCCATCGATGAGGATTTCGCCCGAGGTGACGCTTTCCAGGCCGGCCACCATGTTGAGCAAGGTCGACTTGCCGGAGCCGGAGCCGCCGACGAGGATCAGGAACTGGCCATCCTTGATCTCGATGTCGATGCCCTTGAGGACTTCGACGCCATTCGTGTACACCTTGCGGATGCTGCGTATCGATAAACTGGACATATTCTTTCCTTAACCTTTGACTGCGCCTGCGGTCAGACCGCGCACAAAATAACGGCCTGCGACCAGATAGACCAGCAGGGTCGGCAGCGCGGCAATCACCGCGGCGGCCATGTTGACGTTGTATTCCTTCACGCCCGTGGACGTGTTGACCAGGTTGTTCAAGCCCACCGTGATCGGCTGCGAATCGCCGCTGGCGAAGACGATACCGAACAGGAAGTCGTTCCATATCTGCGTGAATTGCCAGATGATGCAGACGACGAAAATCGGACCCGAAATCGGCAGCACGATCTTGCGGAAGATCAGGAAGAAGCCAGCGCCGTCGATGCGGGCCGCCTTGATCAATTCTTCCGGCACGCCGATATAGTAATTGCGGAAGAACAGGGTCGTGAACGCCGTGCCATACACCACGTGCACGAAGACGAGGCCCGTGGTGGTATTGGCCAGGCCGAATTCGCCCAGCAAGCGCGCCATCGGCAGGATCACCACCTGGAACGGAATGAAGCAGCCCACCAGCAAGGCGGCAAACAGGATTTCCGAACCGCGGAAGCGCCAATGCGCGAACACATAGCCGTTGAAGGCACCCAGGAAGGTCGAGATCAGCACGGCGGGAATCACCATCTTGATCGAGTTCCAGAAGAACGGCTGCATGCCGTCGCAGGTGACGCCCGTGCAGGCCGAAGACCAGGCCTTGGACCAGGAATCGAATTGCCACACGTGCGGCAAGGCCAGCAGGTTGCCGCTGCGGATCTCGTCGAGCGACTTGAACGACGTCGACAGGGTCACGTACAGAGGCACGATGTAGTACACCGCAAACAGAATCAGCAGCAGGTATACAACCACCCGTCCGAGGGTGAGGCGATTATTGCGTGTAGGTGTCATCTCATCGCCTTTGCGCTGCGCGTTTCCAGGTACATCAGCGGCACGAGCACGGCCACGATGGTGGCCAGCATCATCATTGCCGATGCCGAGCCCAGGCCCAGCTGGCCGCGGGTGAAGGAAAACTGGTACATGAAGATGGCCGGCACGGACGACGAATTGCCAGGTCCGCCAGCCGTCAATGCGATGACCAGGTCGAAGCTCTTGATGGCGATATGCGCGAGGATCAGCAGCACGCTGAAGAACACAGGACGCATGGCGGGAATCACGATGCGCCAGTAGATCGTCGGCAGCGACGCGCCATCAACTTGCGCCGCCTTGATGATTTCATCATCGATGCCGCGCAGGCCGGCCAGGAACAGGGCCATGACAAAGCCGGACGACTGCCACACGCCGGCGATCACCACCGTGTAGATGGCCATGTCTGAGTTCACCAGCCAGTCGAAGGTAAACGAGGTCCAGCCCCAGTCGTGCATGACCTTTTCCAGGCCCAGGCTGGGATTGAGCATCCATTTCCAGGCCGTGCCGGTGACGATGAAGGACAGCGCCATCGGATACAGGTAGATGGCGCGCAGCGCGCCTTCGGCGCGGATTTTCTGGTCCAGCAGGATGGCCAGGAAAAGGCCGATGGCGATGCTGCAACCGATGAACAGGACACCAAAGATGCCGAGGTTCTTGAGCGAGGTCCACCAGCGCTCGTTGTCGAACAGCTCGTAATATTGCACCAGGCCGGCGAACTCGTAGTTCGGCATCAGCCGCGATTCGGTCAGCGACAGCCAACCGGTCAAAAAGATAAAACCATAGACGAATACCAAGCTGGCGATGAGCGTGGGGCCCAACACCATCTGCGGTATCCATCGGTCGAATTGCTTGCGTATGGACATAGGACAGCCGTAGAAGTAGAACTGCGTGTGGCGCCGGCCTGGTCGAACGCCAGGGCGGACGCCTGCGATGCATGCGATGCAGCGGGCGCCGGCGGGAGTGCCGGCGCCGTCGTGATTACTTCACTTTTGCCGCTTTGGCCAAGGCTGCAACCGCGTCTTTCGAGCTCATGTTGGTGTTCATGAACTTGGCGATGACGTCGGTCACGGCGCCTTGCGTGGCCGATGGCAGCGCCATGCCGTGGGCGAACGATGGCACCAGGCCGCCGGTCTTGTTGGTGGCGTCCATGTCTTCCATCGATTTCAGGGCGCAAGCGTCAAACTTGTCCTTGGAAACGCCGGAACGCACGGGGATGGAACCCTTGTTCAGGTTGAAGATCGACTGGAACTTCGGATTCATGATGGCGTTGGCCAGGGCGATCTGCCCTTTCTTCGCATTCGCATCCTTTTGCGTGAACATGGCAAACGAATCGATGTTGAAGGTATAGGCCTTGTCCGTCCCAGGCGCTGCCACGCACAGGTAGTCCTTGCCCGGCACCTTGCCGGCAGCCGTGAACTCGCCCTTGGCCCAGTCACCCATGAACTGGAAGCCGGCCTTGTTGTTGATGACCATGGCGGTCGCCAGGTTCCAGTCGCGGCCTGCCGCATCCTTGTCGATGTAGGTCTTCACCTTGCCCAGGGTGTCGAACACCTTGAGCATGGTCGGGCCGGTCAATTCCTTCTGGTCCAGCTTGAGAATGGCTTTCTTGTAGAACTCCGTGCCGCCCACGCCCAGCGCGACGGATTCAAACACGGTGGCGTCCTGCCAAGGCTGGCCGCCGTGGGCGATCGCGATGCCGCCCGATTTCTTGATTTTCTCGGCCGCGTCAAAGAACGCATCCCAGGTGGTCGGGGTGGTGGCCACGCCGGCTTTTTTCAGCACTTCAGGATTGACCCACATCCAGTTGACGCGGTGGACGTTGACGGGAGCGGCAACGTAATGGCCCTTGTATTTCATGATGTCGGCGACAACTTTCGGCAGCACGGCATCCCATTTGCCTGGAATGGCGGCATCATCGATATTGGCCAGCACGCCTTCTGCGCCCCATTCCTGAATCGATGGACCCTTGAGCTGGGCGGCCGTTGGCGGGTTGCCGGAAATGACGCGGGTTTTCAGCGCGGTCGCGGCGTTTTCGCCAGCGCCGCCAGCCACGGCGAAGTCTTTCCAGCCGAAGCCGCTTTCCTTCACGATTTGCTGCAACTGGCCCACGGACTTCGCTTCGCCGCCGGAGGTCCAGTAGTGCAACACTTCCACGTCGGTTGCAAAGGCGCTGCCGGCAAATGCCAGGGTGGTCAACGCGGCCAGTTGGGTAATCTTGAATTTCAGTTTCATCTCCACATTCCTTTTTTGATCAAGCTTTTAGGGGGCTTCGGCATACGGGGGCCGAAAAAGGTGAAATCTGCGCCTGTACCGGCGCTCTTGTGCTCAGACCCGCTTGCAAACGGGCATCATCTTCAGTGAAAAGACGGCGCCGCGATCCATGACATGACTACATTGCCTTTATATCACGGGACGGCGCCAAAAACGCATCCGCGAAGGATGCGCCAGGTTGATCTAGACTTACAACGCCTGCAAACTTAGAACCAGGTTTCTACCTGGAAACCATACGAGGTGCCGCTGGTATTGTTGTTGTAGATCGGGCCGCCGTTGTTCGACGCATTGACCGAAGCGGTAGCCGCATCGTTCCATTTGCCGTAGGTGACGAAAGCGCGCAGTTCAGGACGCGACCACAGGCCAGGGCCGGCCGAGATCGTCGGGGCGATGGTCAGCTTGGTCAAGCGCTTGGCCGGCAGGCCGCCCGCTTGCGTCACGCGGTCCGTGCCCAGTTCGCCCACCAGCTTGAAGTTGTCGGTGAATGCATACACGGGACGCACGCCGACCGAGGTCCAGGTCGAGGAACCGTTGGCGTTCGACTCGTCTTTTTGCCACAGGGCGACGAATTCCATGCCGAAGTTGGCCATCGGCTGGATCGCCATGTCATTGAAGATACGCGTGCGTTTCACGTCCGAACCGAAATTGGTGTCGCCCGAGGCGCCGAACTGCGCGCCCTGGCCCGTGCCGGGACCGACGCCGTACTGCACGCCGAAGGTATTGCCGCCGCCAAACACTTTACCTTGACGGTGGAATGCCGACAGCTGCCAGCCATTATTGCGCTTGCCAGTGGCGATGTCATCCTTGCCTTCGCCGATGATGTAGGTCGCGGCCAGGTCCAGCGTGCCGTTTTCATTGACGGGAATCTCGCCGTAGATGAAGTTCTGGCGCACGGCCGATTTGGTGTTGACGCCGCCGGTCGGCGACACGCTGTTAATGTCGTGGTCCTTGAAGAAGGCATACGAGAATTTACCCGGTCCTGCAGGAATGCGGTCCAGGCCGGCGCCCGTGCCGTTCATATTGATGTATTGCAAGTCCAGCATGTGGATGTCAGGACGGTAGTAGAAGCGTTTACCGATCCAGGCCGTGCCGCCGTTCAGGAAGTCGAGTCCCTGCGCTTCGACGTAGGCCTTGACGATGCCCAGTTTGTTGTCGCCGAAATCCGAGTTTGGCGCGTAGGCGTTGACCCAGATGGTGGCCAGGTAGTTCACGCCGCCGGACTTGGCGACGGACTTGGTGTAGCCGAATTCCGTGTAGGCGTCGCACTCATTGCCCAGACGGTATTTCATGGTGTTGCCACCCAGGCCGAAGCAGCCTTGCGAACCGCCACCGCCCGACGTATTGCTGCCGGCGCCAGCGCGCAGGTAGCCGTGGAAGCCTTCGGAATCGGATGGGTACATTGGGTCGGCGGCAGCGGAACCGCTGGCGATGGCTAAGACGATGGCAGCTGGCAGTGTCTTCAACACGGCCTTCAACATGGTGCGATGCAGCATGGTAAGTCTCCTCAGTAGTTATTTTTTATCTAGTCATTCGTGGCCGAATGTACTGGCCAGAATTCTTTCCAGCAGGGACATAGTAACTATACTACGAACAAATATCAACATATTATGTTGTAATCCTACGACTACTCTGCGACACTTTATTTGCGTACCGATAGGCGAGTTGACTGCCCTGTTTTTTCCGCCGGCGCCACCCGTTTCCGGCACTGCAGGCAAGCATTTGCGCAGGCGCCCCGCATTTTTCGGCACGCGGCACGTATACGAATTAAAATCCTTGGTTTTTGCCATAACGACAGTGCGCCGCCAAGACAGCGCACGCAAACGAGACTAGGCACCGCCATGAAAATTGATGAAAAAATGGAAGTAGCAGGCAGCGATCCGGCGGAGCGATTCAGTGAAGGGCCACGCCTGCTGGCCGACATCGGCGGCACCAATGCCCGCTTCGTGCTCGAAACGCGCCAGGGCCACCTGGAAGCGGTCGCCGTGCTGCCCTGCGACGACTACGCGTCGCTGCTCGACGCCATCACCGCCTATATGGATAGCAGCGAGGCGCGCGCCGCCGGTTCGGCGCGCGTGCGCCATGCGGCCATCGCCATCGCCAATCCCATCGACGACGACAATATCCGCATGATGAACCACCACTGGTTCTTCTCGATCGAAGCCATGCGCGCCACGCTGGGCCTCGACACGCTGCTGGTGGTGAATGACTTCACGGCGCTGGCGATGGCCCTGCCCTACCTGCGGCCCGACCAGCGCCTGCAGATCGGCGGTGGCATGGCGCGCGCCGACAGCGTCATCGGCCTGCTCGGTTCGGGCACGGGCCTGGGCGTATCCGGCATGATTCCGGCCGAAGACCGCTGGATCGCGCTGGGCAGCGAGGGGGGCCACGTCAGCTTCGCCCCGTGCGACCAGCGCGAGATGGACGTGCTGTCCTTCGCTTGGCGCGAGCTGTCGCACGTCTCGGCCGAACGCCTCGCCTCCGGGCGCGGGCTGGAACTGATCTACCGCGCCCTGTCCGAGCGCGCCGGCAAGCCCGATGCGCTGCCGCTGCTGGCAGCCGAAATCACCAGCCGCGCCCTGAACAATGAATGCGACGTATGCCTCGAAGCAGTGGACTGCTTCTGCGCCATTCTCGGCTCCATCGCCGGCAACGTGGCCATGACCCTGGGCGCGCTGGGCGGCATCTATATAGGCGGGGGCATCGTGCCGCGCCTGGGCCCCCTGTTCGAACAGTCGCAGTTCCGCGCCCGCTTCGAGCAAAAGGGCCGCCTGAACGAATACCTGGCGCAGATTCCGACCTTCCTGATCACGGCCGAACTGCCCACCTTCCTCGGCATCGCCGCCATCCTCGCGCAAAAGCTCAAGCGCGCCCATTCCGGCGCACCCGTGCTCGAATCCGTGCGCCAGGCGCGCGGACGCATGAGCCCGTCGGAATGCAAGGTCGCCGACTGGGTCCTGAAAGAGCCGAACGCCATGCTGACCCTCCCAATCGCCGAAATCGCCCAGCGGGTCGGCGTCAGCCAGCCGACCGTGATGCGCTTTTGCCGCTCGATCGGCGTGCAGGGCCTGGCCGATTTCAAGCTGAAGCTCGCGTCCGGCCTGACGGGCGGCGCCATCACGGTGGCCCACTGCCACGTGGAGATCTCGGATTCCGACGCGGAACTGGCGCGCAAGGTGCTGGGCAATAACGCCTCGGCCGCGCTGGCCCTGCGCGACATGCTCGACGTGAAAGCGCTGACGGCCGCCATCGAACTGCTGCGCGGCGCACAGCGCGTGGAATTGCTGGCCGTGGGCAGCGCCCGCGTGGTGGCGGACGACATGCAGCACAAGCTGCTCAACCTGGGCATCGTCAGCAGCTTCTTTGCCGACCCGCAGGCGCAGGAAATGAGCGCCGCCATGCTCAAACCGGGCGACGTGGCGCTGGTCATTTCCCGCTCGGGCGCCCTGCCCGACCTGCTGCGCACCGTCAAGGTGGCGCAAGGCTGCGGCGCGCGCGTGCTGGCCATTACGGCCAGCGGCTCGCCGCTGGCCAAGCTGGCCGACGTGCTGCTGACCTTGAACCACCCGGAAGGCAATCTCAATTTCGTGCCCATGATCGTGCGCCTGCTGCAACTGATGATGCTCGATATCCTGTCCGTGGGACTGGCGCGGCGCGACACGGCGCAGCGCACCAGCGCCGCCGAGCTGGAAGAAGGTCAATTGCACGGCATGCGCATCAGCGGCAAGCTGAAATTCGGTGGCCACCTCGAATAAGGCGGCGCACGCCGCCCCCGCCTCCTCCGACGCCGCCAGCGGCGCCACCGTGCATGACGTGGCGCGCGTGGCAGGCGTGTCGGCCATGACGGTATCGCGCGTGATCAACGGGCGCGCCAGCGTCAGCACGGCCACGCGCGACAAGGTCGAGGCGGCGATCGCCAGCCTGCATTACCAGCCCAACCTGGCGGCCAGGGCGGCCCGTACGGGTACCTTGCGCATCGGCCTGTTGTACAGCAATCCGAGCGCCGCCTTCCTCAGCGAATTCCTCGTCGGCGCCATGGATCAATGCCGCCAGGGGGGCGGCCAGTTGCTGCTCGAACGCTGCGAAGATCTGGACAGCCAGCGCGCCGGCATCGATTGCCTGGTGGCGGCCGGCGTGGATGGCATCCTCGTGCCGCCGCCCCTGTGCGATTCGCCGGAAGTGCTGGCGCAGCTGAACCAGATGGGCATCCCCGCCATCGCCGTGGCCACGGCACGCCCCTCGCCCGGCGTCTCGGCCGTGCGCATCGACGACTACGAAGGCGCGCTGGCCATGACGCGCCATTTGATCGCACTGGGCCACCGCGACATCGGCTTCATCGAAGGCGATCCGGCGCACACGCCGGCCCTGCTGCGCCGCCAGGCATTCGAGGACGCCATGCGGGAAGCGGGCTTGCAGGTGCCGCCGCACAGAGTGGCGCAAGGCTACTTTACGTATCGTTCGGGCCTCGACGCGGCGCGCCAGCTGCTGGCGCAAGCACCGCACCCGAGCGCCATCTTCGCCAGCAATGACGACATGGCCGCCGCCACGCTGGCCGTGGCGCACGGCATGGGCCTGCAGGTGCCGGCGGAATTGTGCGTGTGCGGCTTCGACGACACGCCCGTCGCCACCACCGTCTGGCCCGAGCTGACCACCATCCACCAGCCCATCGCTGACATGGCGCGCGCCGCCGTCAATCTCGTCATCGACGAAATCCGCCAGCGCCGCGCCGGCGAAACGGCGCCCGCCACGCATCATCTGATGGCGTTCACCCTGATGGACCGGGCGTCGACGGGAACATACCGTCCCCGCTAGCCGACGCCTAGCTGTGAAGTTGCAAGAGGTTATTCTGGCCGGATCTGAGCCGTGACATTGGGGCCTTGCCAGCAATACCCTGATGCGGCCGGTGCCAGTTGTAGTGATGGTTCCAGTCTTTGAGCATGTTGGCCCGCTCCAGTGAGTTGTTATAAACAAAGCCGTAAGCCCATTCGCGCAAGGCTGACTGGATGAAGCGTTCGGCCTTGCCATTGGTCTGTGGCCGATAGGGCCGTGTAAAGCGGTGCTTCAATGCTATCTGGCTACAAGTGGCCTTGAATGACTTGGAGCGAAAGGCTGAGCCGTTATCGGTCAACAACGCTTTGGGACGCACCCCGAGTGAGCAGAAATAGGCATGGGTATTGGCGAGGAATCGGTTGGCATTCTCCTGGGTTTCGTCAGGATAGAGCTCCGTGAAGGCGATGCGGGCATGGTCGTCAATGGCGATAAACAAGACTTCCCAGCCGGCGCCGCGCGTACGGTCTCGCCGGTCTCCCGTCGCACGATGGCCGGTGGTTTCAATGCGCCCGAGCTTCTTGGTATCGATATGAATCAGGTCGCCTGGTTCTGCATGCTCGTAGCGCTGCACCGGCTCGACGGGATCGAGATTGCTCAGTTTGGAGAGGCCGGCGCGCGCCAGCACACGGCTAACTGTGGCCTTCGATATCTGCAGGTACTGGGCGATCCTGGCCTGCGTCATGCGCTTCTTGCGTAGCTCGACAACGGTCAGCGCCTTGCCTGCGTCCAGAGCCAAAGGGCTATGCGCGGGACGCGACGAGCGATCCATCAAACCATCCCGATCTTCGGCAAGGAAGCGCCCCAGCCATTTGCGCACGGTCGCCTCGCTCACGGCATAGCGGACAGCGGCCTGGCAGACCGGCAGGCGGTGATGTAGTACGTCTTCGACCATCTCGACTCGACGAATCAGCGTTAATCGGGCATTCTTATGGATGTTCATTCGGTTGGTTTCCTTGAGAACTGGGGGTTTGGCGATTTCCAGTGTCTCAAATCCAATCCGAATGAACCACAACAACCTATTGAAACATCACACCTAGCGCACCACCGTGCGCTGCACCAGCGACTCCACCAGCTCCACCGAAGGGGGGGCGCCACCGGCCGCCAGGCAGGCGCCCGCGCCCGCCGCGACGGCAAAGCGCAAATGCTGGCCGCCGTCGGCCTCGGGACGGTACATCAGGCTGTACAGCAAGCCGCCGATGCTGGCGTCGCCCGCCCCCACGGAGTCGACCACCTCGATGACGGGCGGCGCCGCCTGCCAGGTTTGCTCGCCCTGATACAGCGCCGCGCCCTGCGCACCGCGCGTATATAAATAGGTGGCTTGCGGATTCCAGCTGCGCAGCATGGCAAACGCGCCGTCGATATCGTCATGGCGGAACAGGCCCGCCAGGTCTTCGTCCGACACCTTGATCACGTCAGCCAGCTGCGTCATGCGGCGCAAGGTGGCGTCGTAGCGTTCATCCATCATGATGCGGAAATTCGGGTCGTAGCTGATTTTCACGCCAGCCGCCTTGAGTTCCTGCGCCAGCGCCAGCAGCTTGCCCGCCAGCGGTTCGCGCGCCAGGCTGATGCCGCCGAAATGCACCCATTGCGCACCCCGCATCCAGCCGGCCGGCAGGAGGGAAGAGTCGAAATGCAGGTCGGCGCTGTCGTCGCCGATGAAGTAATACGTGGGCGGATGCAGTTCGTGCACGATGGCCAGCAGCGGCGACTTCGCATGGCGCTGCAAAAAACGCATGTCCAGGCCCGCCGCCCCGGTGGCAGCGGCCAGCGCGTCGCCGAAGACGTCGAGGCTGACGCCGCCCGCAAAGGCGCTGGGCACGCCCAGGCGCGCCATCACGCGCGCCACGTTCCAGGTCGAGCCGCCCACCTGGCTGTTCCAGGAGTCGGCGCCCGTGCGCAGCATGTCCGTCAGCGCTTCGCCGGCCGACACGAAAGCAGGGAAAGAGGTGACGTTCATGCGGCACCGCCGATCACGTTCAGCACTTCATAGCAGGCACCCATGGTGTGGTAATCGGTCTTGCCGGCCGGGCTTTTCTCCTTGCTGATCTTGCCGTTTTCCGGCGTCAAAATGCGGTACCAGGCGCCGTGTTCATGGTCGACGAAGTGCGTCCAGCTGTAGTCCCAGATTTTGTCGTAGCTGTGCCAGTAGGCGTCGTCGCCCGTGCGTGCGGCCAGCACGGCGGCGGCGGCGAAGCTTTCCGCCTGTACCCAGAAGTATTTGTCGCCATCGCAGATCTCATCTTGCGGGCCGAAGCCGTAATGAATGCCGCCATGCGCGCCATCCCAGGCCTTGGCCAGGGCCGTGTCGTACAGTTCGCGCGCGCGCGGCAGCAGCCAGTCGGACGGGCCGGCCATGAACTTGGCGTGGCGCTCCATGATCAGCAGCAGCTTGGCCCATTCCGTGAAGTGGCCGGGCTGGTAGCCCCACGGACGGAAGATATTGCTCTTGTCGTGCAGGTTGTAATCCCAGTCGATAGCCCAGTCAGGCGTGTAGTGTTCCCAGATCATGCCGTCCGCCAGGCCCGCCTGGCGCACCGTGATGTTGTGCGCCAGCGTTTCGGCGCGGTGCAGATAGCGCGCCTCGCCTGTCGCTTCAAAAGCGGCCAGCATGGCTTCGCAGGCGTGCATATTGGCGTTCTGGCCCCGGTAGCCGTCCAGGGTGGACCAGTCGGCGCTGGCCACGTCCGCATACAGACCGTGTTCGGGCAGCCAGAAACGCTGCTCCATCAATTCAAAGGTCTCGTCCAGATACGCGCGCGCTTCCGTCACGCCAGCTTGCAAGGCGTGGGCATACGCCAGCAGCACGAAGGCCAGGCCGTAGCAGTGGTTGGCGCCGTCTTCGACTGTCTTGACGCCGCCTTTCCACGACAGTTGCCAGGCATAGCCGCCCGTGGCCGGGTCGCGGTGCACGTCGCGCAGGAAGGCCACGCCGTGGCGCAGGGCCGCCTGGTAAGCGTCATCGCCGAAGTGGCGATAAGCCATGGCGTAATTGAAGATGAAGCGCGTGCTGCTGACCAGGTGGCGCGTGCTGGCGTCGTACACCGTGCCATCATCGAGGAAGAAGTGGTAAAAGCCGCCGCTCGGGTCAAAAGCGCGCGGGTGATAAAAGTGCATCGTGTGCAGGATATGCTTTTCAAGCGTCGCCCTGGAGCGGAAGTCGGGATTCATCGGTCTCTCATGATATTGTTATCGATAACAATGATGATAGCATGCCGTCCCTGCTCCGTCATGCCTGGTCAGGGAGTCTTCGCCAGTCTGAGCTTTTCGCGCCACAGCGCCGCCTGCGCGGGGTCGGCTGCCTGTTCCAGCTCGCCCTTATCGTACACCTTGATCAGCCGTTCGATGGCTTCCCGGTCGCCCTGCTGCGCCGCCAGCAGGTACAGGGCAAAGGGCTTGGGCGCCGGCCCTTGCCGGGTCGGCCCGCCGCGCCCTTGTTCCAGCAGCCGCGCGAAACCCTTCTGGCCCGGCGGGCTTTTGGCGATGGCCGCCATCTCGTACCAGCCCAGGGCCGCCTCGTCGCTCTGCGGCACGCCCTCTCCCACCTCGTACGAGTAGGCGACATTGTTCAAGCCGGGCGGATCGAGCGCCTTGGCCGCCTGCATGTACCAGCCGAACGCTTCCTTGCGCTGCGCGTCGTCCTGCGCCGTCATCATCAGGCGGTAGCCGATCTCATTGTAGGCGTAAATAAAGCCGTTCCCGGCATAGAACTTCAGCCAGTGCAGCGCATGCGCCTGTTCTTCCGGGCTGCTGTGGATATTTTCAAAGTGCATGGCCACGGTGAAGTTGGCCAGTTCCACGCCTTGCGCGGCACCCTTGCGCGACCAGTATTCACCCAGCTTGCGGTCGATGGCCATGCCCTGGCCCAGGGTATAGGCCACGCCCAGGAAAGCCTGCGCCGGGCCGTAGCCGCCTTCGGCCGATTTCTGCATCCACGCCAGGCCGGCGTCATAGTCGCGCGACGTGCCTTCGCCTTGGTGCAGCATATGCGCCAGCTCCAGCTGGGCTGCCGTGTCCCCCCGTTCCGCAGCGGCGCGCGTCTTGTCGAAGGCGGCGACCTTCTTCGGCGACAGGTCGGCCGGCCGATTGATCACGGCCTGCACCCTTGCGCGCATGGCATCCAGGCCGGACATATCGAATTCGGCCAGCGCCGGATGCTGGCGCGGCGCCTGAGTGGCTGCTGGCTGGGCCGGCACGCTCTGCGCCAGCGCCAGGCTGAATATGAACAGGATGGTCTTCATTGCTTTTCCTTCTCGGCCAGTTTTGCGCGCCACTCGGCCGCGTCTTCGGCATTCGCCTGCTGTCCTAGTCCGCCCTTGGCATACACGTCAATCATGCGCCGCATGGCGGGCACGTCGCCGCTCCATCCCGCCCGTTCATACCAGACCAGGGCCAGCTTGTCGGACTGTTTCACGCCCAGGCCCAGTTCATGTGCGCGAGCCAGGTTGTGCATGCCGGCCGGCTGCTTTTCACGCGCCGATCTGTCATACCAGTGGAAAGCCTCGCCGCGATCCTGTTCATCGGTGGCTGCGCGCATCAGGTGCTCGCCCAGCGCGTTGTAGGCAGGCACAAAGTGCTGTTCGTTCGCCGCCGCCTTCAGCCAGGTGATGGCCAGCGCCTGTTCTTCGGCACTGCTGTCGCCATCGATGAATTCCAGCGCCAGGATGGTTTGCGCCAGCTGATCTCCTTGTGCCACGCCCTTGCGCAGCCAGTATTCGCCCTGCACGCGGTCGATCGGCACCTTGCCGCCCACGGCATAAGCCAATCCCAAGGCCGATTGCGCCGGCGCATAGCCGTTTTCGGCCGACTTGCGCAGCCAGGCCATCGATAGCGCCGTGTCTTGCGGCGCGCCGACGCCCAGTTGCAGCATGCGGGCCAGTTCCAGCTGCGCCTCGACGTCGCCCGTTTCCGCCACACGCCGGGTCTCGGCAAATTCGGCGATGCTTTCCGGGCTATGGGTAGTCACATCGGCCCGTGCCTTGATGGCGATCAGCTGCAGATCGAGCAAGGTCGGCGAAGTTTGCGCCAGGACGGGCAGCGGCAGCAGAAAAGGAATCAGCAACAGGAATTTCTTGGGCATGCGGCGGCATCGGGAAGAAGAAAACACGCATGGTAGCCGATGCCCGGCCGGACAGGCGCGCACTGCAGGCGAAGTTTGACAGGGCAAGCCGGCGGGCTTACATTGCACGGGCTCACCACTTATACAGGAACGCCATGAACCGCCTCGCCACCACCGCCTTGACCCTGCTGCTCGCCGCAGCCTCCGTGGGCGCCAGCGCCGCAGACACCCAGCTGGCCGGCTGCGCCGCCAAGCGCGAAAGCATCCGCACCGAATTGCACCAGGCGCAGGAACAGGGCCTGTCCGACAAGGTCGCGGGCCTCACGCGCGCGCTCGACGAAGTCAACGCCCACTGCCGCGACAATGTGCTGGTCGAACGCCATAACAAGAAAGTGCTGAAGGCGCAGGCGAAGGTAAACCAGACGGAGCGTTCGCTGCGCCTGGCCCAGGAAGCCAATAAACAGCCGAAGAAGATCGCCAAGCTGGAAGGCAAGCTGGAAAAAGCCAGGGCGGAACTGGCCGCCCTGCAGGCGCAACAGCCTTAAGCTTTATCGCCCAATAACTGATAAATGCTGGAAAAGTCCAGCGCGCCCGATCCCGCCTTGCTGTGCAAACTATATAAATTGCGCGACAAGGCGCCCAGCGGCACGCTCGCGCCGCTGGCCAAGGCGCTTTCCACGGCCAGGCCCAGGTCCTTCAGCATCAAATCGACGCCAAAGCCGCCCGTGTAGCCACGCGACGCGGGCACGTTCTCGGCCACGCCCGGACACGGGTTGTACACGTCCAGGGTCCAGTTGCGGCCCGAGCTTTTCGCCATCACGTCCGACACCACCTTTGGGTCCAGGCCATTGGCCACGCCCAGGCGTATCGCTTCGCTGGTGCCGATCATCAAAATCCCCAGCAGCATGTTGTTGCAGATCTTGACCGTCTGGCCGCAGCCCGAACCGCCCGCATGGAAGATGGCCTTGCCCATGACGTCCAGGTAAGGCCGCGCCGCCGCCAGCGCGGATTCTTCCCCGCCCACCATGAAGGTCAGCGTACCGTTGGTGGCGCCCGCCGTACCGCCTGAGACGGGCGCGTCCAGCATGGGCATGCCCTTTTCCTCGGCCGCGCGGCCCACCTGGCGCGCCGCCTCGGTGGAAATCGTCGAACAGTCGATCAGCAGGGTGCCGGGCCGCGCCTGCGCCAGGATGCCAGTCTCGCCCAAAGGGTTACCCAAATAAGCACCCAGCACGTGGCGGCTGGCCGGCAGCATGGTGATGACGATGTCGGCCGCCTGGATCGCCGCGCCCTGATCATCGGACACGAGGCCGCCGCCATCGGCAAACTGCCGCACGCTGGCCGGTACCAAATCGAAGCCCGTGACGGCATGGCCGGCCCGCACAAGGTTTTGCGCCATGGGCAGCCCCATGTTACCCAGGCCGATGAAAACGATATTGGTGCTCATCGCCGCCTCCTTATTTCATCGAGATGGTGGTATTGACGCCGCTGCCACCGTCGTCCGGGGCGAACCAGCGCGCCGTGACGGTCTTGGTCTGCGTCCAGAAGTACAAGGCTTGCTTGCCATTCGGGCCCAGATCGCCCAGCTTCGACGCACGCGAACCCGTGAAACTGAAATAAGCGACAGGCACGGGTATGGCCACGTTGATGCCCACCTGGCCCACGTCGATCTCGTTCTGGAACTTGCGCCCCGCCCAGCCGGACGAGGTGAAGATCGACGTGCCGTTGCCATTCGGGTTGGCGTTGATGAAGGCGATGGCCTGGTCCAGCGTGTCCGTCTCGACCACGCACATGGCGGGCCCGAAGATTTCCTGCGTGTAGACGGAGTTCGAGGCTGCCACCTTCGAGAAAATCGTCGGCCCCATGAAGTTGCCGCCCTCGTAACCGGCCACCTTGTGGCCACGGCCATCGAGCAGCAGCTGCGCGCCTTCGTCCACGCCTGCCTGGATCAGCTTTTCCGCGCGCTGCATGGCCGCTTTCGAGACCATCGGTCCCAGGTCGGCCGTGCGGTCGCTGCCCGGCCCCACTTTCAGCGCTTGCGAGCGGGCGACGATTTCCGGCAGCCAGGAGCGCGCTTCGCCCACCAGCACGACGACGGAATTGGCCATGCAGCGCTGGCCGGCCGCGCCGAACGCCGCGCCGATCAGGTTATTGATCGCCTGCTCCTTGTTGGCGTCGGCCAGCACCACGCAATGGTTTTTCGCGCCCATCATCGATTGCGCGCGCTTGCCCGATTCGCTGGCGCGGCGGTACACATGCGTGCCCACGTGGGTGGAGCCGATGAAGGATACGGCCTTGATGTCGGGATGGTCGCACAGCATGTTGACGACGTCGGCGCCGCCATGCACGACGTTCAGCACGCCGGCCGGCAAGCCCGCCTGATACATCAGTTCGACCAGATACATCGACGAGGACGGATCCTGCTCCGACGGTTTCAAGACAAACGTATTGCCGCAGGCGATAGCGATGGGGAACATGAAGCACGGCAGCATGACGGGGAAATTGAAGGCCGTGATGCCGGCGCCTACGCCCAGCGGCTGGTAGATATTGTAGACATCGACGCCGGTCGCCGCGTTTTCCGCGATCTCGCCCAGCTGCAGGGTGGCGATCGAGCACGCGTGCTCCACCACTTCCAGGCCGCGCATCACCTCCCCTTCCGCGTCGGGCAAAGTCTTGCCGTGTTCGCGCGTGATCAATTCAGCCAGAGTGGCGATGTTTTCGCGGATCAGGTGCTGGTACTTGAGCATGATGCGCATGCGCGCCGCCAGCGGGGTATTCCGCCAGCTCTTGAAGGCTTCCTTGGCCGTGGCGACGGCCAAGTTGACTTCGTCCGGCGTGGAAAACGGCACCTTGGCGACGATTTCCTGCGTGGCCGGGTTGATGACGTCGCGCCATTCCGTGCTGGTCGAGGCGTGATGCTTGCCGCCGATGTGCAGGGGGATGGCAGGGATTTGGGTGAGGGCTTGGTTCATGTCAGGCTCCGTAAGGTATTCGATGGTTATTTCTTGACCAGGTTGCACGCCGCCGCATCCATAGTCTTGAACGCCTGGTCGGCGGGGATGGTGGACAGCACTTTCAGGTAATCCCATGCGCCTTTCGATTCGGCCGGGGTTTTCACCTGTACCAGATACATATCGTGGATCACGCGGCCGTCGGGGCGGATCGAGGCGTTGTTCATGACGGCGTCCTTGATCGGCAGCTCGCGCATTTTCTGGGCGACGATTTTCGAATCGTCGCTCTTCGCGGCCGCCACCGATTTCAGGTAGTGGTAGACGCTCGAATACACGCCCGCCTGCACCATGGTCGGCTTGGCGCCCTTGTTGAGTGCCTCGAAGCGTTTCGCAAAGGCGCGGCTGCGGTCATCGAAATCCCAGTAAAAACCATCCGCGTAGACGAGGCCCTGGGCCGTTTCCAGGCCCAGCGCGTGCACGTCCGAGAGGAAAACGAGCAAGGCGGCCAGGCGCTGGTCCTTGCCGCTGCCGATGCGGAACTCGCGCGCCTGCTTGATGGCCGAGACCACGTCTGCGCCGCCGTTGGCCAGACCGATCACCTGTGCCTTGGAGCCTTGCGCCTGCACCAGGAAGGACGAGAAATCGGACGCGTTGAGCGGATGGCGCACGGCGCCCAGCACCGTGCCGCCATTGCGCTTGACGACGTCACTGGCGTCTTTTTCCAGCGAGTGGCCGAACGCGTAATCGACGGTGACGAAGTACCACGATTTCTGACCCAGTTTCGTCAGCGCCGCCGCCGTGCCGGCCGCCTGCGAATAGGTATCGAACATCCAGTGGAAGCCGTTCGGCGAGCAGTCTTCATTCGTCAGCCGCCCCGTGGCCGGGCCGCTGAACATGGCGATGCCGCCTTTCTCTTTCATCAGTTTTTGCACGGACAGGGCCACCGAGGAATTGGTCAGGTCGGCGATGGCATCGACCTTGTCGCGGTCTATCCATTCGCGCGCCTTGGAGGCGGCGATATCGGCCTTGTTCAAATGGTCGGCCGAGAGTATCTCGATCTTCATGCCCTTGCATTCGGCTTTCAGGCAATCCTCGACGGCCATCTGGCTGGCGACGACGGAGCCGCGCCCGCCCATGGCCGAATACGGGCCGGACATGTCGGTCAGGATGCCGACCTTGACGACGCCATCGGAAATCTGCGCGTGTGCGCCGCCAAAGGAAAGGGTGAGCGCCAGCGCGCCCATGGCCAGAACGGTTTTTTTCATGCGTGTCTCCTGAGGGGTGAGGGTTTTTCTTATATGTATATCTGCATTCTGCATGTGTAAAAATAAGCATTCAAGTGAAATTCATGCATAATTCCTTTGCAAAAATGCACAGAGAGGATCAGCCATGCTCGATTGGGACAATGTACGGGTCTTCCTGGAACTGACGCGCAGCGCCGGCCTCGTCGATGCGGCGAAAAAGCTGGGCATCGACCATTCCACCGTGTCGCGGCGCATGCGCAAGTTCGAGGAGCAGGTGGGCACGCAGCTGTTCGACCGCAACTACGTGGGCTACCAGCTGACGCCCGAAGGCCACCGCCTGATGGAATATGCGGAAACCATGGAAAGCACGGTGTTTGCCGCCACCGAAGAACTGGGCGAACATAACCGGCTGCTGTCGGGCCAGGTGCGCCTGGGCGCCACCGAGGGCTTCGGCGCCATCGTGCTGGCGCCCCACCTGGCGCAGTTTTGCGGACGCTACCCGCACATCAGCGTGGACCTGATCGCCGTACCCCGTTTCGTCAGCCTGTCCAAGCGCGAGGCGGACGTGGCCATTTCCATCGAGCGCCCCCTGTCCGGCCCGTATGTGGTGACGAAGCTGTCCGACTACCGCCTGAAACTGTATGCCACGCCAGCCTACCTGGGGCGCCACGCGCCCATCACCAGCGTGGCGCAACTGGCGCAGCACCCCATCATCGGCTATGTGGACGATCTGGTCTTCAGTTCGGAACTGCGCTACATGGACAACGTGGCGCCCGACTCCCTGCGCGCCTTTCGCAGCACCAGCGTGATCGCCCAGTATCACGCGGCGCGCGCGGGCCAGGCGCTGGCGATCCTGCCCTGCTTCGTGGCGCAGCAGTCGAACGAACTGGTGCCCGTGCTCGACGGCGAGATCGACCTGCTGCGCGCCTTCTGGATGGTCTCGCCCAGTGAGCGGCGCAATATCGCCCGGGTCAGCGCCCTGTGGAACTACCTGCGCAGCGCCATCGATTTGAATCACGCCTACCTGATGGGCGAAACAGCCATGCCCAGTTGGCCTGCTTGAGCAAGCCGCGGCGCGCTACACTGTCGCCACATACTAATTAGGAGAACGCCATGCTGATGGATGCGAGCCAGGCTGTTTTGGTCATTGTCGACCTGCAAGGCCGCTTGATGCCGGCCATCCACGATGCCGGCCTCGTGCTGGCGCAAAACCTGCGCCTGGCCAGGATCGCCCGCCTGCTTGACGTGCCCGTGCTGGGCACGGAACAAAACCGCCAGGGACTGGGGCCGAACGTGGAAGAGATCGCCGCCCTGTGCGAACGGACCCTGCACAAGACGCATTTCGGTGCCTGTTTTGACGGCTTGCAGGACATCTTGCCGCCAGGGCGCAAACAGATCGTCGTCACGGGGTGCGAAGCCCATGTATGCATGCTGCAGACGGCCGTCGGCCTGCTGGAACGCGGTTACGACGTGATCATCGCCATCGATGCCGTCGGGTCGCGCCAGGCCGCCAGCCGCGATGCGGCACTGGCCCGCCTGGACAAGCTCGGTGCCCATCTGGTGACGGTGGAGATGCTGGCCTTTGAATGGCTGCGCGATTGCAAGCACCCGCGTTTCCGCGAAGTGCTGGCACTGATTAAATAGCTGGCCCGCCTTTAATCCAGATCAAGTCCATCGGCCATTCATTTGCTAGCTTGGTAACAGCGCCGCCGTTCCGAGCGGCGCGCCGTCCACATCAGCAAGGGAGCCATCATGGCCTACATCCTGCGGGGCAAGCTGTGCGGCTTGATCTGTGCCGAGTGTCCTGAAGCCTTTTCCCACGTCATCGTGCGCCTGTACCGGCCGCGCGAGTCGCAAAACGTCACGGCCCTGGCTGTGGCCAGCGCCAAGGAAACCTTCGCCATCCTCACGGACGAGGAAGTGCAGGTGAAAGCGCCCTTCCTGCTGGCCGAAACGCGCACGGATGACGATGGCAACTACAGCTTTACCCTGGAAGACGCTTACCAGGGCGAGGCCGTCGAAGTCGACATCCTGTGCCCTACCGTGCCGCATTTGAAACCGGGGCCGAAAGACCCCGTGCCGCTGCAGCTTTCCATCACCACCATCCAGCCCCGCTGGCGCCAGGTCGACAATGATTTTCTCGCCGTCTGGGACTATTGCCTGCCGCAACGTTTCTGGTGCCTGGTGCGCGCCCGCTTCGGCGCCTGGACCATCTGCGGCCGGCTGCGCACGTGCGACGCGCCGCACGCGCGCAGCCGGCGCCACGGTGCGGGCCTTCGATGCCGACTGGCTGCAGGACGATGCGCTGGGCGTCGCAATGACGGACGCCAGCGGGCGCTTCCGCATCGATTACCTGACGTCGGACTTCACGCTCACGCCATTCTCGCCGTTCGTCAACGTGGAATTCGCCAGCGGACCCGACGTGTATTTCACGGCGCAGCTGGGCAGCGTGACCATCCTGTCGGAAACGCAAGCGAACGGGCGCCAGCCGGGTCGCGAAAACGTGGGCCACTGTTTCTGCGTGGAATTGTGTTCGAAAGACGTCTTGCCGCCCGACGTGGAAGGCGTGCCCCACTGGCAGCAGGTGGAAATCTTCGACATCCACCCGTTCCCCTCGCTGGCCGGCTTTTCCGCGCAAGGCTATGCGGGCGGCGCCGGCGCCTCGTACGTGTTCGCCGGCGGCGTCACCCTGAAGGGCAATTGCCCGCTGCGCAACAGCGCCATTCCCGCCAACCCGCTCGAATACCGCTTTCTCATCGGCGAATGGACCTGGTCGGGCGGCAGCGACGACCCGGCAGCCATCCCTTCGGTGGCGCCCGCCAGCCTGGCACCGTTGACGCAAGTGCTCGGCACGCACGTCGGCTATGTGTTTTACACGAACGGACTGGGTCTCGGCGATTCGGCGCCCGTCATCATCGACGCGGGCGACTTGAAACCGGGCGGCTGGATACGGGTGGACGGCAAGCCCGTCACCGTGGACATGCGCGACGGCACGACGGCCATCGTCAATGTGGCGCCCAACATCTTCCTGCGCACGTTTGACTTGCTGACCGTGAATACACCGGCCATCACCAGCCTGCACCCGGCCAAGCTGCCGGGCGGCTTGCCCATCCTCGACGCTGGCCGCAGCCTGAGCGCGGCCGAGAGCGAACCGATACGCCGCTACCGCCTGGGCTTCGAGGTGCGCGACGGCGTCAGCCTGGCACTCGTGGCCACGGATGGGCTCGACTCCATCGTCTTCGACAACTCGCCCGTCATCGTGGCGCTGGACCTGGAAGAGCTGCGCAGCAATGCCTGCAACCCCATCGCGGGCGGCCTCGTGCATATCCTGTACACGATCGACCATCCGCATCTGCGCTTCTTCAATATCACGATTTCCAACAACAACGGCATCACGCACCCGCCGCCACCGCTGCCGGCCGCCAGCTTCACCCCGCCACCGCCACCGAGCAATTATCTGTTCCGTGGCGGCGCGGGCGGGCCGCATTTATCAGGCAACAATGGCGGCTTCCCCGTCAACGTGGCGCTCGATCCACCGTGCGCCTACAGGGTGGCGATCGGTTGGCAGACGCGACATTACCTGGCGTCGGCGCACAGCATCGACAGGCTGTACTGCAAGTAGGGGCTGCATCAGAAATAGCGCACCCAGGCCTGCGTTGAGGTTCGCTTGTAATTGGCAAACGCGCGGCAAGGGAAATACAGCACGGGCATCAGCGCCAGCGCAATCAGCCACACTTGCCAGATGTGCTCGACGCCATAGCGGGCGCCGTGGTTGGCGCCCAGCACGGCCGTCAAGGTGAGGCCGATAGCCAGCAGCAGGTATAAATGCAGCAGATAGTAGAACATGGGCGCGCCGCCAAAGGTGGCGCACGCCCGCGTGAACCAGTTATCGACGCTTTCGAGCCAGGCCAGGCCCAGCATACCCAGGCCCAGGGTGAACAGCAGGAAATCCAGCGATGGCGGGTACTTGGTGAAGTTGAGCACGCTCATGACCGTACGCACGGCCGTGTCGCCCGCCACCCACGGCAGGGTTTCGCCATAGATATTGAAGCCGCGCAACACGGCCAGCAGCAGCAAACTGCCCGCGCCCAGCGCCAGCAGCCGGCGACGACGGTTCTCCGGCGAACGGCTGCGCGCATACAGGGGGCCGGCCGCATAGCCGAGCACGATCACGCCTATCCACGGCAGCAGCGGATAGCTGACCTTGATCTTCATGGCGCCGTCCGCCACCAGGTAACCGCGCTGCAGCAATACCGTCAGAGCGTAATAGGCAAAGCTGCCCTCTTCCGCGCGCAAGCCTGTCAACAAATGCTGTCCCGCAACAATCGCCACGCCCAGCACAAGCAGCACTTTCAACGGCAACTGGTGCAGCACGGCCAGCGCCATCATGGCCAGGCCGATGACCCAGATCACCTGCAGATACAGCACGGCCGGCGGAAACACCCCGCTCCAGGCGAAATTGACGAACACCAGTTCCAGCACGACCAGCAGCAATCCCCGCTTGAACAGGAAACCGCCGGCGCTGCGCGGTCCGGCAGCCGGATGCGCATACAGCCAGGCGGACAAGCCTGTCAGGAAAACGAACATGGGCGCGCAGACATGGGCGGCCAGGCGCGTGAAGAACAGGGCAGGATCGACGCTGGCCACATCCATCGGGTCGCTGACCTGGTGGTGTAAAAAGACCGTTTCGCGCACATGGTCGAACAGCATGATCAGCATGACGAGGCCGCGCAGCACGTCGATGACGGCGATGCGGGTACGCAGGGTGGAGGATGTAGTCAATGTCATCGTCATCGCTTAGAAACGGTAATGGGCATTCAGGGTCACCGTACGCTCGGCCCCCGGCGCCACCCACAGCTGGCTATACGAACTCGCATAATAGCTGCGGTTGAACAGGTTTTCCACGTTCAAAGCCAGGCGCAGTTTGGCGCTGGGAGAATAAGACGCCAGCAATTTGGCCGTCGTGTAGGCCGGCAGGGTGAACTTGCTGCTGACGGCCACGTCGCCTAGGCGAACGCCCACGTACTGCACACCGCCGCCCACGCTGGCCGTGCCCGTAGCCAGCGCGAATTGCTGCGTGGCCAGCAGGTTGGCGCTGTGGCGCGGCACGTTGGCGAAGCGGCTGCCCGTCACGATCGTATTGTCGCCGCGCGTAACGGTGGCGTTGGTGTAGGCATAGGCGCCCGAGACGCGCAAGCCGCGCGCCACTTCGCCTGACACGTCGAGTTCCAGGCCACGGCTGCCCACCTCGCCCGCCGCGATGGCGAAGTCCGTGTTGGCGGGATTGGTCGTCAACACATTGCTCTTGCGGATGTCGTACACGGCCACCGTGCCCGTCAGCTTGCCCGTCTCCAGCTTCGCGCCCAGTTCATACGAGCGGCTGCGCTCGGCCGGGAAAGCCTGATTGGCGATGCTGATGCCGCTGTTGGGCCGAAAGCCCTTGGCCGCGCTCGCATACAGCGACCACGCCTGCGACGGCTGATACACGAGGCCTGCGCGGGGGCTGGTGGCCGACAGCGACTGGCGGTTGCTCACGTTCAGGCGATTATTCGTCACATCCTGCGTGTACGTATCATGGCGCACACCGACCAGCGCCTTCCATTGCGCGCCCAGGTCGACCTGGTCCTGCGCATACAGGCCACGCGCCCTTTGCCCTTCCTGCGTATCGATGGACAGGGCCAGCGGAGCGGCCTTGCCTCCATACACGGGATTGAAAATATCGATGGCATAGGCGTTGGCGGCCGAGGGATTGCGGCGTAGCTGCACCCGGTGGTCATCGAAGTGATAGGCGTCGACACCGGCCAGCACTTCATGCGCCAGCGCGCCCGTTTTGAATTTGCCCAGCAACTCGACGCGGGCAGAGACATCGGTGGCCGAGAAATCGCGGTGGCGGCGCTGGCGGTTCAGCGTGCGGCCATCGGCCAGCAGTCTGTTCGCTTCGGTCGAATAACCGCTCAATGCGCTGTCGCGGTAAGAAGCCCCCGCCTGCACCGTCCAGTCGTCGGACAGCGCGTGATGGATAAACAGCTGCTGTCCCAGCGACTTGACCGTCATCGGGCCGTCGCCCGGTTCGCCCAGGAAGCGCGACACTGGCACGGCGCCCAGCTTGCCGTTCACGGCAACCACGCCCCGGTCGAACGGCGCGCGCTGGCGCACCGCTTCGATTTCATACGACACGGTCGTGTGCTCGCCCGCCAGCCAGATAAACGAGGGAGAAAACAGGCTGCGTTCGACTTTCACCGTATCGCGGAAGCTGTGCCCTTCTTCATGCGCCGCGTTCAGGCGGTAGGCGATGGTGTCGCTCAACGGTCCCGTCAAATCCAGCGCGGCGCGGCGCATGCTAAAGCTGCCGAGTGACATATCGGCACTGTATTCGGGCGCAAACTTCGGCTTTTTCGTCGTGATGTTCACCGTGCCACCCGGCTCGCCACGGCCGTACAGGGCCGAAGCGGGGCCTTTCAGCACTTCCACATTCTGCGTATTGCCGCCGTCGCGCATGCCGTTGTAACCGCGGCTGGAACTGAAACCGTTGACCATGTAGTCGGAGCCGAAATTCGGGTCGCCCGTGAAGCCGCGCATGGCGTAGCTGTCCCACAGGCCGCCCAGCGGACTTTGTTTTGAAATACCGCTGGCCAGGTCCAGCGCGCCGGCCAAAGTCGTCACGCCGGCGTCGCGCAGCAGGTCGCCGGTCAACACGCGCACGCTTTGCGGCAAGTCCATCAGCAAGGCATCCGTCTTGGTGGCGCCCGTGGCGGACAGGCTGCGGTAATGCTGGCGCTCGGCCTTGACGGTGACGACGTCCTGCGCATCAAAGCTATCGACGGCAGGGTCGGCTGCCAGCACCAGGGGAGAAGCGGCGGCCAGCAAAAGCGCCACGGGGCGGCGGTAAAACACGGACATGGGATTCCTGACAAGGGGCAATTCAATGCAATAGGCTTGCATTATAATTGATAATCAATTCTCATTAAAGCCTTCCCGGAAAATCTGCGCCAAAAACTCCACGAACACCTGCACCTTCGCCGCGCGCAGCTGGCGCGGGTGGAACAGCGCCCACAAGTCCGGCCCGCGCGTGCGGAACGGTTGCAGCACGGGCACGAGGCTGCCTTCACACAGCGGCTGCAACACGGAAACGGACAGCGCCTGGACGATGCCGCATCCGGCCTGGGCGGCGGCGATCATCGATTCGATATGGTCGAAGGCCAAGGCGGCCGGCGGCGTGTGCGCATACGCCGCGTCGCCCCCCTCTCCCTCCTCGGCCTGGAAGAGCCAGGGGCGCACCTGGCGCGCTTTCGGATACAGGAAATGCAGACAGGCAAACTGGTCCAGCTCCTGCGGCGTGCGCGGCATGCCATGCCGGGCGACAAAGGCGGGCGAGGCGCAGCACAGATAATCCATCTTCAGCAGGCTGCGCGCCACCAGCGATGAATCCTGCGGCTCGCCGATGCGCAGCATCACGTCGATGCCCTCTTCCACCATGTCAACCAGGCGGTCGCTGACCGTCAGGCGCAGGGAAATATCCGGGTAAGCGGCGATAAAGCGGGGCAAGGCGGGCGCCACCAGGTTGCGGCTGATACTGCTGGGCATATCCACGCGCAAGCTGCCCGAAGGTTTCCCGACCGCCTGTTCAAGACTGGACTCCAGCACCGCCATGTCGGCCAGCAGCTGGCGCGCCTGCACATGGCATTGCCGGCCTTCGGCCGTGAGCGACATGCTGCGCGTGGTGCGCTGCAAGAGGCGCACGCCAAAGTGTTTTTCCAGCGCCGCCACCTGGTTCGTCACGGACGAGGTCGAGATACCCAGGCGCTGCGCCGCCTTGCTGAAGCCGCCCGCCTCGACCACGGCGCAAAACACGTGCATTGCTTCCAGCCTGTCCATGCTTTTCCCTCCTGTTTTGCAAGCGATTATCCACGATTTCGAAATAGTGCATCGGGGCGCGCCCTGTTTTTCTTTACGCCATCGCCGCCTAGACTGGGGCATCAACCACAGGAGAACCTCATGCAAGCCCTCGTCCTCACCAGCTTTGCCAGCCCCATGAGCATCGAGCACCTGCCCGTGCCGCAGCCCGGCCCCGGGCAAGTCCTCGTGCGCATCGCCGCCAGCGGCGTCAATCCGCTCGACACGAAAATCGCTGCCGGCGCCGCCCCGCACGCCCGGCCCAGCCTGCCCGCCATCCTCGGCATCGACGTGGCCGGCACGGTGGCGGCCGTGGGCGACGGCGTGACGACTTTTCACGTTGGCGCAACAGTCTATGGCATGGCGGGCGGCATAGCCGGCATCCAGGGCTCGCTGGCCGAGTACGGCGTTTTCGACGCCGCGCTGCTGGCGCCCGTGCCGCCAGCGCTGAGCATGCGCGAAGCGGCCGCCCTGCCCCTCGTCTTCATCACGGCCTGGGAAGGTTTAGTGGATCGTGCCCACGTGAAGGCGGGCGACAGCGTGCTCGTGCATGGAGGCGCAGGCGGCGTGGGCCACATGGCCGTGCAGCTCGCCGTCGCCCTTGGCGCCACCGTGTATGCCACGGGCAGCGCGGCCAGCCGCGATGCCATCGAGACGCTGGGCGCCCGCTTCATCGATTACCGCACCAGCACGGTGGACGACTACGTGGCCGAACATACGGGCGGTGCCGGTTTCGACATCGTCTACGACACGGTGGGCGGCGCCACCCTCGATGCCAGCTTCCGGGCGGCACGCATGTACGGCGGCCACGTCGTCAGTTGCCTGGGCTGGGGCATGTTCGCCCTGAGCCCGCTGACGGCACGCGCGGCGACTTACTCGGGCGTGTTCACGCTGCTGCCCCTGTTGAGCGGTGAGAATCATGCGCGCCATGGCACCATCTTGCGCGAAGCCAACAAGCTGATCGAGGCGGGCAAGCTGCAGGTGCGGCTCGATCCACGCCGCTTTACCCTGCACACGGCGCACGATGTGCATGTGGCGCAGATGGACGGCAGCGCGCGCGGCAAGCTGGTGGTGGATGTGCAGGATTGAACGCGGGCTTGTTTCCAGCGCGCTCAAGCGTTAATATACAAGCATTAACTTGCATATTAAGGAACCGGGCATGCGTGAAAATCTGGAAAAACTGCTGGCGCAGGGACGCGACAACGCGCTGCTGCGCTTTGGCCTGGGAGATGCTTGCCTGAAAGACCATGACGCCGAACAAGCGGCCCTGCACCTGGCGCAAGCCACCGTACAGCAACCCGGCTATTCCGCCGCCTGGAAACTGCTGGGCAAGGCCCTGCACCAGCTGGGCCGCCCGGACGAAGCGCAAGCCGCCTGGACCACGGGCGTGACCGTGGCCCAGCAGCAAGGCGACTTGCAAGCCGTCAAGGAAATGACGGTATTCCTGAAACGCCTGCAAAAACAAAAGCAGGCGGCAGAGTAAAAGGCTTAATGCGCGTGCGCCGCGCCTTTGGCTTCGGTTGGTAACGCGACGCCCCGTTCTTTCGCCAGCTTTTTGGCCAGCAAGCCGCCCGCTTCGGCCGCATAGGCGCGGCAGGCGCCGGCGTCGATCAGGGGATTATCTTGACCGCTGCGCCTGGCTGCCTTGCCCAGCACGTCCGTCGTGCCCGGATGCACGGGGATGATGATGTCGCATGGCAAGGCGGCCACCTTGGCGATGCTCGCTTCGAACGAGGCCGAAATATCGGGCGTGCCGCCTTTGCCCGTATAGCGGAAATCGCCGCTCGAATACGGGTTCAGGCTATCCGCATACACGACGTCCAGGCAGCGCTGGCCTTCGCACGACGTCCACGTCCATGTCGTGCCGCCTGGCGTGTGGCCCGGCGTCATGTGGGCCGTCAAGGACAACGGTCCTACCTTGACGGTATCGCCCTCGCCCACCAGGCTGACCTTGCGCACCTTGGCCACATGCACGACGGGATCGGCCTGGTACTGCGGATCGTCCTTGCCGTTGGTGCCGCTTTGCAGCACCGGGGCGGCCGCCGCGCTGGCCATCACGGTGGCGCCGCTGGCCCGTTGCAGCGCGGCAATGCCGCCCGCATGGTCCCAATGGGCGTGCGAATTGAGGATGTATTTCACATCCTCGATGCGAAAGCCCAGCGCCTTGATGTTTGCCACGATCAGGGGCGCCGATTGCGGCAGCGCGCCGTCGAGCAGGATATGGCCCTGCGGACTCGTCACCAGCACGGCGGACAGGCCTGCCGTGCCCACATACCAGGTATTGCCAAAGACGTTGAACGGCTTGACGGGCGCGTTCCATTCCTTGCAATTGTCGCAATTAACCGGTTTATCCTGCACCGGTGCGGGGGTCTTCGCCTGCACCGTGCCAGCCGCCATGGTCGCAACCGTAGCCAGCATCAACTTCGCCAATAGTGTCATCTTCATCTCCAGAGTGTAAAAAAGATGGGCGCCCGCACTGGCGCGCCCGGGGGGGGGGGTATCAATGCATGCGACTGGTCCTGTCGGCCAGGGTGTCGCGGATGTGTCCGGCGTCAAGCGAGCGCCGCTGCGCGCCGGCGGCGTCCAGCAGCACCACAGTGACGTGCTTGCCGCCGCTGCGCATGCGCATCGTCAGGCAGCTGCCCGCTTCGTTGCTGCTGCCAGTTTTCGACAGCACAATGTCCCAGCCCTTGCCACCGACCAATGGGTTGGTATTGTGCAAGGTACGGACCTTGCCATTGACGGCCACGCTCGCTTGCGGGTGGCTGGTGATGCGCGCGATGTCCGGATAGCGCGCGGCCGCCGCGACGATCTTCGCCACCTCGCTGGCCGTGGAGGTGTTCGCCGGCGAGCTGCCGACGGGGTCCAGCAAGGTGGTGCGCGTCAGCCCCAGGTGGCGGATCTTCGCTTGCAAGGCCTGCTGAAACGCCGCGCTGCCGCCCGGATAGGTGCGCGCCAGTGCGGCGGCGGCGCGGTTTTCGGACGGCAACAGCGCCAGTTGCAACAGCGCGCCGCGCGATACGGCCACGCCCTCGGCCAGCAGGCTGTGGCGCTGCATTGAAGCGTCGGCATCGGCGCGCACGATACGCAGCTGTTCGTCCGGGTCGAGGCCCGCGTCCAGCACCACCATGGCCGTCATCAACTTGGTGATCGAGGCGATCGGTACGACGGCGTCCGCGTCTTTTGCCATCAGCACCTTGCCGCTGGCGTCATCGAATACCAGCATGTGTTTCGCGCTGACGGGCAAGTCCAGCATCGCGGCGGCGGCCTCGGCCAGGGCCGCCCCGTTGACGGCAGGCTTGCCCGGCGCCTGCAGCAGCAAGGTGGCGCAAGCCAGCAGCAAGGCGGGCACGGCCAGCTTCCAGCCGCCAGTGTCGGGGCCGGGCGCCATCAGGCGTTCGATTCGCGTCAGCAACGCCCCGCCCCGGGCCGACATCAGCAAGCGGGAATGCTGCGGCGCGGCTGCATGCAGGGACAGCGCATGCAGCGCCGAGGCCAGCTGCTGCGGGTCTTGCAGCGCTTGCGCAGCCAGCGCGTCGGCCACCTGTTCGCGCTCGGCCCGCATGCGCGCCGACAGCCACCAGACGACGGGGTGAAAAAACAGCAACGCCTCAGCCACGCTTTGCAACAGGTTGACCAGGTAATCCCAGCGCCGCACGTGGGCCAGTTCATGCGCCAGCAGCGCTTCGAGCAAGGCCACCGGCATGCCGCTCAGCAAGGCGGCCGGCAGCAGGATGACGGGGCGCCAGAAGCCCACGGTCACGGGACTGGACAAGCCCGCATGCAGCTTCAGCGGCACTGGCCGACTGCTGCGCAAGCCCATGCACAAAGCCAGCGCATCGAGGCGCGCCTGCCAGATGGCGGGCGCCGCCACTGCCTGGCGGCGCAGCTTGCCAACCCAGGCCAGGCCCAGGCACAGCCGCAAGCTCATCAAGCCAACGCCGGCGCTCCAGGCCAGCACCAGGGCCGGCATCCACGCTTGCAGCGCGGCGCGCCAGGCGGGCGGCGCGTCCACCGGCAGCTGGGCCAGCGATGTGCCGGACAGGAGCGAGAGCAGGTGGACGGTGGGAATGCACAGGCACAGCAGCAGCGCCAGCGCGCAGACGGCGTAGCGCCAGCGCGCGCTGGCGTGGCGCAGCAACCACAGCAATACGGCAGACACGGCGCCGACGATCACGCCCTGCCAGACAAAATACAGCAGCACCCAGCCCAGCGCAGGAACAAGGTTGCCCAACTCAATGCCCAAACCCATGTCCAGGTTCATGGCGCACCGCCATCCTTGCTGCGCAGTATTTTTTCAATTTCCAGGCGTTCCGCGTCGCTCACGTGCTCGCGCAGCGCCGTCAGCACGAGCGCCTTGCCTGAACCGGAAAACACCTTGCCGATCAAATCCTTGAGCAAGCTGGTCTGTAACTTTTCCTGCGCTTCGACGGCCGCATACAGTTGCGGCCGCTGGCTTTCATCGCGGCTCAGCAAGCCCTTGCCATGCATCAGCTGCAACTGGCGCAGCACGGTGGCGTAACTGGCGTCGGCACGCTCGGCGGCCAGCGCGTCATACACGGCGCGCGCGTCGGACGGACCGCGCTGCCACAGGATGCGCAGCAGGTCCAGCTCGGCGGCCGTGGGATGGGGAGTGGAGGTATTTTTTAACATGCCGCTAGAATACCCAGTCTAGAACGCCTTGTCTAGAACTTTTTTTCTAGAGTCCCTGGCAAGACTAGAATTCGCGCAAGCGGTCGAACAGCTCCAGCACGGCCGCCTCATCGACGAGCGCAGTGCCCTGCCCACCCAGTTGCTGGCGCAGTTGCACCAGCAACTCAGCCAGCACCGTGTAGATTTCCTCACGCTCGACCGTCTCGATGATGCTCGCACGCCGCTCGATCTTGTTGAATTCAGCCACATAGGCGGTGACCATCGCTTCCAGCGCGGCGGCCACCGCCGTCGCCTCCATGGCAGCATCGATGCCGCGCGTCACGGCCAGCATGTTCTTGTAGGCCAGCGCCGCCTTTTTCGCATACGCGGGGGAAATATGCTCGCGGCCATCCCAGTCGCGAAACGGGTTGAGCAGGTTGTCAGCCAGCCATTCCGGCTTGCGCGCCTTGCTCACCGACAAATCCAGTCCCAGCGCCGCCGCTTTCTTGTAGCCGGCCTTGATGGCCTTGGCGGCATCGGCGGGCAAGCTGGTCAGCCACAAGGCCGACAGCTGCGGCAATTGCGCGGCCGCTGGAAACTCTTCCGCCGTGTAACCAAACAAATCATAGGCGGTGAACATCCGCAGCTGGTGCAGCTGCGCCAGGCTGGCCATCTGCGACGCCAGCCCCGGTTTGCCCCAGATGCGCAAGGACGTCAGATGGGGAAAGCGCTGCGCCACTTGCGCCAGGTCGACTTCTTTCATGCTGACCAGCGACAGACCGCCCAGCTGGCCGAGACCGTGGAACGGCGGCAGCGTCTGCGTGCACTGCAGTGTCAGATGGCGGCCATCGGCGCCATCGTCGATGCGCAGCGCCGGCGATGGCGCGCCGCGCAGCGCGAGCAGGCCCAGGCCTTCGTTCAAGACCAGGCCGGTGACGCCATCGGGCTGCAGGATCAAACGGCTCAAGCCACTGCCGCTGAAATCGAGCGCATGCACCGTCGATGACTGCCAGTCCAGCTCATTGATGAAGGGATTGCCTTGGATAAACGCCATCAAGGCCTGCGTACCATCGGCCGTCTCGATGGACATCAGGCAAGGCAGTTGCTCCAGCTCGGATATGTCGTCCAACGCCTGCAAGACGCTGTCATTGATTTTCGTCGCATCCTGGCGGAAGACGTGGCCGCCGAGCGTCACTTCGCGCTCGTCCGACGCGGCCTTGAATTGCTGGCGCCGCAGCGGATCGATGCGCTCCCAGTTACGCTGGCGCAGCACGCTGTCGCCCACGTTCCAGCCGCTGCGGTAACTGTTGACTTCCACATCCACCAGCGGCGCGATATTGCCAACGAGAGTATGGCCAGGCGGCACGTTCGCCGTGGCATAGCAGTGATCGTGGCGATTATTCCAGAAGAAATAGTCGCACAGCAGCGGCCGCATGGCTTGCACGGCCGCCGCATCGGGCAAGGCGTCGCCGGTCCAGTCCAACTCCAGCACGGCAGCTACCGGCCTGGACGAGGATACATCCTTGATGCGGGTGACCTGGCAAGCCACATACTGCTGCAGCTCGGACGAAAACACACTGTAAACATCGCCAACATTCGGTAGCACGCAACTTCCTTTCAAAACACCTGACGGTCGAATGTTGAAAGATAGCAAAAATGACAGCGCAGCGTCGTCCTGTTCAGTCAGCGTGCAGCTTGTGATGCATGCGCCGCAGTCCCAACCAGACGGCGGCTGCCACGAACGGCACCAGGGCGCCGACGAGGATTTCCGGATTCACGGGCAAGCCCATCACCTTGGCCGCCTTGCCCGTGTAGCTGAACAGGCCAATCACGTAATACGAGATCGCCGCCACGGACAAGCCTTCCACCGCTTGCTGCAGTTGCAACTGCTGCGCCGCGCGGGCGTTCATCGATTGCAGGATTTGCCGGTTCTGCAATTCCTGCACGATGCCCACGCGCGTGCGCAGCAAGTCATTCGTGTTGGCAATGCGCTGCGCCATCGCTTCCTGGCGGCTAGCCATCGCTTCGCAGGTGTTCATGGCGGGCGTCAGGCGGCGGTCCATGAATTCCTCGACCGTCGGGATACCTTCGATGCGCACTTCGCGCAACTCGTCGATGCGCGCTTTCACGAGGCCCATGTAGGCTTTCGAGGCGGAAAAACGGTAGCTATTGTCGAGCGACAGCTTTTCAATGCGGGCTGCCAGGCGCGTGATGCGGTCGAGCAAGGCTTGCTCGGAGACGCCGTCGTCCGTCTTGCTGGCTCCCGGCGCATCGTCCGTATCAACCATGGCGGCGGCCAGGGTGGCCAGTTCGTTTTCGATGGCATTCAAGGATGGCGCCGCCTGCATGGCGTAGGGCAAGCCCAGCAAGGCCATCATGCGGTAGGTTTCGATTTCCAGCACGCGCTGCACCAATCGGCCCGACTGCTGCGAGCGCATGCCCGCATCGCGGATGACGAAACGGCTGAAGCCGTCGGACTGTATCGTGAAATCGGTCCACAATTCGCCGCCCTGCAACACTTTGCTGCCAGCCAGGGTATTGCCCTCGAACACGCGCGACAAGCCCTGCATGAAGATCTCGGCAGGCTCTGTCGCCTGCTCCAGCACCACGTGCGCGGCCACCATCAGCTTGCCCTTCAAACCCACCAGCCACTGCTGCGGCAACTGTTCCAGGGGCATGCGCTCGAACGCCTGCGCCAGAGGCAAGGCCTGCCCTGGATGCTCGGCAAAGGTAAACGTGGCAAATTCCGTGTGGCATTCCCATTTCAGGCGGAAGCGGCCAAAGTCATAATAAAAATACTTGGCTTCGGCGGCGGGCGGCGTGACGCCGAAATGCGTGCACAGGGCCGCCAGGGTGGCGTGCTGGGCCGCCATATTCGACGCACCGGGCGCCGCGCTGTCATCCTTGTAGACGGCCAGATGGGTGATCAGCTCGGGAGCGTCGAGCTGCAAAAACGGCCGCGAGTGGATTTCCGCCGCCAGCGGCACGCGCAAGGCGTGGTTCAAACTGGAGTTAATCAAGTGCATGATAGCCAAAGGTAAAGTTGCAAAACTGCTTAGACCCGCGCGCGTGCTGCTATGCCCGCGGCGGGGTCTGATTGTCACAGTGTAACAAAGCAGAATGCATGCCATCCTTTTCCAAGGGCCATCATGTTATTTTGACAATCCCCGCCACGCCCTGCTCCGCCTCCTGGCGGCTGCCCAGCCACCAGAACGCGGCGGCCAGCACGACGGCCGAAGCCTGTCCCAGCGCCAATTTAAATGCGCTGTCGAACAGCAACGGTGCGACAAAACCGGACACCAGGGCAAACACCAGCATTTGCACGAAATTTTGCAGGGACGCGGCCAGGCCCCGCATCTGCGGGAAAATGTCCAGCGTCGACATGGTCATGCCCGGCAAGGCCAGCGACATGCCGAACGCATACAGCATCACAGGCACGACAGCGAACGGGATGCTGGCCGCAAACCAGTGGTTGTAAGCGATATTGAGCGCCCCCGTGGCCGACATGGCCAGCAAGCCCCAGCGCACCAGCACGGTGCTTTTCACCGCATGCGCCAGCTTGCCCGACAGCGCCGAGCCGCCCACCAGGCCGGCCACCATGGGAATGAACATCCAACCAAACGCCGTTTCCGGCAAGTGCAGCAGTTCCAGGATGAAATGCGGGGCCGAGGCGATGTACAGGGCGAAGCCGCCAAAGGCGAAGGCCACGGCCAGCGAACGCAGCAGGAACGCCCGGTGGCGCAAGGCCAGCCAGTAATTGCGCGCGATGTTGCCTGGGTGGAAGGGTTGGCGTTGCTCGACGGCTAAACTTTCCGGCAAGCCTTTCAGGCAGGCCAGCGCCAGCAGCACGGTGACGGAAAACGTGAAAACGAACGTCGATTGCCAGCCGTAGGCCACGTGCAGCCAGCCGCCGATGATGGGCGCGATGGCGGGCGCGATGCCGAACACCATCATGATATTGGCCAGCATCTTTTGCGCGGCCGCGCCAGACAGGGTGTCGCGCACGATGGCTTGCCCGATGACCCTGCCCGCTCCCGCCGAGGCGCCCTGCATGCCGCGGAAAAACAGCAGCCAGCCAAAGCTGGGCGCAAATGCGGCGCCGATGGAGCCCACGGCGAAGATCAGCAGCGAGGCGAGGATCACGGGGCGGCGGCCAAACGAGTCGGACAAGGTGCCGTAGAACAAGGTCATGAAGGCATAGGCGGCCAGGTAGACGCTCAGGGTCTGCTGCACCAGCACGCTGCTGACGTCGAAATGCGTGCCGATCGCGGGAAACGACGGCAGGAAGGTGTCCGTGGCGAACGGGCCCAGCATGGCCAGCCCGGCCAGCACCAGGGTCAAGTTTCTGGTTTTCATGCAAGCTCCTGCGCAACATGCTGGCGACGCAAGCCGTCGAGGGCCGCCAGCGAGAAGGCGGCAATATGCCGGGCGATATCGGCGATACCCGCCTCGTCATAGGTGATTTCCGGCGCCACCAGTTCATGCACGATGCGCGAACGGGCATAGAACACGGCCTGGCCGATCACGCTGAACACGCATTTCTGCACCACCTCGGCGGGCATGGCAGGCCCCACCACGCCACGGATCAGGCTAGTGAACAAGGCGTGCTGCGGGCGCACGTTGCGCTCGGCCAGCTTGTGGATGGCGGCCGTCGGCTCGATCAGTTCGCGCGCCACCAGGCGGCTGAACAGCGAAGCCGGACCCGAGCGCAACATGTCGGAGACGAGCGCTTCTATGGCCAGGCGCAACTGTTCCACTGGCGGCAATTGCGCCTGCGCACTTGCCGCCGCCACATCGGCGGCCGAGGCCCGCGCCAGCTCGCGCGCATAGTCAAAAGCGGCCAGGTGCAGCTCTTCCTTGCTATGAAAGTAATAATTCACCATCGCCACATTCACGTGGGCCGCCTCGCAAATCTTGCGCACGGACGCGACCTTGTAGCCGTCGTCGGCAAACAGCTGGGCCGCCACTTGCAGGATGCGCGCGCGCGCCGGCTCCGCTTCCCTGTCACTTCTCGTTTCTTCCGTCATGCCATTCCCATCATTTAAACAGCCGTTTAATATTGCATGGAATTATATCAAACAGTCGTTTAACTTTCAGGCGAACACAAAAAAAGCCCGGCGAACCGGGCTTTTCAAGGGGACTGGCGGCAGGCTTAGTGCTTCATCGCCGGCATCGGCGCCGAGGTGGCGCCCAGCGGACGGGCCACGGCATTGACTTCGATGGTTTCGCGGCGCTTGTCTTCGCCTTCGACGACGAGGGTCAGCGGAATCTTGTCGCCCGCCTTCACCTGCCCTTTGAGTTCCAGCAGCATCACGTGGTAACCGCCCGGTTTCAGTTCGACGGCCTTGCCGGCCGGCAAGGCGATTTCCTTGACCTGGCGCATGCGCATCATATTGTCCGTCATGCTCATTTCATGGATTTCCGCCACGCCGGCCACGGGCGAACGCACTTCCAGCAGGCGCATGGCTTTCGGCGCCGTGATCTGCATGAAGGCGCCCGTGGCTTTTTGCTGCGGCACGGTGGCGCGCACCCACGGGTCGGTAATTTGCACGCTGGTTTGTGCGACGGCAGAGAAGGACAGCACGGTCAGGGCCGTGGCCAGCAGGGTTTTCAGATGGGTCATGATTATTTCCTCGCGATGGTTATAAGGTGTATTTCGATTTCATCAGGGTCTTGATGTCCTGCACGCATTCGTCACCCGTCAACTGGTGTTTCAAGCCCAGGCGCATGCGTCCCTCGGCATCGAGCACATAGCTGATGGCCGTATGGTCCATCGTGTACGAGCTGCCGCTCGGCACGCGGCGGTAGAAGACCTTGTAGTTGAAGGCCGTCTGCGCCGTCGCCTGCGGGTCCGTGCGCAAACCGAGGAAACTCGGATCGAAGGCGCGCATGTATTCGCCCAGCAACTCGGGCGTATCGCGCTCGGGGTCGATGCTGATAAAGATTACCTGCAATTTATCGCCATCGGCGCCCAGTTTCTGGCGGATTTCCAGCGCGCGCGACAGGGCTGTCGGGCACACGTCCGGGCATTGCGTGAAGCCAAAGAAGACCATCACATATTTGCCCTTGAAATCGGCCAGGGTGTAGACCTTGCCATCGGGGCCGCTCAACTTGAAGTCGGGCTTGTAATCGCCTCCCGTCAAGTCGAGGCCGTTGTAATGGGGTTTCGGCGCTGGTTCGCAAGCGGCAAGCGTAAGCAATCCCGCCGTACCGGCGAGAAGGAAAAGACGACGTTTCATGATAATTCCGGCCCGATGGGCGTAGTGGATACAGTTAAGACGTGGAAGGCGTGACTGGCGTTCAGGCAGCCAGAGGGGGGCCGCGCGGGCTGGCGGCCAGCCACGCGAACGGGGCCCGCGGCGCCTGGTAAAACAGGGGCGGATACAGGTCGTGGCCCGTGATGACGGCCAGCGGCGATGCTGACGACGGCGGCAAGCCCACGCTGCCCGCATGGCTCATGCAGAACGGGCAATGCTCGATGTGATGCAGCACGGAATCGGTGGTGGATGTGGCGGTCGGCGCCAGGTCCGCCTGCGTGTAGACGGCGCCGCTGGCCGAGCAAATCTCGACGGCGGCATTGTTCGCGTTCGCATGCAGCGAGGCAAACGCATACGACAGGGACGGCGACAGCGCATTGAGCAGTATCGCCAGGCAGGCGAACCACATATGCCACTGTTTGCGCTTCAATAATGATCCCATGGCCCCGATTATAACGGAGTCTGGCTATCCGGGCGCCTGGCCGCGCAGGAACAGGCTGGGGCGTACGCCGGCCACGTCTACGCAGGCGTCGCAAAACGCGGGGATCGAGGCAAAGCCGGAACCAGCCGCCACTTGCGCCAGGTCGCGCTCGCCATGCACGCCATCGGCATCCGCTTGCGCCGCCGTGTGCAGCGCGTGCGCCAGACGCTGCTCGCGCACCAGGCTCAGCAAGGCCTCGCCCTCGGAAAACAGGCGCGCCCTGGCCTTGTGCGGCGTCACTTGCCACAGGGCCGCCAGGCGCGCCGCCGTCCATTTTCCTTGCGGCGTATCAAAGATGTGCTGCGCCAGCGCCTGGCTCCAGCGCTTGCCGCCGCCGTGGCCACCCTCCGCCTCATCGTCTTCCAGCGCCAGGGTGAACACGGCCGGCTTGCCCCGCCCCGGCATCACGTCGCAGGCGAAGCGCAAAAAGGCGGGCACGACGAAACTGTCGCCGCTGGCCAGTTTCTTGGTGGTGATTTCATTGTGCAAAGTCACAAAGCCCTGGCGCACGGTGACGCGCAGCCTGAGCGGAAAGCGCAAGCCCAGCAAGTGCAAGGGATGATCGGAAACGAGGGCCATGCGTCAGGTCAGTATGGTGAACGAGCCGCCAGCATGCCACACATCGCGCGCCCGGTCTGTCATCACAGCGACGCTACGCCATAACGGCGCAAGCCGTCCAGGTCGACGACGCGGATCGATTGGTAGGCGATGCTGATCAAGTTCAATTCGGCCAGGTGGCCCAGCGCCTGGTTCACGCGCTGTCGGGAAATGCCCGTCAGCAAGCCGATTTCTTCCTGCGACAGCTCAAGCACGCTGGAAGTGCGCGGGTATAACATGGGGTGGAACAGTTGCGCGATGGCTTGCGCCACTTGCGCGTCGACGGCCAGCAGGCGCTGGTTCTGGATGGTGGCGATGAACTGGCCCATGCGCTCGTTCAACTGGCGGATGACGAAGGCATTGAAGGAAAGGCTTTCGGCCAGCAGCAGGTGAAACAAGTCCACCGGCACGAGGATGATGCTCGATGCGCGCACGGCCACCACGTCGTAGCGGCGCAGTTCGCGCTTGAGCACGCTGCCCTCGCCGCACCAGCCGCCGGCCGGCACGCCGGAAAACGTGGCGCCGCGCCCATCGGCGTTGTAGACGGCCAGCTTGATCAAGCCCGTGTGCACGCCGATCCAGTGCGCCGACGGTTCGCCGCGCCGCGTGATGAAGGCACCCGCTTCGTAATGCCTGATCACGCTGCCGGTGCGCAACAGGGTCTGATGCCGCGCATCGAGGGCCGTGAACCAGTCATGGCTGCCGAGTTCAGGCATCGCTAGGTCTACACTATCGTTGCTATCCATTCCATCCTTCAATTTCACACGTCAGCTGTCACTAAGATGACAGTGATTTTCCAGCGCCGGTGCTATGCTAACCGGTATCAATCCCGAAACAGGGAGCTACAGAATTTTATTTCACAGGAGACAAGCATGACTGCTGATTTCAATACCGGCCTCGGCAAAAATAGTGCCAATTACGCCGCCCTCACCCCGCTCGACTATATCGCCAGGGCAGCCGCAGTATATGGCAATCGCCTGGCAATTGCACATGGCGCCTTGCGCCAGACGTGGGGTGAAACCTATGCGCGCACGCGCCGCCTGGCCTCCGGCCTCATCAAGCTGGGCGTGGGTACGGGCGACACGGTGGCCGTGATGCTGCCAAACACGCCCGCCATGGTGGAAGCGAGCTTTGGTGTCCCGATGGCCGGCGCCGTCCTCAACGCCCTGAATATCCGCCTCGACCTGGCGTCGCTGACCTTCATGCTGCGCCATGGCCAGGCGAAAGTCTTGCTGGCCGATACGGAATTTGCCGAACTGGCGCGCCAGATGGCGGCGCAGATTCCCGGCCTGCGCGTGATCCAGGTCAATGACGTGCTGGGACCGGAAGTGGACCCATTTGCCGACCTCGACTACGAAGCCTTGCTGGCCAGCGGCGACCCCGAGTACGACTGGCAGGGGCCGGCGGACGAGTGGGATGCCATCGCCCTCAACTACACGTCCGGCACCACGGGCGACCCGAAAGGCGTGGTCTACCACCACCGCGGCGCGGCATTGAATGCCCTGTCGAACATACTGGAGTGGGACATGCCCAAGCATGCCGTGTATTTATGGACCTTGCCGATGTTCCACTGCAATGGCTGGTGCTTCCCGTGGACCGTCGCCGCCCGCGCCGGCGTCAACGTATGCCTGCGCAAGTTCGAGCCGAAACTCGTGTTCGACCTGATGCGTGAGTTGCGCATCACCCACTATTGCGCCGCGCCCATCGTGCACGCGGCCCTGGCCAACGCGCCCGCCAACTGGCGCGACGGCATCAACTGGACCGTGCGCGGCATGGTGGCCGGTGCGCCGCCTCCAGCGGCCATGGTGGCAAAGATCGAAGCCATGGGCTTTGACTTGATCCACTCGTATGGCTTGACGGAAGTGTACGGTCCGGCCGCCATCTGCGCCGAGCAGGACGAGTGGGCGGCCTTGAGCCAGGAAGAACGCGCCGTGTTGAAGTCGCGCCAGGGCGTGCGCTACCACTTGCAAAGCGCCGTGGCCGTGATCGACCCGGACACCATGCAGCCGGTGGCGGCCGACGGCGAACAGATCGGCGAGATCATGTTCCGCGGCAACATCTGCATGAAGGGCTATCTGAAAAATGAAAAGGCGACGCAGGAAGCGTTCGCCGGCGGCTGGTTCCACACGGGCGACCTCGGTGTGATGTATCCGGACGGCTATATCAAGCTGAAGGACCGCAGCAAGGACATCATCATTTCCGGAGGAGAAAACATTTCCAGCGTGGAAGTGGAAGACGCCTTGTACCACCACCCGCAAGTACTGGCCGCCGCCGTCATCGCCCAGCCGGACGAAAAATGGGGCGAAACGCCGTGCGCGTTCGTCGAACTGCGCGAGGGCGGCACGGTGACGGAAGCGGAATTGATCGCCTTTTGCAAGAACAACCTGGCGGGCTTCAAGGTACCGAAAGCCATTTATTTCGGCCCCCTGCCCCGCACGTCGACGGGCAAGATCCAGAAGTTCGAATTGCGCAAGCGCATGCAGTCGGACAAGGCCATCGACGTCTGATTTGTTCCCGTCAGTCGCGCTTGCCTTGCAACCACGCCGGCTGCGCCACCACCAGGCGCGAGAAGCTGGCGATGCTGGCCACGGCGGCGAACCCTGCCGCCAGGCACAGCGCATACGTCGTGCCCCGGCTGGCGGAAACCGTGAAGCAATACGCGACCAGTGCCGCGCCCGTCGCTTGCCCGATCAGGCGGGACGTGGCCACCACGCCGCTGGCGCCGCCGGCCCGCTCGGGCGGCGCGCTGCCCATGATGGCTTTCAGGTTCGGCGCCTGGAAGAAACCGAAACCGATGCCGCACAAGGCCATGCGCCAGCCGATGTCAAACGCGCTCGGATGCGCCGGGATCCACACCAGGGTCAGCAAACCGCCGGCCAGCGCCGCCAGGCCTATACCGCCCAGCACGCCCGGAGAATAGCGGTCGCTCAGGCGGCCGGCTACGGGCGCCATCACGGCGACCAGCGCGGCCCACGGCGTCATCAAAAAACCCGTCTCGACGGGTGAGCGGCCCAGTGTCACCTCAAAATAGAAGGGCAAAGAAACAAAGGCCAGGCCCTGCGCGGCAAACGTGCAGATGGCCGTCAGCGACGACAGCAGGAATAATGGACGGCGGAACAGGTCGATCGGCAGCATCGGTGCCGCGTGCCCCGCCTGGCGGCGCAGCAGCAAGACAAAGAAAATCACCACCGCCACCAGTTCTGGCAGCAAGGTCGACAGCGCCGCGTGATGGGCCGCGTCGCCAAACAGCAAAATGAGCAAACCGAAGGCGCCCACGTTGTACAGCGCCGTGCGCGCATCGAGGGTGTGGCCGGACAATTTGGTGGCCGGCAGCATGCGGCTGGCGAGGAAAAAGCCCGCCACGCCCAGCGGCACGTTGATGGCGAACAGCCACGGCCACGAGGCCGTCGCCAGGATCAGCGAGGCAGCCGTGGGGCCGATGGCGAACGCGACGGCCACCACCAGCGCGTTATTGCCAAACGCGCGTCCCAGCAAATGTTTAGGGTACAGGGCGCGCAGCAGCGCCGTATTGACGCTCATCATGGCGCTGGCGCCGACGCCCTGGAACAGGCGCGCCACCACCAGCGACGGCAGGGACCAGGCCAGCGCGCAGGCGAGCGAGGCCAAGGTAAACAGAAGCATGCCGGAGATAAACACGCGTCGGTAGCCGGCGATTTCGCCGAGGGCGGAAAACGGCAGCAGGGTCGCCACCATGGCCAGTTGGTAGACGTTCACGATCCATACGGAGGCGGCCGGCGTCGTGTGCAGCTCGCTGGCGATGGCCGGCAAGGCCGTGTTGGCAATGGCCGTATCGAGCGAGGCCATGCCCACGCCGATGGCCAGCGCCAGCATGGCCCATAAACGGGCGCCGGGCGGCAAGCCGTCCTCGCCCACCATCACGGCTTGCGTTTGCCGCTGCATAGACTGCTGCATAAATACACTACCTGTTCATCTTGCTGATCCGGGTAATACACTAGCATGTATGCAAAAAACCTGCAGGACAGGCAAGCTTACTTCTGGCAATCGATCACTTTAAAATCTTTCGAATAACAGATACGCAGCTCGCCCGAATGCTTTTCATAGCCGAGCCAGCGGCCTTTCAATTGCGGGTTGTGCTGCTTCATCCACTGGAACAGCTCGTTTTTCGGCATGGTGGAGTCCGGCAACTTCAAGGCCTGGAACAGTTCACGTTCCTTCTCAAAATACTGCTTGGCCGTATCGAAATCGCAGGCGCCATGCTTTTCCCACTCGCCCTGCAGCAAGGCTTCGCCCGGCTGCATGCACATATAGGGCAGGATGTCGGACGGTGCCAGCTTCGGCAGATTGCCCTTGCAATAGCGCGGATGCATGTCCGTCTTGCGCGGCGGCGTCACGGAAATGTCTTCGCAGGTGGCCGGATTGGCCGACTGCGCCCACAGGCCATGCACGATCCAGCCGAACTGGTTGCTCTCGGCGCACTGGAAGGCGGCCTTTTTCGACACTGCGCCACGACGGCGCTGGCTGTCGCAAAAACCTGGCGACCACGACAGCGCCAGCATGAAGTAATCGGTGGGCACGTTGGTGCTTTGCTTGTAGCACGTGTTTTTCTCGTCCGACGGCTTGACGTCGTAATCGTAGTAACTGACGTTACGGGGAATGGCGCACGTGGCGTCGGCCGCGTGGACGGCACCAAAGGACAGGCTGAGGAAAACGGCCGCCAGCGCGGGCAGTACAGTTCGAAATTGCATCAGGTTTCCCTTTCAGAATATAAAACGCCGGCAACACAGTGCCGGCGCGGTATCAATCAAGCAAGCTGATTAGCAAACCTTGTGCATCCAGCCATGCGTATCCGGTGCCGTGCCATGCTGCAGACCCAGCAACGCTTCGCGCAGGGCCAGAGTAACGGCGCCGTTTTCATTGTTGTTGATGGTCATTTCAAAGCCGTTGGCCTTGGCCACGCCCACGGGCGTGATGACGGCTGCCGTGCCGCAGGCGAACACTTCGGTCATGCGGCCCGAGGCGATGTCGTCGCGCCATTGCTGCACGGACAATTTACGCTCTTCCGTCGCATAGCCGAGGTCTTTTGCCATTTCCAGCAGGCTGCGGCGGGTGATGCCTGGTAACAAGGTGCCCGTCAGTTCCGGCGTCACAACGGTGACTTTCTCGCCATCTTTATACACGAAGAACAAATTCATGCCGCCCATTTCCTCGATGAATTCCCGGTGCACGGCGTCCAGCCACACGACCTGGTCGCAGCCCTTCTCTTGCGCTTGCGACTGGGCCATCAGGCTGGCCGCGTAGTTGCCCGCGCACTTGGCTTCACCGGTGCCGCCCGGCGCGGCGCGCACGAAGTCTTCGCTGATCCACACGGTGACGGGTTTCACGCCTTTCGGGAAATAGGCGCCAGCAGGCGAAGCGAACAGCACGAACAGGTATTCTTCCGATGGACGCACGCCCAGGTACGGGTCGGTGGCGATCATCAGCGGACGCATGTACAGGCTCTCGCCCGTGTTCTTCGGCACCCAGTTGCGGTCTTGCGAAATGAGCGCGTCGCCCGCTTCCAGGAATAGCTCGACAGGAATGGCCGGCATGGCCAGGCGCGCGGCGCTGCGGTTGAAGCGCTCGGCATTTTGTTCCGGACGGAAGGTCTTGATGCTGCCATCCGGCTGGGCGAAGGCCTTGTAGCCTTCGAAGATGGCCTGGCCGTAATGCAGCGACGACGCGGACGGGTCCAGCATCAACGGGCCGTAAGCCTTCAGTTCACCCTGCTGCCACTTGCCGTCGCGGTAAGGAATCACCACCATGTGGTCGGTAAAGATGCGGCCAAACGCCGGGTTGACCATGCGCGCGGCGCGCTCGGCGTCGGACAGGGGGTGGGCGGATGGGGTGACGACGAGATTCTGTGTGGAAGTGGTCATGGCAGCAGGAAACAAATAAGAGGTTCCCTATTGTAGCGCCTAATGCGCGCGGCGAGGAGGCGGATGGGCCAGCCGTTCTTGTTGCGCCGCATCAATCAAACGGCTGCCCGCGCCGGCCGGCCCCGCCCTGCCTGCGCTTCGTCGGCGCACTGGCTGCAGCGCATCTGCACGGAAATCACGTTCGCGCCGATTTCCATGCCGTGCGCCGCCGCCGTCTGGCGCAATTGCTCCACCAGCGGCATATCCTGCACCAGCACGCTGCGTTCGCAGACGCGGCACACGAGGTAGCAACTATCCGTCTCCACCTGATCCGGCTTGATCAGGTAGCGCGCCTTGTTGCCGCTGGCACTCGCCTCACGCTCGCGCAGCAGCAAGCCGGCCCCTTCCATCTCCTTGAGCACGCGGTAAATCGTGCCCAGGCTGACGGCAATGCCGATATGCAGCAGTTGCTGATAAATGCTTTCCGCATTCATCGCTTGCCGCTGCGTGCCGGCCAGCACTTGCAGGATGCAGATGCGCGCGCTGGTCGGGCGCAGGCGCACGGCGCGCAAGCGCTCGAACACGCGGCCATCGCCCTGGGTTTGAATGTCTTGCATGGGATTCTCCACTTGTGCGTTCTGCTCTCCCTACCTTGCCAAGCGAAAACGTCAAAAGGGAACCGGGAAATGAAAAAGGCTCTGTCATCGATAAATAGGGGAACTGCCGGAATCTTCCCTTGGCATTGCTGTCTGACTCTGCATAGTTACCACACAGGGAGCAGATCATGCAGCCAGCTGAATGGATCCGTTTTATCGCCCAGTTTGCTCACTTGAACCGACGCCAGCGGCAAACAGGCATCGCCCTGCTGTGTGGCAACGCACCGCAAGACGCGACCGTCGCTTTGCTGGAAAGCGTGGCGCAGCCGCGATTGGCCTGTCCCGCCTGCCGCTCGCCTCACCTGCACCGGCATGGCCATGCGCACGGCTTGCAGCGCTACCGCTGTGTGCCTTGCGGACGCACTTTCAATGCCTTGACGGGCACGCCGCTGGCCCGCTTGCGTCACAAGGCGCTATGGATCGCGTATGCCGATTGCCTGCTTGATTCCAGGTCGGTGCGCCAGGCCGCTCAGCAGCTGGGATTACACCGCAACACCACGTTTCGCTGGCGCCACCGCTTTCTCAGCGTGGCGAAGACGGACCGGCCGCATGGCCTGCATGGCATCGCCGAGGCCGATGAACTCTACGTGCTGGAATCGGAAAAGGGATCGAGGCAGATGACGCGGCCGGCCCGCCGCCGGGGCGGCCATGCCTTTAAACGCGGTATCTCGAATGAGCAAGTCTGCATCCTGGTGGCGCGCGACCGCACGGGCCAGACTCTCGATTTCGTCACGGGCAAAGGCGCGTTGACGAAGGCGCAGCTGCACCGATGTTTGTTGCCCGTTATCGACAAGGATGTTCTGCTGGTAACGGATGGCCATGCGGCCTACCGGGCGTTTGCGAGGGAAGCGGGTATCAGCCACGAGGCCGTCAACTTGCGCGCCGGCATCCGTGTGCAGGGCGCCGCGCATGTGCAGAACGTCAATGCGTATCACAGCCGCCTGAGACAATGGCTCAGTCCGTTTCATGGCGTGGCCACGCGCTACCTGCCAAATTACCTGGGCTGGCGCTGGATACTCGACGCCAGACGCATCCGTTCACCAGAAACGTTATTGAAAGCAACGCTGGGAGCATTCCCACACTTGATGGTGACATAGCCATGAAAAAGGCGCCATTCCAATCGCTGGAACGGCGCCTTGCGCTACCTCAAACGAACGACATCAGAACTTGATGTTGGCCGTCACGGTTGCCGAGCGGCCTGGTGCCACGCCAGCGTAGTGCGGCGACGAGACCTTGTCAAAGTACAGCTTGTTCGTCAGGTTCTGGATATTCAGCTGCAGGGTCACGTTGCGGTTGACCACGTAGCTGGCCATGGCGTCGAAGCGCGTGTAAGCCGGAGCATATTTGTTGTTGGCCACGTTCGCATAGACTTTATCGACGTAGTTCACGCCGCCACCGACCGTGATGGCTGGCGTGACCAGGTACGAGGTCCACAGCGACGCGCTGTTCTTCGGCGTGGTCGCAAACTGGTTGCCGTTGTAAGGCGATGGCGCATACACGGGCGCAGCCGTCGTGCCCGTATTGACGTAGCCATTGTTTTCCAGGACGGCGTTCAGGTGCGTGTAGCCGCCGAAAACCGACCACTCCCTGGTGATATTGCCGCTCAAGCCCAGCTCGATACCCTTGACTTGCTTGTCACCCACGTTTTGCGAGCTGCCATCCGGTGCCGTCACGCGCGCATTGCTCATGTCGCTCTGGAAATAGGCGCCGCTCAGTGACAAACGGCCGCCTGGCAGTACTTCCCATTTCGTGCCCAGTTCGAAGCTCTTGCTCTCTTGCGGCTTCAGGTTCTGGATGGCTACCGACAGGCCGTCCAGGCCGTCGCCGCCGTCATTGCCCGGTGGCGTGGACGAGGTGCCGTAGGAAACATACACGCTGCTGTTGGTCGATGGCTTGTACACCAGACCCGCCTGATAGCTGGCAAACGTGGCGTGCACATTGGCGCTGCTGGCGGCGGTGGTCTTGCCATCGAGCGTGTATTGCGGCGTGTTCAGCGAGCTCTTGTAGTCATCCCAGCGGATGCCCACGTTCAGCAGCCATTGCGGCGTGAACTCGATGGTATCGAAGCCGTACACGGAGCGCGTGTTGGTAACGATGTTGGTACGGGCCGGCGACACCGTGCGCGTGTAGACCCACGGGTCGTTGGCGTTCGGATTGAGCAGCGGCGCGCAGTTGTAGCCGGTGGCGGCGCCCGATGTCGGGCAGGTGGTCGACTTGTTGAGGAAGTTATTCGTTCCCGGATTAAACAGGTAAGAGCTGCGGTCCGTTTCTTCACGGCTGATTTCCAGGCCCAGCGTGTAGGTATGCTTGACCGAACCCGTCATGAATTCACCGCCCAGGCTGGTGGCATTGGCCAGTGCATCCGTGTCGGTGACGCGGGTGTTGGTGCGGCGCCAGACGGTGCCGTACAGCATGGTGTTGCCCTTCGAATCGTCGGGCTGGGTCCACACGTAGTCGTTGCTGGTCTTGCCGTAACGGGTCACGTTGCGCAAGATCAATTTGTTGCCGAAGTCGTGGCGCACGTCGATGGTGCCGATATCGCTCTGGGTGTCGCGGAAGTCGCGGTTCACCAGGCCATAGAAGGTGTCGCGCGGCACATTGACGGGCGTGCCGTTGCCGTTTTTCGACACATTGGCGCCCGACGAGAACGGGTTGTTGAACGGCAAGCCGGTATCGGGCAATTCGCTCGACTGCATGTGGTAGTAGCTGAGGGTCGCTTGCGTGGCCGACTTCAGGCCGAAGGTGATCGATGGCGCGATGCCCCAGCGGTCGCCATTGATGTAGTCGCGGCCGGCAACGTGGGCGTCGTGCGCCATCACGTTGACGCGCACGGCCACGTCGTCGCTGATAACGCGGTTCGCATCCAGGGTGGCGCGGCGGTACTTGGCGCTGCCTAGGCCGACGGTGGCGTTGGTGAAATTGTCGACTTTCGGCGTCTTGCTGATCAGGTTGACGCCGCCGCCTGCGGACGAGCGTCCACCGTAGGCCGAGTTCGGACCCTTGACGACTTCGATTTGTTCCAGCGCAAAGATTTCACGCGATTGCGAACCCGTGTCGCGGATGCCATCGATATACGTATCCGTTTGCGCGTTGTAGCCGCGGATAAACAGATTATCGCCCACTGGATTGCCGCCTTCGCCGGCGCCGATGGTGATGCCCGGCACGGTACGCAGCGCATCCGTCAGCGAGACGGCGCCCGTTTGCGAAATGATTTCAGCAGGAATCACCGTCACGGATTTCGGCGTGTCCAGCAGCGGCGCCGTCAGCTTGTCGCTGGCCGATTTGACCGGCGCCTGGATCAAGCGGTCAGCCGTGCCGATCACTTTAACTTCCTGCAACTGCTGCGGCTTGTCCGTCGTTTGCGCGTACAGTGCCAGCGGCATGGCCAGGGTGGCAAATGCGGCCAGGGCCGTGCCATGCATGCGCGGCGTGGAAGTGGTGTGGTGCTTGCGGCTGCGGATGGTAACGCCCGCTTTGTCTTTCGATGTCATCGCTATCTTTCAATGTATCGGATGGAATAAATTGGCTGGCTACTGCCCCCCGGCAGTTGGCTGGCTCGTTGATTGCTTGGGTACTGCAAACTTGCTAATACAAAACTAGAACCGCCACAGTGCCGTCATGCGCAAGGCCCGGGGCGAACCGGGCGCGATGTTGTCGTTGCTGTGGGCAGAGGCATAATATTTCTTGCTGAATAAGTTTTCCACATTCAGCTGCAACTGGAAATGCCCGTGCGGCTTGAAGTAGACGGCGCCGTCGACACGCGTAAAACCGGGCAATACCACCGTATTCGACACCGAGGCGTACACGGCGCTGCGGGCGATCAGGCCCAGGCCGGCGCCCCAGGCGGGCGAAAAATCGTAGCGGTTCCACAGCGACAGGCTGTGCCTGGGCACATGCGCCACCGTGGCGCCCTCCACGGCCGTGGCCGCTTGCGTGGCCGTCAGCACGGCGCGCTGCCACGCATAGCCGCCGGCGATACTCCAGCCAGCTTGGACCTTGCCATTGACGTCCAGTTCCAGGCCCTCGCTGCGCTGGCCGTCGACCAGCATCGCCCGCGTCGTATCGACGGGGTCGGTGACGGCCACATTGCTGCGTTCCAGGCGGTACACGGCCGCGCTGGCGGAGAGTAGCGGCGTGACCTCCCACTTGGCGCCCAGCTCCGCGTTGCGAAAACGCTCCGGCTCGAAGACGGCATTGCTGGGCGTCAACGAGGCCAGCTGTTCACCCGCGCGCGGCAGGAACGATTGGCTGACGCTGGCATACAGCGACAGCGCTGGCAAGGGCTGGTAAATGAGGGCCACGCGCGGCGACCACGGCGTATCCGTGCGGGCGATGCGCGCATCAGTACGGTTGTTGACGAAATCGACGGCAAAGCGCTCGTAGCGCACGCCGGCAACCGCCTGCCAGCGGGAACTGAAACGCAACTGGTCCTGCAGATAAATGGCGGCCGTGTCGGCCACGCCATGGTTGTCCGCATCCGTGGCGCTGGGCCGGAAAGTCACGGGCAAGTCCGTCACGGGGTGCGATGTAGGCAGGCTGATGTGGGTGACGTTGTCGCCCAGGGTAGTGAAATAGCCGGTGTTGCGCAGATTGTCCGTCGTCTGGCGGCCCAGTTCCAGGCCCGCCGTCAGCCGGTGCCGCACGCCGCCACTATCGACTGTCCACTCGACGTCCGTCTGGTTGAACAAGTTGCGCCGCTGGGTGGCGCTGTTGTATGCCAGCACGGTCACGTTCTCGCCATCGGCGCTGACGGGGCCGGGAAAGGCGTTCTGGTACAGCTTGTCGTAATCGGCCAGGCGCATGCGGTTGCGCACGCTTGCGCCGCCGCCCAGGTCGTGTTCCAGCGTCACGCCCAGCGCATCGATGTAGGCCCACGACGGGCTGCTGCCGGCGATGCCGAAAAACGTGGACGGGTCCGTCTCAAACGGCCGCCCCCGGTAAGAAGGCAGGCCCCGGTCCGTCACCCGGTCATCGCGAAAATGTTCATAGCTGGCCACTACGCTGGTGCGCGGCGACAAGCGCCAGGCCAGCACGGGATTGATGGCGCTGCGGCGCACGTTGACGCCCTGGCGAAACGAGTCGCTGTTTTCCGCCATGGCATTGACGCGCATGGCCACTTCGGTGCCGAACACCTGTTGCACGTCGAGCGCGGCGCGCCGGTTGCGCCAGGCGCCCAGGCTCACGCTCGCTTCGCCGTCGTTCGTCCATTGCGGCTGCTTGGTGGCGCGGTTGATGACGCCGCCACCGCCGCCACGGCCAAAGACCATGGCGTTCGGCCCCTTTATGGCTTCGACTCGTTCGATATTGTAGAAATCGCGATAGTACTGCACGTCGTCGCGCATGCCGTCCAGGTAAAAGTCCGACGTGGAACTGTTGCCACGCATCACGGCCGTATCGCGATTGCCCTCGCCTGCGGCCGTGCCCACGCCCGGCATGTAGCGCATGGCGTCGGCCAGGCTGCGCATGTCCTGATCGCGTATCAGTGCGGCGCTGACGACGCTGACAGCCTGCGGCGTGTCGCGCAAGGCCGTGTCATTGCGGCTGGCGGCGGCAGAGCTGGCACGGCGGTAGCCATCATCGTTGTCTCCCAGCACAGTGACAGGCGCCAGCACTTGCAGGCCCGCGCCCTCCCCGTCCAGGTCGGCGCGCAAGGGCACAGGCGCCAGGCGGACGATATAACTGCCATCCGGCAACTGCACGGCCACCAGGCCCGTGCCCGCCAGCAATTGCTGCAAGCCCTGTGGTATGGACAAGCTGGCATGCACGCCGCCGCTGCGTTTGCCCTGCGTCAAGCCGCCTTCGGCCGACAGCAAGATCCCCGCCTGGCCCGCAAATTGGCGCAAGGCCTGACCCAGCGGCGCGGCGGCGATGCGGAAGCTGCGTACCGTCTCTTCCGCCGCCGGCGCCATGACAGGCACGGCCAGCAGCGCGGCAGCCAGGGACAGCGGCAGCAGGCGGCGGGCGAACGGCAGGCAAGGTGGGAACAGCGGCACGGATTTCCTTTGTTATTGCATTGTTGAGCAGGCTACTTCTACCTTGCCAAACAACTTTTCAAAAAGGGAACCACTTTTTGAGAAATATTCTTATTTACTGTTTTGACTGGGGCTGCTGGGCTTCCACCGTGACCCACCAGTCGTGCAGCCGGTTGATCCTGACGGGCAAGGTCGCTTCCAGCGCCGCCAGGATGCGGTCCGTGTCGGCCAGCGGATAACTGCCCACCAGGCGCAAGTGCGCCACGTCGGGCGCGCAGCCCAGGTGGCCGCGGCGGTAGCGCGACAGTTGCGCGAGGAAATCATCGAGCCGCATCTGCTCCGGTTGCAAGCGGTACTCGATCCAGGCGGCCGCATTCGGATCGGCGGCAAACGGCTCGCCAATCAAACCGTCGCCAAAACGCACTTGCTGGCCGGCCGGCACGATGCGCGGCGCACCGCCATCGCGGGGCGCCACTTCGACACTGCCCTCGTAGACGGCCAGCAAGGTCGCATCACCCTGTGGCTGCACGCTGAAACGCGTGCCCAGCGCGCGCAGGCGACCGTGCACGGTGTCGACGACGAGCGGACGCGCCGGCTGCCGGCTGTCGCGCGCGCTACTGATATAAATTTCGCCGCCGTGCAAATCGACGCGGCGCAGCTTGGCGCTGTAATCGATGTCGAGGGAGGTTGCCGTATTGAGCCACAATTGCGAGCCGTCGGCCAGCGCCAGCTGGCGCACGCTGCCGATAGCCGTTTTTTCAGTCGCGCGCAGACTGGCGATCCAGCTGCGCGTATCGCGCCGCAGCAGCATGGCGCCGCCCAAGCCGCTTGTCAGGCACAGCGCCAGCAGCCCCTTGACGAGGCTGCGCCGCTGGGCATCGCTCTGGCGCGGCCCCGCAGCGTCGAGCGCCTGGCGTGCCGGCTCGCCAGGCAGCAGGCGAAATTCCGCGCTGACGGCTTCCACCCGGCGCCAGGCGGCACGGTGGGCGGGCGAGGCGGCATGCCAGCGTTCCCATGCTTGCTGCTCGGCAGGATCGGCGTCTTCGCCGCGCAGCACGGCGTACCATTCGGCCGCTTCCTGCAAGATGGCGTAGTCGGCCGGCGGCATGGCAGGAGCAGGCTTAGGCGGCATCGTCCAGGCACAGCATGCATTGCAGCATGGCTTGCGCCATGTATTTCTTGACCATCCGTTCGGACACGTCCAACTGGACGGCGATCTGCGCATACGTCAGGCCATCGAGCTGCGCCAGCAGAAAAGCCTGGCGCGCGCGCGGCGACAGGGTGTCGAGCATGGCGTCAATGCGGTACAGCGACTCCACCACCAGTGCCCGCTCCTCGGGCGACGGCGCCGTCAATTCGGGACGGTTGGCCAGGGCGGCAAGAAAAGTGCGTTCCAGGGTCAGCCGGCGCCAGTGATTCACCAGCAAGCCATTGGCAACCGTGCTCAGATAGGCGCGCGGTTCGCGCAGGCTGTCCGCCGACTGCGTGGCCAGCATGCGCACGAAGGTGTCTTGCGCCAGGTCGGCTGCGCCATCGCGGCAGCCCAGCTTGCGCCACAGCCAGTTGTACAGCCAGCCATGGTGGCTGCTGTACAGGTCGCTAAAGAGATCGAGGGAAGGAGAAATGGTGGACACGGGCAAACGAACAAAGGGGCTGCCAAACTTGCCTGTCAAGTGGGTCAGCGCTGCATCATGATCACGAATGAGAATGATTTTCATTTTCACACAATTTCACGACGATGTAAATTATCAAAACCATCATCCTTGCCCGGCGTGGACCTTTTGCGCAACAGTGCCACCGCACCATCATTTGCGAATGATTCTCGTTTGCGTTAAAATATCAGCCTTCCTTCTTCCCGCCATGCCTGATACCTGCATGGCGGCGCTATCGAAAGCCGCCATGACCACCTCCTCCCTTCCCCAGTTGCGCGCCAGCGCCGACGATGCGCCGCAGACTCGCCAGCTTGCCGCCCCGCAACAACGGTGCTGGCACTGGAGCTGGAAGCAGGTGTGGTTTCAATTGCACTGGTTCATCGGCATCACGGCTGGCACGGTGCTGGTGATCATCGGCCTGAGCGGCGCCACCCTGGCCTTCAAGGATGAATTGCTCGATGTCATGAACCCCGGCGTGCGCCATGTACCCGTGGAAACGCGCGCGCCGTTGACGCCAGCCCAGCTGAGCAACATCGCCGCAACGGAACACGGCCAGCGCGTGGCCTCCATCACCATGTATGCAGAAGCGGGCGCGGCGCCACGCCTGTTCTTTGCACCCAAGAACGGCCAGCGGCGCGGCGAGTCCATTTATGTCCACCCCTACACGGGCGCTACCCAGCCGGCGCTGACGGGGGCGGAATTTTTCGAGTGGACGGAATCGCTGCACCGCTGGCTGCTGCTGCCGCGCGATCCGGGCCGCCAGGTGGCGGGTGCGCTGGCCCTGTGCCTGCTGGGGCTGGCACTCTCCGGCCTGTATCTGCGCTGGCCCCGCCGTCCGCTGGACTGGCGCACCTGGCTGACCTTCGATCCTGCCCTGAAGGGCCGCTCGTTTTTGTGGAATCTGCACGCCGTGGCCGGCACCTGGTGTCTGGTCGTCTACGTGGCGCTGACCCTGACGGGGATTTACTGGAGCTATGACGTGGTGCGCGACAATCTCGACGCCTGGGCCGGCAAGCCGCCAAGGATGGCACAGGCGCCGGGCAAGAAAGGCCAGCCGAAAGAGAAAGCGCCCGCCGTCGACATCGGCCCCGCCTGGAGCAGCTTCCAGCAGCACGCCGCCGGCTGGACCCTGGCCAGCGTGCGCCTGCCCACGCGAGCCGGCGAAGCCGTGCAATTCACGTGGCTGGCCAGCGATGCGCCGCACGAACGGGCGCGCAGCCGCATGAGCATTGCACCGGCCGACGGCACGCTCACTGAAAGCGAACCGTACAGCCAGCAGGCGCTGGGATCGCGCCTCGTCAACATCATTTATCCGCTGCACATGGGCACGTATTTTGGCTTGCCGGGCCGCATCATCGTCACCTTGGCCAGCCTGGGCCTGCCCCTGTTCGCCATCACGGGCTGGATGCTGTACCTGGGCCGCCGCAAGGCCAAGCGGGCTGTGCAGGCGCAGCGCGCCATGCTGGGCGCCGGCGCCCCGGGCAAGACGCCTGGCACGGATAGCGGTTTGCCCACCCTCGTCGCCTACGCCAGCCAGTCGGGACAGGCCGAGCGCCTGGCCCTGGAAAGCGCGCGCGCCCTGCAGCAAGCGGGCGTGGCCGTCGACGTGCAATCGCTGGACCGCTTTGACCCCGCGCAATTGCGCCAGTACGAACGGGCACTGATCGTCGCCAGCACCTTTGGCGAAGGCGAGGCGCCGGACGGCACGCGCCGCTTTGCGCGCCTGTTGCAACAAACCTCGGGCACGCCGCTGACGGGCCTGGAATTCGGCATGCTGGCCCTGGGCGACCGCCATTACAGCGCCTTCTGCGGCTTTGGCCATGCGCTGGCGCAACAATTGCACGCGCTGGGCGCCACTTCCCTGTTCCCCTTGATCGAAGTGGACAAGCACGACCCCGCCGCGCTGGCCGACTGGTCCAAGGCGCTGGCCCGCTGCAGCGGCAGCGCCATCGACGCCATCGGCGTGCAGGAAGAAGCGTCGTATGCCGAGTGGCGCCTCGTGCGCCGCGTGCTGCTCAATCCGGGCAGCCTGGGTGGCGAACTGCATGAAATCACCTTGACGGGCCCGGCCGGCGCCACCTGGGAAGCGGGCGCGCTGGCGGAAATCATTCCTTGCAATGCGGACGGCAGCGATGGCGAAGCAGGCAGTGCCCATCACGCGCCGCGCAGCTATTCACTCGCTTCGCTGCCGTCCGACGGCGAGCTGCAATTGCTGGTGCGCCAGGAACGCCATGCGGGCGCGCAGAATCAAGGCCATGGCCTGGCCTCCGGCTGGCTCACGCGCTTCGCCCCGCCGGACGCCACTATCCGCCTGCGCCTGCAAGCCAACCCCGCCTTCGCGCCCGCCCTGGTGGACGTGCCCTCCATTTATATCGGCAACGGTTCCGGCCTGGCGGGCCTGCGTGCGCATTTGCGCGCGCGCAAGCGGGCGGGACTGGCCCGCAACTGGCTGCTGTTCGGCGAGCGCCAGCAAGCTTTTGACAGCGTCTGCGGCGCAGAGTTGCAAGGCTGGCTCGACGGTGGCCACCTGGCGCGCCTGGACAAGGTCTTTTCGCGCGATGGTGAGACACGGCAGTACGTGCAAGACCGCCTGCGCGCCAGCGCTGGCGAGCTGCGCGACTGGCTGGCGCAAGGCGCCATCGTCTACGTGTGCGGCAGCTTGCACGGCATGGCGGCAGGAATCGATGCTGTGCTGCAAGAAGTGCTGGGCCAGGAGGGCCTCGACGCGCTGCTGGCGGCCGGGCGCTACCGCCGCGACGTGTATTGATCTACATCAATCCGCCCCCGGCACCGCCCGGCTATGTGGGCAGGCGCACAGTCAGCGCCAGCCATCGGACTAGAGTGGGGACATTCCCCCACCGTCTGCGAGGCTAGCCATGAAAAACCCCTGGATGAGCATGTACCTGAGCGCCGCCAACCGCATCGCCAACACGGCGCGCGGCCATGCGACGGCCGCCGTCAAGCGCGAAGCGGCGAAAAATACGCGGCAACTGACGCAAGTGTGGTTCGACTCTTTCCTGCCCGCCGCAGGCAAGCCACGGCGCAGCCGCAAGGGGAAATAAGCCCGTGGCACCAGGCGAACTGGTGCGGTGCATCACAGCAATAAGTTGAAGTTACGACCAGATGAACTAAACTGCAAGCATGGTAGTGCATAAGGAAGTGACCGGCAGGCGCCGCATCCCCGCGCCGCCGCCGGGACACCGGGAGACGACCATGTTGACGCTCAAAGTGCTGGCCTGCCTTGCCTTGTCGGCCTTGCTGCTCGTGCCCCTCGTGCTGAGGGATGCGATGCAGACGTCCGCCGGGCAGCAGATGCAGGTGCCGAATGTAGACGCACAAGCCCTCTGGGCTCGCTGGCCGAAGCATTAAACGCGCTAGGTGGCAGCTTACCTCATTTAAAAACGCTTTATTGCGGATGGGGATTTGTTCCCCGTTTTCCTTCATTTCTCAGTGCCTCAATCCTCCTCCTCTTCACCATACTTTTGATCCAGATCATGGATTTCCCCCTTCGCCGCGTCCACACTGGAACAGTCCGCTTCGCACCGGGACGGACTTAACCTGGAGCATCAGCATGGGTAAATCGCATTGGAAGGATGAGATGGCGCTGGGGGTTCCCGTCATCGACGAGGCGCATGAAGCGCTGTTTCAGGAATTGGCGCGGCTGCAGCAACTGGGCGACCAACATTTCAGCGTGGCGTTTCGCGAGCTGATTGCCGCCGTCGAACGCGATTTCCGCGAGGAAGAAGATTTGATGGAACAAATCGGCTTTCCCTCGCTGGCCAACCACCGCGAACAGCATGCGCGCGTGCTCAGCGGCTTGCACCATGCCTGGGCCGCCGTCGATGAAGGTGACCTGGAACAGGGGCGCCATGCGCTGTCGCTGTTGCCGCAATGGCTGATCTTCCATCAGGCCACCATGGACCTGGTCCTGGCGGCGGCGCTGGAACTGGTGCAGCGCCAGCCGAACTAGCAGTTAATTACAGCAGCAGCACTGTGGCCTGCTCGGGCAAGACGACGCGGTAGTGTCCCGGGTACTTGTCTTCGCCATCGAAAATCTTGCAAAACACGGGCTGGTTGATGTCGTTGACGGCCGCCTCGTTCATGGGCAGGGTGGCGATCAGCTGCTCGCCTTCGACCAGTTGCAGCGCGCTGCCCCGCTCGGTAGCGCAGAACGCCAGCGATTGCACATCGCTGGCGAACGGCCGCTTGTACCACGGCGTAATGGCCCGCACGGCGCGCCGGGCGTCGTGCAAAACCTGCCCCACGCGCGTGACGTTCCAGGCATCGCGCGCCACGGACGGCTGAAGCACGATATTCGCCGTCAGCTCGCCCCTGCTCTTGTTCACCAGGAAAGTACCGTCCTGCGCGGCGATGTCATCGTTGAGCGGCACGACAAACACGCCGCCGCTGGAAACCTTGATCGGCACGGGTGCGCCATTGCCTTGCAAAGCCACGCGCACGTCGTCGATGGTGGCGCTCAGCTTGGCCGGAATCAGGCGCAAGGCCATGACCACGCTGCCGCTCGACACTTGCCACACTTTCCTGGCCGTCAGATAACTTTCACGGTAAGCCGTGAAGCGCACGCGCGGCGCCTTGGCGTCGCTGCTGGCCGTGATCGTCACCGTTTGCGACGGCAAGGCGTCCTCCGCACTCGCCGCTGGCGCCGCGGCTGTGGCAGGCGCAAGGGGGGGCGATACGACTGCGGCGGCGGGCGGAACGCTAGCGCTCTGCAGCGGCGCGGGAACCGCCGGCGGCGGCGCCTGCTCCTGGGCCTGGCCCAGCGACACGACACACAACCATCCGGCACAAGCGATCCATGTACGCATGCATTTCTTTCAATGAGGAAAATATTTTATCAGCGCCTGCATTATCGCAGAAGGTCGGACGATACGCCCTCGGCCTGCCTGCACTCCTGTCCGCACTCTTTTGGTGCGCACGCTTGATTATTTGGCAAATACCACTTATATTGATAATGATTCTTATTCACATAATGTGAACTGAATCATGCACGACCTTTCCACTGCCATGCGCGGGTGGACTGCTATCCGAGCCAGATCCCGGGCCAGCGTCACGCCATCCCCCAGCTACTGCGCCACTCGCCAGACGAGATAGGAACACACACGACTAAAAATACTCCAGGAAAATAATGCAATCGACCACCGTCTTCTCTTCTTCGCGCCAGCCCGCCTTGCGCCCCCTCCCCCGCTTATTACACATCAGCCTGCTCAGTCTTGCCGCCGGCGTGGTCTTGCCTGCACAGGCTGCCGATGCTGCTGAGGCCGACGTCACCATGCCGGCCGTCACCGTGCTGGGCCAGTCGATGGCCACCACGGAAGGCACGCAGTCGTACACGGCAGGCGAAACGCGCAGCGCCACGCGCATGGACCTGTCCCTGCGCGAGACGCCGCAATCGGTCAGCGTCATCACGCGCCAGTTGCTCGACGACCTGGGCGCCGTGCGGCTGGACCAGGCGCTGGCGCAGACGACGGGCATCCAGGTGAACCAGAACGACACGGAACGCACGACGTTTAGTGCGCGCGGCTTCGGCATCAACAATATCCAGATCGATGGCATGGCGCGCGGCGGCAATGCGCCATTGCAAGACACCATCCTGTACGACCGCATCGAGGTCGTGCGCGGCGCCACCGGCCTGATGGGCGGCAAGGGCGACCCGTCGGCCACCATCAACATGATACGCAAGCGGCCGACGAAGGAATTCCAGGCCAGCGCCGGCCTCATCATGGGCCGCTGGGATGACCAGCGCTTCGAGGCCGACCTTTCCACGCCGCTGAACGCGGATGGCAGCGTGCGTGCGCGCACGGCCCTGGCGTGGCAAAAACGCGATTCCTACCTGGACATGTATCACGAACGCAAGACGGTCGGCATGGTCATCGTCGAGGCGGACTTGCGTCCCGGCACCCTGCTGACGGCCGGTGTCGACTTCCAGGACAACAAGCCCACAGGCGCCACCTGGGGCGCCGTGCCCTACTGGAACGCGGACGGCAGCCTGGCCAACTTGCCGCGCAACACCAGCTGGACGGCGCCCTGGAGCACCTGGGCCAACAAGCAGCACACGGTATTTACGTCGCTGGACCAGCACCTGCCCGGCAACTGGAATATGCACCTCGGCTATGCGCGCACGGAAAGCACGAACCGCACCACCGTTCTCTATGCGGGCAAGGGTTATCCCGATCCCGCCACGGGCAAAGGCATGGAACTGTGGACGGGCGCCTGGGGCGCAGGCGAAAAGAACAGCGACAATTTCGACATTTACGCCAGCGGGCCGTTCACCTTGCTGGGACGCAAGCATACAGCCATCGTCGGCTGGAATGGCAATAACGCCCAGGACAATTCGATAGGCGGCAAGGCGAAAATCGACTATGAACCTTTGGTCCCTGATTATCGCAGCTGGACGGGCAACATCCCCCGCCCCGTGTTCACCCCGGATGGCTCGCACACGGAAACCGTGACGCGTCTGGCGGGCGGTTATGTGGCCACGCGTTTGAGCCTGGCCGACCCGCTGCACGTGATCATCGGCGCGCGCAGCAGCACCTACCGCACGGAAAAGCGCAACTACAACACGCAAGGCGTGCACACGAACAGCAGTAACTTTGTGGAAACGCGCAACGAGGTCACGCCCTATGTGGGCGCCGTGTTCGACATCAACAAGCAGTATTCGGCCTACGCCAGCTTCACGCAGCTGTTCAACCCCCAATCGAGCAAGGACCGCAACAACCAGTTCCTGGCGCCGGAAACGGGCGACAATGCGGAACTGGGCATCAAGGGCGAATTCTATGAAGGCAAGCTGAATGCATCGGCCGCCCTGTTCCACACGAAGAAAAAGAACCTGGCGGAACTCGACCGCACGGTGCCGCCCGGCTTCTTGCTGCCCGACGGCGGCCAGGCCATGGTGGCCAATGGCGCCGGCGTGACGGCAAAGGGCGTGGAATTCGACGTTTCCGGCCAGTTGTCACCCGGCTGGGAAGCGAGCGGCGGCTATACCTATCTGCACGCGGCCGAGGCTGATGGCCGCCGCGCCGCCACCACGCAGCCACGCCATTTGCTGCGCCTGGCTACCAGCTACCGTTTCGACGGCCGCCTGGCAGGGCTGAAAGCGGGCGCCAGCATGACAGCGCAAAGCGCCATCTACAGCGAATCGTGGTACGGCCACCCGCCATCGGGCGAGATGACGAATATCCCGCAAGCGGGCTATGCACTGGTCAACGCCATGGCCAGCTATGCCATCAACCGCCACGCCAGCGTGCAGATGAACGTGAATAACTTGCTCGATAAGAAATACTACCGCACCATAGGCTTCTACGACAGCGTGTTCTGGGGCGAACCGCGCAACATCAGCCTGGCCGTGCGCACGGCGTTTTAAGCGCGCCAGTGCGCGGGTGCCGGCAGGGTGAACCCTTCCAGCAAGGGGCCGCCCACGGGCGCCAGCACGGCGGCGGCGACTTGCTCGAACGCATGCTGGCCGGCCGGCAAGTCGCTGGCCACCAGGCGCAGCGCGCCATCGAGCTGGTCGGCGATGGCGGCGTCGAACGCCTGCAGGCGGCGGAACAGGTGCTTGCCGCCGCCGCTCCACTGGCCCGCCGCGCGCAAGTGCAGGTCGGCCAGTGCCTCATACAGCTGGCTAGCCACGGCCAGCGCCTCGCCCGGGTGCGTGCTGTCGACCAGGTCTTCCAGCGCGGTGGTGATGGCGTAGCGGCGTCGCTGCAGGTTTTCCACATCGAGCACGGGCGGCCCGGCGGCGGTGAATGCTTGCGCCAGCGCCAGCAGTTGCGCGTGCTGCGGTCCGGGCGCGGCGATGTTCTCGCCTTCGAGCACCATCATCGCCAGCGGCACCCTGCCGCTAGGCGCATCGATTTCCTTGCAAAAATACGTGAACGTGGCCACGTCGTGCGCGAACAGTTCCACCGTGCGCCCTTCGGCCACGAGGGTATCGCGCCAGGCGCAATCGACGTGGTCGAACAGCAGCAGCAAGTCGATATCAGAACTGGGCGTCTGCCGGCCCGTGGCGAACGAGCCGCCGATGATGGCCGCCACGGCCGTGGGGTAGCGCTGCTGCACCAGCCGCGCGGCAATTGCGCGGATATCGTCATAGCTGGGAATCATCGTCAAAGCCAGTTCTCCGTGCTGAAAAACCCTATCCTACACGCAATATGCACGCTGCCGCCATCCTGCTACACTGGCGCTCTCCGATCAAGGAACAGACATGGAATACGACTGCATCGTGGTGCCCTCGCCCGTGGGCGAGCTGACCCTGGTGGCGCGCGGCGCGGCCCTGGCCGCCATCCTGTGGGAAAACGACAAGCCCAACCGCGTGCGCCTGGGCGCAATGCGCGTCGGTGACAGTTGCGCCGTGCTGCAGGAAACGGCGCGCCAGCTAGGGGAATATTTTGCCGGCACGCGCCAACGTTTTGAGGTGCCGCTCGATTTTGCCGGCACCCCGTTCCAGCAGGAAGTGTGGCGCGCGCTGCTGACGATACCGTATGGCCAGACGCGCAGCTATGGCGAGATCGCGCGGCAGATTGGCCGCCCCGCCGCCGTGCGCGCCGTGGGCGCCGCCAACGGCAAGAATCCCATTTCCATCATCGCCCCCTGCCACAGGGTCATCGGCGCCACGGGCGAGTTGACGGGCTTCGCGGGCGGCCTGCATGCCAAGGAAACCTTGTTGGCGCTGGAAGGCATCGCGCTGTCCAGCGACCGCGAAGCGCTGAAAACGGGCCACGCCCGCCGCCGCGCCGTGCCCATCGATACGGCGCAAGGCTGCTTGTTTTAGGCGGCGGCAGCGCTCCCCTTGTGGGATACTCACGCCTTCCGCTCAAGCAAACACCTACTATGCCCTATCTTGTCATCCTGTTCTTTGTCGTTCTGTATTTGCTGGCCACCTTCTTTTTCCACATCCCCGCCCTAGTCGCCCTCGTGTATGGCGTGCTCAGCCTGAGCTGTTTCGTGGCCTATGCGATCGACAAATCGGCCGCAAAAGAGGGCCGCTGGCGCACCTCGGAACGCACCCTGCTGCTATTGGGGCTGCTGTGCGGCTGGCCTGGCGCCGTGCTGGCCCAGCAATGGCTGCGCCACAAGTCCAGCAAACGCTCGTTCCGCATCGCGTTCTGGATCACGGTCGCCATCAATATCGGCGCCTTCGTATATTTCAGCATGCATTACGCTGCGCCCGATATCGGCACCGAAGTGGCGCCCATCGAACTGTAAAACTGCCTCCCGCCAAGATGTAACAATTATTGCAGCGCATTGTTCTTGAAATGATCGCCTGTCAGAATATCAATATTCACGATATTCAAGCCCATTCATCTACACGGGAAAGCCCTTTTCGACCATGCGTACCTTGCAAATCCACCATTCCTTCTTGTTCCGCCTTGCCGCAGCGATTTGTTTCGCCATCACATTGGCGGGCTGCACAAGCTATCGCTTTATTCCCCCGGACTCCGATGCGGGGCGTCAATGCGTGACGAGCTGCGGGACCAATCAACAAATATGCATTGCCGGCAAGGAGCAGCTTGCTGCGGCCCAGGCACAAGCTTGTGAGATGCGCAACGTCAGTACGGTTTCCATCTGCCTGGCAGTGGCGAAAACCGATGCGGACCGGGAACTGTGCTCGAAGAAACGCCAATATTGTTCCTCCAGCCCTGCTGGAACGTGGCAATGCGAGTCAGACTACAGAGCCTGCTATACGCAATGCGGTGGCCGAATCGAAGAAAGCGAATAATCGATCGCAAGGCTGATGCCGGCGAACAAGATGCCGGCGCGGCAGGCTTGATTGATTGATCTTGCTACTCGCCCAGCAAGCGCAGCGATTCCAGCCAGTCCGCCTTCCATTCGCGCAACAACGGTTGCGTGGCGAACGCCTTCTTCAGGTGCGCCATGGGTACGCGGTGCACGTCGTGCAAGCCGAACGCCAACGTCACCGGATGCCACAGGTGGCTGTTCTTGCCGCCGCGCGAATTCTTGCGCACGCGGGCGCCATCGTCGCCAAAGATGCCCACGCCACTGGCCAGTCCCTGCTCCAGGTCGACCTTGCCCACGCCGGCAAAGGCCAGCAAAATCTGCTCGCGCCCCAGACCCTTCAGGGCGCTGGGCAAGACCACGGGCGCCTTGTCCGCCTGTGCTTCATCGGGCTGCGGATGCTGCAACTGCTTGAGCAAACGCAACAGATCGCGCTCCTGGAAGTGCAAGCCGTCCAAGGGCACGCGCAGTCCCGGCGCCTTCAGCTCGATGGCGATGTTGCCCGAATCGCGCGTAAAACGCAGCCACACGTCGTCCGCGCCCGAGGCCAGGTGCTGCTTGTCCTCGATAAACACGATGGGCGCCGCATAGCGCGTCACGCCGTCATGGAACAGCTCGGCCCATGCTTCGCTGTAATCAAGCCAGACATACGGCAAGCCGCCCTGCTCCAGCAAACGCGCCAGGGTCCACGGCGTGCCCGTCTGTTGCGCCAGCCAGGCACAGGCGTCAAAGGCGGAGGCTCGGTATGGCAAGGAAATGGAGGTCATGGCGGTTCCGTCGATAAAAGTGGAGCGCAGTGTAGCAGACGCCATCGTCATCCCCTTCGGCGGGCGCAGCGGGCGCGCTTTTTTTGCGCGATGTGCTAGGCTGGTAGCATCAGCACGCGCCATGGCCCCCCGGCCGACTGGCGCACCACCACAAGGGGATCACCATGCATTCGAGCACCAACGCCGCCACCGCACCCGCCCCGCCGCCGGAGCGCGATTCGCCCACGCCGGCCAATGAAGGCCATGCCGAGGAAGCACTCGATGAAGCGCTGAAGGAAAGCTTTCCGGCCAGCGACCCGATCGCCATTGCCACCCCAAAACCAGCCGGCAAGACACCTTCCTGATACACGCCCCAACAGCCACCCTTGCGGTGGCTTCTTTTTTTGCTGAAACTGAATCCGGACGCCCCGCCCCCGCGTACATGGCTATGCCATGACCGAACGACGTTACCACGCGGAAAGGAATCGCCATGCAGCACTACAGCAAAAAGACGGATCCCATGGATCAGCGCCTGTATCTGGCCCAGCGCATCGACAGGGCCGATGCGCGTTTGCAGCGCCTGCACGATGCGGCCGAGCGCGAACGCTGCGCGCAATGGATCACGGCCTGGGCCGTGGCGGCGGGCGCCGACGCGCCGCGCGGCATGAAGCTGCGCATCCGCGGCGAATTCATCTTGCTTTGATAAAAAGCAAAAGCCCCGCCCGATGCATATGCACGGGGCGGGGCCAGTCAAGCCGACGCCGTCCTAGTTGGACGTGTCGCGGTACTGCTCGGGCGTCGTGTCGCCGTCGGCGACCTCATACCACATCGCATTGAGCACGGCGAAGGTCGCCGCCAGCGGAAGACCCAGTATCCAGGCGAAATACCACATAGTTATTCCTTTCGTAAATTTTTAGTAGGCGTGACCGCTGTCGTCCTTGATTGCTTTTGCATCGACCTTGCCCCACAGCACTTTATAGACCCACGTCGTGTACGCCACGATGAGGGGAATGAAGACGGCCGTGACGACCAGCATGATGAACAGGGTCATGTGGCTGGACGAGGAATCCCACACCGTCAGGCTGGCGCGCGGGTCGATCGACGAAGGCAGGATGAACGGAAACATGGCCGCGCCCACACCGAGGATGATGCCGGCGATGCCGGCCGCGCTGGCCAGCAAGGCGGGCACTTCGCGGCGCGCGCGCTGGAAGGCAAAGGCCAGCAGCGGGCAAAGCAGGCCCAGCGCTGGAGCGATCCAGGTCCACGGATGGGCGGCAAAGTTGAGGAACCAGGCGCCCACGTGCACTTCCGCCGTTTTCAGCATCGGGTTCGACGGACCGTCGACCACCACCGTGCTGCTGATGCGGTAGCCATCGACCCACAGCCACAGGGCCACGCCGGCCAGCGCATACAGCACGACCGTGGCGATTGCCGCCACGCTGCCGTAGCGGCGCGCCCGTTCGGCCACGGCACCGTCCGTCTTCAGCTGCAGCCAGGTGGCGCCGTGCATCACCAGCATGGCGACCGAGACGAGGCCGCACAGCAGGGCGAACGGGTTGAGCAGCGCAAAGAAGGTGCCGTCATAAAAGATGTGCATATCTGGCGAGAAACGGAACGGCACGCCCTGCAGCACGTTGCCGATCGCCACGCCGCAGATCAGGGCCGGCACGAAGCCGCCCACGAACAGGGCCGCGTCCCAGCGGGCGCGCCAGCGCGGGTCTTCGCGCTTGCTGCGGAACTTGAACGCCACGGGACGCACGATCAGCGCCACGAGGATGACGAACATGGCCAGATAAAAGCCCGAGAACGAGACGGCGTACAGTTGCGGCCAGGCGGCGAAGATGGCGCCGCCGCCAAGGATCAGCCACACCTGGTTGCCTTCCCACACGGGACCGATACTGTTGATGACGACCCGGCGTTCCAGGTCCGTCTTGCCGACGAAGGGCAGCAAAATGCCCGTGCCCAGGTCGAAGCCGTCCGTGATGGCAAAGCCCACCAGCAGGATGCCGATCAGCAGCCACCAGATCAGGCGCAGTGTTTCGTAAGAAATCATTTCATGCAAAATCATGGTCTGGCCCTCCTTAGGCGCGTTGAGTATGAATGGCTGCGGCCGCTGGCACGGGGACCGGCGCCTTCTCTTCCGGCCCCTTGCGGATGGCCTTGAGCATGAGCTTCATTTCAATAATCAACAGCACGGTGTAGATGGCGGCAAAGCCGGCAATCGTGATCAAGAGGGTCGAAGCACCCAGGTTCGAGACGGCCACGGCCGTCGGCAGCACGCCTTCGATGACCCACGGCTGGCGGCCCACTTCGGCCACGATCCAGCCCGCCTCAATCGCCACCCACGGCAGCGGAATGGCGAACACGGCCAGCTTCAGCAGCCAGCGGTGCTTGTCCAGGGTGCGGCGCGTCGACAGCAGGAAGAAAGTGCCGGTGAGCAAGATAAAGAACATGCCCAGACCCACCATCACGCGGAAGGACCAGAACAGGGGCGCCACGGGCGGCACGGTATCGAGCGCGGCCTTGCGGATCTGCTCGGGCGTGGCCTGGCGCGGGTCATCGACGTAGCGTTTCAGCAGCAAGGCATAGCCCATGGACTGACCTTTCGACTCGAACATGTCTTTCGCGTCCTGCGGCACGGGCGCGCCGGGCGCCACGCTGCGGATGGTTTGCAGCGCGTCATATGCCTTGATGCCATCCTTGATCAGCAGTTCGCCGCGGTCGACCAGCTGCTCGATGCCGGGGATTTCCGTCGTCAGCGAACGCGTGCCGATCAAGCCCATCACCATCGGGATGTGCACGGCGTAATGCGTCTCGCGCGCTTTCGCGTCAGGGAAGCCGAAGGCCGTGAAGGCGGCCGGGGCCGGCTCCGTGGTCCACATGGCTTCGATGGCGGCCAGCTTCATCTTTTGGTGTTCCGACGACAGGTAACCGCTTTCATCGCCAAGCACCACCACCGACAGCGAGGCGGCCAGGCCGAACGAGGCAGCCACCGTCATCGAACGCTTGGCCAATTGCACGTGGCGGCCTTTCAGCAGATACCAGGCGGAAATACCCAGCACGAAGATGGCAGCGGCCGTATAGCCGGCCGACACCGTGTGCACGAATTTCGCCTGAGCAACGGGATTCGTCAGCACGGCGCCGAAATCCGTCACTTCCATGCGCATGGTTTGCGGATTGAAGGCCGCGCCGACGGGATTTTGCATCCAGCCGTTGGCGATCAAAATCCACAGGGCCGAGAAGTTCGAACCGATGGCCACCAGCCAGGTCGTGACCAGGTGGCCCCGCTTCGACAGCTTGTCCCAGCCGAAGAAGAACAGGCCGACGAAGGTCGCTTCCAGGAAGAAGGCCATCAAGCCCTCGATGGCCAGCGGCGCGCCGAAAATGTCGCCCACATAATGGCTGTAATAGCTCCAGTTCATGCCGAACTGGAATTCCATGACGATGCCCGTCGCCACGCCCATGGCGAAGTTGATGCCGAACAAGACACCCCAGAACTTGGTCATGTCGCGCCAGATGGGGCGGTTCGTCATCACGTAAACCGTCTCCATGATGGCGAGGATCACTGACAGGCCGATCGTCAGCGGAACGAATATAAAGTGGTACAGAGCTGTCAGCGCGAACTGCAGTCTGGATAAAGCGACAATATCGAAGTCCATATGATTTCCTTGGTGTTTCCCTACTGTAATTGTAAACTTGGTATCTATCTGATGCGATTCGATTGGTTCCGCCGCCCACAAGCTGGCGTACGGACCGCCTGTCTCCGTTCTTAGTTAATCTCCGCGCAAGCCCGCCAAGGCTGTCTCGAAGGCTGGCGTGCCACGGCGCGCGTCGCCCACGATGCGGCCATCGCGCAGGCTGACCAGCCGGTCCGCCTGCGCCGCTTCGCGCCGCAAGTGGGTTGCGATCAGCAAGCTGCGCCCTTCGCTGCGCGCCCGCAGGCGCTGCAAGACATCGTTCGCCGTCTGCGCATTCAGTGCTTCCGTCGCTTCGTCCAGCAGCCACAAGGTCGATTCGTGCAGGAACAGCCGCGCCAGCGCCAGGCGCCGCGCCTGGCCGCCCGACAAGCCCAGGCCGCCCTCGCCCAGCATGGTGCCCAAGCCGTCCGCGAAGGCCCGCACCTCCCCGTCCAGGCCGGCCGATTGCAGCGCCGCCCACAGCTGCGCATCGCTGGCGGACGGATCGGCCAGGCGCAGGTTGTCGCGCAAGCTGTCCTGGAACAATTCCGTCTTCTGCGTGAACAGGCAGGCGCGTCCGGCGTGGACACTGCCCGACAGGGGCGCCAGCTCGCGCGCGGCCAGGGCCAGCAAGGTGGACTTGCCCGCGCCGCTGGGGCCGATCAAGGCCACGCGCTCGCCATCGGCGATGTGCAGCGATACGTCGTGCAAGATGGCAACGTGGCTGCCCGCATGCGCGGCGCTGACGTGTTCCAGGCGCAAGCCCGGCGCGGCGTCGACGGGCGGCGCAACTACATCGTCTCCATCGAGGCGCGGCGCCAGACGGCGCATGGCCAGCAGCATGCGGCCCGCTTCCAGCGCGCCACGGCGCAGTCCCGCGAACGGTTCCACGGCCGTCAGGGCAATCAACAGGGCCAGGGCAGCCAGCGGCACGCTCATCGTTTGCTGCTGCACCAGCACGGCCACGGCCAGCAGCACGCCTGCCAGAGTCGCGCTGCCCGCCACGCCATACGCGGCGCCGGCGGCAGTCTCCAGGCGCAGCAGGGCGAAATCGGCTTGCGCCAGCGAACGGTCGATCTGCGCCAACGCCGCGCACTGGGCGTCGATGCGGCCCGCCATCACCAGGTCCGTCTGGCCCGCCACCAGGTCGATGGTGCCGGAACGCAATTTTTCGATGGCGCGCGAACGCACGATGGCCGGGCGGCGCGCGCGTTGCGCCACGGCCCAGCTGATGCCGCCGCCGGCGGCCAGCAGCCACGCGGCCAGGCCCAGCCCCAGTTGCCACTGCATCACGCCCAGCGCCACGCCGGCCAGCAAGGCTACGCACAAGGCCGTGAAGGCAGGCACCAGCAGGCGCAAATACAGTGATTCGAGCGCGTCGATATCGGCCGTCAGGCGGAACAGCAGCTTGGCGGGCTGGCGCAGCAGCCGGCTGGCCGCTTCCGGGCGCGACCAGCCACGGAACAGCCGCACGCGGATGCTGGCCAGCGCAGCGAACGTGGCGTCGTGCGTGACGAGGCGTTCCGCATAGCGCGAACCCGTGCGGCCGATGGCCAGCAGGCGGATGCCGGCCGACGGACCGAAGACGTCGAACAGGATCGCCGTCGAAGCGTGCAGGCCGGCAATCGAGGTGGCCGTGATGAACCAGCCGGACAAGCCCAATAAGGCCATGCCGGACACCGCCGTCAGGGCCGCCAGCAAGGCGCCGCCGATCAGCTTGCCGGGCTGGGCCAGCAGCAATTGCCGCAGGACGGGGTTCGATATGAGGGAAGTTTTCATGCCTGCTGTTCCTGTTCCTGCTCCTGTACCTGCGCCCGGACATCGACCTGCACCGTGCGCTGCAGGCGGCCGGCCAGCACGGGATCGTGCGTGGCGACGATCATCGTCTTGCCTTTCGCCAGTGCCAGCAAGGCGTCCGTGACGCGCGCCGCCGTTTCGCTGTCCAGGTGGGCCGTCGGTTCATCGACCAGCAGCAAATCGGCATGCGGATGCAGGGCCACGCGGGCCAGGGCCAGACGCACGGCTTCGCCGCCGGACAAGCCCTGGCCGCCATCGCTGAGCATGACGGCCGGCTGCGCCTGCGCCACGGCAGCCAGGTCGGCCAGGTGCAGCGCCTGCGTCACCTGCGTAGCGCTGGCGCCCGCGCGGCCCAGGGTCACATTCTGGCTGACGGACGCGGCAAACACGTGGGGGCGCTGGCCCATCCAGGCCATGCGCTGGCGCAAAGTATTGACGGTACTGTCGGTCAGGCGCACGCCGCCGATGCGGATCTCGCCGCCGCTGGCGGGCAGCAAGCCGGCCAGCAGCGACAGCAAGGTGGTCTTGCCGGCGCCGCTGGCGCCCAGCAGGGCCACGTGTTCGCCGGCGCGCACGCTCAAGTCAAAGTGGTCGAACACGGGCGCCTCGCCGGGATGGGCGAAGCGCAATTGCTGGAGTTCCACGGCAGGCGGCGGCGCCACCGCCATGGCGGCGGCGGAAACGGCAGCTACTTCCACACCGGCGCCGGGCAGGGCTACGCCCTCCCCCGCCAGGTCGTGCAGGCCGGCCAGGCCCGCTTCGCCGGCCGCCTTGTCGTGCCAGACGGCGGCCAGTTCGCGCAGCGGTTCGAAGAAAGCGGGCGCCAGCAGCAGGATGAACAAGCCCTGCCCCAGCGTCAGTTCCCGGCCCCAGGTGCCGAAATTGATGCTGCCCAGCAAGGAAAAACCGATAAACGCGGCCACCATGGCCACGCCCAGCGCGGAAAACAGTTCCAGCACGGCGGACGACAAAAAGGCGATGCGCAGCACCACCATCGTGCGCCGGCGCACGGATTGCGACGAGGCGTCCAGCCGTGCGGCCGTAGCGTCGACAGCGTCGAGCGCGCGCAGGGTGGCCAGGCCGCGCAGGCGGTCCAATAGAAACGCGTTCATGCTGCCCATTTCCACCATCTGCGCGCGGCTGGCCGCCTGTGCACCCATGCCGACCAGGGCCATGAAGACGGGAATCAGGGGCGCGGCGATGAGCAGGATCAAGGCGGCGATCCACGACAGCGGCGTCACCACGGCGAGGATCACGAGCGGCACGAGCATGACTTTCCAGCGCGCCGGCTTGTAGCGCACCAGATACGGCACGATGGCTTCGGCCTGTTCGGCGATGACGGAGGCCGCCTGGCCCGACTGGGCGCGCTGGCGGTCCAGCGGCGAACGCTGCGCCAGCGCTTGCGCCACTTGCGCGCGCAAGGTGGACAGGTGCGCGCGCGCCGCCGCATACATGCGCCGCGCGCCCCACGCTTCGCAGCCGGCGCGCAGCACGCCCAGCAGCAGCACGCCAGCGGCCGGCAGCAGGGCCGCGCGCCATGGAGCGCCGTCGAGCATGGCTTGCACGGCCCAGGCCAGCAAGGCCGCTTGTGGCAGCCACAGCAAGGCGGCGCCGCCTTGCGCCAGGCTGGCAGCGCGGGGAAGGATAAAGCGGGGCAAGGACAGTGGCGTGGTCGGCATCTCTATACTTTTTGAGTTTTCAGAATTTTCTGTAAATTCGATATTTTGTATAATACTGCGAAACATGACATATATCAATTGACCCTGCGGGTGTGGCGTGAAAAAATTCAGATAATTATGAAAACTCAACATATCCAAATGACGCCGCTGATCCTGACCTTCGTCAGCCATTTCGGCGAGATGGGCAGCCGCTGGGGCTTTAACCGCACAGTGGGGCAAGTGTACGCCTTGTTGTTTGTCGCGGAGCATCCTTTACACGCGGATGAAATCGCGGAACACCTGAGTTTTTCGCGCTCGAACGTGAGCATCGGCCTGAAGGAATTGCAGGGCTGGGGCTTGATCCGCCAGTCGCGCATCCCCGGCGACCGGCGCGAGTATTTTTCCTCGCTGGGCGATGTGTGGCAAATCTTCCGCGTGGTGGCCGCCGAACGCCGCCGCCGCGAAGTGGCGCCCACCTTGACGGTGCTGCGCGAATCGCTGCTGGCGCCGGCCACGGAACCCGTCGACCAGTATGCGCAGGAGCGCATGCGGGAAATGTATGAATTGGTCGACCTGGCCAACACCTGGTTCGACGACTTGCAGCGCCTGTCGCCCGAATCGATGGCGCAGCTGATGAAAATGGGCGCCAAGGTGCAAAAATTGCTCAACGCCAAGGATCGCCTGTTTGGCGTCAGCAACGACTGAAGCCCCCCCTCCTGCGTCTTCCTCCTCCCTCCAGCACAAAGCGGCGTGTCTTGTCACGCCGCTCCTGATCGCCGCGCGACCGCTCGCTGGCACAACCACGCATAGCCGTATGCGACATTGCCAACTAAGCCAATAGAATTATTTAAATTACATTAGTTTGCATCGAGGCTAAGCTTGCATATGCGTACTCACGCAAAGGCGAACGGGCGACAAGTTGACCTCCCTGACAGGACGGCGCGCACCCTGAAGCAGTGAAATGCCTGCAATAAAACCAAAGGGGATTTTCATGAAAAGCATAACAAGCATTGCCATACGGACATCCATACTGGCCGCCCTTGCGGCCTTGATGGGCATGGCACAGGCAGCTACATGGATCGACGTGGGACCGGCCAGCGGTTTCAGCATCGAAGGCAGCACCGTCACTTACTCGCCGTCGCCAGCCACCATGGTGAAATACTATGACGACAATCTCGTGCCGCAGAGTCCAGCCAACATCCAGAGCCAAATCAACAGCGTTTTCGGCACCAGCCTGGGTGCGGCCGTCTCATTTTGCGACAATGCCACTTCGGGCTGTACCGCCGGCACCACGGCAAGCGCCAGCGGCGGGGGGAATTCCTTCACGAGCGCGGCGGCCTATGACTATCTGGCCATCCATTTCGGCCAGGGCGAACTGGTCTTCCACTGGGCCGCTCCCGTCGCAGCCGGCACGACCTTCACGGTAGAGGGCTTGCCCAAGGACCTGAGCAATTACCGCGCCTATGTTTCCGCCATACCTGAACCGGAAACCTATGCCATGCTGCTCGCCGGCCTGGGCCTGCTCGGCGTCCTGGCGCGCCGCCGCCAGGCAAAATAAGAGCATCGGGCAAGGCCCGCAACACGGCGCCGGCGCATCCATGTTTACAGCGCGCTTGCGCCGCGCCGCCCACTCTTTACACCGCCTTTATGCCGCTCCCGCTATGCTGGCCGACATCATCAGCCATCGTTGCGAGGGAGTTCACATGCATGAATCACCATTCCAGCCGCGCGCGCGCGACCTGGTCCGCCGGCATTTGCCTGCGCGCGAACGGCTGCGCCTGGCACGCCTGGCGAGCAAGAAAATGCTGTCGGTGTTGTCTGCGCTGCTGTGCGCCGTGCCGCTGCTGTATTTGCTGAGCGTGGTGCTGTTTGCGCAGCCTTAGGGCCGCGTGCTGATAGACAGGAAAGAGAGAAGATGCGGCCGCATGGCGCAAGCCGTGGCCAGTATGAAACTGGTCCGCCCAGAGGGAATCGAACCCCCATTCACGGTTTAGAAGACCGTTGTCCTATCCGTTGAACGATGGGCGGAGAGGTGCAGTATTTTAGTCCATGCGCGCCAGCAATGAAATGCGGGCGCGGAATAGAAAACGGGCTGTCATTTCTGACAGCCCGCTTATGACTTTGGTCGGAGTACAAGGATTCGAACCTTGGACCCCCTGGTCCCAAACCAGGTGCGCTACCGGGCTGCGCCACACTCCGAAGACAAGATAATAACGCCCCCACCCAATTTCGTCAATTGCCATAGACGAATTAGATGGAAATAACTATCGGCGCCTGCCTTTACACAGCCACCTTATCGGCGATGCGGCGCGCCATGCTCTCGGCCTTGTCCTTGTCCTTCGCTTCCACCATCACGCGGATCAGCGGTTCCGTGCCCGAAGCGCGGATCAGCACGCGGCCCGTGTCACCCAGTTCAGCCTCGACCAGTTCTTTCTCGGCCACCATGGCGGCATTTTTCTGCCAGTCGGAACCGGGCGCCACGCGCAGGTTGATCAGGGTTTGCGGGAACAGCACCAGCTCGGCCAGACATTGCTGCAGGCTCTGCCCGCTGCGCTTGAGCGCGGACAATACTTGCAGCGCGGAGACGATGCCGTCACCCGTCGTGTGCTTGTCCAGGCACAGCAAATGGCCGGAGCCTTCGCCGCCCAGTATCCAGCCCTTTTCCTTCATGACTTCCAGCACGTAGCGGTCGCCCACCTTGGCGCGCGCAAAGCCGATGCCCTGCTGCTTGAACAGCACTTCCAGTGCCATGTTGGTCATCAAGGTGCCGACGGCACCGGCCACGGGGCCTGTCGCCAAGCGGTCCTTGACCATGACGTACAACAGTTCGTCGCCGTTATACAGGCGGCCCGTGGCGTCGCACATGATCAGGCGGTCGGCGTCGCCATCGAGGGCGATGCCCAGGTCCGCGCCGTGCTCGACGACGGCTTCGGCCATGGCCTTGGTTGCCGTGGCGCCGAAGCCCGCATTGATGTTGAAACCGTCGGGCTTGTTGCCGATGGCGATGACTTCCGCGCCCAGCTCATGGAACACGTGCGGCGCGATATGGTAGGCGGCGCCGTGTGCGCAATCGACGACGATCTTCAGGCCGCGCAGATCCAGCTCGTTCGGGAAGGTGCCCTTGCAAAATTCGATGTAGCGGCCCTGGGCATCGTCCAGGCGCTTGGCGCGGCCCAGCTTTTCAGATGGCACGCAGGCCATCGGTTCGTCGAGCGCCGCTTCGATTTCCAGTTCCACGCTGTCGGGCAGCTTGGTGCCCTGGCCGGAAAAGAACTTGATGCCATTGTCATGGTAGGGATTGTGCGAGGCGGAAATGACGACACCGGCCGACAGGCGCAGCGCCCGCGTCAGGTAAGCAATTGCCGGGGTCGGCATGGGGCCGGCCAGCATCACGTCCACGCCAGCGGCCGACAGGCCCGCTTCCAGCGCCGCTTCCAGCATGTAGCCGGAAATGCGCGTGTCCTTGCCGATCAGCACCGTCGGACGGGTCTTGCCGCCTTGCGACTTGGCCAGCACCTTGCCGGCCGCATAGCCGAGGCGCATGACGAAATCGGGGGTGATCGGAGCCGTGCCCACCAGGCCGCGGATGCCGTCGGTGCCAAAATATTTACGCGTCATAGTATTTCTCTTTTTGTTGTTTATGATAAATCTTACAGGCTCAGTGTGCCATGCGCCAGACCTTCAGTGCATCGACGGTTTCAGCTACATCATGCACACGGATAATTTCCGCACCTTGCGCTACCGCAGCAAGCGCACCGGCAACACTGCCGGCCAGGCGCTGCTCGACGGGACGTCCCGTGACGGCGCCGATCATCGACTTACGCGACAAGCCGGCCAGCACGGGCAGCTCCAGCTCGCTGCGCAACTGGCGCGTGGCGCGCAGCAAGGCATAGTTCTGTTCCACCGTCTTGCCAAAACCAAAGCCGGGATCGACGCACAGGCGTTCGCGGGCTATGCCGGCCGCCGTCATCGTGTCGATGCGTTCGCGCAGGAAGTCGATGACTTCGCGCACCACGTCCTCATACTGCGGCTGGGCTTGCATGGTTTCTGGCACGTTCTGCATGTGCATGATGCACAGAGCGCAATCGCTGTCCTGCACGGCGTCGATAGCGCCTGGCGCGCGGAAACCGTTGATATCGTTGATCATGTCGGCACCCGCCAGGATGGCTTCGCGCATCACTTCGGGTTTATAGGTGTCGACGGACAGCGGCTTGCCGCAATCGCGCAAGGCGTACAGCACCGGCATGACGCGCTGCAACTCGTCCTGCAGCGGCAGCGGCGGCGCGCCGGGACGGCTCGATTCGCCGCCGATGTCGATGATGTCGACGCCGTCAACCATCATCTGCTCGGCCCGCGAAAGGGCAAATTCCAGGTGTTGATACTGGCCCGCATCGGAAAACGAGTCGGGCGTGATGTTCAGGATGCCCATCACCAGCGCCTGCGTGCCGGACAGGTTGAAGCCGAAACGGCCGAATTGCAAATAGTGTCGCATGTGAATCTTTGTAGTCATCAGGGAAATCTGGCGCGCCAACGAAAAAGGGCAAGGATTGCTCCTTACCCTTTTGATTACGCGCCGCCGGTCAGGGCGGCCGTTATCAGGCTGGCGCCGTCACGTTAGGCGAAATGCCGCCCGTGCCGCTATCACCGCCCGCATTGCGGCGTGGCGGAATGACTTTCGGTGGACGCGGCTCCAGGCCGGCCATGATGTCATTGATTTGCTCTGCATCAATGGTTTCCCATTCCAGCAAGGCTTTGGTCATCATTTCGACCTTGTCGCGGTTGCCTTCCAGCAAAGTGCGCGCCAAAGCATATTGCTTGTCGAGAATGTTGCGGATTTCAGCATCGACCTTTTGCTGGGTCGCTTCCGAGATCGTCTTGGTGGCGCCACCGAAGAAACCTTCGTTTTCGCTGTCTTCGTAGACCATCACGCCCATGCTGTCGGACATGCCGAAACGGGTCACCATGGAACGGGCCAGCTTGGTGGCACGCGAGAAGTCGTTCGACGCGCCGGTGGACATTTGTCCCACGAAAATCTCTTCGGCGATACGGCCACCGAACAGGATGGAAATTTCTTCCAGCATCTTGTCCTTGTAGGCGGACAGATTGTCGTGTTCCGGCAGCTGCCACGTCAGGCCCAGAGCCCAGCCACGCGGCATGATCGTCACTTTATGCACGGGATCGGCCTTCGGCAGCAACTTGGCGACGACGGCGTGACCGGACTCATGGTAAGCCGTATTGCGGCGCTCTTCCTCGCGGATAATCATCGATTTACGCTCAGGACCCATGTAGATCTTGTCTTTCGCATCTTCGAAGTCGGCCATTTCCACCAGGCGCTTGCTGCGGCGTGCGGCAAACAGGGCCGCCTCGTTGACCAGGTTGGCCAGGTCCGCGCCCGAGAAACCAGGGGTGCCGCGGGCCAGGATATCGGCTTTCACGTCGGTACCGATAGGCACTTTGCGCATATGCACGTTCAAGATCTGCTCGCGGCCGCGGATATCGGGCAAGCCGACGGACACCTGGCGGTCGAAACGGCCCGGACGCAGCAAGGCTTTATCGAGCACATCGGCGCGGTTGGTGGCGGCCACGACGATCACGCCGGAGTTCGCTTCAAAACCGTCCATCTCGACCAGCAACTGGTTCAAGGTCTGTTCGCGCTCGTCATTGCCGCCGCCCATGCCGGCACCGCGGTGACGGCCGACAGCGTCGATCTCATCGATGAAGATGATGCATGGCGAATGCTTTTTCGCGTTTTCAAACATGTCGCGCACGCGGCTGGCACCCACGCCGACGAACATTTCCACGAAGTCGGAACCGGAAATCGAGAAGAACGGCACCTTGGCTTCACCGGCAATGGCGCGCGCCAGCAGGGTTTTACCCGTGCCCGGAGGACCGACCATCAGCACGCCGCGGGGAATGCGGCCGCCCAATTTCTGGAACTTGCTCGGATCCTTGAGGAAGTCGACTACTTCGTTGACTTCTTCTTTCGCTTCGTCGCAACCGGCGACATCGGCGAAGGTGACGGTGTTGCTGGCTTCATCCATCATGCGCGCCTTCGACTTGCCGAACGAGAATGCCCCGCCCTTGCCGCCGCCTTGCATCTGACGCATGAAGAAGACCCAGACGCCGATCAACAGCAGCATGGGGAACCAGGAAACAAAAATAGTTTGCAGGAAGGACGCTTCCTCAGGCGGACGCACATCGAAATGCACGCCATTGTCGCGCAAGTCGCCGATCAGGCCCTTGTCGAGGCTGGTGGCGGTAGTACGCACCTTGGTGTCGTCCATCAGCTTGGCGGTGATCGACGAACCTTCGATCACGACATCCTTGACGCGCTTGGCTTTGACTTCATCCAGCAAATCGGAATAAGCGATGGCCTTGCTGCCGCCTGTGGCGCCATGACTGTCGAATTGCTTGAACAGCATGAACAACAGCAGCAATACGACTACCCAGATGGCAGATTTGGAAAACATGTTATTCACGAAGACTCCTTGGATGCAGTGCGCATCTCTTTACCTATAGCTAGAAACACGATTTTACTCGCAATAAGCGGGCCGTGCCAAAGCCCGCCGATCCGTGCGCGCGAAAAAATCGCGTTCACGTAAAAAAATGCAGTATAAACAATTTAGGCTTTTATGCCATCAGACGCTACTGCACTTCTCGTTCCCATGTGCGGATTCCCGCTTAAATATCAAGGGCGGAATCATCTTCTTCCACGGCATTTTTCAGCGGATTCTTGATTCCACGGCCCATCAGGAAGATTTCCGACGATTTATCGCGGCTGGCCTTGGGCTTTTTCTGCACCACGACCTTGAATTCGGCGCGGAATTTCTCCACGATCTGGCTGAAACCCATGTCTTTAAAGCATTTCACCAGCAGCACGCCAGACGGCTTCAGGTGCAATTGCGAAAATTCGATGGCCAGGTCGATCAAATGTTCCATGCGTGCAGCATCCGCCGTGGCGATGCCCGACAGGTTGGGCGCCATGTCCGACAGGACCAGGTCAACCTTGCGACCCTGCAACACCACTTCCAGCTGGCGCAGCACGCGCGCTTCGCGGAAGTCGCCCTGGATGAAGTGGAAATCGGCGATGGGCTCCATTTCCAGCATGTCCAGGCCAATCAGGGTACCATTGACCCCGCCGCCGTCCTTGCCGGCCAGCTTGCGCCGCGTGTACTGGGCCCAGCTGCCGGGAGTGCAACCAAGGTCGACAATCACCTGGCCAGGTTTGATCAGTTTTTCGTCTTCATCGATTTCTTTGAGCTTGTATGCTGCCCGGGCGCGGTAGCCCTCTTTTTGCGCCAACTTCACATAAGGATCATTTATGTGGTCGTGCAACCAGTTTTTGTTTAATTTCTTCTTTGCCATTCGCGTAGAATACTGCTTTTAAGGGAATTACTAAATATTATTATGCTAAAACTTACACCCGTAGAGCGCAGCGCACTGCGCGCCGAAGCACACGCGCTGAAGCCTATCGTCATTATTGGCGAAGCGGGCTTGACACCTGCTGTCCTCAAAGAGATCGACCTTGGCCTGGATTCGCACGGTCTGATTAAAGTCCGCGTGTTCGGCGACGACCGCGAAGCCCGCGTCGGAATGTACGATACGATTTGCGGCAATCTCGGCGCCGCCCCGGTACAACATATTGGCAAACTGCTGGTAATCTACCGTCCGAAAAAAGAAGTGGTTAAGGAGAAGGTCAGCGCCGGCAAAGGCATGCGCGAAGTGACCATCGTCAAGGCCAGCGCCAGCGGCACCAAGCGCCCGAGCGTGACGAAAGTCATGATCAAGGGCAATGAGCGCGTTACCGAAGGCGGTTCCATCAAGCGTGCCAAGCCACGTCAGAAAAGCGCCAAGAAAAGCGCACTGGGCAGCAAGTAAGCCTGTTCACCCGGCAACCGCAAGGCGGCCGGGCTTGAAACAAGAAGCGGAGCACGGGATATCCCCTGCTCCGCTTTTTTCATGCGATTACTTTACTGACATCAAACTACTGTTGTTTCCAGATCAATACGCCCGCCAGCAGGCTCTGCACGGCAAAGATCAGGGTCGACACGCCATGCAGCATGCCAAAGCGGCTGCGCATGGCATCATCCATGATGCCCGAAGGCGCCTGCGCCTTGAGCTCGGCCATCAGCGGCGAAATGCCGAAATGGCTGAGCAGCGCACACACCAGCATCGACAGCACCAGCGCGCCCAGCAGGCGGCGGCGCTTGAGTTCCAGCGCGCCGGGCGCCCATTGCAGCAAGGCCAGCAGAATCAGCGCACAGGCGATCGACAGCCAGGCCTCGGCGCGGAACATGCTGCCGGCGATATTGCCCGCCAGCACGCGGTCGCTCAGGGTGCCGAACAGGGTGGGCGCCACGATGAAGCCGATGGTCCACAGGCTGCCGGCCCACAGGGTGGCAACGAGAAGGCGCACGCGGGCGAGCATCAGATGTACAGTACTTCCAGGATTTCGTATTCGCGCGGGCCGGACGGCGCCTGCACTTCCACCACGTCGCCGGCGTACTTGCCGATCAGTGCGCGGGCGATCGGGGATGTCACGGAAACCTTGTTCTTTTTCAAGTCGGCTTCATCGAGGCCGACGATCTGGTACGTGACTTTCTGGCCCGATTCCAGGTCTTCCAGATTCACGGTCGAGGCAAACACCACGCGGCCTTCCGCGTCGAGCGCGGTCGGGTCGATGATTTGCGCTGCACCCAGCTTGCCTTCGAGCTCGGCAATGCGGCCTTCGACGAAGGCCTGGCGTTCCTTGGCGGCATCGTACTCGGCGTTTTCCGACAAATCTCCGTGCGAACGCGCTTCGGCGATCGCATCGATGACGATGCGGCGTTCCTTGGTCTTCAAATGATGCAGCTCTTCTTTCAGGAGTTCTGCGCCGTATTTGGTCAATGGGACTGAGGTCATGTTATCTCTACTATCTGCTAGTTATCGGCGCCGTTGTCCGCGTTTTGCCACGGTTAACGGACTTACCAAGTGAAAACCACAGAGGCCGCGCGCTGCTCTGCACGGAACTCTGTGGTTGATAAGCATGCAGTGTACCGCCTAACGGCGGCCACTGCAAACGCACTTAGTTCAAGGTCTTGTGCAGACCTTGCAAATCGTACACACGCAGCTCATCCAGGTGGCGGATGCCTTCGACGGCCGCTTCCGCGCCGGCGATGGTGGTGTAGGTCGTCACGCGCGACGCCAGGGCCGAAGTGCGGATGGCCCGCGAATCGACGATGGCACTGCGCTTTTCTTCCACGGTGTTGATCACCAGCACGATTTCATGGTTCTTGATCATGTCGACCACGTGCGGACGGCCTTCGATCACCTTGTTCACTGGCGTGACGGCGATGCCGGCAGCAGCGATCACGGCGGCGGTGCCCTTGGTGGCGACCACGGTGAAACCGGACTCGACCAGGTCACGCGCCACTTGCACGGCGCGCGGCTTGTCCGACGCTTTCACGCTGATGAAGACCTTGCCCGATTTTGGCAGGTTCACGCCGGCGCCCAGTTGCGATTTCACAAACGCTTCGCCGAACGTCAGGCCCACGCCCATGACTTCGCCCGTCGATTTCATTTCAGGACCGAGGATGGTGTCCACGCCAGGGAACTTGACGAACGGGAACACGGCTTCCTTGACGCTGAAGTAAGGCGGCACGACTTCCTGCGTGATGCCTTGCGATGCCAGCGACTGGCCAACCATGCAGCGCGCGGCAATCTTCGCCAGTTGCAGACCGGTGGCTTTCGAGACGAATGGCACGGTGCGCGACGCGCGTGGATTGACTTCCAGCACGAAGACGACATCTTTCATTTCGCCGTCGATCTCTTGCTTCTGGATCGCGAACTGCACGTTCATCAGGCCGACCACATTCAAACCCTTGGCCATCAGCGCCGTCTGGCGTTTCAGTTCATCAATGGTTTCTTGCGACAGCGAGTATGGTGGCAAGGAGCAAGCCGAGTCGCCCGAGTGGACGCCAGCCTGTTCGATGTGTTCCATCACGCCGCCGATGAACGTCGTTTCGCCGTCGGAGATGCAATCGACGTCGCACTCGATGGCATCGTTCAGGAAGCGGTCCAGCAACACTGGCGAATCGTGCGAGACCTTGACGGCTTCGCGCATGTAGCGCTCGAGGTCGCGTTGCTCGTGGACGATTTCCATGGCGCGGCCGCCCAGCACGTACGATGGACGCACGACCAGCGGGTAGCCGATTTCCTGCGCCAGCGCCAGGGCGTCGGCTTCCGTGCGCGCGGTGCGGTTAGGCGGCTGGCGCAGTTCCAGCTTGTGCAGCATTTGCTGGAAACGCTCGCGGTCTTCGGCCGCATCGATCATGTCGGGCGAGGTGCCGATGATCGGCACGCCATTCGCTTCCAGGTCCAGCGCCAGTTTCAATGGCGTCTGGCCGCCGTACTGCACGATCACGCCCACCGGTTTTTCGATGGCGACGATTTCCAGCACGTCTTCCAGGGTCAGCGACTCGAAATACAGACGGTCCGAGGTATCGTAGTCGGTCGAAACCGTTTCTGGGTTGCAATTGACCATGATGGTTTCGTAGCCGTCTTCGCGCATGGCGAGGGCAGCGTGGACGCAGCAATAGTCAAACTCGATACCCTGGCCGATACGGTTCGGGCCACCGCCCAGTACCATGATCTTTTTCTTGTCGGTCGGATTCGATTCGCACTCTTCGTCGTACGTGGAATACATGTACGCCGTATCGGTCGAAAATTCCGCTGCGCAGGTGTCGACGCGCTTGTAGACGGGACGGATGTTCAGCGCATGGCGCTGCTGGCGCACGGCCGTGTCGGTCGTCTGCAGCAGGAAGCCCAGGCGGCGGTCCGAGAAGCCCTTCTGTTTCAACTTGTACAGGGTGTTCTTGTCCAGGTTTTCCAGCTTCTGCGTGTCCAGCCACAGTTCCAGGTCGACGATTTCCTTGATCTGGATCAGGAACCATGGGTCGATCTTGGTCAGGTTGTGCACTTCTTCCAGGGTGAAGCCCTGGGCAAACGCGTCGCCCACGTACCAGATGCGCTCAGGACCAGGCTCGCCCAGTTCTTCTTCGATCTTTTCGCGGTCCTTGGTCTTTTCGTTCATGCCGTCCACGCCCACTTCCAGGCCGCGCAAGGCTTTCTGGAACGATTCCTGGAAGGTACGGCCGATGGCCATCACTTCGCCGACGGATTTCATCTGCGTCGTCAGGTGGTGGTCGGCGGTCGGGAACTTCTCGAACGTGAAACGGGGGATCTTCGTGACGACGTAATCGATCGACGGCTCGAACGAGGCTGGCGTGGCGCCGCCCGTGATTTCATTGCGCAGTTCGTCCAGGGTGAAACCGACGGCCAGCTTGGCGGCGATCTTGGCGATCGGGAAGCCCGTCGCTTTCGAGGCCAGGGCCGACGAACGCGACACGCGCGGGTTCATCTCGATGACGATCATGCGGCCATCGACGGGGTTGATCGAGAATTGCACGTTCGAGCCACCGGTGTCGACGCCGATCTCGCGCAGCACTGCCAGCGAGGCATTGCGCATGATCTGGTATTCCTTGTCCGTCAGGGTTTGCGCTGGCGCCACCGTGATGGAGTCGCCCGTGTGCACGCCCATCGGATCGAGGTTTTCGATCGAGCAGATGATGATGCAGTTGTCCGCCTTGTCGCGCACCACTTCCATCTCGTACTCTTTCCAGCCCAGCAACGATTCTTCGATCAGCAACTCTTTCGTCGGCGAAGCTTCCAGGCCGCGCTTGCAGATGGTTTCGAATTCTTCTTCGTTGTAGGCGATGCCGCCGCCGGAACCGCCCATGGTGAACGATGGACGGATGATGGTCGGGAAGCCCAGGGTGCGCTGCACGGCCCACGATTCTTCCATCGAGTGCGCCACGCCGGAACGGGCCGAACCGAGGCCGATCTTGGTCATCGCGTCCTTGAACTTGGAACGGTCTTCGGCCTTGTCGATGGCTTCCGGCGATGCGCCGATCAGTTCGACGTTGTATTTTGCCAGCACGCCATTGTTGAACAGGTCCAGCGCGCAGTTCAGCGCCGTCTGGCCGCCCATCGTCGGCAGGATCGCGTCAGGACGCTCCTTGGCGATGATGCGTTCAACGACCGACCAGGTGATCGGTTCGATATAGGTCACGTCGGCCATTTCCGGATCTGTCATGATGGTCGCCGGATTGCTGTTGACCAGGATGACTTTGTAGCCCTCTTCGCGCAGGGCCTTGCACGCTTGCGCGCCGGAATAATCGAATTCGCAGGCCTGGCCGATCACGATCGGGCCAGCGCCAATAATCAGAATACTTTTAATATCTAAACGTTTAGGCATTTTTCTTTTTCTCCTCCGCAGCCATCAGGTTGATGAAGCGGTCAAACAGGTAAGCAACATCCATCGGGCCCGGCGACGCTTCAGGGTGACCCTGGAAGCAGAAGGCCGGCTTGTCCGTGCGGGCAAAGCCCTGCAGGGAACCGTCGAACAGCGATTCATGGGTCACGCGGCAGTTCGCGGGCAGAGTTGCCGCGTCGACTGCGAAACCGTGGTTTTGCGAGGTAATCAAGACTTGCTTGGTTTCCAGGTCTTGCACCGGGTGGTTGGCGCCGTGGTGGCCGAACTTCATCTTCAAGGTTTTCGCGCCGGAAGCCAATGCCATGATCTGGTGGCCGAGGCAGATGCCGAAGGTCGGGATGCCCTTCTCGATCAGCTCCTTGGTCGCCGCGATCGCGTAGTCGCACGGTTCCGGATCGCCGGGGCCGTTCGACAGGAAGATGCCGTCCGGGTTCAACGCCAGTGCATCGGCGGCGGAAGCTTGCGCGGGCAGCACGGTGACTTTGCAGCCGCGTGCCGTCAGCATGCGCAGGATGTTGCGCTTGACGCCGTAGTCGAAGGCGACCACGTGGTATTTCGCATCCGCATCGGCCAGCTGGCCGTAGCCTTGGCCCAAGGTCCATTCCGTTTCGCGGTATTCGTAGGCGTCCTTGCTTGAGACTACTTTAGCCAGGTCCATGCCGGCCAGGCCGGGGAAGGAGCGGGCCAGTTCCAGCGCTTGCGCGGCGGATGGCTCGTTGCCTTGCGTGCCGACGAGGATGGCGCCGCCCTGCGCACCTTTTTCACGCAGGATGCGCGTGAGCTTGCGTGTATCGATGCCGGCGATGGCGACGATATTTTCAGCTTTGAGGTAGTCGGACAGGGAGAGGGTGGAACGGAAATTGGATGCCAGCAATGGCAGATCGCGGATGATGAGGCCAGCGGCGTGAACCTTGGAAGATTCGACGTCTTCCGGATTGACGCCCGTATTGCCGATATGCGGATAGGTCAGGGTGACCATCTGGCGGCAATAGCTTGGGTCGGTAAGGATTTCCTGATACCCGGTCATCGAGGTGTTGAAAACAACCTCGCCCGTGGTATGACCGGCGGCACCGATCGAAAAACCTTTAAAGATCGTTCCATCAGCAAGCGCTAATATGGCTGGAACGGCAGGGCCAGAAAAAAATGGCGGCAAGGGCAACTCCTGATAAAGTTACCGTAGCTGCGCCACGTCAGACCGACCGCCTAGTTACCCGAGCCAGATGCACTCAGGGTGTTTCAACGGTCATTTTGAATGAGGGGATGGGTAGTCGCTACGGTATATGTGTGATTGGCTAAACCTTTGAATTATAACCAAAAGGAAGCTTTTCCACAAGGAAGAAAATACAGAAGCCCCGGCATTTTTTTGCGCAGCAGCATAAATCCTGCGCTCCATGAAAAAATCTATGGTCACCCTCCTTTTTGCAAGCTGATTTTGTATGATGTGAGTAGGCTTGCTTAAATCTATCCGGCGTCTGGTTGGAGATGGATCTCCGCGCCACGATGAGAGTCGCGCCTGTCGGTCCTTAAAAGCCGCTCGGCCTTTGACAGCCGATTTTTTAGCCAGGTTATCCGTCAGGCCGGTGTGCCGTTCACGTCATCCAATGTCAGCAGTCGCAAAACCAGGTAGGTGTGCTGTAAAGCAGTGAGTCTTGGGAGGCCCTCATGTTGTCATGGGCGCCTCTTTTATTTCAAATTCGGTATGGTGGGCCGCGATGGCCCATGCCGTGCGCGCCAGTTTGTTGGCCAATGCGCAGGCCACCACATTCGAGTGGCGTCGCGTGAGCATGGCGTGCACCCACTGCGCCAGGCGCCCACGTTGACGCTCCAGCCTCTGCATGTAAGCCCGCGCGCACTGCACCAGCAAGCGCCGCAGATTCTTGTCGCCGCGCTTGCTGATGCCCAGCAACTTGTTTTTACCGCCGGTACTGTACTGGCGTGGCACAAGCCCAACGGCGGCGGCGAAGTCACGCCCGCAGCGGTAGTGTTTGCCGTCACCCACTTCGGCGGCCAGCACGCTGGCCGTGATCGGACCGATGCCGGGCACTGTCATGAGTCGCCGGCCTAAATCGTCCTCGGTCACTTGCCGGGTCAGGTCCTTCTCAATATCGGCAATCTGCTTGTCGAGATACTTGAAATGGGCATGCAATCGCTCCAGCAGCAGCATCAACCGTGCTGGCAGGCCGCTGTTCTGCCAGCACGGAAGGCAATTTGTTGATCGCAGCGTGGCCAACCGGCAAGCTGATGCCAAACTCCAGCAGAAAGCCGTGGATTTGGTTGCTCGCCCTGACACGCTCGCGTACCAGCGATTCGCGCACGCGGTGCAGCGCCGAAAGCGTCTGTTGAGCCTCGTTCTTGGGCGTGACAAAACGCATGGCGGGACGGCTGGCCGCCTCGCAAATGGCTTCGGCATCGATGAAGTCGCTCTTATTGCTCTTGACGAAGGGGCGCACGAACTGCGGCGAGATCAGCTTGGCTTCATGGCCAAAGCCGGCCAGTTGCCGGGCGATGAAGTGCGCTCCGGCACAGGCCTCCATGATGATGGTGCAGGGATGGAAAGTGGCGAGAAACGCGATCAGTTGTGGGCGGCTGAACTTCTTGCGCAGCAGTGTTTTACCTTGGCGATCCTGTCCGTGGACATGAAAGCTGTGTTTGCCGAGATCGATGCCGATGAGCGTAACGTTTTCCATGATGGCCTCCTTCAGAAATGAAAACACCCTATAAGTTTAGTAACTTATAGGGTGGAGGGTGACCATCTCATTAGCCGCCCGGCTTGCGCGGAGCGGCTTGCAAAGCAATACCGGTTACTACTTACACTAGCGCCGCAATGCCCGCTTTCGCGATTTGTGCATCTTCCGCAGACTTGACGCCCGAGACGCCGACGGCGCCCACGTAGTGACCATCAAACACGATGGGCACGCCGCCTTCGAGCAAGCCGTCGATTTCCGGCGCGCTCAGGAAGGACACGCGGCCGCCATTGATCATCTCTTCATAGATGCGCGATTCGCGGCGGCCCAGCGCGGCCGTCTTGGCTTTCGATGGGGCGATGTGCGACGAGATCGGCGCCACGCCATCCATGCGCTGCAGCCACAGCAGGTGGCCGCCGTCGTCGACGATGGCGATCGTGACCGCCCAGTTATTCTTGACCGCTTCCGCTTCGGCGGCGGCAGCGATTTTCTTTACGTCGTCCAGGGTCAAAATCGGTTTCGATTGCATGGTGCATCCTTGTTATGTTGAAACAAAATTGTATACGAAATGCGCGGCGGCGCTATCCATCACTGCTCGCGTTTGGCTTTCAGCTTTTGCTTGAGCTGCGCCATCACGGCAAAGGTCGCCTGCTCGCCCGCCAGGATGGCCTGGTTGCGGCTGTTGAAATCGTTGCCCTTCATGGTGCCCAGGCTGGGCTGGATCACCACGTCCGCATCTTTCAGCTCGAACTGGTTGATGCGCTGGCCCATGATGGCAAACGTCTGCATCAGCACTTCCATCGAGCTGATGGCCTTTTGCGTATCCGTTTGCGACGAAATATTCACGGCGATGATGAAATCGGCGCCCATGTCGCGTGCAAAGCGCACGGGCACGGGAGCGACCAGGCCGCCATCGACATAGGTGTGACCGGCGATCGTCACGGGCTGGAACACGCCGGGCACGGCCGACGAGGCGCGCACGGCCATGCCGGTGTTGCCGCGCTGGAACAGGATCGGCTGGCCATTTTTCAAATCGGTCGCCACCACGCCAAACGGAATCTTCAGCTTTTCCAGCGGCACGCCGCCGACAGCCTTGTTGACATAGCTTTGCAGCGCTTCGCCTTTCAGCACGCCGGACGACTTGCCGAACAGGGGCAAGGCCCAGTCGGAAATAGCCGCCTCGTCCATGTCGAACGCCATCTTTTGCAGGGCGAAGCCGGAGTTGCCCGCCGCATACATGGCGCCCACCACGCTGCCGGCGCTGGTGCCCGTGACGATGTCAGCCTGGATGCCCTGCGATTCGAGCGCCTTGATCACGCCGATATGCGCGAAACCGCGCGCCGCGCCGCCGCCCAGCGCCAGGCCGATCTTGATCTTGCGCGGCGTGACGACGGTGGGTTCCGGCGGCGTCAATACTTGTATCGGTTTCGGGGCGGTGGTATCGCAGCCGGCCAGCGCAAAGGCGGCCAGGGCAAGCAGGGTCAGGCGTTTAGGGAACATGGTGGAGAGGGAAAACCGCGCGCGGCAGTGACAATAAAGGAGAGCCGATTGTAGCGCAAGCGGAGCCGCCCGCACTGAAGGCCATCTTAAATGTTTAAAAATGACAATATTTCGAACCGTGCGCGCCACGCCGGCTGCTAGACTGGCCCCTGGCTTCCCACCTCCCCCACTTCCATTGAGCGGCTTATGAAAACAGACCTGTTCCACCTCATCGCGCACCCATGCTTGGTCGTTGCAGCCCTGCTGGGTGCGGCCTGCGCCAACGCCGCCCCCGTCGCGGCGACGGAGCGGCCGGATAGCATCGCGGCGAGAATGGAGGGCTTTACTTGTACGGGGAACATACAAATTCCCAATGATACGCAGGAGCACACGATTGAGCTCAGCTTCGACGCCCCCGACCAGCATGGCGCGCAAGGCACCCACCTGGTTGACGGGCGCGGCAAAGCGGGTAACTTTTACGGCTGCCGGCAAAGCGGCGACAGCCTGTCTTGCACATATGACGCAGGGCCGGCCAGCGGCCCGCTGACCATGCACTTTACCGGCAACTTGACGCAGGTAAAGGGCGAGTTCAATTCCCCTTTCGAAAATAGCGCCACCATGCAATTTTCCGCACGCTGCCAAAAATCGGCGCCGTAGCAGCGTCCAGTTTGCCGAAACGGTCGTGGGCGGCGTGCGCGAAAACCTGCAGAACTTGCTCAAGGAAATAGCATTAATCGACAATCCCTCGTGACAATCGACTTGAGCGATATCAACACGCCGCGCCAGTTGCATGCGGCGCTGGCCGCCGCGCTGGGCTTTCCTTCCTTCTACGGCATGAACTGGGATGCCTTCCACGATGCCATCACGGGCCTGGTGGACATGCCGCAACAGCTGGAGCTGAGCGGCTGGCCAGCCTTCGCCGCGCGCCTGCCCGGCGAAGCGGCCATCCTGCAGCGCATTCTGGCGCGCATGGCGCAGGACATGCCGGACGAGGCGGCGCAGGTGCGCCATGCCTGAGCCTGCGACATTTTCTATTTCGAATACCCCTGCTCATTGAACTGTCCCGCATCCAGCGTCGCCCAGGCATGGCGGATGCCCCACCACATCAGATAGGCATTACCGCCGCCGCGCGCGCGGAACCACGGTTTCACGGGGTCGATGGGCCGCACCTTGGCAGGCGGCAGTATCAATACACCGGTCGTCTGGCCGGCGTCGCCGGTGCCCGCCACCAGCACGTTCTGGCCAAAGTGATTCGCCTGCGCGATGCCCAGCGCCACATTCGTCAGGGCCGTGGCGGCGCCCATTTCTCCCAGCAAGGCTGGCGTATTGAAGGTCTGCCGGAGGAAATCGAAGGCCGGCAATTCCATCGTCAAGGTTTGCGCCAGGTGAGCGATGCGATCCGATGACGCCGGATGCGTGTTGTGCGCGTCGTGGATCACATAGCCGATCTGCGTGTCCAGCTTGCGCCCGTTGCTGGCCGCTTGCGCCAGTGTCGCCTGCCACGCCTGCACCGTCGGCGGCGGCAAGCCCTTTTCCGCCGCAAAAGCGCTGACCTGCCGCGTGGCCGGATAGCCTATCCACGCCAGCGCATCGCGCTCCGTTTTGTAATGGGGGCCGGCCAGCACCAGCAAAACCATGTTTTCATTGATCTGCTCATCTTTCGGAAAACTGGGCGCATCCCAGCTCATCACCCACACCGTTTCCTTCGGATGCGCCTGCAGGTAATCGAGGGCGGCGGCCAGGGAAATGAATCCGGCATTCGCGCCACCGGCCGTCACGCGCACATCGGGCGGGGTGGATTTGGTCCAGGAGTTGGGGAAACTTGGATTCCCGATTGAAAACGTATCGATGATTTCCTCGCGCAGGACCTCGCCTGCCTGGGCAGAATCAAACCGTTCTGCAGGCACCGCGTATTCGACATGGATACCCGCCAGTTCATTCCAGCCTTTTTTGTGTTTGAAGTCGTGGGCGTTATAAAAATAAGTGGGATTGGAAAAATAGACCCCATGAAACCTCAAGATCATATTTGAAACATAAGAATAGTGAAAACTACTGAAATCGCTTTTACTTTTCTCCACTTGTGAAATATCTGAAACAAACCTGATTTTTGAAAAAATCTCTGGATATAGTTCAAACATATCATCTTTCTTATTTGGACGGACTCTCCCCAATGTCCACAAAAGCTGCCATTCTGTCGAATAATCCTGACGTTGCAAAGGATTTAACCATTGCACACCGACAACTTGCGCAATAAATTTCTCATCAACATTCGGTGCTCCTAATTTAGTGTTATCGGTAGGGAATTCGTGGGCAACTGTGTTGACGGACACTCCCATTGTCGCCATGATCGAAGCGATTGTAGATAATAGGTATTTTTTCACCATGACGGATCTTTCATAATTTAAAAGTAATACCCCATAGAAATATTTATACTTATTTGTTTTCTCGGCAATTTTTTATTTTTCCCGGAATGGATCCCTCTGTAGAAAATTTACTCCAGTCAATAACTGTTTTTCCCTCCAAATCTCCTTTTGCGAAATATCTATGAAATATTTTCATATCTTTATTATCTAACCGCCCTTCAAGAAACCGCCAATCCGCCATCGTCCGCAACTCCCGCAAATCCGTTTCCAGCAAATGACAACAGCCCACGGCAACGTCATACGCCAGGGCCTTTCTGGAGTGTTCGCTGTTGGTCAGGATGGTGGAATGATCGGTGGCATAAGTACCGACGTTACCGGCCAGGCCAGCCTGGATTTTCCGCTGGCGCCATGCCGTGTATTGCGCGCTTGCCGTCTCGGGATGGTCTTCTTCCGTGACTTGTTTGCCTTTCTCGACCTTGCCTTCGCGCTTGGCCATCATGCGCAGGGACGCGTGGTATTCGTATTGCAGGGCAGCTTCGCTCCCCTCGTTGCCGCGCGCGGCATCGGTGCGCTGTTGTTCGCCATGCAGGCCGCCGCGCGGTATCTGCAGCTCACGCTCGCCGTGCAAGGGGTCGCCCTCCGGGTGGGCCACATCCTTGTTGCGATCCCAGCCGTGCGGATGCAGGCCCATGTCGAAACTGGGGCAGATAGCGCCAAACAACTTCGCCTGCGGGAAGAAGGTCTCTGGCAGGTCGGGCGCTTCCAGCGGGATTTTCCAGTACTTGTCGGGCGAGGCATTGATACGCTTGCGCATCACGGTGGTGGCCACGATCGCGATGGGCGCAAACGCCACGGTGAGTATCCGGAACAGCCAGTTATCTTGCGCTTCCACACCCTTTTCCACGCTATAGGTGGAGATCATGGAAGGCGGGTTCCAGAAATGGTCGCTGCCAAAGTCAATGGCAGGACGATGGTCGCCCCAGTAGTCGTACGCGCCTTTTACACCGACGGGAAAACCCTCGGCAAACACGCGCTGGGTCAATATTCCCTCCCCGCCCGCTCTGGCGATTTCACCCGGATCGAGCTTGCCCTGGCGGTCTTTCTTCGGCAGGCCATTCTTGTCCAGCACAGGGCCGGCCAGGCCGCGCCAGCCGATGCCTTGCACCGTCAATGATGAGATCACCTGGTCGTGCGGATTGCAATACAGGGTCACGCGTCCCACGGTGGCGCCCCGCACGCCATAACTGTCAATATCGTGCTGCGCCTTGAACGGGTGGTTCGCACTGCTCATGGCCTGGTCGATTTTCCCGGCTGGCCATTGTGCGGCGCGCCGCTCGCCGATGAGGGCAAAGAAGGCCGCCAGCGTGTCGATGCGCGCCGCGGCCGTCTGGCGGCCAGTGCTGCCGTCCGCCGCCGTCAGATTCGACGACGTCCAGTTCTCCGCCATGTTGTCTTCCACCACGCTGTACGGCGGATTGCACAGAACATAATTATCGGCAATGCAAGGCCACAGCCGCCCTTGGGAGTCCGACACCTTGGGCAGGCGTTCGCCCAGGAAGGCCGCCGCCATGCTGACCATATTCCCCTGGCTATGGCATACGATGGTGATCGGCACGTCGGCCTGCTTTTGCCGGATGGCCTCGATCAACCGGGCCAGGCGGTAGGCGGCCAGCACGAAATACGGCCGTGGCGGGCAGGCATACACCTGCCTGTCATTGGTCGGGTTCATGTGCTGGATCTGCATCCACAGAAACAGCTGGTCCGACAAGCCTTCGCCCCACAGGTCCGGCAGCGACGTGCAGCCATTGGCGAAGGGTCCGCCGCCCCAGTAATTCTGTTCGTTCAGGAATATGCCATCGCCATACGCCTGCAACTCGATATCATTGGCTGCGTAACCCCAGCGAAAGCGGATCACGGGCGAATAGCCATCGCCTTCCATGAAGGTTCTGGGTTTCATCAGGGGATTGATGAAACCGTCGCGCGTCAGTTGCTGCAGATAGCGGGCCGGCGTCATGGCGATGCCCTCCTGGCCGCCGCGCCCGGCATCGTGTACGCGCCGGTGCAGGCGTGCATTCAATCCCGCGCACAGACCGGTTTCAGCCTCGTCATACCACTCGCCATCGGAGTTGACGCCATGCACGAAGATCATGATGCCCGGCAAAGGCAGGCGCGTGGTAATCGGCAGCGTGTCATGGTCGAAGCGCAGCAGGCCGTCTTTTTCGCCTATCTGCAAGTATTTGCTTTCATCGAAGGGCAAGGAACCCGCCTTGGGCTTGTGTACACTCATGCTTGACTCCCATTCATGACGCAGAACGTGCAATATCGTTGCTCAGTCGCGCGGCCTGAAAATACGCACCTTGAGTTTTTCCAGGCTGTCGCCCACGATGGCCGCGCCCTTGCCTTCGCTGTCGGCATCGACCACTTGCTGCGCGCCATCCTCGCGCTCGACGACGATCTTGACGCCACTGACGGGACTGCCATCGAGGCCGGAAAGCACCTGCGGCATGCGGCCCAGGTCGCCCTCGTCAAAGCTCGGCAGTTCAGCCTTGTTGCTGGCCGGTCCATTCCAGTGATGGCCGTCGGTCTTGATGGTCAGCGCACCCGGACCACCGAGTTCCACGCTGCCGCCCGCCAGTTTCAGATAGGCGCCGCCGGCTGTCATGAAGGTGATTTCATCCTGCGCCATGCCGATCAGGCGGGTATTTGCCGTCAATTTCAGGGCCTTGGCGGCGTTGAGCTGCATCTCGTCAAACTGGCTCTGCATGAGAAATTTGCCATGGTGCGCGATCTGGGCGATACCGCCCTTGTGGGCAAACACGGATACGCCATCGCCGGCCTGTACGCTGCAGCGCTGGCCCGCGATCACGTGCACATGCTGCTGCGCCACCGTGTCGACATTCACGCCGGCGTAGCTGACGATGGTCTTCGGGCTGCTCAGCGCCAGCCCCGCAGGCGCCGTCAGGCTGGCAGTGGGCGCCTCGGCACCAGCGACCGCCTCCTTCAAGGCGGCGGCGGGCGCCACGTCGACCGGCAGCGCCTGATGCGCGCCAGCGTACTCGCCCAACGATTTGAACAGGTTCAAACATTCCTGCATCAGGGCCACATGCTCCTCGGCCGATAACTGGCCGCCTGTGGCGTCAAGCCGCCGCCAGGCCGACAGCAGCAGTGCCTTGCCGCTGCGCACGGCGCCGCCATGATCGCTGCGCAACTCGAAACCATCGCCGCGCTGCCGGCCCGCACCGCCGGCACGCGGCTCGACGAGAAAGCCAAGGTTAAGCTCGGTGGTGGCGTGATCGCTGGCCAGCTGGGCACTGATCTGCCGGGGCGTATCGTCAAAACGCAGCTGATTGCCACCCTGGCCACGCACTTCGCGGCTGCGCATGCCCGCCAGGTAGCGGTTGCCCGGCAGCGCACAGCGCTTGCTGAGCGCCGGTGGCGGCGCCACGGCGTTGAACAATTGCCCCAGCACAATGGGCCGGTCAGGGTCGCCCGCCAAAAAACCGATCAGCACTTCCGACCCGACTCTCGGCAAGGCCAAGGTGCCGCACTGGTGCGCGCTGCCCTGTCCATCGCCAGCCCAGTTGCTGACGACGCGCAGCCAGGCCGTGTCGCGCTCCGTGTCCGAGGCGCCGGAACCTTGCGCATGCGCATGATCGGCGGCGCGCGTGGCGGGAAAGCGCACCTTGATGCGCCCTTGCTCGTCGCAATGCACTTCTTCACCGCTGGGTCCGACGACGATGGCGCTTTGCAGTTGCGGCTGGGGCACATCGCGCTGCGGATCGAATGCGGGGACCAGGACCACGCTGGTGCGCACGCAACTGAAGCGCATGCGATAACGCGGTGTTTGCGGCCCGAATGTTTCTTGCCCCGGCCAAGCGCTGGCGGCGAACAGGCGCGCAATGCGCGCATCCAGGGCTTGCGGCAGATTGTTGCTGGCATGCACCTCCAATGCCGTGACAAGGAAACGCCGGCCATCCGGCCGATGCTGGTCGATCTCGGCATGACCTTCCAGGCTGAACTGCTGGCCCGCGCACATCGAGCGCACCACGCCCTCGCCATGAAAACACTTGGTTTCGACGTCGTGGCGCGCCATCGCCAGCAAGCCCAGTTGTCGAAAATCCTCAACGTCATTGCCCATGTGCGGCGTCGCCACAAGATAGTCGTCGAGGCTGGCGGCAAAACTATTGCCGCTGGCCCCCTGATCCGCCATCCCGCCAGCTTCCACCTGCATGAACTGGCGATTGCGCGGCGCCGCATAATCCCAGCTGTGGTAGCCGGCTCTACCGGCTTGCAAGGTGCGCACGGCGCCCCAGGCCGTGATGGTATCGCTCTCTTCGGTGGCGTCCGCGCGGTGGTAGCGGATCACTGGCGCCACATTCTCCGGCAGGCGGCTGGCATCATCGAACAGCAACAGGACGTGCGAGGGCACGGCGTCGGACGCCCCGTTCTGCGCGGCGCCAGGCTGGATGACCCAGGAAATGCCGCGCCGCCGCAGCAGGCGCCGGATGAATGCGGCATCGGATTCATTGTGCTGCATGGTCAATTCACGGGCCGGAAAAGGACGGTCGGCCAGGGCCTGATCGATTTTGCAAGCGAACGTGGCGCCGATGATGGTGTTGCCTAGCCGCCATTCGGCAATCAGCAATTCGACGATCTCCAGCTCCGTCTTGCCTCGAAAAACCCGTGTAGTGCGGCGTTTTTCCATCAAGGTCAGCGTATCGTGCAGCACCAGCTGGTAGGTGGCGAGGCCGCCATCGCTCAGCCCGGCGGAAGCCTGCGCGACGATGCCGCACACGCTGCGCAATTGCCCCATATCGGTGACAATCTGCAACTCCGCCGGGACGCCGATGAACTGCTTGAGCGGCAAATTCGCGTCAAGCGAGACGCAACGTATGCTGTACTCGAGGCTGGCGCAAATGGCTTCGCGGCCATCTACCTGCTGCGGCAACAGGACATCGTCGTTGACGCCGTCCGCATACGCCAGCCGCAGGCGCAACGGCCGGTTACCGGAGTTCAACTCCTTCGCCGCCTGCATGAATTGCATGAATTCGTCCGCGCTATCCATTCACTCTCCCTGAATGCCGATACACATCGCCCCAAGCTCATCAGTATTCATACATTTACCAACGGCCAATTGCGGCGCATCAAGCGGCACCGGGAAATCGGACGCCATAGTGCATTGCGTCGCAGTCGCTGCCTGCCGCTCCCGCCAGCAAACGTGCTGCCTGCCCCAGGCGGGCTGCGCCCTGCTCCATCCTGGCCGTCAGGCTGCTGCCGTGCACATCGGCTGCGCGCAGGATCAGGCGGATTTCGTACTGCACGCAAGGCAGGCCAAACAGGCTCAACATGCTTTTCAACGCCAGTGCAGCTGAGTTTCCAGGAAGAAAATCGTCGAACTGTGCCCGCGTCAAAGGGCCCAGGTCCAGGCGCACGCGCAAATCCCGGCGCCGGCAGCGCGCACCGAGCATGGCGCCCTGCCCCAGGCTCACATTGCTAAGGTTGAGCAGGGAATACTCATCGCTTGGACGCAAGTGCCAGGCGCTGATGAAGGACTCGATGCGCAAGGACACGCCGAAATAGTCGCCCAGCACCCCGGCCATCAATTCGGCGCTGACGGGCCGCTGCCGCAGTGCCGCCGCATAGTAAGCGAGCGCTTCCGGCGGCAATGCGCCGGTGCCAGCCAAGTGCGACGGCCAGGCGCCAGCCAGCGCCAGTTGCAGTGACAGGAACCCGGGGCGGCCGCTTGCGTCGACCTGGCACTCGATCCGGCTGCCGGCCCAGGCCTGATACAGCAGCACGGGAGCGCGTTGCGACAGGGCGTCGAGAAATGCGCGCGCGCCCGCATTGCCCGTCGCCCGCTCCTGGCGCACCAGCCGCTCCGTATAGTGCAGGGGCAAGGTGCCGTTCACACCCAGCAAACCCGTGAAACTGGGGCGCAGGTGCAGGCGGCCATGCTCGCTGTCATGCCACACCGCCTCGATCTCGCAGGCAGGAAACACCAGGGCAACGCTATGATGGAAACGCACGCCATCGTGCAATGCGGAATCGGTGCACGCCCCCTGCCGGCATAGCCAGCGTTCGAGCAAGCGCACCGTCTGGAAGAAGCCGAAACGGTACGGCGCCTGGGACAACAGCGCGATTACGCCAGTACTTGCTGGCCATTGCGGGGCAGGCATCGCAGCAACTCCTTCCCACTTTTGTGCGACATCAGAAGCAAGCGGCAATAGCTGTTCACATGCACATACATGCCCAGCACATGGTCGATCACTTGCGCAAAGACATGCAGGCCGCTGCCGACATACGCTTCTTCCTCCACGGTCAGCAAGACGTCGATGCCAAATACCAGCACACCGCCACTGGCGTCGGGCATCCAGGTACTGCTGGCGCGGTGCGTCATGGCCTTGATACCTTGAATTTGCCGTTGCGACATCAAGGAAGCGGGCAAATCATGCAGCGCCAGCATTTCCTGAAACAAGGCCACACCATCGTCCAGCAAAGATTGATGATTCAAGGACAGCAATGCCAGCAAGCGGGCCTGCGCGGCCAAGTCGGCCTTGAAGCGATACGCCGGACTCGGCTGACGCAACAGGCGCACCGGTAACGCGCCAGCCGCCCCCTCGTGCCGCAAGTCGCCACCGGGCGCGCCGAATGGCAATGCGCTCGGCAAATCGCGATTGCTGCAGGTCAGGTCGACCGATACCGTCGCCATGCCGGCATGCGTATCGTCCTCGTCGCTGTCGACAAACGCCAGGCTGCTTTCGTAACCGGGATGGCTGAGCGCCCGCGCCTCATCGCGCCGCAACACCCAGTAGCGGCGCTTCGCTCCGCCAGGCTGCCCGTGGTGCATGGCATAAAACGGCTGGCATTGCGTGACCGTACTGGCATGCTCGCCCTGCCGCACCAGGCGCACGGCGTCGACACTATGGATGTCATACGCATGCGCGTATTTATGTTCGGCGAGCAGCGGATACTCGCTGTGCGTTTGCGTCAGCCTGATCGGCGCTGCTGCCTGCTGGAACAGGTTCATCACCGGCGTGCAGCCAAGCAGCAAATTTGTTGCCGATATGGAGCGCAGCAGACGTGCGGCAGCGCTGCTGGCAGCGATGTCCCGCAGGCCGAGGTGCAAGCTCCAACGCTCGCATCCAGGCGGCAACAGCGGTGTAATCAAGCCGAGGTCGATATCAAAAAACTGGAACTTTTCAGGGAAGGCAAAGTATTCGGTCAGCAAACAATAGGCACGATGCGTGCCTGGCTTGCGCGGCAACAGCGCTTCCTCCGGCAAAAAGCCGACGGCGCGCAGCGGCACTTGCGCCAGCGGCAACCGCACGCCGCCGGCCTCGATCCAGGCATGCGCGGCATGCAGGAACAGGGCATCGCGCAAGGTGGCGGTGAGCGATGGCGTGCCGTCGATGAAGACGCGCAAGGCAGGCAAGGTCAATTGCTCCAGCGTGCCGGTGGCTGACGTGGACACGATATCGATGGCGAGCGCGGTCGATATGTCGGGGGGCAGATGGATCGCCGCCGTCGCATCAATCATGGGAAGGAAACGCGCGCCAGCAAGGCTGAGCGGCGCCAGCACCACGTCATAGGCGGTGCGAAACTTGCAGACGACGCCCTGATACTGCGGTGCATGCATCAAGGTTCCACGCGGCAAGATATCGATGCCGTCGCGCGCCTGGCCCGGTGCGCCACCGGCGTCCACATGGGCAATCGAACACGCGGGAAACGGCCGCAGGTAGTGCGGAAAATTTACTTCCAGCATGGACTCGCTGAAAACATGGCGTGCATCATCGATCTTCTTGGCCGTGCGGGCATTACACAGGGCATACGCTTCGATCAGGCGTTCAATGTGCGGGTCCTGGCAGTTGCTGCCCACGATACCCAGTGCGGCAGCGACGCCAGGATAGCGAGCGGCAAATTCCTGCTGATGCGTACGCAACATGCCCAATTCCAGCTCATAATATTTCAGCAAAGATTCCATGCCGGCGACTCCCAAGCAGGACGGGCGACACACGTCGCCAGACGGAAACTGCATTATTCAACAATGATAGAAAAGTAAGTTGCGCGGGAACAATAAGTCGACCTGCGGCGTGGCAGCAGCGGCGTTTCCTGCTGAAATATGCTTGACAGTCCGGCCCAACTTCCCTTACATTGAGTGCATGTCCTCCTTTAAACATTCCTCCCCTTCCCTGCTGTCGCTATCGCGACTACTACTAGCACGCGCATAAGTTTGCCGCATTGCTTCGCCTGGCCACACGCCGGCGTGTTTCAAAAACCCTGGAAGGTTTGATGATGTTTGCACCATCCCCATTCGTACACATAATCCCCACTGCGACCGCCCCCGCTGGCATCGCTGCTGCACTGCTATCGCTACCGATCGCTTGCCTGGCCTAGTGTTGCGTGGCCGCCCGGCAAGCTTGCGCCACAACCATTGATTTCCCCCCTATCTTCAGGAGTACCCGATCATGATGTTGCAGAACCCAGCTTCCAAATACCGCGCCTTTCCTCCAGTTAAATTGACCGACCGTCAATGGCCGAACCAGATCATCAGCAAACCGCCGATCTGGATGAGCACCGACTTGCGCGACGGCAACCAGTCGCTGATCGAGCCGATGAGCGCGGAAAAGAAGCTGCGGTTCTTCGAGATGCTGATCGCCATCGGCCTGAAGGAAATCGAAGTGGGTTTCCCATCGGCATCGCAGACGGATTTCGATTTCGTCCGCAAGCTCGTCGATGAAGGCCGCATCCCGGACGACGTCACCATCATCGTGCTGACGCAGTCGCGTGAAGAGCTGATCCGCCGCACGGTGGAATCGGTCGTCGGCGCCAAGCGCGCCATCGTCCACCTGTACAACTCCGTGGCGCCCGTGTTCCGCAAGGTCGTGTTCGGCATGTCGCGCGAAGAAATCACGAACATCGCCACCACCGGCACCACCCTGGTAAAACAGCTGGTGGCCCAGCATCCGCAAACGGAATGGGGCTTTGAATACACGCCGGAATCGTTCTCCACGACGGAACTCGATTTCTCCAAGCATATCTGCGATGCCGTCAGCGCCATCTGGAAGCCGACGCCCGCCAACAAGATGATCATCAACCTGCCGTCGACCGTGGAATGCAGCACGCCCAACGTGTATGCGGACCAGATCGAATGGATGTCGCGCAAACTGGCGCGCCGCGATTCCATCATCATCAGCGTGCACCCGCATAACGACCGCGGCACGGCCGTCGCGTCGGCCGAGCTGGCCGTGATGGCGGGCGCCGACCGCGTGGAAGGCTGTTTGTTCGGCAATGGCGAGCGCACCGGCAACGTCGACCTGGTGACGTTGGCGATGAACTTGTACACGCAGGGCGTGCATCCGGGCCTGGATTTCTCCGACATCGACAGCGTGCGCAAGTGCGTGGAAGAGTGCAACCAGTTGCCCGTCCACCCGCGCCATCCGTATGCGGGCGACCTGGTCTTCACGGCGTTCTCCGGCTCGCACCAGGATGCGATCAAGAAAGGTTTTGCCAAACAGCAACCGGACAGCATCTGGGAAGTGCCGTACCTGCCGATCGACCCGGCCGACCTGGGCCGCAGCTACGACGCCGTGATCCGCGTCAACAGCCAGTCCGGCAAGGGCGGCATGGCGTATTTGCTGGAACAGGAATACGGCCTGGTCTTGCCGCGCCGCCTGCAGATCGAATTCTCGCGCGCCGTGCAAGCCGTGGCCGACGCCACGGGCCGCGAAATCGCCGCGCAGGATATCCATGAAATATTCCAGAAGGAATACCTGGAGCAGACGGCCCCATACGCCTACGCCTCGCACCGCATGGTGGAAGACACGAGCAGCGACGAATCCGTGCAGATCGACATCAGCCTGTCGCACCGCCAGACGCCGCTGGCCCTGCAAGGCGGCGGCAACGGCCCCATCGACGCCTTCGTCAATGCGCTCGGTCTCGACATCAAGCTGATGGATTACCATGAACACTCGATCGGCTCCGGCGCCAATGCGCAAGCGGCTTGCTATGTGGAATTGCGCCTCGACAACGGCCCGACCCTGTTCGGCGCCGCCATCGACAGCAATATCGTCACCGCCTCGTTCAAGGCTGTCTTGTCGGCTGTGAACCGCCGCATCGGGCAGACGGACGCCGAAAAAACAACAGCTGCCGACGTGGCTGCCAGCGCCGCCTGAGTCTTTTCAGCACGCTCCATAGGGAGAAAAAGCGGTACGGCTTGATCGCCGTGCCGCTTTTTCATTTCTACTGGGCAATTAGTAGTGCAAATCATGTATCGCCAGCCGTATAATCGATTCATAACAAGACCACCGGAGACAGATCATTAGCTACCGAGGGAATCAGTATGAAATTGACGGACATGAAGATAGGCGTGCGCCTGGGCGCCGGTTTTGGCGTGGTGCTGCTGCTGATGGCAGTGCTGGTGGGCACGGGCCTGCTGCGCCTGGACAAGATCGGCGCGCTCAGCGAAGCCATCATCGAGAAAGACTGGGCCAAGGCCGACGCCATCGCCACCATCCGTAGCACCACGCGTTCGAACGCGGCACTGGTGCTGGAACTGTTCATCCATGAAGATCCGGCCCGCGCCAACGCCATCCACGGCGAAATCGATGCCAACAAGGCCACCATCACCGATGCGCTGGTCGTGCTCGACCGCCTGATCGTGCTGCCCGAAGGCAAGGAACTGCTGGCCACCCTGAAGCAGCAGCGCAAGGCCTATGTCGTGTCGTTCAGCGAGGCCGACAAGCTGCTGGTGGCGGGACAGCGCGCGGAAGCGGCCGTGCACGTGCGCGACGACACCCTGCCCGCCCTGAATCAGTTGCAAAAGACGGTGAACCACCTGAATGAAATCCAGCGCGGCGTGGTCGTGCATGGCGGCCAGCAAATCAAGCAGAATATTTCCGCAGCGAATGTGCTGATGGCCAGCCTGGGCACGGCCGCGCTGCTGCTGGGCGTGCTCTTTGCCTGGTGGGTCACACGCTCGATCACCACGCCGATCGCGTATGCCTTGCGCGTGGCGCAAGCCGTGGCCGGAGGCGACCTGAGCAGTAAAATCGTGGCTGACGGCAAGGATGAAGCGGGTCAGCTGCTGCAGGCGCTGCGCGACATGAATACCAACCTGGCCACGCTGGTGGGGCAAGTGCGCGGCGGCACAGGCACGATTGCCGTGGCGTCGAGCCAGATTGCCAGCGGCAATGCCGACCTGTCGGCCCGCACGGAAGCACAAGCCAGCGCGCTGGAAGAAACGGCCTCGTCGATGATCGAACTGACGGGCACCGTGCGCAGCAATAGCGACAATGCGCGCCAGGCCGACAGCCTGGCCCGCTCGGCGTCCATCATCGCGCAGCGCGGCGGCTCGGCCATGGCGGAAGTGATCGGCACCATGGATGCCATCAATGCATCGTCGCGCAAGATCGTCGACATCATCGCCGTCATCGATGGCATCGCCTTCCAGACGAATATCCTGGCCCTGAACGCGGCTGTCGAGGCGGCGCGTGCCGGCGAACAGGGACGGGGCTTTGCCGTCGTGGCTTCCGAAGTGCGCAACCTGGCGCAACGCTCGGCAGCGGCGGCCAAGGAAATCAAGGAACTGATCGCCGACTCCGTCAGCAGGGTCGACCAGGGCGCGCAACTGGTCAGCCAGGCGGGTGCCACGATGGATGAAGTGGTGGCCAGCGTGGGCCGGGTCAGCGCCATCGTCGGTGAAATCAGCGTTGCCAACCACGAGCAAAGCGAAGGCATCGAGCAGATCAACGCCGCCATCATGCAGATGGACCAGACGACGCAGCAAAACGCGGCCCTGGTCGAGGAAGCGGCCGCGGCGGCGGCAGCCATGCATGAACAGGCGGGCGACCTGGAAACCCTCGTCAGCCAGTTCAAGCTGGAACAGAGCGCCGGCGACAAGACGCCAAGCCGTCCTGCTCCCTCCGTCCCGCGCTTGCACTAAGTTGCTTATTCTTGCTTATTCCACCTGGCGCGCCAGGCGGATGCCGGAAAATTGCCAGCGCGCACCAGCCGGGAAGAAATTGCGGTAGCTGGCGCGCGCATGGCCGGCCGGCGTGGCGCACGACGAGCCGCGCAACACATACTGATTCAGCATGAACTTGCCGTTGTATTCGCCGAGCGCCCCGGGCGCCGTACGGTAACCGGGATACGGCGCGTAGCTGCTGCTGGTCCATTGCCAGCAGTGGCCGAACATTTGCAGCAAGCCTGCACCCGGCGCGCCGGCGGCCGGATGCAGCTGGCCCGTTTCCACCGCGACGCCTTGCGCCGCCACTTCCCACTCCGCTTCCGTCGGCAGGCGCGCGCCAGCCCAGTGCGCATAGGCATCCGCCTCGAACAGGGACAAATGCGTGGCCGGCGCATGCGGGTCGAGCGGACGCAAGCCAAATAAGGTGAATTCCTGCCAGTGGCCGGCGTCATCGCGCTGCCAGTACAGCGGACATGCCAGTTGCTGCGTACGCACCCAGTCCCAGCCTTCGGCCAGCCACAAATGCGCCGTGCGGTAGCCGCCCGCCTCGATGAAGGCGAGATATTCGCCATTCGTCACCAGCGCGCTGGCCAGTTCGAACGGCGCCACGTATTGCGGATGGCGCGGCAGTTCATTATCAAAACAAAAACCATCGCCCGCATGGCCGATCTGCGCCAGGCCACCGTCAAAGGCGAGCCAGGCCGTGGGCTGCGCAGCTTGCGGTGCTGGCGGAGCGGCGTTGTCAAGATAAGCGGGAAACAGGGCGCTCTGCGCCAGCAGGTGCTTGACATCCGTCAACAGCAACTCCTGGTGCTGCTGCTCGTGTTCGAGGCCCAGCGCCAGCAGCATGGTCAGCCGTTCGCGCTCGTCGCGCGCCAGTTCGCCCGCCAGCAGGCGCGCGATGCGCGCATCGACGTTGGCCCGATAGGCGCGCACGACATCCATGCCGGGTCGCGTCAGCAAACCCCGCTGCGCACGCGGGTGCTTTTCACCCACGCCGTTGTAATAGGAATTGAACAGCACGCGGAAGGCGGGATGGAACGGCGCGAACGCCGCTTCCATGCTTTCCAGAATAAACGTTTCGAAAAACCAGGTGGTATGCGCGAGATGCCATTTCACGGGACTGGCATCCGGCATCGATTGGGCGCCGCAATCCTCGTTGGACAGGGGTTCGGCCAGCCGCAGCGAATGCTGGCGCACTTGATGGTAATGATCGATCAGCATCTGTTTCTTAATCCCTGATAACCCGCGCGTAAATGACGGCAAACCACTGCTGCGGGTCTGTCCAGACTTGCACGGTGGAAAAACCCGCCTGCTCCAGCAAGCCGACGAAGGTGGCGCGTGTGTATTTGTAGCTGTCTTCCGTATGGATGCGCTCGCCTTTCGCGAAGCGCCGATGACCACCTTTCCAGTGAACAATTTGTTCACTGCGCGCTTCCAGGTGCATTTCGACGCGGCGCTCCTCGGCGTTGAAAAAGCCGTGGTGCTGCCAGGCGCGCACGTCGAAGTCGGCGCCGATCAGGCCGTTCACGTGGCGCAGCATGTTCAGGTTGAAGGCCGCCGTCACGCCCAAGGCGTCGTCGTACGCCGCGTCGAGGATGGCATCATCCTTGATCAGGTCGACGCCGATCAGCAGGCCGCCATCGCCGTCCGCATTCGCACGCAGACGGCGCAGAAAGCTGGTCGCTTGCTCAGGCGCAAAATTGCCGATCGACGAGCCTGGATAGAAGAACAATCGCCGCGCGTCGCGCACGCTGTCAGGCAAGTCCAGGCGGCTGGAGAAATCCAGGCCCAGGCCCGTCATTTCGATGTGCGGAAAGCGTTGCTGCAGCCGGCTCAGCGATTCGCTGAGGAAATCATAGGAAATATCCACGGCCACATATTGCGCCGGGTGCAGCAGGGGGAACAGGCTGGCGGCCTTGGCGCAATTGCCCGCGCCCAGGTCGATCAGGGTGCTGCCCGGCCCCACGGCATGGGCGATCTCGGCGCCGTGTCGGGCGAAGATGGCCGCTTCCGTGCGCGTCGGATAGTACTCGGACAAGGCGCAGATGGCTTCGAACAGTTTCGAACCGAGCGCGTCGTACAGGTACTTGGGCGAGGTCCATGCATCGCGCGCCAGCAGGCCGCTGCTGATCTCGGCTATCGTGGCAGGAGTGGCGCTGGCCGCGCTGGCGTGGCTGGCGGGACGGAAATCGGACTGCTGTTGCGCAAGTGGCATGGTCATGGGCTGGCGTCGTCAATGTTAGGTTCACGAAGGGCTTGCACGGTCAGCCACCGGGCGCGCCGCCCCTGCCATAGCGGTTTGCGCGCGCCTTGCCGATGACTTTTTCTCATCATAGCGGAATCCGCGCAAGCCAGCCGTGCGGCAGGTAACTTAAGGTCAAACTGGCAGTGTGCACACAAAATTGGTATTGCCAAGCAAAAAGCATAAGCCTGTCGTATACTACACATTGCCGGCCAAACAATCCGCGCCCCTTTTGCAATTCCCAGGCCCCCCTCTCCCCCGCGTGCCTCCCTTTACGATAGCCGTTATTAATCAAGATCACCATGCTCGAATTGCGCCATCTGTCGAAGTCCTATGCCCATGCCCGTCCCGTGCTGGCCAATATTTCCTGCCGCTTCAAGGCCGGGGAATTCATCGCCATCATGGGCGACTCGGGTGTGGGCAAGTCGACACTGCTGAATCTGATCGCCGGCCTCGATACGCCCGACGCGGGTGCCGAAGCGCACCCTATCCTGGTGGACGGCATTGCCATGTCCAGCCTCGATGACGCCGCCGCCACCCGGCTGCGTCGCGCCCGCATGGGCTTTATTTTCCAGGCCTTCCACGTCTTGCCGCACCTGACCCTGCTGCAAAACGTGGCCCTGCCGCTGCTGCTCAACGGACTGCCCCAGGAGCGTGCCACCAGCATGCTCGAGGCGGTCGGCCTGGGCGGACGCGGCGGCGACTTTCCGCAGCAATTGTCCGGCGGCGAAATGCAGCGCGTGGCCATCGCCCGCGCACTCGTGCACAAGCCCGCGCTGGTGCTGGCCGACGAGCCTACCGGCAACCTCGACCCGGACACGGCGCACAGCATCCTGCAATTGCTGCGCGCCGAAATCAAGGCCAACGGCAGTTGCGCGATCATGGTCACGCATTCGCTGGCCGCCGCCGAAATGGCGGACCGGACCATGATCCTGACGAAAAGCGGATTACAAAATACAACAATCGTCAACCAAATTGATCAAACAATCAGTTAATTTAACTGACCATCTGTCACAAGTTTTGTTATCGTAGTATTATTTAAACACTTGCCTGGTTATCAATGTTGTAACGCAAATGGTGTACTACGTCACCCGGACAGCCGTACTGCGATGACGAACTATAGCCGGGACCGCGTAAAGTGGTCTCGTCCCTTGCATAACCTGAAGGAGGAGTAAATGAACGTTCGGCAAAAGAAGCTGGAAATGATTGAGGCGATGAACCGGGCGCGTGCGCTCGAACCATCGAGTTTTGTGCCCAACAAGCTGCTCGACACCCTGATCGAGAAGATGAACCTGAAAAATGATGCGGAGCTGTGCCGTGTACTGGAAGTGCAGCCTCCCATCATCAGCAAGATTCGTCACGGCAAACTGTCGGTCGGTGCAACGATTTTATTGCGCATGCATGAAAAATCGGACATCACCATCCGCGAACTGAAGGAACTGTCCGCCACGCCAGTCCATTGATATACCCGCTGTTGTAATGCCATGCCAGGCACCCAGGTCCCCGGCGCCATGAACTTTTGCCATACAATTCGCGCAGTTCGCTCACCGCACCGCATCCGGACATGATAGCGAAGAGACCCAGCCCAAACCATGCTGACCGTTTCTCTGCCTTCCCGCTCCCGCCCCCTCCCAGATTCTGCCCCTGCATTTCCACTCAAACTTGATCTGACACAACACGCATAGTCCGCGCAGGCATCAAGGTCAGCTTTTAACCAGCGATCCCAACCGCATGTCCAGCGATCCTCTTGCGCCGCCCGTGCTGCGCCTGACGCTCACGCGCGATCCCCTCGCCAAGGCCGGCGACTGCCCTGCCGCGCCCGGCTGGCATGCCGAAACCCACGTGCTGTCCGGCGCGCGCGGCATCGGCAGTTGCCGCATCGCCCTCGATATCGGCCCGGCCGACGTGGTGCAATTGCTGCTGTGCGATGGCAATTCCTTGCTGGCAGGCAGCCTGGACCTGCCACGCTACCTGGGGCCTGCCACATTGGCGCGCGATGGCGCGCCCGCCAGCATCGAAGTGGGGCTGGCCTTGCGCCCGCAGGCGGCGCGGCAGCCGCCCGGCGCCAGCCGCGACGGCCTGGGTGCCTGGATGCTGCGGGCCGTGCGCGTGTACCGCTGCGGTGCCGCCGCCATGACGGCGCTGGCGGCGGCGGGCGCCTTCCAGGACCGCCAGCTGGAACAGCGCCTGGGCCTGTACCGCTGCGGCATCGAGGCGGGCAGCATGACGGCCGTCCCCAGCCTGCCCGCCGGGCCGGAACCGGTGCTGCTGCTGTTGCACGGCACGGCCTCGTCGACCCAGCGCAGCTTTGCCGGCCTGTGGCGCAACGGCCTGGCGCCGCAACTGGCGGCGCAGTACGGCAACCGCATCTACGGCTATGAGCACCGCAGCCTCAGCGACAGCCCCATCGAGAATGCGCTGGCCCTCGTGCGCCAGTTGCCGCACGGCGCCGTGCTGCACCTGCTGAGCCATTCGCGCGGCGGCCTGGTGGGTGAATTGCTGGCGCGGGCGCAGCGCATCGACAGCCGCGGCGCCGTCGACCTGGCCGGCGACGGCCTGGAGCGGCTGAGCGAAAACACGGTGGGCGGCGAAGCGTTCAACAGCCACGATATCGAGCACTTCACGGCGCAGGCGCGGCTGGGCGGGCGCAGCGGCCACGACGCGGATGCGGCGCGCTTGCGCGCGCTCAGCGTAGAGCTGAAAACGCGCGCCATCCGCATCGCCCGCTTCGTGCGCGTGGCCTGCCCGGCGCGCGGCACCACCCTGATGTCGGGCCGGCTCGACCGCTGGGCCAGCGTGATGTTCAAGCTGCTGCTGCACGGCGGCGTACCCGACGGCGCCATGGCCTTCCTGCTGGCCGTGGTGCGGCAGCGCTGCGATGCGCGCATCCTGCCGGGCCTTGAAGCGATGATGCCCGACTCGCCCCTGGTGGCGCTGCTCAACGCGCCCGACGTGCGCGTGGCCAGCCCGCTGCATGTACTGGCCGGCGCGTGCAGCGGCGATGGCTTGCTGGGCTGGCTGGGCGACTGCCTCGACGACCAGCTGTACGGCGGCCAGAATGACCTGGTGGTCAATTGTGCCTCGATGGCCGGCGGCGCCACGCGCAGCACGCCGGTGCGGCAACTGCTGCTGCGCGGGCCGCACGCGCACCACCTGAACTACTTCGAGCGCGCGCCATCGAGCCAGGCCGCCGTGCAGGCACTCAGCGGCAACGAGACGGCCTACCAGCCGCTGCCCGGCATCGAGCAGGGCCCGCTGGCGCGCGGCGGCGAAGTACCGAAACGGCGCGCGCACGCGCCCATCGTGCTGCTGCTGCCCGACATCATGGGCAGCCACCTGCAAGTGGGCAGCAACCGCATCTGGTTCGACCCCGTCAACCTGGTCGAAGGGCGCATCGAACGCCTGGCCGTGGGCCAGCCGCACATTGTCAGCGCCGGCTGGGTCGAATCCTGCTATGAACCATTTGCCCGCTTCCTCGCGCAAAGCCAGGAAGTGCGGCCCTTTACCTATGACTGGCGTTTGTCGCTGCAGCACTCCAGCAGCGCCTTCCTGCCCGTGCTCGACGACGCCATGCGCGACGCGGAACAGCGTGGACAGCCGCTGCGCATCGTGGCCCACGGCATGGGCGGGCTGGTGGCGCGCCTGGCCCTGAAGGACCGCTGGCAGCGCTTCGGCACCCTGCCCGGCAGCCGCTTGCTGCAGGTAGGCACGGCCAACCGCGGCACGCAGGCGATGGTGCAAGTGCTGCTGGGACGCGACCGGCTGGTGCAGATGCTGGCAAGCTGGATAGGCTGGAAGCACACGCGGCGCCAGTTTCTCGGCTTCGTGCGCGCCTTTCCCGGCGTGCTGGACATGCTGCCATGGCCGCAGGCGGGCGGCATCGATTATTTCGACGCCGCCGCCTGGGCGCGGCTGGCCGCAGGCGATGTTCAAGCGGACCTGCCCGGCGGCTGGCAGGCGCCCGAAGCCCAGGCGCTGGCCGCGGCGCGCGCCACCGTGGCCCTGCTGGAAGCGGCCCCGCTCGACGCGCGCCATTGCAGCTACCTGGCCGGCTGCGCCGCCACGCCGGTGGCGCTGCGCCTGCGCGACGGCGGCATCGAGACGGCCTGGTCGCCGGACGGCGATGGCCGCACGGCCTGGCAAGGCGCGGTGCCGGACGGCGTGGCGGCCTGCTACCTGCCGGTGGCGCACGGCGACCTGCTGCTGCAAAAGGACTACTACCCGGCCATCGCGCAGCTGCTCGACAGCGGCCAGGCCGCCGCCCTGCCGCGCCACCCGCCGCACGCGCCCGGCGGCGTACCACCGCGCTTCCATCCGTATGCTCCCGACGCCACGCCGCTGTACCCGCAGCCGCAGGAATTGCTCGACGCGGCCCTCGGCGCCGCCGGCCCCGCCAGCGCGCCGGAGCGCCGCGCGCCGCAGCTGAGCCTATCCCTCATCCACGGCAGCATGGCCTCGGCCGACGCGCCCGTCATGAGCGGCTGCTACGCCTCCGAATCGCTGCGCGGCAGCATGAGCTTTCTCGACCGCCTGCTGGCCGGCAAGCTGCAGGAAATCCACGCGCTGGGGCGCTTTCCGCAGCGTCCCGACTCCGCCCTCGTGGTGCTGCAGCCCGACGCGGCGCGCCGGCCCGGCGGCGCCATCGTCATCGGCCTGGGCGCTCTGGGCGAGCTGACGCCGGGCGAACTGGCGCGCGCCTTTGCCGGCGGCCTGCTCGAATACGCGTGCGTCTGCCTGCAGGTGCGCGCCGCCGGCCATGTGGCCGCGCCGCCGATGGGCGAACACGGCTTGCGCGTGGCCAGCCTGCTGTCCGGTTCCGGCTATGGCGGCCTGAGCATCGCCCTGTGCGCGCGCGCCCTGATCGACGGCGCGCGCAGCGCCAACCGGCGCCTGGAAGACGCGGGCATGGCGTGCCGCATCGGCCACATCGCCATCTACGAACAGTCCGAGGCGCGCGCCATCGCCGCCGCCGTGGCCATCGAACAGATCATGGCCGAGGCGCGCTACCAGGGCAGCTTCACGTTCGAGCGGCGCATCCGCCACAGCCCCGGCGGCTACCGGCGCATCCTGCCCAGCCTGAGCGGCGACAACGGCTGGCGCCGCGTGCAGATCGTCGCAGCGGACCTTTCCGGCGCCTTGCGCTTCACCGTGCTGACGGACCGCGCGCACAACAGCGTCGACGAGGAGCCGAACCAGCGACAAGCCGTCGATGGCCTGATCATGGATGCCACCGACAACACCACCGACCAGCCGGGCCTGTCGCGCGCCCTGTACGAACTGATGCTGCCCAATGGCCTGAAGGCGGCCATCCCCGAGATGCGCGGCCTGATCCTGGCCGTCGACCAGAGCGCCGCCATCTATCCGTGGGAGCTGATGCGCGACGAGGCGGGCAGCGAGGAAAGTCCGTTGTCGACGCGCATCGGCATGGTGCGCCAGCTGGCCAGCCTGCGCGAACAGCCGCCCGCCGTCAGCCCGCCCAGCAACAGCGTGCTGGTGATCGGCGACACCGATTCCGGCCTGCCAGAGCTGCCCGCCGCGCAGGCCGAGGCGCAGGACGTGGCGCGCATGTTCGGCGCGTACGGCTACCAGGTACGCGAGCTGCTGCGCCCTCAGGCGCAGCGCGTGCTGGTACACCTGTTCGACGAACGCTATTTCGCCATCCACCTGGCCGGCCATGGCGAAGTGGCCGGCCCAGGCATCGCCCATACGGGCCTGGTGCTGGGACCGAAGACGCGGCTGACGGCGGCGCAGGTGGGTAAATTGAAGCGCGTGCCGCAATTCGTCTTCATCAATTGCTGCCACCTGGGCGACATGCGTCCGGACGCCATCGCACCGTGGTCGAAACTGGCCGCCAGCCTGGCCACGGCCTTCATTGAAATGGGCTCGCAGGCGGTGATCGCGGCCGGCTGGCGCATCGACGACCAGGCGGCCAGCATCTTCGCGCACAGCTTTTATCACGCCATGCTGAGCGGCGAATACTTCGGCGACGCCGTGCGCCTGGCGCGCGAAGCGGCCTACCTGCAGTTCCCCGCCTCGAACACCTGGGGCGCCTACCAGGCGTATGGCGACGACCGCTACCGCTTTCCGAATACCCAGAGCCGGCCCTGGCAAGCGCCCGACTATCACTACCACGGCCACTTGCTGGCCGACCTGGAAACCCTGCACGCGCGCCTGGCGGGCGCCGATCCTGCGCGCCGCGCGGCCATCGAGGAAAAGCTGGGCAGCATCGAGGAAGCCGTGCGCGCGCGCTTCTTCGGCTGCGCCGACATCCGCGAAAACATGGCCGCCGCGCGCGCCGGCCTCGGTGGCCTGGAAAACACCCTGCGCGCCATCGAACACTATCGGGCGGCGCACAGCGCGGCCGACGGCAAGGTGGGCTTGCGCGCGCTGGCGCACTGGGCGGAACTGGAGATACGCCAGGGCGCGGCCCTGTGCGGCCTCGATGCGGGCGCCGGCATCGCGGTGCCGGCCGTGCCCGACCCGGCGCAGGGACGCCAGTTGCTGCAGGATGGAAAACAGCATATCGACCTGCTGGTGGCGCTGGCACCCACGGCGCAGCGCCTGGCCCTGCTGGGGCGCTACTGGGCCTTGCAAGCGCGCCTGGCCTGCACCGAAGGAAGTTCGGGCGCGCCGGCACTGCGCGCCATGACGGACGCCTGCCTGGCCGCGCTGGACGAAGCGCGGCGGCGCAGCGGCGTGGCCGACTGCGACCTGATTTTCCAGGTGCTGGCGGGCGCCCTGCTGCTGAAAGCCCATGGCGACAGCGGCGCCTGGCGCGCGCTCGATCCGCAACTGGGCGATTTGCTGCACGACGCCATCGCCTATGCGCGCCAGCGCCACGCGGACGAACACCGCGCCATCGACGCCGGCGCCCCCGTGCGCGCCGCCCTGCTGGCGGCCCTGTGGCAGGTGCCGGACGGCCAGCCTTTCGACGCGCCCGCGCGCGCCGCCTTCCTGGCCCTGTACCACGACGCCGTGCGGCGCCACGGCAGCATCGGCGAACCCGAAACGATCACGGCGCCGCTGCGCTTCCTGCTCGAACTGCTGCCGCCCGACAGCGCGGACACCGGCTTGCGCAGCGCCGTGCAGGCACTGGCCAGCCAGCTGCAGGCCTCACTTCCCCGCGTCGGTCTTAGCCAGGCACCACCCCGTAATGGCGCGCATAGCGTTCGTCCAGATTCGCCAGCGGCATCATCATGAACATGTCGGCGCTTTCGAAATCAGGATCCCAGGCCGGTTCGCCGCAAATCCAGGCGCCCGAACGCAGATAGCCCTTGATCAGCGGCGGCACTTGCGGCTTGTGCGCCGCTTCCACCTGGTGGATGGGGAAAGGCAGGTGCGGCGTGACGCGGTATTCGCTTGGGGCCATGTGCTTTTCGGCCAGCGCCTGGTACACGGCGACGGCGTTATGGCCACCATCGGCCAGGCTGATGCTGGCGCAGCCGACCAGGTAGTCGCAGCGCTCGCGGCGCATGTACTCGGCCAGGCCCGACCACAGCAGCATGATCACGCTGCCGCCCCGGTATTTCGGGTGGATGCAGGCGCGGCCCGCTTCGACCATGCGTCCGCGCAGGTTCTTCAGGCGGCTCAGGTCGAACTCGTTTTCCGAATACAGGCGGCCGATCTTGGCCGCCTTGGCGGCGCTCAGCACGCGGTAGGTGCCCACCACTTTCAGGGTATCGGCATCGCGCACGATCAGGTGATCGCAGTGCGCATCGAATTCATCGCTGTCGAGGCCATCGGCGTTCGCCAGCGAGCTCAATCCCATGGTTTCGATAAACACCTTGTAACGCAAACGCTGGACTTCGCGCACTTCCGCCGCGGTAGTGGCCTGGCTCAGCACCAGTTGGACCGGCCGGGCCTTGGCTTCGTTTGATGCGACTATGTTCTGCATGGTTTCATCCCCTGTGATCAAGACGACTCCAGCGTACTTGTCTAATATGTCAGGAAAATGACAGCCGAATGTCATTTCCATGACGCAAGTCAATGTCATTCGGGGATCGTGCATAATTACCACACTCGCCCAGCCGAAAGAGCCAATGAAAGACCAGGACGCACCGCACATCACGCCCTATACCAAGCCTGCCGCCGGCTGGGATGCCTTGAAACACGTGGCCATCAGCCTGCGCCAGGAGCGCGTCGCGCCCGGGAATTTAAAGGCGCTGCTGGCGCAAAACCAGCCCGACGGTTTTGACTGTCCCGGCTGCGCCTGGCCCGACCGCAACCACGCTTCCACGTTTGCCTTTTGCGAAAACGGCGCCAAGGCCGTCGCCGCCGAAGCGACCAGCCGCCGCGCCGGCCCGGAGCTGTTTGCCAGCCATACCGTCACGCAGCTGCTGGAACAATCGGACTACGCGCTCGAGCAGCACGGCCGCCTGACCGAACCGATGGTGTACCATCCTGCCAGCGACCGCTATGTGCCAATCGCCTGGGACGACGCCTACGCCCTCGTGGGGCGCCACCTGCGCGCCCTGCCCGACCCGAACCAGGCCGCGTTCTATACGTCGGGCCGCGCCAGCAACGAAGCGGCCTTCTTGTACCAGCTGATGGCGCGCCTGTACGGCACCAATAACTTCCCCGACTGCTCCAACCTGTGCCACGAGGCGACCAGCCGCGGCTTGCCGGCCACCGTGGGCATCGGCAAGGGCACGGTGACCCTGGCCGACTTCGAACTGGCCGACACCATCCTCATCTTCGGCCAGAATCCCTCCACCAACCACCCGCGCATGCTGGGCGAATTGCGCGACTGCGCGCGCCGCGGCGGCAGCATCGTCTCCATCAATCCCCTGCGTGAACGGGGCTTGCAGCGCTTCATGGACCCGCAAAGCGCGCTGGAAATGGCCACCCTGGGCAGCACTCGCCTGGCCGGCCTTTTCGTGCAGCCCACCCTGGGCGGCGACTTCGCCCTGATCAAGGCCGTCGCCAAGAGGGTCGTCGAGCATGACGATGCGGCGCAAGCGGCCGGCGAACCCGCCGTCATCGACCACGCCTTCATCGCGGAACACTGCAGCGGCTTCGACGCCTTCCGCGACGACCTGCGCGCAGAGAATTGGCAACTGCTCGTGGCAGAATCGGGCGTGAATCGTGCGCAGATCGAGGCGCTGACGGACGTTTTTATTCATGGCCAGCGCATCATCGCCACCTGGGGCATGGGCCTGACGCAGCACAAGCACAGCGTGGCGGCCATCCGCATGCTGTCGAACCTGATGATGCTGCGCGGCCAGATCGGCAAGCCCGGCGCCGGCTTATGCCCCGTGCGCGGCCACTCCAACGTGCAGGGCGACCGCACGGTGGGCATCGAGGAAAAGCCCACCAGCGCCTTCCTCGACCGCCTGGGCCAGGTGTATGGTTTCGCGCCGCCGCGCACGCACGGCCACGACGTGGTGGCCAGCATCGAAGCCATGCAGCGCGGCGACGTCAAGGTCTTCATCGCGCTGGGCGGCAATTTCGCCGCCGCCACGCCGGACACGCCACTGACCTTTGCCGCGCTGCGCCAGTGCGCGCTGACGGTGCAGGTGGCCACCAAGCTCAATCGCAGCCACTTGGTCATCGGCAGGGAAGCCCTGCTGCTGCCCACCCTGGGCCGCACGGAGATCGACCTGCAGCACGGCGTAGCGCAGGGCGTGACGGTGGAAGACTCGATGAGCATGGTGCATATCTCGTACGGCCGCAATGCGCCCGCTTCGCCGCAGCTGCGCTCGGAAGTGGCCATCGCGGCCGGCATGGCCGAAGCGACCGTGGGGAGCAGCCTGGTGGACTGGCGCGCGTATGCGGCAGACTATGCGCGTATCCGCGACGATATCGAAAAGGTATTCGACGATTTTTACGACTACAACGCCAGGGTGGCGCAGCCGGGCGGCTTTCATCTGACGGTGGCTTCGCGCGAACGCGTGTGGAAGACGGCCAGCGGCAAGGCCAGCTTCCTGGTCGCCCCGCTGCCGCTGGACACGCCGCTGCACCGCGCTAGAGCGCGCCACGGCGAACGCCTGATGGTGTTAATGAGCACGCGCTCGCACGACCAGTACAACACCACCATCTACGGCATGGATGACCGCTACCGCGGCGTGTACGGCACGCGCAAGGTGGTCTTCGCCAACGCGGAAGATATCGCCATGCTGGGCTTTGCCGATGGCGAGCTGGTGGACCTGATCGGCGCCTGGGACGATGGCGTGACGCGCCGCGCCGATGGCTTCCGGCTGGTGGCATACGATATCCCGCGCGGCTGCCTGGGCGCGTACTACCCCGAGACGAACGCGCTGGTGCCGCTGGCCAGCACGGCCGACGGCGCCGGCACGCCGACGTCGAAATCCGTGCCCGTGCTGCTGCAACGCAGTGAAGTTAAAGCGTGATGCCTGGCGTGTAATCGACGTAGGCATCCTGGCGGCAAAAGCCCACCAGCTTCATGCCCGCCTGCGTGGCGATGGAAATGGCCAACGAACTGGGGGCGGAAATCGTCGCCAACAACGGAATCTGCATGCGCGCCGCCTTGCGCGCCAGCTCGTAGCTACCGCGGCTGGACAGGAAGACGAAGCCGCGCCGCATGTCGATGTCGTGCAGCGCAAGGTGGCCAATCAGTTTATCGAGACCGTTATGGCGGCCGACATCCTCGAACACGTGCACGATATCGCCGTCGGGCGTGCACCACGCAGCCGCGTGCACGCCGCCCGTTTCCCGCATCAGCGCCTGGTGTTCGCGCAGGCCTGCGGAGGCGCGCGCCAATGCGGCCGGCAGGTCGACGCGGATCAGGGACGGCGGCAGCGCTTGCGGCTGCAAGTCGAGCATGTCGATGCTGTCGATGCCGCACACGCCGCAGCCCGTGCGGCCCGTCAACTGGCGGCGCCGGTCCTTCAGGCGCACGAAATCTTCCTGGGCGATGCTCAACGCCACTTCGGCCGAATCAGCGCGCAGGAACACTTCGCAGTCAAAGATGGCGCCGGCGGAAGCGACCACGCCTTCCGTCAACGCGAAGCCATAGGCAAATGCCTCCAGGTCGCGCGGGGTGGCCATCATGACGACGTGGGAAATGCCATTGAAGACCAGCGCGACGGGGATTTCCTCGGCGACGTGGTCGATGGCTGGGGTAGAGACGCCCGCTTGGTGGCGGACGATGGCGCGCTCGACGAAGCCGGCGCGTTCGATATCTGTATCTTCTGACATGGCAACCATGGGGGAACTATCACAGGCCCCATGGTAAACCAGAACGGCCAGGCAGGGGTGCGGCCCCTGCCCGCGCCATCAATCCTTCTTCGGACGGCCCGTTTTCAGCTGCGGCAAGCCGGCCAGCACGTTTTGCAGGGTGGCCAGGTCGATCTGGCTGATCAGCGCCACGCCGATGCGCAGCAATTCGCTTTTCTTGATTTCGAAACCGGCCTTCAGGCAAGCTTTTTTCACCTGGCCCAGGACTTCGTATTCCGCTTCCGGCATGGTGAAGCTGTCGCGCACGAGTTTCGGCTTGCGGGCTTTTTCCTTGACGGCGGCGACCTTGGCGACCGGCGCTTTTTTCGCCGGCGCAGGCTTGGCAGCCGCTTTGGCCACCGGTTTCGCTGGCGGTTTCGCTGGCGGTTTCGCTGGCGGTTTCGCTACCGGTTTGACGGCGGCTTTCGCTGCAGGCTTGGCGGCGGGCTTCGCGGCAACCTTAGCCGCTGGCTTGGCAACGGCTTTGGCGACGACGGCCTTGGCCGCCGGCTTGGCGGCGGGCGCCTTGGCTGCGGCAGCTTTCGCTGCTATTGGTTTCGCTGCTACTGGTTTCGCCGCCACAGGCTTGGCGGCGACAGGCTTGACTGCGGCCGGTTTGGCGGCCACCGGCTTGGCCGCAGGCTTCACGGCTGGCTTGGCTGCAGGCTTGGCGGCTGGCGCGGCCTTGGCCGCTGCCGCATTGATCGAAGCGCTGGTGGGAAACATCGATACGGGTGCGCTGTCGGCTTTTTTCGCTGGGACGGTTTTGGTCATGGATTTTCCAATCTAGTAAATAATATAAACAATATATACTGTTTTTAAAAATATTGCTTGCTGCACATCAAGCCATGCGCACGGCATGGCGCAATGACCCACTATGCGCTGGCGCGGATGGTGAAATCGACCCCGACCTCATCCCAGAATTCCTGCTCCTTCTCGATCCAGAACGACACGGTGGGATGGTGCGCCACCCAGCCGCGCTTGATGTCGAGTTCAATGCGGTTCTTCATGCGCAGGCGCAGTTCGCTGAAATCGGCTTCGATGCGCGCATGCATGAGCAGGATCGACAGGCGCAAAGCCAGCACGGCCTTGGCAAAATCGGGATCGGACAGCACTTCGCCGATCTTGCGCAAGTTGCCCTTCTGCGCCAGGATCAGCCGGCTCATGGTCTTCTGTTCGCGCGTGGTAAAACCGGGCAAGTCGGCGTTTTCCACGATGTAGGAGGCATGCTTGTGGTAGCCCGTCTGCGACACGGCCAGGCCCACTTCGTGCAGCAGGCTGCTCCAGCGCAGGGATTTCACCAGGGCGTCGGAGGTGGGCTTGAGCTGCGCGTACATGGCCAGCGCCTGCTCGGCCACCCGGCCGGCGCGCTGCTGGTCGATATGGAATTTTTCCATGCAGCCCTGCACCGATTGTTCGCGGCGGTCACGCTTGGTCGAACGCAGGTACAAATCCCACATCACGCCCATGCGCAAGCCCGCTTCGATCGGCGTCATGGCGGGAATGGCCAGTTCGCGGAACAGGCCGATCAAAATGGCCAGGCCGCCGACGATGGTGCTGGCGCGGTCGGGGCGCAAGCCGGGCATGTCGATGCGGCTGGTGTGACCGAGTTCGATGAAGCGGCGCGCCAGCGCGTCGAGGCTGACGCTCGTGAGCAAGCCGTCACCGAGTTTGTTGCGGGCGATGATGTCGGCGATGGTGCGGATGGTGCCGGAAGAGCCGTAAGCCGTCTTCCAGTGCTGCGGGCGGTACGGCGGCGCGGCATCCTCGAAATGGCTGCGCGCCGACAGGATGGCCGCCTCGAACGACGGCGCGTCGATGCGCCCGCCGATGAAGAACGACAGGCTTTGCTTGACCGTGCCCAGGCTGAACGACTCGACGCGCTCGATATCGTTGCCGCGCCCCAGTATCAGTTCGGTCGAGCCGCCGCCGATATCCATCACCAGCCGGCGTTCGCCGGGAATGGCCAGCGCATTGGCCACGCCCATGTAGATCAAGCGTCCCTCTTCCTCGCCCGAGATGATCTCGATCGGATGGCCGATGGCTTGCTCGGCCAGCGGCAGGAAGACGGCGCCGTTGCGCGCCACGCGCATGGCCGATGTGGCCACCACGCGCACGGCATCGAGTTCAAAGCCGGCGAGGATGGCGCGAAAGCGCTGCAGGCAGGCCAGCGCGCCCTGCATGGCCGCTTCGGTCAGGTCGCCATTGGCGTCCAGGCCTGCGGCCAGGCGTATCGGGTCGCGCACGCTCTTGACCACGCGGATCGTGTCGCCATCATGCTTGCCGACGTGTAAACGAAAACTGTTGGACCCCAGGTCCACCGCTGCATACATACTGGCCTCTTGTCTTGTCATTACTGTGCCAACTGAAAAAGTTGGCAAACTCAGTTGCTAAACTATATAAATCATTTAAACGATTTAAAAATCCTACCACACTACCCCCATCGTATGACAGCGGCGTGACAGGATTGTGACAAAACGGCGAGCAACGGTAACGCTCAAGAACACCTGACAAAACCGTAGCGAGCGGAAGGAAGTTGTGGTTGAGACGCGCAACTGTACGAAGGTACGGGGACGCCGAGTCAGTGAGCATCGCAAACGATAAATTCCGACGCGCAGTAAGTTTTGACAGGTGTTCTACGGCACGATGGTGGTGAACAGATAGACAGCGAAAATCACCAGGTGCACCGTGCCCTGCATGACCGTGGTGCGGCCCGTGCCCAGCGACAGGGTGGCCACCATCAGCGACAGCAGCAACAGCACCGTCGACTTGATATCGAGACCCAGCGTGATCGTCAGGCCCGTGGCCAGCGACACCACCACCACGGCGGGTATCGTCAGCCCGATGCTGGCCAGCGCGGAGCCGAGCGCCAGGTTCAGGCTCGTTTGCAAACGGTTTGCGCGCGCGGCGCGCACGGCGGCCAGGCCCTCGGGCAGCAGCACGATGGCGGCGATGACGATGCCGACCAGGGTTTTCGGCGCACCCATGGCGGCAATCGCCGTCTCCAGCGCGGGCGCCAGCGACTTGGCCAGCAGCACCACGGCGCCCAGACACACCAGCAGCGCGCCGGCGCTGACCCAGGCGACGGTGGGCGTGGGCGGCGCCGCATGCACCTCTTCATCACCGACGGCTTCCTTGGGCAGGAAGTAATCGCGGTGGCGCACCGTCTGCACCAGCACGAAGGTGCCGTACAGGACGAGGGAAATGACGGCGATGAAGATCAGCTGGCTGGAATTGTAGAAGGGACCGGCTGCGCTCGAGGTGTAGTTCGGCAGCACCAGGGTCAGAACGGCGATGGCCGCCAGGGTGGCCAGCGACGCGCTCACGCCCAGCAGGCCGAAGGTCTGCTCCTTGTGGCGCCCGGCGCCCAGCAGCAGGCAGATGCCGACGATGCCGTTCAGGATGATCATGATGGCGGCAAACACGGTGTCGCGCGCCAGGCCCGTCGTTTCCGGCCCGCCGGCCAGCATCAGCGAGACGATGAGCGCCACCTCGATCAGGGTCACGGCCAGCGCCAGCACCAGCGTGCCATACGGTTCACCGATGCGGTGCGCCACCACTTCCGCGTGGTACACGGCGGCCAGCACGCTGCCGATCAGGCCCACCACCAGCAGGATCTGGTAGGCACCGCCGAGATTGAAGGTGGAACCGAACAGGAACAGCCAGCCGGCAATCGGCGCGGCAAGCGGCCATACAGGCAGGGATTTGAGCATTTTCATTATGGGCCTGGCAAGAGTAAAAAAGGGGAACTGCGGTGCGGACGGCTCAGGGCAGCCTGGCGTGCGCTCGATAGCATAACTTGCTTAGCTTAAATGAAAGTTAGGGTATGCACACGTTCGGGAACTGGTGCCCCGCGTTCCAGCGCCTTGCTGCAGTGCACCTGCTTGCTACCAGTAACTATAGTCCCTTTGGTAACATGCCGTTGCAATTTTCTTGTGTTTTTGCTTCCGGCTGGCGTCATAATGCAGAGCCAGCCCTCGCGGCACCGACCAAGGACAGACCATGATTTCCAAAAACAGCGCCGCCATGCGCACGTTCTTCTTCTTCGCGGGCAGCGTATTTTGCGCCGTCGCACACGCGGACGCACCGCCGGTGCGCGCAGCGCAGGTGGACGCGAACTGGGCCACCGCGCCCGCGCCTGCCGCGGAGGCGCGCTGGCAAGACAGCCTGCCGCCCGCGCCACCCGTGGAAGCACGCGAAGAAAAGATCCTGCCCAAAAGCGAATGGCTCACTGTCGAACCGATGAAGGCGCCTGACCGGCGCTGCGATCCCGGCCTCGATGCCTTGTTCCTGCCCAAGGAGTGCGGCAAGGAGCCCAGCTGGTTGGGCTCGCGCAAGAAATAAGCCGATTTAAATATCGAGGGTGCTGACACCCTGCGCTTCCACGACCCTGTTGCGGCCAGCCTGCTTGGCCGCCTGCAGCGCCTCGTCGGCCCGCTTGAACAGGCTGACGGTGCTGTCTTCGGCTCGGATGGTGGTCACGCCCAGGCTGGCCGTCAGTTGCAACACGGCGCGCTCCGTCTTGACGGGCAGCACCTCCACGGCGGCGCGGATGCGCTCGGCCACCATCAGCGCATCGTCCAGGGTCGTGCGCGGCAGTTGAATGGCGAATTCGGCGCCACCGAGGCGACCCATCAGATCGCTGTCGCGCAGTTGCTGGCGGCACGTGTCGACGATGGTTTTCAGCACCGCATCACCCACCGGATGGCCATAGCTGTCGTTGACTCTTTTGAAGTGGTCGATATTGAGCACCACCAGCGCCGTCGGCAAGCCGGGCCGGCGCGCCAACGCCATCCACGGCGCCAGCGCCTGATAAAATCCGCGCCGGTTCGGCACGCCCGTGGCCGCGTCGAGCACTTCCAGGCGCGCCAGCTCGCCGCCCAGCTTTTCGCGCGACAGCAGCAAATAGCCGAAGGCGTTCGTCAGCATCATCAGGTACAGGGCGCCAAAGCCGGCCAGCTGCAGCAGTTCCGCGTCAAAATCGGGGATCGTGGCGGCCAGCACGCCGCGCGCGGCGATCAGCAAGGACAGCAGGCCCATGCTGACGACGAGGAAACGGCGCAGCATGCTCGCCTCGCGCCATTTCAGGCACAGCGCGGCCACACCGGCGAGGAAGAAGCCGGCCACGATCAGCGAACCGCCGGCGCTGCGCAGCAGCGGCGCCACGTCGAACAGATAACAGGCGGCAAACAGCCCCACCGACACACCCAGCGCCGGCAAGACATAGCGGCGCCAGCCGCTGCGCCCGGCCGCCTGCCACAGCGCGCCCGCATCGAGCGCCATGCCGGCAAACAGCAGGCTGTTGCCCAGCAAGATGGAGAGGGAATCTGGCAGCACGCCGCGGAAATACAGCAGGCACCAGGCCACGGCCTGGCATTGCTTGGCCACCGCCCAGGTGGACATGCTGAGCGACTTCTTGCGCTCGTACTCGAAGAAGAACAGGGCCGCGCACAGGCTCAGGTTGCCGAGTGCCAGGGCCAGTACCAGGGTCTTGATATCCATGGGCTACGCCATCGCCGCGCAAGCGCGGCAGGCCAGGTCAGATTTCGTGTTCGACATTGGTGCTGCCGTCGCCGATCTTGCTGGCCCAGGCCTGCACGAAATACTGCTTTTCCACCTCGTTGGGCGCCTCGTGCCAGAACACGATGAGGGTGCCCTTGTGGTCGTGGATTTGCGCCACTTTTTCAATGAAGCCGAAGTTAGCGGCTACGTCGGCCAGCGCCGCTGCGTAACCGTACACGCGCGTCAACCGCTCGATGCGGTCGGGCTCCGTAAAACTGTTCGTCGCCGTAATGATGGGGTGATCCAAAAACATGCTTGTCTCCATGGTGCCCGACTGCGCAGCCGTGCCGCCACGCGCCGTATGCATATACATATACGCATGCTCGGCGCGGATTAATCGGGTATGCTCACGGGAGCTTATCAGATTTCTCTGAATGCAACAAAGCATCTCCCCCAGTCCACTCAGCGAAGTCGTCCCATGCCGGAAAACAGAAGCACCACCCCACTTGCCCCGCAGGTGCATACCTGTGGCGACCGGCGCCGCCTGGAATTCCAACCCGGCATGATCCAGAGCGAAATGCTGCTGTCGCGCCCCGACCATCTGCTGCTGCGCTATGCGCGTGCCATGATGTGCTTTACCCTGTTCGTGCCGCGCCCGCGGCACATCCTGATGGTCGGCCTGGGCGGCGGTTCGTTGCTGAAATTCTGCTACCGCCACCTGCCCGGGACGCGCATCACGGTGCTGGAACTGCGCGCCGACGTGATCGCCCTGCGCGAGCAATTCATGCTGCCCCCCGACGATGCGCGCCTGCGCATCATCGAGACGGACGCCGTCAGCTATATCCGCCAGCATCCGGGCTGCGCCGACGTGCTGCTGCTCGATGGCTACGACGAAACGGGTTTGCCGCCGGCACTGGGCAGCGCGCGCTTCTATGCAGACTGCCTGCGCGCCCTGCTGCCCGGCGGCGTGCTGGTGGCCAACCTGTTCAGTTATGACGAGCACTATCCCGCCATGCTGGCGCGCCTGATGCTGACCTTTCGTGGCGCCGTCTGCCACTTCGACGGCATCGCCGGCAATAACCGCATCGTCTTCGCCGCCAAGCCCGAACAAGGCGCCGACGGCCGCGCCGTGCGCGTGGTGCGCCTGGTGCGCTGGCGCCGGATATGCGGCCTGGCGTTCCTGAACCGCTGGCTGCCGGCATGGCAGTTGTGGCGTGTGCGCCGCCGGTCAGGCAGCGACAACGACTGAAAGTCGTCTTCCCCGGTCATAGATATTGTTGCTTATTAGCAGTGTTTTGGTGCAAAATCAGCATGATGGATGTGGTTTATGACAAACTACGGCCTGCGTGGGGCCGGCAGGCGCCGCCGAACCCATGTGTCCATGAAGTGAGATAGGAAAAACCATGCTGCGTGGCCGCCTGCCATTGTCGATTTCCGCCGCGGCCGCGCTGACCTTTGCCTGCGGCGTCAGCGTGACGGCCGTGCTGTTTGCCGCCATCAGCCAGCTCGAATACGACAAGATGAGCCTGAGCCTGCAGCAACGCGCCGGCGCCAGGGTGGCCGCCATCGAGCAGGGGCTCGACGATGCGGTCGAGGTGCTGACGACAACCAACCAGCTGTTTGCCGCCGTCGTGCCCGTCACGCGCGAACAATTCCACGATTTCACCACGCCGCTGCTGCAGCGCCACCCGTTCATCCAGGCCTTCAATTTCCACCGCATCGTGCCGCATGCGCAGCGCGCCGCCTTCGAGACCGAACTGCGGCGCATCGTGCCCGGCTACACCATGACGGAAATGCGCGATGGCGTCGTCGTGCCCGCCACGACGCGCACCAGCTACCTGGTGGTCGATTACCTCGAACCCCTGCAGGGCAACCGCCCCGCCTTTGGCCTGAACGTCAGCCCGAGCGGCGTGCTGGCGCGCGCGCTGGAACAGGCGATCATCAGCGGCCAGACCACCGCCACCGGCCTGCTGGCCCTGGCGCAAGGGCCGCAACGGGGCTTCGTCATCGTGCGTCCCGTCTACCGCCACGGCGTGCCCCTGCAAACGATACCGCAGCGGCGCGCGGCGCTGATCGGCGATACGGCCGTCATCGTGCGCGCGGGGGAACTGGTGCAGAAAATCCTCGCCGGCGCCGACCTGTTGGGCGACTCGCAGCTTGAACTCAGTGTCTACGCCGACGCCGGCGCCGATCCGCGCCAATTGATCTTCCGCCATGGACAGGCGCCTGCCGACGAACCGGGCGGCGCCTGGGAGTCGCTGCCCCGCTGGCTGCACTTTGCCTACCATAACCATTATGACCGGGCCTTCACTTCCGCCGGCCGGCCCTGGCACGTGCGCGTGGTGGCCCATCCGCGTCCCTTCCTGGCCGACCACCTGGGCTCATTGTTTACACTGATCACGGGCTTGCTGTTCAGCGCACTGACGGCCGCCTTCGTGCAGTCGCTGACGCAGCGCTCGCGCCGCGTGCAGCTGCTGGTGGAGCAGCGCACGGCCGACCTCAAGCGCAGCAATGAGCTGCTCAGCGCCGACGTGCGGGCGCGCCAGCGTACGGAGCGCGCCTTGCAGGAAAGCGAAAAGCGCTTCCGCCGCCTGCTGGCCCTGTCCTCGGACTGGTACTGGGAACAGGACGCCCACTTCTGCTTCACGCACATCACCAGCGGTTTCACGGACAAGTCGAACATGCCGCTGGAACGCTTCATCGGCATGACGCGCTGGGACAATAACGCGGAGATGCGCAATTCGCGCTGGGGCAAGCAGCATATCGCCAACCTGGAAGCGCACCTGCCCTTTTCCAACCTCGAATATGCGATGCAGGACCGCGATGGCCAGCTGCGCTGGTTCAGCATCAATGGCGAACCGCTGTTCAACGAACTCGGTGAATTTCGCGGCTACCGGGGCACGGGATCCGAAATCACGGAGCGCAAGCTGGCCGAGCAGCAAATCCAGCACATCGCCCACCACGACGTGCTGACGGGCTTGCCCAACCGCGCGCTGCTGCGCGACCGCCTGGCGCAGGCGATGGCCCTGTCGCGCCGCAAGAACCGCGCATTGTGGGTGCTGTTGATCGACCTCGACCGTTTCAAGTTCGTCAACGACAGCCTCGGACACAAGGCCGGCGACCTGCTGCTGAAAACCATCGCCACGCGCCTGCAGGCCAGCCTACGCGAAAGCGACACGGTGGCGCGCCTGTCCGGCGATGAATTCGTCGCCATCCTGTGCGAGCAGGCGGACGAAGTGCTCAGCGGCGCCATCGTGCAGCGCGTGATGGATGCCGTGGCCCAGCCCGTGCTATTGGACGGCAAGGAATTTTTCGTCACCTGCAGCATCGGCGTGGCCGTGTATGACATGTCGCGCTACGACGCCCCTGGCGACGTGACCCTGAATGGCGAGACGCAGAACCTGATCGAACAGGCCGACATCGCCATGTACTGCGCCAAGAAACAGGGCCGCAACAACATCAAGTTCTACACGACGGCCATGAACCAGGCCACCCTGGAGCGCCTGCGCATCGAGACGGCGCTGCGCAACGCGCTGGAACGCGAGCAGTTCGTGCTGCATTACCAGCCGCAGGTGGACCTGGCCAGCGGACGCATCGTCGGCGTGGAAGCGCTGCTGCGCTGGCAGCATCCGGATCTGGGCATGGTGGCGCCGCAGCGCTTCATCGCGCTGGCCGAAGATACGGGGCTGATCGTGCCGATCGGCGCCTGGGTCATGCGCGAAGCGTGCGCGCAGGTGAAGCGCTGGCATGCGGCGGGACTCGACACCTTGCGCCTTGCCGTGAACCTGTCGGCGCGCCAGTTCAACGAGCCGAACCTGGTCGCGTCGATTGCCGACGTGCTGCTGGAAACGGGCCTGCCGCCCGCCTGCCTGGAACTGGAACTGACGGAAAGCCTGTTCATGCACGACGTGGCGCTGGCCGTCAGCCAGCTGCACGACATGAAGGCGCTGGGGGTGCAGCTGTCGATCGACGACTTCGGCACCGGCTATTCCAGCTTTGCCTACCTGCGCACCTTTCCCATCGACGTGCTGAAGATCGACCGCAGCTTCGTCGGCGACGTGGCGCGCGACGCGGACGATGCGGCCATCGTCGTCTCCATCATCGCCCTGGCGCACAATCTGAAGCTGCGCGTGGTGGCCGAAGGCGTCGAAACGGCGGAGCAACTCGATTACCTGCGCCGCCATGGCTGCGACGAAGCGCAAGGCTATTACTTCAGCCGGCCGCTGCCCGCGCACGAGGTGGAAGCCCTGCTGCGGGCGGAAGAAACACCCGTCATGCTGTAGCCGGCGGCGGCACCCTGGCGCCCAATTGCAGCTCCTGCCAGTCGGACTCGATGCCCGCCTGCGCCAAAAACGACGCCACATCTGATGCGCGGGCCGGATCGATATCCTGTTGCGGATGCGCCCACAACAGATCGCACTCCGAGCAAACGATCACCTGTTGCTCCGTTTTGCGGATGGTCGCATGCAGCAGGTCGCCATATTCGCCGCAGGTGGGGCACTCCATGCTCTTCTCCGTCATGCCCGGCCTTACAGCTTCTGTTGCAGGAATTCGAGGAAGCAGCTGATGCGCTGCGCCAGCTGCGTGTTGCGGTAATACACGGCGTGGATCTGCTGCCGGTAGCCCGTATAGAACGGCTGCAGCACCTGCACCAGCCGGCCGGCCGCGATGTCGTCCTTCGTCATGAAGTCGGACAGGCAGACGATGCCCTGGTCGTGCAGGGCAAGCTGGCGCAGGGTTTCGCCGCTGGACGCGGCCAGCGCGGGCACGATCTGCAGGCTGTTGCCCGCTTCGTGGCGCAGCGGCCAGTTATTCCCCAGTTCATATTGCGCAAAGCCCAGCAGCGCATGGCCGGACAGCGCTTCCGGCGTGGCGGGTTCGCCGTGGCGCGCCAGATAGGCGGGCGTGGCCAGCACGTGCAGCGGACTGGCACTGAGGGGGCGCGCATGCAGGGTCGAGTCGACCAGGGCGCCGATGCGGATGGCGATATCGGTGCGGTGCTCGAGCAGGTCGGCGATCTGGTCGTTGCTGGTCAACTCCAGGCGGATGTCAGGGTACATGGCGCGAAATTCCGCCACGTGGGGCACCACGCAATGCAGCATGAAGGGCGAGGCGGCATCGACGGACAGGCGTCCGGCCGGCTTCTGGCGGCGGATGCGGATCGACTCTTCCACGTCTTCCATCGACGCGAGGATGGCGCGCGCCTTGTCCAAAAATAGCTGCCCTTCTTCCGTCAGCTCCATGCGACGCGTGGTGCGCGTCAAGAGCGAGGTGGCCAGCTTGTCTTCCAGGCGCGACAGGGCGCGGCTGACGCCCGAGGTGGTTTGTCCCAGGTGCACGGCGGCCGCGCTCAGGGTGCCGCTGTCGATGACGGTGACGAAGATTTTCAGGTCGTCCGAATTGATATCCATTGTTGCCCAATTTTCACATATCGCGCCATTATAATGGAATCATGGCAACAGTGAAGGCAGCAGGCAACGTCAGGCAACGTAGAACAAAATGGCGATAAAATGGCAGCTACTGCCGGCCAGCACGAACAGGTGCCAGATGCCGTGGCCATGACGCAGCTTGTGGTCGGTGGCATAGAAAGCGATGCCGCCCGTGTAGCACAGGCCGCCTGCCACCAGCCACAGGAAGCCGTTCCACTCGAGCGCCGCCAGCAGCGGCTTGATGCCGATGACGATCAGCCAGCCCATGGCCACGTAAATCACCAGCGACAGGATGCGCGCGCCTTTCGCGTACACATATTCCTGCACGATGCCAAGCAGCGCCAGGCCCCAGACAACGCCGAACAGCGACCAGCCCCACGGCCCGCGCAGTGTCACCAGCATGAATGGCGTGTAGGTCCCCGCGATGAGCAGGTAGATGGCGCAGTGATCGAGCCGCTGCAGCACGGCCTTGGCCTTGCCGCGCACGCTGTGGTACAGGGTGGAAGTGAGGTAGAGCGTGAGCAGCATGGCCGCATACACGCTGCAGCTGACGATTTTCCAGGCGTCGCCCGTGCGGGCCGCGACAACGATCAGGATGACGCCGCCGATGGCCGCCAGCGCGGCGCCCACCGTATGGGAAATGCTGTTGAAGCGTTCACCGTGGTACATGGCTTAATACCGCTTTGCCAAGACACAGCAGACATCCGGGGTCAGACCCGCCGGGTCTGACCCCGGCCCTACGCTGCGGGTTTTAATCAAGCAACTTCCGCCTTCTTGCGTGCCGGACGGCGCGCTGGCGTCTTGCGCGGCGCCTTGGCTGGCTTGTCTTCCGCTACAGGCGCGATTTCCACCGGTGCCGCTTCGACGACAGGAGCTGATTCCACAACATCGACCGCCTTCTTTGCAGGCTTCTTCGCCGCTGCCGCCTTGCGGGCCGGCGTACGTGGCTTGGCCTTCGGCTTCGCTTCGGCGACGGCTTCCACGATCGCTTCGGCTACCGGCTCAGGCATGGCTTCCACCACCGGCACCACCTCGACGTCGACAACTTCGGCGCGCGCTTCACGGGCGCCATCGCCATTCTTGCGGCCACCGCGGCCATTGCGGCGCGAACCGCGCTTGGCGTTGCCTTCTTCTGCCACCACCTCGGCGACGGCTTCGGCTACCTCGTGCTGCGCTTCCGGCTGCGGCGCCGGGGCATACTGCTCGACGACGACTGTTTCCACGTCGGCCACCGGCACGAAGGCCTGTGGCGCGGACTCACCGCGGCGTGGCTCATTCTGCTTGCGGCCGCCACGGCCATTGCGGCGTGAATCGCGGCGGCTGCCGCCTTCGCGATGATTGCCCTCTTCCACCGTCACGCCGGTCTCGCCGCTGGCGCTTGCCTCGCTGGCCACTTCGCCGTTCACGGCGGCCGGCACGGCCACCAGGCCGCTGCTGCGGTAGACATAGGCGCCCGATTTTTCATCGCGGCCAAATTCCAGCAAGCCGCGCGTCTGCGCTTCTTCCAGCAGGTTGCCGAAGGTGCGGAAACCGTAATAGGACTCGCTGAAATCGGGCTTGCGGCGCTTGATCGCTTCCTTCAGCATCGAAGCCCAGATCTTGCCGCTGTCGCCGCGCTCCGAGACCAGCGCGTCGAACGTTTCGACGGCCATCTCGATCGCTTCCGTCTTGCGCGACTCGTATTTTTCCTTGCGGCGCACTTCTTCGTCCGGCGAACGCTTGGCGGCCGGGGTTTCGCGCGCATCGCGCTTGGCGGCCGTACGGCGGCTTTCGCGCACCAGGTCATCGTAGAAAATGAATTCGTCGCAGTTCGCCACCAGCAGGTCGGAAGTCGACTGCTTGACGCCCACGCCGATCACCTGCTTGGCGTTTTCGCGCAGTTTCGACACGAGCGGCGAAAAATCGGAATCGCCGCTGATGATGACGAAGGTGTTGACGTGGGCCTTGGTGTAGCACAGGTCCAGCGCATCGACCACCAGGCGGATGTCGGCCGAATTCTTGCCGGACTGGCGCACGTGGGGAATTTCGATCAGTTCGAAGTTCGCCTCATGCATGGTGCCCTTGAAACTTTTATAACGGTCCCAGTCGCAATATGCCTTCTTGACAACGATGCTGCCCTTGAGCAACAAGCGTTCGAGGATGGGCTTGATATCGAATTTTTCGTAATTTGCATCTCGCACGCCGAGCGCGACGTTCTCGAAGTCGCAAAACACGGCCATGCTGAGGTTTTCTGGGGATGACGCCATAAGGGTGAATTCTCGCTGATGATAAGGGCGGACGGGAAGCGCAACGCCTCCCTTTTCGCCTAGTATATTCGCCCATCCCCCGTTTCGGCGACAACTATCGTGCGCGGCAGCCTATTGCGCACCGCCGGCGGCGCTCGCGCTGGCGCCGGCAACGGGCCAAACGACGCTTTCATCGACCGAATACAGCTGGCACGGCAGGCTGCTGCGCCGCTGGCACGAGGCCAGTGCGCGGACATCGGGACTTTCGCCCTCCTCGGCCCAGCCCCAGGCGCCGCTGGCCGACAGGGCAAAGGCGCGCGGCGCGGTTTTCTCCAGGAAGTCCCGGTAGGCGGCGCGCCCCTGCTCTTCCAGGTAGGGCACCGCGGCGATGTCGTCCTGCGGCGCGAAATGCGTGGCGGGCGGCGACGGCGCATCGGCCACGCGGTAGACCTGGCGCACCGGCATGCCGATCTGTCGCAGGAAGCGCTCGGTGGCAGGCAGCCACACGGCCACCCCATCGCGGCTGCCCAGGGTCAGGTGCGCGTCGCGCTTGAACGGGCCATAGGCGACCAGTTGCGCCTGCCCGCCAGACCCCGTGAACGAGCGGAACAGGCGCTGCGCCAGGGCCGGCCCGAAATACGAGTCGTTGGCGCCATACAGCCACAGGCTGGGGATGTGGTTGTAGGCGCCCAGGGTGGCGAAGGACTTGGTCAGCGCCCCTTGCCAGTCGCAGCCGGGCATGTCGACGCGCAAGCCGCCGGAAAAATTGAGCACGCCCCGTACGCCGGGCACCATCCGGGTGGCGAGCGCCAGCGCCGCCATGCCGCCGTACGACTGCCCCGCGACGACCATGCGCTGCGGGTCGACCCAGCTCTGGCGGCGCGCATACGCCAGCGCGGCCAGCAGGTCACGCGCCTGGCCCTGGGCGTTGCCCAGCATGTCGCAGCCGACATCGCGGTAGGCGCCCGTGGAGCGCGCAAAGCCGGCGCGCATGGGCAGCATCACGGCATAGCCGCGGCGCACGAATTCCGTGGCCATGTAGATAAAACGCTCGCGCTGCTGCAGCCGCGCAGGGCCGGCTTGCTTGCCGTGATTCATCAACAGCAAGGGAAACGGACCGGGGCCGGCGGGACGGAATACCGTCGTTTCCAGCACCTCGCGCAAGCCGTCGCCTGCCGGCACCATGATGACCTGCTCGTTCAGGCGCGCATCGAGCGGCAATGGCACACGCTGGGCTTGCGAAGAAAGGCAGAGCGAGCCCAGCAGCAAACTCGGCAAAAAAAGGCGGGCAATGCGGGAAATGGCAGACTCCGTGGATGACTTCCCTGCCAGTCTAGACAGTGAAATACCACAGAACAATATAAAAAAATTACGTGATGTATATATTTTTTGCGGCAACCACCTGTGGGAAAAATTGTTGCCTTGCACCAACCACTTTTTCCAATGGCGGGAGTAAACTGGAAGCCTACTGAAGGAGTTGCCATGTCCATATCCGCCCTCACCACCGGCACCTCGGGGCTGACCGCCAACCAGCGCGCGCTGGATGTGGCCGCCAACAATATCGCCAATGCGAATACACCGGGCTTCCAGCCGCAGCAAGCCCAGTTCCAGGAAGCCAGCCCGGCCGGCACGGGCGTGACCCTCTCCGTCGAAGGGCGCAAGCTGGCCGCCAGCGAAAGCGTCAGCGGCGCCAATGCGAATGCGGCCAAGGCGGCCGAAAGCCGGCCGAACGGCGTGGGCCTCGCGTCCGAGCTGACGGATAATCTCGTCTACAAGGCCGGTTTCAACCTGTCGGCGAATGTTGTCAAGGCGGCCGACCAGGCCCTGGGCAGCCTGATCGACGTCAAGACTTAAGCACAGCGACTATCGACAAGATAGTTTAATTTTTCATTTCCAGCGCCAACGGCGCCAGCGCCGGTTGAATCAGCGCCAGCAGCCGTTCGGCCGGAATGCCGTCGCGCGCCTGCACCGACAGACCGTGCAGCAAGGCCGCATAATAGTCGCCCAACGCCTGCACGTCCGCCTCCTCTTTCAATTCCCCTGCCAGCTGCGCCGCGCGCAGGCGCTCGATGACGGCTTGCGTGCGTGCGCGGCGGTGCTGCGCCAGCCAGTCGGCGATGCCCGCGTTTTCAGCGCTCGTGTTCGTGGCCGCAGTAACCACCATGCAGCCTTGCGGCTGGCCGCTGCGCGTATACAGCAGCACGGCCTCTTCCAGCATACGCGCCACCGCGTCGCGCACATTCAGGCTGGCCGCCAGCGCGTGCACGGCAAACGCCCCCTCGCCCGTTTCATACAGCTCCACGGCTTCGCGGAACAACTGCTCCTTCGAGCCGAACGCCGCATAGATGCGCGCCGAGGCGATGCCCAGCGCCGCCACCAGGTCGGCCATCGATACACCCTCGTAGCCGCGCGTCCAGAATGCGTCGCGCGCCTTTGCCAACGCCAGCGCGCGGTCAAATTCCCTCGGTCTTCCTGCCATTTTGATCCTCTGCTTGCGAACTGGCGGCCAGTATAACGCCTGGCGCCCACGGCACGTTCGCACTTTATTTTGCATCGGTGTCTTGACCGCGCCAACAATTTCGCCTATTCTTTGTCGATCGACAAACAATAGGAGCCGATATGAAAACCATCCAAGGACCGAGCCTGCACCTGGCACAATTCGCCGCCGACACGGCGCCCTTCAACACCCTGCCTGCCATCGCCGAGTGGGCGGCCGGCATGGGCTTCAAGGCCCTGCAGATTCCCGCTTGGGATGCACGCCTGTTCGACGTGGCGCAGGCCGCGCACAGCCAGGCATATTGCGACGAACTGGTCGCCATGCTGGCCGGCCATGGTCTCGTCATCAGCGAACTGACGACGCACATCCTCGGCCAGCTGGTCGCCGTGCACCCTGCCTACGACGCGCTGTGCGACAGCTTCGCGCCCGAACACCTGCACGGCCAGCCCGAAGCCCGCACGGCGTGGGCCATCGAGCAGGTAAAACTGGCGGCCATGGCCTCGAAGCGCCTGGGCCTGACCGACATGGGCACGTTTTCCGGCTCGTTCGCCTGGCCCTACCTGTTCCCGTTCCCGCAGCGCCCGCCCGGCCTGATCGAGACGGCCTTTGACGAACTGGCGCGCCGCTGGCTGCCCATTCTCGACGTGTGCGAGGAACAGGGCATCAACCTGTGCTACGAAATCCACCCGAGCGAAGACCTGCATGACGGCATCAGCTTCGAAATGTTTTACGAGCGCGTGGGACGCCACCCGCGCTGCAAGATGCTGTTCGACCCCAGCCACTTCGTGCTGCAGCAGCTGAACTACCTGGAATTCATCGACATCTACAAGGACCATATCCGCATGTTCCATGTGAAGGATGCGGAGTTCAATCCGACGGGGCGGCAAGGCATCTACGGCGGTTACCAGTCGTGGGAAAACCGCGCCGGGCGTTTCCGCTCGCTCGGCGATGGCCAGGTCGACTTCAAGGCGATTTTTTCCAAGATGGCGCAGAACGATTACGCGGGCTGGGCGACGCTGGAGTGGGAGTGCTGCCTGAAGGACCAGGAAGTGGGCGCGCGCGAAGGCGTGGCCTTCATCAACGCCCACATCATTCCCGTCACGGACAAGATCTTCGACGACTTCGCCGGCGCCCCCGTCAGCGCGCAACAGATCCAACAATTGCTGGGCATCCAGCACAACTAATCAAGGAAACCATATGAACGACTTCATTCACGACTACGTCCGCATCGACGGCCAGCGCCTGCATTGCGTCATCGCCGGCGAAGGCAAACCCGTGCTGCTGATCCCCGGCTGGCCGCAAACCTGGTATGCGTGGCGCCACGTGATGGCGGCGCTGGCCGCGAATGGCTACCAGGCCATCGCCATCGACCCGCCGGGCAGCGGTCACTCGGACCGCCCGGCCGGCGGCTACGACACGGGCGCCGTGGCGACTACCCTGCACCGTGCCATGTTGGCACTGGGGCACGCGCAGTACGACGTGGTCGGCCACGACATCGGCATGTGGGTCGGCTATGCGCTGGCCAGCGATTTCCCGCAGGCCGTGACGAAACTGGCGCTGACGGAAGCCGTGATTCCAGGCCTGGCGCCCGCGCCGCCGATTTTTGTCGCGCCGTCCGACAATATCTTCCTGTGGCACTTCATGTTCAACCAGGTGCTGGACTTGCCGGAAATGCTCACGGCGGGCAAGGAGCGCGAGTACATCCGCTTCATCTTCGACCGCTGGTCGTACCGCCGCGACAAGGTGGCCGTCGACGTGTATGCGGACGCCTACGCCACGCCGGGCGCCCTGCGCGCCGGTTTCGCCTACTACCGTGCCATACCCGAGACAATCAAGCAAAACCTTGAGCGGGCGAACAAGAGCCTGGCCATGCCCGTGCTGGCCATCGGTGCCGACCACGCGACGAATGACGCGCCCCTGCTGACCATGCAGGGCAAGGCGGACAATTTGAAAGGCGCCATCGTCGCTGAATGCGGCCACTTCATCATGGAAGAACAGCCGGAGGCGTTCATCGCCCATCTGCTGCCGTTCCTGGCCGGAGAACCAGTGTGAGTCTCGATCCGCTGATCGCCGCCTGGCTGGAACAGACAAAAGATGCACCGCCGCCCGCCTCGCTGGCACACTTGCGCGCAGCCACGGAAACGGGCTTGCGCCAGCTGCACGGGCCACTGGAAGACGTCGGGGCCATCAAGGATTACGTGCTGCCCGGCGAGCATGCGCTGGCCGTGCGCGCCTACGTGCCGGCCGGCGCGCAGACGGGCCAGCGCTTGCCCGCCATCGTCTTTGCGCATGGGGGCGGATGGTGTCTGTGCTCGCTGGACCTGTACGACAACCCGTGCCGCGCACTGGCCAACGCCACCGGCTGCGTGATCTTTTCCGTCGACTACCGGCTGGCACCCGAGCACAAGTTCCCCGTGCCGCTGGACGACTTTTACCGGGCAGTCTGCTGGGTGGCGGACCATGCCGAGGCGCTGGGCATCGATGCGAAGCGACTCGCCGTGGGCGGCGACAGCGCGGGCGGCAACCTGGCGGCGGCAGCGGCCCTGATGGCACGCGACCAGGCCGGTCCCGCGCTGGCGCACCAGTTGCTGCTGTACCCGGCGCTTGATTTTGCCTTCGATACGCCGTCCTACCAGCGCTATGCGGAGGGCCATTCGCTGACCCGCGAGGCCATGCGTTTTTGCTGGTCGGCGTATCTGAATGAACCGGCCGACGGCATGCAGCCTTACGCGGCGCCCCTGCGGGCAACTTCGCTCAAGGACCTCCCGCCGGCGACCGTGCTGGTATGCGAATATGACCCGCTGCACGACGAGGGGATTACGTATGCACAGCGGCTGCGCGACGATGGCGTGGCGGCCGAGTGCGTGCAGCTTGACGGCATGATCCACGCGGCTATGCACATGCTGGGCCTGGCGCCAGCGGCGCGGGGATTGTTCGACGTGGCGGGCCAGGCGATGAAAAAAGCACTGGCAATGTAAGAAAATCGGCCGCCGGGGATGGCTCCACGGCGGCCGATTTTGTCACTTCGTTACGTTACTCCACCAGTTTGCGCACCTCGATGGCATTGAGCCACTTCACGTGGCGCGGCCCCGTGCGAATATCCTTGGCCGAGATCAGCGCGATTTCGCCATCGTTGTCGTCGAGCGCCTTGCCATTTTTTTCGTAGTAGACGACCACGCCCTCGCCGGCTGGCGCGTTATACAGCTCGCCCCAGGAAAACACCACCGCGTAGCCATCGGTGGCGGTGGCGATGATGGCAAGCTTCTTGACGTCGTTGTGGCCGGGCGCGTCGAGCACCGCCTTGTCGAGGATGTCACGCAGGCGCACGCCCTTGTAACTGGTCATGGTCTCGGCCTTGTCGCCGTTATGGCGCGTGACGGCGATTTCCCCGCCGTTGGCCGGCGGCAGCTGGCGCAGGTCGGCCACCTTCAGGGTCAAGGGCGTTTCCACCATGCCCGTGACAGTCAGCGCGTGGCTCATGTTGTCGCGCGCCGGCGCCGGGTCGGCCCTCGCGGGCGCCATTGCCAGCAGTGAGGCCGAAACGAGGCCTGTCAGTATTGTCTTCAACATGCTGTGTCCTTTCATGGAACAATCAAAAAATCAGAACTGATACTGTGCATTAGCCAGCCAGGTACGGCCCGCGCTGGGGAAACCGTCAGCCAGCGCGTAATTGCGGTCGCCCATATTTGCCACACCCGCTTCCAGGGTCAAGGCTGGCAAGGGACGGTACACGGCCTTCAGGTTCAGCGTCGCAAAACCACCGAGTTCCAGGGTGTTCGAGACCCAGCGCCCGCTATTCGATTCCGCAATGGCCACCACGTCGACCTGGCGCGCCGCGTGCAGCACGGCATGCGCCGTCAGCTTGTGGCGCGGCACATCCGTCAGGCGCATGGCGCGGTCGCTGACGTTCTTCATGTCCGTGTAGGTGTAGTTGCCACCCCAGTCCAGCCAGGCGCCGGCGCTCCCGCGCAAGCCCAGTTCCACGCCGCTGATATGCGCCCTGCCCGCGTTGCGCATCTGCGCGCGCACGCCCACGACATTCGCCACGCTCTGGATCTTGTCCTTCACGTCGCTGTAGAACAGCGCCGCCTCCAGATTGGCGCCCTGCACGTTTCCTTGATACCCCAGCTCATAGTTCATCGCCTGTTCCGCGCGCAGGGCCGGATTTTCGATGTACGTGCCCAGGCGCTGCGAATAACGGTCCTTCAGGGTCGGCAGGCGCGACTTGCGCGCCACCGTGGCGTACACGCGCGATTCAAGACCGGTCTTGTGGAACACGCCCGCCTGCAGGTCGGTGGCAGATTGATTCTCTGGCAAGGTATACGCATTGCCGGCGCTGTAGACGGTGTCCGGGCGCAGTGCATTGCGCGACACGCCCAGCGACAGTTCCGTCGCCGCATTGAGGGCGATGCTGTCTTCCGCGCCCAGGGTCCACAGGGCATCCTTGTACCAGGTGGTGCGCACGCCCTTGGCGTCGAGCTCCTGGTGTTCGTCGGCCTTGTAGCTGGCCACAAAACGCAGGCTGTGCGCGGCCAGGCGGAACGATTCGAGTTCCACCGCGCCGCCATTCGTGCGGTCGTTATAGATGCTGCGCCCGCCGCTGACGCTGCCCTGACCGCTGGTTTTCAGGGTCGTGTAGCTGCCGTTCGTATAAGACGTGATTTCATTGTCGTAGCTGTCGTGGTACAGGCGCAGTTTCAGGCGCTCGGCGTCGCCCAGGCGCGTCTGCGAGACGAAATACACGCTTTCCTTGTTCCAGTACGGCCATTGCCAGTAGCGCGTGCCGACGGGATTCGTCGATGGCGGCTGGCCTTTTTCGCCATGCTGCTTGTAGTAGCTGAGCGCGTATTCGTCGCCCGCATGCGCGCCATCGGGCGTGTAGCCGACCTTGAACGACAGTTTATGGTCCTTGCGATACGCGTTGTTGCGCGTGCCACCATCTTCCGTGGCCGTCGGGCGGAAATCGGACGACAGGGGAAAGCCGTCGCTGTCGATGTACGACACGCCCGCCTGCAGATACCACAAGCCCTGGTTCGTGCCCACGTTGGCCGACACCTGGCGCTCGCTGCCCGAACCGAATCCCACTGACGCATCACCTTCCATCAACGCCGTCGGTTTGCGCGACACCAGGTTGATGGCGCCGCCCAGGGTATTGGCGCCGTAGGCCACGGAACTGTAGCCTTTCGCTACCTGGATGGCGGCCAGGTCGCCAGTCGTGAAGCGGTTGAAATCGACATAGCCGTCATACGGCACGTAGACGGGAATGCCGTCGATGTACAGGGGCACCTGGCGCGCATCGAAGCCGCGGACGGCGACGGTTTTTTCGTTGCGCGAATTGGTCGACAGCGACACGCCCGACAGCAGATTCAAGGCATCGCCCACATTGTCGCGGTTAAAGCGGCGCATCTCGGCGCGACTCACTTGCGCGCCCACCTGCTGTTCCATCTGGCCTGCCTGCTCGCGCTGGCCGACCACCGTCACCGTGCCCAGCACGAACGGCGCCGCCGCATCCGCGTCTTCCTTGCCAGCGGCCTGCTGGACCAGCGCCAGCATCACGGCGCCTGCCATTACCTGTTTCAACATCGTCTATATCTTTCCATTATCGTTGTATATCTTCCTATATAGCGATATACAAAAAAGTACAAAAAAAGCAGCCACGCATGCGGCGGCCTTCATCCAACAGCGCAATATACAGACGTATATAACGATGCTCAAGCGACAAGCGCCGAAACGCTTGCGCAGGTCAATTTTCGCAACATTTCTCCTGCACCGCACCATTTCGCTGTGCGAACGAATGTTTCACAAAACGATTGACACGTCCCATTTGGCTAGGCAAACTGATTTCCAGGGAGCCTGAAAATGAATGCCAATATGACAAATATTCAAGCCGCAGCAGATCCGGAACTCATCGTCTTCAGCGATGACGAGGAGGGCAAGGACCGCCAGTTCGTCAACGCGCTGGCGCGCGGGCTGGAAGTGCTGCGTTGCTTCCGTCCCGGCGAAGTCTATCTGTCGAACGCGGACATGGCCAAGCGCACGGGCATCCCGAAACCGACGATTTCACGCCTCACCTACACCCTCACCAAACTCGGCTACCTGAATTACTCGGACAGTCTGGGCAAGTACCAGCTGGGCGCCGGCGTGCTGGCGCTCGGTTACCGCATGCTGTCGAACCTCGATGTGCGCAAGATGGCGCGCCCCCTGATGGAAGAACTGGCCGAACATGCGCAAGCCTCCGTCTCGCTGGGCACGCGCGACCGCCTCAGCATGGTGTACGTGGAGACGTGCCGCAGCAGCGCCAACGTCACCCTGCGCCTTGACGTCGGCTCGCGCATTCCCCTGATGACGACGGCCATGGGCAAGGCCCTGCTGTGCATCCTGCCGCAGGCCGAACGCGACTACCTGATGGACCATGCGCGCGTCCACGAGACCGAGCGCTGGCCGCGCATCAAGGCCGGCATCGAACAAGGCTTCAAGGATTACCAGGACCGGGGCTTTTGCATCTCGGCCGGCGAGTGGCAGAACGACGTGCATGCCGTGGGCGTACCCATGCTGGGCGCGGATGGCGAACAGGTGATGGCTTTCAATTGCGGCGGCCCCGCCTTTTTGCTGTCGCGCGAAAAACTCGAGTCCGACCTGGGGCCGCGCCTGGTCACCCTCGTCAAGACAGTGGAAAAAAACCTGGGCCGCGGTTAGACTGCGCGCCCTTTCTCAACGATAGCTCAAATCAAAGCGCCGAGGAAACCGATGATACGCGACGAAGAAACCCTGAACATCCTGCTCGACAGCATCGCCCGTTTCGTGCGCGAAGTGCTGGTGCCGAACGAGGCGCTGGTGGCCGAAACGGATACGATCCCGCCCGCCATCGTGGCGCAGATGCGCGAACTGGGCTTGTTCGGCCTGTCGATTCCGGAAGCCTACGGCGGCCTGGAACTGAGCATGGAAGAGGAAGTCAGGGTCGCGTTCGAGATCGCCCGCACCTCGCCCGCCTTCCGCTCGCTGATCGGCACCAACAACGGCATCGGCTCGCAAGGCATCGTGATCGATGGCACGGAAGCGCAGAAGCTGCATTATTTGCCAAAACTGGCTGCCGGCGAGATCATCGGCTCGTTCGCGCTGACGGAAGCGGGGTCAGGATCCGATGCGGCCTCGCTGCGCACGACGGCCGTGCGCGACGGCGACTTTTATATTCTCAACGGCAGCAAGCGCTATATCACCAACGCACCCGAAGCGAGCATTTTTACCGTCATGGCCCGCACGGACCCCGTCAAGCGCGGCGCCTCGGCCATTTCCGCCTTCATCGTGGAAAAGGATACGCCGGGCCTCTCGCTGGGAAAAATCGACAAGAAGATGGGCCAGCAAGGCGCGCATACCTGCGACGTCATCTTCGAGAATTGCCGCGTGCCGGCCGCGAACATCATCGGCGGCAAGGAAGGCGTGGGTTTCAAGACGGCCATGAAGGTGCTCGACAAGGGCCGGCTGCACATCGCCGCCGTCTGCGTGGGCGCGGCCGAACGCATGCTGGCCGACGCGCTGGCCTACGCCATGGAGCGCCAGCAGTTCGGCCAGCCCATCGCGGAATTCCAGCTGATCCAGGCCATGCTGGCCGACAGCAAGGCGGAAATCTACGCGGCGCGCAGCATGGTGCTCGACGCGGCGCGCCGGCGCGACAACAAGGAAGACATTTCGACGGAAGCGTCGTGCTGCAAGCTGTTCGCCTCCGAAATGTGCGGCAGGGTCGCTGACCGCTCCGTGCAGATCCACGGCGGCGCCGGCTACATCAGCGAATACGCGGCCGAACGCTTCTACCGCGACGTGCGCCTGTTCCGCATCTATGAAGGCACGACGCAGATCCAGCAGATCGTCATCGCCCGCAACATGATCAAGGCAGCGCAAAAGTGAAGGAGGCCGCGATGGACATCCCTTCCCTGCTGGCCGGCTTGCCGGCGCGCCTGTCGGCCATTCCCGCCTACTGGGCCGCGCGTGCGCCGGACGCGCCGGCGCTGCATGAAGGTGGCTGCAGCTGGACCTACGCGCAGCTGCAGCATGGCGTGGAAAGTGCAGCGCAGCTGCTGCGCCAGCTGGACGTGCGCGCAGGCGACCGTCTGATGGTGGTGGGCGAAAATGGCGCGCTGCAGGTGGCGCTGATTTTTGCTGCCGCCAGCATCGACGCGTGGATCGTCAACGTCAATGCGCGGCTGTCAGCGCGCGAGATCGACACCATCGCCACGCACAGTTCCGCGCGGCGCGTGCTGTTCCTGGCCGGCGCCTCGCCGGAAGCGGCCGCGCACGCGGCGCGGCGCGGCGCCAGCCCTGTCACCGTCGATGGCATGGGCGAGCTGCTGGCGGGAGAGTTGAACGAAGCGTCCATTCCGGAAGCCTGCGTGCCCGGCAACGAACAGGTGGCCGCGCTGATCTACACGACGGGCACCACGGGGCAGTCCAAAGGCGTGATGCTCACGCACCGCAACCTGCTGTTCATTGCCGCTGTCTCCAGCACCTTGCGCGGCCTGACGCGCACCGACCGCGCCTACGGCGTGCTGCCGATTTCGCACGTGTACGGCCTGGCCTCGGTGGCGCTGGGCACCCTGTATGCGGGCGCCGCCCTGTACCTGGTGCCGCGCTTTTCCGTCGATGGCTTGCTCTCGGCCTTGAAGGATGACGGCTTGACCATCGTGCAGGGCGTGCCGGCCATGTACGCCAAGCTGCTGCAAACCCTGGGCGGCGCCGATACCCCGCTGCCGACGCGGCTGCGCTTTGCGTATGCGGGCGGCTCGCCGCTGGCGCCGTCGCTCAAGCACGAGGTGGAAAAGCTGCTGGGCACCGCGCTGCACAATGGCTACGGCATGACGGAAAGCGCACCCACCATCAGCCAGACGCGCCTGGAAACGCCGCGCCGCGACGATTCCGTCGGCATGCCGATACCGGGCGTGGAAGTGCGCGTGGTGAGCGTCGACGGCCTTGACGTGGCGCCGGGCGAGCCGGGCGAATTGTGGATACGCGGGCCGAACATCATGGCTGGCTATTACCGCGAACCGGCCATGACGGCGGCCACCATGCGCGACGGCGGCTGGCTCAATACGGGCGACATGGCGCGCCAGGACCCGGACGGCGCCCTCTTCATCGTCGGCCGCACCAAGGAATTGATCATCCGCTCCGGCTTCAATGTGTATCCGCTGGAAGTGGAAACGGCCCTGAACGCCCACCCGTCCGTGGTGCAGTCGGCCGTGGTGGGACGCACCACGGCCGATGGCAACGAGGACGTCATCGCCTATGTGGAACTGGACCCGCGCCAGCCCGCCAGCGTGGCACAATTGCAGGCCTGGCTGGCGCAGACCCTGTCGCCATACAAATGCCCGTCCGCCATCATCGTCATGGAAGCGCTGCCGGCCGCCGCCACGGGCAAGATTTTAAAGGGGCAGCTGCGGCAAATGGCGCAGAATGCACGATGAGTTGACCATGCAGTACCAGAACCGACAATAAAACCAAGCCACATCACCGGAGGAGACACGATGAAACGCACCTACACACGCATCGCCATGGCAGCGCTGGTTGCCAGCGCCTGGATGACGCAGGCCAGCGCCGACGAATTCCTGGTCGGCGCAGAAATCCCGCTGACGGGCAACCTGGCGCGGGTCGGCGCCGGCATGCAGGAGGGGATCATGGTCGCGGCCGAAGTCTTCAACAAGACCAACGGCAAGCACACCATCAAGATCATCACCGTCGACGACGAATCGGCGCCCGCCAAGGCCATCGCCGCCGTGGAAAAGCTGGCCAGCCAGGGCGTGGTGGCCATCACGGGCGGCTATGGTTCGAACAATATCTCGCCCGCCTCGGACACGGCGAACAAACTGGGCCTCGTCTATATCACTTCGGGCGGCGTGGACGACAGCCTGGTGGCCAGCGGGCGCAAGAATTTTTTCCGCATCAATAACACGGCCGGCTACGAAAAAGCCATGCTGGGATTGCTGCAGGACGTGGGCGCGAAATCCGTCTCCATCGTGTATTCGACCAAGGACGCCACCACGGGCCTGGCCAAGGATGTGGAAAAGGCCCTGGCGGCCAAGGGCGTGAAAGTGACGACGCACTCGTTCGACCCGGCGATCACGGACTTCAAGCCCATCATCAACAAGATCAAGCTGCAGGATAAATCGGAAGTCGTGGCCATGGTCGGCTACGAAAACGACTACGTGGGCATCATCCGCGCCGCCCGCGTCCTGAAGCCGAAGATCAAGGCCATGGTGGGCGTGTGGTCGCTGGCAACGCCGAAAATGGCGGCCGACTTCCCCGACCTGATGCCGAACGTATTCGGCACGGCCCTGCTGCCCTTCCCCACGGAATTCAAGACAGCCGACGGCAAGGCCTTCAGCGACGCCTACAAGCAGCTGTACAAGAAGGAGCCGGACTACCTGGGCCAGTTCGGCTATGTGCAGTCGATGCTGCTGTTCGAAGCCATCGCGCGCGCGGCCGACAAGGGCACCATCAAGAAAGGCGGCGTGGCCGAGGAAATGCGCAAGACGGACCGCGAAACCCTGATCGGCCGGGTGCAGTTTGCTGCCAACGGCGACAACCAGAATTTCGTGCACCGCATGGCCCAGCACCAGGACAAGAAAGTGGTGATCGTCTGGCCGAAGGAACACGCGACGGGCAAGCTGGCCTATCCCGCCCTGCCCTGGTAACAGCAGCCTCCCGCTGCACACGCGCACGCCTGCCGGGCGTGCACCGATGAACGGCAGCCCTGGCGCATCTTCGCGATGTCCTTGGGCTGCCTGACGGGATGACGACATGACAGAATTAATCTTGCAAGCCCTGTATTCGGGCTTGCTGCAGGGCGGCTCCTACGCCCTGATCGCACTGGGACTGGCGCTGGTCTTCGGCACCATGAAAGTGATCAACCTGGCGCACGGCGAACTGGTGCTGCTGGCCGCCTACATCGCCTACAGCGTGGAATCGGGCCTGGGACTTGGTCCCATGTTCGCCATTCCCATCGCACTGGTGATCGTCAGCCTCACGTCCGTGGGCGTCTACCTGATCGTCAGCCGCATCAAGAAGGACCGCGAAATCAATTCGCTGATCCTCACCTACGGCATCGGCGTCATCCTCACCAATTTCATCCTGCTGGTCTGGAAGGCCGACATCCGTTCGACCTCGTCGAGCTGGCTGCAGGAAGGCATCGAGATCGGTCCGTTCTTCAGCATGCGCAGCGAAGTGATTTTCTTTGGCGTCAGCCTGGTGCTGATGGCGGCCCTGTGGCGCTGGCTGGCCACCAGCTGGTATGGCCGCGCCGTGCGCGCCGTGTCCAGCAACCGCGACGCGGCCAAGCTGATGGGCATCGATCCGGGCCGCACGGAACTGGTGTCGTTTCTGGTCGCCGGCATCCTGGCCGCCTTCGCCGGCGTCGCCCTGTTCAGCTATGGCGTGATCCAGCCGGCCTACGGCGGCGCGCTGACGGTGAAAGCCTTCATCATCACGGTATTGGCCGGCATCGGTTCGATTCCCGGCGTGCTGCTGGCCGCCGTGCTGCTGGGCGTGGCCGAAGCCCTGACCGTCACCCTGGCCAGCTCCGCGCTGCAGGAATTGTCCGGCATGGTGCTGTTCCTGCTGGTGCTGTTCATCATGCCGAACGGCTTGTTCGGCGCACAACGGAGGCGCGGATGAAGCGCTCGACACTGATCTCCACGGCGGGCCTGCTGCTGGCCGCCTATATCGCCGTGCCGCTGGCCTTGGGCGGCAACCAGTATGTGATGAGCATGGTGGTGGCGGCGCTGATCATCGGCGGCGTGGCCATGTCCTGGGCCCTGCTGGGCAACCTGGGCGGCATGGTCAGCTTCGGCCATGCCGCCTTCTTCGGCGTGGGCGCGTATGTCTCCGCGCTGGCCACCGTGAAACTGGGCTTGCCCGTGTTTGCCGCCATGCTGCTGGGCGGCGCGGGCGCGGCCATCGCCGCCATCATCATGCTGCCCGTGCTGCGCCTGCGCGGGCCGTATTTTGCGCTGGCCATCCTCGCCTACGCGCACATCTTCCGCATCCTGGCCACGGAATGGAGCTCGGTGACGGGCGGCGCCGGCGGCATCAACAATATCCCGGCCTTGCCCACCGTCTTCGGCTTCGATCTGGCCAGCAAGACGGGTGCCTACCTGGTGGTGCTGACGCTGGTGGTGGCATGCGCCTTCGCCTACAGCCGCATCCGCGCCAGCCACTACGGCATCGCCCTGCGCGCCATGCACGACAGCGAAGACGCCACGCGCGTCGTCGGCGTCAACAGCACCTTGCTGAAAGGCGCGATGCTGCTCGTATCGGCCTTCATGGCGGGCCTGTTCGGTGCCTTCAACGCCCATTACATCAACTTCCTGGAGCCGGACTACGCCTTCAACAGCCTGTGGGTGACACTACCGATCGTGGCGGCCATCTTCGGCGGCTACCGCACGATACTCGGCCCCGTGCTGGGCGCCGTGGTGGTCTACCTGGTCGACCAGCTGATCTTCAAGTCGCTGATCCCCACGGGCCACCAGCTGGTGCTGGGCGTGCTGCTGGTGGCGATGATCGTCTTCAGCCCGAACGGTTTGCTGCCGCTACTGCGCAAACTGTTCAACGCGAAGGAGAAAGCACATGCTTGAACTCGATAATGTGTCCGTGCGCTTCGGCGGCCTGACGGCCGTCGACAGCGTCACGTTAAAGGTGGGCAGCCACGACGTGATCGGCCTCGTGGGTGCGAATGGCGCCGGCAAGACCACCCTGTTCAATGCGATTTCCGGCCTGGTGCGCCCCACCAGCGGCAGCATCCGCTTCGAGGGACGCGACATCATGGCCACGCCCATGTACCAGCGCGCGCGCCTGGGGCTGGGCCGCACCTTCCAGATTCCGCAACCGATGCATGAACTGACGGTGCGCGAAAACCTCGTCGTGGCGCAGCGCTTCGGCACCGGCAAGGTAGACCAGCGCAAGATCGATGAAATCCTCGATTTCACGAGCTTGGCGGACAAGGCGCAGCGCGACGCGGCCAGCGAACTGGCGCTGACGGAGTTGAAAGCGCTGGAAGTGGCCAAGGCGCTGGCGACCAACCCGAAGCTGCTGCTGCTCGATGAAGTGCTGGCCGGTCTGGAAACAAACGGCAAGCGCCGCTTCATGGGCATGCTGAAGGACTTGCATGCCGCCTTTGGCGTGGGCATCGTCATGATCGAGCACGATATCGAGACCATCAGCAATCTGTGCCAGCGCGTGGCCGTGCTCAATTTTGGCCAGCTGATCGCCGACGGCACGCCGGACGCCGTCTTCCGCGATCCGGCCGTGATCGAAAGTTATACAGGGGCAGCCCATGCTTGAGATAGAAAACCTGCGCGCCGGCTATGGCGCCATCAATGTGCTGTGGGATGTCTCGCTGTCGATCCAGAAGGGCAAGCTGACCACCATCATCGGCCCGAACGGGGCCGGCAAGACCACCCTGCTGCGCGCCATCATGGGCCTGCTGCCCGTGGGCGCGGGAAGCATCGCGCTCGATGGCCAGTCCATCAACGGCACGCCGACGTGGAAGATGAGCGACGCCAGGGTGACGATGATCCCGGAAGGACGCATGACGTTTCGCGACATGAGCGTGGAAGAAAACCTGATCATGGGCGCGTTTCCGAAGGAGCACCGCAGCCACATGCCGGCGCGCCTGGCCGAAGCCTACGCCATGTTCCCGCGCCTGCACGAACGGCGCAAGCAGCTGGCCGGATCACTGTCCGGCGGCGAGGCGCAGATGCTGGCCATGGCGCGGGGCCTGATGTCGGACCCGTCGCTGCTCATCATCGACGAGCCTTCGCTGGGCCTGGCGCCGCTGGTGGTCAACGAGCTGTTCGAGATCCTCGCGCGCCTGAACGACGGCAAGCGCACCATCATCCTCGTCGAGCAGAACACGGCGCGCGCCGTGGGCGTGGCCGACCACGTCTACCTGATGCAAAGCGGCAAGGTGGCGCTGTCGCAAAAAGCCGATGAGGTCGACCTCGAACACCTGCACGAACTGTATTTTGCGCGCTAATCGGCAGCAAACACCAGTCCCGGCATCCTGGCCACGCAATCGAGATTCAAGGGTGCACGCGGGTCGCGCAGGAAGGCCAGCGTCAGCTGCCCGCCGCAGCGGTTGAACATGGCGCCATGCGCCTGACCCGGTATCTGCACGAAACGCGCATTGGGCATGCTGCGCAGCAGGCGCCGGCCCCAGGCTGGCGGCGTCACCGGATCGAATTCGCCGGCCAGTATCAGCACCGGCACGTCGCTTTTCACGGCATCGTTTGCCTGCGCCGCGGCTGCGGCCATGCGCCCGGGCTGCTCGAACGGCATTTCCTCGCCGCACCAGACCGACAGGCGCAGCCCCCAGTTGAAGCTGGAAGGTACGCTGCGCAGCAATGGCAGCAAGCCTTGCGGGCGGCCCTGCGCCGCGTCGCTGATCAGGCGGGGCAAGGCGGGAATCAGCGCCGGCTGCTGCAAGCCCTCGGCCAGGGCGTTGACGATGTCGCGCCGGCGCAGCACGCGCCCGGGCGCTGCAATGCCGTCGCGGTCGGCGCGCGCAAGCAAGGTCATGAAAACGCCGCGCAGGTCCGGGTAGCGCAAGTCGCACGCCGGTTCCGTCGCGCAGCCGTCGAGCACCAGGTCGATGGCGCGCCGCAGCGGCGCGGCGGCCATTTCGTCATAGTTGATATCGACCGGCAGCACCGAGTCGAGCACCACGCTGCGCACACCCTCGGGATGGCGCGCCAGCACCGTCTGGGCCAGGCGCGTGCCGTAGGAGTAGCCGATCAGGTTCCACTGCGCGATGCCGAGCAGGCGGCGCAGGTCGTCGAGGTCGTCCGCCGATTCCGCCGACGTGTAGCCATCGAGGTCGATACCGGACGCCACCAAGTCGGCGCGGCAGCGCGCAACGGCCTCGGTCTGCACCGCCGGCGTGGCATCCGCCGCACGTAGCGCGTTCAGTTCAGGACAGGCCAGCGAAGGCTGCGCAAACTTGTTGCCGCGTCCTTCCAGCAATATCTGATCGCGTTCCAGCAAAAACGGATTGCCTTTGCCGCTGGTGCGCCCGTCGATGCTGCTCAGGCCCGGCCCGCCGGGCAGATACACGACGGGGTCGGCTGCGGGAGCTGCTGCACTGCTGCGGAAAATCATGACCGGCAAGGCGATGGCGCGGCTATCGGCCTTGCCCCGATGTTCGGGTACCGTCAGCATGCCGCACTCTATCTTTTCGCCCGGCAGCACCGGCACCGCACAGGCGGAAGGCGTAAAGGCCGGTTTGACCGGCAGCGTATCGGGCGCGGCAGCGGCCGCGCTTGAAAAACACGCGGCGGCAAGGATGGCTTGGCGAAATGGGAGCAAGGAACCTCCTGGCAGCATGGGCAGACGACAGGATCGAGTGGCAGGCTGGCTACTCAATTACTTGCCAGATTACTACACAATCGCGGCCCTGGCCGCAAGAGTCTGCTACCGGGGTGGCGCGGCGTTGACCGGCCTGCGGCCATCACTCCTCGTCATCCTCCTCATCCTCGTCGGCCAGCTTGTCGAACACCAGCAGCTCACTCTTGCCCAGTCCGGTCATCACGAAGGGATCGTCGCCAGGAAAGCGGCCCGTATCGACCAGCATGCGCAGCTTGCTCAAGCGGTCGCCCAGCGCCAGCGCTTGCGCCTGCGGATCGGCATCGGAATCTGCTTGCCCGGCCTGCCCGATCGCGCGGGTCACGGACTCGGGAAACTCCCATAATTCGGCGATCCGTACCGACAGGATGCGCGCTTGCGCAAACACCTGGGCAATGAAGGCGTCCGATTGCGGGAAGGCATCGGGCGCATGCATCTGGTCGATCAGGCGGAACGCCACCACCAGGCCGACATTGGCCAGCAATCCAGCCAGATAGGCGTCGAAGGCGTTGGCCTGCATGGCGGGCGCGACCAGGTTGGCCGCCAGCGCACATTTCTCGGACTGGCGCCAGATCAGCGGCGCCGTACGTATGGTCAAGCCGCCGCTTTGCATGCTGACGATGGGACGGAAGGCGACGCGGGCCAGCAGCATGCGCATGCCGTTTTGCCCAAGCAGCATGATGGCGCCTTCCATGTTGTTAATCGACGGGCTGGCGTTGTAGCGCGAATGGTAGCGGGGCCGGTTCGCTTCACGGTAAACCTCGGCCACCAGCAGCACGTCCTGGGCCAGTTGGCGCGACAGCTCGGCCGCGCTCATGTTTTCATTTTGCAAGGTCCGCATCAACTGCGGAATGATGGCCGGAATGCGCGGTATCAGCGCGGCGCCAGTGATCGGCTCACTGGCCAGGCGCGTCAATTCGTCCAGAATCTGCTGTTCCGCCTGCTTTGTCGCCTGCGCCGAACCGGCGGCCGCCAGCCAGCGGTAGTAGATGGCATCGATCTCGGTGATGCTGGCTGGCTGCCGTGCCATCTCGGGCGCCGCCGCTGCCGTGAGGGGCGCAAGCTTGTTTTTTTGGTCGCCGCCGTTCAGTAATTTTCCTATCCAACCCATTTTATTCTTCTAGCCCTATCTGCATCACTATCGCGACATCCGCCCCGCGATTTTACTTGATGACAGCCGTGCCGGTACGGCGGGCGTGACCAGCGTTGCCCATCTGCCGCAAAGTGCTACAGTGGCGCCCTCGCAGCTACCCTTCTTTGCAAGGTAAATCATGAGCAATATGCTGGCCCAGTACGTCACCACCCAGGCCTGCAACAACGCCTGGGCCAACCACCGCCTGCTGAAGGCTTGCGGACAGCTGACCCAGGCCGAGTTCCAGGCCGCGCGCGTCAGCTTTTTTCCCACCATCCAGTCCACCCTGAACCACATCCTCACATGCGACTGGTTTTACCTCGATGCGCTCGAGCGCGAGCTGCGCGGCGAAGCGCCGCATGCCGACTGCTATGTCTTCTTTGAAAAGGACGAGCCATTTACCGACTGCGCCACGCTGCAGGCGGCACAGCAGGCATCCGACGCGCGCCTGATCGCCCATTGCCGCAGCCTGTGCGACCTTGACCTGGCGCGGCCCGTGACGATCCTGCGCGACACGCCGCAAGTCGACACGCGACTGCGCATGCTGGCGCATCTGTTCCAGCACCAGATCCACCACCGGGGGCAAGTGCACGCCATGCTGGCCGGCACGCGCATCGCACCGCCCCAGCTCGACGAATTCTATTGCGCCGGCGAAGCGGACGAGCGGGCGCAGGATTTCCTGGAACTGGGCTGGACGGAAGACGCCGTCTGGGCTCCCCGCTGAATCACTCCTCGGCGTGGCAGCAGACGCACAGCTTGTTGCCATCGAGGTCGCGGAAGTAGGCGCCATAGTAATTCGCGTGGTAATGGAGGCGCAAGCCGGGCGCCCCTTCGCAGGTGGCGCCCAGCGCCAGCGCAGCCTGGTAGCTGCGGTCCACCTGGGCGCGGCTGGCCGCCAGGAGGGCCGTCATCTGCCCATTGCCGGGCGCGGCCGGCAAGCCGTCATGCGGCGCCGTCAGCACGAACAGGGGGCGCGGCGCCTGCTGCGCCATCCAGCCGGCCCAGGGTTGGGCGGGATCATGAAATTTCTCGATCAGATCGAGTTCACCCAGCAAGGCCGTGTAGAAGGCGTAGGCGCGGGGAAAGTCATTGGTGCCGAGGCAAATATGGGACAGCATGCTGCTCCTTGATGAATTCAGGCGGGTGTGCGGCGAAATGCGCCAGCTGATTATAATGGCGCATCGCTTTTTGACACGCTCCCATGCCAGACCTCGACCGCCTTCAGCTACACCCGCCGGCCAGCAGCGACCTTCCCGCCTTGCTGGCCTTCGAACTCGAAAACCGCGCGTATTTTGAAAACTGGGTCACGGCGCGCGCGTCATCCTACTATCACAGGGAAGCCATCGCCGCCGCCATCGAGCAGGCGCAGCGCGAGCGCCAGCAAGACCTCGTCTACCAGTACCTGGCAAAACTGGACGGGCAAATCATCGGCCGGGTCAACCTGACGGCCGTTACCCGCCCCTATTTCAATAAAGCAACGCTCGGTTACCGCATCGGCGAACGGTTCGGCGGACGCGGCTACGCCACCCGCGTGGTCGCCCTGTTGCTGGAAGAGGCTTTCGGCCCACTGGAACTGTGGCGCCTGGAAGCGACGGCGCGGCCGCAAAACCTGGGCTCGGTCGCCGTCATGCAGCGCAACGGCTTTCACCAGTATGGCCGCTCGGAAAAGGCCATGCGCTTCCAGGATACCTGGTCGGACTTGCTGTATTTTGAACGGCGCAACACGCAAACCATGGCCTGAGACGGCGCATTTTTCTGCCAGCAACACGACTTTTATCCTATCACCGGCGACTTTGTGCAAACGCAAAGCAGTGCGATATTGGACTGATAACTTCAAGGTTCGGGAATCTTCCCTACCTTGCCAAGTCCAACATGAAATTGCGGCTACGCCTGTTCGAACACGTGCTGGTGGTGCTGGCATTGGCCGTCGTCATCTTTGCCACCGCCATCGTGCTGGCACGCATGACACAGTGGGCGGAAGCGCGGGAACTGCCCGCCTATCTCGTGCAAGGCATGCACCTGGTTGGCAAGGTGCTGTTTTTTCTGGACGGCTGCATCGTCATTACCGTCAGCAGTATCCTGGCCGCCCGGCTGTTCCGCATGCTCACCAAGGAGGATGTATGAACGACTTTCACTACCTGCTGATCCTGCGGCATCCGCGCCGCTTCTGGTGCAGTGCCATCGTCATCGCCGTGGTCTCGGCCATCGTGCTGGGGCCATGGCTCGACAGCATGCCATGGCTGGTGGCGATCCCCTTCGTGGGCGGCGGCTTGCTGGTGGCGCTCGGCGAACTGTGGGATGACCTGCACGGCAAGCGCCTGCGGAACGGCGACGACACGCAGACACCGTGCCAGCACCCTTGATACCGGCGTAGTGATGCATGCACGCAACAGCGGTACGCCATGGCGCGCGCATTGGCGTGATTTAAGACTGGCTTCAGCCTCGCCGTGCATCGTGATATGGCGCCAGCAGCAATGGCGCCCCCTTCACCATCACGGGCACAGCCCAGCGAAAGAGCCGACATGAGCACATGGATGCGCGCCAACAAAGGTTTTTTGATGTTCCTCCTGCTGTTCGGCGTGTTCCGCACGGCCGTGGCGGACTGGAATCCCATACCGTCGGCGTCGATGCGCCCCAACCTGCTCGAAGGCGACGTGGTCTTCGTCAACCGCCTGGCCTTCAACCTGAAAGTGCCGCTCACCGATATCGTGCTGCAGCGCCTGGGCGAACCGCAGCGGGGCGACATCGTCACCTTTTCTTCGCCGAAAGACGGCACGCGATTGATCAAGCGCATCATCGCCCTGCCCGGCGACACGGTGGAAATGCGCAACGAGCAGCTGGTCATCAATGGCCAGCCCGCCCAGTACACCGCGCTCGACACGGCGCCGGAAACCATCGCCCACGTGGGCCAGCTGACGGCCCAGCGCATCAGCGAACGCAACCAGACCGAACAGCACCGCATCCAGGTCTTGCCGCAAATGACGGGCGCGGCGCGCAGCTTCGCCCCCGTGACGGTGCCGGCCGACCATTTCCTCATGCTGGGAGACAACCGCGACAACAGCGCCGACTCGCGCTATTTCGGCTTCGTGCCACGTGAATTACTGATCGGCAAGGCCGAGCGCATCCTCGTCTCGGCCAATATCCAGGACCATTGGCAGCCGCGGCTGCAGCGTTTCGGCATGAAGCTGGAATAAACATCACCCTTGCAACGGCGTCGTGCTTTTCGGTTAGCATGGCGCATCATGCAAAATTTTTCCTTCGCCAGCCAGCAGCCCGCCAGCGACGCTCTTGCCCTTGAGCAGCTGGCGCAGTTCCTGCAGCGCCATCCCGACGTGCTGCTGCTGACGGGCGCCGGCATCAGCACGGCGTCCGGCATACCGGACTACCGCGACACGCAAGGCGTGCGGCGCGGCAACGCACCCGTGCAAGGCCCCGATTTTCGCCGCCTGGAAGCCGTGCGCCGCCGCTACTGGGCGCGCAGCATGGTCGGCTGGCCAACCCTGGCGCGCGCCACGCCGAATCCCGGTCACCTGGCCATCGCGCAACTGGCCCAGCGCCGGAGAATAGGCGGCCTGGTCACGCAGAACGTGGATGGCCTGCATCAGCAGGCTGGCAGCCCAGCCGTCACGGAGTTGCACGGCAGCATACATGGCGTGGTGTGCCTCGATTGCCGGACCCGCCACACGCGCCGCCTGATCCAGGATCAGCTCGAACATGACAATCCGCAACTGCTGGGCGCCACGGCCACGCCAGCGCCCGATGGCGACGCCTTGCTGGAACCATCGCAGCTGGCCACCTTCCACCTGCCCGTCTGTCCCCGCTGCGGCGGCACCCTGCAGCCCGACGTGGTGTTTTTCGGCGATGGCGTGCCCGCCGCCTGCGCGGCCGAAGCCGAAAGCAAGATGCGCACGGCCAGCGCCCTGCTGGTAGTGGGTTCATCGGTCATGGTGTATTCGAGCTTTCGCCTGTGCCGCATGGCGGCCGAAACGGGCAAGCCTGTGGCCGCCATCAACCTGGGCAAGACGCGCGCCGACCATTTACTGACCTTCAAGACCGAAGCCCCGGCACAAGACATCTTGCCTGCATTAGCGGCCATGCTGGGCTGATCCCGTGCCGGCGCTGCGCCGCTCTCGCTATACTGTGCGATTAACGAGGAGAATTCATGCTGGAACTGTTGAGTGAACACGCCTGTTTTGGCGGCGTACAACGCTTTTATCGCCACGACGCGCAAGCCATCGGCTTGCCCATGCGTTTCTCGGCCTTCATTCCCGACACGACGCCAGGCGCCACTGCCACCACCAAACGCCCCGCCCTGTTTTACCTGGCGGGCCTGACCTGCACGGAAGAAACATTCATGATCAAGGGCGGCGCGCAGCGCGTGGCGGCCGAGGAAGGCGTGATCCTGATCGCCCCCGACACCAGCCCCCGTGGCGCGAACATTGCGGGCGAAAGCGACTCCTGGGATTTCGGCGTGGGCGCCGGCTTTTACGTGAACGCCACCGAGGCGCCGTGGAGCAGCCATTATCGGATGTATAGCTACCTGCTGGAACTGCGCGCCCTGCTGGAACAGGAACTGGCGATCGATGCGCAACGCACGGGTATTTTCGGCCACTCGATGGGCGGCCATGGCGCGCTGGTGCTGGCCTTGCGCAACCCGGAACTGTTCCGCTCCGTATCCGCCTTCGCCCCCATCGCCGCACCGAGCGAGTGTCCGTGGGGGAAAAAGGCTTTCACGGGCTACCTGGGCAGCGATGAGTCCAGCTGGCAACAGTACGACGCCAGCGCGCTGATGCGCGGCCTGCAAGGCAAACCGGCACTGTTTCCTAACGGCATTTTGATCGACCAGGGCCTGGCCGACAAGTTTTTACCGGAGCAACTGTACCCCGAAGTATTCGAAGCGGCGTGCCGCGACGCCGGCCAGCCATTACGGCTGCGCCGCCATGCCGGCTACGACCACGGCTATTACTTCATCGCCAGCTTCATGGAAGAGCATGTGCGCTTCCATGCGAAGAACTTGCGCGCCGCCTGAGCGCCAATCCAGCTACTGCGCCGTGCTGGTATGCCCGTTGAAATGGCGCGTGTACCAGTCCGTGGCCAGCAGGGCCGCCTGGTGACGCGTGTCGGGGCCGCCAGGCGCGGCGATCTGTTCCAGTTGTTTGTCGCAGCGCAAGGTGGCGAACGCCATGCGGTTCAGGCCGGCCACGTCGGGGTCGCGCCCGCCCACGATCAGCAACGATGGCACGCGCACGTTTTCCAGCGCCGCCTTGCCGGCCATTTCCACCTGGCCATCGCAGACGGCCAGCGCGGCGATTTCCGCGCTGCGCCAGGCCGCCAGCTGCATCACGACGGCAGCGCTGGTGCCATAGCCGTACAGGCCGCAGGGCAAGCGCCGCGTGGATGCGTCGAGCTGCAGCCAGCCCAGGGCTTTTTCCAGCTGGCGCGCCAGCAGCACGATATCGCTGCGCACGAAATACGCGTGGCCATTGCTGCCGCCGCCAGGCCCGACACCGCCCTGGTCGAAGCGCAGGGTGGCGATGCCCGCTCGCAAAAAATCCTGGGAAGTGGCATGGCTGGAGGCGCCCAGGTAGTCGCTGTCGGCGCCTGCGCCGTGGGCAAACAGGACGATGCCCACGGGCCGCTCGGGCATGTCAAGCACGCCATCCATTTGAAGTTCATCGGCCGTAATGCTGACAAATTGTTCTTGCATGGTTGCCTCCGCAATCGAGCTGGGATCAAGCTAAAGCTGAAGTCAAGCTGTGCGCTGATTTTACGCTGATCTTGCCGGGCCGGGGGACAGCCTGCATGCCCCGGGCGACTAAGCTCAGTGTAGCAGCCCACGGCCATTCCTGCGCGGCCGTTCACGCCTCGCCGCCAGGAAGGCAAGACTATACGGCGCCGTGCCGGTCCAGCCCCTTCAACACGGCTTCCGGGCGGATCGGCAAATGCCGCACGCGCGAAGCCACGGCGGCGAAGATGGCGTTGCCGATCGCCGGCGCCACGGCTGTCGTGGGCGGTTCGCCCATGCCCGTCGCCGTTGCCGTGCTGACCACAAATTCGATATCGAGCTCGGGCACGTCGGCCATGCGCAAGGGCGTGTAGGTATTCAGATTGGTATCCTTCACTTCGCCGTTCAGGAAAGCCGTTCCCTCATGCAAGGCCATGCTCACGCCCCACAGGGCGCCCCCTTCCGCCTGCGCCAGCGCGCCATCGGGATCGACGATGCTGCCCGCGTCGATCACCATGAACAGCTTTTCGACTTTCACCATGCAAGTGCTGCGATCGACCTTGACTCGCGCCACGCACGCCGTCCAGGTGGGCATGTCGCGTTCCTGGCCGAAGGTGGCGGCGATGCCCAGGCCCGTGTCGGGCGGCATGGCCGTGCCCCAGCCGGCCTTGTCCGCCACCCGCTGCAGCACGTGGGCCAGGCGCGCGGCGCCGCCGACGGCGTTCGGCGCGCTGCCCGCATTTCTCCCCGTGGCCTGCAGCAAGGACAGGCGGAACGCCAGCGGATCGACCTTGGCCGCCTGCGCCGCCTCGTCCATGAAACTTTCCACAGCCCAATTCGTCCAGCCCGGCCCCACGGAGCGCAGCCAGCCGGGGCGGAAACTGCTGTTGGCCAGGTCGTTCGACACGGCCCGCACGCGCTGCGCGCCCACCGTGTACCAGTGGTCGGCGCCGGCGATGGCGAACGGGTCGTACGGATGACCCTGCTTATCCTTGGCCAGGAAAGCGGGAATCATCGCTTGCGTGGGCCAGCCCGCGCTGGCCTCGTGCACCATGGCCGACACCTTGCCGGCGGCGTCGAACGCCATGCGCACATGCTGCACGGACGGCGAACGGGGCGAATCGAAACGGGCGTCGTCGGCCCGCGTGCAAATCATCTTGACGGGGCGCCCCACGGCTTGCGCCGCCAGCGCGGCCGGCACGCAATAATCGCCATTCAGGCGCCGCCCGAAACCGCCGCCGAGCAGATAGGTGTGCAGCATCACCTTGCTTTCCGGCACATTCAACGCTTGCGCCAGCACGGGCAGGATCAGCGATTGCCACTGATTGCCCGCATGAATGTGCCAGACGCCGTCGATTTCCTGCGCCAGGGCATTCACCGGTTCCAGCTGGAAATGCAACACGGTGCTGGTCGTATAGTGGCGTTCCAGTTGCAGGCTGGCATCCTTGAACGCTTGCTCCACGCCGTCATCATCGACCACGCGGGCGCCCAGGCTGGCATCGGCCAGCTGCTTGGTGGCATAGTTGAGAATATCCTGCTCCGCCACGTGGGCCGCCGGGCCGGCCCGCCATTTCACTTGCACCAGGTCGGCCGCGCGCATGGCGGCCGCATACGTTTCGGCCACCACCATGACCCAGCCGGGCACTGTGCCGCTGGGGTCTTGCAAGGCGAACGAGCGCAGGTAGCCCTTGACCTTTTTCGCGGCCGTATCATCGATGGACACCACTTTCGAGCCGTAGCGCGTGGGCGGGATCTTCGGACGCGCAAACAGCATGCCCTCGATTTCCGCATCGATTCCATACACGGCCGTGCCATTGATTTTCGCGGGGATGTCGAGCGCCTGCACCTGCTGGCCGATCAGGCTGCGCTGCGGCGGCGTCTTGAGCACGATGGCTTTCAGTTGCTCGGACGTGTACTGGCGCGCCAGCTTGCCACGGTGCACGATGTCGCCATAGCTGATCGACCGCCCCCGGCCATGCACGACGCCCAGTCTGGCGTGGCAGGCGGACACAGGCACGCGCAACAGGCGCGCGCCCTCCTCGACCAGCGCGAGGCGGCCGGCCGCGCCGGCACGGCTGAGCGGATCGAAATTCTGCCACACGGACCAGCTGCCACCCGTCACCATCAGTCCCCATTTCGGGTCCGTATCCACGTAATGCAGGCGCACCTTGCTCCAGTCCGCCTCCAGCTCCTCGGCAACGATACGCGCCAGGGCCGTGCCGATATGCTGGCCCATTTCCGCCTTGGCGATATTGACGGTGATCATGCCATCGACGCCGATATGGAACCAGATGCTGGGGTCGAACACGGGTGCTGAGGGCTTCGCGGGCGGCACGGATGCCGCCTTGCCGGCGGCCAGGGAGCTGTCAGCGCGCAAGAAGGCCAGAGTAAAACCGGTGCCTGCAGCGGCGATCAGGAAACCGCGCCGCCCCAGCGAGCTGGGACGGGCAGCAGAATTTTCTTTCGGCAACTTAAGCACCGGGCGCCTCCTGCATGCCGGCCGCCAGTTTAATTGCCTTGCGGATGCGCACATACGCCATGCAGCGGCACAGGTTGCCGCTCATGACGGCATCGATATTCGCATCCGTCGGCTGCGGATAGTCTTGCAACAAGGTGGCCGCCTGCATGATCTGGCCCGACTGGCAATAGCCGCACTGGGGCGCCTGCGTGGCCAGCCACGCCCGCAGCAAAGGGTGCGTGCCATCGGGCGAGAGGCCTTCGATGGTGGTGACGGCGCAGCCGGCCACGGCGGCAATCGGCGTGATGCACGAGCGCATGGCGCGGCCATCCACGTGCACGGTGCAGGCGCCGCACATGCCGATGCCGCAGCCAAACTTCGTGCCCTTTAAATGGACTTCATCGCGCAGCACCCACAGCAGGGGCGTCTCGGCGTCGGCCTCGGTGCCGAAGGGCTGTCCATTGACAATAAGGTTATACATGAGTGTTATACATAAGAAATTTTCAGAGATTACTTGCCGGCACGCGCGCGCGTCACGGCCGCTTCCAGATTCGTCCAGGCCGGCTGGTGGCTGCGGCTGCGGCGCAGATAGGCGGCCAGCTGGGCCACGTCATTGTCTGTCAGCGAGGCGGCAAAGCCGGGCATCAGCACGCCGGGCATGGCGTCATCCTTGCTGATGCCGTGCAATATCACCTGGATCAGGTTGGCAGGATCGGGCGCGCTGACGGCGCTGTTCAGGCTCAGTTCCGGGCGCAGGGACACGGGCCGGCCGTCGCTGTTCGAGTGGCACGACGCGCAGGCGGCCACGTACAGGCTGGCGCCGCGGTCGTTGTCGACGAGGCTGACGCGCTGCGAGCGCTCGATGCCAGCTTTCACCACGGTATCAGTATCGACCTGGCGTTGTTCCGCCCCGGCCAGGCCGGCAAAATACACGGACAGCGCGCGGATATCGCTATCGGGCGAGGCGCCCATGCCTTCGTGCACAACGGCCGACATGGGTCCGGCCGCCACGCCGTGCAAGGCCGTCGCGCCCGTCCGCAGGAAGGCGTACAGCTCGTCCTGCGTCCACGGCAGGGGTGCCGTATTGGCGCTGGTCAAGGCCGGCGCATACCAGTGGTCGATGGACGCGCCCAGATACGACGAGCCGGCAAGTTCGGCGCCGAGCGCATTGCGCGGCGTGTGGCAGGCGGCGCAATGGGCCAGGCCTTCGGCCAGGTAGCGGCCCCGGTTCCAGTCCAGTCCTTGCGCGGGGTTCAGTTGAAAGCTGGCAGGCTTGAAAAACAGCAGCTTCCAGCCTGCCTGCAAGGGACGCAAGTTCAGGGGGAACGGCACGCTGTTGGCGGGCGCGGCCGCATACACGGGTGGGCGCGTCATGAAATACGCGTACAGGGCCGTCAGGTCCGCATCCGAGACAAGATTAAAATGGGTGTACGGAAAGACGGGATACAAATGGGCGCCATCGCGGCCCACGCCTTCGCGCATGGCCCGCTGGAAGGCGGCCAGCGACCAGCGGCCGATGCCCGTTTGCCTGTCGGGCGTGATATTCGTCGCATAAATCGTGCCGAACGGCGTGGTCAGGCCGTGGCCGCCCGCGTACTCGGCGCCGCCCTTGGCCGTATGGCAGGCGGCGCAATTGCCCATGCCCGCCAGGATGCGACCCCGCTCCACCACTTGCGGAGAAAAGGCCGTGGCGGCAGGCGGATCGATGGGCGCCAGCGCGGGGCGCCAGTAATACAGATACGCGGCCAGGGCCGCCACGATGAGCAATGCCAGCGACAGCGCGAGGCCGGTGAAGATTTTCTTGAGCAAAACAGGAACCAGTGAAAAGTAAAGGCCAGGGTAAAAGCAAGGCGCATGGGCCGCCGGCCAATGGCGGCGGCAACTGGGCCACAGTGACAATCTTACCGCGATTGTGACTTGTTGTATGTACGCAATGACACGCAGGCGATGCCTGCAGGCGGGCTGCGCCTTATAATCAGCGTTTCAGCACGCCGCCGCTCCTTCATGCATACCGTTACCATCATCCTCATCCTCGTGTTGACCGTCGTCCTGTGCGGCTTTCTCGCCCGCTCGCGCTGGGTCAAGCTGCCGCTGCCGCTGATCCAGATTGCCGGCGGCACGGGATTGGCCGTGTTTGGCGTGCAAGTGCCGCTCGATCCCGACATTTTCTTCCTGCTCTTCATTCCGCCGCTGCTGTTTCTCGATGGCTGGCGCATTCCCAAGGGCGCCTTCTTTTCCGACGCGCGCTCGATCCTGATGCTGGCCATCGGCCTGGTGCTGTTTACCGTGCTGGGCATGGGCTTTTTCATCGACTGGCTGATTCCCAGCGTGCCGCTGGCCGTCGCCTTCGCGCTGGGCGCCATCCTGTCGCCGACGGACCCCGTGGCCGTCTCGGCGATCGCCGCCGGCAACCCGATTCCGCCGCGCCTGATGCACATCCTCGAAGGCGAATCCCTGCTGAACGACGCGTCGGGCCTGGTCTGCTTCACGTTTGCCGTGGGCGCCATGATGACGGGCGGCTTTTCCATCGGCGCCGCCTCGCTGAGTTTCCTGCAGGAAGCGGGCGGCGGCATCATCATTGGCCTGGCCATTTCGTGGGGCGTGGGCCTGGCAAATAAATGGCTGGTGAGCAAGGTCGGCGAAGAGCCTGGCCTGCAAATCCTCATCAGCATCCTGATCCCGTTCGCCGCCTACCTGGGCGCCGAGCAAATCCACGGTTCCGGCATCCTGGCCGCCGCCACGGCGGGCGTGTCCATGCATTACGCCGACCTGATCGGGCGCCCGCTGGCCGCCACGCGCACCCAGCGCAAAGCCGTGTGGGATACCGTGCAACTGGTCTTGAATGGCGTGATCTTCGTCATGCTGGGCGCGCAACTGCCCACCACCGTTGCCGGCTTGCCGGCCGCCTCGGCCGAAATCGGCGCCGGCAGCGCCTGGAAACTGCCCCTGTTCGTCATCGCCATCACCGTGGGGCTGACCTTCATGCGCTTTCTGTGGGTCTTCATTTCCATGAAGCTGACCCTGTTCAAGCACCACAAGAAGGTGGCTGGCGAATCGAAGGACGCGGCGCTGCTGGCCCGTCCCAGCCTGCGATTGCTGCTGGTGGCTTCGTTCGCGGGCGTGCGCGGCGCGCTGACCCTGGCCGGCATCCTGACCCTGCCCTTGTTCTTGCCAGACGGCACGCGCTTTCCCGCGCGCGACCTCGTCATCTTCCTGGCCATGGGCGTGATTTTATTGTCGCTGCTGCTGGCCAGCGTCACCCTGCCTCTGCTGACCAAGGGCCTGGTGTTCGCGCCGCCCGCGCGCCGCTCGACGGAAGAACGCAATGCCCGCGCCGCCGCGGCCGAAGCGGCCATCGCGCGGCTGGAAAAAGTGTGCGAGGGCATAGACAAGAATGACAAGCAGCAAGTCGTCACGGAAGCGGCCAACCGCCTGATCGAAGCCTACCGGCGCCGCCTGGCGTATGGCGAAAGCAGCAACGACGAGGCGATGCGGCTGCAGGAACTGGCCAAGGCCGAGCGGGCGCTGCGCCTGGAAGCGCTCAATGCCGAGCGGGACGAACTGTTCCGCCGCCGCATTTCGGGTGAACTGGACGACACCATCCATTTGCGCCTGCTGCGCGAAATCGACTTGCTGGAAGCGACACTGGAAGAATAGCAACACTCTGGCGCGCGACGGCAGTGTTGATAAGTAATTCTCATGGTAAAGAATGCAAGTTTTAACATTCGTGTTTATAATGCAAGGTTGTATGGCGTAGCGCCGTGATTTACTTTCAACCGGGACTTCCGTAGAGTCTGTGTTGCTGAGTAACATTTTAAGTAGCCACCCGACCTGAATAAAGACACCGACGCCGTGCCCTCCTTCCCTCGCCACCGGCAGCGCCATGCGCTGCCTGCCCTGTTCGCTGTCGCGCTGCTGGCCTCGTTGCTTGCCTGCAGCGCGCTGGCGCCGTGCGCGGCGTGGGCGCAAACGGGCGCGGCGGCCGACGCCAGGCGTCCGGCCGAGGTGGCCCAGGTCCTGTTTGGCATCATCAGTTATGTGCGCTGGCCCGTGGCGCGCCAGGAAGTGCGCGTCTGCATGGTCGGTGCGCCCCGCTACGGCGCGGCCATCGTCGACACGCCCGCCTCCAGCCTGGGCCAGCGCATCCGCGTGAAAATCCCGGCAGTGGCCAGCGCGGCCAGCGAATGCGACGTCATCTACCTGGGCAGCCTGCCCGAGGGCGAGCGCGAGCACCTGCTGGCGCAGATCATCGGCAAGCCGATTTTATCGGTCGCCGAACCGGGCACGTCCTGCACCGTGGGCACCATGTTCTGCCTGCGCCTGAACGAGGCGCAGATCGGTTTTGACGTCAACCTCGACGCCATCGCCCGCAGCGGCCTGCGCGTGCATCCGAACGCCTTGCAAATTGCACGTCGCAAGGGACCGCCGCCATGAGCGCCAGCATCCCAAAAAAACTGGTGCGCAAGCCCCGTCCCACGCTCGACAGCGTGCTGCGGCGCGCCCACCTGAGCGTGTCGCTGATCGCCGTGCTGGCGGCCGGCCTGACCCTGACGGCCGTGGCGCTGCTGGCCCTGCGCGTGTATTCGGACCAGAACCTGCGCCTGGTGGCCCGCTCGATGAGCTATACGGTGGAGGCGGCCGTCGTCTTTGGCGACCCCATGGCCGCCAGGGAAGCGCTGGCCCTGATCGGCGTCAATGAAGATATCGACCGGGCGCAGGTGAACGACAAGGCCGGCAAGGTGCTGGCCCGCTGGGAACGGGGCGAACATGGCACGCGCTACTACATCGAACGCGCGCTGACGGGCTGGATGCTGCCCGATTCGCTGGTTTTCCCCATCACGCACGATGAACAGGCCATCGGCAGCATCACCCTGGTGCCGCACAGCCGCAGCCTGCTGCCTTTCCTGCTCAGCGGCCTGTCCTGCCTGCTCGCTTGCCTGGTGCTCAGCCTGGCCGTCGCCGTGCGCCTGTCGCGCCGCATGGAAACGGAAATCACGTCCCCCCTGCGCCACCTGGCGGAAACGGCCCACCGCGTGCGGCGCGACCGCTCGTTCGAACTGCGCGTGCCGCCGGCCAATATTGCTGAGTTGAACCAGATCAATGACGACTTCAACGCCCTGCTCGACGAACTGGAAGCATGGCAAAGCCATCTGCAAAAGGAAAACGCCTCGCTGTCGCACCGCGCCAACCACGACAGCCTGACGGGCCTGTCGAACCGCGCCTTCATGGAAGCGGAACTGGAACGCGCCATCCTCGAAGCGCGGGTCGGCAATGGCAAGGTGGCCGTGCTGTTCCTCGACAGCGACCGTTTCAAATACATCAACGACACCTTCGGCCATGCCTCGGGCGACCGGGTGCTGGTGACAATCGCCGCGCGCATCAAGCAGCAATTGCGCGAGGGCGACCTGGTGGCGCGCCTGGGCGGCGACGAATTCGCCATCCTGCTCAAGCCGCTGCGCAACAGCAGCGATGCCATGCACATCGCCGACAACATCATCGCCGCCATGGCGCAAGCCATTGAACTGCCCACGGGCAACAGTATCGTCAGCTCGCTGACCATCGGCGTGGCCGTCTTCCCCGATCACGCCATCGACGCCGTCTCGCTGGTGGGCGCGGCGGATGAAGCCATGTACCGCGCCAAGCAGGCGCAACGCGGCACGCGCCAGGTGGCGCGCCTGCCGCAACCCCATATTCACCCCTGAACCAAGGAGCAACACCATGCAATTCATCTACACGCAATTACGCCGCAGCTTCCTCGGTCTATTCATGCTGGGCCTGCTGGCCGCCTGCCAGAGCACGCCAGAGACCAAACCGCTGTTCAACGCCGAGCAAGTCGCCACCCTGAAGGAGCAAGGCTTCAACCAGACCGACGAAGGCTGGGAACTGAGCTTTACCGACAAGCTGCTGTTCGAATTCGACGCCGCCAAGCTGATCCCGCCCAGCCGCGTCGCCATCCAGAAGATCAGCGCCGCCCTGCTGAAAGTGGGCATCACCCACATGCGCGTGGAAGGCCATACGGATAACGAAGGCACGGAAGCGTACAACAACAAGCTGTCGCTGGCGCGCGCCAACGTGGTGGCCGACGCCATGAGCGCATCGGGCATTCCGCGCGACAACATCACCGTCAAGGGCCTGGGCATGAGCAAGCCCGTGGCCTCGAACGCCAGCAAAACGGGCAAGGCAGAAAACCGCCGCGTCACCGTCATCGTTTCGGCGCCTTGAGCCTGGGCGTGCCCGCCGTGCGCTGGGTCGTGATGGGCGTGTCCGGCTGCGGCAAGAGCGCCGTCGGCAGCCGGCTGGCGGAAGCCTTGCGCGTGCCCTACGTGGAAGGCGACGACGTACATCCCTCGGAAAACGTGGCCAAGATGGCGGCCGGCATCCCGCTCGACGATGCCGACCGGGCCGGCTGGCTGGCCGCCCTGCGCGAGCGCATCGCCACGGCCCGCGCGCAAGGCAGCGGCCTCGTCGTCTCCTGCTCGGCCTTGAAACGCGCCTACCGCGACGTGCTGCGCGCAGGCGACCCGGCCCTGCGCTTTGCCCACCTGGACGGCCCGCGCGCCGTGCTGGAAAGCCGTTTGCAGCGCCCTGGTCACTTCATGCCGCCCAGCCTGCTCGACAGCCAGCTGGCCACCCTGCAGCCCCTGCAGGCGGACGAGGCCGGCATCGTGCTCGACATCCGCCAGCCGCTGGCCGTGCTGGTGGAACAGATCCTGCAAGCGCCCTGAGCGGCGGCCGCGCGGCTGGACAGCCCGCGCCCCCCTGTGTAGACTGGCGCGCACTTTCATGAGGGATTTTATGAGCACACCAACGACAAAACCAGCACCGGGCCCGGAATTCTGGGAACGCGCCGACCAGGTCATCGCCCTGGCCAATGAGCAATGCATGCACAGCGGCGGCAATGAAGTGGCCACCTCGCTGCTGTACGCAGCTGCCCGCTTCAACGCCTTCCTCGTCGCCAGCAAGAGCAACGACGTGGCCAAGATGCAGGAAGAAAAGGAAGGCGCCGTGGCCTTCTTCACGGAACAGTACAAGCGCATGCTGACCGACAACTTCAACGACTACATCACCAACTTCGACAAGTACACGCAACCGTCGTCGGCCCCCAAGGGTTGATAATCGCAGCCAGCCTGGACAGCCACCGCGCCCGCGCCACACATGCGCACAGCGTGCTAGACGGCACAGTGCGCTACGCGCCTTGGCCATCGCTGTGGCTGACGGCCATGCTGGCCGGCGCCGTGACGGGCGCCCTGTTCTTCTTCAGCTGGACCGGCCTGCTGCTGTTTGTGGCCGGCACGGCCATCGTCCTGCTGTTCGGCCACTCGCTGGGCAGCCACCGCAAACTGATCCACGACAGCTTTGAGTGCCCGCAATGGCTGGAATACCTGCTCGTGTACCTGGGCGTGCTGGTGGGTCTCAGCGGCCCGCTGGGCCTGCTGCGCCAGCATGAACTGCGCGACTATGCCCAGCGCCTGCCCGCTTGCCACCCCTATCTGCGCCACGGCGCCGGCTTCTGGCGCGATGCCTGGTGGCAATTATTCTGCCGTCTCGACCTTGACCACCCGCCGCACATCGCCATCGAAGCGCGCATCGCGCACGACCGCTTTTACCGCTTTCTGGAAAAAACCTGGATGCTGCAGCACCTGCCGTGGGCCGTGCTGTTCTACGTCTGGGGCGGCTGGGGCCTGGTCTGCTGGGGCGTCTGCGCGCGGGTCAGCGCCGGCGTGCTCGGCCATTGGCTGATCGGCTACTTTGCCCACAACCATGGCCAGATGCACTTTCATGTCGACGGCGCCGCCGTGCAAGGCAGGAATATCCGCCTGACGTCGCTGCTGACCATGGGCGAGTGCTGGCACAACAACCATCACGCGTATCCGGGCTCGGCCAGGCTGGGCCTGCTGCCGGGCGAATGGGACCCGGGCTGGTGGATGCTGCTGCTGTTGCGGCGCCTGGGCCTCGTGTCAGCCCTGCGCCTGCCGCAAGACCTGGCGCCGCGGCCGGAACTGCGCGAAACGGCAGACCGCAGATAGTTATTGACCAATCGTTCACCAATGCATATAGTGGTGGCAGACACGGGGCATCCCGCCCCGCCGCACACTTTGCACCGCTACCATGGCCAGACCGCGCAACTTTGACGAAGCCACCGTGACCAGCCAAGCCGCCGCCGTCTTTGGCAGCCTGGGCTACAACGCCGCGTCGATCGATGACCTGGTCAAGGCGACGGGTTTGCTGCGCGGCAGCCTGTACAAGGCTTTCGGCTCCAAGCGCCATCTGTTTGAGCGCGTACTGACACAGGCACTGCAGCCTGGCTGGCCGGCGCGGGAAGAAGCCGTCGATTTGCTGATCATCGCCTTGAAGGAACTGGCGCCCTCTGACGCCGCCATCACGGCGCTGTGCCGTGCCGCCGTACTGGACACGGGCGCCGATACGTCCCGCCTGCTGGGCGAACGCCTGTTAAGCCATCTGGATCAACCACCGAAGGAGACACCATGCCCAGCCTCGAATTGAACGACGATGCACTGACCATCCGCCTGGCCCTGTGGGAAAAGCTGGCATCCTTCCACGGCAACCTGTGCATTCCCCTGCGGCATGTGCGTGGCGCCACCGACGATGACGGTTTCCGCGGCGCGGCTCTGGGCTTGCGCGCACCGGGCACCAACTTGCCGGGAGTCATTTCGGCGGGTACTTACCACAAGGGCGGCGACCGCCAGTTCGTCTTCATGACGCGCGGCATGCAGCCACTGGTCATCGAATTGCAAGGCGAAAAATGGGCACGCCTGGTACTGGGCGTGCCTGATGCGCGCGCCATGGCGGCACGCATCAATGCGCTGGCCACGGCGCCAGCCTGACGCATCAGCCTGGCTCGCCAGCCAGGTAATTGTTCTTCACGCGCACGTAGTGTTCCGCTGAATAGCGCAGGTAGGCGATCTCCGCTTCAGTGAGCGCGCGCACCTTGGCGGCGGGGCGGCCCACGTACAAATGGCCGCTTTCCAGCACCTTGCCCGGCGACACCAGGCTGCCTGCGCCCAGCATCACGTGCTTTTCCACCACCACGTCATCCATGACGATGCTGCCCATGCCGATCAGGCACTCATCGCCGATGGTGCAGCCATGCAAGATGACGGAGTGGCCGATGGTCACGTACTTGCCGATGGTCAAGGGTGAACCGTCGGGCTTGGCCGCATTTTTGTGCGACACATGGCCCATGGAAAAGTCCTGGATATTGCTGCCTTCGCCGATGACGATGCGGTTGACGTCGCCGCGCAGCACGCTGTTGCACCAGATGGAGCAGTCGTCGCCGATCTGCACGTCGCCAATCACTTGCGCCGTGTCATGCAGGTAGACGCGCTCGCCCACGACGGGACGGGTATTCAGGTAGGAACTGACTGGCATCGCTTTCTCACTCTTCATTAAATTGAAACAACAGGATTCACACCCAGCCGGCGGCCAGCGCAAAAATCGCCAGGCCATGGGCCAGGGAGGCGCCCAGCAAGCCGGCACGGCAATATACCAGCCCCGCCACCACGCCTTCGATCACGGTAAACACGAGGATGGGCGCGCCCACCTGCGTGACAGTGGTGGCAAGAAAAGCGTGGCACAGGCCGAACAGCAGGCCCGACACGAGCGCCGCGCGCCAGCCCGGCAGCCAGGCGCGCAATTGCTGCTGCAGCAAGCCGCGAAACAGCAATTCCTCATAACAGTTGGCCGCCAGCGCAAAACCCAGCAGCAAGGGCAGCGCAGATGGCGCGACGGGTGGCAAGGACGGCAAGGCAAACAGGGCTTTCAAGCCCGTCGCCAGCGCGACGATCACGCAAGCGCCCGCCACGCCCAGCAGCAAGGACAGGGCCGGGCGCATGCCCAGCCAATGAATCTGGCGGCGCGCCTCGCTTTCCAGCCAGCAAGTACTTGCCACCAGTCCCAGCGACATGGCGCCCAGCGCCAGCAAGACCAGCGGCGGCGCCGTGAAGCGCAAGCCGCCCGCCGCCACTTGCCAGTAGCCGTGCGCCGTCATCGCGTCGCGCGCCAGCACGAAAAACAGCATGTGCACGAGCACGCGCAGCAGCGGGACCGTCCGTGGAGTGGCCAGCAGCAAGGCGGCGCAGACGAGGAAGGCGGGCGTGATCGCCAGCAGATACTGCGCCAGGGAAGTCAGGTCGGCCATCGCTCACATCGGGGAAAGTACGGTGCCAACGGGCACGGGCGCAGCAATTGTATGCGGCGACTGGCACAACGGGCAACATATCTTGCTATGCCGCCTTGCGCCAGCCATGCATCAGCCCATGCGCCGCCAACCCGGCCGCCAGCCCCCACAAGGCGCCGCCCACGCCCAGCAGGGTCACGTTCGCGGCCGTCGCCAGGAAGGTGATCAGCGCCGTTTCGCGCATGCGCACGTCCGCCATGGCCTGCGCCAGGCTGTTGCCGATGGCGCCCAGCAGGGCCAGGCCCGCCAGCGCCGTGATGAAGGGGCGCGGCAAGACCATGAACAGGCTGGCCAGGGTGACGCCGAAGATGCCCACCAGGATGTACAGCACGCCGCACGCCAGCCCCGCGACATAGCGCTTCGACGGGTCCGCATGCGCATCCTTGCCCGTGCAGATGGCGGCCGTGATGGCAGCCACGTTGAACGCATGCGCGCCGAACGGCGCCATGAGCAACGAACCGAGTCCCGTCACCGTCAAAATCGGATTGGCGCTGACCTGGTAACCGTCATTGCGCAGCACCAGCATGCCGGGCATGTATTGCCCCGTCAGGGTGATCAGGAACAGGGGCAACGCCACGCCCAGCAGGGACGCCACGGAAAAGCGCGGCATCTCGAGCACGGGCCCAGCCAGGGCCAGCTCGATGTCCTGCACGTCGATGCGCCCCTGCGCCAGCAGCAGGGCCAGGCCGATCAGCATGATGCCCACCACGGCAAAGCGTGCCGTGAAACGGCGCAGCACGGCGTACGACAGCAGCAATACCGCCACCAGCACGGGATCGGCGCTGGCGCCGCCAAACGCATTCACGCCAAACTGCAGCAGGATACCGGCCAGCAAGCCGGCGGCGATGCCGCCAGGAATCAGCCGCACCAGGCGCTCGAAGGCGCCGGACATGCCCAGCAGAATGAAGGCGATGGCGGACACCATGTAGGCGCCGATCACCTCGGCATATGGCGTATGCGGCATGACGGTGGCCAGGAAGGCCACGCCGGGCGTGGACCAGGCAGTGATGATGGGCGCGCGGTAGCGGTAGCTGAGCCAGATGCCCGTCACGCCCACGCCGATGCTCAGCGACCAGACCCAGGACGCCGTCTGCGCGGCGCTCAGCTGGGCCAGCTGGGCCGCCTGGAATACCAGCACGAAGGTGCCGCCATAGTTGACGAGGACGGAAATGAAGGCGGCCATGGCGGGGGACGCCAGGTCGCGCCAGCGCGCCCGGTCGGCCATGGCGGCGCTTGTTGTGGTTGTTGTCATGTATATGCCTCTGCCATTGAAAGCGAGCATATTAATGGCCACATGGACTGCTCAAGCAGGCCAATTCAAGCGCATACAACAGACCACTTTGACAGCATCAACCGAGGGCGCGGGCCAGGCGGACGATGCCGCTGTCAATCTCGTGCGGCGTGAGCGCCGCAAAGCCCAGCAGCCAGCCTCCACGGGCGGGCGGCGTCGCATACAGCCGGCTCAGGCCCGGCAGCACGATGCCCGCCTGGGCCGCCAGGCGCAGCGTCTCCAGCTCGTCCCTGCCTTCATGCAGCAGACAGGGCATCTGCAAGCCGCCCGGCGGCAGCTGCGCCGTGACCACGTGCGGCAAGTGCCGCTGCACGGCCTGCGCCATCGCATCGCGGCGCACGGCATAGACCTTGCGCATGGCGCGCACATGGGCCGCGAAATGGCCATCGGCGATGAAACGGGCCAGTGTCAATTGATCGAGTTGCGGCGTATGGCCATCGACAATGCTGCGTGCGTACGTCATCGGTTTCACCAGCGCGGGCGGCAGCACCATGTAGCCAAGGCGCAGCCCCGGATACAGCGATTTGGCGAAGGTGCCCAGGTAAATCGTGCGCTGCCGCGTGTCGAGCCCCTGCACGCACGCCGTCGGCCAACCTGCGTAGTGGAACTGGCTGTCGTAATCGTCCTCGATGATCCAGCCCTGGCGCTCGGCCGCCCAGGCGGTCAGGGCCAGGCGGCGTTCGAGCGCCAGGGTGGCGCCCGTCGGGTATTGATGCGACGGCGTGACGTACACCGTGTTCGCGCCGCTGCGATCCGCCCGCAGGTGCTCGATGGACAAGCCATCCGCATCGACGGGCACGGGCACGATTCGTAATTGCGCCATCTCGAACGCCTTGCGCGCGCCGAAATAGCCGGGGTCCTCCATCAGGATGGGGCCATGCGCGTCGGCCAGCACCTGCGCACACAGGTACAGGGCCTGGCGCGTGCTGCTCAGCACCAGCACCTGATCGGCCGTGGCCCGCGCGCCCCGCTCCAGGTTGACATAGTCGGCGATGGCCTGGCGCAATGGCTCGGCGCCTTGCGGGTCGCCGTGCAGCAGTACGCCGGCCTGGTGTTCGCCGGCCGCCTGGCGCCGCAAGCGCTCCCACACGTCGAGCGGAAAGGCCCGCGTTTCCGGCAAGCCCGTGGCGAAGGCCTTGACGCTTTGCTGATCAAGCACGCCGCCGCTGGCGAGAATCTGCGCGCCGCGCACGCTGAGGGCCACCGGCTGCACGGACAAGGCCGGCAGCGCCGTCGCAGGCTTGCCCAGCAAGCTCGCGCCTATGGTCGGCGACACAAAACTGCCCGATCCCGCTTGCCGCCGCAGATAGCCATCGAGGCGCAGCTGCGCATACGCCATTTCCACCGTATCGCGCGACACGCCCAGCGACTGCGCCAGCGCGCGCGTGGCCGGCAAGCGCAGGCCCGGCGCCAGCACGCCGTCGAGTATCAGCTGGCGCAGTGCGCGCTGCACCCGCACGCGCAAGTCGAGCGCCGCCAGTTCGGGCGCGGCGATGCGCATTTTCAGGGTGTCGAGTTCGAACTGCGGTGTCATACGGCCTTGGCGCGGGCGGCAGCAACGGCAGCCACGGCGGCCATGCTGCTGGCCAGCGAAAAACCGTGCTGCTGCAGCACCGCCACCAGCTGCTCGCCGGCGCAGCCCAAACGCAGGTTTTCCGCCACCCAGTCCTGCCATGCCGCGCCGATCTCCGGCATCGGTTCATCGTCCAGCGTGAGACCGAGTATGCATGTGGCCAGCAAGCCGTTGATGCGCTTCGTGTCGATCAGGTGCTGCACCACCGCATGGCCCGACTGCGGATACGGGTGCAAGGTGCAGCGGCCGAACGCGGCCAGGCGCTGCGCGTGCATGGCGTCGAGGTTGACCGATTCGCTGGCACTGGCGCCCGGATTGGCCACATCGGGCCGCGTGCCGAACACCAGGTGCAGCTGCGTGGCGTCCGTCGCCCTGGCGCGGCACAGGGCCGCCAGGTCGTAGTAGCCGGACGCTGGCGGGTCTTGCGCCAGCGACTCCATCACGGGCAGCCAGCGCAGCTCATGGTACAAGCGGGCCTGCCGCACGTCGAGGAAGGACAATGGCCCGAAGGCGACGATCTGCTGCACATCGAGCAGCAAGCCATACATGACGGCCGCGTACGCGCCCATGGACTGGCCGAGGGTCGTGACTTGACTGGGTGCGATGCGGCGCACGAGCTCGCGCAAGGCCTGCGCCGTCTCGTCGACGTGGTTGCCCAGGCCCGCGATGCGGCGGTGGTACCAGGCATTGCCCGAATCGCGCACGAGGATCTTGTTCAGCGGCTGGCCGCTGGCCTGCTCCAGCTTTCTCAGCCGGCCGTAAAAATCAAAGGCGGGACGCGTGGTCCACGAGACGAAGCCGAAGGCGATGACCAGCGGCGCGCCGGGCACGATACGGTCGACCAGCACGTCGTCGGCACTGGTGGCGACCAGTCGATTATCCAGCGCTTGCGCTTGCAGCATCGGCCCGGCTCCCCGATCAACGTTAAAAGAATAGAAAGCATGAGTTTAATGCCAGGACTGGCAAAATGGAAACAATCACCGCTACGGTACGCGGGCAGGCACGGGAAAACTGCTAGTCTGGCGGCTATTCCCCCATGAACAGGAGCCTCCCATGCTGCATCGCCTGAAATACCTGTCCCTCGCCGCCGCCATCGCCATGGCCGGCGGCTGCGCCGCCACGTCCGACAGCGCCAAGCCGGACACCGGCCTGACGCCCAGCTACAGCCTGACGAATACCTACTGGAAGCTGACGGAACTCGATGGCGCCGCCGTGACGATGGCGCCGGAGCAGGAGCGCGAAGTGCGCATCACCCTCACCGACGATGGCAAGGTACATGGTTTTACGGGCTGCAACCGCGTGATGGGCGGCTATACGCTGGCCGGGCAGGCCCTGCGCTTCACGCAACTTGCCGGCACGCGCATGGCCTGCCCGCCGCCCCTGATGCAGCTGGAAAGCGCGGTATTGGCCAACTTGAACAGCGTGACGGGCTACCGTTTCGAAGGCGTTTACCTGATCCTGCTCAAGGATGGCGCGCCCGTGGCCCGCTTTGAATCGGTCTACCTGTGAAATAAAAACCGGCTGCCGTTACAATGGCTTCCAGCCCATCATCTGGAAGGAAGCCATGTCCGCACTGCCCTCGCCGTCTTCATCCCCGACACCATCGGCCGCCGGCCGCTATCGGGCTTTTCTTTTTGACATGGACGGCACCGTCATCAATTCCATCGCCGCCGCCGAACGCATCTGGGGCACCTGGGCGCAGCGCCAGGGCCTCGATGTGGCGGCCTTTTTGCCCACCATCCACGGCGCGCGCTCGGTCGATACCATCGCCAAACTGCGCTTGCCCGGCGTCGACGCGCAGCGCGAGTCGCAGGGCATCACGGATGCGGAAATCATCGATGTGGAAGGGATTATTGAAATCGCGGGCGCGCTGCGCTTTTTAGAATCGCTGCCGCCCGCGCAATGGGCCATCGTCACCTCGGCGCCGAGGGCACTGGCCACGGCGCGCCTGAAGGCGGCCGGCATGCCGATACCCGCCATCATGGTGACGGCGGAAGACGTCAAGGCCGGCAAGCCGAAACCCGATTGCTACCTGCTGGCGGCTGAAAAACTGGGCGTGGCGCCCGCTGACTGCCTGGTGTTCGAAGATGCGTCGGTCGGCATCGAGGCGGGCGAAGCGGCTGGCGCGAAAGTCATCGTCGTCACCGCCACGCACGCGCACCCGCTGGCCACGCGCCACCCTGCCATCGACAGCTACGAGAACATCGTGGCAAGCGTCGATGGCGACGGCTTTATTGTCCTGGCCGAGATGGCTGCAGCACCCGCGACAAGATAGCCTGCTCCAGCGCGGCGAAGGCCGCATGGCCGCGCTGACGCGGTCGCGGCAAGTCCACCTGCACGTCCAGCGTGATCTGCCCATCCTCGATCAGCAGTACCCGGTCGGCCAGGGCCACGGCTTCGGCCACGTCGTGCGTCACCAGCACGGCCGTGAAACCGCGCGCCAGCCATAGCGACTCGATCAGCTGCTGCATCTCGATGCGCGTCAGGGCGTCCAGCGCGCCCAGGGGCTCGTCGAGCAGCAGCAGTTGCGGCTCGTGCACGAGGGCGCGCGCCAGCGCCACCCGTTGCTTCTGCCCGCCCGACAGGGCTGACGGCCAGTCATCGGCCCGCTCGGCCAGTCCCACCGTCCACAGCGAAGCGGCGGCCGCACCGACGGAACGGGGCAGGCCCAAGGCCACGTTGTCGAGCACCGTTTTCCACGGCAGCAAACGCGATTCCTGGAACATGATGCGGATGTCGGGCGCGCCCACGCCGCTGCCGATGGCGATGCTACCGTCATCGACGCTTTCCAGGCCCGCGATAGAGCGCAGCAAGGTGCTCTTGCCGCAGCCGCTGCGTCCCACGATGGCAACGAACTCTCCCGCTTCCAGCTGCAGGTCGACGTTCTTCAGCACGGGACGTTCGCCATAGGCCTTGCTCAATTGCGTCAGTTCCAAAGGCACGCCTCGGCGCGCCGAGGGAGCCTGCGGCGCGGTCCTGGCCTGCGGCGCGCTGGCCGGGTCGTACTGAACGAAGTGCGACAAAAAATCCGTTTCGATCTGGATGGGGGCGAGCAGCATGGTAGTTTCTTTCCTCATTATCGGTAGGCGGGATTCCAGCGCAGGCAATGGCGTTCCAGCCGGCGCGAGAACAAATCGGCCAGCTTGCCCAGCAAGGCGTACAGCAAAATCCCCACCAGCACTACGTCCGTTTGCAGAAATTCGCGCGCATTCATGGTCATGTAGCCGATGCCGGCCTGCGCCGAGATGGTTTCGGCGACGATCAGCAGCACCCACACGAGGCCCAGCGAAAAGCGCACGCCAACGAGGATCGATGGCATGGCGGCCGGCAGGATCACGTCGCGGTACAAGGGCCAGCCCGAAAGACCATAGCTTTTCGCCATTTCGATCAGCCCCTGGTCGGCCGAGCGGATGCCGTGAAAGGTGTTCAGGTAGACGGGAAAGAACACGCCGACAGCCAGCAGAAACAGCTTGGCCGTCTCGTCGATGCCGAACCACAGGATCACCAGCGGGATCAGGGCCAGGGCCGGGATGTTGCGCACCATTTGCAGGGTCGTGTCGAGCAGGGTTTCCGCATGGCGGAAGCTGCCCGTCAATAGGCCCAGCAGCAAGCCCAGTCCCGCGCCGATAACGAAACCGACCGTCGCGCGCCACAAGCTCGTTTTCAGGTGCAGCCACAATTCGCCCGACACGGCCAGGTGCCAGAAGGCTTTCGCCACGGCCCACGGCTCGGGCAGGATGCGGCTCGACAGCCAGCCCCACTGCGCCGCCAGTTGCCAGGCCAGCAGCAGCGCCACGGGCAAGGCCCACGGCGCCAGCACATTACACCAGGACGTTCCTGGCTGATGCTTGACGGCGGCCGTCGCCATCTCAGGCCGCCTTTTTCTGTGGCGCGACCGGCACGATATTGCTGGCCATGACTTCGCCGAATGGCCCCGTCAGTGACTGCTCACCCACGGCCTTGCCCTTGCCCAGCAAGGGGAATACCAGTTCTGCAAAGCGGTACGATTCTTCCAGGTGCGGGTAGCCCGAGAAAATGAAGGTGTCGATACCCAGGTCGGCATACTCCTGCATGCGCGCCACCACGGTCGGGCCGTCGCCGACGAGGGCCGTGCCCGCGCCGCCGCGCACCAGGCCCACGCCGGCCCACAGATTCGGCGACACTTCGAGCTTGTCGCGCCGTCCGCCATGCAGGGCCGCCATGCGCTGCTGCCCCACGGAATCCATCTTGCCGAAGGCCGCCTGTGCCTTGGCGATGATGTCGTCGTCCAGGTGGCTGATCAGTTCATCGGCCGCGCGCCAGGCCGCCTCGTTCGTTTCGCGCACGATCACGTGCAATCGGATGCCAAACCGGACCGTGCGGCCTTTTTTTGCGGCGCGCGCGCGGATGTCGGCGATTTTCTCGGCGACTGCGGCAGGTGGCTCGCCCCACGTCAGGTACACGTCCATCTGCTCGGCCGCCAGTTCATGCGCGGGCTCCGACGAGCCGCCGAAATACAGGGGCGGATATGGTTTCTGCACGGGCGGATACAGGGTTTTCGCACCCTTTACCTGGATATGCTTGCCCTCGAAATCGTAGCCGGCCGCGCCGCCCTCGCCCGCCAGGGTGGCGCGCCACACCTTGATGAATTCATCGGAAATTTCATAGCGCTTGGCGTGGTCGGCAAACAGGCCGTCCGCTTCGAGTTCGCCCTGGTCGCCGCCCGTGACGACGTTGATCAAGAGGCGCCCGTTCGACAGGCGGTCAAAGGTGGACGCCATGCGCACGGCCAGGCCGGGCGTGGACAGGCCGGGGCGGATGGCGACGAGGAATTTGAGCTTTTGCGTCACGCTGATCAGCGACGAAGCCACCACCCATGCATCTTCGCAGGAGCGGCCCGTCGGCAACAGTACGCCGTCGTAGCCGAGCGTGTCGGCGGCCACGGCCACCTGGCGCAAATAATCGGCATCGACGGGACGCGCGCCCTGCGACGTGCCCAGATAGCGGCTGTCGCCGTGCGTAGGAATAAACCAGAATATATTCAATGACATGGCGTTCTCTATCTCTCTTTGTTTATTTGGTAGCGACTTGCTTGACGGGCAGCAGCGCATCCTTGACGACAATCGGTTTGGGAATCAGCTTCAGGCTGGAAAAGGCGTCCGCCACCCTTTGCTGCGACGCGATGACGTCGACCGACACGGGTTTGACGCCATACGCATAGCGCGAGGCGGCCAGCGCCACCACATCCTTGCTTAAGCCCGTCTGTGCCGACAGGATCGTCGCCACTTCTTCCGGGTTGTTGCGGCCCCAGTCGTCGACCTTGGCCACTTCATCGAGCACGATGCGCAGGATCTCGGGATTTTTTTCTGCATACGTGCGCGAGGCCAGATAAAACTGGTAGTTCGCCACCAGGCCCTTGCCATCGGCCAGGACGCGCGCGCCCAGCTGCTTCTCGGCGGCCGCCAGGAACGGGTCCCAGATGGCCCACGCATCCACGCTGCCCCGCTCGAAGGCGGCGCGCGCATCGGCCGGCGGCAGGAACACGGGCTGGATGTCGGCGTACGCGACGCCGGCCTTTTCCAGCGCTTTCAATAACAGGTAATGTACGTTCGAGCCCTTGTTCAGGGCGATTTTCTTGCCCTTCAAGTCGGCCAGGGTGCGCAGGCCGGAGCCCTTGGGCACGACGATGGCTTCGCTGGCCGGCGACGCCGGTTCATTGCCGACATACACCAGGTTGGCGCCGGCCGCCTGGGCAAAGATCGGCGGCGCCTCGCCCACGGTGCCGAAATCGATGCTGCCCACGTTCAAGCCCTCCAGCAGCACGGGGCCGGCCGGGAACTCCGTCCATTTCACGCCCACGCCCTGCTCGGCCAGGCGTTTTTCCAGGGTGCCGCGCCCCTTCAGCAAGGTCAGGGTGCCGTATTTTTGATAGCCGATACGCACCTCTGCCTTGGCTTGCGCCTGCGCCGTGACCGGCATGCCGGCCGCCATCACGCCGGCGGCGGCGACAAACAGCAAGCCCAGAGTGGTACGGCGCGAGAGTCGTTGTGCGTGGCGGTGTGTCATGACAGGTCCTTGGTCGGTGAATAATCAGGCGGCTTGATAGTGGGATGCGTAAGGCTGGTCTTGCAGCGAACGCACGGGGAGCGAAATATCAACCGGCGCGGGCGGACGCTGCCCCTGCAGCACGAACAGGCCCGTGGAGAGCTCCTCGATGCCGGCCTGCACGCGGTCGGCAATCGGCGCATCCAGGCTCAGGCCCCCTTCTTCGTGCCACGCCAGTTGCTGCGCATTCGCATAGATGCTGGTGAACACTTGCTTGGCGCCCAGCGCATGCAGCACGGGACGCAGCGCATAGTCGAGCGCCAGGGTGTGGGCATGGCCGCCGCCCGTGGCCAGCGGCAGCACCAGCTTGCCGGCCAGGCCATCTTGCGGCAGCAAGTCGAGGAAGGCTTTCAGCAGCCCTGTATACGACGCCTTGTAGATGGGTGTGGCGATCACGATGGCGTCGGCATCGGCCACGGCGCGCACGGCGCGGGCAATCGCCGCGTCGTCGTAGTCGGCGAGCAGCAAGGCGCGCGCCGGCAGGTCGCGCACATGTAGCTTGGCGTAGCTATGGCCCTGCAGCGCCAGCTGTTCGCCGATATGCAGCAGCAGGCGGCTGGAACTCGATGGGAGTTGCGGGCTACCGCCCAATAACAAGATGCTCATGTGATGCCCGTCCCTGTAGGTTGTTGAAAGTGGCGTTGCTCGGATGCTTGCAGCCTATCGCCATCAGCAGCCGTGTAAAACGAATGCTTTCGCGCTTCGATATGCGTTTTTTGACTATCCGGGCCTGACGCCCCGCACGCCATCGTGCATTCAGCCGCACGGCTTTTTTCGCATATCCATGCGCGGTTTTCTTCGTGTACGGCGCGTGCCTGGCGGTGCAATATCGGCGTCATCGTCTTTCTGGAATGTCACTCATGTCTAGCGTTTTTCTCCATGCCGCCCGTCCCCAGTCGCCTGTACCGGAACCCCTGCAGGACGCGATCAGCATCGCCACGTCGCTGGCCGCGCGCCTGGCTGAAACGGCCAATGCCCGCGACCAGGCCGGCGGCCATGCGGCGCAGGAACGCGAATGGCTGCGCGAATCGGGCTTGCTGACCCTGTCGATCCCCGTGGAATTCGGCGGCCAGGGCGCGTCGTGGCCCCTCGTGTACCAGGTGATCCGCATCCTGGCGCGCGCCGACAGTGCGCTGGCGCATGTCTTCGGCTTCCACCATTTGCAGCTGGCCGGCCTGCAGCTGTATGGCAGCGCCCAACAGCAGCGCCGCCTGCTCACCCTGACCGTTGACGAGCGCCTGTTCTGGGGCAATGCCTTGAACCCGCTCGACAAACGGGTCGCGGCGGCCGACAGCGACGACGGCTATATCCTCGATGGCATCAAGAGCTTTTCTTCCGGTTCCGTGGGATCGGACTGGCTGACCGTCTCCGCCTGGCATGCGCCCACGCAGACGGCGCTGATTGCCGCCCTGCCCACGCACCAGGAGGGCATCACCGTGCAGGCGGACTGGGACGCCTTCGGCCAGCGCCAGACGGACAGCGGCAATGTGCATTTCCAGGCCGTGCCCCTGCCGCGGGAGCTGGTGCTGCAGGCGCCCGCGCAGGCCGCCACGCCGCAAGCCACCGTGCGCTCGCAGATCGCACAGCTGATCATGGCCAATCTGTATTTGGGCATCACCGAAGGCGCATTCGAGGCGGCGCGCCAGTACACGGACGAGCAGGCGAAAGCGTGGTTTGCCTCGGGCGTGGACAAGGCAACGGACGACCCATTGGTGCAGCACCGCTACGGCCAGCTGTGGCTCTTGCTGCGTCCCGCGCAGGTGCTGGCCGACGCGGCGGCGCAGGAACTGGAAAAGGTGTTCCGCAAGGGTGCGCTGGTGACGGCGCGCGAACGTGGCTTGCTGGCAGTGGCCGTGGCCGAAGCCAAATGCCTGGCGCACAAGGCGGGACTGGAAATCAGCAGCCAGATGTTCGAACTGACGGGCGCCCGTTCCACCTCGGCCCAGTATGGCTTCGACCGCTACTGGCGCAACGTGCGCGTGCATACCCTGCACGACCCCATCGACTACAAGCTGCGCGACCTGGGACGCTTTGCCTTGAATGGCACGCTGCCCGAGCCGACGGCGTATTCCTGATTCACCCACCAAGGAGTCACCATGACCATCGCCCGCCGCAGCATCCTCCTCACCGCCCTGACCCTCGCCCTGGCGAGCAGCTTCGTCCACGCCAAGGACCCGAAAGACATCACCATCGGCACCAGCGCGGGACCGTACGCGGACCAGATCAAGCTGGGCATCAAGCCTATCCTGGAAAAGCAGGGCTACAAGGTCAAGCTGGTGGAATTCAATGACTACATCCAGCCGAACTTCGCGCTGGCCGAGGGTTCGCTGGACGCCAACGTCTTCCAGCACATCGTCTACCTGAAGAAATTCGCGCTGGAGCACAAGCTGGCCCTGACGGACCTGATCACGATACCCACGGCGCCGATTGCCATCTACAGCAAGAAGCACAAGACCCTGGACGACGTGAAGGAAGGCACGACTGTGGGCTTGCCGAACGATCCGACCAACCAGGCGCGCGCGCTGGTGCTGCTCGACCAATTGGGATGGATCAAGCTGCGCCCCAGCTTCGACCCCGTGCGCGCGTCGGAAAAGGATATCGCCGTCAACACGAAGAAAATCAAGCTGCTGCCGCTGGAAGCGGCGCAGTTGCCACGTTCACTGGGCGACACCGATTACTCCTTCATCAATGGCAATTACGCGCTGGCGTCGGGATTGAAGCTGACGGAGGCGCTGGTAGCCGAGAAAATCTCGCCCAACTACATCAACCTGGTGGCCATCCGCACGGCGGACAAGGACAAGCAGTTCGCCAAGGATCTGGCGGCCGCCTACCGCTCGCGCGAATTCCTCGACATCACGAATAAACACTTTGCCGGCTATTCGAAACCCGACTACCAGCAAGCCTTGCAGACGGCGGCAAAATAAGCCATGGCAAAGACGATACGCTTCAACGCCTTCCAGATGAATACCGTCGGCCACCAGTCGCCGGGCCTGTGGACGCATGCACGCGACCGCAGCCACCGCTACACGGACCCCGCGCACTGGACGGAGCTGGCGCAGCTGCTGGAAGCGGGCCTGTTCGACGCGGTGTTCCTGGCCGACGTGCTGGGCGTGTACGACGTGTACCGCAGCAGTCTCGACGCGGCCCTGGAACACGGCGTGCAGGTGCCGCTGAACGACCCGCTGGCCCTCGTGCCCATCATGGCGCAGGCGACCACGCACCTGGGTTTCGGCGTCACCTGCGCCCTCACCTATGAACACCCGTACACGTTCGCGCGGCGCATCTCCACCCTCGATCACCTGTCGAAAGGGCGCATCGGCTGGAATATCGTCACCGGCTATTTAGACAGCGCGGCGCGCAACCTGGGCTTGAGCCAGCAGTTGGGCCACGACGAGCGCTACGACCTGGCCGACGAATACCTCGACGTCGTCTACAAGCTGTGGGAAAAAAGCTGGGACGACGACGCCGTCGTCAACGACAAGGCGCGCGGCATCTACGCCGATCCCGCCAGAGTCCATCCGATCAACCATGCCGGGCGCCACTACCAGGTGCCCGGCATCCATTTGTGCGAACCGTCGCCCCAGCGCACGCCCCTGCTCTACCAGGCAGGTACCTCGCCGCGCGGCACGCGCTTCGCGGCGCGCCATGCGGAAGCCACCTTTGTCAGTGGCCCCAGCAAGACGGTGGTGAAGCGCTATGCGGACGACCTGCGCGCCGCCGTGCGGCAAAGCGGGCGCGATGGCGACGCGCTGCTGATCTACGCGCAGGCGCTGGTCATCACGGGCGCCACGGAAGCGGAAGCGCACGCCAAGCACGCCGACTACCTGCGCCACGTGAATATCGAGGCGTCTCTGGTGCTGCTGTCGGGCTGGACGGGCGTCGATTTCAGCCGCTATCCGCTCGACGCCACCATCGACTACATCGATTCCCCGGCCGGCCGCTCGGCGCTGGCCTCATTCAGCCAGGCCGACCCGGACCGCACGTGGACGGTGCGCGAAGCCGCCGAATACATCGGCCTGGGCGGACGTGGCCCGGTACTGGTGGGAGATGCGCACCAGGTGGCCGACCAGCTGGAAAGCTGGCTCGATGAAACGGGCATCGACGGCTTCAACCTCGCCTTCGCCGTGGCGCACGACAGCATGGCCGACGTGGTGGAACACATCGTGCCGGAACTGCAGCGGCGCGGCCGCTATCGCACGCATTACGAGGAAGGCAGCTTGCGCCACAAGGTCTTCGGCCAGGGTCCGCGCCTGCCCGCCAACCATGCAGGCCGCCTGGTCAGCATCGCACCGGGCAGCGCCACCCTGGCAGCGGCTTGACACATCCAATTCCCCATTCAAGGACACCATGAAACGCAGAAGCATCTTGCAACTGGCCGCCAGCGGCGCCGCCCTCGCCGCCTTGCCCGGCCTCACCCGCGCCGCCGCGCAAGCGCCGCTGAAGGAGCTGCGCCTCGACTACGCCTATTATTCGCCCGCCAGCCTGGTGCTGCGCCGCTTCGGCTGGCTGGAAGAAGCGTTCAAGCAGGACGACACCAGCATCAAGTGGGTACTCAGCGCAGGCAGCAACCGCGCGCTCGAATACCTGAACGCCAACAGCATCGACATCGGTTCAAGCGCCGGCCTGGCCGCCCTGCTGGCGCGCGCCAATGGCAACCCTATCCGCGCGCCGTATATTTTTTCGCGTCCCGAGTGGACGGCGCTGGTGGTGCGCAAGGATAGTCCCATCCGCAGCATCGCCGACTTGAAGGGCAAGAAGGTGGCCGCCACCAAGGGTACCGACCCGTATCTGTTCCTGCTGCGCGCATTGAAGACGGCGGGCCTGAAACGCGGCGACATCGAACACGTCAGCCTGCAGCATGCGGATGGCCGCGCGGCGCTGGAGCAGGGCAAGGTCGATGCCTGGGCCGGACTCGATCCGCACATGGCCGCCAGCGAACTCGAAGCGGGTTCCCGCCTGATCTACCGCAACGTGGCCTTCAACACCTACGGCTTCCTGAACGTGCGCGAGGAATTCCTCGCCAGCCGGCCGGCCGAAGTGGGCAAGGTGATCCAGGCCTACGAACGGGCGCGCGCCTGGATACGCGCCTATCCGGCCGAGGCGGCGAAGATCCTGTCGGAGGAAGCCAAGGTCAGCCTGCCGGTGGCGCTGCTGCAGGTAAAGCTGCGCAGTGACTTCAGCAATCCGCGGCCGTCGAACGAACACGTGAAGGCCCTGCTGGTGGCCGCGCCCATCCTCGTCGATGAAGCGCTGGTCAAGCCCGGTGCAGACCTGAACCGCGCCATCGCGGACCTGGTCGACACCCGCTTCGCCACCCCCTTCATCAGCAAGGCGTAAGCGGTCATGACCAGAGACACGCTCGCCGCGCCAGCGCCGGTCCACGACACGGGCGTGCGGCACCGGCTCTTGCGCCAGCCTTTGCCGCGCGCGGCGCTTGGCCTGCTGCTACCCGCCCTGGCGCTGCTGGGGGCGGAACTGGGCGTGCGCATGGGCGCCATCCCCGCCAACCTGCTGCCGGCGCCCAGCGACATAGCCGCCACCATCGCCGAGCTGGCGCGCCAGGGCCTGGCCAGCCACGTGCTGGCCAGCACCGTGCGCGTGGCCATCGGCTTTGCGGGCGGCGCGCTGCTGGCCATCGCGCTCGGCGCGGCCGTGGGCCTGAACCGCACGATGGAAGCGCTGCTCGACCCCACCTTCCAGGCCCTGCGCGCGATTCCCTCGCTGGCCTGGGTGCCCTTGCTGCTGCTGTGGCTAGGGATCGATGAAGCGCCCAAGCTGGTCCTGATCGGCATCGGCGCCTTCTTCCCCGTCTACATGGGCGTGGCATCGGGCATCCGCGACGTGGACCGCAAGCTGATCGACGCGGCCCGCATGTACCGTTTGAGCCGCCCCGCGCTGGCGCGGCGCGTGCTGTTGCCAGCCGCCCTGCCCGCCATCTTCACGGGTCTGCGCAATGGTTTGAGCCTGGCCTGGATGTTCATGGTGGCAGCCGAATTGATCGCCGCCAGCCAGGGCCTCGGCTATCTGCTCAGCGACGGGCGCGAAACGAGCCGCGCCGACATCGTGCTGGCCGCCATCGTGCTGCTGGCCGTGCTGGGCAAGGCCAGCGACAGCCTGATGCAGCGCGTGGAAACCCGCTTGCTCGCCTGGCGCGACAGCTATGCCACCACCTGACGAAAGCCTCCACGCATGACCGCCCTGCTTGACATTGCCATCCATGACAAATCCTATGGCGCGCGGCGCGTGCTGCATAACCTCCAGTTGCAGCTGCGCCAGGGCGAGATCGTCAGCCTGATCGGCGCCAGCGGCTGCGGCAAGAGCAGCCTGCTATCGATCGTGGCAGGCCTCGATACGGACTTCCGCGGCACCCTGCGCCTCGACGGCAAGCTGCTGGCGGGCGTGCACGCCGACATCGGCCTGATCTTCCAGGAACCGCGTTTGTTTCCCTGGCTGACGGTGGCGCAAAACATCGCCTTCGGCCTCGGTGCTGGCGGCGAAGACGATCCCAGGGTCGCGCAATTGCTGGAGGAAGTAGGCTTGCAAGGCCACGCGCACAGCCTGCCCAAGCAGCTGTCGGGCGGCCAGGCGCAGCGCGCGGCGATTGCCCGCGGCCTGTTTGGTCAGCCCCGCATCCTGCTGCTGGACGAACCGTTTTCCGCCGTCGACGCTTTTACGCGCATGAAGCTGCAAGACTTGCTGGCCGCCGTCGCCGCGCGCCATGGCTTGAGCGTGCTGCTGGTGACGCACGATATCGATGAAGCGCTGTACCTGAGTGATCGCATCGTCATGCTCGACACGCGCGCCGGACCGCCACGCGCCCAGTACGACGCAAGCGCACCCCGGCCCCGCCTGCGCACGCCGGCGGCGCAAGCCCAATTAAAGGAGGCCATCCTCGGCGAACTGCACGCCGCGCACGCAATCTGACACCAGGCGCCATTTGCGTCCAGCCCCGTTCCGTGTCAGCATATGCCACCCTGGCACCACGGATAAGGATCGCAATGCCCCCCACTCTTACACGCACGCTGGCACTGGTGCTGCTGGCAGGCCATGCTTCCCTGGCATGGGCGCAGGCGCCAGTCACGCCACCGACGCCAGGCTGCGAGGTCTGCGCCACCTGGAACGCGGACCAGGCGCCGTTCCCCATCTTCGGTAATACCTATTATGTGGGCGTGAAAGGCCTCAGTTCCGTGCTGGTGACGTCGCCGCAGGGCCACGTGCTGATCGACGGCGGCTTGCCGGAATCGGCGCCCAAGATCATCACCAATATCGCCACCCTGGGCTTTCGCATCGAGGACGTCAAGCTGATACTCAATTCGCATGGGCATATCGACCATGCGGGCGGCCTGGCCGAACTGCAGCGGCGCAGCAATGCGCTGGTGGCCGCCAGCCCGTCGGCCGCGCTGGACCTGGCGTCGGGCGAAGTGGGCCCGGACGACCCGCAATACCACGCGCTGCCCAAGTACCCGCCCGTCAAGGACATGCGCCTGGCGCGCGACGGCAGCCAGTTCAACGTCGGCCCCGTCAACCTGACGGCGCATGCCACGCCGGGCCACACGCCCGGAGGCTTGAGCTGGACGTGGCAATCGTGCGACGGCCCCCGCTGCCTGCACATGGTCTACGCGGACAGTGTCAACGCCGTTTCGCGTCCCGGCTTCAAATTCAGCGCCAGCAGCGAGTATCCGAACGCAGTGGCGGACTTGCGCCACAGCTTCGAGACCCTGGAAAAACTGCCTTGCGACGTGCTGATCTCCGCCCACCCGGAAGCGTCGCAATTGTGGCAACGGCTGGAGGCGAGCGCCACGGCCGGCAGCGTAGCCTTTATCGACCCGCAGGCTTGCCGCGCCTACGTGGCGGCGGCGCGCACCGTGCTCGAGGCGCGCCTGGAGCAGGAACGGTAGACTTGTCAACCGTGCACGCTGGCGCGGCGCCAATCTGCTACGCTGGCGCCATTCATTTAAAGAAGGAAATGCCATGTTCAAACTCGCCAGCCTGATTCCCCTCGCCGCCATCGTCGCCATCACGGCCGGCTGCGCGCAAACGCCCGTGCGCAGCGACGCTGCCGCCGCCGCGCCAGGCGCCACGTCGCCCGCCAAGCCGGCGCCGAAGCTGACGGGCACGCAGTGGAAACTGAAGGAATTGAAGGGCAAGCCAGTGGTGCGCAAGGCGCCCGAACAGCGCGAAGTGACCCTGCAGCTGGCCGAAGGCCGCGCCAGCGGCAACAGCGGCTGCAACCAGATGATGGGCGGCTACACCAGCGATGGCGTCAGCACCCTGAACTTTGGACAGATGGCCGGCACCATGATGATGTGCCAGCCGCAGGACATGGACCTCGAGCGCCTGCTCCTGAGCACCCTGGGCGAAGTCAATGGCTACCGCTACGCCGACCAGGAATTGCTGCTGCTGAAGGATGGCGTGCCCGTGGCGCGGTATGAAGTCTTGACGGTGAAGTAAGTAATTACAAAGCCAGGACTCCCCTGGCGTGAAGAGTGATCGAAAAACGTTCAGGCCAAGGCGCTGCAACGCCGCCATGGGCGTTTTCTCGTCCGCTCTTCAATCATTGCGCATCTGCGCCTGCGATACATTGCTATTCGCTGGCACGCTCTGCGTCAGCCACACATTTCCCCCGATAGTCGATCCCGCGCCGATGGTGATGCGCCCCAGCACGGTCGCACCCGCGTAAATGACCACGTCATCCTCGACGATGGGGTGGCGCGGCGTGCCCTTGATCAGCGCGCCGGAAGCATCGGCTGGAAAACGCTTGGCGCCCAGGGTGACGGCCTGGTACAGGCGCACCCGCTGGCCGATGATGGCAGTCTCGCCGATCACCACGCCCGTGCCATGGTCGATGAAAAAGGAGGCGCCGATGTGCGCGCCCGGATGGATATCGATGCCCGTCAGGGTGTGCGCGATGTCGGCGATCAGGCGCGCCAGGAACGGTGCACCGAGCGCGTGCAGGCGGTGGGCCAGGCGGTGGTACAGGATGGCGATGGTGCCCGGGTAGCACAGCATGATCTCGGCCACCGAGGTGGCGGCCGGGTCGCCTGCGTAGGCGGCCTGCACGTCCGACACCAGCAGGGCGCGGATATCGGGCAGGCTGGCGGCGAACGCGCGCGTGATGTCGCGCGCCTGCTGCGCCAGGGCCGCGTCGTCGCTGGCGCCATCGCCCTCATCGCCGGCCGGAACGGCGTGAGCCGGAGCCGAGAACAGCAAGCCGCGCCGCACCTGTTCGCTGAGGCGGTTCAAAGTGGTATTGAGGGTGTCGCCGACAAAGTAGTCGATGCTTTCGTCCGTCAGGTTGGGTCGCCCGTAATGCGTGGGGAACAGGGCCGCCGACAAGCCGTTGACGATGGTGGTGAGGGCTTCGCGCGACGGCAGTTCACGCACCCTGCCGTTATGGCGGATCTTGTGCTTGTCTTCGCGCGAGCTGCGCAAGGCCTGGATCACGGGTCCCAGGTTCCACTGGGCCGTGTCGTCGGCGGGCGCCGCGGGATAAATGCTGTGCATGGCGTATCACTTCCAGAAAACGGCGAACAGGCCGGGTCGCCCCAGCTTAGCGGTGGCGACAAGCGATGCAAACGAAGAATTTCAAGGTTGCATATGCGAAAAACGCATATGGATCGCGTGGCGGCCAGCGATCAAACCCGATTGTTGCCACTAGCGTAAAATGACGGACTAACAAAAACACTCTTCAACATGACTAAATTATTAACATGGATCTTGGCGGGCCTGGCGATGGTCGGACCGCTTGCAATTGACACCTATCTGCCGTCTTTCCCCGCCATCGTGCACGATTTCAATGCCAGCCCCCTGCTGGTGCAGCAGACCCTGAGCTTTTTCCTGTTCACGTTCGCCTTCATGATGCTGTTTTACGGCACCCTGTCCGACTCGTTCGGCCGCCGTCCCGTGATTCTCGTCTCGCTGGTGCTGTATGTGATCGCCTCCGTGGGCGCCGCGCTGGCGCCGTCGCTGGGCTGGCTGCTGGCCTGGCGCGTGCTGCAGGGGCTGTCGGCGGGCGCCGGTTCCGTGATCGGCCGCGCCATCGTGCAAGACCGCTATTCGGGCGCCGCCGCGCAAAAAATTCTTTCCCACATCATGATGGTGTTCGCGCTGGCACCGGCCATCGCGCCCGTGCTGGGCGGCTGGCTGCAGGTGGGCCTGGGCTGGCGCTGGATCTTCTGGTTCCTCACGGCGTTTGGCGTGCTGATGTTCGTCGTCGTCTGGCGCGCGCTGCCGGAGAGCCTGCCGAAGGAGCAGCGCCACGCCTTCCACCTGGGCGACATCGCCGTCAATTACTGGAAAGTGCTGTGCCACCGCCAGTTCCTGCTGCTGTCGACGGCCATCGGCGCCGCCTTTGGCGGTTTCGCCCTGTACATCGGTTCGGCTGCCTACTTCATCATCAACATCCTGCATTTGCCGGAAACGGCGTTCGCCTGGCTGTTCATTCCCTTAATTAGCGGCATGGTGTTCGGTTCGGCCCTGTCGGCGAAAATCGCCCACCGCTACAGCCAGCGCCAGATGATCTGGGCCGGCTTCATCTTGATGCTGGTGGCGGCTGCAGCCAACATCGGCTACAACTATGTCTTTGCCGCCGAAGTGCCATGGGCCGTGCTGCCCCTGTTCTTCTATTCGTTCGCCCTGTCGATCGCCATGCCGCCGATGACTTTGATGGCCTTGAACCACTTCCCCAACAACAGCGGCCTGGCGTCGTCGATGCAATCGTTCATCCAGATGCTGCTGTTCGCGCTGGTCTCGGGCCTGGTGGCGCCGCTGCTGTTCGACAGCGCCTTGAATCTGGCGTATGGCGTGATGGCTGGACTGCTAGTGAGTTTATTGTGCTGGGTGTTTGCGCAGGGCAAGGCCAACGAGTAGGTCGGATCAGGGCCACGGCGCAGGCGTCACATCCTGGTATTGCGCCCCGCCCTGCTCCGGTTCGGCCTCATCATTTTGCGCCGGCTGGTTCAAGGAACCGGCCGGCGAACGCAAGCTCAATATCTCCTTGCGCGCCTCGACGAAGTCGGCCGAACTGAGGGGGTGCTGCTGGTCCGGCCAGTGGCTGACGGCCCATTCCTGCAACGCTTCGTAGCGCCGCCACAGTTCGGCGATGAATTCGCGGCGCGCTTCTTCCTGCGCTTCTTCCTGCTGTGCCGGCGTCTTTTCGGCGCCGTCCCCGATAGGTACTTGCATGGCTGCTCCCTGGCTGATCAATCGTCCTGCCAGCCTACGCAGCAGCAAACCATACGTCTGTTCGCGAACGAACACAGAACTTATACAGGCATCTTGCGGAAGCCCACGGCCAGGCGGTTCCAGGTATTGATGGAGCCGATGGCCAGAGTGATGTTGACCATTTCCGCCGGTGTCAATTGTTCCGCCAGCGCCGCATACACGTCATCCGGTGCCTGGCTTTGCGGCAGCAGGGTCAACGCTTCCGTCCAGGCCAGCACGGCCCGCTCGCGCGGCGTGAAGAACGGTGTTTCGCGCCAGACGGACACGGCATACAGGCGGCGCTCCGTTTCGCCCGCCTTGCGCGCGTCGCTCGTGTGCATGTCCACGCAAAAGGCGCAGCCGTTGATTTGCGAGGCGCGCAGGCGGATCAGTTCGAGCAGCGAGTGTTCCACGCCGAGCTTGGCGATCGCCGCTTCCAGCGCGTACATGGCCTTGACGGCGTCCGGCGAAGCTTGTGTGAAGTCGAGTCGTTGCTGTGTCATGATGCATTCCTTGAGAGAGTAAAGATGCACCATTGTAGAAGCGCAAGCAGTACGCGCGGCAGGCCAATCCTCCCGAAAAACAGCAGACCACCAGCAGACACACCATGGAATTACATATCCTGATCGACGGCACGCGCGACCTGGGCGGCCAGCTGTACCGCCAGCTCAGCGAGGCCATCCGCTCGGGCCGGCTGACGGACGGCCAGCAATTGCCGCCCTCGCGCCTGCTGGCCAGCCAACTGGGCCTGTCGCGCAAGACGGTATCCGACGTATATGACAAGCTCGGCTATGAAAAGCTGCTGGTCGGCAAAGTAGGCGTGGGCAGCTTCGTGCAGACGCCGCACGCGTCGCCGCAGCGCCGCCACGCCAGCACGCCGCTGGCCAGCGCGCAGCGCATCGCCCGCTGGGAAGCGACGCCCACGCCCCTGCGCCGCGCCAGCCAGGAAACGCCAGCGCGCTACGCCTTCATCGGCGGGCGCGCCACGCCCGCGCACTTCCCGCAGGATGAATGGCGCGCCTGCATGCTGCACGCGCTGCGCCAGGGTGGCCAGGCACGCGGCCGCTATGGCCCTGTCGCCGGCTTGCCGTCCTTGCGCGCGGCGATTGCCGGCCATGCCGCCTTCAGCCGCGGCATCCATTGCACCGAAGAACAAGTGCTCGTCACCAGCGGCGCACAGCAAGCCTTGCACCTGCTGGCGCTGACCTTGCTGGAAGCGGGCGACACGGTTGCCGTGGAAGAACCCGGTTACCCGGTGGCACGCGCCGTGTTCGCCAGCCAGGGCGCCCGCGTGGTGGGCGTCGACGTGGACGAGGATGGCATCATCGTCGGGCAAATCCCGGACGGCACACGCTTGATCTATGTCACGCCCGCCCATCAATTTCCGCTCGGCATGCCGATGAGCATGGCGCGCCGCCATGCCTTGCTGGAGCGGGCGCATCAGCTGGGCGCCATCATCATTGAAGACGATTACGACAGCGCCTTCCGTTACGAAGGCCGGCCCGAGGATTCCCTGCAAAGCATGGACCGCTACGGCGTCGTCGCCCATGTGGGCAGCTTTTCCAAGATCATGCTGCCGGAATTGCGGCTCGGCTATGCGGTGCTGCCGCAAGCCATCGTGGCCGCCGTGGAAACGGTGAAATACCTGAGTGATTGCCATACGGCCACCCTGGGCCAGCATGCGCTGGCCAAATTCATCGGCGATGGCCATTTGCTGCGCCACATCCGCCGCTGCCACGATATTTATGCGGGGCGGCGCGAGCGGCTGCAGCACTGGTTCAACGGCCCGCTGGCGCCGTGGTTCCGCCTGGTGCCGGCCAGCGCCGGCTTCCACGTGGCGGCCCTGGCCCAGGCGCCGCTCGATATCGCCGAATTGCTGCGCCGGGCGCGCCTGGCCGACGTCAGCCTGTATGCGCTATCGGGTTTTTATCACGGAGAGGCGCGTCATGCAGGACTGTTTCTCGGCTATGGCGCCATCGACAAGCTCGATATCGACACGGCGCTGGCCCTCGTGCTGGCGATCCTGCAGGAAATAGCACCGCTGGCCATCAACGGGGTTGCCAGCGATAATGTCCCGTGATGGGATAGCTGAACAGAATATTTTCCTCGCGCGCGCCCTCGCCGATGTTGTGGATGATCAACGGCACGCCGCTCCACGATTGCTTGTCGCTGACGATGCCGATGTGCGTGAGATTGCGCGGCAGGCGCCAGGTGACGATGTCGCCCGCGCGGTAAGCGTTCGCTTCCTTGCTTGGCGGCAAGCTGGTGCCATGGCGGGCAAAGTACGTGCCCAGGTTCGGCACGCGGCGATGGTCGATATTGCGGTCCGGCCCCTTCATTTGCCAGCGTCCCTGCTGCTGGTACACCTGCCACGCCTTGCGCATGTCTTCGTGCACCAGCACCTGCAAATCCTGCCCCAGCTGGCGGTAGGCACGCACGACCACGTCCGTGCACACGCCCCGTTCGAGCGGCACGTCGCCGCCCGGATAGGCGAGCCGTTCATAGCGCGGATCATATTGCAGGGTGACGCCCACCTGCTTGCGGGCGGCGGCGACGAGGGCTTGCGGGGTGGCAGGGATTGCCGACGCGAGCATGGGCGCCAGGACAAGCATCAGGGTGGAAAGCAGTTTAATTGGCATCAACGTCGGTGGTCGGATGGAAATGCCAACTTTACCGCAGTGGCAAGGAATACGCCGTACGCTTAGACGCCGGCCAGTTGCGCCAGGTGGGCAGGAAAATCCACGGCCGGGCCAGCCGCATTAATGGTATCAAAATAATCATGCCAGCCCGTGGCGGCGATGCCGTCCAATAAGGCGTCCAGTGCCGCCTCGTCCGGGAAGCGCCAGACGGCATAGAATTGCTGGGCAGCCGCATGCAGCTTGCCACCATCGATGGCGCCCATGGCCAGCGCTTCGGCACCCGTTCCGGACAAGGCCGCCATGCCGGCGCCCACCATGTCGAAATACGCCTGGCGCGCGGCGCCGTCGAGGGCCAGCCAGGCCGGTTTCGGGCTGTACAGTTCTAACAGGTATTGCATGTTTTTCCTCCAAAAAAATTAAGAAATCGAACGCTGTGCCCGCTTGCAGATGCGCTGTGTGGCGGCAACGGGGCTTTCCAGCAGCCATTGCGCGCACAGGCTGCGCACCCAGTCCGGCTGGCTCTTGGCCGCATCGTTGAGCCAGTTGGCCACGGAATCCTGCACATAGACGGCCGGGTCGGCACGCAAGGCTTGCAGCACGGGCAAGGCCAGCTGCGGCTGCTCTTTTAGCCGGGCAATATGCGCGCACCACACGCCGCGCGGGCGCAGCGCTTCGCAGGCGAAACGGCGCACTCTTTCCGACGGGTCTGCCGTCCACGGCGCCAGCAAGGCAATCGCCTCCTCAAGATGCGCAGCCAGATGGGGCCGCAGCGCCAGCCAGGCCCATTCGCGCACGCCGAAATGGCCATCATCGGCCAGCGGGCGCATGGCGGTCAGCTGCTGCGGCAAGGGCCAGCCCGCCTGGCTGGCGATGGCAAAGCAGGCCCAGCCGCGTACCGTGTCGGAGGCATGTGCTTGCAGCAGCGCCAGGTCGGTGTTGGCCTCGAGCAGCAATTGCGCCGCCAGTGCCATGCGTCTGGTGATACCGGCTGCGGCCTGCGCGCGCAGTTGCTCCAGGCGCGCGGCGCCGATAGCGGGCACGGCCGCGGCCAGCAACTGGGCGAAATCGATGGCCAGCCCTTCCGTCAGGGTGGCGCTGGCCACGCTGCCCCCGTTCAGCAGGGCCAGGCGCGCGGGAGCGATGTCGGCGACGCCACGGCTCATGCGGCACCTCGATCCGTCTTGCGCCAGGCTTTTTCCAGCAGCGCGCTCAACAACTGCATTTCCTCAGCCGTGAAATCGGCAAACAGGCTGGCGATCCATTGCGCGTGCTCATCGACCAGGCTCGCGGCGGCCATTTCTCCCTTGGCGCTCAGGCGCACCAGCAGCTTGCGCCGGTCGACCTGGTCTGCGTGACGCGCCAGGAAACCGTCGCGCTCCAGGCCGTCGAGCAAGCCCGTGATGGTGCCGCGCGTCACGCCGGCCCGCTCGGCCAGTTCGTGCGGCGACAGTCCGTCAGGCACGTCGCGCAGCAGGGACAACAAGACAAATTTGCCTTCCGACAAGCCGTGCCGGCCCAGGCGCGCGGCGCAATCGCCATCGATGGCGGAGGCCAGCCCCAGCACTTCAAAGCACAGCCGCAACTGGCCGATGGACCGCGTCATGTCGAGACCGCTGGCGCGGCGCTGCACGTCGCCAAGCAGGGCCGCGTATTTTTGTTCGAGTTTTATCATATGGCGCAATATAATATGGCACCATACTAAATGTCAAATGGAAAACCGTCACGGTTTTCCTGTCGGCTCAAAAGCGGGCTTTGTCCCGCGCCCACGCGATGATGGCTTGCGCATCGATGGCGCCTGGCTGGCGCGCCACTTCCACGCCTTTGCGGAACAGCGCCAGGGTGGGAATGCTGCGGATATTGAAACGGCTGCCCAAGTCCGGCGACGCTTCCGTATTCACCTTGACGACGCGAAACGCCGGCTCCAGGGTCTTCGCGGCTTGCACATAGAATGGCGCCATGCTGCGGCAGGGGCCGCACCACGGCGCCCAGAAATCGACCAGCACGGGAATGTCGCTGCGTTCGATATGCTTGAGGAAGCGGGCGCTGGCCAGATCCACGGGCTGGCCCGTAAACAAATCCTTCTGGCACTTGCCGCAAGTGGGCTGCTCAATCAGGCGGGCGGCCGGCAGGCGGTTGACGGCGTCGCAATGGGGGCACACGATGTGCAGGGAGTCTGGCGTGGTCGAGGTCATGGCATTCCTGGAAAGGGTAGCGTACAGTTGCCGGACATTTTACGGCGTATCATGCAAGGCCGTCGGCACGCTGGCGGCACTTATCCGGATAGTCCACTATAGTGCGGTGGAACGGCGCGCACATTGCCGAGCCAGCCAAGGAAAACAATGCCTGATGTCGCAGAAAATAGGGAACTGAGCACCGACCTTGCCGCGGTCCTGGCCGTGCAGCGTGCCGCCTGCCTGGCCCGACCCGTGCCGAGCCTGGCCGAGCGCAAACGCGACCTGCAAACCTTGCAGCGCTTCATCCGCGACCATAAAGACGCGCTCTGCGAAGCGATCAGCGCCGATTATGGCAACCGTTCACGCCACGAAACCTTGCTGGCGGAGATCTTTCCCGCCATTGACGGCATAGCCCATGTATTAAAACACTTGAAGAAATGGATGCGGCCGCAGCGCCGTGGCGTCGACTGGCGCAATTTCCCTGGCGCCCGTAACCGCGTGCTGCCGCAGCCGCTGGGCGTGGTGGGCGTCATCGTGCCGTGGAATTTTCCCGTGAACCTGAGCCTGGTGCCCTTGACCTATATCTTTGCCGCCGGCAACCGCGCCATGGTCAAGATGAGCGAAAACTCGCGCCACCTGGCGCGGCTGCTGATCGACAAGATGCCCGCCTACTTTCCGCCTGAAAAACTGCAATTCTTTGACGAGACGGGCGGCGTGGGCATGGCGTTTTCGCAATTGCCGTTCGACCACCTGCTGTTTACGGGTTCCGGCCAGACGGGCCGGGCCGTCATGGCGGCCGCCGCGCGCAATCTGTGCCCCGTGACCCTGGAGCTGGGCGGCAAGGCGCCCGCCATCGTCTGCGCCGATTTCGATGTGCGCACAGCAGCCGAGCGCATCCTATTCGTCAAGTACCTCAACGCGGGGCAAATCTGCACCTGCGTCGACCACGCCTGGCTGCCCGAAGCCAGCATCGCCGCCTTCGTCGACCATGCGCGCCAGATCATGCCGGCCCGCTATGCCGGGCTGGACACGCCCGACTACACCTCCATCATCGACGCGGCTGCCTTTGAGCGCCTGCTGCAGGCACTCGACGAGGCGCGCACACGGGGCGCGCAAGTGATTTCGCTGTTGCCGGGGCCGTCATATGACCGCGCCACGCGCAAGATCGCGCCGCACATCGTGCTCGACGCGCCCGAGGACAGCCTGCTGCTGACGCGGGAAATCTTCGGCCCCATCCTGCCGCTGCGCGGCTATACCGACCTGGAAAGCGTGATCGACAGCATCAACGCGGGGCCGCGCCCGCTGGCCATCTATCCATTCAGCAATGATGCCCGCACGGTGCAGCTGCTGATCGACCGGGTGATGTCGGGCGGCGTGTCCGTCAACGACGCCCTGTACCACGTGGGCCAGCACGACCTGCCCTTCGGCGGCGTGGGCGAGTCCGGCATGGGCCACTACCATGGCGTGGAAGGTTTCCACACCTTCAGCAAGCTGCGGCCCGTGTTTTATCAGGCCCGCTACAGCGCCTTGAAACTGCTGTGGCCGCCGTATGGCAAGCTGGCCAGCCGCGTGCTGGCCTTCCTGACGCGCTGATGCTTTACAGGAACAACGAAGCGGCGATGGCCCACATGACGAGGGCGATGATGCCGTCGAGCACGCGCCAGGCCATGGGCTTGGCGAACACGGGTGCCAGGTAGCGGGCGCCAAAGCCCAGCAGGAAGAACCACAGGGCCGAAGCCATGATGGCGCCGCCGGCGAAGTAGAAGCGTCCCACGCCTTCATGCTGGCCGCCGATCGAACCGAGCAGGATGACCGTATCGAGGAAGGCATGCGGGTTCAGCAGGCTGAACGCCAGCGCCGCGCCGATCACGGCCCAGTAGCCTTCCGGCGACTTGGCGGCCGACACCGTCAAGGCCGTTGGGCGCCAGGCGGACTTGGCGGCGCGCAAGCCATACGCGATCAGGAACGTGGCGCCGCCGGCCTTGGCCCACAGCAGGAAATTGGGGTTGTCGGCAATGAAGGTGCCCATGCCGGCCACGCCTGCCGTGATCAAAATCGCATCGCACACGAGGCAGACCAGGATGCAGGTGAGCACGTAATGGCGTTTCAAGCCCTGCTTGAGCAAGAAGGCGTTTTGCGTGCCGATGGCCACGATCAGGCTCGCTCCGAGCCCCATGCCTTTCAAGAAGATTGCGCTGTCCATATCGATTCCTTTATTGCTTTCCATCACGCGCACGGCCGCCCACGCTCTGCCGGCAACGGCAAAGTCATCAGAGGTAGGTGGAGGGTGGTGCGGAACCAGGAGGACCGCGCGGAAGAGTGGAGTTGTTACCCTATTTCAACAGTGTAAAGAAAAAGTAAATATAAGTATAATGAATGATTCTAACCATATATAAGAGAAACTTATGCGCGTCGTCGATTACCGTGGATTGGCCGCCCTCGACGCCGTGATCGGCCTGGGCAGCTTTGAAAAGGCCGCGCAGGCGCTGGCGATCAGCCAGCCGGCCGTGTCGCAGCGCATCCGCACCCTGGAAAACCTGGAGGGCACCTTATTGATCATCCGCAGCCACCCGCCCCTGCCGACGGAAGCGGGCCAGCGGCTGATCGCCCACTACCGGCAAGTCAAGCTGCTCGAAGCGGCGCTCGACGCCCAGCCCGGCCCCACCACGCAACTGCCGGAACTGGCCATCGCCGTCAACGCCGACAGCGCCGCCACCTGGATCCCGGAAGCGCTGGGGCCGCTGCTGTCGCCGCCGTCGTGCCTGCTCGATATCCGCCTCGACGACCAGGACCATACCCTGAGCCAGTTGCGCGAAGGGCGCGTGTTTGCCTGTGTCACCAGCGCCAACGACCTGGTGGCGGGCACGACGGCCACGCCGCTGGGCGGCATGCGCTATCTGTGCGTGGCCTCGCCCGCGTTCGCGCAGCAATGGTTTCCCCATGGTTTTACGGTGGAAGCCGTCAGCCAGGCGCCCGCCATCACGTTCGGCAGCAAGGATGCGCTGCACGAGCGCTATCTGCAGCACCGCCTCGGCTACACGGGACGCTATCCGCACCACGTGCTCGGTTCGGCGCGCGACTTTGTGCGCTTCATCGAAGCGGGCTATGCGTATGGCATGGTGCCTTTGCTGCAGGCGGAAACGGCGCTGGCCGCCGGCAGACTGGTCGACGTGGCGGCCGGACAGGCACTCGACGTGCCCCTGACCTGGCATGCCTGGGATATCCAGACGCCGCTCACGCGCACCCTGTCGGACGCCGTCATCGCCACGGCGCGTAAATGGCTGTTACAGGATTGATTGACGCATGCAACATTTATCTATGCTATACAGCAACTTACCCGTGTGCGCCCTGCCCTGCCGGGCCTACACTGCAAGCATCAGCCATCACCATCAGGAGCAAGCATGACGATCCTGCGCACCACCCTGCTCGGCGTGCTGGCGGCCATCCCGCTGGCTGCCGGCCTGGCCGCCTGCTCGCCCTTGATGGCCATCAATGCCTTGTCGTCCGGCAGCGCTTCGCAAGTGACGCGCGGCCTGGCCTACGGCCCTCTGCCACGGCAAAAACTCGATGTCTACGCCCCCAAGACCCGCACGGGGCCCGTGCCCGTGGTGGTGTTCTTTTATGGCGGCAACTGGACGACGGGCGAGCGCGCCGACTATGCCTTCGTTGGCCATGCGCTCGCGGCGCGCGGCTATCTGGCCGTGATCGCCGACTACCGCCTGTATCCGGACGTGCACTACCCCGAGATCTTGCAGGATGCGGCCCGCTCCGTGGCCTGGGCCGCGATGGAGTCCAGCCGCCATGGCGGCGACCCGACGCGCTTGTTCGTCATGGGCCATAGCGCCGGCGCCTACAATGCGGCGATGGTGGCGCTCGACGCCAGCCTGCTGGCGCGCCACGGCATGCGCCCACACGACTTGCGGGGCTGGATAGGCCTGGCCGGCCCCTATGATTTTTTGCCGATCGAAAATACCACCACCCGGCCCGTTTTCTTTTACCCTGACACGCCCGCCGCTTCGCAGCCCATCCATCACGTGACGGCCGAGGCTCCGCCCGCCCTGCTGATCGCCCCCTTGCCCGGACAGGATAAACTGGTCGATCCGCAACGCAACACGGGCGGCCTGGCCAATGCCTTGCGGACGCTTGCCAGGCCCGTGACGGAAACCTATTTCGACCACGTGGGCCACGCCACCCTGATCGCCACGCTGGCCGCGCCCTTGCGCAGGCTGGCGCCCACCCTGGACGCCGTCAGCGCCTTCATCGATGCCAACAGCGGCACCGGTGACGCGGTCCCGTCCGCGCTCTTGTCCGCAAACTTGTCTGCAGTCTTGCCAGATACTACCTTGCCAGCAAGCATAACCTTGCCGTCCCGCTCAGCTGGCGCGGCCACGCCAGCCCCTGGACTGCACGCATACGACAAAACGCCCACCCCATAAAGGGAGGGCGCTCTGTCCAAGCCAGGACGCACGATGCTGCGTGCCGGCTGGCCGCATAGCTAGCCGCACCGCAAGGCTCGGCCCTCGCGATGCGGCTCAGCCGCAAGCAGCTTCGTGCTTACTCTTTACGGCTGGCGCTGCTGCTCTTGCTTTGTGCGGAACCCGCTTGCGATACGCTGCCGCTGGCCGAGCCTTCGCTGCCGGCCGACTGCTGGCTGCCCTGGTGGCTGGCGCTTTGCAGGCTTTGACCGTCACGGCTTTGCGCGCCGCGTTGCTGGTCGCGGTTGGCGCCGTTCTGATGATAGGCCTGGAACGGTTCGGCGATGCGCTGCATGGCTTCCTGCTGCTTGCGCACGTTTTTCTCCGTTTCTTCCGACGCCGTGCGGGCCACTTCTTCGGCCAGTGCCTTGGCGGTACGGCTCGTTTCATTCACATGACGCTCTGCCACGTTGGCCAGTTCGACCTGCGTATCGGCTGCCAGGCGCGACAGCTGTTGCTGGTACTTGCGTAATTGCTCGGCGGCTGGCTGGCCGGAAGCAGCAGCCACCTGGAACACATCTTCAGCGCGCTCGACCGTCAGCAGGTTCTGGCTGGTGACGGTGGTTTCTTCCAGCAAGCCTTGCGCCAGTTGCATGTTCAAGTCGCTGAAGTGCTGCACCGACTGGAACAGCGACTTCGACAATCCATTGAAAAAAGCCAGTTGCGCTTCCAGGTGGTTTTTGGCGGCGGGGGTAACACTACGGGAATATGGATACATGGAGTTCCTCATTAAATAGCGGTTGGGTGGACATAAACAGATGGCGACACCACCGGCTGTCGAACGGTAAGGCAGACGGCCGGGCTACGCCACGAAACGCGAAAAAACATATCCGATTGGTGGGAAGATGCTTTGCAACGCGAGTCCCAAGGCTACGTGAGCACCGCAGGTGAGGGATGATCTGGATCAAAGGTGCGCTAGGCTGCGCAGAAAGTTTTGGCTGGACGGCTTGCCCTTGGCAAACGTCAGTGACGGGATGGGAAATCTGTGGCAGGCAGGCTCAACAAGCGGCGCCCGCGCCCGGCGCGACGGGCTTGTAGCCATGGCTGCGCAGCGAAGCTTCCAGCCAGCGGTTGCCATACCAGCCACGCGCCAGCAAGTAACTGAGTTCCGCGGCGGCCATCAGCAGCATCATCGGGCCAATGCGCAGTTCGGTGGCCAGATGGCTGCCAAACCACAGGCACGCATCCATCGCCAGCATGAGCAGCAACAGCCACCAGCGGCGCTTGGCGACGGCCCAGAACGAACCCAGGAACAGGGCCGGCCAGGAAAAACCCGCTTTCACGTAGGCATAGCGGCCGGCATCGTCGGCAAACAGGGTGGCGCTGTGCTTCATGCTGCTCTCTTCAGGAAATAACGGTGTCAGGATTCGGGATGGTGGCAGACGGCTTCGACATTGTGACCATCGGGCCCCAGCACGAACGCGCCATAGTAATTCGGGTGATAGATGGCACGGATGCCCGGGGCGCCGTTATCCTTGCCGCCCGCTGCCAGCGCGGCCTGGTAAAAGGCATCCACCTGGGCACGGTTGTCCGCCGCGAAGGCAAGGTGCATGCCGGCATGCGGCGCGCCGCCCACGCCGAACCAGAAATCGGGCTTGCCATCCTTGCCCAGGCCGACCCAGCCTTGCTCTTCCATCACCACCGACACGCCCAAGGGCGCCAGGGCGGCCGAAAAGAAGGCCTTGCTGGCCTGTGCATCGCTGACATTCAAACCGATGTGATCAAGAATCATGATAGCGCTCCCTGGCGGTAGTGAAATAGGAAATACAGTATGCTCTAATATTGCCTTTTAGGCAAGCATAACTGCAGATCCCGCTCCGTTGCTCCAGGAAGCGCCATGCGCCTGCTAGCGCAGGTTGCCCGTATGACCGAGCGAATAACGGCCCGGCTGCGGCCATACGGTCAGGCCATGCGGTTCCTGGCCTACTTTGACCTTGGCAACGTCGCCGCTGTTCGTATCGATGCGATAAACCACGTCGTCGAAACGGCCGGACAGCCACAGGTACTTGCCATCGGCGCTCACATTGCCCATGTCGGGGCTGCCGCCGCCGGGAATCGGCCAGTTCGCCACGACTTTTTCGGTGGCGAAATCGATCACGCTGACGCTGCCCTTGCCCTTCGGCTTGCCGTGGATACGGTGCGTGCCGCGGTTGGCCACGTACAATTTCTTGCCGTCACGGCTAGGATACAGGCCGTGCGCGCCCACGCCTGTCTGGATGAAGCCGATTTCCTTCAAGGTGGCGCCATCGACGATGTGCACGCCGTCGGCATCCATGTCGGCGATAAAGAATTTCTTGCCGTCCGGCGAAATGCGTATGTCTTGCGGCATGCCCTTCTTGACGCTGCAGATTTCGTTCGCCGGGCCGCCCACGGGGCCTGACTCGGCAAAACGCTTGGCCGGCATCTGCAATTTCAGGTAGCCATCGACCTTGCGGCCCACCAGGTCGATCTTGGCGATGGTGCCGTCGAACTCGCAGGTGAACATGGCGTAGCGGCCGTCATTCGAAAAATCCGCATGGTTGATGCCGCCGCACTGGGGCGTGTCGATCGAATACTGCACGGCCATGGTCTTCGGATCGCGGAAATCGAGGCGGTGGCGCGCTTCGGCCACGACGATGGCAGACTTGCCGTCCGGCGTGTAATACATATTGTAGGGATCGTCCACGGGCACTTCCTTGCCCGGCTTGCCCGTCAAGGGGTCGATCGGCGTCAAACTGCCCTTGTCCGTGCGCTCGGCATTGTTCGCCACCCACAGGGTACGCAGGTCCCATGACGGCACCACGTGCTGCGGGCCGCTGCCGACCTTGAACTTGTCGACCACTTTCAGGCTGTCCTGGTCGATCACGTAGACGTCGTTCGAGCGCAGATTGGGCACGTAGACCCGGCGTAAATGATCCTTGACGACAGGACTCATATTGCTGCTGGCGATGCTGCCGTACACGTTTTTCGGGTCCACCAGCGGCGGCATGCCCGGCAGCGGCGAATAGGCGGCGGCTGGCGCGATGACGGCTGGAGCCGCCGTGCTGGCGCCGATGACCTGGCTGGCCACGCCCAGGCCGGCCAGTGCGGCAGCCAGGGCGGACAAGGTGACGATGGTGCGTCGTTGAGATTTTTTCATGTGATTTCGCGTCGTTTCGTTGCAAAAGCCGGAAGTTCAACACTTCCAGCGGAATTATTTATGACCTTGCAGCAGCTGCCTGATGGCGGCCACCGAGGTGTCCACCTGCAACTTGATACCGATCTGGCCCAGTTCAGCCGTGGCACGCGTGGCGTCGCCGCGCACGCCATCCGCCACACCGGGCTTGAGCCCGTGGGCCATGGCCTCGCTGCGCACCAATGACGGGTCCGTCGCCAGCATCAGCGCCGCGTCCGCCAAGCCGGCATGCAAGCCGATCTCGGCGCTGCTGTGGCCGCGTTTCTGCAACTCGGCGATATAGGCCGATTGCGTGATGTCATAGTAGTCGAGCAAGGCGTAAGCGCGCGCATCCTTGCCTGTGGAAGCTTTGCCCCAGGCACGGTTCAGTTTATTCGCCACGTTCTGCTCGTTTTTTTGATAGCCGCCATGGTCGCCGAGGAAAATGATGTCGCGGAAACCATGCTGGCGCAGGCTGGCGGCCGCCCCTTCCAGCACGGCTTCGAAGGCGGCCGGTGGAATTGAAATCGTGCCGGCAAAGCGCATGTGGCCGGCCGGCGGAGCAATCGCGCCTTCCGGCACGTAGGAAACAACGGGCGCGACGATGGTATTGCCCAGCTTTTGCGCAATCTGCCGCGCCAGCAGCCCGGCACGCACATTGTGCTTGCCCAGCGCGATATACGGCCCGCTCTGCTCGACGCCGCCAATCGGCACCAGCACGGTGGTGGCGCCATGATCGATACGGCTGCGCAACTCCGTGCTGGTCAACTCTTCCAGCATGACGCTGCTGCTGGCAGCCGCAGCCGCCATGACGGGCGCCGTAAGCAGCAGGCACGAAAACGTCAGGACGAACAGGGAAACGAGGGGGGTGCGTGAAAGGTGGAACGTGGATGGCGCGCAAGGCGCCGTTCGCGGGGGGAACTGCAGAGTCATAAGCCAACATCTTTCCAAGGTCAAAGGCGCCGCGCCCGGCCTTGCCAGGCAAGCTGGCTGCCACGCAAGAATTGTATTCCATCATGACGGGAACGGCACGTTAATTTGACGCGGCAGTTTGCAAGGAATTGACGAGGAGAAACTATCTGTCAGGCTGTCGTCGCGCTAGCCCTGCCCGCCTCGCCATCATGAAGCGTTTCCTTGCGCTTCTCGGCGTAAGCCTTGAGCGAGCGCATCGTCTTGGGTAGCCCCTGCCGGACTTGTTTGGCAACGCCTGGCCCGAACAGAAAGGCAAGCGCTCCCGTGAACCACACGCGGTGAACAACTTGCGATCCGCCATCTGCGGCAACAACCGTGTGCTCGAAATGGATGCGGAACCAAGGGATGTAGCCTTCCACGGTGAAAGAGCGGCCTGCCGTGCGCTCAGTGAGCAGCATCGCAATACCCATCCCCTTGCTGGGAACGATCCTGCCCTGCGTTCCCACCGCGAATGGTCCGTTAAGCCGGGCTTGCTTTGTATCCGGATCCCACAAGTGCCATCGGTCGACCTCGCTCCAAATTTGATCGATGACAACTGGCGGGACTGCAACGTGAATGCTTTCTTCGATTTGCATCAGTGGGGTTCTCCGTATGAATATCAATATAATTGCATGCTGGCTGTACTTGATTACCTTGGATCTGAGAGTCTATGAACGTAACACATTGGCGGGTTGAGGAGCTAAAACATTATTCAGCCGATATCGTTTGGCTTGATGCCGAGGGTGCTCGCCGTGCCTATGATTTGGTGGGCCTTCATGACTCGAAGACGCATCTCGGCTTGAACATTAACACCGTTGACTCCGTCGAGCGGCTCGCATTCGGCAATGATGCGGCCATCGCAACCAAATGGTTACGTGCCCATATGCCGGGAACTCAGCAGGTCGTCGTGGTGTTTGGAGAAGACGAATGCTTCGTCTGCAGCAGTGTATTCCTGGTCGAGAATTGGTCGGATATCTTTATCCCTTCGCGTGACGACGCGATGATGTATTCGAAGGACACGCCGCTTATCCTATTTTATTGCCACGAGAATCAATTCGAGGCGGGACTGCGGATTGTCTTTGATTAAAAGCAGCGAGTGGACAGAAACTGCCCCAAGCAATGGCGTAATTGGCCCACTTTCCATCCATCTGGCCAGTTTGCGTTCTGTACCTCTTTTCAAGCGGCCCGTCGCATGTCTGTTAAGCGGTGAAAAATCACAGCGTATTGTTAATACCTTTACCATGCGCGGCGGGTACCACGCTGCCAAATAAGGGGAAACAATGCAGAAACCGATAGGTCTGATATGTGCGGTCGTATTCGCCTTGAGCGCCGCTGTGAATGCCCAGGCAACCACGCTTGAGCAACTCGTTCGCGCTTATGCTGAACAGCGCGACTTTAGCGGCGTAGTGCTGGTCGCGCGCGATGGCCAGCCCATCTACCAGGCCGCTTTTGGCATGGCACAGCCGGCCTGGAAGGTAGCGGTCACCGACGATAGCGTATTTCGTATCGGCTCACTCAGCAAGCCCCTGACTGCGACTTTGGTCATGCGACTCGCGGAGATTGGCCGTCTCAACCTCGATGAAACCGTTGCCACCTACCTGCCAGCTGCATATGCAGGTACTGACGCGGGGAAAATAACGGTGCGACAACTGCTGGCGCATACGTCCGGCTTGGCCGATCTGCCATCCCGCTACACCGATCCATTCTGGAGCAAAGACGCACGCCGTCATTACACGCCCAAGGAATTCGCCAGCGAATGGATTCCTGGTGCACTGGCAAGCGAACCCGGAATCTGGCGCTACAACAACAACGGCTATTACTTGCTCGGAATGATAGTTGAAGCGGCCACCGGAAAAAGCTATGCCGAGAATATGAAACAATATATCTTTGCACCGGCGGGCATGCAAGACAGCGGTGTATTCGATGGCCGCACAATTATCGCGAAACTTGCACAGGGAACCGTCCAGGCCGACGATGGCACGCGCCTAATGCCCCCCTATATCGATCCATCCGTGTCTTATTCTGCGGCTGGCCTATATTCGACGGCACTCGACCTGGTGCGCTTCGACGCTGCGCTGGCCGGTGGCCGCCTGCTCAACCAGACGTCCCAGCGCGACATGTTTACCAATCGAGGCAAGGGCTATGGCTACGGCTGGGAGGTCGAGGACTGGGCCGTACGCAAAGATGCGCCACTTCCCGTTGTTCTGCATACCGGAAGCGTCCCTGGCTACCAGAGTATCTTTGTGCGCTCCTTATCCGATCATGTGGCTATCGTCATTCTTGACAATGCCTGGCAAGGAGCGACGGTGGTGGCGATGGCAAGAGACATTGCCGACCTTGTGCACGGCAAAGCGGTGGCCTTGCCGCGACGCAGCCTGCAGGCCGCCCTCGGACCGATCCTGTTTCGTGAGGGCCTGGACGCAATGCGTGCCGCCTACATCCGCCTAGGTGTACGCGAGTCCACCATGTACGATGTGAGCGAATCTGCGCTCAACGCTTTTGGCTATAGCCTGTTACGCAAGGGCCAGCCGGAAGCGGCTATCCAGGTCTTTCGCTGGAATGCAGAAGCCTACCCCCTGAGCCATAACGTCCACGATAGTCTGGCTGAAGCCCTGCTTGCATCGGGAGACCGCGAAGGCGCTCGCGCCGGCTATGCCAGGGTATTGGCCTTAGATCCAGGCAATCGCCATGCGACTGAAGAACTGGAAAAGCTCCTGCACACAAATCCCTGAGCAATGGCCGCCTCGGAGCCCAAGCGGACGGAGCCGATTAGCGCTCTGAGACGCTGCCAGTAGCTTGCTCTCCTGATCCATCGTTCTTGAACGATGAAAACCGATGGTTCGTGTCAGAGGCCTGGATTTCCTGCCAGGCACCTGGTGGGCGATCTCGTAGCTGCCTGATGCAACGACGAGATCGGGTTTGACCTGCCTGTCCCCTGCTCTGCAGAGACTCCTGCCACGCTCAAGCAAACGCTGCTTGAGCGTCGGCAGGTTGCCGGCACTACCAGCCGCCGCAACCACCTGTTCGCCAGCGCCGCCGTTATTTACTCGCTGCCCGGTGCCTGCATCGCCACGCGTCTGCTCGCCGCACTACGATTGATCGCCGGCCGCCGCCTGCCAGCACCGCCCTGGCATCATCAAAATCGAAGCCTCGGATCCCACGTCCGAAATCGCACAAATCAATGAATCAGAAGCCGTGCTGAGGCGCGACGCTGCTAAGTTCGGTGGATTCGCACCGACACTTGGCATGAATCCTTGCTTGTAATTCATATATCTTTTTATCAAATAAAAGAAATTGACTATGCAATAGAAGTACATTATATTGAGTCAATAGATAGCGCGTATCAAATAGTGACATCGCAATGTAGGGCATGAGGCAATCCCAGGGGGTGGGTCGGCCTGCCCGCCGCCGCACTTCTTACATGGATGGGCCAGACTTAGTTATTTTGAACCCCGACATTCCACTCTTCTTCAAATTTCAATCATGCGTACTTCCAAAGCCCAACAAGCCAAAAACCATCGGCTGATCATTCAGACCGCAGTGGACCTGATGACCCAGCATGGGTTTGAAGGCACCACGATGAAGCAGATCGCGCGTGCCGCCGACGTGGGTGATGCCACCATCTACAAATACTTCCCTACCAAGGAGAAACTGGTAACCGCCTACTTTCAGCAAGCAATTGCAGACGCAGTGGCGCAGGCCGAGAAGACGGAGGGACAGAACGAATTTTCGTTGCAGGAGCGTCTGCAACTGGTGATCGAGAGTCTGCTGGAAGGTTTGCTGGCCGACCGCGAATTTGTGGGCCTGGCGCGCGGCATGGTGGAGCGCGCTCCCACGCTGCTGTTGGGCGAGCAACTACCCGGCAAGCCTTTGCTCCGGCAAACCTTCCTGCAGATGCTGGAGCAGGCCGAGACGACCGGTGAAATCGTGCCTTGCGGCTTCAAGCCCAGCCTGGCCGGACTGTTGGCCGACTATGTGTACGGCGTCATTGCATACTGGCTACGCGACACCTCCGAGCATTTTTCCAACACCACGCAAATGGTCGATTTAAGTTTGGGCGTGCTGGTGTTAGCCTTGCGCAGCGGCCTGGTGGACAAGCTGCTCGAGCTGGGCGGCTTCATGGTGCGCAGCCAGCTGGCGCGCCTGCTGCAAGACGGCAATGGCTTGCTGGATCTGCTGCAATTGGCCCGCCGCGGCTTGGGCGGGGTACGCTCATGATGCCCACGACTAAGACGAACAAAGTTTCGCAGTTGCCGCGTACCGGGCGTCTTTCGCGTGGCGCGATTGTCGGCATGGCAGTGGCGCGGGCCGGGCTGACCCACCTGGGACATAAGGCCAAGTCGATGACGCGCGACGATGCGAAAACGGAACAGGCCCGCGTGGCACATGGGGCGGAACTCGGGCGCATCCTGTTTGCCGCGTTGAACCAGCTCAAGGGCACGGCACTCAAAGCCTCGCAGCTGCTCAGCATGGAACTGGGCTTTCTACCCGAGGGCATGCGCCAGGAACTAGCTCGCGCCCACTACCAGGTCACGCCGCTGAACCGCGCGTTGGTGATCAAAGTGATGCGCCAGGAGTTTGGCCAGGATCCGCAAGCCCTGTTCCCGCAATTCGATCCGATCGCCTTTGCTGCCGCCAGTCTGGGTCAGGTCCACGCCGCCATCATGACCGACGGCCTGGCAGTGGCCGTCAAGCTACAATACCCCGGCATGGCGGACTCCATTGGCAGCGACATGCATATGCTGCGCAGCCTGCTACAAGCCTTTGCGGAACGCTCGGATATGATGCCCAAAGCCGATATCATCGCGCGCATGATGGATGACATCGAACAAAAACTGGCCGAGGAGCTGGACTATTTGCACGAGGCACAGACCATGCAATGGTTTGCACAGCATCTCACGCTGCCGGGCCTGGTGATCCCCCAGCCGGTCATGGGCCGCACCACACGTCGCGTGCTGACCATGCAACGCCTGCCGGGACTGCATCTCAACGAATGGTTGCTGACCGAACCCGATCAAGCCGCACGTAATCAGGCTGGTCAGTTGCTGTTTGACGCCTTCTTTCATTGCACCTTTGTGCTGCGCCGCTTGCAAGCCGACCCGCATCCGGGCAACTATCTGTTCATGCCGGATGGCCGAGTGGGCCTGCTGGACTTTGGCTGCACCCGCACGCTGGACGCTGACTTTTGCAAAGCGCTCAGCGCGCTTTGGTCGGCACAGTTGCGCGACCCGGCGGACCACAGGGCCATGCAGCAGGCCTATCGGGACCTGGGCCTGATTGAGCCGAATCTGAATGAGCAGGACTTTTGCCAGCAATTGCTGCCGGCAATGGCCGAGCGGCATGCCTGGCAGAAGTTGCCGTTTACCGTGGCGGTATATGACTTTGCGCAACACCCGCCATACCCACGTCCGTCAGCCGAGCATCAGCGCCAGGCACTTCGGCACCTGCAGTCCTTGCCGGAGGAACTGCCCTACGTAGACCGGGCCTATCTAGGTCTGATCCAGCTTCTCAAAACCCTCGGTGCACGTGTGCGCACCACCAACCCCTGGATTCGTTAAATGCATACCACGTTTCTGCTTCCGGGATGCGCAGTCTTCATCATGCCTGGCAGCAGCCATGCCGCGCTCGCGCAATATCTGAGCACCACAGCTCAATCACCCAGCGTTGCACTTGATCCTTGAAACCATCAAGCCTATCGGCAACTCGCTCGAAAAGAAAAAACATGTCCCAGTCTGCGTATAGCGCCAAAGTATTCGCCATCTACTTGTTCGTCGTTGGGCCCATGTTGGTCGTCGCGCCGAACTTCTTGCTGTCGATCTTTCAAATTCCGCCAACCTCCGAGGTCTGGATTCATTTGCTTGGCGTTATCGTATCCATGATTGGCGTCTATGCGTGGGTCGCAGCCAAGCACGAAAACAAGCCGTTTCTGGTAGCGTCGGTATACACGCGCCTCTTCGTATTCGCGGCCTTCACGACCTTCGCCGCCATTGGCCTTGCCAGCCCAATGATCGTTTTTTTCGGAGTAGCAGATCTTCTTGGAGGAGTGTGGACCTACTTCGCACTGAAAGCCGACGCGCGGTCGGCAAGAACTGTCCTGGCGGGCCAGCACTGAGGCCCGTCCAATCAGGAAAAAAGTTCTTCACGAACAGATATTGGGTGGACTTATTCACAACTTCGGACTCAAAAAATGTGGTGCTCGTCCGTGGTCTAATTTTGAATCGACGCAAACGGCGGAGCGCAACATGAAGAAAATAGTCATCGTGATTTTTGATCATTTCACCGATTTGGATTTGTTCTTGATGTGGGACATCCTCGGCAGGAACAAGACGGACTGGCAAGTGAAGATATTGGGAACAAAGGAAGCGCACCCATCCGCAAACGGTCTGCTTATCAAGACCCACGGGTCCATCAGCGAAGCGAATGACGCAGACCTTGTATTGTTTTCCAGCGGTAAAGTTGGCGTGAAAGGCGCTATCGCCAACCAGGATTTCATGCGTGCATTTTCCCTGAATCCAGATACGCAGCTCATCGGATCGATCTGTGCCGGCTCGTTCATTCTTGCCAAGTTGGGTCTGCTGGCATCGGGGCCGGCCACGACTCATCCCGATGCCAAAGAGGAACTGCAAGCCCTGGGAATTGACGTTCTCGATTTGCCCTTGGTATGCCAGGGGAATGTTGCGACCGCAGGTGGCTGTTTGTCTGCCGTGTATCTGATCGGTTGGGCCGTTGAGGCCTTGTTCGGCCGGGACAAACGTAAAGAAACACTCAGGGAACTTATTCCGGCCGGCCAAAGCGCAATCTATGAGCGACTAATTGATACGAGTATCCGCGACGCCATTGCCCCGAAAGCAGGAGTTGGCGCAATATTAGATGGAGCATGCCGGCCCATGTGACCACGATGCAAGCATTCCGTCCGCCAGAGCACGTTTGCAGACTTTGAATGCGCGCTAATCAAAACAACCGCAGTCCAACCGTCACTCACTCACTTTACAGAGAGCGTTTTATTCATGACAAACGAAGCAAACAAAGTCTTCTTCATTTCCGCACCGGCAGCAGCCATGTCGGCGTCAGGATTGACGCGCATTGATTTCTCCGACGGCTATTCCGGTCAGGCGGATCGAACCTACGTTGACGCCGAACAAGCGGGGCGCGCCGTGTTCGCTGAACCGCATCGCATGCTCACCTGGCTCATTATTGTGCGCAACGCAATCGTCGCACCGTTGGGACTAAAGAAAAGTATTAGCTTTAGCGATCGCGGGCTGGGAAAGATTGGCATGTTTCCGATTATTTCCAGTACGGGCACTGAAGTCGTCGTCGGTGGCGACGACAGGCATCTGGATTTTCGGATCTGGATAAGCATTCAACCGAGTCTGAAGGGATCGGAAGTGACGATTTCAACCTTGGTTAAAATAAACAATCTCTTTGGAAGAGTTTATTTGTTTATCATCATGCCGTTTCATAAGCTCCTGACTCGCTCGCTGTTGGAGCGCGCGGTCAAGCGGCGCGACAAGGTGCACCGTATGCCAGAAAGGTGACCTCATTGTTGCCGCTAAGCCAATATTGACCATCTAAAGGCAGCGTAGGAGTTTCCAGCGCCCGGCTTGCGGGACAGCCTCCGCAAGCCCGGTGACCAACCCACACATCGGTGAGCGACTGGAAGAATTCGAACCACGCGAAATCCGGCGCATCCTGGCGGCCGTTACGAAGTGGGCCACAGGCGCAGCACGTCATCGCTGGCGCATTGGATGGTTCCGCCGCATAAAAAAGGCTCTGTCATCGACAAATAGGGGAACTACCGGAATCTTCCCTTGGCATTGCTGTCTGACTCTGCATACTTACCACACAGGGAGCAGATCATGCAGCCAGCCGAATGGATCCGTTTTATCGCCCAGTTTGCTCACCTGAGCCGACGCCAGCGGCAGACAGGCATGGCTCTGCTGTGTGGCAACGCACCGCAAGACGCGACCGTCGCATTGCTGGAAAGCGTGGCGCAGCCGCGATTGGTCTGTCCCGCCTGCCGCTCGCCTCACCTGCACCGGCATGGCCATGCGCACAGCTTGCAGCGCTACCGCTGCGTGCCCTGCGGGCGCACTTTCAATGCCTTGACGGGCACGCCGCTGGCCCGCTTGCGTCACAAGGCGCTATGGATCGCGTATGCCGATTGCCTGCTCGACTCCGCCTCGGTGCGCCAGGCCGCTCAGCAGCTGGGATTACACCGCAACACCACGTTTCGCTGGCGCCACCGTTTTCTCAGCGTGGCGAAGACGGACCGGCCGCATGGCCTGCATGGCATCGCCGAGGCCGATGAATTCTACGTGCTGGAATCGGAAAAGGGATCGAGGCAGATGACGCGTCCGGCCCGCCGTCGTGGCGGCCATGCCTTTAAACGTGGTATCTCGAATGAGCAAGTCTGCATCCTGGTGGCGCGCGACCGCACGGGCCAGACCCTCGATTTCGTCACGGGCAAAGGCGCGTTGACGAAGGCGCAGCTGCACCGATGTTTGTTGCCTGTCATCGACAAGGATGTTCTGCTGGTAACGGATGGTCATGCGGCCTACCGGGCGTTTGCGAGGGAAGCGGGTATCAGCCACGAGGCCGTCAACTTGCGCGCCGGCATCCGTGTGCAGGGCGCCGCGCATGTGCAGAACGTCAATGCGTATCACAGCCGCTTGCGGCAATGGCTGCGTCCGTTTCACGGCGTGGCCACGCGCTACCTGCCAAATTACCTGGGCTGGCGCTGGATACTCGACGCCGGACGCATCCGTTCACCAGAAACGTTATTGAAAGCAACGCTGGGCGCATTCCCACATCTGACGGTGACATAGCCTAAAAAAAACCCCGGCGTATCGGGGCAGTCACAAGGTTTAAGCGCGGGCACTGCGGCCAGGCAGCGCCAGGCGCCGGCTGGCGGCGGCCGTTGCCGGGGCCGGCAAGCCGCCCGCCGCTTTCAACGATTTTGCCTGGGCATCGCCGCGCAGGCGGAACACGGCCACCACATCGACCAGCTCGACGGCTCGGTCTTGCAGCGAGGATGCGGCGGCGGCGGCCTCTTCCACCAGGGCCGCGTTCTGCTGGGTGACCTGGTCCATTTGCGAAATGGCCTGGTTCACCTGCTCGATGCCGGCGCTTTGCTCGTGGCTGGCGTTGGCGATGTCGCCCATGATGTCCGTCACGCGGCGAATGCTGGCGACGATTTCTTCCATCGTCGCGCCGGCCTGGTCGACCAGCACGCTGCCCGTGTTGACTTTATCGACGGAATCCTCGATCAATCCCTTGATTTCCTTGGCGGCCGCCGCCGAGCGCTGCGCCAGGTTGCGCACCTCGGTGGCCACCACGGCGAAGCCACGGCCCTGCTCGCCCGCTCGGGCCGCTTCGACGGCCGCGTTCAGCGCCAAAATGTTGGTTTGGAAGGCAATGCCGTCGATCACGCCGATAATGTCGGCGATCTTCTTCGCCGATTCGTTGATGGAACCCATCGTGCCCACCACTTGCGCCACCACGGCGCCGCCTTTGCGAGCCACGTCCGAGGCCGACACGGCCAGCGCGTTCGCCTGGCGCGCATTGTCCGTGTTCTGGCGCACGGCCGAGGTCAGCTCCTCCAGGCTCGATGCCGTTTCTTCCAGGGAAGACGCCTGCTGCTCCGTGCGCACGGACAAGTCCGCATTGCCAGCGGAAATCTGCGCGGCCGCCACGCTGACCGTATCGGCCGAGGTGCGCACGGTGGCGATCACGCCGACGATACGCTCAAGGAATTTGTTGAAGGCCGTCGCCGTACGGCCCACTTCATCCATGCGTTCGACGGGCATGGCGGCGGACAGGTCCAGCGAGGCGCTGACCCTTTCCAGCGTGTGTTCGATATTGCCCAGTCCGCCGCTGATGGTGCGGTAGATGTGCCAGGCCAGCGCACCCGTCAGCAGCACGGCCACGCCCAGCACGGCCAGCATGGTGTTGAACGCCGTGTCGTAGGCGGCCAAGCTTTCCGCTTTGACATCGTCGACCAGCTTGTTGTTGTAGGCGATGTGGTCATCCATGCTCTTTTTCGCGGCGGCGGCCGTGATGGCCAGTGGCGTGCCAGCCAACAAGGTAGCGCGCACGCCATCCATGTCGCCCGCGTAGGCGGCGGCAAAGAATGGCGCCAGCGCGCGGCGGTAGGCTTCCATGGCGGCCTGGTCGGCGTCGAGCATCTTGCTGTCCGTCGCGTCGTACAGGCGCTCGGCGCGGTAGGTGGCAATGACCTTGTCGAAATTCGTATTGGCGTCGGCCACGGCCTTGTCCAGCGCCGTCTTGTCGGCCAGGTTAGAGAACACAGACAGGCGGTAACCGGCCAGGCGCGAGTCGGCCAGGAAACCCTTGGCCGCATTCAAGCCCTGGATGCTGGGAATGATGCGGTTTTGCACGGTGTCAAAACGCTCCTGGGCGCGCTGCAGCTGGATGGCGCCGCCAGCGCCCAGCAATAGCAGGGCCAGCAAGGCGATGGTGAGGGTCAGAATTAATTGCTTGGTGATATTCATGGTGTTTCACAGTAAAAAGTGTGGCCTGGCAAGGCCAGGCGGGATAAATAGCTGCCGATCAGGTGGCCGGGATCGCTTGCCAGCGGTACTAGGCCGCCAGCGGTGCTGCGTCAGGCGTGCGGCGCAGCAAGTCGCCATGCTGGCGGCAAAACGCCAGGCCCGCCTTGTGGCCCACGTCGAACAGCAGCTGCATGTTCGAGCTGGACCAGTCCAGGGTGTCGGGCCAGTGCTGCTCCGGGATGCCGCCCATCAGGTCGAGCTTGAGCAAGCGCCGCCTGGGCTGGCCCGTGCGCGCATCCGTGTTGTGCTCGAGTTCGAACAGGCGCAGCTCGCTTTTGGAAATTTTCACCAGCGGCGTGATGATGGAGCGCACCCACGCGTCGTACAGGTTGCGCGGCTTGCGCAGCAAGCGCTCGTCACCTAGGATGTCGAGGATGACCAGGGTGTCGGCATCAGCATGTTCGCCCTTGCCTTCGATAAACGGGTCGAAATTGAGCGTGTCGAGCGCCGCGCCTTCGATGTAATCATCGCCGGCGATGGTCGTGGGCGCATACAGGAAGGGAAACGACAGGGCAGCGCGCACGTGGATCGGCTCGATCTCATGCTTGCCCCAGATTTGCATGCGGTGCTCGCTGAGGTTGTAGGCATTGATGTAGAAATCGGGGCGCATGCGCGCCACGCCCGAAAAATCCACGGCTTTTTCCAGGAACGGCAAGTGCGCGCACAGGCCCAGGCTTTTCGCCGACAAGTCCGATGGCGACAGCGACGACACCATCAATTTTCCCCAGTCCGACCAGGCCGTGGGCACGCCCGCAAACGTTTGCTGGAACGCCTGAAAAAAAGGATTGTTGGCTGGCGGCTGGAAGGCGTCGCGGAACGTGCTCGCATGCATGCCCGGCTTCTGGAATACCTTGTAGTTAATCGGAATCATCTTGTAGATGCTGTCAGCCACGCCCGTGTCGGCCCAGCTTTGCAAGGCCTGGCGCGGCGTGGCTTCATGCGGCGTCGTGTAAAGCAAACCCATCAACACACCGGCGCCCGAGGCGGAAATGACGTCGAACTCGATGCCTTCGTCGAGGAAAGCGGCCAGGGCACCAGCGATCAAGGTGGAATTTGGTGCGCCGCCACCCAGCAGCAGACCCGTTTTGCGGGCCGGTTTCGCTGGCGCGGCTGGCGCCGGATCCGGCGGTGTCGTCGTGACTGTCTTCATGCACACTCCCTGAACGGAACGGGGTGATTACCCCTAATTGTTGGTTACTACACGCGTATGGCGCCTCATCATGCACTTATTTCCGCAACCATGAAGTTGATGCAATGTTGTGGAAACAGATATTAAATTAACATAAATAAATTCCTTATGGCAATTTAGTTAACGCATGATGGGTATTCAGAAAGGGTATAAGGTGACGGCGCGCGGCGTAGCGTGGTGCATTGCAGCAAATAAATGTTCCGCGATGCTAGGAAAAATCTCTGTAGGGTAGGAATATTCCTCAACCAGCCGCCATGGCGGCTGTCAGGCCATTCAGGGGATGGAAGGGAGCGAGGAAAAATGCAGGTGGGTACACAAATGGTCAACAAAGACGCGAATTTTGGGCGACAGGTGGCGGCTTGACGGCCACAGCACCCAGAACTTGCTCGAATGCAGTAAATAGCCGGCCAGCACGGCTTGCAATTCGCCCCGAGCGATGGCATCGCGCACGATAAAGTCAGGCAGGTAAGCGAGGCCGACGCCCTGCGTGGCGGCGCCGATCAAGGCTTCGATATTGTTGCAGGTCAAGGCGGTCGGCAAGCGCAACTCGCCGCCGCTGTCGCCCCCGGCGCGCTGCAACGCCCATTCCTGCAGTTTCCCAGTGGTGGGGAATTTATAGCGCACGCAAGCGTGCCCTTCCAGCGCGCGCGGCGTGGCCGGCACACCATGGCGGGCGAAATACGCGGGCGAACCGACGATGGCAAAGGCAAACGGTCCCAGTTCGCGCGCCATCAGCCGCGAATCCGTCAAGGTGCCGCTGCGCACGGCCACGTCGACGCCTTCGGCCACCACATCGACCAGGCGGTCGTTGAAATCGAGGTCGAGCTCGATCTCCGGGTACAGCCGGGTAAACTCGGCCAGCAGGGGCAGGATGATGCGGTAGCCGATCACGGGCAGGCTGACCTTGAGCTTGCCGCGCGGCGCCTCGGCCAGGTGCGACAGTTCCGCCTCGGCATCACCGAGGTCGGCCAGGATGCGCTGACAGCGCTCGTAAAACAGCGCGCCCTCGTTGCTCAGGCTGATGCGCCGCGTGCTGCGGTTGAGCAGGCGCACGCCCAGCTTTTCTTCCAGCCGCGCCACGCTCTTGCCCACGGCCGAGGCCGACACCCCAAGCAGCCGCCCGGCCGCCACATAACTGGAAGTTTCCGCCGCGCGCACGAAGGCGGCAATGCCGTTCAGATTATCCATGCCATCTCGCTATCTTTATTAGAGAATATTTGTCCGTTATGAGTGGATTTTCAGCCACTTTTCCATGGATTACGTCCATATTATCATCGGATTCCCTCTTTCTGGAATCATTCCCATGGATACGAATCACCGTATGAAGCCGGCCTCCCCGGCCAGGCGCGCCTTCGTGCTGGCCGCCGTCTGCCTGGCCGCGCTATGCATGCCGCTCAGTTTTACGGGGCCGGCCATCGCCATTCCCGCCATCGCCGCCGACCTGCACGGCACGCCGCTGGCGCTGGCGTGGATCACGAATGCCTTCATGCTCAGCTTTGGCGGTTGCCTGATGGTGGCCGGCGCGCTGGCCGACCGCTATGGCCGCAAGCGCGTGTTCTTGCTGGGCATGGGCGTGTTTTCCGCCGCCGCGCTGGCGCTGTCGGCCGCGCCCGGCATTGTGTGGCTCGACGTGCTGCGCGCCGTCCAGGGCCTGGGCTGCGCCATGGCCCTGTCGAGCGGACTGGCGGCCCTGGCACAGGAATTCGACGGCCCTGCCCGCGCGCGCGCCTTCAGCCTGATCGGCACGGCCTTCGGCGTGGGCCTGGCCTTCGGCCCCTTCCTGGCAGGCACCTTAATCACCCGCACGGGCTGGCGCGCCATTTTTGTCGCCACGGCCGCGGCCGGCCTGGCTGCCCTGCTGGCCGCCGCGCGCGCCATGCGCGAATCGCGCGACCCGCAAGCGCAAGGCGTGGACTGGCCCGGCGCCCTGACGTTTACGGGCGCCTTGTCATTGTTTACCTATGGCTTGCTGCAGGCGCCCGACAGTGGCTGGGGCAGTGCCGCCAGCCTGGGGCTGCTCGGTGGCGCGGCCTTGCTGCTGGCTGCATTCATCCGCGTGGAGCGGCGCGCGGTGCGGCCCATGCTGGATTTGTCGCTGTTCCGCCTGCCCGCCTTTGCCGGCGTGCAACTGCTGGCGGCCGCGCCCGCGTTTTCCTTCGTCGTGCTGCTGGTGTTGCTGCCGGCCCGCTTCATCGGCATCGAAGGCTACAGCGCGCTGGAAGCGGGACGCATGATGATTGCCCTGTCGGCGCCCATGCTGGTGCTGCCGGTTCTCGCCGGCCTGGCGGCGCAACGCATTGCCCCCGCGCACATTTGCGCCAGCGGCCTGCTGCTTGCGGCGGGCGGCTTGCTGTGGCTGTCGACGTGCGCGCCGGGCCAGTCGCCCTACACTTTGCTGGGGCCGCTGCTGCTGATCGGCTGCGGCATCAGCCTGCCCTGGGGTTTGATGGATGGCCTGGCCATCAGCGTCGTGCCCGTCGAGCGGGCCGGCATGGCGGCCGGCATCTTCAATACGACGCGTGTGGCGGGCGAAGGCCTGGCGCTGGCCATCGTCAGCGCGCTGCTGGGCACGCTTACTGTCGCGGCGCTGGCCGGCATCGGCGCACAACAGGCGGCGCACGCGGGGGCCTTCCTGGCCCTCGGCGAGCTGCGCCATGCAGCTACCCTGTTGCCGCAGGCCGGCGTCGCCGAACTGGCGCAAGCGTACGGCACGGCCTTCCGTCACTTGCTGTATGTGCTGGCCAGCATTACGACGGCCTCGGCACTGCTGATCCTGGCATTCCTGCGTCATCCGGCCCCTGCCGCAACGGACACTGCCGCCCTGCCCGCCTGCAAGGCACAGCAATAATTCACGACCATCATTCCGTCTGCCGTACACGGCGGCGCCCACGCGCCGCCGCCCTCCCTGATGTTTCTCCGCAACACCTAAAAAGTTTCAAGGATTAAAACTAGTTTACTGATCAAAGCGCTTTGAACTATACTCAAAGCGCTTTGAAACATAACTAAAGCGCTTTGGTTGTGCGAAGTTATGCGCACCGATCCCACACCTATAAAAACACTGGAGACGCAATGAACAAACATTTCTTGAAAACTTTGCCTGCCGCCGTGGCGTTGGCCTTGAGCGCTTCGGCCGCCCAGGCCGCCCTGCCGATCGATTTCGGCGGCTATATCCGCTCGGGCTTCGGCACCAGCAGCGAAGGCGGCAAGGAAGCGTGTTTCGGCCTGGCCGGCGCCTCGTCCAAGTATCGTCTGGGCAATGAGTGCGAAACCTACGGCGAGCTGAAATTCGGCGGTGAAGCCTTCAAGGCAGCCAACGGCACCACTTTCCGCATCAATACCCTGGTGGCGTTCTCCGTCAACCAGAACCAGGACTGGGAACAATCGGACCCGTCGTGGCGCGAAATGAACGTCGTTGCCGACAAGATCGGCACGGGCGCCTTCGCCGAAGCGCGCGCCTGGGTCGGCAAGCGCTACTACGACCGCCAGGACGTGCACATCACCGATTACTACTTCTGGAATAACAGCGGCCCTGGCGCCGGCCTGGAAAACATCGACCTGGGCGCCGCCAAACTGGCCTACGCCATCGTGCGCACGGCCGATGACGGCGACAGCAAGCGCATGGGCCTGTCCCACGACTTGCGCTTCTCCGGCATCAAGGTCAATCCGGACGGCGAACTAACCCTGGGCTTGCAATTCAATCAGAAACGCAACGCGCAAGGCGCGGCCCCCATCGCCAGCGGCCACTTGCTGACCATCATGCATACGCAAGGCAATTTGCTGGGCGGCTTCAACAAGGTGGCATTGCAGTACGGCAAAGGCAGCGCCGCCAACACGGGCGGCTTCAGCCTGGGCGCAGACAAGGATGACAAGGTCGTGCGCCTGACGGAACAGATCATGATCCAGCCCAAAGGCGCCTGGTCGGGCATGGGCACTTTCGTCTACGAAGACAAGGAATCGGCAGGCGTGAGCAGCAAGTGGACGTCGATCGGCGCGCGTCCCGTCTACCACTTCACGGACAACTACAGCCTGGCCGTGGAACTGGGCCACGATATCGTCAAGCCGGAAGGTGGCGAAAGCCGCAACCTGACCAAGCTGACCTTCGCGCCGCAATTGTCGGCCGGCAACAGCTTCTGGTCGCGCCCCGTGCTGCGTGCCTTCTACACCTACGCCAAATGGAACAAGGCAGCCCAGTCGGCCGCCGCCGCGGAATCGGCGCTGTCGTCGACGGGCGTGTTTGGTGGCAAGACCAACGGCAGCTCGGTTGGTTTCCAGGTCGAGTCGTGGTGGTAAGAACATCTGAAAAACGTCCATGGCGGCGTTGCACGGTCTTGCCGTACTAGCGTACTGTCTGCGACCGTGCGCCTTGCCCTGAACGTTTTATCAGACGCTCTTTATTAATCAGAGACATCCAACACTGGCTGATGCCGCAAGGCGCCAGCCACTGGCAGCAGCACCGCCCGCTCATCCAGGGGCAGGTAGTAACCGGACCCACCATTTCGCCGCTGCACGCGATGGCCGGCAGCTTCAATGTAGTGATTCAGCAGTATCCTCTTTTAGCGCGGGCGCCCCTGGGTTTGCCCGCGTATTTTTTTGGGCGCCGCCGCTTGCCATACCCCTGATCAATCCGGCATTTATCAGATAAACTACCCTTTATCGCGCCGCAACGCTCCCGACCCACCCTGGATAGACCCCGACTGCAGCATCCATGAACCTCAAAAATCTCGCCAAAACGCTAGGAATATCCGAAACCACCGTCAGCCGCGCCTTGAATGGCTATCCTGAAGTAAGCGAACGCACGCGCGAGCGGGTACTGGCCGCCGCGCAGGCGGCCGGCTACCGCCCCAATCCCATGGCACGCAGCCTGGCCGTCGGGCGCACGAATATCGTCGGCATCATCTACCCGCTGATGCCGAACGACCTGGCCGATCCCATGTTCATCGAGATCGTCGGCGGCATGTCGGAAGCGCTGGAAGCGCAGCAGATGGACATGATGATCGCGCCCGCCTCCGCCACCAATGAATTCCATACGTATGAACGCATGGTCAAGGGCCGCCGCATCGATGGCCTGATCGTCGGCCGTACAAAGCCGTTCGACGAGCGCATCGCCTACCTGGCGCAGCAGGGCATGCCGTTTGTCGCGCATGGCCGCACGCAGCTGAACCAGCCGCACGCGTGGTTCGACTATGACAACGAGGCCGGCATGCGCCTGGCCGTCGAGCGCCTGGCGCAGCTGGGCCACCAGCGCATTGGCCTGATCAGCGCCACGCCGGACCTGAACTTCGTGCGCCAGCGTGTGGAAAGTTTCCAGCACGCCATGCAGGCGGGCGGCCTGGCCGTCGACCCGGACAACCTGGTCGACAACGCGCACGACCGCCGCGCCGGCTACCAGGCCATGCAGCGCCTGCTGGCCCGCTCGCCCCGCCCCACGGCCGTCATCGTCGACAATCACATGTCGGGCGTGGGCGCCGTACGCGCCCTGCTCGACGCGGGCATCGCCATCGGCCGCGACATGTCGCTGATCGTCTGGGGCGTGATGGAAGATTCCCTGGCCGGCCACAACGTCACCACCGTCGTCCAGCCCGACCCGCGCGGTGCCGGCGCGAAGATGATCCATATGCTGCTGGCCCTGATGGACGGCACGCCCGTCACCGACCTGCAGGAACTGTGGCCGTGCGAACTGTTGCCGGGCGAGTCGGCCGGCCCCGTGCCGCACTAGGCGTTTTTCGCTGTCCCTACGCCGCCGGCCGCCTGGCCGGCGCGGCCGCATTGTTGTCCTGAATTACCCTCATAAAAAAATCGTATGTCTGGCGCGTGTATCGCTTTACTTTTCAAAGCGCTTTGAACTATACTCATTTCATACCCAAAGCGCTTTGAATTTTAAAATAAGACGTTCGCCTACCAACCAGCAGCGCCGCCCTGATAGCCAAGGCTACAGGCAACTTTTAAGAAATCATTCATGCCGACCATCCAGAACAATCTCGCCCACCTGCCCGCCGACTGGTGGCGCAGCGCCGTCATCTACCAGGTTTATCCACGCAGCTTCCTCGACAGCAATGGCGACGGCATCGGCGACTTGCCCGGCATTACCTCCAAGCTCGATTACATCGCCGCCTTGGGCGCCGACATCGTCTGGATCTCGCCCTTCTTCACGTCGCCGATGAAAGACTTCGGCTACGACGTGGCTGACTTCTGCGACGTCGACCCCATGTTTGGCACCCTGGCCGATTTCGACCGTCTGGTGGCGCGCGCCCATGAACTGGGCTTGAAAGTGATGATCGACCAGGTGCTGTCGCACTCGTCCGACAACCACCCATGGTTCGTGGAAAGCCGCTCCAGCCGCGACAATGCCAAGGCCGACTGGTATGTATGGGCCGACCAGAAACCGGACGGCACGGCGCCGAATAACTGGCTGTCCGTGTTTGGCGGTTCCGCCTGGCAATGGGAGCCGCGCCGCGGCCAATACTTCCTGCACGATTTCCTCGCCAGCCAGCCTGACCTGAATTTCCACAACCCGGCCGTGCAGCAAGCGCAGCTGGACAACCTGCGCTTCTGGCTCGAGCGCGGCGTCGACGGTTTCCGCTTCGATTCCTGCAACTTCCCGTATCACGACCAATTGCTGCGCGACAATCCGCCAGCCGCGCAACGCGATGCGAGCAGTGTGTCGGCCATCAACCCGTACGGCATGCAGGCGCACGTGTACGACAAGACGCAGCCGGAAAACATCGCCTACCTGCAGCGCGTGCGCGCCGTACTTGACGAGTATCAAGCCATTTCCATCGGCGAAGTGGGCGACGACAATGCGCTGGCCACCATGGCTGCCTACACGGGCGCCGACAAACTGCACATGGCCTACAGCTTCAACTTGCTGACGGCGGAGTTTTCCGCCGCGCACATCCGCACCCAGGTGGAAGAGTTCGAGGCGCAAGTGGCCGACGGCTGGGCTTCCTGGTCCGTGGGCAACCACGACAGCGTGCGCGTCATGACGCGCTGGGGCGGCGAGAATCCATCGCCCTCGCTGGCCAAGGTGGTGCTGGCCGTGCAGGCCGCCCTGAAAGGCACGCCGTGCCTGTACCAGGGCGACGAGCTGGCCCTGACGGAAGCGGACATTCCTTTCGAGGCGCTGCAAGACCCGTACGGCATCCCGTTCTGGCCACAGTTCAAGGGCCGCGACGGCTGCCGCACGCCAATGCCGTGGGTGGCCGATGCGCCGCATGGCGGTTTCAGCAATGCCAAACCTTGGCTGCCCGTGCCGCCCGAGCATCTGGCGCGCGCCGTTGATGTCGAAGAAAACGATTCCGCTTCACCATTGCGGTTTGCGCAGAACATCCTCGCCTGGCGCCGCACCCTGCCGCAATTGCTGCGCGGCGACATCGTCTTCTTCGATGCGCCGGAACCCGTGCTGGCCCTGCGCCGCGACTTGCCAGGCCAACCGTCCATCCTGGCGGCCTTCAACCTGGGCACGCAAGCCGTCACCTTCGCCTGGCCAGACGCGGCGCCGGCGGCCGACCTGGCCGGTCACGGCTTGCCAGGTAATAAAGATGGCCAGCAGATCAGCCTGCCCGCGCATGGCGGCTGGTTCGGCACCCTGGCGTAAATCGCAGGCTTTGGCGGCCATGCCGCCAATTACAATAACGAGCCCTGCGCATCAGCGGGGCCAAATTGAGATGATGAGGACGACATGGCTGGACTGAAATTAGCAGGGCTGAAAAAGGCATATGGCGACGTGCAAACCCTGCACGGCATCGACCTGGAGATCGCCGACGGCGAATTCATGGTCTTCGTGGGCCCGTCGGGTTGCGGCAAATCCACCTTGCTGCGCAGCATCTGCGGCCTGGAAGAAATCAGCGGCGGCGACTTATATATCGGCAAGACACGCATGAACGATGTGCCGCCCGCCAAACGGGGCATCGCCATGGTATTCCAGAGCTACGCCCTGTACCCGCACATGAGCGTGGCACAAAACATGGCGTTTGGCCTGAAACTGGCTGGCATGAACAAGGTGCAGATCGCCGACGCCGTGCAGCGCGCCGCGCAAATCCTGCGCATCGAACCGTTGCTGGAACGCAAACCAAAAGACTTGTCGGGCGGCCAGCGCCAGCGCGTGGCCATCGGCCGCGCCATCGTGCGCAAACCCGACGTTTTCCTGTTCGACGAACCGCTGTCGAATCTCGACGCCTCGCTGCGCGTGCAGATGCGCATCGAACTGGCGAACTTGCACCGCGAATTGCGCTCGACCATGATTTACGTCACGCATGACCAGGTCGAAGCGATGACCCTGGCCGACCGCATCGTCGTGCTCAACGCGGGCCGCATCGAGCAAGTGGGCGCACCGCTGGAGCTGTACCACCACCCGGCCAACCTGTTCGTGGCAGGCTTCCTCGGCTCGCCCCGCATGAACTTCCTCAAAGGCAAGATCCACAGCTATGCGGACGGCGTGGCCACCATCGCCACCAATGCGGGCGGCATGCTGCAGGCCGTCCTGACACAGCCGCTTGCCAGCGGCACCCCCGTCACCGTCGGCGCGCGTCCCGAACACGTGCAGGCGTGCGCGCCCGGCGCCACTGCCGCCATCACGGCCACCGTGCAGGCGGTGGAAAAACTGGGTGACATCAGCTATCTGTATGTGCAGGTAGCGGGCGGCGACGAGCCGCTGGTGGTGCGCGCCGATGCGGAAACGGACTGGGCCATTGGCCAGTCCGTGGCGCTGCAGATGGCGCCGGCCCGCGTCCACGTGTTCGACGAGCATGGCCAGACCCGTACCTGATTCCAAATTTAAGGGGCCAGGCGCTACAGGCGCCGCCTGGCCTGGTTGCATCGTTTCAGCCTTGATACTCAACATAAACTTAGCATAAAAAAAGATACTGGAGATTGACATGTCCTTCACGCACCCGAAACGCAGCTTCATCAAAACCACCCTGATCGCCGCCGCCCTGGCCGGCATCGGCAACCTGGCCGCCGTCAGCATGGCGAACGCGGCAGAAGCAGGCACCCTGCTGATCTGGATCAATGGCGACAAAGGCTACAAGGGCCTGGCCAAGGTCGGCGAAGAATTCACCAAGAAGACGGGCATCAAGGTCGTCGTCGAGCATCCGGAAGATGCACCAAACAAATTCCAGCAAGCAGCGGCCGCCGGCAAGGGCCCGGACATCTGGATCTGGCCGCATGACCGCATCGGCACCTGGATCGACGCCGGCTTGCTGCAACCATTGACGCCTAGCAAGGAAGCGCGCGCCGCCATCCTGCCGCTGGCCTGGAACGCCTTTACTGTTGGCGGCAAGACCTGGGGCTACCCGATCTCCATCGAAGCCGTCGCCCTCGTCTACAACAAGGACCTGGTGCCGACCCCGCCAAAAACCTTCGAGGAAATCGCCGCGCTGGACAAAAAGTTGTCCGCGCAAGGCAAGAAAGCCATCCTGTGGGATTACACGAATACCTATTTCACGTGGCCTTTGCTGGGCGCGGGCGGCGGCTTCCCGTTTGAAGTCAAGTCCGACGGCCGCTACGATGCAGCGAAGACGGGCGTGAACAATGCCGGTTCGCAAGCGGGCGTGAATGCGCTGATGACCCTGATCAACAGCGGCGCCATGCCGAAGGGTGCCGGCTATGCCGAGATGGAAGCCGGCTTCAACCAGGGCAAGATCGCCATGATGATCAACGGCCCATGGTCGTGGGACAATGCGCGCAAGTCGAAGATCAACTTCGGCGTGGCAACGATCCCTACCGTGGCAGGCAAGACGGCCACGCCATTCGTGGGCGTGCTGGGCGCGATGATTTCCAAGGCTAGCCCGAACAAGGACCTGGCGACGGAATTCCTGGAAAACCAGATGCTGCAGCTCAATGGCTTGAAAACCATCAACGCCGACGTCCCGCTGGGCACGCCAGCTAACAAGGTGCTGTTCGCGGAATTGAAAGCCAATCCGAACATCCAGGCAACGATGGAAAGCGCGCAAGCGGGCCGTCCAATGCCAAACAACCCGGAAATGGGCCGCTTCTGGTCGTCGATGCAATCGGCGCTGGAAAACATCACGCAAGGCCGCCAGACGACCAAGGATGGCCTGGACGCGGCGGCGAAGCGGATCACGACGGCGAATTAAGTCACTCAAGGGGCTTGCCCCTGCGGGATCGGCATGCGCGCCACTGGCACGCATGCCCCCCAGGTCTCTCACCATCTTCACAGGTATCCCATCGTGCGCAAGTTTATCGGCCCTACGGTATTGACCATCAGCATGGCGCTGGGTCTGTATCTGCTCTTCATGTTGTACATTTCCGGCCAGACCATGCTGGCCGCCGTTTTCCTCGGCTTGCTGACCCTGACGACGTTTGTCTTCACGTCGCCGCGCGCCTATGCCTACCGCTATCTGTTTCCCGGCATCACAGCGGTGATCGTCTTCGTGCTGCTGCCCATGGTGTACACGGTGTCGATCGGCTTTACCAATTTCAGTTCGCGCAACCTGCTCACCTATGAACGGGCCACGCAATACCTGCTGGATGAGACGCAGCGCGTGGAAAGCACGGGCTACGCGCTGACCGTGCATCCTGACAACAAGGAATACCGCTTGCGCCTGGAAAGCCCGGATACGGGCGAAGTGCTCTTGACGCAGCCGCTGGCCCTCAAGCGCGCCGTGCCCCTGAACGTGGAAGTGGCGCCGCTCGATCCCGTGCAAGCGCCCGTGCTGGCCCCGCCGCTGCCCATCAAGGACATCATCGCCCTGCAAAAGGATTTGAAACTGCTCACCCTGATCCTGCCGAACAGGATCGAGTTGCGCATGGTGGGCTTGCGCGAATTCGGCCCCGTCGCGCATGTCTACAAGCAACTGCCCGACAAGACACTGAAGAAAATCGCCACGGGCGAACTCGTGACACCGAACTTCAAGACAGGCTTTTATGAAATGCCGGATGGCACCAAGCTGGAACCGGGCTTCAAGGTCAATGTCGGTTTCGCCAACTTCGTCAAGATTTTCTCCGACGAAGCGTTCCGCGGTCCCTTCCTGCGTATTTTCGTGTGGACCATCGTTTTCGCCCTGATCAGCGTGGCCACCACGACGGGCCTGGGCATGGTGCTGGCCGTGCTCTTGAACTGGGATGCGCTGCGCTTCCGCGGCCTGTACCGCACCCTGCTGTTCCTGCCATACGCCGTGCCGGGCTTCATTTCCATCCTGGTCTTCAAGGGCTTGTTCAATAACAACTTTGGCGAAATCAACCTCGTGCTCGACGCCTTGTTCGGCATCAAGCCCGCCTGGTTCTCGGACACCACCCTGGCCAAGGCCATGATCCTGATCGTCAACACCTGGCTCGGCTACCCCTACATGATGGTGGTGTGCATGGGCTTGATCAAGGCGATCCCGTCGGACCTGTACGAAGCCTCGGCCCTGGCCGGTGCGGGACCGCTGACGAATTTCTTCAAGATCACCCTGCCGTTGATCATCAAGCCGCTGACGCCGCTGATGGTGGCCAGCCTGGGTTTCAACTTCAACAATTTCGTACTGATCAGCTTGCTGACGGGCGGGCGTCCCGATTTCCTCGACACAACCTTGCCGGCCGGCACGACGGACTTGCTCGTCTCCTATACCTACCGCATCGCGTTCGAGGATTCCGGCCAGAACTTTGGCCTGGCCGCCGCCATCTCGACCCTGATCTTCTTCCTCGTGGCCGCGATTTCGCTGGTCAACATGCGCCTGACGCGCATGAACAAAGCATAAAGGACAGCATATGGCTATCGTTGTCGACCGTTCCAACCGCTGGCGCATCCTGGCGGCCCACGTCGCCGTGATCGCGCTGATCGCGCTGGTGATGTTCCCCTTCCTGATGATCTTGTCGATCTCGCTGCGGCCCGGCAACTTCGCCTCGGGCAGTTTGATCCCGCCCGAGATCAGCTTCGAGCACTGGCGATTGGCGCTGGGCATGTCCTACCAGGCGCCCAACGGCGCCCTGGTCGAACCGGATTTCCCCGTGCTGCTGTGGCTATGGAATTCCATCAAGGTGGCCAGCATGAGCGCCACCGTCACCGTACTGCTGTCGACCACCTGCGCATACGCATTCGCGCGCATGCAGTTCCGCTTCAAGTCGCAGACCCTGTCCGCGCTGATGCTGCTGCAGATGTTCCCCGCCGTGCTGGCCCTGGTGGCCATCTACGCCATCTTCGATGTGCTGGGCAGTTACGTGCCATGGCTGGGCATTGACCACCACGGCAGCCTGGTGCTGGCCTACACGGGCGGCATCGCCCTGCATATCTGGACCATCAAGGGCTACTATCAAACCATTCCCATCGAAATCGAAGAAGCGGCCAAGGTCGACGGCGCCACGCAATGGCAGGCGTTCATCTACGTGCTGCTGCCGATGACGGTGCCCATCCTGATGGTGGTATTCCTGCTGTCGTTCATCGGCGCCATCATCGAATACCCGATCGCTTCCGTGCTGCTGCATGAACAGAACAACCTGACCCTGGCCGTCGGCTCGAAACTGTTCCTGTACGAGCAAAAATACCTGTGGGGCGACTTCGCCGCGGCAGCCATTCTGTCCGGCCTGCCCATCACGGCCGTGTTCCTGCTGGCGCAAAAATGGATGATCTCCGGTCTGACGGCTGGCGGCGTGAAAGGCTGACCATGCGGCGCACCCTGACTACGCTGGCCGCCCTGCTTCTGTGCGCTTCGGCGCAGGCAGGGAGCTTCGCAGATAACCCCATCGTCTACTTCGCCGTGACGGACCGTTTCGCCAATGGCAATCCCGGCAACGACCACAGTTATGGCCGCGCCGCCGACCCGCAAGGCGGCGATGTGGGCAGCTTTCACGGCGGCGACATCGCCGGCATCACGCAGCAACTCAAAGCCGGCTACTTCCGCGACCTGGGCGTCAACGCCCTGTGGATCACGGCGCCGTACGAGCAGATACACGGCTGGGTAGTGGGCGGCAAGCAGCAATTCCAGCACTACGCCTACCACGGCTACTGGGCGCTCGACTACACCACCATGGATGCCAACATGGGCACGCCCGAAGAATTGCGCGAGATGATCGACATCGCACACGCGCAAGGCATCCGCGTCCTGTTCGACGTGGTGCTGAACCATCCCGGCTACGCGGACTTGCGCACCCTGTCCGAATACAAGGTGCCCGTGCTGTGGCCCGGCCATGAAAAGGCCGTGCTGCGCGACTATCACAGCTTCATCGACTACAACAACTTCGCATTCGCGCAGTGGTGGGGCCCGGACTGGGTGCGCGCGGGCTTGCCCGGCTACCCGGATGGCGGCAAGGATGATTTCACCATGCAGCTGGCCTACCTGCCCGACTTCCGCACGGAGAGCGGCAAGGCCGTGGGCTTGCCGCCCATCCTGCAACACAAAGCCGACACGCGCGCCGTGGCCCTGCCCGACACCACCGTGCGCGGCTACCTGGTGCAGTGGCTGGCCGACTGGGTGCGCGAATTCGGCGTCGACGGTTTCAGGGCCGACACCGTCAAGCACGTGGAGCCAGCCAGCTGGCTGGCCCTGCGCGCGGCGGCCACCGATGCCTTGAAAGATTGGAAAACGCGCCATCCGCAACAGAAAATCGACGATGCGCCGTTCTGGATGACGGGCGAAGCGTGGGGCCATGGCCCCGAGCGCAGCCGCTGGCATGACGCCGGCTTCGACTCGATGATCAATTTCGACTTTCAAAGCCGCGCGGGCGGCGACTGGACAAGCATCGATGGCGTGTACCGCCAGTACGCAGGCTTGCTGAATAAGAGTCCCCGCTACGACATCCTGTCGTATATCTCGTCGCACGACACCAGCCTGTTCCCGCGCGAGCAACTGAAGCATGGCTTGTCCGCCCTGCTGCTGGCGCCAGGCGGCGTGCAGCTGTTCTATGGCGATGAAAGCGCGCGCCAGCCTGGCGCGGCGCCCGTCGGCGACGAACAGCAGGCGACGCGTTCCGATATGAACTGGTCGTCGCTGGACCTTGCCGCCCTCGCGCATGCGCGCAAGCTGGGCCAGTTCCGGCTGCGCCACCCTGCCCTGGCGCGCGGCGAGCACCGGTTCATCAACGACAAGCCATATGCGTTCGCCCGCGTGATGGATGGCGACGCCGTCATCGCCGTGCCCGAGGCGCAAGGCACACTCGAACTGAAAGTTCACGGCGTTTTCGCCGACGGCACCCTGCTACGCGACGCCTATACCAATCAAACCTGTATCGTCAAAGATGGTGCCGTCGCGGTGAACGCGGCCGGCACCGTCCTGTTAGAAAAGGCTGCACCATGAGTACCTATGACATCTTAGTGGTCGGCGGCGCCGGCATCGACACGATCGTGCGCGTCCCCGACCTGCAATTGCCCGTCGCCGATTCGCTGCACGTGCCGCCCATCCACGACTACGTGGCACACACGGGCAATGGCGTGGCGCTGGGCTGCCACGCGCTGGGATTGCGCTGCAAGTTCATCGACTTCATCGGCGACGACGCGCAAGGCGCGGCCATCCTGCAGCGCTATAAAGATGCCAAGCTCGATTTCTCGCACATCGTCGAACCCTCGGGCACGCGGCGCAGCGTCAACCTGGTCGACCCGCAAGGGCGCCGGCTGTCGCTGTACGACGGCCGTCACCCGGAAGACGTGCGCATGCCGGCCGCCTTCTATCTACCCTACCTGGGTCCGGCGCGCCACGCGCACTTTTCCATCATGGGCTGGGTGGCCGAACTGTTCGACGATGCGCTGGTGTGCGGCACGACGGTGTCGACCGATTTGCACGACTGGGATGGCGTCAACCCGCACCACAAGGTCTTTGCGCTGCGCGCCGACCTGGTGTTTCTCAGCACGGCGGCACTGGGCGAGCGCCGGGACGAGGTCATGCGCGCCATCATCTCGCAAGGCCGTGCGCAGGCAGTCATCGCCATGGCGGGCGCGCACGGCGCCTACCTGCTGGAACGGGGCGGCGCGTCCGTGCGCCACACTCCGACGGCAGGCTTGACCCTGCCCGTGGTGGACACGAATGGCGCCGGCGATTCCTTCGTGGCGGCGTTTTTGCAGGCCTGGCTGGATGGCGCGGGCATCGACGCGGCCATGCGCCGTGGCGCCATCGGCGGCGCGTTTGCCTGCGCGCAAAACGGCACGCATGAACGCTTCATCGGGCTGGCAGAGCTGAATGACTTATATCAAGACCACACTAGCTTATGACTTAATATTCTATCAAGCGTAGCATCGAGCTAAGGTGCGCATGGCACAATGGCTGCGGATTTCACCACACAGACTATTGAAACCGGAGACCACATGAGAATCGAAACCCTGGCCGTGCACGCCGGCTACACCCCCGACCCGACCACCAAGGCCGCCGCCGTCCCCATTTACCAGACGGTGGCCTACGCCTTCGACAATGCCCAGCATGGCGCCGACCTGTTCGACCTGAAGGTGGCAGGCAATATCTACACGCGCATCATGAACCCCACGCAGGACGTGCTGGAAAAGCGCGTCGCAGCGCTGGAAGGCGGCGTGGCCGCGCTGGCCGTCGCTTCGGGCATGGCGGCCATCACCTATGCGATCCAGACGATTGCCGAAGCGGGCGACAATTTCATCTCCGCCAGCCAGCTGTATGGCGGCACCTACAACCTGTTTGCCCACACCCTGCCGCAGATCGGCATCGAAGTGCGCTTCGCCGACGCGCGCCAGCCGGAAACCTTCGCCGCCCTGATCGATGCGCGCACCAAGGCCATCTTCTGCGAATCGATCGGCAACCCGCTGGGCAATGTCACCGATGTAGCCAAACTGGCCGAGATCGCGCATGCGCACGGCATCCCGCTGATCGTCGATAACACGGTGCCCAGCCCCTATCTGTTCCGCCCCATCGAGCACGGCGCCGACATCGTCGTCCATTCGCTGACCAAATACCTGGGCGGCCACGGCACCACCGTGGGCGGTGCCATCGTCGACAGCGGCAAGTTTCCATGGGCCGAACACAAGGAACGCTTCAAGCGCCTGAACGAGCCGGACGTGTCGTATCACGGCGTCGTCTACACGGAAGCGTTCGGCCCCGCCGCCTTCATCGGCCGCGCGCGCGTCGTCCCGCTGCGTAACATGGGCGCGGCGATTTCGCCCCTCTCCGCCTTCCAGCTGATCCAGGGCATCGAGACCTTGGCCCTGCGCATGGACCGCATCTGCGACAACACGCTGGCCCTGGCCAGGCACCTGAAACAGCATCCGAAAGTTGCGTGGGTCAATTACGCAGGCCTGGAAGACCACCCGGACCACGCGCTGGTGAAAAAATACATGCACGGCCGCGCATCGGGCATCTTGTCCTTCGGCTTGAAGCTGGCAGATGGCGAAGACCCGCGCGCGGCCGGCGCCCGCGTGCTCGACGCGCTGCAGCTGTTTACGCGCCTCGTCAACATCGGCGACGCCAAGTCGCTGGCTACGCATCCAGCGTCCACCACGCACCGCCAGCTCAATCCCGAGGAACTGGCCAAGGCGGGCGTGTCAGAAGACATGCTGCGCCTGTCCGTCGGCATCGAGCATATCGACGACTTGCGCGAAGACCTGGAACAGGCACTGAACGCCGCTTAAACGCTGGCTTTGACCCCATAGCGCGATGCCGGCTTGCCGCGCATCGCGCCCGCGAACAGGGCCAGGCGGGCCGCATCAAACTGCTCCCACAAGGCCTGTTCTTCGACGGAAGGCAAGGTCACCAGCTCGCCCTGGTCCAGCCCTGCCAGCGCCGCATCGACGCAGTCTTCCGCGCGCATGATGGTGGCCTGGTCCAGCTGCGCCAGCGGCACGCCGCTCAATTCCCAGATTTCCGTCGCCGTCGACGCGGGCAGCACCAGCTGCACCGTGATGCCCGTGCCAGCCAGTTCCTGCTGCAAGCCCCGCGTGAAATTCATCACATAGCCCTTGGTGGCACTGTAGACCGTGCTGACAGGCAGGATGTGGAAGGACAGCACGGAACCGATATTGATGATGGTGCCGCTATTGCGTTGCTTGAACTGCGGCAGCACGGCGTAGGTCAGCTCGGCCAGCGCCGTCACGTTGACCTGGTCCATCGCGGAGATGCCCTCGGGGGCCGAGTCCAGCACGGGCGCCAGGGTCGAGACGCCTGCATTATTGACCAGCATGGTGATGGCGGCGTTCGATGACAGCTCGTTGGCCACGCGCCGCAAGTCGTCCACGTCGGCTAGGTCGGCCGCCATGGCGCGCACTGCCACGCCATATTTTTCTGCCATCGAGGCGGCCAGGGTGCCCAGGCGCTCGACCCGGCGCGCCACCAGGATCAAATCGAAGCCGCGCGCGGCCAGGCGGTCCGCATACACGGCGCCCAGGCCCGACGATGCACCGGTGATGAGGGCCGTGCCTTGGGTAGTAACTGCATTCATGATCATTCCTTCTTCAATATAGGGGTGGGTTGGCGCCATCAAACATGACAGCCATCATGCTTCAACACATTAAATATGACGATCATCATGTTTAATGTGTTGAAGCATGACGAATATCATGTATGATGTCAACCATTATTTTTACATCGCGATCAGGAGCCTGCCATGCGTTATCCCGCCGAAGAAACCGCCGAAAAGCACCAGCGCATCCTGACGCAAGCGGCGCGGCTGTTCCGTGAAAAGGGCTATGACGGCGTCAGCGTGGGACAGATCATGCAGGCGACGGGGCTGACCCACGGCCCCTTCTACAACCACTTCGCTTCGAAGGAAGCGCTGATGGCCGAAAGCACCCTGCATGGCTCGGAACATTCGCGCGTGGCGCTCGATGCTGCAACGGCAAGCCCGGAAGCGATGCGCCAGTACGTGCGCGATTACGTGAGCACGGCCCACCGCGATGCGCCGGGCGATGGCTGTCTGCTGGCTGCGCTGGCCGGCGACGCGCGCAAGCAGCCGGCCGTGCGCCCTGCCTTTACCGTCCACCTGAAAGCCATCATCGGCAAGCTGGCCACGCATTTCCCGTGGCGGAAAAAGCGCGACCCGCGGCAGGACGCCGTCGTCATGCTGTCAGCCATGGTGGGCGCCGTGGCGCTGGCGCGCGCCGTCGACGACGCCGCGTTTTCGGACGAGATACTGGCGGCGGTCAGCGCAACACTTGCGCCACCTGCCTGACCCTGTCGGCCACCGTGCCTGACACATCGATATAGGCAATCCCCCGCCGCGCCAGCTCGTCCCGGTACCACGCATGCTGGCGCGCGCGGAAATCCTCGTCGCGGCGCGTGCCATCCTGGATGAAGGGGAAGTCGGGGGCGCACAGCAGCACCAGGTCATAGCGGTGTTCGGCCAGCTGCGCCAGTTCCTGCTCGGCCTTGCCGAACATCTCGACGCAGTAGAAATACGTCGTCATGGGCGAGGTATCGCAAAACAGCCAGCGCCGCGCAGCCAATAGCGCCTGCGCTTCGCGGCGCAGCTGTTCCCGGCCGATCTTGAGCAGATCGTCATAGTTCAATATGCCATCCTGGCTTTCCCATAGCTCGCGGCCATATTCAGCCACCCAGGCCGTCCCGAAATGTACCGCCAGCGCTTGCGCCAAGGTTGTCTTGCCGCTCGATTCGCCACCGAGCACGCACACGCGCGTGACAAAATCGGCGCGCACGATGGGCGACAGAAAGGCGCCGTGCGCATGCGGGTCTTGCCGCGCCAGTGTGCCCGATACGGGCACCACGGTTCTCGCCTCGTCCACGCTCACGTGCGCCACCGTGCCCCGCGCATAATGCTGCTGCAGCACTTGCGCAAAGCCTGGACCATAGTCTTCGCTGGTGAAGACGGCGTCGACGGGCAATTCCAGCACCGTCCAGCATAGCCAGCCCATGAAGTGGCGATGCAGCTCGCCATCGTCATCGTTGTGCGGCAACGCGCGCGCTGGCACGCCGCGTGCGGCGCACAGGGCGGCCAGGCGCGCATCGTCCAGCACGACGATGTACGCCTGCGGAAATTGCGCGCGCAGCCAGCGCTCCCTGCGCGCCGGCTCGTAGCCCGAAAATTCAGGCTTGGTGTAGCTGACCACCAGCAGTTCTTCGCTGGCGTCTTGCGCACGGTTGATCAACAGTTCGTGGCCCTGGTGCAGTGGGCAAAATTTGCCGACCACGAGGCCGCGCTTGTAAAGGTTCATGCCACTGCTTCCTGCAAATCCGAGGTGTATTGAATGATCTTGTCTTCCGCCAGCAAAGTCTCGACCGTGATGGTGCCGAAAAAAGGCGCGAGCAAGGTGCGCGCCTGGTCGGCCTGCGGCATGGCGCCCGGCGCCAGGCGCAGCGCGATGGCGCCATCGCCATGCTGGTGCACGCCGAACAGGGCGATGGCCAGCGGTTTCAGGGCGTGCGTGATGTCGATATTGTTGATCCACTCGCCCTTGACCGTCCTGTAGCGCAGGGGACTGCGCCCGGCCAGCCCCACCAGCACGGGACCGTGCGGGCCATGCGCCAACGAAGCATAATCGCCCGTGCGGTAGCGCACGAGGGGCAGGCAGAAATTGAAGCCGCCCGTCACCGTGATTTCGCCGCGCGTGCCATCGGGCACGGGCTGGCCCGCACTATCGAAGATTTCCACGTACAGCCGGTGCTGCAGCAGCACGTGGCCACCCGCCCGTTCATCGTAGACGGCGACCGGTCCCACTTCATTGAGCGAATAGATGTCGAGCACGGGACAGCCGAAGCGCGCTTCCAGGCGCGCGCGCATGCCGGGCAACAGCATCATCGACACGGACATCAATGCAGCCGGCTTGTGCGTCATGGGTAGGGTCAGCAGCTCGGCAAACGAGATGGGGTCGCCCGCGATCAGCTCCGGCGCCATGGCGTCCAGGTAGCGCGCGCGGTCCTCCGGGTCGCGCCAGTCATCCGGGTGCAGGTTGATCTTCGCCAAGCCAGATTCGTTCATCGTCGGCGTGACGGAGACATAGGTGAAGCAGCGGCGCTGGTGCCCCAGCAGCATCACGCCCACGTGCCCCGCGCCATGGCGCAGAATCACGCCGAAGCGGTGCAGCGCGCGCTTGTGAAAGGCCAGGTAGCGGCCCGCCACCAGCGGGTGGGAAGCGATCAGCAGCGGATGGCCCGTGGTGCCCGTCGTCTGGAAATTGATCATGCGCGAAAGATCCGCATCATCGGGCACGAAGGCGGCGATGTCGTGCGCCAGCTCGGCGCGGCTGATGGGCGCCACGTCCGCAAGGCGGGAAGGCGGCGAACCGCAAGCGCGGTAATGCGGCACCGTGACATAGACTGTCCTGAGAAAATCCGCCAGCCAGGGCGGCGGCGCGGCATCGTTCCAAGCGACGACAGCCTGCATGACTTCCTGCTCGTAGGCGCGCAAGGCTTCCACCTCCGCAGCGAGAAGCTTGTTGCCGCTGCGGTTGCGGTAGACGGGCGCCGCGGGATGGCTGCGCAGTTTTTCCAGCATGCGCGCACCCGCTGGCGTCAGGGTGGGACAGTAGTCGTGGTCCGATTTCCAGGCGCCGCCCGGCAAATTGACATCAGGTTTGCCAGCGAGCGTCATTCGCGCGACCACTTGTCGGCCGATTCCTCGGCCGCCTTTTTCGCCAGCGCTTCGCGGATTTCCCGCGCGCGCTGCTCGGCCAGCCGGCTCGCCTCGAGCAGGCGGCGGCGCTCCGTACCGCTGATGGCGGACAATCGATCCGTGGCCTGCGCCACGCTTTCGTCGCAAGGTCGAAAGCCCAGGCGCGCAAGCACGATGCGCGCCAGTTCCTCGCGCCGCTCGGGGTCTTGCGTGAACTGGTGGGCCGGCGTGGCAGCGGCCAGTTCACGCGCCGCCTCGCCCAGCAACTGCAACAAATCGTGCTGCGGCAACTGCTGGCCGGTGAACCAGTCGTCGGCCAGCAGCCAGCACAGGATCATGGCCAGCGCCAGCCGGTTGCGGTCCGCCTTCACTTGCGCGCCGATAAAACCCTGCAGTGACGCGGCCGGCGCGCGGGCGCCATGCAGCAGCAAAATGTCGTTGACCAGCGCGGCCACGGCCACGGCCTGCGCATTGGCGACGCCGGCGATGCGCGGCTCGGCCAGGAATTCGACGGGCGTGTCGGCCAGGCGGTGGGTCAGGGTTTCGAGGTGGGGACCGTGAGTATGCATATCATTGTTGTATATAGTGGCGCCGGCTGAACGCCCGCGCAAAGTCCAGCAAGTCCTCGTAGCGCTCGACGGCGTGGATATCCCAGCCCTGTTCGCGGCGCGCGCGCTTCAAATCGTCGTAGGTTTTCTGCAGCCACGTGTGGCTGGCAGCGCCCTCCCAGTCGCGCTCCAGGTTCAGCGCCATGGTGCCGCCCGCGCCGCCCTGCGCCAGCGCCTTGGCGGAAATATCCCAGCCGCTGTTACCCAATTCATCCTTGTCGAACATGGTGGTGATGCCATCGTCGGAAATCATCAAAATGTGCGCGGGCCGTTCGCGCCTGGCCGCATAGGTCTGCCGCAGGCGGTGGATCGGAAAACAGGTGCCGCCGCCGAAAAATTCCGTCAGCACGCCGAGGATCATGTCTTCATCGCGCACGAAACCCGGCGTCTGCATCACCTCGTTCTTGCCGCTCCACAGGGTCACCTGCACTTTCGCGCCGGCGCGCAGAGCCGACAAGGCGATGACGGCGCCAGCCAGTGTCAAAAACGAGGTGTGCGCCTGCGGGTTCGGCATGGAGCCGGAACTGTCCACGTACATGTCCAGGTCGACGGGCACGGAATCGATGGCGCGCGCCGGTTCGCGGCCGTACACGCGGCGCACGGTGGTCACACCGGGCACGGGGCGCGGCGACTGCATCACGGATTGCAGCCAGTCGATGTCTTCCAGCGGGTCGCCGATTTCCCACGGCTCCAGCCCTTCCATTTTCGGCTCCTGCGATTCGGACGCGGGCCGGCTGGGGAAGGCCACCAGGTGCGGCAAGGCCCGCTCGCGGTAGTAGCGGATGGCGATTTCATGGTCGCTCAGGTTCACGCCCGACGCCTTTAAGATATCGCCCAGCTCGAACGGTTCGCGCAGTTGCCCGCCGCCCTGCCTGGCGGGCGCCTCGGTCACAGGTTCCTCGCCATCAAGGCCAGAGATGCGCTTGTCGTGCACGGGGTGGATGGCGCCGCCCGCCTCGTCATCCTCGATCTGCTGCGCGCCATACGTCTGGCAGCCACGGGCCGCATCGCGCGTGTCGAGCAGATAGCGGCTCGGGCTCAACGCATCCGTGTCTTCCACCAGATAGGGCAGCAGCAAGGTGGCGAAGCGGCCCGCCGCCAGCATCCAGTCGTTCGCGTAGACGCGGATCAGGCGCGCGCCCAGCCAGGCATCCGTGTCCAGCCGTTCGTCGGCCTGGCCGCCTCCCAATTCGCCCTTCTGCAGCTGCCACAGGTTTTCATAGATGCGCATGTACAGGGTCCACACGCCGCCGCTGGACTTGGCCTCCACAGAGCGCCCCTGCTCAAGCTTGCGATAGATATCGGCCATGCGCAGATTCGCCTGGCGCTGCAGGCGGTCGTTGATGAACAGGTCCGTGTACAGGTTGGCCACCATGGGCGCGTGCTGCTCCAGCGTGGGCAAGGCGCGGCGCATGCGCGCCAGCAGGCGAAACTGGTCGCTGGCGCTGCCCGGCGCGAGGATGTGGTGGCCAATTTCATGGGCGAGCACTTCCAGCGCATAGTCTTGCAAGCCCAGCTCCGTCACCAGCGGCAAGTCCACCACCACGCTCTGGTCCAGCAAACGGATCATGGCAAAGCTGCCGGACAAGCCCTGCTTGCTGGCCTCAACGCGGCTGGCGCACAGGTTCGGGTCGCGCAAGCGCGTAAACTTGCTCCACACGGCCAGGGCCTCGGGCCAGGCTGCGCGCCAGGCGTCGATCAGGGCGGTGTCGGCGGACGTCTTCATGCAAGCGCCAGCAGGCGGATCGCGTGCGTCCACGGCGACGTGATGGCCAAGGTGTGCGCATTCGCGGCAAGCGCGATGTCGCCGGCCGGCAGGTCGAGCGCGATGCTGCGCGCGCCGATATGCACGGTGGCCCCATCGAGCCGCACGGACGCTGGCGGGGCACTTGGCGCTTGCTCGAACTCCTGCGCCGTGGCGCTGTGCAGCACGGCGCCATAGGCGTCGGCCACCAGCAGGTAGTGGCGCTCGGCGCTGCGCACAGCAAAGCCGCAACCGTCCACCGTGGCGCGCACTTGCGGCGGCGTGCCGAAATCGCCACCGAGGCCGCTGAAGCTGCCGAACTCCCTGCCCTCTGCATTGCCGCGCCATGGATTCGCCATGAGCTGCGCATGCACCTGCGGCCACTGCGCGCCCGGTTCGCCAAAGGCGGCCAGCGCCAGCGCGGGCGGCAAGGTGTCGGCGGCGGCCAGCGCCCCCAGGCGGAAATGCGCGACGCCGGCGCGCCACGCCAGCACCTGGCCCACGGCGCGCAGCTGCGCGACGCTGGCGACTTGCGGCGCCACGGCAGCCATCCCGGCCTGCCACTGCGCGGGCCGTGCGCCGGCCACGGCGCCAAGATGGATGGCGGCGTTGCTGAGCATGCCCAATACATCCACGGGCGCCGTCGCCAGCAGCGGCGCAAACGATGGCGCCAATTCGCGCCACACGGTATTCAAGAACGGATTTTTCGCGGCAGGCCCGGCCAGGCCATGGCCCACCAGTTCCAGGGCCATGTCATAGGCGGCCAGGGTCACCCCGCCCACGCGCTCGGGCGCGGCGGCTACCACGGCCTGCACCAGCGGATCGACGCCGTCGTGCAAGAAGACGCCAAAGGCGGTCATATCGAGCGAGGGAAAGCGCCGGCGCGCTTCCACAGCGCGCGCATTGAACTGGGCACGGCCGCTGGCAAGTATCGATGCGAAGGCAGGAGAAATCATCGCAGCCTTTCAGTCGCTGTGCGAAAAGTGCAGCAGATAGCGTTCATCCCCCAGTTCGAACGCGATCTCGTCCCAGTGGATCGCGTACCACATTGGTGGCATCATCGTCACGGCGTGCAGGGAAAAATCACCGGGCACCTCGTCGAGCGATGACAGGAAGGCGGCCACCAGGTGCGCGCGGAAACGCCCGGCGGGTGCCGCCTGCATGTGCCGCGACGAGAAAAACCAGCGCTGGCACACCTGCTCCAGGTGCGCGCGCCCGCACGGCACCGCCGCGATGTGCCACAAGGCTGCCGGCAAGTCGCGTGCGGGTACGATGACGTTCAAGGCATGATCTTCGACGCGCAAGCCCAGCGCCGTGGTCAAATCGGGCGCATCGGGCAGGCGCTGCAACTCGTAGCTCGCGCACAGGTCGCTCGCTTCACTATTGAGTAGAGCCAGCGCTTCCAGGAAGCCTTGACAGCGAAGGACGCTCATTGCGAACGCAGCCAGCTGCGGTAATTCGTATAGCGCTGGTGCAGATACTTGAGTTTCAACAGGTCGTCGTACAGGGGACCATACAGCTTTCTCCCCTTGGTGCGTTCGCCGATCAGCTTTTCAATGCGGTTCAGGCGCGCCAGTGTCTCGCGCTCGCTGACGCCATCGAGGCCCAGGTCGAATTCGGCGGACAGCACGCCCACTGGATCATCGCGATCCAGATCCAGGCGGTTGAATTCATCGTTCGACAAATCGAACAGGCGGCGCAGCCAGCCCAGCCTGTCGCTGCGGTAGGCGGCGTTTTCCGGCAGCGCAAAAAATGGCGCGTCCGGGTCCGGCTGCAGCTTGTTATGCAGGACAAACGGCAGCACCTGGCGCAAGTCTTCCAGCTCCACGTCGCCATTGCCGCGGAAATACGCCATGGCCTTGGCGTAGATCATCAGTGCCATCAGGGTGCGCACGGAAATGCCATTGAGAGTCTGGCAGCCCAGGTCCTTCAGGCGGTCGCGCCCATTGTCAGCCGCCTGCGCGGCGCCACGGTCGGCGCCGGCCAGGCGGGCCGTATCCTTGGTCATGTATTCGAACTGGCCGCCGGCCGTCTCGAACAGCTCGAACTGGCTGGCAAAGAATTCCAGACGGCGGCGCACGGCGTCCGGTATGGCCACCTGGCGGATGGATGCGCCGATCTGATCCACCTCCCCTTCCGTGAAGATGATATCGGGCGGCACCAACTCTTCGGGCCGCACGTTTTCTTCCACGCGCAGCAGCAGTTCATTCAAAAAGCGCGGGTTGAAAGCCAGCGCCTGCACCGTCACATCGACCCGGTCGCGCAGCGCCTCGATCACCTGGTAGGTGCCGCCGCCCTGGTCATCGTTAGCCGTCAGATACCAGGCCGCTTCCGGGCATTCGTAAATGTGGTTCAGCACTTCCGCGTAATTGTCGCCCATGACGGTGAGCAGCGCGCTTTGCGTGCGCGTGGGGATGCGGTTGTATTCATCGACGATTTTCACGCGCATGCCCAGCCAGGCGCGCCAGGCGATGCGGATATCGTCCATGCTTTGCGCGTTGACCAAATCGGCCGGCAGCGGATTGCCGAGCAAGTCGGCCACCGTCATCTGCGGATGGCCGTGCTGCATGGCGCGCTTGACTTCCTTGACGGTGGAACCGGCCAGAACGCCCATCAGCAAGGCGCTGGCCGTCTTGCCCCTTCCCGGCCCGCCGACGAACAGGCATTTGCGGCGCGTGGCGAAGGTCAGCAGGGGTAGCAAAATGAAACTGGAATAGCTTTGCGCCGATGGCAAATTCAGGGTGCGCCGGCTGTCGCCCACGGAATACGTCTGCGATGGGCCGTCGTTGTACTCGATGTCGTAATGGGGACTGATGATGGCGTGGTTGACGATCCAAAAATAGGCCTGGCGCAGCTTTTCATCGAAAGGCCGCGCTTGCGCCTCGCCTTCTGCTCCCAGCGCGATGGGCCCCTGGTACAAATCCGCCACGTCGAACTGCCGCGCGGCAGGCGCCGCCTTGGGCTTGGTAGGGGCTTGGGACAGGCGCTGGAACAAATTAAAAGCAGACATGATTGGCTAACGCCTGTCAAAACCTACTGCGCGTCGGTATTCACGGCCTGCGATGCTCACTGTACATTCGTACAGTTGCGCTTCTCGGCCGCAACTCCCTTCCGCTCGCTACGATTTTGTCAGGCGTTGTTATTTAATGTGGAAACGAAATTATTGCATATCGGCCCAGTTACGCCTTGTTCAAATCAACACCGGTTTCCTCCATCCTGCGCCAACGCCACCAGCCCAGCACCACGCAGACCAGCAACAAGGCCAGCAAGCCCGCCACCTCATCGCGGATTTCATACAATGAGGCGCCCATCTGGTTGAGCGCGACAAAGCCCTGGATGCCGGCCGTCGATGGCAGCAGCCAGCGCAGCCATTGCAGCACGACGGGCATGGACGACACGGGCCAGGTCAGGCCCGCGAGGAACAGCACCGGCATCGAGGTGGCGATCATCAGCTGCGTGCCCCGTTCGCGCGTGCGGAACAGCATGCCCAGCAGCATGCCGAAGGCCGCTTCCGCCAGCGAAAACAGCACCAGCAGCAAGAGCATGCCGCCGAAGTTGCCGCCACGGGGGTAATCCTGGAACCAGAAGACGAAGCCGAAGAAATAGCAGCAGTTAAGGAAAGCCACGCAGGCAAACGTCAGCAGCATGCCGATATAACCACCCGCCGTGCGCTTGCCGGCCACGGGGAAACTCTTGCGCTGGTACCAGGTGCCGAACAGCATGGTCATGCCGATCAGCAAGGTCTGCTGCACGATCAGGGTGGCCACGCCGGGCACGACATACGCGCCATAGCCTTCCTTGACGTTAAACAGGGGCACGGCGTCAAAGGCAATGGGCGAGCGCTGCTGGTTGGCCTGGATGGTCGATGGCGTACCCGCACCCAAACGCTTGAGCTCAATACCGGCCGAGACCGTGCCCACCACCTCGGCCAGCCCGTTCAAGGCCACCTTGTTGAGCATCAAATACAAGCCGTTGCCCGCCACTTGGGCATGGGCGGCGCGCCCAGCCAGCACGTCCGTCTGCAAGCCGTCGGGAATGATCAGCACGCCCATGACCTTGTCTCGCCACAATAAATCTTGCGCGACGGGCAGGTTCGGCGTGACGGCGATCACCTGCAGCGAGGGATGGGCCATGGCAAAGCGCGTCAGCTGGCGCGACATGGCGCTTCGGTCCTGGTCGACGACCGCCACGGGCACGCGCTGGACGATTTCCGTCGAGTACGGCAGCGGATAAAAGAAGGAATAGATGATGCCGCCGATGAACAGCAAGGTCAGCGCACCCTTGTCCGTCAGCATGGCGCGCCATGTGGCGAGGAAGGATTGCCACATCATGTGCGCCCCCAGGCGGCAGGCGCATTCGCGCGGCGCGCCAGCAGGAACACACCCACGGCGCCGCAGCCGATGGCAAAGCCGGCCAGTATCAGCATTTCCTGCACGCCATAACGCCATGGCGCGCCAGCCAGCCAATATTTCGTTTGCAACTGCAGATAATGCGTGAGCGGCAAGGCTTCCGCCCAGGCGCGCGCTGGCGCCGGCATGGCCATCAAGGGAAATGCCTGGCCCGCAAACGCGAAGGCCGGCGCCGTGATGAAGGCGGCGCCGGACAGCGCCAGGCGCAGGGACACGGTGGCGGCGATCAGCAAAGTGGCCAGGCCACAATAGGCGAGCACCAGCAGCAGCATGCTCAGCAGCAAGGCCGGCAAGCTGCCCGCCACGGCCCAGCCCCGCGCCAGGCTGAAGAACAGCAGGTACAGCAGCGCCAGCGCAAAATAAGCAAGCAAGGGAAACAGCAGCTTGGCGCCGATGGCGCCGAGCCAGCTGCCCTTCGCCGAGGCCAGCCATTGCGGCACTGTGCCGTCGCGCAACTCGCGTCCGATGGAAGTGACGACGGCGACGACGATGAAAATCTGCAGCATGGCCGGCATCAGGGCCAGGGTCAGGAACGCTTCATAGCTGATGTTTTCGTTGTATAAACTGTTCAAGGTCGTGCGTATCGGTTCGAACTGGGCGGCAGCCTGCACGCCCGACATACCCTTTTTCACCCTTGCCGTCATCTCGATGCCGGCCGACAAGGTCGTGCTGACCGTGCGCACGTCGCGCAGCAAGGCGCCCGCGTGCGAGGAGAATTGCGCGTTGTACAGCCATTGCACGGTGGCTTGACGGCCGCCCAGCAGTTTCTGCTCGAAATCGTTGGGGATGACCAGATAGCCAAACGCCGTGCGTTCGCGCAAGCGATGCAAGGCTTCGTCGCTGGACGCCACTTTCGCCGCCACCTCGATGCCGGGCGAGGCGTCGAGCCAGCGCGTCAGCTGGCGCGACAAAGTGGAGTTATCGTTATCGATGACGACGATGGGCAAGTCGCGCGCAATGCCGGCGGAAAACACCAGCCACAACATGCCGCACAGCACGATCGGAATCCAGCTGAGCATGCCAAAGTCCCAGAAGTCGCCGCGCAAGCGCCGCCACTCGCGTGCCAGCGCCGCCGGCTGCTCTTTGTCAATCTCGCTCATCTAGTATCAGAGCGGTGGAAACACGACCGACATGCCCGGACGCAAGCCCTCGACCTTGATGGCGGGACGCAAGCGGATTTCAAACGTGCGCAAATCCGTGCCGCCCGGACGGGCCGCGCGCCACGTGGCGAAGTCCGGCAGCACGGCGACCGAACTGACCTTGAAGCTCAGTTGCTGTTTCAGCGCCGGCACATTCGCCGTATGCGTGCTGCCCATGGCAAACGCGGCCATTTCATCTTCGCGCACCTGCAGCACGGCCCAGGCGTCATCGAGGTTCACCAGGGTAATCACAGGAAAGCCCTGCGGCGCCAGTTCGCCGGGCTGTATCTGGATCTTGCTGACCTGGCCCGCCACGGGCGCGGCGATCTTCGTTTCGGCCAGGGCGATCTGCGCTTCCGTCAGCACGGCGCCCACCTGGCGCGCCTGGGCGGCGGCGGCCGTCTTGTCTTCCGGACGGGCGCCCTTTTGCGCCATGTCATATTGCGCGCGGGCAGCCTGCGCCAGCTGGTCGGCGGCGCGCCATTGCGCTTGCGCCTCGTCGCGTTTCTGTTGGGCGATGACGCCTTGCTCGTACATATTGTTGACGCGGGTATACGTGGTCTTGGCGATGGTGGCGCCCGTCTGGGCCCGCTCCCAGTTGGCTTTGGCGGCCGCGACTTCTTCCGGACGCGCACCGGCTTGCGCCTTTTGCGCCACGGCATCGGCCGCTTGCGTGGCGGCCGTCGCTTGCGCGATCTTCGCGTCCACTTCCGGGCTCGTCAGCTGGAACAGCAGCTCACCTTTCGGCACCGTCTGGCCCAGCTTGACGTACAGCTCGCCCACCCTGCCCGGCACTTTCGACGAGACATTGACTTCCTGCGCATCCATCTGTCCCTGCAAAGGCAGGCGCTGCGGCTGGAACGCCTGATACAGGCCCCAGCCGACGAACCCCAGGATAACGATGCCGGCGCCGATGGCCAATGGTTTTTTGGAAGTACTCATTATTATTTGTCCACAGGTAATTGGATATCGGCCGCGGCGGCCAGGCTGCCCAGGCGCTGCGTCTCGCCCGTCGCTTCCAGCAATTGCGCCAGCCCCATCACATAGTTATAGGCCGTCTGCGCGCGCTGGGTCTCGACCTTGGCCAGGTTCAGGCGCGCGTCGACCACTTCCAGCGACGTCACTTGTCCTTGCTGGAAAGCCACCGTTTGCAAGCGGATATTTTCGCGCGCCAGTTCCACCGACGAGGCCGTGGACAGGTACTGAATGCGGGCGTTTTCCAGCGCGCGCCAGTTCTTTTCGATCAGGGTGGGAATGTCGCGTTCGGCCTGGCGCGCCACCACTTCCACCCGCTCCTGGTCCAGCTTGGCGGCGGCGATCATCTTGCCCGTATTGATGCGGTGCACGAGCGGTACGGACACGACCAGGCCGATGGCCCAGTTCGAGCGCACGAGTTTCTCATTGCCGCGATTTAAATTGTAATTACCGATGGCAAAGACGGTGGGCGCGTATTCCTTGCCATGCAGCTTCAAGGCTTGCTCGGCCTGCACGCGCTTGCTGTCGATCTTTTTCCAGTTCGCGTTTTCGCGCATGCCCGTGCTGATGAACGATTGCAAGGTGCCGACCGGCAAGCTGTTGACGAACAGCGGCGTGCTGGGCAGCACTTGCGTGCTAACGGCAAGCAAACGGTCAAGCGCCACCTGGGCGATTTCCTCGTCGCTGCGCGCCTGCGCTTCGTCGCTGCGGGCGCTGTCCAGGGCCACGTCGGCGCGCAGGCGTTCCGCGCGCGAAATCAGGCCGCCCTTTTCCAGCTTGGCCGCGTCGCGCTGGTGCTGCGTCACGCCAGCCGTCACTTCGGCCCGCACGGCTACCACTCTTTTGGCCAGCAGCAACTGGAAATAGCGCTGCGCCACCAGGGTGGCCAGCTGCTCTTCCGCCTCCGTGCGCTCCGCCTGCGCGGCCAGGGTCAGGCTCGATGCGAGTCCCTTGACGGCGTCCAGGCGCCCGCCCGTGTAGATGGGCCACATGCCCAGCAAGCCGAACGAGGTCAGGTCCGTCACCACTTCGCGGTTCAGGGAATTGGGAATATGCGGCGTAGGCAAGCCGGGAATCGGCGGCAGCACGGATTCGATGCCGCCCACCACACCGGACAAGCCGCTCGTATCGATATTCAAGTCCGTCGACAAACGGCCGCGAAACGCCGTCAAGTCCACGGAAGGACCATCGATATTCGACAAGGCTTCCGCCTTCAATGTTTTTGCGCGCACGTCGAGCGCGGCGCCCTGCACGGCGCCCGAAGCCTTGGCCGCTTGCTGCAGCGCCTCGTTGAATGTCAGCGGTTCCGCCAGGGCGGGCACTGCCACGCCCAGCGCGCTCGCCAGCCATAATGATAATGATAAGTGTCCTTGCAATCTGCCCATGTAGCGTCCAGTCAATGAATGAGGGGAAAGCACGGGGTTGCCATGTTTATACTTTCACAATAGCAATTATATCCACGGATGTCTATTCCAGCCTGCACTATTGGTTACCAGACTGGCATATAAAAACGGGCGCCTCTTGCGGGGCGCCCGTTGAGCTCAAGCATCCAGCAGCTTATCTGCTTTTGGCTTACTTCTTGGCCTTTTTACTCCCCTTCTCTTTTTCCTTTTCAAACACGGCAAAGAACTCGGACGCCATGTTGCGGATGGCGCGGCCGATGTTGGCGTAATCGTATTCGTTCAGGTTGGCCAGCGACACGCGGCCGGACGGGTGCGTGGTGCCGAAGCCGCGGCCCGGCAGCAGGATGACGCCCGTTTCCTCGGCCAGGCGGAATAGCGCTTCGTTGGGTTTGAGTTTTTTCAGCAACCACTGCGAAAACTCCACGCCATGCATCTGCGCGGCCAGCGATTCCATGTCCAGCAGATGGTAGTAACGCACGGAATTGGCGTCGTGCACCATCGGCAAGCCCAGCTCGCGGTACAGCGCTTCCTTGCGGCGCAGCACGATGCGTTTCATCGACTGCTTGTACTTTTGCTCTTCATCCATCAGCGAGAACAGGGAGAACAAGGTCATCTGCGCCTGCACGGGCGTGGACAGGCCGGCCGTGTGGTTCAGCGCCACCGTGCGGCTGTCGGCGACCAGGCGGTCGATGAATTTCAGCTCGCGCGGCTCCGTGGTGATGGAGTGATAGCGCGCGTCGAGCTGCTTCTTGATGGTTTCCGGCAACTTGGCGATCTTGTCGTCGAGCACATTGTTCTCATGCGTGGCCACCACGCCCATGCGCCAGCCCGTCGCGCCGAAGTATTTCGAGAACGAATACACGAGGATGGTGTTGAACGGGCAAATGGCGAACAGCGAGACGAAATTGTCGGCAAAGGTGCCGTACACGTCATCGGTCAGGATGATCAGGTCCGGACGCTTCTTGATGATCTTTGCGATGTATTCCAGGGTTTCGTCATCGATCTTGACGGAGGGCGGATTGCTGGGATTGACGAGGAAGAAAGCTTTTACTTTCGGATCGAGCAGCTTGTCCAGCTCCTTCTTGGTGAATTGCCAGTTGTTCGATTGCGGCGCATCGATGTGCACGGTGTTCAGCTTGTAATCATTGAGCTGGGGAATTTCGATGTACGGCGTGAAGATCGGCATGCCCAGGGCGATCGTGTCGCCTTCCTGGATGATGTGGTTCGATTTCAGGCTGGCGAACAGATACGTCATGGCGGCCGTGCCGCCTTCGACGGCGTACATGTCGAAGTTGCCGACAAACGGATGGTCTCCCACCATTTCGCGGTGGATATACTGGCCGACAATTTTCTCGGACAGGCGCAGCATGCGGTCCGGCACGGGATAGTTGCAGCCCAGAATCGCTTCGCACATCTCATACAGGAAATCGCCTGCGCTCAAGCCCAGCTGGTCGCGCACGTACGACACTGCCGCCTCGATGAAATGCACGCCCGGATTGCCTTCATGCTTGCGCACGAAGATTTCAAAGCGCGCCTCGATGCCGTCGCGCGTGGGGAAGCCGCCCACGTCGTCCATATAGACATAGGAACGTTCCGCTTCCGTCATGGCGAACTGGCCGAATTGGAAGAAACCGTGGCGCGGCGTAGTCGCCAGGAAATTCGGGTTGCCGCGGCCCGCATTGAGCATCAGGCGGTTGCTTTGCTTGGCCGTCTGGATCAGCGCATCCTTCAGTTCGAAGGGGCTCAACAGGGCGAGTTTGCTTGGGTTACTGAAATCCATTTTTACTACTCCTTATCAGACTGATAATTTTGAGGGTTCTTGCCAACACATGCAGACTCAGACGAAGGCCACGATCAGCGGCCCCAGCAAGGTCAAGAAAACGTTGGCCAAGGCATACGTAATGGCAAACGGTACGGTGGGAATCGAGTTTTGCGCCGCGTTCAGCACTTCGCCGAACGCGGGATTGGCGCTGCGCGAGCCTGACAAGGCCCCAGCAAACACGGCCACGTTGTCATAACGCAAGATGTAGCGGCCGATCAGCATGGTCAAAATCATCGGCAGGATGGTGACCACCACGCCCACGCCAAACAGGGTCAGGCCGTGTTCGCGCACGGTTTGCACGGCTTGCAGTCCCGACGTGAGGCCGACGACGGCAACAAAGCCGGCCAGGCCCAGGTCCTTGAGGATTTGCACGGCGCCGCTGGGCATATAGCCGAACGTCTGGCGCTTGGCGCGGAACCAGCCAAATACCAGGCCCGACAGCAGCACGCCGCCACCGCTGCCCAGGGTCAGCGGAATCGAACCGATGCGCGCCACCAGCAAGCCCACGAGCAGCCCGACGACGAGGCCGGCGCCCATGTAGACGAAGTCCGTCTTGGCACTCGGCACGATCATGTAGCCCACTTCGGCCGCCACACGCTTGACGTCCTGCTCGGCGCCATAAATGGTCACCACGTCGCCCGTCTGCACGACGGTTTCCGCTTGCATGGGCAGGATCTTGCCCATACGGCTCAGCTGCACGACAAAGATGCCGTGGCGCACGCCCGGCGCCGTCGCGCTGCGGATCTCGCCCACCGTCTTGTTGTGGTAAGCCTTGTTGGTCAGCACCATGTCGCGGCGCTGCATCACCAGTTCCATGCCTTCGACGGCCAGCAATTCCTTGCCCAGCTGGGAAGAGACGCTGAGCATGGCTTCGCGCCGGCCCACCAGCAGCACGATATCGTCGGCCGCCAGCACCAGGTCAGGGCTGACGTCGATGATCTGGCCATTGCGTTTCACGCGCTCGATAGTGATGGCCGTGTTCGGATTGGCGCTTTCGATGTCCGCCACGGAGCGGCCGGCACCGGGGCCCACGTCGTAGATGCGGCCGATCAAATCAGGCGCGGCCGGCGTCTGGCCTGGCCCCAGCACCTGCACGCCCGCCTGCAGCGCCGTTTCCGCCTTGATCGCATCTTCGCGGATGGTGCGGCCCATGAGCTTTGGCAAGATATTGACGCAGACGATGATGGCGCCAAACGAGCCGAACACATACGTGACGGCATAGCCGACGGCCACGTTGCCCTGCAGGCGCGCCACCTCGTCGGCCGCCAGTCCCAGCTTGGTGATCGCGTCGCCAGCCGTGCCGATGATGGCCGACTGCGTCAAGCCGCCCGCCGCCACGCCGGCCGCCAGGCCCTTGTCCAGGCCAAAGACCCTGGCCAGGATGACCACCGTCAGCAACGCCGTCACGGCCAGCACGACGGCCAGGATGATTTCGCGCACGGACTGGCGCCCCAGCGAGTTGAAGAACTGCGGCCCGCTTTCATAGCCGACGGCATAAATGAACAGGGCAAACAGCACCGACTTGACGCCAGGATCGATGGCGACGCCTACCTGGCTGACGAGTACCGCCACCAGCAGTGAACCGGCGACCCCGCCCAGCTGAAACGAGCCGAACTTGATCTTGCCGATGTAATAACCCACTGCCAGGGAGAGAAACAAGGCAATTTCGGGCGACTTCTTGAATAACTCATGCAACCATTCCATGCGGACCGCCTTTCGTGTTGAAGGAATTCTTTACTGCGTGTGCCCTTGCTGATTACTTATGCGTGCACCGACCCCGCCAGGGCCACGATGAGCGGCCCCAGCAGGGGCAGCACCACGTTCGAGATCGCATACGTAATCGTGTAGCCCAGCAAGGGCGTGGAATTGCCGGCCGCGTTTTGCACGGCGGACAAGGCCGGCGTGCTGCACTGCTGGCCGGCGATGGCGCCCAGCAGCACGGGCGCTTCCAGCTTGAGAAAAAAGTGCCCCACCAGCAAGGACAGCGAGGCGGGGATGACGGCGATCAACACGCCCATCAGCGGCAGCGACAACCCGTACTGGCGGATCAGGTCGATCGCCTGCGGCCCCGACGCCAGGCCCACGCAAGCGATGAAGGTGGCCAGGCCGATATCCTTCATCATGTCGAGCGCGCTGGGATGGATGCCCGGCATGCCAGGCTTTCGCGCCTGGTACCAGCCGAACACGAGGCCCGTCAGCAAGGCGCCACCACCCGTGCCCAGCGAAAACGGGATGCCGCCCAGCTTGGCGCTGAAGCCGCCGATGACCACGCCCAGCACGATGCCGATGCTGGCGTAGACGATATTGCTGCGGTCGCCCGTGGGCACGCGCTTGCCGATGGCGGCCAGCGCCGTGTTCAGCTCGCGCCCTTCCGTCGTGCCGTACAGGCGCAGCACGTCATCGCGCTGCAGGGCCAGATCGGGCAAGGGCGGCATGCTGTGCTCGCCACGGACGACAGCCGCCACGTGCACGCCGGTTGGCAAGGCCAGCTGGCGCAGGGACTGGCCCACCAGTGCGGCTTGCTGCAGCACCACTTCGACGGCGGAGACGGCCATGTTCAAGCCCGTCGTGTCGGCAAATTCCTCGCCCAGGATGGCTTCGGCCGCCACCAGCGCGGGACGGTGGCCGATCACCAGCACTTCGTCGTTATTACGCAGGCGCAATTCCGGCTCCAAAGGCAATACCTTGCCATGCCGGCGCACGCGCGTGATGCTGGCGCGGCCCGCAAAAATATGCTGCAAGGCGTCGAGACGGCGTCCCGCGCCACGGCTGATGCGGTAGGCGCGGCCCACCATTTCCGGCGTGGCCTGCACGCCATCGCCATCGGTCTGCGCGCCGCCCATCTTTTCCCACAATTTATCGGCTTCCTCGCGCAGGTTGACGCGCAACAACAGCGGAAAAATCTGGCTGGTGGCGATGACGATGGCGATCAGGCCGAAAATATATGTGATGGAATACGCGGTCACCACGTTGGCCTGCAGCTCGGCGATGCGGGCGGCCGGCAGCGCCAGCTTCGAGATGGCGTCCGTGGCCGTGCCGACGACGGCCGATTCCGTCGCCGCGCCCGCCATCATGCCGGCTGCCGTGCCCTGGTCCAGGCCAAGGAAACGCGTGGCCAGCAGCACCAGTCCCAGCACCACCACCACTTCGATCAGGCACAGCAAGCCCAGGCGCAAGCCCTTGGCATTCAGGTTGGCAAAGAACTGGGGACCGCCCGCGTAGCCGAGGGCAAAGATGAACAGCATGAAAAAGACGTTCTTGACGCTGGCGTCCAGGGTGATGCCCAGCTGGCCGATCAGCAGCGCGGCGATCAAGGTGCCGCACACGCCGCCCAGCTGGATCGGGCCGAAACGTATCTGCCCTACCGCATAGCCCAGCGCCAGCGCCAGGAACAGGGCCAGTTCCGGCACCTGGTGCAATACGGACGTGATCGAATCGAGCATGGACAAACCTTCGAAAAGATAACGGATGGTTACAAGAGAACAGAGCGTTCGGCGGCTGACGGCAGCTGGCTGTTGAACGGGCGCACGGATCCTGCACGGCACCTGCGGTAAACGCTTGCGCCGGAGAAATGTTGTTACGAGGAATCATGTTCGGTGAAAAATTTACAAGTGTCAACAGGTGTTCTGTTGAACTCACCTTGCGTTTCATCAAACATCCTGCGCACGATTGAAGCGGTTGTTTGACACTGATCAATAAAACTACTAGTGATGTTTTGGACGATACCAGAGGGCCTTGCGCACCAAAGGCGTCTCCTCCGGCAAGTCGGGATTGGCCAGTTCCAGCACGTACCGGTGGGACAGTTGCAAAGCCTCCGCAAGGCGACCGAAATGGCGCTGGAACAGCTGTGCAAAACTGCCATCGGCGAGCATGGTTTCCAGTCCCCTTTCAATGTGGCGCGCCAGTTCCGGCCGGTGCCGGCCGACAAAAAAGTACAGCGCGGCCGGGTAGCGGATGACCAGGTGCGTGTCGAGCGCCAGCGGCAAGTGCGCATGGCTGGCCAGCTCGCTTTGCGCCTCGATCACGGAACGGGGAAAGTAATCGATGCGCCCCGCCGCCAGTTGCTGGAACAGGCCCTCATAGGTACTCGAGGTATCGAGGCGCAAGCCATTCGCCTGCAGGATGGCGGAATCGGGCCAGTCGCGCATCTGACCGGCCGATAGCCGCGCCAGGGCGCCAATGCTGCGCACGCCGCGCAGCAGCTGCGGCTGGCGGGCCTGGATCAGGGCCACGCGCCAGCCGATCAAACCGCGGTCGATGGGGATGCGCACCGGCAACAATTGCGTTTCGCGCGCGCGGCTCGTCATGGCCCAGACGACGTCGACGCCGCCCGAGGCCGTGGCGATTTCCTGCATCGCGCGTGTCTGCACCATGCGCAATTCGGAGCGGCGCAAGGCATAGGCCTGGCCCGAACGGGCCAGCGCCTGTTGCAGCAAGGCCGTCACATAACCTTGCTGCGGATCATCGAGCGCCTGGTGACGCGGATACACGAGCGGCAGCGGCGGCGGCACCGCGCCGATGGCCGCGCCCAATGGCCACAGGGCAGCAAGCTTGAGCAGGGGGCGGCGCTGCATGGCCCCTCCTTTCCAGCGCTTTCATAGCGTTCTTATCAGAATGACAGTATCGCGCAGCAGAGCACGCTTGTCGACTGGAATACGGCAACTGTGTATAAAACAACAGCACTTTCAAGCTGACCAGGAGGGGTGAGTATTAATCCAGATCAATAAAACCCCAAATAGAAAATAAATCTTGCGTGCTGCTCTGGACGGCATGCGCACCGCTCGCCTACGCTGTTTTTTTATTTGAAAAACAAGAGGACCCCATGCAGACAGCACGCTTGAATATTATCGGGATGGATCACGAAGGCTGCGCCGACAGGCTGACGGGCGCGCTCGAAGCCGTCACGGGCGTGGCCACCGTGTGCGTCTCGCTAGCGCGCCACGGTGCCACGGTGCAGTTCGACGAACGGCTGGCCACGCAGGAACGCCTGCTGGCGGCCGTCAATGACGCCGGCTTCATGTGTGAAGCGACGGATGAAGAACAGCTGGCCTCGTGCAGCGGCGCCTGCGGCCACTGCCGCCACTGAACGCTGCCGCCAACTCCCCGCTCAGCCTTCCCGCGCGCCCCGGTCGCGCAGATGCGCCAGCACGCGGCGCGGTCCCAGCGCCTGCAAGTCGAACGGCGGCAACTCGATGGCGTCGAGCGTATTCTTGAACAGCAGACCCAGTTCCGTGTCGCCTTCCAGGCTCAGGCGGCGGCTGAAGAACAGGGTGTCCGGATCTTCCTGGCGCCGCGCCAGCAGCATCAGATCATGCACGCTGGCGGCGATGCACAGGTCCGGCACGTCGACATAGCGCTCGGCCACGAACACCGTGCCCTGCCACTCGAAATCGAAGGCGATGCCCGCGTCCAGCAGCCGCAAGCGCAGGCTGCGCCCTTCCAGGCTACGCCGCACGTCGTCGGGCAATTGCGGCGCCAGCAGACGGTTCAAGCCTTGCACGAACAGCCAGGAGGCGGGATACGGCGGCAGCTTGGACAGCAATTCGGCCAGCGGTTCGGGCAGCCAGTACGACACGGCGGGCTTGCTCATACTCGGCTTGGCCGGGACGGGCAATCTTTCCAGTTGATCTTGCATGGTGCTTCCTTTCGAGGCGTTCAATGGGCGGCGTGCTGTTCCATGCCGGGCTGGCCGTGCCAGTAGCCGTCACAGGCGCCGGCCGGCTGGCAGGCCGCCAGCTGGGCCTGGGCGCCGATCCCGCTGACCTGGCCGCGGCGGGCGCGGTCAAAGATGGCGATCACCTGTTCCGTATGCATGGCCTGCGGGCTGATGCGCGCCACCGCCACGCCCATGTCGCGCATGGCGTCGAGTTCGCGCACCAGGTTGTAGACCAGCGCCGACTGCGTCTGCGTGCCGTTCAACACGAGGAACGGCACTTCATCGCGCGTGCGCAGCAGCAGGCCGTCCGGCTCTTCCAGGCAGCTGTAGCCACAATCGTCCTTCGGCAGATTGCGGTTGCGCGCCGTGAAGCAGCGCGCGGAAAACGCCAGCGGCATGCGGCCGTAGGCGAACACTTCCGTCTCCAGCCCTTCCGGTTTCTGGCGCTGCATCTCGGCCAGCGCCGTCTGCCCCATTTCCAACGGCATCACCCAGCGCCGCGCGCCCAGGCGCGCCAGCAATTGCAGGCTGGGGCCGTTGAACAGGTTCAAATGGGGACCGGCGACGAAGGACGCGCCCTTTTCCATGCAGTGCACGGCGCCCATGTCGTTGGCCTCGACGCCGTAGCGGCCATTGCCCGTGATGCGGCGCAGGGTCGCCAGTTCCGCGCCCGCCTCGATCAGCGCCTGCGTCGACAGCACCACTTCCTTGCCGGCGGCGGCCAGCATGTCGGCGATATCGAGCCAGTCGGCCAGGCGTACCTCATGCCGGCGCGAGCAGACGGTTTCGCCCAGGTACACGATATCGACGGCGGTGCCGGCGATCTGCTGGTAAAACTCGAAAACGGTGGCGCGCGGCCAGTAGTACAGCAAGGGGCCCAAAGAGAGTTTTAACATGTCTTTTCCATTTTTTTAGTTTACAAAACCGTAGCGAGCGGTTCGCGGCGAGGCCGAGAAGCGCAGCTGTGCTAGAGCACAGCGAGCATCGCAGGCCACGCCCCGGAACGCGCAGTAGGTTTTGCTATTTCCAAGAGCGGTGGTAGGCACCCAAGGTGTGCTGCTGACCCTCGGCCAGCTTGTCCATGGCCGCCATCCAGCCCGGCTTGACAGCGTAGCGCGCATTACCTTCGCGGCAGGCGTCGATCGCTTCGCGCCACACGCGCGTCACCTGCGCCACATAGGCGGGACTGCGCTGGCGTCCTTCGATTTTCACGGCGCGCACGCCCATGGCGATCAGCTGCGGCAGCAGCGCCAGCGTGTTCAGGCTGGCCGGTTCCTCGATGGCGTAATACTCTTCGTCATTGACTTCGAAACGCCCCTTGCACAGGGTGGGATAGCTGGCGTTTTCACCGGGCGCATAGCGGTCGATCAACACGCCGTTCAGGCGCGATTCCAGGCCCTTCGGCGTTTCCAGCCAGCGCACGGATTTCGCCGGCGAGCACACGCCGTGCGTGTTCGGCGCCTCGCCCGTCGCATACGACGACAGCGCGCAGCGCCCTTCGACCATCACGCACAGGCTGCCGAAGCCGAAAACCTCGATCTCGACTTCCGTCTTGGCGATCAATTGCTCGACCTGCGCCATCGACAGCACGCGCGGCAGCACGGCGCGGGCGATGCCGAAGTGTTCATGGTAAAAATTGATGGCTTCGTAGTTGGTGGCCGAGCCCTGCACGGACAGGTGCAGGCGCAGCTGCGGGTGGTGCTGGGCCGCATACGCCATCAGGCCAGGATCGGCCACGATCATGGCGTCGATGCCGGCTTGCGCGGCGCGGTCGATGGCGCTGCGCCACACGGCCCAGTTGTGCGGCTGCGGATAGGTGTTCAGCGCCAGCAGCACCTTGCGTCCATATTGATGGGCGTAGCGCACGCCCTCGGCGATGGCCTTCTCGTCGAAATTGAGGCCGGCGAAATTGCGCGCATTGGTGGCATCGCGAAAGCCCAGGTAGACGGTGTCGGCGCCATTGTCGACGGCCGCTTTCAAGGCAGGCAGGCTGCCGGCGGGGCAGACCAGTTCCAGCGGTCCGGCCACGCGGGTGGCGGTGGTTGAATCAAGCATCATGATATTCACAGTCCTGTATCGGCTCAGGGTGCAGACTATAGCCCCGCCCATGCCGCCCAGTCCTTGACGCAGGTGAAGGAATGCATGCATGGCTGGCGCGCGTTCAACTTGCTTGACCTGGCTGTAAAATGCCCCACTTTTCTCCCTCTTCGATTGCCCGCCATGACCCGCAAACCGCTGCTGATTTTCCTGCTCACCCTGTTCCTCACCGCGCTGCAAGTGCAGTGGGCCGGCCCGGCCGATGGCTATGACGCAGAGACCATCTCCGTCCTGTCGCCGGAAGTACTGGGCGCGTATCCGGGCGTGCTGCTGCTGTTCCTGCTGGCCGTGTTCGCGCGCCGCCAACTGCCGCTGCTGCGTCAGGCCGCCATCTGCACGGGCCTGCTGGCCGTCTACTGGCTGCTGGCGAACTACGTGACGTTCGACGCACGCGTGGCCAGCTGGAGCACCTACTCGCCGCTGGAAATCTGGGCGCACGTGCTGCCCGCCTCCGTCGCCAGCATCGCCGCCTGCGGCGTCGCGTTCTTTTGCGTGAGCTGGCTGATCCTGCGCGAAACGCGCTGGAACAAAACCGGTTGAGGTGGTTTTTTCACCTGCATCAAGGATTCGTCACGCAACTGCACGCACCCTTTGACGCCACTATATTTAGTGATTAATCTCCATAAAAACACCGCATGTTGTGTTTATTGGAGGTTTCATGACGACAAATGCAGTTTCCCCCACACGCGGCCAGGTCGATGTCGCCGCGTCCATCAATGAATACCTGGACCGGCGCGACTGGCGTGTCAACGCCAATGCCAACCAGGGCTACTCGCTGGGTGGCCTGATACTCAACGTGTCGGGCAAGGTCATCGCCAACTACTGGCTGGACCAGGTGTATCCGCCGGAAGTGGGCGCGGCGCACCGCGAAGCGGCGCTGCACATCCACGACCTCGACATGCTGGCCGGCTATTGCGCCGGCTGGTCGCTGCGCACCCTGCTGCACGAAGGCTTGAATGGCGTGCCGGGCAAGATCGAATCGGGCCCGCCGAAACACATGTCGAGCGCCATCGGCCAGATCGTCAATTTCCTCGGCACCTTGCAAAACGAGTGGGCCGGCGCGCAGGCGTTCAGCTCCTTCGACACCTACATGGCGCCCTACATCCGCAAGGACAGCCTGCGCTACGAAGACGTGCGCCAGTACATGCAGGAGCTGATCTTCAACCTCAACGTGCCATCGCGCTGGGGCACGCAAACGCCATTCACCAACCTCACGTTCGACTGGGTCTGCCCGGACGACCTGCGCGAACAGATTCCCGTCATCGCCGGCCAGGAGATGGACTTCAGCTATGGCGAGCTGCAGGCGGAGATGGACATGATCAACCGCGCCTACATCGAGATCATGATGGCGGGCGACGCCAAGGGACGCGTGTTTACCTTCCCCATCCCCACCTATAACATCACCGAGAATTTCGACTGGCATAGCGAAAACGCGGAACGCCTGTTCGAGATGACGGCCCGCTACGGCCTGCCCTACTTCCAGAACTTCATCAATTCGGAACTCAAGCCGAACATGATCCGCTCCATGTGCTGCCGCTTGCAGCTGGACTTGCGCGAACTGCTCAAAAGGGGCAATGGCCTGTTCGGTTCCGCCGAGCAGACCGGTTCCCTGGGCGTGGTGACGATCAACTGCGCGCGCCTGGGCCACTTGTGGCGCGGCGACGAGCCAGCGTTGCTGGCCGACCTGGACCGCCTGCTGGAACTGGGCAAGACCAGCCTGGAAATCAAGCGCCGCACCATCGAGGAACTGATGCAGCAAGGCCTGTTCCCGTACACGAAACGCTACCTGGGCACCCTGCGCAATCACTTTTCCACCCTGGGCGTGAACGGCATCAACGAGATGATCCGCAATTTCAGCGGCGACGCTTACGACATCACGTCCGCCGAAGGCCATGCGCTGGCGATACGTCTGCTCGACCACGTGCGCGCCCGCATGGTGGCCTTCCAGGAAGAGACGGGCCATATGTACAACCTGGAAGCGACGCCGGCCGAAGGCACGACGTACCGCTTCGCCCGCGAAGACCGCAAGCGCTATCCCGCCATCCTGCAGGCGGGAACAAGCGACAACCCGTACTACACGAATTCGTCGCAGCTGCCCGTCGGCCACACGGACGACCCGTTCGAGGCGCTGGAATTACAGGACGCGCTGCAGCGCAAGTATACGGGCGGCACGGTGCTGCACCTGTACATGACGGAAGCGCTGTCGGATGCGAGCGCGTGCCGCGAGCTGGTAAAACGCGCCCTGAGCCGCTTTTCGCTGCCCTACATTACCGTCACGCCCACGTTTTCCATCTGCCCGCGCCACGGCTACCTGGCCGGCAAACATGAATTCTGTCCCACCTGCGACGCGGAACTGATCGCCCGCAAGCAGTCCGATTTCGCTCACCCACTCAAGGAAACGCCATGAACGCACGTCCCGACTTCACTCCCGCCATCACCCTGCTCGACACCGAACGCCAGCGCTGCGAAATCTGGACGCGCGTGATGGGCTACCACCGCCCCGTCGCCTCGTTCAACATCGGCAAGCAGGGCGAATTCCACGAGCGCCAGTACTTTACGGAAGCGAGCGCCCGTGTTGGCCAGCCCGCGTGCCATGGCGGCTGAGTTGAAAGTGGGCGGCCTGACGCCCTTTTCCGCCACCGACTATCCGGGCAAGCTGGCGGCCGTGGTGTTCGTGCAGGGCTGTCCCTGGCGTTGCGGCTATTGCCACAATCCGCACTTGCAGCCCCGCACGCCGGAAGGCGCCATGCCCTGGCAGGACGTCCTGACCTGGCTGCGCCGCCGCGTGGGCCTGGTCGACGCCGTCGTCTTCAGCGGCGGCGAAGCATGCATGGACCCGGCGCTGGCGCGCGCCATGCAGGACGTCAGGGAACTGGGTTTCGGCATCGGCCTGCACACGGCCTGCATCTATCCGCAACGCCTGCAGGAAGTGCTGTCCCTGGTCGATTGGGTCGGTTTCGACATCAAGGCGCCGTTTGCCGACTATCGTCATGTGACCCGCGTGGCCGCCAGCGGCGACCCGGCGCGCGCCTGCCTGGACGCCATCCTCGCCAGCGGCGTCGCCTACGAGTGCCGCACCACCACCCACCCGGACCTGCTGCCGGACGAGCAGTTGCTGGCCCTGGCCACCACCCTGGCCGCCAAAGGCGTCGATAATTACGTGCTGCAGCAGTTCCGTGCCGAAGGCTGCGCGGATGCGGCGCTGGCCGGCCGCCCCCTGCACGGCTATCCGGCGGCGCGCACCGTGGCGCAAATCGGCGCCATGTTTCCGCGTTTTACATTCCGTAATCATGGCAGTTGAGCCGATGACCACATAATTTCGCAAAGCCCCGCAAAATTCCCCGTTCTGCAACGCTGAAATGTCTTGCGTACTGTAATGTATCAACTGTGCCGCGCACCACGCGCAGCCCAGCAGATTTTTCACACCGCATTACAGATAAGCGTCATCCATGAACGATTTCACCGCAGTCAACCCAGGCATCCCTTCGACCCACGCCGACATCCTGTACGGCCCACCGCGACCGGATCTGCTGCGCGAGGAAGTGCTGGCCGACCTGCTGGAGGCAACGGCCCGCCGCTGCCCCGAGCAAATCGCCCTGATCGATGGCGCGCGCCGCATCACGTATGCGCAGCTCGATGCGCAGGCGGGCCTGGCCGCGGCGCGCCTGGTGGCGGCCGGCGTCAAGCCCGGCGACATCGTGGGACTGTGGCTGCCGCGCGGCGCCCATCTGCTGCTGATGCAGGCAGCGATTGCCAAGGCGGGCGCCGCCTGGCTGCCCGTCGATGAAGACACGCCCGTCGAGCGCCTGCAGGTGTGCCTTGATGACGCCAATGGCTTTGGTGTGGTCAGCTGCGCGCAGTTCGCGCCGCGCCTGGCCGATGCCGGACTTGGGCGTCCCGTGTGGACGGCGGAAAGCCTGCTGGCCCCCGCCGCTCCGGGCGAACAGCTGCCCACGCGCGCCACCGTGCTGCCCGAACACCCGGCCTACGTGATCTACACGTCCGGCTCCACGGGCAAGCCCAAGGGCATATTGATCAACCAGCGCAGCATCTGCCACTTCCTGCGCAGCGAAAACGCCGTGCTGGAAGTGACGCAAAGCGATACTGTCTACCAGGGTTTTTCCGTCGCCTTCGACATGTCGTTCGAGGAAATCTGGATCGCCTACCTGGTGGGCGCCACCCTGTGGCTGGGTCCCAAGGAGATTTCGGGCGACCCGGAAGCCTTGCCGCGCGCGCTGGCCGACAACAAGGTCACCGTTCTCCACGCGGTGCCGACCTTGCTGGCCCTGTTTGCCGAGGAAGTGCCGAGCCTGCGCCTGATCAACCTGGGCGGCGAGATGTGCCCGGAGTCCTTGGTCGAGCGCTGGTCGCGCCCGGGCCGCGCCATGTTCAACACCTATGGCCCGACGGAAGCGACCGTCTCGTGCAGCCTGGCGCGTTTGCGGCCCGGCGAGCCGGTGACCATCGGCACGCCGCTGCCCAACTATGGCTTGCTGGTGCTGCAGGTGGCCGAGCCGGGAGAAAACCGTCCGCTCGTCCTGCTGCCGCGCGGCGAGACGGGGGAACTGTGCATCATCGGCCCCGGCCTGGCCGAGGGTTACCTGGGCCGGCCCGACCTGACGCTGGAAAAATTCCTGCCCAATCCCTGGAGCACGGGTCCTGACGATGCGCGCCTGTACCGCACGGGCGACCTGGCGCGCATCGATCTTGATGGCCAGGTGCTGTGCCTGGGCCGCGCCGACGACCAGGTGAAAATTCGCGGCTTCCGCGTGGAGCTGGGCGAGATCGAAGCCGTGCTGGCGCAGCAGGCGGGCGTGGGTACGGTGGCTGTATTGTTGCGCAAGGATGACGGTATCGACCAGCTGGTGGCGTATATCGTCGGCAGCGACGAGGCGCCCGACGATGCCCTGGCGGCGAAAACCCTGCGTGCGGCATTGAACTTGCACTTGCCGCCGTATATGGTGCCGGGCCGTTTTGAATTGCTGCCGCTGATGCCGCGTCTGACCTCGGGCAAGATCGACAGGAAGGCCTTGAAAGCCATGCCCCTGTCCGCACCGCCGGCTGGCGAAGCCGGTGAATCGGACGTGCCGGAAACGCCGGCAGAAGCGGCCCTGTTCGCGGCGCTGGCCAAGCTGTTCCCGGGCCAGGCGATCTTGCGCCAGCTGGACTTCTTCAGCGACCTCGGCGGCCATTCCTTCCTGGCCGCGCGCCTGGCGTCCGCACTGCGCGCCGATCCGGCCTACGCCCACATGACGGTGCGCGACATTTACCAGAACCGGCAGATCGGCAAGATCGCCGCCGTGCTCAATGAAGCGCCGGCGCTGGCCACGCCGGAAGCGGAATGGACGCCACCATCGACCCTGAAGCGCTGGATTTGCGGCGCGGCACAGGCGGCGGCCGTGCCTGGCCTCGTCACCCTGCGCATGGCGCAGTGGATGGCGCCGTTCTTCACTTACCACTTCTTCACGGGCGACACGGGCGATACCGTGCCGCGCGCCATCGCCGCCTCCATCGGCGTGTTCCTGCTGGCGACCCTGGCCGAATTTGCCATTGCAATCGCCGGCAAGTGGCTGATCGCGGGGCGTTTGATACCGGGCAGCTATCCGCTGTGGGGCGTCACCTACTACCGCTGGTGGCTGGCCGACCGCCTGGTCGAATCGGCGCCCGCCTACCTGCTCAGCGGCTCGTCCCTGAACAGCTGGTGGTTGCGCGCGCTGGGCGCCAAAGTCGGCAAGGAAGTCGTCATCGGCTCGATGACCCTGCGCGCGCCCGACCTGCTATCCATCGGCGACAACGTCAGCGTGGGCAATGCCGTCAACTTTGAAAACGCCCGGGTCGAGCGGGGCCGTTTGTTGCTGGGCCGGATCAGCATCGGCGACGACGCCTGCATCAGTTCTTACGCCATCCTGGAAGGCAACACGCAAGTGGGCGCCTTCGGCCACCTGGAAGGACAATCGGCCCTGGCCGATGGCGCGGCGGTGCCGGCCGGACGCGTGTACACAGGTTCTCCCGCGCGCGACATTGGCGCGTTTGACCCTGCCAGCCAGCCGCCCCGCCCCGCCGTTTCGCGCCTGCGCCTGACGGGCGAAACCGTGTTCTTCTGCTTCGGCATGGTACTCATCGCCGTGCTGTTCTTCATGCCCGTCTTCCCCAGCTTCGTGCTGATCGACTGGTTCGACGAGCGCGAAATGATGCCGTGGCTGCAGGGGCGCGACGTGACGACCCAGCTGGCCCGCTACTTCCTGCTGGCCTTCCCCGCCAGCGCCGTGCTGATCGTGCTCACGGCCCTGCTGTCGGCCGCCATCCGCTGGGGCGCGCTGCCGCGATTGAAGCCGGGCAGCTCGCCCGTGCACAGCAATATCTATTGCGCCAAGTGGCTGGTCAGCCATATCCAGGAATCGAGCCTGAACGTCCTGCACGGCATTTACGCCACCGTGTACGCGCCGTACTGGTACCGCCTGCTGGGCGCCAAGGTCGGCAAGGGTGCCGAGATTTCCACGGCGCTGGGCGTGGTGCCCGACATGCTGACCCTGGGCGACGATACCTTCATCGCCGACGCCGTCATGCTGGGCGACGAACAGATCGACGGCGGCTGGATGACCATGCGTCCCACTGTCATCTCGCACCGCAGCTTTGTCGGCAACGGCAGCTATATCCCGGATGGCACCACGCTGCCCGAACACGTACTGATCGGCGTGCACACGCATGCGCCGCGCAATGAGCAGATGCACAGCGGCGACACGTGGCTGGGCTCCCCCCCCATGCATTTACCCGCGCGCGAACAGGTCAGCGGCTTTGCCGAACACCTGACGTTCAAGCCATCGCTGTTGCGCCGCCTGGGTCGCAGCCTGATCGAAGCGTTCCGCATCGTCGCGCCGCACGCGGTGGTGATCGCCGTCGGCTACACCCTGGTACTGGACGTGATGCCGATCGCGGGCGCCGGACGCTGGGGCGAAGTGGTAAGCGACCTGGCCATCGCCGGCCTGGCCTACGGCATCGGCAATTTTTTGGTCGTCGTGCTGTTCAAGTGGCTGCTGCTGGGACGCTACCGCAAGCACGCGGCGCCCATGTGGACGCCGTTCGTGTGGATTTCCGAAGGCGTGACCAACCTGTACGAAGGCATCGCCGTGCCCAACTTCATGCGCTACCTGCGCGGCACGCCGTGGCTGCCGCTGGCCTTCCGCCTGTTCGGCTGCAAGATCGGCCGCGGCGTCTACATGGACACGACCGACATCACGGAATTCGACTGCGTGCACATCGGCGACTACAGCGAATTGAATGCGCTCACCTGTCCGCAAACGCATCTGTTCGAGGACCGCGTGATGAAGATCGACCACGTGGAGATCGGCCAGCGCGTCTACATGGGCCCGCGCAGCTCCGTGCTGTACAGCGCCAATGTGGGCGACAATGCGCGCCTGGGACCCTTGACCCTGGTGATGAAGGGCGAGCACATCCCCGCCGGCAGCAACTGGGCGGGCTGCCCGGCCGCGCCTTTGCGTAGCTGATGGATTTTACCGTGCTGTGGGCGGGCGACGGCGTGCTGGCGATCGGCATTGTGCCGCCGCCGTCACGCATGGAAGCGCGCGCGCACCTGCGCCAGGCCGTGTGCGAAGCGGCGGCGCAGTGGCAAAACCTGGACATCGACGCGATTTCGGTGAAGTCAACGCCGGGCGCCCCTCCCCGTTTGCTGCTGGCCGGCCGCGTGGCGGGTTTGTCATTTACCCATGACGAAGGCATCTCGCTGGCCGCCATCGGCCTGCATGGCCCTGTCGGCATCGACGTGATGCGGGTGCAGGACATTGCCGGCTGGTTCAATCTGGCGCGCGACTATCTGGGGCCGCAGGTGGCCGAGGAACTGGCCGCCTGTCCCGATGCACAGCGCCCCTTGGCCCTGGCGCAGGCGTGGACGGCGCGCGAGTCGTTGCTCAAGTGCGCAGGGCTGCCGCTGGCGGAGTGGAGCGGGGTAGCACCGGCTTGCCGCTTGCAAGCGCTGGCCTTGCCGGCACCGTATGTCGCGACTCTGGCATATTAATCTTCCTTGCCTTTGCCAGTTCCACCAATCTGGACGAAAATCAGTTTTACGATAATACTGACGAGCAATCCCAGCACCCCGATCAATTCCAGCATGGCCATTCCTTTGCAGTGACAGCAGACCAGGCCACTGTAACGCGAATACCGGGACCAGGCTAATATCAAATCAGGCAGTCTCCGATCTCGAAAAGGCATACGATTGATTTCCATCAGACAGTTCCGCTATTTTGTCGAAGTCGTCGATGCGGGCAGCTATTCGCGCGCGGCGGAAAAGTTATTTATCGCGCAGTCGGCCCTGAGCCGGCAGATCAAGGAGCTCGAGGGCGAGGTGCAAGCCCAGTTGCTGACGCGCGACGCGCGCCATATCGAACTGACACCCGCGGGACAGGTCTTTTATGAACGGGCAAAGCGCATCCTCGAAGACATCGACGAAACCGTGCGGCAGACGCGCCACGTGGGACAAGGGGCGCAAGGCATCATCCGCCTGCTGCATTCGAGTTCCGTCACCCTCACGCCCGCCATCGGCGCCGTGCTGAACCGCCTGCTGGCGCAGTTCCCCGGCGTCTCTCTCGATGTGTCGAAGGGCTCGTCGGAAAACCAGGCTGCCGATATCGAGGAAGGCCGCGCCGACCTGGGCCTCGTGCGCCTGCCCACCCTGCGCAAGCATGCCAATATCGTCGTGCGCGAACTGTTTGCGGAAAAACTGGTGGTGGCCGTGTCATCTGCCTCGCCGCTGGCCGCGCTGGAACGCACGACGATAGCCGCCCTGCGCGACGAAGCGTTCGTCTCGATCCCGCACAAGGACCGGGGAGGCCTCAGCTACCTGGTGGCGGGCCTGTGCCTGGCGCAGGGCTTCTTTCCGAAGGCGGCGCGCGCCCTGTCGCGCAAGACGTCGCAGCTGAACCTGATCGAGGCCAACATGGGCATCGCCATCGTCCCCGACAGCATGCGCCTGGTGGCGCCGCCAGGCGTGCGTTTTATTGCACTGCCGGATGAGGAATCGCATTCCATCGTTGGCTTGATTTCGCCGCGCGCGGCCAGCGGCATGGTGGCCGCGTTTACGGAAGCGTTCGTGCGCGAGATGAATGTGCTGCCGGCGGCTGATTAGCCCTCCGCATACAGCGCCGCGTCCACGTCGCGCACGGCCGCCATCAGCAGGGCCAGCTTCATGACATCGAGCTTGCCGTCCGTGCGCACGCGCGAGCACAGGTCGATGCCGTAGGGGCGCACCTGGCGCAGTGCATCGGCAACGTTGGTGTCGTTCAGCCCACCGGCCAGGAAAACGGGACGGGGACTGGCGCGCACGAAGCGCGCACTGATGGACCAGTCGTGCGTGCGGCCCGTGCCGCCCAGTTCCGGGACCAGCGCGCCAGGGCGGCCCGAATCGAGCAGGAAAGCGTGCACATGGGGCGCGTAGGCGGGGATCAGGTCCAAAGCCTGCGGCCCCTCCACATGGATCACCTGCACGCGCCGCACATGGGGCAGCAGGCGCGCCAGTTCCTCGACTTCACGCGGGTCGATATGGCCGACGATCTGCACGGTGGACGGCTGCGTGGCGCGCACGTGTTCGGCGATGGCTTGCGCCGTCGTCTCGGACGTCAGCAAGAACGTGGCTACCGGGGGCGGCGTCCAGGCGGCGATCTGCGCGATGCGCGCGTCGGGAATCGGGCCGGGGCCGGACGGCATGGCAGCCACCAGGCCCAGCGCATCGGCGCCGGCGGCTATGGCCAGTTGCGCTTCATCGATGGAAGCGATGCAGCAAATCTTGATGCGGGTTCTCATGGCCTTGTGTGCTCAGTCGGGATGAGCAACATTACAACACAGGGCGGCACGCGCGCCAAGACACGCGGTCAAGGCCGCGTCATGCCGCCGCAAAACCATCACCAGCACAGCAACGAGCAAGGGCCGATCCTATGGCGTCTGATCGTCAGCCCGCGCTGATTGACAGGCGCCAGGCGGCGGACGATACTTGATTTATCCGGGATCGCCATTGGAAGCCGCACATGCGTATCGTCGACTTTGAAGTCCGCAAGGAGTGTCCGCCGCAGTTGTGCGACTGCGGGCGCAAGCGCCTGCTCGACGATGCGCAGGCCGATCTGTCCATCCTGCGCCTGAACCTGACGGAAGAAAAGCGTTTGCTGGCGCACATCGAGGCCATCGCCACCCATGCGCAACTGCAAAAGCTGCAACTGCTGTTGCAGAAAAACCTGGGCGTGGAATTGCAGATTACACCGGGCAGCGGCGAAGTGCGCACTGTGCGCGGCTTCCAGATCCGCCTGATGGAACGGCCCGGCCTGTGCCGCAAGACGCGCGCCGCCATTCCCGCCGCCGTGCGCCGCTGCCTGGCCGCGCACCCCGAGATCGCGTTTGCGATATTGAATGAAAACGATTTGCTGGGAGGAGTTTAGACGCTGGCACGAATGGGAATGACCTTGCCCTTGGCCTCACGCGCACGCAACTGCCCGCAGCCGCCTTCCACGTCCTGCCCGGCCGAATCGCGCAATTTGGTCAGCACGCCGCGCGCGTGCAGGGCGGCGGCAATGGCGCGCGCCTTTTCCCAGCTGGGGCGCTTGAACGGCAAGTCGGCTATGGTGTTATACGGGATCATGTTGAGCACGGCGTACTTGCCCTGCAAGAGCGCGACGATGCCGTCCATCTCATCGTCACCGTCGTTGACGCCTTCCATCAGGGTCCACTGATACTGCACCGGATAGCCGGTCAGGCGCGCATATGCTTCGCCGAAGTCCACCAGTTCGCGCGGCGACAGCCTGGGCGCGCGCGGCAGCAGCTGTTCGCGCAACTCCGGCTTGGTCGTGTGCAGCGACAAGGCCAGCGCCGGCTTGACCCGCCCCTGCGGCAAGCGCTCGAAGGCGCGCGGGTCGCCCACCGTGGAAAACACGAGGTTCTTGTGGCCGATATTGCCCTCGGTACCCAGCAGCTCGATCGCTTCCATCACATTGTTCAGGTTATGCGCCGGCTCGCCCATGCCCATGAAGACGACTTTTTTCACGGGACGCATGGTGCGCGCCAGTACCACCTGGGCGACAATTTCTCCGCTGGTGACTTGCCGGATCAAGCCGTCACGGCCCGTCATGCAGAACTGGCATCCCACGGCGCAACCGACCTGGCTCGATACGCACAAGCCGTCGCGCGGCAGCAGCACGCTTTCCACCGTCTGGCCGTCGTGCAGGCCCACCAGCAGGCGCGCGGAACCGTCGGCACCCGGATGGGTGCTGAGCAGTTTCAGCATGCCTTGCAATTCGAGGTCGAGCGCGGGCAAGGCCTCGCGCACGGGCAGCGGCAAAAAATCTTCGGCGCGGCGCCGGCCCTGGTCGTGTGGCTGGCCCTGGATCCAGTCGCGCAGCACGCGCTGTTCGTGCAAGGGCTTGGCGCCCAAGGCGCGCAAGCGCTGGCGGAGATGGTCGATTTGCATGGCGTCTGAATAAAAAACGGCGCGCTGGTATCAAGCCAGGCGCGCCGTATGACAGGGAATAGCGTTAGACTTTCTTGACGAATTCCGTCTTCAGGCTCATGGAACCGAAGCCGTCGATCTTGCAGTCAATATCGTGGTCGCTGTCGACCAGGCGGATGTTCTTGACCTTGGTGCCCATCTTGACGACACCGCCGCCGCCCTTCAGTTTCAAGTCCTTGATGACGCTGACCGTGTCGCCATCCTGCAGGATATTGCCGGCCGAATCGCGGTACACCTTGGCGCCCTCTTCCACCGCTTCGCCGGCCGTGGCCGACCATTCATGCGCGCATTCAGGGCAGATCAACTGGCTGCCGTCTTCGTACGTGAATTCGGACTTGCATTGCGGGCATGGTGGTAATGTGCTCATTTTATTCTCTGTCTGGTGAACAGCGCGTGCTGTAAAAGCCGACATTATACTGCCTACGCCCCGCATCAGCGTGCTTTTTCGCCATCATTGTCAAGGCCGGCGAATAATCTCGATGGTGCTGTGGACGATTTCCTCGTGGATGCCGATGCGCGCGCGCAGCTGGGCGGCCGTCAATGCGGCATCGCGGCTGACGACGGACAAGGCGCACGAGTACAGCTGCTTGCCGACTCGCCACACGTGCAGGTCGACGATGCGCGGCGTGTCGCCGGCGCTTTCCACCTCCATCGCCTCGCGGATTTCCTCCACCACGGGGTGGTCCATCTCGCGGTCCAGCAAGACCTTGCCCGTTTCCTGCATCAGCTTTTTCGCCCACAGGGCCACCAGCACGGCGCCCGCGATGCCCATCACGGGATCGAGCCATTGCCAGCCGTAAGCCCAAGCGCCGCCCAGCGCGATGATGGCCAGCACGGACGTGGCGGCGTCGGCCAGCACGTGGATGTAGGCGGCCTTCATGTTCAGGTCTTCGCCATGGTGGTCGTCGTGATGGTCGTGATGCTCATGGCCGTGACCATGGTGGTGATCGTGGTGTCCGCCGAGGATCAGCGCGCATACGAGATTGACAGCCAGGCCGAAAGTCGCCACCGCCATCGCCTGCGGATAGTGGATGGGCTGCGGCGACAACAGGCGCTCGACGGAGGCCACGACCATCAGCACGGCCACGCCCAGCAGCAGGATGGCGCTGGTGTAGCCGGCCAGCACCTCTATCTTCCACGTGCCGAAGGCAAAGCGGGGATCGCGCGCATAGCGGCGCGCGGCCGCATACGCAAACGCGGCCAGGCCGATGGCCAGCGCGTGCGAACTCATATGCCAGCCATCGGCCAGCAGGGCCATGGAGTTGTACCACCAGCCAGCGACAATTTCCAGCACCATGGTGGCCAGGGTGATCCACATGACGATGCGCGCGCGGCGCTCGGCCTTGTCGCTGGCTGCGCCAAAGACGTGTTCGTGCTGCCAGGCGGAGAGGTCTTCCTTGATAAATGGCGTTTGCATGGCGGTCTCCTTATTTGAGGTAGGTGCGCAGGATGCCCGCGATGTCGTCGGCGCCCCTGGCCCGCTCCTCGCCGGAGATATCGGGACTGGCCACGTGCTCGCGCAAGTGTTCTTCGATGACTTCGGCCATCAAGCCATTGACGGCGCCGCGCACGGCGGCGATCAGCTGCAGCACTTCGCCGCAGTCGCGTCCCTCTTCCAGGCCCCGCTCCAGGCCTTCCACCTGTCCCCGAATACGCTTCACGCGATTGAGCAGCTTGGTCTTGTTGTGCGCCGTGTGTCCCATGATCCCGCCTCCATAAATACTATAGGGGGGTATACTATCAGAAACGGCTGCGGCCGCGTCAGGGCGCCGGCGCGATCTTTTGCAGCTTGCTGGCCAGCGAGGCGTCGGACAATTCGCCCAGGTGAGTATCGATCAATCTCCCCTGCGCGTCGTAGAACAGGGTGGTGGGCAGGGCCGAGGAACCGGCCGCCTTGCCCAGCGCCGCTACGCTGTCGAGCAGCACATTGCGCAGAGTGACGCCGCTCCGGTCCAGGAAAGCTCTGGCCGCCGCCGCATCCTCGCGCTGGTTCGCATACACGAAGACGATATCGGCGCGCGCCTGCTGCGCGGCGGCCAGCACGGGCATCTCGCGCCGGCATGGCGGGCACCAGCTGGCCCACAGATTGACCACCATGGGCTTGCCGCCGGCCAGCGCCGCCAGGGTCACCGGCGCGCCGTCGAGCGCCTGCAACGCCACGGCCGGCAAGGCCGCCGGCTTGTCGTAGGCCAGCGAGATCCCTGCGCTCAGCACGCCCCAGGCCAGCGCGGCGCACGCGACGCTGACGGCCAGCGGACGGCGCATGGCAGCCATGGCGGGACGCCGGCAGCGCCAAGCGGCGATGGCCAGGCCGGCCGCGATGCCGGCTGGCGCGAGAAAACCGCCATCGCGGATATTGATGATGGACCAGGGCGCCACCAGATATTGTTCGTGCCAGCGCAGGACGAACGCCAGGCGCGCCGCCAGCAGGCCGGCGATCAGCATGTCGGAAACGAGAGGACCGGCGTCCGGCTGTTGGCGATACCGCCTTAGTGACCACGCCACGCCATAGGCGACGCACAGGGAAACGATCAGCAGGACGAGGCCCGTGGGCAGGGCCAGGGGACCGATTTGCAGGGACAGCATGGGCGCTCTCTATAACGTCGAATGGATCGCCATTGTGGCCCAGGCGGATTAAGCGTGCGTTAATCCGGCGTCAAGAAGCGGCAAGCGCCTCCTTGCGCACAAAATGCATGGCTTGCGGCTGGCCCACCAGCACGCACTGCTTGCCCGTGCGCTTGCAGTGGTCCTGCACGCGCCAGTAGGCGTCGTGGCTGACGCAGCCCGTCTGGCAAATCACCAGGTCGGCCGCCACCAGGCCCGCTTCCAGCGCCGCTACGTCGTCGGCGCCATCGTCACCGCCAGCATGGTGCAGGAAGCGCCCGCCGGCCTGCTCGATGGCTTGCTGCGCCACGTTGGCGCCGGCGGCCTGCTGGCCCGCATTCTGCTCCAGATAGCTGCCCACATACAGCACGGCTTTTTCGCGTACGTCGGCCTGCAGGGCTGGCGCGGGCAGCCACTGCAGGCGCAGCAGCTCGCGCATCAGGTCCTGCACCCGCTCGCCGAGCCATTCGACCCGGCGCGCCAGCCTTGCACGCGTCGGCAGGCCCGGCACGCTGGCCGCCAGTTCGGCCAGTTCATCACGCGCCAGCGCCAGTTTTGTATCGCGGATCACGACCTGCGCCCGCGCGCGCATCAAGTCCGACTCCAGCTGCGCGATGCGGGCCGCCTGCGCAGCCAGCTGCGCACTGCAGCGCGCCTGCGCGCGGCCATACTCCGCCATCAACACGCGATGCTCGCGCGCGATCATGTCCTCGTTGCCATACATACTGCCCATCATGCCCTCCTTCACCGACCGTGGCGCCATGGCGCCAGCCCATCGCTACCCCATGGATCCGCATTATAAATGAGAATCATTATTATTTGTCCATGCGCGTGCGCGCAGTAGGGGTATGCGGTGGCCGCCAGCGTCACGCAGCCGGCGGGCAAGACAGCAGTCGCTTCCATACGTCGTCCTGCACCTCCCGCACATGCCGCAGGCCATCGGGGCCACGATAGATCCCCAGCGTGTTCGGCCACGCCATATCGATGAACAACAGCCGCGCCGGATCGATCAGCAGGGACTGGCCCACATAATTACCCTTGATCTCGCCCTTGTTCACGGTCAGCAGGCGCGCACCACCGGCAAGCGCCCGCTCGTCCAGCGCCACGCCGCTGCGCTCGGCCACATCGCGCAGCCAGCGTTCACGCCAGCGCGCCTGCTCGCCGAACTGCCCCTTGGGCGGCCGGTCCAGCTTGACGATGGCCGCCACGGGCCCGTCTATCCCCGCCTGCAGCGAAAAGCCCAGGCGTTCCTGCAGTTCGACCGTGTAGGTCTCACCCTTGACGTCGATCTGATAGCGCCCCACCCCGTCCTGTACCCGCAGGTCAGCCTGATGGTAGGAAGGTTTGACGCAATTGGCGTATTGATGGACGAGCACATCGAGAAACGGCGGCTCGACGGGGGATGTCGCCGCCATGGCGGGCGACAGGCTGGCACACAACATGGCGGCAGCCACGCATTGCATCGTATTCATTCTTGCTCCGGTTATTGCACAATTTTTTTCAATGGTGGAATTGGCAAGATCCACACTCTAGCAGAAGGGGAAAAAACGCCCCGCACGGCCCGAGCATGACAGGCCCCGGCGCACGATTCAATTGAATCGCGCTTGTTAAATCACTATTTCTAAGGTGTAATCTTATAAGCAAATCATTGAATTAAATGCAAGTACCCTCATTTCGCCACACGGAGTTCCAGTCAATGTCCGAATTGGTCCAAGCAAGCGCGTCGCCGTCACCCGGTACGTCACCCGTCGCCAACGGTTTCAGCCAGGCCACGCGCCTGCTGAAGCTGAGCACGCCCCTGGGCCCGGACAAGCTGCTGGCCGAATGCGTGCGCGGCGAGGAAGGCCTGGGGCTGGGCTATACCTTCCACATCGCCGCCCTGGCGCTCGACGCGGCCATTCCCCTCAAGTCGCTGATCGGCCAGCCCATCCTGCTGGAATTGCTCATGGCCGATGGCGGCTGGCGCCCGTTCCACGGCCACGTCACCGCCGTCGAACTGGCGGGCGCGAACGGCGGCTTTGCCCGCTACAACCTGACCATGCAGCCGTGGACGGCCTTCCTGGCGCACGGCCGCGACAGCCGCGTCTTCCAGGACCTGGCGGTGCCCGACATCCTCGAAGTCGTCTTTGCCCGCTACCAGGGCCAGGGCATGCTGGCGCCGGCTTGGCGCTTCGATCTGCTCGACCGCGCAATCTATCCGAAACGCAGCATCTGCAGCCAATACCAGGAAAGCGACTGGGCCTTTGCCGAGCGGCTGATGAGCGAGGAAGGCCTGTTTTACTATGCCGAACACACGGGCGACGCGGGCAGCGCCAGCCTGGGCAGCCATACCCTCGTCATCGCCGACCACAACGGCAGCTTCAAGCCCAACACCCAGGCCAGCATTGCCTACAGCCAGCCAGGCGCCGTCATGCCGCAAGATACGATGGACCGCTGGCGCATGCAGCTGCGCCAGCAAACCAACGGTATCGAACTGTCCAGCTGGGACTACCGCGCACTGGGCCTGCGCCCCATCAGCGCCGCCAGCGCCCATGACGGAACGATGGCGCTGGTCAGCCGCGACGCGCCCGGCGCCTATGCCTACCCGTCGCGCGAACACGGACAACGGCTTGCCGAGCGCCAGTTGCAGGCGCTGACGGCGGCCAGGGAAGTGTTTACGGGCGCCGGCACCGTGCGCACGCTGGCGCCCGGCACCACGTTTACCCTGAGCGGTCAGGCGCAAACGGATGCGGCGGGCGGTGGCGACGCTGCAAGCTTCCTCGTCACCCGCACGGTGCACCTGATGCATAACAACCTCGATGCGGAACTCGGCGGCGGCCTGCTGCAGCGCTTCGGCCAGGGCTTGCTCGACGCGCTGATCGGCGAAGAGGCGGCCGGCAGCCTGCATGCCGTCGGCGACACCATCAGCGAACGCCCGCCCTACCGCAACCGCATCGACGCCATCCGCAGCAAGGTCCCCTACCGCAGCACCTATGCCAACGACCACGGCCAGCTGCTGCATCCACGCCCCGTCATCATGGGCCAGCAGACCGCCATCGTCGTCGGCCCGGCCGGCGCCCAGCTGCATACGGACCGCGACCACCGCATCAAGGTGCAATTCCACTGGCAGCGGGGGGCGCAAAGCCATAGCCGGCTGGCGCATCCGGCCGCCGACGGCCACACGGGTGCGCCCGGCGACGACAGCGCCGGCACCTGGGTGCGGGTGGCCACGCCGCTGGCCCCCGTCGCCGGCGCCAACTGGGGCAGCAATGCCCTGCCCCGCGTGGGCCAGGAAGTGCTCGTCGATTTCCTGGAAGGCAATATCGACCGCCCCGTCGTCATCGGCACGCTGTACAACGGCCGCGGTCAGGCCGACGCGCAAAACAACCAGGTCAGCCAGGGCACGGGCGCGGCGACGGGCAACGCGCCGGCCTGGTTTCCCGGCCAGGCCGGCGCCCATGCCCACCCGGCGGCCTTGTCGGGCATCAAGACGCAGGCATTGCCAACGAGCCAGGGCGGCGGTGGCGCCTACAGCCAGCTGGTGTTCGACGACAGCCCGGGCCAGGGCCGCGTCGCCCTGCAGCGCCACGCAGGCCCCCATCAGGGAACGGCCGAACTGAACCTGGGCCATTTGCGCCACCAGAGCGACAACCAGCGGCTGGCGCCGGCCGGCTTTGGCGCCGAGCTGAAAACGGAACACAGCGCCGCCCTGCGCGCGGGAGCGGGCATGCTGCTGTCGGCGCATGGCCGCGATGCTGGCGGCAGCCAGATGGATGCGCAGGAAGCGCTGGAACAGCTCAGGCAAAGCTTGCAACTGCAGACCTCGCTGACTGAGCAGGCGCAGAAACATTTCGCGCTCGAAATGCCCAGCCCGGCCACAGCCGGTGCGGCCGCGCCAGCTTCCGCTGCCACGCCGGACCAGACGGAGACGCCTTCGCCAGCCGCGCAGCTCCCCGCCCTCGCCCAGATGCAGCACAGCATCGATGTCCTGGGCGCGACGGCCGAGGGCGCCGCCACGACGGGCCAGGGCCAGCAGGCGGCGGGCGGCGAAGGCCAGGCCAGCGCGTATGGCGACCCGCAACTGCAATTATCCAGCCCGTCCGGCATCGCCGCCACCACGCCAGCCAGCGCCGTCCTGGTCGCGGGCGGCAATGGCAGCCTGACGGCGGACGCCGATCTCAACTTTGCGGCGCAAGGCAACAGCCTGTACGCGCTGGGCAAGGGCATCAGCCTGTTCACCTACGGCAAGGCCAGCAGCAAGGACAAGCCCAACCAGGAAACCGGTATCCGCCTGCATGCGGCCAGCGGCAAGGTCAGCAGTCAAAGCCAGTCCGATGCGACACGCCTGACAGCGGACAAGGCCATCACCGTCAGCAGCACCGCCAAGAGCGTCACGGCGGCGGCCAAGCAGCACATTCTGATGACGGCCCAGGGCGCGTACATCCGCCTCGAAGGCGGCAACATCATGCTGCATGGCCCCGGAAAAATCGATTTCAACGCCAGCATGAAGGAATTGACGGGACCGGCAAGCAGCCAGCCCACCTTGCCTGCACTGCCGAATGCGGCCGACCTGGGCCGGGCAGTCGAACTGAACCTGCATTATGGCGATCTCGAACCTGTCATTAACTCCCCCTACAAAATCACGTTCGCCAACGGCACGTCGCTGAGTGGATTACTTAACGACAAGGGCCATGCCCGCCTCGAAAACATTCCTCCCGGCGCGTATCACATTGAATATGGTGAGGACCAACGCGACTGGGTGGCGCCGCCATTGGTAGCGGAGCCCCGTCTACAGCAAGCGAGGCAGCAGTTGAAACAGGCATCCGCATTGCTGGAGGCAGCCCGAAAAACCAGTAAGCCGGAGCCCAAGCCATGAGCCAGAACTTTGTCGATGAGATCGTGGAGTTTTTCAAGGACCTGATCCTCGGCGACTTCGAGGATGACCAGGGCAAGGCCGCCATGATCGTTGGCGGCGCCATTTCCCTGATCCCCGTGGTTGACCAGGTGATGGACGTGCGCGATGTCTCGGGCATGATCTACCGCGTCGGCAGGAAAGGCGTGTCGCGCGCGACCCGCGATGACTGGGTCGACATGGCGCTGGCGGCGTTCGGCTGCATTCCGGAAGTCGGCAGCCTGTTCAAGACCATCATCAAGCCTTTGCGCAAGTACCGCAAGGAGGTTGGCACGGCGGCCGCTGGCGGCAATGTCATGATCGAAGCCATGCTGGGCAAGAGCAAGGGCGCCGCGATCAAATTCCTGAAAACCTTCCAGTGGGCGCAAAACACCCAGCTGGCAATCAGCACGGCCATGAGCGCGCTGGACAACTGCGTGCAATTGCTCGGCTACCTGTCGACCAGCCATTGGTGGCTGCCGTCGGACTTGCAGCACCTGGCGCGCGACATGAAGCCGCAAGTCGAAGCGGTGCGCGGTCCCCTCAAAGCAGGCATTGCGCAGGGCGCCAAGGCGCTGCAGGAATTGATCGAGGACATGCTGGGTGAAGACGCCTTGTGGGCGGCAAAAAAAATCGCCGCCGCAGCTGGCACCGGCGCCAATACGGCAGCCAGGCACAATCACAAGCCAGGCAACGCGCATCCGCACAGCGCCAACGCCCAGTTCAAGTCGCCCACGACAAGCTCAGATAAAAAGTCAAAGGGCGTGGATGCCAAAGCAAAAACCAAAGAACGGGACTCGCCGGGCAAGGGCAAGGAACACAAACCGGTGGCCGACTCGCACCGCCAGAGCAGCGACGGCGGCACCGCACCGGTGAAGAATACGTCACGGCCGATTCGCGAATTGCTGTCCAAAGTGCCATTCGGGCCAAAGGGACTCCTCGGCGAGCATATGGCAGATTATTACCATATGGAACACGTGCTTAAAAAAGCCACCGCCTGGCCGCACGGTAACGTCAATGGAAAATGGCGCTTTGACTACCCGCGCATTGTTGGACCCGATAACGCACACAGACGCCCGACAGAGCTTGTACCCGAAGACTTAAAAAAAATGGTACAGAATGGTGTGGATACCATCTGGCAGACGAATAGTGACACATTCCATTTCATCGAAGCAAAATTCAGTGGCAGTGCCTACACGCTGTTCCAGCGGCTGCAAAAGGAAGTGGAACGTGGCAACATCCCACGCCCCCCAGCATCCCTCAACGACAGAGAGCTGATGTTATGGACTTTGCTCGGTGAACGTATAAAGGGCACGCAAATGGGAAAAAAATGGCTTACCAACAGCACCAAAGCCGGTGTCATGCAATCCGATAAAAATTTAAAAAATCGCTGGACATATCTAATACTGGGAAGTACCGCACTCTCCAATCCGTTCGTGACGGCAGCCCACCCGCATGGCAAGCTCAAGCTAGCAGCAGCACCTGGAGTTGTCGACCATCTTGAAGCGACATTGGAGCTACTCGCATCAGGCGATCATTACAATATAAAAATACATGACAAACACAAAGAAACTCATGGAATAAGCGACACATTCAATTACATGGAAATCGATCGCATAGACAAAAGACGTAGGAGCCTCGAAAACTCAACGTCCAAAAAACCAGCCGATCAGCAGGAACAGCAAGAAGGCAAGAATAAATCAAGCAAAGCAGCTTCAGGAAAGAGAAACCGGAGAAAGTAAAAATGAAAATTCCAGAATTTCATGAGCGCCGACGCCAACAATTCCTTTATGAGGAGCTTTATACTAAAACCAGAAAAAATCAACTCTCACTGATTGAAGGCCAACTTGCCAATAAAAAAGTGGCCGACTCAACGCAAAGTCAAACTGTTATTTACCAGTTTTTGTATTTGGAAACGTTCTGGATATGGATACTCGACTATACGGCAGGTGAGCCAATTGATGCACTGGCGCCGCGCATTGCAGACATCGTGGATAAATTTGAAGAATGGAACGAGGTGGATCAACTCTATCAGCGGGAATTGGCGCTCGATTTTCCAGAAGATGGGCCATATGAATACCAGGGTGCGCCGCAGTTTTCCACCCTTTCCGACTATGAGGACACACTACAACTGCTCAGCATCGCCATCCTGCTGCGCGATCAGCGTTCGGTGCGACGTATTATTCACGTACTGCGCAGCCACCGTGGCCGCGATGGGCTGTTCGAGCAATTGATTGGCGCATATGTCGAGGACAGTCAAGACCTGGACACCTGCATTATCAGCAAGCCCTACAACACCCTGCTGCAAGTATTCTATGAAGAAGACGACAACGCTGCCTTAGCCCTGCTCCAGAAGTATTTGAAACAGTGGTATCCGGCCATGAAAAATCATCCACGCTGGTACGATGAGCATCTCAACATCAACGGGGAAGGCTATGCCGCCTATTACGGCTACTGGGCATTCGAAGCAGGGGCGACCGTCTTTATACTCGACCTGGACGACAGCCAGATCGACCATCTGGTCTACCCCAAAGACCTGGTCGATTATGCACGACAGTTATGGGAAGAAGGCCGCTTTACCAGTCAGGAAACAGAACCACTGATGCGCAAGGGACGCGTCGACGGTGGCCAGCCCTGCCCTCAATCTGGCTTCTGGGAAACCCCGGCAAAGTTACACAGCCGTAGCCATTTTGAGCAAGGCCAAGTCATGCCTGTTTTTGATGATGCGGCATACGGTGAAACCATCTGGCATTGGAGTGAAGAACAATAGCCAAATTCCATCTTGCACAGCCAGCGGCTGGCCCCGCGTCGAGCTGCGCCAGCGCAGGAGCCTTTGGAATTGCGCGCCTACGCCGGCGAGGCATGCCCACAGACCGGTAAGTGGCAAGCGCTCGATATTCCGCCGCCAACCCGCAGATTTGAACAAGGCAAGATCATGAGCAATCTGGATTCTGCCTATGGCTTGACGGTGTGGCGCTTCCTGAAAGCATGAAGAAACAGCCACTGTACTGATGTTCGAGACCATCAGCCTGATGCTCGACCGGGAAAGGCAATCATGCATTGCGGTTCCAGCTCGCGCATATTTTCTTTGACAAAAATACAATTTACCCAAGAAAAAAGCACGTAGACATGGAAGATTTATCCTTTCATCACCGACGCAGACAGCAATTTCTCTATGAAGAACTTTACAATAAAACGCGATTGAATCAATTGTCGCTAATTGGAGGAGGAATTGAAAATAGAAAAATTACTAAAACGATGCAACAAAATTCTGCGATTCATCAATTCTTGTATTTGGAAAAACTCTGGATCTGGATGCTCGACTATACGGCAGGCGAACCAATCAATGCGCTAGCGCCGCGCATCGCAGGCATCGTCGATAAATTTGAAGAATGGAATGCGGTCGATCAACTCTATCAACAGGAAACGGCAATTGAGCTTCCAGAGTTTGGGCCGTACGAATATGTGGGAGCACCGGAGTTTTCCGTCCTTTCCGACTATCAGGACACACTACAACTACTCAGCATTGCCATCCTGCTGCGCGATCATCATTCGGTTAAACGCATCATCTACATGCTACGCAGCCACCGTGGCCGTGATGGCCTGTTCGAACAATTGATTGACGGGTATGTGGAGGATGGGCAAGCGCTTGGCACCTGTATCCTCGGCAAGCCCTATGACACCCTGCTGCAAGTGTTCTATAAGGAAGATGAGAGGGCCACGCTCGACCTGCTCCAAAAATACCTGAAACAGTGGTATCCAGCGATGAAAAATCATCCCCGCTGGTACGACGGGCATCTGAGAATCCGGGATGAAGGCTACGCGCCCTATTACGGTTACTGGGCATATGAAGCGGGTGCGACGGTTTTTTTACTCGACCTGGACGACAGCCAAATCGACCATCTGGTTTATCCCAAGGACCTGGTCGATTATGCACGCCAGCTACGGAAAGATGGCCGCTACACCAGCCTGGCCACAGAACCGCTAATGCGCAAGGGACGTGTCGAGGGCGGGCAACCCTGCCCCCAAACTGGCTTCTGGGAAACCCCAGCAAAATTACACAGCCGTAGCCATTTTGAGCAAGGCCAAGTCATGCCTGTTTTTGATGATGCGGCATACGGTGAAACCATCTGGCATTGGAGTGAAGAACAATAGCCAATTTTCCATCTTGCACAGCCAGCGGCTGGCCCAGCGCCGAGCTGCGTCAGCGCAGGAGCCATTGGAATTACGCTCCTATTCTGGCGAGGCCTGCCCGCAGACCGGCGAGTAGCAAGCGCTGGACATTCCGCCGCAAACCCGCAGATTGGAACAAGGCGAGATCATGAGCAATCTGGATTCTGCCTATGGCTTGAAGGTGTGGCGTTTTCTGAAGGCATAAAGAAACAACCCGGTGAGAGGAGAAAAGATGAGTGCAGCACACAGTTTTCTTGGCAATGACGATATCGAAGGATTTGCTTCCGATCTCAAGGAGTGGCCGAATTCATCTTATGGAAATGACCAGATCACACATAATGTCAGCCCTTTCGTCAGCTTTTATTTTCTCTACGACAGCAAGCATCATCTTGATACATCATTACTGATGGTGGATATACATGAGAAATTTGAGCGCCTGACGGGAAATCCCTATCTTATTGGCACGCATCCCGATTCGGAACGTCCTCACCCTTACGGCTCAAAGCGTTTGCCAGATCTGCGTGAATTTGCCCGAAAAACAAAAAAAGAAGACTATTTCGCCTTCAATTTTACAGATCAAAAAAATCATATTTCCTCTCCTGCGACGGCAGGATACTTTTGGAAAGTTCGGGATTATATGAACGACAACGCGGTGCCATCAAACAGAACCTATTCATCGATTCAATTTTACTATCGTTGGTCATGGTGGCTAGAGAATAAAGACGCCTGGAGAAAATTTGTCCTTCAAACGGCTGAAATCCTTGATGCTGCGCAGGTATACAGCGGCTTTGCCATGGCGACGCCGTTGGCGTATGGCTCCCGTTCGGAAGTCTCTGTTTGGGAACGCTCCCTGACATCCCATTTCTACGGGCTTGATATCGATGACTTTCTCGGCATGCACGGTGAATTGGCGATAGGTATCCGCCCCCCCACGTGGGGCTTTCTGCTGTCGGACACCTGGCGCGAGAAACTGGATATCACCCGCAACCAGGTCAAGCTCAGCCTCAATCATCCGAACATCAAAATAGAAGAACTCAGCACGGGGCTGTGGATTGAATTAGGCGACGAACCGTCGCTTTACCCGGTCGAAGACGGTATCCCGGCGCTGCCCGTATTACTAAACAAATTACTCAAACCGATACGCCATGATCATATGGGCCTGCTAAGTGGCGCCCAATGGGACGGCGATCCCAACGAACGCTTCAACGATGCCGACTCGCTGCGCTGGATGCGGCGCTTCGACGCCGACAGCGACTGGCCCAGCGCCGAACTGCGTCAGCGCCAAAATAACGGCGGCCCGGATGTCGCCACGTCAGCGCAGGAGCCTTTGGAATTGCGCGCCTACGCCGGCGAGGCCTGCCCGCAGGCTGGACAGTGGCAAGCGCTGGACATTCCCCCGCAAATCCGGCGATTTGAACAAGGCGAGATCATGAGCAATCTGGATTCTGCCTATGGCTTGACGGTATGGCGTTTTATATTTTCTTAAGAACGTAAAGGCATGTGGCATTACGATTCCAGCACGTGCGCACCTTCTTTGATACGAATACAATTTACGCAAGAAAAGAGGTTTATAGGCATGGAAGATTTACCATTTCACCAGCGCCGCCGCCAGCAATTCCTTCACGAGGAGCTCTACAGGGAGACAAGAAAAAATCAACTCGCGATAATAGATGTTGAACTCGAAAATAAAAGAATAACCGACTCAATGCAGGGAAATGCTTCCGTCCATCATTTTTTGTATTTAGAAGAATTCTGGGTCTGGATGCTCGACTACACCGCTGGCGAGCCGATCGAGGCACTGGCGCCCCGCATCGCGGGTATCGTAGATAAATTTGAAGAATGGAACGAGGTGGATCAACTCTATCAGCAGGAAGCGGCGATTGAACTCCCAGAGTACGGGCCATACGAATACGAGGGAGCGCCACAGTTTTCCATCCTTTCCGATTATGAAGACACGCTTCAACTGCTCAGCATCGCCATCCTGCTACGCGATCAGTGTTCGGTGCGACGCATCATCCACGTACTGCGCAGCCACCGTGGCCACGATGGGCTGTTCGAGCAATTGATTGGCGCATATGTCGAGGACAGTCGAGACCTGGACACCTGCATTATCAGCAAACCCTACGACACGCTGCTGCAAGTATTCCATGAGGAAGATGAGAAAGCTAGCTTGATCCTGCTTCAAAAATACCTGAAGCAGTGGTATCCGGCCTTGAAAAATCATCCGCGCTGGTACGATGAGCATCTCAACATCAACGAGGAAGGCTATGCCGCGTATTACGGTTACTGGGCCTTTGAAGCGGGTGCGACCGTCTTTATACTCGACCTGGACGACAGCCAGATCGACCATCTGGTCTACCCCAAAGACCTGGTCGATTATGCGCGCCAGCTACGGAAAGAGAGCCGCCACACCAGCGTGGAGATGAAACCATCGGCCAAACGAGAGCGCGGCGAATAAAATGAAAAATCCACCATTCGATGATCGCCGCCGCCAACAATTTCTTTGTCGGCCGTTATATGAAAAAACCCTGGGGAATTCACGTGCGCTGCTACAAGTTCAGCTAAGAAACAAGGAATTAGCTGAATGCGCTGGAGACACCGGTTTGGCTTGCTATTTCCTATATCTGGAAAATTTATGGATCTGGATGCTGGATTACACCGCTGGCGTGCCAATCGAGGAACTTGCGCCACGGCTGTCCGATATCGTGGACAGGTTTTCGGAATGGAACGAAGCCGATCAACATCAACAAAAGAAAATGTTGTCGCAATACCCCGAGTATGGCCCATACAAATACAGGGCGGCGCCAAATTTCGGCGACCTTTCCGATTATGAAGATACGCTGCAATTACTAAGTGTCGCCATATTACTGCGCGATCAGCGCTCGGTCATGCGCATCATCCGCATATTTCGCAGTCATCGAGGACAGGACGGCCTGTTCGAACAGCTGATTGGCGCGTATGTGGACGATGAAATGACCCTCGATACCTGCATACTGGGCCAGCCATACGACACTTTGTTGCAGACGGTATATGAAAACGACGAGTATGCGGCACAAACGCTCATCAAAAAGTATTTGACGCAGTGGTACCCTGCCATGAAGGATCATCCACGCTGGTACAACGGCCATCTGCGCATTAGCGACGAAGGCTACGCTCCCTATTACGGTTACTGGGCATTTGAAGCGGGTGCAATGGCCTTTGTGTTTGACCTCGATGACAGCGGTATCGATCATTTCGCCTACCCGACAGATCTCGTTGCGTATGGGCGTGCACTGCGCGAGGAAAACCGTTATACCAGCAGAGATATGAATGCGTCGGGCGAGGTCGGACATGTCGAAAGCAAACAGCCCTGCCATGACACGGATTTCCGGGAGTAAACATGCAGACTCTGGACGAACACACTTTTTTAGCCAGGCGCAGGGAACCGCTGCTGTCCTACGCGATTTATCTTGAAAGCAAAGACAGCCAGGACGAGTGCTTCGACATGGTGGAGGCAGGCTTGCAACAGCCTGCTGAAGTACTGCAAAATATCCCGCCAGAAAACTTCATGACGGCCACGCGCCAGCGGGCGTGGGATGGCATCGACCTGCTCAGCCTGGCTTACAGCGCCGGCCATACGACAGCCGATCTGCGCGCGCTGTACCCCACGATACTCGAATACTGGGAAGAGTTTGCCAACTATGACAGGGCCTTTGACGTGCAGGCCAGCGCCGCGGAACAGGGATTTCCCCACTTCGCCCTGCCCGGTGACGGCTACGAGCAGGTCAACCGGATGATCTGCCTTGGCATTCTCCTGGGTTGGGGCAATTTGCTGCCCCGCCTGGCGCCTGTCATCGATTTCAACAACCATGAAAAAGATGGGCTGGTCGAACGCCTGCTGGCCTCTTCCGTCGATGGCAGGGACACCGCATGGCCAACATGCACGCGCCGCCAACCCTATTTCAAGACGCTCAAGATATTTGCGGCAGAAAAACAAGAGCGTCCGGCATTGATGCGGGACTACCTGGCAAAATGGTATGACGCCAGCCGCCGCGAACCCTACCATGACAGCCACGCGCGCGACACGTCATTTTCAGGCTACTGGTCATGGGAAGCGGCAGCCATTACCTGCCTGCTCGATATCGACGACAGCAGCTATCGCGATGCCGCATTCTATCCCGCCGACCTGGTGGCATTCCAGCGTCAGCCACCCTCCATGCGATTGGATCCAGCATGAGCAACAAACCCGCCGTGATGGCAGCCTGTCTCATTTTCGCCATGCCCGCGCTTGCGCACGCCGCCGACGGCCCCTTCCCAGGGATTTACTCCGTCATCGATCCCGTCACGGGCATGACACAGGATGTGCTGAAAATCAAACCCTTCATCGATGGCGAATTCAACGTCTTTCCCCGTTTCGCGGGCGAACGGGCATGGGCCGGCGTGCTCTCCGCCAAGGTCATGGGCGCCAGGGACGACTACCTGGCGGAAGCATTATTCCCTCAGGACGGCAAGGTGCGCGCCCTGGCGATAGAGGACATCGGCTACCTCTACTACACGCCCGGCGGAAGTTATTCGCGCGACGGCCGCTCGGATACCGGCTACCTGAGCCATATCTTTGCCATCGGCATCAAATCCATGCAGCGCCGTCCGCTGCTAGCAGGCCATGCCGAACGGAGCGAGCGCGGCCAGCATGACTACCGGCCCGGGGCCGATGAGGCAAAGATAGCGGTCAGCACCTTGAACTACAGCGCCCGCTCCATCCAGGTCGGCGTCAGCGATGCCGGCAATCCTGCCAACGCCGTCGATACCGATCCCCTGAACCCTTACATGAGCAGCGCCGCCAATTGCTGTTTCTACCTGCCGGCCACGCCGCACAAACCGGTGCAGGTCAACATCGAATACCGCTGGCTGCCGGACGGCAAGCCGGAAACGGGCACCTTGCCGCTGCCGGCCGGCACCGCCACCGAGGAACTGCTGGTCATCGTGCAAGCCGATGGCAAGCTGGCGCTGGAATTTCGCGCCCCGCACGCGTCGCTGTCGATGTCGGCCGATGGCAGTGTCGAGGCTGGCAATGGCAGGCTGTATCCGGCCCTGCCCGCCGCCGAGCGCAAGGCCGTGCTGGCCGCGGAACTGGCGCGTCAAAAAAATTCGCTACAAGACATCACCAGAAAGCTGGAGAAAATGCCCGCGACGACACCGTTGCAGCTCACGCAGCAGGTGGCAGAACAGGTCGCAGAGCGGCAGAGCGCCGTGACCTATCTGGAAGCGTTTTCCGCATGCAAAGCGGCCGTACGCGAGTGCGACAAGCAAGCCAGGGCGGCGGTCCGCGCCAGATAGCGGCCAAGCCCGTTTCTGCTAGGCTATCGCCGTATTGCCACCTGCCGACGCTTCTTTCGGCACCAGCATCGCCTCTTTTACGCCGCCCCATTCCGGTTTTGAACCCTCATATCGCCAGTAAAGATATTTCTTGCCTCGTTTCCCCATGAAGTACTGCCGGTTTCGGGACCAGCGACTGGCTTCAACAAAGCCGATACTGGCGTCAGTCATCTGATTCTTGAATCCCGCAACAGAATCATGCACATAACGATCGAAGAATTTGTCAAATAAAGTCCGCTCCGCAACCGACATCGACTTTCGGAGCTTGCCTTTCCAGGCATCGTAGATCGCGTCTTCCAGCGGTTCCGTGGCACTACGAAAAAAGCCTGTTTTCTTTTCTGCGATATTCTGCACGTCGCGTTCCCATTCGCTGTCCGTCGTGGTCATGTATTTATCCGGCGTGGCATACATGACGGACTGCCCCTTTGCGATGATGGCTTCGCGTTCTTTGCGCGCCGCGCGCTGGCGTTCCGTGCGCCCCCAGCGCCAATGATAGTAATTGTTCATGTGGCTGATGACTTGTTTCTCGAGCCGCTTGTCTGCGCTGACGTGCTTCATGTAGGTGTCGAAGCATCCCTGCAATTCGCTGCTGATGTTAAACAGCGAGCCATAATCCTGAAGAACCTCTTCGGGAGACTTGAACGGCACCCCCGCCGCATATGCCGACAGATACATATTGCACAGCGGAATGCGCGACAACTCGTTTGAGCGTCCTTCCTGATTCATGTCGTCATAACCGCCGCCCACGTCGGAGTGTGCCCCGGGATAAAGGGTTTCCCGGCAGTTTGAGTCAGTGGCCTGATCGATTCGAATAGAATCGGATGGAAATTTCTCCCGCACTTCATGCGCTGCGACATAATGTTCGCAGAAGCGCACGTATGGTGGAATACGCAGATCGGCGGCCCATTCCGCATGGCCGCCCTCGTCTGCCAGATACATCACGCCCCCCCACACAGGTCCCAGGTAATATTTGAGATCAGACTCAAGACGACTGCCGCCAAATCCCACCGAGGCCACGGTATCAAAAATGCCGAGGAAGTAAATCACCAGACGCGGCTGAATAAATCCGCCACTTTTTGTCCAGATCAGCCCATCTCCTTGCTGATAACATTGTCCTGCCAACTGACGCACAAAGGCCCGCGCCTGGGCTGCCCCCCGACTGAAGCCAAACACTGCAACATTGATTTGATTTACATGCGGCATGTGTTTGTCCACCCGCATCTTGAACTCCTTCAGCATCCAGCTGATCCGAGCCTGCCCTTTTGCAGCAGATGCCATGCCGAGCGCCCCATCGATTCCATCACCACTATCCTGAATCTCTGGAAACGGCGTGCCGACCCCTGGCGCATATATCGCGTAGGTCTTGTTCTTTTCATCTTCGGCCGTATGCGCAAATTTTCCCAATTTCGCAATATTGCTGTACTTTACATTCGACGCAGCCAGCGAGCCATTGCCATCTTTTTTGAAATTATTTCCAGTCCCGTCAAAAAAACAACTGATCCAGACGGGCTTTCGGCAATCCGATTCCTTCGCACATTTCTCCAGTTCCTTGCGATAAATTCCTCGCGCAAGCCTTTCACTCTTCGTGACGTCGCTAAGCCGGCGTATCGTTGGATTGCTCATGGTCTATTCCCTGTGCGGTGTCCGCGGTATGCCATAAAAAGGATTCTCGATTTCCTGCCTGCAGAACTGGCCTTGGGGAAGGCGCGCGGCATGCCGTTTTACCTGCTCGGCAGCAAGCGGTGCCTGCGTCTTGAATGTGCCCAGATGTGCCTGAACCGTACCATCGGCAAGAAAGTGCAAAACCACGGTGGTTGGGCGATCAGGCCCTTTGGCGGGCAGGATGTCCACAGTGGCCTGACACCAGCGGCTTCCAGGAGAACTCATCCGGGAAGTGCGTTCGTCATAGTCGACACCCGATTTTCCATCGTGGTAGGCCGTATCGAAAACCACGCTCCAGACCACGCGCACGCGCAGCGGTTTATCCACAGGACTATCCCAGATGAAACAGCAATTTCCACTGCTGAAACTGACTTTTTCACCATTGTCCATCTCCGCCTCGCTTGCGTCGCGAAAAAAAATGGAACCGCCGCTGGGCGCTTCATCAACATTGAATGGCAGTGAAATGCCCTTGAATGCGATCGAATAAATATCGTACGGCGTGTAGTTATATGACGTGGTAGTGAAGGTTTTCTCGCTTAATTCCTGTTGCAAGCGTTCTTCCTTCGCCCTGGAATCGCAAGCGGTCAAAATAAATAGGCACAACACGATGGAGGTCAGTTTTTTCATGTCGGGATCGCATTCATATTGGAAGCGGAAACTTCTTCGAGCACAGCCCATTGCCCAGGAGTCCAGGCCAGGATCCGGTCACTGAAGGACTGCGGCGTTCCTTCGGCCTGCAAAGCGATGGCGGCGAGTGGGGCCAGATGAAAATCGGCACCTAACATGAGCGACAACATGCAGTAACTTTTCAAGTCTGTGGGCGAACTTAATCCATATGCCTGCGCCCTGCCCAGTTGTTCAAAAAAAAAGTCGTAGCGCTGGTCCGGAGGCAAACCATCGAGCGCCTGCGGATCATCGCTCTCCATTTGCTTCATCAGCATGTACGGCGATGCTCTATTCATCAGTTCGAGATATTGATGTTGTGTCAAAAGCATGCATTCACTGCCAGGCGGGGCAGGCGCCTCATTTTCCTCGCCAGGTACAATTTGTGGCACCCCACGCACGTCCTTGTACAACCAGCCTGTGATGCCTGCGAGTGCAGTCTTGCGCTGCGCCGTTTCCAGCACGTCCAGCCAGTGCGGCAGGATAAGCGGATCGTAGTAGCGCATGATCCACTCGGTACCGTCATCGTGCACCACCTCTGTCAACCAGGTCAGCCGTTCTAACAATTGCTGCAGGGGCTGGCCAGAAACAATCAGCGACATAAAATGGGCGCTGCCGGCAGTGCACAGCAATTTGGCGAGCAAGGGACATTTCTCGCGCTGCATATGCTGCAACAATATCGGCCCAGCGTACAGGGCGTCCGGCTCAGCCAATTCACCCAAGAGGGAATACAACTCAACGCTGTGATCGCCAGGCAAGCGGATACGGGCCACACCATCCAACTTGGCACCATCAATCAAGCTGTAGAGGGACTCCCCCTTGTCGAGAGCAGGACTATCTAGCAGCGCAAGCAACTGCAAACCACACGCGGGGGCCCCGCCATCGTTTTCGCGCATGATCATTCCCCCTTCGCGGCAAAGGGCGAGCCGCTCCTGGCCGCATTTAACAGACATTCCTTGCAAATACTGCGAGGCATTACCGGCAGTGGATAGCTTGCACGGGATGGCCCGTCAAAACTCTTCTTGCCGGCATGCACCGTGATCTTGCCCGGGCACTGCACGGTGATATTGCCGCCCTCGATCGTGATATTCGCGCCGCCCGCCGTCGACAGGCGGATGCTCTTGGCCGCCGCCCAGTCGATGTGCGCGGCGGCGCTGACGATATTGACTTCCTCGCGCGCCTGCACGTTGAGCACGTCGGCCTGCGCCTGCAGGTCGATGGCCTGTTTGGCGGCGATCAGCTGCAGGCCGATATTGTTCTCGCCCGCCTTGACGACGCCAGCCAGCGCGCCGATGGCCTGGCCGCTGTGCACGCGCAACTGGCCGCCGCCGACGAACTGGGTGTCCTGGCCGCTCATCAGGGAGGTGGTTTCGCCATTGACCAGCTGGATATCCTGGCCTGCCAGCACGCCCAGGCCGGCACGGGCGGCGATGGCGATGATGGCGTCGCTGCTGTGCGGCAGCTTGTCGTCGCCGGGACTGGTCGGCTTGCCCGCCGCGTCGCGCCTGGCGGCGGCCGTATTTTCCTGGCTCAGCATGCCGGAAACGCTGGTCAGGAACGCCGGCAAGGGCGCCGCCTTTTCGTCGAGCACGCTGGCATTCGCCTTGGCCGGGCCCAGGTGGCTGGCATACGCGACCGTCTTGTGCGTGACGGCGGCGGCGCTGAAGGTTGCACCCAGCTTGGCTGCCTGCTTGAGCAAGACCATGCCCGGTGCATTGTCGCCGGCCGGATCGCGCGCCTGCGCGTCATGGTTGACGAGGTAGCTGGAAATGAGCAGGCCGGCACCGGCCCGCACGGCGCCGTAAGCGTCCGTGCGCAGCTCGGCGCCCGTGCCGCGCAGGCTGCCCCGGTAATTATCGGCCGCATGGATCAGGTGGCCAAGATTGAGTTCGCTTGCCGCATGGCTGCTCTTGAGCTGGATGCGCCCTTGCTGGTCGGTATCGTCGAACAGCAACTGGTTATAGCCAGAGCCGGAGCCGGCGGCGCCGAATTCCTTGCTGCGGATGCCCCATTGCGCCGCGCCGTTGCGGTGACCGGCGCTGCCGCCAGCCGCGCCATGCCAGAGCGGACTGTTGCCGCCGGCCACGTTGCCCTGCGCCGATGGCGCATGGTCGCGCGCCGGCTCGAAGACGCTGGCGTCCGCGGGCTTGTCCGTGATGCCGCCCGGCGTGGGCGCGACGCCGCCCTCGCCTTGCCCGTTGTACAGGGCGCCGACGATGATGGGCCGGTCGATATCGTTTTCCAGGAATTGCACCAGCACTTCCTGGCCGATGCGCGGCAGGAACTGGCTGCCCATGCCGCCGCCGGCCGAGCGCTGCGCCACCCGCACCCAGCAGGTGGCGCTGCCGTCAAGTTGCCAGTGGAAACGGATGCGCACCCGGCCCAGCTTGTCGCAATGGATTTCGCTGCCGCCGCTGGCGCCGGTGCCGCCGTCGGCGCCGACGACGATGGCGCTCTGGCTGCCGCAGGCCGTCGGTTTCGGGTGGTGGCGCGCGTCGCCGCCGTCATGCACAGGGCGCCATGGCGTATCGGCCGCGATCGCTTCAATATGGTTGGCATACCCGCTCTCGGCCGCCTGCGCGACCACTTGCTGGAAATGCGCGATATCGCGCGGCGCCAGCGCCTGGCCAGCCAGGCTTTCCTGCAGCAATTCGGGAATGGGGCCGAACAGTTCAGCCAAGCCCTGCCTGGCGGGCGCCGGCAGATTATTCACGCCCACGCTGCACACGCGCAGCACCACCAGCGCCGGCGCCTCGGCGCCGTCCTGCTGCAGCGGTCCCTGCGTCAGGGTAAAGCGCGTGCCGGCACGCAAGGTGCGCACGGTCGAACGCGCCTGCCAGCGCTCGCCGCGCGCTTCGATCGCCTGCATCTGCAGCAAGGCATAGCGTTCGGCCTGGGCCGCACTGGCATAAAAATACTGGCCGGGCGTGTCATAGCTTTCCAGCGCGGGCGCGCTTTTCCCGCCCGGTGCCAGCCGCGTCGGCACGCTGGCGCTGACGGCTTTCTTGGCCTTGTAATCGTAGCTGAGCACGGTTGCCACCGCCGTGCGCAAGCCGTGTGCCCGGCACAGCGCCTGGATGGAATCGGCCTGTTCCATGGCCCGCGCGCCCTGAAAACGGATGCCGCCGCCTTGCGCGCTGCTGGGATCTTCCGGCACCGCGCTCAGGGCGCTGCTGTCGGCGAACAGCACCAGGCAATGGCCTCCCTCGTGTTCTTCGAAACGCCAGGCCAGGCCTTCTTCGCCCAGCAGGCGCGTGACGAAGGCCAGGTCCGACTCGCGGTACTGGCAGCAATAGCTGCGCGGCTGCGCCTCGGCCATGAACGGCCCCGTATCGCCGCTCCAGCGCCAGTCGGCTTGCGGCGCGTAGGCCTGGAACACGCTGTCGACGATCTCGATCACGCTCTTGTCTTGCCAGACGCGGCTGTTGCGTACCTGGCTCAACAGCCATAACCACGGCGTCAGGCGCAGCCGGAAACGGGCCAGTCCGCCGTTACTGCCCAGCATGGCGGCAGCGCTGATATAGCCGCTGAAGACAGCGCGGCTGCCATCGGCCAGGCTGGCATGCAACGCGGCCGGCTTGCCCAGCAACGGCGCCAGCGCCACATTCGCCTGCGTGGACAGCACGATGATGTCGCGCGCGCCCACGGTCTGCAACTGTTCGTCGGCGACAAACGCTTCCACCAGCCACTGCGCCGTCCCGCCTTCGCCGCCGTCCAGCGACAGTTCATACAGCCGCGTCACGCTGCTGAAACCAGCCAGGGAAGCGTTGACCTGATCGGCGCTGGCGGCACTCATTTTCCATCTTTCGCGGCGGCTTGTCCGGCCTTGCATTGCGCGTTGTCGGCATGGCCCTGGCAGGCGCGCGCGCGGCACGCCACGGCCGCGTCGCGCTTGAGCGCCGCGCATTGCTGCAACTGGGCCCGCAGGCCGGACGCGGTTTTCTTCGGCGCCGGCGCGGCCTGCGCGTGGGCCAGCAGGGCCGACAGCAGGGCGATATCGCTGTCTTCCGCGCGGCGCACGGGCGTGGCAGCAGGCCCTTTCGCCGCTGGCTTTTTGGCTGCCGGACGGGGCGCCTTGGCCACCGGTTTCGCTGCAGCCGGTGGCGGCGACGGCGTTTCCAGCGCCTTGCTCAGCACATCGTCGGGATGCGCGGCACGCGCGTTCCGGGCAGCGGCAGTGGCGGTTGTGGCGGTCGCGCCTGCATCGAGCATCTCGCTCAGGCTCTGCTGCGGTGCGGCTGCGCCGGGCGGCGCCTCGTCATGGATGCTGGCAACGGCCGGCGGCGCCGCCACGACGGCGGGTACGGCGGTGGCGACGGGCAGGGAAAGCGGCGCAGCGTCGTCGCCAGCCCGTTCTCCGCGCTGGCCCAGCCAGACGCCGGCGGCCAATAACAGCAGCAGCGCGGCCACCGCGCCCATGCCCCCGCGCAGCGCCAGGCTGCCACGCCGGGCCTTGGCGGACGAGCCGGTACTGCCACCCTCGAGCGTGGTCAGGATGCGGTTACGGTCGGCCTCCGCCTGCTGTGCCTGGGTCAACAGGCTGGGCCGGGCCGGGAGCCGGGGGCTATCGTCATGAGTTCGCAAAATGTGCGCTCCTGTAATATTTGCAAGACTTTACGCTATTCAACAAAATCATGACGCGTGCCATAAAATCAACAGTGCGCACCCCCCCGCACAATTGAAAAAAGCCCCCCTTAATTATCAGTTTTGTAAGATATACTTCTAGGCAATATCCATCGCTTTCCTGTTTTCTGTGATGGACAGCACCGTTTCCCGCAGCCAAACATTTATTGATTGAGGTTAGCGTGTTCCTACTCGCGGTAGCGCTGTATTTCATCCTGGCATGCCTGATCAGCTGGCTGATCCTGTTCCCGGCCGGGCGCGATTTCGTGCTGCACGCCGTCGACGGCGCGGAGCAGCGCCTGGCGGCCTGCCTGCAGCGCGTGACCAGGCGCCGGCAGTCGGGCATGGCCAGCCTGGCACAGCGATGCGCCACGCTGTGGACCCGCACTGCCGAGCTGCTGCGCCGTCATTACCTGCTGTGTCTCGCGGGCGTGGCCGCGATCAGCCTGCCGACCCTGCTGGCCCTGATGGCCGACAGCAAATCCATGCTGGGCGCCTACGATGTGTCGACGCGGGAAATGAATACGCAGGTGGCAAGCCTGTTGCAGGGTGAGCAGCTGGTGCCGCCCGTCGACCTGCCGCCGCTGGTGTTTGCCACCGAAGAAGTGCGCCAGGAGCGCCCGCTGCTGGTATCGGCCAGCCGCAACTGGACCTTGCTGAATGTGGAGTACGCCCAGCGCTTGCTGCTGGTCTTCAAGATCATGAAGGAAAAACACGGCTACGAGATGGCGCTGCTGGAAGGCTACCGCAGCCCCGAGCGGCAAGACATGTTGGCCGGCATGGGCCCCAACGTCAGCAACGCGGCCGCCTTTCAAAGCTGGCACCAGTACGGCCTGGCGGCCGACTGCGCCTTCCTGCGCAATGGCAAGCTGGTCATTTCCGAGAAGGATCCGTGGGCCATGCGCGGCTACCAGCTGTATGGCGAAGTGGCCGAATCGGTCGGCATGACCTGGGGCGGACGCTGGAAGATGATGGATTTCGGACATACCGAACTGCGCCTGCCCGGCGTAATGAAAAAACACTGAAGGGAGCGCGTATGGCGGGTCCGGTAATCAGATTAGGCGACAAGACATCGCATGGCGGCACCGTGCTGGAAGCATCGGCGGTGAGCGACAGCGGCGGCATCGGCATGGCGCGGGTCGGCGACAAGGTTGCCTGTCCCCTGCCCGGTCATGGCGTGTGCCCCATCGTCAGCGGCGACCCCGGCTTCATCGTCGATGGCAAGCCCGTGGCGCGCCACGGCGACAAGACCAGCTGTGGGGCGCTGCTGATCGCCAGCCAGCAAGCTACCATCGACCAGGCATGACGGCCCTGCCCATACGCGGAGGAGCCCGCTGATGCGCCCCTGGTTGCGACGCTGCCTGTTGAGCGTGTCCGTCTTTGCGCTGAGCTGGACGGGCGCCATCGCCTACTGGCGCGACAGCACGCGCATGCCGACGCCGGGCGAACTGGCCGCCGCCATGCTGGCACTGCCGCTGGCCCTGCTATTGCTGCTGTGGCTGGGTAAAAAAGTGCTGGCCAGGCTGCTGGCCGGGCCAGCCCTGGCGGCGCCGGGCCTTGCCGCCCCCCTCCAGGCCGAGGCGGCGACACCTCCCGCGGCGCCGGTGCCGCTGCATATCGTGGCGGCCAGCCTGCGCATGCCGGGCGGCGCCACGCCGTCAGAATTGCTGGCCGCCATGCGCTCACGCCAAAGCCGTCCCGCGCTCGACAGCCAGCTGCTCGATGAAGATGGCTATCCCCTGCTGTGTGCCAGGGTGGACGGCATCGACGAAGAGCTGCAGCAGCAATTGCTGGCCGCCTGGCTGCGCGAGCATCCGCAGGCCGACCTGGCGAGCGAACCGTTTCCCTTCAATCCGGAAGACTTGCGCGCGTTGGCCCTGGGCGCCGTGGTGCTGGCCGAACTGGTGGACGAAGCCCTGCAGCATGCGCTGTCCGCAGGCGCACCGGCCTCGCCGGCCAGCGCGCTGCCCATGCTGCGGCTGCACCTGCTGATGCCGGCCTCGTGGAGCGCCGCCCAGCACCAGGCCGGCGACGCCTGGCTGCGCCAACTGACGCGCGAGCAGGGCTGGCCAGCGCAGCAGTTGCTGCCGCCCACCGAACCGGCCACCCGGCAACTGGCGCCGTTTGTCCTCTTGAACCAGCTTGCCGGGCACGCGGCGGCGCCGCAGCCGCCCTGCCTGTCCATCGTGCTGGCCTGCGATTCGCACCTGGGCGAGCTGCGCGTGCATATCCTGGCGAGCCAGGGCCAGCTGTTCAGCGCCAGCCAGGCGCACGGACAGATTCCCGGCGAAGGCGCGGCCGGCCTGCTGCTGGCCATCCCTGGCGCAACGGCACCACCGGACGAGCCGGCGCCAGTCCTGCTGCACCGCGCCGCCACGGGCGAACTGCCGCAAGGCGCCAGCCAGCGGGGAGCAGCCGACAAGAACATGCTGGCGGACCTGGGCAGGCAGGCGCTGACGGCGGCAGGCGACGAGGCGACGGCCGGCATCGCGCTGGTCAGTGCCGATACCGACCAGCGCGCCAACCGCATGCTAGAACTGATGCAATGCGCCGCTGCCCTCCTGCCCCAGCTGGACCTGGGCGAGCAGGTGCTGGGCGTCGGCGCCGCATGCGGCCAGTGCGGCGCCGTCACGACGCTGGCCGCATTGGCCATGGCGCGGCAGGCGGCGGCCGACGACGGCGCGCACGTCTTATGTCTCAGCAACCTTGATCCACTCCAGCGCGGCGCCCTCGTCATTGGTCCCCCCGCAAAAAGCAGTCACAGCACCACCTGATACAGCGACGCCCCATTCACGCACCTTAACGGTTTGCACACTATAAAACTATGATGCAACGATTCTGGCACTTCCTGACTTCACGCACCAGCCTGCTCATCCTCGGCATCGCGGCCGCCATCCTGCTGCTGTTCGCCTGCGCCGTCATTTTCGACTGGCCGGCCATCCGGCTGCTGCCCTTCCTGACCGCGGCGGCGCTGCTGGGCGCCATCGTGTGGTGGCTGCGCCGCCGCCGGCGCCGGCGCGAGGGCGCCAGCTTCAACAGCATGCTGGAGCAGCAGGCGGCCGGCGCCGCGTCCAAGGCCGGTCCGGTGCAGCGCGAGGAAACCGAAGCCATCCGCAAGCGCATGCTGGAAGCGATCAATACCATCAAGACGTCGCGGCTGGGACAATTGTCGGGCGATGCCGCGCTATATGAATTGCCGTGGTACATGATCATCGGCAATCCCGCCGCCGGCAAGAGCACGGCGATCGCCAATTCCGGCCTGCAGTTTCCTTTTGTCGACAGCAAGATCGTGCAAGGCATGGGCGGCACCCGCAACTGCGACTGGTTTTTCACCACCGACGGCATCCTGCTCGACACGGCCGGTCGCTACGCCATCAACGATGAAGACCGCGCCGAATGGTTCGGTTTCCTCAACCTGCTGAAAAAGCACCGCAAGCGCGCGCCGATCAACGGCATCATCATCGCCGTCAGCATTGCCGAGCTGACCGGCAGCAAGCCTGAATTCGCCATCGAACTGGCCAAGAACCTGCGCCAGCGCGTGCAGGAACTGACGGAGAAGCTGGAAGTCCATGCGCCCGTGTACGTGGTATTCACCAAGGCCGACCTGATCACCGGCTTCAGCGAATTTTTCCAGGATGCCGAGCGCGCCGAACGCGACAAGGTCTGGGGCGCCACCCTGCCCTACAGCGTCAACAGCTCGAAGCAGGACGTGCTGGAGCAGTTCGACCAGCGCTTCGACGAGCTGTACGATGGCCTGAAGGACCTCAGCCTGGCCAATATGTCGCTGCTGGGACGCGAGCGCATGCCGCCCGGCGTGTTCACCTTCCCGCTGGAATTCAGCTCCGTGAAGGGGCCGCTGCGCGCCTTCATCGCCACCCTGTTCGAGGAAAACCCGTTCCAGTTCAAGCCCGTCTTCCGCGGTTTCTATTTCACCAGCGCGCTGCAGGAAGGCGCTTCCGTCTCCGCCTCGTCGGAACGGGTGGCGCAGCGCTTCGACCTCAAGCCGCAGCAGCAGGAACACAAGGCGGTGCAGGTCCAGGACCAGCATGGCTACTTCCTGCTGAACCTGTTCCGCAAGGTGATCTTTGCCGACCGGGAACTGGTGGCGCAATACGCCAGCCCGCGCAAGACGCGCTTGCGCTATGCCACGTTTTTCACCGCCATCGCGCTGGCCGGCCTGGCGCTGGGCGGCTGGAGCTGGTCCTACCTGGCCAACCGCCAGCTGGCGGCCAACGTCCAGGCCGACCTGGAGCAAGCCATCAAGGTGCAGGACCAGCGCCTGGATTTGCAGTCGCGCTTCCAGGCCCTGGAAATCATGCAGGACCGCATCGAGCAGCTGGAAGCGTACCGCAGCAAGCGGCCGCTGGCGCTCAGCCTGGGCCTGTACCAGGGCGACTTGCTGGAGCGCAAACTGCGCGAAGAGTATTTTTCCGGCCTCAAGGAAGTCATGCTCGCGCCGGTGGCGCAATCGCTGGAGTCGTTCCTCGCGGAAGTAAACGCGGGCGCCGACCGGCTGCAGCCGCTGACGGCCGTGTCAACCGGCACGACGGCCGCCACCACAGCCAATCCGCCAGCCAGTACGCCAGTCACTGCGGCAAACCAGCCCTTCAAGGATGCCGCGCCGACGAATGTGGAGGATGCCTACAATGCCCTGAAAACCTACTTGATGCTGGGCGACAAGTCGCGCGCCGAGGCCAGCCACCTGAACGACCAGCTGACCCGCTACTGGCGCGGTTGGCTCGACGCCAATCGGGGTAACATGCCGCGCGAACAGATGATCCGCAGCGCCGAGCGCCTGATCTCGTTTTACCTGACGCAGATCGACGACCCGTCCTGGCCGCAGATCGAGAACAAGCTGGCCCTGGCCGACCAGTCGCGCGACAGCCTGCGCCGCGTGGTGCGCGGCATGCCGGCGCGCGACCGCGTGTATGCGGACGTGAAGGCGCGCGCCGCCACGCGCTTCCCGTCGATGACGGTGGCGCGCATCGTTGGCGAGCAGGACAAGGAACTGGTGCTGGGCAGCTACGCCATCCCCGGCACTTTCACGCGCGACGCGTGGGAAAAATACATCCAGCAGGCGTTCCAGGAAGCGGCCAACCGCGAATTGCAAAGCGCCGACTGGGTGCTCAAGACGGCGTCGAAGGATGACCTGACCCTGGAAGGCAGCCCGGAACAGATCCAGAAGGCGCTGGTGGAACTGTACAAGACCGATTACGCCAGGGAGTGGCAGAAATTCATCCAGGGCGTCAGCATCCGCGAATTGAACGGTTTCGACAACGCGGCGCAGGCGATGAACCGCCTCGGCGATCCGCAAGCGTCGCCCCTCAACAAGCTGATCGAGACGGTGTACCAGGAAACCTCGTGGGACAACCCTTCGCTGCTGGGCCAGGGCTTGCAGCGCGCCCAGCGCGGGGCGATGGACTGGTTCCGCGAAACGGTGCTGCGCCAGAAGCCCGCCGCCACGGCGGTGGGCCAGGTCGGCGGCGCCATGCCGATGGGGCCCGTCGGCCGCGAATTTTCCGGCGTGGCGCGCCTGGTGGTGGCACGCGACAAGGAAGCCTCGCCCATGCGCGGCTACCTCGCGGCCCTGTCGAAGCTGCGCGTGCGCCTCAACCAGATCAAGAACCAGGGCGACACGGGACCCGGCGCCAAGCAGCTGATGCAGCAGACGCTCGATGGCAGCGGCTCGGAGCTGGCCGACGCGCTCAAGTACGTGGACGAGCAGATGCTGACCGGCATGAGCGACCAGCAAAAGCAGGCCATCCGCCCGCTGCTGGTGCGCCCGCTGATGCAGACGTTCGCCGTCATCGTCAAGCCCACCGAGACGGAGATCAACAAGGTCTGGCTGGCGCAGGTGCTCGAACCGTTCCAGAAAACCCTGGCGCCGAAATATCCGTTCGCGCCCGACTCGCGCATCGAGGCAAGCAATGCCGACATCGGCCAGGTATTCGGTCCGGAAGGCGCCATCGCCAAGTTCTTCAACACCACCATCGGCCCGCTGGTCGTGCGGCGCGGCGACGCCATCAGCGCCAGGACCTGGGCCGCGATGGGCATCACCCTGGCGCCGCCGGTGGTGGCCAGCCTGCCCGGCTGGGTCGCCCCGCTCAGCGCCAACGGCGTGGCCACGGCGGCCGGCGCCGCCGAAGCGCAGACGCGCTTCGACCTGCAGGCACTGAATGCGCCCGGCGCCACCGAATATACGATCGAGATCGATGGCCAGGCGCTGCGCTGGCGCGGCCAGCCGCAGCCCTGGGTGCACATGGTCTGGCCCAACCCGCAGGGCGTGCCCGGCTCGCGCATCAGCGCCATCACGCCGGAAGGGCGCACCGTGGTGCTGCTGAACGAACCGGGGCATTTCGGCCTGAAGAAGATGATCGACTCGGCCAGGCGCACGCGCAAGGAGGGCGGCGTATTCGAACTGAGTTGGGAGAACAGCGGCGTCACCGTGACGGCCAACCTGAAGATCGTGGCCGCGCCCGCGCCGGCCGCCACCTCCGTCGGCAACCAGGGTTTCCGTGGTCTGAAACTGCCGGAATCGGTCGCCATCGGCGCGCCGGAAACGGCCACCGCCATCGCCGGGAACACGCCATGAGCCGCCCTACCGTTACCCAGATCGGCTATTTCGGCAAGATCCCCAGCCGCGGCGACTTCATCAAGCACGGCGACAACCCGGCCCTGCTGAAGATGCTCGATGACTGGCTGGCCAACGCCATGGAACTGATGACGGCCGATGCGCGCTGGAAGCTCACCTACGATGCGCTGCCGCCGCTGCATTTCGCCTTCATCGGCCCGCGTCGCGGCCGCGCCATCGCCGGGCATATCGCCGCCAGCAGCGATGCCTCGTCGCGCCGCTTTCCCTTCCTGATGATGGGCGCCATGGACGTGGCGCAGCCGGCCGGCTTCGTGCCGACCAGTCCGCTGGTGCTGTCGCGCCTGTGGAACCGCCTCGATGCCCTGAGCACCGAGATGTGCGGTGCAGCGGCCGGCGCCGCGCTGCCGGCCGCCGCCGCGGGCGCCAGCATCGAACTGGACTTGCGCGGCAGCGCCTACGATGCCGCCTTCGACGATTTCCTCGCCTTGCAGACGGTGGGCGCGCTCGACGCCCTGCTGGCGCCCACGGGTTTTGGCGGCTCCGTGCGCCAGGTGCTGCTGGCCCTGGGCATGCTGCTGCAGCCCGTCATGGCCAGCAGCTCCAGCCGGCTGGAAAAAAGCCTGGAATTGCCGCTGCCGGCCGACCCGCTGTACCGCAACCTGGTGGCGGCCTTCTGGATGCACCTGATCGCCCCGTTCCTGGCGCGCGCCGACTTCGAACTGGCGCTGTTCATCACCCGCATCCGCGGCCGCCATGCGCTGGTGCTGGGCTTTTGCGGCGCCTCGGCGCAGACCCTGCACGCCATCATGGAACCGCAGGCGGCGCTGGAACACCACATCGCCTTCGACGACCTGGCCTGGGTCGAGGAACACGCCAACAGCGACTACGCCATCAAGAAAGCCTCGAGCTACCTTGCGCAGGCCAACCTGTCACTCAAATCGGCGCACGACACGTTTCGTGCCGCCTTCATCGGGACCTGATCATGCGCCACATCCGCCTTGCCATCCTACTCAGCCTGGTCTTCGCGCCGGCCGGCGCCAGCGCGCAAAACGCCGCCGCGCCGGCGGCCGCTGTCTCGGCGCCCGCCGCCGCCACGCCGCAACCGGGCCAGGTCCTGGCCAGCGGCACGGTGCCGGACGAAGCGGCCAAGGCGGCGGTGCTGGTACGTCTGCGCGAACTGTATGGCGCCGACAAGGTCGTCGACCAGATCGCCGTCGGCCCGGTCGCGCAGCCGGCCAACTGGAACGCCTATGTGCAAAAGCTGCTGACGGCGGACCTCAAGCAGATCCGCCGCGGCCAGCTGAAGATCGAAGGCAGCGTGGTCAGCGTGCGCGGCGAAGTGGCCAACGAGGCGCAGCGGCAAAAGATCGCCAGCGACTTCGCCACCAGCCTCAATCCCACGTACACCGTCAACAACGGCTTGCGCGTGTCCGCTTCCGAGCAGAATATCCTCGACGGCGCGCTGGCCAACCGCACCATCGAATTCGAGAGCGGCAAGACCACGCTGACGCCGTCGGGCCGCGCCATCCTCGACGAAATGAGCGCGGCGCTGCACAAGCTGGCAGGCCGCAAGGTGGACATCATCGGCCACACCGACAACCTGGGACTGCGCGCCAGCAACCAGAACCTGAGCCAGGCGCGCGCCGAGGCGGTCAAGACCTACCTGGCCGGCAAGGGCATCGACGGTGACCTGCTCAGCGCTTCCGGACAGGGCCCGGACCGTCCCATCGCCAGCAATGACAGCCCCGATGGCCGCGCGCGCAACCGCCGCATCGAATTCCGCATGGTCCAGTAAGGCCGCCATGCCTCCAGCAAGCCATCCGCCCCACTGCCGAGAACACACATGATTTCAGCCGACCAGCTCCTACTTCCCATCAGCGCCGAGCAGCCATGCGGCGTCGACCTGTCCTTCTCCACCGACTTCGACGCCATCGGCCAGGCGCGCAAGTTCGACGACCCCACGCTCGACCAGGGTGAGTGGGTCACCGACCTGAAGGAAGCCGACTGGGCCTTCGTACTGCAGCGCTGCGCCGCCCTGCTGGGCGAAAAGAGCAAGGACTTGCGGCTCGCCGCCTGGCTGGCCGAAGCCAGCGCCAGGCAAGACCATTTGCGCGGTCTGGGCGAAGGCTATCACCTGCTGGCCGGCCTGCTGCGCCAGTACTGGGACCTGGGCCTGTACCCGCAGCCCGATGGCGACGACCACGAGCAGCGCATCGGCAACCTGAGCTGGATCCTGGCGCGCACGCCATCCCTCGTGCGCGCCATGGCACTGACGGACAAGCAATCGGGCGGCTGGTCGACCATCGACTTCGAGACGGCGCGCAAGCGGGCAGCCAGCAACCAGGACGGCGTCAACGGCACCAGGCTGGTGGACATGGAGGCGGCGCGGCGCGCCACGTCGGCGCAGTTCCGCGCCGCCTTTGCCGCCGACGCCCAGTTCTGCCTGGACGCGCTGACCGAGCTGGAACAGGCCGCCGATAGCCGCCTGGGCAAGGATAGTCCGGGCTTTTCGCTGGCGCGCGAGGCCCTGCAGGCGATGCAGCTGGCCCTGCCCGCCGCGGCCGTAACCATCCCTGCCGCCAGCGTCGCCGCCGCACCGGTGAAGGCTGGCGGCCTGGCGGCACCGGCCGCCGTGCCGGCGCTGCCGCCGGCGGCGCCCGGCGAACTGCAAAGCCGCGCCCAGGCGCTGGCGCAGCTGCGCCAGGTGGCGCAGTACTTCCGCCAGACGGAGCCGCACAGCCCCGTCTCGTACTTCGCCGACAAGGCCGCCAACGCGGGCGAACAGAATTTGCACGAATGGCTGCGCGGCGTGGTCAAGGACGGCGCCTCGCTGGCCCACATCGAGGAGCTGCTGGGCATCGCGCCCGGCAGCGGCCACTGAAGCGGCTTGACGCCTATTTGATCGTATACCGGAACTGCCCCTGCTTGCCGGCGCTGGCCTTGATCCGGCTGATGCCCTGCCCTTCCGCCATGCGCGCCAGCACGGCTTCGGCGATTTCCGGCAGCAGGCTGCCGTTCAGGATATTGTCGACATTGCGCGCGCCCGAATCGACTTCGGTGCAGCGCGCCAGCACCGCCTCGACCAGCGCCTCGTCGTAGAGGAACTCGGCCTGGTGATTGGCGGCGATGCGCGCGGCGATCCGGCCCAGCTTCAATCCGATGATACTGGCCAGCACATCGTCGCCGAGCGGATAGTAGGGAATCACTTTCAGGCGCCCCAGGAACGCGGGCTTGAAGACCTTCAGCAACTGCGGGCGGATGACCAGCTCCAGCTGCTCCGGCGTCGGCAGCTGCTCTTGCGGCAGGTTCAGGCACGCCTGCATCATGCTGGCCGACGCCACGTTCGAGGTCAGGATGATGATGGTATTCTTGAAATCGATCTCGCGTCCCTCGGCATCGTCCATCACGCCCTTGTCGAAGACCTGGAAGAACAGCTCCATGACATCGGGATGCGCCTTTTCCACCTCGTCGAGCAGCAACACGCTGTACGGATTGCGGCGCACGGCCTCGGTCAGCACGCCGCCTTCGCCATAGCCGACATAGCCGGGCGGCGAACCCTTCAGCCCCGACACGCTGTGGGCTTCCTGGTATTCGCTCATGTTGATGGAAATGAGCTTGCGTTCGCCGCCGTACAGCACATCGGCCAGCGCCAGCGCCGTTTCCGTCTTGCCGATGCCGGACGGGCCGACAAACAGGAACACGCCCTTCGGCTTGTCCGGGTCGTCCAGGTTGGCGCGCGCCGTGCGCACGCGTTGCGCCACCGCCTCGATCGCGTGGGGCTGGCCCAGCACGCGCTCCTGCAGCAAATCCTTCAGCCGCAGCACCGTCTTGAGTTCATCCTTGACCATCTTGCCCAGCGGGATGCCGGTCCAGCCAGCGACGATTTCCGCCACCACGTGGCCGTCGACCTGCACCGGCACCAGCGGCGTCTCGCCCTGCAGCGAAGCGAGTTCGGCCTGCAGCGCCAACAGTTCGCGCCCCTGGCCCGCGTCGGCCGGCGTGCCCTCCTCGAGCTGGCGGCGGATCGCCTGGATCTGTTCCGACAGCGCCTTTTCGCTGTCCCAGCGCGTGGCCAGCTGCGCGTGTTCCTGCGTGGCGGCGCCGCGTTCGGCCTCGAGTTGCTGCAGCCGTGCGCCGTGGCGCGCGCCGCCGCTCTCCTCGCGCGCCAGGGCCGAGGCTTCCGCATCGATGCGCTCGCGCCGGCGCGCCACGCTGTCGAGCAGGGCCGGCGTGGCGCTCTGCCCCAGCGCCACCCTGGCGCAAGCCGTATCGAGCACGCTGATGGCCTTGTCCGGCAGCTGGCGGCCGGCGATGTAGCGATGCGACAGGCGCACGGCTTCGGTGATCGCCTCGTCGAAGATGCGCACCTTGAAATGCTGTTCCATCAGCGGCGCCATGCCGCGCAACATGGCGCACGCCAGCTCTTCGCTCGGTTCCTCGATCTTGACGACCTGGAAGCGGCGCGCCAGCGCCGCATCCTTTTCAAAATATTTTTTGTATTCGCCCCAGGTGGTGGCGGCGATGGTGCGCAGCTCGCCGCGCGCCAGCGCCGGTTTCAGCAGGTTCGCCGCATCGTTCTGCCCGGCGCTGCCGCCGGCGCCGATCATCGTGTGCGCCTCGTCGATGAAAAGGATGATGGCGTGCGCGCTCTTGCCCACTTCGGCGATGACGTTTTTCAGGCGGTTCTCGAACTCGCCCTTGACGCTGGCGCCGGCCTGCAGCAGGCCCATGTCCAGCGTGTGGATTTCCACGCCCTGCAAAATGTCGGGCACGTCGCCCTGCACGATGCGCAGCGCCAGGCCCTCCACCACGGCCGTCTTGCCGACGCCCGCCTCGCCCGTCAGGATGGGATTGTTCTGGCGCCGCCGCATCAGGATGTCGATCGCCTGGCGGATTTCCATGTCGCGCCCGATCACGGGATCGACCTTGCCGGCGCGTGCGCGGGCCGTCAGGTTGACAGTGAACTGATCCAGCGCCGGCGTTTTCGACGCCGCCGCACCGGCCAGTTCCCCCACGGGATCGCCGCCGGCGTCGCCCGCATCCTCCTGCCCCGCAACTGCCTCGCCGGCTTCCTGCGACCCCTCGGTCAGCTTGTCGAGCCCGTGCTTGATCTCGTCGAGCTTGAATTCGTGGAACAGCGCCGAGCCCCGGTAGGCCAGTTGCGCCAGTTCCGGCTCGGTCAGCAGCGCCTGCAGCAGGTGGCCGCTGCGGATGCTCACCTGCCGCCCGGCGCGCAAATCGAGCGAAGCGATCAGCCAGGCATGCTCGAACAGCTTGGGCAGGCGCACGGAAAACACGGGTGTGCGCGTGTTGCCCGTCTGCAGGCGCGCCACTTCGGCGCGCAAATCCGCTTCCAGCATGCTCACGCTGACGCCGCTCCTGCGGGCAATCAGCACGAAATCGCTGTGCGGCTGCTCCAGCAGCGCGAGGAAAACGTGCTCCAGGTCGACTTCATACTGTCCCAGGCCGACGCAAAGACTGGCCGCCCGCGTGGCGGCCGTGCGGCAGGTGTCGTTCAACTTGCTGATCAGAGTTTTCAGGTTGATGCTCATGGGGCGGCGGTCCTTGTCGGGTGATGGTTAACGAAATCGGTGGAGAAGCGCGAGGTCAAGCCAGCGCATGCAGTTCATAGCGGACATCGGCGCGGTCGCTCGCCTCGCCGCCGGTGATCAGGAAACTGTCCCAGCCCAGCCGCCCGCCGCTGCGCGGCACCGCCAGCGCAATGCCCTGCACGTCGGCGGCGCGCAGCACCAGCTGCACTTCGTATTCCAGGCACAAGCCGGTGAACATGGCGAGCATCTTCTCGAGCGCGAGGGCGGCCGCGCCGCCAGGCAGGAAGGCGTCGAAGTGGCAGCGGGCCAGCGGGCCGATGGTCAGCCGCAGGCGCAGGTCGCGCTGCCAGACGCGCGCGCCGACCATGGCGGTGGCGCCCAGCAGGGCGTTGCTGCCGCCCAGCGTGCTTTGCTGCTCGCGCGGCACGTCGTACCAGCAGCCGACAAACTGGCTGACGGCGATGCGCTGCCCGAAATACTCGGACAGCACCTGGCCGATCAGCACGGCCGATGGCGGCCGGTGGCGCATGGCGGCGGCAAAGTAGCCCACCGATTCATCGAGTACGCCGGCGCCGTCCCCCGCCAGGCGCTGGCGCAGCGAGGCGTTGCCCAGCCCTGCCAGCGACAGCAGCAGCGGCAGGAACTGGTCCTTGCCGTCGAGCTGGTATTTGAGTTCCAGCCGGTACTTGCGCCACGCTTCATAGAACAGGGCCAGGGCGCGGTTCGAAAACGTGTCGAGGAAGGCGCGCGGCCCCTCGTCCTTTTCATATAGCTGGTGCGTGGCGATGCGTTCCGTATAGTGCAGCGGCAGCGCGCCGGCGACGCCGAGAAACCCCATGAACGCCGGCGTGACGCGCACGTATTTCAGCTGCGCGCTGCGCAGCGCCGCGCCCAGGGCGTTGGCGTCCGTGGCCAGTTCGCGCGGTTCCGGCGCCAGCGCCTCGATCTGGCTGGGGGCGAAGTCGAGCGAGACGGAATTCTGGAAGCGCAGGAAGCTGGCCACCGCATCGTCGTGCGGCAAGCCATTGCGCCTGAGCCAAAGCTCCAGCATGCGTACCGCCTGGAAGTACTGGAAGCGGCAAGGCTGGGCAAACAGGCGCTCGATTACACTAGGCTGGAATCGCCGCTGCGTGGTTTGCATCGCCACAGCTCCTCTCCTGATTTTTTTGCCAGCACCACCAGTTGCGTGAAGCTGTTCGCATGCACATACAAACCGAGGAAGCACTCGATCACATGCGCAAAGGCGTGGATGCCGCTGCCGACGAAGGCCTCTTCGTCTATCGTCAGCCGCACTTCGACGCCGCGCACCAGGCAGGCGAAGGGATTGCCTGGCAACCAGGCATTGACGGCCTGGTGGGCGATGGCCGTGATGCCGCGGATTTGCCGCTGCGAAGTGGCCGAGCGCGGCAAGTCGTACAGGGTCAGCATTTCCTGGAACGCTTCCAGGCCGCTGCCGGCCAGCGACAGGTGATTCAGCGCCAGATGCGAAATCAAGCGCCAGTGGGCGCCCCGTCCCCGCTCGAAACGGTGCGACTCGCTGGGTTTGCGCAGCAGGCTGATGCTGCGCACGCTGGAGCCGCCTTCGAGGAACAGGTCGCCGCCGTGCAAGCCGTAGGTCAGCTGTGCCGGCAAGTCGCGGTTGGTGCAGCTCAGCTCCAGGCTGAGCGTGTCCGTTTCCACTGCGGCCGGATCGAAATCGATGTCGACGATCGATATCTGCGTCTCGTAGCCGGGACTCTTGCCGGCGATGATCTCGTCGCGCCGCATGACCCAGTAGTGGCCATCCCTGGCCGGGGTCTCGCCATGGCGCAGCGAATAGAAGGGACGGAATTCCACCACGGATTCTCCCTGCGGCGTCTGCCGCACCAGCTTGACCGAGTCGATCGACTGCACCTCGAACGCATAGGCGCGGCGCGCATCGGCCAGCACGGGATAGCTGGCGGCCGTGTGCGTGAGGCGGATAGGCTCGCCGCGCTGGCGGAACAGGTTGACCACTGGCGTGCAGCCCAGCAGCAGATTGTGCGTGTTCATCGTCCCCAGCAGGCGCGCCGTGTTCGAATCCGTGCGCAAGCCGCTCAGCGCCAGATGCAAGGTGATGCGGCGGCAGCCGGACGGCAGCGCAGCGCACAGCGCACCGAGGTCGATGTCGAAGAAATTGAATTTTTCGGGAAAGCAGAAATACTCGGTCAGCAGCCGGTAGGCCGGATGCGAGCGGGCGGAAAACGGGATCAGCGCATCGTCCTCGGCAAAGCCGGCGCTGCGCACCGGAATGCCGTCGAGCGCAACCCAGCTGCCGCTGCCGTCCGCCTCGGCGTAGGCCTTCACGGTGCGCATGAACAGGGCGTCGCGCAGCGCCGCGCAAAACGAGGGCTGGCCATCGATGAACACGCGCAGCGACGCCAGTCCCAGCTGGCCCAGCGACAGCTGCGCGGCGCTCGACTCGATGGTGATGCGCACGCCCGAGGTGGCATTCGCCGGCAGCAGCACCTGTTCCGGCGCCTCGATGATGGCGGAAAAAGCCGCATGCGTGAGCGCCAGCGGTGCCACCGTCACGGGGTAGGCCGTGCGGAAGGTGCAGGCCACGCCTTTCACGGGGCGCGTCGTCAGCTCCGTGCCGCGGGCGATTTCCGCCGGCGCCGTCAACTGCGCCGCCGCGGCGGCGTAATCCATGCGGGCGATCGAGCACGAGGGAAACGGCCGCAGGTAATGCGGATAAAGCACTTCGAACAGCGCTTCGGTAAATTCGGGATAATCGTCGTCGATACGCTTCGAGATGCGCGAATTGAGCAGCGCGAACGACTGGATCATGCGCTCGATGTGCGGGTCTTCGCACACCTCGCCGCCCATCAGCAGGCGGCCTGCGATCTTCGGGTAGCGCTCGGAAAACTCGCGCGAATAGCGGCGCAGGAAACCCAGTTCGCGCTCGTAATAAGGCAGCAATTCATCCAAGGTCAGGCTCCCGTGGACGCGGCGCGGCGTCCCTTGCTGATCGTGTAATGCAGGCTGGAAGGCTGCAGGATGGCGTCGAAGCTGACCGGTTCGTGCGCCGCATGCACCACCAGCAGCGCGCTGATGGCGAAATTGAGGCGGTTGATCGAGCCTTCCTCGATTTCCAGCGATGCACGTACCTGGCGCAAGCGCGGCTCGTGACGGGCGATGGCCTTCTCCAGGCACTGGCAGATATAGGCGCGGTCGTCCGTGCTCGACAGGCTAAGCCCGGCGAAATCGTTCAAGCCGTACGTGATGATCGACTTGCCGCATTCGGGAAAGGGTTTGAGCAGCGCCTCGGGCAGCACGGCGCGCGTGTTGAGCAGCGCTTCGAGATCGCGCGCCACGGTGTCTTTCAAGTCTTCGAGCGAGAGGCGCGAGACGGTGCCGCTGGAGGCGCCGTGCACGGGCGTATCCATCAGGCGGTCGAACAGGCCCGGCGTAAAACCTTTCATGGGTTTCCCGTTTCTTGGGTGGCGTGGATACCGCTGCCGGCGGCCAGGAAAGCCAGCGGCGGCAGCGCGCCGCTGGCGTACGCGGTCAGATACGGTCAGGCTGTCTTGTTGGCCGACAGGTCCCAGCCGCCGGAGGTGTTACCGCCCGAGCCGCCACCCACTTTTTGCTGCGTGTACTTCCACTTGACCTTGGAATACTTGAGCGCCAGGTCTTCGCCGAGAATGTCGCCCGCGGCCACCGATGGCGCCACGCTGCTGATCATCACATTCTCGAGTTCGATTTCGAAGTACTTGATGCGCTCGCCCTGGCCATCGGCGCGCAGGAACTCGAGCTTGGCTTTCGGGATAGTCTTGCCCGAGGAGCACGTTTGCAGCAGCAAGGGACTGGCGAGATCGGCCATCTTGGCGATAACGATATCCTTGTGCTCGGTACGTTCGGCGGTATGGCCGCCGCCTGTCGAGGCGGTCGCCGATTTGGGTTGCAACACCTGCCACTGGACCGACTTGCACTCGATCCAATCTTTGTGGCTGTTATCCGTGGATTCGCCTTTGATGCCATCAATTTGCAAGTATACGTCGATTGCCATGTCATTCCTTTCAAGGGTGTGAAGAAAAATACATTACGATTTGGTCGACTGCGGAAGCTCCGCGACCAAACGGAGTGAAACGGACAATTCGTCCAGTTGAAAATGCGGACGCAAAAAGGACACGGCGCGGTACACGCCGGGCCGGCCCGGCACTTCCGATACCTGCACCGACGCTTCGCGCAGCGGAAACTGGGCTTTCTGTTCCTGGCTGGCGTTATCGTCGAGCAGCACGTACTGCGTCAGCCAGCGGTTGAGGAAATCTTCCACGTTGGAGGCGGCGGCAAAGCTGCCGATCTTGTCGCGCATCATGGCCTTCATGTAGTGGGCGATGCGCGACACAGCGAAGATGTATTGCAGTTGCGCCGACAGCACGGCGTTCGCGTTGGCGGCGTCGGTATTGTATTTTTTCGCCTTCTGCGCCGACTGGGCGCCGAAAAACGCGGCATAGTCCGTGTTCTTGCAGTGCACGAGGGAGATGAAGCCCAGGTCGCTCAATTCCTTTTCGCGACGGTCCGTGATGGCGATCTCGGTCGGGCATTTCAGCGCCACCTCGCCCTCGTCCGTCTTGAAGGTATGCGTCGGCAAGTCTTCCACCAGGCCGCCCCCCTCCACGCCGCGGATCGCCGCGCACCAGCCGTAATCCTCGAAGGCGGCCGTCAGCTTGGTGCCGAACGCGTAGGCGGCATTGCACCACAGGTATTTCTGGTGGTCGGTGCCGTCGACGTCCTCGACGAAATTGAAGCCGTCGACGGTGGCGCCATCGAGCGGATTGAACGGCAGCCGGCCCAGGAAGCGGGGCAAGGTCAGGCCCACATAGCGCGAATCTTCCGATTCGCGCAAGGATTTCCACTTCGCATACTCGACCGTGTCGAATACCTTGGCCAGGTCGCGCGGCTTGCCCAGGTCGCTGTAGCTTTCCAGGCCAAACAGTTCCGGCGACGCGGACGAGATGAACGGCGCGTGCGCGGCGGCGGCCACATGCGACATCTGTTCGATGAAATACATGTCTTCCGGCTGGCGGCTGAATTCGAAGTCGCCCAGCAAGGTGCCGAACGGCGCCCCGCCAAAGGTGCCGAATTCCTCTTCGTAGACCTTCTTGAACATGGTCGACTGGTCGAACTCCAGCGCGCTCTGGAAATCCTTGACCAGTTCGCGCTTGGTCGCGTTCATCATCTTGATTTTCAGGTTCGTGCCGGTGGCCGTGTTCTTCACCAGGTAATGCAGGCCCGTCCAGCTGCTTTCCAGCTTCTGGAATTCGGGCGCGTGCATGATGGCGCTGAGCTGCGCGGAAATGAGCTGGTCCAGTTCGGCCACGCGGGCATCGATGGTGGCGGCCAGGTTGTTCGATACCACCACCGTGCCATCCATGACCTGGCTGACCAGTTCGGAAATCAGATCCTTGGCGCGGGCGTGTTCGACGCTGGACTTGGCCACCTTGCTCTGTTCGACGATCTGGTCGAGCAAGTCGATTTCGGCGGCGCCGGCGGCGCTCAATGCGGGGGTCAGTTGTGCGGACATATCAATCTTTCCTGACGTGGGAATGTTGTTCCAGCTGGGCCAGTTTTTCCGTGCTATTGAGCACGTCATTCAGGATGTCTTCCAGTTTGTCATTGCCGGCCAGCTTGTTGCGCAGGTCGGCCAGCTTGGTGCGCGCTTCGAGCAGCTTGCGCAGCGGCTCGACCTGCCCGACCACCGCTTCCGGGCGGAAATCGGCGATCGAGCGGAATTTCAGCTCGACGCCAAACTGGTCGCCGCCGGCGCCCAGTTCATTCGGCACGCGGAAGGTGGCGCGCGGCTCGATGCCCTTCATCACTTCATCGAAATTATCGCGGTCGATATCGACGAACTTGCGGTCCTTCAGGCGCTTCTGTTCGAGTTCGGAATTGCCGCCGAAATCGCCTACCACGCCCACCACGAAGGGCAGCTCCTTGTTTTCGATGGCGTCGCCGATCTCGACGTCATACGTCATCTGCACGCGCGGCGGGCGTACCTTTTGCAAGCGCTTCTGCACACTATCTTTCTTCGACATGACATCCCCTTCCAAATATTGGCGGCATCGGCGATGCGCCTGTTGAACTGCGGCGTACCCGTGCCTGGCTGGCTACTTCAGGGCATTGAATGGATTGGCGCTGCCCTCGTCGGCAGTGCGCTTGCTTGGCTGCTTGCGCGACGCGCGCACGGGCGGCTTGTCCGGCGGCGGCACCAGCACGGTTTCGCCCAGGCTCTCGCGCAGCAGCTTGGCCAGGTCCTGCGATTCCGCGCGCAGCGGACCGGACAGGTTGTTCTGACGGCTCAGGTCGGCCAGCGCCCGCGTCGACAGGCGCAGGCCGCTGATGGCAATCACGCTGTTGGCCAGCTTGTCGGCAGGATCGCGCACCAGCACTTCCTGGGCGTTGAGGATGGCTTCGCCATACTGGCCGGCATCGTAGCGGCTTTGCGCCATGCGCACCCAGGGCTGCTTGTCGGCGGGCGCCGCGGCGGCCGCCTCCTGCCACAGCGCCAGCGCCGCCGCCTTGTTGCCCGTGTCCACGGCCTGCGTGGCCTTGGCCATCAGCTCCTCCAGCGTCGGCGGCGCCACGACGGGCGGCGCTTTGGCCACCGGCGCCGTACTGCAGGCGCTGAGGGCAAAAGCACAGGCGATAACTGCAAGCGTGTGTAGCGAAACCGAGCGTGTCATGTTGATCTTTCCTTCAAAAAAGAAGACTGTTTGGCGAACTGAAAAGTTGCTTTTTATAGTTGCTAATTATCTATTTTTCGGAGCGTAGCATGATTTGAAAATTCACTGCGTTCAATAGAAAATACGCGAAAACTCACACTACTCGCGCTAAAAACGTACAGTACGCACCATTCTTCAAGATAATGTTAAGGTTCTTGCAGTTGCGAAAAAAGCACCAGGTTGCGCGATGCGAAGCATGATTTTCAGTCGCTGCCGCGCGCCTCACTGTGTCTGGCATAGAGGGCAATCCATGAGCATGGCAAACAAATTGTTATGGGGCGAAGGGCTGTTTCTGCGACCCCAGCATTTCCAGCAGCAAGACCACTACCACGAACAGCGCCTGCACGAGAGCGTCAAGGCACTGCACCCGTATGCGTGGGGAGTGAACCAGTTGCAGATCGACCGCGATGCGCTGGCCAACAACAGCTTGCGCCTGCTGGAACTGTCGCTGGTCTTCCAGGACGGCGAAATCTACAACGCCGCCGGGAGCGATGAACTGCCCGACGCGCTCGACCTGGGCAACGTGCCGTCGTCCTTGCAATCGGTGACCTTTCACGCCGCCTTGCCGGCGTTCAAGCCATTCGGCGGCAACTTCGCCGCCAGCGGCCAGCCCAACAACGCGGCGCGCTATGCCCAGGCCAATCTCAGCACGCCGGACCTGTACACCCAGGCCGCGCAGGCCGAACTGACCTACCTGAAAAAAACCCTGCGCCTGGTCGCCGATGCCGAGCCGCGCGATTCCTACGTCAGCTTCCCCCTGCTGCGCCTGCGGCGCCTGTCGACGGGCGGCTTCGAGCAGGACCCGGCCTTCGTCCCCCCCAGCCTGTCCATCCGCAGCGCGCCCCTGCTGTTCCTGCAGCTGCGCCGCCTGATCGACGCGCTGCAAGCCAAGGTCAACGCGCTGTACGGGCATCACCGCGAGCCTAGCAAGAGCGTGATCGAGTTCCGCTCGGGCGACATGTCCTCGTTCTGGCTGCTGCATACGGCCAGCGCGGCCTACGCATCGCTCAGCCATTATTTCCATCATCCGGGGCTGCATCCGGAGCGGCTGTACGAACAGCTGCTGGCCCTGGCGGGCGGCTTGATGACCTTTTCAAGAAGCCATGCACTGGCCGACCTGCCGCCGTACCGGCATGCCGATCCCGGCCCCGCGTTCGCCCAGCTGCACGCCATGATCCGCGAATTGCTCGACACCGTGATCTCGTCGAAATACTTCGCCATCGCGCTGACGGAAACCAAGCCGTCCTACCATCACGGCAAGCTGGACTCGGAAAAGATCGATGCCAAGACGGCGTTCTACCTGGGCGTGTCGGCCGACATGGCCGGCGTGGAGCTGGTCGACGTGGTGCCGCTGCGCTTCAAGGTGGGCGCGCCGGACGATGTGGAAAAATTCGTCCTGTCCGCCCTGCCCGGGGTGCGCCTGCAGCATGCGCCGCAGGTGCCGGCCGCCGTGCCGGTGCGGCCCGACATGTTTTACTTCACCATCGAGGCCAAGGGCCAGATGTACGAACGCATGCTGCAGGCGCAGTCGCTGCTGGTCTATGTCCCGTCCGGCATGCGTGAACTGAAACTCGAACTTGTCGCCGTCACTTCCTGAGGTCCAACGATGCACTCCAGCGCTCCCCCTTCCCTGATGTCCGGCAGCCAGGCCGCCTATGCCTCCAGCATGGCTGCCGGTCCCGGCACCGAACACACCTTGATGGACTTGATGTACGACGGTTTTTACGCCCTGTTCATGCTGAAGAACGGCAGCGGGCCGCAAGACAATGCCGATTTCATCAGCAAGATGACGCACTTCCTCGATGAGTTCAGCCGCGGCGCGAAAAAACAGGGCGCGTCGGCGGACGACATCGACGCCGCAAAATATGCGTTCTGCGCGGCCGTCGATGAAATCATCCTGCGCTCGCCCTACAGCATCCGCGACGAATGGGCGCGCCGGCCCTTGCAGCTGGTGCTGTTCGGCGACCAGCTGGCCGGCGAAAACTTCTTCATCCGTCTCGAAGCGCTACGCGCGCGCGGCAGCGCGCACCTGCAGGCGCTCGAGGTCTTCCACATGTGCCTGCTGCTGGGTTTCCAGGGCCGCTACATCCTCGAAGGCCCGGAAAAACTCAACTACCTGACGGCGCGCCTGGGGGACGAAATCGCCCAGATGAAGGGCAAGAAAACCGGCTTCGCCCCGCATGCGGAGCGGCCCGACCAGATCATCCACAAGCTGCGCAACAACGTGCCGGTCTGGGTGCTGTGTTCGGTGTTCGCCCTGATCTGCGCAATGGGCTACCTGAGCCTGCGCACCATGCTGGCCAAACAGACGCAAGCGCAGATCAATGCCTACAACGACATCGTCAAGCTGGCGCCGCGCGTGGCTAACCTGAGCATTACCCTGCCGTGATGGGCGGCGCACAGGCAACCCCCGCAGCCACGGGCCAGTTCGGCACCGGCCTGAGCCAGCATGCGCGGCTCATCACCCTGGCCACGGCCCAGCAGTCCGGACAGCCGGAATCGCTGATGGCGGAACAGTTCGAGGGCCGCGAGGCCGTCAATGAACTGTTCCGCTTCGAGGTCGACGCGCTGAGCACCGCGGCCAGCCTGGACCTGTCCTCCTTCATCGGCGAAGAGATGACGCTGTGCCTGCTGCAGCCCGACGGCAGCCAGCGCGCCTGGCACGGCATCTGCACCGATTGCGCCTGGCTGGGCGCCGACGGTGGCGTGGCGCGCTACCGGCTGCGCCTCGAGCCGGCCCTGGCCCTGCTGCAGCTGCGCCGCGACAGTTATATTTTCCAGGACAAGAACGCGCGCGACATCGTCACCGAGCTGCTGGCCGACTACCCGCAGCTGCGCTTCGAATTCGACGTCAGCCAGGCGCTGGCCACGCGCGCCATCCGCACCCAGTACCGCGAAAGCGACTTCGCTTTCTTCGCGCGCCTGCTGGCCGCCGAAGGCCTGAGCTGGCGCTTCGAGCACGACCAGCCCGGCGGCGCGCAGGAAGGCGGCGAGGGCGAGGCGCAGGCCAGGCACAAACTGGTGATCTTCGACAGCAAGGCGACCGCACCGCAGACGCCGGGCGGCGCCGACATGCGCTTTCACGGCGTGCGCGCCACCGATACCGACGACGCCATCGACCGCTTCGGCGCGCGCCGCCAGGTGCAATCGAATGCCGTCAGCATCAGCAGCTGGGACCCGGCGCAGGTGACGGCGCCCGCCGCCGAGCAGGTCTCCAGCCTGGAGGCGGGGCAATTGCCGCAACTGGCCGTGTATGACGGCGCCGGCGAACGCCTGCACGCCGACCGCGCGGCGGCCGGGCCGCACAGCGAGCGCATGCTGCAAGCGCTGGAACTGGACAACAAGCAGTTCGACGGCGCCGGCGCCGTGCGCCGCCTGGCCGCCGGCCACGCCATGCGCCTGCTGCAGCACGAACAGCATGCCGATGGCGCCAACGCCTTCACCGTGCTGTGGGCCGAGCACCAGGCGCGCAACAATACGGGACCGGCCGGCGCCGGCCTGGGCGGCATGCTGTCGACGCTGGCCAAGACGGCCGGCCTGGGCGGCGTCGCCGACTGGATCGCCGGCCAGATCGAACCGGGCACCTACCGCAACCGCTTCGGCTGCGTGCGCGCCAGCGTGGCCATCGTGCCGCGCGCCACCGCCGCGCGCGCACCTGCCGTGGCGTTGGGCCCGCAGACAGCGCTGGTGGTGGGGCTGGCCGACAGCGTTGCCACCACGGGCCGCGACCACCAGGTACGCATCCAGTTCGCCTGGCAGCGCGGCAACGCCGCCAATCCGGGCGGCCTGGCGCACAACACCGACCAGCAGGGCAACGCGCCCGGCAACGAGGCGTCCGGCGCCTGGGTGCGCGTGGCCGAAGCGCTGGCCGGCCCGAACTGGGGCTCGCAATTCACGCCGCGCCTCGGCACGGAAGTGCTGGTCGACTTCATCGAAGGCGACATGGACCGCCCGCTGGTCGTCGCCCAGCTCTACACAGGCAGCGACACGCCGCCGTATGCGGCCGGCGAGGATGCGGGCGTCAACCACGCGGGCGTCCTGTCGGGCATGCACAGCCACAATTTCGACGGCGCCGGCTACAACCAGTGGGTACTCGACGATACCCAGGGCCAGCTGCGCACCCGGCTCGCTTCGAGCAGCGCCGCCACCGAGCTCAATCTGGGCTACCTGGTGCAGCAAGGCGCCAGCTCGGCGCAACGGGGCAGCTACCGCGGCAGCGGCTTTGAATTGCGCACTGATGCCTGGGCCATGCTGCGCGCCGGCGAAGGCATGCTGATCTCGACCACGGCGCGCGCGCGCCAGGGCGCCGGCGTGACGTCGAGCCAGCTCGACACGAAGGAAGCGCTGGCCCTGCTGCGCGGCGCCTGTGAACTGAGCAAGACGGTAGCAACGTCGGCAAGCCAGCAAAAAGCCCTCGTCAGCAAGGATGCGAACCAGGCGCAGCTGGACATGGCGACGCAGATCGATCCGCGGCAGGAAGGCAAGTACCAGGCCAATGTCGGCGGCCAGGAAGCCAGCAAGGCAGGCAGCGGCACGCGCGCGTCCGATACGGCGCAGCCCGTGGAACGCTACGCCCAGCCGCTGGTGGTGATGGAGTCGCCCAGCAGCATCAACTGGGCCACGCCCGCGTCGACCGTGCTGTTCGCGGGCCAGCATCTGCACTGGACGGCGCAGGCCGACCTGCACATGACGGCCGGCCAGACAGTCGCCTCGGTGGCGGCCAACGCGGCCACGCTGTTCAGCCACGAAGGCGGCATCAAGGCCGTCGCGGGCAACGGCCCCGTCTCGCTCGAAGCGCATACCGACCAACTGGAAATCCTCGCCGATCAAGCCGTCACGGTGATCTCCGTGAGCGACAGCATCGACATCAAGGCCAACCAGAAAATCGTCCTGCAGGCAGGACAATCGTCGATCACGCTCGAAGGCGGCGACATCACCTTCCGCTGCCCCGGCCATTTTACGGTCAAGGGCGGGCAGCATGTCTTCAACGGCGGCGCCAGCGTCGCCGCCGGCCTGCCGCCGTTGCCGGACAGCCGCCTGAAACTGTTCGACGAAGGCTTCGTGCTGAAAGACCGCGACACGGGTGAACTGATGCCGCGCCAGCCGTACCGCGTCAAGCGCGCCGACGGCAGTATCGAAACGGGCATGACGGACGCCAGGGGCCTGACCCATATCGTGGCGGCTGCTGCCGTCGAGGCGCTGGTGATCGAACTGCTCAAATCACCGGGCCAGTTGCCCGAGACGCAAGACAGCCCTGAGCCGGCTCCTGCCCCGCCACCCGGCTCGGACACGCGCGCCAAGGCGCCTGCGCCCGGCACGACGGCCAAGGCGCCGCCCAAGCCCGAGCCGAAATTCAAGGAAACGGGTACGTCCAGCACCAGCCCCGTCGACAATAAGCAGCGCAAGGAAGTGCTCATCAAGCGCCCCGCCTGCTGGATCGCCGACTATGAAAAGGAGATCAGCGTCTCCAGCGTGCCGCGCTACAACAACACCTTCGGCGCCACTGGCGCGCCGCATAACTATTTCGACAACGTGCGCTACAAGATCTACGTGCCCGTCAAGTCGAATACCGGCATCATCGCCGAATTGCGCGTCAAGGTGATCACGGTGCTCGAGCCGGCCGACCAGGCGCTGGAAGAGCGCGAAAAGGGTACCCCACAGGCCGCCACGCGGGTCAAGCAGCGCGCCGCCGTCATCAAGTACGTCAAGGGCATCGCCACCACGGGGCTGGAAAGCCACTGGAACAATAAATTCCAGATGAAAATCAGCGATCCGGAATGCGGCACGCGCATCCTGCCCATCGTCTACCGCGTCGTTTATGTGGAAAGCAACGAGCACTACGTCATGCAGATCCACAAACGCTACGACCGCGAAAGCGTCACGGGCACCATCATCGACGTGTCCGCCTCGACCGATGGCCAGACGCACGCACATGAATTCGGTCACTGCTATGGCCTGCCGGATGAATATTCGTATGTGGAAGGCGACGACGAGACCGTCAAATACAAGAAGCCGGACGGCAGCTGGGATGCGCCCGTGCCTTCCCTCTCTGACGACAAGGAACCTGAACCGGCCGCCGCCAACATCATGAACTCGGCCGGCTCCATCGTCATCCGTGACCGGCATGCCTGGCAGATCGCCATCGAAGTGCAGGAATTGCTACGGACGAAAATAGGACGGCAGATCAAATGCGATATCATCCTGAACGGCTCCTAATCGCACTGCTCGCAGTGTCCCTACAACTCCCAGGAAACGCCATGCCGAACGAAATTCTCTCCATCAGCGCCCACTGCATCGATAATCCGGCCTGCATTTTCACGGGCAGCGACATGCGCATCGAGGTGCTCATCAAGAATGTCGGCAATGGGGAAGTCGGCTATCCGCTCAAATACATGCAGGCGCGGGGGCCCAATATGCGCCTGATCGACAACGTGAGCGAACAAAGCCAGGTATTGAAGACGGGCCTGGCCAATCACGCGCTCAAGCGCGACCTCACGACCATCGCGCCCGGACAATCGATTGCGCTGCAAAGCGTCATCAAGCATACGGAACTGCTGCTGTTCCGCAAGGAGTTCGTCGACGTGACGGCCGAAATCGGTGTCTCGGCCGGGATCCAGACGGCGGGCAACGAGGAAACGCTGCCCTTCAAGGGCGGCGCCAGCCTGAAGATCATCGGCAGGGATACACTCGAACGCGAAGCGCAGCGGCGATAAGACCGCTAGCTGTGATGTTTCAATAGGTTGTTGTGGTTCATTCGGATTGGATTTGAGACACTGGAAATCGCCAAACCCCCAGTTCTCAAGGAAACCAACCGAATGAACATCCATAAGAATGCCCGATTAACGCTGATTCGTCGAGTCGAGATGGTCGAAGACGTACTACATCACCGCCTGCCGGTCTGCCAGGCCGCTGTCCGCTATGCCGTGAGCGAGGCGACCGTGCGCAAATGGCTGGGGCGCTTCCTTGCCGAAGATCGGGATGGTTTGATGGATCGCTCGTCGCGTCCCGCGCATAGCCCTTTGGCTCTGGACGCAGGCAAGGCGCTGACCGTTGTCGAGCTACGCAAGAAGCGCATGACGCAGGCCAGGATCGCCCAGTACCTGCAGATATCGAAGGCCACAGTTAGCCGTGTGCTGGCGCGCGCCGGCCTCTCCAAACTGAGCAATCTCGATCCCGTCGAGCCGGTGCAGCGCTACGAGCATGCAGAACCAGGCGACCTGATTCATATCGATACCAAGAAGCTCGGGCGCATTGAAACCACCGGCCATCGTGCGACGGGAGACCGGCGAGACCGTACGCGCGGCGCCGGCTGGGAAGTCTTGTTTATCGCCATTGACGACCATGCCCGCATCGCCTTCACGGAGCTCTATCCTGACGAAACCCAGGAGAATGCCAACCGATTCCTCGCCAATACCCATGCCTATTTCTGCTCACTCGGGGTGCGCCCCAAAGCGTTGTTGACCGATAACGGCTCAGCCTTTCGCTCCAAGTCATTCAAGGCCACTTGTAGCCAGATAGCATTGAAGCACCGCTTTACACGGCCCTATCGGCCACAGACCAATGGCAAGGCCGAACGCTTCATCCAGTCAGCCTTGCGCGAATGGGCTTACGGCTTTGTTTATAACAACTCACTGGAGCGGGCCAACATGCTCAAAGAATGGAACCATCACTACAACTGGCACCGGCCGCATCAGGGCATTGCTGGCAAGGCCCCAATGTCACGGCTCAGATCCGGCCAGAATAACCTCTTGCAACTTCACAGCTAGCGCGCCTGCGCACCCGCATGCAACTGGCGCCAGAACGGCGCGGCGGGCCAGCGCTGCTCCCAGCCATAGTACTGCTGGCGCTGCACGAGGTACTGCGCATGGCGCAGTGCCACCGTGTGCGCCACCGCGCCCAGGGTGGCGTGGCCGGCGATGGCGTCAGCGGCCGCCATGCCGTTGGCGAGCGCCTTGACGATGCCTTGCGAGGTGACAGGATCGTAGGCCGAGGCGGCGTCGCCGATGGCCAGCCAACCGTCGCCATGCAGTTGATCGAGGCAGTAGGACGGCGCGGGAAAACTCTGCACGCCGCCTGCCAGCGGCGCCGCGCCGCGGGCCAGCGCCGCCGTATTGGGCGCGGCCGCCAGCCCTTCCAGCCAGTGCCCGGCATGCTGCAGGCGCCGCGCCTTGACGGTGGCCGCATCGCTGTAGAACGCCAGCAGCAAGGTGGCGTCGGGCAGATGGGCGCCATACCACCAGCCATGTTCGACGGCTTCCAGGTGCGTCAGGCCGGAACGGGGGCCGTCTGGCGCGGCGAAGCGCATCGCAAGGCATATCAGCGGCAGCGTTGCCACCTTGCGGCTGCCGCGCTGGCGCGCGAAGATGGCGCGCGTGCCGCTGGCGTCGACCACCAGGTCGGCGTGGATGCTGGCCAGGCGCGGGTGCGCCGGATCGCCCAGCATCAATTCCAATGTAAAACCGCCGCCTTGCGCCGGGGCCGACGCGGCCAGGCTGGCGCGCAGCAGCACTTCCGCCCCGCGCAAGCGCGCCTGGCGCGCAAGGAAGTCATTGAAACGGGAACGCTCCAGGTGCCAGCCGTGGCCCAGCGGATGCAGCAGCGCGTCGTTGTAGCCGCGCTTGTCGCTGCCCCACCAGGAACAGCTGCCATGGCAAGGCGCATGCGCCTCGGCGAAAAACGCCTGCGCCATCCCCAGCGCCTGGAACAGGCGGTTGGCTTCGGGCGGAATGCTTTCGCCGATGCGAAATTGAGCGTAGTCGCCCGCCTCGATCACTAGCACATCGTGCACGCCATGCCGGGCCAGCGCCAGCGCGCAGGCGCAGCCGGCCGGGCCCCCGCCGATGATGGCGACCCGGTAGCGCTGCCGCGATGGCCCCGCCGCGCCGGGACTGTCTGCAAACGCCGCCATCAGGGCTTCGGTTTCGGCTGCGGCTTCGGCCGGTACACCTTGTCGATGGCCGTGTTGCGCCAATACTCGACCAGGTTGCTTTCATCGCTGTCGAACAGGCTCTCGACTTCCAGGTAGTAATCCTTGCAGATGGCCTTCTCGCCAGCCTTGCGCGCAATCGCCGTGCTTTGCACGACCACGCCGATGCGGTGCCAGTTCAGCAGGAACTGCGCGCGGTCCTGGTAGCGGCCCACATGCATGGCGGGCCGGTCGATTTCCGCATTGTCCGGGGTGCTTGATGGCACGCCATCGGCCCGCGTGCCCTTGCCTCGAACGGAGTAACGCGGCGTCGCCAGTTCGCCGCCATTGGCAACGACGTCGTCGTAGGTGTACACGGCCACGGGCCGCTGCGCCGGCCAGGAGGAATACAGCAAGGTGTTGTAGCCATTGCCATTGATCGCCGTGGCCGCGTCGATCGCCTGCTGGTTATTGAGTACCTTGCCGCCGGGATTCGGATCCGGCAGATGCGTGGCGCACGAGTTGTAATCGGTATGCCATGGCAAGGCCATGAACTTCGACACGTCGCCAGGCTGCACCTCGCCGCCGCGCAGCGGCACATAGCCGGCGCCAAGAAAGGGCTGGTCCCTGACGGCGGCCGGGTAATCGAGATGCTGTGCATGGATGCGGAACGGGCCGCCTGCATCATGGCGCCGCCACGCCTGCCGGTACAGGCCGGGATCGCGCACGATAAAACCCATCTCGATGCCGGGGCTGTAGCGGCCGCCCAGGCAGTTGAACAGGACGCTACGGTCGAGCGCTTCGCCCGCGCCCAGCAGGAAAGTGCCGCTGTCGGCCACATACTGGCCATGCGCCCATTGGTCCATGAAAAAATACTGGGCACGCGTCAGGGTCAGCAGGCTGCTGCCCGCATCGCCAAGCGACAGCGGCATCTGCGGCTTCAGTGACGGCGCGCCCGTCTGGTCGGGATGGCGGATGAAATTCATGATGGGGTAAGTCAGGCCCTCCGCCTTCATCTTGCCCAGCAAGTCGTGCTCCTTGATCGCCCTGGGCGGCAGACTGGTCGTCCAGCGCTGCAGCGAGGCCGCCCGCAGGATGGGCTGGACATCGGTGCTGAAATTGCTCTGGTAGCCCGCCTGGTAGCTGCCATCCGCATACACGGCGGGCCGCAGCGCCATCTTTTCCAGCCAGGTGCAATACAGGTCGTCCCACAGCGAGACGACGTTCGCCGTTTGCGGCGCATACGACGGGTCGCTCGACACCACCCAGGCGCCGCCCTCGACGCTGCGCGCAGTGCCGTCGGCGAAGAGCAGCATGGCCGTGACGGGACCATCGGCCACGTCATCGAACCAGTTGTCGTTGTTGACGTTGTCGTGCAGGACGGCGGCGGGCGAATAATTGCCTTGCGCGTCAAAGCCGCAGGCCTTGCCATAACCGCCCAGCACCAGCAGGCGGCCATTCTTTTCCGTCGTGATGGCGCCCAGCGAGGCGATGATGGAACCAGGGCCCTGCGCCGGCGCGCCAGCCTGTCCGCCGCGCGGAAACGATACGGGATAGTCGGGCAGGCTGCGCACGGCGCCGCTGGCCGCCTCCGCGCACGATGGCGGCGTGGCGGCGTCGAACTGCTGCACCGACTGGCGCGAGGCCTGCACCGTGCGCGGTCCGGGGTCGATGACCAGCAGCTGCAGGCGCAGCGGGTCGGCCGGCGTGCCGAAGTGCGGCGAGGCCGGCTCGCCGAAAGCCCGATTGCGCAAGGCTGGCACGCGCTTGTTGTCGAACGGCGCCACGCCGTCGCCTGCCTCCCAGCTATTGGCCTTCTTGTTGGCCAGGTGCACGGTCCACACGATGTCCTTGACGATCTTGCCATCGACCATGCTGCCGATGGCCACTTCGGCCGCCGCGCCCCGCCGGCCCAGCGGGTAGCTTTCCACACCATCGGCCGCATCGAACGCATATTGGTAAATCCGGAAGCGGGCCGCCTGCCGCTTGAGCTTTCCGCTGGCATCGCGCAACTCGCTGCTGGCGATGGTCGTGTCTTCCGTACCGGGCCGGATCGGCAAGCCTCCCGTGCCATCCTGGCCAGCCAGCGGCATGCCGGCCAGGCTTTCCGGGCCCAGATAGTATTCTTCGCTGTTGCCGACGCGGGCGATGCCGATGGCCGGGTGAATTCTCAAACCTGTGTATGCCATGCTGAACTCCTGCTCATCAAGGGTGTCTATGCCGGTTGGCCAACGCATCACGGCGGCATGCCGTCCCGGACCCACTGGTCGAAGATATGGATGCCCTCCTGCGGCATCGGGCCGTCAGGCGGCATCGGGTGCGGTGCAGACATGACATACTGGCCCTCCCCTGCGCCCGGCTTGCGCAGGCGGTGCCCGGCCGGCACCAGCCATTTTTCGTTGCGGCTGTCATAGTCGTAACCGTGGATGGCCACCTGGATTTGCCAGGCAAACGCCTTCACGCTCGCATAGTCGTTCAGATACAGCCGCTGCACGCCCGTCGACGCGGGGTTCGACAGCTTGACCTTGTTCATGTCGGCTACATAGCGGGAAAACAGGCCCTGCACATCGCGCTTGAAGCTGGTCCGTTCACTCATGGCTTGCTCTCCTCATACGTGGGTTCGGCCGGTTTTCGGCGGTCGACGAGCTGGATCACGGGCGTGGAGAAATCGCCTTGCCGTATCAGGCCACGCCCCTTGTCATTGGTGGTGATGGCTGCCGTGATGCGCCAGGCCTGCCTGCGCTTCCTGGGTACGAGACTGTCGACGATGCCGGTGATATCCGTTTCGATGACATATTTGTCGTGCTGATGATGGCCGGACAAGGCCCAGTGGCTGGTGCTGGTGACCAGGTAGCGGTCGCGGAACGACTTGTCGCCGATGCGCGCGGCCACGTTGGCGGGATGCAGGTAGATATCGGCCTGAAAACTGTAGTCTTCATCCGCATGCGCGCGATCCAGCACCATGTTGGCCCGCTTGTCGCTGGCCACCCGCCGCGCCGGGATCTGGTAGGCGCTGGTCACGGTGAGATCGGGCCTGGCGACCGCGCCATCGGCCGCATCGTCGCTGAGCAAGGCGGCGAACAGGCTTTTCTGGTTGTCGCCAAACACAAAACCCGCCTGCTGGTGCCGGTCGATCAGGGCCTGGATATCCGTCTTGCGGGCAAACTCGCCGCCATAGCGCGGCTGGAAGCCATAGCCCTGCCGCAGGGTGTCGAAATACAGTTCCGCCTGGCCCATGTTGGCCGTGTAGTCGCCCGAATCACCGCGCTGGGCGTCGCCGCTGCCGGCGCTCCAGCCGACGGGTCGGGGCAGGCTGGCGTCCTGCTCGCTGCGCATGAACGCCGTGCGCCCGCTGCCGCGTATGCCGGCATCGCCATGCTCGTCGAGCCATTTCTCGAAACTGTAATCGAGGAAATTATGGAAGGCATAGAACAGCGGATCGAGGCCGGCCGTGACGTTGTCGCCCATGTTGCCGCCCATGTAGGTGGCGTGCATGCGATTGTGGATTTTTGTTTCCAGGTTGCCGCCGCCCAGGCTGCCGTATTCGTCGCCGCCGAAATCGGCCCACTCCATGTAATAGATCTGGTAGGCCAGCAAGTTGGCCGAAGCCGTGGCCAGCGAGCTGTCGAGTCCCTCCTTGTTGCGCGTGGCGTCGTACAGCGGCGAATCGACGTCCTCGAAGGCTTTCGGATAGCGCACGCCGGAAGGCTTGCGGGTGAAGTTCCAGTACGGCAGCGTGACATTGCGCGTGCTGGGTCCCCGCTCGCCGTTCGGGTCGGCTGCCTGCAAGGCTTGCTCATAAAAATACAGCTGCGCCCGGTGCCATTGCAGGAAGGTGTTTTTCTGGTGCTCGCACTCGCCGGGAAACTCCTCGTGGGCGTTGTCTTCGGTCGCCACCTTGTCGAGGAAATAGGCGACGTCGCAGCTGTTGCGCGTTGGATCGCCCAGCAGCTTTTTCAGCCTGTCGCCAGGCAAGGCCGCCTGGCGGTCATTGAAGACGTCGACGGAGGTGCAGTTATGCACCCACGCCTGCCACAGGAAGCCGCGCCGGTCATACACGTTTTCCTGGCTCTTGCGTTTCATTTCGCTCACCGCATGCTTGAAGGCGTCAAGCTCGGCCGGGGTCAGTGCATCGATATTCTTGCGGTAGCGCACGACGCGCACGCCGCCCGGCTCCGCTTGCGCCAGCAATTCCGGGCGACACGATACGGCGGCCTGCGCCTGTACCGAGGTGCAGGCGCCTGCGCACAGCAGGCCGGCCAGGAGGGGAAGGAGTGCAGTTTTCATGCTTGACATGGGTAGTTGCTCCGGAGGCAGGTGGGGAGAGGCGGCAGCGCGCCGGGCACGCTCCCGCCTGGAACGGTCAGTGTCCGTGTCCGCCCATGTCGCCGCCACCCTTGCCATCCGGCAGTACCACCTTGACGTTCTGCATCATGCCCTGGTCTTCATGCTCGAGGATGTGGCAATGCAGCACGTATTCGCCGATGTAGCGCTGATAACGCGTGGCAATCTCGATCTTGTGGTCCTTTATCACCAGCAAGGTGTCTTTCCAGGTGCCGATCAAGTCCTGGTATTGCTGATCCACCTTGCCGCCGTCGGTCCGAACGACGCTGACGACCTGGAAGGGATTAACGTGGATATGGAAGGGATGGTTACCCTTCTTGGACGCCAGTTCCCACATCTGCTCGGTACCCAGCACCAGCGTGTGATCCACGCGGTGCGGATCATAGACATACTTCAGATCGGGTGTCGGCGAGTCTTCCGGCTTGCCTTCCACCATGAAACGGAACTTGCCCCCCAGCTCGGCGATATTGAAGGTCGCATACTCCTTCTTCTTGCCGCGCATGGCCTCCTTTGCCGCCTCGCTGAAGCTGGCGTGCGGCACAAACTTGCCGAGCTTGAGGCCATTCTCCAGGTCGCCGAGAATGGTGCTCTTGACGCTGTCCGGCAACCGGGCGCTGGGCAGGCGCTTGACGGCGTTGCGCAACTCGGCCAGCAGGAAATCGCGCGGCGACTCGCCCGCCTTCGCGCGGGCAGACGCCTTGGCGTTGGTCTTGGCGGCGATCACGCTGATCAGACGCGTGTTGTTGACGTCATGCATCGTCGTCAGGTTATTGACGTTGGTTTCCGCATATACGCAATACGCGCCGGCTTTCGGCAGCGAAAACAGGATGTCGCTGCGGTAGCCCGGCTGCAGGTAGTTGAGGGTCTTGGCAATGATCTTGTCGTGCGTCAAGCCGTCGCCGGCCACCTCGAATTGCGTGACATCCTCGCCATCGCACAACGCCATCACGTCCTTGTCCTGGTTCGCCACGCCGAGCGCCTGGAACAGCTTTTGCGGATCGTTCGCGCGCCGGATGCGCAACACGACGGACGCCTGGAAGCCCGTATCGATCATGCGCCAGCGGTACAGGCGCTGCGTGGCCATGTTCAGCACCGGCTGCACCTTGCCGTTGACGGAGGTGTAGCGGCCCGACATCAGCCAGGCATCCGGATCCTTGACCTGATTGAAATCCTCGAGCACGCCCACGGCATCCTTTTCGCACGGTATCGTCGGCACCAGGCTGTTGCTGGGGCAGTCATACGGAATTTGCTGCAACAGCATCACTTCGCCGGCGCTGCCGCTGCCATCGTCGGGCTGGAATTGTTTCAGCATCACATCGAGGTCGCCCTGCGCGGTGGCGGTCGGATAGCGGTCGCCTTCCACCACCAGCGCGCCGGCCATGCCGCTGGCCACCTGCATCGCCGTCGCGCCATGCTGGTGCGGGTGATACCAGAACGTGCCGGCCGGGTGGTCGATGGGAATATTGTATTCATACTCGAAATCCACCTCTGGCTTGATCGAGATCAGCACGTTGTCGCTATTGCCCGAAGGCGAGACCCACAAGCCATGCGAATGCAGATTGGTGTCGTTGAAGCAGCCGCGCGGACGCGGCGCATTCGTATCGCTCGTCGCGCACTGCTCGGCCGACAGCCGCGGCAACTGGTTATGCAGCTTGAAGCGCACGGTTTGCCCCGGCGCCATCACCACCGTGGGCGCCATGAAGGTGGCCGCATTCTCGTCACGGCCATCGAGCGCCAGGTTGCTCGTCTGCTGGTAGGAACGCAGGCGCACCTTGTCATGCTTGGCCGTGGTCGGGTTATAGATGCTGCCGTTGGCATAGCGGATGTACAGGTCGTACGACTTTTCATACTCGTCGCGCTTGCTTGCCGCGCGGTTGGCGGGCCTGGCGCGGGCCTTCAGCTTCGGCGGCTCCTGCAGCAGGCGCAGCTCGAGTTTGGGCACGGACTTCAGGTTCAGGTCAAGATTCAGATTGACCGTGGTTTCCGCGGCGAAGACGGCGCCGCAGGCGAACGGCATGGCGGCCAGGCACAGCGACACGTAGCTGCGGGGAAGGCGATTGGACATGACAACTCCTTGATTGGACTCGGCAATGGAAGCATGGCTGGGCATGCGTAGTTTTTATTAGTAACATTGCTATTATCCATAATGACAAAGAGTCAATACTCACACTAAGTCACTTGTTGTTTTTATTGCTGAGGGGGAGGCTGGCGCAAGGGCCGGAGAGGGAGCTGGCAGTTAGTGCCTGATTGGGCGATTCGGAGCGCCTTGCGCAAGTACGCGCAAGGCTTCGAATCCCACACGCAAAGCGCGCAGGCGCTTTGCTCGTCTCCGCAAGGCAGAAATGAAAAAACCCGCCGAAGCGGGTTTTTAGAAATACTGGCGGAGACGGTGGGATTCGAACCCACGATACAGGTATAAGCCGTATGCATCCTTAGCAGGGATGTGCCTTCGGCCACTCGGCCACGTCTCCTAGCTGATTACTCAACTATGTCTCTGTAGCTAACTGCGCTGCAGCGACGAACGTCATAATATCGATTGCCCCCCCTTTGGTCAAGGGCGTGGGGCAATATTTTTGGATATTTAAGCTTTTTCCAGCTCGAACGCTTTATGCAGCGCGCGCACGGCCAGTTCCATGTACTTTTCATCGATCAGCACGGAGATCTTGATCTCGGAAGTGGAGATCATCATGATGTTGATGCCCTCTTCCGACAGGGTGCGGAACATTTGCGAGGCGACGCCCACGTGGCTGCGCATGCCCACGCCGACGACGGACAGTTTCGACACTTTCGCGTCGCCCGTGATGCTGGCCGCGCCCAGCGATTCGCGGTTCGCTTCCAGCACGGCCAGCGCGCGCGTGTATTCGCCGCGCGAGACGGTGAAGGTGAAGTCCGTTTTACCGTCGACCGACTGATTCTGTATGATCATGTCGACTTCGATGTTCGCGTCCGCCACCGGTCCCAGGATGTGGTACGCCACGCCTGGGCGGTCGGGCACGCCGAGCACGGTGATTTTGGCTTCATCGCGGTTGAAGGCGATGCCGGAGATGACTGCTTGTTCCATGTTTGTATCTTCCTCAAACGAAATCAGGGTGCCTGAATTGGCTTCTATTTCCAGCGGCAACATCGGGTCGGTCAGCGACGACAGCACGCGCGTGGGCACGCGGTAGTTGCCGGCAAATTCCACCGAACGCGTTTGCAGCACTTTGGAACCCAGCGAAGCCAGTTCCAGCATTTCTTCAAAGGTGATGGTCTTCAGGCGGCGCGCCTCGGAGACCACGCGCGGGTCGGTCGTGTAGACACCGTCGACGTCCGTGAAGATCAGGCATTCGGCCGCCTTCATGGCGGCGGCGATCGCCACGGCCGAGGTGTCGGAGCCGCCGCGGCCCAGCGTCGCGATGTTGTCGTGTTCGTCAACGCCCTGGAAACCGGTAATGATGACAATTTTGCCCGCATCGAGGTCGCGTTTGACTTTTTCGTCATCGATCGACTGGATGCGTGCCTTGGTAAAGGCGGAATCGGTCTTGATCGCGACTTGCCAGCCAGCATAGGATACGGCTTGTTTGCCGATCGCCAGCAATGCCATCGACAATAGGCCGACGGACACTTGTTCGCCTGTCGAGGCGATCATGTCAAGTTCACGGGGATCGGGTTGATCCATGATTTCCTTGGCCAGTCCAATCAGGCGGTTGGTTTCGCCCGACATGGCGGATGGCACCACCACGATTTGATGCCCAGCGTCGTGCCACTTGGCAACGCGCTTGGCGACATTCTTGATACGGTCAGTCGAGCCCATCGACGTACCGCCATATTTGTGGACGATTAAAGCCATAAGAGTGAAGTTTCCGCTCAAGAAGAATAAAAAAGGAGGGCTTTACTCTACATGCCGCAATGCAAAATAACAAGCTAAAAAGCGCATTAGCTCATACCGATTGCGCATATGGAAATAACCAATCCATGCAGTCCAGCTGGCTTGAACAGGCACTTGGCGGCCACCCCCAGAGTGGCCGTGGCTGCCGCCCCTGCGCTCAGCAGGAGACCCAGCGCAAGGCGACGCGGGGACGATCCAGCAGACTCAGGCAATGGCAATCGAGGCCAATACCAGCCGCGAACAGCAATTGTTGCGCCGCACAGACAAGGGGCAGGCGTTCGCGCTCCCAGGCGGGTACGTCAAACGCCTGGTAGTGGTATTTCAAGCTCTTGGTGGGACGGTTCAAGGCCAGCTTCAGGCGCTCGCCACCCTGGCGGAAGTCGATCGTCAAGGCTTGAGATTGCAACCAGGCAATATCGATACCCTGGCCGCCCTCTTCCACCGCATCGAAATGCAGCACGCCGCCATACGCGGGAAAGACCAGGCTCGCCTCGCCCTGCCATTTGAACTCCTGGCTGGCCTTTTCCAGGCCGGGAATGCCCGCGTCGCTCTTGTCGCGCATGCCGGCCAGATCGTCGAGCTTCGGCGTCAGATATAAACGGTCGCGATGGCGCCGCACATGGCATTCGGGGTGCGTCACCAGCAATTGCGCATCGGGCCGCGCCTCCAGCAGTTGCGCCAGCATTTCCGCCAGCCACGCCGTCGACGGCATGCGCAAGCCGCGCGTGCCAAACCAGTGGCGCAGCAGGTTGTAGCAGCGGTCCGCGCTCAGCTCGCGCAATTTCGCCAGCTCGATGCAATCGCCATCGAGGCAGGCCGCCAGATCCTGCGTCGCCAGTTCCGTCAGCAGGCGCTGCGCCGATTGCGCATGCTGGGCGCTGCGGGCAAAACGCTCCTGGAAACCGGGAAACGCCTGCGCCAGCACGGGCATCACCTGGTGCCGCAAGGCATTGCGGGCAAAGCGGGGATCGTCGTTCGATTCGTCGTGGATGTGCGCGATCGCATGGCTCGCCACATACGCTTCGAGCTGTTTGCGCGATACGGGCAGCAAGGGGCGCGCCATCACCAGATCCGGATTGCCCAGCAGCTCGGGCGCGCTGTTGGCCCCATCCATGCCGGACAAGCCCGCCGTGCCGGAGCCGCGCAGCAATTGCAGCAACACCGTTTCCGCCTGGTCATCCTGGTGGTGGGCGGTCAGAAGCAGGCGCACGCCGTGCGCGGCGCACAGCTCGCCCAGGGCCGCATAACGGCGCTTGCGGGCAGCCTCTTCCGTGCCCGTCTTCGCGTTTTTCTCCAGGGTGACCTTGCGCGCTTCAAAGGCGATGCCCATGCCGGCGCACAACTGTTCGCAGTGGGCCAGCCAGGCATCCGCATTCTGGTTCAGGCCGTGGTGCACATGGAAGGCGTGCATGGCCACGCCATGCTCTTGCGCCCAGGCATGCGCCAGGTGCAGCAGGGCCGAGGAATCGAGGCCGCCGCTGAGGGCGATGCCGACCGCCTCACCGGCTTGTGGTCCGCAGGTTTCCAGCGCGCTGGCGAAGATATCGGCGACGGTGGCGGTTTGTTGCTTTTTCATAAGACTCCTGGAATGCAAAGAGGGACAGGTGGCCAAACGAGTGTGTCGCTTGGCCACCTGTCCCTGGTGTTCTTGCTGCCGGCCTGCGCCGGCGCTGGCTTACTCGCTCGGCGTGGTTTCCTTGAACTTGCCGTAGCTCAGCAGTTTTTCATGGCGCGCGGCCAGCAAGTCCTTGGTTTTCATGCCGTGGAACTGGCGCAGGGTGTCGGCCAGGGCGCGTTTGAGCAAGGTCGCCATCTGTTTCGGATCGCGGTGGGCGCCGCCCAGCGGTTCGTTGATGATCTTGTCGATCAGGCCCATGGCTTTCAGGCGGTGGGCGGTGAGGCCCAGCGCTTCGGCCGCGTCGGAGGCGCGCTCGGCGCTCTTCCACAGGATCGAGGCGCAGCCTTCCGGCGAAATCACGGCATAGGTCGAGTATTGCAGCATCAGCACGGCGTCACCCACGGCAATGGCCAGCGCGCCGCCGGAACCGCCTTCGCCGATGATGGTGGCGATCAGCGGTACTTTGAGTTCGGCCATCACGTACAGGTTGTGGCCGATGGCTTCCGACTGGCCGCGCTCTTCCGCGTCGATGCCGGGGAAGGCGCCTGGCGTGTCGACGAAGGTGAAGATGGGCAAGTTGAACTTTTCAGCCACTTTCATCAGGCGCATGGCCTTGCGGTAGCCTTCCGGCTTCGGCATGCCGAAATTGCGCATGGCGCGCTCTTTCGTGTCGCGGCCCTTCTGGTGGCCGATGACCATGCACGGCTGGCCATTGAAGCGGGCCAGGCCGCCCACGACGGACAGATCGTCCGCGTAGCTGCGGTCGCCATGCAATTCGTGGAAATCGGTAAAGATTTCATTCACGTAATCCATGGTGTACGGGCGCTGCGGGTGGCGCGCGATCTGCGCCACTTGCCAAGGCGTCAGCTTGGCGTAGATATCTTTGGTCAGCTGCTGGCTCTTCTTGGCCAGGCGGTCGATCTCTTCCGAGATGTCGACGGCCGAATCGTCTTGCACGAAGCGCAACTCTTCGATCTTGGAATCGAGTTCCGCGATCGGCTGTTCAAAATTGAGGAAAGTCGTTTTAGTCATTGTACCTCCAGGTTTTACCGGCCACGGCGCCAGGGCGCGCGGCGTCATCTATGTTTATTTTACCGTACCGGCTGCTGCGCCGGGGGCTGCATCGGGTGCGGCAGGGACGGCTGCAGGGTCGAGACTGCGCCACAAATACCACGTCGCCACGGTGCGCCACGGTTCCCAATTGGCGGAAACCTCGCGCGCATCGCTGCGGGAAACTGGTTCGCCGGAGAAGTAATTGACGCTGATGCCCTGGATCAAACCGGGGTCGTCGAGCGGCAAGACATTCGGCCGGAGCAGATTAAATATCAGAAACATCTCGGCTGTCCAGCGGCCGATGCCGCGGATCTGCACCAGTTCGGCGATGACAGCTTCGTCATCCATCTGGTCCCACTGGCTCGCGTGCACGCGCTTGGCCTTGAAATGGTCCGCCAGGTCGAGGATGTATTCGGTCTTGCGTTTGGACAAACCACAGGCGGACAGCTGCTCGGCGCCGGCCTTCAAGACTTGTGTAGGCGTGCATTTCGGGCAAGCCAGCAGCAGCTTTTTCCAGGCGGCATCCGCCGCCTTGGGCGTGATCTGCTGTCCCACCAGCGAACGGGCCAGGGTAGTAAACGGGTCGCTATGGCCGACCAGGTGCAGGTCGCCAAATTGCGGGATGAGCTTTTTCATGATGCGGTCGCGCTTCATCAGCTCGATCTTCGCCTCTTCCCAGTAATGCGGCACCTGGATCACTTGCGCCAAGTCCGTCACCTTGGGGGCTTCCCCGTTTTCCCTGGACGTAGGCATCATGCGCGGCGCCAGTTGGTCGAGCCGTCAGGCTTGTCTTCAAGAATGATGCCCGCCGCCAACAGTTCAGCGCGGATCTTGTCGGACTGCGCAAAGTCGCGCGCCTTCTTCGCCGCGCTGCGCGCCGCGATGGCCGCTTCGATGCCCGCTGTCTCGTCCTGGCCGCCGGCGGCAGCGCCCACGGTTGCTTGCAGGAATTGCTGCGGCGTGCGTTCCAGCAAGCCGAACACGCCCGCCAGGCCCTTCAATTGACGCGCCAGGGCTGGCGACTTGCTCTTGTTCACTTCCGTTGCCAGGTCGAACAGGGCAGCCACGGCCAGCGGCGTGTTGAAATCGTCGTCCATCGCTTCACGCACGCGCACGGCGTGGGCTTCGCTCCAGTCGATGGCGCCCTCTTCTACCGCCACGTCGGCCAGCGCCGTGTACAAGCGGGTCAGGGACAGGCGCGCGTCATCGAGGTGCACGTCCGAGTAATTCAGGGGGCTGCGGTAATGCGCGCGCAGGATGAAGAAGCGGATCACTTCGGCATCGAACTTTTGCAGCACTTCGCGGATGGTGAAGAAATTGCCGAGCGACTTGGACATTTTTTCATTGTCCAGGCGCACGAAGCCGTTATGGATCCAGTAATTCACGCTGGTATGGCCGAACGCGCCTTCGGATTGGGCGATCTCGTTTTCGTGGTGCGGGAATTGCAAGTCCGCGCCGCCGCCATGAATGTCGAACTGTTCACCGAGCAAGGCGCAGGACATGGCCGAGCACTCGATATGCCAGCCCGGGCGGCCCTTGCCCCACTTCGAATCCCATTTGACTTCTTCCGGTTCCGCATCCTTCGACGACTTCCACAACACGAAGTCGAGCGGATCGCGCTTGCCCGTGTTCACGTCGACGCGCTCGCCCGCGCGCAGGTCGTCGAGCGACTTGCCCGACAGCTTGCCGTAGTGGGGGAAATTGCGCACGGCATAATTGACGTCGCCATCCGCCCCCTGGTAAGCCAGGTCCTTCGCTTCCAGCTGTTCGATCAGGCGCAGCATCTGCGGCACGTATTCGGTGGCGCGCGGCGTGTGGTCGGGCGTCAGGATGCCCAGCGCGGCCGTGTCTTCATCCATGTACTGGGTGAAACGCGTCGTCAGCTGGGAAATCGTCTCGCCGTTTTCCACGGCACGGCGGATGATCTTGTCGTCGATGTCCGTAATGTTGCGCACATAGGTGACGTCGAAGCCGGACGCCTTCAGCCAGCGGTAGATGACATCGAACGCCATCATCATGCGAGCATGGCCGATATGGCAATAATCGTAGATGGTCATGCCGCACACGTACATGCGTACCTTGCCCGCTTCCATCGGGACGAATACCTGCTTTTCGCGAGCCAGGGTGTTGTAAATCTTTAGATTGCTCATCGTGCTTTGCAAGTGGAGCGGCCGCCAACCTGGCAAAACGACAGACAGGCGCGGACACCGGGGGTGCCGCGCCACAGAACTGCCGTGTGCGCCGAAGACTGTACGACCCGCTATATTGTTGTTCTTGTTTGTTAGAATTAGGGCGTTAGCGGTCAAGTATAACATTGATAAAAACCATACTGGCCCGATATGAATCAGGTTTTTACGATGTTCAACCGAAACTCACTTCTTTTGGCAACAACGCAAGTTTAAAGAAAAATAACGATCAAGGACGCCTTCATGCAAGAAATCAAATCGAAACGCCTGTCTTTCCTGGCCCGCTTTTGCACCCTGTTTGCCGGCCTGACCCTGGGCAGCGCCGTCGTGGCAGCCGCTCCGGCGACCGCCCTCGACCCGACGCCGCACGTGGCCCTGAAAACCAGCATGGGCGAGATCGTGCTGGAACTGGATCAGGAAAAAGCGCCGAAAAGCGTGGCCAATTTCCTGCAGTACGTCAACAGCGGTTATTACAAGGGCACCGTGTTTCACCGCGTCATCGACGGCTTCATGATACAGGGCGGCGGCTTCGACAAGAACATGAAGCAGAAACCGACGAAAGCGCCGATCAAGAATGAAGCGCAAAACGGCCTGCAAAACGTGACTTACAGCATCGCCATGGCGCGCACGGGCGACCCGCATTCGGCCACCGCGCAATTCTTCATCAACGTCAACGACAACGGCCCGCTCGACTACCCTGGCCGCGACGGCTTCGGCTACACGGTGTTCGGCAAAGTCGTCAGTGGCATGGACGTGGTCGACAAGATCAAGGCCGTGCCCGTGGCGGACAAGGGCCCGCACCAGAACGTGCCGGTCACCCCCGTGGTGATCGAATCGGCGACTTTACTCAAGACAGCGCCCGCAAAACTGTAAAATAGCGTTTTTACGGCCCCGAACGACACGGGCCGTTGAATCATTTATCATCCAATTTATTAAGGATCATCATGACCTCCGTCATCATTACCACCAATCTGGGCAAGATCACCGCTGAACTGGACGCCGAAAAAGCGCCGAAAACGGTTGCCAACTTCCTGGCCTACATGAAAGCCGGTCACTACGACAACACGATTTTCCACCGCGTCATCGACGGCTTCATGATCCAGGGCGGCGGTTTCGAGCCAGGCATGAAACAAAAGCCAGCCGACACCACCGTGGAAAACGAAGCCAAGAACGGCCTGAAAAACGACACGTACACGCTGGCCATGGCCCGCACGTCGGACCCGCACTCGGCATCGGCCCAGTTCTTCATCAACATCAAGAACAACAGCTTCCTCGACTACCCAGGCCAGGACGGCTGGGGCTACGCCGTATTCGGTAAAGTCACCGAAGGCAAGGAAGTCGTCGACGCCATCCGCGCCGTGAAAACCTCGCGCGCCGGCATGTTCGCCGATGTGCCAGTGACGGACGTTGTCATCGAGAAAGTAGAAGCCGCGTAATTCGGCTCTGGCATCATGAATAACAGGCATTGCCGCGTTTGCGCCTCTCCATGTACATCACTTTTTGGGAGCGTTGAACGATGACAATGCCTGCCGCACTCTTTATTTCCGACCTGCATCTGCAGAGCTCGCACCCGCGCACCAGCGCGGCGTTTCTTTCTTTCCTGGAACACCATGCGCAATATGCGCAAGCACTGTATCTATTAGGCGACCTGTTCGAATACTGGGCCGGCGACGATGACCTGGAAGACCCGTTCAATGCGCGCATGACGGCCGCCATCCGCGCCGTCAGCGATGCGGGCGTGCATGTCTACTGGATCGCCGGCAACCGCGACTTTCTCGTCGGCTCCGGCTTTGCGGCCGCCGCCGGCGCCACCCTGCTGAGCGAACCGCATGTGGCCACGATAGCCGGCCAGCGCATCGTCTTGCTGCACGGCGACGCCGAATGCACGAAAGACGTGCAATACATGGAGTTTCGCGCCATGGTGCGCCAGCCCGCCTGGCAAAAACAGTTCCTGTCCATGCCGCTGGCGCAGCGCAAGGCCATCATCGACGGTTTGCGCAAGAGCAGCCGCGAGCACAATGGCGAAAAGTCCATGGACATCATGGATGTCACGCCCGATGCTGTCGCACAAGTATTTGCCGAACACGCCAGCACCGTCATGATCCACGGCCACACGCACCGTCCCGCCCTGCATAAAGTCGACGATACCTTGCGCTATGTCTTGCCCGACTGGGAATGCGACGTGACGCCGCCGCAACAGCCGCGCGGCGGCTGGATCGCCATCGATGCGCGCGGCAACATCACGCGCCACGACCTGAGCGGCGACATCATCGACCAGGTCTAGGCCTGCGCCGACCGCCGCACGGGCGTTTGTCCGATAGCCGCGCCCGCCTGGCCCTGCTGTAATGGCGCCATGCACACTGTTTACATCGGCACGGCCGGCTGGAGTATTTCCAGCACCGCCGCCAGCCACTTCCCCCTCGATGGCAGCCACCTGCAGCGCTATGCGCGCGTCTTGCCCTGCGTGGAAATCAACAGCTCCTTCTACCGCCCGCACCAGAGCGCCACCTATGCGCGCTGGGCCGCCAGCGTACCCGACCACTTCCGCTTCAGCGTGAAATTGCCGCGCAGCATCACGCACGAACGGCGTTTGCGCGACTGTGCGGCCGAGTTGGATCGTTTTGCGGGAGAAGTCATGCAACTGGGGAATAAACTGGGCTACGTGCTGGTGCAGCTGCCGCCGAGCCTGCGATTCGAAACGGACGTGGCCGCCGCATTTTTCCATGCGCTGCGCCAGCGCTTCGACGGTATGCTCGCGTGCGAGGCGCGCCACCCCAGCTGGTTCGATACAGGCGCCACCGAGCTATTGAGGATGCAGCGCATCACCCGCGTGCGCGCCGATCCGCCTGCGGGACAAGCGGGGCCGCACGTGCCAACGACGGCAGCGGCCTACCTGCGCCTGCACGGCAGCCCGACAATCTACTACTCGGACTATCCGGCCAGCTATCTGGCGACCCTGGCGGCCGAATTGCACGCATCGGCTCAGGCGGACAGCTGGTGCATCTTCGACAATACGGCGGCCGGGGCCGCCCTGTTCAATGCGCTGGACTTGCAAGCGCGACTGACGGATGCGCCAGCCGCGCCTGCGCATCGCTCCATTTAAGGCAAGGGCATCTGGACGATGGCGCGGGCGGTATAGCCATACAAGGTACCGTTGCCAAAAGCCAGAACCTCCACGATGGGATTGCCCCATGCCAGTTGCGGTGAGGAAATGACCCCGGCCGTATCGATCTTGCGCACGCCATCCTGGCCGCTCAGGTACAGGTTGTCGGCCTTGTCGATGGCCAGGCTGGGCATGCCGGCAAAGGACAGGCTGCCCACGCCAGGCCCACCATCGGCATTTTTAGTCGAGTACAAGGTGCCGGCAAATACGGTCACGGCGCCGGAACGGCTCACCTTGTAGATTACTTGATGATAATAGTCATCAAAATACATCTCCCCTTTGCTGTCAAACACCATGCTGTAGGGCAGAATATCTTGCAAGCCGAAATCGCTGTCGCTAAAGGAGCGCATGAGCGCATCATAGGACACAAACAAGGAAAATACGCCACCGGGCGGGCGCCGATAAATCCCCCCGCCCGAACCCTCCGTCCAGGTGATATAGCCATCCTTGTCCACCGCCAGGATATACTGCTGAAGGACAAAACCGCCTGCTGGCAATGGCTCGAGGGTGGACATGATCCCGTCAGCATTGATCTTGCGCAAATTAAATGAAGGGGAATTCAGCGCCTTGTCCGCCACATACACGGCGCCATCCGCACCGCAAGCGATCGCCACGGGGCCGGCCATGGTGGCGCTGAGCCGCGCCCCATCGTCGCTGCCGGTGCGGCCGGCAATCCCCGCATAGACTTCCAGCTTGCCATTTGGCGCCAGCCGGCGCAGCACCTTGCTGGCCGCATCAAGCAGATAGACATTCCCGGCTGGGTCGCTGCACATGTCCGAGGCCTTGACATTGCCCACGCGGGCGGCGGCGCCCACGCCGTCCGCCGGCCCCATACTGCTAAGCATGAGAGGAATAGTCGCGATCCCGTTGCCGGCATCCACCCTGCTCAAGCGCAGCAGGCTGGCATCGAAGACCAGCATGTTGCCTGCATCCCCGATCGATATCTGGGCCAGGATTTTCCAATCGACAGATTTCCCCGTCGCGTCAGGCACCGCGCCCCCCACCACCGTCGTCACCTCGCCAGCGGGCGTCATGCGGCGGATGGCATCGCGGTCGGCCAGCAACAAATTGCCGCTACGCTCGAACACCATGCCGCGTACGCCCTTGAAGCTGGCATTGACGCCCTTGCCGTCATAGCCGGTCGTCCTCGCATTTCCGGCAACCAGGGAGGCCACGCCATTATTATCAAGGCGATATATCTTGCTGCCGTTAGTGTTGCTCAAGTAAATGACACCGTTGGCATCGACTGCCATCTGGCTCACTCGTCCTGCGCGCGGCAGGCCATTCGGCTCGGCCAACATGACAATGTAGGAACTGACCACGCCAGCTGGCGTCACCCGGCGAACCTGGAGCTGTCCGTCATCGACGAGCAGCAAGTCACCGTTCGGATCCATGACCATGCTGGCGATCACGCCAAACCGGGCTTGCGTCCCCGACCCATCGGCATACACAGCCACGCCATCCGGCTCTGCCGGTGTCGCACTGCAATTGGCACGGCGCTTGCCGGCCAGTGTACTGACCACGCCGGCAGGTGTAATTTTGCGCACCAGGCCATTGCAGGTCTCGGCCACATACAGGTTCCCCTTGCCGTCGATCACCAGCGGTGCACGGCCCCCCATGTAAAAAGTCGCGCTGGCGGCAGGCCCGTCAACGGCACCAGCCTTGCCCGGCATGCCGGCGTAGATACTCAGGCTGCCGTCAGGAGCCAGCTTGTGGATCACCTGCGTGGAAGCATCGGCGAAGTAATAATTGCCCACGCCATCCTGCGCCATGCCATCAACGCGCTGGATCCGCTCCTGCACACCGGCCAGCACGATGGGCAGGCAACGCACGGCCAGGTTGCTGACGTCCGCGCTGCCCATGGTGGCCGCGCCTTGCGCGATGCTGCAAGCGAGGCCCGCGGAAGCGCTGTCGATCTTGCCTTCATAACTGGCGCCCGCCGCCAGCTTGCCGGCAAAGCTGAACGGACCGTTGGCCGTGACGGTCACTTTATCCGTGCCGTTCGCCAGCACGACGCTGGCGCCAGGCAGCAGGCCGCTGACCGTGCCGCCCAGCAAATAGCGCGGCGTCTCGACCGGCGCCACGGGTGTCGGTGGCGGCGTGGACGAGCCGCCGCCGGAACCGCCGCCACAGGCACTCAATAGCGCCAACAAGGCGGCGCCGCAGCCGGCACGCCTGAACAGGTTTTGTACTTCTCCAAAGCAATTTATCATTTCTGCTTTCATGGTTGTGGCGACATGCACGCCGAAAGTTATCAAGTAAGATTTTCAAACACGCAACATTATAGTTTCCTTGTGGATATAAAAACATGAATATGTTGACATTTGAATTTTCACTGTTATAGTTAACTACAACACCAACTCAATACATCACGGAGCTTCGATGCCTACAGCATTTTTCACGCGCCGCACCGCCCCGCCCTTGTCGGAGCGCATCCCATGAGCGCGGAATGGAACGACAATAGCCCCATCTACCGGCAGCTCAAGGCCAGGGTGGTGGGCATGATGCTCGATGGCGTGCTGCAATCCGGCGACGCCTTGCCTTCGGTGCGCCAGGTGGCGGCCGATTATCAATTGAATCCCATCACGGTCTCGCGCGCCTATCAGGAACTGGTCGACGATGCCCTGGTAGAAAAACGCAGAGGACTCGGCATGTATGTACTGGAAGGCGCCCGCGACAAATTGCTGGCCAGTGAACGCGAGCGCTTCCTGCGCGAGGAATGGCCGGCCTTGCTGGAACACATCACGCGCCTGGGCCTCGATCTCGATCAACTATTGCAAGCGAGCCGCGACGGCGGCGCACACGGAGAGAACGCATGAATGCATTGAACAAGGACAGCGTCATCAGCGCGCGCGGCCTGAGCAAGCAGTATGGCAAGCAGGTGGCCATCGCCGGCATCAGCTTCGATATCGCGCCGGGCCGCATCGTCGGCTTGATCGGGCCTAACGGCTCCGGCAAGACCACCACCCTGAAAGCCATCCTGGGCCTGACGGGCTTCGAGGGCGACTTGTCGGTGCTGGGGCGCGATCCCCGCGTGCAGCGCGACGCGCTGATGGAAGACGTGTGCTTCATCGCCGACGTGGCCATCCTGCCGGGCTGGCTGCGCGTGGCCGACGCCATCGATTTCGTTGCCGGCGTGCATCCACGTTTCGACCGCAGCAAGGCTGAACGCTACCTGGCCCACACCAAGCTGTCGCCGAAGATGAAGGTCAAGGCCATGTCGAAGGGCATGGTGGTGCAGCTGCACCTGGCACTGGTGATGGCCATCGACGCCAAACTGCTGGTGCTCGACGAGCCGACCCTGGGCCTGGACATCCTGTACCGCAAGCAGTTCTACCAAAACCTGCTGGAAGACTATTTCGATGAAAACAAGACCATCGTCATTACCACGCACCAGATCGAGGAAGTGGAACACATCCTCAGCGACCTGATGTTCATTCGCGACGGCCAGATCGTCCTAGCGTCGAGCATGGAAGAGGTGGGCGAGCGCTACATCGAGGTGATGGTGGGCCCGCAGCACGTCAATCCGGCGCGCGCCCTGCAGCCGATCAGCGAACGCAGCGTGTTCGGCAAGTCGGTGATGCTGTTCGACGGCGTCGCCCGCACCCAGCTGGCCGCCCTCGGCGAAGTACGCACGCCCAGCCTGGCTGACCTGTTTGTCGCGACCATGAAAGGATCGTACCAATGAGTATTTCCCCTGTAAACAAGATGCAATGGCTGCTCCGGCGCGAGTTGTGGGAACACAAGGGCATGCTGGTGTGGACGCCGGCCCTGATCGGCGTCGTCATGACGGTGCTGGGCGCCCTGATGGCGGCCGCGACTGTCGCAAGGACCAAAATGCACACGGCGCTCATCGTCAACGGCGAGGAAATTTCCTGGAGCACCATCTTCAATACGCGCACCTTCGGGCCGCGCCGCACGGAAATCATCGACGCCGTCGCCAACAACTATACGTACGCGGCCGCGCCGCTGTTCCTGGCGCTGGGCTTCCTGGTGTTTTTCTATTGCCTGAGCGCCCTGCATGACGACCGCGGCGACCGCAGCGTGCTGTTCTGGAAATCGCTGCCCATTTCGGATGCACAGACAGTGCTGTCGAAAGCGGCCATCGCCCTGCTGGTCGCACCGCTGATCGTGGCTGCTGCAGCCAGCCTGACGTCGCTGGCCCTGATCCTGATCCTCAGCGGCGTACTGGCGGCCAACGGCATCCACGTGTTTGCCGAACTGCTCGCCACCCCGGGCCTGTACCTGGGACCGCTGCGCGTGTTCGGCTTGCTGCCCGTGTATTGCCTGTGGGCTTTGCCGACGGTCGGCTGGCTGCTGATGGTATCGAGCTGGGCCAAGTCGAAAGTCTTCCTGTGGGCCGTCGGCGTGCCGCTACTGCTGCTTATCCTGACAGTCTGGGCAGGCAAGCTGACGCAGACGGAAAGCGATCTCGGCTGGATACAAATGAATGTCATCGGACGCGCCCTGCTGGGCACTCTCCCCGGCAGCTGGTATCTGTTCGAACCGGAACTGCTGCCGCGCATGCACGCGCTGGCGGAAGGAGGATCGCACATGACGCGCATCGATGTGTTCAGCAATTCCTGGTCCAGCCTGGCCTTGCCAGCCGTCTGGCTGGGCGCGGCGGCAGGCGCGGCGCTGATTTACGCCGCCATCCGCCTGCGCAGCTGGCGCGAGGAAGGCTGACAGCGCAGGTTCTCTTCCCCATAAAAACGCCCCGCCCATCGGGGCGTTTTCCATTTTGCGCCCCATTCAGTTCGCTGAAACAATAACTACCTTATTGATAGTTATTATCAAAAATCCTCCTTGTTAAATACCAACTACCCAATCGATAGTAATAAATCGATATGATAATTACAAATAATTATTTCTATCGTATTTTATTCCCAATCACATTTGATAATCACCATACAAAAAAGCAACAACTAGCAATTCGATAGCGATATGTTTTTTGGATAAAAGGAACAGAAACACTGGCACATGTTGGCAGATTCAGCCTAAAAGCCCCATTTCGTGACAATTCGTGATTATTAGCCAAAGCAAAGCTTGCCAGAATAGAGTCATGCAAAGTGATCAAAATGAAATTGAAAGTTTCAAAATTGAAACTACCATCACAGTGGGAGCGGATATGAAGGGCCTGCAAATACCGCACCCTGCGAGTGAATCACACCTGGCAATCCAGTTACAAGAGAAACAAAATACAAAAAAAATGACGCCATATGAAACAACTATAAAAATGGCATTTTTAATGTTTCTGAATAAGTATTCTGTTGTACCAGCGTTTTTTTGCCAGTTATGTTTTACTTGCCATTATCGACATCGGTAACACCCAAGTTCGACCACGGCCCAAGCCTCGCCGGAGCAAGCAAGGAATCGAATCAGATTATTGATTTTTATTATTTTAGAAAATTGAACGAGTACATAACCTTTTCCGGAGACTTTCAAATGGCCACCACCCAAAATCCAGCACAAGTTCCCGTCAATGCCGAAGGCGCAGCCGCCAGGATCACGACGCCCGCAAAAAAAGCCGTCAATCCAAAAAATGGCGACCGCAAACAGTATGACGAAGACGAACTGATCAAAGGGGCCGATGCCAGCGCGACCATGCCGCCTGAAAATGTCGTGGAAGTCACGGGAAGCGCCGATAGCGGCAATGCCGCCGCCCTGGGCACGGCCGCGGCGGTGGCTGCAGCAGCAGCCTTGGCAGCCGGTGGCGGCAGTGCGGCCGCAGGCCAGGCTGGCAACGGCGGTGCCGATTCCGGCACACAGCAAAGCGATAACAACGGTGGCGCCGCAGGCGCTGGCGCTGGTGCCGGGGCCGCCGGCATCCCCAGCGGCAGTGTCGTCGATGTCGCCGGCGCTTCGGCTGGCGCAGGTGCAGGTGCGGGTGCCGGCGCTGCAGGCGGGTTGGGCGGACTTGGCGTACTGGGCGCGCTTGGCGGCCTTGGTCTGGTAGCCGCCGCGGCAGGCGGCGGCGGCGGTGGCGCCGCAGCTGGCGGCTCCGGCACGGGCGGCACGGGAACTGGCGGTACGGGCGGCACCGGCGGCACGGGTGGCTCGACCGGCGGCCAGGGTGGCACGGGCAATCAATCCACCACCACCACCGTCACCGATGCGGCCGTGCTTGCCGCCGCCGCAGCTATTGCCGCCGCCAACAATGCCCTGGCCGATGACGCCAGCGCCGCCGCGGCAGCAGCCACGGCAGCAGCTTCGCTGGCAGCGGCGAATGCCGCCATCCTGGCCGACCAACTGGCGGCACAGGCCGCAGCTGCGACGGCAGCAGCCTTGCTCGCGGCCAATAACGCCACCAGCGACGATATGCTGGCGGCCAGCACGGCGGCTGTTGTCCCCGGCGCGCAAGCGGCCGCTAGCGCCGCCACGAATGACGACAGCGCTGCCGCGGCCGCCGCCGCGACTGCGGCCGCATCCTTGGCCGCCACCACATCGGCGCAAAATGCCGATGCGGCTGCCGCCACGGCCGCCGCCGACGCCGCCGACGCGCACGCCGCTGCCGATGCGGCACAAACGCAAGCGGACCAGACCAACGCTCCGGCACTGCAAGCTATCGCCGATGCAGCCGATGTCGTCGCCGCCGCAGCCAACACCCAGGCAGCGCTGACCGATGCGGCGGCGCTTGGCGTCATCTCGGCCAATGATGCCGCCGCTGCCGCTGCCGCCACGGCCTTGGCAGCTGCCACGGACGCCGCCGCGCTGGACCTGGCGGCAACCGCCGCCGCCAACGCCGCCGTCGCCGCAGGAATCCAGGCCAGCTTTACCGATGCCGATGCCCTGGCCCTCATCTCGGATGCGGATGCCGCCAGCGCCGCCGCGGCCGCCAGCCTGGCCGCCGCCACCGATGCCGCCGCCCTGGCTGCGGCATCGTCTGCCGCCACGACCGCCGCGCAAAATGCCGCTGCCCTCGCCGCCGCCAGCGATGCCGCGGCACTGGGCATCGCCGCCACCGCCGCCGCGAATGCGGCCACCGCCGCCGCCACGCAGGCGGGGCTCACCGACGCCGTCGCCTTGACCATGGCTGCGGACGCTGCTGCCGGCGTTGCCGCCTGGGACGCCTCGATCGCCAACGCCACCGACGCCGTCGCCCTGCAAGCGGCCGCCGATGCCGCCGCCACGGCGGCCGCCAATGCCCAGACGCAAGCGAATACGACGGACGCGCCCACCCTGGGCCTGATCGCCGACGCCGCCACCGCCGCGGCGGACGCAGCACAACTCGAGGCCGGCCTGACCGACGCGGCCGCACTGGCCCTGATTTCCGATGCCGACGCCGCCACGGCGGCCGCCGCCGCCCTGGCCGCCAGTAGCGACGCCGCCGCGCTCGACGCCGCCGCCGCCCTGGCCGCCACCGTCGCGGCGAATGCCATCGTCACTGCCAACCTGAGCGACGCGGCCGCACTGCAAATCACGGCCGATGCGGCAGCCAGCACGGCCACCGGCGCCGCCACGCAAGCGGCATTGACGGACGCGGCCGCCCTGCAAGTGATTTCCGACGCCGATGCCGCCGCCGCGCTGGCAGCGCAAACGACGGCCAACCAGACGGATGCGGCCGCCCTGGCCGCAGCCGACGCAGCCGCCGCCAGCGATGCCGCCAATGCGCAAACAGTGGCCGACCAGACCGATGTCGTCGCCCTGCAGCAAGCAGCCGACCAGGCCGATGCCGATGCCGATGCCGCCAATGCGCAAGCCAGCCTGCTGGACGTCAATGTCGCGCTCAATGCCTTCAATCTCGCCAACCTCGCCGCCCTGGCCGCCAACGTCACGGCTGGCCAAACCAGCGTGATCGACCTGACGGCCACCGTGAATGCCTTGCAGATCGATGCCGATGGCGCCGATGCCGATGCCAGCCTGACGGACGCCATCCTCCTGGCCGCGGCCTCCGCCGCCGATGCGCTGACGGCGACCGGCTTGCAAGTCACCGCCAACCTGACGGACGCCGTAGCACTGGCAGCCACCGCCGCCGCCGCCGTCTCGGCGGCGGAAATAGCCGCCGGGCTCGGCGGGATCGATATCTCGGCCGTCAGCGCCGCCGCTGCCGCACAGGCCGCCGCCACGACCGCGGCCGCCACTGCCGCGCTGACCGATGCCGGCGCGCTGGGCCTCGTGTCCACCGCCGACGCCGCCGCTGAACTGGCCGCCCAGGCCGCCGTTACCACGTTGACGGCCGCCAATACGCTGGCGCAAAACGCGCTGACCGCGGCACAATTCGTTGCCAACCAGACCGATGCCGTCGCCCTGGGCCTGGTATCGTCGGCTGCGAATGCCGCCGCTGCCGCCGCCGTGACGACGGCCGGCCAGACGGACGCCATCGCACTGAGCCTCATTTCCACCGCCGATGGCCTGGTTGCCGCCTCGGCAGCCAGCCTGGCCGCGCTGACGGACGCCACCGCATTGGGCCTCATTTCCACGGCCGACGCCGCCGCAGCGGCCGCCTTGCAGACCACAGCCAACCTGACGGATGCCGCCGCACTGGGCCTGCTCGCCACGGCCGCTGCCGCCGCCGCCAATACGGCGACGAATGTTGCCAACCTGACCGATGCGGTGGCCCTGGGCACGCTCTCGACCGCCGCCACCACGGCCGCCAATACGGCAGCCGCCACCGCCGCGCTGACTGACGCCACGGCGTTAGGTCTCGTCGCCACGGCGGACGCGACTGCCGCCGCCGCCTTGCAAACGACAGCCAACCTGACCGACGCCGTGGCGCTGGGCCTCGTCTCGACGGCCGCCAACACGGCCGCCAGTGCCGCTGCCGCCGTTGCCAGCCTGACCGATGCCGTGGCGCTGGGCACCGTCTCGACAGCCGCAACGGCCGCCGCCAACACAGCAGCGGCCACGGCCGCCCTGACCGACGCCGTGGCCCTGGGCTTGACGGCGACCGTCGACGCGGCCGCCGCCACCGCCGCGCAAACGACGGCCAACCTGACGGACGCCGTTGCGCTGGGCCTGGTCGCGACCGTCAATGCCACCGCCTCCACGGCGGCGGCCGCCGTCGCCGGCCTCACCGACGCCGTCCTGCTGGGCACGGCCCACACGCTCAACGTTACGGCCGCCACCGTGGCGGCTACCAAGGCCGCCTTGACGGATGCCGCCGCACTGACCACCGTCGCCAACAACGATGCCGCGAATGCCGCTTCCCTGGCCGCTTATTCGCAGGCCCATCCTTTAGATCTGGTGGCGGCGCTGGCGGCCACCGTCGCCGCCACCACAGCATCCTTGTCGCTCGCCGCCGCGCAATCGGCGCAGGCGGATGACGCGGCTGCCGCCTCGACGGCAGCCACGGCGGCAGCATCCCTGACCGCCCTGAACAATGCACTGGCGGCCGACAATGCCGCCACCGCCGCCGCCACCCTGGCCCTGACTTCCCAGGCGGCAGCCACTGCGGCGGCACTGGACGACACGCTCGCGGCCACCGCCGCCGGCGTGGCAGCCACCTCGCTGGCAGCGGCCCAGACGGCGCAGGCAGCCGATACCGCCGCCGCAGCGACGGCAGCGACGGCAGCCAATGCCCTGGCCGCCCTGAATGCAGCCTTGCAGGCGGATGCGAACGCGGCCGCCACGGCCGCTGCCGCCATCACGGCGAGCGCCGCCACCGCCACCGCCATTGCCGACGATCTGGCCGCGGCGACGGCAGCCACTGTCGCCAACGTCTCGCAAGCAGCTGCGCAAGCTGCACAACTGGCCGACAACGCCGCCGCCAGCGCCGCCACCATCGCCGCCAACGCGCTGGCCTCCCTGAATGCGGCCCTGGCCGACGATGCGGCCGCCGCTGCGGCGGTGCTGAACTCCACCAATGCAACGGCCGCCGCCGTGGCAGCCACCGCCGCCGACACGGCTGCCGCGGCCGCCGCCGCCGTGGCCGCCATTTCTGCCGCCGCCACACAGCATGCGCAAGCGGACGATATCGCCGCCGCCACCGCCGCCCTCACGGCGTCCATCTCGCTGGCAGCCACGCAAGCGGCGCAAGCCGCCGATCTCGCCGTCACCACGACGGCGGCGACGGCGGCAAGCGCGCTGGCCGCGCTGAACCAGGCCCTGAACGACGACAGTCTCGCCAGCGCGGCAGCCACCGCGGCGAGCAACGCACAAACGGCCCTGAATGCGGCCACGACGGCATTGAACGCGGCGATACTGACGGCCAGCGCCTCGCTCGCCGCCGCCAATGCCGCCGCGGCAGACGACGCCACGGCGGCCAGCACGGCGGCCGCCGCGGCAGCGGCACAGCTCATTGCCGATGCCGCGCTGCTGGCCGATGCAGGGCTGGCCGCGCTCGCAACGGCAGCCAACAATGCACTGGCCGCGGCCAGCGCGGCGCTGGCCGCCGACGATGCCGCCGCCAATGCCGCTCATACGGCGGCACTGTCGGCTGCCGCCACGCTGGCGGCGCAACTGGCCGACACGGCAGCCCTCAACGCCCATGCCGCGCTCAATGCGGCCATCGCCAACCTGACCGCCGCCGTGACGGCCGATATCAACGCCACGGATGCCGACAATGACAAGACGCTGAAACTGAATCTCCTCCTCGCCGCCCAGGGTGCGGCCGATGACGCGGCGCAAGCCAATGCGAATGCGGCAGCCGCCCATGCGGCGCTGGCGGCGGCGCAGGCCGACGATGCGGCGGCTGCCACCGCTGCCGCCAATGCGGTTGCCGCACATACGGCGGCGGTAGCGGCACAGAATGCCGATGCCGCCGCGGCAGCGGCGGCGGCGCAGGCGGCCACTTCCATGGCAGCCACCCTCAATGCCCAGTCCGACGACGCCACGGCGGCAGCGGCCGCCACGGCAGCGGCCAATGCGCAACTGGCGCTGAACGCAGCCATCGCCGCCGACGCCAACGTCGCCGCCACGGCAGCAGCGGCAGCGGCCGCCCAGCTGGCGGCGCAAAACGCGCATGACGCCGATGTGGCGGCAGCGGCAGCGGCCGTTGCAGCAGCCATCACCCTGGCAGCCACGCAAGCGGCGCAGGCGGACGACGCGGCAGCCGCACTGGCAGCGGCCAATGCGGCTAACGCCCAGGCAGCGCACGCCGCCGCCGTCGCCGACGACCAGGCCGCCGCGGATGCCGCCGCCACCGCAGCGCTGGCGCAAGCGGCTGCCACGGCAGCGGCAGCGGCCGACGCCGCCGCCACCGCCAGCGCCGCCGCAGCGGCAGCGTCGCTGCTGGCCGCACAGGCGGCGCAAGCCGACGACACGGCCGCCAACCAGGCAGCGGCCAATGCCGCTGCGGCCACGGCCGCGCACACGGCCGCCATCGCCGCCGACGCCCTGGCCGTCAGCACGGCGGCAACGGCTGCCACGGCCCTGGCAGCGGCCACGGCCGCGCAGAACGACGACGACGTGGCCGCGGCAGCCGCCGCCCAGGCAGCGGCCTCGCTGGCGCTCACCCAGGCGGCACAGGCCGACGATGCAGCGGCAGCGGCAGCCACGGTCAACGCCAACAATGCGATAGCAGCGGCAGCGGCAGCCCATGCGGCCGATGCGGCCGCACCGCTGGCGCAGGCGCAGGCCGCCGCTTCCCTGCTGGCCCTGCAAGCGGCGCAAGCCGATGACGCGGCCGCCGCCAGCGCGGCCGCCGCAGCGGCGCAAGCGCATGCCAATGCGAGTGCCGCGTATGCGGACGACGCGGCGGCAGCCCAGGCCAATGCGGACGCACAGGCGGCCGACGTGGCCCTGGCGCAAGCGAACGCCCTCGCCGCGCAGACCGACGCCAACGCCCTGGCGGTGATATCGAATGCGGATGCCGCCCACGCCGCCGCCGTGCAAGCCATCGCCGACCAGACCGATGCCGTGGCGCTCACGCAGGCCGCCGATGCGGCAGTGGCAGCGGCGCTGGCAGCGGCGCAGACGGCCGCCCTGACGGACGCCAATGCCCTGCACCTGGCAGCCGATGCGGCCGCCGCCGCCGCCCTGCAGGCACAGGCGCAGGCTGACCTGACGGATGCAAGCTCGCTGACGGTGGCGGCGAATGCCGATGCCGCCGCAGCGGCGGCAGCCCAGGCGCAAGCCGACCTGACGGACGCGAGCCAGCTGTTCGTGCTGAGCCAGAATGCCCTGCACAACCCGCTGACTGTAGCCGACTTCAGCACCGGCCTGCCGGCCGCCGGCGGCGACGTGATCGACATGTCGGCCATCGCCGACCTGACGGCCTCGGTCGCCGTGGGCGTCAACGTGGGCACGGACTTCAGCAACAACAACCTGTTCATCTTCGACGGCACGTCCGTGTCGATCGGCGCGGCGGCCAGCGCCATCGCAGCCGACGACAGCGTCTTGTCGGGCCAGGGCTACATCGTCATCGCCGATGCGCAGAACAGCGGCGCCGTGACGGTGTATCACTCGAGTGACCTGAGCAACGCCAACGCCATCGACACGGCGCTGGTGCTGCTCAGCGGGGTGAACATCACGCAACTGACGGCGGCCAACTTCGTCGTCTGAAGCGGGGCACCCACGCCAGGCGCCGCGCCTGGCACGGCAGCGGGAGCGCAGCGCAACACGGCGCGCTCCCGCCACAACTTGAAATACGTCAGGCCTGGTGCCGGAAAAATACGGGATGAGATTACGCGGTTTCCCAACATTGTCTTCACTGCCACGCATCGCGGCCTTGCTTGCCGCCGTGACCATGGCATCGGTATCGTCTTTCGCCGGCGCCCAGGGCGCCACCGCCTGGAGCTTCGACCAGGTCTTGCAGCTGGCGCTGCAAAGCCATCCCGCCGTGCAGGGCAGGCGTTCGGCGCAGGCAGCCGCGCGGGCCGAACTCGATGGCGCGCAATGGCAGCGCTTTCCCAGCCTGTCTGCGGAAGTGCCCACCGGTTCCCAGGAAACGGGCGGTGTGGTGCGCATCGAGCAGCCGCTGTGGAGCGGCGGGCGCATCGACGCCGGCATCGATGCCGCCGGCAGCCGGGTCGACGCGGCCGGCGCCGCCATCGAGGAAGAACGCCTGACCCTTTCCCTGCGCGTGATCGCCGCCTACACGGAAGCGCTGCGCCAGACGGCGCGCGTGCGCTCCGCGGAAGGCGGATTGGCCGAACACCAGCGCCTGCTGGACATGATCAAGCGCCGCGTGGTGCAGTCGGTCAGTTCGCAGACGGACCAGCGCCTGGCCGAATCGCGCGCCTACCAGGCGGCCAACGACGTATCAAATGCGCGCCAGGCGCTGGAAAACGCACTGGCGCAACTGTCGCAACTGGCCGGCAAACCCGTGCGCCTCGTCAGCGCCACGGGCATCGGCGTGGGCGAACCGCTGCCCGACGCCAGCCTGGAACGGGTCATGCGCCAGGCCATCGACTACTCCCCCACCTTGCACCGCCTCGATTTCGAGGCGCAGGCGGCCGATTCCGAAATCACCCTGCAGCGCTCGGCCTACATGCCGAAAGTGGTGCTGCGCATGGAAAAGCCCACGGGCGGCATCAATGCCGACAACCGCACGCGCGCCATGCTGGTGCTGCAGGCGCAGCCGGGCGCCGGCCTGTCGGCCAAGGCTGGCGTGGATGCCGCCGTGGCCCGGCGCGAAGGCGCGCGCGCCGCGCACGATGTGGCCGAACGCGAGGTGCGCGAGCGTTTTACGCTGGATTGGAACGAGGCCGAGGCGAGCCGCCAGCGCCTGGGCAACGCGGGCGAAGCCAGCACCACCTCGACGCAGGTATTCGAATCGTATGCGCGCCAGTACGTCATCGGCCGCAAGAGCTGGAACGACGTGCTCAATGCCGTGCGCGAAGCGACCCAGGCGCAGTTTTCGCTGGAAGACACGCGCGCGCAGGCGATCGCCGCCAGCCTGCGCCTGGCCGCGCAAACGGGCACCCTGGCCGGGCGCACGGCGCCGGCAGGCATGGTGCGCGCCAATTGACCGCCACAGAACACGAACAGGAGACAGCGTGGATAACTCCATCAAACATGGCTTGCTGACACTCATCGAGCGGGCCGCCCGCCTGACGGGCCAGCATGTGCCCGCCGCGCGCCTGGCCGACCTGCAGCGCCAGCTCGATGACGCCGACGGCAATGGCGCACCCGGCGCGGTATTGACCAGCATCTGGCAGGCGGCCGGCCTGGAAGGCGCGGCGCGCCTGCTGCACGAGCCGTCGCCGGGCGAGATGCCGTTCGCCGTCTACAGCGCCAGCACGGGCTGGGGCTTGCTGCAGTCGCGCGGTGCCGACGGCGCCTGGCGCGGCGAAGGCGTCGATGGGCGCGCCTTGCAACTGGCCTCGCTGGCCGGCCTGGCCTGCGTGGGCCTGCCGCGCCGCAGCGAAAAAAGCGGCGCCCGCCCCGGCGCCCTGGGCCTGGTGCGCAACGCCCTGTGGCTGAAGAAAAGCGTGTTTATCGACGCCGTGCTGGCCACCGCGCTGGTGACCCTGCTGACCATGGCCACTTCGCTGTTTTCCATGCAGGTGTACGACCGCGTGATTCCGAACCAGAGCTTCAGCACCCTGTGGGTGCTGGTGGTGGGTGTGGCCCTGTCGATCGGCCTGGAATTCATCCTCAAGCAGGTGCGCAGCCGCATCGTCGACCACTCGTGCAATGACGTCGACCATGAATTGTCCGAGTGGTTTTTCCAGCGCATGCTGGGCATCCGCATGGAGTCGCGCCCCGCGTCCGTCGGCACCCTGGCGGCGCAAGTGAAAGGCTTTGAAATGGTGCGCGGCGTGCTGACGTCGACCTCGCTGTTCGTGCTGACGGACGTCCCCTTCGCCCTGATTTTTCTCGCCATGATCACCATCATCGGCGGCTGGCTGGTGGTGGTGCCGCTGGTGGCCCTGCCGCTGGCCCTCGTGTGCGGCCTGATGTTCCAGCGCGCCATCGAAAGCCATACGCGCAAGAACCTCAACGCCAGCAACCGCAAGGCCGGCCTGCTGGTGGAAGCCGTCGATGGCGTGGAAACGCTCAAGGGCAGCAGCGCCGAATGGATGATGCAGGCGCGCTGGGCCGAACTGGTGGCCGAGAGCAGCCACGCGGAGCAGAATATCCGCGACTATGCGGCCCTGTCGCAAAACATCACGGCCGCCTTCCAGCAACTGACCAATGTGGCGCTGATCTCCATGGGCGCGTGGTTCGTGGCCGAAAACCAGATGACCATGGGCGCCCTGATGGCTTGCACCATCATCAGCAACCGCGCCCTGATGCCCATCGTGCAGCTGCCCGCCGTGATGGTGCAGTGGGCGCATGCGCGCGCCTCGATCGACGGCCTGGAACAGGTCATCAGCCTGCCCAACGAAGCGGACAACGCGCAGTTCGCGCTGACGCCGCGCAGCCTCGATACGGGCCTGCGCTTCGAACGCATCCGCTTTACGTATGGCGGCGCGCAAAAGGTGGCGCTGGAAGTGGAAAATCTCGCCATCCGTCCCGGCGAGCGCGTCGGCCTGGTGGGCGCCATCGGTTCGGGCAAGAGTACCCTGCTGAAGCTGGCCTCGGGCCTGTACCAGCCGGCCGAAGGCAAAGCCTACCTGGGCGACGTCGACATGGCCCTGCTGGCGCCGGCCGTGGTGCGCGAAATGGTCGGCTACCTGCCGCAGGAAACGCGGCTGTTCAGCGGCACCCTGCGCGACAACCTGTTACTGGGGCTGGCCGACCCGGGCGAGGAAGCGATCCTGGCTGCCGCCAAACGCACGGGATTGATCGAGCTGATACTGGGCCAGCCACGGGGACTGGCGCTGGGCATCACCGAAGGCGGGCGCGGCGTCTCGGGCGGCCAGCGCCAGCTGATCGCCGTCACGCGTTTGCTGCTGGCCAAGCCGCGCATCTGGCTGCTCGATGAACCGACGGGCGCCATGGATGCGAAAACGGAAGCGCGCATTGTCGGGCTGTTGGGCGAACTGGCGGCCGAAGGCGTGACCATGGTCGCCACCACGCACAAGAACGCCCTCTTGCCCCTGCTCGACCGCCTGGTGGTGCTGCAGGCGGGACGGGTGCTGCTCGACGGTCCGCGCGATGCCGTGCTGGCCAAGCTGTCGGGCAAGCCGCAGGCTGTGCCCAGTACAACACCTGCGCCGGTGGCGCAAGGAGCCGTCGCATGAAACTGGCCAGGGTCGAAGCGAAAGAGGAAGCGAAACGGGGCCGGGTGCTGATCTGGAGCTGCACGGCGGCGCTGGCGGGTGTCATCGCCTGGGCTTCATGGGCGGAGCTGGACCAGGTCACGCGCGCCAACGGCCAGGTGATCGCCAGCTCGCGCAACCAGATCATCCAGGTGGCCGATGGCGGCGTGCTGGCCGAGCTGCGCGTGCATGAAGGCAGCGTGGTGAAAAAGGGCGAATTGCTGGCGCGCTTTGACCGCACGCGGGCCGAGACGAGCTACCTGGAAAGCACGGCCAAGGCAGCCGGTCTGAAGGCGGCCGTGGCGCGCCTGCAGGCGGAGGTGTTTGGCGGCGCGCCCAAGTTCCCGCCCGAACTGCAGGCGTTCCCGGAATTTCGCGCCAACCAGCTGGCCCTGTTCAGCAAGCGCCAGGGCGCCGTGCAGGCGGAAGTCAGTTCGCTGGACAGCGCCATGAAGCTGATCAAAGAAGAGCTGGAAATGAATCTGCCGCTGCTGGAAACGGGGGACGTCAGCCGCGCCGAGGTGCTGAAACTGCGGCGGCAAGTGGTCGACATCCAGGCGCAGATCACCAACCGGCGCAACAAATATCTGCAGGACAGCCAGACGGACCTGGTAAAAGCCCAGGAAGACCTGGCCGGCGTGCTGCAGACGGTGACGCAGCGCAAGGAGCAGCTGGGATCGACGGATATCTACGCGCCCACGGACGGCATCGTGCGCAACGTGCGCCTCACCACCCTGGGCGGCGTGGCCAAGCCGGGCGAAGAAATCCTGCAAATCGTGCCGACGGACGATGACCTGATCATCGAGGCGAAAGTCAAACCGGCCGACATCGCCTTCATCAAGCCGGGCCTGCCCACGGCAGTGAAACTGGACGCCTACGACTACGGCATCTACGGGCGCCTGCGCGGCACCGTCAGCTACATCAGCGCGGACACCTTAAGTGAAGACAACAAGGGCAACGAACAGCCATACTATCGCGTGCAGATCAAGACCAGCGGGCGTAATCTGATGGGCAAGAATGGCGAACCGATCCTGATCCAGCCCGGCATGACGGCCACCGTGGAAATCAATACGGGACGCAAGACGGTCTTGCGCTACCTGACGAAACCGATCACCAAGACGTTCTCGGAATCGATGGGGGAGCGCTGACGCAGCGTGCTTTTAGCCGGCAGGCTTCAGGCGGCCAATGACGCTCGCCACCTTGGCCGTAATCATGTCGACCGCGGGGCCATTCGCGCCATGCGGCAAAATGACGTCAGCATTGCGCTTGGTCGGTTCGATGAATTGCTTGTGCATCGGGCGTACGGTTTCCAGATACTGCTCGATGACGCTTTCCACCGAGCGGCCGCGTTCCGTGATGTCGCGTTGCATGCGGCGGATGAAGCGCACGTCGGAGGCCGTGTCGACAAAGATCTTCAGCGACATCATGTCGCGCAAGTTTTCGTCATACAGGGCAAACAGGCCTTCGATGACGATCACCGGCGCCGGCTTGACGGGAATGGTCCTGCTGGAGCGATTGTGCAGCGTGAAGTCGTACTCGGGCATCTCGATCGCTTCGCCATTGCGCAAGGCCTGGATGTGCTGCACCAGCAATGGCCACTCGAACGCCTGCGGATGGTCGTAATTCTGCTGGCGCCGGACTTCAGGGGAGAGATGGGTTTGGTCGCAGTAGTAGTCGTCCTGCATCACGACCGAGACCATGTCGGCGCCAAAGGACGCCAGCACTTGTTGGGATACGGTGGACTTGCCACTGCCGCTTCCGCCAGCGACACCAATAACAAACGGTTGGAAGGAAATAGTATTCATGCCGAATGATACCGGAAACATGAGCGGACTGACAGGGAGCGGCTGCAAAGCCGGGCCTGTCACGCGCCATGCATCAGTCGCGCATACAGCTCGGCCACCCGCTCCGCCGTGATGCCGTCGCGCTGCTCCACCGCCAGCGGATGGTCGGTCGGTTCCAGCTCGATTGCCGGGCGTATGCCGTCGTCGCGCAGGTGCACGCGGGTTTTCAGGTTCAGGGTAGCCGGATACTCGGACAGTTGCGTGCTGAGCCAGCCGAAGAAGGGGCCGATGTGCGAACGCCTGGCTTCATTGAAGCACGCGTCCCACGCATCGAAGCTTGCGCCGCTCAGCGACACCCACACACCCCAGCTGAATGGCTCATCGGAGCCATGCACGGGGATATCGATGGTGGCGCGCACGAAGCAGTGTTCTTCGTCGACGATGCAAGCGTCGCTGTCGAGCTGACAGCGCGCTTCGCGCTCGGCGGGCGCCATCTGCTCATACATCCAGGGCGCGTCGGCGCCAAAGCTGGGCATCCCCGTGTGGGTCTCGCCGCAGGAGCGGCACAGGAAGGAAAACGTCACGCGTGAAGCAGCCTTATTCGAACTGCTTGCGGAACGCCTCGAACTGCGCCGCCAGGCCATCGAAGTCGCTGCGCAATTGCAGCACTTCCTGTTCCAGCTGCGCCACCCTGCTGCCCTGCTGCGGCGCGCTGACAGTCCCCGCAAAACCGGCCGCCGTCTCGCTCTGCGCCAGCGCTTCCTCGCCGCCCAGCAAGTGGCCGTAGCGCGGCTCCTTGGCGCCAGGAGCCACCATCAGCTTGGCCACCAGCGGCGGGTATTTATCGATCAGGAACTGCAGACCGGATTCCACTTCCGCCACGGACTTGAATTCATGCACCCTGCCGCTGCGGCTGCGGATTTCACCCGCCGTCTGCAAGCCGCGCAGCATCAATATCGTCAGGATGGCCAGCTTGTCCTGTTCCAGCGACCACTTGATGCGCATGCGGTGTTCGTACTTGGCGACGCGCGCGCCCGCTTGCGTGATGCCATTGACGAATTTGCGCTGCATCAGCCGCTGCAGCACGTCGTAGACGGTTTCCTCGGAGAGGGCCATGACGGGGTCGCGGCTGGACAGCTGGTTGCAGCCGTTGGTCAGGGCGTTCAGCGACAGCGGATAGCTGTCCGGCGTCAGCGCTTCCTTTTCGGCCAGCACGGCCAGCACGCGGATCTCGAAGGGGTCGAGCAGATTGGGATTATCGCTACTCTTTTCTGCTGCATTTGCGTCTGTAGTCATGCCTGTATCCTTAATCAACCAGCTTGTTCATTTGCTCGGAATCGAATTTATCACACTCGGGCACGCCCTGGCAGCAGATACCGGCCGCCTTCAGGGTGGCGAGGATGGTTTCGATGCGCTGTTCCTGCGCCACGGCGTGCGTGATCAGGCCTTGCAGGGCTTTCGACAGCGGATCGTCGCCGTTGGGCGTGACGCCATACGCGGCGAACAAATGCGCCGTGCTGCCCTCGCGCAGGGCGCTGACATCCTTTTGCACGATGTGCGCGGGGTTGCCGACGGCCGTGGCGCCGGACGGCACGGGTTTCAATAGCACGGCGTTCGAGCCCACCTTGGCGTACTCGCCCACCGTGAAGCTGCCCAGCACCTGCGCGCCGGCGCCGACGATGACGCCGCGTTCCAGGGTCGGATGGCGCTTGGCGCCGCTGTGCAGCGAGGTGCCGCCCAGGGTCACGCCCTGGTAGATGGTGCAGTCGTCGCCGACGACGGCCGTCTCGCCGATCACCACGCCGAAGCCATGGTCGATGAAGACGCGCCGGCCGATGACGGCGCCCGGATGGATCTCGATGCCCGTGATGATGCGGGCAAGGTAGGAGATGAAGCGCCCCACCCACTTCATGCGCCGCGTCCAGCACCAGTGCGCCCAGCCGTGCATGACGATGGCGTGCAAGCCGGGATAACAGGTCAGCACCTCCCAGCCATTGCGGGCGGCGGGGTCACGTTCAATGATGCTGTTGATATCTTCGCGCAGGTGGTGGAACATAATGACAATGAATAAGGTGGAACGCAAATGGTAGCGTATTCGGCGGGGGAATGCTGGAGGGGAAAGCAAATCGGCCGCCAGCACCAGGGCGGCGGCCGATCATGGAAGCGCTACAAAACGTGCAGGACGTTCTTATGCTTCTAAAGCAATCCGCTGGCGGCGGGCTTCGTAAAGACATACACCGGAAGCGACCGACACGTTCAGACTCTCGACGGAGCCGAACATCGGGATGCTGACGAGGATGTCGCAGGTGTCGCGCGTCAGACGGCGCATGCCTTCGCCTTCGGAACCCATGACGAGGGCCGTGGGGCCCGTGAAATCGGCTTCGTACAAACCTTTTTCGCCGTCGTCCGAGGTGCCGATCAGCCAGATGCCGCGCTCTTTCAATTCACGCATGGTGCGCGCCAGATTCGTCACGGTGATATACGGGACGGTTTCGGCGGCGCCGCTGGCGACCTTGGCCGCCGTGGCGTTCAAGCCCACGGCACGGTCCTTCGGCACGATGACGGCATGTGCGCCGACGCCGTCGGCCACGCGCAGGCAGGCACCCAGATTGTGCGGGTCGGTGATGCCGTCGAGAATCAACAGCAGCGGCGGGCCGTCGATGGCGTCCAGCAGCTCATCGAGATTGCGCGCCAGCGACAGCTGCGAGGCAAACGCGATCACGCCCTGGTGACGGCGCGTACCGACGATTTTATCGAGACGCGACGAATCGACGGGCATGACGCGCACGTTGGCAGCCTTGGCGGCGGCGATCATGTCCTTCATGCGGCCGTCAACGCGGCTGGCATCGACGAAAATTTCTTCCACGGACGATGCTTCATGACGCAAACGCGAGGTGACGGCGTGGAAGCCGAAAATCATTTTATTCTTCATTATCTATCTATCGCTTATCGCTTGTTCTTGCTTGATTTTGATACAGTTTTTGCTGCACGTGGTGCCGCCGCAGCGGGTGCCGCGGCTGGTTTCTTGCTGCGCTTCGGCGCGGCTGCCTTGAGGGCCGCCGCCTTGGGGGCTTCCTTCAGCGCTGCCTTGGCTTGCGCCTTGGCTACAGGCTTGGCGCCATTGGAACGGCCGCCGGAACCATTGCCGGGTTTGCCACCGTTGTTGCCGCTGGCCTTGATCTCATGGCGCTGCTCGGTCGCAGGACCGGGCTTGACCATGGATTTCTTTTCGCCCTTGCGCTTGCCGCCAGCTTGCTTGGCTGGCGCTTCTTCGCCCGCCAGTTCCGCATCGGTGACCAGACGCAGGTCGATCTTGCGCGTTTCCAGGTCGACACGTGCCACTTGCACCGTCAGACGGTCGGTCAACTGGTAGCGCTTGCCCGTGCGTTCGCCGCGCAATTCATGGCGCGCATCGTCGTACTGGAAGTAATCGGTGCCCAGCTCGGTGACGTGCACCAGGCCTTCGACAAACAGGGTGTCGAGCTGCACGAACACGCCGAAGGTGGTCACGCCGGTAATGGTGCCGGTGAACTCCTCGCCCAGCTTGTCCTGCATGAAGTAGCACTTCAGCCAGGCTTCGACGTCGCGCGACGCTTCGTCGGCGCGGCGCTCGTTGGCCGAGCAATGCACGCCCAGCGCGTCCCAGATCGTCAAATCCGTCTTCTTCGGCTTGCCGTCGGCCTTGTCCTTCGCCTGCTGCTTGCGCGTGGCGTTCGACACGTTCGTGTTCAGCACGGTCTTCTCGGACAGCTTCGGCTCGTATTTCTTGCCTTGCAGAATGGCCTTGATGGCGCGATGCGTCAGCAGATCGGGATAGCGGCGGATCGGGCTGGTGAAGTGGGCATACGCCTCGTAGGCCAGGCCGAAGTGGCCGATATTGTCCGGGCTGTAGACGGCTTGCTGCATCGAGCGCAGCAGCATCGTTTGCAGCAGGGCCGCGTCGGGACGCGCCTTGATCTGCTGCATTAGGGTCTGGTAATCGGATGCCGACGGCGTGTCGCCGCCCGTCAGGTTAAGGCCGACTTGCTTGAGGAAGGTGCGCACTTGCGTGAGCTTTTCCTTGGTCGGGCTGGCATGGATGCGGTAGGTGCCTGGATGCTTGTTACGCAGCAACAAATCGGCCGCGCAGACGTTGGCCGCCAGCATGCACTCTTCGATGATCTTGTGCGCTTCGTTGCGCGTGCGGGGGATGATCTTTTCGATCTTGCCAGCCGTATTGCAGACGATATAGGTTTCCGTCGTCTCGAAATCGATGGCGCCCCGCTCCGTGCGCGCTTTCAGCAAGGCGCGGTAGACGGCTTCCAGGTTTTGCAGGTGCGGCAGGATGTCCGCGCGGCGTGCCGCTTCGGGTCCCTTGGTGTTGCCCAGCACGGCAGCGACTTCGTCATACGTGAGGCGCGCGGCCGAATGGATCACGGCCGGGTAGAACTGGTAAGCCTTCAGCTCGCCCTTGTCGCTGACGACAGCGTCGCAGACGAGGGTCAGGCGGTCGACGGCCGGGTTCAGCGAGCACAGGCCATTCGACAGCTTTTCCGGCAGCATCGGGATGACGCGGCGCGGGAAGTAGACGGACGTGCTGCGCTCCAACGCGTCGATATCGAGCGCGTCGTTCGGTTTCACGTAATGGCTGACGTCGGCAATCGCCACGATCAGGCGGAAGCAGTTGGCGCGGCCAATCTTGACGGGTTCGCAATATACGGCATCGTCGAAATCGCGCGCGTCCTCGCCGTCAATGGTAACGAGCGGCACGTCGCGCAGGTCGACACGGTCTTTCAGGTCGGCGGCGCGCACTTCGAACGGCAGTTTTTCAGCTTGCTTGAGGGCGGCGGCGGAAAAGATGTGCGGCACGTTGAATTTGCGCACAGCAATTTCAATTTCCATGCCGGGGTCATCGAGCGCACCGAGCACTTCGACGATCTTGCCGACCGGCTGCTTGAAGCGCATCGGTTGCTCGGTCAGCTCGACGCTGACGATCTGGCCGGCTTTTGCCTTGCCGACCGAACCGGTGACGAGGATGTCCTGGCCGATGCGCTGGTCTTCCGGCGCCACGACCCAGGTGCCGTTTTCATGGATCAAACGGCCGATGACGTGGGTATTGGCGCGGTAGGTGACTTCGACGATCGTGCCTTCAGGGCGGCCGCGGCGGTCCGTGCCGACGATGCGGGCCATGACCTTGTCGCCATGCAGTACTTTCTGCATTTCTTTCTCGGGCAGGAACAGGTCGGCGCTGGCGTCGTCGGGAATGACGAAGCCGAAGCCATCGCGGTGGCTGGTGACGCGACCGGCGACAAGCGCGCTCTGGTCGGCCAGGCTGAAAACACCGCTGGCGTCAGACTTGAGCTGGCCGTCGCGCTCCATCGCCTTCAGGCGACGGACCAGGACATCCATGGAATCGGCATGCACTTGCAGCGTTTTCCCGAGAGACTGCGGGTCGAGAGGCGCGCTGACGCTGCGGAATATGCCGAGAATGTCCTCCCGGCTGGGGATGGTGTGGGTATTTTGGCTCAAAAGTATTTCTATAGTTGTTATTGACAGTGATCAAACGGAAGACAAAGACCGATGACATCACCGTCAATATTGACACGGTGATGTCCGGTAGTGTACCGGAGGACGCCTTGGTTTGCCTAACGGACAGCGTAGCGGAAACCGAACAAGTGCCCCGCCGATGAAAAAAAGGAGAAAAGCTGCGCAATGCATTTGACTTCGGTAAATATTGCTCTATAATCTCGGTCTCTTGCAGCGACAAACCTTCACGGGAATGCAGTTGCAGGAAAGCGGTACAGGGTTGATGTGCAGTATGGAGCGAAAGCTCATCTGGCGCAAAACTCTTCAAGTCGCTATAATAGCAGAATTGTTGTGAAGTTATTTTTCAACAAGTACTCGAGCAGTAATGTAATAAGTCACAGCAGCATCAGTGCCCACGTGGCGGAATTGGTAGACGCGCATGGTTCAGGTCCATGTGCCTTCGGGTGTAGGGGTTCGAGTCCCTTCGTGGGCACCATTACCTAATTCACAAAAAGGCCGCAAACTTTCACGAGTTTGCGGCTTTTTTCATTTCCGCAGCGAAAAGCCACCACCACCTTCCCAGCAAGCAGCCTACCCGGCACACCTGCGGACAGAAACCCGCAAGAAACCGCTGAAAAAAGAGGCAGATTCAGCCTTTTTTCATAGGAGGCAGCCGTTTTCAGGCGAAAAAACATGTTTCTTGAAGAAAAGTGCAAAATGTTGATTGACCGAATGCGCGCCAGCCCTTATGATTTTGTCCTCGCTGCAGAACACGCAGCGACAAGCAGCAAGCAGTAACAATGCCCACGTGGCGGAATTGGTAGACGCGCATGGTTCAGGTCCATGTGCCTTCGGGTGTAGGGGTTCGAGTCCCTTCGTGGGCACCACCAGCAACAAGTTGTTCATTGTTGTGATCCGCAGTACAGTAGTAGATAGCAGTAAAAGCAGCACAATGCCCACGTGGCGGAATTGGTAGACGCGCATGGTTCAGGTCCATGTGCCTTCGGGTGTAGGGGTTCGAGTCCCTTCGTGGGCACCACCAGCAACGAGTCGTTTTCGTTGTAGTCCGCAGTACAGTAGTGAGATATCAGTAGTAGCAGCATCAGTGCCCACGTGGCGGAATTGGTAGACGCGCATGGTTCAGGTCCATGTGCCTTCGGGTGTAGGGGTTCGAGTCCCTTCGTGGGCACCATTACCTAATTCGCAAAAAAGCCGCAAACTTTCACGAGTTTGCGGCTTTTTTCATTCCAGAATGCCGCATCCCTGCGGCAACCCTCCCCTTATTTGACCAGCGCCGCCTTCACGGCGTCATGCAGACTCGTCGTCGGACGGCCAATCAACGCGCTCAATTGCTTGCCATGGTCTTCCAGGCCACCCTTGGCCGCGCCCGCATCGGAATCGGCCAGCAGCTCGGCAAAGCCTTCCGGCACACCCACGCTCACCAGCGCCGCCTTGAAGTCCGCCTGCGGCATATCCTTGTACGCAATCGCCTTGCCCGACTGGCGCGCCACTTCGGCCGCGTATTCCGCCAGGGTAAAGCCCTGGTCGCCAGCCAGTTCATAGATCGCTTGCGGCTGGGGCGCCGTCAGCACGGCCGCCGCCGCCGCCGCGTAGTCAAGGCGCGCGGCGGACGAGAAGCGGCCGTTTTGCGCCGCACCGAGCACGACGCCATGCTCGAGCACGGGCGCCAGGTGTTCCGTATGATTTTCCAGGTACCAGCCGTTGCGCAGGAAAGTGTACGGCAGGCCGGATGCGCGAATGGCCGCTTCCGTGACCACGTGCTCGGCGGCCAGGCCCAGCGGCGACGTATCGGCGCGCAAGACGCTGGTGTAGGCCAGCAGGGATACGCCGGCCCGCTTGGCCGCATCGATGACGTTCTGGTGCTGCTGCGCGCGCTGCCCCACTTCGCTCGACGAAATCAGCAAGATTTTCGTCGCGCCCTTGAAAGCCGCATCGAGGCTGGCGCCGTCGTTGTAATCGGCCTGGCGCACCTGCACGCCCTGGGCGGACAGGCTGGCGGCCTTGGCCGGGTTGCGCACGGCGGCGATGATGCTGGCGGCAGGAACGGATTTGAGCAGGCTGGCGATGACGTGCTGACCCAGATTGCCTGTGGCGCCGGTGATGACGATCATGATTTCTCCTTGGTACGTGGGTGGTAAAACCCTATAATAGGACTATTACTTACTTATTGTAAGTACGTACCTTTTGGTAAGTATGAGCAAGATCTCAATTAACAAGGCCAACTATCATGTCCACAGACACTCCCGGCGCCAGCATGCGCGCCGCCCTCGCCCGCCAGAACCAGGGCGCGCACCTGCTGGCGGCGGCCTGCCCGTCGCGCGCCGTGCTCAGCCATCTCACCAGCCGCTGGGCCGTGCTGGTGCTGGTGCTACTGCTGAGCGGCACGCGGCGCTTCAGCGAACTGCGCCGCGAAGTGGGCGGCGTCAGCGAAAAAATGCTGGCGCAAACCCTGGAAGCACTGGCGGGCGACGGTTTCGTGCTGCGCCAGGCGTATCTGGTGATACCGCCCAAGGTGGAATACAGCCTCACGCCGCTGGGACACGAAGCGGCCGAACGCCTGGCCGTGCTGGTCGACTGGATCGAGGATAATTACCCGCGCATCGAACAGGCGCGCACCGACCTGGCCACGGCGCCCGCAGCGCAAAAGGCCGCGTAAACGAGAGCCATCCGCATTGCTTTTAGTCATCAAGAATTATCGTTTACTCCTACTTGCCTTGATGTAATACTAGGCCCATGAAACGCGTAAGGGCGCGACACCATGAACCAGTTGATTTCTTCCATCACCGACCGGGCCAATGTGCTGCTGGTCAGCAATTCGCCGAACGATGTGCGCGAACTGCTGTATGTGCTGGACCGGCATAACCTGGGTACGGGACTGGCGGGCGATATCGACGAAGGCGTGGAACTGGCGGCCGGCGGCACGGACCTGATCCTGCTGGACGCGGCCCTGGCCGGCACGAATATCGGCGCCACCTGCATGCGTCTGCGCAATGCGGGCGGACGCCACAGCGTGCCCCTGCTGCTGATGTCGGCCACTCCCAGCGCCGAGGAACAAGGCCGCAGCGTGGGTGCCGGCGCCTCCGACTACATCAAGATGCCCTTCAATGCGCGCGACGTGGCGGAAAAAATCCTCATGGAACTGGCGCTGCACAAGGCCGAGACGCCCGCTGCCCGCCCCTACACCACGCCTGCCACGCCGCCGCGCCCCCTGCATCCGCAAACGCTGGAAGTCAATTACCACTCCATCCTGGCCGGTTCGCCCGATGCCGTGCTGCTGTTCGACATCGACAACCGCCTGCTGATCGACGCCAACCACCTGGCCGAAGACTTGTTCGGCATGCCGCTGGCCGAGCTGCTGCAAGGCGGCATGGAGCCGCTGTTTCCCAGGCATCAGGACGATGGCCGCGCCTCGCCGCAATTGCTGGAAGAAAAGATCCGCGATACCTTGCAAGGCAAGATCGTCGTCTTTCGCGCCAGCTGCTGCCACCGCGACAGCCACCCGATCGCCTGCGAAATCCGCCTGATGCGCCTGTCCGTGCCGGGCCGCCAGCTGGTGCATGCGCGCATCATCGACTTGACTGAACGCAACCTCGCCGAAGCCATGCGCTCGGGCCAGAGCGCCCTGCTGGAAATGGTCGCCAAGGGCGCGCCGCTGATCCCTACCCTGAACCACTTGCTGCTCCTGATCGAAGGCCAGTCGCGCGGCGTGCTCTGTTCCATCATGTTGCTCGACGACGACGGCGTCCACATGCACAGCGCGGCCGGGCCCAGCCTGCCGCCCGAGTACATGGCCCTGCTCGAAGGCGTGGCCATCGGCGACGGCGTGGGTTCCTGCGGCACGGCCATGTTCCTGCGCGAACCGGTGGTCGTCCCCGACATCATGCACGACCCGCTGTGGGCGCCCTACCGCGAACTGGCCGCGCCGTTCGGCTTGCGCGCCTGCTGGTCGCGCCCCATCTTCGGCCAGGATGGCGCCGTGCTCGGGTCCTTCGCCATGTACTACCGCGAAGTGCGCAAGCCCGACGCGCGCGATCTGGAACTGATCGACACGGCGACCGACCTGGCCGGCATCGCGATTGGCCGCATGCGCCACGAACGCGAGCTGCAACGCCACCGCGCCCACCTGGAAGACCTGGTGGCCGAACGCACGGCAGCCTTGACGCAGGCCAAGGAACACTCGGAGCAAACGAATCTTGAACTGGCCGCCGCGCTGGAAAACCTGTCCATCACGCAAGAAGAACTGGTGCGCCGCGACAAGCTGGCCGCGCTCGGTGCGCTGGTGGCCGGCATCGCGCATGAACTCAATACGCCGATCGGCAACGGCCTCGTGGTGGCCACCACCATGGCCGAACGCACGCGCGAAATCCAGGCCAGCTTCCTCGACGGCTTGCGCCGCTCCGAACTGGGCGCCTACTTGACCCAGGCCAGCGAGGCGGACGCCATCATGCTGCGCAACCTGCAGCGCGCCGCCGACCTCGTTTCGAGCTTCAAGCAGATCGCCGTCGACCGCGCCAGCTCGCAGCGCCGCCACTTCCTGCTGCGCCAGTTCGTCGCCGAACTGATGCTGCCCCTGTCCACGCCGCTCAAGGCCGCCGGCCTGAGCCTGACGCAGGATGTGCCGGACGGCCTGGCCATGGACAGCTATCCCGGTCCACTGGGCCAGGTGCTGAGCAACCTGCTGGAAAATTGCCTGCGCCACGCCTTTGAGGGCCGCAGCGGCGGCAACATCGCCATCACGGCACGCGGCAGCGACGACGGGCAGACGATCACCGTGTCCATCGCCGACACGGGCGTGGGCATCGCCGCCGACGACCTCGTGCATGTCTACGATCCCTTCTTCACGACCAAGCTCGGTTCCGGTGGCTCGGGCCTGGGCCTGCATGTGGCGCACAACATCGTCACGGGCGTGCTGGGCGGCCATATCCATGTTGCCAGCAGCACCGGTGACGGCGGCGGCACCACGTTCACCCTGCAACTGCCGGCCGCCGCGCCGCAAGCGCCCGCCCCCTGAAGGGCAGGCGCGCTACAATGCCAGCAAGCATTTCTTTCGGAGTACCCATGAAATACCTGACCGCCGCCGCCCTGCTGGCAGTTTGCGCCTGCGCAATGGCCGGACCCGCCCCCTGGTACAAATGGCGCAGCAAGATCGACGGCACCCTGTCGTGCGCCCAATCGACCCTGGGATTTGGCTGGGAACTGGCCTCGGGACCGTACAAAGATAGCCGTTGCGAAAAACCGGCGCTTGTTAAATAATGGGGCCATGACCACACGGGGCACCGGCTTGAAAGCAAGCGATGGCAATGCGGCGTCGAAAGAGTATGGAACGATAAGAACGTATCTATTCAAACCGAGGAGACCACATGTTTACGAATCCCGAACAATTCGCAACGGCCACCAAGGCCCTGTTTGAATTCCAGCTGATGACCTTCAACACCCTCACCTCGAAGGCCGTGCAAGGCGTGGAACAGGTATTGGCGCTGAACATGGCCACTGCCAAGTCCGGCATCGAGGATGGCCTCGCCGCCAGCAAGGAAATCAGCCAGGCCAAGGATCCGAAGGCCGCCATGGCCGCCGCCGCCGCCCAGCTGCAACCGGGCGTGGCCGGCGCCAAAGCGTATAAACAGCAACTCGACGACATCATCAAGGAAATCCACACGGAATTCACCACGGCTGCCGAAGCCCACGTGGCCGAAGCGAAAAGCAATCTGAGCGCCCTGATCTACGACGTCACGAAAAACGTGCCGCCAGGCTCGGAAAACGCCGTCGCCATCGTCAAGGCCGCCATCGACAACGCCTTCCTCGGCTACGAGCAAGTGACCAAGGCCACCAAGCAAGCCGTGAAGACCGTGGAAGAGCAGATCGCCAAGGCCAGCGCGCAAGTGGCGCAGGCGACGGAAAAGGCCACGAGCGGTGCCACCGCCGCGGCTGAAAAGGCGGCGCCTGCCGCCAAGCCGAAGGCTGCCAAGAAGTAAATTCGCAACTATCGGGGCCTGAGTCCTCAGGTCCCGATAGGTATGATCCGGTACACGCAGCGCCTCCCCCCCTGCAGCAGATATTCGCTGCGCTCGACCGTGCAATCGTCCCCCAATACCCGCTGAAAGATGGCCAGCTCCGAGCGGCAGAAATTCTGGCATGCCGTGGCGGCTGCGCAGATCGGGCAATGGTTTTCCACCAGCAAGACACTGCCATCGTCCTGCGGCTCGGCATGGGCCATGTAACCTTCGCCATCGCGCGCCCGCGCCAGGCTGTCCACTCTTTGCGCCAGCGCAAGCCCAGGGTCAACCAGCCTGGCGTAGGCCGCTTCGCTGCTGCGTTCGCGCGCGCCGATCAGTTTATCGAGGCCCTCGTCGCCGAACAGGGTTTTCACTTGCGCTATCAATTCCAGGGTCAGGTCGGCATGGCGGTCGGGAAAGCGCGCGTGGCCCTGCTGCGTCAGCGCCCAGCGCCGCGACGGGCGGCCCACCTTGTCGGCTACGTCCCCGTACGCCACCAGACCCTTGTCCTGCGCCGCTTCCAGCTGGCGCCGCGCGCCCATGGAGGTGATATCGAGCAAGGCCGCCAGTTGCTGCGCCGTCTGCGGCCCGCGCATCTTCAGCAGGAACAGGGTCTGCTCCGACGTGCTCATGTTCATGCTCATGCCACCGCCTTTGCCTCTCCTACGCCAGCCAGCTGGCGGCGCCAGGCCGCCATGCGCCACGCGGCCCAGGCGGCGGACAAGGCGCCCGCGACAAGGATCAGGCGCGTATCGATCAGGGTCAGCACGGCGCCGCTGAGGGCGACGACGATGTTGGCGATGCAAAAGGTGGTGGCCAGCAAGCCCATCACGGCGCCCTGCCCGTGCGCGCTGAAGCGCTCCGCGCACCAGCCCTGGATCACCGTGTTGTACAGGGCGTTCGGAATGCCGAACAGCACGATGGCGGCGATGCCCACCCAGATATTACCCAGCGCCAATATCCCGACGGCCAGCGCCACGCCGCACGCATACCAGCTGGCCCGCAGCAGCGGCGCATGGCGGCTGGGACCGCCCGCCAGCAAGGACGTGACCGTCATCGTGCCGCACAGGCCCACATTCACCCAGGCAATCTCCTGTGCATGATAATTGGCCGTTTCGACCAGCCACAGCGGATAGAACTCGTAAAAGCTGGCCACGCCGCAGGTCAGCGCCAGTTGCACGATGAACAGGGTGCGCAGCTCCTCATGGCGCAGCAGGTTCAGCGAATGGCGGTCGCGCGCCACTTGCCACCATGACGTCGTCAAGAGCGAGGGCGTTTCGCGCGGCAAGCCGGCGGCCACCAGCACGGCGACGAGCATCAGCGCGGCGGCGGCGATCCAGAATGGCACCGTCACGCCCCAATGCAGGGTCGCGCCCGCCAAGATCGGCCCGACCAGCCAGCCCAGGTAAAACGCGCCGTTCAGCCATGACATGGCGCGCAGGCGCAGCGCTCCCGTCAGCTGGTCGGCCAGCATGGCGCGCGCCACGGCGCCATTACCTTCCAGCAAACCCGTGATGAAACGGGCGACGATGAACAGCGGATACGACTGAATCACGAGCGCCCAGGCCGTGATGGCGTGGCCGATGGCGGCGCCCACGGCCGTGCGCATCAGCAAGGGGCGGCGGCCATAGCGGTCCGACAGCGGTCCCAGCAAGGCCGAGCCGATCAGCAAGCCCAGCGGGTTGATGGTCAGCGCCAGGCCGAACAGCAGTTTCGATGGCAAGCCGAGGAAATTATTGAAGGCATTCGGCGCTTCGGCCGCGAACAGGGGCGGCAGGATCGGGTATGGCAAGGAGGCGCCGATGGTCGACAGCAGCGCCAGCAAACAGGCGGCGGAAATCAGGATGATGTTTTTCATGCGGGCTCGATATAGGTTGTCTGGCAAGGCTACGTGAGCACGCCACATAAGTAAACTAAAAAGTTTATTAATTATGTTGACCGTTGCCGCACTGAAGCGTGCACGCCATCGCCTCGGTTATCATCGCCTCATGACTCACGTTTAACAGGGCAAACATGACACTGTCAGAAATGGAACATCAACACGGCTTTACCTATCCTGCGCTGTATCGGCAGCTGGAGCGCGACGGCATGCTGGCCGTGGGTGAATACGGCCCCGACTGGTACAAGCTGGTGTTTCCCACATTAAAAGATCGCCCCACCCTGCTGCTGCATGCGGACGATTTCGAATTGCTCAATGTCAAGGCCGTTGCCGACGCCGTGGAAAGCTTGCTGGACGCAGACGACTACCGGCAGATCGCCCCCGCCCACCAGTTCATCCCGTTCGCGCAAACGGGCGCGGGCGACCACTACTGCTTTTTCGCGTCAGGCGAGCAAGATGGCGAGATGCCTATCGTGCTGCTGTGGCATGACCAGAATGAAGCCCAGTACCTGGCGAAAAACCTGCAGGATTTCATGGTTCACATGTTGTTGAACAGCATGGCAGACCAGGACACGTACAACGACGTCAGCGACGAGCAATTCAAGGAACAACTGACAAAAACCCTGGGCACGCATGCGCGCTACCTGACGGAACGACAAGCCGGCGTGCTGCAAACGCTGCTGGCCAGGGACATCTTCGATTACGACGTGCTGCTGCCGAAGGGACGCAAGGAAGCGCACCGGGGCTTGCTGACCGACATCGAACTGGCCAGCCTGCGCGCCGAACTGATTCCCTACGAAAAGTTCGACAGCTGTTTTGCCTACAGCACGGCTGGCTGAACATAAAATCGCTGGGCAAGCGACGGCTGAAGGTTTAAACTGTATATAAACACAGTAAAACCCATCACTTTGCATCTTGCCCTATTGCCATCCCCATGTTGAGAGTCCTGGAAAATCCCCTGTACTATCTGGATAATTTCCAGGATGTGCTGAACTGGATCGGCGCGCGTTACGCCGATCTGCTGAGTCCTGAAGAGACGCAGTTCATCGCCGCATTCGGCGCCCTGCCGCAGCCGTCGCGCGCCCTGTTCGTGCGCCTCGTCATGCGCAAGGGCTGCCTGTTTCGCGCCAGCAAGCTCAATTACCCGGAAATCGGCGACACGCGCGCCGCCGCCCTGCCCTTGCTGGCAACTTGCTGGGTGGAAGCCGATCCTGCCATTTCGCTCGAAGAACTGTTCGAACTGCTGCCGAAAGCGGAAATCGCCCAGGCCTTCGACCTTGCCGCGTCTTTGAAGGCGGCGCGCAAGGCGGAGCAATTGGACGCCTTGCGCGAGCAGCATGGGGAAAGTCAACCGTTCTCCGCGTGGCATCCGGCTAGCACCGACATACTGTACCGCATCGGCCTGCAAGCGCTGTGCGACCGCCTGCGCCTGATTTATTTTGGCAACTATCACCAGGACTGGTCGGAATTCGTGCTGTCCGACCTCGGCGTGTACCAATACGAAAAGGTGGAATTCTCGCCGCAGTCGCGCGGTTTTCGCACGCGCCAGGATATCGAGCACTATGAAGTGCTGCACCAGTGCCGCGAACGCTACAACGACAGCGCGCCGGCCGACGAAGTGCTGCAGGAACTGGCTGCGCTGCCATTGCCCGAGGACAATACCTGGCTGGCCAGCCGGCGCGACAAGCTGCGCTTCCAGATCGCCCAACACCTGGAAAAATGCCAGGACTGGCCGGCCGCCTACCGCGCCTACGCCGATTGCCGCTATCCGGGCGCGCGTGGCCGCGCCATCCGCGTGCTGGAGAAAGATGAACAGCCGCAGGCGGCCTACGAGCGTCTGATGATCGCCCTCGCGGCGCCGGAAAGCGAGGCGGAACAGCAATTGCTGCTGCGCATGGCGCCCCGTTTGCGGCGCAAGCTGGGCCATGCGAAGCAGGCGGCCAATGCAGCCGCCGCCGTGGAGCGCATCGACCTGCTGCTGCCCTGCCCGGAACAGGCGTGCTATGTGGAAGCGGTGGTGCAGCAACACCTGATGCAGGACGACGCACCCGTGTATTACGTGGAAAACACCCTGATCAACTCGCTGTTCGGCCTGCTGTGCTGGCCCGCCATCTTCAAGGCCATGCCCGGCGCCTTCTTCCACCCGTTCCACCGTGGCCCGGCCGACTTGCACAGCGCCGATTTTTACCAGCGCCGCAGCGGCGACTTCGCCGCTTGCCTGGCGCAACTGGACGACGGCCGCTACCACGCCGCCATCCGCGCCACGCTTGCCGCCAAACACGGTATCGTCTCGCCCTTCGTCAGTTGGGACGTACTGGACGACGGCTTGCTGGACCTGGCGCTGGCCTGCATCCCGGCCGCGCACTTGAAGAAGGCGTTCGAGCGCATCTTGCTCGACATCAAAAGCAACCGCAGCGGCTTTCCCGACCTGATCCAGTTCTGGCCTGCGGAACGGCGCTACCGCATGATCGAAGTCAAGGGTCCGGGCGACCGCCTGCAAGACAACCAGCTGCGCTGGATCGCGTATTGCGCCGAGCACGCCATGCCCGTCAGCGTGTGCTACCTGCAATGGCAGGCGGCAGCATGAGCCGCAACACTTACACCATCGCCGTGCGCGCCCTGTGCGAATTCACGGCCAAGGTGGGCGACCTCGACCTGCGTTTCACGCCCTCCCCCACGGCGCAGGAAGGCATGGCTGGCCACGCCACCGTCACTAGCCGGCGCGATGACGATTACCAGCGTGAAATCAGTCTTTCCGGCGACTTCGGCCCCCTGCACGTGCGCGGGCGCGCCGATGGCTACGACCCGGCGCGGCGCCAGCTGGAAGAGATCAAGACCTACCGGGGCGAACTCGACGCGATGCCCGCCAACCACCGCCAGCTGCACTGGGCGCAGGCGCGCATCTATGGCCATTTGCTGTGTCAGCAGCTGAACTTGCCCATGCTGCGCGTGGCGCTCGTGTATTTCGATATCGTGAGCCAGAAGGAAACCGTCATGCACGAGGAATGCACGGCCGAGGCGCTGCGTCTGTTCTTTGAACAGCATTGCGCCCTCTTCCTCGACTGGGCCGAGCAGGAAATGGCGCACCGCGCCAGCCGCGACGCGCAGCTCACGGCCATGGCCTTTCCCCACGCGGACTTTCGTCCGGGCCAGCGCCAGCTGGCCGAAGCCATGTACAAGGCCAGCAGCCGTGGCTGCGGCTTGCTGGCGCAGGCGCCAACGGGGATCGGCAAGACGGTGGGCAGCCTGTTTCCCATGTTGAAAGCCACGGCCGCGCATGGCCTCGATAAACTGTTTTTCCTGGCCGCCAAGGTGCCGGGGCGGCAAATGGCGCTCGACGCCTGCGCCATCCTCAAGGACAGTGCCCCGCTGCTGCCGTTGCGCGTGCTGGAACTGAGCGCCAAGAGCAGCGCCTGCGAACATCCTGACAAAGCCTGTCACGGCGAATCGTGTCCGCTGGCCAAGGGTTTTTACGACCGCTTGCCGCTGGCGCGCGAGGTGGCGCTGGCCAGCGGTTTGATTTTGGACAAGGAAGCCGTGCGCGCCATCGCCTTGCAGCAGGGTATTTGCCCGTATTACCTGGGCATGGAGCTGGCGCGCTGGAGCGACGTCGTCATCGGCGACTACAATTATTATTTCGACCTCAGCGCCATGCTGTACGGCATGACCCTGGCACACGACTGGAAAGTCAATGTGCTGGTCGACGAAGCGCACAATATGGTGTCGCGCGCGCGCAGCATGTATTCGGCCGAGCTGGCACAGATCGACCTGAAAATGCTGCGCAAGTTCGCGCCCGACGCCTTGAAAAAGCCGCTCGACCGCCTCTCGCGCCAGTGGACGGCTTTGCTGAAAGAACAGGATGGCGATTACCACGTGCATCCCGCCTTGCCCGACAAATTCTTTGGCGCCCTGCAAGGGGTGGCCACGGCCATCGGCGACTACATGGCCGAACACGCGACCACGCTCGATGACGACTTGCAGCGCTTCTATTTCGATGTGCTGCTGATCAACCGCCTGGCGGAAAGCTTCGGCGCGCATTCGCTGTTCGACGTCAGCAAAACGGAGACGGGTTCCACCGTCTGCATCCGCAACATCGTCCCGGCACCGTTTCTCAAGGAACGCTTCGCGGCCAGCCACAGCACGGCCCTGTTTTCCGCCACCCTGAGCCCGTGGAATTACTACAGCGACACCCTGGGCATGCCAGCCAACACGGCCTGGGTCGATGTGGAATCGCCGTTCCAGGCGGAACAATTGTCCGTGCGCGTGGCCGACACCATTTCCACGCGCTACCAGCACCGCGCGGCCTCGCTGCTGCCCATCGCCCAGCTGATGGCGAAGCAATACGCGGAAACGCCGGGCAACTACCTGGCCTTCTTCAGCAGCTTCGATTACATGGAAAAGACGGCCCACTTGTTTGCCCAGCATTACCCTGACGTGCCCATCTGGCAGCAGCCGCGCCGCATGGACGACACTGCCCGCGCGCAATTTTTGGGCCGCTTCGGCCTGGACACGCGCGGCATCGGCTTTGCCGTGCTCGGTGGCGCCTTCGGCGAAGGCATCGACTTGCCCGGCGCGCGCCTGATCGGCGCCTTCATCGCCACCCTCGGTTTGCCACAGATCAACCCCGTCAACGAGCAGATCCGCCAGCGCATGGGCGATATCTTCGGCGCCGGCTACGACTACACCTATTTATATCCGGGCATGCAAAAGGTGGTGCAGGCGGCCGGCAGGGTCATCCGCACGCAGTCGGACAAGGGTGTCGTCTACCTGATCGACGACCGCTTTTCGCGCCCTGAAATCCGTCAGCTGCTACCCACGTGGTGGGATGTGCAGCTAGCCAACTAATATCTTAAGCTTCTGGTAGCCCGCCTTGCTGACGGGTATCCTCGTGTCATCGCGCAGGATGGCCACGTGGCTGTCTTTCGTCGCCGCCTCGATGCGGCGGATACCGTCGATATTGAGCAGATACGACCTGTGCACGCGCAGGAACTTGGCGGGGTCGAGCTGGGTCTCCAGTTCCGCCAAGGTCTGGCTTTTCAGGTAGGACTTGCCCTCGGAACGGATGCTGATGTAGTCATCTTGCGCCTCGATGTAGTCGATGCGCGCGCTGGCGATCACGTGGACCTTGGCGCCGTCGCGTATCAGCACGCGGTCCAGCGGCGCGCTGCGCGTGGCCGCCTCGCGTGCCAGCGTCAGCACAGTCTCGGGCAAGCTGCGGTGGGCGCGCGCATGGGCCAACGCCTGGTCGAAGCGCTGTTCGCTGAACGGTTTCAGCAGATAGTCCAGGGCATGGCATTCGAACGCCTTCAAGGCGTACTGGTCGTAGGCCGTGACAAAGATCAAACGCGTCTTGGCGCCGATCAGCTCCGCCACTTCAAAACCATCGAGGCGCGGCATCTGGATGTCGAGAAACACCAGTTCCGGTTCCATATCCGCGATGGCCTTGACGGCTTCGAAGCCGTTGGCGCACTCGGCCACGATGTCGATATCGTCATGGCGCGCCAGGTATTCGCGCAACACGCTGCGCGCCAGCAATTCGTCATCGACGATGGCGACCCGCATTCTTGCCTGCATCATGCATCCTCCGTGTCGCCGGTCTGCGCCGGCATGGAAATCATCACTTCGAAATGGCCGTCGCGCTGGCCCCAGTGCACGCTGGCCTCGTGGCCATACGCGCCGGCCAGGCGCTGGCGCACGTTCTCCAGGCCGACGCCATTGCCGCGCTGTGGCCCTTGATCCGCATCAACCGGGTTGCGCACGGCGATCTGCAGCAGGCTGCCCACGCGCCGGGCCTCGATGGCGATCAGGCCGCCCTCCGTCAAACCGCAGATACCATGCTTGACGGCATTTTCCACCAGCGGCTGTATCAGCATGGGTGGCAGCAGACACGCCAGCGCGGCGGCGTCGATGGCTTCCGCCACTTGCAGGCGTTCGCCGAAACGCACTTGCTCGATGGCGAGAAAGTGGCGGATCAGCACCAGTTCCTGCTCCACGGTAATGTGCTTGTGCGCCTCCAGGCTCAGGCTCTGACGAAAGAAGCTGGCCAGCTGCACCGTCATCTGGCGCGCACCCGCCGCATTGATAGACGTCAAGGCGCTGATGGAGTTCAGGCTGTTGAACAGGAAATGCGGATCAATTTGCGTGCGCAGCATGCGCAATTGCGCTTCCTGCGCCGTCAGCTGCGCTTCCAGCCCCCGCTGCTCGGCCATCCTGGCGCGCACGAATTCCAGCAACAGATAATGCACGGCGGCAGCCAGGCAATACAGCAGCGCACCGAGACCGAAGAACAGGGCCAGCAGCGATTGCATCAGGTTCACGCCCAGCCAGCGCAGCTCCAGCAACAGGCTGACGCTGTTCAAAAATTGCAGCAGGGTGGCCCACAGCAAGCCCGCGAACAGGGCCGCCACGCCCATCACGCCGGCGATGGCGAGCGGATGGCGGACGTGCAAGGGGTAGGCGCGGCACAGGTAAAACGCGGAAAAGCCGGAACCGATCGCATACACGAGCGTGGCGGGCACCACCAGCACGACGGCATTGAGCCAGGGTGCGTGCGCCACCCTGGCCAGGATAAAGGCCAGGGCCAGGCCCAGCGCGATGCAGACCAGGAACACCACCACGGCGCTGCGCCGCTTCGACAAGGGCCCCGACATGCGCGCCTAGTTGCGGATTTCCAGGCCGCCCATGATGGCGTAGCCCGTCACGTACAGGCGCTTGGCCTGGTTCGGCGGCACGATGGTCTTTTCCTCGAAGCCGCCGAGGATGGGTGTGCCCTGCAGCACGACGCTCCAGTCGGGCGGAATCTTGATGGTGACGCCGCCGCACAGGGCAAAAACGTTGAGCACGGCTTCGCCTTCGATTGACGCCTGGCGCAAGTCGATTTCGCAGCCGGCCATGATGACATTGATATCGCCGCCCTTGAAGCGCTGCGACGACACGCGCCGCACGTAACCGCCGAGGATGGCCGTCACTTCGATGATGCTGTCATCGTCCGCCCGCCCGCTGGCGCCGGGCGCTGCCGTGGCAGCGGCGGCATCCTTGTCGAGCGACACGGCGCCATTCCTGGCCTGGCCGAACGAGTCAGGCGCTGCCGTGCCATCCTGCTGCGCGCCAAAGCGCCGGCGACGCTGGCGCTGCTGCGCGCCGGGCAGGGATTTCGACACCACGGCCACGCCCAGGCCGATGATCAGCAAGGGCCACAGCAAGTCCCAGTTCATGTAGAAGATGCCCATGTGCTTGAGGGTCCAGGCCACGCCCAGCAGCACCAGCATGCCGCCCAATAAATAACCGTTCGCGCTGCGGCTTTGCGACAGTTTCAGCAGACCGAACACGATCAGCGCCGTGGGCCAGAAGCGGAAGGTATAGCGCACATCGATGAAACCGAGGTTATCGAGCAGGAACAGCAGCCCCAGGCCGATGACGATGACGCCCAGCACGATCTGCGATGGCGAGTGCAGCGGCGGTTTATTTTTCATGCTCGGACTCCCGGTAGGCAATAAAATGTTTGTTCAGCAGCGGTTCCAGCACCAAACCCACGCCCCAGGCGATCAGCAAGGCGGGCCAGCTATTGTAGAAATGCAAGTTCCACAGTTCTTCATACGATACATACCACCAGGCGGCGAAAAAGATCAGCCACAGGCCGCTCAATACCTGCTTGGCGGACACGGGCGTGAGCAGCTTGTTCAGGCCGAAAACGACCAGTATCACCGGCCAATAATGCCATAGTGAATAGTAATCGTGGAGATAGATCACATCGAGCCGGTCCAGCAGGACGATGGCGCCGATGGCGATCAGCAGCACGCCCCACAGCAGCTGGGTACGGCGGCAATAGGCTGGTTCAGGTTTCACGGTCACCCCTTGAAGTTGGTTGATCGTAAAGATACGCGGATTTCGGGAAGGAGAAAACAACGCTTCGGCGAATGGCGGAAAGACAGCGGTGAATGGCGCAGCGGCGGAAATGACGGGCAAAAAACAGGCAAAAAAAAGACCGGCTAGGCCGGCCTTGAAGGGGTTCGCAGTCCACACCGCGACCTGGAGTTGCAGTGCACAGCCGCGTGGCGCAGGGCGCAAACGCGAACATAAATCTGGTGCCGATCCTTGAGGCGACCGGCTGACCTGCTGGAAGATCGAACATGCCGCCAACTTCACGGCAGTGCGTCTCAACCAAGCAAAGCCATCATACTCCCTATCGCCATACAGCACCGTTCGCTAGCGCACACTGATGGGGTTTTGCTGAGCTGCATCAAACGGCGACGGCATGCGGCGGGTTGAGCATGTCATTCTTGATCCAGGTCAGCACGGACGGCCCTTGCGGCTGCCAGCCCAGCAGCTTGCGCGCCCGTTCACCGCGCACGCGGCTGTTGGAGCCAAGGCCATACGACGCCATCTCATAACCCCATTCGGCAATCGCCTCGGGCAGCGGCCAGTCCTGCGCGGGGCCCAGGTCCAGTGCGGTGGCGATGGCGGCCGTCATGTCGCGGAAAGCCGCTTCGCCCGACTCGACAAAGTAAAAGGTGCCGGCCGGCGACTTTTCCAGCGCCAGCAAATACAGGCTGACGACATCGTCGATATGCACATTGGACCAGATATTGCGACCCGGCCCCACGTGGCGCACGATGCCGCTCTTGCGCGCCTGTTTCAGCAGGCGTGGCAACTGCACGCTGTCGCGCGGCAAGACGCCATGACCGTAGATCAGGGTATTGCACAGCACGCTCGCGCGCACGCCCTGGCTTGCGCTGGCCAGGACCAGGTCATCGATGGCCACGCGGGCTGCCTTGTCGGCCGTGGGTGCCGGCAACTTGTCTTCGTAATAGATCTGTTCCGTGCCCTCGCCGCCCGACGCGTCGCCCACGATGGACGAGCCGCTCGTATGCAGGAACGGCTTGTTCGTGCCGGCCAGCGCTTCGATGATGGCTTCGACGGCGCCCCGGTGGTCGCTGCTGGCCGCATTGATGACGGCATCGGCCGCCTTCGCCTGCTCGATGAGCAATTCGCGGTCGTTCAAGGTGCCGACGATACCATGTACGCCGATGGTGGCCAGCTCGGCCACCTGTTCCGGTTTGCGCACGAGGCCCGTCACCTGGTGGCCGGCCCGCACGAGGCCCGCCGCGATGGAACTGCCAATAAATCCTGCTGCGCCCGTCAAGAATACTTTCATGCTTTACTCCCTGTCTGGTTAGATTGCTGTCAATCACACCAACAAAGTATGCCCGCTTTCGTCTTTCGCAAAAAGCAGCTGCGCAGCAAAAGATCTATGACTTCGGCGCAACAGTCTTCTGTTTGAGCTGCAGGGCGGCGATGTAGTGGCTCCGGTAGGCGGGGTCTTGCGGCGTCAGCAAGGTGAGCCTGTCGCGCGCGCGGGTGGCGGCCACATAGAAACGGTTTTCTTCTTCCAGCGGGTCCGTCTTACTGCGAGGGAATTCATCGACGGCCAGGTAGGGCAAGATGACGTGGTTGTATTCAAGGCCCTTGATCTGGTCGATGCAGGCGATGACCAGCCTGGCCTTGCCAGTCGAGACCGTCACGGCTTCCTCCATCTCGCCCAGCCAGCCGGCAAAGCCGCCCAGCGCCACGCCCGCCTCGCGGCACACGGCAATAAAGCCGTGCAGGGAACGGGCAACGACCCGCGCCTGGGCCGGGTCGACATAGATGCGGCGCGCCGTCTGTTCCAGCTGCATCAGGCCAAAGATGTGCTGCAGCGCGTCGCCCGCCGGGGCGTCAGGAGGCAGCGCGCGCAGGTAATCGACGGCGGCCAGGGTCAGCGCCGCCTTGTCCTGGTTGTGCGACTTGGCCAGCTGGTTCGTCAAGAAGCCTTCCAGCAAGTCGGGATAGTTGGCCACGTCGGCCTTGGCTTGCTGCAACTCCGTGCGCGTAAAAGGGATTTCCGCGAACGCCACCAGCGCTTCGAGGATTTCGCCGCGGCGCGGGCCGCTCTTGATCGCATGTAAATCCTTGCGGGCGATGGCGACCATGCCGCGCAGCATCAGCACTTCCAGGCTCAGCAGATAGCTGTTCATGTCCACCAGGCCATACGCGATGCCGCTCTGGAACAGTGCCGTTTCCACGCGGATGGCCTGGTCGCGGTCGCGCAGCAAGATTGCCGTCGTGCCCGCATGCGCATGTTCGAGCGCCGCGATCAGCTGGGCGCTGCATGCCTGCGGTTGCGCATGGTCATACTCCAGCAGCTCGATGTGGGTGGCGCGCGACAGGGCCGACACGCTGGCCTTGTTTTTCAGCACGCCGACAGCCTGCGCCAGCTGCGGACCGTAGCGGTAGGAAGCCGTCAGCGGCAAGCGCTGCAAGGCGGGGAATTCCTGCTCGAAGCGCTGGCGCAGGAAGCGGTGGTCGGCGCCCGACCACGTGTAGATGACTTGATCCTTGTCGCCGGCGCCGCAGAAAAACGCGTTGCCGCGGCGTATCAGCATGGTCAGCAGGCGGAACGACGCTTCGTTCAAATCGTGCAATTCATCGGCGACGATGATCTGGAAGGCTGGCAATTGCTGGCGCAGCGGCTCGTCGCCGTCGAGCATGCGCACCAGGTCGTAAGTGGCGTCGAACGGTGCGCGGAACTGGATGTCGCCCGTGTCGGCGCCGCGCAAGCCTTCATATTCGCGCAGCCACAGATAATGCGTGCGCGACATGCCCAGCATTTCCAGATTGTCGTCCAGGGAATTGCTCTCGAAGTCAGGATTCTGAAAATCCAGGCGCGCCTTGGTGCGCAACTGCAATTTCAAGAATTCGGCAATCGCCCCGTTGGTCGTATTGATTTCCAGCGGGTAACGGTGCGCGTACTTCTCCGATACGACTTCCAGCGCTTCCCAGGCTACCGGGCGCAGCTCTTCATCGCTGCGCATGGATGCCACCTGCATATTTTCCAGCTGCAACAGCACCTTGGCGGCAAAGGCGTCGAAGGTATCGACGGTCAGGCGCTTGACGACACCGAGCGGCACGCCCACTTCCAGCAGGCGCTGGCGCAGGGCCACGCGCGCCGCTTCCGTGAAGACCAGGGCCAACATGCGCTCGGGCGCGCGGCCCCGGTGCAGCGCCTCGGCCAGGCGCAGGGCCAGGGTCGTCGTCTTGGCGGCGCCGGCATTGGCGTCGATCAAGACCACTTTCTTTTGCGCCGTCTGGATGGCGACCTGCTCCGGCGTGGGCGTGATGCGTTTGGGAATGAACTGCGGGGCGTTATCTGTACTCAAGGGTATCCTGAAATAATGTCTGTTCTCGGCGCGCTACCAGGCGCAAGTGCGCAGGCCGGCAAAGATGTCACCCCGTTCGGGCGCATGGAAGGCGCGCATGCGGGCCGAATGCAGGCGCGGCGGCGTGGCGAAGGCGGCGCCGCGCAGCACCTGGTGCTGCATGAAATATGGCGCGGAATATTCACGCCAGGCATCCACCGCAAAGCCCGGATACGGTTCGAACGGCGTCGCCGTCCACTCCCACACCTGGCCCCAGTGAAAGCGCGGATGGCCGGACAGCGCAGCATACTCCCATTCCGCCTCGGTCGCCAGGCGGCGCCCCACCCAGGCGCAGTACGCCTGCGCTTCATACAGGTTGATGTGACGCACGGCTTCGTTCGGCGGCAAGGTCGTGCGCTGGCCGAAACGCATGGTGCGCCACTGTGTTGCTTCGCGCAGCCAGTACAGGGGCGACGAGCGCTCCTGCTGCATCAGCCAGGCGCTGCCTGCCGCGCTCCAGAACTGGCGGTTCTGGTAGCCGCCGTCGGCGACAAAATCGGCAAACTGGGCGTTTGATACGGCGCAAGCATCGATGGAAAACGGCGGCACATAAACGGCATGGGGCGGTGATTCATTGTCGAAGGCAAACCCGGCCCCGCGCGGCGAGCCCAGTTCGATGCTGCCCCCAGGAAAAGCGATCTCGCCCGCGCCTGGCGGCAGGGCCGGGCTGGCTGCCAGGGATTCCGGCGCTTCCAGGCCCAGCCATTGCAAGCCTGCCAGCATTTCTTCGCCACACAAGTCTTCATGTGCCAAGGCCAGCCGGTATGGCGCCAGGGCGCTGTCGACATTGGCTTCGCGCGAGAGTTTATCGAGCACCCGGTCGAGTACTTCGCGGCAATACGTTTTCACGGCGCCCGGACTGGGCAGTTCCAGCTTCCAGCGCGCGCGGTGCTCGACCATGTTGGCGTCGAACAAGTCGTCGCCGCGCGTCAGCAGGGAGTTATAAATGGCGTCGGCCGGATGGCTGGTAGCGGCTTCGCGCAGGATGAACCACTCGGCAAACCAGGCGATCTGCGCGAGTTGCCACAAGGGCGGAACGAGGCGCGGATGGCGGGGCAAGCCGGCCACCACGTCCAGGCCGGCGCTGACATAACAGTCGAACAGGGAAAGCGTATCCTGGCGCGCGGCCTGCAGCGACTGGGCCAGTTGCTGCGCGCCGGCGTGGCGAAAAGAGGCGTTGATTAAAGTCATGGCCTGATTGTAACGACTTATGCCAACCTTGCACTAGTCGCACAGGAAACATTGGGGGGCCAAGCCCCCCAGCCTACTTGACCAGCAGCTCGCCCTGTAGCGGCGTGACGACGGATTTTGGCATGCTGACAATAAAGCTGCTGCCCTTGTCGGCCACGGACTGGATGGCCAGGGTGCCGCCGTGGCGCAGCAGCACGTGCTTGACGATGGCCAGGCCCAGGCCCGTGCCCTGGGTTTCGCGCGAACGGCTCTTGTCGACGCGGTAAAAACGTTCCGTCAGGCGCGAAATATGTTCCTGGCTGATGCCGATGCCCGTATCTTGCGCGATGAATTGCGGTCCGGCCGGGCCATCCTGCCAGCGCAAAGTGATGGTGCCGCCGGCCGGCGTGTAGCGCACGGCGTTCGATGCCAGGTTGCCAAAAGCGCTGTACAGCTCATCGTAGCTGCCCAATACGTCGGGACCGTTGCATTCCATGGTCACTTCATGCTTGCCGGCCGACAGCCCCTTGGCGTCGCGCAAGACTTGCTGCATGAGCTTTTTGGTATCCACGGGCTCGGGGCGCAGCGGGTAGTCGACCGATTCCAGGCGCGACAGGGTCAGCATGTCCTCGATCAGATGCTGCATGCGGTGGCCCTGCTCCGTCATCAGCTTGAGGTGGGCGGCGCGCGTGGCGGCGTCCAGGTCCAGCTCGGCGGAAGCAATTTCCAGGAAGCCGACGATGACCGTCAGCGGCGTGCGCAGTTCGTGCGAAGCGTTGGCGATGAAGTCGCGGCGCATCATTTCGATGCGTTCCGTCTCCGTCACATCGTGCGTGACGAGGATCTGGCGGCGGTTCTCGAACGGGATGATCTGCACGATCAGCTTGCGGTTGCGGAAAGTGATCGTCAGCGGCTGGTCGTAGCGGCCCAGGATGATGTAATCCATGAACTCGGGGCTGCGGATCAGGTTGGTCACGCGCATGCCCTTGTCGCGCTCGTGCGTGAGGCCCAGGTGTTTCTCGGCGGCCGGGTTGCACCATTCGAGGAACAGCACATCGTCCATGATGACGACGCCGTCCGGCAACAGGTGCATGGCCTGGCGGAATCGCGCCAGCCATTCAGTCAGCTCGGCCTGGTTTTTCTCGTCATCGCGGCGCATGCGGTACAGGCGCGCGAAAATGCTGGTCCAGGCCCCCCAGCCGTCGGGCAGCTTGGCGCTTTGCGGATTGTCCAGCCAATTACTCAGCTGGAACAGATACGACAGCTGCACGAACACCATCATGGCCATCAGCACGAAAGCGATGCCCAGCGCATACGTAGCGCCAAACAGATACCAGACGACGGCCACGCCCAGCAGCGCCAGCACCATGCGCAAGGCGGCCGGTACCCAGAACAGCAATTTCGGATTCATAGAGTCAAACTTTACTTTTCAGACAACATGTAGCCGACGCTGCGCACCGTCTTGATCAGGCTTTCCGCCTCTTTCAAGGCTTTGCGCAAGCGCAATACGTGGACATCGACCGTGCGTTCTTCGATCACCACATGGTCGCCCCACACCTTGTCGAGCAGCTGGCTGCGCGAAAATACGCGTTCCGGATGGGCCAGCAGGAATTTCAGCAGCTTGTATTCGGCGTGGCCGATATCGATCTTCTGTTCATCCATCATCACCGTGCAGCTGACGGGATCCAGGGCCACGTTGCCGGCGCGCATGGGTGCCTGCGCGTGTTCCGGGCTCTTGCGTCGCAGCAAGGCTTTGGCGCGGGCCAGCAGCTCGCGCGGCGAGAACGGCTTGGTGACGTAATCGTCGGCCCCGCTGTTCAGGCCGGCCAGCTTGTCTTCTTCCATGCTCTTGGCGGTGAGCATGATGACGGGGATGGCGGCGAAATTGCGGTCGGCGCGGATGCGCGACAGCAGGCGCAGGCCCGTCTGGTCCGGCAGCATCCAGTCCAGCAGGATCAGATGCGGCGTGCGGTGCTGGATGAACTCCCAGGCATCGGCAACGTTTTGTACGGAACAGCAATTCCAGCCGGATTCGCGCAACGAATAGGTGACCAGTTCAACGATGGCCGGCTCATCTTCAACAATCAATACCGTGGTTTTATCAGATGCCATAAAGCTTACTCAGGGAGCTCCTCGGAAATGGCGGGAGCAGCCACCTTGGTGTGGCGGATGTCCTTGCCTTCAACCACGTAAATCACGTATTCGGCGATGTTCTTCGCATGGTCGCCGATCCGTTCAATGGCCTTGGCCACCCACAGGGTATCGAGCGCCGCCGAAATCGTGCGCGGGTCTTCCATCATAAAGGTTATCAAGTTGCGCATGATAGACCGAAACTCATGGTCGATGATGGCATCTTGTGCAATTAATTGTAAGGCCTGCTTGCCATCGTTGCGCGCGAATGCGTCAAGCGCGTCGTGCAGCATGTCGGTGGCCGTGTTGGCAATGCCGCGCACCATCTCGTAATGGTTGACCACGCCGTTGCCGCGCTTGTGCAGATTCTTCGCCACGCGGGCGATTTTCGTCGCCTCGTCGCCTACGCGCTCGAGGTCGGTAATCACCTTGATGGTGGCCATGATGGTGCGCAAGTCGTTGGCGGCCGGCTGGCGGCGCACGATCAGATGGCTGCACGCGTCGTCCAGCGACACTTCGAGCTGGTTGACGACGTCGTCTTCGCGCATCACGCGGTCGGCGCGTTCCGGGTTGCCGATGCGAAAGCACGTCATCGCATCGAGGAACTGGGTTTCAACGATGCCGCCCATCAGGAGCACTTTCGAGCGGATCGCTTCGAGTTCGTTGTCGTATTGCTTGGATGAATGTTCGCCTATCATGCTGTCTCTCCGTATTCAGTTGTCTTGTAGTCGCTATGCGGGATGGATCAGCCGAAGCGGCCCGTGATGTAATCCTGCGTTTCCTTGCGGGCCGGATTCATGAATATCTGGTCCGTTTCGCCGAATTCCACCAGCTCGCCCAGGTACATATAGGCCGTGTAGTCGGAGCAGCGCGCCGCCTGTTGCATATTGTGCGTCACGATGGCGATCGTGTAATCCTGTTTCAGTTCGCTGATCAGCTCTTCCACTTTCGAGGTGGAGATCGGGTCCAGCGCCGAGGTCGGCTCATCGAGCAGCAAGACATCCGGTTTCACGGCCACGCCGCGCGCGATGCACAAACGCTGCTGCTGGCCGCCCGACAGCGACAGGCCGCTCTTGGTCAGCTTGTCCTTGACTTCACCCCACAGCGCAGCCTTTTTCAAGGCCCACTCGACGCGCTCGTCCATCTCGCCTTTCGACAGGTCTTCATACAGGCGCACGCCGAAGGCGATATTGTCGTAGACGGACATGGGGAACGGCGTCGGCTTCTGGAACACCATGCCGACCTTGGCGCGCAGCATGTTGACGTCCTGGTCCGCGTCAAGCACGTTGCGGCCGCGGTACAGGATCGAGCCTTCCGCGCGCTGGCCCGGATACAGGTCATACATGCGGTTCAGGGTGCGCAGCAGGGTTGACTTGCCGCAACCGGACGGGCCGATGAAGGCGGTAACCTTCTTCTCGTGAATGTCCAGGTTGACGTTATGCAAGCTTTGCGTTTTGCCGTAAAAAAAGTTCAGGCCCGAAATCTCGATGGTTTTTTTCTTTGGTGCCAGGTCTTGGGCTGGATTCATTTGCGTATTCATATGGGTTCGCTTCGCTCGGTATCTGTTTAATTAGGGACTTTTTGGCTGAACACGGTGCGCGACAGGATATTCAAGGCCAGCACGCTGAAGGTGATCAGCAGTGCGCCGCCCCAGGCCAGCGAGCGCCAGTTGTCGTACGGGCTCATCGCAAACGATGCGATGACGGACGGCAAGTTGGCCATCGGCGCATTCATGTTGAAGCTTTGGAACTGGTTATTCAGGGCCGTGAACAGCAGCGGTGCCGTTTCGCCGGCGATGCGGGCCAGGGCCAGCAGGACACCCGTGATGACGCCAGCCTTGACGGCACGCAAGCGCACGAGGGTGGCGACCTTCCAGCGTGGCGCGCCGAGAGCAAATGCGGCTTCCAGCAGGCTGTTCGGTACCAAACGCAGCATATTGTCCGTCGTGCGCACCACTACCGGCACGGCGATCAGCGACAGGGCGATGGCGCCCGCATAACCGGAAAAGTGTTTGACGTGCGCCACATACAGCGCATACACGAACAGGCCGATGACGATCGATGGCGCCGACAGCATGATGTCGGTCACAAAACGCGTCACTTGCGCCAGCTTGTTTTCTTCGCCGTATTCGGCGAGGTAGATGCCGGCCAGGATGCCGATCGGGGTGCTGACGACAGTCGCCAGGCCCACCATCAGGGCGCTGCCGACGATCGCATTGATCAAGCCGCCGCCTTCGCTGCCGGGAGCCGGCGTCGTTTGCGTGAACAGGTCGACGGACAAGGCGCCGAAACCCTTGATCACCAGGGTGAACAAAATCCACACGAGCACGGCAAGGCCCAGGGCCATGGCGGCCACCGACAGGGCGATGCCGACGCGGTGCATCAGCAGGCGCTTGCGGTAGACGGGATTCATGGCCGGCTTGGCCGGAGCGTCGTGGGTGCTAACTTGGCTGAGCTGGCTCATTTCGTGCCTTCCTTGCGTGACATGCCAGCCAGCATCAGCTTGGCGGCGGATAAGACGATAAAGGTGATGACAAACAGGATCAGTGCCAGCGAGAACAGCGACGCCACGTGCAACTCGGACTGCGCTTCGCCGAATTCATTGGCCAGCAAGGAAGTGATGCTGTTACCGGCGGCAAACAGCGACCACGACAGTTTATTCGCGTTGCCGATGACGAAGGTGACGGCCATGGTCTCGCCCAGCGCACGGCCCAGGCCCAGCATGACGCCGCCGACGACGCCGGTCTTGGTGTACGGCAAGACGATCTTGCGCACCACTTCCCAGCGCGTGCAGCCCAGGCCGTATGCGGATTCCTTCAGCACGGCAGGGACGATCTCGAACACGTCGCGCATCACGGAAGCGATGAAGGGGATGATCATGATGGCCAGCACCAGGCCGGCCGTCAGCAAGCCGATGCCCATCATGGGGCCGCTGAACAGCTGGCCGATGACGGGTACGTTACCCAGGGTGGCTTTCAGCAGGGGCTGGACATGGTCGGCAAACAGGGGCGCAAACACGAACAGGCCCCAGATGCCGTAGATGATCGATGGCACGCCGGCCAGCAGCTCGACAGCCGTGCCCAGCGGGCGGCGCAGCCAGGCCGGGCAGATTTCCGTGAGGAACAGGGCGATGCCGAAGCTGACGGGAAAGGCGATCAGCAAGGCGATAACGGAGGTCACCAGGGTGCCGATGATGGGGATCAGGGCGCCGTACTGGTCATTGACGGGATCCCATTCCGCGGACACGATGAAATGCAGGCCGAAGGTCTTGAAGGCCGGTATCGATTCCATGATCAGCGAAATGATGATGCCGACCAGGACGATCAGCACCGACAGGGCAAACAGCATCGTCACCTTGTGGAACATGAAATCCTGGAAGCGCTGCTTGCGCATGGTGGAAAGCATTTGCGCGTGACTGATGGAATCGGTCATGGTGCCGCCTGGCATGGGGATCGTGGAGGAGGTAGATTGTGCGCTCATAGTGTGCCATATGGGTGGTACTGCAGGTACTGCTATTTTTATCGTGCTCTTTTAGCCGGGAACGCCTGCAAGGGCTTGCGGGCGGTCCTGGCTAACTCCCTCCCCCGCCGTGCTGCTGGTGGGGACAAGGACATTCTTGCTTGAATAAACCGTAGCGAGCGGCAACTAGTTGTGGCTGAGAAGCGGAGCTGTGCTTTAGCACAGTGAGCATCGCAGGCCGCAAATAGCGCCGCGCAGTAGGTTTATTAGTAGATCGACTTGCCCGATGCATCTTTCAGGTTGGCTTTCCACGATTCTTGCACCAGTTTGATGACCGATGCCGGCATCGGCACGTAGTCCAGTTCAACGGCAGCGGCGCCACCGTTCTTGTAGGCCCAGTCGAAGAATTTCAGGACTTCTTTGGCCTTGGCTGCGTCAGCCTGGACTTTGTGCATCAGGATGAACGACACGCCGGTGATCGGCCAGCTGTTCTTGCCAGCCTGGTCGGTCAGGACCACGCCGAAGCCTGGGGTTTGCGTCCAAGGTGCCGAAGCGGCTGCTGCCTTGAAGTTTTCGTCGTCAGGTTGCAGGAAGTTGCCGTCCTTGTTTTGCAGCTGGGTGTGCGACATCTTGTTTTTCTTGGCGTAAGCCCACTCGACGTAGCCGATCGAACCCTTGATACGCTGAACGTTGGCGGCGACGCCTTCGTTACCCTTGCCACCCACGCCCACGGCCCATTTCACAGCCGAGCCAGCACCGATTTTCGATTTGAATTCCGGGTTGGTTTTCGACAGGAAGTCGGTGAACAGGAACGACGTGCCCGAACCGTCGGCACGGTGCACCACGGTGATTTCCGTATCCGGCAGCTTGACGCCACTGTTCAGTGCGGCGATTTCAGGCGCGCTCCACTTGGTGATCTTGCCCAGGTAGATGTCGCCAACGACTTTACCCGTCATTTTCAGCTGGCCTGGGGTTACGCCGTCCAGGTTGACGATGGTGACCACGCCGCCCATGATGGCCGGAAACTGCATCAGGCCCGCTTCTTCCAGCTCTTCTGCCTTCAAAGGCATGTCCGAGGCGCCGAATTCAACAGTCTTGGCCTTGATTTGCTTGATGCCAGCGCCGGAACCGACGGACTGGTAGTTCAGGCCGTTGCCGGTGTTGGCTTTGTACGTCTCAGCCCATTTGGCGTAGATCGGGTACGGGAAAGTTGCGCCAGCACCTGTCATATCTGCCGCCATGACGGAAGCGGAAGAAAATGCCATCGCTGCCGAAGCACCCACGACGATAAATTTGAACATTTGCTTCATTTGCATATCAAGTCCTCAGGGTTGTTAGGGCTCAAAGTCCCGGTTGAATGCTGCGCAGTCTAGCAAGCGAATATGACAGCTTTATGACATGGGTAAAAAATCTTGAAATAATTGGCTACGCCCCGAGGATGGCCATTTTCGGCGTGAAAAATGACAGGGCCGGCGACGCTTTATGACAGCTTATGTCACGCTTACGTCATATTTCATGATTACACTCACAACGCGTCATACATGATGAAATACGGCTAGAATTAACTATCTGCAAAGACAAAAGAATATGAAACCTGAACTGCACACGGAAGTGACCAAATCGGGCATCCTGCTTGACCGCGAGCTGTCGCAACTGACTTTCAACCGGCGCGTGATGGCCCAGGCGGAAGACCCGAACATTCCGCTGCTCGAGCGCCTGCGCTACCTGTGCATCGTCAGCAGTAACATGGATGAGTTTTTCGAGGTGCGCGTGGCCAGCCTCCTGGCGGCCGGCAGCATCGGCGGTTCGCTGGCGGGCCACCCTGCCCTGGCGGCCAACCTGGAGCGCATCGGCAAGGAGTGCCATGCGCTGGTGGAACGCCAGTACGAGATATTAAATAACGACGTCTTGCCGGCCCTGCGCGAAGCGGGCGTGCATTTGCTGCGCGACAGCGACCGCAACGAGGCGCAGCGCGCGTGGGTCAAGCAATACTTCGACCGCGAAGTGCGGCCCCTGCTGACGCCGATCGGCCTCGACCCGGCCCACCCGTTCCCGCAAGTGGTGAATAAAAGTCTCAATTTCATCGTCTCGCTGAGCGGCAAGGATGCGTTTGGCCGCGGCACGGCGATCGCCATCGTCAAGGCGCCCCGCGTCTTGCCGCGGGTTATCAAGCTGCCGGACGAGATTTCCGGCGACGGCGTGTCCTTCTGTTTATTGTCGTCCGTTATCCATGCGCACATTTCCGACCTGTTCGCCGGGCGCGAAGTCATCGCCTATTCGCAATTCCGGGTCACGCGCGACAGCGACCTGTGGGTGGACGAGGACGAAGTCAAGAATCTGCGCCAGGCCCTGAAGGGCGAGCTGGTCGGTCGCCAGTTCGGCACCTCCGTGCGCCTGGAAGTGGCGCGCAATTGCCCGCCAGAATTGTCGCAATTCCTGCTCGACCAGTTCAGCCTGGATCAAAGCCGCTTGTACCGCGTCAACGGCCCCGTCAATCTGGTGCGCCTGTCGGAAATGATCGACCACGTCAAGCAGCCTGAGCTGCGCTTCCCGCCCTTCTTCCCCGGCCTCGCGCATAAAGCCATCGGCAACGACATCTTTGCCGCACTGACCAGGCACGACATCCTGCTGCACCACCCGTATCAGTCGTTCCAGACGGTGATCGACTTCATCCGCAGCGCCGCCTACGATCCGTCCGTCGTGGCCATCAAGCAGACGATCTACCGCACGGGCATGAACTCGGACCTGATGGAGTCGCTGATCACGGCGGCGAAAATGGGCAAGGAAGTGACCGTCATCGTGGAATTGATGGCGCGTTTCGACGAAGAAGCCAATATCAACTGGGCCGACAAGCTGGAGCAAGCGGGCGCGCAAGTCGTGTACGGCGTCGTGGGATTGAAAACCCATGCCAAGGTGGCGCTCGTCATCCGCCGCGAAGAAGGCAGCTTGCGCTTCTACGCCCACTTGGGCACCGGCAATTACCACCCCACGACAACCAAGCTGTACACGGATTTTGGCTTGCTGACGGCCAACCAGGACCTGGCCGTGGAAGTCAATGAAGTCTTCATCCACCTGACCAGCCTGACCAAGCCGCACAACCTGAACCATTTGTGGCTGGCGCCATTCGGCCTGCAAAGCGAAATCATCAAGGCCATCCGCAACGAGGCGAAGATCGCCCGCTCGGGCCGGCGCGGGCGCATCATCGTGAAAGTCAACGCGCTGGTCGACGAATCCGTGATCCGCGCCCTGTATGCGGCCTCGACCGATGGCGTGAAGATCGACTTGATCGTGCGCGGCGCATGCACCCTGAAGCCGGGCGTGCCGGGATTATCGGAAAATATCAAGGTGCGCTCCGTGATCGGCCGTTTCCTCGAACACAGCCGCATCTACTACTTCCGCAACGACCTGGCGCACGATGTCTACCTGGCCAGCGCCGACTGGATGAGCCGCAACCTGTTCCGCCGGGTGGAAGTGGCCTTCCCCGTGCTGGACCGGGCGCTGAAACGGCGCGTGATCGCCGAGGGCCTGAATCCGTATTTGAAGGATAATACCAATGCATGGGAACTGGAGCCGACGGGCCACTACGCGCGCCGCAAGCCGCGCGGCAAGCAAACGCCGTTCAGCGCCCAGCAATATTTGATGCATACACTGGGCACGCCGGGCGCGGAGGTCGGCGAATAGGCAATTCTACACAGAGGAGTACAGCATGGATCTCATCTTGTGGCGACACGCAGAAGCGGAGCCGGGCGTTCCCGACCTCGAACGCGCCCTGACCGTCAAAGGCCAGAAACAGGCGCGCCGCATGGGCGAATGGCTGGCCTCGCAACTACCGGAAAATTGCCGTATCCTCGTCAGCCCCGCCCTGCGCACCCTGCAAACGGCGGAAGCGCTGGGGCGCAAGTTCAAGCTGATGCCGGAACTGGCGCCCGGCGCCGAGGCGGAAGACATCCTCAAGGCGGCCAACTGGCCCGGCGGCAAGGAAACCGTGCTCATCGTCGGCCACCAGCCCACGCTGGGCCAGGCGGCCGCCCTGCTGCTGACGGGAGAGGAGCAGGAATGGGAAATGCGCAAGGCCAGCGCATGGTGGTTTTCCCAACGTGACCCAGGCGACCCGATCAGCGTTTATTTAAAAGCCGTGATGGCGCATGATTTGGTTGTGAAATAAGGGTGGCGAAATCAGGCAGCGCAGCAGGAAATGCGCAAAAAGTGCGCTGGGACAAATACTAGCAGGAATTACAACACGGCAGCCTTGTAAAGCGCTGCCGATCTGCTAGAGTTTAATTGCATCAACTACGTGCTGGAGCGCCGCTCTGGTACATTGAGCAACCCAGCGGACAGCCGTCCAACGGCGGCTGAAAGACCATGTTAACCTTCCTCGTTTTTCTCTTCATCGCCATCTTCGCCGCCATCATCGGCTTCGTCGCCTTTGAACTGATCGAAGAAATGCGCGGCAGTCACCACAAGCTGATGGACCGCTACCACGAGTAGTGTTCACCTCGGCAATATCGAATGGCGCCAGCGACGGCCTACAGGCCCGTCCCTCGCGCCATCCTTGTTTTTACACTCCCGTTTTGAACTTCGTATAGATGCGCGTCATCAAGCGGCGAATATCGGCTGTGGTCGCTTCCGGCGCCGCCATGCGCTGCTTGTCCGCGTCCGACAGGAAGATGGCCTTGTTCTCGCCGATATCCTTGCGCACATATTTGATGCTGGCCGGATTCGGATTCGCATAGAACACCTTGTTGCTCAGGCTGGCATGCACTTGCGGGCGCAAAATGTAGTTGATGAACAGGTGCGCATTGGTCGGGTGCGGCGCGTCGGCCGGGATGGCCATGGTATCGAACATCAGGGCGGCCGTCTTCGGCACCAGCACCTGGATCACATTGCCGTTCTTCGCATCGATGGCGCGCTGGCGCGCGATATTGATGTCGCCCGACCAGCCCAGCGCTACGCAGACGGAACCGTTGGCCATGTCATTGATGTAGCCGGACGAACTGAACAGGGTCACGTAGGGGCGGATCGCCTGCAGCACCTTGCCTGCTTCCTGATAGTCGGCGGCCGCTTTCGAGTAGGCGGGCTTGCCCAGGTATTGCAGGGCGGCCGGCAGCACTTCCGACGGCGAGTCGAGGAAGGACACGCCGCACGATTTCAGCTTCGCCGCGTATTTCGGGTCGAAGATCAGGTCCCACGCATTGTCGGGCATGGCCATGCCGCCCAGCGCGGCCTTGACCTTGTTGACGTTGATGCCCACCGTCGTGTAGCCCCACAGCCAGTCGACCAGGTAATCGTTGTTCGGGTCGATCTTCGACAGCTTGGCCTGCAGGTTCTGGTCCAGGTTGCCCAAATTCGTCAGCTTGCTCTTGTCGAGTTTGCGCAGCAAGCCCGCATCGATCTGCAGGCGCGCCCACTGGGCCGTCGGCACGACGATGTCGTAGCCGGACTTGCCCGCCACCAGTTTCGCATTGAGGATTTCGTTATTGTCGAAAACGTCGTAGCGTACTTTGATGCCCGTTTCCTTCTCAAAATTCTTGATCGTATCGTCGCCGATATAGTCGGACCAGTTATAGATGTTCAGGACTTTCTCTTCCTGAGCCTGAGCTTGCGCAGACAAGGCCAGTGCGGCCGCCGCCAAGGCCAGTCCCACTCCAATGCGCCGCCCTGCTTGCCATGTGTTTGCCATCGTACCGCCTCCGGAATTAGTCAGAAAATAGTGACGATGATAGCAAGAAGGGCGCGATCAGGTCTACCCTGATCGCGCCCTTGCCTATCGCGCAGTATTACCGTGGCAGCTTACACCTTGTCCAGCCCCACCTGCGCGCCCGCAAACACCAGGTTGCCGTTCTGGGCGTCGATGCGGATTTCGTCTTTCGGGCCAAACTTGCCTTCCAGGATCAGCTTCGACAGCGGATTTTCGATCTGCTGCTGGATCGCCCGTTTCAAAGGACGGGCGCCATACACCGGGTCGTAGCCCGCTTCGGCGATTTGCTGCAGTGCCGCGTCCGTCAAGCTCAGCTGCATGTCCATGCGCGCCAGGCGTTCTTCGAGGATCTTCAGCTGGATCTTCGCGATCGCGCCGATGTTCTTCTCGTCGAGGCCGTGGAACACGACGATTTCGTCGATGCGGTTGACGAACTCGGGACGGAAGTGCGAGCGCACCTCGGCCATCACGGCCAGCTTCACGACACCGGGATCATCGCTTTCCATCGCCTGGATCTTGTGCGAACCCAGGTTCGAGGTCATGATGATGACGGTATTCTTGAAGTCCACCGTGCGGCCCTGGCCGTCCGTCATGCGTCCATCGTCGAGCACTTGCAGCAGCACGTTGAAGACGTCGGCATGCGCCTTTTCCACTTCATCGAGCAGGATCACGCTGTACGGCTTGCGGCGCACGGCTTCCGTCAGGTAGCCGCCCTCGTCGTAGCCCACGTAGCCCGGCGGCGCGCCGATCAATCGGGCCACGGAATGCTTCTCCATGAACTCGCTCATGTCGATGCGGATCATCGATTCTTCCGTATCGAACAGGAAGGTCGCCAGCGCCTTGCTCAATTCCGTCTTGCCGACGCCCGTTGGTCCCAGGAACATGAAGGAACCATATGGACGGTTCGGATCGCTCAAGCCGGCGCGCGAGCGGCGGATGGCGTCAGCCACGGCCGTGATCGCTTCATCCTGGCCCACGACGCGCTCATGCAGCTTCTCTTCGATGTGCAGCAGTTTGTCGCGCTCGCCCTGCATCATGCGCGACACGGGAATACCCGTCGCGCGCGACACCACTTCGGCGATCTCCTCGGCGCCCACTTCCGTGCGCAGCAGCTTCGGCTGATCCGGGTCGAGTTTCGGGATGCCGCTGTCAGCCTGCTTGAGCTGGGCTTCCAGCTGCGGCAGCTTGCCGTACTGCAGCTCCGACACCTTCTGCCAGTTACTCTCGCGCGTGGCCTGCTCCATCTGCAGCTTGACTTGCTCGATCTCTTCCTTGATGTGCGTACTGCCTTGCACCACGGCTTTTTCCGCCTTCAGGATTTCCTCGAAGTCATTGTATTCGCGCTGCAGCTTGACGATCTCTTCCTCGATCAAGGCCAGGCGGCGCAACGATGCTTCGTCCTTTTCCTTCTTGACGGCTTCGCGCTCGATTTTCAGCTGGATCAAACGGCGTTCCAGCTTGTCCATCACTTCCGGCTTGGAGTCGATCTCGATCTTGATCTTCGCCGCCGCTTCATCGATCAGGTCGATTGCCTTGTCGGGCAGGAAGCGGTCCGTGATATAGCGGTGCGACAGCTCGGCGGCGGCGATGATGGCCGCGTCCGTGATTTCCACCTTGTGGTGCAGCGCGTACTTGTCCTGCAAGCCGCGCAGGATGGCGATCGTCGCTTCCACGGTCGGCTCGTCGACGAGCACTTTCTGGAAGCGGCGCTCCAGCGCGGCATCCTTCTCGATGTACTTGCGATACTCGTCGAGCGTGGTGGCGCCCACGCAGTGCAGCTCGCCGCGCGCCAGCGCAGGTTTGAGCATATTGCCCGCGTCCATCGCGCCCTCGGCCTTGCCCGCGCCCACCATGGTGTGCATTTCGTCGATGAAGACGATGGTTTGGCCTTCATCCATGGCCAGTTCCTTCAGCACGGATTTCAGACGCTCCTCGAATTCGCCACGGAATTTCGCGCCGGCCAGCAAGGCGGCCATGTCCAACGAGAGTACGCGCTTGCCTTTCAAGGACTCGGGCACTTCGCCATTGACGATGCGCTGCGCCAGGCCTTCGACGATGGCCGTCTTGCCCACGCCCGGTTCGCCGATCAGCACGGGATTGTTCTTGCTGCGGCGCTGCAGGATCTGGATGGTGCGGCGGATTTCATCGTCGCGGCCGATGACAGGGTCGAGCTTGCCCTTGCGCGCCCGCTCCGTCAGGTCCAAGGTGTATTTTTTCAGGGCTTCGCGCTGGCCTTCGGCTTCTTGCGAATCGACCTTGTTGCCACCGCGCACAGCCTCGATGGCCGCTTCCAGGGCCTTGCGGGTCAGGCCGTTTTCGCGCGCCAGCTTGCCGCAATCGGACTTGTCGTCCGTCATGGCCAGCAAGACCATCTCGCTGGACACGAACTGGTCGCCCGCCTTTTGCGATTCCTTGTCGGCCAGGTTCAGCAGGGCCACGAATTCGCGGCTGACCTGCACGTCGCCGCCCGTGCCCGACACTTTCGGCAAGCGTTCGAGGGACGCGCCCAGGGCCTTCGACAGGCCGCCCACATTGACGCCGGCCCGCTGCAAGAGCGAGCGGGCGCCGCCGTCGTCCTGGTTCAACAGGGCCGTCAGCAGGTGGACTGGTTCGATATAGGGGTTGTCGTTGCCCACGGCCAAGCTTTGCGCATCGGCCAGGGCTTCCTGTAATTTGGTAGTGAGTTTGTCTTGTCGCATGAAAAGCGCTCCCGGTTAATTAGTTGTTAACCAAATTGGGGTGAGGCAGTACTTTTCAAGCATACACAAAGCAGAAATCCGCTGCACTTGGGCAAATGCTAGCGTGCGCGGCAACTACACTTCAGACGGGGCCGGCTTTCGACGCCCATTTGTCCAGCGCCGTCTCGTCGCTGTCGCGCGCATCGACCCAGCGCGCGCCTTCCGGCGTGTCTTCCTTCTTCCAGAACGGTGCTTCCGTCTTCAGGTAATCGATGATGAACTCGCAGGCGGCAAAGGCCTCGCCCCGGTGGGCGGACGAGACCGCCACCAGCACGATCTGCTCCTGCGGCAGCAAGGGTCCCACGCGGTGGATCACCAGTGCGCCAGACAGGGGCCAGCGGCCCCGCGCCTGCTCGACGATCGCTTCGATGGACTTTTCCGTCATGCCCGGATAGTGCTCGAGCTCCATGGCGGCCACGTCCAGCCCCTCGTTCATGTCGCGCACCGTGCCGACAAAGCCGACGATGGCGCCCACCTTGGGGTTGCCTGCACGCAATTGTGCGATTTCTTGACTCAAGTCAAAATCAGCTTGCTGGACGCGGACGCTGGTACTCATTTGGCATGCCCTCCGATACGGCGCAGCAAGGTTTCGATGCGGCTGGCCGTGCGCGCATCGGTGGCCGCGGCAATCGCGCACAGCTGCATCAGCTGCGACACTTGCGTAAGCGGCTTCTGGCCCGATTTCAGCGACGATTGCAGCACTTCCACCTGCATTTTCAGGCGGTCGCGGGCAAATTCGGCGCCGCTGTCGACACCGGCGACGATTTCCAGGCGCAAGACTTCCTCGAGCAAGCGTGCCTGGTTACCTTGCAATTGCTGCACGTAGGCGGCAGCGCCCTCGCCCAGCGCGGCCTGGGCGACGGCAAAGCGCTGCTGCAGGCTGCGTTCGTACTGGACGTCGAGCGGCGGCAAGGCGCTCCAGCGTTCGGACCAGGTGACCGCATCGGCGCTGGCGTCGCCCTCGGCCAGTGCGGCTTCCAGCGATTGCACCAGGCGCAGCTTGTCGCGCAGGGCGTTGGCCTGGGCCGCGCCGGCCCGTTCGGCGATGGCATCCGCTTGCGCTTGCACGCCGGCCACGGCCGCCTGGTAGCGCTGCTCGATCTTCGCTTCGCTGGCGCGCGGCACGGGACCGGTGGCGTTCCAGGCGGCGCGCGTGTCGCGCAGCAAGTGGTTGATGAAGGATGTGCGGGTTTTGTCGTCGCCCTCGGGCACGACGGCCGTTTCCAGCGCGGCGCACAGCGCTTCGCGCGCATGCAGGTGTTCGCGGCGCTCGTGGTCTGCCGCGTGGGCCGTTTCCTTGCGCCTGGCGAAGATATCGTCGCAGGCGGCGCGGAAACGCTGCCACAGCGCCTGTTCCGCGCGGCGCTCCAGCGGCAGGGCTTTCGCCAGTTCCTGCCATTTATCCTGCAAGGCTTTCAGCATGTCGACGGTGTTGCGCTCGGACGGCTTGAGCAAGCCCACTTCGACGATCAATTGTTCGCGGCGCGCCGTCTCGATCTGGCGCTGCGTGTCAAGCGGCTTCGACAGGGCGTCCAGCGCGGCGCCGAATTCCGCATCCAGGCGTTTCTTTTCCTTGCGGTCGATGGTGCCCAGGCGCGTCCACGCCTGGCGCAAGCGCTGCGAGCTTGACGCGACGTGTTTCCAGTCGGTGCTCTCTTCGGCCGCCAGGGCCGCCGTTTCCGCGATCAGTTCCTGGGCCTTGGCCGCATTGCCGTGGCGCTCTTCGGCCAATTGCTTGAAATGCTGGGCCGCTGGCGCATACGCCACGCTGCAGGCCGCATCAAAACGTTCCCACAGGGATTTCGGTGCCGGACCGGACAGGGTGTCGAGCGACTTCCAGCGCTCGCGCAGACTGCCCACTTTCTTGGCCAGCTCGGCCATTGGCAATTCTTGCGCCGGCAATTCCTCGCCCGCCTTGACCAGTTCCTCGCGCGACACGTTGCCGCCCCAGCGCGCCCAGTCGGCCAGACGCTTGAATTCTCCGCGCACATGGGCCAGGCGATCCGCTTGCGCAGGCGTCAATCGGCCGTGCTTGCTATCACGCAAGGTCTTGTCATGCTCGGAAGCCACGTGCAACAAGCCATCCTGCAGGGCCGCTTCCATGGCGTCAAGCACCTTGAAGAATTGCTCCGTCGCTTCTTTCGACACGGGCGCGTGCTCCTGGCGCGGCTTGCGCAGTACAGGTACAGGCTCGGCATGGGCCGCTGCGGCATCTGGCGCCGCCGACTGCACGGGCGCCGGCGCGCTGACCAGCAGGGCCGCAAATTGCTGCTGCAGGCTGTCGGACAACGGCGACTCGGGCAGGCGCGGCAGGGCTTGCCATGCGCGTTTCAAGGTATCCGCATCGAGGGTAGCGGCGTCCTGCGCCTGCCATTCCGCCAGCGCGGCCTGGCGCGCGTCGAACACGGCCTGGTGTTGCTGCAGCGCTTGCAGGGCGGACTGTGCCTGCTCGCGCGCCTGCGTAAAATCGCTTTCCAGGTGTTTCGGCAAGGAGCCGCGCTCGGGCGATTGCGCATGCTGCGCATGTTCCGCGTCCAGGCGGGCCAGCGCCTGCGCCAGCTCGCCGGCGGACTGGCCATTGCTGGCCAGCGCGCGCGCTGCGCCGACGGCGTCGATCACGGCGCGCTGCAGCACCACTTGCGCTTCCAGGCGGGCGGCCAGCGCAGCGCGTGCGGCGGCAAACGCCGTTGCCAGCTCGGGCGTGGCCTTGATGACTTGCCATTGGCGGTCCAATTCGGCTACCTGGTTGGGGCTCAGCTTGTCATCGCTCAACAGGCGCTCGGCCGTGGCGATGCTGGACTGGGCGCGTTGCGTCTCGGCAGCCTGGTGGCGGATCAGGTCGATGCGGCCCTGCACCAGCTTGGCAACGCGGCGGTCCGTGTTGCGCATGGCGTGGTGGACTTTTTCCAGCAGGGGCAAGGCATGGACGTGTTCAGCCGCGATCAGGCGGGCATCGGCAAATTCGCTGGACACGATGAATTCAAAGGCGGCGGCTTCGTCACCGGCCACGGCATGGGCACGCGCAACCTGTTCGGCGCGGCGCGATGCGCTCTGCGCCGAGGCGGCGGCCTGTTCTGCCACGACAGGATCGGGTACGGCAGTCTTGCTGGCAGAACGCTTGAAGAGAAATTCGAACATGACGGGTTTCGCGTGGATCAAAACCACCATCATAACAAAGCCCGGGGTATTGCATCGGACAGGGCTGAACAAGTTATCAAATGAATAAAGCCAATCTTTTCCCTATATTTTCCCCCTATGACGGCGCGCCAGTCAGCATCACAAAAACACCCCCGGCAGATACTGCCTGGCGGGGTGTGCGCTCGCTACCCGTTCAAGCCTGCGCGCGCAGCGGCTGCCGCGGCACGGGCGGCGCGGACGCGGCGCCATCCGCTGCCGTTTCAGCGCTGCCGTCGGCTGCCTGCAAGGGCGTTGACAAAGGCGCTGGCAAGGGTGCTGGCAAAACAAAGGGCAGCACTTGCGCCCTGCCACGACGCGCTTCCCGCGCGCGCGCATCGTGGGCGAGGAACTGGTAGGCGATGGCAAACCACGCTTCGCCCACGATGACCTTGCGCGCCAGCGCGAACAGCTCGCGCTCTTCTTTTTCCAGGCGCTGCAGCAAGACCGCGCAAAAGGCGTCGATGGCGGCGCACAGCTGTTCGGCCTGCAATTCGGAATGGTCGATGGCGGCACCGGCGCGCTGCTGCACGACATTGATGCTTTCCAGTGCTGCATGGTTCAAGCCATTGATTTCATTCAACAGACCATCGGCATCGGGCGCGGCCTGGCGGATGGCAGGAATCAGGTACATCTCCAGCTTGCGCCAGTAGCCCCCCTGGTACAGCCGGTTCAGCCAGTCGCCCGCGTACTGCAGTTGCGCCAGGCTGAGCTGGCTCTGGTGGCGCAGCTGCACATGCATGTATTTCTGAAAAGCTAACAAGCTCATGCGGATGCTGGCCTGCTCCACCGACAGGGAAACCAATATATATGTTGCCGTAAGCATGCACTCACTCCCGAAAACGCGCTGGATATGTCATCCTGGAAGTGAAAGTGTAAAGACTACCGACAGGGGGCGGTTTGATCCTGCACAAACCCGCGACGGGACCCCTGCGCTTTTTTCAGGACTCGCGCAGGCCGATATGCAGGTTGACGACGCCAGGCTCTTCCGACGGCGTGACTTCGCCGCCAAAGCTTTTCACCAGCCGCTGCATGCCCTTGTTGCGCGCCATCGCCTCGCCCACCAGCGCTTCCGTGCCGCGGCTACGGAAGTAATCGACCAGCTTCTCGAACAGGATGTGGCCCAGTCCCTTGCCCTTCAGGGCCGAGCGCACGGCGATGGCGAAATCGGCGTGGATATTGTCCGGATCGGCCACGGCGCGCACCACGCCCAGGGTTTCCGGCTTGCCGTCCGGCCCCGTGTGCGTGGCGATGAAGGCCATGGCGCGGTCGTAATCGATCTGCGTCAGGCGCGCCAGCTGCGACACGGGCAACTCGCGCATGGACGTGAAGAAGCGCAGGCGCACGTCGTCCGGGTCCAGCGCGTGAAACAGGTCCATGTGCTGCGGCGCGTCCTCGGGGCGGATGGGGCGCAGCAGGATCGACTGGTCCATCCACGTCACCTGCTCTTCCAGCTCCTGCGGGTACGGGCGGATGGCCAGGCGGTCGCGCTGCTGGCCCGGCTGCAGGCGGATGCGCGCGTCGAGGGCGATCACGCCGTCTGCGTCGGCCACCAGCGGGTTGATGTCGAGTTCGGCCAGTTCGCCGATATCAGCCACCAGTTCGGCCACCTGGATCAGGGTGTAGCAGATGGCGTCGATGTCGGCCGGCGGCTGGTTGCGGTAGCCGGCCAGCAGTTTCGACACGCGCGTGCGCGCCAGCATGTCGCGCGCCAGCACCATGTTCAGCGGCGGCAGGCCGATGGCGTGATCGGCCGTCACTTCCACGGCGATGCCGCCCTGCCCCACCAGGATGACGGGGCCGAAGGCGGCGTCCGTGGTGACGCCGACGATCAATTCATGCGATTGCGGCCGGCGCGCCATCTGCTGCACGGTAAAACCGTCGATCAGCGCGTCGGGACGCATGCGGCGCACGCGCTTGAGCATGGCGGCGGCGGCCGTGCGCAGGATGTCGGGCGTGTCGAGGTCGAGCGCGACGCCGCCCACGTCGGATTTGTGGGCGATGTCGGGCGAATGGATTTTCAGCGCCACCGGGTAGCCGATGTCCGCCGCCACGGCCAGCGCCTCTTCCACGTCGGCCGCCATGCGCGTGGTGGCGACGGGAATGCCGTAGGCGGCCAAAATCTCTTTCGAGCGACATTCGCCGAGCACCGTCTGGCCAGCGGCCAGCGCGGCGGCAACGATTTCGCGCACCCTGGCGCGGCGCGGCGTGGCCGACATGGGCAGCTGCGCCGGCACCTGCATCAGGGTTTCCTGGTTGCGCCGGTATTGCACGATTTGCATGAAGCCATGCACGGCCTTTTCCGGCGTGTCGTAGGTGGGAATCCCGGCCCGGTTGAAGACCTGGCGCGCGGGCGCCACGGTGGTCCCGCCCAAGAGGCACGACAGCACCGTGCGCGAGGTGGCCTTGATCAGCGGCGTGACGGCTTCGGCGATGTCGATCGACGAGACCATGGCCGTGGGCGCGTGCAGCAGCAGCAAGGCGTCCGCCTGCGGCTCGTCGAGCAGCGGCTTGATGGCATCGGCATAGCGCTGTACGGCCGCGTCGCCGGGCAAGCCCACGGGGTTGTCGTGCGACCAGCCCCGTGGCAGCGCCTTTTCCAGCGCAATGACGGTATCGGGCGAGAGTTCGGCCAGTTTGCCGCCGCTGCTCACCAGCGCATCGGTGGCCATCACGCCCAGGCCGCCGCCGTTGCACAGGATCGCCAGGCGCTCGCCGCGCTGCGAACGGATATGCGTGAGGGTTTCCACGGCATCGAACAGCTCCTCGGCCGAATACACGCGCAGCATGCCGGCGCGGCGGATGGCCGCGTCGTACACGGCGTCGGAACCGGCCAGCGCGCCCGTATGCCAGGCCGCCATGGCCGCGCCTTCCGCCTCGCGCCCCGCTTTCAGCACGATGACGGGTTTGCTGCGCGCGGCCGCCCGCGCCGCCGACATGAATTTGCGCGCCGCCTGGATGTCTTCCATGTACAGCAGGATGGCGGCCGTGTCGATGTCGCCGGCCAGGTAATCGAGCAAGTCGCCGAAATCGATATCGTAGCTGGCACCGAGCGAAATGAACTTGGAAAAGCCCACGCCATGCGCGTTGGCCCAATCGAGCACGCCCGACACCAGCGCCCCCGATTGCGAGACGAAGGCGATCTTTCCGCTGGTCGCACCGACATGGGCAAAGCTGGCGTTCAAGCCCAGTTTAGGCACCAGCAACCCCATGCTGTTGGGGCCGAGGATACGCAGCAAATGCGGTTTTGCCGCCTTCAGCATGGCCAGGCGCAGCGACTGCTCACGCACGGGGTCGAGGCCCGACGTCATGACGATGGCCGCGCGCGTGCCCAGCGCGCCCAGTTCGCGGATCATGGCCGCGATGGTGGCCGGCGGCGTGCAGATGATGGCCAGGTCCGGCGCCTTCGGCAAGTGCGCCAGCTTGCGGTAGCATTTCAGGCCCATCAGCTCGTCGTACTTGGGATTGACGGGCCAAATCTCTCCTTGGTAACCGCCGCCCAGCAGGTTGTACAGGGCGATGGCGCCCAGCTTGCGTTCGCGCGCCGTGGCGCCGATCAGGGCCACCGAGGCCGGCTTGAACAGCTTGTCGAGATTACGGATACTCATGTTCTGGCCTCATGGATTGCCGGAGCGGCTACGCGCCAGTGTAAAGGATGCATTGCCAAAAAAACTTGACCTTGTCACGCGTTTCGCAAAAAACAATGCGCCTACCAGCGCGAGCGGTGGCTTTCCGTTACCCCGGCCAGCTGCGCCACGATGCGCTTGGGCGACTCCGCGCTGGTGCGCACCCAGCCGCTGAAAGTGCCGATGGGCTGGATGTAGCGGCTGGCGGCGATCCACAGGTTTTTATCCTCGCGGCGCGCGCCTTCCGGCTTGAAGTGCAGGTCCAGCAGATCGTCGTCCGTCCACACATGCCACGGCGCCAGCGGGTTGTCGGGGTTGAAGTCGAAATGCGCGCGGCCAAGCGGATACAGCTGGCCATCGAGCCACAGCGCGTTTTCATGCGCGCCGAAATAGCCGGCCTGCAGATTGAAACCCAGGTCCAGGCTGTGCGCCGAGGCCCAGCGCCATTCCGTTTCGCGCGCCAGCAAGCCGTTCGAATAATCGAAGCTGGCCACGCCGTCGTCCAGGCTGTAGCCCATGGCGCCGCAGCGCACGGTGCCCCACAAGGGCAAGCCGCCCGACTTTTGCGTCGCATGCACGCTGCCGCCCTCGCCCACAGGACCCACGGCCAGCAAGGTGGGTGCCACGGGCGGGCCGAATTCCGCATCGATGCCGAAATGGCCGCAATCGAGCAGCAAACGGTAGCGCTGCTGGGGCTGGGCTTCGATGCTGATTTTTTGCGAGAAAAACCGGAAATGGCTGCAGCCAGCAGCATGCGGCGCCACGGTAGCGCTCAAGCCCGGCACGCCATCCTGCGAAAAACTGGCCACGATCTTGCCCTTGTGGCGGTCGAAGGCATACGCGAAGGCCGTGCTGGTCCAGCCCAGGTCGACGATGGCCACGCCGCAAAACAGGGTGGGCGTGGACAGGGCCACGTAGTGCCAGCGCTTGTGGTGAAACAGCCGCCAGAAGGCGCCGCGCGCGTGCGGTGGCGCCAGCGCGGCCCAGTCAAAGGCGTTCAATTGCCCCGTGTAGCGGCCAAAACGGGGCTGACCGTCAGCGTCGAGCAGCGCGGGCGGAGCCGGTGGCAGCATCATGCGGCCCGCCTTGCGGCAGCATCGCCGTCGTGCAGGGCCTCGGCCAGCTGCTGGCCAAATAGCGCCGGCTGCGCCTGCGCAATATCAATATCGGGACAGACATGCCAGAGCGCCAGCCGCTGCACGGCGCCTGCCACGTCCTGCACCAGGCGGGCACTGACGCGCACGCCCACTTCCAGCACCAGCGACTTGATCTCGAAACGCCCCTGCGCGCGGTGCGCCTTGGCGTCCAGCCGCCCCACGAGCGCGCCGCGCCGCAGGATCGGCAAGGTGAAATAACCATACCGGCGTTTTTCAGCGGGCGTGTAGCATTCGAGCCGGTAGTCAAAGCCGAACAATTCCAGCGCGCGGCGCCGGTCCCACACGACGGGATCGAACGGCGACAAAATCGTCGTCAGGGTGGGCGCCAGCTTGCCTGCGGCCGCGTCGCGCGCCAATTGCGCATGGTCCGCATGCACGTACACGGCGTCAATCCAGCCATCGACCGTGCAGCGCAGCAGCGCGCCCTCGTCCACCAGCGCCTGCAAGTCGTGCGCCAGGCTGACGCGCGACTGTTTCGTGCGAAAGTAGTCGCTGATCCAGCTGGCCCGCGCCAGCCCCAGCGCCTTCACGCTGGCCAGCAGCAGGCGCCGGCGCACCTGTTCTTCCGGCGGCAGCAAGCCGTCGTGCCAGCCTGGCAGCACCCTTTCGGCCAAGTCGTAATAGCGCTGGAACTGATGGCGCTTGGCGATCATCAGCACGCCCGAGGTAAACAGCACTTCGAGCGAGCGCTTTTCCGGCTTCCAGCTCCACCAGCCGCCCGCCTGGCCATCCGTGCGCTCGAAGTCGGCCGAGCGCACGGCGCCGTTGACGCGGATATGTTCCAGCACCGACGCGACGGCATCACCCTGCTCGGCCATCCATTTGACCGAGTATTTCCAGCCCATGGCGGCCGGGTCCAGCATGCGGTGGCGGTACAAGCCATAGTCTTCGATCGGCACGAAGCACGCTTCATGCGCCCAGTACTCGAACAGCACGCCCTCGGCCAGCAGCTGCTCCAGCCACGGCTGCGGATAGTCGCCCAGGCGGCTCCACAGCACCAGGTACGGGCTGCGCGCCACCACGTGGATGGTGTCGATCTGCAGCACGCCCATCTGCCGCACGGCGGCCAGCACGTCAGCCTTGACGGCCTTCTTGCGGCGCGCCTGCAGCAAGCCCTGCGCGGCCAGGTGCAAGGCGCGCGCGGCGGGCAGCGAAAGCGGCGGGAGTGTCGGTGTGGCGGGCGAAATCGGCAAGGTCAGTTCTTCCTCAAAAAAGGGGACGCGCAGTCGGCAGGCATTTCAGGAAGATACCGCATTCCCGTCGCGCGCCACGCATTTCTTCCTGAATTTTATTCATGCTATCACCCATTCTTATTCATCTTGCGCACCAGCATAGTGCAAAAAACCCGGACTACATGAACAGTTGACGACAAGTCCACGAGACCTCTTGACATGCCTCATGCGCTTCTATAACTTAAGAAAATTATTGCCATACGGCAATTAAAACTGCTCCCCCATCTTTGCCCGCCCTACCCCTCCTTGCCGCCCCTGGCCGCAAGGCGCTGCGGTGACGCTGCAGCATGCGCAACACCATCGGCGGGGATGCGGAGACGGCCAGCCTGACCAATCTTGCATAATCAATAAAAACAAGGAAGATAGCATGCACACATCCCTGCTTCGGCCCCGGCGGCACCAAGCCGGCTTTATCCACTTTTCCATGCGACGCTTGCCGCTGGCCCTGGCCCTGCTGCTGGCCGCATGCGGCGGTGGCGGTGGCGGCGGCGACAACCCGGCCACGCCCGCCATGGCGCAGCGCCTGCTGGCGCAAACGTCGGCGGAAACGGCGCTGACGCCCGTCGCCGCCACGGCCAGTTCGGCGGAACGGGGCGATCTGTCAGCCAGCGCCGCGATCGACCGCAACGACAGCACGCGCTGGGGCAGCGGCTTTAGCGACAACGAATATCTGACCCTCGATTTCGGCACTTCGCAGCGCATCACCCGCGTGCATATCGCCTGGGAAAACGCGCACGCCAGCGCCTACCTGCTGCAGGTATCGGATGACAATACGCACTGGAGCACCATCCAGAACGTCAGCGACAGCAAGGGCGGCATCGAGGACATCACGGGGTTCGACGCGCAAGGCCGCTACCTGCGCATGCAGGGCGTCAAACGCGCGGGCCAGTACGGTTACTCCATCTTTGAAATCCAGGCATTTTCGGGTACGCCCGTCCTGCCGCCCGTGACGCCGCCCGTCACCGAACCGCCTCCGGTCACCATCGATCCGGGCCAGCCCGGCGTGGATATCCGCCCCGTGGCCGCCACTTCCTCGCCCGTGGAAAACAACGGCATGTCGGCCGCCATGGCGATCGACGGCAAGACGGGCACGCGCTGGGCCAGCAAGTTCGAGGACGGCGCCTGGATCCAGTTCGACTTCGGCGCGAAGACGCCCGTCGGCTACATGAAGCTGCTGTGGGAAAACGCATACGGCAAGCAGTACGCGCTGCAAGTGTCCGACGACGGCCAGACATGGTCGCAAGTGCGCTATGTCAGCAATGGCCACGGCGGCACCGAGGAATTCTTCAACCTGGGCGTGAACGCCCGCTACATCCGCCTGCAGGGCGTGGCGCGCGCCACGCAGTATGGCTACTCGCTGCTGGAAGTGAGCTTCAAGACGCCGGGCAGCGACAACAGCCTGCCGTCGACTGCGACGTCGGCCTTGAAATTCCCCGCCAACGGCACCGGCTGGACACCGCTGCCGGCCGCCGCCCAGCCGCTGGAAAGCCTGCAATTCACCCTGGCCGACGGCACCCTGGTGACGCGCTTCGGCGCGCGCGGCCTGGCGCGCCATGGCCGCGAACGGGGCGAGGAGTGGAATGAAATCGGCTACGGCCCGAATGAAACGGTCGATCCCGTCACGGGCCTGCCGCAAGACAAGGGGCCGGGCAACTACCTGACTTTCGTGCCGCAGTACTTCAAGAACCGCACCTGGGGTGTGGAAATCATCGACAACAGCCGTGTACGCGGCGTCACCAAGCCCACCTTGATCGTCAACCAGTACACCACCGTCGACTTCCTGTCCGGCGGCGTGGCCTTCTTCCGCGGCTTCGACCGCCCTGGCGTAACGGGCTACGGCTGGATGTCGCCCGGCGAACTGGTGGACCGCAATGTCCCCGCCTGCAAGCCGATGGCCTACCCGGCCAATGATCGCCTGACGAACGCCAACGGCATCAACGGCGCCTGCACCCTGCTGATCAAGGAATACCCGGGCCATGGCGGCCTCGATGTGGGCGGCATGCCGAATGGCACGGACGTCAAGGCGCGCGCGCTGACGGCGGGCGACATCATCGAAGTGTCGCCATCGATGTTTTCCACCGCCGCCTCGATGGCATCGAAAGGCGATGATGGTGGCATCCGCTACTACTCGTACGAATGGACGTATGTGGTGGGCGCAGGATTGCGGCCGTGGTATGGCGTGCAGCCGCGCCTCAATTCCGTGCCGCTGCCGGAAGAAACGCTGTCGGGCGGCCTCGGTTCCGTGTCATATAACTACTCGGACAACGCCCTGTTCATGTTCCAGCAGCCGCACAACAATATCGGCATGCAGAACATGCAGCGCTTCGTCGAAGGCCGCCGCCTGGTGCACACGAACTTCACCACCGGCGAGCATAACGAAGGCGGCAACGACCGCTACGCGCCCGCCGTCGGCCTGCAGGGACAGCGCTACGGGCAGTCGGCGTGCATCGCCTGCCACGTCAACAATGGCCGCAGCCCCGCGCCGATGGCCCTGAACCAGCGCCTCGACACGATGGCCGTGCGCGTCGCCAGCATCAATGCGGCGGGCCAGCAGGTGCCGCACCCGCAATACGGCACGGCGATCCAGATGAATGCCGTCGCGCCATCCGGCGTGCCGCAAAACTGGGGCAACAGCGTCAGCGTGGGCGGCTTTACGGTACGCAAGACGGCCCTGGCCGATGGCACGCAGGTCGAACTGCGCAAACCAACCTTGGCCTTCGAAGGCCCCGTGCCGCAAGTCGTCTCGCTGCGCGCGGCGCCGCCGATGATCGGCACGGGCTTGCTGGAAGCCGTGCCGGAAGCCGATATCCTGGCGCGCGCCCGCAGCACGCCGGATGCCGACGGCGTCAAGGGCGTGCCCAACTATGTGTATGAACCAGAGACGGGCGCCGTGCGCCTGGGCCGCTTCGGCTGGAAGGCATCGAAAGCCACCTTGCGCCACCAGGCCGCCGACGCGCTGCTGCTGGACATGGCCGTCACTTCTCCCGTGTACCGCAACCGCGCCTGCATGGCCGGACCGGTGGCTTGCGCGGCGGGCGGCGCCCAGCCCGGCATCTCGGAAGCGGACCTGCAGTCGATCACGCAATACCTGGCCCTGGTGGCCGTGCCGGCGCAGCGCAGCATCGCCAGCGGTTTTCCGAAAGGCGTGGCACCGATCGAGGAACTCAAGGTCGACCCGCAGCAGGTTGCCGCCGGCTCGAAGCTGTTCCAGGGCATGCGCTGCGCTGCCTGCCACACGGTGGAAATGAAGACGGGCGCGGGCCACCTGTTTGCAGAGTTACGCAACCAGACCATCCGTCCCTACACCGACCTGCTGCTGCACGACATGGGCCCCGAACTGGCCGACACCTTCACGGAAGGCCAGGCGCAAGGCAGTATGTGGCGCACGGCGCCCCTGTGGGGTATCGGCTACACGGAAAAAGTCATGGGCAATGGCGGCAAGGCTGGCTACCTGCACGACGGCCGCGCGCGCAGCCTGACGGAAGCGATCCTGTGGCACGGCGGCGAAGGAACAAAAGCGCGCCAGCGTTTCGAGAACCTGTCGAAGACGGACCGCGATGCGCTGCTGGCTTTCCTGAAGTCGTTGTAAACTCGGTCTACACGCCTTGCGCTGGCGGGGCCGTCATGGAAACACGACCGTCACCGCCAGCCCCCGGTTTTGCACGCCGGCGCCGAGGATGATGTCGGCACCATGCCGCTCGGCGATGCGGCGCACGATGGACAGGCCCAGGCCGCTGCCAGGCAGCTGCCCGCCGCCCAGGCGCACAAAACGCTCGAACGCGCGCGCGTGCAGTTCCTCGGCGATGCCCGGACCGGAATCGGCCACGCGCAGGTAGCTGCGCCCCGCTTCCACGCCGCAACTGATCACGACACAGCCTGGCGCCGGCGTATAGCGCAGCGCATTGTCGACCAGGTTACGCAACAGCATCTGCAGGCTGTCTGCATGCAGCGCGCACGGCGCCGGCGCCATGATCACGCTCAGCGACAGCTGATACTGCCGGCTCGATTGCTGCCACTGCGCAGCCTGCCCGGCCAGCAGGTCGGCCAGGTCCCCCGCGCACAAGTCGGCCGCCGCGCCCGACTGCGGATCGAGCTGCGCCAGCGCCAGCAACTGGTTGACGAGGCGCGTGGCGCGCTCCACGCTGGCGCCCAGGGCGGCAATGAATTCCTCGCGTTCAGCCTCGCTGCGGGCCCGCTGCAGTACTTGCAGATTGGTCTTGATGGCGGCCAGCGGCGTGCGCAGCTCGTGCGCCGCATCGGCCGTGAAGCGCTGCTCATTGTCGCGGCTTTGCCGCACCCTGCCGAACAGACGGTTTATTTCCAGCAGCAGCGGATGCAGCTCGGTGGGCGCGCCAGCCAGCCTGACGTCGGCCAGTTCATCGGGCGTGCGCGCCGACACTTCCCCGGCGGACGCCTGCAGCACGCGAAACACGCGGTGGATGCTCCACCAGATGGCGATGGTGGCCAGCGCCACCAGCAGCAGGCCGAACACGGCGATGCGGTAAAAGAAGCCGCGGCTGATGTCGTCGCGGTGGCTGGTCGGCTCGGCCACCAGCAGTTGCAGGGTACGCTGCGGGTCCCACAACGAAAACAATCGCCAGCGCTGGCCGCCGATGCTGGTCCACGACAGGCCGTCCGGCGCGCTGCGCGACAGGGCGATGTCGGTCGCCGCGTCATTGCGGTACAGCACGCGCTGCTGCGCGTCGCGCACCTTGAACAGCAAATACTGGTGGGGATTCGGCTGGCCGCGCAGCGGCAGGTCGATGGGTCCCGTCAAGCCGTGTTGGCGCGCATCCTTTTCCACCAGCGACAGCAGCAGATGGCCCGTCTCGATCAGCGACTGGTCGAACAATTCCTGGCTTTCACGGCGCGCTTCCACGTACACGATGGCGGCGCTGCCCACCCACAGGGCCAGGGTCAGTCCCAGCAGCACGGCCAGCAAGGTGCGCCGCAGCGACCAGGTTTTCACGCCGCCGCCAGCCGTTAAGAATCTCTTAAGAACTTCTGCGCAAGATCCGGAGCGAAATATTTTTTGGGTAGCCATGGCCGCAATTGTAAATGATTCTTATTGCGTCAATGATTCCCATTAGCTTGCACCAGCAACATCAACCAATAACTCATCCACCATCAGGAGTTTGCATGTCCAACAGCACCCGCCGCGCGCGCCTGCCGCGTCCCACCACCCTGGCCCTGGCCTTGGCCGCCCTGTCCTGCCTGCCAGCGCACGCCCAGACGGGCACGCCGGCCAGCATGCCCGAAGTGGTGGTGTCCGCCTCCGGTTTCGAGCAGGATATCAAGCAGGCGCCGGCTTCTATCACCGTGCTGACGCGTGAAGAGCTGTCGAAGGAGCGCTTCGGCAACCTGACGCAGGCACTGGAAAGCGTGGAAGGCATCGACGTGGGTGCGGCGGGCGACAAGACGGGCGGCATGAACATCAGCATCCGCGGCATGCCCAGCGACTACACCCTGGTGCTGATCGACGGACGCCGCCAGAACGCGGCCGGCAATGTCACGCCGAACGGCTTCGGCGGCACGCAGACGAGCTTCATGCCGCCGCTGGCCGCCATCGAGCGCATCGAGATCATCCGCGGCCCCATGTCGACCCTGTACGGCTCGGACGCCATGGGCGGCGTGATCAACATCATCACGCGCAAGGTGGGCAAGCAGTGGATGGGCTCTATCTCGGCTGACTACACCGTGCAGGAAGAATCCGATTTCGGCGACGTGAAAAACGGCCGCTTCTACCTGAGCGGTCCCATCGCCACCGACCTGCTGGGCCTGTCCTTGCGCGGCAGCAAGCAGCGCCGCGATGCGGCCAACATCCGCTACAACGACGCGGCCGGTGGGGAAAATGTGCCGAGCATGGGCGCCAACCCCGTGCGCGCGGACATTGAAAACTTTGGCGCGCGCCTGGCCTTCACGCCAAACCGCTACCACACCGTCATCCTCGACGCCGACGCAGGCCGCCAGACCTACGACAATTCGAAGAAGCAGCTGGGCACCCTGGGCTTGCAAGGCGGCTACGGTCCCGAGCAGAAATACAACCGCGACCAGTGGACCCTGTCGCACACGGGCCGCTTCGGCTTCGGCACCCTGGACAGCAGCTACATGGTGAACAAGACGGAAACCCTGGGCCGCACGATTCCGCCAGGCACGCCGGGCGCCGTGGCCGGCAGTGCGCGCACCCTGGAAGTGGAAAGCCAGGTGTTCGACACCAAATTGGTCATGCCATTAGGTAAGCACATGGCGACCGTCGGCGCGCAATGGTGGAAAGCGGAAATGACGGATGGCGTGGCGCCGAAGAAATTCGAATTCACGCAAAAAGCCCTGTTCGTGGAAGACGAATGGCAGGTGCTGGAGAACGTCGCCCTGACCTTCGGCGCCCGTTATGACGATCACAGCATCTTCGGCGGCCAGACCAGCCCCCGCGCCTATGCCGTATGGAACGCGACGCCACGCTGGACCGTCAAGGGCGGCGTCAGCAAGGGCTACAAGACGCCGCGCGTCGAACAACTGTCGCCAGGCATCAACGGTTTCGGCGGCCAGGGCACGATTCCCCTCGTCGGCAGCCCGAACCTGAAGCCGGAAACGAGCACGACCACGGAAATCGGCGCCTACTTCGACAACCTTGCCGGCTGGACGGCCAGCGGTTCCCTGTTCAACAATGAGTTCAAGGACAAGATCACGACGGGCACCGGCCTCGTCAATTGCGACTATCGCCCTTCGCCGAACCGTCCCGGCTGCGTCAGCTTCGGCAACTGGCCCAACGTCGATGCGTTTGGCCAATCCGTCAACGTGGATGAGGCCGTCACACGCGGCGTCGAGCTGAACACGCGCTTCCCACTGGGCAAGACCTTGTCGGCCAGCGCCAACTATACGTACACGGAAAGCGAACAGAAGAGCGGCAGCAACGCCGGCAAGCCGCTGAGCGACACGCCCAAGCACGCCGTCAACGCGCGCCTGAGCTGGGATATTTCGCGCGAATGGAACGGCTGGCTGCGCGCCGAGTACCGCAGCGAGCGCTTCCGCGATCCGGGCACCTCGGCTTCCACGCGCGCCGCCAAGGCCGCGCTGGGCGACTACAAGGGCTACACCATGCTGCACCTGGGCAGCAGCTACCAGTTGAACAAGCGCGTCACCCTGAACGCGGCCGTGTACAACCTGCTCAACAAGGACTTCATCGACTACCAGCCATACCGTGGTTCATCGGCGCCGACCTTGACCTACGCCAACCGCTATGTCAACAGCCTGGACGGCCGCCGCCTGTGGCTGTCGGCGACTGTCGATTTCTGATGATATGACGCATCATTAGCGTTAACATCGAACGGGCTGCCTCAGGGCGGCCCGTTTTTTTATCCAGCCACTTTAGGCTTGTCGATGCAATAACCGATCGCGTGCACGGTGCGTATCAAGTCCCGCCCCAGCTTCTTGCGCAGGTGGTGGATGTGCACTTGCACGGCATTGCTTTCCACTTCGTCACCCCAGCTGTACAGGTTTTTCTCCAGCTGTTCCCGGCTCAGCACCCGGCCGCCGTGTTCCAGCAGCAGTTGCAGGATGCGAAATTCCTTCACCGTCAGCAGCACGGGCAATCCCCCTTGCGTCACCTGCCGGTCCGCAATATCGAGCACCAGGTCGCCGTGCACGAGGTTTTCGCGCAGGCGGCCCGCGGCGCGGCGGCAGGCGCTGCGGATGCGCGCGGCCAGTTCGTCGAGGTCGAACGGTTTCACGATGAAGTCGTCGGCGCCCGCGTCGAGCCCGGCGATGCGCTCGCCCACCTGGTCGCGCGCCGTGACAACCAGCACGGCGCCGCTGTAGCCATTGTCGCGCAGCACGCCAAGCGCCTGCATGCCATCCTGTCCCGGCAAGCCCAGGTCGAGCAAAATGCAGCCATAGTCGTGCAGGCGCACGGCCGTGTGCGCGTGTTCGGCGCTCGTAACCCAGTCGACGGCATAGCCGCCCTGTTCCAGGCCGATCTGCGTGGCGCGGCCCAGCTGCGGGTCGTCTTCGGTCAGCAAGATGCGCATGGGGTGAGAAGCGGACGGACCGCTCAGTCCTTTTTCTTGATCAGGCCAGCCAGCGCGGCGAACGGATTGTGCGTGGCGGGCGCCACCTCGGCCGACAGCAGGCCGGCGCCACGGTCCGCTTCCAGGTAGCGCGAGTGCTCATTGTCGTGGCAATACAGGCACAGCAGTTCCCAGTTGCTGCCATCGGGCGGATTATTGTCGTGGTTGTGGTCGCGGTGATGCACGGTCAGCTGCTGCACGTTGGCGCGCGTAAATTCGCGCATGCAACGACCGCAGATCCACGGGTACATCTTCAGCGAACGCTCGCGGTAGCCGCTCTCGCGCTGGTCGGCGGCGCGGCGTGCTTCGGCCACGATCTTGTCCAGTCTTGCCGCGTCGGGCTTTTTACTCTGCATGACAACTTTCGATATGGGAGGTAGAAGTGCTCATTTTAATGAGGATGGGGGCGCAATTGTACTTTTTCTGCCACGGCGCCAGCCCGTGTCGCCGCCGGCGTGTTTTTTTTAGCGTGCGCGGCACCACAATTACTTGATTTAACGCAGAATAAGCCCAGCGACAGACCGCGAACAGACGATGGGCGTGGCGGCGACGGGCTTATGCGCAAGGCAGCCGATTTCGGCTATCATGCGCGCCACGCCGCCCCTCCCCTTTTCCATGACCCTAGCCTGCAAGCGCCCGTGATAGCGATAACAAGACCTCTGCAACGCCTTGCCCGCCGCCTGTACCGTCTCAGCCTGGTGCCCCTGTTCGCGCTCATTCTGCTGCTGGCGCTGTGGGCGGCCGTCTTTTACCAAGTGGGCCAGGAGCGGACCAGCGCCGTGCGCGACGCCGTGGCCGTCAGCCAGTCGCTGGCGCGGACCCTGGCCGACCATACCAGTTTCACCCTGCGCCAGACGGACCACGCCACGCAATTGTTCAAACTCAAATACGAGGAAACGGACGGCGGCCTGCGCCTGAATGAATTCACGCGCCGCCAGGGCCTGCTCGACAGCGTGCTGCCGTCGAAGCTGGCGTTGCCGATCGCCCTCGTCGACGCGCACGGCAATGTGCTCGACAGCGCCAACGCCTACCTGCCGGAAAACCTGGCAGGCCAGGCGTTTTTCAGGGCGCTGGCCGCGAATGCGTCCGACACGGCCCTGGTCGACACGCCCATGCTCGACGCCGGCAGCAAGCGCTGGACCATCCGTTTGGCGCGCCGCCTGAACGATGCGCAAGGCCGCTTTGCCGGCGCCATCGTCATCCTCGTCGACCCCACGTATTTTGTCGACGACTACGACCGCCTGAACCTCGATGAACAGGGCGCGCTGATGCTGGTGGCGCGCGACAGCGGGCTGACGGTGGGGCGCATCGGCGAGCAATTGATCCTCAGCGACCGCATCGACTTCCGCATGCCGGGAGCGCCGCAGCACGCCGCCGAAGAATTGCTGATCGAGCCGCCCGTCGATGCGACCTCGCGCATCTATAGCTACCACGAGCTGCCGCGCTACCCGCTGCTGGCCGTGGTGGGTGTGAGCCGCACCGTCGCCCTGGCGCGCTTCGAGCACCGCCGCCTCGTGTATGTCGGCGCGCTGCTCGCCGCCAGCGTACTCATTGCCGGCTTTACGGCCCTGCTGATGCGCCAGAGCGCGCGCCTGCGCCGCAGCATCCGCCAGGCCACGGAAACGCAAGCCTTGCTGCGCGCGGCGCACCAGGGCAGCCTCGATGCCGTGCTGCTGCTGAAAGCCTGGCGCCCCGCGCCGGGCAAGCCGGTGGAAGACTTCACCTTTGCCGACATCAACGAGCGGGCCGCCGACATGCTGGGCAAGCCACGCTCCGAGCTGCTGGGCCAGCGCGTGCTGCCGCTGATGCCGCTGCTGCGCGGCGAGCGTTTCTTCAAGCGCTTCGTGCTGGTGATGGAAACGGGCCAGCCGCTGGAAGATGAATTCGAGCTGCCGCTGGCCTCGGGCGGCACGCGCTGGCTGCGCCACCAGGTGGTGCCGATCGCCGACGGCGTAGCCGTCACCTCGCGCGACATCAGCGCGCGCAAGCACGACGAACTGGCGCTGCAGGATAACCGCAGCTTCCTGCAGTCGCTGATCGACCATTTGCCCGTGCTGGTCTACGTGAAAAGCGCGCGCCCGGAAAATTTCGGCCAGATGGAAGTGTGGAACAAGGCGGCCGAGGACATCACCGGCCACCTGGCCGCCGACGTCATCGGCAAGACCGATTGCCTGGCATTCCCGCCCGACTTCGGCCTGCACGATGCCGAGGACGACCGCGCCATCCTGGCCGAGCGCGGCGTCATCGACCATACGGAAAAGCCGCTGCGCCTGTTCGATGGCAGCCTGCGCTACCTGCGCGCCGTCTCCGTGCCCGTATTCGACGAGCGCCAGCAGATCGAACATATCCTGTGCATCGCCGAAGACATCTCGCAGCGCCGCCAGCAGGAGCTGGATCTGCGCCAGAAACAGGCCGAGCTGGCCGCCGTCAACGACGCCTCGCCGCTCGGGCTGGTGCGCCTGGACCGCCAGCGCCGCTGCACCTATGTCAACCGCACCTTTGAATCGATCACGGGCTTGCCGCGCGCGGCCGCCCTGGGCGCCGGCTGGACCAGTGCCCTGCACCCGGACGACTATCCGCTGATGCACGTGGCGCTGGAACAGCTCACGCGCAGCCATGCGCCGTTCCAGTCCACCCTGCGCTGCCTGCAGCGCGACGGCAGGCTGGTGTGGGTTTCCGTCAAAATCGCCCCCATCCTCATCGACGGCCAGATCGAAGGCTACGTGGGAACGCTGGACGACATCACCACCTTGCGCGAATCGGAAGTGGCGCTGCTGGAAAGCGAAGCGCGCCTGCGCACCATCGCCGACACCTTGCCAGCCATGATCGCCTACATCGACGCCGACCAGGTCTACCGCTTCCTGAACATCGCCTACGAACGCGAATTCGGCCTGACGGGCCGGCTGGTGCTGGGCAAGAGCGTGCGCGACACGGTGGGAGAGGCGCGCTACGGCACTGTGGCGCCGTATATCGAGCGCGTGCTGGCCGGCGAAACGTTGAGCTTCGAGGAAGAAGACGACAAGGAAGGCATCGAGCGCTGCATGGAAGTGATCTACATTCCGCAGATCGGCGAAGACAAGCTGCAGGTGGTGGGTTTTCACGTGATGCGCCAGGATATCACCGTGCAAAAGCGCGAAAAACAGCGCCTGCTGAAGCTGGCCCAGGTCGATGCGCTGACAGGCTTGTCGAACCGCGCCGGCTTCCAGCAAAAACTCAGCGACGCCATGCACGCGAGCCGTCAGCAGCAGCACCTGATGGCCGTCATGTACATGGATATCGACCGCTTCAAGCCCGTCAACGACACGCACGGCCACGGCACCGGCGACGCGCTGCTGCGCGCCTTCGCCCAGCGCCTGACGCAGACCATGCGCGCCACCGACATCGTCGCCCGCCTGGGCGGCGACGAATTCACCATCATCATGGAACAGATCACCCGGCCCGACGACGCGGCAGTGCTGGCGGAAAAAATCGTCGCCGCCATGCAGCAGCCGTTCGAACTCGATGGCATCACCGTGCGCATTTCCGCCAGCATCGGCCTGGCCTTCTACCGCGACGAAGACATTTCCCCCGCCGTGCTGCTGCAGCGGGCCGACGTGCTGCTGTACAAGGCCAAGCAGGATGGGCGCAATACATACAGAGCCGGCGCCTTGACGGCTTGATTTAGCCGCTGGCGCCTGGCGCGAGTCTGACCCCTATCATTCCTGCTATATTGGCGCCTGTCTTCCCTACCCTTGGCCCACCATGCGCCTGCTGCACACTTCCGACTGGCATCTGGGCCAGACCCTGCACAATTTTGAAAGGGGCTACGAACACCAGCGCTTCCTCGACTGGCTGCTCGACACGCTCGTCGCCGAACAGGTCGACGTGCTGCTCGTCGCCGGCGACGTGTTCGACAATGCCAATCCTTCCGCCGCCTCGCAAAAGCAGTTGTATGTATTCCTGCAGCAGGCGCGCGCGCGCCTGCCCGCGCTGCAGCTGGTCGTCGTCGCCGGCAACCACGATTCGGCCGGCAGGCTGGAAGCGCCCGGCCCCCTGCTGGCCGCGCATGGCACGCACGTCATCGGCCATGTGCTGCGCAACGACGATGGCCAGATCGACCTGGAGCGCCTGCTGCTTCCGCTCACCGGCAGCGATGGGCAAGTGCAAGCCTGGTGCCTGGCCGTGCCCTTTTTGCGCCCCGGCGACGTGCCGAAACTGCCGGCCGGCGATACGCAGGATGCCTACCTGGGCGGCATCGCCCTGCTGTACCGCCAATTGACGGACCTGGCGCTGGCGCGCCGCCAGCCCGGACAAGCCATCATCGCCTTGGGCCACTGCCACATGGTGGGCGGCGAAATGTCGAACGATTCCGAGCGCCGCATCGTCATCGGCGGCACGGAGATGCTGCCCTCGGGGATTTTCGATACCGCCATCGCGTATGCAGCGCTGGGCCATTTGCACAAGGCGCAGGCCGTGGGCGGCCAGGAGCACATCCGCTACTGCGGCAGCCCGATTCCCCTGTCCTTCGCGGAAGTACACTACCGCCACCAGGTGCTGTGCCTCGATATCGACGGCGACACCTTGCAGTCCGTGCGCGCCATCGAGGTGCCGCGCGCCGTGCCCCTCTTGCGCGTGCCCGCCACGCCGGCGCCGATAGACGAAGTGCTGGCGCAGCTGGTCGCCCTCGACGTCGCCGATTCCCCCGCCGAAGCGCAACCCTTCCTGGAAGTGCGCGTGCGCCTCGATGCGCCGGAACCGGGCCTGCGCACGCGCATCGAAACGGCGCTCGACGGCAAGCCGGTGCGCCTGGCGAAGATCGAAACGTCGAGCGCCGCGCGCAGCAGCGCACCCGAGAACATGACGCTCGACCAATTGGGCCAGCTGCAGCCCGACGATATCTTCCGCCGCCTGTACCTGCAAAAATACGGCAAGGAAGCACCACCCGAACAACTGTCGGCCCTGGCCGAACTGCTGCTGCCCGGCGCGTGAGCGCAACTGAAGAACCATGAAAATCCTGAAAATCAGCGGTAAGAACCTGGCCTCGCTGGCCGGCGAATTTGAAGTCGACTTCCAGCAGGAACCGCTGGCGTCATCCGGCCTGTTCGCCATCAGCGGTCCCACGGGTGCGGGCAAGAGCACCTTGCTCGACGCCCTGTGCCTGGCCCTGTACGACGCTACGCCGCGTTTGCTGAAAGTGCTGGGACGGGGCAGTGCTCTGCCCGACGTGGGCAAGGAAACCGTCAACGCCCAGGATACGCGCACCCTGCTGCGCCGCGGCACGCCGGACGGTTACGCGCAAGTCGACTTCGTCGGCAACGACGGCGCAAGCTACCGCGCGCGCTGGAGCGTGCGCCGTTCGCGCACCAAGGCGGAAGGCGCGCTGCAGGCGACCGCCATGAGCTTGCACCAACTGCCCGCGCTGCAGCCCATCGGCGGCACCAAGACGGAAGTCAAGGAAGAAATCGAAAAGCGCATCGGCCTGTCGTTCGACCAGTTTACGCGCGCCGTGCTGCTGGCGCAGAACGAATTCTCAACATTCCTCAAGACGGAAGACAATGAGCGGGGAGAATTGCTGGAAACCCTGACGGGCAGCAGCATCTATACCGACATTTCCATGCGCGCCTTCGAACGGGCGAAAAAGGAAAAACAGGTTCTCGAACGCCTGGGCGAAAAACTGGCCGACCAGCGCCCCCTGTCGCCGGAAGAACGGGCAGAAACGGCAACCTTGGGCGAGGCGGCCGAAGCGGCCCTGCAACACATCGACTTGCGCAAGGCCGTACTGGAACTGCAGCAGCGCTGGCACCAGGAGACGCACAAGCTGCAAAGCCAGGCAGCGGCGGCGCAAGCGACGCTCGATGGCGCGGATGCCGACCGCGCCGCTGCCGAAGCGCGCCGCGCGGCGCTGGCGCAGTGGGAATTGCTGCAGCCGGCACGGCCCCTGATCGACGACGTAGAGCGCCTGGCCGGCGAGATCGCCAGCACCGGCGCCGCGCTGGAAGCGTCGCGCCTGCAGGCCGCGCAAGCCGTGGCCAGCGAAACGCAACTGGCGCAGGCCGTGCAGCTGGCGTCAGCGGCCTTGCTGGCCAGGGAAGCGGCGCAGCGCGACGCGGCCCCCCTGCTCGACCAGGCAAAGGCGCTCGATGCCGGCATTGCAGCCCACTTGCCGGCGCACCGCCAGGCCAGGGAAGCGGCCCTGACGGCCGACCAGGCCAACGAGGCGGCGCGCACCGCGCTGCACGATCTGCAGCAACGCCAGCAGGCCATGCAAGCGGAGCAGGAAACGGGCGGCCTGTGGCTGGCGTCGTACCAGCACTGGCAAGCGCTGGCCACGTCGTGGCAATTGTCGGACCAGTTGTTCGCCCAGGCCGGGCAAGCGGCCGCGCAAGCAGATGCGGCCGACGCCAGCATGGCAGCATCTGCGCGCCAGGTGCGCCTGGCCCTTGACGCCACCCAGGCGGCCCAGGCGGCGCAGGCCAGCGCCGCGGCCGTCCTGACGCTGCGCGATACCGAGCGACGCGAGGCGCTGGCGGCCATGCAAGCCATCGACGGCCAGGGGCTGCAGGAACAGCGCGGCCAGCTGGAGACGCACGCGCGCATGTTGAGCAGCGCGGAAAAAACCTGGAGCGAACTGGCGCGCCAGCAGCAGGCGCTGGCGCACTGGCAAGCGAGGGCAGCCCAGCTGACGCAGGCCGCGCAAACGGAAAGTACGGCACTGGCGGCGGAAGCGGCGCAAACGGCGCTGCTGGAAGCGCGCCTGGCGCAGGCGGAAAAATCCTTGAAGGGCGCCGAAGCGGCATGCGCGGTCAGCGTCGAGCAGCTGCGGGCCAATTTGCAGGACGAGCAGCCCTGCCCTGTCTGCGGTGCGCTGGAACACCCGTACAGCCACGCCGATCACGCCTTGCAGGCGATGCTGGCCAGCTTGCAGGATGAGGTGCTGGATTGCCGCACGCAGGCGCGCGGCAATCTGGAACGGCTGGCCACGCACAAGGCGGCACTGGCCGCCCATATGCACGAACAGGCGCAGACGGCGGAAGAACTATCTGCACTGCCGTCCATCATCGACAGCCTGAATGCACAGTGGCAGCCGCATGCCGACACCCTGCAACTGCCGCAGGAAGAGCAGCGCGCGGACTGGTTCACACAGCAGCTGGCGGCCAATGCGGCAGGCTTGCAGGCGCTGGCGCGGCAGGAAACGGCGCTGCGCCAGGCCAGTACACTGCGCGAGCAGGCGCAGGCCGCGCATGAACTGGCGTCCAGCGACCACGCGCGCTGCACAAGCACCGTCGCCGAGGCGCAAGCGCGGCTGGCCCACCTTCAGGCGCAGCAAGCGGGCAACGCCGACAAGGGCGAGACGGCGCGCGCCGCGCTCGATGCCTTGCTGGCGCAGCTCGATGCCGCGTTTGCCGATGTGGAAGGCGCCGAAGGGTGGAAAGACAACTGGCGCGCCGGTCCCGCCGCCTTCCGCGCGGCGCGCGAAACGGAAAGCCGGCAATGGCTGAAACAGCAGGCGGACCAGGACCAGCGCAGCCACGCGCTGGCGACCCTGGCCGCGCAGCTGGAAGCGGTGCTGCTGGCCGCCGGCAAAGCGCAACACACGGCGCAGGAGACCCACGCCGCCTTTGCCGCCGCCGACAAGCAGCGCACGGCACTGCAAGCGCAGCGCAACGCGCTATGGCAGGGTCAGGCCGTGGCCGAGGTGGAACGCAGCCTGGCAACGGCCGTCGCGCAGGCCAAAGAACAGCTGGCGCAGCAGCAAACGGCGGCGCAGTCGGCCAGCCAGCAACGCACGCGCCTCGACGAAGCGTGCGCGCAGCTGTCGCAGCGCCTTGCCACCCTGCGTGAACAGGAACACGGCGCCACCGGCGCCCTGCACGACTGGCTGCAGCAGTTCCGGCAGCTTCACTCCGGCCATGCGCCCGCCACGCTCGACGAGCTGCGCGCGCGCCTGGCTATCGCGCCGGAAGCCATGCGCGCCGAGCGCGACGCCCTGCAAGTGATCGCCGATCGCCACACGGCGGCCGTTTCCGTGCTGGCCGAGCGCCGGCAACAGTTGGCGGTGCACGTGCAGCAGCCGCCGCAGGCGCTGGAAATGGACGTGGCAGTCCTGCAGGCCGCACTCGACGCGCTGGTGCAGGAACGCCAGACAGCCAACCAGGAAGCGACGCGCTTGCGCCTGGCCATCGCGCAGGACGATGCGCGGCGCCACAGCGCGCAAGCGATGCTGGCGCAGATCGAGGCGCAAGCCGTCATCGAGCGGCGCTGGGCCAGCCTGAATGAATTGATCGGCTCGGCCGACGGCAAGAAATTCCGCAACTACGCGCAGCAATTCACCTTGGAAGTGCTGCTCGGTTATGCCAACGCGCACCTGAACCACCTGGCGCGCCGCTATCAACTGGAACGCATCGACAACCCGAACAATCCGTCGCTTGGCCTGATGGTGCGGGACCAGGACATGGGCGGCGAACTGCGCTCCGTGCATTCGCTGTCGGGCGGCGAATCGTTCCTCGTCTCGCTGGCCCTGGCGCTGGGCCTGGCCTCGCTGTCCTCGAACCGGGTGCGCGTGGAATCGCTGTTCATCGACGAGGGCTTCGGCAGCCTGGATACGGAAACCCTGCGCGTGGCCATGGATGCGCTCGACGGCTTGCAAGCCATGGGCCGCAAGGTGGGCGTCATCTCGCACGTACAGGAAATGACGGAGCGCATCGCCACCCGCATCCTCGTGCAGCCGGGCTCCGGCGGCAAGAGCGTGGTGACGGTGCGCTGAGTCGCTAGCGGCTGGCCGGCTCCCGGCACAACTTGAGCATATCCCAGCCCAGTTCACGGCGGATCTGCTCGGGGTCGGGCGGAGGCCGGCGTTGTGCCAGCTCGGCTTTCAGCCACTTCCTGACCAGCTCTTTGGCGGGCTGTACAGGCTTTTCCTTGTCATGCTTGTCCATGGTGCTACCTCTTCAATGGCGGTCAGACGACCTCCTATATACGCTCAACGTCACGGCGCGGATTCAGTTGACGCGCGCGTGGCGCAGATGCAACAACGTGTAACGATGGCCGGAGTGCGTTAAAATCGCCGCCTTCGCGTAGAGGAACTCTACGCCCCGCAACAGTTCAAGGAAACCCATGAAAGCCGCCCGCAGCCTCACCTTCAAGTGCGTAAAATGTCACAAATCCATGCAGGTCTACCTGCAAAAAGTCTCCGCCTGCTCGCATATCCAGCCGTACCAGGGCATTTGCGCATGCGGCGAACTCAAGCGCCACGCCACGGGCCAGGCAGATGCCGTCAAATCCTACCTGGAGTCGGCAGACGGTAGCTGGTCGCACCACCACTAATGGTTAAAGAATGGGCGTAGAACGCCGTTAATAACGGTACTTCGCTCATTGAGAAACCGCCATGTCCCAGCTTCCCGCACTTGCCAGCCGTCAACCCGCCTCGAATACGCTGGCTGGCCAGCAGCCGTCCCGCACGGGCAGCAGCGCCACGGGTCTCACCGCTTCGCCCCTGATGCAGCGCACGGCGCAAGACGTGGTGGCGCTGTCGAAGAATGGCCTGGACCTGTCGGCCAGGGGACTGTCGCAACGGACCGATGCGCTGGGCAACGCCACTGTCGACGTGGCGCAGGATTTTCTGAGCAACATGACGCGCCAGCTGTTCGGCGACGGCGCCAGCGTCGCCTTCGATTCGGTCGACCTGCAGGCCGGAGCCAGCTTCAGCAGCGGCAGCGCCAGCGTCTCGGGCGCGGGCGGCAACAGCCGCGCGGCCGCCTTCAGCCTCGATGAAAACGCGCATTTCATCGGCAAGGGCAAGATCACGACGGCCGATGGCCAGACCTTCGACTTCGAAGTGGAAGTGCAATATCAATCGAACATCAGCGCGGGCATGCTTGAGCAAAACCAGGACGTAACGCCGGAAGCCACAGCATCCGATGACGGCGCCCTGCCCGCCAAAGAATTGCCCGACACGCATTTCGCCGGCAATCTGTACGACCTGTTCAAGCTGCTGGGCCAGCAATTGCAAAGCAATCTCTATCAGGGCACGTCCGATGGCGCCAGCGGCAAGGATGGCGACCTGGCGGGCAGCCTGAGCTTGCGTTTGCTCAAGCTAGTGCAGCCGGACGCAGCGGTCGAAGCCCACAAGGAAGAGCAGGCGCGCGCCCGTGCGCTGGCACTCGCCTATGGCACCGACACCGCTAGCAGCACGGCCAGCAACGTATAATGGAAGACGGCCTGCGCAGGCGACCATGCCGCGCGCCCACCTTCTATCGATTGAATCCCATGTCCGACACTTCTTCACCTACCGTTCATCCGCAGATCCACTGGAGCGAAAACGGCGCCGAGCATTCGGCCCGCTGGCGCTCGGAAAGCGGCATGCCGCCGCCCAAGCGCGTCGTCATCGCCGATGACCGCACGACGGCCGACCAGGCTTACCGCCTGGCCTGCGAAGGCACGGCCATGCTGTGGCGCGGCGACTTCCAGAATGCGCGCCAGCTGCTGCAGGCGCTGGCGCGGCGCGCCGACCACAAGAACGACAAACCGAGCAAGAAGGCCAAGGCCGCCAAGCTCGTAAAACCGGAACCGTCCGCCACGGAAGCCTTCCATTTGCACCGCCAGGCGCAGTCGCAGCGCGCCCGTACCCTGGCCATGCTGCTGCTGCCTTTCGATGCCGATTACATGATCCCGTTGCGCCGCGCGCCGGACGTGAAACTGGCGTGCAATGAAGCGTATGGCCGCGGTGAAGAGCCGTTTATCGCATCGCTGCGCGAACTGCTGGGCCTGATCGGCGCGCACGAATGGCGCCGCACGGGCGTGGAACTGCCAGCCCTGGGCCAGCGCATCCACCCGCATTACGGCGTCTTCGCGCCCATCCGCGGCGAATACGTGGGCCTGGTAGCCGATGCGCCGCTGCCTGCGCGCGCCAAGCTGGCCTTCGATATCGGTACGGGCACGGGCGTGCTGGCCGCCGTGCTGGCGCAGCGCGGCATCCAACGCATCGTCGCCACCGACCAGGACCCGCGCGCCCTGTCCTGCGCACGCGAAAACCTGGCGCGCCTCGATTTGATCGACAAGGTCGACGTGGTGCAGGCCGACCTGTTCCCCGCCGGCCGCGCGCCGCTCGTCGTGTGCAATCCGCCATGGCTGCCGGCCCGCCCCAGTTCGCCGATCGAATACGCCGTCTACGATCCGGACAGCCGCATGCTGCGCGGCTTCCTCGCCGGCCTGGCCGACCACCTGGAGCCAGGCGGCGAAGGCTGGCTGATTTTGTCGGACCTGGCCGAGCACCTGGGCCTGCGCCCGCGCGCGCAATTGCTCGAATGGATACAACAGGCGGGCTTGAAGGTCATCGACCGCCTGGACGTGAAACCCACGCACCCGCGCGCGCAGGATGCGACGGACAGCCTGCACGCGGCCCGCTCGCAGGAAATCACGTCGCTGTGGCGCCTGGCGGCAGCGTAATCCAGCCAGCCATTGCGCATTGCAGCAAACCCCGCTATAATTCGCCTGCGGGGTGGAGCAGTCTGGCAGCTCGTCGGGCTCATAACCCGAAGGTCACAGGTTCAAATCCTGTCCCCGCAACCAATATATGAAAGCCGCTGATTCTTGCAAAGGGATCGGCGGCTTTTTCCATTGCGGCGCAGTATGTCCATGCCCCACATGCACACCAAATGCATTGCGCTCTTTCGCAATGCAACAAACTCGGTTATAATTCGCCTGCGGGGTGGAGCAGTCTGGCAGCTCGTCGGGCTCATAACCCGAAGGTCACAGGTTCAAATCCTGTCCCCGCAACCAATACATAAAAACCGCTGACTCCTGCAAAGGAATCAGCGGTTTTTTCATTCCAGGCCTGGTCCGCTCACGCGGTGATGGTAACGCTGGCCCTGATCTGCCTGGCCGCCGCATGCAGGCTGGCCGCCACCCGTTCCAGCTTGTCGGCGCCCGCCGTTTCGGCCAGCGCGGCAAAGGCGCTGATATGAAACGTGGCCACCATCGCCGGCGACACTTCGAGCTCCAGCGCCGTCTTGCTCAATTCCGTCGACGCCTCGAGGTAAGGCTCGCTGCCCGCCTCGAACGCCTGCTTCGTTTCCAGCAATTCCTGGCCGCCCTCCGCCTTGGCCAGACAAGCATCGACCTTTTGCTGGAAGGCCGGCAAGGTGTCGCGCACGGGGCCGGGTTCAGGCGCCGCTTCGGGTTCCGCTGGCGCAGGAGCGGCTGCGGCCGGCTTGTCCGCCACCGGTATGTCGCGCAAGGTCAGCCAGCGCTCGACGGCGAGGAAATCGGCAAACGGCTCGGCCACCTTGGGATTCATCAGCCAGACCTCGCCCGTGCGCCAGTCGATCCGGGCACCGCGCTCATTTCGCGCCAACAGGATATCCTTGCCGCCATCGGCATTCGACACGCGGCCGATGTCGAGCCAGTTCATCAGTTCCGCCTGGCGCGACATCGCGTTGACCCGGTGAAAAAAGGCCAACCATAAGAATCTGGCGACCAGGAGAACCAGGGCACCGCCAACCATCCACATCATTTTTCGCTCCGCACCACATCGACAAGCCGCATTTTCTCACATGAAAGCTTGCGCCAAGGAAACTTTTACATCTGCCGTGCGCGGACGCAAATCCGGCGCCGTGCGCAGCCTGGACACGCAGTCGCATTTCAGCAACGCCGCGTTTTCCTGATTGCCGGGTGCGCGCCGCTAGGCTATTATGAGAACAATTCTCATTTAGATTAAACCAGACTGTACGCATGCTGTCCGCCCCTTCCCCGCCATCCGATTTCCAGGCCCTGTATGCCGAGCACCACTCCTGGCTGCTGCACTGGCTGAAACGCCGCCTGCACGATGCGGGGCTGGCGGGCGACCTGGCGCAGGATACCTTCATCAAGATCTTCGTTGCGCGCAGCAGTGCCGGGATCGCGCAGCCGCGCCCCTTCCTCGCCACCATCGCCAAGCGCCTGCTGGCCAATCACTGCCGGCGCGAAGCGCTCGAACGGGCCTACCTCGACGCCCTGCTGCACCAGCCGCAAGCCTGCACGCCTTCGCCGGAAGCGATGTCCCTCCTGCTCGAATCGCTGCAACTGATCGACCGCGCGCTGGACCAGCTGTCCGCCAGGGCCAGGGCCGCCTTCCTTCTGGCCCACCTGGATGGCATGACCTATGCCGAGATCGCCGCCGAACTGGGCACCAGCACGCATTCCGTCAAAAAATACCTGAGCAAGGCCAACCTGCTGTGCTTTTTTGCCGTGCCCGATTTTGCCTCGCCCTGACATGCGCGGCGCCACCGTCTACGCCCAGGGCCAGCCCATCGACCTGGCCATCGCCATGCAGGCGGCCGAATGGCTGGCCACCCTGATGAGCGGCGCAACAACGCCGGCGGAAAAAGCGGCCTGGCACGAGTGGCGCCAGGCGCACCCCGACCATGAACGGGCATGGCAACACATCGAAAGCGTCAGCGGCGGCTTGCGCGAACTCGATGCGCAGGCCAGCCGCAAGGCGTTGACACAGCGCTCCCGTCCTGCCTCGACCATCTCGCGCCGCCGCAGCCTGCAATTGCTGGCGTGGACAGCCACCATCGGCCTCACGGGCTGGTTCGGCGCGCGCTCGGACTCTGCGCCCGTCCTTGCCCGCGCCGCGCTGGCCGACCTGTCCACGGGCGTGGGCGAACGCCGCGAGCTGGCCCTGCCCGACGGCAGCCGTCTGCACCTGAACAGCGGCAGCGCCGTGAACATCCGTTACACGGGCACGCAGCGCCTGCTGCAACTGGTGCAGGGCGAAGTGTTCATCGCCACGGCTCGCGAAACGGGCCGCCCTTACCGCCCCTTCCTCGTCGACACCGCGCAAGGCCAGGCGCAGGCGCTGGGCACGCGCTACTCGGTGCGCCAGGCGGATGGCAGCACCCTGGTCGCCGTCGAGGAAGGCGCCGTCCGGCTGATGCCGCGCCATGGCAACGCCAGCCCCGTGCTCCGCGCGGGCCAGGGCGGCGGCATGACGGCGCACGATGCCCTGCCCGCGCACGCCGTCTCGCCCGACATCTGGGCCTGGCGCCAGGGTTTGCTGCTGGCCGACGCCATGCCGCTGCGCGACTTCCTGCATGAACTGAGCCGCTACCGCCACGGCTTGCTGGGCTGCGACGACGCCGTCGCCGGCCTGCGCATCTCCGGCGTCTTCCCGCTGGACGACCTGGACGCCGTGCTGCTGTCGCTGCCCGATTCGTTGCCGGTGGACGTGCGCCTGCGCACGCGCTACTGGGTGCAGGTGGAAGCGCGCCCGCAGCGCTGAAAATATATTTTGACGCCGGCGCAAAAAAAAGTACCCGCTTTCGTTTCTCGCGTGACCTGTGTAGGCAACGTTCTTTTTGACGACTACACCACAAGGTAACCATGTCTCTTGCCATTCATTCCAAGCCGCGCATCAAGCGCATGGCGCATGCCATTCAACTCGTCTTCATCGGTTCGGCCCTGCTGCTGAACGCCCAGGCGCCGGCCCTGGCGCAGGAAAGCGCGGCCGCCGCTGCGGCCAGCCTCGACTTCCAGGTGCCGGCCGGCGACCTGGCCACGGCGCTGCGCCAGGTCGCCAGCCAGTCACGTGTCATCCTCAGCTTCACGCCGGAGCAGACGCGCGGCAAGACGTCGGCCGGCTTGAGCGGCCGCCACGACGTGCTGGCCGCTCTGAACGGCGTGCTGCGCGGCACGGGCCTGAAGGCCGAGCGCAGCGCCAACGGCAGCTATGTGCTGCGCCCGGCCGATGCTGCGGCGGGTGGCGAAGCGATGGCGATGATGCCGGAAGTGTCGGTCAAAGCGCAGCAGGATGCGACGGAAGGCTCGGGCGCGTATGTCTCCACCCTGCCGATCACCACGGCCACGCCGCTGGGCCTGTCGATCAGGGAAACGCCGCAGTCGGTCAGCGTCATCACGCAGCAACGCATGCAGGACCAGGGTTTGAACACGATCGCGCAAGTGATGGCGCAGACGCCGGGCATCACCCTGTTCTCGCTGGGCAGCGAACGCACGGGCTTTACTTCGCGCGGCTATTCGATCACCAATTACCAGCTCGATGGCGTCAGCACGCATTCGGAAAACCTGGGCCTCAATGCGATACCGTCGCAAAGCCTGGCCGACATGGCGCTGTACGACCGCATCGAAGTGCTGCGCGGCGCCTCGGGCCTGATGACGGGCGCTGGCGACGCCTCGGGCGCCATCAACATGGTGCGCAAGAAGCCGACGGCGCAGTTCCAGGCCTCGGTCGAGGGCGAGCTGGCTTCCCACGATGAGCGGCGCGCCATGGCCGACGTCTCGGGTCCGCTTAACGAGACTGGCACCGTGCGCGGCCGCCTGGTGACGGTGTACGAAGAAGGCGACAGCATCATCGACGGCTACAGCCGCGACAAGAAAGTGGTCTACGGCGTGGTCGAAGCGGACCTGTCACGCGACACGAAGCTGACGGCCGGCGTCACGCACCAGCGCAAGCGCTCGAACGGATCCTTGTCCTACCTGGGCTTCCCCCTGTTCTACAGCAATGGCGTCATGACGGACCTGCCGCGCTCTTTCAGCCCGGCCGCCAAGTCGAATAGCTTCGACACCAATTCGACCGACCTCTTCGCCACCGTGGAGCACGCGCTGGCCAACGACTGGAAGCTGAAGATCTCGGCCAACCGCGTGCAATCGTCGCAGGAAGAACGCGCCGTCTACCTGAGCGTCAGTGGCGGCTTTCCCGACCAGGCCACGGGCGATGGCCTGCGCTTGAACGCCGACTACCGCGACTACCAGCTTCAGGTCAACAGCGTGGACGTCAATGTGCGCGGGCCGTTCAGCGCGTTTGGCCGCCAGCACGAGCTGGTGCTGGGCATGGACTACAGCGAATTTCAAAGCACGACCGATGGCCGTTTCGACCGGGGGGTCGAAAACACGCCCGTCAACCTGTACCGCTGGAATCGCACGGCAACGCCCGTGTTTGGCGGCACCACCGTCATCTACGACAGCACGCGCCGCCAGGCCAGCGCCTACGCGGCCAGCCGCTTCAACCTCTCCGAACGCCTGAAACTGATCGCCGGCGCCAAGGTGCTGCGCTACAGCGAGAACTACATCTCGGACGCGCCGTCCGTGAATTTTTACAGCGCGTCCCCCGCCTCGGAGAGCCGTGTCTTCACGCCGTATGGCGGCCTCGTATTCGACATCGACGGCACGCACAGCGCTTACGCCAGCTACTCCACCATCTACCAGCCGCAAGCATCGCAAGACCGCTATGGCAAGCTGCTGGCGCCGCGCGAGGGCAAGACCCTGGAAGCGGGCGTCAAGAGCGGCTGGTTCGATGGCCGCCTGAACACCTCTGCCGCGCTGTACCAGATCCGCCAGAGCAATCTGTCCGAATCGGACCCCGGCTACACCGTGCCTGGCACGAACAATCCTGCCAACCGCGCCATCCAGGGCGCCAAGACCCAGGGCGTGGACCTGGAAGCGACGGGCGCCATCACGCCGGACTGGAATATTTCGGCATCGTGGTCGTACAGCCAGACGGAAAACAATGCTGGCAAGGCCATCCTGACCACCTTCCCGCGCCACCTGGTGAAACTGTGGACCACTTACCGCCTGCCCGGCGAGCTGCATCGCCTGACGGTGGGTGGCGGCATGAACTGGCAGAGCCGCGTGTATTCCGACATCGACGCATGGCAGATCAACAGCACCATGCACTGGGAACAGAAGGCATACTCGGTGGCCAGCCTGATGGTGCGCTACGACGTCAACGACAAGCTGTCGGCCACCGTCAACGTGGCCAACCTGTTCGACAAAAAATACACGGCTTCCGTGTCGGACTGGTGGTACTCGGGCATGTATGGCCCGGCGCGCAAGGTGGCGTTGAGCGTGCGCTATCAATTCTAGGCCGGGCTGAATATTTCACATTGGCGCAGGGCCGGTGATACAATTTTCCCGCTTCACGGGCGTTGCCGGCCATTGCCGTCAACGCCCGTGCCCATAGAGACACCCAAGGAGAATGTGTGAAGGACCTCGCCCCCGCCCTGCCAGCCGATCCGGCCGACCAACCCGCCAATCCCTCGCGCCGGCGCATTTTCCAGGCCGCTTCCGCAGTCGGCCTGGCCGCCAGCCTGCCGGCGCTGGCCGACGCCGCGCCAGCCAAAAAGACCATCGCCAAAGGTTCGCTCGACGCGAAACTCAAGGCGCACGTCAAGAACGTGGTCGTGATCTACCTGGAAAACCGCAGCTTCAACAACCTGTTCGCCAACTTCCCCGGCACCAGCGCGCCCCTGTCCGCCGTCACGGCGGAACAGGCGCAGCAACTGGACCGCGATGGCAAGCCGCTGGCCACCCTGCCGAAAATCTGGGGCGGCCTCGTGCCGAACCAGCAAAATATCGGCGGCATCGATTACCTGATCAAGGAAGAGCAGATTTCCGGCCTGCCGAACGCGCCCTACAAATTGAGCGACGCAGCCGGCAAGCCCCTGCCCGAGAGCATCATCACGCGCGACCTCGTGCACCGCTTCTATAACAACCAGATGCAGATCAACGGCGGCAAGAACGACGGCTTTGCCGCGTGGGCCGACAGCGGCGGCCTGGTGATGGGCCATTACGGCGAAACGTCGAAAAACCTGAACCTGTGGCAGATCGCCGAGCAGTACACCCTGTGCGACAACTTCTTCATGGCGGCCTTCGGCGGCTCCTACATGAACCACCAGTTCCTCGTCACGGGCCGCGCCAACGAATACTTCAATGCTTCCGAGACGGCGGCGAAGAAAAAGATCGCCGTGCTGTCCGACGGCCCGCAAGGCGTGCGCCTGGCGATCTCGCCCGACTGCCCCGCCTCGGCACTGGACGGCAAGCCGAAATACGTCAATGATGGCGCCCTCACGCCGGACGGCTATGCCGTCAACACCATGGCGCCGCCATATCAACCGAGCTATATCCGCCCCGCGTTTGACGGCGACCCGCTGCATGCCGATCCGGCCGACGCGAATACCCTGCCGCCGCAAACCTACGACACCATCGGCGACCTGCTGTCGCGCAAGGGCGTCAGCTGGGCGTGGTATGGCGGCGGCTGGCAAGCGGCGCTCGACCACAAGGGCGGCGGCAGCAAACCGAACTTCCAGTTCCACCACCAGCCGCTGAACTACTTCAAGCAGTTCGCGCCCGGCACTGCGGCGCGCGCCGAGCACCTGCGCGATGGCGGCACGGGCGACAGCCCGATCTCGAACAAATTCCTCGCCGCCGCCGTGGCGGGCAAGCTGCCGGCCGTGACCTTCTACAAGCCGCAGGGCAATCTGAACCTGCACGCCGGGTACTCGGATATCGAATCGGGCGACCAGCACGTGGCCAACGTCATCCAGCATCTGAAGGAATCGCCGCAGTGGAAAGACATGATCGTGGTGATCACGTTCGATGAAAACGGCGGCTGGTGGGATCACGTGGCGCCTCCAAAAGGCGACCGCTGGGGTCCGGGTACGCGCATTCCCGCCATCGTCATCTCGCCGTACGCGAAGAAAGGCGCCGTCGACCACAGTTTTTACGACACGACGTCGATCCTGCGCCTGATCACGCGCCTGCACGACCTGCCGCTGCTCGAAGGCCTGAAAGTGCGCAATGACGCCTTCGCGTCCCGTGGCGCGCTGCCGCCGGGCGACTTGACCGGTGCCCTGAGCTTCCGCTGATAGGCAACAGCGCATCCCACAATGCGGCACGCCTGTGATACACTGCGTGCCGCACTTAAATCCGCAGGACAAGTTTTCCTGCAGCTTGTCCCAACAATGAGCCCGACTCCAGTAGCCGGGCTTTTGTTTTGTGGATGAAGTTAAAGCGTATAGACATAGGCAGGCAGCACCTTGCCCGCCCCTTGGCTTTCGCAGGCCAGGGACTGAGGTTAGCAAATGAGAGACAAAAAAGACAACGCCACCATCGACTTGCCCGGCTTCGGCCCGCCGCCAGCGCACGAGGCGCCAGAGCCGGCGCCGGAGCCGCAGCGCCGCGCGCGCGCGCGCAAGGTGGCGCTGAAGCAGGTGCAGCTCGAATTGCTGGAGCCGACCGACGCCACGGGCTTGCCCGTCTGGACGCGCGACGCCGGCCTTGACCTGACCGGTTTGCCCATCTGGGCGCCCGACAATTAGTATCCATGCCGGCGGCCGTTTGCCGCCAGCTTCCACACCACCATCCGCACAAGGGCGTAGAACGCCTGTAGACTGTGCCCATCCACCCGCTTTTTACCGGTTCCCGCCCATGAATGCCACTACCACTTCCTTTTCCAGCCTGCCGCTGACGCCCGCCTTTTTGGCCAACCTCGATTCGCTCGGCTACCACGAGATGACCACCATCCAGGCGCAAAGCCTGCCGGCGGTACTCGATGGCCGCGACCTGATCGCCCAGGCGAAAACGGGCAGCGGCAAGACCGCCGCCTTCGGCATCGGCATCCTGCACAAGCTCAATCCGGCCTGGTTTGCCGTGCAAGGCCTGGTGCTGTGCCCCACGCGCGAACTGGCCGACCAGGTGGCCAATGAGCTGCGCCGCCTGGCCCGCGCGGCTGGCAACATCAAGATACTGACCCTGACGGGCGGCGCGCCGATGCGCCCGCAAATCGCCTCGCTGGAACATGGTGCCCACATCGTCGTCGGCACGCCGGGCCGCATGCGCGACCACCTGGGCCGCGGCACCATCAACCTGAATCACGTGCAAACCCTGGTACTCGATGAAGCCGACCGCATGACGGACATGGGCTTTTACGAGGAAATCGCCGGCATCGTCAGCGCCTGCCCGGCGCGCCGCCAGACCTTGCTGTTCTCGGCCACGTATCCGGAAGACATCCGCCGCGCCACGGCATCGTTCCTCGTCAATCCGCTGGAAGTGACGGTCGAGGCGCAGCACGACAACGAAAAGATCGAACAGCGCTTCTATGAAATCGGCTTCGACGAGCGCAATGGCGCCGTCGGCAAGCTGCTCAAGCACTTCAAGCCGGAATCGACCCTGGCCTTCTGCAACACCAAGGTGCATTGCCGCGAACTGGCCGAAGAACTGCGCCAGCAAGGCTTTTCCGCGCTGGCCCTGTACGGCGAGCTGGAACAGCGCGAGCGCGATGAAATCCTCGTGCTGTTCGCCAACCGCAGCTGCTCCGTGCTGGTGGCCACCGACGTGGCCGCGCGCGGCCTCGATATCTCCGACCTGGGCGCCGTGATCAACGTCGACGTGTCGAAGGACACGGAAGTGCACATCCACCGCATCGGCCGCACGGGCCGCGGCAGCAAGAAGGGCCTGGCCCTGTCGCTGTGTGCGCCGAACGAAAAAAAATGGGTCAAGCTGATCGAGCAATACCAGAACAGCGCCGCCGAATGGCACGACCTGAAGGAACTGGCCGAAGATGACGGCATGGAAGCGCTGCCGGCGCCAATGGTCACCCTGTGCATCATGGGCGGCAAGAAGGACAAGCTGCGTCCAGGCGACTTGCTGGGCGCGCTGACGGGCGACGCCGGTCTCACCAAGGAGCAAGTGGGCAAGATCAACGTGTTCGAGTTCATGACCTACGTGGCGCTGGACCGCAAGGTGGCAGAGGCTGCCTTCAAGCGCCTCAACGCAGGCAATACCCTGGGCCGCGACTTCGGCAACATCAAGGGCCGCAGCTTCAAGATGCGCTTTATCGAAGCGTAAGCACCGGCAAGGCACGCAGGGCCGCCATGGCCCTGCGTCCCGGATAATCTTCCCACACGGGATACTCCCGGCGGTAGTAGCAGTTCCAGTAGCTGATGGCGCGCCGCTCCAGGGTGGCCACATACGCGGGATTTTCCCGCAGGTAGCGCACCAGCGCCTGCGCATTCCAGGCCGGCAGCGCCGACCCGATTCTCTCGACAATCTCCAGCACGTACTCACCGCACAGGTGCACGACGAAGGGCACCGTCCATGCCCGCTCCTGCAGCAACAGCTGTTTTAAGCACGCTTCGCGCACGTGACCATCATGGTGGCGCGTGCCCAGGCACAGGGCGATCACGCCCGCGTCGCCGGGCAGCCGCGTGCAGGCCAGCAACCGCTCGCGGTCGTAATACGTGCGCGTCGGGATCAACAAGGCCTGTCCATCCTGGCGCACGGCAAATGGCGGGTGCGCGTGGCTGCTCCCCAGCGCGGGCAGCAGCTGCGCCACCGTGCCGGCCAATGCGGCCGGAAAGGCATCCGCTTCAGCCATCGCCAGCTTCCTTGCACACCTTGCGCACGCCCAGCGCGGGTTTATCCACCTTTTCAAAGATCACATTCGAATACCATTCGGCAGGATCGCCTTCGGTGGGCTTGCCCAACGAGATATAAAAGCCGCCGTGGGTGAACAGGGCCGTGGTTTCCTTGCCGGGCTTGGCCGCCTGCAGGAAGATCGGCCAGGCCGCCCTGTCGACTGGCGTAAACCGCGCGGCCAGCAGCGCCAGCAGGCGCGCATGCGTGGCCGGCGCATACGGGAACAGGTACAGGTACTCGACCAGTTCACCGCCGTCCGCCAGGCGCGTGACGGCCGATGTCGCCGTATCCACTTCACTGCCAAAACGACAGAGCACCCCGCCGCTGTAGGCGAAATCGATGACGGTCGCCGGCGCGCACGCCTGCCGTTCGCGATCGATGCCGACGGGCGGCAGCGCGCGCACTTGCGCCAGCAGCGCCTCGCCGGAGGTGGCCAGCGCGGGAAAGCCGGGGCAGGCGCTGGCCGCCTGGACGGAGTTCGACAAGGCAAGGCAAAAACTCAATAGCAGCAAACGACGCTTCACGGCATCTCCAGTTTCATCAGGCGGCCATTATGCATGGCCGCCACAGATACGGCCACACGCTCACAGGGGACGCGCCTGCTGCCCCTGCGGCGTATCGTCGATGTCATAGCCGGCCGCGCGCGCCAGTGCGCGCAAGCGGTCGGCCTCGGCCCACTGGCGCTGCGCGCGGGCGAGGGCCCGTTCCGCCATCCACGCCTGCACTGGCTGCGGCACTGCCACCTGCGCCGGCTGCCAGGCCAGCAGATCGAGCCCCAGGGCAGCATCGAAGCGCGCCATGGTGGTCTTTTTGACGGCGTCCGGCAGCTCGCTTTTCAACAGTTCCCAGGCCACGGCCAGCGCGCGCGGGAAGTTCAGGTCATCGTTGATCTGCGCCGCGAAACGCGCCAGCCATGCAGGATCAGGAGCGGCCTCCCCCTGCGCTTCGCCAAGGCCATGTACGCTGACCCGCAGGCGCGCCAGGCCGCTGCTGGCGGCACGCAGGGCGTCGTCCGTGAAATTGAGGCTGCTGCGGTAGTGGGCGCCCAGGCACAGGTAGCGGTAGGCCAGCGGATCGACGCCCTGCTCCACCAGGCTTTGCAAGCGTAAAAAGTCGCCCGAGGATTTCGACATCTTCGCGTCCTGTGTTTTCAGGAAGGCACCGTGCAGCCAGAAGTTGGCCAGGCGCGTGCCGTGGCGCGCTTCCGTTTGCGCGATCTCGTTGCTGTGGTGGACGGCCACGTGGTCTTCGCCGCCGCAATGGATGTCGAAATACGCACCCAGGTGCTTTTCCGCCATGGCCGAGCATTCGATATGCCAGCCCGGAAAACCCAGGCCCCACGGGCTGTCCCATTCCATCTGCCGCTGTCCCGGCACGCCGCTGAACTTCCACAGCGCAAAGTCGCAGATGTCGCGCTTCTCGCCCAGGTCCACGCGCTTGCCCGCCTGCAGGCCGTCGCGGTTCAGGCGCGCCAGTTTTCCGTAACTGTCCTGGCGCGTCGTGTCGAAATAGATGCCGTCGTCCGTGCGGTAAGTGTAGCCCTTCGCTTCCAGGTCGAGAATAAATTCAATCTGCTCCGCGATGTGGTCCGTGGCGCGGCACCAGACGGTGGGCGGCAGAATATTCAGCGCGCGCAGATCGCCCTCGAACGCGCGCGTGAATTCGACGGCGATATCCCAGGCCGACTTGCCGCTGCGGGCGCTGCGTGCCTCGATCTTGTCGTCGCCGCTGTCCGCATCCGATGTCAAATGGCCCACGTCCGTGATGTTCATCACGTGGCGCACCTGCAAGCCGTTGAACTCGAGCGCGCGGCGCAAGCCGTCGACGAACAGATAGGTGCGCAGGTTGCCGATGTGCGCATAGTCGTAGACGGTGGGGCCGCAGGCATACACGCCAGCCTTGCCGGGGGCGATGGTCTCGAAGGGCCGCAGGCTGCGGCTATACGTGTCGTACAAATGAAGTGTCATGCGGGGCTTTCATGCGCGTTGCGGAAAAAGAAAATGGCCACAGGTTTTTCAACACTGTGGCCATCGGAATGAGGAGTAAAAGTTTAACGGCGCCGGGCCGCATCCTCGCGAAGCCAGGTACACGGACACAGCGCAGCAGCGGCGCGGTATGCAAGGACTGGATGGAGGATGGAAGAGCTCATGGGGGAGAATATCGCATGTGTGCCGGCGGGCCGTCAAGCCCTCCCGCGACGCGGGCCTACTTTTTCGCCTGCTCGATATGCGGCAGCAGTACCGTCAGGATGCCCAACAGCGGCAGGTAGGAGCAGATTTTATACACATAGGCGATGCCCGACACGTCGGCCAGGTGGCCCATCGCGGCCGCCGCGATGCCCGAGACGCCGAACATCAGGCCAAAGAATATCCCCGCGATCATGCCCACCTTGCCCGGCACCAGTTCCTGCGCAAAGACGACGATAGCGGAAAAGGCGGACGAAATCACGAAACCGATGATCACCGTCAAGACGGCCGTCCAGAACAGGTCGACGTACGGCAGCAGCAGGGTAAATGGCGCGGCGCCTAGGATGGAAATCCAGATCACGCGCTTGCGGCCGATGCGGTCGCCGATGGGGCCGCCCATAAAGGTGCCGGCCGCCACCGCGGCGAGGAAGAGGAACAGATACAACTGGGCATCGCCGAGCGACAGGTGAAATTTGTCGATCAAATAAAACGTGTAATAGCTCGACAGGCTGGCCATGTAGATGTACTTCGAGAACACCAGCAGGGCCAGCACACCCAGCGCGCCAATCACCTTGTTGCGCGACAAGTTAGGGCCATGGCCGCCCGTCTTCGGCTTGAAGCTGGCCAGGTGGCCGCTATACCAGTGGCTGACCTTGTACAGCACCCCGATGGCCAGCACGGCCAGCAGGCTGAACCAGGCGACATTGCCGTGGCCACGGTTCACAATGACGGCCGCCGCCAGCAGGGGGCCCAGGGCGGAGCCGACATTGCCGCCCACCTGGAACAGCGACTGGGCAAAGCCGTAGCGTCCGCCGGACGCCATGCGCGCCACGCGCGACGCCTCCGGGTGGAAGGTCGACGAACCGACGCCGATCAGGCCAGCGGCGATCAGCAGGGTCGGGAAGGTCGAGACGATGGACAGCATCAGCACGCCGGCCAGGGTAAAGCACATGCCGACCGGCAACAGGAATGGCAGCGGACGGCGGTCCGTGTACAAGCCGATCCACGGCTGCAGCAACGATGCCGTGCACTGGAACGTCAGGGTAATGAGGCCGACCTGGGTAAAACTGAGTGAAAACTCGGCTTTCAGCATCGGATAAATCGACGGCAATAATGCCTGGATCAAGTCATTGAGCAAATGCACGAAGGCGACAGCGCCCAGGATGTGCATGGCCAGACCGGATTGTTGTTGGGAACTTTGAAGCGAGGGAGCCGCCGGCACGGGCGTGGCCAATGCTGGGGCAGGTGTAGTTGTGTGCATGTGTCATCCGCAATAATCGGGCACGGCGGGCGGCCCGGCAAAGAAGCCAGTATAGTATGGTCGCTGAACTGATAACTTCCAATAATCGTCGCCCAAGTGACAACCAAGAGACAAGCCAACGCCCCACATGTACACCCAGCAACCCGCCCAGACCCATCCCGATGGCGTGCCGTTCAGCCGCAGCACCAGCTCGCACGATTACCAGCACGTGCCGCGCCCCGTGACGGCCATGTCCAGGCAATATGCGGCGGGCGACTACACGGCGCCGCACAGCCATGTGCGGGCGCAACTGCTGTATGCGACGGAAGGCGTGATGCGCGTCTCCACCGGGCACGGCGTGTGGATCCTGCCGCCGCGGCGCGCCCTGCTGATCCCCGTGGGCGTCGTGCATGAAGTCCACATCTTGAGCGAACTGAGCATGCGCACCGTGTACATCGATGCGCAGGTGGCGGCCCAATATGGCCACGATTGCAAGGTGCTGGAAGTGAGCCGGCTATTGCGCGAGCTGATCCTGGCCTTGCTGGCCGAACCGATCGAATATGCGCTGGCGGGACGCGGCGACTGGCTGGCGCACCTGATCCTGTCGGAACTGGCGGCGGCCGATACCGTGCCCCTCGCCATCCCCTGGCCGCGCGACCGGCGCCTGGTGGCCGTCTGCTCTGCCATCATGGAAGCGCCCGGCAGCCGGCGCAGCATCGAGGAGTGGGCGCAGGATGCGGGTGCCAGCGCGCGCACCCTGATCCGTCTATTTCCCAAGGAAACGGGCTTGCACTACCGCCAATGGCTGCAGCAAGTCCACCTGGCCGAGGCCTTCTGCCGCCTGGACCGGGGCGAAGGCGTGGCGGCCATCGCCTATGCGCTGGGCTACGCCAGCCCCAGCGCCTTCAGCGCCATGTTCCGCCGCATCCTGGGCCGCACGCCGCAACACTACCTGAGCGAGTGGCGCGCCGCCGATTAAACGGAAAAAGCAGCCCGCAGGCTGCTTTTTACATATTAAAACTTACTCTTTTTCGCCCGCAATCAAGCGGTAGGCCAGCGCGCCCAGCAAGGCACCGATGATCGGTGCCAGCCAGAACAGCCACAACTGGCTCGTGGCCCAGTCGCCCACGTACAGGGCCACGCCCGTGCTTCGGGCCGGGTTGACGGAAGTATTCGTGACGGGAATGCTGATCAGGTGGATCAGGGTCAGCGCCAGGCCGATCGGCAGCGGGGCAAAGCCGGCCGGCGCGCGCTTGTCGGTGGCGCCCAGGATGACGATCAGGAAGAACATCGTCAGCACGATTTCAATGACCAGGGCCGACAGCATCGAATAACCGCCCGGCGAGTGGGCGCCGAAGCCGTTCGAGGCAAAGCCCTTGCTGACATCGAAACCGGCCTGGCCGCTGGCGATCACGTACAGCACGCCGCCGGCCACGATGGCGCCCAGCACTTGCGCGATGATGTATGGCAACAGTTGATTGGCGGGGAAGCGGCCGCCGGCCCACAGGCCGATCGACACAGCTGGGTTCAGGTGGCAGCCCGAGATGTGGCCGATGGCGTAGGCCATGGTCAGCACCGTCAGGCCAAATGCCAGCGCCACGCCGGCAAAGCCGATACCGAGGCCGGGAAAAGCGGCGGCCAGCACGGCGCTGCCGCAACCGCCCAGAACCAGCCAGAACGTGCCGAGAAACTCGGCGCCATATTGTTTCATGATGTATTCCTTTAAATAGTCGAGAAAACGTACCAGGGGACGACCAGTCAGACCGCTCATTGAGCTCGCCCTCACCGCATGGTGATGGCAAGGCAAACACCAGCAAAGTACGGCTACGCAATCGCAGCACAGCGCGCATAATGACATATTGTCATTATCAAGGCAACATTAATCTCATGCAACAATATTAATGGTTTTCTTGGAATCAACTATTATTTTATCAATCATTAAGGCGCAGGGCGGCGCATGTATTTGTGTGGCGCCTCCAATGGCGCAAAACCAAAGCCCGCATACAGGCCATGCGCATCATCGGTCCCCAGCATCCAGGTGACCTCGCGCAAGCGATCATCGCCGAGCACTGCGGCCACCATCTGCTTGCCATAGCCGCGTCCCTGGTATGGCGGCAGGACAAACACGTCGCGCAGGTAGGCAAAATCCGTGTAATCGGTGATGACCCTGGCGAACGCCACTTGCTTGCCATCGACATAGCCGCCGAAACACAGCGCGTTGGCAATCCCCTTGCGCACCGTTTCCAGCGCCACACCGCGCTTCCAGTACGACTGCTCGCTCAGGTAGCGGTGGATCAGGGGCAAGTCCAGCTCGTCGCGCACGCTGGAAATACGCAGTGGCGCGTGCATCAGTTCTTGAACAGCAGGTCGGCTTCGGCGATGCTGGGCTCGCCGAAGTACACGGTGCGCAAGCCGCCCTTGCCATCGCTGCCCATGTACACGCCCGTCATGCTGCGCTCGGCCGGATCGTACAAAATGGTGTAGTGGTGGCCGCAATTGTGCGGCTCGCAGACACTGCTCAGCAGGCGCGCCTTGCCGTCGATCTCGACGGGCTTGAGCGGGCTGGCCACGCCATCGGGCACCCAGCGCTGCCGCTTCAGGCCAGCCTTTTTCAGGCCGATATTGAAAGCCTTGCGAAAGGCATAGTCCGCCTTGTAGACGTCGGGGAAATACGGGCAGGTATGGCCGCCGTCGCAGCTTTGCGCCTGCTCGATCAGCGACAGTTTGGGCGTACGCGCTTGCGCCGGCATGGCGGCCAGCGCCACGGCGGCGCCCAGGAACAGGGGTAAGAGCAAACGTGCGGACATGCAATCTCCTAAAAGCATCCAATAATGGCTGCAGCATAGCAGAATGGCATGCTTGCGCAGCGGCCTCAGGGAGAGCAGCGGATGCCGACTACTCCGTTGACCTTGCCTTCCGGCCATCCCGTCTCGCGCCAGCGGTACACGCCGGGCGCGACGATGATCAATTGCCATTCCACCAGTTTGCCAGCGGCATTGAGGCGGGTTTCATTGTCATAGCGCAAAATCAGGCTACGCTCCGTTTCCGCCACCACGGTCGCGGCAAAGCGGTTGGTTTCACCCAGCTTGCTTTTCCACGTCCGGTCACTGAAGATCGCCAGCCGCTGATGATCGTCAGACAGCTGCATGCGCGTAAAGTGCCGCGCTTCTTCGCAAACACTATTCGTATTCACGCTGTCGGACCAGCTGCCAGACAATTGCGCGGCATCAAAAGGAGTCGGGATGGCGGTCAAGGCCACAGTCAGCAGCAAGGTTGCAAGCATAGTTTATCGAAAGAAAACGAAAAGAATCATCATGGCAGGCGCAGCGCCAGGGTAATGCTCGACGGCAGCGCGGGCGTGCGCCGGTGCAAGGTCGCCTGCTCATAGGCATACGCCATTGCAATAAGTTGCATGTCGCCGTGGGCCGGGCCGATGAAGGACAAGCCGACCGGCAAGCCCCCTGCCACGCCGGCCGGCACCGTGATATGCGGCAAGGCCGACGGCGCCTGCGCCCCGCCATGGCAGGTGGGTCCCACCAGCGCGTCGAGTCCGTGCGAGCCCAGCAACGCTTCGATACCGCCAGGTTCGGGTGCGGGCGGCATCTCGATCAATTCCGCGCCCTGTTCGCGCAACGCCAGCAACGCCTGCCCGATCACGGCGTCGGTGCCGGCGCACAGGCCGAACAGGCTGCGCGCCACGCCGATGCGGCGCCCATGCAAGCCGGCCGTATCGAGCACCACGCCATCGGCCAGGCGCTCGCCGCTCAAGGCTGCGAGCAGCCAGGCCGCCTCGCGCACGCTGGGCGCCATCGGTCCGGCCGTGGCTGGCTCACCGCCCTGCCCCGCGGCAGTCCTGCCCGTGGGCTTGATGGCGACCAGGCCGCAGTTTGAAGCAGGCGCGACGATGGAGCCGTCCGCCGCGCTGTCGACAGCCAGGATGGTCAGCCCGGCCCAGCTGGCACTGGCATGCGGCACGCTGACGGCGGCCCACTGGCGCAAATTGCTTTTGCCGATGATGACGGCGCCGGCCGCGCGCAGGCGCGCCGCCACAAAGGAATCGCAGCTGGCATGCGTGGCCAGCGGCGACTGCGTGCGCGTCTTCATGCGGTCGCCCGTGGCAATATTGTCGCGCAAGACGACGGGAATGCCGTGCAAGGGGCCGCGCACCTTGTGCACCTGGCGCTCGCGGTCCATCTCCAGGGCAATTTTCAACGCATCGGGATTGATTTCAATGCCAGGATAGGCGCGCGCGCCGATGCTGCACAGGGAGCGGATGCGCCCCAGGTACTGCGACGTCAGCGCATGGGAACTGAGTTTGCCTGCCTGCATCATCTGCTGTTGCGGCAAGACGCCCGCATCGAGCAGATGGGCCATGGGGCTGGCGGGCGCCGTGGCACGGGCCAATACGGGACGCGACGCGCCACCGCGTAACATCTGACTGCGCTGCATGGTATCTCCAGGAAACTTCAATGTTTCTGCCGCAATAATGTTCTAGCCATAGCATAGCAGTCCTTGCAACACAATTGTTGTTGAAGGGAATTATTTTTTAAGCAAAAAAAACGCTGCCCGAAGGCAGCGTTTTTTGATGATTCGGCACTGGGGCAAATCAGTTGCGTACGACACGCTTGTATTCGTTGGTACGGGTGTCGATTTCGATGACGTCGTCCTGTGCCACGAACAGCGGCACTTGCACGGTGTGGCGATGTGCGTCGATGGCGTTTTCGATCTTGGCTTCTTTCAGGACGTTGCCCGACGTGTTGCCCTTGACCGCTGGCTCCGAGTACACCACTTGACGGGCGATGGTCGTAGGCAGTTCAACGGAGATAGCTTTGCCGTCGTAGAAAATGGCTTCGCATTCCATGCCATCTTTCAGGTAGTTCAGCGCTTCGCCCAGGTTTTCTTCTTCGATTTCGTACTGGTTGTACTCGGTGTCCATGAACACGAACAGCGGGTCGGCGAAGTACGAGTACGTCACTGGCTTTTTATCCAGAACAACAACGTCGAACTTGTCGTCGCCGCGGAACACGTTTTCCATCGGGGTGTTCGTCAGAAGATTTTTCATCTTCCATTTGTAGGTGAAGCCCGTGCGGCTCGAACCGTTGACATCAGAACGCAACACGATCATTGGCTTGCTGTCGACCATGATGATATTGCCAACACGAATTTCTTTTGCGGGTTTCATAGGAATGTACGTAAAAAGTGGGTTGCATGAAGACCATCTGCCGCCTGTGCGCCATCGGCGCCGCAAGCTTGCGTTTGATCGGTTAAAAATACGTTAGAAATAACCGGGCATTTTACCTTAATTTTTGGCAAGCGCCTATCTCGTCGCGCCAGCGAACGCCAGCAGCTTACTTGCCAGATCGCCATTAGCCTGCATCTGCCGCTGCCAGACCTGCGCGCGCGCCCGGATGCGCGGCAGATCGGCCTGCAATGCGGGCCACAGCTGCGCCCACGGCGAGGCATCCGCGCTGGCGCCATTCCAGGCCAGCGCCGCTTGCACCAGGCTGTCGATGGCACCGTCGGCATCGGCCGCATAGCGCTGCAGGAAGGCGCGCAATTTCACGTGATGCAAGTTTTCATCCTGCACGTAGATATGCCAGAGAAACGGCTGGCCGGCCCATTGCGCGCGCACGAAGGAATCTTCGCCGCGCACGAGATTGACGTCGCAAGCCCACAGCAGACGGTCGTAATCGTCTTGCGGCACGAACGGCAGCACGCGCACGGTGAGCGCGCCGCGCGTGCGCGCCACACCGGCCAGCGCCGCATCATCGCCGATAAACGCCTGAACGGCATCGAACGCGACGCCTTCCGGCACCAGGCACGTCACGGGTTCGCTGCCAGCCTGCCAGGCCGCAAACAGCTCGGCGACGGGAGCGGACGGGTAGCAGAACAGCGAAACTTTCAAGGCGCACATTTCCGCCTCCGTCATGCCGAATCGGCCGAGGAATGCCGCCATGACATCCCCATCAGACTGAAACGCCAGCCTTTGCTCCTCCAGCGCCGCTTCGCGCAGCAGCCCGCCCGTTTTATCCGTAAAGCCAGGGAAGAAGAAATGCTTGATCATGCCGTGGCGCGGCGACGTCAGCGCATGGCAGCCCTCGACCCACTCTTCCGCCGTCAAGCCTTCCAGGTTCAGCCACACGGGATGCGGGGCGCACAGCGCCATGGCGCTGATATAGCCGGGCGGGATGTCGCAGGCGAAAAACTCGATGACGATGTCGGCGATATCGGCGGGCGCAAACACGCCATCCTGGCCGCGCCAATGGCGTACCGTGACGCCGGAGACGTGCTGCGCTTCGACCGCCACGTCGATTTCCGGGCAGATGCGCCGGAAACTCGGCAAATCATCGACCCACAGGGTGACGGCCACGGCATGCTCGCCGCTCAACTGCCGCGCAAGGCGCCAGCAAATGCCGATATCGCCGTAGTTGTCGACGACTTTGCAGAAGATGGCCAGAGATGCTGCACGATCGGTGGGTAATGGCATATGCAAGGGAAAGAGAAAAACGTTGGCATGGCGACCCATAACAAAAAAGCCGCGCTGTTACCAGGCGGCTTTTTTGTTGGCTGATTCAGCCGGTCTGGCGTCCCCAAGGGGATTCGAACCCCTGTACTCACCGTGAAAGGGTGATGTCCTAGGCCTCTAGACGATGGGGACAGAAAATCTGTCCAAGATGCATTATTCCGCACCCCGACCTGTTACTGCTTGCGAATCTGGCGTCCCCAAGGGGATTCGAACCCCTGTACTCACCGTGAAAGGGTGATGTCCTAGGCCTCTAGACGATGGGGACAGAAATCTGTCCTGAATGCACTACTTTGCATCCTGACCCGGTACTGCAGCAATATGGCAGAAACAAAAAAAGCCTGACTTGTCAGGCCCGTTCAGCGCTGCTCTCTTACTTTACAACTAAATCTTGGCGTCCCCAAGGGGATTCGAACCCCTGTACTCACCGTGAAAGGGTGATGTCCTAGGCCTCTAGACGATGGGGACCTGTGCTGGCTTTACTCTCAGCGGACTCTTCGTTGAAGGCTTTGCTTAGCCCCTCAAAAAAGCGTGCGCGAAGTTTAACACGAAGCGATTCACGAAATCAACTGCTGACCTTCTTATTTTCCACCTTATTTCAATCATTGCCACCACGACAAGGGGCAACGACAACAGAACAGAAATACTACCTGCAAAACCCACTCCCAATCAAAGATTCATTGCTTAAATATCAATCCTACCCTCCCTTTTTTACCAGACCAAGACACATATGGAGGACGAAGAGGAAGGGGCACTGCCTGCCGATGCGCCCGAAAAACGTTAAAACAGAATTCATAAGAATCAGAAAGCTCACAAAACTTGCCATCATCGCTGAAACACCATCCAACACAAAAGCTAGTACCATTAGGCACTACATATAAAATTTCAAATAAAGTTTTCTACTACACCGATCAGATAATCAGGAATCAGGGAAATGGCCAACGATCCGCTAAAACACCCTCGCGCGGAACTAGCCACCGCATCAAGAGCAATTGCCGCAATGCAGAACGCAAAGACGATGGATGAGTTCGAGTCGGACTGGCGCGGCTTTCTAAATTGCTTAGAGAAGGCATGGCAAAAGGTGGAGCGAAGCTGTCAACCGATGCGAAATTTGTTCGAACCGTGGCAGGGCACTTACCATGGCTTGCGGAAAAAAGATATGCTCCTCCGCTACCTGAAACAGGCACGCGACGCCGACAATCACTCCATCCAAGATGTCGCAAAAATTCAACCAGGCTCAAGGGGATATAGATTTGCAAACCCTAACGGAGGCTACATCAAGCACATGGAAATTAAGAATGGCCAAGTAGTTCGCTATGAAGGAGATCCGATGATTATTGAGGAAACACCGCCACATCCCGTTGCTATAGCAGTGAAAAATAATGGGGAATGGTTCAATCCACCAACATCCCACCTTGGCCAAGCAATCCCCAATCACCACCCAGTTACGCTAGCCGAATTAGGGCTAAAATTTTACGCAGCCTACATCGATGAGGTGGAGAGCAAATTCTATCGCCCTGCACCAGCCTGAACTAGTTCGCCCAAGTAGAAAAAGCAAACTATCCAAACATGCGAACTTGGTGGCAGTGCAAAATATGCGGTAATGCCCCCCAAAAAAAAGGGGGCACCCTCCCATAGCTCCATACCATTGGAGGCTTACGGGAGCTGAGCGCTACCTCTTGCATTCCATGCAAGCGCGCGAATAGCTTAGTCAAACTCAGCCGAAGGGCGTGTCGATTAATTCGCGGATGCAAAAAAAGCCGCTCGAGGCGACTTTGATTTATTCACTACCTGTTTCTGCGCTGTTGGTGGAGGTAAGCGGGATCGAACCGCTGACCTCTTGCATGCCATGCAAGCGCTCTCCCAGCTGAGCTATACCCCCCGGGCGCAGAAACACTGCTACTTCTTCACTACAACACCAGACTGAACTGGCGTCCCCAAGGGGATTCGAACCCCTGTACTCACCGTGAAAGGGTGATGTCCTAGGCCTCTAGACGATGGGGACCTCGGTACTACATTTTTACCTCTACAGTTTGCCGCTTTATCTCTGCGCTGTTGGTGGAGGTAAGCGGGATCGAACCGCTGACCTCTTGCATGCCATGCAAGCGCTCTCCCAGCTGAGCTATACCCCCCGGGCGCAGAAATAATAAAAGCCGCACTTGGCGACTTTGTTCCACTACTTGCTTTCCATCCAGATTCCGCTTTTTACGGCTCTGAACTTACAACAATCAGTACAAACAACTGCCACTACTATATCACAACTACCTGGCGTCCCCAAGGGGATTCGAACCCCTGTACTCACCGTGAAAGGGTGATGTCCTAGGCCTCTAGACGATGGGGACCGCGGAACTTCCAAACAACATCTGCACCACTTCAACGACTAACAAAACCTGACTGCGATTTTGCTGCTGGTGGAGGTAAGCGGGATCGAACCGCTGACCTCTTGCATGCCATGCAAGCGCTCTCCCAGCTGAGCTATACCCCCGTTGGTGCAGAAACAAGAGTATAGCAAAGAAGTTTCACTCTGCAAATACCCTTTTTCGTCTATGAGCAACTTTTCATAGGGGCGGTTTCCGCACCGTATTTTTACGCGTATTTCATCGCGGCGATTACAGCCACTTTGCCAGGCGCGCCAGCACGGTGTCGCGGCCGAAGATCACCACCACCTGGTCAATGGCCGGGGTCTGCAACTGGCCCGTCAAAATCAAACGCAAAGGCATGGCCAGCAACGGCATCTTGATGGTATTGGCGGCCAGCACTTCCTTGATCATGGCGGCGACGGCTTCCTTGCTCCACTCCACCGTGGCGATACGCTCGGCAAACTGCGCCAGCACGGGCTTGATGGCATCCGTGATGTGCTGCGCTGCCAGTTCCGCTTCCGGCTGCGGCTCGCGGAAGAACAGCATCGAGGCGGCAGCCAGTTCATTGATGGTATTGGCGCGCTCCTTCATCATGCCCAGCACTTGCGCCAGATCCGGCGCGCCTTCGAAGACGGCGCCGGCGGCGACCATTTGCGGACGCGCAAGATCGGCCAGGCGCGTATTGTCTGCCTGCTTGATATAGTGGTTATTCAGCCAGGCCAGTTTTTCATTGTTGAACTGGGCCGCCGATTTCGACAGGTGGTTCAGGTTGAACCATTCGCAGAATTGCTCGGTCGAGAACACTTCATCGTCGCCATGGCTCCAGCCCAGGCGCGCCAGGTAGTTCAGCATCGCTTCCGGCAGGAAGCCTTGCGCCGGGTAATCCATCACGCTGACGGCGCCATGGCGCTTCGACAGCTTCTCGCCATCCGCACCCAAAATCATCGGCAGGTGGCCGTACAGCGGCAGCGGAGCGCCGATGGCGCGCAGGATGTTGATCTGGCGCGGGGTGTTGTTGACATGGTCGTCGCCGCGGATCACGTGGGTGATCTGCATGTCCCAGTCATCGACGGCCACGCAGAAGTTGTACGTCGGCGTGCCATCCGGGCGCGCGATCACCAGGTCGTCCAGCTCGCGATTCGAGATCGTGATCGTGCCCTTGACCACATCGTCCCACGTCACGTCGCCATCGAGCGGGTTCTTGAAGCGCACGACGGGCTTGCGGTCGGCAGGGATGGCTGGCAGGGTCTTGCCCGGCTCCGGGCGCCAGGTACCGTCGTAACGCGGCTTTTCGCCGGCGGCGCGCATGCGCTCGCGCATCGCTTCGACTTCTTCCTGCGACGAGTAGCAGTGATATGCCGTGCCTTCAGCCAGCATCTGCGCCACCACTTCGCGGTAGCGGTCCATGCGCTGCATCTGGTAGAACGGGCCTTCGTCGTGATCCAGGCCCAGCCACTTCATGCCTTCGATGATGGCTTGCACGGCTTCCGGCGTGGAACGCTCCACGTCCGTGTCTTCGATGCGCAGCACGAAGGTGCCACCAAAGTGACGGGCATACGCCCAGCTATATAAAGCGGTGCGGGCGCCGCCCAGGTGCAGATAGCCGGTCGGGCTGGGAGCGAAACGGGTACGGACGGGAGTAGCGGTTGTGGTCATCGAAGTAGTCAGGCTTGAATAAGTAAAGCGCCATTTTACTCTGTTGACCGCCGCCGCTCCACAAGCGTCGTCACAGCTGCAGCAAGCGCCTTTTCACCTCGTCCGCCTGCGCATGCAGCGCCCGCTCAAACAGGGCGACCAGTTGCGACAGGGGCCGGTGCAGGGGCTTGACCAGATTCACCGTGAACGGCAAGGACACGGCAAAACGGCGAATCTGCAAGCCCTGCCCCGCATAATCGAGGGCCGTGAGCGGATTGACGATGGCCAGCCCCACGCCTTCGCGCACCATGGCGCAGACGGAAGCGGCGCTGTGTGTGTCGAGCGCCATGCGCCGCTCCACACTCGCCTGCGCGAAGATGGCGTCGATCTGCTGGCGGTAGGGGTCGACGGCGGCCAGGCTGATGAAAGGCTGGCCTGCGAAGTCCGCCGGCTGCAACACGGCCTTGCCGGCGAGCGCATGGCCATCGGGCAGCACGCACACTTCATCGACAGACATCAAGGTATCAAGCACTGTGCCCGGCGGCGCATTGCCCACTTCCGTCAGGCCGATATCGTGGCGCTGCGCCGACAGCCATTCTTCCAGCAGCGGCGACTCCTGCGGCGTGATGCTGATGCTCACCTTGGGAAAATCGGCGACGAAGCGCTTGCACGCCTGCGGCAACAAGGACTGGGAAAACACGGGCAGGCAGGCGATCGACAGCTGCCCCTGGTCAAACTGGCGCAGGGCCGCCGCCGTGCTGACGATGCGCTCCAGGCCGAAATACGCGCGCTGCACTTCCTCGAACAGCTGCAGCGCCTGGGCCGTCGGGCGCAGCCGCCCCCGCTCGCGCTCGAACAGGGTGAGGCCCGTCAAGTGCTCGAGGCGCGCCAGCTCGCGGCTGACGGTGGGCTGCGATGTGTGCAGCATGGCGGCGGCGGCCGTCACGCTGCCCGTCGTCATGATGGCTCGGAAGACCTCGATATGGCGCAAGGAGATAGTCATGGCCATATCATAAATGAATAAGGTAGCCCTAAATAGATATTTTATAGTCGAAGCACAATCGGCCATCATGCGCTATCTCCTCATTCCACCGAAAGCACACGATGAAGCCCGTCACCGACCAGACCCTTGTCCAACTCGCCCAGCAACACGGCACGCCATTGTGGGTGTATGACGCGGCCACCATCCGCGCGCGCGTGGCGCAGCTGGCGCAGTTCGACACCGTGCGCTTCGCGCAAAAGGCCAATTCGAACATCCACCTGCTCACCCTGATGCGCGAGGCGGGCGTGCACGTGGACGCCGTCTCGCTGGGCGAGATCGAGCGCGCGCTGCAGGCAGGCTTTACGCCGGCGCAAACGAACGGCGCCGCCGGCGTGGTGTTCACCTGCGACCTGTTCGACCGCCCTACCCTGGCGCGCGTGGCGGCAGCAAAGATCGAAGTCAATTGCGGCTCCGTCGACATGCTGCGCCAGCTGGGCCCTGTGTCGCCCGGCCACCGCGTCTGGCTGCGCATCAATCCCGGCTATGGCCATGGCCATAGCAACAAGACCAATACGGGCGGCGAAAACAGCAAGCACGGTATCTGGCATGAAGAGCTGCCAGAGGCGCTGGCCGTCATCCGCGCGCATGGCCTGCACCTGGTCGGCCTGCACATGCACATCGGCTCGGGCGTCGACTACAGCCACCTGGAAACCGTCTGCGGCACCATGGTCGACCTGGTCAAGAACATGGGCCACGACATCGAAGCCATTTCCACCGGCGGCGGCCTGTCCGTGCCTTACCGCGAAGGCGAGCAGCCCGTCGATACGGACCACTACTTCCAGCTGTGGGATGCGGCGCGCAAGCAGATCGAGGCGCACCTGGGCCATCGCGCGCACCTGGAAATCGAACCGGGCCGCTTCCTCGTGGCCGACGCGGGCCTGCTGGTGGCCGAAGTGCGCGCCACCAAGCAAATGGGCGGCAACCACTTCACCCTGCTCGACACGGGCTTCAATGAACTGATGCGCCCCGCCATGTACGGCAGCTACCATGAAATGTCGGTCATCGCGCATGACGGCCGGGCACTGGACACGCGGCACGCCACCGTGGTCGGCGGCCCCCTGTGCGAATCGGGCGACGTGTTTACCCAGCGCGATGGCGGCGTGGTGGAAACCCGTTTACTGCCAGCAGCGCAGGTGGGCGACTACGTCGTCTTCGAAGGCGCGGGCGCGTATGGCGCGTCGATGTCGTCGAACTACAACAGCCGTCCGCATGCGGCGGAATACCTGGTCGATGGGGAACAGTCCCGCTTGATCCGCCGCCGCCAGACGGTGGCCGAGCTGATCGCGCTGGAACAACTCTAAAACCGCGCCCGCGTGCGGGCATGCGCATCTGCTAACATCGGGGCAACTCGATGAAAGCCCGCCATGCCCGCCACCACCCTTGCCCGCCGCAGCGGCGTTTTTCTACTGCCTCTGCTGCCCCTGCTGCTGTCCGCCATCCTTGCCGGCTGCGCCGCCCTGCCCTCGCTGGACGGGCGCAGCCCCTCCAGCGTCATCACCGATACGGCCGACACCCGGCTGGCCACGGCCATTGCGCCCATGGTGGCGCAGCATCCCGGCGTGTCCGGCATTTATCCACTGGTCGACGGACGCGATGCGTTTGCCGCGCGCGCCCTGCTGGCCGCCGCCGCCCAACGCAGCCTCGATGTGCAGTACTACATCTGGCACAAGGACATCACCGGCACCCTGCTGTTTGACGCCCTGCGCCAGGCGGCCGAACGGGGCGTGCGCGTGCGCCTGCTGCTCGACGATAACAACACGGCGGGCCTGGACCAGACCCTGAGCATGCTGGGCAAGCAGGCGAATATCGAAATCCGCCTGTTCAATCCCTTCGTGCCCCGCTCTCCGCGCGCGCTGGCCTTTGCCACGGATTTTTCCCGCCTCAACCGGCGCATGCACAATAAATCGTTCACGGCCGATAACCAGGCCACCATCGTTGGCGGGCGCAACGTGGGCGATGAATATTTTGGCGCGGCCGGCGACGTGCTGTTCGCCGACCTGGACGTGCTGGCCGTCGGCCCCGTCGTCGACGACGTCTCGCAGGATTTCGACCGCTACTGGAACAGCGCCTCTGCCTACCCGGCCAGGCTGCTGCTGACCACCCCTGTCGAGGGTGACGCGACCACCATCGCCGCCGAGGCGGATCGCATCGACGATACCAAGGCGGCCGAGGAATACGTGCAGGCGCTGCGCACCTCGCCCTTCGTCAGGCAAATGATGGAGCGCACCCTGCCCTTCGAATGGGCCCAGACGCGCATGGTCAGCGACGACCCGGCCAAGGTGCTGGACAAGGCCCGACCAGGCACGGGCGTGGCGGACAAGCTGCAAAACCTGCTCGGCGTGCCGGAAAAGGAAGTGGACCTGGTGTCGCCGTATTTCGTCCCCGGCAAGTCGGGCACCCAGGCCTTTGCCGACCTGGCAAGAGAAGGCGTGGGCGTGCGCATCCTGACGAATGCGCTGGAGGCAACCGACGTGGCGGCCGTGCATGCCGGCTATGCGAAGTGGAGAAAGCCGCTGCTGGAAGCGGGCGTGCTGCTGTACGAGTCGCGCCGCTCGTGGGAAGCCGGCGACGCGCGCGAACAGCCGGGCCGCTTCGGCAGCTCCGCATCGAGCCTGCATGCCAAGACCTTTGCCGTCGATGACCGGCGCATCTTTGTCGGCTCGTTCAATTTCGATCCGCGCTCGATCGAATTGAACACGGAAATGGGCCTCGTCATCGACAGCCCCGCGCTGGCCAGCCAGCTGGGTCTAGCCATGCGCACCACGATCCCGCAGCGCGCCTACCAGGTGCTGCTTGGCGACGACGGCGCCCTGTACTGGCTCGCCCGCGACGCCAGCGGCGCCACCACGCGCTACGACACGGAACCGGGCACCAGCGTGTGGAAGCGCATGGGAGTGGCGATTCTGTCCGTGCTGCCGATCGACTGGCTGCTGTAAGCGCCCTAGCGCACCGCTTCCGTCAACACCCGCCCTTCCGACGCCGACGGGTGGCGTATGCGCAGCAAATGGGCCAGCGTAGGTGCGATATCGACCACTTCCGCATACTGGCCATAGGCGCCCGGCTTGATCCAGCGGGGGCCGAAGACCATCAGCGGCACGTTCGTGTCATACGTGTACGGCGTGCCGTGCGAGGTGCCGCCGCTGCCCTTGCCGAAGTACCAGGCCGGTTTTGTCACCAGCATCAGGTCGCCCGACAGCTGGCGGTTCCAGGCGCGGCGCATCAGGGTGTCCATGCGCGTGGCGACGGCCCCCGTTTCCATCTGCGTGCGCGTATAGACTTGCGCCAGGCCGTCCTGCTGCAGCAGGAAGCGGGCCGCCGCATCTTCCAGGGCAGCGCGATGGACGCCGCTCTTTTCAGCCAGCGCGTAATCGAGATAGATATTCGGCAGCGATGACGTCGTCACCAGCTTGTCGATGCCCAAGGTCGTCGCCAGATGCCGGTTCAAGGCATCGACCAGCTTGGCGCCGTCGATGCGCTTGGCCGAGAAACCGCGCGTTTCGGCAAATTCCGGCACGTTGGCAAAACCATGGTCGGCCGTCAGTACCACCAGCACGTTATCCATGCCGACTTTTTTATCGAGGTCGGCAAAGAAACCGGCCAGCATGCGGTCCAGGCGCTGCAGGTGGTCGTGCGACATCTTGCTTTCCGGGCCGTACGCATGGTTCACGTAGTCGTGCGCGGACAAGCTCACGCCGAGGATATCGGGCACGCCGGCCGGGTTGCGGCCCAAGTTTTCGCCATCGATGGCGGCACGGGCGAATTCCAGGGTCAGCTCGTCGAGGAAGGGGCCGGATTTCAGGCGGCTGTAGTACTCGCCATCGAGCTTGCCGCTGTCGCTGTAATAGGCGAACGGGAAGGTGTTGCGCGTGCCCGGCTTGGCCGCCACAAGATCATCGCGGGCGTCCCGCGCATAGGCCGAATCGGCCAGCAGCGGCGTCCAGCTCTTGCCATAGTAACGGTCCTGCGGTTTGGCGGCCTGGTAGCGCTGCACCCATTGCGGATGCTGCTGCATGTAATAGGTGCTGCTGGCGAAATTGCCCGTCTTTTCCATGTACATGTACGCCGTGCCCGTTTTCCCGGCCAGCAGGATGGCGCCCCGGTCCTTGCCCGATACCGTGACGACCTTGGCCTGGTTGCCCGTCGAGTAGCGCAGCTCGTCGCCCAGGGTGCTCACGCGCAGTTTCGTCGGCGCCGTGCCGTCGTCACTCTGCGTCTCTTCGCCGATGTAATGGAAATTGCCATCTTCGGTGCAATACACGGATTTTTTCGTGACGGGGTCGATCCAGTTATTCCCGATCACGCCATGCTGATAAGGATAGGCGCCCGACAGCACGGCCGAATGGCCGATGGCCGTGACCGTGATGCCATGCGCCTGGTGCGCATCGCTGAACCACGCGCCCTGCTCCAGCAGGCGGCGGAAACCGCCCTGGCCGAACTGGTCGCGGTAGCGCGTCACCTGCTCTTGCGGCAAGCCGTCCACCACCAGCACGACTACCAGCTTTGGTTGCGCCACTGCGGTGGAAGCGGCAGCAACGGCCTTGGCCGCATGCGCCTGGCACGCCGCCACGCCAGCCATCAGCAGCAGCGCCTGCGCCAGTTGCCGGGAAAGGGAGAAATGTTTCGTCATATCCGCTCATCAAAAGTTAGGCCACCGGCCAGCATACGCCGACTATATGACACAATAATGACAAGAGGCAACAATATAAAAAAGGCCAGGCTCCATCGCTGGAACCCGGCCTTTGCCGCAACAGACAATATATTTGACTTACTTGACCGTCACCTTGATGCTTTTGCTTAACTCCGGCCCATACGACTGGTGCGCGCCATTGGCGAACTGCATCGTCAAGGTGTACTGGCCAGGCGGCAAGGTGACGTCCGTTTCCGTTTGTCCTTTGCCGAAATGCAAATGCTTGTCATCCATGGGGATCATGTCGCCCGCCTTCATCGGCCCCATATTAATGAGCAAATGATGGTGGCCCGTCTTGACCGTCATGTCGCCGGCCGGCTTGACGTCCATGCCGCTGACGGCAAACTTGACCTTGAACGGGCTCGTCACTGTCGCGCCATCGACGGGCTCGACGAACGAGACGGATTGCGCAAACGCGCTGGCGGCCAGCAAGGTACCGGCAATCAGGACTGCGACCTGGCGCAGGAATACGGTGGTTAATTGCATGATGTCTCCTCTTGTTTAATAACAACACGGACTGCATGAAAGCATATTCCTGGCGACCATGGCGCAGGGGAGCTGCTGGGGTCAGACCCGGCGGGTCTGACCCATGGCCGATCATCAATCGTTCTTGATGACGATCGACGGGAATTTACTTGTCATATCCTTCGCCTTTTCCGCCACCTTGATGGCGATGGTGCGGGCGATCTGCTTGTAGATCACGGCAACGGGGCCTTCCGGCTCGGCCACGACGGTCGGCGTGCCCGAATCCGTCTGCTGGCGAATCGCCATGGTCAGCGGCAAGGCGCCGAGGAATTCCACGCCAAAGTCCGCGCACATCTTCGCGCCGCCGCCGGCGCCGAAGATTTCTTCCGCATGGCCGCAGTTCGAGCAGATGTGCGTGCTCATGTTTTCCACCACGCCCAGAATCGGGATGCCGACTTTCTCGAACATTTTCAAACCCTTGCGCGCGTCCAGCAGGGCGATGTCCTGCGGCGTGGTAACGATGACGGCGCCCGTGACGGGCACCTTCTGCGACAGGGTCAGCTGGATGTCGCCCGTGCCTGGCGGCATGTCGACGATCAGGTAATCGAGGTCGCGCCAGTTGGTCTGGTCCAGCAACTGCTGCAAGGCTTGCGTAACCATCGGGCCGCGCCACACCATCGGCTCGTCCGGATCGATCATGAAGCCGATCGACGACACTTGCAGGCCGTGGTTTTCCATCGGCTCCATGCTCTTGCCATCCAGCGTTTTTGGCTGGCCGCTGATGCCCAGCATCATCGGTTGCGACGGGCCATAGATGTCGGCGTCGAGCATGCCGACGGTGGCGCCTTCAGCCGCCAGGGCCAGGGCCAGGTTGACAGCCGTGGTCGATTTACCAACACCACCCTTGCCGGAAGCGACGGCGATGATGTTTTTCACGTTGCTCATCGGCTTCAAGCCGCGCTGTACCGTGTGCGAAATGATTTTCGACGACACGCCCACGCTGACATTGCCCACGCCCGGCAGCACGCGCAGGGCGGCCAGCACGGATTTGCGGATCAGGTCGATCTGGCTCTTGGCGGGATAACCGAGTTCGATGTCGAGCGAAATGTCATCGCCATCGACTTTCAGATTCTTGACGGTTTTGCTGGAAACGAAATCTTTATGTGTATTTGGATCAATAACCTGGGCCAGCGCGGCCTTGACGTCTTCTACTGTGATGCTCATGTAAATCTCCGTGTGTACTATATATGTGCAATACGCGCAGTCTAGCGCAAATTTGCATGGCGCGATGGCGGCAAAAGCATCACTTGCCGGCGCTGCATCTGCTCATATTGCCTTTCCGCTGTTAAAATGTCCTATTATCCATCCCAAAAGTGCATCAATCATGACTCGCAAGCTGTTCGTCACCACTGCCCTGCCTTACGCAAACGCCGCTTTTCACATTGGCCACATCATGGAATACATCCAGGCTGATATCTGGGTCCGGTTCCAGCGAATGCAACGCGATGGCGCAGCCGGCCGTGAAGTGCACTTTGTGGGCGCCGACGATACGCATGGCACGCCCATCATGATTGCCGCCGAAAAGGAAGGCATCACGCCGCAGCAATTCGTCGCCAACATCGCTGCCGGCCGCGCCCAGTACCTCGATGGCTTCCATATCGCCTTCGACAACTGGTATTCGACGGATTCGCCGGAAAACGTCGACCTGTCGCAATCGATCTACCGCAAGCTGCGTGATACGGGCCTGATCGTCACGAAAACCGTCGACCGCTTCTTCGACCCGGTCAAGGGCATGTTCCTGGCCGACCGCAACATCAAGGGCGAATGCCCGAAATGCGGCGCCAAGAACCAGTACGGCGACAATTGCGAAGTGTGCGGCGCGGCCTACCAGCCGACCGACCTGGTCAATCCGTTCTCCGTGTTTACCAACGCGACGCCCGTGATGAAGCCGTCGGAACAGTATTTCTTCAAGCTGTCCGACCCGCGCTGCTTCGAATTCCTGAAAAGCTGGCTGAACACGCCAGGCCGCTTGCAGCCGGAAATGGTCAACAAGGTCAGCGAATGGCTGGGCGAAACCGGTGAAAAGCTGGCCGACTGGGATATCTCGCGCGATGCGCCCTACTTCGGCATCCCGATTCCCGATGCACCAGGGAAATTCTTCTATGTGTGGATGGATGCGCCCGTCGGTTACCTGGCCAGCCTGAAAAACTATTGCGACAAGAAAGGCCTCGATTTCGACGCCCTGCTGAACGATCCTGCCACGGAACAAATCCACTTCATCGGCAAGGACATCGTCTCCTTCCATTTGCTGTTCTGGCCCGCCATGCTGAAATTTGCCGGCCACCCGGTGATCGACAAACTGAAAGTCAACGTTCACGGCTTCCTGACAGTCAACAACGAAAAGATGTCGAAGTCGCGCGGCACGGGCATTTCGCCGCTGCGCTACCTGGACCTGGGCATGAACCCGGAATGGCTGCGCTACTACATCGCCTTCAAGCTGAACTCGAAGGTGGAAGACCTGGACTTCAACGGCGAAGATTTTGTCGCCCGCGTGAACAGCGACCTGATCGGCAAGTACGTGAACATCGCCAGCCGCTGCGCCGGCTTCATCGCCAAGCGTTTCGACGGCAAGCTGGCGTCGACGCTGTCGGAAGGCGCGCAAAGCTGGATCAACCGCGCACTGACGGTGGACGTGAACGGCGTCATCGTCGAGCGCCAGGCCAGCATCGCTGCGCACTTTGAAAACCGCGAATTCGGCAAGGCCTTGCGCGAAATCATGGAAATCGCCGACATCACCAACCAGTATGTCGATGAAAACAAACCATGGATCCTGGCCAAGGATGCGGACAAGACGGCCGAGCTGCACGACGTGTGCACCACGGCCCTGATCCTGTTCCGCCAGTTGACGATTTTGCTGTCGCCGGTCCTGCCGGGCGTGGCCAAGAACGTTGCCTCGTTCCTCAACGACGCGGAATTTACCTGGGCCGACACGCAAGTGTTCGGCGACGCCGTCTCGAACAGCATGCTGGGCCGTACCATCGGCGCCTACAGCCACTTGATGACGCGCATGGATGCGAAGATGATCGAAGCGCTGTTTGACGCACCGCAAGCCGCCGCCATCGCGGCACCGGCTGCCGATGCCGCCAACGACGCCGCAGCGCCTGCAGCTGCCGCCGCTGCCGCCATCGAGGAACTGGCGCCCGAGATCAAGATCGACGACTTCCTCAAGGTCGACCTGCGCATCGCGAAAATCGTCAACTGCGAACTGGTCGAAGGCTCCGACAAGCTGCTGCGCCTGACGCTGGATGCGGGCGAAGGCCGTTTGCGCAACGTGTTCTCCGGCATCCGCTCGGCTTACCAGCCGGAAGAACTGGTCGGCAAGCTGACGGTGCTGGTGGCCAACCTGGCGCCGCGCAAGATGAAGTTCGGCATTTCGGAAGGCATGGTCATGGCGGCATCGAGCGCAGATGAGAAGGCCAATCCAGGCATCTACATCCTGAACCCGTGGCCGGGCGCCGAACCTGGCATGCGCATCCGTTAAGCCAGCACAAGGACCGATGATGAATATCGTGGTGCGCGAAGCAACGAATGCCGATGCACAACTGATGGCCGAGCTGACCCGCGCCGCGTGGGCCGGCAAGGTGGCAGCCTCGTCCAGTGGACACCACGAGACGGCGCAGCAGGTGGAAGAGCAATTGCGCCATGGTGGCGGTTTTCTGTTGCTGATCGACGACATTCCAGCCGGTTCGCTGCGCTGGATGCCGCTCGACAGCGACCCCGCCATCTGGAAGATTTCACGCATGGGCGTGCTGCCCGCCTACCGGGGCAGCCACGTTTCGCAACATTTGCTGGAAGCCATCATTCATCACGGCCTGTCGTGCCAGGCCGAGGAATTGCGCCTGGCCGTGCGGCGCGACCAGCGCAAGCTGATCGATTTTTATGCGGCCTTCGAATTCGACCTGGCCGAAGAACTGGAATATTCGCACGCCAACCCCGCCGAACCGGCGCCGATGGTGATGCGGCGTTTGCTGCGTTATTGATTTTTAGCAATTTCGCCCCGGACTTGCCGATACAACAACCCGCCAGGCCGCACGGCGCGGTAAAATACGGCCGGCTGACCTTACCCATAAGACACTCAGAAGAGAATATGAAACTGCCTGCAAAACACAACAACTACGTATCCGACCATACCTTGTTCATCGCCGAACTGAAGGCCAAGAATCCTGGCATGGAAGCGGGCCAGCAAGCGGGCCGCGCCCTGCTGTGGGACAAGCCGGCCGTCAGCATCGATGAGCAGGAACGCCAGCTGGCGTCGGCCGTCAAGCAACAGGCTTACGTTTACCAGAACAAGAACTAATATCTGGAACCGGCACGATGTTGCCTGAAGAGTCTGCAGTCACGCCGGAAGCCGATGCTTCCGGTGCCGGCGCAGTCATCGAGTCGCCCGAACCTGTCGCTGAAGGCGACGGCAGCGGCGACCCTGCAGCATCTTCAAGCAAGGTAACGGACGCGGCGCCCGCCGCCGACCCGCTGAGCATCGCCCGCCTGTATGGCGAGCCGATGATGCGCATGCCGACGGATTTGTACATTCCGCCGGACGCGCTGGAAATCTTCCTCGAAGCCTTCGAAGGCCCGCTCGACTTGCTGCTCTACCTGATCCGCAAGCAAAACTTCAACATTCTCGATATTCCGATGGCGCAGGTAACCCTGCAATATCTGAAATATGTCGACCAGATCCGCGTGCGCAACCTGGAACTGGCCGCAGAATACTTGTTGATGGCGGCCATGCTGATCGAGATCAAGTCGCGCATGCTCTTACCTTCGCGCAAGAGCGACGTCGAGGAAGATGGCGGCGACCCCCGTGCCGAACTGGTGCGCCGCCTGCTCGAGTACGAGCAGATCAAGCTGGCCGCCTACGACCTGAACGCCATCCCGCAGTTCGAGCGCGATTTCGTGCGCACGCAGATTTTCATCGAGCAAAGCCTGACGCCCACCTGGCCCGACGTGGAACCGGTGGACTTGCAGCAGGCGTGGCTCGACGTGCTGAAACGCGCCAAACTGACCCAGCATCACCGCATCAGCCGCCAGGAACTGTCCGTGCGCGAGCACATGTCGAGCATCCTGCGCCATTTGCAATCGTCGCGCTTCGTCGAGTTCAGCGAACTGTTCGACATTGCCGGCGGCGTGCCCGTAGTGGTGGTCAACTTCGTGGCCCTGCTGGAACTGGCCAAGGAAACCCTGATCGAAATCACGCAGGCAGAACCGTTTGCACCCATCTACGTCCGGCTGGCCTATTCGCCCGCCTGACCCCTTCCCTTTGTCACTGACCACCGTACAACGGGGTTTTAGCGAAAGCAATCCATGAAAATTATTTCCGACATCGAAGAATTGCGCGACCAGCTCAGCGGACAGCTGCGCACGGCGTTCGTCCCCACCATGGGCAACCTGCACGAAGGCCATCTGTCGCTGATGCGCCTGGCGCGCAAGCATGGCGACCCCGTCGTCGCCTCGATCTTCGTGAACCGCCTGCAATTCGGCCCGAACGAAGACTTCGAAAAATATCCGCGCACCATGGCGGCCGACATCGCCAAGCTGGAAAAGGAAGGCGTGTACGTGCTGTTCGCGCCGACGGAAAAGGAACTGTATCCGGAACCGCAGGAATACCGCGTGCGCCCGCCCGATGACCTGGGCAATACCCTGGAAGGCGAGTTCCGCCCCGGCTTCTTCGAAGGCGTGTGCACGGTCGTCACCAAGCTGTTCTCGTGCGTGGGTCCGCGGGTGGCCGTGTTCGGCAAGAAGGATTACCAGCAACTGATGATCATCCGCAACATGGCGCGCCAGTTCGCGCTGCCGACGGAAATCATTGCCGCGGAAACCTACCGCGCAGACGATGGCCTGGCCTTATCCTCGCGCAATATGTACCTGTCGGAAAGCGAACGCGCGGAAGCGCCGGAACTGTACAAGGGCCTCAACTTCGTCGCGGAGGAAGTGCGCAAGGGCAACCTGGCCGTCGGCGAACTGGAACAGGCGGCCATGCAATTGCTGGACAACCGCGGCTGGAAATCGGACTACATCGCCGTGCGCAAGCGCGCCAACCTGCAAGCGCCAAACGCTGCGGAACTGGCCGCCGGTGAACCGCTGGTGGTGCTGGCCGCCGCCAAGCTGGGGCAAACCAGACTCATCGACAACCTCGAAATATAAGCACTGTCACAACGGGGCCATTCGGCCCCGTTTCTTTTTGGCTATGTCACCATCAAATGTGGGAATGCTCCCAGCGTTGCTTTCAATAACGTTTCTGGTGAACGGATGCGTCCGGCGTCGAGTATCCAGCGCCAGCCCAGGTAATTTGGCAGGTAGCGCGTGGCCACGCCATGAAACGGACCGAGCCATTGTCTCAGGCGGCTGTGATACGCATTGACGTTCTGCACATGCGCGGCGCCCTGCACACGGATGCCGGCGCGCAAGTTGACGGCCTCGTGGCTGATACCCGCTTCCCTGGCAAATGCCCGGTAGGCCGCATGGCCATCCGTTACCAGCAGAACATCCTTGTCGATGACAGGCAACAAACATCGGTGCAGCTGCGCCTTCGTCAACGCGCCTTTGCCCGTGACGAAATCAAGGGTCTGGCCCGTGCGGTCGCGCGCCACCAGGATGCAGACTTGCTCATTCGAGATACCGCGTTTAAAGGCATGGCCGCCCCGGCGGCGAGCCGGCCGCGTCATCTGCCTCGATCCCTTTTCCGATTCCAGCACGTAGAGTTCATCGGCCTCGGCGATGCCATGCAGGCCATGCGGCCGGTCCGTCTTCGCCACGCTGAGAAAGCAGTGGCGCCAGCGAAACGTGGTATTGCGGTGTAATCCCAGCTGCTGAGCGGCCTGGCGCACCGAGGCGGAGTCGAGCAGGCAATCGGCATACGCGATCCATAGCGCTTTGTGACGCAAGCGGGCCAGCGGCGTGCCCGTCAAGGCATTGAAAGTGCGTCCGCAAGGCACACAGCGGTAGCGCTGCAAGCCGTGCGCATGGCCATGCCGGTGCAGGTGAGGCGAGCGGCAGGCGGGACAGGCCAATCGCGGCTGCGCCACGCTTTCCAGCAACGCGACGGTCGCGTCTTGCGGTGCGTTGCCACGCAGCAGGGCGATGCCTGTCTGCCGCTGGCGTCGGTTCAGGTGAGCAAACTGGGCGATAAAACGGATCCATTCGGCTGGCTGCATGATCTGCTCCCTGTGTGGTAACTATGCAGAGTCAGACAGCAATGCCAAGGGAAGATTCCGGCAGTTCCCCTATTTACCGATGACAGAGCCTTCTTTTTTACCTCTCCACCCCTACCAGCTTGAGTTCGGCAAACAGCGGTTTGCTGCTGCCGCGGGCCGCTTGCAACATGTCATAACTGGCCGCATCGAGCACGATTTCTTCTCCCGCCCACAGCTTGCGCTGGTTTGCAGGCAGCCTCAGGCTGCGCAGGATGGCCCGCACCTGGGCCGGATCGGCCGCCAGCAAACGGATGGCGTGCGCATGGCGCTGCGTGCCCGTGAGTATCGGCAAACCGCCCTCGGGGCCATTCTGGTTCAGGCTGACATAGTCATGGCCGCCCACGCGGTGCAGGTAGGCATGCCTGCCATCAGCATCGGCAGGCTCCTGCATCTCGACAGACGCGACAGGCGCAACGGCGGTTTGTTCAAGGCTCACGCCACAGGCCGTCAACAGGGCCGTGCTCAGGGCAAAAAATAATACGGGTGCTCGGCGCATCGTGCGCTCCTTCTTGTCGGGGTCGAGGACAAAGGTGGAATACTGCAGCGATCATGGGCCACTTTAGTTGAAGTGTAAAGTTAACTTATGGAAATATTTCATTCCTCTTCGTAACTAGTTGTAGTTAGTCGATATTGCGCAAAATCCCACCGTAAAACTGCTCGCCCTGGCGCACGTGGGCGCCGAAATCGAAGCCTTGTTCGCGCATGCGGGCAAAGTCACCTGCACTGATGTGCATCACATAACTGTGCTGGTTCACCACCAGCCGCGACGGCAAGGCTGCGCCCTGCACGGCTACGCCGCCATACCATTTGCCGGCCTCGTCATGCAGGGCAGGATAGACCTTGCCGCCCGCTTCCACCTGCCAGCCGCCATCGAGCAAGATCCAGATGGCGCCATCGCCGTCCTTGCTCGCGGCGATGGGCGTTCCCGCCTCGACTTCCCACTCCTGCGCATGGGCGATCACGTCACGCAACTGCGCCGTGTTCAATTGCGTGAAGAAAGGCGTCTTGCGCAGCAGGTGCAGATAGGTGACAGATGCTTGCATGGCAACTGGTGGATGCTTGGCGTTGAAGGAATAGGCGTAGCGGGCCAGCGGCAACAGCAGCGCGCCGGCGGCAAGCAGAACCAGGGACAATCGTTGAAACATAGTGGCCTCCAAGGGAAACCAGCACTGTAGGCGAGTCGGCAAGGCCGATAAAGGGGACATTCCTGCCTGCACTGTGCCATGCAGGCCAACAGTCATTGTTATTTCTGTTTGCACAGTAAAACCATATTAACCATCTTTATCCACAATCAAACAAAGATCACAATGACTGCACTGGCTCGGCATTTCGGGCCTCCCACGCGACAGGAGAAGCACCATGAACACAACACCCCATCCCGACAAAGTTGCCATCGTCACGGGCGCCTCGCGCGGCATTGGCGCCGCCATCGCCCGCCGCCTGGCACGCGATGGCATGCAGGTCGTCGTCAATTACGCCAGCGGCAAGGACGCGGCGGACGAACTGGTGGCGGCCATTCTTGCCGACGGCGGTGCCGCCATCGCGGTCAAGGCCAACGTGGCCGATGCGGACGACGTGCAAGCCCTGTTCGATGCGGCCGAAGCGGCCTTCGGCGGTGTCGACGTGCTGGTCAACAACGCCGGCATCATGCCGCCCGTGCTGCCCGCCCTGGCCGACACGGACAATGCCACCTTCGACAGCCTGTTCGCCATCAATGTCAAGGGCAGCTTCAACACCATGCGCCAGGCGGCGACGCGTTTGCGGCACGGCGGCAGCGTGGTCAATTTCTCCAGCAGCGTGATCGGCCTGGCGCTGCCCGGCTACTCCGTCTACGGCGCCACCAAGGCAGCCATCGAGGCGATGACGAATATCTTCGCCAAGGAATTGCGCGGCAAGAACATCACCGTCAATGCCGTCGCCCCCGGCCCCACGGCCACCGCCCTGTTCTTGAACGGCAAGACGGAGGAAATGATAGAACGCATGAGCAAGATGACACCCCTGCAACGCCTAGGCACGCCGGACGACATCGCCGCCGCTGTGGCCTTCCTGGCTGGCCCGGATGGCCGCTGGGTCAATGGACAGACATTGCGCGCCAATGGCGGCCTGGTATAACACCTGGCTAAACCTGCTGCGCGTCGGTTTTGCCAGGTGTCGTGAATATTCAATCAAATCCTTTACGAGCCATATCATGAAACAAGTCATTTTGATTACCGGCGCCTCGACCGGCATCGGCGCCCTCTCCGCCCGTGCCCTGGCCGCCGCCGGCCACACGGTCTACGCCAGCATGCGCGACACACAGGGCCGCAATGCGCCACGCGTGCAAGAGTTGCGCGATTTCGCCAAGGCCCACGGCACCGACCTGCGCGCACTGGAACTGGATGTGCTATCGCAAGTATCGGCCGATGCGGCCATCGCCACCATCCTGGCCGAACAGGGCCGGCTCGACGTCATCATTCACAATGCGGGCGGTCTCGTCACGGGTCCCATGGAAGCGTTTTCACCACAAGAAATCGAACACGTCTTCGACACCAACGTGATCGGCGCCCAGCGGGTCAACAAGGCCGTCCTGCCCGCCATGCGGGCGCACGGCAGCGGCTTGCTGCTGTGGGTCAGCAGTACCACCACGCGCGGCGGCTTTCCGCCGTTCATGGGGCCATACGCGGCCGCCAAGGCGGCCATGGATTCGATTGCCGTCACCATGTCGTATGAATTGACGCGCTTTGGCATCGAAACGTCCATCGTCACGCCCGGCGCCTTCACGCGCGGCACGGCGCACTTCCCGAACGCGGGCAAGCCGGCCGATCTCGCCACCAGCGCCGCGTACGCGCGCTATGACGGCTTGATGGACCAGGTGGGCGCGCGCCTGTCGGCGCTGACGCCAATCGGTGCCGACCCGCAGGCCGTGGCCGACGAAATCGTGCGCGTGGTGGGCCTGCCCGCCGGCCAGCGCCCATTTCGCACGGTGATCGATTTTATCGGCGACGGCGCGCGCGAAGTATCGGCAATCGCCGAACAGGTGCGCATCGACTTTGCACGGCGCATCGGCATCGACGATTTGCTGTTCATCCACGCCGCAGCCTGAAGCAAGGGGTGAAAAAAAACGCTGCCAGTTCGCACTGGCAGCGTTTTTTCTTGAACCGTCTCAAGCCGTGATCAGGCGCCGGCTTTTTCCAGCTTCTCGAAAATCTTGTTCAGCTTTTCATCGAGAGTCGCGGCCGTGAACGGCTTGACGACATAACCGCTGGCGCCAGCCTGGGCGGCGGCGATGATGTTTTCTTTTTTCGCTTCGGCGGTGACCATCAGCACAGGCAGCTTGGCCAGTGCGGGATCGGCGCGGATATGCTGCAGCATCGTCAGGCCATCCATGTTTGGCATGTTCCAGTCCGACACGACGAAATCATACGATTCCGCGCGCAGCTTGGCCAGGCCCATCACGCCGTCTTCCGCCTCATCGACGTTGGCATAACCCAGTTCCTTCAACAGATTCCGGACAATGCGGCGCATCGTCGAAAAATCGTCAACGACTAAAAATTTCATCTTTGGATCAGCCATGAATAACTCCGTTGTTTCTGTAGCGGTTTGTTAATAATATCGACATGAATGCCGACATTATGGTCGACACTACGGCAGCAAGTTGTAGGATAGCATTTTCGTTGCTTTTAGGCGAACAAACTTGCCTCAGATCATATAAAACGTGGCTTACACGCGCAAAGCACGCATGCCATGCGCGGCCAGGTGTCCCAGCACCATGCCAGGCAACGCCGTCAGAGCGCCAACCTCATGCGTGGCACCGACGGCGATCGCCTCGCGCGGCATGCCGAACACCACGCAACTGGCTTCATCCTGCGCAAAATTATACGCTCCTGCGGCCTTCATCTCCAACATGCCTTGCGCGCCATCCTTGCCCATGCCGGTCAGGATCACGCCGACGGCATTCTTACCGGCCGATTGCGCGGCCGAACGGAACAGCACATCGACGGACGGGCGGTGGCGGTTCACCGGCTCGCCCTGGTCGATCTTGGTCATGTAGTTGGCGCCGCTGCGCGTCAGGGTCAGGTGCGAATGGCCGGGCGCGATGTAGGCGTGACCGGGCAGCACCCGTTCGCCGCCCGCCGCTTCCTGCACCGAGATCTTGCACAGCGAATCGAGGCGTCGCGCGAACGAACGCGTAAAGCCTTCCGGCATGTGCTGCGTGATCAGGATACCGGGGCAATCGGACGGCATCTGCATGAGGAATTCGCGGATCGCTTCCGTGCCGCCCGTCGAGGCGCCCACGATGATCAGCTTTTCGCTCGACGTCAAAGGGCTGCGTAGCGCAGGCAGCGGCGCGGCCACCTTGTCGCTGGCCGACGGCAGGGTGCGCGCGCGGATGCGTGCCTTCGAAGCGGCGCGGATCTTGTCGGCGATCATGTCCGTGTACTCGCGCATGCCGCTCTGGATGGAAATCTTCGGCTTGGTGACGAAATCGACGGCGCCCAGTTCCAGCGCGCGCATGGTGATTTCCGAACCACGCTCGGTCAGCGACGACACCATCAATACCGGCATCGGGCGCAAGCGCATCAGTTTTTCCAGGAAATCGAGGCCATCCATCTTCGGCATCTCGACGTCGAGGGTCAGCACGTCGGGGTTGGTCTGCTTGATCATCTCGCGCGCCACCAGCGGATCGGGCGCCGCGCCCACCACTTCCATGTCGGGCTGGCTGTTCACGATTTCCGTCATGACGCTGCGGATCAACGCCGAGTCATCCACGATCAAAACCTTGATCTTCATATTCTTCCTTCCAGGCCTTGCGGCCCTTATTCTTTATTAAATTAGTACACCGGACAGACCCCCGCAAGCCGCACAGCACGACGCGCAGCAGGTTTGCTCTGGTGCTTATCAGAACAGCTCGACCTCGCCACCCACCGGCGCGACTTTCAAGCGGCTGGCGTAATCGAGTTCGCGGCGCACCAGCGTATCGTTATGCGTCTGCATCAGCTTTTTCACCAGCACCTTGCCGCTGCGGGGGAAGAAATACACTTTGCGCGGGTGGATGTCGTTCAGGTCTTCCGCCACCACGCGCATCTTTTCCGCCTTCAGGTAATTGATGACGAAAGCCGCATTGCGTTCGCCCACGTTGATCGCCGTGAAGCCGCGCAGCACGGCGCCGCCGCCGAACACTTTCGCTTCCATGTTCTCGCGCCGCGCACCCGCCTTCAGCAAATCGTTGATCAGGATTTCCATGGCGTAGGTGCCATAACGCATCGACGCGGAAATCGGGCTATTCGGGTCGCTGCCGCCATCGGGCAGCATGAAGTGGTTCATGCCGCCCAGGCCCGTGACGCGGTCGCGGATGCAGGCCGAGACACAGGAGCCGAGCACGGTGACGATCAGCATGTCCTTGTTGGTAAAGTAGTACTCACCAGGCAAGATCTTGGCGGCGTCACAATTGAACGTCCTGTCGTAATAGACGTTAGTGGCGAATTGCTCTTTGGATTCCAGGCTCATATTTCACTCTCATGTACGATGCGACGATGCCTTGGGCGCGGCGCCCCGAGGCTGATCGAGCTCATAGACTGTTTTACCGCGCAGCTTCAATGAATCCGACACGTACAGAAAATTCTCCGAATGGCCCGCAAACAGCAGGGCATCCGGCTTCATCAAGGGCACAAAGCGCGACAGGATCTTGCGCTGCGTCGCCTTGTCAAAATAAATCATCACGTTACGGCAAAAGATGACGTCGAACTGGCCCGTCAATGGCCAGCTGTCGGCCAGCAGGTTGAGCGGCTTGAAAGTGATCATCTGGCGCAGCTCCGGGCGCACCCGCACCTGTCCTTCGCGATCGCCCTTGCCGCGCAAGAAAAAGCGCCGCGCACGGTCGGCCGGCATCTTGTCGAGCCGGTCCAGGTTGTAGACGCCATTGGCGGCCGTGGCCAGCACGTTCGTGTCGATGTCCGTGGCAATGATGGTGACCGGCGGCGTGAGCGTATTGAACGCCTCGCACACCGTCATGGCGATCGAATACGGCTCCTCGCCGGTGGAACTGGCCGAACACCAGATGGTGATCGGCCCGCTCAGTTTTTTCACATGCTCGGCCAGCAGCGGGAAATGATGCGCCTCGCGGAAGAACGACGTCAGGTTGGTCGTCAGCGCATTCGTGAACGCTTCCCACTCGTCGCCCATGCGGCCCGCTTCCAGGTCGTCCAGGTAGCGGACGAACGAGGAGATGCCGGTCGCGCGCAGGCGCCGCGCCAGGCGGCTGTAGACCATCTCCTGCTTGCTGTCGGCCAGCGCGATGCCGGCCCGCTTGTAAATCATGGCGCGGACCCTTTCGAAGTCCTTGCCAGTGAAATCAAATTCCTTGACCGAATCCGTTTTAGTTTGCGGCATTTTGTTTTTACCTCTCTATGACAACTCTGACCAATGCCTTTGCAAGTATAACTAGCGGGACCGGGTTGGCGTCAGAACTCTTCCCAATCGTCGCCGCCGGCCGCCGCCAGCTTTTTCGCGGGCGGTGGCGTGCCGGCTTGCGCCGTCTTTACCAACCGCCGTGTAGTTGCCGCCACACTCGGCGCCGGCCGTGCCGCCGCCTTGACTACTGGCGCGGGTACGGGCATGGCCGCCGGCGCCGCGCTCTCGCCATCGAGCTTGAAGATGCTGACGGCATCGGCCAGTTTCTGCGCCTGGTCCTGCATGCTTTCGGCCGCCGCTGCCGCTTCCTCGACCAGCGCCGCGTTCTGCTGCGTCATCTGGTCCATCTGCGCGATGGCCTGGTTCACTTCCTCGATGCCATGGCTCTGTTCCTGCGTTGCCGCCGTGATTTCGCCCATGATGTCGGCCACCTGCCGGATCGACGTGACGATCAGGCCCATGGTCTGCCCCGCCTCATCCACCAGGCGGCTGCCGGCATCGACCTTGTCGACCGAGTCGCCGATCAGGCCCTTGATCTCTTTCGCTGCGCCAGCGGAGCGTTGCGCCAGATTGCGCACTTCCGACGCCACCACCGCAAAACCGCGTCCCTGCTCACCTGCGCGCGCCGCCTCGACGGCCGCATTCAAGGCCAGGATATTCGTCTGGAACGCGATGCCGTCGATGACGCCGATAATATCGACGATCTTGCGCGAACTGTCCTTGATGGAGCCCATGGTATCGACCACTTGCGCCACCACCTTGCCGCCCTGCTCCGCCACCGAGGACGCCGACACGGCCAACTGGTTGGCCTGACGCGCGTTGTCCGCGTTCTGCTTCACGGTCGACGTCAGTTCTTCCATCGACGATGCCGTCTCTTCGAGCGAACTGGCCTGCGTTTCCGTGCGCGCCGACAGGTCCGCATTGCCGCTGGCGATCTCGCGCGACGCCACGGTAATCGTGTCCGTCCCATTGCGCACGTCGCTGACCGTCTGCACCAGGCTCTCGTTCATGTCCTTGAGCGCCTGCTGCAAGGCGCTCGTTTCATCCTTGCCTTCGACTACCACGCGCGACGTCAGCTCGCCGGCCGCCACTTTCTGCGCCACGGCCAGGGCGCCCGACAGCGGCACCGTGATCGAGCGCGTGATGAAGATGGCGCACCAGGCGCCGATCGCCACCGCCGCGCCGCCCAGGATGAACAATACCGTCATCAGGCGCGCATCGGCCGCCAGCGAGTCGTCCATGAAGCTTTGCTGCGCCACATGCTGCAAGTCGAGCAGCTTGTTGATATCGGCCAGGGTCTTCTTGTTCAAGGGGTCGATGCGGGTGGCAATCACCTTCGCCGCACCCTCGCTGTTAAACGCCAGCACCTGCCCCATCGCTTCCTTGAAGGCCGCATCGACATCGCCGTCGACCTTGGCGATATTGGCCAGCAGCGCCTTCTCGCCCTCGGACAGGCCCAGGCTGGCCAGCTTGCCGCGCGCGCCGTCGTACAGCTTGCGCTGCTCGCGCACCTTGCCCTCCTCCACCTGCATCAGGCCCACATCGCCCTGCAGGCCGATATTGCGCATGGCGATACCGGTTTCCAGCATCGCGCTTTTCATCAGCGACGCCTGCGTATTCTTTTCGCTTGCCAGTTCCAGGCCCGTGAGCAACTGGGCCTTGTTACGGTAATTCAGTGCATTCGCCGAAACGATCACTACCACCAGGATGGCGAGGATGCTGCCAAAACCTATCCCCAGCCGGGTGCCTATCTTGAAATCGCGCAAACTCATTACAGTCTCCAATATTTATGTGAACGGCGCCCGTTCAACCGGACGGCGCCGTGTTGTGGCCTGGTCTCTGACGGACCTTGCAGCCTGCCGGCGCGCCTCTGCCCGCGCCGGTACATGCATATCTGTAGTGATTCTTGCGTGCCAAAACGGCGGCGCCCCGGGCGCCGCCTTGCTGCCGCTTACGCCGCCAGCTTGTCGATCAGGCCCATCTCGCTGCTCGACATCAGCTTGTCGATGTCGACCAGGATCAGCATGCGCTCGTCGATGGTGCCCAGGCCGATCATGTAGTCGGTCGAGAAGGCGGTGCCCATTTCCGGCGCCGGCTTGACCTGCTCCGGCGTCAGGGTGGTGACGTCGGAAACGCTGTCGACCACCATGCCGACGATGCGGCCGCCGATGTTCAGGATGATCACCACCGTGAACTGGTCGTACACGGGCGTGCCCAGGTTGAACTTGATGCGCATGTCGACCACGGGGATGATGATGCCGCGCAGGTTGATCACGCCCTTGATGAATTCAGGCGCATTGGCGATGCGGGTAACCGCTTCGTAACCGCGGATTTCCTGGACCTTCAGGATATCGATGCCGTACTCTTCGGAGCCCAGGGTGAAGGCCAGGAATTCACGGCCGGCGATGTCCTTGCCGTCGCCCGCATTGCTTCCGGATGTTTGTTGAGTATCTGACATGGTGCGTTTTCCTATCTTTATCTATCGGTATTACGAAAAAATGGACTCGTCGGCCAGCTGGCGAGAGGAACGGATCAGGGCGGCGACATCGAGAATCAGCGACACGCCGCCATCGCCCAGGATGGTGGCGCCGGAAATGCCCACCACCTTGCGGTAATTCGATTCGAGGTTTTTCACCACGACTTGCTGCTGTCCCACCAGGTCGTCGACAAACAGGGCCGCCTTGCGCCCTTCCGTCTCGAGGATCACGCAGATGCCTTCCGAGGGACTGGTAAAGCGCGGCGCGATGTCGAACATCTGGTACAGCGGGATCAAAGGCAGGTATTCGCCGCGCACTTTCACCACCTGCCCCTTGCCACTGATGTCCTTGATATCCTCAACGGCTGGCTGCAGGGATTCGATGACAAAGCCCAGCGGTAAAATATACACTTCGTCGCCGACGCGGATCGACATGCCATCGAGGATGGCCAGGGTCAGCGGCAGCGAGATCGAAATCGTCGTGCCGAAGCCCTTGGCCGAACGGATGTCGACGACGCCGCCCATGGCGCTGATATTGCGCTTGACGACATCCATGCCCACGCCGCGGCCCGACACGTCGGTGACCGCTTCGGCGGTGGAAAAACCGGGCGCGAAAATCAGCTGCCACACGTCGGCGTCGCTCATCGTCTCGGACACGTCCAGGCCCTGCTGCGCGGCCTTGGCCAGGATACGCTCGCGGTTCAATCCAGCGCCATCATCGGATACTTCGATGATGATGTTGCCGCCCTGGTGGCTGGCCGAGAGGAACAAGCGGCCAGCTTCGGTCTTGCCGGCGGCCACGCGGGCAGCCGGCATTTCCACGCCATGGTCGATGCTGTTGCGCACCAGGTGCGTAAGCGGATCGACAATGCGCTCGATGAGGCCCTTGTCCAGTTCCGTGGCGGCGCCATTCGTGATGAAGTCGACCTTCTTGCCCAGTTTCGTCGCCAGGTCGCGCACCATGCGCGGGAAGCGCGAAAAGACGAAATCCATCGGCATCATGCGGATCGACATCACCGCTTCCTGCAAGTCGCGCGTGTTGCGCGTCAGATGGCTGACGCTGTCGAGCAGTTTTTCATGCAGCATCGGGTCGAGCGCGCTGGCGCGCTGCTCGATCATCGCCTGCGTGATCACCAGTTCGCCCACCAGGTTGATCAGCTGGTCGACTTTTTCGATCGAGACGCGGATCGACGACGATTCGGCGCCGGCCTTGTCGCCCTCTTTCTTGGCCGGTTTCTTTTCCTGCTCCGCTTCGGCCACGGCGCTGGCCACGGCCGGCGCAGCGGCAGCGCTGGCGTTGCCCGCCCTGGCCGCGTCGGCGCGAATCTGTTCGAGCGGCTGGAAGAAGCCGTAGCCCTGTTCGGTATCGTTCTGCACGCCGGCGGCGGCGCGGATGTCCTCGAGCGGCTGGAAGAAGCCATAGCCGGGATCCGCCGCGCCCTGCGCGCCTGGCGTGCCTGGCAGCGGGTCAAAGAAACCGTAACCTTGCGCTTTTTCCTGCGCCGCGCGGGCCGCTTCGGCTTCGCCTGGCGCCAGTGGCGGCGCCTGCGTGATCACCATGTCGTCCGGATTGAGCACAAACGAGCAGATAGCCAGGATATCGTCCAGGCTTTCATGCGTCGTCACTTCCAGCACCTTGCGCGCGTCGGGCAAGGCGGACACGACGACGTCACCGAGCAAGCCCAGTTCAGCCGCCAGCGCCTCGACTTCGCGCGGCTCCATGGCCGGCAGCTCCAGGCGGATGCGATGGCCGCCGGCATGGCTGACGGCGGCCTTTTCCGCCGTATGGAAGGCTGGCGCGACGGGTGTAAGCGCGGCCACGGGCACGTCCTGCGAGAACGACTGCAGCATCATGCGCACATTGGCCACGGCATCCTGATCGACGGCGCTGCCCAGACGATGGCCGTCGAGCTGCATCTTGAGGATATCCTTGGCCGCCAAAAAGGCGTCGACATGTTCCGCCGTCAGGGCCATCTGGCCCTGGCGGATGCGGTCGAGCAGCGACTCGAGGATGTGCGTCACCTCGCTCATGTCGGAGAGGCCGAACGTCGATGCGCCGCCCTTGATCGAATGGGCGGTGCGGAAAATGGCATTCAGGTCTTCGGCGTCGGGCGCCGCAATATCAACGGCCAGCAGCAGCCGTTCTTTTTCAGCCAGCAGTTCTTCGGCCTCATCGAAAAAGACCTGAAAAAACTGGCTAATATCGATGGTCATAGGGTGACTCCGTCAATTGCATCGTTGTGCTGCGCGGCTGGCATCAGCCGATCACCTTCTTGACCACTTCGATCAGGCGTTGCGGATCGAACGGCTTGACCAGCCAGCCATTGGCGCCGGCGGCACGTCCCTTCGATTTCATCTCGTCCGACGACTCCGTCGTCAGCATCAGGATGGGCACCTTCTGGTAGGTCGGCAGCTCGCGCAGCAGCTTGATCAGCTCCAGGCCATCCATGCGCGGCATGTTCTGGTCCGTCAAGACCAGGTCCACGGTTTGCAGCTTGGCTTTTTCCAGTCCGTCCTGGCCGTCGACGGCCTCCACCACCTGGTAACCGGCGGCTTTCAGGCTGAACGCCACCATCTGGCGCAATGAGCTGGAATCGTCCACTGCAAGTATCGTTTTGGCCATCTTTGCTCCCACTTATTCCGGGCATCCTGCCCGAGTATTTGATTAATCAATCCATGCAACCACAAGCGTTCCACACTGGCATGCTAGAACAGCTCGATGTCGCCACTTTCCAAATGCTGTTGACTGACAGCCTTGCGCAGCACGCTGCGCAACTCCAGGCTTTGAATCGCCAGCGCCATGCTGACCCGCCCCAGCAAGGCGACAATCTCTTCATTGTCGCTCTCCGGCAACATCTCCGCGCCATGCTCGCCCAGGGTCCCGAGGAACTCGCGCAAGCCCGTCACGCGCTTCAAGGTGCGCTCGATCAGCTGGCTGGTCATGTCCTGGAACTGCAGGCTGGTGATGGCGGCATTCACGTAGCCCCCCACCTCCTCCTGCAACGCCAGCAGTTTTTCGCGCTGCTGCTCGGCCGGAATACCGCCGTCGAGCAGCAGGGCGATGGTGTCTTGCTGCGCAGCGACGGCTGCGTGTATCGCCATGAAATTGAAGGACAGCTTCTCGATCGCCTCTTCCAGCAAGATGCCGGTCTGCACCAGGTCGGTTTCCACCTCCGTCAAGTGCTTGCGGCCATGGTCCGACACGCCAGACAGCAGGCGCTTTACATGCGAGCCAAGTATTTTCTTTCTTGTCATAAAGGTCTCATTGTTTCAATACACCACGCGTCGACAGCCTTGCGTGTTATTTTTTCGCCGCTACCGGGCTGGGGGCTGGCGCCGCCGCGGGCGGCGCACCGGCCGCCAGCCCTGAAGCGACTGCGGCGGAAGCGGCATCGGTCACCGGCAGCTCGATCGCCGAACCATCGCGCAGGACATTTTCTTCCGTGCGTTTGTTCATGACGATGATGCTGATGCGCCGGTTGATCGGATTGAAGGGGTCGAGCTTGTCCAGGTGGGCGGCCGAACCCAGTCCCACCACGCGCAATACTTTCTCTTCCTTCATGCCGCCAATCACCAGTTCGCGCCGCGACGCATTCGCGCGGTCGGCCGAGAGTTCCCAGTTGCTGTAGCCGGCATCGCTCATGTAGGGCGTCGAATCCGTATGCCCGGACAGGCCGATGCGGTTCGGCACTTCATTGAGGACCGAGCCGATGGCGTGCAGGATTTCCTTGGTGTACGGTTGCAGATTCGCATTGGCCAGCGCAAACATCGGACGGTTCTGCTCGTCGACGATCTGGATGCGCAAGCCTTCACTGGTGATATCGAGCAGCAACTGGTTCTTGTATTTTTTCAGCAGGGGATTGGCGTCGATGGTCGCTTCGATGCGCGCCTTGAGCGCCTGCAGGCGCTTGCCTTCCTCGCGTTCGAGCGCGGCCTTGGCGGAATTGAGGTCGAACGACTTGCGCTGCTGCTCTTCCTGCGCCTTGCGCACTTGTCCATCCTGGCGCGACAAGTCCTGCCCGCCGCCCTGGATGACGGAATTGCTCTCGCCGCTGCCGGAACCGCCCGCCATCGCCACTTTCAAGGGTGTCTTGAAGAATTCAGAAATGCCGTTCAAGTCGCCCTTCGAGGTGGAACCCAGCAGCCACATCAGCAGGAAGAAGGCCATCATGGCCGTGACAAAGTCGGCGTAGGCGATTTTCCACGCCCCGCCATGGTGTCCGCCAGCCGTCTTCTTGATACGCTTGACGATAATCGGGCGCATGCCTTCATCGGCCATGGCGTCCCCCTTCCGTGTGCTGCAAATGACTCATGGTGTCCAGGCGTATATTCACTGCTTACTTCGTTTTCGATTTCTTGATGTGGTCTTCCAGCTCATTGAACGTCGGGCGCTCGGTCGAGAACAGCACCTTGCGGCCGAACTCCACGGCCAGCGCCGGCGCATAGCCGTTCAGGCTGGCCAGCAGGGTGACTTTCACGCATTGGAACATCTTGCTCGACTCTTCCAGCTTCTGTTCCAGCAGGCTGGCCAGCGGGCCGACGAAACCATACGCCAGCAAGATGCCGAGGAAGGTACCGACCAGCGCGTGCGCGATCAGCATGCCCAGCTCGGCCGGCGGAATGCCCACCGATTCCATCGTGTGCACCACGCCCATGACGGCGGCGACGATACCGAAAGCGGGCAAGCCATCGCCCACCTTGGCGATCACGTGGGCCGGCACGGCGCCTTCGTGATGGTGCGTCTCGATTTCGTTGTCCATCAGGTTTTCGATCTGGAACGCATCCATGTTGCCCGATACCATCAAGCGCAGGTAATCGGTCATGAATTCGACGATGTGGTGGTCGGCCAGCACGGCCGGATACTTGGAAAACAGCGGACTTTCCTCGGGCTTGTCGATATCGCCTTCGATCGACATCAAGCCTTCCTTGCGCACCTTGCTGAGCACTTCGAACAGCAGCGACATCAGTTCCATGTACAGCTCTTTGGTATAGCGCGAACCCTTGAACAGGCTGGGCAAGGCCGCGATCGTCGCCTTGATGGCCTTGTTATTGTTACCAACAAGGAAGGCGCCCAGGGCGGCGCCGCCGATCATCAGCAACTCCAGCGGCTGGAACAGCGCCGCCAGATGGCCGCCGGCCAGCGCGAAGCCGCCAAAGACCGAGGCGCAGACGATGATGTATCCGATTATGACTAACAAGTGCCCTGACTCCCAATAATGGCCGCGGCTGTGTGCCCGGCATGTTCAAACCTGTTCCTGTCTTCTGGCGGCTGCGCCGCCGGCAAAGACAGCGGCAAAAAAAGCAACCGGAAGTTAATTGAAATGCGCTGCTTTTCAATGCAAATCCGAGAAAATGCCGTGTGGAACTACAATAACGTGAGATTGCCCTACGGGCAAGCAAATAACGCAGACAATTGCTTAAAAGCACCATATGTAAAGTAAAGGGCCACCCTCTGTGGCGGCGATGGTCTTATCGGGCGCGCGTGCCGCGATCTGGAATTCGTAACTAAGAAGCATGCTACCGGGCAACATTTCCCTTTCCGCCTTGCGCCACAGGGCCGCCATCGCCGCCGGCGACAGGTAGGCAAAGACGGCATCGTAGCGGCCGAAATCGAGCGCCTCGTAATCGCCACGCAGGAAGCGCGCGCGGCTGCCCGCCAGCCCCGCGCGCACGCGGCTTGCCAGCCACGGCAGCGGCGCCAGCTCGATGCCGGAAAACTGCCCGTCGGGCCGGCGCCGCGCCAGGTCCAGCACCAGGCCGCCCAGGCCGCTGCCGATATCGACCAGCCGCACGCCGGGACGGTCCGCGATGAGCTCGGCCACCGCCTGCCATACCTTCGGCCCCGACGGATAAAACGGCACTTGCGTACGGAACGTCGACCAGTACAAACTCAGCAGGAAAACAAAGGCCGCCAGGAACACGGCCGGCGGCAGATCGAGCAGACTGGCTGCCAGCAAGGCAGGCGCGAACAGCAGGCCGATGGCGCACCACCACCGCGCCAGTCCCGCGCGCCACGTGATGAGCGCCGCCAGCACGCCCTGCACCAGCGCCACGGCCGGCAACGACATGGCCACGCCGGCACGCGCCAGGCCATATACCAATAGCAACATCAAGGGAAAGGCCAGCACCTGGATCAGGATGGCCTTGAGCGCGGGCGCGCGCAGGATTTGTTGCAGCATGGGACAGTCAACGGAAGAAAATGCCAGTGTAAGCGAAAGCACCATGAAAAAACCGGAGTCCGGTCTGGCGACCGCTCCGGTTTTCACTGAGGCTATTATTGGGACAATATCAGGCGGTGACGCTCGGCGGCGCGACAGCGGCCGCTTCATCGCGCGCCTTCTTGGTCTTGCCGGCACGCGAAGGCATGTGGCACAGGCCGCAGACATAATCGGCGTTCAGGTCGAGGCAGTTGACGACAAACTTGCCGCCGCACTTGCCGCAAGGGGCCATGTCCAGCATCTTGCTGCTGAAAAAGCGCACCAGGGTCCAGGCCCGCGTCAGCGACAGCAGGGGCTCTTCACCCGCTTCGGGTGGCATCTGTTCCAGATACAGCTTATACGCCTTCATTACGGCTTCGATGCCCGTGGCGCCGGCGTGGTCAACGAGGAATTTGTGGATATTGATGAACAGCGAGGAATGGATATTCGGTTGCCAGGTGATGAACCAGTCGGTGGAAAACGGCAGCATGCCCTTGGGCGGCGAGACGCCCTTCAATTCCTTGTACAGATTCAGCAGGCGTTCGCGCGACAGCGAGACTTCGGTCTCCAGCAGTTGCAAACGGGCGCCCAGCTGTATCAATTCGATGGCCAACTGGATTTCCTGCGCTTCCGATACGACACTTTTCTTGGCCATGCTGCTTGCTCCGCGACTGACGAGTACTAATTTAAAAGCTTAAGCGATTTCTTCGACGCCTTGGCCGGCCATCAGGATAGCCGCGTGCGATTGTGCCAGCGAGCGGTCTTTATTGTAGTTCGTCAACATGCCCAGGATGGCGCTGTCGTCGAAGCGGAAGCGGGCCAGCATCATGTTGCCGCCAGCCAGTTTCAGGATCTGCGCATTGCTCATGCCTTCGATCAATTCCGCGATTTCGGCGGCAATGCCCAAACGGAAGATGGCCGTTACCTTGTCCGCACGAATCATTTGCTGGGCCAGCATCAGGTAGCTCAGGTTAGCGTCGCGAATCTCAGCCATCATGTCGTTAGCAGTCATTTCCATCTCCTCAATCCGTTGAATTCAGCTGGCGTTGTGTGTTGCCAGTGAGATACATTCTGCAGGAGCAACATTAAACGCAACAGAGGCGTAGCGCTGTATTTTTGGTCGGGGAATAGCTGATGGGATCGTAGGTGTTTGTCTGACAAACACTGCTCGATCATGCTCGCACGCCAGCAATGGCGCGGATGTGGGAGGTTGGCTCTGTGTCGGATTTAGCCGACTTTTGGCCTGTAAAAAATATCACTTTTTTACAACAACTTGATAAGAATCAAGTCTATCTACCTAGATAACGGCTGCCCTGGCAGGAACTTTAGGGCTTTTTTGAAAAATATTTAAAAAGCCCGCATTCTTTTTCCGTCGGTTTGACACCGTTCATGTAATCGTTGACGGCGGCGTCTGGCAAAACTTTAGGGTTATTTGAAAATATTTTAAAAAAATCGTGATCTTTTTCGTTGACGCCCCACAAACGTGCATTTTTTCACTGCCTGCCCATGCCAGGAAACACGTTTTTGCGGCGGGAATTTGCTACACTGCCACTTCCGCGTGATACTTTAAGCCTCAAGCAATATCATGCCACCCAGACAAGTATCAATATGAAAGCCACCATGATTTCTCGACATGACTGCAGCGCGCGCGACCTCGATGACCCGCTGGCGCCCCTGCGCCAGCAATTCGACTTGCCGCAAGGCGTGATTTACCTCGACGGCAATTCCCTGGGCGCGCGGCCGAAAGCGGCGCTGGCCCGCGCGCAGCACGTCATCATGGCCGAATGGGGCACCGACCTGATCCGCAGCTGGAATACGGCGGGCTGGTTCGACCTGCCCAAGCGCCTGGGCGACCGCCTGGCCCCGTTGCTGGGCGCCGGCACGGGTGAAGTGGTGATCACCGACACCACCTCCGTCAACCTGTTCAAGGCCCTGGCCGCCGCCTTGCAGATGCAGGCCAGCGATCCCGCGCAGGCCGCGCGCAGAATCATCGTCAGCGAACGCAGCAACTTCCCCACCGACCTGTACATGGCGCAAGGCCTGGCCGCCTGGCTCGACCGCGGCTACCAGCTGCGCCTGGTCGACAGCCCGGACGAACTGGCGCAAGCCATCGACGCCGATTGCGCCGTCGCCATGCTCACGCACGTGAACTACCGCACCGGCTACCAGCACGACATGGCCGCCATCAGCAGCCATTGCCACGCGCAAGGCGCGCTGGCGCTGTGGGACCTGGCCCATTCGGCCGGCGCCGTGCCGTTGGACCTGAACGGCGCCGGCGCCGACCTGGCCGTCGGCTGCACCTATAAGTACCTGAACGGCGGCCCCGGCTCGCCCGCCTTCATCTGGGTGCCGGAAAAACACCAGGCGCGCTTCCGCCAGCCTTTGTCCGGCTGGTGGGGGCACGCCACGCCATTCGCCATGGAGCCCGGCTTCGCGCCAGCCGACGGCATCGCCCGCGCCCTGTGCGGCACGCAGCCGATACTCTCGCTGGCCCTGGTCGAATGCGGCCTCGATATCTTTGCGCAAACGAGCATGGAAGCCATCCGCCGCAAGTCGCTGGCCCTGACCGATCTGTTCATCGCGCTGGTGGAACAGCGTTGCGCCAGCCATCCGCTGGGCCTCGTCACGCCGCGCGAGCATGCACGGCGCGGCAGCCAGGTCAGCTTCACGCACCCGCACGGCTATGCCGTGATGCAGGCGCTGATCGCGCGCGGCGTGATCGGCGACTACCGCGAACCGGCCATCATGCGCTTCGGCTTCACGCCCCTGTACACGAGCTTTGCCGATGTGTGGGATGCCGTGGAAATCCTGCGCGACATCCTCGACACACTAGCCTACGACATCGCCGCCAAGCGCGATGCGGTCACCTGAACCATCCCATGAGCGACGACAAGAATATGAACAAGGAAAACACCAGCGGCTGCCCCATGCATGCGAGCGGCCAGGATGCGCAGTGGCATGGCGCGCAGATGGATTTCAGCGAATCCATGAGCTACGGCAATTACCTGGCGCTGGACCGCATTCTGACGGCCCAGCATCCGCTGTCGCCGAATCACAACGAAATGCTGTTCATCGTACAGCACCAGACGAGCGAATTGTGGATGAAGCTGATGCTGCACGAAATGCACGCCGTGCGCGCCAACCTGCAAAGCGGCGACCTCGCGCCCGCGTTTAAAATGCTGGCCCGCGTGGCGCGCATCATGGACCAGCTGGTGCATGCCTGGGACGTGCTGGCCACCATGACGCCGCCCGAATACACGGCCATCCGCCCTTACCTGGGCGCCTCCTCCGGCTTCCAGTCTTATCAGTACCGCGAGATCGAATTCATTTTGGGGAACAAGAACGCGGCCCTGCTCAACGTACATACGACAGCGCCCGATACCTACAAGGTGCTCGACGCCGCCCTGCGCGCGCCGTCCGTCTACGACGAGTCGATCAAGCTGCTGGCGCGCAGCGGCCTGCCCATCTCCCCCGAGCGCCTGAACGCCGACTGGACCCTGCCGACCAGCGCCGACGCCTCCGTCAAGGCGGCGTGGCTGGAAGTCTACCGCGACCCGTCGAAACACTGGGCCCTGTACGAACTGGCCGAAAAGCTGGTCGACCTGGAAACGGCCTTCCGCTTCTGGCGCTTCCGCCACGTGACGACGGTCGAACGCATCATCGGCTTCAAGACGGGCACGGGCGGCACGGCGGGCGTCAGCTATTTGCGCAAGATGCTCGACGTGGTATTGTTCCCGGAGCTCTTTGCCCTTCGCACGGAGTTATAACTTTAAGGAGCATCGATGTCGTCTCTCGTCCTGACCCTGGCCGGCCTGTGGAATTCCGGGCCGCAGCACTGGCAAACCCATTGGGAAACACGCCACCCGCAATGGTCGCGCGTGCCGCACCGGGAATGGCAGACGCCGGACAAGGACGAATGGGTGGCGGAACTCGACCGCGCCATCGCCGTCTGCGAGCGCCCGCCCGTGCTGGCGGCGCACAGCTTGGCCTGCACGCTGGTAGCCCATTGGGCGGCCAGCGGTTCGCCGCACAAGATCGCCGGCGCCTTCCTGGTCGCCCCCAGCGATGTGGAAGCGCCCTCCTACCCATCCGGCACGACGGGCTTTGCGCCGATGCCGCTGCAAGCCTTGCCGTTCCCCAGCCTGGTGGTCGCCAGTGGCGATGATCCCTACGTCAGCTTCTCGCGGGCACGCGCGTTTGCCACCGCCTGGGGCAGCGATTTCACCATGATCGGCGACGCCGGCCATATCAATGGCGACGCCGGCTACGGCCCCTGGCCGGACGGTGAACAGCTGCTGCTGGACTTCTGCGCCGCGCACCAGCCCTGAACGGGGCGCGCACGCGCACACGATAGAAGCACCGCTATTTGCCCACAAGGAAGAACGCAGGCAGAATCGTGGCCTTTCCATAGCGGCGCCCCGGCGCCAGCCACACGATGAAACGTCTGCTTCTGCCCTTGCTCCTCTGCTCCGCGCTGGCCCACGGCGCGCCCTTTTATGAAGGCAAGAGCCTCGCCCATCCCGCCATCAGCGCCTCGCAGGACAGCGGCCTCGATATCGCCTTCCTCAAGGAAAAAGAAGGCGTCAATGGCTATTACTGCGAGTGCAAGGGCAGCGGCTCGAAACCCATATTGCTCGACCAGTTCGGCAATGCCGTCATCCGCTCCGTCTTCTACGCCTCGCTGGACCAGGAGACGAACGACAGCGTGCAAACCATGCTGGTGCTGTTCCGTCAGGGCGACAAGAATGGCTTGCGCGCCTACCGCTACGACCGCAGTTCCGGCAAGTACCGGCGCCTGGACGGCTTGCAGCCGGCCCTGAACCGCATCGTGGCGCAAAGTGCCGCGCCCAACGCGGGCCAGGTCAAGGCGGCGCTGGCGAAGCTGGCGCCGATGGACTACAGCGTCGCGCGCGGCAAGAGCGGCAATGCGGACTTCGACGCCATCGACCATACGCAGGGCACCATCGTCGGCTACTACAGCGATGAGGGCAAGCCCGTGGCGGCTGGCAGCCAGGACGCCATCATCTACAAGAAAACCTTCCAGAAAAATGGCGATCGTTTTCTCACCGCCAGCTACACCCTGTACAGCGATGTCGGCGCCGGCATCCTGCGCAATTACCGCCTGTGGCAAGTGACGTGGGAAACGGCGCCGAAGCAGTTTACAGGCAGCCAGGAAGGCCCTTCCGTCATCTACAGCCTGGCCTGGGACGACGGTTCGGTGGTCGAGCGGGGCCAGTACGTGAAGGGCAAGCGCCAGGGCCTGTGGGTGCGCGACGGCATGCACGAAGGCAGCGAAAAAGGCCATTTCGTCAACGGCCTGCAGGAAGGCCTGTGGTCCTTCAACTATCCCAAGCAGAGCGAGAGCGGCATGTACCGGGCCGGCAAGCGCGAAGGCCGCTGGACGGTCGTCAACTATGCCGATGCAGAGGAAGTGACGGGCTTCGACACCTACGCGGGCGGCCAGCTGAACGGCCCGCACGAACGCAGCATGGGCGGCAAGCTGCAAACGCGCGGCAACTACGTCAACGGCGCGCGCCATGGCGCGTGGATCACGGAAGACGGCGACGGCAGCTTCATCGAAGGCTTGCGCGACGGGCCGTGGAAGCTCAAGCTCAAGGACAAGGCCACGCAAAGCGTCACTTACGTGCAAGGCAAAAAACAGGGCGAGGCCCTCGACACGGATGCGCAAGGCGCGCTGCGCGTGCGCGACCATTACCAGGCGGGCGTGCTCGAAGGCAGCCGTACGCGCTATCTGGGCCCGGCCGGCAAGGAATACGCGGTCTACACGGCCTCCTACCGCAGCGGCCAGCTCGATGGGCGCGAACAGGCGTTCGACGACAGCGGCAAGATCCTGCGTCTCGACACCTTGTGGGACATGGGCAAGAAGCAGGGCCTGGACGCGCGCTACTACCCGAACGGCAAGCCGGAGCGCCTGGCCGTCATCGACCAGGGCCGCCTGCTCACGCACCTGCGCGAGTACTATGAGGACGGCCAGCTGCTCAACGACATCCACCGCTGCACCTTCAAGGAGTCCGGCAGCACGCGCGACGACGTATGCGAGTACCACCACATGTACTACCCGGACGGCAAGCCGCAGTATTACTACGCCTTCCAGTTTGGCCAGCGCCAGGAAGGCTATTCGAACTACCCGAACGGCAAGCGCAAGGACGAACTGCTGGTAGACCGCGCCGCCGACACCTCCGTCCTCAACGTCTATTACGAAAGCGGCCAGCTCAAATGCACGGAGCCGCGCAGCGGCCACAGCACCCGCACGGTCAACGGCGAGACCATGATCAGCTACGCTTCGACCGACCGCGACGGCGACAATATCTGCTACCACCCGAACGGCAAGGTGGCCAGCATCTATACCTTCCGCAAACGCGTGCTCGTGGAGTGCGGCAAGCGCTACGACGACACGGGCAAGCAGACGTTTCCGGGGCCGGAAGGCTGTCCTCCCCCCAGGAAAGTCGACTATCCGATAGGACTATGATCATGACGCAAACAACACAGCCGCAGCGCATCCAGAATCCCGGGCGCATCGACGCCAGGGCGATCCGCGCCGCCATCGCGGGCGGCCAGCAGGTGCTGGTGCAGTTCGATACCCTGGGCGAGCCGGAGCCGCTGCTGGCCGACCTCGACGCCCTGGCCGCCAACTGCGGCACGGCGCTGACCATCCGCATCTACGGTTACGACCCGCGGGTGTTCGATGCCCGCATCCTGCGCGCGCTGCCGCATGTGGCCAGCCTGTCCATCGATTGCCACTGGCAAGCCATCCATCTGGAAACCTTGGGCGAGCTGCGCCACCTGAAGCGCCTGAGCCTGGGCGTGTACCAGCTGGCCGAGGCCGACATCCTGCAGCTGGACAATTTGCGCGGCCTCGAATTCCTGTATCTGGGCGAGTCGGCCAAAAACAATATCGACCTGGCGCCGCTGCGCCAGTATGCGCACCTGGCCAGCCTGGCCATCGAGGGCCACCACCAGCACATCGACACCCTGGCCAGCCTGCCGGCGCTGCACGAGCTGTCGCTGTACCGCATCAAGAACAAGGTGCCGCTGGATTTTATTTCAGAGATGGCCCGCCTGGACAGGCTGCTGTTGCAGCTGGGCGGCCGCGAATCGCTCGCGCACATCGAGGCGCCGCTGTTGCGGAAATTGGAAGTGATACGCGTGCGCGGCCTGGAAACACTGGGCGATATCGGCCGTTTCCCGCTGTTGCAGGCCCTATGGGTGGAAGACCAGATCAAGCTGCGGCAGATCGCGCTGGGACCCAATTCCGCGCTCGAACGCCTGAATCTGCACACCTGCAAGACGCTCGACAGCCTGCCCGGCCTGGCCACGTTGCCCGCCCTGCGCCAGCTGTCGGCATCCGAGACCATGCTCGACATCGACGCCTTGCTGGCGCATGGCTTGCCCGCATCCCTGACGCATGCGCGCCTGCGCACGGGCAGGAAAACACGCGACGACGCCATCGCCGCGCAGCTGGCGCAACTGGGCTACGAACAGGCGCGCCCTTGCTAATATCAGCGGCCGGCCGCCAGCTTGCGCTGCCATAGCGCCACGTCGATCATCACGCCATCCGCGCCCGTGTTGCGGATGTAGACGCGGTAACTGCCCTGCCCCATGTCGCCATCGAGGTAGGCCGTGCGCTCGTTGCGTTGCAGCCTGGCGCCCTTGGCCACCCGGCGATAGCGCTCCACCACCGTATCGAAACTGGCATAGCTGCGCAGCGCCACTTCCAGGTCGCGCGGCGGGCGGCCTTCCGCATGGTCCAGTACATTGTTCTGCTTCTTGCCCTTCAAGGTAAGCGGATAGGCAAACACGCCGGCGCCGGCCGACGTCAACACAGTAGACTTATCGAGCAGCAGCGGCAGCAGCGCCGGCGGATACGCGGGCGGCAGCTGGGCGCGATTCCAGCCCGGCAGGGCCGGTTGCGCCAGCACATATTCGACGCTGGCGATCCTCTGCCCATCGGCGCCCGCTTCCTTGTCGCCCGCGATCAACGCCAGCATGGGCGGCAATTGCCTGGCCCAGGCCAGCAAGGGCGCCGCATCCCCGACCAGCATGCCCTTGCGGTGGAATACCGTCAGCACGGCATTCGGATCGGGATTGCAGACTTTCGCCAGCGGCTGGCCCTCCAGGTGGCAATGCCCGTTGACCAGGCCAAAGGCGATGATGGCGCCGCGCTTGTCGAGCAACATGGCGCCCCGCTCACGGCCCTGCTTGCGGTCATTCATCGACGCCAGCAACTGGCGGCCATCGGCCAGCACGGTACGCGTGGCGTCGCGCTTTTCGCTGATCGCTTCGAGCGCCTGCGCCAGCAGCAGTTCATCGTCTTCCGTGTAGCTGCCGCGCGCGTAACCGAAGAAATCGAACAGGGCCGCGCGCACTTGCGGGTCTTCGCTCAGGCGCGGCAAGGGACCGCCGGCCAGCAGAGAAGACAGGCTTTTCCCGGCCGGCGCCGAAGGTGCCGCCGTGGCGCAGGCGGGCTGGGAAAGGACACAGGACGCTGCCAGCAAGGCGCCGCCCAGGGTACGGTAATTCGAAAAAATGATATGCATGATTCTGTCTGTCGGGGATTTGACCGCTCTTACGGCCACGCATGACGCGCTGGCGATTCTAGCATGGCGCCAGCGCCCATGCCGTGCCGCTGGCGGACAGTGCATATGCCGGCGCGGCTGCTATGATTGCCGCAATGACGACTCCCACCCACGCCTCGCCCCTGCTTGTCCTCCTGCCCGGCATGGATGGCACAGCCCGGCTATTCCACCGTTTTGACGCCGCCTTGCGCGCGCAGGCCGCCATCGACACCCTGGCCATCGCCTATCCGGCTGCACCGCTCGATTACGCGGCGCTGGAAGCATTCGTGCGCGAGCGCTTGCCGCAGGACCGCCCTTTCGTCGTGCTGGCCGAATCGTTTTCCGGACCGCTGGGGGCAGCCCTGCGCGCCGATCCGCCACCCGGCATGCGCGCCCTGATCCTGTGCTGTTCATTCGTGCGCAATCCGCGTCCGATGCTGGCGCCGCTGCGCCACCTGCTCGGCCTTGTGCCCTTTGGCGCCATGCCCGGCTTCGCCCTGCGCCAGGCGCTGCTGGCGCCCTGCTCCACGCCGGAATTGCAGGATGAACTGGCAGCGGCGCTGGCGCAAGTGCCGCCCAGCGTACTGCGCCAGCGCCTGCGCGCCGTGCTGGAAATAAGCGAAACAGACGCCTCGCGCAGCTTCGCGCGCGGCAGTCTGCCCGTGCTGTATCTGCGCGCGCGCCACGACCGCCTGGTGCCGCCGGCGAACGCCCTGCAGATACTGCTGCAGGCGCCCGGCGCGCAACTGGCCGACATCGCTGCGCCGCACATGCTGCTGCAGGCGGCGCCGGAAGCGGCAGCCAGCGCCGTCACCGCTTTTCTCGCTGGCCTGTCAGCCGCGCAGGTATCCGCTTAAACGCGCGCCGGCCAGCACGGCCAGCCAGCTCAAGCCGCCCGCCAGCGCGCTGAAGTAGATTGCCCGCAGCGGATGCTGAGGCAACAGATACGCGAGCACGGCCGCGCCCAGCAAGCCGCACAGCGCCGGCTTCCACCTGCCGGGCGGCAACAGCGCCAGCAGCAGATTCGTGCCCGCATACACATAAAACACGAGCAGCAAGGCCAGGCCGCCGGCCACACCACGCGAGCCAAGGCTGCCGAACTGCTGCGTGTACAGGTAAAAACCCAGCCAGCTCAACACAATAAACAGCAGGCAGCCCAGCGCGTGCGCGCCCAGGCCCGCCATCAGGCGGTTCTTCATGGCAATCATCCGTATCGTCCCGTGCAAAGCCGCATCATAGCGATTTTGTTGCCGATGTCATCGGTTGACTTGCCTACCTACTAGATGGTAGACTTATTTCAAACCCGGTATTTCAGCCGGCAATCCTTTCGCGCCACGGCGCATTCGACTCTTTGCGAGGCATCACATGCATCAACTGTTCACCCCTTATGACCTGCCCGGCATTTCACTGGCCAACCGCGTCGTCATGGCGCCGATGACGCGCACGCGCACCCTGGAAAACAATCCCGACGCGCTCACCGCGCTGTATTACGCCCAGCGCGCTTCGGCCGGCCTGATCGTCACCGAAGGCTTGCCCGTCTCCGATGAAGGCCGCGGCTATTTGTACACGCCCGGCATCTACAGCAGCACCCAGGGCCAGGGCTGGCGCCAGGTGACCGATGCCGTGCATGCCAAGGGCGGCAAGATCTTCGCCCAGCTGTGGCACGTGGGCCGCATGTCGCACGTATCGATCCAGCCTGGCAACGCGGCGCCCGTCGGCCCCAGCGACGTGGCGGCGGAAAACACCACCGTCTACGCCTGGATCGAAGCGGGCAAGGCGGGACCGGTGCTGCCCAGCGTGCCGCGCGCACTGACCGTCGACGAGATCGCGCGCGTCACCGCCGACTTCCTGCATGCGGCAAAAGTCGCTATCGACGCTGGCTTTGACGGGATCGAGATCATGGCCGCCAACGGCTTCCTGTTCGACCAGTTCCTCAGCAGCGCCGTCAATACGCGCACCGACCAGTACGGCGGCAGCATCGCCAACCGCCAGCGCTTTTTGCTCGAGACCATAGATGCCCTGTCGGCAGCCATCGGCAGCGGCAAGGTCGGCGTGCGCATCTCGCCATTCGGCCGCCTGTACGACATGCGCGCCTATGCCGATGAAGCGCAAGTGTGGAGCAGCGTGGCGCAGGCGCTCGATACGAGAAAGCTGGCCTATGTGCACCTGAACTACCAGCCAACCATCACGGCGGCGGAAGTGCCGCACGGCTTTGGCGCGCAATTCCGCCAGGACTACCATGGCACCCTGATCGGTGCGGGCGGCTTCACGCAGGAACTGGCGCGCAGCGAACTGGAAAAAGGCGACCTCGACCTGATCGCCTTCGGCATGCCATTCATCTCCAACCCGGATCTGGTGGAACGCATGCAAAACAACTGGCCGCTGGCCGACAGCGACCGCTCGACCTATTACGGCGCCAGCGGCGCCCCGTCCCACGGCTATACCGACTATCCGGCGTATAGCGCGGCGGCCGGCGCCAACATGCTCAATGGCATCAACGTGGCAGCATTGCAGCAATTCGCCCAGAGTGTGGCAAGCCATCCAGACAAAGGCGAAGCCCGTTTCAACGTCAAGACCCGATGGCAACACCAGACGCGCAGCGTGGCCACCGTCAGCCACTATGTCCTCGGCGGTGAAAAGCATGCGCGCCATTTCGAGATCGCCTCGGACGAACCGCATGAATTGCTGGGCCAAAACACGGCGCCCAATCCGCAAGAGCTGCTGATGGCCGCCCTCAACGCCTGCCTGTCGGTCGGTTACGCGGCCAATGCGGCGGCCATGGGCATCACCGTGCACAGCCTGGAAATCGAAACGGACGGCAAGCTGGACCTGCGCGGCTTCCTTGGCCTGGACGAGAGCGTCAATCCCGGCTACGACGAAGTCAGCTACGTCGTGCGGCTGCGCACGGATGCCTCGCGCGAGCGCGTCGAAGCGCTGCATCAGGCCGTGACCAAAACATCGGTCAACCTGGCCAATTTCTCGAAGGCCATCCGCATGCTGCCCACTCTGGAAATTATCGAGGCCTGATACACCTCCGGGAATCATCGAACCACCAACCCGCGCGCAAGCGCCTACATAGCGAGGAAATCATGGAAGACTGGAAACAAGCTCGGCAAGATATCAACACACGTGCGATGCAACTGAACGCATTGACGCCCGACACCATGAAAGGCATCGCCGCATTGGGCAGCGCCGGCGACAAGACCAACCATCTCGATGCGAAGACGCGCGAGCTGATCTCGCTGGCAGTGGCCGTCACCACGCGCTGCGACGGCTGCATCGCCTTCCACGCGGCCGCCGCCAAGAAGCTGGGCGTGACCGTGGAAGAAATTGGCGAAGCACTCGGCGTGGCGATCAACCTCAATGCCGGTGCCGCGCTTGTCTACAGCACCCACGTGCTGGACGCATTCGACAAGGCTTGATACCGCCGTACCAGCCGGCCTGGCATGCGTGCACGCTGGGCCGGCCATTCAAGGAGCAACAATGAAACACAACACACAAACGCTGGTCGTCGACAGCTGGTCCGATTTCGTCTGCCCCTGGTGCTGGATTGCCAAGCACCGTTTCGAGAAGGCCCTTGCCGCTTTCGAACACAAGGACGCCGTGCAGGTCAGGCTGCGCGCTTACCGCATCGCGCCGAACCATCAGGCCGAACCGATCAAGGCAGCCTTGCTGAAAAAATTTCGCGATCCGCTGGCCGCCGAGGGCATGTTGTACTCGGTGCAGTCGCACGGGGAGGCGGAAGGCTTGGCCTACCGCTTCGACACCATGCTGTTTGGGGACACCATGGATGCGCACATGCTCGTCAAGGCCGCCGGTGACGCGGCTTTGCAACAGCGCCTGGTCGAAGTACTGTATGAGCAAAGTATTTCGCACGGCAAGTCGCTGTTCGACCGCGATTCCCTCGCCTTGCTCGCGGCCCAGGCGGGCGTGCCTGCCGAAGTGGTGCAGCAGGCCTGGTCGACACCGCAATGGCGCCAACAGGTGCAGGACGATGAGTACCAGGCCTCGCGCATCGCTTCCGGCGTGCCGCTGTTCGTCTTTGGCAATGGGACGCATATTTCTGGCGCCCAGCCGCCAGAAGTTTTCAGGCAGGCGCTGGAGAACCTCCATGCGCAATCCCAAGAGAACCTGGCCGCATCGGCCGGGGAGGTCTGTGGCCTGGACGGCTGCATCCTCCCCTAAGCGCTGGCGGCAGCTTCCCTGGCAGGCCCCGCCGTGTCCAGATAGCCGTGGACCGCGCGTCCCAGGCGCCGCACAAGCGACGCCATATCCGTTTCTCCCCGCAACGCCGCGGCGTCGATGATGCCGCGGCACAGCGCAATCACGTCGGCGGCAGCAATATCTGGGTCCGCGACGTCATGACTACACAATCCTGCTGATATTGCACATCGTCCCTGCCATCGCCTTCATCGGCCCGATGATGCTGACTCCGCGCCTGCAGAACCTGATGCGCGAGCCTGCCGGTCGCGATACATTACATAAACTCCATCAGCAAATCGCCGTCGCAGGCTGGCTGCTGCTTGCCGGCGGGCTGGTCCTGCTGTACCAGCAAGAATGGGCGTGGCTGCACATGGGCTGGATGCGGCTGTCGCTCGCACTGTTTATCGGCGCGCAAGCCATCGACCATTTCTGGGCGGACAAGGTGGAAGCGAAGGTAGAAGCGAAGGTGGAACAGGGATACGCGCAGGCGGGCGCCAGGCTGGGAACCTGGCTGTGCATCAAGCTGGCCGTGTTTTTAAGCATCTGCGCGCTGATGATCGCCAAACCCGCCCTGTTAGCCTGAGCGGGCTGGCCAGCGCTACGCCAGATTGTCGAGCATGTAATGAAAAGCGGCTAGCGGATCGGTCGAAGACCCCAGAGCCCAGCCTATAAAGCTGGCGCCCTCCAAGGCACTGAGCAGCATGAAGGCATAGTCCTTCGGCGCTTTCCGCAAGGTCCAGCCGTGCAACTGCGCCGCCAGCGCGACATTGTTTTCCATCCAGTCCAGCTGCTGCGCCATCAGTTGCCTGCCCAGGGCCTGCAGCGATTCGGGCAGCGCCGCCATTTCAGCCGCCAGCGCGCCGCACAGCGGCAGCAAATGATCGTTGGCGCTGGCCAGGAACAGCCCGGCGAACTCACGCAGGCGTTCGACCGGATCGGCATGCGCCGCATCGATGGCTTGCAGCTTCACGGTAAACACCTCGATATATTGCGTGATCAAGGCCACGCCAAGGTTTTCCTTGGTAGGGAAATGATGGTGGATACTGGCCTTGCGTATGCCGATTTCTTCGGACAAATCGGCATAGCTGAAAGCGGCATAGCCTTTCGAACGCAGGTGGATCTCTGCGCTTTTCAAAAGGGCGTCGCGGGTACTCACTGACATGACAGACTCCTGCACCAACGGCCATGCCGGCCATTGACGGATTAAATTCAACAAGGGGCAATTATGCCTGAAGTCGCCGTGGCCAGGGCTTGTGGTATGCGCATGCGGCGCTGAACATCGCGCATGAAAAAAGCCGGCCCTTTCACGAGGAAAGGGCCGGCCTTGATGCATCAGCCGCCGTGTCGGATTACGGCAAAAGAATTACTTCGCCGAATTGAGCAGCAATTCGTTCAGGCGTTTCACGAAACTGGCAGGGTCGGCCAGCGAACCGCCTTCGGCCAGCATGGCCTGGTCGAACAGGATGTTGGCCCAGTCGCCGAACTTGCCGCCTTCCGCGTCTTCATACTTCAGACGCGTCACCAGCGGGTGGTTCGGGTTGATTTCCAAAATCGGCTTCGATTCCGGCGCGCTCTGGCCTGCCGCCTTGAGCATGCGCAGCAGGTTGCCCGACAATTCGTTTTCATCGGCCACCAGGCAGGCTGGCGAATCGGTCAGACGGAACGTGACGCGCACGTCCTTGGCCTTGTCGGCCAGCACAGTCTTCATCTTGCCTACCAGGTCGGCGTACGAGGTTTCCGTTTCTTCGTGCTCTTTCTTTTCCGCTTCGTCTTCCAGCGCGCCCAGATCCAGGCCGCCCTTGGCGACGGAGACCAGTTCCTTGCCTTCGAAGTCCTGGATAAACGACAGCATCCATTCATCGACGCGATCCGTCAACAGCAGCACTTCGACGCCCTTCTTGCGGAAGATTTCCAGGTGCGGGCTGTTCTTGGCGGCAGCGTAGTTGTCGGCCGTGACGTAATAGATCTTGTCCTGGCCTTCCTTCATGCGCGCCACGTAGTCGGCGAACGAGGTGATTTGTTCATCGCTGTCGTTGGCGGTCGACGCAAAGCGCAGCAGCTTGGCCAGACGTTCCTTGTTGGCCGCGTCTTCACCAATGCCTTCTTTCAGCACCTGGCCGAATTCCTTCCAGAAGACGGCGTACTTGTCCTTCTTGTCCTGCTCGTCCGCGTTCGCCAGCTCTTCCAGCATGCCCAGCACGCGCTTGGTCGAGCCTTCGCGAATGACTTTCACGTCGCGCGACTCCTGCAGGATTTCACGCGACACGTTCAGCGGCAGGTCGGCCGAGTCGATCACCCCGCGCACGAAACGCAGGTAGGTTGGCATCAGCTGCTCGGCATCGTCCATGATGAAGACGCGCTTGACGTACAGCTTGATGCCGCCGCGCTTGTTGCGGTCCCACATGTCGAACGGCGCCTTGGCCGGGATGTACAGCAGCTGCGTGTATTCGCTGCGCCCTTCCACGCGGTTGTGCGTATGCGTGAGCGGCGACTGGAAGTCGTGCGATACGTGCTTGTAGAATTCGTCGTACTGTTCCGGCGTGATATCGGCCTTGTTGCGGGCCCACAGGGCGCTGGCCTGATTGACGGTTTCGAATTCGTCTTTCAGGACGGTTTCCTTTTTCTCGTCGTCCCACTCTTCTTTCTGCATCACGATCGGCAGCGAGATATGGTCCGAGTATTTGCGGATGATGGACTTGATCTTCCAGCTCGACAGCAATTCGTCCTCGCCTTCGCGCAAGTGCAGGATGATGTCCGTGCCACGGCCCGTTTTTTCGATGGTCTCGATGCTGTAATCGCCTTCGCCGGCCGATTCCCAGCGCACGCCTTCAGAGGCGTCCGCGCCGGCGCGGCGCGTTTCGACGGTGATCTTGTCGGCGACGATGAAGCCCGAATAGAAGCCCACGCCGAACTGGCCGATCAGGGCTGCGTCCTGCTGCTGGTCGCCCGACAGCTTGCCGAAGAATTCCTTGGTGCCCGACTTGGCGATGGTGCCCAGGTGCGAGATCGCCTCGTCACGGGTCATGCCGATGCCGTTGTCGGAAATGGTGATGGTGCGCGCATCCTTGTCGAAGCTGACCTTGATCTTCAATTCGTGATCGTTGCCGTACAGGGCGTCGTTATCGATCGCCTCGAAGCGCAATTTGTCGGCCGCGTCGGACGCGTTCGAGATCAATTCGCGCAGGAAGATTTCCTTGTTCGAGTACAGGGAATGGATCATCAGGTGCAGCATTTGCTTCACTTCGGTCTGAAAACCCAGGGTTTGCTTTTCGGAGACAGCCATTTTTACCTCATAGTCTTGTGGATGGACGGATTCTACGGAGTTGGGGATGGTACAAGCGATTTCAAGAGCTCCCGAAAAATGTGCTGTTTTACCCCAGTGTGCGGCCGAAAAACGCCCAGATGCGCTCGTCCTGCACCGTGGCCAGGTTCAGGCGCATGCGGGTCGACGGTAGCTGGCGCGGGGAAAACAGGCTGCCCGGCGCCAGCACCAGGCCTTCGGCCAGCGCTTTTTCGGCCAGGACATTCGTGTCGCAGCCCGCATCGGCCCACACGAACATGCCCGCCGATGCCGGCTCGAAGCGCAAGCCCGCCTGTTCGACCTTGCGGTAGGTACCGTCGCGCACCTTGTCGAGCCGCGCGCGCAGGCGCTCCGCATGCTTGCGGTACAGCCCTTGCGAGAGGATTTTATACACGACCCTTTCGCCGATGTCGCTGGTGGTGAGGGTAGCCAGCATCTTGCGGTCGGCCAGGCGCTGCGCCCGTTCCGGGGACGTGGCGATGAAGCCCACGCGCAGATTCGCCGCCAGGCTCTTGGAAAAGCCGCCCAGGTAAATCACGCGGCGCAGCTGGTCCAGCGCGGCCAGGCGCGTGGCCGGCTGCACCGCGCCACCGGGATGCATGTCGCAATAAATATCGTCTTCGACGATGAGAAAATCATGCTGTTCGGCCAGACGCAGCACCTGAAACGCCTTGGCCGCCGACAGCGACGTCGAACTGGGGTTGTGCAGCACCGAGTTGATCACGTACAGCCTGGGGCGATGCAGGGCCGCCAGCTCGGCCAGCACGGCGATATCGGGACCGTCGCCGAGGCGCGGGATGCCGATGACGTGCATGCCCATGGCGGCAAAGGCGCCGAACATCAGCCAGTACGCGGGATCGTCGACGAAAATGGTCTCGCCGGGGCGGGCAAACTCGCGCGCCACCAGGTCCAGCGCCTGCATTACGCCCACCGTGGTGACGATCTGCTCGGGCGGGCAGGCGATTTCCAGCTCCGCCAGCTTCAGCTGCAACTGCTGGCGCAACGGCAGGAAACCCTGCGGCGCGCCATAGCCCAGCAGCAAACTGCCAGGCTGGCGGCTGACGTCGCGCAAGGCGCGCGCCACCAGGTCGCCATCGAGCCATTCGGCGGGCAGCATGCCGGAACCGGGCGCGGGGATGGACGGTGTCTGGCGAAACATGTTACGGATCAACCACACCACGTCCATCGGCTGCGCCACCGCATCCTGCGCGCCAGCGGGCGGCGCCGGCGTGTTCAGGGGCGAGCGCTCGCGCACGAAAAAGCCGGCGCCGCGCCGCGATTCCAGGTAGCCGCGCGCCACCAGCTTGTCGTAGCTGGCCACCACCGTGGCGCACGACACGTCCAGGCTGGCGGCGCACTGGCGGATCGACGGCATGCGCGCGCCGCCGCGCAGCAGCTTGTCGTCGATGCGCGCCGCCAGCGAGCGCGCGATCTGGTCGATCAGGGTTTCGCCCGAGGCGCGCGACAGCAAGGGCAGGGACGGAGAGGCGAGTGTATTGCTCATATGACCATCACAGTATGTGGAATTATGCGTAAAAGTGTATTTGTACTGTACTGCTATTGCGCCCTAGGATAGCAGTACCGGGCACATTCATCCACCTCTGCCCGCCTTTATCTCACACACCCGCACCAGGACAGCCATGCCATCGCACGCCACCACCACCCCCAGTTCCCTCCCGCGCCTCGGCGCCGACCGCACAGGCTTGTTGCTGGGCTTGATCGCCGTCGCCCTCTTCAGCCTGACCCTGCCCTTTACGCGCATGGCCGTGGCCGAACTCGATCCCACCTTTGTCGCCCTGGGCCGCGCTCTGGTGGCGGCCATGCTGGCCGGCCTGTGGCTGTGGCAGCAGCGCGCGCCCATGCCGCGGCGCGAGCAATGGTTGCCGCTGGCGCTCGTGTCGCTGGGCTGCGTGCTGGGCTTTCCCTGGCTGACATCGATCGCCATGCGCAGCCTGCCTGCCTCGCACGGCGCCGTGCTGGTGGGCATCCTGCCGCTGGCCACGGCCGTGTTTGCCGTGCTGCGCGGCAAGGAACGTCCATCACCGGGTTTCTGGCTGATGGCCCTGCTCGGCACGGCGCTGGTGGTGGCGTTCGCGCTGCGCCAGGGCGGCGGCAGCTTCCACCTGGCCGACTGGCTGATCTTTGCCGCTGTGCTGCTAGCTGCACTCGGCTATGCGGAAGGGGGACGCCTGGCGCAAGCCATGCCGGGCCAGCACGTGATTTCCTGGGCGCTGCTGCTGGCCGTGCCGTTTGTCTTGCCCGTGGTGCTGTGGAACGCCTGGCCGCAGCGCGCGCTGATGGCGCAGGCCAGCGGCGCAGCCTGGCTGGGCTTTGCCTATATTTCCGTGTTTTCCATGTTTATCGGGTTCTTTTTCTGGTACCGGGGCATGGCGCTGGGCGGCGTGGCGCGCGTGGGACAGACGCAGTTGCTGCAGCCTTTCCTCACCCTGGTGGGCGCGGCCGTGCTGCTGAACGAGCCCCTGACGGGTGAAAGCCTGCTGTTTGCCGGCGCCGTGATCGCCGTGGTGGGGATCGGGCGCAAGCTGAAGTAACGCTCCCTGACGCCCATTTGCAACGCCCTTGCGCGTGCGGATGGGCAGAGCGGCGTGCAAGCCGTACAATACCGCAGCACCATGGCGACGCCTATCCGGCGCCGCTTGCGCACGCACCGCCACAAGCGGGCCAACAAATCCAGCCGGCGCAGCTCGGCATCTTCTGTGAGACTCGTATGAAAATTGAAAATCCGAATCCGATCCAATGGCGCTTTGCCGAACGCGCGGAACAGCTGCAAAGCTCGTTCATCCGCGAAATCCTGAAGATCACGCAGCGTCCCGAGATCATCTCGTTTGCCGGCGGCCTGCCCTCGCCCGCCACCTTCCCCGTGGAAGAAATGAAGACCGCCTTCGACAAGGTCCTGTCGAACAATGGCAAGGTCGCCCTGCAATACGGCCCGACCGACGGTTACCTGCCGCTGCGCCAGTGGATCGCCGATTCGCTCTCGGGCAATGGCGGCACCATCATGCCGGAACAAGTGCTGATGACGTCCGGCTCGCAACAGGCGCTGGACTTGCTGGGCAAAGTTTTGATCGACGAAGGCAGCAAGGTATTGGTGGAAACCCCCAGCTACCTGGGCGCCCTGCAGGCGTTTTCGGTCTACCGTCCCGAATTCGTTTCCGTCGACACCGATGACGAAGGCCTGGTGCCGTCGTCGATCAATCCCGTCGCCGATGGCGCGCGCCTGCTGTACGCGCTGCCGAACTTCCAGAACCCGACGGGCCGCAGCCTGTCCGTGGCGCGCCGCGTGGAACTGGTGGAAACCTGCGCCCGCCACGGCCTGCCGCTGATCGAGGATGATCCGTACGGCGCCCTGAGCTACAGCGGCGAGCCGTATCCGAAGATGATCAACATGAATCCCGATGGCGTGATCTATATGGGCTCGTTCTCGAAAGTGCTCACGCCCGGCATCCGCCTCGGCTACGTGGTGGCGCCGATGCCGCTCGTGCGTCGCCTGGAGCTGGCCAAGCAGGCAGCCGACCTGCACACCTCGCAGCTGACGCAGATGGTCGTGCATGAAGTGATCAAGGATGGCTTCCTGGACCGGCATATCCCCAGCATCCGCAGCCTGTACGGCAACCAGTGCCAGGCCATGCTGTCGGCGCTGGAAGAGCACTTCCCGGCCGGCGTCACGTGGACCAAGCCGGAAGGCGGCATGTTCATCTGGGTCACCCTGCCGAAGCACATCGACGCGATGAAACTGCTCGATGAAGCCATCGCCAATAAAGTGGCATTCGTGCCGGGCGCGCCGTTCTACGCGAACACGCCGGAAACGCACACCTTGCGCCTGTCATTCGTGACGGTGCCGCCGGAACGCATCCGTGTAGGCATCGCCATCCTCGGCAAACTGATCGCCGCAAAAATGTAACTCGCCTCTTCACGCCCCGCCCGCCGCGGGGCGTGTCCCAGCTGCCCCCTGCGCCAGGGGGCACGCGTCTTTTCCGCCTAAAAACCGCCTTCACGATAGCAACTGCGTGTATTTATTCTTAAAAATAGTATAAAAATAATATTTTAACACGTCGCACAACGTCGATTTTTTCACCCAAAAAATTAGCAAAGCGGTATGATTTGACCGCTGTATCCGATTTGAATCCGGTCAGCATCACCGACAGCGGCAAACGCTGGCAGCGCAGAGTACATCGAGAAGGCCGGAAGCAATGAGTTCAGGCAGTGTGGATTATTCCCAGCGGCGCGACGCCGCCATTTTGATTGTCGACGATGCGCCGGCCAACCTTGAGGTGCTGCGCAAGCTGATGAGCGAACAAGGTTATCAAACCTATGTCGCCACGTCCGGCGAACGGGCGCTGGCGATCGCCCAGCGCGCGCGCCCCGACCTGATCCTGCTCGACGTGCTGATGCCGGACATGGACGGCATCGAAACGTGCCGCCGCCTCAAGCAGCACCCGCTGACGCAGGGTATCCCCGTCATCTTCATGAGCGCCAGGACGGAAACGGAAGACGTGGTGGCCGGCTTCGACTGCGGCGCCGTCGATTACATCAGCAAGCCGCTGCGCATGGCAGAAGTATGCGCGCGCGTGCGCGCCCAGCTGCAAATCCGCAGCAACAATGAAACCCAGCAGGAACAGGCCGAGCGCCTGCGCACCATCGTCAACAACATGGCCGAGGGCTTGCTGATCATCGAGGCGGACGGCCGCATCCAGTATACCAATCCGGCCTGCGACCAGTACCTGGGCTACCGCGAAAACGAACTGGCCGGGCGCTCCATCGGCGAGCTGCTCAGCCCCCTGGTGACGCAGGAATACCTCGATTACTTCGCCATGCACGCGGCCAATCCGGAAAAAGCGCACAACCACGGCACGCGCGAAGTGGCGATCCGCCACCGCAACGGCGAGGCGCTGAGCATGGACCTGACGCTGACGCCCATGTACCTGCGCCAGCCCCTGTATATCGGCCTGCTGCACGACATCACGCACCACAAGCAGTCGGAAGACGCCTTGCAGCGCGCCGCCTACCTCGACCCGCTAACGCAGATCGCCAACCGCCGGCATTTCGACAGCTTCCTGGAAAAGGAATGGCAGCGCGCCGTGCGCGGCGGCGGCGTCCTGTCGCTGGTGGTGCTCGACGTCGACCACTTCAAGCTGTACAACGACAGCCTGGGCCATCCGGCCGGCGACAGCTGCCTGCAGCAGGTGGCGCAAGCCATCGTCTCGCACGCCGCACGCCCGGGCGACCTGGCGGCCCGCTACGGCGGCGAGGAATTCGTCCTGCTGTTCGCCGACACGGATGCCGAAGGCGCCCTGCACCTGGCCGCAGCCATCCGCACGCACATCGAGGCACTGCAACTGCCGCACCCGCGATCGGTCACCTCGCCGTGGATCACCGTCAGCATCGGCGTGGCGACGATCCGCCCGCACCAGCTGGACAACCGCGAAGCGCTGTTCGTCGCCGCCGACCGCGCCCTGTACGTGGCCAAGGAAGGGGGCCGCAACCAGGTGCGCGTCACGCAATCGGGCAGCGCGGCGTGGGAAACGGTCAAGGCGCTCGTTCAGCGCTAGCCGGTCACTTTTCAGGATAGCCGGTGATGTCGGCGATTTCACGGTACAGGGGCTGCAGCCGCGCATACATCTTCTGGTACACGCGCCGGTACAGTTTTTCATAGACCTTGCTGTGCCCGGGATGCGGCTGGAATACCTTGCCCTTGCGCGTCATCGCCTGCACGGCGGCGGGAAAATCCGCATGCCAGCCCAGGCCCACAGCGGCGGCGATGGCCGCGCCCAGGCCCGAACTTTCATACACGTGGGCGCGCGCGGCCGGCAAGCCGAAGATGTCGGCCGTCAGCTGCATGGCAGAGTCGCTTTGCGAACCGCCGCCCGCGATGCGCAGCTCCGTGATGGCGATGCCGCTGCGCTGCTCGATGCGCTCCTTGCCTTCGCGCAGCGCATACGCGAGGCCTTCGAGGATGGCGCGGTAGATGTGCGCGCGCGTGTGCACGTCGCCAAAGCCGATCATGGCGCCCTTCGCTTCCGGCCCCGGCACCTTGATGCCGGGACTCCAGTACGGCTGCAGCATCAGGCCCATGGAGCCGGGCGGCACGGCCTCGACCAGGCGGTCGAACAGCGCTTCGGCGGACAGGCCGGTGCCGTCTTCGGCCGCGGCCGCCCGTTCGCGGTCGCCGAACTGCTCCTTGAACCAGTTGACCATCCAGTAGCCGCGGAAGATCTGCACTTCCGTGCTGTAGGCGCCCGGCATGGCGGCCGGATACGGCGGAATGAAGCGCGTCACTTCCACGTATTTGCGGTTGGTCGTGTTGATGGTGGCCGTGGTGCCGTAGCTCAGGCACGCCACGTGCGGTTCGACACAGCCGGCGCCCAGCACTTCGCACGCCTTGTCGGCCGCCGCCGCCAGCAGCGGCGTGCCCTCAGGAATGCCCGTCGCCGCGGCGGCGGTTGCCGTGATGGCGCCCATGCGCGTGCCGGGCGTTACCAACTCGGGCAGCATCGAGGGCTTGACAGCAAGGGCCTGCCATTTCCAGTCGAAACGCCCGGCCCACGCATGGCGCTTGTAGTCGAAGGGAATATACGCCACTTGCGACCCGGTCGAATCGACGTAGCGCCCGCAGAGGCGGTGGTTCAGAAAGCCCGACAGCAGCAGGAATTTGTGCGTGCGGCGCCAGATATCGGGCTGGTGCGCGCTGATCCAGTTGATCTCGGCCTCGCGGCGAAAGTACGTAATCGTGCCATCGAGGCGCGTGGCACGGAAGGCGGCGCGCCACCATGGCGCCAACTGGGGGATATCGCGCGTGCTGCGCTGGTCCAGCCAGGTGATGGCAGGCCGCAACGGTGCGCCATGTTCATCCACGTTGACCACCGTGCCGCGCTGCGTGGTGACGGCCACGCCTGCGACCGACGATTTATTGATGTCCGTGCTGCGCCACAGCTGCAGGCACGCTTCGCACACGGCTTGCCAGTAGCCGTCGGCGTCGTGCTCCGCCCAGCCGGGATGCTCCGAGTAATACGCTTCCAGGAACACTTGCGCCTTCGCCGCCAGCTTGCCGTCCCGGTCGAACAGCAGCGCGCGCACGCTTTGCGTGCCATTGTCGATAGAGAGGATATACGGGCCAGCGCCCGCTAAGGAGGCCATGGCTTACGCCACACTGGCCAGCGCGGCGCGCAGCGCCTGCAGCAGCGCCTGCGGATCTTTTTCCGGCTGCGCGCTGAAGACAGGCGCTTCCCAATCCTGCCCCCGCACGGCCACCACGCGCAAGCGTCCCTGTGCATTCCAGGCCGGATACCAGCCCACGTCGACGATGTCGCCATTCGCGCACGTGATTTGCAGCAGGTCTTCGCCCAAGTCGTCGACTAGGACGTCCACGCTCTGGCGCAAGTCCAGCGGCGACAGGCTGTCGTAGGTGATGCGGGCGTCGCCCAGCGCCAGGGGCTGGCCAAACAGGGTGGTCTCGATGATGCTCTCCTTTTTATATTTTTATCGTTTCTTCACTCGCCTTGCGGCACGCTGTAGTGGCGGCGCCACAGGGCCAGGTAGCGCGCCTGCTCCGCATCCCAGCGTACATCATCCCAGCCCAGTTCATGCTGGCAGATGGCGCGCAGGCGCGGCATGATAGCAAGCGCGCCGCCAGCCAGCTGCAAACCGAGGCGCGTACGCCGCAGCAGCAAGTCGTCCAGGTGCCGCACGTCCTCCATGCGCGCGCCCCAGCGTAGCTGCGCCCACAGGGTCTGCGTGCCGGGAATCGGCTCAAGTTCACCGTCCTGCGCCGCATCGCACAGCGCCTGCGCGGCTGCGCCATGACGGCCCAGCAGGCGTTCGCGCTGTTCCCCATCGAGCACCAGGGCCTTGCCCGACAAGGGCGGCGTTGCGGCGAAAATCGGCAAGGGACGCAAATCTGTCTGCCAGCCCGGCAGCAGCGGCGCGGCGCGGCGCAAGGCATCGAGGGCGATCACGCGAAACGTCGTCAATTTGCCACCCGCCACCGTCAGCAAGCCGTTTTCCAGCCATAGCGCATGTTCGCGCGCTTCCTTCGACGGGTCAAGCTGGCCGCTGTCGATCACGGGGCGCACGCCGGCAAACGTGGCCAGCACGTCGTCTTCGCCCAGCGCCAGTTGCGGGAACTGCCAGCGCAGCGCCGCCAGCAGGTAATCGAGTTCCGCGCGCGTGATGGCCGGCTCCATATCCAGGCTGGCGCCGTGATCGACATCGGTGGTGCCCACCAGGGTTGCGCCCTCCCAGGGATAGGCAAACACGGGACGGCCATCGTGCGGATGCATCAGGCTGACGGCTTGCGCCAGCGGCAAACGCCAGGCAGGCAGCAGCAGGTGGCTGCCGCGCAGGGGCCGCAGTTTCGGCTTTTCTCCCACCTGGCCGCGCAAGCCATCGGCCCAGGCGCCCGTGGCGCTGATCACCAGGCACGCGCGCACGGTGCATACCGTGCCATCGAGCGCATCGTTCAAGGTGGCGCCAGCGACCTTGTCACCTTCACGCAGCAGCGCTGCCACGCCCAGGTAATTGACGGCCACGCCGCCATGGCGGCGCGCCTCCTGCAGCACGCGCAGCACCAGGCGCGCATCGTCCGTCTTGGCGTCCTGGTACAGCATGCCGCCCCGCAGATCGTCGCGCCGGATGTGCGGTGCCAGCATGGCAAAATCCGCCGCATCGACATAGCGGCGCGCGCGCCGGCCCGCCATCACGTCGTAGATGGCCAGTCCCAGCATGAACTGGCGCCGACCCGGCTTCCTGCCCCTGTAGTCGCCAAAGGCAAAGCCCTGCGGCTCGACCAGCCCCGCCGCATCCTTCAGCAAGGCTTGCCGCTCATGCACCGATTCGCGCGTCATGCCGAACTGGCCCTGCTTCAGGTAGCGCAAGCCGCCGTGCACCAGCTTCGAGGAGCGGCTCGACGTGCCCCAGGCGAAATCGCGCTGCTCCACCAGCAAGGCCTTCAAGCCGCGCCGCGATGCTTCCAGCAAGATGCCGGCACCCGTGATGCCGCCGCCGACGATCAAGATATCCCACTCGCGCGCCAGGATGCCAGGCAACTCCGCCCTGTTCACAAGCCGCCTCCCGCTTCGGGAAGCAGTTTGCCGGGGTTCATCATGCCCTGCGGGTCGAACTGGCGCAGCAGCGCGCGCATGGCAGCGATGCCCAGCTCGCCCTTCTCCGCCGCCAGCCATGGCGCGTGATCCGTGCCCACCCCATGCTGGTGGCTGATGGTGCCGCCGTTGGCGACGATGGCGGCGCTGGCAGCGTCCTTCAGACTGCGCCAGCGCGCCATGTTTTCTTCAAATGTCGGCGCCAGCCGGTACACATACGTGGTGTAGACGCTGGCACCCTGCGCGTACACGTGCGACAAATGCGTGTACGCATGCACCTGTTCGCCGTGCTGCGCCAACGCGCCGGCGCCCGCCTGCTCCAGCGCCGCCATCATCGCCGTGACGCGCGGCCAGTCGACGGCCGTTTCCACCGTGTCGATGACATAGCCGTGTTCCCAGGCCCCGTTGCGCAGGTAGACGTTGCGAAAGCGCCCCTGCTTCCATTTATCGCCCATATGCCGTCCCACGTGCACGCCCCCGTGCCGCCGCGCCAGCGCCAGGGCGCCGCGCAGGGCCGCGCGCGCCGTTTTTTCTTCTCCGCTGACGCCCAGCATCAGCATGCATTTGCCTTCGCCGCAGCCGCGCAGCGACAAATAGCGTTCCAGCAGTCCCACCAGTTTTTTATGCCCGGCCAGGGTCAGCATGGTTTGCGTTTCCAGCGCATTCGACAGGCGCAGCATGCACAGCGGCAGGCGCGACTGGGCCAGTACCCGCACGGCTGCCTGCGCCTGGCCCCAGTCGGCGAAAAACACGGCGTGGAATGCTTCATAAGGCGGCAGCGGCGAAACGCGCACCGTCGCCTGCGTCAGGATGCCCAGCCGCCCTTCGGAACCGAGCACCATTTCGCGCAGGTCGATGCCGGCCGCCGAAGCGGGAAACGTGGGGATGCTCAAGGTGCCGGCCGGCGTTTCCACTTCGCCGCCCGCGAACAGCTGCTCGATGCGGCCATAGCGCAACGATTGCTGGCCCGACGAGCGCGTGGCGATCCAGCCGCCCAGGGTCGAATACTCGAACGACTGCGGATAATGACCGAGGGTGTAGCCCTGCGCGCGCAGCTGCGCTTCCAGGTCGGGGCCATACACGCCCGCGCCGAACGTGGCCAGCTGCGCTTCGCGGTCCAGGTGGCCCAGCGCGCACAGGCGCGCGAGGCTGATCGCCAGCACGGGACGCGGCCCCGCCGCCACCGTCAAATGCCCGGCCACGCTGGTGCCGCCACCATGCGGAATGACGGCCACGCACGCCTGGCGCGCATACGCGAGCAGCTGGCGCACCTGCAGCGCGCTGTCGGGAAAGGCCACGCCGTCGGGCACGGCACCGATGCGGCCATGGCGCAGCTTGAACCAGTCGGGCAGGCTTTGACCGAGCGCATGGCGCACGCGCGTGGCAGGCTTAGTGTCGATCAGCGGATGCGGCGCCAGGCGCGAAGCGGGCACCCGCGCGCAAGCGTCGTCGAAAGTGGCATCGACAATGCCGCTGCCAGGCCCCAGGCGCTCGCCCAGGAAGGCCAGCGCGTCCTCGCTCAGCGCATACGTGATGCTCTCGTCTCCCCAGCCATTCCAGCGTTGCATCGATATCCCCTGTGTTCGGCCAGTTGCGTGCCACGGCGGCTTGCTATACTGTTCTTGCCTGATTTTCTTGCTAGATCAATAGCATATGCCGCCACAGACGAAGGGTATTGGTTTTTCATGACAATCGCATTGTTCCATCATGACAAGTACTGACGGCCGGGTCGCCGGCGCCTATCTGCTGCCGCTGCTGGAAGCGGCCGGCGCGCACGGCATCGATAGCGCCAGCCTGGCGCAGGCGGCCGGCGTGGCGCCACACGGCCTGGAAGCGTCCGCGCCTGGCCTGGCCGCGCGCGACTACGTGCGCCTGCTCGATGCGGGCGCGCAGTTGGCCGGCGATGCGCATTTCGGCCTGCACGTGGGCCAGCGCGTGCGCATGGGCACGTACAGCGCGTATGGCTTGATTTTGCTCAGTTGCAGCAACGTGGGCCAGGCGCTGGAACAGACGGCTCGCTACGAGCGGCTGGCGCACGACCTGGGCCGTTCTACCCTGCAGCGCGATGGCGGCGTCGCGCATTACCGCTGGGCCAGCAATTATCCGGGCGCCAGCCGGCACCTGGTCGACAGCGTCTTTGCCGGTGTCAAAGTCTGCGGCGACTGGCTGGCCGGCATGCCGCTGCCGCCGGCCCAACTGGCCTTCACCCACGATGGCGGCGGCGACTTGCTGCGCCATGCGGCGCACCGCGACGAATACGTGCGCGTGCTGGGCAGCCTGCCCGCCTTCAACGCCCCCGCCAACACGGCCACCTTCGACGCGCAATTGCTGGACTGGCCCGTGCCGAACGCCGACGTCAGCCTGTACCCCGTGCTGTGCCAGCATGCGGAACAATTGCTGGCACAGCGCCAGGCAGAAGCGGACACCGGCGGCGCCATCGACGCGCAAGTCCACGCGGCCATCGTGGCGGGCTTGCGCCAGGGTTCGGCGCGGCTGTCCACCGTTGCCGCCACCCTGGCCATGACGCCGCGCACCTTGCAGCGCAAGCTGGCCGACGCGGGCACCAGCTTCCAGGCCCTGCTGGACCAGGCCAGGTACGGCCTGGCGCGCGATTATCTGCGCGAGCCGGATTTGTCGCTGGTCGACATCGCCTTCCTGCTCGGTTATCAGGAACAAAGCGCGTTCAATCACGCGTTTCGCACCTGGGCGGGCACCAATCCCGGCGCCTGGCGGCTACAGGAAATCCTTGACAGGCAGCAAGCCGTTTAGCCGTGCGCGGGGCATGCGCGGCCCGTTTTCTGGCTATACTGGCATAGTCAGGTTTTCCACGATCACTCCAACCCGCAATGCAAAGGATTAATATGCAACTCAAAGACAAAGTCGCACTGATTACCGGCGCCGCCAGTGGTATCGGCAAGGAAATGGCCATTGAATACGCGAAGCAAGGCGCCAAGGTCGTCATCGCCGACCTGGCCCTGGAAGCGGCCAGCAAGACGGCCGAGGAAATCAAGCAGTCGGGCGGCCAGGCGTTTGCCGTCGCCATGGATGTCTCGAGCGAAGAGCAAGTCGACAAGGGCGTGGCCGATGCGGCGGCCCACTTCGGCAGCATCGATATCCTGATCAGCAATGCGGGCATCCAGATCATCAGCCCCGTCGTCGACTATCCGTTCGACCAATGGAAAAAGATGCTGGCCATTCACATGGACGGCGCCTTCCTCACCACCCGCGCCTGCATGCGCGAAATGATCAAGGCCGGCCGCGGCGGCGCCATCATCTACATGGGTTCCGTGCACTCGCACGAAGGCTCGCCGTTCAAGAGCGCCTATGTTGCCGCCAAGCACGGCTTGCTGGGCCTGGCCAAGGTGGTGGCCAAGGAAGGCGCCAAGGATGGCATCCGCGCCAACGTCATCTGCCCCGGCTTCGTGCGCACGCCGCTGGTCGACAAGCAAATCCCTGAACAGGCGGCCCAGCTGAACATCAGCGAAGAGGACGTGATCAAGAAAGTGATGTTGAAAGACACCATCGACGGTGAATTCACCACCACGCAAGACGTGGCGCAAACGGCCGTGTTCCTGGCGGCGTTCCCGTCGAACGCCCTGAGCGGCCAATCGATCGTCGTCAGCCACGGCTGGCACATGCAGTAGTGGTGACACCCGCCCACATCGGCTGCGCGGCGCCCTGTGCGGCCTGCGATGCTCGCTGTGCTCCAGCACAGCTGCGCGTCTCGGCCACACATCGCTGCCGCTCGCGATGATGTGGGCGGACGTTGCAGCGTTAGCGTATCAACCTTCCTGCGCCTTTCCCGAAAGCTCCCAATTGCAAGACAACACTTACCGTCACCCGCGCGCGGGCTGGCCGGGGCGATTGTTTGCCGCGCTCGCCAATAGCACGCGCTTCGCCAACCTACGCCAGGCTGTCATGTCGCGCCTGCCCTTCCTGACCCTGCACAGCGACGTGCGCGATGTCATCTACGTGAGCTGGCTGGTCGACGCCGCTGCCGCGCAGCAATTGCTGCCGGCCGGCGCAACCCTGTGGCAGCGCGACGGCAAGACGCCATTTACCGTGCTGACCTACCGCCACGGGCATTTCGGCCCGGCCCCACTCGGTCCCTTGCGCCGCCTGCTCCCGTCTCCCCTGCAAAGCAACTGGCGCCTGTACCTGGATCACACGCCTGCGGGCGCGCCGGACGTGCCTTGCGTGTATTTCTTGAAAAACATCATGGCCAGCTTGCCGCACGCGCTGGGCACGCGGCTGTTCAGCGATATCTTGCCGACCCACCTGGCCGCCGGCATGGCGCATGACGTGACGGCCACGCAGGTCCGCTGCAGCATTGCCAGCGGCGCCGGCAGCGCGCCGTCGCTGGACGTGCAGGCGGACATCGTCGCGGAGCATGGCCTCGATGCCGACTGGCAAGCGCTGTTCGGCAACTGGCGCGATGCCGTCACCTTCCTCGCCTGCCAGGATGCGGCCATCGCGCATGTGCCGCGCAACGGCAAGCTGGTCTTCGGCGAAATCGACTTGCCCGTTGATGTGGATCAAGTGCAAGCGCTGACGGCCTTGCGCGCCGACTGCGGCTTGCTGGCGCAATTGCCACCCGTGTCAACGCCGTTTGCCTTTCTCGTGCCCAAGGTGCCCTTCAAGGCGTTGTCAGAGCGCCTGCTGTAGCACGGCGGCGCTCGGGCGCGCGCAGGGACGTGGTCGGACCTGCCGGGCCGCCGCGCCGCCGTTCCAGCTTGAACAAGGCCATCGCCTGTTCCAGCTGCAAGGTCTGGTCTTGCAGCGAGGCCGAGGCGGCCGCCGATTCCTCCACCAGCGCCGCGTTCTGCTGCGTGACTTCATCCATCTGCGTGACGGCCATGTTGACCTGGCCGATGCCGTGGCTTTGCTCGCGCGACGCCGAGGCGATCTCTTCCATGATGCCGTGCACGCCCTGCACGGCGCCCAGCATCTCGGCGCTGCTGGCGCCCGCCTGCTGCGCCAGCTTCGCGCCCGCCTGCACCTGCGCCAGCGATGCCGTGATCAATTGCTTGATTTCCGTGGCGGCCGCCGCACTGCGGTGGGCCAGGCTGCGCACTTCGCCCGCCACGACGGCGAATCCCCGCCCCTGGTCGCCCGCGCGCGCCGCTTCCACGGCCGCGTTCAAGGCGAGGATATTGGTCTGGAAGGCAATGCCTTCGATGATGCCCGTAATGTCGCCGATCTTCTTCGATGAAGCGTTAATGTCCGCCATCATCGTCACCATCTGGTCGACGAGCTCGCCGCCGCGCCCGGCCAGGCCGTGCACCTTGCCCGCCATGTCGCTGGCCTGCACGGCATTGCCGCTGTTTTGCTGCACCGTGGCGGCCAGTTGCTCCATGCTCGACGCCGTCTGCTGCAGGGCCGACGCCTGCGCTTCCGTGCGGCCCGACAAGTCCATATTGCCGGCGGCGATTTCCTGGCTGGCCATGCTGATGCGCAGAAAATTGCCGCGCACGTCGCCGACGATGGAATGCAAGTTCACGCGCAACTGGCGCAAGGAACGCAGCAGCTGCCCCATCTCGTCGCGCCGCGTGGTGTCGAGCTCGCCCGTCAGGTCGCCGCCCGCCATCACATCGCAGGCCTGGCGCGCCTGCTGCAAGGGTTGCAGCACGGCGCGGTGCAAGCTGTGCCAGAAATACAGGGTCGCGCACACTGCCACCAAGGACAGGCCCGTCAGCCAGCCATGGATCGCAGCCGGCAACACGCCCGCATTCCACGCCAGTTGCAGCAGCAGAACGACCGTCAGCAAACCCAGATTCCAGCCGATGCGCTTGCCCAGCGGCAAGTCGCGCAGGCTCGCGAACTTGGCCAGCCAACCCGTGCGAACGGCCGCGCCCTGACTGATCACGATGCCATCGGCCTGCCCCGCCTTGATGCGTGCGTACAGGGCGGACGCCTGCGCCACCTGCTGGCGCGTGGGCTTGGTACGCACGGACATGTAGCCGACGGCCACGCCGTCCTCCACCACCGGCGTCACGTTCGCCAGCACCCAGTAGTAATCGCCATTCTTGCAACGGTTTTTCACCATGCCGCTCCACGAGCGCCCCGAGCGGATGGTGGCCCAGAAATCGGCGAACGCATCGACCGGCATGTCCGGATGGCGCAGGATGTTTTGCGGCGCCCCGATCAACTCTTCCGCACTGTAGCCGCTGACGGCGATGAAATACGGGTTGGCATACGTGATATTGCCTTGCAAGTCGGTAGTCGAGACGATGGTCTCGGTATCGCTCAGCTTGATTTCGGTATTGGTGACGGGAAGGTTGAGTCGCATGGTCGTATCCTTGGCTGTAGCCCGTGCGGGAGCGGGAGGAAAGTGGGAAATAGGCAAAACGCCGGACAGCGCCGCACCGGCGGCAGTCCGCATCGACACATTAATTTTAATATTAAATTATTAATTTAAAGCGGCAATTTTCAAGGATGAGATTGCCTTGCAAATCTGCAAATATTGCGGAGGGCGGTGTGGCCGCCGGGGGATGGCGAGAGCGAGGGCAATACCGGAACAGCGTGACTGTTCCGGCGGCAAACGGCGAGGCGTTTAACGGGGCACGTAGCGCCAGCTGGCGTTTTCCAGCATGAAGGTCAGTTCCGTCTTGATGCCTTCCGGACGGCTCGGTACGCTCAATTCCGTATCGCACACCAGGTAGCCCGTCTTGCGCTTGACGTCGCACTCGTTGACGGCCTTGACCTGCATGGTGCTCTGCGCTTCCTGCATCTGCACGTCCTTGGCCGCTTCCGGATTGCGCGCCACTTCTTCCTTGGCCCAGGCGCGTATCATCGCTTGCGCCTCGGCCGGCGATGGCCCCGCGAACTTGGCATTCTTGCGTTCGATGCCCACCCAGGTGCCGCCCTCGTTACGCAGGGGCAGTACATTAAAAGCATCGCGCATGCCGGCGCTCATGCCTACCAGGCACACCACTTCGCCCGGCACTTCCTGCGACTCCTGGCAGCCCTGCAGGCTGGTCACCTTGACGGCGATCGGTACCGGCATAGCCGATTGCATCTTGGCTTGGGTCTTGGCCACGCCCGCCTGCACGGCGGCATGGATTTGTTCGAGTGTCGGCATGGTGGCCGCCTGGGCCGGCAAGGCGGCGAACAGGGCGGCGGCGGTCAGGGCGAAGGAAGTCAGGCGCATGGGTGTCGAGAGTAGTGATAAAAGGCCGGCAGTCTAGCACTTTGCATCAAATCAGCTGTTTCTATAGGGAATGATCCACGGCATCGGGTGCGAGAAAGGCGCCGCCCGCGTCCGCCTGCCCGCGCAAGCGCAGGCCGATGCCGCGCAGCATCTCGACCAGCTCGCGCAGACGCAAACCCTCGTCCGTCAGCCGGTATTCCACCTTCACGGGCACTTCCGCGTAAATCGTGCGCGTCAGCAAACCGGCCTCTTCCAGCGCGCGCAAGTCCAGGGTCAGCATGCGCTGCGAGATATTCGGCACGGCGCGGCGGATTTCGCTGAAGCGCTTCGGCCCCGCCATCAGATAGCTGAGCAGCACGGTTCTCCAGCGCCCGCCCAGCAAGCGCATGGCTTCTTCCACGGCGCAGCCGGAGACATTGTCTTTCATGCTTTGCTTCCCATCTGGTATAAAAAATGTACCTATACCACATTATTCTGCCTTCTTCCAAATAGTAACCATTGCCCTTAGACTGCCCTTCCCCCACCCAACTTGGAGTTTCGACTTGGAAACCACCCTGATCTACAGCGTGCCCTTCGGCTGCTCGTTTGCCGCCATCACCGCCCTCGAATGGAGCGGCTTGCCGTATTGCCTGGCCCGCGTGGAAGCGCGTGATCCTGCCAGCAAGCAGCATCCCGCCTTTCTCGCCATCAATCCGCTGGGCCAGACGCCGGCCCTGCTCACGCACGCAGGCGCACCACTGCTGGAAAGCATGGCGATCCTGCTGCACCTCGCCGCCCGCGCGCCACAGAGCGGCCTGGGTTTTGCGCAAGGCACGCCACAATACGACCGCCTGAACAGCGTGCTGTCCTTTTTGCACACGACGTTTCACGCGGCCTTCATGCCCGCCTTCGAGCTGTCACGCGCCGCCGCCGGCGATGCGCGCGCGGCCGTCTGGCGCGGGATGGCCATCGAGAAGGTGAACAAAAGCCTGGCGCACCTGGAGCGCCTGCTCGCTGACCGCGCCTGGCTGGCATCGGACACGGCGCCGACCATCGCCGACGCCTACCTGGCCGCCACGGCGCGCTGGGCCGAACCGCTGCAACTGGCCAGCCTGGCCGATTATCCGAACACGGCGCGCGTGCTGGCCGCGCTGGAACAGGATCCCGGCATCCGCTTCGCCCACGCCATCGAAGCTGGCTTGCCAACCGTCAGCCAGGGCGGTTTCCTGGGCCATGTGGCGCTCGACCAACTGGCAATGGCAGCCGGCTAACCGGCGGTCAACTCCCGCAGCAGGCGCGTCTTTATTGCTATGATGTCGGCCTGCCGGCGGTACAGCCGGCCACGTTCATATCACATCAACAACGTCGCAATAACATTGGGAGTTTGAATGAGTTTACGTCTGCTGCTCTTGGGAGCATTCAGTGCCGCCATGGCCACTACCGCCGCCGCAGTTGCTGCAGAGCCGGCGCTGGCCGCGCCGCGCGGTTTCACCGTGGAAGACATGGTTGCCATGGAACGCGTGGGCAGCCCCGTGCTGTCGCCGGACGCCACGCGCGTCGTCTACACGGTGCGCACTACCAACCTGGATAAAAACCGCGGCAACACGCAGCTGTGGATGATCGACCTGCGCGCGCCAAATGCGGCGCCGCGCCAGCTCACGCGCGGCGATGCCAGCGCCAGCGACCCGCAATGGTCGCCGAACGGCGACGCCATCTACTTCCTGTCTGGCCGCTCCGGCTCCTCGCAAGTGTGGCAGCTGCCCCTGACCGGCGGCGAAGCAGCCAAGGTCACCGATCTGGCGCTGGACGTCGACACCTACCGTTTGTCGCCGCAGGGCGACCGCCTGGCCTTCAGCATGGGCGTCTTCCTCGATTGCGCGGACCTCGCCTGCACGAAAAAGCGCCTCGATGAAAAAGCCAAAAACAAGGCGAGCGGCATGGTCTACGACCAGATGTTCGTGCGCCACTGGGATACCTGGGCCGATGGCCGCCGCAACGCGCTGTACTCGGCACCGATCGACGCCACCGGCAAGGTCAGCGCCGCGCCCGTGAGCCTGAGCGGCACCCTCGATGGCGACGCGCCGTCGAAGCCATTCGGCGACAACAGCGAATACCACTTCAGCCCGGACGGCAAGACGGTAGCCTTCTCCGTGCGCGTGGCCGGCCGCACGGAATCGTGGTCGACCAACTTCGACGTCTACACGATTCCTGCCGCTGGCGGCCAGGCGCCGCGCAACCTCACGGCCGACAATCCGGCCTGGGATGCCAAGGCCACCTATTCACCCGATGGCCGCACCCTGGCCTATGTCGCCATGACCAAGCCAGGCTTCGAAGCGGACCGCTTCCACCTGGTGCTGATGGATGTCGCCACCGGCAAGAAGCGCACCGTGGCCGACGACTGGGACCGTTCCGTGGCCGACTTCCGCTGGACGCCGGACAGCAAGGCTTTCCTCGTCGCCGCCGATGACGTGGGCCAGCACCGCCTGTTCCACATCGACGCGGCCAGCGGCAAGGTCAATGCATTGACGGGCAAGGGCGCCGTGGGCGACTTCGACGTGCGCGGCAATACCATCGTGCTGGCGCAAGCCAACCTGGCCTCGGGCGCGCAGTTGTATATGCGCAAGCTCGATGCAAAGTCGGAAAGCGCACCGATGGTCCAGCTGACGAAGCAGAATGCGGCAGCCCTGGCCGACGTGCGCTTCGGCGAATATGAGCAGTTCTCGTTCGCCGGCGCGAATGGCGAAACCGTCTACGGTCACGTCATGAAGCCGTGGAATGCCAAGGCGGGCGAAAAGTATCCGGTCGCTTTCCTCGTCCACGGCGGCCCGCAAGGCAGCTTTGGCAACAGCTGGAGCTACCGCTGGAATCCGCAAGTGTATGCGGGCGCCGGCTACGCCACCGTCTTCATCGACTTCCACGGTTCCACCGGCTATGGCCAGAAATTCACGGACTCCATCAGCGGCGACTGGGGCGGCAAGCCGCTGGTCGACCTGCAAAAGGGCCTGGAAGCGGCCACCAAGAAGTTCGCCTGGCTGGACCGCGAGCGCAGCTGCGCGCTGGGCGCATCGTATGGCGGCTACATGATGAACTGGATCGCCGGTAACTGGCCGGACGGCTTCAAATGCCTGGTCAACCACGACGGCGTGTTCGACAACCGCGGCATGGCGTACGCGACGGAAGAACTGTGGTTCACGGAATGGGAAAACGGCGGCCCGTACTACGACGCACCGGCCAAGCACGAACAGTTCAACCCCGTCAACTTCGTGAAGAACTGGAAGACGCCAATGCTGGTGGTACAGGGCGACCTGGACTTCCGCATCCCCACCGCGCAAGGCCTGGGTACCTTCACGGCGCTGCAGCGCCAGGGCATCCCGAGCAAGCTGCTGGTCTTCCCGGACGAAAACCACTGGGTGCTGAAACCGGCGAACTCGCTGCTGTGGCATCACACGGTGCTCGATTGGCTCAATACCTACACTAAAAAGTAAGCCTGTTCCAAAGTAAAAAGCCGCACAGTTCGCACTGTGCGGCTTTTTTACGTCCGTCAAACTGCATCAATACGCAGTGAGCGCCTTGGCGAACTTCACGATCCACAAGCGGCTTGGACGCTCGCGGTCGTCGCCGCGCGCCACGCGGATGGTGTTGGCCGCGTTGCAGCCGGCAGCGCTGCTCGTGACGATGGCGCCGTTCGCGTCGACCGTGCACTTGGTCACGTCGGCATCCGCCACTTCCACGCCATTTGCGTCAAAGATCTTGGTTTTCAGGCCAAAGTCGTTGTCATTGGCCAGCGCGATCGTGGAGTCGTCGATCAGGGTCAGGCCTTCCGCCTTTTCCGCCGCCCAGCCGATGGCGTTCAAATCCAGCAGCAGCGTTTTCTTCAGCGGCGTGACGGCGGCCCAGTCGGCGCCATTGACGGCCACGCCGCCCATGCTGCTTTTTTCCAGGTCCGACGTCGTCGCGTTGAAGGCGGCGGCCGCGATGTCCGTGGCGCCCTTCAGTTCCACCAGCATCAGCTTGTTGAAGACCTTGCCCGACGGCGCTGCGCCCTGCTCGATGACGAGGAATTTGCCCCCGCCCAGCGCCACCATGTCGCCCAACTTGGCGTTGCCCGTGCGGCCGTCCTGGTAGTCGGCGGCATTGAGCGGATACGCATACATCTTGCCGCTGGTACCCGTCGTCGGGTCGAATTCGATCCAGCGCGTGAAGCGGGCGAAGCGCTCGACCTGTTCATTCTTCTTCGTCACCGAATAGGGTGCCGTGCCGTCAGACAGGGGGCTTTGCAGGAAGGCGTACAGCTTGTCGTTGCTCGCATCTAAAGTCATGCCTTCCATGCCGCGGTTCGCGCGGCGCTTGGCGAACAGCGCAGGCAAGCCCTTGCCCGGCTCGTACTTGGCCTGGATGATGCCCGTGGCGGCATCAATCTTGACAATGAAAGGGCCGTATTCGTCGGACACCCACAGCGCATTGCGCTTCGCATCGACGACGATGGCTTCCGAATCGAGGCCGCCCGCATTGAAGACGGCCTTGCCGGCTGCATCGAACTTCATCGCATCCATGACGGGAATCTCGGCCGAATTGCCGACGGCGCCCACTGGCACGGGCAAGCCTGAGCTGTTGACGGTGGCCGATACCTTGATCGGTGTCGACGAACTCAGGACGGCGCCGTTCTTACCCACCGTGAGCACGCCGAACGATGGGGTAAAACTGGGCGACGGGAAGATCTTGCTGCCGATGGTGCCCTTGCCCGAGGGATCGGGCACCAGCGGGCCGTCGCCGTTCGGGCCGCGATCCGTCAAGCCATAGAATTCCAGGTCGCCTGCCGCATTCTTGCCCTTGTAAGCCAGGCCGGAGCCGTACGACGGCAGGAAGCCGTTCGGGAATTCGCCCTTGATCTTGGCGTTCGCGCCTTCGTACGGCACGTAGAATTTATCGGCCGCCTGGATCTGGTAGCGCGTCACCGTCACTTTCACTTCGCCCACGGGATTGGCTTGCGTCAGCGCTTCATTGACGGGCGCACCCGCCTTGGAGGCCAGCGTATCTTCGAAATGCTCGCGCACGAGGGCGCGGCGCTCCGCATCGACCGTGCGGCCGGCGAATTTCGCGCCCACCGCAGTCAAATGTGCGGCCAGGGCCGTGTTGAAGGCGGCCGGGGCGGCGGTAAAGTCCAGGGTCTTGCCGGCCAGCGCCGCCTTCACTTCGGCCGTCAGCCTGATACCGTTCGACGGATCGCTGTCGTCGTCGAGCAGTTGCAGCGCCAGCAGGCGGTTGATGACCTTGTCATCCGCCACGTTCGTGCTAGCGGCCAGCGCCAGCGGCGTGACGATGGCGCCGCATGGCGCCGAGCCCAGGGCCAGGCCGCCCACGCTGAAGGCCACCGTGTCGCCCGGGTTGCAAAGGAATTCGCCCTTGGCATTGGTACTGGCCTTGGCGGCGCTGCCTGCCACGTAATCGAGCCCTTCCACCGCGCCGTCGAGGAACACGCCCGTTTGCGCCACGGGCTTGGAAGGCTCCGCCGGCGTATTGTCGCTGCCGCCGCAAGCGGCCAGGGTCAGGCCGGCGGCGATGGCCAACAGGGTCAGTTTCGGGATCGACGTTACGGCAGTATTCATGCATTCCTCGGCTAAGGTGGGTGGATTTAGCCGTGGAGCATAACCAGTCAACGTGACAAGCCCATGACAGTCCTCAAGCCTGTGGCATATCCGCCACGGGTCCGCCGATGCCGCCAAAGCGGCCATCGGCCTGGCGCCGGAATTCCTTGGGCGTGACGCCCTTCACCTGCAGGAAGCGGCGGTTGAAATTGGCCACGTTCTGGAAGCCCACGTCGTAGCAGACGTTCGACACGTATTGATCCGTGTCCATCAGCAGCTGGCACGCCTTGTTGATGCGCAAACGGCTGATGAAATCAGTAAAACTGTTACCCGTCGCCTTGCGGAAGAAGCGCGAGAATTTACTCAGCGACATGCCCACCTGCTCGGCCAGCATTTCCGCCGAAATCGGCTCGCGGTAATTGTCCGTGATGTAGTTGAGGACGGAATTGACCTTGGCCAGGGTGGCGTCATCGTCGTACGAACGCAGGGAAGCACTCGACAGCAAGCGATAATTGGCCGTGCGCGCCAGTTTGCTCATCAGTTGCACGAATTCGGCGAAGCGCTCGGCGCCATGCGTGGCGCGGATGCGCGCCAGGTGCTGCTCGGCCTCGTGGCCCATGTCGAAAAACTCCACGCCATAGCTGGAGCGTTCCAGCAGCGGCAGCAGTTCGCGCAATTCGGGGATGACGCGCGCGGCGCCCGTCAACGGCGCGTGGGCGAATTGCACGATCATGTCGCGCAGGGCCACGCCGCCTTCCGGCATCACGTTGGAAATCCAGTTGTGCGGCAGGCGCGGGCCCGTCAGCACCAGGTGGCCGGGCGAGAATTCGCCGATATAGTCGCCCACGAACAATCGTCCACTGGTGGCGACGATCAGGTGCAGCTCATATTCTTCATGGCAGTGCCAACGCACGCGCGAGCTGGGATAGCCGTGTTCCAGGTAATTGATGATGCCATCGTAGCTTTCGCGTTCCAGTTCGGGCGCTTTGCGCTCGCTGTCCTTCTGCCATAGGTGTTCCATGCTCGTCTCTCTCAGGCTGTCCCCGCCTGTGCCATCCAATGTACCTCAAAAAGCCTCACTCGCCAAAACGGCCCAGCGCCTGCTGGCGAAACTCCTTCGGCGTCATGCCCTTCAGTTCCAGGAAGCGCCGGTTGAAATTGGCCACATTGTTAAAACCCGCCTCGTAGCAGATGTTGCTGACGTAGCGCTCCGTTTCCATCAGCAACTGGCACGCCTTGTTGATGCGCAGGCGATTGACGAAGTCCGTGAAGCTGTTGCCCGTGGCGCTGCGAAAGAAGCGTGAAAACGTCCGCTCGGGCATCTCCACCTGTTCGGCCAGCTGTTTCAGCGAAAACTGGCTGCTGTAATTGTGCACGATGAAGTTGATGGCGGAACTGATGCGCGCCAGGGCCACGTCGTCGTCGCTCGACTGCATGGGCACCGTCGACAACAGCTGGTAATCGCTGGTCTGCGCCAGTTCGCCCAGCAGGCTCAAAAATTCGATCAGGCGCGGCAGGCCGCTGCTGTCGCGGATGCGCTGGAAGCGCCGCAGCGACTGTTCGCTGACGCCAAAGAATTCCACGCCGTGCAAGGCGCGCTGCAGCAGCGGGAAAATATCCTTCAATTCGGGAATGGCGGCAGCCATCGAGGCCAGCGGCGCATGTGAAAACTGGATCACCATGTCGCGCAGGGCCACGCCTTCCGGCGGCGTGCCAAGCGAGACCCAGTTGTGCGGCACGCGCGGTCCCGTCAGCACCAGGTGGCCAGGCGCGAACTGGCCGATGTAGTCGCCAACGAAGACCTTGCCGCTGCTCTCGACGATCAGGTGCAGTTCGTACTCGTCGTGGTAATGCCAGCGCACCAGCGCATTCGGAAAGCCGTGCTCAAGGTAGCGGATGAAACCGAAACTGCCTTTCGGCTCGAAGCCGGGCGTGGCGTCGCGCTGCTGTTCCAGCTCCATCTGCGGCAGCGAGACATCGGCTTTGCGTGGCATGGCGCGCTCTCTCCGTCAGGCGACGATCTGTTCCAGCGCCGCGCGCGCGCCCAGCCCATACAGGCTGGCCAGCGCATCGCTCACCGCCTGCGTGAACGCTGGTGTGTCGGAGAGGTCGCCGAACAGCTCGCGCAGGGACAGCAGCGCTGAAGCGTCCGGCCCGCCCTGCAGCGCCAGCGCGCGCAGGCGCGCCGCATACGGATCGTTCAGGGGCATCTCGCGCCCCGCTTCGTCATGGCCTTCCAGGTAGCGGAACCAGCACGCCACGGTAAACGCCAGCAACTGGATGGCGCCACCCCGGGCCAGCGCTTCGCGCACGGAAGGCAGCACGAATTTCGGGATGCGCGCCGAGCCTTCCGTGCCGATGCGCGCCAGCTGGTCGCGCACGGCCGGATTCGAGAAGCGCTCGATCAGGGTGTCTTTGTAGCTGTCCAGGGCTATGCCCTCCACTTCGTCCAGCAAGGGCGTCACTTCATCATCCATCATGCGCCGCACGAGCAGACGGATGCCAGGATCTTCCATCGCTTCATGCGCAAACGTATAACCGAGCTGCATGCCGATGTAGCACAGGGCCTGGTGGCTGGCATTGAGCAAGCGCAGCTTCATCTTTTCATACGGCAGCACGTCGTGCGTCATCTGCGCACCCACCTTTTCCCAGGCTGGCCGTCCCTGAGGAAATTCGTCTTCGATGACCCACTGGCGAAACGGCTCGCACACGACGGGCCAGGCGTCGATGATGCCAAAGCTGTCGCGCACCAGCGCCCGGTGTTCATCCGTGGTGGCCGGCGTGATGCGGTCGACCATGCTGTTGGGAAAGCTGCCATGCGTGGCCAGCCAGCGCGCCAGTTCTGCGTCGCGCAGGGCGACAAAAGCCAGCAGCATCTTGCGCGTCACGTCGCCATTGTTTTGCAGGTTATCGCAGGACATGATGGTGAACGGTGCCAAACCCCGCCGATGGCGCAGGGCCAGGGCGGCAGCCAGGTAGCCGAACGAACAGCGCGGCGCATCTGGATGCGCAAGTTCATGCACGATGTCGGGGTGAGTCGCGTCAAACTCGCCCGTGCCCTGGTTCACATAATAGCCCCCCTCGGTGATGGTCAGCGCGACGATGCGCGTGCCAGGGTCGGCCAGCTTATCCAGCACGGCTTGCGGGTCGTCGGGCGCATATAGATATTCGCCGATGCAGCCGATGATGCGCGCCGTATCGCCGGCCGCGCTGCGCTCGACCACCGTGTACAAGCCATCCTGCGCCCGCATGGCGTCGCGCATGGCCGCGTCATGCGCCAGCAGGCCCACGCCGCAGTATCCCCATTCTGCGTTGCCGGGCAAGGCCAGCAAATCGTCGAGGTACACGGCCTGGTGGGCGCGGAAAAAGCCGCCCACGCCGATATGCACGATGCTGGGCACGAGCACGCCGCGCGCATACGCGGGCACGGCCACCTGGGCTGGCAGCTGCGCCAGATTCGCCTGGTTCAATGCGATCGCTTCCATTACAGCGCTCCTTTCGCCGCCGCGTAGGTCTTGCCGGCGCGGTCAAAATAATGGACGAAACCCGGCTCGAACGTCAAATGCGTCTGCTGGCCCGGCTGCAGGCTGCTGCGCTCCGCGCCGCGCGAGACTACCTGCACATTGTTCGGCAAGCGCACATAGGTCAGGGTCTCCACGCCCAGCGATTCCACCAGGTCGACGGTGACGGGCACGCTGCCCGGCTGCGCCGCGCCCAGGTGCACGTGTTCGGGGCGGATGCCGACAAAGCCGTCCGCCTGCGCCGCGCTGCCCGCCTGCGCCAGCAGTTGCGGCGCCGCGTCGGCCGGTACCACGTTCATGCTGGGCGTGCCGATGAATTGCGCGACGAAACGGTTGGCGGGACGGTCATACAGTTCCAATGGCGAGCCATGCTGCTCGATCTGCCCGTCGCGCAGCACCACGACGCGATCGGCCAGGGTCATCGCTTCGACCTGGTCGTGGGTCACATAAATCGTGGTGGCGCCCAGTTCGCGGTGCAGCTTGGCGATCTCGATGCGCGTCTGCACGCGCAGTGCCGCATCGAGGTTCGACAGCGGTTCATCGAACAGGAATACTTTCGGGTCGCGCACGATGGCGCGGCCGATGGCCACGCGCTGGCGCTGCCCGCCCGACAATTCTTTGGGCGTGCGTTCCAGGTAACGCCCAAGGTCGAGGATGGCGGCCGCCTTGTCGACTTTCTCGCGGATGATGGCCGGATCGACGCCCGCCAGTTTCAAGGCGAACGACATGTTCTGGAACACCGTCATGTGCGGGTACAGCGCATATGACTGGAACACCATCGCCAGGTCGCGCTTCGATGACGGCACGCTGGTGATGTCGCGCCCGTCGAGAGACAGCTTGCCGCCGTCGATAGGCTCCAGGCCCGCGATCAGGCGCAGCAAGGTGGATTTGCCGCAGCCGGACGGCCCCACGAAGACGACGAACTCGCCCTGTTTGATCTCCAGGTCGATGCCCTTGATGGCGCGGTGCTCGCCAAAGAATTTCTCGATATTGCTCAGTTGAAGGTAAGCCATGATTGTCTCATTTCTGATTTGTTTTCGATGCTTTCAGAAACCGTAGCGAGCGGTTCAAGTTCGGTTTGAGTAGCGGAGCTGTGCGGATGCACAGTGAGCAACGGAGAGCCGAAATTGGGCCGCGCAGTAGGTTTATGGAGGCATCATTTACTTGACTGCGCCGAAAGTCATCCCCTGCACTAACTGCTTCTGGCAGAACCAGCCCAGCGCCATGATGGGCGCGATGGCCATCAGGGAAGCGGCCGACAATTTGGCCCAGAACAGGCCTTCCGGGCTGGAATACGAGGCGATGAGCCAGGCCAGGGTGCCCGCGTTGGAGGCGCCCAGGTTCAGCGACCAGAACGATTCATTCCACGACCACACCATGCACACGAGAGCCGTGGAAGCGATGCCGCCCACGGACAGGGGCAGCACGACGTGGCGGAATTCATCCCACACGGTGGCGCCATCCATGCGCGACGCCTCGAGGATTTCGCGCGGCAACTCCTTCATGCTCGTGTACAGCAGCCAGATCATGATGGGCAGGTTCATCAGCATGAACATGATGGTCAGGCCGATGCGCGTGTCGAGCAGGCCGAAGTACTGGTAACAGATATAGATCGGCATCAGGGCGCCCACGCCGGGCATGTAGCGCGAGCTGAGCATGAATTTCAGCAAGCCGATGGTGCCTCCCGTGGGAAAGAAGGCCATCGAATACGCGGCCGGGATGGCGATCAACAGGCCGATGGCCGTCGAGAGCACGCTGGTAAACAGCGAATTCCACGCGTAGCCGAAGTAATTGTCGCGCGCCAGCACTTCGCGGAAGCTGTCGAGCGTGGGCGTGAAAAACAGCAGCGGCGGCGTGGAAATGGCTTGCCCTTCCGTCTTGAAGGCCATCAGACCGAGCCAGAAGATGGGAAAGAACAGCAGCAGCGCGAACAGCCAGGCGGCGGTCGTGCGGCCATACAAATTGAGTTTGCTATGCATCAAGGTCTCCTTATTTCGACAGATTCTTGCCGATGACGCGCATCAGGAAGAAGGCGGCGATGTTGGCGATGAGCACGGCGAACAGGGCACCGGCCGAGGCCGCTCCCACGTCATAGGACAGCAGTGCCTGCTGATAAATCATGAAGGTGATGGTGGTCGTGTCGAAACCTGGCCCCCCTCCCGTGGTGGTAAAAATTTCCGCAAAGATCGACAGCAAAAAGATCATCTCGATCATCAGCACCACCGAGACGGCGCGGCCCAGGTGGGGAATGTAGAGGTAGCGCAACTGCTGCAGATACGTGGCGCCATCCATGCGCGCCGCTTCCAGCTGTTCCCGGTCCATCGATTGCAGGGCCGTCATGAAGATCAGGCAGGCGAACGGCAGCCATTGCCACGAGACCATCATGATGATGGAAAACAGCGGGTGGGCCGACAGCCAGTCGACGGGCGTGGCGCCAAAGAAGATGCTGATCTGCGCGAACAGGCCGTAGATCGGGTTGAGCAGCATGTTCTTCCACATCAGGGCATTCACGGCCGGCATGACGAGGAAGGGCGAGATCAAGAGCACGCGCACGATGGCGCGTCCCGGAAACGCTTCATTGATCAGCAAGCCCAGTGCCGTGCCCAGCACCACCGTGATCAGCATGACGGAAAACAGCAGGGTAAACGTGTTCTGCAAGGCCGGCAGGAAAGAGGCGTCCGTAAAGAAAAAGTGAAAATTGGCCAGGCCATGGAAAGGATGGCCGCTCGGATCGAGCATGGAATAGCGCACGAACGAGTAATACAGGGTAATCAGCAGCGGGATGATGGAAATGACGGAGACGGCGACCACGGCCGGCGTCAGCAAAGTCCGGGGGATAATGCGTTTCATAATGTTCTCTTGGGGCAAGGGGAAACAATCGCCGGCAGAAATCTGGGGTCAGACCCGGCGGGTCAGACCCCGGCTTTTCAGCTAGTGGATTAATAGCAATGCCAGTTATTAACCGGCATACGTGCTATTTGTAATACCCGCCTTTACGCATCTCCCTCTCCGCCGTCTGCTGCGACAACTCCAGCGCCTGGTCCACCGTCACCTTGCCCAGCAGCGCTGCCGCCATCTGCTGGCCGGCGGCCACGCCGATCACCTGGAATTCGGGGATGGACGCGAATTGCACGCCCACGTACGGCGATGGCGGCAAGGTGCTTTGCACGGCGCGCGTGGTGGCCAGGGCCTTGCCTTCCGCGGCGGCAAATTTCGCCACTTTCTGGAACTCGGGGCTGGCATACGTCGACTTGCGCGTGCCGGTCGGCACGTTGGCCCAGCTGGTTTCCTTGGCAACCAGTTTCACGTAGTCGGGCGAGGTGGCCCAGTTGATGAAGCGTTGCGCTTCATTCGGGTGCTTCGAGCTTGCTGGAATGGCCAGCGACCAGATCCACAACCAGTTGGCGCCCCGCTCCGTCACGCCCACGGGCGACTGGGCGAACGCCACCTTGTCGGCCACCTTGCTTTGCTTGGGATCGGTGATGAAGGAAGCGGCGATCGTCGCGTCGATCCAGATGCCGCACTTGCCCTGGTTGAACAATGCCAGGTTTTCATTGAAGCTGTTGGCAGCCGCGCCCGGCGGGCCGTATTTCTTCATCAGGTCGACATACATGTTGACCGCGTCTTTCCACGGCTTGCTGATAAATTGCGGCTTCCATTTCATGTCGAACAACTGGCCGCCATAGGAATTGGCCATGGTGGTGATGAGCGCCATGTTGTCGCCCCAGCCCGGCTTGCCGCGCAGGCAGATGCCGTACACGCCGTTGGCAGGATCGTGCAGCTTGGCCGCCACGTCGCGCAACTGGTTCCAGGATGGACGGTCCTCGATCGTCACGCCCGCCTTTTTCACCAGGTCGCTGCGGTACATGATCATCGAGCTTTCGCCATAGAACGGTGACGCGTACAGCTTACCGTCGCCGGACAGCCCCTCGCGGATGGCGGGCAGCAAGTCGTCGATATCATATTTGGCGTCCGGCTTGATGGGAATCAACCAGTTTTTCTTGCCCCAGATGGGCGTTTCATACAGGCCGATGGTCATCACGTCGAACTGGCCGCCCTTGGTGGCGATGTCCGTGGTCATGCGCTGGCGCAAGACGCCCTCTTCCAGGGTCACCCATTTGAGCTTGATGTCGGGATTGGCTTGCTCGAAGAACTTGCTGAGCTTTTGCATTTCGATCATGTGGCCGTTGTTGACGGTGGCGATGACGAGGTCGGTTGCGGCGAAGGCGGACGAGGCGAAGCAGAAGGCGCCGGCGCACAGCGCGGCAATGGCGGAACGTTTCATTGTGTGTCTCCAGTGTTTTTGTCGTTGGCAATGCCCGGTTACTTGGCACCACGACCACAATGTAGCACCGGACTTTGATACTTTCTGATACTCCAAAACCGCAATTCGATACTCTTTTGCAAGTTTGCTATGCGCGAGAGTATCGATATGCAGCAAAAACAACACTCTGAAAGAAAGTATCAGCACTTGCACGTTTTGTATCAGGGTGGTTAAAAAAGCGCTGCTAGACTTGGTTTTCGGCATTAGACCGTGTGCGGTGACCGTCCCCCGGGGCGCCACCGCTACCACCTACATTCTTCTGGAGACCGCATGAACCGCACTGCATTGAAAACCTTACCTGCCCTGCTCCTGGCCATCGCCAGCGCTTCCGCCCTTGCCGACCCCATGTACCCATCCGACGCCGAAGGCTTCCACGGCTACCTGCGCGCTGGCGCCGGCAGCAATACGTCGGGCGGTGGCGGTTCGCAAGGCTGCTTCGGCCTGGGTGGCAACACCATGAAATACCGTCTGGGCAATGAGTGCGACGCCTACACGGAATTCGGCTACACCAAGTCCGTCGCCAAGTCCGGCGGCGTGAACTACCTGGCCACCATCTGGGTCAACGCCTACGCGCCAAACTCGGATTTCGGCGACAACAAACTGGGCATCGTCAAGGCCTATGTGGAAGCGCAGGGACTCGATTTCCTGAACGGCGGCACGGCCTGGATCGGTAAGCGCTTCTACTACCGTCCTGACATCCACATGCTGGACTTGCAGTACATCAACATGAACGGCACGGGCGCCGGCCTGGACCGCATTCCAGCAGGACCGGGTAAATTCTCGTACGCCTTCTTCAAGGACAGCGACGTCAAGGTCCCGTTGCCGAACGGCGGCGTCAACACCAAATCGGCCGTGCGCCAGAACTTCATCTACGGCGAGATTCCCGTCAATGAAAACGGCACGCTGGACCTGGCCGCGACCTACATCATCGGCGAAGGTAAGGATGACGTCATCACTGGCAAGCGCAATAATGGCTGGCAGTTGTCGGCCTTCCACCGTCAAGGTAAAGTGTTTGGCGGCGGCAATACCTTCGGCGTGCAGTACGGCGTCGGTCCTGGTACGGGCAAGGGCGCGCAGTTCGGCGCCTCGGGCGACACCGGTTTGGGTTCGGACGTGAAACGCACGCGTATCTTCAATGACATGGCGATCCAGCCGATGGCCAACTTCGGCATGGAATTCGTCGCCCTGTGGCAAAAAGACGAGTCGAACGCCAACGGTTCCTCGACCTGGACCTCGGTCGGCGTGCGTCCCGTGTATGCATTCACCGACAACTTCAAGCTGGTGGGCGAACTGGGCACGGACCGCGTGACGCAAGCGGGCGGCCTGCCGGCCAAGCGCTTGACCAAGCTGACCATCGCCCCGACGATCTCGGCCGGCCCTGGCCTGTGGTCGCGTCCTGAACTGCGCGCTTTCGTCACCTACGGCAAATGGAACGATGCGGCCACCGCCTCGGTCAATGCGTCGAACAACGGCGGCCCGATCTACAACAACAATACCAGCGGCACCTCGTATGGTTTCCAGGTAGAAACCTGGTTCTAAACGGAATCAGCGGTAAAAACTAAAAAAGGGCGGAACCTCGGTTCCGCCCTTTTACTTTACGGCATCACCAATTTACGGCAGCGCCACCGGCAGTTCCGGATACTCCTGCGTCAACGCATACTTGGTGCCGCCCACGGTGACCGTGTAGTTGGCCGGTCCCGAGATCGGCAAGCGGTAGTTCAGGGTCAGCGCCACGGAGCCGCCCGGCGCCAGCGATTGCCAGGCGGGAATCGCAAAGCGGGCACGGTTGTAGTTCTTCGTAAAGCCGCCGATATTGTTCGGCCCCGTGTAGCCGGCATTGATCACCGTCAAGCCGAAGCCGGACTGGTCGCTCATGTCCGACGGTGCCGACACGGGATAGTCGAACTCCACCACGGTGCCGCCCGGCAGGGTCGACGTGGTGTTGTTCTTCACCGTCATCACGGGATTGATGGGGAAGTTGTTGTCGCCCAGCTTCCATCCGCCCAGGGTGATGCTGACGTTGGCCGCCGTGCCCGGCATGGCGATTTCGGCGCGCTTGTTGCCATACACGCCAGCCGTGCGGAAAGCCTGGTACAGCACGTCCGTCAGGGTGGTACCCATGAAGTACTCGCCCTTGCCGCTGTTGCGCGTGGCATCCCAGGCATAGTCGCCCGCCATTTCCCAGATCATCACGCCGCCGATATTGTTGTTGACGATGTACTGGGCCTTGGCCGCGATCGATTGCGTGGTTTCCGTGGAAATGAACACTTTCTTGGTCGCATTCCACAGCCACGGCGCCACCATGGTACTGCTGTAATACGGCACATAGCTGCCCACCAGCGCCTTGTCCGTGACTTTATACGCATCGAGGTAGCTTGGAACGATGCCGTTCTGCAAGTTCAGCGCATGCCAGATGGGGTTGCCACCGCCCGGCGTGGGTTTGCCCTGCGAGTCCAGGTCATACCAGACGTTGTCGATGCCAGTGGCGCCCGTGCCGCAGGTCTTGGTGCCGGCGCAGGTGACAGTGGAACTGATCAGTGGCGTCGTGCCCCACAGGCCGTTCGTGCCGCCCGTCACATCCTTCCAGCCCCGCGTGTAGAACGGCACGCCGATATTGATGCGTCCCGCCTGCATGGCGCCACGGTAGTAGCGGTAGGCCCAGTCCGTGTTCAGGTAGCCGATGTTCTGGAACTGGTAGGCGTTACCGGCGCGCAATTCGCCATCATTGCCATCGTCAAACAGCGCCGCGTTCGGTCCCACATACTGGTTCCAAGCGCCATGCAAGTCATAGCTCATCAGGCTGGCGTAATCGAGATATTTCAATCCCGACATGTTTTCTTCGCCACGCAAGACCCAGCCCGAGGCGGAACCGGCGATGGTCAGCAGATAGTATTTATTGTCCTGCACGGCCGCTTCGTCGAGCTTCTGGCGTAGCACTTTCAGCAGCACGTTGTAGCTCGTCATCAGGCCGGCCAGGCGCGGCTTCGAGACGGCGAAATCGTTCGGATTGCCCGCTTCATTGTTGGTGGTCGGATGTTCGTAATCGACATCGACACCATCGAAGAAGTTGTACTGGCGCACGAAGGCCACCATGGAATCGGCCAGGGTGTTGATGCCGGCCGTGTTGATGCTGCCATCCGCGTTCGTCGTGGCCGTATAGAAGCCGCCGCTGCCGGCCCAGCCGCCCACGGAAATCATCAGTTTCACGCCCGGATACTTCTTCTTGTATTGCGACAGCAAGTTGAAGTGGCCCTTGTACGGCAGCGACGGGTCCATGGCGGCGGCCGGCACGTTCGGCCATGTGAGGCCCGTATCGGGATTGGCCGCGCCGCTGCCGATGGCGATTTTCGACGTGGCGGGATCGACGGAGGCGAACGCATAGTTCAGGTGGGTAATCTTGTCCCACGGCAGGTTATTCACGAGGTAAGTCGGGCTGCCGTCGACGCCCGTGCGCCAGCTGGCGAAATAGCCGACGATGCGCCGGTTCAAGCCATTGCTCAGCACTTCGCGGCCATTCGTATCGTACACCTTGCAGTACGGCACATTCGGCACGGCCGAGATCAAGCCGTCCGGGCGGCAAGCCGTGGGGGTCGGGGTTGGGGTTGGCGTTGGGGTTGGCGTTGGTGTTGGTGTCGGCGTCGGCGTCGGCGTCGGCGTCGGGGTTGGGGTTGGGGTTGGCGTTGGCGTCGGCGTTGGTGTCGGCGTCGGTGTCGGCGTTGGCGTTGGCGTTGGTGTCGGCGTCGGGGTATCCGTCACGGCCCATGGGCCCCACTGGTCGGTGGCGCTGGGGACATTGCCCTGCGTCCACCACTTGGCCTTGTAGGTGACGCCCTGGTACAGCACGCACTGGCCGCCCGTGTAGACGGTGGCGGCATCCCATACGGCGCACGCTTCGACGGCGGCGAGCAAGGTGTTTGGCGTGGCGGTCGTGCCTTCCTGGCCGCCGCCTCCGCAAGCGACGAGCACGCCGCTGAGCAGGGCCATCAATAATGCATTCGATTTCATGTTGTATTGGTCTCCGTTATGGTTTTACATCGAGAGCTGTTGCAGGCCCCTCGAGGGGCTCTTGTCAACTGTTATCCCTGGCCGGCTTTCCTGCTTTTGCTGCTACTGCAACTTCACATTCCAGTTGGCTTCCACGCATTTCACGTAGTTCCCGGCCAGCAAGGCGCTGTACGGGGTTTGATAGCTGACCAGCTGGCATTGGTTGTCGCCACCGGCGCTCCAGTTCTTTTCCCAATAGATGTTGTAGGAAGCGGAACTGGCCGGGGTGAAGCGTTGCATGTTGGCGCAAGACAATTGTTCGCCGGAATAATCCCAGCCCATGTCGGCGGCAAATTGTTTGTAGTAATCGATGCGGTTTTGCGCGGCCTGCTTTTCCGTGCCCTGCCCGCATTCGGCGTTGATGATCATGATGGTGGTGGCGAAGTTATTGCCCGCACCCGCCGTCGTATCGGCCGCGTTCGGCACCCACGTGCCGTCGAGCACATGCAGCATCGACGGCTTCGGCGGTTGCGGATAGACAAAGAAGAACGTGGCCGAGGCCAGGTTCAGCCAGGTCGACGCCACCAGGTCCGGATTTTTCAGCAGCACGGATTGATCGCCGTCATGCATGGCTTGGGAAAACGGCCCATAGTTGTAGTTGTACGACAGCTGCTTGGCGCCGCGTCCAAAATACTTTTTGAAGCTGCCGTCGGCATTCTTGCCGCAGGTCCACACCTTGTTGAAGACGGGATCGGCGCACTCGACGTTGTAGCCGCAACCGGCGCCCGTCTCGTCGCAGCCCAGCTCGCGCAAATACTTCAAGCCCTGGCGCCATTGCGGCAGCGGACTGCTGGCGTTGTGGTCGCCCGTTTCCTGCACAAAATGGGCGAACATGGTGGACAGGCTGTGGCGGCAGATGGCGTCCGCATTGCGTCCGTCGCTGTAATCGTCGCACACGGCGGGGAACTTGGCCACGGCTTGCAGGAAGCGCTGATACGTGTAGCTGGCGTCGCGCGCGGCAAAATAGTAATCCCACTTCGCCGCCGGCAGCAGGCGCTCGACCCGTTTGACGTTGAGCGGATTGCTGGCCAGTCCAGGCTGCACCGCCTCGACGGCCGTATTGCCCAGGGTGCGGATCGAGGCCTTGACCTTGCGGAAGAAATCGTTGTTCGTCAGCGCCGCCTCGTTCGCCTCGGCCTGGGCCTTGGTGGGCACGCCTGGCGTCGGAGTGGGCGTTGGAGTCGGGGTGGGTGTTGGAGTCGGGGTGGGAGTCGGAGTTGGAGTGGTCGTATCAAGGCTCCACGGCCCCCACTGGTCGTTGTTCGGCGCCGTGCCCTGCACCCACCATTTGGCCCGGTACACCTTGCCGTCGTAGACGGCGCACTGGCCCGCCGTGTAGACGGCAGCGGCGCTCCAGGCCGCGCAACTGTCGCTGGCGACCATGCCGGCCAGCAGGGTTGATGGGGATTCGGTGGTGGAATTGCCGCCGCAAGCGAGCAGCGCGCTGCCCAGCAGGCCAGCCATCAAAGGCGAGGCCAGCCGGCTAATTTGCCGTGTCTTCACAATGTCTCCTGAACGTTATACGAAAACTATCGAAGTAGCTTTTTATGTTGTACGTAAAGAAAGCACAGCGAAGCGTCGGCTTTCTGCACAGAGAATGCGACGCCCTAAATTGGTAGTCAAGTGGTTTTATATAACGGTGTTTTTTACAATACCAGTGGTAGCGATCGCTGCGCTGGCAAGCGATGCAATGGCGAATGGCGGACGTAAAAAAAAGCCCGCTGCGTAATGGCAGCGGGCAATACCGCGCAAGATGGGTGGCGGCAAGTGGTATTAAGGGTTGCCGCGCAACAAGGACGAACTTATCTGTTCAGCACGTACTTCGCCAGGCTCGCCGCATCCGCTGCACTGAGCTGGCTGAACGGCGGCATGGGCACGGGTCCCCATTTGCCGGCGCCGCCGCTGCGGATGTTGGCCGCCACGGCAGCAACACTGTCCTTGCCCTTGTATCTGGCTGCCACTTCCGCAAAGCCGGGGCCGACCACCTTCTGGTCGAGCGCATGGCAAGCCATGCAGCCGTTCGCCGCCAGCAAGGTTTTCACGTCCTTGCCGCTGGCGGCCGGGACAGCGGCTGCGGCTACGACGGGTTTGGCAACGGCGGCAGGTACGATGGCGCCCCGTTCCGCACCATAGGTTTTCACCAGGTAATCGACCATGGCCGGCATGTCCGCATCATCAAACTGCGCGCCAAACGGTTTTTTCATCTTCTTGACGGTCGCTTCCCAGTAGGCGCGCGGCGAGGCGGGCGGCTGGCTCGATGCATACTGGGCCGCGTGGCACGTCATGCAGTTGCGCTGCACCAGCTGGTAGCCGGGCAATTCGCTGGGTTTATAAGTCGCCGTTTCCGGTGGCAAATGGATTTCCAGCGCGCACGCGCCGCCCGCCGCCGACAGTGCCAGCGCGGCAAGTAATATCTTCATATGGTTCTCCTCAGACTGCCTGGATGCGCGTGGTTTCCACCACGTTGCGCATATAACCCATGGGATTCCACAGGGCTTTCATGGGCTGGCTCTGGCCGATGCGGTTGACGGCGCGCACCATCAGCACATGCTTGCCCTTGCGCGGCGCCTTCAACATCAGCGTCCACTCGCGGAACGAAAAGCGCCCCAGATCCTTGCCCAGCTTCGCTTCCTGCCACGTCTGGCCGCCGTCCACCGACACGGTCACTTCGCTGATGCCCTGGCCGCCATCAAAAGCGATGCCGCGCAGTGCCAGGTCGCGCCCCGCTTTCACTTGCGCACCATCTTGCACGCTGGTAATGAACGAGCGCACGTTGAGGCGGCTGATCGGCGTCGTCTTGCCCACAGGCGTGCCCGGTTCGATGAAGCCGGAGCCGTTGTCGGGAATGCGGTAGCCCGTGCTCATCCAGAAGCCGTCGAAGGGCTTGTCGAGCACGGTGATGTCGCTCAGGTGCTTGACCCAGTAGGTGCCATAGAAGCCGGGCACGATCAGGCGCAGCGGATAGCCGTTCAGGAAAGGAATGTCTTCGCCATTCATGGCCCAAGCCAGCATGACGTCGCCGGCCATGATGTGCTCGACCGACAAGGCTTTCTGAAAATCGGGGCCATCACCCACGGGCGGCGTTTCCAGGCCATTAAAGGCGACCTGCACGGCGCTGGCCGCGATGCCGGCCTTTTCCAGCACGGTTTTCAGGGGGATGCCCGTCCAGCGGGCATTGCCCATGGCGCCATTACCCAGCTGCCCGCCATTCGCGCGCGGCGCGAAAAAGCCGCGGCTATTGCCCGAACATTGCGTCACGGCCACCACCTCGACGGGCGCGGCCAGCTGTTTCAGTTCCGCCAGCGACAATTCCAAAGGCGTTTTGACAAGGCCGCCGATGCGCAGCCGGTAGCTGCCACCATCGATGCTGGTGGGCAAGCCACTCCAGTGGTAGCGCACGAAAAACGCGTCGTTGGGCGTGATCGCGCCTTCATTGAACACGCTGAACGGCGTTTCCAGCTGGGGCGGACGGCTGGTCAGCAGGATCAGCGGACGCTTTTGCGGGAAGGCCACCAGCTCGCGCTCGCCGTTTTCAAACGGCAAAGTGACGGACTCCGCCAAGGCTGGGCCGGCCACGACGGCGGCGCCCAGGGCGGCCGTCGTGCGCAGGAAGCGGCGCCGGCCTGCGGGCAACAAGGTCGTATCAGACATGTTTGAGCTCCACCTTGGCTTCGTTGCCGCCGTTGCGGTCGTCGTTGACCAGTTTCTTGATGTAGTACATGACGCTCATGATGACCACGCTCAACAGGCCGAACCAGAACGACACGCGCTGCTCCGTATCGGACGACACGCTCATGGCGCCCAGGATCACCAGCATGGCGATGATGGTGAAATACGTCAGGTAGGGAAACAGCCACATGCGCACCTTGATGCGTTCCGGGCATTCGCGTTCCAGCCGGCGACGGAGGCGCAATTGAGATATCGCAATGAGCAGGTAGACGAACAGGATCAGGATACCGTAGGAGTTGACGATGAAGGGGAACACCAGGTCGGCTGACACATACGAGACGGCGATGGCGAAATAGGCGAACAAGGTGCTGAACAAAATGGCGCGAATCGGCACGCCGTTCTTGCTCAGCTTGACCAGGCCCGTGGGGGCGTCGCCGCGGCGCGTCAGCGCAAAGATCATGCGCGACGAAGCGTACAGGCTGGAATTCAGGGCAGACAGCACGGCCGTCAAAATGATGGCGTTCATGATGTGGGCCGCGTACGGGATGTTCATGACGGTCAGGGCGCTGACGAAAGGCGTGGCGATGGCCGGCGAATCCCAGGGCACGATGCAGACGACAACAAACATGGATCCCACATAAAACATCAGCACGCGCGTGATGACGGAATTGGTGGCGCGGGCGATGGCCTTGGCCGGGTCCGACGTTTCGGCGGCGGCGATGGTGACGATCTCGGCGCCCGAATAAAAGGCCGTGGCGGCGACGGCGCCACTCAATACAGGCCCCCAGCCATGCGGCATGAAGCCGCCGTTGCTGGTCAAAAAGCCCAGGGTCGGAATGCTGTTGGGCAAGCTGCCCGTGATGAACAGGGCGCCGACAAACAGGAAGACGATGATGGCGACCACCTTGATCGAGGCGAACCAGAACTCGAATTCACCGAACGCTTTCACGGAGAACAGATTGAGCACGGTCATCGAGACAAGCAGCACCAGGCTGATCGACCACGACGGCACGTCTGGCAACCAGAAGTTGACCAGTTTCGCGCCGGCGATGGCTTCCAGCGCCACGACGACGACCCAGAAATACCAGTACATCCAGCCGCTCATGAAGCCGAGGAATTTCGAGACCTTCGGCTTGTCGTCGAAAGCCAGGCGCGCATATTCGTAAAAGGAGCCGACCACGGGCAGGGACGAGGCCAGTTCGCCCAGCATACGCATGATCAGGACGACGAGGCCGCCCGTGAGCAGGAAGGAAAGGATGGCGGCCGGGCCGGCGGCCTTGGCGATGACGCCGCTGCCGACAAAGAGGCCGGCGCCGATCACGCCGCCGATGGCGATCATGCTCATGTGGCGTTGCTTGAGCGAGTGCTGCAAGCCGGTACTGTTATGCGATTCGCTAATCATGTTTTGTCTCCTGAAAATCTCTGAAGCCCGGTGCGCCCTGCCTGCTGCGGCTTGTTCTTGCCGCGCGGCTTTGTTTTATTTAGGCAACACCGTCAAGCAGCATCGATACATCGTGTGAATCAGTCTGGTTGGCCGCATTCCATAAGTCAATCTGGAAATGCAGCGGCCCGGCGCGGCAGCCAAGGGGCAAGCGCGCTGGAGGTTACGTACAGTTAGGGTTGCTAAAAAAAAGGGAGCGGCGGCAACACTTGTGGCGTGCGCGCCACTCCCGGGAACGTCTTACACCTTGCCCTTCCATGGCACGAGGGTACGTTCGAGGTAACGCATCATCAAATCAAACAGGAAAGCAAAGAAGCCGATCACGATGATGCCCATGATCACCACGTCGCTGGCCAGAAACTCGGAAGCGCTCAGCACCATGTAGCCGAGGCCACGCGTGGCCGCCACCATTTCGCCCGCCACCAGGGTGGTCCAGCCCACGCCGATGCCGATGCGCATGCCGGTGAGGATTTCCGGAATCGCGGCGCGCAAAATCACGTGCACGATCACCTGGAAACGGGTGGCGCCCATCGAATACGCCGCGTGGATTTGCTCCAGCGACACGGAACTGACGCCGGCGCGGGCCGCAATCGCCATCGGCGCGAAGATGGCCAGGAAGATCAGGTAGACCTTCGAAAACTCGCCGATGCCGAACCAGATGATGACCAGTGGCAAGTAGGCGAGCGGCGGCAGCGGACGGTAGAACTCGATCAAGGGATCGAAGATGCCGCGTGCCACGCGATTGACGCCCATCATCACGCCGATGGGAATGGCGAACAGGCAGGCCAGGCCAAAGGCACCGAACACGCGCACCAGACTGGCGACCGTGTGTTCCCACAGCGTGGCGCCGCCGAAACCGGTGGTGGCCGCCATGATGAATTTTTCATACACGGCTTGCGGCGACGGTAAAAACAGCGGTTTGACCATGCCGCTGGCCGTCACGCCAAACCACAACAGCAGCACGGCGATGACGGTGACGGTAGCGATGCGGCTGGAATTGCCCTGCCCCGGCGCGCCGAACGCTTCACCGGGCATGGCGCAGCGGGGAGCGAACAGGCGGCCAAAGAAACCGGCGCGCTTGGCGGTGGTGGGAGGAAATCCCACGACGGATGGGCTATGCATGGGACACCTCCAACTCTTTATTGACGGCGCGTTCGTCGCCATAAATGATGTTGAGCACCGTTTCGCGCATCTTGATGAAGTCCGGACTCGATTTCACGGCGCGCGCATCGCGGCATTCGAGGAAGCGCTTGTTGAAATCGAGTTCATACGTGTGCGTGATGCGGCCCGGACGGGGCGACATGACGATCAGCCGGTTCGCCAGGAACAGCGCCTCGTCGACGCTGTGGGTAATGAAGAAGAACATGGTGCTGGACTTGGCCCAGATATCGAGCAGCAACTCCTGGATGGTTTCGCGCGTCAGCGCGTCGAGCGCCGCCATCGGTTCATCCATCAGCAGCATGGCGGGATTGCTGGTCAGGGCGCGGGCGATGCCCACCCTTTGCTGCATGCCGCCCGACAATTGATAAATCATATTGTCGTGAAAGTCCTTCAAGCCGACCAGCGCCAGGTTCTTCGCCGCCTGTTCGCGCCGCACGGCCTTAGCCACGCCTTGCAGTTTCAAGCCGAACTCCACGTTTTCCATCACGTTCAGCCATGGCAGCAAGGCATGCTTCTGGAATACGACGCCACGGTCGGCGCCCGGCCCTTCCACTTTATTGTCTCCGAGCATAATCTCGCCCTTGGACGGGGCGATAAAGCCCGCCATCAGACTGAGCAAGGTTGTCTTGCCGCAACCCGAGGCGCCCAGCGCGACGACGAAGTCGCCGCTATTGATGGTGAGATTGATATTATTTAAGGCATGTACGCGTTCACCGGCCGTCTTGCCCGGATAAATCACGCTGACATCCTTGACGTAGAGATTTTCCATCATGTGCCCCGCATAGGTGTAGTCACTTCAGTTCAACGCATTCTGTTCAGTCAGCGCGCCCGCAGGCGCGCCATCGCACAACGTTTACTTCAGCAGGCCGGCGGCCTGTGCATACTTGGGTGTCACATACTTGGCGTAATCTGTTGCCAGGGTGTCGATCTTGCCTTCGCCCTTCAGGAATTGCGCCGTGGCCAGCAAGGCTTGCGCCACGCCGCCCTTCGCGCCACCGCCGAGCCAGGCCGGCGACGCTTGCTCCTGCAACGATGGATAGGCGTACAGCGCCACTGAAGCGGCCACGTCCTTGGCGGCCGCGCCCGAATGCTTGACGTTGGCTTTCACTTGCGGGGAATCAATGGTCCACGCTTTCGGATTGGCGCGGTAGTCGGCGTCGGCAGCGGCCATCACCTTGACGAACTTGGCCATGAAGTCGGCATTCGCCTCGCCCCAGGCGCGCTCGACGGCCATGCCGTCAAACGTGGCCTTGCCCTTCTTGCTCAGTTCGCCAGAGGTGACGAGCACCTTGCCGTTTTGCTTGAGCTTGCTCAAGGCCGGATCCCACACGAAGGCGGCATCGATATCGCCCCGTTCCCAGGCCGCGGCGATCTGGTTCGGCTGCATGTTCAGCAATTTCACTTCCGTGGGCTTGATGCCCCACGTTTCCAACGCGAACATGGTGTGGAAGTGCGTGGTGGAAACGAAAGGCACGGCGATTTTCTTGCCGCGCAAGTCGGTCGGCTTGGTGATGCCGGCGCCATTGCGGGCCACCATCGCTTCGGCTTCGTTGATGTCGTCGATGATCCAGAACAGCTGCAGGTCGACACCGCGGCTGACGGCCGCCGTCAGAGGGCTGGAACCGATGACGCCGATCTGCACGTCGCCGGACGCCATGCCGGTGGCTACCTTGGCGCCCGAATCGAACTTGCGCCAGTTGATTTTATAGCCGGTGGTTTTTTCCACTTCGCCGCTGGCGATGGCCACCAGGAAGGGACCGTTGATTTCCTGGTAGGCAATCGTCACTTCCTTGCCTTGCGCAAAGGCGGTACCGCTGGAGGCCGCCACTACGCCCAGCACCAGGGTGCCGAGGACGGCGCGGCGCATCGTTGAAAAAACCGTTTTGCTCGTATTTGTGTTCATGTCTCACTCCAAGATTTATTGTTATGTGTGAACGTTCGGGCAATATCTGCTCCTTGCGGAACAGGCGCCGCTGGTTGCTCTTTGTCAACCATACGGCGGCTTGGTACGGCTACTGCTATTTAAAACACTTCATCCTTCAAGTGATACCAGCGGTACAGGAAGCGCTGGCCCAGGCGGCGGAACGGGGCGAAGGCTTGCGATTCGACCAGTTCCATCATGTTGGGATATGGCAATTTGGAATTGAAGATCGGCAAGCCCGTGTCGCTGGCCTTGCCCGCGATGCGCTCGGCCATGCGCCGGCCCGCCTGCGCCGAGTACATGACGCCGTTGCCGCCGTAACCGAGCGAATAGAAGATCGATTGCTTCGGGTCCGGTTGCACGATGCGCGGCATCATGTCGTGGCTGACGTCGACCCAGCCCCACCACGAATAATCGATGCCGATCCCGGTCAGCGCGGGGAACTTGCGGTGCAGATCGTTGATCAAAAACTGTTTGTATTTCTCGTCCGGCGCGTCGGCGCCCGTGATGGCACTGCGGCTGCCGATCTGCACGCGGTTGTCCGGCATCAAGCGGTAGTAGTGGCGCAGGATGCGCGTATCCGTGATCACCTGGTGGGTGCGGAAATTGCACGCCGCGATTTCCGCCGGGGTCAACGGGCGCGTGACGAGCGAGTTCGACAGAATCGGCAGCAAGCGGTTTTTCACTTGCGGGTGCAGGTGCGGCGAGGTGTAGCCGCCCGTGGCCACGGCCACGGCACGGGCACGCACCACGCCGCCTGGCGTTTGCAGATAATGCACGCCATTGCGCGTTTCCCAGCCCATCACCGGGCTGGACGGGTGCACTTTGGCGCCCAGCGCGCGCGCCTTGCGCAGGTAGCCGAACGCCAGCTTGCCCGCGTGGATGCCGATGCCTTCCGGCTCGTGCAGCGCGCCGGCCGCTTCCTTGTCGTCGACGAATTCGCGCTTGACGGTATCGGCGTCGAGGATGCGCGCGTCATACTTGAAGATCTCGCGCATGATCTTGGCTTCTTTTTCCAGCGCGGGCATGGCTTTCGCCTTGTGGGCGATGTACAGGTGGCCGCCCGGCTGCGGGTCGCAATCGATATCGGCCGTGATCTTCTTGAACGTTTCCATCGCGTCGCACACTTCCGTGTGCAGTTTCAGGGCCGTGTCCAGCCCATAGCGGTCTATCCACTGCGAGCGCTTCAGGCGGCCCGTCGTGCATTGCGCCTGGCCGCCATTGCGCGTGCTGCAGCCCCAGCTGACGCGGTTCGCTTCCAGCACGGTGGCCTTGATGCCGTGTTCCTGGGCCAGGAAGATGGCGCAGGAGAGGCCGGTAAAACCCGAGCCGATGATGGCCACGTCGACGTCGATGTCATGCGTGATGGGGCCGTCATCGGCGGGCGGTTCGCCGGCCGTGCCGATCCAGTAGGTGGGCGCGTAGGCATTGCCGTGGCCGGGGCGCTGGGCCACCAGCGGATCGAAGGCGGGATCGTAGGGCGTGCGGGCAGCGGTGCTGTTGCCCAGTACGTCAGATGGGGTGTCGACAGGTTTGTTCATGATCATTCCCGGTGAACGTGCTGGCTCAGGCGGCTTTGTTGCCGGTAGCGACGGGTGGGCGATCCTTGCGGAAAGCGTTCTTCACGGCGATCTTGCCGTCGCGGAAAGTAAAAATGTCGACCATGCGCGCTTCGATGCGCGTGCCGTCCGCCTTGGTGCCGGCAAACGTCGATTCCGTCACGCCGCGCTCGCCGCAGACGAAGTGTTCTGGATTAAGCCAGGCGGCGTCGGGGAAGGTTTGCCAGGCCAGCTCGAAGCCGGCGCGCACGGCGTCGCGGCCAATAAAACTCTTGCCCAGCAAGTCAGGGCCGGCCACGGCGTGGAATTCGCAGTCATCGGCCATGGCCGCCATCAGGGCGTCGATATCGTGGCGGTTCCAGGCATCGCCGAACGCTTGCAGAAAGTCGGTGGTGACGGCGTCGGTGTGCGGTACAGGGTGGTTCATGGCTATCTCCGTAAATCGTTTTTGATACGCTACGTTCCGTTTTTTGTCTTTTATTGAATTTAAGCCTTAAGCATGGCCTTGTCAAATCAAATAATCCAAAAAAACGGGACGCCTTGTATTCTTTAATGAAATTATGATGTATTCGTGACAATCTGTGAGAATTTGGTCACAGCCCATCCTCACAGGCTGGCTTACTTAAACATAGTCTTTATATTTGTCCAGGTGACGGATCGGCTTGCTCAGCGCATCGCGGCGGAACGGGTCGCCCAGTTCGCGCGTGCACATGATTTCGATGATGGTGGTCTTGCCTTCATTCATCTGCATGTCGATCGCTTTCTTCAGGGCCGGACCCACGTCTTCCAGCTTGTCGACCGTGATGCCTTCGGCGCCCATGGCCCGCGCAATCTCGGCGAAGCTCTGGTTGTCGAGTTCACCGGCGACGAAGCGGCGGTTGTAGAAATCGACCTGGTTTTTCTTTTCCGCCCCCCACTGGCGGTTGTGGAACACCACGGCCGTCACGGGAATGTTGTGGCGCACGCAAGTCATCGTTTCCATCAAGCTCATGCCCCAGGCGCCGTCGCCCGCGTACGACACGGCAGGACGGTGCGGCGCAGCCACTTTCGCGCCGATGATGGTCGGGAAGGCATAGCCGCAGTTGCCAAAGCTCATCGCCGCAAAGAAGCTGCGCGGCTTTTCAAAGCGCAGATAGCTGTTCGCCACCGAGTTGATGTTGCCGATGTCGGTCGACACCATCACGTCTTCCGGCATGGCTTTTTCCAGCTCGCGCAAGACCTGGCGCGGGTGCAGATAGCTGCCCGGCTCTTTCTTTTGCTCTTCGATCATGTCCAGGCTGTACGCATCTTTCTCGTGCGTCCAGTTGGTCAACTCCTCTTCCCATGCGGCTTTTTCCGCTTGCACGGCGGCATAGCGCTCGTCGCGCGTGGCGTCGCAGTCGAGGGTCTTGCCATCCAGGCGGGACAGGATGGCTTTCGCGGCCGCCTTGGCGTCGCCGCAGATGCCCACCGAAATCTTTTTGACCAAACCCAGCATCTTGTTGTCGGCATCGATCTGGATGATCTTGGCGTTCTTCGGCCAGTAATCCATGCCATGCTGCGGCAAGGTGCCGAACGGCCCCAGGCGCGAACCGAGGGCGACGACGACGTCGGCCTTGGCGATCAGTTTCATGGCCGCCTTGGAACCCTGGTAGCCGAGCGGACCGCACCACAGCGGATGGCTGGCGGGGAACGAGTCGTTATGCAGGTAGCTGTTGACGACGGGAGCGCCGAGGCGTTCGGCCAGCGCCTTGCATTCCTCGATCGCTTCGCCCATGACGACGCCGCCGCCCGAGATGATCACGGGGAACTTGGCTTTCGCCAGCAATTCCGCTGCGTCATTGAGGCTTTGCTCGCCGCCGGCGCCACGGTCGAGGCGGTTCGGTTTCGGGATTTCCGCCTTGATTTCGCCATAGAAATAGTCGCGCGGGATGTTCAGTTGCGTCGGGCCCATTTCGGACATGGCGCGGTCAAAACAACGGCCCGTGTATTCGGCCATGCGGGCCGGATGGGTGACGTGGCCTTGATATTTCGTAAATTCCTCGAACATCGGCAGCTGATTCGCTTCCTGGAAACCGCCCAGGCCCATGCTCATCGTGCCCGTTTCCGGCGTGATGATCACGACGGGGGTGTGCGCCCAGTAGGCGGCGGCAATGGCGGTGACGCAATTGCTGATGCCGGGGCCGTTCTGGCCGATAACGACGCCATGGCGGCCCGAGACGCGGGCATAGCCGTCAGCCATGTGGCCGGCGCCCTGCTCGTGCACGACGGGAATCAAACGGATGCCGGCTGGGGCAAAAATATCCATCGGGTCCATGAAGGCCGAGCCCATGATGCCGAACATGTCGGTCACGCCATTGGCGGCCAGGGTTTCCACGAACGCTTCGGAAGGCGTCATCTTTTGCGGGCCGGTAGGGGTAGCCGCTGCGGCGGCGGCTTTTTGCTCGGTCATGTCATTCATGGGTGTCTCCTGGTCTGTTGTAATGAACTGCAGTGAAATGATCAACTTATTTATCAAAAATCGGTATATTTTGTTCCGAAATTTGATATACAATTCAATTTAAGCGTTCGACGTGCAAAAGTCAAACAGATTTTCAAGGAAACGGTACAATTTGAGTTCGAAAATGAAATAAGCTGATGTAACACTCAGATACCCAACCGAGGCCACCATGGACATGATTTCATCCCCAAAACTTGAGCCGGAAAAACTGGAAGGCGACACGCCCACGATGCGTTTGTTTGCCTTGCTGGAAGTGATTGCCGAGAAAGACCAGTTGCTGTCGCTGCAAGCGCTGGTGGAAGAAACGGGCTTGCCCAAGCCCACCCTGCACCGCATGCTGCAACAGCTGGAAAGCGTGGGCGTGCTGCAGCGCGAAAGCGATGGCCGCCACTACAGCACGGGCGTTCGCCTGCGCCGGCTGGCGTCGAACCTCTTGATTAACAACACCTTCCATGGCGCCCGCCGCATGGTCTTGCGCCAGCTGGTCGAGGAAGTGGGCGAAAGCTGCAACTTGACGGCCTTCAGCGGCAGCGAAGTGGTGTACCTGGACAGGGTGGAAACGGCGGCGCCGCTGCGCTTCTACCTGCATCCCGGTTCGCGGGTGCCGGCCCACTGCTCATCGAGCGGCAAGCTGTTCCTGGCGCAAATGACGCCAGTGCAACGGCGCCGCCTGCTGGGCCACATGGAATTGACGCGCTTTACGGACAAGACGGAAACGGACCCCGTCAAGCTGGAACGCGAACTGGAACTGGTGCGCCGCAACGGCTATGCGCTGGACGACGAGGAATTCCTGCCCGGCCTGCTGTGCGTGGCCGTGCTGGTGCCGAACGCGAACGGCCGCTCGAACCTGGCCGTGGCCATCCAGGCGCCCATTATCCGTTTGACGCACGACAAGGCTTTACATTTCTTGCCTGCATTGCAGCGCGCCGCGCAAGCCCTGGCCGCCATCGAATCGGAAACTATGCCGACGACGGGCGGGGACGACGACGCATTGCAAACCGGTAATTCCGCAACTCACACATAACCGCTGCGGCACCCATGCTGCGGCTTCACAGGAGAACAAGGTGCCAGATTCACGCCAACATCCCCCCGCCGCCGCAGCGCAAACCTTGCAGTCCGTGCGCAGCCTGTTCAGTATTGACAGCGACCTGCTCGTGCCCGTGTTTACCGAGCGCGACCCGCACGTGCCCGACATCGATCCCGCCTACCGCTTCAACAAGGATGTCACCTTGGCGATACTGGCCGGCTTCACGCATAACCGCCGCGTGATGGTGCAGGGCTTGCACGGCACGGGCAAGTCCACGCATATCGAGCAGGTGGCGGCGCGCCTGAACTGGCCTTGCGTGCGGGTCAACCTGGACGGCCACATCAGCCGCCTGGACCTGGTCGGCAAGGACGCCATCGTGCTGCGCGAGCAGCAGCAGGTGACGGAATTCCAGGAAGGCATCGTGCCCTGGTCGCTGCAAAGGCCCGTGGCCCTGATCTTCGACGAGTACGACGCGGGCCGCCCCGACGTGATGTTCGTCATCCAGCGCATTCTGGAACGCGACGGCAAGTTCACCCTGCTCGACCAGAACCGGGTCATCACGCCCCACCCCCACTTCCGTTTGTTCGCCACCTCGAATACGGTGGGCCTGGGCAACCTGAACGGCATGTACCACGGCACCCAAGTGCTGAACCACGCGCAGATCGACCGCTGGAACATTGTTGCCACCCTAAACTATTTGCCGCAGGACGAGGAAACGCAGATCGTCCTGGCCAGAGTCCCCGCCATGAACGACGAGGCGGGCCGCCAGTTGGCGAGCAGCATGGTGGCCGTGGCCAGCCTCACGCGCCACGGCTATGCGGCGGGCGACCTGGCCTGCCTGATGTCGCCGCGCACGGTGATTACCTGGGCGGAGAATTGCCAGATCTTCCGCGACCCGGCCCTGGCCTTCCGCCTGTCCTTCCTCAACAAATGCGACGAGGCCGAGCGCCCCATGGTGGCCGAGTATTACCAGCGCTGTTTCAATGAGGAATTGCTGGCGAGCCAGGCATGAGCACTGAAGCCATCATTCCTGCCGCCTACACGCGCGAGCAGCAGGAAACGGATGAACTGTGCGCGGGCGCCATCCGCGCCCTCAGCGGTTCTCCCTCGATACGCTACCGGGGCCGGCGCCTGCACGACGGCCACCGCCCGCTGCCCATCCACTCGGCCCATCTGCAGTCCGATGCGGCGCTGCAGGATTTGCCGTCGCTGCGCGGCGCGGCCGACAGCGTGGCCCTGCGCCTACTGCACACGGATGCGGCCCTGCACAAGTCCCTGTGTCCAGCCGAGCCCGTGGCGCGCCTCGTCTTCGAGTTGCTGGAGCAGTTACGAGTGGAAACGCTTGCGCCCGAGCACCACGCTGGTGTCATCCACAACCTGCGCCACCGTTTTACTGCCTGGTCGCACGCGTTCTACGATTCCGGCCTGGCGGAAGGCGCATCGGGCTTGCTCTTGTATACAGTGTTCCAGATGTGCTGGTCACGCCTGACGGCCAGGCCCGTGCTGGAAAAGACGGAAGATTTTATCGAGGCGACGCGCTGGTCCCTGTCGTCGCAGCTGAGCGGCGACCTGGCCGGCTTGCGCCGCCACCGTGCCGACCAGGCGGCCTTTGCCCGCCACGCACTGGCCATCGCCCACGCCGTCCATGCCATGCTGAAAGAGGCGCAAGCGGCGCAGGATGGCCAGCAGGACGATGCCGGCGACGCCAAGGCGCAGGCAGCCTTCAAGCTGCTGCTCGATTTCGACAGCGATAACGACAATATTCCAGACGCCGCCCCACTGGGCGACAGCCGCGCCTTCAGCGATGGCGATGGCGGCTACAAGACTTACTCCACGGCATATGACCGCGAGGAAAAAGCGGGCGAGCTCGTGCGCCGCGCCCTGCTGCTCGACTACCGCGAACGCATGGATGGTCGCATCGCCAGCCTGGGCATCAACACGGCCCGCCTGGCGCGGCGTTTCACGCAACTGCTGGCCGTGCCCCAGCGCGATGGCTGGTCGTTTGGCGAGGAAGAAGGTTATATCGATGGCCGCCGCCTGGCGCAGCTGATCAGTTCACCGTCCGAGCGCAGGCTGTTCCGCAAGGAACAATTCCTGCCGCAGGCCGATTGCCTCGTCACCTTTCTTGTCGACTGCTCCGGCTCCATGAAAACGCATGCGGAATCCGTGGCCGTGCTGCTCGACATTCTGCTGCGCGCGCTGGACCAGGCGGGCATCGCCACGGAGTTGCTGGGCTTTACGACGGGTGCGTGGAACGGGGGACGAATCAAGCGCGACTGGATGCGCGCCCGCTCTCCGGCGAATCCGGGCCGCTTGAATGAACTCGTACACATGGTTTTCAAGGATGGCGATACGAGCTGGCGCCGCGCGCGGCCCGACATCGCGGCGCTGCTGAAGGCGGACCTGTACCGCGAAGGCGTCGATGGCGAAGCCGTGGACTGGGCGTGCAGCCGCATGCTGGCGCGCCCGGAACGGCGGCGCATCCTGCTCGTCGTCTCCGACGGTTGCCCGATGGATACAGCCACGAACCTGGCCAACGACGAGTTTTACCTGGCGCAACATCTGAAACAGGTGGTGGCGCGCCGCGAAACGCAGGGTGCCATCGAGATATGCGGCCTGGGACTGGGACTGGACCTGGGCGCCTACTACAGCCGCAGCCTGGCCACCACCCTGCCCGCCTCGCTGAACAATGAACTGTTCAACGAGATTGCGCAGTTGCTCGGTGGGCGGAAAAAATAATCGTTATGCCGGCGGAAGTGCCTGCAGGAAGGCTTGCACGGATGATGCCTGCCTGCCCGTCAACGCGCCATAGTCGTCACTGACGATGTGCATCGCATCGGTGGCCAGCCAGCGCTCGATGCCCGCCAGCATCTGCGCCATCGGCGCCGGCATGCCACCGGCAATGAAATGGCGCACGCGCTCTTCCGCATCGAGAGGCACGACCTTGACGGACCTGCCGAATACCTGGGCGGCGATGGCGGCCAGCGCCTGCGCATCGAGGGCGGCAGGACCGGTAATGTCCAGGATACGGCTGCCAAGGTAGCCATCCGATAGCGCCACGGCAGCCGCATGCGCACAATCCTCGCGCGCCACGTACGACACATGGCCTTGTCCCATGGCCGTGCGCAGCTGGCCATCCACGGCCGCGGTGCCGAGCACTACCAGCAGCAAATCCTGGTAAAACGCATTGCGCAAGATCGTGTGGCCGATGCCGCTATCCGCCAGCAGCGCTTCCGTGGCCCGGTGGTCGTCGTTCAGCAGCGAGCGCTTGCCCTCTTCCGGCTGCAGGAACGAGGTGTAGACGATATGCCCGACACCAGCCTGGCGCGCCGCTTCGATGGCATGGCGGTGCTGTTTCAGCCGCCGATCCGTGCCGTCGATGGTATTCGTGCTGATCAGCAACAGGCGCTCGACGCCGTGAAAGGCTGCCGCCAGGCCCTGCGGCTGCTCAAAGTCGCCAAAGCGCACGCCGATGCCCTGTTCCTGCCACGCTGCGTGGCGTTCCGGCGCGCGGGTGATGGCCGTGAGCGCCATATCGGGCCGGCTGGCCCTTAGTTGGATGAGTTCATTGACGACGAGGGAACCCAATTGGCCGGAGGCGCCGGCGACGGCGAGGTGCATTGTTTTCATGTTCTTTTCCTTGTGGCGAGCGCAGGCGCGCCCCATGCCGGGGCGGCACCGCTCGCAGATGATGTGATGAGATCAAAGATGGCCATGCGGCGGCCCGCCCCCTGCGGGGCGGATCTGCGGCTGGCTTACAGGAAAGAAGGGAAAACAAGTGTCATGCGCCCAGCATGGCGCGTAGCGCCCGCCCGGTCAAGCGCTTTCGACGGCGCTTGAGCGTTGCATGGCCCTGGCATGGTCTAGTCGACGCAGTAACGCACGGCATGCGCTTCCATCGGCAGCGGGATTTCCCAGTTCCACAGCATCGCTTGCAGTTTCTTGTTGCTGAGCGATGTGTCGCGCTGGCCGTTGCGCCGCAGTAATTCCTTGCGCGGCTGTTCCAGGTACACGAGCTCCACCTGCGCTTGGTATTTATACAGCAGGTTGAGCGTCTTTTCGCGCATCAGCTTGGACAGATGCGTGGCGTTCCACACGAACGGTTCGCCCTTGCGCAACAGTTCGCGCGCCCGCTCTTCCGCATAGTCGCCCACCTGCCCTTCGTTTTTACCGTGCTTCAAGCCCAGGGCCGTCCGCGCATCGTCAAACGACACGACGGGCAGGCGCGGATGATGCTTCTCCACCCACGTGTTCTTGCCCGACGCGGGCAAGCCCGACATGACGATCACGTGCGAACCCGCTTCCTGGAACAGGGGATAGTCGGGATGCGCCTCGGCACCGCGAAAATATTTCACGCGCGTATGGTCGTCGACAAAGGCGCGCCGCTGGCCATAGCAGCCCTCCTCGTGCGCCAGTTCGCGGAACAGCTCGATGGCATCCAAAATGCGCTGCGGATCGGGACAGATGCGGCCGCGGATATCGGCTTCGGCCAGCATGGCCAGCAGGCGGATATCAACTTGCCACGACAGCTCGCGCACGGTAAATTCCGGCGTGACGCCGCGCCGCGACGACTCCAGCGCAAAGAACGGCACCTGGTGCACATTGATCAGGCGGCAGATTTCCTCGCGCGCGGCAAACGGCACGTCGCAATCCCACAGGGCGATGCGCGCATCGAGGGCGCCCTTGCGCGAGTGGCCCGGCTGGCCGATGGCGCCCGTCACCGGATCGATCACCGTGGTGCTGCACTTGGCCACGTCGTGCAGCAAGGCGGCCAGGAACACGATTTCCTGTTCCGCCCGCGTGGCTTGCTGATATTCAAGCATGCCCAGCAGGGATTCGACCACCATCATCGTATGCGTCCACACATCGCCTTCCGCGTGATACACGGGGTTTTGCGGCGTCGTCTTGGCCAGTTCCAGCTGGGGAAAGGCAGCCAGGCAGGCATCGAAATCGGGCGACTGGCCCGCCGACGGCACCAGTTGTTGTAACTGTTTCCAGTTCATCTTGTACTCCTTGAAAAGGTTGCCAGTTCGTCCAGCGACCGGCAGGTGTGCAAGCCCAGGCTCTCCCAGGTCACCAGCGGCTGCGGCGCGTACAGGTCGACGCCCTCGGCCAGCTGGTTCGGGATCAATGGCCGCGTGCTGTGGTGCGAACCGCTGTCGAGGATGGTTTGCGTAAAGTCATGCCGCACCAGCTTGTAGCGGGCCAGCACTTGCTCGTCGTCTTCCACTTTCAGGTACAGGCCCTCCGCGTGGTCGGACTTGTCCGTCTGCTTCCAGCACAGGTCCAGCGGCAGGCGTTCGCGCGCCACCGCGTGTTCAAATGTGTCGCGCCAAAGACGGGACTTGGCCAGCGAATGACGCAGCAGCTGCCACAGCTGTTTCGGCGAAGTCGGCATCAATCCCGCATACAACACGGGAACCGATAACACGGGTGAGCCGGCCAGCATGGCGTGGCGGCGCGCCGTCGACAAGAACATCTGGCTGCGGCGGCAGTACACGTCGAACTCGTTGAAGTAATGGGGCAGCCGGTCGTAAAACACGGAATGCTTGCTGTACGACCATTCGCCAAACAGCACAAACTGGTCTTCCAGCAGATGCAACAAGGCGTGTTCGTGCGCATGCGCCCACGGTTTGAGCAGGTTGAACTGGCGTTCGCTGCCGCCGCCCGCCAGGTAATGGCCGCGCGACTGCAGCAGCACCTCGCCCGCATCGCTGAACGACACGGCGGAGTTGGCGCCATCGATTTTTTCCTCGATGACGACGTACTGGCCGGCCAGCTTTTTCAGGGGCATCTGGTCGGAACCGTCGTCGCCGTCCTGCAGGCGCGAGCCTTCCAGGTGCGGCGTGCGCGGGTATTTGAATAAGGGCAAAGATTGTAAAAACATAGCGTCCCACGCCGCGTTCACCGGGGCGTGTCCATACAGGGTCAGAGGTGCTGACGACGTGTTCGGGCGTGGACGATCAAGAGCAGAGTCTTGGATACGTGTGCGGATGGAACAAAAACAGTGCCGCAGCAATCGGGGGCGTCAACGCGCCGAACGATGCTGCAAAGAGCATTTCGTCAGCGTTAGCAGGTGATGGCGAAGTAGCGAGGCACTTTTGGCTCCAATAAGGAAGAGGTTCTAGAAAGAACCGCGAATATAAAGGCTGTTTGATTATTTTGCAAGTGGCTACGCGTATTGTGCGCCCCCTTGCGCCCCCCCCCCCCGCTTTGCAATCCGCACGAAGTTTGCTAAGCTGGCGGCACTTCCTGTCGCTGCTGCGTGGAAAACAAACATGGCCCTTGCAAAAGGGCCGTGCATTCGTTATTTCCGGAGCAGAATCGTGTTTCCCATATCCAGATTACAAAAAGCCCTGCGCCGCCAGGGCATCGCCGTCGCCTATGCCGACGGCATTTATACACTCAGCAATCCACACGCGCAGGCGTCCGTGCTGCTGCCCCACAACTTTCCCCTCGAGGAAAAAGCCGTGCGCCAGTTGATGGCGTTTGCCGCCGTCGCCGTACCGGGCCAGGATGGCCATGTGTGCAAGGCCTGTGCCACGCCCGACTTTCACCCTGGCAGCATTGCGCCCGTGGGCAGCATCGTCGCCACCAGTCCCGACATGGTGATCCCCGCCATTCCCGGCACGGACATCGCCTGCGGCATGCGCCTGATCACGACCGGCTTGACCCAGGCCCAGTTCGAAGCGCGCAAGCCGCAGCTATTGAGCAAGCTCAAACATGTGCTGCTGGAAGATGGCCGCAACGTGCCGCTGCGCTCGAGGGCGTTTGCCGCCCTGTTCGACGTGGGGCCGGAAGCGTTCATCGACAGCTTGCACAATGAGGGCTTGTGGCCCCGCGTCAACAAGGAACGCCTGTTGCGCGAGCTCGACGATTGCATCGCCCTGCGCGAACTGGGCGGCGGCTTGCGCCATGCGCCCGAAGCGCTGGTGGGCACGCGCGAAGTGATACGCGACCCCAGCCTGGGCACCACAGGATCGGGCAACCATTTCGTGGAAATCCAGCTGGTCGACTCCGTCATGGACCGTCACGCCGCGTACCGGCACGGGCTGGTGCCGGGCGAAGTGGTCGTCATGATCCACAGCGGCAGCCGCGACGTGGGCTTTTTCGTCGGCAGCCGCTGGATGGACCGCGCCAGGGAAGCATGGCCGAAAGGCGTGCGCCACCCGCAGTCGGGCCTGTACGGCTTGACGGGCGAACTGGCCGGCGAATACATGGACGCCATGGGCGTGGCGTCGCGCTACGCCTGGGTCAACCGCATGGTATTGGCCGAACTGGTGCGCGACAGCCTGTCGCAGGTGTTTGCGCAGGATCAATCCCGCCTGGTGGTGGACGTGCCGCACAACGTCATCCTGCGCGAGCACGGCATGAACATCCACCGCAAGGGCGCCACGCCCGCGCGCGCAGGCGACTTGGCGCTGATCCCCGGTTCCATGGGCGACTATTCCTACGTGGCAACGGGGATGGGCAATCCCGACTGGCTGTGGTCATGCTCGCATGGCGCGGGGCGCAGCATCCGCCGCCAAGCCATGCGCGCCATGCGGCCCACGGTGGGCGGCGACGAGATGGCATTCGAGTGCGTGACCCTGCGCGAAGAGCGTCGCGTCGAGGAAGCGCCGATGGCGTATAAAAAGATCGGTCCCGTCATCGCCGCGCAGGAGGAAGCGGGCTTGCTGCAATCGGTGGCGCGCTTGAAACCTTTATTGACGTTCAAGGCTTAGCGCAGCAATTGCGGCACGGCCGCCGCCATCAGCGAGAGGCCGATCACAGTCAGCACGGCAAACGCGATGCGGCGCATGCCGCGCTGGGCGATGGGCGGCGGGTAGCGCTTGCCGGCCATCGTGGCCAGCACGCCCACAGGCAGGGCCAGCATGCATAAAAGTAGCACTTTCGCATCGAGCTGGCCCTGGCTGCCCGCCATCAGCGAGCGCCCGCCCGCGCTGATGGCGAACAGGAAAATCAGGCTGTAACGGATGGTCTTTAAACTCATTTCCTGGCGGTAGAACTGGTAAACGAGCGGTGGCCCGGCCAGCGAAAACAGGCCCGAGAACAGGCCGCCGCACACGCCACTGATGAAGAAACTGCGCTTGTCCGCCGCGCCCGGTCCCGGCGGCGCCTGCAGCAGGATGCTGACGCCGCCATACACGATGGCCGCGCCCAATAACAGTTTCAGGACAGGCGCATACGCCTGGTCCAGGTATCCCAACAGCAAGACGCCGGCCGCCATGGCTGGCAGCAAGCCGATGCTGGCCGCGCGGATGGCGCGCCAGTCCAGGTGGTGCAAGGCGCCCGGCAAGGCCACGAGGCAATTGGCCAAGGACAACAAACTGACGAGGGCCGCCAGCGCGGGCACGGGCGCCAGGCCCAGGCCGCTTGCCACTCCCATGACGATCATGCCCAGGCCAAAGCCCGTGACGGTCTGGAAATACGTGCCCGCCGCCACCACGCCCAGCAGCGCCAGCACGGGCAGGCTGAACAATTCAGCGGCCACCCTGGGCCTGCACGGACGTGACCGCAATCACGTTATACACATCAATCGCGCTGCAGCCGCGCGACAAATCGTTGGCGGGCTTGTTCAAGCCTTGCAGCAAGGGGCCGATGGCCACGGCGCCGCCCATGCGCTCGGCCAGTTTATAGCCGATATTGCCCGCGTCCAGGTTCGGGAACACCAGCACATTCGCGCGGCCATTGACGACGGAATCCTTGACTTTTCTCTGCGAAATCTCGGCCACGATGGCCGCGTCGAGCTGCACGTCGCCATCGATGGCCAGCAACGGACGCTGGGCCTTGACCCGGTCTGTTGCCGCATGCACCTTGTCGACGGCCGCGTGGTGGGCGCTGCCGCTGGTGGAAAACGACAGCATGGCCACGCGCGGCTCTTCCATCAGCAAGGCTTGCGCGCTGTCGGCGGCGGCCATGGCGATGTCGGCCAGTTCCTCGGCTTTCGGGTCGACCACGAGGGCGCAGTCGGAAAAGATGAAGCCGCCCTTGAGGCTATGAAAAGGCTCGCACAGCATCATCAGGAAAAAGCTGGACACGAGCTTGAAGGCCGGATCGACGCCGATGATCTGGATGGCGCTGCGCACCACGTCGGCCGTCGTGTGCACGGCCCCCGCCACGCAGCCGTCCGCATCGCCCAGGCGCACCATCAGGTTGGCATAGCACAGCGGGTCTTGCACGGCGATTCTGGCCTGCTCCACCGTCATGCCCTTGGCTTGACGCAGCACAAACAATTGCTGGGCGTAGTGTTCCGACTCGTCGGAAATTTCCGGGTCAACCAGGCGCACGGCGTCCAGGTCCAGCACGTGCTCGCGCGCCAGCGCCAGGATGGCGGCCGGCTTGCCGACGATGGTGACGTGCGCCAGGCCTTCGCTTGCCGCCCGCGCGGCCGCCTGCAGCACGCGCACGTCGTCGCCCTCGCACAAGACGATGTTTTTCGGCACGGCGCGGGCTTGCGCGATGATGCGGTGCAGGGCTTTCATGGCGACTCCAATTCGGTAAAAAAATGCCGGAACCACGGAAGCATGAAGATGGTTCCGGCACATAAAACCCGGCGCGATTGCCGGGGTCATACAAGGATCGGGCAGACTGCTGACTGATTACACGTAGTCTTTGTACTTGTCCAGGTGACGGATCGGCTTGCTCAGCGCATCGCGGCGGAACGGGTCGCCCAGTTCGCGCGTGCACATGATTTCGATGATGGTGGTCTTGCCTTCATTCATCTGCATGTCGATCGCTTTCTTCAGGGCCGGGCCCACGTCTTCCAGCTTGTCGACCGTGATGCCTTCGGCGCCCATGGCCCGCGCAATCTCGGCAAAGCTCTGGTTGTCCAGCTCACCGGCCACAAAACGGCGGTTGTAGAAATCGACCTGGTTTTTCTTTTCCGCGCCCCACTGGCGGTTGTGGAACACCACGGCCGTCACGGGAATGTTGTGGCGCACGCAGGTCATCGTTTCCATCAGGCTCATGCCCCAGGCGCCGTCGCCCGCATACGACACTGCCGGACGGTGCGGCGCGGCCACTTTCGCGCCGATGATGGTCGGGAAGGCATAGCCGCAGTTGCCAAAGCTCATCGCCGCAAAGAAGCTGCGCGGCTTTTCAAAGCGCAGGTAACTATTGGCCACCGAGTTGATGTTGCCGATGTCGGTCGACACCATCACGTCTTCCGGCATGGCTTTTTCCAGCTCGCGCAGCACTTGGCGCGGATGCAGATAGTTGCCCGGCTCTTTCTTCTGTTCCTCAATCATGTCCAGGCTGTACGCATCTTTCTCGTGCGTCCAGTTGGTCAACTCCTCTTCCCATGCGGCTTTTTCCGCTTGCACGGTGGCGTAGCGCTCGTCGCGCGTGGCGTCGCAGTCGAGCGTCTTGCCATCCAGGCGGGACAGGATGGCTTTCGCGGCCGCCTTGGCGTCGCCGCAAATGCCCACCGAAATCTTTTTCACCAGACCGAGCATCTTGTTGTCGGCATCGATCTGGATGATCTTGGCATTCTTCGGCCAGTAATCCATGCCATGCTGCGGCAAGGTGCCGAACGGCCCCAGGCGCGAACCGAGGGCGACGACGACATCGGCCTTGGCGATCAGTTTCATGGCCGCCTTGGAACCCTGGTAGCCGAGCGGACCACACCACAGCGGATGGCTGGCGGGGAACGAGTCGTTATGCAGGTAGCTGTTGACGACGGGAGCGCCGAGGCGCTCGGCCAGCGCCTTGCATTCCTCGATCGCTTCACCCATGACGACGCCGCCGCCCGAGATGATCACGGGGAACTTGGCCTTGGCCAGCAATTCGGCCGCATCGTTGAGGCTTTGCTCGCCGCCGGCGCCGCGGTCCAGACGGTTCGGCTTTGGAATCTCGGCCTTGATTTCGCCATAGAAATAGTCGCGCGGGATATTCAGTTGCGTCGGGCCCATTTCGGACATGGCGCGGTCAAAACAGCGGCCCGTGTATTCGGCCATGCGGGCCGGATGGGTGACGTGGCCTTGATATTTCGTAAATTCTTCGAACATCGGCAGCTGGTTCGCTTCCTGGAAACCGCCCAGGCCCATGCTCATCGTGCCCGTTTCCGGCGTGATGATCACGACGGGCGTGTGCGCCCAGTAGGCGGCGGCAATGGCGGTGACGCAATTGCTGATGCCGGGGCCGTTCTGGCCGATGACGACGCCATGGCGGCCCGAGACGCGGGCATAGCCGTCAGCCATGTGGCCGGCGCCCTGCTCGTGCACGACGGGAATCAAACGGATGCCGGCCGGCGCAAAGATATCCATCGGGTCCATGAAGGCCGAGCCCATGATGCCGAACATGTCGGTCACGCCATTGGCGGCCAGGGTTTCCACGAACGCTTCGGAAGGCGTCATCTTTTGCGGGCCCACAGGTATTGCTGCGGCGGCGGCTTTTTGGTCGGACAAATCGGTCATGGCTCAGTCTCCTTACAGTTTTATGAAAAATCGGTATATTTTGTTCCGATATTTGAAATACGTGTTCAATTTAACGGTTGCGAAATGCGCTGTCAATGAAAATTCGTGAAAAATCGGACTGTTTCATTCCTGAATCCGGAATCCGTGACTTAGGTCCGCTCCTGAAACAACAATGGCGGCTTATCCGCAACAGACAAGCCGCCATCTCTTTCTGCGCCGCCGTGCTTAGAACTTCAAGCGCATGCCGGCCGTAAAGGCGCTCGAGTTATGCCCAGGCAAGGGCACGCTGCCGCCGCTCGATGCGTCGCCAACAAAATTGCTGCCCGCGCCATCGTTGTTGATGCGGCCGTACGAGGTGTACAGATTCGTGCGCTTGGACAAGGCATAGGTGTAGCCGATGGCGAGCTGGCGCCCGCCGCGGCGCGCATTCGTGCGGTCATCCTTCTTGATGTAGGACGCCATCACGCTGCCCGCCGCGCCCACGGGGGCCGAGGCGCCCAGCATATAGTTGCGGAAATCCGTGCCCGCATCATCCTTGTCCGTTTCATATGCGGCGTGCAGCTTGGCGGGGCCGAAGTCGTAGGTGCCACCCAGCAAGGTGACCTTGGCCGTGTTCAGCGGCGTATCCTTGCGGTTATCGTGCGCCAGGGTCAGCACCAGCGGGCCATTGGCGTAATCGATGGAAAAGTCGATGGTGCGGCCCAGGGTGTTGCTGTCCGGCTTTTCGCCGAGGCCGTACATCACGGCGGCCGACAAGCCGTTTACCTTCGGCGTCTCGTACATGATAGAGTTTTTCGTGCGCAGGCTGGCCACGCTCATCAGGTTGATCGAGGCGCCCGTCATGCCCGTCTCGAAGGGGTCGATATTGTCCAGCGCGGTGAACAGCGGGTTGTGCTGCAAACCCAGGTTCACGGCGCCGAAACCGCCCGACAGGCCCACGTAAGCCTTGCGTCCGAACAAGGCGCCTTGGCGGTTGGCGCCCGTATCCACGTCGAGACCATTTTCCAGCAAGAAATTGGCTTTCAAATTATTGCCCAGGTCTTCCGTGCCCTTGAAGCCGATACGGCTGCCCGATTGCACGCCGGTGGCCAGCTTGGTGACGGAACCGTCCGCGCCGCCGTGTTCAGACGTCAGGCCCGCGTCAAGCAAGCCGTACACGGTGACGGACGATTGGGCGCTGGCGTTGCCGGCAAAGAAGGAGGCCAGGACGGCTGCCGCTACGAGTGTGTGTTTCATGTCATCTCCAGGTATTGTGGTTTTTATAAACGCTTGAAACAATCATCAACTGCCTTGCTACAAATCGGACTCAGGCGATCAGCCCGGCCATCGGCGACGACGGCGTAGCGCTCATGACGCCTGCCCTCCGGGGCATGCGTCCGGCCAGATAGGCCTCGCGTCCGCCCTGCACTGCCAGTTTCATGGCGCGCGCCATGCGTATCGGTTCGCGCGCCGCCGCGATGGCGGTATTCATCAGGATGCCGTCGCAACCGAGTTCCATGGCGATGGCCGCGTCCGACGCCGTGCCGACACCGGCGTCGACCAGCACGGGCACACGGGCTTGCTCGATGATCAGCGACAGATTCCACGGATTCAGAATGCCCATGCCCGAACCGATCAATGACGCCAGCGGCATGACGGCGATGCAGCCGAGGTCTTCCAGCATGCGTGCCTGGATGGGGTCGTCGCTGCAATACACCATCACCTGGAAGCCGTCGCGTACCAGCTCCCCGGCCGCCTTTAACGTTTCCGGCATGTTCGGGAACAAAGTCTTTTCATCGCCGAGCACTTCCAGCTTGCACAGCTGGTGCCCGCCCAGCAGCTCGCGCGCCAGTTGCAGGGTGTAGACGGCGTCGCGCGCGTTGTAGCAGCCGCCCGTGTTGGGCAGGATCGTGTATTTCGACGGCGGAATGAAGTCGAGCAAGTTTGGCTCGCCCTTCTCCTGGCCAATGTTGACCCTGCGGATCGTGACGGTGACGATCTCGGCGCCGCTCTCTTCGATGGCCAGGCGCGTTTCCTCGAAATCCTTGTATTTACCGGTGCCCACCAGCAGGCGCGACTGGTAAGTGGTGCCTGCCAGGGTCAGGCCGGTCGGTGGTTGGCTGGGGGTGGCGTCGTCTCTCATCGTGGTGCTCTCCTAAGTTGAACCAAAGCGGCCTCATGCCGGGGGGCTTCGCCGCAAAACGCAAAATCGACTTCAGGCCGCCGCCCGGATACCAGGTCGGCGATCGCCTTGCCCGCGCCGCAGCCCATGGTCCAGCCCAGGGTGCCATGGCCCGTGTTGAGGAAGAGCTGGCGGTAGCGCGTGGCGCCGATGTAGGGCACGTTCGACGGCGTCAGGGGGCGCAGGCCGGCCCAGTAGACGGGATCGCTGTAATCGCAGGCGTAGGGAAACAGCGCTTGCACTCTGCGCGTGATGGCGGCGCAGCGCACGGGGTTCAGCTCCCGCGTATAGCCGTTCAACTCGCACGTGCCCGCCACGCGCAGGCGCTCGCCCAGGCGCGAAAACACCAGTTTGTGGCCGTCGTCCGTCAGTGAGACGGTCGGTGCGGCGGATGGGTCAAGTATCGGATAGGTGGCCGAATAACCCTTGCCCGGATACAGCATCAGGCGGATGCCCAGCGGCTGCAGCAGGGGCGCGGAAAAGCTGCCCATGGCCACCACCACGGCGTCCGCATGCTCGATGCGGTGGCGGCCATGCGCATCGATGCATTCCACGCCCGTGATGCGCGCGCCATCTGCCAGCAGCCGCGTCACCGTCGTGCCGTACTGAAAATCCACGCCAGCCCTGGCGGCGCGGGCGGCCAGCGCCGTGGTAAACAAATGCACGTCGCCGGACTCGTCGCTGGCCGTGAAATCGCCGCCGACGATGTGCTGGCGGGCATGGGCCAGGGCTGGCTCGATGCGGATCACTTCGTCGGCGCTGACGGTGTTGCGCGGACAGCCCAGTTCGCGCAAGAGCGCGGCACCCGCTTGCGATTTATCAAACTCCTGCTGGTCCGTATAGAAATGCAAAATGCCCCGCTCAAGGTGGTCATAGGCTATGCCCGTCTCGCGCCGCAGTGCCTGCAAACTCTGCCGGCTGTACTCGGCCAGGGCGACGATCTGGCGCATATTGCGCGACACTCTGGAGGGCAAACATTCGCGCAAATAATGCAGCGCCCATTGCCATTGCAGCAGGTCCAGGCGGGGCCGGAACAGCAGCGGCGCATCGTCCTTGCCCAGCCAGCGCACGACCTTGCGCAGGCTGGCGGGATTGGCCCACGGTTCCGCATGCGAGACGGAAATCTGCCCGCCGTTGGCAAAACTGGTTTCCTGCGCCGCGCCCGCCTGACGTTCAAGCACGCGCACATCGTGGCCCGCCTGGCGCAAATACCAGGCCGATGCCGTGCCGACCACGCCGGCGCCGAGGACAAGGATCTTCATGGCGGGCCCGGCTCGCTTAGCGCGTCAGCAGGACGGCGATGGCGACAAAGGCGGCGATCCACACGGTTTCCATCACCAGCATGATCACGGGACGCCAGCCCAGCGAGGCCAGCGACTGGAACGATGTTTTCACGCCCAGGGCGGCAATGGCGATGACGAGGCAGGCGCGCGAGGCATTGTTGATCCAGCCATTCACTTCCTGCGGAATCAGGCCCAGGCTGTTCGTGATGACGAGCCAGACAAAGCCGATCAGGAAGAACGGCACCAACGGCGGCGCATCGACTTCGCTCTTGCCATCCTTGCGCTTGAACATGATCGACAGGCCCAGCACGACGGGCACGAGGCAAGCGACGCGCGTCAGTTTCACGAAGGTGGCCACGTCACCCGTATGGTTGCTGACCAGGTAGCCGGCACCCACCACTTGCGCCACGTCATGGATGGTGCCGCCGATGAACACGCCCGCTTCCGTCGGATCAAAGCCCAGCAGCTTGACCAGCAGCGGATAGACGATCATGGCCAGGGTCGACAGCGACGTCACGCCCACCACCGTCAGCAGGGTGAACTTTTCGTTTTCCTTGGTTTGCGGCAGCACGGCCGAAATGGCCAGCGCGGCCGACGCGCCGCAGATGGCGACGGAACCGCCCGACAAAATGCCTTCCGTAATGGGACGCTTGAGCCACCTGGCCAGCAGGTAGCCGAAGCCCAAGGTCGCCACCAGGCCGCCGACGACGATCAATAACGGCGTCACGCCCACGGAAGCGATCTGGTTGAAAGTGATGCGCGCGCCCAGCAGGGCCACACCCGTGCGCAACAACACCTTGCTGCAAAACTCGATGCCGGGCTTGCAGGTGGGATCGGACGCGAGGAAGTGGAAAGCCAGGCCGAAGAACAGCGCGTACAGCAGTTGGGGGCCGCCATAATTGCTGGAAATAAAGGTGGCCGACAGGGCGATCACCAGCGCTATGGCCACGCCGGGCCAGCTGCGCAGCACGGCGCGGGGGCGCCAGATGGCAACGGCGGAAGACAGATAGGGAATGTTCTTGTCGACAACGCGTGTTATCGCTGAGGAGTTGGTTTTCATGCGGGTCCGCTCATAATGTTTTAAAAATTGGGACATTTCATCTCGTTTTTTAATAATACACGATGAGCTAGCGAAGTCCATGCTTTTCCATGAAAATCGAAACCGGATGTTCCGGAAACTGACGTTTTTTACCTTTCACTCCCGTAAACGACGAGCGGCGCACCCCTTTGCAGGGACGCGCCGCTCGCTAATGACGAGTTAAAATTTACTTTTTGTTCAAACGGGTGATCAGGCTGGACGTATCAAAACGGTTGCCGCCCGCTTGCTGCACTTCGCCATAGAACTGGTCCGTCAAGGTCGTCACGGGCAGGTCGCTGCCGTTGCGTTTGGCTTCCGCGAGGCAGATACCGAGGTCTTTGCGCATCAGGTCGACGGCGAAACCGAAGTCGAACTTGCGCTCTATCATCGTCTTGCCGCGGTTTTCCAACTGCCACGACTGCGCCGCGCCCTTCGAGATCACGTCGACCACCAGGGCCGCGTCGAGGCCAGCGTTTTCCGCAAAGGCGATGCCTTCGCTCAAGGCTTGCACGAGGCCCGCGATGCAGATCTGGTTGACCATTTTTGTGAGCTGGCCGGAACCGGAGGCGCCCATGTAGGTGACGGCGCGCGAGAACAGCGCGATGACGGGCTCGGCGCGCGCATACGCTTCCGCATCGCCACCCACCATCACGGTCAGCTTGCCGTTTTCCGCGCCCGCCTGGCCGCCGGACACGGGCGCGTCGAGGAAGAACACGCCCTTTTCTTTTGCCGCCGCGTGGATGGTGCGCGCCGCTTCGGCCGAAGCCGTCGTATGGTCGATCAGGATGCTGCCTGGCGCCATGGCGGACAGCAAGCCGCCCTCTTCCAGGATGACTTGATACAGATCATTATCGTTGCCGATGCAGGTGAAGACGAACTCGGCGCCGGCTGCTGCTGCGGCCGGCGTGGCGGCGCTGCGGCCCTTGTGCTGCTCCAGCCAGGCGGCCGCGCGGGCCGGGTTGCGGTTGTACACGGTGACGTCGTGCCCGCCCGCCGCCAGGTGACCTGCCATGGGGAAACCCATGACGCCCAAACCGATGAATGCCACTTTTGCCATATTGTCCGTCCTGTCGATGAATGAATCCGATTATTGTTGCACAAAGAGTCGCCGCTGGCAGCATCAAGGTTCGGGGGCGCGCCGATAATACAGGTCGAACTCTTCCTCGCCATCGGGCACGAAGCCGTGACGCACATAGAAGTGGTTCGCCTCGCTGCCGCGCAAGGCGCCCACGCGCACGCTCTTGCGGGCCGCATCGGCCTCGGCAAACACGCGCGCCAGTACGGCCGCACCCAAGCCTTGCCGCTGGCACCCTGGCGCCAGGTAGAGGTGATCGAGCAGCAAATAGTCCGCTTGCGGGCGCAACACATAGAAGCCGGCCAGCGCGTTGCCATGGCGCAACTGCCAGGTGCAATCGGGATCGTACGTGGCCAGGAAACGCTGACGCGCCCGCTGCGGGTCATAGCGGCCGATACGCTCCAGGCTTTCACGCATGGCAGCCACGCGCAGGCTGGCCAGCGCCTCGCCATCGGTCGGGCTGGCAGGAACGAAGGTCAGCATGGCGTCACAGCACTTCGCGCAAGGCTGCCATCAGGGCTGCACACTCGGCCGGGGTGCCGATGCTGATGCGCAAATACTGGCTGATGCGGGGGGCATTGAAATGGCGCACGATCACGGAACGGGCGCGCAAGCCGGCCGCCAGTTGCGCCGCATCATGCTGCGGGTGGCGGGCAAAGACGAAATTGGCCACCGACGGCAGCACCTCGAAACCCAGCGCCGCCAGGTCCGCCGTCAGCTGTTCGCGGCTGGCGATGACGGCCTGGCGCGTCTGCTGGAAATACGCTTCGTCGTGCAGCGAGGCCACGGCGCCGGCCAGCGCCAGCCGGTCCAGCGGATACGAATTGAAACTGTTCTTCACTCTTTCCAGCGCCTCGATCAGGTCAGGATGCCCGAAGGCACAGCCCACGCGCAAACCGGCCAGCGAGCGCGATTTCGAGAACGTCTGCACCACCAGCAAGTTCGGATAGCGCTCGACCAGGGCCACGGCGCTTTCTCCGCCGAAATCCACATACGCTTCATCGACCACCACCACGGCGTCGGGATGGGCGCGCAGCAAGGTTTCCACGCCGGCCAGCGGCAAATCCACGCCTGTCGGCGCATTGGGATTGGGGAAGATGATGGCGCCGCACGGGCCCTGGTAGTCTTGCGGACGGATGCGCATGGTGTCATCGAGCGCTACCGTGCGGTAATCGATGCCGTACAGCTTGCAATACACGGGGTAGAAACTGTAGCTGATATCCGGAAACAGCAGCGGCGCATCGTGCTTGAGCAAGGCCATGAAAGCCAGCGCCAGCACTTCGTCGGAGCCGTTGCCGACGAACACTTGCCCGCTGCTCAGCCCGTGGTAGGTGGCCAGGGTTTGCTTCAGTTCGCTGGCAGACGGGTCCGGATAGAGGCGCAGGTTGTCGTTGGTGGCGTCGCGCAGCGCGGCCAGCACTTGGGGCGATGGACCGTAGGGGTTTTCGTTGGTGTTGAGTTTGACCAGGTCGGGCAGTTTCGGTTGCTCGCCCGGGATGTAGGGGGTCAGCTCGCTGACGATGTTGCTCCAGAATCGGCTCATTGCTTTGCTTTGGTATGGGGGCAGGATGGGGGATACGGTAGATTACCATAGGCTGAGCGGGGTCAAGATGGGCGGCAGCAGCGAAGGGTAGCGTGGACAGCATCGGCGCCACCCAAAAGTTGAAAAGGACGCAGCATGAACAAGCTGAACGATACACAGGCGCGGCCTGATGCGCCGCAGCGACAGGCACGCCAACGCAAGATCGATGCATGGCTGCAGGTTGCGGCCAGCCTCAGCGAACAGATCGCTGCCGAATTACAGACTGCCACGGACCAGCTTCAGGGCAAAGGAATGGCAGACCTGCAGCGCGCGACGGTACTGGCGCAACGCTTGGCAAGGAATAGCAGGGCCATGCACGATACTCTCGGGACACTGTTTGACAGGGGTGAAAAAAGCGAGGAGCATGGAATCAAAAGCACGGAGGATTGCACCATGGACGAGCAGCTCAACGCACTCGCAAAAGACATGGCTGGTGTAAAAGCGGATATTGCCGTTCTCAAGACGGATGTCGGCAACTTGAAACTGGACTTGGCAGTGGTGCGCTCCAATTATGCGACCAAATCCGATGTGGCTGAGGCGAAGTCGGCTGTCATTCTGTCGTGTGTGGGAACGATAATTGCTATGTCGGGCGTGGCGTTTGCTGTGGCTAGGCTGGTGCACTAGCTTGTTGCGTTAGTGGCGGCGCTAGTTATTAGAACTTGAATGGAGGAAAAAACGCCTTGCGCTGCGCGCTTTGGGCGATTTTTTCTACCTGGACTTTGAGCTGGTGGCTTTTTGACCTTGCGGGAATAAAAAAAGCTCCCTTGCAGGAGCTTCTCTTATGTATTCTGGCGGAGAGGGTGGGATTCGAACCCACGGTACGATTTAACGTACGCTTGATTTCGAGTCAAGTACATTCGACCACTCTGCCACCTCTCCGTTTACTGCGGTCTATTCATTCAAACTGGCGTGCCGGTTTGAACGAGGCGCTATTTTAGCATGGGTGTTGTTGGGTTGGGTAGGGGGTTTATTGCTAATCTTGCTTTTGAAAAGCAAAAACCATATGGGCGATTCGGGGAGGCTCGCGCGCGTGGATTCCCGTCTTTGAATTTGCTGCCTTGGCGCACGCGTAAAAACCAATTTGGCGATTCGGAGAGCCCCGCGCAAATATGCGCGGGGCTTCGAATCCCACGCGTACGCCCCGCAGGGGGCGTACTCCTTTCCGCCGCCACAAATAAAAAAAGCTCCCTTGCGGGAGCTTTCTCTATTTGTTCTGGCGGAGAGGGTGGGATTCGAACCCACGGTACGATTTAACGTACGCTTGATTTCGAGTCAAGTACATTCGACCACTCTGCCACCTCTCCATTTGCTGCGGTCTCTCCCGCATTGCTGCGAGAAGGCAAGATTATAGCAGCCCGCAGCGAAAAGAAAAGGACTATTTTAAGCCGTCAGATGCGTCAGGCCACCCATGTACGGGCGCAGCACTGGCGGGATCTCGACGCTGCCGTCTGCCTGCTGGTAGTTTTCCAGCACGGCGACCAAGGTGCGGCCCACTGCCAGGCCGGAGCCGTTCAGGGTGTGCGCCAGTTCCGGCTTGCCGGCGGCGTTGCGGAAACGCGCCTGCATGCGGCGGGCCTGGAAGGCTTCGCAGTTCGACAGGGACGAGATTTCGCGGTAAGTATTTTGCGCCGGCAACCACACTTCCAGGTCGAAGGTCTTGGTGGCGCCGAAACCCATGTCGCCCGTGCACAGCGACATCACGCGGTATGGCAGGCCCAGGCGTTGCAGGATGGCTTCCGCATGGCCGACCATGTCATCGAGCACCTGGTACGACGTGTCCGGATGCACCACTTGCACCATTTCCACCTTGTCGAACTGGTGCTGGCGGATCATGCCGCGCGTGTCGCGGCCATAGCTGCCCGCTTCCGAACGGAAGCATGGCGTGTGGGCCGTCATCTTCAGGGGCAATTGGTCGAGCGCCAGGATTTCGTCGCGCGCGATATTCGTCAGCGACACTTCCGAGGTCGGGATCAGGTAGAAGGTCTCGCCCTCGCCTTCCGCACCGCCTTTTTTCACCGAGAACAGGTCGGCTTCGAATTTCGGCAGCTGGCCCGTGCCGCGCAACGAATCGGCATTGACCATGTACGGCGTATAGCATTCCGTGTAGCCGTGCTCGTCCACATGGGTGTTGAGCATGAATTGCGCCAGTGCGCGGTGCAGGCGGGCGATGCCGCCCTTCATGACGGAGAAGCGCGAACCGGTCAGCTTGGTGGCCACTTCGAAATCGAGGCCCAGCGGGGCGCCCACGTCGACGTGATCCTTGACTTCAAAGTCAAACGTGCGTGGCGTGCCGACCTTGCGCACTTCCACGTTGCCCGACTCGTCCGTACCCAGGGGCGACGATTCATGCGGCAAGTTCGGCACGGCCATGATGAAATCGCTCAGCTTGGCTTGCACGACGCTCAGGGCCGCTTCATCGGCTTTCAGCTCATCGCCCAGGCCGGCGACTTGTGCCATCACGGCCGAGGTGTCTTCCCCCTTGCCTTTCAACATGCCGATTTGCTTGGACAGCGCATTGCGCTTGCCCTGCAGCTCTTCGGTGCGCGTCTGGATCGCCTTGCGTTCGGCTTCGAGGGCGGTAAAACCTGCCACGTCGAGCTGGAATTTGCGCGTCGCCAGGCGTTCTGCGACGTTGGCGATGTCTTTACGGAGAAGTTGGATATCTATCATGGGTGGATGGCGGTGCCGATGTATCGAAAGCACTCATTGTACCAAGACCCTGTTCACTTCGATGAGTTTTGCGCAAGGTCAACCATCGTCATGGCAGCCTGGCTGGGCACTCGCGCCCGCTTTACAACCAGTGTTCAGATAAAGGCGGCTTTTTCGGCAGCGGTCAGGCGGCGGGCGCTGACGGTAACGACAGGCATCGTGCTGTCGGCAGCCTGGGCGACGACGGTGCTGCTGGCGCTCACTTCCACGGTATTCGCGCCGGCGGTGGCGAAGCTGGCGCCGATGGCGATGATGGCGGCGGCGACAAAGGTGATTTCCATGTTTTTCAGTGCGTTCATGATGTTACTCCTGGTTAGTTTGTTTCGTTGACTGCTGCTGGTATGGTGGTACTTTAGCCAACGGCCGCGAACAACGCCACCGGCTTGCGACCAGCGGCGAAAAACAGGGAGCGAACGGTGAAAAACGGGGACTGAAGCGCAAAGAATAGTTACAAGGCGTCCTTGACGAGACGACCGAGGCGGCCAATCGCCTGCTCGATGCGCGGCGTCCACGCATTGCCGCAATTGAGGCGCAGATAATTGCTGAACTTGCCCGAGGCCGAGAACAGCTGGCCCGGCATGTACGCCACGCCGTCCGCGATGGCCTTGCCATGCAGGGCCAGCGCATCGACTTGCGGCGGCATCTGCACCCACAGCACGAAACCGCCCTGCGGCTCGGACAGCATGCACTCAAGCGGAAAACTGGCCGCCACGGCATCGGACATGCGCGCGATGCGCTGCACCAGGGTGCGCCGCATCTTGCGCAATTGCTGGTCGTAGCTGCTGCCTTCCAGAAAATCGGCCAGCACGGCCTGGAAGAAATGGCTGGTGGCGCCGCTCGACACGGTTTTCAGCAAGGCCACTTCCTGCGCGAAACGCCCGGCCAGCACGTAGCCGACGCGCGAGGCGGGCGTGATGGCCTTGGAAAACGAGGAGCACAACAGCACATTGCCGCTCGTGTCGTAGGCCTTCACGGGCCACGGCCGCTGCGGCGCAAAGCACAGGTCGCCATATACATCGTCTTCCACCAGCGGGATATTGAATTCCGACAGCAGCCCCGCCAGCCTCTTCTTGTTTTCTTCCGGCATGACGCAACCGAGCGGGTTGTTGGCGTTCGGCACAAACAGACACGCCTGCACGAGACCGGCGCGCAAGGCCAGTTCCAGCGCGTCGAGCGACGGCCCCGTCTTCGGGTCGGTGGGGATTTCCAGCGCCTTCATGCCCAGGCTTTCGATCATCTGCAGCAGCACGAAATACGTGGCCGACTCGATGGCGATGGTGTCGCCCGGCTTGGCCACGGCGCGCAAACACAGGCTGATCGCTTCCGTGCAGGAATTCGTCACGACGATCTCGTGCGGGTCCAGCTTGCCCCAGTCCAGCGCGCGGCGCGTGACCTGGCGCAGAAAATTGCCTTCGCTGACGTCGTAGCAGCTGACCTTGCTCAGTAACGCGGGCTCGCGCCGCGCCACGGCGCTGATGGTGCGCTGCATGCGCTTGATCGGCAGGATCTCGTCGGGCGGCCAGGCCGTGCCCAGCTGCACGATATTCGCCGTCTCGTTGTCCTTCAGCACGCGCATCAGCAAATTGTTGATGCCGACAAAGGCCGGCTCCTTCAAGTGCTGGGCGTCCGCGCTGCACGGGCGGCGCGGCGCGCGGTGGCGCACGAAATAGCCGGACTGGGGCCGCGCATCGACTTGCCCCCGGTCTTCCATCAGGCGCAAGGCTTGCATCACGGTGCTGATCGAGATGCGCTTTTGCTGCGCCAGGTGACGAATCGACGGCAAGCGGTCGCCGGGCGCAAACACGCGCGAGTCGATCAGGGCGCCCAGCTCGTTGGCCAGATGCTCGTACAGATTCAAATGCGCGCTCATGTTCATCCCTTCAGTATGCGGCTGCCGCGCGCGGCACGCACAGATACAGTTGCCGAGTTTTTTGATAAGCACAGTCTACGACGAAATGTACTGTATTCATCACAATTTCGTTTTCCTGCATCTGTCATGGTTCGTCGCAAGCGCCTAAGCTGTTCCTGTCAGCACAACAGGAGCGATGCCATGCATACCGACCACGAATTACGCAGCGAACGGCCCTTGCGCCTGGAAAAAGCGCACGCCAGGGTCATCGAATGCCTGTCCGGCACGGCGTGGATCACGGCCTACGCCCAGTTCGAGGATTGCGTGCTGCGCAGCGGCGAACGCTACACGATACCGAATGACGGCCTGGTCCTGGTCGAAGCCGTGGGCAGCGGACACATCCGCGTGCATGGCACAGCCACACCCCGGCCCGCCCTGCTGCGCTGGCTGCACCTGGCACTGCCTCACCCACTGAATACAAGGAATACATGATTCAAGAACCACTGCGCGTCCTCGTCACGGGCGCCGCCGGCGTTATCGGCACCGCTTTCTGGAAGCGCCGGCACGGGGAATTTTCCCTGCGCCTGGCCGACCTGCACATAGGCAAGCTGACCGAAGCGCCCTGCCCGTCCATTCAACTCGACGTGGCCGACTATGCGGCCTGCCTGGCCGCCTGCGCCGATATCGATGTGGTGCTGCACCTGGCCGGCGTGCCACACGCCAGCGCCGATTTCGATACGCAATTGCTGCAGCCGAATATCCTCGGCACGCACAATATCTTCCGTGCGGCACAGGCGCAAGGCGTGAAAAGAGTCGTGTTTGCCAGCAGCGCGCAAGCCGTCGAAGGCTATCCGCTGGACGTGCAAGTGCAGGAAAACATGCCGGCCCGCCCCGCCAATATGTATGGTGCCAGCAAGGCTTTCGGCGAAGGCGTGGCGTCGGCTTTCGCCCACCAGCATGGCATGACGGCAATCGCCGTGCGCATCGCCAATGTGGCCAACTTTGCGCCAGGCCAGCAGCACAGCGCGCGCGACGTGGCCGCCTTCATCAGCGAACGGGACGTGGTGCAATTGCTGGCCCGCTGCGTGGCGGCGGACGTGCCGCCCGGCTACCACGTCGTGCATGGCGTGTCGGACAACCGCTACAAGCGGCTGTCCATCGCGGCGACGCGCCAGCTGGTGGGCTACGCGCCGCAGGATGACGGTTTTAGCTTGCTGGGACTGTAGCCTCAGCCCTTCCCTGCTTTCCTGTCCAGCTCGCGCAGCCAGGCCAGCTTGTCGGCAATTTTACTTTCCAGGCCGCGCGGCACGGGCTGGTACCAGCCTGGTTCGGCCATGCCGTCCGGAAAATACGTTTCACCGGCCGCATACGCATCGGGTTCGTCGTGCGCGTAGCGATAGGCGTGGCCGTAGCCCAGTTCCTTCATCAGCTTCGTCGGCGCATTGCGCAAGTGCACGGGCACTTCCTTCGACTTGTCCTTCTTGACAAACGCCATGGCCGTATTGAAGGCGTTATAGCCGGCATTGCTTTTCGCGGCAATCGCCAGGTAGATGACGGCCTGGCCCAGCGCCAGCTCGCCTTCGGGCGAACCGAGCCGCTCATACGTTTCCGCAGCGTCGTTGACCATGGTCAAGGCACGGGGGTCGGCCAGGCCGATGTCTTCCCAGGCCATGCGCACGATGCGCCGCGACAAATAACGGGGGTCGGCGCCGCCGTCGATCATGCGGCAAAACCAGTACAGGGCCGCGTCCGGGTTCGAGCCGCGCACGGACTTATGCAGCGCGGAAATCTGGTCATAGAAATTGTCGCCGCCCTTGTCGAAGCGGCGCGAATTCAAGGTGAGCGCATTGTCGACGAAGGCCGCGTCGATTTTGGTCGTGCCCGTCGAGCTGGCGGCCGTCTCGGCCTGTTCCAGCAAATTCAGGAAACGGCGCGCATCGCCGTCCGCGTAGCCGATCAGGGTATCGGCAGCCGCCTCGTCAAAGGTCAGGTGCGTCAGGGCCGTGGACTGCGCCTTGGCCAGCAACTGCTTCATCTCGTCTTCGTTGAGCGACTTTAATACATACACTTGCGCGCGCGACAGCAGCGCCGAGTTCACTTCGAAACTGGGGTTTTCCGTCGTCGCGCCGATGAAGGTCACCAGGCCCGATTCGACGAAGGGCAGCAAGGCGTCCTGCTGCGATTTATTAAACCTGTGGATCTCGTCGACAAATAATAAAGTGTGCTTGCCGAACTGGTCCAGGCTGTGGCGGGCCTGGTCCATGGCTGCGCGGATATCTTTTACACCCGCAAACACGGCGGACAAGGCGATGAATTCGCTGTCGAACGCGTTCGCCATCAGCCGTGCCAGAGTCGTCTTGCCCACGCCGGGCGGCCCCCACAAGATCATCGAGTGTGCCTTGCCCGCCTCGAACGCGAGGCGCAGCGGCTTGCCCACGCCCAGCAGATGCGTTTGGCCGATGACTTCGTTGAGGGTGGCTGGCCGCAAGGCTTCGGCCAGCGGCTGGCGTGGTGCGGTGGAAAAGAGATCCGCCATAATGAGTTACCTAATAAGAATGCAAAAGCCCCGCATTGCTGCGAGGCCGGCTCATACGCAAGGCGCGACAGTCTTAATTATTAATGACGTCGGCACCCTTGGGCATGACAAATTTAAAATGATTAGCCGAAAGCGCCGGATTTTTCTGGAAATTCTTGAACGCCAGCACCGAGGTCTGCCCGAACGAATCGCGCAATTCCATCGCTTCCGGCACGCCATTGCGCAGGCCGATGGTGATTTCGTCAAACGTTGTGTCCTTGGCTTTCGGCGTCGCTTTCAGCCATTCCAGGCCATCGCGCGTGCCCGCTTCAGCCAGGGTGAAATTCTTTTCCAGGTCGTTGCTGCCGAACAAGATGGCCGCTGGCGAGGAACCGAGCGCGTCGCCCAGTTTCTTGACCGTTACCTGGCTCAAGTCCTTGTCATAGATATACAGCTTGTCGCCATCGGCTTGCAGCAGCTGCTCGTACGGTTTCAGATACGTCCAGATGAACTTGCCTGGACGGGCAAACTCGAACGTGCCACTGGCCGGTGTCGACACTTTCGACTTGCCGCTGGCGTCTGCCTTCTTGACCTGGCGCTGCACGAACTCGCCCTTGGCCGACTTGGTGCCAGCCGCAAAGCTCTTGAACTGTTCCAGTGCGCTGGCCGAGGCACTGGCCGCGAACAGCAGGCCGCAGGCAACGCTGGCCGCGCCGATCATCATTTTTGCTGCGAAAGTATTGCTTTTCATTCTTTACCCTTGTTCGGCACTTGCCGCCGGCACCAGGATTTCCCGGTTGCCATTGGATTGCATGGTTGATACCACCCCGCTCTGCTCCATCTGCTCGAGCAGACGGGCGGCGCGGTTGTAGCCGATGCGCAAATGGCGCTGCACCAGCGAAATCGAGGCGCGGCGGTTTTTCAGCACCACCGCCACCGCCTGGTCATACAGGGCATCGGCCTCGCCGCCGCCCTCGCCCGGCGCGCCGCCTTCGGCGCCGTCGCCTTCCAGGGTGCCGCCTTCGAGGATGCCCTCGATGTAATTCGGTTCGCCCTGCAGCTTCAGATGGCTGACAACGCGGTGGACTTCTTCATCGGACACAAACGCGCCGTGCACGCGCATCGGCAAACCGGTGCCGGGCGGCATGTACAGCATGTCGCCCATGCCCAGCAGGGTTTCCGCGCCCATCTGGTCGAGAATGGTGCGCGAGTCGATCTTCGACGATACCTGGAAAGCGATACGCGTCGGGATGTTCGCCTTGATCAAGCCCGTGATCACGTCTACAGATGGGCGCTGCGTGGCCAGAATCAAGTGCAAGCCGGCGGCGCGCGCCTTTTGCGCGATACGCGCGATCAATTCCTCGACTTTTTTGCCCACTACCATCATCAAATCGGCCAGTTCGTCGATGATGATGACGATGGTCGGCAGTTTTTCCAGCGGCTCCGGCGAGTCCGGTGTCAGGCTGAACGGATTCGGGATGTGTTCTTCGCGCTTTTTCGCGTCGGCAATCTTCGCGTTGTAGCCGGCCAGGTTACGCACGCCCATCTTGCTCATCAGCTTGTAGCGGCGTTCCATCTCGTTCACGGCCCAGTTCAGCGCATGGCCGGCCTGGCGCATGTCGGTCACAACGGGCGCCAGCAAGTGCGGAATGCCTTCATAGACGGACATTTCCAGCATCTTCGGATCGATCAGGATCAAACGCACATCGAGCGGGTCGGATTTGTACAGCAGCGACAGAATCGTCGCATTGATGCCGACCGATTTACCGGAACCGGTGGTACCGGCCACCAGCAAATGGGGCATCTTGGCCAGGTCGGCCACGACGGGCTTGCCAGCGATATCCTTGCCCAGCGCAATCGTCAGGCTGGACACGCCATCGTTGTAGACCTTGGAGCCGAGGATTTCCGTCAGGCGCACGATCTGGCGCTTGCTGTTTGGCAGCTCCAGCGCCATGTAGTTCTTGCCGGGAATGGTTTCCACTACACGGATGGAAGTCAGCGACAGCGAACGGGCCAGGTCGCGCGCCAGGCCGACGATCTGGCTGCCCTTGACGCCCGTGGCCGGCTCGATTTCATAGCGCGTCACCACGGGGCCGGGGTAAGCGGCCACTACCTTGGCATCCACGCCAAAGTCGGACAATTTCTTTTCGATCAGGCGGCTCGTGAATTCCAGGGTTTCCACGGAAACCGTTTCCACCACGGGTGGCGCTTCATCGAGCAAGGACAGCGGCGGCAGCTTGCCGTCGCCGGGGGTTTCAAACAGATGCGCCTGGCGTTCCTTCTCCACGCGCTCCGATTTCACCACGGTAACGACTTGCGGCTCGATCTTCACGGGCGGCGCGGCCACATGTTTCTCCACGTGCTTGGCCCGTTCGATGACCACCACTTCGTCGCGGCGCACGGCAGCCACTTCGCCCTGGCGGCGGTCTTCGCGGTCCTGGTAGCGCAGCACGAACCAGTTGAAGGCATCTTCGATGGCGCCGCCAATGCGTTCGGCCACTTGCAGCCACGATACGTGGAAGAACAGGGAAAAGCCCAGGCCGAACAGCAGCAACAGCAGCAAGGTCGCGCCAGTGAAACCAAAGGCCACGTGGGCCGAGTGCCCCACCAGCTGGCCCAGCACGCCACCGGGATCGCGCGGCAGCTGCACGTGCAGGCTCTTCGCCATGCGCAGGTATTCGAGTCCCATGCTGCCGATCAGCATGATGGAGAAGCCGACGATGCGGATCAGCATCTCGACGTGGTGCTCGCGCTCCACCTCTTCCTCTTCCAGCAGGAAGCGCTTGCTCAGGCGGCGATAGCCATGCCACACCGTGCGCAGCAGCCACACGCACCACCACCAGGCGGAAAAGCCGAAGATATACAGCAACAGATCGGAAAAAGTCGCACCGAGCTTGCCGCCCAGGTTGGCGACCTTGTCGACGTTGGTGGCATGCGACCAGCCCGGGTCGAGCTTGTTGAAGCTGGCCAGTATCAGCACGAAATACAAGGCAAACGCGGCCAGCGCGAACCAGCGCGCCTCGGACAGCAGCCGCACCAGCCGGTTGGGCAGGGGCCGGCGTTCGACCGGTTTTCGGGTGTAGCTATTTTGATTGGCCTGGGCTGGTTTAGTCATTCTGGGAAGCGCTGCAAGGTGAAAAATGTTTCTGAAAGGGAATTTCCCATAATAAGGAAGTATTCTAAGCCATATATGCCCCGGACGGCCCCACGATTCGTCGCTACAGGCGGCTTGGTCTATAATCGTGGATTGCTTGCGCAAGCGCAATACGCCCTTGTTCTTCGCGCGTATGCCCCCAATTCGGATAGACCCCACTCATAGAGAAGCTTCCCATGACCACTACCAAACACGCCCGCGTTTTGATCCTCGGCTCCGGCCCAGCCGGCTACAGCGCCGCCGTCTACGCCGCCCGCGCCAACCTGAACCCGATGCTGGTCACCGGCGTGGAACAAGGCGGCCAGTTGATGACCACCACCGACGTGGAAAACTGGCCTGGCGACCCGATGGGCGTGCAAGGCCCGGACCTGATGCAGCGCTTGCTGCAGCACGCCGAGCGTTTCAATACGGAAATCGTGTTTGACCACATCCACACCACTTTCCTCAATGAAAAGCCGATCCGCCTGAAGGGCGACAGCCACGAATACACGTGCGACACCTTGATCATCGCCACGGGCGCGTCCGCGCAATACCTGGGTCTGCCATCGGAAGCGGAATTCATGGGCAAGGGCGTATCCGCCTGCGCCACCTGCGATGGCTTCTTCTACCGCAACCAGGAAGTGGCCGTTGTCGGCGGCGGCAACACGGCCGTCGAAGAAGCGCTGTACCTGTCGAACATCGCCAATAAAGTCACGCTGATCCACCGCCGCGACAAGTTCCGCGCGGAAGCGATCCTGATCGACCGCCTGAACGCCAAGGTTGCCGAGGGCAAGATTGTGTTGAAATATAACCACACTCTGGATGAAGTGACAGGCAACGAAGGCGGCGTGACGGGTCTGAACATCAAGTCCACCATCGACGGCAAGGTCGAAGCGCTCTCCGTGCACGGCGTGTTCATCGCCATCGGCCACAAGCCGAACACGGGCATCTTCGAAGGCCAGCTGGAAATGCACAACGGCTACATCAAGACCAAAACTGGCCTGGAAGGCATGGCCACGGCCACCAGCGCACCGGGCGTGTTTGCCGCCGGCGACGTGCAAGACCATATCTACCGCCAGGCCATCACCAGCGCCGGCACGGGTTGCATGGCAGCACTGGACGCCCAGCGCTACCTGGAAGGCCAGGAGTAAGCGTCGCATGGCGTCGATGAAAGACTTTGCCGACCTGAAAGCGGTCAGCAAGCAGCTCAAGGAGCAGGCGGATGCGCGCGCGCAAGCCGCGGCTGAGCGCGCCCAGCAGGTCAAGGTGCAAGCCGTGGAGAGCAATCTGTTCAAGGCCAGCATCGGCGGCGTCAAGCGCCTGCCCGAGTCGGACCGCTACGTGCCCAGCTTGCCCAAGGCGGGCGCCATGGCGGCCCAGCAGCCGGCGCGCAAGTTGTCTCCGGAAGAGGACGATGCTGCCGTGTTGCGCGAATCGCTGTCGGACTTGTTCGAGGTCGACCATTACCTGGAAAACGATCCGGCCCTGAACTACGCCCGTCCCGGCGTGGGACCGGACGTGGTCAAGAAGATGCGCAAGGGCCACTGGCCCATCCAGGATGAGCTGGACTTGCACGGCTTGCGCCGTGACGAGGCGCGCGACGGTATCGGCGCCTTTTTAAACCAGGCGACGCGGCGCAAGCTGCGCTGCGTGCGCGTGATCCACGGCAAGGGTTTTGGCTCGAAAGGCCAGGAACCGGTCTTGAAATCGATGGTGCACAGCTGGCTCGTGCAAAAGGATGAAGTCATCGCCTTTTGCCAGGCGCGCCGCTCCGAAGGAGGCGATGGCGCCCTCGTCGTTTTACTTTCCGCAGCGCTGCAGCCCATCCGTTAGCCTTGACAGCAAGATCACAATTCAATAACAAGTTCCGCACTGCACACGGCCCCGTTTGTCACCATTCGGGGCCGTGTCATGTTAACCTGTGACAATTATTTCCTGCTCAAGCGCTCCGCCCATGATGCCACCCCAATTGCCGCCTGGCTCGCTGATCAAGATCATTGAGGTCATCGCCATCCTGGTGGGCGCGTTTTCCGGCTTCATCGAAGCGCGCCGCAAGCGCATGGACCTGGTCGGCGTGTTCGTCGTGGCGTTCATCACGGCATTCGGCGGCGGCACCCTGCGCGACATCCTGCTCGACAAGCGCCCCCTGTTCTGGGTTTCGCACCAGGAATACGCGATCCTCATCTTCGTGCTGGCCCTGACGGCCGCGCCCTTGATCCAGCATTTGCGGCAAATCGTCTCGGAACGCCTGATCGTCATCGCGGACGCCATCGGCCTGGGCATGTTCGCCATCGCGGGCGTGGCTGAAGCCATGCGCGCCGGCATGCCGATCTTCATCGCCTCGATGATGGGGGTGATTACGGGGATTTTTGGCGGCGTGATGCGCGACATCGTCTGCAACGAAGTGCCGATGGTGTTTCGCGACGGCAAACCATATGCGATCTGCGCCTTCTTCGGCTGCTGGGCTTATTTATTGCAGATGCACTTCGGCGCCGAGCACGACTTCGCGCTGTGGACCAGCGCCAGCGGCATCACGATTCTGCGCCTGATCTGCTGGAAATTCGACATGCGCCTGGGACGCTGAAGGTCAGCGGCCCAAGCTGAAACACTTACACGGCGTCGGGGCCAGTCTCGCCCGTACGGATGCGGATGACTTGCTCCACATCGCGCACGAAGATCTTGCCGTCGCCGATCTTGCCCGTGCGGGCCGCCTTGATGATGGCGTCGACCACCAGTTCCGACACGCTGTCGTCCACCACCACTTCGACTTTGACTTTCGGCAAGAAGTCGACCACGTACTCGGCGCCACGGTACAGCTCGGTATGGCCCTTCTGGCGGCCAAAGCCCTTCACTTCCGTCACGGTCAAGCCCGTCACGTTCACGTCGGCCAGGGCTTCGCGTACTTCGTCGAGCTTGAATGGTTTGATGATGGCGGTAATCTGTTTCATGGCTACTCCTTAAAATTGTTGGATTGTGGACAGATGGCTGCTTATTCGTAGAACTTCGACGTAATCGGGTAGCGCCAGTCGCGGCCGAAGCCACGGTGTGTGACGCGGATGCCCACCGGCGACTGACGCCGCTTGTATTCATTGATCTTGATCAGGCGCGTGACCCGGGCCACATCGGCCGGCGGGTAGCCAGCCTCGATAATCTCGGCGATCGGCCGGTTTTCTTCCATGTACAGCTGCATGATGCCGTCGAGTACGTCATATGGCGGCAAGGAATCCTGATCCAGCTGGTCGGCGCGCAATTCGGCCGACGGTCCGCGCGTCAGGATGCGCTCGGGAATCACGTCCGACACGCTGTTGCGCCATGTGCACAAGCGGTACACGAGGGTCTTGGCGATATCCTTGATCACGGCAAAGCCACCCGCCATGTCGCCGTACAGGGTGCAATAGCCGACCGCCATCTCGCTCTTGTTGCCCGTCGTCAAGACGATACTGCCATGCTTGTTCGACAGGGCCATCAGCAGAGTGCCGCGGATGCGCGCCTGGATATTCTCTTCCGTCGCGTCTTCCGCCAGTCCGGCGAACTCGTCAGCCAAGGTGGCACGGAAAGCGTCAAAGGTTTGCTTGATCGGAATTTCATCGTAGCGCACATTGAGGCGTTTTACCATGTCGCGTGAATCGATCCATGAGATATCTGCCGTAAATTGCGATGGCATCATCACGGCGCGCACTTTGTCGGCGCCCAGCGCATCGACGGCGATGGCCAGGGTCAGGGCGGAATCGACGCCGCCGGACATGCCGATCAGCACGCCAGGAAAGCCATTCTTGCCGATATAGTCGCGCACGCCCAGCACCAGCGCCTGATACACCTGCGCTTCGGTGGTCAATGGCGTAGCCAGCGGCTGCGGCACGGGCGAGGCGCCGTCGAAGTCGACCAGTTGCAAGTCTTCCTCGAAATGGCGCAGCTGGGCGCAGATGGTGCCGGCCGCATCCATGACGAAGGAGTCGCCATCGAAAATCAGTTCATCCTGGCCGCCGACCAAGTTGGCGTAGACCAGGGCCATGCCTTGCGCGCTGACATTCTTGCGCATGGTTTCATAGCGCAGATGCTGCTTGTTCATGTGGTACGGCGAGCCGTTCGGCACCAGCAGCACTTGCGCGCCGGCCGCGCGGGCGCGCATCGGTGCGTGCTCGAACCACGTGTCTTCGCAGATATTGATGCCGAAGCGCACGCCTTTTACGCCGAAGACGAAAGCCTGGTCCGACGACGTGAAATAACGCTTTTCATCGAACACGGTCGTGTTCGGCAAGTCGTGCTTGCGGTAGGTGCCCAGCACTTCACCGTTGAGCAGCACGGAGGCGGCGTTGTGGCGCACGCCCTTCTCGTCTTGCAGGGGCAAGCCCACCACCACGTGCAAATCCTTGAACTGGGCCAGGTCGGCAGCCAGTCCCGCAAACGCTTCCTGCGTTTTTGCGTAGAATGCATTGCGCAGCAATAAGTCCTCGGGTGGATAGCCGACCAGCGACAGTTCCGGCGTAAGCACGATATCGGCGCCCGCCTCGAACGCGCGGCGGGAAAGGTCGAAGATCTTGGCACGGTTGCCGGCCAGATCGCCGACCGTACTATTCATTTGAGCAATTGCGACTTTGACTGTCATGATGATGATGGATATTTTCGTTCTATTAAACAAGACAGGGGCGCACAGGCCGATGGTGGCGCCCCGAGAGTGATGAATGCACACTACAACAATGAATTATCGCACGGCTATCGTCACTACCCTGGCTGAAATTGGCGAAGCGGCCTGGTCTGAACTGCTGGCAAGCCAGGCGGACGCCACTCCCTTCCTTTCCTACGCCTTTTTGCACGCGCTGCACGAGTCCGGCTGCGCCAGCGCGGACACGGGCTGGCAGCCGAATTACCTGGTGCTGTGGCAAGGCGAGGTGCTGGCCGCCGCCCTGCCCCTGTACCTGAAAATGCACTCGTATGGCGAGTACGTGTTCGACTGGGCCTGGGCCGATGCATATCAGCAACATGGTCTCGAATATTACCCGAAACTGCTGTCCGCGATACCGTTTACGCCTGTGAGCGGCACGCGCTTGCTGGCCCGCGATGGCGAGGCGCGCGCCGCCCTGCTGGCCTTCCTGCAGGCCCAGCAACAAGCCAGCGACGTATCCTCCTGCCACATCCTGTTCCCACCGGAAAGCGAAGCGCACCAGCTGGCGCAAGCCGGCTACCTGATGCGTAGTGGCGTGCAGTTTCACTGGCTCAATCCCGGCTACACGGATTTCGAGCAATTCCTCGCCACCCTGGAACACAAGAAGCGCAAGAATATCCGCGCCGAGCGGCGCAAAGTGCGGGAAGCAGGCATAACCCTGCGCCAGGTACGCGGCATCGACGCCCTGGACGCCGACTGGCAGCTGTTCCACCGCTGCTACAGCAATACCTATGCGGAACACCGCTCCTCGCCCTATCTGTCGCTGGACTTCTTCCGGCGCATCGGCGCCAGCATGCCTGAAAACATTCTCCTGGTGATCGCCGAGCGCGAAGGCCGGGCCATTGCCGCCTCGCTGGTGATCCACACGGCAGACACTTTATATGGCCGCTACTGGGGCGCGCTCGAGCACGTGCCCTGCCTGCATTTCGAGACGGCCTACTACCAGCCGCTGGAATTCTGCATCGCCAACGGCATCGCCACCTTCGAGGGCGGCGCCCAAGGCGAACACAAGATGGCGCGCGGCTTCCTGCCGCAAAAGACGTGGTCGGCCCACTGGCTGGCGCACCCGGCCTTTGCCGACGCCGTGCAGCGCTTCCTCGAGCGCGAACGGGGCGGCATCGATGCCTACCTCGATGAATTGAACGAGCACAGCCCGTTTCGCGCATAAAAAAACGCTCCCGACCATGACTGGCAGGGGAGCGTTTTCTATTTTACTGCGTGTACTTAGGCTTTGGCGGCATCGGCCTTGAACGCGGCGACGCCGCTCAGGATTTCTTCCTTGGCGATTTCCGGACCATACCAGCCGTCGATCTTGACCCATTTGCCTTTTTCCAGATCCTTGTAGTGCTCAAAGAAATGCTGGATTTGGCGCAAACGCAGTTCGTTCAGATCTTCCGGCTTTTGCCAGTGGCTGTAGATCGACAGGACCTTGTCGACTGGCACGGCCAGCACTTTCGCGTCTTCGCCCGACTCGTCGGTCATTTTCAGCACGCCGATAGGACGGCAGCGCACGACCACGCCAGGGATCAGCGGGAACGGGGTGATGACCAGCACGTCAACCGGGTCGCCGTCCGGCGATAGGGTGTTCGGCACGTAGCCGTAGTTGCACGGGTAATGCATGGCGGTACCCATGAAGCGATCAACGAAGATCGCGCCGCTTTCCTTGTCGACTTCGTACTTGATCGGATCGGCATTCATCGGGATTTCGATGACGACGTTGAAATCGTTCGGCAGGTCGCGGCCGGAAGAGACGTTATTCAAACTCATGGGGTTCCTCATTAGCGGATGGTGTTTTAACCGCGCAATTATAGCGAAGTACAGGCAGCTTGTGCGATGCAGCAGCGGCCCGCCGGTGTTTTGCGCGTCCTGCCAGCAACAGTGCCATGCACGGCCCGCGGGCACGCGCAGCCTGCCCGCGAAAGAATAAACAGACCACTCAAAATAATAAGTAAAAACACTTAAGTAATACTACGCTTACGCCTGAATTAATACCTGGAATATCTTCGTATTTTCATTTCAATATCACCATGCGGCAGGCATGGTTATTATAAGCGGCATTGCATTTATTGCAGCCACTTATAACAACAATTCGACCATCATTCATCCGGTGATACCTGCACATAATGACGCTGGCGTTTCAACATGCTGCGCCGAACGCCTGCCAGCCCGGCAATCTCCGCTTCCAGCATAATATTTGCTCTTATCTGAAGAGTTTATTTGATTCAAATGGCGACCTCGCCAAAAAATGGCACGACCAGAAGACAATCATCAATTCTGATAAACTATAACATTCTGGTGATTCCAAACTTTGTATATTCTGCAATCGACGCCTTCCCTGAATTCAATATGGCGCATCCACGCGCCACCGATAAATCCTTGCAAAAAGGAATATGATGATTCCCTCTTTCCGGCCCGGTCCTTTATTAAAGGTCACCGGCGTTATTTTCATTCTGTTTGGCCTCGCCCTGCTGGGCGGCGGCATCTGGCTGGCCAGTCTCGGCGGCTCCTGGTACTACCTGCTGGCCGGCATCGGCATGCTGGTCGCAGGCGTGCTCGTCTTCAAAGGCAAGCGCAGCGCGCAACCGTTCATGGCCTTCCTGCTGCTCGCCACCCTCATCTGGTCCGTCATTGAAGTGAAATTTGACTGGTGGCAATTGCTGCCGCGCCTCGACATCTGGTTTGCCGCCGCCGTCTGGCTGCTGCTGCCCTTCGTCAGCCGCCGCCTGGCCCCGCCCGCCGCTGGCGCAGCGAAACAGCCGCAAGCGGGCAAGAGGGCCCTCTCTGCCGCCGTCGCGCTGACCGTCATTGCCGGCGTCATCGCCCTGTTCCAGGACTACCATGACTTGCATGGCGACGTGCCGGCCGAAAACATGGCCGCCACCGCCACCGGCGATTTCGCGCCTGGCGTCGAACACAACGACTGGTCCGCGTATGGCCGCTCCGGCTATGGCGACCGCTATGCGCCGGCCGCGCAGATCACGCCGGCCAATATTTCCGGTCTGAAAGAAGCCTGGACCTACCACACGGGTGACTTCAAGGGTCCGAACGACCCGGGCGAGATCGCCAACGAAGTCACGCCGCTGAAGGTCAATGACATGCTGTATTTGTGCACGCCACACAATATCGTCATCGCCCTGAACCCGGACACGGGCAAGGAAATCTGGCGCCACGATCCGAAGATCAACCGCGATGCGGCCAGCTACCAGCACATGATCTGCCGTGGCGTGGCGTACTGGGACGTGAACGCGGGCCGCGCCAAAAATAATCCTGCCCCTGAAGCTGCCAGCATGGAATGCCCGCGCCGCATCCTGGCGCCAACCATGGACGGCACCATGATCGCCGTCAATGCCGATACAGGCGAGTCGTGCAAGAGTTTTGGCAACAATGGCGTCGTCAACCTGTACAAGAACATGGCCATGATCAAGCGCGGTTTCCTGATGCCGACCTCGCCGCCAGCCGTGTCGCAGAAAATGGCCGTGATCGCCGCCAGCGTGACGGACAACCATTCGACGGAAGAGCCGTCGGGCGTGATCCGCGGCTACGACCCCGTCACCGGCAAGCTGATGTGGAACTGGGACCCGGCCACGCCGGAAGATACGCAGCCTTTCCCTGAAGGCAAGAACTACACCAACAACTCGCCCAATTCCTGGGGCGTGGCCAGCATCGATGAAAAGCTGGGCATGGTCTACATTCCGATGGGTAATGAAACCCCCGATACCTGGGGCGGCAACCGCAACAAGAACGGCGAGAAATTCAACAGCGCCATCGTCGCGCTGGACCTGGCGACGGGTAAAGTGCGCTGGGTCTACCAGACCGTGCACCACGACATCTGGGACATGGATATCGGCGGCCAGCCATCGCTGGTCGACATCGACACGCCGAAAGGCAAAGTGCCATCCGTGGTGGCCACGACGAAACGCGGTGACATCTATGTGATCGACCGCCGCGACGGCAGCCTGGTCGTGCCGGCGCCGGAAAAACCCGTACCAACGAGCAATCCTGCCGCTGGCGACACCCTGTCGCCCACGCAGCCGTTCTCGGCCCTGACCTTCTTGCCTGAGCGCAATATCAGCGAAGCGGACATGTGGGGCACGACGCCGTTCGACCAGCTCGCTTGCCGCATCATCTTCAAGGAGCGCCGCTATGAAGGCCCGTTCACGCCGCAAACGGCCGGCAAGGGCGCCGTCATCTCCCCTGGCCCGCTGGGCATCTTCGAATGGGGTGGCGCGGCCATCGATCCCGTGCGCCAGTTGTTGATCGTCAACCCTGACTACATGGGCTTCCTGGAAAAACTCGTGCCGCGCGCGGAAACGACGGCCAAGGGCGGCACGGGCGGCGAAATGGGCTTGCAGCCGCAGACGGGCGTCCCGTTCGCCGTGGAAATCAAGGCCTTCCTCTCGCCGCTGGGCTTCCCATGCCAGGCACCGCCGTGGGGCTATGTGGCCGCCGTCGACCTGCGCACCATGAAAAAAGTGTGGATGCACAAGAACGGCACCACGCGCGACAGCGGTCCCGTGCCGATTCCATTGCCACTGGGCGTGCCCAGCCTGGGCGGCATGGTGACCACCGGCGGTGGCGTGACCTTCCTCAGCAGCACGCTCGACTACTACATCCGCGGCTACGACGTCAGCAATGGTAAAGTCATCTGGAAAGCCCGCCTGCCAGCCGGCGGCCAGGCTACGCCGATGAGCTATGTGTCGAACAAGTCGGGACGCCAGTTCGTCGTCGTCATGGCCGGCGGCCACGGTTCGCTGGGCACGAAGATGAGCGACACCCTGGTCGCATATGCCTTGCCGGAAGGCACTGCAGCAGTACCGAAGAAGTAAAGCGCGAAGAAGTAAAGTAGCAAAGTAGCAGCGCAAAAAAAAGCCGTTCAGTCTGCACTGAACGGCTTTTTTACGTCTGAAGAAACAAGTGGCTTACAGGATGGTAGCCAGTGCGCACTGCCGGTAATGCGCGGCAGCCTGTTCCGTCTGCTGCAAGGCGTCGTGCATCTGCGCCAGCTTCAGGTGGGCGTCGCGCACCATCTGCGGCTCGTTCGCGTCCGACAAAGCCTGCTCCAGGTGGCGCTGGGCCTTGCCCCACAGTTTTTGCTTGAGGCACAGGGTACCCAGGGTCAGCGCCAGTTCCGCGTCCAGCGGACGCTGCTTCATCCATTGCTCGCAATGCTCGATCTGCAGCAGCAGGGCCGGCGTGCCGCTCGGGGCCGCCGCTTCGCGGTAGGCGCGCACGACGCGCTCGTCCCAGTCGGCGGCCAGCGACTCTTCGCACACGAGGCGCGCTTCGTCATGCAGGCCGCGCGCATTCAGGGCCGTGGCGGCGCGGCAGGCGATGTACGGCTTGACCCGGTCCGCGCTTGGCACGGTCGACCACACGCGCATCAGGGATTCCGCGTCATGCGATGGGTCGGACAGCAAATGGTCGTACGCCAGTTCGCGCAGGCGCGACGACAGGGCCGGATGCAGGGCGCGGTGCTTGTCGAGCGAACGCACGAGGCGCAGCACTTCCGGCCAGTTCTTCGCCTGCTGCTCGGCTTTCAGCGACCATTGCAGCGCGTGGATGTGGCGCGTGCCGCTGGCATTGAGTTCGCGCACGGCGGCCAAGGCAGCTTCCGGCTGGTGGTCGTCGACCAGCAATTCCGTCACCGTCATCAAACGGGCCGTCTTCAGGCTGGCATCGCCTTCGACGCGGGACAGCCAGCTGTCGCGGCGTTCGGACTGGCGCATGCGGTGCGCGGCGCGCGCGCCGATCAGCGCTGCCAGGCCGGCGTTTTCTTCCAGCTCGGCGGCGCGCAAGGCAGCCTTCTCGGCATGGCCGAAACGGCCTTCGAACAGGGCTTTCAAGGCTTCACGCAAGCCCTTGTTGCCGTCGCGCTCACGCTTGCGCTGGCGGTAGGCCGCCACTTGCGCCGGCATGCGTACGGTGGCGCGCACGGCGCGCACCAGCAGATACAGCAGCACGAACAGCACGACCTGCAGCAGCAGGAAGAAGTTCAGCGACAAATCGATGCGGTACGGCGGGTAGAACAGCACCACATTGCCGGGGTTGAAACGGGCCGTCACGGCGATACCGATCGCCGCGGCCATCAGGGCGAGTAACCAGAGAAATAGACGCATGGGCTCAGGACTTCGCTTTGTAGTTGCGCACAGCCGTCAGGCTGTCGGACAAGGTTGGCATTTCGATGGCCAGGTTGCTGCCCTGCACCTGACGCAGCAGGGCTTGCGCCGTCTGCGTGCTCTTGGCGCGGGTGTCGAAATACTTGGCCAGCGCATCCTGGGCGGCGATCAAGTCGTTGCGGAATGCCGTTTCATTGCGCGACAACAAGGCCATGCGGGCATTGAGCAGGCGCAACTTGACGTTTTCACGCAAGAAATACGCTTGCGTCGGCGACAGCATCAGCGCTTCCGGCGTATCGACGCGGCGGATGCGGATCAATTGGCGCACGTCGGCCCACATGTCGCCGCTCCAGGTATTGAAGCCGTCGCGCACTTTTTGCAGCAGCGGTTCCGGCGCGGGCGGTCCCACCAGCTTGCCGCTGGCATCGCGCACGGGCTTGGCCCCGGCCTTGGCCTTGCCCGGCTTTTCCGGCGCGGCCGGCAAGGCAGGCGTTTCATCGGACAGCATCGGCAGCGAGTCGATCTGGGCGATCACGGCATCGAGGCGCAGGGCCACGCCCGTCGAATCGACGCTGGGCAGGGCCTTGAGTTTTTCCATGTCGCGGCCGATGGCGCGGCGGATGGTGATGAATTGCGGCTTGTCGGAGCGCGACAGGCTGCGGTCCGCGTTTTGCAGGGCGATCAGCGCGCCTGGCACGTTGCCGGCCAGTTGCAGCTGCTGGCTGGCCGTCGACAGCACTTGCTCGATTTCCGTCAGCGCCCACTCGTCGCGGTTCTTCGACAAGTCGTTATACAGTTGTTCCAGCGCAAGCTGCTGGCTTTGCGTTTCGCTCTGGCGGTTTTCCAGCGCGCCCACCTTGATTTGCAGCTCTTTCGTGCCTTCTTGCACGTTGCGCGCCAGCACGCCCGTTTCGGCATTGCTGACATCGCCTTTTTGCAGGCGCTTGGCCACTTCTTCGCGCAGGTTGCGGATCTGCTTGCTGGTCGACCAGCTTTGCGCAGCCAGCAGCACGGCCAGCACGATGACGGCGACGCTCATGGGCTTTTGCAGCTGTTCGAGCAGGCTCGGCGCGCGGCCAGCGGGTTGGTCGGCCGCCTGCGGCGCCGTCTTCACGGCGCTGCCAGGCGTTGCATTCGGTTCGGAGAGTGTAGGCATTTCGTTCATGGTCGTGATTGTAACGCGGCGAGCACTCCTGCGTCGCCTGATCCTGTCAGGGTGACACGGGCAAAACCCAGGGCCGCCGCCGTTTGTGCAATGCGGGCGTGCGGCACGATCAGATGCTGCTGTTGCATTTTCACAACAGCCGCCTTTTTACCATCCATTTCGTCCAGCAGCGCCAGCAAGCCGCGCAGCGCTTCCGAGCTGGTGATGATCCAGTCATTATTATGCTGCAACAGGTTTTCCAGGGTCGCCCGCAAGGCCGGCGTCAGCGTCGGCACCTTGCGGCGGTAAGCCGTGACGAACTCGACTTCGGCGCCGGCCGCGCGCAAGCCGTCGGCCAGGTAATCGCGTCCGCCATCGCCGCGCACGATCAGCACGCGCTTGCCGTGCAGGGCCGGCAAGTCCAGCGCCAGCAATAAATGTTCGGAATCGCTGCGCGCCGTATCGAGCGGACTGGTAATGCTGGCGTTGGCATCCGTGACGCCATGCGCGGCCAAGGCCGTCTTGCTGCCCTCGCCCACCACGGCCAGCGGCAGGCCGGATGGCCAGGCGGGCAAGTGCGCAAAGACGCAATCGATGGCGTTGGGCGAGACGAACGCCACCAGGTCGTATTCCATCAGGCGCGCCAGCACGGCTTGCAGCTGCGCGCATTCCTGCTCGCCGTCAAGCGCGTGGATTTCCAGCAGCGGCAGCAGTTGCACGGGCAGCCCCAGCGCCGCGATGCGGGCGGCCAGCGGCCCCGCTTGTTGCGCGGGCCGCGTGATCACCACGGTGTCAGGCATGCGGCGCCAGGCCTTCATGGTTGTCGGGGGTAACGGCGCACGAGGCGAGGATGCCGGCGGCATCTTGCCCGCGCAGCAGTTCGGCCACCTGTTCGCCCAGCAGTTCCGGCGCGCTGGCCGGGCCTTCAAGCTCGGCGCTGGCCATGCGCGCGCCGTCCGGCGTGGCGACCATGGCGCGCAAACGCATCTGTTCGCCCTCGACGGTGGCGAACGCGGCCAGCGGAATCTGACAGCTGCCGCCGAAAATCTTCGATACCTTGCGCTCGGCCGTGACTGCTTGCGCCGTATCAATATGGTTCAGCGGCGCCAGCAAGCGCACCAGGTCGGCGCCGTCAGCACGGCCGCTGCGGATTTCGATCGCCATGGCGCCCTGACCTGCCGCTGGCAGGCTGTCTTCCGGCGCCAGCACGGCGCGGATGCGCGATTCGAGTCCCAGGCGTTTCAGGCCGGCGGCGGCCAGGATGATTGCGGCGTAATCGCCACGGTCCAGCTTGCCCAAACGCGTATCGAGGTTGCCGCGCAGAGGCAGAATCGTCAGATGAGGATAGCGCGCAGCGATCAGCGACTGGCGGCGCAGGCTGCTGGTGCCGACGACGGCGCCGTGCGGCAGCTCGGCCAGGCTGGCGTAGTCGTTCGACACGAACGCGTCGCGCGGGTCTTCGCGCTCGAGGATGGCGGCCAGGCTGTAGCCCTCCGGCAACTCCATCGGCACGTCTTTCAGCGAATGCACGGCCAGGTCGGCGCGGCCTTCTTCCATCGCCACTTCCAGCTCCTTGACGAACAGGCCCTTGCCGCCTACCTTGGACAAGGCGCGGTCCAGAATCTGGTCGCCGCGTGTGGTCATGCCGAGAATTTCAACGCTACACTGCGGATACAGGGCGGCCAGGCGTGCGCGCACGTGTTCAGCTTGCCACATGGCAAGACGACTCTCGCGCGTGGCGATCACCAGGCGGGCAGGAATATTCAATTCGTTCGGGGTCAATTCGGATGCTTTCAAAACAAGTTCTTTCGCTGTGGCTGTCGTTGTCATTATCGTTGCCAATTCGCCCGTCCGATATCAATTTGTATCGGAATGGCGCCCGGCGTCGCTATAATCGTTATCCCTTGGCCTAGAAGGCCAAGTCAGGCTAGCGTCCATGTTGAAGACCACAAATTTTATCATGCGCCCCCTCCCCTCTGCGGCCAAACGCCCGGTGCGATCCACATTCCCTTGCTTTTACACTTACTTTGGTTCTTTATTATGCTCAATGACGCAGTAGCACCAGAAATAGTTCCAGCGGCCGGCTCCGACAAGGACGCGCCGCTGAAAGAAGACATCCGCCTGCTGGGCCGCCTGTTGGGCGACGTGCTGCGGGAACAGGAAGGCGACGCCGTCTTCAATGTGGTGGAAACCATACGCCAGACCTCCGTGCGCTTCCGCCGCGAAGCGGACGCGGGCGCCGCGCTGGAGCTCGACGCCATGCTGAAGGAACTGAGCCGCGAACAGACGATTTCCGTCGTGCGCGCCTTTTCCTATTTTTCGCACCTGGCCAACATTGCGGAAGATCAGCACCACATCCGCCGCCGCCGCGCCCACCTGCTGGCCGGCTCGCCAGCGCAAAAGGGCAGCGTCAGCTTCGCGCTGAAAAAACTGCGCGCCGCCGGCGTGCCGCGCAAGACGGTCGACACTTTCTTCCAGGACGCCCTGATCGCCCCCGTGCTGACGGCCCACCCGACGGAAGTGCAGCGCAAGAGCATCCTCGACGCCGAGCACGACATCGCCCGCCTGCTGGCCGAGCGCGACCTGCCGCAGACACCAAAAGAGCGACACGCCAACATGCAGCTGCTGCGCTCGCGCGTCGCCACCCTGTGGCAGACGCGCATGCTGCGCTACTCGAAGCTGACGGTGGCCGACGAGATCGAAAACGCCCTGTCCTACTACCGTATCACCTTCCTGCGCGAACTGCCGGGCCTGTATGACGACATCGAGGACGATATCGCCGCCGAGTACCCGAACGGCGATGGCACGATCGAACCGATCAACGCCGCTTACGTGCAGATGGGCAGCTGGATCGGCGGCGACCGCGACGGCAACCCGAACGTCAACGCGGGCACCATGCAGCACGCGCTGGCGCGCCACGCCACCACCATCCTCGACTTTTACCTCGACGAAGCGCATGCGCTGGGCGCGGAATTGTCCGTCTCGACCCTGATGGTGGGCGTGAGCGCCGAACTGCAGGCGCTGGCCGACCAGTCGCCGGACGCTTCGCCGCACCGCAGCGACGAGCCGTACCGCCGCGCCCTGATCGGCATCTACGCGCGCCTGGCCGCCACGGCCCGCGCGCTGGGCGCCACCAACATCCTGCGCAAGGAAGTGGGCGCGGCCGCCGCCTATCCGGACGCGGCCGCCTTTGTCGCCGACCTGCGCACCATCGTCGCCTCGCTCGAATCGCACCACGGCGCGGCCCTCGTGCGCCCGCGCCTGGCCACCCTGGCGCGCGCGGCCGACATCTTCGGCTTCCACCTGGCCTCGCTCGACATGCGCCAGACCTCGGACGTGCACGAGCGCGTGCTGGCCGACCTGTTCGCGCAAAGCGGCGTGGCCGACGACTACTCGGCCCTGTCCGAGGAAGACAAGCAAGCGCTGCTGCTGAATGAACTGGCCCAACCGCGCCTGCTGTACTCGCCCTACATCAGCTATGCCACGGAAACGGATTCCGAGCTGGCGATTTTGCGCGCGGCGCGCGACATCCGCCAGCGCTACGGCGCGCGGGCGATTCGCAACTACATCATTTCGCACACGGAAACCGTGTCCGACTTGCTGGAAGTGTTGCTGCTGCAAAAGGAAACGGGCTTGCTGCGCACCGACTGGCAAACTGGCGACAGCAGCTGCGAGCTGATGGTCATCCCCCTGTTCGAAACGATCCCCGACCTGCAGCGCGCGGCCGGCATCATGAGCCAGGTCATGGCCTTGCCTTTGGTCAAGCAATTGATCGCCAAGCAGGGCCAGTTGCAGGAAGTCATGCTCGGCTATTCCGATTCGAACAAGGACGGCGGTTTCCTCACGTCCAACTGGGAACTGTACAAGGCGGAACTGGCGCTCGTCTCCGACTTCCAGAAGGCCGGCGTCAAGCTGCGCCTGTTCCATGGCCGCGGCGGCACGGTGGGCCGTGGCGGCGGACCCAGCTACGAAGCCATCCTGGCCCAGCCGCCGGGCACCGTCAATGGCCAGATCCGCCTGACGGAGCAAGGCGAGATCATCGCCTCGAAATTCTCCAACGCGGAAATCGGCCGGCGCAACCTGGAATTGCTGGTGGCCGCCACCCTGGAAGCGAGCCTGGCGCCGCAGGAAGCCAATCCGGCCCGCAACGGCCAGCTGGCGCAGTTCGAAGCCGTGATGGCGCAACTGTCGGACCTCGCCTATCACGCCTACCGCCACCTCGTGTATGAAACGCCGGGTTTTACGGAGTATTTCTTCTCGGCTACGCCGATTGCGGAAATCGCCGAACTGAACCTCGGTTCGCGCCCCGCCTCGCGCAAGGCCAACCAGCGCATCGAAGACTTGCGCGCCATTCCCTGGGGCTTTTCCTGGGGCCAGTGCCGCTTGCTGCTGCCGGGCTGGTTCGGCTTCGGCAGCGCCATCGAAGCGTGGATCAAGCAGGCCGACGGCGCCGCGCAGGATGACAGGATCGCTACCCTGCGCGCCATGTATGCAGAATGGCCATTCTTTGCCACCCTGCTGTCGAACATGGACATGGTGCTGGCCAAGACGGACCTGGCGATTGCCTCGCGCTATGCCGAACTGGTGGCGGACCAGGGCTTGCGCGAACGCATCTACAAGCGCATCACGGACGAGCATGGCAACACCTTGCGCTGCCTGGAGCTGATCACCGGCAATACCGAACGCCTGGCGGGCAATCCATTGCTGGCCCGTTCGATCCAGAACCGCTTCGCCTACCTCGACCCGCTGAATCACTTGCAGGTGGAATTGATCAAGCGCAACCGCGCCCTGTCCAGCGCCAGCAAAGTCGACGAACGGGTGCATCGCGGCATCCAGCTGTCGATCAATGGCGTGGCGGCGGGCTTGCGCAACACGGGCTGATCGCGTCACCTTGCCATCGGCAAACAGGGCCGGCACCGCAAGGGCCGGCCCTTTTGCTTGCCCAATGGAAAAATATTCTCAAGAAAACAACAATTGGTATTACACTAGCGTCGGATACTTTTCCCTCTTCGGCGCCAGGCGCACCGCAGCGGCCAACCATGACGCCAGGAACGCGGATGAGCAAATGGTCGATTGAAACGCTGAGTTCGGCATGCGCCGCCCTCATCCTGATCATGCTGGGCTGGCTGGCGGGCGCCGCCTGGCAGCAGCTCGACTTCTGGGAACACATCTGGCTGTCGCTGCTGCTGACGGGCGCCGCCGGCACAGCCATGTGGCTGATGCGCAGGCTGCGCGCCCGCCTCGCCAGCACGCGCCAGCAGCTCGACGCCAGCGCCATGCGCTACCGCGACCTGAGCGAGGCGGCACAGGACGGCATGTGGCAAACGGATGCGCAGGGCACGATCTTGCATCTCAACCAGCGCCTGTGCGACATGCTGGGCATCCCGGCGGAAAAGCTGCTGGGCCACAAGATGAGCGAATTCCACGACGAGGCGACCTTGTTGCGCCTGTGTCCGCTGCGCCAGACAGCCACGGATAGCTGCATGGGAGAATTGCAGTACCGTCACAGCGACGGCTCGGAACGCTGGGCCATGATCAGCGGCCGCTGCCTGTACGACCCGCAAGGCAGCCTGACGGGCGCCCTCGTGCTGGCCAGCGACATCACGGAACACAAGCGGGCCGAACACGCCTTGACCGTCGCCCATGCGGAGCTGGAAAGCCGCGTGGCCCTGCGCACGGCCCAGCTGCTCGATGTCAATCTGCAGCTCTCCGCGGAAATCGCCATGCGCGCGCAAACGGAAGCGGCCCTGGCGCGCAGCGAAGAGCGGCTGCAAGACATCATTTCCATGATGCCCCTGTCACTGTTCCTGAAGGATGCCGATTCGCGCATGCTGCTGATGAACCAGGCTTGCGAGCAGCAATGGGGCGTGCGATTCCAGGATATCGCCGAAGGACGCGACGTGCAGCACTTTCCCTCGGACCAGACCCAGGGGTTCCACGCGGCGGACCAGGAAGCGTTTGCCAGCCGCCAGGTGGTGATCCGCGAAGAACTGGTGTGGAACGCGCGGCTGCAGGAAAACCGCCTGCTGCAGACGCATAAAAAACCCATCTTCGATGCCCAGGGCCGGCCGCAGATGATCATCGCCATGGGCATCGACATCACGGAAAGCAAGCGCAACGAGGAGAATCTGCAGCGCACGCTGGCCCAGTTGCGCGAACTGACCGACCACCAGCAGACCATCAAGGAAGAAGAAAGGCGCCGCATCGCGCTCGACATCCATGACGACCTGGGCCAGAACCTGATGGTGCTGCGCATCGACGTGTCGCTGCTGCATGCGCGCACGGCCAGGACCCATCCGCGCCTGCACCGCCATGCCCAGCGCGTGCTCGACACCATCGACGCCACCATCCGCTCCGTGCGCACCATCATCAATGACTTGCATCCCAGCACCCTGGAGCTGGGCCTTGGCCCGGCAGCCGAATGGCTGATACGCCAGATGGAAAGCCGTGGCGCCATCCGCTACCAGCTCTCGCTCGACAGCGAGGCGCCCGACCTGGGCCTGGACCAGCGCCAGACGTCGGCCATCTTCCGCGTGCTGCAGGAATCGCTGTCGAACATCGTGCGCCACGCCCAGGCCAGCGAAGTGGAAGTGGCGCTGGCGCAAGATACGGACGCCATCATGCTGCGCATCAGCGACAACGGCATCGGCATGCAGCCGGACGCCCACGGCAAAAAGGCCGCCTTCGGCCTGAAAAGCATACGCGAACGCGTCCACGCCCTGGGTGGCGAACTGCGCATCGACAGCCAGCAGGGCCAGGGCACGGCGCTGGCCATCCGCTTGCCGATCGCCAAAAGCCAGCCCATCGAAGCCTAGGACAATTCCAAGGCGAAAAAAAAAGAGGCTTGCGCCTCTTCTTATTGAATCTAATTACAACTGCAATCACGACGCCTGACAGAACCGTCGCGAGCGGAAGTGAATTGTGGCCGAGACGCGGAACCGTACTTGAGTACGGTGAGCATCGCAGGCCGCAAGTCACGACGCGCAGCAGGTTCTGACAGGTGTCTCTAGTTTTGAGTGAGGAAGGTTTTGAGTTTGTCCGAGCGCGAAGGCTGGCGCAGCTTGCTCATGGCTTTCGCTTCGATCTGACGGATACGCTCGCGCGTCACGTCGAACTGCTTGCCCACTTCTTCCAGGGTGTGGTCGTTCGACATTTCCACGCCGTAACGCATGCGCAGCACTTTCGCTTCGCGCGGCGTCAGGGAATCGAGCACTTCCTTGATCACGTTGCGCATCGATGCGTGCAGCGCGGCGTCCAGCGGCGCCAGGGTCGTGTTGTCTTCGATGAAGTCGCCCAGTTGCGAATCGCCATCTTCACCCATCGGCGTTTCCATGGAAATCGGCTCTTTCGCGATCTTCATGATCTCGCGCACCTTGTTTTCCGGCATTTCCATCTTGACGGCCAGGGTCGCCAGGTCCGGCTCGCTGCCCGTTTCCTGCATGATCTGGCGCGAGATGCGGTTCATCTTGTTGATCGTTTCGATCATGTGCACCGGCACGCGGATGGTGCGGGCCATGTCGGCGATCGAACGCGTGATCGCCTGGCGGATCCACCAGGTGGCGTAGGTCGAGAACTTGTAGCCGCGGCGGTATTCGAACTTGTCGACAGCCTTCAGCAAGCCGATGTTGCCTTCCTGGATCAGGTCGAGGAATTGCAAGCCGCGGTTGATGTATTTCTTGGCGATCGAAATGACCAGGCGCAAGTTGGCGACCGTCATTTCGCGTTTCGCGTGACGGGCACGCTTTTCGCCGGCAGCCATCTGCTTGTTGATCTTGCGCAAGTCCGCCAGCGGCAAGGCCACGCGGGCTTGCAAGTCGATCATCTTCTTTTGCAGTTCCTTGACGGCAGGCACGTTGCGGCTGAGGATGGCGCTGTACGGATACTTGCAATCGACTTCGCGGTCGACCCATTCCAGGTCGCACTCATTGCCCGGGAACACCTTGATGAAGTGGGCGCGCGGCATGCCGCATTTGTTCACGCACAGTTCCAGCACGGCGCGCTCGATGTGGCGCACTTCTTCCATCTGGCCGCGCAAGGTGTCGCACAGCTTTTCCACGACCTTGGCCGTGAAGCGGATGCCCAGCAATTCCTGCGAAATGGCTTCCTGCGCCTTGATGTAGGCTTTCGAGTTGTAACCCTCGGGCGCCTTGCGCATCTTGTCGTACTGCGTCGAAATGACGTTGAATTTCTCCAACGCATTCTTTTTCAGCTGGGCCAATTGCTCGCTGGAGAAACCGGCCGCGCCGCCATTGGCGTCGCCGTCTTCTTCCTCGGCTTCTTCTTCCTCTTCCTCGTCGTCACCGCTGGCGGCGGCAGGCGCGGCGGCAGCGGCTGGCGCCGGGGCATTGCTTTCGTTCAGATCGACAAAACCGTCGACCACTTCATCGACCTTGATTTCGTCGCGCGCGATTTTTTGCGACAGCGCAACGATTTCGCCGATGGTGGTCGGGCAGGCGGAAATCGCCTGGATCATGTCCTTCAGGCCGCCTTCGATGCGCTTGGCGATCTCGATCTCGCCTTCGCGCGTCAGCAGCGCCACGGCGCCCATTTCACGCATGTACATGCGCACGGGGTCGGTGGTGCGGCCGAAGTCGGAATCGACCGTCGACAAGGCGGTCGCGGCAGCCGCTTCCACTTCATCGTCGCTGGTGACGGTGGCGACGTTGTCAGTCAACAACAGGCTTTCCGCGTCAGGAGCGCGCTCGTAGACGGCGATGCCCATGTCATTGAAGGTGGCGATGATGCCTTCGATGGCTTCCGGATCGATGATGTTTTCTGGCAATTGGTCATTGATCTCGGCATAGGTGAGGAAACCGCGTTCCTTGCCCATGTTGATCAAGCCCGTGATCTGCTTGCGGCGGCGTTCCAGGTCCGCTGCCGATGCTTCCGGATCGCCCAGTGCGTCCGCCAGGCCGCCCTTGGCCTTGCGGTCGCGCGCTTTCGAGACGGCCTTCAGTTCGGCGCGCTCGACGGCGTTGAGTGCTGCCACTTCATCGTTTTCCGGCGTGAATTCGCTTGGCTTGCGGCCACGGCGGCCAGGTACCTTGACGGTCGGCAGGAAGTAATTCGAGGTATCGATGGCGGCCAGAGCATCGGCGTCCGTGGTCTTGCTGACCACTTGCGCGCCAGTGATGATGGTCACGGGCGCCGCTTCAGGCTTGGCGCGCACGACTTTCGAACGGGCTGCCGTCACCACTTTGTTCGTGGCGGCGCTTTCGCTGACCTTGCGCGGCGCGGCCGGAGCCTTGGCGCCAGGGGCGATCTTCACGCTCGGCGTCTTGGCCGGTGCCGCTTCAGCGGCCTCGGCCACGTCGGCAACAGCCTCGGCGGCCGGGGCGCTGACGGCCGCTTCCGCAGCCGTTTCGGCCGCTGGCACGGCAGCCAGGCGCGAGCGGCTTTTCTTCACCACGGTGACGACGGTCGGCGCCGTCGTGACGGTGGCTTCCGGATTCGCTTGCGCATTATCGATGAAGTAAGATAAAGTCGTTTTGGGTACGGCAAGTGGCGCCGCGGCTGGGCGTGGCGCCTTGGCGGACAACGTTAAAGTTTTTGGCGTATTCTTCATGAGATATCTCTTAATGCGAGACCAGATGGTGTCGGCGCGAAGTGAATGATTCCACCTAAGCCTGCGAAACCGGACTCGATGGAGCGTATTGTTGCGGCTGCCGTGTTAACGGCAGCGGCGCCTGTCTATCGGGACGTTCAAAGCCCGCGCATCCGTCATGGGGAGCGGCGGGGCCGAAGCCGGGTCAGATAAATAAGCGATGTACATTGCGGAATGAAAAAAAGCCCGTACCAGAACGGGCTTGAATCTATTGTTGTTCAGTGAAGACACAGCGGAGAGCAAGATTATGCACGACGGCCAGTTATCTGGATAATTGATAAACAAAATATCTGATATCAAAAATACTAATAATTGGGGGCCTGCACCGCACTGCTCCTATCCCCTGCACACCTGAGCCAGACCATCAAATACGGGGTCCAGTCATCAGCGCAAGCCGACATTATACACATTTCCCGCATTTCGCGCTTGGTACGGCCAGCCACGCGCAGGCAGATCGCAGCGCAAGTTGCCAAAAAAGACAATGCACTTGCCTGTGGCGCGTGCTATGCTCCCCTTTTATAGCCCAACCAATGATGTCGATGACCAGCTCCACGCCAGACCAGCAAGCCACCACTCCTGACACGCCAGTCGATGCAGCCCCAGCGGCGGCACCGGCCGCAGCGACCACGCCGGCGCCTGCCGGCCTGACCGCGCGCGCCCTGCTGAAGCAGTTCCAGGAGCAATTCCCGCCATTCCGCGATTGCCTGCCCTTGTCGATCGGTATCGACAAGCAGATCCTGGCGCGCCTGCCGGACCTGGACCGCAAGCTGATGCGCACGGCGCTGGGCATCCACACGGGTTCGCTGCGCTACCTGCGCGTGATGGAAAAAGCCAAGGTACGCTACGACCTCGACGGCACCGCCGGCGCGGAAGTGACGCAAACCCACCGCGACCACGCCACGCAAGTATTGCAACAGCGCTTCAAGAAAGAAGCCGAGCGCAAGAAAGCCGAACGCGACGCTGCTGCCGCCGAAGAAGCGAGCCGTTTGCGCCTGGAAAAACTGAATCAGCTGACCGCGAAATTCTCGCGCAAAGGCTGATCCGGTTTCATGGACACAGCTGCCGCACCGCCACTGCCCCCGTATCAAGGCATTGCACTCGACCACGTCAAGCTGGTACGCACCAGCGATGATGCACAGGCGGCCATGGCCGCCCTGCTGGCAGCGGACGCCATCGGCTTCGATACGGAATCGAAGCCGACGTTCGTCAAGGGCGAGTCCTCCACGGGACCGCATCTGATCCAGCTGGCCACCGACGACATCGCCTACCTGTTCCAGGTGGGCAGCACGCCGGCCCCGGCCCTGGCCGAACTCAAAGCCATCCTCGAATCGACCACCACCCTGAAAGTGGGTTTTGGCCTGTCCGACGACGTCAAGCGCCTGCGCAACAAGCTGGGCATCGCGCCGGCCCAGGTGCTCGACCTGTCCGTCGCCCTGCGCGGCGGCCAGCGCAATGACCTGGGCGCAAAGACGGCCGTGGCCAAGTTCTTCGGCCTGCACTTGCAGAAATCGAAAAAGATTTCCACCACCAACTGGGCTACCTCGCGCCTGACGGAAAAGCAGATTCTGTACGCAGCCGACGATGCGCAAGTGGCCCTGCGCGTGTACCGCCGCTGGATCGCCGACGGCGGTAAGGTGGCGCCGCAAAAAGCCCCGCGCGCCAGCACGCCGCCGGCGACGCCGACCGCCCCGCCGCCTGTCTCCGCCTGAGCCGGCGCGCCTTCCTGCAACATGAGCAAGAGCAAGTCCATCGGCACCACGCCTGACGCGATCGCCGCCGCCGAACAGGCGCTGGGACGCCAGTTGCCGGCGTCCTACGTGCAATGGTTATTGGCGAACAATGGCCGCGCGCTGGGTGCCTTGAGCGTGTTTCCCGTGTACGACGCGGCCAATGCGCGCAAGACGTGGGAATCGATAGCACGCCATTACCGCACGAGCTGGCAGGAATGGCTGGAGAATGTGGACGGCGGCAACGCGGCCAGTGCCCTGCTGCCCTTCGCCCAGTTCGGCACGGGCGATTACTACTGTTTTGACTATGCGCAAACGGGGCCATCGGGCGAGCCCGTGGTCGTGCTGTGGTCGCACGAAACAGGCGCCACCGCCACGGTGGCGCCCGACTTTGCGTCGTTCCTGACACTGCCCGGCCGCCCGGGCTGACACCCTGCGGCCGGCCCAGCCTTATTTGACGAGACGCAAGGTCAGGGGATAGCGGTAAGTGACGCCATTGCTGGCCTTGACCGCCGCGACGATCGAGCACACCAGATTGGCCAATGCCACGATCCAGAACAGGAACAGGCCGATCAGCACGAACGACAGGATGAAGCAGGCGAAATACCAGATGATCAGGGTGATCTGGAAATTCAGCGCTTCGCGAGCGTTCTCTGCCGAGAATTTATCCGCGTCATCTTTCTTGATCAAATAAATGATCAGCGGCGCCACCCAGCTGGTGAACAGGCCGCCAACGTGGGACAGAATGGCGATCGTCGTATCTTGCGTACGACCCACTTCCGGCTGCGTGTTATCCATTATCATTCCCATCATTAGTTATAGATACACCAATATAACAGCAATATTTCCTTTTGGAATGAAACACTTGCTGACGCAAGGGACTTTTTTTGTTCGCCGCTACACCGCCGCCAGCGCCAGCCGCCCCAGGGTGGCGATGGCCTCTTCCAGCTGCGGACTCCACGGGTGGCCGTAATTGAGACGGATGCAGTGGCGAAACGCGCGCGTGGCGGAAAAGATGGGGCCGGGCGCGATGCTGATGCCGGCCGCCAGCGCGCTGCGGTGCAAGGCCAGCGCATCGATACCGGCAGGCATCTCCACCCAGACGAAATAACCGCCCTGCGGCCGCGTGACCCGCGTGCCTGGCGGAAAATGTACGGCAATGGCTTGCAGCATGGTATTTTGCTGCGCCGCCAGGGTCAACCGCAGCTGGCGCAAATGGCGGTCATAGCCGCCCTGCGCCAGGTAATCGGCCAGCGCCATCTGCAGCGGTATCGGCGCCGACAGGCTGGTCGTCAGCTTCAGGCGCTCGACCTGGCGCGCGTAGCGGCCCGCCACGGCCCAGCCCAGGCGAAAGCCGGGCGCCAGGGTCTTGGAAAACGAACTGCAATGCATGACGAGACCCGCGCTGTCGTGGCTTTTCGTCAGGCCGGGGCGCTGCTTGCCAAAATACAACTCGCCATACACGTCATCCTCGATCAGCGGCACGCCATGGCGCGCCAGCAGCTCGACCAGTGCGCGCTTCTTTTCCGGCGACATCAGGCTGCCCAGGGGATTCTGGAAATTCGTCATCAGCCAGCACGCCTTGGGCTGGTGGCGCTGCAACAGCTCTTCCAGCGCGGCCAGGTCGACGCCATCGCGGGGGCTGGTAGCGATCTCGACTGCCTTGAGTTCCAGCCGTTCCAGCGCCTGCAGACACGCATAGAAGCTGGGCGACTCGATCAGCACCGTGTCGCCGGGCCGCGTGACGGCTTGCAGGCACAGGTTCAGCGCTTCCAGCGCGCCATTCGTGATGACGATGTCATCGCTGGAAACGAGCACGCCGTCGAGCTGGTAGCGCAAGGCGATCTGGCGGCGCAGCTCCGCATTGCCCAGCGATAAATCCGTGACGGTGCTCCAGGGGTCGAGCCGGCGCATGCTGGCCGACACGGCCCGCGCCAGCTTTTCCATCGGGAACAGGTGCGGACTGGGAAACGCCGAGCCGAAAGGCACGATATCGCGCGCGCCCACGGCGCCCAGCACTTCGAACACGAGGTCGCTGACATCGACCGTGGTGCTGGCGTCGAGCGGGCGCGAACTGTCCGGCTCGGGGGCCAGCGCGGCGCGCTGCGGCGCCACGTAATAGCCGGAGCGGGGCCGCGAGACGATCATGCCGCGCGCTTCGAGCAAATAGTAGGCCTGGAACACCGTCGACGGGCTCACGCCCCTGCGCGCATGCTGCTGGCGCACGGAGGGCAACTTATCACCAGGCAACAACAGCTGCGTGCTGATCATGGCGGCCACTTCTTCCGCCAATTCCTCATATCGTTTCAACCCTGCTCCTCAAACTGATCCGTAGTTTTATTGCACAACTGATCCTGTCACAGTGACAGCACCCGGTATATGCTAGGGTAACAATATCCGGGCAACAACACCGGCACGCCATTCCCACCGACGAGACAGGTGATTTTTCCCATGCGACTTCCCATGCTACCGCATTCCCCCCTCGTGCTGCTGCTGGCCCTGGCCGCCTTGCCCTGCATGGCGCTGGCCGCGCCCGCCACCATCTCCGCCAGCCACGACAGCCTGGAGCAGCGCATCAAGGCGTGCACGGCCTGTCATGCGCAGCAGGAAAAGCACGACGCCTTCTTTCCCCGCATCGCCGGCAAACCTTCAGGCTACCTGTACAACCAGCTGCTGAACTTTCGCGAGGGACGGCGCCAGTATCCGCTGATGAACTATATGGTGGAACACTTGCCTGACGATTACCTGCGCGAAATTGCAGACTATTTTGCGGCACAGCACCCGGCTCCGCCGCCGGCACAGCCCAGCAGCGCCGGCACGACGGCCCTGACGCGGGGTAAACAATTGGTGCTGCACGGCGATGCCGGCAAAAAAATCCCCGCCTGTATCGGCTGCCACGGCCAGCAGCTGGCCGGCGTGGCGCCCGCCATCCCCGGCTTGCTGGGCTTGCCGCGCGACTATATCAACGCCCAGCTGGGCGCCTGGAAAAACGGCATCCGCCGCGCCCACGCTCCCGACTGCATGGCGCAAGTGGCGCAGCGCCTGTCGGACGCGGACGTGGGCGCCGTCTCGGCCTGGCTGGGCACGCAGGTGGCCAGCGCCGACGCGCGCCCCGCCAGCAGCATCGCCCTGCCCTTGCCGCTGCATTGCGGTGGCGTGCCGGGCTCCAGTGCGCAGGTGGCGCCATGAAAAAGTGGATGATCGCGGCCGGCCTGGTACTGATCGCCGGCGGCAGCGCCAAATTCCTGCTGTACCCGAGCGACGACCTGGGCCCGCCTGCCGTGGCCAGCACCCTGAGCCAGGAACAGCTGGTCGCGCGCGGCGCCTACCTGGCCAAGGCGGGCGACTGCATGGCGTGCCACACGACGCGCGGCGGCGTGGCGTATGCGGGTGGCCGCGCCCTGCAGACGCCGTTCGGCAAGGTGCTCTCGCCCAACATCACGGCCGACAAGGAAACGGGCATCGGCAGCTGGACGGCCGACGATTTCTGGCGCGCCATCCACAACGGCAAGTCGAAGGATGGCCGGCTGCTGTATCCGGCCTTTCCGTACACCAGCTACACCAAGGTGCAGCGCGAAGACAGCGACGCCCTGTACGCGTATTTCCAGAGCGTGCCGCCGCACAAACAGGCGAACGCGCCGCACGCGCTGCGCTTCCCCTACAACCAGCAGGTCGCGCTGGCCGCCTGGCGCACCCTGTACTTCAAGCCGGGCGTGTACCAGCCGCTGACGGGCAAAAGCATGGAATGGAACCGCGGCGCCTACCTGGTGCAGGGCCTGGGCCACTGCAGCGCCTGCCATAGCAGCCGCACCACCCTGGGCGGCAGCGACGACGGCCTGTCGGGCGGCCTGATTCCCGTGCTGGGCTGGTACGCGCCCTCGCTGACGTCGGATGCGGAAGCGGGCCTGGGCGACTGGGACACGGCGCATATCGTGGAATTGCTGCAAACGGGCGTGTCGCCGCGCGCCACCGTCTTCGGCCCCATGGCGGAAGTCGTGCGGCAAAGCTTGCAGCACATGAGCAACGCCGACGTGCAGGCGATGGCCGTCTACCTGAAAAGCCTGCCCGGTCCCGCGCAGCCCGCACAACGCTCGCCGCGCGACACGTCGGAGCAAGCCAGACAGCAACTGGCGCTGGGCGCGAAACTGTATGAGGCGCAATGCGCGAGCTGCCACCGCGATGATGGCAAGGGAGTGCCGCCCGGCTACCCGCCGCTGGCCGGCAACCGCGCGCTGACAACGGAGTCGGCCGTGAACGCCATCCGACTCGTGCTCAACGGCGGCTTCGCGCCCGGCACCCGCGGCAACCCCCGCCCCTACGGCATGCCGCCGTTCGGCCCCGTCATGGATGACGCGGAAGTGGCGGCCGTGGTCACGTATCTGCGCGCGTCGTGGGGCAATGATGCGCCGGCCGTGTCGGCCCTGGAAGTCAACAAATACCGCAGCGTGCCCTTGGAGTAACAGGCATGAAAAAACCGGCCAGCGCCGGTTTTTTCATCTTCAACAGCAGTCCTCAGCGGAACTTGCTCTTGTGTCCTGTCTTCAAATCCAGCGCATAACGCACGCCGTTGTCCGTCAGCATGACTTCATCGGGCGGTTCCTCGCCGGCCAGGGCGCCATCGATCAGGGGCAAGCCTTCGCCCTTGCGCATCAGGTCGTCGCAGCGCTCGTACACGTTGGCGCAACCCGTGGACGCCATCAGCGATTGCACGATGGCCACTTTCCACGCGTCGACGCCGCCGGCGTTGAATTCGCAGATCAGGTAGCCTTGCACGCCGCCGAACAGCTGCACCACCAGGCCCGGCAAGCCTTCGTCTTCGCCCTTGATCAGGGTCAACAGCTGGTTTTCGCCCGCCTTCTTGATGGCCGGCAGTTTTTTCTCGATGGCGGCCTTGACCCGGCGCTTGATCAGCGCGTGGTCGACCGGTTCGTCTTCCTTGAAGCTCCAGATGCGCGCGCGGATCTGCGACTTTGAATTGTAGGCGGCGCGGGCGATGAATTGCTTGGACGAGCTTTGCACGATGGCCGTCGAGCCAGGCTTCATTTTTTCCTGCGGCTTGCCTTCGACTTTTTCAATCGCGGACGCGTAAATCCACGATTGGCCCAGCAAGCTCTTTTCCTTGCCCTGTTTGATGGTGATGATCAGCATGTAATTCCAGTAGTGTGACCGGCGCGTACCGGTCGTCGTATGTCCAATACCGGCATGATACCTCATGCCATCCTGTCGCATCCTCCTGCATTCCATGCCACCGCTGGCGCAGTCTGTCGCAGCGCGGTACGCAGGCGCGGCCGGCTGGCATACCATGCATGTATACCAATTCCAAACAGGGAGCAAGAATGACACCGACACTTTTCCACCCACGCCATGCCCGCGCCGCCACCGCCCTGCTGCTGGCCGCCTGCGCGCTGGCCATCCCGGCCGCGCCGGCGCTGGCTTCGCCGCTCGACTGGATTTCCGGCAATAGTATCCAGGGCAGCGGCAAGCTGCAAAAGCAGACGCGCGAAGTGGGAAATTTCCATGCCGTGGCGCTGAACGTGCCGGGCACGGTCGAGCTGCGTATCGGCAACACGGACAGCGTCACCATCGAAGCCGACGACAATATCCTGCCGCTGATCGAGACGGCCGTGGAAAACGGCACCTTGCGCATCCGCCCCGCCAAGCGCAACGCCAACTTCCGCCAGAGCAGCCTGACCATCGTCATCCAGGCGCGCCAGGTCGAGCGCATCAGCGTGGGCGGCTCGGGCAACATCACGGCAACGGGCTTGCGCGCCGAGAATCTGCGCTTCGACGTGGGCGGCTCCGGCTCCATCAACGCGCGCGACCTCGACAGCCGCCAGGTCTCCATCGCCATCGGCGGCAGCGGCAACTTCAAGGCCAGCGGCAAGACGGAGCAACTGACGGCCTCCATCGGCGGCTCGGGCAATATCCAGGCGGGCCGCCTGGCCGCGCGCGAAGTGCAGGTGAGCATCGGCGGCTCGGGCGAGGCGCAAGTGTGGGCCAAGGACGACTTGACCATCAGCATCGGCGGCTCGGGCGAAGTGAGCTACTACGGCGACCCGCGCATCAGCCGCAGCATGCAGCGCTCCAGCAGCATCCGCCGCCTGGGCGCAACGCCGAATTAATCATTCGCAATAACAAAAGCCCGGAGCGATCCGGGCTTTTTTGCATTTCAAACTGTCAAATCAGCGGGCCGGCTTCACCGGTTCGCGGTCGATCAGGACCGTGTTGACGCTGTCCGTCAGCCAGATCTGTCCATCCTGGATCGTGCATTGCAGCTGCATGCTGCGCTGCGCCAGCTTGCTCATGTCTTGCGCCGCCTCGGAGGGCAAGTTGATCACGGTCAAGTTCTTCGCCCGTTCCAATTTGTTCGCGATCTGCTTCCACCAGATGTGGCTGGTTGCGCCATAGCTGTAGACGATGACCTGTTCCGAACGGCCGCACGCTTTCAGGATGCGCTTTTCGTCGGGCTGGCCCACTTCGATCCACAGCTGGATGGCGCCCGTCAAGTCTTTCTGCCACAGGTCCGGCTCTTCCGTATCGAACAGACCCTTGGTAAACGTCAGCGCCTCGTCGGCGTGGATGGCGAACGCCAGCAGGCGCACCATCATGCGCTCGTCCGTTTCAGACGGGTGGCGCGCCAGGGTCAGCGCGTGATCCTGGTAGTAATTACGGTCCATGTCGGCGATCTGCAGATCGGCTTTGAAAATTGTTGCTTTGAGGGCCATCGTGTTTCTGTCTCGGTAAAGTGAATAGTGAAGTCGGTATCAGCGGAAAACCACGGTCTTGTCGCCATTTTTCAGGATGCGGTGCTCGACGAACCATTTCACGGCGCGCGCCAGCACCACGCACTCGACGTCGCGGCCGATGGCCGTCAGAGTTTCCGCATCCATCGCATGGTCGACGCGCTCGACGTCCTGCTCGATGATCGGGCCTTCATCGAGGTCGCCCGTGACGAAATGGGCCGTCGCGCCGATCAGCTTTACCCCGCGGTGATGCGCCTGCGCATACGGCTTGGCGCCCTTGAAGCTGGGCAGGAAGGAATGGTGGATATTGATGGCGCGGCCATCGAGCGCCTGGCACAGGCCGGGCGACAGGATCTGCATGTAGCGCGCCAGCACCACCAGGTCGATCTTGTGCGTGTCCATCAAGTCGATGATCTTCGCTTCCTGCGCCAGCTTGGCCGCTTCCGGCGCGCCGGCCGCCAGCGGCAGGTGGTGGAAGGGAATATTGTAGCTGGCCGCCAGCTGGTAGAACTCCATGTGGTTCGACACGATGGCGGGAATTTCCACGTTCAGCAAGCCGCTCTTGTAGCGGAACAGCAAATCGTTCAGGCAATGGCCGATCTTCGACACCATCAGCATCACGCGCGGCTTCACGCGCGCATCGTGCAACTGACCGTGGAAGGGGCCATTCAACTGCATGGCTTGCGACAGGTCGGCGAAGTCGCTGCGCAACTGGGTGTCGCTGACGGCGCCGTCTTCCAGCGCGAAATGCACGCGCATGAAGAACAGCTGGGATTCCTGGTCGCCGAACTGGGCGGAATCGAGGATGTTGCAGCCGCGTTCGGCCAGGAAGCCGGACACGCGGTGCACGATGCCGCGCTGGTCCAGGCAGGACAGGGTCAGGATGTATTCGGGATGCGTCATGGTCGCGGAATAAGGCAAAAAAGGTGGGCTATGCTCGGCTCAGCCACGCGCGCCGGCCATCGGCTGCGCTGCCGCGAGCCGGCTATTGTCGCACGGCCGGGCCTGTAAACCTGCATTTTCCACACAAGCAGCATGGCTGCCAGCGGCGGCAAGCCGATTGACGTTCATTTGATCTGGCACAAAGTCATCGCATTTTTCCACCTGCCAGGCCCCATTCTCACGCCAAACGGGTATCTGGCGTGGAACCTGGCACGCCATCCGGCGTCTATCCCTTTGCTTGTTTCAGCATACGTCGCATCCGGTGCACCGGATGTTTCCTGGATCCGTTTTTCATTGAGGTAGAACATGTTCACAAACAGTATTTCCCCCAGTTTCAGCCCCGCCCTGAAGTCCCATCTGGAGGCCCAGTGCAATTTCGCCACGGAACTATCGCGCAAGATGTTCGATACGGTGCAGCACCTGAGCGAGCTGCATCTGCGGCTGGCGCAAGACTTGCTGCAAGAGTGGAGCAGCGCCAGCCAGCAACTGCTGTGCGCGCGCGACACTGGCGAGTTCATGTCGCTGGCCGCGGCCCAGTTGCAGCCGAGCAGCAACAAGCTGCAGCAATACCAGCAGCAACTCGGCAACCTCGTCGCCAACGCCAATGTCGAGATGAACCGCACGGCAGAGAACCACCTGCCCGAAACGAGCCGCACGGCCGTGGCCTTCGCCGACGAAGTGGTGCGCAAGACGGCCGAGGAAACGGAAAAAGCCACGCAGCGCCAGCGTGAAATGATCGAAAAAATGCACGCCACGGGCCACCGCAATGGCGCCGGCCACAGCCGCGATACCGGCAGGCAATCGGACCAGGCGCATTGAGCACTGGAATGTACCACTTGACCCCCACTCGACAGCAAGGAGAGCGACATGGCTAGCAATCAAGGTAATGAACAGGGCAAAGGCGCTGGCAGCAGCCAGAAAGCCGGCGAAGCGGGCAGCGGCAAAGGCACGGGCAAGCGCGGTTTCGCCGCCATGAATGAAGAACAGCAACGCGAGATCGCCAGCAAGGGCGGCCAGGCAGCCCATCAAAAGGGCACGGCGCATGAATTCGACTCGGAAGAGGCACGCCGGGCCGGGCAGAAAGGGGGCGAAGCCGTCAGCCGCAACCGCGAACACATGGCGGAAATCGGCCGCAAGGGCGGCGAAAGCCGGCAATCGGCCCAGCGCGCCAATGAAAACCGCAGCAGCACGGCGGCGCGCAGCGACAGCACTGGCCGGCAAGGCGGCAAGGACGAAGACGACAAGGGCTGACCAGGCTGAGCGGGTTACCCCGGCAGCGCGCAGCTTGACGTAGACAGGCACGACCAGCCCTAACCGCCCCGTGCCAGGGCTGGCGCAGCGCGGGGCGCGGCGGTATGGTACATTCTCGCCTTACCGACACCTCCGCGCCCCGTCCCGCCCTTCCCCGCATGCAGCCATCCCTGAAATACCTGAGCGCCTATTCCGAACAAACGCAAGCGCAAGTACAGCAACTGATCGCGCAAGACAAGCTGGGCGACGTCCTGTTGAAACGCTATCCGAACGCGCACGATGTACGCAACGACAAGGCTTTGTACCAGTATGTGCAGGACTTGAAGAATGAATTCCTGCGCAATGCCGAACCCATCAACAAGGTGGCGTTCGACAGCAAGATCCATGTGATCCAGCATGCGCTGGGCTTGCATACCTCGATCTCGCGCGTGCAGGGTGGCAAGCTCAAGGCCAAGCATGAAATCCGCGTGGCCACCATGTTCAAGGAAGTGCCGCTGGAATTCCTGCGCATGATCGCCGTGCACGAACTGGCGCATGTGAAAGAAAAACAGCATGACAAGGCGTTCTACAAGCTGTGCACGTATATGGAACCGCAATACCACCAGTACGAATTCGACGTGCGCCTGTACCTGACCCAACTCGACCTGTCCGGCCAGCGCCTGTGGTCATGAAGTCCTGGCCATAACGTCCCGATCCTGACGTCCACGAAACAATGCCGCCCGGGGTATCCACTGGGCGGCATTGTTTCGTATGCGCCGGCGGGGCCGGCAGCAAGTTCAGATTCAGGCGGCGTTCTTGCGGCGGCGCAGGAAGGCCAGCAGGCCCAGTCCGCCCAGCATCATGCCGTAGGTGGCAGGCTCCGGCACGGCGCTCACGCTGGCGGCGATATTGTCGACCTGGAAGGTGTGCAAGGCGCCTTCCTTCCACGATGCCGACAGCAGGTTGTTGAAGCCCGTGAACGTGTAATCGCTGAAGTTATGGCTGCCATCGAGGCTGAAGGTCTGCGTCACCGTGCCGCCGCCCACCTGGTGGCCGACGAAGGTCACGTCGTAGGGGCCAGGCAGGCTCACGAAGTCAGCCAGACTGATCGAGCTCAGCGAGAAAGCAGCACCATCGGTACGGCTCAAGGTTGTCGTCGTCAGCAAGGTGGCGCCAAGGCCGGCCGAGCCTGCATAGGCAAAGTTGCTTTGATGTGCGGAGCTCAACAGGCCCAGGAAGCTGCTGTCGAAATCGTAGCCGCTTTCGGAGTAGGAGTTGAAGACGGAACCGAGGATGCCGGGATGTTCCAGCGCATCGAAGCCGATGGTGGTGGTTTGTGCGTGGGCGCCGCCAGCGGCGAGAATGGCGGCGACAGCGGTCGCGCGCAAGAGAGTCATTGGTTTCACAATAGCATCCTTTCAAGATGATGAAGTAGCGAGGTTGTGGCAACTTGCAATACCTAGGCGTCGTAGCGGGAAATGGGAGGCGCCTCGCTGGGTGTCCGACATGCCTGTCTTTTGAACAAGTGCAGTAGAACACATTCATGCATAAAAAGCATCTTGATTTTCAAAAAAACATGCTATTAGAGAAATATTCTGGCCATATTTATATTAATTAGTTTGTTGAGCTTGATCAATTTTCCCGTGCAGAAATAAAAAAACCATGCACTTCACAATGCATGGTTCTGGATGAGATTCCACAAAGAAAATTTACGGCACACAATCCTTCAGTCGCTGTACCAGGGTCGCCGGATCGGCGTCGGCATTCAGAAACGCCGCGTGCTGCGGGCGGATGAAGCCCTGTTCCTTGCCGTTTTGCACGAAAGCGATCAAACCGTCATAAAAACGGTCGACATTGAGCAAGCCGATGGGCTTGGCGTGCAAGCCCAGCTGGGCCCACGTGAGCATCTCGAACAGCTCTTCCAGGGTGCCATAGCCGCCAGGCATGGCGATGAAGGCGTCGGACAGGCTGGCCATCATCGCCTTGCGCTCATGCATGTCCTTCACGATGAACTGGCGCGTCAAGCCCGTGTGGCCCACTTCGCGCTCGACCAGCTGGGTAGGAATCACGCCCGTCACCTCGCCGCCCAGGCGCAGCACTTCATCGGCGATCACACCCATCAGGCCCACCTTGCCGCCGCCATACACGAGCGAAATATTTTCCGCCACCAGCACGCGCGCCAGTTCGCGCGCCGCTACGGCATAGTCCGGCGAGACGCCCGCGTTGGCGCCGCAATACACACATAAAGCCTTGATCACAGTAATCCCTACCCTTTCAATTCATCGATCGCCGCCTCGACCTCGAGGCGCTCCTTGGCGTCCAGTGCCTCGCACTCGGCCGCCTTTTCATACAGGGCCAGCGCTTCCGCCAGCTTTTTCTTTCCATCGAGCATGTTCAAGGCGCGCGCATATTCGCTGTGGGCCAGCGCCGAATACGGCGTCAGGGCCAGCGCCGTCTTGAAATGCTGATAGCCATCTTCTTTGTTGGCGCCATAGGTCAAGCCGCCTATCATGGCGCCGACCTTGTCGATAATTTCCGTATGATAAATCCCAAACGCGATATGCGCTTCCGCATGCATGGGCGCCACCGTCATCGTGCGGTCCAGGCTATTGCGCACGCGCGCGCCCATGCCCTGCGCCAGGGCCTTGACGACGGACGTGCCCAGCGCGTAGCGGCCCAGGCTATAGGCATGCCAGTAGTAGCCGGCCGGATTGTCCGGCTGCTCGCTCTGCTGGCGCTCGCAGCGCTCGGCCACTTCCTCGTACATGTCGAGTTTCCGGCTGTCGTCCACTTCCAGGTGTGTGGCATAGATGCAAGTCGCCTTGTGCGCCACCGCATAGCCGGGCACGCCGACGGCCAGACCCAGCTTCACGGCGCGCTCGAAGTCGCCCGCATGGAAGGCCAGCCAGGCTTGCACCAGCGCAGGGTGGGTGGGAAACGGCTCCACGTCGCCCGCATGCAGGCGCGCCCAGGCCGCTTCCAGGGTCTGCGGCGTGTAGACATATGCTTCGTCCGGATAAGGAAATTGTTTCCAAGCCATATATCTCTCCTGTAAATGACGACGTGGCGCCAGCAGCCGCGTCAGTCGTTCTTGAGTTTGGTCACATACTCTTCCGACAGTTTGCGAAACAGCAAATGCGTTTCATTGCGCAAATACGGCCCGATCAGGGACAGCACCTGGTAGCAGCCGCGCGCCAGCGCATCGGACATCGATTGCTGCTCGCTGTACTTGCGCGGGTTGCGCACATACTCGTACGACAGCCAGTAGGTGGCAACGACCACCATATTCGTCGCCATCGCGGCCACTTCCATGTCCGATGCTTCCAGCGATTGTTCGCTGCGCAAGTCTTCGCACAGCTGCGTGGCGACCTTGATCTTGTGCGCCAGGATCAGCTTGAAGTGCAATTCCAGCTTGCGGTTGCGCGACAGCAAATCGTTGAGGTCGCGATAGAAAAAGCGGTAGCGCCAGATCAGTTCGAACATCAGGTGCAAATACAGCCAGACATCCTCGATATTCGAGCGGCGCCCGTCGGGCACGGTCAGGATGCGCTCGATTTCCGCCTCGAACTGGACGAAGATCGAATTGACGATATCGTCCTTGTTACGGAAGTGGTAGTACAGGTTGCCGGGCGAAATGTTCATCTCTTCCGCGATCACGGTCGTCGTGATATTCGGCTCACCAAACTCATTGAACAGGCGCAGCGACAACTCCAGGATGCGTTCGCGGGTACGGCGTGGTGCTTTTTGTAGCATGGCGGGCAATCTCTCTGTGTTCTGCCTCAAGCATACCACCTAAGATAGCTGTAATGAAACACTCCGCCCTTAGCCGCCGGCGAAAAGCACGGGCAAGAAAAAGCCTGCTCGCGCAGGCTGGAGGGATGCGGCGCCAGCTCAGGCGGCCGGCGCTTTTTTCTTCGCCGCCGGCCTCGCCGCCGGCTTGCTCGCCGGCTTGGCTGCGGCGCGCGGTGCGGTCCTGGCCGCCGGCTTGGCCGGAGCCTTGGCGACGGCCGCTTTCGGCGCGGCTTTTGGTGCTGTTTTCGGTACGGATTTCGGCGCCGCCTTCACGGCGGGCCTGGCCGCAGCCTTCGGCCTGGGTGCCGGCGCGGCCTTGGCCGACAGCGCCGCCACTTGCCGGCTCAAGGCGTCGATCTGCACGTGCAGCGCGGCGAGGTCCTGTTGCGTGGGCACGCCGATGGTGGCCAGGGCGCGCGCGACGCGCTCTTCGAACACCTGTTCCAGCTTGTCCCAGGAGCCGCTGGCCTGCTTGCCCACGCCATCGGCCAGTTTGCTGACGCTGTCGCTGACATCGGCCACCTTGTCTTCGGCCCGCTTCTGGAATTCCGTGCCTTCCTTCACCAGCTTGGAAAACACGCGCCCGCCCTCTTCCTGCGCTTTGGCAAAGGCGCCCAGGCCCGCTTGCCAGATCTGCTGCGCGGACGAGCGCACGGCGTTCGCCAATTCCTTGTCTTCCGCCAGTTCCTTCAGTTTCTTCACCATCGCCAGCTCCCGTCAATTGAAAAGGCCATGCCACTTCATGGATACTTTTTATTCTAGTGAGCAAAACTAGAGACGGGAGTCTAATTCGATGGAAAGCTGCTACTCAACGTGCGCCAGCGCACGCGGCGGCAAGCGCCTAGGCCGCTGCCTTCACCTGGCCATGCAGCAGCTTGTGCAGGCGGAAGCCTTCGCGGATATTCTCGCGCAGCACGGCGCCTTTCCACGGCTTGGTGTAGAAGCGGTCGACGGCGCCACGGTTGATGGCCGCCATGATGGGCGTCAGGTCGGCAAAGGCCGACAACATGATGCGGAAGGTGTCGGGGCACAGGTGCTTGACCCGCTCCATGAATTCGGTGCCGCTCATGAGCGGCATGCACTGGTCGCACAGGATCACCTGCACCTTGTGGCGCGCCAGGATATCGAAACCCTCGGCGGCCGTCTGCGCCGTCAGGATGCGGTAGCCATCCTGCGCCAGGAAGTCACTGAGCACGTCGAGCATGAAAACATCGTCATCGACGATCAGCAAAGTTTGCTGCTCTTCGCCAGCGGCATCCTGCGGCGCCTGCAGCAGTTTGCCACCCATCAGCATCTGCTCGAATTCCTCGTGCGGCACGGGGCGGCTGAAATAATAACCCTGCATCTCGTCGCAGCCGTGGCGTCGCAAATAGGCCAGCTGCGCATCGTTTTCCACGCCTTCGGCGATCACTTCCAGCTTCATGCTGTGCGCCATGCTGATGATGGCCAGCACGATGGCCGCGTCGTCCGGATTGCTGGTGACTTCGCGCACGAAGGCGATGTCGATCTTCAGCTTGTCGATGGGGAAGCGCTTCAGGTAGGCCAGGCTGGAATAGCCGGTGCCGAAATCGTCGATGGAAATCTGGATGCCCAGCGCCTTGAGATTGCGCAATACGGCGATGGTTTCCTCGGCATTCGACATGAGCGAGCTTTCCGTCAGCTCCAGCTCCAGCAGTTCCGGCGCGATATCGTACTTGCGGATCGCCTTGAGCACTTCCTCTTCCAGGCCGCCAACGAAAAACTGGATGCCCGACACGTTCACCGACAGGTGCACGGGCCCGATGCTGCTGGCGCCCCACTCGCTGATCTTCTTGCACGCCTCGTCGAGTACCCAGTTACCCACGCGCACGATCAGACCCGTTTCTTCCAGCAGGGGGATGAACAGGGCCGGCGAAACCATGCCGTGACCGGGGCGGCGCCAGCGTATCAGCGCCTCGGCGCCGCTGATGCGCCCCGAAATGATATTCACCTTGGGCTGGAAGAACAGCACGAATTCTTCGTTGTCGATGGCGCGCCGCAGGGCATTTTCCATGTCCAGCCGCGCCATCGACTGCGCATTCATTTCCGCCGTGAAGAAGCGGAAGGCGTCGCGGCCCGCTTCCTTGGCGCGGTACATGGCCGTGTCGGCATATTGAATCAGGGTGTCCGCATCGACGCCGTCGTCGGGGTACACGGAAATGCCGATGCTGACCGTCACCGTCACTTCATGCCCCTGCAAGTCGAAGGGCTTGCGCATCGCTTCGCGGATCTTGTCGACCACGCCCACGGCATGCTGGGCGCCGTCGGGCAGCACCAGGATGGTGGCAAATTCATCGCCGCCAAAGCGGCCGATGGTGTCGCGCACGCGCAGGCAGTCGACGAGGCGGCTGGAAAACTGGCGCAGCAGGTCATCGCCGATGGTGTGGCCCAGCGTATCGTTGATATTCTTGAAGCGGTCGATATCCATGAACAACACGGCCACGGCCCACTGGTGCTCGGCCGCCTGCGTCAGCGAATGGGTCAGCGAGGCATAGAACTGGCTGCGGTTCGGCAAGCCGGTCAAGGTGTCGAAATGGGCCAGTTTCATCAGGCGCTGCTCCGCATCCTTGCGCTCGGTGATGTCGCGCGCCACGGCTACCAGGATCCAGCTCTGCCCCGAGCGCAGGGTGCGCCGCTGCACTTCCACCGACAGCGGCGAACCGTCCTTGCGCTGCAGCTGCAATTCCGTCATCGGCCCGCCCTGGTCGCCCGCCAGCAGCTTGTTGTACAGCTCTTCCAGCTGCGATTCTCCCTCGTGCGCGTGGCCCGGCCCCACGCGCAGGAAATCCTCGCGCTCGAAACCAAGCATGCGGCACGCCGTCTGGTTGACGTCGACGAAGCACATGCCGGCGCGGTCGACGAGAAAAATCGCGTCGGCCGTGGCGTCCATCGCCAGGCGGAAGCGGCGCAAGTCTTCATCGAGGCGGATGCGCGCCGCCATGTCCAGGGTCAGCTGCTCGTGATGGCGCTTGATTTCGTCGTACAGCAGCAGGTTGTCGTAGGCGACGGCGATCTGCGCCGCCACCGTGGCGGCGACCCGCTCATCGACTTCGGAAAACTCATTCGCCCCCAGCTTGTCGACCAGGTACAGCCAGCCGTGGCTGCGCTCGCGCGAGGCGATGGCCACGCCCAGGAAGGAATGCACGGGCGGATGCGTGTCGGGCAAGCCCAGCGCGCCGGGGTCGCCCTTCAAGCCATTGACCCGGTAGGGCTGGCGCTGTTCCAGCAAGCGGTTCAAAATACCCGTGCGCGGCGCGCTGGCGATGCGCTCGAGGTTTTTCTCGGCGCCGCACGAGGAAAAATAGCTGAGCTTTTCGGCGCCCTCTTCCAGCACGCCAATGCAGGCGTACTTGGAGACGCAGATATTCTGCGCCACCTTGCAGCCCGCCTCGATCAGGGCGCGCGGATCGCGTTCGGCGCCCAGCTCGATGCCCAGCTCGATCAGGGCCGTCAGGCGCAGGCTGACCGCCTGCAGGCTGGACAGCGAACGCGACAGGCGCTCCGTCATGACGCCCAGGTCTTCGGGGATGGCGGCCTGGCCCTCGCGCTGGCTGGCCAGCTGCGAAATCTGCTGGCTGCTCGATTCGAGTTCATCGAGGTAGCCGCTGACCTGGTGCTCGATGCCGGCCAGCTTGCCCGTGGCGGGAGGCGCCGCAGCACCGCCAGCGCCCGGCGCAGCCGGCACCTGTGGCGCCGCCGGCATCAGCCCCAGCGCCTCGTTGACGGTGCGCACGATGACCTCGGGGTCGGATGGCTTGGGCAGCACCCAGCGCACGCCGCACGCCTGCGCCAGCAGGATCGCTTCCTGCTCGCGGTAGGTAGCCGTATAAAAGATGATGGGCACGTCGGTCAGCGCGGGATCGGCATGCACGCGCGTGACAAATTCGTAGCCGTCCATGTTCGGCATAAGGATGTCGGAAATGATCAGGTCCGGCCGCTCGGTGCGCAGCAATTCCAGCGCGTCGGCGCCATTCGCCGCCTCCAGCAGGCGGTGGCCGCCGTAGCCCAGCAGCGCGGTCAGGAACTCGCGGTTCAGCACATGATCATCGACGATCAGGATGGTGGCTATGTCGTTTTTAACTGGCGTCGACGGCGCCCCGGGTAAAAAAGACTCCAGCTCCGCGACGAACAGGTCGGGTTCGATCGGCTTGCCGATGTAGCCATTGAAGCCCGCTTCGAGCAGGCGCTCGCGGTCGCCCACCATGGCCAGCGCCGTCACGGCCAGGGCCGGGATCTTGCGCAGCTGCGGGTCCTTCTTCAGCTCCGCCACCACGCCGTAGCCATCGAGCTTGGGCAAATGCACGTCGCAAATGATCAAGTCCGGCAATTCGCTGCGCGCCATGCGCACGCCCTCTTCGCCGTCATAGGCGGCCAGCGGCGTGTACCCGAAGGCACGCAGCAAATACACCATCAATTCCATATTGGTGGCGTTATCTTCGATAATCAGGATACGTGCGGACAATTAGCGCCCCCAATAAAAACTGCATGGACTCATTTTCTGCCTGCGTTCAACTTTCCGTTTGCGCGATCTACATAACAATCCTACAACATCTTGCCATACATCCAGAAAAATATCTGTCCGCAGGATGCCTGCGGAACGGCACAAGCGGCCCCAGGAGCAAATTTCCGCCGGCTGTCTTCTGACGTTAGCTTAATACAGTACGCCAGTGGAAAACAGCATTTTCTACCCCTGGCGCTGTTAAATACGGGCAACAGCAGAGTCAAAAGAGACAGTCTTGCCATGCAGATAAAACACAACAGGACTCAGGCGAAATGGGGGGCGGAAGGGGGACGGGCGACTTCGTTCTTGATAGTGATTTCTGCCAGCAGCTGGCGCAGCACGCGCGCGTCGCTGGCCAGCGCCACGTGGCCGATGCCGCCGAAGGCGAGATTGCGCGCACCGGGCAGTTGCGCGGACGACTGCGGCGCGACGATATTATCGTGATGCGAATACATCGACGTGATCAGGGCACGCGTCTCTGGCGTCTCGCTGGCGGCCAGCTGCGCCAGCCAGCCGCTCGGCGCGCCATCGACGCGGCTCATCTGGCGCGCATTGGCGCCCGCCGCCAGGTTGGCCAGCGCCGTGCCGTGGTGCGGCGTGCCGATGGTGACGATGCGGGCAACACGCTGCGCACCATGGCGGCGCAGCCAGGCGCGCGCCACCAGGCCGCCCATGCTGTGGGCGACAAGAATCACGCGGTCGCTGCCCGTGCGGGCGCACAGCGCCGCGATGGCTTGCTCGACCTGCGGCACGAAGTCCTCGATGTCGGCTCCGATCGGTTCCAGGTCGACGCCCTCGTGCGCGATGCCGGCCCGCGCCAGCTGCCGGCTCAGCTTTGTCCAGTAGCCGCGGTTGCACACATAGCCGTGGATCAGCAGCACGGGCAGACCCTGGCCAGTGATGATGTCGGCCGCATGCAGGCGCGGACGCAGCATGCCCCAAGACGACGTCCACAGGGTGGCGCGCAACTCGCCCAGGAACAGGCGCGCGGCGCCCATGGCGTCCAACTGATGTTCCGCTGGCACGGGGCTGCCGGCGCGCCGGCTGTCCCAGAAATTGCGCGCCACGACCAGCGCGCGCACGGCCAGCAGCATGGCGCCCGCCAGCAGCATGGCCAGCACCGGCGAGGCGATGCCCCAGGCCTGCATGGCCAGGTACGCCACCCCCAGCACGGCCAGCACTTGCAGCAGCATCAGCCACTTGAGGATGCGCGCGATCATGCCGTCGTCGCAGCAGACATGGGAACGGGTGCCGGCTTGCCCGTCAACTCCCGCGCCAACCCGCTGGCCAGGCGCGCGGCCAGCGCATACAAGGTCAGTTGCGGATTGGCGCCTATCGAGGTGGGAAACAGCGAACCGTCGTGGACGGACAGGTTGCGCACGCCGTGGTAACGGCCATCCGCCCCCGTCACGCCCAGGCGCGCATCGTCGGACATGGCGCAGCCGCCCATCACATGGGCCGACACCACGCGCGCCAGCAAGGCCTTCATCGGCAAGGCGCCGATGGCTTGCTTCGCCTGCGCCCAGCTCGTGTAATGGCTGGCCATTTCATGCACGGGATACACGCTCTTGGCGCCGGCGGCGAACTGGATTTCCGCCATCGACAGCAGCGCGCGCCGCACGCCATCCCAGATGAAGGGCGTGAGCGGATAGTCGAGCACGGGCGCGCCGAAGCTGTCGATCGACACGCTGCCACCCACCGCTTCATGGTGAAAGCCGTCGCGCAGCAGGGCCAGCAAGGCGTGCGCATGGGGGAACTCACGCATGGTGCGCGCATGTTCATCGCCGAAGCCGCCCATGGTGGTGGCCATCAGCAGCGGGTGCAAAGGCGGCGCTTCGAGCTTGTAGCCGATCGGGCCATCGATGGGCGCCGTGTGCAGGAAATGGTCGGAATAAATCGTCTGCGGCGCGCCCGCATAGGCCTCGACGCGCTGCTGGAAGAGGCCCGCCGAAATCACCGTCGGATGCAAAAAGGTGCGCCGCCCCAGCAAGCCGTGCGGGTCGGGCGCCTGCGAGCGCAGCAACAGCGCGGGCGAGTTGATCGCGCCGCCGGCCAGCACAAAGTGTTTGGCGCGCAGCGTCAGGCGCACGCCCGTGGGAACTTGCCCGGCGGCGTCGAGCGCCGTCACCTGCAGGCTGTCGATGCGCTCGCCCTTGAAAGTGAAACGCTCGGCGCGCGCATGCACGAGCAAGCCCGCGCCCAGCGCCAGCGCGGCGGGAATCGTCGTTACCAGCATCGACTGCTTGGCGTTGGTCGGGCAACCCATGCCACAGTAGCCGAGATTCCAGCAACCGTTCACGTTGCGCCGGATGGCGGCCGTGGGGATGCCCAGCGCACTGGCGCCACGGCGCAACAAGTCGTTGTTTTCATTCGGCGGCGCGGCCCAGTCGCTCACGTGCAGGCGCTTTTCCATCATGGCGAACCATGGCGCCATGGCGTCGACGGAATAGCCGGACAAGCCGAAATGCTTGCGCCAGTATTCCAGCGTGCCGGGCGGCGTGCGGAAACTCGACGTCCAGTTGACAGTGGTCGAACCGCCGACGGTGCGCCCCTGCAGAATATTGATGGCCTTGTCGCGCGTCTTGCGGGCAGCCGATTCCTGGTACAGCGCAGGATAGGCGTCCGCTTCGCGCATCTTGAAATCTTTCGACGACTTCAAGCCGCCCTCCTCGACGATCAGCACCTTGAGGCCGGCCAGCGCGAGGATTTCCGCCGTCACGCCGCCGCCGGCGCCGCTGCCGATGACGACCACGTCGGCCTCCAGGGTGCGGTCGGTGTCCAGGGTGCTGGCGTCGGTGACGTTCCAGCCGGCGGCCACGCCGACGGCGATGGGGTCAGGAATGGGAGATGTGCTCATGGATGCCTTATGCGCTCAGTTCGGGCAGCGGTCCCGGATAGCCGATGGCGGCCCAGTGGGCGGCATCGGCATACCAGGCGCCGAGGATCAGGTCGTGCAGGGCCAGATAGGCCGTCTGCAGTGTGGCCAGGCGGTGCGTGCGCCATGACTGCAGAAAGGCGGCCACCTGGGCGGGGTCCGCTTCGCGCCAGCCATCTTTTACGCCGGCGACGAAGCGCCGCGCGGGCGCCAGCGCCAGCAAGCCAAACAAGTCCTGCACTTCCTGCTGCGCCGCCAGCGGCAAGCCGCGGATGGCCGTGTCCACGCCGGCGATGGCGCCATCGAGCGCCGCGGCCCGCGCGGGGGTTTCCTGCGGCAGCGCGCTGCCCAGCATGGCAGGCACGATGGCCGCCAGCGCCGCGCGTGCTGCGCCATCGAGCATGAAGCGGCCCGGCGGCGCCGGCCCCCGCACCAGCCGGTATGCGGCGCCGCCGGCAGCCAGCACCCCGGCGCCGAGCAAGCCCAGTTTCAGAAACGATCTGCGTTGCATATCCCCTATCCCCTTGTTTTGTACGGCCTTTTGCAGGCCAGTGTACGCCAAAGGCAGTGGGCGTTTGAACGCAAAAACTAGAGCGGAGAGTCTAGTTTTTGCGACTGAAACCACAGCAGCAGCATGGCCAACAACGCCGCCAGCGCGCCGCCGATGGCGATGCTGGGCAAGCCAAAGGCGACGATCAGCATCCCACCCAGCGCGCCGCCAAAGGCCGTGCCCGCATTGAAGGCGGCGATATTCAGGCCCGCCGCCACGGCGTCGCTGCCCGGGCAATGCTGCTGCGCCAGGCGTAGCAGCCGCATGGTCGACAGGGTCACGAGGGCGAAGAACAGCAAGCCCAAAGTGCCGCACAGGACCAGCATGGCCAGGGGATGGGCGCGCAGCGCATAAAACCCCAGCAGATTGAGCGCCAGCGCGGCCAGGGCCAGCACGCTGGAGCGCAGCGCGTGGGGACGATCCGCGCACCAGCCGCCCAGCAGGTTGCCGCCGATGGCGCACGCGCCAAAGCACAGCATGGCGGCACTGAGCCAGCCCGCATCGAGTCCGCCCAGCTGCAGCAGGAAGGGCGACACATACGTGAAAAAGCTGAAGGTGGCCACGCTGACCAGCGCCGCCACGCCGGCCGCCAGCAGCAGGGGCGGTTGCAGGATGGCGCGCAGGCTGGCCAGCGCCGATACGGCAGCGGCCTGCTGGCGCGCGGCCGGCATGGCACAGTACAAACCGGCGCCGCCGCACAGGGCCAGCACGCCGATGGCCGCAAATACCCAGCGCCACGACGAGACGGCTCCCAGCCACGTCCCCAGCGGCACGCCGCCCGCCAGCGCCAGGGTCAGGCCCAGCCAGACGATGGACAACGCCCTTCCTGCGCGCGACGGGTCGACCAGGCTGGTGGCCGCATGCGACGCGACGGCCATGAACACGCCATGCGCGAGGCCCACGGCAAAGCGCACACCGAGCAGCGCGCCCAGCGCCGGCGCGGCCGCCGTGGCCACGCTGCCGGCCGCCAGCACGAGCATGGTGGCCACCAGCACCTGGCGCGTGGGCAGGCGCGCCAGCAGGGCCGTCAGGATGGGCGCGCCGATGGCCGCCCCCAGCGCATACGCGGCGATGGCGCCGCCGGCCGCCGCCACGCTGGCGTGCAGGTCGCGCGCCATGGGAGACAGCAGGCCGGCGGCGATGAATTCGCACAAGCCGAAGGCAAAGCTGCACAGGGAGAGCAGATAAATGGAGAATGGCAGCGTGGCGGACGGCAGCACTGTGCGCGAGGACATGGTGGACATGGCAGTTCCTGACAATCAAAAACGCCATGCTGGCCCCTGGGCCATCATCTGTAAAATATCTTATTTATCTTGAAACGAGACGCTTAACGTCTCAATTCAAGTCTCAATGGGCGGAAAAGAGCCGCAGCTGCGCCAGCAGCCGCTCGCGCACGGGCGACGTGCGTTGCGGATCCCACGCCATGTACAGGTCAAGCTGGCGCAGCGCCTCGGGCGCGCTGCTTGCCAGCGGCAGCATGACAACGCCGGCAGGCCTGGACGCGGCCAGGCTGGCCGGCAGCAGCGCGACGCCGAAGCCGGCCGCCACCAGTCCCAGCACCGTTTGCAAACGGCGCGCCTGCTGCGCCACGTGCGGCACGAAGCCCGCGTGCAGGCACAGGCTGGCCAGCTGGTCGTGGAAACCCTGGCCCAGTTCGCGCGGCGAAGCGACGAAATCGTCACCGGCCAGCTCCGCCAGGTCCACCCGCGTCAGCCCCGCGCAGCGGTGGTTCAAGGGCAGCGCCACGACGATGTCTTCGCCGGACAGGCGCTCGAAGCGCAAGCCCGGCGTGCTGCGGCCTGGCGCGCGCAGCAGGGCGATATCGACCTCGTTCTTTTCCAGCCACTCGACCTGCTGCTGCGTCGACGCTTCGCGCAAGGTGAATTGCACGGCGGGCGATGCGGCGCGGAAGGCGCGCAAGGCATTCAATACGCGGGCATACGGCGTGATGTGGATGAAACTCAGGCGCAGATGCCCCTCGATGCCTTGCGCCACGCGGCGTGCGGCGGCCACGCCCTCTTCCAGGCTGGCCAGCACCTGGCGCGCCGTGGCAAGAAACGTGCTGCCGGCGGGCGTCAAGGCAACCTTGCGGTTGGTGCGCTCGAATACAGGGTAGCCCAGCGCCTCTTCCAGCCGCAATATCGCCTGCGACAACGGCGGCTGCGCCATGTGCAGCCGTTCGGCCGCGCGCCGGAAATTGAGTTCCTCGGCGACGGCGATGAACTGGCGCAGCAGCCGGGTCTCTATCATGGGCCTTTTTTGGCGACCGCCAGGATATGCCGGGCGATGCCGCGCAGGATATTGACTTCTTCCGTTTCCAGCCCCGTGCGCGAGAACAGGCGTTTCAGGCGCGGCATCAGTTTTTTCGGATTGTCGGCGTCGAGAAAATCGATGGCCACCAGGGCCTGTTCCAGGTGCGCATACATGCCGTCCACCTGCGCCAGACTGGCCGCGTCGCCATGGAAACCGACTGGGCTGGCGACTTGTCCATCGCCGAGGGCCGCCACGCGGCATTCATAGGCCACCACTTGCGCCGCCTGCGACAGGTTCAGCGAGGAATATTCGGCATTGGCAGGAATGTTGATTAGCACATTGCACTGCTCGACGATCTCGTTGGGCAAGCCAAAGCGCTCGTTGCCGAAGATGACGGCCGCGTGCAGCTCTTCGCTGGCCGCCAGCTGGGCCGCGATGGTGCGCGGGGCCGTGACGGGCGGCGAGAATTCGCGCAATCTGGCCGACACGGCGGCCGCGTAATTGCAGCCTTCGAGCGCCTCGGCAATCGAACCGACGATGCGCGCGCCCGACAAAATATCCTGCGCGCCGCTGGCGAAGGCCACCGCTTCCGCATCCGTCAAGGCGTCGGGAAAGCGCGGGTTGACCAGCACCAGATCGGAAAAACCCATCGTTTTCATGGCGCGCGCGACGCCGCCAATGTTGCCAGGACGACTAGTTTCGACAAGAATAAATCGCAGGCGTTTGAAAAGAGACGTGTTGATTTCGGGCAGATTCATTTAAAATAGCGCTATTGCGCGGTATCGATACAGGAAATTTCGGGAAACGGAGTCACAAAACGCTGACTCCAGGCCGGGATTTTAACCACTTCGGCACCGCTCCGCTCTTTAATTCATTCTTGCACTCTATCGTACCGGCGCCGAAAGGCGACGCTGGGCGGTCGCGTGCTTTTAACGGAAGCTCACATGCACCCAATGCTCAACACGGCGATCAAAGCCGCCCGCCGCGGCGCCGCCGTCATCAATCGCGCCTCTTTTGACCTCGACCGCGTCGTCGTCACGGAAAAACAACATAACGATTTCGTCACCGACGTCGACCAGGCGGCCGAACAAGCCATCATCGAGGTGCTGTCCAAAGCCTACCCGGACCACGCGTTCCTGGCTGAGGAATCGGGAGCTTCCGCCAACTCGCACGACGAGAATGAATATCAGTGGATCATCGACCCGATCGATGGCACCACCAACTTTATCCACGGCTTCCCGCAATACTGCATCTCGATCGCCCTCGCGCATCGCGGCGTCGTCACGCAAGCCGTCATCTACGATCCGGTCCGCAACGACCTGTTCACGGCCACCAAGGGCGCCGGCGCCTACCTGAACGAAAAACGCATCCGCGTCACCAAGCTGGACCGCATCTCGAACGCCCTGCTGGGCACCGGCTACGTGGCCGGCAGCGCCCGCGCGCTGGACGAATACCTGAAGATGTACGCGATCATGGGCGAACGCAGCCAGGGCGTGCGCCGCGCCGGCTCGGCCGCGCTGGACCTGGCCTACGTCGCTTGCGGCCGCCTGGACGGCTTCTACGAAAAAGGCTTGAAGCCTTGGGATATCGCCGCCGGCGCCCTGATGATCACGGAATCGGGCGGCATCGTCGGTGAGTTCAGCGGCGAATCGGACTACCTGTACAAGGGCGACGTCATCGCCGCCAGCCCGAAGATCTTTGGCCAGATGATTACCCTCTTGACGCCATTCGCCTGATTGCCAGGCAAGGGCTGATGTAAAAAAGCTGCCGGCGTTTCCTCCTGCAGCTTTTTTTTCGCCCGTACCGCCCGCGCTCAGTCCGTGACGCCGTACGACGCCGTCGTCAGGATGCCGTTAGGCGTGCGCACCGTCACCGTCAACAGGCCGTTGCGCACGCTGTTCGCCTGGCAGGTGGTGCCGTTCTGGGTCACGTCGCTGATCATCTGCACGGGATAGATCCAGCTGGCGGAACTGGCGCTGTCGATGCTGGGCACGACAAAGCTGTTGCCGCTGACGATGCTGCCATTGCTGGACGCGAAACTGATCGTCGTGCCGGCCGGCAGCGGATTGCCGGGCAAGTCGAACACCCGCTTGGTGACATCCTTGCCGTTGACGACAAACACGGTGTCATTGTTGTCGCGGATGGCCAGCTGGAAAGTATGCACCGTGTTCTCGAACAGCGTGCCATCGACGCATTTGTCCAGGTCGATGCTGGCCGCGCCCAGGGGCGTGAAACGCGCCGTGCTGCCGGACAGCACCTGCACCAGCGCCTGGCGTATGTGCACGGTGTTGGCGACCGTCGTATTGACGCTGGAGGCCGCGCGCAGCACGCCGTTGTACTGCCCATCGCCGGCCTGGTCCCAGAGGCCGTTGCCATTCGAATCAATTTTCATTTCGCCAGTGGCACGCACGGCATTGCCCGTGCTGTAGGCATCGTCCTTCAAATTGGCATTGCTGCCAACGATGGCGCGGTCGTTACGGAACGGCTCGCCCAGGTCGACATACGTCTCGCCGCTCTCGAACAGGTTGTTGCCGTTCGCATCGGCAAAGCTTTCCTCGCCCAGCGCATAGGCGAGGATGGTCACGCGGCCGTCAGCGGGACGGGGATTGCCGGGGCAGAAACGCACGCTGCACGAACCCGGTACGCCTTTCTGCGTAATCACGGTGCCGTCCGTCAAGGTCGTGTTGACCAGGCCCGTCAGGCAGGATGCATCGATGGTGCCGCCCTCGACCGAGAAGCTGACGGCCGTGCCATCGGGTACGGGATTGTGGAAATGGTCGCCCAGGCGCGCCGTAATGGTGGCGCCCGTCGGTGCGGTACAGCCGGCAAAGTCCCCCCCTTCCGTATTGAACATGGACGTGCTCAGGGTAAAGCTGTCCTGCTCGGGGATACCGGTGGATACAACCAGCTGGTCCGACACCGTCGACAGGCCCGTGCCCTGCAGGCTGGCCGTGATGCGGATCGGCGTATTCACGGTGCCCGAAGCCACCGTGGTGCTGACGCTGCCATCCGCGCCGCTGGTCGATTGCGCCGGGTTCAGGCTCAAGCCGCCCACCGTCGTGTTGAGCGCGAAATTGACCACATGGCCGCTGACGGGATTGCCGTTCCGGTCGAGCACCTTGAAGGTGACGATGGACGATTCTTGCCGCCCCGCCCCGCCCGTGCCCTTCAGGGCAATATTTTGCGGCAGGGCCGAGACAAAGCCGATCTGGCCTGCGCTGGCCGTCTGTACCGTCAGGGTGCCCGTCTGGCTCAGGGTGGTGGCATTGAAGACGGTGCTGGCCGTGATCACGTCGGGCGCGCCGCAGCCCTTGTCGATATAGGAAGTGCTGGCTACGCCATTCACTGTATTGACGGGGCTGCTGATGGCTGCCTTGCCGGCCGTCGCGCAAGGCGAGCTGAAGACGACCGACTGCACCGGCGCATATACGGCCGGGCCATTCATCACCGTCACGCTCAGGCCGGCCGTGCCGCCCGCCGACAGGCTTGCCGGAACGACACCCACGCCACCGAGAGTCAGGGTCGGGAAGAGCACCGTGTAATTGATACTCGACGTCAACACGCTGCCATTTACCGTGGCGCTGCCCGTCAGCGCAAAAGCGCCGCTCTGGCTGCCCGCCGCGATCACGATCGTGGCCACGCCATTCGCGTCCGTCAGGGCGCTGGCCGCCCCCGGGGTAAAGGTGGCGCTCTTGTCGCTGCTGTTCAAGGTCAGCAGGACGCCCGGCAACACGGCACCACTGCCATCCTTCACGACGGCTTGCACAGTGGCGCTGTTGCCGGGACCGACCGAGGTAGTCGCCTTGCCGGCGCCGTCTTTCAGGCTCAGCGCCAGGGTCGCAGGCACGGGCACGACAGGCGTCACGGGCAGCACCGGCGTGACGGGCGGCACCACGCAACCGGGCAGGTTCGGATTGCGGCCCGGGTCCAGGGTGCTGCAATCGCTGCCGCCGGAACCGCCACCACCACAGCCGGCCAGCAACGTCACTGCCGTGCCGGCAGCCAGACACAGCGCCCAGCGCGCCGGCAAACTGTTACTCATCAATCCTGACATGCACTTCTCCCTGTTATTTTGATGCTGATCATGTGTTGCTGCTATTGTGCTCAAGCCTGGTCGCGCCCCAGGATCAGGCGGATGCCGGCGCCGCGCCCCAGGCTGGCGACCGCCACCAGTGGCACGGCCTCCCCTCGCTGCGCCAGAATTTGCCGCAAGGCATCGGCCTGGCGAGCGTTGCCGGGCGCATACAGGATCTGGCTGCGTGCCTGGCGGAAACCGGGCAGATTCGCCAACCGGCTGACCGCCATGCCATGCTCCCGCACGCGCTGGCGCATGTGCGCCGCCATGCCGCGGATGCCATTGCCGTTGATGATTTCGATCTCGGCCGGCACCTCCGGCGCGGCGGCCACGACTGGGGCGGCTGGTGCCAATGCAGCCTGCGCCGCTTGCACCAGCTGCAAGTTGTTGCGCGCCAGCGCCGTGCCGCCGGCGCGCGCCGCGGCCTGCCCGAGCATGGAGGACGCTTGCGCCAGCTCCCCTTGCAGGTAGTACACATAACCAAGGTTGTTCCTGGGCTGGGCAGCGTCCGGGTAGTCGCGCACCAGCGCCTGCAGCGCCGTGGCAGCCTGTTCCAGCCGGCCCTGGCGCGCGTCGAGCACGGCTTGCGCATTGCGCGCGCCCAGCTGCCGCGGGTCGAGGGCGAGCGAAGCGGCATACGCGCCGGCGGCCAGTTCCAGCTGACCCCGCGCCTGGTAAAACTTGCCCAGTTCCAAATACGTGGCGGCACTCTGGCCGGCGGAATGGCCGATGCGCTGCACGCCCTGTACCTGCCAGTGCGGCGCGGCGGGCGTGGCCGCACAGCCTTGCAGCAGGCATGCCAAGAGCCACCACACAGGTATCCAGTACCAGCGCAGCGTCATAGCCCGCCCATCGCCGGCAGCAGGGCGCGGCGGATCTGCAGCAGGGCCGGCCCCATGAGCACGACCAGCAAAGAGGGAAAAATGAAAAAAATCAGGGGAAACAGCAGCTTGAGCGCAATCTTGGCCGCCGTTTCCTCGGCGCGCTGGCGCCGCTTGGTGCGCAGCTCGTCCGACTGCACGCGCAGGGAAGCGGCGATACTGGTGCCGAAACGCTCCGCCTGTATCAGCAAGGTGACCAGCGCATCGACATCTTCCACGCCCGTGCGCAGGGCCAGGTTGCGCAAGGCCTTGTCCTTGGCGCTGCCGGCACGCAATTCCAGTGTCACGAGTTGCAATTCCTCGGCCAGGATCAAGCTTTTCATGCCGATTTCCTGCGCCACGCGCGCCAGCGCCGCATCCATCGCCAGGCCCGCCTCGACGCAGACGGTCATCAAGTCCAGTGCGTCGGGAAAGGTTTCGAAGATTTCACGCTGGCGCTCCTTCAGGCAATGCTTGAGCCAGAAATCGGGCAGGTAATAACCGAGGGCCGCCGCCAGCACCAGCCACAGGAACAGGTTGTAGTCGCCATGCCGCAGCAGCAGATAGGCCAGCAGGGGAAACAGCAATGCCAGCCCCGTCTTGGCCGCATAAAACAGCGCCGGTGCGGCGCTCTTGCGCCAGCCCGCATTGATGAAGCGGATGCGGATGGGCGACACTTCCCAGCCCTCTTCGGGCAAGGACAGCTTGGCCAGCGGACGGGTCAGGCTGACCAGGTGTGCCAGCCAGCGCTGGTTCATGCGGCGCGCCCTGCCCGTATCGATCTTCTGCACCTCGAGGGTATCGAGGCGCAGTTGCACCGCGTTGCCCGCAAACAAGCGCGCCAGCACCAGGACGATGCCGAACACGATCAGGAACAGCACCACCAACAGACCCATCTGCATGCCGCTCATCGTGCCACCCTCTGTCTGGTCAATTGCTTCATTTCATGGCCTCACACGCGAATCCGGACAATCTTGCGGATGACAACGATGCCAATCAGCAGCATGCCGAAGGCCATCGACACCATCTTGCGGCCGCCGCTATCGAGGTACAGCACGGAGAGGAACTCGGGGTTCGTCACCTGCATCATCAGGGCGGCGGCAAAGGGCAGCGATCCGAGCACCCAGGCCGACATGCGCCCTTCGGCCGACAGCACGCGCACCTGGCCCATCAATTTAAGGCGGTCGCGGATGATGGCGCTGATGCTGCCAAGCAATTCCGTCAGATTGCCGCCCGTCTCGCGCTGGATCAGCACGGCGATGACGAAATAGCGCAAGTCCGTGCTCGGCACGCGCGCCGCCAGGCCCGACAGGGCGTCAGCCATCGACACGCCAAAATTGACTTCGTCAAACACGGCGCGGAATTCATCGGCCAGGGGGCCCGTCATCTCGTCGCCGACCATTTTCAGGGCCGTGGGGAAAGCATGGCCGGCACGCATGGCGCGGCTCATCATGTCGAGCGCATCGGGCAATTGCAGTTCGATGCGCGCCTGCCGCCTGGCCTTGGTGCGCAGCACCAGCAGGAATGGCAGCGCCGCGCAGGCAAGGCTGAGCAGCAGGCGCAGATACCAGGGCAAGGGGCTGAGACTGCCCAACAGCAAACCCAGCAGCCAGGCCAGCAAGCTGTAGCCGAGCAGCTTGCCCACATTCCAGTCTTTGCCCGACTGCAACAGCAAACGGTCCAGCGCGGCCACGCCGGGCAGCCATTCCAGCACGCCCTGGATGCCCGCATGCGAGCTGAGCAGCCGGTCCTTGGTGATCGACACGGTTTTCTGCGCGTCGTCGCTGGCCGTATTCATCGCGCGCAAGCGGCGCGCCACGCGCCCGGCGCCGGCGCCGCGCGACTGCCAGTTGAAATACACGGCGCCCACCAGCAGCATGACCGCCAGGAAGATCAGCAAATACACCAGATACGAGAGATAGCCCATGCCGCGTCAGCGCCCGCTGCCGGTCGGCTCGAAGACGGCGCTGGAAATGCCGATGCCAAAACTCTTCAGGCGTTCCAGGAAATGCGGACGGATGCCGCTGGCCGAGAAATACCCGACGACGGCCCCGCTCTCCCCCACCCCCGTCTGCTTGAAGCTGAAGATTTCCTGCATCGTGATGACATCGCCCTCCATGCCCGTGATTTCCTGGATCGACGTGACCTTGCGCTTGCCGTCGATCAGGCGCGACACTTGCACCACCACCGATATGGCCGAGCTGATCTGCTGGCGGATGGCCTTGCTGGGCAAGTTGGCGGCCGCCATGCTGATCATGTTTTCCAGCCGCGTGATGGCGTCGCGCGGGGTGTTGGCGTGGATGGTAGCCATCGAGCCTTCATGGCCCGTGTTCATGGCGCCCAGCATGTCGAGCGCCTCGGCGCCGCGCACCTCGCCCAGGATGATGCGGTCGGGACGCATGCGCAAGGCATTGCGCACCAGCGCGCGCTGGCTCACTTCGCCCTTGCCTTCGATATTCGCGGGCCGCGTTTCCAGCCGTACCACGTGCGGCTGCTGCAATTGCAGCTCGGCCGCGTCTTCCACCGTGACGATGCGTTCCGTATGGCCGATAAAGCCGGAAATGACGTTCAGCATGGTGGTCTTGCCGCTGCCCGTGCCGCCGGAAATGAGGATATTCATCTTCGCCTTGCCCAGGCCCTGCAGCACTTCGGCCATCTCGGCCGTCATGCTGGTGTAGGCGACCAGGTCGGCCAGGCGCAGCGGATCGACGGAAAAACGCCGGATCGACATCACGGGCCCGTCGATGGCCAGCGGCGGGATGATGGCGTTGACGCGCGAACCGTCGGGCAGGCGCGCATCGACCATGGGGCTCGATTCATCGATGCGGCGGCCCACGCGCGAGACGATCTTGTCGATGATCTTCATCAAATGGGCATCGTCATTGAACACGACATCGGTCAATTCCAGCTTGCCGCGCCGCTCGACATACACTTGCTGGTGGCCATTGACGAGGATATCCGACACGGTCGGGTCCGACAGCAAGGTTTCCAGCGGGCCAAAGCCCAGCATCTCGTTGCGGATGTCGCGCGTCAGGTTCTTGCGCTCGAGATCGTTGATCACGACGGCTTCCTCGTCGAGCAGGCGCTCGACCAGGCTGCGCAACTCGTCGCGGATCTGCTCCTGCGTCAGCCGCTGCATGCTTTCCAGGTCGACGCGCTCGAGCAGCAGCGCATGGATGCGCTGTTTCAGCTCGCGGTAGCTGCGGTTGTCGATCGACGGCGCGCGCTGCGGCGTCAGGGTGGCGATCTTGCCATTGCCGAGGCGCTCGCGGATCGACAGGCTGGAGACGGGAGAAGTGGCCATGAGGGTTCCTGTTCGAATGAAGTTAGGCGCGCTGCAGCACCCGGCTCAGCCAGCCTTGCCGCACGGGTTCGGCGCTGACGCCCGTCAGGCTGGCGGCAAACTCCTGCAGCGAGCGCGTGATGGGGCTGTTCTTGTCCAGCTGCAAGATCGGCATGCCCTGGTTGACCGAAGCGGCGGCCGATGCATAGTGATTCGGCACCGTGCGGTCGATCGTGGTGCCATACGCCGCCTCCAGGTCCTGCAGGCGGATTTCGCCGCCCTTGTCGTGCCGGTTGACGATCAGGCGCACCTTGTCCTTGTCGTATTCCAGCGAGCGGAACATGCCCAGCAGGCGCTTGCCATCGCGGATATACGGCAAGGTCGTTTGCAGGATGGGGAAGATCAGGTCCGCGTGGTCGAGCGCGCGCACGCTGACCGCATCGAGGTTGCGCCCCACGTCGAGCACCACGAAGTCGTACTGGCGCCGCGCCAGCTTGATGATGGCGTCGATATGCTCGGGCTGCACTTCGCTGGCATGGGCCGGGTCTTCCGGCGCCGCCAGGACGCTGAAATTGGGCAACACATTAAGCATGCTCGAGGCGAGGAAGGACGGATCGAGGCGGTGGATGTCGCGCGTCACGTCGGCCAGGGTGGCCAGCGGCTTGTTCTCGGAGACAAACAGCGAGGCATCGCCGAAGTGCAGGTTCAGGTCCAGCAGGGCAACACGCTTGTGTCCGCTTTCCGCCAGGGCATAGCCGAGGTTGGTGGCGATGAAGGTGGCGCCGCTGCCGCCCTTGCAGGAAATGAAGGCCAGCACCTTGCCATTGCCATTGTCGCGCCGCTCGAGTTTTTCCTCGATGCGCTCGAGCGCCGGGTAGACGCTGGCGGCCGCCGCCGGCGACGGCAGCACTTCGCGCACGCCTGCACGCATGGCTTGCAGCAGGAAATCAGGCGAATGCTGCGGGCACAGCAGGATGACGGCCAGGCGCGGAAACTGATTGCTAAGGCGCTCGATGGCGGCCAGGTCGGCGCCATCGTTGCCGGGCCGGTCGAACATCAGCACATCGGGCAGCTCTTGCGCCGAGTACAGCTGTTCCAGCGGTCCGCTGCGGGTATCGACGTCGTCGGCCGGATTGCGGTTGCCGACCAGGCGGCCCAGCTCGGCCAATGCTTTTTCATCGCGGGATATGATGGCGATTTTCACGATATGCCTTGCCTGTTCTGTGATAACGGTGACATCTTCATTGGCGACCACCCACGCCGATGGTCAGGGTGCTCGATTGCGGCACGGGCGCGCTGAAGGTTTTCTCGTACGCGGTGTAGCCTGCCACCGCGGACTTGCCGTCGAGGCCGGCGACGGGGGCGCGGTTCAGTCCCGCCTGCGGGTTGATCACCTGCTGTGCCCGCAGCAAATCGACGCTGCGGCCAAACTGGCGGTCCAGGTGCGGCGTGGTGGTGCAGCCGCTGGCGGCGAACGACGCCAGCAGCACGCACAGCACGGAAAGGAATGGCGGACGCTGCATGCTCACTCTCCTATTGAAGGTCGAAGCCGGTCGCCGCGGCGGCGCCCGGTTGTTTGTCGGCGGCGGGCGGCGGCGTGGCATCGCCTTCCATCTTCCCTTGCAGGAAGAATTGCGCGCGGCTGGGCGCCACGTAGGCATCCGTCGGCAACACGTAGTCGCCGGCCAGCGGCTTGACCAGGTGCGGCGTGATGATGAACACGAGTTCGGTGCGGTCCGTCTGGAAATCGCTGCTGCGGAACAAGGCGCCCAGCACGGGTATCTCGCCCAGCATCGGCAGCGCCTTGATATTCGTCGTCACGTTGTTCTTGATCAAGCCGCCGATGGCAAAGCTCTGTCCATCGAACAATTGCACGGTGGTGGTGGCGCGCCGCGTGGTAAACGCGGGCAGGATGGCGCTGCCGGCCGTGCCGCCCGTGGTGATGCCGATGCCGTCCTTGTTGAGCTCCGACACTTCCGGCGCCACCTTCAAATTGATGCGTCCGCCATCGAGCACGGTGGGCGTGAACTTGACGGCAATGCCGAATTCCTTTTCTTCCAGCGTGATCTTGTTGGTGGCGCTGTCTTGCGAGACGGGAATGTAGATCTTGCCGCCGGCCAGGAAGCTGGCCTCCTGGCCGCTGATGGCCATGATGTTCGGTTCGGCCAGCACTTTCACGAGGCCGTCGCGCTTTTGCGCATCGAGCGTGAGGAAATTGCCGTTTTTGCCATTAAAACCGTCGATCATGCTGGGATTGCCGCTCAACAAGTTCGACAGGAAGCTGTAGGTCCAGTTGCCGCTGCTGGCGCGCGCGCCGATGCTGGCGCCCAGCTGGTCGACGAGGGTTTTCGACACTTCGGCGATCTTGACTTCCAGCATCACCTGCTGCGGCGCGGCGATGGTCAGCATATTGATCACGCTCACGCCCGGCGTGGCGGCACCGGGGGCACCAGCCACTGGCGCAACGCCGGTCGCGGCAGCCGGCGCCGCCGCCTCGCCGGCACCGCGCTGCGCGAACGCCGTGGCCATGGCCATGATCTGGCTGGCCTTGACGGCGTCCGACACCATGCCCGTCAGCACGATGGCGCCGCCGGCCGAGCTGGCCTTGAGATCGGTTTCGCGCGGAAACACGTGTGACAGCTGGGCCTGCAAGCCGTCGGCATCGACGCCGACTTCGATATCGACAATCACGGGCCGGTGATCCTTGTCCCACAGGATCAGATTGGTGCTGCCCGGTGCCAGGCCCCAGATATACAGCTCGCTGGAACTGCCCAGCAGCCTGGCGCCCGCCACCTTCGGATCATTGACGGCGATCTGCGAAACGGCGCGCGTCAGGCTGCGCAAGGTCGACTTGCCAACGGACAAGCGAATCGGCGGCCCCAGCCGGGCGATATCGGCGCCCAGCGACAGGGGCGCCGCCTGGCTGGCGGCATCCACCTTGCGCACGGCGGGCGCGGCACTGGCGCCAGCCGGCCACAGCAAGCTCGCCGTCAAGCCGCTCAGGGCCAGGGCCAGGCGCACGTGCGGCCTGGCGATACGGGTACGAAATGAGGTCATCGACTATCCCTGCTACTGGTATGGTTAAAATTGCTGGACGCGGGTATCCATGCCCGTGATCACTTTGACGCTCTCGGCCGGTGGCGCGGCGGCACGCGGCGCCTGGCGCGCCGGGGCGGCCGCGCGCGGCGCCGCGACGGGCGCCAGCGGCTTGAGTCCCAGCAGCGACTCCTTGGTGGCGCCGCCCGTGTTGACGGGCGCCGGATCGACCTGGTTGCGCAGCACCAGCGACAAGGCGCCCACGCTGCGCGCCAGGTCGAGCTTTTCCACCTGGTCCGGCGTCAATTCCAGGGTCACGGCATTGACCACCTTGGGCTTGTTGTCGTCGCGGTTCGATTCCTGCGCTACGGCCAGCACCAGGATGCGCTCGAGCACGATCTTGGAAATGGCCAGCTCGGCACCGCCGCTGGCCTTGGCGCGGTCGTCCTGGGTATTGACGAGGATGTCGACAAAGTTGCCCGGCAAGGCAAAGCCCGCCACCCCGACCACATCGTTGACGCGCACGGTCATGGCGCGCTTGCCGTCGGCCACGATGGAGGACAGGCCACCGCTCGTGCCCGGCGGCGCAAGCTTGCTTTCCAGTACCGGTTCGCCGAGGCTGATGGCCGAGCGCGTGATGCGTCCGTCCAGCGCCTTGCCGTCGGTAAAGGCGCCGGGCGGCTGCGCCCCTGCGGGCCAGTCCATGCTGCGCAGCATCAACGGACTGATCTTCGTGCCCACGCCGATATCGACCAGGGCCACGACGATCTTCTGGCTGGCGGGCGTGCTCTGGCCGCCCATCCAGATCGCCGCCGTCAGCACGGCGGCACCGGCCAGCACCAGGGCCAGCAGCAACATCAGTAAAGCACGGGTATTTCGCATCGTTTTTCCTCTGACTTCAACTTGATTTCGGTTCGCGGCGTTCCTGCACGGCCAGGTCGTCCGCGCCCTGGCGCTGATTCGCGCCGGCAAAATAATTGTTCCAGGCCCAGTCCAGCACCGTTTCACTCAACTGCACCGCGGTGCCTTCGTAGCGGGCCAGGTCGCGCACCTGGCGCAGCAGGTCGCGCGGGTAGCAGGCCAGCAAGGGCGTCGCGCTGCGCGCATGGCGCTGCAGCAAAAAGGCAAAGGCGGCCGCGTCGAATGCCACGCCGTAGGTGGCGCACGTCTGGCGGAACACGGTTTCGTAATGGGCGGCGCTGAGCGCCGGCACTTCGATCTTGTAGCCGAGACGGCGCAGGAAGGCCGCGTCCGACAGGCGCTCGGGCAGGAAATTCGAGGAAAACACCACCACCACGTCGAACGGCACCTGGAAGGTATGGCCGTTGTGCAGCGACAGGTAATCGATGGCGCGGTCCATCGGCACGATCCAGCGGTTCATCAGTTCCAGCGGCGAGCAGCGCTGGCGCCCCAGGTCGTCGATGATGAAAATGCCATTGTTGGCTTTCAGGTGCGGCGGCGCGCGGTACAGGCGCGTCACGCTGTCGAAGCGCAGGTCCAGCATTTCCAGGGTCAGCTCGCCGCCCGTCAGCACGGCCGGGCGACGCACGCCGCGCACCCAGCGCGCGTCCAGCTGCACGGCCCGCTCGATGCCGGCCGGCGCTTCCTGCTGCTGCGCCGCCGGCAGATGCAGCACCGGATCATAAAAGGGCACGACTTCGCCATCGACCATGATGGCGTAAGGCAAGGCAATGGCGCCTTGCAGCAAGTCTTGCAAGCGTTCGGCCAGGTAAGTCTTGCCGCTGCCGGCGGCGCCGTAAATGAAAATGGCACGCCCGGAATTCATGGCCGCGCCCAGCTGGTCGAGCACGGCCTGGTTGACCACCACGCCATCGAAGCTGGCTTGCACCTGCGGACGCGTGACGTGCATGTTGGCCACGCTCTGTGCCGCCACCTGCGCGTTATAGGCAGCCAGCGGCACGGGGCACGGGCCCGCGTAGGCATTGCGCGCCAGGCATTCGAGGGCGCGCTGGCGGCCGCTGTCCGTCAACTGGTAATGGATGTCGGCATCCGTGCCGCTGGCGCCGCGGCGCATGACCTCGCACATTTTTTCCTGCCGCATGAAGACGATGACGGGGTCGATCACGCCCAGGCCCAGCTTGACGTAGCTGGCCAGCTCGGGCAGGTGCAGCTGGCCCCGCTGGAACAGCACCTTGACCAGCAGTTCGACGAGGAAAAAAAAGGGCAAGCCCGTCTCTTCGACGGTGCGCGGGGCACGCTGGGACGCCGGTGCGGCAAGCAGGTCAGCAGGCATGGGAACAGCGACAGAAGACGCCAGCGATCATGCGAACATGTCCAGCTGGCCGGCGGCGGCCAGCAGCAGATACAGCGCGGTGCCGCTGGCGATGGCTATGGCATACGGCAACTTTCCGCTGGGCACGACAGGCGCGTCGATATCGGGCCGCTGCGCCGCGATGGCCCGCATGAAGCTGTTCAAGGCCATGTGATAGCTATTGCTGCCGACCTGGCGCAAGGTGCCGTGACAGGCGGCCACGGCCAGTGACAGCACGCCGCCGGCAAGCAGGCTGGCCAGCAGGCAACAGAAGACGGTGAGCGGGCCGACAAAGGCGCCCACCATCGCCATCAGTTTCACATCGCCGGCGCCCAGCGCCTTGAGCGCATACATCGGCAGCAGCAACACCAGGCCCAGGGCCAGGCCGCCCAAGGCCGGCCAGAAGCCGAGCGCGCCCGGCGTGGCCGTCAACAGGCCTGCACCAGCCGGCAACACGGCATTGAGCAACAGCCCGGCCAGCGCGCCAGTCAACACCAGGCGGTTCGGAATGCGGCGGCTGCGCACGTCGTGGTACACGGCCAGCAGCAGCAAGCCGGCCAGCAGGACCGCCGGCGACCAGGTCAGGAAAAGATCGGTGTACATGAATTATCTGGCACGCGAAGGACGATGGCTGGGCCACAAACGACGATGGCCCGGCGCCATGCGGCTGATCCGGGCCACCATCGGCGCGTGCCCGGAAAGGGGCGCGCCGCCATTGCACGTGTGCTGATTACTTGCCGGTCAACGTGGTCGAGACGCCTGTAAATACGGTCGACAGATTAGTGCCCAGCAATTTGACCGCGCCAACGATTGCAACAGCGATCAGTGCGGCGATCAGGCCGTATTCGATTGCGGTAACGCCATCTTCTTCAGCGATAAAGTTTTTGATGAAATTCATGATTAATCCATTCAGAGTGAGTTTTACAACGTCATGTGCAACTGCGGATGCGGCCAGCCAATAAATCGATATCACGCATCCTTGCATATAGACAGAAGTGCAATCAGACACACCAAGGCCATCGGCGACAATAACTGTACGTCCCCGGAAAATGAATTTCCGGGCCTGGCGCGCAATACATGCGCGCTGCCTGGAAAATCATCTTTATTCCGGATTTTTTCCGCTTTTGTCCCTATTCGCAATATCAGCCTGGCTAATTCAGCGGTATTTACCGATTGCTGATGCAGATATTATAATTAAATAAATATTGATATTAAACAGACAAAAGTAATTTTATTGCCGGTACAAAAGAGCTTTTTTTCTGCGTGACATCAGTACATTTGTACCGGCTTCAATATTCATGCGCCGCCGCAAGGCCATTCTTCAAGGCGTACACATACAGCTCGAGGCGGTTGGCCACATCGAGTTTGCTGTAAATCGACGTCAAATGGTTGCGCAGGGTTTGCTCGGAAATGAAGGCGCGCTGCGCGATGGTTTTGTTGAGTGCGCCATTGCCTTCCACCATCATGGCGACAATCTTGCGCTCCTTGAGGGTCAGCAAGGCGATGCGGGCCGCCTCGGGATCGGGCGCCGCCGGCGTCGGTGCCGGCTTGATCAGCGCTCCCAGCAGACTGCCCAGCAAGGCCTGGTCCAGGCACAGTTCGCCGCGATGCACGCGCGCGATGGCGTCGATAACCTGTGCCGCCGCCACCTCCTTGCCGATCACGCCGCGCGCCCCGTTACGCACGGCGCTGGCCAGTACTTCCTGGTCGCGCGTGCCGCTGAACATCAGCGCCCGCGTGACGCCATTGGCCACCAGCGCCGGCACGAAATCGACGGAACATACGCCATCGAGATCGACATCGAGCACGACGATATCGGGCTGCAAGCTGCAGCTCAGGGCCACGGCATCGCCAATATTGCTGACGCTGGCGACCACTTCCATCGACGGGCACGCTTCCTCCAACATTTTTTCCAGACCCCACAACATGGTCTTATGGTCGTCGACCAGCATAACGCGAATCGGATGCGGATTTAACATGGATGTATACCTTTTATGTGCCACGGCGCGCAGGGCCAGGCCCTTACACGGGAATTTCAATGCGCACCGCCGTCGCGCCGCCAGCCGCCTGGCCCACCTGCACGGTGCCGCCCAGCGCCAGCGCCCGTTCGGCGATGGAAGCGGGCATGAACGGGGCGCGCCGGGACGCTTCGGACTCGGCGGTATTCTCGATCGAGATCGACACGGCATGCGTGCCGCAGGCCAGGCGCACGCACCCCTCGCGGGCCGTCGTATGCCTGCGGATATTGCTCATGCCTTCGTTAACGATCTGAAACACTTCCGCCGCCAGCCTGTCGCTGAGGACGAACGCCCGCTCCGAGACGATCTCGATGTCGATGCCAAAGAATTTCTTCAACTGTTGCGCCTGCCGCCGCAACGCCGCCAGCAGCTCGGGCTCGTCATGCCGCTCCTGGCCGCCGCGCACCGTCTGCGCCATCTGGCGCAAGTCGCCAATGACCTGGCCGCTCATCTCGATCAGCTTGTCGAGGTCGCCCAGCAAGGGATTGCCGGCGGCCACCTTGGCCCGCAAGGCGCTCAAGCCATGGCGCAAGCCGATGTAGGGCTGGATGGTCGAATCATGCAAATCGCGGGCAATCTTCTGCCGTTCGCGGTAAGCGGCGCCGGAGGCGAGCTTGTCGAGAATGGCGATGTTCTCTATCTGGGGAAATACCTGCTCGACGATCTGCGCCAGGAACGTGGCGTCGGCCTTCGACAGCCGGTCCGTGGCCGCCAGCACATACAGGCGGCCCTGCCCCTTATGCAAAGGCAAGGGAACGCTGATGAAGGATTGCGCATCGAAGAGTTCCGTCAGGGCCGTGCCCTGCGTGGCGTCGAGGTCGAGCCGCTGCCAGGTGGCGCTGGCGCGCGCCTTGCCCTGCCACGCAGGGCCGAGCCCGAGTCGCGAACGCAGCGATGATGCGTACAGCACGCTCTGGCTGGCCTCGAACACCATCAGCGGCGCCACGGCTGCCTCGCTCATCTGGCTGACGCGCCCGCCATTGCCCCGGCTGTCATCGAGCGCCGTGCGCAACTGCCAATGCGCCGCGCCGCCCTCGCGCATGACCAGGATGCAGCTGCTGGCGCCAAAGAAGACGCGCGCCTTCTCCAGCATCGACGCCACCGTATGATCGACGCCGAAACGGGGATTCGATTGCTGGCTCACTTCGCGCAGCAAGGCCAGGCGGCGCTTGTGCTGCACGCTCAAGCCGCCCCAGCAAGCGATCATGGTGCCCAGCGCCATGACAAACGCCGTGCGCAACAGCAGCAGCGGCAAGTTCGGTTCCTGCTCCGACAGCACCGACGCCAGCACCAGCAAGGCGCAGGACGCGAGCGTTATCCGGGTGCCTTCATCGCGCCCCCGCTGGAACGACGAGGCCAGGATCGCAAAGAAAAAATAGGGAAAAAAATAACTCTCGCCACCGCCGGTGCACCACACGATCAGGCCGCACCAGCCTGCATCGAGCCAATACACCCGTTTGCCATTGCCGCGATGGAAATGCAGCAACACCAGCAATGCCGCGCCATACAGCAGGTACAGGGACAACATCACCGGGGCGAATTGCCCGGCCATACCTTGATGGCCGGAATCGATCATCAGCGTCAGCAATGCCATCACGGCCAACAATAAACGCATGCCAAAGATCATTTGCAAGTCAGCATGATCCTCCGGCGGCAAGGCCACCACGGTATTCTTTCCCCATTGCAATTGTTTCTGTTGCAGCATACTGATTTCATCTTTACAAAAATTACCATTTTCCCGGCATGCCGGAGAATGGTTAATTATTTTTTAATTTTCGTACGCCCCGCATATTACTCCCAGGATTAGAAATTAGGAATGAAAAGCCTGTCATTTACTATGTAAATTATAATAAACTTGATTTCCGCGCATTTTAATGCGACCCTCACTCGCGCAAAGCGCGCTAAAATGAGCCGAGGCAAATTGATTTGAATACATAGCCTAAATACGCAGGCGCGAGCCTTTACCTGGATACCTGAAATGATGCTCAGCAAGGCTACGCCCCGCTTTTCCCGCCCCCCGCCCGCCGGCATCGGGCAAGCTGGCGCCTCCCTTGTCGAGTTTGCCATCATCGCTCCCGTCTTCCTGCTGCTGATGATCGGCGTGATCGAATTGAGCATGGCGTATTTCGCCAATCTCACCATGCAGCATGCGGTGCGCGAAGGCGCGCGCTATGCGGTGACGGGCAACAGCGATCTCGACCCGGCCAGCAGCAACCAGCAACGCTACCAGGCCGTCATTCAAAAGATGAAAGCCAGTTCCATGGGTATCTACGACAAGGTCAATCCCGTCATCACGGTGAACGGCAGCAGCGGCACCAGCGCCGGCATGTTTGGCAACAGCGGCGATATCGTCGTCATCTCCGTCGCATACAACTGGACATTCGCCACGCCGATGATGGCCGCCTTCTACAAGGACGGCAAATCGGCCAACGTAGTGGCCGCCACCATGCGCAATGAAAGCTTTGGCGGCCTATGATGCGTTCACGCCCTGCGGCAAGACGCGCCGCGCGCGGCATAGCCGCCGTGGAATTTGCCATCGTGCTGCCGCTGCTGGCACTGCTGCTATTCATGGTGGTCGACCTGTCGCGCGCCATCCAGGCCAAGATCATCCTGCTCAATATCAGCCGTGAAGGCGCCAACCTGGCTTCGCGCTCGACGTCCGACCTGAGCGGCTCGAGCCAGACCATCATGAATGCGCTGGCCGCCAGCACGCCGCCGCTGGACATGAACAAGCGTGGCATGATCTACGTCACCAAGATCATGGGCTACACGGCGAAGAGCGGCTTGCGCAATATCGTGCTGGAACAATACCGCTGGGATGCCGGCGCGAAGTCCAGCGGCTACCTGCCAGCCAGCCAGGTGTGGCGGTGCGGCAGCTGGAGCAATGGCACGTGCACCAATATCGCCAAGGACAACGATGCCCCCACGGTGTCCTTGATGCAGAACCAGCTGGCCGACGGCGAACTGATCTACGCCGTGGAAACTTTCTACAATTTCGACATGCTGTTCGGCACCTTGAAATTTGGCAACAGCACGACGCCCATCCTGGGCCCCGACCTGACTTCGATGACGATATTCTGATGCGCATTTCCTACAAACGGCAAGGCGGACAAGTGCTGATCATGGTGGCGCTGTCGGCCGTCGTCCTGATCGCCTCGGTAGGCCTGGCCGTCGATTCGGCCCTCGGTTACCTCGTCAAGGCCAAGCTCAATGCGGCCGTCGACTCGGCCAGCCTGGCGGCGGCGCGTGGCGTTACCACGGGCAACTCGGAAACGGAGCAGCGGGCCAGTGCGCGCCAGTCGGCCAAGGAGTTTTTTGACATCAATTATCCGGATCAGTTCCTGCTGTCGACGCCGACCCTGAATCCGGTCGACGTCACGTTCAACAAGGGCACCGTCACCATCGACGTCTCGGCCACCGCCACCCTGCCCGTCTCGCTGATGGGCATACTCGGTTTCAAGACCCTGAACGTGGCCGCCAGTGCGCAAACTATCCGCAAGGACCTGGACATGGTGCTGGTGATGGATACGTCGGGGTCGCTGGAATCCAATGCCGACGCCGTGCGGGCGGCGGGCAAGTCCTTTCTGAACAAATTCAACTCCACCGTGGACCGGGTCGGCCTCCTGCATTTCGCCAGCGGTGCGCAAGTCGACCTGCAGATCAAGAAATCCGACCGTGGCTTCGATCGCACGAGCGCGAACGCCGCGATCAACAACTTCAACTTTGTTGGCGGCACGAATTACTCGGAAGGCATGTGGAATGCCCTCGATCAACTCAAGAGCATCAGCCAGAGCAATCGCTCCAGCCTGCGCGTCATCGTGTTCTTTTCCGATGGATCTCCGTCCGCCTTTTCCTCTTACTTTTTCCCCAGCATGAGTGGCAAGTGCCCGTTCGCTGGAGCGCTGGCCGTGTACGACGACTTACCATCGAGCGGTTTTGCGACAGATGGACTGTACCGTATCAATTCAACCAGCACCAAGCTCGCGCCCGAGACCGATTGCTCTAGAAACCTGATCAGTAAACTACCGGCCTGGTATAACGCACACAATTCCCCCGCCCAGGCCGACGATGTGACGCTGCGCGAATTCCCCATCGTGACCACTACGCCGCGTGCGGTGAACAACGATATGTCCACCAGAAAACTCCAGTGGACCAATATGCACCGTGCATCGCGCAACCTGGCAGAAGCGATGGCCAGCAAGGCGCGCCTGGAAAAAACCTACATCTTTACCCTGGGCATGGGAGCCGCGCTGAAGGGCAAGGCAGGGCCGGACAATGAAATCGGCGAAGACTTGCTACGCTGCATGGCCAATACGAGCGATGCGCCTACGCGTTGCCGCAAACCGGCCGAACCCGTGGGCCTGTACTGCTATGCGGCCACCGACAGCGACCTGAGCCCCTGTTTTACGCGGCTCGCCTCGGCCATTTTACGCATTTCCAAATAAGGCCTGATCACCGGTTAGAAGGCAAAGCAGCTGCAGCCCAAGGTGCCCCAGAAGCCGGAAAAATCGCTGATCGGCACGGCCGACTTGCGCGCCCGGTCGTGGGCGTGGGCGTGCACGCCGCAGGCGCCTGCGCACTGGTGCGGCAGCATGGCTTGCGCTTGCGCCGGCCTGGCCGCAGGCCGGTAATGCCCGGGCACCGCGCGCACGGGCGACCACTCGGGCAGCACGGGAATCAAAGGCGGCGCCAGTGCCGAAAATGGCCCCTGGCCGTAGACGACCTTGCCGCCCACCATGGTCAGCACGGATTCGATCGACTTGATCGCTTCTTCCGGCACCGTGAAATAATCGGCCGACAACACAGAGAGATCGGCCAGCATGCCCTCGCGGATGCGCCCCTTCTTGCCTTGTTCGCTCGAGAACCAGGCACTGCCCGCCGTCCACAGCTCCAGCGCCGTGTCGCGCGACAATCTGCCCGCCGCATCCGTCAGGGCCAGGCCGCCCACGGTGCGCCCCGATACCAGCCAGTACAGCGCCGTCCACGGGTTGTAGCTGGCGACCCTGGTCGCATCCGTGCCGCCGCCGACGGGCACGCCCGCGTCGAGCATGCGCTGCACGGGCGGCGTGGCCTTGGCGGCATCCGCGCCATAGCGTTCGACGAAATACTCGCCCTGGAAAGCCATGCGGTGCTGGATGGCCAGGCCGCCACCGAGCGCCCTGACTCGGTCGATATTACGAGGGCTGATGGTTTCCGCGTGGTCGAACAGCCAGTGCAAGCCGCCGAACGGCGTGTCGCGGTTGACCTTTTCAAACACGTCGAGCATGCGGCTGATCGATTCGTCATAGGTGGCGTGCAGGCGGAACGGCCAGCGCTGCTCGACCAGGTGGCGCACGACCTTTTCCAGCTCGTCTTCCATGCCGGCCGCCAGCTCGGGGCGCGGCTCGAGGAAATCCTCGAAGTCGGCGGCGGAAAACACCAGCATTTCGCCGGCGCCATTGTGGCGGTAAAAGTCCGTGCCGTCGCCGGGTTTCACCATGCCGGTCCACTTCTGGAAGTCCTGCAGTTCCGCGCCCTTGTTTTGTGTGAACAGGTTGTAGGCGATGCGGATGGTCAGCTGCTCTTTTTGCGCCAGCTCGTCGACGACGGCGTAATCCTCGGGATAATTCTGGAAGCCGCCGCCCGCGTCAATGGCGCTGGTTAGCCCCAAGCGGTTCAATTCGCGCATGAACTGGCGCGTGGAGTTCACTTGCAGCTCGCGCGGCAGACTCGGGCCTTTCGCCAGGGTCGCATACAGGATCATGGCGTTCGGCCGGGCGATCAGCAAGCCGGTCGGATTGCCGGCCGCATCGCGCACGATTTCGCCGCCGGGCGGGTTCGGCGTGTTCTTGTCATAGCCGACGGCGCGCAGGGCGGCGCGGTTCAGCAGGGCGCGGTCGTACAGGTGCAGAATGAAAACGGGCGTGTCGGGCGCGGCCGCGTTGATTTCATCGAGGGTCGGCATGCGCTTTTCCGCGAACTGGAATTCCGTCCAGCCGCCCACCACGCGCACCCATTGCGGGTTCGGCGTGCGCAGCGCCTGTTCTTTCAGCATGCGCAAGGCGTCGGCCAGCGACGGCACGCCCTCCCAGCGCAATTCCAGGTTGTAGTTCAAGCCGCCGCGGATCAGGTGCAGGTGCGAATCGTTCAAGCCGGGAATCACCGTGCGGCCAGCCAGGTCGATCAGCTGCGTGGCCGGACCGCGGTGGCGCATCACGTCTTCCACGTCGCCGACGGCGAGGAATTTGCCATCGGCGATGGCGACGGCGGACGCCAGCGGCTGCGTCCTGTCGACCGTGTGGAAACGGCCGTTGAGCATGATCGTGTGTGCGTGCATGGAAACTCCCCAATCAAATGAAAACACGGCCCCGCCGGCGGGCGGCGGAGCCACAATCAGCGAAAAATCAATGGCCTTCGCTGGCGTTGAACATCGATTTGGCGTAGGTCAGGCCCAGGCCATAGCCGCCGCCGTGCGCCACGGCCGTCGCCACCGTTTCATTGTAGGTCTCGCCGCGGGCCCAGTCGCGCTGCAGTTCCAGCAAGTATTGCACGGACGTCAGCGGCTGCGCGCCCGCCTGTATCATGCGCTGCATCGCCATCGCATGGGCTTCGTCGGAGACGTCGCCGCTGGCGTCGGCGATCACGTAGACGTCAAAACCCTGCTCCAGCGCCGACAGCGCGGGACCGACGATGCACACCGACGTCCACAAGCCGGCCAGCACGATCTTGCCCTTGCCGTAGCCATTCACCTTGTCGGCGATGCGCGCATCTTCCCAGGTGTTCATGCTGGTGCGGTCGATCGGCGCCTGATCCGGGAAGACGGACTGGATCTCGTCGAAGATCGGGCCGGAGAATGATTTCGCCGCCACCGTCGTCAAAATCGTCGGCACCTTGAATTCCGCTGCCGCCTTGGCCACCAGGGCCGCGTTGTTGCGCAGCAGGGCCAGGTCAATGGAACGGGTAGCGAAGGCCATCTGCGACTGGTGGTCGATCATGATCAGGGTATGATCGTTCGGGGTCAGCAGTTTTTGGGCGGCTTGGGCGGTGGCGATAGGCATGATGTTTTCCTTAGTGAAAATAATTGAATATGAAATTACGGATGTCGTTATACGGTGCTTCTGCTCCTGCCCTTGCGTCACGCTGTGTGTGCCGGGCCAGTGCTATGCAGTATGGACGAGATGATTTGAAAACAAAAACGGAAAGAATGCCAAGCTATGTGCAATTTTTTCGATAATAGAAAATAGCCGCAACAGCGGCCTGTTCATCAAGGAGTAACCATGGGATTTGAATTCAGGATCACGGCCAGCCTGACGCAGGAACAGCGCCAGCACATCGAGCAGCAGCTGGCGGCGCTGCCGCAAGCGTCAGGCGCCATGCCGGACACGGACGCCAGGCTGACGGACGCCGGCCTGTATATATGCCAGCACCTGCGCCCGGATCCGTGGCACGGCCTTGAAGCCCTGCGCGCCTGGCTCGATGCACAGGGCGTGGACTATGCCGTCGCCGAGATCGACGACTAGGCGCTGCTTTTCTTTACTTGCGGCATTGCAAAGCTGAAACAAAACAGGCGCGTTTTTGCCATGCTGTTATACTTCGCGTGTGCGGCACATATGACCAGTCCCCTTGCCGCTGTCTTTCGACCCCTAATCTGATTGCCTGCGACTGGCGCCTCACGATGGCGACAGGCCGATCTCACAATAAAGTTACCATGTCCTTTTCCTCCCTCGGATTGTCCGACGCTATCGTACGTGCCGTTACCGAACACGGCTACACCGTGCCGACCCCGATCCAGTCGCAGGCGATTCCCGCCGTGCTGGCTGGCGGCGACTTGCTGGCCGGTGCACAAACCGGTACCGGCAAGACGGCCGGCTTCACCCTGCCCGTGCTGCACCGCCTGTCGACGGACGCCAATGGCGCGTCCATCACCAGCAACACCTCGACGCGCCCGATCCGCGCCCTGATCCTGGCCCCGACGCGCGAACTCGCCGCGCAGGTCGAGGAAAGCGTGCGCGCCTACAGCAAGTACACCAAATTGAACTCGACCGTGATCTTCGGCGGCGTCGGCATCAACCCGCAAATCAAGCAGCTCAAGCATGGCGTCGACATCCTCGTCGCCACGCCGGGCCGCTTGCTGGACCACATGGGCCAGGGCACGGTTGACCTGTCGAAAGTGGAAATCCTGATTCTCGACGAAGCCGACCGCATGCTCGACATGGGTTTCATCCGCGACATCAAGAAAGTGCTGGCCGTACTGCCGCCAAAACGCCAGAACCTGCTGTTCTCAGCCACCTTCTCGGAAGAGATCAAGGCCCTGGCCGATGGCTTGCTGAACAAGCCAGCCATGATCGAAGTGGCGCGCCGCAATTCGACCGTGGAAGTGATCAAGCAAAAGATCCATCCGGTCGACCGCGACAAGAAGCACCCGATGCTGTCCTACCTGATCAAGTCGAACAACTGGACGCAAGTGCTGGTCTTTACGCGCACCAAGCATGGCGCCAATAAACTGGTCGAGCAGCTGGGCGCGGACGGCATTGGCGCCCTGGCCATCCACGGCAACAAGAGCCAGTCGGCACGCACGCGCGCGCTGTCCGAGTTCAAGGATGGCACCTTGCAAGTACTGGTCGCCACCGACATCGCCGCGCGCGGTATCGATATCGACCAGTTGCCGCACGTCGTCAACTACGACTTGCCGAACATTCCGGAAGACTATGTGCACCGTATCGGCCGCACGGGCCGTGCCGGCGCCAAGGGCGAAGCCGTGTCGCTGGTCTGCGTGGATGAGCACGAAATGTTGAAAGACATCGAAAAGCTGATCAAGCAAACCCTGCCGCGCGAAGTCATCGAAGGCTTCGAGCCGGACCTGAACGCCCGCGCCCAGCCTGTGCAATTGCGCAGCGGCACCGGCGGTCACCGCAACAACAGCCGCGCGCCAGCCGGCGCCGTGGTGCGCGTGAAAACCGGCGGCAGCGGCGCCAAGCCACGCAGCGCCGGCCCGGCGGGCGGCGGTGGCGGCGGCAACCGCTCGGGCAATGCGCCGCGTTCGGCAGCCAATCACCGCTCCGGCGGCCGCGGCCGCTAATACCCGCGGGTAAGCGTATCGCAACAATAAAAACCGTTCCAGGACTTGCTTCTGGAACGGTTTTTTTATGCACGCCACCGATTGCCGATTTGGGCTAGGATAGTGTCCATCCTATTGACCTGCGTGCCGCCATGCCGAACTTCGCTGCCAACCTCAGCATGATGTTTACCGAACTGCCGTTCCTCGACCGCTTTGCCGCCGCCAGGGAAGCGGGCTTCGATGCCGTCGAATTTCTGTTTCCCTATGCCGTCGAGGCGCGGCAGATCGCCGTGCGGCTGGAACGCCACCATCTGCAGCTGGCCGTCTTCAACTTCCCGCCCGGCGACTGGGAGCACGGCGAGCGGGGCATTTCCTGCGATCCGCGCCGGGGCGAGGAATTTCGCGGCAACGTGCAACTGGCGCTCAATTACGCGCTGGCGCTCGGGGCGAAACAGTTGCACTGCATGTCCGGCATCGTGCCTCCCGGCATGAGCCTGGAGCGGGCACGGCAAAGCCTGATCGGCAACCTGCAATTTGCGGCCGACGCCTGCCGTCCGCATGGCATCAACGTGCTGATCGAGCCGATCAACCGCTACGACATGCCCGGTTACTTTCTGAACCATAGCCAGCAGGCGGCCGACATCATCGCCGACTGCCAGCGCAACAACATCTTCCTGCAATACGACATTTATCACATGCAGCGCATGGAGGGCGAGCTGAGCAACACCATCCGCGCCCTGCTGCCCCTGATCCGCCACATCCAGATCGCCGACACGCCGGGCCGCCATGAACCGGGCACGGGCGAGATCAACTACCGCCATCTGTTCAAGCTGCTCGACCAGGTCGGCTACGCTGGCTGGGTCGGCTGCGAATACCGTCCCGCCAACGACACCGTTGCCGGACTGGGCTGGCGCGAGCAATTGACGGCCAGCGCGGGCAGCTGATCGCAGCGCGCTTGCGCCCGCACAAGGCGGGCGGCGCAGGCCGGCACGACAATACCTTTCCATGCAGTATTTCCTGTCGAGAGGTGACGTGTCTGCCCTGCCCGCCCGCCATTGCCGCGTCCATTGCATCAACCTTTGCCTGGCGATTCTGCTGTGCGGCTGCGCCACTGCGCGCCCCGAGCTGGCGCAGGTGCGCGCCCTGGCCGCCGGCAGCAATGCCCTGACCACCTTCGGCGAACTGTCGCAGCGCCACATCGACAGCTATCAGCGCGCCCGCCCCTATCTGTCACCGGCCGAAGACGCGCGCGAACGCCTGCTCGACGCACAGCGCCGCGCAGCGCAGGCGGACGTGGCGCGCCTGGCGCAGGCCGTGCGCCTGTACCTGCAGGCGCTGGGCCGGCTGGCCGATGCCGATGCCTATGACGTGCAGCCGGAACTGGCCGGCGCCGGCGCCGCCATCCGCGCCTGGCCGGGCAGCGGCATCGACGACCGCCATGTCAGCGCCTACACCTTGCTGCTGCAGCAATTGTCGCGCCTGGGCGGCGCAGCCAGCCAGCGGGCGCAGCTGGCGCAAGTGCTGCACGACGGCGATGCGCCGCTGCAAGCCCTGCTGGCCGCGCTCGACAGCTTGCTGGCGCTGTACGACAAGAGCGGCGATAACGAGCGCGACATGGTGCTCGGCTTGCTCGACGTGGAAATCGCGTATGCGGACACGCCGCAGCAGCGCCTGCTGGCCGTGCTAGCGAAAAACATGCAACAAAGCAAAACCGAGGAATACCGCCTTTATGGCCTGCGTCATACCCTGGCGCGCCGGCAACTGGCGGCACTGGGGCGCGAACACGCCCAGCTCGCCGCCGCCCTCACCACCACGGAGGCAAGATGGATGGATCGGTAGGCAGCGGCAACGAACGCCGCGAAGCAGCTCTCAGCAGCGCCATGCGCGTGGAGCAACTGGCCGACAGCCTGTCGCAGGCAGCCGTCACCCTGCACGGCGCCGTCATGCGCGCCATCCGCAGGCGCGCCAGCCAGGGAGACAGTGGCATCAGCCATAGCCAGGCGCAAGCCGTCTTCGCCTTGGAAGTGGCCTTGCGCCAGCAAGCCAACCAGCTGTATGCCGATGCGGCCGGACACACGGTAGCGGGGCTGGACACGGCACAGCGCCAGCTCAGCGGCCTGCTCGACACGGTGCGCCTGCGCATCGCTCGCAACGACGAGGTGCGGCACTGGATCAGCCTGGCGACGAGTTTGTTGCACCTGGGCAGCGCCGTCCTCGCCGGCAATCCCGAGCGCATCCTCGGCACCCTGGGCAAGGTGCGTGAGCGGCTGCAAGAGATGGCGCCAGACTGATTGAAATCGGCCAGCAAGCGCCTATACTGGGACGTCCCCGCCTGGCAATCGTGCCTGCGGGGCGACCAGAGGAGACCAACATGCGTATCGAACCGTATTTGCAATTCGATGGAAACTGCGCGCAAGCGCTGGAATACTACCGCCAGCACCTGCATGGCACCGACCTGTGCCTGATGCCGTATCGCGGCACGCCGATGCAGGAGCAAGTCAAGGAAGACTGGTATGACAAGATCATGCACGGCTCCGTGCAGCTGGGGCCGACCATGCTGATGGGCTCGGACGGCGGCTGCAGCGAAGATGGCGCCAAGGGCATGCACGGCAGCTCGATCTGCCTGACCGTCGATACGCCGGAAGAGGCGGAACGGGTGTTCGACGCGCTGGCGCGTGACGGCAACATCCAGATGCCCCTGGAGGAAACGTTCTGGGCCAAGCGTTTCGGCATGCTGAAAGACCAGTTCGGCGTCGCCTGGATGGTCAACTGCCTGAAAGAACCAGCATAGAACGGCCCCTGCCCGCCTGCGCCGCGTCAAACGCGGCGCGGGTAGTAGCGCAAGCAGAGTCGCCCATCCTGGACTACCATATAGGACAGACGCCTATCGGGGACAGCCATGAATGGATTGCCGCAAGACCAGCTGCAGCGCCTGCAGGGCGTGCTGGAGCAACGCAAGCTGGCGTTGCTGGAACAGATCGAGAACGAAGCGGCCGAAGCGGACGCGCGCGCCTCCCTGCTCAATGAAATCGAAGCCTCGCCGGCCGACAACGCCAGCGTGCGCACCTTGAACGCCCTCGTCAGCGAAGCGGCCGAGCACAACCAGGCGCAGCTGGCCATCATCAAGCATGCGCTGGCCAAGTTTGCCGATGGCAGCTACGGCCTGTGCGACAACTGCGGCGAGGCCATCGGCCTGTCGCGCCTGAACGCGCGCCCGGAAGCGCGCCTGTGCATCGATTGCCAGACGCGGCTGGAAAAAACCCAGCGCTGAGTCACTGACCGTAGCATGACGGCGGTGCAACAACAAAGGGCAAGGCATCGCTGCCCTGCCCCGTGTTTTTCAGCGTGACTGCCATTGCCTTCCGTCCTGCGCCAGCGTCTGTGCGCCGGCTGGGTGGACGGGTCTCCTCTACTGTCATTGCCTCTGTGCAAGCTACACGCTTGCTTAACTCATGTGCTGTCCGCCATTGATGGCGATGTTCGCGCCCGTGACGAATGCCGCCTCGTCGGACGCCAGGTAAGCGACCAGGGCAGCCACCTCGTCCGGCTCGCCCAGGCGGCCCAGGGGAATCTGCGGCAGGATCTTCGTTTCCAGGATATCGGCGGGCACGGCCGTCACCATCTGCGTGCGCAGGTAACCGGGCGAGACCGTGTTGACGGTGATGCCATGGCGCGCCACTTCCAGCGCCAGCGCCTTGCTGAAGCCATGCACGCCCGCCTTCGCGGCCGCATAGTTGCACTGGCCAAACGCACCCTTCTGCCCGTTGACGGACGAGATATTGATGATGCGGCCCCATTTTTTTTCCAGCATGGGTTCCAGCACCTGCTTGCTCATGTTGAACAGGCTGTCGAGATTGGTGCGCATGACCTCGGCCCAGTGCGGCAACTCCATCTTGCGCATGCTCTGGTCGCGCGTGATGCCGGCGTTGTTGACCAGCACGTCGATGCGGCCAAACTGCGCCAGCACGCTTGCCACGGCCTCGCTGCAGGCATCGAAATCGCCCACGTCGATGGCCAGGGGATGAAAATAATACTGCTGTGACTGCTGCGTGTCGAGCCAGCTTGCCACCCGTGCATTGCCCGGCGTATGCGCCGCCACGACGGCAAAGCCCGCCGCATGCAGGCGGCGGCACAGGGCCGTGCCCAGTCCGCCCATGCCACCCGTGACCAGCGCTACCTTTTGTTCTTTCATGATTGTCTCTCTCCGCTTGTTATGGTTGTTCTGCGTGGCATCAAGTGTAGGAGCAGTTTTTATCGTCAGCTTTGCGCCAGATCAAGTGCCCAGCCTGTCAAGCATGGCGCATGCGTGCGCGGCCGCCTCCCCGTCTGTGCCAGAATGGCCACTACTGCACAGCGAGAGGCCAGGCCATGACATATAAAACCGTATTGCTCCACATCGACGACGGCGCCGGGCGCAATGCCCGCATCGAAGCGGCGGCCAGCATCGCCCAGGCGTGCGGCGGCCACCTGACGGGTGTGGCGCTGACGGGCGTGTCGCGGCTGCTGTACCAGAACCAGCCCGACCTCGATGCGGATCCGAACCTGAGCTTGCATCTGAATTTCCTGCGGGAACGGGCGACGCGCGCCCTCGACGGTTTCGAGGCGCAGGTGCGCGCGGCCGGCGTCGCCTCGTTCGAGCAGCGCGTGCTCGACGACGAGGCGGCGGGCGGCATCAGCCTGCTGGCCCGCTATGCGGACCTGGTCGTCATCAGTCAATACAATGCCAAGGATAAGTCGCCGTCCGTGATGCGCGACTTTCCCGCCTATGTGCTGCTGCATTCGGGCCGTCCCGTGCTGATCGTGCCGTATGCGCCGCCGCTGCCCCTGCTGGCGCCGCCGGCGGCCGCGCGCAATGTGCTCATTTCCTGGAACGCCAGCAAGGAAGCGAGCCGCGCCGTGAGCGCTGCCCTGCCCCTGATGCAGCGGGCCGGGCAAGTCCACGTGGCCATCTTCGACGCCCAGGTGCATGCCGCCGAACACGGCGAACATCCAGGTACCGAGCTGACGCACTACCTGGCGCGCCACGGCGTGGAAGCGCGGCTGCATTTGCTCGATGGTGGTGGCGTGCGGCGCGGCGATATCGGCGAAGCACTGCTGTCGCATGCGGCCGACCTGTCGGTCGACTTGCTGGTGATGGGAGCGTATGGCCATTCGCGCCTGCGCGAAACCATCCTGGGCGGCGTCACGCGCACGATTCTGCAAAGCATGACGATCCCCGTGCTGATGGCGCACTGAGCCAGTTGAAAGCGACGGGCTAGCCGCCCTGCCAGGGCTGGCTGCGGATCTTCGCCACCTGGCGCTGCGCCAGCCATTGCCACAGCTGCAGCGCGTCGCCCTGCGGCAGGGCCGACATGTGGCGCGGCGTGGCCAAGGCGATTTCACAATCGCGGTCCGACCATTCCTCGAAAGTGACTTCGCCTCCGCTAGCGACTTCGACCTGATACATCAAGCCATCGTCGTAGCCGAAACGCAACAGGACGGCGGCCGGGCTGCCGTCCTGCGTGACGCCGCCGCGGTAAACCTCGGCCAGCGCATCGGCCAGCTGTGCCGGAGAGGGCGCGCAGATGTCGCGCCCATCGGCCCGTGTCAGAATGAACCATGCCTGTGTCATGACGCGCCCTCCTATTCATACTCGTTAGCATGCGAGGCAAGTACTACGGGCAGTCACCTTGGTCCAGTGTCACTTCGGGCGCGCGGAAACTATCCCTGTCGGCATTGTTTACCAATAATTAGCAATACTAACAAGGATCATACCTAAATTTCATGCGGTGCGGAATTTATGGATTCACGCCACCAGCACGGGAATGCTGAGCGGGTCGAAATCATGCCAGTCGCCATTCGCGATCGTGCCTTCCGCTTCCTCGATATGCTCGGCGCCCAGCCGGTGCAGCGCTTCGAGCGCCCGTTCGCGCTCGTCGAGGCCGCCCAGCGCCACGGCGATCAGCATGCCCGGATGGCGTGGCTGACGGCGGTTTTCACCATTCTTTTCGCCATTTTTCTCGGGCTCGCCCGCCTCCTTCATCTTGTTGAAACTATAGAGCGAGCCTACGTGGGCGCCCACCAGCGCACCCACCACGGGACCCAGCGGCCCCGTCGCCAGGGTAGTGGCCGCGCCGATGCCCGCGCCCAAAGCGGCCCCGACGGCCACGCCTTCCACCACGCCCTCCGGCGTCTCTTTCGCGCCCGGCGACATGTCGCGGTCGCCGCCGAGCGCGTGCAAGTCGTGCTGGCCCGGCTGGTTGACAAAGAAGGCGCTGATGCGGCTGTCGGGAAAGCCCGCCTGGTTCAGTGCGACGCGCGCGGCGTCGATCTGTTCCTGCAACTGAAAATGACCTGCGATGATGCGTGACATGATACGGCCCTCCTCGTCGGCTGCTGGCGCACCATGCGCCACTCCTCTAGCGTGCGCTCACCGACCGCGAAATACCGTTCGCTTACGCACACAGCCGCTCACTCATGTATTTACTCATGTGCTCACGCCAAACGGGCTGCGGATATCGGAAAGGAATTGTTGTGCGCGCGCATGTTGCGGCCGCGCAAAAAAATCTTCGGGCGTGGCCCGTTCCAGCACTTGCCCGTGATCCATGAACCAGACGCGGTCCGCCACCTCGCGCGCAAAGCCCATCTCGTGCGTCACGCACACCATCGTCATGCCGCCCTGCGCCAGGTCGCGCATCACCTGCAGCACTTCGCCCACCATTTCCGGGTCCAGCGCGCTGGTCGGTTCATCGAACAGCATCAGCGGCGGCTGCATGGCCAGCGCGCGGGCAATCGCCACGCGCTGCTGCTGCCCGCCCGACAGGGCCGCCGGCATGGCGCGCGCCTTGTGCGCCAGGCCCACCCGCTCCAGCAGGGCCAGCGCTCGCTCCTCCGCCTCGCGCCGGGACAGGCCGCGCAAGCGCTGCGGCGCCAGCGCGCAATTATCGAGTACCGATAAATGGGGAAACAGGTTGAATTGCTGGAAGACAAAACCGATGTGCGAGCGGAAGGCATTCACGTCCAGCCCCGGCGCGTAAATGTCCTGGCCGGCCACCGTGATGCGGCCTGAAGCGATCGCCTCCAGGCGGTTGATGGTGCGGATCAGGGTCGACTTGCCGGAACCGGACGGCCCGCACACGACCAGCACCTCGCCCTTGGCCAGGTGTTCATTGATGCCGCTCAAGGCGTGATAGTCGCCATAGTATTTGTTGACGTTGTCAAAGGTAATCATGCAGCCGCTTTCAAGAGTCGCGCCTGGCGCCGCTCGAGCCAGAAGGCGGCGCGCGACAGGCTGAAACATAAAACAAAGTACGTCATGCCCAGCAAAAAATACACTTGCACGGGTTTCGTCAGCACCAGGCCGTTGACTTGTGTAGCGATGAACGACACTTCGGCCAGGCCGATGATGGTTCCCAGCGAGGTTTCCTTGATGGTCGAGACGAACTGGTTGACCAGCGAGGGCAGCATGTGGCGCAGCGCCTGCGGCAGCACGACCTGGCGCATGCTGTCCAGGTAGTTCAAGCCCAGGGAACGGGCCGCCTCCACCTGTCCCTTGGGCACGGCTTGCACGCCGGCACGCACGATTTCCGCCAGATAAATGCCGTCGAAGATGACGAGGGCCGCCAGCATGGTGCCGAATTGCCCGCTTTCATGGCCCGTGATGCTGGGCAGGAAGAAATACGCCCAGAAAATGACGAGCAGCAAGGGGATGCCCCGCACCACGTGGATCAGCGCGGCGACGGGCCAGCGCAGCAGCCGCCACGGACTGATGCGCGCCAGCCCCAGCAGCAAGCCAACGGGCAGGCTCAGCACCAGCGCCAGGCTGGCCAGCAGCACCGTCAGCGCCAGGCCGCCCAGCGGCCCCTCGGGATAGCGGCCTACAAGAAAATACAGCCAGTAGTCATGGATCAGTTCCAGCATCAGGACACCTTCCTTTGCAGCAAGGCCGCCAGACCCGCGATCACCAGCGAAACGGCCAGATACGCAATGCTGGCGAAGAAAAAGGCCTCCACGCTGCGGAACGAGGCCGCTTCCACGCGCTGCGTCTGGTACATCAGCTCGGCCACACCGATGACGGTGGCGATGCTGGTGTTTTGCCACAAATTCAGGGTTTGCGACAGCAGCGGCGGCGCGGCCAGCCGCAGCGCCTGCGGCACGATGCACAGGCGCATGGTGGCGAGAAAGCTGAAACCCAGCGCTCTGCCCGCCTCGAATTGCTGGGCAGGAATGGCGCGGATGCCGCTGCGGATGTCTTCCGCCATGTAGGCGGCCGTATATAAGGTCAGGGCCGTGATGGCGCTGACGGCTTCGATATTGCCGGCATACAAGCGCTCCTTCCACGTGTCGGGCAGTAATTCGGGCGCACCGAAATACCAGAACAAGAAGTGGGCCAGCAAGGGCACGTTGCGGATCAGCTCGACATACGCGGCGCCCAGGGCATTGAGCAGACGCGACGGCGCCAGGCGCAGCATGGCCACGCCGCACGCCAGCGGCAAGGACAAGAGCAAGGTGATGCCCATCAGTTGCAATGACAGCAGCAGGCCGGACAGCAACCAGTCGCGATAGTCGCCGGCCAGCAGAAAGTTCAGATCAAATTGGAACATGATAATGAAATATCATTGATGCCTAAGAAAACCGTAGCGAGCGGCAGTGATTTGTGGCCGAGAAGCGCAACCGTGCTTGAGCACGGTGAGCATCGCAGGCCGCAAAGCGCGCCGCGCAGTCGGTTTGCTTAGGCAGCAATCTTGTCCGATTCAATTTTGAATGTACGTTTCTGGAACTTCACATTGCTCGTGGGGCCATACCATTTGAAAAACAGTTTTTCCGCTTCGCCCGACTTTTCCAGTTCCCGCAGCACCTGGTCGACGGCTGTTTTCACGCCCGTCTCGCCCTTGCGGATGCCGAAGGCAAACACTTCCTGGCTGATGTTTTGCGGCAGCACAATATAGTCTTTTTGCGCAGCGCCCAGCTTGGCGTAATTGTTGAGCAGCGAGACTTCATCGTCGACATAGCCGACGCCCTTGCCTTGCTGCAAGCCCAGATAGGCCTGACCCGCCGTCTCGAACGTCACCACGTCCACGCCAGGCACGGCCTTGCGGATATTCGGTTCCTGCGTGCCGCCCTTGACGGTCAGTACTTTCTTGCCGGCCAGGCCAGCGACCGTCGTGATATTGCTGCTTTTTTTCACCAGCACGCGCTGGCCCGTGTAAAACGTGGACAGGGAAAAATCGATCAGCGCTTCGCGTTCCTTGTTATGCGTCAAGGACGCCGTCAGGATATCGATGCGGCCCTGCTGCAATTCGGGAATGCGGGCGGCCACGGCCAGCTGCTTGATCACCGGCTTGACGCCCAGGCCCTGGGCGATGGCGCGGCACAGGTCCACTTCATAGCCGACCAGCTGGCGCGACTTGGCGTCGATGAAGCTGTTCGGCTCGTCCGTGCCCAGGGTCCCACAGACCAGCTCGCCCTTTGCCTTGATGGCGGCCAGTTGGTCCGCTTGCGCCACCTGCGTGAAGGCGATGGAAGTGAAAAGAAGCGCGGCGAAGTGAAGGCGGGTCTGCATGGAATTCCTCTGGTGGACAATGAATGCCGCCATTAGACCGCAACGCTCTTATTTCCAAAAAGGAATCTTTTCACCCATGTTTATGCAGATTTCATCTAAGGCGCCAGCGCCTTCGTCTCGCCACCGAGGCGGATGATCGCTGCCTTGGCCCCCACGGCGCCCGGATAGCGGGGATCGAGCTGCAGCGCCTGGCGATAGGCCTCGACGGCCTGCGGGTGCAAGCCTTGCTCCACATAAAACTCGGCCAGGCTGTCCTGCAGGTTCGCGTCCTGCGGATGCAGGCTGACGGCCGCCTGCAGCACGGCCATGCCTTGCGCCACGGCGCCGCTGCCTTTCAAACGATACGCTTCCAGGTTCAGCGCCGCGGGGCTGGCCGCACCCAGCGGGTCGCGGGCCAGCGCCAGGCGCAGGGCGGCGAGGGCCGGTTCCGTCTTGCCTGCGCGCAGCAAGGTCAGGCCTTGCAGCGCATGCGCGCGGTCGCTGAGCGGATACAGTTCCACGGCCAGGCGGCTGGCCGCCAGCGCCGCGTCTGTCTCGCCGCGCGCGGCCGATGCTTGCGCCAGATCAAGTAACTCGGGCACGAAATCGGGATAGGCGCGCTGGCCGCGGAAGGCCGCGCGCAGCTGGCTATCGCGTGCGGCGATGGGGACGGACGCTGCCGGCCAGGCGATGGCGGCCGTGCGGTCCCAGCTGGCGGCCAGGGTCACGATGGCTTGCTCGAAGGAGGGGGCGAAGCGGGGCAAGTCGCCGGCCTTTATGCCTTGCGACAACTGGATATAGTCGCGCGCAAATGCCAGCGCGCCGCCGCGCGCATATTGATTCAGCTCGACGCCCGCGTCGCGTAACTGTCTGGCCATGCTGGCGCCGGCCGTGAGAAACACGCGCCCCCCTGCGGGATGGCGGGCCGCTTCGATGTAGGCGCGCGCCGCCCTGGCGTCGGGCGCCAGCGCTTGCTGGTTGATTTGCGTAAATGCCTCGCGCGTGGCGGCCGCATCGGCGTACGCTTCATTCGTACGCTCGGCATACGCCCGGCCTTCCTCGAACAGGCCTTGCGCCACCTGGTACGCGCGCTGCGCGCCCGCATCGGCGATATACGTGTTCAGCTGCCACGGTTCGCCCGTGACCACTTCGAACAGGCGCTGCACGAAGGCTTCCGGATTGACGCGCTCGAGATTGGACGCAACGGCAAGGGTGAGTTTGCGCGAGGGAAAGCTGTACAGATAGGTGACGGTTTCCGGCTGCTGGCCGCTGTGGGCAATGGCGTAGCGCCCGCCCGTGGGGAAGATTTCCCAGCCCATGCCATAGTTCGTCAAGCGGCCGGCGCGCGTGGCCATCGGCTGCACCATGGCGGCCACGCTGGCCGCCGACAGTATCTTGCCGGCATGGACACCCCTGCCGAACGCCAGCATGTCGGGCACGCTGGCGCGCGTGCCGCCGGCCGAAAAGCGGCTGCTGATGTCGACGAATTCGGAATTCTTCCACTCCTTGCCGGCCAGCCGGTAGCCGCGCACGCGGTGGGCAATCACGGCGTCCGGGTCATCCAGGACGGTGGCGTCCATGCCCAGCGGCCCCCACACGTGGCGCCGCATGTAGCCGCCATAGCTTTCGCCCGAGGCGCCCTCGATGACGGCGCCCAGCAAGTTGTAGCCATAGCTGGTGTAGCGGAAGCGCGTGCCCGGTTCGGCGATCAGGTCGAACTGCTCGAAGACGGCGATGGACTGGCGCGTATCCTTGTGCTCCTTGAAATGCTGTTCCACCTGGCTGTTGCGGTAGGCATCGATGCCGCCCAGGTGACCCAGCAGCTGGCGCACCGTCACGGGGAACGGCTTGACGGGGAAGTACGGCACATAGGTTTGCACGGGCGCATCCAGGTCGATCTTGCCCTGTTCGACCAATTGCAAAATGGCCACTGCCGTCATGGGTTTGGTGACGGAAGCCAGCCGGTAGCTGGAACGGGCCGTGGCCGGCACGCGGTTTTCCAGGTCCGCATAGCCATAGCCTTTTACCCATTCCACGTCGCCCTGGCTGAAACCGACGGTCACGCCTGGAATGCGTTCCGCACCCATGCGCTGGGCGACCCAGCCGTCGAACTCCGCCAGGCGCGCGGCCAGCGCAGGAGCGGGAACAGCAGTGGGCGCGGAGGCGGCCTGCGCCACGCCGCAGAACAGCGCCAGCGCGCCGGCGAAACCGTAGTATTTGCTGCTTTGCATAGTCATGATTCCCTGGTGAGGGCCGTGTCCACAGCACGGCGCTGATGCATGGTAAGTGTCTTTCACACACTATTGGCGGACCGTGCACGAAATGCACGCAGCCCGCACGAACGGCACCGAAATGGATGAAAATGTTGCAAAGGGGTAGCACATGAGCAGCTACAATGCCCGCCATGCCCTCCTTCTTCCGCTTCCTTCTGCTGTGCTGCCTGGCCTTGCCCTCTTTCGCCTGCGCCATGACTCCGCTCTGGCTGGACGAAGGCTGGCGCGCCTGCGGCAACCCGCCGTCTGTGCCCGCCGCCACGCTGCAGCAACTGGTGCGGCCGGGCCAGCTGCTGTGCGTGGAACGCGATGTCACTCTGGCCGCCTCGCCCTCGTCGACGCAGCTGCTGGTGCTGTCGGCGCTGGCCGCCAGCGAGCTGTGGCTCGATGGTGTCTTGATCGGCAGCAATGGTCAGCCGGCCCGCCAGGCCAGCGGGGAACGCGCGGGCGACATCGATTTCGCCATCCACCTGACGCCACAGCAGTTGGCCAAGGGCAAGCACCACCTGCGCCTGCTGCTGTCGACGCAGCAGGTGCCGGCGCACCTGGCGTCGCCCTTTTATGCGCTGTACCTGGTCGACCGGCACGACTACCGCACGGGGCTGGCCTGGTACCGGCTGCCGCCGCTGCTGCTGGCCGGGGCGCTGGGCGCCGTGTCCCTGCTGTTCCTCGGCTTGACGGCGCTGTATCAGCGGCAACGGCACTGGGCCATGTTTGCCGCGCTGTGCCTGCTGGCGGCGCTGCTGCTGGTGGCGGAACTCTGGCGCAGCTTTGCCGGCTATGCCTACCCCATGCACATGCCGCGCCTGTACGCCGTCAGCGCCCTGACCTGGCTGTTTTCCGCCTTGCTGCCCCTGTATTTTTATACGGCCTACCGCCTGCCGCGCTGGCCACTGGCGGCGGCGGTGCTGCTGGCGTGCATCGCGCTGGCCGGCGCGCTGCCCACGCATTTCGACGCGCGCTGCTGGTGGATGTTTCTGACGGGCCTGGCAGCGAGCCTGGCGCTCAGCCTGATCGCCGTGTGGCGCCGTCTGCCGGGCAGCCGCGGCGGCACCTTGATCGCGCTGGCCTCGTGCGCCCTGTTCCTGCTGACGGGCAGCCAGTTTGCCGAAGGCGGCTTCGCCCTCGTCGTGTGCTTCCTGCTGCTGCCTTTATGCGCGCAATTGCTGGCGCAGTTGTTGCGCGAACGCAGCAAGGCAGCGCGCGCCCAGCAGCTGGAAAACCAGCTCTTGCGCAAAAGCATGCAGCCGCACTTCCTGATGAATTCTCTCAGCCTGATCAGCGAACTCAACGCGCAATCGCCGCAGGCAGCCGAAACCTTCATCGAGGCGCTGGGTGCCGAGTTGCGCATGCTCAACGAATTTGCCCAGCAGCCCAGCATCGCCCTGACGCAGGAACTGGCCCTGTGCGAGAATTACCTGAGCATCATGGGCACGCGGCTGCAGCAGCCGTGCAGCCTGCAACTCGATGGCGAGGCAGCGGGCATCACCGTGCCGCCCGCCCTGTTGCTGACGGCGCTGGAAAACGCGTTCAGCCACAACCGCTACCGCCACGGCGCGGCCTTTGTCTTGCGCATCGCACAACATGCGCAAACGCAATTACTTACCCTGCTCCTGCCCGAAGGCGAGGCGCGACAGCATGCGGGCGGCGGCGTGGGCGAACAGTACATCCGCGCCAGCCTGCACGCCGTGTTCGGCGATGCGGCCCACTATGCCTGCGAACAGCAGCAGGCAGGCTGGCGCCTCACCTTTACCTTGCCGGCGGCGCCATGAATGTATTGATACTGGAAGATGAACCGCTGATCGCGCAAGGCCTCGAACGCGAGGTACGCGCGCATTTCGGCGCGCGACTTCGCAATCTCGTGCTGCATGACAATGTGCCGCAGGCACTGGCCACCCTGGCACAGGAGCAGGGGCAAGAGCGGGTCGACTTGCTGCTGCTGGATTTGAACCTCCATGGAGGGGACGGCTATGACCTGCTGCGCCTGGCCGCCGATGCACGCTTCCAGACCATCATCGTCTCGGCCCACGCGGAACGCTCGATCACGGCGTTCGAGTTTGGCGTGCTCGACTTCGTTGCCAAGCCTTTCAGCCGCGAACGCCTGCACAAGGCGCTGCAGCGCTATACGGGACGACACACGGACGCCGCTTCGCTGGCCGTCAAGAAACGGGGCGCGCTGGAATGGATCGTCATGGCCGACATCGACCACGTGCAAGCCGATGGCCACTACAGCAATATCGTGCTGCGCAGCGGCGAGCAGTGCTTTCACGACTTGCCTATCGACAAGCTCATGGCCCTGCTGCCGCCCCACTTCCTGCGCGTGCACCGCTCCTACATCGTCAACAGCCTCGGTTTCAAGCGGCTGCAGATCGCGGCAGGCGGCAAATACGCGCTCGACACGCAGACGAGCACGGGCATTCCCGTCTCGCGCAGCAGCTATCCCGCGCTGAAACAGCGGCTGCTGGGTTAAAGTTCCCGCTTACCAGTGCTGGGCAAAGTTGGGGAATGGCGAAGCCATGTGCTCGGGTTCCACGGGCGGCGCCATCCAGTCGCGCGGGTCGACCTTGTAGTATTGCAAGAATTGCGCGTACAGCTCCTCGTGGTGCTCGGCCATCTGGTACGGCTTTTCAAAGAAGGTTTCCGTGGCCACGGCAAAGAATTCGGCGGGATTCGTAGCGCCGTAATGGTCCATCACGCTTTGCTGCTGGTACATGGCGTCGTGGCGCAAGTTGTCGAAGTCGCGCGACAGCACCGTGGCCCAGCTGCGGTAGCTCGACACGCTGGGCAGGTACGGCGCGCCATTCGCGGCGCCCGATTCGCTGTCGAGCTGGTGGGCAAATTCATGCAGCACGACATTGTGGCCATCGCTCCAGTCGGCCGCTCCCCGCTGCACGTGGTCCCAGGCCAGCACCACTCTGCCATCGCCCCAGGATTCGCCCAGCAGACCATTCGCCGATGGCGTCACCACGCCGCCCGGCCCCACTTCATCGCGCGTGACGATGAATTCGTTGGGATACACGAGGATGGTGTCGAGTTCCGGATACACCTGGGTCTGGCGGTTCAGCAACAGCAAACAAGCCTGGCCGGCGATGGTGTAGCGCATCTCGTCCGTGATTGCCAGGCCGCCGCAACCGACGAATTTCTTTTGATACAGGAATTGCACGACGAGACGGCGCAACTGCTCCTGCAGCGGCGCCGGCATATGCTTGTAGACAGGAATATTCTTTTCCAGCACGGCCAAGCCTTCAGCCGGCAGGGGCTTGTCCAGGGCCCGCTTCAAGCGCCAGCGGGGAAACCACAGCGACAAGACGATGGCGGCCGTGACGAGGGCGATCCACAACAGCGGATTCATGCGGAATCCCGTTTCAGGCAAGGCAGTGGCGGACACGATAACAAGGCGGCGTAGGCAGACAAGGACAAGCTCCTTCGAATGAACCCGCATCGGAACGGGCGGGCAGTCCAGCCCACATGGGGGTGATTAATATCTTTTCAATCCGCCAAGATCAAAGGGCTGGCTCCAACGCCAAAAGCCGGGGCGTAACCCGGCTTTCATTCTTTCATTACAACGTTCCAACGCCTGGCAAAACCGTAGCGAGCGGCGATGATTTGTGGCTAAGAAGCGCAACCGTACTCTAGTACGGTGAGCATCGCAGGCCGCAAAGCGCGCCGCGCAGTAGGTTTGGTCAGGCGTTATTCTGCAGCTTTCTGCTGTGGCGCACCAAACAAGGCAGCTACCAGCGGGTCGCGCGTCACGGGACCGCGGTTGACGCGGATGGCGTAATGCGTGTCATCGGCCAGGATGTGGAAGTGGCGGCCGCTGCCTGCCATGCTTTGCTCGCGCAAGCCTGGACGGTCCTTGCGCGGTGGCGCGCCTTCGCGTTTTGGCTGGACGATGGCGGCCAGGAAGGCACGCACGCGCTCAGGGTCTGGCGTCAACTGGTACACTGCCTTGCCCAGATAGGTGGCGGTGCCTTCGATGTAGCGGGCCAATTCGATCACGCCCGCTTCGCGCAGGTCGCGGATGTATTTGCGGGCGCCCGATGGCGAAAACTTGAGGAACCAGGCAATTTCGTCGGCCAGCATCTCGTGCAGCGACAATTCGCCGATCAGCTTTTGCATGTTTTCGATGCGGCGCAGGGTGGCCGACGTCGAACGCACGCGCTCGATCGGGGCCATGGAAATGGGATTCATGCGTTCCGGGGGAATGGGTGCTGCGCGTTCTACCATTTGCGAGCCTTTTTCGGGGCTACGAAGTTCCTGGTGCGCTGCCTTTAATTCGCTCTTCACGTGAGACTGAGTCATTGCATGCATTTGAATACTCCTTTTAAACGATTGCCGGTAGCCCGGATTGTTAAGTTCTTGGCAATTTTTATACCAGAACACCACGAATCCTGAGCGTCTGGACACAGAATGCCCGTGTCGGCGGCTACGGTCTGTGCGTTAACGAACATTAGAAGCAAGAAAGTGAAAAATATTGCCCTACCGAATCATTTCTCGCATGGCATCTAAAAATGACATCTAAAATCCCTGTATGACTAACGTGTGCTTCGTTTCGTGGCGCAAAGTGAAATAGCGAACAGAAGCGGAAGCGCCATTGCAATAAATTCAAGCTTCGCGCGCGGCGCCTGCCGCCCGCATCGCGATCCTTCGACTCTTGCAAAGGAAACATCATGAAAATACCTGCCCTGTTGGCCGCCGCCTTGCTCGTCACCCTGTCCGCCTGTAAAAAACCGGCCGAGGCGCCCCTGCCCGAAACGGCGCCCAACCCCGCCTCCACCCCACAAGTGATGCCTGCCCCCGTCACGCCAGCCATGCCGGAAGCGGGTCCCGGCAGCACGACGCCGCCTGCGCCGCTGACCGATCCCGCCACCGCGCCCGCCCTGCCGCCCGCCACGGCGCCAAAGTAAGGCCGGCGCACGGCATCAATACCGGCGCCCGCGCGGCGCCATCCCTACTCCACGGGGGAGTTACGCGTTGCCAGCCTGTTTGCAACGCGTTTTTTTACGATTGGAGTCGGCCACGCCCTGAAGGTTCACCGGCATGCGGCCCCGCCAGCCCACCTCGAAGCGGCCACCCGAAAATGCGGCTATCCGCACAGCCTTTCCCCTCGCCGTGCGGAAAGACGGAATCTCGCCATTTCCCATTTTCAATAGATTCAAATTAAACCTTTATAAACAATCACTTGCAATAAACGCCAAAATGCGCTCCACTGGCACGGAAGATGCTTTTATATTTTCATAACCGCCATCAGAGCGGCAGCCTGACCCACTATATAAAACCATCTACCTTTTGGAGACAACAGCATGGCACGCACCTTCCGCATCTCGTCCTTCCTGAACACCAAGGCACTGACCGTGGCCGTCGCACTGGCCGCGCAATTCCCGCTGGCCGTCCATGCCGCCGACCTGGTTCGCCTGGGCAACCTGAAATTCGCCCATTACGGCGCCGTCGCCTACATGAAGGAAATCGCACCGAAATACGACTTGAAAATTGAAGAGCGCATCTTCGCCAAGGGCCTCGACATCGTGCCAGCCATGATCGCCGGCGAAATCGACGTGTCCGCCAGCGCGCTGGAAGCGGCCATCACGGGCCGCGCCACGGGTTTGCCCGTGTACCTGGTGGGCGGCTTCGCCAAGGGCGGCGTGCAGATCGTCGGCCGCCCTGACCTGAACATCAAGGGGATTGCCGACCTGAAAGGCAAGAAAGTCGGCGTCACGCGCGGCGGCCCGCAGGAAATCCTGCTGTTTGCCGAACTGACCAAGGCCAAGCTGACCTGGTCCGACAAGCCGGGCAAGGACGTGCAGATCCTGTACATGGGCTACCCGGACTTGAACCAGGCCCTGCTGACCAAGGACATCGACGTCATGAGCCAGTCGGAGCCATACTCGACCCAGGCGATCCACAAGAAATACGGCGCGGCCATCATCAAGCCTTACGACACGCCGCTGGGCGAGCCCGTGCGCGCCCTCGTGATGACGGAAAAAATGTACAAGGAAAAGCCGGCCGTGGCCCAGCGCTTCATGGATTGCTTCGTCGCTGCCACGCGCGCCTTCCTGGCCGACCCTAAACTGGCGGAAAAATACGTGCGTGAATCGATGTTCAAGAACCAGATCACGACCGACGATTACCGCGACGCCATCGACAACGCCATCTTCACGGAAGACATCACGCAAAGCCACGTGCAGCTGACCACCGACTACATGGTGAAATTCGGCGTGGGCCGCATGGCCAAACCGCCTGCCGCCAAGGATTGGGTCAAGCTGGATCTGCTGGAAAAAGCCAAAAAGTCCTACGCACCTCGCTAATCTGAAAGTATCACAATGAATATTCAAATGATGAAACGCTTCGCGCACGGTGCCGCCGTGCCCGTCGCCGTGCTGCTGCTGTGGCAAGCCATGTCGACATTCGGCTGGATCAACCCGCAAATCCTGCCATCGCCCGTGGCCGTGCTGGTGAAGTGGTATGAATACCTGGTGCCGATGGAAGCCTACACGCCCGAAACGGGCAATTACCTGGTGTGGATGTTCTCCGGCGAATTGCCGCATGACGCCTGGGCCAGCCTGTCGCGCGTGCTGGGCGGCTTTGCCATCGGCGCCGGCCTGGCCTTGCCATTGGGCTTGCTGATGGGCACCAACAAGACCATCTATAAACTGTTCGACCCGCTGGTGCAGGTGCTGCGCCCGATTCCGCCGATCGCCTACATTCCGCTGGCAATCCTGTGGTTCGGCCTGGGCAATCCGCCCGCCTTCTTCCTGATCAGCATCGGCTCCTTCTTCCCCGTGCTGATGAATACCATCGCCGGCGTACGCCAGGTTGACGGCATCTACATCCGCGCCGCGCGCAACCTGGGCGCCAGCCAGATGACCATGTTCCGCCGCGTCATCCTGCCGGCCGCCACGCCGTACATCCTGGCCGGTGCGCGCATCGGCATGGGCACGGCCTTCATCGTCGTGATCGTGGCGGAAATGATCGCCGTGAATAGCGGCCTCGGCTTCCGCATCCTGGAAGCGCGCGAGTACTTCTGGTCCGACAAGATTATCGCTGGCATGTTTACCATCGGTCTGTTCGGCCTGGCCATCGATATGGCCATGAATGCCCTGAATAATCATTTGCTGCAGTGGCACCGCGGCCTGGAACACTAAGAGGAACGGCCATGACCACGATCAATATCAATGCAGTCAATAAAATCTTCACCACGGGCGGCGCGGACGTCATCGCCCTGAAGGATATCAACCTGGAAATCGCCAGCGGCGAGTTCATCTGCCTGCTGGGACCATCCGGCTGCGGCAAGTCGACCCTGCTCAACGCCATCGCCGGCTTTTCGCAGCCGACGTCGGGCCAGATCCTGGCCGGCGGCAAGCTGATCACCGAACCCGGTCCCGACCGCGGCATGGTGTTCCAGGAATACGCGCTGTTCCCCTGGATGACCATCGAGAGCAATATCGCTTTCGGCCTGGAAATCGCCGGCAAGACGCCGGCCGAGATCAAGGAACGGGTCGACATGCTGCTGAGCATGCTGGGCTTGACGGAATTCCGCGCCCGCTACCCGAAAGACTTGTCGGGCGGCATGCGCCAGCGCGTGGCGATTGCCCGCGTGCTGGCCCTCGATTCGCCGATCATGCTGATGGATGAGCCGTTCGGCGCGCTGGACGCCTTGACGCGGCGCAACCTGCAAGATGAATTGCTGAAAATCTGGAAAGTCTTCGGCACCACCATCGTTTTTGTGACGCACTCGATCGAGGAATCGATCTACCTGGCCGACCGCACCATCGTCATGACCTACCGTCCCGGCACCATCAAGCGCGACGTGGCCATCGACCTGCCCCGCCCGCGCGACCCGAGCGACCCCGAGTTCAACCGCCTGAAGCGCATGCTGGGCGAGATGGTGATGGAAGAGCAGCAGCGTCATCACAATGCGGAAACGATGGCAAGTACCGCCGATTAGTGGCTGGTAGCGTCTGACCAAACCTACTGCGCGGCGCGCTTTGCGGCCGGCGATGCTCACCGTACTAGAGTACGGTTGCGCTTCTCGGCCACAAATCATCGCCGCTCGCTACGGTTTTGTCAGACGCCGAATATTTGCATGTCATATATAGATCAGGATTCGCCGATTCAAGGCGAATCCCACCGTACACTACAATACCGCCTTGGCGGCCCTCGCGCGCTTAACCCGACACACGGAGCACCATGGCATTCGGCAAACGGACCCTGAGACCCGCGCTCGGCCCCCTGCTGGCCGTGGGATCGCTGGTCGTGCTGACGTGGGCGTCGTATGCCTGGGTCAAGCAGCGCCAGCTCGATGAATTGCACCGCACGCTCGATTCGCGCGCGGAACTGTATGCGGCATCCATCGGCGGCGCCCTCAACAAGTACGAATTCCTGCCCCTGGCCGTGGCCCAGAGCGATGCCGTGGCGCAATTACTGGAACAGCCCAGCGCCGACAAGGTCACGCAGATCAACGCCTACCTGGTCGACATGAACCGCCGCGCGGGCGCCTTTGCCGTCTACGTGCTCGATGACAAGGGCACGACCCTGGCGTCGAGCAACTGGCAAGACCGCAGCTCGTATGTCGGCGTCAACTACGGTTTCCGGCCCTATTTCAAGGATGCGTTCGCGGGCGGCATCGGCCGCTTCTACGGCATCGGCGCCTCGACCTTCGAGGCCGGCTATTTCATTTCGCAACCCGTGCAGCGCAACGGGCGCATCATCGGCATCGTCGCCGCCAAGGTCAACCTGGACTGGATCGAGCAATCGTGGCGCACACCGGGCGCGGGCGAACAGATCTGGGTCAAGGACGCGAATGGCGTGCTAATCCTGGCCACCACACCCGCCTTCAAGTTCAAGACACTGGCCCCGCTGTCGGCGGACGCCAAGAACAACATCAGCGAACAGCGCCAGTTCCTGCAAGAAAACCTGCCCATCTTGCCGCACCGGCTGCGGCGCCAGTTCGCCGATGGCGCCAGCGTGATGACCCTGGAACGTCCGCAGACGGGCGATACGCCCGCCCTGTCCGGCAGCGCAGACTATCTGGCCGTGAACCGCGCCCTGGGCCCGCTGCAATGGCAAATCACCGTGCTGGCCGAACTCGACCAGGTCGACGAAGCGGCGCGCAACGCGGCCATCGCCGCCGCGCTGGGCTGGGCCTTGCTGCTGCTGGCCCTGATGTATGCGCGCCAGCGCCGACGCCGCATCGCCGACAAGCTCAATGCGCAGCAAACCCTGGCGCGCGCCTATGAACAGCTGGAAATCAAGGTCGAGCAGCGCACGGCCGACCTGGTGCACGCGAATGGCCGCCTGCAAGCCGAGGTGGCCGAGCGCGAGCGGGCCGAACAGACCCTGCGCTATGCCCAGGCGGAACTGGTGCAAAGCGGCAAGCTGGCAGCCATCGGCCAGATGGCGGCCGGCGTGACGCACGAGCTGAACCAGCCGCTGGCCGCCCTGCAAACGTTTTCCGACAATGCCAAGGTGTTTCTGGCAAGGGGCCGCATCGACGATGCGCTCGATAATCTGTCGACCATTTCCGACCTCGTCAAGCGGCTCGGCTATGTGACGTCGCAATTGAAGGGCTTTGCGCGGCGCAGCGACGATGCGCGCAAGCCCGTCAGCGTGCGCCAGGCATTTGCGCAAACCATGCTGCAAATCCGCACGCGCAAGCATTCGCAGCGCCTGACCCTGCATGAAAGCTGGCTTGAGGACGACATCATCGTGCTGTGCAACGCCATCGGCCTGGAACAGGTGTTTACCAACCTGATCACGAATGCCATGGATGCCGTGCCGGAAAGCGAGCCCGTGCAAATCTGGTTCCAGGTGCGCCGCGAAGGCGACCTCGCCGTGCTGCATATCACCGATAATGGCCCCGGCATCCCGCTGGCCTCGCTCGACAAGATTTTCGACCCCTTCTATACCACCAAGGAACACGGGCTGGGCTTGGGATTGTCGATCAGCGCTGGCATACTGCGCGCGGCCGGCAGCGCCTTGGCCGTGCGCAACCGCAGCGCGCAGGAAGGGGGCGGCGCACAATTTACCATCACCCTGAGCTGCGCCCCGGGGGAGAATAAGATAGAGACGAAGGAATAGGGAATGCACGAGAATAATTTTGAAGGCATGCAAGTGCTGCTGGTGGAAGACGATGCCGTCGTGCGCAAGGGCGCCCGGCAATCGCTGGAACTGGCAGGCCTGCAAGTGACGGCCGTGGCCACGGCCGAAGAAGCGCTGCCCTACCTGGTGCCCGAATTTGCCGGCATTTTATTGAGCGATATCAAGCTGCCCGGCATGGATGGCTTGAAACTGCTCGATATCGCCGTGGCGCAGGATGCCAGCCTGCCCGTCATCCTCGTCACGGGCCACGGCGACGTGTCGATGGCCGTGGGCGCCATGCGCCGTGGCGCCTACGATTTCATCGAAAAACCGTTTTCCGCCGACTTGCTGGTGGAAGTGTGCCGCCGCGCCCTCGATAAACGCCACCTGGTGCTGGAAAACATGAACTTGCGCCGCCAGCTCGAGCAGCGGGTCGGCATCGAAGCGCGCATCGTGGGCCGCAGCGCGGCCATGGCCAAGGTGCGCCAACTGGTGCTGAACCTGGCGCCCAAGTCTGCCGACATCATCATCCTCGGCGAAACGGGAACCGGAAAAGAACTCATCGCCCGCTGCCTGCACGACTTCAGCGAGCGGCGCGACCACCCTTTCGTAGCGATCAACTGCGGCGCCCTGCCCGAATCGATTTTCGAGTCGGAACTGTTTGGCCACGAGGAAGGCGCGTTTACGGGCGCGCAGCGCCAGCGCATCGGCAAGATCGAATACGCGAACGGCGGCACCTTGTTTTTGGACGAAATCGAAAGCATGCCGCTGGCCCTGCAAGTCAAGCTGCTGCGCGTGCTACAGGAACGGCAGGTCGAGCGGCTCGGCTCCAATAAATTGATTTCCGTCAATTTCCGCGTCATCGCCGCGGCCAAGGAAGACTTGAATGTGCTGGCGGAACAGGGCAAATTCCGGCCCGACCTGTATTACCGCCTGAACGTGGCCAGCCTGACCCTGCCTGCCCTGCGCAACCGGCGCGAGGATATCCCCTTGCTGTTCGAATTTTTCGTGCTGCAGGCGGCGCTGCGCTATGGCCAGCCGGCTGCCCTCGTCAGCGGCGAACTGATCTCCTCGCTGATGGCGCAGCGCTGGGCCGGCAATGTGCGCGAGCTGCACAATGTGGCCGACCGCTTCGTGCTGGGCTTGCTCGACGATACCCTCAGCCCGGCCGGCTGCCGCGAAGCCTCGCTGGCCGAGCAAGTCGACACTTTCGAGATTTCCATCATCGAGGAAGCCTTGCGCCGCCACAATGGCAACGTCATCGACGCGGCCGCCAGCCTGAATATTCCGAAGAAAACCCTGTACGACAAGCTCAAGCGATTTGATATCTCGACGGAGCAATTCCGATAATCAGTAGCAACCAGCCGACACAAGCATGAGGCCGCGTCCTACCCGTGCCGGCGGTATCCTGTGTGAGAATGCAAGCTCTTACTCATTTCTGCACAGGACACTGCCATGAAAACCGCCGCTCTCTTGTTGGCCGCCACCCTGATGACCGTCGGCGGCGCCTGGGTGCAAGCCCAATCGACGACGAATCTGAACCAGACGGGCAACCACACCAACAATCCGAATGATTCTGGCCAGAAATCGGACCAGTCCGACAAACTGGACAACAAGGGCAAGCTGGTCCACGACGCCAAGCCCGCCAAGGCGCGCACGGACAAGCGCACGCGGCGCGGGAAGCCCACAGCGCCGCCAGCGTCCACACCGGCTGTGCCCAGCATCCCCGTCGCTCCCACGAAATAGTGTCAGCGCTGCGCCACGTTGCTTCCAGGCACGCTATCATCGCGCCTTTGCAAGATAGCCAGGAAAACAATGAAAGCAGCATGGTGTGGAATGATAGCGGCAGGCGTATTGGCCGCCGCGAGCGTACAGGCAGCGCCCACGGTGGGCGAGTGCATGGAACTGACGACGGGCATCAAGTTCAGCAAGAACAATGGCGACGCGCAAGTCAACGTCGAAGAAACCTTTGAAGGCAAGAAACAAAAGGGCACGCAGCTGATCCTCGACGGCGGCGTGCTGCTGGCCACGTCCTACCAGGACATCCGCGATGGCCAGGTATTCCTCACGGGCAACGTCCACTATAATGAAGACGGCACGGTGCGCAGCAAGAACGTCTACACGCCGCAGTCCGCCATCCCCGCGACCATGCGCCCCGGCCAGGAAGTGCGCGTGCAATTCACGGACACGCAAACGAGCACCCACTACCCGCTGGCGGGCCTGTCCGACAAGATCACCACCTCCACGCGCACGGACGAGCGCAACTTTTCCATCACCTTCCTCGGCTGGGAACGCCTGGAACTGGGCGGCCGCCGCTTCCCCGACGCCTGCAAGTTCGAACTGCGCGACGTCGGTGGCAAGAGCAAAGGCAAGAGCGGCGAATACGTGTGGTACGCGCAAGGCTACGGCGTGATCATGACGGACAAGCTGGACAAGGATGGCGACGTGCAGCCCGCGTATCGCATCGCGCTGACGAAGATCATCAGTGCGCCGTAAGGCCGCCTTCTTTTCCGCAATGCTTGCGTAAACGCAATTAATCCGCCATCCCGCCCCTCTACACTGACCTGTCTGGTCAGCATGGAGCGGCGATGGCGTATCCCAAACTTCCCTACACCAGCGGCATGAGTAGCGCCCTGCTCCATTGCGGCCGCCTCAACGACGCCATCGTGCGCATCCGCCCTGAGCTGCCGGGCAACGTCATCGTCATCCATGGCGTCAACGACGTGGGTACGAGTTTCAGTGCCGTGGAAAAAGGACTCTGCCAGGGACTCGATGCGCGCATGTATGGCGGCGGGCACGTGTTCACCCCAGCCACCTACCGCCTGCCACAGGAGGCCGACAAGCGTGAAGTGATCGCCGATCCGGACGCGGTCTACTTCAAGCGCAAGCATGATGACACGACGTACAGTCCCGTCATCCCGTTTTACTGGGGCTTTCGCGAACGCAGCAACGCCAGCAAGGTGGTCAACGGCCAGAACACGGACCGCTACGGCAACCGCCTGGACAAGGATATGTCGAAGAACGGCGGCCCGTTCGGCAATGCCACCAATACCCTGCCCGACATGTGGAACAAGGGCTTGTTTTCGCCGTACGACGTGGGCGGCGACCCCGTGCGCCCTTTGAAGACGGCGCCTGGACGCATGTACATGGTGCTGGCCGCCAAGCGCCTGGCGGCGCTCATCGCCATGATCCGCGACTACGACAGCAACGATGTCGTCTCCATCGTGGCGCACAGCCAGGGCTGTCTGATCTCGCTTCTGGCACAGGCCTTCCTGCTCGACGAAGGCAAGCGGCCGGCCGACACGCTGATCCTTACGCATCCGCCCTACAGCCTGGTGGAAGACACGACCATGTTTTTCGGCGCGGCGGAAACGAGCCGCATCTTTGGTGGCGGCCGGGATGCGGCGATGGAAAACCAGTACGACGCCATCAGCAACCGCCAGACCCTGCATGCGCGCCTGCAAACCCTGGTGCAGATCGTGCAAGGCGTGGTGACCAAAAAGCACGCCACGCCCGCCTTTGCGCAGATCAAGGATCATGCCGTCTGCCACGGCATGGCAGGCGCGGCATGGCGCGCGGAAGCGGACCGAGACAACCGGGGCAAGGTCTACCTGTACTTCTGCCCCGAAGACATGACTGTAGCGCTGGATAATATGCAGGGCATCGGCTGGCAAGGCATACCCGACCACATCGACGGTCATGGCCTGTCCAAAACCAAGGGCAAGACGGACAAAAGCATCTGGGGTGACGGTCCCACCTACTGGGACAAGGAATCCCAGCATCGCCAGCCGCTGGCGGAACTGGGCAAGGGATTTTACCAGCGCGTCTTCACCAACAAGCAACGCCTTGACGCCGCTGGCAAAAACAATGGGCCGGTGCTGGTGGGCCAACCGCCGCACGACTTCGCCCTGCGCCTGGATGGCGAGGACGACCATGCCCACGTGGCCGGCGCCAACCGGGGCCACCGCGGCAACCATGCCGAGTCACAGTGGCCGCCCGTCAAACCAAGTAAATGGAATATCTTTTCCACGGAAACGGGACGGCGCGAAGGCTTGCGTACGATCAATGGCGAAGCCTTGCGCGTACCCGGGAAAGCCGTGCTCGACGGCGGCGAGATCCGCCCTGGTAAGTTCCCGAGGGATTCCGACCAGGCCAGGCTGCCGCGCGACCAGCAAGGACCGTGCGAGGAAGTCGACCCGATCGATGCGGCCATCGCGGTAACCAGCAAGCAAGGTTTGCGCATGCGCAGGCAGGAAGTCATCGCCGATCCGCGTCCGAAGCAGCATCGCATTCCCGAATACGGCGTCGGCAGGTTCGGCGCGGGCGAGCACGAGCAAGTGGAAAAGGCCCTGAACGTGGGCAAGGAAGCGGGCGACCAATGCAAACTCGACCGCGTCTCGCGCCATCCGGGCGGCGGCGACATGCTGCTTGTGAATCGCGAAGAAACCCCGAACGAGGCGCGCAAGCGCTGGCAGAACGAGGTCAGTCCCAAATCCTTCCACGGCGCCATCATCGGCAATGCGGAAAACCACCGCAACGTGACGGCGTATGACGTGGCAATCGGCGGTGGCAAGGCGAGCAGCGATCCGAGGTTTTACCAGTATTTGTGTGCGGTGGCGGATTGGCGGCTGAAAACCGATGAAAAAATATCACGCCTATCGATATTGAAGTGGGATACCTTTGCAAAAAATTTCGCGGTTTACTTGTCTGCCGAGCCTGCGGCGCGTAAGGCAATTATCGTAGGTAATGCGCGCTATTACAGTTCGGGAGAACTTCCCGCTTGTATTCCCGCCCTACATGAGGGCCTGCCTTCCACCGTTGTATGTGAAATAGTCAACGGCAGGCGTACTGATTCAGTCGTCACGCCGGTCGTCCATAAAGCCAGCGACGAAATACCAAGATGAAAAGCTTATTCCTCCGCTTGCAATATCCGCTGTATGCAGTCGCCAGCGTACTGGCACTGCTATTGCTTTGGTCATTACTGATCAGCCCATCACCTTTCTTGCTGGAGTCCACGATGAGCAGCAAAGTCTTGAAGTACCTGCATGGGCTGTTGCTGATCCCGCCTCTCGTGGCAGCCACATTGCTAGGCTCACGCTGGCTGCACTCGTCCAAGCCTATGGTCGTCGCAAAGCCGCAAGTGCAGCAGATGGTGCCCAGCGAACAGGAAAAGCGGGAATATGTGCTGGAGGTTATCGGTCTCGGCGTCACCCTGGACAAATACCGACAAGGGAAATTGTGGGAAGCCCTGCAAAAGGGAAATGCCTATGCCAGCATCCGCGAACAAGACAAGAAGAAATATCCATGGAGCAGCCTGGACAAAGCAGGCACCAGTGGGGGACGCGCAGGCGACTCGCTCGAAAATGGCGCGCTGAACACCCCTATGTATTTTGCCGTGCCCATCTTTAACGCCGAAGGTCCCATTGCAGATCCTGCGCTGCAAGATACACCACACTCGCCCATTATGGGTCTGGCAGGTAGCACCGCCTCTTCCGGCATGCACTGGCATCTGTTTGTGGCGGGGCCACGACGCTTCGAGGAACATCCCGAGCATATTCTAGAAGATGTTTTCGCATTTTTTGACGCCCATCCTGACGTGCCATACATCATCTTGAATTCGCATGATGGCATGGAATCGCGCGATATCAATCGCAGTCCCAACACTCCCGAATTGCTCAAAGATGGCTACTACATCCCCGAAATGCCCGACACCTCCGCCCTCTTCGTGCTGGCCCGGCGTGAACGCATCGATGCCGTGCGCAAGTTCGCCTACGATGACGCGCCGCCCGAGGACAGCGTCGATGACTTGAATACCTACGGCGTGGCGCGGCGCCTGTATCTGGCATATGACAAATTGATGCGAGCAGTGCCCCATCCAGACAAAAAAGAAGACCCGAGTGCATTCACCCAGCGTCAGCCCTCAATCGCCGAATGGCTCCCCGTCGCCGCGCAATTCGCGCAGCGCTCCGATATCCGCGGCACGGGCAGCTTCAGCATGCTCGACAGGCTCCAGCACAAGACCTACCAACCGCCCAAAGACTGGCAACCCACGCCCTGGTTTCCCTTGCCCTTCAACAAGGAACAACTGGCGCAGCTGGACCGCCTGCCTACCTTCGGTTTCATCCACCGGCCCACGTTTGTCAGGATGACGGATGAGCGCGGCAAGCCCCTGACGCGGCGCGATCAGCGCGAGCAAGCCTTGCAGGCGGGCTGGCAACAAGCCTTGCGCAGCTTGCCGAAAGCCGAGCGCCCCGCCGCGCCGACGCGTCTGGTCGCCGCCACCGGTGGCAATCAGGCGCAGCTGGTGGCGCTGCACAAGACCTTGCTGAGCCATGCGGAAGATGGTGGCACGGAACTCGACAGTGGCAAGCCGCAGCAGTGGATAGATACGGACCAGCGCCTGGGCAACACGGGCGCGGCCACCCTGTTCGTGCAAATGGCCATCGCCGTGATGGGCAGCTACCGCGATGGCGGCGTCAGCGCCGTGGTGAACCTGCGCAACCCGGACGAAGCGACCATCGTGCTGGTCAGCCCGCCGTCGGACGAAAAACGCCGCACGCAAAAGCATCCGCACGGCGGCGATGTGCTGCGGCACCACGTCACGCCAGCCATCGACCCGGCGAATTATCCGGCGAACTGATTATTTACCCTGCACGGCAAGCTGTGCCAGCGCATTGCCCCGCACCTGAAACGCCACCTGCGCCACCGTCTTGCCTGCATCATCGACGAGCGCCAGCGCATGCTTGCCGGGCACGGGGCGCCAGCTGATGCTGTCAAGAGCCGCGCCCATGTCCTTGCCGTCGAGCACCCAACGCAAGGCGTGGCTGCCCTGGGCCTGGAAAAACACGCGCTGCAGGGCGGGCGGGATGTCGGGGTCGATGGCGAGGATACTGTCTTCGGCCGGATACACGATGGCGGGCGGCTTCACGGTGTCGCCCAGCACGGCGATGACGGGGCTTTCCGTACCAAAGATAAACCATTCGCGGCGCGGCGCTTCCAGCGCAGGCTGGTACGCCACCATCTGCTGCAATACGCCTGGCGGCGCTTTCGGTGCATGGCTGGGCATGTTCCTGTGCAGATAATCCATCACGTCGCGCCACACGGGCGCGGCGCCCGTCACGCCCGACACGTCCCACATGGGCTTGCCGTCGAAGTTGCCCACCCAGACACCCACCGTGTAGCGCGCCGAGTAACCCATGCACCAGTTGTCGCGCATGTCCTTGCTCGTGCCCGTCTTGACGGCGCTCCAGAAATTCGTCCCCAGCTCGTTGCGCAAACCAAACGTCATGCTGCGCGCGGCGCGGTCGGCCAGGATGTCGCCCACGATGAAGGCGGCGCCTGCCTCCATCACGCGGCGCCTGTCCTTGCCCGCTTGCCCCGGCTGCAGGCTGGCGGTGCTGTACAGCCCGCCGTTGGCCAGCGCGCGGTAGGCGTTGGCCAGTTCCAGCAGGGTCACTTCGGACGAACCCAGCGCCAGCGAGGGGCCGTAGTATTCGGCCGCTTCCGTCAGGCTGGACAGGCCCACGTCCTTCAGTCGATTGTAAAAGCCGTCCTGCCCCGTCAGCAGCACTGTACGCACGGCAGGAATGTTGAGCGAGCTGGCCAGGCTGGTGCGAGCGCTGACATAGCCCTTGAAGTTGCGGTCGTAGTTTTGCGGCGCGTACATGCCCGATGCCGTGGCGACATCGAGCGGCGAATCGTCCATGACGGACGCGGCCGTCATCAGCCGGCGCTCGATGGCCAGTTCATACAAGAACGGTTTCAAGGTGGAACCGGCCTGGCGCAGGGCCGCCACGCCATCCACGTGGCTGCCGCCCGCATTGCCCACATAGGCGAGGATTTCTCCGCTGCGGTTGTCCAGCACGATGATGGCGCCATCGTTGACATTGCGCTCGCGCAATGACGCCAGCTGCTGGCGCAGATTTTCCTGTGCGAAACGCTGCAAGGGGCCGTCCAGGGTGCTGGCAACTTGCGCACCCGGCTGTTTCAGCAACTGCTGCGCCACTTGCGGCGCCGGCGCCAGTTCCGCGTAGACCGCATTGCGCTGCAGGGCCGTCTGCACGCGCTGGCCGATCAGCTGGCAACTGCTGTCCATGCGCCACTCTTTCGCCAGCGCGCAGGCGCGGCGCGTGACGGTGGCCGGCGGCGCGTTCGGCGCCCGCACGAGGCTGGCCAGGATGATGGCGTCCGTCTGGTTCAGTCCCGACGGCGCCTTGCCGAACAGGCTGTACGAGGCGGACGCGATGCCTTGCAGCTCGCCGCGGAACGAGACCAGATTCAAATACGCTTCGAAAATCTGCGCCTTGCTCCAGCTGTCTTCGATAGCCTGGGCGGCACGTATCTGGTCCCATTTCTGGCGCAGGCTGCGTCCGCCCGAGGACGCCTGCAAATCCGCGTCCAGCTGGCCCGCCAGCTGCATGGTGATGGTCGAGGCCCCCCGGGGCTTTTTCGAAAACAGATTGTCCCAGGCGGCCGTGGCCAGCGCGGACACATCCACGCCGCCATGACGCATGAAGCGCTGGTCTTCCGCCAGCAGCACGGCCTGCTGCACGGCCGGTGAAATATCGGACAGCGGAACCCACGGCAAGCGCCGTACCTTCATATCCACGCGCAACGATTGCAGGGGCACGCCGCTGCGGTCCAGCAATTGCGCTTCCGAACTGCGGTACGCGGCCTGCACCTGGGCCGGCGTCAATATCGCTTCAGCGAAGACCGGGCCGGCCAACAGGCCGCCCATCAGTAAAACAAACCCTTTCACTGCGCCACCTTCACATTCGCGTTCGGCGACTCGCCAAACATTTCGGGCGAATACATGGCCTCGATGCGCGTGGCTGGCAGGCTGAAATCCCCGGCATTGTTCAGGCGCACCGTGTATTCCACGCTCCAGTTACCCTTCGGCACGAAGGCGTAATAGGCGCGGAAGGCGTCGAACGCCCGTTCCTCGAACGTGGGCCAGACCCAGCCCGTGGATTTTTCGCCGGCCGTCAGCAGCTGCGAATCGCGGCCCAGGCCATTGCCCAGCACCGTGGCGCTGGCGGGGATCGGGTCGTCGACCACCACCCAGCTCATGTCCGCCTGCGCCGACAGGTCCAGGCGCACGCGGTAGACATCGCCGCGCGACCATTGGCCCGTGGTTTTCTGTTCCACAGGCGTAATGGTTTTCTTGATCGTATAACCGCTGGAGACGGGCGCCTTGAGCGGGATGGCCGCCAGGCTTTGCACGGTGGCCCAAGGTTTGCCGGTGCCGCTGTGCGCCAGGCCCAGGGTATCCATGCCTTTCGGCCACGCTTGCAGCACGGGGCCGACCTTCGCCGCGCCATTCCACACGAGGGCTTGCGTATCGCTGCCCAGCTTGACGGCGCTGGCGCCCGTCACGGGCGTGGACTCGAATTTGGCCGAGAATTTATTGATGGCCAGGGTGCCCCAGGCGTTGGCTACCGTCGTATCCCAGCGGCCCTTCTGCTGGCGGCCCATGCTGCCGCGCACCAGGCGGCCGATGTCATCCTTCCACGCCGGGTCGTCCATCACGGCCAGCAGCAGGCGGTTGGCATTGACGTCGCCGGAGACCATCAGCCACCACCAGTTATCCTTGCGCTCGGTGGAGAAGCCCATGGTCGTGCCCTGGAAATTCAGGCGCGAACGCAATATCTGCTGCGCCTCGGCCAGCAGCGCATCGCGGCGCGCCAGGCTTGGCGTGCGTTGCAGCAACAAGCTCCAGTCGATGACAGCCGAGGTAGGCCACAGGTTCGGGTTGATGCTGATACTCTCCAGGGCATCGGGCGGCACCTTGTTCGAACGCGACAGCGCTTCCAGCGCAGCAAGTTTGCGCACGGCCAAGTCAGTCGTGTCCAGCGCGGAACGGCGCACGATGCGGCCCTGCACGAAGGCCGTCAAGGCTGCTTCCATGCGGTTTTTCGTCTGTTCCGGAATCGCGTAGCCCGCTTCGCGGGTTGCCGACAGCACATACGCCGTCAGGCTGTCGCTGCCCTGTTCCATGATGGGGAAGTATTTCAGCATGCCATCGCTGTCCAGGTAGGCCGGCAGGCTGGCAGCCAACTTGTTCCACGCCTCCTGGTCTTGCAGGGCGATGGCTTTCGACGTGTTTTGTTCGAAGCACGTGTAGGGATAGGCGGCCATGTACTCGCGCACGCCGGGCAGCTCGCCACCGAGCTTGGCGACAAAGCTGGTCTGGATACCGCCCCGGCCCGGCAAGGCGCCGGCCGGCATTTGCACGGACATATTGACGGGCTTGTCGATCTGCTGCAAGGTTGCCTGATACGTGCGCACGGGCGTCGCCTGGCCCACTTTCTGCGTGATTTTCAGTTTATCCGTGTGGCTTCCCGCTTTCGCGCTGATATCCCACACGACCGTTTGCGCACCGAGCTGCACCTGGTAATCCCAGCCCGTTTCACGCGCTTCGCCGGCCGCCAGGGTCAAGCTCTGGCGCGGCAAGGCCTTGCCAGCCGCGCTGGCGTTGAGTTCCACGTTCAAGGCGGCGGCCGAGGTGTTACGTACCGTAAATCCTGCGCGCAACTGGTCGCCTTCGCGCACGAGGGTCGGCAAGCCCGACATCAAAATCAAATCTTGCGAACTGCGGATATCCGTGCTGCCCGTACCGAACAATTCCTTGCCCGCGCTGGCGATGGCCACGATGCGGAATGCCGTCAGCGAGTCGTTCAGCGGCACTTGCACGGTCGCTTCGCCCTTCGCGTCGAGCTTGACGGTGCCCTTCCAGAACAGCAGGGTATCGAACAATTCGCGGCTCGCGCCCTTGCCGCCGCCACCGCCGGCCGGGAAGGCCTTGCGGCCGAAGTGGCGCTTGCCGATCACCTGCATCTGCGCCGTCGCCGTTTCCACCTGGAGGCTGCGCTGCGCCATCATGGTATCGAGCAATTTCCAGCTATCGTTGGGCATCAGTTCCAGCAAGCCCGTGTCGACGGCCGCCAGCGCCACTTCGGCGCCGGCCGGCAACGGCTTGCCATCGGCGCGGCGCACGCGCACGGACACTTCCGCCTTGTCGCGTGTTTTATACACTTCCTTGTCGGACACGACCATGACGTTCAGTTCATGCGCCTGCCACCCCACGTTCAGCGGTGCAATGCCCATCTTGTAGGCCGGCTTGCCCAGGTCAACCAGCGCCGTGGGCTGCACGCCATCGACCCTGCCCCGCACGACAAACACGGACACATACACATTCGGTGCGTAGTTCGGTTTGACCGGGATATTCACCACCGGTTCCCGGCCATTGAGCTGGCGCACATAGGTGTCGAGGATGCCTTCGCGCTCGACCGTGATCAGGGCCGTGCCCGCCCGGAACGGCATGCGCACCTGCAAGCTTGCTTCCTGGCCCGGTTCATAGCGTTTCTTTTCCGGCAGCACATCGATGCGGTCATTGTCACTGGCGTTGAACCACCAGTCGCCGCTGCCGGCCACCCAGGTTTCGCGGTTGGCGACGGCCGCATTGCCGGCGGCATCCTGCGTGCGGGCGCGCAAGACCAGATTGCCGCTGGCCGGTGCCTTCACGTCGCAAATCAACAGGCCCTTGTTGTCCGTCTTGCCCGAACACGCAGGGCCCAGCTTGACCACTTCGCTGCTGTTTTCATACGCATAGAAGCCGCCGATCAGCCGCCGGCGGTGCGAATAGCTGTTGCGCTGGAAGAAATCGACGGCGACCGGGGCATTCGCCACGGGCTTGCCATTGGTGCCGAGCACGGCCACCGTGAACTTGAAGGCATCCTTGCTCAAGGCCCAGGCATCGGGCTTGATGCCGATCACATAGTTTGACGGCCACAGCGGTACGCGCGTGGCGACCGAGGCCGTCTCGCCATTCGCATCCTGGAACGCCATTTCCGCCACCAGGTCGCGCGGCGTGGACAGTTGCGGCAGCTGGTCAATGACGATGCGCGCGCCGCCCGCCTTGTCCAGGGTCAAGCTTTGCGTGCGCGCGGCAGCTGCACCGGCGCCGGCTCGCCCGCCATGGCCTTCATCCTGCCACTCGCCCTCATCGTCGTCGTAGCCCGTGCCCTGTTTCACAAGACCTTCCTTCACGTCGCCATTGCTGAAACTATAGTCAGGATAGTCGGCAAACGTCACGCTCTTGTCTTGCAGCACCGTGCGCAGCTTGACGGGCGCATTCGTGGCGGCGCCGCCGGCCAGATACGTGATTTGTGCATCGAGGGCCAGCTGATTCGCCTGCACGGCGGGCGCTTTCGGTCCCTGCAGCACGGCTTTCATGGTGGGCACGCGGAACGCTTCCACGCGGAAACTGCCGGACGGGCGTCCCGCCATGGTGACGCTGTATTCTCCCTGCTTGGCGTCGGCGGGGATGACCCAGTCGCTTTCCGCCGTGCCGCTGGCGGACCAGCGCAGGGGCAATTGATAGTTCTGGTCGCTGCCCTGGTGCGTGATGACGACGGAGGTGGCGCTGCCGGGGCCGTTATTCTTTTCAACCAGGCTCATGCCCTCGCCCGTGTGCTTGCGGATGAAATGCTTCATGTGCACGGTTTCGCCGGCGCGCAGCAAGGTACGGTCGAATACCGTCGCCAGCAGGGTGTTGTCGGCGCGCGTGTCGTCCGTGGGCAAATTGAAACGCCAGGCTTCGATGCCGCCGACCCAGTCCGACAGGGTGAACGTCATGTCGCCGCCGCTGCGCGCACTGATAAAGTAGCGGCCATTGTTCTTGCAGCTGGAATTGGCCAGCTCGCCGGGGATGTGCGCCACGCCGTCCGCGCCCGTGGCGCCTTGCCACAGCAGCTTGCCGGCGCAGTCGCGCACGGCCACTTGCGCTTTCGCAACTGGCGCGCCCTTGTCGAGCGACGTCACCCACACGAGCGACGATTGCGCGCCATGCTTGAAGTGGGCCGCCAGGTTGGTCACCAGCGCGGCTGTGCGGATGTAGGCCGTCGTCGGTTTGCCCAGCAACGCCTTGCCGAGGATGGGACTGGCCAGCTCGACCACATAAAAGCCCGGTTTCAGCAAAGGGATGCCGATCACTTCAAAGGTCTTCTTGCCATCGGGGCGCGGCAGGCTGATGGGACGCGTGCCGGCCGCGCCCCCCAGCACGGATTTGCTCATGTTGCCCGCATATTGCGCGTACGGCTGCCAGTATTCGCCGCCGTCGCCATTGCCGGTCAGGCGCTGCATCCACTCGATGATGAATTTGTCGTCATTGTCGGGCACGCGCAAGGTGGCGCCCGTGGCGGCAGCGGATGGCTGCGCGACCTCCTTGCCCGACAGCACGGGCTCGATATTGCGCACGGTGACGGGCAGCAAGCCGTCGCCCTTCGCTTCGATGATGCCGAACGGGGCCGGGAATTTCAGCAGCGGCGGCTGTTCGCCCGTGCGCACCGTCATGGGGAAGCGCGCGCGGTTGAGCAAGGCGCGGCCAGCGTCATCCGTCAGCTTCGGCGGCAAGTTCAGCACGAAACTGGCTTGCACGGGGAAGGGGCCATTGAACGTGGCGCCGTACAGGAATTCCGCCTTTTCTTCGCCTTTTGAAATCGTCGGCGCATACGTCTTGCCGCCGCCCTTCAGGGTCATGGCGCGCACCTGCGCCGCGCTCACGGGGGCGGAAAACTGTACGCGCATGGGCAGGAAGGGTATGCACTGTTCCTTCGGATTGCTGCGCTCGCAGCTGAACTTGGCCGTGAAATCGGGCCGCGTCTTGAACTGCAGGGTTTGCGCCTTGTCCGTGGCGATGCCGCTGGCGCTGGCGATGCCCTCGCCCCACACGAGCGACACCTTGGCGTTGGCGGGGAAGCTGCGCTTGCATTGCAGCACGGTCACGGGCAGCGGCGGCGCGCCCTTGCTGGCGACGGGCATGCCCACTTTCCACAGCGTGCCCCGCTTCTTGAAATATACGGTCAGGTAGCGGTCGAGAAAACTCTTGCGCAGGGTCAATACCTGCTCCAGTTCCTTGCCTTTGAGCAGACGCACGGGAATTTTTTCATTGATCCCGTCGGCGCGGCAATACGCGTTCGCGGCCACGCTGGCGTCGTTCGGCGCGGCATCGAGGCCCAGCACGAAGATCTGGTTTTCATCGATGTACGGCTGGCCGTCATACGGTACGGCCTCGACGATGGCCGGCCCGCCCGTGGTGAAACGGTAGGATGTGCTTCCCTGCAAGGGCTTGCCGGCCAGGTCCTTCAGCCCTGCTTTCAAGCTAAAACTGCACGCCACGCCGGCCGGCAAGTCGCGCTCGAAATCGTAGTTCCAGTTGCGCTCGTCGGCCCAGCGCCCCGCGCCCGCCACGACGGCCGGCTCGGCCTTGCCGCAATCGATGGCGAACGGCGCGGGCAAGCCCATGTCGCCGAAAGGCACCATCGGCGTGGCGAACTGGGCACGCACCTGGCGCACGGCCTTGACCGTGCCGCTCGGTGAAAACAGGGACACGCCGCTATCGGCCCAGGCTGGCATGGCCAGGCCCAGCGACAGCAGCAGACCCAGCGGGCCCAGTTTGCCGGACAGCGGGGAAGAAACAACATGGGGCAGGTCAGACACGGGTGACTCCTTGATGAAAAGTGGCGGAGCTGGCTGCGGCGCGCAAAAGTTGCCCGGAAGAAGCCCGGCAAGGCAACAGAACGCGGCAGGAATACAACATCAATGTAATATTAGTTATCAAGCTCATCATTGTTGCTAATATACAGTGGCACGCTGGTAACAAGTCGTACGATTGCCTCTGGACGCGGCGCCAGGAAGTGGCCGTGATTGCAAAAATTTCCCGAGACTAATTAGTTTTTTTCAACACGGAAGTCTTTGTCGTGAATCTGCAACACCATTGATATACAACAATGCTTTGTGCGCCAACGCACCGACCGCTTGAACCTGCAACCGTATTCTCTAGTCCAACAGCAGTGCATTTATCGCAAGAAAGCGCACCTGGAATTGTTGTCTACCTCTAGCAATAGCATGTCTGGCAGTTGTCGCATTGATGCAGTAGGGAAAATCTCTTATCAACGTTGGGAGTTACTTGTGAATAATCTAAAAAAAATCGCCGTTGCCGCCGCAGTTCTGTGCTCCGCCCTCGGCGCACAGGCCCAGGAAATCAATCCCTCCTGGTACATTCAACCTAGCCTCAACGCACTCAAGCCAGATTCCGACTTCGCCACGGATAAAACCGGCTATGGCGCAGGCTTGCGTTTCGGTAAACCCGTTTCGCCGGACTGGGATATCCAGCTGGGCACCACGTATGCCCGTTCCAAGGATGGCGGTCAGCGCTACCAGCAAAATACGCTGGGCGTAGACGGCTTGTACATGTTCTCGCGCAAAGCCTTCCGCCCCTTCCTGCTGGTTGGTGCCGGCATGCAGCGCGACAAGGACACCAGCTTCGCTTTTGGCGAACGCAGCAAGAGCTCGCCTTACGCCAGCGTGGGTCTGGGCTTCCAGTCCACGATCAACGATCAATTGTCGTTCCAGGCTGACGTGCGCAATGTGCACGGCTTCCTGCGCGGCAATACCTTCGATCCGAGCAGCAAGTCCAACAACTACTATGTCACCGTGGGCCTGAACTTCGCGTTCGACAAACCACCTGCACCGCCGCCGCCACCGCCACCGCCGCCAGTGCGTGAAGAAGTCGTCGTGGTCGTGCCGCCACCACCGCCACCACCGCCGCCACGCTTTGAAAAAGTGACGATGGCGGCTACGGAACTGTTCGCGTTCGACAGCGCCAAGCTGGGTCCGACACAGACCAAGCTCGACGAGATCGCCCGCGTGCTGAACGCGTCGCCGGACGTCAACAACGTTGTCATCAGTGGTTATGCCGACCGCATCGGTTCGCCCAAGTACAACCTGAAACTGTCGCAGCAGCGCGCTGATGCAGTCAAGGAATACCTGGTCGGTCACGGTGTCGCCGCCAACCGCCTGACGGCCGAAGGCAAGGGCTCCACCAATCCTGTCGTCACCTGCGATAACAAGAAGCGTGCCGACCTGATCAAGTGCCTGGAACCAAACCGCCGCGTTGAAGTGGAACAGATCACCATCGAACGCCGCGTGCAGTAAGCTCGACAGTGGTACGCCACTTGTGAATAGAAAAAGGGGCTCGCGCCCCTTTTTTGCATTGAAAGCCATCATGAATATTTCTACCCGCTATCCCAAGCTGGCCGGCCTGGCGCCGTTCAGCAAGCAGATGCGCAGTGTCCTCGTCTGTTCCGTCACCGAATGGCTGGAACACCGCGCCTCGAGCAAGGGCGCGGCCCTCGCCTATTACACCCTGTTTTCCATCGCCCCCATCCTCGTGCTGGTGATCGCCATCGCCGGTTTTTTCTATGGCCCTGCCGCCGCGCGCGGCGAGCTGATGGGACAACTGCAGGGCTTGCTGGGCACACAGGGCGCCGAAGCCATCCAGCTGGTGTTGGCCGGGGCGAAGAACCATGAACAGGGGCGCATCGCCACCCTCATCGCCAGCGCCCTGCTGCTGTTTGGCGCCACCAGCGTGTTTGCCGAGCTGAAAGCCAGTCTCGATGAAATCTGGCAAGTGCCGCCGCTGAAGGAAGCGGGCGCCTGGGACATGCTGCGCACGCGCCTGCTGTCCTTCGGCCTGGTGCTGGTACTGGCCTTCCTGCTGATGGTGTCGCTGGTGGTGAACGCGGCCATGGCGATCCTCGCCAACTTCTGGGAAGGCGTGTGGAAAGACACGGCCGTGCTGTTTACCATCCTGTCGAACCTGATCGGCTTTGCCGTCATCGCCAGCCTGTTTGCCGTCATCTATAAAATGCTGCCGCGCGTGCGGCTGTCCTGGCGCGACGTGCTGATCGGCGCCATCGGCACGGCCTTCATGTTTTCATTGGGAAAATACGCGATTGGCGTGTACATCGGCAATAGCGGCGTGGCCAGCAGCTATGGCGCGGCCGGGTCCCTGGTGGCCCTGCTGCTGTGGGTATATTACTCGGCGCAAATTTTCTTTCTCGGTGCCGAGTTTACGCGCCAGTTCGCCCTGCAACTGGGCAGCATGAAGGATATGCCGAAGATGGACGATGGCGATGTGCAAGTCAAGATATTGAAGCGCCACCAGTCCTGATTCCCTCGCTCCACATGCGGAAACGGCACCCGCGGGTGCCGTTTTTCTTGCGTTGTAGCAAATTACTCGCCCAGCAATTCCGCCACCACTTCCATGCCCTGCACGCGCTCGGCCACGACCTTCACGATGACGATGATGGGCACGCCCAGCAGCAAGCCCCAGACGCCCCACAGCCAGCCCCAGAACAGCAGGCTGATGAACACGGCCGTGGGATTCATGCGCGCGATGCGCCCCGTCATCCAGGTGGTGACAAAGGTACCCACCAGGGTGGCGATGGCCATCGACGTGCCCGTCACCAGCAAGACCATTTCCAGCGATTCGAACTGCAAAAAGGCGACCAGGCCCGTGGCGATGGTGATGAGCAAGGGGCCGAAATACGGCATGATGTGCAGCAAGCCGGCCACGATGGCCCAGGCGCCCGCATTTTCCAGGCCGATCACGCGCAGGGCGATCCACATCAGGACGGCCAGCAAGCCATTCGTGACGAGCAGCATGAACATATAGTTCTGGATCGACGTATTGATGTCTTCCAGGATGTGCACGGTGACCTTCTTGCGGCTCAGTGACGGCCCCGTCAGCTTGACAAGCTTGCGCTTGAAGGTGTCGCCCGACAGCAGCAGGAAAAACACGAGGAAGATGACCATGGTGGCCTGGCTGAGGAAGCCCACCAGGCCCAGCGAACCGGCCCAGACCCAGTCCATGATCTTGAAGTTGGGCGCCTCGGCCGCGGCGGCGCGGCGGTTGTTGCGGCGCGCTTCGGCGCCGGCGGCCACTTGCTCGATTTCATTGGCCACGGCCTGCATCTTCTGGAAGGTGCTGTTCTTGCCGCCCGTACTGGCGGCGATCAGGCGCGACAGTTTATGCGTGGCGGCCGGCAGTTCTTCCACGATGGATTCGAATTCGCCCTGCACGCGCTCGACCACGACGAGGGAGCCGAACAGGATCAGGGCCGTCACGGCCGTGGCGCCGATGGCGCGCGGCAGGCGCAGCTTTTCCAGCCAGGCGACGACGGGATTGAGGGTATAGGCAATGAAAATGCCGAAAATGACGGGAATGAGGAATTTCTGTGCCCACTGCAGCGCATAAATGAAGCTGACGGTGGCGATGATGCCCAGCGCCATGCCGCGCGCATTGACATGCAGCGGCAAACGCAGGGATGCGTCTGGCTGCTCCACGGGCGCGCCGGGAGGTGGCCCGGCAGGCTCGGTGGAGGCAGCCGCCACCGGCTCGGGCGGGGTATCTGTAGGCTGGATATGCATGCGATTCCCGCGACGGTCGGTGGAGGCCGCAGGGCCAGCCATGGGGCTGGCCGCTGCGGCAGGTCAGGCCATTACTTGACGCGGATGTCGTTTTTCACCGACTTCACGCCCTTGACGCCACGGGCGACTTCGCCTGCCTTGGCGGCATCCGAAGGCTGGGCCACGAAGCCGCTCAGCTGAACCACGCCCTTGAAGGTCTCAACGTTGATTTCCGTCGATTTCAGGGTAGGCTCATTGAAGATGCTGGCTTTCACTTTGGTGGTGATGGCCGCGTCGTCGATGTACTCGCCCGTGCCTTCCTTGGTTGGGGTCGAAGCGCAGCCTGCAACAGCGAACAGGGAAGCGACGAAAAGGCCAGTAGCGATAGATTTAGTGAATTTCATGGTTTTTTCCTTAGGAGTGGTCAATCAATGTGCTCACAATGAGCTTCTTATACCAGTGTGGTGACTGCGCGCCGGAGGGAGCTCAGTAGCCAAACTGGGTTTTTGCAGCCTTGATACAGTCATCCTTGGCTGCGCCGGCTAATGCATCGCATTTTTCTGTCGCGACCTTGTACTCGGCTTTTCTTTTTGCTTCACGCGCATCGCTGCGCGCTTCGATCACTTTCTTGTCCGCCTTGGCGTCGGCCAGGGCCGCCACCTTGGTGGACTTGGCCAGCTTGACGCAGACATCCTTGTCGTTGCCCGTCAGCGCATTGCAGCGCGTCAGGTCGACGTCGTAGTTGGCATCGGCAATCTTGATGCGCGCCTTGGTGTAGGCACGCAGGGTATTCGTGTATTGCGCCTGAGCAACTGCTTCATCGTAGGTGCGCACGGCCTTCGCTTCGGCGATGCAGACATCCTTCGGGTTGCCCGTGATTTTTTCGCATTCGGCATGTGCCAGCTTGTAATTCAGGCCCGCCTGCTCATTGGCCGCCTTGTAGGCTGCTTTTGCTTCCGGCGTGGCAGCCACTGCCTGGCCGCCCCAGGCGGCGCACGCCAGGCTGACGACGATGGCGGTGAAGAGCTTATTCTTGTTCATGTATTTCTCCCTGGTGGTAGCAAGCATGTCTGCTTGGCATGACTACCGTTTTACGTGGATCGCCGCCGCTCTTCTGTACGCTGCCGTACACAAGTAATTTATTTTGAAAGCGGAAGGCAGACAGGGAGAAATAACAACGTTTTGCCGGATCACCGTGAAGAAAAATATCATTTCGACACGAAATAAGTACGTGCGGCAGCGTACAGACTGGCGACAGGGGCATGACTAAGATGGCACTACACCCTCACCTCGTCAGGAGAATAAAATGAAAACCAACGCCACCTTGGCTGCACTGATGCTCGCCGCCACCGCCGTACTGAGCGGTTGCGCAACAGGCCCGTCCCAGTCACAACAGTATTACCCGGCCAACCAGCCTGAATCGGCCATGTACGGCACCGTCGACTCCATCCAGATCGTGCAGGGTGGCGGACAAACCAGCGGCGCCGGCGCCGTCGTCGGCGGCATCGCCGGCGCCCTGCTGGGCAATACCATCGGTTCGGGCGGCGGACGCACGGCCGCCACCGTGGCGGGCGCCGTCGCCGGCGGCGTCGTGGGCAACCAGGTGGAAGGCCGCAGGCAGCAGGCGCAGGCTTACCAGATCAGCGTACGCCTCGACAACGGCGAATACCGCACCGTGGTGCAGGACAACGCGAATGATTTGCGCCCGGGCAACCGCGTGCGCGTCGTTGACGGCCGCGTCTACCGCTATTAATCCCCTGGCCGGGCTTGTCCGCAAGCCTGCACCGGACCATGCACCAACAAGGAGATACCATGGGCACCATCATTCTGATCATCTTGATCCTGGCCCTGGTCGGCGTCCTGCCCACCTGGCCGCATAGCCGCAACTGGGGTTACGGCCCCAGCGGCATCGCCGGCCTGGTCGTAGTGATACTGATCCTGCTATTACTGACGGGCAGGTTGTAAAAAAAGGCGCTACGGCGCCTTTTTTATTTCAAGGAGGAAATATCATGACTATCCACAACACACTCTTGGCCACCCTGCTCGCCTGCAGCCTGGCGCCATTCGCGCTGGCGCAGACGGCCACGCCGCAGCCGGGCGACCCGCAACGCTGGTACCAGGAAGACAGCACGGCGCAAGCCCAGCTACGCACCCTGCGCAAGGAAATCGCCGCCGCCCTGGCGGAAGCCAAGAAAGCCTGCCGCTCGGAACCATCCTCCGCGCGCGCCAGCTGCCTGAAGGACGCGCAAGACACGTATCGGCAAGACATGGCGAACGCGGAAAAACTGCGCGAGGCAGCCCATCCGCAGTGATAAGCCGCTCCCGGCAACACCTGATAAAACCGTCGCGAGTGGAAGGGAGAGGTGGCTAAGAAGCGCAACCGTACAAAGGTACGGGGGCACCGAGCCGGTGAGCATCGCAGGCCGCCTATACCGACGCGCAGCAGGTTTTGACAGGCGTCACTAAGCGGCGTCGCGCTCGTAAGGCGGCAACTCGTGCACAACCAGCGGTGTGTCTTCCGTCACAAAAGCCAGCCAGCCGGCCGCCTTGATCGCGCGCAAGCCATCCTGGTAGCCCTGCTCCCAGCGCCACTCGATGGAGCCCTTGGAAAAATTGATGTCCTTGGCCGCCATATGCCAGTCGCGCCCCGCGTATGGCAGGCGCACGATGTGCATGGTGCTGTCGCAGCCCAGCGCAACGAGCTCTTCTGTCTGCTGCCGGTTATGCTTTGTGTCGGGCAGGCCGGCGTACAGTTCGCGCAATTTGCGCTGCAAGGTGTGCGTATTGACGTAATCGGCGATATGCCGCTTCGAGCGCGACGCGAAGGTGACGTCCTTTTGCCGCGTCTGCACTTCGTCGAGGGTGCTCGGTTCCGGCCCTTCCGAGCTCCACAGGTCCACCATGAAGACCAGGGTGTCGACGTGGGGCGTATCGTCGAGCACGGTTTCCAGCGGGGTGTTCGAGTACAAACCGCCATCCCAGTATAAATCGCCATCGACGCGCACGCCGGCAAAACCGGGCGGCAAGGCACCGCTGGCGCGGATGTGATCGGCCGTCAGGGACTGCTGCTGGCTGTCGAAACTGGTGAGGCTGCCGCATTTGACGCGCAGGGCGTTGACCGTCAGGCGCATGCCGCCAGGCTGGTTCAGGTAATCGAAATCGACCAATTCCTCGAGGGTGCTGGCCAGCTCGCTGGTGTCATAAAAACTGGCCTCTTCCGGCTTGACGGCGATTCCGGCGGAAAACAGGCTGAAGGTGCGCGGCTTGAAGAAGCCGGGCACGCCGCGCAGCACCGTATCGAGCGTGGCCAGCCAGATGTTCGAGCGGCGCTGCTGATCCGATACCAGGTTCATGTCGATGCTGTCGCGGTGCGCCACGCGCTGCCAGAACTGTTTCAGCCGCACGAGCCGGTCTTCGTGCTTGTTGCCCGCCAGAATGGCGGCATTGATGGCGCCAATCGAGGTGCCCACCACCCAATCGGGCGCCAGGCCATGTTCGTGCAGCGCTTGGTAGACGCCCGCCTGATAGGCGCCCAGTGCGCCGCCGCCTTGCAGCACCAGCACGATGCGCAGGCGCGAGGGATTTAACTGATTGATCGGTGTCTTCGAATTCGTCATCAAGATGGCCCTCTGTCCGCCGCGCGGATGCGGCGTGAATCATTGTAAGGGATTGCGTCGGTCTGCGCCGGACGTTGGGTACGGGCAAAAAAAAACGCTCTGTCATCGACAAATAGGGGAAATGCCGGAATCTTCCTTTGGCAGCGCTGTCTGACTCTGCATACTTACCACACAGGGAGCAGATCATGCAGCCAGCCGAATGGATCCGTTTTATCGCCCAGTTTGCTCACCTGAACCGACGCCAGCGGCAGACAGGCATGGCCCTGCTGTGTGGCAACGCACCGCACGACGCGACCGTCGCGTTGCTGGAAAGCGTGGCGCAGCCGCGCTTGGCCTGTCCCGCCTGCCGCTCGCCTCACCTGCACCGGCATGGCCATGCGCACAGCTTGCAGCGCTACCGCTGCGTGCCTTGCGGGCGCACTTTCAATGCCTTGACGGGCACGCCGCTGGCCCGCTTGCGTCACAAGTCGCTATGGATCGCGTATGCCGATTGCCTGCTCGACTCCGCCTCAGTGCGCCAGGCCGCTCAGCAGCTGGGATTACACCGCAACACCACGTTTCGCTGGCGCCACCGCTTTCTCAGCGTGGCGAAGACGGACCGGCCGCATGGCCTGCATGGCATCGCCGAGGCCGATGAACTCTACGTGCTGGAATCGGAAAAGGGATCGAGGCAGATGACGCGTCCGGCTCGCCGCCGGGGCGGCCATGCCTTTAAACGTGGTATCTCGAATGAGCAAGTCTGCATCCTGGTGGCGCGCGACCGCACGGGCCAGACCCTCGATTTCGTCACGGGCAAAGGCGCGTTGACGAAGGCGCAGCTGCACCGATGTTTGTTGCCCGTTATCGACAAGGATGTTCTGCTGGTAACGGATGGTCATGCGGCCTACCGGGCGTTTGCGAGGGAAGCGGGTATCAGCCACGAGGCCGTCAACTTGCGCGCCGGCATCCGTGTGCAGGGCGCCGCGCATGTGCAGAACGTCAATGCGTATCACAGCCGCCTGAGACAATGGCTCGGTCCGTTTCATGGCGTGGCGACGCGCTACCTGCCAAATTACCTGGGCTGGCGCTGGATACTCGACGCCGGGCGCATCCGTTCACCAGAAACGTTATTGAAAGCAACGCTGGGAGCATTCCCACATTTGATGGTGACATAGCCCAAAAAAAACGCCGTCGATGACGGCGTTCCTGTACAACACGGCTGGCGTTCAGCGCTTGCGGCGCAGCCAACTGGCGGCAACGGCGGCCACGGCCACGAGGACCAGGGCCGGCTTGACCAGCTTCTTGCGTCCGATAAAGGACAGCGCCGTCAGCACGTAAGGCATGGCGCCTTGCAAACGCATGCCGCCCGGCGCCAGCAGCGATTCGACCCGGTGGCCGGCAAAGCCGACCGCCGTCTCGACCACGCCCTGCAGCATCGACTCGGGACGCAATGCGTAGCCCACGTTGGCGCGCGCATGCACGATGCCCACGCGGTACATTTCGCCCTGGGCGATCAGCAGGCGCTTGCGGGCGGCTTGCGCCGCCAGTTTGTCGTTTTCCGACATGAATTCTCCTCGTGAGGCCGCTTACATCAGCATGTCGCGGTCAGCCTTCAATTCCGCCATGGTGGCCGGCATGGACAGCTTTCCTTGACGCAGCATGGCGCGCGCATACATGACCAGCGCAATGGCCAGCAGTACGAACACGACCGTCATGATCGCCAGGATCTTCCAGCCCAGGCTATCCCAGGCCAGGAAGACGATCAGCACGCTGCCGTAAGCGATGGCAAACAAGCCCGCCACGGTCGCCAACGCGAAAATGACAATCAGCTGCAGCATGTGATTGCGCACTTCCGACAGTTCGATGGTGGCCAGTTCCAGCCGCGACAACATCAGTCCGACGGCGTTTTTGGCCAGGCCGGCAACCGAGCCGATCAATCCCGGCCCCTGGTGAGACGAAGCAGACTTGTCCATATCGCTCCTGACAGTGGATTACTTGCGGCCCAGGATGAAGCCGACCAGCACGCCGACGCCAGCGGCGACAGCCACGGTACGCCATGGGTTTTCCTTGACATAACCGTCAGCTTGGGCAGCCATCTGCTTGGTGGCAACGATGGCCGACGCTTGCGCTTCATGCGCCTTGGCCAGCGCGGCGTCGAGGGTTTTCATGCCCTTGACGCGCACTTCATCGGCTTTTTCGCCCGTCAGGGCGGCAGCGGCGCTGAACAGGGCTTGCGCATCCTTGACCAGGGTTTTGACATCGTTATTAACGGTGGTGATATTGTTTTCCAACATGGTTTAGCTCCTTAGCTGTGGATGAATGTAGTTACTATACCTACTTTACTCAAAAACACTATTCCATTAGATCGCGCATATCATCGGCGTGCTCTTCCTCGACAGCCATGATTTTGATCAACAAATGGCGTGTGGTCGGGTCTTTGTCGCCGATTTTCACGATCATCTGGCGATATGACTCGATCGCTACCCGTTCCGCGATCAGATTGGCACGCACCATGCTCTGCACGTCTTCAGAGTCATCATACTCGGCATGGCTACGCGCAAGCAATGTTGCAGGATTAAAATCTGGCTTGCCATTCAATTGCACGATGCGTTCGGCCAGCCAGTCGGCGTGTTCCTGCTCCTGCTGCGCATGTTCCAGGAACTCGGCCTTGATGCTGCCGTTGTCGCGTCCGCTCACCGTGTAGTAATGGCGTTTATAGCGCGCAATACACACCAGTTCGGTGGCCAGCGCCCCATTCAACAGGGTGATCAACTCCTGACGGTCGCCCTGGTAGCCGGCCGTCACGGCACCGTCGTCCAGGTTTTTGGCGGCAGCGCGGATGGCGGCCGTATCGATGCCAGCTGGAATCTCAACAGATGTTTGGGTCATGATGTTTCCTTTCAAGTCTTGCATGGGTATCCACCGGCCAACCTTCGGCCGGTGCTGCCTTTCTACTGCCGCGTCAACTGACGCAGCTTAACGGCGGGCGGGAATGGCCGTGTTGTCCTCGGACAAGACGATTTCCACCCGGCGATTCAGCTGGCGGTTCGCCGCGCTGTCATTGCCGGCGGCCGGATAGGCGGCGCCATAGCCTTTCGTGGCGATGCGGTCGCGGCTGATGCCTTGCTCCAGCAGCGCATTGCGCACGGATTCGGCGCGGCGTTGCGACAATTCCAGGTTGTGCGCGGAACCGCCCGTGCTATCCGTAAAGCCTTCGATCAGCACGGTGCGCTGCGGGTTGTTTTTCAGCACGTCGGCCAGCTTGCGCGCCGTATTCGCGCCATCGGCCGTCAGGTTCGCCTTGTCCGTGCCAAACAGCACGTCACCCAGGGTGATCACCATGCCGCGTTCGGTTTTCTTGGCGGCCAGGTCGGCCAGCTGCGCTTCGAGTCCGGCGGCGCGGGCTTGCGCATCGCGGGCCGACGCTTCGGCCGCTTGCGCCTGGGCCTTGGCCGCTTCCGCATCCGCTTGCGCCGACTGGGCGCGGGCCGTGGCCTGGTCAGCTTGCTGCGTGCGCGCATCGAGGCGCAACTGGTCGCGCTGCTTGCCGGCGTTGGCGATATCGGCTTCCGCGGCTTTCTGCTTGGCAACTTCTTGCGCCGTGGCTATCTTTTGCTTGGCCAGGTAGGCCAGCTTGTCGACTTTTTCGTTATCTTCCTGGCGCGTGGCGGCCGCGTTTGCCGCTTCCAGGGCAGCGCTCGCTTCGCGGAATTCGCGTGGCGCATAGGTCGACACGATCGGGTTCGATTGCGCCGCCATGTAGTCGCCGCGCGTCTGGTCGAGCAGGCTGGTGGTGGTCGGTGCGGAGCTGCAGGCGGCGACAAAAGCGGCCATGGCCAGCAGGCCGGGAATGGTGGTGTAAGTAGCTTTTTTCATGATGGGGTCCTGTTATTAGTTATTGTTTTGGGGCTTGCTGATTGGCACGGTCGAGCTCTTCGCGCATGACGCGGATGTTCTCGTTGATTTCATCGGCGGCGCTGGTGGCCTTGGCCGAGTTGGCCTTGCTTTGCGCCAGCTTGGCGTCTGCTTGCGCCTGGTCGGCCAGGTCGCGTGCCGTCTTGTAGTCGCGGTCTTTCAGGGCCTGGTTGGCCATGCGCATTTTTTCGCGTGCCGAGCGCATTTCATCTGGAGCCAGGTCGGCGGCGCCGGCGCTGGCGGCGTTATCGACGGCGGCGCGCGACACGGCGACGTCGGCCGTGGCTGGCGTTTTCAGGCTGGAGCAGCCCGTCATCAGAACGACGGCGGTGGCGCAGGCGGCCAAGGCGGCCAATGGGGACATCTTGAAATCTCGGTTTGTCATTTTTCTTCTCCTGGAGAATGTGAAGCATGGGGTAGATATCGGTACATCTGGAATCAGGAACTGCGTTTGATGTATGACGTTATAGGCTCCGGTTCCCCGCATATCCGTTCGGTGCCGCACATAGAGTAAGAAATCGACAATACTTGCATGGGCAACGTGCGCCAGCGCACGTGTCCGCCAGCAAACCCTGAAACAGGCCCGGCTTTGAAGCGATTCCTGTAGCATCGCAACTACTTGTCCAGAAAGAATCAGCTTATGCCGCTCTCCCGTCGTCAGAAAATCACCCTCGTCAGCACCGCCGTGCTGATCGCCCTGCCCGTCACCGCCTCGCTCATCCTGCTGAACATGGACTGGAACCGCGCCAAGCCCTGGCTCAATGCGCGCGCCAGCGAAGCGCTGGGGCGGCCGTTCGCCATCGAGGGCGACCTGGCGCTGACGTGGCAGCAGCCAACTAGCGCGGGGCAAAAAACCTGGCGCGACTATCTGCCCTGGCCGCATCTGCAAGCCAAGGACGTGCGCCTAGGCAACCCGCGCACCATGGCGGACACGGATGGCCAGGCGCAACTGGCCAGCGTGAGCCAGCTGGCGTTCTCGCTCAATCCGCTGGCCTTGCTGGACAAGAAAATCATCATTCCTCAATTGCGCTTCGACACGCCGCAGGTGCGCTTGCTGCGCAGCAAGGACGGCAAGAACAACTGGACCTTCGACAAGCAGGACCAGCCGTCGCCATGGCAGCTGGAATTGCAAAGCGTGGTCTTCAGCAAGGGCACCGTGACCCTGGACGATGGCGTCAGCAAAACGGCGATGCGCGCCGATGTCGACACCATCGCGGACGATGCGCGCTACGGCATCGCGTGGACACTGTCCGGCACCTACCGCGGCGAAACCGTCAAGGGCGGCGGCAAGGCGGGCAGCGTGCTGTCGCTGCAGCGGCAAGGCACGCCCTTCCCCATCCAGGCCGACATGCGCGCGAGCGGCAGCAGCGTGGCCATCGAAGGCACATTGACCCGCCCGACCAACCTGGCCGCGCTCGACGTGCGCCTGAAGCTATCCGGCCCCAGCATGGCGCGCCTGTATCCCTTGACGGGCGTGCTGCTGCCGGAAACGCCGCACTTCAGTACGGAAGGCCATTTGACGGGCACCCTGGCGCCGCGCGGCGGCGAGTGGGTCTACGACAAGTTCAGCGGCAAGGTGGGCTCCAGCGACATCAGCGGCAAGCTGGCTTTTTCCGCCAGCACGCCGCGCAAGCGCCTGACGGGTGAAGTCCATTCGCGCCTGCTGCAATTTTCAGACCTCGGTCCGCTGGTGGGTGCCGATTCCAGCGCCAGCAAGAAGGAACGGGGCGTGCCGTCGACGCAGCCGGCCGGCCGCGTGTTGCCGGTGGAAACCTTCAAGACGGAGCGCTGGACCAGCCTGGACGCCGACGTGCGCTACACGGCGGACAAGATCACGCGCGATGCCGAGCTGCCGATCAGCAAGCTCGACACGCATGTGGTGCTGACAGATGGCGTGCTCTCGCTCACGCCCCTGAATTTCAACGTGGCGGGCGGCACCCTGACGTCGCAGATCAAGCTCGACGGCAGCGGCAAGGTCATCGCCAACGGCATCGCGGCCGAACTCAAGGCCAGCGCCCGCCATCTGCACATCCAGCAACTGTTCCCCCGCCTGCCGGCCCTGCAAGCGAGCGTGGGCGAAATCAATGGCGACGCCTCGCTGTCGGCCACCGGCAATTCCGTCGCCACCCTGCTGGGCAGTTCGAACGGCGAAGTGCGCGCGCTGATCAACCGGGGCAGCATCAGCAAGCTGCTGCTGGAAGAAATGGGCTTGAATATCGGCAGTGTCGTGCTGGCCAAACTGTCTGGCGACAAGCAGGTCAGGCTGAACTGCATGGCCGCCGATTTCGTTGTCACCAAGGGGCTGATGCGCACGCGCCAGTTCATCGTCGACACGGATGATGCCGTCCTGAGTATCGACGGCACGGTGAACCTGGCCGATGAACGGCTGGACCTGACCCTGCGACCGGACAGCAAGGGTTTGCGCATCTTTTCGCTGCGCTCGCCCCTGTATGTGCATGGCACCTTCAGCAAGCCCGACGTGAGCGTCGACAAGGGCGTGCTGGCCCTGCGCGCCGGTGGTGCACTGGCGCTGGCCGTGGTGGCGCCTGTGGCGGCCCTGCTGCCGCTGGTGAATACCGGCCCCGTCGAGGATAGCGAATGCGCGGCACTGCTGGCCCAGGCGCGCGTGAAGCCGGTGGCGCCGAAACCGGGCAAGGCGCCGCGCAAAAGCCGTTGAAGGAGATGAGCAGATACGGCAGCCGTGCGCGATTACAATTGTTACACCCCTATGTGCGTTGCCGAACAGACCCTGCCTTGCCAGAATCCTATTCTGTGATCGTGCCTGAAACACCCAAGACGTGGCGATACGAAGTCCTACCGGCCCATACCATGCCGGCGCCACGAGGTCCGAATTCATAGGAGAACTATCATGCAAATCATTAAAAAAATCGCCGCTACCACTTCCGTTGCCGCTTTGCTGCTGAGCTTGACTGCTTGCGCCAACATGTCCGGCCAGGATAAAAACACCGCCATCGGCGCTGGCGTCGGCGCCGTTGCCGGCTCCGTGCTGACGGGCGGCAGCGCAGTCGGCGCAGTCGGCGGCGCCGCAGTCGGCGGCGTGATCGGCAACCAGGTCAAGCCGAAGTAATCGTTGTCTCAAAAGCGGGGTGGGTGCGCAGGCGCCCGCCCCGCTTTTTTGCGTCCGGCTTCCATTGATGAAATTGAAAAGTTATTCTGAGGAAATTAGACGAAGACGTTGGCCATGCCGATGGCGCCGCTGTCCTTGACCAGCTCGTAACAGCGGCAGGAAACGGCTTCCAGGCCGGCAGAATCGAGGATCTCGATATTGCCGCGGCTGTAGGTGATGAGTTTTTGCTGTTGCAGCGCGCTGGCCGCCTTGGTCACGCCGACCCGCCGCACGCCGAGGGTGTGGGCGAGAAATTCATGCGTGAGGTGAAATTTTTCGGACTGCAGGCGGTCGCGCGTGATCAGCAGCGAACGGGCCAGGCGCGCTTCGAGCACGTGGAAGCGGCTGCACACGGCAATCTGGATGGCTTGTGCCAGCAGGGTGTCCGTGTAGCGGTACAGCAAGCGCTGCAGGGACTCGAGCTGGGCGAACTCGGCGCAGAACTCGGCCCGCGCGATACGGCTGGCCGTACCGGAACGTTGCACCACGGCACGCACTTGCGCCAGGTCATGACCGAGCGCGACGGACGCGCCCAGTACGCCTTCGCGGCCGACGGAGCCCACTTCCAGCGTCATGCGGCCCTCCGCCACGGCCAGCAGCGAAATCAGGCAATCGCCGGGAAAATAGATGTGGCCGATAGGCTGGCCCGGTTCGTACAGCACCTCGCCCACCTCGACCGTGACGGTATCGAACAGCGCCGTCAGGTGCCGCAAGTCGTGCTCGGGCAGGCTGGCCAGCAAGCGGTTGCCGGCGTCAAGCGCGCCCACGGGCGAACCCAGGCCGGATCGGCCTGCATCGCGGGACAGGGTCATGCTGGCAGTCGTTGGTGGCATTGCTTTTCCTTGGTGTCGTTACAACTCGACATAATTTTTACTTAGCCTACGGTGCAGTACAGGCCCTGTATGTACGGTGACGCACGGAAGCGGAGCAAGCGGCACAGCACACTGGCAACAGACGCAAATAACACGCAGAACACGCATGACCCTTTTTATTATTTTAAAAAAACCAAGGAGCCTTCCATGACTACCACCACCAAATCCCTTCATCCGCTGATACTTGCCGCCGCCGTCGCCGTCCTGCTGTTTTGCGGCGTCGGCACGGCTGCCCTGATGGGCTGGCTGCCTTCCTCCCAGGGCGATAGCCAGCCGCTGGCGGCCAGCACCTCGGCCGAGCAAATGGCCAACCTGCAGGCAAACCAGCCGCAAGCGAACTTGCAACCGTCCGTAACGCAGCCGCTGGCCGCCCTGCCACAGCAGCAGCAACAGCAACCACAGCAGCAGCCGGTGCGCCAGCCGCAGCCGCAGCCACAATACGCGGCCGCCCCGGCGCCGCAGGTGTGCAGCAATTGCGGCGTGATCGAAGCCATCCATGAAGTCAATACGCGCGCCGAAGGCAGCGGCGTGGGTGCGGCCGGCGGCGCCGTCGTCGGCGGCTTGCTGGGCAACCAGGTCGGTGGCGGCCACGGCAAGCAACTGGCCACCGTGCTGGGCGCCGTCGGCGGCGCCGTGGCCGGCAACCAGATCGAAGGCAGCGTGCGCGCCACGCGCAGCTACAACATCGTCGTGCGCCTGGATAACGGCAAGACGCGCACCGTGCACCAGAGCGCCGCGCCAAACTGGCGCCAGGGCGACCGCGTACGCGTCGTCAACGGCGGCTTGCGCGCCATGGGCTAAGCAAACCGCGGCGGCGCCGCTGCCGCGATTAGTTGCAAATAAAACACACGCCCGGCCTGTCCGGGCGTTTTCTTTTTGGCAATGTTCGTTGGCGTACAGATGAGCTTGCCGTCGCGCGAGATGATGCATTCAGGAAAGTTCAACGAAACGTCATCAAGGAGTAGCCATGCAAGACGACAAGACAGGCAGCAACAGGATCTGGCTGGGCTTTATTGGCGGTGGTTTGCTGGCCACCGCGCTGGGCTTCTGCGCGCTGGACCTGGCGCCGCAAGCGGGCGGGCCCGTGTTCGGCGTCATGCTGCTGCTGACCGGCGGCATGGTCAGTTGCCTGGCAGGCGCCGTCGGCATGGCCGGCATGCTGGCGTGGGTGCCGGGCATGGCCGATGAACAGGCCGACCGCTCACGATAGTTGAGACTTGTGTACGACAGCGTACAGAACGCAAGGGAAACAAAGTAGACACTTAGTCATGGCATCAGCGTTCAGCGACCCAGTCGCCGCGCAATGACAAGAACCGATGACGGCGCCACGCGCCAGCGCCTGCAAGGCCACGGCAGTCGCCGTCATCCACACATTACTCTCGGAGGACACATCATGCTGTATACAATCGCCGTCGTACTCATCATTCTTTGGCTGCTGGGCCTGGTAACTTCCTATACCATTGGCGGCTTCATTCACATCCTGCTGGTGGTCGCCGTGATCATGGTGCTGCTGCGCCTGATCAGCGGGCGCGGTTTATAGCCCAGGCCGTTAGTCTGGCCTGACAAGAGCGGCGCGCGTGCAAACGGGCGCCGCCTTTTTGCCTGCAGTGTGCGTGCACTGGCACGCCGCGCCATTTTGCAGTAACGTGTGCAGGTAATTCCTGGGTATGTCCCAATAACAAAACAAGGAGAAAATCCATGAAAGAAACATTCAAAAAAGGCCCTGGCGCCAAATCCCTGATCGGCATGCTGGTGATCGCATTGGCCGCCACCGGCTGCGCGGACATGTCCTCGACGCAACGTGGCACGGCCACGGGCGCCGGCATCGGCGCGGGCCTGGGCGCCTTGATCGGCGGCACCACCGGTGGCGGCAGCAGCGGCCGCACGGCCGGCGGCGCCCTGCTGGGTGCGGCCGCTGGCGCCGTGGTCGGCAATATCTGGTCGAACCGCATGGAAAACCAGAAGCGCGCGATGGAACAAGCGACACAGGGTACTGGTGTGCAAGTATCGCAGACGGCCGATAACCGCCTGAAAATGGAAATTCCAAGCGATATTTCCTTCGACACCAACCGCGCCGACATCAAGGGCAACTTCCGCCCCATCCTCGACCGCTTTGCCGCCACCCTGAACGAAAACCCGAACACCACGGTCAGCATCATCGGCCATACGGACAGCACGGGCAGCGATTCCATCAACGAACCGCTGTCGGTGGAACGCGCCGCCCACACGCGCGACTACCTGTCCATGCGCGGCGTCTCGCCGACCCGCGTCGTCACGGAAGGCCGCGGCGCCCGCGAGCCGATCGCCTCGAATGCGGATGCCTCGGGACGCGCACGCAATCGCCGCGTGGAAATCTACGTAGCAGAATTAGCCCCACGGGGGTAACACCGAACCAAACCTACTGCGCGTCGGTATAGGCGGCTTGCGATGCTCACCGTACTTTAGTACGGTTGCGCTTCTCGGCCACCTCTCCCTTCCGCTCGCTACGGTTTTGTCCGGTGTCGGGACGTTGACATCAAAATCAAGATCGTAAAAAAACCCGCTGGCAAGGTCACTTGCCAACGGGTTTTTCTATTTAAAACAGCTTATTTTGAAGTAGCTTATTTCGACGTCGTTGCCTTGGCGCCGCTTTCGCCCTCTTTCGCCACCTTGGCGAAGTCGCCCGCCACCACCACCGACACGGCCGAGGGCTTCAGGTATTCGCGCAGGCCCTGGTTCACTTGCGCCAGGGTCAAGCCGGCCACTTTCGCTTCCAGGTCCTTGTCGTACGCCATGGTGCGGTCTTCGGCAAGGTAGCCGGCCAGTTCGCGCGCCAGGCCAGCGTCTTGCGTGCGGCCCACTTCTTGCGATTGCAACCAGCCTTTCTTCGCCTCGGCCAATTCCTCTTGCGTAAAGCCGTCGGCCAGCACCTTGGCGATTTCCTCGCGCAGCGCCGCTTCCACCTTGACGGTGTTTTGCGGCGCGCTGATGGCGTACGCCATCCAGTAGCCGGCCGGTTCGCGCGACGGCACGCTCACTTGCGAGCCGACGCCGTACGACAGGCCTTCCTTCTGGCGGATGCGGTCGGCCAGGCGGCTGCGCAAGGCGCCGCCACCGAGCATGTGATTGGCGATCAGCAAGGCCGGATAGCTGGCGGCATCATCCTTGAGGGGAATCGGCTGGATGGCGAACAGCACGCTGTTCGCCTTGTCCGGCGTTTCCAGGGTGACTTTCTCGCCGCTGACGGGCTTGACGGCGTCGGGAATGCGCACATACGGCTGCTGCGCCTTCCAGCTGCCGTACAGGCTGGCTACCTGCGCCTTCAGCGCGGCCGGGTCGAAGTCGCCCACGGCAGCAAAAGTCGCGTTGGCGGCGCCATAATAGGCGCCATGGAAGGCTTTCACGTCGGTCACCTGGATGGCTTTCCATTGCGCCAGTTCGGCCGGCAGGGTGGCCACGTGGCGCACATGGCCTTCCGGCGTGGCGTCGAGCAGGCGGCGGAAGGCGTTCACGGCCAGCGGTTGCGGTTCAGGCAGCTCCTGCTCCGCGCGTCCCACGCGCTCGCGCTGCAATTCCAGGAATTCCGTTTCGTTCAGGGCCGGCTTTTGCAGCACTTGCGCCAGCAAGTCCATGGCGGCCGGCAAGTTCTCGCGCTTGCCTGTCAGCATGGCGGTGACACCCTCGGCGCCGCCCGAAATCGCCACTTGCATGCCCAGCTGGTCAAACTTGTCCTTCACTTCCTGGCGCGACAGTTTATCCGTGCCGCGCGACAACAGATTGGCCGTGTAGACGCCTACTTGCGCTTTGCCGCGCAGGTTTTCTTCGCTGCCGATCTGCAATTTCAACACGACGCTGACGGTGCTGCCCTTGGTTTTCTTCGGCAACAAGGCGCCCTTCAAGCCGTTCGGCAAGGTGAAGCGCGTGGTGCGCGCTTCGATATTGTCGGGGCTGGGGTCGAACGCTTCGCCCTGCGCCACGACGGCGCGGCCCGTGTAGCCGGCCAGTTGCGGCGCCACGTCGGCGTAGGCCGGCACGACGGTGCGGTCCGGCGCATCGGTCGGGATGAAGCGGCCCAGGGTACGGTTCGAGCTCTTCAGGTATTTCTCGGCCGCCGCCTGCACCTGCGCTGTCGTCAGCTTGTCGAGCTGGTCGCGCTGCAGGAAGAACAGGCGCCAGTCGCCTGCCGCCAGCGACTCCGTCAGGGCGATCGTCAGGCGTGCCGTATTCGAGGTGGCCAGTTCGATCTGTTTGTTCAATTGCTGTTTCACGCGCGCCACTTCCGCATCTGTGATGGGCTGCGATTTCAGCTCTTCCAGTACTTTCAGCATGGCCGCTTGCGCCGCATCAAGGTTGCCATCGACGGGCACCAGCGCGCCGAACAGGTTGTAGCCCGGCTCCAGGTTGCTCACGGAGTTGTATTCGATCTTGCTGGCCAGCTTGGTTTCCACCAGCGCCTTGTGCAGGCGGCCGGCCGGGGCGTCCGTCAGCACGTGGCCCAGCACTTCGATGGCGACGGCGTCCGGGTTGCCGGACGGCGCCACGTGGTAGCCGGCGCCGACGAACTGCGTGCCGCCGCTGCGGCGCACCGTCACGGCGCGCTCGCCATCCTGCACCGGTTCGGCCGTGTAGGTCGGCTCGATCACGCGCGTCGGTTTCGGGATCTTGCCGAACAGCTCATTGATCTGCTTCAAGACCTTGGCTTCGTCGAAGCGGCCCGCCACCATCAGCACGGCGTTATCCGGCTGATAATATTTATGGTAAAACGCGCGCAAACGGGGAATATTCACCTGCTCGATGTCGGAACGGGCGCCGATGGTCGACTTGCCGTAGTTGTGCCAGTCGTAGGCGATGGCCTGGATGCGTTCGCTCGTCACGCCGATCGGGTCGCTCTCGCCCATCTCGAACTCGTTGCGCACGACGGTCATTTCGCCCTTTTGCGTCTTCGGATTCCACAGGTCGTTCTGGTCGATGGCCGCGTTGACCATGCGGTCCGCTTCCATGGCCAGCATCTGGCGCAGGTTGTCGTCGTTGGCGGGGAAGGTGGCGTAGTAATTGGTGCGGTCATACCAGGTGGTGCCGTTGAACTGGGCACCCGTCGAATTCAGGATCTCGACCGGGGTCTTGGTGCCCTTCTTGACGCCGAAGTTGGCGCTGGGCTTGAACAACAAGTGTTCGAGCAAGTGGGCCATGCCCGTTTCGCCATAGTTTTCATGGCGCGAACCGACCAGGTAGACGATATTCGTCGTCAGGGTCGGCTTGCTGGCATCGGGGAACAGCAGCACGCGCAAGCCATTGGCCAGGCGGTATTCGGTGATGCCTTCGACGGACGTGACTTTGACGGCGGCGGCGCGGTTGGGCGCAGCCTTGCCGGCTTTCTGGATCGGCGCCGCTTCCACCGGGGTGGCGGCAAGGATGAATGAAGGCGAGAGGATGCCGGCGGCAAGCAGGAGGGCGGTAATGGGTTTCAAGGCAGAGTCCTGGTAACACTACGTTATAGATGTGCGCAAGCAATCGGCGCAGGCGCGATGTGATACGAACGCAAGAATAGTCACGGGGCCCGCGCTGCGTCTTCGCCGCCACGTGAAATTATTGCTATTTCGTAATTTACGGCATACGTATCACTTATGCAAGTCCTGTCATCGAGCGGTTATGCGCCCGTGTTATACTCCACGGTTCCAGAACTATCTGCCTGTATATGAGACGAGCTCTCGTCCTGCTCTGCCTTTTTGTTTTCATCGCGTTACCCCAGGCGTTCGCCAGCATGGCCTACGCCAGCCCTTCCCCATTCCAGCATGCAATTGCGGCCGGCACTACCGCCACGCCCGCCTTCAGCATCGATTGTGCCGACGCCAGCCTCCATGCGGACCTGCCTGGCGACAGCTGCGATAGCGAAGAATGCGACAACGACCCCATCACGCTGTACCCGACCTCGCGCCAGGGGGCGCCGTTTTGCGCCATCATTTGGCAAGCGGGACCGGGCGCACTTGCCGAAGCGGACGTGCGGCTGGCCACCCGGCCGCCGCGCGTCCGCCCCTGAAGACATGCATGCAGCACCCACACGCCCGGGGCTTTAGCCGCCAGGCACGCTTTACACTGATCGACTTTACAAGGTTACACACATGGAATGGTTATTTGACCCGACAATCTGGGTCGGCCTGCTGACGCTGGTCGTACTGGAAATCGTACTGGGTATCGACAACCTGATTTTCATCGCCATCCTGGCCGAGAAACTGCCGCCGCACCAGCGCGACAAGGCGCGCGTGCTGGGCCTGACCCTGGCCCTCGTCATGCGCCTGGGCCTGCTTTCGCTGATTTCCTGGCTGGTGACATTGACCACGCCGCTGTTTTTTGTCTGGCAATTCTCGTTCTCGGGACGCGACCTGATCCTGCTCGTCGGCGGCCTGTTCCTGCTGTTCAAGGCTACCACCGAGCTGCACGAACGCCTCGAAGGCGTCACGCACGCCCAGACGGGTCCGAAAGTCTATGCCGGCTTCGGCCTCGTGGTGGCGCAGATCGTCGTGCTTGACGCCGTGTTTTCGCTCGACGCCGTCATCACGGCCGTCGGCATGGTGGAAAACCTGTACGTGATGATGGCGGCCGTCGTCATTTCCATCGTCGTCATGATGCTGGCCTCGAAGGTGCTGACGCGCTTCGTCAACGCCCACCCCACCGTCGTCGTGCTGTGCCTGAGCTTCCTGCTGATGATCGGCCTGTCGCTGGTGGCCGAAGGCCTGGGCTTCCACATTCCGAAAGGCTATCTGTACGCCGCCATCGGTTTCTCGATCGTCATCGAGTTCTTCAATCAGCTGGCGCGCCGCAACTTCCTCAAGCTGCAGTCGAACGCCCCGCTGCGCGACCGCACGGCGCAAGCCGTATTGAGCCTGCTGGGCGGGCGCAAGGGCCGCGAAGCCGTGGAAGAGCACGAAGTGAAGGAATTGCCCGATGTCTCCGCCTTCGGCGTGGAAGAGCGCAACATGGTCAGCGGCGTGCTGACCCTGGCCGAACGCTCGATCCGCTCCGTCATGACGCCGCGCGGCGACGTCTCGTGGGTCAACCTGAATGACAGCAGCGACAAAATGCTGCAATTGCTGCGCGAAACGCCGCACAGCATGATTCCTGTCTGCAATGATGACCTCGACAACGTGGTCGGCATCGCGCGCAGCAAGGACCTGATCGAAGACCTCGTATCGCGCGGCAAGATCGACCCGGACAGCATGCGCGAAGCCGTCGTCGTGCCGGAAGCGGCCGGCGTGCTGAAAGCCATGGAAACGCTGAAGCGCTCGCGCGGCCAGCTGGTGCTGGTGGTCGACGAGTTCGGCACCGTGCAAGGCGTGTTGACGCCGATCGACATCCTGGAAGCCATCGCCGGCGAATTCCCCGACGAGGACGAGCAACCCGACGTGGAAGTGCTGGGCCCCGGCCACTGGCGCATCGACGGCGCGACGGACCTGCATTACCTGGAGCAAGTGTTCGAGACGGAAACCCTGGTCAGCGAAGACGGCGAGTACAACTCGCTGGCCGGCTTCCTGCTGGCGCACTTTGAAAACATGCCGGCCGTAGGCGAAGTACTGGAACTCGATGATTTGCGCTATGAAATTCTCGAGGCGGACGAGCGCCGCATCGCCAGCGTGGACGTACGCCGCATCGAACCCGATCACAGTTTGTAACACAATGGCAAGCGTGCCCCGCTTGCCATGCCGTATGCTGGGGTCTGCCTTTTCTGGAGACGCCAACATGAAACACTCTTTGCTACGCCTGACCCTGCTGGCTTGCGCCGCCTTGGGCAGCCAGGCCAATGTCATGGCCGCATCGCAGGCCGCCACCATCAAGCCGGGCCTGTGGCAAGTCGACAGCAAGATGGCGTCGCCGGACGCCGCCACCGACAACGCCATGTCCATGGTGCTGCAGCAACTGGGCAACCTCCCTCCTGATCAACGCAAGCAGCTGGAAAACATGGCGGCCAGCCGCGGCATGGCCATGCCCACCGTGGGCGCCGACGGCGCCGTGCGCGTGACGGCCTGCGTGACGCCGGACATGGCGGCGCGCAAGCAGATTCCCACGGGCCAGCCCGGCGACTGCAAATCGAAAAATACGGATATCGCGGGCGGCATGAACGTGTCGTTCACCTGCGCCAACCCGAAATCGAGCGGCGAAGGCAAGGTGCTGTTTACGGGCGACCAGGCATTTTCCATGCAGCTGGCGGTGACCACCAGCGCGCGCGGCACGCCGGAACAGGTAAATGTAACGAGCAACGGCAAGTGGCTGGGGGCAAGCTGCCCTGCCCCATCGGCGACCGCGGCTCAGAAGCCGTGACGGAAACCCATGTTAAAAGCGGCGTCGCCGCGGCCCGCATCGCTGGCATTGCCCACCGTGTAGCGGGCGCCGTTCTTGTTGTGAATCTTCGCGTAGGACGCGTAGAAATCGCTGCGTTTTGACAGGGAATACGTGAGGCCGACGGCCACCTGGCTGGCGTCGCGGTTGGCCAGGTCGCGGTCATCCTTGCGCACCCAGGACGCCAGCAGCTTGAAGCCGCCCACGGGTACGGACACGCCCAGCAAGGTGTCGCGGCTGTCCGACGACGACATCGACAGGGCCAGCGCGCTGTAGGCGTTGTTCGGGTCCCACGGCGAACTGCCATAGCCCTTGTTCATGCCCACGGCGGCAAAGGCGGTGGCCACTTTCAGGTCGATATTCGCGGCGATCAGGGTGTTGCGGGCCGACATGTCGATGGCGGGCAAGGTGCCGGAAGCGAGGATGAGGTTATTCTTGCGCTGGTGCGACACGCTGACATTCACGGCGCCGGCCGAATAGCCTAGGGTGGCGCCATACGCGCGGTTGTTGGCATTGCTGTACGGCGACTCGCCAAAGCTGTAGATGGCGCTGGCGGTCACGCCGCGCAAGGCGGGCGTCACGTATTTGACGGTATTGTCATAGCGTTTCATGCTGTAGCCGGCCAGGTTGCCGGCGCTGCCGGCCATGCCGCCCTTGAACGGGTCGGCCACATCGGTCAGGGCCAGGTAGTGGGGATTGTACTGGCGCCCCAGGGTCAGCGCACCCAGGCGGCTGTCGAGGCCCACGTAGGCCTGGCGGCCGAACAAGCGGCCTTCTTCCGACTGGCCCGTGTCGTTCTGCACGCCAGCTTCCAGGGTAAATACGGCGGACACGTCATTGCCCAGGGCTTCGCGGCCCTGCACGCCTAGGCGCGAGCCGGACGCGACGCCGCCGGACACCTTGGTGCCGGCGCAATTGGCGGCGCAGCCGCGCTCGGCCACGATGCCCGCGTCGAGCACGCCGTACACGGCAACGTTACTGGATGCGGCACTGCCTGCGCCATCGGCAGCCTGGGCCGGTGCAAAGAGCAGCCACGGCCCCACCCCTATCACAGCAAGCGCAAAATACGAGGTCTGCATGATAAATATCTCGGTAACGTGAATTGAAACTTCCCGGTATTGATCAGGACATGCGCTGTGTGTCTGATCTTAGTGTTACCTTATCCTCGCTTTTTGTCCAGCCATCCGTGCGTTGTACAACAGAAACTTCAGCTTAGTCCCTGACTACGCGTCGCGTACTGACAACACGCAAGAGTGACCATGATTCAGCTAATTTGCGGCAAAATGGCGTGAAATGCAGGCCCTGCCGTAAAGCAATGTTCGGTGGCGAACGTTGCGCGATTTGACGCAGGCGGTACACTACTGGTTTTACCGACAGCGGCTCGCCCGTTTTTTCTGCATGCTAGCTATCCTCGAACGCATTGACCCCAACTCCAGCAATATCGACTTGCTGGTGGAATTATTCAACTCACTGCGTCCCAAGCGCTCGCACGACAGCGCTACCGCGATTGCCAACGTGCGCACCCTGCGCCAGCTTCTCAAAGGTAACCCCGCGCAAGCGCGCGCCCTGCACGAATACGTGCTGCGCGTGCTGGCCGCGCGCCGCCACGCCAGCCTGTACACCGATATCGGCGTACTGTCGAACAGCGGTTTCTTCACGGAATTGAAACGCCGCATCGCCTACCGCATGCTGCCGCCCGCCCTCGGCGACGAATACCTGAACGACGCGCTCGACCAGGTGCTGTACCTGAAAACCGATTATTTGTGGATCAGCAACGTGCCCGCCACGGACTGGCTGGAACTGTTCGACGTGCTCACCAGCGACGACATCGAACTGGCCGTCGGCGATGGCAACATCATGCTGCCAGGCATGCTCGACGCCATCCGCACCCTGTCCTACCGCGTCTGCGCCATGGGCCTGGAACCGGAATTGACGCGTTTCCACAATGAAATTGAAGTGTTCCAGTCGCCGTTCATGGTGCAGAACACGGAAGTGAACGCCTACCTGGACGCCTACACGAATTTGCTGCAAGGCGACATCGAGCACATCGAGGATGCGCGTCATTTGCTGGTGATGCTGGACCAGTGCGACGCCGTCATCGCCAAGATCCGCAAGAAGGCGCTGTACCAGGGCACCAGCATTCCCCTGACGTATTTATTGGTGGCCTTGGCGCAAAGCATCGAGCGCCTGCGCAAGCTGCTGTTCCTGGTCGACACGAGCGGCGAGCTGCCGGCATCGAACAACGTGGACATCGCCGCCATCACGGTGGACGCCACGCAGGACTTGCTGCACCCGCAACCGGTCAGCCGCCGCCGCGCGGGCGCCGTCGGGCTGGCGCTGGAACTGATACGCGCGCATAACCACAAGTACAAGGTCAGCGACCTGTTTTCCGACAATATCAACTTGTTGGCGCGCAATGTGACGGAAAACGCCAGCCGCACGGGCGAGCATTACATCGCGGAAAACCGCCGCGAGATGGGCGCCATGTTCCTCTCGTCGGCCGGCGCGGGCGTGATCATCGGCTTCATGGCCCTGTTCAAGATATTGATGTCGTATTTGCGCTCGGCGCCGCTGGTCGAAGCCTTCATGTTCAGCATGAATTACTCTATCGGCTTCATGTTCATCCACTTGCTGCACTTCACGGTGGCCACCAAGCAGCCGGCCATGACGGCCTCGCGCATCGCCGCCGGCCTGCACAGCAAGGATGGACGGAATATCGACCTCGACAGCATGGCGGAACTGATCAACAAGGTCTTCCGCACGCAAAACATGGCCGTGCTGGGCAACCTGGCAACCGCCATCCCCACGGCCTGGCTGATCGCGCTCGGCTACAAGGCGATCACGGGGCACAATCTGGTGACGCCGGAAAAAGCCATGCACTTGCTGCACGATATCGACCCCATCGGCAGCCCCGCCATCTTCTACGCCATGATCGCCGGCGTGTGCCTGTTCGTGGCCGGTCTGATTTCGGGCTACTATGACAACCAGGCCCTGTACACGCGCTGGGCGCAGCGCATCGCGCAATTGCGCGGCCTGGGCCGGGTGATCGGCCAGGAACGCCTGCAACGGCTGGGCTTGTATCTGGAAAACAACCTGGGCGGGCTGATGGGTAACTTCTATTTCGGTATCCTGCTCGGTTCCATCGGCACCCTCGGTTTCCTGATCGGCTTGCCCATCGATATCCGCCACATCACCTTCTCGGCCGCCAACTTTGCGACGGCCCTGGTGGGCCTGGACCACAACATGAGCTGGCAACTGGCCGTCAAGTCGCTGTCGGGCATCTTCGCCATCGGCACGGCAAACCTGCTGGTCAGCTTCGGCCTGGCCCTGTGGGTCGCCCTGCGTTCGCGCCAGGTACGCTTCAAGCACGGCATGCAATTATTGAAGATTCTGGGCAAGCGCTTCCTGCGCTCGCCCATCGTCTTCTTCTTCGGCTCGAAAAACCCGCCACCTTTGGCACTGGTCGACGAGTCGGCAAACCTGTCACCCACGACCAAGGCTCAAAAATGACCGCTAGTCGCATGCAACCCTGCCTCACCGCCCTACTGCTGTGCTGGACCCTGGCTGCATGCGCCTCGCTGCCCAATGTCAAGAATCTCAATACCACCCTCGAACCGGTGGCCAAGCCCAATGTGATCACGAGCAAGGGCGCCTTGCTGAACGTCAACAGCCGGGCCGCCCTGCTCAACAAGCGCTGGGCCAGGTCCGGCATGGACCTGAAAACCCAGGCCGCGCTGGAAGAGGCGGCCACGGGCGTGCCTTTGATCAAGGGCAACAAGGTGACCCTGCTGTTTGACGGCCCGCAAACCATGGCCGCCATGTTCCAGGCCATCAGCGAAGCGAAAAACAGCATCAACCTGGAAACCTATATCTTCGACCAGGACCCGTTGGGCCTGAAGTTTGCCGACATGCTCATCGAAAAGCAGCAGGCGGGCGTGACGGTCAACGTCATCTACGACAGCGTGGGCACCCTCGGCGTGCCACAGGCGTTCTTTGAGCGCATGCGCGCGGCCGGCATTCACCTGGTCGCCTTCAACCCCGTCAATCCCGCCAAGCTCAAGGGCGATGACTGGAAGATCAACAACCGCGACCACCGCAAGGTGCTGATCGTCGATGGCAAGATGGCATTTACGGGCGGCATCAATATCAGCGATACCTACGCGAAAAGCTCGCTGTTCCGCTCGAAATCGAAAGCCACCGACAAGAAGGACGTGGGCTGGCGCGACACCCACGTGAAAGTGGAAGGCCCGGCCGTGGCCGCCTTCCAGTGGCTGTTCATCCGCACCTGGGCCCAGCAAGACCAGGCCGACTTGCCGGACGCCAATTATTTCCCTGTACTTTCCGAAGTGGGCGACAAGCTGGTGCGCGTCGTGGCCAGCGAGCCGGACGGCGGCTTTGAAATCTACAAGGCGTACATCCTGGCCATCCAGGAAGCCAAGAAATCCATCCACATCACATCCGCCTATTTCGTGCCCGACCAGCAGACGGTCGACGCGCTGGTCGCGGCCGCCAAACGGGGCGTGGACGTGACCGTGGTGCTGCCCGGCGTGTCCGACAGCGGCCTCGTGTTCCACGCGGGACACGCGCTGTACGACCAGTTGCTAGCTGGCGGCGTCCGCATCTTTCACTTGAAACTGGCCGTGCTGCACGCCAAGACAGCCGTCATCGACGGCGCCTGGTCGACCGTGGGTTCGACCAACATCGACATGCGCAGCTTCCTGCACAATAGCGAGCTGAACGTGATCGTGCTCGGCGACAGCTTCGGGCGCGAAATGGAAAACGCTTTCCAGGAAGACTTGCGCGATTCGGAAGAAATCACCAAAGCAAAATGGGAAACGCGGCCCATCTCGGACCGCATGAAGGAGTGGGCGGCGCGTTTCATGAACTACTGGCTGTAAATGTAGGCGTAGTTCAACGGCTGGATATTCGCACTGATATGCACTATATTGCACCAATAGTATGACGATCGTCGTATTGCTCATTTCTGGAGTTGACCATCATGGGAACCGTGCGCAAGACCATTACCTTGACGGACCAGCAAGACGACTGGATCAAGGCGCAAATTGACGCCGGACGCTATACCAACGACAGCGAATACATCCGCGATCTGATCCGGCGTGAGCAGGAGCGCAGCGCCGAACTCGACGCGATCCGCGCGGCGCTGCTGGAAGGAGAGGCCAGCGGCGAACCCCAGCCTTTCGACGCCAGGGCATTCAAGCAGCCAGCGTAGATCGGATTAGCGGAGCGTAATCCGACATCACCACAACCATTACCAAAGCCAACAATATTGTCGGATTACGCCCGGCTTCGCCGCGCTAATCCGACCTACAGGAAACCTACAGCGGCCGCAAGCTGGCCCACACGCCGCCCTGGCGCTCGAACGCTTCCGTGCTGACTTTTTCAAAGTCGGCGCTGTCTTCATTCCAGCTGTAGCGCTCGACCCGGATGCAACTGTTTTCCACGCGCAGCACATTGAACGAGTTCGACTCGCCCCTGCCCCGCGTGGATGTGGCCGTGCCCGCCTGCACCATCAGGGCAGCGTAGCCGGCGATCTTGTAGCGTTCGGCCGTGTTGCCCGCCACGCTGGCATGCAAGTGTCCTGCCAGCAGCAGATCCACGCCGCATTCGGAAAACATTTGCAGCGCCTGCGGGGCGCGGTCGACCAGGTCATCCTCGTCGAAGTGCTCGGGCAAGTCAAACGGATGATGCGTGACGATGATACGCGTCAAACCGGGCGGCAAACGGCCCAGCCGTTCACGCAGGAAATCAATCTGTTCGTGACTGATGCGCCCATCCTTGAAGGTCAGGGAGCGGGCGGTATTGATGCCCAGCACGGCGATTTCCTCATCCACATATTCGGGCGACAAATCGTCCGTCACATGGCGCCGGTATTTCACCAGCGGCGTCAGGAAGCGGGAAAAGACGTTGTACAGCGGCACGTCATGGTTGCCCGGCACCACGATCTGCGGCCCCGGCAAGCTGTCGAGAAAGTGCCGCGCCTGTTGGAACTGGGCGCTGCGGGCACGTTGCGTCAAATCGCCGGAGACCACGACCACGTCCGGTTCCAGGCGCTCGACGAGCGCGCGCAAGGGCGCCAGCAGGTCCGCGTCGACCCTGCCAAAATGCAAGTCAGACAAATGCACGATGGTACGCATGCCTTACTCCCCAGTCGGTGCCGGCGCTGGCACCAGCACCGCCAGCGCGGCCGGGCGGATGCGGTACTGCAGCGGCGTATTCATGATCGTCACCTCGCCATCGGTCGCCACGCGCAGACGGCGGTGATGCGTCGCGATTTCCAGGTCGGTGGCCGTCAGCACGTCAAAATCCTTGGCTTGCGACAACTTGCCGAACAGCGCGTGCAAGGCCAGCTTCAGCAAGCCCAGGCGGCCCGGACGCTGCGCCACGTACAGGCTCAGCTGGCCGCCATCGAGCCGCTCGCGCTCGCCGATATTCAAGCCTTCCATCAGGTATTCATTATTGCCGATGAAAACAAAGGGCGTGCGCCGCGCATGCACGGCGTCCTTGAGTTTCAATTGCACGCTGAGGAAGGGATAGCGGCGCAAGGCCGCCAGCAGCGCCCAGCTGAAGGCCAGCCACTTGCCCCGTCCCAGCCGGCGCTGCTGCTTTTCGCGGTCGCGCACGATGTCCGGATACAGGCCCAAGCTGGAATTGTTCAGGAAGATGCGGCCATTGACTTCGCCCACGTCGACCTGGTGCGGCACGCCCTGCGCCACGTTGGCAATCGCCGCATCGAGCTCGAGCGGAATATTCAAATCCTTGGCGAAATGGTTCAAGGTACCCAGCGGCAAGACGCCAAACGGCGTGCCGCTGCCGACCACGACGGAAGCGACGGCGTTGATGGTGCCGTCGCCACCACCGGCCACGACGATGGGCGCGCCATCGCGCAAGGCTTGTTCGGCCGTGGCGATCATGTCTGCGCCGCTGGCGGCCAGGGTGATGGCGGCGTCGAGCCCCACGGCGGCGAATTTCGCTTCGAGCTGCTGCGCCCAGTCAGGCGCATAGCCGCAACCGGCACCCCCGTTGATGATGACTGCAATCTTGCTCAGGATCACTCCCCTTATTTGGTTTGCCGGATATGCCGGCGGCGGCGCAGGGTCGACACGCCGGCGATGCAGATGGCCAGCCAGCCATAGCTTTCCGCCATGGCCGCCAGCACATCGCTCAGGTAATGCGCGCCCAGGTAAATGCGGCTGAAACCCACGAGTGACGCCATCAGGAAGGCGCCCAGCGCGATGGCGATGCGCTTGCCCCACGCGCCTGGCGCCGTCTGGCAAATCAGGTAGGCGGCCAGCAAGCCGTACAGGGCTGTCGAGGTGGCCGTATGCCCGCTCGGAAAACTGTACGTGCTCAAGGCCGTCTGCAGGATGGGTTCGTCAAAGCTGGGCCGCGCGCGGACAAAAATGTACTTTAGCAGCAGGTTCAAAAACATGACGCCCGGCATGGTGATGACCAGGGTAAACAGCCAGTAATCGGCGCCCTTGCGGTGCAGATACCAGCCCAGCAAGAGGGCCAGGGTGATGGCGCCGATCACGCCATGCATGTGCGTGACGACCAGCAGGCAACTGGTGATCCACGGCACGGCATGCTGGTTGAACCAGTGCGCCACCTGCAAGTCGATCACCGTGATCTGCTCCATGCCCATCACGGCTTCGGCGATCTCGTGAAAGACCACGATGGCCACCAGCATCAAGGCCACGCCCACCGTCATATGCAGGCCCAGCTCGCCTTCGGGCGACAGGCGCGCCTCGACAAAGCGGCGCAGTTTCGTGGTCCAGCCCGTGGTCATGCCCATGTCATTCTTCTCTTGCAAACTACTTACTCCTCAAATCAAGCGGGATGATCAAAAAAACCACACCAATAAAAAAATACTGTTTATTCATACAGTAGCTGTGTATTCATACAGTAGTTATGCTATTCTGATGACTCGTTCAACACATCTCCCTCAAAGGAATTGTCATGGCAACATTGAATAGCGGTTTTGGCTCACGGTTCGGCCTGGAATACGCCCCAAGCTCTTTCCTCGTCCGCATGGGCAAGCGCGAAATCCTCGTCTGCCGCGACTTCCGCAAGCGCTACTACACCGTCAATCCCTTGATCGAGTGCGGTACGGGCATCGAGCCGGGCTATGTTGAAGTGCTGCTGATGCGCCGTTGGTTGTTGATCTTATCTAAAGCGCATTAAGTTCACCTTAACCGCGTAGCGGTCTAGGTACTCCGTCCGGCCACGCCGGGAACGCCTCAGTACCGGCCAGCAGCACGCTGGCCGCCCCCTCACTACTGTGTGCGTTCCGGTGCGGCCGGACTGGCAGGTGTTTCAGCAGTTGCGCCGGCAAGCGCGTTGGCAGCTACGTTGGCAGGCGGTACGCGGTCAGACACATTCGCTTCGTACCACAAGGTCACGAACAGCACCATCACGACGGGGCCGATGAACAGGCCCACGAGGCCCAGGGTTTCCACGCCGCCCAGAATGCCGAACAGCACGGCCAGGAAGGGCAAGCGGGTGGCGTTGCCGATCATGCCGGGCCGCACGAAGTGGTCGGCCACAAACAACACCACGGTGCCCCAAGCGGCTACGCCGATGGCGGCGCCCACATTGCCCTGGAAGATCAGCAAGGCAGCCGCGCACAGGTAAGCGAGCGGCGCACCGAACGGGATGATGGCCAGGATGCCAGTGGCAAACGCCCACAGGGCCGGTGACGGCAAGCCGGCGATGGCGTAGGCGATGCCGATCAGCACGCCTTCGGCCAGGCCCACCAGCACCAGGCCGTTGACGGTCGCACGGATGGCGGTAGGAATCTTTTGCGCATAGCGGCCCCACCGTTCGGGGCGCAGGAAATGGCTGCCGACGGCCGTGATCTGACGCGTCAGCGCTTCGCCATCCTTGTAAAAGAAAAACAGGCATAAAAACGCCAGTCCGAAGTCGACCAGGCGGTGGAACACGTCCGCGCCCAGCACCTTGAGCATGTCGCGCGCGGAATGAAAGCCGCCCACGGCGCTGCCCGCAAAGAAGTGGCCGAGGCCATGGGGCTGGCTCAGGGTGGCTTGCCACCAGTCGCCGATGGCGCTGCCGGCCAGCGGAATGTTCGCCACCCATTGCGGCACGGGCAAGCCGTCGGTGTTCGCATGCACGACGAAATTGGCCAGCACGGGCACTTCGCGCGCCGCCTGCGCCACGCCGAACAGCACGGGTATGATGAAGATGCAGGCGAACGCCAGGGTCAGCACGGCTGCCGCAATGATGGTGCGCTGCCCCAGCGCCGCGCGCACGCGCAGGTACAGGGGCCAGGTGGCCACGCACAGGATGCCGGCCCACACGAGCGGCAAAAAGAAACGCTGCATGACGAACGCCGTCACGGCGATCAAGGCCAGGGAAAAGCCTGCGCTGACAATGTCGCGCTGGGTATCGTTCATGCCACTCCATTCGTGCCCGGCGCCACAGGCCGCCAGTATTCGCTATGCGCCAGTTGCGCAGGCGTAGCGTAACACGGAGGTTCGCAGCATCACACCAGCCCCAGCTCCACCGGTTTCACGCCGGCGAACACATGGTCGAGCTGCGCCGGGGTCAAGCCGAAGGTGCGGCGCAGCAAGCCGCCCAGCACGGCCCGGTATTCATTCAGCACGGGCATGTCGCGGTTCTGGAACAAATTCGCCTGCGCAATCGCCACCTGCTCGCCCGCCACCTGTTTGCCTTTGATTCCGCCGCCCAGCACCCAGAACACGCTGCCGTGGCCGTGATCCGTGCCGCGGTTGCCGTTTTCGCGAAAGGTGCGGCCAAATTCGCTGACCACGACCACCACCGTATTGCGCCAGGCGCTGCCCATTTCCTGCGAAAACGCGGCCAGGCCCCGCCCCAGCTCCTCGAAGCGCCCCGCCAGGTAGCCGCTGGCGCCGCCCTGCCCCACGTGCGTATCCCAGCCACCCACGTCGACGAAGCCGAGCTTGTATTTGTCCTTCATCAAGCGGGCGATGCGCTGCGCTTCCAGTTCAAAGCCCTTGGTACTGATGGCGTTGCGGTTGGCCGCCTGCATCTCGCCCGTCAATTCCTTGGTCACATCGTCGCGCACGGCAAAGCCCGCGCTGACCGGTTGCTGCAGGGGCGTGCCCTTGTACATGGCGGCGATGACCTGGCTTTGACGCGCATCAATGCCCGCCTTGCCCACGGAGCGCAGTCCCATGTTCGGCACTTGCACGCCGCCTTGGAAAATCAGGGGCAACTGGTCGGTGAAAGAAATGGCGTGATTGCTGCTATTGAGGCTTTGCGCCAGACGGTTCAGGAAACCCGAGCGGAAGTCGCGGCGCCCGCCGATCTCCTGTCCCAGTTCGATGCTGTCCTGCGTCTCGAAATGGCTGCGCGTCAAATCCGTCGTGCCAGCGAACGGGATGAAGGCCGCCTCGCCGCCCGTGAACATGGGATAGATGGTTTCGCGCAAGGCCGGATGCAGGGCCCAGTCCGCGTTCAAGGCCAGCGCGCCGTTGTCCTCGCCCGGTTTCGCGATGGCGATATTCGGCCGCGAGGCATAATAAAAATCGCTGCCGACCGGCACCAGCAGGTTGTTCGCGTCATAGCCACCACGCAGGAAGACGAACAGCAGCCTGGCATCCGTGGCGGGTGCGGCCAGCAGACTGCCCGCGTGAGTGAACAAGGGCGCGGCGGCCAGGGCTTTCAGCAAGTCACGACGATTCATGGCGATTCCTTCAGTTTCAACTTAGCGGTGCATCATTTCAGGGGATGACAGCAAAAAGGTATTCCACTCCTGCGGCGAAGCGGCCTGCTCCAGGGCCTGGCGCGTCGCCAGACTCAGGCCTGGCTGCAGCGACTGGTAATACAGGGCGCTGGCCAGTTGCGGGAACGCGACCTTTTCCTGCGGCTGCGGGCCATCCGTCTTGAACAGGCCGGCGCTGCCCGAACCGATGGTGCGGGCAATATCGAAGCGCGTCGTCATTTGCCCTGGGCTGGCCCAGGAGGCGTCCGTCAATGGATAACCGTCCGGGGTCTGGCGGCCGTACAGGGGCTGCCCCATGCGCGAAAGCCAGCTCAGCATGGGGCCCGCGTTCAGGATGGGCTTGTCGTCATAGCTGAGGCGCACGGCCGACACCACGTAATGCATGGGGTCCTTGAATTTCTTGCCCAGCGATTGCCGGAACTCGGGGCTGTCGAACATCGTCTGCAGCACGTCGGCAATCATGCCGTCGCTGTGCTGGAAGGTGGCCGCCATGCGCGCCACCAGCGCTTCGGGCGGATTGTCGCCGACGAAATACTGGGCCAGCTTGCCGCTGATAAAGTGCGCCGTGGCGGGACTGCGGCTCAGGCGATCCAGCGCTTCATCAAGCTCGGCCAGCCCCCGGCCCTTCACCGTTTGCCCGAGGAATTGTTTATCGCCGTAATCGTGGCGGTTCGGGTTGAACTCGAACAAGCCCTTGCGCACATATTGCGACTGCAGCGCCGGTTTCACCTTCGGAGTGTCCGCTCCCAGATTCACGCCCACCCCGGTCAGGATGCGCGCCAGCTCCTGCACGTCAGCCTGGCTGTAGCCGCCGTTCACCCCCAGGGTATGCAGCTCCATCAGCTCGCGCGCATAGTTTTCATTGATGCGCTTGGCGGCGTTGGCTTCATTGTCCAGGTAGCGCAGCATGGCCGGATGATGGACGGTCGCGCCCAATAAGTCACGGAATTTCCCCAGTGCATGTGGTGCGATAGCGTTCGCCTCGTAATCGCCCACCATGGCGCGCAAGTTGTGCTTGCCCTGATGCACGCTGAAATGGTTGAGCCAAAACCAGCTCAGTTGCTGCTGCAACTGGTTAGGCGAATACACGTCCAGCAACAGCGAGCGCGTGGCCGCCTCGCGTGCCAGGCGATTCAGTTCCTGCTGGTAATCCTTTTGCGCCTGCTGCTTTGCCATGTCGTCCATCACGCCGGCCGCATCCTTGCGCTTTTGCTCCATAGAAACCACCAATTGATCGAGCGGCACCTGGCTGATGGTCATGGCGTCGATTTGCGCCTGCACGGCGGGCGGCAAGCTGGCTTTGCCTGGGTGCAACTGCGCCTGCAGCCAGGCGTTCCAGCCTTTGTCCTGCACCTGGCGCACGCTGCCCCCGTTCACGCCCCAGCTGACCCGTTCCAGCATGGCGATGTCCTGTGTGGAACTAGTCTGCGCGCGATGATCGGACTGGACGGCAGGTCCGGTCGCGGCGCAGCCGGCCAGCAAGAGCAGGGAAATCAAGGTCGGCGGCAAGAATCGGTGTGGGGTCATGGCAGTCCTTCGAGCGGTTTCATGCAGAATGCTTGAGGGTACGCCCAGGTTGACCTGCGCATGATTGCCATTTGCAACGAGTTGTAATCAAGCAGGATTGTTCACCAGCCCTGCGCTCGCGGGTACGGGCGCATTATGATGAATAATCTCGGATAAAATGTTATCGGGAGAATTGCGTATTGCAATGGCAGCGCCGTATTTTCTCTCGAACCAGACATTATCCATACAATACGTCCACATTAAAAGAAATGAAAATATTATTTATCGCTGCATTAGGAACGTTATCGCTGATTCAAACGCCGTCAGCCCTGGCGGAGAATCTGAATGGGAAAACGCTGTATGTCCAGCGCTGCGCCGTGTGCCATGGCGCGGAGATCAAGGGCACCGGGCCATTGGCGAATAAAAGCACGCCTCCCACGCCTGACCTGACAAGCGCCGCGTTCAAAAAACGCCTGAAGGATTATCCGGGCGTAATCGTATCGTCGGTCATACTGCGTCCGAATGGCGATTTGATTCCAAAGACCTTGAAAGAGAATGGCGTCAAGATCGCGCCATATGCCTGGCGGGTAAAGGATTTTCGCGATTTGAATCAATACATGAGTGAAGTGATTTTAAAGAATCGATGATATTCAGATGCGCGGCGGGCACCTCGCGAAGGAATAAGCTCCGCTCAATCATGCTGTTTCAATAGCTGCGCACATTTGTCGCGCAGGAAATCGCGCAACTGCAGCACCAGCGGCGTCACCTGCGCCCGGTGCGTGCAGACCAGGTGCAAGGGCGTCGCTTCGCCCGCCACCTCGGGCAACAGCGCTTGCAAACGGCCGGCGACCAGGTCGCCAGTCACGTCGAGCCGCGATTTGTAAGCGATGCCCAGGCCCGCCACGGCCCAGCGGCGCACCAGGTCGGCGTCGTCTGCGCTGCGGTTGCCGCTCACGGACACCGTCACTTGCTCGCGCTGGGGCAGGCGGTAAAAGGTCCAGCGGTCATGCAAGCCGTCTTCCAGCGCGAAACGCAGGCAATTGCGCTGCGACAAGTCTTCCAGCGCCAGCAGGGGGCCGTATTCGCGCAGGTAGGCGGGAGACGCTACCAGCACCCGGTCGTTGGCGGGCGCGATCGGCATGGCGATCAGGCTCGAATCGTCTTGCTGGCCATAGCGGATGGCCACGTCGACTTGCTGGCGCACCATGTCGGCCACCCGGTCGCTGACGCTGAGCTGGTACTGCAGTTTCGGATGGCGCAGCTGGAACTCGTCCAGCCAGCCCAGCATCAGGTTGCGGCCCAGGTCCGATGGCATGGCAATTTTCAAGGTTCCGCCGAAACTGTCCTTGCTCGCCAGCAGCGCATCGTGGCCTGCGCGCAGCAGGCGCAAGGCTTCGCGCGCGTGCTCCAGGTATTGCGTGCCTTCCGGCGTCAGGCTCAGCGAGCGCGTCGTGCGAGCCAGCAGGCGCATGCCCAGTTCCGCTTCCAGGCGCTTGACGGCGGCGCTGGCCAGCGCGGGCGAAATGCCGAGTTCGCGCGCGGCCGCCGACAAACTGCCGCGGTCGGCCGTGCGCACAAATACCTGCAAGTCATCGAGTCGCAGCAATTTTCAGCATTCCTTTGAAAGTGTTTCGGTACGCGCCCCCTGTTTCCAGGCCGGCATTGCCACCATCATACGGTATCCACTCAACGAGGAAGAACATGAAAGCCATCGCCTACCACCACAGCCTGCCCATCACGGATGCCAACGCCCTGCTCGACATCGAGCTGCCCGTGCCCGCCGCCACGGGACGCGACCTGCTCGTCGCCGTGCACGCCATTTCCGTCAATCCCGTCGATACCAAGGTGCGCAAGAACCGCGCGCCGAAAGACGGCCAGCCGGAAGTGCTGGGCTGGGATGCGGCCGGCGTCGTCACCGCCGTCGGCCCCGACGTGACCCTGTTCCAGGTGGGAGATAAAGTCTGGTACGCGGGCGCCATCAACCGCCCCGGCAGCAACAGCGAATTCCAGCTGGTCGACGAGCGCATCGTCGGCCACATGCCAGCCAGCCTGGACTTTGCTCCGGCTGCCGCCCTGCCGCTGACGGCCATTACGGCCTGGGAATTGCTGTTCGACCGCCTACAGCTCAGCCGCGACAAGAGCCTGACGGGCAAGTCCCTGCTGGTGATCGGCGCGGCCGGCGGCGTCGGTTCCGTGCTGGTGCAACTGGCCCGGCAATTGACAGGTGTCACCATCATCGGCACGGCGTCGCGCGCGGAAACTGCCGACTGGGTGAAGGAACTGGGCGCCCACCACGTGATCGACCACAGCCTGCCGCTGGCGGGGGAAATCACGCGCCTGGGTTTGCCGCTCGTCGATTATGTGATCAGCCTGAACCAGACCGACAAGCATTTCGAGCAAATCGTGGAACTCATCGCGCCGCAAGGCAAGTTCGCCCTGATCGACGACCCCGAGCACATCGATGTGCGCAAGTTCAAGGGCAAGAGCGTGTCGCTGCACTGGGAACTGATGTTTACCCGTTCGCTGTTCCAGACGGCCGACATGGTCAAGCAGCATGAATTGCTCGATGAACTGGCGCAGCTGGTGGATGCGGGTGTCATCAAGACCACCCTGGCCGAGCGCTTCGGCACGATCAATGCCGCGAATTTGAAACGCGCGCATGCCCTGCTGGAAAGCAATACGGCGAAGGGAAAAATCGTACTCGAGGGCTTCTAAACTCAGCTGATCAGGATGGCCCGGAAATCATTGACATTCGTCAAGGTCGGGCCCGTGATCACGCTATCGTCCAGCGCCTGGAAGAAGCCGTGGCCATCGTTGTTGTCGAGGCTGTCGCGGGGCTTGATGCCCAGCGCCCAGGCCCGTTGCAGGGTGTCGGGCGCCAGAACCGCGCCGGCGATGTCTTCCTGGCCGTCGACGCCATCCGTGTCGCCGGCCAGCGCGTGGATGCCCTCGTGTCCATCGAGCGCGATGCCCAGCGCCAGCAGGAATTCCACATTGCGCCCGCCGCGGCCATTGCCGCGCACGGTGACCGTCGTTTCGCCGCCCGACAGCAGCACGCACGGGGCGGGAAACGGCTGGCCCCGCAAGGCCGTTTGCAGCGCGATGCCAGCCATCACCTTGCCCACGTCGCGCGCCTCGCCTTCCAGGCTGTCGCCCAATATATACGGCGTGACGCCGGCCGCGCGCGCCACCTCTGCCGCCGCTTCCAGCGCCATCTGCGGCGTGGCGATCAGGGTCGTCTGCGAGCGCGCCAGGCGTGGGTCATCGGGTTTCACGGATTCGCCGCGCCCGCTTTCCAGCGTTTTTCTTATGCTGTCCGGCAATGTGATCCCATAGCGGCGCACGATGGCCAGCGCATCCTCGCACGTCGTGGCGTCGCCCACCGTGGGGCCGGAAGCGATGTCGCCCAGCTTGTCGCCAGGCACGTCGGAAATGGCCAAAGTGATGACTTGCGCCGGATGGCAGGCGGCCGCCAGACGCCCGCCCTTGATGGCGGACAAATGGCGGCGCACGCAATTCATTTCGCCGATGCTGGCGCCCGACGCCAGCAATGCGCGGTTCAAGGCTTGCTTGTCTTCCAGGCTGATGCCCTCAAGGGGCAAGGCCAGCAGGGACGAGCCGCCGCCCGAAATCAAGCACAGCACCGTATCGTCCGCCTGCAAGTTGGCGACCAGATCGAGCATGCGGCGCGCCGCGTCCATGCCGGCCTGATCCGGCACAGGGTGCGACGCTTCCACGATCTCGATGCGCACACACGGCACGGCATAGCCGTAGCGCGTGACGACGAGACCGGACAGCGGCCCCGGCCAGTGCTGTTCCACGGCTTGCGCCATGGCGGCCGACGCCTTGCCGGCGCCGATGACGATCAGCCGGCCCTTGGGCGCAGGCGGCAAATGGGGCGGGATGCAGTGCGATGGCTGGGCCGCTGCGATGGCGGCCTGGAACATGGCTTGCAGCAAGGCGCGCGGCGCCGCGGTGGTCGTCATTGTCAATTCCTCCAGTTCGATGGCAGCTTCGTTCAACGGTTCACGATGCGCGCGGGAACGCGCAGCACCAGTATGGCGCCCAGCAGCATGACTGCGGAAAGAATATACAGGGCCACGTCGGTGCCGCCCGTCGCATCCTTGATCCAGCCGACGAGGAAGGGGCTGACGAAGCCCGCCACCTGGCCCAGCGAGTTGATCAGCGCCAAGCCGCCGGCCGCCGCCGCGCTGCCGAGAAACGCCGTCGGCAAAGGCCAGAACATGGGCAGGCCGGACAGCGCACCCATGGTCGCCAGCGACAGGCCGATCAGGGCGATGACCACGTTGCCGTGCGCCTGGGTGGCCAGCAGCAAGCCGCACAGCGCCATCAGCAGGGGGCCGCTCAAATGCCAGCGGCGTTCCTTGTGCTTGTCGGCCGAACGGCCCACCCAGATCATGAAGATGCTGGCACACAGGTAGGGAATGGCGCTGATCCAGCCCACGGCCACGGGGCTGGCGAAACCCAGCGACTTGACGATGGTGGGCAGCCAGAAGTTGATCGCATACACCCCCATCTGGATACAGAAATACACGAGGCCCAGCATCCATACGTGCTTGTTGCGCAACACGCTGGCAAAGGTGTCGGCCGTATTCGCGCTGTTGCGGCGCTGGCGTTCGTCCTCGTCGAGGTCGGCGCGCAGCAGCTGCTTTTCTTCCGTAGTCAGCCACTTCGCCTGGGCGATGCCGTCATTGAGCAGCACATACACGAGAAAGCCCAGCAGCACGGTGGGTATGCCTTGCAGCAGGAACATCCATTGCCAGCCAGCCAGGCCGCCATGGCCCGCGAACGATTGCATCATCCAGCCCGACAAGGGGCTGCCCAGCAAGCCGGAAATGGGAATGGCCGACATGAACAGGCCCATGATGCGGCCCCGGCGCGAAGCGGGATACCAGTTCGTAAAATACAGCACGATGCCGGGGAAGAAACCCGCCTCGAAAACGCCCGTGATGAAGCGCAGCGAGTAAAACGCGGCCGGCGTGGTGACGAACATCAGGCAGGCAGAGGCGATGCCCCAGGCAATCATCAGGGTGCCGATGACCTTGCGCGCGCCCAGGCGGTGCAGCAGCAGATTGCTGGGCACGCCGCTGGCCACGTAGCCGATGAAGAAAATGCCCGCGCCCAGGCCGTACACGCTTTCGCTCCATTGCAGCGCATCGAGCATTTGCAGCTTGGCAAAGCCGACATTCACCCGGTCCAGGTAGTTGAACAGGTAGCAGATGAAGATGAAGGGAATCAGATGCAAGGTGACCTTGCGGTAGGCGCCTTCGCGCACGCGGTCCTGCGCGGACGCGCCGGCGGACAGGCTGGCGCCTGGTTGGGTGGTCATGGGTGTCTCCTGACTATTTTTTTATGGGATGTGACCAGCCCATCGTACAATCGACGGCAGAAACAGTCATCGTGCGGATGCCCTAAGAAATTGGGCATTCAGTCCGATGATTCCATGCAAATGCACAAGATCATAAGGCGGACACCCATGCCGAGCATCGACTTTCCCCTGGCGCAAGACATCGTGCGGCGCACCATGCACATCATTCCCTTCAGCGTGAACGTCATCGATGCGCGCGGCGTGATCCTGGCCAGCGGCGACCCGCAGCGCGTGGGGGACCTGCATCCGGGCGCGCAACTGGCGCTGGCCCGGCGCGCCAGCGTGGAAATCGGCGCGGCCGACATGGCCAGGCTGCCCGGCACGCGGGCCGGCATCAACCTGCCCCTGACGGTGCGCGGCGAGATTTGCGGCGTGCTGGGCCTGACGGGCGAACCGGACGCCGTGCGCCAGTTCGGCGAACTGGTGCGCGCCATGGCGGAAATGATGCTGGAGCAGGCGCGGCTGGTCAGCGAGCTGCAGCACGAAAAACGCTACCGCGAGGAATTCGTGTTCCAGCTCGTCTACCGCACGGGCATTTCGGACGCCAGCATGCAGGCGTGGGCGGCGCGCCTGGCGGTCGATCTGCGCGTGCCGCGCGCCATGTTCGTGCTGGAAATTCCCGCTGCGGGAGACGGCCCGGGCGAGCGGCTGGACCAGGTGCTGACGCAGCTGCAGCAAGTGCAGTCCGACCTGTCGGCCCGCTGGCCGTCACTGCTGATGGCCGTCGTCTCGCCGGGCGAACTGGTGCTGCTCGACGCCTTTCCCGCCAGCGGCCCGCAGCAGGCGCGCGCGGCACAGGCCAGGCAGCGCCTGCTCGAACTGCACCAGGTGGCGCAGCAGGCGCTCACGCCGCCCGCCACCCTGTCCATGGGCGTGGCCTTGCCGGGCCTCGATGGCGCGACGGCCTCGTATGAATCGGCGAAGCAGACGGCGCGCGTGGGGCGCGCCCGCGATGCCGGGCAAGCTACTTTTTCCTATCTGGAACTGAGCCTGCCCGTGCTGCTGTCCGGCCTGAAAGCCGGTTGGCAGGCAGAGCAGCTGCGCCAGACCCTGGCGCGCCTGCAGGCGCACGACCGCAAGTCGGGCACCCTGATGCGCACCTTGGCCGCCTGGTTCCGCCACCACAGCCATCCGATGGCCACGGCCAGGGCCCTGCACATCCACCGCAACACCCTCGATTACCGGCTGCAAAAGATCGCCGAACTGACAGGGCTGGACCTGGATGACACGGATGACCGTTTGCTGCTGTATGTTGCCCTGCAGCTCAATGAAGGCTCTCCCGTCTACAATGGCGGCTCGACTGAAAAAAAAGGAATGCAATGAACGACGCCATTGAGTGGACAGGACTGGCCCGCACCTTCGGGCTGTTTACTGTCACGGCCGTGGCCGAACTGCTGGGCTGCTACCTGCCCATGCTGTGGCTGAGCAACAAGGGCAGCGCCTGGCTGCTGTTGCCGGCCGCCATCAGCCTCTTGATCTTCGTGTGGCTGCTGACCTTGCATCCAGCCGCCAGCGGCCGCGTGTATGCCACGTATGGCGCCATCTATATCGCCACGGCGCTGGGATGGCTGTGGCTGGTGGACGGCATCACGCCCGCCTGGACCGACATCGCCGGCGTGGGCCTGGCCCTGGCCGGCGCCGCCGTCATTGCCATGGGGCACAAGACGGCTTGATGTGCCTCAGGCAGCGTGCGCGCGGAAGTTCGTTTCCGCCGACCACGCCGCGCTGGCGCGGGCCAGCAACACGGCTTCGCCATCGGCCAGCCAGTCGTCCGCGTCGGCGATCTTCCACATGGCTTGCAGCAGCTTGCGGCGCAAGTCGGGATCGGTGATTTCGTCGAGCAGGCTGTCGATCACGCCATTGGCCAGCTGCACGGCGCCATGCACGGTCGAGGTCAGCATGTCGTCACACAGGTCTTGCAGCAGTTGCTGGAAGGCGGCCGGTTCCAGGTCGATATGCTCGAGGATCTTGCTGCGGTGCATCGCTTGCAGCTCGGCGCTGGCCAGGTTGCCATCGACCACCATCATCAGGGCCAAAATACGTCCCGCTGCCTGGGGACTATTTACTTCATACGTACGCATGATTTTCTACTCTTTCTATTAGTCAATTAAAAGGCGCGCCACCGCCACGCGGGGCGCGCCGTACCACATTTACTTCTTGTCGCTGCGGGTGATGAACACGCTCGCCACGCAGCTCGACACGATCAGCACTGCCACTACCAGCAACGATGCTTCCACCGGCACGTGGTACCACGGCATGATCAGCATCTTGGCGCCGATGAACACCAGCACCATGGCCAGGCCGTACTTGAGCATGTGGAAGCGGTCAGCCACATCCACCAGCAGGAAGTACAGGGCGCGCAATCCCATGATGGCGAACAGGTTCGACGTGAAGACGATGAACGGATCCGTCGTGATGGCGAAAATCGCCGGGATCGAATCCACCGCGAAGACCAGGTCCGTCACCTCGATCAGGATCAGCACCAGGAACAGCGGCGTGACATAACGCAAACCGCCCTTTGCCACGAAGAAACGTTCGCCGTGGTCGCCATCGGCCACCCGCAAGTGGCGGCGGGCAAAACGCAGCACCGGGTTGTTCGCCACGTCCGGCTCCGCATCGGCCGCCACCAGCATGCGCATGCCGGTAATCAACAGGAAGGCGCCGAACAGGTACAGCACCCAACTGAACTCGCTCACCACCCACGCACCGGCCATGATCATCACGGCGCGCATGACAATCGCGCCCAGCACGCCATAAATCAACACGCGGCGCTGGTACTGGATCGGCACCTGAAAGGCGCTGAAGATCAGCAGGAAGACGAACACGTTATCGACCGACAGGGCTTTCTCGATCAGGTAGCCGGAGAAAAACTCCAGCGCTTTCTGGTTGGCGATCTCGGGACCGGCCGTGCCGTTCAGATACCACCACAGGCCGCCGTTGAACAGCAGGGCCAGGCTGACCCACACGAGCGACCACGTCGCCGCTTCCTTGACGCTGACCTTGTGCGCCTTGTTGCCGCCGAAGACGAACAAGTCCAGCGCCAGCATCACCAGGACAAAGGCGATGAAGCCGGCCCACATGGGTGCCGTAGCAATACTTTCCAGGCCGTTCATCGGCGGCCTCCGCAACTGTCTGTTTGTATCCTGAAGTCCATGGCACTCTCCTTGCATGAATTGAGCAGCCATCATAGTCTGAATATAAACATCGAACAAATCGAATATAATTTAAGAATACATCGAAAAACTCGATGCATTTATTGCCTGGAAATATCATGTCGACACTCAACTTCAAGCACTTGCGCTATTTCTGGATGGTGGCCAAGACAGGCAGCATCGCGCGCGCGGCCGAGCAGCTGCACCTGACGCCGCAATCGATTTCCGGACAGCTCAGCGAGTTTGCCGACACCCTGGGCGTGGAACTGTTCCGCCGCAGCGGGCGCCAGCTGGAATTGACGGACACGGGGCGGCGCATCCTCAGCCATGCCGAAAGCATCTTCAGCACGGGCGATGAATTGCTGGAAATCGTGCGCGACCAATCGCGCACCACGACGACGACCTTCCGCGTGGGCTGCGCCGATTCCGTGTCGAAACTGATCGCCTGCCGCCTCGTCGCGCCCGCGCTGGGACTGGCCGAGCCGCTGCGCATCATTTGCCGCGAAGGCCGGCTGGCCAGCCTGCTGGCGGACCTGGCAGTGCACCGGCTCGACCTGATCATGGCGGACCGCCCCATGCCGGCCCACTTGAGCGTGCGCGGCTTTAACCATTTACTGGGCGAAAGCGGCATGACCCTGTTCGGCACACCAGCGCTGGCCGCCACCCTGACGGGGGGCTTTCCGCAATGCCTGGACGGCGCGCCGCTGCTGCTGCCCGGCGAAGACTTCGCCATTTACGGACGCTTGCTGCAGTGGCTGGGCGACAACAATCTGCACCCGCGCATCGTAGGCGAGTTCGACGACAGCGCCATGATGAAAGCCTTCGGCCAGTCCGGCGCCGGCCTGTTCTTTGCGCCCACCGTCATCGCGCCCCAGGTCTGCGAACAGTACGCCGTGGTGGCGCTGGGCCGGGTCGACAGCCTCGTCGAACAGGTGTATGCAATCACCACGGAACGGCGCCTGAGCCACCCGGCCACCATCGCCATCAGCCAGAGCGCGCGGCGCGAGCTGTTCGTGTAGCAGTTCCGCAACTGCAATACCAAAATTAAATCCCGCAAATACATTTGAACAAATACATCTATATAATGGCAAGTCTCCCCGACGCCCTGCGCGCCCCTTCCTGGACTTGCCGCAATGAAGCACTTGCACGATATTCCCTCTGCCTTCAAGCATGAATTTGCCAACCCGCGCCTGTGGTGGTCGCGCGCCGTCGTCGTCGGCATGGCCGCCATCGCGGGCCTCGTCGTCGTCGGTTTTACGTGGCTGGCGGAGGAAGCGCTGGACCTGTTTCTCTTTTTTAACGGCAAGGCCTGGTGGTTTGCCCTGCTGTGGACGCCAGCCTGCGCCGCCCTGCTGGTCTGGCTGACGCGCCGCTACGCGATGGGCGCGGCCGGTTCCGGCATCCCGCAAGTGATGGCGACACTGGATCCGGCCGTGGCGCCCGAGCAGCGCTCGCTATTTGTCTCGTTGAAACTCAGTGCCGCGAAAATCGGCCTGACGGCGGGGGGCTTGCTGGGCGGCTTGTCTCTGGGGCGCGAAGGCCCGTCCGTGCAAATTGCGGCTGGCGTGATGCTGGCCGCGCGCCGCTGGCTGCCGCGCCACTCGCAGGTGAGCGCCCATTCGCTGCTGGTGGCCGGCGGCGCGGCCGGCATCGCGGCCGCCTTCAACACGCCGCTGGCGGGCGTCATGTTTGCCATCGAGGAACTCTCCCGCTCGCCAGAGCAGCGCAACAGCGGCCTGATCGTGGCCGGCATCGTGCTGGCCGGCATGATGGCCGTGTCGATCCACGGCAACGCCACGCACTTCGGCATCATCCATCCCGGCCCCATCGGCCTGGCGCTGGCCTTGCCGGGTTTACTCGTCACCTTGATCGCAGGCGTGGCGGGCGGCCTGTTTGCCCGGCTGCTGCTGGCCTCCGCCCGGGGCAATCCGCTGGGAAAACTGTCCGCGTGGAGAAAGGGCCGGCCCGTGCTGTTTGCCACCGTCTGCGGTGTGCTGGTGGCGGCCATCGGCATCGCCAGCCATGGCGCCACATTCGGCAGCGGCACCGTGGCCACGCGCGCCATGCTGGAAGGCTCGTCCGACGTGGCGCCCGCCTTTGTTGCCTTCAAATATGTGGCCACGTGGCTGACCGTCTGGTCGGGCGTGCCGGCCGGCATCTTCGCGCCATCGCTGGCCATCGGCGCCGGCATCGGCCACGATATCGCCGTGCTGCTGCACTATCCGCACGCGCCGGCGCTGATCGCGCTGGGCATGGTGGGCTTCCTGGCCGCCGCCACGCAGGCGCCGCTGACGGCTTTTATTATTGTCATGGAAATGGTCGATGGCCACGGCATGGTGCTGAGCCTGATGGCCTGCGCCGTCGTCGCCAGCACCGTCTCGCGCGTGCTCAGCGAACCGTTGTACGGGGCGCTGGCGCAATTGCAGCTGCAACGGTTGCCGCAGCAGCAAGCGGGCCGGGAAACTACATCGTAAACGGAAACGGTTGCATGCCCGCCTGCCTGTCATCGGGAGCGACGACGGCCAGCAAGGCGCTCAAGCCCTGGTTCAGGTGCGCCAGGCTGGCGGCATCGAGCTGGCTCAGCGCGCTGGGCAGCAAGCCGCGCGCCGGCTGTGGCGCGCCGGCGATCACGGCCTGTCCTTGCGCCGTCAGGGTCAGGGTGACCACGCGCTGGTCGGGCTGGTCGCGCGCCTTGCGCACATAGGCTTTCTTGACCAGCGCCTCGACCAGGTTGCTGGCCGTCGTCTGGTGGATCGACATCTTGCTGGCCAGCTCGCCCATGCGCAGTCCCGGCCGCTCCAGCAATTCCTGCATCACCCACAATTGCGCGCCCGACACGCCGCATTGTTTCTCGATCTGCGCCGAGTGGCGCTGCGCCGCGCGCATGACGACGCGCATGTTTTGCAAGGCCATGCCTTGCGCCCTGGCCATCGCCGATACTTCCGCTTCCACCACCATTGCCTCCAGTTATCCTGCCGGCTTCGCGCCTGCTGGCGGGCCGGAATCCCTGCATGATACCTGCAAAGGATGCGCTCGACTAACTGCTCGTTACAGGCTGTCCATCGCGCCACGCCTGTTCCAGCACCAGCTTGCCTGCCTTGTCCCACTGGCGCTCGATGCCGTGCTTCTTGCCGTGTTCGTACGGCACGATCTGCCGCAGGCTGCCATCGCTGTACCAGGTTTGCAGCAAGCCGTGGCGCTGGCCTTTGACGAATGGGGTCACGCTGGCGCGCACGCCGTTGGCATGCCAATCCGTCGTGTCGCCATGGTCGCGCCCCTGCGCGTCTTTCTGCCAGGCAAACACGGGCCGGCCACTCGGCCCCCACGTTTGCAAGCTGAGCACGGCACCTTTCCGGTACAGCGTTTTGTTCGACATGACGCCATTGCCATGGCTTTCAAACGACCAGCCGTCGGGCTGGTCGTGCACCCAGACGGTTTTGCCCAGCACGCTGCCGTCCTGCGCATACGTGACAAACTCGCCCTCGCGCTTGCCATCGACATACTGTCCACGTTGGAACAGCTTGCCATCGTCATAAAACGATTCCTGCACGCCATCCATCTTGCCATTGCGTTGATACGAGCGGCTGCTGACGGCCCCATTCGCGCCATACGACACATGCTCGCCATCGGCCATCTCGTCGTCGTGATACAGCGTCTTGTAGGCCAGCTGGCCATTCTCGTGGTACGTTTCAGAGATGCTGTCGCGCCCGTTCGGCAAGGCCGTCACCCGCTGCTGGACCTGGCCATTTTCAAAGTACACGCAGCCGCCCAGCAGCTCCTCGCCCTGGGCATTGAAGTAGGTTTCACGCTGCAGTTGGCCATTTTCGTAGTAGGACTTGCGAAAATTCACGAACCTGACCTGGCTCAGGTCCAGGTCCGTGGTGTAGGTTTCAAAGGCCAGCACGCCCGGCGTGTCGGGAAATTCGAGGCGCACATGCCAGGCGCCCAGCGCCTCGTCGCGCACGGGTGGCGTGCGCAGCGCATACACGGCGCGGCGCTGGTTGCTGGGCATGAAATTTTGATCCAGATACATGGTGTGGTCTTCCTCCTGTAAGGTTGGCGTTGGCGTTTGCCCTTCGGGCTGTTCCTGTGCCGCCAGTGGCAGGGCTGCGCCCATGGCCAGCGCGGCGGCCAGCAGCCAGCGCATCGTCTGTGGTGTCTGCATTGTGTTCCATTGCAATGTTATTGTGTGGGCGCCATCATAATGGAAAGCAACGTTTTCCCCCGTCACGAAAGAAATCCATGCACTTGCCCGCCGCCCCCAGCGACACCCAGATACTGGACATCATCGATGCCTGGATCTCCGACCTGGCGCGCGGCGATTACGCGTGCGCCCATGCGCGCACGGCGCACGACGCGTACTACGGCTGGACGCCGGCGCTGCTGCGCGCCGTGATCGAAGGGTATGGTTCGCCGGAGCCGTATGCGGATGGCACGGCGTATCGCGTCACGCCGGCAGCCCAAGCTAGCGGCGCGCCACATGAGCGCTGCGTCGAGCGCCTGGCTGGCCAGGACGGCGGCGCGGCGCTTGCCGAAGCGCGCCATTCGCTGCCCCTGAATGGCGTTTGGTCGGATCTGACCGCCACGTTCCGCGTGGAGGGCGCCACGCTGGTATTACAGGAAATTCACGTGTTCTAAGGTGCTAGGCCACGCCATCCTTGACGGGAGACAGCTGGCTCGCATGCAGGCGCGCATACGCGCCGCCCTGCTGCAGCAAGTCCGTGTGGCTGCCCGCTTCCACCAGGCGCCCGCCCTGCATGACGACGATGCGGTCGGCGCTTTCGATGGTCGACAGGCGGTGGGCGATGACGATGGTGGTGCGGTTGCGCATCAGCACTTCCAGCGCCGCCTGCACGGAACGCTCCGACTCCGTGTCCAGTGCGCTGGTCGCTTCGTCGAGCAAGAGGATCGGCGCATCCTTGTACAGGGCGCGGGCGATGGCCAGGCGCTGGCGTTGCCCGCCCGACAGGCGCGAACCGTTCTGCCCCGCCTGGGTCTCGTAGCCCTGCGGCAACTGCATGATGAAGTCGTGCGCGTAGGCGGCGCGCGCCGACGCTTCGATCCTGTCCTGGTCCGGGGCCGGGTCGCCATACGCGATATTCGCCGCCATCGTGTCATTGAACAAAATCACATCCTGGCTGACGAGGGCGAACTGGCGCCGCAGAGCCAGCAAGGCGTAATCGCGCAGGTCCACGCCGTCGAGCAGGATCTGGCCGCCGCTGACGTCATAGAAGCGCGGCAGCAAGCCCAGCAAGGTTGTCTTGCCACCGCCGGAGCCGCCCACCAGGGCCACCGTTTCGCCGGCGCGGATGTCGAGCGTGATGTCGCTCAAGGCCGTGGGTGCATCGGGATCGTCGCTGTTGTAGCGGAAGTTGACGTTCTGCAGGGACAGATTGCCGTGCACCGTGACGGGCGCGATGGTGCCCGGGTCCGGTTCCAGCGGCGTGTCGATCAGGCCGAAGACGGACTCGGCCGCAGCCAGGCCCCGCTGCAGCGGCTCATTGATCTTCGTCAAATTCTTGATCGGCGACTGCATCGCCATCAGCGCGCCCATGAAGGCGACGAAGGCGCCCGGCGTGATGGCGCCGCTTTGCGCGCGCAACATGGCGAAATAGATGACGGACGACAGGGTAATGCCAACGAGCATCATGATGAAGCCGGAATTCATGGCCGAGGTGGCCGCGTGCTTGACGGCCAGCTGGCGGTTGCGCTTGACCACGTTGACGAAGCGCGCCTGTTCATAATCCTGGCCACCGAAGATTTTCACGACGCGCTGGCCGCCGATGCTTTCGTCGAGCACGGACGTCAGCTCGCCCACGGCTTGCTGCGAACTCTTGCTCAGGTGGCGCATGCGGCGTCCCGCCAGGGTCACAACGATGGCCACGATGGGCATCGAGGCCATGCAGAACAGGGCCAGCTTGACGTCAATGCTGAACAATAAAATCAGGTAGCCGACGGTGGCGACGGAATCGCGCACCATCACGTTGAGCACGTTCAAGCCCGCCTGCGACACCTGGCTGGCGTCGAAGGCCACGCGCGACTGCGTCAGGCTGGTGGTGGTGGTATCGAAAAAGCGGCTGGGCAGGCGCATGATGGTGGCGAACATCTTTTCCCGCAAATCGGCCTGCACCCGGCTCGATAACCAGACGGAACCATAATCGCCGGCAAAGCTCGACACCATGCGCAGCACGGCCAGGCCCAGGATGGTGGCGGGAATCACCCACAAGTCCACCTGCCCCGCCTGTGCCGGCAAGAAACGGTCGACCCAGCCCTGCAACATGCCCATCACGCCGGACGCGGGCGCGACCTGCGTGCTGGCCGTCGCGCGCATGGCGTCGACGACGTTTTGCAACTGGCGGATTAACAACACATCGGTGGCGGACGCCACGCCCACGGCCAGCAAGGTAGCGGCAACGATGGCGCCATAGCGGCGAAACTGGCCGGCCAGGCGGAAGAACAGGAGGCGACTTTGCTGCATGCAGGTGAGAAAAGTGAGGGTAAAACGTGATTCTAACCGCTGCAACACTTACGTATGAGAAAGTCGTACCTTGCCGGTGCAGAACCGGCAAGGGAAATGCACGGACGATCAGCTCTTCGCCACTTTCCAGGCGGCCGTGCCGGCCTTGCAGACCGTCAGCTTGAGGGTCTGTTCCTGGCCCTTGGCGCTCAAGCCCACCTGCACCTTGCGGCACGTTTGCGCCTCCGTCTTTTGCGTATCGCTGGCCGTGATCTCGGCGGCGATGCGCACGGAATTGCGCAAGCCTTCATTGCTCCATTGCACGGTTTCGCCATCCTTCTTGTCATTGAGCACGTCGGTGACGGCTTTCACGAAGACGGGCTTGTCGTTCTTGTTCAGGTAGGCCATCGGCGTATCGGCCAGGAAACCCAGGCCGACGGCGGAAGCGGAAGCGCTGAAGACGACGCTGCCGAAGATCAGGGCGGACAGTAGTGTGGCGGGACGAATACGCATGGAAAACTCCTTTAAAGTGAAAATAGGGACCGCTGGAGCGGTCCTTAGCCGGGATCCGCCGGCGAAATACCCACGGCCAGCAAGGCATCGATGCTGGGCACAAAATAGATCGCCGACGACAGCGCCGTGGAAAAATCCAGCAGCCGGTCCGTCTTGGTGACGCCATCATAGCCTACGCCGTACATTTGCCGCAGCATGCCCATGGTCACTGTGATGTCCTTGCAAAAACCGACAAACATGACGCCCGCTTCGCCGGCATTGGCGTAATTGGCATTGCGGCGCACGATATCGACTTCCTCGCCATCGCGGATGAACTGGTTGCGGCCCACGTGGGAATCGACAGGCAGCGGCGACAATTCATGGCTGCCGGCCTTGGTGCGGCCCCACACCTGCTCCGCCGCATGCACAGGCAAGGCGCGCAGGCGCTCCACATCCATGCGCCATTTTTGCAGCAGCACGGTCGAACCGCCCGCGCCCGCTTCGCCATCCGGAATGATGGCCACGCCGTTGGCGCGAAACGGATTCGGATTGGCGACGCCGTCGGCAAAACCGTCGAAGGTCACGTTATTGTGATACGGAAAACACACCTGCTCGCTGGCCAGCTCGGCGAAGGGACTCAAAAGCGTGAGCGTCGTGCGCATGCTGTCGTACAGGGTGGCCGCGTTCGACTGCGTGATCCAGACCCAGAAATCATGCTGCGTGGCCGGCGCCGTCTTGCCATTGACGCCTACCAGGTCTTGCGCGAACGAGGCCATGTTGTCCGGCACGCAGCCGGGGCAGGCGGCGCGCCACAGCTCGGGCTTAAATCCCAGCACCACATTGGCCGTGCCGCCCGTCAACTGATGGTGGCGGTTCAGGGTGGGATCGAGGATACCCGTGACTTCGGACTCCCACAGCTTTCCAAGTAACTTGAACAGCTGCCGCAGGTCGACGCCGGCCTTCACATTGAACTGCAAATGCACTTCGTCGCGCGCGACGACCGACAGCATGCTTTGTGGAATTGCCATAACCAATGTTCCTCTTTTTGTTTTCTATGTGGATCTTAAACCAGAAGTGCCGGATGGCAGTTTCATTTAGGCAACATACTTTAGGCAACATGCGATAACTGTAACTATAGGTAGTCATGAATTGGACGATAATGCAATGACGTAGAGCAAGAATAAGAATGGATACCATTGCATGAAATTGTATGAAAAGCTCGTCAGCGACATCGAGCAACTGGTGGACAAGGGCGTGCTCCTGCCCGGCGAACGCATTCCGTCCGTGCGCCAGACCAGCCAGCAGCACAAGTTGAGCATCACCACGGTGCTGCGCGCCTACGTCAAGCTGGAAGGCATGGGCGTGATCGAAAGCCGGCCCCAGTCCGGCTACTTCGTGCGCCAGCGGGCCAGCGATGCGGCCACACCGTCCTTGTGCATGCAGGCTTCGCATCCCAGCCCCGTGCCGGCGGAAGTGCACGTCAGCCGCCTGGTGCTGTCGACCCTGCGCTCGATCGGCTTGCATGACGCCATACCGCTGGGCTCGCCCTACCCCGATCCGTCGCTGTTTCCGTGGGAACGCATCAACCAGTATGCGGGCACCGTGGCGCGCCGCAACCGCGCGTGGAGCGTGACGGACGACCTGCCGCCGGGCAACCCGCAGCTGATCCGCGAAATTGCCCGCCGCTACATGGAAAACGGCCTGGCCGTCGATCCCGACGAAATCATCGTCACCGTAGGCGCCACGGAAGCCATCAACCTGTGCCTGCAAGCCGTGGCCAAGCCGGGCGACACCATCGCCGTCGAGTCGCCCACCTTCTATGCCATGCTGATGGCCGTCGAACGGCTGGGCATGAAAGTGGTGGAAGTGTCCACCGATCCGTATGAAGGCATCAGCATCGAGGCGCTGGCCGACATCATGGCCCAGCAACCGATCGCCGCCGTCATGGTGATGCCGAACTTCCAGAATCCGCTGGGCTTTCAAATGTCCGACCAGCGCAAGCGTGCCCTGGTCCAGCTGCTGGAGCAGCACGACGTGCCCGCCATCGAAAACGGCGTCTACAACGAGCTGTACTACGGCGACGCCCACCCGTCCTCGCTCAAGTCCTACGACCGCAAGGGCCTGGTGCTGCACTGTTCCTCGTTTTCCAAAAGCCTCAGTTCCGCGCAGCGCGTGGGGTGGGCCCTGGCCGGACGCTACCGGGGCAAGGTGGAGGAACTCAAATTCCTCAACACCCTGGCCACGTCCTCGTTTCCGCAGCTGGCGATTGCCGAATACCTGCAAAACGATGGCTACGAACAGCATCTGCGCCGCACCCGCAAGGCCTATGCCCAGCAGGCGCGCATCATGGCTGCCGCCGTGCAGCGCTTCTTTCCTGCTGGCACGAAAATCTCGCACCCGCAGGGCGGCTACGTGCTGTGGGTGGAGCTGCCCGGCGACATAGATTCCATGCAGCTGTACCGGCGCGCGCTGGAATGCAAGATCACGGTGGGTCCGGGGCGCATGTTTTCCGTCAGCCAGGCCTACAAGCATTGCATCCGCCTCAACTACAGCTATCCGTGGAGCGTGGGCGTCGAGCAAGCCATTATCCTGCTCGGCAAACTCATCACCGAATTCCTCTAGGCCCATCCTTCATCCGCCCACCAGCGACATGCGCACGGTGGGATACTGCTTGCGCCCGCCAAGCTGGGCCAGTGCGCCGCGCACTTCCGAGTAGCGGTCGCCACGCCGCTGCCAGTGCTGGCGCAGCAGGGTTTCCAGCCCTTGCCCGGTATCAAGCTGGGGCAGCAGGTCGAGGCCGTCCTGGGCGAACAAACAGGTAAACAGCTTGCCGTCCGACGAGACGCGCACGCGGCTGCAGTCGCCGCAGAACGGCTGCGACACGCTGGAAATGAAGCCCACTTCGCCGCCGCCATCGAGATAACGATAGCGGCTGGCCGTCTCGTGCAGGACAGGCTTGCCTTCGCCCAGCGACACGAGGGGGAATTCGGCGGCGATCAGCGCGCGCGCCGCGTCAGACGTGACGACGTGCGTGCGCGACCAGGCGCCGATGCCGCCCACGTCCATGAATTCGATCAGGCGCAGGATCACGCCCGTGTGGCGGAAATGGCGCGCCAGCGGCACGATCTGACTGTCGTTGACGCCTTTCTGCACGACCATGTTGACCTTTACGGGGTTCAAGCCCACAGCTTGCGCCACCTCAATGCCGTGCAGCACTTTCTCGACGGGAAAATCGACGCCATTCATGCGCTGAAAAATGCCGTTATCGAGACTGTCGAGGCTGACGGTGACGCGGTCCAGGCCAGCATCCTTCAGCGAGCGCGCCTTGGCCGCCAGCAAGCTGCCATTCGTCGTCAGCGCGATGCTCACGGCGCGCCCGTCCGGCGTGGTGAGCTTCGCCAGCGTCTCGATCAGCTGCTCCAGATTCTTGCGCAGCAGCGGCTCGCCGCCCGTGATGCGGATTTTATCCACGCCCAGACGCACGAAGGCGCGCGCCAGCGTTTCGATCTGCGCGAAGGACAGGCGCTCGCTGGAGGGAAGAAACGGGTAATCGCTGGGGTACAGCTCGGCCGGCATGCAATAGGTGCAGCGGAAATTGCACTGATCGATGACGGAAATGCGCAAGTCCGTCAGGGGACGGCCCAGCATGTCCACGCAGGGTTCAATATGGTCTGGCTGCGGATACCTGATGGTGTTCATTGTGCTTCCCCCTTGATTGCGTTCGTCTGGAAGTAGCATAGGACGAAAGCAGGCACTCAATGAGGTACAGTCCGGCGCCATGCGATAGAGTACAGATTCGGCTTTACTCTCCTGGTGGCGCGAACACGCTGGCGCACAGCTCGGCGCCCGCCGTACTCAGCGAAGCGCTGCCACCGCCGTTCTCCGCCGTCGTTACGTTGGCCAGTCCCGCACTGGACAGCGCATTGAGCTGGCGCAGCAAAGTGCTCATCTGTACTCCTGCCCGCTTGGCCAGCTTGGCCAGCGACCACGGTTTCTCCGGCGCCTCCTGTCGTGCTTCCCACAGCAGCGCCAGCAGGGCTATCAGCGCCGCGTCGACTCCGTCCTCCTTGTCTTCCTTGTGCATGTTTTTCTCCTTGTGCACATCATAAATCACGGCCGGCGCCGGCGCGACCGGCATCGTCGTCTTGCCATCTGTACTCTGTTTTTTTGTCCGGAACTGTGCGCCTACCGGGCGGTTCGCCGCCCCTACCATGTGATTGTCCCATCGCATATCACCAGGAGAGTCATCATGAGCAAGCCAAAGTCCGACGCGCGCATCGCGCCCTACACCCATGCCGCGGCCGGTTGGGGTGCCCTCAAGTATGTGGCCATCAACCTGTTCAAGGAAAAAGTCAGCGCGGGCAATTACCGCTCGCTGTTCGAGCAAAACCAGCCCGACGGTTTCGACTGTCCCGGCTGCGCCTGGCCCGACCGCGAACACGCGTCGACGTTTGAATTCTGCGAAAACGGCGTCAAGGCCGTGGCCGCCGAATCGACGAGCAAGCGCGTGCGCCCAGAGTTTTTCCAGGAACACACGGTCACCGAATTGATGGAGCAGTCGGACTATGATCTGGAGCAACATGGCCGTTTGACGGACCCCATGGTGTACGACTCTGCCAGCGACAAATACCAGGCCATTTCCTGGGACGACGCCTTCGCCCTTGTAGCGCACCACTTGCACGCGCTGGACGACCCGAACCAGGCCGCCTTCTATACGTCTGGCCGCGCCAGCAACGAAGCCGCTTTCCTGTATCAGCTGTTCGTGCGCGCCTACGGCACCAACAATTTCCCCGATTGCTCCAACCTGTGCCACGAAGCGACCAGCCGCGGCTTGCCGGAAACGGTCGGCATCGGCAAGGGAACGGTGCTGCTGGACGACTTCGAACATGCGGACACCCTGCTGCTGTTCGGCCAGAATCCCGCCACCAACCACCCGCGCATGCTGGGAGAATTGCGCGAAGCGTCGCGCCGTGGCGCCACCATCGTGTCCATCAACCCATTGCACGAACGGGGCCTGGAGCGCTTCACGAGCCCCCAGCATCCGCTGGAAATGCTCACGGGCGGCAGCACGAACATTTGCTCGCTGTTCATCTGCCCCACTCTGGGCGGCGACTTCGCGCTGATCAAGGCCATGGCCAAGCGCGTCGTCGAGCTCGATGACGAGGCCATCGCCCACGGCCAGGAGCGCGTGCTCGACTGCACCTTCATCGCCGAGCACACGAAGGGCTTCGAAGCGTTCGCAGCCGACCTGCGCGCCGAAAGCTGGGACTTGCTGCTGGCCGAATCGGGCGTGGCGCGCGACAAGATCGAGGAACTGACGCAGATCTATGTGAAGGGCAAGGCCGTCATCGCCACCTGGGGCATGGGCGTGACGCAGCACAAGAATTCGCTGGCCACCGTGCAAATCCTGTCGAACTTGATGATGTTGCGCGGCAATATCGGCAAGCGCGGCGCGGGCCTGTGCCCCGTGCGCGGCCACTCGAACGTGCAGGGCGACCGCACCATGGGCATCGAGGAACAGCCGACCAAGGAATTCCTCGACCGCCTGGGCCTGGTCTTCAACTTCGAGCCGCCGCGCCACCACGGCTACGACGCCGTCGGCACCATCGCAGCCATGCTGGAAAAGAAAGTCAAAGTGTTTGTCGCGCTCGGTGGCAATTTCTCGATGGCCACGCCGGACACGCCGCGCACGTGGGATGCGCTGCGCTCGTGCGACCTGACCGTGCACATCGCTACCAAGCTCAACCGCAGCCATCTGGTGCATGGCAAGGATGCGCTGATCCTGCCGACTTTGGGCCGCACGGAAATCGACGTGCAGGAAGGCGTGGCGCAAGGCGTGACGGTGGAAGATTCGATGAGCATGGTGCACATCTCGTTTGGCATGAACCAGCCCGCCTCGCCCAATCTGCGCTCGGAAATCGCCATCGTGGCCGGCATGGCGCAAGCGACCTTGGGCAGCGAAAAGATCGACTGGCTGCGCTTTTCCGGCAACTATGCGCTGTTGCGCGATTCCATCGAACAAGTTTTTGACGACTTTTTCGACTACAACTTGCGCATAGCCAAGCCAGGCGGTTTCCACCTGAAAATCGCCTCGCGCGAACGCGTATGGAAGACGGACAGCGGCAAGGCGCAATTCCTCGTCAACGCCGTGGAACTGGACACGCCGATCCACCGTGCGCGCCAGCAATATGGCGAGCGCCTGATGGTGCTGATGACCACGCGTTCGCACGACCAGTACAACACGACGATCTATGCCATGGACGACCGCTACCGCGGCGTGTTCGGCCAGCGCCGCGTGGTTTTCATCAACAAGGACGACCTGGCCATGCTGGGCTTTGCGGCCGGCGACTGGGTCGACCTGATCGGCGTGTGGCATGACGGCATCGAACGCCGCGCCGACCGCTTCCTGCTGGTCGAGTACGACATCCCGCGCGGCTGCATCGGCGCCTACTACCCGGAAACCAATCCGCTGGTGCCGCTCGACAGCGTGGGCGAAGGCTCGCGCACGCCGACCTTCAAATCCATCCCCGTGCTGCTGTCGCCTTCCGCCGCCCTCAGCTGATCAGGAGAACGCCATGTTCGGTTTCGATACCCTGGACCTGTCGCGCGCGCAATTTGCGATGACGGCCATCTTCCACATCCTGTGGCCCATATTGACGATCAGCCTGTCACTGTTCCTGTTCGTTGTCGAGGCGCTGTGGCTGCGCACCAGCGACCCCGTCTACTACCGCCACGCGCGCTTCTGGAGCAAGTTGCTGGTGCTCAACTTTGCCGTCGGCGTCGTCAGCGGGATTCCCCTGGAATTCCAGTTCGGCACCAACTGGGCGCCGTTCTCGCACCATTCCGGCCAGTTTATCGGCAACATCCTCGGCTTCGAAGGCGCCATGGCCTTCATGCTGGAAGCGGGCTTCATCGGCGTCATGATGTTCGGCTGGGGCCGCGTACCGAAAGGCGTGCACCTGTTTGCCACCGGCATGGTGGCGCTCGGTTCAAGCATTTCCTCGTTCTGGATCATGGTCGCCAATTCCTGGATGCAGACGCCGGCCGGCGTGCGCGTGGTGGACGGCAAGATCATCGTCACCGATTACGTGGCCGCCATATTCAATCCCGACATGGCCTGGGCCGTGGGCCACATGTGGGTGGCCGCCGTGGAAACGGGTTTGTTCGTCATCGCCGGCATTTCCGCCTGGTATATGTTCAAACGCCGCGAACCGGCTTTCTTCGCCCGCTCGTTCAAGCTGGCGCTGATGCTGCTGCTGGTCATTGCACCGTTGCAAGTGTGGCTCGGCGATTCGAGCGGCGTCGACGTCTTCAAGACCCAGCCCGCCAAGGGCGCGGCCATCGAAGGCCACTGGCACACGAATCCCGATGGCGAAGGCGCGGCCTGGTCCCTGCTGGCCTGGCCCAACCAGGCGGAGCAAAAGAATGACTGGTCCATCGAAGTGCCGGGCATGCTCAGCGTGATCGCCACGCATAGCGCCACGGGCAAGATCACGGGCCTGGCCGACATCGCCCGCGAAGACCAGCCGCCCATGCTGCCGCTGCTGTACTACGCCTTCCGCGCCATGGCCGGCATCGGCATGTGGTTCGTGCTGCTGTCGTTCTGGACCTTCGTCGCCTGGCGCAAGGTAGGTGGGCGGGTGCAGGAGTTCGTGCGCAATCGCAAGCTGCTGCTGGCCTGGGTGCTGACGATACCGTTGCCCTATATCGCCGTCGAGTGCGGCTGGATCGTGCGCGAAGTGGGACGCCAGCCATGGGTCGTGTACGGCTTGCTGCGCACGCGCGACGCCGTCTCCAACGTGGCGGCCCATGCCGTGGCCGGCAGCATGCTGATGTTCTTCGTGTTTTACATCGTGCTGTTTGTCACTTTCTTCGTGTTTGCCAAGAAATGGCTGCAACAAGGCCCGGATGTGGCGCTGCCGCTGCCGGACGCTGCCCATGCCATGGGGTACTGAAATGCGCCCCTACCAATCAAGGAGTTTGTAATGGATATCAATTCGCATGCCATGCTGGGCAATGCCTGGTTCGGCCTGATCGGCCTGATGCTGATCTTTTACGTGGTCACGGACGGCTTCGACCTGGGCGTGGGCATCCTCAGCCTGTTCACCCGCCGCGAGCAGGAACGCAACCTGATCTTTCAATCGATCGCCCATGTGTGGGACGCCAACGAAACCTGGCTGGTGGTGGTGGGCGGCGCCCTGTTCGGCGCCTTCCCCAGCGCCTACGCCACCTTGCTGGAAGGGCTGTACATTCCCATCATGCTGCTGATCGCCAGCCTGATCATGCGCGGCGCCTCGATCGAGTTCCGCCATGCGGCCGGCAACAAGCGCCTGTGGGACCTGATCTTCGGCGTGGGCAGCCTGCTGGCCGCCGTGGCGCAGGGCGTGGTGCTGGGCGAGGTCATCACGGGCTTGCAGCCGGGATGGCTGAGCGGCATCTTCACGGCGTGCACGGCGCTGGGCGTGGTAGCCGGCTATTGCCTGCTGGGCAGCACCTACCTGATCAAGAAGACGGGCGGCCAGCTGGAAGCGGCGGCGCGCCGCTATGCGACGGCCAGCGTGCTGGCGACTGTCGCGGCCGCCATCGTGCTGTCGGCCGGCACCATGGTCTTCAGCGCCATCGGCCACGACCGCTGGGCGCAGCCGGGCGTGTTCGGCGTGCTGCTGGCCCTGGCCGCCATCGCCGCCAGCGCTTTTATTTACATCCTGTGGGCCGTGCACGTGAATGGCGTGCGCGGACCGTTCCGCGGCGCCATCGTGCTGTTCCTGGCCTCGTTTGCGGGCCTGGCCATCAGCTTCTTCCCCGACCTCGTGCCGGGCAAGCTGAGCATCGCGGCGGCGGCATCGGATGAGCCGACCCTGATCTTCATGCTGATCGGCATGGGTTCCATGCTGCCGATCATGATCGGCTACAACCTGTTCCAATACTACGTCTTCGAGGGCAAGGTCGTGCCTCGCAAGCATTGAGCGAAATCAAATATGATCATTCGGCCTACCACCAACTGGTTCCGCATGCTGTTCGTCTGGGATGGCTCGGTGCTGCAAGCCATCATCCCGCAATTGCTGCTGATGCTGGTCGTCAGTTCGCTGGCCCTGCTGACGGATGGCCGTATCTTCGGCGTCAAGATTCCACTCGATACGGCGCCGTTTCCCATGGTCGGCATCAGCCTGGCGATCTTTCTCGGCTTTCGCAACAACGCCAGCTATGCGCGCTTCGTCGAGGCGCGGCATATCTGGGGGCAATTGCTGATCGCCGCGCGGGCCCTTGCTTCGCAGGTGCTCACGTATCTGCCACAGGAAACGAGCGGCCTCGACCACCAGTTGCTGCTGCGCCGCCTGATCGCTTTCGTGTATGCGCTCAAGCACCAGCTACGCCAGACGGACCCGCAGCAAGACCTGGCGCGCTACCTGCCGGCCGAGGACGTGCAGCGCTTGCAGGGACTCAACTTCAAACCCGTCGCCGTGCTCCATTCCGTGCGCGCCATGCTGCACGACGCCGTGCAGCGCCAGCCGGGCCAGACCCAGCTGCTGTGGATGCTCGACACCCAGCTCAACGACCTGGCCGCCACCGTGGCCGGCTGCGAGCGCATCAAGAACACGCCGATTCCGTATCCGTATGGCGTGCTGGTGCACCGCACCGTCTACATGTACTGTTTTTTACTGCCGCTGGGCCTGGTGGACGCCATCGGCGTGGCCACGCCCCTCATTTCCGTGTTTGTTGCCTACACCCTGTTTGCGCTGGAAGCCATCGCGCAGCAGATCGCAGAACCATTCGGCCTGGCGCCCAACTGCCTGGCCCTGAACGCCATGACGCGGGAAACGGAACGCTCGCTGCTGGAATTGCATGGCGACCCGCTGCCGCCTTCGATACGGCCTTGTCCGCGCTATCAAATCAATTAACGGGAGAACACACATCATGGAATGCGACATTACCACCATCGAACGCGATGGATTTCTGGAAGTTCCCATGGTGCGCCACCAGGCCGGCGTGGCCACGGCGGGCCACGACATGGTGGCCGAGGAGTATCCCGTGGCCCTCGTCTACAACGGCATCGCCCACGCGGTGATGATGGCCACGCCGCGCGACCTTGAGGAATTCGCCGTCGGCTTTACCTTGACCGAAGGCATCGTCGGCAGCGTGCGCGATATCTACGACCTCGACGTGTGCTGCGGCGCGGACAGCGCGGAAGTGCGGCTGACCATCGCCCAGCCGGATTTGATCAAGCTCAAGGCTCGCCGCCGCGCTCTGACGGGGCGCACGGGCTGCGGCGTGTGCGGCATCGAAAGCCTGGCCCTGCTGGACCTGGTGCCGGAAAAGATCACGCGCCCCCTGCCGCCGCTGGTCGCCAGCAGCGCCATCCTCGGCCGCGCCGCGCGCGAACTGCTGCCCTACCAGGAATTGATGCACAAGACGGGCGGCGTGCATGCGGCCGCCTGGTGCACGGCCGAGGGCGCCATCGTGAAAGTGTTCGAGGACGTGGGCCGGCATAACGGCCTGGATAAACTGATCGGCTACCTGGCGCTGCACCGCATCGCCATGCACGACGGCTTCGTCTTCCTGTCCAGCCGCGCCAGCTATGAACTGGTGCGCAAGTCGGCGCGCATGCATATCGGGCTCGTCGCCACCATCTCGGCGCCCACCTCGCTGGCCATCCGCATCGCGCGCCAGGCCGGCATGCAGCTGGCCAGCTTTTGCCGCCGCGACGGCTTTGTCGATTACACGGCGGGCGAAAGGGGAAATAGCGGCCAGCATGCACCTTGAACAGCCGATGCTACATTCTTTGCCGTAAAGCAAGTGCACGCTTGACTTGCCGCCGCTGCAGGCCAACTATGACAATAGTTTCCTATTGTTAACTTTGCCTGCAGCCACTATGCTGGCGCGGCAGCGATGAAAGGATGGCGGCGATGGCCCTGGCACAAGAGCAGCATCTGATGGATACGTGGCAAACGGGCGGCTTGAAGCCGCGTGCCTGCGATTGCGGCGGCACCGTCTTCACCATCCTGCATCAGCGGGTGATGGCGGACATGCGGCGCCGGCAGTTTCTCGGTGGCGCGGCCGCCATGCTGGCGCCCTTCATCGGCCTGTCCACCAGCAACGCCATCGCCCAGCAGCCGCAAACGCCCCAGCGCCCCCTGCTGCTGACCAATCTGCGCCTGTTCGACGGCACGGGCAAGACGCCCCGCTCCGGTATCCACGTGCTGGTGACAGGCCCGACCATTACCGCCCTGTTGCCGGCCGGCGAGAAGGTGGAAGGCGCGCACGTCATCGATTGCCAGGGCAAGCTGGTGATGCCGGGCCTGATCGACGCCCACTGGCACACCATGCTGGCCGCCATCAACCAGGTGACGGCCATGACGTCCGACGTTGGCTATCTGTATCTGGTGGCGGCGCAGGAAGCGCAGCGCACCCTGCTGCGCGGCTTTACCTCCGTGCGCGATCCTGGCGGCCCCGCCTTTGCTTTACAACGCGCCATCGATGAAGGCATCGTCGACGGTCCGCGCATCTTCCCCTCGGGCGCCATGATTTCGCAAACCTCGGGCCATGGCGACTTCCGCCTGCGCTCGGAAATTCCCCGCGCGGCCAACGCGCCGCTGGGCATGGCGGAAACGGCGGGCATGGCCATGATCGCCGATGGCGAGGCGGAAGTGCTGCGCCGCGTGCGCGAGCAGCTGATGCTGGGCGCGACGCAAATCAAGATGATGGCCGGCGGCGGCGTTGCTTCGATGTACGACCCGCTCGACAGCACGCAATATTCGGAACGCGAACTGCGCGCCGGCGTGGAAGCGGCCGCCGACTGGGGCACGTATGTGATGACCCACGTCTACACGCCGAAAGGCATACAGCGGGCCATCCGCGCAGGCGTGCGCAGCATCGAACATGGCCAGTTGGCGGACGACGATGCCGTGCGCCTGATGCGCGACACGGGCACGTGGTGGAGCCTGCAGCCTTTCCTGCAAGACGCGGATGCGAATGTCTACCCCGATGCGGCGCGCAAGGCCAGCCAAACCATCGTATCCGAAGGCACGGTGAAGGCGTATGCGCTGGCGCAAAAGTACGGCATCAGGACGGGCTGGGGCACAGACATCCTGTTCAGCGCGAAAAACACGCCCACGCAAGGCCGCCAACTGGCGAAACTCACGCGCTTTTACGATCCCCTGACCTTGCTGGCGCAGGCGACGGGGCAGAATGGCGAACTGCTGGCCCTGTCCGGCCAGCGCTCGCCCTATCCGGGCACCCTGGGCAAGCTGGCCGTGGGCGCGTTTGCCGACTTGCTGGTGGCCGATGGCGATCCCACGAAGAACCTCGATTTCCTCGCCCAGCCGGAAGAAAGCCTGCTGCTGATCATGAAGAACGGGCGCATCTACAAGGACAAATTGAGCGCGCCACGGGCAAGCTGAAGGCTGGCGCGTTGGCAACGGCGGTGGCTTGCCGCATAATGCGCCCATGTTCAAACTGACTTTTCTCGGCACGTCTTCCGGCGTGCCCACGCGCCACCGCAACGTCACGTCGCTGGCCCTGCAAACCACGCACAACCGCGACTGGTGGATGATCGATTGCGGCGAAGCCACGCAGCACCGGCTGCAGCGCCTGCCCCTGTCCGTGCACGACCTGGTGGGCATCTGCATCACCCACGTGCATGGCGACCACAGCTATGGGCTGCCTGGCTTGCTGGCCAGCGCCTCGATGACGGGACGCAAGAAGCCCTTGCTGCTGATCGCCTCGGCCGCCATCAAGGCCTGGATCGACGCCACCCTGCTGCACACGGAACTGTTTTTGACGTACCCCTTGATTCATATCGACGTGGACAGCGCGCCAGTCGTGCATGAGGAGGCGGGCTTGACCATCTCACGCCATGCGTTGTCGCACCGCGCCCCGAGCGTCGGTTATCGTTTTGCGCTGGAAACAAGCAGGTGGAAGCTGGACAAGGCGGCCCTGCAGGCAGCCGGCGTGCCGCCCGGCCCCGCCTGGGGACTCTTGCAGGCTGGCCAGGATGCGATCCTGGACGATGGCACGGTATTGAACGCCGCCACCTTCCGCCAGACGGACACGCAGCGCGCCACGGTGGTGATTGGCGGCGACAACGACACGCCAGCGTTGCTGACGGACGCCTGTGCCGGCGCGCAACTGCTCGTGCATGAAGCCACCTACACGGAAGCCATGCTGCAGAAAGTGGGCCCCGGCCCCACGCACAGTTCCGTGCAGCGCGTGGCGCAGTTCGCCGAAGCGGCCCGCTTGCCGAACCTGATCCTCACCCACTTCAGCGCCCGCTATCACCATGCGGACGGCATGGCCGAGCTGGAAGCGGAAGCCCGGCTGCATTACTCGGGTGAACTATTCCTCGCGCGCGATTTCGACAGCTATGAACTCGATGCGGCAGGTGTGCTCAGCAAGCTGCCGGCAAAGAAATCTAGTGGGGATTGACGCCATACTGCGCCGCATACTCTGCCGCCAGCGCGCGCGCCGCCTGCTGCTGTGACGGCGTGAGGATTTCCAGCAACTGGTCGCGGTTCTTGATCGATTGTGCGCTGCCCGCCTCGGCCGGCATGGCGATCCACGCATACGCCTGCACGTAGTCGAGTTCCACGCCCTGCCCTTGCGCGTACAGCAAGCCGTATTCGTTCTGCGCCGACAGGGAACCGGCTTCGGCCGCCTGCTTGTACCAGAAGGCCGCCTCGGCGAAGTCTTGCGGCACATCAACCCCCTTGCGGTAGGCCTGCGCCAGGTTGAATTGCGACTGGCCATCGCCCGCCTCGGCCGCCTGGCGGCCATACGCAAGCGATTGCGCCATGTCTTGCGCGACGCCATCACCGCTCGCATACATCAGGGCCAGATTGGCCAGCGACGGCGGAAAGCCCGCCTGCGCGGCTGCCGTGAACAGTTCCACCGCTTTCGGCAAGTCTTGCGTCACGCCATGGCCCTGGTAATACAGGCTGGCCAATAAATGCTGGCCGGCAGGATCGCCGGTGCGCGCAGCCGCGTCGAATTGCCTGAATGCCTCGGCGTGCTGACCGTCGTTATAAGCGAGAATGCCCGCTTCATTCAAAGATTCGGGAGAGGATGTCATCAGAATTCCTTATTCGGGGATTTTTGGGCATTGTACACAGCACTGTTCCGCGCAGAATGCACGATAGGGAATGGTGTGGCACATTGCCCAAATCATGCGTTATCATCATTCTCCGCCCGATATAATCGGGGCATTGTGCCCTACATTTGGGGCCCAATATCCGCCCAAGAATAACGCCATGAAATTGATTGTTCTGCTTTTATCCCTGATTTCCACCTCGGTTTATGGCGGCACCTTGCACCTGGACAAAGCCGCGACAGGCAAAGTACGGCAAGCGGCCGATATCCGCTATGCGAATCACGATGAAAAACAGACGTACCAGCTGAAAATCGGGAAGCAGTGGATACCTGGCAGTTGCAGCACCAGCGGCACGGGCAATTTGCATGCGCTGCTGGTCGACATGAATTTCGACGGCCATGCCGACCTGTGGCTTACCGGTTACACGGATAGCCAGGGACGCATCCGCTGTTCCGATGTATGGCTGTGGGATGCGCCGGCGAAGCAATACCGTTTCAATCAACCCATGTCTGCCATTCCGAATCTGGATATCAGCACAGCCGATCAAAAAATCGAAGGCGGCATCCCCAATTGCGGCTGCGCCGCGCAATGTTTTTATGAAGACAGCTATGCGTGGCGGGCTGACAAATTAATCACCACCGCCCGGCGCGAACAGGATTGCGAGCGCTATCGGGAATACCGCTTGAATGAAAAAGACGCCTTGATCATCGTCAAGGATGAAATCATCGATAGCGGCAATCCCGGCCAGCAGGCCATCGAGAATACAAAAGTAGTTGACTGGCAGCGTCACGCGAAAATCATGCGCAAACCTTGGGAATGATTTTAATCCTGTCCTGCCCGCCATTCATCCGACACCATCGAGTTAATACATGACGACACACCCAGCATCGATTACCTTCCATCCCGCCAGGACGGAAGACACCCCGGCCTTTATCGCCTTGCGCGGCAAGACACGGCAAAACGCCGTTTCCGAGGAACGCCTGGCGGAAGTGGGCATCACGGCCGTCACCTGGGCGGAAATGATGCGCTCGGGCAGCCTGCCTGGCCAGGCCTGCCATCACGACGGCCAGCTGGTAGGCTACTGCTTTGGCGAGCGCGACACGGGCGAAATCATCGTCCTGGCCCTGCTGCCGGAATTCGAAGGCTTAGGCATCGGCAAGACCTTGCTGGAACTGGTGATGACGGAACTGCGCGCGCAGGGCCACCAACGGCTATTCCTCGGCTGCTCCAGCGATCCCGCTTCGCGCTCCTACGGCTTTTACCGTTACCTGGGCTGGACGGCGACGGGCGAGACGGACAAGTATGGCGACGATGTGCTGGAGTTTCTGTTCCACTGATATAACAGGAATGCGTCCGGCCGCAGGCCGCTGGCCGGATCGCTTCACTCGTCTGCTAGGGCCCGAAGCGTGGCGTACGTCCAGACACAAGGGAGGTACGTCACGCGCCATTGTCGGCCCCCTCCAGCTTGTCACAAATTCTTCATTGATAGTTTGTCATGCACATAACTTACTATCAAAGCAATAGTTTAGAATAACGTCTGTTGAGTGATGAACGACGCGTTTCCTGGTATTCGCCTTGTCGCTTCCCCGCCTCTCCGCCCCCTCCCCAGCTTCCTCCATGGCGAAAAATTCAGCACGCTCTTATGTAAAGAAAATCTTTACTGTTGTAAATAAGAGTAAAGCATATAGATAAAATTGACATTTAGTGCAAATAAATGTTTTTATGTTACCCCTAGGTAAAATGAATATCACATTTTACAAAAATGACTGAACTTAAACGGTCAAACTAGATCGGGTTGGCAGGCAATTGCATATCTCAATATGCTTGTTTCAACAGTTTTTCGCATAAAACGGGTCCTGAGAATGACTCGTACGGAGAAGTGAATTGACCAAGAAGTTTGTTCTGAAGCGCAGCGTCGTCGCTGTCGCATTGACACTGTCCTCATCCCATTTCGCGTTTGCACAGCAAGTTCCGGCAGAGCCGGCAGTGCAAAAAGTCCTGGTGACCGGTTCCAATATCAAGCGTACTGAAAAGGAAGGCTCTTCGCCTATCCAGACCCTGAACGCCAAGCAGATTGCCGCTACCGGCGCCAATACCGTGGCAGAACTGTTGCACTCGATCCCAGCTTTCGGCTCAGGTTCGTCGGTGGACGTGACCGACGGCGGCTTCGCCCGTGGCGCGGCAACCGCGTCCTTGCGTGGACTGGGTTCGTCTTCCACGCTGATTTTGCTCAATGGCCGCCGCATCACGGCTTCCGCCTATGCCGACCCGAACCAGGGGAAATCGGCCGTCTATGACTTGAACAGCATTCCCGTGTCGGCCATCGAACGCGTCGAAGTATTCAAGGATGGCGCATCGGCAGTGTATGGTTCCGACGCCATCGCCGGCGTGGTCAACTTCATTACCAAAACCAAGTACACGGGCGCCGAAATGAACGCCAGCATCAGCGCCAACGACGACGGCGAATTCGCCCGCAAGAGCGCCAGCGGTATCTTCGGCTTTGGCAAGGATCGTTTCAATGCCTTCGTCAGCTTTGACGTAGCCAAGCGCGACAGCACCATCATCAAGAACGAACGGGACGTCGAGAAAGGCATGTATGCCGATATCAATGGCCGCCTGAACCCTTTCGCCAGCAGCCTGACGACATCGCCGTTCTTCTACGCTGAAACGAAGCCAGGCACGAAGAACTTCGCCACCACCTACGCACAGCGCGCGCAAATCATCAACCGCCTGGACTGCCCGACATCGCAGCAAATCACCGGTAACATGGCGGCGCACAACCTGCTGGCAACCGACACGCTGGTGGGACGCACCTTCTGCAACTTCAACATCGACGATTACGCCGAAGTGCAAAGCGCCGGCAAGGACGCCAACATCCTGTCGCGCGCCACGTTTGAAATCAACGAGGACGTGACCGCCTTTGCCGAAGCCGGCTACAGCCGTTCGGAACGCACCTATCTGCGCGTGCCGACCGCCTTCCGCAGCACAGCTTCGACCACCGTGTATCAAATCAACGGTGCACCGCAGCAGTTCCAGATGATCTTGCCGGTAGGTCATCCTGACAATCCATTCCCGACGCAGCGCTCCGCTGTCGGTTACCGCGTCAGCGCCCCGGGCGGCGCCTCCAATCTGAACGAAAGCTATCGCTTGCTCGCTGGCGTGCGCGGTACGACAGGTGCGTGGGATTGGGAAACGGCCGTGCTGTGGAACCGCTCCGAACGCACGGAAACCACGAATGGCATGCTGTATCGCCCGACCCTGGAAAAGGTCATGACGCAAAACTGGACCCTGGCGCAGGTCAATGCCGATCCTAGCGTCACGCGCGATCTGGAAAACCGCGGCTTTGCCCAGGTAACGCAAGTCGATGCCAAGGCGAGTACCGCATTTGGCCAGCTGGCTGGCGGTCAGGTCGGCGTGGCATTCGGCGCTGAATTCCGTCAAGAAAAAATCGGTCTGACGCCAGACATGGCGACACAGCGCGGCGACATCATCGGCCTGGCCAATTCGATGGCCGATGGCCAGCGCAATGTCAGCTCGACATTCGTCGAAGTGCGCACGCCGTTTGCGAAATACTTTGAAATGGACTTTGCCGGCCGTTACGACAAATACCCTAACATGAAGGGCAATTTCGTACCGAAAGTCGGCGCCAAGTGGACCATCAGCGACCGCGTGGCCGTCCGCAGCACCTATGCAGAAGGTTTCCGCGCACCAGCACTGACCCAGGTCTCGCCTGGCGGCGTACAGTCGTTTGGCAACGTGGTTGACCCGCTGCGCTGCCCGGACGGCGTCAATCCGGCCTCCGGCGCAGATAAAACCGATTGCAAGAAAGGCATTTCCAGCCTGTCCTCGGCCACGCCTGATCTGCGCCCTGAAACTTCGAAGAGCTACTCGCTGGGCCTGATTCTGGCGCCAACCAAGGAAATCGACGTGCTGGTCGATTACTACCGCATCAAGAAAGTGGATGAAACCGCTTTGTTCAGTGCGCAGTACATGGTTGATCGTCAAGACCGCTACCCTGGCAGCGTCGTACGCGACAACAATCCGGCCAATCTGGTGACCGATGCCAATGGCAACGTGGTGCCTAACTCCGGCCCGATTTCCCAGGTCAACCGTTCGTATGTGAACCAGGGCAGCACTGAAGTGCAGGGTATCGATTTTGAAGTGGCGTACCGCAAGTCGCTGGGCGATCTGGGCCGTCTGACGGCCAACCTGAACTGGAGCTATCTGATGAGCTTCAAACGCGCCGAGCGTCCGGGTGAAGCAGCAACCGACACCTCCGGCGCGAATGGCGGCCTGTCCGACTATGCCACTTCGGTCGGCGACAATCCCAAGAACCGCGGCAACCTGTCGGTCAACTGGACCCGTGGCGACCACTCGCTGACGACGTCGGTAGATTTCGTCGGTCCAGTATCGTTGCTGCGCCGTAGCGACAACAATGTGGTCTACGAGAAACCATACTGCCAATACGGCGTGGGTCAACCCAAGTCGGCATATGGGCTGGGCGGCTTGCCAAAGTACAGCAACTACATCAGCAGCTGCGACGTGAAGAGCTGGACGACCACCAATATGTCGTACTCCTACACGGGCTTCAAGGATCTGACCCTGTCGTTCAATATCAAGAACCTGTTTGATATCAAGGCGCCATACGATCCACGTTACCCAGTGGAAGGCTTCAATCCACAGTTGCACAATGGTCAAGGCCGCTACTTCCGCATCAGCGCCAACTACCACTTCATGTAATCCCCTGCTGCCGGCGTGATACTACGCCGATAGCCAAGGGCTGAGTCCTGTCTTACACAGGACTCGGCCCTTTTTAGTTTCAGATGGAAAATGTCGGCCGCCGATCTGCTTCCGCCCCTGCCGGCTCAAGGCAACTTCTTGCCTTCATCCTTGTCGGCCGCCTCCAGTCCCCAGTCATTCCAGCCTTCGCCAAACAGCTCGATCGGATGCTGCGTGCGCTCGGAACCATTGCCGCAACGCATGGCGTCCGGCGGACAATACTTGTCGCAGCCCCAGCAGATGCGTTCGGGGTTCTTGGGATTCAAGGGAAAAGGCTTGGCCATGGGAGGCGATCGTGGTCGTTTGAGGGTTCCTGGTTGACTCTAGGCCTGGCGTGGGGGGGCGGTCAAACGAATTTCGGCTGGGAACTTGTCCGATATCAAGCTTGTGCAGAAAATGGAGCGTCGGCATGGCGCCGCCTCCTATTCCGGATCTTTCGTGACGGATATGGCCACTTCCAGCACGGTTCTCACGTAATTGACACTGCCGTCGACAGCCGGCTGCGCCTTCAGCTCATCCTGCACGTAGACCATCGTCACCATGGCGCCAGGCACGAACAGCCTGGTGTCCTGCTTGTGATTCGTGTAGATGCTTTCGTCGACTGTCGAGCCATCCGCCAGGCGCAAGGTGAAGCCGTTGACCTGATCGCCACGGCGGCTGTCCTGGCCCGCGAAATACGTTCGTTCGATGCTGCCCGTCAAGGTTTGCGTCTGGAGGCGTTTGGCCTCGATGCTTTGCCACCAGGCTTCGGAAGCGAACAGGCCGTGACTGCCTTTCAGGCCCATGTGGGGTCTGGAACTGTCGCGGGTGAGGGACTGGGTTTTGGCGACGCGGCTGGGATCTTTTGCCAGGGCTTCGGCAAGGGTGTAGACGGGTTTCATAGGGCGCTCAATATTTGCGCCGGATGACATAGGCATTGCCGGCAGGCTCAAAACCGAGCGTCGGATAGTAAGACATGGCATCCGGGGCGGAGAGCAGTATCAAGGATACTTCGTCGCCGATGATAGCCTGAGTGCGCTTGACAAGTTCCTTGCCGATACCCAGACCCTGGTACTGCTTGTTGACGGCCAGATCCGACAGATAGCAGCAGTAGGCATAGTCCGTCAGCGACCGGGCCAGACCCACAAGCTCATTATCCACCCAGGCCGACAGCAAAAGGCAAGGCGCAGCGAACATGCGCGCGATTCTCGGGAGATTGTCGGTAGGACGCTTGATTCCGGATTGATCGAAGACACGCACGACATCGAGCGGATCGAGGGGAAAGTTGTGACGATATTCTACGCTGATGTTTTTCATGGTTTTAAAGGTGGCAGGTAATTGGGCGCAGCTTGTTTCTGCAAACATTGCTCATGTTGGCATGTGCATTAATAGTATGCCAGTTGCGGGGGCGAGAAGGCTGTTCCCGTCCCCGCCACGCATCTGACGCTCATTCAAATGCCCGGAACTTCAGGAAACGCGGGCCTTCATACGCCACCTCGCAATCAAATAGGAATCCTGCCAGCAAACGAACAAGCTGCGCTAGCTTGTGTGACAATGCACACACTGGACATGTGGAACCTTCCATATCTCTATCTGATATCAAACCGACTTGGCAAGGATTGTAAAAATGTGGGTACCGTTACGATTGAATAAACGCATGTCCACTTCCTTTGTTGCCGCCCTTTTTCTTGTTGCTGGTGCCTCATCAGCACTCGCTGGCACGCTTGACGAAGACCGGACACGCGGTGACATCCATGGCTTGTTTGAGATCAGGGATGCAGCAGTACAGTTCATGGCAGCTGAAAATGCAAAAAATGAAACAAGTTGGCAAGTCCTGGAGCCGAACCGGAAGATTCTGGTAACGAAATGCGCGGTAGCGTTGGGTGTGCAATGGGTTCCGAAAAGCCATGGCCTGTCCGGACCGAATGTTGCTGTGATTTGCGCCAAGACCGTCAAGCCCACGATACAAGATAAATGGGAAGTGTTTGTGCCGATCGCCAAGGGGCCGGTGGCGCATAAATGATCAGCTCGCGAGGGTATGGCTGGAGGAGCCATCCTGACAGCAACCGATCATCGGAATTCTTCGGAGTGTCATGAATGCGATAAAAAAACCAGTCAGATGACTGGCTTTTTTATTATGTCGGACTTTCTTGAAACTGTTTGGCATTATCAAAAATTTCATACCATGCAGGCTTGGAGCCAACATGCACATGAAATTGTATTCTTACCTCAGGGTCATCATCCAGGCAGTTAAGCGATATTGGAAATGAATCACTCTCTGAACCAATTTCCCCCAAAGAAGTCCCGCATTTCTTGCAAAAAGTTCTTGCGTATTTAAAGGGAGCCTCTGGCTCATATCGTTGAATAAATTCCCGCCCCTCCAGCAAGGTAAATGCATTTTTATCCACGAAGGCCAGGGCACTCGCTCCGGCCTTCCGGCAACGCGAACAGTGACACATGCCCATCATGCCTGGGGGTGAGGCCAATTCAAACTTTACTGAGCCACAGCAGCAACTACCTTTGATCATGAGGTGTCCTTTTTGAAAGTTGACACTGTATTTTTACACAGTACTTCTCGACAAACAAGACACATAGGGAGGAATTTTTTCAGCACCGAAACGAGGGGCTGTTCCGCCATTCAGACGCTGAGCGATGCGCTGGATGCCGTGAAAGCTGGCTCAGTCGAAAAGCGAATGAGGAGCAGGTGGATGCGGGGTGGACTTGGCTGGAAAGCCCAGCCCTTCGAATCTCACACCGACAACGCTACCTACGCATGGACATCGGTTAAATCGTGCTCCACCAAAATCATCGTATATCCAAGCACCTTGAGCCTTGACAAGAAAATTACACCAGCGTAGAATTAATTTGCCCTAATTTTAGGCAGCTCTTCTTTCAGATTTCATAAGGCTTGTATGTTGGAGATTGCAGTAATCCGATAACCAAAATTCTTCTTTAGCAAGAAGCTTTGGTTATCAATGCGCAAAAATACTTGGCGTGCACCTGCTGGTGCCTGCTGATTCTGCACATTCAGATTACTGAGTTAGGATTTCCAACATGAACATTTCCAAGCCGGAACAACGGACTCTTCACGTTCTCGCAAAAGGTGGTCGTATCGCTCATATACGCGATATGTCAGGCCGCATCACATCTGTCGAATGCTACACCCGCGACGGCCATGTACTGTCAGATTGCACAGTAGCTACTTTCACAAAGCTCAAGACGAAGCGCTTGATCAAGTCTACAAATGGTCAACCATATCAAATCAATGCGACCGGGCTTCGATCCGTACGCGCACAGCTCGACAACCGCTAACTTTTTAGTTATCTACACCAAGGAAAAATCAAAATGACCATCAAGATCAGCACAGAGCGTGCGGAGCATATCAATGCCATTACCCTGCTGACAGAAGCGGCCTTTCAAAACGAAGAGCACTCAAGCCACACTGAGCAATTTATCGTTAATGCATTGCGGGATTCCGGTCAATTGACGATATCATTAGTGGCAGTAGATGGAGCGTCCATCGTAGGCCATGTCGCAGTCTCACCAGTTACAATTTCTTCGGGTGATACTGGATGGTACGGTCTTGGGCCTATTTCAGTTTCTCCTGAACGCCAAGGACAGGGGATAGGCTCGCAGTTGATGAAGGCCGCGCTGAAAGAACTTCAACACTTGGGGACGACCGGGTGCGTCGTGCTCGGCAACCCGGCTTACTATGGACGTTTTGGGTTCAAGGCGCATTCAGGCCTTATTCTGCCAGGAGTTCCGCAGGAATACTTTCAGGCAACGTCGTTTGGCAGCAAAATACCCTGTGGTGACGTTAAATTCCACGAGGCATTCAACGCCACAGAGTAAGCATAAGCAATTACCTGAGCGGGAGCCGGTGTCAAAAAAACGCATTCTTGCGTTACCAGGGCATGCCTGCAACCACTGGAATGTTATGCGGCGGCGAATCCCACTGGCTCCGCCACTGAATTGTTTAGAATCAAGTAGTTAGCAACAAGAAGGCTGTCATTATCTGGGGTATTTTTGGGCTATTCTCGCCTGGGAATGACAACAAAATGGCAGCCTTTTATCGCCGCTCCCTGCATTGTGGTCGCGAGGGTCATCCCGACATTCAGACACGGACTGATGCGTTGGGCGCAGCAAAAGCTGGCTCAGTCGAAACTGACGACAGCCACGAACGCGCGCCACCGGCGCGTAAACGGTACCCACCGGCATACCCTCTCCAAAGCGCAAGCCCGAACTATCCTCGCGAGCGTATGCCCCAGCCACATCCAGCATTAACAGAGTGAAACTCCGCCAGGAACGGGACTAACGTACTTTGTTGGGCGGCCCTATTCCGCCGTAGTCGGGTCAATTACTGAAATGACTTCCGACACGCGGTTTGCAGGGAAGCCTCCTTGCTGGGCATGTTCGCGAACCAGTTCCTCATTTGCAGCGATGTAAACACAGTAGATTTTATCGCCAGTAACATAACTTTGGAGCCATTGAATTTGTGGGCCCATCTTGTTTAGTACACCGCATGATTTCTGCGAAATGGCTCGAAGTTCTTGCTCTGATAACTTGCCAGCCCCGGGAATATCACGCTCAATAACGTACTTTGGCATAGCACTCTCCTTATGATGTTTCCGGGCGAACACAACACTCGCCGGCTCCATGCGTCACACATGCCGTGACATCTTTTGTTATACACCACTCTGGCTGGTTAGTATTGCTTAAATTATCATAAGATACCGAGATACCATAACTGTTTTCTTCGACCCGCCTGCCGACGCTGCCCACTAGCCGCATCACTGGATCTCGGCCGACTATTCTTTGCCATCAAGGGAGGGTCAAGTCCAACTCCAGACCGCCCATCCTGATAAGGAAGAAGGTGGCGATCCCCAGGCCCACGAGCAATAGCACGAAAACTGTGACCACCTTGCCGCTCGCGCGCAGCACCGCGCGATTCTGCTTCGCCTTATCCTTGTCCTTCTTCCCTTGATCGTAATGCCACTTGATGGCGAAGAACATGCCCGTGCCGAGCACGAGAGCCTTGAACGTCACGAAGACTATAGGGGTCCAATCCAAATCCGTCATTTTGAGTATTTCCAGTCTATTACTTGACACTATCTATCGTGAGGAGCACCACCTCAAAACGCTGCTTCAGCAGCTGCTGTTCCAACCATCTCCCAGGCACCCTGTTTGACTCTGTCATTATAGCTACCGATGAAATAACAATGGCATCGGGCGCAGTGATTTGCCATATGCAGATGAGAGAGGCGAAAACGTCAGCGACTGCCATACAAGGACGGTGTTGCTGCACGCTCTGATGCATACTACTTGAAAACAATATCCATACATTGGGACAAAATGTCCTAGTTGAAAACCATGCAAGATGAGAATTTTGCCATCTGTTTGCCGCGCTTTTCCGGGAATAAAAGGCCACGTTTTTGGCAGATTGCGCATGCGTTGCAGGCGGCGGTGGCGGACGCATCCTTGACACCGGGTAACCGCCTGCCTTCGCAGCGCCAGGTCGAGGAGACGGGGCGGGCCAGGTTCTGTGCGGTGCCTTCGCCCCCAACGAAAGCCGTACCTACTAACCTACCTACACAAAGGCATCGGTACAAAAAAGGCTTTGCGTACTCCTCAAATACCTTGGCTTCGGGCAGAGGCACAATCTAGTCGGGAAAAACATGGCCAACTGCGATACTCGCCGCCCTCAACGCGATCATTTCGGTCCCCGGAAGGCCCCTGTCGGCATTGCTCAGCGAGAGCGAGCAGCGAGAGCGAGGGTCAGGTCCGGATTTCAGACACGGACTGAGGCGCAGGTGCTGTGAAAGCTGGCTCAGTCGAAAAGCTGTGAAATCACGAACGCGCGCCTGCGGCGCGCGGGGCTGCCGCGCAGCGGCAGCAGTTGGAGGATTCGGGGCGGGCTGGGCCGGTAGGCCCAGCCCTTCGAATCTCACACGCAGGGCGCGAAGGCGCCCTGCTCGATTCCGCCAGGCAATAAAAAACCGCCCGAAGGCGGTTTCTTTATTTCTTGGCGGAAGCGGTGAGATTCGAACTCACGAACAATTTAACCCGTCGCTAGTTTTCAAGTCTTCGAAATATCTGTTTAAATTCAACAAGTTACGAATTTTCTCATTCCGCATGCGAGGTTTTTCAGCCGTCATACAAAGTCCTTTTTTCCTCACCAAGTACAGACGATGCGGAAACGATTTTGCTGCGCCAAGACAAGTACCTATTGAATTCCGCAAAAATGCCTTTACTTTCAAAGATGGCATTTCATCATCCACAAAAAAGGGGCGAGCATGGCAGATTTTTGCATCACGGCAGTCAGCTATAATCAAAGTCGTAGTCATATCGAATACGTTATAGTGAGAGAAGAAAAGTCTGGGACAATCGGGGCAGAGCGCAATGTGCCGCGGGCGTTCGTGGCCGATCTCATTCGGTTAAATTTGGCAACATTCCAGACCAGGATAAAAACGACCGAAGGCAAATGGAGGGTTGGTGCGCAGATACATCTCATTGACGATATCTACATTACGACAGACAGAAATAGTACGGAGCGTGACAACTTAGAGAATTTGCCGGAGTTCTAACGATAGTGCTGTCCTGCACTGAGCAGCGTATGCTTGATGCGATTTATGGGGCGCGTTCTGGCGCCCCATGGACACCTTGAAGTATAGCTTAGTGCTGCTTTTTTCTTTCTATCAAAGGTCAACGATGGTTGATGAAATTCTTTCCAGAACGGACGATATCCTTGCAACTGCACGTTTAGGCCTGGACGATATGCTTTCGACAGATCGCACGCGACGCATGAGCGGATTACGCAATCTAATCGTTTTTGGTCGTTCGGTTACATTTACACTTCAGAATCTTAGCTCCAAAGCAGAGGGGTTTGACGAGTGGTATTTAGCTGAACAGGAGGTAATGAAGGCCGACTCTCTGATGAAATATTTTCTTAATCTTCGCAACGAAATTCTCAAACAAGGGAAATTGAACGTTAGCACGTCGGCTCACATTAGCGCGTTCAATACTGAGGATATAAAAAAATTTCCAAGACCACGTAACGCCGTAGCGTTTTTCATTGGAGATCAGATAGGCGGCACAGGATGGGAGGTTGAACTTCCTGATGGATCAAAAGAGAAGTATTACGTTACGTTACCTTCAAGCATTGGGACCGTAAAGCAAACTTTCGCTGATATGCCACAAGAAAAATTCCCAGCTCTCGACGGGCGAAGTGTCGAAGACCTTTCAAGTGAGTATCTTGAAAAATTGTCCGCCTTGGTCAGTAGAGCAAAAATACGATTTGGAACGAATGTTAGACCGTCAGGCCGTCCGCACCTGACTCTTGTGAAGTAGCGACATAGCCGCCCGACACATGCACTACTGATGCAGCAGTGTATTTAGCTATGAAACCTTTTCTATATTTAATAAAGTTGCGCCAAAAGTTACGCTGAAATATCTAATAAATGTACTTGCAATATGACTGCGTAAGCTAGACTGATGAGATCTAAAAATTAAGGATGGTCTATGAAAGTGTTCATGAGCTGGTCGGGACTACGCAGCAAACTTACTGCAGAGCTTCTACATGATTGGATTAAATGCGTTATTCAGGCTGCTCAACCTTGGATTTCTTCGAAAGGAATTGAACGCGGTGCCCTTTGGTTTTCAGAAATCAATAATGAGCTAAAAGACACCTCTATGGGCGTCATTTGCCTGACAGCAGAAAATAAAAATGCTCCATGGATTCTTTTTGAGGCTGGCGCGCTAGCGAAAGGACTCGTTAACAGCCGTGTTTGCACCTTCCTCGTTGATTTAGAAAGTCACGAGCTTCAACCGCCACTCGCACAGTTTAATCATACTTTCCCAAATAACGAAAGTATGTGGAGTTTAGTTGCGACAATAAATAATGCACTAGGTGAAAAAAGCTTAGAAATATCTGTTTTAAAGCGTGCTTTCGACACCTACTGGCCTCAATTTGAAGTTGCGTTCGCTGAAATCATCAATAACAACCCTTCTGTTACAGTGGTTAAACCGCGAGACGATAAGGAAATTCTAACTGAGATTCTGGAAACTACTCGCAGTATGCTGGGCCGGGTTCGCAAGTTGGAAGCGAGGGAAGGTCAAGCTAGTCTTAATGAGATAGCTAACTGGAATGGGCTTCTGAAGGACACATCGTCGGTACTCGAACAAGGGCAATATCACAATGCCGTTAATATCGCCGTACATCACATGCAGAAAGGCGTCACTACGGAATCTCTGCAAATTTATCTGATGCAGAAATTTGGATTTGATGAAGCAAAAGCCATGTATGTTATTGAAGTAGCAAAAATTTCCACTACCGGAGATAGGCCTGTAATCCTTTAGATAGAACAAATTTCACTTACGTCTAGGATTGTGATTCCTGTTGTCGTGGGTTCGAGCCCCATCAGCCACCACACAGAATAAGTAGGAAAATCAAAGGGTTACATGCTTCGGCTTGTAACCATTTTTTTCATTTTCCAACGGTTTTTTAAATTTTCCAACGCTCCCTGCTGCCGTATTGCATCGCATGCAACAAATCAGCACTATGTTCTTAATTTTTCAGTTGCCACTAGAACATTCACGTGGGCAACGAAAATTCTTCGGCAAAGATCCACTGCCTTGGCGCTAATACTAGACACGTCCGATGCTGAAACACCTGGGACTTTGCCACAATCAATCCACAGTTCCCCCTCATAAGTCTTCGTGTAGCGATTTATGTATGCCTCAATTTCACCCAAATCGGCGTACTGATTGGCTTCGGCAAAAGCCAAAGCTTCAGTGAAATTTATCAAGTTCCAACCGAGCGGCTCGCTAAATTCTGTTACACGCACAGCCAATGGATCTTTGATTGAGAGGTGCGGCGCGTTATCAAGAATAATCTTTCGTATCCACGCAGAAGATTTTAGTCCAGCAACTTGGGCCGCAGCATCGATGCGTCTAGTTTCAGCGGCGTTAAAGCGCAATGTTGGTTTGTATTCATTTTGCATAATTTTCCCTTTCAAAAGTGATAAATGTATTTTGCCGGCATTTGCCGGCATTTGCAAGCATTACTTTCGCATTCTTGCAATATTGCACCTTGGCAATGCCAATAACCGCAATATGCTATCCAAACCACTCACACAAAAAACCGCTCAAAGTGCGTCAAAGTGCGTCAAAACGCATGCCCCCTCTTCGCCCCACCGCGCCAGTCCTCATGCGCCTTCGGCCATGGCGCAAATTTGAGTCAAAAGAGCCCTATATAGCGGGCAGGTGTGGAGGGGGGACAACTGCGCGCGCCGGGCCGAAATGGGCTTTTTTCTTGCTTCTGGAGCAATATCATTCGTCGGGAAGTGAAAAAGCCGCCTCATGGGCGGCTTGTGCGGTGGCTGGGGCGCTCTGGCGCGGCTGGGCTGTCGCGGCCCTGCCCCGCCGGCTAAAGCGGCGTGACGGTCATCCTGCGCGGCCTGCGCGCTCCTTCGCCGCCTGCTCCTTCTCGTAGTCGTCGCGGCAATCGACGTTGCAGAACGGCAGGCCGGGCGCCAGCGGCTCGTCGCAGTAGTGGCAGGCGCCGTGCGCCACCAGGGCGGGCCGTCCGCGCACGGCGGCCAGGCCGCGCGCCACTTCGGCAAAGATGATCTTGTCCGTGCTGTCTACGTGGTCGCTCATTGCGCGCCCTCCCCACCTGTGGCCAGGTCATACGGGGCAAAGCGCACCACTTCCACGCCGGCCCACTCGTTGATCGCCATGAACTGCGCCTGCAGCGGCACCAGCTCATTACGCGCGAAGACGCGTGCGGCCGGTTCCACGGCGCCGAAGCCGCCGGCGTTGTTGGGCAGGATGCCCATCAGCTGGGGCGGCACGCGGTGCGCGGCCAACTGGTCGTCGCGCGTGACGCTCTTGATGTTGAAAAACTCGTCCTTGGCGGCCACGTCCGAAACGGGCAGAATCTGAATGCCGTCCTTCTTGCCGTTCGGCGCGTACATGAACAGGTTGCGGAAGTTGCCCGGCCCCTTGCTGTCGCGCATGGCCTGGCGCAGGTTGTCCACGTCCTGGGTATTGGCGGCCGCATCCGTCATGTAGAAGACGAAACCGGCGTGCGAGCCGTTCTTGTAGTACTTGCGGCGGAACAGGGTGGCCGCCTCGTTGAGCCAGGCCGATTGCAACGCGCTCAGGTACTGCGGCACGCCGTACAGCTCCTGGTTCACGTCCGGTTCCATCAGGTGAAACACGCGGCCCTTGTCGAACTGGTGCACGGCCTGATAGCCGTTGACGAAGTAATAGGTATCCAGATCGACGCCGCGCCGCATGTACTTGGCCAGCGCATGCTGGTACGCCAGCGCCTTGCCGCTGCGGCTGGGCCGGTCTTCCAGGTAGGCATTGCCGAACGTCAGGAAGTCCAGCGCCATGCGCTTGAAGGCGTCGCGCGACAGGTACTTGCTGGGGATCAGGGTAGACGCCAGCACGTTGGCCTTGAAGTGGATGGCGCTACTGTGGTGCACGCCAGCATTGAAGGACTTGGCCAGGCCGGCCAGGTTGACGGGCGGTTCATACCAGTGGCCGTTCTTCCAGCATTCGAAGCAGTCGAGAATGTCGGCGTGCTCGAGCACGGGCGTCGGGTCACCGAAGGAAAACACCTCGATGCCGGCGGCCGGCGCCGTGGCCGTGGCCGTGGCCGCTGTTGATGGTGCGCCTTGGGGCTGCTGGCCGCGCGCGCGCAGGTGTCGTGCTTTGCTCAAGAATAAATCTCCATGAAAGATTGGTGGTTGTCGGTGGTGCCTTCGAATGGCTCGTGATCGAGGGCGTGCATGCAGGCCCACGCCAGATCGGCGTGGCCGGTTTCATCGGTGCGCCCCGCCACGTAGGTGACGTTGCGCCCGCTGGGGGTGAGGGTTTTGTGGATGGCCATGAACGATTGCGCGATGTCGGTCCAGCCGGCGTCGAATTCCAGCCGCCCCTTGCTGATGATGTTTTTGGCCTTCAAGACCATGCGGGTTTTGACTTCGGGCGAGTAGTTCAGGGCAGTCACTGCCGGGAAGAAACCGCGCACGATGGGCAGCACGCCGATACCCATGCCCGTGGTATCGATGCCGATGTACTCGACGTTGTAACGCTGGGTCATCTGGCGGATGGCGTCGGCGTGATCTTCGAAACTCTGCCCGCGCCACTGGTGGCGCTCCAGGATGCGGAACTTGCCGCCGGCCGTCATGGGCGGCGCCAGCACGACGCAGCCGGCGCTGTCGCCGTTCAAGGCCGGGTCGTAACCGATCCACACGGGCCGGTTGCCGAACGGTCGCAGGCCCAGCAAGGGCTTGTAGTCGTCCCACTCGACCCAGGAATCGACCATGCAGCGCTGCAGCTCGGCCAGCGGGAAGACCGAGGCCGAGTCATCGATAAAGTTGCACATCAGCAGGTTGTCAAACTGGTCGGGGCTGTATTCGAAGTTGCGCAGCTCATCGATGTCGAACAGATTGCAGCCGCCGCGCTCGGCGTCCAGGATGGTGACGATCTGGCGCCAGATCTTGTCCTCGCCCGTAAAGCCCGACGACAAGCGGCCATGGCTCACGTCGATATTCACCTGGTCGACCTTGGCGCGGCGCTTGTTGAACAGCTCGCCCGTCCAGAACGGGTAGGCCTGGTGTGTGGTCGAGGATGGCGTTGAAAAGTAGGTCTTGCGCCATTTCTTGTGGATGGCCATGCCCGAGGCCACCTTGTTCAACTCCTGGAAATTCTGCGTCCAGAAAAATTCATCGAAGTAGAAATTGCCGTGGTAGCCCTGCGCGGTGCGCGCGTTGGTGCCCAGGAAATACAGGTGCGCGCCGTTCGGTAGCACGATGGGGTCGCCCGTCAGCTCGATGCCTGCCGCCTCGCGCGCGAATTGCACGATGTATTGCTTGAAGACGTGGGCTTGCGACTTCGACGCCGACAGGAAAATCTGGTTGCGGCCCGTCCCCATGGCGTCGGCCAGCGCCTCGCGGGCGAAATACCAGGTGGCGCCGATCTGGCGGGACTTGAGGATGGCGCGCGTGCGCTGGTCGCCGTTGCGATACCAGACCTTTTGATAATCGAAGAGCGAGTCCTGGAAGGCGTCGAGCAGCTGGATTTTCTGTTCTTCGCTGAAGTCGTTGCGGGTCGGCTTCTTCTTCGGCCCCGCGTTGCGGTTCGCCAGCTTCGGATTGAGATCCACCTCGTTGCCGCCCGGCTGTTCATAGCGGCGCACGCGCGCCATCTGCACGATGGTGCGCGCCAGCAAGTCGATTTCCTTGTAATCGCTGCCGCTCTTGACCTCTTTTTCGATCAGTTTCACCAGGCGCAGCTCGGCCGCTGCTTCAACGTGTTCGATGGCCTGCGCCTGGTCCCACTCGTCGCGCAGCTTCCAGCTATTGATGGTGCTGCGCTTGATCCCTAAGTGCCGGGCGATGGACGAAATGCGCCAGCCCTTCCAGTACAGGGCGCGCGCGGCTCGGCGCGGCTCGGATTCGGGCACGGCCAGTTCACCGATGATTCCATCGACGGTTTGTTCGCTTGTTTTCTCGATTGTCAGCATGCCGCCAGCGTAGGCCGCGCGCGCGCGGAGCGGGGGAAGGCAAAAGTCGCTATTGCCCATAGCAACCCGCACCACATTGAATCGCAGCGCCAAGACGTTGACCATGGCGTTATCCGATCAACCGAAAACGTCCACCATGTCCAAATCCAAATTCTTCCGCGTCGCCACCGAAGGCGCCACCACGGACGGCCGTAACATCGACCGCGCCACCATCGAGCAAATCGCCGCCACCTACAACCCGAAAACCTACGGCGCGCGCATCTGGCTGGAACACATCCGGGGCATCCTGCCCGACAGCCAGTTCAAAGCCTACGGCGACGTGATCGCCGTCAAGGCCGAGGAAGTCGACACCGACAGTGGCAAGAAACTGGCCCTGTTCGCGCAGATCGAGCCCACGTCGGAGCTGGTGGCCATCAACAAGGCGAAACAAAAGCTCTACACCAGCCTGGAAATTCAGCCCGACTTTGCCGACTCGTCGCAGCCTTACCTGGTCGGCCTGGGCGTCACCGACAGCCCGGCCAGCCTGGGCACCGAGGCGCTGAAATTCTCCGCCAGCCGCAAGCTGCAAAGCGCCAACCTGTTCACCTCCGCCGTCGAGGTGACGCTGGAATTTGACGAGCCACAGGGCATCAAGCTGGCCGACGCCGTGAAAAACCTGCTGTCGCGCTTCTCCAATAAATCCGGCACCGACGCGGCGCAGTTCGCCGACATCAGCGAAGCCGTGCAGGAGCTGGCCGGCCACGTCGTCACCGCCAACGACAACTACGCGGACGCCGTGATGCGCCTGGAGAAAACCGAAACGGCATTGAAGGCCACCCAGGACGAGCTGGCCGCCTTCAAGGCGCAGATGGATGAAGCGCCCGGCAACGGCCCACGCCGCCCGGCCGCCACCGGCAACGACGGCGCCGTGCAGACCGAGTTTTAAGCGCCCTCGCCCTTTCTTACACCCATTCAACAACGGAGCACCGAACCATGAAAAAGCAAACGCGCCAGGTATTTGGCCAGTATGAAACCCGCCTGGGCCAACTGAACGACACGGACAACGTGGCCAAGACCTTCAGCGTCACGCCAAGCGTGCAGCAAAAGCTGGAAAACAAGATGCAGGAATCGAGCGAGTTTCTGTCGAAAGTGAACATCATCGGCGTGGGCGAGCAGGAAGGCGAAAAGCTGGGCCTGGGCGTCTCCGGCCCGATTGCCAGCCGCACCAACACCAAGGACAAGGAACGCGAAACGCGCGACCTGTCCACCATGGACAGCACGAAGTACCGCTGCGAGCAAACGAACTTCGACACGCATTTGAGCTATGCCAAGCTGGACGCCTGGGCCAAGTTCCCCGACTTCCAGTCGCGCGTGGCCAATGCCATCCTGACGCGCCAGGCGCTCGACCGCATCGTCATCGGTTTTAACGGCGTCAAGGCCATGGCCGATACCGATCTGGACGCCAATCCGCTGCTGCAGGACGTGAACAAGGGCTGGCTGCAGCACCTGCGCGAGCTGGCGCCCGAGCGCGTGCTGGGCCTGGTGGCCAACGGCATGCCGGGCAAGGTCATCATCGGCGACGTGGACGGCGCCGACTATGCCAACCTGGACGCGGCCGTCACCGATGCCGTCAACCTGCTTGACCCTTGGTATCAGGAAGACACCAATCTGGTGGCCATCGTTGGGCGCAAGCTGTTGAACGACAAGTATTTCCCGCTGGTCAATACCAAGCAGGCGCCGACGGAAACCCTGGCGGCTGACATCATCATCAGCCAGAAGCGTATTGGCGGCTTGCCAGCGGCGCGCGTGCCCTTCTTCCCGGATAACGCGATCCTGATTACGCGCTTCGACAACCTGTCGATCTACTTCCAGGAAGGCGCGCGCCGCCGCCGCGTCGAAGACGTGCCGAAGCGCGACCGCATCGAAAACTACGAGTCGTCCAACGACGCCTACGTGATCGAAGACCTGGGCCTGGCCGCGCTGGTGGAAAACATCGAGCTGAAAGACAAATGATGGCGAACCAATCCCCCGCCCTGCGCCACCGCGCGCGCATGCTTGCCGAGCGCACGGCCGGCGCCGCCGCGCCGCAAGGCGTGACCACCGGCACGGCCTACGAAATGATGCTCTACAAGCTGGCCGACGACCGCCGCCGCCTGAAATCCATCCAGTCAGTGGAACGCAAGATCGAGGTCAAGGCCACCTTGCTGCCGGATTACGCGCAATGGATCGACGGCGTGCTGGCCGGCGGCAAGGGCGCCCAGGATGACGTCTTCGCCACCCTGCTGGTGTGGCACATCGACACGGGCGAGTATGCGCGCGCCCTGGTCATGGCCGAATACGCGCTGGCGCACAAGTTCACCCTGCCCGATACCTACAGCCGCGACATTGCCACCCTGATGCTCGACGAGTTTGCGGAAGGCTACTTGCACGGCAAGCTGGCCGCCGATCCGCAGCACGCCGCGCAGGTGCTGGGCACCGTCGAGCAATTGACGGCCGCCAGCGATGCGCCCGACCAGGCGCGCGCCAAGCTGCACAAGGCTATCGGCCTGGCCATGATCGCCGTGCTCGATCAGGCCGACGACACGGACATCGCCCCGGCGCTGGTGGCGCAGGCGGAAACGGCCATGGGCCAGTTGAAACGCGCGCGCGCCCTTTCCGAGTCGTGCGGCGTCAAGAAAGATATGGAACGGCTGGAGCGGCGCCTCAAGCGCGCGGCCGGTTCCACGTAAAGAGCATCCCCCGCAGCACGGCGGCACGGGGGGATTCTGGCCATACCTTTGGCCTGATGAACCCCGTCCACCGCCCTATTATTGAAAGCGTCCCGTATGTCCTTCATGGCCCTGCCCCCGTCAACTAAGCCTGGCACCGCCCCGGCGCCGCCAGCGGTTGCCCCCGGCATCATCGAGAACGACGGCTGGTTTCCCGATATTGCGCTGGCCGATATGCGCGACGCCATGCGCCTCGACGGCACCGTCACCGACGCGCGCCTGGTGCAAGCCGTGGTCGACGCCATCCTGCACGTCAACCGCGAGCTGGCCGACTGGCAAGGCAAGCAAGCCGCCGCAGGTATCGCCACCCTGGTGGACGTGCCGGCCACGCGCATCAACCGCGAATCCCGCTTGCTGGCGCAGTACCGGCGCGCCGTCTACAGCACGGCCAAAGCCGATCTGATCGAGCGTTACCGCGATTACGACAGTACGGCCACGTCCGTCAGCGACAAGAAAAGCATGGAGTGGCTGGACGAGGCGCCCGGTGCACAGCGGCGCAATGCGCAATGGGCCATTGCCGATATGGTCGGCCGCACGCACCTCACCGTGGAATTGATCTGATGCAGGTGCGCACGCGGCAGCACGACACGTTAGACGCCCTGGTGTGGCGCTACCTGGGCGACGGCGCGGGATACGTTGAGCACACCTTGGAAATGAATCCCGCACTGGCCCGCCACGGCGCCGTGCTGCCGGCCGGCCTGGTCGTCACCCTGCCGGAACCTGCCGCCAACGTGGCCGCCGTTGCCGATCTTGTGCAGCTATGGGACTAACTTTTTTAACAACACCTCTACTTATCCTCATCATGGAGAAACAAGCAATGTCCGCAGAATCGTTTGGTGGTTTCGCCACCCTGGTCAAACTGTACGGCTTCAAGGCAGCGCTGGGCATGGTCGGCGCGGCCATGCTGTACATCGTGCTGCCGCCCTTAAATAGCGACGGCACCTTCAACAAGGGCGAATTCGTCGCCCGGCTGGCCTGCGCCGGCGTGTTCTCGTGCCTGTTGGGCGGTACCGTGTACCAGCTGCTGTGCGCCCAGCTCCCCGCCATCGGCGCCATGGTCAACGCCTCCGCCATCGACTTGATCGTGGGCGCCCCCGGCTGGTGGGTATCGCGCGCCGTGGCGCTATGGTTCCAGCGCCGCAGCGACAAGGACATCGCCGAGCTGGTCAAAGACGCAAAGGAACACTGATGGCCACCATGGAAAATCCCGTGATCGCGCGCACCATCGATGCCATCCTGCGCGCCGAAGGCGGCTATGTGAACGACCCGGCCGACAAAGGCGGCGAAACCAATTTCGGCATCACGGTGGCCGTGGCACGCGCCAACGGCTACAGCGGCTCCATGCGTGACCTGCCCGTGGCGGTGGCGCGCGCCATCTACACGGCGCGCTACATCACGGAACCGAAATTCGACCAGGTGCTGGCCATCCATGCCGGCATCGGCGCCGAAGTGATCGACACGGCCGTGAACATGGGGCCGCACCGCGCGGCCGAGTTCCTGCAGCGCTGGCTGAACGGGTTCAATGACACGGGCGCCCGCTATCCCGCCCTGTTCGTCGACGGCCGCCTGGGCGCGCAGTCGCTGGCCGCCCTTGCATCCTTCCTGAAATGGCGCGGACAGGACGGCGCCGCCGTGCTGCTGCGTGCCTTGAACGGACTGCAGGCAGCGCGTTACCTGGAAATCACCGAGGCCAACAAGAGCCAGCGCCGTTTTCTGTTCGGCTGGATCAAGGAACGGGTGGCCATGTGAGCACGACCACCTCGCGCCCGCTGGTCGCCGTTCTCCTGTGCGGCGCCATCGCTGGCTGGACGGCGCAGGGCTGGCGCAAGGACGCGACCATCGCCGAGCTGCAGCGGGCGGCGGCCACGGACGAGACCAACGCCGCCACCGCGCTGGCCCAGGCCACCGCCCGCGTGCTCACCTTGGAGCGCGCCGCCGGCGCCGCCCTGGCGCAGCGCGCCGACCACCTCACCCAGGAGCAAACCCATGCGAAAACTGAACGCGACCGTTTCAATGCTGACGTGCGCAGCGGCGCTGTGCGCCTGTCAATCCCCGTCGCCAATAGCCAGTGCGCCGCAACTGCAGATGCCACCGCTGCCGCAGGCAATCAGCAGCAAGCGCGTGCCGAACTTGACCCAGCGACTGCGGCAGCTCTTGACGCCATTGCCGGCGACGGCGACGACGCCACCCGCCAGCTGAACGCCTGCATCGACGCCTACAACACCGTGCGAGACACCTACCATGTACAAACCGAATAGCCTGCGCCAGCACCTGGCCGCCGCCATCCCCGACCTGCAGCGAGACCCCGACCGCCTGCTGGTCTTCGCCGATGAAGGCAACGTGGTGGCGTCGGCCACCGCCTCCCTCTCCTTCGAATACCGCTTCAAGCTTAACCTGATCGTCACCGACTACGCGGGCGACGCGGACGCCATCATGGTGGCCCTGATCGCCTGGCTTAAAGTCCACCAGCTCGACCTGATGGCCAACGAAGAGACGCGCAAGCACGGCATCGCCTTCGAGGTGGATTTTAATAATCATGAAACGGTCGACATTTCCATCAAGCTGGACCTGACCGAGCGCGTGGCCGTCAAGACCGGAGAGGCGGGCCGCCTCGACATCAAGCACCTGGGCGAGATACAGCACATGCCGGCCTACGCGGACGAGTTCTGGAAGCTGTATGCCGGCGACACCCTGCTGGCTGAATGGCGCACGCCCGAGGCGACGCCATGAGCGACGACCTGCAGGCGCTGGAAGCCTGGGCTGGCGCCTTGTTGGCCAAGCTACAGCCGGCCCAGCGCCGCGCCATCAATCACAAGGTGGCCATCGACCTGCGCCGCAGCCAGGCGCAGCGCATCAAGGCGCAGCAGGGGCCGGATGGCACCGCGTATCCGGCGCGCAAGCGACGCAAGGAATTCAAGGGGAAGAATGGGCGCATCAAGCGGCAGAAGGCGGCGATGTTTGCCAAGATTCGCACCGCCAAACACCTGAAGGTAAAGGCGACTGGCGACCAGATCGAAGTCGGGTTCTTTGGCTGGGTGGCGCGCGTGGCGCATGTGCATCAGTTTGGCCAGCAAGATCGAGTTTCAAAAAAAGGGCTCGCGTACAAGTACCCGGAGCGGCCGCTGCTGGGCTTGAGTGAACCGGATCGGACATTGATACGCGAATCGCTGCTGCGTCACATGGAAAAAAACTAAGATACTTCAATGCAAACTTCAACTGACATTAGTTATCAAATGAGTTAGAGTCACATACCGTTGATCACTACAGGCGGAAAATTCAGTCGATTAAAGTAATCCGCTAAGCGGAATCATCTAAATTTCTAGCAGAGAAAAATACTATGTTGGTACGAATGAATCAAATAACTTACGCTGAACATTGGGAAAATGAATCGATTCAATTCGAGAAAAAAGGAATCTATAAGCTCCTGGCTGAAATTACACCAAATGAGGACACTCTGGAGATAGGGTGTGGTACCGGCGTAACCACGAAGCACTTGGCATCAACGAGAAAAGTATTGTCGATCGACAACAACACGCACATTATCAATAAGGCAAAATTATCCCTTTCAGAAATTAATTTGAATGTGCCAATAATACATGCTGACATATTTGAGCTTTCGCCTCAATGCATCAGTACCATCGAGGATTTCGCGCCGAAAGGCATCGTATGTTGGTTTATCGGTTCACACCCGGACGATGTAGATAACCGTACACCCGCTGCGACGCCGCCCATACAGAAACCAAAGAAATACCGTGAAAATATAGAGGATCAACTTTTATTGTTAAGTTCATCATCTGTAGAGTGGATTCATCTTGCCAACAGATGCATGGTGCTTACAACTGCAACAGAATCTGAATTAATTAACGCCACCAAGGATGACTACGACACTTACCTCTTTTCAAACAGCGAATTTAAGGTAGTTGACGTACAAATTATTGACTGGGATACAGAAGGCAGCGAATTCATGTACGCGCTTGCTCCGAACGCCAATGCCGGGCCAGGTAAGGCTGTCCCAAAAATCATTTCAATACTTGCCCGTCGTGTCAACCCAACAGAAATTAAAATCCAATAAATATGAATATGGTTGGTATTGGAATTCCACATTGAGTTCGCTGATAGAGCTAAGCAAAGAATGACTTTTAGGAAATAAAATATTTTTTGAGCAAAAGCGGCTGTCAGCCACGTCCTAGAACTCTAGGGAAATTTAAATTAGCGTATTTAAGTATCTCATAGTCGCTAAGCCACTTATCAACCTGGCCCCGCGTGCATCCGCACGCGGACTTCGGCAACATGCACTGCATGAACGCCGACCTGTCCGACCTCCTCCGCTTGCTGCAAAACCTGATCCGCCTTGGCACCATCGCCGAGGTCAAGGGGGCCAAGGCGCGCGTGCGACTCGGCCCGACACTCACCACCGAATGGCTGAAATGGGCCACGCCGCGCGCCGGCAACACCCGCACCTGGTCGGCGCCGACTGTGGGCGAACAGGTGATTGTCTTTTCCCCGGGCGGCGACCTGACGCGCGGGGTCATCTTGCCGGCCCTGTACTCGCAGGCGTTTGACGCGCCCGAATCCAGCCCCACAGTCCACACCACGCACTACCCCGACGGCGCCGTGGTGCAGTACGACCACGCGGCCCATGCCCTGACGGCTACCATTCCCGGCGGCAGCGCCACCATCACGGCCGACAAAGTCACGTCGAACGCGCCCAGCACCATCTGCACGGGCGACCTGACCGTCATGCAAAACCTGATCGTCATGCAAGCGGCCACCGTCAACGGCGCCACCGCCCTGAACGGCGGCGTGAACGCCAAAGCCGGCGCCGCTGGCGGCGTGGCCATGGCCGTGCAAGGAACGATCAAAGCCAGCGAGGACGTGCTGGCCGGCGCCATCAGCCTGGCCAAGCACCCGCACGGCGGCGTCAAGGCCGGCGGCGACCAGTCGGGCGGGCCGCTGTGATGCTGGGCATGCACGCCGCCACTGGCCGCAGCCTGTCCGGGCTGGCCCAACTCCGTCAGTCCATCAGCGATATCCTGACCACGCCCATCGGCTCGCGCCTGATGCGCCGCCGCTATGGCTCTGAAGTGCCTGAACTGATCGACCAACCCTTGAACAGCGCAACCGTGCTGCGCATCTACGCCGCCACCGCTTACGCGATCCGCCTATGGGAACCGCGCATCACGCTGACCAGCCTGCAGTTTGAAACAGGCGAGGCCGGCGCGGCATCCCTGATCCTAGATGGCGTGGCCGATGGCCAAGCTGTCCAGCTCGCGGTCGGTATCGGCCAGGAAGGCACGCCATGAGCACGGCAATCGACCTGTCCATGCTGCCGGCGCCGACCATCATCGAGGCGCTCGACTATGAAACGCTGCTGGCTGCCCGCCGCGCCGACCTGGTTGCGCGCTATCCGGCCGCCGCCGACGTCATCACGCTGGAATCGGAACCGCTGAACAAGCTGCTGGAAGAATCGGCGTACCGCGAACTGATACTGCGACAACGCATCAACGACGCCGCGCGCGGTGTCATGCTGGCATTTGCGACCGGCGCCGACCTCGACCACCTTGCCGCCCTCTTCGACATCGCGCGCCTCGATGGCGAGGTCGATGACGCGCTGCGTCCACGCACGCAGCAATCGCTATACCGCCTGTCCGTCGCCGGGCCGAAAGAGGCCTATGCAAGCCATGCGCGCGCCGCTGCCCCGTACATCAAGGATGTCGCCGTCACCAGCCCGACACCGGGAACCGTCTTGCTCACCATCCTGAGCACGAAGGGCAACGGTACGGCCGATGCCAGCCAGATTGCGGCCGTCAACGCCGCACTATCCGCTGACACCGTGCGTCCAATCTGCGACACCGTGGCGGTGCAAAGCGCCGTGGTGACGGAGTACAGCGTGGTGGCCAGCCTTGAAACGATGGGTGGCCCGTCGTCGCAGGCGGTGCGCGCGGCAGCGCAGGCAGCAGCCGAGGATTACACGCGCAACGCGCACCAGATCGGCAATGCGATTACCCGCAGCGGCCTGTATGCCGCACTGCGCCAGCCTGGCGTCACGCGCGTCACGCTGACCGCTCCGATACAGCCTACCGGAGACAACGACATCCTGATTCAGCCGGCCGCACTCGGCGCGGCCTGGTGCATGAGCGTCACCGTCAAGCTGAGCGACGAGCGAGGATCGCCATGACCAACCTGCTGCCACCGAACGCCAGCGCGCTGGAACGCGCCATCGCCGCGACCGGCGCCGGTATCGACACGCTGCCCGTGGCCGTGCGCGATGTCTGGAATCCGGCCACTTGCCCGACCGCGCTGCTGCCCTGGCTCGCCTGGGCGCTTGCCGTCGATGAGTGGGACGAGGCCTGGAGCGAAGCCGTCAAGCGTACCGTGATCGCCGACGCCATCGAGGTGCACCGCCATCGCGGCACGGTCTGGTCCCTCAAGAAATCACTGGCGCCGCTGAGCATGGCGGTCGACATCATCGACCAGGCGAGCCAGCGAGCCACCTATGCCGCGTTGGACGCCCTGCGGCTGGATGGCGCCTGGCGGCTCGACAGCACGAGGCAAATCAGCCCGGTTGAACTGTACGCCAATCTGCCGCAGATCCAGCACTGGGCTCAATTTATCGTGCGCGCCAATCTGGCAGACGCGGTGCGTGCCGAGAATTTCGCCCTTCTGCGCCACCTGGTGCAAAAGTGGAAGCCGGCCCGAAGCTGGCCCATTTTCATGTTCTGGCTGATGTTCGCCCTGGAAGTGCGCGCGCAAGCGAGCGCGGCGCTGCAGCTCGACAAGCGGATCGGCGCGCGCTACCCGTGGAGTGGCCGCACGGTCAGCGACACCACGCGCTGGCCCTTGGGCCGGGATGGCACGACGGTGTCACTGCCGCAAGCGCTGGGTACGTTCCGCTTGGGCGAACGGCGCGGCGCGATCAGCGCCTGGCGCCTGAAAGGCAGCCGGGTCGATAGCAACACGCTCATGCAAAGCGCGGCAGCGGCCAGCGTGTACCGCCTGCCGCAGCTCGCCGAGACTGACCGCCGGCTGAATGGCGCATGGCGCCTTGGCGGCCGGGATGCCCTCACCATCAGCCATTCCAGCATCACAGCGGCCAGCAGCATCGCCGCCCCGCAAATGGTAACGGTCACGCATCACTCCAACATACGCATCGACTACCCAGCGACGCCGGCCAAATTGGGCGCACGTGCACGACTGGCCGCATGGCGGCGTCTGGATGGCCGCTGGGCGGTCGGATCGACCGTCACAGCTCGCCCCTTTGGCTTCGCCCTTCGGCGCGATGAGGCGATCCTGGCGGAGAGCAGCACTGCAGTGGTATCGGCATCGGCGTCCTACGTGAACCCGGAGCGGCTCACCCGACGGGCGCCGATCAAGATGGCGCCGACCGTGCGGCGGCTCGACGGGAGCTGGCATCCGGGCGCGGAGCACCGCATCGGCCGCTTCCGCCTCGACGGCCGCCGGTTAAGGGCACATCAATTCGTCACCTGCCGGCGCATCGGCAGCTTTGCCGTCATGCAGGGTGCGTCTGGCATCGAAGAGAGCCTAAAGCGCCGGTTACACCTGAATGGCGCCTGGAGACTGGGCGGACAGGCAGCGCCGCAATTTCACATCAACATCATCAAGGAGGTTCAACATGGCTGAAGCCATCACGCTCGACGCCTACCGCAAGCGGCTGGCAAAACACATGGCAGATAACACGGCCCTGCCGCCCATTGCCTTCATGGCCTTTGGCGATGGTGGCCATAACGCCGACCTCACGCCCAAGCCGCCATCGGCGGGCGCCGTCGCGCTGGTCCATGAAGTGCTGCGCAAGCCGCTGGCCGCCATCACGCAAGAGGACGCTTTCAGCACCACCGGCAAGGGCGTCATCGACGCATCCGAGCTGATCGGCGCCCGCATTTCCGAGGCGGCCTTGCTCGATGCCAACGGCCAGCTGGTCGGCTTGAAAAACTTCGCGCCCAAGCTCAAGGAATCGGACGAGCGTTATGAAATCAGCATCAAGCTGCGATTTTAAAGGACAAAAAAATGGCTTTGCCACACAACACAATTACCCCGATTCCCAACAACGAACCTGATGCCGTGCCGGCGCTGTGGAACACGCGTTATGACGAGATCGACGAAAACTTCCGCAATCTCGATGGCCGAGTGGCCGCCAGCGGAAATGAAATTTCCGCAGCGCGCAAAGGCAAACCCAGCCTCGATGCGCGTCTGGACGATATGGCGTCAAATATCTCGGTCACGTCTGTCGGCATGCAAAACGCGACCGTCGCCGCTCTGACGTTCGCGCTTGACCAGGCCGCTGTGGCGAACTACAGCATCCAGGCACTCAAACAGCAACTGCAACAGGAAGGCGAAATCACCGTCCAGAACAGAGGCATTGTGTCCGGCTGCATCGCCATCAAATCCGCTACTGCCGCGCGCAACCTGACCCTGTTGACAGGCGTGTGTTTTGCCAATGGCCGCGCCTATTCCGTCGCTGGTGGCGTCAATGCCGCCAGCGTGCCGAGCAATACCGGCGCCGGCAGCGTGACGGTGTACGCGTATCTGTATCAAGACGCTGGTGGCCTGTGGCGCGTTGCGGTCACGGCTATCGGGCAGGAAGTGCCATTGAGCGGTATTCGCATTTACAACATCACTGTGCCGGCGAACAGCACCGATGCAACAGATCCCAGCCTGACCAACGTGGCCTTGACAGATATCCGTCGCATCGAGGCAAATTTTCCGTCTCGCCTGAACTCTCCTGTCCAGGCATCGGCCGCCATCAATGCTTTGTCTGCCAACAATTACCGGCTCGATTTTGACGTCGTATCCGCGACCGGCGCGCCCTGCGAAGAGGTGGCCATTGTGGTGTTTAGTCGGGCAACCAACGGTTTTACCGTGCAACTGGCCAGCGCCGCCGACAACGTCACCCTGCGCTGGCGTGTCAGCAAGCTCAACAACTAATTCAACTCACAACAGGACTCTTCCATGCCACAAATTATTTTGAAACAACCTGGCCAGCCCGTCGCTGATTTTGCGTTCACCGGTACGACGGTCATGGTCGCCGGTGTCTCGGTCGATTGTGCCCATCGACAGATGGACGTTGCCGTCGCCGTCGAAATCCGCAGCAATCCCAGCGGGCCAGGCGAGGGTGGCAATGGTGCCTATCTCGCCCAGATTACGATTCCGGCGCGCCGCTACACCCTGGCGCAAGCCCTCGGCGCGGAGGGCAAAGGTGGAGACGGTCCGCCCATCGTGACGCAAGAGGCCGTACCGCTCGATCCCAACGCCGTGCAAGTCACGCTTTGGCCTACCGCTTAATTCACCTTTTTGATAGAGAAAAAACATGGCAACGATTTTCAGTAAAGACAGCTTGCGCGCCAGCGTCGAGGCAGCCAGCGGCGGCCGCCAAACAGTGCTGTATACCGCGCTCGGCCAACCAACCTACATGAACGTTATTCCGCAGTTTGATGGCCAGTCCGTGGATGCCGGACTGCCGGCCGGGCCACACGAAATGTTCATGGTCGGCGGCGTCGCCAAAAGTGAATATTTTGTTGGCACTTACCAAGGCCAACTGGTCAACGGCGAGCTGTTGAGCCTGCCTGGCGTCGATCCTTCGACATTCATGAATCACGAGAAACTTGTTGCATCTGCCCGCGCGTGCGGCGTAGGCCATCACGTCATGACGAATGCGGCATTTGCGGGTCTTGCGCTGTGGTGCCGTGCGAACGGTTTTCAGTCACGTGGCAACACCGCCTATGGAAAATCCTCTGATTCGCCTTGGGAGACCGCGCGCCGTATCGACGGCTTGAGCCCTGGAGGCACAGCCGGCACGCCGCGCACCTTCACCGGTTCCGGGCCAGCGTCCTGGCGCCATGACAATACCTCGTCCGGCATTTGCGACTTGACCGGCAATATCTGGGAATGGGCGCCAGGCATGCGCTTGATGGCTGGCGAAATCCAGATCATTGCAGGCAATAACGCCGCATTGTCATCGACTGATATGTCTGCCACCTCGGTGGAATGGAAGGCGATCAACGGTGCGACCGGGGCGCTGGTGGCGCCTACATTCACCGGCACGATTGCCGGCGGTGACTACGTCGCAACAACGGCCAATTCAGTGCGCATTGCTGCCAGTGGCAATGCCAACTACACCTTGGTTTGCGGCTTCGGGGAGAGCTTCGAAGCCGTTAGAAATCCCGGTGGCACACCTGTGGGCGCTACCGCTCTGGCACTACTCAAATCGCTGGGTCTGTTTCCAGTCGCAAGTTCGCTGGGCGGGACGATTGCCGTACCAGTGGGAAATGGTGACGGTATTTGGCCTCGCTTAACCGATGAACGCTTTCCCCTGCGCGGCGGTGACTGGGTCAGCGGTACCGCTGCCGGCTTGTTTGCATTGGACATCAGCAATCCTCGTTCGAGCTCGCTTTATAGCATCGGTGCACGGCCCGCTTTTGTGCTCTGACCGCTTAAACATGAAATCTGTCGGGCTGGGCGATAGCCTGGCCCAGCCCATCAATTAAAGGAACAAAAAAATGGCCACCGACTACCACCATGGCGTGCGCGTCATTGAAATCAACGAGGGTTCGCGCCCGATCCGCACCGTGTCCACCGCCGTGCTGGGCCTGATCGCCACAGCCGACGATGCCGACCCGGCAGCCTTCCCGCTCGACACGCCCGTGCTCGTCACCAACGTGCTGGCCGCCATGGCTAAGGCCGGCAAGACCGGCACCTTGTACCGCAGCCTGGCGGCCATCGCCGCGCAGACCAAACCGCTGACCGTCGTGGTACGCGTGGCCGAAGGCGAAACGGAGGCGGAAACCACCAGCAACGCCGTGGGCGGCGTCTCGCCGGATGGCAAGTACCTGGGCGCCAAGGCGCTGCTGGCCGCGCAAAGCAAGCTGGGCGTCAAACCGCGCATCCTGGGCGCGCCGGGGCTGGACACCCAGGCCGTCACCAACGCCCTGGCCAGCGTGGCACAGCGCCTGCGCGGCTTCGTGTATGCGTCCGCCTATGGCTGCGCCACCGTCACGGCGGCGACCACCTATCGCGGCCAGTTCGGCCAGCGCGAAGTCATGATGATCTGGCCGGATTTTGTGAACTGGGATACCTCCACCGATACCGAGGCCAGCATTTCGGCCGTCGCTTACGCCATGGGCCTGCGCGCCAAGATCGACGAGGAAACGGGCTGGCACAAGACGCTGTCGAATGTGGTCGTGAATGGCCCCACCGGCATCACCAAGGATGTGTTTTTCGACCTGCAAGACCCGGCCACCGATGCCGGCGTGCTCAATACCAAGGAAGTGACTACCCTGATTAACATGGGCGGTTACCGCTTCTGGGGTTCGCGCACCTGCGAGGCGCCGGGCGGCTTCTTCTATTTCGAAAGCTACACGCGCACGGCCCAGGTGCTGGCCGACACCATCGCCGAGGCACACTTCGCCTACGTCGATGTGCCCTTGCATCCGTCCCTGGTGCGCGACCTGCTGGAAAGCATCAACGCCAAGTTCCGCGACCTGAAATTGCAGGGCTACATCATCGACGGCCATGCCTGGTATGACGAGCAATACAATGACAAGACGGCGCTGAAAGACGGCAAGCTGGCCATCGACTACGACTACACGCCCGTGCCGCCGCTGGAAAACCTGAAATTCCAGCAGCGCATCACCGACCGCTACCTGGCCGACTTCGCCTCGCGCATCGCCGCGTAACTGTCCAATCACCACCCTGCCCGCGCCTACGCGGGCACATTGAAATACTGGAGAAATTATGGGCCTGCCCCGCAAACTGAAAAATTTTAACTTGTTCCAGAACGGCGTCTCCTTCATGGGCATGGTGCCCGAAGTCACCTTGCCCAAACTCAGCCGCAAGATGGAAGAGTACCGCGCCGGCGGCATGAGTGGCCCCGTGTCCGTGGACTTCGGCAACGAGGCGCTGTCGCTGGAATGGAGCGCGGGCGGTCTGATCGCCGAAGCCCTGAAACAGTACGGCGCGCACTCGCACGGCGCCGTGCAACTGCGCTTTGCCGGTGCCTACCAGGAAGACGATGACGGCACGGTCGCCGCCGTGGAAGTCGTCGTGCGCGGCCGCTACAAGGAAATCGACATGGGCGCGGCCAAGATGGGCGACGACACGACCCACAAATACACCATGGCGTGCAGCTATTACAAGCTGATGATCGACGGCGCCACCGTCATCGAACTGGACTTCATGAGCGGCACCGAGAACTTCGGCGGCGGCGACACCAACGCGGCCATCCGCAAGGCCATCGGCCTGTAATCCCCTTTTTTAATCACACCACGACAAGGAACACACCATGCACAACGATACCCAAAACCAGGCCGTCATCGAGCTGGACGAGCCGATCAAACGCGGTGACACCTTCATCACCGCGCTGACCGTGCGCAAGCCCAAGGCGGGCGCCCTGCGCGGCATTTCCCTCATTGAGCTGGCCAACCTGAACGTATCAGCCCTGCAGATCGTGCTGCCGCGCATCACCGAGCCGACCTTGACCGCGCACGACATCGCCAACATGGACCCGGCCGACCTGCTGGCCGTGGGCGCCGAGGTTGCCGGTTTTTTGGCGAGCAAAGCCGATCGCCTTTCGGTATCCCCGGCGAAGTAGAAGACGCCATGGCCGACATTGCCGGCGTCTTTCACTGGACGCCGGCAGCGATGGACGATTTTACGATTGATGAACTGATGGCCTGGCGCGAACGCGCCCGGCAGCGAAGCGGAGCGGAATAAATGGCTGGTCGGGATTTGAGGTTACAGGTAGTGTTTGCAGCGCTGGACAAGATCACCGGCCCGCTGAAAAAGATCATGGGCGGCTCCAGCGATACGGCCAAGGCATTGAAGGCCACCAGCGACCGCTTGCGCGATCTGAATGCCCAGCAGAAAAACATCAGCAAGTTCCGCGAGCTGCACGGCGGCCTGGACGCCACCCGCACCAAGCTGGAGGCGGCCCAGCAAAAGGTGGCCAGCCTGGCCACCAAGATGAAGCAGACGGAGGTGCCCACGCGCGCCATGACGCGCGAGTTTAACGCCGCCGTCAAAGCGGCCGGCGCCCTGAAGACGGCCGGCCAGCAACAGGCGCAGCAACTACAGGTCATGCGCGAGCGCCTGGGGGGCGCCGGCATCGGCACCAAAGACCTGGCCAATCACGAGCGCACCTTGCGCCGCGAGATCGAGGCCACCAACAAAACCATGACGCTGCAGCAGCAGAAGCTGGCCAACGCGGCCGCCAAGCAGCAGCGCGTCACCAATGCCACCCAGCACGCGGACAAGCTACGCAGCAAGGCGGGCAGCATCGCCATGGCGGGCGCTGGCGCGACGGCGACCGGCGCGGTCATGGCCGTGCCCGTGGCCAAGGGTCTGCACGAGGCGAAGCATTACCAGCTGGAAAAGGCCCGCGTCAATGCCTTGGGCTTGGGGCCGAAAACCAGCCAGCAGGCGATCCAGTTCGCCCAGAACATGAAGACCTACGGCACCAGCCAAAACGAAAACCTGGAACTGGTGCGCGACGCGATGTCAATCTTTGGCGACCTGCACCACGCGGAAATGGTCGCGCCCACCCTGGCCAAGATGAAGTTTGCCAACAAGGCATTTTTCGGCGCCGAGTCGGGCGAAGAGAACGAGCGCGTCTTCATGGACTTGCTCAAAGTCATCGAGCAGCGCGGCGGCACGGCCAGTTCGGAGAAATTTCACGACCAGGCCAACATGATGCAAAAAGTCATCACGGCCACGGGCGGGCGCGTGGGGCCAACGGAATGGCTGAACTTCATCAAGACGGGCGGCATCGCTGCCAAGATCATGGACGACAAGCAGTTCTATTACCAGATGGAACCACTGGTGCAAGAAGTCGGTGGCCACCGCGCCGGCACGGCCCTGATGTCCGGCTATTCGAACTTGTACCAGGGGCGCACCACCAAGCGCGCCGTCAGCAACATGGAAAAACTGGGGCTGATTAAAGATCGTCGTCAGGTCAAGCATGACAAAGTTGCGCAAAGCGCCACCCTTGGCCCGGGTGCCCTGCTGGGCAGTGACATTTTCCGACGCAGCCAATTTGAGTGGCTGGAAACCGTCTTGCTGCCACAACTGGAAAAGAAAGGCATCACGGATCCTAAGCAAATTGAGGACACCATCGGCAGTTTATTTTCAAACCGCACGGCAGGTAATCAGTTTTTGGATATGTTCCGGCAGCGCATCCAGATGCACAAAAATGCCAAGCTGAACGAAGGTGCGTATGACATCGAGCAGATTTATGACTTGGGAAAGCAGCAGGCCGGCGGCGCCGAATTGGAAGCGACGGCCAGGCTGGCCAACTTGAAACTCACCATGGGCGAGAAAATCCTGCCGCTGTATGCGCAGGGACTGGAAATGGCGATTTCCGCCATCACGCGCCTGAACGGCTTCATGGAGCGCAACCCGACCGTGGCCAAGGTCATGATTACCGCCTTTGCCGTGCTGGCCGGCCTGATGCTGGCACTCGGCCCGCTGATGCTCGGCATTGCCGCCATGATCGGCCCATATGCCATGCTGCACGTCATGTTCGCCAAGATGGGCGTGACGGGCGGCGTGCTCACGCCCATCCTGCGCGGCTTGGGCGGCGCCTTCATGTGGGCGGGCCGGGCCGTGCTGTGGCTGGGCCGCGCCCTTCTGATGAACCCGATTGGCATCGCCATCACGCTCATCGCCGGCGCCGCCTTCCTGATCTACAAATACTGGGAGCCGATCAAGGGTTTCTTTGGCGGTCTGTGGTCGGACGTCAAGGCGGCGTTTGCCGGCGGCTTTACCGGCATTAATAGCCTGATCGCCGACTGGTCGCCGCTGGGCTTGTTCTATCGCGCCTTCGCGGGCGTGCTGGGCTGGTTCGGTGTTGCGCTGCCGGCCAAGTTCACCGACTTTGCCGCCGGCATCCGGGGCCGCCTCGCCAAGGGACTGGCGCCGCTGGCCGGCTTCTTTACCGGCATCTGGTCGCAGATCAAGACTGCCTTTGCCGGCGGCATTGGCGGCGTCAGCACCCTGATCGCCAACTGGACACCGCTCGCCCTGTTCTATCGCGCCTTCGCGGGCGTGCTGGGCTGGTTCGGCATTGCGCTGCCGGCCAAATTCACCGACTTCGGCGCCAGCATCCTGCAGCGCATCACCGCATCCTGGGCGCCTATTTCCGCCTTCTTCGCCGATATCTGGTCGCGCCTGCGCACCGTCTGCGCTGGCGGCATGGGCAGCATCACGGCCCTGATTATCAACTGGTCGCCGGTCGGCGTGTTCTACCAGGCGTTCGCGGGCGTGCTGAGCTGGTTCGGCATCAAGCTGCCGGCCCAGTTCACCGAGTTCGGCGCCAACATCGTGCGTGGCCTGGTCAACGGCATCACCAGCTCCATGGGCGCTGTCAAGGACGCCATCAGCAATGCCGGTTCCAGCACCATTGCCTGGTTCAAGGAAAAGCTGGGTATCCACAGCCCAAGCCGCGTGTTTGCTCAGCTCGGCGACTACACCATGCAAGGCCTGGCCGTGGGACTGGACCGCAGCGAGGGCGCACCGATTGCCAAGGTATCGGGCCTGGCGCAACGCCTGACGCAATTGGGCGCCGGCATCGCCATCGGCTCAGCGACCGCCCTGCCGGCCAGCGCCTTTGACACGCGCGCGCCGCTGTCCCAGGGCGGCTTCGGCGCCGGCATGACCATTCAGGGCGACAAGATCGAAATCACGATCCAGGCGCAAGCCGGTTCCGATCCCCAGGCCATCGCCCGCGCCGTGTATGCGGCCATGGAACAACGCGACCGCGAAAAGGCGGCGCGCATCCGCTCGTCCCTGCGCGACCACGATTAAGAAGGAAGTACACCATGATGATGATTTTAGGAATGTTCGTGTTCAGCCTGCCGACCCTGGCCTATCACGAGCTACAGCGGCAAACGGAATGGAAGCACGCCAGCACGGCCCGCGTGGGCCTGCGCGACGCGCATCAATACGTGGGGCCAGGTGACGACACCATCACCCTGTCGGGCTGGGTGGCGCCGGAACTGACCGGCTCCCTGTACTCGCTCGATGCGCTGCGCATGATGGCCGACACGGGCAAATCGTGGATTCTGATCCAGGGCACGGGCCGCATCCTCGGCTCGTACCGCATCACCAGCATGACGGAGGGCCGCACCATCCTCGACGGCAGCGGCGGCGCGCGGCGCGTCGAGTTCTCGATTGCGCTCAAGCGGGACGACGACGGCGTGCTGGCCATGGTGGGCCTGGGTGACATCGGCGACCTGAAAAACATGCTCAGCATCGACGGCATGACCAGCAGCATTGCCGGCGCGGCCAAGAATGCCGTGGGCAGCGTGGTGGGCAATGTCGTGGGCGGCATCACGTCGAAATACGGCGGCGTGGTCAGCGAAATGAAAGACAAGATCAGCGGCAGCATCAGCGGCGCCATCGGCAGCGCGGCGGACAAGTTCAAATGAGCGAGCATATCCCCGCCTTCAAGGTCAGCATCGAGGACAAGGATTTGACGGCCATCGTCTCGCCGCGGCTGATTAATCTGACCTTGACCCTGTGCCGTGGCGACGAGAGCGACCAGCTCGACATTGCATTGGACGACAGCGACGGCAAACTGGCCCTGCCGCCGCGCGGCGCGCAGATCGCCCTTGCGCTGGGCTGGCAAGCGTCCGGCCTGGTGGACATGGGCAAGTTCACCGTCGACGAGGTGGAGCACAGCGGCGCGCCCGACACCATCACCCTGCGCGCCCGGTCGGCCAACCTGATCGACACCTTCAAACAGCAGCAGGAACACAGCTTTCACAAGACCACCCTAGGCGCCATCATCGAGGCCATCGCCTTCCGCAATGAGCTGGCGTCGGGCGTGTCGGCGCGCCTGCGCGATACCGCCATCGAGCACATCGACCAGACCCACGAAAGCGATGCGGCCTTCCTGCGCCGGCTGGGCAGGAAATACGACGCGGTGGCCACCGTCAAGAACGACACTTTGCTCTTCATCCCCATCAACCAGAGCCGCACCGCCAGCGGCAAGGCGCTGCCCGTCATTCCCATCACGCGCGCCCTGGGCGACGGCCACCGCTACCACAGCGCCGAAAGCGACGCCTACACAGGCGTGCGCGCCTTCTGGCATGACGAGCGCTATGCCCGCCGCCGCAGCGTCGTGGCTGGCGTGCCCGGCAACAGCAAGCGCCTGCGCACCACCTTCGCCAACGAAACGGACGCGCGCGCGGCGGCCGTGGCGGAATGGCAGCGCATCCTGCGCGGCCTGGCCACCTTCGAAATGAGCCTTGCCCTGGGCAACCCGGCCGTGTTCCCGCAATCACCCGTGACGGTGCAAGGCTTCAAGCCCGAGATCGACACCACCGAGTGGCTATCGGTCAAGGTCACGCACAACCTGGGCGGCAACGGCTTTACCACGCGCGTGGAGTTTGAAACGAAGACGGAAGCGGTGGAGGCCGAACGCGAGGAAGAGAAAGACCCGGACGAAGGCATTACGGGCGTGGTGGCCAAGTGGAAGGACGTGGCGGCGAAGAAGAAAAAGGCGGGGCAGGAGCAGGCCGGCGCCACGGGCACGCTAAAGACGCTGGAGCACACTTACAAGAGCAGGCAGGCCGCGAAGCGGGCGGCGCTGCATGCGTGGAAGCATATTGAGGAAGTGCGGGACATCATCCGCGAAAACAGCGAGGAACCCTGGAAGCCTAAGCAAACAGCAGCCGGCGCAGAAGCAGCCTAAACGCGCGCCATTCACATCCACTCAGCGGCTGCTTTCGCCCCAAAGCGGACCTGGCAACACTATTTTTAGCAGAAGTTTATAGAGCTTGGCCCAACCATTTTTCGACTAACTTCGGAACGATGCTTGTGGCGTTGCCGCGTAAAAAACTGAATCCGAATGGGACTTTGCCGATATCCAAACCGTTAAGAACCTTTTCAGCACGCCCGCGCGCCACCTTCACTAGAGCAGCTGCTGGATAGACAGATAGTGAAGTTCCGACTACAAGGACTTTCGCCGCGGAAGCAACGTGCTGGCGTGCCTCTTCAATGCGCTGAACATTTTCACCAAACCATACGATGTCTGGACGGAGCTGAGTACCGTCTTCGCAAAGTTGCCCCAGTAGAATTGGGGCCGAACCAATGCGATAGCGCTTAGGCCGATCCGATGTACCTCTTGCGCATGAGAGTTGACCGTGGAGGTGAACTATCTTGGTAGAGCCAGCCCGTTCGTGCAGCTCATCTACATTTTGTGTGATCACTACGACGTCATATGCCGCTTCAAGCGATGCAATAGCTTCATGAGCAGCGTTTGGTGCAGCCTCTGAAGCCTTTGCTCGGCGCTCGTTGTAAAAGGCCAGCACTGCTTCTGGTCGAGCCTTCCAGCCCTCAGGCGACGCAACTTCATGCCAAGAAAATTCGTTCCAAAGCCCGTTCGAATCGCGAAACGTCGGTAGTCCACTCTCCGCGCTTAGCCCCGAGCCGGAAAGAACGACGATCTTGTTTTGCTGAACTTCGGCTTTCATTCATATTCCACTGAGCAGGATATAACTGTGTCAAAAGGAGTAAAGGGCGCGACCGTCTGCTTTTGGCCGGTTGCCGTCGTTGCCAGGTTCCGTCACATTGCAGAAGTTCAGAGACGTTCAATCGTGTAAGCCTCAACTTCGCATCCCCAGCCGCTGAAATGACCGCAACCAAACGACCCTTGGGGGACACGAACAACCCCAGAAATTCGGACGCGTTTTCCCTGCCAGCGCATGAGCATTTCTTGATTCGGCTGGATACTTCCTGCATCAAAGGTAATCCAAACGCTGGATTGATAGTACGGAGGATCTACCGCTTCCGTGATCTCCCGTCGCTCTGCCTTTGGATAATGGCCGAGAGAGTGATTCTCAAATTCAAACGTCAGCAAACCAACGATTTCGACCGGCTTACCGTCAAGCTCATCTGCGCGGTCGATTACTTCGTTGACAGATAGCACATTGCTCATCATGAGATACCGTCAAATTAAGGGTGTGTGGAAAGACCGCTTCTGGCCGGTTGCCGTCATTGGCAGGTTCCGCCCCATTGCAGACGACTGTTACTTGTTAGCTTTCCGGTCCAAGACTTCGCCCAAAGAAGTGTCCGGGAACTTACGCCAGTCTCGAGGTTCCGTACTCCGAACAAGATTTTCAACAGCAGCCAGAGCGTCGCTGTTCTCAACACCAACTGCTGTCGCGAGAACGTGATTTTGCGTGTGCCGCTCTGAACGGTTCGCTCGTGCTTTAGCTAATGGGATGCCTTTGCGTGAGGCCTTGCTGTTTTCACCGTACGTGTTGCGGCGGTCTTTCTCGTAGCTGAGGCACTTTTTCTCTTGAGGAGTTTTCGGTTGCACTGCCATGTATCTTTCCCTTTCACATCCATAGCTGAAGGTCCGTTTCTGGCCGTATCCGGCAATAGCTGTACGTTACTACTTCCCCAGGATTGGGCTAAAACGAATCTCTCGAATTGATTGCTCAAGAAAAGACAGGTCTAAAGCTGTACGCTCTGACTGTTCCTGGGAACTCAAGATCGAGTAACTGAAACTTGCGATACGCACATGCTCAGGTTCCATAGCACTGGCCACGGACCACCAATAGATCGTGATGGGGTTGCCACGATCAACTTCCCGCGAGACACGTTTAGCTATCGCTGCCCCAGCTGGCAATGTCTCTACATGCGAATTGCCAATTTTCAAAAGCACCGAGCGGCTATCAGCGGAGGTCACGGGATTCGGAGATTTTGCAGTGATAACATCAAGCCGTAGCGTACCTGTATCGGCACCGGGAGCATAAAACAATCCGCCCCCCTCCGGCTCATACTCCTCAATCCAGGTGCCCGGCAAGGCGAACACTACCAGTCCTCCACGGTAATTAATCTGCTTTGGCAGTGGCTGCAATTCCTGACCCGCCATCGTGCTCTTAATGCTTAACAATGTCGCAATGCCAACTATGAGCTTCCGCATGAAGTACCCTATATGCTTATTCTGAGAGACAGCTTGTGGCCGTTCGCGGCCCAAACTTAACCCGAAAATATTTGTTCTTTAAACACCGTGAACTTGGTCTCTCCAGCTACCGACTCTATGGACCAAGGCTTCTCAGTGCTCACCCGTACCAGGCTTCGTCCCAGTTCATCAGCCCATTCCTCTTCAAAGACGCAGGCGATGTGCCCGGGGTGGGGGTAATGGCTCCCGGACATTCGTTCCCCAATTCCTATGACGGGCTCTTTTTCGACGAATTCATGTCGTACGCCGTCGGAATCGGTAAGCACGCATCCTACCCATACCGGAAAGTGGTCGTCAACAACACGCTCTATCTGCACTACCAAACTAATCATTGGCCGTATCCACGTCTATAAACCTATTTTGTTCAGTGTCCGCTTCTGGCCGGTTACAGTCATTGGCAACTTCCGCGCCGTTGCTTACCTTGCCCTTAATCGCTGTGCGCAACGTTAAGCATGAGTTCTTCGGCGAAAGGCTTCCGGTGTGCTTCGAAATACGAAACCCAGAAAGACATCACGGTATTTGTCGCCGCTAGATTTGCTGCAAGCCGATATACTTCGCGCCCGTTGTCGGCCTCATGCAAGACCTCGCGACTGCCTACCCAGCCATTTCCGCTTACGTTGACTGTACGCTCTTTGCCAAGCATTTCCTCAGGTGACGCAGGCTGGCCGTTTGCTTGTCCCCCAACCTCCATGATGTGCACATCGACTGCCCAGTCGGCGCCCCATGCAGACCACGAGCCATTGTCATTCCGCTCATGGTATGCAGGCGGTAGCCTTACGACCCAGCCGCCCCACAGATCAACTGTCCCGCCGTTCTCAAGTAAGGTCGCCATTTATCCGTGCCGAAATAAGTTTGTTAGGTGACGACTGCATTAACGCTAAATGTCCGCTCCTGGCCGGTTGCCGTCATTGGCAGGTTCCGCCCCGAAGCAGACGTAACCGACATGTCCAAGATTAACTTAAGTCAGTCGTATTTGACGCGTTTTTAACTGATCGATTTGGCGAGCTTTCGACTCTTCGGAGTAAGGCTCTGAGGATGAATCGAAGGGCTTGTAAACTCCAAAATCGTACATTTCATAATACTTTGTCATTGCTTCTGTCCAGGAAGATGCTTCAAACGTTGCAATAAATCGAGCATCAGCCGTCATAAATTCCGGCCGACTCCCGTTAGCAATACAAACCGTTATTCCATCTTCGTCCTCCCAAACCTCATGTAGTAAAGATGCCATTTCTACCTCTAGATGATTGAGTAGCCAGGTCAAAAAATGAATGTTGCTATACGACCGCTTCTGGCCGAATCCAGCCGAAGTTGCTCAGACGTTGACTTTACGACACCTTCACGCATCAGATCGGTATGCGTAGTATGCAGACAAAACAAGCAGCAATTACAATAAGCATAAGAAGGTGAATCAGTTGCAGACTATTTTTCCTTTTTTCGTCCGCTACCGGCCACATTAAAAGTCTGCGGCCCAATGATATTCCCTACGAAATTTTGCCCAATCTTGCCGTGGGTTTCAACGTGCGGAGTATTTCCTGCAGAAGATGTTGAGGGCGTTGGCATGCGCATGCCGCCAATCATTCCAAGAACACCAGCTCGTCCACGTGCATCTAGGTTCCGGAAACCAGAAACTAACTCGCTTTCATCTGCACTAAGTACAGCAGCTGAAACGCTGCCTGTCATCACATACCAAACGTCTACGCCAATTTCTAACAGCGCGCAGAGGTAGACAGCATCGGGAGAGCGCTCATCTTTTTCATACGAAATTTGAGCGCGTTTTTTGACCCCGCCAACCGCTGCGAAGTCGTCTTGGTTCATGCCCAGACGTTGACGCTCTTGCTTTAATCTTTCACCAAACATGCTCATACTCACATCTTTTTGTTGACTAGTGCGCTTTTGGACACTATAGTTACGCCATCCTGTAGCGATTACACATCATAACATTATGAAAAACGTATCCAATGCCAGGCGTACTGCCAAGGGCGTCACGACTAAGCCCCTTGGCGTCCGCCTGACGTCTGATGAAGTAGCCGAAGTCGAGGGCTACGCAGAGAAACTTGACCGGTCCCGCGCCTGGTTCCTCCGCTTCCTAATCCTACGCGGCCTCGCCGACTACAAGCGTGAACTCGCTTCCAAATCCATTCACTAAGGACAACGTCATGTACCCCGATGCAAAACGTATCCGCAGCCACCGCGTCATGCTGCGCCTCGATGACTATGAGCACCAGCTCGTTTCCTCGATCGCCAACTACCAGGGCGAAGAGCTTGCAGTGCTGGTGCGCCAGATCGTGATGCGTGAAGCCTTGGCCGTGATCGCCTTGGATGACGCCACCATCGACAGCGTACAGCGTCGCAGCGTTTAAACCGAGTCACTTTTGAGCAACTCTAAAGTTACAGAAAATGCCAGACCATCAAATTAACCTCAATGACGAAGAGCGCGCGGTGCTGGAACTTGTGCGCCAACGCCAGGGGCTGGCAAGTATCGATCAGGCGGCCGAATGGCTCGTCAAATCGCGCTTACGCATACAGTCGAAAAACATGACGGGTCGCGGTCGCGCCCTGTACCAAGTGGAAAGAAAGCTGAAATGAGAGTCATCGGCCTGCCCTGCCCGCATTGCGAATACACCGTCCGCGCCGTCAAGAGCCGCACGATGTCCGCCATGTTCAAGGAAATCACCTACATGTGCCAGAACCCCGAATGCGGGCACTCCTTCGTGGCAGGCCTGGAAGTACTGCGCACCCTTTCGCTGTCCGCCATGCCCAAGCCGGATATCCGCATCCCGATGTCCCAGCATGCGCGCACGGCGGCCACCAGCCAGCTAGCCCTGGACCTGACTGCGGGCTGCTGATGACTATCCCGATCCTCGCGCCGCCGTAACCCGGCCGCCGTATCTCCCCTCTTTTGCTGTGCCCTGCTGCGCTCCTTTTTGAGCGTGCGGGATTCGTTCAACCTGAAATAAGGAAAACCGATGGAAACCACGCTGCACGCCACCCCTCATGCCTGCATATCCATGGCATCAAACACGATCCGCCCGACCTTGCAAAATTGCATTGTCCCCGTGGCACCGACGTGTTTTCTGCTGCAAGCCAGCGCGGGCATCGGCATCGCGGCGCTGACCGCCCACATCCATGAGATTGCCAAGACCTATCACGCCTACGGCGCGGCCAATCTGACCTTCATCGTCAGCGATGCGCAGGCACTGGAGCGTGACGGCTTTTTCGCGCCAGCCAAACAACGCGCCCTGGTCGGCAAGCTGCCCATCGAGTTGAACTACATTTTCGCCAATGAAGCGGGTTCCCGGCACTGCTGCGGCGCATCGCACACGCTCCCGTACTGGGCAGAGCAATTTCTCAAGCCAGGGGCACGCTGATGCTGCGCCTAGCCAAAACCTGCGGCATCTGGCTGCTGACGCTCCTGATTGTCATTGCCCCCGGCGTGCTGCGGGCCATCGGCGCCATCAAGGACTGAACCATGCCGGCGTCCCTTATCGACAATCACCTGTCCTTCCAGCCTGCCGCCGAGATTCTGGCCGCGCGCGACAAGGCCATGCCGACGCCACCAGGCGCCGGGCATGCGCTGGCCGCCATCGCCGAAGCCAAGGCCCAGCTACGCAGCATCAAGCCGCGCAACCTGGCGCCCTTCATGGCCCAGGCGTGGGGATTGTCGCCGCGTGGCGCGCGCCGTTCCGTGCTGATCGCCGCCGGCATGGACGCCGACCGCTGGGAATCGCCCATCCATTCATTTACCGAGGAAGAGCGTATCGCACTGCGCGCCGCCACCTCTGCCGCTATCCGTGTGTACGAAAGACTGTTGAATGCAATCTAAACAAATCCTGCTGCCTGCCCCGCAACGCCACGAAGCCTTCTTGCGCTCCGCGCAGTTCGCGCCCGAGCTGGCCCGCATTCCCTACAAGTGGCGCAACCGCGTCATCACGGCCGCCATGGCCAAGATGGCCTGGTCGTCCTGGTACAAAATCTATGAGTCCATCGCCACCAGCTTTGTGCGCGAGTTCGCCGACCTGTACGTGCCGGCTGGCGTGGACCTGTCGCAGAGCGACGCCGACATCGTGGCCACCGCCGAACGCGCGGCGGCCGGCGTGACCAAAATGCTGTGGATGGCTGTGTCCGACACGCACGCCCTGCAGATCATGGAAGACGAATGTGCCTCGTATGGCATCGAGCTGCCCGAGTTCGACGCGCTGACCGACACCATCGCCCGCTTGGTGGATGCCCGCTGGTGGCGCCGGCAGTTGCGCAAGCGCGTCAAGCGCGCCTTCGAAGCGGGCAATATCCGCCTGGGCTATGTGAACTATCGCGCCGAACCCTACGCCAGCAACGACGCCGTGCTGTCGCGCCTGGCGCAGAACCGTCGCAACGCGGCAGCGCTGGCCGCCACCCTGGTGCAAAACGAGAACGGCCAGCAATTCAGTATCGCCGAGCTGGCCGAGAAAACGACCGCCAACAAAGCCATCCGGCGCGGCGAACTGATGTTGCGCATCAACGGCTTTGAGCAGATCGCCCGCGAGTGCGGCGACCAAGGCATTTTCATCACCTGGACGTGCCCATCGCGCTTCCACGCCATGCAGCACAGCGGCAAGCCAAACGACAAGTTCGACGGCTCCACGCCGCGCGAGGCCAATGCGTACCTGGGCAAGATGACATCGCTGTGCCGCTCCGCGCTGGCGCGCCGTGGCATAGGCCTGTACGGCTTTCGCATCGCAGAGCCGCATCACGATGGCTGCCCGCATTGGCATCTGCTGCTGTTTGTGCGCCCCACCGCGAAATACAAGACGGCCCACCTGCGGGACGTGGCCGGCCGCGCCATCCGCATCATGAAGCGCTACGCCTGGCGCGTGGACCGTGGAGAACCGGGCGCATTCGCGCGCCGCCTGGACGTGAAACGCATCGACTGGGCCAAGGGCAGCGCCGCCGGCTACATCGCCAAATATGTGGCCAAGAACATCGACGGCGTGGCCGAGCACAAGACGAAAGAAGGCTATCTCGTCACGGCCGACACCGAAGGCGATGTCGAGCTGACACCATCGGCGCGCGTGGAGTCCTGGGCTGCATGCTGGGGCATCCGCCAATTCCAGCAATGGGGCGGCGCACCCGTCACCGTGTGGCGCGAACTGCGCCGCATCGAAGAAAGCATGGTCAATGAAGCGCCGGCCGCCATGCGCCGCGCCTGGAATGCCGTGCAAAAGATCGACGGCGAAAAGCGCGCCTGCTGGGCCGAATACCTGCGCGCCCAGGGCGGCGCCCTGGTGCCGCGCAAGGAACTGGTCGTCACGCTGGCCAAGGACGAAAAAACCGTCATCGGCCGCTACGGCGAAACGCTGCGCACCACGCCCTACGGCGTGCGCTGCAGCGATCTGATCGGCGTGGTCTTCAAGTCCGTGCGCCATACGTGGACGCCCGTACAGGCCACAGGCGGGCGCGGGGTGGCTGTTGGGGTTGCCGTTCCTCGGACTCGTGTAAATAACTGTACGCACCCCGACCGCCCTGCCCCGGCCACGCCGCCAGCGGCGCCCGTGCCCGATCTGCCCGACGAGGCAAAAAGAGCGCTGATTGCCGCCTGGGCAGCCGTCAACGCCTGCCCGTATCCCCGGCTGATCGTCCACGACAACCCATCGCATGAAGGAGCTACCACATGAAAACCTTTGCCGTGATCGTTCGCACCCAAACCGAACGCTTTGAATTTTTTGATGACGCCGCGTCCAGCGGCGACGTGATCGACGCCGCCATCGACCGCTACGGCGTGTGCGGCGTTACCGCCAAACTGAAAGGAGCACCGCAATGCTGAACACCCTGACCAATTCGCCGCGGCAAATCGCCTTGGGCGACCGCGTGACATTCGATACCGATGAAGGCTACCAGGCCGGCACCGTCAACGACCTGCGCCGCGACGTGGGCAATGGCGAGCTGCATGCGTGGGTCGAGCTGGACCATCAGTGGCCGGGCATGTTCCGCGCGGTGCCGCTGGCTGCACTGGTGTCTATCAAGCCAGCCCAAACTGAAAACCAGCATCTGGCCATCAAAAGCAGCGCATGCGGTAAAACCAGCATGGCGCGCCAGTTCCACCAATGCAGCATCTGTATCACTGCGTGAGGGCGATGCAATGAATACTTACAGCACAAGATTTCTCGCAGCCTGCCCCAACAATGGCGAATACATCGTATATGACCTGGCAATCGATTCCACGACTGTCATCATGGTCGAGCACATCGTTACCGCGACCAGAATGATCCGGGCCGGCTATCACGAAGTTATCGCCGACGCACTGCACAAACAGTTCGGCGGTCGCCAAGTCTTGATGGCGCATCACCACGGCGTCGATATCAAGACCGTTCGGGGTGGTGCATGACGCAGCACTACCATGGCACGCCCATCACGCCGCGCAAGGTTCTGGCTCAGCTCAGGGGGCGTTCGTTCTGCATATCATTCGCTCGACCGGATGACGTGGAGTGGTGCCACGAAAATGGGCAAAGCAACATGCTCGACAATTCGGCATTTTCCATCTGGACGGAAAACATGAAGCGCAAGGCTCGTGGCGAAGCGATTGTCGAGATGGACGGTGCTTTCTGGCAGGGGTTCTACGCCTGGGCCGAACGCTGGCTGACCTATAAAACCACCTGGGCAGTTATCCCGGACGCGATCATGGGCAACGTCAGCGCTAACGACGCCCTCATTGCGCAGTGGCCGCATGGCCAGCGCGGTGCACCTGTTTGGCACATGCATGAGCCAGTGGATCGCCTCAAGCGCTTGTGTGACGAGTGGGAGCGTGTCTGCATAGGTTCGTCAGCACAGTTCCGTGTAGTTGGTGCTCAAAACTGGCATCACCGCATGACAGAAGCGATGAACGCGATATGCCAAACCGGCCGTGTGCCGACCTGGCTCCACATGCTGCGCGGAATGAATGCTGCGCGTTGGGGCTATCCATTCGCCAGCGTAGACAGCACCGACATTGCCCGCAACCACAACCGGAAAAACAATCCGCGCGAGATGGCCGAGATCTGGGATGGCATTCAATGTTCGCCGTTTTGGGATCGCAAGTACGTGCAGGCTGACCTCCTGTGTGCGGCATAAGACGTTCAAAACGAAAGAGAAAAATGGACCAATACAAAGAATTCTGCCGGCTGCGCGACTACCGCAAGCCAGGCGCAGAAGTACCGCAGTACACGGAGGCCGAAGCGTTCGCCTTGGCCACGAACAAATGCCAAGCATGCAGCCCCGCCACAAAGAAAGCGGCATCCAATGAATAACCTTTTTGATAATTCGATCCAGTCCGAAACACTGACTGTGGAAGAGCTGGAAACCATTTCAGGCTGCTGCCGGAAAGTGGATCAGATCAAATGGCTGCAGCAAAACGGCTGGACCTTCATCAAAAACCGGGCCGGCGCGCCCATCATCGGGCGCCTGTACGCCAGGTTGCGCTTGAGCGGCATCAATCCCGCCAGCCTGGTGAGCACGCCGGCCTGGGCGCCGGACCTGTCCAAAGTACGTTGATAGAATTGAAAGAAAACAATGCGACCTAAAAGCACTGGCTACAAACTGCCGCCGCGCATGCTGCGGCGCGTGCGCAAGCTGAAATCGGGCGAAACATGGACGGGCTACTACTACAACGGCCGGGACGACGCCGGGAAGCGGAAGGAATACCCACTGGGTACGGATCTGGTCGAGGCCAAGCGCCTGTGGGCGGAATATGAGTGCAAGCCAGTCCCGACCGACGCCACGCTCATGGAATACGTGTTTGCGCAGTACGTCCGAGACATACTGCCCGGCAAGGCGCCAAGCACGCAACGCGAAAACTCCAGCTCGTTGAGCCAGCTGCGCCCGGTCTTCGACAGCGCACCCATCGACGCCATCACGCCGCAGGACATAGCCCGCTACCGCGACGCGCGCAGCGCCAAGGTGCGCGCCAACCGCGAAATCGCGCTGCTGTCGCATGTGTTCAATATGGCAAGGGAATGGGGCTACACGAAGCGCGAGAACCCATGCAGGGGCGTGCGCAAAAATAAGGAGGTGCCGCGCGACTTCTATGCCGACAAGGCCGTGTGGGATGCGGTACGGAACGCCGGCTGTGAAGAGCTGCAGGACGCCATGGACCTGAACTACCTGACCGGCCAGCGGCCTGCGGACGTGCTCAAGATGCGCGACGGCGATTTGAAGGATGGGGCGTTGCAGGTGCGCCAGGGCAAGAGCAACAAGCTGCTGCGCATCGTGCTGGAGCACGACGGCATCAAGTCCGAACTGGCGAAGGTCATCGAGCGCATCCACGCGCGCCCGCACCGGCCGCGCACCACCTTCATCGTCGCGCTGCCGAATGGTTGCCAGGTCAAGAAGTGGCATTTGCGCCTGCGCTTCGATGGCGCCCGGAAAGCGGCAGCGGAACTGGCGCTAAAGGCTGGCGACGAAGAGCTGGCCAGCCGCATCAAAGCCTTCCAGTTCCGCGATATCCGCGCGCGCTCCGCCAGCGACATTGCCGACCTGGGCGCCGCCAGCTCCCTGCTGGGGCATAGTGAAAAAGTCATCACGGAAAAGGTCTATCGGCGCATTGGCCAGGCTGTCCGCCCTACCCGCTAGCGGCGAGTTGCGGAAACCATTTCCGCAAATTAGAGCTAAGTTGAAACTGAAGTTTTACATCAGGGATTTTCCAGGCGACAGCACAAAAAAAATAAGCCCTTGATAATCAAGGGCTTATTTCAATATTTCTGGCGGAAGCGGTGAGATTCGAACTCACGAACAGTGTAACCCGTCGCTAGTTTTCAAGACTAGTGCCTTCAACCACTCGGCCACGCTTCCAGATGGCAGCATTATACATAAAGGTCAGTGGCTTACCAATGGCTAGCACTCCCGTGGCCTTATTTCCCCCAGCGAAGAGGACAGGAGAACACCCACGGCTCTTCGCCTGTGGCTTCAATATCTGCGCTGACACACCAAAGCTAAGCCTACAGACCCCAATTTTCCCGCAGCGCCTTCTCGAACTCCACCGCTGGCAACGGCCGCGAGAACAGATAGCCTTGCACTTCGTCGCAGCCCGAACTCTTCAGGAAGGCCAGCTGCTCGGCCGTTTCCACGCCTTCCGCGATCACTTTATGGTGCAGTTGCTGGGCGATGCTGATGATGGTGCTGGCGATGGCGCAGTCGCTGGCGTCGGTCGGGATGCCGGTGGTGAAGGACCTGTCGATTTTTAACGTGTCGATGGGGAAGCGTTTCAAATAGGACAGGCTGGAATAACCGGTGCCGAAGTCGTCCAGCGACAGGGCCACGCCCAAGGCCGTGATGCGGTCCATGATGCCGATGACTCTCTCGATGTTGTGCATCAGGGTGCTTTCCGTGATTTCCAGCTCCAGCCAGGCCGCTTCCAGGCCGTAGCGGGCCAAGGTCGCCGCCACCCTGGCGGGCAAGGCTGCCGTGAATTCGCGGGCGGAGACGTTCACGGCCAGGCGGATCGGCGGCAGGCCGGCCAGTTTCCACGCCTGCGCCTGGGCGCAGGCCGCTTCCAGCACCCATTCGCCCACCTGCACCACCAGGCCCGTCGATTCGGCCAGGGGGATGAATTCGGCCGGCGGGATCATGCCGTGCTGCGGGTGGTGCCAGCGCACCAGCGCTTCGGCGCCGATGATGCGCCCGCTGCCCAACGCGTATTTCGGCTGGTAGTGCAGCAACAGTTGCTGCTCGGACAAAGCCTGGCGCAAGCCGGTTTCCAGGCGCATGCGCGCCTGCATGCCCAGGTTCATGTCCTGGCTGTAGAAGGCCACGCTTTCCGCTTCGCCGCCGCTGTCCTGCTTGGCACGGTACATGGCGATGTCGGCCAGGCGCAGCAGGGTTTCCGCATCCTGCCCGTCTTGCGGATACACGCTGATGCCGATGCTGGCGCCCACGCGCAAGTCGTGGCCTTCGATCAAAAACGGCTCCACCAGGGAAGCGAGCAGCTTTTGCGCCACCATGCTGGCCTCGAAATGCTGGCCGATGTCGAACAGGCCGACGGCGAACTCGTCTCCGCCCAGGCGCGCCACCAGGTCCTGGTCGCGCAAGGCATGGCGGAAACGCAGCGAGACTTGCCGCAGCAGTTCGTCGCCGATGCGCCGGCCCAGGGTGTCGTTGATCAGTTTAAAGCGGTTCAGGTCGATGAACAGCACGCAGCCGAGCATCTTGCTGCGCTGCGCCACGGAGAGGGCCTGGTCGACCAGCTTGGCCAGCAGGGTGCGGTTGGGCAGGCTGGTCAGCGGGTCGTAATAGGCCAGGTGGTGCAAGCGCTCTTCGGCCAGCTTGCGCTCGGTGATGTCCGTCAGGTAGGCGATGAGTCCGATGGGCTTGTCGTCCAGGTCTTGCAGCGGCGACAGGGACAGGCTGGCCCAGAAGATCTCGCCTGACTTCTTTCGGCGGCGCACCTCCATCAGGCGCCCTCCCTGCTCCAGGAAGGCGTCGTGGAAACCCGTGTCTTCGTCGTCGTACAGAAACAGGATGTTGCGCCCCACCGCTTCCACCGAGGTGTAGCCGAACAGGCGCTCAGCGCCCTTGTTCCAGCTGGTGATGTAGCCCGTCAAGTCCATCGTCAGCACGGATTCGTGCAACTGGTCGAGGATTTGCGTCTGCTGCGCCAGCAAGGCTTCCACTTGCGCGTAGGCGTGCGTGGAACGTTGCGCCAGCGAATGCACTTGCAAGACGCCCGCCGTCAGCGATGCCAGGCTGGCCAGGTGGCGGCGGTCGGCGTCGCTGTACAGACTGCGTCCCGCCACGCTGTAATGGCCGAAGCAATGGCCATCGAAACTGATTTCCTGCAGCAAGGCAGGCGTATCGCGGGGGAAAGGCGCGGGCGGAGCGCCGCCATCGGCGCTGGCCGCGGGCAGGAACTGGCCGTGCGGGCTGGCCATCACGGTGCTGGCGATACGGCCCAGCTCAGCGACCAGCGCGGGGCCGCGCAAACGCACGACGGCGTCGCACAGGGCGGCGCTATCACCAAGGAAATCCGACACCGGAAACAGGGTCATGCTAGAGGTTCCGGCTGACCTGGATCGCCCATTGGTAGGCCTGCAGCAGGCTGCGCCAATAGGTTTCTCCATCGATGCCGGCGCGGCGCAAGCCCTCGGGCGGCGGCGTGGCGCTTTCGACCAGCGCCAGCAAGGTGCCCAGCTCGCCATTGCGTTCGAGCAAGGCGACGCTCACTTCCGGCGCCAGGTTCAGGGTGGCGATGATCTCTTCCATCGGCATGCCCAGCAGGACGTCGAGCAGCGAGAACACACCCGCCATGAAGGCCAGGTCTTGCGCGTCGCGGTCGCCGCCGCGCAGCTGGCACAGCGCTTCCATCTGCGCCGCGCGCACGGCCGCCAGCGGCAGCAGCGCGTGGAGCTTGCCGTCGTCCTGTTGCCGCGCATACAGCAGCAGCTGCAGCCAGCGCTGCAGCTGGCGCCGGCCCAGCAAAGTGATGGCCTGGCTGAAACTGGTAATCGGCGCCGTGAAACCAAAGGCGGCTGAATTGACCAGTTTCAATAAATGATAGCTGAGCGATGGATCTTGCTTGAGCGGCACTTCCAGCTCGTGCGCGTCGGCATCGCGGGCCAGCAAGCCCAGCAGCGCCAGCAGGCGGCGCCGCGACGTGGCGTCTTCCGGCTCGCTTTGCTGGCGCGCATGGTGCAGGGCGTAGTCGCCGGCAAACCAGCTGATGCCAAGTTCTTGCAAGGCAACAAACTGCCCCGCGTCGGCGATGTTGTAGGCCAGGTGCGGCCCCGCCAGGGGCAGCAACTGGTGCAGGGCCGGGCGTGGGCCGGACGCGTCAAAGCTCAGCGCGCGCGCGTCGACTTGCGCCGCCGTCACGGGACCGGCTTCGGCCCCATCGAGGATGAGGCGATAGCCGGCATCGCGCCATTGCTGGCACTTTTTCTGGATATGTTTATCGCCGGCTAGATGGGCCGGCAAACGGAAGATGGTGCGTTGCGGCGCCAGTTGCGCCAGCACGGCCTCGTCCACGTCATGCGGGTCGGCCAGGGGAATGATGCAGTCGAGCGGCGCCAGGAAGGCATACGCATCGGCGGCGGCCAGCGCCGCCAGCAGCGGCGCCGTCGAGGCCTGCGGTACATGCAAGGTGACAGCGACCCACTCGTTATGAGCATTGGCCACTGCTTGCAATCCCACCAACGGAAACAGGTTTGATTCAGACGCTGACATCGGTATCTCAGTGTGGGTAGGGCGCCATAGTAAATAAACTGACCAGCATTGGCAACCCTGGCCCGTCAGGGATGCCATTTCGACAGCGAGAATCATTCTATCCGAATCTCACCTATGAAACAGTTTAATTTTGGCAATAAATATTCAAAAAGAACATTCCCCCGCGAGACCCGCCTGTCATGCGGGTGTGACAAAAACCCGGCACGGCGCGCGCCTGCTCAGGCGCTGCCGCCATGCGCGTGCTCGACCGCATATTTGATCAATTCAGCCTGCCCTTCGATGCCGAGCTTGCGCTTGATGTTCAGCCGGTGCGTCTCCACCGTGCGCACGCTCAGGACCAGCGCGCGGGCGATCTGTTTGTTCGACTGACCCCCGGCGATGTGCTGCAGCACCTGCTGCTCGCGCGTGGTGAGGAAGGAATCGTGGACTTGCGGGCGCGATAGCTGCCGCGCCAGCGCCGCGCTGTAATAAATGCCGCCTGACATCACCGTCTCGATGGCAAACACAATATCTTTACCAGGAGCATCTTTGAGCACATAGCCGCGCGCCCCGGCGGCGATGGCTTGCGACACATATTCAAGCTTGTCGTGCATGGACAGGATCAGCACGGCGATCTGCGGAAACGCCTGCTTGAACAGCGCCGTCGCTTCGATGCCGTTGATGCCGCGCATATTGATATCCATCAACACGAGGTCGACCTGGTGGAGGCGCGCCTGTGACAGCGCCTCATCGGCGCCGCCCGCCTCGGCCACCACGTCAAAATGCGCCACCGCTTCCAGGCGCGCGCGCAAGCCGTCGCGCACGAGGGGGTGGTCGTCCACCAGCAGGATGTTGATCTTCTCGCTCATGTCTCAGTATCTTCTCGGTATCTATTCATCAGTGTGTCGGTGGAAGGGCGAGCCGCGCCAGCACCAGGGTGCCGGCCGCAGACGAAGTGATGTGCAGGCTGCCGCCGATGGCTTCCATCCGTTCCGTCATGTTGCGCAGGCCGATGCCGCGCTGCGGATGCAGGGCGATGCCGTCGAAATCGAAGCCGCCGCCATTATCCTGGATGCGCAACTCGACGGCCTTGCCTGCCTCGTGCAGGCTCACTTCCACGCCGCGGGCATGGGCATGGCGCTCGCAATTGGTCAGCGCTTCCTGGGCGATGCGGAACAGCACGGTATTCACCATGTCGGGCAAGCCCTCGCCCGCCGCCGCCGGGCTGGCCGTGAAACTGGCTTGCGCGCTGCTGCTGTCGTTAAATTCATGCACCAGGTGGTCGAGCGCGGCGGCCAGGCCCAGGTCATCCAGAATGGCCGGGCGCAGGTTGTGCGAAATGCGCCGCACTTCGCCCAGCACCTTGTTCAGCTGCTCGGCGGCCCGTTCGAAGGTGGCGGGCGCCTTGTCTTTCTGCTCGGCATTGCCGGCCAGCCGCGCGATGCCCGCCTCGATCTGCAGTTTGATCGACACCAGCCACTGGCTAATGCCGTCATGCAAGTCGCGCGACAGCCGCGCCCGCTCCTCCTCCTGCGACTCGACCACGCGTTGCGCCAGCACTTTCAGCTTGGCGTCGGCCACGCGCAATTCGCGCAGGTTCAGCACGAGGCCGCAGGCGGCCACCAGCAGGGAACCGAGGATGGCGATGGCGGCGATCAGTTCCATGGTCGAGCGGATATTGCGCGATTGCTGGGCGTCGACCTTGGCCAGCGCCTGGTCCACGTCATCCATGTAGATGCCGGTACCCATCATCCAGCCCCACTCCGGCATCAGGATCACATAGCCGAGCTTGGGTGCGGACTTGTTGGTCGACGGCTTGATCCAGTTATAGCGCTCGAAGCCGCCGCCGCTCTGCGCCCGCTGCATCAAGCGCTGGATGGTGAGATTGCCTTCGGCGTCGCGCAATTGCCACAGATTCTGTCCCACCAGCTCGGGCTGGCGCGGATGCATCAGCGACTTGCCCTGCAAATCATAGATGAAGAAATAGCCATCGTCGCCATAGCTGAGGGCGGACAGGATGCGCTTGGCCTCCTCTTGCGTGGCGTCATCCTTGCGCCCCGACTGGTACAGGGAAGCGATGGAATGGCTGGCCAGGGTCACGTAATGCTTGAGTTCGGCCTCCTTGCTGGCCAAGTACGCTTGCTGGATGGTGGCGCGCTGCTGCTCGGCCAGGGTGATGGCTTGGTGCCGCACGGCAAACGCGATCGCGCACAGGGCGAGGATCAGCGGCGTGAGGGCCAGGAAGATGACTTTCTGTCTGAGTTTCATGTCCTGGCGCTCCGGCGGCGTCGATGCTGGTGGGAATGCGTGATTTTACGTCGCGGCATGGCGATCAGTCTGCGTAGTAATACTGAGCGTTACTGCGTAGTCGTGCGCTTGCGGCAATTATACGATTCCTGAATACTCGCCATAAGCTGCAGATACACCAATTCACACCCAAACTGGCGACGACCAGGCTCGGCAGCACACATCATCGCACGGCACAGCGCCCGTCAATCTCTGGAGGAAGCATGAACCGCATTTTCAAACAGCTCGGCTGGGCAGCGCTTGCGCTGGCAGGCGCCGGGTCCCTGGGCGTCGTCGCCCTGCAACGTGGCGAACCGATCAGCGCGATCTGGATCGTCATCGCCGCCGTCTGCGTCTACCTGATCGCCTACCGTTTCTACAGCCTGTTCATCGCCGACAAGGTGCTGGGCCTGGATGCCCGCCGCATGACGCCTGCGTTCAAGCACAACGATGGCCTCGACCACGTGCCGACCAACAAATATGTGCTGTTCGGCCACCATTTCGCGGCGATTGCCGGCGCCGGCCCCCTGGTCGGCCCCGTGCTGGCCGCGCAGATGGGCTATCTGCCCGGCATGCTGTGGATCTTGGCGGGCGTGGTGTTTGCGGGCGCCGTGCAGGATTTCATCGTGCTGTTCATTTCCATGCGCCGCGATGGCCGCTCGCTGGGCGACCTGATCAAGGCTGAACTGGGCGAAATTCCCGGCATGATCGCCTTGCTCGGCTGCTTCATGATCATGGTCATCATCCTGGCCGTGCTGGCCTTGATCGTCGTCAAGGCGCTGACGGGTTCCCCATGGGGCAGCTTCACCGTGATGGCGACGATCCCCATCGCCCTGTTCATGGGCGTGTACTCGCGCTTCATCCGCGTGGGCCGCATCGGCGAGATTTCCATCATCGGCTTCGTGCTGCTGATGCTGGCCATCATCGGCGGCCAGTACGTGCAGGAACACGCCGTGCTCGGTCCGATGTTCACGTTCACGGGAACGGAACTGACGTGGATGCTGATCGGCTACGGCTTCATCGCTTCCGTGCTGCCCGTGTGGCTGCTGCTGGCGCCGCGCGACTACCTGTCTACTTTTCTCAAAATCGGCACCATCCTGGGCCTGGCCATCGGCATCATCGTCGTCGCGCCGTACCTGAAAATGCCGGCCATGACCAAGTTCATCGACGGCTCCGGCCCTGTCTGGTCGGGCAATCTGTTCCCCTTCCTGTTCATCACGATTGCCTGCGGCGCCGTCTCCGGCTTCCACGCGCTGATTTCCTCGGGCACCACGCCGAAGATGATTGAAAACGAAAGCCACGCCCGCTTCATCGGCTATGGCGCCATGCTGATGGAATCGTTTGTTGCCATCATGGCCCTGGTGGCCGCCTCGACCATCGAGCCAGGCATCTATTTCGCCATGAACAGCCCGGCCGCCCTGATCGGCACCACGGCCGAGTCCGCCGCCCAGGCAATCTCGCAGTGGGGCTTCTATGTGACGCCGGAAATGCTGACACAGACGGCCAAGGACGTTGGCGAGCACAGCATCATCTCGCGCGCCGGCGGCGCACCGACCCTGGCCGTCGGCATGGCGCAGATCCTCTCCGGCGCCATCGGCGGCAAGGCCATGATGGCTTTCTGGTACCACTTCGCCATCCTGTTCGAAGCGCTGTTCATCCTGACGGCCGTCGATGCGGGCACGCGTGCCGGCCGCTTCATGCTGCAAGACTTGCTGGGCAGCTTCGTGCCTAGCCTGAAAAAAACGGAAAACGTCATCGCCAACCTGCTGGCCACGGGCCTGTGCGTGGCGGCCTGGGGCTACTTCCTGTACCAGGGCGTGGTCGATCCATTGGGCGGCATCAACACCCTGTGGCCACTGTTCGGCATCGCCAACCAGATGCTGGCCGCGATCGCGCTGATCCTCGGCACCTGCGTGCTGTTCAAGATGAAGCGTGGCCAGTACGCATGGGTCACCATCACGCCGACCATCTGGCTGCTGCTGTGCACCCTGACGGCGGGCTGGCAAAAGATTTTCGACGCCAATCCGCGCGTCGGCTTCCTCGCGCACGCCAAGAAATACTCGGCGGCACTCGATGAAGGCACCCTGCTGGCGCCAGCCAAGTCGGTGGCGCAGATGCAGCAGATCATCTTCAACGATTACCTGGACGCCGGTCTGGCCGCCTTCTTCGTCATCGTCGTCGTCAGCGTGCTGTTCTTCGGCGTCCGCACGATTTTGAAGGCGCGCGCCGACAGCAAGCCTAGCACCAAGGAAACGCCGTTCCAGGCCATGCCCACGGTGCAATGATGATCGACGAAATCATCAAGGCTGGACGGTATCTGGGGCAAAGCATGCGGCTCATGTGCGGCTTGCCCGAGTACGACACCTATGTGGCGCACCGGGAAGTGACCCATCCCGGCGAGCCGATGATGACGTATGAAGAGTTTTTCCGCGAACGGCAGGAAGCGCGTTATGGCGGCGCGGGAAAACGCGGAGGGTGTTGCTAATGTAAGTACTGGGGTCAGATCCGCCGGGTCTGACCCCATTGTTGCGCCCTCGTTGTTTCATCTTCAGTAAGTTCCCCTCCCCTCTCTTCCCTTAGACCCACATCAACATCAGGGTGTGTCTTCGCGTCTATATTTTTCCAATAGGAATTAAATAACAGTCAACGGGCGACCGGGGAAGCTGCGAATTCATGTTCAATTTCCAACGCTCCAGCATCAGCCAGAAGCTGACCATGATTTCGGTACTGTCGTCGGGCTGCGCGCTGCTGCTGGTGTTCGTGGCGTTTGCGCTGACGTCCGTGCTCAGTCACAAGAATGATGAAGGCAAGCAACTGCTGTCGCTGGCGGGCGTGATCGGCGCGGCCAGCGCGGCGCCCTTGCTGGCGGGAAAATCGGCGCAGGCGGAACAGGTGCTGGCCGCGCTGGCCGCGCGCGACGAGGTGGCCCAGGCGGCCCTGTTCGACAAGGGCGGGCGTTTGTTCGCCCTGTACCGCGCGCCACAGCACGCGGACGGCCTGGCGGCGCCGGAAGACATGGACCCCGCCTTGCTGGCAGACATGGCCGTGCAGCCCGTCACGCAAGGCTCGGGCACGACCCTGGCGCCGGCCATGCGCTTGTACCGTCCCGTCTACCGGCCAGGCGAGCCGCAACAGATCATCGGCGCCGTGCTGATCGAGGCGGACCTGAACCACATGTGGCGCGACATCGGCCGCCACGTGGGCGCCATCGGCGGCGCCACCGTGCTGTCCTTCCTGATCGCCGTCTTCCTGGCGCGGCGCTTCAAGAGCGTGATCGCCGAACCGATCACCAAACTGATCGATACAGCGCAAAAAGTGTCGAGCAGCCAGACCTACAGTCACCGCATCGCGCACCAGCGCAGCGACGAACTGGGCGTGCTGATCGACAGCTTCAACGACATGCTGGCGCAGATCGACAGCCGCGACAGCACCCTGGCCAACTACCGCGACCAGCTCGAGCGCCAGGTGGGCGTGCGCACGGCACAGCTGGAAAAGGCCAAGGACGCGGCCGAGGCGGCCAGCCAGGCGAAAAGCGCGTTTCTTGCCACCATGAGCCATGAAATCCGCACGCCGATGAATGGCGTGCTGGGCATGACGGAACTGCTGCTGGCCAGCCAGCTGACGCCGCAGCAGCGCCACTACACGAGCATGGTGCAGCGTTCGGGACAGAATTTGCTGGTGATCATCAACGACATCCTCGACTTTTCCAAGATCGAGGCGGGCAAGCTGAGCGTGGAATACATCCGCTTCAATTTCCGCGAATTGCTCGACGACATAGAACACGTGTTCGCGCCGCAGGCGGAAGCGAAAAACATCAGCCTGGAATTCGACGTAGCCTACGACATCCCGATCGCCATCTGCGGCGACCCGAACCGTTTGCGCCAAATCATCGTCAACCTGCTGGGCAACGCCATCAAGTTTACGGAAACGGGCAAGGTCACCGTGAAAGTGACCGTCTGCAGCGAAGACGCGCCCAGCGTGGGCTTGCGTTTCGAGGTGCACGACACGGGCATCGGCGTCTCGAACGAAGCGCAGACGCGCATCTTCGAATCGTTCTCGCAGGCGGACGGTTCGACCACGCGCAAGCACGGTGGCACGGGCCTGGGGCTGACGATCTCGAAACAGCTGGTGGAGCTGATGGGCGGCACTATCGGCGTTGATAATGCTTTAACGCAAGGATCGATCTTCTGGTTCGAAGTAAATTTCGATAAGCGGCGGGTCGACAGCGACGACCCGTCCTTCAACCTGAAAACCACGCGAGGGTTACGCGCCTTGATCGTCGACCACACACCGGCCACGCGCGCCGTGCTGGAGCGGCAACTGGCCAGCTGGCACATCGTCAGCGACAGCGCCGGCACGGCCAGCGACTGCCTGGGCAAGCTGCGCGCGGCCGCCCAGGCGGGCACGCCGTATGCCGTGGCCCTGCTCGACATGGAATTGCCGCGCACCAGCGGCCTGGCCCTGGCCGCCAACATCAAGAGCGACCCGCTGCTGGCCGACCTCAAATTATTGCTGCTGAGTACGGAACAGGCGGCGGCCGACCCCGTGCAACGGCGCGAGGCGGGCGTGGCCTTCCAGCTGATCAAGCCGGCCCGCGAATGCGACCTGTTCGACTGCATCGTCACGCCGCCGCGCGCCAGCGAGGGCCTGCGCATCCATCCGCCGCACGCCCCCCGTCAGGTGGGCCGGCGCCAGCGCCGCCGCGTGCTGCTGGCCGAGGACAATCCCGTCAACGTGGAAGTGGCGCTGGCCATGCTCGATAGCCTGGGCCTGGACGTGGTCTGCGCGCGCAATGGCGAAGAAGCCTTGCAGGCGGCACAGGCCGAGGATTTCGATCTGATCCTGATGGATTGCCAGATGCCCGTGATGGATGGCTTTGCCGCCACGGCGGAAATCCGCCGCCATGAACAGCACTGCGGCCACGCGCGCGTGCTGCCCATCGTCGCCATCACGGCCAATGCGCTGCAGGGCGACCGCGAAGCATGCCTGGCGGCCGGCATGGACGATTACCTGAGCAAACCGTTCACGCAGCAAGACCTGGGCCACACGATCGCGCGCTGGATCACCCTGCCGCGCGCGGCCACCGTGCACCACAGCGAAGTGCCAGAGCAACAAGCGCCGCCAGAGACGCCTCCCGCGCCGCAGCTCACGCCAGCGGGCCAGCCACTGAACCGGCAAGCGCTGGAAAACATCCGCGCCCTGTCCGGCACGGATGGCGATGCGCTGCTTGAACGGGTCATCCAGGCCTTCGTCGGCGAGACTCCGCGCCAGTTGAGCGCCATGCGCGCAGCCATTGCCGGCGCGGATGCGGAAGCGCTGCGCAAGGTAGCCCACAGCCTGAAGTCAAGCAGCGCCAACGTGGGCGCCGACGGTCTGGCGCAGCTGTGCAAGGAGATGGAAAAACTGGGCCGCGCCGGCAGCACCGAGGGCGCGGCGCCCCTGTTGCAGCAGATGCAGCAAGCCTTCCTGTCCGTACGCGACTCGCTGAACGCCATCCTCGTGAAGGAACACTGACATGACAGCGCCCCTCTCCCCTCCCCGCGGCCTGGTGCTGGTGGCCGACGACGATCCCGTGATGCGCCTGCTGATGCGGCAAATGCTCACGCAGGTGGGCCTGGACGTGATCGAGGCCGAAGACGGCGTGCAGGCGCTGGCCAGCTACAAGCACAGCGGGCCGGACCTGGTCATGCTCGACGTCGACATGCCGGCCATGGACGGCTTTGCCGTGTGCCGCGAAATCCGCCACCAGGAAGTGGGCGGCACCGTGCCCATCATCATGGTCACGGGCGGCGACGAACTGGAAGCCGTCACGCGCGCCTACGAGGTGGGCGCCACCGACTTCATTTCCAAGCCCATCAACTGGCCCATCCTCGGCCACCGCGTGCTGTACGTGCTGCGCGCCAGCGACGCCATCGCCCGTTTGCGCATCGCCGACGCGCACAACCGCGCCGTGCTGGCCGCCATCCCCGACACCTTCTTTCGCCTGAACCGCGAAGGCTTTTATCTCGACTATGAACAGGGCCACGACGCCAGCGCCGGCTTTTCCCTCAGCGACTGCGTGGGCAGCCATATCCGCGACGTGCTGCCGCCCGAAATCGCCGCGCGCCTGCTGGACAAGGCGCACGCCGTGCTGGCCACGCAGCATATCGGCTCGGTCGACTATACGCTCACGCACGAGGACAGCACGCGCCATTTCGAGGCGCGCCTGGTGGCGACGGGGGCCGACGAGGTACTGGGGCTGGTGCGCGACATCAGCGAACGCAAGCGCACCGAGGAGCAGATCCGCCGCCTCGCCTATTGTGACAGCCTGACGGGCATCCCCAACCGGCAAGCGTTCCTGGAAACGCTGGAACGCGAACTGCTGCGTTCGAAAGAACACGACAAGAAATTCGCCGTGCTGTTCATGGACCTGGACGCCTTCAAGCGCATCAACGACACCCTGGGCCACGACGTGGGCGACCATTTGCTCAAGGTGGTGTCCGAGCGCCTGCGCGAAACCATCCGCCCCAGCGACCTGGTGCTGCGCGCCGAACACGAGTTTGAAGCCACCTTCGGCGGCAGCAACCTGGCGCGCCTGGGCGGCGACGAATTCACGATCTTGATACCCGACCTGGAGCGGGTGGAAGACGCGCTGAACGTGGCACACCGCGTCAAGGAAGCCATGCGCCGGCCCTTCATGATCGAAGGACACGAGATTTTCGTCACGGCCAGCATCGGCATCTCGCTGTATCCGGAAGATGGCGAGGACTGCAACTCGCTGCTCAAATATGCGGATACGGCCATGTACCACGCGAAGAACTGCGGCAAGAACAACGCCAAGCTCTATAGTTCTTCGCTAACGATGGAAATCATGAGCCACGTCAAGATGGAAGTCGGCTTGAGGAAAGCCTTGCAGAACAACGAGCTGTACTTGCTGTACCAGCCGCAGATCGACGTGCCCAGCACGCAGATCGTCGGCGTGGAAGCGCTGGTGCGCTGGCGCCATCCCGAGCGGGGCATCATCTCGCCCACGGAATTCATCCCGCTGGCCGAAGAGACGGGGCTGATCGTGCCCATCGGCGAATGGGTGCTGCGCACGGCATGCAACCAGGCCAAGGCGTGGCAAAGCGATGGCGGACGGGCCATCCGCATGGCCGTCAACCTGTCGGCAAAGCAATTCAAGGATGAAAATCTGATGCAGATCGTGCTGTCGGTCCTGGCCGACACGGGCCTCGATGCGCGCCTGCTGGAACTGGAATTGACGGAAGGGACCTTGATGGACGATGCGCGCGCCACCATGGTGACCCTGGAGCAATTGCGCGGCATCGGCGTGTATCTCTCCATCGACGACTTCGGCACGGGGTATTCGTCGATGAATTACCTGAAACGCTTCGACGTGCGGGCCTTGAAAATCGACAAGAGCTTTATCGCCGGCTTGCCGCAGGATACGGAAAACGCGGCCATCACGCGCGCCATCATCGCCATGGCGCATGGCTTGAAGATGGTGGTGGTGGCCGAGGGGGTGGAAACGGACGAGCAGCTGCTGATGCTGGAAGAATACGGCTGCGACATGGCGCAGGGCTACTTTTTAGGCCACCCGTCGCCGCACGACACGATCACGGCCATGCTGGCCAGGCAGAGGGGCCAGCTGGCCAGCCTGGAAACTAGAGCACTTCGAAGGCAAGGATTTGCGTGACTTGCTGCGGATTAAAATTGTCGTCGGAAATCATCACCAGGCTGCGGCGGCCATTTTCCAGGCGCGGGCCCCAGCTGATGCCTTCGATATTGTCGATCCTGGCCAGGCCGATCTTTTCCAGGTCCAGCAGCAGGCGCTTGCGCGCCGGCACATAAGCCGCGCCCGCCAGCGCCGGCATGGCCTGGATATCGGTGGCGCCATCCGTTTCCATCGCGTAGATGCGCACATGGTTCGTATACACGCCATCGGCGTGTTCCACGCCGGCCCGCTCCACTACCAGCAACTGGTGACCGTTGACGGCGAGGATTTCCGACACGCCATTGTCCGCTTCCTTCCCCGGCGCCGGCCGCGACGCCACCGGCTCAATCGGATACGCGTACTGGCCCAGCACGGTGCCGGCGCGGTCCAGGCGCGTGATGCGCACGATGGAGCCGTTATCGGGCGTGGCCAGCGGGCCATCCTGGTACAGCGCCGCTTCCATACCCAGCCACAAGCTCTTGCCATCGCTGGCAAACGACAGCGCCTCAAAGCTCATGTTGTTGCGCGAGCCCGTTGCTTCCTGCGACACCTTGAACATGGCGGGCGTGGGCAAGGTGCTCAGGTAGTGGCCGCCGCTATCGGCATGGCGCACGAACGGGTGCAAGCCCACCTTGCGGTTGCCTTCGCTGGCGTACCACAGGCTGCCGTCCTGCGGATCGACGCGGATGGTTTCGATGTCGGGCACCTGGTCGCCCCGATCCAGCTTGGCGTGCGCCAGGTTCGGGTAGCGGCTGCCGTCGGGCTGCGTGAAGAAATGCACGCTTTTTAATGTCACGGCGGAAAATACTCGGCTGTCGTAATCGAGCGTGGCGCGGTAGAAGCGGGCCGGATTGATTTCCGAGCGGTCATCGCTTTCCATCACCCAGCTGTTGTTGGCCGCATCGTAATCGATGCCGGACAGGCCGCCCACCGTGGTGCCCTGGAACGGATGCTTCAAGGCGATGCGCTGTTCGCCGATCAGGCGCAGGCCCGCGACCGGCGCATCGTGCGGGAAGCTGGCACAGGCGGAAAGAAGGATGGCGGCGGACGCCAGGGCAAGCGCGGTACACGCGCGGTGGAACAATGGAAGCATGATCGGTATCAAAGAAGTCGGCAGGAAGCTTACACCACCCCATCGGTCTTGAGCTGCGCGATGGCGGCAGCGTCATAGCCGAGCGATGCCAGCACCTCGTCGTTATGCTGGCCCAGGGTCGGTCCCAGCCACTGCGTCTTGCCCGGCGTGGCGGACAGTTTCGGGCTGATGGCGGGCAATTTGACGGGCGTGCCGTCGGCGAAATGGTGTTGTTCGAACATATTGCGGGCGAGAAATTGCGGATCGCCCAGCATGTCGCGCACGGAGTAGATTTTGCCGGACGGCACGTCGGCCGCCTTCAGCACGGCCAGCGCGCTGTCGATCGTGTGCGTGGCGCACCAGGCGCCGATGGCGTCGTCGATTTCCTGCGTGCGCGCCACCCGGCCATCGTTGCGCGCCAGTTGCGGGTCGCCCGCCAGGTCGATGCGGCCCATGGCCAGCATCAATCGCTTGAAGATGGCGTCGCCGTTGCCGGCAATCACGATATTTTCGCCATCACCCGTCGTGTAGGTATTCGACGGCACGATGCCGGGCAGCGAGCCGCCCGTGCGTTCGCGCACGACACCCGCCTGGTCGTATTCGGGCACCAGGGACTCCATCAGGTTGAACACGGACTCATACAGGGCCACATCGACCATCTGCCCTTCCCCGTGCTCGCGCCCGCCCGTCACGTCGCGGTGGCGCAAGGCCATCATGGCGCCGATCACGCCGTGCAGGGCCGCCACGGAGTCGCCGATCGACACGCCGACGCGCACGGGCGGACGGTCGGCAAAGCCGGACACATAGCGCAAGCCGCCCATCGACTCGCCGATGGCACCGAAGCCGGGCAAGTCCTTCATCGGCCCCGTCTGGCCAAAGCCGGACAGGCGCACCATGATCAGGGACGGCTTGATCTGCTTGAGCTGTTCGTAACCGAGATCCCACTTTTCCAGCACGCCGGGGCGGTAGTTCTCGATGATGATGTCCGCTTCCAGGGCCAGCTGGCGCGCGATGGCGCGGCCCTCGGGCGACTTCAGGTTCAGGGTGATGCTTTTCTTGTTGCGTGCCTGCACCGACCACCACAGCGAAGTGCCATCCTTCAGCACGCGCCAGGTACGGATCGGGTCGCCGCCATCGGGCGACTCGATCTTGATCACGTCGGCGCCGAATTCGGCCAGCATGCGGGCGCAGAACGGCCCCGCGATCAGGGTGCCCAGTTCAAGGACTTTGATACCTTTTAAAGGACCAGTATTCGCGGAGGGTTCAGTCATAGAGATCAGTTCAGGTTGCCCTGCGGTCGAGCATCGCGCGAGCAATCGTGCCCGCGTCGACGTATTCCAGTTCACCGCCCACGGGCACGCCGCGGGCCAGGCGGCTCACGCGCAAGCCCCGCGCCTTCAGCATTTCGCTGATGTAATGGGCCGTGGCTTCGCCTTCATTGGTAAAGTTGGTGGCCAGCACCACTTCACCGACCACGCCATCGTTGGCGCGGTTCAGTAATTTTTCGAGGTGGATATCTTTCGGGCCGATGCCGTCCAGCGGAGAGAGTCGCCCCATGAGGACGAAATACAGGCCCTTGTAGGTGAGCGTCTGCTCGATCATCAGCTGGTCGGCGGGCGTTTCCACCACGCACAGCAAGCGCTTGTCGCGCTCTTCGTCGAGACAGGTCTCGCACACTTCGTGTTCGGTAAAGGTATTGCACAGGCCGCAGTGATGCACGGCATCGACGGCCTGGAACAGGGCGCGCGACAGCATGGCCGCGCCTTCCCTATCGTGCTGCAACAAATGAAACGCCATCCGCTGCGCCGACTTGGGGCCGACGCCGGGCAGGCGCCGCAACGCCTCGGTCAAAAATTCAAGCGACTTGGACATGGATCAACCTTGTCCCGTGCCATGGATCGAGCGCATGCGGCAGTGCATCAGAATGGCATTTTGAAGCCGGCTGGCAAGTTCATGCCGCCAGTCAAGCCTGCCATTTTTTCAGCGGACGTCGCTTCCGCCTTGCGAACGGCGTCGTTGAAAGCGGCGGCCACCAGGTCTTCCAGCATGTCCTTGTCGTCGGCCAGCAGCGACGGGTCGATGGAGACGCGCTTGACGTCGTTCTTGCACGTCATGACGATTTTCACGAGGCCGGCGCCGGACTGGCCTTCCACTTCCACCAGCGCCAGTTGCTCCTGGGCCTTTTTCATGTTGTCTTGCATTGCTTGCGCCTGCTTCATCAGGCCAGCCAGTTGATTTTTCATCATGAGAATGCTCCGTTCAATTCAGTTTGTGAGTTTTGTTAATCATCAATGCAGGGTCGGCGCGGCGGAGCCGGCCGGTGCAGGGGTAATCGTTCCCGGCACAACAAAAGCGTCGAATGCACGCTTCATGTCGAGCACGAAGGGATCGCTGGCGATGGTTTCTTCCGCTTGCAGCTGGCACGCCTCGCGGTGGGCCTGCGCTTCCGCGCTGGCCGTGTACCAGACGGCGCCCAGTTCCGTGTCGACATTGACCTTGCGGCCGAAGCGCTCGCTCAGCACGGCCGCCAGTTTTTCCACGTTGGCCGGACTGCGCCACGTGTCGATCGGCACGCGCAGGCGGAACGTGGTGCTGTGGCCGTCGTGCAGGCATTCGATCAGCTCGGCCTGCACGGCCAATTGCTGGGCTATGCCGCGCAGGGGCAGCACGGCAGCGACGGCCGGCCAGTTGCCGTCCCAGTCCAGGCCCGGCACGGGCGTGATCACATACGGTCCGCTGGGCGCGGCTTGCTTGGCGGCACGCTGCGGCATGATGACGGCCGGCTGCTCGCTGCTTTGCGCAGCTGGCGCCGCTACAGCGGCGGAGGCGCTGTCGTCGGAAAATTCGGTGACCCACGGCGGCAAGTCGTCGTCGGCGGGCGCCTGCTGTGGCGGCGGTGCGGCAGGACGTACCTGCTGGACGGGAGCTTCCATCACGGCGACCGGTGGCGCATCGTCCCACGGCGCAGGTGCTTTCGCGGCGGCGGGCGGTGGTGGCGGCGCGGCCTGGACGGGTGCAGCCGGGGCTGGCGCCGCGGCGACAGGTTCCGCTGCCGGTGCCGGTGCAGCTGGCTTGGGCGCCGACGACGGCGCCGATGGCGCACTGCCCGGACGTCCTTTCGAGGCGGCGCGGGCCGCTTCCAGCGCCGCATTGATGGCGGCGCGGGCGGAACTGATCGGAGCGCCCGAGGCTGCCGGGGCAGCCGCAGCGGGAGCAGCGGCAGGCGGCGGCACTGGTGCTGGCGCCGGGGCTGCTACAGGCGCCGGTGCCGGTGCCGGAGCAGCTGCGCGTGGCGGCGGCGCTTCGCTGCGCGCCATGCTGGCGGCTGCGGCAGCGACCACGGCGGGCGGTGTCACGGCGGCGTGGCTGGCCACGCTGTTCGTGGCGGCACGGGCGGGCGGTGCGGATGCCCCTGCCGCAGCGCGCGCGGCAGCCACGGCGGCGGGACGGTTGCCTGGGACGGAGGCTGGTGCCGCCGGCACGCCATCGGCGCCGCCTATGCCAGGCCGAAAGGCCAGCATGCGCAGCAAGGTCATGGTAAAGCCCGCATATTCGTCGGGCGCCAGGCCCAGTTCATTGCGGCCATGCACGGCGATCTGGTAAAACAGCTGCACTTCTTCCGCGTCGAACGCGGCAGCCAGACGCACGATGTCCGCATATTCGGGCAAATCCTGCGGCAAGGCGGCCGGCACGGTTTGCGCCAGCGCAATGCGGTGCAATAAAGTGCCCAGATCCTGCAGGGCGCCGTTGTAGGACAGGCTGCGCGAGGCCATCTCGTCGGCCACGGCCAGCAGATCGGCGCCATCCTGCTGCGCCAGCGCGTCGAGCAGGCGCACCAGGTAGGACTGGTCGAGCGCGCCGAGCATGCCTTGCACGGCATCGAGCGTGACTTCGCCGGCCGCATAGGCGATGGCCTGGTCCGTCAGGGACAGCGCATCGCGCATGGAGCCGTGGGCGCCCTGGGCCAGCAGGCGCAAGGCCGGCTGTTCGAAGGCGATGCCCTCTTGTCCCAGGATATTGTCCAGGTGGCTGATGATGTGGCCGGGCGGCATCTGCTTGAGGTTGAACTGCAGGCAGCGCGACAGCACGGTCACGGGAATCTTTTGCGGGTCCGTCGTGGCCAGGATGAACTTGACGTGCTCGGGCGGTTCTTCCAGGGTCTTCAGCATGGAATTGAACGCGTGGTTCGTCAGCATGTGCACCTCATCGATCATATAGACCTTGAAGCGCGCATTGCTGGGCGCGTAGACCGCCTGTTCCAGCAGCTGCGCCATTTCATCGACGCCGCGGTTCGACGCCGCATCCATCTCTATATAGTCGACAAAGCGTCCCGCGTCGATCGCCGTGCACGCTTCGCACACGCCGCAAGGCTGGGCCGTGATGCCGCCCGTGCCATCGGGGCCGATGCAATTGAGCGACTTGGCAAGGATGCGCGACAGGGTCGTCTTGCCGACGCCGCGCGTGCCCGTGAACAGGTAGGCGTGATGCAATCGGCCGCTGTGCAAGGCATGCGTGAGCGCGCGCACGACGTGCTCCTGGCCGACGAGCGTCTCGAAATTCTTGGGGCGGTATTTACGGGCGAGGACTTGATAGGACATGCTGAGATTTTACCATGCGATTTTGCGGGTGATCCTGCGCGGCGGGCGCAAGCCTCATGGCCGGGCCATTCCAATATGGCAAACGCGGCAAAGCAGCAATTGTATAACATGGCCCGGCAGAAACAGGGAAAACACGGCAAGTCCGGCAATGCTGCGGATCGGAAAGAAAACGGGGCCGTAAAAGCAAAAAAGCTGCCCATGGCAGCTTGATTGTTGATCCTGATAAAACATTCCCGAAGGAGGCGAGCCTGATCTGCGGCACTCATGGTTAATAGCCGTGGCTGCTTCGTTCCCGACCTGACCAGGTTAGCCATGCCACGATGCGCAGGGGCCCGCCGGGGACAATTATAACCGACCTGCGCAAGATTGGGGAAGTCACGCAAAAACCGGACTCCCCCAGCCCCTGGCTTGCCTTACAAGCCCAGCTCTTGCCAGATCCCATCCACCTTGGCCTTCACTTCCGGCGTCATGGCAATCGTCGTGCCCCACTCGCGCGTCGTTTCGCCCGGCCACTTATTCGTCGCATCGATACCCATCTTGCTGCCCAGGCCGCTGACCGGCGAGGCAAAGTCCAGGTAATCGATCGGCGTGTTGTCGACCAGGGTCGTATCGCGGATCGGGTCGACACGCGTCGTGATGGCCCAGATGACTTCTTTCCAGTCGCGAATATTCACGTCTTCATCGACCACCACGATGAACTTGGTATACATGAACTGGCGCAGGAAGCTCCACACGCCGAACATCACGCGCTTGGCGTGGCCCGCGTACTGTTTCTTGATCTGCACCACGGCCATGCGGTAGCTGCAGCCTTCGGGCGGCAGATAGAAGTCCGTGATTTCGCTGAACTGCTTTTGCAGCAGCGGCACGAACACTTCATTCAGGGCCAGGCCCAGCACGGCCGGCTCGTCCGGCGGTTTGCCTGTATACGTGGAGTGGTAAATCGGGTCGCGGCGCATGGTGATGCGGTCGATGGTAAACACGGGGAAACTGTCCTGCTCATTATAGTAGCCCGTGTGGTCGCCATACGGCCCTTCCAGCGCGTGCTCATAGCCGCTCGGATGGTTTTCATCCGGATAGATATGGCCCTCGAGCACGATCTCGGCCGACGCAGGCACGCGCAGCTCGCTGCCGATGGCTTTCACCAGCTCCGTGCGGCTGCCGCGCAGCAAGCCGGCGAACTGGTATTCGGACAGGCTGTCCGGCACCGGCGTGACGGCCCCTAATATAGTAGCGGGATCGGCGCCCAGCGCGACGGCGATCGGATACGGCTTGCCCTTGCTCTGGATCGCGTGTTCGCGGAAGTCCAGCGCCCCGCCCCGGTGCGCCAGCCAGCGCATGATGACCTTGTTGCGTCCCAGCACTTGCTGGCGGTAGATGCCCAGGTTTTGCCGCTTCTTGTTCGGACCCTTGGTGATCACCAGGCCCCAGGTGATCAGGGGAGCGACGTCGCCGGGCCAGCAATGCTGGATCGGCAGGCGCGCCAGGTCGACGTCATTGCCTTCCCAGACGATTTCCTGGCATTTCGCGCCGCGCAACTCCTTCGGCGACATGTCCCACACGGATTTCACCAGCGAACCGAGGCCCAGCAGATCCTTGAAATCCTTCGGCGGCTCCGGTTCCTTCAGCCGCGCCAGCACATGGCCGATCTTGCGCAACTCGCTCACATCTTCCGCGCCCATGCCCAGCGCCACGCGGCGCGTGGTGCCGAACAGATTGCCCAGCACCGGCATGTCGTATCCCGTCGGATTGTTGAACAGCAAGGCCGGCCCGCCTGCGCGCAAGGTACGGTCGCAAACTTCCGTCATCTCCAAAATCGGTGAAATGGGGGTCGAAATGGGCTTAAGTTCACCCATTTGTTGCAGTTGAGAAATAAAATCTCGCAAATCTGAATATTTCATGTGTTTTTAATTTTTTTTGACGTCGGACGCCGTTGCTGAAGGATCTATGCCAAGTAATTGATTTTATTGGCTTTTGGCACAATGCAAGTCAAAAAGTAAGACATAAAAGTAATAAAGAAACGATTCGTTAGTATTGACTTGATATAAAACGGCTTCTACAATTCGCCCAACTTGAAAGAGCACGCCGGCCCAGAGCTTGATTTTAGCGTTTCTCTTTCATTCACGGAGTCGGGGCTCCACATGACATTTTAAGGAGTGTTTTCAAAAGGCGTCTGCCTTACCCCCGGTAAAAGTTGTATTGCGACTGATCCAATACCAAAACGGGACCGATCAGCTCAAGCAAGCAATGACGGCGTTTCTCGCACGCATCCATACGCGGCGGAAACGATGATATTTCTGATGCACGGCATTGGCAGTACCCACAACACCGCGACACCGCGGAGGGACTGCCTGTTGACGCGACATTTCGGGGAACTCTATGACTCATCGTAGCACTGAAGCAGCATTGCCTGCTTCAACCGTGGCTGGCCAGCCAGCGTTGGCGCGTTTGCGCGCCCGCGCACAAGCCATTTCGGCACGTGGCGTATTGACCACGGCACAACACACACTGACAGTCTTCGGCATTTCCGCCCTGGCACTGATCGCCCTGCTGATGTTCCGCCCGGACCTGGGCAAACAACTGACGCACAGCCTGTTCCCGCTGCCGATGGCAGAGGCGCAAGCCGTTGAAGCGCCAGCACTGTCGGCACTGATGGAAGCGCCTGCTTCCGTGCAAACGGCCGCCGCCAGCGACGCACCGCTGAGCAAGGAAGAAAAAGCCTTGCTGGGCACGCAAAAGCAGCAGCAATGGGTCACCAACTGGCTCTCCAAGCGCTACCGCGTGGCCAACGATGCGACCAATATGCTCGTCTCGACGGCATACCTGACGGCCCGTGAAATCAAGCTGGACCCGCTGCTGATCCTGGCCGTGATGGCCATCGAATCGGGCTTGAACCCGTTCGCGGAAAGCCCCGTCGGCGCGCAAGGCTTGATGCAAGTCATGTCGAAAGTGCACCATGAGCGCTTCCAGGAAATGGGCGGCGTGCAAGCAGCCTTGAATCCGGTCGCCAACATCCGCGTCGGTTCCCTGATCCTGAAAGACTACGTCACGCGTGGCGGTTCCGTCGAAGCGGGCTTGAAAACCTATGTCGGCGCCGCCAACTTCGCCACCGACTCGGGCTACGGCTCGCGCGTGCTGGCCGAATATCGCCGCCTGAAACAAGTGTCCGCCGGCCAGCGCGTGCCAACCACGACGCCAGTGATGGCATCGAACACGCCAGCGCCAGCCAAAGCGCCAGCGCCGGAAAGCGGCATCACCATCAAAGTGCTGCCCCACAACGAGATCGCCGGCCTGTAGTAGCGCGCTCTTCCAACCTACTGCGCAGCCCGCTCTCGGGTCGGCGTTACTCGCTGTACTCCAGTACAGCTGCGTTACTCAACCCGACATCGGGCTTGCTCGCTACGGTTTGAAGAGGCGCCGATGCGTTAATGCGCAACACTCCGTGTCCAGTCCTAAAATAGGTTGACAGTATTTATTGCTGTAGAAACGCCCGATGCACCGCATCGGGCGTTTTGTATTGCAGGGCCGTATGCGGCCGTTCCTGGTTATAGATCCGCACCGATTGCGCCACCATTTTGCTCGCCTGTTTCAGGTCCGCAGGTCGATTCAGCAGGAACTCGCCTTTCAGAATGCCGTTGATACGTTCGGCCAGCGCATTCTGATAGCAGTCGTAGCCATCTGTCATGGAGCAAGTCAGTCCGTGACGACGATGAATTTCCTGATAGTAAGTAGAGCAATACTGGATGCCCCTGTCTGAATGATGGATCAGCGGCGTCTTGCGCTGTCGCGCTCGCAGTGCCATTTTCACGGCCTCGCTGACTTCCTCGGTTTGCAAGCTCGCGTGCACATGGTAGCCCACAATCTTGCGCGAGTATGCATCCGTCACCAAGCTCAGATAGACGAATTTTCCGGCGGTCGGGAGATACGTGATATCGGCTACCCACACCTGCTCCGGCTGCGTGGCAAACACTTGCCCCGGTCCCTCCTTGAGCAAGTTCGGATGGCGCCGGAAGCGGTGATGGCTGTTCGTGGTCTTGTGATAGGCCCGCTGCGGTTGTACCAGCAGCCACTCCTGCCGCAAGATGTCAAAGAGCCCATCGCGTCCCACTTTGATCTTTTCTCGGGAAAAGGCTGCACCGAGCATGCTGTGCAGCTTGCGCGTGCCGATGCGCGGCTGGCGCAGACGTATCGGCTGCACCAGTTTGACGACAGTTTGTGCCCTGTCCAGGCACTGTTGCTCGCGCTGACGGCGCTGGTAATAGGCTTGGCGACTGATGCCGACACAGCGGCAGGCCCGCTCGACGCTTAATCCTTCGACTTGCTTGCGCGCGATGACCTGCCCAAAGGCTTTTTTACCGGCACCCGGTACTCGTCACGCAGGACGTCGAGAACCGCTTCGAACAGCGCCGATTTCTGTCTTTCTTCCTTGAGTTGACGCTCCAACTCCTTAATGCGTTGCTCTGGCGTCAGTGGCTTGGTCGGCTTGTCTGTCATCATCGCGCTCCCTTGGCTTCGGCCCCGTGGATGCGTCCAATCCTGCAGGCCGTGTTTGCGACACCATACCAAAACTGTCGACCGACCCTGTATTCCGTAGCGTAGTTGCGCCTGCCTGTACGTCATCTCGCCTTTTTCCACCTGCTCGACAACGCTCAATTTAAAAGCCAGACTGTAATCGCGCTGGCTGCGCCTAAACCCTTGTTCCATTTGACACTCCATCTCTGCATCGAAAAAGTGTCAACTTATTCCAGGACGGGTCACCGACAGCAAAAAGGGCAGACTTTTCAGTCTGCCCTTTTTGCATCCATTGCGGCCTTCGCCGCTGGATCCATACCTATATTACTTGCGCTTGTTGGCGTTAACTTCTTCCTCGCGGAATTTCACTGCCAGTTTATCCAGCACGCCGTTCACATACTTGTGGCCGTCGATACCGCCAAACGACTTGGCCAGCTCGACCGCTTCGTTGATGACGACGCGGTACGGGATTTCCATGTTGTTCTTCAGCTCGAACGCGCCGATCAGCAGGATGCCGTGTTCGATGGGCGACAGTTCCGCGATATTGCGGTCGATCAATGGTGCCATGCTTTCGCGCAGCGCCAGCGAATCCTTGATGGCGCCGTACAGCAGCACCGTGAAATGATCGCCATCGGCCTTGTCGAAACCATGCGCGGCGCGAATATTGTTCACGACGGTGGTCGCGTCTTCATTGTTCAGCAGCCACTGGTACAAGCCCTGCAGCGCAAACTCGCGCGCGCGGTGACGCGGCGTGCGGTTTTTGCTGGGATTGGCGAGCAAATTTTTCTCAGTCATGATTGTTACCTGTTTTTAAGTACTTGTTCATTACAAATTCCGACGAGACACTGCGGCACGCTTTTAGGCAGCGCAGCCGCAATTCAAGCGTGCGTGAGAAGGATGTCAGGGCAAGGCGCGAGGCCGAAGACAGTACGAAAGTACGAAAGTACGGTGAGGCCTTGCAACGCAGCCATGGCATTCTTATCACACGCGCTTAATCTTCGTCGGTGTCCTGCAACTCTTCTAGCGCTTGCGCTAAATTAGCCATTTCCACTGCCACGCGTGCCGCTTCGGCTCCCTTGACCAGCATGCGCACTTCCGCCTGCTCGTCGTTTTCGGTCGTCAACACTGCGTTGGCGATCGGGATGCCGTAATCGAGACCGACGCGCGTGATGCCTGCGCCCGATTCGTTCGATACCAGCTCGAAGTGGTAGGTTTCACCGCGAATCACGGCGCCCAGTGCGATCAGGGCGTCGAATTGCTCGGTTTCCGCCATTTTTTGCAGAATCAGTGGGATTTCCAGGGCGCCCGGCACGGTCACGTGCAGGATATCTTCATCGGCCACGCCCAGCTTGCTCAACTCTTCCAGGCATGCCGACAGCAAGCCACCACCGACGATTTCATTGAATCGTGCCTGGACGATACCGACGCGCAAACCTTCGCCGGCAAAATTGGTTTCATATGCTCCTACTGTCATCATAAGCCTCTTTAATCTGGTGGTTCAGGGCGACACACACATGCCGCCATCGTTTACTCTCACATCGACGTCTGGCCTGGATGGCACTGAAAACCTGTTACTTCCAGGTCGAAACCGGCCATCGACGGCATCTTGCGGGGGCTGGCCAGCAATTGCATCTTGCTCACGCCCAGGTCGCGCAGGATTTGCGCGCCGATGCCGTAGCTGCGCAAGTCCATGCTGGCGGCGCGGCCTTTCGGCTTGGCTTGCGGCGTATCGAGCGCGGCGAACTGGGCAAACAGCTCGCTCGACGTCTCGCCGCAGTTCAGCAAGACCATCACACCCCGCTCGGCCTGCTTGATGGCGGCCATCGAGGCGGCCACCGTCCATGAGTGGGTGGTCGCTTCGCTTTCCAGCACGTCCAGCAAGGAAACGGGCTGATGCACGCGCACCAGCGCTTCCAGGCCGGGGGCCAGGTCGCCGTGCACGAGGGCCAGGTGGGCCGATGCGCTAGGCTTGTCGCGGAAGGCGATCAGGCGGAATTCGCCGTGCGCCGTATGCAGGGTACGCTCGGCAACGCGCTCGACCAGGGATTCCGTCTGGCTGCGGTAATGGATCAGGTCGGCAATCGTGCCGATTTTCAGGCCATGCTGCTCGGCAAATACCAGCAAGTCCGGCAGGCGCGCCATGGTGCCGTCATCCTTCATGATTTCGCAAATCACGGACGCGGGCGTCAGGCCGGCCATGGCCGTCAGGTCGCAACCGGCTTCCGTATGGCCTGCGCGCATCAGCACGCCGCCTTTTTGCGCTTTCAGCGGGAAGATATGGCCAGGCTGGACAATATCGCTGGGCTGCGTGCCCTTGGCAACCGCGACCTGGATGGTCTTGGCGCGGTCGGCTGCGGAAATGCCTGTCGTCACGCCTTCGGCAGCTTCGATGGAAACAGTAAAGTTGGTGCCGTAGGCGGTGCCGTTGCGCGACGTCATCATCGACAGGTTCAGCTCGTCGCAACGCTCTTCCGTCAGGGTCAGGCAGACCAGGCCACGCGCATGCGTGATCATGAAATTGATGGCTTCAGGCGTCACGAAATCGGCGGCAAGCACCAGATCGCCTTCATTTTCCCGGTCTTCTTCATCGACCAGTATCACCATGCGGCCGGCGCGTAATTCAGCGACGATCTCTTCGGTGCTGGATATAGACATTGTTCATCCTCGTATGACGCCTGGCCAAACCTGCTGCGCGTCGGTATAGGCGGCCTGCGATGCTCACCGTACCTTCGTACGGTTGCGCTTCTCGGCCACCTCTCCCTTCCGCTCGCGACGGTTTTGCCGGGCGTTGTTAGTGAAACTAAAAACTGCAACATCAAGTGCGAATATTCCTCAGATTTCCGGGAATTTTCTTATAACCTGCTATTTTAAAGGATTTAGCGCTTGCAGACCTGAAATAAGACAGCTTTGCGGCACGGATGCCGCAGCTAGTCCCGCAAAGCGCCCATTCCCTGATCCAGCGCACACGGCGGCGGCAAGGCGCGCGCCGCCGGCCTTGCAAAGAGCATAAGATCGGCCAGTCACCGTCACGGCGCTGACACCCCTCTCGCAGCGACACCCCACACAGGAGCGGCAACATGAAAACCAACGGATCGGCCATCTGGTCAGGCGGCATCAAGGACGGCAAGGGCGCCATCAGCACGCGCAGCGGCGCCCTGCAGGAATATCCCTACGGCTTTGCCAGCCGCTTCGAAGGCAAGCCCGGCACCAATCCCGAGGAATTGATCGGCGCTGCGCATGCGGGCTGCTTCACCATGGCCTTGTCGCTGATCCTCGGCGAAGCGGGCCTGACGGCGGAAAAGATGGAGACAACGGCCGAAGTCACCCTCGACAAGGTCGACGACGGCTTTGCCATCACGGCCGTCCATTTGATCCTGAAAGCAAAGATCCCGGGCGCCGACCAGGCAAAATTCGAGGAATTGACGGGCAAGGCCAAGGCCGGCTGCCCCGTGTCGAAGCTGCTTAAAGCCAACATTACCCTGGACGCCACCCTGCTGCCCTAGATTTTAGGCACGGGCTTGACGGGCGCCACGGCAGCGACGGGTGCCACCAGCGGCAGGCGCGAGTCGCTGGCCGGCAATGGCCGGTTCATCAACCCCGGATTCAGGGCTGCATTGTTCAGGTTATAGGCGGCAATGGCTGCCGCCACGGACGGGTCTTGCGATGACGGCGGCGGCACGGCCATGCCCGCGTTTTGCGCAGCCAGCTCTTGCGCCTGCGTATTTTGCCGGGCCAACTGGGCTTGCGCCGTCGCCAGGCCCGCATCGGCTTGCCCCTGCGCCGCACGCGCCAGCGACTGCGCCCGGTCACTGGCCGCCTGAGCCGCCATTTGCGCATCGCTGGCGGCCAGTTGCGCCCGCGCCACATCATCCGCCGCCGCTTGCGCCTGTTGCTGCAATCCCTGCTGCTGCACTTGCCCCTGGCGCAGTTCGTCCACGCGCGCAGTCTCCTGCTGCTTCGCCTGCTGATCGGTATTGATGCGTTCGCTGTCGATGCGCTGGGTATCGACGCGCTGCTTGTCCGCGCGCTGCGCCTGCAGTAGTTCCGCTGCATCGGCGGCGGCTTGCGCCGACGGCTGCGGCCGCAGCTCCTGCAAGTCCAGGTTCAGTTCTTCCGCTTCCAGCTGCTGCTGCAGTTCCAGTTGCCGCTGCGCAATGGCGATCGTCTGCGGCGGCGCCTCGTCGACGACCTGCGGCGGCGCGTCCTGCAAGGCTTGCGCGGCACTGGACGGCAGTGTTTCACCTGTCAAATCCGCTTCGACATTGCTCGCCAGCGGCGCGCCCTGCTGCCGGGCCAGCACGGCACCCACCTGCGCCAGCACATCCGTTCCCTGTTGCAAGGCGTCCAGAGTGGCATTGCTGTCGGCCGCATACGCGGCCTGCAACGTTGCAGCATCGACATCTTCATTGCGCAGATCGATGCCGATGCGGGCCAGCTGCGCTTGCGTAAGCAAGTTGCCGTCCTGCGCCAGCGCGGCGGCCGCATCCGTCGTGCCATCGCCCGACAGCAAATCGTAGCGCTGCGCCAGGCTGCCCGGCGTATCGCCGGCCGTCGCCAGCTGGCTGGCATCGATGCCGCTCGTTTGCAGCTGGGCGAACGATTCCGTCAGCTGCCGCGCCAGCGCCAGCAAGTCGTCATTGACATTCACGGGGGTATTGGCGGCCTTGGCTTCCTCCGTGGCGCCCTGCAAGGCCAGCAGTTGCCGGCGCGACAAGGCCACGCCGGACAGGAACTGGCCCAGCGGGGAGATATCGACCTGGGTCGATGACTGAATGGCAAGGGCCGCCGCCGCGCCGGACGGCGGCACGGGCAGTGCAGGTGCCAGCGGCGCCAGCGGCGCCAGCGGAACCGTCTCGCCCACGCGGGACGTGGCCGGGATGGTGTTGGGCACGGTTGCGCGCGAAATCGGGTCCATGGCTAGCCTCCACTGCGGAAAGCTTCATAGTATGCGCGTCTGCAAGAAAAGCAACACACGCTTGGCAGGGCGCAAAGGCCGGCAGGTGTGTTGCTCTTTTCAGCTACCGTATCAGGCGGCAGCCTTGTCCAGCGACAACATGCGCTCGACATAGCGGGCGATCAGGTCGATTTCCAGGTTGACCTTGCCATCGACCGTCAAGTGTTTCAAGGTCGTCATGGCGATCGTGTGCGGAATCAGGTTGATCGAGAAGCGGCAGCCGTTGACGGCGCCCGCGCCCAGGTCTGCCACTCTGTTGACGGTCAGGGACACGCCATTGACGACGACGGAACCTTTGAAGGCCAGGTATTTCGCCAGTTCATGCGGCGCTTCGATGACCAGCTCCCACGATTCGCCCACGGCTTCGAACTTGCGCACGATACCCAGGCCATCGACGTGGCCGGACACCAGGTGGCCGCCCAGGCGCTCGGCCAGGGTCAGGGCTTTTTCCAGGTTCACTTCCGTGGTGGTATCGAGACCCACGGTGCAATTGAGGCTTTCGCGCGAGACATCGACGGCAAAGCCCGTGTCCGATTTTTCCACCACCGTCATGCAGGCGCCATTGATGGCGATGGAGTCGCCCAGGGCCACATCGGCCAGCGGCAAGCCGCCCGCATGGATGTTCAGGCGCACGCCTGCGTCGAGGCCGCCGTCGAGTGCTTGCACGGTTTCAATCTTGCCGATGGCGGCAACAATTCCTGTAAACATGAACTAACCCTATAAAAGTGTGAAGTATTAATTGCGCTGGGCGAATCTTGCAAGGATACGCACATCTTCGCCCACTTGCTGAACCTGGTGAAATTGCAAAGTGCGCTGTTGCTTGATATCCGTCAAGGCGGGCAAGGCAAACATGCCTTGCGCGTCGCCCAGCAAGGTGGGCGCCAGGTAGACCAGCAGCTCGTCGACGCAGCCTTCGCGGATCAGCGAGCCGTTCAGTTTGGCGCCGGCCTCGACGTGGACTTCATTGCATTGCCGGCGTCCCAGTTCCAGCATCAGCGCGGCCAGATCGACCTTGCCGTCCTCGTTCGGCAGCAGGATGACTTCCGCGCCCAGGGCGCGCAGCTGCGCTTCCTTTTCCGGATTGGCAACTGCCGCCACGATCCACGTGCCGCCGCCAGCAAGGATGCGCGCGTCGAGGCTGATGTCGAGCCGGCTGTCGACGACGATGCGGCGCGGCTGGCGCGGCGTCTCGACGGCGCGCACGTTCAATTGCGGATCGTCCGCCTTGACCGTGCCGATGCCCGTCAGGATGGCGCAGGCGCGCGCGCGCCAGGCGTGGCCATCGGCGCGCGCCTCTGGCCCCGTGATCCACTGGCTCTGGCCATTGTGCAAGGCCGTCATGCCGTCCAGGCTGGCAGCCGTTTTCATGCGCACCCACGGCTTGCCGCGCTGCATGCGCGAAAAGAAGCCGATATTCATTTCATAAGCCTCGTCGGCCAGCACATCCGTGGTGACGGCGATGCCGGCCGCTTGCAGCTTGGCCAGTCCCTGCCCCGCCACCAGCGGGTTCGGGTCCGTCATGGCGGCCACGACGCGGCCCAGCCCCGCGCGCACGAGCGCATCGGAGCATGGCGGCGTGCGGCCGTGATGGTTGCACGGCTCCAGGGTGACATAGGCGGTGGCGCCGCGCACGTCGTTGCCGCGCGCCGCCGCATTGGCCAGCGCTTGCACCTCGGCATGATCCTGCCCGGCCGCCTGCGTCACGCCAGCGCCGATCACCTGGCCATCCTTGACGATGACGCAGCCGATGCGGGGATTGGGCGAGGTCGTGTACAAACCGCGCGCCGCCCATTCCAGCGCCAGGCGCATGCCATCGATATCGTTGAGTGTTTCCACGGGCTTCTTTGCTTGAAGGTGAGTAATTGATAAGTCGTGCTACGAACTGTCGGCCACGCCGCTGCAATTGGCCGCCTGCTGCTGCGGATCGCACACGCGCACCCTGCCCAGCATATTGATTTTAATATGCCGCACCTGCTTTCCCAAAGCCAGGGACAAGGTACCCCAGCGCGCCGCCAGGCTATTGGTCGCGCTGCAACTGCGTCCTGCGCCATTGTAGGCGATATAAAACGGCGCCGTGGCCGAGGAAAACGCGAACTGGGCCGTGATGCCCTCCGGCAGCGGCCCCTGGCGGAACAGCAATTCGTCATCGCCATCGAACACGAGGTTGGCATTGCGGTCGATGAAGATCAGCCAGCCCGTGCGCCAGTCCACGCCACCGGGCCCGGCCGGCACCAGCAGCACGCGTTGTCCCCGTGCCATCGCCTGCGCCCGCGTCAGTTCGATGGCCGAGAACAAGTCGGTCGCCGCCGCGCGCACCTGCTGGCGCGCCAGCAGGTGCAGCAAGCTGGGCATGGCAGCGGCCGCCAGCAGCGCGGCAATCGCCAGCACGGCCAGCAATTCGAGCATGGTGTGTCCGAGGGTACGGCCGAGGGTGCGCCCGAATTTGTGCCTGCTCCTCGGTAGCCGCTTGCGTGTGGCCATGGTTTAGGGCCAGCAATGGCTGGTCGGGCCGCTGCTGCCGCGCTGGCCCGTGCTGTTCAAGGACAGCACGCCGCAATCGGCATCCTGGAACTGCGCATCAACCTTGGACGTGCCCGGCATGGCGCGCAACAGTACGCATTGCCCGATCGTCAGGCCGGGACAGGCCAGCGCCTCGATTTCATACGCGCTGCCAGCCGCGCCCCCTTCGCCCGACCACCATGGAAATTGCTGCGACTGCTGCGCCGGCGATGCCGAGGAAAAGGCCAGATAGCGGTTATTTTGCGAGTAATAGCGCTCCTGCTGCTGCATCAGGCGCAGCAGGGCCGCCTGTCCCTGCACCCGCTTGGCACGCACGACATGGCTGTGATAAGCGGACACGGCCAGCGCCAGCAGCAGGCTCATGATCGCCAGCGCGGACAGCAGCTCGATCAGGCTGAAGCCCTGCGGGTTGGCAGCAGGAGTTCCACCGTTCGCAGCGAACCCATTCCGCCTTGCCAGCGTCCCCATGCGATCTCCCTCTTTCCCAAAAAGCGCCAGCCGGTACGATGCGTGTGCCTTGCCTGGGCCTATTTTTTCTTGGCCGCCTCGTGCAATTCGCGCCAGTTCGCCACTTCGCGCCAGCTCAGGCGCCGGGCCGGCAGCGGCGCGCTGACGACCTTGAGCACTGCCCCGCTGGTCGCGCCGGGCAAGCCAGGCTGCAGCACGGCCAGTTCCTTGCGCCCCTCGGCCCGCCCGGTGGCCGTGGCGGCACCCACCGTGCTGTTCAGCTCCAGCGCCAGCGGCGGCGCGCGCGCCAGGCCATCGAACAAGCGTCCCGTCTGCTCGCCCGCTTGCACGACACCGGCGCCATCGGCGGCAAAGCCGTTCAGCACATCGAGCACGTACAGGCGCGTGGCCGGCCTGGCGCAAGGATCGCGCCCCGGCAGGACGGTGTTGAACAGCACCTTGCCGGCGGCCAGTACGGGACTGCTGATGCTGCGTTCGCCCGTCTGCGCGGTATCGAGGAAATCGAGGTACCAGCCGCGCATGGCGTCGCTGCCCGTATAGCGCAGTTCGGCGCCGTCGACGCGCAGGCCGCCCAGCGCTTCGCCCAAGCTGCGCTGTTCCAGGTCGGCCCGGCTGCGCGTGGGCGAACTTGCCCGCACATCGTCGTGCACGGCGTAAAACGACTGCGACAGGAAGGCGTCGGGCCAGGTATCGGCCGCTTCGACCAGCTTGCCCGTGCCGAACAGCAGCAGATAGCCGCCACCGGGCGCGTACGCAACGCTCAGCTGCTGCGTCACGGGCTGGCGCCGGCCCTGGGTATCGCGCGCAACAAAGACGAGCTTGCGTCCTTGCCCGTCCTTCCACGGCGGTCCGCCAGTCATGTCGAGGCGCCAGATATTGCCCTGCAAATCGCCCACATACAGATAAGCCAGCGCGCCATCGCTGCCCGGCACCACGGCGGGCGAACCCAGCGCGTGTGGGACGGCGTCGGTGCCCGCATCAGTGTCATGGCCGCCATCGTTAATACCGCCACCGCTGGCCACAGGCACCTTGAGACGGAAGTAATTACTTCCCAACGTCCATGGCGTGCCGGGCGCCTTGTCCAGCGCCAGCAGGAAGAGGGCGGCCGCCGCGGCGGGCACCGTCGTGTCCTTGCCGTCGTTGACATGGTTGTTGTAGCCGCTGGCGACGATGGCAAAGTCGCGGTAGGCTGGCGCGCCCTCCTTGCCGCCCATGTTGATGCGGGCAAACGCGGGCGGCGCGCGCACGTTACCCATCAGCCTGTCGTCGCGGTCCGTAAACTCCCACAGCGCCCCGTCCTGCGCGAAGCGGGCCTGATCGGTGATGTCGAGCGCAAACACGCCTTGCGCTCCGCCACCCATACCCGACACCAGCACCGTCTTCCAATGTCCGAGCGCCAGCACTTCCGCCGTGGCTGCAGCGCCGTCGAGCAGCGGGCCGGGGCTGTAGTGAGTGCTCGCAGCGGCTGGAGCAAGGTGCAGCAGGGCTTGCGGCAGATAGGCAAACACTTCGCTGCCCGTGCGCGCATCGAAGGCATGCAGCAAACCGTCGTTGGCGCCAAGGTAGAGCATTTTGCGCCGCTGCAGCAGCGCCTGGCGGTGCAAGCCATAGCCGGCGCCCGGCATGCCCAGTCCGGGCGCGCCCACGTACAGCAAATTGCCGTAGGGCGCCGCCCCCAGACTGCCTGACCTGCGCCGCAGAAATCCGCCCGGCTGGCCCACCTCGTGCGTGCGCTGGCCCAGCAGGTACGCCAGGCGCGCTTCCCCTCGCCCATCGCCGCCGTCGAATGCGCCGCGCTGTTCCGCATCGAGCCGCTTCCAGGCCAGCGGCATCAGGGCGCCCTTGGCGTCGAGCGTATAGACGGTTCGCAAGGACGCGGGCGTGCCATCCGGCACGGGCTTCTCTTGTCCGCCAGCGGTCCACGATGACTTACCGGGAAGCAGTGCCCCATCGGCGCCCACGGCAAACGCGGTGCGCGACAAGGTCATGCTGCCATCGGCCAGGCGCATCTGCGTCTGGAACCAATATGCCTCTTCCGTCCCGCTGGCCAGCGCCATCAGGGCCGGCCCGGCGAGCGTCGCCGGCAAGGTAGCCTTGTCGGCGACAGCAAAAGCCGCGCGCAGTCCCGCGATCAAGGCGGCCGGATCGCTGCCGGGCAAATAATGGGCTGGCCAGCGGCCGTCCAGGCTCCATTCATCGAACGCGCTGCCCGTTGCGCTCATGAAGGGATTCGCGTCGCCGTTCGCATCGAGAAAACCGCCATATTTGGCCGTCAGCAGCAAGGGTGTGGTGACGGGAGTGGCGGCAGATTCGCCCGCCGGATCGCCCTGGCGCAAGTCGCCCGCATAGTGCTCGACCTTGGCAAGGCCGTCGCTCTTGCCAGGACGCAGGGCCTGCACGTGCGACCAGTAGGCAAGGCCTGCCGCATGGTAGCTGGCGCCGCCCGCTCCGTCGGCCAGCCATTCCAGCGCCGCCAGTTCGGGCCGTGGCGCGGGATTGCCTTGCGCGCCGCCACTTTCCAGGCTGCCCACCGCATGTGTCCAGGCCATCGCATCGAACGGCGGCGGCGCAAAGCCATCGGCGGCGCGGGCGCGGTCGCCGCTTGATGCGGCAGTGTGCGGGACATTGCCGGGCACGTAACGGTCGCCCGCCATGCCCGCATCGCCGAGACTGACGACGACATGGCGCTGGCAACTGGCCGTTTGCGGGTCGCTCCACGCAATCACGACCGGCAAGCCGTCGTCGATGGCGGGCGGGGCCGTGGCGGGTGGCACGACGGCGCTCGCTTGCCGCCCCTGCAGGTAACGCAACGACTCGTACAACAATTCGGCCAGCGGCGCCGCGCTGGCGTACGCGCCGGGATGCCCGGCGTTGCCGCGGCCCAGGCCATTGATGTAAGCGGTCACCCCGCCGCCAGGACCGGCGCTCTGGAACACATACACACCGGTGGCGGGATTCCATTCCTCGCCGGCATTGTCGTGCGGCATAAAATCAGGCCCCGTCCAGCGTTGCCTGCCCACGTGGGCCAGCGGCGCGCGCAGCACGCCGCCATACACGGGGCCGGCGCCGGAGCTCACGCCGTTCAAATGGCCAAACACGCCCACGCGCACCCTGCCGCCATGGCGCTGCACGGCGCCCACGGGCTTGTAGTTCTTGCCGTACGCGAGGCATAAATCGTCGCGCAGCGGTCCTTCTTGCGTGTCGCAGACGCGCACGCGCGCGAGGAACACGCCGTGCGTGGCAGCAACGCCGGGCGCGTCGCAATTGCCGCCCGGGGGCAAGCTGGCGTCGCCGAACAGCAGGCGGTTACGGCAGGAAACGATGGCCAGTTGCGCCAGAGCAAACGGTGTCGCTGCCGCCACGCCTGTCTGCAGAACCTTGCGGGGGAAAAAGACGGGGTGGGCAAAGAAGTCGATGGGACCGTCTGCATCCGGTAAATAAGCACGCTGCAGCACCGTCTTGTGCACTTCGTCGATGACGCGGTCGCCACCCGTCAGCGCATAGCGGACGAGGTCGAGCATGCTGATGCTGGCCCAGTTGAGAAAGTTGCCGCTAAAACTGTCGCCGCCGCAGCCGTGCAGCGCATCGGCCGGCTTCAGCACGGAGAAGTAAGCGGTCGCTACGCGCAAGTCCGGCAGCATGACGCCATCCTTGCTGCGGTACGGATAGCTGTAGCACATGCGCGCATGGAAGTAACCGAGGTACTCGCGCTGCGGCGCATAGTCGCCGCCATGCGCGGCAGCGACCGCCGCATGCGTGAAAGACAGGTTGAGCAGCAGATTTGGCGGCACCCTGGCGCCGTACAAACCTGCGTCGGCCCGTGCCAGCGCCACAGGAGGTGCGGCCGCGGCAAGGGCGCCGCCGCAAGCCAGGAAAATCCAGCCGAGCAATAGCCAGGCAAACGACAAAGCCCTCATGGCCCCGCTCCCGCCGCCTGCTTGCGATAATAACTTTGCAGCACGACTTGCGTGCTTTCCTGCACGCCAAAACCGATGACCGTGATGCGGTACACATAGCTTTCCGTCACCAGGCCGCCAGCGACTGCCGTGGCCTGCGCGCCGGGCGGATGAAACGGCAGCAGTTCGATCAGGTAGCGGGGCCGGCGCGACGGCAGGAAGCCCTGCCCCGTCTGCATGACGGCGCCCGTAAACTGGCCATACGGCACCGTGCGACTACCCGCTTCGGCGCCATCGAGGTCCGTGCTCAGCCAGAGCGCCGGCGCCTCCGGGGCTGCTGGCAGACACAGGCCCAGCGCCCCTCCGTCGCCGCAGCCGTCCTCAAACCCGGCCGCACTGCCTGGCGCGAAGAGGCTGCTGCGCCCGGGCGCACCGGGCAAGCCTTCGATATCATTTTGCGCATCCATCAATGCTTCCTCCGCCGCCTGAAACGCGATCTGCCGGTCGCGCTCGCCGCGTGCCGCCTTTTCGCCCTGCAAGGCCATCTGCGCCGCCGATATGCCCAGCAGCAAAATGATCACCAGCAGGCACAGCACATACACGAGCGTGGCGCCACCGCGGCGCGCACGAGATGCGCAACAAGGTAGGCAACGGCGGACGCCCGCGCCGGCCATCGCGCCGCCCGCCTAAGCCGGTCCGTTGCGCAGCATGATGCTCGTCTGCACCAGTTGCCGCAGCCGCGAACGCGTCGCGGCAGGCAGGGACGCGCGCGCGATGCGCACGCCCATGTCGCCGGCGCCGTGCGCCTCGGCATACGCTTTGCCGAACAGGTCGAACTGCGTCGGCCCCAGTTCCGCCATCTTGTCCGCCTGGCCCGCCTCGCCATGCAACAACAACGCCACGCGCACGCTGGCCACGCGCTTCCAGTGCGTGCGGCGGTGAAAATCACGCTGGCGCGCGGCCGCATCCGCCCCCTCCAGCACCAGCGCCGCATCGTCGGCGTCGAGTGCGCTGGCGTTGACATATCGGTTCGCCACGCCGTCGGGAGGCGTATCCGTGTCGAGGCCATACAGCACCTGGAAGCCGTCGACGCCACGGATGATGGCGTCCGCGCCCCAGCCGTTCGCGCCCCGGTATTTGCAGCGCAGCTCGCCCTCGCCATCGGCGCCTTGCGCTACATAGAAAATGCTCCACCCCCGCTGCGCCTGCGTTTGCGCGGCGCCCACGCCAAAGCCCGCGCAATTGAGCACGGAGCCGTCGCCGCCCTCTTCCTTGCCGGCGCCGTAATAGCGCAGGGCCAGCACGTCGCTGCCATGCGGGGCGCCGGGCAAAGCGCCACTGATGCCTTCGCTGTTCTTGCCCAGGCTGCGCGCGTCGAGCCCGGCGACGTTGGCGCTGTCGAAATCGGCATGGGCGACGGGCGCGGCGCTGCTGTCCCAGTTCACGTACGCCGTCTGGCGCACGGCGCGGGCGATGGTGTCGAGCGCATAGCGGCCGTTGTCGTCAAGGCGCGCGCTGGCGGACTGGTCGCCATAACTGCCGCTGGCCGCCAGCAGCACGCTACTGGCGGCCAGCATCAGCAGCGCGCCCAGCGACAGGGACACCAGCAATTCGACCAGGCTCATGCCAGGCTGCCGGCGCAGGACAGTATTCATGCGCCGCCTCCGCCCAGCTGGAATGCCAGTCTGGGCAGCGACTCGCCTGCCGCATTCTCGGCGGGCGAGCCATCGGGCAAGCGGCCGCGCCAGCCCAGCTTGATGACGATGGGTGCGCCCTTGCCGCCGCTGCAGGCCCACTGCAAGCCTTGGGCGGCGGCATCCCACGCGGAAGTGTCACGGCAAATGCGCAGGCGCGCGCCGGGCAAGGCCGCATGCAGCCGCTGCTGCCATTCGGCGATGTCGAATTGCGCCAGCTCGGCCGCGCTGCAGGCGGTGGTGCCGAAGCAGTCAGGCGCACCGCCGCCCGCTTCGGCGTCGTCCGCCGCCGCGTAGGCCACGTTCAGGTAGGGGTTGCCCGTATCCGGGCCATGCATGAGCACGCTGTTTGCGCGCATGCGCTCGGCCATGCCGGCCGCCAGTTGCACGCCCGCCGACAACAGCGCCGACTCATGGCGCGCGCGCAGGGAGTTCAGTTGCAGGATGCTGGCACCGAGCATACCCAGCGCCAACAGCAGCAGCGACACCAGCACCTCGACGAGGCTGCTGCCACCCGCAGGAAACATAGTGCGACCGCCCTTGCCCATGCGCTACTCCCTTCCGCAGACAGAGTCGCAGGAACAGGCGGCCCAGCTACAAGATAGGCGTGCGCAAAAAGCCGGGTCTGCGCTAGCGCAAACAGCACGGCGATAAGGTGAGAAGAACAGCGTTGGTGTTGATCAGGCCGCTTGCCAGGCGCGCGCTGGCATGGTGAAAACGGGGCACATGAGCGGCCCCGTTGTCGGCAAAGTGAACGTCAGAGTGCGTCAGGGCTTGCGCGCCTGCCCCACTTCGGCGATCGCGTCCTGGAATTCGGCCAGGTCTTCGAAGTTCTTGTAGACGGAGGCGAAGCGGATGTAGGCGATCTTGTCGAGGCGCTTCAGTTCCTGCATGACGAGTTCTCCGATATAGCCGGAATCGACTTCGCGCAATCCGCTGGTCAGCAGTTTTTCCTGGATGGATGCGATGGCCGTATCCACAGAGGCGGCCGCGACGGGACGCTTGCGCAAGGCCAGCATCAAACTGCCGCGCAACTTATCCGCAGCGAACTCCGTCCGGCTGCCATTCTTTTTGACGACGGCCGGCATGATAAGTTCAATGCGCTCGTAGGTGGTAAAACGCTTGTCGCATTTGCCGCAGCGGCGGCGGCGCCGAATGGCATCCCCTTCCTCCGATACGCGCGTATCGAGAACCTGGGTGTCGCCGTGCTGGCAAAATGGACATTTCATGGGCTGGCTACAACTTTATAGTAATAATTACGGGAAATCGCCGCCCTTGTACAAAGGGCGCCCGAATCACTCCGGGCGCCCTTGGGCACGAAGGAATGTGTCATACAGAATCTTACTCCGTATGACACATTCTGGACAAATAATTATGCTGCGTACACAGGGTGCGCGTCGGCCAGGACTTTCACGGCCGCTTTGACGCGCTCGATGGTGGCGGCGTCATGCGGATTGTCCAGCACGTCGGCGATCAGGTTGCCCACTTCTTCCGCTTGCGCTTCCTTGAAACCGCGCGTCGTCATCGCCGGGCTGCCCAGGCGGATGCCCGAGGTGACGAATGGTTTTTGCGGGTCGTTCGGGATGCCGTTCTTGTTGCAGGTGATGTGCGCGGAACCGAGGATGGCTTCGGCTTCCTTGCCCGTCAGGTTCTTGGCGCGCAGGTCGACCAGCATGACGTGCGATTCGGTGCCGCCGGAAACAATGCGCAGGCCGCGCTTGATCAGGGTTTTCGCCAGCACGTCGGCGTTCTTGATCACTTGCTTCTGGTATTCGACGAACTCAGGACTCAGCGCTTCCTTGAAGGCGACAGCCTTGCCGGCGATCACGTGCATCAGCGGGCCGCCCTGGATGCCAGGGAAGATGGCCGAGTTGATGGCTTTTTCGTGTTCGGCCTTCATCAGGATGATACCGCCGCGCGGGCCGCGCAACGATTTGTGCGTGGTCGAGGTGACGAAGTCGGCGAACGGCACCGGGTTCGGGTACAGGCCGGCGGCGATCAGGCCGGCGTAGTGGGCCATGTCGACCATGAAGTAGGCGCCAACTTCCTTGGCAATCTTGCCGAAGCGTTCAAAGTCGATCTTTTTCGAGAACGCGGAGGCGCCGGCGATGATCAGTTTTGGCTTGCGTTCGCGGGCCAGGCGTTCCATCGCCTCGTAGTCGATGTCTTCTTCCGCCGTCAAACCGTAGGAGACGACGTCAAACCATTTGCCGGACATGTTCAGCGGCATGCCGTGGGTCAGGTGGCCGCCTTCGGCCAGCGACATACCCATGATCAGGTCGCCTGGTTTCAACATGGCGAAGAACACGCCCTGGTTCGCCTGCGAGCCGGAGTTCGGCTGCACGTTCGCGCATTCGGCGCCGAACAGCTGTTTCACGCGGTCGATGGCCAGTTGCTCGGCCACGTCGACGTATTCGCAGCCACCGTAGTAGCGCTTGCCTGGGTAGCCTTCGGCATATTTATTCGTCAGCTGCGAGCCTTGCGCTTCCATTACGGCTGGCGACGTGTAGTTCTCCGACGCGATCAGTTCGATATGGTCGTGCTGGCGCGTATTCTCTTTTTGAATGACGGCGAACAATTCAGGATCGACGTTGGCGAGGTTGTGATCTTTTGCAAACATGTAAAAACTCCAAGTATGAGGGTGCTTGTACTGGCAGGTTGGATCGAATGAGGGGAGCCGGCGTTAAGTGAATAACAACATTGGACAGGCAGCCTCTTCGTGCTTTTCCATAGTGGCTACCCAGGCGAACGGCTGATGAAAAATCTCACGTTTCCCGGTGGATGCCCACCTTTCGCCGGTTTGCCGATCGCCATTCATGGAGATCGCCCGACTTTTCGCCAGTCACGTGAGACGTAATGGAAGCCAAATTGTAAGTTAAGTGCCCAAATTGAGCAAGGAATGCAACCGTGCGGCTATAATCGCCGCGCGCCACCGCAGACCGGGCGCGGCCACAGGCCGCCCCAGGGGATGACTGCGGCTTTTAAGCTGGGCTTAAACCTGGCCATGGCATGTAAGCGTATGTTACGAAGCTTGCCATTGCACACGCCGGATTTACAATGCTGCGGTGCAACTTATATGCAGCTTTTGCATGGCTTTCCAGCAAGCGCCCACAGTCACAAGAAGAAAAATCGCGTAAAATGTTGCTCAATCTCACTACTGGCGCAATAAACATGCCTTCAGTCTTTACCTGGAACGTACGTGTCTACTATGAAGACACCGACGCCGGCGGCATCGTCTATTACGCTAACTACCTGAAATTCTTCGAGCGCGCGCGTACCGAATGGCTGCGCGCCATCGACGTGGGCCAGCAGGAATTGCTGGAGCAGCACGACGCGATGTTCGTTGTCAAAAGCGTCAACGCCGACTATCATGCGCCAGCCAGGCTCGATGACACGGTAAGATTAACCTTAAGCATAGAAAAAATGGGGCGCGCCTCCATCGTTTTTCTGCAACAAGCCTGGTGCGGCGACCGCCTGCTCAACACGGCCCGCGTCAAGATCGGCTGCGTCGATTCGGCACTGCGCCCGCGCGCCGTGCCTGATGCAGTCGCGGTCCGCATGCGCGCCGCCTGAGCCCTACCCGCCACCCCCGGACAATTCACCCAACAGACTGCCAGCCAATGAACGTTACACAAGATCTTTCTTTCCTCGCGCTCATCTCCAATGCCCATTTGATCGTGCAACTGATCATGGCCCTGCTGCTGCTGATTTCCCTGACCAGCTGGACCTACATTTTCCGCAAGATGTTTGCCGTGCGCCAGGCGCGCAAGCAAACCATCGAGTTCGAACGCAGCTTCTGGGCCGGCGGCAACCTGCATGCGCTGCACCAGAACGCCAGCGGCAATCGCGACCAGAGCGGCGCGCTGGCCCGCATCTTCGACGCCGGCATGGGCGAATTCATCAAGGGCAAGGCTTCCTACGGTTCGCGTGAAGCGCTGGACGTCGGCGCCGTGCTCGACGGCGCACGCCGCGCCATGCGCGCCGCCTTCCAGCGCGAAATGGACGTGCTCGAATCGCACCTGGCCTTCCTCGCTTCCGTCGGCTCCGTCTCGCCGTACATCGGCCTGCTCGGCACCGTCTGGGGCATCATGAATGCCTTCCGCGGCCTGGCCAACGTGCAGCAAGCCACCCTGGCCGCCGTCGCGCCCGGCATTGCCGAAGCGCTGATCGCCACCGCCATCGGCCTGTTCGCGGCCATTCCCGCCGTCGTCGCCTACAACCGTTTTTCGCATGACATCGACCGCCTGGCGATCCGCTTCGAGAGCTTCGTCGAGGAATTCTCTAACATCTTGCAGCGCCAGTCGCGCTAAGAGGGAGCAGCGTCCATGGGTTCCTCCTTCAATAGTGGCGGCATGCGCGGCGGTCGTGGCCGCAAGTTCAAGTCCGAAATCAACGTCGTGCCGTATATCGACGTGATGCTGGTGCTGCTGATCATTTTCATGGTGATGCCGTCGTCGAACAATCCCAGCGTGGTGAATTTGCCCAACGCGGAAAAGTCGGCCAAACCGCCCGATGACTATATTCAGATCGTGCTGAAGCCGAATGGTTCGCTGTCGATCGGCGTCATCGGCAAGGAACAGCTGTCGCCGGAAACGGAACCGAACCGCGACGCCCTGCTGCGCAAGCTGCGCGGTTTGCATGAAAGCAATCCTGACTATCCCGTGATGATCGCAGGCGACAAGGAAAGCAAGTACGACGACGTGATCCAGCTCATTTCGGAAGCGAAAAAGATGGGTATTACCAGAGTCGGCCTGGCCACCAAGTAAGCGCAGCATCCTGTTTCCAGACTTGACCGTTTTTAGATAGACTAGACTTTGCAGAACAAACAAATCGACCATGTACTCGGCAAGCCCTACAGCGTGCCGCGCGAACGCAGTCGCTGGCCCTCGCTGGGCTTGGCGCTGGCGATGCACCTTGGGCTGCTGTTTTTCCTGTGGGTGGGCGTACACTGGCAAAATACGGAACCTGTCGCCGTCGAAGCGGAAGTGTGGGACATGAAAGTGCAGACGGCCGCGCCGCCGCCCGACGTGGCGACGGAACCGGAGCCGACACCAACGCCGCCGCAACCGCAAGTGGAACAGCCGGCCCCGCCGCCACCGCCGCCCGTGGCCGCGCCCGAGCCGAAGGTCGACCTGCGCGAAGCGGAGATCGCACTCGAGCGCAAGAAGGCAAAGCTGAAGGAAGAGAAAGACAAAGCGGCAGCGGAAGAACGCCGCAAGCAGGAATTGAAGGAACGCGAGGAAGAAAAGCGCGAACTGGAAAAACAGAAGCAGAAAGAAAAAGACAAGGCTGACAAGCTGGAGAAAGAAAAGGCCGACAAGCTGGAGAAAGCCAAGGAAGCCAAAGAAAAAGCGGCGGAAGAAAAAGCCGAGAAAGAACTGTCCGATAAAAAAGCGGCGGCCGAAAAAGCGGCCAAGGCGAAAAAAGCGGCGGCGGAAAAAGCCGCAGCCGACAAAATGCGCGCCGATGACATGAAGCGGATGATGGCGCAGGCAGGCAATGGCACAACGGGCACGGCCGCGAAAGCGACCGCGCCACGCAAGGACAGCGGCTATGTCGCTGCCCTGACGAGCAAGATCAAGAGCAATATCGCGTACAGCGGTAGCACGGACGTGCCGGGCAACCCGCGCGCCGTGTTCAAGATCGAGCAACTGCCAACTGGGGAAATTATTTCGGTCCGAAAGATTAAAAGTAGCGGCCTGCCGGCGTATGACAGCTCGGTGGAAAACGCCATTAATAAATCGTCGCCACTGCCGAAGAAAAAAGACGGCACCGTGGAACGCGAGATTGAACTGATATTCGAGATGAAGGATTTGCCTAAATGATGACCATGAAAAAAATGAGCTATGTCGTGCTCTGCGCCGGCCTGATGCTGGGAGCGTCAAGCGCCCAGGCACAGCTGCGCGTGGAGATTACGGGGATCGGCAGCAACCAGATCCCGGTGGCTGTCGCCAGCTTCGTCAATGAATCGGCCGCGCCGCAATCGCTGTCCGGCATTATCAAGGCCGACCTGGCGCGCAGCGGCGTATTCAAGCTGATCGATGCCGATGCGCCCGTATCGGAAACGGCGCCCGTCAGCTACGAGCAATGGAAGTCGCGCGGCGCCGACGCGCTGGCGGCCGGCACCGTGCAAAGCATGGCCGATGGCCGCCTGGACGTGCGCTACAAGCTGTTCGACACCATCAAGGGCGCCCAGATCTCGAGCATGAACAATGCGGCCGCGCCGCAGTTCAACCGCTTGCTGGCGCACAAGATCGCCGATGACATCTATGAGAAGCTGACGGGCGTCAAGGGCGCGTTCGCCACGCGCATCGCCTACGTCACGCAATCGGGCCGCGAATACCGCCTGGAAATCGCCGACGCCGATGGCGAAGGCATCCAGGTTGCCCTGCGCTCGAACGAGCCGATCATTTCGCCATCATGGTCGCCGGACGGCACCAAGGTCGCGTATGTGTCGTTTGAAAAGAAAAAGCCGATCGTCTACGTGCAAAACCTGGTGACGCGCCAGCGCACCATCGTATCGAATGAAAAAGGCAGCAATTCGGCGCCGAGCTGGAGCCCGGACGGTTCGCGCCTGGCCGTGGCCCTGTCGCGCGACGGCCATACCCAGGTCTACACCGTCAATGCCGACGGCAGCGGCTTGCGCCGCGTCAGCACCAGCAGCGGCATCGATACGGAACCCCAATTCTCGGCCGATGGCCAAAGTATTTACTTCACCAGCGATCGCAGCGGCGGACCACAAATCTACCGCATGTCGACCAGCGGTGGCGAAGCCAAGCGCGTGACGTTTGGCGGCTCCTACAACATCAGCCCGCGGATTTCGTCCGACGGGAAGACACTCGCTTATATTTCCCGTCGCGACGGCAATTTCCAGCTCTACGCGCTCGACCTGGCTAGTGGCCAGGAACTGCGCCTGTCGGACACCGCCAACGACGAATCACCGAGCTTTTCGCCCAACGGGAAATATATCATGTACGCGACCGAATCCGGACGACGCAAGTCGCTGGCAGTGGTATCGGTGGATGGCCGCGTCAAACAGCGTTTGACTACGCAAGCTGGCAATATCAAGGAGCCCACCTGGGGTCCTTTTATGAAGTAAATGCTGTACAGTTTCACCTTTAACCATGACCCGGAGAATAAAAATGAGTAACTTTAAAAGTTTGGCTTTCATCGCCGCTACCGCAGCCCTGCTGTCCGCCTGCAGCACCCCAGTCAAAGTAGCAGAGACCCCAGTGGTTGAGCGCGCTCCTGAAAAAGTCGTTGCACCAGTTGACACCCGTCAAGTTCAGCCAGTGACGACCGCATCGGTCGATCCACTGGACGATCCAAAAGGCGTGCTGGCTAACCGCAGCATCTACTTCGACTTCGACAAGTACGTCGTGCGCGAAGCGGACACCCCAGTCGTGCAAAACCACGCTGGCTACCTGGTGAAAACGCCTAGCCGCAAGATCCTGATCCAAGGTAACACCGATGAACGCGGTGGCGCTGAGTACAACCTGGCCCTGGGCCAGAAACGTGCTGAAGCCGTGCGCAAGTCGATGGCAGCCCTGGGCGTGCCAGAAGGCCAAATGGAAGCCGTGTCGCTGGGCAAAGAAAAGCCTAAAGCTCAAGGCAGCAACGAAGCAGCATGGGCAGAAAACCGCCGCGCTGACATCGTTTATTGATGTTGATGGGTGAGCGCGGCAGCATTGACGCTTACCTAACTGGCCAGTCATAGGCATAATAATGGGGCGCAGCGCGGTGATTCACCGCCCGGCGCCCCGTTTGCATGTTTGCGTAACCTTAGAAAGCCCGACCCATGATGACATTCTCGAAAGCCGGCGTCGCCGCCGCCTTGATGGCCGCGTTTGCCTACCTGCCCCTGCACGCCAACGCCGCCCTGTTCGATGACGACGAAGCGCGCAAGGCCATCCTCGAGCTGCGCGCCAAGGTCGACGCCATGGCACGCGACCTGAACAGCCGCATCGACGCCAAGGCGGACAAGACCAGCACCTTGAGCCTGATCAACCAGCACGACCAAACCATGCAGGAGATCGCCCGCCTGCGCGGCCAGATCGAAGTGCTGGGCAACGATCTGGCGAACACGCAAAAGCGCCAGAAGGATTTCTACACCGATATCGATGCGCGCCTGCGCAAGCTCGAACCGCGCCAGGTCACCATCGACGGCCAGGAAGCGGCCGTGGGCGTCTCCGAGCAAAGCGCATACGAATCCGCGTTCGGCCTGTTCAAGTCGGGCGACTACAAGGGCGCCGTGACGGCCCTGGACGGCTTCGTCAAGCGCTATCCGGAATCGGCCTACGCGGCCAACGCGCAATACTGGCTGGGTAACGCCTATTACGCCCAGCGCGACTGCAAGAGCGCCATCACGGCCCAGCAGGCAGTGCTGAAACACTACCCGGACAGCCCTAAAGCGCCCGACGCCATGCTCAACATCGCCAGCTGCTACACGGAGCTGAAAGACAAGCCGAACGCGACCAAGACGCTGAACGCCCTGATCTCGCGCTACCCGGACTCCAGCGCGGCCCAGGCCGCCAAGGAACGGGGCGGCAAAAAGTAAAAGCGGGGAAAAAGTTGCCCGTTAGGTTTGACAGAATCCCGGGCACCCCCTATAATCTTTCTTCTTCGGGTCGTTAGCTCAGCTGGTAGAGCAGCGGACTTTTAATCCGTTGGTCGCAGGTTCGAATCCCGCACGGCCTACCACGAATACGCAGTACTGATCTGCTTGCGAGTTGTTATAGCAAGCATTTTTTACGGCACAGTGTTACCGAAGTTGTTGTAAAAAGTTTTTGGGTCGTTAGCTCAGCTGGTAGAGCAGCGGACTTTTAATCCGTTGGTCGCAGGTTCGAATCCCGCACGGCCTACCAAATACTTAAGAAAGCCCACGAATTTCGGTTCGTGGGCTTTTTTCATTTTGCCATTCCTGATAACATCAAGCAGAGGCGCGCCGCTCCCCCTCTGCAATCATGGTAGTTTGCCGGCTCCCGGCAATGCTACCAGATCCCCTCATCCACAATACAACATCAATCCAATGGCTTCAGAACAACGTATCGCAAAGAGACATTGCCAGCCTTGATAATCTTGAAGCGTGCACCGCGAAATCCAATGACGTCACCCTCGGATAAATCATATTTCAATTCCTGCGTAAAAGCCGGCCGGGCCGTTTTATCGGCGAACTCGCGATAACTGATGGCGACCGTCCCCTGCGATACTCCCCCATAGACCAATTCCTTGACGAAGCTGTCGGCTTCGAATGTCTTGATCGACGTTGGCATGGCGACCACCGGCGCATCGCCAAAATAAACTACCGCTTTCGAAAAGGTCCAGGGGAGCGAGGGCTGATTCGCATCGTTCGGCACGAAAACCCCTCCTTCCTGATCCATGGTACCCGCCGCAAAAGTGAACGTGGCACTGTCAGCACGATAGAAAACGCCTTCCTCATTACTAAAATAGCGCTTGAATTTACCTTTTTTTATGGTCGCAGTTCCAGACCATGTATTTGAAAAGAAGCCACTTTCCACCCTGAAAGAAAGATCGCTAGCAACCTCCAGTGCAGGATGCACCAGCTGCTTGGCCTTGGAAACGATGGTCTGCCCGATTTCAACTTCGCTCTCCACGCCAATCTCGGGAAAATAAATCGTTTCCGCAACGGGATGAAACGCTACAATATTTTTTACCTTGAACGGTTCCTTGGCGGAAACGTTAAAGGCACTTAACAGAATCAGGGCGGCAAATACGGTTTTTTTCATTATCGGTGACCATTGAGATTAAATTGACAGGCAGCATAACTTGAAAGCTGTTTGCGGGCAATTTAGAAACCTCAATCATAAGAAGCCTGTCCTCCCCCACCGAAACTCGCAATCGCTTATCGCTATGCAGGCAAGCAGGCAGGCAGGGCAAAAAATACCAATGCATAGCTCGACGACGATCAGCATGAGCGATAAACCTGGCTGACGACTCAGGTCGTGGCCAACTACCATTGACTGCCATCGACGCAACCTCAGCCAAGCGCGGGTCGCGCTCGCAAATGCGACACGGCCAGCGGTATGGCCCGCCCCAGCGGCACCTCCACCCAACGGTAAAACGCGGCACCGGCCGCCAGGCTGGCGCCCCAGGCCATCAGCATGCCCAGCGCCTGCCACTCCGGAAGCAGGGTCAGTTTCGCCATGCGTACACGACTCCAGCCTTGCGACTACCAAAGTAAGCCACTACGCCTGCCGCGCCCGCAGCCACTCCTTCAACGCATCATTCATGCGCGTCTGCCACCCATCTCCGGTAGCCTTGAAAGCATCGAGAATTTCCGCGTCGAAGCGTATGGTCGTGCTGACCTTGCCGCCAGTGCCAGCGGGCCTACCGCGACGACGTGCCATCTCTTGCTGCGCCTCGGGACGGGAAACGGGCTTGTCGCCTACTTGCCAAACACCCTGCTCGAAAAAACCGTCCGTCAATTCAGGCGCGTCGTCCGGATCAACCCAGGCTTTGCTTGTATTTGTCGATTTCGCGTTCATTTGCCTTCCTCATGCTGATGATTCTGCGCGCCAAGCCACGCGGCGTCCAGACCAGGACTACCAGGCGGTCATCGAGCCAGCCGGCTGTGATAAAGCGAGGCTCGCCATAGTCCTGGCGCTGGTCCGGCAGCGTAATGGTGAGCCCGTCAAACACTTCGCGCGCACGGGCAAAGTCGAGACCACGCTCCTTGAGCGTCTTTTCACGCTTGGCAGCATCAAAAGTGATTCTCATTATTTATTGTAGTAACAAATAATGGAAACAGCCAGCCCTATTTCCCGGGCAAGGGCGCCATCGGGGCAGGGCTACGTCGCCAACCTTAACGCGACACCAGCACCGGCCGCCCCGCCAGATGCCCCACCACGCCACCCATCACCCGCCCCAGCGGCACCTCCACCCAGCGGTAAAACGCGGCACCGGCCGCCAGGCTGGCGCCCCAGGCTGTCAGCATGCCCAGCGCCTGCCATTCCGGCTCGAGCGGCACATACGTGATAAATAAGGCATTCACCAGCAGGCTGACGGGGAAGTGCACGAGGAAGACAGCATATGAAGTACGCCCGAGGGCGTTGATGACGCTCCAGGCGCCGCCGTGGGACTGCGTGCGGGCGCGGCCGAACAGGAACAGGGCACAGGCGACGATCAGGGCCAGGGCGATGCGGCTGCGGTAGTCGACGGCCAGGGCCAGCAGGACGGGCACGGCGGCCATGGCCATGAGCACGGTCATGGCACCCGGTTTGCGGGCCGGGTCGCTGGCCCACCAGGCCAGCATGCCGAGGCCATAGCTACCGAAGAAATACGGCGCCCAATTATCCCAACCCGCATCGAGATTGAAATACAGCAGGGAAAAAGTGATGCCCGCAGTGACAGCCAGCGGCATCAGCCAGTGCCCGCGCCGCTGGCCCGCCACGCGGCCACCCAACCACAGCAGCGATACCGTCAGCAGGTAGAGCTGGAAATCGATGGCCACGTACCAGGCGCCAGCCGACAGCGATTCATAGCCCAGCACGCCATGCAGCAGCAAGGCATGGGCGCTCAGCTGGCCCAGGGTGACGGCGGCCGACATGGAGTCGTGCATCATCCAGATACCGGCCACGGGCGTGATGATGGCGGCGAGCAAGGTGGCGGCAAGGAAAGGCGGCGCCAGCTTGGCATAGCGGCGCCAGATCGCCTGCAGCGGGGTGGCAATGCCGGGATGGCCGGCGGGAGAGAGCGATTTGGCGACGAGAAAGCCGCCGATGACGAGAAACACTTGCACGGCGATGCGCGCGCTGCCGCCCAGCCAGTCCAGCAACGCAGGCCACAGGGGTTGCACGTAGTCGGACATGGGGCCGTAAAACGCCAGGTGGTGCAACACGATCAACTGCGCCGCGCCTGCCTTCAAACCATTGATCCAGCCAAACTGCGGACGATTTGCCAGGTCCGCCTGTGATACCACTGCTGCTGCCGTCATTCCCTATCCTTGCCGTGCCAGGTAGTGTCGCCAGCCCATCGCGCAACAGGCGCGCGGCTGAGGATTTACCGAAAGGCCGACATCATAGCCGAGCCTGGCAAATGGCGGGGCACGGCAGGCGGCTAGACTCCCCGCCCGCCCGCGTCCGACGCCTCGGGCGCCACTGGCTGCTGCGCCAGGATGGCGTCGAGCAAACCGGGAAAACGGCTCTCGATATCGGCGCGGCGCAGGGTGTTCATGTGCGTCGTGCCCGCGTTTTCCGTGTAGACGAGGCCCGCTTCGCGCAAGACCTTGAAATGGTGGGAAACGGTCGACTTCGGCCGCCCACCGTCGAGGTCGCCACAAGCGGCCGCGTCGACTCTGGCCAGGTGGCGCACGATGTCGAGGCGAATGGAATCGCTCAAAGCGTACAGCACTCTTTCAAGGACGAATTCGCTGGCGGGAGGATGTTTGTGTGGGCGCATGAGCAGAATCATACAGCATGCGCTATACTAATTCCATTCTTCGAATATTTACGAACTACCGAATCAGCATTTCCATACACCTTCATCAACAAACACAAAGGCCACCATGTCCGCCCTCTTCCAGCCCTACACCCTCAAAGATATCACGCTGCGCAACCGCATCGCCGTGCCGCCGATGTGCCAGTACATGGCCGTCGATGGTGCCGTCAACGACTGGCATCTGTCGCATTATGCGGGCATGGCGCGTGGCGGCGCCGGCCTGGTGATCATCGAAGCGACGGCCGTGGCGCCGGAAGGCCGCATCACGCCCGGTTGCACGGGTATCTGGAACGATGACCTGGCGCAAGCCTTCGTGCCAGTCGTCAAAGCCATCAAGGCGGCCGGTTCCGTGCCCGGCATCCAGATCGCCCACGCGGGCCGCAAGGCCAGCGCCAACCGCCCATGGGAAGGCGACGATCATATCGCTGAGGGCGATGCGCGCGGCTGGCAAACCATCGGCCCGTCCGCCATCGCCTTCGGCGGCGGCCTGCCGAAAGTGCCGCGCAGCATGGATCTCGACGATATCGCCCGCGTGCAGCAGAACTTCGTCGACGCGGCCGTACGCGCCCGCGAAGTGGGCTTCGAATGGCTGGAACTGCACTTCGCCCACGGCTACCTGGCGCAAAGCTTCTTTTCCGCCCACTCGAACCAGCGCGACGATATCTATGGCGGCAGCCTGGAAAACCGTAGCCGCTTCCTGCTGGAAACCTTGAAAGCCGTGCGCGCAGTGTGGCCCGAACACCTGCCGCTGACGATCCGCTTTGGCGTGCTGGAATTCGACGGCCGCGACGAGCAAACCCTGCTTGAATCCATCGGCCTCGTGCGCCAGTTCAAGGATGCCGGCATGGATATGCTCAGCGTCAGCATGGGCTTCACGATTCCCGACGTGTCGATTCCATGGGGTCCGGCCTTCATGGGCCCGATTGCCGAGCGCGTGCGCCGCGAAGCGGGCGTTCCCGTCTCGTCCGCCTGGGGCTTCGGCACGCCAGCCATTGCCGAGCGCGTCGTCAAGGAAGAGCAGCTCGACGTGGTGATGGTCGGCAAGGCGCACCTGGCCAACCCGCACTGGGCATACTTTGCCGCCAAGGAACTCGGCGTGGAACGCGCCTCGTGGACCCTGCCGGCACCGTACGCCCACTGGCTGGAACGCTACTGATCGTCCCCGACCGTCGCCGGATGCCCCTCCAGGGGCAGTTCCGGCAGGAACAGCAGGAAGACCAGCCCCAATAGCAGCAACACGGCGCCGGCGCCAAACACGCTGGCGATCGCATGGCGGTACACTTCTACCGTCTGCGTCGCCGCGTGCGCACCGAGCGCCGAGACGGCTTCCACGCCGTGCTTGTGCAACTGATGTGCAAGGATGGCGCCAGACGCCGTCACGCCCAGCAAGCCGCCCAGCGAGCGGAAAAAGGCCAGCATGGCCGTGCCCACGCCGCGGCGCGCCAGCGGCAAGGCATTTTGCACGGCAATCGTCATGTTCGGCATCACCAGTCCCAGCCCCGTGCCGAGGAAAAAGATGGCCGGCTCGATGATCCAGTAGCCACGCGACGTTTCCATGGCCCAGGCCAGCACAGCAAACGCCACGACCGCCACGCCCAGCCCCATCACCTGCACCATCTTGTACTTGCCCGAGCGCGACAGCACCCGGCCATTGAACATCGACGACGCCACCAGCCCCACCATCATCGCCACCGTCATCACGCCCGATTCGGCAGGACTGGTGCCCATCACCAGCTGGAAGAACAGGGGAAAGAAGACGCTGGCACCCATCAGGCCCATGAAGGTCATGGCCATCACCAGGCTGGCGATATTGAAGGTGCGGTTTTCGAACAGCTCGGGCGGCAGCACGGGTTCATCCACCTTGCCCACGTGAAACGCCAGCCAGAGACCCAGCAACACGGCGATGCCGCCGCACACCTTGATGGCCAGCGCGTCCCACGGCCACTCGGTACCGCCCAACGCCAGCACCAGCAGGGCCGCCGTGACAGCGCCCGTCAGCAAGGCAGACCCCAGATAGTCGATCTTGTGCGCGTGCATGCGCACGGGCTTGCGCATGGCGCGCGCGATGATGACAAAGGCAGCCGCGCCAATGGGCAGGTTGACGTAGAAAATCCAGTGCCACGACAAGGCATCCGTGATGACGCCGCCCAGCACGGGGCCAAGCACGCTGGTGACGGCAAACACGATGGGCACCATGCCCTGCCGCTTGCCCCGCTCGGCCGGCGGCACGATGTCGCCGATGATGATTTGCGCCAGCGGCATGAAGCCGCCCGCACCCAAGCCCTGGATAGCGCGAAAGATAATGAGTTCCGTCATGTTCTGCGCCAGCCCGCACAACACGGAACCGAGCAAAAAGGTCAGCAGGGCCGTAAAGATCATGGGACGGCGGCCGTACTGGTCGGCCAGCTTGCCGTACAGGGGCATGGTAGCCGTCGAGGCCAGCACATACGCCGTGACCACCCACGACAGGTGCGCCATGCCGCCCAGGTCATCGACGATGCGCGGCAAGGCCGTGGCGACGATGCTCTGGTCCAGCGCGCCGAGGCCCAGCACGGCCAACAGGCCCAGATAGATGGCGCGCACTTCGCGCTCGGTGACGGGTTTGGCAGCGCCTTTTTCTGCGCCTGTGGCTTGATCGTGGCGGCTCATGCTTGTCCGATCTCAAGCAGCGGCTGCATGGCGGCTTCCAGCGCATCGACCTGCTGCGGCGTCAGGCGGGCGATGCGCCGCGCCAGCGTATCGCGGCGGCGCGCACGCAGGGTTTCGAGTATCGCCAGGCCTTGCGCGGAGACCTGCAGGCCCGAGCGCCGCCGGTCTTGCGGATCGGGCGCGCTGCGCTCGACCAGCCCCGCTTCTTCCAGCGACTTGACCTGCGCGCTGACGGTAGGCCCGCGCACATTCTGCAGGCGCGCCAGCGCGGCCACGCCGATGCCAGGCTGCTCGTGGATCAGCGCCAGCAGCATGTATTGCATCATCGATACGCTACCCTCCAGCTCGCCCCCTTCGCGCTGCATGGAGCGCAGCAGGCGCTTGAACGCCGTGCGCAATTCATCGGACAGCGCCAGCGCGCGTTCGGGGATGGGAAGGTCTTCGGTAGTGGACATGGAAATATATAAGTAGGTAGGCTATCTACCCATATTATGCCGCCCCCGGACACCATGCAAGGCTTTTTTCCATCCCCGCCCTTCCCAAAACCGCCGCTGGCCGTCATAATAGCCGCCCTTGGGTCGTTAGCTCAGCTGGTAGAGCAGCGGACTTTTAATCCGTTGGTCGCAGGTTCGAATCCCGCACGGCCTACCAAGAATTTGCAGTACGCTTACTTGCCACCATGGCAAGCCACGTACCGCACAGTGTTACCGCAGTAAGTAGTCAAAGTTTTTGGGTCGTTAGCTCAGCTGGTAGAGCAGCGGACTTTTAATCCGTTGGTCGCAGGTTCGAATCCCGCACGGCCTACCAAATACTTCAGAGAAGCCAACCGTTCGCGGTTGGCTTTTTTGTTTTGCGCACCAGCTTATTCTTCCCCATACCTCCCCGGTGTCACGCCCATCACGCGCTTGAACATGGCGATGAAGGCGCTGATGTTATCGTAGCCCAGGTCCAGTGCAATCGTCGTGACCGGCTGGCCGGCGGCCAATAATTCCAGGGCGTGCAGGATGCGGGCACGCTGGCGCCAGGCGGAGGGCGTAAAGCCCGTCTCGATCGTGAAGCGACGGGCCAGGGTACGCGGCGACACGCCGGCCCAGGCGGCCAGCGCTTCCATGCCACGCTCGTCGGCGAGGTTATCGAGGATGGCGCGCGCCACGCGCAGCAGGCGCGGGTCCGTGGGCAAGGGCAAGCCGAAGGGTTCGTGCGGCGAAGCAGCGATTTCGTCGAGAATCACGGCCGCCACCCGGGCTTGCCGCGCGTCCAGCGCGCCGTCGTCCCAGGCGCTGGCGCGCTCCACCGCCTCGCGCAGCAAGCCCGAGACGCGCATCACGCACGGCGCGGCGGGCAAGCTGGCGCAACTGGCCTCGTCCACATACACGCTCCAGCCCGCAAACGGACCATGCGAACGCAGGCCATGGACGTGATGGGGCGGCATCCACACGCAGTGGCTGGCCGGCACTACCCACTGCCCGCTGTCGGCAGCGATGGAAAGCAAACCCCGCGTGGCGCCGAACAGCTGGCCGCTGGCGTGGCGGTGCGCCGCCGTCACCCGCTGCTGCGGCTGGGTAATGCGCATGGCGCGCAGCGGCAGCGGCAGCGATGGCGACAAGATTGGCGGGTTTGACGTATTGAATGACATAAACAACGCAGGCAAGACAATCTTGTCATCATACAGTGAAGTCTTTCCAACATTCAGGAGTTCACCATGCGCGCAGAAGACGTATTGCCGGATCAACAAAACCAGGGTCAGTTCAATGGCGTGACCGTACGCAAGGGCACGGTGGGCGCCTTCCTCGCCAATGCCAAGGTATGGCTGGACGAGTCCAGCGGCATCGCCGAACGGAACATCGCCGAGCGCGACATTGTCGACGCCTTGCCCGCCCTGCACGCGCTGGGACTGTTCGATATTGTGCAAGTGCGCGATGCGGCGCTGCGCGAACTGGTGGCTGCCCCTGCAGCGTAAGCGGGCTGACTCGTCCACGGCGCGCATTTCCTCTATCATGCTGCTTTGCCCGCCTTCGCACCCGCCATGCCGTTTACCATTGCCACTCCCGTCCACAGCGAACTGATCATCAAGAAAAGCCGTTTCATCGGTTGCGTGCAGCCGATGACGGACCGCGCCAGCGCGCAGCAGGTGGTCAATGACTTGAAGGCGCAGCATCCGGGCGCCTGCCATGTGTGCTGGGCGCTGCTGGCGGGCGGACAGTCGGCGGCCGTCGATGATGGCGAGCCGAGCGGCACGGCTGGGCGGCCCATGCTCGACGTGCTGCGCCACCAGGACCTGGAAGGCGTGCTGGCGACCGTCGTGCGTTACTTTGGCGGGATCAAGCTGGGCGCGGGCGGCCTGGTGCGCGCCTACACGGATAGCGTGGCACAAGCGTTATTGCAGGCGGAAAAGACGGCCATCGTGCGCCAGCGCACCCTGCGCTGCACGGTGCCGTATGCGATGGAAGGCATGCTGCGCCGCGAACTCGATGGCGCCGGCGCCACCTTGCTGAACGTAGAGCACGGCGAGCATGTGCTGTTCGACTTCAGCCTGGTGGAAGCGGCGGCTACCGCCCTGCTCGCGCATCTGCATGAGGCGGGCAATGGGCGGATAGCCTGGCTGGATGCACAAGACTGAGTGGCGGGCAAACGATGCCTGCCACTAACTTTGCAATAAAGAAGACTATCGCGGCGAAACTTCTGGCATTCCAAGATGAGACATACCGTCATCCGCAACGGTTTAAAAATCACATAAGCGCTTGCTGCATTGATATTGCACAATACAACGATTTTAATTCTTGCAATGCTGGATAAAACAACATTACTTCCTTCTCCCATCATCAATATTCTTCTTTTTACCCATCATAATGCCATAATGCAACTTTAATCACCATTAGAGGCAATATGTCACTTATTCAGAAATTGGAATCTGGTTACCTACAATTCCTGCGCGTCGTCTTTTTACTCTTTGCCACAATCGCCATCATTATTGCCTTCATTCTTGGGGGACGCTATCTGATGGAACACGATGCGCAGGCCATACCCGTGAAGGATGAGATAAAAATCAGCCTCGCTGATTACAAGCCATCGGACGACCTCACAACAAAGAGCGACTCTACCGGCAAAAGCAATACTGCCGCCGCAAAAACAAAAGATCCCCTGTTTGAAGAGTTTTCCGGCGCACTCAAGAAATTAGGTACGGCAGCCATCCCTGACTTCGTATTGAATCTTGAAGCGGTTAACAATATTTTTCGCGGAATCGAAAAGAATCCAGAACTTGGCCGCCCGTTCCTCACGCAATTTGTCGGCATATTAAATACGGCCAGCACCAACCCTGCAATTGTCGTGCGTTTGAAAAAAGATGTGGGCGATGAGTTCAATGCTATCCTGGAACATAGCCAGCGTGAATATAAGGCACAAGCGAACCGCATTGCCAACCAGCGCCAACAAGCAGAAAGCGACGCATTATCGAAGCAGCAACAGGCAATGTGGTCGCTCTATGCCGCAGGCGTTCTATTTCTCGGCTTCGTCGGCCTGATTCTTTTAATCGTCTTGTTGAAAATCGAACGGAATCTGCGCCATCACACCATTGTTCCTGCCCCACAAGGTAGTACGAACTGAGAGTATCCAGCACTGAAATTTTCCAGTCGGGCAAAATAGCATTGCATCAAGGTTCGGACGAGCCGTTGAATAGTCGTCCGAACCTGTTGAATCATGCAAACGCATCAAAGACTGGCTGGCCGCTTGATCTGCAGCAAGATGAAATGCGTCCACGCCAGCGCCGGCAGCACCATCAATAGCAGCATCAGTCCGGCCGGCATGTCCGGCACGAAACGCACGAAGCAGGCGAGAAAACTGGCGATGGCCAGCCAGAAACGCCAGTTGAACGCGTATGCCTTGCGCGCCACGGTGGCCAGGGCGATGCGCCAAAATTCCAGCAAGGCCCACAAGCCGCCCGTCAACAGCAGCGCGGCCAGGGCATTGGCGCCGGGGGCGTCAGCCCAGGTGCGCACCAGGTTGTACAACAGCACGGGATAGCCGGCCGTGATGGCCAAGGTGGCAGGGCCGGCGGCGATGACAGCTTCAAACAGCTGCCCTTTGGAACGATGATCCACTAAATGATGCTCCTCAAGCCACGACGCCGGAATGGGCGGCGATCACTTGCAGCGCGCCGGCCGCATCCTGCGTCCAGACGCGCGTAAAACGGAAGTCGCCATGCGTTTCCACATCGTGATAGCTGCCCGTCAACTGCATGCGCACGGAGACCACGGCCACGTTGCCATTGATGCGCACATGGCGCTCGGACGCGCGCAAGTCCGTGATTGTCAGCAGGCGCTGCTCGTGCGCGGCCAGGTCCGCATGCTTGCTCAGCAAGTGGCCCAGGTGATTGGTAAACAATAAGTCATCAGCCAGCAACTGATTCAGTACAGCCACGTCGGAGGCCATCATGGCCAGGCGCAAGCGTTCTTCCGCATCGAGTACCTGTACTTCCGTTAAAGCATTCATCTTTTTCCTTCAAATATATGCACGACATTGATAAATAGGCAAAACATGCTGGCATGAAATCGGGTTTTTCACAATCCGCCGGAAGACTTATGCCTGTGGAGCATATTTATATAGCGTAATATTCGCAGCGGTATTGCGCAAAACGCCACCATAGTACTGTACAGTGCTTGCCCTTCCGCCCCGGGCTGGGGCAGCTGTCAGTTGTAGTACTGTTTTATGTGCTCCGTGCAGTCTCGAATAAAACCAAGATAAGGCCCCTTCATGGCAATTAACATCATCCTGAACCTGCTCGTTGCGTTGCTCGTCTTCGCTTTCATGTTCCACCAGCAACGCAAACATGCGACGTTTACCGTGCGCGTCTTCACGGGTCTGGGCCTGGGCGTGCTGCTCGGTGCGGCCGTGCAATGGCTGTACGGCGCCGGCTCGCCCATCATCGCGGGCACCAATGAATACATCGACATCGTCGGCAGCGGCTACGTAAAACTGCTGCAAATGATCATCATGCCGCTGATCATGGTCTCGATCATTTCCGCCATTTTAAAGCTCAAGGATGCGAGTTCCCTGGGCAAGATCAGCGCGCTAACCATCGGCACCCTGCTCATCACCACCACCATCGCCGCCGCGCTGGGCATCCTGATGGCCAAGCTGTTCGGCCTGACGGCTGTCGGCCTGACCTCGAGCGCTGCCGAAGTGGCGCGCGGCGTGCAGCTGCAAGGCTCGCTGGAAACGGCGAAGGCCCTGTCGCTGCCGAAACTGCTGGTCAGCTTCGTGCCGACCAACCCCTTCCTCGACATGACGGGCGCGCGCAAGACGTCGACCATCGCCGTGGTCGTGTTCTCGATTTTCATCGGCATCTCGGCCACGGGTATCGCGGTGAAGAAGCCGGAAATCTTCGCTTCTTTCGAAAACTTCATGAAAGTGGCGCACGCCATCGTCATGCGCATGGTCACTCTGGTGCTGCGCCTGACGCCGTACGGCGTGTTCGCGCTGATGTTTGAAGTGGTGGCCTCGTCGAGCTACACGGACATCTTGAAACTGATCAACTTCGTCGTCGCCTCGTACAGCGCGCTGATATTGATGTTCCTCGTGCACCTGGCCATCATCGCCGGCGTGGGTCTCAATCCGCTGCGCTTCGTGAAAAAAGTCTTCCCCGTGCTGGCCTTCGCGTTTACGTCGCGCACCAGCGCCGGTTCGATCCCGATGAGCGTGCAGACGCAAACCCAGCGCCTGGGCACGCCGGAAGGCATCGCCAACTTCGCCGCCTCGTTCGGTTCGACCATCGGCCAGAACGGCTGCGCCGGCATCTATCCGGCCATGCTGGCCGTCATGATCGCCCCGACAGTCGGCGTCGATCCATTCACGATCAGCTTCCTGCTGCCCTTGCTGGCCATCATCACCATCGGTTCCGTCGGCGTGGCCGGCGTGGGCGGCGGCGCCACGTTTGCCGCGCTGATCGTGCTGTCGGCGATGGACTTGCCCGTCGCACTGGCCGGCTTGCTGATTTCCGTCGAACCGCTGATCGACATGGGCCGCACGGCCCTGAACGTGAGCGGCTCGATCACGGCCGGCACCGTCACCAGCCGGGTCATGGGACAAACCGACCTGGCCGTCTACAACAGCGACGACGCGCCCGACTTGGATGAAACGGAGCACGCCGCCTAAAAATCTGTCCAGCGGCGCGCCGTACCTTGCCGCTTTCGTCTATATTTATTAACAATAAATACAGAGGAAGGCGCAAGGCGATGGAACAGAAATGGCCGCAGCAAATCTGGATCGTGCGTCACGGCCAAAGTGCCGGCAACGTGGCGCGCGATGCCGCCGAAGCGGAAAAACAGTTATTGATCGCCATCGCCGAGCGCGATGTCGACGTCCCCCTCTCCGAGCTGGGCGCGCGCCAGGCGCAAGCCCTGGGCGACTGGTTCGCCACCCTTCCCCCTGAACAACAACCGACCGTCGTGCTGTATTCGCCGTACGTACGGGCGCAGCAGACGGCGCAAGCCGTGCTGGCGCGCCTCGATGCGGACAGCTTGAACTCCGTGGTGGCCGACGAGCGCCTGCGCGAAAAGGAATTCGGCATCCTCGACCGGCTGACCGTGCACGGCATCGCCAGCAAATACCCGGAATTGCACGAGCAGCGCCAGCACGTGGGCAAGTTTTATTTCCGTCCACCGGGCGGCGAAAGCTGGTGCGACGTCATCCTGCGCCTGCGCAGCGTGCTCGACACCATCACCCGCGAATACCGGGGCGAAAGGGTGCTGATCGTCGGCCACCAGGTCATCGTCAATTGCTTCCGCTACCTGCTGGAACGCTGCGACGAGCAAGCCATCCTGGCTATCGACAAGGCAGCCGACGTGCCCAACTGCGGCGTCACCTCGTATGCCTTCAACCCCGCCGTGGGCAAGCACGGCAAGCTGCAGCTGAACCTGTGCAACTTCGTCGCGCCGCTCGAAGCGGCCGGCACACCCGTCACGGCCCAGCCCGACATGCCGGCCGCGCCCAAATCCTGATCCTTCGGAGGCATGCATGGACACCACCGACATCACCCCATCCCTGCTGCGCTCCTGGCCCCTGCCCATGCCCCAGCCAGACGGCGACAAGGAAGTGCGCGGCCATTTGCTGATCATTGCCGGCTCGGCGGAAATGCCGGGCGCCATTGTGCTGGCCGCCACGGCCGCCCTGCGCGCGGGCGCCGGCAAGCTGACCCTGGCGACGGGCGCGTCGGTGGCGGCGCAAGTGGCCATCGCCATGCCCGAGGCGCGGGTCATCGGCCTGGACGAAACGGCGCTGGGCGGCTTCCGGCACGAAGCGCAACATCAGCTGGCGCCGCTGGCCGGCAAGGTGGACGCCGTGCTCGTCGGGCCAGGCATGTGCGACACGGCCGCCAGTTGCGAGCTGATGCGTCACCTGCTGCCCCTGTTTGCCGCCAGTCGCTTGATTCTTGACGCGTGCGCCATGCAAGTCGTGCGCAAGCCCGCGCACTTCCGCTTTGACCAACCGGTTCTACTGACGCCGCACGCGGGCGAACTGGCCCAACTGATGGGCCTGTCAAAAGACGCCGTGCTGGCCGACCCGCATGCCTGCGCCGTGGACGCGGCGCGGCGCTGGAATGCCATCGTCGCCCTGAAAGGCGCACTGACCGTCATCGCCATGCCCGACGGCACCAGCTGGACACATGCGGGCGGCAATATCGGCCTGGCCATTTCCGGTTCCGGCGACACCCTGGCCGGCATCATCACGGGTCTGGCTGCGCGCGGCGCTCCGTTGGAGCAAGCGTGCGCCTGGGGCATCGCCCTGCATGCGCTGGCGGGCGAACAGCTGGCCCTGCGCTTCGGCATCCTCGGCTACCTGGCGCGCGAAATCCCGGCCGAGATTCCCGCCCTGCTGCGTCACCTGGCGGCATAAAAACAACAGCATAAGCATATCCAGAAAGAATCGTTAGCGCCGGCGGGCGCCTCCCTTAAGCTCATGGCAACTGTTTCCACACCGACACTAATCGAGCCAAAAGGACACCGCCTTGTATCCGCGCCATTCAACCGACTCCCTTTCCCTTCCCGCCACGCCGCTGCGCGCCATCGTGCTGGCCTGCGCCATGCTGGGCACCGCTCCCGCCTGGGCCCAGGACGCGCAAGCCACCGCCAGCACAGGCACAGGCACCACCGCTGAAACGGCCGGCGCCAGCATCGACCAGGTCACCGTCGTCGGCTCGCGCGCGCGCAATCGCACGGTGTTCGACAGCAGCGTGCCCATCGACCGCTTCGGCGCGCGCGAAGTGAGCAATGCGCTGGCGACGGGCGATGTGGGCGCGGCCCTGCAAAACCTGTCGCCGTCGATCAACTTCCCCCGCATCGAGTCGAGCGGCGCGTCGGACTCCGTGCGCGGCATCCAGTTGCGGGGATTGGCGCCGGACCAGGTGCTGGTGCTGATCAACGGCAAGCGCCGCCACACGAGCGCCGTGCTCGACACGGAAAGCAGCTTTGCCGGCACCGTGCCGGTCGACATCAATGCCATTCCGCCCAACGCCATCGACCACATCGAAATCCTGCGCGACGGCGCCGGCGCCCAGTACGGCAGCGACGCCGTGGCGGGCGTCATCAACATCGTGCTGAAAAAGGCGCGTACGGGCGGTGCCGCTTCCATCAGCTATGGCGCCAACCATACGCATTTCGACCCGACCGATCAAACCCTGACGGATGGCCAGACCGTCATCGTCAACGCCGACTATGGCGTGCCGCTGGGCGAAGCGGGCTTCTTCCGCTTCGGCGCCGAAACACGGCACCGCTCGCCGACGGAACGGGCCGGCCCCAGCGACGCGGGCTGGACTTCCTACAACTTCACGCCAGCGGACCAGGCCCTCGACAGCAAGGTGGTGTTCAAGTCGGGCGACTCGCGCCAGCGCAACAACTATTTGTTCTACAACACCCAGCTCACCCTGGCCAACGGCCTGGACCTGTACTCGTTTGCCACCCTCAACGAACGCAAATCGGACGGCAGCGCCTACTTCCGCTATCCGGGCGACCCGTCGAACGTACTGGCCCTGTATCCGAACGGCTACCGCCCCGTCACCAATGGCGACAAGCGCGACCTCAGCATCGTGGCCGGCGTGCGCGGCAGCGCGGGCGAGTGGAACTGGGACGCCAGCGCGCGCCACGGCAGCGACCGCTTTGACTACGGCGTGAGCCACTCCGTCAACGCCTCGCTGGGCGCGGCCAGCCCCACGCGTTTCAAGCTGGCCGGTTTCGACTTCCGCCAGAACGCCTTGAACATCGATGCCACGCGCAGCATCGACATCGGCTTGCCCGCCCCCTTGAGCGTGGCGGTGGGCGCCGAGTGGATGCGGGAAACCTACACCAGCTCGGCCGGCGACCCTGCCTCGTACGCGGCCGGCAGCTTCACGGACGCGCCACCGGGCGCGCAGGCGGGACCGGGCCTGCGTCCATCGGATGCCTATGACGGCAGTCGGCAAATCCGCTCCGTGTATGCGGACGTGGAAAGCGATCTCACGCCGCGCCTGCTGGTGGGCGCCGCCGCCCGCTATTCCGACTACAGCGACTTCGGCAGTGCCAGCACGGGCAAGCTGTCCACGCGCTATAAAGTGACGGAGAACTTTCTTGTGCGCGGTTCGCTGTCAAACAGCTTCCGCGCGCCGGCCCTCGTGCAGACGGGCTTCCGCTTTGCCACACTGAACTTCAACGCCGATGGCACGGCCCTGCAAACGGCGGCCCTGCTGCCGGCCAGCGACCCGCTGGCGCGCAGCTTCGGCGCGCAACAGCTGAAACCTGAAAAATCGACCAACGTCTCGCTGGGCTTGGCCTGGAAACCGGCCGCCGCCACCAGCGTGACGGTAGATGCCTACGTGATCCGCATCCGCGACCGCATCACGCGCTCGAGCGACTTGCAAAGCGACACCGTCACGGCCTACCTGGCCGCCAATAACCGCAGCGACATCCAGTCCGTGGCCTACCTGGCCAATTTGCTCGACACGCGGACCAAAGGCCTGGACGTGGTGCTGAACCACGACCTGACGTTCACCTCAGGCAAGCTGAACCTGAATGCGGCGCTGAACCTGAACAAGACCAGCCTCGACAAGGTGCACCAGAGTTCCGCCGCGCTATCCAATATCGATCCCAGTCTGACCCTGCTGACGGAGACGAGTTTGTTCCGCATCAAACATGCGTCACCCGCCAGCAAATTGATCCTCGGTGCCGACTGGCAAGCGGCCGGCTGGGGTGTGCAGGCGCGCGCCACGCGCTTTGGCGAGCTGAAAGATTTTTCCTACGACAGCGATGCCCCCCTGATCGACGGCATCCCCGCGCAACGCTTCGGCGCCGTCTGGTCGCTGGACCTGGAGGGTCAGTTAAAACTGAGCAAGCAGCTGACCCTGAGCGTGGGCGGCAACAACATCCTCGACCGCTATCCGCAGCGCGTACGGGAAACGAATAACGCCACGTATGGCGGCGCCCTGCCCTACAATTTCATCAACCCCATCGGCGTGAACGGCGCGTATTTCTACGCCAAACTCAGCTACACCTACTAAGACACGGAAAGCGCACATGATCATCAAGAAAATATCCCACCTCGTCGCCGGCGCCTGCCTGAGCGCCCTCCTGCTGTCGTCCGCCCAGGCTGGCGCGCCGCTGGTGCTGATGACGGACTTCGGCACGGCCGACGGCGCCGTGTCGGCCATGCATGGCGTGGCCTATGGCGTCGATCCGCAGCTGACCATTTCGGACCTGACGCACCAGATTCCCGACTACGACATCTGGCTGGGCGCCTACCGCTTGTACCAGACGGCCAATTACTGGCCGCAAGGCACGGTGTTTGTTTCCGTCATCGATCCGGGCGTGGGCACGACGCGCAAGTCGGTGGTGCTGAAAACCAAGGGCGGGCGCTACTTCGTGGGGCCGGACAATGGCCTGTTCACCCTGATCGCCGAACGCGACGGCGTGGCCGAACTGCGCGAAATCGATGAAAAGGTCAATCGCCTGGCGGGCTCCGCCGAGTCGTACACCTTCCATGGCCGCGACGTGTACGCGTATGTGGGTGCGCGCCTGGCATCGGGCGCCATCACGTATGAACAGGTAGGCCCGCAATTGCCGAGCGAATCAGTAGTCAAGATTGCGTATCAAAAGCCTGTGCGCGACGGCAATACCATCCGTGGCATCGTGCCCGTACTCGACGTCAAGTATGGCAATGTGTGGACGAATATCCCGAAATCGCTGCTCGACGAATTGCAGGTGAAACTGCATGATCCGCTGCAAGTGCGCATCTTGCACAAGGGCAAGCAAGTGGCCAAGGTGACGGCGCCATTCGAACACACATTTGGCGGCGTCGCCAAGGGCAAGCCGCTGGTCTACCTGAACAGCCTGCTCGACGTGGCTGTTGCCATCAGCCAGGGTGACTTTGCTGCCAAGCACCACGTCGAGTCGGGCGTGGATTGGGAAGTGGAAGTCAGCAAGGTCCCTGCCGCCAAATAAACCACCCGAACACGGCCAGGGCATCCTGTCCTGGCCCATCTCGTATCCCATGCGGGTTTGCGCTACGTCAAACGCAGCGCTCTCCCCGCCTCCGCCAGCACCACACCTGTGCAAGTCCGGTGAACCTGTACCGGCCCACCTACTCTAATCCTTGCAAGCGATGCCAGCCTTGTTCCAGATACGCAATCTGGCGAGGCATGCGTTTCCACGACAGTCTTACACTGAAAAGGAACAATCATGACGGCTCCACTCCTGACCACCAGCAAGCTCGTCCTTGGTAGCGCCATCGTCTGCGCGTTGCTGGGCGGTTGCAACAAACGCAATGACACCAGCACCACCGCCACGCCCGCCGCCACCGCGCCGGCAACGCCGCCCGCCACCAGCGGCACGTCCGGCACCACGGGCACCACCAACCCGGACACGCCAGCCGCCACGCCTGGCATGGCACCAGGCACCACCACCAATCCCGATGGCACTACCACGCCACCCTCGACCACGCCGCCTCAAAATGGCACGACACCAGGAACAGGCATAGGGACAAGCACTACGTCGCCACCACGCAACAGCTAGCCCCCTTGCCAGACGAGCAGGCAAAAAAAGAGCCTTCCGAGGAAGGCTCTTGAAATACCACTGCGCAGCGTGAGCTGGCCTTGGCCCGGTATTACTTTTGCAGGCTGACCGACGCTGCTTTCGGCGTGCGGCGTCCCATCAGGAACAGCACGGCCTTTTTCAGCATGCGGTAGACGAAACGCACCAGCAGCAAGGTCAGTACGCACTCGACCAGGGTCAGGATCATGGCCACGGCGACGGGCATGCGCGCGGCGCGGCGGTGGAACTTGGCCACGGCGCCATCGCGGGCGATTTCTATGCTGTCATAGAAGGTCGGCACGACCAGCAAGGTCAAAATCGTCGAGGTGATGGTGCCGCCGATGATGGCGATCGCCAATGGACGGTAGAACTCGCCGCCCTCGCCCAGGCCCAGTGCCACGGGGAACATGCCGGCGATCAGCGCAAACGTCGTCATCAGGATGGGGCGCAGACGCATGCGGCCTGCATACATCAGCGCATCTTCGCGGCCATGGCCCTCTTCCTCGCGCTTGCGCGCCGCGTCCAGCAGCAGGATGGCGTTCTTGGCGACCAGGCCCATCAGCATGATGATACCGATAAAGCTCATCAGGTTGAGGGTGTTGTTCGTGATCACCAGCGCCACCACCACGCCGATCAAACTGAGCGGTAAGGACATCATCACGGCCACGGGCGCCGTGAAGGAACCGAATTGCATGACCAGGATCAAATACATCAGGCCGATACCCATCACCAGCGCGATCAGCATTTCCGTGAACAACTCTTGCTGGTCCTGGCCGGCGCCACCGAGCGCCAGGCCGTAGCCGGGCGGGAAATCGATGGAGTTGGCCAGTTTCATGGCGTCGCTCGTCACTTCGCCATTCGAGCGGCCTTGCGCATTGGCCGATACGGTAATCGTGCGCTTGCCATTCTTGTGCTCGATGCCGGACGGGCCCTTGCCCATGGTAATGGTGGCGATCTGGTCGAGCGGCACCATTTGCGACGTGCCCGTCACGCTGATCGGCAGGCGCTCGATGTTTTCCGATGCCACACGGTCGTCAGGGTGCAGACGGACGGCCACGTCGCGCGTTTCGCCCGTCGGATCGACCCAGTCGCCCACTTCCACGCCGGCAAACGCCACGCGCAACGATTGCGCCGCGTCATTGACGGAAATGCCCATCGAGTTGGCCAGGCCACGGTTGAGCTCGATCTGCAGCTCATTCTTTGGGTCTTGCTCGGACAAGCCCACATCGACGGCGCCAGGAATGGCGCGCAGCTTGTCCATATAGGCATTCGTGATTTCCATGAGCTTGCGCGAATCGGGACCCGTGAACTCCACCTGGATCGGCTTTTGCGAACCATTGCTCAAGTCATCCTGCACCACGTATTCGGCACCGACCAGGCGTGACATCTTCTCGCGCAGCTCGACCGCGATTTCCTTGGCCGAACGCTTGCGGGTGTTGCGCTTGCCGATATCGACATACACGCGTCCGCCGCCCGCATTGATGGAGCTGTTGGTGTCCTTGGTTTCAGGCAAGGAACGCGCCAGCACGGCCGCCGCTTCCAGTTTCAGGCGCGAATACTCGATGCTGCTTGACGATGGCGTGCGCACATTGATCATCAAGTTGCCCGAATCGGATGCCGGCAAGAAACTCGTGCCGCCATGCGTAGCGTGCAGAACAATAGCGCCCACCAGGCTGCCGAAGGCAATGACGGCCATCCAGCGGCGGTGATGCAGGGCCCAGGCGATCACGCGGCCATAGCGGTCGGCCTGATGGTCGAACCAGTGGTTGAATTTTTCCAGCACGCGGCCGATACCTTTTTTCGGCGCCGAGTGTTCCTCGACCGGGTCGCCCCAGTAGGCCGACAGCATCGGGTCGAGCGTAAACGAGATGCCCAGGCTGACGAGCACCGAACACGTCACCGTCAAGGCAAACGGACGGAACCATTCGCCGGAGATACCGGGCATGAAGGCCACGGGGATGAAGACGGCGATGATGGAGAAGGTCGTGGCGGCCACGGCCATACCGATCTCGGCCGTGCCTTCCAGCGCGGCCGTGCGGCGATCCTTGCCCATCTGCATGTGGCGCACGATGTTTTCACGCACCACGATGGCGTCATCGATCAGCACGCCAATGGCCAGCGACAGGCCCAGCAGGGTCATGAAGTTCAGGGTAAAGCCGCACAGCCACACGGCAATGAAGGCGGCAATCACGGACGTCGGCAGGCTCAGTGCCGTAATCAAGGTGGAACGCCACGAGTTCAAGAAGGCGTAGACGACGAAGATCGTCAGCACGGCGCCCAGCACCAGCGATTCGATCACGTTGTTCAAGCTATGCTGGGCGTTTTCGCCGCCGTCGCGCGTCACTTGCAGGATCGTGCCTTTCGGCAAGGTCTTGTTGATTTCCGCCACCATGTCGCGGATCTTGTTGGCCACACTGACGGTGGAGGCGTCGCGCACGCGGGTGATCGAAATGCCCACGTTAGGCTTGCCGCTGCGCATGCTCAGGCTGTTGACTTCGGCAAAGCCATCTTCGATGGTGGCCACTTGCGCCAGGCGCACGATTTCCTCGCCGCGGCGCTTGATCACCACTTTCTCGAAGTCGCTTGGCGACTCGATGCGGCCCACGAGGCGGATGCTTTTCTCGTCCAGGGTGCCGCGCACCTTGCCCACCGGGGCATTCGTGTTCTGGTTGCGCAAGGCGGTGACGACATCGCTGACGGAAACATTGTATTCGCGCAACTTTTCCGCCCGCAGCAGCACGGACAGTTCGCGCTTGAGCGATCCGCCCACGTTGACCAGCGCCACGCCATCGACGGTGCGGAAGCGGTCCGACAGCACGTCTTCGGCCAGGCGCGAAATTTCCGCATGGCTTTGCGTATTCGACGACAGCGCCAGCTGCATGATCGGCTCGGCCGCCGGGTCGATGCGCTGCAAGATGGGCTCGCGCATTTCCGTCGGCAACTTGTAGCGCACGGCGGCAATCGCATTGCGGATATTGTCGGACGCTTCGATCAAATTGGTATTGAAGGAAAACTTCAGGAAGATGCTGGCTGAACCTTCATTCGAATCGCTGTTGACTTCGGTCACGCCGGAAATACTTTGCAGCGACTTTTCCAGGCGGTTCACCACTTCGCGCTCGACCGTATCGGGCGAGGCGCCAGGGTAAGGAATACTGACGACGATGAAGGGCACTTCGACATCCGGGTTCTGGTTGACGCGCAATTTCTTGAGCGCCAGCAAGCCGACGCACATCATGGCCAGGATCAGGACGATGGTGGCGGTGGGCCGCTTGATACTGAAATCGGAAAGGAACATGGCTTAGTTTCCTTTACCGGCAACGGCGGTGCTGCTGCTGGCCACGGCGGCGGCTGGCACGGCCTTGGCGGCCGTCAATTCCACTTTCTGACCATCCTTGAAGGTGGAACCGGGCGTGCGCAGCACGGTGTCGCCACTGGCCAGGCCGCTTTGCACTTCCCACTGGCCCGTGCGCACGTCGCGCGCACCGATGTGCAATGTGACTTTATGCAAAGCCTTGTCCTTGACTTTCCACGTGTACGTGACGTCGCCCGCCTTTACCAGGGCCGAGTCGGGGATCATCAGCGCGCTGACGGTTTCCGTCTCGATGCGCCCTTCCGCATACAGGCCGGCCACGCGCGGCTGTTCCTTGTCGTTGAAATCGACCAGCACGGCCACCTGGCGCGTGACGGCATTGGCGGCCGGATCGACGCGGCGCACCTTGCCCGCAAAATCCTGGCCTGGATAACCATTGATGCGGAACAGCACGGGCTGGCCCACCTTGACGACGCCGATCTTGTCGGCCGACACCAGGCCTTCGAGGCGCATGCTGGTTGGATCGATGACCTTGATCAACTCCTTGCCGATTTGCGCCGTATCGCCATTCGATACCTTGCGCTCGCTCACGATGCCGTCGAACGGCGCACGCACGAGGGTGCGCTGCAACTGCTGGCGGGCTTGCACGGCGCGGCTTTTCGCGGCGGACAAATCGCTTTGCGCATTATTGCGGCGAATTTCCGCGTCTTCCAGCGCCTGCGTCGACGTCATGCCCGAAGCGCGCAGGGTTTTCATGCGCTGGAACATGCGTTCGGACTGCTCCAGCACCTGGCTGGCGGCACGGCTGGCTTCCTCGGCCGAATTGAGGCTGTCGCGGATGGACGTTTCATCCAGGCGCACCAGCACGTCGCCCCGCTTGACGACTTCACCGTTTTCCTTCAGTACCTGGAGCACTACGGCCGATACTTCGGCGCGCAAGTCCGCGTTGCGCTCAGGCTGCACGGAACCGGTGATGACAGGCCCCGACGCCAGCGCATTGCTCTGGATGGTCAACAGGTCTTCCGGGGATACCAGCAAATTGACGGCAGCGCCCGCCTGTTCCTTGGCATTCTTGCCGCCCTTGCCGGGATCTTTGGACTCTTTGCCGCAGGCGGCCAGGGCAGAAGCGATTGCCAGAACAAACAGGGTTTTGCGCAACATGGGTAATTCTCCGGATAGATAGCACCACTACCGTTCCTGCTGCCCGGATAGGGCTGCAAGCGATAGCAAGCATAATATTTTTATTAAAACCACAAGCGCCAAAGTATCCATGAGCGCGTCCGGGCATGTCAATCGGCGGCTTCCTGTAATGCTTTAATGAATGGATGAAACGTAGTTTTTACGCCCTGAAACGCAAAACCCCGCCTTGAAGCGGGGTTTTGCGTTTCAGGGGAAGCGAACTTAGCGGGCAAACACGGTGTTGATCAGGAAACCGATGGCCACGCCCGTGCACAGGCCGCCGGCGATTTCCACCAGGGTATGACCCATACGCTCGCGCAAGGTCTTGTGCGCGGGGCTGGCAGCTTCCCCGGCCAGGCGGTTGATGGCCGCCGCCTGCTTGCCCACGTGCTGGCGCAGGCTGTTGGCGTCGATGATGACGATGAAGGCCAAGGTCACGGCCACGCCAAAGGCGGGATGGCCTATGCCTTCGCGCAAGGCGATCAGGGTTGCCATGCTGGAAACAACGGCGCTATGGTTGCTGGGAAAGCCGCCATTGCCGACCAGGCCGAACGCCCATTGCCGCGTGCGGACACTGTTGATCAGGAATTTGATCGGTCCGACCAGGATCCAGGCGATCAGGGGCGTGACGAGGTAAGCGATATCCACGGGGTATTCCTTCTTATATATATGTAGAGAATGTGTCAGGGGCTGCGGCAGCCAGACAAGCGCGCCGCAATTATCGCAGATCAGCCGCGCCAGCAGAACTGTCTATCGCCGACCTATAAAACGCCGCCCCAGGCGGCAACTAATATAAAATCATGGCATATACAACAATTGACGTATATCAACACTGAGTGCGGCGCGCACAGCGGCGCGGATAATCAAACGTCTTTCACACTTGCAACGGGGTACTCATGCGGCATTTCAGAATTTCCTTTTTAGTCACTTTTATCCTGATGGCGGTGTCAGGCTGGTGGGGTTACAGCCATGGCGGCATGCCAGGCATGATCCAGGCGCTGTGGATCACGGGCGTGCTGGGCATCATGGAAGTATCGCTGTCGTTCGACAATGCCGTGGTAAATGCCTCGGTCTTGCGTCACTGGAATGAATTCTGGCAAAAACTGTTCTTGACGGTCGGTATCCTCGTGGCCGTCTTCGGCATGCGGTTGCTGTTTCCACTGGTCATCGTTTCCGTCGCTACGGGCCTGGGCCTGGTCGACGTGTGGACCATGGCCACCACGACGCCCGATGTGTACGCCAAGCACCTGACGGACAACCATGCGCAAGTGGCGGCCTTCGGTGGCGCCTTCCTGCTGCTGGTGTTCCTGAACTTCCTGTTCGACGATGAAAAAGAGTTGCACTGGCTGGGCTGGGCCGAGGAAAAAGTCAATGCGCTGGGCACCGAAAGCCTGGCCGTTCTGATCACCATGGGTGCCGTGGCCGCCTGCGTGGCAATGGGTCCCGTGGACGAAAAGTATAGCGTGCTCGCGTCTGGCATCGTCGGCATCGCCGTCTACATCGGCGTGAACTGGATCAGCGGCTTGCTGGAAGAAGGCGAACCGGACTTGCAGGATGACGACGAGGAAGGCGCCGCGCCAGCCAGGAACGGCAATGGCGACCTCGTGAAAACGGTGGCGCGCGGCAGCATCGGCGGCTTCCTGTACCTGGAAGTGCTGGATGCCTCGTTCAGCTTTGACGGCGTGATCGGCGCGTTCGCCATCACCAACGACGTGGTCATCATCATGCTGGGCCTGGCCATCGGCGCCATGTTCGTGCGCTCGATGACGGTGTACCTGGTGCACAAGGGCACCCTGGACGAATTCGTCTACCTCGAGCACGGCGCCCATTATGCGATCGGCATCCTCGCCTTGATCATGCTGGCGTCCGTCAAGTACCATATTCCGGAGTGGTTCACGGGCCTGTCGGGCGTGGCCTTCATCCTGGTCTCGCTGTGGTCATCCTTGCGTTATCGCAAACGGCACGCGGCACAAGCTTGAAATCGGGGGTTCCGCCCCCAATTGAAAGAGTAATGGCACGAGCGCCTGGCGCTCATCCCATGAAGGAATGTTTGCACTTAATTACTAAAGGAGCACCACATGGCAATCAGTTTGCAAAAAGGCGGCAACGTCAACCTGAGCAAGGAAGCACCAAACCTGAAGAAGATCATCGTCGGCCTCGGCTGGGATCCTCGTTCGACGGACGGCGCCACCTTCGACCTTGACGGTAGCGCGTTTCTCCTGAAAAGCGACGGCAAAGTCCGTGGCGACTCTGACTTCATCTTCTACAACAACCTGAAGTCGACCGACGGTTCCGTCGTGCACACGGGTGACAACACGACGGGCGAAGGCGAAGGCGACGATGAGCGCATCGAAATCGACCTGACCCGCGTGCCGGCCGACATCGACCGCATCAGCATCACCGTCACCATTCACGACGCCGACGCGCGCCGCCAGAACTTCGGCATGGTGTCGAAAGCCTTCATCCGCTGCCTGAACGCGGAAGGCGAAAAAGAAATCGCCCGCTACGACCTGTCCGAAGACAGCTCGACGGAAACGGCGATGATCTTTGGCGAAATCTACCGCTACAACGGCGAATGGAAGTTCAAGGCCATCGGCCAGGGCTTCAACGGCGGCCTGGGCCCTCTGGCCCGTTCCTTCGGTGTGAATGCCTAAACGTTTTATGCGCTAAACACAGCCGCCTGGACGTACTCAGGCGGCTTTTTTTTGGAGATTTATCATGCCAGTATTTAGTGTCACGGGCGACGTCGATCCTTTCCTCCACGTCAGCATGAAACAGGGCGAAACCATCTATTGCGAATCCGATGCGATGGTGATGATGGAAACGGCGCTGGACTTGAAAGGCAAGATGACGGGCGGCCTGGGCAGCGCCATCATGCGCCGCTTCGCGAATGGCGAATCGTTCTTCCAGCAGCACATCGAAGCGGTGCGCGGCAGCGGCGACTGCCTGCTCTCGCCGACCCTGCCGGGTGCCATCGAAGTGGTCGACGTGGGCGCGCGCCAGTACCTGCTCAACGACGGCGCCTTTGTCGCCGCCACTGCGGGCACGGAAATGAAGGTGCGCACGCAAAGCATCGGCAACGCGCTGTTCGCCCAGTCGGGCGGCTTCTTCGTCATGGAGACGGCCGGCACGGGGCAGGTGGTGGTGTCGGGCTTCGGCTCCATGTTCCAGCTCGACGTCGAGCCGGGCAAGGACGTCGTGATCGACAATTCCCACGTGGTCTGCTGGGACAATAGCCTGAAATACGAGATTTCCGTGACCACGGGCGGCGGCGCCAGCGGCGGCGGCATCGGCGGTTTCCTCGGCAATATCGTCAACAGCGTCACCAGCGGCGAAGGCATCGTGCTGCGCTTTTCCGGCTCGGGCAAGGTGTTCATCTGCTCGCGCAACCGCGATGCATTCTTAAAATGGACAGCCAGCGGCAAAGCTAGTTAGAGGCACCTGACCAAACCTACTGCGCGTCGGCATAGGCGGCCTGCGATGCTCACCGTACTTGAGTACGGTTGCGCTTCTCGGCCACCTCTTCCTTCCGCTCGCTACGGTTTTGTCAGGCGCTGTTAGTTTGCTGCTCAACGTTGTAGTTCAAAAAAATCTAAGGCCAGGTTAAGTCTGGCCGTTTAGAATCCCCGCGCGCGCACCTGCGCGCGGCTTCCCCTATTTCCACCCGGTCCCCGTACATGCAAAGAGTCTGGTTCAACAAAACATTTTCCTCGGTCGGCACGGCCATGCGCCTGATCCGCGAGGCCGATATGGCCGCGACAAGCGGTGCGCCCCGCTATCACCTCGTGTGCAGCAATACGAACGCGCACGCGGCCGCCTTCCTGTCGGCCCACGAATACGCGGTCGAACCGTCGGGCCTGACGGGCCTCAATTATGTCGAGTGGTGCCTGGAATTTTGCCGCGAACGCAACATCACGATTTTCTGGCCCGGCAAGGAAGCGGGCCTGATCGGCAGCGCCAGCGCGCGCTTCGCCGCCATCGGCACGCGCGTGCTCAGCGTGGCCAGCGAAGAGACGCTGACCCTGATGCACGACAAGGCGCGCTTCTGCGACGGCCTCGATCTGCCCATGGCGCGCCCGGCCGACTACCGCGCCGTGACGACCATCACGGAATACGACGCCGCCTACGCCGAACTGCGCCCGCTGCATCGCAAGCTGTGCATCAAGCCGTCCGAATCCGTGTATGCCCTGGGCTTTGCCATTCTCGATGAAGAGCGTTCGAGCGCCCAGCTGTTGCTGGCCGGCGCCGCCTACCAGATCAATGCGCAGGAGCTGCGCAATGGCCTCGCGCAAATGGCATCGTTCAAGACCCTGCTGCTGATGGAATACCTTGACGGCCACGAATACAGCGCCGACTGCGTCGCCGACCAGGGCAAGCTCATTTGCGCCGTGCCGCGCAAGAAGCTGCACGGGGGCGGCAGCGGTCAGCTGATCGAGCTGCGCGCCGACTTGCTGGCGGCCTGCGACAAACTGGCGCGCGACTACCGCCTGAATGGCGTCTTCAACGTCCAGTTCCGCGAAGGCGCGAACGGCCTGGCTTTGTTGGAAATCAACCCGCGCATGTCGGGAGGCATCGGCATGGCTTGCGCGGCCGGCCCCAACCTGCCCTACCTGGCGCTGGCCGGCTTCGACCAGGGCTTTGACAAGCTCACCGTGCCCGCCATCCACGAAGGCATGCGCGTGGGCGAAGCCGCCTACGCCGTGGAGCTGCCATGAACGTCGTCAAGCAGCAGATGCCCACGGGCGAGCTGACCCTCAAAGTGGACGAGGCGCGCTTTCCGCTGGACTGGCTGATCGGCTTTGCCGCGCGCGCCAACGCCAAACGGGGCTTCCTGTTCCTGTCCAAGGTGCTGGGCAAGCACTGGCCCGTCACGCCGCGCGCCATGCAAACCATCCACGACGACCTGGCCGCGCAGATCCCCCCCAGCCTGCCCGGTCCCGTCGTCTTCATCGCCATGGCGGAAACGGCCGTCGGCCTGGGCCAGGGCGTGTTCGAGGCGTGGCTGCGCGCCAATCCGAACGGCAAGGCCCTGTTTTTGCACAGCTCGCGCTACCGCGTGGGCAGCGTGCCTTTTTTCGAATTCGAGGAATCGCACAGCCACGCGCCGCGCCAGTTTCTGCATTTGTCGGACGCTGCCAGCGCGCTGTTTTCCACCGCCCGCAGCCTGGTGCTGATCGACGATGAAGCGTCGACCGGCAACACCTTCGCCAACCTGGTGCAAGTGTGCCGCGCGCGCTATCCGCAACTGGAAAAGCTGCACCTGGGCGTGATCACCAATTTCATGGGCCAGGCCGCCAACGCGGGCTTGAGTGAGCGTTTCGGCCTACCCACCAGCATAGGCGCAGCCTTGTCCGGCCACTACGCCTTCCAGGCCGGCGCTGCGCCTGCTCCCGTGGCGGCCAGCGCGCAGCGTTTCGAGGCGAATGCGGAACGGGGCGCCAGCCCGGCGTTCGGCCGCATCGGCGTGGGACGCGCCTTGACGCCGCCGCAAGGCCTGGCGGTGCAGCTGGCGCAGGAAATCGGCGCCGGCGACTCCGTGCTGGTGCTGGGCACGGGCGAATTCATGCACCCGTCATTCTTGCTGGCGCGCGAACTCGAAGCGCTGGGCAAGAACGTCGTGGTGCAGTCGACCACGCGCTCGCCGATCCTGTCATGGGGCTCCGTCAGCCACATCGTCAACTGCGACGACAACTACGGCGAAGGCATCGCCAATTACCTGTACAACGTGGCGCCTGGCCAGTACCAGCACGTTTTCATCTGCCATGAAACCCCGGCCAGCCCGGCCCTCATGCAACTCGCCGGCCAGTTGAATGGCCGCCTGTTCCACTTTCAGTCAGAGACCAAAATTGAAGAAATTCCTGTTTGTTGATCTGGACGACACACTGTTCCAGACCCCTAAGAAATGCCCCGGCGAGACCGATTTGCAAGCGGCCGCGTATTTGAAAAATGGCGATGCCTGCTCGTTTACGACGGCGCGCCAGCGCGCCTTCTTTGAGTTTGCGCAAAGCGGCATGACCCTGATCCCCGCCACGGCGAGAAATGGCGACGCCTTCCGCCGCGTCGACCTGCCGTTCACCAGCTACAGCGTGCTCGATTACGGCGGCATCGTGCTGCAGCCGGGCGGCGCGCTCGACGCGGGCTGGCTGTCCCTGATGCAGAACGACATGCAGACGGCCTTGCCCGGTCTGCGGGACGCCATGCGCATCATCGACGATTTCCAGGTCAAGACGGGCATGCCCTCGCGCGCGCGCCTGATCGAGGACTACAACACGCCGTTCTACATCGTCGTCAAGGACCATGAAGCGCGCGGCGAACGCCTGGCCGACATCGAAGAACAAGTGCTGCAGCAGTGGATCGCAACCGAAGGCGCCGACTACTTCATCCACCGCAATGGCAACAACCTGGCCGTGCTGCCGAAGACCTTGAACAAGGCGCGCGCCGTCGCCTACCTGCGCGCGGAACTGGAAGCCGAACATGGCCCCATCGTCAGCTTCGGCATGGGCGACAGCCGCTCGGACGCGCGCTTCATGGCCGCCTGCGACTACGCCATCATCCCCAACGGCACCCAGCTGGCGGCACTCACGGTGGCGGCGCTATGACCGACGGCAAGCAGCACTTCAGCGGCAGCTACCGCCAGGAAGACGTGGAGTTTCTGCTGACGCCCATGGCGCTTGAACCGATCCTCGACCTGGCCGAAAAAGAGCGCCTGATCCAGTCGGGCCAGCGCCACTACAGCGAAATGCTGTCGCCAGAGTCCCTGCCTTCGCCCGCCTACCTGGCGCTGTTCCAGAGCGCGTTCGCGGCCAACCGGCTGCAAATGGCGCGCGACTGCCTGCGCCTGGCGGCCCTGATCGCGGCGCGCCGCACGGGCCCCATCACGCTGGTGTCGCTGGCGCGCGCCGGCACGCCCGTGGGCGTCATCCTGGGCCACCTGCTGCGCCAGGTGTTCCAGCGCGAGTGCAGCCACTATTCCGTCTCCATCATCCGCGACCGCGGCATCGACGCGAATGCCCTGCACCACATCCTGGCGCACGGCCATGCGGCCGACTCCATCGTCTTCGTCGACGGCTGGACGGGCAAGGGCGTGATTTCGCGCGAACTGCGCCAGACGGTCAACGACTTCAATGCGGCGCATGGCACGGCGATCGACGGCGGCCTGTTCGTGCTGTCCGACCTGGCCGGCACGGCCGCCTGCGCCGCCTCGGCCAGCGACTACCTGATCCCGTCGAGCATCTTGAATGCCACCGTCTCGGGCCTCGTCAGCCGCTCCGTGTTGAATGATGCCATCGGCCCGGACGACTTCCATGGCTGCGTGTACTACGCGCAGTTCGAAGCGCACGACCAGTCGCGCGCTTTCGCCGACGGCCTGGTGGCCGACGCCGTGGCGATTGCCGCCAGCAGCGGCATCCCGCTGGCCGAAGCGAGCGATGCGCCAGCCATGGCGGCCCGCTCGCAAGCCTACATGGCCGCCGCGCAGCAGGAATACGGCATCAGCGACATCAATCTGATCAAGCCAGGCATCGGCGAAGCGACGCGCGTACTGCTGCGCCGCGTGCCCGAGCGCCTGATCGTGCGCGACACGAATGCGCCGGACGTGGCACATTTGCTGCTTCTGGCGCAGGAAAAAGCCATACCCGTCACAGTAGAACCGGCGCTGCCTTACCAGGCGGTCGCCCTAATCAGGAGCGCAGTCGATGGATAACAACTCCCTACATCCACAAAGTGAGCATAAGGCGGCGCTGGGCGCCTCCATGTATGTGCCGACCACGCACAAGGACTTGCTGGCGATCGCCAATGGCGACAAATTCAGCCATTTGCGCTCGGTGATCCTTTGCACCGAAGACGCCATCGCGGAACGCGACCTCAGTTACGCGCTGTTCAATTTGTCGCTGGCGCTGCAAAACATGTGCGACGAATCGGATACACTGCGCTTCGTGCGCGTGCGTAATCTCGAGGTGCTGACGCGCGTGCTGGGCATGCCCGGTGCCGACAAATTGAGCGGCTTCGTGCTGCCGAAATCCACGCGCCACAACTTCGCCGCGTATTTCGAGCTGGTGCTCCACACGCATCACTTGCTGATGCCGACGCTGGAAACGGCGGAAGTGTTCGACGACGAAGAAATGAAGCAGTTCCGCATCATGCTGTCCGCGCCGGAAGTGCGGCGCCGCATCCTGGCCCTGCGCATTGGCGGCAACGATCTGTTGGCCCTGCTGGGACTGCGCCGCCCTACCAGCGGCACCATCTATCAAACGCCGCTGGGCCAGGTCATCGGCCGCCTGGTGACGATCTTCAAGCCGCACGGCTTCCAGCTGACGGCGCCCGTCTTCGAGCACCTGTCGCAGGGCAGCTGGCTCGATGCCGAAGTGGCGCAGGACATGGCGCACGGCATGATCGCCAAGACGGCCATCCACCCGGACCAGGTGCCGCAGATCGAGCGCCACTACCAGGTGGCGCAGTCGGACATCGAACTGGCGCTGCGCATCATCGACCCGGACAGCCCGGCCGTGTTCCGCATGCAGGAATCGATGTGCGAAGTGGCGACCCATTCCAGCTGGGCGCAGCGCATCATCGAGCAGGCGCGCCTGTTCGGCATCCGCCATGCGGCCGACACGGCTCCGGCGCACGTACCGACTACCTCATTGACTCAACTCTCAAGCGACGAAGGGATTGCACGACCATGACCAATTTCACACGCGGACAAAAAGGCAAACTGGCGGACCTGGGCTTGAATGGCCCGTTTGCCGTCACGCTCGATATCGTTTCGGGTTCGATGGAAGTGGATGTCAGTTGCTTCGGCGTCGATGCGGCCGGCAAGCTGTCGGACGACCGCTACATGGTCTTCTTCAACCAGAAAAGCGCGCCGGACAACGCCATCACGGTGGACTTGAACGGTCCCCGCTCCACCTTCCAGGTCGACCTGGCCCGCCTGCCCGCCTCGATCGACAAGCTGGTGTTCACGGCGGCGACGGAACAGGGCAGCATGCGCGCACTGGGCAACTCCAGCATGGCGCTGGGCCAGGCAGCCACGTTCGCCTTCACGGGCAACGACTTCCAGGACGAAAAAGCCGTCATCATCGGCGAACTGTATCGCCGCGACGGCAGCTGGCGCTTCGGCGCCGTGGGCCAGGGCTTCGCCGGCGGCCTGGCGGCGCTGCTGAAGCACTTCGGCGGCAGCGAGGCGGCGCAATCGGCTCCTGCCCCTGCACCGATTCCCGTCCCCACGCCAGCGGCCCCGCCGCCGGCGAATAAAATCTCGCTGTCGAAAATTCGCCTGGAAAAACGCGGCGACAAGATTTCGCTCGACAAGCGCGACAGCGGCGGCTATGGCCGCATCCGGGTCAACCTGAACTGGAATCAGAACGCGTCGCAAGGCCAGGCGCCCGCCTCGAAGCTGGACACGGGCTTCCTCGGCAAGCTGTTCAACAAACCGGCCGGCCGTTCGGGCGGCATCGACCTCGATATCGGCTGCCTGTTCGAAATGAGCGGCGGGGCCAAGAGCGCCGTGCAGGCGCTGGGCAACAGCTGGGGCGCCTACGACCGTCCGCCGTATATCCACCTGGAAGGCGACGACCGCACGGGCAGCATCAGCAGCGGCGAAAACATCTTCATCAACGGCACCCATTTCGACCAGATCAAGCGCGTGCTCGTCTACGCCTTCATCTACGAAGGCGTGCCGAACTGGGCCGCCACCGATGGCGTCGTGACGATCGAAATTCCCGGCCAGCCGACCGTCGAAGTGCGCCTCGACAGCGATAGCCAGCACGCCATGTGCGCCATCGCCATGCTGGAAAACCACGGCGGCAACCTGCAGGTGACAAAATTGGTGGAATACTTCGGCGGCCAAGGTAAAATCACGGCGCACCAGGCCATGGACGAAAGATATAACTTTGGTCTGAACTGGAAAGCCGGCCGCAAGGACTGATCCTTTTACCTAAACAACCCTACCATGACCCCTACGACCAAAAAAGTCACCTTCGCCTTCGCCATCTTCCTCGTGGCCGGCTTCCTGCTGCTGGCAGCCTACACGTGGATGGCCCTCAGCTTCTCGTACTCGGAAGGCGAACGGGCGGGCTACCTGCAAAAGTTCTCCAAGCGGGGCTGGATTTGCAAGACATGGGAGGGTGAATTGCTGCTCACCGCGCTGCCGGGCACCATCCCGGAAAAATTCCAGTTCAGCGTGCGCGATGAAGAGGTGGCCAAGCAACTGTCGGCCGCCGCCGGCAAGCGCATCCTCGTCACCTACAGCCAGCACAAGGGCGTGCCCACGCAATGCTTCGGCGAGACGGAATATTTTGCCGATAAGGTCGTATTGAGCCAGTAATACCTCCATTCCAGCAGTCCCGCGCCGGCCGGCCATTCCAGGCCGGCGCCTCACACATTCTCACTTTTCTTATACACTAGTGACGAGTTCTGGCCAATACAGCTTACAAATGTAGCCAATGTGCAAGATTCTTGCACAATCGCATGATCCCCGCCAGACGACCTTTAGCGTGTATTCACCTGTCACTGGAACCGTCATGCGCCTGCCATTCACCATCCTGGCCCTGCTGGCCGCCTCGCTCCCCCTTTCCGCCCAGGCACAGGACTTGTCCGGCATGGCCGGCGCCCTGAAAGTCAATTCGACCAATGAGCGCACCTTTGTGGCCGCCGTCAGCTACACCCAGCCGGTGGGCAACTACAGCGCCGTCAGCCTGTCGTATATCAACGAAGGGCACCCGGAAGACCACCACCGCGACGGCATGGCGGGCCAGGTCTGGCTGCGCACGAAAAAAGTGGAGCAAGGCCTGATGCTGGGCGCCGGCGTGGGCCGCTACTTCTTCTTCGACACGGCCAGGACGGACGACGGCCTCCACAACTTCGACAATGACCATGGCTGGGGTTCCATCGTCAGCCTGCAGGCGCGCTGGCAGTTCGACAACCGCTGGTATGCGCAAGCACAGCTCAACCGTATCAAGCCCGATGGCAAGGACAACACCACGCACCTGTTGATCGGCGCCGGCTACCGCTATGATGGGGTGCCGGGCGCCAAGCTGCACTTGCAGAACTGGGCGTACGACGACACCTTGACTTTATCGACCGGCCACACCATCGTCAACAGCTTGCGCTCCGAGTCCTCGCGCCCGTTCACCCTCGAATACCGGCGCGCGGCGGGAAAATACGTGGACTGGACGGTCAGCGCGCTCGATGAAGGCAGCACGGTGCTGGCGCACCGGCGCGGCGCGGCGGCCCAGCTGTGGCTGATCCGCTCGCTCAATGAAAAGGTGGAATTCGGCATGGGCGCCGGCCCGTACGTGGCCTGGGACGGCCGCGACACCCAGGGCCACGACACGCGCCTGACAGGCTTGCTGTCAGCCGTGGCCCGCTACCACGTCAACCGCCGCTGGGTGGCGCAAGTGGCGTGGAACCGCGTGGTAACGGATTACCACCGCGATGCGGATGTGTTGCTGGTGGGCGTGGGCAGGAAGTTTTGAGGGAAACGTAAAGGCTTGCTCTTCCGCTAAAGTAACGATACCGGACAAAACCGTAGCGAGCGGCAGTGATTTGTGGCCGAGAAGCGCAACCGTACTCTAGTACGGTGAGCATCGCCGGGCGCAAAGCGCGCAGCGCAGTAGGTTTGGTTCGGTATCCAGCTCAGCGCGAACGCCAGACGGCGCCAGCGTCATTCGGCTGCGTCAATCTCTCGATCACTTCGCGCGTCAAACTGGCCGAGCTGACTTGTTCGGCTTTCGCGCGGGCGGCGGTCAAGGAGTTGGAAAAGACGGTTTGTGGCTGCTCCAGGCTGGCGCGCAGCGCGGCCAGTTCGCGTTCCTGCTGCTGCGCGCGCGCCGTTTCCATCTCCAGCAACTGCTGCTTGGCCTCGGCCATCGCGCGCGTCGTCTCGGCTGCCTTGCGCTGCAGGGCGGCGTGGGCCTGCGCACTGGCCAGCAAGGTTTGCTGCGCGGCGAGCTTTTCGCTGGCGGCCTGCTGCGCGGCCAGTTCCAGCTGCTCGCGCTGGCGCATGGCGTCGAGCGCCTGCTGTTCCATGGCGGCGCGCGCTTCGGCTGCCGCCGTCGCCTGCTTTTCGACTTCCAGGCGGCCGGCGATGGCTTGCGAGGCGCGTTCTTCGGCGCTGCTGGTCTGGCGCTGCTGCACCAGTTTTTGCGCGATCAGGGCCAGCGACTCGCGTTCGGCGGCGACGAAATCGCGCTCGGACGCCAGCAGCGCATCGGCCGCTTGCGCCTTGTCTTCTTCCACTCGGGCGCGCTCGCTATGCACCTGTCCCAGCTCCACGGCCAGGCGCGCCTGCGCCTGCACGGCTTGCGCTGCAGCCGCTTTCTGTTCGCCTTCGACCAGCGCCTGGTCCATCAAAATACGGATGGCGTCCGCTTCCTTTTGCGCAGCTTCCCGCAAGGCCTGTTCGGCCGCCTGCTGGCCGCGCAGCAGTTCCGCTTGCGCGCCTTCGGCGGCGATCCGTTCCTGCGCCGCGTTGCACGCCAGCGCTTCCGCTTCCAGTTTTTCTTTCAAGGCGGTGATGGCGGCTTGTTCCGCGGCCAGGCGCTCCTGCTCCGCCTGCAGCAACTGCTCTGCCTGCCGGGCTTTTTCCTGCGCCAGTTGCGATGCTTGCGCCTGCGCGGCCAATGTGGCCTGGCCGGCATCGACCTCGGCCTGCTCGGCTTCGTTCTGGCTGGCGGCCAGTTCCGCCGCCTGGCGCGCCAGTTCGGCCCGTTCATGCGCCAGGCTGGCGGCGCGCTGCTGCTCTTCCAGTTCGCGCGCTGCCGCAACGGCGGCGGCCTGCTCGGCCGCTTCGCGTGCCTTGGTCTGTTCCAGTGCGGCCGTTTCCGCTTCCAGCTTGGCGTGGCCGGCGATTTCCGCATCCTGTTCAGCCGTCACACGGGCCAGCGCCACGGCGCGCAGCTGGCGGTCCACCTCGATGCGCGCTTCGGTGGCGGCAAGGATGCGCACGTCGGCATCGCGGCGTGCCTGCGCGCTGGCCACGGCGACCATTTCCAGGCGCTCGCGGTGGATGGCCGCGTCGCGCAATTCCTTTTCCGTCTGCAGGCGCAGACGCAGGGACTGCGCTGCATGGCGTTCCGATTCCGCCTGCGCCAGCGCGATAGCTTCGCGTTCCTGTTCCAGGTGCGCCAGCGCGCGCGCTTCTTCCAGGGCGCGCACTTCGGCGGCGGCGCGGTTGAAGGCCGATTCCAGCGCGATCTGGTCGGCGCGCTCGCGCTGCACCGTCAAGTCCAGCGCTTCGCTTTCCGCTTCGGCCAGCATCTGCGCCGTCTGGCGCGCACCGTGGGCATGGCGCTCGCGTTCACGCGCCAGCACGGCGACTCGTGCGTCAGCCGAGGCGATGCCCACCATTTCTTCCTTGGCCGCCTGCACGGCGGCGACGCGCTCGACGGCCTGCAGGCGCGCCTGCTCCGTCTGCACCTGCAATTCCTCGGCGGCGCGGGCGGCCTGCTCGGCCAGTTCCGACTGCACGGCCACTTGCTCGCTGGCGCGCAAGCGGCTTTCCTGCTCGGCGCGCGAACGCTGTTCGGCGGCCAGGCGGATTTCATTGTCGGACTCCACGCGGGCGCGCAGTTCGGCCGTCTCCTGCTTGACGGCTTCCAGGCGGGCCACGCTGGCTTGCGCGGCAGCGCGCATGGTGTCGAGACGTTCGCGGTTGGCGGCGATCGCTTCTTCGGCTGCCTGCGCATTTTGCTGTGCGGCGGCGGCGGCGGCCGCGTCGATGGCGGCGCGGTCCTCGGCCAGCGAGCGCACGCGCGCCTCGGCCAGCGCGCGGCTTTCGGCGGCGCAGGTGGCCTTCGCTTCCGCTTCCACGCGGGCAATCGCCTCGTGGATGGCTTTCAATTCCATTTTCTGGCGTTCGGCGGCGGGCGCCCTGGCATCGGCTTCGGCTGCCGGCTCGGCTTGCGGTTCGGCGTGCAATTCAGGCGTGATGGTGACAGCTGGCGCCTCGGCCTTGCGCTCCAGGTCCTTGAAATCATGCAGCGAGACCATGCTGTCCTGGTCGAACTCGTCGTCGGCGGAATACGCGACGGTGAGGGAGGCGGCCTGGCGCTGATTTTGCTGTGCTTGCATGATTTCTCGCTTATTCGGGTGAATTCCGTTGCTTATAGGAATTTATTACCACCATTATCGAACAGGCATGCACAAATCAGCACGGCAAGAAGAGCGCCTTTTACCACGCTTTTCGGACGTTTAGGTCAAATGGGCCACAATGGCGCTTCGTCCATCAGCGCCACCTGCTCCCTGAGTTCAAGGATGCGGTCCTGCCAGTAGCGCTGCGTATTGAACCACGGGAAGGCGACGGGGAAAGCGGGGTCGTCCCAGCGGCGCGCCAGCCAGGCTGAATAATGGATCAGGCGCAGGGTGCGCAGCGCTTCGACCAAGTACAGCTGGCGCGGGTCGAAATCGCAAAAATCCTCATAGCCGGCCAGGATGTCGCTCATCTGGCGCACCATGTCGCCCCGCTCGCCCGACAGCATCATCCACAGGTCCTGGATGGCCGGGCCCATGCGGCTGTCGTCGAAATCGACGAAATGGGGGCCGGCATCCGTCCACAGCACGTTGCCGCCATGGCAATCGCCATGCGTGCGCAGCATGGCCACGTCGCCCGCGCGGTCATAGCAGCGCTTGACGCCGTCGAGCGCCTGCTGCGCCACGCTGGAATAGGCGGCCAGCAGTTCGGGCGGCAGGAAATTGCCTTCCAATAGAAACTCGCGCGGTTCGACGCCAAACGTCTGGTGGTCGAGCGCCGGCCGCTCCTTGTAGGTGGACAGCGCGCCGACGGCGTGGATGCGGCCGATGAAGCGCCCTATCCATTCCAGGGTCGCCGGGTCGTCCAGCTCGGGCGCGCGGCCGCCGTGGCGGGGGAAGACGGCAAAGCGGAAGCCCTGGTATTGGTGCAGGGTGCTGCCATGGATTTCCAGCGCCGGCACCACCTGGATTTCGCGCTCGACCAGCTCGGACACGAACGCGTGTTCTTCCAGGATGGCCGTATCGCTCCAGCGCGCGGGACGGTAAAACTTGGCCACCAGGGGCGCGCTGTCTTCGATGCCCACCTGGTAGACGCGGTTTTCATAGCTGTTCAGGGCCAGCAGACGGCCATCGCCGCGCAGTCCCACGCTGTCGAGCGCGTCGAGCACGCAATCGGGGCTCAGGGCGGAAAAGGGATGGACGGGCCGGTCGTCCTCGTGCGGCTGGTTTTCATTGTGCATAAGCGACATTGTAAGGCGCGCGCGGGCCGCCGGTGCAAACACTTCGGCGGCAAGCCGCAGCAAAGCGTATACTGGCGCCTTACATTCAAGAAAAGAGCAAGCCATGCAACTCGAACAACCACTATCAGAAAAAGAATTCGACGAATTAGACCAATTCCTGTTGTCGGAGCGCTGCTCCGAGGACGCGATGACCATGGATATGCTGCACGGCTATCTGACGGCCGTCGCCATCGGCCCGGAACCGATCATGCCGGCCGAATGGTTGCCGCGCGTGTGGGGCGAAGATGCCGAAGATGCGCCAAAATTCAAGAACAGCAAGGAAGAAGAACGCATCGTCAACCTGATCATGCGCTTCATGAATGAAGTGCTGGTGACGTTTGAAGTAGCACCGAAAGAATTCGAAGCCCTGTTCGTCGAGCACGACTACGAAGGCCAGACCCTGATCGACGCCGAAGCCTGGTGCTGGGGCTTCTGGGACGGCATGGAACTGCGTCCCGGCTCGTGGAATGAAATCTGGGATTCCGAAGTGGCCGAGCTGATGCAGCCAATCTACCTGCTGGGTGCCGACGAAATCAAGGAAGAAGAACTGAAACTGGTGGAAGACCCGGTCAAGGCGCACAAGCTGGCGCAGGAACTGGAAGCGAACCTGCCGGCCATCCACCGTTTCTGGGTACCGCGCCGCAAGGCACCGGTGCAAACCATGAAGCGCGAAGAGCCAAAAGTGGGCCGCAACGACGACTGCCCTTGCGGCAGCGGCAAGAAGTTCAAGAAATGCTGCGGCGCCGAGCCGGCAGCAGAGTAATACGCGAATAGGTAACTAGTCACGAGAACGCCGGGCACCGTCCCGGCGTTTTGCATTTGCGCGTCCCCGATTGCATCCGCCCCGACACTTCGCCTATAATTGCGAATAATTCTTATTTGCATTACTGCCGCATGGCAGCCGAACTCCTGGAGGCATCCATGCCGCTGGCCCATCCCCTATCCACTGCAGACACCCCGGTGCAGACGCTGTATGGCGAGCACCACGGCTGGCTGCTGGGCTGGTTGCGCAAAAAGCTGAACAACCAGCACCAGGCTGCCGACCTCACGCACGACACCTTCGCACGCCTGCTGGGCGCACCCGCACCAAGCAGCCCCGGCGCGCTGGCGCTGCGCTCGCCGCGCGCCTACCTGACCACCATCGCGCGCGGTCTGATGATCGACAGCTTCCGCCGCGCCGACCTGGAGCAAGCCTACCTGGCGGACCTGGCGGCCCTGCCGCCGGCGCTGCATCCTTCGCCCGAAGAACGGCTGCTGGCGCTGCAGACGCTCGAAGCGGTGGGCCGCATGCTCGACGCCATGACGCCCAAAACCCGCCAGGCCTGGCTGCTGAGCCGTCTCGATGGACTGGCGCATGCCGACATCGCCGCGCAAATGAAAATCTCGGTGCCGCGCGTGCGGCAATACCTGGCCAATGCCGCGCGCCTGGCCTATCAGCTGCAATTTGGCGAGGCGCGCTGACATGCATGCCCATGCTCCCGTACCAGCCAGTGTGCTGGACCAGGCGATCGCCTGGCAGTTGTTGCTCGGTTCAGGCACGGCCAGCGCAGCGGACCGGCAGGGCTTGCAAGCCTGGCTGGAACAGGCGGCGGAGCATGCGCGGGCCTGGCGGCAGCTGGGGCAAATCGACCAGCAACTGGCGCCGGCCACCGGCCCGGCCACCCGCACGCTGTTGCTCAAGCGCGGCAAACGGCGCCTGGCGCAGCCCGCGCGCGTGGCAGCAGCGACAGCGCTCGCGGTCATGCTGACGATCATGCTGGCCGCCGGCATCGGCAGCATCCATCACGTGCAGCCGCTGGACCTGCTGGCCGACTACCACACCGGCACGGGCGAGCGCCGCAGCGTGCTGCTGCCCGACGGGAGCGTGCTGCACCTCAATACCGGCAGCGCCGTGGACCTGGCATTCGACAGCCACGAACGCGGCGTGATGCTGCGCAGCGGCGAGATCGCCATCGATACGAGCCATGGCGGCAACGACAGCGGGCGTCCCTTTATCGTGCATACGCCGGATGGCAGTTTGCGCGCGCTGGGCACCAGCTTCATCGTGCGCCGCCTCGACGAGGGCGGCACGCGCCTGACGGTGACGCGCTTTTCCGTCGCCGCCCGTCCGACCAGCTGCGCGCCGCAGCCGCAAGTGCCGTGCGCCCAGGAGCGCATCGTGCGCCAGGGCGAAACCGTGCGCCTGCACGACGGCGTGGTCGGCCTGCCCGCCCCGGCCGACGGCAATGCCGACGCCTGGAAAGACGGCATGCTGGTGGTGGAGAACCAGCCGCTGGGCGCCGTGGTGGCCGAAATCGCCCGCTATCACCACGGCTACCTGCACGTGACGCCCGAGGCGGCGCGCCTGCGCGTGAGCGGCGCCCTGCCCCTGGGCGACAGCGGCGCCGCGCTGCTGGCCTTGAGCGCGGCCGTGCCGGTGGAAGTGTCGACCACTGCCCGCTGGTGGAGCACGGTGCGCATGCGGCGTGAAGACAAATAAAAGTCATCTTGCCCCTCTCACTTTCGCGGTCTGGCACGGCAAGGAAGGGAAGCCCCATCTTTTTTCCCTTTTTCAGGAGTCGCGCCGTGTCCTTGCCTTTCCCATACCATCCCCTGTTTGCCGCCGTCCTCGTGGCGAGCGGCGCCGCACTGGCGCCCCTGTCCGCCCTGGCGCAACACCGTGACGCCGCCCAAGCCGTGCAGGAGTACGACATCCCCGCCGGTGCGCTGGCCGCCAGCCTGAATACAATCGCGCGCCAGGCCGGCGTGGTGCTGACCATGGACGCCACCCTGGCGGCCAACCGCAGCGCCGCCGCCGTGCGCGGCCGCTACGATGCGGCGCAAGCGCTGCGGCTGGCATTGTCCGGCAGCGGCCTGGAACTGCTGCGTACCGAGGCGGGTGGCTATACGCTGCGCGCCGCCCCGGCCACGCCTGCCGGTGCGCGCGACGCCGTCATGCCCGAAGTGAGCGTCAGCGGCGTGCAGGATGACGCCCTGCCCGGCGCCTATGCGGGCGGGCAGATAGCGCGCGGTAGCCGCCTGGGCGTGCTGGGCACGCGCGACGTGATGGACACGCCGTTTGCCGCCACCAGCTACACGGAAGAACTGCTGCGCAACCAGCAGGCGCGCAGCCTGGGCGACGTGCTGGCCAACGACCCGTCGATCGCCAGCGGCTGGCCGCGCGACAGCTATATCGACCAGCCCCACGTGCGCGGCTTCAATGTGCTGGCCGAGGACATCAGCTACGGCGGCCTGTTCGGCGTGGCGCCAGCCACCAAGATCCCCATGGAAACGCTGGAAAGAGTGGAGGTGCTGAAGGGCACCTCGGCCTTCCTGGCCGGCATCGCGCCCGGCGGCAGCATCGGCGCCATCATCAACCTGGTGCCCAAGCGCGCGGGCGACGCGCCGCTCACGCGCCTGACGGGCAGCTACGATTCGCGCGCGCAGTTCGGCGCCCATCTGGACGTGGGCCGCCGCTTCGGCGACAACAGGCAGTTCGGCGTGCGCGCCAATGCCGTGTACCGCGACGGCGAAACGGCGCTGAAGGGCAGCGACAAGACCATGGGCACGGCCAGCCTGGGACTCGACTACCGGGGCGGCGCCCTGCGCGCCTCGCTCGATCTCGGCTACGACCACCTCGACATGCGGCGTGGCGGCTGGTGGTACTTCCTCGATTCGAACGGCTTCGACATCCCCAAGCCACCGACGCGCAACACCACGCAACGATGGAACTACGCCAAATCGACCACCGAATTCGGCATGGCCAGGATCGAATACGATCTCGCGCCCGGATTGACGGCCTACGCCGCGCTGGGCGCCCAGCATGCGCAGCAGGACAAACTGTCGCCCGAACCCATCATCGGCAACAGCGCAGGCGACTTTACCGAATACTTTTCATCGCGCCCTTCGCTGACCAAGTCGCGCTCCGGTGAAGCGGGTTTGCGCGGCGTGCTCAGGACGGGCGCCCTGACGCATGAACTGCACGCGGGCGCCAGCGGCACGTGGCAGAAAATCTACAGCGCGCGCGAATACAACGGAGAACTCAACTCCAATCTGTATGCGCCCGTGTTTGTCGATGCACCGGTATTTACCAGCCGCCTGGGCGCGCTGCCGCTGACGTCGCAGAGCACGCTGACCAGCTTTGCCATCGCCGACACCATCACCATGCTGGACGGCCGCTTGCAACTGATGGGCGGCGCGCGCCACCAGCGCGTCGATGTGGCCAGCTACCGCAACGGCGTAAAAACGGCCTACGACAAGAGCGCGCTGACGCCAGGCGTGGGCATCGTCTTCAAGCCCGTCGCCAACGTGTCGCTGTACGCCAACAGCATGCAGGCGCTGAACAAGGGCCCGGTGGCGCCCGACATGGCAAGGAACGCCGGCGAAATCTTCTCTCCCTATAAAAGCCGCCAGTACGAGGCGGGGGTGAAGATCGACACGGGCGACTACCTGACCACCGTCAGCGTCTTTCAGGTCAAGCAGCCGAATGGCCAGCTCGACACCGCCAGCATGGTGTACGGCCTGTTTGGCGAACAGCGCAACCGGGGCCTGGAAGCGTCCATCGTCGGCGAACCCGTCAAGGGCTGGCGCGTGATGGCCGGCGCCATGCTGCTCGACGCCGTGCTGACGGCCACCCCGCAAGGCAAGTCTGACGGTGACAAGGCGCCCGGCATCTCCAGGCTGAATGTCAATCTCGGTTCGGAGTGGGATGCGCCGTTTGCGCCCGGCCTGACGCTGACGGGCAGAATCACGCATGCCGGCTCGCAGTATGCCGGCTCGGGCAACCTGCAGCAGATCCCCGCCTGGTCCATCCTCGACCTGGGCGCGCGCTACACGCTGCGGCTGCAAGACATGCGTCCGGTGGTGCTGCGGGCTAACCTGGACAATGTGTTCGACCGCCGCTACTGGGCCTCGGCAGCGGGCGTGGGCGGCGGCTGGCTGAACGTGGGCAGCCCGCGCAGCGCGCGTTTCTCGGCGCAGGTGGATTTCTGAAGGAGAGATCCGGCGCTATAATCGGCGCATGAAACTTCCCGACCTGAACCTGCTCGTCGCCCTCGACATCCTGCTCGAGGAAGGCAGCGCCGTCGCTGCCGCGCGGCGCATGCATTTGAGCGCGCCGGCCATGAGCCGCACCCTGGCGCGCATCCGCGACGCCATCGGCGACCCCGTCTTCGTGCGCTCCGGGCGCGGCCTGGCGCCCACGCCGCGCGCGCTGGAATTGCGCGAGCAGGTGCGTGGCGTGGTGGAGCAGGCGCACGCCATCTTCACCTCGGGCCGCGAAGTGGACCTGCGCACCCTGGAACGCACCTTCAGCCTGTGCGCCAACGACGTGTTTGTCGGCGCCTACGGCGGCAAGCTGCGCGACCTGCTGGCCGTGCACGCGCCGCACACGGTGCTGCGCTTCGTGCCCGAAGGCGATGGCGCCACGGAAAACGACGCCCTGCACGCGGGCCGCGTCGACCTGTACATCAGCGCGCGGCGCGCCTTTGCGCCCGACATCAAGCTGCAGCAGCTGTTTACCAGCGGCTTTGTCGGCATCGCCCGCAGCGACCACCCGATCTTCGACGGCCCCATCAACCTCGACAGCTTTACCGAGTACGAACATATCAGCGTCTCGCGGCGCGGCCTGGCGCGCGGCCCCTTCGATACGGCCCTGGCCGAGCGGGGCTACACGCGCCGGGTTTCGCTGATCAGCCCCAACTTCCAGTCCGCCATCTTCGCCGTGGCCGATTCGCGCCTGCTGCTGCCGCTGATGCCCACGCCGCTGCTGGCCATCGTCGAGCGCCTGGGCTTGAGGCTGCGCACCTTCCAGCTGCCGATTCCCGTCGACAGCGTGGAAGTCTTCCAGGCCTGGCACCCACGCCTCGACCACGACCATGCGCACCGCTGGCTGCGCCGCATGATCAAGGAGCTGTGCGGCAGCGCGCTGCCAGAGGAATAAATCATTGCGCCAGACGCAATTCAAACTTCATCAATGATCAATTTTCATAATATTTAACGCTACCTATACTGCGTGGACTGATCCTCATCCACGGAGTTCCCTGTGTCCGCTGTCCCCCTTCCCGGCGCCGCCCCCGCGGCCGCCCCTTCCCCTCCTGCCGCCGCCCCACCTGTTTTTGGCCTGCGCCTGGCCACGGGCCTGGCTGGCGTGCTGCTGGCCGTGCTGGTGTCCGGCCTGAATGAAAACATCACCAAGGTCGCGCTGGCCGACATCCGCGGCGCCATGGGCATCGCGCGCGACGACGCCAGCTGGCTCGTCGCCCTGTATGCGGCCGCCTCGGTGTCGGCCATGGCGTTCGCGCCGTGGTGCTCCGTCACCTTTTCGCTGCGCCGGCTGACGGCCACCGCCATCATCGTCTGCATGGCCGCCGGCGTGCTATGCCCGTTCGCGCCGAACCTGTCCGTGCTGATGTTCCTGCGCGTGGTGCAGGGCGCGGCCGGCGGCGCCCTGCCGCCCATGCTGATGACGGTGGCGCTGCGCTTCCTGCCGCCAAATATCAAGCTGTATGGCCTGGGCGGCTATGCGCTGAGCGCCACTTTCGGTCCCAGCCTGGGCACGCCGCTGGCCGCCTTCTGGACCGAGTACCTGGGCTGGCAATGGGCCTTCTGGCAAGTCGTCCCGGGCAGCATCGTCGCCCTGCTGATGGTGTCCTGGGGCTTGCCGCAAGACCCGCTGCGCCTCGAGCGCTTGCGCCAATTCGACTGGCGCGGCCTGCTGCTTGGCCTGCCCGCCATCAGCATGCTGGTGGTCGGCTTGCTGCAGGGCGAACGCCTGGCGTGGTTCGCCTCGCCGCTGATCTGCGTGCTGCTGGGCGGCGGCGCCGTGCTGCTGGTATTGTTTTTCATCAACGAGTGGTCGCATCCGCTGCCATTTTTCAAGCTGCAGCTGCTGTCGCGGCGTAACCTCAGTCATGCCCTGCTGACCCTGGGCGGCGTGCTGTTCGTGCTGCTGGCCGTGATCCTGATCCCCTCGTCCTACCTGGCGCAGGTGCACGGCTACCGCCCGCTGCAAACGGCGCCCGTGATGTTGATGGTGGCGCTGCCGCAGTTGATCGCCCTGCCGCTGGTGGCCGCCCTGTGCAATCTGCGCGCCGTCGATTGCCGCTGGGTGCTGGCCATCGGCCTGGCCCTGCTGGCCCTGTCCTGCGTGCTCGGCGCGCGCATGTCGCCGGACTGGATACGCACGCATTTCTACCTGCTGCAAGCGGTGCAGATCTTCGCGCAACCGATGGCCGTGATTCCCTTGCTGCTGCTGGCCACCACGGGCCTGGCGCCGCAGGATGGCCCGTTCGCGTCGGCCTGGTTCAACACCATCAAGGGCATGTCGGCCGTCGTCGCCACCGGCGTGCTCGATGCGCTGATCACGCGCCGCAACCATTTTCATTCAACGGTGCTCAGCGAACGCCTGGGCAACCTGCCGGCCGGCGTAGACATGGCGGGAATTGCGCAGCGCATGCATGCGCAAGTCGTCACCCTGACTTCGTCCGACCTGTACCTCACCGTGGCCGCCATCGCGCTGGCCATGATTGTGATCATTCCCATCCTGCCGACGCGCGTCTATCCGCCGCGCGCCGCCTGATTTCTATTGTTACGAAAGAGCTTCACCATGCAAAAACCCATACTGCGCTCGCGCGCTTTCATCCTCGGCCTGGCGCTGCTGGCCTGCGCCCTCGCCTTTTGCGCCTGGCAACTGCTGTTCGCCCGTGGCGACGAACAAAGCACGGACGACGCCTTTGTCAGCGCCGACTACACCGTGCTTTCCCCCAAGGTGGGCGGCATCGTGCGGGAGGTGCTGGTGGAAGACAACCAGACTGTCAAGTCGGGTCAGCTGCTGGCGCGCATCGACGACCGCGACTACCAGGCCGCCGCCGCCTCGGCCCGTGCCGAGGTAGCCGGCGCCGAAGCGCAACTGGCGAATGCCCGCGCCGCGGTGCAGCGCCAGCAATCGGTGATCGAACAAGCCAGCACCCTGGTCGACGCCAACCAGGCGGAAGACAAACTGGCGCAGCAGGAACTGGCCCGTTCAACGCACCTGGCTGGCCAGGGCGCGGGCAGCGTGCAGAACGCGCAGCAGGCGCAATCGCGCTTCGATGTGAGCCGCGCGCGCCTGGCGCAAAACCGCGCCGCCCTCGTCGCCACCCGCAAGCAGACGGACATTTTGCAAGCGCAGCAAGGCGCGGCCGAAGCGGCCTTGCTGCGCGCCAGCGCCAGCCTGCAACGGGCCGAACTGGATCTATCGCATACACAACTGCGCGCCCCCATCGACGGCATCGTGGGACGCCGCATCGTGCGCGTCGGCGCCCTGGTCGCTCCTGGCGCTAGCCTGATGGCCGTGGTGCCCCTGAACCGCAGCTTTGTCGTCGCCAACCTGCAAGAAACCCAGCTGACCCACGTGCGCCAGGGCCAGCGCGCCAGCATCGCCGTCGACGCCTATCCGGGCGTGCTCCTGCACGGCACGGTGCACAGTATCGCGCCGGCCACGGGCGTGACGTTCGCCGCCATCGCGCCGGAAAACGCCACCGGCAACTTCACCAAGGTGGTGCAGCGCATCCCCGTCAGGATCGCGCTCGATCCGGGCCAGGATGGCGAACGTCGCCTGCGCGTGGGCATGTCGGCCGAAGTGCGCATCGATACGGCCATGCGCCGTCAAGCATTGACACAGGTGAGCGCGCGATGAAAGCACTGATCTTTATCACGGCCCTGGGCCTGGCCGGCTGCGGCAGCGTTGGCACCGATTTCCAGCGCCCGCACCATGATCTGGGACAGCAATGGCGCCAGGTGGAAGATGCCCGTTTCGCCGCAAGCCAGGATGGCGCCATCGAGCAGCGCTGGTGGGACAGCTTTGCCGACGCGACTTTGTCGTCCCTGCTGCAGCGCGCCGCCGGCGCCAACCTCGACGTGCTGGCGGCCGCCAGCCGGCTGGAACAAAGCCGCGCCGCGCGCGGAGTCATCGGCGCCGCGCAAGGCCCGTCGCTGGGTGCGAATGGCAGCTACAGCCGCGCGCGCAACAGCGAGCAGGGCTTGAGCGACCCGTCGCGCAACAATGGTCAGTCCGCCTACAACCTGTGGCAAAGCAACCTTGACGCAGCCTGGGAACTGGACCTGTGGGGCCGCGTGCGGCGCGAAGTGGAAGCGGCCGATGCGCGCGTCGACGTGGCCGTGGAAACGCAGCGCGGCGTGCTGCTGGCCGTGCTGGCAGAAACGGCGCGCGACTACATCGAGCTGCGCGGCGCGCAGCAGACCCTGGCCATCACGCAGCAACTGCTCGATATCGCCCGCCATACATTGAACCTGACGCGCATCCGCCTGCGCGAAGGCGCGGCGACGCAGCTCGACGAGGCCGAGGCGGCGGCCCACGTGGCCACCATCGAAGCGCGCCTGCCGCCGCTGCAGCAGCGCGAAGCGCGCCTCGGCAATGCCCTCGCCCTCTTGCTGGCGCTGCCGCCGCAAGCCTTGCGGGCGGAGCTGGCGGCGGGCAAGGACATTCCCGCCATGACCATGCAAGTGCAGCTGGGCGTGCCCAGCAGCCTGGCCGAGCGGCGACCCGACATCCGCCGCGCCGAAGCGCAGCTGCACGCGGCAACGGCCGCCATCGGCGTGGCGCAAGGCGATTTTTATCCGCGCATCACGCTCTCGGGCAGCATCGGCCTGCAAGCGATGCAACTGTCCGACATCGGCTGGGACGCCAAACGCTTTGCCTTCGGTCCGGGCTTCAGCGTGCCCCTGTTCGATGGCGGCCGCCTGCGCGGCAACCTGCAATTGCGCGAGGCGCAGCAGCAGGAAGCGGCCATCGCCTACCGCCAGACCGTGCTGGCCGCCTGGCACGAAGTGGAAGATGCGCTGTCTGGCTACCAGGCCAACGCCCGCCGCCAGGCCAGCCTCGATGAAGCCGTCAAACAGGGACGCCGCGCGTTGGGCAGCGCGGAACTGCAGTACCGCCAGGGCGGCACGGACCTGATCAACGTGCTGCACGTGCAAAACACCTTATTGAACAACGAAGCGGCGCTGGTCGACAGCCGCGCCACCGCTTCGCTGTCGCTGGTCCAGGTCTACAAGGCGCTGGGCGGCGGCTGGCAAGCCTTTTCAACCACCTCGCAAGGAAGCACGCCATGAAACCGAATCCCGCACACTTTTCCATCCACGACGTCAGCGACTTTCCCATCGTGCGCTTTCGTCCTGAAACTGCCGTCACCGGCTATGCCCCGCTGTGGGAAAACGACATGGACGCCCTGCTACGCCACGGTGTACCGTTCGTCATGCTGTTCGAAGAGGAACGCCGCGATGAAGCGCACATCGACCGCAAGCGGCGCGGCCTGTGGCTCAAGCACAACAAGGTGGCGCTGGCCACCCTTTGCCGAGGCCTCGTGTCGATCGAGGCGGATGCGGAACAGCGCGCGCGCCTGCAGGCGATGGCAGCCGGCGCCATGAAAGCGTTCGGCATCCTGCAGGAAGTGGCGGCCACGCGCGAACAGGCCGAGGCCCTGATGGTGTGGCTGCTGGGCAGCGGCCAGATGGCGCGGCCGCGCGCGGCGGACGTGTGGTGAATAAGTGAATAAATGAGTGAATAAGTGAGTCGGTCAGGCGGCCCTGCGCACCGCGCTTCTGGCAGGGATGACGCACACGTCGCCATCGCTGCTGGTGGCCGTCGTCAGGGCGATGCCGTACAGCGCAGCCAGGGCCGGCACGGCGCCGGCATCGCTGGCGATATCGGCCACCAGCTGGCCCGAACGCACCAGCAGCAGCCGGTCAAAACCCAGCAAGGCGTGATTGATGTCGTGCAGGATGGCGATGACGGCGTGTCCGCGCGCGGTGCAAAACTGCTGCAGGCTATCGAGCAGATCGAACTGCAGGCCGGGATCGAGCGCCGCCAGCGGTTCGTCGACGAGTATCAAGCCATCTTTGACATCCCACATCTGCGCGAAGATGCGCGCCAGTTGCACCCTGGCCTGCTCGCCACCGGACAAGGTGTCCAGGCGGCGCCCCAGCAAATGCCCGGCGTGCGCCTGGGCGGCCGCGTCCTGCACGATCTGCCCCAGTTGCGGGTCGACCAGGCGCGCCACTCTTCCCAGGCCGATCACCAGCTCGCACTGCAATCCGAAGGCCACGTTCGAGCCTTGCGGCAGCACGGCGCGGCACCGCGCCAGATCGGCCAGCGGCCACTGCGCCAGGGGACGGCCGGCAAGCATCACCTGGCCCGCCTGCGGCTGCAGTTCGCGCGCCATCAGTTTGAGCAGGGTCGACTTGCCGGCGCCGCTGGGGCCGAGGATGGCGATGCGCTCGCCCGGCGCCACCCGCACATTGAAGGGGCCGAAATACTGCTGGCCCAGTTGGGTGGTGGCGAAGGAGAGTTCCAGCAGGGGCGTCATGTTCACCTCTAAGCGGTGCCGTGGCGGAAGCGCCGCAACAGCATCAGGAAAAATGGCCCGCCTAGCAAGGCCGTGAAAATGCCGACGGGGACTTCCGCCGGAATGGCGACCGTGCGCGCCAGGGTGTCGGCCAACAGCAGCAACAAGCCGCCGGCCAGCATGGCCAGGGGCAGCACACGGCGCTGATCCGCGCCCAGCCAGGTGCGTACCAGGTGCGGCGCGATCAGGCCAATAAAACCGATGCCGCCGCACCAGGCCACGGCAAAACCCGTCAGCACGGCCACCAGCACGATCACCTGCGTGCGCAGCCGGCCCACGTCGATGCCCACGTGCAGCGCCTGCGCCTCGCCCAGCGCCAGCGCGTTCAATGAGCGCATCAGGAAGCGCGTGGCCCACAGCGCGCCGGCCAGCACCACCAGCAACGCCGCCACCTGGCGCCAGCTGCCGGCCGACAGCGAACCGAGGGTCCAGAAAGTCAGGGTGCGCAGCTGGTCATCGCTGGCCAGGTAGATGCACAGGCCCATGACGGCCACCGTGATGGCGTTCAGTGCCACGCCCGTCAGCAGCAGGCCGACGATGGAACCGGGCGTGGCCCAGCGGGCGACCCTGTCGAGCAGCACGCAAATGAGCATGGCGCCGCCAAACGCGGCCCCCGGCAGCAGCCACACACGCAGCTCGGGCGCCACGTGCAGGCTGGCGGCGAAGACGATGGTGGCCGCGCCCGCGCAGGCGGCGCCGCTGCTCACGCCCAGCAGCCCCGGATCGGCCAGCGGATTGCGAAACAGCCCTTGCGTCAGGCCGCCGGCCAGCGCCAGCGCGGCGCCGATCAGGGCGGCGAACAGGGCGCGCGGCAGACGGATATGCCACAGCACATACGCGCCGCCTGACAGCGCCTCGTCGCCCGCTTGAAACGGCGCCAGCCAGTCGGCCAGCGTCACGGGCACGGCGCCCGCCTGCACGGCAATGAGCAAGCCGCACGCGAGTGCGGCGGCCAGCAAGCCGCCAGCGCCCCAGCGTGGCCAGCGCCAGGGCGTGACGGACACCAGGGAGGCCACGTTCATGCTGTCATGGCTTTGGCAAACGCGGTGTCGAGTTCCGCCAGCGCCTGCGGCATGCGCGGGCCAAAGCCCAAGAGCAGCATGGCTTCCAGCGACACGATGCGGTGCTTGCGCCCGGCCGGCGTCTGCCCCAGCCCTGGCAGTTTCAGGATGCCGTCCACGCCGCCCGAGGCCTTCAAGCCCTGGTCCGTGACGAGCACGATGTCGGGCCGCGCGGCGATCACGGCTTCGGGCGTCAGCGGCTTGTAGCCGGCGAATCCACCCTGCCCGCCCATCACGTTGACGGCGCCCGCATACGCGAGCATGGCGTCGGCGCCCGTCTCGCGCCCGCCCACCATCACCTGGTTCGGCGCATGGGCGAGGATGAACAGCACGCGCACGGCTGATTGTCCCGGTGATTGGCTGCGCTGGCGCACCTTGCCCAGGGCGCCGTCCCACTGCTGCTGCAAGGCTTGCGCCAGGCGCGCGGCGGGGTCGGCACGTCCCGTGATCTGGCCCACCTGTTTCACCCGTTCGAGCAAGCCTTCGAACTTGTTATTCGCGTTCAGCACCGCCACCGGCACGCCCGCGTCGCGCACCTGGCGCAGCACCGCCGACGGTCCCGCTTCCTCGGTGGCGATCAGCTGCGTGGGCGCCAGCGACAGCACGCCCTCGGCCGACAGGGTGCGCGCGTAACCCACCTGCGGCAGCTGTTGCGCCACGGCCGGATACAGCGAGGTGGTATCGACGCCCACCAGTTCGCCCTGCGCTTCGAGCGCATAGACGATTTCCGTCAGGGCGCCGCCGACGCTGACGATGCGCCGCGCTTTGATCATCGGCTTGGCCGCGTCGGACACTGCCGCCAGCACCTGCATCGGCGCGGCCAGCGCCAGCGCGCCCGCCCCCATTTTTTTCAGCGCGATGCGGCGCGCCACGCTGGCGGCGATCATGCGGCGCATAGTTCACCCTCCTGCAGCACGCGCTCGACGACGTTGCGCCATTCGCACAATTCATGCACGCCTGGCTTGCGTTCGCCAAAGAACATGACAATGGTGTCGCCCTTGGCGTCGAACAGTTCCACCGACGTCACCAGGCCGTCGACGGTCGGCTTTTTCACCACCCAGGCGCTGGCGATATGGTCTTCGCGCAAATGCAGGTTGAAGCGCGTGTCGAGGACATTGATCCACGGCCCCATCACGGCGATCTTGTGCACGGGCCCGGAATGGATCTGGATCATGCCGGCATTGCCGACGAAGGCCATGATGGCCACCTTTTCGAGGGCGGCGTTATTGAGCAGGTCGAGCACGCAGGATTTGTCGAGCTGCTGCACGAAGCGCGGCTCGGCCAGACGCAGGCCCTGCAGGCGCGAGACCGAATATTTTTTCAGCACGGTGAAAAATTCATGCGTGTCGCGCAAGTCGGCCCAGGCGGCGCGAAAGCCGGCCACGTCGATCTGCGCGTCGGGCAGTTCGGCCGGCGGCACCGCCGCTGCCGTCACGGCGATGCCGGCCGCCTGGTCCTCGTCGGCGAAGCGCGTTACCAGCGCGTCATAGGCGGCCAGGTCGCTTTGCGGCTTGAGGAAAATCTTGTGCACGGCGTGGCCGGCGGCATCGAAAAACTGCAGACTGCGCTGCACTTCCTTTTCGCCCATCTCGCGAACGGCAAAGCCATGCGCCCACTGGCGGTAAAACACGCGCAGGTCGATGTCGCCGCCGAGCACCAGGCCCACGTGGTTGGTGTGACTAGCTTTTCGATAGACACCCGTCTTTTCATGCACGCACGAAGCGTTGCGCGTGAGCGCCATGACTTCGCCCAGCGGCTCCAGCGCGGCGATGATGGCGGGCCAGTCGGCCTGCAAGCGCTCCGCGCCCAGCAAGGCGCCATCGGCCAGCGACAGGCCCGCATGCGCGGCGATCAGCTCGCCTTCGGAAATGGCCAGTTCCTCGGCGATGTCGCGGTGGCGGGCTTTCTTTTCGCGGCGCAGGCGGGCAAATTCGCTGGCGACCAGCTCGGTATTGCAAATAGGGGGCATGCTCGTCACGGTGTCTCCTTTCAAGGCGAACACTGGCTGGCATGGGCTGGCTGGTGGTAGGGAATCTTGAAATCAATTATAAATGAGAATCATTCGCAATCAAGAGTTATTTGTGCGCGGTCAAAAAAAAGCGCCGCGACAGGAAACCCGTCGCGGCGCAAAGGAGACCGATCAATACAACCGATCAGTTCGGGAAAAAAGGTCAGGCGCTCGCTTGCACGGCCGGCATGGAAACCGGCTTGGCAGTGGGACGCTGCGCCAGCAAGACGACGGCGGCCAGCACCATGGCACCGCCCAGCAATTGCGTGCCGCTCACGGATTCCTTCAGCAAGGTCACGCCGAACGCCATCGTGATGACGGGTTCAAACGTGGAAATAATGGACGCCTTGGCCGCGCCAATTTGCGCCACGCCGGCAAAGAAGGCGGCAATCGCGATGGCCGTCGAGAACAGGGCAATGGCGCTGACGGCCAACCAGCCCGTCGCCGTGCCCGGCAAGGACACGCCTTGCCACAAGGCAATCGCGCTGTTCGACAGGCCGGCCGTGCCCAGGATCACCACGCAAGCGGCCAATGAGTGAATATTCTCGCGGCTTTTCGACAGGCTGTTGCCAAACAGGATGTACACGGCATACACCCCGGCGGCCATCAATGCCAGCGCGATGCCGATGGGCTGGCCCTGCAGCTTGCCGCCCAGGGTGATGGCCATGCCGGCAATCGCCAGCGCCATCAGCACGAGCATGCGGCGGTCCAGCTTTTCCCAGCCCAGCGCCAGCGCGAGGATGGTGACCAGCACGGGATACACATACAGCAACATGCCGCACAGGCCACTGCTGGCATACATCAGGGCATTGAAATAGCCTTGCGACTGGGCCGTGTACATCAAGCCCATCAGCATGTAGCCGGCCAGCAGGCGGCCGCGCGGCAAGCGCCAGCCACCGAGCCATACGAGCGGCAGCAACAACATGGCGGCGATGACGAAACGCAAGGCCAGCATGGTCGACGGGTTGACCCCGGACGCATATGCCGCCTTGGCAAACACTGCGGAACTGCCGAAACCGGCGGCCGACAGCAACACCAGCGCAACAGCGCGGCGATCAGACATGCTAAACCTCTTCAATAAATCGGGTAGAACGAAGAACAAGGCGGGCTGTCCGGAGCGCCTCTGCGGGCGGTCTCGCTCCTGGCTTGGGATGCTTGCGCAAAAAATCCTGCATTAATCATATTGCGGGTCACTTCACGCAGTGACGGCATCATATTCGCTTGCGCAAAATGAAACAAACCAATATTCTTCACGGATAGGCCGAATATTACTGAGGCTCAATTCTCTTGAGAGTGCCATGTCACGTCCCTTGCCCCCACTCGCCGCCCTGCACGCCTTCGAGGCGGCCGCCCGCCATGAAGGCTTCCAGCGCGCGGGAGAAGAATTGCACGTCTCGGCCGGCGCCATCGGCCACCACGTGAAACAGCTGGAAGCGTGGCTCGGCATCGTGCTGTTCCAACGCCTGCCGCGCGGCGTCGTGCTGACCAATGCCGGGCAGCGCTATGCGGCCTCGCTGGGGCCGATCCTCAACCAGCTGGCCGACGTCTCCGAGCAGGCGCGGCGCCAGGGCGACGACAAGGTGGTGACGGTGACGGCTACCAGCTCGCTCGTCTCGCGCTGGCTGATGCCGCGCCTGGGCCGTCTGCGCGACCGCTATCCGCAGATCGAACTGCGCGTGCTGGCCTCGATGCACCCGGTCGACCTGGCGCGCGATGGCGTGGACGTGGCCATCCGCCTGGGACCGGGCCGCTATCCGGGCCTCAAAGTCGATTTGCTCATGGAAGAATGGTTTTCCGCCGTCTGCAGCCCCGATTTTCGCGCCAACGCGGCCAGCCTGCGCCAGCCCGCCGACCTGCTGCGCTATCCGCTGCTGCACGACGAGCCGGAAGTGCATCTGCCCGGCGAAATCGACTGGACGCGCTGGCTGCACAGCTGCGGCGTGCATTACAGCGGCAATAGCGGCAACAGCGGCGCGCGCTTTTCGCACACCTATCTATGTTTGGACGCGGCCGCCAGCGGCCAGGGCGTGGCCATTGCCGCCAGCCCCCTGATCGGCGACGACCTGCGCTCGGGCCGCCTGGTGCGCGTGTTCGAACACGCCGTGCGCGGACCACACTGCTATTATCTGCTGCGCTCGCCCCAGGCGGAAACGCGGCCCCTCGTGCACGCATTCTGCGAATGGCTGATCGCCGAGGCGCGCGCCGACCAGGAAACCGTCTGGCCCACCGTGGAGACCGCATGACGAGCAGGGAACTGGCGCGCAGCGCGCAATACGTAGTCCAGCATGACTATGAACAGGCCACGGTGACGGCGGCCGATGGCCGGCAAGCCAGCCTGGGCGAATTCTATGGCGACCCGGCCGTGGCCTTGATCGACATCAATGAGCAATGGTGCGCCGTGGCGGGCGAGGGATTGGTGCTGTGCCGGCTGGAGCAACCGTTCGGGCAGTGCGTGGCGTATTTTCGCGAACCTGGAGCTACCGTCTGGGTCATGGAACTACGGCAAACAGGGCCGTTTGCGCTGGAGTGGCAGGATGAAGACGGCGTTTGGCACACCCTCGATTTTGACTTTGATACGATGTAACAGAACCTTCGCGACGCCTCACAAAACCGTAGCGAGCGGAAGGGAGAGGTGGCTAAGAAGCGCAACCGTACTCTAGTACGGTGAGCATCGCAGGCCGCCTATACCGACGCGCAGTAGGTTTTGTGAGGCGTTTTCAACTTACAATTTAATGAAGTGCTCGCGGTAGTACTTCAATTCCTCGATCGATTCGAGGATATCGGCCAGCGCCGTGTGCTTCTGGTGTTTCTTGAAACCGGTGGCGATTTCCGGCTTCCAGCGCTTGCACAGCTCTTTCAGTGTCGACACGTCAACATTGCGATAGTGGAAGAATGCTTCCAGCTTCGGCATGCCGCGCACCATGAAGCGGCGGTCCTGGCCAATGGTGTTGCCGCACATGGGCGACTTGCCTGCCGGCACGTATTTCTTCAGGAACGCGATCAATTCCGCTTCCGCCTGGGCTTCCGTCACGGTCGACGCCTTGACCTTGTCGATCAGGCCCGAGCGGCCGTGCGTGCCCTTGTTCCAGGCGTCCATCTTGTTCAGGGTTTCATCCGACTGGTGAATCACGAACACGGGGCCTTCGGCCAGCAGGTTCAAGTGCATGTCCGTCACCACGACCGCCACCTCGATGATGCGGTCGGTATCGGGCTCCAGACCCGTCATTTCCATGTCGACCCAGACCAGGTTCATCTCATTTGGACGTGCGGGCACGGCGGGTGCGGGGGTGGATGCAGAGGTGGGTGCAGATAAGTCGGTCGCTTGTGACATAATTCTCTCTTGGCCTAATCAAACTAAATAATCAGCCATTTTCTCACAGGCACAGAATGTATTCACTCGCGTTTTCGATTTTGTTTGTATCCGTCCTCGTTTTGACCCTGGCCGTGCGCTTCTGGCTCGCTTCGCGGCAGATCCGCCACGTGCTGGCGCACCGCGCCGCCGTGCCTGCCGAGTTCGCGGAAAAGATCCCGCTGGCCGCGCACCAGAAGGCGGCCGACTACACGGTGGCGAAGACCAAGTTCGGCTTGCTGACCCTGCTGATCAACTATGCCGTGCTGATCGGCTTTACCTTGCTGGGCGGCCTGCAATGGCTGGCGCTGCACCTGAATGAATGGATGGGGCCGGGTTCGCCCATGCTGTACCAGATCGGCCTGATCGCCGCCTTTGCCGCCATTTCCGGCCTGATCGACCTGCCCTTCGATTACTACCGCCAGTTCGTGCTGGAGCAGCGCTTCGGCTTCAATACCATGGCGCGCAAGCTGTTCTTCACGGACATGCTCAAGGGTGTGGGCCTGGGCGCCGTCATCGGCCTGCCGCTGATCTGGGTCGTGCTGACCCTGATGGCCAAGTCGGGCGACTTGTGGTGGCTGTACGCCTGGTTCGTCTGGAGCGGCTTCCAGTTGCTGATGATGGTGCTGTTTCCCACCGTCATCGCCCCCCTGTTCAACAAATTCACGCCGCTGGCCGACGAAGCGCTGAAAAGCCGCATCGAAGGCTTGATGCAGCGCGTCGGATTCGCCTCGAAAGGCTTGTTCGTCATGGATGGCTCGAAGCGCAGCGCCCACGGCAATGCGTATTTCTCGGGCTTTGGCGCCAACAAGCGCATCGTTTTCTTCGACACCCTGCTGTCGCGCCTGGCGCCGCAGGAAATCGAAGCCGTGCTGGCGCATGAACTGGGCCACTTCAAGCTCAAGCATATCGTCAAGCGCATCGCCATAATGTTCGTCATCTCGCTGGGTTTCCTCGCGCTGCTGGGCTTCCTGAAGTCGCAGCCATGGTTTTACGCGGGCCTGGGCGTCGACCCTGTTGCCCTGGCGCTCACTGGCCAGCCGACGGATGCGCTGGCCCTGCTGCTGTTCATGCTGGCCTTGCCCGTCTTCACTTTCCTGCTGGGCCCGTTGACCTCGCTCAGCTCGCGCAAGCACGAATTCGAAGCCGACGCCTTTGCCGCCACGCACACGCAGGCGGACGACCTGGTCTCGGCGCTCGTCAAAATGTATGAAGACAATGCGTCGACCCTGACGCCCGACCCGCTGCACTCGGCCTTTTACGATAGCCACCCACCGGCCAGCGTGCGCATCCGCCACCTGAAAGGGGCTGCCACATGAATACGCCATCGACTTCGCAAGAACTGGTCCAACTGTCCTGCACGCCGCGCCAGCAGGCGCTGGGCGACACGGATATCGCCACCCTGCACGCCCTGCTGCCGCAGTGGAGCTTGCAAAACGGCAAGCTGTGCCGCGACTTCGGCTTCAAGAATTACTACCAGACCCTGGCGTTCGTGAACGCCCTGGCCTATATGACCCATACACAAGATCACCATCCGGAGCTCATCATTACTTACAAAACCTGCGCCGTGCGCTACGACACGCACTCGGTCAACCAGGGCGCCGGCGGCCTGTCCGAAAACGACTTCATCTGCGCCGCCAAGGCAGACCTCATCTACCAGAGCAGCCAGGTGGCCCCATGAGCGAAGGCAAGTTGACAGGCGTCATCATCGCCGCCCACGGCCGCCACTACCTGGCCGACGTGGACGGCGCCAAGCTGCAATGCGTGACGCGCGGCAAGAAAACCAATGTGGCCGTGGGCGACATCGTGCACCTGACGCGCACGTCCAACGACCAGGCCGTCATCGACCGCATCGAGGAACGCAAGACCCTGCTGTACCGCTCGGACCAGTACAAGTCGAAATTGCTGGCCGCCAACCTGACGCAGCTGTTCATCGTCGTGGCGACGGAACCGGGCTTTGCCGACGACCTGATCTCGCGCTCGCTGGTGGCGGCCGACGCGGCCGGCATCGAGGCGCGCATCATCCTCAACAAAACGGACGTGACCGCTTCACTGGAACGCGCCCGCGAACGCCTGCTGCCGTATTCATCGATGGGCTATCCCGTCGATGAAGTGTCGGCCCGCGCCGAACCCGAGCACGCCGTGGCCACCCTGGCGCCGCTGCTGGCGGGCCAATCATCCATCCTCATCGGCCAGTCGGGCATGGGCAAGTCGTCCTTGATCAACCTGCTGGTGCCGGACGCCGACATCGCCGTGCGCGAAATCTCGGCAGCGCTCGACACGGGCAAGCACACGACGACCTTTACGCGCCTGTACAAGCTCGACGAACTGGGCGCGAACAGCTCCATCATCGATTCGCCGGGCTTCCAGGAATTCGGCCTGTACCACTTGTCCGAAGGCATGCTGGAGCGGGCCTTCCGCGAATTCCAGCCGTATCTTGGCGGCTGCAAGTTCTATAACTGCCGCCACCTGATCGAGCCGCAGTGCGCCATCCTGCAAGCCTTGTCTGAAGGCAAGATCGCCAAGATGCGCCATACCCTGTACGGCCAGCTGCTGCACGAATCGGCGCAAACGCTGTATTGAACGCGCCTGGCGCCCGCCATCGGCGCGGGCGCCAAACCGACAAAAACATTACCACCACGAATTAAACAGAATTAAATTCTGTTGTTCAGCCTGCTTTCGCGCATTCATTCCAAAACCATCCATCGCCCGAATTCGCGTTTCAGCGCCGGATTCCGGCGTTTCATCGCTTTGCGCTGGCATCGCGCAGGTCCCCTTGCTACCTTGGCATTGTCCCCGCCAGCGAACCTGCTGGAGACAACATTGGTCTAACTCCAACCAGCATTTTGATCACAAGGTGAAATCATGAAAGCATCGTTCTCGCGTACCCTCGCCCTTGGCAGCGCCGCCCTCGTCCTCGGCCTGTCTTGCCTCAGCGCCAGCGCGCTGGAAATCGGCGACCAGGACAAGGTCCAGGTCTCCGGCAAGGTCTACAAACTGGCCCCGCAGGAATTCAGCCAGTACGGCAATCGCTACCAGCTAGACACGGGCGATACCTTGCTGCTGCGCCAGCAAGTCAACCGCTACTTCACGCAAATCAAGGGCCAGCCCGAAATAGAACTGTTCGGCCGCGCGCCGGGCGTCTTTGAAACGGCCGGCGGCACCCGCATGGAATTTCGCAACGATGGCGACGTCATCGCCATTACCGGACTGAACAATATTCCGGGCGCCATCGCCAAGGCTGGCGAAACGGCCAGCACCGTGCACTTCGCCGGCCGCTAAGCAGGTAGCACGGCAAGCAGCGCGGCAACTGGCCGGCAAGCCATCGCCAGCCTGTCCACGGGGCGTGCATCGGCCGGCAGGGGCTGGTGCACGCCCCACCCGCTTTGCGCAGCCTGAAAGGGCGCGCGCAAAAAATACTGTCGAGTCGGCCAAACAACTGCATCCGAATGCAGCTTACAATGCGATCCAATAAGGTGTCACTGGCCGCGGGCCAACACCATCGCCTTGCAGGAGATTTCGGATGGAAATGTTCGCACTCGAACATGACATTGCACAGTGGGAAGACACACTGCGGCCATTGCGCGCCCTGGAGCGCTTGCCCTTGCTGATGCTGCTGGCCTGGCATTTGCGCCAGCGCAACTGCGCACAGGCGCTGCACCATGCGGCCGAAGCGGCGGCCTTGCTGCCCCAGGCCCAACTGCCGGACCACGCCCTGGCCATCGCGCAGGCGCGCCTGCAACTGGTACAGGCGGAAGTGGCATGGCTGCAAGGTGCGCTCGATGTGGCCGAAAACCTGGCCATGGCGGCGCACGCCATCCTGTGCGCCCACGGCGACGGCGCCGCTTGCGCCGACGCCCACTGGCTGCTGTCCTCGATTGCCGTCGACCGGGGCGACCATGCCCGCTGCGATGCCGAATTGCTGGCCGCTGCCGAACAAGCGCGCAGCGCCGGCGATGCGATGCGCGCCAGCCTGGCCGACGCGGCCACGGCGCGCTGGGCCGTGTTGCGCGATGCACCGGCCGCCCAAGCCCGCTGGGGCGGCGCCTTCCAGGCCGACGGCGCCAGCGGCAAGCTGCCCGCGCCGCTGGCTGCCTGGGTGCATGACTTCCGCGGCTTGCTGGCGCACACCTCGCGCGACCTGGGCACGGCTGCCGGCCACTACATGCAAAGCTACGAGGCGGCGCTGGAAAGCGGCCAGCTGCGCGGCGCCATCACGGCCGCCATCAATATCGGCGATTGTTTTTCCAGTCTCAACGACAACGAATCGGCCCTCGAATGGATGCAGTGCGCGCTGGACCTGGCGCGCCCCACGGGCTGGCCGCGCAGCATCGGCGCCTGCCAGACGCATACGGCCGAAACCATGCGCAAGCTGGGGCGCCTGGCCGCTGCCGAAGACTTGCTGCGCCAGGCGCTGCTCATCCTGGCGCCCGTGGCAGGTGCGCGCACCTATGCCAACGCCCTGTTCCACCTGGGCGAACTGAGCCTGGACAAGGGCGATTACGACACGGCGCTCGACGCCTTCAGCCGGCTGGCGCAGCGGGCCGAAGCGTTGGGCCAGGCCGATTTCCGCAGCATGGCCCAGCGCGGCAGCGCCCACGCACTGTCCTACCTGGACCGCCCGGACGAGGCGCTGCAAGCGGCCGAGCGGGCTTGCCAGCTGGCCACCGCGCAAGGCGACGCCATGCACCAGGTGGCGGCGCTGCGCGTCTTGTCCATGCTGCATGCGCGCCATGAGTTGCCGCCGCCCGCAGACATGCTGGAACGTAATCCCGCCCTGCATTTCCTGCACCAGGCGCTGCAGGTGGCCGCCTCCATCGAAGGCTATTCGCCGCCGGGCGAACTGCTCGACGCGCTGGCGCGCGAATACGCGCACGCGGGCGACTATGCGCGCGCCTACGATATCGCCCTCGATGCGGGCATGGCGCGTGAAAAAAGCCACACCCAGCAGGCGAGCAACCGCGCCACCGCCATGCAGGTCTACCACCAGACGGAACATGCACGCTCGGAAGGCTATCACCACCGCGAACTGGCCGCCTCCGAAGCGCGCCGCGCCGAAGTGCTGCAGCAGACCAGCGACACCCTGGAACGGCTGTCGGCCATCGGCCAGGAAATCACCACCCACCTCGACGCCAGCGCCGTATTCCAGGTGCTCGACCGCCATGTGCATGCCTTGCTGCCCGTCAACACTTTCGCCGTCTACATGCTCGACGCGGCAGGCACGGCGCTGCGCCGCGCGCATGGCATGGAAGCGGGCCGGCCCCTGTCCGACAACGCCATTCCACTGAACAATCCACGCGCCTACTCCGTGCGCTGCCTGCTGGGCCGGCGCGAAGTGTATATCGACCAGGTACCGCCGCGCCGCCACGCCTACACGGTGCCCGGCACCCTGCATAACCAGAGCGTGCTGTACGTGCCGCTGATGGTGGGCGAGCGCGTGCTGGGCGTGATGACGGTGCAAGCCTGCCATGCCAACGCGTATGGCGAACGCGAGCGGCTGATCTTTCGCACCCTGTGCGCGTATGGCGCCATCGCGCTCGACAATGCCAGCGCCTACCGGCAATTGCAAGATGCCCAGGCGCAACTGGTATCGCAGGAAAAACTGGCCGCCCTCGGTTCCTTGATGGCCGGCGTGGCGCATGAGCTGAATACCCCGATCGGTAACAGTCTGCTGATCGCCAGCACCATGCAACAAAAAACGGAAGACGTGGAACGCCTGATGAACGGCCCCGGCCTGCGCCGCTCGGACCTGGCCGCCTTCATCGACGATGCGGGCAAGGCGTCGGCGCTGGTGATGCGGGGCCTGCGCAGCGCGGCCGACCTGGTCAACAGCTTCAAGCAGGTGGCCGTCGACCGCACCACCGAGCAGCGGCGCCGGTTTGACTTGCAACAAGTAAGCAATGAAATCATCGCCACCGTCATGAACCGCATCCGCAGTTCGGGCCACCGCATCGAAGTGGAGATAGCCTTCGGCATCGCCATGGACAGCTATCCGGGTCCGTTCGGCCAGGTGATCACCAATCTGATCAACAATGCCCTGCTGCATGCCTTCGCTCCCGCGCCCAACGATGGCGCCGCCGGCACCGGTTGCATGCGCCTGTCCGCCACGATGGAAGCGGCGCGCGTGCAGATCGTCTTCGAGGACAATGGCGGCGGCATCGCGGAACAACATTTGTCGCGCATCTTCGACCCCTTCTTTACCACCAAGCTGGGCCAGGGTGGCAGCGGCCTGGGTTTGTCGATCAGCTACAACATCGTCACGGCCCTGCTGGGCGGCACCATCCAGGTGGCCAGCAGCCCCGCCGGCACGCGCTTCACCCTGGACTTGCCGCTGGAAGCGCCCCAGCTGGACGGCGCTGCGCCCGCCAGCATCTATTAACCACCACCGTTTGCCCGGGCGCAGGCTTGCCTATACAAGTACGCGCCCGGCCAGTCTTTCCAATCTAAAAGCAAAACCCTTATAATTGAACGGCTGAAGTACTTGCCATTGCATTATTTTCAACTTGGCAAACTGCATCGACCCGCGCGACAGGCGTCGCGCTGGCACCGATCAACACAGCAGCGCGCCGGGCGAGGCAGTCATCAGACGAGATGTTGTACGCTGATGCAACCCGGCGGGAAAGGCACGCCGCCGGCGGCCTGCGCATCTTCAAGTGGTCATTATGTCGACAAAAAAACCGATCAAGCACTACCTCCAGTTCTCCGATTTCACGTTGGAAGAGTACGAATATGTGATCGAACGCGCCCATCTGATCAAGCGCAAGTTCAAGAACTATGAAATCTACCATCCGCTGATCGACCGCACCCTGGTGATGGTCTTTGAAAAGAACTCGACCCGCACGCGATTGTCGTTCGAAGCCGGCATGCATCAGCTGGGCGGCGCCGCCATCTACCTGAACACGCGCGATTCCCAGCTGGGCCGCGGCGAGCCGGTGGAAGACGCGGGCCAGGTCATGTCGCGCATGTGCGACATCATCATGGTGCGCACCTTCGGCCAGGAAATCATCGAGCGTTTCGCCGCCAATTCGCGCGTGCCGGTGATCAATGGCCTGACCAATGAACACCACCCGTGCCAGGTCTTTGCCGACATCTTCACCTATATCGAACACCGCGGCTCGATCGCCGGCAAGGTCGTCGCCTGGATCGGCGACGCCAACAACATGCTGTACTCGTGGCTGCAAGCGGCCGAAGTGTTCGGCTTCCACGTCAACGTGTCGACGCCAAAGGGCTACGACATCGACCTGGCGCAAGTCAAGACCGAGCGCTACACCTTCTTCGCCAACCCGTCGGACGCATGCGAAGGCGCGCACCTGGTCAACACGGACGTGTGGACCAGCATGGGCTACGAAGCGGAAAACGCGGCCCGCATCGCCGCCTTCGACGGCTGGATCGTCGATGGCGCGAAGATGTCCCGCGCCGCGCCCGACGCGCTGTTCATGCACTGCCTGCCCGCCCACCGCGGCGAGGAAGTAGCCGCCGAAGTGATCGACGGCCCCCAATCGGTGGTGTGGGACGAAGCGGAAAACCGTTTGCACGTGCAAAAAGCGCTGATCGAATACCTGTTACTCGGTAAAATCAACTAATTCGCCAGGCACTGCATAACACCTGGCAGCATCGCAACACATACATCGACAACGACAACTGGAAGCAATATGAGCGACATTAAAAAAGTAGTCCTGGCCTATTCCGGCGGACTCGACACCTCCGTCATCCTGAAATGGCTGCAAGATAACTACCAGTGCGAAATCGTCACCTTCACGGCCGACCTGGGCCAGGGCGAAGAACTGGAACCGGCGCGCGCCAAGGCCATCAAATTCGGCATCAAGCCGGAAAACATCCATATCGAAGACGTACGCGAAGAATTCGTGCGCGATTTCGTCTTCCCGATGTTCCGCGCCAACACCGTGTATGAAGGCGAGTACCTGCTGGGCACCTCGATCGCCCGTCCTTTGATCGCCAAGCGCCTGATCGAAATCGCCAACGCCACGGGCGCCGACGCCATCTCGCACGGCGCGACCGGCAAGGGCAACGACCAGGTGCGTTTCGAACTGGGCGCCTATGCCCTCAAGCCAGGCGTAAAAATCATCGCGCCATGGCGCGAATGGGATCTGCTGTCGCGCGAAAAACTGCTGAAGTACGCGGAAGACGCCGGCATCGAAATCGACATGAAGCACAAAAACGGCGGTGCGCCGTACTCGATGGATGCCAACTTGCTGCACATCAGCTTTGAAGGCCGCCACCTGGAAAACCCGAGCGCCGAAGCAGAAGAAACGATGTGGCGCTGGACCGTCAGCCCGGAAAACGCCCCGGACGAAGCGGAATACCTGGACATCGAATACGAAAAAGGCGATATCGTCGCCATCAACGGCGTGCGCATGTCGCCTGCCACCGTGCTGGCCGAACTGAACAAAGTTGGCGGCAAGCATGGCGTGGGACGCCTGGACCTGGTGGAAAACCGCTATGTCGGCATGAAATCGCGCGGCTGCTATGAAACCCCGGGCGGCACCATCATGCTGAAAGCCCACCGCGCCATCGAATCGATCACCCTGGACCGCGAAGTGGCCCACCTGAAAGATGACCTGATGCCGCGCTACGCGTCGATGATCTACAACGGCTACTGGTGGGCGCCTGAGCGCGTTGCCCTGCAAACCCTGATCGACCACACGCAGGAAACCGTGAACGGCTGGGTACGCATCAAGCTGTACAAGGGCAATGTCATCGTCGTTTCGCGCGATTCGAAGACGGATTCGCTGTTCGACATGAACATCGCCACCTTCGACGAAGACGGCGGCGCCTACAACCAGGCCGACGCCGGCGGCTTCATCAAGCTGAACGCCTTGCGCATGCGCATCGCCGCCATCGCCCGCGAAAAGCGCGGCCAGAAGTAATTAGTTGCCGGGAGGCACTATCTCCCGCATCCACCGAAGCCGCCCACGGGCGGCTTTTTCCGTTTACAGCGCACTCTGCCGCGATTTACGCCCCTGCACGCCCCCCATTTTGCTGTCTGCGTGGCAAAATGCTACAGTGCAATTGTGCTGACCTTCCCGCTTCCGGAGCCCTCCCATGTTCAAAGACCTGAGTATCAAGAATAAACTGTACCTGGGCTTCGGCTCCATCGTGGCCATCATCCTGATCTTGCTGGCCGTCGCCTACAACAGCTTTTCGCGCCTGTCAGAAGCCAATGCCTGGGACCGCCACACGATGGAAGTGCTGGTCGAGATCGACAAGATTCACAATTCCATCCTGCAAATCCAGGTGGAAGCGCGCGGTTTCATTCTCACCGGCAACGAAGCTTCGCTGAACCCGGAAACGGACGAGATGGCGGTGCTGACGCAGCACACGCAAAAAGCCATCAGCATGACGGTCGACAACAAGCTGCAGTCGGAGCGCTTCCGCAAGATCGATGCGCTGACCACCACCTGGGTCAAGGAGTGGATCAATCCCCTGATCGAGAAGCGCCGCGCGCTGGGCAACGCGCCGGGCGCCACGGAATCGGTGGCGCGCACCATGCCGCCGACCGGCTACCCGGCCGTCGCGCAAGCGAACAAGCTGCTCGACGAAGTCGCCGCCGAAGAAACCCGCTTGCTGGCCGAACGCACGGCCACGACGGCGAAATTGCAGGAAACCATGCTGCTGACCCTGGCACTGGGCGGCCTGCTGTGCGTGGTACTGGCGCTGGGTATTTCCTACCTGCTCGGCCGTTCCATCCTCGGTCCGCTGAACAGCCTGACGGACGCCGTCGGGCGCATCGCCGGCGGCGAGCAAAGCGCGCGCGCCGCCATCCTCTCGCGCGACGAGCTGGGCAAGGTGACGGAAGAATTCAACCGCATGGCGCAAACCATCCAGGACAATCAGGCCAATGAACTGGCTGCCACCAACAGCTTGCGGGCCAAGGTCGATTCGCTGCTGGAAGTGGTGTCGAAGGCAGCCTCGGGCGACCTGACGGGCAAGGTCAGCATCACGGGCAGCGACGCCATCGGCCAGCTGGGCAATGGCCTGGCGAAGATGTTCGAAAATCTGCGCAGCCTGCTCAACAATGTGCAAAAGGCCGGCATCCAGGTGACGACGTCCGCCACGGAAATCGCCGCCTCGGCACGCCAGCAGGAAGCCACGGGCATTGAGCAAGCGCAAACGAGCGTGGAAATTCTCAGCACCACAAAGGAAATCTCGGCCAACACGAGCCAGTTGCTCAAAACCATGGAAGACGCCACCGCCGTGGCCGACTACACGACGAATGCCACGGCCGAAGCGCAAAACAACCTCAAGCGCATGGATTCGACCATGCAGCACATGGTCTCGGCCACCGATTCCATCAACGCCAAGCTGGCGGCCCTGTCGGAAAAAGCCAGCAATATCAATAGCGTACTGATCACCATCACCAAGGTGGCCGACCAGACCAACATCCTCTCGCTGAACGCCGCCATCGAGGCGGAAAAAGCGGGCGAGGCGGGCCGCGGCTTTTCTGTCGTGGCGACGGAAATCCGCCGCCTGGCCGACCAGACTTCCGTCTCCACCTGGGATATCGAGCAAATGCTCAAGGAAATGCAGTCGGCCGTGTCCGCCAGTGTGATGGGCATGGATAAATTCTCGGAAGAAATTCGCCGCAGCGTGGGCGAAGTGCGGCAAGTGGCGGAACAACTGTCGTCCGTGATGGACCAGGTGCAGAAACTCACGCCGCAATTCGATGCCGTGCTGCAAGGCATGCAGTCGCAGGCGATCGGCGCGTCGCAAATTTCCGACACCATGATGCAGCTCAACGACGCCACGCAGCAAACGGTGGAATCGCTGAAAGCCACCAGCGAGGCGGTGCACCAGCTGCAATATGCGGCAGGCGACCTGCAGTCGAGCGTGTCGTCCTTCGCCGTCACCATCTGATCCCATGAAAGTACTGCTCTTTCACATCGGACGCGACCGCTATGGCCTGCCCCTGGCCGGCATCGTGCGCGTCTTGCCGTTGCTGGAGCTGAAACAGTTGCCGCTCACGCCAGACTACGTGGCCGGCCTGATGGACTTGCACGGCACGCCCGTGCCCGTGATCGACCTGTCGCGCCTGGCCGGACTGCCTGCCGCCGCCGCGCAATTCGACACGCGCATCGTCATCGTCGACTACCGCGCGCCCGGCGGGACCACGCATGCGCTGGGCTTGCTGGCCACGCAGGTGCGCGGCATCGCCGACATCGCTGCGGAAAAGCTCGAAGATAGCGGCGTGGCTACGGCCCCCTTCCTGGGCCAGGTGGCCAGCGACGCCGACGGCATCGTGCAGCTGGTCGAACTCGAACAGCTGCTGCCGCCGGACGTGCGCGCGCTGCTGTTCCAAGACGCGAGTGCAGCATGACGGCACAAGCCCTGCTGCGCCGCGCGACCGGCCTGTCCGTTTCCAAGTCCGTGGCCGAGCGGGCCGTCGGCCAGCGCATGGAGCAGACGGGCTTCAGCGATAGCGAGGCCTACCTGCAGGCGCTCACGCCGGCCGAAATGACGCAATTGATCGAGCTGGTGGTGGTGCCGGAATCATGGCTGTTCCGCGACCCGCAGGCGTTCTACGCCACCGTCGAACTGGTACAGGAACGCTGGGCGCGGGGACGCGCCACGCGCATCCTGTCGATTCCCTGCGCAGGCGGCGAGGAACCGTATTCGATGGCCATGGCGCTGCGCGACGGCGGCGTGCCGAAACAGGCGTTCAGCATCGATGCGTATGACCTCAGTCCCGGCTGCATCGAGCGCGCGCAAGCCGGCGTGTATGGCCGCAACGCCTTCCGCGCGCAGGACGTCGCCTTCCGAGAACGCTATTTCACGCACGTGGCCGACGACGCCTACCGCATCATCGACTCCTTGCGCGAACAGGTGACCTTCAGGCAGGGCAATCTGCTGCAGTTCGACACCGCCACCTACAGCCGCCACTACGACGTCATCTTCTGCCGCAACCTGCTGATCTATTTTGACAAGCCGACCACGCGCGCGGCCATCCACAACCTGTCCGCCCTGCTGGCCGACGACGGCATGCTGCTGGCCGGCTATGCGGAAGTGCCATCGTTCTGCCAGAACGGCTTTGCGACGCTGCAGTTTCGCCAGGCCTTCGCCCTGAAGAAGGAAACGGCGGCGCCGGCCAGCCCCATGCAGGTGGCGCCGCTGCCGGCCATGCGCACCTTGCGCAGCGTGCCGCCCGCCCCAAGGCGCACTGCCGCTCCCGTCGCACAAGCTGCGCCGCGCACGCGCCCCGTGTCCGTGCCGGCGCCGGCCACGCAAGCAGCGCAAGCCGATTTGCTGGCCGAGGCGCGCCTGCTGGCTGACCGTGGCCAATTGCGCGAGGCCGGCGAAAAATGCCACGCCCATCTGGCGCGAGTGCCCGAGGCGGCGGAAGCGTATTTCATGTTGGGCATCATCAATGAACTGGCCGGCAAGATGGACCTGGCCGACGATTACTGGCGCCGCTGCATCTACCTGCAGCCCGACCACTACGAGGCGCTGTGCCACCTGTCCCTGCTGGCCGAACGCAATGGCAACCACACGGCCGCCGCCACCCTGAAGGCGCGCGCGGCGCGCATCTACCAGCGCCGCCAGGCATCCAACTAAGGGGCAAGCATGACAAATCTCATCGCCACCGAGTCCCCCGCCGCCATCGACGACTGCTGGAACCATATCGGCGTGGTCGGCGACCAGAGCTGCCCCAAGCTGCCGGCCAACGTGCATTGCCGTAACTGCGACGTGTATGCGGGCGCCGCCCAGCGCAACCTGCAACGTCCCGTGGATGAGCACTACCAGCGCGACTGGGCCAGCCACTTCCGCCAGATCGATGCGGGCGGCGAAGTGCGCGACAGCTCGGCGCTGGTGTTTCGCATCGGCCGCGAATGGCTGGCACTGCCCACGCGCGTATTCGACGCCGTGGCGCCACAGGCCAAGCCGCACGTGCTGCCGCACCGTGGCGGGCGCGGCCTGGCGGGCATCGTCAATATCGGCGGCAAGCTGTATCCATGCATGTCGCTGGCACACTTGCTGGGCATCGACGAACAGGGCGCGCCACCGGCCAAGGGCCGCCACACGTTCGCGCGCCTGCTGCTGATGCGCTGGGAGGAACAGGCCTACGCGCTGCCCGTGGCCGACCTGCACGGCATCGTGCGCTATGCGTCAGGCGCCGTGCAGGCGCCGGCGGCCACCATCAACAAGGGCCTGTCGCGCTATTTGTCCGGCGTCATCACCGAGGGCGACCTGCGCATCGGCTGCCTCGATACGGCGCTGATCGGCTTTCAACTTGCGAGACTATTACGATGAGCCAGGACCAGCACGGCGACCTGAGTGCCTTTTCCATGCTGGACCTGTTCCGCATGGAGGCGGACAGCCAGACCCAGATTCTCACCGATGGCTTGCTGGCCATGGAGCGCCATGCGGGCGATGCGGCAGCCGTCGAGGCGATGATGCGCGCGGCGCACTCGATCAAGGGTGCCGCCGCCATCGTCGGCCTGCAAGTGGTGGTGCAACTGGCGCACGGCATGGAAGACAGTTTTGTTGCCGCCCAGCATGGCCGCTTGAAACTCACGCCGGAACGGGTCGACGTGCTGCTGTCGGGCGTCGACCTGATCGTCCAGCTGTCTCGGCTGGACGACGCGGGCGCCGAAGCGTGGCTGGCCGCGAATGCGACGCAGATCGACCAGACCCTGAACGCCATCGCCGGCATCGCCGACCTGCCCGAATTGCCGGCCCTGCCCTCGGCCGCGGCGCCCTTGCCGCCGCCGGTGGCTGAAGCGCAGGCTCCCATGGCCAGCGGCCTGGCGGGAGATGAACCGGAAACGGCCGCCCCGGCGCCGCGCGCGGGTGCTGGCACTGCCAAGGCAGCGGCGCAAAACTTCGACAAACTGCTGTCGCTGGCCAGCGAATCGCGCATCAATGCGCACCAGATGCACCCGTTCATCGGCGCGCTGCAGCGCTTCAAGCGCAACCAGAGCAGCCTGTTTTCCGCCGTCGAGCACCTGCACGAAGCCATTGCCCGCTCGGGCGACGCGGGCCTGATGGAAAAGTCGCTGCTGGCGCTGCAAAAGACGCAGCCCCTGAAGCAGTTCATGCTCGAACACATCGCCGACATCGAAACCTATGAACGGCGCTTGCTGGCCGTTTCACAAGGCATGGTCGACGAAGTGCTGGCCCTGCGCATGCGCCCTTTCCGCGACGGCATCCACGCGTTTCCCCGCATGGTGCGCGACCTGGCGCGCAGCCTGGGCAAGGAAGTGCAGCTGGAAATCGAAGGCGAAGACACCCTGGTCGACCGCGACATCCTGGCGAAGATCGAAAGCCCGCTGAACCACATGCTGCGCAATGCCATCGACCATGGCATGGAAGGCCCGTACGAGCGCATCGACGCTGGCAAGGAGGCGCTGGGCACGATACGCATGGAAGCGCGCCACCGCGCCGGCATGCTGAGCATCGAGATCAGCGACGACGGGCGCGGCGTCGACCTGGAAAAAATCCGCCAGTCCGTGATCGAGCGCAAGATGGCCAGCCCCGCCATGGCCGCCGCGCTGTCGCCGGGCGAGCTGCTGGAATTTTTATTCCTGCCCGCCTTCAGCCTGAAGGCGACGGCGAACCAGTTGTCCGGACGCGGCGTGGGCCTCGACATCGTGCACGAGACGATACGCCAGCAAAACGGCACGGTGCGCCTGGAATCGGAACCGGGCCGGGGTTTCCGCGCCTTGATCACCCTGCCGCTGACGCAATCGATCGTGCGCGCGCTGGTGGTCGACGTGCATGGCGAAGCCTATGCCATCCCCATCGTCAAGGTGGAAAGCGTGGTGCGCGTGCCGCAAGCGGCCATCCATACCCTGGAAAACAAGCAGTTCTTTGAACTCAAGGGCGAGCATCTGGGCCTGGTGTCGGCGGCGCAGGTGCTGGAACTGGGCGAAGCGGCCAACCAGGCCGACGACTTGCCGGTAGTGGTGATCGGGCGCGGCAAGCAAAGCTATGCGCTGGTGGTCGACGCCATCCGCGGCGAGCAAAGCCTGGCCGTGCAGGCCATCGACCCGATTTTCGGCAAGATGCGCGACATTTCCGCCGCAGCCCTGCTCGACGACGGCGAGCCCGTACTGATCCTCGACGTGCCCGATTTGCTGCTGTCGATCGACAAGCTGCTGCACGAGGGCGGCCTGCACCAGTTGGCGCAGGCCGGCCACACGCAGCAGCGCCGCGCCAAGCGCATCCTCGTCGTCGACGATTCGCTGACGGTGCGCGAGATGGAGCGCAAGCTGCTGCTGGCGCGCGGCTTCGAAGTCGACGTGGCCATCGACGGCATCGACGGCTGGAACGTCGTGCGCAGCGGCGAATACGACCTGGTGATCACCGACGTCGACATGCCGCGCATGGATGGCATCGAACTGGTGTCGCTGATCAAGAAGGACCTGCACCTGCACAAGCTGCCGGTGATGATCGTCTCGTACAAGGACCGTCCGGAAGACCGCGCGCGCGGCCTGTCCGCCGGCGCCGACTATTACCTGACCAAAGGCAGCTTCCACGACGAGACCTTGCTCGACGCGGTGGCCGACCTGATAGGAGATGCCCGCTTATGAGTTGTACTTCATGAAAATTGCCATTGCCAATGATGTCCCCATGGCCGCCGAAGCCCTGCGCCGCGTAGTGGCCAGCACGCAGGAACACCAGGTGCTGTGGATTGCCCGCACGGGGCTCGAAGCCGTGCGCATGTGCGAGGGCAACCGCCCCGACCTGATCCTGATGGACCTGAACATGCCGGAAATGGATGGCGTCGAGGCGACGCGTCTGATCATGGAACAAAGCCCGTGCGCCATCCTGGTGGTCACTGGCCGCCCGCAAGACAATGTCAACCAGGTCTTCCGCGCGCTGGGCGCCGGCGCGCTCGACGTCACGGCCACCCCCGTGCTGCAGGGGCAGGTGGGCGGCGACAGCGAACTGCTGGCCAAGATCAAGACCATCGGCAAGCTGATACGCCACAGCGCCGAAACGCCGCCGCCGCGCCAGACGAATGGCAATGGCGGCGAACGGGGCGACGGCCAGGTATCGACCCTGGTGGCCATCGGCGCCTCGACGGGCGGCCCTTCGGCCGTGGCCAAGGTACTGTCCGGCTGGACGGCGCCGCCCGGCTGCGCCATCGTGGTGGTGCAGCATATCGATGAAACCTTCGCCTCGCACTTCGCCAAATGGCTCGATGACCAGCTCAGCATGCCCGTGCGCGTGATCGCCGAAGGCGACGAACTGGTGTCCGGCACGGTACTGATCGCCAAGACCAATGATCACCTGCTGCTAGATCAAAATTATCGTTTGGGTTACGATGCAGCACCACGCGAGTATGTTTACCGCCCGTCCGTCGATGTCTTCTTCAACTGCGTGGCGCAGCACTGGCGCGGCGAGGCCATCGGCGTATTGCTCACAGGCATGGGGCGCGACGGCGGCGATGGCTTGCTGGCCATGCGCCGCGCCGGCAAGACGACCATCGCGCAAGACCAGGCCAGCAGTGCCGTGTACGGCATGCCGCGCGCGGCGGCCGAACTCGATGCGGCGCAGCTCATCCTGCCCCTGGATAGAATAGGCGCCAGCCTGCGCAGCCGCCTGGGCGCCAAACTCAACAATGGGTGGGAGCCCTCCCCTAACATCTGAAAAGAATGCAATGCCAGAATTCTCCTCCAGTTTCACCCAGCCTGAGCCCGCATTGACCGAATTCAAGGTCAGCGTGCTGCTGGTGGACGACCAGTTGATCATTGCCGAGGCAGTCCGACGCATGCTCAGCGAGCAACAGGATATCGAATTTCATTACGTGACCGACGCCACGCAGGCGCTGGACACGGCGCTGCGCTTGCAACCGACCGTCATCCTGCAAGACCTGGTGATGCCGGGCATCGACGGCTTCGCCCTGATCCAGCTGTACCGCGAAAACGCGGCGCTGGCGCATGTGCCGGTGATCGTGATGTCGGCCAAGGATGACCCGAAACTGAAGGCGCACAGCTTTGCCGTCGGCGCCAACGATTATGTGGTGAAACTGCCGGACCGCCTGGAGTTGCTGGCGCGCATACGCTACCATTCCAACGCCCACATCAGCCGCTTGCAACGCGACCAGGCTTTTCGTTTCCTGCGAGAAAGTCAGAAGAACCTGGCCGACGCGAATATTGAATTACAGAAACTAGCCGCTCTCGATGGCTTGACGGGCATCGCCAACCGCCGCCGCTTCGATGAAACCCTGCAATTCGAATGGCAGCGTGGCCAGCGCGACAAGACGCCGTTGAGCTTGCTGTTCTGCGATATCGACCATTTCAAAAGCTATAACGATCACTTTGGCCACCTGGCGGGCGACCTGTGCCTGAAAAAAGTCGCCGCCGTGCTGACGGAACATTTGAAACGCCCGGCGGACCTGGCCGCCCGCTACGGCGGCGAAGAATTCGCCCTGATCCTGCCGGAAACGGAAGCGGCCGGCGCGTTGTTGATCGCCGAAGCGTGCCGGCGCCATCTGGAAGGCTTGCAGATAGAGAACCCGGCGGCCGGCACGGGCATCGTCACCATCTCGATCGGCGTGGCCACCATCGTGCCTTCGCCGGACTCGACGGTCGAGCAATTGATCAACCGCGCCGACCAGGCCCTGTACGCGGCCAAGCGTGGCGGACGCAACAGCGTGCTGAGCGCCGCTGACGTCCAGGACTGATTTTTAACAGCAAGGAAAGTGAAGCATGAGCAAACAACTGGACAATGTCAGCGTCGTCAAGAAGTCGAATATCTACTTTGACGGCAAATGCATCTCGCACAACGTCATCCTGGCCGATGGCACGAAGAAAAGCGTGGGCGTGATTTTCGCGTCCTCGTTGCGCTTCAACACGGGCGCGCCGGAAATCATGGAAATCGTCAGCGGCCTGTGCAAGGTACGCCTGGCCGATGCGACAGAGTGGCACAGCTATGCCGCGGGCACGCAATTCAGTATCCCGGGCAGTAGCTATTTTGATATCGAGACGCTGGAGACCGTCGACTACGTCTGCCACTTCGGTTAATCCACGCAGAAAAAACGTCCATGGCTGCGTTGCACTGCCTCGCCGTACTATTCGTACTGTCTTCGGCAATGCGCCTTGCCCTGAGCATTTTTTCAAGCGCAGATTGACTATTTAGACAAACACAGGCTCGGGCGACAGGCGCACGCCATATTTCGCCTCTACATCATCCTGTATCGCTGCCGCCAGCCGGGTAATGTCCGCGCCACGAGCGCCGCCATTATTCACCAGAACCAGTGCCTGCTTGGGATACACTCCCGCGGGCCCCAGGTTTTTCCCCTTCCAGCCACATTGATCGATCAGCCAGCCGGCCGCCAGCTTTTCCGTGCCATCGGGCTGCGCATGGTGCACGAGGGTCGGGAAACGTTCCAACAAGGCAAGACATTGCTCTCGTGATACCACGGGATTCTTGAAGAAGCTGCCCGCATTGCCGATCACGGCCGGGTCCGGCAATTTTCTCCGACGGATCGCCATCACCGTGTCCGCCACCTGTTGCGGCGTCGGCTCGGCAAGATTGCGCTCGGCCACGGCCTGCGCCAGTTCCGCATAGCGCAAGTTCGGCTGCCACTCGGCCGGCAAGGCAAACGTGACTTCCAGCACGATCAGCTCGCGCCCGTCCGCCTGCTTGAAGATGCTGTCGCGATAGGCGAAGCGGCAGGCGTCGCGGTCCATGTCGAAGACGATGCCGCTGGCGCTGTGCATGACGCTTACACTATGCAGATAATCCTTGATTTCAACGCCATACGCGCCAATATTCTGGATAGGCGCCGCGCCCACCGTGCCGGGGATTAGCGATAGGTTTTCCAGCCCGCCCACGCCCTGCGCCAGGGTCCATTGCACGAAATCGTGCCAGTTTTCGCCGGCCGCGGCCGTGACGAGTATCGTCTCGAAATCCGCCTGCGCCAGGCGCATGCCGCGCGTGGCCATGTGCAGCACGGCGCCGGGAAAGTCGCCGGTCAGCACGATGTTGCTGCCGCCGCCCAGTATCAGGCGCGGCATGGCGGACAAGGCCGGATCTTGCAGCGCCGCCTGCAATTCGGCTTGCGAAGTGATGCGTACGTAGGCGGCCGCGCTGGCCGTGATGCCGAAGGTATTCAGGCGCTGGAGGGAGTAATTGTGTTCGATGGTGAGCTCTGCAGACATGGGATAGGGAAATTTTGCTCGATTATAGAGCGAAAGCGACAAAAAACCACCTCAGGACAAGGGCGACTTGCCCGTTGTCCGTTAAAATGTCGCATCTTTAACAGGGCCGTCCCCTGGCGCAGAATCAGCCGCCAAGGCCCAGCGCGCCGAGCGTGCGCTCGCTTTAACAAGAAAAGGAACAGACCATGCCGTCATTTGATGTAGTCTCCGAAGCCGATATGATCGAAGTCAAGAATGCAGTCGAGCAATCCAACAAGGAAATCACGACGCGCTTCGACTTCAAGGGCAGCGATGCCCGCGTCGAGCACAAGGAAAACGAATTGACCGCGTTTGCGGACTCGGAATTCCAGCTCAGCCAAGTGCGCGACGTGCTGACCAACAAATTGACCAAACGCAAGGTCGATGTGCGCTTCCTCGACGAAGGTGACATCAAGAAGATCGGCGGCGACAAGGTCAAGCAGATCATCAAGATCAAGAATGGCATTGAATCGGATGATGCAAAGAAAATCGTGCGCGTCATCAAGGACAGCAAGATGAAAGTGCAAGCGAGCATCCAGGGTGAAGCCGTGCGCGTCACGGGCGCCAAGCGGGACGACCTGCAGGCGGCCATGGCCATGCTGCGCAAGGACGTGCCCGATATGCCGCTGGAATTTAACAATTTCCGCGATTAATTTCGATCAAGCGCACGATCCAGCCAGCGTTCACGCGGCATGGTGGCAAGCTCTGCCTCGGAGAGCCTGCCCGCTTGGGGTAGAATTGAAGCTGCGCACAGCTACATGCGCCCGCGCGCCTGACCGGCAGCGGGCTTGACCGTACATCTGGCTCAGTGATAACCACGGTAGTCTAAGGATAGCAATGAAACGTGTTGATGATTTCCGCCTGCGATTTGGCAAAAAAGAATATGTGCCCATCATGATAGGCGGAATGGGTGTGGATATTTCCACGTCGGAGCTGGCCCTGGAAGCGGCCCGGCTGAACGGTATCGGCCATATTTCCGATGCCATGGTGGAAGACGTGTCGGATCGCCGTTTCGACACCACCTTCGTCAAAGACAAGACGAAACTGTACAAGTTCAACATCAATAACAGCGACAAGGCCGTGGTGCAGTTCGACCTGGGCCGCCTGGCGGAAGCACAGCGCCTGCATATCGGCCGCACCATGGAAGCGAAAAAAGGCGATGGCTTGATCTTCGTCAATTGCATGGAAAAGCTGACCATGAACGGCCCCCGCGAAACCTTGCGCGTGCGCCTGAATGCGGCGCTGGACGCCGGCATCGACGGCATCACCCTGTCCGCCGGCCTGCACTTCGGTTCGTTCGCCTTGATGGCCGACCATCCGCGTTTCCGTGATGCCAAGCTGGGCATCATCGTCTCGTCCGTGCGCGCCTTGCAGATTTTCCTGCGCAAGAACGCCAAGCTGGACCGTTTGCCCGACTTCATCATCGTCGAGGGCCCCCTGGCCGGCGGCCACCTGGGTTTCGGCATGGACTGGGCCAATTACGACCTGCACACGATCACGGCGGAACTGCTGGCCTACCTGAAAGCGGAACAGCTGGACATCCCGCTGATCGCCGCCGGCGGCATTTTCACGGGCAGCGATGCCGTTTCCTTCCTGGAAGCGGGCGCGGCTGGCGTGCAAGTGGCGACGCGCTTTACCGTCACCAAGGAATGCGGCTTGCCAAACAAGGTCAAGCAGGAATACTACAAGGCATCGGAAGAAGACATCATCGTCAATGGCGTCTCGCCGACGGGCTACCCGATGCGCATGCTGAAGAACACGCCCGCCATCGGCGCCGGCATACGTCCAGGCTGCGAATCGTATGGCTACCTGCTCGATGCAACGGGTAACTGCGCGTACATCAATTCGTACAACCGCGAAGTGGCTGCCCATCCGGAACAAAAAACCGTCGTCGTGATGGACAAGACTTGCCTGTGCACGCACATGCGCAACTTCAACTGCTGGACCTGCGGCCATTACACGTATCGCCTGAAGGACACCACGCACAAGCTCGACAACGGCGAATACCAGATCCTGACGGCCGAACACGTCTTCAAGGACTACCAGTTCAGCGTCGACAACCAGATCGCCCTGCCGGAAAAAGAAATTCTGGTAGCAAGCTGAATCTTGCTAGCCTGAAATAAAAATGGCGCAGCCTGCGAAGGCTGCGCCATTTTTTATGCGGGGAAGATGTCCCGCAAGCCCCGCTCGATCACGTTGAAGCCGGGCCGCCGCAATACTTCTTCCTGCAGGCAAGCTTCCATCATGACCTGCAGGGCGGGCAAGGGCGTCGCAGAATGCGCGATCAATTCACCCAGCAGCACGCCAAAGGCGCGCGCCTCTATGCCCTGCAGCAAGTCCCCTTGCGCTGAACCGGGCGCAAACATCGACGCCGCGCCAAAGTCACCCAGCAGGCAAGCCCCCGCGTCCGCATGCAGGATATTGTGCGCATACAGATCGCCGTGCACGATGCCGCGCGCATGCAGCTGGCACACGGCCGAAGCGATGCCATGGGCAATGGCCAGGGCTTGCGCAGGATCAAAGCATGCGCCATCGGCATATACGTCGCGCGTGCACGATTCCAGGCTCGGCGGTCCGGCCAGATTGCGGAAGGCCGTGTCGATGAGCGGCATGACGAGCCCCAGCGCCCCTTGCGGATGCGCATCGAGCGTCCCGAGGATGGGAATCAGGCCCGGATGGGCGCCGGCGCCGACACAAGCGGCCATCTCGCTGCGCGGCAAGCCATCACTGGTCATGGCCCCCTTGAATACCTTGACGGCAACCTCATCCACACCATCCAGGCGGGCACGGTAAATCACTCCCGATGCGCCCTCACCCAGCTGCTGCGCCAGTTCCAGGCGCTGCCATGCCATGCCCGCCGCAGCCACACCGGCCAGGGCCGCCAGTTCACGCGCTTGCGTAAAGGGATTGCCCGCATACGCGAGCCAGCTCAGGCGTGGCAAGGACAGCAGGCATTCGGGCAACGCCGTGAAACGGTTGGCGGCGATGCGCACCAGTTCCAGCCGGCGGCAGTTCGCCAACGAAGCGGGCAAGCTGTCGAGGCAATTTCCCGCCAGCATGAGTTTCTGCAGCTCACTGCACATGCCGAGTTCGTCCGGCAAGACTGCGATGGCATTGTCGGTCAGGGTCAGCCAGCGCAATCTGGATGGCAAGGCTGCGGCTGGCACGTGGTCGATCCGGTTCGCCTTGAAACCGATCATTTCCAGTGCAGGACAGGAACCGAGCACGGTAGGTAAAGTGGTAAACAGGTTATCCGAGCAAAAAATGATGCGCAGCTTGTGCAGGCGCGGCAAATCGTCGGGCAGCGCGGACAGCGCGTTGCCGGACAGGTCGAGGATTTCCAGGCTGTCTGCCAGGTCGAAGATGTCGTGGGGAAAGTCCGTCAAGCCGCAGGACAGCTTCAGGCGGCGCAGGCCAGCCAGTTGGCCAGCGCGTAATTGCTCCAGTGTATGCACAGCAGACAAGATATCCCTTTCAAGGTAGCACGCGATCGATGCCATGCATAAATCATTGGACGTAAAAAAACCCCAACCGGATCACCGGAAGGGGTTTTTTCGAATAACAAGCCTGACGATAACCTACTTTCACACTGGTTGCAGCACTATCATCGGCGCAAAGTTGTTTCACGGTCCTGTTCGGGATGGGAAGGGGTGGGACCAACTTGCTATGGTCATCAGGCATAACTTGTACTGGCGTTTGTCCTCAATGGAGCGACAAAGCCTGAATCTGGAAGAAGCAAAGATTGGGGTAATGACTGGTAGTATCAACAAACGCACAACGTTGTACCGTCTTATCCTCTGTACCTGCTAAGGTTATAGGGACAAGCCGTACGGGCAATTAGTACTGGTTAGCTTAATGCATTACTGCACTTCCACACCCAGCCTATCAACGTCCTGGTCTCGAACGACCCTTCAAAGAGCTCAAGGCTCTGGGAAATCTCATCTCAAGGCAAGTTTCCCGCTTAGATGCTTTCAGCGGTTATCTCTTCCGAACTTAGCTACCCGGCAATGCCACTGGCGTGACAACCGGTACACCAGAGGTTCGTCCACTCCGGTCCTCTCGTACTAGGAGCAGCCCCCTTCAAATTTCCAACGCCCACGGCAGATAGGGACCAAACTGTCTCACGACGTTTTAAACCCAGCTCACGTACCACTTTAAATGGCGAACAGCCATACCCTTGGGACCGGCTACAGCCCCAGGATGTGATGAGCCGACATCGAGGTGCCAAACTCCCCCGTCGATATGAACTCTTGGGAGGAATCAGCCTGTTATCCCCAGAGTACCTTTTATCCGTTGAGCGATGGCCCTTCCATACAGAACCACCGGATCACTATGTCCTACTTTCGTACCTGCTCGACTTGTCAGTCTCGCAGTTAAGCACGCTTATGCCATTGCACTATCAACACGATGTCCGACCGTATCTAGCGTACCTTCGAACTCCTCCGTTACACTTTAGGAGGAGACCGCCCCAGTCAAACTGCCTACCATGCACTGTCCCCGATCCGGATAACGGACCAAGGTTAGAACCTCAAACAAACCAGGGTGGTATTTCAAGGTTGGCTCCACGAGAACTAGCGTCCCCGCTTCAAAGCCTCCCACCTATCCTACACAGATTGGTTCAAAGTCCAATGCAAAGCTACAGTAAAGGTTCATGGGGTCTTTCCGTCTAGCCGCGGGTAGATTGCATCATCACAAACATTTCAACTTCGCTGAGTCTCGGGAGGAGACAGTGTGGCCATCGTTACGCCATTCGTGCAGGTCGGAACTTACCCGACAAGGAATTTCGCTACCTTAGGACCGTTATAGTTACGGCCGCCGTTTACTGGGACTTCAATCAAGAGCTTGCACCCCATCATTTAATCTTCCAGCACCGGGCAGGCGTCACACCCTATACGTCCACTTTCGTGTTTGCAGAGTGCTGTGTTTTTATTAAACAGTCGCAGCCACCAGTTTATTGCAACCCTTTCACCCTCATGGAGTAAACCATTCAAGCTACCGGGGCGTACCTTTTCCCGAAGTTACGGTACCAATTTGCCGAGTTCCTTCTCCCGAGTTCTCTCAAGCGCCTTAGAATACTCATCTCGCCCACCTGTGTCGGTTTGCGGTACGGTCTCGTATGACTGAAGCTTAGAGGCTTTTCTTGGAACCACTTCCGATTGCTTCGTGAACAAGTTCACTCGTCTCAACCCCTTGAATTCCGCGCCCGGATTTGCCTAAGCGCCTTCTATGAGCCAAAAACCAACTATTCCAACAGTTGGACAACCTTCCGCGATCCGTCCCCCCATCGCATCATACGACGGTGCAGGAATATTAACCTGCTTCCCATCAGCTACGCATCTCTGCCTCGCCTTAGGGGCCGACTCACCCTGCTCCGATGAACGTTGAACAGGAAACCTTGGGCTTACGGCGTGGAGGCTTTTCACCCCCATTATCGCTACTCATGTCAGCATTCGCACTTCTGATACCTCCAGCATCCTTTACAAGACACCTTCGCAGGCTTACAGAACGCTCTCCTACCATATATATCTGTGATAAATCACAGAACAATATCCGCAGCTTCGGTGACTGGCTTAGCCCCGTTACATCTTCCGCGCAGGACGACTCGATCAGTGAGCTATTACGCTTTCTTTAAATGATGGCTGCTTCTAAGCCAACATCCTGACTGTTTTAGCCTTCCCACTTCGTTTTCCACTTAGCCAATCTTTGGGACCTTAGCTGGCGGTCTGGGTTGTTTCCCTCTTGACGCCGGACGTTAGCACCCGACGTCTGTCTCCCAAGCTCGCACTCATCGGTATTCGGAGTTTGCAATGGTTTGGTAAGTCGCAATGACCCCCTAGCCATAACAGTGCTCTACCCCCGATGGTGATACTTGAGGCACTACCTAAATAGTTTTCGGAGAGAACCAGCTATTTCCAAGTTTGTTTAGCCTTTCACCCCTACCCACAGCTCATCCCCTAATTTTTCAACATTAGTGGGTTCGGACCTCCAGGGCGTGTTACCGCACCTTCATCCTGGCCATGAGTAGATCACTTGGTTTCGGGTCTACACCCAGCGACTGATCGCCCTATTCGGACTCGATTTCTCTACGGCTTCCCTATATGGTTAACCTTGCCACTGAATGTAAGTCGCTGACCCATTATACAAAAGGTACGCAGTCACGGAACAAGTCCGCTCCTACTGTTTGTATGCACACGGTTTCAGGATCTATTTCACTCCCCTTCCGGGGTTCTTTTCGCCTTTCCCTCACGGTACTGGTTCACTATCGGTCGATTACGAGTATTTAGCCTTGGAGGATGGTCCCCCCATATTCAGACAGGATGTCACGTGTCCCGCCCTACTTGTCGTACGCTTAGTATCACCGGTCCGATTTCACATACGGGGCTATCACCCACTATGGCTCCTATTTCCAGAGGATTCTGTTATCGGTCCGACTATCACGTACAGGCTCTTCCCATTTCGCTCGCCGCTACTTTGGGAATCTCGGTTGATTTCTTTTCCTGCAGCTACTTAGATGTTTCAGTTCGCCGCGTTCGCCTTGCATACCTATGTATTCAGTATGCAATACCCTAAAAGGGTGGGTTGCCCCATTCGGAAATCTGCGGATCAAAGTGTGTTTGCTCACTCCCCGCAGCTTATCGCAAGCTACTACGTCCTTCATCGCCTGTAATCGCCAAGGCATCCACCATGTGCACTTATTCGCTTGTCCCTATAACGTTAGCCTCTTCATTCTTTCAAACGAAAAGAGCGCTACAGGGATAAGAAAGTACAACGTTGTTGCTTGTTTGTTGATACATACAATCATTACCCATCGATTTACCTTTTACGGCAAACCGATCAATAAATAATCTTTACTTCTTCCAGATTGTTAAAGAACGAAACAGCTTTGATCGCTAAAAGATCAAATCTAAACCCAGAGGCTTACATTTGTACTTTCGAGTAAAACGTGGTGGAGGATGACGGGATCGAACCGACGACCCCCTGCTTGCAAAGCAGGTGCTCTCCCAGCTGAGCTAATCCCCCGGGAATTTTTACTGGTAGGGCTGGTTGGACTCGAACCAACGACCCCCGCGTTATCAACACGGTGCTCTAACCAGCTGAGCTACAGCCCCAACGCGGAACTACTACGACTACTGTTTCTTCTTCATTTAACAGCCGATAAGTGTGAACATTTGATGCGTGAACCATTTCTGATTCGTGCAAACTCTAGAAAGGAGGTGATCCAGCCGCACCTTCCGATACGGCTACCTTGTTACGACTTCACCCCAGTCACGAATCCTACCGTGGTAAGCGCCCTCCTTACGGTTAAGCTACCTACTTCTGGTAAAACCCGCTCCCATGGTGTGACGGGCGGTGTGTACAAGACCCGGGAACGTATTCACCGCGACATGCTGATCCGCGATTACTAGCGATTCCAACTTCATGCAGTCGAGTTGCAGACTACAATCCGGACTACGATACACTTTCTGCGATTAGCTCCCCCTCGCGGGTTGGCGGCGCTCTGTATGTACCATTGTATGACGTGTGAAGCCCTACCCATAAGGGCCATGAGGACTTGACGTCATCCCCACCTTCCTCCGGTTTGTCACCGGCAGTCTCATTAGAGTGCCCTTTCGTAGCAACTAATGACAAGGGTTGCGCTCGTTGCGGGACTTAACCCAACATCTCACGACACGAGCTGACGACAGCCATGCAGCACCTGTGTACTGGTTCTCTTTCGAGCACTCCCCAATCTCTCGGGGATTCCAGCCATGTCAAGGGTAGGTAAGGTTTTTCGCGTTGCATCGAATTAATCCACATCATCCACCGCTTGTGCGGGTCCCCGTCAATTCCTTTGAGTTTTAATCTTGCGACCGTACTCCCCAGGCGGTCTACTTCACGCGTTAGCTGCGTTACCAAGTCAATTAAGACCCGACAACTAGTAGACATCGTTTAGGGCGTGGACTACCAGGGTATCTAATCCTGTTTGCTCCCCACGCTTTCGTGCATGAGCGTCAATCTTGACCCAGGGGGCTGCCTTCGCCATCGGTGTTCCTCCACATATCTACGCATTTCACTGCTACACGTGGAATTCTACCCCCCTCTGCCAGATTCTAGCCTTGCAGTCTCCAATGCAATTCCCAGGTTGAGCCCGGGGATTTCACATCAGACTTACAAAACCGCCTGCGCACGCTTTACGCCCAGTAATTCCGATTAACGCTTGCACCCTACGTATTACCGCGGCTGCTGGCACGTAGTTAGCCGGTGCTTATTCTTCAGGTACCGTCATTAGCAAAAGATATTAGCTCTCACCGTTTCTTCCCTGACAAAAGAGCTTTACAACCCGAAGGCCTTCTTCACTCACGCGGCATTGCTGGATCAGGCTTTCGCCCATTGTCCAAAATTCCCCACTGCTGCCTCCCGTAGGAGTCTGGACCGTGTCTCAGTTCCAGTGTGGCTGGTCGTCCTCTCAGACCAGCTACTGATCGATGCCTTGGTAGGCTTTTACCCTACCAACTAGCTAATCAGATATCGGCCGCTCCACGAGCATGAGGTCTTGCGATCCCCCACTTTCATCCTTAGATCGTATGCGGTATTAGCGTAACTTTCGCTACGTTATCCCCCACTCTAGGGTACGTTCCGATATATTACTCACCCGTTCGCCACTCGCCACCAGAGCAAGCTCCGTGCTGCCGTTCGACTTGCATGTGTAAGGCATGCCGCCAGCGTTCAATCTGAGCCAGGATCAAACTCTTCAGTTTAATCTCTGTTTAATGTCATTTCTGACAGGTCGGACAGCATCACTACCATCCAAATCTTTTGCACTGCAAAAGATTTGCTCACTCAAAAAACTGACAGGCCACTACTTTCGTAGCGCCTATTTCATTATTTCTTGTGAACATTTGATATATTTTAAGTTAGACGCCAATCCGAAGATTGACGCTGCACTTACATCAAATGCCCACACTTATCGACTGTTAATTGTTAAAGAACTGTATTCGGTTACTGCTTTCGCGCTATCGACAAAGCGTTGTGTTTGTCAGCTGCGAAGAAGGAAGAGTATGAAGCATTTGCAGCATTTCGTCAACCTTCTTTTTTCACCCTGCTTTACTCTGCATTTGCATGCGTCGTTCAGCGAGGGGGCGAATTATAGCCCCGCCCCGCCCACCCCGCAAGGGCTATTTTCCCGCCCTCGCCGCCCAGCAAGCATAGTCTTCACTTCAAGCGCCTTTTTGTGCAGCCTGTCGCAATCGGCTGGCGTAGTTCGTGGTCTTTAGGCACAGTGGCAACATCAGACTCTGACGCTACTCAACAAGGGGTTAAACTTGCCCGCTGCGTCGATTAACTCTTGTACTTGAAAGTGCCACCATGCTTCCGATTTCCAGCCTGCCCCAATTGTTAAAAACCATCCTTGCTTGGTTGCAACGGGCATTCGACGCGACGACGACCTGGGTCACCCAACTGTCCTGGTGGAAATTTTTCCTGTTCGCTGCACTGGCCCTGATCGCCGGTTCCATTTTGCAAGATGAGCTTTTCTCGTCCAGCCCGAACGAAGAAGTGGTCATCAAGTCGCATAAACGCAGCAGCAAGGGCTCGGGCGAGACCAATATCCTGATCGACGATACGGGCATCCATTTCAATCCCCGCAGCAGCAAGAACCGCCGTAGCAGCGCGGCCGATGCCGCCAGCGATCCGGCTGATGCCGCCGAGGCGGACGCACAGGCCAGTACCGTGCCGCCGGAACCACCCGAGCCACCTGCCGCCCCTGCCAAACCCAGCTACCCAGTAACGACGAATGCCTCGGGCGAAGAAGTCCACATCGAACTGCCGCCGCAAATCGGCGAAGAGTTGTCGAATGCCATCGAAGAAGCGGTCGATGATGCGGCAGAACAAAAAGTGTCGCGCTATCACCAGCAAGCCTCGACCTGGTTCAAGAGCTTTGTGTCCCTTCTGGTACTGGCCCTGTTCGCCATGAAAGCCCTGGTCGGCGGCAAGAAACGGGCGGAGGCGGAAACCGTCACGGCAAATGAAGCGGCCGAACGGGAATCCATGCAGCGCCAGCTCAGCGAAGCGAAGATGCAGATGATGCAGGCGCAAGTCGAGCCGCACTTCCTGTTCAACACGCTTGCCTCCGTCGAACACCTGATCCAGGTCGATCCGCCACGCGCGGCCAAGATGCAGCGCAGCCTGATCCAGTATTTGCGCGCCGTACTGCCGCAAATGCGCGACAACGCCCTGATTACCAACCTGGGCCGTGAAGCGGACATGGTGCAAGCGTATTTGAATCTGCTGAAAATGCGCATGGAAGAACGCCTGACCGTCGACTTCCAGATTCCCGACGGCCTGCGCAGCGCCGCCTTCCCGCCCATGATGCTGCAATCGATGGTGGAAAATGCCATCAAGCACGGCCTGGAAGTCAAACCGGAGGGAGGCACCCTGCGCATCGTGGCCGAAGTGGCGCACAGCAAGCTGCGCGTCACGGTGACCGATGATGGCCTCGGCTTTGGCGTGGTGCCCAGCGATGGCACGGGCCTCGGTTTGCCCACCATCCGTGAGCGCCTGAAGCTGCTGCATGGTGACGAGGGCAGCCTGACCATTACGCCAAATCAACCGTCCGGCGTGTGCGCCGTGATCGAAGTGCCATATCAATTGTCCAAATAAGACAGAGTAGTTGATAAAAACGCTAAATCATTGAATAATCAATCTTCGCCTGTTCACACTTGAGACCTATGCCTACCGCTATTATTGCCGACGACGAAAGACTGATGCGCGACCAGCTGCGCCTGCGCCTGGGCCAAGCCTGGCCTGAACTGGAAATCATCGGCGAAGCCAAGAATGGCGACGAAGCGATCGAACTGGTGGAGCAACTCAAGCCGGACTTTGCCTTCCTCGATATCCGCATGCCGGGCAAGACGGGCATGGAAGCGGCGCAAGTGATCGGTGGCAAGACGCATATCGTCTTCGTCACGGCCTACGATAGCCACGCCGTCGAAGCCTTCGAGCGGGGCGCCGTCGACTATGTGCTCAAGCCACCCGAGCATGAGCGCTTGCTGGTCACCGTGGAGCGCCTGAAAACGCATTTGAACAAGCCGGCCCTGGACGTCAACAGCAGCGTCACGGCCATGCTGTCGCAACTGGCGGAAAAAATCACGGCCAAGCCCACCTATTTGCAATGGATACAGGCCAGCATCGGCCAGGACTTGCGCATGATCCCCGTGGAAGAGATCCTGTTCTTCCGTTCCGACGAGAAATACACCTGCGTGCAGACCGCCAAGTATGAGGCGCTGATCCGCAAGCCCGTGCGCGACCTGGCCGAAGAGCTCGATCCTTCGCTGTTCTGGCAAATCCACCGCGCCACCCTGGTCAACGTGAATGCCATCGAAGGCGTGACGCGCGATATCCGCGGCCGCCACCTGGTGCTCATCAAGGGCAAGTCCGACAAGCTCGAAGTGAGCCGCAGTTTCTTGCACCTGTTCAAGCAAATGTAAGCCTCCCGCCGCCGCCCGGCCCAGGCCGGCGCGGCGCTTGCCCTCTTCTTTCCCCTTCCTGCGCCACATCAAGCCACGCCATCCCAACAGGCATAGGCTACATCAAGTCCTGTCTTGCCTGCCTTCGTTCACGTTCGCAAGGAGAATCCCATGCCTGACCGAGGCAGTTCCACACTGCTACGCATCCTGCCGCTCGGCATGGCGGCAGCGCTTTTGCTGTGCTTGTTTCCTCCGCTGAAAGCCCGCCGGCAACGGCAGGCGCGTGGCCAGGCCATCATCGACAGCGCCAGCGACGCCATCATCAGCATCGACAGCGGGCAAATCATCCTGCACGCGAACGCGGCGGCAGCCAGATTGTTCGACGACACGCCGGCCGGCATGCGCGGCATGCGCCTGGGCCACTACATCCTGCGCGATTTGCGTACCCTGGGCGGCCTGGGCACGCACGAGGGCGATCCGCCGTTTGGCGACATCGGCCAGGAACTGCGCCTGACGGGCCGGCGCGCCACCGACTACACCCTGACGGGCCGGCGCAGCGATGGTGTCATGTTCCCCCTCGAAGGTTCGCTTTCGGCCATGCAGGAAGACGGCCATAGCGTGTTTACCATCATCGTGCGCGACATCAGCGCGCGCCAGCAGATGCATGAACAACTGGCCCGCTCCTTTTCGCAACTGCGCGAATTGTCGAGCGCGCTGCAATCGATCCGCGAAGAAGAGCGCAAGCATATCGCGCGTGAACTGCATGATGATCTGGGGCAATTGCTGGCCACCTTGCGCGTCGACCTGACTCTGGTGCGCCAGCACACGGACACCACCGCGTCCCTGCAAGCGTTGTTGCACAACATGGATGGCTTGCTGGTGACGGCCATCACCTCATTGCGGCGCATCGCCAGCAACCTGCGTCCGCGCGCGCTCGATGAAGGGGGCTTGTATTTTGCGCTGCAAAAACTGCGCCACGACTTCCTGCTGCGCCGCGCCATCCATTTCGACTTGCTGGCCGACGAAGCCGACCTCGTGCTCGACGATGCGCGCAGCACGGCCATCTACCGCATCGTGCAGGAAGCGCTGACGAACATCGCGCGCCATGCCGAGGCCAGCCACATCACCATCGCCCTGCACCGCATCGATTCCTCGCTGGCCATCACCATCCAGGATGATGGTCGCGGGATTGCCGAGCACGACCTGGAAAAAGCCACGGCCCTGGGCTTGCTGGGCATGCGCGAGCGGGTGTGGGGCTTGAATGGCAGCATCCATATCGGCGCCGATAGCGAACTGGGCGGCACACGCATCGAAATCTCGCTGCCCATGCATGCGGAAGCGGCAGCAGCGGCGATGCAATAAAAAAGGCGCCCGCAGGCGCCTTCTACTTCGTCACATCGAATACTGCTTAGAACTTGTGTGCCAGACCGATCTGGTACGAGGTCAGCGACTTGACGCGCTCGCGGCCAGCGTAAGCGTACACGTCGGTACGCTTCGACAGGTGGTAGTCGTAACCAACGCCGAACTCCTTGATGGTGTCCTGATCCTTGAACTTGTTGTTGCTTTGCTCTTGCTTGCCATACGACACTTTGGCATCGCCGCCGCCAACCGTGTAGTTCAGGCCGATCAGGTAGGACTTGAATTCGCCAGTCGTGGCAACCTTGGTGTCGCCTTTCGAGTAGGCGGCCGTGATCTTGGCCGGGCCGAATTTATAGCCGCCACCGATGGACCACAGGTCCGGCTTGGCGGCCGTTGCCGTTGCTTGCACGGCTTTTTCGTAGCCGGCGTGCAAGCTGATCGGGCCGTTGTCGTAAGTTGCCAGGCCGATCACGCCTGCGTCAGCGCTGTTGACTTCGCTCAGCACGTATTGCAGGCTGCCCACGAAACCTTCAAAGCTTGGGCTGTTGTAGGTCACGGCATTGTTGACGCGCGACGAGCCGACGCCCGAACGCAGCAGGGTTTCATTGTTCTTGCCGACCACGCCGTAGGTGTTGAAGGGATCGACGCGGGCGATGGTGCCATCGACCAGGTTCTTGGTGCGGCCCAGGATGGCGGTACCAAACGCGCCTTTCAAGCCCACGTAAGCTTGACGGTCGAACAACACGCCTTTTTGCGCGCCGGTGTCAGCCAGGAATTCACTTTCCAGGTTGAAAATTGCGGACAGGCCGCCACCCAGATCTTCCGTCCCCTTGAAACCGAGGCGCGACGCGTTGTTTTCGCGTTGTACCGTCGGCTGGCCAGTGGTCTTGGCAATACCGAGGTCAACCAGGCCATACACGGTGACGTTCGATTGTGCTTGTGCCGTAGCTGCTGCGAAGGTGCCGATGATCAATGCTGCCAGAGTAATTTTTTTCACTTGAGATTCTCTACATTAGGTTGGACAAGTTGAGCTGCTGCTGAGCTGCTTAGCTGCTGAACCGAATCATGCCAACGAAATACTTCAACAATATGACATCGACAAGATGTTGTTTTTTTGCACAACATCGTGTCAGATAAAAACAACAGGCGAAAAAAAACCGCCCGAGGGCGGCTTGCGTTGCCGTTGCAACTTTATTTCAGGCGGCAGCTCAGCAGCCAGTAGTATTCCAGGCGCTTCATGCGGATTTCACGGGCAGAGTGGGCAAACTTCTTGCGCAGGTGGCTATCCGATGGGAAATTCTTCAGCACTTCATAGCGCTCGCCCGCGTCCGTCGTGCGGAACTGGTGCGTATTGCCTTCCAGGTCGGTGCGCGCGATAACAGTGCTGCTGCCGTCGACATAGGAATTGTCGATCAGCACCAGCATGATGTCCTTGCCCAGCTTGCTGCGCAATTGCTTCAGGTATTTATCCTGGTCTTCGCGCTTGACGTGCGACCACCAGAAACCTGCGAACACGGCCGTAAACTTGCCCAGCAGATCATCGGGCAAGTTGAATGCGTCGAGCTTGGCGAATGTGACGTTGTCGGGCAAGCCGCGGGCCTGGGCCAGCGCCAGCATTTCATCGTTGATATCGGTGGCCAGCACGGACTCGGCCGATTCGGCGACCACTTCCGTCCAGTAACCCGTGCCGCAAGCCAGTTCCAGCACGGTGTGGCCTTCCAGCACATCGGCGACCTTGTCGCGCAACACTTCCAGGTCTTCCTGGCGTTCTGGCTTGTCATAGACGCGCTCATACTGCTGCGCGATGGTGGCGTAATATTTGGCAAGCTGATCGGTAATCATTGTTTCTTCTCTTCTTAAATAATCTTGGCCAGGCAACTCGCCCGGCCGACTTCCTGCATTGTTATAGTTCGTAGTGCTCTTTATCGCCGCTCATGGCCTGCTCTATGAGCTTGCGGTTCAGGGTTGGTGTCAGCAACTCGATAAAGGTATAAATATAGCTGCGCAAATACGCGCCTTGCTTGACGGCCACACGCGACACATTCATGCCGAACAGGTGGCCGACAGGGATGGCGCGCAAGCCTTTGTCGCGCTCGGCATCGAAGGCCATACCCGCTATGATACCAATCCCCATGCCCAACTCGACATAAGTCTTGATCACGTCCGCATCAATGGCTTCGAGCAAGATGTCCGGTTTCAGGCCGCGCAGCACGAAAGCGTGGTCGATCTTGTTGCGTCCGGCGAACGCGCTGTCATAGGTAATCAGGGGGAAAGCGGCGATTTCTTCCAGGGTCACGGACTTCGACTTGAGCAGCGGATGGTCGACCGGCACCACCACCACGTGCTCCCATTGATAGCATGGCAAGGTGATCAAGCCATCGATGGCGGCGATCGATTCCGTGGCAATGGCCAGGTCGGCCTGGTCGCGCTGCACCATCTCGGCGATCTGGCGCGGATTTCCTTGCAGCAAAGACAATCTTACCTTCGGGAACTTCAGCATGAAGGCTTGCACCACCTTGGGCAAGGTGTAGCGGGCCTGCGTGTGCGTGGTGGCAATGGTAAAGCTGCCGCTGTCCTGGGCTGCGAATTCCTTGCCGATGCGTTTCATGCTGTCGATTTCCTGCATGATCAGCTCGACGGACTCCAGCACCAGGCGGCCCGGCTCCGTCAAGCCGCGGATGCGCTTGCCGTGGCGCGTAAAAATATCCACGCCCAGCTCTTCCTCCAGCTCGATGATGGCTTTCGATACGCCCGGTTGCGACGTAAACAAGGCCTTGGCGGCGTCCGTCAGGTTGTAATTCTGCCGGACCGCTTCGCGCACGAAGCGCAGTTGATGGAGATTCATTGCTGGTTTGCCCTAGATTGCCGTGATTTGCCGAGTTTCCGCCCCACCCATGATTTTGCGTTCATGCATATACGCATATCGCATATAAGCAAATGCGTACTAAGTAGTTTGGATTAAACCTTAAGTTTATTACTATTGCGGGTACTTTGGGGGTGCAAGCATGACTTTGTCTTATATAGTCTCAGGATTTGCCGTAGGATTACTCGTAGGAATGACCGGCGTGGGCGGCGGATCGCTGATGACGCCGCTGTTAACCCTGCTGTTTGGCGTGCCGCCTTCCGTGGCGGTGGGCACCGACCTGGCCTTCGCCTCGATCACCAAGAGCGCCGGCACCCTGACGCACCGCCTGCGCGGCACCATCCGCTGGGATATCGTCAAGCGCCTGTGCATCGGCGCCCTGCCCGCCGCCGTCATCGCGACCCTGGCGCTGAAGTCGTTCGGCACCCTGTCGCCGGAAATCGGCCAGATCATCCGTTACTCCATCGCCGGCTCCGTGCTGCTGACCGTCGTGGCACTGATTTTCAAGGGCCGCATGCTGGCCTGGATCAATGCGCACCCTGAGAAACAATTGCAAGGCAACAAGCTTGCCGCCGCAACCATTATTTCCGGCGCCGTGCTGGGCGTGCTGGTGACGGTCTCGTCGATCGGCGCCGGCGCCATCGGCGCGACCTTGCTGGTGATGCTGTATCCACGCATGAGCTCAGCCGAAGTGGCGGGCACCGACATCGCCTACGCCGTGCCCCTAACGGCCATCGCCGCCCTGGGCCACTGGTGGCTCGGTTCCATCCACTGGGAATTGCTGGCCTCCTTGCTGGTCGGCTCCCTGCCCGGCATCACCCTGGGTTCCTGGGTCGCCCGCTCCGTGCCGGAAAAGTTTTTAAGAGTGTTGCTGGCGATGACCTTGACCGGCGTGGCAGTGAAGCTAATCTATTAATTACCGAACAAGTGACAAGAGCAGTATCAAGAACATAATCCCAGGCAATCTTCCAGCACCCCGGCTTTTTTAGGAATTGATATGTACCATTACGATCAGTACGACCACCTCATCATCAAAGAACGCATCGCCCAGTACCGAGACCAGGTTGCGCGCCGTATCGCCAATGAACTGACGGAAGAGGAATTCATTCCGCTGCGCCTGCAAAACGGCCTGTACATGCAACGCCACGCCTACATGCTGCGTATCGCCGTGCCGTACGGCTTGCTGTCGTCGACGCAGATGCGCATGTTCGCGCACATCGCGCGCAAGTACGACCGCGGCTACGGCCACTTCACGACGCGCCAGAACATCCAGTTCAACTGGATTGAGCTGGAACAGACTCCCGATATCCTGACCGATCTGGCATCCGTGGAAATGCACGCGATCCAGACGTCCGGCAACTGTATCCGTAATACAACATCCGACCCGTTCGCCGGCGTCGCGGCCGATGAAATCATCGATCCGCGCCCGTACGCGGAAGTGTTGCGCCAGTGGAGCACCTTCCACCCCGAGTTCATCGCCCTGCCGCGTAAATTCAAGGTCGCCATCAATGGCGCCGAGGAAGACCGCGCCGCCATCGCCGTGCACGACATCGGCTTGACGGCCGTGCGCAACGCCGCTGGCGAAGTCGGCTTCAAGGTGATGGCGGGCGGCGGCATGGGCCGCACGCCGATCCTGGGCAGCGTCGTGCGCGACTTCTTGCCGTGGCAGCATTTGCTGACCTACATCCAGGCCATCATGCGCGTGTACAACCTGCACGGCCGCCGCGACAACAAATACAAGGCGCGCATCAAGATCTTGCTGAAAGCCATCGGCGTGGAAGAATTCACGCGCCAGGTGGAAGCGGAATGGGTCGACTTGAAGGATGGTCCGGAAACATTGACGGCCGAGGAAATGCAGCGCGTGGCGGACTTCTTCAATCCACCTGCTTACCTGGCCCTGCCGGAACTCGACTACAAGGCGGAACACGCGGACAACAAGGCGTATGTGAACTGGCTGGCGCGCAACGTCAAGCCACACCAGCGCCCCGGCTACGTGGCCGTGGTGCTGTCCCTGAAGAAAACCGGCGTGCCGCCCGGCGACGCGACGGCCGAGCAGATCGACTTCGTGGCCGATCTTGCCGACCGCTACAGCTTTGGCGAACTGCGCGTGACGCACGAGCAAAACCTGGTGCTGGCCGACGTGGAACAGTCGAAACTGTTCACACTGTGGCAGGAAGCCAAGGCGCACGGCCTGGCCACGCCGAACATCGGTTTGCTGACGGACATGATCTGCTGCCCCGGCGGCGATTTCTGCTCGCTGGCCAACGCCAAGTCCTTGCCGATCGCGGCCGCCATCGCGGAACGCTTCGACAGCATCGACTTCCAGCACGACATCGGCGAGATCGAACTGAATATTTCCGGCTGCATCAATGCCTGCGGCCACCATCACGTGGGCAGCATCGGCATCCTCGGCGTCGACAAGGATGGCAGCGAATGGTATCAAGTGTCGATCGGCGGCGCGCAAGGTAACAACGCGGCCATCGGCAAGATCATCGGACCATCGTTCTCTTCCCTGCAGATGCCTGAAGTCATCGGCCGCCTGCTGCACGTCTATGTGCGCGACCGCCATGAAGGCGAGCGCTTCGTCGATACGGCCCAGCGCCTGGGCCTGGCGCCGTTCAAGGAACACGTATATGCAACGCCGATCACCGTCGGCAACCTGGTGGGAGAAGACGAATATGTTTGAAGTACGCGAAGAAATCATCAAGAACGCCGCCGTGGTGCCGAATACCTGGGGCTTGCTGCGCCTCGATGAAACCGACACGCCGGAAACGGTGGTCGTGCCTGCAGGCAAGGTCATCGTGCCCCTGCCCGTATGGCAAGCCCAGCGCGAAACCCTGGCCGCCCGCCTGCCCGACATCGGCGTGTGGCTGGCCAGCGACGAACGCCCGGAAGAGTTGGCGGCTGATGTGGCGCAACTGCCCGTCATCGGCGTGGACTTCCCGAAATTCACGGATGGCCGCGGCTATTCCATCGCCTTCAACCTGCGCGCCCGCCTGGGTTTCCAGGGTGAATTGCGCGCCATCGGCGACGTGCTGCGCGACCAGCTGTTTTCGATGCACCGCGTCGGTTTCGATGCGTATGCGACACGCCCTGACCGCAGCATCCATGACGCATTGAAAGGGTTGTCCGTCTTTTCGGAAACCTACCAGGCTTCGTGGGATCAAAAATCGCCGCTGTTCCGCCGCCACCAGCGCGAAGGCCAGAATCCTGACCTCGACAATGCGGCCGGCATCTGAGGACCGATCATGAGCAATTTGACTTCTTTGATTGACGCCACCGAGCAAACGCTGACACGCATCGCCGCGGATTTTTCGCCGGCCGTGTTTGCGTCCAGCCTGGCAGCCGAAGACATGGTGCTGACCCACATGATACTCAAGGCAAAGCTGCCCATCGGCATCTTTTCCCTGGAAACAGGCCGGCTGCACCAGGAAACCCTGGCCGTGCTCGACAAGGTCAAGGCCCGTTACGACCACGACATCACCTTGTACCGCCCGCAGCCGGAAGCAGTCGCCGCCTACGTGGAACAGAACGGTCTCAATGCGTTCTACAACAGCGTCGAGATGCGCCGCGAATGCTGCCGCATCCGCAAGGTCGAACCGCTGGGCCGCGCCTTGGCCGGCAACAAGGCCTGGGTGACGGGACAGCGCCGCGCGCAGTCCACCACGCGCGCCGAATTGCACGTGCAGGAAGACGATGCGGCGCATGCGATGACGAAATTCAATCCGCTGGCCGACTGGTCGGAAGAAGACGTATGGGCCTACATCCGCGCCAACGACGTGCCCTACAACGCACTGCACGACCAGGGCTACCCGTCGATCGGCTGCGAACCGTGCACGCGGGCCGTCCAGCCAGGCGAAGATGTGCGCGCCGGACGCTGGTGGTGGGAAAACCCGGACTCCAAGGAATGCGGCCTGCACATGGTGGACGGTAAGTTGATACGCATCAAATCCGTGGCAGCCTGAACAGACATAACAGACTCAGCAGAACAAGAAAGCACCCCATATGAGCAATATTTTGAACCAGCGTCACCTCGACAGCCTTGAATCGGAAGCCATCCACATCATGCGCGAAGTGGCGGCCGAATCGGCCAACCCCGCGCTGCTGTTTTCGGGCGGCAAGGATTCCGTCGTCCTGCTGCGCCTGGCCGAAAAAGCCTTCCGCCCGGGCAAGTTTCCATTCCCCCTCGTGCATATCGACACGGGCCACAACTTCCCGGAAGTCATCACGTTCCGTGACAAGAAGGTGGCGGAACTGGGCGAACGCCTGATCGTCGGCTCCGTGGAAGACTCGATCAAGCGCGGCACCGTGCGCCTGCGCAACCCGGCCACGGATTCGCGCAATGCGGCCCAAGCCGTGACCTTGCTGGAAACCATCGCCGAACATGGCTTTGACGCCTGCATCGGTGGCGCGCGCCGCGATGAAGAAAAAGCCCGCGCCAAGGAACGCATCTTCTCGTTCCGCGACGAATTCGGCGCCTGGGACCCGAAAGCCCAGCGTCCGGAATTGTGGGACCTGTATAACACCCGCGTGCATCCCGGTGAAAACATGCGCGTCTTCCCCATCTCGAACTGGACCGAACTGGACGTGTGGCAATACATCGCCCGCGAACAACTGGAATTGCCGCCGATCTACTTTGCGCACGAGCGCCAGGTGATCCCGCGCAACGGTTTATTGGTGCCGCTGACAGATTTGACGCCGCCGCGCGAGGGTGAAACGGTGGAAACGCAAGTCGTGCGCTTCCGCACGGTGGGCGATATTTCGTGCACCTGCCCCGTATCGTCCGATGCGGCCACGGTCGACGCCATCATCGCCGAGACGGCAATCACGCAAATCACGGAACGGGGCGCCACCCGCATGGATGACCAGACTTCCGAAGCCTCGATGGAAAAACGCAAGAAAGCAGGGTATTTCTAATGAACGCAGCACTCCAGAACACCAACCTCACCGACAGCGTCGAACGCGGCATGTTGCGTTTTATCACGGCCGGTTCCGTCGATGACGGCAAGAGCACCCTGATCGGCCGTTTGCTGTTCGACAGCAAGGGCATCTTTGCCGACCAGCTCGACGCCATGTCGCGCTCCAAGCACAAGCGCACGGTGGGCGACACGGTCGACCTGTCGCTGCTGACGGACGGCCTGGAAGCGGAACGCGAGCAAGGCATCACCATCGACGTTGCCTACCGCTACTTCGCCACGCCGAAACGCAAATTCATCATCGCCGATACGCCGGGCCACGAGCAATACACGCGCAATATGGTCACGGGCGCCTCCACCGCCGACGCCGTCATCATCCTGATCGACGTGTCGAAAGTCAAACTCGGCGACGATGGCAGCGTGGAACTGTTGATCCAGACCAAGCGCCATTCGACGATTGCCCACTTGCTGCAGATCGAGCACGTGGTTGTGGCCGTCAACAAGATGGACCTCGTCGACTACGATGAAACCGTGTATAACCGCATCGTCGCGGCCTACCGCGAATTCGCCCAGTCGCTGGGACTGAAGGACATCACGCCGATCCCCCTGTCGGCACTCACCGGCGACAACGTCGTCGAACGCGGTGACAAGCTGGGCTGGTACACGGGTCCGACTTTGATCGAGCTGCTTGAGTCCTTGTCCGTCTACGACGAATCGCACGACACGCCCTTCCGCTTTCCGGTGCAACTGGTGGCGCGCCACAACGGCCACGAAGCGAACGACTTCCGCGGCTACATGGGCCGCATCGAGGCGGGCAAGGTCAGCATCGGCGACACCCTCGTGGTGCAGCCATCGGGCCAGACGGCCACCGTCAAGGATATCGTCACCCTGGACGGCTCGCTGCCAACGGCCGTGGTGGGCCAGTCCGTGACCCTGCTGCTCAATGAATACCTCGATATCTCGCGCGGCGACTTGCTGGCCAGCAGCGAGCGCCCTGCCACCCTGCTGAAACAGGTGGTGGCTGACGTGTGCTGGCTGTCGGAAGACGCGCTGGACCTGCGCCGCAAGTACTGGATCAAGCATGGCACGAAACAGACGGCGGCCAAGGTGACGGCGATCGAATCGATCCTCGACATCAATACGCAGCAGCGCCATCCGGCCGAAGGCCTCAAGCTGAACGATATCGCCCGCATCAGCCTGAATGTGCAACAGGCGCTGGCGGCCGACGCGTATGCCGATATCCGCGCCACCGGTGCCTTCATCCTGATCGATGAAGTCACCCACCAGACGGTCGCGGCCGGAATGGTTCGACTCTAACCCCGCATAGTCCAGGAAAGGCAGCCATATGAACAGCTCCCCATCTCTCCCCGGCAAGGTCTACCTGGTCGGCGCCGGCCCCGGCGCGCAAGACCTGATGACCTTGCGCGGCGCGCGCCTGCTGGCGCAAGCGGACGTCGTGCTGCACGACGCGCTGGTCACCGAAGAGATGCTGGAGTTGTGCCCGCAGGCGCAGAAGATTCTGGTCGGCAAGCGCTGCGGCCAGCTGTCGACGGCGCAGGCCTTCATCAACAAGCAACTGGTCGACAACGCGCACAAGCACGCCATCGTCGTGCGCCTGAAAGGGGGCGACCCCATGCTGTTTGGCCGCGCCGACGAGGAACTGCGCGCGCTGGAAGAAGCGGGCATCGACGTGGAAGTGGTGCCAGGCATTACCACGGCCCTGGCAGCCGCGGCCGCCACGCAGCAGCCGCTGACCAAGCGGGGCGTGTCGCGCAGCGTCGCCTTCTTTACTTCCAGCACGGCGCCGGGAGAACCTGACCAGACGCGCATTCCCGACTGCGATACCCTGGTGCAATACATGGGCGGCCGCGAAGCCATCGCCACGGCGCAGCGCCTGCTGGCGCAGGGCCGCCGTGCCGACACCCCGGTGGTGGTCATCGAAAACTGCAGCCGCCCGGACCAGCGCATCGTGCGCCTGCCGCTGAGCGCCCTGGCGCATGGACTGGGCGACACCCAAGGCCCCGTGCTGGTGATGCTGGGCGACGCCATGGCCGCGCGCACGCACCAAGCCATCGCAGAACCGGTTGCCATTCTGGCGCGCCATGCTTGAATAAACACAGCGTATTTTACCGACTTTAAAGTCAGTAACCGACGTCTTCAGAAAAAACATGATACGATGCTCACGCATCTTTTCTCGAGAAGTTGTTGCGTGATAGCAATAAATTCACGCTTCGCCCCGCCATAGCGCTTGCCATGCGGTCTCTCGGCTGACCCTCCCCGAAAAAAGCTGCGCCCGCAGGCTGCAATACCGCGCCGCGCAACTTTAGCCTTACGATCACACATGAATTTCACCTCCATGCGCGAAGCCCTGACTTCGCTCAGCCGCAGCAATGTCGGCGTCGCCAGCGCTGTGCTGCTCAGCATGCTCGCCTCCATCGCCCTGTGGACGGTGTTTCCGAATATCGACGACGAAAACCATTTGCTGGAATGGCTGCAAGCGCTGTTCCTGGCCCTCGCTTGCACCGTGCACGGCGTGCGCGCCTGGCAAGAGACTGACCGCCAGTCCTTGCGTTTCCTCATGCATGCCGGCTTGTCTGCCCTGCTGTTTGGATTCCTGCTGCGCGAACTCGATATCGACCAGTTCGGCACGGCGCCCGCCTGGGCACAGCTGGAAAAAGCCCTGCGCGTGGTGGAACTGCTGATATTGATACGCGTGCTGATCTTTTTCGCGCCGCGCGCGCGCAAGGTGTTTGCCCATGCGCCGCAGATTTTCAGCATGCGCATCACCATCCTGACGGCCATCGGCGGCTTGCTGATGGTTGCCGGCTGGCCGTTCGACAAAAAGGTCTTCCATGGCATGCCGGACGCCTATGCGCTGCTGGGTGAGGAAGTCTTCGAACTGGGCGCCTATCTGCTGCTGTTCCTCGCTTCGCTGTCCGACAGTTCGGCCGCCGCCCGCATCAGCCTGGCGCCGAAGAAGAAAGCCGCTTAAGCGCCTTCAAATGAAGATGGCAGCGGCAGCAGCCGCTGCAAGGTAGCGGCCACGCGCAGCAAACGCGGGTCGTCATCGTCGGCCTCGTCGCAGGTATCGTTGATACAGAAAAACGGCAAGCTGCCGAAACGCGCCGCCAGCTCCTCCAGCTGTTGCGGCGCCTGCACATCGCCGCTGGCGATATGCAGCGGGTCGAGCATGTGCGAGCGCGCCAGTCCCTGATGCACCATCCAGCGCGGCACCAGGTCGGGCAGCAACGCCGGCACCTGCCACGAACGGAACACCGTCGCGCGCACGCCGGCAAACATGGCCGGCGCCAGCCCTTCCAGTGCATGCAGCGCGCTTTTCAGCATGGGCCGCGGCGCATGCGCATACAGGCGCGGTTCATGCACGTATCCGGCGTACTGCGCCGACAGCCATTGCCGCGACAAGGTGGCGCAATTGACAGGCGCCGCCACATCGGCGCGCAAGTCCGGCAGGTCATCCTGCAGCGCACTCTCCGTGAAAACACTTAAACACCGGTCGCCTGCCCCGCCAAACCAGAATGCGGGCTCGAACGGCGCGCCGAAAAATACGTCGTCGTTCAGATACAGGAAGCATTCGGACAAGCCCGGAATATGGTGCAGATACGATTCGATATGGCCGGAATCAAACACCGGCAAGGATGCATCGGGCATCAGGCTCGCATGGTCGACCACCGTCAGGCGCGGTGAGGCGCGCAGCCAGTCGGGCACTTGCCGGTCCGTCAGCAGATAGATGTGGCCGTGGCCGGGGAAGAAGCGCTCGAGCGCGCGCAGGTTGTAGCGCAGTTCGCCGTTGTCGCGGTAGCGCCCCGCCACGTTGCCGTGCAGGGCCAGCTGGCCGGGATGCGCCTGCGCCCAGGCGGCATAGGCGTGCTGCCGGCGCGCGCGCCAGGCGGGATCGGCGCCGTCCACCCACAGGTAGACGATGTCGATGCCGCTCAAGGCAGAAAGCTGGAACCTGGCGCCGCCACGCAGTAATCGGCGATGGCGGCGAGCACGCTGGCGTTCTCGCCCACCGCCTCGACCACCTTCAGGCGCAGTGCCGGATGCTGCTGGCGCAGTTCTTCCAGCAGCAGCGGCAAGTCGCGCAGCACATGCCCGCCCTGTCCCAGGAACACGGGCACCACGGTAACGTCAAGGATGGCGCCGGCGGGAAGCTCGGCCAGCAGGGTCGCCACCAGTTCGGGCAGGCGCGGCGTCATCAGCTCCAGGAAGGCCAGGTGCACGCCGGTAGCAGGCATGCGCGCCTGGGTCAGGTCGCGCAGGCGTTCGAAGGGCGCGGCCCACGATGCGGCGCGCGCGCCGTGGGCAAACAGGATCAGCGCCTGCTTCACGTTCGTCTCCATCAGTGCCGCTCCACCCACCACAGGGCGCCCAGCGCCAGCAGCAGGTACAGGGCACTCGGCGCCACCGCCGTCAGGAAGGCCGGCCAGGTGCTGAGCAGCCCCAGATGCGAGAACAGGGTGTTGACCAGCATGAAGCTCACGCCGATCATGATGCCGATGAAGATCTTCAGGCTGATGCCGCCGCTGCGCGTATGCATGTAGGCGAACGGCAGCGCCAGCGCCATCAGCACGAAAATGGCCAGCGGGTCGATCAGCTTTTTCCAGAAGGCGATGCGGAAACGCTCCGTTTCCTGCTTGTTCTCGGCCAGGTGGCGCGTGTACACGGCCAGTTCGCTGGCCGACATGCGCTCGGGATCGGACGCCGACACCGTCAGGATCTTCGGCGTCACTTCCGACGTCATGTCCTTGCTGGCGCTTTGCACCGTGTGCACCAGGCTCGTTTCCTGTCCATAGTAGTTCGCCAGCTTCGGCTCGAAGCCGGGCGAAGTGGCCGCGCTGTTCGAGAACGAGGTTTCCGTCACATCGGTCAGGCGCCAGATATTATTGCCCTGATATGTAGCCCCCTTGGCCACGGTCAAGGTGCGCAAGCGCATATCGGTGTCAAATTCATACAGCTTGACGTTTTTCAGCTGGCCGTCCGGACGCGCTTCGCCGACATTGAAAAAGCGCGAACCGGTGACGGTGCCCGTCAAGCCCTCGCTCTTGACCATGTCCTTGGTCCACAGGCCCGAGCGAAACTCGCTCGACACGGCCGCGCCGCGCGAGGTCAGCTTGAGGCGTTCGGCCAGCGGTTCCGTGCGCGGCGTGATCAACTCGCCGAAGATGAAGGTGATGACGACGAAGACGATACCGATGCGGAACAGGAAACCGGCCGCCATCGCCGTCGACATGCTCGATGCGCGCATGATGGTAAATTCGGAACTGGCGGCAAACTGCGCCATCGTATAAATGGTGCCGATCAGCGCCGCGATCGGCATCACCTCGTACACGTGTCCCGGCACCAGCACCAGCACGTACAGGAAGGCATACTGGATGGTGTAGCCGTTGCGCCCCACCTTGGGCAGCTCGCCCGTCAGGTCGATGAAGGCTTGCAGTGCCAAAAAGGCGAGCAGCACGAACAGCACCGCCTGGAATATCGAGACCGCAAAATAGCGCTGTAAAATCTTCATTTCGATGCCGCTTTACTTGTGTTGCCGGCGCGGCGCGCGCGCTTGAAAGCCGCCAGCAGGACCAGCGGATGATAGCGGTGGTTCACATTCAGGCGCCACGCAAACAGCGCCACCACGGCCAGCGCCGCCAGCAGGTGCAGCGGCCACCAGGCCAGGCCGAAAGTCAGGCGGCCCTGCTTCACGCTCGCTTCGATGACCTTGATCAGGTTGCTGTACGTAAAGAAAATCAGCAGGGCGATAATCAAATTGGTCGAACTGCCGGCACGCGGATTGACAAAGCCCAGCGGGATGGCCAGCAGGATCAGCATCAGGCCGATCAGGGGCGCGCTGACCCGCCACAGCAATTCAGCCATGGTGTAGGGATTCGGCTCGGCGATGAGTGCCATGGTGCTCATGGCGCGCACGCCCAGTTCCGCGCCCAGCTCCTGCTGCTTGCTCTCGATGCGCATGATGTACTGCTCGAATTCCATGGTCTGGAAGTCCGCTTGCGTCGGCACGCCCTGGTAGCGGCGGCCGCTCTTGAGCACCAGGAAGCGTTCGCCCTTGGCGTCGGTATTGATCACGCCTTCCTTGGCGACGACGACGACGGCGCTGCCTTTTTCATCGACGGTATTGACGAAGACGTTTTGCACCACGGTCTTCTCCCCGCTGACGCCCTCGACGAAGAAGATGCGGTTGCTGCCGGCCGATTCGCGGAACTGGCCCGGCGTGACTTTCTGCAGGTCTTCGCGCTTCTCGAAGCGCGCCACATATTCATCGCTTTTCTTTTGCGCCCACGGCGTGGCGTACAGGCTCAGGACGCCGGTGGCCAGCACCAGCGGCAGGCCGAAGCTGAGCACGGGCCAGATCCAGCGCGACAGGCTCAGGCCGGAGGCGAACCACACCACCATCTCCGACTCCTTGTAGCTGCGGGTAACGACCATCAGCACCGAAATGAATCCGGTGAGGATGAGGATGGTGGGCAGCTGCATCAGGGCGGAAAAAACCATCAGCGACATGACGTCGGACGACGCGATCTTGCCGCCCGCCGCCTTGCCGAGAATACCGATCAGCATCCAGGTGAGCAGGATGCTGAACAAAACTGTGAAGGTGGCCCCGGCGGCACTAGCCAATTCACGTCGAAGGGCGCGTTGAAAGATCATTCGGAGTTTATAATTCGGGTCAGTTAGTTGAGTAACACGTTACTAGTAAATGAAAACGGAGAACCAAATGGACTTTAGCATAAAAGCATTCGATACCAAGAGCACCCTCGGCACGGCCAAAAGCGGATGCATCGCGGTTGCGGTATTCGAAAACAAAAAACTGTCGCCAGCGGCAAAATCGCTGGACAGCAAGGGTGCGATTTCGGCTGCGCTGAAGTCCGGCGACATCAGCGGCAAGCCTGGCAGCACTTTGCTGCTGCGCGCAGTCGATGGCGTCGCCGCCGAACGTGTTCTGCTGGTAGGCATGGGCAGCGATGACACTGTCAGCGAAAAAAGCTTCACGACCGGCGTACAAGCCGCACTGAAGGCCTTCGGCTCGCTGGGCGCTGCGGACGCCATTATCGCATTACCGCTGGCTGAAGTGAAAGAGCGCGACGTAAATTGGGCAATCCGTTGCGTGGTGCAAGCCGCCCACGACAGCGAATACCGCTGCGACTCGCAAAAAAGCAAAAAAGATCCGGCGCCTGCAGGCGTGCGCAAGATCGTCCTGGCAGCGCCGGCGACAAGCGCCACGCGCGGCGCGCTGGCGCAAGCCATCGCCATCGCCAACGGTTCCGACCTGACGCGCAACCTGGGCGACCTGCCGGCGAACGTCGCCAATCCGACCTACCTGGCCAACACGGCCAAGCAGCTGGCCAAGGATTACAAGTTCGAAGTCGAAGTGCTGGACCGCAAACAGCTCGAAGCGCTGAAAATGGGCAGCTTCCTGTCCGTCACCAACGGCAGCGAGCAACCGCCGAAGTTCATCGTCCTGAAACACATGGGCGGCAAGGCCAAGGATGCTCCGGTGGTCCTGGTCGGCAAGGGCATCACCTTCGACACGGGCGGCATTTCGATCAAGGCCGGTCCTGGCATGGATGAAATGAAGTACGACATGTGCGGCGCCGCCTCGGTGCTGGGTACCTTCCGCGCCATCGGCGAAATGAACCTGAAGCTGAACGTCATCGGCGTCATCGCCGCGTGCGAAAACATGCCGTCGGGCCGCGCCACCAAGCCGGGCGACATCGTCACCTCCATGAACGGCCTGACCATCGAAGTGCTGAACACGGACGCCGAAGGCCGTCTGGTGCTGTGCGACGCGCTGACCTACGCCGAACGCTTCAAGCCGGCAGCCGTGGTCGATATCGCCACCCTGACGGGCGCTTGCGTCGTGGCCCTGGGCCACCACAACAGCGGCCTGTTTACGCGCAGCGATGCGGCGCATGACCAACTGGCCAATGAATTGCTGGCAGCAGGCAAGCAGTCGAGCGACACGGCATGGCGCATGCCGATCGAAGAAGCGTACAACGAACAGCTGAAGTCGAACTTCGCCGACCTGGCCAACATCGGCACGCCAGGCGGCGGCTCGGTGACGGCAGCGGCCTTCCTGGAAAACTTTACCAAGAAGTACACCTGGGCGCATCTGGACATCGCCGGCACGGCATGGAAGTCGGGCGGATCGAAGGGCGCGACCGGTCGTCCAGTACCCCTGCTGACCACGTTCCTGATCAACCGCGTGTAAGTTGACGCCTGCCGGTAGCGCTGCGCTACCGGCATCGTCAGGCACAAAAAACCGCCAGGTCTTGCGACCATGGCGGTTTTTTTATGCGTGGCTTCTTAATCAGTAGACGACGGGATTGGGCAAAGGCGATGGCGCCACCTTCGGCTGCACCACCGTTTCCGGCACGGCGGCCGCGGGCGGCGCTGGCATCGGCGCGGGCGGCGGCGCCAGGCGCGCGGGGTCTTGCATGACGATGGTCAGAATCGATGGGTAATCGAAGCCGGCGCCCGTGTTGCGGTCGACGAAATAGCCGACGCCCAGGGTCAGGATGACATTGCCCCAGACGCTGCCATTGAGCTTGGGGTCGATATGATCGTCCGTCGCGATGGCGGGCGAACCGTGCTTGCGGCAGTCAACCTTCAACGGTTCCTGGCTCTTGCGGATGGTGATGCGTCCGGGCGTGGTGACGAACCACTTGCCCACGTCGTTGCTGAGGATGCAGCCGGCGCCCGTCAGTTCGCGGTTGTCCTGGATGGTTTGCACCAGCACCATTTGCTCGGTGTTGCCCGTCAGGGTGGCGCAGCCGCCCAGGCCAAACAGCAGCAGCGTCCTGGCGGCAAGGGCAGCAGACGATGGCAGGCGCATGGGACGCTCGCTTAACGGACGGGAATCGGCTGGTCGCCGGGCACGGCGACGGCGGTGACGCTGTTTTTTGGACTGCCTTCGATCAGGCGGTCGGAATACACGAGGTAGACCAGCGCATTGCGCTTGCTGTCAACCATGCGCACGACGCGCACGTGCTTGAAGAAGATCGAGGCACGCTCGGTAAACACTTCTTCCTGGCGCGGCAGCTTGCCCTTGAATTGCAGCGGCCCCACCTGGCGGCACGCCACGGCCGCATCGGCCTTGTCTTCGGCCAGGCCGACGGCGCCCTTGAGGCCGCCCGTCTTGGCGCGCGACAGATAGCAGCTGACGCCAGCGACACGCGGGTCATCATACGCTTCGACGACGATCTTGTGGTCAGGACCGATCAGTTTGAACACCGTGTCGACTGAACCGATGGTTTCGGCGTGCGCCGCGGCGCAGGCAAAGCCCAGCACCAGAGCGGCAGGCAGCAATTTACGCATGAAAGAATCCCGGGCACGCACGCAGGCGGCCATCAGTTGATGGGAGCGAAACGCTGGACCATGACGCCTTCGACTTCGATCAGTTGAAAGAACACGTCCTTCGGCCGGGTCCAGATGGAACCGTCGGCGGCGCGATAGACGATCATCGGCGTCAGATCCGCTTCCAGCGTGGCTTCGCACACCAGTTCATAAATGCCGCCCTTGTAGTGCCGATAACGCATCGCCGTCCCCTCAAGCCGTTGAATCTTCGCTCTTGTCGTCGGCCAGTGCCTTCTGCTTCTGCTTCAGGCCCTGGATCACTTTCAGTATGCCTTCCATGCCGGCCGCGCCATCGGCGCCGCTGAAGGCGTCGAGCACCTCATTGAGCACCTTGTTGCGCACGGTCGCTTCATCGGAGGACATTTCCAGCGCGCGCTGGGCTTTCGCCGCCTTTTCGGCCGCGCTCACGCGCGGCTTGGCAGCCGTCTTGCCATGCGTCAGAGCAGCCTGCCAGATAACCCAGCGGCGCTGGGTCTCGAAAATCAGGTACTCATCCGGTTTGTCTTCTCTTCGCCGCACAATGTGGCCGTCACGCTGCGCCCACGCTTCAAATGCAGTTCGCATTTTCTTCCTTTGCAAATGCTACGCGCAAGTCTCACTATTAAAACTGCAACATTTCAAAATAGTACCATCTATTGATGTCGCAAAACAGTCTCATAGATATAGTACTGCAATTTATATAACAAGTCTGGCGGCGCCAGGGACGGAATTGACGCTCCGTCCCCGGCACAGTGGTCATGTAATCGGAATAGCAATTACAACTAATTACAACTGCTTCCTGTTCGGTTCTTAACTTGGCTGTAACAAAGCCGTATGACACAGTTGTTACACGGTGCCATTTTAGTAGTTTTTATCGCGTTTTAGCGAGAAACTTTACACCTTTGTCGCGTTAAACAGCGGGACGCATCCTGCCGCGCCAGCCACTTATGCCAAATCAAACATAGGGGTTGATCAATGATACACAAAAACATAATATTCATGCGCCACGATTGGTTAAGTATAAATACTTTATTTGTACTCTTTTTCCCGGCCAGTCAATAAAGCCCCTACCCGGCAAGCGGCGCAAGACGTCATCGACACGCATGCGGTAAGATTCGCGCCTATCGATACCCATTCAAGCAAGGATTTTTCCCATGAAACTCGCCACCTGGAACGTCAACTCGCTCAAAGTGCGCCTGCCGCAAGTGCTGCAGTGGCTGACAGACAACCCGGTCGACATACTCTGCCTGCAAGAGACCAAACTCACGGATGACAAGTTCCCCGTCGCCGAGATCGAGGCGGCCGGCTACCAGGTGGTCTTCAGCGGCCAGAAAACGTATAACGGCGTGGCCATCCTGTCGAAGCTGCCGATCACCGACGTGGTCAGGAACAACCCGCGCTATGAAGATGCGCAGCAGCGCATCCTGGCCGCCACCATCGGTGGCGTGCGCGTCGTCTGCGCCTATGTGCCGAACGGCCAGAGCGTCGATTCGGACAAATATGAATACAAGCTGGGCTGGCTGGCCGCCCTGCACGACTGGCTGGCCGAAGAAGCGCAGCAGCACCCGCAACTGGCCGTCGTCGGCGACTACAATATCGCGCCCGACGACCGCGACGTGCACGACCCTGTCGCCTGGGAAGGCCAGGTACTGGTGTCGGACAAGGAACGCGCCGCCCTGCAGCGCCTGTTCGACATCGGCCTGACGGACGCCTTCCGCCTGTTCGAGCAGGCCGACAAATCGTTCAGCTGGTGGGATTACCGCCAGTTGGGCTTCCGCCTGAACAAAGGCCTGCGCATCGACCACATCCTGCTCTCGCCCGCCCTCGCCGGCCGCTGCACGGCCTGCGTGATCGACCGCGTGCCCCGCAAGTGGGAGCAACCGTCCGACCATGCGCCTGTCGTGGCCACTATCGACTGACCGATACGGGCATCATCGACAGGGGACCACTTGCAACTGGCAACAGCCGTCCGACCATGCGCCGGTGGTGGCAACGATCGACTAAGCAGGTAACCGCTCCAACAGCGATTGCGCATTGGCAGCGGGTACCGGCGCGGAAAACAGATAGCCCTGCGCATAGCGGCAGCCGTTCGCCTGCAGCAGGGCGAACTGCTCTTCCGTTTCCACGCCCTCGGCCACGGCCGACAATTGCAGGCTGTCGGCCAGCGCGATGATGGCCGCCACGATGGCGCGGTCTTCCGCGCTGTGTTCGAGGTCCTTGATGAAGGCGCGGTCGATCTTGACCTTCTTCACGGGGAAGCGCTTCAGATAGGCCAGGCTGGAATAGCCGGTGCCGAAGTCGTCGATCGACAGGCGCAAGCCCATGCCATTGATCTGGCGCAAAATCTCCAGGGTATGCTCGCCGTGCTGCATCAGCGCCGTCTCGGTGATCTCGAATTCCAGCAGCGCCGGATCGATGCCCGTCTCGCGCACCACGGCGCCGATGGCCGCCACCAGGCCCTTGTGCATGAACTGGCGCGGCGACAGATTCACCGCCAGCGGCACCGGCTGCAAGCCCTGACGCTGCCAGGCCATGCTTTGCTCGCACGCCTGGCGCATCACCCACTCGCCCACCGGCACGATCAAGCCGTTTTCCTCCATGATGGGAATGAAGCGGTCCGGCAGCACCAGGCCGTGGCCGGGACGGCGCCAGCGCAGCAGCACTTCCATGCCGTGCAGCCGGCGCGTGGCGATATCGATGATCGGCTGGTAAAACAGTTCGAACTGCTGCAGCGCCAGCGCCGTGCGCAAGCTGCTTTCCAGATCAAAATGCAGGGCCGCCGCCTGATTCATCGTCTGCGTGAAGAACTGGTAGTTGTTGCGGCCATTGCCCTTGGCATGGTACATGGCCGCATCGGCATGGCGCATCAGCGCGTCGACATCGCCGCCATCGTCCGGATACAGGCAGATGCCGATCGACGGCGTCACGTGCAGCACGTGGCCGTCGAGCGGAAAGGCGGGCGTCAGCGCCTCGATGACCTTCTCGGCCACGCGCGCCGCTTCGTCGCTGCCACGGATGCCCGGCACCAGCACGACGAATTCATCGCCGCCCAGGCGCGCCACCGTGTCGCTGGCGCGCACGGCGCCGCACAACCGGGCGGCCACTTCCTTGAGCAGCAAATCGCCCGTCATGTGGCCCAGCGAATCGTTGATGGTTTTAAAACGATCCAGGTCGATGAACATCACGGCCAGCTTGCGCCCGGAGCGCTGCGCGGCCAGCATGGCCCGCTCCAACCGGTCCGACAGCAGCGCGCGGTTCGGCAAGCCCGTCAGGTTGTCGTGGTAAGCCATGTGATGCACGCGCGCCTCGGCCTGGCGCCGCTCGACGATCTCGCCCTGCAGCAGCAGGTTGGCGCCGGCCAGTTCGGCCGTGCGTTCCTGCACGCGCAATTCCAGCTCGTCGCGCGCGCGGCGCACCGCCTCGGCCGCCTCACGACGGGCCGTCACGTCGTCGACCAGCCACACGGAACGGCCATGCGCATGCGCCAGGTCGAACGGCCGGCCGGACAGCCGCGCCCAGAAGCGGCTGCCATCCTTGCGCACCAGCTGGTATTCCGACATGTGCACCCTGCCCGCCTCGAAATCGCGCGCCGTCTCGCCGCGCGCTGCCTTCCACGCGGCCACGTCCGGATACAGGGCCTGCACCGACAGGCCGTTGATCTCGCCCGGCCCATAGCCGAACAGCTCTTCCATCTTGCTGTTGGCGCGCAAATTGTAGCCGCCCTCCACCACCGAGATGCCCAGCACGGCGCTGTCGAGGATGGCCTGGTTTTCCAGCAGCGCGTTGCGCAGGGATTCTTCGGCGCGCTTGGCTTCCGTGCGGTCCTCGATGATCCAGATGGTGCCGGCGGCGGGATCGTCGGGATTGACGACATAGGCGATCAGCTGCGCCCACAAGGTCGTGCCGTCGCGACGCATCATTTCCACTTCCGTCTGGAAGGGCTTGGCCACGGACAGGAAGGGAAAGGCCGCAGCGCCCAGCAAGTCGTAGGATTGCTGCGACACGTACAGCGCGCGTCCGGGCAAGCCCAGCGCCTCGTCGCCGCTGTAGCCGAACATCGCGGCAAAGCCCAGGTTATAGCGCGTGATCTGGCGGTTCTTGGTATACAGGATGCTGACCGAGGCATTCGTCATGATGGCCGCCACTTCCATCTGCGTCTGGCGGCTGGCCGTGACGTCTTCCAGTATCCAGATGGCGCCCTGTTCGCTGTGCGTCTGGTCGACGGCCTTGGCGCGGATGCGGCACCAGAACAGGCTGCCGTCGCGGCGGCGGAACAGCGATTCATCCTGCTCGTACGGCAAGCCCTGTCCCAGCAGCGGCGTCGCTTGCACGCCAAATGCCTCGTAGGCGGCGGGCGAGGGAAACAGCTCGGCGGCGGGCAAGCCCGTCATCTCTTCCTGCGCGTAGCCGAACATTTCGGCAAAGCGGGGATTGCAGCGCAGGACCAGGCGCGAACGGGAAAACAGGATGCCGACGGAGGCATTGTCGAGGATAGCCTGCTGCTCCAGCATCAGCTGGCGCGTCGCCTCCTCGGCCGCCTTCTGCGCGCTGCGGTCGTCGAACAGCCAGATCGTGTCGCGCAAGCCACGGTCCGTCTGGCTCTCCGGGTTCAGCACATAGCCATACGCCAGCGCCCAGAAGGTGGAACCGTCGCGCCGACGCATCTCCATCTCGCCCTGGAACGGCTGGCCGCGCCGCAGCAGGGGCGACGCCTGCCGCACGACATTTTCATATGCCGCGCGCGACGGATACAGGTCGGCGACGGCCAGGCCCACGCCGCTGTCGCCATCAAAGCCGAAGCATTCGGCGAAGCGCCGGTTGTAGCGCAGCACGCCCTTGTCGCGCTGGAAGCCGATGGCCAGGGGCGCGTTGTCCATCACGGCCTGCATTTCCAGCATGGCGCGACGCAGCTGGTCCTCATCGCGCCGGTGGTCGCTGATATCCTCGATGATCCAGACCGTGCCGTCATGCGTATTCAAGGGATCGACGGCGCGCCCGTGCAGGCGGCTCCAGAACAAGGTGCCGTCCTGGCGCCGCAATTCCAGTTCGGTGCGGTAGGGTTTGCCCATCGAGAGCAGCGGCGCCGCTTCCAGCCCCAGGGCGCGGCAATGCTCGGCGGAGCGGTACAGCACCGCGCCCGGCATGCCCGTCAGCTGGTGGCGCGCATAGCCGAGCATCTCGGCGGCGCGGATATTGCACTCCTCGATGAAGCCCCCCTTGGAAAAGACGATGCCGACGGCCGCGCTTTCCAGGATCGCCTGCTGCTCCAGCAAAGTCTTGCGCAAGGCTTGCTGGTCGCGCTGCTGCACGCTGATGTCGGCAAACACGAGGGTCGTGCCCGGCAAGCCATCGTCCACCAGCAGGGGCCTGGACCAGACCTGTACGGCGATGGCGCCCGATACTCCTTGCAGGCTGCTGTCCCAGTGCCGTTCGCGCCCGGCCGCACCGAGCGCGCCGCGCAGCATGCTGGTGCTCGACGCGCGGTAGGCGTCCGTAAAGCAGTCGGCCAGCAGCCGGCCCGCGATATCCCGCCCCAGCAGGGCGTGCAAGGCGCCATTCGCCGCCACCACCATGCCGCAGGCATCGCAGGCGCAGGCCGGCAAGGCGATCAGCTGCAAGGCATCGGCGATGAAATCGGGACTGGTCGGTACGCGGTTCATGGACACCATGGATGGTTAACGGCAAAGTGAACATGCGCCTGGGAAACATATTCTTCCAAGCATCATGGTGCTGCTAGATCATAAACCAGTTTCCGGCGGTTTTTTCATATTCCTTATTGGCAATATCTGAAACGCCACAGACCAGGTGCAACACGATCGTTGCAACGCCGTTGCATGGCAAGAAAATGAAACAAATCGTTTAGAATAAAGCATGCGCCGCCCTCCCCAACCTCCGCTCGACCACCGCGACAAACCCGTCATCTGGACCGTCTCCGTCTCGCGGCTGTTCGACCTGTTCCGCGACATCACGCTCGAATACGACGACCTGGCGACGATCGAACCGATCAACCTGGGTTTCGACGACGCCGTGCGCCACATCCGCGAACGCATGGCCACGGAGCGCTGCGACGCCGTCATCGCGGCCGGTTCGAACGGCGCCTACCTGAAAGGCCGGCTGTCGGTGCCCGTCATCATCGCCAAGGCCAGCGGCTACGACGTGATGCAGGCGCTGGCGCGCGCACGGCGCATCTCGCCGCACATCGGCGTCGTCACCTACCAGGACCCGATGCCGGAACTGGCCGAATTTGCCGCCACCTTCGGCTTCCAGATCGCGCAGCGCACCTACGCTACCGAGGAAGACGCGCGGGCGCAGATCAATGAACTGAAGGCGGCGGGCGTCAAAGCCGTCGTCGGCGCGGGGCTCGTCACCGACCTGGCCGAGGAAGCCGGGCTGGCCGCCGTCTTCGTATATTCAGCCACGGCCATCCGGCGCGCCTTCGACGACGCACTGGAACTGGCGCGCCTGACCCAGATCGAATCGAACCGCGGACGACGCACGGTGGTGGCCGACACCCTGCGCGCGCGCCACGGCCTGCACGATCTGCGCGGCGAATCGGAAGCGATGGAAGCGCTGCGCCAGTCGGTGGTGCTGTATGCGCGCTCGCCGGCGACGGTGCTGATCCAGGGCGAGACGGGCAGCGGCAAGGAACTGGTGGCGCAGGCGATCCACCGCGAAAGCCCGCGCAGCCTGGGCGCGAACCGCCCCTTCATCGCCATCAATTGCGGCGCCATCGCCGAATCCCTGCTGGAATCGGAACTGTTCGGCCACGAGGACGGCGCCTTCACGGGCGCGCGCCGCGGCGGCCATGCGGGCCTGTTCGAGGCGGCCAACCACGGCACCCTGTTCCTCGACGAAATCGGCGAGATGCCGCTGGCCCTGCAAACGCGCTTGCTGCGCGTGCTGGAAGAGCGCGAAGTGGTGCGCGTGGGCGGCACGCGGCCCATCGCCATCAATGTGCGCATCATCAGCGCCACGCACTGCGACCTGGAGCAGCGCATCCGCGAAGGACGCTTCCGCGCCGACCTGTTCTACCGCCTGGCCGTGCTGCGCCTGCATTTGCCCGCCTTGCGCGAACGCGCCAGCGACATTCCCGGCCTGACCGAATGGTCGCTGAAAAACGCGCTGGCCGCGCTGGGCGCCCGTCCGCACCCGAACCTGCAGGCGGAAATCCAGGCTTGCGCGCCGCTGCTGCGCCGTTACGACTGGCCCGGCAACGTGCGCGAATTGCGCAACCTGGCCGAGCGCCTGGCGCTGTTCCTGGCCGCCGAACCGCTGCAGGCGCTGACACCCGCCTTCGTGCTGGGCGTGGCGCCGGAACTGGCCAACGCTGGCGGCACGGCGGTGCTGCCGGCGGCGCCGGCCGCCACCGTGCCGCCGCGCCTGAAAGACGAAAGCGCCAGCGCGGTGCTGGCGCGCTTCGGCGGGCGCCGCGACGCCGCCGCCCACTACCTCGGCATCAGCCGCACCACCCTGTGGCGCCGCCTGCGCACCGGCTAACTCCCAACCAACGACGACACCATGGACGACTGGCCTCACCTGCACGATTTATGGCAGCGCTGCACGGGACACGCTAGCGCGAGCGGCAACCAGGGACTGGCAAGCGACCAGCGCGACATCAAGGCGCTGTACGCGCGCGGCATTTCGATGGAAGACGCGCTGCACTTCCTGTATCAGCAACGGCCGACGCTGCAGGCTTACACCGACTGGATCGCCGCGCGCACGCGCCCACGTCCGGCGCACGCCGCCAGTCCCCACCAGGACGTGCTGTCCGCTTCCGACCTGCACCATTTCGAGGAACACGGCTATCTGGTGCTGCGCGGCGCCGTGCCGCGCGCGCAGTGCATCGCCGCACAAACGGCGATCTGGGACTACCTGGGCGCCAGCCCCGATGATGCGGCATCGTGGTACCGGCCGCACCCGGGCAAGCGGGGGCTGATGCTGCAGTTTTCCGACCATCCGGCCCTCGAGGAAAACCGGCACAATGCGCACATCCGCCACGCCTACCAGCAGCTGTACGGCACTGGCGCCGGCATCTACGCCAGCATCGACAAGGTGAGTTTCAATCCGCCGGAAACGCCGCAGCACCGTTTCCTGGGCAGCGCCCTGCACTGGGACGTCAGCCTGCAGCAGCCGATTCCCTTCAAGCTGCAAGGCATGCTGTACCTGAGCGACTGCCCGGCGCGGCACGGCGCCTTTCACTGCGTGCCCGGATTCCAGCGGCACATGGCCGACTGGCTGCGGCAAGTACCGCCGGGCCGCCAGCCGCGCGAATGGGCCATTAAAGACTTGCAAGCCGTGCCCGTCGACGGCATGGCCGGCGATTTCATCATCTGGCACCAGGCCCTGCCCCACTGCGCCACGCCCAACCGCGGCCCGGCACCGCGCATGGTGCAATATCTGACCTACCTGCCGGACCACTACCAGGATCAGGATGCGTGGATCTGAACCACTCATCCCGCCCTGCCGCCGCTCATCCCGCAGCGCTGGCCGCGGGGCGCGTACGCCGCTAGCATGGTCGTCAAGGAGGAGTACCCCATGAAACGAACACTGCAAACATTGATCTTGCTCAGTACCCTGCTGGCGACGGGCGCCAGCCAGGCCGCCGCGCCAAAGGCCTTCACGGTCGAAGTCACCGGACAAGGCCGTCCCCTGATCCTGATTCCCGGCCTCGCATCGTCGGGCGAAGTGTGGCAAGGGACGGTGGCGCGCCTGTGTGGCCCGCAAGCCGCGCGCCAATGCCACGTACTGACACTGGCCGGTTTTGCCGGCGCGGCACCCATCGAAGACGACTTGCTGGCGCAGGCGGAGCGGCAACTGGCCGACTACATCGGCAGCCAAAAACTGGGCCAGCCAGCCATCATCGGACATAGCCTGGGCGGCTTCCTGGCCCTGAAAATGGCCATCGACCATCCGGCGCAAACGGGCAAGCTGGTGATCGTCGACTCGCTGCCGGCACTGGGCGCGACGCAACTGCCCACCATCACGCCGCAGCAACTGCAAGCCATGTCCACGCAGATGCAATCGGCCATGCGCGCGCAGGATGACGCCACCTACGCCGTCAGCCAGCGCCGCGCGGTCAGCAGCATGGCCAGCGCGCCAGCCGACGTGGAGCGCATCATCGGCTGGGGACTGCGCTCGGACCGCGAGACGGTGATCAAGGCCATGGGCACCCTGATGGCCAGCGACCTGCGCCAGGACGTGGCGAAAATCAAATCGCCGACCCTGGTGCTGGGCACCTGGATCGCCTACAAGGATTATGCGCCGCGCGCCGCCATCGAAGCCACCTTCCAGCAGCAGTATGCACAGCTGCCAGGCGTGCAGATCGCGTTGGCCGACACGGCGCGCCATTTCATCATGTACGACCAGCCGGACTGGATGCATGCGCGCATCGAACAGTTCCTGGACTAGACAGTGAACCTACCCTTGCAACGGCCGCCGCTGCTGGCCAGGATCAACTGGTACTGGACCTTCCAGCTGGCCGGCTGGGGCGCGCTCAGCCTGTTCAACAGCGTGTATGGCGGCTCCACGCAGCTGCGCATCGTCGTGACGATTGCCAGCTGGGGTTCCCTGGGCGGGCTGCTGCTGTCGCACCTGTGGCATGGCGTACTGCGCCGGCGCGGCTGGGCGGCGAATGGCTTGCGCTGGACGCGCATCGTGCCGTCGCTGATCGTGCTGGCCGCCATCCAGACGGCCAGCGTGGCGGCAGCCTTCCATGTCATGTATCCGCCGGGCACCATCCGCGGCATCGCCTGGCTACCCGGCGCGCTGCTGTTCTGGTTCGGTGTCTACCTGACCTGGACGGTATTTTACTTCACTGCGCAGTCGCTGCGCCGCGCCAGCCGCTTCGAGGCCGAGGCGTTGCGCCTGGAAGTGCTGGCCAAGGATGCCCAGTTGCGTGCCCTGCAGGCGCAAGTCAATCCGCATTTTTTCTTCAACAGCCTCAATAGCGTGCGCGCGCTGATCTTCGAAGACCGCGACGCGGCCGCGCACATGATCGACCAGCTGGCTGGCCTGATGCGCCACGCGCTGCAATCGGGCCAGCATGCCACAGTGCCCCTGTCGGCCGAACTGGACGCCGTGCGCGCCTACCTGGCCATCGAACAGATACGCTTCGAGGAACGCCTGCGCGTCAGCTTCGCGATCGAGATAAGCGCTCCTGGCCTGGAGCACGTGCGCGTGCCGCCCATGGCCCTGCAAACGCTGGTGGAAAACGCCGTCAAATACGGCGTCGAAGCGAGCGCCGAGGGCGGCGACATCCGCATCACGGCGCGGCGCGCCAGCCCTGCCGACGGCGCCACCTTGCTGCAGATCGACGTGGCCAACACGGGCGCCTTGCGCGAACCGGGCAACTCCACCTGCGTCGGCCTGCGCAATGCGCGCCAGCGCCTGCAACTGGCCTGCGGCGAGCGCGCCAGCCTGGAACTGTGTGAACAGGCGGGCTGGGTACACGCCACCATCCACCTGCCGGAGCAGGCATGAACGGTCAGCCGCTCAAGGTGCTGCTGGTCGATGACGAGCGCCTGGCGCGCGCCGAGCTGCGTCGCCTGCTGGCGCCGCATGTGCAGCAAGGTGCCGTGGAGATCGTGGGAGAGGCGGCCAGCGCGGCCGACGCCGTCGCGCAGATCGGCAAGCTGCGCCCCGACCTGCTGCTGCTCGACGTGCAGATGCCGGGCGGCTCCGGCTTCGACCTGCTGGCCGCGCTCGATGATGCGCCCGACGTCATCTTTTGCACGGCCTTCGACCAGTACGCGCTGCAGGCGTTCGAGGTCAGCGCCCTCGACTACCTGCAAAAACCCGTGCAGGCGGCGCGCCTGGCCACGGCGCTGGCGCGCGCCGGCGCGCGGGCGCAAGCCGTGCCGCCGCCCGCGCCGCGCAAGGTCTTCATCAAGGATGGGGAACGCTGCTGGTTTGTCGCGTTTGACGATATCCGCCTGCTGGAATCGGAAGGCAACTACACGCGCGTGCATTTCGGCGCGCAGCGTCCGCTGATGCTGCGCACCTTGAATCAGCTCGAAGAAAAGCTCGATCCCGCCCTGTTCCTGCGCGCCAACCGGCGCCAGATCGTCAACCTGGCGCAGGTGGCGCAAGTGTCGCCGAATGCCGCCGATGGCCTCGACCTGCACCTGCTGGACGGCAGCTTGGTCGAGGTCTCGCGCCGCCGCGCGCAGCAGTTCAAGGCCGCCTGCGGCCTGTAACGCGATTACTTCAACGCGGGGATCGGCTGCGCCTGGAAGGCCGGGCGCGGCTGCTCCTTGAGCTTTTTCGCCAGCATGTCGAGCGCCACTTCCAGCTGGCGGTCGGCGCCATTGAAGGTGGCGTGCGGCGGATTTTCCACCTCGACGTCCGGCACCACGCCCACGCCTTCGATCAGCCACTGGCCGTCGATGCCGAACTGGCCGTTTTCCGCCACGCGTGCCATGCCGTTGTCAGCCAGGCGCGTATTGTCGCTGAGCCAGACGCCGGCGCCGGCCGTGCGCTTGCCCACCAGCGGCGCCAGGCCCAGGGCCTTGATGCCGGCGGCGAAGGTCTCGCCATCGGAATACGTGAGTTCATCGACCAGCACCACCAAGTGGCCGCGGAAGGTGTTCTGCATGTTCGACGACGGCTGCACGCCCGGCGGCGCCCAATAGGCCCAGGCCTTGCGCAGCAGTTTTTCGATGATCCAGCTGTCGATATTGCCGCCGTTATTGCGCCGCACGTCGATGATCAGGCCTTCGCGGTTGATGTTGGCGTAAAAATCGCGCGCGAACGAGGCGATGTCATTGGCGCCCATGGCGCGCAGGTGCAAGTAGCCGATGCGCCCCTGCGAAGCGGCGGCCACCTGCTCGGCGCGGCTCAATTCCCAGTCGCCATAGCGCAGTGCCGTCTGTTTCGCCATGTTGACGGGCGTGACGATGACGGCGCGCGACGCGCCCCCTTTGCCATTACCCCGTTTAACTTGCAGCAGCACCTGCTTGTCGGCCTGGTTCAATAACAGGTCGCTGATGTCGCGCGCGGCCAGTACATCCTTGCCGTTGACAGCCGTGATCACGTCGCCCGCCTTCACGTCCACTTCGGGGCGCGACAGCGGTGCGCGCGCCAACGGCAATTCCGCTTCGCTGCGGTAGACATGCTCGACCTGATAGCCATCGCTGGTGCGCGCCAGCACCGCGCCCAGGCCCGCCGGCGTGCCTTCCTGCTCCGTGCGACGCAATTCGCCGGGGCGGATCTGCGAATGCAGGGCACCCACTTCGGCCACCATCATGCCAAGTAAATCATTGAGTTCGGCACGGTCCGTGACCCGCTCGACCAGCGGCGCATATTTGTCGCGCGCCGCCTTCCAGTTCACGCCGCGCATCTTCGCGTCGTACAGGAAGTCGCGGTGCAGGCGCCACGCGTCGTTGAACATCTGCTTCCATTCCAGGCGCGGATTCGAGACAAACGTCCAGTCGCCGACCTTGACCTTGGCCTTCGACAGGTCGGCCGGCAGCTTGGCGCCCGCCTCGATCACCAGCATCTCGCCCGGGCCGGTGGCGTCCGCAGTACGGTAATACAAATGCTTTTTATCCTGCGCCAGGTCGAATTCGCGCACATTGGCCACCAGCAGTTCCGGCTTGGAGCCGGTATTGCCAATCGCCAAGGTCTTCAGGCTGGACTTGTTCTCGCCACTTTCCCGTTCCAGGAAATACAGGCGCTTGTCGTCGGCGGCCAGCGCGCTGTAATTGCCCGCCGCCAGCGGCACTTCATACAGGCGCTCGGTCAGGCCCTGGCTGACGATGGCAGGCAAGGCGGCTGGGGCCTTTTTCACGGCGCCCTTGCCGCCGGCCTTTTCCAATGCCTTTTCCGCCGCCTGTTCGGCCGCCTTTTCACCATCCGTCTCCGCCGGTTTCACTCCCGGACGGCTCAGCTCATCGTCGGGCTGGAACGGGAAACGGTTGCCCGGCTGCAGCGCCAGCGCATATACGCCGATGCGCTTGTCGAACACGGGGCCCATGTTGCGGTCGCCCCACGGCGAACCATTGGCCAGCTGAAAATTGCGCGCCGACATGAAATACAACCACTTGCCGTCGGGCGAAAACACGGGCGAACCGGACGTATAACGGTCACTGGTGACAAATTGCAGCTGTTTCGACGCGAGGTTGTACAGGCCGATCTGCTCGCGCTGCTCGTTGCTGGCCACGCGCACGATGGCCAGGTTGCGGCTGTCGGGCGACCATTGCACTTCGTCGTGCTTGTCCACGCCGGCCTTGCCTGCGTCGTCGATCAACTGGTTGCCCCTGGTCGCCAGATCCAGCAGCCAGAAACGGCCCTTCTTGTCCGTGTGCGCCAGCCAGCGCCCGTCCGGCGACGGGTACAGTTTCCAGCGGTGATTATCTCCCTGCGTCGTCAGCTGCTCGCCCTTGCCCGAACCATCGGCGGCGTACTTCCAGATTTCGTTCTCGCCGCTCGTGTCGACGATGGCGAAGACGGATTTCTCGTCGCTGGAAAACACGGCGTCGCGCGCCCGCGCCCCTTCGGGAATGGCGATATCGACACGGCGCAGGCTGCCCGTGCCGGCGATGCTGACACGGCCCCGTGCAGTAAGGATGATGCGCTCATCCTTGCCCGACACCTGGACATTGCTCAAGGTGTCGAGCGGCGAGCGGATCTGGCGCGCACGCTGCTGGTCGAAATCGGACACGAGGCTGATCGGCAATGGCGATGAGTCCGTCCCTGCCGCCAGGTCCAGCACCTGCAGGTCTGCGCCCAATTGATACACAATCTTGCCGTCACCCAACTGCGCATTGCGCACATCCCACTGCGTGTGGCTGGTCAAGGCGCGGCGGTCGGAGCCATCCGGCAGCATGCTCCACAGATTGTCGCTGCCACCCTCGTCGCTGATGTAATAGACGCGGCCCTGCCACCACATGGGGCGCTTGTTGTTGCCAGCCAACACAGCAGGCTCCGCGTGCATGCGCACGGCCTCGCCCTTGCCATCGAGGTCGTAGCGCCACAGGACGGCATGCGCGCCGCCCCGGTAGTTGCGCACATTGTCGTTGGTCATGGCCAGGCCGAAACGCGTGAAAAACAGCGTCTTGCCCGCGTCGTCGAGCACGGCATCGTTCGCGTCGGCCACGGGAAACATTCGGCGCGTCTGTTTCACGGGATCGATGGCGGCGACGATGCGGCGCGAAGCGGGACCATCCGTGTTTTGCGTGCTGACCAGTACTTCACCCTGCGCCGTCCAGCCCAGCACCAGTACGCCGCCATTGTCGTACGAAATACGGCGCGGCAAGCCGCCGGCCAGCGGCATCACATACGCTTCCTGCGCCCCTTCATAGGCGGCGGAAAAGGCCAGCCACTGGCCGTCGCGCGAAATCGCCGCGTTCGTTTCATAGCCGGGATGCGTGGTCAGGCGCTGCGCCGCGCCACCGCGCACGCTGCTTTTCCACAAGTCGCCTTCGGCCGTGAAGACGACGGTATCGCCGCGCACGGCGGGGAAACGGAAGTAGCTGCCGGCAGGCGCGGCAGCGGCAGCAGCGTTACCCAGCAAGCCGGCGGAAAACAAGAGGAGGGCGAGAGTACGGGAAATTTTCATGTGAGCATCCAGATAGCGGTCAGGTGGCATGGACATCATGTCGATACCGGACAGCAATTCTGGCATAACTACGACCAAAGAAAACCTTCTTAAAACCTTCTTTATTGCCCATAAAAACGTAAAAAAACCCGCGCCACTTGCGTGGGCGGGTTTTTCGTTGACTGCAGGAAGCTTATTCGACTTCCACCGTTTCCGGCGCAGCCGTCGGTGCCGCGTCTGGCGGTTCCGGGAATTCCAGCAAAACCTGGTCCTTGTCGTCGAGGTCGACGGTGACCCGTCCGCCGGTGACCAGGCGGCCGAACAACAGTTCGTCGGCCAGGGCCTTGCGGATCATGTCCTGGATCAAACGTGCCATCGGACGCGCACCCATGAGCGGATCGAAACCTTTCTTGCCGAGGAAAGCACGCAGCTTCTCGGTAAATACGGCTTCGACCTTTTTCTCGTGCAACTGCTCTTCCAGCTGCATCAGGAACTTGTCGACCACGCGCAGGATGATTTCCTGGTCCAGCGAGCGGAAGCTGATGGTCGCGTCGATGCGATTGCGGAACTCCGGCGTAAACATGCGCTTGATGTCGGCCATCTCGTCGCCAGCCTGCTTCGAATTAGTGAAGCCGATCGACGTCTTTTGCAAGCTTTCCGCGCCCGCATTGGTCGTCATGATGATGATCACGTTGCGGAAATCGGCTTTGCGGCCATTGTTGTCCGTCAAGGTGCCGTGATCCATCACTTGCAGCAGGATATTGAAAATGTCCGGATGGGCTTTTTCAATTTCATCGAGCAACAAGACCGCATGCGGCTTCTTGGTGATCGCTTCCGTCAGCAAGCCGCCCTGGTCGAAACCAACGTAGCCCGGCGGCGCGCCGATCAAACGACTGACGGCGTGGCGTTCCATGTATTCCGACATGTCGAAACGGATCAGCTCGATACCGAGGATGAAGGCCAGCTGTTTCGCCACCTCGGTCTTGCCGACGCCGGTCGGACCGGAGAACAGGAAGGAACCGATCGGCTTGTCCGTCTTGCCCAGGCCGGCACGCGCCATCTTGATGGCCGAGGCCAGCGCATCGATGGCGGGATCTTGCCCGAAGACAACATTGCGCAAGTCGCGGTCGATCGTCTGCAGCTTGCTGCGGTCGTCCTGGTTGACCGTTTGCGGCGGAATGCGCGCGATCTTGGCGATGATGTCCTCGATCTCGGCCTTGCCGATGGTTTTCTTTTGCTTCGACTTCGGCAGGATGCGCTGCGCCGCGCCCGCTTCATCGATGACGTCGATCGCCTTGTCGGGCAAATGGCGGTCGTTGATGAAGCGCGCCGCCAGTTCGGCCGCCGTCGACAGGGCCGAGGCCGAGTATTTCACGCCATGGTGCTCTTCGAAGCGCGATTTGAGGCCGCGCAAGATTTGCACGGTTTGCTCGACGGTTGGCTCGTTGACGTCCACTTTCTGGAAGCGGCGGGAGAGCGCATGGTCTTTCTCGAACACGCCGCGGAATTCCGTGTACGTGGTCGCACCGATGCACTTCAACTGGCCATTTGCCAGTGCCGGTTTCAACAGGTTGGACGCGTCCAAGGTGCCGCCCGACGCCGAACCCGCACCGATGATGGTGTGGATTTCGTCGATGAACAGGATGCCGTTCGGATTGTCCTTCAGCTGCTTGAGCACGGCTTTCAGGCGCTGTTCGAAGTCGCCGCGGTATTTGGTCCCGGCCAGCAAGGCGCCCATGTCCAGCGAATACACGACGGCATTCTGCAGGATTTCCGGCACATCGCTTTGCGTGATGCGGTAAGCGAGGCCTTCGGCGATGGCCGTCTTGCCCACGCCCGCCTCGCCGACCAGCAGCGGATTGTTCTTGCGGCGGCGGCACAGGATCTGGATCACGCGGTCGACTTCTTCCTCGCGGCCGATCAGCGGGTCGATCTTGCCTTCGGCAGCGGCCTTGTTCAGGTTTTGCGTGAACTGGTCGAGCGGGCTTTCCTTCGGCTGGCCATCGACGGGCGCTTCTTCCACGCCTTCGGAGGCTTTCGCGCTTTCCGTCGACTGGTCCTTGCGCACGCCGTGCGAAATGAAATTGACCACGTCCAGGCGCGTCACGCCCTGCTGGTGCAGGTAGTAGACCGCATGCGAATCCTTTTCGCCGAAGATGGCCACCAGCACATTGGCGCCCGTGACTTCCTTCTTGCCATTCGAGGCGGACTGGACGTGCATGATGGCACGCTGGATCACGCGCTGGAAACCAAGCGTCGGCTGGGTGTCGACTTCGCCCGTGCCAGGCACGGTCGGCGTGTTGTCGCCGATGAAATTGGTGAGGGTCTTGCGCAGGTCCTCTATATTGACCGCGCAGGCACGCAACACCTCGGCAGCGGAGGGATTGTCCAGCAGTGCCAGCAGTAAATGCTCAACCGTGATGAATTCGTGCCGTGCCTGCCGAGCTTCGACAAACGCCATGTGCAAACTTACTTCTAATTCCTGCGCAATCATACTTCCTCCATCACGCACTGCAGGGGGTGCCCCGCCTTGCGCGCATGCGTTAAAACGAACTCCACTTTGGTACACGCTATATCTTTAGAGAACACGCCGCACACTCCTTTGCCGTAGCGATGAACACTGAGCATGATTTGCGTCGCCGTTTCACGGTCCTTGTTGAAATACTCCTGAATGATGGCCACCACAAATTCCATCGGGGTGTAGTCGTCATTGAGCAAGGCTACCTGGTAGAGCGGTGGCGGCTTCAGCACTTGCCGCTCCAGCAGGGTTTCTGTGTCGTGCTTGGTTGCCATACGCTTATTCTAATGCTTTCACAGTGGTTGTCATGCGCAATATCTACGCCTTTCCAATTGTTTTCAATCTTACGCGTTTTCTTAATAGTGCGCAGATGGCGACCTTGCCGCCAAAATCAAGAGTTGCTTTTTTGGTTGCCGTGAAGAATTTGGCAATATCGATGGAAAAGCGCTTGACTTCATTATTTATTCCGCCAACAATGCTGTATCGACTGTTGCAGTAATGTACAGCTTGATAAGAAGTGAGACGTCGAGGAGGGGGCAAGAAGCTTCTTGCTTTTATGGCTCGTGTGATTTGTTTTAATTTTGAAAGTTCTTTTTATGGCAACAGGTACAGTTAAGTGGTTCAATGATTCCAAAGGTTTTGGCTTCATCACTCCAGATGATGGCGGCGAAGATTTGTTTGCTCATTTCTCCGCAATCAACATGAACGGTTTCAAGACCCTCAAAGAAGGTCAAAAAGTTCAATTCGAAGTCACGCAAGGCCCTAAAGGCAAGCAAGCTTCCAACATCCAAGCAGCCTAAGCATCGCCTGCCCTCAGATGTGAAAAACCCCGTCTCCTGACGGGGTTTTTTTTCGTCCGCAGGGTGCGCAGCACCCTGCCCCTCGTGTTACATGTGCTCGATCATCACGGCGCCGAAACCGGAGCACGACACTTGCGTGGCGCCTTCCATCAGGCGGGCAAAGTCATAGGTGACGCGCTTCGAGGCGATCGACTTTTGCATCGAGGAAATGACCAGGTCCGCCGCTTCCAGCCAGCCCATGTGGCGCAGCATCATTTCCGCCGACAAAATCAGCGAACCGGGGTTCACGTAATCCTTGCCAGCGTACTTCGGCGCCGTACCGTGCGTCGCTTCGAACATGGCGACGGAGTCGGACAGGTTCGCGCCCGGCGCGATGCCGATGCCGCCCACTTGCGCCGCCAGCGCGTCGGAAATGTAATCGCCGTTCAAATTCAGGGTGGCGATGACGCTGTATTCGGCCGGACGCAGCAAAATCTGTTGCAGGAAAGCGTCAGCGATGGAATCCTTGACGATGATGTCGCGGCCCGTCTTCGGGTTCTTGAACTTGCACCATGGACCGCCATCGATCAGCTCGGCGCCGAATTCCTTTTGCGCCAGCGCATACGCCCAGTCGCGGAAGCCGCCTTCCGTGTACTTCATGATGTTGCCTTTGTGCACGATCGTCACGGATGGCTTGTCATTGTCGATCGCGTACTGGATGGCCTTGCGCACCAGGCGCTCCGTGCCTTCGATGGAGACGGGCTTGATGCCCAGGCCGGACGTGGCCGGGAAGCGGATTTTCGTCACGCCCATTTCATTGACGAGGAAATCCATCAATTTCTTGGCTTCGGGCGAACCCTGCTGGTATTCGATGCCGGCGTAGATATCTTCCGAGTTTTCGCGGAAAATCACCATATCCGTCTTTTCCGGCTCTTTCACGGGCGATGGCACGCCCGTAAAGTAGCGCACGGGACGCAGGCAGACGTACAGATCGAGCTGCTGGCGCAAGGCCACGTTCAGCGAGCGGATGCCGCCGCCCACGGGCGTGGTCAGCGGGCCCTTGATGGAAACGACGTAATCTTTCAGCACTTCCAGGGTTTCTTCCGGCAGCCACACATCGGGACCGTACACATTCGTCGATTTTTCGCCCGCGTAGATTTCCATCCAGCTGATCTTGCGCGCGCCGCCGTAGGCCTTGGCCACGGCAGCGTCGATCACCTTGATCATGACCGGGCTGATATCGATGCCCGTGCCATCGCCTTCAATGAAGGGAACGATGGGATTATCTGGTACATTCAGCGAAAAATCGGCGTTGACGGTGATTTTTTGGCCGTCAGCAGGTACAGTGATATGTTGATACATCGTGATCTCCGAAGTGGGACACACCGCTGGCGGGCAACACAGGCCGGCGACGCGCTCTGCGGTTGCAGAGTTTACAAAAACAAGTCCGAACATGGCGGCAACAACGCACTTTAGCAGGGAAAGAACACCCGGGCCATCCGCGGCGCCAAAGAACCTCGTTGCCATACCGCCTCAAGTCTTCTATAAGACATAAGACTGACGTTTCACATTATGCACCAGTATCTTACAGGGCGCCACGCTTTTGCGGCGCCGACCAGCAGCCACCATCGCTTACATCAATTCCTTTACCAGCATGCCACTCATCCTCTTCAATAAACCATTCCAGGTCCTGTGCCAGTTTTCGCCGCAGGATGGCCGCGCCACCCTGGCCGACCATCTCACCATCCCCGGCATCTACCCGGCTGGCCGGCTCGACGCCGACAGCGAAGGCTTGCTGCTGCTGACGGACGATGGCCGCCTGCAGCACGAGATCAGCCACCCGGACCGCAAGGAAGCGAAAACCTACCTGGTGCAGGTCGACGGCGTGCCCGATGCGGCCAGCCTGGCGCGCCTGCAGGCGCCGCTGGACCTGGGCGACTTCATCACCAAGCCGTGCAAGGCCGTGCGCATCGCCGAGCCGGACTGGCTGTGGCCACGCAATCCCCCGATCCGCGCGCGCGCCGACAAACCCACCTCGTGGCTGGCGATCACCTTGAAAGAGGGAAAAAACCGGCAAGTACGGCGCATGACGGCAGCCGTCGGCCTGCCCACCCTGCGCCTGGTGCGCAGCGCCATCGGCCCGTTCTCGCTGGCCAGCCATCCCTTGCTGCCCGGCGAATGGTGCGAGGTGCCGGCCGAGAACATAGGAAAAGCGTGAGCGGGGCAAGAAAAAACAGCCTCGGCATCGAATTTTGCCAATAAGCACTATTTATTTTTAGATAATGCATTAAAATCATCCCACCTTAACATGATAGAAAAGGAAAGATGATGACAAAAGTAATTCTGGCCCTGGCCGCCTCCCTGCTTGCTGGCGCCGCACTGGCGCAATCGGGCGCCAAGGTGCACGCTTCCGCCGCGACCGATGCCGTCAAGCCGCCACCCGCTTCGGCAGCCAGCCATGCGTCGGCAGCTACCGACGCCGTCAAGCCGGTGCCGCCGGCCTCGGCCACCGTCAACGCTTCGGCCGCGACGGATGCGGCGCGTTCCGGTGCATCAACCAAGGCTTCGGCCGCGACCGATGCGCCACGCATGATTCCCCAGGCGCGCAAGACGAAGCAGCCGGCTGCTGAAGCTGGCAAGCCCGTGAAGTAAGTGCAGTTCCCGGGGTTACGGCAACAGCCATGTTGCTGTAACCCCACGCTTTCGGCGCGGACAGGCAGCATGCTTGACCAGGCAGCCGCCAGCATGGCTTAATCGCCGCTTCGCAGCCACCATCCCGCCCCATGAAAAATTCCCTACGCCGTCTCAGCCTGTCCATCGCCCTGCTGGCCTGCGCCAGCATTGCCCAAGCACAAACCAAGGGCGTGCAACTGTCGGCTGGCATGCACTTGATCCAGGCGGAAGTGGCCGCCACGGAAGCGCAGCGCGAACAGGGTTTGATGTACCGTGAAAAAATGGAGGCCAATGCGGGCATGCTGTTCGTCTTTGGCAATCCATCGACGCAATGCATGTGGATGAAAAACACGCCACTGCCCCTGTCCGTGGCCTTTATCGACGCCAGCGGCAAGATCGTCAACATCGAAGACATGCAGCCGCACACGCTCGACAGCCATTGCTCGACGAAGACCGTGCCCGTGCGCTATGCGCTGGAAATGCACCTGGGCTGGTTCAAGCAAAAGAACATCAAGCCAGGCATGAGCATCGGCAACTTGCCGGCCGCGCGCTAGGCGGTGGCCGCTGTCCGCTGCGGACACGGCCGCGAAAAACCGCGAAAAAGAACGCGAAAAAACCCGCCAGAATGAATCTGCGGGTTTTTGCTTTTCAACCAGTGCCAGCGTACCGGCACAGACAAGGCCACTGTAGTGGCTTGCCTGCTGGCGAATATTAAGCGGACAGTGCTTTCAAAGCAGCTGCCAGACGGCTCTTATGGCGAGCTGCCTTGTTTTTGTGGATGATCTTCTTGTCAGCGATACGGTCGATGGTCGACACGGATGCTTGGAAGATTGCAGCAGCAGCTGCCTTGTCGCCGCCCTGGATCGCTTTGCGAGCAGCTTTGATAGCCGTGCGCAAGGTCGAACGTTGGGACGAATTGTGTGCGTTTTGCTTAACTGCTTGACGAGCGCGTTTGCGCGCTTGTGCGGTATTTGCCATGGAATTTCCTAAAACAGGGTCAAAGTGCGTTTGCAAACATTAGTGTTTGCCAACCGGTGCGTTCTGTGCGTCTGCCGAACCATGTGTGCCAAACCAGTGCCTGTCAAACATTAGTGTCTGCGTAACAGAATTCTGTACAGCCTTCGATTATAGCGATATTTTCAAGCGGGGGCAAATCAAAAAACCGTGTGCCACGTCAAAAACACGTGAAAATGGGGCTGGCAAGGGCGAATAGGCGGCGCTTGTTACCCGCTTGTTACCATATTTTAACCGTTTGCCGGTACTGCGCCCGGCTATAATCTGCCCCCATGAACTTGCTTAAAACCCTCGCCGCCATTTCCAGCATGACCATGCTGTCCCGTGTAACCGGATTATTGCGCGAAAGCCTGTTCGCGCGCGCCTTTGGTGCCGGCGCCTACACGGACGCCTTCATTGTTGCCTTCCGCATCCCCAACCTGTTGCGCCGATTGTTTGCCGAGGGCGCGTTCTCGCAAGCGTTCGTGCCGATCTTGTCAGAATACAAGAACCAGCATGGCCAGGAAGCGAGCAAGCAACTGGCCGACCATGTGGCCACCACCCTCGTCTGGGCCACCTTGCTCGTGTCCGCCATCGGCATCGTGGGCGCGCCATGGTTTGTGTACGCGATCGCCACGGGCCTGTCCAAGGATCCGGGCGCCTTTGACGCGGCCGTGTGGATGACGCGGTTGATGTTCCCATATATTACTTGCATGTCCTTCGTGGCCCTGGCCGGCGGCATCTTGAATACCTGGCGCGAATTCAAGATTCCCGCGTTCACGCCAGTGCTGCTGAACCTGTCGTTCATCGCCGCCTCGCTATTCCTCGCGCCCCATCTGGCGCAGCCGATCTACGCCATGGCCATTGCCGTGTTCGCCGGCGGCCTGCTGCAAGTGGCGATCCAGATTCCCGCGCTGATCAAGATCGGCATGCTGCCGCGCCTGTCGATCAATCCCGCCATCGGCCTGTCCGACGGCGGCGTGCGCCGCGTATTGAAGAAGATGGGGCCGGCCGTGTTCGCCGTCTCGGCAGCGCAGATCAGTCTGATGATCAACACGAGCATCGCGTCGCGCCTGGCCGAAGGCAGCATTTCCTGGCTGTCGTACGCGGACCGTCTGATGGAGTTCCCCACCGCCATGCTGGGCGTGGCCCTGGGCACCATCTTGCTGCCCAGCCTGTCGAAAGCGAACGTGGATGGCGACAAGACGGAATACTCGGCCCTGCTGGACTGGGGCTTGCGCCTGACCTTCCTGCTGGCCCTGCCTGCCGCCGTCGGCATGGCGACCCTGGCCACGCCGCTGATCGCCACCCTCTTCCATTACGGCAAGTTCACGGCCGAATCCGTGACCATGTCCACGCAGCCGCTGGTGGCTTACAGCCTGGGCCTGATCGGCATCATCTTGGTAAAAACCCTGGCGCCCGCCTTTTATGCGCGCCAGGATATCCGCACGCCCGTGAAAATCGCCATCGGCGTGCTGATCGCCACGCAGCTGATGAATCTGCTGTTCGTGCCCTACATCGCCGTGGCCGGCCTGGCCCTGTCGATCGGCCTGGGCGCCTGCCTGAACGCCACTTTTCTGTACTGGGGCTTGCGCAAGCGCGGCATCTACCAGCCGAAACCGGGCTGGGCCAAATTCTTCCTGCGCCTGCTGCCGGCACTCATCGTGATGGGCGGCGTGGCGTATCTTGGCGCCATGCGCATCGACTGGATCGCTATGCAAGCCCATCCGCTGCTGCGGGCGGGCGCGCTGGCCCTGGTGGTGGCGCTATGCGGCGTGGCGTACTTTGCCACCTTGTTCCTCGTTGGCTTCCGCTTCCGTGATTTCAAGCGCCACGCGTAACAATCGCACACGTAACAAGAAACAAAAAAACCCGCCTCGGCGGGTTTTGTCATTCCAGCCAATAAAAATCAGGCAGCTTTGCGGGCGCGGCGGGCCGCGAAGCCGACCAGCGCCAGGCCGCCCAGCAACATGCCGTAGGTTTCCGGTTCCGGCACGGGCAAGGCGGAGACCGTGCCCACGTACTGGCCATTCTGCAAACCGCTCAAGCCTGACACACGCACCTCATAGGTACCCGCAGCCAGGGAACCGGCCCAGCTCAGGCTTTGGATGCCAGCCACCGACGTCAGGGTCAGGTCGCCATAACCCACCAGTGTGGCGGCGAAGTTGCTGATCGCGCCTTCGGCAACGGAAAACGTTTGCAATGCGCCAAACGAGGTCGACGATGGGGTCAGCAGCTTGAAGGTCCACAAATCATCGACCACCGAATTGGCGGCGAAATTGGTGGTGATCGATGCCCGCGTATCGAAGCCGCTCGGGTCCAGGATGCCCAAATTGTAGGTGGCCGCCGATGCGCTGAACGATGCTGCAGCCAGAATGCCTGCCGCGATAAATTTCAATTTCATAAATTATCCCTTAAAAGTAATTTATGGCCGCCAAGTGGGTCAGCCATCGCTTTAGTACTGAAAGCACCAAGCGGAATGGTAGCATAAAGACATTAAATTACTTGTAATTATTTTATCGAAATTTCATTTATTGAAAGTGTTTCCTCTATGAAATGGTTATGAGTCAAGATGAATTTCCAAGTGAAAATAGTTGCCCTTGGATACTTCGTTGTTGACTTATGGTTAAAGCGCATTGCGCGCTTCCTGTTCTGCGCCGCTCTCTTCGTCCGGCGCCACCACCTCGTGCGGTACCGGTTCGGGCGCTGGCGCAACAGGATGCGGCGGCGGAAACAACGCTGGCGGAGCGGCGGAGGGCGGCGCGACGGCGTCTGCCGGCACCAGGGCCAGTCCCGCCGGCGGCACGGGCCCGCCGGCAACAAACTGCCACTCGGACAGGTGCGACTTGCCTTCGAAACCGGTGAAACGGGCCTCGAAATTACCCACTTTTAAAGGCGCAGACGACGACAGGCTATGCACGCCGATGATGCCCTGGCTGCCGGGCTGGTACAGCAAGCCCCACTCGGCGCGTCCCGTGATGGGGTCCACATACAGCTTGCGCAAATGGCGGCGCACCTGCGGAAAGCGGGGATCGCGCAGCAAGGCGGCCAGGGTCGGCGGCTGCGGCGGCTGGCCCGCTGGCGTGGCGCCCGCGTAACTCTGCAGTGCATCGACAAACTGCGCGCCGATGTCGAGCAATTCCTGCTCGGCCGCCTGGCGCTGCAACAGGGAACCCATCTTCAGCCCGGCCGCCCCCACGAGGCCCAGGATGGCCACCAGGATGATCAGGCCCAGGTAAGTGAAACCACGCTGGCGGCGCGCAGGACGGTGCATGGCCGCTACCAGTCGGCGAACGGCGTGCCGCTGCGGTCCTTGCCGGGCGCGCCGCTTTTCACGTCATACACCTGGCCCGGCGTGTCGTCCGGTGGCGGCACGATGAGCCAGCTGCTGTCGCTGTCGGTGATGGGGTCGATGGGCATGGCGCGCAGGTATTTCTTTTCCACCAGTTGCTCCAGTGAATCGGGATAGCGCCCCGTATCGCCGTGGAACTGGTCGATGGTCGTGCGCAGGTTACGCAAGTTGTCCGCCAGCACGGTTTCCTTTGCCTTGTCGAGGCTGGGAAAGTAGCGGGGCACGGCCAGGGTCAGCAGCAGCGCCACGATGCCGAGCACCACCAGCAACTCGATCAGGGTAAAGCCGCGCGTGCGGGGGGCGCGGTCATGGACAGGCATGGTTCACCATACACGGTAAGGCACGTTGTTCAGGCCGGTCTTATTGGAAGTCGAGTACACATCGTACACGTCGTCGCCCTCGCGCGGTTCGGCCGCCTCGCTGGCGTAGCTGCGCTTGCCCCACGTCTGCGCATCGCTCAGGCCCGCGTCCATATTGAACGGGTCGCGCGGCACGCGGCGCAGGAAAAACAGCTTGCTGCGCTTCGGGTTGCGCTGGTCAGGCACGCCCTCGACCAGCAGTTCCAGGCTTTTCGGATAGCCGCTGGCATCGGGCGTGCGCAGGACGCGGCCTTCGTCGCCGGCCCGTTTATAGGCGTCGAGGCCCTGGCGGATCTCGCGCAGCGCGCGTCGCAATTCCTGCTCCTGGCGCCGCTGCACCGTCACCTGCGTGACGGGGATCACCAGGGTGGCCAGCACGCCCAGGATGGCCAGGGTCACCAGCAGCTCGATCAAGGTGAAGCCGCCTTGCCCACCCTGCGCATGCGCCAGTCTCATTTGGCGGGAGGCGGCGCCACCGGCACCGGCTGGCTGGACGAGAACGGCAGGGGCGCCGCCTGCAGCGGCACGGGCTGGCCAGCCGATATCGGCAAGGGTGAGGCGGCCGGCTCGGGCGACGGCGCCACTTCCGGCGCCGGCACGCTCTGCGGCAAAGTTTGCGTCAGCGGTGCCGGCGGCGCGCCCGGCGCCATCATCTGCTGCGCCGGCGCCGGCTGCATGCCGACGGCAGACGGGCCGGAACGCACGATCACCGTGCCCGGCATCTGCGTGGACGCCTTGGCCGTCATGTCGGGACGGCGGCGGAAGCTGCCTTCCGTGCCGGCGGAAAACTCCGACTCCTTCGCTTCCGGGCGCTGCACCGTGCGTACCAGGTGCGGCGTGATCGACAGCACGATTTCCGTCTTCTGGCTATCGTCCTTGCTGCTGCCGAACAAACGTCCCAGCACGGGAATGTCGCCCAGGCCCGGCACCTTGTTGCCCGAGCTGCGCTCTTCATTGTTGATCAGGCCCGCCAGCACCTGGTTTTCGCCATCCTTCAATTGCAGCATGGTCGATGCCTGGCGCGTGCCGATCTGGTACAGGGTCGATCCACTGCGGGTGGTGGTGGCCGCCCCCAGGTTGCTCACTTCGAGCGAGATGCGGATGCCCACCTCATTGTTCAAATAAATGGTCGGCTCGGCGTTCACCGTCAAGCCCACGTCCAGGTAGCTGATCGATTCGGAAGCGAAGCCGCCCGTGCCCGGCGAAATGGTGGTGGTCACCACAGGCACCCTGTCGCCGATGACGAACTTCGCCTTTTCCCGGTTGCGCACGCGAATGCGCGGGTTGGCCAGGATGTTCGCGTCGCCATCCGTCTTGTTGGCGTTTGCCGTCACGGCCAGGTTGCTCACGCCGATGCTGCGCTGGTTCAGGTTATTCAGGTCGTTGATGGTCAGCCCGATGCCGCCCGAGGTGGAAAGCGGCGTCAGGGTCAGGCTCGATGGCCAGGCCACGCCCAGTTCCATCAGGCGGCTGCGCTTGACTTCGAGGATTTCCAGTTCCAGCACGACCTCCGCCTCCGGCACGTCCTGCAGCGCGATCAGGCGCTCGGCCAGGCGGATCGCCTCGGGCGTGTCGCGCACGATGACGAGGTTGAGTTTTTCATCGGCCACCACGTCGCGCGTCTTCAAGATGGTCTTGAGCGTGTTGGCCACCTGCTTGGCGTCCGCGTTCGCCAGGAAGAAGGTCTTTACCAGCACCTCCTGATACTCCTTCAATTTTGCCGCCACGTTCGGGTAGATCAGGATCGTGTTCGCATCCATCACCTGCTGTTCCAGCTGGTTCGTCACCAGCAGGAAGTACACGGCCGATTCCACCGTACTGTTTTTCAGGAAGATCGACGTTTTCGCATCCGCCTTGACGTCCTTGTCGAAGACGAAATTGAGGCCGGAACGGCGCGCGATCAGCTCGAACACCTGTTTTAAGGGCGCGTCGCGGAACTCGATCGTGATCGGCTGCTTGTACGACTTGGCCAGGCCCGATTCGACGATGGGCGGCGCCGTCTTTTCATCGACTTCGCGCAGCAGCGCGCGCGCGCCGGCGTGGTTCGGCTGCTCCGTAAGGATGGCGTTCAGGCGCTGGCGCGCCGGGTCGTATTGTTTTGCATCAAACGCCGTGCGTGCATCGGCCAGCAATTTCCCCTGGCGCTGCTCACGTTCGAGCGCGCGCAAGCCGCTGTTGGCGCGCTCGTTCTGCGCATCGATTTCCAGCACGCTCATGAAAGAAGCACGCGCCAGCTCGCCCTGCCCCGCCTGCGCCTGGCGCTCGGCCTGTTGCAAGCGGTTGCCGGTCGCCCGCTCGCGCGCCTGCAGGTAGGCGCTGCGGTATTGCGCGTTGCCGGGGTCTTGCTGCAGCGCTTCCTGCAGCTTTTGCAGGCCGGCCGGTATTTGATCTTGCGCAATCAGCTCGCGCCCGTCGCGGTAGGCTTGCTGCCCGGCGCAGCCGGACAGCAGCACCAGCAGTAGCGGCAGCAGCGCCGATGAAAAGGAACGAGGCATCACTCGGAAACTCCAATGTTGAGCTGCTGAACCTGGTTCAACGGCAGATAAGTGAGCGTCATGACGGGCGGTGCGATCGTCACGACCTTGTAGGCGCCATCGATGACGGTATGGGCGCGCACGATATACGTCTTGTCGGCGCGCGACAAAAAGACTTCCCAGGCGCCGTCGGCGGCCGCCTTGCCCAGGTAGACGAACGGCAGCGGCGGCGCCATCGGCGGCGGCGGCGGGGGCGCGGCCGTCACCGCCATTTTCGGCGGCGGCGGATTCCAGTTCTGGCTCTGGAAGACACCGCCAGCGCCATCGGCACCGCCAAAGGTCTCGCCCTCCTCGCCCGCCACTTCGCTGCGCGGCAGCAGGGCCAGGATGGCCGGCTGCGCGGCTGGCGGCTTGACTGCCGCATGGCGCGCGGGCGCGACGGCCCGCTCGACCGCTTCGGCCACCTCGGCCACGGGCTGGCGCTCGCCCCACAGCAGCAAGGCACCCGCGCCCAGCACGCCGGCCAGCATGAGACTATGCCGCGGCGTCACGGCGCTTCTCCCGCGCTGTCAGCTAAATAAAACGTCAGGCGCAAGCGCGCTTCGAGTTGCGGATCGGCGATCTGCTCGCGGCGGAAACTCAGTTCGTCGAGCGAGGCGAAGGGAGCCGCGCGCAGCGCTTGCAGCGCGAACTGCCACACGGCCGCATAACTGCCCTTCAGCGGCAAGGTCACCTGCCAGGTGGCGACCTTGCTGGCCTTGTCGTAGCCGCTCTTGTATTCGCCTTGCGCCAGCAGCAAGCCGTTTTTCGCGGCCAGGTCGAACAGCTGCTTGACTTGCTGCTCCGCGTGGCGCTGCTGTCCCAGGGCGGCATAAAAGCGCGCCAGGTTCTCGCTGGCCGTCGCCGGCGGCGCCGCGATGGCGACGGTCAGCGCTGGCACGGGCAAGGGACGCGCTTCCAGCCGCGCCGCCACGGCGCGCTGCTGCCAGGTCCACGCCCAGGCGGCCACGCCCAGTGCGAGCAAGGCCACGGCCAGGCAGGCGGGCGCCCCCAGGCGGCGCAACAGCAGTTGCGCGCGCAGGCGCACGATTGCGAGGTCGATGGCCATCATGGCGTGCCCCAGCGCGCTTCGAGCTGGAAGCGCAAGGGTTTGTTCGGATCAAGCGCATTGATTTCATGGCGCAGCAACTGCACGCGCGTGCCGAACAGCTCCTGCTGCTTCAGTTGCGCGATGTAAGCCACCATGGCATCGCTACTGGTCGTCTCGGCCGTGATCTTCAGCACGCGCTTGCGCGCATCCGGTTCCAGCGCCAGCAGCGCGACACCGGGCGGCGTGGCGCTGGCCAGCGCATCCTGCAGGTCGCGCCACGGCAGATTCAGTTGCAGGATGGCCGCATTCACGGCTGCCGCCTGCGCCGGTGCGATCGGTGTTTGCGGTGCGCTCACCGGTCCCTGCGTGGCGGCCAGCACGCGCTGCTGCGCCAGCCGCCAATGCGCCTCGCTTGCCTGCTGGCGCTGCAGCGCGGCGCTGCCGCTGTACGCCGCCGTGACGGCCAGCGCCACGCCCAGCGCCCCCGTGATCCACGCCCAGACGGGAACGCGGTGCAGGCTGCGGCGCCAGTTGGGTGGCGCGAAATCGATATCGAGGCGCGTCATGCCACGCCTCCGCTACGGGCCAGCCGGGCAGCCGGCGACAAGGCGCCTTCCCCGTCCGGCGTGGAGAAAATCTGGCAGTGGAACGCTTGCGCCGGCGCCAGCCAGCCCGCTGGCGGCGCGCCGCACAGCTGCAGCAGCGCCGGTGCGGGCACGCCTTGCAGCAGCGCCTCGCGCGCCAGCGCCTGCAGCAGCCAATCCTGGCCCGCGCCCTGCGGCACGGGAAGTGCGCGCACGGCGCGCAAATACCCATCGTGCCGCACGCCCAGGGTCAAGACGTGCTCCTGCAGCTGGCCAAACCAGGCGCCCGGCTTCAACGCGCCGTGCCAGCGATTCCAGTGGCGCGCGAATTGCGGCGTGATGAAAATCAGGGCCAGCTTGCGTGCAGCCGCCACGCGCGCCAACTGTGCCAGCAGCGCACGGGGCACGGCGCAGAAAAACGGCGCGCGCGCATCCCAGGCGCTGCTGCTGTGCCACAGGCCGGGCGCATCGCCATACAGCGACTGGAAGCGCAGCGCGGCGGCCGCCTCGATATCGGCCAGGCGCGCCGCGCCTTGTGGCATGTCCACTTGCCACAGGCGCGCCAACGCATCGTCAAGCACCACGGACAGGGGCCAGCCCGCGTATTCATCCACCGGCAGCAACTGGTCCAACGCCTGGCCCAGGGCGGCAAAGTCGCCGTGCAGCGTGACGTCCGGCACGTACACGGCTTCGCCCAGCGGCGTCCAGGCGGGCGCGCGCCAGCGGCTGCTGCGCCACAGGCTCACCTTGCCCGCCGCCACGCCCAGGCGCAAACCTTGTCCATAAGCTCTACGCATGCAGGGTGACCCTCTTGATTTCCGTGATGGTGGTGGCGCCCCGTTTCACCAGTTCCAGCGCCGCCAGACGCAGGCTGCGCGTGCCGTTCGCGTACGCGGCCGCCTTGATCTGGCGGATCGGCTTTTTATCGACGATCAGTTCGCGGATTTCATCGGTCAGCACGAGGATTTCGGCGATCGAGCGGCGTCCCTTGTAGCCCGTGCCGCGGCAGTCGCCGCAACCCTTGCCCTGCTTGAATTGATATGTATCAACGTCGGCACGCGCCAGGCCCACGCTGGCCAGCTCACTGTCGTCGGGCGTGTACTCCGTGGCGCAATGGGGGCAGTTGGTGCGGATCAGGCGCTGCGCCCAGATGCCGTTCAGGGCCGAGACGAACGCATATGGATCGATGCCCATGTGCGTAAAACGGCCGAACACGTCGAACACATTATTCGCATGCACGGTGGTCAGCACCAAATGGCCCGTGAGCGCCGATTGCACGGCGATTTCCGCCGTCTCGCGGTCGCGGATCTCGCCCACCATGATCTTGTCGGGATCGTGGCGCAGGATCGAGCGCAAGCCCTTGGCGAAGGTCAGTCCCTTCTTTTCATTGACGGGGATTTGCAGAATGCCGGGCAGCTGGTATTCGACGGGGTCTTCGATGGTGATGATCTTTTCGCGCCCGTTATGGATTTCCGTCAGCGCCGCGTACAGGGTCGTCGTCTTGCCCGAACCCGTGGGACCGGTGACGAGCAGCATGCCGTAGGCTTCCTGCGCCAGCGCGCGCAAGGCGACCAGCGATGGCGCGTCAAAGCCCAGCGCTTCCAGGGTCAGGGCGCCGTAGGCCTCGATCATGGCGCGCTTGTCGAGGATGCGGATGACGGCGTCTTCGCCATGGATGCTGGGCATGATGGAGACGCGCAAGTCGATTTCGCGTCCGCCCGATTCGACGCGGAAGCTGCCGTCCTGCGGCACGCGGCGCTCGGCGATATCGAGTTCGGCCAGCACTTTCAGGCGCGAGATAATGTGTTCGGCCACTTCGATGCCGTTGACGGACGTGGCGTGATCGAGCACGCCGTCGACCCGGTACTTGACGGCCAGGCCGCCTGCCGTGCTTTCCAGGTGGATGTCCGAGGCGCCTGCTTTGAGCGCGTCATACAGGGTCGAGTTGACCAGCTTGACGGCGGGGCTGGCCGCTTCCGACACGCTGGCAAACGACAGCACGGCGGCCGTCTTGCCGTCGCGCCGCGCGTCCGTGGCGGCGCCAGGCAGCAGGCTGTCGACGGCGCGCGCCGATTCTTCCTGCTTCGACAAATAGGCGCCGATGTCGGCCTGCAGCGCCAGACGGATGCTCAAGGCGCCCTGCCCGGCGCGCGCATTCAGCCAGGTTTGCAGGTCGAGGTCGAAGGGGTCGGCGATCACGCCCACCAGCTGGCCATCGGCGGCGCGCAGCAGCACGCTGTGGCGCGCCAGCGCCTGCGACAGGGGCAGCACATCGAAGGCGGGAGACAAGGCCAGCATGTCGGCCGTTTCCAGTACGTCCAGGCCGAACGGGCGCGCCAGTTCGCGCACCACGGCGCGCGCCTCGATGCCGCTCAGCTCCTGCAATTCCTCGACCAGGCTGCGCTTCGATTGGCGGCTCAGGATGCGCGCGCGCTGCAGCAACGCAGGGTCGATGGCCACGGTGGATTCGGCAGCTATGGGCATCATGAAATATCGCCGGCAAGGTCAAAGATGGGCATGTACAGCAGGATCACGATGGCGCCCACGACGAGGCCGATGGCGGCCATCAGCAGCGGCTCGAACGTGCGCGTAAAACGGTCGATCCAGCGGCTGATTTCGCCGTCGTAAAAGGCGGCCGACTGCGTCAGCATGGGGCCCATGTCGCCCGTGCGCTCGCCCACGCGCAGCATGCGCAGGGAAATCGGCGTCGTCAGTCGATGCTGTTCAAACGCGGACGACAGCGGCTGGCCCGCCTCGATGGCGCCGCGCGCCTGCTGCAACGACGCCTGCATGCCCGGCGAGACCATCGCCTGCACGGTGCCGATCGCCTGCACGATGGTGATGCCGCCTTCGGCCAGCATGCCCAGGGTCAGATACAGGCGCGACAGTTCATAGATGCGCACGCGTTCGCCGATGCCAGGCAGCTTCGCCAGCAGGCGCGCCACGCCGCCATGGCGCAGCACGCGCCGCACGGCCGTGACCACGACACTGCCGGCCAGCGCCAGCCCGAGCAACAGCAGCAGGCCATGCTGCGTGACGAACTGGCCCCAGCTGAGCATCACTTGCGACATCCACGGCAGGTTGCGTCCGGCGCCCTGGTACACCTCGGCGAAGCGGGGCACGACATAGCTGATCAGGAAGGCGCTGACGCCGCCGCCCACGGCCAGCAGGATGGCGGGATAGATGGCGGCGCTGACGATTTTACTGCGCACCATATCGATGCGCTGCTGGTAGTCGATGTAGCGCGACAGCGCGCGCGGCAAGTCGCTCGTGCCTTCGGCCGCCTTGACGATGCCGATGTACAAGGGCGGAAACAGCTCCGCTTGCTCACCAAGCACGGCGGAAAAGCGCTTGCCTTCGCGCAAGCCTTCCAGCAGGCGCGTGAGCACGCTGCGCGTGGCCGGCGACGCTTCCTTTTCCAGCAAGGCTTCCAGCGCTTCGACGATGCCCAGGCCCGCGTTCAGCAGCGCCAGCAATTCCTGGCTGAACAGCAGCAGGGGCAGGGCCCGCGCACGCTGGCGTCCGGCCGCGCTGAACGGCGTGGCCCGCACAGGGCGGATGGCGCTGACGAACAGGCCGCGCGCCTCGGCCTGGCGGCGCGCGTCGGCTTCGTCGCGGCCGTCGATCACGCACGTATGCAAGGTAGCAACTGCCTGGTCCGTGGAAAGCGCGCGTACTTCGAACTGCATGATGGCTTGTCCGTAGGAAAAAGAATGGCGCTGGCGCTATTGCGAGCTGATGTCGGCGTTCTCGCCGCTGCCGCCCGGCTGGCCATCCTTGCCCATCGAGACGATGTCATACTCGCCCTTGCTGCCGGGCGCGCGGTATTGATAGGCATGGCCCCACGGGTCGAGCGGCACGGCCTTTTTCAGGTAGGGACCATTCCAGCGTGTGCCGGCGGCGGGCGGCGCGACCAGCAGCGCGGCCAGGCCTTCTTCCGTGGTCGGGTAGCGCCCCACGTCGAGGCGGTAGGTATCGAGCGATTTTTCAAACGCCTCGATCTGCGCCTTGGCCACCGTTACTTCGGACTTGCCCAATTGGGCGAAATATTTGGGGCCGACATATGCCGCCAGCAAGCCGATGATCACGATGACGACCAACAGTTCGAGCAAGGTAAAGCCGCGCGCATGGCGCGTTGCCGCAAGGTTCTGCCTGTGTGCTGCATGCATCCGGTAACTCCTTCTTGCCTACCTTCAATACATTGCCGCCATGTGCGCCGCTAGTGGCCGCGCACAGGCGGTGCGCGCCTGCCTGATGCCTAAGTAACCCCAATAAATTATTGTAATTTCTGACTTCCATAACCGGCGCTAGGCGGCGTTGCTCACTGCTAGCAGTGCTCGCACTGCGTCGCAGCGAGCGCCTTGCATAGCATCCGGTTCTGTTCCTCATAAATTCACACTAATTTCCCGAGGCTTACTTAGCAGGCTACCATGCCGCTTATGGTTAATACAATCTTTTGTTTGTACTGAAAACAACAAAATTCCGAGGGAAACCATCGCGTTTTCCCTGACGCAAGTCGCGCGCCACCCGCCTTGCGACCGGCGTACAATCGGCGCACGAGCGGCCATACGGCCTGCCTTGGGAGCTTGCATGTCTGCAATCCGTTTCAGCCTTGCCATCCTGGCCGCCGCCAGCGTACTGCCGGCCGGCGCAGCGGCGGCGCAGCGCCAACTGTATATTGTGCAACTGAGCATGCAACTGCCCACACCGCCTGACGCGGCCCAGCGGAAGGCGCAGCGGGAAGCCGGCCGGCGCGCCGTGCTGGCGCTGGTGCCCGATGCCACGGTGCGATACCAATATACGGCCGTGCTGAACGGCTTTGCCGCCCTGCTGACGCCGGACGAAGTCACGCGCCTGCGCGCCAGCCCGCTCGTGGCGCGCGTGGCGCCCGGCACCGAGGATCAGTTCAACGATGGCGGCACGCACACAACCGCCGCACCCCGGCCGCAGCGCTAAACGGCTTCAGGCGGCCAGCAAGCGCAGCGCGATGCCGCGCGACACGGCTTGCGTGCGATTGCTCACACCCAATAATTTGTAGATGCGCTGCAAATGGCTTTTCACGGTCCCGCCGCTGATGCCGAGAATTTGCCCCACCTCCTCATTGCTCTTGCCGATGCTGACCCAGTGCAACACTTCCAGCTCGCGCGCACTGGCCGCGCGCGCCGCGCCGGTGGGCGCTGCCTGCGCTCCGTCCGGCAGCGCCAGCCAATGGATATGCAGGTAGGGCAGCAGCAATTCCAGCACATACGCCTGGCGCGCCGGGTCAGGCCGGGAGGCGCAGGAGGCGCAAAACAGGGCAAAAAAACTGCCGTCGCCCGCAGCCGCGCTGCCATGCACGAGGACTCCGTCGAGGATGGCCACGCGCCGCCCGCCTGCGCGCCAGGCTTGCGCCAGCCGCGCCACCTGCCCCTGGCGCGGATCGCTGAGCGACCGCACCTCGGCCTCGGCCAGCACCGCGCTATGCCAGGCCGCGCTGCGCACCACGCCGCCATCGGCGCCCAGCTGCGCGCAGACGAGCACGGCATGCGGCAGCAGCGCCTGCAGCGGCCCCTGGCTCCACAAAAAGAAATCGCCGGGCACGGCGATGCCATGCGCGCCGAGTATGGCGTGCAGCAGGTATTCCTGTTCCCTCCCCGTCAGCAGCATCAGGCGCGCACTGCGGTGTCAAAAGCATCAAGCGCCAGGTAGCGATAGCCGCTGCCGCGCACGGTTTCAATGCGGTGGCCGCAGCCGCCCGGCTGCAAGGCTTGCCGCAAGCGTCCCACGTGGGCGTCGACCGTGCGTTCGTCGAGATACGCGGCATGGCCCCACACCTGGTCCAGCAGCTGCGCGCGGCTATGCACCCTGCCCGGATGGTGCATGAAGAAATGCAGCAACTTGAATTCCACGCGGCCCAGATTCACGGGCACCTTGCCGGCCGTCACGCGCCGGGTGTGCGGATCGAGGCGCAAGGCGGTGGCGCTGGCCGTGCTTGCGCCTGCACGCAAGGCCGCAGGCGCGCGCCGGCGCAGCAGCGCATGCACGCGGGCCAGCATTTCGCGGGGGCCGACAGGCTTGCACAGATAATCGTCGGCGCCGCTGTCCAGCGCCAGCACCTTGTCCTGTTCGCTGTCGCGCGCGCTGAACATTATGATGGGCAAGTCGCACAGCACGCCATCCTGGCGTACCTGGCGCAGCAGCGCGATGCCGGACGCATCCGGCAATTCCCATTCCAGCAACAGCACGTCGGGCGGGTCAATTGCCAGCAGCGCCAGCGCGCTGCGCGCATCCACGGCGTAACTGACCCGGTAGCCGGCGCCCGCCAGGTTATGCGCCAGCAGCGCTTGCATGGCGGGCGCAGGGTCCAGCACCAGGATATGGCCAGGCATCGATGCATCTCCCGAAAAAAGTTGGCGGCAGTCCATGAAAAAACTAGACTACCCGACAAGTTTTTTACTATGCATCAAGCGTAAAACGGTGACCAATACAATTTAGTTTCCTGATTTATAGCTATTTCAAATAAATAGACGATGGGCGTGTGGCGGATTGACGGCGGCGCAGGGCAAAACCGATCAGCGCCAGGCCGCCCGTCAACATCATCCATTCCGACGCTTCCGGCACGGCCGAGATCGTCGCGATGCTGGCGTAGCTGCTGCCCGTAATGCTGGCGGGCAAGCCACCGTTCAGCGGCGTCAGTTCGAATTGCACGAGGTTGCCATTCGCATTGCCCAGGTAAGTGGTGCCGGTGTAGTCGAGCAAGCCCACGCCAAACGTCGTGCCCGCGTTAGCGGCCGTGTTCAGGAAATCACCGCCGAAGACGACGTTGAAACCGAACTTGCCGCCCAGGGTCACGTTGTGAAACCAGTCGTTGTAGGCGCCGCTGTTTCCAAAGGTCAAGGTACCGGGCACGCTGCCGCTGACACTGCCTTCCAGCGATTCCAGCGCGCCGAACGCGCCCGAAAAATTGCTGAGCACGGCGCTGGCGCCGGGCGCGGGGCTGTTACCGGCAATAAAGGCGAAATCGAGGAAGCCGGCGCCCGAAAACTGGCTCGTGTCGATTTCCACGCGATAGCCGAGCGGATCCGCCAGTGCCACGCTGGAGCTGGCAGCCAGCATGGCGGCCAGCACGGCGCGGCGCAGGGTCAGATTAAGTGTCGTTGTCAGCATGATGGTGTCCTTAGAAGTTGCCGGCGAAAATGCTGGCCGAGTAGGTGATCGTCACTTTCGACGGATTGATGAAACTGACGGCAAACGAGGCCGTCGCGCCCGGCGCCAGGCCGGCCGCGTTGACGGTGACGTAGGCGGCGCCCGTATGGCTGCCCGTGGCATTCGCCAGGGTCACGCCAGCCGGCAAGCCGCCGAACACCACCTGGAACGGACCGTTCAAGGCGCTCGTGCCCGTGTTGGTAAACGAGAACGTGCCCGTATATTTTTGCGTCGCGCGGCTGTACGTGAGGCCCGAGCTGGCTGTCGCCACGGCGGCCGTGATGTCGCGGTAGGCCGGTTGCAAGCCCAGGCTGATGACGACGGGATCGTGGTCCGAGGCGCGGTAGGGCAAGCCGTTGTACAAGTCTTGCGGCTTGGCCGAGTCGATGTTGTAGTCGATCACTTCCGGCTCGTCCGCATTCACATGCCATTCGGCCACGCCGGCCACTTGCGGGCTCAGCGACGCACTGGCCAGTGCATGGTCGAGGTAGCCGCTCTGGCCGCCGAATACGTACGAATACGGCATGCCGGACGGCCGCACGAAACGTTCGAGTTCGTTGACGAAGCCGACGCCCGTGATGACCTGGATCGGGTCTTCCGCACCATATGAGTTCAAGTCCCCGATGACCAGCACGTCCGCGTCGCCGGCAGCGGCCGCCACCTGCGGCACAAAGCTGCCCACCAGGCGCTGTGCTTGCTGCACGCGGGTGGCGTTCCAGCAACTCTGGCTATCGTTCTGGTCCACATCCAGCCCGCTCGAGGGGCAGCTGCCCTTCGATTTCAGGTGATTGACGATCAGCGAGAATTTCTCGCCATTGCTTGCAAGAAAAGTTTGCGCCATCGGTGGCCGGTTGTTGATGGCGTTGGCGTCCGACAAGGCGCCGCCCACCAGGCCCAGCTTGCCTGGCTTGTAGATCATGGCCACGCGGATGGCGTCCGTGCCCGTGGCGGCCGGTTTCGGCACGACGGCATACGTGACGCCGCCGATGGCAGCGTTCAACTGTTCGACCAGGTAAGTGACGGCTATTTCGCCATTGTTCTGGATTTCCATCAAGCCCACCACGTCCGCATCGATAGCCTTGAGCTCGGCGACGATCTTGTCGCGCTGGCGCTCGAACTCGGCCAGGTTGTCGGCGCCGCGGCAATTGCTCTTGGTGGTCGATGCGCCCACGGTACAGCCCTGCCCCGTCTGGCCAAAGATATTGTTGCCATTCGTAAAAGTCGTGAAGAAATTCAACACATTTGCGCTGGCCACCTTGACGTTGCCGGATGGCAGTTCCGGGCTGCCCGTGCGCGGATTGTCGCGCGAGAATTGCGGCGTTTGCGTCGGCTGCAATTTGTAGGCGGCGCCGCCACCGCCGATGGCACCGAAATCCACCACGCCCGTCAGGTCGGCCACCGTATCGCCGCTGCGCACGGTGTTGTCCTGGCCAAGATACGGAATGCTGGGTGGCGTGACGAAGATGCCATCATCGAGCACAATCAGGTTGTTCGCATTGGCGGCGATCAAGGCTTGCGCCTCGGCGGAGCCAGCCGGATGGCGATTGGTCGGCACTTCGCGCCGGCCCGCCGACAGGGTCAGCTCGCCGCGCGCACCCAGGTAGGCGTTTTGCGACACGGTCAACGGTTGCGTGAAGCGCACCAGCATGCCTTCCACGGCGGCCAGCTTATCGTTCGGTAAGGTTACATTCGTCGGCACGATGCCGTGGCCCGCGCTTTGCGTGAGGATGGCCGTCACGTCCTTGAATTCCGTATAGGAATTTTTCGCGCCCGAGGGCGTGTATTCGACCACCGTGCCCGTCACGCGCACCAGTTCGCCCGGCTGCACGGTGGTGGCCGTCGCGCCCGTGTATACAAAGATACCGTCCGACGTCGATGGGTCGCCATCGCCGGCCGCGTCCTGCATGAAGAAGCCCGTGCCCACTTTCAAGGTCACCACGCCTTCCGTCGTTTGCACGGAATTGGCGTAGGGGCTGGTGGCGCCCGCGCCCTGGATCTGCGGAATCGTGTGGCTGACGGCGGCCAGGCCTTGCACGGCGACATCGATCTTGCACGACGCCGTCTGCTGCTGGTCATTGCTGAAATTCACGATGACGGGATAATTGCCCACCGGCACGCCAGCGGCCACCAGCAGGCTGACCATGGCGCTCTCGCCCGCCACGCCGGCCGCGCTGAAGTTGCCCAGGCTGATGCCGGCCACGGCGGGCGAGCTCAAGATAGCGGCATTCACGACGCCATCCACGTCGGACGCGCGCAGCACGGCGCTGCCGCCATTGCCCACGGCCAGGGCCAGGCTGGCGGGGCAACTGGTGACGATCTGGTGCACGACGGGGTCGCCGCAGACATTCAGTGGCGAAGCCGTATTGCGCGGCGTCACGCTGCCGGTGGCAAAATCCACGCTGTTATCGTCCGTGTCGCCGCAGCCGCCATTCGCGCGCAGGATAGACAAGGTATTCGAGGGTGCTTGTGCCACGGCCCCTTCGAAGCCGTTGGCCGTGCCGAAGCCGACCAGGTCGATGACGGCCGCACCCGTGGGGCTGGCGCCCGTTTGCGCCGTCTTGCTATTACTCAACAGTACCTTGCCTGCCGTGCCGGACATGGCCAGGCTGCCCGTGGCGTCCGGCGCGGGCAAGTCTTGCGTGCCGCCCGTGCCCTTGGCTTGCTGGACCAGCAAATACTGGCCAGCTTGCAAATCGATAGCCGGCAAGGCCGTCACGGACCAGCTCGTGCCAGCGGCGGATGCGTATTGCACGCTCCAGTTGCTCAGGTTGACGGGACTTGCGCCACGGTTGAACAGCTCGATGAAATCGTTGCGGTACACGGCGCCCGTGTTGCCGCCGCCCCCATACACCTGGCTGATGACGATGTCGGAGGCGGCCAGGGCTGGCAGGGACAGGCTGGCCAGCACGGCGGCCATGACCGTCAGGCGCAAGGGTTTACGCAGGGACAAGGGCGAAACGGACGAGGCGGCAAGGTGGGAAGTCATGGTTTTCCTGGTCAGTAAAATGACAACGAACTTATGATTTGCATACGAATGTACATACTAAACAGGCTGCATGACGAGTTGATGACATTTCATTAAGCTGAACGGAGTAACGCGCAGCCAGGATGCACGCCCGCGGCCGCATGCCATCAGTATCCATTCAACAACGCCATGCCTTGCAAAGCAATCCCGGCCGTTACACGGCCGCACAATATGATATAATTCAAACAAATAAGTTTAGTTCCTGACAAGGAATTGAACGGCAACACCAGACCCAGTAGTGCAGGCCCCATCCATGCCTGACCTTGAAACGCACTCCCCACCTTGCTCGCAACAGTAGCCTGGACGGGAGCGGCAACAATCGCATGTGGACACACGCGCCGAGCGGCGCACCCTTCCATGCTTTTTGAGAGATCGATCATGCCAACACCAATTTTCACGCCAGCCTCTTCCCGTCCCTTGCTGCTGGCCGCAGCCTTGATGCTCTTCGGCGCCAGCGCCCAGGCACAAACGGCCGCGCCTGCGCAAAAGAATGAAAAGAATTGCCAGGCCAGCACGCAATCGGCGAATGGCAATACGAAAGATGCCAACCTGGACGGCACCTACAGCGCTTGCAGCCTGGCCAATGGCTTCATCGGCTCCGGCACGCGCACCAACGACGGCTCGAACAAGACGCCGGAATTTGACGGCATCGTGTCCGACCAGGAATTCCGCAATTCGTCATCGGCCGAGAATAATCACCGCCTGGCCGCGCGCCAGTTGCCTGACGGTGCCGGTGCCGGCGAACCGCGCAAGGTGCATGCCAGCGACGACCGCGACTTCCGTTTTGCCACGCGCGACTTCGTGGCCGCCGAAGAAAACCGTCCTTTCGATGACGCAGCCGGCTACCGTGGCCCGGGCCGTTCGTACCAGGGCCGCAGCGGCGACACCCAGGCACCATTGATCGTTTCGTCGTCGCTGGGTGAAAACTTGCCTACAGGCAGTAACAGTGTCGGCGGCGGCGGTTCGGGTGGCGGCTTCACGGGCGGCAGCATCATCCCCGTGACGCCGGAAATCCCGGCCGTGCCGGAACCGGAAACCTACGCCATGCTGCTGGCCGGACTGGGCCTCGTCGCCCTGGCGCGCCGCCGCAAGAGCAAATAACGTTGCACATTGCAGCATAAAAAAAGGCCCGCAAGGGCCTTTTTTATTATCTGGAAGAATCAGGTTTCAACGCCGGAAGCCCGCATACGGGGCGGCCAGCGGGTCGCCGATGAACAGGCCCTGGGCCGGCCACAGCACGCTGCCCCAGTACGCTTCCAGCGCCGTGCTGCCGGACAGGTAGCGGCGCAGCAGCACGGTCGGATTGGGAAACTTCTGCCAATAGCTGCACGGTTCGCTGACGGTGCCATAGCTGGCCGTCGCGCCCGCCTCCAGCCAGCGCTGGCTGCTCATCTGGCTACTGCCCTGCAAGTCGCCGCCAAACGAGGTCAGGTGGTCGGCCAGGGCACCGGGCAGGAAACGCAGGGTTTCCAGCTTGGGCACCTTGGCCAGCCCCGTCTGGTACACCATGATGTCTTGCGCCCCTTCCAGGCTGTCCGCCTTGAGGTTCTTGACGGTCAGCTTGCGCTGGCGCACGACACCGGCGGGTGGAAAGAAACCGGCCCGGCTGTTGCGCGCCGCGTCGCTGGTGGTCAGGTAATACGCGCTGGCGGCCGGCACGGAAAAGCCGCTGACGGCGCCCCGGTCCACCACGGCCTTGGCCTCTTCCACGAAATCGATGGGCAGCAGCATCGACAAACGCAAGCCCAGCTGCGTGTAAGGCTGCGCCACCTCGCTGTTGAAATACGCGCTGGGCTTGCCGGGATCGCACGTCTTCGCGCATTGATCCGCGTCATAGCCAAGTGTGAATGCGGCCGTGATGGCATTGCATTCGACGGCATACGGCGCGCTCCACACCATCAGCACGGCCTGGATTTCGGGTTTCAGCTGCGCATTGATGCGTTCCTTCAACTGCGCGAACTGATCGATGCTGAGCTTGCGGGGGCGGTTGGGAATGTTGACGTGCGCCACATTGGCGGCCGGAATGCCGTGCGCCTTGCGGTAGTACTCGCCCACTTCGATACTGTTGGGCTCGGCATCGTTGATGACGATGGCCAGCTGCGACGCCTGCAATCCGGGCGGCGCGACCGCAGCGGCAGGGGCGGCAGGTGCATCGGCATGGGCGGCGCCGGCGGCCAGCGCCAGCGAAAGACAAAGGAAGTTGCGCAAGGGTCGGTGCACCGGTAAGGGAGGGATCGGAGGCAGGCGACCAGGGGCGCGGCTGCTTTCCGATTATAGCGCCATCAGGCGCGCTGGTAGACATCCTCCAGGCGCACGATGTCGTCTTCGCCCAGATAGCTGCCCGACTGCACTTCGATCAGGTGCAAGGGCAGCTTGCCCGGATTTTCCAGCCGGTGCGTCATGCCGATGGGAATGTACGTCGATTCGTTTTCCGTGAGTAAAGTCACCTTCTCGCCGCAGGTGACTTGCGCCGTGCCGCTGACGACCACCCAGTGTTCGGCGCGGTGATGATGCATCTGCAGCGACAGCTTGCCGCCCGGATTGACCGTGATGCGCTTGACCTGGAAGCGCTCGCCGATATCGATGCCTTCATAACTGCCCCACGGGCGGTACACCTTGCGGTGCTGCACGTGTTCGCTGCGTCCCGCCTGCTTCAAGTGATCGACCACCTGTTTCACGCGCTGCACCTGGTCCTTGTGCGCGATCAATACCGCATCGTCCGTTTCCACCACAATCAAGTCCTGCACGCCCAGCACGGCCACCATGCGGCGCTCGGCGCGCACCAGGCAATTGCGCACGCCATCGAGATACACGTCGCCACGCACCACGTTGCCATTGGCATCGCCTTGCTGCACTTCCCACAGGGCCGACCAGGAACCGACATCGCTCCAGCCGATGGCCGCCGGCAGCACTACCGCATGCGCCGTATGCTCCATCACGGCATAGTCGATCGAATCGGATGGACAGGCGGCGAAAGCCTGCTCTTCCAGGCGGCAGAAATCGAGGTCGCGATAGCCGTCGCGCACGGCCGTTTCGCAGGCGGCCAGCATGGCGGGCTGGAATTGCCCCAGCTCGCCCAGATAGCGTTCGGCGCGGAACATGAACATGCCGCTGTTCCAGAAATAATTGCCGGCGGCAAGGAACGACTGCGCCGTGGCCAGGTCCGGCTTTTCCACGAAACGCTCGACCTTGCAGCCCACGGCGCCCGGATTCACGAGCGCGCCGCTGCGGATGTAGCCATAGCCCGTTTCCGGCGCCGTCGGCACGATGCCGAAGGTGGCCAGCGCGCCATCGGCCGCCAGCAGCGCCGCCTCGGCGATGGCCTGGTGGAACGCGGCTACGTCGGTGATGACATGGTCGGCCGGCAAGACCAGCATCAGCGCCTGCGGGTCGATGGCCAGCAGGTATTGTGCGGCCACGGCCACGGCCGGCGCCGTATTGCGCCCCACGGGTTCGAGCAAAATGCCCAGCGGCGGCAAGCCGATCTCGCGCAGTTGCTCGGCCACCATGAAGCGGTGCTCATTGCCGCACACCACCAGCGGCGGCATGACGTCGAAACCGGCCAGTCCGCTATCGCCGGCACGGCGGTTCGGCAGGCTGGTCACGCGCAACGCCGTTTCCTGCAACATGGTCTTGTCCGTTACCAGCGGCAACAGTTGCTTGGGCAACACGGCGCGCGACAGCGGCCATAAACGGGTGCCCGAACCGCCGGACAGGATGACTGGGTAAATTTTCATGGCTTCATTTCAAAAACAGTATATTGGGCAGCATACAGGGCCGGCGGCGTTTCGTCGCGCCGCAGGCTGCGCCGGTCGCGCGCATTGCCCCAGGCATCTTTTTCATAGTCGGAGACATGGCGCATCTGGCCGGCACGGTCGACACTATAATCCTTGAAGACGATCATTTCATCAAGCACCACGCCAGGCAGCACGCGCGTGTACTCGAACAGCACGCTGCGCACCACTTCGGCGCCGCCGCAGACATGGCTGCCATGGCCGATCCAGGCCGGCCCGATAATGGTCGTGCCCGCCTCGATGCGGCAGCCCGAGCCGATGTAGACGGGGCCTTCGATGTGCGTGCCGCCGCTCCAGTCGATGCTGGTGTTCAGGCCGGCCCAGACGCCATCGGCGATCTGGGTGCCAGGCACATGCAAATGAGCAACATTTCCCAGCAACACACTTTGCAGCACTTCCCAGTAATCCTTGATGCTGCCGATATCGATCCAGTGGTACTGGCGCTTTTGCGCATAGAAGGGCAAGCCTTGCGCGACCAGCAAGGGAAACAGTTCCGAACCGATATCGAAGGGCTGGCCAGCGGGAATCAGGTCCAGCACGGCCGGCTCGATAATATAGATACCGGTGCTGACGCAATTGGACAGCGCATCGGCCTGCGCCGGCTTTTCCTGGAAGGCGCGGATGCGCCCGTCGTCGTCGCTGACTACCACGCCATAGCTCGACACCTTGTCCCACGGCACTTCCAGGGTGATGACGGACGCCAGCGCACCCTTGCTGCGGTGTTCGCGCAGGGCCGCTTCCAGGTCGAGGTCGATCAAGGCGTCGCCGCACAGCACGATCGTCGTGTCGTCGAAAAAGCCGCCGAACTCCTGGATCTTCTTCATGCCGCCAGCCGAGCCGAGCGGCTGCGGCACGACCTCGCCCGCATCGTTCGTATAGCCTTCGAAGGAATAGCCGATGCGCACGCCGAACTGGTGGCCTTCGCCGAAATACTCCTCGATCTTTTCATGCAGGTAGCTGACGTTGACCATGATGTCGGTCACGCCATGCTGCGCCAGGTGTTCCACCAGGTAAGCCATCACGGGCTTGCCCAGGATGGGAATCATGGGCTTGGGCAAATCATAGGTCAGGGGCTGCACGCGCGTGCCCTTGCCTGCTGCCAGTATCATTGCTTTCATCGTCACACTGCTCCATCAGGGTTGAGGATGGCTGGCCAGGCGGCGCACTTCAGCGGCCATCCTTGCTCAAGGTCACGGAAGCGGCGGGCGCGGCGGCGGGAAACAGGCGCGCATACGCGGCAAGCAGCTTCGGTGCTTCATATTCCCACTCCAGCTCGTTGATCACGCGATGGCGGCCAAACGCGCCCATCTGCTCGCGGCGGGCCGGGTCGTCCAGCAATTCGACGATCTTGCGCGCCATGTCGATGGGATCGTTCTTCAATGCATACAACGATGCCTGCTGCGCGGAAACTTTGCCCTCGACCAGATCAAACTGCACGATCGGTTTGCCCAGCGCCATGTATTCCATGATCTTGTTCATGGTCGACTTGTCGTTCATGTCGTTGGCCACGTCAGGATTCACGCACACGTCGGACGTGTTGAGCATTTCCAGCAATTGCTGGTCCGGCACGCGCCCCGTAAACGTCACGTAGTCGGCGATGCCCAGGTCCTGCGCCATCTGCTTCATCTGTTCCAGCGAGGTGCCGCCGCCCACCAGGCCGAAGTGCACATCCTCGCGCTTCAGGGTTTGCACGATGTATTGCGCCGCCTGCAGCAGCAGATCGATGCCTTCCTGCGCCCCCATCACGCCCACGTAGCCAACCAGGTAAGCGCGACCCTTCTTGAGTTCCGGCACGGGCGGCAGCACGCGCAAACGGTCCAGCTTGGGCCCGCTGCGCACCACGTAGACATCCTCGGGCTTCATGCCGCCCCGCTCGATGGCGATCTTCTTGTACGACTCGTTGGTGGCGATCGACACGTCGGCGCTCTGGAACGACCAGCGCTCGAACAGCACCATCAGTTTATAAAAGAAATCGCGCCGGCCGAACTTGGCTTCGTACAGCTCCGGATTGATGTCATGGTGGTCGAACAGGAAACGCTTGCCCATCGTCAACTTGAAGAAGCCGCCGATGAGAAACAGCAGGTCCGGCGGATTGCAGGCGTGGATGACATCGAAGCCGCGCGCGAAATGCACTTTCCACGCCAGGCGGAAGGTGTGGAACAGCGCCAGCGAATATTCCACCAGGTAACCCTTGGCCCCTTCCGCTTCCAGCGGCAGGTTGTAGCGGTAGATATGGATGCCGTCGATGGCTTCGTAGCGCGACTCGTAGCCCTTGCCCGTCGGGCAGATGATCGACACTTCATAACCGTTCGCATGCAGGGTAGTCGCTTCCTGCCACACGCGCCGGTCGAACGGCGACGGCAGGTTTTCCACCAGGATCAGCACGCGCCGCGGCTGCCCTGCCACGGTGTTACCAGCAGATGCCGTCATATTGCTCTCCACTTTGTTCTTTGCTGATGCGCACCAGGTCGACGATGTGCTGGTGCGGCTGTAGGCTGCCTGGCACGCTCTTGAATTCGGCCGCGCCGTTGCCGATGACGATGGTGTCGGCAAAATCGAGCACGTCCTGCATGTTGTCCACCATCAACTTGGAAATGTGCGGGATCATGTTCAGGATGTAATCCTGGTTGGCGCCCGTCAAGGCGGCCAGGTTGACATTCTTGTCGTACAGTTTCAATTCATAGCCCTTGCCCAGCAGATACTCGATGACATCGACCAGCGGCGACTCGCGCAAGTCATCCGTGCCGGCCTTAAACGAGAAGCCCAGGATGCCCACCTTGCGCGCGCCCTTGTCGACGATCATCTTGATGCCTTTTTCCACTTGCTTCTGGTTCGATGGCAGGATGGAATTGAGCAAAGGCAAATCGAGGTCCAGGCTGCGCGCCTTGTAGGTCAGCGCGCGCACGTCTTTCGGCAGGCACGAGCCGCCGAAGGCAAAGCCCGGCTTCATGTAGTAAGGCGACAGGTTCAGCTTGGTGTCCTGGCAGAAAATCTCCATCACCGTGTGGCCATCGATGCCGACGGCCTTGCAGATATTGCCGATTTCATTGGCGAACGCCACCTTGACGGCGTGCCAGGTATTGTCCGTGTACTTGACCATCTCGGCCGTCTCGACATCCGTGCGCACCAGCGGCGCATCCATCTTTTCATACAGCTGCACCAGCAGCGCGCCCGCCTTTTCATCGGATTCGCCGATCACCGTCTTCGGCGGATTGTAGTAATCGTAGACGGCCGTGCCTTCGCGCAGGAATTCCGGGTTGTTGCACACGCCGAAATCGACGCCGGCCACCTTGCCCGAGGCCGCTTCCAGGGTCGGGATGACGAGCGAGCGCATGGAGCCGGGCAGCATGGTCGAGCGCGCCACGACGACGTGGAAGCTGTCCTTTTCACGGATGGCGGCGCCGATTTCCTGGCACACCTTGCGCACGTGGCTCAGATCCAGGTTGCCATTGAGCTGCGAAGGCGTGCCCACGCAGATGAGCGACATGTCCGAGCCGAAGACGGCGTCGCGCACGTCGAAGGTGGCGCGCAAGTGGCCGCTTTTCACGGTGGCGGCGATCATCTCGCCGATGTCTTTTTCGATGATGGGCGTGGTGCCCTGGTTGATCAGCTCCACCTTGGTCCTGTTCGGATCGACGCCGATGACTTCGTGTCCATCCGTTGCCAGGCAACCAGCCGAGACGGCACCCACATAACCCAAACCAAATATGCTAATTTTCATGTTTTCCTCGTATTTTCTGACAGATCAGGGGTAGCCAAACTCAGGTGAAACTCCGTGCGCAAGGTGGCCGCGCCTTGCAGCCGCCCGCGCCAGACCAACACAGGCGCAGCCTGTTTTTCATCGAAACGGTGCGAAATCCAGCCCAGCGGCGGATGCTCGCTGCCGCACACCAGTTGCACGGAAGCCTCCGGCAACCGTGGCATATGCATCTCCAGCGCGAAGGCGTCGCCTGACACGTGCAACACCTGGCCGTCCAGCCGCACACTGCAGCGCGGATCGAAGTGCCAGAACAGCTCCACCTCGTGCGCGCCCTGGCATTCGAGCACATCGTCGACGACGATCCGTGCGGCGCCAGGCGCCACGCGCACGTCGCGCCGGTGCAGCACGGCATCTTTCAAACCCAGATAGCCGTCATGGCTGGCGCTCCAGAATTGCCCATCGGCATCGTCACGCCACGCCAGGCATTGCGCGCTGGCCTTGCGCAGCCACAGGAAGTTGCCGCCCGACTCGGACTGGTCGCGCCCATCGATGCGCACGGTATTGTGCGCGCTGGTGCCGCGGAAATAATCACGCCACTGCTTTTGCGTATGGTAGGCGTACGTGCCCGGATCGACCAGCACCATCTGGCCCGCCACGGACAGGGTCAGCGCCAGCGCATCGGCGTGGCCATGCGCGGCAATGCCCAGGTAGCCCAGCGGGCCGGCATCGGCAATCAGGCGCACTTCATCGGACGTGCCGAAGCCGGCGCCCATCACGTAATAGCCCCCATCGGGGAAGGCGCGCGGCAAGGTATCGGGCGCGGCGTCGGGCAAGGCGTCAAACGCCTGGCTCCCCGCCTCGCCCAGCAGCCAGGCGCTTTTCTCGTCGAAAGTGCGCGCCTTGGCCTTGAAGTCGGCGCGTCCGAACAGGGCCGCGCCGCTGGCCAGCAGCGAGGTGTAGGGATTGGCGTCCGCTGCCTTGTCCCAGTGCGCCAGCAGCGCGTCGTCGGCGTCGCCGATCATCGGCACCTCGCCCGCCACATTCGTCATGGCGGCCAGAAATTCCAGCATGGCTTCCAGGCGCCGCAAAAAAGCGTCCGAGCGGGGCCGGCCATTCGCGCGGCCCGCCAGCACGCACAGCAGCATTTCGTCGGCCACCGTGTGCTGATAATAAATGGCTTGCTCGCGGTTCACGCCATCCGGACCGTTTTGTTTGAGCGCCTGCGCTTCCAGTTCGCGTTCTGTCTGCGCCAGCCAGCCGGCGCTTTCCGGCCAGCACGGCCATGTGAGCGCGGCGATATGCAAGCCCGTCAATTCGCCAAACAGGTGGTTGTTGGCCGACGAGTGGCGCGAAAAGTGTCCCGCGATGAAGTGGCAATGCTGGTAGATGCTGTCTAGCCAGCGCTGCAGGAATGCCTGCCCTTGCGCGCCCTCAAACAGGGGGCTGTTGATGCCACCGAGCAAATGCCACGCATGCGACCAGCTGACCAGGCGCAAGGCCAGTTCCAGCGCGCTGCTCCAGTTCGGTCCCAATGGATACGGGCATTGTTGCCACCACGATTCCAGCAAGGCTTGCGCGCCGTGCGCATGGCGCAGGTCGCCGCCGAGGCGGTACGCCATCGCTAGGTCGGCCACGGCCAGGTGGCGGTTCGGTTCCCACAGGCATTTGATGTCGCCCACCACGGTTTCATCGCGGTAATTGAGCGTCTTGCCAAAATCCAGCGGCACCACGGTGCCCGTCTTCGGATCGCGGTTCCATTGCGGCGGGAAACCCAGCTCCGTATCGCGCAGGGCGAACACATCGAAGCGGCCCGCCAGGATGCGTTCGGCTGCCGCCAGGTGCGGCGCCACATCGATGGGCATGCCCAGCCATGGCGCGCCGAAACGCTGGCGCGCGGCGGGCGGCGGCACAGGCGCCAGGCCATAGCCGCGCGCCTGCAGCCGTTGCTGCACGGCATCACGCACGCGGTGCGCCACCTCGGGCGCCCCCATGGCGCGCAAGCGGTTCAGTTTCCAGGACAAGTTGCTCAGCATGGACGTCTCACAGATACTGGCGGTGCCAGATTTCCAGGGTGAGCAAACTCCACAGCAGCTTCTCGTGGTTTTGCCGCCCGGCCACGTGCTCGGCCAGCACTTGCTGCAGGGCTTGCGCATGGTAATAGTGGCGCGTGCGCGACTCGGCGCCCGTCAGGTGGTCGTACAAGTAATCCTTCATGGGGCCACGGAACCATTCGTTGACGGGCACGCGGAAGCCCACTTTCGGCCGTTCCAGGATGGCTTGCGGCAGCAGTTGCTTCATGGCTTCGCGCAAGATCCACTTGGTGGTGCGGCCGCGCACGCGGTACTCGTCCGGCAGGCTCGACACATACGCGGCCAGTTCGTGGTCCATGAAGGGCATGCGCGCTTCCAGCGAGGCGGCCATGGTCATGCGGTCGCCCCGTTCGAGCAGGTTGTCGGGCAGCCAGCTCAGTTGATCGAAGCACAGGATGCGGCGCAAGGCGCTGTTGCCGGCACTGCCGCAGCCCAGCGATGGATCGCGCTGGCGCGACGGCGCCGGCATGGCCACCAGGCGCGACCGTTCCTGGTCGGACATCATGCCGAACCAGCGCGGCATGCGCTCGTCGAACGCTTCCAGCCCCAGGTTGACGATGGCCGTCTTTGCGCGGCGGAAACGGTAGGGCAAGGCGCCGACAGCCGGTTCGATCAAGCCGTGGCGCAGCAAGCCCGGCAGCATCTGGTAATGGCCCGCATAGCGTTCGTACACGTGCTTGGGGTAGCCGCCGAGGATTTCATCGGAGCCTTCGCCCGTCAAGACCATCTTGACCGTCTTGCGTGATTCTTTCGCCAGCAGGTAGATGGGAATGTCGGACGGTTCGGCCACGGGGGCATCGCGGAAGCGCACGAGGTCGGGCAGCAAGGCGATGACCTGGTCGACGGACACTTCCAGTTCATGGTGTTCCGTGGAAAATTGCCGCGCGATATCGGCCGCATACGCCAGCTCGCTGAAGCCGCCCTCCTTGAAACCGACGGAAAACGTTTTCACGGGCACGCCCGCATGGCGCGACATCAGCGCCACGACGGCCGACGAATCGATGCCGCCGGACAGGAAGGCACCGAAGGGCACGTCGGAAATCATGCGGATGCGTACCGATTCATCGAGCTTGCCGAGGAAGGTGGCGACGGGGTCGGCCGGCAGCGGGGCCGCCAGGCGGGGCCGGCTGTCGGGCGGCGTGTAATACACGCGCTCGCGCAGCACGCCGTTTTCCCACGTGGCCGTGGAACCGGGCGCCAGCTTGCGGATGCCCTGGAATAAAGTAGCCGGGCCCGGCACGTAGCGGTAGGCGAAATAATCCCAGATGGCGGCCTCATCCGCTTGCGGCGCCACGTCCGGCAAGGCCAGCAACGCCTTGATTTCCGAGCCGAAAGCCAGTTTCCCCTCGTGCTGCCACAGGAACAGGGGTTTCTTGCCGAACGGGTCGCGCGCCATGAACAGGCGGTCGTTGCGCGCATCCCAGATGGCAAACGCAAACATGCCGCGGAAATGCTGGACGCACTCTTCACCCCATTGCACGTAGGCATGCACGATGGTTTCCGTGTCCGATGCCGTGCGGAAATGGTGGCCCAGCGCGATCAGCTCGTCGCGCAGGGGCTGGAAATTGTAGATTTCGCCATTGAAGATGATTTGCACGTCACCCGTCTCATTGCCCAGCGGCTGGTGGCCAGTGGCGATGTCGATGATGGACAGGCGGCGGTGCAGCAAGCCCACCTGCCAGGCGCCGTCGGCCGTGGCCGCCTGGAGCACGCCCGTGTCATCGGGGCCGCGGTGCGCGATGGCGCGCCCCATGGCGTCGAGCGCGGCCGGCAGGCCGGCAACGGACGAGGGGAAGATCAAACCGGCAATACCGCACATATAGGCTCGCTTAAAAAAGAGTTCGGCTAGACTGCCGGCGGCGCCAGCAAGGCGCGGTAGACGCGGCGGAAATCCTGCGCCAGGCGCTCGACCGTATAGGCGCTTTCGATGCGCTCGCGGCATGCTTGCCCCATGCGCTGCAACAGGGCGCGGTCGCCGTCGAGGCGCACGATGGCGTCCGCCAGCGCCTGGGGATTGCGCGGCGGCAAGAACACGCCATGCACGCCATCCTGCATCACGTCGGCAATCGCGCCCACGGGGCACACCAGGACGGGCGTGCGCGCGGCCATACTTTCCAGCAGCGCATACGGCAAGCCTTCCTGGTGCAAGGTGGGAAAACCGAACAGGTCGGCCTGGCGCCACACGGCTTCCTTTTCAGCGCCAAAGACGGGGCCGAGAAAGCGTACCGCCTCCTGCAAACCGAGTCCGGCGACGCGCTCGCGCAGCGCCGCTTCGAGGGGGCCGCTGCCGGCCAGTGCCAGCGTTGCCTGCACGCCAGCGGCGCGCGCCAGGCGCAGCGCTTCGAGCAAGTCGAACAGGCCCTTGCTTTCCGCCAGGCGCCCCACGTACACGAGTGACAGCGGACGCTGCGGCAAGAGCGGCCTGTCGCCGGGGTCGCTGCCCGCATCGATGGCGTTGGGTATCACGTCGAGCACCAGCGCGGGATCGAAGTCGCGATAGCCCTGCAATTCGCATTGCGCCAGCAGCACCACCACATCGGCCGCGCGCAGCACGCGCCGCAGCAGGCCCGTCAGCAATGGCTTGCCGTTAAAAAACACCTGTGGCAAGGCGCCGCCATGCACCTGGTACACGACGCGCTTGCCCATGGCCTTGGCCAGCAGCAGATAGACGATATCGCGCCAATAGCTGCGCCACTCCATCGACGTGTTGATATGCACAATCTGCGGGCGCTGCTGGCGCACGGCCTGCACGAACTGCACGGGGCTCCAGGCAAAACGCAGCAGCTTGTGCAGGCGCGACTCGTTGCGCCCTTCGCTGCCCACCTGGAAGTGCACGAGCTTGTAGTCTTGCGACAAAGAACTGTGAAATAGTTGATTCAAATGGGTGGTTACCCCGCTCACCGCAGTCAGTGCAGGTCCTAGCAGCATTATCGTAGTCATATTGGTATTATATGTTGTACTTTTGTAATTTAGACGCGAAGACAAATATATTTGCTGCATTGCGCTAACATCTACAACAATTTTCTTCCAGGGAACACGACCCATGGTGCATTCTGAGCGCCGTTTACGTGTTCGGCAACAACTTCTTGCCTGCTCATCCAGCCACGGGCGTCAACGGTGCGCGCTGGCCAAATCCTGGTAGCGCTGCGCCAGTAGCTGCGCCAGCACGCGGTAGCTGCGCTGCGCCTCGATATAGGCGCCGCCAGCCTGGGCGCGGGTGCGCGCTGCGGGCACATCGGACAAGATGGCCGTCATCGCCGCGGCCATCGCGGCCGGTTCGCTGGCCGTCAGCCAGCCTGCGTCGCTGGCCGTCAGCACTTCGGCCTGGTCCGGACTGTCATTGCCCACGGCCGGCATGCGCAGGGCCAGGTATTCGAGCAGCTTGGTGGGAGAACTGACGTCGAACAGGGCGCCACGGGGAATATACGACAGCGCGGCATCGGCCCCGGCCAGCAGGGGCCAGGCCTGGTCCGAGGGCAGCCAGCCCGTCACGCGCACGGCCCCGGCCAGGCCGGCGCGCTGCGCATAGGCCAGCAAATCATCGACGTCGGATGGCGTATCGGAAGCGCCGATCAGCAGCAGGCGGGCATCCGGGATATGCCGGCGCACGATCAGCAAGGCGTCCAGCAAGCGTTCCAGCTGGCGCGACTGGTCGAGTGTGCCAAGGTAGGCCAGCAAGGGCACCTCCTCCCAGCCCCCCGGACGGACGGGCGCGATGGCTTGCGCCTGCAACACTTCCATGTCAACACCCATGGGCACGGCCGTGAGGCGCTGCGCCGCGATGCCGCGTGCCTGCATCATGCGCAGCATCGCTTCGCTTTGCACGAAGACGTGATTAGCGCGCGGCAACACAATGCGGTACAGCAACCATTGTTCGAGCAAGCCCTTGCACAGCACCAGGCGCGCGCGCAAGGTGGGGCGCTGCGCCAGGCTGCTGCGCGCGCGTTCGATGCGTCCCTCGCTGATCAGGTAAGACACCCAGTAATAGAACGGTATTCCCTTCAGGCGCGCCACCAGCATGGCGAGCAGGCCCGTGGGCACCATGTCGCGCACCTGGATCGCATCGCAACTGGCGCGGCGGGCGCCCACCAGGACGCGCAGGCAAAGCCACTGAAACGCCAGTTCGCGCAAGAGACGGCTGTCCAGGAAACGCCCGTGGCGCACGGAGCGAAAGCCCTGCGCCTGCGGCGCCTGTTGCGACGGCATGCCGACGATATCGCATTCGACACCATGGCGCGGCAGGTATTTACCGAACAGCACCGCGACATCAGGGCGAAACGTGGGCAGGCTTTCCGGCACCAGTTGCAAAATCTTCAGGGACATAGGCGGTTCGACGGCAAAAGAAGGTTGAGGCAGATACAATACGCCATGCGCCGAAGCATATCATACCCTTACGAAATAATTAATTATATTGCACTAATAACATCAAGCCAACGTTGCGCCAGCAGCGAACGGCAATGGCGCGGCAAGCTGGCCGCAGCGTGACAGCTCTTTCATTGAAACAATGTGTAAACATCTATTTTAATGCTATTATAATAATTCCGTCGATTGCCAATCATTAATTTAGTGATAACAACCGCCGGAACGGCGCTGGCTGTTGTTTTAATGTGATAATGTTCATTTTTAATAAGGCGCAACAATGATCCATGTGCTGCTGTCGGAAGCGGGAACCTACCACGACATCGTCGAGCATCTGGCGGCAGGCGGCGCGCGCGTGACGCATATCGGGCCGGATGCGCAGGCGCAGCCGCAGATGCGCAGCAAACTGTCCATCCTGGCGGCCATGCTGTCGCCGTCGCTGTTGCGCACGCGCAAATTATGGCACCAGCAAGACCGTTTGCTGGTCGTCGGCTGGCAGGCCCTGCCCGTGCTGGCGCTGATACGCCTGGGCCTGCTACCGCGCCCGCAGCGCCTGCTCGTGATGGCCTGTTTCATCCATGGCACGCGGGCCCGCAACGTGATCAACCGGGCCTGGCGCCTGCTCAATTTCCCCGGACTGGAATTCATTACGTTTTCCAGCGGCGAAACGCTGAACCTGACCGACAACGTCGGCATCGCGCCCGCCGCCGTGCACTTCCACCTGTGGCGCCAGCATCTCGACGGCGCCACCACGGCGGCCCAGCGGCAAGATGACGGCAGCATCTTCGCCGGCGGCTTTTCCAACCGCGATTACGACCTGTTGCTGGACGCGGCGCGTGGGCTGGAAGCGCACCTGGTAATCGTGGCGTCGGCGCAAAACCAGATCCCCGCGCAAGACCCGGCGCGGACGACGGTCCATCTCGACTTGCCGGAAGCGCAGTTTGAAAGGTTGCTGGCAGGCAGCCGGGTAGTCGCCATGCCACTGAAAAGCCAGGGCGAGGCGTGTGGCCAGAGCGTGCTGCTGCGGGTATTGCGCAATGGCAAACCGCTGATCGCCACGCGCCACGAAGCCATCGAAGCGTATCTGGGGCGCGATTACGCGGGCTTCGTTGCCACCGGCGACAGCGGCGCCATGCGCGAAGGCTTGCGGCGCGCCCTGTCCGACGACGCCTTCCGGGAAGCATTGGCCGGACAAGTGTCGCGCGCCTATGCCCGGATGGAGCAGCGCGGCGGACCGGGCCAGGAAATCGAACAATTTCTGCTGGCGCCTTGAAAAAAATCCACTGCCGCAACAACGACAGTGGATTTTGTTGGAACCAGCGGTCAGTTCGGCAATGTCACCACTTGCTTGCCGACCGTCAGCGTGCGGGCCGTGCCGTTGCTGCCCAGCTTGATCAACGGCTTCTTGCAGCCGACATCGAGCACCGTGAGGAACTCGCCGCTCAGCGCCGCGGCCGACTTGATGAACACCCCATGCTCTTCATAGGTGCCGGGCTGCGGCGGAGGTCCCGTGCGCTTTTCGAAACGCGCACCGGTGCTGACCGGCACCACGCACACCTTGCGGCCCTGATTCGTCACCGAGATCGCGCCGCCGGCGTCGACCACGATAGGCGCATACGTATGGAAGTTCCACTCGAACACGCGCGGCGTGGCCGAGGTCACCTGGTCCTGCACCACCACGGCGTCCATGGTGCGCAAATACCACAGCTTGCGCAGCGCCGATTTGAGCTGGCCGCCATAGGCCAGCGTGGCGTCGCCCGCCACATAGTCGACGGTTGCCTTGGGAGCAAAGGCGGTAATGCGGCCGTTGCGCGCCATGGTCGTTTCATAACCGTCGACCAACTGGCCCTGGCCATTGTCGAACGTCAAGGCATTGTGCGCCTTGGTCTGGCGGTACCATGACGTCCACAGCGGCGAATCGTACCAGTCGTACCAGCCGCTTTCCGTCAGCAGGGGTACGCCCGCGCTGGCCAGCACAAAGCCGTTCTGGTCGCCATGACTGTGATTGAACGAACCATAGGGACTCGATTTGAAATACACCGAGGTACGCTGCAGATTGCCGATGTCGCTGTGCATGGCGGCCCAGCCGATGCTCGGGTAATACGCCGAGTTGGCTGGCGGCGCGGGCGTGACCACCGTCGCCACCGGCAACGGGTACGGCGCCTGCAGCGTAGCCAGCGAATCGTCGGTACGGATCAGGTTCTTGAAATACCACGCCGCGGCAGGCGTGGCGAAATGCGCGGCGAAACCCTTCATCATGCGGATTTCAGGCAGCGTCTCGTGCCCGTCGCCAAACACGTGGGTCTGCGAACCGGGTGGCACGAAATGCATCAGGTAATCGAGGAAGCCGCTGGCCCAGGGCTTGGTGAACAGGTCGACCTTGGTCGCGTAAGCCAGGGCGGGCCAGATCTGCAGCGCGTAGTCGGCCTCATACTCGGCATACGCCGTGCCGTTGGCAAAACCGCCCTCGGGACCGCTCCACACGCTGTAGGAACTGACAAAGGCGCGGAACGAAAAATCGAACCAGTCCTTCGCCTCCGGGATATCGCCCAGGGACAGCGTTGAAATCAGCGTCAAGAAACCGATATTGCTGGCGGCGTGGGAATCGTAGGGATACTGGTCCAGGCGCCCGGTCTGCGCTGCCAGGTCGAGGTACATCGCATTCGTGCGTACGCGCACCTTGTCCAGCCACAGGGCGCGGCGCGGCGCATCGAGGGCGCTGCCCAGGTTGTCGACCGCCTTGATCAGGCTTTGCGCAATGGCGCGGTTACCCTGGTCATGGTTGACAAAACTGGTACCGCCGCTCGTACTGAGCGCGGCATGCTGGTCGCCACGCTTGAGCGCCTCTACCAGGTACTGGTTCTCGCCCGTCACGCGATACAGCAGCGAGGCAGCCTCAAGCTGGCGTGCGCTCAGATTCGTGCGCGAAATGACGCGCGCATTCTGCGCCTCGTTGGCGGCCGTGCGCACCTTGCCTGGCGACAATGGCCACTCGGCGTCGGAAACGGGCGCGAGTTCCGTCATGTTGCGCTTGACTTCATTGCTCAGCCAGGTCAGCACCTGGCTGCGGTCGGCGCGCTTGGCCGCGCTCCAGCTCGCAAAAAAGGTCGCATTATCCTCCAGGCCGCGCGGGCGCGGACGCAATACGACGGCCGCGCGCAAGGTGGCGTTTTCCGGCACTTCGAACACTTTCGATGTGGCATCGATCACAAAAGTTCGCGGACTCGACCACTCAGTGCTCGTGCTGGGACGCACGCGCCAGCTATATGTGCCTGCCGCAAATTTCTTGGATGGCAGGTACCAGTTGCGCGCCGATGTGAAGGTGCTGACCACGGCGCCCGCGGAGCGCACTTCAATCAGGTAGGACGCCGGCGACTGCGGATGGCGCGACCAGCTGAAACTGGGGGGATTTTGCGGCTGGATCTGGCGGTTGTCCGGCAAGGTGCGGATAGCCAGCGGATCGGTCGCGAGCGCCCAGTCGGCCTGGGCCTGGCCGCAAGCCGAACAGACGAGCAGTAGCGCTACCTTGACCAGTGTATATTTAGCGAATTTCATAGATTACCTTCTTAACATCAACTATCGAGCAAGATACCGCCGCTGCGTGGGGCATATCATACGCCTCCTGTCGAGGCTGCTTGCGAGACACAGGACGGCCCGCCGTACAAGATCGGGCAAAAGGCGAAGACACTGCGGAAGGTACTGCGAATACCTGCAGCATATACCTAAAGTATTCTTTCAAGCATTAATATTAGTTTCAGCTCAGCCAATAATGTGCGTTTCGCGCCACATTTGCCATTTGACGGCGAGCCGGGTCGGCAGCAAACAGCACAAAGCCAGGGCCACCCACCAGTGACGCGACATGCCGCCGCTGGCGGCGCGACGCAGCCCGGCCAGCGCTTCGCCGCGCCGGCCCCGCGCCAGCGCCGCGCGCGCCACGCTGACGCGCGCATCCGACACCAGCCGCAAGGCGGAACGGCGCGCCGGATTGGCCGCCGGCCAGGCCCGGGCGCGCTGCTCCAGCCGTTCGAACGTGGGCGCCAGCACATCGACCGACTCGATCGCGCACAGGCTGCCGGCCACCTCGACACGGTAGGCCACCAGCTGTGCCGGCGTAAACGCCAGCGTCAGGCGCTCGGCCAGGCGGAACCACAGGTCCTGGTCCTCGCCAGCCGACTCGCCTTCCGGAAAGCACGGTTGCAAGGGCAACAAGTCGCGGCGCCAGATGGCCACCGAATTCGTGCAAAAAAACGGTCCGCCACGGCGGCGCCGCTCGAAAAAGTCGTCCAGCAGGCGCGTCTCGCGCACTGCCGCGCCCTGGTAGCTGAGCGCCGCCAGGCTGCTGTCCGGTATGCGTTCGAAGCCGCAGGCGAAAAATGACCCCGACGGATGCGCGCGCGCCATGGCCACCATGGTTTCCAGATACACGGGGCCATACCAGTCGTCCGCATCGAGAAAACAGATCAATTCGCCACGCGCTTCCTGGATGCCGCGGTTACGCGCGCGCGACACGCCGCCATTCGCCTGGCTTACCAGCCGCACGCGCGCATCGGCGCAGGCCAGCACGCGCTGCGCGCCATCATCGCTGGAACCATCATCGACCACCACCACTTCCCATTCGGCATGGGTTTGCGCCAGCACCGAGGCCAGCGCCGCTTCGATATACGGCCCCTTGTTATACAGCGGCACGATGACCGAGCACAGCATCAGGCCATCCCCGGCACGCGCACCTTGCGCGCCCTGACGGCCTGCTTGTCGGCCACCGGGAAATACGCCGTCACGATGATGAGCAACAGCAAATGCGTCATCGCCTCGGCGGCAAAGCCCGTCAGCGACAGCGGCACTTCGCTGATCGAACGGATGGCGATGAGGACGAACAGGGCCATCGACAGGCCCTGGCTGGCCCGCGCCGTGCGCGCGCAGGCATACAGCAGCGCCATGGCATACAGTACCAGGCCGATGGCGCCGATGGTGCCGGCGCTGGCCAGGCTCTGGTAAAACTGGCTATGCGCATGGGTGGCGTAGGGCATGCCGATGCTGACGCGGAACGCGTCATCCCACAGCGGCAAGCCGTAGCCGAAGACGGGATTCTTGTGCCATTCCTGCACCGCCACCTGCCAGATCACGTCGCGTCCCGTCAAGCTGATCAGGTCGAAGCCTTCGTTGCTCGAGGCAAAGCGCGCCAGCTTGGCGTCGAGATTGCCGAACATCACCAACAACATGCCCAGCACGCACAGCAGGATGAAGCAGAAGATGCCGATGATCGACAATTGCGGGCGGCGGTAATCGAACAGGCGCTCCTTGATCTGCTCGCGGAAACCGAAATACGCGACACAGGCAAAGCACAGGATACAGGCGACCCAGCTGGTTTTCGATTGCGCCAGCAACAGGCTGGCCAGGCCCATGCCCCAGGCGAACAGGTTCAGCAGGCGCGAAGCATAAGGCTTGCGCCACAAGCACAGCAGGAACACCACCACCATCGGTCCCAGGCTGTTGGCGTGATTGGCCAGGCCCGCATAGCGGATGCTGAGGAAGGGAATCAGGCCGTGGTAATTCTTGTTGATGACCATGTTCGGCTTCCAGGCAAACACGGCTGCGCTGAGCACCAGGAACAGCAAGGTAGCGTTGCGCATCGAGATGACGCTCAGGTCGACCTCCTTCGGCGTCATCAGCAAGGCCGCATAGCCGGCCAGGAACATGTACAGGTATTCATGCGACACATCGGTATGACGCCCCAGCAGGGCCGGGCTGACGATATTGCTGAGGAAATACACGAACAGCGCCCAGAACAGCAGCATCGGCATCGGCTGGACCTTGTCGCGCGAAGTCAGGCGGTGCAACATGCGCTCGCCGCAGGCAAAGATCACGAACAGGGACGTGAGCCGGCCAAACCAGGCGCTGGCCGGATGCCGCACCACCGTCTGCATGCCCAGCAGGAGGTCATTGCCCGAGATATCGCGGTTCGACAGGATGGCCGCCACGGCGATCGACAGCAGTACCGGATAGAACACATAGGGCACCAGTCCCGTCTCGCGCTTGCTGCCCCAATGAATGCTCAAGGCGATCACGAACACCACCACCAGCGCGGCGACCACGGCAAACAGGCCAAACAGTATTTCACTCATGTAGTTCTCGCGTATCCAGTAAGTTGTCGCGCGCGCCACAGCGGGCGCGCAGATAAGAGACCACCTTGGCCGGCAGCGGCGGGCTGAAGCGGGCCAGCATGCCCACCGCGCGCGCGCCCAGCAGTTCTGGCCAGGCCAGCACGGCCAGCAACAGGGTCAGGCCGCCGAACACCGCGCCGCCCAGGAAAGCGGGCAGCGGATGGCTGCCGCCCAGGCCGCCCAACACGGCGCCGCCACAGCTGCCGGCGGCGGCCAGCAAGCCCATGGCCAGGCCGCGCGCAGCCAGCGGCGCCAGGTCGCCCAGCCCCACCTGCAGGCGCACGCACGCCACCGTGCCCACCACCAGCGCCCGTGCCAGCAAGGTGCCGGCGGCGATCATGGCGACCACCGCCCCGCCCTGCCCCGCCCACAGCACCAGCGCCGCGCCGGCCAGCACGATCAGCGGCAGCTGCAGCAGGCTTTCCAGGTGCTTGCCGCCCGTATTCCATAAGATCGGCGTCGACATGCCCCACGTGATATACGCGGGCATGGCCAGCGCCAATATGCTCAGCACGATGCCCGACTCTTGCCACACCTTGCCGTACAACACGCCGATCAAGTCCGGCGCCGTCATCGCCAGCAGCACGAACAGCGGCAGGATGATGATCCAGATGGTCGCCAGCACCGACAGATAGGTGTCGCGCAGGCGCGGCAGATCGTCCTGCAGCTTGGCGCCCGTGGCCAGGAACGCCGGCTGCAAGGCGCTCAGGAACAGCGAATTGGGCGTATTGGCCAGGTTGTAGCCGACCGCATACACGCCCACCGCGTGGGCGTTGAGGAAGCGGCCCAGGAACACGCGGTCCATATTGTTCAGGCACCAGTTGCACAGATTCGTCACGAACACCGTCACGCCCACATTCGTCGAGCGCCGCGCGCCCTCGTACCACAGCAGCGGCTTGAGCGAGAAACGCGTGCGCGCATACGTCAGCACCAGCGCCGTGGCCGCTTGCCCCAGCCAGGCGCACACGAGAGTCCACACGCCGGCGCCAGCATACGCGAGCGGCAAGCCCACCAGCAGGTAGCCGACGATATAGCTGCTCACCTGGATGATGTTGAGCCAGCGGAAATCGAGGGCGCGCCGCAGCAGGCTGCTGCCCGGCGCCGTCAGGGCATTCAGCAGGCAGGTTAGGCTCATCCAGGCGATCACGGGCGCGATGCGCGGCTCCTTGAAATACGCGGCGATCCAGGGCGCCATGAAAAACAGCAAGGTCATGGCCGCCAGGCCCGTCAGCGCCTGCCACGTCACCGTGAAGCGCACGTCTTCCTCGCTGAGCGTGCGGTTTTGCACCAGCCCCCAGGAAAAGCCGAAATCGGCCAGGAAGTTGCTAAATGTCAGCACGATCAGTCCCATGGCAAACAAGCCGTAGTTTTCCGGCCCCAGCAGGCGCGCCAGCACCACTTGCGTGACCAGCTGCAGGCCAAACATGAGGACCGTGCCCATCGCCGCCCACTTGACGGCGCTGACGCTTTTCTTGTTGATGTCGCTGCTCATGATTCTCGCTGTCTGCCGCGCCGTGCCACGCCCGCTGGCACGCTCTCATCGTTCAAGCCATGCCTCATCCGGGCGGCGCGCCGATCAGGCGGCTACGCTGCGCCGGCGGCATGCTGGCCAGCAAGCCGTTGACGAAATCGGCCTGCAGGCGGTACGCGCGCGGCAAATCCGTATCGATGCTCGACACGCGGAACAGCATGGCGTCGGCGACGGTGCCCGTCAGGCCATAGCGCAATTGTTCCAGGCGCTGCTGCATGCCCACCTTGCTGATCTTGTCGCCGATGGTGATCCAGTATGTGATGGGCTCGCTGCGGTTGCCATTCACGGCCAACAAGCGCTTCACGGGCAGGCTGCCGTAGGCCGAAGCCAGCTCGCCATATTCGTCGCGTTCGACCTGGAAACCCTGCGCCGCGTAGCACACTTCCGGCTTATGCACGCCCATGTTGTCGCTCTGGTCGCCGCCGTAGGCGATCGACAGCATCACCCGTTCGCCGTGCGCATTGATGTAGGTGCGCGACAGGGTCTGGTTGTAGATCTTGTTCAGGCGTTCCTGGGTTTCCGGGTCCACCTGCAGCGGCACGATGGAACTGTCGACGCGCCACTCGCCGAAGGCTTGCGGTATCGCCGCTTCGAGCGAAAAACTCGGGCGCTGGTCGGCCATCTTCACGCCCGGCGCCACGCCGTGGCTGAGGATGGCCGCGCCCAGCAGCAAGGCGCCCAGCAGCATATTCATGCGCAGTGCCGCGTTCATGTCGACGCTCCCACGGTTGGCGCGCGGTCCGCCTGGCGCTTGCGCACGATCCACTGCAGCAAGCTGTCGACACTGAGGATCAGCAGCAGCGCGGAAATGAACAGCACCATGCCGGCGAAGCCATGCAGGAAGCCCTGCCCGGCCGCGTCGCCGAAGTAATACGTGATCAGGGTCAGCACGATCACGCGGATGACATTGGCCGTGAAGGAAATCGGCACGATCAGCAGGGCCAGCACGATGTTGCGGAACGGCGAAGTATGCCGCACCAGGTTCAGGTAAAACAGGCCCAGCGCTTCAAGCGTCAGCAAGGTCTGCAAGCCGGCGCAGGCGTCGGCCACCAGCAGCTGGTACTGGCCGATCTGCAGGATCACGCCATTGCGGGCGATCGGATAGCCGGCCAGGAAAAGCAGGTGTTCGGTCACATACGAAACCGCCATTTTCATCGGCATGGTCAGGGTCGTCACCAGCGGCAGCGGCAGCGGCACCATGAACAGCATGAAAAAGAAGGGAAACCACAGAATGCGCGCGGCAATCCAGCCGCGCTTGAGCAGCAGCAACGCCAGGCCGGTGCCGATCAGGGCGAGGATTTCCAGCGACAGGATGTGCTGCGAACGGCCCAGCACATACAGCAGCAGCGCGGCGGCCAGCAGCGGCCAGCCGGCGCGGGCCGGACGGGCGCCAGCGCTCTGCGCCAGCATCTCCGGCCATTTGCGGTAGATCAGCCACAGCGACAGGACCAGGATGATGGGGCCGTGCGCCTGCTCTTCGGTCGACCAGATGCCACGGAACAGCCCGACCAGGCTGGGCGCGAGCATGGCAAGAAAGCCCAACGCCAGCGGCAGCCAGTCCGGCACGGCGGAGCGGCCGGCCTGTGCCGGCGGCATGGCGTGGCCAGGCGCAGCCATCAAAAGTCGACCATCACGGAACCGACCACCTGGGCGCCGCTATGCGTCATTTGCTCGGCCATGGCCGCCACTTCCGCCATCGGCGTCTTGTTCTTGCGCGCCACCAGCAGCACGCCGCCGGCACGCGCGGCCACGGCCAGCGCATCGGAACCGGTGGCATACGCCGGCACGTCGTACAGCACCACGTCATAGCGGCTTTCCAGCTGCTTGTTGAGCGTGACAAAGGAGGTGCGGCTGAGCAATTCCTGCGGATTCGGCGGCAAGGTGCCGGCAGCCAGCACCGACAGCGCGACAAACGATTCCACCTTGGCGATGATATCGAGTTCGGCGCGGCCGGCCAGCACGTCGGACAGGCCCTGGCGCGTCTTCAGGTCGAAGATTTCCTGCTGGCGCGGCGCGCGCAGGTTGGCGTCGACCAGCAAGGTGTGCTCGCCCAGCTGGGAAAACACCACGGCCAGGTTGGCCGCGAACAGGCTGGCGCCGTCGCCCGGCTCCATGCCCAGCACCACCAGCGACTTGCTGCCGCGGGCGAACCAGCGCAGCATCAGCTGGCTGCGCACGGCGCGCAGGGTTTCCACCTGGTGGCTGAAAGGCTGGTAGGCGGCCACCAGTTCCTGCGGATACTTGCCGGCGCCCGGCTGCAGGTAGGGATAGTCGAACTGGCGCGCCAGCACCTGCTCGATATCGGCTTCCGTGATCAGGCCCAGGCGCAGGGCAGCTTCGCCGAAGCGGATGCCCAGTTCCTTTTGCATGCGCAGCACGCGTTCGGCGTTTTCCGGCGTGATCTTGCCCGATTCGAGCAACAGGCCGCCAATGCTGGAATCGGCGCCGCGCACCAGGGGTGCAGTAGTATTGAGGAGGTGTGGACTTGAAGTCATGATAGGTTCCATCTCAGTTCAGGCGCAAACGGCGCGGCAGCATGCCGCGCATGCGACGCTGTTTAGGTTTCCAGTCGACCACGCCGAACACGGGAATCTGCAGCACTTCGCTCAGATCCTGGTCGGAACGGATACGGCGGTCCAGCAATTCGGCCAGCAGTGCGATGCCGCAGCCCAGCATGAGGCCGAGGAAGATCGACAGCAGCACGTTGCGGGGAATCTTCGGGCTGTCCGGCTCGATCGGCGCCGTGGCCGGGTTGAGCATGGCGATATCGGACTGCTCCGCCTGGCCTTCGATGCGCGTCTGCGACAGGCGCTGCGAAGTCACGTCGAAGGCGCGCTGGGCGCTTTCCACATCCTTGCTCAGCACGCCCATTTCATCGCGCGTCCGGTTCAGTTCCAGCACCTTGGCTTTTTGCGCCGCCAGTGCGGCGCGGATCGCGCCTTCGCGCTGCTGCAGGATCTGTGCATTGTTGCCCACGCTTTGCGAGGTGGCGCGCGTCTGCTCGGCCAGGTCGCGGCGCAGCTTGTCCACTTCCGCCTTGGCGCTCTGGTATTGCGGGTGATTGCGGTCCAGGCGCTGGCCCAGTTCGGCCAATTTACCCTCGGCATTGCCCAGGCCCAGCTTCAGGCTCTGGATCAGCGGATTCGACGCCACGTCCGGCGATTCGGACAGGTTGCCGCCCTGCGCCATGCGCTGGCGCGAATTGGCTTCCATGGCCTGGCCCTGCGCCAGCACCAGTTGCGCCGACAGGTCGTTCAAGCGGTTCGATTCCACGTCCAGGCGGTTGTCGACGCTGACGATGCCGTTATCCTGCTGGTATTTCGACAAACGGCTTTGCGCGCGCTCGACGTTATCGCGCAGCAATTTGGTCTGGTCATCGAAGTAAGTCGTCGCCTTGCGCATCGGATCGACCTTCAGCTGGATGCTGACCTTTTGGTACTGTTCCGCAAAGGCGTTCGAGACGGCCGCGACGAATTGCGGGTCGGCGCCCTTGAAGCTGACATCGACCACGCTGCTTTCGCGCGACGGCATCACTTCGAGTTTCTTCAGCAGTAAGTCGGCCAGCCAGTCGCGCACCGTGCCCTTGCCTTGTGCCGCGTCATTGAACTGGGCGATCACGGCAGGGCTGCGCGCCAGTTCCAGCTGGTCGACGACGCGCAAGGCCACGTTCTTGCTGCCGATAATATCGACCTGGGTCGCCATGTAGCCAGGCAGCAACTGCCCCGGCATGGTCATGCCCGTCAAGGGATCGACGCCCTTGTAGTTCAGCAGCAGGGTGCTGGTGGCCTTGTAGGTCTTCGGCAGCACCAGGCTGACGCCCAGCGCCAGCGCCACGGTGATCATCAAGGTCAGCAGCACAATCTTCTTGCGCGCCCGAAGGATCAGCAATAGTTGGGTGAGGTTCATTTGGAAACTTTCAATACAAAAAGGTAGGGAGCCAGTTGCTCTTAGAACAGGCTTTCCTGGACATACACGACATCGTCGACGCGCAGCAGGTCGTCATGCTTGACCGGCAGCACTTCCATCTCGCCGGCCGCATTGCGGCGCTTGACGCGCACGCCGCGTTCGGTGCCGCGCAAGGTCAGGCCACCGCCCACGGACAAGGCTTGCAGCACGGTCATGTTGCGTTCCAGGCGGAAGGCGCCCGGACGCTGGACTTCGCCGTAGATGTAGAAGCGCGGCGCGCGTTCCACGTAGATGATGTCGTTGCCGCCCACTTCCATGTCGCCCTTCAGGTCGCCGTTGCGCACGATGTCGAGGATATCGGCCACGTCGCGCGTGGCAGTGCCGCTGCGCTTGCGGATCACGGTGATCTGGTCGGCGCCGTCAGGACTGACGCCGCCGGCCATGGCCAGCATGTCCATCACGCTGCGCTTGCCTTCCACCGGGTAACGGCCCGGGCGGTTCACCTGGCCCAGCACGGATGCCTGCTGGCTTTGCAGACTGGTGACGATGATGTTGACTTGCGCCTTGCGCAGGAAGCCGCCGCTCTCGAGCAGGCCGCCCAGTTTCTTTTCCGCTGCCGACGTGGACAGGCCGCCGACGGCCACCGCGCCCACCAGCGGGAAGGTGATTTCCCCCGCTTCGCTGACGCGCGTCTCCAGGCCCAGATCCGGGTTGCCGTAGACGGAAATTTTCAGCACATCACCAGCCCCAAGGGGGACATCGGCTGCACCGGCCATGCCTGCGGCGAGGGCCAGAAAGGCCGCCATCATCCAGTTTGCGAGTCGTTTCATGATTGCAGATTCCCGTTGGTAGATTGCTGATGTTTAACTACTTGTCGATAAGTCACTTATTTCAATCCCGCTACGCCGCGCTCATTGGCTTCATGCGCGCTGTTCACCGGCGCCGCTGCCGCAGGTGCCGCTGCCGATGCGCTGGCCGAGGCCGCCGCATCCTTGTTGAAATACTCGATCTTGGCGCTGGCGCGCAAACGCTTCAGTTCCGCTTCGGCCGCATCCTTGTTCTTCTTGTTGGCCAGGAACTGTTCGATTTGCGGCGCGGCCGCGTCCAGGCCCACCGGAGTGTCCTTGATATCGGCCAGCGCGATGAGCAGGCTGCGCTCGCCTTCGCGCACGATGAACAGCTGGCCCTTCGGCATCGATTGCAGTTTGCTGCTCAGTTCGGGCGCCAGGTCGGCGCTGGTGCGCGACACCTGGGTGCGGCCGAACGCGATCTTGTGCTCGTCGAGCCATTGCGCCACGTCTTCCAGCGACTTGGCGCGGTCCATGACGGCTTTGAGCTCATCGTTCAGCGCCGCCGTCGGGATGACCAGCTCGCGCAAATCGAATTGCTTGCGCTGGCTGAAGAACAGGGGATTTTTCGCGAAGTACTCTTCCACTTCGGTCTTGCTCGGGCGGGTGGCCGCGCCGATGCGCTTTTGCATGTATGCCTGGGCAACGATCAGCGCCTTGGCGCGCTCGATGGCTTGCATGACTTTCGGATCGCGGTCGACCTTTTCCTTGGCCGCTTCGTTCTGCAGCAACTGGCGGTCGATCAGCGACTCGAGCAACTGCTTGCTGGCCGCGGCCTGCTGCGGCGCCTGCACGCCGGCGCGTTGCAACTCTTCATTCAACTGCAGGACGGTGATTTCTTCGCCGTTCACGCTGGCCAGCGCCTGGCCAGCCTTTTTTTCCTTGTTGCCGCAGGCGGACAGGCCAGCAGCGGCCAGCAGAACCAGGGCGGCGCACAACAAACGTGGCGCGGGGCGGGAGTGAATAAAATGATTCAAGCGTGCTCCTTCGGATGACAGGTATGACGGGTGGAAAATCCGGCGCAGTATAACGGCCCATGGCCAGGCTGCACCGCACAGACGCCCCGAAAAAAATAGTTATTCGTCAAATAATTAACAATATTGTAAACATAATACACATAATGCATGACGACAAGCAAAATATTTGCTTAAAAATCTACTAATGAGATATAAAAACAACTATTTCCACAGTCTACTTGATTGCAAAAAATTATGTATTGCGTGGCTCAGACTGACTTTAATAACGATAGTTGGCGCGTGCCGTCCCTGACGGCTGCCCGTCCGGGTGACGCACGACCGGCAGGGGCAAGGCCGGATACTGCACACATCGTGAACCCTTTCCAAGAGGAAAGTAATGGCGCATGGCCGGCACGACTCGTGGCAAGGTGAGCGCGGAGTGGTCGCGTAATGCGCTGGTGCTCTATAGATGCTCCATTTTAACGCGTATTGACTCCGTGCAAAGTATATTCAAACGCTATTTTTTCCTGCTGGCAGCATACTGACGCTCAATGGGCGTTCTCGCGCGCCAGCACCACTTTGACCGTGCGCGCGATAATCCACAGATCCAGCCACAGCGACCAGTTGCGCAGGTAATCGAGGTCGAAATGGATGCGCGCCTCCATCTTGTCGAGCGTTTCCGTCTCGCCCCGCAAACCGTTGACCTGGGCCCAGCCCGTAATGCCGGGCTTGACCTTGTGGCGCAACATGTAACCCTTGATCAGCTTGCGGTACTGCTCGTTGTGCACGACGGCATGCGGGCGCGGCCCGACGATGCTCATGCGGCCCTGCAAGACGTTGAGAAATTGTGGCAACTCATCGAGCGAGCTGCGGCGCAGGAAAGCGCCGACACGCGTCACGCGCTGGTCGTTCTTGGTGGCCTGCACCACCGTGTCGCCATCTTCGCCCACCGTCATGGAACGGAACTTGTAGACGACGATCTCTTCGCCATACAGGCCATAGCGGCGCTGGCGGAAAATCACGGGGCCTTTCGAGGTGGTCTTGACGGCGATGGCGATGACCAGCATCACCGGCAGCAGCATGACCTGGATTACCAGCCCCAGCACGATATCGCTGCCCCGCTTGACCATGCTGTTAAAGCCCGTGAACGGCGATTCGCGGATGGCGATGACGGGCATGCCGCCCACGTTGTCGAAACGCGCCTGCATCAGGTCGAAGATATAAATATCGGGCAAGAAATATACGGAAGCCGTCGTATCTTCGAGCTCATCGAGCATCTTGCGGATGCGCGGCTGGGCCGAAATCGGCTGGCTGATGAAGATCATCTTGATATTGTGTTCGCGCACGTAGGTGGCGATGTCATCCATGCGTCCCAGCATGGGTTCGCGCATCTTTTCCGGCCAGCGGTCGTCCGTGCGGTCATCGAAAAAGCCATGCACCTGCATGAAGAGGTTGGCATTGCGCTCGACGGTGGCGGCAAACTTCAGGCTGGCGTCGTTGGCGCCGATGATGACCACCGAGCGCACTTCGCTGTCGCCGTCCGGGCGCAGGCTGAACCTGCGCCCGGCCAGGTGCCCGGCCAGCAGCACGAAGGGCGTGAGGACAAACCAGGCCAGCACCACTTCGGTATCGAAATGATAGGCCAGGCCCGTGGCCGAGCCCAGGAAGATGAGGATCAGCGCGACGATGGTCCAGCCGACGAGAATATCGCGCGCATAGGCCAGCATGCGGCCGCTGCGCCAGGTACGGTAGGGGTCGACATGCTGGAACACCGTCGACGAAATGAAGACGGCCAGTATCATCAGCACCAGCGTATAGCCAGTGAATGTCGAACCCGACAAAACCGTCATCAGGTACAGCAAGCCCATGATGATGATCGGGTCGAGGACGCGCTGGAAAAACGAAATCAGGGGTATATCATTGACAGTCATGTTGATCTTTAAAACTGTACGCTGCCATTGAAGGAAATGCCCTTGGCCCGGTAGCTGCCGCTATCGATGATGGCGACGCCTTCACGCCGCTCCTGGAACACGCGCACGCCCAGCTGGATTTTCCGGTGCGGCGCGTACGTCGCGCCCAGCGAGGCCGTGCGCGTGGTGTCGCGCCCGTCGCCCGGCAGCACCAGGCCGCTGACGGCCTCGAAATCGCGCCGTTCCTGGCGCAGCTGCGCATCGACGCGCACCTTCGACGTGGCCGTCCACGTCGCGCCCAGGCTGGCGCCCGTGTTCAGGCTGCTTGTCACCAGCGAATTGTCGACGGAACCGAATTCGCGCCAGACGATACCCGTGAAATTGACCTTGCCCAGAGGCTTCCAGTACACGCTCAACCGGCCATTCGTGCCGCTGGTGTCGCGCCCGGACAGCAAGTTGTTGCGATGGCGTACCCAGCCACCGAGGAACTCCACCTGCGTGATGTCGCTGTAATCCCAGAAGACATTGGCCTTGATCTCGTCCTGGCGATAGCCGTTGCCGTACACATTGGCATCGAACGCGCCGCGGTTCGGATACTTGCCATTCAGGTGGCGCAACTGCAGGCCGACGCGGCTATTGCTGCGTGCCAGGTAGTCAACGCCAAATTCCGTCGCGTCTTCCGTCCAGTTGGAAAACGATTGCGAGGGCAAGTCATACGAGTAGCGGTCGCGCGACAGGCCGCCGCGCACGCGCCAGCTGGGGTGGAAGCGCCAAGCGCCATTCACGTACTCGCGGCGCTGCGTGCGCAAATTGCGCACCGTGCTCTGGAAGTCGCTGAACGGCGTCAGGGTCTGCGAATAACTGGCGCCCACATGGCCTTCCAGGTGATTGGCGATGTGCCACTCCAGGTCGGCCAGGTAATCCTTGCCATCGTAGTCGAACTGGCTGAAGCGGTTGAAGCTCACCTTCGACCACTTGGCCTGGCCCGTCAGTATCTGGCGGCCGATGGGACGGTTGAACAGGAAGCCCGCCTGCAGCATCCGCGACGTATCCGAGCGGGGGCCGGAAAAGCCCGGCACGTCGTCCGGCAAGCGCATCAGGTTGTCGTCGTACGAATACGCAGTGGCAACGAAAGGCTTGATGGTGTCGCTGATATCGGCCACGGCGCCGCCGCTGGCCAGGGTACCTAAGAGTAACAGCGCAACCGGCAAACGTGGGCTGGCCGTGAAGGCGGCGGCAACGGCTTTTTTACGCAAGGAATTCAACATGGATTTTGTCTTTGAAAGATCACACAGTTGATAGGCAATACTACCAGTAAATCCAGTGCCCACCAGAAATAATCCAGAGCCCCAACACGCCGTTCGTCACGCCGTGCGCGAGGATGGGCGACCACAGGGACTGGCTACGCATGTACAACACACTATAGGCCGCACCGGCCATAATGCCGGCCAGCCATAAATTATGCTCAAAGCCAAACAGCAACACGCTGATGGCGAAGGCCTTGGCGCTGGCCAGGCGCGGATCGGCCCGCAAAAAATCCGGCTTGTCGATCCAGCGCAGCAGGAAAGAGCGCCAGAACAGCTCCTCCATCACGGGCACCACCAGCGCCGCGCCAGCGATGCGCAGCACCACCAGGCTCCACTCGATGCGGCCATCGGTGCGGGGATCGAAGCCGTCCGGGTTGCCGATGCGCATCCAGCTGGCGTCGAGATTGATCCACAGCAAAAAAACAACAATACCGCTGGCCAGCGCTCCGAGAATGGCACGCGCGCCCAACGGCGTCCACAGCAATTCCGTATAACTGCGGCGCCAGTACAACAACAAGCCCAGCACGACGCCGATCTTGACTGCATACAGCCAGCGCATATCCTGCGCGGCAACGCCCAGGCGGCCGAGCATGTCGGCAATAAAAATGAAGGAGAGATAGGCCAGGAATGGCGCTACCCGGGGCAAGGCGGCGCGGTCAAACATGCTGCTGCGCATCGGAGGTGAAGCCACGCGCCGGACGCGGTGGTCCGGAGCGCATGTTTTTCATGACAAACATGCATCCCCCGATGTAATAAATATAATTATATAATTATATCAAGCAGAACCGTTGCCGTGGCAAATAATCCTGACTTAATTACAACAGGGTATGCAAAAAAGCATCAGCTATTGGCGCGCGCCTCGATCTGCTCCCACTTTTCCAGCGCTTCCAGCAGTTCGCCTTCGATCTCGGCCACGCGCGCATTCAGGCGCTTGCCTTCGGCTGGCGTCTTCTTGTAGAAGTCCGGATGCGACAACTCGGCGGCCAGCACCGATTGCTCGTCTTCCAGCTTGGCGATCAGTTTCGGCAACTCTTCGAGTTCGCGCTGTTCCTTGTAGCTGAGCTTTTTCTGCTTGGCGGCCGGTGCGGCAGCCTCGACCTTGACGGCCGGCTTGCTGGCTGGCGCCGTGGCGATCGGCAAGGTGCGCACGCGCTCCCAGTCCGTGTAACCGCCGACGAATTCGCGCCACTTGCCCTCGCCTTCGGCGACGATCACTTGCGTGACCACGTTGTCGAGGAAGGTGCGGTCATGGCTGACGAGGAAGACGGTGCCCGTGTATTCTTCCAGCAACTCTTCCAGCAATTCCAGCGTATCGATATCCAAGTCATTGGTCGGCTCATCGAGTACCAGCACGTTGGCCGGCTTGGCGAACAAGCGCGCCAGCAGCAAACGGTTGCGCTCGCCACCGGACAGCGACTTGACGGGCGAACGGGCGCGTTCCGGCGCGAACAGGAAGTCGTTCAAATATGTCATCACGTGGCGGCGCTGGCCATTGATCTCGACCCAGTCACTGCCTGGCGCGATGGTTTCCATCAGGTTCGCTTCTTCATTCAACTGCGTGCGCATCTGGTCGAAATACGCCACTTGCAGCTTGGTACCCAGGCGGATGCTGCCCGTGTCCGACTCTTCCTGGCCCAGGATCATCTTCAGCAGGGTAGTCTTGCCGGCGCCGTTGGCGCCGATCAGGCCGACCTTGTCGCCGCGCAAGATGGTGGCGCTGAAATCCTTGACGATGACCTTGTCGCCATAAATCTTGGAAACGTTTTCCAGGTCCGCCACGATCTTGCCCGAGCGTTCGCCGGCCGAGACGTCCAGCTTGACTTGTCCCTGCTGGTCGCGGCGCGCATTGCGCGTCAGACGCAGCGCTTCCAGACGGCGCACGCGGCCTTCGTCACGCACGCGGCGGGCCTTGACGCCCTTGCGTATCCACACTTCTTCCTGCGCCAGGAACTTGTCGAACTTGGCGTTTTCCACTTCCTCGATTTCCAGTTGCTCCGCCTTGCGGGTCTGGTAAGCCGTGAAGTTGCCTGGATACGACAGCAAGCGGCCGCGGTCGAGTTCGATGATGCGCGTGGCAACGTTATCGAGGAAGGAGCGGTCATGGGTAATGAACAGCACGCTGCCCTTGAAGTCGCGCAACAAGCCTTCCAGCCACAGGATGGAGCTGAAGTCCAGATGGTTGGTCGGCTCATCGAGCAGCAGCACGTCGGGCGCCGACACCAGCGCGCGCGCCAGCGCCACGCGCTTCTGCATCCCGCCGGACAAGGTTTTCATCAGCATGTCGCCCGTCAAGTTCAAACGGTCGAGCACGGTTTCCACCTTGTTCGGCAAGCTCCACGCATCGGCCGCATCGAGTTTGACCTGGATGTCGTGCATGCGTTCCATCAGTTCGTCGTCATTGCCCTGGCCAAACTGGCCCGTCAGCGCATCGTATTCCTTCAGCCACGCCTGCGATTCGCCCATGCCGGAAGCGACGGCATCGAACACGGACATGTCCGGGTCGAATTGCGGTTCCTGCTCCACATACGCGATCTTGATGCCTTGCTGCATCACCAACAAGCCGTCATCGAGCTTGAACTTGCCCGAAATAACCTTCAACAGCGACGATTTACCCGTGCCGTTGCGGCCGATCAAGCCGACCCGCTCCGTGGTTTCCAGTGAAAATTCCGCGTGATCGAGCAGCGCGACGTGACCGAACGCAAGTTGCGCCGATGAAAGAGAAATGACAGCCATAATGAGTAAGAGTGCTCGGGCGCCGTCTCGCGCACACCGCGTGGTGTGCAAAACAGCCGCCGATTAGATGAATGAAGCACGCATTGTACCGATACTCGCGCAAGCATAGGCATATCTTGCAAACTGTCGGCTATAATTGCGCTCGATTCGCGACACATGGGACGTCTTGCACGCCCCGTGCCGCCGGATCCGGCATGGCAGCTTGCCACGCCTGAGCGTCCTCCCCGTAGCACAATGGATAGTGCACATGCCTCCTAAGCGTGGGATACTGGTTCGATTCCAGTCGGGGGGACCAATCACCTGCCACCGCGCCCTGCCGTACCCAAGCAATTCATCATCGAAACAAATTAACGAAGATCAATCCTCAAGCACGGGCGGCCCTGCGGCGCCAGCCTGCCAGCGACACGAGTCCCAGCAGCATCAGCGCATAGCTTGCCGGTTCCGGCACGGCGCTGACGCTAAATACTTGCATGGCGCCAAACGTGACATTCGGATAAGAGCCGTACGGCGCGCCATCGAGCAAGCTTGCGCCAAAGATGCCATTGACCGGATCGATGTACGAGTAACGCGAAGAAATACCATTGGTGCTCAGATCCGCCGACATGCCCAGGTCGGCGCCGATGCCGAACGTGGGGCCGGCGTTGATGTCATTGAAGGTTTGATACGATCCCACCGTGTCCAGCGCATAGGTTTTCGGCGTTTGCCGGAAATACTGGCCCGACGTCAGGTTGAAGATGAAGGCTGTGCGGTCGCGGTCTTCCGGCGTCATGTTGTAGTTGCCCGACGAATTCCAGCTTTGCGGGTTGTAACCGCCCACCAGCCAGGTCTGGCCGGCGGCGTTGCTCGCCTGCATCACGGAAAACGTGCGTCCCTTGCCGTCGGCGGCCAGGTGGAAGTCGCGCGAGGTGTCGCCCGCCGACTTCGTGTAGATGGCCGTCAGCGCCAGCGGCCCTTCGCCCAGCCAGGCGGACAGCTGCGCTTCCTGCGCGCCGTTGAGCAAGGATTGCGCCGAGGCGGCAGGAACGCTACCGATGCACAGCAAGGCACCGGCGAGCAAGGTGACGGGCTGCACCGCCTTGATTTTCAGCATGATTTGTTGTTGCATCGCTCCCCCTGTGTGATTACCGCGAATTTTCGGCATATCAATATAGCACAAGGAAATGCATTAATTGCATTAATTTATTTCAATTGAAATGCACTTAATACAACAGTTTACTGCAGCCATCATGGCGGCAGCACGGCCGTCACCTCGATTTCCACCCTGGCGCGATCCTCGATCAGGCCGGCTACCTGCACGGCCGTCATGGCAGGAAAATGCTTGCCGATCAGCTCGCGGTACGCCACGCCGATTTGCGGATACGCCGCCACATATTCCTTCTTGTCGAGCACATACCAGTTCATGCGCACGATGTGCTCGGGCAAGGCGCCCGCCTCGGCCAGCACGGCGACGATATTCTGCAAGGCCTGGCGCACCTGTCCCGCAAAATCATCCGTATGGAACTGGCCCTGCGCATCCCAGCCTATCATGCCGCTGACATACACCGTGCGTCCGCTGGCGGCGATACCATTCGCATAGCCGCGCGGCCTGGCCCATCCCGGTGGTTGTAAAACTTGCATATTGCTTTCCTCGTTGTTGATGCTGGTCATGCGTCCGCCGCCTCGCGCAGCAATTCGCGCGCGATGATCAATTGCTGTACTTCGCTGGCGCCTTCATAGATGCGCAAGGCGCGGATTTCGCGGTACAGGCGCTCGACCGGATGGTCGCTGACCACGCCCATGCCGCCGAACAGCTGCACGGCCGCGTCGATTACCTGCTGCGCCGTTTCCGTCGCCGTCAGCTTGGCCATGGCCGCTTCCTTCGTCACCTTGCGGCCCTGGTCGCGCTGCCAGGCGGCGCGGTAGGTGAGCAGCGCGGCCGCGTCGATACCGGTGGCCATCTGCGCCAATTTTGCCTGCGTCAGCTGGAAGTCCGCCAGGGTCTGGCCAAACATCTGGCGCTTTGTCGCGTGGCGCAGCGCTTCATCGAAGGCGCGCCGCGCAAAACCCAGGGCGGCGGCGGCCACCGACGTGCGGAACACGTCGAGGGTCGCCATGGCCACCTTGAAGCCCTGCCCCGCCTCGCCCAGGCGCTGCGACACGGGCACGCGGCAATTGGCAAAGCGCAGGCGCGCCAGCGGATGCGGCGCGATCACGGCGATGCGCTCGGCGACTTCCAGCCCGGGATTGTCGGCGTCGACGATGAAGGCGCTGATGCCGCGCGCGCCGGGCGCCTCGCCCGTGCGGGCGAACACCACGTAAAAGTCGGCGATGCCGCCATTCGAGATCCACGTCTTTTCGCCATCGAGCACATACTCGTCGCCGTCGCGCCGCGCCGCGCACGCCATGGCAGCCACGTCGGACCCGGCCTGCGGCTCGGACAGGGCAAAGGCGGCGATGCGCTTGCCGCTGGCCACGTCCGGCAAATAGCGCGCCTTGTTCTCCAAGCTGCCGAACAGGCCGATGGCGCCGGAACCGAGTCCCTGCATGGCGAAGGCGAAATCGGCCAGGCCGTTGTGGCGCGCCAGGGTTTCGCGCATCAGGCAAATGGCGCGCGTGTCGATCTTGCCATCGGTGCCCGTGGCGTATGTCAGCCAGCCGCCCTGCCCCAGTTGCGCCACCAGCGCGCGGCAAGCCGCATCGACGTCGGCACCATGCGCGTCGTCCAGGTGCTGCGTCGCCCAGGCATCGAGCTCGCGTTCAAGTTCGGCATGATGCGTTTCGAAAAACGGCCAGTCCAGATAGCTCATGTCACGCATGTCAGTTACCCTCGAATTGTGGTTTTTCCTTCGCCACGAAGGCGTGATAGGCGCGGTGGAAATCGTTGGTGGCCATGCAAATGGCCTGCGCCTGCGCTTCCGCCTCGATGGCTTCGTCGACGCCCATGTTCCACTCCTGCTGCAGCATTTTTTTCGTCATGCCGTGCGCGAAGGTAGGGCCGCTGGCCAGGCCGGCCGCGAGCAGCTGCGCCGCCTCGGCCAGCTCCCCGGGTTCGACCAGGCGGTTGAGCCAGCCCCAGCGCTCGGCCTCGGCTCCAGCCAGGGAGCGCCCCGTGTACAGCAGTTCGGCGGCGCGGCCCTGGCCGATCACGCGCGGCAGCAAGGCGCAGGCGCCCATGTCGCAGCCGGCCAGTCCCACGCGGGTAAACAAAAAGGCCGTCTTGCTGCGCGCCGTGCCGAGGCGGATATCGGAGGCCAGCGCCAGCATGGCGCCAGCGCCCGCGCAAATGCCGTCGATGGCGGCGATGATGGGCTGCGGGCAGGCGCGCATGGCTTTCACCACGTCGCCCGTCATGCGGGTAAACGCCAGCAAGCCTGGCATGTCGAGTTTTGTCAGCGGGCCGATGATGTCGTGCACATCGCCGCCCGAGCAGAAATTGTCACCGCTGCCCGTGATGATGACGGCCTTGACGTCGTCCGCATGCGCCAGCGCGCGAAACAGCTCGCGCAATTCCGCATACGAGTCAAAAGTGAGCGGATTCTTGCGCTCGGGCCGGTGCAAGGTCAATGTGGCGACGCCTGCGTCGACGGAAAACAGAAAATGCCGCGCGGCGTAGCCGGCCAGGCTGGCGCGGTTGCCTGGCAGGTCTTGCGGCTGGCCGGGTAAATGGCGCATGGTCAGTCCTTTGGGGGGGTGTTATTCAACTGCTGCTTCATGTGCGACAGCAGGTCGATCAATCGGGTTTTGTCGTCGGGCGTCACGCCGTGCAGCAGTTCCGCGATCCAGCCTTCGTGCACGCGCGCCATCTCGTCGAACGCGCGCCGGCCAGCCGGCGTCAGCTTGACGCTGTACGAGCGGCGGTCCTTCGGATCGACCACGCGCGCCACCAGTTTTTCCTGCTCCAGCTGGTCGGTGATGCCCGTGATATTGCCGCCCGTGACCATCATGCGCCGGGACAGTTCGCCCATGCGCAAGCCTTCGGGAAAGCGTTCAAGCTGCGCCATCAAATCGAAGCGGGGCAAGGTGATGCCGAAGGTGGCGCGCAGGCGCGTGCGCACCTCGTTTTCAATCTTCACCGTGCATGACAGCATGCGCAGCCACAGCTTGAGCGACTGGTGGTGGTCCTGCGTCAGCCTGCTGGCCAGGTCCAGCACGGGTTCGTCCTGTACGGATTCGTCCTGCATGTTATCGGGTTCTTTATCCATGGTCTTCATTCCGTTACATGACTTCGCCGCCGGCGACGGCGATCGATTGTCCATTCATGGCGGCCGACGCGGGCAGGCAGAGCCACGCCACCGCATCGGCCACTTCGCGCGGCTGCACCAGCCGCTGCTGCGGATTGCTGGCCGCCAGTTCCGCGCGCGCCGCGTCTTCGCCGCGCCCCGTCTTGCGCACGATGTTTTGCACGGCATGCGCCACCATGTCCGTTTCCGTGTAGCCGGGGCAGACGGCGTTGACGGTGACGCCGCGCGGCGCCACTTCCAGCGCCAGCGCGCGCGTCAGGCCGATCACGCCATGCTTGGCGGCGACATAGGCGCTGACATAGCGATAACCCTTCAGGCCCGCCGTCGACGCCACGTTGACGATGCGCCCCCAACCCGCTTCCAGCATGCCCGGCATGACTGCCTGGCAGCAGTGGAACACGCCCGTCAGGTTCACGGCCAGCATCTGCTGCCAGATGGCGGCATCCGTCTTGCCGAACGGCGCCGCATGCGCCTGGCCCGCGTTATTGATCAAAATATCGATGCGGCCGAAATGCGCGGCCGCATGCGCAAACCCCGCTTGCACGGACGCTTCCACGGCCACGTCGAGCACGCAGATGGCGACCCGGCCCGCATGGCCCGCCTCTTCCAGCTGCATGCGCGCGCGCGCCAGCCGCTCGCCATCGCGTCCAGCCAGGGTGACCCGCGCGCCCGCATCCAGCAAAGCGCCCGCGCACGCGAAGCCGATGCCGCTGCCAGCGCCCGTCACCAGCGCGTGTTTATCGGCCAATGCGCCGTCCAGTTGTTCCTTGCTCATGTCATCCTTCCAGCAGCCGCGCGGCCACCTGTTGCGGGCTGAGGCCCGTATTGGCGGCGGCCAGTTGCCGCTCGCGCTGCAGATTGCGTTCCAGTTGCTGCTGGCCCGGCCGGTACTGTTTCGGCCACGCTGCGCCTGTCCCTGCGCCTGCACCGCTGTAGCCGATGCGCGCCATTTCCGTCAGGGTCCAGGCCGGGTTGGCCAGGTGCGGCCGGCCCACGGCGCACAGGTCGGCGCGCCCGGCGGCGATGATGCTGTTGGCGTGGTCGGCCTCGAAGATCGAGCCGACGGCCATGCTGGCGATGCCCGCCTCGTTGCGCACGCGGTCGGCAAACGGCGCCTGGAACATGCGTCCGTACACGGGCTGTTCGAGTTTACTCACCTGGCCCGAGGAGCAGTCGATCAAATCGGCGCCCGCCTGCTTGAACAGGCGCGCGATGACGACAGCGTCGTCGGGCGTGATGCCGCCTTCCACCCAGTCGTGGGCCGAGATGCGCACGCTCATCGGTTTATCCTGCGGCCAGGCGGCGCGCATGGCGCGAAATACGCGCAGCGGATAACGGCAGCGGTTTTCCAGGCTGCCGCCATAGTCGTCCGTGCGGCGGTTGGTCAGCGGCGAGATAAAACTCGACAGCAGGTAGCCATGCGCGCAATGCAGTTCCAGCCAGTCGAAACCGGCGACGGCGGCGGCCAGGGTGGCGCGCACGAAGTCCTGTTCGATGCGCGCCAGGTCGCTTTCCGTGGCCGCGCGTGCCGTTTGCGACACGCCGGCCAGGTACTGCTGTTCCGACGCCGAGGTCAAAGGCCAGTTACCGTCCGTCAAAGGCAGGTCGATGCCATCCCACATGGGGCGCGTCGAGCCTTTCGCCCCCGCGTGGCCCAGCTGCAGGGCGATCTTCGCATCGCTGTTCGCATGCACGAAATCGACGATGCGGCGCCACGCCTGCGTGTGCGCTTCGCTGTACATGCCGGGACAGGCGGGCGTGATGCGCGCATCGGCCGATACGCACGTCATCTCGGCAAACACGAGCCCCGCGCCGCCCATGGCGCGCGCGCCCAGGTGCATCAGATGGTAGTCGCCCGCCACGCCATCGACGGCGCTGTACTGCGCCATCGGCGAGACGGCGATGCGGTTTTTCAGCAGCACGCCGCGCAGGCGGAAGGGCGTGAGCATGGGTGGCAAAGCCTCGTCCCGCACAGGTTCTTGCGGAAACACAACGCCAGCCTGCTCGCCCGCGCGCCGCGCCAGCCATTGTTCGTAGCCAGCCACATACGCGGGGTCGCGCAGGCGCAGGTTTTCATGCGAAATGCGCTGGCTGCGCGTGAGCATGGAATAGGCGAACTGCGGCGCCTCCATGGCGCTGTAGCGCTCGACGTTTTCAAACCATTCCATGGAATTGCGCGCCGCGCTCTGGATTTTCAGCACTTCGATGGCGCGCAGCTGCTGGTAGGCGGCCAGCGCGGCAGCCGTCCCGGCATGCTGGCCGAAGCAGCGCGCCAGCTCGATCGCGTCTTCCAGCGCCAGCTTGGTGCCCGAGCCAATGGAATAATGCGCCGTGTGGGCCGCGTCGCCCATCAGCACGACGGGCACGCCCTGCTCGTGATGCACCCATTGGCGGCAAACGATGCGGGGGAAGGTGATCCACTGGGCCGAGCCGCGCAAGTGCGGCGAATTGCTCAGTAAACCGTGGCCATCGAGTTCCTCGGCGAACAGCGCTTCGCAAAAGGCGATACCCTCTTCCTGGCTCATGGCATCCAAACCCGCCGCGCGCCACACGTGTTCCGGCGTTTCGACGATGAAGGTCGAGGTTTCGCCGTCATACTGGTAGATATGCGCCTGGAACCAGCCGTGCGGCGTCTGGCGGAAGGCAAACGTGAACGCCTCGAATTTCTTGCGCGTGCCGAGCCAGACGAAACGGCAATGCCGCTGGTCGATCTCGGGCTGGTAGCTGGCCGCATAGCGCGTGCGGATGCGGCTGTTCAAGCCGTCGCTGGCGATCACCAGGTCGGCGCCATACTGGCGCGCGATGGCCTGGTCGTCCTGCACTTCCGTCTCGAAGACAAGTTCCACGCCAAGTTCCTCGCAACGCGCCTGCAGGATGTTGAGCAGGCGCTTGCGGCCGATGCCGCAAAAGCCATGGCCGCCCGAGCGCACGGTCGCGCCCTTGAAGTGGATCTCGATATCGTCCCAGTGGTTGAACGCCTGCAGGATGGCGCGCGCCGTCGGCTCGTCCGCATTGGCCAGGTTGCCCAGGGTCTGGTCGGAAAACACGACGCCCCAGCCAAACGTGTCGTACGGGCGGTTGCGCTCGATGACGGTGATGCGGTGATGCGGGTTCTGCTTTTTCATGAGCAGGCTGAAATACAGGCCGGCGGGACCGCCGCCGATGCAGACAATATTCATGGGGTGTCCGTGCGAAGTTTGAAGCGCTGCAGCTTGCCCGTTTCCGTGCGCGGCAGGGATGGCAGGAAACGGATGGCGCGCGGGTATTTATAGGGAGCGATCTGCTGGCGCACGAAGTCCTGCAGTTCGGCCGCCAGCGCATCGCTGGCCTGGCAGCCCTCCTTGAGCACCACGTGCGCTTCGACAATCTGGCCACGCTCGGCATCGGCGCGCCCGACCACGCCGCATTCGGCGACGGCCGGGTGGCGCAGCAGCGCCTCTTCCACTTCCGGGCCGGCGATGTTGTAGCCGGCCGAGACGATCATGTCGTCGCTGCGCGAGCGGTAATAGAAATAGCCGTCGGCATCCATCTCGAAAGTGTCGCCCGTCAGGTTCCAGCCGTTCTGCACATACTCGCGCTGGCGCGGGTCGGACAGATAGCGGCAACCGGTAGGGCCTTTCACGGCCAGGCGGCCCGTCACGCCGGGCGGCTGCGGCACGCCGGCATCGTCGACGATGCATGCCTGGTAGCCTGGGATGGCCTTGCCGATGGCGCCGCGGCGGATGCCCTCGCCCGTGGCGGAAATGAAAATGTGCAGCATCTCGGTGGCGCCGATGCCATCCGTCATGGCCAGGCCCGTCGCCGCCTGCCAGGCGTCGCGCGTGGCCAGCGGCAGCGCCTCGCCGGCCGACACGCACAAGCGCAGGCTGCGCAGGTCGTGCTGCGCGGCCAGGGGCGCCATCTGGCGGTAAAAGGTGGGCGCCGTGAAGCAGATGGTGGCCTGATAGGCGCCGATGGCGCGCAGCAGGCCCTCGGGCGTGAGTTTTTCCAGCAGCACGGCGCAAGCGCCAAAGCGCAGGGGAAACAGCAGCAAGCCGCCGAGGCCAAAGGTGAACGCCAGCGGCGGCGTGCCGATGAAGATATCGTCGGCACATACCTGCAGCATGGAGCGGGGAAAGCAATCGCAGATGGCCAGCAAGTCGCGGTGCATGTGCATGGTGCCTTTGGGGACGCCCGTCGTGCCCGAGGTAAAGCTGATCAGGCAGACGTCGTCGGCCGCCGTATCGCACGCGGCAAACGGTGCAGCGTGGGCCGCCATGCGCTGCTCCAGTTCCGCGTCATCGGCGCCAAAGCACAGCATGGCCGGCAAGCCGGGCACGCCATCGAGCTCCGCGCGCAAGCCTTGCGCGCACAACACGGCATTGACTTCCGCCTTGATGATAATCGTGGACAGTTCGCGCGCGCGCAGCAGCGGCATGGTGGGCACGGCGATGCAGCCGGCCTTCAGCACGGCCAGCAGGCAGGCAGCCATCATGGGGGTATTTGCGCCGCGCAGCAGCACGCGGTTGCCGGGGATCAGGCGCAGGTCGGCCCGCAGCACGTGGGCGATGCGGTCGACCAGCTGCGCCAGCTGCGCGTAAGTCCAGCGCTGGCCGTCGGCGAGGATGGCGGTGCGCCCGCCACCGCCACTGGCCACGGCCCCGTCGAGCAGCGCGGCGACGCAATTGAGGCGCGGCGGATACTGCAGCTCGGGCAAGTCAAGGCACAACTGCGGCCAGAGTGCGCGCGGCGGCAAGTGCGCGCGCGCAAAGTCGTCCTGGGGAGATGCGGTGGTAGGCGAAGGGTCGCTGCTCATGCTCATCCTGGCTGATAGCGGGCGCACGCACAAGGCCCGGAAGCAGATACTTTAAACCTAAAGTATTTTTCCAGCAAGCGGAAAACAGCAGATTCAGTCGGCGCCGTCATCCTGGCGCAGCAAGCGCGCCTGCTGCCCCACGCTGCGCGCCAGCGCGGCCAGGGCCGTTTGCATCTGGTCGCCATCGAGCACTGCGGCCTGCAACAGGGCCATCATGCCAGCTTCCGCCCCATGCAAACCCAGGGTGCGGCAACCGAGGTGCAGCCGTTCGAGTTGCTGGCGCGCCTGGGCCGGTTCGCCGCGCGCCAGCAAGGCGTCGACCTGTTCGCTCGCGGCGTCGATCTGTCCCTGGAAGCCCGTCAGATACGCCAGCAGGCGGTCGCTGTCGATGCCCAGCCGCTGCAAGGTGTCGCGCGGCGCCTCGGCCGGCAAGGCCGAGACGTCGAAGCAGGCGTCGATATGCTGGCGCACTTGCTCCGGCTGGAAAGGCTTGACGATGTAGCCGGCGGCGCCGGCCTGCACGGCGTCGCGCACCGTGTCCTGGTCATTGGCCGACGACACGAGCACCAGCGGCATGGCGTCGAGCGCGCTGTCGGAACGGATTTTCTGCAGCAGTTCCATGCCGGACAGGCGCGGCATGCGCAAATCGCAGAAGCACAGCGACGGGCGCAAGCCGCCTTCGAGCTGTTCCCACGCCGCCGCGCCATCCTCCGCTTCCACGATATCGTGCACGCCGCAGCTGTCGATCAGATGCATCAATACCATGCGCGACACGACATCATCGTCAACCACCAGTACTTTCATTGCTTTCTCCATTGGCGGCAGCGTCAAGGTGCCTGGCCGTATTCTACCCAGTTTCGCCGCGCGTTCGATGGCCGGCATTGCCTATTTTACATTTCCTTGCCCGAAACGGCTATTTGCGTCAACAGTGCGCGCAATTGCGGCAAATGCAAGGCCACCTGCGTCCAGCGACCGCCGTCCGCCGCTTCTTCCATTTCCGTGCACAGCATGTGCAGCTGCGTTTCATCGAGATAGGCGGCGCTGCCCTTCAAGCCGTGCAGCAGGCGCCCGGCGTTGTCCTTGTCCTGCGCCGCCAGGGCGGCGTCGAGCTCACGCAAACGTCCCTCCAGGTCGGCGACGAAGGCGACGCGGATGCGCCGTTGCAGTTCGCCGCTGCGAATGGACTGGGCAGGCGCCGCGACGGGAAGCGCCGGCGCGATGCCGAACAGGGCGTCGAGCTCCGCCTGCCCCCGTGACGCGCCGCGCGGCGCGTTCGACGGCATGCGCGGCAACAGGAAACCGCGCTGCAGCTGGCGCTCGATGGCACGCGCCAGCAAGCCATGCAGCACCGCCTCATCGACGGGTTTGCTGAGGAAATCATCCATACCGACGCCAAGATAGCGGCTGCGGTCTTCTTCGCTGGCATTCGCCGTCAGGGCCACGATCATCAATTCCTGATCGCGCACGGGCTGGTCCGGCCAGCCACCCACGCGTATCAAACGCGTCGCCGTGGCGCCGTCCATCTCCGGCATGCGCCCGTCCATCAGGATCAGGTCATAGCGCGTATGCACGCAGGCCGCCACCGCCAGCACGCCGTTGGCGACCACGTCGACCCGGTGCCCCAGTTCTTCGAGCATGACGCGGATGATGATCTGGTTGGTGGGGAAGTCTTCCGCGCACAGCACGCGCAACTGGTGACTGTGCGGCGCCAGCGCCACCTGCGGCATCAGCGGCGGCGCCACGCCATCGGCCAGCGGCAAGGTGAAGGCAAACGTGCTGCCCTGCCCCGGCGTGCTGGCCACCTCGATCTGGCCATCCATCAGTTCGACCAGCTGGCGGCAGATCGCCAGGCCCAGTCCCGTGCCGCCGTAGCGCCGCGTGGTGCTGGCGTCGGCCTGCTCGAATTTCTGGAACAGGCGCGCCATGGCCTCGGCATCGATGCCGATGCCGCTGTCGCTGACCGTAAAGCGGATCAGGTTGACCTTGCGTCCGCCGCTGCCGCTGGCCACGCCGGTCCGCTCGACGGATACACTGACGCCGCCGCGCTGGGTGAACTTGAAGGCATTGCCGACCAGGTTGACCAGCACCTGGCGCAAGCGGGTCGGGTCGCCCACCACGAAGGGCGGCAGGTCGGGCGCGAAATCGATGGCGAAACCGATGCTGCGCGCGGCCGCCTGCTCCTCGAACAGGGTGACGACCGTCTCGATCGCCGCGCCGAGCGCGAAATCGATGTTTTCGATACTCAGCTTGCCCGCCTCGATCTTGGAAAAATCGAGCAAGTCATTGATGATCACGAGCAGCGACTGGGCATTGGCCTGGCCGCGCAAAATCTGCTCGCGCGTGGCGTCGTGCAGCTGCTCGTCGCGCAAGGCAAAGCCCAGCATGCCGATCACGCCGGCCAGCGGCGTGCGCATCTCGTGGCTCATATTGGCCAGAAATTCCGACTTCTGGCGCGTCGCATCCTCGGCCTTGCGCTTGGCCTGGCGCAGGCTTTCCTCGTTTTTCGTCAGGCTGCTGTTCACTTGCGCCAGCTTTTCCGACTGGGCCAGCACTTCGATTTCCTTGCTCTGCAACTCCGCCGTGCGTTCGCTGACCTGTTTTTCCAGTTCATTCTGTTGATGCCTCAGCGCGCGCACGCGCTGGCGGTACGCGCCATAGATGGCGCCCAGCAGCAGCGCCGCCATCAGCGTGCGGAACCACCAGGTTTTCCAGAACGGCGGCAGGATCGTGATGGCCAGGGTGGCGCCGCTCTCGTTCCACACGCCGTCCTTGTTGGCCGCCTTGACGCGAAACACGTAGTTGCCGGCATCGAGGTTGGTGTACGTGGCAAAGCGCCGCCGCGCATCCGTCATGACCCAGTCCTGGTCGAAGCCTTCGAGCCGGTAGGCGAACATGTTGCGCTGGGGCGCGGCGAAATGCAGGGCCGCGAATTCCAGCGAAAAGACGCTTTCGCGGCTGGTCAGCACCAGCTGGCGCGTATGATCGATGGCCGTCCTGAGCACGTGCGCAAACTCGCCGCGGCCGATGGCCACCGGCTTGTTGAAGATTTGCAGCTCCGTGATGGCCACCAGCGGCGGCACGCGGTTGTCGTGGATATCCTGCGGCACGAACGCCGTCATGCCGTTAAAACCGCCAAAATACATGGTGCCGTCGGACGCGCGCAGGGCCGCGCCATCGAAGTACGAGCCTTCCACCGTACCATCGGCACTGTCGTAGTTGCGAAACAGGCCGCTGCGCATGTCGAGCCGCGTGATGCCGCTGTTCGTACTTAGCCACAGCTGCTCGTTGTCGTCGCCGAGGATGCTGGCGACGGCGTCGTCGGCCATGCCATCCTTGCGCACGAAGCGCCGGAAGCGGATCTCGCCCTTCGCGTCGACGTCCATGCGGTTCAAGCCATTGGCCGTGCCCACCCACAGCACGCCGCGCTTGTCTTCGTGCAGGAAATGCACTTCGTCGTGGCTCAGACTCTGCGGATTTTGCGGATCGTGGCGAAAATGGCGGAAGTGGCCGCTGGCGCGGTCCAGCAAGTCCAGGCCGTGGAAGGAACCGATCCACAAGCGCCCCTTGCCGTCTTCCAGCACGGGCCGCACCATGTTGTCGGACAGGCTGTTCGGGTTGGCCGGGTCGTGGCGGTAGGTGGTAAAGCGCTTGGTAACAGGGTCGAAGCGGTGCACGCCGCCCCGCGTCGAGACCCACAGCATGCCGCTGCGGTCGCTCACGATATTGCGGATCGTGTCGCTGTTCGGGTCTCCGGCGGCAAAGCGCATGGTAAAAAACCGCCCGAGGGCCGGATCGAAGCGGTGCAAGCCCGTCGAGCCGCCCACCCACAACACGCCGTCCGGCGCCTTGTACAGGGTGGTGACCTGCTCGTCGCGCGACATGCCGGGCGAGCTGCGCAGGTCGAACAGCCGCGAGCTGCCATCGCGCGTGTCGTACAGTTTCAGGCCGCCCTTGGTGGCCAGCCACAGCTTGCCATCGCCCGCGTCAGCCACGGCACGCACTTTCTTGTCCGCCAGCGCACCCACGTCGCCGGGTGCGCGTGCCATGCGCGAAAAGCCGCCACTACCCAGGTCGACCCGGCTCACGCCGCTGTACCAGGAACCGACCCAGAAGGTGCCGGCGCGGTCGCGGTACAGCGACGACAGCTGGTTGTCGGCGACGCTGAATTTGTCGCCCGTCTGGTGCCGGTATTGCAGGAAGGTGTCGTTCCCTGGCAGCCAGCGGAACAGGCCATCGGCATTGCTGCCCAGCCAGACGGTGGCGTCGACATCCTGGTACAGGCTGGCCACGCGGATGGCGGAAAAGCCATGTTTCTCACCGAAGCGCACGCGCGACTGCGGCGCCTCGCCAGCACCGCCCAGGCGCCAGCGCTCTGCACCCGCCATGGTGCCGATCCACAGGTTCTGCTGGCGGTCGATCAGCAGCGACTGGATCACGTTGTACTTCGAACCGGGCTCCGCGTCGACGGCGAAATGCTCGAAGCGCTCGCTGCCCGGCGCCAGCATGTCCAGGCCCGTTACCGTGCCGATCCACAGGCGCTGCTGCGCGTCCAGCGCCAGCGCCTTGATTTCATTGTCGCCCAGGCTGTGCGGGTTGCCTTCTTCATGGTGCCAGGTGCGGAAGGCGCCCGTGGCGGGGTCGAAATGCTGCAAGCCGTCCGAAGTGGCGATCCAGAAGCCGCGCGCGCCATCGTCGAGGATGGCGTGGATATGCCGGTTACCGTTGCCGCGCTTGCTCTTTTCGGCCGGGACGTAATGGATGAAGGTCTGACTGGCGGCGTCGAAGCGGTCCAGTCCATTGTCGGTACCGACCCACAACTGGCCCTGGCTATCGACATGCAGCTCGCCCACCCAGTTGTCGGCCAGGCTGGTCTTGTCGCCCTCGATATTCTTGTAGACGACCATGCGGTAGCCGTCGTAGCGGCTCAGGCCAGACTGGCTGCCGAACCACATATAGCCCTGCCGGTCCTGGGCGATGGCCAGCACCGATTCCTGCGCCAGGCCCTGGTCGACGCCGAGCTGGTCGAAACGCAGGGTGGGCGCAGGCGCCGCCGCGGCCGGGACGCCCAGCAGCAGAATTAACAGTAAGGCAACATCGAAAACACGTCGAAATACCAGCACAATCGTCCTGTCAAAAAAAACGCGAAAAACCCGCACGCCGCTCCAAGGGCCGTCTCAGGAACCAAAGAACGCCAGGACATCATCCTTGCGGGCTTGCGTATCGCGCTGTCCAAGACGGATCAACTCGTTAGTATACGTCGATTCGAACAATAAATACGATGCCAGCGCCGCGCCGCGCGCTTCGGCCGCGCCGATGCCCGACAACATGGTGCGGATGGGACGCGGCAAACTGCCGATATGCCGGCTGGCGATGGCGTCGAGCCGCTCCGACGGCGCGATGACCAGCAACTCCACCGGCCGCAAGGCCGTCTTGCCCAGCAATTCGGGCGGCAGCATCGACAGGGTCAGGTTGATGCGGTTCAGGCGTTCGATGTCGACGGCCAGGCCATCGAGGAAAATCGACGACAGCGCATGGCCGGCGATCTGCGCCAGGCTCGGGTAGCGCGCCGCTTCGGACGCGGCGGGTGCCGGTTCCGTCATGCGCCCCGCGCCCACCACCAGCACCTTGTTCGCGCCCAGGTGGATGGCCGGCGAGATCGGCGCCAGCTGGCGCATGGAACCGTCGCCGCAGTATTCACGCTGGCCGCCCACGTACAGGGGCACGGCAGGGAAGATGAAAGGGATGGCGGCCGAGGCGAGCAAGTGCTCCACGCCGATCTGGTCCGGCAGGGCCAGGCGCTGCGTGCGCACCCAGGGCGCGATATCCTCGGCCGTCTGGTAAAACGTCATGTGGCGGCTGCCCGAGTACGACGACGCCGTCACGGCCAGCGCATGCAGCAAGCCATCGGCCAGGGCCGCGTCCAGGCGCGGCAGGTCAAGCATGCGGTGCAGCAGGCTGACCAACGGGGTATTGTCGAGCAGGGAACTGGGCGGCGACGCATGCCACTGGCGCAGCAGCCAGCCGAACGACAGCAACGACAGCCAGCGCGCGCCCGAGCGGATCACGCCCAGCGAATCGGCGCGGTAGACTTGCTCGACCTCGATGTGCTGCCACACGTCGAGCAGCTTTTGCACGCCTTCGCCGAAATTATCGGCACGGCAGGCCAGCGCCGTGGCGTTGATGGCGCCGGCCGAAGTGCCGCAGATGATGTCGAACGGGTTGCGCGCCGGCGCCCAGCCCGCCTCCCACAGAATCGCTGAAATCGCCTGCAGCACGCCCACCTGATAGGCGGCACGGGCGCCTCCTCCCGTGAGTATCAAGCCTGTTTTATTTTGCATTCCCATGCCGGCAGATTAGCAGGGTCTGGATGCTTTGTGGAAAAGTTTAGGGCTAATTAATCGCCCCGAACCATTCCCTCTCTTCTCGGATCCGCCCCGCCAAACCAGAAATCCTTGCCGTGCGCGTTCAGACGCATGATGCCCTGCAGGCCGGAATTCTGTTCGATCACGCGCACCTCATGGCCCATCGCCTGCAGCGCCTCGACTTGCGCGGCCGGCGCACGGCCCTTTTCCAGTTCCGTCGGACCATTGCGGCTGCCGAAGTTCGGCAGGCTGATCGCCTGTTGCACATTCAGGCCCCAGTCCATGGTGCCGACCAGGACCTTGGCGACATAGTTGATGATGGACGAACCGCCGGGCGAACCCGTCGCCAGCACCAGCTTGTGCGTGCCCTTCTCGAATACGAGGGTGGGCGACATGGCGCTGCGCGGACGCTTGCCCGCTTCGACCCGGTTGGCGATGGGGCCGTCGGCATCGCGCGAATCGAACGAGAAATCCGTCAGCTGGTTATTCAGCAAAAAGCCGTCGACCATCTGGCGCGAGCCGAACGCGTCTTCCACGCTGGTGGTCATCGACAGGCCGCCCCCAAAAGCATCGACGGCCACCAGGTGCGAGGTCGACGGGCGCTGCAGCGCGTTGTCCATGCCCCACGCCACCTGCATGCCGGGCGGCGTGCCGGGCAAGGCGCGGCCCATGGATTTGTCACCGATCAGCGAGGCGCGCTGCGCCAGATAGGTTTTATCGAGCATCGAGGCGATACCGTTGCCGGGCAGCGGCACGAAGTCCGTGTCGGCCACGTAGCGGTTGCGGTCCGCGTAGGCCAGGCGCCCCGCTTCCGAGAACAAATGGATCGCCTGCGCATCGAGCACGCCGTCGACGGGCGCATACGGGCGGATATCCTTCACTTCCAGCATGCCCAGCATCTGCGCGATGGCGATGCCGCCCGACGATGGCGGCGGCATGCCGCACACGGTCCATGCCTTGTAATCGCTGCAGACGGGTTCGCGTACCTTGGCCCGGTAGCCGGCGATGTCCTGCGCCGTCAGCTTGCCAGGATTGGTCGGGTGCGACGCCACCTTGGCGGCGATGTCGCGCGCGATGCGGCCGCTGTAAAACGCGTCGGCGCCGCCACGCGCGATCTCGCGCAGGGTGCGCGCCAGCTGCGGGTTTTTCAGCACGTGGCCGACGGGCCAGGCCTTGCCGTCCTGGTCATAGAAATAGGCGGCGGCGACAGGGTCGCGCTTCAATGCCTGGTCCCAGTTCAACAAGCCGTTGAGGCGCTGGCTGACGGGAAAGCCGCCGTGCGCCAGCTTGATGGCGGGACCGAACAGGGTCGCCCACGGCAGCTTGCCATGCTCCTTGTGCGCCAGTTCCAGCATGCGCAGCACGCCCGGCGCACCCACGGAACGCCCGCCCACCACGCCCGTGGCGCGCGAGACGGGACTGCCGTCCGCATTCTGGAACAGGTGTTCATCGGCGGCGGCAGGCGCCGTTTCGCGTCCGTCAAACGCCTGCACGCCCTTGGTCGTGGAATACAGAAGGAAAGCGCCGCCGCCGATGCCCGACGATTGCGGTTCGACCAGGGTCAGCACCAGTTGCGTGGCGATGGCCGCATCGATGGCGCTGCCGCCCTTTTTCAGCATCTGATAGCCGGCATCGGCGGCCAGCGGATTGGCGGCGGCGACCATGAATTTCTGTGCCGCCCAGCCCGATTTTTCCGCATACGCGGTAGCGATTTCCGGCGCCTTTTGCGGCACCTCGGCAAATACGGGACTGGCAGCGAGGGCTCCCAGCAAGGTCAGGCTCAGCGCCAGCGGCTTCAATGTGATCATGGATTCTCCGATAAAAAAAGGGCGCACAGCCAGGCAAGGCTGTACGCCCCATACGGGGGTATCCTACATCAAATCGCGCCAGGCTTATTTGGGCTGCATGCGGATAGCGCCATCTAAACGTATTGTCTCGCCATTGAGCATGACGTTTTCCACGATGGCTTTCACCAGTTGCGCGTACTCTCCGGGCTTGCCCAGGCGCGAAGGGAACGGCACCATCTTGCCCAGCGCGTCCTGCACTTCGGCCGGCATGCCGAGCAGCATCGGCGTTTCGAAAATACCGGGCGCCACCGTCATCACGCGGATGCCGTTGCGCGACAGGTCGCGCGCCATCGGCAGGGTCAGGCCCACCACGGCCGCCTTCGACGACGCATACGCGGCCTGGCCGATCTGGCCATCGTAGGCCGCCACGGACGCCGTGTTGATGATGATGCCGCGCTCGCCCTCGGCCGTCGCATCCTGTTTCGCCATGGCGTCGGCCGCCAGGCGGCACATATTGAAGGTGCCCACCAGGTTGATGTTGACGACCTTCTGGAACAGGGCCAGCGGATGCGGGCCATCCTTGCCCACGGTTTTCACGGCAGGCGCCACGCCGGCGCAGTTGACCAGGCCGCGCAAGGTACCCAGTTGAGTTGCCGCGGCCACCACGGCCAGGCCGTCTTCTTCCGACGTCACGTCGCACTGCACGAACACGCCGTTCAACTGCGCGGCCAGCGCCTGGCCCGCCTCAGTCTGCACGTCGGCCAGCACGACCTTGCCGCCGGCTGCCGTCAGCATGCGCGCCGTGGCCGCGCCCAGGCCCGATGCGCCGCCCGTGATGATGAATACATTGTCCTGAATCTGCATGAAATCTCCTGAGTGGTAAGGGCCGTGTTCCCGGCGCCTGATAGTTACATGGTGCCATAGTTACGTTTACGTAAACGTAATGTCGGCGACAATTGTAGCCATTTTTGAGCGCACCGAGCGAAAACTTGCAACGCTGGCGCATGGAAAGGTTAAAAACACTGGATGAAAGCACCGTTGCGGTGGCAGATGCGCCCGTTCGCATCGAGCGTGGCGTTGCCCGCGCCGTTGTAGCGCGCGCCTGCCGCATCGCGGCAACCGCCTGTATCGCAGGAACCGATGGGCTGCGGCGCGCGCGGCATCGGCACGGCCGGGCTGGGCGGCAGGGGCGCCATGGGCACGACCGGTGGCGCAGGCTGCGCCGGCATGCGGCCGATCACCTGCGCCACGGAACGGCGCGGCTGCACGGGCGGCGCCGGGCGGCATGGCTCCACGGCCAGCTTGCCGCTGTCGCGCGGGTCGAGCTGGCACACGGGCAGTTGATCGAGTGCCGCCGGCTCCTGCGCCCATGCATGGCCGCCAGCGAGCAGGATGGCGCAAGCCAGCGCCGGTATGGTTTTTATCATCGTCTTCATGCCACCTCCCCAAGCATCGATCTTACCGCTTTCATTATTGGCACACACGACGCCAGATACCATGCACATGCTGCAACGGTGTTTTATTTCCTTTCATCACTTTCTTTCTTGCTAGCATGGCATTACAATAAGAACGATTCTTATTCTCATTCGTAAAATGAGAGCGCAGTTTGTTCTCTTTTCATTCATTCATACCCGAGCCACCCGGAAGGCAGCCAGGAAATAACAACATCCGGAAAGTTCACCATGACCAAGCGTAGTCCCGCCTTCGCAACCTTCGTAGCTCCTGTCGCCACTCCCGTCCGCGCCCATTCCGCCGCCCTGCTCCTGCCCTGTCTGCTGTCGCTGGCCGTCAGCAGCGCCTGGGCCGAAGGCAATGTGGCCGCCGATCCCACCATGAACACGGTAGTCGTCACCGCGTCCGGCACGGCCATCGATATCAAGGATGCGCCGGCCAGCATCAGCGTCATCACGCGCGAGGAAATCGAGCGCCAGCCCGTGTATGACCTCAGTACCTTGCTGCGCCGCATCCCCGGCGTGACGGGCGGCACCGGTCCCGAAGGCGAAGCGTCGAAGATCAAGCTGCGCGGCTTGCCCGACAAATACACCTTGATCCTGGTCGATGGCAAGCGCGTGGGCAGCTCGGCTGACACGGCTTACCGCCCGGACCTGGGCCGCCAGGACTTGAACTGGATTTCGCCCGACATGATCGAACGCATCGAAGTGGTGCGCGGACCCATGTCCTCGCTGTACGGCTCGGACGCCATGGGCGGCGTGATCAACATCATCACGCGCAAGGTGCCGGGCAAGTGGAACGGCTCGGCCACGGCCAACTACACGCAGCCGCAGGACAGCGGCCGCGGCACGGCGCACCAGCTGGGCGTAAACCTGGCCGGCCCCCTGTCGGACACGGTCGGCATGCGCCTGGGCGTGAGCCAGACGCGCCAGAATCCCGATGAAAAATTCTTCGACAAAGCGGGCAGCATGGGCGGCGAACGCAACCAGACTGTCTCGGGCCAGCTGACCTGGGCGCTGAGCAAGAAACAGAACCTGTCGCTGGACGCCAGCTATGGCAGGCAGGAAGCCAGCACTTCGAGTGCGCGTGATGCGGACGGCGAACCGCTGGTCGACAGCTGGGGCGCCAACAAGCTGATACGCAAGAGCGTCAGCCTCGGCTACGAAGGCCGCTGGGACTTCGGCAAGACGACGGTCAACCTGTATCACAATGACTTCGATAACCAGGACGTCGGCACGGTGGCGAAATCCAAGGACAGCACCCTCGATGCCAGCCTGGAAAAACGGCTCGGCTGGGGCGGCATCGAGCAGATGCTGGTGATGGGCGGCCAGTGGAAGCACCAGGAACTGACGAACACGAATACCATCGGCACCGTGCCCACCGATTACCTGGGCAACACCGTGAGTGGCGCGACCTTGTCCGGCACCACTTCGGCCCTGTTTGCGGAAGATCAGCTGTTCCTGCGCGACAACCTGACGGCCACGGCCGGCCTGCGCCTCGATCACCACAGCAAGTTCGGCAACCACTACAGCCCGCGCCTGTACCTGGTGTACCATCCTGCCCCCGCCTGGACCATCAAGGGTGGCGTCTCGCAAGGCTTCCGCGCCCCGAGCCTGAAGGAAAACTCGCCAGCGGCAGCGACCAACTCGGCCGGACGCGGTTGCGGCAGCCTCAAACCGCTGGGCTACATCACCGGTTCCTGCTACATGGCCGGCAATGCGGACTTGAAGCCGGAAACGAGCACGGCCGGCGAGATCGGCGTGGCGTGGGAACAGAATGGCTGGGACGTGGGCCTGACCTACTTCCACACGGATTTCAAGAACAAGATCGACTATGCGCCGCTGGGCTTTTACCAGCAGCGCTGGTGGACCAAGATGACGAATATCCAGAAGGCGCGCACCAGCGGCCTGGAAGCGACGGCCACCATCCCGCTGACGAAAAACCTGAACTGGCGTAACAACGTGACCTACATGGCGGAAGCGAAAAACCTGACCACGGGCGCCAACCTGCTGTCCACGCCAAAACTGTCGTGGTACTCGGCGCTGGGCTGGCAAGTCAACGACCAGCTGTTCGGCGAAGTATCGGCCCAGTACACGGGCAAGGAACTCGATGCGGGCAAGCTGGCCGACAAGGCCTACACCATCGTCGACACCGTCGTGTCGTACAAGGTCACGCCGCAGTGGACCGTGCGTGGCGGTGTGCAAAACCTGTTCAAGAAGGGGCCGATGGCCGATGGACTGGTCGACTATTATGTGCCGGGACGGCGCATGTTTGTCGGCCTGACGTCGCGCTTCTGACGTTCAGGGCACGCTGGCCGGCACCACGGCGCGCCAGGGTGTCATGCAGCGCGCCACGTACGGGTACCGCGCGCAGTAATACCACACGTCCGGTTCCGGATACACGGGCGGCGGCACGATGACCGTGCCGCCGTAGTAGTCAACACGGGGATAGCTATGCCAGGGATTGCCATACCAGCGCGGTCCGTGGCCATGGTGCCATCCATGGCCGGCCCATGCGCCGCCATGCACGCGGCCGTGAAAATGACCGTGGCCGCCATGGCCAACGGGCGTGGCCCAGGCATCGCCTGCCAGCACCAAGCCCGCTACCAGCAGCGCCAGCCATAGGCCACGTCTTTTGTGCTTGCTGTCCATGACATCCTCCTGCCGTGCAAGACTTTCATCATCCTCTCTCCATTATTGGCAAACGGGCGACGCAAGCCAAGCTGCCGTAACAATTGCTCACCTTTTAGACGCCGGGAACAAGGGCAACCGGGAGCTGCGCCCCATACAAACGCAAACAGCCCCGCGGCGCGGGCCACGGGGCTGCAGGGAGCGACCAGTTATTGCGCCGGCAAGCTTTGCACGGGTGTCGCAGGTGCCAGGATGGGCGGCACGGGCGCGTGGATGGGCGCCGGCGCCTTGACCGCCAGCCAGCCCGTGGCTGGCAGCAGCGGCACCAGCAGCAGGGCCACGATATTGATGATCTTGATCAAGGGGTTCACTGCCGGGCCGGCCGTGTCCTTGTACGGGTCGCCCACGGTGTCGCCCGTGACGGCCGCCTTGTGGGCGTCCGAACCCTTGCCACCGAAGTGGCCATCCTCGATGTATTTCTTCGCATTGTCCCAGGCGCCGCCGCCCGTGGTCATGGAGATGGCCACGAACAGGCCCGTGACGATGGTCCCCATCAAGAGGCCACCCAGCGCCGCAGGCCCCAGCAGCATGCCCACGACGATGGGCACCACCACGGGCAGCAGGGACGGCACGATCATTTCACGGATGGCCGACGCCGTCAGCATGTCGACGGCCTTGTCGTATTCGGGCCGTGCCGTGCCTTCCATGATGCCCTTGATGTCGCGGAACTGGCGCCGCACCTCGACCACCACAGCGCCGGCCGCGCGGCCCACGGCTTCCATCGCCATGGCGCCGAACAGGTAGGGAATCAGGCCACCGATGAACAGGCCGACGATGACCATGGGGTTCGACAGGTCAAACGTGATGTGCTGGCCCACGGATTCGAGCGCATGCGTGTAGTCGGCAAACAGCACCAGCGCGGCCAGGCCCGCCGAGCCGATGGCATAGCCCTTGGTGACGGCCTTGGTGGTATTGCCGACGGCATCCAGAGGGTCGGTAATGGCACGCACGGAGTCGGGCAGGCCCGACATTTCCGCGATACCGCCCGCGTTATCCGTGATGGGGCCATACGCGTCGAGCGCGACGATGATGCCCGCCATCGACAGCATCGAGGTGGCCGCGATGGCGATGCCGTACAGGCCCGCCAATTGATACGAGACGAGGATGGCGACGCAGACGGCCAGCACCGGATACGCGGTGGACTTCATCGACACGCCCAGGCCGGCGATGATGTTGGTGCCGTGGCCCGTCGTCGACGCTTCAGCGATGTGGCGCACGGGCTTGAAGTCCGTGCCCGTGTAGTACTCGGTGATGTACACCATCAGCCCCGTGAGGACGATGCCGACGACGGTGGCGCCCAGCATCTTGTAGCGCATGGCGTCATCGGGCCACAGCAGCCACGTGACGACGGCAAAGCCGACCAGTGACAGGCCGGCGGCCCACCACAAGCCCGTGTACAGGGCCGACATGATTTTCGCGCCCGGCTTGGTCTTGACCATCGAGCAGCCGACGATGGACGCGAGGATGGAGACGGCGCCCAGCAGCAGCGGGTAGATGATGGCCGTGCCGCTGGCCTCGGCCATCAGCAGTGCACCCAGCAGCATGGTGGCGATCAGGGTCACGACATAGGTTTCGAACAGGTCGGCCGCCATGCCGGCGCAGTCGCCCACGTTGTCGCCCACGTTGTCGGCGATGACGGCCGGGTTGCGCGGATCGTCCTCGGGAATGCCCGCCTCCACCTTGCCCACCAGGTCCGCGCCCACGTCGGCACCCTTGGTGAAGATGCCGCCGCCGAGCCGCGCGAAGATGGAAATGAGCGAGGCGCCGAAGGCCAGGCCGATCAAAGGCTTGATCAGGTCATGCTGCGTGAGGCCGGGCGCGCCCGTCGTCACCAGCAGCCAGTAGAACAGGGTCACGCCCAGCAGGCCCAGTCCGACGACCAGCATGCCCGTGATCGCCCCGCCCTTGAAAGCCACGTTCAGGGCCTGGTTGATACCCAGGGTGGCCGCCTGCGCCGTGCGCACATTGGCCCGCACCGAGACATTCATGCCGATGAAGCCGCAGGCGCCCGACAGCACGGCGCCGATCAAAAACCCCAGCGCCGTGTGCAGACCAAGCAGCGCATAGATGGCGATCAGGAGCACCACGCCGACGATGGCGATGGTGCGGTACTGGCGCGCCAGGTAGGCGGCCGCGCCCTGCTGGATGGCCAGCGCGATTTCCTGCATGCGCGCGTTGCCGGGATCCTGCCGCAGGATCCAGCTGCGCGACACCAAACCATAAATGACTGCGACCACGCCGCAGGCTACCGCAAACCACAAACTGGCTGCCATATCGTCCCCTTCTGTTTTTATCCGACGTCATTGCCAACAGCTGCAGACCGCACCGGGTAGGCACGCGCAGCCAGGAAAACACGACCTGCAAAAAACCTGAACCACGAAAACGATACGGCGCCCGCCTCAAGCGCGGGCACAAAAAAAGCGGACACTCAGGTCCGCTTTTCAATACTGCTTATTCCGCCAGGGCGGCAAATGCGCTGTCGCGGATTTGCTCGACCGGACCGACGCCGGCGATGCGGCGGTATTTCGGTGCGCCTGGCAGGCCGGACTTGGCCCAGTCATTGTAGTAGCCCAACAAGACCTTGGTCTGGTTGTGATACACGTCCAGGCGCTTCTTGACCGTTTCCGCCTTGTCGTCGTCGCGCTGGATCAGCGGTTCGCCGGTGATGTCATCGACGCCGTCGACCTTGGGCGGATTGAATTTGACGTGGTAGACGCGGCCCGAACCCGGGTGGCTGCGGCGGCCATCCATGCGCTCGATGATCGAAGCGTCAGGCACGTCGATTTCCAGCACATAGTCGACATTGATGCCGGCATCTTTCATGGCGTCCGCTTGCGCGATCGTGCGCGGGAAGCCGTCGAACAGGTAGCCATTGGCGCAATCGGCATCCTGCAGGCGATTCTTGACCAGGCCGATCATGATGTCGTCCGACACGAGGCCGCCCGCATCCATGACTTTTTTCGCGGCCAGGCCCAGTTCCGTGCCTTCCTTGATCGCCGCGCGCAGCATGTCGCCCGTGGAGATTTGTGGAATGTTGTATTTTTCTTTGATGAAATTAGCTTGGGTGCCCTTGCCGGCACCGGGTGCTCCTAAAAGTATCAGACGCATTGAAAAGTTCCTAAAAAACAGATTTTGGATGGTGGTATGTGTAATTATTTTTAGATGGTGTTGCCAAGGCTATCTTTCCGTACGAAACTTACCACAAAAATTCCCCGGAACGCCAGTTTGCTATCGAATTGCTATGCCCTGATTGATCAAAGCCAGCAATTCGCGCGGCGCACGTTTCAAAATGTGGTTTTTACTGCAGGCGCACAAAATTATATTTGCACGCCTGCCGTTTTGCGGGTAGCGCTTACAGGGCGCCGTAGTGGGCTTGCACCCTGGCAAGATCTTCCGGCGTGTCGACACCGGCGGCCGGCGCCGAGTCCGTGACGTGCACGGCAATGGCAACACCGTGCCACAAGACGCGCAACTGCTCCAGCGCCTCGATGGCTTCCAGCGGCGACGCGGACAATTGCGGATATTCTTGCAAGAACGCATTGCTGTACGCATACAGGCCGATATGCCGCAGCGGCACGTAGCCTGCCGGCAAGCTGTCTTTTGCTTGCGCGAAGCCGTCGCGGTGCCAGGGAATCGTCGCGCGCGAGAAATACAAGGCGCGGCCGTTCTTGTCCAGCACGACCTTCACCACGTTCGGATTGAACGCGTCAACCACGTCGTGCAGCGGATGCGCGCACGTGGCCATGGGAACGGCGGCGCTGATCTGCGCCGCGCAGGCAGCCAGCAGGGACGGATCGATCAGCGGTTCGTCGCCCTGCAGGTTGACGACGACGGCGTCCGGCGGCAAGCCGAGCGTGCGCGCCACTTCGGCGATGCGGTCCGTGCCCGACGGATGGTCGCTGCGCGTCATGCACACTTCCACGCCATGCGCGGCGCAGGCTACGCGGATGCTGTCATGGTCGGTGGCGACGATGACGCGCGCGGCGCCCGACAGGGCTGCCTGCTCGGCCACGCGCACCACCATGGGTTTGCCGCCCAGGTCAGCCAGCGGCTTGCCCGGCAGCCGCGTCGAGGCCAGCCGGGCCGGGATGATGACGATGAACGCCATCGTTATTCCACTGCGTCTTGCAGGGTGCGCGCTTCGTCCGCCCACATGATGGGGATGCCATCGCGGATAGGATAGGCCAGGCGGTCGGCGCGGCAAATCAGTTCCTGCGCCTTCTTATCGTGTTCAAGCGGACCCTTGCAAACAGGGCAGACCAGGATATCAAGCAGTCGAGCGTCCACGACATTTCTCCACAATTTGTTGGGCCAGCGCGCTATCGATGCGCGCACTGACGGGGACGACCCACAGTCTCGGGTCATCTTTGAGATGTTCAATTTGCGCACATTTTACTGCATCCTTCTCGGTGATCAAGATCACATCCGTGTCGAGCGCCGCAAATGGCTGGTCGAGGAAGTCGTGATGATCGGGCAAGGGCAGTTCCATGAAGTCCAGTCCGGCCCCGCGCAGCATGGCAAAGAAGCGCTGGGGATTGCCGATGCCGGCCGCCGCCACGATGCGCTGGCCGCTGGCCGCCAAGGATTCAAGCGGCATGCGCTCATTGCGGTTCACCATGCGTTCGGCCACGCCACCGGCCAGCAGCATCTGCACCACCAGCCCGCCCTGCGGCGCGACCCTGGCTACCAGTGCCGGCGCCAGCTCGGGCGCATTGATCACCGTCACGTCGCGCCGGCGGCGCGGCGATTCGCGCAAAGGTCCCGCCGGCAGCAACCAGCCATTGCCCGCGCCGCGGCCGTCGAACAGCACGATTTCCACGTCGCGCTGCAAGGCGTAATGCTGCAAGCCGTCGTCCGTCACCAGCACGTCGACCTCCGGGTGCGCGGTCAGCAGGGCCCGGCCCGCTTGCGCGCGGTCGCGCCCCACCATCACGGGGCAGCCGCCGCGCTGGAAGATCAGCAGCGGCTCGTCGCCCACCTGCTGCGGCGTGGAACTGGCGCTGACGGCGCGCGGCGACCGGTCGGCGCTGCCATGGCCGCGCGAAATGACGCCCGGGCGCATGCCCGCGTCGCGCAAGGCTTGCACCAGCCAGATCGTCAGCGGCGTCTTGCCCGTGCCGCCGATAAAAATATTGCCGACGACGACGACGGGCACGGGCAGGCGCGCCGATGTCAGGATATTGGCCCGGTACAGGCCGCGCCGCACGGCGCTCAGCGCGCCAAACAGCAGCGACACGGGCCACAGCGCGCACGCCAGCGGGCCGCGCGTCAGCCAGGTGCGGGTCAATGTGGATTCAAGCTTGGCGGGAGAGGATGTGGGCATGCGGTGAGGGGTAAAGGGCTGGGGTCTGACCCGGCGGGCCAGACCCCAATTTTGTTGCCGGTAACGGTCGGAACTTACTTGCCACCCGCCTGCGCCGCAAACGTCAGCTTTTCATAGCCGGCCAGGCGCGCCGCTTCCATCACGTGGATGACCATCTGGTGCATGGCGAACTGGTCGGCGTTGACCACCACGACGGGCGTCTGCGCCGGCGCCTTGCCGCCGTTGGCCGCTTTCGCCGCGTCCTGCAGGGCGTCGGCCAGGCCGGCCACGTCGCGGAACGACACCGGTTCGCGGTTGACCGTGTAATTGCCCTTGGCATCGATGGTGACGTCGAGCTGCTGCGGCTTGTCCTTGGCTTGCTCGGCGTCGGCCGTCGGCAAGGTGATCTGCAGCTCCGTAAACTTGCTGTAGGTGGTGCTGACCATCAAAAAGATCAGGATCACCAGCAGCACGTCGATAAACGGGATCAGGTTGATTTCGGGGTCTTCACGCCCCTTGCCTTTGCGGAAGTTCATTTGCGGCCACTGTGGACGATATCGACGAATTTGACCGCTTGCTGCTCCATGTCAATGACGAAGCTGTCGACGAGAGCGCGGAAGTGGCGGTAGAAGACGAGGGTCGGCATGGCGATGGCCAGGCCAAAGCCCGTGTTATACAAGGCCACCGAGATGCCGTGGGCCAATTGTGCGGGATTCGAGCCGCTGGCGTTTTGCGAACCGAAGATTTCGATCATGCCCACCACCGTGCCGAACAGGCCCATCAGCGGCGCCAGGGTGGCGATGGTGCCCAGGGTCGTCAGGAAACGTTCCAGTGTGTGGGCCACGCCGCTGCCCGCCTCTTCGATCGATTCCTTCATCACTTCGCGCGGCGCGTCGACATTGCGCAGGGCGGCGGCCAGCACCACGCCCAGCGGCGAATTGTCTTCCAGCTTGGCCACCGTGTCCGGCGTGATCTTGCCGCTGCGATACACCTGCACCACTTCATCAAACAGCTTGCGGGGCAGGATCTTGGCGCGTCGCAAATACAGCAGGCGCTCGATAATCAAGGCCAGGGCGACGATGGAAGCGATCAACAACAGCCAGATGGGCCAGCCAGCGGCTTGAAATATAGCGAGCAAAAGGAACTCCTGGTAAAGGGAAGGCGGTGAATCACCCGAACAGCCTGTATTGTACCGAGCGCCGAAGACCGATTCGACGTCCGCGCGGGAATGGCGCAATGTAGCGCGTTGCCGCGCCGGCGGCAAGTGGCGCCCGCATGGCACTTGTCCACACGGCGCGTCGGGCGCACGCTGCCGCCGCACAGTTTTGCACACTTTGTGTGGATAAGATTGTGAGCAAGCATGAAGTCCAGCATGCAAGCCCTTGATTTACATGAGAATTACTGCACTGCGCAAAATACAGGCATAGCAGCTCATCGCCATTAGTCAATGTCACAAAATCAAGAATTCAAGAGTTCTGCACATTTACTGTGGACAAGATTGTGCGCAAAGCCGAGGAATTCAATCAAGTCATTGATTTTAAAGGAAATTAAATCGATGAGTAAAAAAGTGGCAGCCAGCACGAAATCGGTGGCAAACAGGCGGTCAAAGTTCTGCACACAATCTGTGGACAAGATTGTGTGCAAGCGCAAGGATACGCGCCAAGTACATTGATTTATATCGTTTTTATTGCCATGCATAAAAATGTAGCAAGGGCTGGAAAGCGGGCTTTTATCGCTCCGATTGCACTTCAACACGGCAGTTTTCCACCGCAACAGCAGTTCCGCACATAAAGTGTGGATAAGATTGTGAGCAAGCGGATTGACTCCATGCAAACACCTTGATTTTAAAGGAGTTTTTTTCAATGCTGAAAAATTAGGCAGCGCAACTCCCTGGCCGCGTGGTGGAAAACCAGGTCAACAGGCGAAACGGTTTATGCAGTTTTGCACACATTCTGTGGATAAGATTGTGAGCAAGGCGCACGGCATGGTGCTACACCATTGATTTATATGGCTATTTTTATGCTGCGCAAAATTCAGGCAAGCGATGCCATGGCTCTTCCAGTGGATAAATCCGGCGCCGTGCCAGAGTTCTGCACATTTTTTGTGGATAAGATTGTGCGCAAGGCCATGCATGGCATACTAAGCATTTGATTCCTATAGACTTTATTTCCGTGCGCAAAAATGTAGCAAGGCACTTTTATCGGTCAATGTTGGCTTGCCGGGCCATGTTTGTCCAAGGCAAAAAGTTCCGCACACTTTCTGTGGATAACTTTGTGCGTAAGTGGCAGGGGCTGTACTGATGTGCTTGATATTAAAGGTTTTTTTCCCTGTGCACGCAAATCAGGCATACGGGAATTCATCATGAAATCAAATACTTAGAAATAGAACTTGTTGTTTTGCACGATATATGACATAAGCATGACCTCGCCGATAATATGTGGACAGTTCCCTCCCCCATAGCACCAGATGATGACTGATACTCCAACTGACAGCGGCTTTGCCGCCCCGCCCGTGCTGACCGTCAGCGCCCTGAACCAGGCCGTTGCGCGTCTGCTCGAACGCTCATTTCCCCTGACCTGGATCGCCGGCGAGATTTCCAACTTCACGCGCGCCGCTTCCGGCCACTGGTATTTCACCTTGAAGGACGATGGCGCCCAGGTGCGCGCCGTGATGTTCCGCGGCCGCGCCCAGTTTGCCGGCTTCACGCCGCGCGAAGGCGACAAGGTGGAAGTGCGCGCCCTCGTCACCCTGTACGGCGCGCGCGGCGATTACCAGATCAACGTGGAAGCCATCCGCCGCGCCGGCGTGGGCGCCCTGTATGAAGCGTTCCAGCGGCTGAAGGAAAAGCTGGCCGCGCAGGGCTTGTTCGACCAGGAACGCAAGCGCGCCATCCCCATGTTCGCGCGCAGCATCGGCATCGTCACCAGCCCGCAGGCGGCAGCCCTGCGCGACGTGCTGATCGCGCTCAAGCGCCGCGCGCCGCACGTCAACATCATCCTGTATCCCACGCCCGTGCAGGGCCAGCAGGCGCCGGAAAAAATCGCGCACGCCATCCGCACGGCATCCACAAGGGCCGAGTGCGACGTGCTGCTGGTGTGCCGTGGCGGCGGCAGTATCGAAGATTTGTGGTCGTTCAACGATGAAGCCGTAGCCCATGCCATTGCCGATTGTTCCATGCCCGTGATCAGCGGCGTGGGACACGAGACGGATTTCACCATCGCCGACTTCGCGGCCGACCTGCGCGCAGCCACGCCGACGGCGGCGGCCGAACTAGCGGCCACGCCGCGCGCCGACTGGATGGCTTCCCTGCGCGCCGATGCGGCCGACCTGCGCCGCGCCATGCGCCGCAGCCTCGACGATGCGGCGCAGACCCTGGACCGCCACAGCCGCCGCCTGCTCAACCCGAAGGCGCAGCTGCAACAGCAGCGCTTGCAGCTGCTGGCCCTGTCGACGGCCATGACGCATGCGGCGCGCGCGCCCGTCAACCAATCGCAGTACGCGCTGGAACGCCTGCGCTCGCGCTGGGCCAACCTGCGGCCCGACGTCACGGCGCCGCGCACGCGCCTGGCGGACATGCTGCGGCGCAGCGGCGCGGCCATGGCGCAGCAGCTGGGCCAGCGGCGCCACCGCCTCGACGGCCTGGCAGCGCAGCTGGAGCTGCTCAATCCCCAGCGCACGCTGGAGCGCGGCTACGCGATCCTGCGCGATGAAAAGGGAAATATCGTGCGCTCGCCGGCGCAGCTGCAGGCGCGCCAGAATGTCAATGTGCGCCTGGCCGAAGGCAGCGCGCAGGTCGGCATCGCCAGCGTGCAGGCGACGTTAGAATAAAAAAGGCCGGGGAAGAACCCCGGCCCAACACCTTCCCTACTGAGTGGACTGCTACCGCAACTGCCCTTTCACACGGCCTGATTAAAACTTCATCGACACGCGCGCGCCAAAGGTGCGCGGCGCGTTGTAGAAGGCGCCGTAGATCTGCTGCGTCGGCTGGCATGGCATGCCGACGTCCGTGCAGATTTCATTGACGTCCAGCTTGACGGCCTTGTCGGTGGCGTTCTGCACGAACGCTTCGACCGTGTACGCCTTGTTCGCCGGCTGGAAGCGCAGGCTCAGGTCCAGGGTCGTGTAGGCTTCCTGGCGCTTGACGCCGGCATGGCCCGGCACGTCGCCGTTGAACGCGCCCGCGCCCACATACGACATGGTTTCATAGTGCACCGACGCGCGCGGCGTGAGCTGGCCGCCGGCGACACTGAAATCATGCTCGTACTGGACGGTCGTGGAAAACTTCGGTGCATGCTTCATGGTGCTGCCGCCCACGTTCACCAGTGGCGCCGTCGAACCGCAGGACTGGCCATTCGCACGCGCCGCATCGACGTCGCACGACATGAAGTCGTCGTACACGGCTTTGAGCCAGGTGGCGTTGCCCGTCAGGCGGTCGACCTTCGTTGGCCGCCACACCCATTCCGCTTCCAGCCCCTTGACGGTGGCGCCGGCCGCGTTGAAGTTGGCCAGCACACTGTTGACCACCTGCGATTCGAGCTTGTCCTTGTACTTCATCAAAAACGCATCGAGGTTCAGGGTCAGTTCACGGTTCAGCAGGTCGGACTTGAAGCCGATTTCATAGCTGGTCAGCTTTTCCGGCTTGGTGGTGGCGCCGCCGTCGCCGATGGCTGGCGAATGGAAGCCCGTCGTCACGGAGCCGAACAGCAGGATATCGGAGCGCAGCTTGTACTCGATGCGACCCAGCCAGGTGGCCTGGCCGTATTTCAGGTCGGCCGTGTTGTCGCCTGGCGTATTGCCGCAGGTGGCGGCCGTGATGGCGCCGCCAGGGCCGATATTGTGCGTGTTGGCCAGGCCCGTGCCGGGCGTGACCAGCTGGCGCAGCTGGTCGGCAGTGAGCACGGTGGTGCCCAACGGCGTATTCGCGGGCCAGTTCGGGCAGGCCCAATTCTGGCCGCCGATGTCGAATTTGTGGTCTTTCGTGTAGCGCGCGCCGGCCGTCAGCTTAAGTGTATCGGTCACTTGCTGGCTGACCTGGCCGAATACGGCCTTCGATTTGAGCTGGCGGTCGCCCTGGATGAAGGACATCGACGAGGCGTACTGGCCCACGGTCGGCTGCACGAAGATCACGGCGCCGTTGGCGATATCCTGCTGCACGGCGGCCTGCGAAATCTGGCTGCGGTCGATATCGAAGCGCACCTTGTTCTTTTCGTTGAACAGGAACAGGCCGGCCACCCACTGGAACGGCGCATCGTCGTCCGAGCGCGCCTGCAGCTCGTGCGAATAGCTGTCGAACTGCGCCCAGTCGGTGCGGTTTTCCGATTTGAAGCCGGGGAACAGGCCCGCATCGGAATCGTTGCTGTTCTGGCGCTTGTAGCGGCTCCAACTGCCCAGGTACGTGAAGTCCAGCGCGTCCGTCGGCTTGTAATTGAGCTTGCCCTTGTAGGTCAGAATCGACTGGTCCAGGGTGCCCGGCGTGTCGATCAGTGCCGAACGCAGCTTCTCGCCCGGCTTCGGTTCTGCCGCCAGGTAGACGTTGCCGGCACCCTGGTCGAGGAAATAGTCGGCGATGAAGGTGCCGCGCAGCTGCGGCGTGAACTTCCACAGCAGCGAGGCGCGCACGCCCATCTGGTCGCCGGCGCCATACTTGGCCGTGCCCGGCATGACGTTCGAGCCGCGGCGGAAGTCCACCGTGCCGTCATGGCTATCCTTGATGGCCGCGATGCGCAGCGCCACGTCGTCGGAAAACGGGATATTGATCATGCCCTGCGTCTGCAGATGGCGCTTGTCGCCCACGGTGATGCCGGCCGAGCCCATGAACTTCGCCGTGCTTGGCGCGGCCGAGACGAGGTTGACGGCGCCGGCCGTCGAATTGCGGCCATTTAAAGTGCCCTGCGGTCCGCGCGCTACCTCGACGTGGGACAGGTCATACATCAGCGCCGTGGCGCCCTGGGGACGCGGCGAATACACGCCGTCGACATAAAAGGCGACGGCCGGGTCGCCCAGCTCCGTGTGATTGGCCGAACCGACGCCGCGCATGTAGACGTGCACGCCACCCGAGTCGCCATGCTGCTCGACGACGAGGCTCGGCACCATGGTGGCCAGCGATGCCAGATCCTTGACCTGGTTGTTTTGCAGCGTGTCCTGGTTGAAGGCGGTGACGGCCAGCGGCGTCTCCTGCACGAAGGTATTGCGGCGCGTGGCCGTGACGACGATGCGGTCCATCTGTTCGGCGGCCGGTTTTGCCGCGTCCGTGACTGGCGTGGTGCTGGCCGAATCCTGGGCCATGGCGGCGCCGCTGCCCAGCAAGATGAACTGGGCGAAGGTCGCATGCGCCAGACTGAGGGCGATGGTGTTGCGTTTGAGCTGTTGCATTGTTGTTGTCTCCTGTACCGCTGGTTGATTGATGATCACATAGCTCTTTGGCTATTGCTGCACATTTTTTGGGTGTCAATCTGAAGTCATGTCGCCTCCGTGCGGGGTCAATGGGTAGCCACGGCGCGCCCGGCCGTGTCAAATAGAAAGGCATGGCCCTCTTCCGGCGCGAAGCCGATGGCGCTGCCCTGCGCCAGCGCGTGGCGCGCCTCGCCGTGCAGCTTGATGGCCACCGCATGCGGACTGTTATCGAGGGTCGCGTGGATGATCTGCGCATCGCCCAGCTGCTCGATCAGGGTCACCGTGGCGCCATAGCCTTCGTGGCGCGGCACCAGGCGCAGGTGTTCCGGGCGTATGCCGACCAGCATGCCCGCCTCGCCGCCAAGCTGGCTGGCCAGCGCGGGGACGGCGGCGCACGGCAAAAAATTCATGCGCAGAGCGCCGATGAAGCCTGCCACGAACTGGCTGGCCGGATGGCGGTACAGGTCCAGGGGCGCGCCTACCTGCTCCAGGTGGCCGCCATGGAAGACGGCGACCCTGTCGCCGAGGGTCATGGCCTCGACCTGGTCGTGGGTGACGTAAATCATGGTTGTGCCCAGTTCCTGGTGCAGCTTGGCCAGCTCGATGCGCGTCTGCACCCGCAAGGAGGCGTCGAGGTTGGACAAAGGCTCGTCAAAAAGGAATACCTTGGGCTGGCGCACGATGGAGCGGCCGATGGCCACGCGCTGGCGCTCGCCGCCCGACAAGGCCTTGGGTTTGCGGTCGAGCAGGTGCGTGATCTGCAAAATCTCGGCCACCTTGCCGACGGCCGCGCGCACTTCCGCTTCCGGCTTGCCCGCCAGTTTCAAGGCAAAGCCCATGTTGTCGCGCGCCGTCATGTGCGGATACAGGGCGTAGCTCTGGAAGACCATGGCGATGCCCCGCTCGGCCGGCGCCACGTCATTGGCCAGCAAGTCGCCGATGCGCAGCTGGCCCGCGCTGATGTCTTCCAGTCCCGCGATCATGCGCAGCAGGGTCGACTTGCCGCAACCGGACGGCCCGACGAAGACCATGAATTCGCCGTCGTGGATATCGAGGTCCAGGCCCTTGACGATTTCCGGGCCGTCGCCGTAGGTCTTGCGGATGCCGCGCAGGGAAATGGCGGCCATGTCAGTGCGCCTCCACCAGGACAGCGGCGTGGGATGCGCGCTGGGCGGCGATGAAGTCGCGGTACCACAGGGCGCTGTCCTTGAAGCTGCGTTGTTGCGTGGCGTAGTCGACGTACAACATGCCGAAGCGCTTGGCGTAGCCGGAGTTCCATTCGAAGTTATCCATCAGGCTCCAGTAGAAATAACCGCGCACGTCGATGCCCTGCGCGATCACGGCGCGCAAGGCGTCCAGGTGCAACTGCACGTACTCGATGCGCGGCGCGTCATGGATCTTGCCGTCGACGGGCTTGTCGGCCACGGCCATGCCGTTTTCCGTGATGTAGACGGGCGGCAGACGGTATTCGCGGTGCAGGCCAACCAGCAGTTCCGTCAAGCCTTGCGGATAGGTTTCCCAGCCCATGTCGTTGACACCGAGCTTGCATTCCGGCTTGCGCGGCGGCGTCTCGGCGCTCATGAAAGCGCGCGTGTAGTAGTTCACGCCGAGGAAATCGATGGGCTGTTTAATATCCATGAAATCGTTTTCAAAGATGGATAAAGCAGAAGCGTCGACGTGTTTCAGAGCCAGGGCCGGGTAGCGGCCCTTGAAGATGGCGTCCATATACCACTGCACCGAGCGCGCATATTCAAGCTCGGCCAGCTCCCGGTCCTGGGCGCTGTCGGTGGCCGGCGTGGCCGTCCATTGATTGAGCACGATGCCCAGCTTCGCCGGCGCGTTCACTGTGCGCATCGCTTGCATGGCCAGGCCGTGCGACAGCAGCAGATGGTGCGACACTTGCACGGCGGCGGCCGGGTCGGCCATGCCGGGGGCGAACTGGCCCGTGCCGTGGCCCAGCACGGCCGTGCACCACGGTTCGTTATGGGTGGCGATGCTGGCGACCTTGTGGCCAAAGCGGCGCGCCACTTCGGCAGCGTAGGCGGCGAAGTGGTAGCAGGTGGCGCGATTGAGCCAGCCGCCCTCGTCCTGCAAGGCTTGCGGCAAGTCCCAGTGGTACAGGGTCAGGTGCGCATCGAGCCCCTTGGCAGCCAGGGCGTCGAGCAAACGCCCATAAAAGTCGAAGCCGGCCTCGTTCCAGGCGCCGGAACCCGTCGGCTGCACGCGCGACCAGGACATGGAAAAGCGGTAGGTGTTGACGCCCAGGCTGGCGATCAGCTCCACGTCATCAAAGTAGCGGTGATAGTGGTCGCAGGCCACGTCGCCATTGCTGCCGTCGATGATCTTGCCATCCGTGTGGCTGAAGGTATCCCAGATGGATGGGCCGCGACCATCGATGGCGGCGGCGCCCTCGATCTGGTAGGCGCTGGTGGCCACGCCCCAGGTGAAGGTGGCGGGAAAGTTGGTATCGGTGTCGTCGTTATGCATGGTGGTCATGTCAGTGTGAGTGGATTAAGAGAGTGCTAGCCTTTGACGGCGCCTTGCGTGAGGCCCTCGATCAGGCGCTTGGAGGCAACAAAAAACATCAGCAGCAGCGGCAGCACGGCAATCGCGGCGCCCGTCATCAGCGCGCCCCACTCCGTGTTGTTCGGCGCCTGCATGCTGCGCAGGGCCAACGGGATCGTGTAGTTCTCGACCGAGCGCATGACGACCAGCGGCGTGATGAAATTGTTCCACGAGTTGATGAAGGTGATCAGGCCCAGGGTCCCCATGGCAGGGCCGATCAGCGGCAGCACGACCCGCCAGTAGATGGCGAATTCGCCGCAGCCGTCGATGCGCGCCGCCTCGATCAGGTCCTTTGGTATCGCCGTGCCGATGTACTGGCGCATCAGGAAAATGCCCAGCGCGCCGGCCGCTCCCGGCACGTACAAGGCGCGCGGCTGGTCCAGCCAGCCGAGGAAATCCATCAGCATGAAGGTCGGAATCATGTTCATGAACGAGGGGATGATCATCGACGCCATCACCAGGGTAAACAAGGGCCGCTTGAAGCGGAACTCGTACATGGCGAAGGCATAGCCGCCCAGCGAGCAAAAGAACAAGGTCAGCGCCGTCGTCATCAGGGCCACGTACAGGCTGATGCCGATATTGCGCCAGAACGGCAGGCGCTCCTGCAGCAATTCCAGGTTGTTGAGCAGGGCCGTGCCGAACCAGCGCGGCGGCGGCAGGCTGTAGATCTCGGCGCTCGTATGCGTGGCGAAGACGAACATGAAGTAGAACGGCGCGACCATGATCAGGGCGCCGATGGCCACCATGGCGTAGGCCGTCCAGCGGGTGGTTTTCATCGGACCTCCTTGCGCTCATTGCGTTCATTGCGGCTGAAAATGCGGTTGTTGACCCAAGTGGTGCTGGCGATGATCAAAAACAGCAGCCAGGAAATGGCCGACGCCGTGCCGAAGTCGCCCGAGGAAAACGCCGTCTTGTAGACGAAGATGGCCGTCGTCATCACGGACTGGCTCACGCCGCTCGATTCGGCCACCAGCACGAACGGTTCCTCGAATAGCTGCAGATTGCCCATGATGGTGAGTGTCACGGCCAGGTAGATCATGGGCCGCAGCTGCGGCAGGGTGATGTACCAGAACTGCTGGCGTTTCGAGGCGCCGTCGATGGTGGCCGCCTCGTACAGATCCTTCGGGATCACCTGCAGCGCGGACAGATACAGCACCAGGTTCCAGCCCAGGTAGCGCCAGAAAATCACGAAAGCGACGGCCGGCTTGATGAACAGCGAGCTGCCCAGCCAGTCGATCGATTCGGCGGGGAACAAGCCGCCCACCAGCGGCAGGCTGGCGCACCATTGGATCAGCACATTGATCTGGCCATAGTCGCGCGAAAACAGCGTATTGAAGACCATGGCGATGGCCACGCTGGACGTGATGAACGGTAAAAAGTAAATGCCGATCACCAGGTTGCGCGAGCGCTTGAAGCTGTTGTGGATGAAGGCCGCCAGTGGAATGGCCACCAGGTGCTGCGGCACGCCCGAGGCCAGCGCCAGCCAGATGGTATTGCCCAGCGAGCGCAAGAACCACGGATCGCTCAAGGCGTACTTGTAGTTATCCAGCCCCACCCACTGCATGGCTTCCACGCCGCTGGCTGCTTCCCACTGGTTGAACGACAAATAGATGGAAAACAGCAGCGGAAACAGGCTGAAGACGGCGAACAAAATGAAGAAGGGGCTGATGAAGATGTACGGCGCCCATTGCTTCATGTTGTAGCGTTTTTTGGCGGGCCGCGCTGCAGCAGCAGCGGGCGCGCCCTCGGTACAAGGCATGGAGGTAGTCATGCTGCTCCTAGCGCCGCGCGCGGTGGGTGATCAGGGCCTTGGCGTCGGCCAGCGCCGTCTTGATATCCTTGTTTTGCGCCAGCACGCTTTCCAGTTCCATGTTGACGATGTCGCGCGCCACGGCGTCGAACTTGTCGACGCGGATGACGGGAATTTTCGCCGCCGTGTCGCGTGCCAGCAAACGCGTCTTCTGGCCGCCGAAATACGGCTGCGGCTCGTCCATCATCGGGTCCGCATACGCTGCCTTGAGGGCCGGGAAGGCGCCGATCTCTTTCAGCGAGTGCAGCTGGATATCCTTGTTGACGGTCATGAACTTGATGAATTCCCAGGCTTGGACCTTGTTGCTGGCCTTTTTCGGGATGCCGTAAAAGGAGCCGCCATACGACGCCAGCGCGCCGGCCGGCAGGTTCGCCGCGCGCCACTGGCCTTTGGAGTCGGGTGCCAGCCACTTGGCCAGGTGGCCGCTGAGCCAGGAACCCATCATCTGGCTGGCCACTTTGTCGCGTTTGAAGCCTTCGGCCCACTCGCCCGTCCAGGCCACCGTTCGCGCATCGATGCCGGCCACCCGCGCCGCCTTCGCCAGCTCGAAGGCCTTGACGAAGCGGGGCGAGTCGACCAGCACCTGTCCCTTGTCGCCAAAATAGATGCCTTCGCCATCTTTCAGATTGGCGCGTATATAAATGTCGGCCAGGTCGCTGGCGCCGGCCAGCAGATAGGTGCCGGTGGCGGCCTTGAGCTTCTTGCCGGCGGCGATATACGATTCCCACGATTGCGTCAGGTCGCTTTCCTTGATGCCCGCCTTGTCCATCAAGTCCTTGCGGTAGAACAGGGTGCCCGGTCCCAGGTCGGCCGGCATGGCGCCCAGGGTGCCGCGCGAACTGGTCGCCTGCACGAAGGTGAATGGCACGAACTGGGCGCGGTACTGCCCTGCCCCGTAGGGCGGCTGCAGCAAATCTTCCATGCCCTTCGATTCGGCAAAGCTGCCGACATAGCGGAAGTCGATGGCCATCACGTCGGGCAGGCGCGCGCCGGCCGCCAGCGCCGTCGTCATCGAGTTATGGTGGTCGTCGATCTGCAGGCTGACCAGCTTGACCTTCACTTGCGGGTAGAGTTTTTCCCACAGGGGCAAGGCCGTCTTGACGGCGCGGTCCAGGTCGGGAAACGAGGCGACGGTAATCGTGGCCGGGGCCAGCGCAGGCAGGGCTGCAGCCGGCGGGACGGCTGCGGGTGCAGCGGCCACACCAAACGACAGGGTCAGCGCTGCCAGCGGGGCGGCGCCAAGAATGCTTGACTTCATTATTTCATCTCCGTTTATTGAGCGTCTTCTATCTTGAAAACGTTTTCACAACATGTATCCATTTAACACCGCAAAGAAAATCAAGTCAACCGAAAAAGTTGTCATTTTTATTGATGGCAGCGTGGCGAGATGGATGACATGGCGCGTGTCCCCCTATGAAAAAGCACAAAAAACCGCCATTTCAAGATGCTGTTGTTTTTTGTGAAAACGTTTTCAAGCATAGGCCGGATTAGCGGGGCCGCCGAAGTGCGCAAGCGCGTAACCCGACGTGCACGGCCAACAATATGTCGGGTTACGCCCGCAGGGCTAACCCGACCTGCGGCCCTTTGGGCATTTATGGTAATCTTTCGATGAAAAGGTTTTCAGAGCACTGACAACCAGCCATCTTGATACCCAGGAATCACCTTGAACGATAGCGCCCACGCTGCTCCCCCTTCCACCCTGCTCGACGTGGCCCGCCAGGCCGGCGTGTCGCCCAGTACCGTCTCGCGCATCCTCAATGGCACGGCCAAAGTGTCCGATGACAAGCGCGACGCCGTGCTGGCCGCCATTGCGCACATGAAATTCGCGCCGAACCAGATGGCGCAAGGTCTGAAAAAAGGCCGCTCGATGACCATCGGCATCGTGGTGCAGGATATTTCCAGCCCCTTCTTCGACGAAAGCCTGCGCGGCGTGGACGATGGCTTGAAAGACACGGGCTATGCCTCCGTCATCGTCAGCGGTCACTGGAATGCACAGGAAGAGGCCGACCGCATCCGTTTGCTGCTGGCAAGGAAGGTCGACGGCATCATCCTGCTGTCGGGACGCATCTCGGACGAGAGCGTGCTCGATTTCTCGCAGCAGCGCCCCATCGTCTCGACGGGCCGCCTGCTGGCCACGAAAAGCGCCATCGGCTTCAAGCTCGACAACGAATACGGCGCCTACCTGGCCGTGCGCCACCTGGTGGAACTGGGCCACCGCCGCATCGCGTTCGTGGCCGGCCCCGCCAACAACACGGATGCGGCCGAGCGCCTGACGGGCTACCAGCGCGCGCTGCGCGAAGCGGACATCGCCATCGATCCGAAGCTGATGGTGGAAGGTGATTTCCACGAGGCAAGCGGGATGCTGGCCATGAACCATTTGTTCGATACGCAGCAGCAATTCAGCGCCGTCTTCGCCGCCAATGACCTGTCCGCCTACGGCGTGCGCCTGTGCCTGTACCGCAAGGGCATCCGCGTGCCCGACGATATCTCGCTCGTCGGTTTCGATGACTTGCCCGGCTCGTCCTACACGACGCCGCCGCTGACGACCATCCACCAGCCTCTGTACGACATCGGCCGCATCGCCACGGAAGCGCTGCTGGGGCTGATCAATGGCGAAGCCGTGCAGGCGGCGATACCGCCTTTGGAACTGATCGTCAGGGAAACCACCCGGCGTGTTCGCTAGGCTTGGCGCTAAACGAGAATCACTACGCAAACAGCATCCGCAACGCGTGCGGGAATCTGCAGCAATGGCGCATCCGCTTTACAATAGTGGCTCGTTCAGCAAGAATGCTTGCTTCAAGCAAGCTTGGCTCAACCCTCCGGCCGCAGGCTGGAAGACTCCGAACACTCACCACAAAGGGACATCACATGGAACATACTCTGCCACCACTGCCGTATGAAATGGACGCTCTGGCGCCGCATATTTCGAAAGAAACCCTGGAATACCACTATGCCAAGCATCACCAGGCGTATGTCACCAACTTGAACAACCTGATCAAGGGTACCGAGTTCGAGAACCTGTCGCTGGAAGACATCATCAAGAAATCGTCGGGCGGCATCTTCAACAATGCAGCGCAAGTATGGAACCACACCTTCTACTGGAACGGCATGAAGCCGGCCGGCGGCGGCGCACCTGCCGGTGCCGTGGCTGACGCGATCAACGCCAAATGGTCGTCGTTCGACAAGTTCAAGGAAGAATTCACCAAGTCGTGCGTGGGCAACTTCGGTTCGGGCTGGACCTGGCTGGTGCAAAAAGCCGACGGCTCCGTTGACATCGTCAACACCTCGAACGCCGGCTGCCCGCTGACCACCGGCGACAAGCCGCTGCTGACCTGCGACGTCTGGGAACACGCCTACTACATCGACTACCGCAACCTGCGCGCCAAGTACGTGGAAACGTTCTGGGGCTTGGTCAACTGGGACTTCGTTGCCAAGAACTTCGCGTAAGCGACTCTTGTCAACGTAGGGCGAAAGAAGCCTGCGCCGCCCCGCGCAGGCTTTTTTTCGCCTGCTGAAAAGCACGGCGCTGCGCTACAATCACTGCCCCGCCACCGCTATCTCCCTCTGCCCCGATGTCCGCTCGCCTGCTGCGCCGCCTGTTGATCCTGCCCCTGCTGGCGTGCCACCTGCACGCATGCGCGGCCGCCCCATCGCCCCTGCTGTCCGACTATACCCACAACGCCTGGGGCGCCCTGCAAGGCGCGCCCGTCGATGTGTTGAAATTCGCCCAGGGCAAGGATGGCTGGCTGTGGATCGCCACGGCCACCGGCTTGTACCGCTACGATGGCGTGCGCTTCGAGCGCGTCGACAGCGTATATGGCCACCGCTTACCGTCAAGCAATGTGCTGGGCCTGGCCACGCCGCAGGACGGCGCCGTGTGGGTCGGCTACCGCCTCGGCGGCGTCAGCGTCTTTCGCCAGGGCGCCACGCGCACCTACCGGGAAGCGGATGGCTTACCGTCGGGCGCCGTGTTCCATATCGAGGCAGCGCCCGACGGCGCCATCTGGGTCGGCACGCGCGATGGCGCGGCGCGCCTGGCGCCTGGCGCGGACCGCTTCGTTGCACAAGCCGCTAACGTGGGCCTGCCCAACAAGCGCGTGTACCAGATCCTGTTCGGGCGCGATGGCACGCAGTGGATGGGCACCATGCATGGCGTGTATTTCAGGAAGCCGGGCCAGACGCGCTTTTCGCATGCCTGGCCGCGCACCATGCTCACCAGCATGGATGAAGCGCCCGATGGCGCCATCTGGGCCGTCGACAGCCAGAGCAATTACTATCGCGTGCGCACCAGCGCGCCACACGGCGATGCACTCATCCGTCCCGACGCCAGGGGCAACAGCCTCCGCTTCGACCGCGCCGGCACCATGTGGCTGATGCAGCCCGACGGCATCGAGCGCAAGTTCGACCCTTCCGGTCCCAGCCTGCCGGCCCAGCGCCTGACGCGCCAGAACGGCATCAGCGGCCCGCTGCCGCAAACCTCGTTCCAGGACCGCGAAGGCAATCTGTGGTTTGGCACGTCGACGGGACTGGACCGGCTGCGGCCGAACCGCCTGCAAACCTTGCCCGTCGCCGTACCCTTCGACCATCCCGGCATGCTGCCGGGGCCCGATGGCGACGTGTGGATCGGCGACTACGTGGGCGACGTGCGCAGCTTTTCGGCCGACGGCGTGAAAAAAGTGGTATTGAAAGGGGCGCTGGCGGCCAGCCACTGGGCGCCCGATGGCACGCTGTGGCTGGGCAACGAGCAGGAACTGCACCATCGCGCGCGCAATGGCGCCATGACGCGCGTGGTGCCACCCGTGCAAGGACTCGATCCGCAGGCGCTGCAGCAGGATCGCTCGGGCGCCCTGTGGGCCTCGTTTTCCGGCGGCGGGCTGTTTCGCCTGGGCGAAGGAAAATGGATCACGAACGGCGGTTTATCCGGCCTGCCGGCGGTGCTGACCACGGCCATGGCGATCGATGGCGCCGGCACCGTCTGGCTGGGCCATGCCGACAATACCATCAGCCTGGTGGCCGAGGGGCAGCGCGCAGGCGCCGTCAGGCGGCTTGGCGCGCCCGAGGGCCTGCAAGTGGGCACCGTGCTACAGCTGTACCGCGATGGCGACGCGATGTGGGCCGGCGGCGAAAACGGCGTGGCCCTGTACCGCGCCGGCCGCTTCCACACCTTGCGCGGCGCGCACGGCGCGGCGTTTCGCGGCGTGTCGGGCATCGTGCGCCTGCCGGACGGCGACCTGTGGCTGCACGGCGCGGATGGCATAGCCCATATCGCCGCCGCCAGCCTGGCCGCGTGGATGCGGGACGGCAGCGCCGTCACCTCGGAACGCTTCGACGCGCTCGACGGCTTGCAGGGCCATGCCTCGCAGCTGCGCCCCGTACCGTCGCTGATCCATGCGCCCGATGGCAAGCTGTGGTTTTCCACCTCGGCCACCATCGCCATGCTCGACCCGCTGCATATCCGCCGCAACGCCCTGGCGCCGCCCGTGCAGATCCACAGCTTGCTGGCCGATGGCGCGCGTTATGCGCTGGACGATGGCAAGCCTCTGCACCTGCCGCAGGGCAGCAAGTCCCTGCAGATCGGCTTCACGGCCCTGAGCCTGTCGATGCCGGAACGCGTACGCCTGCGCTACAAGCTGGCGGGCGTCGACGCGGGCTGGCAGGAAGCGGTGGGACGCCGCGAGGCGTACTACACCAATCTTGCGCCAGGCAGCTACCGCTTCGACGTCACGGCCGCCAACGAAGACGGCGTGTGGAACACGCAGGGAGCGGGGCTCGACATCGTCATCGCGCCCGCCTTCGTGCAGACGCCGTGGTTCATCGTGCTGCTGGCGCTGGGCGCCGCGCTGCTGCTGTATGGCGGCTATGTGCTGCGCATCCGCCACCTGACGCGCAATATGCAGGAACGGCTGCAGGAACGCTTGCAGGAGCGCCTGGCCGAACGCTCGCGCATCGCCCGTTCGCTGCACGACACCCTGCTGCAAAGCGTGCAAGGCCTGATCCTGTCGTTCCATGCGCATGCGGACATGCTGCCCAAGGGCACGCGCGAACGGGCGCGCCTCGATGGCACGCTCAACCTGGCCGACCAGCTGCTGATCGAAGGGCGCGACCAGATCATGGACTTGCGCGCTTCGGCCGAACCCGACGAACTGCGCCTCGCGCTGCAGCAATTCGGCAAGGGCCTGGCCGAGCACCGCGCGCACGCGTTCACGGTGCATGTCAGCGGCACCTGCCGGCGCCTGCAGCCGCGCGTGCACGACGAAATCTATGCCATCGCGCGCGAAGCGCTGTTCAACGCCTCGCGCTATGCCGAGGCGGCAAACATCGTGCTGGAACTCGACTATGCGGAACAGGCCTTCACGCTGCGCGTGCGCGACGACGGCTGCGGCCTCGATGACGCCGTGGCGCAAACAGGCCAGCGGCCCGGCCACTGGGGCCTGGTCGGCATGCGCGAGCGCGCCGCCAACATCGAGGCCAGCCTGCGCATCGACAGCCGCCCCGGCGCCGGCACGCAGATCGAAGTGAGCGTGCCGGGCCGCCTGGCCTATTGACGGCGCTGGCGGGCGCGCCCGCAAGCGTCTGCGGCCTCGATGAAAAATGTTGTACGATGCGCAAGAGCAATACCTTGCTCGCCCATCCAGCCACACCACTTTCTGAAAGCACCCGATGAAAAAATACCTGCTCGCCCTGCTGCTCTGCGCCTCCGGCTCCGCCTTCGCCAACTCGGCCTGCGACACGCCGCGCAACGACTTCGACGGCCTGTATTGCCTCAACAAGGTCTACCAGGAAGCGGACAAGGAACTCAACGCCAACTACAAGAAACTCGCCGCCCAGCTCGATGCCGGCGGCAAGCAAAAGCTGAAATCGGGCCAGCTGGCGTGGATAAGCAACCGCAACCAGAATTGCTCCAAACGCGAATCGTCGGGCTTTTATGTGAACCTTGATTGCGCCACCCAGACCACCATCGAACGCGCGCAATTTTTGCAGGACCGCGTGCGCGAATGCGTGAGCGCCGGTTGCCAGAACAGCAAACTGTGAGCTGAAGCTGCGCGCCATGGCCGCCCCGCACCGGTCGCAACTGGCCATTCTTGAGCGCCAGTTGCCACGCCCGCTGGCCTGGCGGGGCCACACGCCACCGCCAATACGGCTCAGGCCGGCAAGCGGGCTGCCTTGAAGCGCCGCCAAGCCTTGCGCATGCTGCCATCGCTGCCCTGCGCCTGTGCGTGCGCCGCCAGGTAGCCGCGCACGAAAGCCGCGTGCAGCCGCAGCCCGTCCTGGGCGGACTGGTCAGCCTGAACCTCGGGCAATTGCTGCAGCAGCCGGTCGGCCACCTGCACATCGTTGAGCCAGCCCAGCTCATCCTGCAGCACGGACAGCCGCCCCACATACGGTTGCACGGCGCGCGCGGCAAACAGCGAGGCAAAAAATTCCGTCGCATAGCGCGTCTTCTTGGCCGCGATGCGCACGCGGTGGCGCTGCTGCGGCGTGGCATGCAGCAGGCGCTTGCCGCGCTTCATCAGGCGGCGCTGATCCTTGCGCAGGGTGGCGCGGGCAAACGGCGAGACGTGCGCGTCCAGGCGCCGCACTTGCCGCGCAGAACAGCTGTCGCGCCAGGCGCGCGCCTGCAGCCAGCGCTGCACGCCCAGCATGCAGGCCGTGTAGCGCGCCGACGTGACGGCCTGGGCCGCTTGCACGTGCTTGAGGCGGGCCTGCGCGTGCGCCGCCTCCGCCAGCGCCGCCGCATCCGTGGCCGCCTCGCCATCGAGCTGCGCCAGGGTATTGCCTGCCAACACATCCCAGTCGCGCGCCTCGCCCAGCGCGCCGCCCAGCCAGTCGAGTTCAGCCTTCAAGGCGTCCGGCAAGGCCAGCAGCGCCTTGAACATGCCCAGCGCCGAGCGCAAACGGCGCAGGCCCACGCGCATCTGGTGCACGCTTTCCACATCCTCGCCCGCCGCCACGCCATCCTGGTTGCCGCTGACTTGCTCCAGGCAATTGCCGGCGATGGCCAGGAATACCTGCTCCACGGACATCGCCGCGTCCAGCGCCAAAGGCTGCGCCTTGACCGCCCGCAGGGGCTGCGACACCGCGAGGCGGTAGCCGCGCTCCGCCTTGCTCATGTGGCCCAGTTGCAGCGGCACGTCCTGCAGCAGGGCCAGCGCCACGTCGAACAGGCTGGCGGCCTGCCCCTGCTTCAACTCCAGCTCGATCTCGCTGACGGGCACGCTGTGCACGACACCATCGGCACCATCGGCCCCGTCCGCGCCGCGTTCAATGACACCCTGGTCCAGCACGCATTCGATCTCGTCGCCCTGCGGCGTGCGCAACTGCCATACGGTGCGCTCCATGCGCGTGGTAAACACGGGCTGCAAGGCGTCGCGGATGGCGTCCTGGCGCAGCAGCGCGCGGATGGGCTGCTTGTGGCCGATGGCCGCATCGAGCGCGGCGAGGTTCGGTTGCGGCCCGGGCACCTCGCCTTCCCATTCATGGCGGCTGTGCAAGCCGCCGCTGACGCTGCCGCCGGCCTTCAGGGTTTGCAGCCAGCGCCCGTCCACCTGGCGCACGCGCAAGCCTGCCTGGTGGCGGCACAGCTGCAAATCGGGCGTATCGACATAGATATCGTGCATCTGCAGCACCAGGGGCGCACCTTGCGTAGTCTGCGCCAGCAACGGGTGCGTGCGCAGGCGGGGGGCGTCTTGCGGCGCCAGCAACAATTTCAATTCGATTTCCATGACCGCTCCTTGCGAGACTCCTCAACGCCCATTGTAAGGCGCGTCCGGTCGCGCGCAAGGCGCACGCACACCGGCCTTGATTTTGCGCGAAAATAGGCGCTTCATTCAACCAGGAGATGCCATGACCTACCACGCCGCCGAAAACCGCTACGACAGCATGCCATACCGCACCTGCGGGCGCAGCGGGCTGAAACTGCCGCTGCTGTCGCTGGGACTGTGGCACAACTTTGGCGACAGCAACAGCCTCGCTTCCCAGCGCGACATGCTGCGCACGGCGTTTGACCTCGGCATCACGCATTTCGACCTGGCGAACAACTACGGCCCGCCGTATGGCAGCGCGGAAAGCAATTTCGGCAAGCTGCTACGCGACGATTTTCTACCGTACCGCGATGAACTGATCATTTCCACCAAGGCGGGCTGGGACATGTGGCCGGGGCCGTACGGCCAGGGCGGCGGTTCGCGCAAATACGTGCTGGCCAGCCTGGACCAGAGCCTGCAACGCCTGGGCCTCGATTACGTCGACATCTTTTACTCGCACCGCTACGACGCCGACACGCCGCTGGAAGAAACCATGGGTGCGCTGGCCACCGCCGTGCAACAGGGCAAGGCGCTGTACGTGGGCCTGTCCTCGTACTCTCCGCAAAAGACGGCCGAAGCGGCCAAGCTGCTGAAAGAGTGGAAAGTGCCGTGCCTGATCCACCAGCCAGCCTACAACATGCTCAACCGCTGGATCGAGGAAGACGGCTTGCTCGATACCTTGCAACAGGAGGGCATGGGTTGCATCACGTTCACGGCGCTGGCGCAGGGACTGCTGAGCGACAAATACCTCGATGGCGTACCGCAGGATGCCCGCGTCAACCGCCCCGGCGGCGGCTCGCTGCTGCAAAAACACCTGAGCGCGGAAAACCTGGCCCGCGTGCGCGCGCTGAACCAGATCGCCGCCCAGCGGGGGCAAACCCTGGCGCAGATGGCGCTGGCCTGGGTGTTGCGCGATCCCCGCGTCACCTCGACCCTGATCGGCGCGAGCAGCAGCGCGCAAATCCGCGAAAACGTGGCCGCACTGCAGCAATTGTCGTTCACGGCCGACGAGCTGGCCGCCATCGACGTGCAGGCGCGCGAAGGCCATATCAATCTGTGGGAAGGTCCTTCGCGGGCCGTGTAAGCCGATCACGGTGGCGCTGGCGGCGACAGGGGCGGTGGCAACAGGGCCAGCAGTTCCTGCGCCACCTGCCTTCGCCGTTCGGGCGTGGCAAACACGCCGACGTCGACGTGTGCTCCACCACCGCCGATATCCTTGATGTGTATCAACTGGCGCGGCCACTGCGGCACATCGATGCGCGTGCGCCACGGATGAAAATGGTGGCGCCGGCAATGCCCGGCACTGACCTGTTCGATGATCAACTCACCGTCGCGCAAGGCAATGTGTTCGTAGTCGCGCGCGTGGCGCAGGTAATGCAGCAGGGCGAAGGCCACCAAGGCCAGTTCGGCAAACGAAAAAACGGGGATGTACCAGAGGCCGCGCAATGCAAAGGCGGCGGCAACGACGAGGGAAAACAGGCACAGCAAGCCGTAGGCGCGCAGCAACTGGCGCGCCGTCAAGGCACTGTGGCGCGCGAGCAGCCATTGCGGCTGCTCGCGCGAGTGATCGCGTGGCATGACGCCTCCCGCACTATCGCTCCATCACCGCAGCGGCCCTCGCCGCCACAGGTTCAGCCAGATTGCGCCCGGCTCAGGCGCCCATGCGCACCAGCGCGTGACCCACGTGCTGCCACCAGTGATCGCGCGACTTGACCTGTTTCAGGCAAGACGTGTCGATTTCCACCGGGAAGACGCGATCCTGGCACACCTTCATTTCCAGGGCGTAGCGCTGGTTTTCCGCAGCCGCCAGGGCCACGACGAGCCAGAACGCCAGCGCCAGCAAAACCACCAGCAAACTCCAGGCCAGGTGATTGGTGTTACTTTTTTCGCCAAAAAACTCGCGCGGCCGCGTCTCGCGGTACATCGACATCAAGTCTTTTTCTTTCTCTTCCGACATCTGCGTTTGCATCCTCTGACATCCTATCCTGTGCCGGCCGGCTGGCCATGGCGGCGCGCACGCCGCCTTGCCCACATTTTACGCTGATGGCGCAGGAGAGGCGGTAATTCATGAGGGCAATTCGCCATCGCCTCCCTCGTCCGGCCGCACGGGAGCCAGACTTTCCACATGATCGACATCGATGTCGCCGCCATCGGGCGCCGTATTGCGCGGCTCCACGCCGGCCCGCTCGCCCGTACCGGCCGCATCGCTGTCGTTGTCCAGTGCTTCCGCATCCTGGCCCGGCACGCCCTGCATGTCGCTGCCGCTGTCGGAACTGTCGCTGGGGCCGAGTGCGCCCTTGCCATGGCCGCTGCCCAGGACGCCGTCGGGCGTGACGGGCAAATTGTCCGGATCGAGTGTGCTGCCGTTCATGGCGATCTCCCATTCACAAAAAAACCAGCTTACTCGCCTGGCCTGACTGGCGGCGCACGCCTGCACGGCATTTTCCAAGGAGAAAATGCGGCGGCGCACAACTATTTTCAGAAAATACTTCACAAATGTACTATTCATTGCTATAGTTAATTCAAGTAAGCATCTTCTCATCCAGAAACTGCTTCATCGGCGGCACGGCGCCCACCAGCGCCATGCCGACGAACCGACCGGTACGTGGCGATCCGGCCCATCCACCCAGCCATCATGCACATTTTGGAGTCTTATCATGCAAGCCAAATCACTCATCGCAGCATTGTTTGCCATCACCACCGCCACCTCGGCTTTCGCCCAAAGCACCGCGCCTGCCGCTGCCAGCCAGCAACTCACGCGCGCTGACGTCACGGCCGAATACATCCGTGCCCGCAACGCCGGCGAAATCGCCACCAGCGAAGTCGACTATCCGAAAACGCCGGCCACCGCCGCCAGCAACGTGACGCGCGAACAAGTCATGGCCGAGTTCTACGCCGCCCGCAAGGCTGGCCTGATCCCGCAAACGGAAGCGGACTTTGACGTCGCGCAAACGACAAAACACGTCGTGAAATAAGAAACCAGTCAGCCGGTTTCAGTCAGTAACACATCTCAGTTGCGGCGCAGCACTCGGGCCACTCCCGAAGCTCACCGCGGCGAGCTGTCAGCAGCACCCCCAACACGATCTTTCCCGGAGTCCCTGCATGCCCCTGCACCGCCGTTTGCTTGCCGCCAGCCTGATCCTTGCCTTGAGCGCGTGCGCCGACATGGGCCATATCGCGCCGCAATCGGCCATGCTCGACGCTAACAAGCTGCAATCGAGCCAGGCCATGGATGCCGCCGCCAGTGCCGCCATCCAATGGCCCCGCACGCAATGGTGGCAAGACTTGCACGACCCCCAATTGAACCGCCTGATGGACCAGGCGCTGGCCGATAGCCCCACCCTGCGCGGCGCCCAGGCGCGCGTGCGCCAGGCCGAGGCGCTGGCCGGCGCTGCCGAGGACAAGACCCGCCCACAGGCGGACGCGAGTGTTTCCATCAACCGCGAACTGTATTCGCAGCATGGCAGCACGCCGGCGCCGCTGGCCGGCAATTACGCCTGGCGCAACCAGGCCACCGTCACGGCGTCGTACGACCTGGACCTGTGGGGCCGCAACCGCGCCGCCCTGTCCGCCGCCCTGGGCGACGTGCAACTGGCGTCGGCCGAATCGCAGATGGCCCGCCTGGCCCTGGAAACGGCGCTGGTGCGCACCTACATCCAGCTGTCGTATGAGTTCCGGGTGCAGGATGTGATCGAACGCAGCCTGGCGCAGCGCGCCCGCATCCTCGACATCACGCGCCAGCGCAAGGCGGCCGGCATCGGCACGGACATCGACGTGGCGCAAATAGAAACCACCTTGCCGGCCGGCCGCCGCCAGCTGGAGCAGTCGGCCGAATCGCTGGCCCTGCTGCGCAACCAGCTGGCCGCCCTGGCAGGCAAGGGGCCGGCCGCCGGTGCGGCGCTCACGCGTCCCGTGCTGCGCCTGGACCAGCCGCTGGCCATTCCCGCCGCCCTGCCGGCCGAGCTGATCGGCCGCCGCCCCGACATCGCCGCCCAGCGCTGGCGCGTGGAAGCGGCGGCGCAGCGCATCGACGCGGCCAAGGCCGAGTTCTACCCGAACGTCAACCTGGTGGCCTTTGCCGGCTTCCAGGCCTTTGGTTTCAGCCATTTTCTGGACGCCAACTCGGACATCCGCGGCGTCTCGCCCGCGCTGAGCCTGCCCATCTTTGCCGGCGCCCGTTTGCGCGCCCAGCTGGGCAGCCAGACGGCCGTGTATGACGGCGCCGTGGAGCAATACAACGCCACCGTCATCAACGCCATGTCGGACGTGGCCAATGCCGTCACCAAGGCGCAATCGCTGGCGAAACAGCACCAGCTGACCGTGCAGGCGCTGGCGACGGCGCAGCGCGCGCGCGACCTGGCGGAAAAGGCCTACAAGGCGGGCATGAGCGACGCCATCGCCATGCTCAACACGCAAGTGGCGCTGCTGGCGGAAGAACAGCAGCAGGCGCAGAATGGGGCGCGCGAACTCGATCTGTACGTTTCCTTGATGAATGCACTGGGAGGCGGCATCTGAGCTTGCAATCCTGGCATTGCCCTAGCCCAACAAGATACAATCGGAACTTTATTCACACATGAAGGAATATGACATGACCGCTTTTGACGCCACCTCCAAGCGGCTGCAAAACATCCGCACGCGCATGCCAGGCTTCCCCATGGAACTGATGCGTTTGTTGCGCATGACGTATCACATTCAAAAAGGCATGAAGGACCTGACCAATGCCGCGCTGAAAAAGCACGACCTGGTCGATGCCAGCTACATGGTGCTGGCCGTGCTGTACGGCACGGACGACGAAACCTCGAACGCCTGCACCCTGGGCATGGCCTGCCATGAAAAGCCGGCCAACCTGACACGCGTGTGCAACGACCTGGAAACGCGCGGCCTGATCCACCGCGGCACCCGCCCTGGCGACCGCCGCTCGGTGATGATCTCGCTGACCGACAAGGGCCGCGCCCTGATCGAGACGGCGCTGCCCGACGTGTACCAGGAAACCTCGGCCCTGTACGAAGGCTTCACGGAAGAAGAGCTGCAAGTGCTCGACAAGCTGTACATGCGCCAGCTGCGCAACCTCAACAATCTCAACAACCAGAACTGATAGCCTATCGATGACGCCAGCCACAGCAACAAAACCCACATACGGCCCCCTGACCCAGGCGGCCCGCTGGCTGGCGCTGGCGCTGCAGGACTGGCGCGCGACGGAAGGCGAACGCTGGATCTACGTCGCCAAGACCCTCATCGCATCCTTCTGCGCCCTGTGGCTGGCCTACCGCCTGGGCCTCGATTCGCCCAGCACGGCGATGACCACCACCATCATCCTGGCCCTGCCCAGCAGCGGCATGGTGCTGGAAAAGAGCTTTTACCGCCTGTGCGGCACCCTGCTGGGATGCACGGCCGCGCTGACCCTGATCGGCCTGTTCCCGCAGCAGCCCGTGCTGCTGTTCGCCGGCCTGGCCCTGTGGGTGGGCCTGTGCACGAGCGGCTCGGCCCTGCACCGCAACGCCCAGTCGTATGTGTACGTGCTGGCCGGCTACACGGCCTGCATGATCGTGCTGCCCGCCATCGAGCAGCCGATGCAGGTGTTCGCGCTGGCCGTCACGCGGGTGGCCGAAGTGAGCCTGGGCATCATCTGCTCGGCGGCGGTTTCCAGCGTGCTGCTGCCGCGCCATCAGGGCACGCAGGTGATGCGCACGGTGCAGGCCCGCTACGGAAAATTCCTCACCTTTTGCCAGGACGTGCTGCAGCAAAAGCTCACGCCGGCGCAGGTGGAACTGACGCATCTGCAGTTTGCCGCCGACGTGGCGGCGCTGGAACTGGGGCGCTCGGCCGCCCTGTTCGAAGTCACCAGCAAGGTGAGCCACGTGCGCGCGCAAAACCGCAAGCTGCACGCCTTCAACGCCACCTTCATGACGGCGCTGACCACCTTCTATACCTTCCACCGCCTGTTCGATCGCCTGCAGCGCGACGACGAAACGCTGGTCATGCAAGCCTGCGCGCCCCTGTACGCCATCGTCGCCGAGGCGCTGCAAACGACGCCGTCGCAAGACTCGCTCGACACCATGCAGCGGCATCTGCAGACGGCGCTGGGCCAGGCGCGCGCCGAGATCGACGGCGCCGCCATCGCGCATGCGCAGCGCATCGATTTCGATACCGTATGCGAGCTGCTCGAGCGCTTCGCGCGCGACATGAGCCGCTTTCACGAAGTGTATTTCAGCCTGGCGCACGACACGCCGCTGGAAATCAGCACGCCGCAGGCTTACGCGCCGAAGACGCCACCTGCGCTGGTGATCGCCAGCGGCGCGCGCGCGGCCATCAGCCTGGCCCTGCTGGCGCTGGGCGCCTACTTCCTCGCCTGGCCCTACGCCAGCACGGCGATGCTGATGGCGGCCGTGTTCTGCGCGCTGGCCTCGTCCTCGCCGCGCCCCATCCTGATGATCCGCCAGGTGCTGGCAGGCTTCCTCATCGCCATGCCGCTGTCGCTCGTCTGCGTGTATTTCGTGCTGGTGCACGGCGACGGCTTCCCCATGCTGGTACTCAGTTTTGCGCCCTTCCTGGCCGTCGGCCTGTATCTGATGACGAATCCCGCCAAGCTGGGCGTGGGCCTGGGCGTGTCGACCTTCATCACGCAGATGGCGCCGACGAATCTGATGCACGTCGATGGCGCGGCCTTTTTGAACACGGGCATGGCCCTGATCGTCGGCCTGATGCTGGCCGCCCTCGTGTTTGCCGTGCTGCTGCCCGAGCACACGATGGGCCACAAGGACCATATCGGCCGCGCACTGTGGCGCGAAGCGCTGCATGCGTGCACGGCGCCCGCGCGGCGCGTGAAACACCGCTTCGACAACCGCGTGCGCGACCTGCTCAGCCAGCTTAATGCGGCGGCCGGACCGGCGCCGGGCGAGGCCACGCGCGCCGTCGTGCGCCAGGCCCTGACCCTGCTGGAAATTGGCCATTCCGTGATCGAATTGCGCGAACTGATCGCCACGGCCCGGCCGGGCGCCACGCCTCACGCGCTGCAACAGTGCGTGGACCACATCGCCACCTGGCTGCGCACGCGCAGCGACACGGCACTGCAGGCGGCCCTGGCGGCCACCCTGCAGGCGGGCGCCGTGGTGCGCGCGGCGCAGACGGAAGCGGGTGCGACGCAAGAACGCAAGCAGGAGCAAGACCTGCGCCTGCAGACGGCATTGGCCGACCTGCATTCGATCTACACCTCATTGCTCGACCACATGGCGCCTGGCGCCGGAGACCACCATGCCGCGTGAATTCGCCCTGTTCGGAATTTTGATTCCCACCCTGCTGCCCCTGTTCATCCTCAGCATAGTCCTGCAAACCCTGCTCGACCGCGTGCTGGGCTGGCTGGGCGTGTACCGCATGGTGTGGCACCCGTCGCTGGCGCGGCTGTGCATCTTCATCGCCATCTTCGGCGCGCTGGCTTTATCGCTGTACAAATAATTAAAAAAACTGTTCAACCCCATCAAGGAAAGGCTGCCGCCATGGTAAGCAAACTGACCCGCTATGCAATCACCCTGCTGCTACTGGCCGCAGCCCTGTGGATAGGCAAGACCGTCTGGGACCGCTACATGGAGTCGCCGTGGACGCGCGATGGCCGTATCAAGGCCGACATCGTCAACATCAGCGCCGACGTCGCCGGCACCGTCACGGACGTGCTGGTGCGCGACAACCAGGTGGTGCAAAAGGGAGATATCCTGTTCGTCGTCGACAAGGAGCGCTATGCCAGCGCGCTGGCGCAGGCCGACGCCGTGCTGGCCGCGCAAAAAACGGAGCAGGGCCGCCGCGGCAAGGAAGCGCAGCGTCGCGCAGGCCTGGACGCCAGCATCATTTCCACGGAAAGCCGCGAAAGCGCCGGCTTTGCCGCCAGCTCGGCCTCGTCGCAAGTGCAGGCTGCCATGGCCGCGCGCACCCTGGCGCAATTGAACCTGGAGCGCACCACCGTGCGTGCGCCCGTCAGCGGCTACGTGACGAACCTGAACGTGCACAAGGGCGACTTCGCCGCCGTCGGCGCGGCCAAGCTGGCCGTCATCGACAGCGCCTCGTACTATGTCGTCGGCTACTTCGAAGAGACCAAGCTGGGCATGCTGGCGCAGGACGACAAGGCGGAAATGAACCTGATGAGCGGCGGCACCCTGCATGGCCACATCGAAAGCATCGCGCGCGGCATCACCGACCGCGACGCCGCCACGGGCCGCGAATTGCTGGCCGACGTCAACCCCACCTTCAACTGGGTGCGTCTGGCGCAGCGCGTGCCCGTGCGCATCCACATCGACGAGCAGCCGAAGGGACAACTGCTGGTGGCAGGCACCACTTGCACCGTGGTGATCACGCCCCATTCGGCTCATTCGGCACCGGCGCCGAAACCAGCGGCCGCGCACCCGGCATGATCCGCGGCGGCGCCGGACGCCTGGCGGAAATCGCCCTGTTCCTCGACGCCGCGGCGCTGGGCAGCTTTTCCGCGGCCGGCCGCAAGCACGGCCTGTCGCCGGCCGCCGCCAGCGCCGCCATCGCGCGCCTGGAAACGGCGCTGGGCGTCACCCTGTTCGAGCGCACCACGCGCCAGCTGCGCCTGACGGACGAAGGTGCGCACTACCGCCGCTACAGCGAACAGGCGCTGGACTTGCTGGCGCAGGCCGAAGACGGCTTGCACGCGGGCGGCGCCGTGCGCGGCGTGGTGCGCATCTCGGCGCCGTCCGACATCGGCCGCCAGTTGCTGCTGCCGATGCTCGACAGCTTTGCCGCGCTGCACCCGCAGGTGCGCCATGCGCTGACCTTGACGGACGCCACGGCCAACCTGGTGCAGGACGACGTCGACCTGGCCATCCGCTACGGCGAGCTGCCCGACAGCGACATGGTGGCGCGCCTGCTGCACCCGGGCCGGCGCGTCGTGTGCGTAGCGCCCGCGCTGGCCGCCAGGGTCGGTTTGCCAGCCGCGCCGCGCGACCTGGCGTCGCTGCCGACGCTCGTGCTGACGGCCGGCGACGGCGCGCCGCAGGAATGGCGCTACCGCGAAGACGGCAAGCGCCACAGTCTGCGCCTGCAGGGCGCCTGGCACAGCAACGACGGCGAAATCATCCGCCGCTGGGCAGTGGCCGGCCATGGCTATGCCTACAAATCTCTGCTCGACATCGGCGATGACCTGCGCGCAGGGCGCCTGCAGACGGTGCTCGACGATCACTTTGCCGATAGCGTCCCCCTGAACCTGCTGTACCGGCGCAGCCGCTTCCAGGCGCCGCGCATCACCCTGCTGGCCGACTTCCTGCAGCAGCAGTTCGCCGCCCTGCCAGCCCAGCGCTAAGGGGCCACGCTCAGGGCACCAGCACGCCCAGCTGCCGCAGCAGCGTCAAATTATCTTCCAGGTGCCAGTTGTCGCTGATGCGTCCCTGCGCATTGACCCGGTACAAATCAAACGCGTAAAAGTCGATGGATTGCCCCTGACCGCGCAGCTCGCCCTGTGGCGTGGGGAAGACGCCCGTGAAATGGCCCGTAAAATGCAGGCGCAAGGTGACCCGGTCACCGGCTACCAGCATGTCGTCGATGGTCACCTGCAAGTCCGGCACGGCAGCGTGGAACACCTGCGATGCCTGCAGCGGGCCGGCCCATCCCTGTGGACGCCCGGCGGGCAAGGTGCGGTCGGTAAAATCGTCGGCCAGCGCCTGGCGCGCCACGGCTGGATCGCCGCTCTGCCAGAACGCGGCGTAGCGGCGCGCGGCCAGCACCACCTTGTCGGTGGCAGCGGCACCGGCCAGGTGGGCCGGCATGGGCAGATTGACGACGGCATGGGCTGGCGCGGCGGCCAGCAGCGACAGGGCGAGGATGGCGGGGGCAAAAGCGGGCATGGTAGTTCCAAATGAGTTGATCGGCGTGCCTACTGCAATGGCACACCGTCATTCTGGACTCGCTTGCCCCACTTGATAATTGGCCCTGCGCTTGAATCAGTTGCTTGCAGAAGTTGAAAATCAGCGCCCGCCCGCCACGTCGAGGATGCTGCCCGTCACATACGTGGCGTCCGGTCCCAGCAGGTACAGGATGGCGCCGGCAATTTCTTCCGGCTGGCCGCCCCGCTGCATCGGCACGCCGGACGCCAGGCGCGCCACCCGTCCCGGCTCGCCGCCCGAAGCGTGGATCTCCGTGTAGATGATGCCGGGCCGCACGCCGTTGACGCGGATGCCCTCGGCCGCCACTTCCTTCGCCAGGCCCAGGGTCAAGGTGTCGACGGCGCCTTTCGAGGCAGCGTAATCGATGTATTCGCCCGGGGAGCCGATGCGCGCGGCCACCGACGAGACGTTCACGATGCGCCCGCCCTGCCCGCCATTCGCCGTCGACATGCGCCGCACGGCTTGCTGGCAGCACAGGAAATAACTGATCACGTTGGTGCGCAGCACGCGTTCGAGACGCTGCACGGAAATGTCGGCCAGCCGGCATTTCTGCTCCAGCACGCCCACATTGTTGACCAGCGCCGTGAGCGTCCCCAGGCGCGCGTCGATTTCCGCAAACAGGCGTTCCACGTCCGCTTCATCGCTGACGTCAGCCTGCACAGCGATGGCCTCGCCCCCGTCGGCCACGATGCGCGCACACAGTTCCCCGGCCGCCTGCGCATCGCGCACATAATTGACGCACACGGCATAGCCCTGGCGCGCCGCCAGCTGCGCCGTCGCTGCACCGATGCCGCGGCTGCTGCCGGTAATCAAGATCACTTCCTTCATTGTCCCTCCTGAATAGTTGTGGCTTCATCATACGCGGACGAAAAAAAAACCCGCGCGCGGCGGGTTTTTCGTACTGATACTTTCAATTTCGGAAATGCGTCATGGCGTAAGTCAAGTGCTGCCACCAGTGTTCGCGCGACCGCACGGACGCCAGGCATTTCGCATCGACCTCGTTCTTGAACGCGGGGTCCACGCAAGCCTTGGTGACCAGCGCATTGCGCTGGTTTTCCACGCTGACGACGGCGATCGCCAGCCACGCCACGAGGGCGAAGGCCAGCGCGCACAGGGTCCAGGGCAGCTGTTTCATGACGTTCTCCGTTTACTTCTTCGCAGGCGCCGGGGCGCGCTCTTTCAGCACGCGCGCCACCAGTTCATCCATCACGCGCAGGGTCGCTGCCTGGGTTTGCGGCTCGGACTGGCCAGGACGCGACAGCTGCGCCGGCGACGTGACGAAGCGGCCATCGATGACGATGGTCGGCGCGCTGTCGATCTTGCTGGCGGCGATCAGCTGCTCGTTGCGTTTCAGCTTGGTCTGCACGCCGAAGGAATTGAACATGTCCAGGTACTTCGCCTTGTCGATGCCGTTCTTCACCAGCAGGTCGAGGATGGCGTCATCGCGGTTCAGGCGGTTGCGCTCGACGTGGATGGCGCGGAATATCTTATCGTGGAACTGGTCCAGCTGGCCCATCGCTTCCAGGGTGGCATAGGCGTGCGCCTGCGGGTCTTTCGGGCCGGAGAAGGCCAGGTGGATGCGGCGGAAGGCGATCTTGTCGCCCTGCTTCTTGACCCAGTCGTGCATCAGCGGATCGAGCGCGTAGCAATGCGGGCAGGAATACATGAAGTACTCGACCACTTCCACCTTCTTGCCCGTGTCCGTGCGCACTGGCGTCGGGAGCGTGGTAAAGCCGGTATCGGCCGCCATGGCGCCGCCGGTGGCCGCCACCAGGGTGACGGCGGCAAGCAGGGGACGCAAGAAACGCAGAAAACGCATAATAATCCTTCATCATAAATGGTCGTGAACGGGGCGAGATTACCACTTTTTGCGCCGGGCGATGAGGCCCGGGCGGAAAAAATCCGTGTTTATCGCCCCGGTTTGTGCCCGCTTAAGCCGCATTTAAGCCCCGCTGCGCTCGCTCCTCAAAAATGGTAGCGCGCCGACATGCGCAGCTGGCGCGCGTCGTTGAGGTAAATGCTGGAACGGCAACCGGGCGCATCGCCATAATGGCGGCGGTTGGCCAGGTTGCTGCCGGCCAGTTCCAGCTCCCAGGCGCCCAGCTTGCGCACATAGCGCCCGTCCACGGTGGCAAACGCAGGCACTTGCGCCAGGCAGCTGTTGGCGAAATCGGGACCATAGCGCAGGGCGCGCAGCCATTGCACGCCCACGTCGGCACTGGCGCCGCCCTGCCCCGTCCAGTACAGGCGCAGGCTGGCCAGGGTTTTCGGCACGAGGGCGATGTCCGGGCCGTCGTAGGCGTAATCGTCATAGCGCGCATGCACTTGGCGCACTTGAGCGTCGAGGCGCCAGTCGCGCGCCAGCGCCATGCTGGCCTCGATGGCGATGCCGTCTCGGCGCGAGGGGTCGAGGTTGCCCGCAAAGCCCAGCTGGCCCAGGCTCTGATCGAAGACGATCTGGTTGCTCAGGCGCTCGCTGAACACGCGCACGGAAGCGCTGCGCGCCGCATCGCCGAAGGTGGCGCCCACTTCCATGTCGCGCCGCAGCTGGCCCGCCAGGGGGCGGTAGCCGGCACTGGTATAGCCATCGTCGTCGATGCGGTAGCTGCGCGCAGCCTTGGCGTACACGCTCAGTTGCGGGCGCAATTGCAGGCTGCCCTGCACGTCCCAGGCATTCTGGTTTTCCCAGTCGCTGCCGCCGGCGGGCAGGTCGGCCGGATCGAGCTGGAACTGTTCATGCCGCAGCCCCAGCAGCAGTCGCGGCGCATACGGGCCGCCGAAGGCCAGTTCCTCGCGCAGCAGCAGCGCGCGCGAATACTGGCGCCGGCGCGCATCGCCATCGCGGCCCGAGCGCCGCTGCCACTGCATCAGGTCCAGGCCCACTTCCGTATCCGTGCCCACGCCGCCCACCTTGCCGTAATGGCGCAGGCGCGGCGCCAGTTGCCGGCGACGGCTGCTGTAGGTCGATTCACTGCTGCCGTCCTCGCCCGCATAGTGGGCCGCGGCGCGCTTTTCCCGCTGCGACAGTTCCACGCCCAGCTCGAACTTGCCGACATAGCGCTGCACGAAGGCGCTGGCGCGCCGCACCTCATAGCGGTACAGGTCTTCGGGACGGGCCGCCAGCAAGGCCAGGAACGGCGCCTCGGGCGCGGGATAGCGGGTGTCCTGGTTCAGCTGGTCGGCGCTGAAGCCGAAGCGGCCCTGGCGCGCCTTCCATTCCGCGCCGCCGTTGAAGCCGCGCTGGTGAAACACGCTGCCATCGCGGTAATTGCCGTTGCGCAGAGCGTCGACGGCCGCATCGAGCGTCATGCCGCCCTGCTCGCGCGACAGGGCGCCGCGCACGCTGTGCTGGCCGCCCTGCCCCAGTTCGGCGGACACGTCGCCATGCGTGACGCCGCCATCCACGCCATTCACGCCATCCTGCGCGCACGCCGGCATGGCCAGGGCGCACAGCAGCAAGGCGCGCGTAGCGATGGTCAGGACGGGAGGGGCAGGCATCATGGCGGCAGGCTTGAGGCGTCACCGCGGCGCGGGCGCGCGCTGGTGGAACGGAGCGATGGCAAAAGCGAATCATTATACGCACGGCGCGCGGCGCCGCAAGCGCCAGCCCGATGGTACTTTCCTTATGCCAATATTTTATTGGTGATTTGGCATTTTTGTAGGTATATTAAGCTAGCTGCGCCCGGCGATCCTGGGCGCAGCCGACTGCATTTAAAAATCAACAATAAGAAGTCACTGTGGGAGTCACGCATGGAAAGTCGTAGCACAACGCGCCAGGGGCCACCAAGTCCCCGCGGCACGCGCCGCAGCATTGGTTTTTTCCCCATCTCGGGCAAGCTCAAAGCCCTCTCCATCGCCGCCCTGCTGCTGGCCGGCCTCGCCCTGCAGGCCGACCTGTTCGCCCAGCCGGGCCAAGGCAAGCCGGCCAGCGCGCCCAAGCCGCTGGCGCCATCGGCCGACGGCATCGCCCTGGCGTCGCCGCACGCGTCGGCCGTCAGCACGCCCAGCGCCAGCAACGCCTGGGGCGGTGTGCGCACGGGCGCGCAAGCGACCCTGTCGGACCGCGTGGTCGACTACCAGATCGAAGCGACGCTCGATCCCGTCAAGCACACGATCGACGGCCAGCAGAAACTGCGCTGGCGCAACCGCAGCGCGCAAGCCGTCAGCAGCGTCTACCTGCACTTGTACCTGAACGCCTTCGAAGGCGAACATTCGACCTTCTTTACCGAAAAGCGCAAGCTCGACACGGGCTTCCGCTCGGGCGTCGACACGCGCGACGGCGAGTGGGGCTACATCGAACTGCGCAGCATGACGCAGAACGGCGCCAAGGCGCCCTGGCATTTCGTCCAGCCGGACAACGGCCCGGCCACCGACCGCACCGTCGTGCGCGTCGACCTGCCGCAAGCCGTCGCGCCGGGCGCCGAGACGACGCTCGACATCCGCTTCTTCGACCAGCTGCCGCGCGTCATCGCGCGCACCGGCTATTTCGGCAGCTTCCACCTGGTGGGCCAGTGGTTCCCCAAGATCGCCGTGCTGGAACTGCCCGGCGAACGGGGCGCCACCGCGCCGCGCTGGAACGCGCATGAATTCCACCTCAATTCGGAGTTCTACGCCGATTTCGGCAACTACGACGTAAAGCTGACCGTGCCCAAGGAGTACACGGTGGGCGCCACGGGCGAATTGCAGGGCGCGCCGCAGGAAAAGAACGGCATGCTCACGCATCACTATGTGCAGGGCGACGTGCACGATTTCGCCTGGACGGCCGACAAGCGCAGCGCGCAGCCGCTGACAGGCAGCTGGAGCGGTCCTGGCAGCCCGCCCGTGACCATCAAGGTGCTGTACCCGCCCGAATACGCGTCGAACGCGGCACCCGCGCTGCAGGCGGCGAAGGATTCGCTCACGTATTTCTCGCGCACCCTGGGCCCGTATCCGTACAAGACCCTGACGGTGGTGATTCCGCCGTTTAACGCGGCTGAAGCGGGCGGCATGGAATATCCGACCTTCATCACGGCGTCGAGCTACGCCAACCTGCAGCCGAAGACCATACCCGAATTCGGCCTCGATTTCGTCACCATCCACGAATTCGGCCATGGCTATTTCTATGGCATCCTGGCCTCGAACGAATTCGAGGAGCCGATCCTCGACGAAGGCTTGAACGAGTACTGGGACCAGCGCATGCTGCGCGCGCGCGACCAGCACATCCACGCCACCACGCCCCTGCTCAAGCGCCTGGGATTCGATCCCGTCTTCAAGGTCTTCGAATTCGAGCGCATGGCCGCGCCGCGCCAGGATGCGGCCGACCCGCTGGGCCAGAACGCGTGGAACCGCCTGCAGGGCGTAGGCCCCGTCTACAGCCGCACGGCCATCACCATGCGCGACCTGGAAGCGCGCATCGGCAGCGAAGCCATGGAACGGGGCTTCAAGGCCTATTACGAACAGTGGAAATTCCGCCATCCGAGCGTGGCCGACCTGCGCGAAACGCTGGCCGAGGCGACGGGCCAGCGCCGCATCGTGGAACAGGTCTTCGCGCAGCAAGTGTATGCCAGCGCGAATATCGACGACCGCATCGGCAGCTTCACCAGCGAAGAGCAGACGCCGCTGGCCGGCACGGCGCTGGTGAACGGCAAGCGCGTGGAACATACGGCCGAAACGCTGGAAAAAGAGGAGAAAAAGGTGCGCGAGGCGTGGGACAAGGCGCATCCGGACGCCAAGCCTGGCACGGGACCGTATCCTTATCTCACCAGCGTGGTCTTGCGCCGCCGCGGCGCGCCCGTGCCGCAGGTGCTGCTGGTGAAGTTCGCCGACGGCAGCTCCGAACGCGTGGTGTGGGATAACGAGCAGCTGTGGCAGCGCTACACCTGGAGCAAGCCCGTGAAGGCCGTCTCGGCCGAACTGGACCCGGACCGCGTGCACTACCTCGACGTCAACAAGCTTGATGACAGCCGCACCCTGAAAGCCGATACCTCGGCCTCGCGGCGCTGGAGCTTCGACCTTGCCGCCGTCTTCCAATACCTCCTTTCCCTGATTGCCATCGTATGAGCGCCACTTCCACGACACGGGCCAGCGGCCTGACCCTGACCATGCGCGCCAGCCGCGCCGCCCTGCAATGGCGCTTGCTGCTGCTGTGGGCGGGCCTGCTGCTGATCCCCGCCATCCTTGCCGTCATTCCCCTCTGGCGCACCCTGGGCGCCAGCCTCGATAACGCCGTGCATGCGGCGGCCCTGGCGCACAAGCTCGACCTGATGACCCTGGCCGACCTGGTGGCCAATACGGGGCGCAACGGCGCCGCCATCAGCCAGGCCGCCATCACGGGCATCGTGCTGGCCCTGCTGCTGTCGCCGCTGCTGACCGGCCTGGTGGTGACGGCCGCGCGCGCGCCGGTGCCGCTCGGCTTCGGTCCCCTGCTGACGGGCGCCTTCAGCGAATACGGCCGCATGCTGCGCATGCTGTTGTGGAGCATCGTGCCGCTGGGCGTGGCGCTGGCGATCGGCGCCGGCGCGCTGAAACTGGCCGACAAGCACGCGGCGAAAGCCATCCTGGAAGCCGACGCCGATCTGGCCCGCCACCTGGCCTTGCTGCTCACGGGCGTGCTGTTCCTGCTGGCCTGCGCCACGCTCGACGCCGGCCGCGCGGCGCTGGCTGTCGACCGTCGCCGCACCTCGGCCGTCAAGGCCTGGTGGCGGGGTCTCGGCATGCTGCGCCGGCGTCCGCTGGCCAGCCTGGCCATCTACCTCGTCATCACCGTGCTGGGACTGGCGCTGTATGCGCTGCTGGGCGTGGCGCGCCTGAACCTGGCCGCGCCCGGTCCACTGGCCATCGTGGCCGGCCTGCTGGTGACGCAGCTGGCGGCGCTGGTGCTGGCGTGGATGCGCAGCGCGCGCCTGTTCGCGCTGATCGACGTCAAGCGCTCGCTGGCGTAATCAAGTCCCCAGGCGCCCTTCATCGGCAAGGAAGTCGATGAAGGTGCGCACTTTCGAGGACAGGTAGCGGCGGCTCGTGTAGACGGCGTACACCTTGCCGCCCGCCAACTTGAAATCATCGAAAAGGCGCACCAGCCGCCCGGCCGCCAGATCCGCATCCGTCTGCCACGACGGCAGCAGCGCGATGCCCATGCCGTCGAGCGCGGCCGCATGCAGCAGGCTTTCGTTATTGCATTGCAGGACAGGCGAGAACTTCACCGTCTCGCGTCCCTGCGGCCCGTCGAAGGCCAGCTCATTGCCGTTCGCCAACAAGGAATAGCTGATCATGGCGTGCCGCGCCAGGTCCTGCGGCAGGTGCGGGTGGCCCGCGCGCGCCAGGTAGGCGGGCGCGGCCACCAAGTGGAATTCGATGCTGCCGATGGGCCGCGCGATCAGGGTCGGTGATGGGGCCTGGCTCACGCGCAGGGCCAGGTCGAAACCCTCTTCCACCAGATTGACGACTCTTCCGCTGAGGTCGATGTCGAACGTCACTTCCGGGAAGCGTTCGCGGTAGGCGGCCAGGGTGCGCGTAAAGATGGCGTTGGCGAACCAGACGGGCGCGCTCAGGCGCAGCATGCCGCGCGGCACCACCGTCGTGCGGCCCACGGTCGCTTCCACCTCGTCGAGATTGTCGAGCATGTCGCGGCACTGTTCAAAATACACCTTGCCGATTTCCGTCAGGCTCAGGTGGCGGCTGCTGCGGTTCAGCAGGCGCGCGCCCAGGTGGCGCTCCAGGTGCATCACATGCTTGCTGACCATGGCCGGCGACAGATCGAGGCGCTCGCTGGCGCGCACAAAACTGTCGAGTTCCACCACGGCGCGAAACACGCGCATGCTGCGCAAGGTATCCATGACCATCCCATCATCAACAAAATGGAAATGATATATCAATAATTGCGACCTTGATCAACTGACTGCGCATAACTATCATGGTCCCATCATCAGCCATTCCTTCTGGAGCCGCCATGCAAGAGCACACCTTCCCTACTTACTTCCTGTCGCACGGCGGCGGCCCGTGGCCGTTCATGAAAGACCAGTTCGGCGGCCGCTACGACGTGCTGGAAGCGTCGTTGCAGGATATCCCGCGCCAGATCGGCGCGCGGCCGAAAGCCGTGCTGGTCGTCACAGCGCACTGGGAAGGGCCGCAATTTCTCGTTTCGGCCAGCCCCCGGCCGGGCATGATCTATGACTATTCGGGCTTCCCGCCGCACACGTACCAGATCCAATACCCGGCGCCCGGCGCACCGGAACTGGCGGCGCAGGTGAAACAATTGCTGGACGCGGCCGGCCATCCAGCGCGCCTCGACCACGAGCGCGGTTTCGACCACGGCACCTTCAGCGCCCTGTTCCCCATCTACCCGCAGGCCGACATGCCGCTGGTGCAACTGTCGCTGAAACACGGCTACGACCCGCTCACGCACGTCGAGGTGGGCCGCGCGCTGGCCAGCCTGCGCCGGCAAGGCGTGCTGATACTGGGCAGCGGCCTCAGTTACCATAACCTGCGCCAGTTCGGCCAGGCGGGCGCCGTCGCCTCGCACCAGTTCGACGCCTGGCTGCGTCAGGCCATGGCCTTGCCCCCAGAACAACGGCTGGAGCAATTGCTGGCCTGGGACCGTGCACCCGGCGCGCGCCAGGCCCATCCGCAGGAAGACCATCTGCTGCCGCTGATGGTGGCGCTCGGCGCGGCCGAGCAGGAAGCGGCGCAGGTGGTGTACCACGAGGAGAATTTCTTTGGGGCGCTGGCGGTGACAAGCTTCAAATTCGGCTAATCGGCTAGCACATGAAAAAAGCGCCGCGACATTGCTGTCGCGGCGCTTTTTTCATGGTGAAGCGGTAACTTACGTGCCGCGCTTGCCGCGCGCCGCATTCTTCGCCTTCTCGGCAGCAATTTCCGCTGCCTTGGCCGCTTTCTCCGCCATTTCGGCCGCGTGCTGGGCCAGCAGGGCCGCGCGCGTGTCCGGCGTTTCCAGCGAAATACGTCCGAGGATGCCGCTGCGGTAGTCGAGCAGCAAGGTATGCGAGGCTTTCTCGAAATCGTAGTCGCCGCCCTTGATGCGGAAGCCGCGCTTGGCGGCGATGCCTTCGACCACGCCGATGGCGTCGACTTCATCGACCTTGGTGCCGTAGCGGGTCGCCAGCAAGTCCGGGTAGCGCTTGAGCAATTCTTCGGCCAGGAATACGGCCACTTCCTCTTCGATCAGTGCGTTCGAGCCGATGGCGTGGCTGGCCGCCAGCATCAGGCCGTCGCTCGGGATGGCGATCTTCGGCCACAGCATGCCGGGGGTGTCGACGAGGATGGTGTTCTTGTCCAAGTACAGCTTTTGCTGCATCTTTGTAACAGCCGGCTCGTCGCCCACCTTGGCCACGCGCTTTTTCAGCAACGCGTTCATCAAGGTCGACTTGCCCACGTTGGGGATGCCCATGATCATGATGCGCAGCGGTTTCGTCGGCACGCCGCGGTGCGGCGCCAGCGATTTGGCCAGGTCCGGAATGCGCGCCACGTCGCCCGGCTTCTTGGTCGTCATCGCATACGCGGTCACGCCTTCCTGGGCATTGAAATAGGCCACCCAGGCGGCTGTCGCGGCAGGATCGGCCAGGTCGGTCTTGTTGAGGATTTTCAGGCAAGGGCGCTGGCGGAACAGGCGCAGCTCGTCCACCATGGGATTGCAGCTGGCTGCCGGCAGGCGCGCGTCCACCACTTCAATCACCAGATCGGTGTTTTCCATGGTCTCGGCCGCTTTCTTGCGGGCCGCGTTCATGTGTCCTGGGTACCATTGTATCGCCATGCTCTTGCTTTCAAAATCGTTCGGTCAATCCGCTATTTTACGTGGTTGCCGCCACGACGTCCCATTTTCCGCCGCCAACGCCAGCCGTGCGACATGAACGAGACAATTGGTGATAATTTGGCAGTTACATGAATGATAAGATCCGCAGTCCGTCCAGCCTGGACGGGTTTCCCCATCGCAAGCTTAACCTGGCACGCATTCCATGCATCTTCCCCGCTTCTGCCTCCTCGCCGCCCTCTACGCCTGCCTGCTGCCCGTCATGGCCCAGCAACAAGCAGCGGCGCCGGGCGACCCGGTGAACCAGGAAATGCAGCAGATTGTCGACGTGCAAAGCACGCGCGATCCCGACCTGCGTCCCTACCGCACCATGCTCAGGGGACTCGACGCGTATGCCGATCACCAGCGCCTGGCGCCGGGCGCGCCGCTGCGCTTCATGCTGATCCCCGCCACGCCCCAGGCCAGGCTCGATGGCGTGACCTTGCACCTGTCGGCCGACAACCTGTCGATCCCCGTGCCGCTGGCAGCGGACGGCGGCTTCACCTTGTCGCGCGACAAGACCGCCTACGATGCGAATGCCGACCTGGTCAGCAACAAGAAGCGCGACACCTTGCGCTGGCGCGCCGACATCCACACGCCGGGCCTGCCCCAGAACGTGCGCCGGCTGGGCGACTTGCGCCTGGAATGCGAAATCCGCTGGGCCGTCGAGCAGGATGAGCTGTCTTTTGTGCGGCGCAACCTGTTCCGCCTGGCAGGCGGGCCGTGCCACTCATCGCTGATCCACGTGCCGTTTCCCGTCGTGCGCAAGCTGCTTGCCGTGCAGGCGCGCTCGGGCGAGCGCACGCTGGACATCCGCGTCACGCAAGACCGGCAGCGCTACGTGCCGCCGCTGCATGACGTGAACTGGGACGACAATACCCTGCTGACCCTGACCTATGCCGACGATGGAAAAATGGCCGAAGCCGCCCCGGCTGCGCCCTTGCAGGCGGCGCAGCGCCAGTAAAGGCACCGCTCGCGCAGCCAGGTCAAATATTTCCACATGGATTCTTATATTTACTGAAAGAAACAAAAAAGTATGCTCTAATATCGCCTCTTAAATGAAAAGCAATTATTTTCCAGGCTGGCTCCGGGAGATACGCGATGGGAATAGCTCGATATGATGATGGAACACACTGGCACGGCGCCAGCGGTACACGGGGAATGCGAACGTGGCAGCTCGCGCCCGGCCAAGGCGGCGCCCAAGCGCGTGCCGCGCAATGGCAGCCTGTTGCAGTGGAAGAAGGAATCCCTGCAGTTGCAGGGGCAAGTGGCGCAGCTGGAAGAACGGTTGAAGCGCCAGAGCGCCGACAGCTATGGCTTGCAAGTGCTGTATGACCAATTGGTCAATGAAATCAAGCACCACCGCGACATGTTGCAGCTCGACAGCTTCGATGCGGATAAATCATCGCTCGTCTACACGCAAGCCTGGCGCCGCTTCATGGCTGGCGACGCGCTCGACTACCAGACGCACCGCCACACGAATTCCCGCAGCCGCCCCAGCTTGCTGTAGTTATAACTCAACCGTTACAGCGCAACCATTACAGCTCCGCCAGCGCCTTCACGTGCGCCGCCACGCTGCGGCCCAGGGATGACAGGTTGTAGCCCCCTTCGAGGCAACTGACGATGCGGCCCTTGCCATACTGATTGGCCACGGCCATCATTTGCTGCGTCATCCACGTGTAGTCGGCCTCCACCAGGCCCATGCCGCCCACGTCGTCTTCGCGGTGGGCATCGAAACCGGCGGAAATGAAAATCATCTGCGGCTGCTGTCGGTGCAGCGCAGGCAGCCAGTGGTCGAGCACCAGCTGGCGCACGGCATCACCCTTCGAACGGGCCGGTACGGGCACATTGACGCGCGTGTCCGTATACGATTCCACGTCGCTGTACGGATAGAACGGGTGCTGGAAAAAGCTGACCATCAGGATGCGCGGATCGTGCGCCACGGACTCGGCCGTGCCATTGCCATGATGCACGTCGAAATCCACGATGGCGACCCGTTCGAGCCCGCGCACGTCGAGCGCATGCTTGGCGGCGATGGCGACATTGTTGAACAGGCAAAAGCCCATGGGCTCGCTGGGCCGTGCATGGTGGCCGGGCGGGCGGATCGCGCAAAAAGCGTTGCTGATCTCGCCGTCAATGACGGCGTCCGTGGCGGCCACAGCCGAACCGGCGGCGGCCAGCGCCGCCTCGTAGCTGTGCGCGTTGAGCAGGGTATCGCCGTCGAGCGGGTAATAGTCACCGGCCGGTGGCACGTTGTCGCGCACGAGGCCGATAGCCGTGGCGCTGTGGTTGCGCTCGATATCGGACAATTGCGCGCGCACGCCATCGCGGTGCTCGACCAGGTCGCTGATGTGCGCGAGGATCAATTGATCGTTGATGGCCTGCAAGCGGGCCGGCGATTCGGGATGCCAGTCGCCCATTTCGTGGCGCTGGCAATCGGGATGGGTATAAATGGCTGTGCTCATGCGCTGTACTGGTTACCTATGTCTCTGTCCATTCTCCGGGAACACTGCATGGCATTCCTGTTCGCCCTGCGCGTTCTCGCATAAAATCACTGGCTGGTCTGGGCCGCCGTCGCTGCCACTCTAATCTACCACGTGCACGACACGGGCGGGCGGCACGGCTTGACCTGGCCAAAGCGATTGTAAATTAAATAATCCGACTTACTGTGATAGAAATAGCATGTTTTCGAAAATACACCAGGCCGCACAGCAGATCGGCGAAGTTCTCGTCGGCAAACACTTGCAGATCCGCCAGGCCCTCGCCTGCGTGCTGGCCGGCGGCCACCTGCTGATCGAAGACGTGCCCGGCGTGGGCAAGACAACGCTGGCGCACGCGCTGGCCATCTCGCTGGGCCTGCAATGGAAGCGCCAGCAATTCACCAGCGACTTACTGCCTGCCGACGTGGCCGGCATGAGCGTGTATGACCGGGGCAGCGCCAGCTTCCTCTTTCATCCCGGCCCCCTGTTTACCCAGGTGCTGCTGGCCGACGAAATCAACCGCGCCACGCCGAAGACGCAATCGGGCTTGCTCGAAGCGATGGAAGAGCGTCAAGTGACGCTCGACGGCGTCACGCGCGCGCTGCCGCAGCCGTTTTTCGTCATCGCCACACAAAACTGCGCGCACCAACTGGGCACCTTCCCCCTGCCCGAATCGCAGCTCGACCGTTTTCTCATGTGCGTCACCCTGGGCTACCCCGATGCGGCGGCCGAACGGGAACTGCTGCTGGGTGCCGACCGCCGCGCCATGCTGCAAACCTTGCCGGCCGTCATGAACGCGGAAGAATTGCTGCAGGCGCAAGCGGGTCTGCGCGCCATCCACGCCTCGATCGCCGTCGTCGACTACGTGCTGTCCCTCGTGCATGCCACCCGCGTGCCAGGCGTGTTTGCCGATGGCCTGAGCCCGCGGGCCGCGCTGGCCCTGCTGCAAGCGGCGCGCGCCTGGGCCGCCCTGGCCGGACGCGACCACGTCACGCCCGACGATGTACAAGCCGTGCTATTACCCGTCTGCGCCCACCGCCTGCATGCGGCGCAAGGATCCACGGACAGCCGCCACCTGCTGCAGCAATTGCTGCTGGCAACCCCCGTCTGACCGCCGTGCGCCTGCGCACTATCCGCTGGCTGCCGGCGCGCCCCTGGCTGGGCGCGCAGCGCGTGCATATCCGCCCCTCGCGCGCGGGCCTGGCGTTTGCCGCGCTGCTGCTGGCGCTGTGGATCGCCGCCGTCAATTACCGCCTAGGCCTGGGCTACGCGCTCACGTATTTCGCGGCCGCCTGCGCCATCGCCGACATGCTGTTTGCCAGCCGTAACCTGGCGGGCCTGGCGCTGGCCGCCACGCCGGGCAAGTCCGTGTTCGCGGGTAGCCACGCCACGTTCACCTTGCGCCTGATCAACCGCAGCACGCGCCCGCGCCATGTGATCCACGTGGCCGTGCACGGTTCAACGGCGGCACCCGGCCTGGCCGATATCGATGCCCACGGAGAAACGGCCATTCATATCGTCGTAGCGGCGCGGCAACGCGGATGGCTAGCTGCGCCCTCCGTGCGCCTGTCCGGCAGTTTCCCGCTGGGCCTGTTTCTCGCCTGGTGCCATTGGCAGCCCGAAGCGCGCCTGCTCGTGTATCCGCAGCCCGAACACAACGCGCCGTCGTTGCCCTTGCCTGCAGGGACAGAACAGCCGGCAAAGCAGACACCACAACAACCACGCACGTCCGATGGCGCCTTGGAACTGGCGGGTGTGCGCGCCTACCAGCCGGGCGACCCCTTGCGCCGCCTGGCCTGGCGCCAGATCGCCCGCCATGACGGTGAGCATTTATTCAGCAAGCAATTCCAACTCGCCGCCGACGCGCAGGTCGGCACAGACCGTGGCAGCATCGTGCTTGAGTACGCCGCCCTGCACATGCTGTCGCCGGAAGCACGTTTGTCGCGCCTGGCCGCCTGGGTGCTGCAGGCGGAACGCACGGGCTTGCCGTACGGTTTGCGCCTGGGCAAGCTGACTTTGGCGCCGGCCCTGGGCGCCAGCCAGCGCGACGCCTGCCTGCGCGTGCTGGCCCTGCATGATTTGCCGCGCGATTTTCCACAGGAGTTGCCGCAACATGAGGCCATGGCATGAGGCAATGGCTGACCAACTTGCCACGCGACAAGGCCGACATCGGGCTGCTGTTGCTGGCTGCCGCCATGGTGCTGGCGCCGCACGCGCTGCACCTGCCCCCATGGCTGTCGGCCGCCGCTGCCGCCCTCCTGCTGTGGCGCGCCATCATCACCGTGCGGGGCCGGCGCCAGCCGCAGCTGGCCGTGCTCGCGCCGCTGGCCTTGCTGGGCATCGCCGCCGTCCACGCCAGCTACGGCACCGTGCTGGGGCGCGATGCGGGCGTGGCCATGCTGGCCTTGCTGCTGGCCATGAAATCGCTGGAAATGCATGGCCGGCGCGACATCTTCGTCTTCGTCTTCCTCAGTTTTTTCCTCCTGCTGGCGAACTTCTTTCATGCGCAAGGCATCCTCAGCGCCGCCTGGATGCTGGCCACCGTCATCGTCCTGCTGACCGGCCTGCTGTCGGCCCAATACGGCGCCGTGCAGCCGCGCCTGGCGCAAAGGTTAAGTTTGCTGGGACGCATGCTGGCGCTGGCCATCCCCCTGTCGGCCGTACTGTTTCTTGCCGTGCCGCGCGTCGACGGCCCCTTGTGGGGGACGGCGCCAGAAGGCGCCCAGGCGCGCACGGGCTTGTCCGACAGCATGCAGCCGGGCGCCATCGCCTCGCTGGCCCTGTCCAGCGAACCCGTCTTCACGGCCCGATTCAGTACACCACTCCCGCCGCAAGACCAGCTGTACTGGCGCGGCGTGGTGCTGGGCGACTACGATGGCGCCACCTGGACGCGCCGGGGCGCGAAGGGGCGCGCGCCAGCCAGCGACAACCGGATAGACATCGCGCTGGAAGGCCAGCCCAGCCAATACGAAGTGACCTTGCAAGCAAGCGGCCAGCGGCGCATCTTCGCGCTCGACGTACCGCGCAGCATCGAACGCCTGCCCGGCAACCCGTATGTCGTGTCGTCCGCGCTGGAAGTGCTGACCATACAACCTATTACTTCGACCGTCCGTTACCGCGTCAGTTCCCTGCCCCGCTACCGTTTGCAAGCCGGCCTGTCTTTGGCCCAGCAACAGCCATGGCTGGCCTTGCCCGCAGGCAGTAATCCGCGCAGCGTGGCCTGGGCCCGCGCCCTGCGCGGCCAGGGCGCACAGGCGCTGGCACCCGCCGACGCCATCGCCGCCGTGCTTGAGCACTTCCGCCGCGCGCCCTTCCGCTACACCCTGCAGCCGCCACTGCTGGGCAAGCATGGCGTCGACGACTTCCTGTTCACCACGCAGGCGGGCTTTTGCGAACATTACGCGGGCAGCTTTGTCGTGCTGATGCGCGCGATGGGCATTCCCGCGCGCGTCGTCATGGGCTACCAGGGCGGCCTGCGCAACAGTGACAGCGCCAGCGCCAGCCTGACCGTGCGCCAGTCCGACGCCCATGCCTGGAGCGAAGTGTGGCTGGCGGGTCGGGGCTGGGTGCGTATCGATCCCACCGGCGCCGTCGCGCCCCTGCGCACCGAGCGCAACCTCGACGCCGCCCTGCCGCCGGCGCCGTCGCCGCTGACGGCATGGCGCGCCTTGGCCGGCCTCGATGGCGGCGCGCACGGGGCGGTGGCCGCGTGGCGCCAGCAATGGCAGCAGGCCGAGCAAGCCTGGAGCCGCTGGGTGCTCGACACCACGCCGCAACGCCAGCGTGCCATGCTCGATGGCTTGAAAAACGTGCCAGCGAAAAAGCTGGCACTCGCTTGCGCCGTGCTGGCCCTGCTGGCCGCCGCGGCTGGCGCGCTGGTCTGGTGGCGGCAGGTGCGGCAAGGCAATCCGCTCGACGCCCTGTACGTACAGTTTTGCCAGCAGCAGGCGCGGCGCGGCTACAGCCGTGCGCCGCATGAAGGCCCGCACGGTTATGCTGCGCGGTTGGCCGCAGGCAAGGCCACACAGGAGGCGCACGCCGCCATCGCACAGTTTCTGGCAATCTATGCCGCGATGAAGTATGGTAATGCCAACCCAGACGAACAATTCCACGCGCGGCGCAGCTTGCGCCGCCTGTTAACCCAATGCCGATGAGACGCTCCTTGTTACCGATCAAAACCTCCGCCCTGTCCCTGCTCCTCTCCCTTCCCTTGTGCCTGTCCACCGCGCACGCTGGCGAAAACAGCAATATTTCCGCTGCTGACCGGGCCCGTGCCGTGCGCGCGGCCAAGGCGCCTCCCGTCAAGGCAGCCGCAAAAAAAGCACCGGCGAAATTCGACTTCGAAGGCGAATTTGTCGACTATGCCAACTGGAAAGAAGTACGCGCCTTCCTCGACGAGATGTCCGCCAAGCACGGCTTTAACCGCGCCGAACTCGATACCCTGATCGGCAAGGTGCGCTATGTCGAGTCGACCGTGCAACTGATGAAGCCGGCCCCGCCGGGCAAGCCGAAGAACTGGCAAGCGTACAGCGCCCGCTTCATCGAGCCGGTACGCATCAATGCGGGCGTGAAATTCTGGGAAGAGAACGCGGACGCGCTGACGCGCGCCGAACGCGAATATGGCGTGCCGGCCGAGATCATCGTCGGCATCATCGGCGTGGAAACTGTTTACGGACGCAACACGGGCCGTTTCCGCGTGCTCGACGCGCTGACCACCCTTGCGTTTTCCTACCCGGAAAGCCCGACCCGCGCCGCGCGCATGGAGTTTTTCAAGGGAGAACTGGAAAACGCGCTGCTGTACGCGCGCAAGGATGGCATCGATCCCTTGACTCTGCTTGGCTCGTATGCGGGCGCCATCGGCCTGCCCCAGTTCATGCCGAGCAGCATCATGAAATATGCGGTGGACTTTGATGGCGATAGTCACATCGACCTGCGCAATTCCACGGCCGACGCCATCGGCAGCGTCGCGCATTTCCTCGTCGAACACGGCTGGCGGCGCGACGATCCGGCCATCAGCACGTATTCCGTCACCGTGTCGGCCAGCCGCGCCTGGGAAAAGTTCATCGGCCAGGGCTTGCAAGCGAAGTACCGGCTGGCGGAATTGCAGGACGCGGGCGTGAGTGCCGCCCCGTCCACGCCCCAGAACATGCTGTTCGGCCTGATCGATCTGCAAAATGGTTCAGAAGCAACTGAGTATCACTTGGCAACCAATAACTTCTTTGCTATAACTCAGTACAACAGAAGTTATTTTTATGCCATGTCAGTCATCGACTTGGGCAAGGCCATCAGTCAAGTGCGCGCACGCTAACCGAAAGTCGGTGTAAAGTTATAATATTACTTGTAAGAAAGCGTAAGGGATGTTGAAGCGACCAGAAAACAAGTCTATGGTAGGGCCGATAACATGTGCCAGCCTTGCTCGCCAGCCTTTGTGCGGCACGGAATACGGAAATGGTTTTATACTTAACTTTTGTCAAAGTACAATTTTTGTTCTATCATAGAGCATAATAAAGAATAAATAGGTGTTGCAACAAGACAACAGCTATTTTGTACAAAGCAAGATTACTGGGCTTTCCGGCCTGAAATTGAATCCTGTTGTACAATTGTGTATATATTACGAAAAACTGTATCCCGGATCGTACCGTGTGTGAATTCGTTCCTTTTAGTAAAGAATGAACATGAACGCAGCAAGAGCGAGCTCCGAGTGTTTTTTACTTTGCAGTGCAACTACAGAAGGAACAATAACATCATGACAAACCAAGTCGGCATTGATATGAACAGCGATTCGGACTCCGACGATCTGCTTCAATACAACCCAAACAGATTGCTCGATACCCTGATCGAAAACCTGCGCCTGAAAAACGACGCAGCCTTGTCCCGCGCGCTGGAAGTAGCGCCACCAGTCATCAGCAAAATCCGCCACCACCGCCTGCCGGTCGGCGCATCGCTGCTGATCCGCATGCACGAAGTCAGCGACCTGAGCATCCGCGACCTGCGTTACCTGATGGGTGACCGTCGTAACAAATTCCGCATCAGCGACAAGCAATTCAAGCCAAAAGAAGGCGAAACGCCACAAGGCTGATCCTGCCAGTTTCGCAGGTTTTCCCTCCCCGCCATGGGGAGGGGGTATTTCCAGCAGTTCTCAGGCCGTTCTGGCCGACATTATTTTCCCGTATCAACTATCAAGCAGGAAAGACTCCGGTGGACAAGTATCGGTCGCCGCGATCGCACACGACAAACACGATGGTCGCGTTTTCCACCGTCTGTGAAATGCGCAGCGCGATTTCGCACGCGCCGGCTGCCGAGATGCCGCAGAACAAGCCCTCTTCCGCCGCCAGGCTGCGCGCCATGCGCTCGGCCACGCCCTGGCTCACGTATTCCACCTGGTCCACGCGCGACTTGTCGTAAATTTTCGGCAAGTATGCTTCCGGCCACTTGCGGATGCCGGGAATCTGCGAACCTTCCTCGGGCTGGGCGCCGATGATCTGGATGGCGGGATTCTGCTCTTTCAAGTAGCGCGATACGCCCATGATGGTACCCGTCGTGCCCATGGCGCTGACGAAATGCGTAACCTGGCCATTCGTATCGCGCCAGATTTCCGGCCCCGTGCTTTCATAGTGTGCGCGCGAATTGTCTTCGTTGGCGAACTGGTCGAGGATCACGCCACGGCCATCCTTCTGCATCTGCTCGGCCAGGTCGCGCGCATATTCCATGCCGCCCGTCTTCGGCGTCAATAAAATGTCGGCGCCGTAGGCAGCCATGCTCTGGCGGCGCTCCACGCTGAGATTGTCCGGCATCAAGAGCAGCATCTTGTAGCCGCGTAAGGCGGCGGCCATGGCCAGCGCGATGCCCGTATTGCCGCTGGTCGCCTCGATCAGGGTATCGCCCGGCTTGATGACGCCGCGCTCTTCAGCGCGCTTGAGCATGGACATGGCCGCACGGTCCTTCACCGAGCCTGCCGGATTATTGCCTTCCAGCTTGCCCAGGATGACGTTGTTGCGCGCAAGCGCATCGGCACCCGGCAAGCGCGTCAGCTGCACCAGCGGGGTATTGCCTATCGTATCTTCAAGTGTCTTGTAAGCCATCGTGTCTGTTTGAGTAGGTTCAACAAAGACCCATTCTAATATGAGATGCCGGCCTGCGTATCGCTGATCGGCTCCAGCAGCCTGGCCCGCGCGCGCCCCTTGCTGCGCCGCCACATGCGGCATGGCGCCTGCCGCACTGCCATTTCCGGGCGTACACAAGGGGTATTGCGGCAGGCGCGCGCCGCATGCGCTAGACTCGTCACTGTTAGTTATTTTTGTTATTTGCTTATTCAGCCTCCGAACGGACTCGCCATGGCCAGCAGCACACCCGAATTCATTCCCGAAACGACGCAGGACGATCCCGTCCAGTTCGCCACGCTCGACTTGCACGGCCGCAGCCACCAGATCTCGCCCGTCTTCAATGGGCTCGAACTGCAGCGCTTGCAGCGCTATGGCACGCTGCAGCGCTTTGCCGATGGCGATACGCTGTTCGAGGCAGGCAGCAGCAGCTTCGGCATGCTGGTGATACTGTCCGGGCGGGTCAGCATCAAGCGCCACGAAGTGATGGGACAGGCGTCCGTCCTGCGCGAAGTGGGCGTCGGCCACTTCATTGCCGAGGTAGCGCAATTGTCCGGCCGCCCCACCCTCGTCAACGGCAGCGCCGTGGGCGCCGTGGAATTGCTCGACATCAGTTCGGAATCCCTGCGCGCGCTGATCGTGGCCGAGGCGGAGATGGGCGAACGCATCGTGCGCGCCCTGATCCTGCGCCGCGTGGCGCTGATCGAATCGAATTCGGGCGGCCCCGTGCTGGTAGGGCCGCGCGGCAATGGCAATCTGTTCCACCTGCAAAGTTTTCTGTCGAGCAATGGCCATCCGCACACGGTGCTTGATCCGTCCACCGATGCGGCCGCCGCCGCGCTGGCCGAGCGCTACCAGCCTACGCCGCAGGAATGGCCGCTGGTGGTCTGTCCTGACGGCAAGATCATGAAGAATCCCGGCAATGCGGAACTGGGACGCTGCCTGGGCATGCTGCCCGATTTGTCCGGTGACAAGATCTTCGATGTGCTGGTGGTGGGCGCTGGCCCCGCCGGCCTGGCCACGGCCGTGTATGCCGCCTCCGAAGGCTTATCGGTCCTGGCGCTGGAACAGCGCGCGTACGGCGGCCAGGCGGGCGCCAGCGCGCGCATCGAAAATTACCTGGGCTTTCCCACAGGTATCTCCGGGCGCGCGCTGGCGGGGCGCGCCTATGTGCAGGCGCAAAAATTCGGCGTCGAGATCGCCACGCCAGCCAGCGCCGCCAACCTGCTGTGCGACACCTGGCCCCTGCGCGTCAACTTGTGCGACGGCACGCAGGTGCGCGCCCGCACGGTGGTGCTGTCGTGCGGCGCGCGCTACCGCCGCCCCTCGCTGGCCAACCTGAAAACGTATGAGGGACGGGGTGTGTATTACTGGGCCTCGCCCATCGAAGCCAAGCTGTGCCGGCAGGAAGAGATCATCCTCGTTGGCGGCGGCAACTCGGCCGGCCAGGCGGCCGTGTTTCTCTCCGGTCACGCCGCCAAGGTCCACATGGTGATCCGCGGCGAAGGCCTGGCGGCCAGCATGTCGAGCTATTTGATCGAGCGCATCGCCGCCACGCCCAACATCACTTTGCACACGCACACGGAAATCATCGCCCTCGAAGGTGACGACGATGGCTTGACGGAGGTGCGCTGGCGCAACAACCGCACGGGCGAGGAAGCCGCTTGCGCCGTGCGCCGCGTCTTCCTGTTTGTTGGCGCCGATCCGAACACGGACTGGCTGCACGACTGCGCCGTGGCCGTCGATGAACAGGGTTTCATCCGTACGGGCTTCGACGTCACGCGCGCCGAATGCCGCGCCCACGGCCATGCCGCGCATTTACCCTACCCGCCACCCGGCTTGCCGGAGCGGGCCGCGCTGGAAACAAGCGTGCCGGGCGTGTTCGCCATCGGCGACGTGCGGGCCGGTTCCACCAAGCGCGTGGCCGCCGCCGTCGGTGAAGGCGCGGCAGTTGTTTCCCAGATTCACGGCTTCCTGGCGCGGCTGCCGGCCGGTTCCGCCTGAAAATCGTGCATTGTAGAAACTGCTACAATCGGCTGTCGCCATCCCGCTGAAAGAGTCCGCATGCCCCACACCACCCGGCTTTCCTCGCGCCGCAGCATGCCCGCGGTGCGCTGACGGTGCGCCGCATGCTCGTCAAATTGCTGCTGCTGGCCACCTTGTTTGCCATGCTCAGCATCGCCGCCCTGTACAGCTACGGGCGCTTCGCCGAACGCTCGCTGGGGGCGCCTGGCACGGCCCTGCCCGTGGCGATGGATGCCACCCTGCTCGACCGCGTGCTGGCGCCGCAACTGGCGCAACGGCCCGGCCACAGCGGCACGGCGTTGATCGACGACAATCTGGAAGCGTTCGCCCTGCGCGCCCTGAGCGCGCGCGAAGCGGGCCGCAGCCTCGACCTGCAATACTACATCTGGCATAACGACGTCACGGGACGGCTGCTCGTGCTCGAACTGCTGCGTGCGGCCGACCGCGGCGTGCGCGTGCGCGTGCTGCTCGACGATATCAACGCGCGTGGTCAGGACGCCGCCATCCTCGCGCTCGACAGCCACCCGCTGATCGACGTGCGCATGTTTAACCCGGGCCGCAACCGCGACGGCATCTGGTTGCGCGCCACGGAAATGGCCTTGCGCGCCGTCAGCCTGAACCGGCGCATGCACAACAAAGCCTGGATCGTCGACGGCAGGGTCGCCCTCGTCGGCGGGCGCAATATCGGCGATGAATATTTCGATGCCGCCGAACAAGTCAATTTCCAGGATGCCGACCTGCTGCTGGTTGGGCCCGCCGTGCAGCAGACGAGCGATATCTTCGACCGCTTCTGGAACAGCCGTGCCGTCATCCCCATCCGCGCCTTGCACGCCGGTAAAAATGCGGGCGCGCCGGAACTGCAGGCCGTGCGCGCCCGCCTCGACGCACTGACGGGCGAACTCGGCGCTTCACCCTACCTGCGGCAGCTGACGGATGCGGGCCAGTTGCAAGCCCACCTCGATGGCCGCGTGCGCCTGCACTGGAGCGGGCACGTGCAAGTATTGTCGGATCCGCCGGAAAAAGCCGCACCCGTGGCCAGTTTGCAGCGCAGCGAGCACTGGCTCATGCACAGCTTGCTGCCTCTGCTGACGGAAGCGCGCGAGGAAGCGCTGCTGACCTCGCCATACTTCGTGCCCGGCGCGGAACTGACACAGACCCTGGGCGAAAAAGTTGCCACCGGCGTCCAGGTCCAGGTACTGACCAACTCGCTGGCCGCCACCGACGTGGCCCTCGTGCATGCGGGCTATGCGCGCTACCGCCAGGCGCTGCTGGGCGGCGGCATCGAACTGTTTGAATTGAAGACCCAGCACCGCAAGCGCATCAGCCTGATGGGCTCGAGCCGCGCCAGCCTGCATACCAAGGCCATGGTGGTGGACGGCCAGCGGGGCTTCGTCGGCTCCTTCAACCTCGATCCCCGCTCGGCCCAGCTGAATACGGAAATGGGCGTGCTGTTCGACGACGCCGCGCTGGCGGCCGACATGCGCGCGCTGTTCCAGCACTCGACGGCGAGCGACACCAGCTACCGTTTGCTCCTCGACAACGGCGCCCTGCGCTGGTCCGACGCCACCGAAGTGCCCGCCAAGGTGTGGACGCACGATCCGGAAGCGGGCTTCTGGCGCCGCATGCTGGTGTCCGTGATGCGCTGGCTGCCGATCGAATCGCAGCTGTAGGCGCGCACGGCGTGTGAAAACTTTAACCCTGACAAGATTGCCATCTAAAAATATTTGTTGTTTTCGAGACATGTCAGATGGCGTTTTGTCAAACGCTGCTATAATCGCCTCAACGGGACACCACCGCTGTCCCTGAAGTACCTTTCTCGCCCCTTCCGCGATTGAATCCAACGTTGGCCAAAAGCTCGCCGACAGACTGCAACACTACCCTGTCACTTTTGGAGCTTTATCATGCGTAACACATCTACTTTGCTGGCGCTGGCCGCCGCTTCCCTGTGCGTCACTGCCGCCCAGGCCGCCACGACCAACCTGGTCAAGAATGGCGATTTCGAACTGACCAGCAACGGCACCTCGAAACAACTGAACGAAGGCACGTATGCCCGCGCGGACCGCACCTACCTGAGCGACTGGTCCAGCAAGGGCTATAACTTCGTCTTGAACGGCAACAACATCGACGACACCAACGCCGCGACGGCGCTGGCCTTGTGGGGCCCGAATTCCTACAGCGGCCGCGGCCCGCAAAACGGCCTGGGCGCCAGCCCCACGGGCGGCAATGTGCTGGCGGCGGACTGGGATTACTTTCCCGGCCCCGTCACGCAGCAAGTAAGCGGCCTCGTCCCCGGCCAAGCCTACACCCTGAGCTTTTCGTATGGCGCTGGCCAGCAGGTGGGTTTCCGCGGCGATAATCCCGTCAATTACTGGGACGTTGCGCTGGGCAGCAGCAAGCAGCAGACGGCATCGCTGGCCAACGTCAGCCAGGGCTTCACAGGCTGGCACCAGGCCAGCATGACCTTCACGGCCACGGACAGCAGCGAATTGCTGTCGTTCATGGCCAAGGGCAGCCCGACGGGTGCACCACCGTTCATGCTGCTCGACGGCGTGTCGCTGGTGTCAGCCGTGCCGGAACCGTCGACCTGGGGCATGCTGATCGGTGGCCTGGGCTTGCTTGGCTTTATGGCGCGCCGCCGCAAGACGGCCATTGCGGCCTGAGACACCAACAATTGGGCATTGCTTGATGGAATAAAATGAGCCTGCTGCACACCTTGCAAACCCACCTGCCCGGCATCGCCATCGACGTGCTGCGCCTGGGCCTGTGGCTGGTGCTGCTGGCCGTGATCTTCGTGCCGCTCGAACGCTTCTTTGGCGAGCGCCACCTTGGACGTTCCCGCACGGAACTGTTCAGCGACCTGGGCTTTTATTTCATCAGCAGCCTGCTGCCGGCCGTCTTGCTGGCCGCGCCGCTGGCCATCATTGCCGTCGCTGGCCAGCGCTGGCTGCCGGACGCCATTCCCGCCACCTTGTCTACCCTGCCCCTGTGGGGCAAGCTCCTGCTGGGCTTGCTGATCGGCGAAGTCGGCACTTACTGGGGACATAGACTCAGCCATGAATTACCATGGCTGTGGCGCTACCACGCCGTGCACCACAGCACGGAACAGCTGTATTTCCTCGCCAATACGCGCACCCATCCCGTCGACATGCTCGTCACGCGCCTGTTCGGTCTGACACCCCTGTATCTGCTGGGCCTGGCCGGTCCCGGCGCGGCAGGCAGCACCGCCCCCGTGCTGTTGCTGCTGATCGGCACCGTCTGGGGCTTCTTCATCCACGCCAACCTGCGCTGGCGCTTCGGCCCGCTGGAATGGCTGGTGGCCACGCCTGCCTTCCACCACTGGCACCACAGCAAGTTCGAGCACATCAACCGCAACTACGCCTCCACTTTACCCGTGCTGGACCGGCTGTTCGGCACATATCACTTACCGCGCGCCTGGCCCGCCGCCTGCGGCATCGAGACGCCCATGCCGAAGACGCTGGCAGGACAACTGGCTGCGCCATTCAGGCGTCCTGGCAAGCCAGAATCCCCGGCCGTAGAATGAAAAAAACCCCGCGCGGCCGGTACCGCACGGGGTTTTCTTCTCGTGCTGCGCGGCACCACCACGCAACACGCTTCACAGCAACACGCTTACTTTTTCTCGGCTTCAGCCTTCTTCGCGTCGGCAGCAGCCAGTTTGGCTTCCTTCTTCGCAGCCGCTTCCGCAGCCTTGGCTTCTTTCTTGGCGGCCGTTGCCGCTTTCTTCGCGGCAGCAGCTTCCTTCTTCGTTTCGGCAGCCGTTTTCACTGGGGCGGCATCGGCCGCGGCAGCAGCAGGAGCCGGCGCTGCGGCAGGCACCACCTTGGCGGCGGCGGCTTCTTTCTTCGCGGCAGCAGCAGCGGCCTTGGCTTCTTTCTTCGCGGCGGCAGCTTCTTTCTTCGTTTCAGCGGCTGACTTGGCTGGCGCCGCAGCGGTGTCGGTCGCAGCAACTGGCTTCGGTGCGGCTTCTTTCGCTGCAACTTCCTTCACAGCAGCTTCCTTTTTTGCCGGGGCAGCTTTCGCCGCCGGGGCGGGTGCTGCCGGCGCGCCGGACTTGGCCTGGCCATTCACTTGCAAGCCCGCTTCCGACAGTTTCACGGAACTTTTCGGACCGATGCCTTTTACGCGGCTTTCAAAATCAGCCCAATCCTTGAAGGCGCCGCCCTTGGCGCGTTCATCGACGATGGCTTTCGACGTGACGGGGCCGATGCCCTTGACGCTGTCGAGTGCAGCCTGGTCCGCCTTGTTGACATCGACTTGGGCAAAGGCAAAGCCCATCGTCGCGATCAGGGTGGCGATGGCCAGCAGTATTTTTTTGAACATGGATATCTCTCCGTAAGGTGGTTTCAAGATGACTCGAACGCAAAGGAGGAACGGCGCCTTAACGGCTTAACGGCTGGGGCGTGATACGGTTGACAAGACGGGACAGCGGAACGGTGGGAAAACCTGCGCCAGATCAAACGCTCTGACGCAGGTGAGGCCGCATAGTTACTGCGGGAACAGCTCTTCGCGGGTGACGGTGGCCGTGCCCAGCTTGCCGACGACGATGCCGCCGGCGCGATTGGCCGTGCGCACGGCGTCGCCCAGGGCCATGCCGGCGCCCAGCATGGCCGCCATGGTGGCGATCACCGTATCGCCGGCGCCCGAGACGTCGAACACTTCGCGCGCATCGGTCGGCATGTGCAACACCTCATCGGCCGTGTACAGGCTCATGCCTTCTTCCGATCGGGTCAGCAGCAAGGCGTCCAGACCCAGTTGCGCGCGCATCTGCTGGGCGCGTTCCGTGAGTTGCTCTTCCGTATTCCAGTTGCCGATCACGCGGCGCAGTTCGGACTTGTTCGGAGTGAGCACTGACGCACCCGCATAGCGGCTGAAATCATCGCCTTTCGGGTCGACCATGACGATCTTGCCGGCCGCCCGGGCCGCCTTGATCATCTCGGCCACGTTCACCAGGCTGCCCTTGGCGTAGTCGGACAGGACCACCACGTCATAATCGGGCAGGAGGGCATTGAACTGCGCCAGCTTGTCGCGCAGCACCGTATCGCTGGGCGCATCCTCGAAATCGATGCGCAGCATCTGCTGCTGGCGGCCAATCACGCGCAGCTTGATGATGGTGGAAATGGCCGCATCGCGCTGCAGATAGCTGTGGATGCCGCCGCCTTCGAGCAGGCGCTCAACCTGGCTGCCCGCCTCGTCATCGCCCACCACGCCCAGCAAGCTCGTCTTCGCTCCCAGCGCGGCCGCATTGCGCGCCACGTTGGCGGCGCCACCGAGACGCTCTTCGCGCTTTTCGATGCGCACGATGGGCACAGGCGCTTCCGGCGAAATACGGCTGACGTCGCCGAACCAGTATCGGTCCAGCATCACATCGCCCACCACCAGCAGGCGTACCTGGGCCAATGCGGCCGGCGCCGTCAAGGCGAGCACCTCATGGGCGCTCATGCGCGCGTCAGGATCGAGCGACCGATCCCGTGGTATTCGATGCCATTCTCGGCCATGACGGCCGGCTCGAACAGGTTGCGTCCGTCAAAGATCACGGCCTGCTTCAGGCGCGCCTTGACCTGCTCGAAGTCGGGGCTGCGGAAGGCTTTCCATTCGGTCACGATGACCAGCGCATCGGCGTCCTGCAGCGCATCCTTCGGGCTGTCGGCAAAGCGCACCTTCGCCAATTGCTCCGGCGTCAAGTCCAGTTGCAGCACGCGGCGCGCCTCGGCCATGGCGACGGGGTCGTACACGGCCACGGTGGCGCCGCGCCCCAGCAAGTCAGCCAGCAGCACGCGGGCCGACGCTTCGCGCATGTCGTCCGTATTCGGCTTGAAGGCCAGGCCCCACACGGCAAAGTGCCGCCCCGTCAGATCTTCGCCGAAGCGAGTGACCACTTTGCGGCCCAGCACCTGCTTCTGCTGGTCATTGACGGCTTCGACGGCACGCAGGATCAGCAATTCCTGGCCATGACCGCGCGCCGTGCGCTCGAGCGCCTGCACGTCTTTCGGGAAGCAGGAACCGCCATAACCGCAGCCGGCGTACAGGAAGCTGTGGCCGATGCGCGGGTCGGAACCGATGCCGTGTCGCACGGCTTCGATATCGACGCCCACCTTGTCGGCCAGGTTCGCCAGTTCATTCATGAACGAGATGCGCGTGGCCAGCATGGCGTTGGCCGCATACTTCGTAAATTCGGCCGAGCGCACGTCCATCCAGTAAGTGCGTTCGTGGTTGCGGTTGAACGGCGCGTACAGGCTTTTCAGCAGTTCGCGCGCGCGCTCGCCGTCCGGCGTGGCATCGACGCCGATGACGATGCGGTCCGGGCGCATGAAGTCTTCGACGGCCGCGCCTTCCTTGAGGAATTCCGGGTTCGACGCCACCGAGAAGGTGGCGGCCACGCCGCGCGCGTCCAGTTCGCCCTGGATGGCGGCGCGCACTTTCTCGGCCGTGCCGACTGGCACCGTCGACTTGTCGACGATGACCTTGAAGTCCGTCATGTACTTGCCGATGCCGCGCGCGGCAGCCAGCACGTATTGCAGGTCGGCCGAGCCGTCTTCATCGGGCGGCGTGCCGACGGCGATGAATTGCATCACGCCGTGCGCGGCGGCCGCTTCGACGTCGGTGGAAAAGGTCATGCGCCCGGCGGCGCGGTTGCGCGCCACGACTTCTTCCAGGCCAGGTTCATGGATGGGGATGCCGCCGCTGTTGAGCAAGGCGACCTTCTGTGCGTCCAGGTCGAGGCAAAAGACGTCGTTGCCCAGCTCCGCCAGGCAGGCGCCGGTCACGAGGCCAACATAGCCAGTGCCGATAATAGTGATTTTCATGGATGTACCGTATGGATAAAAAGCAGGTCTTACATAGAAGTACACGCCACATTGCTCAGGGCAAGGTGACGTGTACGAATCAGTTCATGACATTGAGTTCTTCTGTGCGGCGTGGTGGGTAAGTCTCCCACTTGTTGCAGCCAGGGCAGTGCCAGTAGAACTGGCGCGCCTTGAAGCCGCAGTGGCTGCACTGGTAGCGGGCCAGCTTCTGCGTGTAGCCGTGCACGAGGTTTTTCACCATCGACAGCTCCGACCAGATGGCGGCCGGCGCATCCATCATGCGCGCTTCCAGCAGTTTATCCAGGCCCAGCAGGGTCGGCGTGCGGCGCAGCTCGGCGCTGACCAGCTGCTTCGCCGCTTCCACGCCGTCGAGTTCGATGACAGCCTTGAAGACGACTTCGATCAGGTCGATCGACGACGCTTCTTCCAGGTAGGAGCGCAACAGGTTGACGCCTTCCTGTGGACGTCCCAGCTTGGTATAACCATCCATCAGGCGCTGCGCCACCAGGGCCACGTGCGGCACGCTTTGCTGCTCCACGCGGCGCCAGGTGGTCAGCGCGCCTTCCACGTCGCCGCGCGCCAGCAGCACGTCGCCCGTCAGGATGGTGGCGCGCACGCTCTTGCGGTCCGTCTGCAAGGCTTTTTCCAGCAGCGGCATGGCTTCGTCCGGCTTCATGTGCACCAGCGCGTCATGTGCCAGTTCGCAATAGAACTGGGCGATTTCCTTCTGGCGCGCGCCGGCGCCCGATTCCTGCAAGCCCACGGCCGCTTCGATGGCGCGTGGCCATTCCTTTTCCCGCTGGTAGATTTCCAGCAGCGCGCGGCGCGCCTGGGCCGCATATTGCGTATCGATCAGGCTGTTGAAGGTTTCTTCGGCGCGGTCCAGCAAGCCTGCCTTCAGGTAATCCATGCCCAGCTCATAGGCGGCGTGGCCCTGCTGTTCCAACGGCAGATCCGGGCGCGCCAGCAAGTTCTGGTGCACGCGGATGGCGCGCTCCGTCTCGCCGCGGCGGCGGAACAGGTTACCCAGCGCAAAGTGCATATCGGCCGATTCCGGGTCCAGCTTGACGACTTCGATGAAGGCATCGATGGCCTTGTCATGCTGTTCATTGAGCAGGAAATTCAAGCCCTTGAAGTAATTGCGCGGCAGGCTGCGCGATTCGGACACCAGTTGATGAATGTCCACACGCGCGGCAATCCAGCCCAGCGCGAAAAACACGGGGATACCCAAGAGCCACCAGAGTTCAAATTCCATGCGATTGTTTTTATTCGAGTAAGAGAGATAGGAGCGATGGCGCCGCTTACTGCGCGCTCACGCTGTCCGGTTGCGGTTGGACATTGCTGGCCACGCCAACAGTCTGCAGCGCGGCAATGGTGGTTTTTTGCTTGCTCGCTTCGCGGCGGTGACGGAACACGGTCGGCGTCAGGGCCAGTACGCCCAGGCTGGCGCCAGCGACAAAAAAGCCCAGCAGCATCAGGACCAGGGGGCCGCGAATTTCATAATTGAGGAAAACATGCAGGTCGACAACCTGCGCATTCTTCAGCGCAAAACTGAAGAACAGGACGAAAAGAACACAGCCAACGATGGTGGAGATGATTTTCATCGATAGGTCCAGAAAGAGCAAAAAAATACCAGTGCGACATGGCAAATGCCAAATGGCACAAACGTAGAGTGCTGATCAAACCGTAGCGAGCGGCAGTGATTTGTGGCCGAGAAGCGCAACCGTACTGAAGTACGGTGAGCATCGCCGGCCGCAAAGCGCGCCGCGCAGTAGGTTTGAGCAGTGCTCTACAGCATATTAACAAAAAAAAGCGGCATCCAAGGACGCCGCTTTCTATGTCGCCTTCCAGCAGACGATTAATCCTCGATTATCGGTTGCCCGACCATCGCATCCACCCGCTCGCGCAACTGTTTGCCCGGTTTGAAGTGAGGTACCCGTTTTTCGGGAACCATCACCTTGTCGCCGGATTTCGGGTTGCGACCGATGCGCGGGGGCCTGCTGTTCAGGGCAAAACTGCCAAAACCGCGGATCTCGATACGCTGACCGGTCGCCAGGGCATTGGTCATCGCATCGAGAATGGTCTTGACGGCATACTCCGCATCTTTCGCCACCAGCTGAGAATAACGCTCAGCGAGGCGGTTGATCAGCTCGGACTTTGTCATCTGCCGTATCCGCAGTCTTAGTTCTTGTTATCGAACTTAGCTTTCAACAAGGCGCCCAGGCTGGTGGTGCCCGAAGCTGCGTTGTTGTCGGTAGCTGCCATCTTCTGCATTGCTTCCTGGGTTTCAACGTTGTCTTTCGCTTTGATCGACAGTTGGATACCACGGGCTTTGCGGTCGATGTTCAACACCATAGCTTCGACGGTGTCGCCGACTTTCAGGTGCGTACCAGCATCTTCAACGCGGTCGCGCGAGATTTCGGAAGCGCGCAGGTAGCCTTCAACTTCTTCGGACAGTTGGATTACGGCGCCTTTAGGCTCAACCGATTTAACGGTACCGGTTACCAGCGAGCCCTTGTCGTTCATGGCTGCGAAGTTGTTGAATGGATCACCTTCCAGTTGCTTGACGCCCAGGGAAACGCGCTCGCGCTCAACGTCGATGGCCAGAACGATGGCTTCCAGTTCGTCACCTTTCTTGAAGCGACGCACAGCTTCTTCGCCGGTTTCGGTCCAGGACAGGTCGGACAGGTGCACCAGACCGTCGATGTTGCCGGCCAGGCCGATGAACACGCCGAAGTCGGTGATCGATTTGATCGCGCCGCGGACTTTATCGCCCTTCTTGTGGGTCACGCCAAAGTCATCCCAAGGGTTGGCTTTGCACTGTTTCATACCCAGCGAGATACGACGACGCTCTTCGTCGATTTCCAGAACCATCACTTCTACTTCGTCGCCCAGTTGGACAACTTTGTTAGGAGCAACGTTTTTGTTCGTCCAGTCCATTTCGGAAACGTGTACCAGACCTTCGATACCCTGTTCCACTTCAACGAACGCGCCGTAGTCGGTCAGGTTCGTTACTTTACCGAACAGACGGGTGCTTTGTGGGTAACGACGGGACAGACCGGTCCAAGGATCGTCGCCCAGTTGTTTCACACCCAGCGAAACACGGTTTTTCTCTTGATCGTATTTCAGGACTTTGGCGGTGATTTCCTGGCCAACCGTCAACACTTCCGACGGGTGACGTACACGGCGCCATGCCAGGTCGGTGATGTGCAGCAGGCCATCGATACCGCCCAGATCCACGAACGCGCCGTAGTCGGTGATATTTTTGACGACGCCGGTCACGACCGTGCCTTCTTTCAGCGTTTCCATCAGTTTCTGACGCTCTTCGCCCATCGAAGCTTCGATGACGGCGCGGCGGGACAGAACCACGTTGTTACGCTTGCGGTCCAGTTTGATGACCTTGAATTCGAGGGTTTTGCCTTCGAATGGGGTGGTGTCTTTGACAGGACGGGTATCAACCAGCGAGCCCGGCAGGAATGCGCGGATGCCGTTGGTCAATACGGTCAGACCGCCTTTGACTTTACCATTGACGGTACCGACGACGATTTCGCCCGATTCCATCGCTTTTTCCAGAGCCAGCCACGAAGCCAGACGCTTGGCTTTGTCGCGCGACAGGATGGTATCGCCGAAACCGTTTTCCAGCGATTCGATCGCCACGGAAACGAAGTCACCAACTTTGACTTCCAGTTCGCCGTGGTCGTTCTTGAATTCTTCGACAGGGATGAATGCTTCGGATTTGAGGCCAGCGTTCACGATCACGAAATTGTGGTCGAGGCGCACGACTTCAGCGGAAATAACTTCGCCGGAGCGCATATCTTGACGCGACAACGATTCCTCGAAGAGCGCAGCAAAACTTTCCATACCGGTAGATTCGTTAGTTGTAACAGTAGACATAGGGTTCACACAGGTTATCCAGCAGAGATCGCACGATGCGACTTAAACTGGGTTAGGTTTTTGACACACCCGGACAGGCCAGGAGCCGTCAACGGGCACCACATAGCACAGGCTATTTTGCTGCAGCGGCATGCCATTTCAACACGGTTTCGACGGCTTCATCAGCCGTCATTGCCGAGGTATCCAGGACATGCGCCCCTTCCGCGGGGACCAGCGGCGCAATCGCACGGTGAGTATCACGTTCGTCCCGCGCCTGCAAATCCATCAGAAGGTCTTCCATATTAGCAGAAAAACCCTTGTCTATCAATTGCTTGTAGCGCCGTTGCGCGCGCGCCTCGACGCTGGCCGTCAGGAACACCTTCAATTGGGCGTGCGGAAAGATCACCGTGCCCATGTCGCGCCCGTCGGCCACCAGGCCTGGCGTCTTGCGAAAACCCAGCTGCAAACCCACGAGGGCATGGCGAACAGTTGGCAATACGGCAATCTTCGACGCCGTATTACCCACCTCTTCAGCACGAATCTGCTCGGTGACATTTTCATGCGCCAGCAGGATCTCGCCACCGGCGAAGTGGCAAGGCAAGTGTTCGGCCAGCTTGGCCAGCGCGTGCTCGTCGCGCAAATCCGTGCCACGGCGCAGCGCCGTCAGGGCCGTCAGGCGGTACAGCGCGCCCGAGTCCAGGTAATGAAAGCCCAGCTTGTCGGCTACGCGGTGCGCCACCGTGCCCTTGCCGGAAGCGGTGGGGCCATCGATGGCGATGACTGGGATGTTGGAGGTCGGCATAGTATTAGGCAATCAATTAAATCAGGGTATCTTTGGCAATCCCCGCGAATGCGGCGAAATACTCGGGGAAGGTCTTGGCCACGCATTTCGGGTCGTTGATGCGCATCTCGTTGCCGCGCCGCGCGGCGCCGTCCAGCGAAGCGAGCGAAAAGCACATGGCCATGCGGTGGTCGTCGTACGTGTCGATGGTGGCGGCAAGAATCTGCGCAGGCGGCGTCACGCGCAGGTAGTCCGCCCCCTCTTCCACTTCCGCACCGAGTTTGCGCAATTCCGTTGCCATGGCTGCCAGGCGGTCCGTTTCCTTCACCCTCCAACTGGCGATATTGCGCAAGGTCGAGGTGCCATCCGCGTACAGGGCGGCCACGGCGATCGTCATGGCCGCGTCGGGGATGTGGTTGAAATCCATGTCGACGGCTTTCAGGACGCCATTCGAGCGGGCTTCGATCCAGTTCTCGCCCATGGTGATGGTCGCGCCCATCTGCTGCAAGGCTTCGACGAAGCGCACGTCGCCCTGGATACTGTCGCGTCCAACGCCTTCCACGCGCACGGGACCGCCGCCGATGGCGCCGGCCGCCAGGAAATACGAGGCCGACGAAGCGTCGCCTTCCACGTGGATCGTACCCGGACTTTGATATTGCTGGCCCGGCTGCACCGTGAACGACTGCCAGCCGTCATGTTCGACCGTCACGCCGAAGCGGCGCATCAGGTTCAGGGTGATCTCGATGTACGGCTTCGAAATCAGCTCGCCCGTCACGTCGATGGTGACCGCATGGTCGCGCGCCATCAGCGGCGCCACCATCAAGAGGGCCGTCAAGAACTGGCTCGACACGTTGCCGCGCACGGCGATGCGCTGCGCGTGGATATGGCCGCGGCGGATGCGCAGCGGCGGGAAGCCCTGCTCGCCCGTGTACTCGATCTGCGTGCCGACGGCGTTCAGCGCGTCGACCAGGTCGCCGATCGGGCGCTCGTGCATGCGCGACACGCCATGCAGCGTGTAGTCGCCGCCGATGACGGCCAGCGCCGCCGTCAGCGGGCGAATGGCCGTGCCGGCATTGCCCATGAACAGATCCGCCTCGTGGTGCGGGAACACCCCGCCGCAGCCTTCCACGTGATGCACCTGGTGGGCAGTGGCCGGGTCGCCCGTCAATTCATCCTGCGTCCATTTCACGCCCAGCGACGTCAATGCCGTCAGCATGACGAAGGTGTCGTCGGAGGCGAGCAGGTCGACGATCTTCGTCGTGCCCTTGGCCAGCGCGGCCAGCAGCAGCACGCGATTGGAAATGCTTTTCGAGCCGGGCAAGCGCACCGTGCCTTCGGCATGCATCACCGGCTTCAAATCGATATGGTGGGGGTAGTGCTTGGTCTGGGTCATGCTGGAATCCTTGAGTATTTATCGTGAGGGCAAGGCTGGCACTTCCGCCGTTTCAATCGCCTCGATCCATTGCTGCCGCGCGTGCTGGGCGTTCGCATACACGCCTTCGATGGCGGCGCCGTCATTCGCGGCCAGATGGGCGCGCAAGGTCGTCAACTGCGCCAGGTAGGCGTCCAGTTCGTGCAGCAGCGCCGGCTGGTTGGCCAGGCTGATGTCGCGCCACATTTCCGGCGATGAGCCGGCGATGCGCGTAAAGTCGCGAAAGCCGCTGGCCGCGTACTGGAACAGCAGGCCCGCGTGCGGTTTGTTGGCAATGTCGTCGACCAGCGCAAAGGCCAGCAAATGCGGCAGATGGCTGACGGCGGCAAACACCTTGTCATGTTCTTCGGGGCTCAAAGTGTGCAGGATGGCGCCGCAGGCGCGCCAGGCGGCCGCCACGCGCTCGACGTCAGCCGCAGCGTTTTCCGCCAGCGGCGTGAGCACCACTTTCTTGCCTCGATACAGATCGATGATGGCGGCGTCGGGACCGTTCGTCTCGCGCCCCGCGATCGGATGACCGGGCACGAATTGCGCCACCTTGCCACCGAGCGCCGCGCGCGCGGCCGCCACCACGTCGCTCTTCGTGCTGCCCGCATCGGTGACGATGGTAGCGGGCTGCAGGTGCGGCGCGATGGATGCCAGGATGGCGCCCGTTTGCGCCACGGGCGCAGCCAGCAGCACCAGGTCGGCGCCAGCGATAGCCTGCGCCATGTCGCCGCCGATCTCGTCGATGATGCCCAATTCGAGCGCGCGCACCATCGACGCCGGCGAGCGGCCCATGCCGACTACCGTGCCGACCGCGCCCGCGTGTTTCAAGGCGCGCGCGAACGAGCCGCCGATCAGGCCTACGCCAAAAATGACGACCTTCTTCAGTGCAGGCGTCGTCATAAGGTCAGGCCAGCGCTTTCGTCAGCGCGGCGATGAAAATGGCGTTTTCCTGCGGCAGGCCGATGGAAATGCGCAGCCATTGCGGCAAGCCATAGCTGCCCACGGGACGCACGATCACGCCCTGCTTGAGCAGCGCCAGGTTGACGCGTGCGCCCGCTTCATCATCGTCGCCCACCTTGACCAGCACGAAATTGCCGTGCGACGGCACATATTCCAGGCCCAGTTGCGTAAATGCCTCGGTGAACTGCTGGTAGCCGGCCGCGTTGTTGCGCGCGCTTTGCTCGAGGAATGCCTTGTCGTTCAGGGCGGCAATCGCGGCCGCTTGCGCCAGCGAGTTGACGTTGAATGGCTGGCGGATGCGGTTCATCAGGTCCGTCAACACCGGCTGGGCGATGGCGAAGCCGATGCGCAGGCCGGCCAGGCCATACGCCTTCGACAGCGTGCGCGAGACCACCAGGTTCGGATACTGGCGCACCCACGCCGTCGACTCATACTGGTCGTCGGCCGACAGGAATTCGTTGTAGGCCTCGTCCAGCACGACGACGACATGCGCCGGTACTTTCTTGAGGAAGGCTTCCAGCTGCGCCGCCGTCAGGAAGGTGCCGGTCGGGTTGTTCGGGTTGGCGATGAAAATCAAACGCGTGTCGTCGGCAATCGCCGCCGCCATGGCGTCCAGATCATGACCATAGGCTTGCGCCGGCACGACGAGGTGGCGCGCGCCCAGTCCTTGCGTGGCCAGCGCGTACACGGCGAACGAATACTGCGAGTACACGACGGATTCGCCATGCTGCACAAACGCGTGCGCGGCGATTTCCAGGATGTCGTTGCTGCCATTGCCCAGGGTGATCCAGTCGGCCGGCACGTCATAGCGTTTCGACAGCACTGCCTTCAAGTCGAAGCCGTTGGCGTCCGGGTAGCGGCCCAGGTCATCGATGGCGGCGATCATCGCCTGCTTGGCCGATTCCGGCATGCCGTACGGATTTTCATTCGACGCCAGCTTGACGATGGCTGCCTCGTCGAGGCCGAATTCCCGCGCGACTTCCGCGATCGGTTTGCCGCTCTGGTAAGGGGCGATGGCGCGGACGTATTCTGGACCGATATTTTTAGACATGGTGTTCTTTAAAAGTTGGTGAATGATTAGGCTGGTGGTTTTTGTTGGGTTACGCTGCGCTAACCCAAGCTACGGCTTATTGTAGGTCGGATTAGGCGGCAGCCGTAATCCGACACCACCGTCGGCGTCACAAACTGACCGGATACGACCCCAGCACCTTGAAAAACGCCGCGTTGCTCTGCAGCTCGGCCAGCGCCTGGGCGACGGCAGCGTCGTGCACGTGGCCTTCCACGTCGACATAGAAATAATACTCCCAGCTGCCCATGCGCGCCGGGCGCGACTCGAAGCGCGTCATCGACACGCCGTGCTTGGCCAGGGGCGCCAGCAACTGGTACACGGCGCCCGCCTTGTTCGGCACGGCCAGCACCAGCGACGTCTGGTCCTTGCCCGACGGCGCCGTCTGCAAGGTGCCCACGACGGCAAAGCGCGTGCGGTTGTGCGGGTCGTCCTGGATATGGCCCTTGACCACGCCCAGCTTGTACTGCGCGCCTGCCAGTTCGCTGGCAATCGCGGCCACCGTGCCATCTTCGCCTGCCATGCGGGCAGCTTCGGCGTTCGATGCGACGGCATGGCGCGCGATGTGCGGGTAGTTCTGGTTCAGCCACACCTGGCACTGCGCCAGCGCCTGCGAATGGGCGCAGATGGCGGTGACGCCATCCATGTTGCCGCTCTTCGTCATCAGGCTGTGGTGCACGGCGATCGCCACCTCGCCACTGATGATGAGGCTAGTCTGGAGCATCATGTCGAGGGTGCGGTTGACGGCGCCTTCCGAGGAATTCTCGATCGGCACCACGCCGAAGTCCGCCGTTCCCGCCTCGGCGGAACGGAACACTTCATCGATGGAGGCGCACGGCAAGCCTTCGACGGCGCTGCCGAACTGCTGATACACGGCCTGTTCGCTGAAGGTGCCGGCCGGGCCAAGGTAGGCCACGGTGACACGCTTTTCCAGCGAGCGGCAGGACGACATGATTTCGCGGAAGATGGTCTGCACTTCGCGGTCGCCCATGGGACCTGGATTGCGTTCGGCCACGCCGCGCAGCACCTGCGCTTCGCGCTCGGGGCGGAACACGGGCGCCTGGGTTTCCGCTTTCACGTGGCCCACTTGCTGGGCGATTTGCGCGCGGCGGTTCAGCAGTTCGAGGATTTGCGCGTCGATCGCATCGATCTGTTCGCGCAGCGGTTTCAATTTATCGGTCATGGTTGGTTTGTTTCGTCAGCTGTACTTCAATCATGGCCGCGCGGCCTGCGCCGGCGGCGGGCCGGCGCGCTTATTCATGAGAATGCCGGACAAAATGATCAGGGCTAGGCGCGTTGCCGCTGGCAGTACGAATGTACGACAAGGCAATGCAACAACGCCCTGGACTTTTTGGCAGGCATTCTAGCGTCCGGCAAACTCGTTCAGATAATTCACCAAGGCTTGCACGCCCTCGATCGGCATCGCGTTATAGATCGATGCACGCATGCCGCCGACGGACTTGTGGCCCTTCAATTGCAGCAGGCCGCGCTGCTTGGCGCCGGCCAGGAATGCGTCGTTCAAGCTTTCATCGCGCAGATAGAACGGGATGGTCATGCGCGAGCGGTATGCGGGGTCGACCCGGTTCTGGTAAAAGTCGTCCGCATCGAGCGCCGCGTACAGCAGCGCCGCTTTCTCAATATTACGCTGTTCCATGGCTGCCACGCCACCCTGGCGTTTGAGCCACTGGAAAACCAGGCCGGCGATATAGATGCCGTAGGTGGGCGGCGTGTTGTACATCGACTCATGTTCGGCCACGATGGTCCAGTCGAAGGCCGATGGGCAGATCGGCAGCGCCTTGCCCAGCAAGTCTTCGCGCACGATGACCAGGGTCAGGCCGGCCGGGCCGATATTTTTCTGCGCGCCGCCGAAGATGACGCCATATTGCGACACGTCGATCACGCGCGACAGAATGTGCGACGACATGTCGGCCACGATGGTGGTCCCCGCCGGCACGTCCGGCGCCTGCTGGAATTCGACGCCGTCGATGGTTTCATTGGTGCAGATGTGCAGGTAGGCGGCGCCTGGCGTCAGCTTCCACTCGGAGACCGGCGGCACGCCCGTGAAACGGGCAGCCTTCGACGACGCGGCCACGTTGACGTTGGCGTACTTGGCCGCTTCCTGGATCGACTTGCCGGACCACGAGCCTGTGTGCACGAAGTCCACGGTGGCCGGCTGCTGCGCGGCCAGGCCCACCAGGTTCATCGGAATGATGGCGTTCTCGCCCAAACCACCGCCCTGCAGGAACAGGATCTTGTAGTTGTCGGGCACGGCCAGCAGTTCGCGCAGGTCGGCTACCGCCTGCTTGTAGATGGAAATGAATTCGGGACCACGGTGGCTCATTTCCATCACCGACATGCCACTGCCATGCCAGTCCTGCATTTCAAAGGCCGCTTGCGCCAGCACTTCCTTGGGCAGGACGGCAGGGCCGGCTGAAAAATTGTAGATATGGGTCACGATACGGTCCTTGGCAAAATGGGAATCTTATTGGGGCGACTGCGTGGCCGCCCGCATGACCTGGTCAAGCACCGCATTCACGCGCGGGATCAGCACGCGCTGGCTGATGGCCATCGATTCGGCTGACAGTTGCGGCATGGTGGCCAGCATCTTGCGGCCCAGCGGCGTCTTGTAGAAGGCCGTCAGCTGCTCGACTTCGGGCACCGTGTAAAAGCGCGCGTACAGGGGCACCATTTCGGCCGCCAGCTCGTCGATCAGGGTCGGGTCGGCCAGCACCTGCGTCAGGGTGCCGATGGCCAGGGGAATTTCTTCCTCGGCGCTGGCCAGCGCGCGCGCCTTGCGCTGCTCGTCCAGGTTCGGGTTACCGCTGATTTGCTGCTGCGCCGACTGGCGGATCATGGCGGGCACCGATTGCAGCATCTGGTCGAAGATGTTGCGCGTCAGTTGCGGAAATTGCATCGCATCGAGCATGCGCCGCACGGCCACTTTCATGGCGGGGCTGGGCGCCGCCTGGCGCGCGGGCGTGGCTTGCGCACTCTGGGCCAGGGCCGGCAGGGTCGCAAGAAAAGCCAGCGAAAACGCGGCGAAGAAGGTGGCGACGATTTTTCTCATGGCATGCAGGACTCTATAAAAGCGGGGAACTATCTGGGGTATGCAGGCTGGCGCCGCAACTGGCGCGCCAATAGCAATTGGGGCTCCCGAAAGAGCCCCAATCATCTTACTCCGGCTGGGCCGGATCTGCCGGATCGGCCGGTTCAGCCGCTGCCGGCGCGGCTGCGGCATCCGTGCCCGCCTCCGTCGTCAGCTCGACTTCGTCGATATCCGTTTCCACCACGCGCTGCAGGCCGGACAGCTTGGTGCCGTCTTCCACGGCGATCAGGGTCACGCCCTGCGTCGCGCGGCCCATCTCGCGGATTTCCGACACGCGGGTGCGGATCAATACGCCACCGGTGGTGATCAACATGATTTCATCGCTGGTATCGACCAGGGTCGCGGCAACCACTCTACCGTTGCGCTCGCTGGTCTGGATGGCGATCATGCCTTTCGTGCCACGGCCATGGCGCGTGTACTCGGTGATCGGTGTACGCTTGCCGTAACCGTTTTCGGTTGCCGTCAGCACCGACTGCTGCTCGTTCTCGGCCACCAGCAGGGCGATCACGTGCTGGCCTTCTTCCAGGTTCATGCCGCGCACGCCGCGCGCCGTGCGGCCCATCGGACGCACGTCGTTTTCGTCGAAGCGCACCGCCTTGCCCGAATCGGAGAACAGCATCACATCGTGCTGGCCGTCGGTCAGCGCCGCGCCGATCAGGAAGTCGCCGTCGTCCAGGTCGACCGCGATGATGCCGGCCTTGCGTGGATTGCTGAAGTCCTTCAGCGGCGTCTTCTTGACGGTACCGAGGCTGGTCGACATGAACACGTAATGGTCTTCCGGGAACGTGCGGTTCTCGCCCGACAGCGGCAGGATCACGGTGATCTTTTCGTTGTCCTGCAGCGGGAACATGTTGACGATCGGCTTGCCGCGCGAATTGCGCGAGCCTTGCGGCACTTCCCACACCTTCAGCCAGTACATGCGGCCACGATCCGAGAAGCACAGGATGTAGTCGTGCGTGTTGGCGATGAACAGCTGGTCGATCCAGTCTTCCTCTTTCGTCGCCATCGCCTGCTTGCCACGGCCACCGCGTTTTTGCGCGCGGTATTCGGTGATCGGCTGCGCCTTCATGTAGCCGGTGTGCGACAGGGTCACGACCATGTCCTGCGGCGTGATCAGATCTTCCGTTTCCAGGTCGGTCGCGTTCAACTCGATCTGCGAGCGGCGCACGTCCTTGTTGCCAGCGCCGTATTCGTTCTTCGCCGCCGTCATTTCATCGGTGATGATGATGGTGACGCGTTCCGGCTTGGCCAGGATGTCGAGCAAGTCGGCGATATGTTCCATCACGTCCTTGTACTCGTTGACGATCTTGTCCTGCTCCAGACCGGTCAGGCGCTGCAGGCGCATCTGCAGAATTTCCTGTGCCTGGTCGTCCGACAGCTTGTACAGGCCATCCATTTGCATGCCATAGTGCTTCGGCAGGTTTTCCGGACGGTAGGCATCGATGCCGCCTGGCGTCGTGCCGTCACCCGTGCGGGCCAGCATTTCGCGCACGACGGACGAATCCCATGCCTTGGCCATCAGCTCGACCTTGGCGATCGGCGGCGTCGGCGCAGCCTTGATGATGGCGATGAAGTCATCGATGTTGGCCAGCGCGACAGCCAGGCCTTCGAGCACGTGGCCCCGTTCGCGCGCCTTGCGCAGTTCGAACACGGTGCGGCGCGTCACCACTTCGCGGCGGTGCGACAGGAAGCATTGCAGCATCTGCTTGAGGTTCAGCAGCTTCGGCTGGCCATCAACCAGGGCCACCATGTTCATGCCGAAGGTGTCTTGCAACTGGGTCTGCTTGTACAGGTTGTTCAGCACCACTTCCGGCACTTCGCCCCGTTTCAGCTCGATCACCACGCGCATGCCCGATTTATCGGATTCGTCGCGGATGTCGGAAATGCCGTCGAGCTTCTTGTCGCGCACGTTTTCAGCGATGCGTTCCAGCAAGGATTTCTTGTTGACCTGGAATGGCAGCTCGTCGACGATGATGGCGATGCGGCCGCCATCCTTGCCGTATTCTTCGAAGTGGGTCTTGGCGCGCATGACGACGCGGCCACGGCCCGTGCGGTAGCCGTCGCGCACGCCGGATACGCCGTAGATGATACCGGCCGTCGGGAAATCGGGCGCAGGAATGATCTCGATCAATTCATCGATCGTGCATTCCGGGTTGCGCAGCACGTGCAGCGCGCCGTCGATGACTTCGGTGATGTTGTGTGGCGGAATGTTCGTCGCCATGCCGACGGCGATACCGGACGAGCCATTGATCAGCAGGTTCGGGATACGCGTCGGCAAGACCGTCGGTTCCTTTTCCTTGCCATCATAGTTGGGCTGGAAGTCGACGGTGTCCTTGTCGATATCGGCCAGCAGCTCGCCGGCAATCTTGTCCAGGCGACACTCGGTGTAACGCATCGCCGCGGCGCCATCGCCGTCGACAGAACCGAAGTTGCCCTGGCCATCGACGAGCATGTAGCGCAGCGAGAAATCTTGCGCCATGCGCACCAGTGTGTCGTAGATCGAGGCATCGCCGTGGGGATGGTATTTACCCATGGTTTCGCCGACCACGCGGGCGCACTTGACGTAAGGGCGGTTCCACACGTTATTCATTTCATGCATCGCGAACAAGACGCGGCGGTGCACTGGCTTCAAGCCATCGCGCGCATCGGGCAAGGCGCGACCGACGATCACGCTCATGGCGTAATCGAGGTAGCTCTTGCGCATCTCTTCTTCGAGGGAAATAGGAATTGTTTCTTTTGCGAATTGATCCATTGGCGGTTCGACTGATCTCAGGCTGTGGTTAACTTATCTGTTACGCAATGTATGACGCAATACTGCATATCCTGGGTGGCTGTCGTCGTGGACGCCGCACCGCGCGCTGCTGGCGCGGCCCGGCTTCCATGTCGCAGAGTGCCAGAACAAATCGGCGGGCTGGCGGCGCGGCCAGTACGGGTACCGCAGTGGTACGTGCTGGCCATGCAGTGCCGCCGTGGGCATTTGCCCGACACTCTTAACAGTCAAGCGCACGATTTTAGCATGCGCGCCCTGCTACCTGTACAAATTGGCCATACCAACAAGATTGGCAGTTTGCACCGGAGCCGTGCAAGTTGACCTGTCGATAATGCACAATGGCAATATCAGTTCAAGACACCTGCCCTTAAAAGAGGCAAAAAAAGCGATCAATTGTTACAGACGCGTTACAAATGGGCATTTTCGTTGCGCAAAAACAACGCACGGTCTAAAATCGGGCAAGCTTTGATTTAACCACGGTCGTGCGCCCCTGATGCGTGTGGCAAAATGACTGGGAAGTTAATTGCTAGTTTCGCAATCTGAAACGAGCGCATATGGTCTACATGATAAAATCTTGGCACGTAGCACCAGTAGCGCAGTGTTGTTCTGCGGATATCACCCCCCGAAAGGAAAAAAGAATGAATAAATTTGTAACGCTGTTTTTCGCTGCATCCGCAGTGATTGCTGGCTCGGCTTCGGCCCAAACCCCAACCTCCCCACCATTCGCGCCAGTTACCACTGACATCAAAGCACCAAGCCCAAAAAGCGCTTACGTGCAAGATGCCCGCGGCGTAATCGTGCGTGACCCATTCGGCCTGTGCTGGCGTACCGGCTACTGGACACCTGCTGACGCAGTGCCAGGTTGCGACGTGCCACTGTGCGTAGAGCCAGAAACCCTGCAAGACGGCAAATGCGTGGCTCCTCCAGCACCAGTCGTACCAGCACCGGCACCAGTCGTTGTCGTACCAGTACCAGTTGTTGTTGCTCCTACCTCGGAAAAAGTCAGCTTCGCTGCTGATGCATTCTTCGATTTCGACAAAGCTACGCTGAAGCCAGAAGGCAAAGCCAAGCTGGACGAGCTGTCCGCACAACTGGGCGGCATCAACCTGGAAGTCATCATCGCTGTGGGTCACACCGACTCCGTCGGCACCGATGCTTACAACCAAAAACTGTCGGTACGTCGTGCTGATGCTGTCAAAGCCTACCTGGTCACCAAAGGCGTTGAAAGCAACCGCGTGTACACCGAAGGCAAAGGCGAGAAACAACCTGTTGCTGATAACAAAACTGCCGAAGGCCGTGCGAAAAACCGTCGCGTGGAAATCGAAGTTGTTGGTACCCGCAACAAGTAATAGCTGAACTCCTGGACTTGCCGCAAGTCATCGCGCAAGTCAAGAACAGCATGAAAAACCCCGCCACGGCGGGGTTTTTTTTCGTCCGTGGCTGCCCAATTGTAAAATTGCCGCTATTATTCGACCTATGAACGCCGACCCTCTCGAAATCCAAAAATTCAGTGAGCTGGCCCACCGCTGGTGGGACCCCACTTCCGAGTTTCGTCCCCTGCACGAAATTAACCCCCTGCGCCTGGAATGGATCAACGCGAAAGTGCCGCTGGCCGGCAAGCGCGTGATCGACATCGGCTGCGGCGGCGGCATCCTGGCCGAATCGATGGCCCGCAGGGGTGCCGACGTAACGGGCATCGACCTGTCCGAGAAGGCGCTAAAAGTTGCCGACCTGCACAGCCTGGAATCGGGTGCCAAGGTACGCTACAAGCTGATCGCCGCCGAAACCATGGCCGAGGAAGAGCCGGGCCAGTACGACGTCGTGACCTGCATGGAAATGCTCGAGCACGTGCCGGACCCTGCCGCCATCGTCAAGGCTTGCGCCACCCTGGTGAAACCGGGCGGCCACGTGTTCCTGTCGACCCTGAACCGCAACCCGAAAGCGTATCTGTTCGCCATCCTGGGCGCCGAATACCTGCTGCGCCTGCTGCCGAAAGGCACGCACGACTATGACAAATTCATCACCCCGGCCGAACTGTCGCAATACCTGCGCAGCGCCGGCCTGGACGTCAACAGCATGCGCGGCATGGGCTACAATCCGCTGACCAAGATTTACTCACTTAATAGCGATACCAGCGTCAATTATCTGGTGGCCTGCACCCGGCCGCTGTAACCATCACGCACATTACAAGGCGGCTGCGGCCGCCATTTTTCATTCCTACTTGACACACTTTGCCCGCCATGATCACTGACCCTCTGCCAGCCCCGCGCGCCATCCTGTTCGACCTCGACGGCACCCTGGCCGACACCGCGCCCGACCTGGCGGCGGCCATCAACCTGCTGCGCGCACGCGCCGGCCTGGCACCGACCCCGTATGACATCCTGCGCCCCACGGCCTCGGCCGGCGCGCGCGGCATGATAGGCGCGTCATATGGCATCGGCCCAGGCGAAAGCGGCTACGAAGCCCTGAAAGACGGTTTCCTGAACAATTACGAAGCGGCCCTGGCCGTGGAAAGCCGTTTATTCGACGGCATCCCCGCCATGCTGGAAGGCCTGCAAGCCCTGGGCCTGGCCTGGGGCGTGGTCACCAACAAGGCCGCCCGCTTCACCGACCCGCTGGTCGGCCAGATCGGCCTGGGCGCCGCCGGCTGCGTGATCTCGGGCGACACCATGGCGCACCCGAAGCCGCACCCCGCCCCGCTGCTGGAAGCGGCGCGCCGCCTGGACCTGGCGCCGGAAGACTGCTGGTACGTGGGCGACGACCTGCGCGACATCCAGGCCGGCCGCGCCGCCGGCATGCGCACGGTCGCCTGCGCCTGGGGCTACTGCGGCCCCATCGAACCGCAGCACTGGAACGCCGACCATTTGCTGGAGACGCCGCAAGCGTTGCTTGAACTGGTCAGCGCCGTGGTGAAGGCAGCGCAGGAGCGGCAGCTGGCGGCTTGAGGCACATCCCTTTTCGCAGCAGAAAGCTGGCGTCTGACCCGACGGGTCAGACGCCTTACGTCAATGGCGCGAATGCAGCATGCAAGAGTGGGCAGATTGCGCTACAATGAAGGTTCTGTGGGGACGACCTGGTTTCGACGTGGGTTGCAAAGCAGCGCAGGGCATACCGAGGGCGGGCTACCTCGTAAATACAACCTGAAAAAACTTAACTGCAAACGATAACTCGTACGCACTGGCAGCTTAATCGCTGTTAGCTCTAGAACACCTCGTCCCTGGGGTGGGCCGTCAAAAGCTCTAGAGTCATTTACAGGGACTCGTCGTATGCTGGGTTACTTAGCGTCCGACTAAATAATAGGTAACTCGCTTGCCCATAACGTGCACATCCGTGCTGGCTGAGTTAAATTAAATGATAGTGCTAAGTATGTAGAACTGTCTGTAGAGTGCTTGCGGACGCGGGTTCGATTCCCGCCGTCTCCACCACTGAATTCTTTAGAATCAAGTAGTTAGAAAAAAGAAGGCTGTCATTATTTGGGTTGTTTTTGGGCTGTTTTAGCCTAGGAATGACAACAAAATGACAGCCTTTTTTCTATGCGCGCCCCTCAAGCCATGAACCGGAGATCTGCTCTCTACGCGCACTCAGCATCATCAGTACGGGAACAGATCGACTTACCTCCAAAGAAGCACTTTTGTCGTGCCACGCAAAGTGGGACGCCCAATGCCATCAATAGGTTTTTTGCCAATTCAGTAAAATTCGTTACAATGACATACTGAAGCAAATGCATTATTAGCAACCAACGAACATGACACTGATGTAGGTCATGTGTTTGCACAAATGCCCTGCAACTATTTTTTAGTTGCGGTACACTGAACTCTAATCCACAATCCCGTGACTAAAAAAGAAAAACTACTCCAAAAACTATGCAAAAATCCGGCACCGACCGACTTTGCTTGGTCGGACCTAGTGACCCTACTCCGCCAGTGGGGCTTTAGCGAGCACTGCGATGGAGGGTCGCATTATACTTTTGAGCACTCTTCAGGATTTCGCTTCGGGGTATCAAAAACACATCCTTCCGGGGTTTTGAAGCGATACCAAATCGATGCCGCAAAAGCGGCAATTGAAACAGTTAAAGGGGAAGAATGATTTCATTATGAGCAAAAAATTAAATAATCTGATCCATAAAAATTATTCCGGCAGTAGCGAAATTAGTTACGAAGATAATTGCTTACATGGAAAAATATTATTTATTGACGATTTAATTACCTATGAAGGTGAAAATCCAATACAACTAAGAGAATCATTCATCAATGCAGTAGATCGATATTTAGAGTATTGCAAAAAAACTGGCAAAGGAGCCAACAAACCTTACAGTGGAACTTTTAATGTAAGAATTGGTTCGGAGTTACATCGTGATGCATGCAAAGTAGCTTCAGAAAATAACCAGTCTTTAAATGAGTTTGTTCGTGAATCCATTGTTGCAACCCTTACTAAACGGAATATGGTTTTAGAGGTTAAAGAGAACCACCATCACTATCACCAAGAGCAAAATACGTATAACGAGGATACAACCGCGCTATGGCCACAAAAAAAACAATCAGTAAAAAGTCTCCCTCACTAGAGACATCTACACAGAATGAATCTCAAGTAGGTGAATTCTTACTTGTTGATTACCGCATAGTTAAAATTATTGCTGAGCAACACATAAGTCCCGAATTAGCGAAAAAGGGGATGTTTGTAATTAATGAAAAAACAGGCGAAATTTCAATTCCAGACGAAGGCGAGCCTACCAACGGAAAATTACGTTACTTCATAGAGCTCAATGGGTACAAATCCGATGAAGAATCCGATGAGAACAAGGAAAAATCTTTTCATATAGAACTAGAAATAGAAGGAAACTTCAAAATTATCGACTGCAAAATAAGTAAAGGCGATGACATGAAAAATTTGCTTCCTCCAATCTATCAGCAAATACGTGTCATAGCCATGGAAAAGGTTCGCAACCTTGCTCACGATTTGGGCTATAGAGGTGTCAGGCCAATTCTGGGTCTTAAGCGCTTAATATTGAGTGAAATTTCTGAGGCCTAATTTTTTATATCTAAGTATTATCCCATGCCATTACACCGCACAAACGCCTAACACGCCATCGCTGTCGCGAATTCTTATTCCATCCGCAGGATCAAAGCTTGAATATCTCGCGCCAACGCATCAGTCAATAGCCCGCTGGAGAGATCGGCTACAGGGCTGCTCCCGGCGCCAATGGCGCTGGTCGGGACTGCATGTCCACCACGTGCACAGAAGGCATGTAGTCACATTCGCTCAATAGCAAGGCAAGATCTTCAGTACTAATTTCCTCATCGTAGGCTTTCGTAATGTCCAACGCAGTTGCGGCCGATTTTCTTGTGAATATGAAGTTCTCGGCGACGCGTTCTGGGGAGGCGAGGGGGATGCGAGGGCCAGTTCTACCATTCAGACACAGGCTCATGCGTTGTGCGCTGCAAAAGCCAGCTCATTCGAAACCCTAATTAGAGCCACTAAGCGCGCCCACGGCGCGCGGAGCTGCCGCGCAGCGGCAGCAGGCGAGCGATTCGGGGCGGGCTGGGCCGGTAGGCGCCCTGCTCGCTTCCGCCAGGCAGTAATACAAAAAATAAGCGCTCCTGCCACTCCTAAGGCATCAAAAAACTTCATACCTACAAAAATACCTACAGCAGAAAATTGCAAAAAAATCTTTCCTAAAAGTACCGTTGAAATCCCATGTTCTGCCTCAATGTTGATGAACGGGATACGAGTGGCGTATCCAACTGACAACAGTGAGTTTATATGACGAAATATTGTATTACGGGAGCAAATCGAAACAACTCGGAAGATGACCGCGCCTCAGAGTTCAAAGTCTGGGAGTGGAAGTGGCACGACGATGAAGGAAAACGGGTCTGGTTTCCCCTCGGCAAGAAATCTCTAGCACAAGTTGCGGGTTTACTGATCGACGGAGATGAAGTTGTATCTGGTAAGGAAGGCGTCAAGAATGGCAAAGGTGTAATAACAGAAGGTGCAGCAATAGAAATTTCTTTACGTATCGCTAAGAATGACGCCCAGTTCAAGATTACCGATTTGCCAGAATTTTAAAATTCTCTCAGCAGGGCTACTGCCCTCAAAAAAGTTAGAAAAACATCTTCTGGGCTCCAATCTAGCCCAGAAGAGACAAAAGTTACTATGGCTACCACTCTTTAAAAAAAATCCTTAAGAATGCGTCAGAACGCGTCAAATTTGACGCGCCCTTTTCGCCCAGCCGCGCCAGTCCTCATGCGCCTTCGGCCATGGCGCAAATTTGAGTCAAAAGACCCCTATATAGCGGGCAGGTGTGGAGCGGGGACAACTGCGCGCGCCGGGCCGAAATGGGCTTTTTTCTTACATCCAAAGCAACACCAATCGTCGGGACATGAAAAAAACGCCTCGTGGGCGGCTTGCACGGTGGGAGGAGAACTCCGGCGTGGAGGAAGTGTGCGGGGCCACGCCCTGCCGACTATAGCGGCGTGGCGGTCATCCTGGTGCGGAAGGAACGGGTAGCGGAGTGACGGGCCAGCGTACAATCGGAGGCCAATAATGATAACCTCTCGACAACTCCTCCTTGCAGACAGCGATATACCCTGAGACACCTTATGAAAAAGATGACGGCGACAGAAAAGAAGGCGATTACTCAAGACTGGAAAGAAGCGATTGGTGCGTATGAAATATATAAGCCACTTCACTTATTGAAGCGTAACGGCCCTCTACTGACTGGCATTTATCTACAACCCGTGTATGGCGAGGAACACTATGTTCCCGTGTTCCACACGCACTCACTGATGACGCCGTTTCCTGTGGTTTCGCTGGCCACACCGAGTCCTTTACTGAATGGTAAAGGCGTAGATGAGTCAATAAGTCCCTTGCGCCACTCAACCAAGTTCGATGAACTAGTTGAACGGTTTGGATTGCAATGCCCTACTGCATTTCTCAACACACTTACCTGCTCCACGCTGGACACCCTGTATCAAGATGCTGTAGCAAGTGCGCATAACTTCCCGATACAAGCCATGACCGACAATGTCTTGTTGCTGGCTTGGTGCAAAAAGGAGGCAAGGGTCGCCGAACGTATTGCTTATTACAAACTCATCTTGCAGGGATGGCCGGAAGGTGTAACCCAACACGTAGGGGGAGCTACAGGCTGGGAGCGTGAAATCAAGAAGTTATTAGAACCTCAACGTCTTGTAGAGTCCGTTACACAAGAATTGAAAAAATTCAAGTTGAGCCACTTCCCAGATCACTCACTGACATGTGATTAATCCTGTGCGGCCGGCGCGCGCCTTGGCCGCTTGCTCCTTGTCATAGTCGTCGCGGCAGTCCACGCCGCAGAACAGCAGCGCGGGCGCCAGCGACTCGTCGCAGTAGTGGCAGCAGCCATGCGCCACCAGGGCGGGCCGGCGGCGCACGGCAGCCAGGCCGCGCGCCACCTCGGCAAAGATGATCTTGTCGGTGTTGTCGACGTGATCGCTCATTGCGCGCCCTCCCCGCCCGTGGCCAGGTCATACGGGGCGAAGCGCACCACTTCTACCCCGGCCCACTCGTTGATCGCTTCGAACTGCGCCTGCAGGGGCACCAGCTCATTGCGCGCGAACACGCGCGCGGCCGGCTCGACGGCGCCGAAGCCGCCGGCATTGTTCGGCAGGATGCCCATGAGCTGGGGCGGCACGCGGTGCGCGGCCAGTTGATCGTCGCGCGTGACGCTCTTGATGTTGAAAAACTCGTCCTTGGCGGCCACGTCCGACACCGGCAGGATCTGGATACCGTCCTTCTTGCCGTTCGGCGCGTACATAAACAGGTTGCGGAAGTTGCCCGGCCCCTTGCTGTCGCGCATGGCCTGGCGCAGGTTGTCCACGTCCTGGGTGTTGGCGGCGGCGTCCGTCATGTAGAACACGAAGCCGGCATGCGAGCCGTTCTTGTAATACTTGCGGCGGAACAAAGTAGCCGCCTCATTGAGCCAGGCCGACTGCAGCGCGCTCAAGTACTGCGGCACGCCATACAGCTCCTGGTTCACGTCCGGTTCCATCAAGTGAAACACGCGGCCCTTATCGAACTGGTGCGCCGTACCGTGATTGGTGACAAAAAAATACGTGTCCCAGTCGACGCCACGCCGCATGTACTTGGCCAGCGCATGCGCATAGCTCAACGGACGCCCGCTGCGGCTGGGCCTGTCTTCCAGGTAGCAGTTGCCGAAGGTGAGGAAGTCGAGCGCCAGGCGTTTAAATGCATCGCGCGACAAATACTTGCTGGGCACCAGGGTGGACGCCAGCACGTTGGCCTTGAAGTGAATGGCGCTTGAGTGATGCACGCCGGCATTGAATGACTTGGCCAGGCCGGCCAGGTTAATGGGCGGCTCATACCATTGGCCATTCTTCCAACATTCGAAGCAATCGAGAATGTCGGCGTGCTCGAGCACGGGCGTCGGGTCGCCGAAGGAAAACGCCTGGATGCCGGCGGCGTCCGGCGCCGCTGGCGTGGCTGCGTTCGTGTTGGCGCCGGGCGCGGAAGGCGCGCGGGCGCGCTGATGTCGTTTGCTCAAGAGTAAATCTCCATGATGGATTGGTTGTTGTCGGTACTACCTTCGAAGGGTTCGTGGTCGAGCGCGTGCATGCAGGCCCATGCCAGGTCGGCATGGCCTGTCTCGTCGCTGCGCCCGGCCACATAGGTGACGTGCCGCCCGCTGGGCGTGAGGGTCTTGCGGATCGCCATGAAGGACTGCGCGATGTCGATCCAGCCGGCGTCAAACTCCAGCCGGCCCTTGCTGATGATGTTTTTCGCCTTCAAGACCATGCGCGTTTTGACTTCGGGCGAATAGTTCAGGGCCGTCACGGCGGGGAAGAAGCCGCGCACGATGGGCAGCACGCCGATGCCCATGCCGGTCGTGTCGATGCCGATGTATTCGACGTTGTAGCGCTGGGTCATCTGGCGGATGGCGTCGGCGTGATCTTCGAAACTCTGCCCGCGCCACTGGTGGCGCTCCAGGATGCGGAACTTGCCGCCTGCCGTCATCGGCGGCGCCAGCACGACGCAGCCGGCGCTGTCGCCGTTCAAGGCCGGGTCGTAGCCGATCCACACGGGCCGGTTGCCGAACGGGCGCAGGCCCAGCAAGGGCTTGTAGTCATCCCACTCCACCCAGGAATCGACCATGCAGCGCTGCAGCTCGGCCAAGGGGAAGACACTGGCCGAGTCGTCGATAAAGTTGCACATCAGCAGGTTGTCGAACTGGTCCGGGCTGTATTCGAAGTTGCGCAGCTCGTCAATGTCGAACAGGTTGCAGCCGCCGCGCTCGGCGTCGAGGATGGTGACGATCTGGCGCCAGATTTTGTCATCGCCCGTGAATCCCGACGAGAGGCGGCCATGGCTCACGTCGATATTCACCTGGTCGGCCTTGGCGCGGCGCTTGTTGAACAGCTCGCCCGTCCAGAATGGATAGGCTTGGTGTGTGGTCGAGGATGGTGTTGAAAAGTAGGTCTTGCGCCATTTCTTGTGGATGGCCATACCCGAGGCCACCTTGTTGAGTTCCTGGAAATTCTGCGTCCAGAAGAATTCATCGAAGTAGAAATTGCCGTGGTAGCCCTGCGCCGTACGCGCATTGGTGCCCAGGAAATACAGGTGCGCGCCGTTCGGCAGCACGATGGGGTCGCCCGTCAGCTCGATGCCGGCCGCCTCGCGCGCGAATTGCACGATGTATTGCTTGAAGACGTGGGCCTGCGACTTCGACGCCGACAGGAAAATCTGGTTGCGGCCTGTTCCCATCGCGTCGGCCAGCGCCTCGCGGGCGAAGTACCAAGTGGCGCCGATCTGGCGGGACTTGAGGATGGCGCGCGTGCGCTGGTCGCCGTTGCGATACCAGACCTTTTGATAGTCGAAGAGCGAATCCTGGAAGGCGTCGAGCAGCTGGATTTTCTGTTCTTCGCTGAAGTCGTTGCGTGTCGGCTTCTTTTTTGGTGCGGCATTGCGGTTCGCCAGCTTGGGGTTGAGATCAACCTCATTGCCGCCCGGCTGCTCATAGCGCCGCACGCGCGCCATCTGCACGATGGTGCGCGCGAGTAAATCGATTTCCTTGTAATCGCTGCCGCTCTTGACCTCTTTTTCGATCAGTTTCACCAGACGCAGCTCGGCCGATGCCTCAACGTGCTCGATGGCCTGCGCCTTGTCCCACTCGTCGCGCAGCTTCCAGCTATTGATCGTGCTGCGCTTGATCCCCAGGTGACGGGCGATGGACGAAATGCGCCATCCCTTCCAGTACAGGGCGCGCGCGGCACGGCGCGGCTCGGATTCGGGCACGGCCAGTTCGGCGATTTTTTCGTCGGGGGTTTGTTCGCTTGTTTTCTCGATTGTCAGCATGCCGCCAGCGTAGGCCGCGCGCGCGCGGAGCGGGGAAAGGCAAAAGTCGCTATGGCCCATAGCAACCCGCACCGCATTGAATCGTAGCGCCAAGACGTTGACCATGGCGTTATCCGATCAACCGAGACACGCCACCATGCCTAAATCCCAATTCTTCCGCGTCGCCACCGAAGGCGCCACCACGGACGGTCGCAACATCGACCGCGCCACCATCGAGCAGCTCGCCGCCACCTACAACCCGAAAACCTACGGTGCGCGCATCTGGCTCGAGCACATTCGCGGCATCCTGCCCGACAGCCAGTTCAAGGCTTACGGCGACGTGATCGCGGTGAAAGCCGAGGAAGTAGACACCGACAGCGGCAAGAAACTGGCCCTGTTCGCGCAGATCGAACCCACGCCCGAACTGGTGGCCATCAACAAGGCGAAACAAAAGCTGTACACCAGCCTGGAAATCCAACCCGACTTTGCCGACTCGTCGCAGCCCTATCTGGTCGGCCTGGGCGTCACCGACAGCCCGGCCAGCCTTGGCACCGAGGCACTGAAATTTTCCGCCGGCCGCAAGCAGCAAAGCGCCAACCTGTTCACCTCTGCCGTCGAGGTGACGCTGGAATTTGACGAGCCGCAGGGCATCAAGCTGGCCGACGCCGTGAAAAACCTGCTGTCGCGCTTCTCCAATAAATCCGGTACCGACGCCGCGCAGTTCGCCGACATCAGCGAAGCCGTGCAGGCGCTGGCCGGCCACGTCGTCACCGCCAACGACAACTATGCCGACACCCTCAAGCGCCTCGACGCGGCGGAAAAGGCGCAAAAAGCGACGCAGGAAGAGCTGGCCACCTTCAAGGCGCAGATGGACGAAGCGCCCGGCAACGGCCCGCGCCGCCCTGCCGCCACCGGCAACGACGGCGCCGTGCAGACCGAGTTTTAAGCGCCCGCGCCATCCACCTACCCCAATTCAACAACGGAGCAATGATTTATGAAAAAGCAAACGCGCCAGGTATTTGGCCAATATGAAACCCGCCTGGGCCAACTGAACGACACGGACAACGTGGCCAAGACCTTCAGCGTCACGCCCAGCGTGCAGCAAAAACTGGAAAACAAAATGCAGGAATCGAGCGAGTTCCTGTCGAAAGTGAACATCATCGGCGTGGGCGAGCAGGAAGGCGAAAAACTGGGCCTGGGCGTGTCCGGCCCGATTGCCAGCCGCACCAACACCAAGGACAAGGAACGAGAAACGCGCGACCTGTCCACCATGGACAGCACGAAGTACCGCTGCGAGCAAACCAACTTCGACACGCATTTGAGCTATGCCAAGCTGGACGCCTGGGCCAAGTTCCAGGACTTTCAATCGCGCGTGGCCAATGCCATCCTGACGCGCCAGGCGCTGGACCGCATCGTCATCGGTTTCAATGGCGTGAAAGTCATGGCCACCACCGACCTGGCCGCCAATCCGCTGCTGCAGGACGTAAACAAGGGCTGGCTGCAGCACCTGCGCGAGCAGGCGCCCGAACGCGTGCTGGGCCTGGTCGCCGCAGGCATGCCGGGCAAGGTCATCATCGGCGACGTGGACGGCGCCGACTATGCCAACCTCGACGCGGCCGTCGCCGATGCCGTCAACCTGCTGGACCCGTGGTATCAGGAAGACACCAACCTGGTGGCCATCGTCGGGCGCAAGCTGTTGAACGACAAGTATTTCCCGTTGGTCAACACCAAGCAGGCGCCCACGGAAACCCTGGCGGCCGACATCATCATCAGCCAGAAGCGTATCGGTGGCTTGCCGGCGGCGCGCGTGCCCTTCTTCCCTGACAACGCCATCCTGATTACGCGTTTCGACAATCTGTCGATCTACTTCCAGGAAGGCGCACGCCGCCGCCGCGTCGAGGACGTGCCCAAGCGCGACCGCATCGAGAACTACGAGTCGTCCAACGACGCCTACGTCATCGAAGACCTGGGCCTGGCCGCGCTGGTGGAAAACATTGAGCTGAAAGACAAGTAATGGCGAACCAATCCCCCGCCCTGCGCCACCGCGCGCGCATGCTGGCCGAGCGCACGGCCGGCGCCGCGCCGCCGCAAGGCGTGACCACCGGCACGGCCTACGAAATGATGCTCTACAAGCTGTCCGACGACCGCCGGCGCCTGAAATCCATCCAGTCGGTGGAACGCAAGATCGAAGTCAAGGCCACCTTGCTGCCCGACTATGCGCAGTGGATCGACGGCGTGCTGGCCGGCGGCAAGGGTGCGCAGGATGACGTCTTCGCCACTTTGCTGGTGTGGCACATCGACACGGGCGAGTATGAGCGCGCCCTGGTCATGGCCGCCTACGCCCTGGAGCACAAATTCACCTTGCCCGACACCTACAGCCGCGACATCGCCACCCTGATGCTGGACGAGTTCGCCGAAGGCTATTTGCACGGCAAGCTGGCCGCCGATCCGCAGCACGCCGCGCAGGTGCTGGGCCAGGTGGAACAGTTGACGGCCGCCAGCGATGCGCCCGACCAGGCGCGCGCCAAGCTGCACAAGGCCATCGGCCTGGCCATGATCGCCGTGCTGGATCAGGCCGACGATACCGACATCGCCCCGGCGCTGGTGGCACAGGCGGAAACGGCCATGGGCCAGTTGAAACGCGCCCGCGCCCTGTCGGAGTCCTGCGGCGTCAAGAAAGATATGGAACGGCTTGAGCGGCGCATCAAGCGCGCGGCCGGTTCCACGTAAAGAGCATCCCCCGCAGCACGGCGGCACGGGGGGATTCTGGCCACGCATCGTCAACGATATTTGACCTGATGAACCCCGTCCACCGCCCATTTTTGAAAGCGCCCCGTATGTCCTTCATGGCCCTGCCCCCGTCAACCCAGCCTGGCGCCGCCCCGGCACCGCCAGCGCCGCCCCCTGGCATCATCGAGAACGACGGCTGGTTTCCCGACATCCTGCTTACCGATATGCGCGACGCCATGCGCCTGGACGGCACCGTCACCGACGCGCGCCTGGTACAAGCCGTGGTCGATGCCATCCTGCAGGTCAACCGCGAGCTGGCCGACTGGCAAGGCAAGCAGGCCGCTGCCGGTATCGCCACCCTCGTGGATGTGCCGGCCACGCACATCAACCGTGAATCCCGCCTGCTGGCGCAGTACCGGCGCGCTGTCTACAGCACGGCGAAAGCGGACCTAATCGAGCGTTACCGCGACTACGACAGCACGGCCACGTCCGTCAGCGACAAGAAAAGCATGGAATGGCTGGATGAGGCGCCCGGCGCACAGCGGCGCAATGCGCAATGGGCCATCGCCGATATCGTCGGGCGCACGCACCTGACCGTGGAATTGATCTGATGCAGGTACGCACGCAACAGCACGACACGGTAGACGCCCTGGTGTGGCGCTACCTTGGCGACGGCGCGGGATACGTCGAGCACACCCTGGAAATGAATCCCGCGCTGGCGCGCCACGGCGCCGTGCTCCCTGCCGGCCTGGTCGTCACCCTGCCCGAGCCGGCGCCCAGCACGGGCCAGGTGGCCGCAGCCGATCTTGTGCAGCTTTGGGACTGATCCTGGCATTTACCCTTTATCCATCATGAAAAATCTCTCACCCCTCTCACCCCTCTCACCGGAGAATCAAGCAATGTCCGCAGAATCGTTTGGTGGTTTCGCCACCCTGGTCAAACTGTACGGCTTCAAGGCGGCGCTGGGCATGGTCGGCGCGGCCATGCTGTACATCGTGCTGCCGCCCTTGAATGCCGACGGCACCTTCAACAAGGGCGAATTCGTCGCCCGCCTGGCCTGCGCCGGCGTGTTCTCGTGCCTGCTGGGCGGCACCGTCTACCAGCTTCTATGCGCCCAGGTCCCTGCCATCGGCGCCATGGTCAACGCCTCGGCCATCGACCTGATCGTGGGCGCCCCCGGCTGGTGGGTATCGCGTGCCGTGGCCCTGTGGTTCCAGCGCCGCAGCGACAAGGACATCGCCGAGCTGGTCAAAGACGCAAAGGAACACTGATGGCCACCTCTGACAATGCGCTGATCGCGCGCACCATCGACGCCATCCTGCGCGCCGAAGGCGGCTATGTGAACGACCCGCAAGACAAAGGCGGCGAAACCAATTTCGGCATCACCGTGGCCGTGGCGCGCGCCAACGGCTACACCGGACCGATGCGCGACCTGCCCGTGGCTATAGCGCGCACCATCTACACGGCCCGCTACATCACGGAACCCAAGTTCGACCAGGTGCTGGCCCTGCATGCCGGCATCGGCGCCGAGGTGATCGACACGGGCGTGAACATGGGGCCGCACCGCGCGGCCGAGTTCCTGCAGCGCTGGCTGAATGGTTTCAATGACACGGGCGCGCGCTATCCCGCCCTGTTCGTCGACGGCCGCCTGGGCACGCAGTCGCTGGGCGCGCTTGCATCCTTCCTGAAATGGCGCGGCCAGGAAGGCGCCACCGTGCTGCTGCGCGCCTTGAACGGTCTGCAGGCAACGCGCTATCTGGAAATCACCGAAGCTAACAAGACCCAGCGCCGTTTTCTGTTCGGCTGGATCAAGGAACGGGTGGCCATGTGAGCACGACCACCTGGCGCCCGATGGCCGCCTGCGTGCTATGCGGCGCCCTGACGGGCTGGACGGCGCAGGGCTGGCGCAAGGATGCCGCCATCGCCGAGCTGCAGCGGGCGGCGGCCACCAACAAGACAACAGCCGCCACCGCGCTGGCCCAGTCCACCGCCCGCGTGCTCACGCTAGAGCGCGCCGCCGACGTCGCCCTGGCGCAGCGCGCCGACCACCTCACCCAGGAGCAAACCCATGCGAAAACTGAACGCGACCGTTTCAATGCTGACGTGCGCAGCGGTGCTGTGCGCCTGTCAATCCCCGTCGCCAGCGGCCAGTGCGCCGCAACTGCAGATGCCGCCGCTGCCGCAAGCGATCAGCACCAAACGCGCGCCGAACTTGACCCAGCGACTGCGGCAGCTCTTGACGCCATTGCCGGTGACGGCGACGACGCCACCCGCCAGCTAAATGCCTGCATCGACGCCTACAACACCGTGCGAGACACCTACCATGTACAAACCGAATAGCCTGCGCCAGCACCTGGCCGCCGCCATCCCCGATCTGCAGCGCGACCCCGACCGCCTGCTGGTCTTCGCCGACGAGGGCAACGTGGTGGCGTCGGCCACCGCCTCCCTCTCCTTCGAATACCGCTTCAAGCTCAACCTGATCGTGACCGATTACGCGGGCGACGCCGACGCCATCATGGTGGCCCTGATCGCCTGGCTCAAAGTCCACCAGCTTGACCTGATGGCCAACGAAGAAACCCGCAAGCACGGCATCGCCTTTGAAGTGGACTTCAACAACCACGAAACGGTCGATATTTCCATCAAACTGGACCTGACCGAGCGCGTAGCCGTCAAGGCCGGCGAGGCCGGGCGCCTGGACATCAAGCACCTGGCCGAGATACAGCACATGCCGACTTACGCGGATGAGTTCTGGAAGCTATACGCCGGCGACACCCTGCTGGCCGAATGGCGCACGCCCGAGGCAACGCCATGAGCGACGACCTGCACGCGCTGGAAGCCTGGGCCGGGGCGCTGCTGGCCAAGCTGCAGCCAGCCCAGCGCCGCGCCATCAATCACAAGGTGGCCATCGACCTGCGCCGCAGCCAGGCGCAGCGCATCAAGGCCCAGCAGGGGCCGGATGGCGCGGCCTATCCGGCACGCAAGCGGCGCAAGGAATTTAAGGGGAAGAACGGGCGCATCAAGCGGCAAAAGGCGGCCATGTTCGCCAAGATTCGCACTGCAAAACACTTGAAGGTGAAGGCGACCGGCAACCAGATCGAGGTCGGGTTCTTTGGCTGGGTGGCGCGCGTGGCGCATGTGCATCAGTTTGGCCGGCAAGACCGTGTGACCAAAAAAGGGCCGGTGTACAAGTACCCGGAACGCCCGCTACTGGGGTTAAGTGAACCGGATCGGACGTTGATACGCGATTCCTTACTGCGTCACATGTAAAGAAACTAGGTTACATTAAAGAAAACATCAACTGACTTTAGTTGCCAAATAGGTTAGAGTCTTATGACTACTCGCATCAATCACATGCATACCTTAACAACGCGGTATAACAATGAATTCATTTGAGCTGCGTCTAGCGAGAACTTTCTTTGCGAAAGCTATGCATTACCCTTGCTCGCAGCGAATTCCTCGATCTGGCCCTGACGGAGCGCGGGTGAACTGCTTCGCCATTCATGTCGACAAGGTAGGAAAACCGTATCTACAAGTGCTTAGCATGTCCGATGACAACCTCGACTGCCTTGAATGGTCTGGACAGTCCTTCGATCAACCGGTCACTGTAGCGCTCAGTTCAATCGACGCGAAGGATATATCGATCACACATTTCTATGGATACAGCGAGGTGCAATATAGAGGATTAGGTGACTTTGTATTGGGACGAACTTTTTTTCTACCATACGTCAGGCTTCATGTTGTACGCGCCATAAACAATGCTGATCAATACTTTTTTAATAAGAAAAAATTCTTCACGCGGAAAAGAATTGATCTATTGAAGTTCTTAGTTCAGCGTCGACTAGAAGGTATCCCTAACTTTGGGGCCGTCGAACTGATGACTGACCTATACTCTCTCAAATGGGTACTTCATCCGGGCAAGGATTCACAGTTGAAGCTACTTAACTTTTATCTCGATTCTCTCGTTGATACCGGTGAACTTCAGCGTTTAAATAACAGCTACCAACTTACTGGGGAAGCACTTAAAGCAATTGAGATCTATGAGGAGCAAGAGCGAAAGCACACGGAAAACGTAAAAATCCAGCGACGTATGTTCTGGTTAACGCTCACAATCGTCTTACTCACAGGAGCGCAAGCCGGTCTATATAAGTTGCCCACACTTTTAGATTTGAGCGAATTGAGACCATGGCATAACACGTCGATCTCCTCAACCTCCCTCAAACCCGCATCTGCTACTCCGCCTCAACACTGAAAGTGCTATGACTATAGCTCAAGGTTCTTCTAGGCGTATAGGGTGTAACGAAGACCACTGGCCATGACTCTAGTCGATGCTCTATCGCAAGCACCCATGTTTTATTGATATTTCTGACATATAACACGTTAGGCTACAAGATGCGTTCAGACGGAAAACAGCTAGAAGCACTGGTCTCATTCGTTGAAAAAACTCTGATTCCTCCGGGCTTCGAGGTGAAGCAGAATAGTCGCATATTCAATGACGAGGGAATACAGATTGCGGAATTTGACATCGAAATTCGTGGAAAAGTAGGCTCGACTTCGATTGCATGGCTAGTTGAATGTAGAGACCGCCCAGGTCAAGGTGCTGCTCCTGGATCATGGATTGAGCAACTGGTTGGTAGGCGGGATCGTTTCGGCTTCAATAAAATTACTGCGGTATCAACGACGGGATTTACAGTCGGAGCTATCGACTACGCCAAAAGGTCGGGTATCGAACTTCGTGAGGTGCAAAACCTTGAACCGGCGAATTTCGAGAGTTGGCTTCAAATTTCCGAAATGTCTCAGATCACGAAGATTAGCGATCTGACACACGCGAACATTTTCATCGGTTTAACTGAGACGGAAGAAGTAAGAGTTGCAGCCGAGCAAGCTATTAAAAAAGCAGATGGGAATGACGGGTTATTAGTGACCTTTCTGACAAAGGAACGCGTGACGGTGACGCAGGCGTTCATGGCCGTTGTTCAGGCGGATCCATCCTCGTTCGATGGCGTGTCCCCTGAACGTCCAAAGAAAGTACACATAAACGGTCAGTATGTGGGAGACGATCACTTCTATATCGAAACCGAAATGGGAAACGCCCGAATAGACAGAATCGAATTCTTTGGAGAACTCAGAATTGAAGAGAGTAAGACTCCTGTTGTACGCACAGTAGAGTATCGGCACCTTGAAAACGGCGAAGTCATCGCCCAAGTTGCCGCATTCGCTCCCCACTCCATCTTAGGAATGAAGCTCGCGTTAGAGTTGCACCGCATGGGTGAGGAGGGAGAGACACACGTTATCATGAGACGGCTTCCAGACGACTGAGCCTAAAGTACGTGGAAAGATATTTAATTTTATATAAGAATAAAACCACAAAATTACATAAAATGAAAAAAATAAAATCCTTTCGGAAAAACGTTTTTATTGCTGCGACAATCCTATCAATATCAATTGTGATATTAGTATTACTATCCATTCTTAATATCTGCGGAATGTCTGAAAAAGTGAGAAATATTCAAACATTCCTAGGCGGACTTGCGGTTTTGACTGCAGCACTATTTTCTTTATATGGCACCACTGCCATTCCAGAACAAAATGAAAAAAGACATAAAAAATCAGAAAGGGATCTAATATTAAACACGGAAATAAATGCAACATTAATAGCAGAATCTCTACGACAGCAAAGCCACGTAAGATTAAATGATTTAAAATTTCAAACAAAAGAATTTCAGGATGCTTCAGTAGGCGATAGGTTTTTAACTGGATTAACCATATCTATGCCTGGTAGAGTTGATGAGGTTTGGAAGCACATTCATCTACTTCCAGAAGAGGCTCGCATAACACTTCAAACTCTTTCCACTTATGTAAGTCTCGTTGAGCAGGAACTAGACATCATTACAATAGTTGTAAAAGATGTAGGTCACGAAATAGATAAGACAGAAAACCTACATATGAAAGAAGGAGGAATACTAAATTCCGAAGATGGACGAGAAAAATTCGCACAGTTAAAAATAAAAGCAAGACGTTATGAATGGGAAAGAGTTGCAAAAGCCATTTCATTAGTTAACACATCAGCCATACAAGCATTGAAAGAGATACCACACTCTAGCCAATGGAAACCAGAATACGCATCATACCCCCCATGTTTCTAAGCAAGAAAAATGAGGGAAATCGGCGCTGAAATAATGTACTTATTTTGAAAACAATCTACTCCTCCTTCGGTTATCACACTAAGGATAAAAACACATGCCTTAAACATTGATTGTCGCTAATCCATATATCAACCCGCCCCCGCGTGCATCCGCACGCGGACTTCGGCAACATGCATTGCATGAACGCCGACCTGTCCGACCTCCTCCGCTTGCTGCAAAACCTGATCCGCCTGGGCACCATCGCCGAGGTCAAAGGGGCCAAGGCGCGCGTGCGGCTCGGCCCGACACTCACCACCGAATGGCTGAACTGGGCCACGCCGCGCGCCGGCAGCACGCGCATCTGGTCGGCGCCCACGGTCGGCGAACAGGTGATCGTCTTTTCCCCGGGCGGCGACCTGACGCGCGGCATCATCGTGCCGGCGCTGTACTCACAGGAATTTGACGCACCCGAATCGAGCGACACTGTCCATACCACGCATTACCCCGACGGCGCCGTGGTGCAGTACGACCACGCGGCCCACGCCCTGACGGCCGTGCTCCCCGGCGGCACGGCCACCGTCACCGCCGACAAGGTCACGTCGAACGCGCCCAGCACCATCTGCACGGGCGACCTGACCGTCATGGGCAATCTGCTTATCAAGCAATCGGCCACCGTCAACGGCGCCACCACCCTGAACGGCGGCGTGAACGCCAAGGCTGGCGCCGCCGGCGGCGTGGCCATGGCCGTGCAAGGGACGATCAAAGCCAGCGAGGACGTGCTGGCCGGCGCCGTCAGCCTGACCAAGCACCAGCACGGCGGCGTCAAGGGCGGCGGCGACCAGTCGGGCGGGCCACAAGCATGATGGGCATGCACGCCGCCACCGGGCGCAGCCTGACGGGCCTGGGCCATCTGCGCCAGTCCGTTGCCGACATTATCACCACGCCGATGGGTTCGCGCATCCGGCGCCGCCGCTATGGTTCCGAAGTGCCCGAGCTGATCGACCAGCCCCTGAACAGCGCCATGCAGTTGCGCATCTACGCGGCTACCGCCTTTGCCCTGCGCCGCTGGGAGCCGCGTCTGCAACTCGCCAGCGTGCAGCTCACGCGCGACACGGACGGCGCCATCACGCTGCTGCTCGATGGCACCGCCAATGGCCAAGGCATCACCCTGTCCGTGCCCGTCAAGCAAGGGGGCGCTGTATGAGCACGCCCATCGACCTAACCCAGTTGCCGGCACCCAGCGTGGTCGAGGTGCTGGACTTTGAAGCCATCCTCGCCACGCGCAAAGCGCACCTGGTCAGCCTGCTGCCGGAATCCGAGCGTGCGGCCGTCACGGCCCTGCTGGAGCTGGAATCGGAGCCGGCCACCAAGCTGCTGGAAGAGAACGCGTATCAAGAAACCATCCTGCGCAACCGCGTCAACGAGGCAGGCAAGGCCGTCATGCTGGCGTTTGCCCTCGACGGCGACCTGGACCAGCTGGGCGCCAACGTCAACGTGGCGCGCCTGACCATCACGCCGGCCAATCCCAACGCCCTGCCGCCCGTGGCCGCCATCATGGAAGACAACGACGCCTACCGCCTGCGCATCCAGGAAGCGCCGGACGGCCTGTCCGTGGCCGGCCCGAAAGCGTCGTACGAATTCCACGCCCGCAGCAGCGATGGCCGCGTCAAGGACGCGAGCGCCACCAGCCCCGCGCCGGCGCACGTCACCGTCACGGTGCTGGCCAACAACGACACAGGCATCGCCGACGCCGACCTGCTGGCCACCGTGGCGCGCGCGCTCAACGCCGAGGACGTGCGCCCCCTGGGCGACCGCCTGACGGTACAAGCCGCCCAGGTCATCGACTACCAGATCGAGGCCACCCTGTTTATTGGAGTCGGCCCGGAAGTGCCGATTCTGCTGGACGCCGCGCGCGCCAACGCCGCGCGCGTGTCGCAGCCGCGCCGCCCGCTGGGCCACAGCATCTATCGATCCGCCTGCAGCGCCGCCGTCCACGTCGAAGGTGTGCGCAAGGTCGTGCTCACCAGCCCGGCGGCGGACATCGAACTGAACGCCACCCAGGCCGCGCGCTGCACGGCCATCAAGCTCAATGTGGTGGTGCTCGATGAATAAGACCGTGCCGACCCTGCCCCCCAACACCACGGCGCTGGAACGTGCCATTGCCGTGGCGTGCGCCGAGCTGGTCAACGTGCCCGTGCCGCTGCGCGACCTGTGGAGCGCCGACCGCTGCCCGGTCAACTTGCTGCCATTTCTGGCCTGGGCCTGTTCCGTTGACCGTTGGGACGATGCCTGGCCCGAATCGACCAAGCGCGGCACCATCAAGGCGTCCTATTTCATCCACAAGCACAAGGGCACGATTGCTGCCGTGCGCCGTGTGGTCGAATCCCTGGGCTATTTGATCCGCATTACCGAATGGTGGCAAACGACGCCACCAGGCGTGCCGGGTACTTTCCGCCTCGACGTCGGCGTGCTGGACACGGGCATCACGGACGCCATGTTTCAGGAAATGGAGCGCCTGATTGCCGACGCCAAACCCGTTAGCCGTCACATGACGGGCCTGGCGCTGTATCTGGAAACTCGCGGCACGGTTTACACCGGCATTGCCGCGTACCACGGCGACGTCATGACCGTGTATCCGTGGATCGCGGAAACCATCGAAGTGCGCGGCACGCTGTTGCAGGCCGGCGCATCCCATACCATCGACACCATGACCATCTATCCATGAGCACATATTTCGCAATTCTGACGCAGGTGGGCGAGGCCAAGCTGGCCAATGCCATCGCCCTGGGCCAAACCCTGAAACTCAAAAAAATGGGCGTAGGTGACGGTAACGGCACCCTACCGGTTCCCGACCGAGGACAAAAGGCGCTTGTGCGCGAGGTGCACCGCGCCGACCTGAACAAGTTGGACAAAGACCCGGACAACACCAGCCAGATCATTGCCGAGCAAGTCTTGCCCGAGAATGTGGGCGGCTGGTGGATGCGCGAACTCGGCATTTATGACGAGGCGGGCGACCTGTGCGCCGTGGCCAACTGCCCGCCCAGCTACAAGCCACTGATGGCGGAAGGTAGCGGCCGCATGCAGGTGGTGCGCATCGTGCTGATCGTCGCCAGCACGGCCGCTATCGAGCTGAAAATCGACCCGTCCATCATTCTAGCCACGCGCAAGTATGTCGATGACCAAGACATTACCGTGCGCGCCTACAGCGACGCGCAACTGGCCAAGCATCTGGCCGCTGCCGACCCGCACCCGCTCCTGGCAAAAGTCACCTACGTCGATCAGCAGGACACCAGCGCGCGCACCTATGGCGACCAGCAGCTGGCCAAGCACCAGGCTGCTGCCGACCCGCACCCGCTGCTGGCAAAGGTCACCTACGTCGATCAACAGGACACCAGTGCACGTACCTATGGTGATCAGCAACTGGCCAAGCACCAGGCGGCCGCCGATCCGCACCCGCTCCTGGCAAAAGTCACCTACGTCGATCAGCAGGACTCCAGCGCACGCACCTACGGCGACCAGCAACTGGCCAAGCATCTGGCCGCTGTCGACCCGCACCCGCTCCTGGCGAAGGTCACCTACGTCGATCAGCAAGACACCAGCGCGCGCACCTACGGCGACCAGCAACTGGCGATGCACCTGAAGGAAACGCAAGGAAACATCGGGCCAATGGGGATCGTGAGTGCATCTCGCACTCTGACCGCTTCCGATGTGGGCAGCAGCCTGTTTTTCAACAGCGCAGGCTTGGCATTAACCTTGCCCAAACCCAGCGATATCGGACTCGTTGGCGGCACCGGAAAGTGTGTTTATCTGTTCGGAACAGTCGCTGCAGGCACGATTGCGCCTGGTGCAGGAGTTACTCTCGGCTTCAATGGCGTTTCCGTGCCGTCGCTCACCTTGAAGCCTGGGCAGTCCATCACGATGACCGCCAACGGGCCTAGTGCCTGGCAAATCCTCCATTCCACGGCCGATATGTTTCGCAACCTGGATTTTTCTGGCGAACTCAGCGTATTAAGAAATTGGCGGCGCCTTCCGAATGGCGATATTGAACAATGGGGAACCATCGCAGGATCCGCCAGCATGGCGCCGTTCACGCCGAACCTGACGTTTCCCATCGCCTTCCCAAATGCCTGCCGCGCGATCACGGTGCAGTGCATGAATGAACTGTCGTCGGCTGGTTATAGCGGTCGCACGACAGATAAAACACTCTCACGCACCGGCGCGTGGGTTTCCAACTCCAACGGCGTGACTGCCGTTCCCGACGTTCTCTGCTGGCGCGCGATTGGCAACTGAGCATGACGTCCATTATCGAAAGCGAGTCCACTATGTTTTTTTCAAGCAGTACGCGCGGCTTCTATCCAGAGCAAATGCGTGCCGATTACGATGCCGCCGGCACCTGGCCGGATGATGCCGTTGAAGTATCGTCCGAAGACGAAGCGCGCTTGCGCGACGCCATCGCCGCCTCCGCCTCCATCAGCATGACCGCTGGCGGAAAGTGGAAAATCACCGCCGCCCCGCCGCCACCGTTTGCCGTGCTGGCAGCGCCCTACCTGGCCACCGTGCGCCAGACGCGCAACGCCATCCTCAACCGCCTGGCCGGCATCGGCTTTGCCGCCATGGCCGACGACGATGCGGATACCGTGCAAGCCATCGCGGCGGCGCGCGCCTGGCTGCTTGACATCACCATCTGCCCTACGGTTGCCGCCGCGCAGGACATCGAGGTGCTGCAAGCAGCCGTCAGCGCCGAATACGCGCGCATCGCGGCCACCCTGTCCGACGAGGCACGGCGCGCCTTCGATGATGCAGGCAACACCCAGTAACACCCCGACATTCACCACCTACCAGGAGAGCCCTACATGGCCACCGACTACCACCATGGCGTGCGCGTCATTGATATCAACGAGGGTTCGCGCCCGATCCGCACCGTGTCCACGGCCGTGCTGGGCCTGATCGCCACGGCCGACGATGCCGACGCGGCAGCCTTCCCGCTCGACACACCCGTGCTCGTCACCAACGTGCTGGCCGCCATGGGCAAAGCCGGTAAGACCGGCACCTTGTATCGCAGCTTGGCGGCCATCGCCGCGCAGACCAAGCCGCTCACCGTCGTCGTGCGCGTGGCCCAGGGCGAGACAGAAGCGGAAACCACCAGCAACGCCGTGGGCGGCGTGTCGCCCGATGGCAAGTACCTGGGCGCCCAGGCGCTGCTGGCCGCGCAAAGCAAGTTGGGCGTGAAACCGCGCATCCTGGGCGCGCCGGGGCTGGACACCCAGGCCGTGACAAATGCACTGGCCAGCGTGGCACAGCGCCTGCGCGGCTTCGTGTATGCGTCAGCCTATGGCTGCGCCACCGTTACGGCGGCGACCACCTATCGCGGCCAGTTCGGCCAGCGCGAGGTAATGATGATCTGGCCGGATTTTGTGAACTGGGATACCGCCACCAACGAAGAGGCCAGCATTTCTGCCGTCGCTTACGCCATGGGCCTGCGCGCCAAGATCGACGAGGAAACGGGCTGGCACAAGACACTGTCGAACGTCGTCGTCAACGGACCGACCGGCATCAGCAAGGATGTATTTTTCGACCTGCAAGACCCGGCCACCGACGCCGGTGTGCTCAACGCCAAGGAAGTCACGACCCTGATTAACATGAGCGGCTACCGCTTCTGGGGTTCGCGTACCTGCGAGGAGCCTGGCGGCTTCTTCTATTTCGAAAGCTACACGCGCACGGCCCAGGTGCTGGCCGACACCATCGCCGAAGCGCATTTCGCCTATGTCGATGTGCCCTTGCACCCTTCGCTGGTGCGCGATCTGCTGGAAAGCATCAATGCCAAGTTCCGCGACTTGAAACTGCAGGGCTACATCATCGACGGCCATGCCTGGTATGACGAGCAATACAACGATAAGACGGCGCTGAAAGACGGCAAGCTGGCCATCGATTACGACTACACGCCCGTGCCGCCGCTGGAAAACCTGAAATTCCAGCAGCGCATCACCGACCGCTACCTGGCCGACTTCGCCTCGCGCATCGCCGCGTAACCATCCAATCACCACCCTGCCCGCGCCCGCGCGGGCGCATCGAATCACTGGAGAACAATATGGGCCTGCCCCGCAAACTGAAAAATTTTAACTTGTTCCAGAACGGCGTCTCCTTCATGGGCATGGTGCCCGAAGTCACCCTACCCAAGCTGAGCCGCAAGATGGAAGAGTACCGCGCCGGCGGCATGAGCGGCCCCGTGTCCGTGGACTTCGGCAACGAGGCGCTGTCGCTGGAATGGAGCGGCGGCGGCCTGATCGCCGAAGCCCTGAAACAATACGGCGCCCATTCCCACGGCGCCGTGCAGCTGCGCTTTGCCGGCGCCTACCAGGAAGACGATGACGGCACCGTCGCCGCCGTCGAGGTCGTCGTGCGCGGCCGCTACAAGGAAATCGATATGGGCGGCGCCAAGATGGGCGACGACACCACCCACAAATACACGATGGCATGCAGCTATTACAAGCTGATGATCGACGGCGCCACCGTCATCGAACTGGACTTCATGAGCGGCACCGAGAACTTTGGCGGCGGCGACACCAATGCCGCCATCCGCAAGGCCATCGGCCTGTAATCCCTTTTTATTCACCACCACCCTACCAGGACAACACCATGCACAACGATACCCAAAACCAAGCCGTCATCGAGCTGGACGAGCCAATCAAGCGCGGCGACACCTTCATCACCTCGCTGACGGTGCGCAAGCCCAAGGTGGGCGCCCTGCGCGGCATTTCCCTGATCGAGCTGGCCAACCTGAACGTGTCGGCCCTGCAGATCGTGCTGCCGCGCATCACCGAACCGACCTTGACCGCGCACGACATCGCCAACATGGACCCGGCCGACCTGCTGGCCGTGGGCGCCGAGGTTGCCGGTTTTTTGGCGAGCAAAGCCGATCGTCTTTCGGTATCCCCGACGAAGTAGAAGACGCCATGGCCGACATTGCGGGCGTCTTTCACTGGACGCCGGCAGCGATGGACGGTTTTACGATTGATGAACTGATGGCCTGGCGCGAGCGCGCCCGGCAACGAAGCGGAGCGGAATAGATGGCTGGTCGGGATTTGAAGTTACAGGTGGTATTTGCGGCACTGGACAAGATTACCGGCCCGCTCAAGAAAATCATGGGCGGCTCCAGCGACACGGCCAAGGCCTTGAAGGCCACCAGCGACCGCTTGCGCGACTTGAACGCCCAGCAAAAGAACATCAGCAAATTCCGCGAGCTGCATGGCGGCCTGGACGCCACGCGCACCAAGCTGGAAGCGGCGCAGCAGAAGGTGGCCAGCCTGACCACCAAAATGAAACAGACGGAGGCGCCCACGCGCGCCATGACGCGCGAATTTAACGCCGCCGTCAAAGCGGCTGGTGCCTTGAAGACGGCCGGCCAGCAGCAGGCCCAGCAACTGCAGGTCATGCGCGAGCGCCTGGCAGGCGCCGGCATCGGCACCAAAGACCTGGCCAACCACGAGCGCACCTTGCGCCGCGAAATCGAGGCCACCAACAAAACCATGACCTTGCAGCAGCAGAAGCTGGCCGCCTCAAACGCCAAGCACCAGCGCGTCACCAATGCCACCCAGCATGCCGACAAGCTGCGCAACAAGGCGGGCAACCTGGCCATGGCCGGCGCGGGCGCGACCGCCACGGGCGCCGTCATCGGTGCGCCCGTCGTCAAGGGACTGAACGAGGCCAAGCACTATCAAACGGAAGTGGGCCGCGTCAACGCCCTTGGCCTGGGCGACAAAGTGTCAGCTGAAGCCGTCGCCTTCGCGCGCAACATGAAAACCTACGGCACCAGCCAGCTCGACAACCTGCAGTTGATGCGCGACGGCATGAGCGCCTTTGCCGACGTGCACCACGCGGAAATGGTCGCCCCTACCCTGGCCAAGATGAAGTTTGCCAATCACGCCTTCTTTGGCGAGGCCGAAGGTGCCGACAACGAACGCAAGTTCATGGACATGCTCAAGGTGATCGAACTGCGCGGCGGCCTGGAGAGCAAGGAAAAGTTTGAAGCCCAGGCCAATATCGTGCAGCAGGTCATCACCGCCACGGGCGGGCGCGTGGGGCCGAATGAATGGCTAAACATGATCAAGACGGGCGGCATCGCCGCCAAGGGCTTGAAAGACGATGCGTTTTACTACCAGATGGAACCGCTGGTACAGGAAATGAGCGGCAATCGCGTCGGCACGTCCCTGATGAGCGCTTACCAGAACTTGTATCAGGGCCGCACCACCAAGCGCTCAGCCAGGAAGCTGGAAGAGTTCGGCCTGATTGGCGACAAGAGCAAGGTCAAGCACGACAAGGCGGGGCAAGTCTCGTTCCTCGATCCCGGCGCGCTGCTGGGCGCGGAACTGTTCCGCGAAAACCAGTTCGAATGGCTGGAAAAGGTGCTGTTGCCACAACTGGCCAAAAAAGGCATTACGGAAAAGAAACAGGTGCTCGACGCCATCGGCAGCATCTTTTCCAACCGCACCGCGTCGAACCTGTACTCGCAGATGTACTTGCAGCGCGTGCAGATCCACAAGAACGAAAAGCTCAACCGTGGCGCCGCCGATATCGGCAAGCTGGAAAAACTGGGCCGCGACTCGGCGGCCGGCAAGGAACTGGAAGCGCAGTCAAAATTAGCCAACCTCAAGCTCACCATGGGCGAAAAAATCCTGCCACTGTATGCGCAGGGGCTGGAAATGGCGATTTCCGCCGTCACGCGCCTGAACGGCTTCATGGAACGCAACCCGACCGTGGCCAAGATCATGATCGCCGGCTTTGCCGTGCTGGCCGGCCTGCTGTTGGTGCTGGGGCCGCTGATGTTGGGCATTGCCGCCATGATCGGCCCGTATGCCATGCTGCACGTCATGTTCGCCAAAATGGGCGTGACGGGCGGCGTGCTCACGCCCATCTTGCGCAAGCTGGGCGGTGCCTTCATGTGGGCGGGGCGGGCCGTCCTGTGGCTGGGCCGCGCTCTTATGATGACCCCGATTGGCATCGCCATCACGGTCATTGCCGGCGCCGCCTTCCTGATCTACAAATACTGGGAACCGATCAAGGGATTCTTTGGTGGCCTGTGGTCAGACGTCAAGACGGCGTTTGCCGGCGGCTTCGTTGGCATCAATAGCCTGATCGCCAACTGGTCGCCGCTGGGCCTGTTTTATCGGGCCTTCGCAGGCGCGCTGGGCTGGTTTGGCATCGCGCTGCCCGCCCGGTTCACCGACTTTGCCGCCAGCATCCGGGGCCGCTTCGCCAAGGGGCTGGCGCCGCTGGCTAGCTTCTTTACCGGCATCTGGTCGCAGATCAAGATGGCCTTTGCCGGCGGCATTGGCGGCGTCAACGCCTTGATCGCCAACTGGTCACCACTGGGCCTGTTCTATCGCGCCTTCGCGGGCGTGCTGGGCTGGTTCGGCATCACGCTGCCGGCCAAGTTCACCGACTTCGGCGCCAGCATCCTGCAGCGCATTACCGCATCCTGGCAACCTATCGCCGCCTTCTTCGCCGATATCTGGTCGCGCCTGCGCACCGTCTGCGCCGGCGGCATGGGCAACATCACGGCCCTGATTATCAACTGGTCACCGGTCGGCGTGTTTTACCAGGCGTTCGCGGGCGTCATGAGCTGGTTCGGCATCAAGCTGCCGGCCCAGTTCACCGAGTTTGGCGCCAACATCCTGCGCGGCCTGGTCAACGGCATCACCGGGTCCATGGGCGCCGTCAAGGACGCCATCAGCAATGCCGGTTCCAGCACCATTGCCTGGTTCAAGGAAAAGCTGGGCATCCACAGCCCGAGCCGCGTGTTTGCCCAGCTCGGCGACTACACCATGCAGGGCCTGGCCGTGGGCCTGGACCGCAGCGAGGGCGCGCCGATTGCCAAGGTTTCCGGACTGGCGCAGCGCCTGACGCAACTGGGCGCCGGCATCGCCATCGGCACGGCAACCGCCCTGCCGGCCAGCGCCTTCGATACGCGCGCGCCGCTGTCGCAAGGCGGCTTCGGCGCCGGCATGACGATTCAGGGCGACAAGATCGAAATCACGATCCAGGCACAAGCCGGTTCCGATCCGCAGGCCATCGCCCGCGCGGTGTATGCGGCAATGGAACAGCGCGACCGCGAAAAGGCGGCACGCATCCGCTCGTCGCTGCGCGACCACGATTAAGAAGGAACAACCACCATGATGATGATTTTAGGAATGTTCGTCTTCAGCCTGCCGACCCTGGCCTATCACGAGCTGCAGCGGCAAACGGAATGGAAGCACGCCAGCACGGCACGCGTGGGCCTGCGCGACGCGCACCAGTACGTGGGGCCAGGTGACGACACGATCACCCTGTCGGGCTGGGTGGCGCCGGAACTGACCGGCTCCCTGTACTCGCTCGATGCCTTGCGCATGATGGCCGACACGGGCAAATCGTGGATTCTGATCCAGGGCACGGGTCGCATTCTCGGCTCCTACCGCATCACCAGCATGACGGAGGGGCGCAGCATTCTCGACGGCAGTGGCGGCGCGCGCCGCGTCGAGTTCTCGATTGCGCTAAAGCGCGACGACGACGGCGTGCTGGCCATGGTCGGCCTGGGCGACATCGGCGACCTGAAAAACATGCTCAGCATCGACGGCATGACCAGCAGCATCGCGGGCGCGGCCAAAAATGCCGTGGGCAGCGTGGTGGGCAATGTGGTCGGCGGCATCACATCGAAATACGGCGGCGTGGTCAGCGAGATGAAAGACAAGATCGGCGGCAGCATCAGCGGCGCCATCGGCAGCGCGGCGGACAAGTTCAAATGAGCGAGCATATCCCCGCCTTCAAGGTCAGCATCGAAGACAAGGATTTGACGGCAATCGTTTCACCGCGGCTAATCAATCTGACGTTGACCCTGTGCCGTGGCGACGAGAGCGACCAGCTCGATATTTCCCTGGATGACAGCGACGGCAAGCTGGCCCTGCCCCCGCGCGGCGCGCAGATCGCCCTGGCGCTGGGCTGGCAGGCCACCGGCCTGGTGGACATGGGCAAGTTCACCGTCGACGAGGTGGAGCACAGCGGCGCGCCCGACACCATCACCCTGCGCGCCAGGTCGGCCAACCTGATCGACACCTTCAAACAGCAGCAGGAGCACAGCTTTCACAAGACCACCCTGGGCGCCATCATCGAGGCCATCGCCTTTCGCAACGAGCTGGCGTCTGGCGTGTCGGCGCGCCTGCGCGACACCGCCGTCGAGCACATCGACCAGACCCACGAAAGCGATGCGGCCTTCCTGCGCCGGCTGGGCAGGAAATATGACGCGGTGGCCACCGTCAAGAATGACACCTTGCTCTTCATCCCCATCAACCAGAACCGCACCGCCAGCGGCAAGGCGCTGCCCGTCATTCCCATCACGCGCGCCCTGGGCGACGGCCACCGCTACCACAGCGCCGAAAGCGACGCCTACACGGGCGTGCGCGCCTTCTGGCACGACGAGCGCTATGCGCGCCGCCGCAGCGTGGTGGCCGGCGTGCCCGGCAACAGCAAGCGCCTGCGCACCACCTTTGCCAACGAAACGGACGCGCGCGCGGCGGCCGTGGCCGAATGGCAGCGCATCCTGCGTGGCCTGGCCACCTTTGAAATGAGCCTGGCCCTGGGCAATCCGGCCGTGTTCCCGCAATCGCCCGTGACGGTGACAGGCTTCAAGCCTGAGATCGACGCCACCGAATGGTTATCGGTCAAGGTCACGCATAGCCTGGGCGGGAACGGCTTTACCACCCGCGTGGAGTTCGAAACGAAAACGGAAGCGGTGGAGGCAGAACGCGAGGAAGAGAAAGACCCGGACGAAGGCGTTACGGGCGTGGTGGCCAAGTGGAAGGATGTGGCGGCGAAGAAGAAAAAGGCGGGCCAGGAACAGGCCGGCGCCACGGGCACGCTCAAGACGCTGGAGCATCTTTACAAGAGCAAGCAGGCCGCCAAGCGGGCGGTGCTGCATGCGTGGAAGCGCATTCAGGAAGTGCGCGACATCATCAGGGAGAATGGCGAGGTGCCATGAACAGATAGGTACATGGCGGCCCACAATGACAGCGAAACAACATGAGTGTACCCCTACGAGAATACCGCCTCGTTGAGCCAAGGATTAACCCGCCCGCTTTACTCTCTGCTCTGCAGCAGTTGCGCGCAACCAATTTAGCGCGCATATCCGATACAACCTCAGGAGGGTGCGATGTTGTTCGCGTTCTTCAAAGTTGTCCCATGTTCCGATAGTGGGGCAATACAAGTCATCGTGCATCAGCTTTCCTGTATGCAACAATGCAGAACGTATGCTGTATATCTTACTAAATGCCTTCTTATACTCCTGATAAAGATCTTTGCGATTGCCAACACCATATTGAAGACAGAAATCAAGGAACTTTTTCACAACTCGATATCGTTCTTGCCCGCACGTTCCGCAACGTTCTAATTTAAGCTCTCTATGGTTGTAATCTATGAGCGTCTCAAGCGCCGAAACAGCCGAAGCAAAGGATAAGCTTGAATAGCATTGCCATAGATCAATCGCTTGACGAAACAATAAACACGCAGAGAGAAACGTCTCCGTCGCTTCAGCATCAAGTGAAATTACATCTTTCAGCAACTCAGTGATCGAGTCTGGCAGATCGAACTCATGTCCCAGTATGAGTCCAATGCGTGAGTGATACTCATGAATCTCTGTATGCTGAATCGCAGCGTAGTCAGGTTCCGTAAACGCTTCGATACAAGGGCCGATCTCGCGCAGGATGTATGCCTCAGTTCCCCATTGAGGGAGTGGGAACGGATCGACGTGGCGATCCGAATCCGGCCAGAACCATGATGATCGTTGTTTAGGAAAAACAAGCTGGAAGGCCGTTAAAGTGGTGAGCCAAAGTAGTACATGGTTAATGCGGTCAACTCGCCGGCTTTGATTAATCCAGTCAGGCTCGATGAAGCCCATTTCAAGTTGTTTCCCTTGATCTGTGGCCATATACTTCACCTCGATGATGAAAGGATAGGTTGCCTCGATATGATTGGTTGTCGGTGAACCAACGGGCGCAGGGTATATCTGAAATTCGTCGCCAAAACGATAAAGCCCAACAATAGGTGCAGAGGACAACGCTATCGCTCGCCCGTACGCTGCGTATTCCATAATATGGCACTTCCCAAGTAAATACTGTGGTGGTTAGGGAGCCGCGCACATGTGGCACCTAATGAGCTAAAGTCGGACAGGGCCAGCGCGCGCGGTAACGCTATCATTGCGGTATCGATCGTTCTCCTCTAACGTCAGTCTCAGGGGCAGAACATGCCATTGATCGTACGCTAATTGTCAGAATAAACCTGAGCTATTCAAAGTTAACGTCGCTCTCCATTCTCACATTTATTGTGCATCAACCAATATGCGGTCCGACCAGAAGGAATGTATGCGCCGCCGCGCTTGATAAACACCGGCGATCCCATAATTGGGCAAATGGCTTTGACCGCTTCCGATGGTTCACTGGTAAATATTGAAATCACCTGGTCGCCGGCACGATACATTGGTGGCTCGGCATCTTCTTTCCCAACTTGGTCGACTCGAACGGAGCTGATTGTCATGCCAATCTTCTGCATTCTCTCGCCAATATTTTTATAGCCAAAAGTCTTGTCGGCAACGGAAATTCGGGCAATGATTTTCTGGACTTCGACTGGGGACGTGACTGTCTTGGCATCGGCAAAAACGAGGAAAGGAAGCGAGAATAATGCAATGGCAGCGATTGTTTTTTTCATATAAATGTCAGTGTGTATAAAACAAAGTGTGAATCAGCGGCGTCGGTAACTCTTGGCGCCGCTGTCGCTCAGACAGTACTGTCCACCACGCGGTCCAGTGCAGTAGCTTCCACTGCGACAGGAGCAGCCGGAGGAATCAGCCACAGGCGCCTTGGCTGGCTGACCAGTTGCGGAACATATCTTTTTCGATGCACTGATCGAGCCGTCATTGCAGACGAAAGTCGCGCCATCACCGCTTGAGGGTCAGGTCTGCCATTCCGACACAGGCCCAGCTATGCGAATCCGCAAGCTGAAGTCGCTGCGTAAGCTCGGCGCCAATACGCATGCGCAGCATAGTCAGTCGTGCCGTATTAACAATTGGTACATCACAGTTTGCTGTGAGTCTAGACCCCAAGGCTGAGATCGTGTCCGAATGGCAGACCTGCCCCCGCCATCGAACACGTAAAGTGCTGTGTCGACGAGGACTCAAAAACGGCGATGGCCATCATCCGCATCGCAGCGGCCGTTGAACTTGATCATGCCGTCGATCGTGATGGAGCCGCTGCGTCGGTTGATGGATAGGCGAGGCTGGTTAAGCCCGTTCAGGCGAAACTGGCCGCGAATTTCGTCGTGCTCCACGATCAGGTCGTTGATAGACCACCAGCCGTTGTTGCTCTCGCCGTGCAGCGGTGGAATCAGACTTTGGGGTAATTGAATCTCGGCGCGGTCGCCGTGGATGGAGATATTGATTGTGGCCTGAAAGTCAGACTTGCCGCTCTCTACACTTTGCTTGGGGACATACTTGTGCTGTTGCGCGTCCCACTCAAACCCGGAACGGACCTCCGCTGTCGGCTTTTCGGCGCCGCCGTAGCAAACGAGTTGAATATCCTCACCGCGATCGTCACGGTAGCGGTCTTGTGCATACCCAGTAGTGGTGAATATAAGGCTTAGCGCTGACAGAAACCGTAGACAGGATTTCACTTGATTACCTCGCGAAGTTAATAATTAACCACTCTATTGTAGTTGATGAGAATGAAGTCATTGAAGGCTCTCTGCAACTTTAATCAGGCTGATAGGGAATGACCTTAAAGCCAATGTCCGCAACTGGACGAATCCAGCCGAAGTTGCTCAAACGTTGACTTTACGACACCTTCACGCATCAGATCGGTATGCGTAGTATGCAGACAAAACAAGCAGCAATTACAATAAACATAAGAAGATGAATCAGTTGCAGACTATTTTTCCTTTTTTCGTCCGCTGCCGGCCACATTAAAAGTCTGCGGCCCGATGATATTCCCGACGAAATTTTGCCCAATCTTGCCATGGGTTTCAACGTGTGGGGCATTTCCTGCTTGGGATGCTGGGGGCGTTGACGAGCGCATGCCACCAATCATTCCAAGTACGCCCGCCTTCCCGCGAACGTCCATACTTCTATAGCCATCCAACAATTCTCGCTCATCCAGGGTAACGGCTGATTGCAATCTCTCACCCGTAAGTATGTAGTGGACATCGACCCCAATCCCAGCCAGCGCTCGTAAGTAAAGCGCATCCGGGGCACGCTCGTCTTGTTCATACAGCGTTTGTGCGCGTCGCTTCAGCCCGCCGACGGCAGCAAAATCTTCTTGATTCATGCCCAAGCGTTGACGCTCTTCTTTCAGTATTTCACCAATTGATCTCATTTGTGCGCAAATTTTTCTTTACAATGCTCTCATTTGAGAGCTATAGTTATGCCATACCATAGCGATTACAGATCATAACATTATGAAAAACGTATCCATAGTGAGGCGTACTGCCAAGGGCGTCACTACCAAGCCCCTTGGCGTCCGTCTGACATCTGACGAGGTAGCAGAAGTTGAAGGCTGCGCAGAGAAACTTGAACGTTCCCGTGCCTGGTTCCTCCGCTTTCTGATCCTGCGCGGCCTTGCCGATTACAAGCGCGAACTCGCATCCAAATCCCCCCACTAAGGACAACGTCATGTACCCCGATGCAAAACGTATCCGCAGCCACCGCGTCATGCTGCGCCTGGACGATTACGAGCACCAGCTCGTTTCCTCGATCGCCAACTACCAGGGTGAAGAGCTTGCGGTGCTGGTGCGCCAGATCGTGATGCGTGAAGCCTTGGCAGTGATCGCCTTGGATGACGCCACCATCGACAGCGTACAGCGTCGCAGCGTTTAAACCGAGTCACTTTTGAGCAACTCTAAAGTTACAGAAAATGCCAGACCATCAAATTAACCTCAATGACGAAGAGCGCGCGGTGCTGGAACTCGTGCGCCAGCGCCAGGGGCTGGCAAGTATCGATCAGGCGGCTGAATGGCTCGTCAAGTCGCGCTTACGCATACAGTCGAAAAACATGACAGGTCGCGGTCGCGCCCTGTACCAAGTGGAAAGAAAGCTGAAATGAGAGTCATCGGCCTGCCCTGCCCGCATTGCGAGTACACCGTCCGCGCCGTCAAAAGCCGCACGATGTCCGCCATGTTCAAGGAAATCACCTACATGTGCCAGAACCCCGAATGCGGGCACTCCTTCGTGGCGGGCCTGGAAGTGCTGCGCACCCTCTCGCTGTCTGCCATGCCAAAGCCGGATATCCGCATCCCGATGTCCCAGCATGCGCGTACGGCGGCCACCAGCCAGCTGGCCCTGGACCTGACTGCGGGCTGCTGATGACTATCCCGATCCCCGCGCCGCCGTAGCCCGGCCGCCGTATCTCCCCTCTTTTGCTGTGCCCTGCAGCGCTCCTTTTTGAGCGTGCGGGATTCGTTCAACCTGAAATAAGGAAAACCGATGGAAAACACGCTGCACGCCACCATTAATGCCGACAAATCCCCGGCGCCGGCCACACCCCGCCCGGCCCTGCAAAAATGCGTCGTGCCTGTGGCGCCGACCTGCTTCCTTCTGGACGTTAGCGCTGGCGCCAACATCGCCGACCTGTGCGCCTATATCCGCGAGATTGCCAGGACTTATCACGCCTACGGCGCAGCCAATCTGACCTTCATCATCAGCGATACGCAACCGTTGCAGCTTTTCGGCTTTTTCTCACCGACCAACCAGCGCGCACTGGCTGATAGCTTGCCCATCGAGCTGCGCTACCTGTTCGCCAGTGAATCGGGCGTCGTGCAATGCAGCAGCTCGTCGCGCACGCTGACTTACTGGGCCAAATATTTTGCCAAGGCAGAGGAACGCTGATGCAGCGCTTGGCCAAGACCTGCGGCATCTGGCTGCTGTCGCTCCTGATCGTCATTACCCCTGACGTGCTGCGGGCCATCGGCGCCATCAAGGACTGAACCATGCAGGCGTCCCTTATCGACAATCACCTGTCCTTCCAGCCTGCCGCCGAGATTCTGGCCGCGCGCGACAAGGATATGCCGACGCCACCAGGCGCCGGGCATGCGCGGGCCGCCATCGCCGAAGCCAAGGCCCAGCTACGCAGCATCAAGCCGCGCAACCTGGCGCCCTTCATGGCCCAAGCCTGGGGATTGTCGCCGCGCGGCGCGCGCCGTTCCGTGCTGATCGCCGCCGGCATGGACGCTGAGCGCTGGGAATCGCCCATCCACTCATTTACCGAAGAAGAGCGCATCGAGCTGCGCGCCGCCACCTCTGCCGCTATCCGGGTGTACGAAAGACTGTTGAATGCAATCTAAACAAATCCTGCTGCCTGCCCCGCAACGCCACGAAGCCTTCTTGCGCTCCGCCCAGTTCGCGCCCGAGCTGGCCCGTATCCCCTACAAATGGCGCAACCGCGTCATCACGGCGGCCATGGCAAAAATGGCCTGGTCGTCCTGGTACAAAGTCTATGAATCCGTCGCCACCTGCTTCGTGCGCGAGTTCGCCGAACAGTACGTGCCGGCTGGCGTGGACCTGTCGCAAAGCGACGCCGACATCGTGGCCACTGCCGAGCGCGCGGCGGCTGGCGTGACCAAAATGCTGTGGATGGCGGTGTCCGACACGCACGCCCTGCAGATCATGGAAGACGAATGCGCCTCGTATGGCATCGAGCTGCCCGAGTTCGACGCGATGACCGACACCATCGCGCGCCTGGTGGATGCCCGCTGGTGGCGCCGACAACTGCGCAAGCGCGTCAAGCGCGCCTTTGAAGCGGGCAATATCCGCCTGGGTTACGTCAACTATCGCGGTGAGCCCTACGCCAGCAATGATGCCGTGCTGTCGCGCCTGGCGCAAAACCGCCGCAACGCGGCAGCGCTGGCCGCCACCCTGGTGCAGAACGAGAACGGCCAGCAATTCAGCATCGCCGAGCTGGCCGAGAAAACTACCGCCAACAAGGCCATCCGCCGGGGCGAACTGATGTTGCGCATCAACGGCTTTGAGCAGATCGCCCGCGAGTGCGGCGACCAGGGCATTTTCATCACCTGGACGTGCCCATCGCGCTTCCACGCCATGCAGCACAGCGGCAAGCCAAACGACAAGTTCGACGGTTCGACGCCGCGCGAGGCCAACGCGTATTTGGGCAAGATGACATCGCTGTGCCGCTCCGCGCTGGCGCGCCGGGGCATCGGCCTGTACGGCTTTCGCATTGCCGAACCACATCACGACGGCTGCCCGCATTGGCATCTGCTGCTGTTCGTGCGCCCGACCGCGAAATACAAGACGGTCCACCTGCAGGACGTGGCGGGCCGCGCCATCCGCATCATGAAGCGCTACGCCTGGCGCGTGGACCGTGGCGAAGCGGGCGCCTTCGCTCGTCGTCTGGACGTGAAGCGCATCGACTGGGCCAAGGGCAGCGCCGCCGGCTACATCGCCAAGTATGTGGCCAAGAACATCGACGGCGTGGCCGAGCACAAGACGAAAGAAGGCTATGTCGTCACGGCTGACACCGAAGGCGATGTCGAGCTGACGCCATCGGCGCGCGTCGAGTCTTGGGCCGCGTGCTGGGGCATCCGTCAATTTCAGCAATGGGGTGGCGCGCCCGTCACCGTGTGGCGCGAGCTGCGCCGCATCGAGGAAAGCATGGTCAATGAAGCGCCGGCCGCCATGCGCCGCGCCTGGGACGCCGTGCAAAAGATCGACGGCGAAAAGCGCGCCTGCTGGACCGAATATCTGCGCGCCCAGGGCGGCGCCCTGGTGCCGCGCAAGGAGCTGGTCGTCACCCTGGCCAAGGACGAAAAGACCGTCATCGGCCGCTACGGCGAAACGCAACGCATCACGCCCTACGGCGTGCGCTGCAGCGCCCTCATAGGCGTGGTCTTCAAGTCCGTGCGCCATACGTGGACGCCGGTACAGGCCACAGGCGGGCGCGGGGTAGCTGTTGGGGTTGCCGTTCCTCGGACTCGTGTAAATAACTGTACGCACCCCGACCGCCCTGCCCCGGCCACGCCGCCAGCGGCACCCGTGCCGAACCTGTCGGACGAGGCAAAAACAGCACTGATTGCCGCCTGGGCGGCCGTCAATGCCTGCCCATGGCCCCGGCTGATCCTCCCCGACACCCCACCCCAAGAAGGAAATGGCACATGAGCACCTATGCCGTGATCGTTCGCACGCAAACAGAACGCTTTGAATTTTTTGAGGTTGCCGCATCCAGCGGCGATGTGATCGACGCCGCCATCGACCGCTACGGCGTGTGCGGAGTTACCGCCAAACTGAAAGGAGCACCACAATGCTGAACACCCTGACCAATTCACCGCGGCAAATCGCCCGGGGCGACCGCGTGACATTCGATACCGATGAAGGCTACCAGGCCGGCACCGTCAACGACCTGCGCCGCGACGTGGGTAATGGCGAGCTGCATGCTTGGGTGGAGCTGGATCACCAGTGGCCAGGCATGTTCCGGGCCGTGCCATTGGGCGCCATCGAGGCGATTAAGAAAGCATCGGCCGCCCTGGGGTGCCAGCTATGACGAGCGAACCGCTTGCGCTCTTCTTCCGTGATCTGATCACCATGAATACAGAACAACGCTCCAGGTGGCTATACGGCCACTTTAACCAATCGGCTAAATCACAAGGTAACTACATGGATCAATACAAGGAATTTTGCCGGCTGCGCGACTTCCGCAAACCAGGCATGGAAGCTTGCGAATACACCGAGGCCGAAGCGTTTGCAATGGTGGCAATCCAAGCTGCAGCAGGTGAACTTGCATTTCTAGCTGCACGGCACGAATACGTGATGGACAGTGCGTTTCAATTAGCAAGAGAGTTTGGCAACGGCGATACCCCATTGGACGGCGCCATGGCATTTCGCAATTTCGCTTCAGTATTGGCCGGTCTTAAGGAACGACACCAGCTCATAGCCCTGCAAACCTTAGCCGCCTTCAACGCGGCAAAAGCTAATGAAAGCGTTGACACGCCAGCGTTCCAGGAACTACTGACTTGGTTTCGCGCTGCATGTGTCGATCCATACAGCGATATTGAAACCAAAGCAGTGGAGCAGACACGCCAGGCAATCATTACCCACCTCACCACCTGGGGAGCACAGCAACGTGAAGCGGGGCGCCTACAAGGCTGGGATCAGCGCGACGAGGCTCTTAGAAGAATGGAGTTCATGAAGAATCAGTTCGACCAACATCAACGCCATCAAGACGCTGAGCGGAGGTAAGGAAAAATGCTTCGCTACATGACCATACCGAAATTCTCCATCGAATCAGGCTATACCCCTGACGCGATCAGAACAAAGATCCGGGACGGGATCTGGCCGAAAGACGCCGTCTGGATCAAGGCGCCAGACAATCGAATTTTAATTGATGTGAAAGGATATGAAACATGGGTAGAGACGGGCGAGGTGTTAAAGCTGCATCGGAAAGCAGCATCGAAATCACCTTCATGTATCGCGGCACCAGGTGCCGGGAAAGGATCGCACTCAAGCCCACCTCCGCTAATCTGAAACGTGCGGAAAACCATCGAGCGGCGATCCTGCACGCCATCGCCACCAACAGCTTTGACTATGCCGCCACCTTTCCGCAATCGTCCAATGCCGTCAAGTTTGCCGACCAGGTCGGCGACGTGCAGACCATCGAGGCGTTTCTGGACAAGTGGCTGGACAGGCAGAAAAAGCACCTGAAGGCCAGCACGTACAACGGCTATCGCAAGATCGTGGTTGGTCAGCTGATCCCCTGGTTCGGAACCATCATGCTGTCGGCGCTGCGCAAGAAAGACGTACGGGCGAAGCTGGAGCCCATGAACGCAACCAACAAGACCATGGCCAACATCCAGAGCGTGCTGCGCAAGGCGCTGGACGACGCGATAGAAGACGAGTTGATCGAGGTTAATCCTCTGGCGCGCTGGTGCTATTCCAAGGTCGAGGCGCCGCAGTCGAAGGACGATATCGACCCGTTCACGAAGGAAGAGCAGGCGGCGATTCTGGGGCAGGCAACCGGCCAGGGCCGCAACCTGCTGCAGTTTGCCTTCTGGACCGGCTTGCGCACGTCTGAGCTGGTAGCGTTGGATTGGTCAGACGTCGACTTCGTGCGTGGCGTGGTGATGGTGACGCGCGCCCTCACCCAACACTCCAAAGCGGCAGAAAGCACCAAGACGAACGCCGGCCGCCGCGAAGTCAAGCTGCTGGAGCGTGCCATGCATGCGCTGCAAGAGCAAAAGGTATTCACCTGGGCGAAGGGCGAAGAAGTGTTTCAAAATCCTCGCCTGGAGCGGCGCTGGGAAGGGGACCAGCCGATCCGCAAGACTTTATGGGCAGGCATTCTGCAAAATGCTGGCGTGCGGTATCGCAACCCTTATCAGACGCGGCACACATACGCCAGCATGATGCTCTCAGCTGGCGAGCACCCTATGTGGGTGGCCAAACAAATGGGGCATGCTGACTGGACGATGATTGCTAGGGTTTATGGGCGTTGGATGCCGGATGCAGATCAAGCAGCCGGATCAAAAGCTGAAATAGTGTTTGGTCTTTGAGGATTAAGTCTTATCGGCTGGCTTACATGCAACATGACCTATCCTGACTGAGGGGCTGGAAACGCCCCGTTGCGGACCTTCGCAATTATTTCGGTTTTTTACTTTTTGCTGTGAGTATGTTGAGTTGCACTGAAAACTGATAATTCATCTACCGAAATGCATCTTATGGCGCCGCAGTTGTATTAACAAGTCGCAGCTTTGCGAGCGTATGTGCTACCTTTGCGAACTTCTTCAAGTAGGGAAGATTTAACCTATTCCATTTCGGGTCTTGGAAGGTATACCGCCAATCAACGAAGGCTGTACCTATCTGTGACAGATGAACCTCGAACATTGAAACATCGGCGCCGACCCCAGCCATAAGCTCCAACTGAGTATTCTTGTCCAAATCCTGAAACAACTTTGGTACGTTGTGTTTTAGCTTGCTGACGACACCCTTGTCCTGAAAGTATAGGCACTTGAGACAAACCTCAAGTGCGTACACGGCACATACGATAGAGGGTTGGACTAGTTGGTCGAAATGAATCCCTCCTTCTAGCTGCCTCTGCTCCATACATCGATCCGCAGCAGCCAAGAACATGTCCGCTTCCGTACATGCAACGATAGGATCGAATTTACTAACGATATCGTTCAATCTTTTAATCCTTCGATGTAAGTCTTTGGTTAGGTAGTTAGGTATCGTATCAATAAACATACGTCTGCAACTGGCCGAAAGCGGAATCTATTTTCAAACGCGAGCCGTTACAATTATGCGGCGTAGTCCTTTAAACCGTTATATGAGGATATCATCTGGCTAATAAGCTTGCCCATGCTTTCCTTGCGTTTCTCGATGAGGTCATCGCGGTTTTTGAGGTCGAAAGGGGGCTTGTATTTTAGAGAAGCCCCTATGTCGTCGTAGTATGAGTCCATCCTAAGCTGCTGAAACATGGCTGCGAGTGAACCTCTGAAAGCATCCTGGTGCTGACCAGCCACGACATTCTTTGATTTAAGTCGCTGAAAAAACCAGTCGTTGCCAAGGTTGTCAGCGTATTCCATCAGCACGTTCATAGGGAAAAAATATCCTGCCTCACTGCCTCGCCCAGGAAGTTCCGCAAGCGCCAGGGAAAAGTAGTCCAAGAATTCCCTTACCTTTTGCTTGTCAACTTCTATGTGGTTCGAGCTAATCGGGCTGACCCCTAGAACGCTGCAAATCTGATCCTCTGGCAACGCAAAAAGCTCTCGTTCCAAACATGCAGTGTCATAGACTCCGCTGGCGTCCAAAGACTCTGCTCTTTGGATCTCACTTAGGGTTTTCGAAATATGAGCTGACACCCCTTGGAACTTATCGTTCAAAACGTAGTAAAAATTTCGGATCGGCGTGATAGTTGACCAATACGCTTTGAGCTTATTGAAGTCATCCTTGACCTTGGTCTGTGCTTTCTCGTTGTTAGTGGAAAGCTCTTCCGGTGCGTAGACCTGGAAGTATGTACCTGAGCTTGGCAGCCACCCATCGTTTCCGCGATCTCCGATATTACCGTGTGGCTTCACCTGCGCGAAGTCCGGGTGCACGTAGTTCTTCACCTTGGAGAATAGTATTTCGAACTGTGTTGCATTGGCTTGCAACACTGCGATTTTAAATTTGTCCCGCAAATCCACTAGAGTCTCCATTGAAAAGTGTAGGCTTATTGTAGCCTGAGCAATATTGTTCGTCGCCAGGTCGTGTACTACGGCGCCGTGCTGAGGTTTGGCATCATCGCCGCCATGCGCTCGACCAGCGCTCTCACGTATGCGATGCTTAGGTGACGGGCATTGCACAGAAGCTGTCGGTAAAGCAGGCTGACGATCTGGATCGCATCGACAGCGCGAACAGGCAGCGCCACCGCTGCCCGACCACGCTGAAGCTCGGTCTCGATCGAACATCAACGCCCGCTTTTGGCCGACAGCTGCCATTGCGGGTGATTGTCTGCATTTTGCCAGCAAAACCTTCAAGATGCCTAAAAGATCTAAGTTTACGGTAGGTTCGATTCCCGCCGTCTCCACCACTGAATAAATAAAAAGGGCTTCCCCGTTTTGGCGGGGAGGCCCTTTTTATTTATTCCATGCATGCAGAACGCGGGCGTCGCATCCGCGTCCGGTACGGACGCGGGGGTTTTGCGGGACTTCGGCGAGCGCAGCTCGGCGCCGCAAAACCGGGTTGCGCTTGCAAGCGCAACCCTCTCCGATTCGTCTGGCTGGCTCTTGCGCCGCAGGCGGTTTTTCCTAGCAACAACATCAGCCGCTCAGGCCGTGTACGAATGCCGGACTAGCTCAACCTGCCTCTTACTCCTTGCGGATGCAGATCAGGCGACCGGATCACAAGCGGAAATTGTGTTCGGTTTTAAACGATGAAATCTACCTCCTGACTGCCATGCAACATCAGGAGCCAATGATATAGTGGCGGCCATGTATTCACTGAAAGAAACTGCCATGAAAAACGACGCAACTGCTCGCCCGCAAGCCACCCAAGCACCTGCCAGACTCAGCAAAGGGGACTTCGTCACCGCACTGCGCAAGCTGCTGCAAGAAGAAGGAAAGGCCGGCAAGACCAGCGTGGACGTACGCGCTGCGACCTTGCACACCGACGTTGGCATTTATCCCGCGCGCGGCCACTCTATGCCGACCTGTTGCACGGTAATGTATGAAGAGATGCAGCCCGGTGACGAGATACTGCTGACGCCATCCGGCGGCAAAGGGCCTACGCTGCTGGTACGGTATAAATTCCCACGCGGTGAATCGCGGTCTTAAGCTACTGGTAGCGATTCAGAGCGCTAATCGGCTTTGTCCGCTTTCGCCTGCGGATCATCGGATATATGCCACGATTTAAATCCCAGGGGATGTCCCTTCATTCACGAAAATTTGCAAATAAGCAATGAATTTTCGTCGATAGATGGAATGAAGGAATTTACAATGTCGTCCTACATTGCATCCCCTCTCACTAGATCGAAATAATATGATTAATATTCGTGAAGCCAGAACCGCTGACCTGAGTACTCTACGTGAAATTGGCTGTCAGACCTATCGAGAGCATTTTTCGGAAATTTGGTCCTCTGATGGAATATCAGATTTCTTAGACCAAGATTTTTCGCCCAGCGCGCTTGAAAGTTCGCTGAATTCATTAAACCAAGTCTGGCTTGTTGCTTCCGACGAAGGCGGCAAAGTCGTAGGATTTTCCAAGGTCAACTTGTCGAAGCCGGTGCCAATAATCGGTGAGGTGGGCTTAGAGCTCCAAAAGATATACTTCCTCAAATCCGAGGCCGGGCGTGGCTATGGAAAACAGCTTTTAAGCTACATTTACGACCTGGCGATAAAGCGCGGGGAGAGCTTGGTATGGCTCGATGTACTCAAGACCAATTCAAGTGCTCGGCGCTTCTACGCAAGCCTCGGTTTTCAAGAACGCTGTGAAATCCCCTTCAAAACGGACATGGCAGAAATTGGAATGATGGTAATGGTCTGCCAACTTTCCAATAACACGCTTCCTCATCACGCGTCCATTGCCTCGTAATTAGCCTCGTTCAAGTCTGCCTCCGTTGTTATCGGTCACGCCGACCAGACCAACCCGAACATAATGAGCGGCGGCGAGAAAAATAGTGAGCAGGACTACAGACATGGCCAGCGAGCCATAGTCAGCAAAGGCAAGATCATCAAAGTAACCACGCAGAAGCACCACCTGGCCGGGAGCGATCTCGACGCATTGGCAAAGAAATCCCAACCATGAAAATTGCGCGCCTGCTTTCCTCCAGTTTCCTCGTGCTAGCTGTGGCCCTCGTCGTCTATGGTCTTTTCGGCTTCTCCCGTTTTACGTGGCACACCGGCGTCTACTATGACGAGCGCATGATCCTGTTCGACCACGGCGTATATCCTTTTGCGTGGGGTATCGCATTGCTGCTGATGGGGCAAATCGCCCGCTTGCACCATCGTCGTCCAGCCATGCTGCTCGCCGCTGGCGCCGCCCTGCTGCTGCTTCTCTGGAAGCGTGTAACAGTGCCCGCTGCCATCGCCAATCAGCAACTTTTTCCGGATCCTGCTTTACTGGAGGGACTGATTGTTACCGCTGCCGTGGTGATCGTCCTGGCGCTGATAGACCGCCCCGTCGAGCAGGCCATCCGCAAGGCGCTTGCTCGTACCCGGTGACCCTTGAAGGTCCACCGCCGCCCCCACTACTCGCCACACACCGCCCCACCAACCGCTCCTCCGATACTCAACCCCGTCGACAAATCAAAGCCAAAATCGCAGTGATGGCCATCCTTTGGCCGATATCGGCACAGCAGCATGTCACGATGGCGAACGCGTATTTGTGCATCGGGACAGCCATTGGGTAAATCCGGCCCCATGGCATCGAACATGTCTCTGGCAACGGCTCCCGTCAAACGAAACGCGACTTTGGTATCGCCCGCAATCGGGACTACGGCTTCGTCAAGATATCCGCCATAGATCGCGTACGAAGCTGAAAAATTCCTCTCTGCAAACGCCCATACGGCCCGAGCCTGGTGCGCCAACAGCAGGCACAGTAGCGTGATGCCTAGCAGGCTGGCGCGCCTCAGCATATGGAGCCGCCGATGCTGCGCCCCGTCAGCAGATCAAAGCCAAAGTCGCAATGATGGCCATCACGGGGATGGTAGGAGCAGCTCACTTCCGCCCGCTGGCGCAATCGATATTCGCCATCCACGCCGCACGCGTTGCGCAAGTCGGGCCCCATCGCATCAAATAGCTGTTTCGCCGCCTTGCCGTCGACCCAGAACGCGATGCGCTTGTCTTTCCTGGTTGGCGGCTGCGGATCGCTCAGGCTTCCGCCATAAATCGCATAGCGGCCTTTGAATGACTGGTAAGAAAATAGCCATTTGGGAGCGGATTGGGCCATGGCCATAGCCAAAACAAGAAGAAGAAAAACAGCGAGAAGGCGTTTCATATCATCAGCCTTGCTACTTGATCGTGACATGAAAATGGTCGTCGTGCCGTATGAGGGGTCTTACCCGGGGAATAGTGGGATCATTAAAAAAAATAACGTGGACAAAGCTGAATTTAAAAAATATGCGGATTAACTGGGCCGTGGCATCGCGGTCGTACTGAGAGTCAAACCTTGTTACAGGGCTATCCATTTTGTCTTTGCGAAGCAATCGGACGTCGACGTCTTTTCCGCTTCGATGACTTTTATGTTCACTGTAGGGAGCGCCATCAGCCAGGCTGATATTTCCAAAACCAATTTTCCGGTTATCGATACCCTGCCATTGATGCTCAACCAAAAACAGGAGCGAAAGCAGCTTGGGATGCGCATATTGGCCGGCGCCATTCGGCGGCGTCCCGTAGGTGTAATATCCCGCGCCTTCAGGTCGTTGCGGAAGATTGAAATAGCCGCGTGCATCCTTTGGCTGCAATTCCAGCATGCGTACTCCTGAATGTAAAATCCCGAACTCAGCTCAAACCAATGGCAGGATGCCCCCCCCCCTTGGCAGGACTCCTTGCACGCTCGCAAAGAAATCTGTGCGCTCGACAATTCTTACCGCTATGCATTTTCTGAGCATTGCGAAGGATCAAAGATCCGTACGTTGGTGGACTTGTTGCCAGTTGAAGCGATGGCGTTGCGCCATTTCGAAGTTAAAAAACATCACCCCTTAAATATTCCATCGCCCGCCGATACTTCTCCACCCGCTCCAGATCCTTCTGCGTCGGCCTATCTATCCTCGACAAATCGCTATTCTCGGCCAGATCCGCCAGCTTGACGGCCTTGCCGACCGGGTCCAAGGCCGCGCGGGCGATGAACGCTTCGTAGGACTCGCCGTCGATCTTGGTCACGGCGCGCACGCCGTCGATGACTTCCCGGGGAAATCCTTCGCGCGCCAGGTCGTCGAAGGTGATTTTTCCATCGCTGTCTTCCACTACATCATGCAGCACGGCAACGATCTGCTGAGCACCGGGCGCGACGCGCAGCATGACGCGCAAGGGGTGGAGTATGTACGGCGCACCGCCCTTGTCCGTCTGGCCCGCATGGATGGCGGCGGCAATTTCAATCGCCCGCTCCAGGGTGCCGCGTCTTGCGTGTTCACTCATTGTTCACTCCTTGTTCACTCCACCTTGATTGGTGACCCCGTTGCGCGCCAGCCGCGGCGCTGCAAATGGCAAACACTGCTGCACAGCAAGGCTGGCACCAGTAAATTGAGGACCGGTACGAGCATCAGCAAACACAACAGCAATCCGAGGGCAAAAATCGCCGGACGTTGTTCGCGGCGCAACGCCGCTTGCTGTTCCGCGCCAAGCACCTTGTCGGCCGCCGCGCCGTAGACCATCTGGACATTCCAGGCCAGCAAGTACGAAATCAGCACGCACATGGCCCACACCGGAATCAGCAGGGAAAACAGCAGCAACAGGCGCCGCCGCCAGACAGGGCGCGCGGAGGATGCATCCAGGCCGGCCGGCGGCTGCCAAGCGGCATAGCGGCGCGCTGCCACAGCCTTGGCGCGCTCCAGCAACAGCCAGCGCAACGGCAAGCGCGCCGTGCCGATGGCGCCGACGCTAAAAACCATCACATAGAAAAAGCCAGCCAGCGCCAGCAAGGCCAGGGCGATCTGGCCTATCGACAACAGAGCTTTGGCGGCACTGCCCAAGCCGCCGGCGATATTGCCCATCTGCGAAAGCGTGGCAGGCCCGTTGGCCAGCGTCCCGATGCCATCCATCACGCCCAGGCCCAGCAAGCCGGTGACGGACACCAGCGCCAGCATGGCGCTCAGCTCGACAAAAAAACGACCGAAGCAGCTATACAGTCCCAGCCACAGCGCCACGACCGCCATGCACCACAGCGCAGAGCGCCACCATAGCCCCGCATGACGCGCATCGCGCAGCCCCAGGCCAACGCACGTAAAGGCTTCCCGCCAGGCCAGTAGCCAGGTTTGCAATATTTGTGTCACGCTCAAGCGTACTCCGCAGTGAAGGGACGGATACGTCGATCCATATGTTGCCGATTGTACATGGATCAGACTGGCGCACGCGCCACCCAGGATCTGCAGTTGACGCCCACCCCGCCACCATTCAAAAATGGCTATCGAAATGCAAAAGCAGTCGCGGCCTGCTCGGCAGGCTCGCAAGACGATTCATAACAGACCTGATTTCTTCCCGATGCCTTTGCCCTGTAGAGTGCCTTGTCAGCGAGTTCAACCAACTCGACCGCCTGATTTTCCAGGTGCGTCGGCATGAAAGCGGCCACGCCGACGCTGGCCGTCACTACGCCAAGGGGATTGCCACTATGCTCGACGCCCAGCGATTGCACGGCCTGGCGGACGCCTTCCGCCACCGCCAAGGCACCCGGCAGATCCGTTCCGGGCAATAAAATGACCATTTCCTCGCCACCGTAGCGCGCCGCAAGGTCGCCCGGCCTGCGCATGCTGTAGCCGACCACTTTGCCGATTTTTCTCAAGCACTCGTCGCCAACCACATGGCCATAGATATCGTTGTATTGCTTGAAGAAATCGACATCGATCAACACGAGTGCCAGAGCACTATTTTCACGCTGCGCACGGCTGAACTCGGCAAGCAGCGACTGGTCGAAGTGGCGCCTGTTTGCCAGCCCCGTCAAGCCATCCTGGTTGGCAAGACGGGCCAGGGTTTCATTGATCAATTCCAGTTCATTGCGCGCTTCAAGCAAACCCGCTTCGCTCTTGACCCGCAAATCGATTTGCCGCACCACGCGGTATCCGATGAAGGCAATCAGCAGTACCAACACGCCCCCCACCGCGTTCTGCAAAATCATGTCGAGACGCCACTCGGCGAGCACTTCATCCTGTGACAATGCGGCAGAGACCACCAGTGGGTATTCCTCGATTCTTCGATAGCTATTGATACGCGTCACGCCATCGACTCGCGACTTGATCACTGCCGTGCCAACGGGACTTTTGGGCAAATAATCATGAAACACGGGAAATTGTGAAAGATCACGTCCCAGCAAACTCTCATCGAAGGGCCGTCTCAATAAAAGAATCCCTTTTCCATTCGCAATGAAAATGGCGCCTTTTTTTCCTATCGAAAAGCGTTCGTAAAACTGCCGGAAATAATTCATGTCGATGGTCGCCAGCGCCACGCCGCCAAAACTTCCGTCAGGCATGTTGATTCGCCGCGACACAGTGACTATCCAGTGCCCCGTTGATTTGCTGCGCACGGGAGGACCGACATACGGCCCCCGGTCCTCATGCGTTCGATGGTAGTTGAAATAATCCCGATCAGAATTATTCAGATTGCTCAACAGCGTTTTCTGCGAGTTCACGAGCCAGCTGCCATCCCTGGCATAGATGAAAATGCCGTGCAACTGGCGCAACTCGGCGACACGGGTCACCAGCAATTTGTGCGTACGCGCCAGTTCAGAATCGGAAACACCATCTGTTTCCACCCGCTCCACCAGTCCGACCAGCACCGTATCGGCCTCCTTGATGGTGTCATAGGCATGCTGCGCAACGGATTGCGCCAGATTGGCGCTTTCACGGCCCGCTTCATTCAGTTGCACTTCCCGTGCCCGCAAGGTCATCCATAACTGGATCGCCAAGAGCGACAGGCACACCAGCACGACAAATGAGATGGCCAGCGGCAGCAGGGAAAAGCCACGGAAGCCAGCTCCCAGCAATCGTGGCGGCAAGCTGCGTGACCTGGTCATGGGTACACTCCCGGTTTGATATGCCGCAGAGTGTGCACCAAATAGGTGGCGACATACTCACACATCGTCACAAACACGATATAAAAAAGTTACCGTGACACTTGCCGGGCAAGGAGTCCTTTCACATGCTATCGATGAATCCGGTTCCAGTTCGCCACTGTTTGCGATACCGCAATTACCTATGGAAAGGAATGCAAAACAATGCCAACTCCCCCACCGTTGCGCATAGCGGAGTTGACCATGCTTGAAGTTCAGCCCAGGGATAAGCGCGGTTTCGTCATCCTGCCGCAGGCTCCGGAGGGTGCCGGGTACTACGTCTATGGTACCCCGGGCAGGGGTGCGGGCCAATGCGCACCCGAATATGATGATGGCACTGCTGTATGTGGAGCGCGAATGGCAGGCGTCGGATACACGGAAATTTGGTATCGGCAACATTAGCCTGGCGAACGGGACCGAGTATGGGCAACACTCCACGCACAAGTCCGGCCTGGAGGTGGACATACGTCCACTGCGCAAAGATGGCCTGCCCATACCGGTACATTGGTACAACAAAGAATACGATCAAGCCGCGACGGCAAAGCTCATCGCACTTTTTCGTGCCCATGCCAATGTGCGTCGGGTGCTGTTTAACGATACCGGCATTCCATTCGTGACGCCGTTCAAAAATCACGACCATCACTTTCACCTGGAACTGAGAGCTTGAAATGAAAAAGCAGTATGCTCTGGCGTGGGGTGCCCTCACCCTGCTTTCACTGGCTTATGCGGCCGGCAACAGCGACTGGGGCGAATACAGGCCATTCAAGGGTTCTTATCTGATCTATTCGAATACCTTGGGCGAGCAACAACCGCCGACACCGCATGAACGCAAGATTTCTTTCATGGTCACGGGGGCAGTGGCCAAGGACATGTTTGACTCCATGGCTCCGGATTCAAAAGAGCGCTGCAGTTTGGAGCAAGGCTATCGACAACGCGACAAGGAAAATGTTTCCTGTGTCCGGGATCCCGACGGCCATAGGTGCTACTTCGGCTTTAACTTGCGCAGTGGAAAAAGCATAGGTGGATCGATTTGCTAGATCGCCTGTTGCCTGGCACCGTCAACGGCACCAGGCTCACAAGCCCCTACCGCCGGCTCAACGGCACATACTCGCCCGGCAAGCTGGCCGCTTCCAGCGCATCGGCAAAGGCCAGTAAAAATTTCGCCGGGCCATGCTCGGAAACGAGCAGGGAGGCGCCCTTGTGGCGCAGCAGTTTCAGCACTTCCTGCTGGTGCGCCTGGTATTCGCTGGAGTGGCCGTAAAAGGTTTGATACATCTCCAGCGTTTCCATGGCCTTGGCGGCCAGGATGAATTCGGGTTTGTCCATGATGTCTCCTCGTTGTCATTGCTGCCAAAACCACGAAAAAAACCTGCAAGATGTGCGGCCGGTGCCGGTCGCACGGCCTTGCGGCAACCACATCTGTATTTCCATCATACGCCTCAACCCGGCCATTGCGCCGTCCAGTCGCGCATCTTTTTCCATCTCGCCCGTGCGGCACCGCCACCATGCATCCATGGCCAGCACCATTCCTCACGTGCGCGCTAGGCACAGGGGGTCCGCGCATGGCATCATGCGCGTTGCCCATTTACTCTGACGACACATGGATCAATATCACTTCCTGGTAGGCGAATTCAAGAAAGATAGCCCCTTCATCGCCGCCGCAGCCAGCGCGCAGCTGTTTGCCTGGTTCGCGCACATCGGCGAACCCGTCGAGCGCTATGGCAACAAGCGCGGCAAGGTCGTCAAGTTCTCAAAGCGAAATTACGAGAAGATGCTGTTTGCGCCAGAGACCGACAGCATCGAGCTGTTTTCACCGCGCATCGTGCCGCCCGACGAAGCCGACGAGACCACCAACTGCGACGCGCTTGTCGTGTATTCATCGGGCTCGTTGTTCGTGCTGGCCATACGCGCCAGCAAGCTTGCGCAGGCGCCCTTGTTCGACGCTGCGCGGGCCATACCCGGTCTGTTCGAGCATTGCGAGTATATGTACTGCTACGCTGAAACGCAGGGCTATGGCACCGGCTACGCACTCGGCTACCGGCAGCTCGACGAGGCCCATCCGATGACCTTTGGCATTCCTTGCCCCGCAAATAACTGGGCCGCCATCAAGCGGCGCGGACTGCAAGACTCGCACCTGCGGGATGTATATCCCATCAATGGTTTTACGCAAGCCCGACTGGATGCGCTGCCGCCCGAGCGCCGACAAGCCCTGCGCGACGCAATGCAGGCGTATGGCCGCTGCGAAGAGCATGCCGACTGGATCTTCTGGTACCTGCAGCCAGGGGAATTGGAAGCGGCCCGCGCCGCACTGAACGCACACACCATGCTGGGCGCCTACATCAACAACTGACACCCATGAGTACACATTTATCGCTGCACTGCTATCTGCAAGACGAGGCCGCAGAACGTCCCAAACGTTGTTCCGACGTGACCATCCAGGCCGACCCGGCCACCTTGCGCGCCATCGCCCATTTTCTGCTGGCCAGCGCGGATGCCTTTGAGCAGGCGCAAGACCGGGCCGGCATGCACGCCCATCTGCAAGACGAGTGGGATGGCTGGCAGGACGACTTCCCCGATCTCGTTGTGGTGGCTGCCTAGGGTGGCCGCCTAGCCAGGCGCCTCCGTCTGCGCGCGTCGGGTAACATACGCCACCTTTGCCATACAGAGAACACTGATGCACCAATCCCGATATGCCCTGCCATCGCTGCGCACGGCCGTGCTGGCCGCCGCGCTGGCCAGCCTGTCCGCCTGCGCCAGCCAGCCCGCGCACGAAACGCTGTTCCTCGCCACCACGCTCACGCCCGCGCATTCCTTTACCAAGGGCATCGAAGGCCCGGCCGTGGATGCGGATGGCAATATCTATGCCGTCAACTTTGCGCGCCAGCAAACCATCGGCAAGGTCAGCCCCGGCGGCATTGGCGAGGTGTACCTGACCTTGCCCGGCACCAGCATCGCCAACGGCATCCGCTTCGGCAGCCGGGGCCAGATGTATTTGGCCGACTACATGGAACACACGATTTACCTGGTCGACCCGGCCACGCGCGCGCTGACCATCCACGCGCGCGAGCCGCGCATGACGCAGCCGAACGACATCGCCATCACGGCCGACGACGTGCTGTATGCGAGCGACCCGAACTGGAAGGAAAATACGGGCCGCGTGTGGCGCATCGCAAAGGACGGCACGGTGACCCTGGCGCTCGACACCATGGGCACGGCCAACGGCATCGAGGTCAGTCCCGACGGCAATATCTTGTATGTGAATGAAAGCGTGCAGCGCAATATCTGGATGTATGACATCGCCGCCAATGGCAGCCTGAGCGGCAAGCGCCTGCTGATCAAGTTCGACGATTTCGGCATGGACGGCATGCGCGTGGACGTCGACGGCAACCTGTACGTGACGCGCTACGGCAAGGGCAGCGTCGTGAAACTGTCGCCGCAGGGGCGCATCCTGCGCGAAATCAGCGTGCCCGGCGCCAAGCCCAGCAACATCACCTTCGGCGGCCCCGATGGCCGCACGGCGTATGTGACGGAAGTGGTGCAGGGACGGCTGCTGCAATTCCGCGTCGACCGCCCTGGCCTGGAATGGCAGCGGGCGCAGCAGCATAAGGCAAATGCGGCAAATGCGGCAGCAGCAGCAGCAGCAGCAGCCCCGCCACCGGTCGCCACGGAACCCGTCAGCGCGGAATGACGCGCTCCGCCTTCAACTTCTCGAACAGATTGAAGAAGGCATCGGGCGTATCCTGATAATCGAGAAAGCCCGCCTTGCGGCTCTTGCCCATGTCCGTCATCACTTCCATCGGCCGCCCCAGGTCGGCATCCGTATGCCACCAGGAAGCGAGGCGGCTGACATCCAGCTCCACCAGGCCATGCTGCTGCGCGATGGCGCGCCACTGCGCGGGCGCGTCCTGCATGCGGTCGGCCAGCGGCGCCATCGCCTCGGGCAAGTCCGCCGCCTCGACGCCGAAGTAGGCGGCCAGGCGCGGCCACAACCACTTCCAACGGAATACGTCGCCATTGACGATATTGAAGTCCTCGTTGCGCGCGGCGGGGCTGTCGGCCGCCCATGCCAGGTGGCGCGCGATCTGGCCTGCGTCCGTCATGTCGGACAAGCCGTGCCATTGGGCGCTTGAACCGGGAAAGACGAAGGGCTGGCCGCCGGCCTTGCACAAGTTGGCATACACGGCCAGGGTCAGGCCCATGTTCATGGCATTACCCAGCGCGTAACCGATGATGGTGTGCGGGCGGTGCACGCTCCACGTAAAACCATACTGCGCGGCCGCTTCGAACAGCCGGTCTTCCTGTGCATAGTAAAAGTTCTCCACGTCCTGACGGCCCTGCTCCTCGCGGAACGGCGTGACGGGCACGGCTCCCTTGCCATACGCATCGAACGGTCCCAGGTAGTGCTTGAGGCCCGTCACCAGCGCCGCATGGCGCAAATGGCCAGTGGGGCCCAGGGCAGCCAGCACATTGGAGACCATGGCGCCATTGACGCGGATGTTTTCCTGCTCGTTTGCCTGGCGCGCCCAGGCTGTGAAGAAGACGTGGCTGGCGTCCAGGCCAGCCAGCGCGGCGGCGACGGCAGCGCCATCCGTCGCGTCGAGCGACAGGGCCGCGCAGCCGGCAGGCACGGGCGTGCGGCCGCGCGAGACGCCCGTCACCTGCCAGCCCTGCGCCAGCAAGTGCGTGGCCAGATTGCTGCCGATAACGCCGCTGGCGCCGATAATCAATGCGTGCTTGTTCATGCGTACTCCCATACCTGTGTGAAACACCATGATATAGCGGACAGAAATTCTTATCTGCGATAGTATTTCACCCTATTCGTGAATAAAATTCCTCAATCATGTTTTCATCGGAACATTTGAAGGGCATCACGCCCTTTCTCGCCACGGCGGATGCTGGCAGCTTCACCAGGGCGGCCGCACGGCTGCACCTGAGCAGTTCAGCCGTCAGCAAGAGCGTGGCGCGGCTGGAGGAGCGGCTGGGCGTGATCCTGTTCGAGCGCAGCACACGCCGCCTGAAATTGAGCGAGGCGGGCCGCGCCTACTACGCCACCTGCAAGCGCGTGCTGCAGGAACTGGCCGATGCGGAAGACGTCCTGGCCGAACACGCGACGGAACTGGCGGGCAAGGTGCGCATCGGCGTGCCCGCCTCGTACGGCCGCCTGCGCGTCATGCCGGCGCTGCTGGCCCTGTGCGCGCAGTATCCCGGGCTGCAGCCATCGATCGCCTTCAGCGACCGCTTCGTCGACCTGTTCGAGGAGCGCATCGATATCGCCGTGCGCATCGGCGCGCCATCGCACTGGCCCGCCGCGCTGGGCCAGATGCAGCTGGGGGCGGAACGCCTGATCCTGTGCGCGGCGCCCGCCTACCTGGCGCGGCGCGGCACGCCCGCCTCCGTCGCGGAACTGGAGCGGCACGACTGCATCGCCTATGGCCGTGGCGACGGTTCGCCCATGCCGTGGCTGTTCCCGGATGAGGACAAGGGCGGTCAGCTGGAATACCGCGTGGCCGCGCCGCGCATGACGGTGGGCGACGCCGAGGCGCGCACCGCCGCCGTGCTGGCGGGCCTAGGCGTGGCGCAGCTGGCCACGTGGCTGGTGGAAGAACACCTGGCGTCAGGCGCCATCGTCGCCGTGCTGCCGCAGCTGGCCACGCCAGGCCTGCCGTTGTATCTGGCATGGCCGCTGGCGCGCCAGTTGACGCCGAAGACGGGCACCCTGCTGCAGGAGTTGCGCCAGCGCCTGACGATCTGAGGATCTGAGTATCTGAAGACGTGAAAAATCAGTACAACACGTTCTTCGCTTCCGGCTGATCGACATTGGCCTTGGTGACGATCACCACGCCCGTGTTGACGAACGGCGCGACCTTCTTGCCTTCGATCAGGCTGACGAGGGTTTTCACGCCCAGTGCGCCCATCGAGTACGAACCTTGCACGGCGGTCGCGTACAGGGTGCCGTCCTTGACGAAGTTTTTCAAGTCTTCATTGCCATCGAAGCCCACGGCGATCACCTTGCCGGCCTTGCCCGCCTGCGCGATGGCGCGGCCCATGCCCACGGCCGTCGGCTCGTTGGCGCCGAAGATACCCTTCAAGTCAGGATTTGATGCCAGCACGTCGGTCGTCTGGTTCAGCGCCGTGGCCATCTGCGACTGCGAGTAATACGTGCCGACGATCTGCAGCTGCGAGTTCTTTTCGATATAGCGCTTGAAGCCGCCCACCCGGCCCGTTTCGGAACCGGCGCCCGCCACGTACGACATCACGGCGATCTTGCCCGTCTTGCCGACCTGCGAAATGAGGGCCTTGGCGCTTTGCTCGCCGGCCGCTTCATTGTCGGTCGACAGGAAGGACTGGTAATAGCGCTTGCCGCTGTCTGCCACCAGCGAATCGATCAGCACCACGGGAATCTTCGCTTCCCACGCCTTTTTCAGGGCCGGCACCAGCGCATCCGGGTCCGACGCGGCCAGCACGATGCCGGCCACTTTGCGCGTGACGGCGTTTTCCACCATGCTGACCTGGTCGGCAATGGCCGATTCCGATGCCGGTCCCTGGAAGGTCAGGCTGTAGCCCTTGGCGTCTGCCGCGCTGGCCGTGGCGCCCTTCTTGACGTTTTGCCAGTAGTTGGAATTGGTGGTCTTGACGATCACGGCGATCTCGCCCGGGGCGGCGAAGGCGGCGCTGGAGCTCAGGGCAAATGCTGCGGTCAACAGACCGAGTGACATGGCTTTGATGGTGTTCATTGTCGTCCTCATTTAATTATAGATTTATGGGTGTGACTACTTTCAGCTGCTGCTTCAGGCGCGGTTGCGCTTCTGATCGATCCAGACGGTCAGCAAGATGACCAGTCCGATAATGATTTGCTGGATAAAGCTCGATACCCCGTTCATGTTCAAGCCGTTGCGCAAGATGCCGATGACGAAGGAACCGATGACAGTGCCGGAAATGGTGCCGATGCCGCCGATCAGCGAGGCGCCGCCGATCACGGCGCTGGCGATGGCATCGAGTTCGTACATCACGCCCTCGTTCGGCTGCGCCGTCACCAGGCGCGACATCAGCACGCAGCCCGTCAGGCCCGACAAGGCGCCGGACAGGGTGTACACGAGCAGGGTCACGCGGCCCACCTTCACGCCGGACAAGCGCGCCGCTTCCGCATTCGAGCCGACGGCATAGATATGCCGGCCAAAGGTGGTGCGGCTGAGCATGATGGAGACGGCCACGGCGATCACCACCATCAGCACCACCGGATACGGAATGCCGGGGAAGACGACTTCGGGAAAGGTGCCGCCCGTGTCGCGCTCGATGCGCCACAGCACGCCGTTACCCAGTTCACCGAACGAATCGCCCAGGCCGGAAATGGCGCGCGCGCCCGTCACCTGCAGCGCCAGGCCGCGCGCGATCAGCATCATGCCCAGGGTGGCGATGAAGGGCGGCAGCTTCAATTGGGTGATGCAAAAGCCGTTGACGGCGCCGCACATGGCGCCCACCACGACGCCGCCCAGCATGGCGACCGGCACGGGCACGCCGCTTTTCACCAGCAGCGCGGCGGCCACGCCGGCCAGCGCCAGCACGGAGCCGGAACTGAGGTCGATGCCGCCCGTGATGATGACGCAGGTGGCGGCAATGCCCAGGTAGGCGATCGACGTCACTTGCAAGGCCACGCTCATGCCGTTGCTGACGGAGAAAAAGGCGTTGCTGGTCAGGGAGAACACCAGCAGCAACAGCGACAGGCTGCCCAGCGCGGCGAATTTTTGGATCAGTTCTTTGTTCATTTTTTAAGCTTTCTGTTTTTAATGGGCTGCCACCTGGCCAGGAGTGGGACTGACTACGCGCCCCGACGCCAACTGCATGATCTCTTCCTGCGACGACTCGCGCGTATTGACGATGCCGCTGATGCGCCCTTCATGGAACACGGCCACCCGGTCCGTCATGCCCATGATCTCGGGCAGCTCGGACGTGATCAGCACCACGCCGATGCCTTCCGACGCGAGCTTGTCGAGCAGCTGGTAGATGGCGAACTTGGCGCCCACGTCGATGCCGCGCGTGGGTTCGTCGAAGAAGATGATTTTCGATTCGCGGTACAGCCATTTGCTGATGACAATCTTTTGCTGGTTGCCGCCGGAAAGATTGCGCGCGATCTGTTTCGAGGTCGGCGTCTTGATGCCCAACGCCGCGATGTATTGCTGCGCCACCGCCTCTTCCCTGGCGAAATCGATGAAGCCGAACCGGTTCGCCAGCCCCGACACATTCGTCAGGGTCAGGTTGGCCGCCACCGACATGCGGATCGCCAGGCCGTGGCTCTTGCGGTCTTCCGACAGATAGGCGATGCCGTGGCCGATGGCGTCGATGGGACTGGTGATCGTCACCGCCATGTCGCCCAGGTGGATCGCGCCGCTGGTGAGGGGATCGGCGCCAAAGATGGCGCGCGCCACTTCCGTGCGCCCCGCGCCCATCAGGCCGGAAAAGCCGAGGATCTCGCCGCGCCGTAAATCAAAGCTCAACGGGCCGAAGACATCCTTGCGGTGCAAATCGGTCACGCGCAGCAGCACGTCGGCGGTCGGTGTCGAGACGCGGTCGGGAAATTTTTCATCGAGCGTGCGGCCCACCATCTTTGCCACGATGGCGTCCAGGGTGGTGGCGGCAAAATCATCGGTGCAGACGAATTTGCCGTCGCGCAGCACCGTCACCCTGTCGATAATGTGCTGCATCTCTTCCAGCCGGTGCGAGATGTAGACCACGCTCACGCCATTGCGCTTGAGTTCATTGATGATGTCAAACAGCTGGCCCGTCTCGCTTTCCGTCAGCGACGACGTGGGTTCGTCCATGATCAGCACTTCCGTATTGAGCGACAGGGCCTTGGCGATTTCCACCATCTGCTGCTGCGCGCAGGACAGGTTTTTGACCAGCTGGCGCGGATCGATGCGCAGCTTGAGCCGGTCCAGCAGCGCCTGTGCATCAAGACGCATTTTTTTACGGTCGATAAAAATGCCGCGCACCGGTTCGCGCGCCAGGAAAATATTCTCCGCCACGCTCAGGTGCGGGATCAGGTTCAGTTCCTGGTGGATGATGGCGATGCCGGCCGCCTCCGCATCCACGCTGCAGGAAAAACTGCACACCTTGCCCTTGTAGACGAGTTCTCCCTCGTCGGCCTGGTACACGCCGCTCATCACCTTCATCAGGGTGGACTTGCCGGCGCCGTTTTCGCCGCACAGCGCATGCGCCTCGCCCTTGCGCAGGCTGAAGCTGACGTTATCGAGCGCCAGCACGCCTGGAAAGCGCTTGCTGACCTGGTTCAGCGCCAGTATCTCTTCGGATTGATTCATGGTGTGTCTCCTCCACTCCACTGCCATAGGCCGGCGCGCCGATGTCTGAGCACCTTGGCGGCACGCCGGTCTGCTACTGGTTTAACCGTCGATCAGTTCCGGATTCCACGCATGCACGGTCTGCTTCTGCTCACCGAGGCCTTCGATCCCCAGGCGCATGGTGTCGCCCGGCTTCAGGTACACGGCCGATGGTTTCTGGCCCATGCCCACGCCCGGTGGCGTGCCGGTACTGATGATGTCGCCCGGGTACAAGGTCATGAAACGGCTGATATAGCTGACCAGGTTGGCTACACCGAAGACCATGGTTCTCGTATTGCCATCCTGGACGCGCTTGCCGTTCACTTCCAGCCACAGGCCCAGGTTTTGCGGGTCCGCCACTTCGTCGCTTGTGACCAGCCAGGGGCCGATCGGGCCGAAGGTATCGCAGCCCTTGCCCTTGTCCCACTGGCCGCCGCGCTCCAGCTGGTACTCGCGTTCGGACAAGTCATTGACAACGCAGTAGCCGGCCACGTACGACAGCGCATCGGCTTCGCTCACATAGCGCGCGGTGGTGCCGATCACCACGCCCAGCTCCACTTCCCAGTCGCTTTTCTTCGAGTCCTGCGGCATCACCACGGCATCGTTGGCGCCGATCATGGCGCTGGTGGCCTTCATGAACAGCACCGGCTCGGCCGGCACGGCCATGCCCGATTCGGCCGCATGGTCAGCATAGTTCAGTCCCACGCAGAGAAACTTGCCCACGCCCTTCCACGGCGGCGCGATGCGGCCGGGATGGTCCACCACCGGCAGGCTGGCGATATCGATGGCGGCCAGGGTTGCCAGGCCATCCTTGCCCAGGGTCTCGCCCGTGATATCGGACAGCACGCCGGAGAGGTCGCGCACGGCGCCGTCAGCATCGATCAGTGCAGGTTTTTCAGCGCCCTTGGCGCCATAACGCATCAGTTTCATGTGTGTCTCTCGTTGTTGTAATTAATTGGACCAGCCACCATCGATGACGTGAGTCATGCCGGTGGTGAAAGCGGATTCGTCGGAAGCCAGGTAGACGGCCAGCGCGGCGATTTCCTCCGCCCTGCCCACTCTGCCCATCGGCTGGCGGGCGACAAACGCGGCCTGCACTTCATCGACGCTCAAGCCCGTCGCCGCCGCCTGCGCGGCAATGCGTTCCTTCAGCGACGGCGACTCGATGGTGCCGGGACAGATCGCATTGCAGCGGATGCCGCGCGTGACGAAATCGGCGGCCACCGATTTCGTCATGCCTACCACTGCCGCCTTCGAGGTGCCGTAGATAAAACGGTTCGGCGCGCCCTTCACGCTCGACGCCACCGACGACATATTGACGATGGAGCCAGCGCCCCGTGCCAGCATGCCGGGCAGCACGGCGCGCATCAGCCGGTACATGGAGCGCGCGTTGATGTCGAAGGAACGGTCCCACGCCGCATCGTCGCAGTCGAGGATGGTGCCGCCATCGACGAAGCCGGCGCAGTTGAACAGGATATCGACGGGACCGATCTCGTCGGCCAGCGCGGTGATGGCCGCGCCATCGGTCACGTCGAGCCGGCGGATGGCGCAGCCCGTCGCCTCTTTCAGCACGTCGAGCTGGGCCTGGTTGATATCGGTGGCAATTACCGTGGCGCCTTCGCGCACGAACGCTTCGGCCGTGGCGCGGCCGATGCCCTGGCCGGCGGCGGTGAGCAGGGCGATTTTGCCTTGTAGTCTGGCGGTCATGTTGTCTCCTTTTTTTAGGGCCTAAGCCATATGAAATACGTGTTCCATCATCGCCCAGTGCTCGCCTTCGGCGCGCGAGGCCAGCGGCTCCTGGCACGGTGCGCAAAAGGTCCACCAGCGCTGCGTTTCCGGGTCGGCGGCAATGGCCGCCATGTCGGCTTCGAAGTCCTCGCCGTGGTATTCCCAGTAGCCGAACAGCAGGTTTTCCGGCTGGCGCAGGAAGATCGAATAATTGCTGACATGCGCGGCTGCCAGCCTTGCCAGCACCTGCGGCCAGACGGCGGCATGCAGGGTCTTGTATTCCGCGATGCGTTCCGGTGCGATGCCGATGACCATGCCCATTTTTTTCATGGCGTTTCCTGACTGATGCCGTAAAAGCGCAATGCGTTAAGGCCGAAAATATCATCCCTGTCCTCTTGCCCCAGATGCGCCAGCAGCGCTTCGCTGGCCGCCAGCCACGCCGCATAGCCGCCGGCCAGATCCACCACGGGCCAGTCGCTGCCCCAGATCACGCGCCGGGGGCCGAATACTTCCAGCACATGTGCGACATAGGGGCGCAAGTCGTCCACGTTACAGCCGGGTTTCGCTTCCGTCACGAGTCCCGACAGCTTGCAGTGCACGTTCGGCAGCGTGGCCAGCTGCGCCATGTCTTCGCGCCATGTGCCGAAGGCGGCATCGGCTATCGGCGGCTTGGCTGCATGGTCGATCACGATGGGCAGCAGCGGATAATCGCGCGCGCAATGCAGCAGCGCGGGCAGGTGACGCGGCAGCACCAGCGCATCGAGCCGCAGACCGTGTTCCACCATGGCCTTCAAAGCTGGCGCCAGCGCCGGATTGGCGATCCAGGCATCGTCTTCGAGATCCTGCAGCATGGGCCGCAAGCCTTTGAGCTTCGGCTGCGATGCCAGGCGGGCAATCGCAGCCGCTGCGTCAGGCGCCAGCAAATCGCTCCATCCCACGACGGCGCGGATAAAGCTGGCCTGATCAGCCAGCGCCAGCAGCCAATGGGTATCGTCTTCGGACGGCAGCGACTGCACCAGCACCGTTCCGGCGATACCGTGCGCGGCCAGCAACGGTGCCAGGTCGGCGGGCGCGAAATTGCGGTGGATGGCGGCCAGCGATGGCGGCGGCCAGCTGCCAGTGCGCGCGGCCAGCTGCCAGAAGTGCTGGTGGGCGTCGATGCGCATCATGCGGCCACTCCCGCAGGCAGCGGCGCGCGCGCATCGAGCAAGTCCGCTTCCCGCAGCGCCAGCCACAGGGCGTCGGGCAGCGGCGTGGCGAACCAGTCCAGATTTTGCCGCAGCTGCGCCAGGTTCTGGCCGCCCGGGATGCAGGAAGCGACGGCCGGATGGGCAAGTGGAAACTGCAGGGCGGCGGCTTGCAAGGGCACGCCAAAGTCACGGCAGACGGCGTCCAGGCGCGCCACGCGCTTGAGTATCACGGCCGGCGCATCGGTGTAATTGAATTTACCGTTCCCGGCCAGCACGCCAGAGTTGAACGGGCCGCCGATGACGATGGCGTTGCCGCGTTCCACGCACAGGTCCAGCAATGGCGACAGCGAAGCCTGCTCCAGCAAGGTGTAGCGGCCGGCCAGCAGGGTGCAATCGAGGTCGAATTCGGCCATGGCCCGCAGCACGATCTCGCATTCATTGACACCGAGGCCCACGGCCTTCACCTGGCCGCTGGCGCGCAGTTGGTCCAGCGCGCGAAAGCCGCCGCCATCCGTCAGCTGGCGCCAGTATCGCTGATCGCGTTCGCCATGCGTAGCCCTGCCGATATCGTGCACGAACAGGATATCGATGCGCTCGAGTCCCAGTCGCTGCAGGCTGTCGTCGTGCGAACGCAGCACGCCGTCATACGTGTAGTCGTAATGGGGACGGAACGGCAACGGGGCGGAAAAACCATCGTCGCCGGGGCGTACGGAGGCGTCGGGCCGCATCAGCCGTCCCACCTTGGTGCTGATCACGAACTCGTTGCGGGGCCGCTCGCGCAGCGCCGCGCCGAGACGGTGTTCGGACTGGGTGTAGCCGTAGAATGGCGCCGTGTCGTAGAAGCGCACGCCGGCATCCCAGGCGCCATCGAGGGTGGCGCGCGCCTGCGCATCGCTGACCGCCTGGTACAAGCCGCCCAGCGGCGCGCAGCCCATGCCGATGCAGGGCAGCGACAGGCCGCCGCGCGGCAGGTTACGCATTTGTGTGGCATCCATGAACCCGGCCCTCACGCTGCGCGCAATGGGAAACAGCCTGGCCCCACCGCGTCGAATTGTTTATAGGTCAGCACAAATTCCTGGTGGCCCAGGTCTTCCGAGCGGCTCAGTTCTCCGTTGGCCACGTTCAGCACAGCGGCGACGATCTCCGCGCCCACTTCTTCCAGGGTGGCTTCGCCCGTGAGGATCTTGCCGGCGTTGATATCCATGTCGTCGGCCAGGCGCTCGAAGGTTTGCGGGTTGGCGCACACCTTGATGACGGGCGAAATCGCCGAACCCACGACGGAGCCGCGGCCGGTAGTGAACAAGGTGATGTGGGCGCCGCAGGAAATGAGTTCGACGATTTCCGCGTTGTCCGACACGTTCGGAAAACCGAAGCGCGGCTCGCCGTCCGGCACCACGTCGAGCAGGTACAGGCCGCCGCCGGCCGGCTGGTCGCCCGGTTTCAAAATGCCGACGATGGGCGAGGAACCGCTCTTGGCGTAGGCGCCCAGCGACTTTTCTTCCTGCGTGGTGAGGCCGCCATCGGCGTTCCCCGGCGAGAAGCTGCCATGGCCCATGATGGTGTAATAGCGGGCCGCCTTGGCCACGGTTTCGACGATGGCGTTGCCCAGGTCGGGGCTGACGGCGCGCCGCTGCATGTGGTATTCGCAGCCCACCAGCTCACCCGTCTCCTCGAAGATGCAGGGGCTGCCGGCCGCGATCAGGGTGTCGAATGCCACGCCGACGGCCGGGTTGGCGCTGATGCCGCTGGTGCTGTCGGAACCGCCGCAGATGGTGGCGACGACCAGTTCATCGATCCCCATCGGCACGCGCTCCTGCTGCGCCAGGTGCTCGAGCGCCCAGCCTATCCATTCCGTACCACTGCTCACGCTGGGGCGCGTACCGCTGTTTTCCTGGATGGTAATCGTATGCACGGGGCGGTCGCTGTCGGCCACGGCGCTGGAGAGGCCATACTTGTTGAAGCCTTCGCAGCCCAGGGACACCAGCAGCACGGCGCCCACGTTCGGGTGCGTCAGCAGGCGGCGCATTACCTGGTCCGCGTATTCATTGGGGAAGCAGCCCGTAAAGCCAATCAGGTGCACGGGCTGGCCGGGGAAGGCGTTGACCATCAGGCGCGCCACGTGGTGCGCGCATTCGACCATATAGGCCACGACCACGATATTGCGGATGCCCTTGCGGCCATCGGCGCGCAGGTAGCCCGACAGGGCGGGTGTCGTCACGGGAGCGTTCATGCTTGGTCGTCCTTGTCCAGGAAGTGGTGGCCGTCCTGGCCCAGGGTAAACGTGGGGATGTAATCGCTTGCCAGGTTGTGCGTGTGGATATGCTCGCCGATGGCGACGGGGGCCGTGATGCTGCCGATCAGCGCGCCGTAGCGCAGCACCTTGTCGCCCACGGCCAGCGCGCGGCGCGCCACCTTGTGGCCGATCTGGATGTTTTGCGCCAGGGTGACAGGCAAGCCATCGATGGCGACGACGTCGCCGCAGGCCAAGGCTGTCCTGGCGATCAGGCAGTTATCTTCGGGCGACATCAGGAGCAGGCTGGCAGGCCGGGAAGCGAGGCTCATGGCGCACCCTCCCCGGCAAAGACGGCTAGGCGCCCGGCTGGCTCAGTTTTTCGCGCGTGCCGATCGACGACAGCATGGTGCGGCGCGAGGAATCGAGGTGCGAGCGCATGCCCTCGAGCGCCTTCGGTATGTCGTGCTCCGCCAGCGCGCGCAGAATCGCCAGGTGCTCCTGCACCGCGTACTGATTGCGGCCCTTTTCCTCGCCCTTGTCCCACTGGTAGTGATAGTGGAAGACAAACGAGACGATATCGTAGAAGCCCTGCGCGAAGCGGTTGTTCAGCAAGCCGATGAGAAAGGTGTGGAACTCGCGGTCCAGCGCCGGAAAGGCGTTGTGGCGCGTGTCTATCCTGGCCGCCAGCTTCTCGTGCTGCTTGATCAGCCGCGCCAGTTCCGCATACGCGGGATCGCCATGCGGCAGGTGCGCAAATTGCTCCACGGCCGCCATCTCGAACATGCGCCGCATGTCTGCCAGTTCGGTGGCAAACGAGCGGTCGAACGCGCACAGGCGCCAGCCGCCGCGCGGTTTCTTTTCGATCAGGCCGAAGCGCGAAAAACCGATCAGGAATTCGCGCACGCTGACGGTACTGGCGCCCGCCTCGCGCGCCAGCTCCGCTTCCGAAAATTCCGCGCCGGGCGGCATGTCGCGCTGGTACACGCGTTCCATCAGCACTTGCTGGATGCGCTCCGCCCCCGACTGCAATTCGGAGATATCGAAGTAGTCGCCCGGTATGGGTTTGCGCAGCAAGCGCCGGTCCGCCGGGCTGGCGATCAGCCGCCGCGTCGACAGGTAGGCGATCGCGCTGCGGATCGCCGTGCGGCTGCCCTGGCAGATGGTGGTCAGGAACTGCTCCGTCGGCAGCATCTCGCCCACTGCGACATTCTCGGCGAGAAATTGCAACAGCAGATTGGTACTGCGCTTGAAGACGGTGGCGGGTTTGGACATGGATGAATGAACGCGCTATGCCAGCGAAAGGGAAAGTGGATGAGTGGGCCATTTTAGTCGATATCGGATTGGATCGGCATGCCGAAAAAGAAACAACTGCGTTGACCGGGGCGTTCATGGCTGCGCTCCCGGCGCCAGCATGGCGCGCAGGCGCGGCTGCGCCAGGGCGGGACACAGCTGCCGCGCCAGCGCCGCCACGGGCGCCATGCGGCGCGCGATTTTGCCGGCGTGATGCTGGGCGATGTCTGCCAGGCGGTGCGCGAGGAAGGGATTGCCGAAGCGTTCCCTGACCTGCGCCACATAGGCCAGCGCGGCGTCACCGTGCCGCGTCCCCATGGCGGCAAACACGGGCAGCACTTCCTCGTCCCACAGGGCTTCCAGCGCGGCGCGCATGGCGCCATCGTCCATCGCCTCGCGCACCGTCATGCCGGCCGGACTGCCCCGTTCCAGCCACAGTTGCGCCAGATAGGTGTGGCCCAGGTTGAGCAAAAACAGCTTGCGCTGTTCGTACTCGCTCAGGCTGCCCGTCACCACCAATTGCGGGTGGCGGCACGGCAGCAGCATGCCTTCCCGCTCCTCGATGGCCCACAGCGCATACGGCTCGGCCACCGCGCCTATCGGTTCGATCGGTTCGGAAACGATGCGGTCGACGAGGGAATTGATCCACAGGCAGCCCGCTTCCAGGTAGGCGATGGCGTCTGGCGAGACTTGCCACTGCCGCGCCAGTGTCACGACCACCTGGCGCAGTACATGACCGTTGTCGGCCACCAGTTCGCACGGGAAGATCGAGAGGGGCGCGGCGCCGGCCAGGAAGCGACCGTGCAGCAGCACCAGCAGCTTGGCGGGAAAGCTGGCGGGAACGGCTGCGCCGTCGAGCATGCCGGCGTGGTCGGCGTCATCGAGCTGGTAGCCCGTGTCGCCCGTATTCGAGATGATCACGCGCGCGGCCACGGCCGCATCGCGCACCTGCCGCCAGTCGCTGCCGGCTTGCCACGCTTGCGTGACGGCGTCGGCACGGCGCTCTTCATCGACTTGCGCGCCGTCCTGCCAGCCGCGGATGCGCACCGGGTAGCCGCCGGCCTGGCGAAACGCCGCCACCCGCGCCGCGCCCTGCGCGCTGTGCGTGGTCTGCACGATGGTGATATGGCCCAGCGCCTCGCCTGCCTTGGCCGCTTCGCTGACGAACAGGTCGGCGTGCGCCTGCAGGAAGCGGCTGGTGCCAAATTGAAGTATGGGGTTGAGATCGCTCATCTCAGACCTCGACGATGGCCTTGATGACGCCCGCCTCGGGCTGCATCCAGCGATCGAGCACGCCGGTAAATTCATCGAGCGTGGTGCGGTGGGTATTGAGCAGCGCGGTGGGTACTTTGCCCGCCTTCATGGCCGCCACCACTTCCTCGAAATCGTCGACGGTGGCGTTGCGGCTGCCCAGCAAGGTCGTTTCGCGCTTGTGGAATTCGGGGTCGGAAAAGGACAGGCGGTCGCGCACGATGGACACCAGCACATAGGCCCCGCCGTGGGCGACGAAGTCCAGGCCCCGCTCCATGGCGGCGATATTGCCGGTGGCATCAAACACCACGTCGAAAAATTCACCGCCGGTGGCGTCCGACAGCTGTTCCTTGTCGCCCTCGCCCAGCGCCACCGTGCGGGTGATACCGAGCGCGTCGCGGCAGAACTGCAAACGGTCGGCGCGGCCATCGAGCACCGTCACGTCGGCGCCTTTCAACGATGCGAACAGCATCACGGCCATGCCGATCGGGCCGGCGCCCACCACCAGCACGCGCTTGCCGGTGTCCACCGCGCCGCGCTTGACGGCATGCGCGCCGATGGCGAGAAATTCGATCATGGCCGCGTCGTCGAGCGAGATGCCTTCCGTCTTGAAGACAAAGCGCTCGGGCAGCGCCAGGTATTCGGTCATGCCGCCGTCGCGGTGCACGCCCAGCACTTCGATGCGGGTGCAGCAGTTGGTCTTGCCCTGGCGGCAGGCCACGCAGCTGCCGCACGACAGGTAGGGCATCACGTAGACCTGGTCGCCCACGGCCAGGCGCGAGCCGGCTGGCGCGCTGTCGATGTGGCCGGACAGTTCATGCCCCATCACGCGCGGATAGCTGAGGAAAGGCTGGGTGCCGCGGAAGATATGCATGTCGGTACCGCAGATGCCGACGCGGCGTATGCGCAGCAGCACTTCACCCTCGCCGGGCACGGGCACGGGGCGCTGCTCCATGCGCAAACTGCCGGGCGTATCGCAAACGATACTTTTCATCATGGTCGTCCCTCTCGCCTCCCGGATCTTGCCGGCGGCATATTATATTTAACGTACAAACCAACTGTGAAAAAAATCCGTCTGCGCGGATTGTCTTTCCAGCCCTGCCAATGGCGCTTCTTGCTGCGCCGCACAACGATTACTCCATCATGCCACCTGGCCCGAACCTGTTTCTTTTGCTGTAGTTGCTATTCGGTTTTATAAATATACCGTACAAAAAAATGAAGGTCAACGGATTCTTTTACGGGTTTTTCTGGCTCTTCTGCTACATTCTTGCTTGACCCTGACGTTACGTCAGGCGCCATCGTGGCGGTACGCACTGAAGACAAGGAGACGACGATGCTGTTAAAAATCGGGGAACTGGCCAGGCTCACGGGCCTGACTATCCGCACCCTGCACCATTACGACAGCATCGGCCTGCTCTCGCCTTCGGCGCGCACGCAGGCTGGCTACCGCCTGTACCAGCACGGCGACATGGACCGGCTGCACCGGATCATGGCGCTGCGCAAGTTCGGGCTGTCGCTGGCCGATATCGCCAACGCACTCGCCGGCCCGGATCTGCCGCTCTCCTCCATCGTGGCGCGGCAAATCGCCATGCTGGAACGCCAGATCGCGCAAGCTTCCACCTTGCGCGAACGCCTGTGCAGCCTGCAAGCGCAACTGGCGCAGGGACAGGCGCCGGAACTGGGCGAGTGGCTCACCACTATGGAGTTGATGACCATGTACGACAAATACTTTAGTCACGAAGAATTGCAACAACTGCCGCTGCTGTCCGATGCGGCCGTGGAACAGGAATGGAAGGCGCTCGTCGCCAGGGTACGCGCGCTGCAGGCGACGGGCGCTGGTCCCGACGATGCGCGGGCGCAGGCGCTGGCCACGGAATGGATGGTCAAACTGGTGCGCGACACGGGCGCCCATCCGGGCCTGTTCGCGCGCCTGAACGACATGCATGCGCAGGAACCCTCGATGCAAGCGACGACCAGCATCGATGCGGACTTGATGCAGTTCATCCTGGCCGCCTTCAATGCAGCGCGCATGGCGCTGTACCGGCCCTTCCTCAATGAGCAGGAGTACGCACACCTGGTGGCCAACTACGGCAAGCGATCGGGCGAGTGGCCAGCCCTGATCGCCGCCGTGCGCGCCGCCATGGATACGCGCATGCCGCCCACCGACCCGGCCGTACTGCAACTGGCGCGGCAGTGGCTGGAACTGTTCCGCTCCTACGCGGGCACGGCCCCGGCCACGCAGCTGAAGTTCCGCCAGGCGCACCAGCAGGAACCGCGTCTGATGGAAGGCAGCTTTGTCAACGCAGCCATGCTGCAATACCTGGGCGCGGCAATGGCCGTCGTGGCGCAGGAACCTCCACGCCCATAGTTGACGTGTGGCATCTCGTGGGCGCGGCCATGTAAAATCGGCCTTCGCCCACGAGAGGATTAACCGATGCGCCGCTTTCTGTTTGCTTGCCTGACCCTGCCCGCCCTGAATGCCGCCATGGCCGCGGAACCGCCCGTGCAAGGGGTGTGGCAGGGTACCGTGGGCAAGGCCAGTATCGTCGCCTGCTTCAACCAGCCCAGCCCCACGCAAGGGTCTGACCGCAGCGGCAATTATTACTACACGCGCTACAAGACGCCGATCATGCTCTCCAAGCCAAACGGCAAGGCGCTGTGGCAGGAACTCGACGCCAAGGGCGACACGACAGGCACGTGGAGCCTGAACACCCCGCAAAACGACAAGGTCACCGGCACATGGACGGATCCGAAAAGCGGCAAGACCCTGCCCGTGGCCTTGACCTTGCTGGAAGCGGCGGGCGACCGCGACCATCCATCGTGCGCCAGCGATGCCTACAACCTGGCGCTGGAAGCGTTTCCCAGCACCAAGGTAAGTAAACCCCTTACCTTTGAAGGCAGACAATACCGCAACCTGCAAGTGGGCGACACCATCACGGTGGAACTGATCGCGCCCGGCGATGGCATCGCGAAAATCAATACGCAGCTGCGCGCCGTGCTGGCGAAGAACAAGAAGGACCTGGAAGACTTCTATGCGACGCGCCGCGAATACCTGGGCCGCAACGGTTTCACGACGGAAGACGAAGTGTATGCGGAGTCCACTTACTGGTCGCCGCGCTGGGTGACGATCAAATTCTACCGCTGGGCGGCCGGCTATGGCGCCAGCGGCATCTCCATCAAGTTCCGCACTTGGGACGTGAAAACGGGCCAGGAAACGGACGTGTGGAACTGGTTTGGCGCCAGCGCCAGCGATGGCGACGACAAGGCCGAATTGCCGGACCGCCTGCGCCAGGCCCTCTTCAAGGACGTCAAGATCGACGCCGAGTGCAAGGGCACGGATTACGACGGCCGCGGCCGCTTCCACCTGTCGCTGAAGCCGGAAGGCGTGTCCTTCTGGGAAGACTCGAACGGCAGCGGCTGCGAAAATGACTTTTTACTGCCCTACAGCAAGGTCGGCCCCTTCCTCACCGTCAAGGGCCGCGCCGCGCTCAGCGATTTGCTGCCGAAGAACTAAGCATAGTAGTTATCATCGAGCAGCATGTCCTCGAAAAAAGCGCCATACGGCAAGGTCGGATGGCGCAAATGGATTTCCAGTATCCAGCGCATCGGTGACGGAGAAAAATCCGCGTCGGCCAGCGCGCCCGCGTAGATCGTCGCGTGCGGGAAATCAGACACGCGGTGGCCGCCCAGGTCAAAGTTCAGCGCCCAGCCCAGCTTGCGCGCTTCCTCCTCTGCGTAGGCATACAGCGCTTGTCCCGTCAGCCTGTCGCGCTGCCACACGGCGCGCACCTGGTGGAACAGGCATTCGGCATCGCGCGCGCAGCGCGCATAGTCCGCCTGCTGCGCGCTGTCGCCCACCGTAAACGTGGCGCCGCCATCGCCCTCCCACGCCTGCACACGGGGGGCGATATCGAGGAAGAAAATATCGTCCTCTTGCAGGATCACGCCCGGCTCGGAGGCCCGCTTCATCGGTTTGAGCGTGTTGCGGCCGAAGCGCACGCGCGTGGGATGCCAGCTCAGGGCCAGGCCCATGTCCAGCAGCACCTGCTTCGCCATGGCGACGGCGTCTTCTTCCAGCATGCCGGGGCGGATGCGCGCGGCAATGGCGGCGATCGCCTCGCGCGTCTTGCGGCGCGCCAGCAGCATGCCGTCCTCAGTATAGGCGGGGCCGACCCGCTCGGCGTCCAGTGTGGTGTGCATGTTTGACTTTCCTCAAGGGCGCGCCGAAGTGGCGCGCCAGCAGGAAAAGTATAGGTTTGCGGCGTGATGGGCGGGGGTGCTGGCTGCCGTGCTTTCCGGACAGCATGGCGGGGATTCCTGCCATCCCCAGTTCGCGCCTAGCGGCCGCTGGAAAAGTGTAGCCGATACTGCTTGGCTGATACGCCCAAGCGCCGCAGGAACACCGTGCGCAGCTGGTCGGCCGTGCCAAAGCCGCAGCGCCAGGCGACGGTTTTCAGCGGCTCGCTACCCGCTTCGAGCAGGGCGCGCGCCGCATCGAGCCGGGCGCTTTCAATGAAGTATGCCGGCGTCACGCCCAGCTCGCGCGCGAAGACGCGGGCAAAGTTGCGCGGACTCATCGCCACCTGGCGCGCCAGGCTGTCCACGTCGAGCGCCGCGCCAAGGTGTGCCAGCACGTATTGCTGCGCCTGCGCCACGGGCGAGGAAGCATCGACGACCGGGGTCAGGTACGGACTGAACTGCGACTGCCCGCCCTGGCGCTGCGTGTACACCACCAGCCGCCGCGCCACCTGCAGCGCCAGTTGCGCTCCACAGTCGTCTGCTAGCAAGGATAGCGACAGGTCGATGCCCGCCGTCACGCCCGCAGAGCTGACCAGCTTGCCGTCATGCAGATAAATACTGTCCGCATCGACTTGCGCCAACGGAAAACAGGCGGCCAGCGCCGCCGCATCGTTCCAGTGCGTGGCAACCTTTTTTCCATCGAGCAAGCCCGCATGGCCCAGCAAGAACGCGCCATTGCAGATGGAGCCGTGGCGGCGCGCCTTGCCGGCCGCGCTGGCCAGCCAGGCGCTCAGGTCCGCGTCACGCGCTTGCGCCGGCAAGCCGGGACCGCCCGCCACCAGCAACAGGTCATAGGCGTCGTGCACCTGCGCATAATGCCGGTGCGCAGCCAGACATAGCCCGTTGGAGCAGCGCAGCAAGCCTTCCTGCGTGCCCAACACTTCGATCACGTAATGCCGTTCGGGTGGCAAAAAGCTGTTCGCTTCGGCAAACACGTCCATGGGTCCGCTGACGTCGAGCGCCTGCACGCCGGGAAAGATCAGGATGGCAATCGTTGGCATGCTTCAATCCTGCGCCATGGCAGCCACTTGCTGCGCCACCATCTCCGCCGTGGCGGCTGCCAGGGTCCAGCCCAGGTGGCCGTGGCCCGTGTTGTAGTACACGCCCGGCGCCTTGCCCGGCCCCACCTTCGGCAGCATGGCAGGCAGCATGGGGCGCAAACCGGCCCAGGGAATCACCTTGCGCGTATTGATACCCGGAAAACACTGCTCCACCCACTGCAATAGCGGGCGGATGCGGTCGGCGCGGATGTCGTGGTTGACGCCGTTGAATTCCGCCGTGCCCGCCACCCTGAGCCGGTCTTCGCCCAGGCGGCTGCTGACCAGCTTGGTGGCGTCGTCGAGCAGGCTGACGGACGGTGCGGCCGCGCGGCTGGCCGCATCATCGAGCTGCACGGTGATCGAATAACCTTTCACGGGATACACGTTCACATGGTCGCCCAGCATTGCTGCCATGGCGCGGCTGGCCGTGCCCGCGCAAATGACGACGGCGTCAAACACGGTGCTGTCCCCATCCATGGAGACGCGCACCTTGCCATGTTCACGCGCCAGCGCCGTGACCTGTGCGCCGTAGCGGCACGCCACCCCCAGGCGGACGCAGGCGTCGGCCAGGCCGCTGGTGAATTTGTGGATGTCGCCCGTGGAGTCGCTGTCCGTGTAGTAACCGCCGTAGAAGTCGCCCTGCAAAGCCGGTTCGATGGCGCACATTTCCTGCGGCGTGACGGCGCGCCGCTGCAAGCCGCCTTGCGCCAGCAGGCGCGACACGCCGGCCGCCCGCTCGAAACCGCGCTGGTCACGGTAGACGTGCAGAATGCCGGCGCGGCGGTGATCGAAGTTGATGTTTTCGGCTTGCGCCCACGCAAACAGATGTTCGCGCGCGGCGATTGCCATGCGGGCCGTGGCGATGGTATTGCGTTCATAACCCGGCATGGCAGCAAGGAATTGAGCAAACCAGCTCAGCTTGTGCCAGCTGGGCCAGGGATGGAGCAGCAGCGGCGCATCGCGCCGCGCCATCCATTTCAGGGCGTTCAGTACCGTTGCCTTGTGGTTCCACACCTCCGCATGTGAGGCCGACAATTGCCCGCCGTTCGCATACGACGTTTCCATGGCCGCATAGCGGTGGCGCTCGATCAGGGTGACATTGACGCCCCGTTGCGCCAGCGCGTAAGCGGTGGTGACGCCCGTGATGCCGCCGCCGATGACTGCCACCGTGCGGCTCATGGCACCACGACCTTGTGCACGACGGTGTCGCCCGCCTGCAACACGCGGCCATCGGGCGCCAGCACGTCCATCCTGCGCACGGGCAAGCCTGAGCCACGCTGCAGCAAGGTCGAATGCGCCTCGCCCGCCTGGAACAATTGCGCCTCGCTCCACTGGCGCAAGCCGACGACGACAGGAAACAGGGCCAGCCCCTTTTGCGTCAGCACGTATTCCTGGTACGCCGTGCCGTCCGAGGCGGGCGCGACCGTGAAGATGCCCTCTTCCACCAGGGTGTGCAGGCGGTCGGCCAGGATGTTCTTCGCCACGCCCAGGCTTTTCTGGAACTCTCCGAACCGGCGCATGCCGTCAAAGGCGTCGCGCACGATCAGCAGCGACCAGCGCTCGCCGATCACGTCGAGCGCGCGCGCCACGGGACAGGGGTCGGTTTTCAGGCTCTTGCGCTTGGCCATCGTCATGCTCCAGGATTGAGTGGTTGCATTTTAAAACTTCCCGGCGTAGACTCCAAGTGGTTTTAATTTGAAACCACTTACATACAAGCCCATGCGCGATACGACAACTTCCATCACGACAGCACTTCCCCCTACCCTCGTCTGGCTGTTTGCCACGGCGGCCGGCCTCAGCGTGGCCAATGTGTATTACTCCCAGCCCTTGCTGGCCACACTGGCGCACGAATTCGGCATGACGGAGGCCGCCAGCGGCATGGTCATCACGGCCACGCAGCTCGGTTGTGCGCTGGCCCTGCTGCTGCTGGTTCCCCTCGGTGACATGCTGAACCGGCGCCGCCTGACCCTGTTCCAGCTGGGCTTGCTGGCCATCACCCTGGCGGCGTTGGGCTGCGCCCGTTCCACGGCCGCCTTGCTGGGCGGCATGCTGCTGGTGGGCTTGCTGGGCACGGCCATGACGCAGGGCTTGATCGCCTATGCGGCCAGCGCGGCGGCCAGCCATGAACGGGGAAGAGTCGTCGGCATGGCACAGGGCGGCGTGGTGATCGGCTTGCTGCTGGCGCGCACCCTGTCCGGCGTGGTGGCGGACCTGGCCGACTGGCGCGCCGTGTATGTTGTCTCGGCGACCATCGCCTGCGCCCTGTTGCTGCTGCTGTGGCGCAAGCTGCCGCCGGCGCAGCCATCCAGTCAAAAACTGGCCTACGGCGCCCTGCTCGCTTCCATGGTGGAGATGTTGATGCACAACAAAGTGCTGCGCGTACGGGGCATGCTGGCCATGCTGATGTTTGCCGTCTTCAATATTTTCTGGAGCGCCCTGGTGCTGCCCCTGACGGCGCAAGGCTACAGCCATGCAGCCATCGGCGCGTTTGGCCTCGTCGGGGTGATCGGGGCGCTGGGCGCGGCGCGGGCGGGCGCCATGGCGGACCAGGGCCGCGCGCAGTGGACGACGGGCGCGGCCCTGTTGCTTCTGCTGGCCGCGTGGCTGCCGCTCAGCTTTGCGGGCGCGGCCCTGTGGCCGTTAATCGTCGGCATCATCGCGCTGGATCTGGCGGGCCAGGCTATCCACGTGACGAACCAGAGCCTGATCTTCAAGGACGACAGCGACGCGCACAGCCGCCTGGTGGCGTGCTACATGCTGTTTTATGCGGTGGGAAGCGGACTCGGTGCGATTGCCGCCACCAGCGTGTATGCGCTGGCGGGCTGGCATGGGGTATGCGCGCTGGGCGCGGCGGTCAGCTTGCTCGCCCTGCTGTTCTGGCGGCTGACCTTGCCTACTGAAAAAGCTGAGTGATAAACGCTTAATTCAGCATGGCCGCAGTGGAACCATGGCGATACGTCTTCAGTGCATCGGGCTGGATCTGGATCAGCGAACCGCTGACTTTAATCAAATGCAAGTCCGTCAGCTGGTGCAGCACGCGCGACAGGGTGGCGGGTGCCAGGTTCAGGAACGATGCCAACAGACTTTTCTTCAGGTCCAGCTTGACCTCGTTCGAGCGCTGCTGGTCCGATGCCTGCAGCAAATACTCGACCACGCGCTGGGTGGCGTTCTGCACGGAGCAGCGCTCCACGTTGCGGATGAAACCCATCAGATGATGCGACAGGCTGTTCATCATCTGGCGCGCGATGCGCGGCGACTGATCCAGCAGACGCAGCAGCGCGTGCGGCGGGATGCGCAGCAGCAAGCAGTGCTCGAGCGCTTCGGCGCAGAACGGATACGGTTCATCGAGGAAAATCATGGCTTCGCCGAAACTCTGACCCGGACGGATCAGTTCCAGTACCTTGTCCGTACCTTCCATGGAAAACACGCTGAGCTTGACGAGGCCGAAGACCACCACATAGGCGCCTTCCGCCACTTCGCCCTTGCGGAACAGCACTTTGCCTTTTTCCACTTCAACACGCACGACATCCTGGCGCAATTGCTCTAATTGCGAAGGGGAAATATGGCGGAACAGAGCCTGGCTCGATAGCAAGCCATCGACGTTGACCTTATGCATGACACTCTCTTATTAGATTAGCGAATGACTAAGAGTGTAATGGGCCGGCACGGTCAAGGCCATACGTCAAAGGAACTAGGGTTGTCTAGGCCGGAACGCCATGCAGATCAAACAATCGCGCATTGCTTGCGCACTATTTGCACTTTGTTTGATCTTTATTTGCTCAATTCGCGCTCGACCGCATACACGGCGATCTGCACGCGGCTGCTGAGCTTAAGCTTCTTGAGGATGTTTTGCACGTGGATTTTCACCGTGCTTTCGGCCACGTCGAGCTGGCGCGCGATTTCCTTGTTGCTCAGTCCTTGCGCCAGGCAGGCCATGGCTTCGCGTTCGCGCGGCGTCAGTTTGTCATAGTCGGCCTGGGGCGCGTTCTGCCCCGCGCGGAACTGCGACACGAGCTTGGCCGTCATGGCGTCGGCAATCACGGATTCGCCGGCGGCGGCGCGGCAAATGGCCTGGCCCAGCTGCTCGGCCTCGATATTTTTCAGCAAATAGCCGCGCGCACCGGCGCGCAGGGCCGCGCCCAGGTCGGCTGCGTTTTCCGACACGGTCAGCATCAGCACGACCATCTGCGGCAGGTCCTGCAGGATCAGCTGCAGCGCCTCGACGCCGGACACGCCAGGCATGTTCAAGTCCATCAGCACCACGTCGGGCTGCAGTTCGGCCGTCAGGCGCACGCCGTCGAGCCCGTTCGATGCCTCGCCCACCACCTGGAATTGAGGATTGCGCTGCAACAGCAGCTTGACGCCGCTGCGCAGCAAGGTGTGGTCGTCGACCAGCAGGATTTTGATTGGTGCGTTCACGTGTTTGTTGCCTGATAAGGATGATTCATCTGTTACGCGGCCTGGCGCCGGGCTGCCGGCAAGGCCAGCGAGATCGTCGTGCCGCCGCCGGGCGTGCTGTCGATGGCAAATTGCGCACCGAGCCGCTCGGCCCGTTCCTGCATGATACGCAAGCCGATCTGCAATTCCGTTTTCTTGTCGCGCAGGTTGGCAGCAAATCCTTCGCCATCGTCGCGCACCTGCAGCGCAAAATCGCGCCCGTTTTCCACGCGCAGGGCCACGTTGCTCGCTTGCGCGTGCTTGCGGATATTCGACAGCGCTTCCTGCACGATGAACAATATCTGCAGCTGCTGCTCGGGCGCCAGTGGCGCGCCGTTGCCGCTCATGTCCAGGGTGCCGACGACGCCCGTCTGCAGTTCGAACTTGGCCAGTACTTCGCTGAGTTTGCTTTCGAGGTCGCTGCCATGCCAGCGCGTGCGGAAATTGACGAGCAATTCGCGCACGTCCTGATAGCTTTGCTCGACACCCATGCGCATCAGCGGCAACACTTCGGCCGCTTCGTCGAGCTGGCCCCGGCGCACGGAATCGTCGAGCATCTGCACTTGCAGGCTGATGAAGTTCAGGCTTTGCGCGATGCTGTCATGCAAGCCTTCGGCCAGCAGGCTGCGTTCGCGCGCCACGGCGAATTCCTTTTCGCGCGCGATCAGGCGCTGGTTTTCGATGGCGATGCCCAGGCTCTGGCCCAGGGTTTCCAGCCAGCCCTGCTGCTGCGCATGCACCGCTTGCGGGCGCGCAAAGTGCAGCGAAAAACTGCCCACCACCTGGTCGCGCGCGAGGATGGGGAAGACGGCGATGGCGATAAAACCTTCGTCCTGGCAACGGTAACGCTGCAGCGCATCGACCTGGCGGAAATCACGGATCTGGATCACGCCCTGCGCCACGGCCGCGCCGCACAGGCAATCGTTGTTGCGGATGCAGTGTTCCTCTTCCACCATGGCGTCGGAAATACCCTCGTGCACGATGATGTGCACGGTGTCCTGCTGCGGATCGAGGATGCGCACGGTGCCGCCTTCGGCTTGCGCGAACTGCATCACGTGGCGCAGGAAGCCACGGCACAGCGCATCGATGGCGTGCTGTCCCGCCAGCAAGGTGGAAATCTCGTGCAGGGTGGCCAGCTGGCGCTCCTGCGCGGCGCTCAGGCCCGATTCGGCTTGCGCCAGGCGGCGCTGGCGCCAGCGCGACGCTGGAAGTTGTTTGCGGGAAGGTTGACTGCGCGGCGCATGCATGAAGAACTCGAATCTGAAAAGTGGTGCGCCCGGCAAACGCTGCGGCCTGCCGGGCTGGTAAAGGTTACAAACGGATCTCGGTGCCCAGCAGCTTGACGAACTGCGCCAGCCAGGCTGGATGCGCAGGCCAGGCCGGCGCCGTGACGAACTGGCCATCGGTGACGGCGTCCGTGACGGCGATGTCGGCATACGTGCCGCCCGCCAGTGTCACTTCCGGCGCGCACGCGGGATAGGCGGAAATGCGCTTGCCACGGATGACATCGGCGGCGGCCAGCAATTGCGCGCCGTGGCAGACGGCCGCGACAGGCTTGCCCGCTTCGGCGAAGTGACGCACGGCGGCGATGACTTTTTCGTTCAGGCGCAGATATTCGGGCGCGCGGCCACCGGCGATCATCACGGCGTCATAGTCGGCCGGGTCGATCTCGTCGAAGCTGGCGTTCAGGGTAAACAGATGGCCCGGCTTTTCCGTGTAAGTCTGGTCGCCCTCGAAATCGTGGATGGCCGTCTTGATCGTCTCGCCGCTTTTCTTGCCGGGACAAACGGCATGCACGGTATGGCCCAGCATCAGCAGGGCCTGGAACGGCACCATCGTTTCATAATCTTCTGCAAAATCGCCGGTCAAAAACAGAATTTTCTTCGCTGCCATTTAGTTCTCCTATGAAAGATTGATACCGCAAGGCGTATCTTAGCGCGACTTGGCAACCATACTGGATATTTATCAAACTTTTGCGCCTTGATCGAGGATTTTACAGGCTGAGGCAGAATTATTTGCAGGCTGGCAGGTCAAACCCGGACGCCCCTATTCGAAAGCCTGGCCATGCACACCGCCACCAGCCCCCTTGTTTCACCCGCCCTGATCCGTATCTTCGACCACTTTGCCGATGCGCAGCAGGCCCGCAGCGCCCTGCTCGATGATGGCTTCCCCGCGCACGCCGTGCAGCTCGACACGGTCGACGACGAAGCCGTCCCCATACAGGGCAAGGCCGCGTGGCGCGGCATGTTCCGCCTCGTCGTGACCATCGGCAATGCGCAGGAACGGCAACGGGCGCACGCCATCGTGCAGGCTTGTAAAGGCTGCGACATCGAACAGCGCACGGCCAGCCACGCGGGCAGCCGGCGCACGGGCACGCACGCGCAGGCAGGCTGACGGTCTCCCTTGCGCGGCCAAATTATGGCAAGATCCAGCTTCCTTCATTCCACAGTGGAACTTGCCATGATTTTTGAAATTGCCCACATCCAGATCAAATCAGCCACGCATGCTGCCTTCGAAGCGGCCGTGACGAAAGCCATCCCCCTGTTCCAGCGCGCGCGCGGCTGCGAATCGATGCGCCTGGAGCGCTCGATCGAAAACGGCGATGCCTACCGCCTGGTGGTGGGCTGGGCCACCCTGGAAGACCATACCGTGCATTTCCGCGGCAGCGACGACTTCCAGGCCTGGCGCGGCCTGGTGGGTGAATTCTTTGCCGCCCCGCCGCAAGTGGAGCACATGAACACGGTGGTGGCCGGGTTTTAATATTGGCAGTCGGCACGGGCTGTGAATGCCCGTACCGGCGCCTTAAACGGCAGGATGGTGAAACACCTGCCGCAAGTAAGCAAGGAAAGTTTCATCCTTGCACAGGGTCTTGCCCGGCGAATCCGACAGTTTCGCCACGGACTGGCCATTGCAACGCACCAGTTTCATGACAATATTGAGCGGCGTCAAACCGACGTCGTTGGTGAGATTGGTGCCGATGCCAAAGCCCGTCATGATGCGGTCGGCGAAGTGCTGGTACAGGGCGAACGCCTTGTCCAGGTCCAGGCCGTCGGAAAACACGAGGCGCTTGGTATTGGCGTCGATGCGCAGGGTCGCATAATGGGCCAGCGCCTTCTCGCCCCACTCGACGGGGTCGCCCGAATCGTGACGCAAGCCGTCGAACAGCTTGGCGAAATACAGGTCGAAATCGGCCAGGAAGGCATCCATGCCGACCACGTCCGTCAGGGCAATGCCCAGGTCGCCCCGGTATTCCTGCACCCAGTCTTCCAGTGCCGCCTTTTGAAAGTCGCGCAGGCGCACGCCAAACGACTGGAACGATTGCATGTATTCATGCGCCATGGTGCCGATCGGCACGATGCCCAGCTTTTTCGCCAGGTAGACATTCGACGTACCCTTGAAGTACTCGGGCACGTCGCGCGCCAGCCGTTGCACCACTTCGTCATGCCAGGCGCCGGAAAAACGCCGGCGCACGCCGAAGTCGGAAAACTCGAACGGATGCTTGCGCCGTGGCAGCTTGCCGAATTCCTTGACGGCTTCCACTTTCAAGCCCAGGCGGTGCCGCCCTTCGCGCATGGCCGCATCGAGGTCGAAGCGGCGGAAATACAGTTCGTTGATGATGTACAGCACAAAAATCTCGAAGCCCATCACGTGTACCTGCGGCCCGGCCGCGTGCACGAGCAGGGTGTCGCCATCCGTGCTGACGTCGATGAATTTGCGCTGGAAGCGGAACACCGTCAAAAAGTCGACGAAATCGCTCTTCATGAAGCGCAAGGTGCGCAGATAGGCCAGCTCGTCGTCGGCAAACGACATCGAGCACAGGTGATCGAGCTGTTCTTCCAGCTCGCCCTTCAGTTCGGCCAGGGGAAAGGCGGTGGCGTTGCGGCAGACAAATTCGTATTCGGTATGGGTATTCGGATGACCGTGCAGCAATGCTTGCCACATTGTAAATTTATACAGATCGGTTTCCAGCAAACTGCGCACTATCGGGGTCATGTGTGTTTTCTCCAACTTCCTGAAGCCAGAATAGTACGCCACCGCAAGCATTTCAGCAGGACACGTTTAACAAACGGCTCAGGCAGCCGCGTTGGCCAACAATTCAGGCAAGACGTCGGCGGCAGTCGCCAGCCGCGCGCCGCGCGCCTGCATGGCGACAAGGAAGTCGCGCTGCTGCGCGGCAAAGCCCGTGACGGGACTCATGCAGTCCGTCAGCAAGACCAGGCGCGACAGGGCCGCTTTGCCTTGCTGCGCTTCCAGGTAGTCGGCGATGTGCTCGGTACTGGCTTTTACGCAATGGCTGCCCGCCTCGCCGGTGACATAAATCTGCTGCGCCGGCAGCAAAGTGGCGAGGAAATCCAGGTTCAGCTGGGTGGCCGCATCCTGGGCGTCGGGCACTTCCGCCATGACGGCCGAGTAATGCTCGGTCCATGGGTTGGAACCCTTGCTCAGCTTGGCCACCACTTGCAGGTTGGCTACTTCCCAGCCGTTGTAGGCGGCGCGCACGGCCGCGTGGATATTCTGGCCCCAGCTGCCGATCTCGCAATGCACGGGCCACACCATCAGCTGGTAACGCCCCGCTTGCTGCAAGGCATCGAGGTAAGCCAGCGCACGCGGCAAGGCGCCGCTGGCGGCGGGCAGGAACAATCCGTCGCGCACCTGCTGCGCGCTGATCTGCGTAAACGGCGGCACGGCGCCGCCATCGCCCGTACGCCAGAAGGCGGGGTGGGCGATATCGTAGCGGTGGTGGGCATCGAGCGTCACGCTGATCTGCGTCAAACCGCCGCCCCCTTCGCGTATCAGCTGCGCCACGCGCAGCATGTCGGCATGGGCGCCAGGCACGGCCAGCGCCGGCGCCGCATCCTGCGGCAACCAGGCGGGAGGCAAATCGCAAAAATCGTTTTGCGGGTCGATGACAAGCAGGTGCAACTGGCGTTTCATGGCGCTCCTCTGGCGTGGCGATATCTCGCCTGATATCTTGCATAATACGGGCAACTTCGCTGGCGCGCCTACCCCGTCGACGCCAGGACTGTGCTCATTCGCAATAACTTGCGTCTGAACAAGCCTGGTCAGGGGTGGAAGACATAACGGCGCTGGCGCCGCTCGACCAGCTTGACGGCAGCCTCGCCCGCCTCCGCCACGGCGTCCGCTTCCGTTGTAAACTGGTGATCGGCCGACACCCGGCGCTTTTTCACCAGGTTGACCCGGTGCATGGGGTTGCGCGACGGGGCATAAATGGCGACGTAGGCGCCCCATAGCTTGCAGCCCCGCAAGGGTTCCGCCGTGTAATTCACCTCATAAAAATCAACATACTTTATCGGCACGATGTTCGCTCCAAAAATGACATGGCCGGACAGCTTGTCTCTACGGACTGACGCGGTAAAAGGGTAAAACCATGCGTTCACGCCTGCTCGGGATACCCGATGCGGCTGTTTGTTTTTATCACGCGGCACAGGAGAAAATGAATGAATGACTATCTCATCTTCATGCATGACGACACGGAAACACCGATGGACGTCGCCACCTCGGCCTGGGAAGACTACTTCGCCATGCTCAAGGCCAGCGGCCGCTTCTGCGGTGGCAGCTCCATCGGTTCCGGGATCTGCGTGCACCGGTCCGGCCAGGCCAAACCGGTTACGTCACACTTGTCAGGCTATCTACGTGTACAAGCTGAAAGTATAGACGATGCTAAAAAATTGTTAATCGGAAACCCCGTACTGAACGCAGGGGGAACGGTGGAAATTCGCGAGCTGCCGCCCGACTGACGCGGCGTCACTGGCCCCTATTTCCCGGCCTCGGCCGCGGCATGCATGGACCACACGACGCTGAGGATTTTCCATGCGCCATCGCGCTTGACCATTTGCCACGCTTCCACGCCATAGTTGGACAATTTATTGTCGACGAGGAATTCGTAGTCGAAGTTGACCCACGCCACATGACGGTCCTGGGTGATCTTGACGTTGTAGAATTTTTCTTCCGTGCGCAAGGGTTCGCGCTTGATGAAGTTGGCGAATGCGATATAGCCGCCCACCGCGACGCCATCGAAGTGGACGTCCGTCGTGTCGCGCACTTTCTTGATGAAACCGTCGTCGGCCGGCGAGGCGAACAGGATGTTGGTGTGCAGCATCAGCGACGACAGCAGCTTGACATCCTTGGCGATCAGCGCCGCCTGGAAATCGGCGACGACTTTTTCAATGGCGCGGATATCTTCAGGCGTGGAGGCGTGGCGGCCCACGTGGGATGGCGCAGGGGATGCAGGGGGCGCAGTCTGCGCCAGCGCCATGCCTGCGGAAAACAAAGAACATCCGAACAGTACTGCGCTTGCCAACTTGTGCATGGGGGACTTTCATGGCGAACGGCTCGCCGGCCTGGCACGGGGCGTGCCGCCGGCAAGCTTATGTCAACCATGGCAGATTGGCAATCCCCCATTGGAACTAGGGTGGAAGCAAACTCAGGCAGCCAGGGCCTCGATCGAAGCGCGGCCCTTGGCGATCGCGCTGCTGACGGCATCCTCGCCCATGGCCACGCCTTCGGCTTGCACGAATTCGATATCGGTGATGCCGATGAAGCCCAGCGCCGTGCGCAGATAGGTGCTCAGGTAGTCATATGCGGCGCCCGGACCTTCGCTATAGACGCCGCCGCTGGCCGTGAAGATCACCGCTTTCTTGCCCGTGGCCAGGCCGACCGGGCCCGTCGCCGTGTACTGGAACGTGCGGCCCGCGCGCGCCACGTGATCGATCCACGCCTTCAGGGTCGAGGGCACGGAAAAGTTGTACATCGGTGCGGCCAGCACCAGCACGTCGGCGGCCAGCAATTCATCGACCAGAGTATCGGACAATTGCACGGCCGCTGCCGCCTGCGCGCTGCGCTGCTCGGCCGGCGTGAAGAAGGCGCCCATCACCTCTTCCGTCAGGTGCGGCACGGGCTGCGCCGCCAGGTCGCGTTCGACGACGCTGGCGCCTTGCGCGGCCAGTTTGGCGACGAATTCACCGGACAACTGGCGCGACAGGGATCCGCTGTTACGCACGCTGCTATTGATATACAAGACCTTGCTCATGAAGTGCTCCTTCGAAAACGGTAGACTGGAATGCCGCATCGCGGCCCTTGCACACAGCATAGTTCGGGTCTACCATCGATGAAACCGTGTAAATATAAATGATTAGCATCGAATTTTTAGATATGGAGTCACCATGAGAGAACCGGGCCAGCCTTCGCTTGACCAGTTGCGCGTGTTCGTCGCCGTCATCGACGCGGGCGGCTTCGCCCACGCGGCGCGCCAGCTGCACCGCACGCAGTCCGTCATCAGCTACACCATCGCCAACCTGGAAGAACAATTGAATGTGGTGCTGCTCGACCGCGGCAAGCGCAAGCCCACCCTGACGGACGCGGGCAAGGCCCTGCTGGCCGACGCGCGCGCCGTGGCCCTGAAGGTCGATGGCATGCGCGCGCGCGCCAAGGCGCTGGCTGGCGGGCTGGAGGCGGAAGTGTCGGTGGTGGTCGACGTGATGTTTCCCACCTGCGTGCTGGTGCGCGTGCTCGAGGCGTTCCAGGCGCAGTTCCCCACCGTCGCCCTGCGCTTGCGCATCGAGGCGATGGGCGCCGTGGCGCAACTGGTGATGGATGGCAGCTGCCACATCGGCCTCGGTGGCTGGATGACGTCCACGGCCAGCGTCTTCGAGCGCTTGGCCGTCGGTCACGTGCGCCTGATTCCCGTGGCCGCGCCCAGCCACGCGCTGGCGCAACTGGCAGGCCCGATCGCCTCCAACGTGGCGCGCGAACACGTGCAACTGGTGCTCAGCGACCGCAGCGTGCTGACGCAGGGCCAGGATTTCGGTGTGCTGGGCTTGCGCAACTGGCGCCTGGGCGACCTCGGTTCCAAGCATGCGCTGCTGCGCGCTGGCCTGGGCTGGGGCAACATGCCCGAGGCGATGGTGCGCGACGACCTGGCGGAAGGCCGCCTGGTGCACCTGCCGCTGGCCGTCGACAATGGCGAGAATTACCCGATTTATTTGATCCAGCGCGCCGACACGCCGCCTGGCCAGGCGGGCAAGTGGCTGACGGAGCGGTTTGCGGAGCAGCTGCCGCTGCTGGAACAAGTCTTCTAGAAGCACGCGCGGGCAGGTATCATGCGCGCATACATTGATCAGCATCAAAAGGAACCACCATGGCCGGCATCGACGACTTCGTCAACAAACAAAAACCGGGCGCGCGCTTCGTCATCACGGCGCAGATGCTGCGCATGACGCCGCAGCAATTCGACTCGCTGGCGCAGGAGTGGATGGAAGACGGCGGTCCCGGCTTCGACGTGGCCGGCATCCCGCACCGGGTCGTCATCGATGGACAATTCTATATCGGCCGGCTCACCGTGCAGCGGCACGGCGAGCCGGCATAACGGCGACTCCAGCCTACTCGACGCCCAGCACGTGCAGGCGGCGGCGCAGGCGCGCCACTTCCTCCGATAGATCCACCACCAGCGCAGCCAGTTCCGCGTTCGCGTCGAACACGGATTCGATTTCGTGCAGGCGGCGCGCACGCACCAGGTCCAGGCTCGTGAAGCGCCAGGCTGTCAGTTGCCCCGCCGGCGGGCCGTCCTGCAGCAGCACGCCCGTCTGCACGTGCTGCACCACCCAGTCCGGCTCCACGGCGCAGGCGCGCGCCAGTTCTTCCAGGCTCAGGGCACGGTCTTCGAGCAATTCGCCAATTACCTTGTTAGTCATGATTTACCCTCCCAGCTTCTGGCGCGGATTGAAAGCCATTTCGCGCGCCATGGTTGCATACAGTTCGCGCGCCTTGTCATCGTTGGCCGGCGGCAGCACCACTTCGAGCAGCAGGTACAGGTCGCCCGGCTGGGCGGCGGGAATGCCGCGTCCCTTCAGGCGCAGCTTGCGCCCCGTCTGCGAATTGGGCGGCACCGTGACGGACACCGTGCCCGATGGCGTAGGCACGTCGATTGCGCCGCCCAGCGCCGCTTCCCACGGCGTGACGGGTACCGTCTCGAAGACGTCGCGCCCCTCCACCTTGTAGCGCGCATCGGGCCGGAAGCGGATTTCCAGGTACAGATCGCCGGCGGGCGCGCCGCCGCTACCGGGATTGCCCTGCCCCTTCATGCGCAGCTGCTGTCCTTCCGTGACGCCATTCGGTATCGTCACTTCCAGCGTGCGTTCGCGCGTCACCACGTGGCCTTGCGCATCCGCTTCGGGCACGCGCATGACGATGTGGCGCTTGGCGCCCTGGTAACTGTCCTGCAGGTCGATGGTGATGGCAGCATGGCTGTCGTCGCCCTGCATCTGGAACGTGCTGTTGGCGCGGCGCCGCCCGCCCACGTGGGCGAACAGGTCGGCAAAGAATTCGCTGTCGTCGGCGCCCGAGGATTCGTAGCCCGAACCCCAGTCCGGCGGCGGGCGGAAAGGCTGACCCTGCGCGCCCTGGTTACGGCCCAGTTCATCGTAGGCGGCGCGCTTTTCCGCATCGCCCAGCACGCCGTAAGCTTCGTTGAGGGCCTTGGTGCGCTTGTCGGCGTCCGGCTCCTTGCTCACGTCGGGGTGGTATTTGCGTACCAGTTTGCGGTACGCCTTCTTGATCTCGGCCTCGGTCGCCGTCTTTTCGACGCCAAGCTCCTTGTAGTAGTCCTTGTATTCCACCGTGCCTGCTCCCCATGGTTGAACTGCCTATGGGAAGAGTACACGAATTAGTCGCCGGACAGCGTGTGCACAATACAACGCTGCCCGGCGGCGAAATCAGCGCACGCGGCGCAGCGAGGATATGCGGCGATCCAGGCCATTGTGCAGGCGGCCGTAGCTGCCCGGCCCCATCACCACGCAGCGGCCGCGGAAGTTGGCGTCGACGCAGAATTCCCAGCGGCCGTAATTGACGATGATCGATTCGGCGCGGTCGTTGAAGCCATAGCGGCTCAAGTCATGCACTTCGCGGTCCAGGCGCACGGGCCGGCCGCGCATGCCCGCATCGGGGAACATCAGCACGGCGCCATTCATGTCGGGACGGTGGCCGCCGCCGTGGCCGGGATAACCTGGATAGCCGGGATGAGGACGCTCCGGCTCCGGACGCGGAGGGCGCGGCGGGTAGGGACGGTGATCGCCGCCGCCATGGCCTGGCCGGCCCACTTCGCGCACCGAAGAGATGGCGTCGTTCATGCCCGGCATGCTGCCGTAGCGGCCAGGTCCCAGGGTGCGGCAGTTGCCCCTGTAATTGGCGTCCTTGCACACTTCCCAGGTGCCCGAGCGCACGATCACGCTGGAGGTCTTGTCGTTAAAGCCCATGCGCGACAAATCGCCCGCGTCGGAGCGCAGGGTGACGGGACGGCCGCGAAAACCGGCATCCTCGAACAGGGTGATTTCGCCCGCCGATGCGGCAAGGGGGGCGAGGAAGGTAGCGGCGCACAGCAGCGCGGGCCGGAAAGATCGAACCATGAAAACTCCAATACTGAGACATTTTCGCCAGTGTAGTCCAGGCGGCAGGCGGCGAGTGTAACAAAGGGCAAGCAAATGTCAGCACACGGCTGGGAATGTAAAGGCTATGTCACCGTCAGATGTGGGAATACTCCCAGGGTTGCTTTCAATAACGTTTCTGGTGAACGGATGCGTCTGGCGTCGAGTATCCAGCGCCAGCCCAGGTAATTTGGCAGGTAGCGCGTGGCCACGCCATGAAACGGACGCAGCCATTGCCGCAAGCGGCTGTGATACGCATTGACGTTCTGCACATGCGCGGCGCCCTGCACACGGATGCCGGCGCGCAAGTTGACGGCCTCGTGGCTGATACCCGCTTCCCTCGCAAACGCCCGGTAGGCCGCATGGCCATCCGTTACCAGCAGAACATCCTTGTCGATAACGGGCAACAAACATCGGTGCAGCTGCGCCTTCGTCAACGCGCCTTTGCCCGTGACGAAATCGAGGGTCTGGCCCGTGCGGTCGCGCGCCACCAGGATGCAGACTTGCTCATTCGAGATACCACGTTTAAAGGCATGGCCACCACGACGGCGGGCCGGACGCGTCATCTGCCTCGATCCCTTTTCCGATTCCAGCACGTAGAGTTCATCGGCCTCGGCGATGCCATGCAGGCCATGCGGCCGGTCCGTCTTCGCCACGCTGAGAAAGCGGTGGCGCCAGCGAAACGTGGTATTGCGGTGTAATCCCAGCTGCTGAGCGGCCTGGCGCACCGAGGCGGAGTCGAGCAGGCAATCGGCATACGCGATCCATAGCGCCTTGTGACGCAAGCGGGCCAGCGGCGTGCCCGTCAAGGCATTGAAAGTGCGCCCGCAAGGCACGCAGCGGTAGCGCTGCAAGCTGTGCGCATGGCCATGCCGGTGCAGGTGAGGCGAGCGGCAGGCGGGACAGGCCAATCGCGGCTGCGCCACGCTTTCCAGCAACGCGACGGTCGCATCTTGCGGTGCGTTGCCACGCAGCAGGGCCATGCCTGTCTGCCGCTGGCGTCGGTTCAAGTGAGCAAACTGGGCGATAAAACGGATCCATTCGGCTGGCTGCATGATCTGCTCCCTATGTGGTAAGTATGCAGAGTCAGACAGCAATGCCAAGGGAAGATTCCGGCAGTTCCCCTATTTACCGATGACAGAGCCAATATAAAAGCCGCCTGGCGGGGCATTCCCGGCAGGCGGCCTGTCAGCACGGCGTCAGGACGCGGTCAGCGCACGCGGCGCAGCGAGGAAATCTGGTTTTCCATGCCATTCAGGCGGCCATATTCGCCCGGCCCGATCACTTCGCAGCGGCCGCGGAAGTTCGAATCGCTGCACACTTCCCACTGGCCCTCGTTGACGACGATGGACGAGGCGCGGTCATTGAAATTGAGACGCACCAGGTCTTCCGTGCTGCGGTCCAGCGCCAGCGGTTCGCCGCGCATGCCCGCCTCGGGGAACAGCAGGACGGCGCCGCGCTGCTGGTACTGCGGCTGCTGATACTGCGGATACTGCTGCTCGTACTGCGGCCGCTGGTACTGATTCTCGTACTGCTGCTGGCGGCGCGCTTCGCGCTCGTCGACCATGCGCGCCGACGACACGCGGCCATCGAGGCCCCGTCCCAGGTCATCGTGGCGGCCGGGGCCGAAAATGCGGCAAGTGCCCTGGTAATTCGAATCGCTGCACAACTGCCAGTAGCCGTTATGGATGACGATGCTGGTGGTGCGGTCGTTGAAACCGATGTTGACGAAATCGTCCGTATCGCGGTTCAGGCGCGCCGAACCGCCATTCTGGCCCGCGCCCGAATACACTTCCAGGGTGCCGCCGCGCCCATAGCCGCCATTGCCACGGTCTGGATCACGCCCCGGGCGCCCCGGATTGTAGCCATCGCCGCGCCCCGTTTCGCGCACCGAGGTGATGGCGTCGTTCATGCCAGGCATCGAGCGGTATTCGCCTGGCCCCAGGCTGCGGCAATTGCCGCGAAAACCGGAATCCGTGCACACATCCCAGGTACCCGAACGCACCATGATGCTGGACGTCTTGTCGTTGAAGCCCATGCGCGACAGATCGTCCGTCGTCTCGCGCAGCGTCACGGCGCGGCCGCGGAAATTGTCATCCTCGAACAGGGTGATTTCGCCCGCATGGGCGCCGGCGTGGGCCGCCAGCGACAGCAGCAAGGTTGCGGTGCATGCCGCAGCATGTTTGAAAGGGCCCGTCATGATTAACTCCATTCTTCATTCTTTGGTGATGATTTGCCTGGCGATTGCGCCAGGATGCTAGTGTAACAAATACAAGGCCGCGTGGACGGCCCGGTGACGCGTCAATACAGGCGGCGCAGCGAAGAAATGCGCTTGTCGAGCTGCGCGTCCAGGATTTCATACTTGCCCGGGCCCATGCGCTCGCAGGTGCCATTGAACTGCGAGTCCGTGCACACTTCCCAGGTGCCTTCATTGATGGCCATGGAGCCGGCCTGGTCGTTGAAATTCAGGCGCACCAGGTCGCTGACGTCGCGGTTCACCTGCAGCCCCGGGCCCTTCAGGAAGGCGCGACCGTACAGCACCACCAGGCCTTCGTCGTTTTGCGGCCGGTTCTCTTCGCGCGGATCGACCAGGCGCGCCGACGACACGCGCCCATTCAGGCTGCCCAGGTCATCATGGCTGCCAGGCCCGAACACGCGGCAACTGCCACGGTAGTTGGAATCGCTGCACAGCTGCCAGTAGCCATGCTCGATGCGCGCGCTGCTGGCGCGGTCATTGAAGCTGATGTCGACCAGATCGTCGCGGTCCGCATTCACGCCGGCCGATGCGCCGCGCTGGCCGCCGTCGGCATACAGTTCCAGCGCCGCGCGGCGGCCGCCGCTGCTGCCGCTCCCCTGTCCGCCGCCGATTTCGCGCACGGACGATATCTTGTCGTTCATGCCCGGCAGCGAGCGGTAGTCGCCCCGTTCCAGCGTCTTGCAATCGCCCTTGAAATCGGCGTTCGTGCACACTTCCCAACTGCCCGAATCGACCTGGATGCTCGACACGGTGTCATTGAAACTGACGCGCGACAGGTCATCCGTCGTATCGCGCAAGACGACTACGCGTCCCTTGAAATTGTCATCGGTGTACAGGCGGATTTCGCCGGCCTGCGCCCCGAGGTGGACAAACAGCGAACTGGCGCACAGCAGGGCGAGGGCGAACGGGCGATTCATGGGGGCGGTCTCCGGTGGCGGCAAAGGTGAGTGATCGACATGACAACTGATGTCAGTGTAGCCATCCGTGGAAAAAACGGTGTAACAAAGTATGAAAAAAGGACAACAAATTGTTACCAAAAGCAATAACAGGCTCCGCACTGGAGCCTGTTATTGCCATTTACCTTATCAGCGCACTTCGCGCACCGACGAAATGCGGTTGCTCAGGCGCTCCAGGCTCGCGTATTCACCGGGTTCCAGGGTGCGGCAGCGGCCGCGGAAATCCACGTCCTCGCACACTTCCCAATAGCCGGAGCGCACGCGCACGCTTTGCACCGTGTCATTGAAATCGCGCTCGCGCAAATCGGCCGAGGCATTGCGCACGCTCAAACTGCGGCCGGCGAAATCGTCGCGCGTATAGAAGGTCAGTTCGCCGCCCAGCGAGCGCCCAGGAAAATGGCCACGCTCCCGGTCGCGCTCCCAGTGACGATCCCGGTCACGATCGCGGCCCGGATGACCACCCCAGCCGCCGCGCACTTCGCGCAGCGAGGTGATTTTATTGGCATGGCCATCGAGCGACGGATACTCGCCCGCCTCGAGCAGGAAGCAATCGCCGCGGAAATCGGCTTCCTCGCACGCTTCCCAGCGGCCCGAGCGCACGCGGATGCTTTGCGTCGTGTCGTTGAAACGGACGTCTTCCAGGTCGGCGACGGCGTCGCGCACGGTCTGCGAGCGGCCGTGATAATCGTCGCGCGAATACAAGGTCAGTTCGCCGGCGCCGGCCAGTTCGGCCGTCATGGCGGCGCCCAGCAGCAGGGCGCAGTTCAGGGTGTGTCTCAGCATGGTCTTGCTCCATAGTCAGGGTACTGCGGTTGACTATTTGGTCATTTTGCCAAATAGAGCGCGCAGTCTATCCGCGACTGGCCCGCTTAGCTGTAACAAATGATTACCGCGCCCGGCCTCCTCCGGGTGCCACGGCGGACAAGCACGGCGAATGCCGGTAGAATCTTGTGTTTAGTCAAGCTTGCCGCCCATGCCACACACTACCTCGTTCACCCTGCCCGCCGTCCGTACTGAAATTTCTTCACTGTGGAAGCTGGCCTGGCCTATCCTGATCGGCCAGCTGGCCACCGTCGGCATGGGCGCGGCCGACGTGGCAATGACGGGTCATACGAATCCCGAGGAACTGGCGGCCGTCTCGCTGGGCGCGGCCATCTGGTCCATCGTGCTCGTCACCGTGAGCGGCATCATGATGGCGATCAATACTTTGGTGGCGCATGAGATCGGCGCCGCGCGCCACGACAAGGTGCCGCACATCGTGCGCCAGTCGCTGTGGAAGGCGCTGCTCGTGGGCCTGGTGGCTTGCCTGCTGACGAACATGGCGGCGCTGGTATTCGACCACCTGATGCTGGAACCCGCCGTGGCATCCAAGGCCAAGCTGTTCGTGCACATCATCAGCTGCGCGCTGCCGCCGTTCGCCGCTTACCGCGCGCTGTACGGCTACAGCACCAGCATCAACCAGACCAAGCCCGTGATGGTGATCGCGCTGGCCGCGCTGGGCCTCAATATCCTCGTCAACTACCTGCTGATCTACGGCCACTGGGGCATGCCGAAGATGGGCGGCGTGGGCTGCGCCGTGGCCACTACCTGCTGCGTGTGGATGATGCTGCTGGCCATGCTGGCCTGGATCAAAATCGCGCCTGCCTACCGCGCCACGTATCCGTTCACGCACTGGGAAGGGCCGCAGTTGTCGTCCATCGGCCCCATGCTGCGCCTGGGCCTGCCCATCGGCGTGACCTACTTTGCCGAAGTGAGCGCGTTTGGCGTCATCAGCCTGCTGGTGGCGCGCTTCGGCGTGATCCAGGTGTCGGCGCACCAGATCGCCCTGAATTTCTCGTCCGTCGTCTTCATGGTGCCGCTCACCTTCGGCATCGCGCTGGTCACGCGCGTGGGCCATGCCGTGGGCGAAGCCAATTTGCGCAAGGCCCGCTTCATTTCATGGGTAGGCGTGGCCATGTCGCTGACGGCGGCCATCGTCTCGGCCACCGTCATCACCGTCTTCCGCCACCAGATCGCGCAAGCCTATACGTCCGATCCGCAAGTGCAGGCCCTGTGCGCGCAGCTGCTGCTGTTCGCCGCCCTGTTCCAGCTGTCCGACGCGACGCAGGTCGCCACGTCCTGCGCCATCCGCGGCTACAAGGTGACGCGCCAGCCGATGCTGATCCAGCTGCTGGCCTTCTGGGGCTTCTCGCTGCCGATCGGCTATGTGCTGGGTCTCGCGCCGGCAGGCTTCCCCTGGTCGCCGGCAGAACCGATGGCCGCCGCCGGCTTCTGGATCGGCCTCGTCACGGGCCTGACGGTGGCGGCCGTGCTGCTGACCTGGTATTTGAACCGGCTGTCGCTGCAGCGCCTGCACGCCGCCTGACCCTCCTGCAAGGAAACCGCCATGACGAAACAACGCCCCTTCAGGCAAGTCGATGTCTTCAGCAGCGTGCCGTTCCAGGGCAATCCGCTGGCGGTGGTGCTCGACGCCGACGGCCTGGATGACGCGCAGATGCAGGCCATTGCGCGCTGGACCGGCCTGTCGGAAACCACCTTCGTGCTGGCGCCGCGCGCCCCCGCCGCCGACTACCGCGTGCGGATCTTTTCGCCCGAGACGGAATTCCCGTTTGCCGGCCACCCGACTCTGGGCACGGCGCACGCCCTGCTCGATGCGGGTCTGCAGCCGAAAGGCGCGCGCATCGTGCAGGAATGCGGCGTCGGCCTGGTGCAGATCGAGCGGCATGCGGGCGGCGTGCTGGCGTTCCAGGCGCCGCCCTGCACGACGCGTGCGCTCGCCCCGGATCTGCTACCGCTGCTGCAAACAGCGCTGGGCGGCACGCCCGCCGCTGCCGGCAGCGTTGTCGACATGGGCATCCGCTGGCTATGCGTGCCGCTGGCAAGCGCCGCCGCCTGCCTGGCCGTGCGTGCCGAGATTACCGCACTGACGGCATTGCTGGCCACCTCCGGGGGCGACGGCCTGGCGCTGTATGGCCCGCACGGCGCGGATGGGCCAAGCGATTACGAAGTGCGCGCGCTGCTCAGCGAGCATGGCGCGCTGGTGGAAGACCCCGTCACGGGCAGCGCCAACGCCTGCATCGCGCAGCTGCTGGCGGGTGCCGACTACACCGTCCGCCAAGGCACCTGCCTGCAGCGCGACGGCCGCGTGTCCATCCATTTCCGCGATGGCCAGGCCTGGATAGGCGGCGCGTGCCTGACCGTGATCGCAGGGTCGATATTAGCCTGAACTGTGTAAAGCGCCATCGAATGGGCGGCTATCGGATATTTCCAGCGAAGGAAATACGGCCAGCGCGCCCATATTCCGTGGCCGGGGCTATCGCATAAAGAGGCACGCTCTGGTATCGTCTTACGCTTAGGCAATGTTTATGCAACGCTTATGCAATGCTCAAGCGCGCCTTTGCATGCAGTGCCCTTCATCCTTCCAACTACCGAGACATCCATGCGTTTTATTCTTTGTTTTCTGGCCGCGATGGCCAGCGTTCCCGCATCGGCTGAAAAGCTGACCCTGGAGCGCATTCACGCCGATCCGGCGCTGGCCGGCCCCGGCGTGCGCTACCTGAAGGTCTCGCCCGATGGCGAGCGCGTCACGTTCCTGCGCGGCCGCGCGGACAACCAGTTCCAGCTCGACCTGTGGGAATTCAAGCTGAAGGACAAGAGCACGCACCGCCTGATCGACTCGAAGGCGCTGGTGCCGAATGAAACGATTTCGCCCGAAGAGCAGGCGCGCCGCGAACGCGAGCGCACGGCCAGCCTGAACGGCATTCTCAGCTACAGCTGGTCGCCCGATGGCAAGCAGCTGCTGGTGCCGCTGGCCGGCAACCTGTACCTGGTCGACGCGGCCCACCCGGACAAGGCGCGCCTGGTCGCCAAGGGCAATGTGCTGGATCCGAAAATTTCGCCGAAAGGCCGCTATGTCTCGTTTGTGCGCGATCAAAACATCTATGTGATCGATCTCAAGACGGACAAGGAACGCCAGTTGACGACCGATGGCAAGGGCGCCATCCGCAACGGCGAAGCCGAATTCGTGGCGCAGGAAGAAATGGGGCAGCGCACCGGCTACTACTGGGCCCCCGACGATTCCGCCATCGCCTATAAGCGCTATGACGAAGCGCCCGTGCCCGTCGTGCGCCGCTTCGAAATCTTCGCCGACCGTACGGACGTCGTCGAGCAGCGCTACCCGGCTGCCGGCGACCCGAACGTGCTGGTGCAGCTGCTGATCGTCTCGCCGGAAACGGGCGCGCAGCGCCAGGTGGACCTGGGCACGAACCCCGACATCTACCTGGTGCGCGCCGACTGGAGCGCGGACAGCAAGTCTCTCGTCTACCAGCGCCAGTCGCGCGACCAGAAGACCCTCGACCTGGTGGCCGTCGATGCAAGCACGTTGGCGCAGCGCACCCTGCTGACGGAAACGTCGACAACCTGGGTCAGCATCCATGACGACCTGCGCTTCCTGTCGAACGGCACCTTCCTCTGGTCGTCCGAGCGCACGGGCCGCAACCATTTGTACCTGTACGACATGAGCGGCAAGCTGCTGCACCCGGTCACTTCCGGCGCATGGGGCATCGACAGCGTGCTGGCCGTGAACCAGAAGACGGGTAAAGTGTTCGTCGCGTCGAACCGCGACGCCGTCATCGACAAGCAGACCTACGCCCTGGCCCTCGATGGCAGCACGGCCGACAAGCCGCAGCGCGTAACGAAGGCCGATGGCTGGCACGACACGACGTTCTCGCGCAATGGCGAAGTCTTCGTCGACACGTACTCCGACCCGGCCACGCCGCCGCAAGTGAGCATCCGCCGCCCGGACGGCACCATGGTGGGCTGGCTGGAAGAAAATGCGCTGAACGCCAGCCACCCGTACGCCAAGTACAAGGCGGACCACCTGCCGACGGAATACGGCACCCTGAAGGCCAACGATGGCCAGACGCTGTATTACTCCATCGTCAAGCCGTCGAACTTCGACGCAAATAAGCGCTATCCTGTCTACCTGTCGACGTATGGCGGTCCGCACTCGCAGCACGTGGCGCGCCGCTGGGGCAACAACTTCGACCAGTACATGGCGCAGCAGGGCTTTGTCGTCTTCCGCCTCGATAACCGGGGTTCGTCGCGCCGCGAGCGCGCGTTCACGGACGCCATCTATCACAACCTGGGCGCGGCCGAAGTGGCGGACCAGCTGGTGGGCATCGACTGGCTGGGCAAGCAAAGCTTCGTCGATGCGAAACGCATCGGCGTGTTCGGCTGGAGCTACGGCGGCTTCATGACCCTGCGTCTGCTGTCGGCTGCGTCCGACAAGATCGCCATGGGTGTTTCCGTGGCACCCGTCACCGACTGGTCGCTGTACGACACCCACTACACGGAGCAATTCCTCGGCATGCCGAAGGAAAACGTGGATGGCTACAAGGCCAGCACCGTGTTCGCCCACCTCGACGGCCTGAAGTCGCCGCTGCTGCTGGTACACGGCATGGCCGACGATAACGTCTTGTTCAGCAACAGCACGCGACTGATCGACGCGCTCGTGAACCGTGGCGTGCAATTCGACCTGATGACGTATCCGGGCGCCAAGCACGGCATCTCGTCGCGCGCAGGCCAGCGCCACGTGTACAAGAAAATCGAAATGTTCTTCAAGCAGAACCTGATGAAGCCAGCACAGTAAGATTGCGCTGCATCAGATAAAAAACCGCCGCCTGTCTCGCGACAGGCGGCGGTTTTTTTACATTCTTGCTGCCAGAATTATGGCTTGCGAGTCACAGTTTCGACCGCATCTTTCACATCGCCAACTTTCTTCTGCACTTTGCCTTCGACCTGGTTTGCCAGGCCCTTGGCTTGCTGTTCTTCGCTGCCGACCAGTTTGCCAGCTTGTTCCTGGATTTTACCGCCGACTTCCTTCAGTTTACCTTCGACTTGATCTTTGTTCATGATGGATCCTCACTGTAGTTGGTACATCTGTTGTCCTGCCCCGAAGGGCCGGTACTGCGGCTCACACGCTGCTTGTTGCGTGTCGATGTGTCCATAGTACGCAGTGGGGATCAAAGGCTCTGTACGGTTCCTAACACAGCGCCGACATCATCAATTACGCCTGCGCGCCCTTGCGCCAGACCGTCGCCAGCCACGGCTGCTGGTCGCGCGGCAAGCCGGGCGGACGGTAATACTGCTCGATCAAGGTAAAACCGGCCGCCTGCACGTAAGCGGCCCAGGTCGCTTCGTCGTGATAGCTGCCGTAGCGGGCGCCATTCCAGCCTTCCTGGTTTTGCCCGCGCGGGTTCGAGCTGAACAGCACGCCACCGGGCTTCAGGCACGCGTACAAAGCGCGCAGCACGCCGGGCAAGGCGGCGCTGGGCACGTGGAACAGCACGGCATTGGCGAACACGCCGTCGAAGTGCCCTGCAGGCAAAGCGAGGTCGACAAAATCCTGCTGCCAGACAGTGCAGCCGCTGTAGGCGCGCGCCATCTCGACGAAGCGGGGACAGCCATCGACGCCCGTGGCGTGATGGCCCATGGCCGTGAACGCCTTCAGGTCGCGGCCAGGGCCGCAGCCGAGGTCGAGGATCGCCAGCGGCGCCGGCTTGCCGATGGCGGCCAGCAGTGCGCTGATATTCTGGCTGACGTCGTGGTCGCGCGTGCCTTCGAAAAACTGCTCGGCGCTGGCGTCGTAATGGGCCAGGGTGCGTTCGGTGATGGCGTGGATGGGGTCTTGCGGATATTGCGGTGGGGTCGGCTTCATGGCGCTCCTGTCATCGATGGGCGCATTTTACGCTGCCGACCGGCACCCCGGCCGGCAGCGTCAGCACTCTTACCAGACGCGCACGCGCTGTTCCGGCGCCAGGTACAACTGCTGCCCCGGCTTGACGTCGAAGGCCGGATACCAGGCGTCGAGGTTGCGCACGGTGGCGGCGCGGTATTGCGCCGGCGCATGGCCATCCGTGAGGATTTGCTGGCGCGCCGCCGCTTCGCGCGCCTTGCTGCGCCAGCTGACGCCATAGCCCGTGAAGAAATCGCGGTCCGCGCCCGCCTGCACCGGCTTGCCTTGCTGCGACAGGGTGAACGCGTCATGCGCGGCCGCCACGCCGGCCAGGTCCGCCAGGTTTTCACTCAGGGTCAGCTGGCCATTCACGGCCAGGTCGGGGAATGGCTTGTATGCCGCGAACTGCGCCACCAATTGCTTGGATGCCGTCTGGAAATGCGCCAGGTCGGCCGGCGTCCACCAGTCGCGCAACTTGCCCTGGGCGTCGAACTGGGCGCCCTGGTCGTCAAAACTGTGGCTGATTTCGTGGCCGATGGTGGCGCCGATGCCGCCATAGTTGGCCGCGTCGGATGCCTGCGGGTCGAAGAACGGCGGCTGCAGGATGGCGGCCGGGAAGTTCAGCGCATTTTGCAACGGCAAGTTGACGGCGTTGACCAGCTGGGCCGGCATGGCCCAGGCCTTGCGGTCGGGCGACTGGCCCAGCTTGGCCAGCTCCTGCCGGTAGTGGAACTGTTCCGCCCGCTGCACATTGCCAAGCGCGTCGCCGCGTACCACGCGCAAGCCCGCATAGCTGTCCCAGCGCTCCGGATAGCCCACGCCCACGTACAGGGTCTTGAGCTTTTCCTGCGCCTGCGCCTTGGTGGCCGGCGCCATCCAGTCCAGCTTGTCGATGCGGCGCGAGAAGGCGGCCACGATATTCGTCACCATGTCTTGCACGCGGGCTTTCGATTCCGGCGGGAAATAGCGCTCCACGTACAGCTTGCCAACGGCGTCGCTCAGGGCCGCATTCGTCGCGGCCAGTGCGCGCTTGCTGCGCGGCGACTGCTGCGGCGTGCCGCTCAGGGCGCTGCCATAGAAGGCGAAGCGCTGGTCGGCGGCCGCCTTCGGCAAGGTGGTGCTGAAATGGTTGATGGCGTGGAAGGCGAGGAAATCCTTCCACGTGGCCAGCGGCACGCTTGCCACCAGGGCCGCGCTGCCCGTCATGGCCGTCGGGTGCCAGACGATGAAATCCGTCTGCTGGCCCAGGCCGGCCGCCTGGAAGAAGGCTTTCCAGTCCAGGCCCGGCGCCTTGCTGGGGAAGTCGGCGGCGCGCCACGCGTTATTGCCCTTGGCGACATCGGCCGAATCCTCGCGGCTGGCGTGGCTGGCGGCAATTTTCTGCTCCAGCGCAAACACGCGCGCAGCGCGGGCCGGCGCATCGCTGTAGCCGGCCTGCTTGAGCATGGCCGCGATATGCGCCTGGTAGCCCGCGCGCAAGCCCTGCATGCGGGCGCTGTCGCCCTGGTAAAACGCGCGGTCAGGCAAGCCCAGCCCGCCCTGCAGCAGGTAGGCGACATTGCGCGTGGTGTCGTTCAAGTCTTGCGCCACCCACAGACCGAACAGGTTTTCCGTATAAAAATTGGTGGAATTGAGCGGGTCGACATCGGCGCGCAGGCTCTCGCCCAGCGCGCGGGCCAGCCCTGCCTGGTCGCGTATGCCATTGATCTTTGTCAACAAGGGCTTGATCGGCGCCCAGCCTTTCGCTTCGATAGCCGATTCATCCATCCAGGAACGGTAAAAATCGCTGACCTGGCGCGCGGAGGCATCCGCCTGCGGCGCCGCCGCCAGGCTTTCGACGAGGCCGATGATGCGCTCGTTGGTGGCGTTGGCGAGGATGGCGAACGAGCCCCAGCTGCTGCGGTCGGCGGGAATCTCCGTGCCGCGCAGCCAGTCGCCATTCACGTAATCATAGAAGTCGTCGCCGGGCAAGGCAGCGGAGACAGCCACATCGGCCGCCGCTGGCTGGGCATGCGCCTGGGCGGGCAAGCCGGCCAGCGAAACGCCGGCCAGGGCGAGGATGATGGCGGCCTGGACTGGCGTCCGGGACCAGGAAAAACGCAAACCGTGCATGGCGATCCTTTCAATGGAATAGTCAAAATCATAGCCTGTTTCCCATGAAAAAAGCGTCCCTGAACTTTTTTGCATACGGACAAAAAATCGGCCTATAGTTTCACGACCCCGCGCCGCGTGTACGCCAAGGAGATTGCCATGCAACTGGAAGCGCTGTTTCAGCAACCCCACGCCCTGCCTGCCGCCCCGAAGATCGTCGATGAACTGGTGCGCAGTTTCGACAACCCCGCCATTGCCACCGAAGACATCGCGCGCCAGCTGGGAGCGGATCCGGCCTTGAGCGCCAAGCTGCTGCGGCTGGCCAACTCGGCGTATTACCACGTCTCGCGCAGCATCGGCACGGTGGAAGACGCCGTGCTGATGCTCGGCTTTGTAACCGTGCGCACGCTTGTCATCAGCTCGGGCCTGGTCAGCGGCTACAAGGCCGTGCCAGGACTGAATCTGCCGCAATTCTGGCGCTACAGCCTGCACAGCGCCGTGTCGGCCCGCTGGATCGCCAGACAGACGGGCGACAACCAGGACCTGGCCTTCACCATCGGCATGATGCATGCGATCGGACAACTGGTGATCCATGCCGCCATGCCCGAGCAAGCCATGCAGCTCGACAAGATCGCCCCGCCGCTCGATGCGCGCCGGCTCGACGCGGAGCGGGTTTCTCTGGGCTATGACTATGCGCAGGTGGGCGCCGAACTGGCGCGCCGCTGGAAGTTCCCCCCTGCCTTTGCCGACGCCATCGCCGCCTTTCCCGATCCCTTGGCCAAGGCGCCCCTGAACCGCCAGGCCGCCATCATCCACCTGGCAGCCTGGCGCGCCCGTATTGATGAAAACGCGCTGAGCAATGAAGAAATCATCGCTTGCTACCCCAGCAACGTGGCTGAAGCGCTCGGTTTGCCACCCTCGGTTCTCGTGGACAAGATGCCGCCGCCTGCCGAACTGAGCGCAGGATTGGAAGAACTCGTCAAATAAATCCATCAGCGCCGGCATCGTCGGCCCAGCATCCATGCGGCTTGGCGGGCGATTTCGGCGGCCCGCCAAAACTATCCAAATTATTTTCACTTTTTTTTCAAAAACACCCTCAAGTTCCGGATAAGCACGCCGTTAATCTAGACAAGCGGTAATCCATTCACTAGTTACGGGTGTGCTCATGACCTCCAACGACGTTCTCTCGATGTATGAAAATATTGCAGGAATGACCAATAAAATGGTCGTGGCCGCACGTTCGAGCGACTGGAATGACTTGGATGCCCTGGAAAACCAGTGCGCCAGCGCCGCCAGCGCGACCATGACGGGCAAGGTGCCTGCCCTGGCCGGTGCCTCGCGCCTGCGCAAGATCGACTTGCTCAAGCAAATCCTGGCAAACGACCGCGAAATCCGCACCATTACGGAACCGTGGATGACGCAGCTGCCGAACGCCATGCAGGGCGCGCGCGCGCGCATGTAAGAAGTTACAGCACCAGAAACGACAAAAGCACCCGCGGGTGCTTTTTTTACATCTATTCCCCGGCAAGAAGCGCGGCAGTTGCGGCGCTCAGGAACAAGGAGGGGAAATTTGGAAGGCGAGCCCCAGGTATCTCCTGGCGTCGCCTCGCTGCCGGTTGCATCCGGCGTTCGCGAGCACATCGTCGGCATCGCGAACCGCTTCCAGACCCAGGCGTTTATGCAACGCTACACCTGTTTGCCGCGCCACACTATCGTTGGTGACTGCGCCAGGCTGGGGCTGTTTTGTCGTAGAGCAAGTCCACTGAATTAATCATATCACCATCTTTGAAAAATAGGCAATACGATAGACAAGCATTTTCCTATCTTTTTCAATATCTTTTTTTATATCAAATTACAGTACCGCCTTGCAGCACGCTTAACGCGAGAACGGCTCCGGCTCCGACTCGTCTGCCGCCCCCTCTTCCACCGCTTCCGTCAGCACGGGCACCTCCTTCTTCTTGCGGCGGAACGGCTTGCGCAGCAAGACCCAGTATTTCGACGGCGCACCCGGCCCTGCCGCCTGCCTGCGCTTGCGCACGACATACACGATGAGCGCCGTCAGCAACAGAAAGAGTAAGGTGCCGATACCGAGCCACAGCAAGCCGTTGCCGCCCGCCTTCTTTTCCTTCTCGACGGCTGGCGCCGCGTGCAGGGGCTTCGGCCTGGCATGCGGCACCGGCACCGGCGCCTCGGCCGGCGCGGCAGCCGGCGCAGCGGTGGCGGGCTGAGCCAGTGCTTTTTGCAAGGCGCCGATCTTGCCTTCCAATTCGCCGAGCTTGTCATTCAGGGCCGCGTTTTTCTCATCCAGCGCCACGCACGCTTGCGCCTGCCCGGCATCCGCCTGGGGTGCGCAGGCGGCCACGGGCGCCGTGGCACGGCGCAGCGGCTGCGCACGCAGCGCGGGAGCAGGCGGCTTGGGCGCGGCAGGCGGCGGCACGAAGACGCGCGCCGGGCGCACCAGGCCCTCGGCACGCGCGCGGGCCGCCAGCACGGCGGCATCAGGCGATGGCGCGCCGGCCACTGCACGTGGCAACGGCGCGGGGACAGGCATGGGTACCGGAACGGCGGGCCTGGCCGGTGCACTGACGGCAGCGGCAGCAGGCGGGGCCGGCGTCAGCCACAAGGTGCCCAGGCGCACGACGGCGCCTGGGCCATTACCCAGCAACAAATACAGATGCACATGGCCCGCCTGGATCGCTTGCCGGGTACTCACGCGCACATAGTGGCGCCCGCCGCGTTCCAGCGGGCTGATCGTCAAGGCTTGCAGGGCCGGATCCATGCCGATGCCGCCGCCGCGGTACACATCGGGCGAGGCCAGGCGCACTGCCACGCCATTGGCTTCCTCGGGCGCCAAGGCCGTCAGTTCGATCTCGGCCAGCAGGGGTTGGCCCATATGCGACAGCACGGCCATGTCACCCAGTTCGGCCGCCATGACAGGCGGCAAGGCCAGGCTGGCGGCGGCGCACGCGATCAGGGACCAACGGGGAGTAATGCTGCTCTGCATGGACTGATCGCTTTGATAACAAGATAAATAATGGGGACTCGCCTGTCTTTAACGGCAGGAAAACGCAAAAATATAGATGGGCCAAGACAAAATGATGCAATACAGCATCATCCTGTGCCTTTTTGGCGCCTGGAGTACACTCGATCCACCTCCATCGATGAAAGGGATGCCATGAGTAGCAGAATCGAACGCGACAGTTTCGGCCCGATCGACGTACCCGCCGACCGGCTGTGGGGAGCGCAAACGCAGCGCTCGCTTGAGCACTTCCATATCTCCACGGAAAAGATGCCGCCCGAACTGATCGCCGCCCTGGCCACCGTCAAGCGGGCGGCCGCCCACGTCAACCTGGACTTGGGCTTACTAGACGGCAAGAAGGCCGTTGCCATCACGCAGGCCGCCGACGAAGTGCTGGCCGGCAAGCACGACGCAGAATTTCCGCTGGCCGTCTGGCAGACGGGTTCTGGCACGCAAAGCAATATGAACATGAACGAAGTGCTGGCCAACCGCGGTTCCGAGCTGATCGGCGGATTGCGGGGAGAAGAGCGCCTGCTGCACCCGAACGACGACGTCAACCTGGGCCAGTCCTCGAACGATATATTTCCCACCGCAATCCACGTGGCCGCCGCCCTGGCCGTTGCCAACACGGTCTTGCCGCCGCTGCGCCAGCTGCGCGCCACGCTCGATGCGAAAGCCACGGAATTTGCCGACATCGTCAAGATCGGCCGCACCCATTTGCAGGATGCGACGCCGTTGACCCTGGGCCAGGAATTTTCCGGCTACGTGGCACAGCTGGACTTTGCCGAGCACATCATCACGGCATCGTTGCCGCCGCTGCTGCAACTGGCCGCCGGCGGCACGGCCGTGGGCACAGGTTTGAATGCCCACGTGGAATTTGCCGGCCGCATCGCGGCCGAGCTGGCGCGCCTGACGGGCCAGCCTTTCGAGACGGCCAGCAACAAGTTCGCCGCCCTGGCCGCCCACGACGCCCTGGTCGCCGCCCATGGCGCACTGAAAACCCTGGCCACGGCCCTGATGAAAATAGCCAACGACGTGCGCTGGATGGCGTCCGGCCCCCGTTCCGGCCTCGGTGAAATCACCATCCCCGAAAACGAGCCGGGCAGCTCCATCATGCCGGGCAAGGTCAATCCTACCCAGTGCGAAGCGCTGACCATGCTGTGCTGCCAGGTCTTCGGCAACGACGTCGCCATCACGGTGGGCGGCGCCTCGGGCAATTTCGAGCTGAACGTCTTCAAGCCATTGATTGCACACAACTTCCTGCAAAGCGCGCGCCTGCTGGGCGATGGCATGCGCAGCTTCGACGAGCATTGCGCGCACGGCATCGAACCGAACCGTGGTCGCATCGCCGACCTGATGGAGCGTTCCTTGATGCTGGTCACGGCGCTGGCGCCGCACATCGGCTACGACAAGGCGGCGCAAATCGCCAAGCAGGCCCAGCACGAAGGCACGACCTTGAAGGAAGCGGCGCTGGCCCTGGGCTTTGTGACGGAAGAGCAATTCGGTGCGTGGATCGTGCCCCTGGAGATGACGCGGCCCAACAAAAGCTGACTTCCACCCTGCATTGCTGGCGGCTTCAGGTAAACTATGAGTTAGTTGAGGTCGTCATCAAGTGTTGAAAACACATCATTGCAATAAGGGATACAATGCAAAAAGTAAGCTTTGATTTAACATCCGAGTTCGTCGAGCTGAACCAGCTGTTGAAGCTGGTCGGCCTGTGCGACAGCGGTGGCGCAGGCAAGGTCATGGTCGATAGCGGCGTGGTGAAGGTCGATGGCAAGAAGGAATTGCGCAAGACCGCCAAGATCCGCGCCGGCCAGGTCGTCAGCGTGGGCGATATCCGTATCACGGTCGTCGCTCCCGTGTGATGCCGGCATGGGGCGCGAAAGCGGCCCCATGCGTCCAGCCAGCACCGCTGCCAGCCGGCTGCCTGGATCAAGCTGCAACATGTCGTTATTGTCAGATAAATATCGATTGCAGAAGGGGAGCGCCATGGACCAGCCCGAACAAGGTACGCGCAGCCAGGAACGCCTGATCGGCGACTTGCGCCAGGTAATAGAAAACGCGGAAGAATTGCTGCGTAACACAGACAAATACACCAGCAGCCTGTACCAGAGCGCGCGCGCCAGGCTGGAACTGGCCCTCGTCGCGGCCACGGCCGAACTGGCCCGCTTTGAAGAGGAGCAAGTGACGCGCATGATGGACGCCACCCTGGCCGCGAATGCCCTGTACAGCGATCAGACGGGCGAAGCGCGCCTGCTGCGGGCCTTCGAATAAGCCGTCACGCCGTCAATACCGCATGCGCCAGCCACTGGCGCAAATGCGCGGCCAGGTCGAATGCCGGGTCCAGCTCGAATGCCGCATCGAGCGCGGCGCCAAACGTCTGGCCCTGCTGCAAGGCCAGCAAGGCTGCGTGCGCGGCCGCATCCAGTACCAGTACCTGCGCCTTCCAGCGCGTCCTGCATACCAGCGCATAGCTGTCCACCTGCATCTCCTGCGGAAACCTTCCCTTTCCCTCACCTTCCTGATGCGCCTGCCACAGGGCCGCCACTTGCCAGCTGGACGCCAGCAAGGCGCAAGCGGGATGCAAGCGGAAACGCCGCGCTTCCAGTTGATCGGGATGCAGGGCGGCCAGCGCCTCGGGCGCCAGGCCCTGCGCATCGGCCGCGTAATGCGCCAGGTGCACGGCCCATTCCAGGCGCGCCATGTCCGGCAGATACGGCAAGTCGGCCACAGGCGGAAAACTGGTCAGAAAATCGGCGAAACGGGCGCCAAACTCATTCAAATCCGCGCTATCCGACGGATACTGGCGGCCATACGCGCGTGCCAGGCCAGCAAAGAATGCCTCGCCCACCAGCGCCAGCACGACGGGATAGGCGTAGCCCAGGGTGCGGCGCCAGGTGGCACTCGCATTGCCGCGGTACAGTGAAAAACGCTGCGGCACCGATTCTCCCGCGAACGCTGGCAATGTGGCCTCAGCATCCAGCAAGGCCGTGGCAAATGCTTGCTGGCCGGCCGCCAGCGCGTCAAACGACACGGGCGGCGGCGGGGACGGCAGCATCGCTCCCTGCCATGGCGCTTGCGGCGCATGGCGCGCCAGCATGGCTTGCGCCTTGTCCGCTTCGCCCAGCAGGATATCGAGGGTGGGCAAATCCGTATCCCATTCGACCAGGGTAGGCATGGCGCCAAAGCGCTGCAAGGCGGCCGCATACAAATCCCAGACGGGCTCGGCCACGGCGGCGCCATGGTGGTCGATCACGGCATGCGGCGTCTGCAGGTGGCCCCCCAGGTGCAGCTCGCCCACGCTGCCCGGTGCAATGGACTGCATGGCCGTCAAGGCGTCTTCGCCGTGGTTGCACTGGTTCACATACAGATTATTGATATCGAGCAGCAGGCCACAGCCGCTGCGGCGCGCCAGCTCCGCCAGGAATTGCGCCTCGCTCATGGCATCGTCGGCAAAACGCAGGTAAGTGGAGACATTTTCCAGCAAGATCGGCCTTTTCAGCACATCCTGCACCCTCCCAACTCTTGCGCACAGCAAATCCAGGGCGGCGCCATTCAAGGCCAGCGGCAACAGATCATTGAGTTGCTGCTGCGCCACGGCGCCCCAGCTCAGGTGTTCCGACACGAGGGCCGGCTCGATGCGCTCGGCCACGGCGCGCACGCGCTGCAAATGGGCTTCGGAAAAGCCGCGCGCGGAACCCAAGCCCAGGCCCACGCCATGCAGGCTGATAGGGTAATCCTGGCGCAGGGCTTGCAGCATATGATTATCCCAGCCCGACGACTGCAGATAATTTTCAGTGTGCACTTCCAGCCAGCCCACCTTGGGACGGCGCGCCAGGAAGTCGCGGTAGTGCGCGGCGCGCAGGCCGACGCCGGCAAGCGCCTGGATGGGCGGCGGCATGGGCAGGCGGCGGACGCTTAGGGCTGCGTGGCCGGTTTTGCAGCCTTGCCGGCCTTGATGGGCTTGACGGAGCCGCCCGCCTGCTCGCACGTGCCCTTGGCAACATAAGTCCATTCGGTCGGCAGGTTGTCCGCCTCCGCCTGGCCCGCGCAGGAATGCGCGCCATCGGACGAGGCGCAATCGTTCTGCCCTGCCTTGGCCACGCCATAGCATTTTTCCTTGTCGCCAGGAGCGGGACCATCGTGCGCGGCCGCGTTGATGGCAGTGCCGGCACAGAGGCCCGCGAGGGCGGCGGCGATGAGAGCTTGGCGTTTGTTCATGGTGATTCCTCTTGCTTGGGTCAAAGTAATCGATAAGTCACGGCACGCCCCATGTTGCGCCATGGGGCAACGCGAGGTCATGGACGTCATTTTACTGAATCGGCCGCGCCATGGCGAACCATGGTCAATTAGTCAACTTACACAGGCGGGAAGGAAGGCGAAAAGGAAGCAAAAAGGCAGACAAAAACGCCTACTCGCCACCGTCGATGACGGTGGTGTGGGCGTAAGTAGTGCGAGCGCCAGGCTGGCGCCGCGGGACTGCGCTCAGGCGGTCGTGTTGATGCGGCTGCCGAGGTGAGCCGGCAGGCTGGGCGCCGACTGTACCGGTGGCAACGCCGCCAGCAAGGCCGTGGCAGTCGAGCTTTGGATATCCTGGGCTTTTTTCAGGACAGTCAAGCCGACGGCTTGCCGCGTGCCTGTCTCCGCCATCGTGGTTGACAGTTGAGCAATGCTTCCGACGTCCATACGTTTCTCCAATGAGGTTCTACCCTTGTTAACGGATGCCGCCGGCAAACCTTTAGCTTATTTTTCCTGCTTATTTTCCAACTGCAGCAGCAGCCAGGCCAGCACGTGCTCGCGCGCATTCAAGTCCAGCCATTGCACGCCCTCGCGCAAATCGGCCGGCGCCGGGCTGTCGGACGCCACGGCGATCACATGCGGGTCATGCGGATATAGGGGTGCCTGCCCCACTTCCGGGCGGAACACTTCCAGCTTGGGGATGGGGTCCGTCTTGAAACCTTCGACCAGGGTCAGGTCTGCCGGCCCCATGCGGGACAATTGCTGCGCCAGGCTCGGTTCCGGCGCCCCGCGCAGCTCATGCACGATGGCAAAACGGTACGGCGACGCCACCAGCACTTCCGCCGCCCCGGCCAGGCGCAGGCGGGCGCTGTCTTTTTGCGGCGGTTCCAGCGCCAGGTCATGGTGGCTGTGCTTGACCAGGTTGACGCGCAAGCCGCGCGCCGCCAGTTCCTTCACCACAAATTCCAGCAGGGTCGTCTTGCCGCTACCGGAACGGCCGATCACACCGAGTACCGGGTGTGCGGGCATCGCATCGTGCATGGTCACTCCTTGATTGAGAAGGAATGATTATACGCAGCCCCACGGGCGCGACCGCCTGGCGCAGCGCCGCACATTGCCCAGCTCATCACCCAAGTCAAGCGCTGCCGGGTTTTCCCCCATTCCGGTCACCAAAGGGCGCCGGCTTGGCGCCCTGCCGCCGGCGCCGGCCTGTGGACTTCGGCGCTGTCGTTCCCGCGGTTTTATTCGCCGTTTTATTATTCACCGCCTGCGCATTCCTGGCCCTGCGCGCCACTTGCCGGTGCGCGGCGATCGCGCCCGCCTCCGCATCGGACTGGAAAGGGATGGCGGCAGCGGCGGCCAGCTCGCCATCGGGCGGGCAGGCGGACGCCAGCGGGGAAAAATCCTGCGCCCGCACCTCCGCCTCCCATGCGGCCCGCTGCGCCAGCACAGCAGCGGGCACGGCGGGCGCCGCGCGCGCTTGCGCCAGGGTCAGCACGGCGCCCAGGCCGCTGGCGGCCGCCACGCGCGCGCCCATCTGGGGCAAGGCGCCATCGGCGGCGCGGCAAAAGCGCTGCAAGATAGTTTTAATGATCGACGTGTGATCGACCACCTCGTGACTGACACTGCCCGGCGCGATCAGCGGCGACACCAACAGCATGGGCACGCGCACGCCGTAGCGGCGAAACGCGGGATCGTCGTCGATGGCGGCGCCAGGCGGCACATGGTCGAAAAAGCCGCCGTGCTCGTCATAGCTGAGGATGAGCAAGGTGCGCGCCCAGGCCGGGCCGCGCGACAGGGCCTGGTAGACCTGCGCCACCAGCGCCTGGCCGGCGCGGATATCGGCCGGCGGATGGTCGTCATTCTCAAAAAAATGCGGATCGATCCAGCTGACGGAAGGCAAGGTGCCCGCCAGCGCATCGCCGATGAAGCCATAGCGGCGGGCGCTGGAGCCAAACGGTTCGTACAGCTCGGACGAGCGGTAGTGATCGTCCGTCAGCGCCAGGCTCCAGGGCTTCCAGGCGGAATAAAATTTCCAGCTGACCTGGGCCCGCTCGAGGTGGCGCACGAAGGACTTGTTCGCATACAGGGGCACGCGCTTGCTATCCTTGCTGCCGGCCGCCTTGCCGCTGACCGCATACAGGCGGTTGGGCCAGGTGGCGCCCGGCACGGAGCTGAAACAGCGGTCGCAGACACAGAACTCCCGCGCCAGGAAATCGTACATGGGCAAGTCGGCCCCATTGTAGTAGCCCATCACCAGGTCGATGTCGGGGTCGCCCGGATGCGTTTGCGCATAGTCGTCGATGAAGCCGCCGTTATTGTTTTGCAATTGCTGCGCCACCGACATGCCCGTATGCGACGGGTCTTGCTGCGGGCAAAAGGCCGTGCGCCGCAAATGGTGCACGGGGTAACTGACGCCCGCATGCACGTTGGCATGGCTGGCCTGCAAGCCGTCGATGTCGGCGCGCCCGCCTTCCAGGCTCAGGTAGCCAAGCATGTGGTCGAACGAGCGGTTTTCCATCATCAGCACGACGATATGGTCGATGCGCGCCAGGTTCCCCAAGCCATGCGCATCAAGCACACCCTCGCCAGCAGCAGCGGCAGCAATCATCGGACCTCCCCGGCCGCGCACACGGTCGCAGCGCCCCTGGTTCGACCAGGCCCCGCCAGTATGGTTCAGCTATGGCGGCATGACCTTGATACGCAACAACTCAATACGGCACGCGGTAGCGGTAGCCCTTGAAACTGAAGATAGCCGCTTTCGGCTGCAACTTTTCCAGTACCAGGCCGGGCGCCAGCTCCTCGCCTTCGTGGCGCAAGACCTTGTCGATCAGCAGCAGTCGGTCGGCCGGATTCTTCGAATAGATATAGCCGCCGATGGCGACCGCGGGGATTTGCCGCTGTATCGGCTCGGGCAAGTCGCGCATGCCGGGCACGCTCTCTTCCGCTGCAAGCGCAGGTACGGGCACGGCAGGAGCCGGAGCGGGGACAGACGGCGCGGCCTGACCGGGCGACTCCTGCTTCGGTTCCGGCACGGGCCTGGCATGGTGCACGGGCGCGGCGGTGGCCGCCGGCGGCACGGGCGTGACTTGCGCAACAAGAAGCGGCGCAGGTGCGGGGGCCGCCGGTGGTGCAGCTGCTGGCATCGGCGCGGGCACAGCCTGGGCCAGCACGGCTGGAACGACAGCAATCGCCGCAGGTGCCGTGGCCACCGCCTGCCAAGGCTGCCACAGCAGCAATGCGGCCGCCACGACTACCGTCACGCCGCCCAGCGCCAGCCAGACGGGGGCGCGCCGCGACGCGCCGGACGCGGCGGCATCATGCAGCTGCACTTGCGGTGCGTGGATCGACGGCAGCTCGCCCAGCTGGCGCTCGGCTTGCGATTTTTTCAGTGCTTCAAGTATGTAGGACATCTTATTTCCCCGCCACCATCGCCGTCGCAGCGGGCGCCGCCACGGCAGGAGCTGCGCTGCTCAGGCGCGGCTCCGTGTTATCGCCCAGCTGCATCAGGCGTATGTACGTTTTCGGGCCCGCCAGGCCATCGGCCCGCAGGTTCTGGCTTTGCTGGAAAGCCCGCAGCTGGCCTTGCATCTCGGCATCAAGCGGCAGATTGGCGGCCGGCGCAGGCAAGCCCCGCTGTTGCGCCAGGCGCTGCGCCAGCCAGTCCACGTCGGCGCCGCGTGCGCCCAGCGGCACCTCGTCGCGCCAGCTGCGCGGGGCCCGCCAGAAGGTCGTGAAACCGCCATCGCTGCGCTGCGCCAGCTGGGCCAGCGGCAGGCTTTGCTGCTTGCCGTCCAGCATCAAGGTGGCCATTTCGTCCTGCAAGCGCGTCAGCAGCGCCAGCTGTTCCCGCCCCTCCCCGTCGCGCAGGGTCAGCAGGGCGGGACGGTCCAGCACGCGCAGCTCGGCGATGCCGCCCCGGCTGTGCAGGCAGCGCAGGCCGGCGCGGGCGCCCGCCTGGCAAGCGTCGCCGGCCGGCAACTGCTCGCCCCACAGGGCGGCCAGCTGGCGCAGCACGGCGTTGCGGTCCGGCACGCTGACCGGTGCGGGCACGGATGCGGCGGCAGCCACCACGGCGGAGGCGGCCGGCACGGAGGCGGCCAAGACAGGTACAGCAGGCACGGCGGACGGGGACGGCATGAAATGCCAGGCCAGCGCGGCCGTGACCAGCGCGCCGGCCAGCACGCCACCGGCCACGTGTGGCCAGCGCAGGCCCCGTCCGGCAACCGGCGTGCCCTCTTCCGCAAACACTTCCTCGGCGGCGCGGCGCAGGATCTGACGCGTCACCTGCGGCTGGTTTTCCACGTAGGCGCCCAGCAGCGCGCGGTCGCACAACAGGTTGATGCGGCGCGGCACTCCCTTGCTCAAGGCATGGATGTGCGCCATCAAACGCGGCGCGAACGGTGTCTGCGCCGTGCTGCCCGCCACGGCCAGGCGGTGGCGGATGTAGCTGGCCGTCTCGTCCGCCGTCAGCGAACCGAGGTGATAGCGGGCGATGACGCGCTGCGCCAACTGTTCCAGCTCGGGCCGGGCCAGCATGGCGCGCAATTCCGGCTGGCCGATGAGAATGATCTGCAGCAGCTTGCGCTCGCTCGTCTCCAGGTTGGTCAGCAAGCGCAATTGCTCCAGCACGGCGGCGGACAGGTTTTGCGCTTCGTCAATGATCAGCACATTGTTCTTGCCCTGCGCATGGCTGGCCAGCAAGTGCGCATTGATGGCGTCGACATAGCCTTTCACGCTGGCCACGCCGGGCGCCAGGGCGATGCGGAATTCCTCGCAGATCGACAGCAGCAATTCCTCGACGGACAGTTTCGGATTGAAGATATACGCGAGCTGGCAGTTTTCCGGAATCTGCTCCATGAAGCAGCGGCACACGGTGGTCTTGCCGGCGCCGATTTCCCCCGTCAGCAGCACGAAGCCGCCGCCGCTGCCCACGCCATACAGCAAATGCGCCAGCGCTTCGCGGTGGCGTTCGCTCATGAACAGGTAGCGCGGATCGGGGGCGATCGAGAACGGCGATTGCTTGAGCTGGAAATAGTGCGTGTACATGGAGACCCTGCGGATGAAACGATCAAAATGCGCGGCGGCAAGCCGAACCCCTCATCGGGTGCGGGCGGGCGGCAACGGCTTGTATTTGGCGCAATACACTTTCGCCTTGCTGCGAAAGTAGACGATTTTACTGCCAGGCACGGAACCACGGACAGGAAAGGCGGAATTGTCGAGTTTATTGAAACGCAGGCCCGACACGCCGCGGATGGCCGGTTCCAGCTTTTCCGGTGTCGAGTCCGCCACCACGCCCATGAAGACGAGGGGACTGGTGTCGTCGCTGACGATGACGTCGGTAATCGGCGCGCCCCACAAGGTGGCGTCCGTGCGGAACCAGTAGGCGCCCCCTTCATGCTTGTAGGCGGGGCCGAAAGCCGTCAGCAGATAGGCATAAAAGGCCTTGTTGTCGATCTGGTCGATGCACAGCACGGCATTGCCCACCACTTGCCCGAACGTGGACGGCGGCGGCTTTTGCTGCGCCAGCACGCCGGACATGGGCGTACCCAGGGCCAGCAGGGCGAACGCCGCCAGCAGGGCCGGCGCACGCCACGGGCGCGACAGTAAGCGACGCAGGCGCATGATCAGCGCTTGCGCTCTTCTTTCTTGACCTTCTTGGCTTCCTTCTTTTCCTTCATGGTCTTGGCCGGTTCCTTCTTGGCTTCCTTCTTGCTGTCCTGTGCCTTGCTCATTATCTACTCCATACCTGGGCGAAAATGCCTGGGCCATTATGACACTCCCCCATGAAAATGCCACCCGAAAAGCAAAACGGCCGCACAGGGCGGCCGTTCCAGTCACGCGTCAGCGCACACTCAGTGCAGGCACAGGCGGCGGCGCGTCTTTTCGATCAGCTCCGTATCGTAGGGATACAGGTTCTCGATAAAGAACAATTCCGTTTCGGCCTCGTCTTCCAGGCACATTTCGATCATGACCGGACCATCGCTTTCGCGGCCCAGGAAATCCTTCGGCCAGCGGTTCTTGCGGTGCGTGCGCATCATTTCCATGCCCAGCTTAGCCAGCGGCGCCGACACGCCGGCGGCCAGCGCCTCTTGCTGCCAGTCGTCCCAGTACTCGCTCTTTGCTGCCTTGTCGTTCATCATGCTCTTCCAACTCAGGTGTAAAAGGCGGACTTTACTCTTCATGGCGCCCCTTGCCAAGCATGCACACAAGCAACACCACAGCGCGCGGCGCAGACCAGTCCGAAAAAATTGGCATTAAACAAGGCCAATTTCAATACCATTCGCCCCACATAAAAATCCTTTTATTAACAACAACTTGCAATCACTCCCTCGGGCATGGCACGGCATCGCGCAACGCATTTGTTAATACCACTTAAATACCTGTTGACAAGCCATCTGGGCGACAATATAGTGCCTTCAGCTTTTTCGCCGCCCGACAAATAAAAGAACCGAGACAGGCGCATTCAACCAAACGCGGGACTGCACAACATGATCGAATACATAATCGGCGTCGACGGCGGGGGCAGCGGAACCCGCGTACGCCTGGCGCGCCTCGATGGCGAGGAACTGGCGCAGGGACAAAGCGGCCCATCCGGCCTGGGACTGGGCATCGAACGGGCCTGGACCTCCGTGGCGCACGCCGTCACCCTGGCTTTCCGCGCCGCCGGACTGGAACAGCCATCGTTGCAGCGCATGGCCATCGGCCTGGGCCTGGCCGGCGTGCACAACAAGCAGTGGGCCGCCAGCTTCGTCGAACACAATCCCGGCTATGCCTTGGTGGCGCTCGAATCCGACGCCCTGACCACCCTGCTGGGCGCGCATGCGGGCCAGCCGGGCGCCATCGTTGCCATCGGCACGGGCAGCGTGGGCGAAGTGCTGCACGCGGACGGCAGCCGCCATGAAGTGGGCGGCTGGGGCTTCCCCTCCGGTGACGAAGCGGGCGGCGCCTGGATCGGCATGCGCGCCATCAACCACGCGCAGCAAGTGGTTGACGGGCGCGTGCCCGGCAGCGCCTTCGCCACGGCCATCATCGACGCCTGCGGCGGCCAGCGCGACGCCATGCAAGTGTGGCTGGCGGCCGCCAGCCAGACCAATTTCGCGCAACTGGCGCGCCTGGTGCTCGAACACGCGGCCAGCAATGCCGTGGCGCGCAGCATCCTGACGGCTGCGGGCCAGCAGATCGCCCTCATCGCCAGGGCGCTCGACCCGGCAGGCGCCTTGCCCGTGGCCCTGTGCGGCGGCCTGGCCGCGCCCTTGTCGGGCTACCTGCCGGAGGAACTGTTAAAACTGGTCGTGCCGGCACAGGGCGACTCGGCCGCAGGCGGTCTGCGCCTGATACGCAAGCACTTGCAGGAGCAATGACCATGCTGGCCAAACTGTCCGCCTTCAAACCCAATCCGGCCAGCGACACGCCGCTCTACATGCAGCTGGCGAACATGCTGTCGGACGGCATCGCCAGCGGCGACTGGCGCGCCAACCAGGCCTTGCCTTCCGAGCGCGTGCTGTCGGACATCCTGGAAATCTCGCGCGTCACGGCGCGCAAGGCCATCGACATGCTGTGCGACCGGGGCATGCTGACGCGCAAGCGCGGCTCGGGCACCTACATCACGCCGAAGCTGGAACAGCCGCTGTCGCGCCTGACGAGCTTTTCGGAAGAATTGCGCCAACGTGGCTTTACGGCCGGCTCGCGCTGGCTGCAGCGCGACATCGGCGCGGCCGCGCCGCTGGAATTGCTGTCGCTGGGCCTGTCGCCGCACATGCCGGTGGCGCGCCTGCGCCGCCTGCGCACGGCCGACGAAGTGGTGATGGCGATCGAAACGACCACCATCCCCGCCCTGTACATGCCGGATCCGCAGCAGGTCACCGATTCGCTGTACGGCTACCTGGAGTCGCGCGGCACCATCCCGATGCGCGCGCTGCAGCATATCCGCGCCGTCAACGCGACGGCGGAACAGGCCAAGCTGGCCAATATCAAGACGGGTGAAGCCATGCTGCACATCACCCGTGTCAGTTATCTCGACAACGGCGCAGCGGTGGAACTGACCCACTCGTATTGCCGCAGTGATTATTATGAATTCGTAGCGGAGTCGCGCAGATGAGCAGCACTATCAAAGGCAATATCCTTACCCCCGGCGGCTGGATCCACGGCGCCATCGCCTTCAGCGAGCGGGTCGACAGCATCACGGGCGATTCCCTCCACCCGTCGGACAACAGCGACGACTATATTTTGCCCGGCTTTATCGACCTGCACGTGCATGGCGGCGCCGGCAAGGACATCATGGAAGGCGGTGAAGCCGTCTACACCATCGCGGCCATCCATGCGCGCCACGGCACCACCAGCCTGCTGGCCACCACCATGACGGCGCCGCCGGAAGATATCGACATGGCCCTGACGGCCATCGGCATCGCCGCCAACAACCGCCGCCCGAACACGGCGCGCGTGCTGGGCGCCCACCTGGAAGGCCCATACATCAATGCCGGCAAGCTCGGTGCGCAGCCCAACTATGCGCGCGCCGCCAACCTGGCAGAGATCGAGCGCCTGCAAACGCTGGCCAAGCTGCGCGTCATCACCGTGGCGCCGGAAATCGCCGGCCACCTGGACCTGGTGCGCGCACTGGCCGATGCCGGCGTGCGCGTGCAGATCGGCCACACGCTCGGCTCCTATGAAGACGGCGTGGCCGCGCTGGAACACGGCGCCATGGGTTTCACGCATCTGTTCAACGCCATGAGCGGCCTGCACCACCGCGAGCCGGGCATGGTCGGCGCCGCCCTGGCGCACGCCGAATACGCGGAACTGATCCCCGACCTGCTGCACGTGCATCCGGGCGCCATCAAGGTGGCTCTGCGCGCCATCCCGCGCCTGTACTGCGTCACCGATTCCACCGCCGCCACCGGCATGCCGGACGGCGAATACATGCTGGGCCGCCACGCCGTGCAGAAATGCATGGGCGGCGTGCGCCTGCCCGACGGCACCCTGGCGGGCAGCACCCTGACCCTGGACCAGGCGCTGCGCAACCTGGTGGGACTGGGACTGGACCTGGCCGATGCGTCCAAGCGCGTGTCGACCAACGCCGCCGATTACCTGGGCCTGGAAGAACGTGGCCGGCTGGCCCCCGGTACTTACGCCGATCTGGTGGTACTCGATCGCGATCTCAAACTCAAAGCTGTGTATATAGAAGGAGAAATCTGTGACCTCAATGATGCTTAAAGAAGCCATTTCCGCCGCCGAATGCGTCGCCCTGCAACTGGCCAGCGACACGGAACGCTACGCGGAACTGGGCCGCAAATTGAGGAGCACCTCGTTCTCGACCGCGCTGACCATCGCGCGCGGCAGCTCGGACCACGCCTGCAACTACGTCGCTTACCTGATCATGGCGCGCCTGGGCCGCGTCGTCGCGTCCCTGCCGATGTCGCTGGTGACGCTGAACAAGTCGCCGCTGGTGACGCGCGACACCTTGGCCATCTCGATCTCGCAATCGGGCCAGAGCCCTGACGTGGTCGAGCCGATCCGCTACTTCCGCGACGGCGGTGCCACCACCGTGGCCCTCGTCAACGACATCGATTCGCCGCTGGCGCACGCCGCCGAATGGGCCATGCCCCTGCGCGCCGGCAAGGAACAAAGCGTCGCCGCCACCAAGAGCTTCATCACCAGCCTGGTCGCCGGCGCGCGCATGGTGGCCCAGTGGCAGAACGACCCCGAGCTGCAGGCGGGCCTGGAAGCGCTGCCCGAAGCGCTGCTCGAAGCGACCCGCGTCGACTGGTCGCCCGCCATCGACGTGCTCGCCCCGGCCCGCAACATCATGGTCGTGGGACGCGGCATCAGCTTCCCCGTGGCGCTGGAAGCGGCACTGAAATTCAAGGAAACCTCGGCCCTGCAGGCGGAAGCGTTCAGCGGCGCCGAAATCAAGCACGGTCCGATGGCCCTGATCGAAGACGGCTACCCGCTGCTGATCTTTGCAACGCGCGGCCCGACCCAGGCCGGCCTGCTGCAACTGGCCACAGAGATGCGCGGCCGCGGCGCCAAGGTCTTGCTGGCGGCCCCCGCCGACGTGGCCGAACGCGACCTGACCCTGCCCGTGGCGGCCACGCCGGACCTCGATCCGATCGTCGCCATCCAGTCCTTCTACGTGATGGCGGCCAAGCTGTCTGCCGCGCGCGGCATGGACCCGGATGCGCCGCGTCACCTGAGCAAGGTCACCAAGACGAATTAACAGGCAGTACCCGGCAGTCCCGCCCCCGGCACGGGGCGACGCTGCCGGCAGCAGCACCCGAATATAAGCGACGGCAAGGGCATGTACCCGCGCCGCGGACTCATGGACATTGGAGCCTCGCGCTCCAGGATAAAAATGACGATCAAGAGACTGTTGGCGGTTGTTGCCTGCGCGGGGATGCTCGCGCCGCAGGCATGGGCTGCCGAAAAAATCGAATTCTGGACCTTCAGCATGAAGCCAAAGTTCACGCCGTATTTCAATACGGTGGTGGCGCGCTATGAGGCGCAGAATCCCGGCGTCAAGATCGAATGGATCGACTTCCCGTGGGACGTCATCCAGACCAAGCTGGTCACGCGCATCGTGGCCGGCACGCCGCCCGCGCTGGTCAGCCTGAACGTGCCCTGGGCCGACGAATTTGCGCGCGACGGCTTGCTCACACAAGTCGATGGCCTGATCGCGGAGGCGCGCGCCAGCTACATTCCCAGCGCCCTGGCAGACTTGCGCTTCAAGGGCGGCACCTACGGTTTTCCCATGTACAGCAATGTCGCGGTGATCGCCTTCAATACCGCCATTTTCAGGCAGGCGGGGCTCACGCGCGGCCCCGCCAGCCTCGATGAACAGCTGGCGTTTGCACGCCAGATCGCGCAACGCACGGGCAAGGCCGGCATCGCCCCCGCCCTGTCGAAAATCGACGGCCTGTTCATGCAGCAGGGACTGGCCGTGATCACCGACAACCGCGCCGTCTTCAATTCGCCGCAGCACGTGGCACTGGTGCAAAAGCTGGCCGACACCTATAAAGTGGGCGGCCTGCTGAAGGAAAGCCTGTTCGCCGAAGACAATTTCCCGGCCGTGATCGACGCCTACAAGGGCGGCCGCCTGGGCATGCTGCTGGCGCCGCCGACGGCCATGCAGCGCATCCGCGGCGATGCGAAAGATATCTACGCCATCACCGATGTGGCGCCCGCGCCGCTGGGCCCCACCGGCATCGCCGACGGCGGCTGGCTGGTGCACTTCGCCATTCCGAAAGGCGTGCCGGCGCGCCAGTTGCCATCGGTGGGCAAGTTCGCGCGCTTCCTGACAAACGACGAAAACCAGCTGGCCTTCGCGCGCCAGGCCAGCGTCTTCCCCACCACGGTGAAAGCGGCGGCCGACCCGTTCTTCCTCGCCACGCCGAAGAACGCGGGCGCGGCCGAAAAGGCGGTGGCCGCCGGCGCCCTGTCGATGGGCCACTCGCGCACCCTGTACGTGGCCGGCATCGACGACTACGACGAATTGCGCCGCTCGCTGGTGAAAGCCGTGGAAGCGGGCGTGACGGGCAAGCAGGATGTGAAACAGGCGCTGGACCAGGCCGTCGCCATCTGGAACCGCAAGCTGGCCACCCTGCCGCGCCACTGAGGACATGATGAAACCCGCCCACCGCCATACCGTGCAAGCCTGGCTGTTCCTCGCCCCCGCCCTGCTGCTGCTGGCCGCCTTTTCCTTCTGGCCCGTCGGCTACGGCTCCGTGCTGGCGTTTACCGACTACAGCCTGATACGCGAGACGCGCTTCGTCGGCCTCGATAACTTCCGCTACATCTTCAACAACGAGATGTTCGTCTCGGGCTTGAAAAACTCGCTGATGTTTTTGCTGATGGTGCCCTTCGTGCAGGTGGGCGCCATCACGCTGGCCGTGCTGGTGAACAACCGCCTGCCCGGCATCCGCCTGTTCCGCGCCGCCTTCTACGTGCCGGTGGTGACCACCGTTTCCGTGGTCGGCATCATGTGGGGCTTCATGTTCCACGAACAGGGCGCGCTGAACTACGTGATGATGACCTTAAAACTGGTGAATGCGCCCGTGGGCTGGCTGTCGAACGACAGCCTGGCCCTGTTTGCCGTCATGTTCGTCACCCTGTGGCGCGGCCTGGGCTGGTACATGGTGATGTATCTGGCGGCGCTGCAAGCTATCCCGTCAGACATGCAGGAAGCGGCCATGCTCGATGGCGCCAACCGCTGGCAGCGCTTCTGGAAGATCACCGTGCCGATGCTGCGCCCGACCATCATGCTGTGCTCCATCCTGTCCATGCTGGCGGCCCTGAAGGCATACCAGGAAGTCGACGTGCTGACGCAGGGCGGGCCGATGAATTCCACCTTCACGGCGCTGTACTACGCGTATGACCAGGGCCTCAAACACTTGAAACTGCCGCGCGCGCTGGCCGCCAGCTTCGTCGTGTCCCTATTTTGCATCGGCATTGCCCTGCTGTGCCTGCGCTACCTCAAACCCAAGCACCGCTGACAGGGGCATGACCATGAAAAACCGCTCCCGCTCCCTGAAAACCCGCTTGCAGCTGTTTGGCCAATATGCGGGCCACTATGCCGTGCTGTGCGCGATCGCCGTCGTCTGCGTCTTCCCGTTCTGGTGGACCCTGGTGACGGCCATTTCCACGGAAGGCAATATCTTTGCTTTTCCGCCCACCTTCTGGCCAAAGGCGCCGTCGTTCGCCAACTTCATCGAAGTGTTCAAGGCGATCCCGATCTGGTCGTTCTTCAGGAACTCGGTGCTGATCGCGGTGTTTACCGTGTTCTGGAAACTGCTGCTGTGCTCACTGGCCGCGTATCCGCTGGCGCGCCTGAAATTCCGCGGCCGCAAACTCGTGTTCGGCCTGATCCTGGCCACGCTGGTGCTGCCATCGGAAGTGAACTTCCTCGTCAACTTCATCACCATCACGCAAATGAGCCTGGTCGACACCTACACGGGCGTGATCCTGCCCAACGTGGTGACGGCCGTGGCCATTTTGCTGCTCAAGCAGGCGTTCGAGGAAGTGCCGCAAGACCTGATCGACGCGGCGCGCGTCGATGGCGCCTCCGAGTGGGTGATCTTCAGCCGCATCATGCTGCCTTTGATCACGCCATGGCTGGCCACCGTCGGCATCCTGACGGCCGTCGAATCGTGGAATGAATACATCTGGCCCTCCATCGTCATGAGCAAACCCGATGAATTCCCCCTGTCGGTGGGCGTGCTGTACTTGCGCGGCACCTTCGGCAGCAGCACGCGCGTGATCGCGGCCGGCACCCTGATCACCATCGTGCCAACCCTGCTCGCCTTCCTGTTTACCCAACGCTTCTTCATGCGCGGCATGGACGGCGCAGTCAAATGAAAACGTCTCTCGATAAGGAAGCCTCCATGCACGACCAGCGCATCAGCATCAGCAAGAAAGCACGCAGTCCGATTTCCTGGGTGCCCACCTTGTACTTCGCCCAGGGCCTGCCGTTCTACGCCGTGGCCCTGGTGGCCGGCCTGATGTTCAAGAGCATGGGCGTGCCGAACGACCAGATCGCCCGCTGGACGGGCCTGATCGGCTTTGCCTGGGTCTTCAAGTCGCTGTGGAGTCCCTTCCTGGAGCTGGCGTCGAGCAAGAAGACCATGGTGGTGCTGTTCCAGTTCCTCGGTGGCCTGAGCCTGGGTCTGATCGCGCTGGCCCTGCAAACGCCGCTGTGGTTTGCCGCCTGCATTGCCGTGCTGTTCGTCGCCGCGCTGGCCTCGTCGACGCACGACATCGTGTGCGACGGCCTGTATATTGCCAGCCTGTCGGACAAGCAGCAGGCGGCCTACGCGGGCTGGCAAGGCGCCTTCTTCAACGCGGGCAAATTCATCTCGCTGGGCGGCCTGGTGATCCTGGCCGGCTACCTGGAGAAAAAAATCGGCATCAAGCCCGCCTGGTCGGTGATCTTCCTGATCATCGGCGCCATGATGCTGTCGCTGGCCGCCTACCACCTGTGGGCCCTGCCGCAGGTGCGCAACGCGGCCGTGGCCGACAAGAGCGTGGCTGGCATCAGCCGCACCCTGTGGGACGTGCTGGTCGATTTCCTGAAAAAGCCCGGCATCTGGGGCATGATCGCCTTCATCATCCTGTTCCGCGCCGGCGAGGCGCAAGTGCAGACCATCGGCCCGCTGTTCCTGCGCGAAGCGCGCGAACTGGGCGGCCTGGGCCTGTCGACGACGGAAGTGGGCGCCGTGTACGGCACGGCCGGCACCGTCGCGTTCCTGCTGGGCAGCATCGGCGGCGGCTACTTCACGTCGTGGCTGGGCCTGAAGCGCGCCATGTTCTTTCTGATCCTGGCCATGAACTTGCCAAACCTGGTGTTCTATTACCTGAGCCACAGCATGCCGACCGACCTGACCCTGATCACGGCTGCGCTCAGCGTGGAGATGTTCGGTTACGGCTTCGGCTTCGTCGGCCTGATCCTGTTCATGATGCAAGTGGTTTCCGTCGGCAAATACCAGACGGCCCACTATGCGTTCGCCACCGGCGTGATGCAGCTCGGCTTCGTGCTGTTCAAGATGATCAGCGGCGACATCCAGACGGCGCTCGGCTACAAGACCTTTTTCCTGTGGGTGCTGGTGTCGGCCGTGCCCGTCCTGATCCTGTCGCGCTTCATGCGCATCGGACCAAAGGCCCCCTCCGACCAGGCTGACGCCGGCGCCACGTCCGCGCCGGCCAGCGCAAGCTAGGAATCGCACAGTCCATGGCACATATCGCATTAAAGAACATCGTCAAGCTGTATGACGACAAGCACCCCGTCATCCACGGCATCGACCTCGATATTCGCGACGGCGAATTCGTCGTCTTCGTGGGGCCATCCGGTTGCGGCAAATCAACCCTGCTGCGCATGATCGCCGGGCTGGAAGACATCACGGATGGCGAGCTGCATATCGGCGGCAAGCTGGCCAACGATATCGCGCCGGCCGAGCGGGGCCTGGCCATGGTCTTCCAGAGCTACGCCCTCTATCCGCACATGACGGTGTACGAAAACATGGCCTTCGCCCTGAGCCTGGCGGGGCACAAGAAGGCAGAGGTGCGCGCCGCCGTCGAGCGCGCGGCCGAGATTCTGCAGATCACGCCTTTGCTCAAGCGCAAGCCGAAGGACCTGTCGGGCGGCCAGCGCCAGCGCGTGGCCATCGGCCGCGCCATCGTGCGCAAACCCAAGGTGTTCCTGTTCGACGAACCGTTGTCGAACCTCGATGCTTCCTTGCGCGTACAGATGCGCGTGGAGATTTCGCGCCTGCACCAGGAACTGAAAACCACCATGATCTACGTCACGCACGACCAGGTCGAGGCGATGACCCTGGGCGAGCGCATCGTCGTCTTCAACGGCGGACGCATCGAGCAGGTAGGCAGTCCGCACGAGTTGTATAACAATCCCGGCAACTTGTTCGTCGCCGGCTTCCTCGGCGCGCCAAAGATGAACTTCGTCGCTTGCGAGGCCATCGCCAGCGGCCCCGGCTCGGTGGCCGTGCGCCTGCCCGGCGGCGCCGTCATCGACGTCGAAGCGCAGGGGCAGAACGTGGCGCCGGGCGACCAGCTGACCCTGGGCGTGCGCGCCGAGCATGTCAGCCTGCGGCACGCGAACGATGCAGGCGACAACGTCGTCGACGCGGCCGTCAGCCATGTCGAATACCTGGGCGACGTGGCCATCGTGTACGCCAGCATGCCAGCTGTGGCCGAGATGCTGTCCGTCAAGCTGCCGGCCGAGGAAGGCTTGCGCCAGGCGGGCGACGCCATGCGCCTGCATCTGCCGGCGCAGCGCTGCCTGCTGTTCGATGCCAAAGGGCAAGCCCTGGCGCGCACGTTTGCCGCACCCGCTCAGCCGTTTATGTGACAATAGCCGCTCTGTATCATGCCGCTTCTGTTTGACTTATGCAGGCAGACTGGCAGAATGATGTTTTTTCGAGCTTCCTTGCCCCTCTGGCAATGCCAATGCACGATGTTGCGGCTGCCAGTGCAGGTGCGTATTTTTGTTATTGATTGAAGGATAACCCATGTCCCAATTCCGTCTTGCCCGTCTTAGCCTGCTCCTGGCCGCCATCGGCCTCAATGTCCTGCCATCCCTGTCGCACGCGCAGGATGCCAAGCCAGCCGCCGCTGCTGCCGCTCCGGCCGACTCGGTGCGCCCTGAAGTGTTCAAGCTGCTCGATCCGACCGCCGTGAAGGCATCGATGGATGCCAAGAACTACGCCGACGTGCAAAGCCGCATCGACCAGGCTGCCGCCATTCCGGCCCTGACGCCGTATGAAACCTTCGTGCTGAACCGCCTGCGCGTGGCGCTGGCCTCGACCACCAACAATGCGCCGATGGCCATGACGGCGCTGGAAGCGGTGATCGAATCGGGCAAGCTGGACAAGAAATCGGAAGGCGACTTCATCCAGGCACTGGCGAACTACCACTACAACGCCAAGGATTACCCGAACGCCATCAAATGGTTCACCCGTTACCAGACGGCAACGGGCGACGTGGCCACCGTGCGTCCCTACATCATCCGCTCCTATTACTTCAGCAATGATTTCGCGCGCGCCAAGCAGGAACTGATGGCCGACGTGACGGCCAAGCAGCAAGCGGGCAAGACGCCGAGCATCGAAGAGCTGCAATTGCTGGCCAACACAGGTTCGAAAAGCAAGGATCCAGCCACCTACCTGATCGCCATGGAAAACCTGGTGCGCTATTACCCGTCGGACGACTACTGGAGCGACCTGCTGGGCCGCCTGCAAGGCAAGGCCGGCTATTCGGACCGCTTCGCGCTGGACGTGCTGCGCCTGCAATTCAAGGCCGTCGACACCATGCCGCCACAGGACTACAGCGACATGGCTGAAATCGCCTTGCAGAACGCCTTCCCGACGGAAGCGAAAAAAGTCCTCGACGCCGGCTTTGCCAAAGGCGTGCTGGGCACGGGCGCAAATGCCGCCAAGCACAAGAAACTGCGCGACCAGGCCAGCAAGGCTGCCGCCGACGATGCGAAAAACATCGCCAGCGGCGAAGCCTCGGCCATGAAGAGCAAGGATGGCACGGGCTTGATCAACCTCGGTTACGCCTTCGTGACGATGGACCAGTTCGACAAAGGTATCGACCTGATCCAGAAAGGCATCGCCAAGGGCGGCCTGAAGCGCGTTGAGGATGCCAAGCTGCGCCTCGGCTATTCCTACGCCATGGCCGGCAAGAAAGACGACGCCATCAAGGTCCTGGAAACGGTCAAGGGCGGCGACGGCGTGGGCGACCTGGCCCGCTACTGGATCCTGTGGCTGAACCGTCCTGCCACGGCAGCGGCAGCACCGGCAGCAGCGGCGCAGTAATTCCCGCTCCCGGCAGCACACGCAAAGCGGTTCCCGGCTCAGGCCGGGGCTGCTTTTTTTTCGACCTTTTTTCCTCCTTCCATGCCGCCAGCCACCTCCCCCGCACCTGCACCTGAACGATTGACCAGCCTGGACGCCTTTCGCGGCTTCGTGATCGTCACCATGATCTGGGTCAACTACCTGGCAGGCATGCCCGGCATTGCCTGGTGGCTCGAACATGCGGGGCCGCGCGCCGACGGCATCACCGTGCCCGACCTGGTCTTTCCCGGATTCCTGTTCATGGTCGGCATGGCCATTCCGCTGGCCTTGCAGCGCCATTGCGGCAACGTCACGCCAGCCTTGCTGGGGCGCCTGCTGTGGCGCTCCGCCAGCCTGATGCTGGCCGGCGTGGTGCTGGCGAATGCCTACCGCTACGATGCGCAGGCGGCGCTGCTGCCGCAGGCCGTCTATTTCCTCTTGTTTTATATGGCCATGATCCTGCTGTGGCGCCAGGGCGCGGGCAAGCTGGAACTGGCCGCAGGCGGCGCCCTGATGCTGTTCCTGCTGGCGACGTTCCGCGGCGAATTGAATGCGGAGTTTTCCAGCACCTGGCTGCAACCGTCATGGTGGGGCATCCTCGGCATGATCGGCTGGGCGTATCTGCTGTGCAGCCTGCTGTACCTGGCGTGCCAGGGCAGCGGCACGGCGCTGATGGGCGTGTTTGCCCTGCTGATCACGCTGTACATGGGCGGCACGGCGGGCAGCCTGGATTTCCTGCCGGCGGGTATCAACGGGTTTGTCAACGTGCCGCAAGTGCTCGGTTCGACGGCGGCCAATGTGCTGGCCGGCACCCTGGTGGGCCAGCTGTTCCTGCGCGGCGCCGCCCTGAGCCATGGGCAGCGCATCCGTTTCATGGCGTGGTTCGCGCTGGGACTGTTCGCTGCCGGTCTGCTGCTGCGGCCGTATCACCACATCAACAAGATCGCGGCAACGGAATCCTACACGCTCGTGTGCAGCGCCCTCATCCTGGCCCTGTTCCTCGTGTTTTATGTCGTCATCGACGTGTGGCGCTGGCGCGCTTGGGCGGTGGTGCTGTTGCCTGCCGGAACAAATGCCCTGTTCGCCTACATCGTGCCCGACCTGTGGCAGCAACTGGCGGCCGTGCTGCACCTGCCGCGCTTCTGGTGGCCGTATCTTGAAACGGGCGGCGCGGCCGGCCTGTGGAATGCCGCCGCCGTCACCGCCCTGATGCTGCTCTTCACCGCCCTGGCCACGCGTTACGGCCTGAAGCTGAAGTTCTAGACTTTGATATAGATCTTGCGCTTGTCCATGCCGTAGGCGATCAGCCAGCACAGCAACATGAAGCTGATGGCAAACAGCATGGACCCCACGCGCGCCGGCGCCCAGCCCGTAAACCAGTGCGTGTACAGCCACTGGTACAGATTGCCGCCGCCGATGCGCACGGTAAACGCGATGATCACCAGCACTTCCGACACCAGGTAAATGAAGAGCGTGTTCTTGCCGAAGACTTCAAAGAAATACGTCCAGCCAGTCATTTGACGTACGTCAATGATGTACATCAGCAGCGCCAGCAGCAGCAAGTCCAGGCCGATACCCACCATCACGTAAGAGCTGGTCCACAGCTTCTTGTTGATCGGAAACACTTCATTCCAGCACAGGGCCACGGCCACGCAAATGACGCCAGCCACGACCAGCTGATACAGCGCGGCACGCAGCTGCGCCGGCGCCGTCTGGCGCACGAAGCTGCCCGCCAGGTAGCCGGCAATCACATTGACAATAGCCGGCAAGGTGCCGAGGATGCCTTCCGGATCGAAGGCGATGCCTTCGCCGTGGTACAAATGGCTGTCGCCCAGCAGGATCAGGTCCAGCTTGGCCGGCGCGTTGCCGTGCAGGCTGTAATCGCCCCAGGTCGCCAGGATGGCCCAGTAGCCGAGCAAGGCGCAGGCGCTGAACACCAGCGCGCCGCGCGTCTTCCAGTAATGCAGGATCAGGGCGGCGGCCAGGTAGCATACGGCGATGCGCTGCAGCACGCCGGGGATGCGCGTGTGCGACAGCGGCGACCAGGCGAACTGGCCCGCATCGTCGAGCTTGAAGAAGGGGAACCAGTACAGCAGGAAGCCCAGTAAAAAAATCAGCGCGCTGCGCTTGCACAGCCTGGCCAGCACGGCGCCATGGCCCAGATGTTCATATTTCCCCAACGCAAACGCCAGCGCATTGCCGACGACAAACAAAAAGCTGGGGAAGACCAGGTCCGTGAGGGTAAAACCATGCCATTCGGCATGCAGGAACGGCGCATACACGCTGCCCCAGTCGCCGGGCGTATTGACGACGATCATCAGGGCCACGGTCAGGCCGCGCAGGACGTCGAGGGCGAGGTAGCGCTGGTTCATGGCTGCGCCCCCTTCAGGATGGGCGCCATGGCCGTACCCAGCACATGCTGCGCATCACCGCTCAATTCCCAGAACATGCCGCCACGCAAGCCCTTGTCGCGGATATAGCGCACTTTATGCGCCACCGATTGCGCATCTTCATAGCTGATGAACACGCCGCTGTCGCGGTTGTACAGATACGGTACTTGCGACGCGGCATTCCAATGGCGCTGGAAGCCCCGCGCGCCCTTGCCCTCGGCCAGGTAGCCTTGCTCGAGCAGATACCGGTAAGTAAATGTCGGCGTAGCGTCGTTGCCGCTGGCGGCGCCCTGGCAAGGCTGGTACAGTCCATCGCCGCGGGGACCGGCGGCGCACTGCTTCCAGCCATAGCCATAGAAGGGCACGCCCAGCACCAGCTTGGCGGCAGGCACGCCGGCGCGCAGGAAGCGCGTCACGGTGGCGTCCGCATACAGCTGCTTGTCGCGCTGCGGGTCGGCGGGGTCGGCATGCAGGGGCGCCAGCTGGCCACTCTCGGCATCCCACACGCCGCGGTAGTCATACGTCATCAGGTTGATCCAGTCCAGCTGCGCCGCCAGGCGGACGATCCAGCCGGGCGAAGCGTCGCTGTCGTCGCTCAGGCTGGCATGCGCGCCGGCGGCGATGGTGATCAGGTAATGGCGGCCGGCATCCTGCTTGCCGGCCTGCTCGAAGGCGCTGCGCAGTTCGCTCGCGAGGCGCACATAGTTTTCCTTGTCGTCGGCGCGATGGCAGAGCTTGCCTTCGATACAGGGAATCCCCCCAGTGGCCGGATGTTCCCAGTCGATATCGACGCCATCGAGGCCATGCCGGCGTACCAGTTCCAGCGCGGAGGCGATGAACGCCTGGCGTGCGGCCGGCGTGGCGGCCACGTCCGAAAAGCGGTTCGACCAGATCCAGCCGCCCACCGACAGCAGGACGCGCAACCGCGGATGACTTTGCTTGAGCGCATTGAGCTTGCGCAAGTTATCGGCATCGGCTTGCGGCGCCGGCAGCACGATGCTGCCATTGGCCGGCCGGGACGGCTGGCCCTGCGCATCCAGGCAGGCGCTCACGCCGCCGCCCTCGGGCGCCGGGTTGCCATGTTCGCCATCCCAGCAGATGTCGGCGAACGCGTACTGGATCAGGCTGACATTGCCAGCGCGAATATTGTGCTCGTTAACGGGAAAATCGGCCGATTTCCAGCCGGGATAATACGCCACCACTTCCGGCGCGAAGGCCGGCGCGGCAGGAGCGGAAGGACTGGCGGAGGCGGCGGCCAGTGGCAGTGCGCAGGCGAAGCAAGCCAGCATTGCGTGTAATGTCATCGGATGTATCTCACCATGTAAAGAAAAGCATCTTGCAATAAAAAAATGGCGGAGCCAACTGCGCTCCGCCATTGTCATGCCATCCCGGGTGTCCGCCGGGAGGCATTAACCAAGTAAAACGTCTTACATCTTGCCACGCAGGCCAAAGAATACCTGGCGGCCGTTCTTGTAGAACGCGCGCGGCTGGTCTTTGGTCGACGCATACGACTTCAACAGCGGATCGTTCAGGTCCTTGCCTTCCAGCGACAGGGTCAGGAACTCGTTGATGTTGTAGTTGATGGAAGCCGAAACGGTGCCGACGTCATCCTGGTAAATGGCGCTCTTGCGATCCAGTCCGTTCAGGAAGGCGGAACGGAAGCTGTAGTTCAGGCGCGCGCTCCATTTGGCGTTTTCAAAGAAGCCCGACAGGTTGTACGAGTTCTTCGACGTGCCGACCATATCGCAGTTGCCTTCATCGGCGCAAGCCGATTTTGGCGCCGCTTGCGTTTCCTTGCCGTCGGCATAGGTGTAGTTGGCGCTGAAGCCGAAACCATTACTCAGGTCCTGGGTGTACTGCAGTTCCACGCCACGCACACGCGCCTTGGTATTGATGGCGGCGCTCATGTTGTAATCCGTTACGCGGCCCAGAGTCGCGTTGTAGAACTGCGCCACCGACGAACCGTAGGTGACATACGAAGCCAGTTTCATCTGATACAGGTTCACCGCGATCAGCGACTTCGGCATGAAATACCATTCCACGCCCGCATCGACGTTGTTCGACATGATCGGCTTCAGGTTCGGATTGCCGCCGGAACCGGACATCGTCAAGTCGTTCAGGCTCAAGGCACCCAGGGCGCCAAAGTCAGGACGCGCCATGGTGCGGCTGGCCGCGCCGCGCAACACGACATCCTTCGCCAGGTCCGTGCGCAAGTTCACGCTCGGCAGGAAGTTATTGTAGGTATTCGAGCTGAGGGTCGGTTTCCACACGTCGTTCGGCGATGCATTGGCCACGTCAATCTGGGTCTTGACATAACGCACACCGAAATTACCTTGCACGTCGGCAAAGTTCAGGTCACCCATGACGTAGGCGGCATTTGCTTTTTCCGTCATCTGGAATTCGCTTTGGTAAGCATGCTTGTTATACGTCGCGTACTTTTCGCCCCACTCCTTCATCGAGGAACCGCTGAAGGTCCAGGGATTCTGCAGCACGTTAGACAAGGGACTGGTCGGATAACGCGTCAACCCTTTCGGCGCATTCTCCAGCAGGCCGGCGGCCGCTGGATAGCTGCCTTCGAGCCAGGTCAGGGAACGGTCATGCTTGGCGGTGCGCAGGCCAAAACGAATGTTCGGCACGGCGTCCCATACAGTGCTGTAGGTGCCGTCGACCTGGCCATAGTTTTCCTTGTCACGCGTGGTGACGTCCGTTGCCCAACCGGTGAAGAATGGGGCGCCGGTGCGCGGATTCAACGTCGAGGCATTGTCGATGACGACATTGGCTGGCGCATCGATGCCATGCATGGTCAGACTGCTGCCCGAATAGGCCAGCCAGCCTTCATACGCGTAGTCGCGGGCGTGACCCGTGCCGCGCGTGGTACCAACCTGGCCAGTAAACTTCAGATTGGCGTTGGCGCGGTACTTGAAGTTAAAGTCGACAAATTTCGAATCGCTGTAAGAACCTGGACGGGCAATGATGTCTTGCACCGAAGCGCCCATTGCCGAGCAATCGGCGACCGGGCACTTCGACGGGAAGGCGATCGAAGTAATCGTGTTGCCCTTGAGCGTGTAGGACGACGGGATGGCGCCGCCCACGTTGCTCCAGTTATTCGACAGGACTTGATACGGCGCCAGCATGAAGTTGGTATTGACGTTGTCCGCATCGAGACGGGTGTAGAAACCGTTGACGTTGAAGCTCAGGTCGTTCGACACCTTGTATTCGATGTCCAGCGAGCCGCCCTTGCGCTCGCGCTTTTGCTCGAACAGCGAAGAACCCGTCAGGAACGACAAAGTCTTGCCTGCGACTTCGGGATTGGCGGCAATCCAGGCTTTTGCATTCGTGTTGTCAAGCTTTTCCCACCACAGGAATTCCTGGCCCTGGCGGCGCAAGGTGCGTTTCTCGTCAAACACCTGCAGCAAGATACCCAGGTCGTTGGCTTCGTTTTTCCAGTTGATCAAGCCGCTGACTTGCACGTCGGTTTTCTTGGCCGATTCCGTGTAAGCGCCTTCGATCGAACCCATCAAGGTCAGGTTTTTCTTGAAGCTCAAGGGTTTGCGGGTTTCGATATTGACATTGCCAGCGGCGCCGCCTTCGATCAGGTCGGCTTGCGAGCTCTTGTGAACAGTCACGCGGCCGATCAACTCGGACGGGAACATACTATAGCTGACGCTGCGACCGCCGCCCGTGATATTCGAGATATACCAGTCGCCGCTCGAGACGGTGTGGCCGTTAAGGGTGGTCAAGGTCAGGTTCGATGGCGTGCCTTTGAGGCTGACGCGGTCATTGTCGCCAAAGCCACCTTCGGAGCCGCCTGCCGTGGCGACGGACACGCCAGGAATGCGCTGCAGCGAATCGGCCACGCTCTTGTCCGGCATCTTGCCTACGTCTTCGGCCGTGACGACTTCGACCAGGGAGTCGGAATTACGCTTTTGATTGAGCGACTGGGCCATTGCGGCGCGCACGCCGGTCACCACCACGACACTTGAATCCGGTTGCACTGCTTCCTGCGCCTGGGCGGCAAAACTCGCACCCAATACCATCAACCCCACGGCTGCCGCGATAGGCGTCAGGCGCGTTACACCGCTAGCTGTCAAATTGCGTTTCATGTACTCCCCCTTGATTTAGGCTCCAGGATTGGAACCTTTTCATTTTTAATGTAGGTCTTCTTTCCAGCCCGCCCATTCTCGCCGGCATGCTGCAGACCCTTCGGCACAACCACTTACAAAACCAATTCAACGCCAATATACTACTATCCAATACCAGAACACTACCAGTTGCAACTTTTTTTTTATAACGTTGTTTGAATCACACAGACCACTTTATCCAAATCAATCTGTAGCCCGTATGAGCAGGCTAAATACCTGCGAGGCCAGGCATAAATTGCTGGCCTGATAATTCAAATTGGTTTTATAACGGCCTTTTTTGGTATTATCGAGCGACACAAAACAGATACAGAGCGCGTCTGCAACGCGCCGTAACGGAGACCCTCAGCGTATGACCACCCTGGCTCACATCATGCAAGGCCTGGGGCAGACGAGTAGCCTGCCCCTGTACCAGCAACTGCAGCGCGCGCTGCGCGAAGCGATCGACAAGCGCATCCTCGGCCCCGAGGAAGCCTTGCCGGCCGAGCGACAGCTGGCCAGCGACCTGTCCGTCTCGCGCATCACCGTGCGCAAGGCCATCGATGGCCTCGTCAACGAGGGCTTGCTGGTGCGGCGCCCCGGCTCGGGCAATTTCATCAATACGCGCATCGAGAAAAATTTCGCCAAGCTGACCTCGTTTTCCGAGGACATGCGGGCGCGCGGACGCACGCCGCGCAGCGTGTGGCTCAAGCGCGCAGAGGGCACCGTCACGCCGGAAGAGGCCTTGCGCCTGCGGCTGTCGCCGGGCGCGCCCGTGTACCGTTTCCACCGCATCCGCTATGCGGACGAGGTGCCGATGTGCCTGGAGTACGCGACCATCGTCGCCAGTTGCCTGCCAGACCTCGACGCCGTCGATATCTCCATGTATGACGCGCTGGAACAGGCGGGCAACCGGCCCGTGCGCGCCTTGCAGCGCCTCAGCGCCTTGTTGTTGACGGGGGAGCAGGCCAGCCTGTTGCAGGCGGAGGAAGGTGACGCGGGCTTGTCGGTGGAAAGACTGGGCTTTTTGCGCGATGGCCGCGCCGTGGAATTTTGCCGCTCCTACTTCCGCGGCGATATGTATGACTTCGTGGCCGAATTAAGTACCAATTAATACCAGCTGCCCGAATTTCTCAATACCAGATAACACCACTTATTGCAGTGCAATATATATGCCGGTATCACGCCGAATATATGCACGGCAATGGTGCAATCATCGGCGGCGATTATGTTGCTATGTACGGAGAATATAAAGGAAGGCCGTGCGATACGGTTTTGCGCATTGCAGCAAAACGTGGCGTGATGCGTCAGGCCGCGGACGCGGCGCGGCGGCCCATGCATAGCAAAATCACGCCCAGCGCCACGCACAGCCAGCCGAACAGCGGCCCCAGCCATCCAGCCGAAGGGGAGACAGACCGGTGCGCCGGCAGCGGCGCCAGCAAGGTGCTGCCCGGCATGGCGCTGCTGGCCCGCTCCGCCAGCACGCGTCCATACGCGTCGCTGACCGTCAGCACGCCCTCGCGCGCCGCGCGCAGCACGGCATAGCCGTTTTCCACGCCGCGCACGACGGTCATGCGCGCGCCCATCCAGGCGTCCAGCTGGAAATCCCAGGCCGGCACCAGCATCGCCTGCGCCCCGGCCGCGCCATACGCCTGCCCCAGGGGCGCGAAATGCATGTCCTTGCAGATGGCCAGGCCCATGGCCTGCCCCGCCACCGGCTGCACGGCGTACGCGCTGCCAGCAAGAAACTCGCGCTCGGGCGGCGCCAGATGATGTTTCTGATAGCTGACGGGCGCGGTGCCATCGGGCGCGAACAGCCAGGCCAGGTTGCGCCGGCCGGCAGCGTCCTGCACGCCTAGCCCCAAGGTGATCCACGCGCCCGTGCTACGCGCCAGCGCCTGGAAACGCTGCCGCACGGCGTCCGCCTGCGCGGGTTCCAGCACGGCTATCTTTTCCGGCAGCAGCACCAGCGTGGCGCCCTGTCCGGCCAGCGCTTCGACGTGGCGCGCGTACTGGTCCCAGATGGCTTGCGCGCGCGCCGGCGGCGTGGCCGGGCCGATAAAGTCATCGATGGCCACCAGTCCCGCCAGCGGCCCGGAAGGAGTCGGGGTACCGTGCACCCGCCAGGCGCCACCGGCGAACGCGGCCGCCAGCAGCAACACGGTCACGCCCGCCACTGGCGCATACACACGGCCACCGGCCAGCAACAGGGCCAGCGCGGATGGCGCCAGGCACAACATGAACAGCAGGCCAGGCACGCCCGCCAGGGCCGCCAGCTGCAGCACGGCAAGGTTATCCGCTTGCGAATACGCGAGGCTGCCCCAGTTGCCGTCCGGCAGCAAGGCCGCCATCAAGGTATCGATTGCCACCCACAGCACGGGATACACCAGCACCGTCCAGCTTGCCCGGTAGCGCAGCACGAGGCGCCGCGTGGCCAGCACCACCAGCAGCCATAGCAGTGCCTTGACGGCGATCGCGGCCAGCACGGCCGGCAAGGGCATGAGCAGGCGGAAATAGTCAACGTTCGACGACAAGCCGAGCATGGCAGCCAGGAACGTCATCCAGGCCGCATCGCGGGGCGACGAGCGCAGGGCCAGCCACAGCACGGGCAGCGGCGCGCACCAGGCCAGCGCGCCCAGCGGCTGCGGCCCCAGCACCCAGTACAGGGGCAGGCCGGCCGCCAGCGCCGCGGCGATTTGCAACAGGCGCTGGCGCAGCGCGGTGCCGCCCGCAAACAGGATCGGCGCAGACAAGGTATTGAGCATGGTCATGCTTTCAAGGGGAGCCAGATTTCCACGCCGCCACTACCGCTGGCGGGGTCGAAATGCTGGTCGTAGCGTTCAAAATCGGGCGCGTCGGCCACTTCCAGGCCGGACTGGGGCAGCCACTCGTTCCACACCGTATGCCAGGTGGCGCGGATGGTGGAAATGTGGCCGCGGTGGTGAAACACGGCATAGCGCCGCGGCGCGATACGCAGCCGCATCCAGCCCTCGGGGGCCTGGGAAAAGTCGCTCACCGGCATGGCGCACAGGTAATCGAAATTGCCCGCATCGTCATTATTGCAGCACACGCCATACAGCACCTGACCGGGCGCCGCATGGGGCAGAAAGCGCTGCCACAGGGCGGGGATGCCGGCAACCGTTTCTGCGCGATAACGTTCGACGAGGCCCGCCAGCAGCAAGGCGGGACCCTGCTCGAAACGGGGCGCTTCCAGGGCCACGCCCGGCGCCACATCCAGTTTGATGGCGTCCACCAGCGCGAGGTTGGCGACGTGGCGCTGGGCCCGCACCTTTTCCGGCGTGAGCTGGAACTGCTCGCGGAAGGCCCGCGTAAATGCCTCGTGGGAACTGTAGCCGGCCTGCAGGGCGACGGCGAGGATGTCTTGCGCGCCCTGCGCCAGCGCGCGGGCCGCCTCGCTGAGCCGGCGCGCCCGCACATAGCGCATCACGGAGTGGCCCGTGGCCAGGCCAAACGCGCGCGTCAGGTGACACGGCGAAGCGCCGCCCACGTGGGCGATATCGCCTAGCGAGATATTCTCTGCATAATGCGATTCGATATACCAGAGTGCCTTGGCCAGATAGTGCATGCGCGCTTCCCGTTGAACGAGCAGCGACTGTAGCATTTTCGGGTGACGGGGATTTGACTGAAATTGCGCAATACGGGCATATTTTCTAGTGCGCTTTTCGTACACCAGCTGGCCGCTGCTGATACGGGCCAGTTCGGCCATCTCCGGGGCCAGGAAGGCGAGCAGGTCGTCGAGGCTGACGACGCCGGAACGCGCGCCCAGATTGTTGACCACGGGCAGACGGCGGATGCCGTTGACGCGCATGCGTTCGATGATGTCGTAGAAGTCGTCGTCTTCGCTGGCCGTCAGCAGTTGCGCGCTCATGATGTCTCCCACCAGCAGGCTGGCAGGTTTGAGGCACATCAATGAAACTAGTCTTACTTTTCTTCGGGAGGCGGCAGGAAGCAGGCTTCGACGATTTGCAGGTCGTTATCCTTGGCAAATTCGCGCACGAAGTGAAACGCCATCGGCTCGATCTCGCGCAACTTGGTGTTGACCACCACCGACTTGACGCCATTGACGACGGTCGGGCGCACGTACGGCGAATACTGGAGGTGCGCGTTGCGCCCGCCACCTTCGGGATTGAAACAGGACATCACTCCACAAAGGCGCTCGGCCCAATCGCTGGGTCGGAATTGCTTGCCATTGCTGGTGAGACCAAGGATGAAGAACTCGTCTGAGAGTTCCCCTGTTTTTTGAGATAACTCGGCCATGTGGCTTGTCGGGACTGGATTGCGTGAATGGCCCCGGCGGGTAAGCCGGGCTGGTAATTCAACTACGTTTGCTGCGGTAAGCCAGTATTATATCTTATAGAAGACTTGGGTTCTACCTCGATCTGCCCTGGCGATGCAAACAGGGGCCGGCACGCCTAGCGCGCCAGCCCCTATTTTAACCTTGTTCCACGCGCAAGGCGCATGGATGGCGCATGTGCGCCCGCGTCAGCCGAGGAAAACGGCGCCCGACATCAACAGCAGCAGCAGCATCCACAGCAGCAAGGCGCGCCACACGAGGCCGACCGTGCTCTGCAAGGCGCGCGCGCCCGGCTCTTCGCCCGGCAGGATATCGCTTTCGCTGTCGCTGTCATCGACGGCCATGTCCGGCGTGACGACCACGCGGGCCGCCGTTTCCGCTGGCGTGCCCAGGCGTACACCCATGGCGCCGCCGCCGGCCGTCAGGATGATGCCGATGGCCTCGTCCTGCCAGCGCTGGGCGAAATTGCGCCAGGCATAGATGGCATCCTCGAAATTGCCCACCACGGCAAACGCCACGGCCGTCAGGCGCACGGGAATCCAGTCGATCCAGTAAAAGGCGCGCGCGGCGAACTGGCCGAATGCTTCATTACGCATGTGTTCAGGTTCGTTCCAGGCGCGCGCCAGGTATTCGGCCACGCGGTACATCACGGCGCAGGCAGGGCCCAGCGGCATGAGGAACCAGAAGAACACGCCAAACACATTGCGATGCGTGGTGACCAGGGCTTTTTCCACGGCGATGCGGGCGATCTCGCTCGCTTCCATGCCCACTGTGTCGAGCTTGGTCCACTCGGCCAGCAAGGTGCGCGCGGTCGCTTCGTCGCCGGCGCTCAGGGCCAGCTGGATCGAGGTAAAGTAATGGCTGTAGTGACGGAAGCCCAGGGTCAGGTAGACGATGAGGACGTTCCAGGCAAAGGCCAGCAGGGTCAGCTGATAATGCTGCAAGAGCCAGTAAATGCCTGCCGTCGGCACCATCAGCACGCCGATCATGAGGAACCAGCCCATGCGGCCATGGTTGGCGTGGCCGGCATTGAACCAGGTCTCCATGCGCATTGCCAGGCTCTTGATTTCGGCGTAGATCGGATTGTCCGCGCGCAAAGGTTTGAGCTGCTCGATCAGCAATGCGCAAAGTATGGAGAGAAATGTCATCAAACGTCCTTTTTGTCTTTTTCAGCAATACCGCAATGCCCGCTACGATAGCGCAGTGCAGTGCTGGAATCAAACTTATTACGTGCGGGGCATCATTTTACGCGCGCAAGAGGTGAAACAGATTGCGCAGCATGCCGGCGGTGGCGCCCCAAATATAGAAGCGTTCGTAGGGCATGGCGTAGAACGAGCGCCGCCCGCCGGGCAATTCCACCGACAGGCGCTGGTGGTTCAGGCCATCCATGAGGAAGGCCAGCGGCACTTCGAAAATTTCCGCCACTTCGGACGGGTCGGCGCGCAGCTCGAACGGCGGCGTCACCAGGCCCACCACGGGCGTGACCTGGTAGCCAGTGCCCGTCAGGTAGTCGGGCAGGCAGCCCAGCACTTCGATGTGCTCGCGCGCCAGGCCCACTTCTTCTTCCGTTTCGCGCAAGGCCGTGGCGATGGGCGACGCATCGACAGCTTCGCTGCGCCCGCCGGGAAAGCTGACCTGGCCCGCATGGCTGCTCAGGTGATCGGTGCGCATGGTCAGCAGGATGGTCAGGCCCTGCGGCCGTTGCACGAGGGGAATGAGCACGGCGGCGCGTACGGGCACGGCGCGGGCGGAAAGGAAATCCTGGGTAATCTCGGGCTGCCAGTCGGGCTGTTCGGCCAGGCGCTGGCGCAGCCAGCCGGGCGTCAGGCGCACGGCGTCCAGCGCCGCCTCGCCGGCGATCGAATCGATGGCGAGTTGTTTTGGATCAAATGCGATAGTGGCCATGGCAGCTTGCCTCAATAGCAATTCAGAATAAAAAAAGGGGCACCATCAGAGGCACCCCTTTTCCCAACGCAGACGCTGATATTACGCGCTTGCTTTCGCCACAACGCGGCGATTTGGCAATTTTTCTTTGATACGCGCCGATTTACCCGAACGCTCACGCAGATAGTACAGCTTGGCGCGGCGAACATCACCACGGCGTTTCACTTCGATCGAAGCGATCAGCGGCGAGTACAGTTGGAACGTACGCTCAACGCCTTCGCCGGACGAGATCTTGCGAACGATGAAGTTCGAGTTCAGGCCACGGTTACGACGGGAGATAACGACGCCTTCGTAAGCCTGGGCGCGCTTGCGCGTACCTTCGACTACGTTGACGCTGACGATAACGGTATCGCCTGGTGCGAAGTCAGGAATCGATTTACCCAGACGGGCGATCTCTTCTTGCTCTAATTGTTGAATCAAGTCCATTTTATAACTCCGAAAACCATCATGCCGGCGCACTGTGGATAGCAAGTATCCGCCCGGTAGAGGATGGGTATTACCAATTTGGGCAACATGCCCGGCACTGCAAAGCCACCCTGCCCGCCATCCGAAGACGGCTTACAGGCTGGCCAGGAATTTTTCGTCGGTCTTGCTGAGCAAGCCGGCGGCGCGCGCACTGACCAGCAGGTCAGGCCGCTTTGTCGCAGTCGCTTCCAGCATGCGCTGGCGGCGCCACTTGACGATCTCGGCATGATTGCCACCCATCAAGACGGGCGGTACGGCCATGCCTTCATATGTTTCCGGCCGCGTGTAGTGCGGCGAATCGAGCAAGCCATTGACGAAGCTATCCTCGATGGCCGATGCCTCGGTGTTCAAGACACCCGGCAACAAGCGGATCACCGCATCCATCAGCGCCATGGCAGGCAATTCACCGCCAGACAGGACGAAGTCGCCGACGCTGATTTCTTCGTCGACGCAACGGTCCAGCAAACGCTGGTCCACGGCTTCATAGCGGCCACACAGGATCACCAAACCAGGTTCGGCTTTCAGCTGCGTGACGCGCTCGTGCGTCAGCGGACGGCCTTGTGGCGACATGAACACCACGCGGGGCGCCGCCAGGCCCAATTCGGTCTGGCGTTGCTTCGCGGCATGAATTGTCGCTTCGAGGGGACGGGCCATCATCACCATGCCGGGGCCGCCGCCATACGGGCGGTCATCCACGGTACGGTGATTATCGGTGGTGAAATCACGGGGATTCCACAGCGACAAACCACATTTCCCCTGCTCGAAGGCGCGCCGGGTCACACCCGACTGCGTCAGCGCGGCAAACATTTCCGGGAACAGGGTCACGACATCAAATTGCATCGCTCACCATCCTGCAACGTTTGCCCGGCGCATTGTTAAGCGCAGGCGGTTTAATAATCGAGGCCCCAGTCGACCGTGATCTTGTTGGCAGCCTTGTCAACGTTAATGACAAACTGGCCAACAAACGGGATCAGGCGCTCAGGCGCCTTTTCAACGGTCTCATCGGCAGTGGCGACGGGCGCAACGCGCAAGATCGACTGCGGACCATTGCTCATCATGTCGTGCACTGTGCCGAGGCACTCGCCTTGCAAATTCTCGACTGTCAGTCCGATCAGATCGGACCAATAAAATTCACCGGCCGTCAGCGTCGGGAAATGGCTACGCGGAATTTGCACAGAGACGCCTTTCAGCGCTTCTGCGGCATCCCGCCCGACCACACCCACCAGCTGGGCCACGACGTCGCCGCCGTGTAACTTCGCTTGCCTGACTTGAACATCATGCAAGGTCGGTTTATCAAACCACCAGGTTTTGACGCTTAATAATGCATCCGCGTCGTCGGAGAAAGGAGTGATCCTGACCCCGCCAGCAATGCCATAAGCACCGGAGACATAGCCTACCTGTACCAGGTCATCGGGGACTTTCACCCCGGATGCAGTCTTGACCGTCAAACCAGTGATCTAATTAAGCTGCTGCTTTGTTGTTGCTAGCTACCAGGCGAGCAACGGTTGGCGACAATTGTGCGCCAACGCCTTGCCAGTAGGCCAGACGGTCTGCGGTGATACGCAGTGGAACTTCGCCACCTTGCGCCATCGGGTTGTAAAAACCGATACGCTCAATGAAGCGACCATCGCGGCGATTGCGCGAATCAGTAGCGACGATGTTGAAGAACGGGCGCTTCTTGGCGCCTCCACGAGCTAAACGAATAACGACCATAATATTTCCAAAAAGTGTGCTGAGGCGGAAAAAGCCGCAAATTATAGCGCGCTTTACCGCCAGGCAGCAAGCGTTATGATGACGGGCGTGTAATTTGGGCTAATCAAACATTATGACCAGTCATGGCCGAAGACGCAATAGGCGCGTGCGCCTATCGTGCCGGCCATGGCTTGAAATCAGGCGAAATCATTACATAAACGCCACAGGAAAGTGCTATCGTTGTGCGAGAGGATGACCGATACTGGCAATCTTTACCGATGAGCAACTCTGGAGTCCCATGACCACCGCTACCATTTTGCAACAGTCGCACAAGAACAAGGCTTTCACGACACTGCTGGCCTTCCTGCTGGGCATGCTGGGCGCCCACCGCTTCTACCTGCATGGCGCCAAGGACCGGTGGGGATGGCTGCACCTGGCCGCCCTGCCCGCCTCCCTGCTGCTGCGCCAGCTGCTTCCCGAAGCCGACTGGTTTTACCAGATATTGCCGCTGACCCTGTCCGCCCTGCTCGGCTTCCTGGAAGCGCTGGTACTGGGCCTGATGCCGGACGACAAGTGGGATGCGCGCTACAACGCCGCCTCCGGCCACCTGTCGGACACGGGCTGGCCCCTGGCCGTGGTGCTGGTCGCTACCTTGATGCTAGGCGCAGGCATGCTGATCGCCACCATGGCGCGCCTGTTCGACTTGCTGTATACAGGCGGTGCCTACGGTTAATTTCCGCATGGAAATGCCATCATTTGCCACGCCCCGCACGCACATGTAAGTGTTGGTAAGCAATCATGATTTTCCTCTATACTGCATTCACAATGCCGACATTACTGGCACATTCAACACCCCTAGGAGAAGATCATGATTCGTCGCCCACTCATCCTCGCAGTCGCCGTCACGGCCCTGTTCAGCACCTCAGCCTTCGCGCAAAACCTGTCGCCGAAGGCCCAATACGCCTACGACACGAAGCAAGCGAACACGCGCTACGCAGACGACAAGAAACTGTGCGCAGAAGAAAGCAGCTCGAAAGCCCGCATGCAATGCCTGCGCGATGCCAAGGGCGAATACGACCAGGCCATCATCAACGCCAAGGCCGCGCAAAAAGCCGGCAACTCGTATGCAGGCCAGAACAACAAGCCAGCTCAACAGCAGATCTGCGCCGATTGCGGCAAGGTGCTGGCAGTCAACGTCGCTGAAAAAGCCGGTGAAGGTGGCGCCCTGGGCATGATCGGCGGCGGCGTGGCCGGCGCCCTGCTGGGCCGCCAGGTCGGCGGCGGACGCGGCAAGGATCTGGCCACCCTGGCCGGCGCAGCAGGCGGCGCTTTCGCGGGCAAGCAAGTCGAAGGCCACATGAAAAACAGCAAGGTGTGGACCGTCACCGTGCAATATGAAACGGGCGCCAAGGCTGACTTCGCTTTTGACCAGGATCCAGGCCTGGCAACTGGCGACCTCGTGCGTAATTCCGGCAACGGCATCGCCCGCCGCTAAGAACGCAGAACTAAATAAAAAAGCGCTGGAGATCACTCTCCAGCGCTTTTTTTACATACTGCCGGCTTTCACCGGCCAGGATGCCACTTAAAACTGCTCTTCCGACAGCGCCATCACGCCGGCGCTGCCGTCGATGATGGTGGCGCGCAGTCCTGGCGCTTGCGACAGGATGTGGTCGGCAAAGAAGCGTGCCGTGGCGATTTTTGCCTTGTAGAACGCCGCGTCGCCGCTGCCTTCTCCCAGCCTTTGCTGCGCCACCACGGCCGCGCGCGCCATTTGCCAGCCGCCCAGCACGATGCCGGCCAGTTTCAGATACGGCACGCTGCCCGCAAACACGGCCTTGATGTCCGTCTTCATGTTCGCCACTACGTACTCAACTACCGCTTCGAGCGCGGCGCTGCCTTCGGCCAGGTGGCGTTGCATGGCCTGGAAGTCGGCACCGGAGAGTTCGCCCAACTGGACTTCCGTGGCGCGCACCTGGGCAATGATGGCTTTCGCCACGGCACCGCCGTCGCGCACCGTCTTGCGGCCCACGAGGTCGTTGGCCTGGATGGCCGTCGTGCCTTCGTAGATGGTCAGAATCTTGGCGTCGCGGTAATGCTGGGCGGCACCTGTTTCCTCAATGAAACCCATGCCGCCATGCACTTGCACGCCATCGCGCGTGACGTCCTGCGACATTTCCGTGGCCCAGCCCTTGATGACGGGTACCAGGTATTCATAGGTCGCCAGGCTTTCCGCGCGCACGTCCGCGTCCGGATGGTGGTGCGCCACGTCGCTGATGGCCGCGCCCACGTAGGCCAGCGCGCGCGCCGCCTCAGTCTGCGAGCGCATGGACATCAGCATGCGGCGCACGTCCGGGTGGTGGATGATGGAGACGGGGCCGGGTGAACCGGCCAGGTCGCGCGACTGCACGCGGTCCTTGGCGAACGCCACGGCCTGCTGGTAAGCGCGCTCGGCCAGGCCGATGCCTTGCAGGCCGACGCCGAAGCGGGCCGCGTTCATCATGATGAACATGTATTCGAGGCCGCGGTTTTCCTCGCCCACCAGGGTGCCGATGGCGCCGCCGTGGTCGCCAAATTGCAATACGGCCGTCGGGCTGGCCTTGATGCCCAGCTTGTGTTCGATCGACACGCAATGGGCGTCGTTGCGCGCGCCCAGGCTGCCATCGGCATTGACGAGGAATTTCGGCACGATGAACAGCGAGATGCCTTTCACGCCAGCGGGCGCATCCGGCGTGCGGGCCAGCACCAGGTGGACGATGTTTTCCGCCATGTCGTGCTCGCCGTACGTGATGAAAATCTTCGTGCCGAACACTTTATAGGTGCCATCGCCCTGCGGCACGGCGCGCGTGCGCACGGCGGCCAGGTCGGAACCGGCCTGCGGCTCCGTCAGATTCATGGTGCCCGTCCACTTGCCTGACACCAGGTTTTCCAGGTAGACAGCCTTCTGCTCGTCGCTGCCAGCCGTCAGCAGCGCTTCGATGGCGCCGTCCGACAGCAGGGCCACCAGGGCGAACGAGATGCTGGCCGAGTTGAGCATTTCAATGCAGGGTGTGGCCAGCAGCTTGGGCAAGCCCTGGCCGCCGAACTCCGTCGGATGCTGCACGCCCTGCCAGCCCGCTTCGCCATACGCCTTGAAGGCTTCCTTGAAGCCTTTCGAGGTGGTCACTTGCCCGTCGTGCCAAAAACTCGGTTCCTTGTCGCTGGGGCCGTTCAAGGGGGCCACCACGCCGCCGCAGAACTTGGCGTTCTCTTCCAGCACGGCTTCAGCCGTGTCGGGCGTTGCGTCTTCGCAGCCAGGTAGCGTATGGATTTCGGCCAGGCCGGCCAGTTCGTTCATCACGAACAACATGTCTTTCAACGGGGCTTGATAGCTCATCTTCTTTTCTCCAAGAAAAAAGCCACGCGCGGCTCGCCGTGTGGGGCGGGCCGGCGTGGCTTTGTCAGTAACAAAACCGGAAGGGGTGTGACTTAACCCAGTTCTTTGACCAGTTGCGGCACGATCTCGAACAGATCGCCCACGATGCCGTAGTCGGCCACGGCAAAGATCGGCGCTTCCGGATCCTTGTTGATGGCGACGATGGTTTTCGAGTCTTTCATGCCGGCCAGATGCTGGATCGCGCCCGAGATGCCGACGGCGATGTACAGCGATGGCGCGACGATCTTGCCCGTCTGGCCCACTTGCCAGTCGTTCGGCACGAAGCCGGCGTCGACGGCGGCGCGCGAAGCACCCATGGCGGCGCCCAGCTTGTCAGCCAGCGGCTCCAGGATGTGGAAGTTCTCGGCCGAACCCATGCCACGGCCGCCCGACACGATGATTTTCGCGGCGGTCAGTTCAGGGCGGTCGGACTTGGCCAGCTCGCGGCCCACGAAGGCCGATTTGCCATTGTCGGCAACGGCGGCGACGGTTTCCGTGGCAGCCGAACCGCCGGTGGCGGCAGCGGCGTCGAAACCGGTGGTACGCACGGTGATGACCTTGACCTTGTCGCCAGATTGCACGGTGGCAATGGCGTTACCGGCGTAGATCGGGCGCTCGAAGGTGTCAGGCGAGTCGACCTTGGTGATTTCCGAGATTTGCGCCACGTCCAGCTTGGCGGCCACGCGCGGCAGGATGTTCTTGCCGTAGGCGGTGGCTGGCGCCAGGATGTGGCTGTAGTTGCCGGCGATGGCCAGCACTTGCTCGGCCACGTTTTCGGCCAGGCCGTCGGCAAAATATGGCGCGTCGGCCACGATGACTTTCGTCACGCCGGCGATTTGCGCGGCAGCAGCAGCGGCAGCCGATGCGTTCGAACCTGCGACCAGTACGTGCACGTCGCCGCCGCACTGGGCAGCCGCGGTCACGGTGTGGTGGGTGCTGCCCTTTAAGGTAGCGTTGTCGTGTTCAGCAATAACTAATGCGACCATGATATGTCCTGTAATTGTTCTGGATAGACGGCAAAGCCGCTTAGATGACTTTGGCTTCGGTACGCAGCTTGGCGACCAGGGTAGCGACGTCCGGGACCTTGATGCCGGCCGAGCGCTTGGCTGGCTCGACGACTTTCAGGGTCTTCAGGCGTGGCGCAACATCGACGCCCAGGTCTTCCGGCTTGACGGTCTCGAGCGGCTTTTTCTTTGCCTTCATGATGTTCGGCAAGGTCACATAGCGTGGCTCGTTCAAGCGCAGGTCGGTGGTGATGATTGCTGGCAAGGTCAATGCCAGGGTTTCCAGGCCGCCGTCGACTTCGCGGGTAACGGTGACTTTACCGTCTTCCAGCACGACTTTCGAAGCGAACGTGGCTTGCGGCCAACCCAGCAGGGCTGCCAGCATCTGGCCGGTCTGGTTGCTGTCGTCATCGATGGCTTGCTTGCCCAGGATGATCAGTTGCGGCTGCTCTTTCTCGGCCAGGGCTTTCACCAGCTTGGCGACGGCCAGCGGTTCCAGTTCGGTCGTCGTTTCCACCAGGATGCCGCGGTCGGCGCCGATGGCCATGGCCGTGCGCAGGGTTTCCTGGCACTGCGTCACGCCGCAGGAGATGGCGACCACTTCAGTGACCTTGCCGGCTTCTTTCAGGCGCATCGCTTCTTCCAGTGCGATCTCATCGAAAGGGTTCATCGACATTTTGACGTTGGCGGTATCGACGCCAGTGCCGTCACTCTTGACGCGGACTTTGACGTTATAGTCGACCACGCGTTTGACGGGTACCAAGACTTTCATAGCTATGCCTTTGGGAAATTATAAAAATGACGGATCAAGTGCTGATTGTGCGTTCGATTATAAGAGAAATTTGAATCCTGAACCGAATTTAAGCACGATCGTGCGATTTTTTGTTAGAGCAATCCATCTAAACTGTCCGGCTTTGAGGATTTCAGGGGAGACCGCCGCTACGCTGCAGGGCAGCAAAAGAGCCGGCATGGAAAGGAAAACCAGGCCGCGCCACGGCGGCCCCGGCTGGCAGAATTATTTGCGTTGCATCAGGAAGACAAATTCGGTGCCCGTCTGCACGTGCGACAGCAGGGCGTTGCCCGTTTGCTTGGCGAAAGCCTGGAAGTCGCGCACGGAACCGGGATCGGTTGCCATGATGCGCAGCACTTCCCCACTCTGCAGCTCTGACAAAGCCTTTTTCGCCTTCAGAATCGGCAAGGGGCAATTCAAGCCCCGCGCGTCGAGTTCTTTGTGAAATTCCATAATCTCGGTATCAAGTAGTGTGTCGCTCATCATCAATATCCCGCCATTTTTGTTGTACTGATTTTCGACATACTACTCTAAATCAGGGGCATTGACGCGCTGCACCAAAATAGTTCATCGGCTGTTGTGGTGTCACAACGAGATTCCACACGGCAAAACGGCCCACAAACAGTGTCTGCGGGCCGTTTTCAAGGGGCTGTGGGGCGAAAACCCCGCATGCCTCCTAGCTTACGCCTTATTTTGCGCGTTCGCCGACCCAGGCCGGCACGCCTGCCAGGGCGTTCGCCAGGCCGCTCGGATCGGTACCGCCCGCTTGCGCCATATCGGGGCGTCCGCCGCCTTTTCCGCCCACTTGCTGTGCAACGAAGTTCACCAGCTCGCCCGCTTTGACCTTGGAAGTCGCGTCCGCCGTCACGCCGGCGATCAGGCTGACCTTGCCGTCCGCCACGCTGGCCAGCACGATGGCGGCCGTTTTCAGCTTGTCCTTCAGCTTGTCCATGGTTTCGCGCAAGCGGGCCACGTCGGCGCCGTCCAGCACGGCAGCGAGCACCTTGATGCCATTGACGTCGACGGCTTGCGTGACCAGTTCATCGCCCTGGCCCGACGCCAGTTTCGATTTCAGCGCGGCCAGTTCCTTCTCCAGCGCCTTGACGTGGTCCTGCACCTGGACGATGCGGGCAGTCAGCTCTTCCGGCTGCGCCTTCAGGGCATTGGCCGCTTCGACCAGGCGGCGGTTGATGGTTTGCACCAGCGCCAGCGCACCTTCGCCCGTCACGGCTTCCACGCGGCGGATGCCGGCGGCCACGCCGCTTTCGCCGATGATCTTGAACAGGCCGATGTCGCCCGTGCGCTGCACGTGGACGCCGCCGCACAGCTCTTTCGAGCTGCCGATGTCGAGCACGCGCACTTCGTCGCCGTATTTCTCGCCGAACAAGGCCATCGCGCCATGCTTGACGGCATCGTCAAACGACATCAAATGCGCTTGCGTGGCGCGGTTTTCCAGGATCTCTTTATTGACAATGGTTTCCACGGCGGCGATTTGCTCGGCCGTCATCGGTGCATTGTGGCTGAAGTCGAAACGGGTCTTGTCCGGATCGACCAGCGAGCCCTTTTGCGCCACGTGGCTGCCCAGCACTTCGCGCAAGGCCTTGTGCATCAAATGCGTGGCCGAGTGATTGCGGATGGTGCGCGCGCGCTTGGCCGTATCGACTTGCGCCGAAACGGCGTCGCCTACCTTCAGCACGCCCGATTCCAGCACGCCATGGTGGCCGAACACGTCGGCCTGGACTTTCAGCGTGTCGCTGACGGCAAAGCTGCCCGCGCCCGAGGCGATCACGCCCTGGTCGCCCACCTGGCCGCCCGATTCCGCGTAGAACGGCGTCGTGTCGAGCACGACGATGCCCGCTTCACCGGCCTTGAGTTCCTGTACTGGCGTGCCGGCTGCGTACAGCGCCACGACCTTGCTGCTGAACGTCAGTTGATCGTAGCCGACGAAGGTGTTTTTCTCGCCCGTGTACTCGACCTTGCTGTCCTTGTGCGTCTTGCCGCCCTTGCGCGACAGTTCCTGGCTTTCCTTCAGGGCCGCGTCGTAGCCGGCCTGGTCGAAGGTGATGTCGCGTTCGCGGCAGATGTCGGCCGTCAGGTCAGGCGGGAAGCCGTAGGTTTCGTACAAGGTAAAAGCGGTGGCGCCGTCAATGCCGGTGGCATCCTTGGCCAGCTGCGCTTCCAGTACTTTCATGCCCGTTTCCAGGGTTTCGCCGAAACGTTCTTCCTCGGCTTTGAGCATGTTGGCGACGTTGTCTTTCGCTTCTTCCAGCTCCGGATAGGCGCCGCCCATCTCGATGGCGAGGTCAGCCACCAGCTTGTAGAAGAACGGCTTCGTCTGGCCCAGCTTGTGGCCATGGCGCAAGGCGCGGCGGATGATGCGGCGCAAGACGTACGCGCGGCCTTCGCTGCCCGGAATGATGCCGTCGACGATCATGAAGGCGGCGGCGCGGATGTGGTCGGCGATCACGCGCAGCGACTTGTTTTCCAGGTCCGTGGCGCCCGTTTCGCGCGCGGCAGCCTTGATCAGGTGCTGGAACAGGTCGATTTCATAGTTCGAATGCACGTGCTGCAGCACGGCGGCCAGGCGCTCCATGCCCATGCCCGTGTCGACGCATGGCTTCGGCAACTTGTGCATGACGCCCGCTTCGTCGCGGTTGAACTGCATGAACACCAGATTCCAGATTTCAATGAAGCGGTCGCCATCTTCGTCAGGCGAACCCGGCGGGCCGCCAGGAATGTCGGCGCCGTGGTCGTAGAAGATTTCCGTGCACGGACCGCATGGGCCCGTGTCCGCCATCTGCCAGAAATTGTCCGAAGCGTAGCGCGAGCCCTTGTTGTCGCCGATGCGGATGATGCGCTCGACGGGCACGCCAATTTCCTTGGCCCAGATATCGTACGCTTCGTCATCTTCGATGTAGACGGTGACGGTCAGCTTGTCAGCCGGCAAGCCATATACCTTGGTCAGCAGTTCCCACGCGTATTGAATCGCGTCGCGCTTGAAATAGTCGCCGAAGCTGAAGTTTCCCAGCATTTCAAAGAAGGTATGGTGGCGCGCCGTGTAGCCGACGTTTTCCAGATCATTGTGCTTGCCGCCGGCGCGCACGCAGCGCTGCACCGAGGTGGCGCGCGTGTACGGACGGCTGTCCGTACCCGTAAACACGTCCTTGAATTGCACCATGCCGCTGTTCGTCAACAGCAAGGTCGGATCGTTGCCTGGCACCAGGGAGCTGGAACGGACGATGGAATGGCCCTTGGACTCGAAAAATTTGAGGAACTTGTCGCGGATTTCAGTTGATTTCATGTTTTTTTGGCAAAGAGTGGCGGCAGCTTTAAAGGGAAGATTATACGTGATCTGGGTACGGGAATTGGCGCCGGACAGGCAGCATTGTTGCAAGCCTGCCCACGGATACCGGCCTGCCCGCTCAGGCCGGGTCGTGGTGGCTGGCGCAGGCGTGTGGCGCGGGCTTGGCCTTGGCGGCGGCCCCCGTGGTGCCGGCGGCGGCATTGCAGTCGGCGCAGCGGCCGTACAGGGTCAGTTCATGGCGCTCGACAACAAAGCCTTGCGGCGCCATGCGCTTCAAGTCACCCGGGCAATCATGCACGTCGAACACGCGCTGGCAGGTGGTGCACTGGAAATGGTGGTGGTGGTGATTGGCGACGGCATTCGACTCATAGCGCGGGTTTTCGCCCGGCAAGGTCACCACGTGCACCTTCTCTTCCAGCACCAGCGACTTCAAGTTGCGGTAAACGGTGGCGATGCCCAGTTGCGTCACTTGCAAGCTGGCCTGTTCAAGGATTTCCTGCGCCGACAGGGGGCGCTGGGCCGACTCGATGGCGGCTTGAATAGCGGTTTTTTGACGTGTTGTGCGTTCCATAGCCGACAGAATACACCATCCGCCTATATCTACCGCCCGGAAAAACTGTCACACAGTAATGATAATGGGTTATCATTATCATCTTAGGGCAGGCATTTACCTGTCACGCGCTGCCCCAACCCTGCCAACACCGATAGCCGATAAGGAAATCTTGCCCATGTCCGTCCGTCCTCACCAACCCACTCCCCTCGCGCTGGCCATCATGCTGGCCTTTGCCGCCCCTGCCAGCGCCCTGGCGCAGCAGGCGACAACCTTGCCTGCCGTCACCGTCTCGGCCAGCGCGCTGGCCCTGGGCAGCGACGACATGAGCACGCCGGTCACCGTACTCGAAGGCGAGGCACTGGTGCTGGCAAGGGCAGCGACCCTCGGCGAAACGCTGGCCGGCCAGCCCGGCATCACGTCCAGCCATTTCGGCGCCGGCGCCAGTCGCCCCATCATCCGCGGCATGGATGGTCCGCGCGTGAAAGTGCTGTCCGATGGCGCCGAAGTGCAGGACGCTTCGACCATCAGCCCCGACCATGCTGTCGCAGCCGAACCGATGCTGTCGGAACAGATTGAAGTGCTGCGCGGCCCGTCCGCGCTGGCCTACGGCGGCGGCGCTGTCGGCGGCGTGGTCAATGTAATCGACAAGAAAATCCCCACGCGCGTGCCGGCAAAAGGCTTTGAAGGCAGCGCGGAAGTGCGCGCCAACTCGGCGGCGCGTGAAAAGGCAGGCGCCTTTGAAGTGACTGGCGGCTCCGGCAACATCGCCTTCCACGCGGAAGGCGTCAAGCGCGACGCGAAAGAATACAAGGTCGGCAGCGGCTGGGAAGGCGGCTCGACAGTAGGCGGCAGCTACAACAAGACGGACACGGGCAGCGTGGGCGTGTCATGGGTAGGTCAGCGCGGCTTCCTGGGCCTGGCCTTCACCAGCCAGAACGCGGAATACGGCTTGCCTGGCCACAACCACGAATTCGAGAGCTGCCACCCGCACGGCACGCACCTGCATTGCGGCGGCCACGAGGGCCACGGCCATGGCGACGAAGAAGAACACGAGCACGAGCATGAACACGAAAGCGTGCCGTACGTGAAACTGAAGAGCGAACGCTGGGATGTGCGCGGCGAATTGCGCGACCCCGTGCCCGGCTTCGCCAAGCTGCGCCTGCGCGCCGCGTTCACCGATTACAAGCACGATGAAATCGAAGGCACGGAAATCGCCACCACGTTTAAAAACAAGGGCCACGATGCGCGCCTGGAAATGGAACACCATCCCGTCTTCGGCTGGCGCGGCGTAGTCGGCCTGCAAACGTCGAAGCGCGATTTCTCGGCCCTGGGCGAGGAAGCGTACGTGGCGCCGACGGTCACGAAGAAACACGCAGCCTTCCTGGTGGAAGAATACAAGCTCGACCAATGGCGCTTCGAAGCGGGCTTGCGCCACGAATGGCAAGACATCACGGTCGACAGTGCCACCTTGCAAGACCGCAGCGCCAAGGGCACCTCGATTTCCCTGGGCGCCGTGTGGAAATTTGCGCCGCAATATTCGCTCGGTTCGACCATTTCCCGCACCCACCGCCTGCCCAGCGCCGAGGAACTGTATGCGCACGGCGTGCACATGGCCACGGCCACGTATGAGCTGGGCAATGAAAACCTGGGCAAGGAAACGTCGAACAATATCGACTTGACCTTGCGCAAATATGCGGGCGCCACGACCTTCTCGGCCAGCGCCTACCGCAACAAGGTGGACAACTACATCTTCGGCTCCACCCTGGACAACCACGAAGGCTTCCAGCTGATCCAGTACGCCCAGCGCGACGCCACGTTCACGGGCGTCGAAGGCCAGATCCGCCAGCAACTGAACCCCATGTTCGGCGCCAGCGTGTTCGGCGACTACGTACGGGCCAAGCTGGCCAACGATGGCGGCAACTTGCCGCGCATCCCGGCCCAGCGCATCGGCGTGAAGGTCGATGCCAACTGGCAGGCGTGGAGCGGCGTGGCCGAACTCTACCGCGTGGGCAAGCAGGATAAAGTGGCCGCGTTCGAAACGGCAACGCCGGGCTACAACATGCTCAACCTCTCCGCCAACTACGACACGCGTATCGGCACGACGCCAGCCCAGTTCTACATCAAGGCAAATAACCTGACAAATGAACTGGCGTACAGCCACACCTCGTTTATCAAGAATGCGGCACCGTTGATGGGGCGCAATTTGACAGTAGGCATGCGCGTAACTTTCTAGTAACACCTGACATAAGCTACTGCGCGTCGTGATATACGGCCTGCGATGCTCACTGTGCTATAGCACAGTTGCGCTTCTCGGCCATATCTCACTTCCGCTCACTTCCGCTCGCTACGCTTCTGTCAGGCGTTGTTAAGCCAGGAGGTTGTCAGCTTGCCTTGATCAAATCTATCCTGTCCGTACAAAACCCGTCCACGCCCCAGGCCAGCAGCTCGCTGGCCCGCTCCGGGGTGTTGACGGTGTAGCAGAACAGTCCATATCCCGCCGCCTTTACCTCTCGCGCCAGTACCGGCGTCAGCTGCCGGTGGTCGCAATGGATCGCCACCACGCCCAGTTCCTTTGCCTTTTCCGCCCAATCAGAAGGTATCTGTTCGACCAGCCAGCCGCGCGCCAGTTCCGGCGCCGCCTGGCGCGCCGCCTGCAAGGCGTCAATGCTGAACGACGACAGCAGCGGCAGCAATGCGCCAGCCGCGATTTCCTGCGCAAAGTGTTCGCGCGTGGCGCGCGCCACGGCACTGCCCGTGGGCACGTCGAAGCCGGGCGCCGGCTTGATTTCGATATTCATCCAGATGCGCTGCGCCTTGCAATAGTCCACCACGGCCTCGAACGCGGGTACGCCTTCGCCCGCGAATTGGGGGCCGAACCAGGCGCCCGCCTCCATTGCTCCCAGCTGCGCAGCCGTGTAATCGTTGACCTGGCCGCTGCCGGCCACGGTGCGGCCCAGCTCGGGGTCGTGCACGACGACGGGCACGCCGTCGGACGCCAGCATGACGTCGAATTCCACGGCGCGGTAGCCGTAGGCAAGGCCGCAGCGCAGGGCGGCCAGGGTATTTTCAGGCGCCAGGGTGCCGCCGCCGCGGTGCGCCAGGGTGCGTGGATAGGGCCACATGGTGTTCCTTTATGATGATGAGATTGTCGATCAAGACGTCTTGCCATCATCGCGTGCAAGCGCCACCATGTAAAGGACGCGATCAGGCGATTGGCGCCATGCCAGCCCTGTTTCGTCGCAGCGGCGTTGCACCCGCATGCAGAGCCGCCCATAATTGCCGCATTGCCAACCCGAGCGCCCATCTGAAAGCTGTCCCGCATGCACCCTACCGACACCGTCCCCCGCAAGACGAGCTTTCCCTACCGGCGCCTGCTGGGCGATGCCCGCTATGCGCTACTGCTCAATGTCCTGTGCGCTCTCTTCATTACCTTCGTGCTGAGCGGTGGGCAAAGCTTCTGGCTCAACCTGCTTGCATCCATGTGCATAGGCGGCATCGCCTTCCTGTTGATCGACGGCATCCGCCTGGCTTGGTGGGGCGAGGGACGCCGCCCCCCAAGGCTGCCCTTCACTGCCCTCATCATCGTCAGCGCCGCCGTAGCACAGGTAGGCGGCACCATGCTGTTCGGCTGGCTGGCCAATATCGACGTTCCCGCGCCCGTCTCCATGTCGTCACGCAATGTCGGCATGACGGTGTTCACCTTGGCGGCGGCGGGAGCGGCCATCCTGTTCTTTGGCAGCCGCGAAAAAATCGCCCGCCTGCAAATGGAGGCGGCCCAGGAAAAAGCCCGCGCCGAATCCGTGGCGCGCCAGGCCATGCAGGCCCAGCTGCAACTGCTGCAGGCGCAGATCGAACCGCACATGCTGTTCAATACCCTGGCCAACCTGCAAGGCCTGATCAGCTTTGACCCGGAGCGCGCCCAGTTGCTGCTCGACCAGCTGATCCAGTATCTGCGCGCCACGCTCTCTTCCTCGCGCGCCGACTCCACCACCCTGGAGCAGGAATTTTCCCTGATGCAAGCCTACCTGGGCCTGATGTCGATCCGCATGGGCGCGCGCCTGCGCTTTACCTTGGACTTGCCCGAGGCCTTGCGCCAAGTCAAGGTGCCGCCCATGCTGTTGCAGCCGCTGGTGGAAAACGCCATCCAGCACGGCCTGGAACCGAAGATCGAAGGCGGCCATATCCATGTGCAGGCATCCACGGACGCTGGCGTGCTGATTCTCACCGTCAGCGACGATGGCCTGGGCCTCGACCATCCGGGCCAGACCAAGGGCACGCACCTGGGCGTGGCGAATATCCGCGAACGCCTGCGCGGCATGCATGGCGATGCCGCCAGCCTGTCGCTGATCGCCAACCATCCGGCAGGCGCGACCGCCCGCCTGACACTCCCCCTTCCATCCACCATCACGAGTCCCCTCGCATGAGCCAATACACCCCACGCGCGCCACGCGCCCTGATCGCCGAAGACGAACCGATACTCGCCGCCGCCCTCGCGCACGCCTTGCAGCGGCTGTGGCCAGAGCTCGACATCGTTGCCACCTGCCCCAATGGCGTGGAAGCCTTGCGGCAAGGCCTGGCGCTGCAACCCGACATCCTCTTTCTCGACATCAAGATGCCAGGCAAGACGGGCCTGGAAGCGGCCGAGGAACTGGCGGAACAGTGGCCGGACGGCATTGCGTTCCCCCACATCGTGTTTGTTACCGCCTATGACGAATATGCGCTGGCCGCCTTCGAGCACGCGGCCGCCGATTACGTCTTAAAACCCGTCAACGATGCGCGACTGGGCAAGACGGTGGAACGCCTGCAGCAGCGCTTGCGCGACAGCAGCGTTGGCAACGGCACTGCTGCAGCCACGGCAACAGCAGCGCCAGCCGAGCCGGTGCCGCGAGCGCTGCAGGTAGCCGAATCCGCCAGCGACGACAACATGGCTCGCCTGCTGAGCCAGCTGCAAGCCATGCTGCCGCCCGCCCCGCGCCTGCAAATGATACGGGCGGCCGTCGGTAACAACGTGCGCATGATCGCGCTGGCCGACGTCGTGTATTTCGAAGCGCTGGACAAATACATCAACGTCGTGTGCCAGGACAGCGAGGCGCTGATACGCACGAGCCTGAAGGAACTCTTGCCCCAGCTGGACCCGCAACAATTCTGGCAAATTCACCGGGGCACCATCGTCAACGCCAGCGCCATTGCCACGGCCGTGCGCGACGAGGCCGGCAAGCTGTCGCTGACCCTGCGCCAACACCCGGCGCAACTGCGCGTCAGCCCTTTATATGCGCATTTGTTCCGCCAGATGTAGCTAATGTAGCTGGTGCTTCAGGTCCGACAATTCATCGTGCACCTTGAGCACGGCGCTCTTCATTTCCGGCGTGACGCTGGCCGCCGTGCCGCAGGCCCGCTTGGCGCGGTCACCCAAGGATTCCATCTGGTCGACGGCTTGCCGGATGCGCGCATCGTCTTGCGTGTCGATGGCTTGCCGCACGGCGTTCTTTTGCTGGTCCAGCTGGTTGATGCAATCCTTCAAGTCCATCGGCATGCCCTGCTGCTTGCCGCACAACTGGGCCGCCTGGCCGATCGCGTGTTCGATGGCGCCGAAGCGCCGTGCCACTTCCTTTACTTGCATCATGATGATCTCCTGTTCGCGTGGTATCCGAGTTGGATCGCGAAGCTGGCACAGGGTTCCCCGCTCACGGCCATGGCATCGAAATTTCCACTCGGCACTTTTTTGTAAGCGCTTGTGACATATTAGATAATTATCAAATCCTTCAGATACATTGGCGTACCTGAACCACCATGTCCTCCATGACCTCGCTGCCACCCCTGCCCCGCCGCGCTCCCGGCCTGCTGTTGATCGTCCTGCTGCACGGGGGCCTGGCATATATTGTCTTGCAATCGCGGCCGCGCGCCGTCACGGACGAGAACTTGCCGCAAGGCCCGGCCATCACCTGGCTGCGCCACACGCTCCCTGCGCCGTCCAAGCCCCGGCCATTGCCCAGTGCAACACCAGCCGCCACGCGTCCGCCGCGCCTGCCGGTAACAGTTGCGGCGCCCGTCAGCCGCCCCTTGCCGCCGCCCGCCGCCGAGCAGGCGCCAGCGCCAGCAATGCCAGAAGCGATCACGGCCATCACGCCACCGAGCGCAGCCGATATCCTGGCGCAAGCCAAGCGCGACGTGGGCAAGATCGACAAGGATTTACGCAAGGAATTCCCGCAGCGGGGCGGGGAGAAATTCGAGGACACGGGCTTCAAGCGCATGCAGCAGGGCTTTGCCGAGGCCTACGCGGCCGTGCCGCCGAAATGGTACGAGGCCTCAAAGATCGAGGAGATCGGCGCCAATGAGGCCAAGGGCAGCCGCACGTATAAAATCACCAGCGCGCTGGGCACCTTGTGCGTGACCACGCGCGCCGGCAAGCAGGGGGAAACGATGATCGGCATGTGCCCCAAATAGCCGCACTCAGCCCACCGCGTCACGCGCCCCCAGCGGCTGCAAATGGCGCAGGCGCAAGGCGATCAGCACGCCGCCGCCCAGGCACAGCCCCAGCATGATGACCACGCCCGTCCAGCCGTCGAAGCCCCACATCATGCCCGAGGCGGAACCGATCAGGCTCGAACCCAGGTAATAGAACAGCAGGTAGAAGGCCGACGCCAGGGCCTGCGGCGCGCGGGCGCGGCGGCTGACCCAGCTGCTGGCGATCGAGTGCGAGGCAAAGAAGCCAAAAGTGGCCAGCGCCATGCCGATGACGATCAGCGGCAGCAAGTCGAACAGGGTCAATAAAATGCCGGACAGCATCACCGACAGCATGATCCACAGCACGCCCCGGCGCCCCAGCCGGTCCACCAGCCGGCCCGCCCAGACGGAACTGAAGATGCCGATCAGGTACAGGAAGGCCAGCAAGCCGACCGTGCTCTGGCGCAAGCCGAACGGCGCGGCCAGCAGGCGGTAGCCGATGTAGTTATACAGGCTGACGAAACAGCCCATCAGCACGAACGCCAGGCAGAAAAGCCATGGCAAGCCCCGGTCGGAAAAATGCTGTTTTATCGCGTGCGGCAAGGCATTCCAGCCTTTTGTACTGGGCACGAAATTCTTCGACGCGGGCAGGCTGCGCCAGAATTCCGCCGCCGCCAGCACGCCGGCCACGCCCAGCACGCCCAGCGCCCAGCGCCACGACAGGAAATCGCTGAGCATGGACGCCACCAGCCGTCCCGACATGCCGCCAAACGCGCTGCCGGCAATATACAGCCCCATCGACAGGCCCAGGGACGGGCCCTCGATTTCCTCGCCCAGATACGCCATGGCCACGGCCGGCATGCCGCCCAGGGCCACGCCCAGCGCGGCGCGGATCGCCAACAGCTGCGCATAATCCTGCGCAAACGCGGACAAAATAGTGAGAATCGCGGCGGAAAACATCGACGCCACCATCAGCGGTTTGCGCCCGACCCTGTCCGAGACGGCGCTCAGCAGCACCAAGGAAATGGCCAGCAAGCCGCTGGAGACGGACAAGGACCAGCTGCTTTGCGCCGGTGTCAGATGAAACTGGTGCGACAGCAGCGGGAACAGGGGCTGGATGCAATACAGCAAGCTGAAGGTGGAAAAGCCGCCAAAGAACAGGGCGCGGTTGCTGCGCTTGAATTCAATGGAACCCTTGGCGATGGCCGTGCGGGGAACTGGAGCAGAAACCGGAATGGCGGATGGGGCAGCGGGGGCAAAGGCAAGCGATGAATCAGACATGGCCGTGTTTCGAAGAAGGAGCGAGTCTTCATCTTAGGATTGCCAACTCATATCGTCCAATATATATTCAAGGCCCAACTCATACTTTTAAAATATTACTTATATGGAACTGCGCCACCTGCGTTACTTTGTCGCCGTCGCCGAAGAGCTGCACTTCACGCGCGCGGCTGAACGCCTGCACATCGGCCAGCCGCCGCTGAGCCAGCAGATCCAGGCGCTGGAAGCGGAATTGGGCGCGCAGTTGTTCGAACGCAACAAACGCTCCGTGCGGCTGACGCAGGCGGGTGCGCTGTTTCTCGATGATGCGCGGCGCATCCTGGCCCTGTCGGAACAGGCAGCCGTGACGGCGCGCCGGGCCCAGCGGGGCGAAGCGGGTGAGTTGCGCATCGGTTTTACCTTTTCCACGCCGTTCACGCCGTATTTCGCCACCGTCATCAACCGCTACCGCCAGCAGTATCCCCACGTCACCCTGACCCTGCACGAAATGGCGACCCTGCATCAGCTGGAAGCGATCAGCGGCCGCACCATGGACCTGGGTTTCGTGCGCCCGCCGGAAACGACGTATCCGGACGATATCCGCCTGACGGAGTTGCGCAAAGATCCGCTCTTCCTCGTGCTGCCCGTCGCCCACGCGCTGGCGGCCAAGGATGCGATTGCCATTGCCGACATGGCGGGCGAAGGTTTTGTCATGTACCCCAAGGATGCAGGCACGGGAATTTATCCGCAGATCTTCCGCCTGTGCAAGGCGGCCGGCTTCGTGCCCCAGGTGGCGCAGGAAGCGGGCGAAGCGTCGACCATCATCGGCCTGGTGGCGGCCGGCTGCGGCATTTCCGTGCTGCCCGCCTCGTTCGACCGCATCCGCATGGATGGCGTGTGCTACCGCCCGATCGCCGACCCGCAGGCGACCACCAGTCTGTTATTGGCACAACGGGAAGAAGAGACGTCGCCGCTGGTGGCGGCATTCGTGAAACTGGCCGAGGAAGCGGCGCTGGAAGGGGGAGCGTAGGCCAGCAGGCGCCGGCCTACGTGCACTGCTTTACGAGTAGTCGGCGTCCAGCTCCGAACCCGCATAGTTTTCCAGATCCTCAAACAGGCTCTTCATGCTGGCCCGCGTGAGGATTTTATGCACGACAGTGCAGCTGCGGCGGTACGAGGCGATGCGGTCAAGCAACACGGGGTGGTGCTGCACGGGCACCTTGGCCACCAGGGCGGCCCAGCCTTCCTCGAAGTCGGGCTTGTTCTTGCGCACGGAACGCACAAAGCGTTCAAACTCCTTCTGACCCGTGCGCGCGATGATGCGCCCGCCGCCTTCGATGGCAAAGATGATGGCCAGGGCGATGACGCCCTCGGCATTCAAGTCGCTGTCGCTGACGGGGCCGTTGTCGTGGTGACGGCGCAGCCAGCCGGCCAGGCGCACGACGGCTTGCACTTCCTTGCGCTGTTGCAACTGCACGGCATACTTTTCATAGCCGGCCCAGTTCTGGTTCGGGTCGGCCTGGCAAATATCGATGAACAGCTCGCGCAGGCGTCGCGCAAGGTAAACGGGGTCCTGGTCGTACTCGCCCACCAGGGCGTCTTCCGGCAGCTGCGACAATTCCTTGATCAGGCGGAAGCCCACCTGGAATGCGTGCTCGGCACCGTGCTCGACGAGGAAGTCGAGCGCGGCCTGGTCGCCTTCATGCGTGACGGCCTGCTCCAGGCCCAGCGACACGCCACCCACCGTCAGGTACAGCGCTTTCTGGATGCCGTCGGCCGTGCGTTCATTCGTGAACTTCTCGGCCACCATGGCCGTGATGCCCGTCAATTCGTCGGCCAGGTCCAGCGCCGCGTCCTCGCGCGGATCGTTCGGCAACAATTTGATGGCGCGCACCAGGCGCGGAAGATTCTCTACAACAATTGCTGGCAGCATTAGACGTTCCCTGCTTTCATTACGAGAAAATGCCCGTGCCCAGGCTGCGGCGCGTGCTGGAGCGTGGCGCGCTGCGCGTGCTCGGCACTTGTTTGCGCAGGCGGTACAGCAATTCCTTGGTGCTCCGCTGCAACATGGTCGGCTCTTCGTCCGGGTCGTCCGAGTATTCCGCGTCGGCCAGGTCGGCGCTGTGGCGGAAGTCGGGGAACAGTTCGAACAACGAGCGGTCCCAGCCGTCTTCATTCGCTTGCGCCAGCTCGATGGCCAGCGGCACGACGTCGTTGTCGGACGAGGTCACGCCCGTCACATACGGTCCCTTGATGACGATCTCGCCCGCCACTTCGAGGATTTCCTTCGGCGCCATCGAGAACAGGATGGCGAACGCCGTGGCGCCCCAGTCGGTGGCGGACGCTTCCAGCAGCAGCTCGCGGCGGCGCTCGGCGTCGTCGGTGGAAAACACCACGCCGTGGATGTGCGCGAACAGCGATTCGGCGATGCGTTCCGGATCGTCCTCGATCTGGTCGTCGCTCCAGGTGGCGGCGATGAAGGCCAGGCTGTCGGCCCAGGCCTTCGGCGGCACCAGCAGGGTGGCCAGCGACATCTTGCCGCCGTCGAAGCCGGCCAGGTGCAGGGCCGTCACTTGCGGCGGGATGGCGCTCAGCACTTCCACCACGGCAAGATCGCCGTACTGGTCGGCCGCGTCGGCAAACGCCTGCTCGGCGTGGCCCAGCGAGCCGGACAGCACCAGTTCAGTGACCTGCTTGGTCAGCGCGGGCAAGTTGCTCTTTTGTTCATTGTTATCGGCCATGGTCATCTCCATCCTGGTCAAACATCTGGGCGAAATCGTCGGTGGCTTCGTCTTCATCGTGCTCGTCGTCGCCGTCGTCATTGGCGGCCAGCTGGTCGAGCGACTGGTCGTCGTCGTCCCACAGGCGCGGATTCTTGTGCAAAAAGGCCGTGATGATGGCCTGGCGCGCCAGGTCGGGGAAGCTCTCTTCGATGGCGGCGTACATCTTCGCCGCTTCCGGCGCGGCGCACGCGGCCATGGAAAACACGCGGGCCGTATCGCCGAATTCGTAGTCTTCGCTTTCGGCCAGCAAGCCTTTCGGGTCGCTGAACGTGATGTGGTCGACCAGCGCGAAGGCCAGCATGTTCACGTCTTCGATGCCGCCGCCGCTCGCGTATTCGCCCACCAGGGCGTCGACCATGCTCTTGTAGTTCTTGCGGTTCGGCGGGTCGCCGAGGATGCCTTCGATCTGGCCTTCCAGCTCGCGCGACTGGTACGCGAATTCAGGGTGTACTCTTCTCATGCTGTGCTTTCCAATGTGATGCGCGGCACTTTTACTTAAAAGCAAAAGCACCATTGTTTGTTGTTTTTCAAATCATTCGGGCTGGCCGGGCGGCCGCCAGCAGGCTTAGTCTGCCGGCAGTACCGTGCCATGCAGGCGGAACACGCCGCACCACAGGGCATAGGCTTCCGCTTCCGGGTCGATGATGATGCGGTGGTTCACGCTCTGGTCGTATTCTGCGCGCTTGGCCGGGTCGGCCAGGATTTCATACGCCTTGGTCACGCTCTTGAAGCGCGCCTCGGCGCCGGGGGCCTGGTTGCGGTCGGGGTGGAAGCGCATGGCCAGCGAACGGTAAACCTTCTTGATTTCATCGTCGCTGGCATTGGGCGCGACACCGAGGACGTTATATAAATTTTCCATAAATGGCTCCGGGGTCACGTTTTGTTTGCTAATTAAAGGCGAATTATCCTATAGAACGGCGTCGGCGTCGCTTGCATGCCGGGAAATGGGGGTAAATACGTGCTTATAAAGCGCTTGTGGTACGGTAAAATGCTTTTTACTGTCACTCTTCCGCATTGATCAATGAGCAACGATAAACCGAATACCGCCGCGCCAGCGCTGGCGCCCAATTTCTTGCGTAACATCATCGAAGCCGACCTGGCTGCCGGCGCCCACGTGCGTCCCGGCCTGCCCCAGGTGATCACGCGTTTCCCACCGGAGCCGAACGGCTACCTGCACGTGGGCCACGCCAAGTCGATCTGCGTCAACTTCGGCCTGGCGCGCGATTACGCCGGCCAGTGCAACCTGCGCTTCGACGACACCAATCCGGCGAAGGAAGAGCAGGAATACGTCGACACCATCATGGACAGCGTGAAATGGCTGGGCTTTGACTGGGAGCCGAAGCATGCCGATGGCCAGAGCCACCTGCACTACGCGAGCGACTATTTCGACCAGCTGTACGCGATGGCCGAGTACCTGATCACGGCCGGCTTTGCCTATGTGGACAGCCAGAGCGCCGAAGACATGGCCGCCAACCGCGGCAATTTCGGCCAGGCCGGCAAGAATTCGCCATTCCGCGACCGTCCGCGCGACGAATCGCTGGCCCTGTTCCGCGCCATGAAGGCGGGCGAATTCAAGGATGGCGAGCACATCCTGCGCGCGAAGATGAGCGAAGATGCCATGAGTTCGCCGAACATGAACTTGCGCGACCCGGCCATCTACCGCATCCGCCATGCGCACCACCACCGCACGGGCGACGCCTGGTGCATCTATCCGATGTACGACTACACGCATCCGATCTCGGACGCGCTGGAAAACATCACGCATTCGATCTGCACGCTGGAATTCCAGGATCACCGCCCGTTCTACGACTGGCTGCTGGAAACCCTGTCGGCCGGCGGCTTCTTCCAGCAACCGGTGCCGCGCCAGTTCGAATTCTCGCGCCTGAACCTGACCTACATCGTCACCAGCAAGCGCAAGCTGCGCCAGCTGGTGGAAGAAAAAATCGTCGATGGCTGGGACGACCCCCGCATGCCGACCCTGGTAGGCATGCGCCGCCGCGGCTACACGCCGGAAGCGATTCAACTGATGTGCGAACGCACGGGCGTGACGAAATCCGACGGCTGGATCGACTACAGCGTGCTGGAAGGCTGTTTGCGCGAAGACCTGGATCCGAAAGCACCCCGTACGGTGGCCGTGCTGCGTCCATTGAAACTGATCATCGACAATTTCCCTGAGAGCGAGAGCGTGGAATGCACGGCGCCCGTGCACCCGCACTTCCCGGAGCGCGGCCTGCGCACCTTCCCCATCTCGCGCGAGCTGTGGATCGAGGAAGACGACTTCATGGAAGTGCCGAACAAAGGCTATTTCCGCCTGTATCCGCCGATCGACGACAAGCCGGGCAGCCGTGTGCGCTTGCGCTACGGCTACGTGATCGAGTGCACGGGCTACGACAAGGATGCGGACGGCAAGGTCATCGCCGTGCATTGCACCTACTTCCCCGACAGCAAATCGGGCACGGAAGGCAGCGCCAATTACAAGGTCAAGGGCAATATGCACTGGGTCAGCGCGCCGACGGCCATTCCCGCCGAAGTGCGCCTGTACGACCGCCTGTTTACCGACCCGCAGCCGGACGCGGGCGGCAAGGACTTCAAACTGGCCTTGAATCCGCTGGCCAAGGAAGTGGTGCAAGCGTGGCTGGAACCGGGCGCGGAACTGGCCCAGCCGGAACAACGCTTCCAGTTCGAGCGCCACGGTTATTTCGCGGCCGACCGGGTTGACAGCCAGCCTGGCAAGCCCGTCTTCAACCGCATCGTCACCCTGAAAGACAGCTGGCAGCCCGCCAAATAAGGGCTGGACGGCACACGAAAAAAACCGCTGCGGCGGTTTTTTTCGTTTCAACGAGAAATATTGCCTGTTGACTACATTCACGATAATTTTGTATATTAGGCAGCTATTGAGCAATTTGCAATTTCGATGGCGCTTGCACAACCCAGCCCAGCCTCCGCCGCCCAGGCGGCACCCGATTCCTCTTCCTGATGCGGATGGCAATGTCTTCTACTGCCGGCGAACACCCCTTAGCTGCTGAAAAAAGACCGCAGTGGCTGCTCGGCGTTGTGGTGTCGATGATGGCGGGCCTGCTGTTCTACATGGCCGCCTCGCTATCGATCGAAAGCGATGCCAGCGAACAATTCAACAATCTGGCGCGCAACACCCAGAAAAGCATCGAATCGCGCACCAAGTCGTATGCCAATCTGCTGCGCGGCACGGCCAGCCTGTTCCGCGCCAACGCACACGTGAGCCGCGAGCAATTCCACCGCTACGTGGCAAACATCGCCCTGCAACAGAACTACCCGGGCGTGATGAATCTCAATTACAGCCAGGAACTCGACGAGACGCAGCGCGCCGCCTTCGAAGCGGCCATGCAGCGCGACTATCCGCCCGGGCGCGACGGCTATCCGGCGTTTGCCATCCATCCGCCCGCCCCGCGCGCCGAGTATTCCGTGCTCGTGTACATCGAGCCGATCGCCAGCGCTCCGGAAAAGTATGGCTATGACATCGCCGCGCGCCCGCTGATCGCCGAAGCGCTGGTGCTGTCGCGCGATTCCGGCCAGATCAGCAATTCCGGCGTGCCCGTGCCGATGGACGGCCGGCCCCAATTGACGGGCATGGCCATGCGCATGCCCGTGTACCGCTTCGGCATGCCGGTCGATACGCTGGAGCAAAGGCGCGCGGCTTACCAGGGTTCCGTCGGCATCGGCTACGACTTGGTGACGATGATGCGCAGCGCGCTGGCCGACATGCCGGTACGCAACGTCCGCTTGACCCTGTTCGATATCGGCCCGCAGGCGCTTGAACAGCCGGACTTGCCGCTGCAGCTGCCGCACGACATGCGTCCCATCTTCGACAGCACGGCGGCGGGCATGCATGCGCCATGGTGGCAGCCCGGCAATTCGGGCCGCTACCTGAGCAGCACGTTGCTGATCGAGCACAATGGCCGCGCCTGGCAAGCGCTGTTCAGCGTGCGCAAGAGCGACCTGTATTCACGCTTCGACGTCTTCCTGCCGTGGCTGGCCCTGCTGATCGGCTTTGCCAGCACCATGCTGCTGTATGTACTGTTCCACACCCTGGCGTCGTCGCGCCGGCGCGCCATCCAGATGGCGACGGGCATGACGGAGGAATTGCGCGCCAGCCAGATCCGATTGCAACTGTCGCACCAAAAACTGCGCCGCCTGGCGGCGCATGCCGACCAGATCAAGGAAGAAGAGCGCAAGCGCATCGCGCGCGAAATCCACGACGACCTGGGACAGAACCTGCTGGTCTTGCGCATCGATGCCGACATGCTGGCCTCGCGCACGCAGCGCCGCCACCCGCGCCTGAACGCCCGCGCCCGCTCGACTCTGGAGCAGATCGACGCCACCATCAAGAGCGTGCGGCAGATCATCAACGACTTGCGCCCTACCGTGCTGGACCTGGGCGTGAATGCGGCCGTCGAATGGCAGGTGGCGCAGTTTCGCCAGCGCACGGGCATTGCCTGCGAAGTGAGCGAAAGCCATGACGACATTTGCCTCAGCGACCAATGCGCGACGGCCCTGTTCCGCATCCTGCAAGAGTCGCTCAGCAATATTTCCCAGCATGCGAATGCCAGCCGCGTGCAAGTCAAGCTGGAAAAATGCCACGATACGGTGTCGATGAGCATCAGCGACAACGGCGTGGGCGCGGCCATCGACGGGCGCAACAAGCTGGGCTCGTTTGGCCTGGTGGGCATCGAGGAACGCATCAAATTGCTGGGCGGCACTTTTTACATCGAAAGCAGCCCCGGCGCCGGCATGAGCGTACACGTCAGCGTGCCGCTGGGCGCGGACGCCACCGCCTTTCCCTACCAGGAAGAAAGCCGGGCCAGCGGGTGACAGCCGCGCGCCCGCACGAAGCAAGCTCAGCTTGCATATTTCGTAATTAGATGCAATATTGATGTAGAACAACTCAGCGCCCGCCCGCCATGGGCCAGGCATTCCTCGACTACTTGCCAGGAGTACACACGCACCGCTTTTCCTTGTTACACCGCAGTTCCCACAACGCTCTTTACCAAAGGACATTCATGGATACGAACGACAGTTTCAAAGCAATTGCCGATTTGAATTTGGACGCGATCAAGGTCAAACTGATGCACCGGGAGTCAGGCGAAGGATGGAGTCTGGAGAAGGCGAATGCAGTGGAATTCGAATACCGCCGCTTCCTGATCCTGATGAAACAGTTTCCGGAAGAAGAAACGGCGCCTTTGATGGACGTCGACACCTTCTGGCACTACCACATCCTCGACACCCTGAAATATGCGGCAGACTGCGAACAGGTGTTCGGTTACTTCCTTCATCACTTCCCCTACATCGGCTTGCGCGGCGAAGATGACGAAGCGGCGCACCATCGCGTGGGCGAGCGCATGAAGCAGTTGTATGAACAAACGTTCGGGGAAGATTATATCCGCGCAGAAACGGCATATTCGGGGCGCGCCGTACAAGCGGCGTATTCGGGGCGCGCCGTACAGGCGGCGTATTCAGGACGGGCAGTGCAAGCTGCGTATTCAGGACGGGCTGTCCAAACAGCATTTTCCAGTGCAGCGGTACAGGCGACGGCTTACTCGGGCCGGGCCGTTCAGACGGCGTTTTCCAGTGCGGCGGTGCAGGCGACGGCGTATTCGGGCCGCGCGACCGGGGCTGCCAACACCGCATTTTCCAGCGCCCCTGCCTCACTGGCCGCGGCGGTGGTCAAGTCGTCTTCGACTGGCCTGGAAATGGGGCGCTTCTATGTCGATCGTCCGGTGCTGAACCGCGACCCGCAATAGAAAAGCGGAAAACAGATGTGGCTGCCGCACGCGGCAAGCCTGGCTTACCCAGACGGCACCTCTCAGCTTGCCGTCTGTCAGGCGCTCTTAGGCAGCCATCAACTCGCGCAGTTCGCGAATGCTGAAATCGCTGATTTCATGCATGCGGATGAGGATCGTGGCGCCGATCGGCAAGGTATTGTGACGAATCTTGCTGATGACCGGTGGCGCCACTTCCAGGGCTCGCGACAAGGCGGCATCGTTTTTCAGTTGCAGCTTGTCGATGATCGCATCGAGGACGCGATTCGGGTTGTAGGTAGGCAAAGAGGTAATTTGTTTGAGAGACATGATCGAAAATCCGTACTTGTTGTATTAGAGCAAAAAGAAACCGAATGTCTCTTCTGCAATAATTCAGGGTAAACACACTAAAAAGCGCCATCACTTATGCGGCTTTTACGCCGCAAACAATATAATACACGCTATTGTTGATTTTTGCGTAACTTAAAGCAAAATTGTGATAATTGAAGAGAATTGACGCACTTGGAATGTGCTAGAGGATAACTCAAATCGGAAAAATTTGCTGCAAGTCATCAATTTTTACGATGAGCAACACCGCTATGCATGAGCCAGACTATGGCCATGAGGGTGCTGAGGCGGGCCATTTCCGCAGATAAATGCCAGCCTTGCGCGGCCACGCCGGCCGGGGTGGCAAGCGGGCAAGTGCCCGGGAGGGCATCTACGCGGCACCAGGCCAGTTGCCGGCGGATTTCATCGGGCGGCGGCGGCTGCAGCAGCGCGCGTTCGCGCCGGCGCATGTAGGCGCGTACCTGTTCCTTGCTGGGGTGATTCGTAGCTCGCATGGCTTGCTCCTGCTGACGGGAAACAGCGTCACGCTGTTCAGAGCCCGCCACAAGAGCCCAGACGCGTGACGACATTGCTCACCATATCGCCAGCGCGCCATGACGCGTTTGCGCTGCGTCAAAGGCACGGCCCCGGCGTTGCGCCGAAGCCCGTACTGCGCCATGACTCCAGCGGCCTGGCTTTCGTCCTTATTTCTTTTGCTGGCGCACGCGCTGCTGCTGTTTTTCCTGCGTTTGCTGGCGATTCTGTTTGCGCTCGAACAGGGTGACCGCATCTTTCTTGGCTTGCTCGGCGGTACGCATTTCCTCATGCGCATCGTGCGGGACAAAAAATTCGGCGTCCTGCGCCGCCACGACCAGCTTGATGGCGGCCTCGTCGTCGAGGTCGTACAGTTCCGTCAGGACGGTGGTGACCTCGTCCAGGTATTCTTCGTAAGTGAGGGTGCTCATGCTGTAGTCCTTAAGTGAGTGGCGCAACGCGGGAACGGCGCGCTGCGCGCCGGCCCAGCAAAGTGCGCAGATAACCGGCCATTTTACCCGATGCCGGCGCCATCGGCAGACAGCACCTGCAAGGCATCGGCCACGCGCGCGTAGCGCAGACGCACGCCCAGCTCGCGCTTGAGGCGCGTATTGTGCAGGCGGCGCGATTCGGACATGAACGACAACAGCATCGGCGTGACCACTTGCTGCAACTCGGCACGCGGCAGGCGCGGCGGGCGTGGCAAGCCGAACGTGTCGGCCACGGCGTCGAAATACTCGGCCATCTTGAGTTCGCTGTCATCGCTGGCGTGATACACGCGTCCCGGCTTGCCCCGCCACAGGGCCCGCTCGATGATGCGCGCCAGGTCATCGGCATGGATATGGTTGGTGTACACATCGTCGCCCGCGGCCAGGGCTGGCGTGCCCTCGCGCAAGCGTTTCAACGGTAAACGGTCCTCCGCATAAATGCCGGGCACGCGCAGGATGGCCACCTTGGCGCCGCGGCGCGCGCCCCAGCCGCGCAAGACCTGTTCGGCGTCGACGCGCCGCTTCGCGCGCGCATTGCCCGGTGCCGTCGGCCGCGTTTCATCGACCCAGGCGCCGGCGCAATCGCCATACACGCCGCTGGTGCTCACATACACCATGCGTGCATGCTCGGGTAAAATGGCGGCCAGATTGCGCGTGCGCCGGTCCAGCAAGCCCGACGACAAGGGCGGCGCCAGGTGCACGATCATCGACGCCAGTCCCGCCAGCCGTTTCAGGCTGGCGCGGTCGTCGAGGTTGGCCACGATGGGCACGGCGCCGGCCGCCCGCAACTGCGCGCAGCGCGCCGGCTGGCTGGTGACGGCAAAGACGCGGAAGCGCGCCGCTAGCTGCGGCAACAGACGCAGGCCGACGTCGCCGCAGCCCAGGATCAGCAAGCGCGGCAAGCCCACCGGCTTGCGCAAAGAGTGCATTAACATATTTTTCATCTCAAGGATTGTATGACTTTTCAAATTACTGTTCAGCCCAGCGGCCACCAATTCAGCTGCGAAGCGGACGAAACCGTCCTGTCGGCGGCGATACGCGCCGGCGTCGGCTTGCCGTACAGCTGCAAGAGCGGCGCCTGCAGTTCCTGCAAGGGCAAGATCGTCTCCGGCAACGTACAGCATAAGCCATACCAGGCCCGCTCCCTGACGGAAGATGAAGCGGCCGCCGGCTACTCGCTGCTGTGCTGCGCCGTCCCCCAGGGCGACCTCGTGGTGCAGGCACGCGAAGTGGCGGGCAGCAGCGACTACCCGATCAAGAAAATGCCGTCGCGCGTGACCACTATCGAAAAAGTCGCTCCCGACGTCGTCGTGCTGACCCTGCAGTTGCCGGCCAGCGAGCGCCTGCACTACCGCGCCGGACAGTATATCGAAATCATGCTGCGCGACAACAAACGCCGCAGCTACAGCATGGCCAGCGCGCCCGTCGAAGGCGGCCCCGTGAGCCTGCACATCCGCCACATGCCGGGCGGCCTGTTCACCGACCAGGTGTTCGGCAGCATGAAGGAGCGCGACATCCTGCGCTTCGAAGGCCCGATGGGCACCTTCTTCCTGCGCGAAGATTCCGACAAGCCCGTCGTGCTGCTGGCCTCGGGCACGGGCTTTGCCCCCTTGAAAGCCATCGTCGAGCACATGATCAACGAGCAATCGCCGCGCCCGATCACCCTGTACTGGGGCGGCCGCCGTCCGCACGACCTGTACATGGACGCGCTGTGCCGCCAGTGGGCCGCCGACTTGCCGCAGTTCACCTATGTGCCCGTCGTGTCGGACGCCTTGCCGGAAGACGCGTGGGAAGGCCGCACGGGCTTCGTGCACCAGGCCGTCATCGCCGACTTGCCGGACATGTCCGCGTATCAGGTGTATGCCTGCGGCGCACCCATCGTCGTCGAATCGGCCAACCGCGATTTCGTGCAACTGTGTCAACTTCCAGCCGACGAGTTCTACGCGGACGCCTTCACCACGGAAGCCGACCTGGCCAAGTAAGCATCCAGACAGCGGGGTGCTGCTGGCGCGGCATCCGCTGCCGCCACCCGCCTCACCCCGTCGTGCCCTGGAAAGTATTCATGTCTCTCGCCTCTGCCGGCAACGGCTTCAGTATCCTGCGTCACCGCAATTTCGCCTTTTACCTGTCCGCCCGCGTGCTGGGCACCGTGGCCGTGCAGATGCAAAGCGTGGCCATCGGCTGGCAGGTGTACCAGATCACGGGCAGCCTGTTCGACCTGGGCCTGATCGGCCTGGCGCAATTCGCGCCTTTCCTCGTCTTGATTTTGCCGGCCGGCCACGTGGCCGACCGCTATAACCGCCGCAATATCATCGCCTGGTGTCTGGCGGCACAACTGGCTTGCGCGCTGGCCCTGCTGGCGTTTACGTTAAGCAATATTTCCATCGTCTGGCCCGTGTTTGCCGTGCTGGTGCTGTTCGGCAGCGCGCGCGCCTTCATGATGCCGGCCACGCAAGCCGTGCTGGTCAACATGGTGCCCACGCAACACTTCAGCCGGGCCGTCGCACTCAGTTCATCGAGTTCGCACGTCGCCATCATCCTCGGCCCCACCCTGGGCGGCTTGCTGTATTACTTCGGCCCCAAGGTCGTGTACCTGATCTCGTCCGCGCTGCTGGTCGTGTCCGTCCTGCTGATGCGCGCCACCACGCCCGCGCCGCAAGTGGTGAAGCGCGAACCCGTCAGCTGGCATACCCTGCTCGAAGGCTTGCGCTTCGTCTGGTCGAAACCCATCGTGCTGGGCGCCATTTCGCTCGACCTGTTTGCCGTGCTGTTCGGCGGCGCCACGGCCCTGCTGCCGGCGCTCGCGCACGACGTGCTGCATATCGGCCCCAGCGGCCTGGGCTTGCTGCGCACGGCGCCGGGCGCGGGCGCCGCCCTGTGCTCGATCGCGCTGGCCATCTTTCCCATCACGCGCCGCGTGGGCGCGTGGATGTTCGGCGGCGTGGCCGTCTTCGGCCTGGGTACTCTGGTGCTGGGCAGCACCAGTTATTTCCCGCTGGCCCTGGCGGCCCTGTTCCTGATGGGCGCCGGCGACATGGTCAGCGTCTACATCCGCCACTTGCTGGTGCAGTTCGAGACACCGGACGAGATCCGCGGACGGGTCAGCGCCGTCAACGCCGTCTTCATCGGCGCCTCGAACGAGCTGGGCGAGTTCGAATCGGGCTTGACGGCCGGCTGGTTCGGCCTCGTACGCGCCGTGCTCTTCGGCGGCGCCGCCACCCTGGCCGTGACGGGCATCTGGGCCGTGCTGTTCCCCGTGCTGTCGCGCATGGACCGCTTCCCCCACCACGAGAAGGAAGCGGCTGCCAGGACGTCCACCGCGACCGCAAACTAAGGGCTAAGATGCGCTATCGCCACTGACCAAGCCGCACCATGAAAATCACGCTTCCATTCCACAGCTTCATCCGCAGCCGCCCCCACCTGAGCATGGCCACGGCCATCGGCGTGGCAGCCGGCCTGTTGCTGCCCTCGTCCTGGCAACAGATGACGCGCTTGCTGACGGCGTGGAATGTCGCCGTCTGGTTCTACCTGGCGACGATGGCCTGGATGATGATGCGCGCCAACCACCACAAGGTCAAAGCCATGGCGGCGCGCCAGGACGAGCGGGCGGCCACCGTCCTGTCGGCCCTGTCCGTCGCATCCGTAATGAGCCTGGTGGCCATCGTCTCGCAGCTGTCCTCGATGAAAGACATGGCGCCGGACGAGCGCGCGCTGCACTACGGCCTGACGATACTCACCCTGGTCGGTTCCTGGTTCCTCGTCGGCACCCTGTTCTGCTTCCACTATGCCCACCTGTATTACCAGGCCGACCCCGCACTGCGCCCCCTGAAGTTTCCCGACGACGAGCAAGAGCCCGATTACTGGGATTTCCTGTATTTCGCCTTCACCATCGCCGTCGCCGTGCAAACGTCGGACGTTTCCGTGCAGACGCGCATGATGCGGCAGATCGTGCTGGGGCAATCCGTGCTGAGCTTTTTCTTCAACCTGGTCGTGCTGGGGCTGTCGATCAATATCGCGGCTGGACTCATCAATGGCTGAAAAATAATTTCGTAGCGGAAACTTGACCTGGCTGAAGGGTTAAGCGCATCTTAATCGTGCGCACCCTCTTGAAATACTGGAAAGAGGAGTAAGATAAGTTCCATGCACAGAGGTCGTGTGCATGAGGCAGCAACCAGGCCGCAGCACGCCTGAGATGGGTTTTTTTTGAATTGACAGGAGTAAGCATATGCAAATCAATATTCATACCGACAGCACCATCGCCAACACCGCTGGACTGAACGAACATGTGCAATCCGTACTTGAAAGCGCACTGAACCGCTTCCGCGACAACCTGACCCGCATCGAAGTCCACATCAGCGACACGAATGGCCCGAAAGGCGGCGCCGACGATATCCGCTGCGTCATGGAAGCACGCGTTGCTGGCTATCAACCGATCGCCGTGACCGAACAGAACGCCACCGTGCATCAATCCGTTGCCGGCGCCACTGATAAACTGAAACGCGCCATCGATAGCGCCCTGGGCCGCCTGCAAGACAGCAAGCGCCATGCCACCGGCAAGAATGCCGTGATCGATACGGCCGAAGCGGAAGAAACCGCCGAGTAACTCCCCACCCGCAGGATTTCCAGAGACTGAGGCAGCCGTTCAAGGCTGCCTTTGCACATCTGCCCCGCCTTTCGCGCGCGCCAACATCCATAACAAAACCGCAAGCATTCCAGCGTATTAACGCGGCAATGAAATAATTGTCGTATTTCTCACAGTAAGTGACCTCAAGCAAGCCTTTGCCGTTACAGCCAAGGCTGCTTTACGCTATCATGAAGCTACCGGCCCCCTGCTCGCGCGCCGGCTTTTTGAAAGTGTGATTGTGGAACAGATCGGCAACTTCGGCGCTTCAGGCTGCAACATCGGCGATTTACAGCTATTTCGCGATGGGGCGGATAGCCAGACGGCCGCCATGCTGGCGCCCTGCCCCGTCATGCGCCTCGAAGCGGGCGAAGCTATTTCCGACACGCAAGGCGCCAGCCTGTACATCGTCCTGCGCGGTTCGCTGGCCGTGGCCGCCGACACCCACACGGGCATGGATGACGGCACCGTCAGCAAGGTCTTGCCCGGCGAAAGCGTGGGCGAACAGTCGGTGCTCGATGAAGCGAGCAACCTGGCCGCCATTTCCGCCCTGGAAGAAACCGATTTGCTGGTGATCGACGCGGCCATCGTCTGGGAATTGATCGAACAGTCGAACGGCCTGGCGCGCAACCTGCTGCGGCTGCTGTCCTTCCGCATCCGCGCCGCCAATGCCCTGCTGCGCCGCCGGCAAAAGCTAGGCGAATTCTACCGCCAGCTGTCGATGGTCGACAGCCTGACGGGCTTGTACAACCGCGCCTGGCTGACGGATCTGCTGCCAAACATGATCGTCACGGCCCACGCCAGCGGCTCGCCGCTGTCGCTGGTGATGATCGACCTCGACCATTTCAAGCGCTTCAACGACACGCACGGCCACCAGGCGGGCGACCAGGCACTGCGCATCGCCGCACAAGTGCTGGGCGCGGCCCTGCGGCCCACGGATTTTGCCGTGCGTTATGGTGGCGAGGAAATGATGGTGATCTTGCCCGATACCAACGAACACGTGGCCCTGCGGGTGGCCGAGCGCCTGTGCGAGCGCATGCAGCTCGCCGTCATCTTTGCAGACATGCGCAGCGCGCTGCCACACATCACGGGTTCCTTCGGCGTGGCCAGCCTGGCGGCAGAACAGGACGACCATGCGCTGATCGCGGCCGCCGACGCGGCGCTCTACCGCGCCAAAGCATCGGGCCGCAACAGGGTCATGCTATAGATCAGGCGGCCTTGCTGTCGGCCGGCTTGGTCGCATCCGGCTTGGCAGCATCATCCTTCTTGCTGCTGTGCGCGGCGATGAAGTCGGCGTAGCCCTTCTGCACCAGTTCATACGTCTTGTCGATATTGCCGGCGATATCGCCATTCAGTACTTTCAAGCCGCCCAGGATGTCGCGCGCTTCCTTGAAGCCTTTTTCCATGCCGCCGCTGATGGTGTCCATGAACTTGGTCAGGGCCGTATCGTCGTCCATGCCGGGATTCTGTTTCTTGAACGCATCAAAAAATCCCGTCGACAGCGATACAATGCGGCTCGCCGTCGCTTCGGCGCTGTTATCCTGCGAAGCCGCGTTCTGGATTGCGTCCTCGCCGTACTGGCTCTTCAGCGCTTCATTGATGTTGGTGATGGCCGTCTTGTACAGCAGCGCCAGCGGCTCGTTCTCGGAACCGATCGACACGTTCAGCGAGGCCTGCATGATGGAAGCGTTCAACTGCAGCTTGGTGCGGTCATTCACGCTCATTTCAGCGTTGATACCGTCCTTTTGCTGGACTTTATCGTCCTTGCCGGCAACACCCGTACTGACGGAAGTCACGGAAGGGTTGGAATTGCCGCTTGCGGCGATGGGAATTGACACGATAGACCTCCTTGAACGGGCAATGTATGCCACCATGCGGAAAACGCGATGATGACCATCCTCTCGTGTAGTATCGGCAGGTTTTCAGAAAACTGTAGCAGTGGCTGCTTTTAGCGGCCCGGATAACCAATCAAGCAACGACCATCAATGACTAACCAGACCTTTCTTTGGCACGACTACGAAACCTTTGGCGCCCAGCCGCGCCGCGACCGCCCGGCCCAGTTCGCCGCCATCCGCACGGATGCGGACCTCAACGAGATCGGCGAGCCGATCATGCTGTATTGCCAGCCTGCCAATGATTTCCTGCCCGACCCGCAATCGTGCCTGATCACGGGCATCACGCCGCAGCAGTGTCTGCAGCTGGGCGTGCCCGAGCACCAGTTCGCCGCCACCATCGAAGCGGCCTTTTCGGAGCCGGGCACCATCGGCGTGGGCTACAACACCATCCGTTTCGACGATGAAGTCACGCGTTTCCTGTTCTGGCGCAACCTGATCGACCCGTATGCGCGCGAATGGAAGAACCATTGCGGCCGCTGGGACATCCTCGACGTGGTGCGCATGACGCACGCGCTGCGCCCGGAAGGCATGCAATGGCCGAAACGCGACGATGGCCAGACCAGTTTTAAACTGGAACACTTGAGCAAGGCCAATGGCCTGGCCCACGAAGCGGCGCATGATGCGCTGTCCGACGTGCGCGCCACCATCGCCCTGGCGCGCCTGATCAAGGAAAAGCAGCCGAAACTGTTCGAATTCTGCCTGGCGCTGCACAAGAAGGACAGGGTCGCCAGCGAAATGGGCATGCACCTGGCAGCCGCCGAGCGCCAGCCTTTCCTGCACGTGTCGGGCATGTTCCCCGCCGAGCGGGGCTGCCTGGGCGTCGTCTGGCCGCTGGCCACGCATCCGAGCAATAAAAACGAGATCCTCGTCTGGGATTGCGCCTACGACCCGCGCGAACTGTTCGCGCTGGACGCCGACACCATCCGCACGCGTTTATTTACACGCAAGGATGCCATGCCGGAAGGCATGACGCGCCTGCCCGTGAAAAGCGTACACCTGAACAAATCGCCCATGCTGGTCGGCAATCTGAAAACTTTGTCGCCGGCCATGGCCGCGCAATGGGGCATCGATCTGGACGCGGCGAAGGTCAACGCGCAACTGGCCGCGACGGCGCCGAACATGGATGCCATCTGGGCCGAAGTCTTCCAGCGCCCGGGCGCAAATGTCGCGCTGGACGTGGATGAGGATTTGTACAATGGTTTCGTCAGCAACGACGACCGCCGCCTGCTCGAATCCTTGCGCCGCGACACACCGGCCAAGCTGGCCACGGCCCGCCCCTCGTTTGCCGACGAGCGCCTGCAGGAATTGCTGTTCCGCTACCGCGCCCGCAATTTCCCGCAAACCCTGAGCGAAGCGGAAAGCCTGCGCTGGGAACAGCACCGCGCCGCCCGCCTGTTCGACGGCGACGCCGGCGCCCGCACCATCGAAATGCTGTTTACGGAGATCGATGTGCTGTCGGAATCGGTCGATGAGCGGGGAGAGGAAATTCTGGGAGAACTGTACGATTACGCGGAGATTGTCGCCCCCCAGCGCGATTAGTAGCACCTAAGCAAACCTACTGCGCGTCGGTATAGGTGGCCTGCGATGCTCACCGTACGCTAGTACGGTTGCGCTTCTCGACCACCTCTCCCTTCCGCTCGCTACGGTTTGGTTAGGCGCTGTGCGGCTAACTGTAGATAGTTTTTATACAGAACGATGCGCATTGATCGCATCGCGCGTTTCAATGGCCACGCGGCGCGCCGCGGCGGCGAAGTCTTCGCCAGCCTGCGGCGTGGCGTAGATGATGGCGCGCGACGAGCTGATCATCATGCCCATGCCGTTCGCCGTCTGGCCCGCGCCGACGGTGGCGGCAATATCTCCGCCCTGGGCGCCGATGCCGGGCACCAGCAGCGGCATGTCGCCGACGATGGCGCGCACTTGCGCCAGCTCTTCAGGGAAGGTGGCGCCGACGACGAGCGCGCACTGGCCATTCTTGTTCCATTTCTCGGCCACCAGGCGCGCCACGCGCTGGTACAGCGGTTCGCCGTCCGTATTCAGGAATTGCAGATCGGAGCCGCCCGGGTTCGAGGTGCGGCACAGGATGATTACGCCGCGGTCTTGCCACGCCAGGTAGGGGTCGAGCGAATCCTCGCCCATGTACGGGTTCACGGTGACGGCGTCGGCGCCGTAGCGCTCGAACGCTTCGCGCGCATATTGCGTGGCCGTCGCGCCGATGTCGCCCCGTTTCGCGTCGAGGATCAGCGGGATGTGCGGATAGTTTTCGCGCACGTAGCGGCAGATGTCTTCCAGCTGCTTTTCCGCACCCAGCGCGCCAAAATACGCGATCTGCGGCTTGAAGGCGCAAGCCAAGTCGGCCGTGGCGTCGATGATGCGCGTGCAAAAGGTGGTGATTCCATCAGGCAAATCGCGCAGTTCGGCCGGCAGTTTCGCCAGGTCGGGGTCCAGGCCCACGCACAGCAGGGAATTATTGGCCGTCCATGCGGCGGATAATTTATTGATGAAATTCACGGCACACCTTCTCTATATTCAGTTGCAAACCCCGTATTGTAACGCGGCGCGGCCCTATCAAGTCAGCCGGTGGTGGCGGCCAACGCTTATTAAACCGACATGGCGGGCCGTTTCAGGTATATTTGCCTCACCTCCCTTACTCGCACGGAACCCATCATGCAAATCACCAATCAATTCACCAAATGGCTGCGCCTGGCCTTGAGCGTCACCGTCCTGGCCGGCATCCTGACGGGCTGCGGCTACAACGACTTCCAGAGCAAGGACGAAGCCACCAAGGCCGCCTGGGGCGAAGTGGTCAACCAGTACCAGCGCCGCGCCGACCTGATCCCCAACCTGGTGAACACCGTGAAGGGCTATGCCACGCACGAGCGCGAAACCCTGGAAGCGGTGACCAAGGCGCGCGCCGCCGCCACCAGTTTCCAGATCACGCCCGAAGTGCTGAACGACCCGGCCGCGTTCGAAAAATTCCAGCAAGTGCAGGGCCAGCTGTCGTCGGCCCTGTCGCGCCTGATGGTGGTGTCCGAGAAATACCCGGACCTGAAAGCCGACACCAGCTTCCGCGACCTGCAGTCGCAACTGGAAGGCACGGAAAACCGCATCACCGTGGCGCGCCAGCGTTACATCGTGGCCGTGCAGGATTACAACGTGCATGCGCGCAGCTTCCCGAACAACCTGACGGCCATGGTCTTCGGTTACAAGGTCAAGCCATCGTTCACGGTGGAAAATGAAAAAGCCATCTCGACCGCGCCGAGCGTCAACTTTGGCAAATAAGATGAAAGCCTGGTCCTACCTCGCGGCGCTGGCGACGGCGCTGCTGCTGTGGACGATGGCGCCAGCCGGCGCACAGGGCTTGCAGCCCGTGCCGCCGCTGGCCGCGCGTGTGACGGATGACGCCGGCATGCTGGACGCCAAGCAGAAAGCGGCGCTGGAAGGCGTGCTGGCCGATTACGAAGCCAAGACGGGCAGCCAGATCGCCGTGCTGCTGGTCAAGAGCACGGAACCGGAAGCCATCGAGCAATACAGCATCCGCGTGACGGATGCCTGGAAGCTGGGCCGCAAGGGCGTCGATGACGGCGTGCTGCTGATGGTGGCGAAGGACAATCCCTCATCCCTGCGCCGCCTGCGCATCGAAGCGGGCCGTGGCGTGCAGGGCGTGCTGACAGATGCGCAATCGAAACGCATCCTGCAAGACGTGATCGCCCCCCATTTCAAGCAGAATGACTATTACGGCGGCCTGGTGGCCGGCGTGGGGTCGATTGCCACTTTGCTGAACCAGGAGCAATTCCCCGCTCCGGCACAGCAGAAGGCGCCAGCCACCGTGGAAGCGGGCGGCATGACCTTCTGGCTGCCGCTGCTGTTCTTCGGCTTCCTCGTCGTGCTGACCCTGTTCCGCTCGCGCGGCGGCCCCACGCGGCTGCAGCGCGGCAGCAACTGGTCCAGCGGCGCCACCGGCGTCGTGCTGGGCAGCATCCTCAGCCAGGCGCTGAACAATCGCGGTGGCGGAGGAGGCTTCGGTGGCGGCGGTGGTTTTGGCGGTGGTGGCGGTGGTGGTTTCGGTGGCGGCGGCGGCGGTTTTGACGGCGGCGGCGCCTCGGGAGATTGGTAATGACGAAACAACTGACATTCGGACAACGCTGCGGACGGGCCTTGAAACATTTACGGGGCACGCCGGCGACGGCGCGCCAGGCCTTTCCGGAACGGACACTGAAAGCCATCGAGACGGCGATTGCCGACGGTGAAGCGATGCACCAGGCGGAAGTGCGCCTGATCGTCGAAGCGGCCCTGACGCCGGGCATGGCTTACCAGGGCGTGAGCAACCGCGAGCGGGCGCGCGAACTGTTCGCCCAGTATGGCGTGTGGGATACGGAAGACAACGTAGGCGTGCTGATCTACATCAACCTGGCCGAACATCAGGTCGATATCGTCGCCGACCGCAACGTGGGCCGGCGCGTCACGCCGGAACAGTGGCAAGCCGTGTGCCGCACCATGACGAAAGGGTTCAAGGATGGCAATTACCACGACAGTACGCTTGATGCCTTGCAGCAGCTGAATACCTTGCTGCAGAGCCACTTCCCCGCCAACGGCACGCGCGGCAACCAGTTGCCGAACGAACCGATCCTCCTCTGATTCCTGCCCAGGGATTAAAATCTGCCCATTGCCGCGCGGGCCGGTGACCTGGGCAGCGCGGCCCCTATTACCGCCGAGGAGTACACATGAAACTGATCAATAAAACCGCCATCGTGACGGGCGCCACGCAGGGCATCGGCCTGGCTTGCGCCACCCGCCTGATCGCCGAAGGGGCGCAAGTGATGCTGGTCGACATCAAGGAAGAAGGCGCGCAGGCGGCCGCCGCCCTCGGCCCGCAGGCGCGCTTCTTTTGCGCCGACGTCAGCCAGAAGGCGGACGTGGACGCCATGCTGAAGGAAACCCTGGCGCAGTTCGGCCACATCGATATTCTCGTCAACAATGCGGGCGTGACACACGCGGCCGATTTCCTCGACGTCTGCGAAGACGATTTCGACCGGGTCATGCGCATCAACCTGAAATCGATGTTCCTGTGCGGCCAGGCCGTGGCGCGCGAGATGGTCAAGCGCAACAGCGGCTGCATCATCAATATGTCCAGCGTGAATGCGGAACTGGCGATCCCTAACCAGGTGCCGTACGTGGTGTCGAAGGGCGCCATCAATCAGCTGACCAAGGTCATGGCCTTGAACCTGGCACCGCATGGCGTGCGCGTGAACGGCATCGGTCCCGGCACCATCCTGACGGAACTGGCCAAGCAGGCGGTGCTGTCGAGCCCGGAAGCGCGCCACACGATATTGTCGCGCACGCCGCTGGGCCGCTGCGGCGAGCCGGAGGAAGTGGCCGGCATCGCCGCCTTCCTGGCCAGCGACGACGCCACCTACATGACGGGCCAGACCATCTATGTCGACGGCGGGCGCATGGCGCTCAACTACACGGTGGCCGTGAAGGAATGAAGACAGATGCAGATAGTTATATCAAAAAATAATAATGGTTATCTAAAAAGACCATTAGACACATATCGTGCGACGCAGCATAATGCACCTGTCTCCACTATTCTCCTCCAAGAAAATAGTTTTAAGCCCGCTTTCACCAGCGGGCTTTTTTTTCGCTGTCACTGCTGAAACATGGCTATTCTTGCCATGATGCACAATCTTCCCGCTCCTTCTGCCTGCCGCAAAAAAATGTTGCGGCGTGTCATCAGCACGTCATCTTCGCCCCCTATACTTGCTTCATCTGCTGTACAGGCAACCGATATGCCTGACTACAGACAGGTGTGCCGCGATGGCACACCACTCCCCTTTCATGACCGTGGCGGGCGCCCGCAAGGCGCGCGACACGGTGAGTACCGAGCAACTCTCAACTCTTGACCCATTTCATTTGGGTTTTTGGCCCGCGTCCCCGCGGGCCTTTTTTTGCCTGCACGGCAAGCTCTTGCGCAAAAACACGGTGGCCCGCCCTGCCCATGATATTGTGACGGCCTTTCCACCTGTCCTGACGCCTCATGCCTGCACCCTTGCCCGAACTGTGTTTTGCCGACCGCTACGAACGCCTGCGCTACCGCACGGCGCTGGTGCTCTATGCTCTGGTGATCCTGATCGGCGACATTCCCGGTGTGCGCGCGGACGTGGGTCAATATGCGTCGGGCGGCGTGCTGCATTCCGTCGGCTATGGCGTGCTGGCCCTGATCCTGTTCAGCGGCACGAAAGGCAGCATGGCGCGCCGCGCGCTGCTGTCGGTGCTGATGGTGGCGGCCATGGGTGCGCTGGACGAATTCATCCAGAGTTTCCTGCCTTACCGCCGTGGCGCCGTCAGCGATTGGGTCGTCGATATCACGGCCGCCGCGGCGGTCTGCCTGCCACTGTATTTCCTCTGGCCGAAAATGGTCGCCGCCGCCCTGGTCAAGGACGCGCCGCTGCCCGAAGCCTGAACGGGGGATGGCGCGCGCGTCAGGCGCGATCCGCTTCGCCATCCTGCAATGCCAGCCGCAACTGCCCCTGGCTGCGCTTGCCCAGGCGCCGCATCAGAGCGCGCGTTTCGCGCCGGCTGCCGGCCCCCATGGCGCGTGCCGCGTCGCGCTGCATGTCCAGCAACTGTTCCGAGCGCGCCAGCCGCACCAGGCCGTGCAAGGCCTGGGCCAGCACATGGCGCGCACGGGCATCGCGCGCAGTGCCGCCGATGGCCAGCACCAACTCATCGATCAGTTTTGCTGTAGGGCCAGATGACATTTTTTCTCCCGATTCAACAGTGAGGAAACGTGCAGCCGCACGAAGTGGTAATTGCCAGCATCTTTTATACCAAGCACGGCAATTGGACACTTGATCTAGCTCAATCGGCAACGATGGCCGCCGAACATCCCTGTTCCGCCATGCTCTTACATGCAGCAATCGCCGCTATCCGCAATCACCGCGGGTGCCGATCCTGAGTGTGCGACCATGAGGAGACCAAGATGAGATCGAAAACAACCCTACTGCTGACCGGCCTGACATGCGCCTTGCTGGCAGCTTGCCATTCCACAGACCAAACCAGCCTGGCGCGCAGCAATAGCGGCGAAACCTATGCCGCGCCGGCCGGCACGACGCCGCAAAGCAGCGTGCCGGCCAGCAGCACGGCCAGTACAGCCGCCGATACCAGCAACGACATGAGCAGCGACGTGAGCAGCGAACTGAGCCAGTCCACCATGAACATCCGTTCAGCCACGGTGCAATCGATCGTAACCGTGCCGCGCAGCATGGACCAAGGTAGTGGCGACATGCAGGCGGGCACGTCGGGCACCGCCGGCAGCACCTCGGGGGCGGCGGGCAACCTGCTGTACCGCGTCACCTTGCGCCTGGACGACGGCACGACGCGCACCTTTGTACAAAACACCCAGCCCGCCTTCCAGATCGGCGACCGGGTCAGCGTACAAAAAGGCGTGCTGCAGCGCTATTGATATTTACCGACACTGGCCGAGGCTGGTCGCAACTGACCGCATCAGGCCAGCGCCAGGGTCAGCGGCCGGCGGCGCCCCTGCACCACGGCCGAAGGCCAGGCCGGGTCGTGCGTCAGGTTGTGCAATTGGCTGCCGTCGAGCAGAAACGTGTCTTCCACCGTACTACCGGGCAGGCTGGGGTGGAAGGCCAGCGCCATGCCCCGCTTAAGGATGATTTCCGTGTGCGCGCCGGCCGCCACTTCGGGTGCCAGGTAGCCATGGATGCCACCCTGCCGGCTGGTGCGCACCGTATCGGGCTGGCCTGCATACGCGTAGGCGCTGTCGAGCGCGTGATATACCATGCTCAGCGCATGGCCCGTTTCGCAAGCGTCGAGCGCCACCGCTTCCAGCGCCAGCATGGCCGCATCGGCATCGTCCATGACCAACGCCGCGCCATCGGCACGATGCTGCGCCGGGCCGAAGCGCCGTTGACGGCTGAGGCTGGCGCACAGGCCGAAACGCCGTCCGCACAGGGCCAGTACGGCTTGCGTGCCCAGCACCGCCTGCGCTGGCGGTGCGCGCCGATAGCGCTGTTGGCGCTCCGCCCCGCTGACCAGCACGTACACGGCCTGCAAGCCCCGCAACCAGAGCGCGCGCGCGCACGCGGCAGCCAGTTCCAGCTCGCTCCAGTCGGGGCGGGCCTGGCGCAGCGCATCCGCAGCCGCGCTGGCTGCCAGCTGCCCCACCTGCCGGTAGCGCAACTGCTCCGATTCCAGCAGCACCAGACGCTCTTCGCGCAGGGCCACGGGCAGGCTGCGTTCGTGCAAGCCGGGCCGGTCCGACAGGACAGGCGCGCCGCCGGCCACATGCCGCACGAAATGCTCGCGCAATTCATACAGTTGCGGCTGCATCCAGGGCGACACTTGCCACGTCCATGGCCCGCGCACTTCTTCCTCGCGCATGCGCATGGCTTCGGCTTCGTCCGTCAAGATGTAGGCGGCGTCGCGCGTCACCAGCACTTCCGCGCAGCCGCACTCGGTCGTATGGTAGTGGCTGTTCGACGCGCCCGCCGTGGCCCACGCAAACCAGTCCACGCCGCGCAGACGCACGGCGCCCGCCCGCTCCTGTTCCAGCCAGCCCCGCATCTGCGCCAGCTTGTGCGCCACTTCCAGTTCCAGCGGCCAGTTCATGTCTTCCCCTCGTGCGGAATCCGGCGCGGCGCTACCCCGCCTGCCCTGCCTGGCGCCAGCCGGGCCTCGTGCTGTTCATGCATAGCTGCTCCCTTCCTACATGGAAACATAAGACTGGCGCGCGCATAAAAAGTTCAGTGCCCGGCTTCGTCTCAGGCTTGCAGTCTATGACTTCCGTCCATTTTTACAAGCCGCTATTTCGCCAGCTCGATCAGCACGGCCGTGTACATCTGCAAGTTCAACAGCAGCTGCTTTTCCGTGATGAACTCGTGTTCGGAATGCCCCGTGTACACGGTGTGCGGCATGGCCGGACCGAAACTGACGGCATTCGGGAACAGGCGCGAATTGGTGCCGCCGCCGATGGAGACCGGCTGCGGATTGATGACGCCCGTGTAGTGTTCAAAGACGGACAGCAAGGTGGGAATCTGCGGCGCCGCCGTCTGCAGCCACGGCTCGCCGATCTGCACCTGCAGGGTAGCCGGCACGTGGCGCCGCGCCTTCCAGCCGTCGAAGGCAGCCGTCATCTGCTGCTGCAACACGGCCGCCGTCTTGCCTTGCGGACGGCGCACATTGATATTCAGTTCCAGCGCGCCGCCGTTCTGTTTCAGTACCGTCGGCGCTACCGTCATCGGCCCCATGAAGCCGTCGCGGTAAGCGATCTGGCCAAAGCGTTCGCCGTAGATTCCAGTACCCACCAGTTCATTCAGGAATGACAACATGTCAGCTGCCTGCGTGCCCTGCCACGGCCGCACGGCCAGCGCGTCGGCCAGCATGCTGATGGCGTTGAAGCCGTCTTCCGGTTTCGACGAGTGGGCCGACACGCCCAGCGCCGTCACCGTCAAGGTGCCGCCATCGCGCGCATACGTGTAGCGCATGCCCTGTTGCTGCTGCGCGCGGGCGCGGATGACCGCTTCCAGCGCGGCCGGCGCGCGCTCAATGACGGCTTGGGCGTCTTCCGGAATCTGACTGCCGAAAAAGCCGCCCGTCAGCCTCGTCAGCACGGGGCCGCCATCGGCCGGCAAGGCTGTGCGCGGCGGCAAGGTCAGCTTGATGGAACCATAGCCCTTCTCGGCCGTCACCACCGGGTATTCCGCATCGATGGTGATGTTCACTTGCGGCGGCGTATGGTTTTTCAGGAACTGTTTCAGCGGTTCCCAGTCCGATTCCTCGGCCATGTAGACGTACAACTCGATGCGCTTGCTCAGCGGCACCTTTTGATCCTGGATGGCTTTCATCGCGTACAGGGCCGTGGCAATCGGTCCCTTGTCGTCTTCCGTGCCCCGTCCCAGCAGTTTTCCAGGTTCGCTGGTGCGGTCCAGCTCGAATGGCGAACGGGCCCATTTGACGGGGTTCACAGGCTGCACGTCGCCATGCGTGATCACGCCCACCCGTTCGCTGCCACTGCCCATGCCGATGATCAGCACGTGGCCATGATCCTGGAAGTCGAAGCCCAGGCGCTGCGCCTCGGCCGCCAGGTAGCGCTTGAAACCCGTGTGCTGGGGATTGTCGGCAAACGGCACGGCCGGGTCGGCCACCGTGTTGTAGCTGACCATCTTTGCCAGGCTGGCGATCAGCGGTTCGGGATAGGTGGCCAGCGCGTAGCGGGCCGTCTCCTGCGCCTGCAGGTTGACGGGCGCAGCGTGAACGGAGGGCTGCAGCAGCAGGCCAATCAGGGTCAGCAGGACGGGTTTCTTGAACATGGCGGGACGCATAAAGTAGGGAAGCCAACTCTAGCATCGCCCGCATCGATTTCCAATCGATACGAGTTTTTTACCGATCAGTACGCAAATTCCCGATTCGCATTATCATGTGCACAGCCTGTCATCCCTGCCGCTTCCAAGGCCGACCCTGTTGTCGTCAGGGGATAGACAAATCGTCCATTGTGATTTTCCACCACGTCCCGATATCGCTACCATGATTCCATTTTCCATACTCGACCTGGCCCCCATCGCCGAAGGCAGCGATGCCAGCCAGTCGTTCAAGAACACGCTCGACCTGGCGCAGCACGGCGAACGCTGGGGCTTTAACCGCTACTGGCTGGCCGAACACCACGGCATGCCGGGCATCGCCAGCGCCGCCACGGCCGTCGTCATCGCCCATGTGGCGGCCGGTACGAAAACCATCCGTGTGGGGGCCGGCGGCGTGATGCTGCCGAACCACTCGCCGCTCGTCATCGCGGAACAGTTCGGCACCCTGGAAGCGCTGCATCCGGGCCGCATCGACCTGGGCCTGGGCCGCGCGCCCGGCTCCGACCAGACGACGGCGCGCGCCCTGCGCCGTGACCTGCAGTCCGATGCGGAACAGTTCCCGCAAGACGTGCTGGAATTGATCGACTATATGTCCGACGAGCCGCGCCAGCGCGTGCTGGCCGTGCCCGGCAAGGGCGCGAAAGTGCCCGTGTGGATACTCGGATCCAGCCTGTTCGGCGCCCAGCTGGCCGCCCACCTGGGTTTGCCGTATGCGTTTGCCTCGCACTTCGCGCCGCAAATGATGATGCAAGCCGTGGCCTATTACCGCGAACACTTCAAGCCTTCGAAACAATTGGAGAAACCGTATGTGATGCTGGGCTTTAACGTCTTTGCCGCCGACACGGATGGGGAAGCGCACTTGCGCGCCACGTCGATGCAGCAGGCCTTCGTCAACCTGCGCACGGGTCGCCCGTCGCGTTTGCAGCCGCCCGTGCCCGGTTACCTGGAGCAACTGGGTCCGCAGGAACGCGCCATGCTCGATTCCGTCCTGTCCTGCACGGCCATCGGTGCGCCGGACACCGTCAAGGCAAAAATGGCTGCCTTCATTGCCGAAACGGGCGCCGACGAACTGATGATCACGTCGCAGATCTTCGACCACCAGCACCGGCTGCGCTCGTATGAAATCACGGCGCAGGTGCATGCGGAGCTGGCACGCGGTCATAAAAACGTTTTCTAAACTGTCGCGAGCGGAAGTGAGTTGTGGACGAGACGCGGAACTGTGCGGATGCACGGGGCCACCGAGGCAGTGAGCATCGCAGGCCGAGACTAACGACGCGCAGTAAGTTTAGAACACGTTTTAACTTCCTCCCTCGGTATATCTCCTTATACCCTTTTCCCGGCCGTCGGCAACGATCGCCGGGATTTTTTTGCCTGGCGTTTTTACCTGCAGGGTTTCCTTCCACCCCGCCGCAAAATCGGCCCTGCCCGGCAAGAAAAGCGCAGCCCCGCTATCATGCTCATCCAAAAGCGTCATTCCAAGAAAGTTGCATCGCATGAAATCTGCACCATCCAATATCGACGCCGGCGCCCTGCTGACGTCGACCCGCATCCTGCTGTTTGCCCTGTCCGCCGGCGTGCTCGTCGCCAGCCTTTACTATGTGCAACCGCTCACTTCCATGCTGGCCGCCTCGTTTGGCGTCAGCGTGCCGCAAGCCGGCTACCTGGTCACGGCCACGCAGATCGGCTATGTGCTGGGCATCGTGTTTCTGGTGCCGCTCAGCGATGTGCTGAACCGCCGCCAGTTGCTGACGTGGATGCTGATCGCCAAGATCGGCGCCCTGCTGCTGGCCGCTACCAGCCAGAATATTATCGTCTTTGCCATCGCCAGCGTCTTGATGGGGATCACATCCAGCGCATTAATGGTTGTCACGGCCATGGTGGCCTCATATGCGCCGGATCACAGCCGGGGCCGCATGGTGGGCACCGTCATGACGGGCTTGTTGTTGGGTATCTTGCTGGCGCGTACCGTGTCCGGCACGGTGTCGCAGATCAGCGGCGGCTGGCGCAGCGTCTACGTGCTGGCCGCCATCGTCGTCGCGGCCCTGCTCGTCATGCTGCGCCGCATCCTGCCAAACGAAGCGCCACGCGGCAAGCTGCAATACGGCAAGCTGTTGGCTTCCTTGGCCGACATCATCCGCCAGGAACCGTTGCTGCGCCAGCGCGCCCTGTTCTCGGGCCTGGGCCTGGGCACCTTCAGCGTGTTCTGGACGGGCCTGACCTTCTTGCTCAGCGGCGCGCCGTATCACTATTCGGAAATGCAGATCGGCCTGTTCGGCCTGGCCGGCGCCACGGGCGCGTTTGCAGCGAATACGGCGGGCCGCATGGCCGACCGCGGCTATGCGCGCCAGGCCACCTGGCTGCTGGCCGTCGCCTCGATCGCGGGCTGGGCCTTGATCGGCTTTGGCGCCCATTCGCTGGTGCTGCTGTTGATCGGCATCGTCCTGCTGGACATGGGCGTGATGGGCTTGCAAGTGACGCACCAGTCGATCATCTATAAACTGGCGCCGCATGCGCGGGCAAGGGTCACCACGGTTTTTATCGCGGGCGGCTTCATCGGCGCCTCCGCTGGCTCGGCCCTGGCCAGCGCCAGCTTTGCCGCCGGCGGCTGGCCCGCCCTGTGCATGGTCGGTGGCGCCATGCCGCTGTTGCTGCTGCTGGTGTGGAGCAAGTACCGGCACACGCAGCGCAGACTGGAACGGGCAAGCTCAACCTGAACCACTGCGAAAAAAAACCGCTCGGCCGAGCGGTTTTTTTTCATCCCTACTTCGCCTGCTCGCGCGCCTTGCCAAACGCATCACCCGCCTTCCAGGCCGGCATCTTCGCCGCGTTGGCCACGGCTTGCCCCAGGTTCAGGGTAAATTGCGCCTGCTGCGTCATGCCGGACAAATCCCAGCTGGCATCGTACTCATCGGTGACTTGATGGTAGCGGGGGCCGTAGGCCGCCGCCTTGGCTTTCGACGCGGCCACGTCCTTGATGTACTCGCGTCCGCCATTGATGGAAAACGCGGGCACGCCCGCCTTGGCAAAGCTGAAATGGTCGCTGCGGAAATAGCCGCCCGCCAGGTCGGGACGCGCCTGCGCGATATGCATGCCCATGGCTTTGGCCACCGTGGCTGCCATGGCGCCCAGCTCCGTGCGCTCGCTGCCCTGCGCGCCGATGTCGTGCGTGGCACCGACAAAGTTCAAGCTATCGAGGTTCAGCGCGGCAGCCGTCTTGTTCAGGGGCCACAGCGGGTCGGCCGCATACGCGGCGCTGCCCAGCAAGCCTTGTTCCTCGGCCGCTAACCACAGGAAGATCTGCGTGCGCTTCGCCGGTTTTTTCACGGCTTCCTGCGCCATGGCCAGCAAGCCAGCCGTGCCGGAAGCATTGTCGACGGCGCCGTTGTAGATTGTATCGCCACTATCCCCTTGCTTGCCCAGGTGGTCCCAGTGGCCGCTGTAGATGACGGCTTCCTCTTTCAGTGTCGGGTCGGTGCCCGGCACCATGCCGGCGATATTGAACTGTTCAACCTTGCGCACGGCCGATTTCATTTCGCCGCTCAGCTTGGCGTTCAATGCAACGGCCTTGAAGTCCTTGCTTTCCGCTTGCGCGCGCAAGGCGTCCAGGTCCTGCCCACCCGCAGCGAACAGGCGGCGCGCCGCGTCTTCCGCGATCCAGCCCTGCAGCGGCGTGCCGGCAGTGCGGTCAGCCAATTGAAAGCGCTCGCTGCCGCTCCAGCTGTTCTGCACCACGCTCCAGTCGTACGATGCGGACGGTTTCGTGTGGATCAGCAACACGCCAGCCGCGCCCTGGCGTTTGGCTTCCTCGAATTTGTAGGTCCAGCGGCCGTAATAAGTCAGCGCCTTGCCAGCGAAACGGTTTGGTTCGGCAGCAGTCGGCTGCGGGTCGTTGACCATCATGACGACGATCTTGTTTTTGACATCGACACCCTTGAAATCGTTCCAGCCTTCTTCCGGGGCCGTGATGCCGTAGCCGACAAATACCAGTGGCGCATCGAAGGTGTGCGCGACAACGGAGTCGCCCGTGGCCCAGACCCAGTCCGGGCCGAACGCCAGCGGTACGGGCTTGCCGCCCGCCACGGCCTGCAGGCTGCTCTCGGCTGGCAAGGATTTCACGCCGGCGATCTGCACGCTCTGGCGGTAGCTGTTGCCGCGCACGGGTTTCAAGCCGGCCATCTGCGCCTGGGTTTCCAGGTAGGCCACCGTCAGGTCAGCCCCCCGTTGGCCCGTGCCGCGGCCTTCCAGCAAATCGTTGGACAGGAAGGCCAGGTGGGCGCGCAAGGGCGCTTCCTGCACCACGGGCATGCCGGTCGTGGCGTGGGCGGAAAACGCCAGCGTCAGGCTGGAAGCGAGCGCCGTGACGGCCAGGGAAGAAAACAGCTTCTGCATAAGATCCTTTGGGTAAGAGGAGGAAAGCGGTCCGGCGGATGGCCGAGCCGGCGATTGTATGCCATGGGGAAAGATGGATCAAAATGCGGACGAAAAAAATCCCCGCGGCAAGGGCGGGGATTTGGCAGGGAGAACGTTCAGACCAGCAGTGCGGCCGCCAGGGATTCGATCTCTTCGGCCGATTCCTCGAGGATGGTGTGCAAGGTGCTGCCGCCGATGCCGAAGTCGATCTTCGCCGCCGCCTGGCGCCGCGCGGCGCTTTCCGGCGGGTGCAGGGGCGAACCGACGGGCGACAGATCGTTGGCCAGCACCAGGGTCGCGCCCAGGGTGCGGGGCGGGAACGGGCTGCCGCCATGCCACATGCCTTCCACGGCTTGCAAGACCATGTCCGGCACTTGCAGCTGGCGCAGCACGCCGCGGCCGATCAGCTTTTCGCCGTATTCGATCCAGTCTTCGGTATTGTCGTCCAGCAAACCCGGATACTCCTCGGCGCGCGACAGCAGATAAAAGCCGCCCACTTCGTGCACGATGGCGGCAAACATGGCCGTTTCCACATCCACGTGCGTGACTTTCCGCGCGATCACCTGGCTCAGCGCGGCCACGTGGGCCGTGTGTTCCCACAGCCTGGCCGCCTTGGCGCGCAATTGCGGATCCGTAATCTGGCTGCCCAGCTGGCGCACGATGACGGACGCCACCATCGACTTTAATGTGGCAAAACCCAGGCGCGAGACAGCCGCGCGCACATTGGCGATTTCATTGCCGGAACGGTTGTAGGCGGCCGAGTTGGCCAAGGCCACCACCCGGGCCGACAGCAGCGGCTCGGCCATGACCATGCGGGCGGCCGCTTCGATATGGCAATCGGGGTCGTCCAGCGCTTCCTGCAGCTTCAAGGTGGCCTTGACGTTGGCGGGGAACGTCAGCTCGCCCTTGCTCGCTTGCAGCGCGATAATCTTGAATACTTCCAGTCTATCCATGGGTCAATCTCCGGTACGGGCCTGTTCAGGCTCTGCTGTGTGGATGGGCCGGGAATGCGCATGTATCCCCGGCCTGGCTCCCGTTTCCGGCAATATTACAGCAAGTTCAAACTCAAACCTATTACTTTCCGGAAACTTTCCCTGCCACGCCTTCGACAAAATAATCCATCTTCGTCAGCGCCGCATCGTCCAGCACGCCTTTGTCCAGGCGCACCTTGCCGTCGTTATCCTTGATCGGCGCGCTGAAAGGATTGAGCTTGCCAGCAACCAAGTCTTTCTCGCGCGCCAATACAAACTGTTTCACGTCGGCCGGCACGGCGGCGTTGATGCCTTCCAGCTTGACCATGCCATCCTTGATGCCGCCCCAGGTGCTGCTGGTTTTCCACGTGCCGTCCAGCACGGCCTGCGCCTGCTTCGTATAGTAGTCGCCCCAATGGTGGGTGACGGCGGCCAGCTGCGCCTTCGGACCGTACTTTTTCATGTCCGAGTGGTAGGCGATCGCATACTTGCCCTTCTCTTCGGCCGCCTGCACCACTGCGGTCGAGTCCGTGTGGTGGGTGACCACGTCGGCGCCCTGGCCGATCAGGGTAATGGCCGCGTCGCGCTCCTTGCCCGGATCGAACCAGCTATTCACCCACACCACTTTCACTTCCGCCTTGGGGTCGACGCTGCGCATGCCGCGCGTGAAGGCGTTAACGCCCTGCAACACTTCCGGGATGGGAAACGCCGCCACATAACCGGCCACATGCGTCTTGCTCATCTTGCCTGCCAACACGCCGGCCAGGTAGCGGCCCTCGTAGAAACGCGCGTTGGTATTGGCCACGTTGACGGCCGTCTTGTATCCCGTCAAATGAATGAACTTCACATTAGGAAATTGTTTCGCCACTTTCAAGGTGGGATTCATGTAGCCGAACGAGGTCGTGATGACCAGCTTGCTGCCCGTTTGCGCCAGGTCACGGATCACCCTTTCCGCATCGGCGCTTTCCGGCACGTTTTCCACATACTTGGTGGTGATCTTGTTGCCCAGCGCCTTTTCCATTTCCTTGCGGGCCAGATCATGCTGCGTGGTCCAGCCCGCGTCGCCGATAGGGCTGATGTAAACAAAGCCGACATTCAGCGGCGCAGTGGCGGGAGCGGCGGCCATGACGGGCATGGCGGGCATCAGCGCCGCACTGCAAACGGCGGCGCACAACAGTTTCTTGGACATGGTTTTCCTTGTGGTGAGTGATTAATTTCCGGGATTGAAATTTTTCCCCAACGAAGCGGGCATGTTGAGCTTGATGTAATTGGCATTGCTGGAGATCAGCACCAGCACGACGATGGCCGCCACATACGGCAGCATCGACAGCAGTTGCGACGCGATGGGTACGCCCAGCGCCTGCGCGTGAAACGTCAAAATGGTGATGCCGCCAAACAGGTAGGCGCCACCCACCACGCGCGCGGGGCGCCAGGTGGCAAACGTCGTCAACGCCAGCGCGATCCATCCACGTCCCGCCACCATGCCCTCGACCCACAGGGGCGTGTACACGAGCGATAAAAACGCACCGGCCAGGCCGCAGCAGGCGCCGCCGAACAGCACGGCCGCCAGGCGGATGGGGCGCACGGGATAGCCGAGCGCATGCGCGGATGCGGGCGATTCGCCCACGGCGCGTAGCACGAGTCCCGCCCGCGTGCGGTACAGAAACCAGGCGATGGCCAGGCACAGCAGCAAGGACAAGTACACCATCGGATGCTGGCGGAACAGGGCCGGCCCCAGCACGGGAATATCTTCCAGCAAAGGGATGCCGAAGCGGCCATTCTGCAAGCTGTTGCCCACATACTTCAAGCCGATATACGTCGAGGCACCGGCGCCGAACAGAGATAAAGCCAGGCCCGTCGCGTACTGGTTCGTGCCCAGCCACACGGTCAGCCAGGCAAAGAAACCGGACAGCACCATGCTGGCGCCCGCCCCCGCCAGAAAGCCCAGGGTAGCACTGCCCGTGTTGACGGCCACGGCAAAGCCCGTGATGGCCGACACCAGCATCATGCCTTCCGCGCCCAGGTTGACCACGCCCGCCTTTTCATTCACCAATAAACCGAGGGCGGCCAGCATCAGCGGCGTGCCCGCATTGATGCTGGCGGCGATCAAGGGCGCGATGGTGAGCAGCAGGTTATCCATGTTTCCTCCAGCGCAGTTTGTATTGGATCAGCACGTCGCAAGCGAGCAAGGCAAACAGCAAGATGCCCTGGAATACGCCCGTGATGGCGCTGGGCAGGCCAAGGCGCGACTGCGCCAGTTCACCTCCGATATAAAACAGGGCCATGACGAAGCTGGAAAAAATCACGCCCACGGGATGCAAGCGCCCGACGAAGGCGACGATGATGGCGGCAAAGCCGTAGCCGGGCGAGACCGTGGGCGTCAGCTGCCCCATCGGCCCCAGCACTTCGCATGCGCCCGCCAGGCCGGACAGGGCGCCGCAAATCAGCAGCGACGACCATAGAGTCTTGCGCGAGGAAAAGCCCGCATAGCGGGCGGCGGCGGGCGCCATACCGCCCACGCGCAGGCGGAAACCGGCAATGCTTCTGGATAAGTACAGCCAGCCGCCCAGCGAGGCCAGCAAAGCAAACACGATGCCCACGTGCAAGCGCGTATCGCTGATCACCATCGGCAACAGCAAGCCGTCCGACAGCAGTTTCGACTGGGGAAAGTTAAACCCTTCCGGATCGCGCAGCACGCCATACACGAGATAGCTGAGCAGCAATTGGGCGATGTAGACGAGCATCAGCGAGACGAGGATTTCGCTGGCGTTGTAGCGGTCGCGCAGCCACGCCACCAGTCCCGCCCACGCCATGCCGCCCGCCATGCCGGCCAGCAGGGACACGCCGATGATGGCCGCGCCACCGACGCCATCATCGAGGTACAGGGCGGCCGCGCCGCCGCAGATGGCGCCCAGGGTCAGCTGCCCTTCCGCGCCGATGTTATAGATGTTGGCGCGAAAGCAGATGGCCAGGCCCACGGCGATCAACAGCAGCGGTGCCACCTTGAGGCCCAGCTCGGACCAGCCGTGCGCGTCGCGCAAGGGTTCGACAAAGAAGACGGCCAGTCCCGCCAGCGGATCGTGTCCCAGCGCAATAAACAGCAAAGCGCCGCACAGCACGGTCAGCAGCACGGCCAGCACGGGCGACAGCCACGACATCAGCCGCGACGGAGTCGGCCGGGCTTCCAGGCGCAAGGCAAACTTAGCCATAGGCAGCCTCCTGCGGCCACAGGCCGCTCATCCATTGCCCAACGAGATCTACGCTGGCCTCGCCCACGTCCAGGGACGGCGAGATTTTTCCCTTCGCCATCACCAGCAAGCGGTCGCTGATGTCGAACAATTCATCGAGCTCTTCCGACACGACCAGCAGCGCGCAACCGGCGTCGCGCAGCGCCAGCAATTCCGCGCGGATTTGCGCGGCCGCGCCCACGTCCACGCCCCAGGTCGGCTGCGCCACCACCAGCACGCTGGGCTCGCGCATGACTTCGCGTCCGACTATGTATTTCTGCAAGTTGCCGCCCGAGAGGCTGCGCGCCAGCGCCTGCGGCCCGCCCGCCTTCACCTGGAAGCGGGCGATGATGGCGGCCGCCCGCTGCGCGATGACGTTATGCCGCACGAAGCCGTGGCGGATGGTGGCCGGTGTCTGCAAACTGAGCAGCACGTTGTCGGCCAGCCCCATGTCGGGCACGGCGCCGCGTCCCAGCCTTTCTTCCGGCACGAAGCCGAAGCCCAGGGCGCGGCGGCGGCCTGGCGGCAAGCGTCCCGCCGGCGTGCCATTGAGCACGATGCTGGCGGGGGTCGCGCGCATGTCCTCGCCCGACAGGGCGGCCAGCAATTCCTGCTGGCCATTGCCGGACACGCCCGCGATGCCGACGATCTCGCCAGCGCGCACGTCGAAATTGATATCGATCAATTGCGTGGCGAACGGGTGGCTCTTCGGCAAGTTCAAATTCTTGACGCTCAGCATGGCCGCACCGGGCGTGCGCGCCACGCGCGTGACGGCAGGCGGCTCGGCGCCGATCATCATGCGCGACAGGCTGGCCGCCGACTCTTGCGAGGGGTCGCACACGCCCGCATTCTTGCCGGCGCGCACCACCGTGCACGTATGGCACAGGGCGCGGATTTCGTCGAGCTTGTGGCTGATGTACAGGATACTGCAGCCTTCGGCCGCCAGCTGGCGCAAGGTGGTAAACAGTTTCTCCACGGCACCCGGCGTCAGCACGGACGTCGGTTCATCGAGAATCAGCAGTTGCGGCTTGGCCAGCAAGGCGCGCACGATTTCCACGCGCTGGCATTCACCGACGGAAAGCGTGTGCACGTGGCGCTGCGGTTCCAGGTCCAGGCCGTACTGGCGCGCCGTCGCTTCGATGCGCTGCGCCAGCTCCGCCATGTTGGTGCCGGCGGGCAAACCGAGGGCGATGTTTTCCGTCACGGTCAAGGTGTCGAACAGGGAAAAGTGCTGGAACACCATGGCAATGCCCAGCGCCCGCGCGGCCGACGGGTTGGCGATCTCGACTTCGCGGCCATTCCACCGGATGCGGCCGCCGTCGGGTTGCACGGCGCCGTAGATGATTTTCATCAAGGTCGATTTGCCGGCGCCGTTTTCACCGAGCACGGCGTGGATTTGTCCGGGCGCGACGGTGAGACAGATGCCGTCATTGGCCACCACGGCCGGATAGCGCTTGCTGATATCGAGTAATTCCAGGCGTGCCGTCATTGTTTCTTTCGTGCCTCGCTGCAGGGTCGCCGGCGTTGGCGCCGGTGGAGAAATTCAAGCTCTTGTCTCTATCGTATCGGCATCCGCAGCGCTTGGGGGATGGCGTGGCGGCGCGCATTTCTATTTCCGCAAAAAAACAACACCTGTATACAATTTTGAAAAAAATTATCAGCTTTACAGCGGCCGCCTTGCCCCGCAAGGGCGAGAAGGTGCGATGATTATATGCAAGAACTGATAGTAAGTATGCAGATAAAACATATCGCCCAACGCGGCGCTTCTCGCATCATGGATTGAACGGCGCGCAAGTTGCCTCATCGCAGCGCATCGTGCGGGTTACGCCCCCTGCTATTTCATTTCACGTTTCCCAACACCGCCATCAGGAGCCGAAAGTGCCAAAAACCATACCGTGTCTGTTGCTCTGCCTCACTACCACCCTCGGCGTGGGCGCAACCGCCCAGGCTGCCGAATGGAGCGATACCGCGCTGAGCTGGCGCGCCGGCAATGACTACCGCGAGCCGTTCAATCCCGACGACATCAAGAAAAACATCTTCGCCATCACGCACGCCAGCGGCTACAAATACGGCAGCAACTTCGTCAACCTGGATTTCCTGATCTCCGACAGCAAGGACCCTGGCGCGCTGGGCAAGACGTCCGGCGCGCAGGAAGCGTACCTGGTGTACCGCAACACCATCGACATCGGCAAGGTGCGCGGCAGCGACATCAAGTTCGGCCCCGTGCGCGGCGTCGGCGTCACCCTGGGTTTCGACGTCAACACGAAAAATGACGTCGGCTACAACTCGCGCAAGCGCATGCTGGTGGCCGGCCCGACACTGATGTGGGACGTGCCCGGCTTCTTCAACACCAGCCTGCTGTTGCTGCGCGAAAGCAACGCTCCCAGCGGCGCCTTCCCGCCCATCTCGCAAGTGACGGGCCGCTACACGTATAAGACGCACGCCATGCTGACGGGCGCCTGGGGCATCCCCCTGTCGCCGCTATTCTCGTTCGAAGGTTTCTTTAACCTCATCGATTCAAAAGGCAATGATGAAGTGGGCCGCAAGACGGCCGTGGAAACGAATATCGACATGCAAGTGATGTTCGACGTGGGGGCGGCCCTGGGCAGCCCAAAAAACACTTTCCGCGTGGGCCTGGAATACCAGTACTGGAAGAACAAGTTCGGCAACTCGCCTGCCACCACGGGCAACGTGGGGCAAACGGCGAAGACGCCGATGATACGCGCGGAGTACCATTTCTAAAATTCATTGTTACGCATCAACACCCACCTTCGCGCCTGATGCCAGCATGAAGCTTTCCTGCTGGCGGAGAGCGCGACCGTGGAACAACTACTGCCGTATTACGAGCGTGAGCTGGGCCTGTTCCGCCAGTACACGCGCGAATTTTCCAGCCGCTATCCGAAGGCGGCCGGGCGCCTGCTAATCGCCGGCGAGACGTGCGAAGACCCGCACGTCGAGCGCCTGATCCAGTCTGTTGCCCTGCTCACGGCGCGCGTGTCAAAACGCCTCGACGACGCCTATCCGCAATTTACCAACTCCTTGCTGGAAACCCTGTACCCGCACTACCTGCGGCCCTTTCCCTCGTGCTCCATCGTGCGCATCGCCGCCGATGAAGCGCCGAGCGGCGGCCAGCTGGCCCAGCCTGTGCACATTGCGCGCGGCACGGTGCTGCGCTCGCATCCGGTGCAGGGCGTGGCCTGCAAGTTCACCAGCGCGTACGACGTGACCCTGGCGCCGCTGGCCATTACGCGTCTGCATTTCTCGCCGCTCATCGACGCGCCGCCCGGCCTGCGCCTGCCCGCCGGCGCCAGCGCCTTGCTCAGCATGCAGTTCACCAGCAGCAGCGAGCAGTACCACCTGGACCAGTCCGGCTTTGCCAGCCTGCGCATGTTTGCCGATGGCGAACCGTCGGTGCGCGCGGCCCTGCTTGACGCCCTGTTCCTGCACGGCGCGGGAGCGTACGTGGCGCTGGACGAACACGGCCCGTGGCTGGCCGTCGACGGCACCGTGCTGGCGCCGGCCGGCTATGTGGAGGACGAGGCGCTGATCCCCATTTCCGCCCGCTCGCACCCGGCCCTGCGCCTGCTGACCGAGTACTTTGCGTTTCCGGAAAAATTCCATTTCATCGATATCGCGTGGTCCCTGCTGGCCGCCCTGCTGCCAAAACAGTGCCGCCAGTTCACCTTGCACCTGCCGCTCATGGGCGTGCGCAGCGACAGCCACGAGGCGCGGCTCTTGTCCGGCGTCAGCCCCGATAATCTCTTGCTCGGCTGCACGCCCGTCGTCAACCTGTTCGCCAAGTCCGGCGTGCCGATCCGTCTCACGCATACCGAGCCCGACTACGCGCTGGTGGCCGATGCCACGCATGCGTTTGCCTACGACATCCACAACATCGAGAGCGTCACCGTGGTGCGCAAGGACCAGGCCGGCGAGCGCCTCAGCACTTTCTTGCCGCTGTATGCCTCGCTGCAGGGTTCTCAGGTAGAACAGGGCCAGGAGCATGGTCAATACTGGCTGGCGCGCCGCGACGAAGCCGTGGCGGCCATCAGCCCCGGCCATGAAATGCGGCTGAGCCTGATCGACCCGCAGTTTTCACCAGGCAGCGCGGCCTGCGCCACCGTCTCGACGCAGCTGCTGTGCAGCAACCGCGACTTGCCCACGCAGTTGCATTACGGCTTGCCCCGTGGCGACCTGCTGGCCGAAGACGTGCCCGACGGCATCCCCGCGCGCTTCCTGCGCAAGCCCACGCCCAGCCTGAGTTTCCTGGCGGACACGCACTGGCGCCTGATTGCGCACCTGTCGCTCAATTACTCCAGCCTGACGCAAGCGGGCCTGGCCGAATTCCAGAAAATGCTCAGCCTGTACGACCTGCCCCGCTCGCCCACCACGCAGCGCCTGATCCACGGCATCGTCACGCTCGAACACGGCAGCACGCGCGCGTGGATGCCCACCGTGCCGTTTCCCACCCTGATGCCCGGCATCGCCATCCGACTGGGCATTGACGAACAAGCCTTCGTCGGCTGCAGCATCCATATTTTCGCCCAGGTGCTGCAGCGCTATTTCGCCCTGAACAGCCAACTCAACTGTTTTAGCCAACTGACGCTGCTGTCGCACCGCAGCGGCGAGGAACTCCTGCGATGCCCGGAACGCAGCGCCGACGCCACCCCAGCGTGATCCAGCAATTGCTCGACGCGCCGCAGCGCTTCGAGTGCTTCCAGGCGCTGCGCCTGCTGCTGGCGTGGCTGGCCGAACACGGCATCGACGAGCACACGGCGTTGGCAAAGCACATACGCTTCGACAATAGCGTCTCGCTGCGCTTTCCCGCCAGCCAGGTCGAAGCACTCGCGACCGGCGGCATCGAGGATGCCGATGCCCTGCGGCTGGCGCTGCTGTCCGGCCACGGCCAGCACATCCACCTCACGCCCACCTTCATGGGTCTGCTGGGTTGCCAGGGCAGCTTGCCCAGCCACTATTCGGAGCGCATCGCCGCGCACCAGCACAGCGCACGCGACACCGGCCCGCGCGCCTTTCTCGACCTGTTTTCCAGCCGCGCCGTGGCCCTGTTTTATCAGGCCTGGCAAAAATACCGCGTCGAGCAAGCCGGCCACAGCGGGGACTTCCTGTCGCGCCTGCTGGCTCTGGCCGCATGCCAGCCGGGCCAGGGCCAGGACGAGGCCGCCGCCGGCCTGTACAGCGGCTTGCTGCAGCAGCGCAACCTCTCGTCCATCGTCATGGCGCGCATCCTTGCCGACCACTTCGGCGTGCCCTGCCATATCGACGAGGCGACGGGAGCCATGGACGTGCTGGCGCCGCGCGAACAGACGGCGCTGGGCATGGCCAATGCCGTGCTGGGCCAGCGCGCCACCGTCGGCGAGCGCTGCCGCCGCCCCGACCTGGCCGTGCGCCTGCGCCTCGGTCCGCTCACTGCCAAGCAGCACGCCAGCTTCCTGCCGCGCGCCGCTGGCAGCCAGGCGCTGCGGCACATGCTGATGCTGTTCGGCCAGCCGCTCGTGCGCTACGACATCGTGCTGGTGCTGCGCGCCAGCGATGTGCAAGGGACGACGTTGACGGCAGCGCCACAAGGCGGCCTCGGCTGCAACAGTTTCCTTGGCGATGCTGCAACGCCGCGCCACCGCGATGACAAACATTACGAAATGCACTTGATGCCCTCATTCAACGATTGATCCTTGCGGCTGCGCAAAACGCTTGTGTTCGCTATTGCTACAGTCGGCCAACGATCCCTACCGTGAAGCGATGCGCGATGAGCGAGTTCCCCGATACGACGACGGCATGGGCGGCATTGACGGGCGACATGCAGGGTCAGCGCCTGCTGCGCCTGCGCTTTCCGCATGGCGACGGCCCCGCCGGCATCCGCTTCCTCGCCAACAGCCTGTCCGCCAGCGAAAGCCTGTCGCGCGACTTTTCCTATGTGGTGGAAATGCTGTCCGACGATGCCAGCATCGCCCTCGACAACGTGATGGGCAAGATGGTGAGCATCGAACTGGTGCGCGAAGACGGCACCTTGCGCTACTTCAATGGCTATGTCTTCGAGTTCCGCTTCCTGCGCACGGATGGCGGTTTCGCGTTCTATGAAATGGTGCTGGAACCGTGGCTGTCGCACCTGCACTTGCGGCAAAACAATGTCGCCTTCCACGGCTTGACGGTGGCGGCGCTGACGGACAAGGTCTTCGATGATTACCTGATGCGCGACTACAAGCTGGCCGCCAGCGGAGCCGATCCCGCCATCACCTACACGTGCCAGCACAACGAGAGTGACCACAACCTGCTGCACCGCCACTGGGAGCAACTGGGCTGGCACTACCGCTACGAACACCGCCTTGACGGCCACACCTTGTGGCTGTCCGACGACAGCACCACCGGCAAGCCCATCGATGGCGATCTGAGCGAAATCCCCTTCCAGCACCAGGCCGGCTCCCGGGAAGACGATGGCGTGCACCAGTGGAGCATGGTGCGGCGCATGGCGCCAAGCCAGATGACGGTGGCCAGCTTCAACTTTAAAAATCCACGCAGCGCCCGCGCCAGCCGCGATTCCTTGAACAAACAGGGAGCCGTACCCTCGCTGGAAATTTATGAAAACACGGGCAGCTACGGTTTCAAGAACATCGACGATGGCGAAGCGCTGGCCCAGCGCCGCATGGAAGAACGCGACGCTCAGGGGCAGCTGTTCGAAGCGCAAGGCAATGACCGCACGGCGCAACCAGGGCGCTGGTTCACCCTGGGCGGACATTTCGACAACGCCGCCGGCGAATACCTGATCCTGTCCGTGCACCACTACGCCAGCAACAACTACCAGCAAGGACACGGCGCCACCTCGCACTACAGCAACACGTTTACCTGCATCTCCCGCGCCATCCCCTGGCGTCCGGGACGCAATTTTCATAGCCGCGAACCGAAGATCTATGGCGTGCAGACGGCCACCGTCGTCGGGCCGCCCGGCGAGGAAATTCACACGGACGGTTATGGACGAGTGAAAGTGCAATTCCACTGGGACCGCCTGGGCACCTTCGACGACAGGAGTTCGCCGTGGATACGTGTGATATCGAATTGGGCCGGCCCGAATTTCGGCCACATCAGCCTGCCCCGGGTGGGCATGGAAGTGGCCGTCCAATTTCTCGACGGCAACGTCGCCTTGCCCCTCATCATCGGCTGCGTCTACAAAACGCGCGCAATATGCCGCCGTGGGATTTACCGGCCAACAAGACGCAGAGCGGGATGCTGAGCCGCTCCTCAAAAAAAGGTTCCGCCGCACACGCCAACGCCTTGCGCTTCGAAGACCGAAAGGACGCGGAAGAGCTGTGGCTGCATGCAGAAAAAGACCAGCGCATCGAAGTCGAGCATGACGAATCGCACTGGGTCGGCAACGACCGGCGCAAAACCATCGACCGCGATGAAATCGTGCACGTCAAGCGAGACCGCACGGAAACGGTGGATCACGATGAAGACATCACCGTGCACAACAACCGCTGCGAGCGCGTCGACCATGACGAACACATCGACATCGGCGACAACCGCCGCGAACACGTGGGCGGCAACGAGCAGGTGCAGATCGACGGCCACCGTTCGGAACGGGTGACACTGGCCAAGGACGAAACGATCGGCCTGGCCAAGGTGCTGACCATCGGCGCCGCCTATCAGACCACCGTCATCGGCGCCATGAACACCACCGTGGTGCTGGCGCAGGCCGAGCAAGTCGGACTGACGAAAAGCGTCATCGTCGGCGCCGACAGCACGCTCACGGCCACCGATTCGCACACGATGACGGTAGGCACGTCCAGCATCACCATCACGCCGGGACGCATCGAACTGGTTGCCGATGAAATCATCATCCGCGGCAGGTCGAAGGTGCAGATCCATGGCGACGACATCGACAACAATCCGGGCTGACGATGAACGACGCCGGCTCAGCCCATTTCAACATCCCCAACCTGCTGTTCGACAACCGCACGCCGCACGCGGCCAGCCAGTTCGACATGGTCGACCAGTTTGGCCAGGCCTTTCATGTGGTGGTGGCGCGCATGGGCTACACGCTCGGCCCCTGCGGCGCGGACGGCCTGGCCAGCCTGCTGCCCATGGCACGGCAATCTCCGCTGGCCACGGAAGACCGGTACCTGGACGGCGACACGCAGGCGGGCACGCTACAGGAGAGTGACTTCGCGCCCTACAAACCGCGCTGCGACGTGATCGTCAATGGCGTGGCGCACGCGCCGCGCGGGCAGGTGATGCCGCAATTTCTCGTCAACCTGAAGGTGCGATCGGAAAAGAAGACCCTGATCGACAAGACCCTGCAAGTGAGTGGCGAGCGCGCCTTCCGCAAGAAAGCCGTCCTCACGCACCTGGCGCAAGGCTGTGCCCGCATCGCCACCGTGGGCCTGCTGCGGCCCAACCCCTGGCAGTTGTCGGCGCCGGAAGCGTTCCTGCAATTGCCGCTGCACTATGCCCACGCATATGGCGGGCAATGCCGCATCGAGGCCGATGACTGCAACGCGGCGGCGCACGACTCTTGCCAGGCCAATCCCTTGGGACGCGGTTTTGCGCGCCACTGGTACCTGGATGCGCAACACATCAATGAGGTGCCCGCGCCCCGCATTGCGCAGCCGTCGCAGCCATGCACGGCCGACCAGTTCTGGCAAGGCGCGGGCGGCAAGGAACTTCCCGCGCCGGCGGGGCTGGCCGCTGTCGGCCGTGGCTGGCTGCCGCGCCGCGCGCTGGCCGGCAGCATCGTCGTCAAGGATAAATGGGATGCCGACGAGATCCCGGCCCTGCCGGAAGACTTCGATTTCGCGTACTGGAACAGCACGCCACCCGACCAGCAATGCCCGTACCTGGCGGGACTGGAACAATTCACCTTGACCAATCTGTGTCGCCACGACCACCCGTCGGCCCGCATCGACCCGCGCGGCAACACCGTGCTGCGCTTCGCCCTGCCGCGACAAGTGCTGTGCCTGCTGCTGGCGGACAAGAACGACCAGTTGCTCGTCTGGCGCCTGGCCATCGATACGGTGCTGCTCGATCCCGAGACGGCCACTGTGGAACTGGTGTGGCGCGCCATCGTGCCGGCCGACGCGGGCCAGGTCGCGTCGCGCCTGCTGCACCTGATGGAACCGGCGCAAATCGCCCGCATCGAACTGCTGGAACAGGCGCAGGAAGCGCTCAGCGAAGCCGCCGGGCAAGGCAAGAAACCATGACGAATGAAACCGTCACCAAATCGGCGCGTTTCTATTGCGTCAGCCTCAGCCCCGACATTTGCAAGACGCCCGTCGGCTCCAGCACGCCCCCTATTCCCTACAGCATCACCGGCGAATTTGCGGAAGCGCAGAATGCCTCGCCCAACGTCAAATCACACAGCGAGCCCGTCATCCTGCACCAGCGCAGCATCATTCCCACCGTCAAAGGCGACGCGGCCGGCAAGGCGGGCGGCGTCAAGAGCGGCACCGTCGGCAAGCAGGTCGACACCAAGGTCGCCAGCAGCATCCACCGCGCCAACGGCGCCAGCCTGGTGCAGATGGGGCGCGAAGTATGGATGAATTCACGCAATACCGTGGGCAAGATTTATGAACGGGGCGGAGAAGCGGCCAAGCCCTTGCTCAAGGAACTGAAGGCGGCGATACGGGAAGCGGCACAGGATTACAAGGATCATGGGTCGAAGAAAATGCATGGCGCCGCCGAAGATCTGGTGGACGCGGGCGGCACCGTCTTGACAGGCAGCGCTGTGCTGGGAGTCGCCGGGGTGGGCGTTGCGGCAACGGGAGTCGGCGCCCCCGTTGCCGCCGCGATGGAAGCGGGGGCGGCAACGGGCGCTGTGGCCGGCACGGCGACCGTTGCAACAGGCACGGCAATGGAAGCATCGGCCACGGTGCTCGACCAGGCGGCCGACTACATCTTGACAGGCAAGACACCTGATTTGCTCAACACTGCCGCCGACATCGGCATGAATATCGTAGGCAACTTATTGCAAGCGGCGGCCTTCAGCAAGGTTCCTGGCGGGAAAATACTGAGCAAGTTCCTCGGCAAGAAAACGGCGCCAACCATCAACAAGGTCAAGGAAAAGCTGGTCGGCAAAAAACCGGACCAGCTGCCCCCAAAACTCGACAAACCACCCCCGAAAAACGGCGGCGACGACGGCAAGAGCCGCGGCAAGAAAGAGCCGAAATCGGAAGCACCGTCCGACTGCTGCCCCAAGGATAGCGGCCCCGCGAAAAAACCCGTCAAGGGCCGCAAGCCCGTGCATTTCGGCACGGGCCAGGAAATCCTGTACCAGACGGATTTCGCGCTCGAACGCAGCATCCCCATCGCCTGGACGCGCTGCTACCGCTCCGGCGCCGAATGCGAAGACTGGGGCTTGCTGGGCGCCCGCTGGTCCACGCCCTAAACCACCAGCCTGTCGCTATGCGATGCCGGCATCGTCTACCACGACGACAGCGGCCGCGCCCTGCGCCTGCCTGGCCTGGAACCGGGCCAGCAGCACGACAACCGCAAGGAAGGTTTTACGCTCACGCGCGACGGCGCCGACACCTTCACTTTGCTGTGGCGCGACGGCAGCAGCGACCGCTACGCGCGCGCTGAGGGCGGCTGGCTGCCGCACGGCTACGACGGCGTCAACGCCATGTTGGCCCCGTCCGCGCCCGTCGCCATGCGGCGCTTTGCACTCGTGCGTAGCGAAGCGCGCGATGGACGCGGCGTCAGCATCGAGCGCTTGATCGATGCCAGGCCGGGCGAAGTGCTGTTGCGCCTGCGCAGCGACGATGGCAGCGTGCTCGAAGCCATGCGCGCGGAGGCAGAACAGTCCTTCAGCATCGGCCGGGTTGACGAAGTGCTGGCGGACGGCAGCCGACTCTGCCACGTCCGCTACCAATACGCGGCCGAAACAAACGAAACGCAGCCGCCGTTCGCGCCCCGCTACAACCTGGTCAGCCAGTCGAATGCGCTGGGCAACACGCGCCACTACACCTATCGTCACCAGCTCCTCACCTCATGCAGCAGCTACACGGGTTTTAGCTACGAACTGGAATGGATCAGCCTGGACGCCCTGCGCGCCCGCTGGAGCGGATCACCGTTGAGCCAGCAGGAACTGGCGCAGCACTATCCAATCACCGTGGCCAACAGCTACCAGGCGCGTGGCACCGCTACCCGGGCGTGCGATGGCAGCGAGCACACGCGCATCGATTACGTGGACAACGACACCAGCCGCGTCATGGAAAACGGCGGCGTCCTCGAATACACATTTGACGCCAACTGGCTGGTCACCGAAGTGCGCCGCGTGATCAACGGCAAGGCCGCCTCGCTGGGCCGGCGCGTATGGGACCGCGATGGCATGCTGCTGGCCGATATCGATGCCAACGGCGCCGCCACGCGCTATGCCTACGATGCGGCCGGCAACCTGACGCAGCACCGATGCCAAGGGACACAGCAGCAGCGTCGCATACGATAGCCAGAACCAGCCCGTCGCCTTCACGGATGCGCTGGGCAACACCACCTTGCGCGACTACGATGCGGCTGACCGCCCCGTCAGCATCACGGATGCCTTGGGCCATGTCACGCGCTACCGCTACGACCAGCGCGGCCAGCTCGTGGAACTGATCGACGCCAGGGGCGGCAGCAAACATTTCCAGTACAACCGCCAGGGCTGGCTGACCAGCTACACGGATTGCTCCGGCCACACCAGCGAATACCAATACGATGCACTGGGGCGGCTGGAGGCAACCCGCGATGCGCTGGGCCATGCCACCCGCTACGAGTATGACGCGCTGGGCCGGCTGATCCGCCTCACGGCGCCCGATCAAACACGGGAGCAATACGCCTACGATGGGGATGGCAATCTGGTCTTGCACGTGGATGGCGCCGGCCAGCAGACGCGCTATCGCTACAACGGCCAGGGCTTGCCCGTGGAGCGCACGGACGCCATCGGCCAGACCTTGCAGTATCGCTACGATGGCGCGCTGCAACTGACGGAATTGATCAACGCCAAGGGCGAAAGCTACCGGCTCGCGTATCATGCGGAAGGCTGGCTGGCGTCGGAAACGGGATTCGACGGCAAACGCACGCAATACAGTTATGACCAGACCGGCAACCTGAGCGCCACCGAGTGCGGCAGCCAGCGCACGCAGTTGCTGCGCGACGCGCTCGGCTTGCTGAGCGCCAAGACCACGGCGGATGGCGTGGTGCGCTACGCCTACGATGCGCTGGGCCGGCTGACAGCCGTATCCGCGCCGCAAGCCGAACAGCGTTTCTTCCACGATGCCGTGGGCCAGCTGATCGAGGAACGCAGCGCCTGCTTTTTGCAAGCGCTGCCCGAAGCGGCCAGACTGCCAAACGCCCCGCGCGCGCCGGACGCCAGCTTCGTCATGACGCACTCTTATGACGAACTGGGCAACCGCATCCAGACCATCTTGCCGAACGGGCGCCGCATCGACACCTTGCGCTACGGCTCCGGCCACTGGCATGGCGTGCTGTGGCAAGGCAAGGCCGTGGTCGATGTCGAGCGCGACAAGCTGCACCGCGAAAAACAGCGGCAGCTGGGCAACAGCGGCTTGCTGGCCACGCGCCAATACGACCCGCAATCGCGCCTCATCCAACTGACCCTGGCACGCGGCGCCGATGCGCCCGCCACCGTGCGCGAGCGATGCTTCGACTACGATGCGCAGGGCAACTTGTGCACCATCGTGCAAACGGGAGCTTCCGCTGCCGGCCCGCTCGGCAAACTGAGTTACGCCTATGACCCGGTCGGCCAGCTGCTGTCCGCCGTGCAACCGGGCCTGGCCGAACACTTCGCCTTCGATCCGGCGGGCAATCTGGTCGACAAGGCTCCCGCCTCCGGCAACGTACTGAAACGCTACGGCAATACCGAATACGACTACGACGAACAAGGCAATGCCACCGCCAAGCGCTTCCATCCGCCGGGCAGGGAGTCGAGCTGGAGCGACCTGGCGCTTGAATACGACGCCGAAAACCGCCTCAGCCATGCCACCCGAACGGAGCGCCAATCGCGCCACCGCACCCGCTATTTTTATGACGCCTTCAGCCGCCGCATCGCCAAACGCGTCGAGGAAGCACGCTGGAGCAAGCAGCAGGACATCACCAAAGACCAGCCCGCCCACTGCGGTAGCAGCAGCACGTTCTTCGTCTGGGATGGCGACACGCTGGCGCAGGAACTTGGGCGCGACGAGACGGTCACATACCTGTACGAGCCGGACAGCTTCGTGCCGCTAGCCAGGATCGGTTCGCCAGCCTGTCGCCAGGCAAGCGCCGTCCACCTGCCGCGCGTCGCGCAATGGGATTTACCTGCCACCCGGCACGATACCGAACTCCAGGCAGCCATTACGCAAGAACAGGCGGACACCGAAGCGCTGCAGGTATCGGTATGGCAAGGTACCCAAGCGGCAGCCGATGACGCGGCTGCAGACGACCGCATCACCCACTGCCACTGCGACCACCTGGGCACGCCGCGCGAACTGACGGATGCGCAAGGGAACGTGGTCTGGAGCGGGCGCTACAAGGCCTGGGGGCGTTTGCTGCACGTCGAGGGAGAAATTGAGCAGCCGCTGCGGTTTCAGGGGCAGTATGAGAATCAAGAGACTGGACTGTTTTACAACCGGTATCGCTACTATGATCCGGATGTAGCTAGGTACGTGACGCAAGATCCGGTTGGCTTGCTTGGTGGACTGAACAGCTATCAATACGCGCCAAGCCCGATTTTGTGGATTGATCCATTAGGACTGGCGAAAAATGCCAAAAATTGTCCTAAAAATCTGATTTGTAACGCATGTACAGGTCGTGATCCGGCTAGTGAAGCAAAAAACTGGCAAGGTCCTCTTAATTTTCCATATTTAGGTCAAGATATATATAGTAATGTTGTCGTAAAAAAGGGAACTGTGTTATTTACTTTGTATCCACATGGACCTGCACCGGGAAATTACTTCTCCAAGGCGGATGCAGTTTTAGCAAATGCTGAGGCGAGAAAATTCAACGATGCGGTACAGGTAGCACATGCTGATAATTCCAAGCATAAAGGGGTTCGTCCCATGCGTACAAAACTTCATGTCTACATATTAAAAGAAGATACTTGCATGGCAGAGGGAATATCAAGAAATAACCCAAATTTTGGAGCGGGAGGTGCGCAACAATTATTTTTAGAAAATAGAGACAAAAAAAAATTAATTGACACTGGGAAAATAATTTCTCTAAAAAAATGAAAAAAATATCCTTTGACAAAAAAAACGGTTACCTCCTATTAAGCGGCGTCATAATTGCACCACTTAACGAATATGAATTCACCAAAACTGCGGAAGAAAATACCATTGAAATAGAAAAAAATCAAACAAACACCTATGTACATAGCTTATCAACGTGCGGAAAATTAAATGAATTTGAATTTGGAATAAATTTTATTTTTGAAAATTATTGCATGACGAGTGTTTGGCTATCGTGGGATGGAGGAAACACAAAAAAATATGGATATGACACAACAGAAAACCAATTAATAGCCGACAAAAAAAGTCTGACCAAATTACTTGCTGAAGTCTTGGGAAAAGATCCTGATGAGATAAAAAAGACGTTCTCCGCATTTAATTTCCCATGGGGAAATATCTCGGCTTCAGCATCAATTCAATCAGCTACGACGTCAATTGGAATATCCTGGAATTGTGGCATTCAGACCAACAAAGATTAATTGAGTTAAAATTCTCCATTATAGAAAATTCAAAATTCGTAAATATTTCCATTGTGCAATATGCATTATTTTCATCCTCCAAGAAATCAGACGAATAAAATGAAAATTCTTATTTATCCACATAAGAAATTTTTGTCAAGTATGAATTTTGAAATTAAAAATGGAAATGATATTAAAATTAAGCTATCGGAGGTTTGGAATACCAAACTAATAACGCCAGAAATAATAAATCTACTGATCAATGAAAATTCAGAGGAAAAGAGTTGGAAATATGTTTTTTGCATTTTTATAAATCCAAGTTTCTTCTCCGCTTACTTTTATGCCCAATCAGAAAACTATAAGATAAACCTGATTGATGAAAATAAGAAACTGATAAAATTTCACAAAATTAAAATTATTGACAATGGATATAATTCGTGATATTAAATTTAAAGATGGATATTTTTCTGCAAACGAATCGATCATTCTATTTAGAGGAATGAAAAGAAAAAATCTACACTCGATGGATCAAGGCTGGGAAGTATGGATAAAGTATGAGGCGGAGGTAATCGCCTACAAAACAAGTTTCAAACGAAAAAAATTGAAAATAATCGTTATTTGTTTTTTTGAGAAAGATGATGGACCCATAAAATACTGGGATTTTGGTCCGGAAAATTGCATGGATGGTTTTCAGTCTAAACCCGAAGGAAAATATACAAGAAGATTGAGACGATGGTTTTTAGATGAGTTTGGTATCACGCTGCCGCAATCAGGGCCTTTGGGGGGGGAAATAGATGCATGTCATGACCCGCACAATCACACCACATCAGTTTTTTGTGCCTATCAATAACACCACTGTTAAATTCGGCTAACTTTCAGCTAACTATGTGCATGAATATTTCAGATACGGCACAAGAGATGTTAACTTCAAAAATTCCATCAAATGCATTCTCGATTGGCGATCCGGCTCAGGATGAGAGTCTGTGCATCAGAGAAAAAAATGGACATTGGGAAGTTTTTTACTATGAAAGAGGAATAAAGACAAGGCTTCGCGTTTTCAAAGAGGAACATGAAGCGTGTGAAAATTTTTTACTCATAATAAAATCCTGGTTTATGTAATTTGAAAATAATTTTTTCGTATTTATCCTCTCTTCCAAGAAACAACCATGAAGTCCAGAAAAAATCACATGTTAAACACAATCAATATAGGAATACTTTGCCTTAATTTTGACGAAGCAAAAGAATTTTACATTGACAATCTCGGATTCTTTATTACGATGGATAGCATCATTCAGTGTGATTCAGGCACCAGTCGCCGCCTGACAATGGCGCACGAGTCCAACATAAAATTCTCAATAGAATTCATGCCTCCTTCAAACATTGAGCAAGCACATCGCGTAGGTAGCAAAGGTGGCACGCTCAATCTATTCACTTTACCAACGAAAAATATTGACACGCTCAAGGAGCGACTGGACAAAACTGCTTTTTTCATCAGTTACGTAGAGACTCCCTACGCAAGTTTTCTGAACGTCGAAGATCCGATGGGGAACAATATTTGCCTCTACGAACCGTGCTGAATCATTGCAATAATTCGTACGAGATACCTCATTCAAAATTTCGCATAACAGAATGAAAAAAATTGAAATCCCAAGCTATATTTTTGATTTCATTGATGGAGTACTGCTCGTCAATGGAGAAATTGCATTATCGAAAAAAACTCCAGCAAACGATTTCATAAATAGCATTATCAATACATTCCAGACAAAACCCACAACAACAGGGACTGGACTTTATATTTTTGATATCAATGGATGGGTAGACGATTACGTTGTCGAGTTGATTATTGCAAAAGAAAATTTCCCAGAAATAGATTACATAATAATGCACTACTTTGAAAATAATTCTGTAGGCAACGGCGTGAGTGAATCATCGCTAGTCAAACAAATTCAAAGAAAGTCTGACATTCCTGGCCAAATGAAAGGACTATCAAAAATAGCATTTCAATTTTCGTGGGGAAGCGTTATCGTACAGCATGACATAAAAATATCCTCCTCATGCATAATATTGCAGTATAAAATAGCCAGAAAATCACCCATCAGATTGAAAATGAATGATCATTGTGTATCGTATATCAATATAGATAAATCTGTAGAAGTGCAGCAAAGAATAATAGAATTCATAAAAAATAGTGATATTTTTTTCCCAAAAGCAAGTGAGATACGATGGCTGAATTTATTGAAGAAGCTACCTCGAAAATTAAAAATCTGTCTTCTCGATGAAATTGCTTTTGAAAATGCATTGATAGCATTGCATTCTTCAGGCTGGCCAGATGAGGGAAGCGTTGTAGCACTGCTCAGTAACAAGTTCAGAACGAAGGAATTCGACAAGGATTTACATTTCAGAGCGCTGAATGACGCACATTACTGCAGAGAAGAAATTTCATATGTTGAAGATAACATTGCGCATTTGATGATCAATTAGGCAATTCCGGGAGCAGCCCAGGATTTGACTTGCCCATCACCCTGCACGATACTTGCCGCTGTCGCCAAAGCTCCCCACCCGGAGCAATAAACCATCAGCGCCTGTCACCACTGCCTACACTCACAGCATGTCGTCTCCGAACTCTCCCACCGCCCCCTACATCGGCCGCTTCGCCCCCTCCCCCTCCGGTCCCCTGCACATGGGCTCGCTCGTTGCCGCCATGGCCAGTTATCTTGACGCGAAGGTGCATCAGGGCACGTGGCTGCTGCGTATCGAGGATCTGGACTATGACCGCAATGTCGAGGGCGCCGATCTCGGCATCCTGGCCAGCCTGCAGCGCTGCGGCATGCACTGGGATGGCGAGGCGACGTGGCAGAGCCGGAGGCTGCCGCTGTACCAGGCGGCGCTCAAGCAATTGCAGGACGATGGCCTCGTGTATGCGTGCGGCTGTTCGCGCAAGGAGATCCAGGATTCGAACTTGCAGGCAGGCGCGCCGAAGAATGGGGCTGCCGTGTATCCGGGCACCTGCCGTCACGGCTTGGCGCCGGGCAAGGCGGCGCGGGCCTTGCGGCTGCGGGTGCCGCAGGGGGCCGATGCGGTGTACGCTTTTGCCGACCGCTGGGCCGGTCCGCAGCGGCAGGATCTGGCCAGCGACGTAGGCGACTTCATCGTGCTGCGCGGCGATGGTTACTGGGCGTATCAGCTGGCCGTCGTGGTCGACGATGGCGCGCAGGGGATCACGCAAGTGGTGCGCGGCGCGGACTTGCTCGATTCCACGCCGCGCCAGCTGTATCTGCAGGATGTGCTGGGCTTGCCGCATCCCGGCTTCCTGCACGTGCCTGTCGTCATGAACGACAGCGGCGAAAAGCTGTCCAAGCAGACGGGCGCCCTCGCCTTCGATACAGGAACACAAACCACCGAACTGCTGGCGTCGGCGCTGTTGCCGGCGGCCCGCTTCCTCGGCCTCGACGTGCGCGCCGAGAACGTCGAAGACTTCTGGCGGCAAGCGATTCCCGCTTGGGCGCAGCGCTTGTGGCAACTTCCGATACACGCATAAAAAAACCCGCCGCGGCGAACCGTTGGCGGGTTGGAATGCAAGCGCCAGCCGCTAGGGCCGGCCCTGGAACCGAACACTTAAGAAAACCGTAGCGAGCGGCAGTGAGTTGCGGCTGAGAAGCGCAGCTGTGCTTGGCACGGGGCCGCCGAGGCAGTGAGCATCGCAGGCCGCAAATCACGACGCGCAGTAGGTTTGCTTATGTGTTCTTAGAAGTTGCCTTTGAACTGCACCCCAAACTGACGTGGCTCATTGATGAAGCCCGTGCGGTTGTTGAAGTCGATGGCGCCCGTGATACGCTGGGTGTCGGTGATGTTGCGGCCAAAAACGGCCATTTCATACTTGCCAGCATCCCAGGTGTAGCCCACGCGCAAGCCACCTTCGACCATCGGCTTGCCGGTGAACTCGGTGGACTCGTACAGGAAGAAGTTGATCTTGCTGCGGTAAGCCCAGTCCGTGAAGACGAAGAATTCACCGTTTTCCATCGGGATCGAATAGCGGCCCGTGGCGGTGACCGTCCACTTCGGCGCTTGCGGCAGCGCATTGCCATTGATGATGGCGAAGCCAGCGGCGTTTTTCGGATCGGTCACGGTGCAGCTGCGGCATGTGGCCACCGACAGGGATGGATCCTTGATTTCCGTGAAGTTGTAGCTGCCACCCAACGACATCTTCAGGCTAGGCGTGACAAAACCTTCCAGTTCCAGTTCCGCGCCGCGGCCATTCGTCTTGGCTGCATTGATCAAACGCGTCACGTTCGAGGTGCCGCCAACGACCGTCAATTGCTGGTTTTTCACCTGGTAGTTGTACAGGCTGAAAGCGACGCGGGCACGGCGCTCGAACAGGTCGGCCTTGATGCCCGCTTCGAACGAGGTGATCGTTTCCGCATCGGCCACAGTCACGGACACATCCTTGCTGGCTGGCGCGATACTTGGCGCGCGGAAACCGGTGGCGATACGGCCGTAGAAGTTCACGTCCTTGTTGTACTTGTAGGTACCGCTCAGATCCCAGTTGACCTTGGCTTTGCTGACATCGGCGCTGGTCGGGTTGATTTGCGGGACGTTGTTCGCTACTACCGTGTTGAAATCCTTCTTGTCCTTGGTGTAGCGCAAGCCGGCACGCAGCATGAAGTCATCGTTGACGGCATAGTTGACCGAACCAAAGGTGGCCCAGGCCGTGTTTTTCTGGCGGCTGGCCAGGTGCGAAACGAGCGCATGGTCGCTACCGCCGAAGTTATCCGTATAACCGTTGGCATCTTCATTGAAGTAGTACACGCCAGCCTGCCAATTCAGCGGACCGGCACTTTTCGATTCAGCGCGGAATTCTTGCGAGTACTGTTTCACGCTGCTGATGCCGCCAGCAGTTTCCACCGGGAATGGAATCGCTGGCACCATGCCTGGTGCGCCACCGTCGATGTCGCCATGCGACACATACTTGCCCACGCGTTCGAAACCGGTGATCGAGTACAGCTTGACGCCGTCGAGTTCCCAGCTCAGGCGAGCGCTGGCGCCATTGGTGCGCAGCTCCTGGAAGTTCAAGGCATCGGTGTAGGATTTGGTCGGATTGAAACCGTCGACCAGGTCATTCGTGCCAAGCTTGATGGCGTTGGCGAAGAACACGCGCGCGCTGCCCGTGGTGCTGCGCTGATGCACATTGAACAGGGCGTTGAACGTGCCGTTCGGCGCATACATCAGCTGCACGCGTTCGGCGTGTTCGTTGTAGCCGTCCAGCGCGTTTTTCTTGCCCGTAAACGTGTTGTCGACGTAGTCGTCGCGGTGCTGGCGCAAGGTCGAGACACGCATGGCCCATTCTTTGCTCAGCGGTACGTTGACGGCGCCATCGAAATTGGTCGTGTTGTGCGTGGCGGCGGAGACGTTGTAATAGCCTTCAACCTTGTCCAGGTTCGGCTTGACGGATTCAAACTTGACCACGCCAGCAGGCGTGTTGCGGCCGAACAAGGTGCCTTGCGGGCCGCGCAGCACTTCCACGCCAGCCACGTCGAAAATCGGATAGCCCTTGAGGATCGGATTTTCTTGCACGACATCGTCGTAAATCAGGGAAACAGGTTGCGATGCAAAGATATTGAAATCGGTATTGCCATAGCCGCGGATGTAGAAGCGGGGGAAGGTGCGGCCGTTCGACGACTCCACGTTCAGGCTCGGCACTTTGCCGGCCAGCACGCGAATGTCTTGTCCGCCGGATACCAGCACGTCGAGCTTTTCGTCGCGCAGCAGCGACACGGAGACGGGCACGTCGCGGATATTTTCCTTGCGGCGCTGCGCCGTCACGGTCACGGTTTCCAGCTGGCTGGCGGCAGGGGTCGTATCAGCAGCGACTTCATCAGCATAAGCCGAGCCGATAGGCAAGGCAGCGGAAAGTGCCAGCATAGCAGCGCTTTTGGCGCACAAACGCTTGTGCATCTTGGACATCTTGATCATGTTGTTTCCCAGAAGTTTAAAAAAGAATTGCGAAACCTGTCTCCGGGTTATGTACGGCGCTGGATGATCGTCTGCACCATCTCGGTGCAGCAGCGCGAGCGGATGTCTCTCCGCTCCTGGCGTCACTGGCTCTGCCCTGGCTGTCGTCCAAGCTGACAGCGGTCTGGCCGCATCTCTGGGATGTCTGATGAACACCAACTTTCAAGTAAGGCGCCAATTTAATTCAAGCGCCTTATGCGCTGCAAGAATATTGTTCTGTAAAATATTCATTCATCAACATAAAGGGCCGACTAGTGGTTATTCAGCCACAATAGCGCCCCAGTCTTGCTATTTCCTTGCTATTTCATCCGATCACCTGCCGTAGGGCGCGACTTTTTCGCCAGACCCGGGAAAGCGGAATGGGCATCCTGCAAGACAGCCCAGAGGGCAAAAATAGTTGTAATATCGCCAGAATTAAGTTGCCAGGCCGCCCCATTCCAGTGCGGCGAGGCCCCCTGCACCATCGTCGATCGCCTCCATGCCAGAACCCAGCCAGCCCAGCAACGCCGTCCCGTCCTCCACCGTCGCCGCCCAGGCGGCGCATCTGTTGCTGAGCGCCCATTGCGACATCGTCTGGAGCACGAAAACCTTCGGCCAGTTCGATGCCGACCAGCCATCCTGGCGCGCCTTCACGGGCCAGACGGAGGCCGAACTGCTGGGCCGCGGCTGGGTCAATGCCCTGCATCCGGACGACCGCAACTTGCCTTACGTCATGCCATCGCACCTGACCAGCGTGTTCGAAGCGGAATACCGGCTGCGCCACGTCAGCGGCGCCTACCGCAACATGCTCGTGCGCATGCTGCCCGTGCTGGCGCCCGACGGCAGCATCGTTGAATGGCTGGGCTCGCATTGCGACGTGACGCAGCAACGGCAGACGGAACAGCGGCTGCGCCTGGCCATGCAGGGCGGCCGCATGGGCACGTGGGAAATCGACCTGGGCAGCGGCAGCATGGCCGGCTCCGATGCCTTCAAGGCCAATCTGGGCCTGCCGCCTGACAGCCACATCGATTACGCGCGGTTGACGGGCGCCATGCTCGACGGCGACCTGCAGCACTGGCAGACGGTGGTGCACGCGGCCATCGCCAGCGCCAGCGATTTCGAAGTCGATATCCGCGTGCGCTGGCCCGATGGGTCACTGCACTGGGCGCACATGCGCGGTACTTGCGCCAGCGACGGCGCAAGCAATGTGATCGGCCTGTCCGGCATCTCGCTCGACCTGACGACCAGCAAGCAGAACGAGGAAACCCTGCGCCTGACCCTGGCGGCCGGCGAAGTGGCCACCTGGAACTGGGATATCGTGGCCGACCGGGTCACGGCCGACAGCAATATGGCGCGCTTGTTCCCCGTCAATGCCGATGCGGCCACGGCGGCGCCGCTGGCGCGCTACCTGGAGATCATCCATCCCGATGACCGCGAGCAAGTCAGCGCGCAGATTGCCCAGGCGCTGCAGGCGCACGCGCCGTTCGAGGCCAGCTACCGCGTCGGTGCCGGCGATGGCCAGTACCGCTCGGTCATCGCGCGGGGCCGCGCGGAATACGCGCCCGACGGCACGCCCTTGCAATTGCCCGGCGTCCTGCTCGACATCACGCGCCAGAAACAAGTGGAAGATGCGCTGCGCCGCAGCGAGGAACGCTACCGCACCCTGATCGAGCTGATGGACCAGGCCTTTTGCGTCATCGAAATGCTGTACGACGAGCAAGGCCGCCCCATCGATTTCCGCTACCTGGAAGGCAATCCCGCCTTCGTCAAGCAGTCAGGCCTCGACAATGCCATCGGCAAGACCATCCGCAGCTTCGTGCCCGACCACGACCAGCACTGGTTCGATATGTACGACCAGGTCGTCAAGACCGGCGAGCCTGTGCGCTACGAAAACGAAGCCGTGGCCATGGAGCGCTGGTTCGAAGTCTTCGCCGCGCGCCTGGGCGGCCCCGGCAGCCGCCTGCTGACGGTATTGTTCAGCGACATCAGCGAGCGCAAGCGCTCCGAGCAGCAATTGCGCCAGCTGGCCGACAACCTGTCAGAAATGGACCGGCGCAAGACGGAATTCCTCGCCACCCTGGCGCACGAACTGCGCAACCCGCTGGCGCCCATCCGCAACGGCTTGCAGATCATGCGCCTGGCCGCCGACAAGCCCGCCACCGTGGCACGGGTGCGCGACGTGATGGAACGGCAAGTCAATCAGATGGTGCACCTGGTCAATGATTTGCTGGACGTGGCCCGCATCACGCGGGGCCAGATCGAACTCAAGCTTGAACGCGCGGACCTGAAAACCATCATTGCCAGCGCCGTGGAAACGAGCATGCCGCTGATCGAGTCCAGCCGCCATCAATTGCAGGTGCAACTCGATGAGCAAGCGCTGCCGCTCGAAGCCGATCCCACGCGCCTGGCGCAAGTGCTGGGAAATTTGCTCAACAATGCCGCCAAGTACACGCCGGCCGGCGGGCGGATCAGCTTGCGCGCATTACGCGATGGCAACGAGGCATTGATCGAAGTCAAGGACAGCGGCGTGGGCATACCCGCCGAGTCGATCAGCACCGTGTTTGACATGTTCACGCAGGTGGGGCAAAACATGGGCAGGGCGCAAGGCGGCCTGGGCATTGGCCTGTCACTGGTGCGGCGCCTGGCCGAGTTGCATGGCGGCAGCGCCACGGCGGCCAGTCCCGGCGCCGGCCTGGGCAGCACCTTCAGCGTGCGCCTGCCGCTGCTGGAGGAGGAAATGACAGCGTCCGCCGCACCGGCCGCGCCTGCCAGCGCCAACGGCGGCCCGCATTTCCGCGTGCTGGTGGTCGACGACAATATCGATGCGGCCGACACCCTCGCCGCCGTGCTCGACATGATGGGCCATGCCACGCAAGTGGCCCACGACGGCGCGCAAGCCCTGGCCGTGGCGCCGCAATTCTTGCCGGACGTCATCTTTCTCGACATCGGCTTGCCCGGCATGAACGGCTACGAAGTGGCGCGCGCGCTGCGCCGGATACCGGCCGGCGCCAACGTCGTGCTCGTTGCCTTGACGGGTTGGGGCGCCGAAAACGACCGCAGCCAGTCGAGCGCGGCCGGCTTCGACCACCATCTGACCAAACCGGCCAACCTGCTCGCCATCGGCGAACTGCTGGCTACCCTTTCCACCCCAAAAACACTGACAGACCATGACTGAATCCCTGAACCACGTCCGCCGCAACCTCGTGCTGGTCGGCAGCGCCGCCCTGCTGTGCCCGACACCGCTGCTGTTTGCCGCACCCACCACCAGCATCGCCGCCGCCCAGACGCAACTGGCCGCGCTGGAACAAGCCGCAGGCGGACGCCTCGGCGTTGCCGCCTGGCGCCAGGGCAGCGAGCTGCGCGTTGCCTATCGCGCCGACGAACGCTTCCCTCTGGCCAGCACCTTCAAGGCCATGCTGGCGGCCGCCGTGCTGGCACGCAGCGTCAGCCAGCCGGGCTTGCTGGATCAGCACGTGCGTTACGAGAAAAAGGAATTGGTCACCTATTCGCCCATCACGGAAAAGCATCTGGCCGACGGCATGAACGTGGCCGACCTGTGCGCCGCCACCTTGCAGTACAGCGACAATAGCGCGGCCAATTTCTTGATGACATTATTAGGCGGGCCGCAAGCCGTGACGGCGTTTGCGCGCAGCATCGGCAATACGTCATTCCAGCTGGAACGCTGGGAAACGGAATTGAATAGCGCCATCCCGGGCGAAGTGCGCGACACGGCCAGCCCCGCGTCGATGGCGCACAGCTTGCAGCAATTGTTACTGGGAAATAGCTTGCCGGCATCGCAGCGCCAGCAACTGGACACCTGGATGCGCGGCAACACGACGGGCGACAAGCGTATCCGCGCCAGCGTGCCTGCCGGCTGGCAAGTGGCCGATAAAACGGGCTCGGGCGCGTATGGCAGCGTCAACGACATCGGCGTGGCCTACCCTGCCAGCGGCGCGCCGCTGGTCATCGCCGTGTACTACACGCGCGAACAGAAAAAAGCGGACACGAATCAGGACATCATCACGGCCGCCACGCGCATCGTGACGGCTGCATTGGTGTAATTATTTCGGCAGTGCGGCCATGAAGCCGGCGTATGTCGACCAAGCGGGGTCGGCCGCGCTGCGGATTTCAATCGGGAATTTGGGACGCGGCGCCAGCGCCGTGTTGAGGCGATTGAAAAATTCTTCGCCCGACTGCGTGTAATAAATCCATTCGCGCAAGTTCTCACCGGTGGACACCAGCGCCAGCGTGGCGAAGCCATCCGCTTCCACCACGGGTTCCAGCGCCGCTTCCAGCTCTTCCATGTGCTCGCGCTCGTTCGGCGCGGGCATGCCCGTCTCGTCCTCATAACGCCAGGCGATGATGATGCGGTCCGGCTGCGACGACAGGTCCCAGTCGTCATGGAAAGTGTCGACATAGCGGTAGATGATGGCCATCTCGTCGCTATGCGTGACGATGGTGCCCCAGCTGCGGGCGGAAGTGGAATTTTCGTTCATGGTTGCAACAGTCAAAAAGTAAAATCGGGCAAAGGGCGAGCAGTCTACAGCACTGGCGGGCAAGTCACATTCCACGCGTCATACTGGGCGCCGCTCTTGCGCAGCCAGACGCGGGCGTAGCTGTCGCGGTCACTCTTGAACACCAGCGCATAGCGCTCTTCGGCACGCGGTGCGGCCGTGCCCACGTCGACGGCCGCCAGCGAAAATTTCAGCGCCCGCAAGGGGGCGCAGGCAGTATTGCCCGCCATCAATAAACGCGCCCGCTCCAGCAACGGCTTCTGGTACAACAACACGCCTTCCAGTTCCGCATCGGGAATGCGCTGCAGCATGCGCACGGGTTCGGCCACCGCGCGGCAGGTGCCACGGTCGAGCCAGGCGTAATACTCCATGCCCGCCTCTTGCCAGCGCGCCTGCTTGCCCTCGCCGTGCAGCACGAACTTGGTGCGCTGCGTCCGGCACAGCGCGCCATGGCCGCGATACGGCGACGTTTCCACGCTGCCCACCACTTCGCTGCCGCGTCCACCCACCACGGGCACGCTCTCGAACACGGTGCGCGCAGCCGGCTCGCCCGGATATTGCTGTGCATAAAACTCCAGCAAGGACGCGCGCTGCTGCGCATCCACCACCGCCTCGGCGGCACTGGCAGACAGGCACACAGCAGACACGACACACAGCGCCAAGGGGCGCACGAAATAAGCTGGCATGGCATTCCTTCAATCGGAGTCAAGGGCGGATATCGCCCAAGCGCAGATTATATAGTTACCAGGAAATGGCAGGCGGACGCGGCGTCAGGAGGTGCGGAAGTTGACGCCGCCAGCGAGCAACTTGGCGCCACAGGTGGTAGTATCGCCTTCAAAGGCGATGGAGATGCCGTTGATGGTGTGCCGCGACGAGCCGCTGGCGATCTTGCAGCCTTGATGCCCCTTGACGGGGCAGCTGCACAAGTCCCCGACGCAGGCCACGGCAATGCCATTGACCGTAAAATGCGTGGCGGCACAACTGAGCACCTTGCCGCCATGCGACGTGGCGTCGCCCAAACGGATGACTTTACGCATGCTGCCTCCCGTTCTACTTGCCCACCGAGCTTTCCAGGATGGCTTCCACCGATGGGGCCGCATAGTTGGCCGGATCGACGGCGGGCGTGACGCGGCTGCGGAAGATATCGCCATTGGCATCCTGCTGCTGGCGTTTGGCGTCCGATGGCGGCGTGATGAAGATGATGCTGGCCTCATTGCCGTCGCGCAAATTAATCGCGGCAGTGGCGCCGCCATCGCGATAGCTGCCCATCACGCCAATGGCCATCTGCATGAACCAGGTGGCCGCACCGGTATTGCCCAGCCGATGATCGGTATTGATGAACTGTGCGCTCTTGCTGCTGTCGATTTTCGGCCCGCCTTGTGAGGCATAGTCATGCAACATGCCTTCGAGCATCAGCAACTGTTCCGGCTGATTTCCCGTGCCGGCCACGATGCGCGCCGGCCCCTTGCCGCGCTCGGCTACCGGCAAGGTCTGCAACGCCTATTGCCAGCCCGCATTGAACATCTTCTGGCGCTGGTCACGCCGCGTGACGGGCTTGCCCTCCTCATCCGCAAATTTGACGAATACGGGCCGGTGCACGAAACCGAACGAAGGCAAGCGGTCGAAGGTTTCCATCTGGTCCCGGTTCCAGGGAATGGGAAACCACGGCGTCGGCTTCCAGTCACGCGGAGGGCGATTTTCCCAAGGATTGAGTTTATCGAACGTATGCAAGCCCACGCCGCGGATATCGGGCCGCTGGGCGAAGGCGGCGGCGGCGGCGAGCCATTCGGCGACGGTGGGTTGACGTTCGCTGAAGGCTTCAGGTCGCTGCTGTTTCGCGCGCGAAGGAAGCGATTGCATGACCTCGTAATACATCCCCCGCAGTTTTTCCTGGACAAAGTTATTCTCCGGGTCGTCCCAGACAAAAGGGCGCAACGGTTCTACTCGTTCGCGGCGCGCCAGGATGAATACTGCCGTGGCATCAGGCATATCCGGAATGAAATATCCGTTTACCAATTTCCTTGCAGTGCCTGGCTTCCGGTTGCCATCCCGTGTACCAACGCTGTCCTCGGAGTGCAAGGCGACGTAGGGTACGTCAGGATGCTTATCGAAAAAATCAAAAACATCAATAAGCAATTGGTCAGGATGTTCATCCAGTTTCCATGAAGCCAAGGAAAATAGATGCAAGGGCATGCCCCCCGTACCAGCGCCAGCCACGAGTCCTGCCATCGGCTCAATCAAGCTCGGTTGTGCCGCCGGGTCAAGAATGGGTGTACCCGCATAAAATGACGGCAGGTTCCAATACATCGGAGTAAAATTAATGCCATTTTCCAGCGCATCGTAGGCCCTGCTGCCGCCTTCCCCATCCTTATCATCACCCGTCCACGGATATTTCCTGGGGTTTTGTTCGCGTATGCTGGTGTAAGGACTGCCTTTTTGTAAGACATCCCACAGCTTTCCTTGCCGATACTTATCCAGGGTAACGCCAAGTCCAATCACCTCCAGCACGTACTCTTGCCGTGGCCCCACAGGCACCTTTGGCTGTTTCGCCTGCAACTGTAACGCTATTTCACGCGCCTGACTCTTCGATAAGGCATTGAGCCACAACAAACCAAAAAATATAATTAAAACAACTATCGACATTCCCAACCAACGAAGCGTCATCTTGGCCATCACCTTTTGGTCTGCAATCCCGGAGAAACGATAATCAATCAAAGCAAGTTGCTACCGACGAGGCTTCGACAATTCATTTATTTTGCTTTTTCGCTCACTACTCACTACCTTTATATTTTTGGTTTGTGACACTACAATTTTCCACAACGGCCCTGATAGCAAGGGCAATCCTACAGGCAAGATTCCTGTGTTGTAATAGTCAATGCTGCCATTGATTGCAGTACTTCTCCATCCGGGTTCTACGGATAAATATGGCGCGAACTCCAATATGAACTTTTCTTTTATCCGTATTCCCTTACGCCCTTTATCGCCGTTCTTCAGGTCCTTCACCCGCCAATCTGCCACCGCACATAGATACGCATAGAACAGTGGATCGGATGACGCCTTGCCGCTGCCAATCGCCACGTCATACGCGGTCACCTGGCTATGATTTTTCGCGCTACCGATAATCGAACTGTGGAAAGATCTGGCACTGACTTCCCGCTGCCAGCGCAAGCGCGCCTCGTTCGGGCTTTCCTGAATTTTCGCCACGACATTGCTGTCAGGGTAGCGTTGCGCCGAGACAATTTCGCGTTGATCGAGCTTGTCTTTCACGTCCAGTCCTTTTTCCTTGTTGTAGCTTGCCGTCATCAATGCCAACTCTCGTAGACTCAGGTATTCCACCCGTTCGGGAAACTTTTGATAACCGCCCGGATCAGGGCGATACTCGCTGCGTAGCTGCATGCCGCTCCCGCTGGTCGGTGCCACCGACGCATCGCAGGGATCGACTTCCTCTGCGGGTCCCTGATCTGCCACGGTACGGTTTCTCATCATGGACGTTGCTGGAATATTGGCGGGATCAATTTGCGAGGTGCCCCGCAAGTCGGCCGGTACCGGTTGTTTCAACGCTTCGCCAGTGATGGTGCGTACGCCATTACGCTGTTCCACTTTGCTCAACTTGGTATTGACAGGCCAGGCCACCGCTTGATGTTGTGCGCGGTGTTTTCGCAGAGCAACCTCCACATGCGACTGCTCGGTTTCCGTCGGCAGGCGCAACGGGAAGTCAAAAGGTGGCGGCTTGCCTACCAACGACACCGTAGTCTTTCCCGTGGCCGGATCCAGCCGGGTCTTGTTGCTGAATACCCGCTGATAAAATCTGCCACCCAGTTCTGCCAGCGCTCCGCGAACCTGCTTGTGTTCCACCATCTTGGTATGTCCGGAGGAAATACTGTACCCATCCAGACTGGATGTCTCCTCTTCTTCCACCAATTCACTTCCCAATGCATGATCGGGCACGCCATCCCATCCTATTCCCTGGATGTTATCGAGCGCCACCGTCATGTCTTCAGGGCAAAAATACAGATAAACCTTGCGGCGGTTGTCGCGGTCTTCGGCGCCCTGCCAACGGCTGCCAACCATGCCGCGATGCTCATCCTTTTTCAAGTCGGCAAACGGCGGCTGGCAAGCCTGGCCGTTGCCTTTCGCCACACCGGCCACGATATTCACCAAGGTCTTCAGGCGCGCACCCAGCGTCTGCGCGCCACTGAGCAAATGGTAATAGGGCTTCATCGCTGCATCTTCGCCGCCATCGAACCAGGCGGCTCCTCGCATCAACAGAGGCAGGCTGTCCACCAGGCTGTATGGCGGATGCGTGAGTATCAAATTGTCGGCCGGTGCCAGCCCTTTTTCCATCAACATGGCCTGCGCCAGCAACGACAACAGACAGCCCTGACTGTGCGCAACGATGCTGACGGTGTCCTGGGCATCATAATCGCGGATCATGGAAATGAGCGCGGCCAGCCGCTGCGCCGCCAGTACCATATACATGCGCCCGGGCGCCGTCTTCAGCGGACGCAAGGCATCGCCCATGGGGTCCGCAGGCGCATACATGCCCGGACGCCACATGTCGGGCAAGCTGCTGGTGGCGTTGCCAAACGGCCCGCCTTCCTTGGATAAATCCTTGTCCAAGCGATTACCGTAGCGATCGACAAACTGACCATTGATGGTGCTACTCTTACCTCCCACTTCACGGTAGCCCCAGTAAAACGGAATCACGGGGCTATCGGTGTCCTTGGCTATCGTGCGCTTGAAAAAGACAGCGTCGGGATCGTCTTCCAGCCTGTCCTTGTCCGCCGCCACGGGCATGCGGTAAGTGGCCGGTGTAAATGGCCGCCCCAGCCTGGCGGCCAGGCCGGCGCACAAGCCATCTTCCACCGCCTTGTAGCTGACGCCCACATCGTTGACGCCATGGATGACGATGATATTGCCCGGCAGATTGCGGCGTACCTTCACCTTTTTGCACACGCTGCGTTCGCAATGCAGGATCGCAACATCCTCGCCCACGACGTACGGTACTTTCGGATAGCTGCCCATCGCACTCTCCTGGCGTCATCAATCCTTGTTATTGAATACTTCGATGGCGGCCAGGTGCATCGCGGCGCGCTCGAGCACGTCCGTCTTGCCGCTCCCATCACTGCGCCCATCGGCCGCTGAACCATCGCCCAGTTTCACGGCAAAGTGCGCTTGCGGCGCCAGCTGTGGTGTTGGCGACACGCCATCAACGAGACTGTCATCGCCTTCGTACTGAAAGATGAATTGCTGGTCGGCCTTGCCCTCGGCAAAGCTTGGCAATTGCACCTCCATGCTCTGCGGGTCGTTGAATACAAAGTTGGGCGCATTGAAGTTCAGCGGCGACTTGCTGCCAAAGGTGATGCCATCGGCGATGCGGATGAAAGCGCCATGTTTGGAAATCAACACGATTTCATCGGCCATGCCCGTCAGCTTGCCGTCGCTGGCCGTGAGCTTCAGGTTTTTTGCCGCGCTGAGGTCCATGTCGTCATGCTGGCTTTGCAGCAAAAACTTGCCATGGTGGGCGATGGCGCGGATGCCATCCGCATGGGCAAACAGCGAAATGCCCTTACCCGCGTTCACGCTGTAGCGCTGGCCTGCCACGGCTTGCAAGTGCTGCTGCGCCACCGTATCGATATTGCTGACGGCATAACTGACGATGGCTTTCGAACTGGCAAAGCTGATGCCGGCGGGCGCCGTGACGGCAATCGCCGCCGCACCACCCAGCTCGGCACGGGGCTGCGTATTGCTGCCGCCCTCCCAGCCTTTCAAGCTGTGCTGCAATTCCTGCTGCGCCTGGTCTTCCTGCTCCAGCGCCTGATGCGTCGCCGCATAGCTGCCCAGCGAGCGAAACAAGTCCAGGCAGTTTTCCATCAGACCCAGATATTCGCTGCGCGCCATATGGCCGCTATCGCCATTCAGGCGCTTCCAGGCCGAAATCAGCATGCCCTTGCCCGCCCGCATGGCCAACTGCTCGTCGGTGCGCAGCTCGGCGCCCTCGCCGCGCGCCGTACCCTGGCCGTTACGCCGGTCCTGCGTCAGCCAGCCCAGGTTAAGCTGGGCGGAACCATGATCGCTGGCAAGCTGGGCGTTGATTTGCCCATGGACATCGTCAAAACGCAACTGGTTGCCACGCGTACCGTTGATTTCGCGGCTCTTGATGCCGGACAAATAACGGTTGCCGGGCAAGTCGCCTGCCTTGCTCAGGGCGACCGGCTGCGCGTTGTCGTTATACAACTGGCCCACGATGATGGGCCGGTCCGGGTCACCTCCAAGAAAGGCCAGCAGAACTTCGCTGCCCACGCGGGGCAAGCCCAGATAGCCGCATTGCTGCATGCTGCCGTGACCGTTTCCCGCCCAGCTCGACGCGACCCGCACCCAGGCCGAATCGGCATCCGTGTCGGAGGCGCCCGTGCCGCCTGCATGCTCGTGGTCCAGCTTGCGCGTGGCGGGAAAGCGGACCTTGACCCGACCCATCGCGTCGCAATGGACTTCCTCATTCGCCGGCCCCACCACCACGGCGCTTTGCATGGTGACTGGCGGCAGGTCGATGCGCGTGTCATAGGCTGGAACGATGGGCACGCCGCGCCGCACGGCAGTCAGTGCAATATGCATGCGCAAGGGGCCGTCGTCCACCGTCGCCGCCAGCTCGCGCTGCGGCAGCGATGCGTCATCGGCCAGCCAGCGGTTACGCGCAAACAGGCGGGCCACCCTGGCGGCAAGCTCCCTGGGTAAATTATTCTGCGCCGCCACCTGCAGCGATGTGACGACAAAGTCGCGCTCGGCCACTGGCAGGGCGCCGATGTCCGGGTGCTCGGCCAGGCTGAAGTACTCGCCCGGGCACAGGTCGCGCACGCTGCCTTCGGCGTGAAAGCAATGGCTCTCGTAATCATGCTGCTGCATGGCCAGCATGCCCAGCTGGCACAAGGCCTCATGATCGTTGCCCGCGCGCGGCGGCAGCACGCGGTAATCATCAAGCGTGGAGGCAATCGCATTGCCATGCATGCCCTGCTGCCCCCGTCCCAAGGCATCGGCGGTCATGAACGGCCGCGCGCGCGGGTGTTCTTCATTCCAGCTATGGCGCGTCACCTTGCCCGCCTGCAGTTTGCGCACTTCGCTCCACGACGTCAAGGTGTCGCGCTGTTCCGTCGCGCGGTCCGCGTGATAACGCACGGTATCAGCCATGTTTTTCCGCAAGCCATCGGCATGGTTGAATAGCACCAGGGTATGCGCCGGCTCGGCATGTGCATCCGTATTGCCCTCGGCACGAAAAAACCAGGCGACGCCGCTACGCTTGAGCAGGCGCCGTACGAAGGCTGCATCGGACTCATTGTGCTGCATGACAAATTCACGCTGCGGATACGTTTGCGCCTCGAAGAAATCGGCAAACGCATACTGGAAAGCATGTGCCAGCACGGTATTGCTGCGTATCCATTCATCAAGCAAGGTCTTGACGATCTCGATATCGGACAAACGCCGGAAGATACGCGTATTGCAGCGCTTTTCCATGATGGCGAAAGCGTCCGTCAGCACCAGCTGATAGCTGGCCAGCGCGCCATCGCTGTCGCCGGCACTTGCTTGCGTGACCAGGCCGCAGATACTGCGCAGCTGGCCCTGGTCGGTGACAATATCGATAGCGGCAGGCAAGGCAATCAAACTACTGAGCGGCAAGTCGGCATGCGTCGAGACACACAAGATGCGGTATTCGATGCCGCCACAGATGGCCTCGCTGCCGGCGATACGCTGCGGTATCAGCACGCCGGCAGGCACCTTGGGCGAAACACCCAGGCGCAGGCGCAGCGGTCGCTCGGCACCCGATATCGACTCGTCACCTTCCATGGCGTTCTCCTCATTCGCACTTGCATCGAATCAAGCTGGAGAACCGACAATGCCATGGGATGGCAGGGAAATACTTGATATTTAGTAAGAACCCGCCAAGGTTCCCACTACTTGCATCAACCTTTGCCGCCTGGCCAGCAGGGCGGGGGCTTGAGCAGCACAATGGGTGCATTGTCCAAGCTGCAAATTCCTCACGCCATCAGCGCTGGTAATTCTTGAAGAAATTCCAGCTGATCACGGTGGCGTCCGGGCCCAGCTCATCGCTGAATGGCCAGCCGGGAGGGCCGCCGCTCCATGCGTGGTTCATGCCCTCGACCGTGTACTTTTGCGCGATGACGGCGCCGTTGTACAGGTAGGTGTCGATGGAGTAACTGCGGCCGTACGGCACCGTCTGGCGCACGATGCTGTCGGCACGGTAACGCACGCTGTCATTGTCGAGGCCATCATCGCCATAGTCGCTGGTCTGCAGGAATTGCTCGATGGTTTGCTCGCCGTTGACGGGGTTGACGACGATGTCGGAAGTGCCGTGGAACACCATCGTCGGCATCAGCCGGCGCGGCGAACCGGAGCAGCGCCAGGCATCCTTGCCCCGTACTTTCGGGTCGAACGAGCTGCCGTTGAACAGCGAATCGGCGGCCGTGAGCATGCCGATGGCGCCCTTGTACATGCCGCCCGAATGCACCATCACGGCGGCAAACACGTCGGAATAACAGGCGGCCATGATGGAGGCCATGGCGCCGCCGGCCGAGATGCCCGTCACGTACACGCGGCTGTCCTGCACCGCATACTTGCTCTTGACCTTGTTCAAGATGCCCATCAGCACGGCAGGTTCGCCCGTGCCCCGTTCCTGGTTCAGCGGCAACATGAAATTCCAGCAGCGCATGGGGTTGGCCGTGGCGTTCTGGCGCGGATAGACGACGATGAAGTTTTCGCTGTCGGCCAGCTGGTTGTAGCGGCTGACGGCGGCCATGCTGTTGGGCTCGGAACCGCAGCCGTGCAGCATCAGCACGACGGGCAGCGGTGTATTCGGACTGTAATTACTCGGTAGCCAGACCTGGTATTCGCGCGTGCCCCACAGGCTCGCGTACAGGCCGAAGTCCCATTGGCCGGCGGCGGCCGGCAGCGCGGCCAGCAAGCCGCAGGCGGCGATGATTGCAGATAACAAGTGACGCAGTTGCTGATTCAGATGTGCCATGCCAGTCTCCTGATTATTATTAACGACGAAAACAGCGACAACGAACCGGCTTGACGCCCGTCAAGCCGGCACTTCTACAACCCCTTAAAATTTGTAGCCTGCCTTGGCGATGATCTGGCGCGGCGGGCCATAGAAACCGTCGAGGATGAACACGGCCGGAATGTTGTAGCCATCCGTGCGATAGCGCTTATTACCCAGATTGCTGCCATGCAGGCTGAAGGTCCAGTTCTTCGGCGCTTCCCACACGACGCCTGCCGTCCAGATGCTGTAGCCGCCCTGCGCCAGCGTTTCGCTCAAGTCCGTGGTCGGGTAAACCTTGCTGCGGTAGCCATAGCCGACCATGCTGCGCAAGGCGCCGCCGAACACGTCGCGGTCCGTGCGCGTCAGGTTCAAGCCCACTTGCCGGGCTGGCGTATTGCTGAACTTTTGCGTATCCGCAATGTTCTTGCCGCCGCTCATGAACTCGTCATAATGGGCATTGAGCAGCGCGAGGAAGCCGTTGACTTCCCACTGGCGATTCGGCCGCCACGAAAATTCGAACTCGGCGCCTTTCACGGTCGCCTTGCCCGCGTTCGTGAAGTCGCCATAGAAGCCCGGCACGCCGCCCGGCTGCACATAGCTGGTGAATACCGACAACTGGATATCCTTGTAGCGGTTGTAGAACAGGGCCACGTTGGCGTCAAACGTGTCGTCTGGCGCCGCGTACTTCATGCCCACTTCCAGCGCGTCGAGTTTTTCATCCTTGTATGGCCGAGCCGAGTCCGGCACCACCAGGTTGTTGGCACGTACGTTGTAGCCGCCCGACTTGAAGCCGCGCGACAGGTTGCTGTAGAAATTCGTCGTCTTCGACGCTTCGTAGCGCACGGACAATTTCGGCGAGGTATTGCTGACCGACAAGGACTTGTCGAAGTCGGCCGCCGTCTGGATGGGCCGCGTAAAGCCCACGTCGGCAAAGGCGCGGTTCAGCACGATGGCGCGTTTCTCCTCGCGCGTATGGCGCAAGCCCGCATTAATGCTCCACACCTTGCCCAGCGGCCAGGTCCAGTCCGTGTACAGCGCCGTGCTGTCCGTTTCCACCGTGCTGACGGCGGCCGTGAACTGGCGCCCCAGGAAGTTGTTGTAGATGCCGCCGCCCGCCGTGCCTTCGAAGCGGTACAGGCCGATCACGCCGGCGCCATAGTCGCCGCTGTATGACGCCTGCAATTCCAGGCTTTTCTGCTCGTCGCGCGAGTCGCCGAACACGTCGGCGATGGGCTGCGGCAAGCCGTCAAAGTCGATGGTTTGCTCGGACGTGCTGCGCCGCTTGGCGCCGATCACTTTGACAGACCAGTCATTCGACAAGGTGTAATTGGCCACCAGCGAGCCGCCCCGGTTGTGCGTGAAATTGTTGCCCGGCATGCCGCTCTGGATATCATACGCATCCTTGCTGGCCGGCCGCTTGAGCGGATCGAAGGCGCTCACGCCCATGCGCTGGAAACCGCGCACGCCCGACTTGTCGTCCGTGGCGTCCAGGCTCAGCACGACGGTCAAAGGGATATCCTGCGGAAAGTAACCGACGGACAGGCGCGCGGCCGTGCTGTCCTGGTCGCTGACCTGTTCGCCATTAAACGTGTTGCGGCCGAAACCGTCGCGGTCCAGCTTGGCGGCGGCCAGGCGCGCGCGCCAGGTGCCGCTTTCGTTGGCCAGGTTGAAGGCGGCCTTGAAGTTGCGCTGGTTATAGTTACCGATGCCCACTTCCGCCGACGCGCCGTTTTCCTTCGCCAGCGGACGCGAAATGTATTTGATGGCGCCGCCGATGGTGTTCTTGCCGTACAGGGTGCCTTGCGGACCGCGCAGCACTTCGATGCGCTGCACGTCGAACACGTCGAGCAGCGCGCCTTGCGGCCTGGCCATGTAGACGTCGTCAAAATAAATGCCCACACCCGGGTCCACGCCCCAGACAGGGTCGGCCTGGCCCACGCCGCGAATGAAGGCCGTCAATGTCGTATTCGTGCCGCGCGAGGCGTACACGGTCAGGTTCGGCACGCGCTCCTGCAAGTCGGCCAGGTTCTGGATATTCGCCCGTTCCAGGGCCTTGGCGGAAAACGCCGTGACGGCCAGCGGCACGTCCTGCAAGCGCTCTTCGCGGCGGCGGGCAGAGACCGTTACGGTTTCCATGCGTTCTTTCGCATCGCTGGCTTCCTGGGCGCTGACAGCATTGGCAGCAGCGGGGCTGGTTTCCTGCGCCTGGGCCTGGGTGGCAAACGCGCCGGCAACGGCGAGGGCGGCGGGCATCAATTTCAAAGCAAGTTTCATAGCGTCTCCAATGTCAGGCTTGCTTACCGCCAGGGAAGACGGCCGGATTCCAGAATCGCAAGACGTAACGGTACCCGCGCGCGCAATGCGAGCACCTGCCCTGCGATGACTGTTTCCCGGCCCCCGGCCCGTGCGGCGAGTGGCCTGTTTATTTTGAATTTATGGTAAGGAAGGACTGCAACAAGGTATTCACACGCTGCGCCTGGTCCAGGGGCGTGGCGTGGCGCGAGTTCGCGATGATCTCGATCTCGCACTGCTGAAACTGTGCGGCAAAGGCCCGCTTGCTGGCGACGGGCGTGTAATCCTGGTCGGCCGCCATGATGAGGACGGGCATGGCCAGGGCCTGGAAGTGAATATCGATATCCCAGTGGAAAATGGCGTCCAGCGCGGCCAGGTAGGCGCGCTTGTCCATGCCCGCCATCTGCGTGGCGAAGCGCTCGACGAGCGCTTGCTGTGCAGGATCGGGAAACAGTTTCTTGCCGATGATCTTGCCCATGGCTTTCAGACCAAAGGTGGCGATCACCGTGCGGCGCAGCCAGTAGGCAAACAGCAGCGCGGCCGGTTTGCTGCCCTGGAACGGCTGGGAATTGATCAGGCACAAACTGGCCACCCTGCCCGGCGCGCGGTTGGCCATTTCCAGGCCCACCATGCCGCCCAGGGAAAAGCCGACGATGTGCGCGCGCGGCACGTCGAGCTGGTCCATCAAATTGAAAAGGTCATTGGCGAAGTCGCCGATCTGCCAGTCGCCGTTGGGCGCCGGACTGGCGCCATGGCCGCGCAGGTCGGGCACGATCAGGCGATAGCAGCTGCCGAGAGCGTCGATCTGCGGACGCCAGTCTTCGGCGCAGGAGCCGAGGCCGTGCAACAGAAACACGGGCTCGCCCTGCCCCGTCTCTGTGCCGGAACCCAGGTCGAGGTAATGCAATGGAACATCGGATGTCGTGTGACGCCGCATTCTGTCTCCTTGCTGTTGAACATGCTTTGTGTTCAGGTGCAGGAATATATTTTCCTGCTGTTGGAAAACATAATACGGAATCCGAATTCCGATTTCAAGTTAAATCGCTAAATAGTTCAAGTCAGGTAATTTAATGCAACACGCACCAGCTCATCCTCGAGTGCGGCCGCCGACAGGAAGGACAGCGAGCCCGACAACACGTGCTGGTTCAGGATGCCCAGCAGCACGGGCGGCACCACCATCATCGCCTGCGTGGGGTTCGGGTGGCGGATGCTGGACGACTTGCTGGCCAGCACGGCAACCGTGCGTTGCGAGATCAGATGATTGATCTGGTGTACCTTGTCGCGGAATTGCGCATCCTGCGAGCAACGCGTGATCAGGGCGCGCAGCACGCCGCGCCGGCCAGTGTTGACGGCCACGAACATGGCCACCATGGCGCGGATGAACTCTTCCAGGCTACGCCCTTCCCACTGACGCAGCTCCGTCAGAGTCTCGACCTTCTCCACCATGTCGGAAAAAAAGCGCTGCAGCAGCAAGCGGCTCAACGTATCCTTGTCGCCCAACAAACGGTAAAACGTGCCCACCGAGGTTTCCGCCAGCCTGGCCAGGTCGGCCACGCCGATTTCATCGAAACGGTTTTCCGCCAGCAACTGCTCACCCACCAGCAGCAAGCGCTCGAAGGCCAGCTTGCTGCGCGCCTGGGTGGGCTCCGGTGGAACGATCAACTGCGGGAAGGGCATCGGGAAGGAAGGCATGCGGCGTCGGCGTCTCGAAATAGTGGAACCTGGGTTCCGTTATGGGTGCGCGTATTGTAACGCGGGAGACGGCCGATGGGGAGCACCGCGTGGCGCCCTGGCGTGCGCTACCTGCCCTGCCACTCCATGTAGACGTCGGCGCGCTGGTAATGCGCATCGCCGGCCGGCCGCGCCACGTGCTTGAAACCGCTGCTTTCATACAGGCGGATGGCGGGCGCCAGCTTGCTGTTCGACTCCAGGAACAGCAGTTGCGCACCGCTGGCCTTGAAAGCATCGAAAGCGCGTTCGATCAGCCGGCGCGCAATGCCCAGGCCCTGGCACTCAGGCGTGACGGCCATCTTCGACAACTCGATGCTGGCGTCGCCGGCGCGGATCAGGGCGCAGGTACCAACGATCTTGCCATCGAGGCGCGCGAGGAAAATCTGCCCGCCGTCATCGAGAATCGAGCGTTGCGGATCGGACAGCACCTTGTCGTCCAGCGCCTCGACATAGAAATAGCGTTCCAGCCATTCGATATTCAGGCGCTTGAAATCGGCCGCGTAGTGCGCGGCGTAATCGATGATCTCCACGGCGGCCTGCTCGCGCTGGCGCCGGCAGGCGGCGATCGTTTCGCCAAAGCCTTGCAATTGCAAACGCGCTTCGGCCCAGTCCAGGCTGGCCATCAGTTGCGGCGTGCCGTGCTCGAACACGCTATCGACGGCCGCGCGCACGTCGTCCCACAGGGGCGCCATGTCGCGCAGCAACGCTTGCCCCGCGTCGGACAGCGCCAGCAGGCGGCGACGCTCATCCTTGGCGTCCGGCATCTCCACCACCACGCCAGCATCCAGCAGCTTGCGCCCCAGCTGCACCACCACCGGATGCGTCTGCCCGATCTGCGCGGCCAGGGCCGTGATCGCCGTCGGGCCGTTGTCGCGCAGCAGCAATAACAAGGGGAAGCAGCGCGACGTCAGTTCGACACCGGCGGCCAGATAGCTGGTATCGACGCCGGCATACAGTTGATCGGAAAGACGGCGCAGGCGGCTGGCCAGCATCAGGGAGCCGTAGGTTTGCAGGGTGGAGGACATGTTTGGAAGGATATATGTAAGTAGTTACGTATACCCTAACGCAAAACCGCATTCCAGGTCAAGAGCCAGCGACCGCCCTGCAACAGGCCACGCCGATATCAGAACACGCCAGCCTTGCCCGCATCAAACGCTTCCTTCCACAGATGGTAGCCCTCCAGCTCGCTTTCATGAACGGATTCATGGCCAATCAATGACTGCCCCTCCGCCGCGCCCGGACTGCGATTTGGAGCGTGGCCTATCCTGACCGTCCAGTTGCCAACCAGCGCAGCGGCCTGCGCCTCCTCGGCCGTGTCGAACTCGTATTCGCCGTATGCACAGCCGATGATCAGCAGGTAATCGTCCTCCGTTGCTACGATATCCTTGCCGCCCAAGTAAATCGCCTCGCCGCGTCCAACTTCCATCGCATCGATCATCAATACCTTGGAAACAGAAAATTTGCCGCCCTCGTCTTGGGAAAGCAACAGATCTCCTTGCTTGAAAGGAAAAGTTTTATAGTCGGGCGGGAAGAAATTTCCTGCAATCATGAGTACACCTTTCAGTTTATATTTACATCAATCTTCATCGGCAAGCGCCGCTTGCAAGCTGGCCTGAAACACGGCCCCGGCCATCTCCCCCAGTCCCGGCCACACCTGCGTCAGCCAGCGCTTGCCCTCTGCGCTTACCTCCACATACGGCGCGTCGCGCGTGGCGCAGGCCAGGCCAATCGCGATGACTTGTCCCGCATCCTCCAGCCCGCCCGCGATCATGGCGGCTATGGGCATGGCGATCAGCTCGGCGGTCAAATGCGGACGCAGCAGACAGGCGGGCGCGATGATGGCGAACGATGCTTCCGCATAACTCCAGCAATTGGTGGGCCAGTGGGCGTTTTTCACATTTTCCAGGAAGACAGCATCACTGAGCGTTTCCGGATGGGCTTGCGCTTGCGCATAGAAGGCGGCCAGGGCGACGAGCTGGGGCGGGGAAGTCCAGGTGGGCATCAATCTTGATCCAGGGAGCGCCGCAATGGGCTTGCGGCAATGGCGGACTGTAGCATGTTCAAGCGGCACGCTGAAACACGGCTGGCATAGGCATAATGCCGGTATTGCTCTCGCCTTTTTACTTGAGGAAATCCATGTCGGTCTACGCCATCACCATCCCCTGCTTTGCGCAGATGCTGCGCTCCCTGACGACGCTGTTAATTAAAGGCGAAGAACGCGCCCAGGCGCTGGGTTTCGATCCGCAAAACCTGCTCGATGCGCGCCTGGCGCCCGACATGCACACCCTGGCGCGGCAGGTGGAATTCACGTGCACCCAGGCGCAGGAAGCACTGTGCCGGCTGACGCAGCAGGCGCTGCCCCGGCTCGCCACGCCCGCCAGCATGCGAGAAGCCAAGGTGCTGATCGAGAACACCCTGGAACTGCTCGCTGCGGCGGACCGCGCAGCCATCGACGCGGGTGCAGAGCAGCCAGTGTCGATCACCCTGGCCGGCGGCTTGACCTTCGACATGACGGGCCAGGAATACGCGGTCAACTGGGCCACGCCGCAATTCTATTTTCACTTGGTGACGGCCTATAACATCCTGCGTCATAACGGCGTGCCGCTCGGCAAGGCCGAGTATGTACAACATATGTTTGCCTATGCACGCCAGGCATAAGGACCAGGACGCCGTTGCCGGCGAACTCTACGCGGGCACCATGCCTGGCCACGATGGCGGCGCCAGCTACCAGCTGTTCCTGCTGCCCGGCGAGGCCGGCGCCCTGCCCTGGCAAGACGCACTAGCCTGGGCCGCGGTGCGCGACGCCTGCCTGCCGACGCGCAGCGAACTGGCATTGCTGCACACCAACTTGCGCCACGCCTTCCCGGATGCCTGGTACTGGTCGTCAGAGGCGGACGCCATCCTGCCCCGCATGGCCTGGAGCCACGATTTCGACAACGGCACCCAGTACAACTTTCGCAAGACTTACCCAGGCCGTGCCTGCGCCGTGCGCCGGGTCAACTTGGCGCCAGCGGCCGCGGCGCCCGTCCCCCTGCAGCCGGGCGAACGCTACGCCGGCCTGATCCTCGGCACGGATGGCGCGCCCGATTACCACCTGCTGCTGCAACCGGACGAGTGCGAGCTGGAGAACCATTCCTGGCAAGCCGCATCAAACTGGGCTGCAAGCCTCGGCCACAGCCTGCCGGATCGGCGCGAGCAGACCTTGCTGTATGCGACATTGAAAGACGCATTCCGACCCAACTGGCACTGGTCGAGCGAGCCGGGCGACATCGAGGGCGAAACCTGGTGCAAGGATTTTGACACGGGCGTTGCCTATCAGAATGCGCGCGAATTTGACGGTTATGCGCGCTGCGTGCGCAGAGTGTTTGCCTGAAGCCTACGGCAAAGATGCGTAAAGCTTGGAAATAAGCTAGAAACGCTCGTCGCGCAGCGCCGGCATCACCAGTTCGCGCACGAACGAGGCATTCGACAGGCTCAGCAGCATGCGCACGACGGCAACGACGTCATGCACGGGAATCAGCTCGCCCTCGCCCCGCGCGGCGGCGTCCGCCAGCGGCACGGACAAGCCATCGTAGGTATTCAGGTAGCCCAGCTGCAGCGCCGTCACGGCCAGCCCCTGTACACGGAAACCTTCGCGCAAGGCGTCGGCGATGCCGTTCAAGGCGAATTTCGAGGCGCTGAACGTCACTTCCGGACGGCCGCTCTGGCGCAGACCGGACGTCGAACCCGTGAGTATCAGCTGCGGCTTGCTGCTGGCCAGCAAGCGGGGCACCAGGCGCTTGAGCAGCAATATCGTCGCCGTGATGTTGGTATTGACCATGTCGATGATGGCCTCGTCCGCATCGCAGAGGAAAGCGTAGTCGTCGCTGAAGGCCTTTTCTTCCCACACGCCCAGGTTGTAGATCACGACGTCCAGCGCGGCGGGTGCTTCGCGCGCGATGCGTTCGACGGCCTCGGCCGGTGCAGCCAGGTCCGCCGCGATCCATTGCAGCTGGGTACCCTGGCCGGCAGGCAAGTCGGCAGGTTGCTGGCGCGATACGCCGATGACGGCATGACCGTCAGCGAGCAAACCGTCCACCAGCGCGCGTCCCAGGCCCCGGCTGGCGCCCACGATCATGATGTGCATACTGTGTCCTTTCCAATGAAGTCAACGCTGATGATAGCGGCGTTGTATTAAGCACAGCTGAGGCGACTGCCCATCCCCCCGCATTTACTCACGCGGCGGAAATGCGTATGCTAGGTCTGGCAATCTCCGATAACACACAAGAACGAGACACATGCCTACTTCCGACACCGCCGCAAGCAACGCTGCAACACGCCCCCTCACCCAACAAGACTATAAAACCCTGTCGCTGGCCGCCCTCGGCGGCGCGCTGGAATTCTACGATTTCATCATCTTCGTCTTCTTTGCCAACGCCATCGGCCAGTTGTTCTTCCCGCCGGAAATGCCGGAATGGCTGCGCTTGCTGCAAACCTTCGGCATCTTTGCCGCCGGTTACGTGGTGCGTCCGTTGGGCGGCATCGTCATGGCCCACTTCGGCGATTTGCTCGGCCGCAAGCGCATGTTCACGCTGTCCATCCTGATGATGGCCGTGCCGACCTTGCTGATCGGCCTGCTGCCGACGTATGCCACCATCGGCCTGGCCGCCCCGCTGCTGCTGTTGTTGATGCGCATCTTCCAGGGCGCGGCCGTGGGCGGCGAAGTGCCGGGCGCGTGGGTGTTTGTGTCCGAACACGTACCGAGCCGTTTCACGGGCTTTGCCTGCGGCGTGCTGACGGCCGGCCTGACCGTGGGTATTTTGCTCGGTTCCCTCGTCGCGACGGGCTTGAACACCGTCTACACGCCAGCAGAAATCACCGATGGCGCCTGGCGCTACCCGTTCCTGCTGGGCGGTATCTTCGGCTTTGGCGCCATGTATCTGCGCCGCTGGCTGCATGAAACCCCGGTGTTTGCGGAAATGCAGCAGCGCAAGGCGCTGGCGACGGAAATGCCTTTGAAATCCGTGCTGCGCAGCCACCGCGGCGCCGTCGTCGTATCGATGCTGCTGACGTGGATGCTGTCGGCAGGCATCGTCGTCGTCATCCTGATGACGCCGGCCCTGCTGCAAAAGATCCACCACATCGCGCCGCGCACGACCCTGGTCGCCAATACCGTGGCCACGCTTTGCCTGGCCTTCGGCTGCATCATCGCCGGCATGCTGGCCGACCGCCTGGGCGGCAAGCGTGTGATCTTCGTCGGTTCCGTGCTGCTGGCCATCAGTACGTATATTTTCTACACCACCGTCGGCACCCGCCCCGACCTGCTGCTGCCCCTGTACGCGATGACGGGCCTGTTCGTCGGCGTCGTCGGCGCCGTGCCCTACGTGCTGGTGCAAGCGTTCCCGGCGCAGGTGCGCTTCTCGGGACTGTCGTTTTCCTACAACTTGTCGTACGCGATTTTCGGCGGCCTGACACCCGTGGTCGTGACCCTGATGCTGAAAAACAACGTGCTGGGCCCCGCCTATTACGTGATCGGCGTGTGCGTGGTGGGCATGCTGACGGCGCTGTTTATCAAGGATCAGCGGCAAACCGTAGGCCGTTAAATCAACCACCTGCCTACTAAGCCACCTTCGGGTGGCTTTTTTTTTCGCCCCGATTTGTCGCGCTGCACCAAATTCTGAAAAGACGTTTCACATCGCGGAATTTCAAGCGACGGACTCAGCAATTACTTCTCTCACTTTTTGAAAATTCATTTCATATCATGAAAAATATAAATTAATACCTTGCAAAACAAAGACTTAATTTAAGTTATATGTCTTATATAAGACTTGAACATCAGCGCCAATCGGCCTACTATTTAGTCATGCAGTTTGCTTCGACAAGACGTGGCGGCGCACTCGACGATTTTCTCAAACTTAGTTTTTCTTTAGGAGATACACATGTCCCAATATCAAGACGACATCAAGGCTGTTGCCGGTTTGAAAGACCAACAAGGTAGCGCCTGGAACGCCATCAATCCCGAGTCCGCCGCCCGCATGCGCGCCCAGAACAAGTTCAAGACGGGCCTGGACATCGCCCGCTACACGGCGAAGATCATGCGCAACGACATGGCCGCCTACGATGCGGACCCATCCAAGTACACCCAGTCGCTGGGCTGCTGGCACGGTTTCATCGGTCAACAGAAGATGATCTCGATCAAGAAACACTTCAACAGCACCGACCGCCGCTACCTCTACCTTTCCGGCTGGATGGTCGCCGCCCTGCGCTCCGAGTTCGGCCCGCTGCCAGACCAGTCGATGCACGAAAAAACCGCCGTCACCAGCCTGATCCGCGAGCTGTACACCTTCCTGCGCCAGGCCGATGCACGCGAACTGGGCGGCCTGTTCCGCCAGCTGGACGCGGCCCAAGGTGATGCCAAGCAAGCCATCCAGGCCAAGATCGACGGCCACGTCACCCACGTCGTGCCCATCATCGCCGACATCGACGCCGGTTTCGGCAATGCAGAAGCCACCTATTTGCTGGCGAAACAGTTCATCGAAGCGGGCGCCTGCTGCATCCAGATCGAAAACCAGGTATCCGACGAGAAACAATGCGGCCACCAGGACGGTAAAGTCACGGTGCCGCACGAAGACTTCCTCGCCAAGATCCGCGCCATCCGCTACGCCTTCCTGGAGCTGGGCGTGGACGACGGCATCATCGTCGCCCGCACGGACTCCTTGGGCGCCGGCCTGACCAAGCAGATCGCCGTCACCAATGAACCAGGCGACCTGGGCGACCAATACAACTCCTTCCTCGACTGCGAAGAAGTGTCGGCCGATGCGCTGGGCAATGGCGACGTCATCCTCAAGCGCGAAGGCAAGCTGCTGCGTCCAAAACGCCTGCCGAGCAACCTGTTCCAGTTCCGCGCCGGTTCCGGCGAAGAGCGTTGCGTGCTCGACTGCATCACCTCGCTGCAAAACGGCGCCGACCTGCTGTGGATCGAAACGGAAAAACCGCATATCGCGCAAATCGGCGGCATGGTCAGCGAAATCCGCAAGGTCATCCCGAACGCCAAGCTGGTGTACAACAACAGCCCATCGTTCAACTGGACCCTGAACTTCCGCCAGCAAATTTTCGATGGCATGAAAGCGGCAGGCAAGGACGTGTCCGCCTACGACCGCGCCCAGCTGATGAGCATGGAATACGACCAGACGGAACTGGCGATCGCCGCCGACGAGAAGATCCGCACCTTCCAGGCCGACTCGGCCCGTGAAGCCGGCATCTTCCACCACCTGATCACCCTGCCGACTTACCACACGGCAGCCTTGTCGACCGACAACCTGGCCAAGGAATACTTCGGCGACCAGGGCATGCTGGGCTACGTGGCTGGCGTACAGCGCAAGGAAATCCGCCAGGGCATCGCCTGCGTGAAACATCAAAACATGTCCGGCTCGGACATCGGCGACGATCACAAGGATTACTTCAGCGGCGAAGCGGCGCTGAAGGCAGCGGGCAAAGACAACACCATGAACCAGTTCTGAGATTTTGGCTTGGCTGTAGAGTGAGAAAGCCCGCTTCGGCGGGCTTTTTTGCGAGAGGGGGATTCCATCAATGAGACTGCCCGCATAAATCCACAGGTGTCTAATTTATCACGGCGTGAATGCCCCCAAAACTGCCCCAGCATTTTTAAACCTGTAATATATTTTTTATCCCAAGCAAGAAGATGTACGTGATTGACGAAGTGAGTTAAGAAGTCGTCACAGAAATTGCTTCAGCGTCAGTCCTCCTGCAATTCCTTCTCTGTGAGCACTGAAAGCTCGGGGAAAATGCCGCTGGCAATAACGTTTGCCTTCACTGTTTCAGGAGCGTTGACAAAGAAAACCAGCACAAGTCCCCGCTTTGCGCGGGTGCAGCAGACATAAAGAAGGCGTAGGGTTCTACTCCAAGTATTTTCGCCTTCGGCTTCGAATGAAACACGGTCAGCCGTTCGTGATGGCTCGTCTGCAAAAACCCGTTCGTAGTCGTAGCTGTTATACGTGTTCTCTTCCTCGTCGAGTACTACAAGGACGCGGTCAAACTGAGCACCTTTCACCCCATGCTGGGTAGAGTATGGTGAACCTTCAGAGATATATCGCTGATAGGGCCAGAGTTCTAGCACAGGACAGGCAAGCATCTTCATCACTGCGAGATCAGCAGGTTTAAAAGCAGTGACTTCCGCAGCGTTCTCCGATGAGCTAGTGTAAAACTGAAGCGCTATCTCGAATCTTTCGTCGAATGTCCACAGGCCTGTATCCCGAAGATGGACTGCCACGGCGCCAATTGTCATCTCGCCGTCACTCAACATTTCGCCAAGCGTCAACACTGAGGCTCGCACCTCTTGCAACACTTTTACAGCGTCACAACCAGTTAGAGCGTTCGGTACTAAGCGAGGACAGTGCTGCCGCAAAAGTGTCATCGCTGCGAACTCGTTACCAGCGCGCATGTTGATAACCAGTGGCAGGGCGAAGGTGATAAATGGTCGGACAGGCCATCCGGTACCATCTTGCATCCCCTCCTTTATCGCATCGGGAGCTCTATCATTCAATGCTGCGTAGATACCTTCAAACCCGAGTCTTTTAGCTGCAATCCTGTGGACGATAACTAACACCTTAGTTGCAAGTTCGGGCGTAGTCCACCCATCGTCTCCGTCCGCAGTGGCGCTCCAGGTTCGCACTTTCGCCAACGCCTCGGCACGATTCATAGTCTTCGGCAACACGAACATTCTTGCAGATCCTTGCACCAACTGAGTCTCGCCATCAACATCTTCATGAAGTCCACGAATCTGTTGCATGCCATCAGCTTGGGCACGGATGGCATTTGCGACTTCTAACACTTTCTTGGCACTACGAAAGTTTTCTGGCTTCGTGATTTCCCGCCAATGCTCTTCTAAAGGAATGTCGCCAATCCCTCTCATGAAGATCTTTTGCATCGGATCGCCAAAGAACCCCAAACAAAACTGTCCTCGCATCTGCGTTTCGACATGCCGAAAAGACTTTACAACCCCCTCAAACGTATCCTGGCTCTCATCAATGAAAACAAAAGGAAATTTAAGTGCCACCAACTTACGAAACAGCGGACGCTCTTCGAACAGAAACTCGGCAAGCTGTAAGATATCCTCATGACCTAAGACGCCCTTCGAGTAGTCGCTACCGACACTGTAAGTAAACGTTGTCACCTTGCTTAACGCATTAAGATGGCTTGAATATCTATCACGTTCTTTTTGGTTGTTTTCCCGAGTAGCCGCTCGGACCCTTGAGCCAAAGTTATCCGCCGTCTCGATTAGCTTATCAAGCTTCAGTTGTATAGATCCCTGTAACCAAATTTTAATGTCGGACTGAAAGGTCCTGACGATTTTCCAGTAAAAACTATGGATAGTTGACACATGAACAAGTGGATTTTCTTCGACGTCAGTCAGAATTTCGTTAGCGGCTAGCTCCGTATAAGTAATACAAGCGACCTTCTGCTTGCGCATCCGCATGCTTGCACCATGCGCCGAAATCACCCACTCAATAGCTTTAAGAAGTGAGGTGGTCTTCCCAGAACCAGCGCCCGCACGAACCACAAACGATTGAGGTGGCGATGCAGTGATACAGGTTTTAATTTCGACGTCTGCCTTAGTGTCCGGACTGTTGAGCCTCCTGCTCATGCAACGCCTCCTTCCACATCGTTTACTACAATAGCACCACCGTCAGTTGGCGCAATACCAGCAGCACCAACAATGACAGCGTCTTCGGCTTCTATCTCGTGAGCAACAAGCGCCTCCAACCAGACAAGGCCCTCGCTGATGTATGAAGGAACTTTCCATCCGGAAACAGGGCCGCTGGCCAGTATTTCAAGCGCAAATTTAGTTTTGTCGAAATTTTTTCCGGTCACACGTTTATGAAGCGCCTCCGCAAGTTCCTGGGGTGTATTTGCAGCCGTCTTTAACCGAAGTCCAACTGACGCATTTATCTCATCTTGACACCAGATCGCATTTTCGAGCCCAAATGCTTCTTCAAGTGTACGTCCGCAACGGCTCAAAGTTTGCCCTTTGATGGTCACTGGAACAGGCGTCTGATAAGCAACGCGAACGTAAGCGCCTGATCCCCCGGCGAGTGCCAAAATCTTTTCCTCCTCCTTGACATTCCATAGATCTGCAACGGTGTGCTTCTTTGGAATCCAACTGATGAGCGTCTGGTTGGATGTAACGGCGGCATCGATATGTGCATGGCATGTACTTCCACGTTTCTTCAACTTCTTTTTGTCTTCCTTACCTTCCTCGACCAATCCATCGTCATCAACCTCAAATAATTTCAAATCTTCGTCGTCTAACTCGGCAGCATCAGATGGTCCTGCGACAGGGTCGCCTTCATTAGCTTCAGTTTGATTCTTATGTGCTGGGGCTGTTTCTGCCTTCACTAAAACACTGTCAAGATCAGTAACGACAAGCGTTGTCAGTCCCAAAAACTCGATTAGTTCTTGAAAGCGATGCGCGAATGCCCCGCCAACTTCTAAAATTGTAAGTGCTGACGAACGCAATCGCTTGGCTGACGACTCAATCATTGCCGGTATGAGCAGACGCTCAACGTTTCCCTCCACCAGAATTGCAGCATCTGAGAAAAAAAGGTCACAATGGGTTAGCTTCAGGTAGCGCTGAAGAAATTCTCGTGCGTCCTTTTCCTCCGCCTTAGCCTTAAAACGAGACAGGTTGCGGACGTCTGTGTGATGTTCCAATTTAGCTGCAACACGCCGAAAATATCGAATTGGTGAGAAACCTCGCTCATACAGGATATGCGGAGAGTGCGTGGTGATGACCATCTGAGTGTGAAAGAAATTCGCCGATTCGTTCTTTTCCTCTAACAGACGCATGACATTCCTGATAAAAACCTGCTGGATCTGCGCATGCAAGTGGGCTTCCGGTTCCTCGATAAAAACGAGGTGCAGCGGTGCACGGTCTTCTTCATCCGCTTTCCATTGCTCATGCAAATCCAAGAGTTCAACAACCATGTAGACCAGGTTTTTAAATCCCAGTCCGTTGTAGCTATCCGGAAGGTGTGCGGTGACTTCGCCAGGAACGACATAATGGACTTTAGCGTCTTGGCCTAGTACAGTCATAGGGTCTAACGCTGCACGAATAACAATCTCAGGATTATTGACGCCAGGATAACCCAGCTTAGAAAGTCGCTTAAGCGTATCGCTAAAGACCTCCTCTAAATGGAAATTCAATCCTCTCTCAGAGGAGTCTAAAGCCTTCAAAACTGCGTAGTCGTCGCCTCGCTTCTCAAGGTTACGCTGATAGAACCTGCTCAGTCGACGTGAAAGATTTTCAGCTCGATCAGAACTACCACTGCCTGGATCATCGAGATGTCGCTGGGCTCTCAGAAAATCCACTTTCAAGAGTGATTTTAGAATAGCTGCACCACCCGGCTCGCTTATGATAGGAAGCGGCTGGTAATCTTCTGATTTCTCCCTATAGTTTTCAAACTGCTGCTCATCTAGTACATAGTAGCTAAAGGCATATTCCTTCGGCAACTCCTTGGCGAGATACTTTGTCAAGCTGCTGGGCCAGGGCTTGTAATCGCTCGCATCTTCTGCTGCGTCAACTGGGCCAGCCGTAGCTGCGGAGTCGCTGGCGGGATTTACAAGATCGACTTTTCCCGTTGCAGCAGACGCTGCTGCTGTAGCCTTGTCACGAAGCTCACGGAATCGCTGTATTAGTGCCTGCGGATTTTTGGGCTCGAAGGCCACGCGGATTCCAACACATTTTCCGGCCCAGTCGCTACTTGGAAGCAGCGTCATTGCAATCGCTACGTCACTCGCATCAACTCTAAACCATAGGTCCAAAAGTATGTGAGGCAAATCCGACGACGCGCTCGCGTGACCGGAAGTGCTAACCCCAATTTCGTCGATCTTTGACCAGAGCGCTGCACTGAAGTCAAAAAGTTCAAACTTCTTTGCTTCAGCTTTAATCATCGAGTACAAGCCTTGAACTGCCGATGTCTTGCCGCTATTGTTTGCCCCGACAAAAATTGATATTTCATCATCCAGTTCAATAGCAACGTCCCTCAGCCGCCGATAGTTCTGCAACCTGTAAGCCTGTAACCTCATTACGCTCCCCCTTCTATCATGACCATACTTTGAATGCAAAAATATAATTCATTTTCCATATCAAAGATTAGCTTCAGATCGCACTAGGAAATCATGACCAGCCAAATCTTCTTTAATTTAAAAATGTACTCGATTCTCGCAGGGCAGAATATAAATTATTTTTCTTAATATCAGCTATTATTTCTTACCAATCAAAACTATATTATTGAAATTTAAACACAATCAGACGAAAAAATATCCACGCAGATAAAATATCAGACTAATTTTTCGCGATTTCCGCTCGATTTCACATACTGGCGACGACTTTATGCTTCATATATCCATGCTAGCCTCCAACAATCCGAGAATACGTCTTTTATGCATATGTTGTCTACAAATAATTACAAAGCCAGTTTCGAAAGTGATAATTTCGTTCCCGATGAAGCAAATATACACTCGATCAGAGACGATATTGATAGAGATCATTTATTAAAAATAGTATTCCCAGTACGAACTGCATTGGGATCACATCAGCAATTTCTACATAAGCTCCGCCAAATAGGCGGCTAGGCCTGAGCTACCCAATCTTCGCCGGTAGCTCGTGTGCTTGAAAAAACTACCCATTCTAAAAATCCCACACGTTGCGCAGCCGCCAAGGTCAGGTCTGCCATTTGGACACAGACTGATGCACTGGCCGCCGTAAAAGCATGCTCAGTCAATACCTAATTAGAACCACGGACGTGCGCAGCAGGCGCGCGGGGCTGCCGCGCAGCGGCAGCAGTTGGACAATTTGGAGAGGGCCGGTAGGCCCGCCCCGTGACGTCTTATGGGGTGGGGCCACTGTTAACTCCCACTCAAGCGACTCCACGCCTAGCGTCAATACAGCGCTGCTGCCATTGAGCGATCTCCTCTGCGTCCCAGGCGATGGACTTGGGACCAATGGGAATAGGCGCTGGCAACACGCCTGCCTTCACCTTGCGCCAGATTGTGGCGCGGGACCAGCCGGTGGCCTCGATTACCGCAGGCAAGCGGAGGAATTTTTTAGTCGTGGTCATAAGATTCTCCTTCGATTGATGAACAGCTAACAATAGAGAGTCATGCCGACTCTCCGCGATCATTCCGGCAGCGCCAAGGCTGCACCTCTTTGCATCTCTTCTGTTCCATGCGCTGCGCCCCTGATACAAGTGGGCGGTCATCTGCCCAGATAGATGGAAGTGACCTGTTCACGGCCATGCCCCATCTCCACCGAAATCTTCATCCGCGCAGCTTGATCTGCGAGTTTTTGTGAAGCATCCAACTGTCTGGACGTCGGGCCGCCACAGGCTGGACAAAGTCGGCCAGTCAACTCGGTGTAGCGCCGCTGCGCGTATTCATGCCGCAACCCGTGCACACCATGAAGCCCGGCTTTGTCGCACTGCGCACGAAAGCGGTTCAACTGGTCCCGATAGCGCAACTGCGCCGGAATCAAGCTGCCTTTTCCCGCCAGCGCCTTGGCGGCGTCCAGCGCGGCGCGCTGCTGCATGGTGGCAATCGGCACCTCCCGGTATTTGCCACCCTTGGTCCAGCTATCCTGCAGCCGCAGGATGTTCCCGCCATCGGCCCATCCCGGCTTGATCTTGATGCTTTCCTCGCGCCGCAAACCAAACGCTGCCTGCAGCTGCAGGGACATGCGCGTATACGGATCATTCACGCGGGCCAGCGTGTCGGGGTCCAGCACCTTGGCCTTCGAAACGTTGGTGACAAACACCCGCTCCGCGATGCCGTATTCGCCGTTGGTGCGCGCAATGATGTTTTCCTTGCCGATCTTCTCGGCCCACCAGCGCAAGGCGCTCATGCGATTCTTGATCGTTCCGCTACTGATGCCATCCTGCTTCCACTTGTCGAGCAGCGCCGCCACATGCTTCGGTTTCAGACTATCCACGCTCATATGCTGGAAGCCTCGTTCCGCCAGGTCGTTGGCGCACAGGTTTAATAGGCGCTCGCGGTCGGCCTGCGTCGCAAAACTGCCATCCCGGTTGCGGTGACACAGTTGCTTGAGCTGGTAGTTCAAGTCGCGCATGGCAAAGTCATCCTTTCGATCTTGGATTTTCACATCGATGCCGCGTGGTGTAATCCTGTCAGGTAAGTGTTTCTGGCCACCCTCACTGCCTCAGCAGAAAAGGTTGAATCAAGGGCCTCGGGACACCACTCCCGTGTATGCGGTTGCTGTTACTGCCTGCCCGCGCCGCATGCGCGTGTGGCACCGCTGCGCGCTCCCGGAGGAAGCTGCCGCAGCGGGGACCAATCACCCAGGGTCCATGGAGTGCACATCGTGCACGGATCAACTTCTACTAATCAGCCCGTAGCGGGCAAAGGACATCGCAGGGCTTGCCTGCGATGCGGGGCGCCTGGCCCCGTCACTGAACACCATCACGCGGTGGAATTCCGCTTGCCGCCTGGGCCTATGCCGTCGGCGGCGCGTCGTCACTGGCAGCACGCCGCCAGTAACGACGCGCGCACGCAGCCATGGAATGTGACGGCATATAAGCCAGCATCGCACTCGCGGTGACGATACTGGCGACTCTGAAGCACATGCGCTGGCGGCAGCCGCGATGGCATCGCATCGCTGGCATTTATGCTGACGGTGCGGCTTGCGGCAAAGCCATGCTGTGCTTCATACAGTGCGCTACCTCGCGGGGCATGCGAACCAATCGGGGCAGGAGTCTTGCTCCTGTTTGAGGAAGCGCCCAACGGGCGCAATCATCCAGGCAATCCGTCTTGCGGATTGTGGGATATGTAGGCGCTGAAGGCAGCGCTTTATCGTGCCGAGATGTGCATGCTTCTGCATGGCCCGGCGATATATCTAGCAGAAACTGCTATGTATCATGGTGGCGGGTAACGACCGCAACGCCTATGCCGCTAAGCATAGGGACATGCTCGAAGCATGCCCTCGTGGGAGCGATTCCCACATAAGAGAGCTTCATTCTATGCCGGTTAACGACGTTTGCAAGCGGTTCGTTTCGTCAAGTGCGCTTTTCGTAGTACACAGAATTGCAGCCCGGACAAAGACTCCGATAGCTACTGCACGCTGTCGGACTCACGACGTACCCGCCTCCTTGACTCCTTCATCGCACTAACCAATTGGTCCATGCTCATACCGTTACGTAAATAGCTGGCAGCGAGCGCCGTCGCAACACCCTCCAGGTGTCGGGAAACGACCTGCAAACCGTCCTGTTCAATTTGCCGAATGGCTGCTTGCTGGATACTGTGCTGTGCTTCACTGACGGAAATGCGCTCCAATGCAGGAAATAAGGCGGTTTCGAGGTGACGGATAGCGAACAGGGTCGCCCGCAGAACACTGGTCTGCACATGGCCCCACTCCGGCTCATCGAATATTTCGTCGATTGGAATAGGCTTTGGCAGTGGATGCAATTTTTCTCGATTGAATTCTGTGCTCGGGTCCTGCTTCCGCTCAAGCATCTGATGCGCAGCAAGCCTGTGTTCGCGGGCTTTGGCGATGGAGACTTCGGGATACCGGCCAAAAGTCAGAACGCTTTCCCCACCGCCTTGCTGGCGATACTTCATGCGCCAGATCTTGCTGCCGCTGGGCTGCACTTCGATGTACAGACCAGCCCCATCGGAAAGTTTATATAATTTGTCCTTCGGAGCAGCCTGCTTGATAAGCGCATCCGTGAGGCGCAGTACATACTTAGACATGGTGCCCTCCTGTTCCGCCATCCCGGCTGGATTCCCCGCTGACCAGCGTTAATCTGGGCGCCTGCGGCGGCGCTCCCTTGCCACTGACGGCATCGATGTAGTCGGCCCAATCCTGCATCATCCGGCGCCGTTCTGCCAGGAACTGCGCCCGGTCATAGGCGCTGGCCACCTTATCCTTCGGTGCATGTGCCAGTTGTCGGTCCACGACTTCATGCCGGTAGCCCAGGCGCTCCTTGATGGTGCTCATGGCCAGCGCCCGGAAGCCATGGCCGGTCATCTTGCCCTTGTATCCCATGCGTCCAAGCGCCACCAGTATCGTGTTATTGCTGATCGGCTTTTCGTGGTCGCGCTGGTTCGGGAACAGGAACCTGCTGCGGCCCGTGATCGCATGCAGTTCACGCAGCAGCTCCAGCGCCTGGCGCGACAGGCAAACGTGATGGTTGGTCATATCCGGATTGACGGTCAGCTTGCCGCGCTTCATGCGCTGCCACGGAATGATCCATTCGCCGCGCTCCAGGTCGATTTCACGCCAGGGTGTCTCGATCAACTCGCTGGTGCGCACAAAGCACAGCAGCATCAGCCGCAGCGCAATGCGCGTCGGCGCGAACATGCGCGCTTCGTTGCGGTCCAGAATGGCCAGAAACTGCGGTAGCTCGTCGGCGTTGATGGCGGCGAAGTGTCCGGCGCGGACGGTCTTCAACACATCCTTCATATCGGTGACCAGATTGCGCTCTGTGAATCCGCACTGAATCGCGTAGCTGAAAATTGACGCACATACCGCTTTCAAGCGATGGGCGACTTCGCTTGCGCCACGCTCCTCGATCTTGCGCAGCGCGGCAATCAGATCGCGGTGCTTTATCTCATCGATCGGCATGCGGCCGATGGCTGGAAAGATGTCCGCTTGCAGGCGCTGGATGGTGTTCTTGGCTGTGCGTTCGCTCCAGGTCGGCACTTTGTTGCCATGCCACTCGCGCGCGATTTTTTCGAACGTGTTGGACGCCTTATCCTTTGCCAAGCGTTTGGCGTCGTCGCGATGCTTGGCGGGGTCGATTCCTTGCAGCAGCAGGCGGCGTGTCGCCAGGCGCTTTTCTCGTGCATCCTGCAAGGTGATTTCAGGGTAAGGGCCGAACGTCAGCGTATTCTCTTTGCCGTTGGCCTGCCGGAACTTGAACCGCCAGATGCGGGAGCCGGTAGGCGCGACGACGAGGTACATACCGTCACCATCGAACATTTTGTATGGCCGCTCGCGTGGCTTGGCGTTGCGGATGAGTAAATCTGTCAGCGGAGTAATGATCTTTGGCATGGCAAACCTCCTGTGCGGCATGCTGTAAAGATCAATATAGTCGTTTTTTTGAATTTTTGGGGCAAGCGGCAATGGCTGAGTGCGAGGTGCCCCCAAACTTGCGCCTACTTGAGGTTGATATCCTGGGACGCTGTGCAACGTCCAGAAACGAAAAAACCGCTTAGAATCAAGGCTCTAAGCGGTTTTTGAGGGACTTCCTGAGACGTCCTGATCTTACTTAATTACTATCCGTGGCGGAGAGAGGGGGATTCGAACCCCCGATAGAGTATTACCCTATACACGCTTTCCAGGCGTGCGCCTTCAGCCGCTCAGCCATCTCTCCTGAAGGCAATGCGCGCGTCTTGCTTGCTCACATTGTGTACTGCATATCGCTTGTCGCGAAGCCGCAGATTATAGCAAAGATTCTACGGACTGCCAAAGTTATTTACCCAGGGGTAAAAGTTTGGCCAGGCCCGGCGGAAGGATGCGCCCCGGTGGCGCACTCCCCTTCCGCAGGGGCTGGCCGCTCTATTACGACGCTTCCTTCAACTGATCCAGGATGGCCGGGTTTTCCAGGGTCGACACGTCTTGCGTGATCGTCTCGCCCTTGGCCAGCACGCGCAGCAGGCGGCGCATGATTTTGCCGGAGCGGGTTTTTGGCAGGTTGTCGCCGAAACGGATTTCCTTTGGTTTCGCGATCGGGCCGATTTCCTTGCCGACCCAGTTGCGCAGTTCCAGGGCCAGCTTCTTGGCTTCCTCACCGGTCGGACGGGCTTGCTTCAGCACCACGAAGGCGCAGATCGATTCGCCGGTCGTGTCGTCCGGACGACCCACCACGGCCGCCTCGGCCACCAGCGGGTTGGCCACCAGGGCCGATTCGATTTCCATCGTGCCCATACGGTGGCCCGACACGTTCAGCACGTCATCGATGCGGCCCGTGATGGTGAAGTAGCCCGTATCCTTGTTGCGGATGGCGCCGTCGCCTGCCAGGTACATCTTGCCGCCCAGTTCTTCCGGGAAATAGCTGGACTTGAAACGCTCGGGGTTGTTCCAGATCGTGCGGATCATCGATGGCCATGGACGCTTCACCACCAGGATGCCACCCTGGCCGTTCGGCACGTCTTGGCCCGCTTCGTCGACGATGGCGGCCATGATGCCTGGCAATGGCAGGGTACAGGAACCTGGCACCATCGGCGTGGCGCCCGGCAATGGCGTGATCATGTGGCCGCCCGTTTCCGTTTGCCAGAAGGTATCGACGATCGGGCATTTCTCGCCGCCGATGTTTTTGTAGTACCACATCCACGCTTCTGGATTGATCGGTTCGCCAACCGTGCCCAACAGGCGCAAGCTGGTCAGGTCGTAGTTGCTTGGATGGACTTTCGGGTCCACGTCGGCCGCCTTGATCAGCGAACGGATGGCCGTTGGCGCCGTGTAGAAGATGCTGACGTTGTGCTTCTTGATGGTTTCCCAGAAACGGCCCGCGTTCGGGTAGGTCGGGATGCCTTCGAACACCACTTGCGTGGCGCCCACGGCCATCGGGCCGTACGCGATGTAGCTGTGGCCCGTCACCCAGCCGATGTCGGCCGTGCACCAGAACACGTCGTCGGGCTTGATGTCGAAACTCCACTTCATCGTCAGCGCGGCCCACAGCAGGTAGCCGCCGCTCGAGTGCTGCACGCCCTTCGGCGTGCCCGTCGAACCGGAGGTGTACAAGATGAACAGTGGATGCTCGGCATCGACCCATTCCGGTTCGCATTGCGCCGGCTGGCCTTCGACCAGGTCGTGCAGCCACGTGTCGCGGCCGGCTACCATCGGCAAGTCGCTGCCCGTGCGTTTGTAGACGATGACGTTTTTCACGCAGTCGCAGCCGCCCAGCGCCAGCGCTTCGTCGACGATGGATTTCAATGGCAGCTTCTTGCCACCGCGCAATTGTTCGTCGCCCGTGATGACGGCCACGGCGCCCGCGTCGATGATGCGTTCCTGCAGCGATTTCGCCGAGAAGCCGCCGAACACGACGGAGTGCGTGGCGCCGATGCGCGCGCAGGCTTGCATGGCGGCAACGCCTTCGACGGACATCGACATATAGATGATCACGCGGTCGCCCTTGGCGATGCCCTTGGCTTTCAGGCCATTGGCGAACTTGCAGACTTTTTCGTGCAGCTCTTTATATGTTGCCTTGGTAACGGTGCCGTCGTCCGCTTCGAAGATGATGGCCGTCTTGTCGCCCAGGCCATTTTCGATATTGCGATCCAGGCAGTTGTAGGACACGTTCAGCTGGCCGTCTTCGAACCATTTGTAGAATGGCGCGTTGTCTTCGTTCAAGGTGCGGGTGAACGGCTTTTTCCAGCTCAGGTTTTCGCGCGCCAGCTTGGCCCAGAAGCCTTCGTAGTCGCGTTCGGCGTCAGCCACCATGGCGCGGTAGGCGTCCATCCCGGAAATCGTTGCCTGTGCGGCAAACGCTGCCGATGGGTCAAATACGCGCGACTCTCCTGGTCCCTGCTGTTCCGTGCCCTGCCCTTGGTTTTCTGTAGCGCTCATGCTTGTCTCCAGTGTAGTAATTGTTTGCTAACACGATAGGCCCCATGTCTTACGGACGCCTTACATGTCGCGTTTATGCAGCGATTTACCCCTATCAAGGCTAACCATAAGCGCCTTCGGCAACAGGAGTCAAGGGGACGCCGTACAGTATTTTCACTGGGAAAATGCACGCTGCACCGAAGGTTCAATACCACTTCGTGTTTCATCAAACCTAATAATCAGAAGCAAGGCCATGCGCAGTAATCAGCAGCAAGTGTAAAATGTCGGGCATACCAAAAATTGGTATTTACTCCCCCAGGAAACCCCACATGATCGACCACCTACCACCGTCATCCAAACATACCAAGCTGCACCCGCTGTCCTCCTTCATCTTCATGTCGCGCTGGCTGCAGTTGCCGCTGTACCTGGGCCTGATCCTCGCACAATGCGTGTATGTATTTCATTTCTGGGTGGAATTATCCGACCTGATCGGCGCCGTGTTCGGCAATGATGCAGCCCTGCAGCACGTGCTGACGGCCGTTGCCGTGCCGGGCAGCGCCCTGCCGACCAAGCTGAACGAAGCGACCATCATGCTGGTGGTATTAGGCCTGATCGACGTGGTGATGATTTCGAACCTGCTGATCATGGTCATTATTGGCGGCTACGAAACCTTCGTTTCGCGCATGCACCTCGATGACCACCCAGACCAGCCGGAATGGTTGTCGCACGTAAATGCTTCCGTGCTGAAGACGAAATTGGCAATGGCCATCATCGGCATCTCGTCCATCCACCTGTTGAAGACATTTATCAATGCCAATTCCTACAAGATGGAAGTGATCATTGCGCAAACGGTAATCCACATGGTCTTCATCATTTCGGCCATGGCCATTGCGTACACCGACCGCATCATGACGGTGACCCAGAACCAAGCCAGGGCGCCTCACTAAGTTCTGGCGCTCCTATACTGATTAGTAACAGCAAACAGCATCAAAGTCCTACCCTTCTTATCCACCGCGAGAACACCATGACTGTCATAAAGCAAGAAGACCTGATCGAATCCGTCGCCGCAGCGTTGCAGTACATTAGCTACTACCACCCTGCTGATTACATCGAGCACCTGGCGCGCGCCTACGCGGCCGAGCAAAGCCCGGCGGCAAAAGATGCGATCGCGCAAATCCTGACCAACTCGCGCATGTGCGCGGAAGGCAAGCGTCCTATCTGCCAGGACACGGGTATCGTCAACGTCTTCCTGAAAATCGGCATGGGCGTGCGCTTCGAGGGCTTCAGCGGCACCGTCACCGACGCCGTCAACGAAGGCGTGCGCCGCGCATACAACTTCGACGACAACAAGCTGCGCGCCTCCATCGTGGCCGACCCGCATTTCGACCGCAAGAACACCAAGGACAACACGCCAGCCGTCGTGCACATGGAATTGGTCGAAGGCAATACCGTCGACGTGAAAGTGGCAGCCAAGGGCGGCGGCTCGGAAAACAAATCCAAGATGATCATGATGAATCCGTCCGATTCGCTGGTGGACTGGGTCATGAAAACCGTGCCAACCATGGGCGCCGGCTGGTGCCCGCCTGGCATGCTGGGCATCGGCATCGGCGGCACGGCCGAGAAAGCCATGCTGATGGCCAAGGAAGTGTTGATGGAAGACATCGACATGTTTGAGCTGAAACAACGCGGCCCGCAGAACAAGCTGGAAGAATTGCGTATCGAGCTGTGCGACAAGATCAACTCGCTGGGCATCGGCGCGCAAGGCCTGGGTGGCCTGACGACCGTGCTCGACGTGAAAATCATGATGCACCCGACGCACGCCGCGTCGAAGCCTGTCGCCATGATCCCGAACTGCGCCGCCACGCGCCACGGCCACTTCGTGCTCGACGGCTCGGGCCCTGCCTACATGACGCCGCCATCGCTGTCGTCGTGGCCGGAAGTGCACTGGACGCCGGACACGGAAAAATCCAAGCGCGTCGACCTGAATACCCTAACGAAAGAAGAAGTCGCTTCGTGGACGCCGGGGCAGACCTTGCTGTTGAACGGCAAGATGCTGACGGGCCGCGACGCAGCGCACAAGCGCATCCAGGACATGCTGGCCAAGGGCGAAGAATTGCCGGTCGATTTCAAGAACCGCGTGATCTACTACGTCGGCCCGGTCGACCCGGTGCGCGACGAAGCCGTCGGCCCGGCTGGTCCGACGACCGCCACCCGCATGGATAAATTCACCGACATGATGCTGGAAAAAACGGGCCTGATCGCCATGATCGGCAAGGCCGAACGGGGACCGGTCGCCATCGAATCGATCCAGAAGCACCAGTCGGCCTATTTGATGGCTGTCGGCGGCGCCGCCTACCTGGTGTCAAAAGCCATCAAGCACGCCAAGGTGCTGGGCTTTGCCGACATGGGCATGGAAGCGATCTACGAATTCGACGTGGTCGACATGCCGGTGACGGTGGCCGTGGATGCGAAAGGCACTTCGGTGCACAACACGGGTCCGAAAGAGTGGCAGGCGAAGATCGAGCAACTCAATAGCGTCAGCAAGATTCCAGTGACGGTTGCTTAAACAAGCTCTACCATAGACGCCGCGCGGCAACATCAGCGCGGCGTTTTTTTATCTTCAACGGTTCCCTATGACTTTTACTGCAAGCACTGCCCGCCCAGACGCGCCCATCGGCATTTTTGACTCCGGCGTGGGTGGCCTGTCGGTGCTGCGCCATATCCGCGCGCAGCTGCCGCAGGAAGACCTGATTTACTTTGCCGATTCCGCCCATGCGCCGTATGGCGACAAGACGGAACAGCAAGTGGTCGACCGTTCGCTGGCGATCACCGCCTTTTTATTGCAGCAAGGCGCGAAGGCACTGGTGGTGGCGTGCAACACGGCCACCATCGCCGCCATCAAGGCGCTGCGCGCGCGCTATCCCGACTTGCCCATCGTCGGCGTCGAACCGGGCCTGAAACCGGCGGCAAGCATCAGCCGCAATGGAAAGATCGCAGTGCTGGCCACGGAACGCGCCTTGCGCGGCGACAAGCTGCTGGCCCTGCGCGAACAGGTGAGCGCCGCCACGGGCGCCACGTTCATCTTGCAGCCCTGCATCGGCCTGGCCGACCGCATCGAACAGTGCGAACTGGGCAACGACCCGCTGGACGCCACCAGCGCCATGCTGGAACGCTACATCGCCCCCATGCTGGCGCAAGACGTCGACACCCTGGTGCTCGGCTGCACCCACTACCCCTTCGTGCAGGACGCCATCGAACGCACGGTACGCGCGCATACGCAAGAACCCATCACCCTGGTTGACACCGGCGAAGCCGTGGCACGCCAGTTGGCCCGCCTGCTCGACGCAGCCGGCTTGCGCCGCATCAACAATGACGTGCCACGACTGCAGGGCTACACGACGGCCAAAGTCGACTCCCTGGCGCAAGCCTTCGCCGGCTTGCTGGACTTGCAGCCGCCTGTCGAACACCTGTCCGTGTAAGCGGCGTGAGCAAAAGCGACCGTTTTCATGCAATCTTTCGATTCTTTAAAAAAGACTGCATTTAGATTTGCCACTTTGCCGAGTTCTTTGTATAATTCGGCACCTGTTCAGCAAAACAGCTAAACAGGCAAGTAAGACAGTGGTGGCTGTAGCTCAGTTGGTAGAGTCCAGGATTGTGATTCCTGTTGTCGTGGGTTCGAGCCCCATCAGCCACCCCACAGAATTAGCGGTAAATAAATAGGGTTACATGCTTCGGCTTGTAACCCTTTTTTCATTCCCGCGCAGATGCATAAGGCAACATCAGCCCTCCCCTTCCGCCACATGACAGGCGAATGCATCAGCGAACGAAACTGGTCGGTGCACAACAATGAAACTTGATGCATACGCTTGATTTATCGTATCCCAAAGAATACACTTGTATGCGTGAAAAGCATCCATACCACAGCCACGTTCGATGACTGGTTCAGCCAGCTGAAGGATCGGAAAGCTTTTTTCCGCATCCTGGCCCGCATTGATCGCGCCGAAGATGGCAACTTTGGCGATTGCAAACCTGTCGGTGGCGGCGTTTCGGAAATGCGAATTGATTGTGGTCCCGGTTACCGCGTTTATTTCACCCAGCGTGGTATGGAAATAATCATCCTGCTCGCTGGCGGCGACAAATCAACGCAAGCGAAAGATATCAAAACGGCGCAGCGGCTCGCGCAGACACTCCAGGAGGTCCGATGATACAAAAACTCAGCAAGTGGGATAGCGCGCAGCACCTCAAAACCGAAGAGGATATCGTCGCCTACTTTGAAGCTTGCCTGGAAGAAGCCGGCGACGACGCATCCTTCATCGCCAAAGCGCTCGGCAACATTGCCAAGGTGCGCGGCATGACGCAGCTAGCCAAAGATACCGGGCTGGGACGGGAAAGCTTGTACAAGGCCTTGTCCGGCGAAGGCAATCCAAGCTTCGACACCATTTTGAAGGTGACGCATGCACTCGGCTTGCAGTTCCGCGCCGCAGCACTGAACATCTGACCACCCATCAGCCAGGGCAGCGGAAAATCTACCCCGCCAGCACCGACTGCACTGTCGTTGCCAGGTCTTCCAGGCGCACAGGTTTGACGAGGAAGTGGCGGAAGCCTACGGCCAGCGCGTCGTCCATATACATGGGCAGGCTGTGGCCGGTGACGGCGATCAGCACGGCGTTGGCCGTTTCGGGATGGTGGTGCAGGCGGCGGCCGATTTCGATGCCGCTGATGCCGGGCATTTCGATGTCGAGGTAGACGGCGTCGGGCACGCACAGCTTGACTTGCTCGACGGCCATCTGCCAGTTGCGCACCACCACGGCGTGGTGGCCCAGCGCTTCGAGCAGCATGGCCAGCGATTCGCCCACTTCCTGGTTGTCGTCGACCACCAGCAAGTTGAGCTTGCGCGCCGCGGTGACTGGCTTGTCGCCCTGGCGGCGTTCAACGGGGGGATTGCCTGGTGTCGTTTCAGTTGTCTGGCTCATTGTACGTTCACGTCTGACGGCTGCAAAAACGCGAGTATACAAGAAGCGCGCGCAATGCCGCCGCACCCGAGCAATGGTGCCTAGCAGCAATCGAAGCCGCCCGCTGTACCGCGCCAGCAACACTTCCCCGCTCTCTCTCGGCGAAAGCCGGCCCTACGCAGTTTGCGCAATTGACGGATAAAATGAGAATCATTATCATTATCATCCCCTTGCGCCGGATGTCCACGCCACGATGTTGTCGCGCCGCCCGATTGCCCGCGCAAACATTGTCATTACGGAGATCCATGCATGGCTGCCACACCTTTTACCCTGCCCTTTTCGCTGCGCCCGTGCGCGCTGGCCATCGCCCTCGCCTGCCTGAACGCGCCCATCGCCGCGCAGGCACAGCAAGCCAATACTGCCGATAACGCCGGCCCCATCCTGGAATCGATTCAGGTCAGCAGCAACCTGCTGGGCACCAGCATGGCCGCCAGCACGAAAAATTTTGCCGGCGCGCGCACGGTAGTGCAAAAGGACGACATCGAGAACTCGGGCGCGACCAGCCTCAGCGACGTGATGCGGCGCATTCCCGGCGTGCAGATCAGCGACAACTCGGGCAGCGCCGGCAGCGCCATCTCCCTGAATATCGGCGTGCGCGGCCTGGCCGGACGCTATTCGCCGCGCAGCACGGTGTTGCTGGACGGCATCCCGATGTCGGTGGCGCCATATGGCCAGCCGCAACTGTCGTTCGCGCCCGTCAGCCTGGCCAATGTCGAGACGGTCGACGTGGTGCGCGGCGGCGGCGCCGTGCGCTTCGGCCCGCAAAACGTGGGCGGCATCATCAACTTCAAGACGCGCCGCGTGCCCACCACGCCAGGCATCACGGGCGACGCCACCGTGCGCTACAACTCGTACAGCGAAGTGGGCCACAACACGCAGGCCAGCGTCTTTGCCGGCACCCAGCTCGATAGCGGCCTGGGCCTGGCGGTGCTGTATTCGGGCATCCGCGGCAGCGACTGGCGCGTGGGCAGCGATGAAAAGGTCAACGACTTCGCCCTCAAATTCCGTTACGACCTGAGCCCGACGGCCGAGGTGTACGGCAAGCTGTCCTACTACGACGTGACGTCGCGCACGCCGGGCGGCCTGACCGCCGCGCAATACAAGCAGGACCCGTTCCAGAACACGCGCCCGACCGACTTCTGGAGCGGCGAGCGCAAGGCCTTCGACATCGGCTACCTGAATGCGATTTCCAGCACGCAGGAATTCGAAGTGCGCGCCTATTACAACAAGAGCTCGCGCGAAAGCACGCTGATCAACGCCGGTCGCACGGGCCTGGGCCGCCAGCCGCGCAACTATGAAACGACGGCCATCGAGCCGCGCTACACGCAGCGCTTCATCACGGGCAAGGTATCGCAGGACGTCACCGTCGGCTACCGCTACTTGGTCGAACGGGCCGATGAAAGCATCTACAACGTCGTCATCGCCAGCGGCGTGCAGCAGGCGCCGACGCGCTTCGCCGACAATTCGACCGATGCGCAAGCCGTGTATATCGATGACAAGATCGCCATCGACGCGTGGCGCATCACGCCGGGCGTGCGCTACGAACACATCAAGACGGTGCGCTTCAACCACTTGCCGACCGACCAAAAGATCGAGTTGCTCAACAACAAGGCCCTGCCCTCGCTGAACGTGGCCTACTTGCTCAACAATAATGTAACCCTGTTCGGCAACTACAACAGCTCGTTTGGCGCCGTGCAAAATACGCAGCTCAATGCGCAATCGAGCAAGAACCCGCTGCAGCCGGAACTGGCCAAGACGGCCGAGCTGGGCGCGCGCTGGAAGAGCGGCCAGCTGTCGGCCGAAGCGACCTTGTTCAACATCAAGTTCGACAACCAGATCCAGTCCGTCGGCAGCGGCGAAAACGTCGTCTTCTACAACGTGGGCGCCACGCACCACCGGGGCCTGGAATCGGCCATCGATTACCACTTCGACCAATCCGGCCCGCTGGCCGGCTTGAATGCCTACGCCACCTACACCTACACCAAGGCGACCTTGCAGGATGGTGTGAACGCGGGCAATGACGTGCCCTTCTATTCGCGCACCACGGACACCGTCGGCGCCCACTACCAGCTGGGCGCCTGGGGTTTTGATTTGTCGAGCAGCCACCAGAGCCGCCAGTTCGCCGATGAAGCCAACACCGTGGCGGAAAACGCGGCAGGCAGCCTGGGCGTGATTCCCGGCTTCCGTACCTGGAACACGCAAGTGAAATGGAAAGTACCGGGCCAGAACGGCCTGGAACTGGTCGCCGGCGTCAACAACCTCGCCGACAAGCGCTACTTCACGCGCACCTCGGACGGCAATCTGGGCAAGCTGGTGGGCGCGCCGCGCATGGTCTACCTGCAGGGCCGCCTGGCATTCTGATCCGGCAGCGCGCCTGGCGCGCGCCCCCTGTCAAAACCTGCACCGTTGTGTTTTCGATGCAGGTTTTTTTTCGCCCCCTGATGTCACAAAGATGCTGTGATGCAAGCAGAAGCATGGCCGCGTCCCCGTGGAACGCCGCGCAACTAGTTCATAGCGGAAATTATTTTCATTTTAAACACAAATGATTTCACAATTACAAAATTTTTAGCGAAAAACTTCTACTTCCGGTGAGTTTTAGTGATATTCTTTAATATCATTTAGGAAATTAAATTAATCATTAGATAAGAAAACGGACCTTACATGAACATGCCTGCCACCTTCTTCAAAATCGCCGCACTCACCTCCCTGATCACTGCCGGCGCCGCCAATGCCGCGACCGAACTGGTCATCAACGGCAGCTTCGAAAGCAACGCCATCAGCACGCCGTTCGCGCAATTGAGCGCCGTAACGGGCTGGACCTCGTCCGTCAGCGGCAACACGGCCTTTGAAATCCAGAAGGGCGCCACGCAAGGCGGCCAGAGCGGTTTCAACCCCGTCGCCGCTGCTGGCACGCAATACCTTGAACTCAATGCCGAGCGCCTGACCTCCGTCTCGCAATCGATCGCCACCACGGCCGGCGGCACGTATGCGCTGTCGTTCGCCTACTCGGGCCGCCCGAATACGCCAGGCGGCGCGAGCAGCCTGATGAACGTCTACTGGGGTTCGACCCTGCTGACGCCAACGGCCCTGGTCGGCACCACCACCGGCGTGTGGCAAACCTACAGCCAGAACGTGACGGCGCTCGGCTCGTCGAGCCTGCTGCGCTTCGAATCTATCGGCCCCGTCTCCGCGCCGACCTATGGTTCCTACCTGGATAATGTCTCGGTGATGGCTGCCGTGCCGGAACCGGAAACCTACGCCATGATGCTGCTGGGCCTGGGTTTGCTGGGTTTCGTGGCGCGCCGCAAGAACGCCGCCTGAGCCTGACCTAGCATCGCGCATCAGCCGCCCCGCCGCCATGGCCGGGCGGCTTTTTTCACGGCCAAAACGGGAGCATAATTTTCAGGAAATGTTGCCAAGAAGAATTAAATTGACGCTACAATAGCGGGGTATCAAGCAATGCCAAGCATCGCTCCGCCAGGGCCCCTACCCCGCCCTGATCATCAGCACGCATTTTTTGAACAGGATGACTGGCGCTGCCGGGCCCGATTGCGCTCCCGGCACGGCCACCACATGCACCATGTCCGCAGAAAAAACCATTACCGAAACGAGTTCCTACGGCAAGGAAACGCCCGTGGGACGTCCCGACGTCGACGGCCGCGCCGGCATTTTCGTGCCCACGGCGGAATTTGACATCAACAACACCACCACCATCCGCAAGGGCGCGGGCATTGTCGGCTTCGGCAACCTCGATGGCACCCTGACCGTGTATTTCGAAGCGAACCGCTTCGACGAAAGCAATCTGTACAAATGGGAACACAAGGCGCGCAAGGCGTATGACCGCATGGTCATGGGCGCGCCCACGGTGTCGAAGGCGAAAATCGATGCGCGCATGCTGGAACAAATCGGCATCATCGATGGCATGGGCATCAACCTCAAGCATCCGGAACGCCTGACGCACTGGCTGGCGATCTCGAACGTGCCGGATACGGCGCCGGAAGAGCCTGTCGTGCGCTGGAAAAACCGCTAAGCGGCGCAGAGCGAGGCGGGGCGCCAGGCACGAGGTGTTGTCCTACACGGTGGCGGACATTCATCCGATGCCCAAAGGCATCAACTCATCCTATGATGAAAGCCTGACCACATTTCACACCACTCAGGAGTACGACATGTCCCGTCTCATCCCGATCAGCTTTGGTGCCTTGCAAATAGGTCTGGCAGCGGCGGCGATGTATATCCTGTGCTCGGCGGACGTACTGCACCAGGGTTCGGTCTATTTCCACTAGTAAAATGACAAAGCCGGGCAAGCAACGCTTGTCCGGCTTTGTCCTGCACGCAAGCACAATACACTAGCGGCGGCCGTGGTAACGGCCATGCCCGCCCCAACCGCCGCGGTGTCCACCGTAGCGCCCAAAGCCGAACATGAAGTCAAGCCCGATCGATACGGGCGGATTGTAATAATACGGTTGCGGCGCATAGACGGGCGCCGGCACATACACGGGCTGCTGCACGTAGACGGGTTCATTCGTGTATTCCACGCGCGGTGCGCTCATCACGCGGCCCGACTGCACCGGTTCGGACGAGACCGTATGCCAGTCGTATGGATTGTAGGCTCCCTGCGGCGCACGCGAACCGTAATACGCAGGACCAGGGGGCGCCACGACGCAGCCACCCAGGGCGGCCAGCGAGATTACTGCCAACAGGGTTTTCATCGCAATTCTCCTAATGTGTACTACCTTAATTAAGTACTATAAGAAATTACGCGGTGCTTTGCTGTGCTTTTACCGATTGTTACACGCCGACGCACGCTGCAACATGAAATGTCGCAAGTCAGCCACAAACGGCCCGCATGGCATGTTTCTTCAAATAAACGGAACCGCGCAGGTATCGATGGCTTTGCCGGCCGCATCGTAGCGCTGCACGCACACCTGGTAGCGCACGCCGTAATCGAGCTCGACCTGCTCGACCTTTCCATACTTCAATTTCCAGCTGGGTTGCACTTGTTGCCGGCCAGCCAGCGCGGCCACATCCTGCGGAATCGCCATCGCCGTTTGCGTTTCTCCCTGGCGTGCATCCTGGCGCCGCGCCACGTCAATGGCCACGCTCACGGCCAGATCGACGCCGCCGTCCGCATAGCTCAGCGTGGGCGCGCCGCGCTGTGCCCGCATCACGCCCCAGGCGCAAGGCTTGCCGCCCGCTTCGCATTGCTTCAGCTGCGCCAGCGGAAAATATTCAGGAGCAATCTTGCCATCCTTGATGGGCCAACTGGTGCGCACGCCATCGCGCTTACCCGTCAGGGGATTGTCCCAGCTCAGGCTATTCACGACGGCCACTGTCTGCCCCGCCTGCAAGCCCACGGGCGTGCCCAGCGAGGCGCAGGCGGAAAGCAGCAAGCCGCTGGCGGCCAGGAAGGAAAGTGTCAGGATGCGCTGCATGGTAGGCCTCTTGTAATGGGAGATCCCGAAGGTATGTTTCGAGGGTAACAGAATCGGCGGCGACAGTGCCGTTGGCTGGCGCACATAACAGTACGGGCGGCACCCTTGCAAGCGCCGCCCGTAGCGGAGTCGGCCATGCCGGGAGCCTGGCCCCCGGCAATATGTGGATCAGTCCAGCTTCCAGGCGTAATCGACTTTGGTCCAGGTTTGCGCCGCGGCGCCATCCTTGGTACCGGGCTTGAACTTGCATGCGGACAGGGCCTTGATGGCGGCCTTGTCCAGGTTCTTGAAGCCGCTGCTCTTGTCGACTTTCGAATCGGCAACGCTACCATCGGCATTGACCAGGAAGGACATCGACACGGTGCCCTGCTCTTCGTTCATCAGCGAGGCTTTCGGATAGTCGGCCTTGCAGTTCTTGGCATCGAACGATGCCGGTACCTCGGCCGCGAAGGCGGCGGAAGAAACGGACACCAGCAAGGCTGCTGCAACACTCATCAAACGCTTATTCTCAAACATGTGCTTCCCCATGATTATCAGATACGGTAATTACAACTTCCTGTGCGCTGTTGGCCGCGCTTAAAACTCTTCCCACTCGTCATTGCTGCCGGCGCCTGCCGCCTTGCGTGGCGCTGCAGCCGCCACTGGAGCGGCCGCTTCGGTCTTGCGTGTCAGCGACTTGACCGGACGCAATGCCGGTGCCGGCTTGCGCACGGCAACGGGTGCGGCGGCAACAGGGGCCGGCACATACGCCGCCGGCTTCTCTTCGCCTTCGACCAGTTTAAAGATGCTGACCACGTGGGCCAGTTCGGCCGCCTGGTCCTGCAAGCTTTGCGCCGCGGCGGCTGCCTGTTCGACCAGGGCCGCATTTTGCTGCGTCATGCCATCCATCTCGATAATCGACAGGTTGACCTGTTCGATGCCGGCACTTTGTTCCTGGCTGGCACTGGCAATCTCGCTCATGATGTCGGTGACGCGGCGCACGCTGTCGACCACTTCGCCCATCGTCACGCCAGCCTGGCCGACCAGACGCGTACCGCGTTCCGTCTTCTCGGCCGAATCGTCGATGAGGATCTTGATTTCTTTCGCCGCGCCAGCGGAGCGCTGGGCCAGATTGCGCACTTCCGACGCCACCACGGCAAAGCCGCGGCCTTGTTCGCCGGCACGTGCCGCTTCCACGGCTGCGTTCAGCGCCAGGATGTTGGTCTGGAAGGCGATGCCATCGATCACGCCGATGATGTCGACAATCTTCTTCGCCGATTCATTGATCGAGCTCATGGTGTCAACCACTTGCGACACCACGGAGCCGCCCTTCAGGGCCACGTCCGAAGCGGTGGCGGCCAGCTTGTTGGCTTCACGCGCATTGTCCGCATTCTGTTTCACGGTCGAGGTCAGTTCTTCCATGGCCGACGCCGTTTTTTCCAGCGCGCTAGCCTGCATTTCAGTGCGCGACGACAGGTCGATATTGCCGTCGGCGATCTCGCGCGAGGCCGTGCCGATGGTTTCCGTACCGACACGCACCTGGCCGACGATGCCCACCAGACTGTTGCGCATTTCCTTCATTTCCGCCAGCAGGCTGGAGGTATCGGAAGGCTGCGTGTGGATGCCGATCGACAGGTCGCCATTGGCGATGCTGCCGGCGATCGATGCCGTGTAGTCAGGCTCGCCGCCCAGCTGCTTCAGCAAGCCGCGGGTAATCACCAGTGCCGCCGCCACGCCCATCGCCACGGCCAGTACGCCGAGGATGATCATGAACAGGCGCGCGCTGTCGAAGGCCTTGCGGGCGTCCGATTGCATCTGCTCGTTAAGCTTGTCTTCCAGCACGGCCAGTTGCTCCAGCGCTTCCATCCATTTTTTCTGTACCGGGCGGATTTCCTTGATCATCACGCGCGTGGCGCCTTCCGCATCGTTGGCCATCCACAGCGCGGACGCCTTGGCGATGGCCGGCATGGCGGCCGCTTCGTATTCCTTGATCGAGGTCAGCAGGGCTTTTTCTTCAGGAGTCGACTCGACGGCGAATTTCTCTTCGAGCTTCTTCTGCGTTTCCTGATAGGTACTGGTCTGCGTCTTGATACGCGCCATTTCAGGTTCCATATCGCCCGCGTCAGTCATCAGGGTCAGAATGCGCAGCGAGGTGATGCGGTCGCTGACGTTGCCACGCATGTCGATCACCAGGCGGGTGACGACGTTGTTGACATTGATCACGTGATCGAGACGTTCCTGGATTTGCGCCATGCGCGCGATGCCGAGGACGGTCACGGCCACCAGCAGAACCAGTACCAGGGCGAAACCCAGGCCCAGGCGGGTACCAACCTTCATTTTTGCTAAATTCATTTCGGCTCTTCGTAAATGAAACTATTGATAAGGATTTTTGCCCGGCACGACAAGACGAAGGCTGCGCAACACCGGCATCCGCCCTTACCCATTGGTATGCTGGCGGTCTCCGGCCGCACGCAGCCTGGGGTACTTCCTGATCTACAACAGCCCTGAAAACGCCAGTGACTGCGAATGCAAATTTGTTCCACATACTGAATTTTTGACACCGATGATGCGAGATCAACATCAAACATTCATATGAGAAATATTTGTCTATAATCAATTATAGGTGTAAATTTTGCCTCAAAGCAAGCAATAAGTACTTGAATAAATGGCTGATTAACTTTCTTCGGGGAAATGGCAACAACGCCGTTTCTTGCCCCATAGAAATGCCCCACGACAGTGCGGGCGTGCGCCGAAACAGCGCATTTACAACACATGGCGTAGCCATATTGCATCGTTTTTGGAGAGGTACTCGGAGGAGGGGGTAGTGCGGACAATACCAATGCGCAAGGGCACCGGTATAGACAAGTTGGATTAGCGGTCCCAGCTGCAACGCATCACATAGGCGTGGCCGTCTGTGCCGAAGACAAAGATGCTCCAGATGGCACCCAATCGATCAGCCAGGCTGCCCTGGCTGGACGATACCAGTTGATACCAGTGCGGCTCGCTGCCGAACAGTTCGGCCAGTTCGGCCTCGAAACCATCATATAAACGGGCGTCGAGCGGCTCGCGGTCCGTCTCGCTCATCGGCAGCAAGCGCTCGAGCAGCCACTGGCGCGGCGTGCACAAGGCGCCGCTGCAGTCCATGCTCTCGATCGGCTGCAGGCGCATGCCATCCGGCTGCAGCTTCAGCGTGCGGCACAGCGCGTCGAGCGATGCCTGCGGCGCGACGGGCCCCAGATACTCGCACAGAAACAGGCTGCCATCATCCTTCAATGCTGTGACGGCCTGCAGGTAGCCATGCAACTGCTGTGCATGGACGTGGACGTCGCCGCGCATCAGGCAGGCAGCGACAAGCGCGCCGCCGCTTCCAGCAGCAGGCGCGGATCACCCGACGCCAGCTTCTTGGAATCGGACAAGGTCTGGCGGAAGCCGCGCGCGCCGGGCAGGTTTTGCATCAGGCCCAGCATGTGGCGCGTGACGCTGTTCAGTTTTAATCTCCCCGCTTCCTTCTCCAGCTGCGCGCTGATGTACGGAATCATCGCTTCGAGCACCTGATCGCGCGTTTTGACAGGCGTGTCGTCGCCGTAATAGCGCTGGTCGAACTGCGCCATCACATACGGGTTGTGGTAGGCCTCGCGGCCCAGCATGACGCCATCGAGGTGCTGCAGGTGCAGGTCGATTTCATCCAGCGTCTTGATGCCGCCGTTGATAATGAACTCGAATTGCGGAAAATCACGCTTCAGGCGGTAGGCATAGTCATACTTGAGGGGCGGCACTTCGCGGTTTTCCTTCGGGCTCAGGCCTTTCAGGATGGCATTGCGCGCATGCACGATAAACGTCTTGCAGCCGGCGTCGGCCACGGTGCCGACGAAATCGCGCACGAAGTCATACGATTCGCTGTCATCGATGCCGATGCGGTGTTTCACTGTGACGTCGATGTCGACCACGTCGCGCATGGCTTTCACGCAGTCGGCCACCAGTTGCGGCTCGGCCATCAGGCAGGCGCCGAATGCGCCCTTTTGCACGCGCTCGGACGGGCAACCGCAGTTCAGGTTGACCTCGTCGTAGCCCCACTGCTGGCCCAGCTTCGCGCTGGTGGCCAGGTCCTTCGGATCGCTGCCGCCCAGCTGCAGCGCCACCGGATGCTCTTCCTCGTTGAAGCGCAAATGGCGCTCCACGTCGCCGTAGACCAGCGCGCCCGTCGTCACCATCTCGGTGTAGAGCCAGGTGTGGCGCGTGATTTCGCGGTGGAACTTGCGGCAATGGCGGTCGGTCCAGTCCATCATCGGGGCGACGGACAGGCGGCGGGAAGGCAAAGAAGAGGAAGTCATGGTGTCTACAAAAAACAGGGGCTGCAAATGACAAACCCGCTGCGCGCCTCACCGGTGAAGGAAAGGCGGAGCAACGGGCTTGAGCGTGGCATGGCCCGCAGGCCATGCGCTACAACAGATTACGCATCACGCGACGCTTTTTTACGCTCGTGCTCTTTCAGGAAGCGCTTGCGCAGACGGATCGATTTAGGCGTGATTTCCACCAGTTCGTCGTCCTCGATGAATTCGACTGCGTATTCCAGCGACATCTGAATTGGTGGTACCAGGCGCACCGCTTCGTCGGTACCCGACGAACGCACGTTGGTCAGCTGCTTGCCCTTGATCGGGTTGACGACCAGATCGTTGTCACGCGAGTGGATACCGATGACCATGCCTTCGTAGACTGGGTCATTGTGCGACACGAACATGCGGCCGCGGTCTTGCAGTTTCCAGATGGCGTAGGCAACAGCGGCGCCGTCATCTTGCGAGATCAGCACGCCGTTGCGACGGCCAGCCATTTCGCCACGGGTGTTGTCGACTGGCGCGTATTCATGGAATACGTGGCTCATCAAGCCGGTGCCGCGGGTCAGGGTCATGAATTCGCCCTGGAAGCCGATCAGGCCACGCGCCGGGATCAGGTACTCGAGACGCACGCGGCCCTTGCCATCCGATTCCATGTTTTGCAGGTCGCCACGACGACGGCCCAGTTCTTCCATGACGCCGCCCTGGTTGACTTCTTCCACGTCAACCGACAGGTTTTCAAACGGCTCGTGGCGCACGCCATCGACCATTTTGAAGACCACGCGTGGACGCGATACGGCCAGCTCGAAGCCTTCGCGACGCATGTTTTCGATCAGAATCGTCAGGTGCAGCTCGCCGCGGCCCGACACTTCAAAGATCGTGTCGTCGTCGGTTGGCGAAACGCGCAGAGCAACGTTAGCTTTCAGTTCGCGGTCCAGACGGTCACGCAGTTGGCGCGAGGTAACGAACTTGCCTTCGCGGCCAGCCAGTGGCGAGTTGTTGACCATGAAGTTCATGGTCAGGGTCGGCTCGTCGACGGTCAGCATCGGCAGCGGATCCGGGGTATCGACTGCGCACAGGGTCGAACCGATGCCGATTTCGTCGATACCGTTGATCAGGCAGATGTCGCCGGCAACAGCTTCGTCAACCAGCACGCGCTCCAGGCCCTTGAAGTTCAGCACCTGGTTGATGCGGCCTTTGATAGGCGTGGCGCCTGGACCATTGATGACCAGCACGTCCTGACCAACTTTGACGGTACCGCGGTTGACGCGGCCAATGCCGATCTTGCCGACGTACGACGAGTAATCCAGCGAGGTGATCTGCATTTGCAGCGGGCCTTCAGGATTGTCGTCGCGTACTGGAACGTGTTCCAGGATGGCGTCAAACATTGGCTTCATGTCGCCGCTGCGCACGTCTTCGGTCAGGCCGGCATAGCCGTTCAGGCCCGAAGCGTAAATGATAGGGAAATCCAGTTGCTCGTCGGTAGCGCCCAGCTTGTCGAACAGTTCGAACGTCTGGTTGATGGCCCAGTCCGGGCGCGCGCCTGGACGGTCGACCTTGTTGACGATAACGATAGGCTTCAGACCCAGTGCCAGCGCTTTGCGCGTGACGAAACGGGTTTGCGGCATCGGGCCTTCTTGTGCATCGACCAGCAGCAGAACCGAGTCCACCATCGACAGAACACGCTCCACTTCGCCGCCGAAGTCGGCGTGGCCTGGGGTGTCGACGATATTGATGTGGGTGCCTTCGTACTCAACAGCGCAGTTCTTCGACAGAATCGTAATGCCGCGCTCCTTTTCCAGGTCGTTCGAGTCCATGACTCGGGTGTCGACCGCTTGGTTTTCACGGAAGGTGCCGGACTGGCGCAGCAGCTGATCCACCAGCGTGGTTTTGCCGTGGTCAACGTGGGCGATAATGGCGATATTACGAATTGCGCGTTTTGTATTTGACATGGTCGTAGTAGTTACTGAAAAACTGCGGAGTGCGTACAAGGTGTACGAGATACCCGAATGCTAATCTATTTCCGGAACCGCGTAGTATAGCATGTTGCGTTGCAACGCTATCTAAAAATGCTGGCGGCTCCCGCAGTCGGGGACGGTTTGTTTAAAAAAGCGACACTGTTTAACGAGTGTCGCTGGGTAATATGACGTTGCTGTGACTTATTGATGCGCTGTGGCAATCAAGCGTTCCGGCGCCAGGATGCTGTATTCCTGCAACTGGCCCGTGCCCAGCAGCTTGCTGTCGTGATACACGCGCACCCTGCCCGGCTCGGCTGGCACGGCAACGTCTTCCTTGCCCAGCGCGATGCGCTGGCCATGCAGGAAACGCTTGGCCAATTCTTCCGTCAGCTGGACGGCGGGGAAACTCGACAATAATGCATCGACGGGCGCCAGCAGGCTCAGCGGCGCGGCATGCGCCGTCAACTCATCGAGCGTGACGACGCCGTCCAGCGTCAGGTTGCCCACCTGCGTGCGGCGCAAGGCGTTCAGATGGCCGCCGCAACCAAGGGCATGGCCGATGTCTTCGCCCAGCACGCGGATATACGTGCCCTTGCTGCACATCACGGACAATTTCAGGAACGGGGCGTCATAGCCGAGGAACTCGAGCTTGTGGATGGTCACCGGGCGCGCTTCGCGCTCCAGCGTGATGCCTGCCCTTGCATACTCATATAAGGGCTTGCCGTCCCGCTTCAAGGCCGAGTACATGGGCGGCGTCTGCAAAATCGGCCCGCGGAACTGCGCCAACACGGCTTCGATCTGCTCTTGCGTGACGTTGACATCGCGCGTTTCCAGCACTTCGCCCTCGGTATCGCCCGTATCCGTCGTCTGCCCCAGGTGTACCAGGGTTTCGTAGGTTTTATCGGCTTCCAGCAAGTCCTGCGAGAACTTGGTCGCTTCGCCAAAGCACAGCGGCAACAAGCCCGTGGCGAACGGATCCAGCGTGCCCGTATGGCCCGCTTTTTTCGCGTTCAGGACGCGCTTGGCCTTGATCAGGGCGTCATTGCTGGACCAGCCCACGGGCTTATCCAACAGCAAGACGCCGTCGACCAGGTCGCGCACCCGCTTGATGCCGGGCGGTTTCTTCGGACCCGCCACTGTTATTGCTCGTCCGCTTCTGGTTTGACATCCGGCTCGGCGTCAGCCGCGCGCGTGGCGTTGGCTTTGTCGATCAGCAAGGACATTTCCATGCCGCGCGAAGTCGAGCTGTCATGCACGAAATGCAGCATCGGCAGGGTGTGGATGTGCAGGCGCTTGCCCAGCAAGCCACGGATGAAGCCAGATGCGGCCATCAGGCCTTCGGTGGTGTTCTTGATGGCTTCCTTGCTGTCTTTCAACATCGTGAAAAACACCTTGGCATGCGCGTAATCGGGGGTGATCTGCACTTCGGTGATGGTGATCATCGTGCCGACGCGTGGATCCTTCAATTCGTAGGCGACGATTTCAGCCAGATCGCGTTGGATCTGGTCGGCCACGCGCAAGCCGCGCGCTGGCATGGTTTTGCTATGTTTAGCCATGATTTTATGCTGTCCTAAGTGCCGCAGGGCGCATGAGTCAAACGGTTGCCCGTTGACCAATGCGCCCCACGTGTTTGCGCGGACAACGATATGTCCGCGCCATTACTGCTGTGATTACAGGGTACGAGCGATTTCCTGGACTTCGAACACTTCCAGGGTGTCGCCAACCTGAATGTCGTTGTAGTTCTTCAGCGACAGGCCGCACTCCAGACCGGCGCGAACTTCTTTCGCATCGTCCTTGAAGCGTTTCAGGGAGTCGATCTCGCCACTCCACACCACGATGTTGTTGCGCAACAGGCGGACGGAAGAAGCACGCTTGACCACGCCATCGGTGACCAGGCAACCGGCAATCGCGCCCACTTTCGAGACCAGGATAACCTGGCGGATCTCGACCTGGCCGATGACGGTTTCGCGTTTCTCTGGTGCCAACATGCCCGACAACGCCGATTTGATCTCGTCGATCGCATCGTAAATGATGTTGTAGTAGCGAATGTCCACGCCATTCGACTCGGCCAGCTTGCGCGCCTGGGCATCAGCACGGGCGTTGAAGCCGATGATGACCGCTTTCGAGGCGACTGCCAGGTTGACGTCCGATTCCGTGATGCCGCCGACGGCTGCGTGAACAACTTGCACGCGCACTTCGGAGGTCGACAGTTTCTGCAACGAACCGACCAGCGCTTCTTGCGAACCTTGCACGTCGGTTTTGATGATCAGCGGCAAGTTTTTCACTTCGCCTTCGGCCATCTGGTCGAACATGTTTTCCAGTTTCGCAGCTTGCTGTTTCGCCAGTTTCACGTCGCGGAACTTACCTTGACGGAACAGACCGATTTCACGCGCCTTGCGCTCGTCAGCCATGACGACGACTTCTTCACCGGCAACCGGCACTTCCGTCAAGCCCTGGATTTCGACCGGAATCGAAGGACCGGCTTCAGCGATGGATTTGCCGTTCTCATCCAGCATGGCGCGAACACGGCCATACGAAGAGCCCGCCAGAATCACGTCGCCGCGCTTCAGGGTACCGGACTGCACCAGGATCGTCGCGACAGGACCACGGCCCTTGTCCAGACGTGCCTCGACGACCAGGCCGCGCGCAGGCGCATCGACCGGTGCCGTCAGTTCCAGCACTTCGGCTTGCAACAGCACTTGTTCCAGCAGGTCGTCGATACCTTGACCCGTTTTGGCCGAGACCGGCACGAATGGCGATTCGCCACCGTATTCTTCCGGCACGACTTGTTCGGCGACCAGTTCCTGCGTCACACGGTCAACGTTGCCGCCTGGTTTGTCGACCTTGTTGATCGCCACCACCAGCGGTACGCCGGCTGCTTTCGCATGGGCAATCGCTTCTTTCGTTTGCGGCATCACGCCATCGTCGGCAGCAACCACCAGAATGACGATGTCGGTTGCCTTGGCGCCACGGGCACGCATCGCGGTAAACGCTTCGTGACCCGGGGTGTCGAGGAAGGTGATCATGCCGCGTGGCGTATCGACGTGGTAAGCACCGATATGCTGCGTAATGCCGCCCGCTTCGCCGGATGCAACCTTGGCGCGACGAATATAGTCCAGCAGCGAGGTCTTGCCGTGGTCGACGTGACCCATGACGGTGACCACCGGTGCGCGTGGCTTGGTTTCGAAGTGCGCGTGTTCGCCCACATCGGCCAGCAACGCTTCCGGATCGTCCAGTTCGGCGGCGAACGCCTTGTGGCCCATTTCTTCCACCAGAATCATGGCGGTTTCCTGGTCCAGCACCTGGTTGATCGTGCACATCTGGCCCAATTTCATCAAATGCTTGATGACTTCGGATGCCTTGACGGACATTTTGTGCGCCAATTCGGCCACGGTGATCGTTTCCGGTACGTGCACGTCTTTGACGACGGCTTCCGTAGGAGCCTGGAAGTTCGATTCACGGTCGTCATGGTGCGTCGGGCGACGGCCCTTCGCGCCACCGCGCCAGCTGTCACGGCCGCCTGGGCCGCTGTTGCCGCGTGGCTTAGGACCACCGGTGGTGCCGCGTTTTTTCGCGTCATCGGACCAGGTGGACGACACATTCGCCGACTTGATGGATTTCTTGTCTGCAACAGCAGGCTTCTTGTCGCCCGGCTTGTCGCCCGGTTTCTTGTCAGCTGGCTTGTGCAGGGTGCCTTCCGGCGCCTTCGGCTTGACGGGAACCGGTACGGGTTCCGGTGCCTTGATGGCGCGGCGTGGCGCATTCATCATGGCCTTGATCTGGGCGACTTCGTCGGCAACGGCCTTGCGTGCACGCTCGGTGGCTTCCGCTTTGTCAGCGGCTTCCTTGGCCGCAACAGCAGCGGCAGCGGCTTTCTTCTTCGCTTCTTCAGCGGCAGCAGCTTTTTTCGCTTCGGCGGCGGCGTCGTCAACGACAGGCGCAGCGGCGCTGGCGGCAGGTGCGGCAGCAGCCTTGGCAGCGGCTTTCTTCGCTTCCGCTTCAGCTTCCTTCTTCGCAGCCAGTTCAGCCTGTTGCGTGGCTTTCGCCTGGGCTTCTTTTTCCGCGTCGAGCTTGGCCAGACGTTCTTGCTTTTCGCGCAGATCGGCTTCCTGGCGGGCGATCAGTTCAGCCTGTTTACGGGCTTCTTCTTCACGGCGCGCCACGTCGGCAGGATCGATCACCGGTGCGGCAGGCGCGACCGGTTCTGCTGCGACCGGCGCAGCTTCGTCACGCTGGACGAAAGTGCGTTTCTTGCGCACTTCCACCTGGATGGTGCGCGATTTGCCGGTTGCGTCAGCTTGCTTGATTTCAGTCGTTTCCTTGCGGGTCACGGTAATTTTTTTCTTTTCTGTGTCAGCCGCTGCGCCGTGTGTGCGGCGCAGATGATCCAAAAGCTTGTCCTTATCATCTTTCGACAATGGATCTGACGTCGAACTTTTCTCGACGCCGGCAGAACGCAGCTGCGTCAGCAGCAAATCTGCAGGCATCTTCAGTTCGGTGGCAAATTGGGCTACGTTGTTACTCGCCATTCAGTCCTCTTTTCTATGTGTCGCGGAGATGATAAAGATACTCAAATTAAGCCTTTGCGGATTCGGCCAGACTCCATGCCTTGGCTTGCAACGCCTTGGCACGATCGTCGTATTTCGAGTCAACCAACTTCATCTCATCGTCGGTCACATCTTTAAATTCACTTGTAATCAGTTCACGCGCACGGTCCGCAGACAAGGCCAGGATTGCGCCAAATTCGTCGTATGCCAGTGCTGCAAATGCTTCAACGGTCTTGATACCAGCCAGACCCAGCTTACCGGCGGTAATGCGGTCCATGCCTTCCAGACCCACCAACGCCTCGTCCATGCCTTCCAGACCCTCTTCCGAAGCAATCGCTTCGGTAACCAGCGCATCACGCGCACGGGTACGGAGTTCATTGACAGTATCTTCGTCAAACGATTCGATTTCCAGCATTTCGGAAATTGGCACGTAAGCGATTTCTTCCAGACTGGCGAAACCTTCTTCCACCAGAATATCGGCCACTTCCTGGTCGACATCGAGCTTTTCCATGAACAGGATGCGCACGGCAGCCGTTTCCTGGGCAGCTTTGTCAGCCGATTCTTCGGCCGTCATGATGTTGATCTTCCAGCCGGTCAGGTCAGAGGCCAGGCGCACGTTCTGGCCGGAACGGCCGATCGCGATTGCCAGGTTTTCTTCGTCCACGACGACATCCATCGCGTGTTTTTCTTCATCGACCATGATCGACGACACGTTCGCCGGTGCCAGGGCGCCGATGACGAACTGCGCCGGATCTTCCGACCACAGCACGATGTCGACACGTTCACCACCGAGTTCACCGGTGACAGCCTGCACGCGCGAACCGCGCATGCCAACGCAAGTACCGATCGGGTCGATGCGCTTGTCGGCCGTGTAGACGGCGATCTTGGCGCGTACGCCGGCATCGCGGGCTGCGGATTTGATTTCCAGCATGCCTTGCTCGATTTCCGGCACTTCCAGCTCAAACAGCTTCATGATGAAGTCTGGCGCGGTGCGCGACAGAATCACTTGCGGGCCGCGCATATTGCGGTCGATGCGCAAGATGAAAGCACGCACACGGTCGCCGATACGCAGATTCTCTTTCGGGATCATCTGATCGCGTGGCAGACGTGCTTCGATCTTGCCCGATTCGACGATGGCGTCGCCGCGTTCCATGCGCTTGATGGTGCCGGTGACGAGCGAGTCGCCACGTTCCAGGAAGTCGACCAGGATCTGTTCGCGTTCGGCATCACGCACGCGCTGCAGGACAACCTGTTTGGTATCCTGGGCGAAACGGCGGCCGAATTCAACGGATTCGATCGGTTCTTCGATGTGATCATCGACTTCGATATCGGAAATCTGTTCTTTTGCCTCGAAATGCAGGATCTCCTGATCCGGCAATTGCAGGCCCGCTTCATCGGGCACGACGTGCCAGCGGCGGAACGATTCGAATTCGCCCGTTTCGCGGTCGATCGAAACGCGGATGTCTACCTCACCCTCATACCGTTTCTTCGTGGCTTGCGCCAACGCGAATTCGAGGGCGCCGAAGACGACATCTTTATCGACGTTTTTTTCGCGCGCCAGCGCGTCAACCAATAATAAAACTTCGCGGCTCATGCTTTGCGTCCCTTAAAAACCACCTGCGGCACCAAGCGTGCCTTATCCACATCCGCGAGCGTAAACTCCAACATCGCCGGACCATCCTTACCTTCAAATTCCAACGACAATTTATCGCCCACGGGTTCTTGCAAGATCCCCTGGAACGATTTCCGGTTGTTCGTACCCGGCATCGCCACCATCAGCTTGACGATGATTTCCTGACCTGCGAAACGGACAAAGTCTTCCAGCTTGCGCACCGGACGATCAAGACCCGGGGAAGAAATCTCGAGACGCTCGTAAGGAACGTTCTCTACCGTCAACACATGCGATAACTGGTGACTCACCGTGGCACAGTCTTCGACCGTGATCGGACCTTTTTCAGCGGCATCGGCGGCGCTGAAATCAATAAAGACGCGCAGCAGTCCGCGCTCGGCACGTTCGACATCAACGAGCTCATAGCCCAGACCAATAACTGTCTTTTCAATTAATCCCAACTGCTGCAAGAAATTCTCCAGAAATAAGGCCCGTTTTCGGCATGACAGCGCCATTTGAGCGCCGACAACATGCAAAAACACGCATTCAAGTCATATATGGCCCCTTGCGGAGCCATTACAAACGATTCAACAAAAAAAAAATGGGCATCTGCCCATCTTCTTGTATTTTCCCAACCAGATGAAAGCACTCCCCACCAAACAACCCTGCGGAGAACTTTTATTAGGCTGCAGATTATAACCTCTTATTAACTTCGCCGCAATGCCGCACACAAGGAGCGGCCCGGCTTACAACAGTTACAAGAGCGCGCACCCGCGGCAGATCGGCGGGCGCGCAAGAAGAAACTCTTCTCGATTAACCTTTGCTGCGGCGGCGCGGCATGCCATCCATGCCGCCACGATCCATGCCGCCACGCGGCTGGCCACCGGAACGCGCTTGCCCACCGGCACCACCGCCCGTATTGCGGCGCGGACCCGTGTTGGCGAAGCCGAAGGCCGTTTGCAGCGGATCAGGCTGGCGCGGACCGCGCTGCGGCGCGCGGCCTTCGCCGCCACCGGCCGGACGACCCTGGCCCTGACCTGCCGCACGCGGCGGACGGGCCTGGCCTTGCGGCGCGCCTTCGAACGATGCCGACGAGCGCGGCTGACCACCCTGGAACGGACCTTGCGGCTGACCACGGCCAGGACCACGCGCTTCGCCTGGACGACCGGCGCCACCTGGACGACCCTGACCTTGCGGACGGGCAAACTGGCCTTGCGGCTGGCCGCGGCGCGGCGCGACCGGGAACGGATCGGCGTTGCGGTTGCTCACATCGATGCGGTTGCCATTCGGCTCGTCATCGCGGTCCTTGCGTTCGACCTTGCGCGCTTCGCGGCCCTTGGCGGCGCCAGCGGCACGGGGGTCGCCCGATGCCGGCATTTTCTTTTCGATGCCGTAGGCGGTCAGCAGATCGCGCACGGTGTTTTCATCCATCTCTTCCCAGCGGCCGCGTTTCAGGCCACTCGGCAGGGTCATGGCGCCGTAGCGGGTACGGATCAGGCGCGAGACGGTCAGGCCGATGGCTTCGAACATGCGGCGCACTTCGCGGTTACGGCCTTCGCCGATCACCACGCGGTACCATTTGTTGATGCCTTCGCCGCCGCCATCGGCGATCTTCGAGAACTGCGCCAGGCCGTCTTCCAGCTCGACGCCGGCCAGCAGTTTCTGGCGCATGCCCTCTTCCAGCTCGCCCAGGGTACGCACGGCGTACTCGCGGTCGATGCCGTAGCGCGGGTGCATCAGGCGGTTGGCCAGGTCACCGGAGGTGGTAAACAGCAACAAGCCTTCCGTGTTGAAGTCAAGGCGGCCAACGGCCAGCCACTTGCCCGCCTTCATGGTCGGCAGGCGGTCGAACACGGATGGACGGCCGTCCGGGTCATTATGGCTGACGATTTCACCGGCCGGCTTGTGGTAGACCAATACGCGTGGCGGCTTCTTGCTGACGCGGCGCTGGATCAACTTGCCGTTGATGCGCACGTGGTCGCTCGGCAAGATACGCTGGCCGATGTGGGCCGGCTCGCCATTCACGGACACGCGGCCCGAAATGATCAGGTCTTCCATGTCGCGGCGCGAACCGAGACCGGCTTCGGCCAGCACCTTGTGCAGCTTCGGCGCGTCGTCGTCGGACGTCAGGTCGCGGCGCACAGCCACTTTCTGTACACGGCCCGTGCCGCCCTCTTCGCTGTCGAAAGCGTCGGAAGTGACAAACGAGAAGACCGCATCAGCGTCGCTGAGCTTGCCTGGCGCAGCCTGGCGGCCCTTGCCCTTTTTACGGCTCTTGCCGGCATTCTTGCCAGCGCCCGGCACGTCGTTGCGCGGACCGCGCGGCAGGCGCGGGCCGGACACGAGGTTGCCTTCGGCATCAAACACGTCGGCGACAGGCGCGGCGGCTTGCTCTGCGGCAGGCGCGGCTGCAACGGCGTCGGCCGCCTGCGGCGCTTCCGCGCGCGGCGGCTGGCGCAGCGCGCGTTCCGCCTGCACGCCACGCATCTGGCGCGGACCGCGGGTCGGGCGTGCTTCGGCCGGCTTGTCAGCGACGGCTTCCGGCGCCGTTTCAGCGACGGCGGCAGCGGCCTTGGCGGCGGCGCGGGCGCGCGGCGGACGCGGCGCAGGTGCGGCAACCACCTCGGCAGCCGCTTCGGCGGCGTCGGCCACGGCCTTCAAGACTGGCTTGGCGCGGGTTTTCTTGGCGGCTGGCGCGGCTTCAGCTTCAGCGACGGGCGCAGCGGCGGCCACGTCGGCTTTCGTGCGGCGCTTCGGCTTGGCAGCGTCGCTGTCGCCAGCGGCAGCAGCAGCAGCAGCAGCAGCGGTTGCAGCAACCGCGTCGGCTTCGATCTGGGCCTTGGTACGGCGCTTGGGCTTGGCAACGATGGCTTCGTCGCTGGCGGTTACTGTCTCGGGTGTGTTCGGATTATTCATTCTTCGTTTCTTGGCTGTGCTGACCTGGCGCAGCGTCAACCGTTAGTTCTGGCGCAGGGTCGTGAGTGTAGGCTTCGTCCGTGGGCGAAGCATCGGGGCCGGCATCAAGGCTTGCTGTCACATCTACATCTGTCACAGCCGTATTGCTACCTGCACCAAGCTGGGGGACAAGCTCATTGCTTGCCTTGTCAAAATTTTCTTGCAGGGCCGCTTCCAGGGCTTCGAGCCCATTGCCCTGCATTTCACTGATTTGCTGCAAAGGCGGCAGCTGGGACAGCGAATGCAAACCCAGGTCATCCAAAAACTGCTTGGTGGTGGCCAGCAAGGCCGGCCGTCCCACCACGTCGCGGTAACCGATGGCATCGACCCAGCCACGGTCTTCCAGCATCTTGATCGTCTGCGAATTGACGGCAACACCGCGAATCTCCTCGATATCGCCGCGCGTCACCGGCTGGCGGTAGGCGATGATGGCGAGGGTTTCCAGGGTCGCCCGCGAATACTTGGGCGGCCGCTCGGGCGTCATGCGATCGAGATACATCTTCATTTCCGGGCGGCTTTGAAAGCGCCAGCCCGAAGCCAGACTGACGATCTCGATGCCGCGCCCTTCCCACTCATCGCGCAACTCTTCCAGCAATTGCTTGATCGTGTCGGCGCCAACGCCGACGCCGCGCACGCGGCCATTCTCGTCCGCATCGACGAACAGCTTCTTCAAGCTGTGGATCGTCAGCGATTCACGAGCGCACAGCAACGCGGTTTCGAGGACTTTTTTAGCCTCAATTGTATTCATAGCAATTCTGTGCGGATGTGTGTTGCAATTCGTATGCAGAGAAAGAAATCAAAAACGTTCATTTCAACGTAACAGAGGGCAGACATCGATGATGACGCCGTGCTGGGTTACTAGTTGAGGCTGTTTTTCCGACGCCTTGGCCGATGCGCGCAAAGCGGGACTAAAGCGGATGCAGTGAAAGTCCTGCCATCCATGGTGCTGGCCTTAAATAACCAGCAATGAAACGAACTCCGGAGCAGCTGCTTTTCCCGTGGCGACGAAGCAGCCAGACAGGAGAGCGACAGTCGTCGTTTCATCCAACGATGCCAATTGTACCTGATAAAAAGCGGAAAAGCGCAAAACCGGGCAAAACACGCGTTTTACCCGGTTCTGGCGCGACATATCGCCCGCTGCCTGCATCACAGGGAGGCGAGTTTCTCCGAGAGAATGGCCGATGCGCCCAGGAAAGCTGGGTACTGCGCCGTGATGACGAAGGTCGGCACTTGTGAGACATAATTGGCGAAGCGGCCCTTGCGCTCGAAGCGGGCGCGGAAGCCGGAGCGGTCGAAACGCGCGCCCAGGCGTGGCACGATGCCGCCGCCGATATAAATGCCGCCCAGCGCGCCTAGGGTGACGGCAACGTTGCCCGCCACGGTGCCGAGCATGCAGCAGAACGCTTCGATGACGTCGTCGCACAGCTGGGATTCGCCTGCCAGCGCGCGGCGCGTGATTTCCGCCGCCGGCAAGTCTTCCGCCGGCACGCCCGCGCGGTCGGCCAGGGCGCGGTAGATCAATTCCAGGCCATCGCCGGAAATCAGGCGCTCGGCCGAGACATGCTCGTATTCACGCCAGGCGAATTGCAGAATGCTCACTTCCACTTCATTGAATGGCGCAAAGCTGACGTGGCCGCCCTCGCTTTGCAGGGCGATCCAGCCGCCATGCGAAGGAATCAGGCCCGATACGCCCAGGCCCGTGCCGGCGCCGATCAGGCCGATGGCCGTGTTCGGACGGGCCGTACCCGCGCCCACCTGGTGCTTTTGCTCGTTCGACAACTGCGGCAAGGCGCGCGCCAGGGCCGTGAAATCGTTGACCACGTCCAGGGTCGTGAAACCGCACTCTTCGCGCATGGCGCGGATTGAGAACGACCAGTGGTGATTCGTCATGCTGAGGAAATCGCCGTCGACCGGGTTGGCGATGGCGATCACGGCATGGCGCACGGCTTGCCCGCCGGCGGCCGCAATGTGCGGCAGGGCCAGGTAGGCTTGCAGGGCGGCGGACAGGCTCGGGTAATCGGCACAGGGCAACACTTCCACCAGGGTGATGTGGCCGGCGGCCACTTCCAGGGCGAAACGGGCATTGGTGCCGCCCACGTCGGCCAGCAGGCGCGGTCCATCGGCGAAGGCGGAAGTCGGCAGTACGGGAGAAGACGAAGCGCTCATGATTTTAAATGATGAAGTGGGACGCATGGGACGCCAAGCTTAAAGGATGAATGCGCCCGGAGGCAAGCAAAGTTTGTAGTTTAAGTACATCAAAACAAGCCTTTATTGGTAGTTCCACTCCAAATGCAACAAGCAGCGCCAAAATTGCTTAAAAACAATGATTTATAGTAAGTACTCGCACTCGGCAGGCGCACGAAAAGCATGCTGCACAGCAGCAGGAGTCGCCTTGAAAGCACAGTATGCCGGAGTTTGCGCAAAGCCGCTTTGTATGGAACGGCGCAGGTATGACACTGCCGTCCTGGCGGCGCTGCAACAGTGTTTTCGTATTATTACTACCGACTTGCGTGCTACCAAGCAACTGCTATCGGCCAGCAATCAGGAGAATCAGGACGGCAAGCCTTCGCCCAGCAGGCTGGCGGGCGCCGGCTCGTCCGAGCGGTAGGCGGCATTCCAGGCGTCCAGGCCGCCATGCAGGGGCTTGGCCCGGTGGAAGCCGTGCTGGTGCAGCAGCTTGGCCACTTGCGCGGCCGTCACGTCGTTGGGACAGCTGCAATACACGATGATGTGGCGGTCCTTGTCCATGGCGATCATGGCCGGCACGGGTTCCTTGCCGTTGAAGAACAAGGCGCCCGGCACGGCCGGCTCCAGCGCCTGCGCCGTGGCGCTGCGCGCGTCGACCATCAGCGGCTCCTCGCCCTGCTCTATGAGTTCGAGCAATTCATCGATGCCGATGCGCTCGATCTGCAAGGCCTGGCGGAAACGCCGGCGTTCAAGGAATTTGTACAGAAGGAACAAGCCCAGCAAGGTGGCCAGCATCAGCAAGGCCGTGCTGCCCATGGTGCTGAGCAAGTCGAGCACCTGCTGCACGCTGGCATGGAAAATCACGCCGACGACGATGCCCGTGCCGCTCCACAGCAAGGCGCCCAGGCCCGCGTACAGGAAGAACAGTCCCGGCGGCGTGCCCAGCGCGCCCGACATGGGCGCGGCCACGGTATTGAAACCCGGCACGAATTTGGAAACGATCAAGGCTTTCGGGCCCCAGCGCTTGAATTTATCTTCCGTCTGGCTGACGCAGTAATCGGGCGACAGCGAGATGCGGCACAGCAGCCGCAGGATGCGCTTGCCGAAATGGCGGCCCGCGCGGAACCACGTGAAGTCGCTGATCAGGCAGGCGCTTAGCGCGGCAGCCAGCACCAGTCCCCCATTCATGTCGCCATCGACGGCCAGCGCCCCCGCCACCACGAGGATGGGAAAGGCGGGAATCGGCAGGCCAAGCTGCTCCACCAGCACGATGCCAAAGACAATCAGGACACCGTAATGTTCGAGCAGATAAATGAGGTTGGGCATGGCCGCTATCTTACCGTAAAAGCGTATTTATATTTGCACGCCCTTGGGTATGGCGCTTAACAGCGTGCGCGTGTACGGATGCACGGGATTGCGGTACAGCTCGTCCGAATCGGCCAGCTCCACCACTTGCCCCTTGTGCATCACCATCACCTGGTCGGCGATGTATTTGACGACGGACAAATCGTGCGAGATGAAGATGTACGACAATCCAAATTCATCCTGCAAATCCTGCAACAGGTTAAGCACCTGCGCCTGCACCGACACGTCGAGCGCCGACACGGATTCGTCGCAGACTAAAATTTCCGGCTGCATGGTCAGGCAGCGGGCAATCGCGATGCGCTGGCGTTGTCCACCGGAAAACTCGTGCGGATAGCGGTGGAAAGCCTGTTCCGGCAAGCCGACTTTGTCGAGCAGCCAGTAGGCCTTGGCGATGCGTTCCTGGTCGGTCGCGCCGATCTTGTGGATGCGCATCGGTTCCAGCAAAATCTGCCCCACCGTGAAGCGGGGGTTCAGCGATGCGTATGGATTCTGGAAGATGATCTGGATGCGGCGTTTATACGGCAAATACTCCCTGTTCGGCATGGCAATCAAATCCTTGCCGTGGAACATGGCCGTGCCACTAGTTGCCTGGTGCAGGCGCAGCAAGGTCAAGCCCACCGTCGTCTTGCCGGAACCGGACTCGCCCACCACGCCCAGCGTTTTTCCGCGTGGCAAGGTGAACGACACATCCTTGACGGCCTGGAATTCGCGCTTGCCGAACAAGCCTACACGCGTATAAAAACTTTTGCTCAAGTTATTCACCACCAGCACCGGCTCGTCGCCCGGCGTATAGCCGCGCGTGCGCTGTTTGACTTCCACGCCGGGGCCGGCCTTGCCCTCCATATAGTCGGCAATCACTGGCAGGCGCCACGGGCGCTCGTCCAGCGAAGGGCGGCAATGCAGCAGGGCCTTGGTATAACTGTCTTGCGGCGCTTCAAATACCTGGCGCACCTCGCCCGTCTCGCGCACTTCGCCGTGGCGCATGACGATCACCTGGTCGGCGATTTCCCCCACCAGACCCAGGTCGTGGGTAATGAAGAGCACGGACATCTGGTGCTTCTTTTGCAGCGCCGCGATCAAGTCCATGATCTGCTTCTGGATCGTCACGTCCAGCGCCGTCGTCGGCTCGTCCGCGATCAGCAGTTTCGGTTCGCAGGCGATCGCCATGGCGATCATCACGCGCTGCTGCTGGCCGCCCGACATCTGGCTCGGGTAGGCGTCGATCTTGGTGGCCGGATCGGGGATGCCCACTTCCTCCAGCAACTCCAAGGTGCGCACCCGCGCCTGCTTGCGGTTCATGCCCATGTGCTGGCGCAACACTTCGGCGATCTGGAATCCGACTGTAAACACGGGGTTCAGCGACGACATCGGCTCCTGGAAGATCATCGAAATATCCTTGCCGCACATGGTGCGCCGCTCGGCGATCGACAATTTGAGCAGGTCGCGCCCGCCAAAGTGGATGCTCGACGCGGGATCGATGATGGTGTTATCTGGCGGCAACAAGCCCATCACGGCCAGCGAGCTGACGGACTTGCCGCTGCCCGATTCGCCCACCAGCGCGACGGTGCTGTTGCGCGGCACGTTGAACGAGATGCCCTTGACGGCTTCGAACGTGGTCTTCTTGTCCAGGCGGAAGGTGACGCGCAGGTCGCGCACTTCCAACAGGTTATTCTGGTCCATGAGCAACTCCTATTTCACTTTGGGGTCGAGCGCATCGCGCAAGGCATCGGTAAACAGCGAGAACGCCGTCACCAGCACGGCCATCGCCGTGGCGGCGGCGGTCAGCTGCCACCATTTGCCCAGGATCAGTTCATTTTGTGCCTCGTTGAGCATGCTGCCCCACGAGACGGTACCCACCGGCACGCCAAAGCCGAGGAAGCTCAGGATCACTTCCGCCTTGATGAAGCCCACCACCAGAATCGACATTTGCACCAAGGCAACGTGACTGACGTTCGGGAAGATGTGGGAAAACATCTTGCGCCAGTGCGAGGCGCCGATGGCGTCGGCCGCCATCACGTATTCGCGCGCCTTGTGCTTGATGTATTCGGCGCGTATCAAACGGTATGGCCCTGTCCAGCCCGTCAAGCCCAGAATCAGCACGATGGTCAGCACGCCCTTTTGCTGCAGCACCGCCGCCACCGTCAAGATCATCAGGATCGACGGGATCGAGGTAAAAATGCTGTAGAACCAATTGAAAAAGTCATCGACGACGCCGCCGAAGTAGCCGGACACGGCGCCAAAAATCGTGCCCAGCACCACGGCCAGCAAGGCTGCCACCAGGCCCACGACGATCGACGTTTCGCCGCCCTTGATGGTTTTCTGCAGGATGTCGTGGCCCCACTTGTCGGCGCCGAACGGCAGGGTTGCCGCCTTGTGCGTGACGAGTTTCTTGGCCTTGCCCATGCCGGCGCGCAGGGCCGTCAAGTCGTCGGCCAGCGGATCGGTGACGCCGTACATTTCCACGCCAGCCGATGGATTGCTGCCCATCTGGGCGCGCAGTTCGGCGATGTCGTCGGCCAGCGGATCGAGCACGTTGACGGGTGTCGGCGCGCTGCGCTCATCCGTCACGGGCATCGCGCCATCGGCGGCGACGTCCTTGTCGGCGCCAACGAAGGTCGGCGGCGCGTAGCTGACGGCCACTTCGTCTTCCCAGTTCGAGGCCACCAGGCCGCTGGCGGACGCCAGCACCAGCAGGAAAAAGGCGCCGACCACGGCCAGCGATACCATTGCAATCTTGTCGCCGCGCAAACGGCGCCACGCCAGGGCCCACAGGCCGGGCGATGTATGAGGTTTCGACATCGTCTCTTTCTACTTCAGTTGTACGCGAGGATCGACCGCCTGGTACAGCAGGTCGGTGAGCAGGTTGAAGAGCATGGTGGCGGCGGCAACGTACACGGTGATCGCCTTGATCACCGGAAAGTCGCTGCGCTCGACAGCCAGAATCACTTCACGCCCGATGCCGGGGATGCCGAAAAAGCGCTCGAGCAGGAATGCGCCGATCAGCAGGGCCGGCAAGTTCGACATCACATAGGTAATGATGGGAATGCCGGCATTGCGCAGCACGTGCACCCACATGATGCGGCCTTCCTTGAGGCCCTTGGCGCGCGCCGTGCGCACGTAATCCTGGTTCGCCTCGTCCAGCACGAAGGTGCGGAACAGGCGCAGGGTCGGTGCGATGGAGACGGCCAGGCCGATCAGGATCGGCAAGGTGGAATAGCGCAGCAGGTTTTCCCAGAAGCTGTCGCCCCAGCCCTGCACGGGGAACAGGCCCAGTTTATAGGCGAAGCCGTACTGGAAGACGATGATGTAGACGAGGATGGAAATCGACATGCCCACCGTACAGGCGATCATGACGGCGCGGTCCGTCAGCGAGCCGCGCACGAAGGCGATGGCCAGCGCCAGCGCCACGCCAAAAAACGTTTCCAGCACGGTCAGCGGGATCAAGACCATCATCGACGGCCCCAGGCGCGACGTGATGATGTGCGACACGGATTCCCCCGTGGCCCAGCTCTGGCCGAAGTCGAACGTGACGATCTGCTTGATGAAGATCCACAGCTGCACATAATACGGCTGGTCGACACCAAGCTGGCGGCGGATGTTGGCGATGCTTTCCGCACTAGACATCTTGCCGGCCAGGATGTAAGCAGGGTCGCCGCCCACCCAGTTAAACAGGATAAACACCAGCAGGACCACGCCCAGCATGGTGGGCAGCATCTGCCACAGGCGGCGCAGGATATAAGCAAACATAATGATTCCTTGTCGTTATAAGCTGCGCTTACTTAGCAGCAGGGGCCGGAGTAGCTACCGGCGCACCCGTGCTGTCGATATCCATGTACGCCCATTCCTGGAACAGGATCGGGTGCTTCTTGTAGCCCTGCACCGACTTTTGCGCCAGCATGTTGCGGTAGCGCGCATAGCCGATCAGGGCGCCCGCATTGACTTCCAGGCGGCGCGCCATCTTGTGGAACAGCTCGTCGCGCTCGGGGCTGGCCGGCATGGCCTGGCTGGCCGCGTACCATTTATCGTACTCGGGATCCTGGTAGCAGCCATTGTTGTTCTGGTGCGTGTTCGGGCCGTAGAACAGCTGCATGAAGTTGTCGCCGTCCGGATAGTCGGCCAGCCAGGGCGCCGTGCGCGTCTGCATCTTGCACTGCTTTTCCGTTTTTAAGATGTCGGAAAAGATCATGCGGTCGTTTTCCATGCGGATGCCCAGCGAGTTATACGTCTTGCGCCACATTTCCGCCTGCAGCACGCCATTGGCTTCGTTGCGCGAAGCGTAGCGGATCAGCAGCGGCTTGCCGTCCGGCAAGGTACGCCAGCCATCGGCACCCTTCTTGTAGCCGAATTTATCCAGCAATTTGTTCGCCAGCACGGGATCGTATTGCAGCAGGGATTTGTAGTGGGGATCGTAGCCGACGACGCCGGGCGGTATCGGATAGTCGAGGCGCTTGGCCTGGCCATTCCAGATGATGCGGATTTCCTCGTCGATATTGTGCGCCATCGCGATGGCGCGGCGCAGGGCGATCTTTTCCTTGCTGAAGCCGCCGAGGGTCGGGTCTTCCATATTCCAGTAGTAATAGCTGATTTCCGGATCAAGCAGGCGCGACAGTTGCACGCCCTTCTCGGCCAGTTCGGGACGCAGCTTGCCGTTCAGCAATGCTTTCGGCGCCAGCGGGCCATCGAGCCAGAACACGTCCGTGCCGCCGCTCTGGAAGGACAGCCAGCGCGACTGGTCTTCGATCATCACGGAAATTTCGATGCGGTCGATGGCAGGAATGCGTTTACCCTGCATCTGGCGCACGATGCGCTGGTCGTCCGGGTCGTCGCCGGCCATGAAATTCCACGTTTCCGGCAAGTGCTGCGGATTGCGGTTCAGGACGATGCGGTTGCCGCGCGTCCACTCACCGAGGGTGTAATAGCCTGTGCCGACGGGATTCGAGCCTACCTCGCCCTTCACGTCGCCGTACTTGTACACCACTTCGCGCGCCACGGCGGCCGTCGGCACATAGGCGAGGATCATGGGAAAATTGAAATCGGTCTTGGTCAGCGTGATGCGCAAGGTGTACGGGTCGAGGATTTCCAGGCCGGCCACCTTCTTGTTGAAATCGAGCTTGTTCGACTTGGCCGCTTCCTTGGCCAGATCATCGAGCCCCACTACCTTGCCTTCGAACAGCCAGCTGTGCGGCGAAGCCAGGCGCGGGTCGAACAGCCGCTTCCACGAATACACGTAATCGGCCATCGTCAGTTCGCGGCGCTTGCCGCCAAACGCGGCGTCGGGCGTGAACAGGATGCCTTTTTTCAGGCGGATGGTGTAGGTCTTGCCGTCGGCGGACACTTCCGGCATGGCGGCGGCCGCGCCGGGCACCACCTTCACGGGGCGCGCCAGGTAATCATAGGTGTACAGGGTGTCGAAGACGGCCTGCGTGATGTGGTTCGAATACAGGTCGCGCGCGGTGGCCGGATCGAAGCCCGTCTCGGCGGCCGGCAGGATATAGCGCAAGGTTTTGACCGGCGCGGCCGCGGCAGCAGGGGCGGCATCGGCGGCAACGGCCGCCAGCGGCAGGGTGGCCAGGCAGGCGAGCAGCGCCACGCGCCGCATCCATGGTGACTTCATGTAATACCCTTCATCTCGATTATCTGTCGCACCGCATTGGTGCGCTTGTACTGGCTTCCCCCTGGGATACAGGATTCCACCGCCAAAACCAGTCCATCCACGCAAGATCTATGCCTTGTTCGCAGCCAGCCGCGTCGGTGGGTTGACGAGCTGGAAAACGCGTAACGATAACGCATATTTTGCATGCCGGGCAAAAAGCTGCGGTACTTCTGGCGTGCATGGCAACAACCACCCGCGCCACCGGGGAAATATTCCGCACCGCAACATTCCCTGGATGATGCCGCGCAAAAGCGCATTGGTAGAAACCCTTACGTCCGTGAATGAGCGCACTTTCTATCGGTGGGGCGGAATACGCATAGCGCAGCGCAACATTAAGATAATTGCCAATACTGAAACATTCAGACATTATAAAAAACACTGTTGTTTCCATCCCGAAATGTCACATTTGCGCGTTGACAAGGATTCTCGGCAAGTGGTCTTATCAAGCACGGCAACGCACAGTATGCCGTTCATCCCACAGCGATTGCCGACGCAGCAATCTTTTTTAGACTAGCGACGTTGTGCCTAAAAACAGCCAACCTAGCTTTTTTCGGAGTTTCGAGAATGATGATGGAAACAGTTATGTCCCGCTCCGTACGCCTGATTTTTTCGGGTAGCGTAGCAGCGATCAGCCTTGGCATGATGGCTGCGCCGGCAATGGCGCAAGACGCCAATGTCCAACGTGTGGAAATTACCGGCTCGAGCATCAAACGAGCCACAGCCGAGACCGCGTCACCGGTACAGGTCATCACCCGCGACGACTTGATGAAATCGGGCAAGGCCACCGTCGCCGAATACCTGCAAACCCTGACCGCCGATGGCGCCGGCTCCCTGCCGACGGGCTTCGGCAACGGCTTTGCCGCCGGTTCCACGGCCATCTCGCTGCGCGGCCTGGGCGCCACCTCGACCCTGGTCTTGCTCAATGGCCGCCGCATGGCGCCATTCGCGCGGGCCGATGACGGCCAGAAAAGCTTCACCGACCTGTCCACCGTGCCGATGCAGATCGTCGAGCGCATCGAAATCCTCAAGGATGGCGCCTCTTCCACGTATGGCGCGGACGCCATCGCCGGCGTCGTCAACATCATCCTGCGCAAGGACTTCGAAGGCCTGACCCTGAAGGGCGACACGGGCATCTCCGGCGACAGCGACGCCAAACAGCACCGCGCCTCGCTGACCTTCGGCAAGGGCAACCTCGACACGGATAAATTCAACTTCGTCGTCAACGCCGAATACACCAAATCGGACATGCTGATGAACAACGAGCGGGCCGGGCGAAAATGGATAGGCAAAGCCGACCTGCGTCCGTATGGCTATGCGATCAACACCCAGTTCGCCGGCGGTTACATTAATGGCAACAACGATGCGAATGCCTCGCCAGCGGGCCTGATCCGCGACCCCGTCACCAACAACTATGTTTCGCTGCCCGGTTGCTCCACCTTGTCCGTATCTTCGCCGCAAGATCCGAAGGGTGGCTGCCTGTGGCATCACGACCAGTTCCGTTCGATGCAGCCGAAGATCGAATCGATCAACCTGTACACGCGCGGTACGTGGCAAGTCAATGCCGACACCCAGGTGTATGCGGAAGCGGGCTATTCGAAGCGCGACACGGCCTTTACCCTGATACCACCGTCGATCACGCCCACCATCGCCTTCCCGCCGAACGCCGGCAGCCCGACTGGCGTCATCAACTACGGCTCCGGCGCCGGCACCACCATCGTGCTGGCCGCCAATCACCCGCAAAATCCGTACGGCGTGCCGGTGCGCGTGCGCTACCAGGCTTTCGACGTGGGCGCCAGCACGCGCCAGGCCAACAATGAGTTCAACCGCATCGTGCTCGGCGTCAAGGGCAATGCCATGGGCTGGGACTACGATGCCGGCTATACACATTCGGAATCGAAGCTGCACCTCGATTACAGCAACATGCTGAACATGGCCGTCGTCAAGGACGCCCTGGGCAACCCGAACAGCAAATATTTCCCGTACTATATCGGCGCGCAGGCAAGCAAGAATCCCGCCTCGCTGTACGCGGCCATGGTGACCAACGCTACCTCCGACTCCACGACCAAGCTCGACATCATCGACTTCAAGGCATCGCGCGAGCTGATGCAACTGCCCGGTGGCGCCATGGGCCTGGCCGTCGGTGCGGAACACCGCCGCGACAAGCTCGACAATCCATCGTTGTCGGGCACGGAAAACGGCTCCATCAACTCCAGCTATGTTGCCGCCAAGGGCGACAGCAAGGTCTCGGCCGTATTCCTGGAAGTGCTGGCACCCGTCTTCAAGACGGTGGAACTGTCGGGCGCCTTGCGCTACGACAAATACGACCGTTTCTCGTCGACCACGCCGAAACTGGGCGCCAAGTGGACGCCGCTGAAAACCTTCGCCGTGCGCGGCACGTATTCGGAAGGCTTCCGCGCTCCGGGCCCGGCCGAAAGCAATGCCGATTCGCAATCGACCGGCACTTCGACCGTGAGCGATCCCGTGCGCTGCCCGGGCGGCACCCGCTTGCCGGGCGCCAATGCCAGCGATTGTGAACTGCAAGTGGCGGCAGTCAAGATTGGCGACCCTAGCCTGAAGCCGGAAAAATCCAAGGGCTACACCCTGGGCTTGGTATGGGATCCGTTCAACGATACCAGCCTGTCGCTGGACGGCTGGAAGATCAAGCGTGAAAACGAGATCAATCCGCTGCCGTACAACGAAGCGGCCGCCCTGCCGACCGCCATCCGCGCCGACAACAACCTGACCATCAACGGCGTTGTCACGCCGAATACGGGCACCTTGCTGATCACCAAGGCACCGTACCGCAACTCCAGCTTTACGGAGATCAAGGGTATCGACCTGGACATCAAGCAGCGCGTGCGTCTGGGCGACTATGGCCGCGCCACGTTTGGCCTGACCTGGACCCACATCGCCTCGTGGGTACGCGCCGAGTCATCCACCGTGCGCTACCAGTTCGCTGGCACGCATGGCAATTGCGATACCTCCAACTGCGCCGGCACGCCGAAGGACAAGATCAATCTCACCGGCTCGTGGGACCTGGGCAACTGGAACGTCAGCGGCGTGCTGAACTACCGTTCGGACATGAAGAACATCCTATTTGAAGGCAAGCCTTGCGCCTCCAAACTGGCCGATGGCACGTCCGCGCCAAACGGTTGCAAGATCGCGTCGTTCACCACGCTCGACCTGTCAAGCCGTTGGAATGTCAGCAAACAGCTGCAACTGTTTGCCTCGATCAACAACGTGACCGACAAGATCGCGCCGCTCGATCCGCTGACCTACGGCGGCATGAGCTACAACCCGATGGATGCCAGCGGCGCCATCGGCCGCTACTTCAAACTGGGTGCCAGCTACAAGTTTTTCTAAGCTGACACACGTATCCTGACGCAAGGCGGTGAGTAATCACCGCCTTTTTTTTCGTCTGCGACTGTGGCGCCAGTTCCCTCATCCACATGCCTATTGCGCCAGCGCAAACCTTACCTCCTGCGCGCCTGTAAAACTCCCTTGCAGGCCACTTGGCCAAACCCACGCCACAGGAGTGTCAGATGATGCCAACCCGCAGTCCCTCCCCTACCTTGCGCCTGCTGTGCGCAGCCTTGCTCGGCGCGTATGGCCATGCGGCCATGGCGCAGGACACCGACGCAGCCGGCACGCCCGCCATGCAGCGCGTCGAAGTCACCGGCTCCTCCATCAAGCGCCTCGTCGCGGAAACGGCGACGCCCTTGTCCATCTTCAAGGCCGAGGATTTCGCCAGACAGGGCTTGACGACGGCCCAGGAAGTGCTCAGCAAAATTCCCTCGAATGCATCGAGCATGGGCAGCGGCAATGCCGTTGGCGGCAATACCAGCGGCTTGCCCACGGGCGGCCAGGCCAGCGCCGACTTGCGCGGCCTGGGCGGCGACAAGACCCTGGTGCTGCTCAATGGCCGGCGCATCGCCAACCATCCGTATGACGGCGCCAGCGTCGATCTGAACATCATTCCCATCGCCGCCCTGGAACGGGTCGAAGTGCTGCGCGACGGCGCCTCGGCCATCTACGGCACGGACGCCATCGGCGGTGTCATCAACTTCATCACGAAGCGCTCCGTCAACGTCACGAACATCACCGCCGAAATCATCGCCCCCCAGCACAAGGGCGGCGACGAGCACCGCCTCAACCTGTCGACGGGCTTTGGCGAGCTCGACACGGATGGCTACAATATTTTTGGCGTGCTCGACTATCACAAGCAAAAAGTGCTGACCTCGCAGGACCGCGCCTTCTCGGCCACCGGCATCGTCCCCTCGCGCGGCCTGTCCATTACCAGCGGCACGACCTTTCCCGGCAATTACTTTGATGCGGCAGCCAATGGCGGCGACGGGCTGGCCGGCAATCCCTACGCGGCCAGCGGCTGCTTGCCGCCGCTGTCGGTGCCGGCCGTGCCGGCGAACGGCACTTGCCGCCAGGATTACACGCGCCAGATCGACGACCTGCCGGCGCAGGAACAGCTGGCCTTCTTCGGCAAGGGCGCCTTCAAGCTCGGCGGCGGCCACCTGGCCACGGTGGAATACCTGCATTCGGAAAACAAGGTGAAGGCACGCACGGCGCCGCCGCCGCAAACAGGCTTGATCCTGCCCAACTCCAGCCGATACTATCCGGGCAATGCGGGCGGTGTGCCGGCCCAGCCGGGCTTGTCGGGCCAGCCCCTGAGCGTCAACTGGCGCCCCGTGGAAGCGGGCCAGCGGCAGATCGATTCCACCGGCAAAGCCGACCGCCTGGTGCTGGCGCTGGAAGGGGAACTGGCGGGCTGGGATTACAAGACGGGACTGAGCCATGCGATCAGCAAGTCGTCGGAGAAATTTACCAACGGCTATGTGCAGGATGCGAGCTTTGCCGCTGGCGTGCTCAATGGCATCCTGAACCCGTTTGGCGTGCAGGATGCGGCCGGCAAGGCTTACCTCGACAGCACGGCCCTGCGCGGCGAAGTGCAGAATGCCAAGGTCACCACCACGGGCTTCGACCTCAAGGGCAGCCGCGACCTGATGCAGCTGGCCGGCGGCCCGCTGGCCATCGCTTTGGGCGGCGAAGTGCGGCGCGAAAAGGCCAACTTCAACGTCAACCGCGACATCGCCGGCCAGGCCGCCAGCTCCGGCTTGTCCGGCTCGCTGTCCAAACGGGGCGCGCGCACCATCCAGGCCGTCTTCGGCGAAATCAACTTGCCGCTGATCAAGGACCTGGAAGTGCAGCTGGCTGCCCGTTTCGACCATTACAGCGACGTGGGCAGCACCACCAATCCCAAACTGGCCCTGCGCTACCAGGCCAGCAGCGCGCTGGTGCTGCGCGGCTCGGCCAGCACGGGTTTCCGCGCCCCCACCCTGTTTGAAAAGAATGCGCCGCCGTCGAAGAACGATACCAACGATAGCTATGACGACCCGATTCTGTGCCCCGGCGGCGTGCCGCAACCGGGCGCCAACCCCTTGCGCGATTGCGACTTGCAGCAGTTCAAGCTGCAAGGCGGCAATGCAAACCTGAAACCGGAAAAATCCACCACCTTCGCCTTCGGCCTGGTGCTCGAACCGGTGAAGGAAGTGACCGTCGCCATCGATTACTGGAACATCCATTTGAAAGACAAGATTGCCTCCTTGCCCGAGCAATCGATCTTCGGCAACTACGAGAAATACAAGGCCTTGTTCCTGCGCAATCCCGACGGTTCACCGTACGCCATCCTCGACCTGAACGACAACCTTGGTGAAGTGAAGACTGACGGCGTCGACGTCAGCCTGAATGCGCGCCTGGGACGCGGCGCGTATGGCGATGTCAGCGTCTCGGTCGATGGCACGTGGATCCGCAAGTACGACTACCAGAACGAACGCAACGGCGCCTTCATCGCCAACGTGGGCCGCTATGCGGACAACAATCCCGTATTTCGCTGGAAGCATACGGCCGCGCTGAACTGGCGCAAGGGCAACTGGGGCGCCACCCTGTCGCAATCGTTCAAGTCCCGCTACACGGACCAGAACAATGTTGCCGACCAATACAAACACGATGTGCCGTCGTACAGCCTGCTGGGACTGTCGGGCAGTTATGCGTGGAAGGGCTTGCTCCTGACGGCCGGCGTGAAGAACCTGCTGGACAGGGAGCCACCGTTCTCGAACCAGGGCACCCTGTTCCAGAAAGGCTATGACCCGCGCTACACGGATCCGATCGGGCGCGCGTATTACCTGCGCGGCAGCTATACGTTTTAAGGGGAAAAGTTCAGGTCGACAGATAAAACAGGCAGCGCTGGCAACAGCGTGCCAGCGACAGAAAAGCGGCGCCATCAGCGATGATGTGCGCCGTTTTATTTTACGCATCTGAGCAAGTCTGACAAGGGTTCACGATACTTTATTGCTGAAGGATTATAAAAAAAACAGGAAAATGTTGCATTTCATCCAAAAAGTCCGCGCGAAATTGACAATCTGAATGGTGAATGTTTTGATGAGGGCCTTGAAAATTTACAGAATTTTCATTGGTGGATTTGTAAAAAGGCAAATAAATTGTTGGTGAGCAACAAGTTATTTCAAAATAATTGCCGCCTTTATCACAATAACAAGGAATTTCAGATGATGATAGAAAATGTAATATCGCGGTCGCTGCGCCTGATGTTTGCAGGCGGCATGGCCCTGAGCATGCACACCGCGTATGCGCAAGAAACAACAGATGGCACCATGCAACGCGTGGAAGTCACGGGTTCGAGCATCAAGCGCATCGCTTCCGAAGCGTCGCTGCCGGTGCAGTCGTTCAACCAGAAAGACATCAAGAAAACCGGCGTCACCACGGTGACCGATTTCATTCAGCAAATTCCTGCGATGCAGGGCTTCTCCGTGGCCGCCGATTCGGTTGGCGGCGGCGGCGGCGGCGTCACCACGGCCTCGATTCACGATATCGGCGCAGCCTACACGCTGGTGCTGCTGAACGGCCGCCGCGTGGCGCCATCCAATTCCGGCACCACCATCGACCTGAACTCGATCCCGCTGTCGGCCATCGAGCGCGTGGAAGTGCTGACGGACGGCGCCTCGGCACTGTATGGCGCCGACGCCATCGCCGGCGTGGTCAACTTCATCCTGAAAAAAGGCGCTTCGCCGCTGGAAATCAATGCCAAGTACTCGCGTCCTGAGGAATCGGGCGGCGCCAGCAACTCGATTTCGATCAGCAAGGGCTTCGGCGACATCGACGACGATGGCTACAGCATCTTCGTGTCGGCCAGCCATGACGAACAAAAATCGCTGAAAGCATCGCAACGCAGCTTCGCGAAAAGCGGCATCATCAATTTCAACGATCCGAAGACCGGCAAGGCGCTGCAATTCATCAACGGTTCCTCGCGTTCGGCCCCTGGCAACGCTACTGTCGATTACAACCGCACCGATCCGCTGACTGGCGCCGTGGTCATCAATCCGAAGACCGGCACGCCATTCGTCGATAGCGTCAACCTGAACCCGTACGCATTGGCCCATGGCGGCAAATGCGCCGCCAGCAACATGGATTTCTATGGCGACGGCAACTGCTATTTCGATTCGCCATCGACCATCGAAATCAATCCTGAATCGAAGCGCGACGCCATCTTCAGCTCGGGTACCGTCAAACTGGGCAAAACCGGCTTCCAGGGTTTCTATGACCTCGCTTACACCGAAGCGCGCGTCATCGCCAGCATTGCGCCGTACCCGGCCGATTTCTCCGTCGACGTCGGCTCGCCGCTGTTCAACAAATACCTGGCACCAAACCTGACGCCAGCGCAATTGGCCAACGCCACGGGCGCCGTCGCCAAATATCGCCTGTCGGAAATGGGCAACCGCGTCTACAACTACGGCACCAAAGCCACCCATATCGTTGCCGGCGTCGATGGCAATGCATTCGGCTGGGACATCAATTCCGCCGTGACCTACTCGAAAAACAAGCAGACGCAACAATACGTCAGCGGTTTCCCCCTGTCGGACAAATTCGATGCGCAATTGGCTGATGGCAACATCGACCCGTTCGCCTATCCTGTAGGCTCCATGCCGGACGCCATGCGCCAGGCACTGATGGGCACGGGCTTCAGCGGTACCTACAACACGCAAACCGTGGAAATGAAGGGCATCGATGGCCGCGCTTCGCGTCCTGTGTTCTCACTGCCAGGCGGCACGGCCATGCTGGGCGTGGGCGCCGACTACCGCAACACCTCGTACAAGGTGCAACAGGCGGACGTGGCTAAGCAGGCGCAGATCCTGTTTGACAATGCGCAAGTCGACAGCGAATACGCACGCGACAATGCGGGCGCCTACGCCGAACTGATGCTGCCGATTTCGAAGAAACTGGAAATGACCGGCTCGCTGCGTTATGACCAGATCGGCGCCATCGACAACAAGCTGACGGGCAAGACGGTTGGCAAGAAGGAAAACGCCACCACCTGGAAAATCAGCGGCAAGTATTCCGCGACCAAGAGCCTGATGTTCCGCGCCGCTGCCGGTACCGGCTTCCGCGCCGCCAGCATGCAGGAAATCGCCGGTCCGCTGGAAGACTGGGGTGTAACCGGTGGTAACTATCAATGCCCGCTGACCGCAGCGAACGGCATGGGCGGTCACCCGCTGGCCAACTATTGCGAAGGCGTGGTACGCCAACAGTTCGAAGCCTTCCAGGGCGGCAATCCGGAATTGAAACCGGAAACGTCGAAGCAGTGGAGCATCGGTACCGTGTTCGAGCCGATCGACAGCCTGTCGATGTCGTTCGACCTGTGGAACGTGCAGATCAACGATCAGGTGACCTCGGTCTCCGAAGGCTTGATCTTCAACAATCCAGCCAAGTACGCCGACCTGTTCACCGTCAAGCACATCACCTCGACGGGCAAGGACGTGCTGGCCGTCAAGCTGCTGCCAATCAACATTGGTAAAGTAGAAAACCGCGGTATCGACTACGACTTCACCCACAAGATGAAGCTGCTGGACGGCCGCCTGACGAGCCGCCTGATGGGTACCTACCTGCTGCGCTCGCGCTACACGACGCCAGGCACGAATGATCAATGGGAAACCAGCCTGAATCGTTACGGTTCGAACGACAAGGTCAGCTTCCGCAACATCATCCGCGCCACCACAACGTTTGAGACGGCCAAGTTCACGCATACGCTGAGCGCCAGCTATCGCAATGGCTACACCGATAAGGAACAGACTGAAAAAGGCTGCGCCGTGATCGTCGCCGGCAGCCCAGGCGAATGCTATGGCATCCAGCTGGAAGTGCCGAGCTACACCACCTTCGACTTCCAGACGGCTTACCGTCCGCTGAAGAACGTGGAAGTCACGGCTGGCATCCTGAACCTGTTCGACCGCGATCCGCCGTTCACCCTGCGTAACACGGGTTCGCATCAAGTGGGCTACAACCCATCGTACTCGAGCGCCCTGGGCCGCCAGTTCTACCTGAGCGGTTCCTACAAGTTCTAAGCTCACCTTGAGCTGAAAACTGAAAAGCCCGGAAAGCTAAGCTTTCCGGGCTTTTTTTCATGCTGCGCGGCACTTTATTCCGCGTCGCCCTGCAAGCGGCGCTGCTTGACGGCCGCCGCCAGGTTTTCCAGCACGGCCACGCTGGCGCTCCAGTCGATGCAGCCGTCCGTGACGGACTGGCCATAGATCAATTCCTTGCCTGGAATCAAATCCTGGCGCCCCGCCACCAGATGCGATTCCACCATCACGCCGACGATGCGGCCATCGCCGCCTGCCACCTGGCTGGCGATGTCGGCGCACACGGGGATCTGGTTTTCCGGTTTTTTCGAGCTGTTCGCATGCGAGGCGTCGATCATCAGGCGCGCCGCCAGGCCTTGTGCGGCGATGGCCTTGCACGCCTCGTCCACGCTGGCCGCGTCATAGTTCGGGGTTTTTCCGCCGCGCAAGATGATGTGGCAATCCTCGTTGCCATTGGTCGAGACGATGGCCGAGTGGCCACCCTTCGTGACGGAGAGAAAATGGTGCGGCTGCGAGGCGGCCTTGATGGCTTCCACGGCGATCTTCACATTGCCGTCCGTGCCATTCTTGAAGCCGACGGGACAGGACAATCCCGACGCCAGCTCGCGGTGCACCTGCGACTCCGTCGTGCGCGCGCCGATGGCGCCCCAGCTGATCAGGTCGGCGATGTATTGCGGGCTGATGACGTCGAGGAACTCGGTGCCGGCCGGCAAGCCCAGCTCATTGATATCGCGCAATAGTTCGCGCGCCATGCGCAAGCCGTCGTTGATGCGGAAGCTGTTGTCCATGTACGGGTCGTTGATCAGGCCCTTCCAGCCCACCGTGGTGCGCGGCTTCTCGAAGTAGACGCGCATGACGATTTCCAGTTCACCCGCGAAACGCGCGCGCTCCTTGACCAGCAGGCGCGCATATTCCATCGCCGCCTTGGTGTCGTGGATGGAGCAAGGGCCGATCACGACCATCAGGCGGTCGTCCTGGCCATGCAGGATACGGTGCAGGGCAATGCGGGCGCTGGCGGCGGTCTGTTCGGCTTGCTCCGAGCAGGCGAATTCGCGGATCAGGTGGGACGGCGGGGTCAGTTCCTTCATTTCGCGAATACGCAAATCATCGGTGCGGGGCATCATTTTCTCCAAAATTTAAGGAAGGGTAAAACATCTGGGTAAAAAAAAACCGCCATCAGTGGCGGTTTTTTAGAATTTGCTGGGATCTCGTTTTGCTGCTACGTGAACCGACCGCTACTCCACCGCCTTTGGGTTGGAATTGCTAAAGTAAAAATAAGCGGTAAAAAAGTGGCGAGCGAACATGCGAGTCATCCGTAAGTGATGAACGACTATAAACCTAAATTGCAAGGGTTGGCAAGCATATTTGTCGGCAAAGCCGCATACCGCCGCCGTTTTACACTGCATAAGCCGCAAAAAAGCATAAAAAGTTGCGCGCCGTGAATCTCGCTGTGACGCTGCACCGGGCGCCACCGCTGTGCTCGTCGTGGCAACCACGCCACGCCAGCCATTCTATCGACGACAAGCAGGACACTCCTTGATCTAGATCTACTCCCGGCATCGCCGCACGGACAAAACTCAAGGACGTATCGACGACCTTTGACTGCCTGACCTTTCCGGAGAACCGCATGATCCCTACACCATCCTTGCAATCCGCCGCCTTTTCACCACCCGGACTGGGCCTGGCGCTGGCCAGTGCACTGCTGAGCTTACCCGTCCTGGCGCAGGACGCCGCGCCCATTGCCCGCGTGGAAATCACCGGCTCGAACATCCGCCGCGCTCAGGCGGAAACGGCGTCGGCCGTGCAAACCCTGAGCGCGGCCGACATTGAAAAATCGGGCAAGTCCAGCGTGGCCGAGCTGCTGCAAACCCTGGCTGTCGACAACCAGGGCTCCGTGCCCACCACCTTCGGCAACGGCTTTGCCGCCGGCGCCTCCGGCGTGTCGCTGCGGGGCCTGGGCACGGCCTCGACCCTGGTGCTGCTGAATGGCCGCCGCGTCGCGCCGTATGGACTGGCCGATGATGGCCAGAAAGTGTTTGCCGACCTGAACATCATTCCCCTGGAAGCGGTGGAACGGGTGGAAATCCTCAAGGACGGCGCCTCGGCCATCTACGGTTCGGACGCCATCGCCGGCGTCGTCAACGTGATCCTGCGGCGCGACTACCAGGGCACGGCCATCAAGGGCAATTATGGCAAGACGAAGGAGTGGGACGGGCGCGATGCGCGCGCCGCCATCACGCACGGCTTCGGCGACATCGACAGCGACCGCTACAACGTGCTGCTGAACCTCGAATACAGCGAAAAGGCCGCCATCTGGAACCGCGACCGGGCCGGCCGGGGCGCCGTCAGCCGCAGCGACTTGCGCGACCTGGGCTTCAGCGCGCAGGAGTCGCTCAGCGGCGCGGGCGCCATCACCACCAACAATGCGGCCGGCAGCGCCGTCAACGGCAATGTGCGCAATCCCGACACGCTCGACTACTACAACCGCGGCAACCTCGCCGGTGCGGGCTTTACGCGCACCTTTCCCGGCGCCGCCTGCGGCAACTTCACCACGCATCCGCAGGGCGATCCGGGCGGCGGCTGCCTCACCGATGCTGCCCAGCAATACGGCCAGATCCAGCCAAAGCAGAAGAACATCAATTTCTTCGGCCGCGCCGCCTGGCAACTGACACCGGCCCTGCAGACATATGCCGAACTGAACGTGTATCACAGCGAGTCACACTCGGCCACCACGCCCTCGACGGTCAGCGGCTCGGTCGGCTACCCGGGCGGCCCCGTCAGCAATGCAGGCGTATCGCTGGGCGCCGCCCACCCCGACAATCCGTATTTCGGCACGGCGGCACGGCTGCGCTACCTGGCGGCCGATGTGGGGCCGCGCCTGTCGGAAGTGACCTCCACCTTCACGCGCTTTGTCGCCGGCATCAAGGGCACGCTAGCGGGCTGGGATATCGACAGCGCCTTGCTGTACTCGCAAAACAAGGTGTCGAACGACCTGGACGGCTACCTGCAGCGCGACGTCGCCTTCGCCTTGCTCAATCCCACTGCCGGCAATGTGGCGGCGGCCAGCCTGAACCCCGCGTATGCGGCCCTGCCGGCCGGCAGCCTGTGGCGCATCGCCGAAAACGCGGGTCTCAATTCCGCCGAACTGTACGCGGCCCTGTCGCCGCGCATCTCGAACGATGCCAAGACGCATATCGCGCAAATCGACTTCAAGGCCAGCCGCGAAGTGGCCAAGCTCGACGGCGGCGGCCTGGGCGTGGCCGTGGGCGCGGAATTCCGCCACGAATCGACGGAACTCAAGCCCACCACGGGCACGGAACGGGGCAATATCATTGGCCTCGGCTATTCCGCCTACAAGGGCAGCCGCAATGCCTCGGCCATCTATGCCGAGGTGCTGGCGCCCGTGCTGAAGACCGTGGAACTGTCGGGCGCCCTGCGCGCCGACCATTTCACCGACGTGGGCAATTCCTATACGCCGAAAGTGGGCGTGAAATGGACGCCCGTGCGCGAACTGGCCCTGCGCGGCACCTTCGCCAAGGGTTTCCGCGCACCCAGCGCGGCAGAAAACGGCGTCGGCGGCCTGGCCGCGTTCTCCACCGCCAGCGACCCGCTGCGCTGCGCGCTGGGCGTGGAAGTCGCTTGCGATCCGGCCTCCATCGCCGTCATCACCTCGCCCAATCCGAATCTGTCGCCCGAGCGTTCGCGCAGCTATTCCGTGGGCGCCGTGTGGGATCCACTACCGCGCACCAGCATTTCCGTCGACCTGTGGCAAATCCGCCGCAAGAATGAAATCAACCAGGAGCAAACGGACACGGCCATCGCCGAAGGCCATGTGGCGCGCGACCCGTCGACGGCTACCGGCATCGCCGGCGATCCGGGCGCCATCACGGCCGTGCTGGCCAATTATGTGAATTCGGCGCAAACGACGGTGCGCGGCATCGATATCGACGCGCGCCAGCGCTTCAGCCTGGGCAACGACTATGGCAGCCTGGTGTTCGACCTGAAATGGACGCACTTGTACAAATGGCTGCGCACGGAACAGGATGGCACGCAGCGCGATTTTGCGGGCACGCACGGCAATTGCGACGTGTCCAACTGCATGGGCACGCCGGACGACCGCATCAACCTGGGCGCCACCTGGGAACGCCGGAACTGGCGCGTCACGGCCAACGTCAACTACCGCGCGCCGCTCGATAACGTGCTGTTCAAGAATGACCCGGACGGCTGCGCCACACATTTCGCCGATGGCACGGACGCGCCGCGCGGTTGCCGCATCGCCTCGTTCACCACGGTGGACCTGACGGCCCGCTGGCTGGCCACGCCCAAGCTGGAAGTGTTTGCGACGGTGCAAAACCTGTTCGACAAGATCGCCCCGCTCGACCCGCTGACCTATGGCGCCACGGGCTACAACCCGCTCGACTACGCGGGCGCGGCCGGACGGTATATCAGTGCAGGGGTGAAATACAAGTTCTGATATGCGTCAAAGTACCGGACGTGCCGGGCATTTCAGGAACTGCAGGCTCCTAAAATGCCTGCTTCAGCACTTACGCCGTACCGCCGACGGTAATACCGTCCAGGCGCAGGGTCGGCTGCCCCACGCCCACGGGCACGCTTTGCCCTTCCTTGCCGCACACGCCGACGCCCGAGTCCAGGCGCATGTCGTTGCCGATCATGGAAACGCGGTTGAGCACGTCAGGGCCGTTGCCGATCAGGGTGGCGCCCTTCACAGGGTAGCTGAGCTTGCCGTTTTCGATCATGTACGCTTCGCTGGCCGAAAAGACGAACTTGCCATTCGTGATGTCGACCTGGCCGCCGCCGAAGTTGACGGCATACAAGCCGTTCTTGACGGATGCGAGGATCTCGCCCGGATCCTTGTCGCCGCCCAGCATATACGTGTTCGTCATGCGCGGCATGGGCAGGTGGGCGAACGATTCGCGGCGCGCATTGCCCGTCACGGGCATCTTCATCAGGCGCGCATTCATGGTGTCCTGGATGTACCCCTTCAGGATGCCATCCTCGATCAGGGTCGTGCACTGCGTGGGGTTGCCCTCATCATCGATATTCAGGGAACCGCGCCGGCCAGCCAGCGTGCCGTCGTCGACCACGGTGACGCCCTTGGCGGCAACGCGCTCGCCGATGCACCCGGAAAATGCGGACGAACCCTTGCGGTTGAAATCGCCTTCCAGGCCATGGCCGATCGCTTCGTGCAGCAGGATGCCGGGCCAGCCAGGGCCCAGCACGATGGTCATGGGGCCGGCAGGCGCCGGGCGCGCTTCCAGGTTCACCAGCGCCGAATTGACGGCGTCCGTCGCGTATTGTTCCAGCACGGCATCGCTGAAATAGTCATAGCTGAAACGCCCGCCGCCACCGGCCGAGCCCGTTTCGCGGCGGCCATTCTGTTCCGCGATCACGGTCAGCGAGACGCGCACCAGCGGACGGATGTCGGCCGCCAGCACGCCGTCGCTGCGCAGCACCAGCACTACATCGTATTCACCGGCCAGGCCCGCCATCACTTGCACCACCCGGGGATCTTTCGCCCGCGCCATCTTTTCCACGCGTTCAAGCAATTGCACCTTGGCCGTGGCGTCCAGCGAGGCGAGCGGATCGTTGGGCAGGTACAAGGAACGTCCACCCTGCGGCTGCATCTGGCCCGCAATCTTGATTTTGCCGGCGCCGGCGCGCGCAATCGTGCGCGTGGCCGCCGCCGCTTCCAGCAGGGCCCGCTCGGAAATGTCGTCGGAGTACGCAAACGCCGTCTTGTCGCCAGACACGGCGCGCACGCCCACGCCCTGGTCGATGGAAAAACTGCCCGTCTTGACGATGCCCTCTTCCAGGCTCCAGCCTTCGCTCCTGGTCGACTGGAAGTACAGGTCGGCATAGTCGACCTTGTGCGTAAACATCGTGCCCAGGGCTTTCAACAGCTTGTCTTCGTCCAGGCCAAACGGCGTGAGCAGGATATCGCGCGCCACGGCCAGGCTGGACAGATTGGGTTCAAATGGGATCATGGCTCTTTCTCACAATTCAATTCACATCGTCCGATGCGCCAGAGCCGGCAGCGACTCGCGCACGCCGGCCAAAAACAGCAGGTCGATCTCGCCGCTGACCACGCCCTCGCCTTCGGGCAACACGGCTTTCACTTCGCCCCACGGGTCGATCAGCATACTGTGGCCCCAGGTGCGGCGGCCGTTCGGATGCAGCCCGCCCTGCGCCGAGGCCAGCACATAGCACTGGTTTTCGATGGCGCGCGCGCGCAGCAGCACCTCCCAATGGGCGCTGCCCGTCGTGTGGGTAAACGCGGCCGGCACGACGATCAGTGCGCAATCGCCCATGGCGCGGTACAGTTCGGGAAAACGCAGGTCATAGCAGATGGACAGGCCGACCCGGCCGAACGGCGTCTCGATCGAGCGCACCTGCGCGCCCGGCACGATGGTGCGCGATTCATTGTACGACTCGGCGCCGCGCGTAAAACCGAACAAATGGATCTTGTCGTAGCGGCCCGCCGGTTCGCCTTGCGGGTCGTACACCAGCGTGGTATTGAGGACCTTGCCCTCTTCGCCGGAAATCAGGGGCAAGGTGCCGCCGATCAGCCAGATGCCGTGCTGGCGCGCCATCTGCGCCATGCCATCCTGGATGGGACCGCTGCCGGGCTGTTCCGCATGGGCCAGCTTGTCCGTTTCCTGCTTGCCCATGATGGCCCAGTATTCGGGCAGCACCACCAGTTGCGCGCCAGCGGCGGCGGCCTGCGCCACCAGGCGCCGCGCCGTGGCCAGGTTGTCTTCCACGGAAGGCGAGGAAATCATTTGTACTGCTGCGACTGTATGCATCATTGCCACCTTTTCTCCATTCGAACGCCTCGCCTATTTCGCCACGGCCTCCACCGCTGCGGCGGCAGGCACGGCGACAGGGTCCAATTTACCACCATCGAGCTTGGTCACGACGGGCGCTTTCCACGGGCCGGCGATCTGCATGTGATAGGTGAGCGCCTTCATCACGGGGGCGCGCAGGAACAATTGCGCCAGGAAACTACCCAGGCCGATGACGGGGTTGACGGCCAGCGCGTAGACGAGCGGCCCCGTACCCAGGTTAAATTCCGGGATCACCACCACGTGCAGATTCGTCGTTTCATTGGCGATATCGGCCGTGCCATCCATCAGCACGGTTGCCGCCACGCCGTGCATCTTGAGGTTATCGGTGCTCACCACGCCGCGCTTGATGCTGGCGTTGGCCGTGATGCCGTCGAAGGCCAGGCCTTCGGAAAATACGTCGTGGAAATCGAGTTTCAGCAAGCGGGGCAAGGCTTGCAGGCTGAGCACGCCCAACAGCTTGGCCGCGCCCGGATCCTGCTTGAGGAACTGGCCCGATTCCACGTTCATCTCGATCTGCCCCGACAGGGTGGGAATGTCGAGCGAGTACGGCAAGCCATTCCAGGCGATGTCGCCGCTCAGGCGGCCCTTGCCGCGGCGCACCGTGTCGGCAAAGCCGAAACGGTCGAGCAGCTTGCCCGCATCGACGATATCGAGGCCGAAACGCAGGCTGGTCGTGCTTTGCCCATCCTTGATGACCCATTTGCCATTGCCGCTCAGGGCGCCATCGGGATTCGACAGTTGCAGCTTGCCCACGCGCCACTCGCGCCCGCCCGCCGCCATGGTGTTATATGCTTGCAACTCCAAGCGGCCAATCTTCTTGTTGAACAGCTCGAATTGCTCGGCAACGATATCGAGCGAGGGGATCGACTGGGCGCCACTCTTTCCCTCCAGTAAATTTTTCACGTCGTTGGCAGCCGACTCCGGAATGATCAGGGACGACAGGCGCGCCGTCATCTTGCCCAGGCCGGACGGCGTTTCCAGCCACGTCACATAGCCGGACACTTGTTTCGCATCAATATTGGCTTGCCACACATCCTTCTGGTGCGTGGCGCCCACGACCACGTTTTCCAGCTTGCGCTCGCCCAGCATCAGTTCGCTGGCGCGGGCCGCCATCATGTCCGGCACCACGTATTGGGCAATATCGGGCGCATCGTCGGCGGCGCCGCTGTCGGCAGGGGCCGCGCCGCTGCCGGCGATCTCGCTGCCGGCGGCAATCCAGCTGTCCACGTCCAGGGTTTTCATGTTGACGTTGAACATCATGCCGCTGTCCGGTTCCGGCGCCGGCACGTTCACGCCGATGCCGCCGCGCACCAGTCGCCAGGCATCCTTGCCCTGCTTCTGGCGCTGGTAGCGCGCAGCGATGCCGGAGCCCAGCGCGATGCGGATATCGTCCGTGCGCAAGCCCGCGCCGTTGGCCGCATTGCCCGTCAAGGTGAATTTCACGGGCAGGCTGTCGCCGGCCGGCTTTTTCAGGGGGGCGGGGAAATCCAGCCCCAGGCCCGTCAGCGGCGACTCGACATTGACCACCACCTGGTGGTCGCGCGCCGTGATCAGGCCGCTATAGCGCGCACCGCCATTCAAATGTTTCGCCAGGCGCTGCAGCACGGGCGCCGGATACGTCTTGCGCAAGCCGTCGATGGTCATGTTGCCTGCAATCTTGACCTGGATGGAATTGTCCGCCTGCGTACCGCCCGAGATGGCCAGAGGACCGCCCAGCAGGCTGCCGCTCAAGCCATTCAGGTTGACGCCCTTTTCATTGAATTCGATCTTGCCCTGCGTGCCCAGCACGGGTGGCATGTCGTGGAACAGCACCACGTCGTTGCCCGCCAGCTGCAAGCTGCCCTGCACGGTCGACTCAAGCATGCGTTCTATTGGCAAGTGCAACTTGAGGGCCAGTTTGGCGTTGCCCGTCGCCGTCGTTTCATCCGTGAAATGCTCGATCCAGCCCAGTACGGGGCTGGCCGTTACGTACTTGAGGAATTCCTGCATCGGGCCGGCCGCGTTGCCTTCAATGTCGAGCAGGGTGTCGAACACGGTCAAATCCGGGATCACGGCTTTGACATTCGTCAAGGCCACGCCGCCCGTGGTGGCCGTGTCGCCGCGGATTTCCATGCGCGCCCGTTCGAACACGAAACTGCCCTTGATCTTGTCCGCCTGCGGCCACAGGGGCGCCTTGCCGGCCAGCGGGCCGCTTTCCGCAAATTCGCCGGGCGCGTAGTTCAGGGTCCCATTCTCGAGCTTGCCGGCCACGCGGAAGTCGCCGCGATTGCGCTGGACGGGGGTGTCGGCCTTGAAGGGGAAATGCTCGAGTTCGCCGCGCAGGCGCAGGCTGACATCGCGCGCCACGCCGCCTTCCAGCGCCCCCGTCAACCAGTGGCGCAGGTGCTCGGGCGTTTGCAGCGGCAGGTAGCGGCCGATGGTGTTGATCTGGAAATTGTCGATCGTGCCCGTGAGGTCGATCTGGCCCAGGTTCTTGCCGTCGAGCGGCAGGCGGTGCGTGCCTTGCAAGGCAACGCGCAAGCCTTGCTGGTTGAAATCGAGCTTGTCCAGCTCGACTTGCAGCATATTGGCCGCTTCAAACGTCCAGCGCGCCTGCATGGCGAACTGTTCGAACGGCATGGCCGGTTCACTCAGGTACGATGGAAACTGCAGCACCAGGTCTTGCGCATCGATATTGATGCTGCCGCCCTTGTCGTTGGCGTCGATGCTGCCGCTGAGTTTATCGAAGCCGGGAATGGCCGGTGCGGCCGCCTGCGCGGGGCTGCCCGCCGTCTTCGCCACGGCCAGGCGCGCCGGCTGGGCATTGAGGCCCAGGTCGATGAGCTTGCCGCGCAATCGGTAGCTGGCCGGTGTCGCCATCTCGCCTTCCCACTGCGCCGAAAAATCCTGCAAGCGCCCACGCGGCGCCAGGGCGTCGAGGCGCTGGCGCTGCTGCTCGCCCAGCGGCAGCTTGTCGGCCAGCGCGGCCAGGGTTTGCAAATCAAGCGACTTGGCCGTGATTTCCGTGCGCGCCGGCTTGCGCTTCGTGGCGGCAATGAAACGCTCGGACAAGGTCGTCGGCGGCAGGCTGAGGCCATCGCGTGTTTCCACCGCGAAATTCGTCAGCTCGACCTGGTGACCATTCGCGCCAAACGTCGGCTTGCCGTCCGGCACCTGCGCCGACAGCTCTTCTTTGGCCGAAATGCGCCCGCTGACCGACAGCAGATCGAGCGGCGCGATATGCTCGCCCAGCTGCGCCTGCACATCCGTCAAGCCCACGTCGGCCGTGAAGCCGGCCAAGCGCGCGTGATCCAGGCTCAACCAGGCGCGCAGGGCGCCCTTGCCCTGGCTCAGCTCGAACGGATAGTCGAGGTAGCGACGCCAGGCTGCCAGGTCGGCGTTTTTCAGGTCGGCATACAGCTCGCCTTTCCACATCGACACATCCGAGATACGCGTGCTGAAAGGCGGATGCGTGAAGTGGGCGCGCACATCGATGGGCGCGGCCAGGCTGGCGGGCGGCATGGCTTGCAAGCCCAGCCGGTGGCTGCGCCAGCGGTTGCGCAGCAGCAAGTTGACCTGGGTTAAAGCCAGCTCGGGCGTGCCGCGCGCTTCGTCCGTCCAGCGCACCTTGCCGTCGCGAATGATGATGTCATGCTGCGACAGCAGCCAGTCGGCGCCCTTGCCATCGCTCCCTTGCGTGCTGTCGATCAACACGCCGGCCACATACAGCTTGCCATCCATGCTGCGCCGCACGTCCAGATCGGGCCGCGTAATTTCCAGGGTAGTAAAACGCACGGAACCGAGCACGCTCCACCACGACACGGTGGCCGAAATGCTCGGCAGGCTCAACGCCTGGCGCCCCGCCTGGTCGCGCAGGGTCACGTCGCCGAGGAAGAGATTCGGCCGCACGCCATGCCAGGAAGCATAAATGCGCGCGATACTGACAGGGTTGCCCAGCGCGCGGCTGGCCGCCCGCTCGATATCGCCTTTGTAATAATCGATATTCGGCAAGATGGCGTAGCGCAGGAATAAAAACAGCACGGCGAAGGCAAAATACGCCAGCAGCACCAGTTTGATGGTAAAACCCAATACATGGTGGGTGGCCAGGTTGGCCATGCGATAGGCGGCACGCAGCCGCTGCCAGCGCAGGGCCAATGGCACATGTTCTGTCACGCTTGCTTCTGGCGGTTTTTGCATCAATAAGCTAATAAACTGGCCCGGCGTCAAATAATGGCAAAAATCGTCTGCATTCGTGGTGCGCGCCTGCATCCTCGCGCTTGCGTCTGAGCAAAGCCTCCCTTACCATCGTCCGGAAGAGCACGTACTGCCGGCGGCATTCGGCCAGCGGCACAATTTTACCGCATCCCCCGCCATTCGCAGCCAAGTTAAACAAGAACATGCACGCAGCATCCACGAGACAGTTACCGATACCATGAGTACACAGCCTTTGATCTCCGCCTCCCGTTTCTACCAGCGCTGGCTGGACGCCGCCCCCGAGCGCGCCGCGCAGGTAGCGCAACTGGTGCGCGCGCCGCTGGACAAGCTCGACTTTGCCGCCGAGTTGGCCGCCCAGGCGAACGCCGCCACGCCGCCGCTGCCGCCCGAGCGGGCCATGCGCCGCCTGCGCAACCTGCTCGTCTGCGGCCTGATCGCGCGCGATCTTGACGGCCAGGCCGACTTGAACGAAGTCGTCACGGCCATGACAGACTTTGCCGATTTCGCCATCCGCACGCATGTGGACGCCATCATGGCCGAGATGGTGGCCCTGCACGGCATGCCGGTCGGCGAGGAATCGGGCGAGGAACAGGCCTTGATGGTGTTGGCGATGGGCAAGCAAGGCGGCGGCGAACTCAACGTTTCGTCGGATATCGACCTGATCTTTGTGTATCCGGAAGATGGCGACACGCACGTCACCGTGCCGGGCCAGCGCAGCCTGTCCAACCACGAGTTTTTCATTCGCATGGGCAAGAAACTGATCGCCGCCCTGGCCGAGATCACGCAAGACGGTTTTACTTTCCGCGTGGACATGGCCTTGCGTCCGAACGGCAACTCGGGTCCGCTGGCCGCCAGCCTCAGCATGGTGGAGCAATACCTGATCGTGCAGGGCCGCGAATGGGAGCGCTATGCCTGGGTCAAGGCGCGCGCCGTGACGGGCAAGGCCGAGGACATCGCTTCGCTCGACGCCATCGTGCGCCCGTTCGTCTTCCGCCGCTACCTCGATTTCGGCGTCATCGACGCCATCCGCACCATGCATGGCCAGATCCGCACCGAGGTCAACCGCCAGGAGCGCTTGCACCCGGACCGCAGCAACAACGTCAAGCTGGGCCGCGGCGGCATCCGCGAAATCGAATTCCTCGCGCAAGTGTTTCAGTTGATACGGGGCGGGCGCGACGCCGAACTGCGCGAACGTTCCACGCGCGCCACCCTGCGCACGGTGGCAGACAAGGGTTTGCTGGAACCGGCCATCGTGGAACAACTGCTCGGCTCCTACACTTTCCTGCGCAACCTCGAACATCGGCTGCAGTATCTTGACGATGCGCAAACCCACACCCTGCCCGCCAACGACGCCGACCGCCTCACCGTGGCGCAGATGATGGGCTTGCCCGACACGCCCACCTTGCTGGCCCAGCTGGAAGCGCACCGCGTGTTTGTCGCCGGCCAGTTTGACGAAATGTTCAGCGACAAGAGCAGCGGCACGCCGCCGGCCGACACGGGCATCGACCCGCAGACGTCGAACGACTGCGCCGCCTCGGACCAGCAGGAAGCCATCGAGGCGCGCTTTGCCGCCCTGGGTTTCCATGAACCGGCCGCCTGTGCGCACCGCCTGCTGGCCACGTGGCAGGCGCCCCGTTTGCAATCGTTGCCCGAGGCGAGCCGCACGCGCCTCGTCGCCCTCGTCAATTCCGCCCTGCCCCTGATCACCGATTGCTCCGTGTCCAATGGTAATGCCAGCCAGCTGGCCACCCTGGGCCGGCTGCTCGATTTCCTGGAAGCGATTGCGCGCCGCTCGGCCTATCTGTCATTGTTGACAGAGTATCCACATACGCTCGAGCGCGTCGTGCGCATGGTGTGCGCCAGCGGCTGGGCCGCCACCTTCCTCACGCAACATCCGATTTTGCTCGATGAACTGCTGGACGAACGCATCCGCAACTCGGTGCCGGACCCGGCCGCGCTGGCGCTCGACCTGCAGCGCCAGCTTGACGACGCGCCCGGCGACACGGAGCGGCAGATGGATATCCTGCGCGAAACACACCATGCGCAGCTGTTCCAGTGCCTGGCGCAAGACCTGGCGGGTGACCTGAGCGTGGAAAAGCTGGCCGACTACCTGTCGCAGCTGGCCGACATCATCGTCGCCGCCACCGTGCAAGCCGTCTGGCAAACGTTACCGACGCGCCACCGCGAGGTGCCGAAATTCGCCGTCATCGCGTATGGCAAGCTGGGCGGCAAGGAACTGGGCTATGTCTCGGACCTCGACGTCATCTTCCTCTTTGACGACGACGACCAGGAAGCGCCCGGCCTGTACGCCAAGCTGGCGCAGCGCTTCATTACCTGGATGACCTCGCACACCTCGGCCGGCATCCTGTTCGACATCGACATAGCCCTGCGCCCCGACGGCGCCTCGGGCATGCTGGTCTCCAGCGTGCAGGCCTTCGAGCGCTACCAGGGCAGCGCAGCCTGGGTGTGGGAACACCAGGCGCTCACGCGCGCGCGCTTCTGCGCCGGCGACGTCAGCATCGGCAAGCATTTCGAGCGCATCCGCGACACGATCCTGCGCAAGGAACGGCCGGAAAACGGTCCGCTCCAGGGCGAAGTGGTGGCCATGCGCAAGAAAATGCTGGACGCCCACCCGCCCCGCCCCGGCAGCTTTGATCTGAAACAGGATCCAGGCGGCATGATCGACATCGAGTTCATGGTGCAATATCTGGTGCTGCAGCATGCGGCGCAGTATCCGCAGCTGACGGCCAACTCGGGCAATATCGCCCTGCTGCGCCTGTGCGGCGAGCTGGGGTTGATCGATGCCCAGCTCGCCGCCCTGGTCGCCGACGCCTACCGCGCGCTGCGCAAACTGCAGCACCAGCTGCGCCTGCAGGGGCAAGACCTGGCGCGCGTGGAACCGGAGCGCGTGCGCGCGCATGCGGACAACGTCATGCGCCTGTGGCAAGCCATCTTTGGTGCCACCGCCTGAGGCCGGCCCGAAGATGCCGCTCCATTACCTGTCGCGCCTGAGCGGATCGGCACGCGATACGCAAGCCAATCTGCAGCTGGGCTGTGTGCTGGCGCTGGTGGCCGGCGCCGTGAATGCGGGCGGCTTTCTCGCCATCGGCGGCTATACCTCGCACATGACGGGCATCGTCTCGGGCATGGCGGACGACCTGGCACTGGGCAATATCACGCTGGCGCTGGCTGCGCTGGGCGCGTGGCTGGCCTTTGTCAGCGGCGCGGCCGTGACGGCCATCATGGTGAACTGGGGCAAGCGGCGCCGGCTGCACAGCCAGTTTGCCGCCAGCCTGCTGCTGGAAGCGGCCTTGTTACTGCTGTTCGGCTTGACGGGCAATTACCTGGCCACCATGCCCGACGTGCTGGGTCCCGTCACCATCTTGCTGCTGTGCTTTGTCATGGGTTTGCAAAACGCCATCATCACCAAGATTTCGGGCGCCGTCATCCGCACCACCCACGTAACGGGCCTGTCGACCGACATCGGCATCGAGCTGGGCAAGATGGCGTATTACAACCGGCGCCACCTGCCGGACCGCATGGTGAAGGTCAACCGCGGCAAGCTGAGAACCCACAGCCTGCTGATCGCCTGCTTCTTCATCGGCGGCGTCAGCGGCGCCCTGGCCTTCAAGCACATCGGCTTTCCCGCCGCCACCATCCTGCTTGCCGGCGTACTGACCCTGCTGTCGGGCGTGCCCGTGCTGCGCGACTTGCGCCTGCTGTGGCGCTTCTACCGGCGCCGCCTGTACAGGCAGCGTTAATAAAAATATTTTTCTTAAAAGCAATATAAATCTGGCTTTAATGATAATATTTTCTTGCGCTTGGTTGACACATACTGTCTGCCGTGCGGCCTTTTGATTTGACACCCTACCGTTGTCCAATTGTGAAAGCGAGAAAAATGATTTCCATCAAAAAAGCTCTGTTTGTCTTTGCCGCTGCCGTCGGCATCGCCGCCTCGTTTGCCAGCAACGCGACCGAACATGCACGCAGACCGCCAGATACGTGCAACTATCTCTTGAACAGTTGCTATCAGGGCAATAACAATGACTGCGAACTCTGGTACGCACAGTGCGCCAACGTCGATCCTGAGTAAGCGGACGAAAGCAACAGACGAAAAAAAACGCCCCGAAGGGCGTTTTTTTCTTATGCGGTCAAAAAATTACTTGGCCGACATCAGTGCAACGGTGGTGTCAAGCATGCGGTTCGAGAAACCCCACTCGTTGTCGTACCACGACGATACTTTCACCAGACGGCCCGACACTTTGGTCAGGGTCGAATCGAAGTTCGACGAAGCCGGGTTGTGGTTGAAGTCGATCGACACCAGCGGTTCGGTCTGGTACGTCAGGATGCCTTCCAGGGCGCCTTCCGAAGCGGCCTTCATCAGGGCGTTGACTTCTTCCACGGTGGTGTCGCGCTTGGCGATGAACGACAGGTCGACCAGCGACACGTTGATGGTCGGTACGCGGATGGCGAAACCGTCCAGCTTGCCATTCAGCTCAGGCAGGACCAGGCCCACGGCGGCAGCGGCGCCCGTCTTGGTCGGGATCATGCTCATGGTGGCCGAACGGGCGCGACGCAGGTCTTCATGCATCACGTCGGACAGCACCTGGTCGTTGGTGTAGGCGTGCACGGTGGTCATCAGGCCCGTTTCGATGCCGATGGCGTCGTTGAGTGGCTTGACCAGCGGTGCCAGGCAGTTGGTGGTGCACGAAGCGTTCGAAATGACGGTATCGGTCGATTTCAGCACGGAGTGGTTCACGCCGAACACGACGGTCGCGTCGACGTCCTTGCCGCCTGGTGCCGAAATGATGACTTTTTTCGCGCCGCCCTTCAAGTGAGCCGAAGCTTTCTCTTTGGTGGTGAAGAAACCCGTGCATTCCAGCACGACGTCCACGCCCAGCTCGCCCCATGGAATTTCAGCAGGATTGCGCTGTGCGAATACGCGGATCGGATCGCCATTGACGATCATGTTGTCGCCTTCGACGGTGACCGTGCCCGGGAACTTGCCGTGCGCGGTGTCGTAGCGGGTCAGGTGGGCGTTCGATTTGGCATCGCCCAGGTCGTTGATGGCAACGATCTGGATATCCTGTTTCTTGCCGCCTTCGTAGAAAGCGCGCAATACATTACGGCCGATGCGGCCGTAGCCATTGATTGCAACTTTGATCGTCATACTCTGCTCCTGATTAAAAAAAAGGTATCAGCACAGCCCCCCGGCCAGCACATGGCCAGGGTCTGCTCAAAATCAATATTAGCCAGCGATAACGGCTTTAACCTTGGCTACGACGTTCTCGACCGTGAAGCCGAAGTGCTTGAACAGCACGCCGGCAGGCGCCGATTCGCCAAACGTGTCGATACCGACCACGGCGCCTTCCAGGCCCACGTATTTGTACCAGAAGCTGGTCACGCCCGCTTCGATGGCCACGCGCGGCACGCCGCGGGTCAGCACGCTGGCCTTGTAGGCGGCGTCCTGGCGGTCATACACGTCGGTCGACGGCATCGACACCACGCGCACGTTGATGCCTTCGGCAGCCAGCGCGCTGGCGGCGGCAACGGCCAGTTCCACTTCGGAACCGGTGGCGATCAGGATCGCCTTGGCGTCTGCCACGTCGTTCAGCACATAGCCGCCGCGGTAGATGTTCTCGATCTGTTCGGCGCTACGCTCCTGGTACGGCAGGTTCTGGCGCGAGAAGATCAGGGTCGACGGGCCATCCTTGCGGCGCACGGCGGCGCCCCAGGCAGCAGCCGACTCGACGGTGTCGCATGGACGCCAGTTGTCCAGGTTCGGGATCAGACGCATCGACGAGACATGCTCGACCGATTGGTGCGTCGGGCCGTCTTCGCCCAGGCCGATCGAGTCGTGGGTAAACACGAAGATCGAACGCAGTTTCATCAGGGCGGCCATGCGCAGGGCATTGCGGCTGTAGTCCGAGAACGTCAGGAACGTGGCGCCGAACGGGATGTAGCCGCCGTGCAGGGTGATGCCGTTCATGATGGCGCTCATGCCGAATTCACGCACGCCGTAGTTGATGTGGTTGCCAGGCTGGCCCGAACGCACGGCCACGCATTCTTTCCAGTTGGTCAGGTTCGAACCGGTCAGGTCGGCCGAGCCGCCGAGGAATTCCGGCAGGGACGAAGCCAGCGCCTGGATGGCGTTCTGGCTGGCCTTGCGGGTGGCGATGTTTTCTTTTTTCTCGACGCAGGAAGCGATCGCGGCCGACAGCGCCGTTTCAAATGCAGCAGGCAGCTCACCCTGCATGCGGCGGCTCAGTTCCGCAGCTTGCTGCGGGAATTCACGGCCGTAGGCGGCGAAACGCTCGTTCCAGTCCGCTTCCAGCAGGGCGCCTTGCTTCTTGGCATCCCAGGCAGCGTACACGTCGGCCGGCATCTCGAACGGTGCGGCATCCCAGCCGATGTATTCGCGTACGGCAGCGATTTCCTTGTCGCCCAGCGCGGCGCCGTGGACCTTGTCGCCGCCTTGCAGGTTCGGCGAACCCTTGCCGATGATGGTCTTGCAGCAGATCAGGGTTGGCTTCGATGCGGTCTTGGCGGCGGCGATGGCGGCAGCCACGGCGGCAACATCGTGGCCATCGACGGCGCGGATGACGTTCCAGCCGTACGCTTCGAAGCGCGCCGGGGTGTCGTCCGTGAACCAGCCTTCGACTTTGCCGTCGATGGAAATGCCGTTGTCATCGTACAGGGCGATCAGTTTGTTCAAGCCCAGGGTGCCGGCCAGCGCGCACACTTCGTGCGAAATACCTTCCATCAGGCAACCATCGCCGACGAAGGCGTAGGTGTAGTGGTTGACGATGTCGTAGCCAGGTTTGTTGAATTCAGCAGCCAGCAATTGCTCCGACAGGGCCATGCCGACGGCGTTGGCGATGCCCTGGCCCAGCGGGCCGGTGGTCGTCTCAATGCCCGGCGTGATATCGACTTCCGGGTGGCCCGGGGTTTTCGAATGCATCTGGCGGAACGCCTTGATGTCATCCATCGACAGCTCGTAGCCGGTCAGGTGCAGCAGCGCGTAGTGCAGCATCGAGCCATGGCCGTTCGACAACAGGAAACGGTCGCGGTTCTGCCATTTTGGATTCGCGGGATTGTGGCGGTAGTGACCACTCCACAGAGCAACTGCGATCTCGGCCATGCCCATCGGCATGCCTGGATGGCCGGAGTTGGCCTTTTGTACAGCGTCCATTGCCAGTGCGCGGATCGCATTGGCCATTTTGGTAGTCGGGAGCGTAGTTGTCATGGTGGTGTGGGTCAGTCGCGAGTTTGGGATTCGTTTGCAACAGCACGGACAGGGAAGCCGGCTGCTTTCTGTGGTCAAGTATTTTACCAGACTGGGGGGCCGCAAATTAGAATTGCGGCGTACTGGCCCGCCAAATGGCTATACTTTGACGTCTTTCCACCCCACTTATACCCCCGTTGAGGATTTGCATGCCGCGTTTTTTCTGCCCCCAGCCGCTCGTTGCCGGCACCACCATCGCCCTGCCGGAGGCTGTCGCCCACCATATCCAGGTCGTGCGCCTGGCGCCGGGCGACCTCATCACCCTGTTCAATGGCGAAGGGGGCGAAGTGCAGGCGAGCCTGGTGACGGTTGCCAAGCGCAGCGTGACAGCGGAAATCCAGACGCACGTGGCGCGCGAAGCGGAGCTGCCCTACGCCGTGACCCTGGCGCAGGCCTTACCGGAAGCGTCCAAAATGGACTGGATCATCGAAAAAGCCATCGAACTGGGCGCGGCGGGCATCGTGCCGCTGTCGGCGCAGCGCTGCGTCGTGCGCCTGTCCGCCGAACGGGCCGAGAAAAAACTCGCGCATTGGCAAGGCATTATCGTTTCCGCGTCGGAACAAAGCGGGCGCAACCGCCTGGCGCAGTTGGCGCCATTGCAAGATTTTAATAACTGGAGCCGCCAGCAAGATTTGCATAAACGCATCATTTTGACGCCACGCGCAGAGCAATCGCTGGCCGACTGGGCCCGCCACCAGCCGCCGCAGGCGATCACCGTGATGGTGGGCCCGGAAGGCGGGTTTTCGGAAGCGGAAGAAAAGGCGGCCCTGGCCGCCGGCGCCATCGGCTTGAGCATGGGCCCGCGCATCCTGCGCACGGAAACGGCGGGTCTGACGGCGCTGGCCACGCTGAGTGCCTTGTGGGGCGGGATGTAGAAACAAGCCATGCCTGCGTTTTTCTGGCTGCGGCAAGCATTTGCCTCTTTGCCTCTCTGCCTCATTGACGCATCATCTCCGTACCCCGTCAGCGCGGCACCCATGGCAGGCGGCGGCACAAAGCGCATGCAAAAAAAATACCCCGCAAGTGTCGCCACTTGCGGGGTGTTTTCTTTTGCCAGCGAACCGCTTGCGCAGGACGCTGGCTGAACAGTCAAGCCAACCAAAAGGTCAACTCAAGCTGTCGGGTTGCATCAGAACTTGTGGTTGTACTCGACCGACAATTTGACCGTGCGTGCTGCCTGCAGGGTACGGTATTCGTCGTAGTTAGCCAGAGTGCCGGTACCGGTGCCATCGTCGTAGGTTTCTTGACGAGCCGTTGCCGTTTGCGAGTTGGTCACGTTGAACACGTCAACTTTGAACTCGACACCTTTCAGTATCGATGGCTTGTAGGCCACGTTCATGTCCAGGCGCTTCTCGTATGGCATACGGCCAAGGCTGCCACGTGGGGTCGGTTTGCCGCCGCAGAAGTAGTACTCTGCGCCGTAGCCAGGACCGCCGAATGGATTGTCTTCGCCAGCATCGGCAACCGGGTTGGTGCCCAAGCAAGTTTTCGGACGACCCGATTGGATCAACAGATTGGCGCCAACCGACCACTCGTTAGTGAACTCGTAGTAGCCGAATGCTTTCAACTGATGACGACGATCGTTCGGCAGCAAGCCCATCGAATCCGGAGTGAACTCAGGGAAGTCCCAACCAGCCGAGGTACCAACGTCGGTTTGACCGGTATCGGAACGGGTTTGACCTTCCATGTTGCCGTAGCTACGCGACCACGTGTAGTTGATCTTGCCATACCAGCCATTGCGGAATGGATGTTCGGCAAACACGTCCAGAGCAGCGTACGTACGTTTCACTTTCGGGAAGCCCAGTTCTTCTTTCGACAGGTGCACATAGCGGCCGCTGCCATCGGAACCGTTCAGCCATACCGTTGCATCTTCGCCCGGATTGAAGATGAAGCAAGGAATATCCGTAGCGGAAACAGGAATGCCGTTTTTGGCAGCATACGCGCGCAGCGGACGGGTATCGCAGCTATCATCGATACCGGCGCCCAGTTTACGGTACGTCGCCTTGGCGCCAAAGTTCAGGCTAGGGTTGTAAGCCTTTTCAAAGCCCAGCGTGATTTCATCCTGGTAGTTAGGCTTGAGATCTTTGACAACAACACTGCGCACGTCCTTGCGTTGGCCGTATTCATTGTCTGGCGAGATCGGGGTATTGATGGCAACCAGGCCGGTAGGCTGGCCTTGAGCGTCGATACCGGTATAGGTAAAGTCTTGCGTAATCAAGGTCGAACGGCTGGCGGCACGTGCAGCTACCTGGGTAGGCAATTGCAGGTGATAACGACCGGCGCTACCAAATACCTTCATCGAAGCGTCGCCAAAGACGTCCCACGATGCGGCCAGACGCGGAGCGATCTGGTTTTTCACATCGATGAACTTCTCGCCGTCGCCGTTTTTGTTGGTGTATTGCTCATTACGCAAACCAGCCGTGATCAGCAAATTCTTGGTGACTTGATAACGATCTTCCAGGTATTGCGCCGATTGGGTTGCCGAAGCATCCGTCACGCTGGAGAAGTCCGACAGGCGTGCGTAGAAACCGCGCGTGCCGTAACCACCGAAATCACCGACCACGCCAGGACGACCGCCCGACAGGTTGACCGGTTTATTGGCATTTGCCAAGCCTACGGTACGATAGCTCCACGAACCGCCACCAGCACGGAACTGGCCAGCGTTAACGGAATCGATTTCGTTGTGATCGACACCGACACGCAGGGTATGGCTACCCAGCTTGTATTCCAAGTCGGCACGGAAGGATTTCACCTTATCGCTACCAGGCTTGGTGATGTTACCGGTCGCACCCGAATATTTTTGGTAGTTGCGGTACAGGTTCTGTGCGTCAAGCTCTGGTACACGACCAGCCACGGTGGAAGTGACCGAACGCAAGATGCCGTTCACGTCATAGTCTTCGTACGTGGTGCTGCGCGGTGCCTTGGAGATACCGTACAAGGTCGTGAAGACCAGATCGTCGGTGAGTTGGCCCGTGTACTTCAGCGCATTCGACTCGGCACCGTTACCGCCGCCGTTCTTGTCGTTCTGTTCCGAGTACTTGACGCCGGTCGACTTGAACGTGTCGGTGTCCAAACCATACGCACGCTGGCGGTCTTTGGTGGTATCGCCGATCGAAGTCCATTCCAGGCGATGGTTATCGGTGATATTCCAGTCAAATTTGGCCAGGTAGCGGGTTTGCTCGACACGGCGGTCGGCCCAGCCATCGCGCGCCAGGGTGGTGCTGGCAGTGCTGTTGGCGATGCCGGTCTTGGTCGCGGTTTGATCCACGGCGACAAACATGAACAGTTTATCTTCCACGATCGGGCCACCCACATACGCGCCGTAGTAGTTCTGCGTGCTCTGGCTGGTGTCACGGCGGAAATGCAGCTTGCCATCCGTATCCGGATTCACGCCCGTGTTTGGATAGTAGATATTCTTGGAATCCGAACGCATCGAGTTTGGCGTAATGGCAGCTGTTGCGCCAAACTCCCAATTATTGGTACCGCTCTTGGTCGTGACGTTGAGCACGCCACCGATGGAGCGGCCGAATTCCGCACCGAAACCACCGGTCAGCACTTGCGCTTGAGCAATCGCACCAAACGGCAATTCCGACGAGCCAAGCTGAGTCAGCGGGTTGGTGACGGGGAAACCGTTGACATAGAACGCATTTTCCGATGCGCCGCCGCCGCCGATACTCGTGCCGCCATAAGCGGAATCAGCACGCGTGGTGTTCGGCGCCAGCAAAATGATCGAACTCAAGTTCGTAGCAACTGGCAACTTATCCAGTTCCTTCGCGGTGAAGATCGCGCCATTATTGGTATTCGAGACATCGATACGATTACGGCGGCCAGTCACTTGCACGGCCTGTACTTTGGAACCAAAGGATGCATCCACACCCTGGCCAATCACAACATCCGTTTCCTTCGATTCGATAACTTTGCCGTCGCGAATCAACTCAACTTTGTAGTGACCGATAGGCAATGCCGTGACCGTGTAGCGACCACTGGCCTCTACCGCAACGGTACGCTTCAGTCCGGTATCCAGATTTTGCAGCGACACGGTCGTGCCGGCAGGCGCTTCAACCGTACCGTAAATCGTACCGGATGCGTTCGACTGTGCCATGACAGGCGCAACGACCATCGTGGACATGGCTCCTGCGCTGAACGCCAGCGCCAGCGCACGTACTAAAACAGTTTTTCTCAACATGTGGTTTCCTAATTATTAGATTAAGCGTCTCTGGTAGAGCTGCTTGGTAAATTTAAGCACTAAATCATGTTTAATACGTTTTTATTTCCGGTTTTAGTTTTTTGATGACTTGACACTCCCCCGCCACTGATAGGACAGGCTTCAGACAAAACAGGAAAAACCTACTTGCCTAAGCGATACATAAAACCATATGCGATTGTTCACTGTCAACATAGTAGAAAAATATGATGCAAAGATACAACAAAATGAATAGAGCCGAAAAATGGCAAAGGCGTCCAAGATTGTGCGGCAATGCACCAATTTGATGCGCTGCAAAAAAAATGCATATTAATATGCGAAAAATCATTGTTTAAAAACCCAAGCTGTTGTGTGTCCCTCGCGCGCATGCCCGACACCTTAAATCTTTGCGATGGCGCAGCTGTAGCCCTTGAAATGGCCTGTTTCGAGCATGCGGGATGGTCGCAGGCCTGTTGCAGATTGACAACACCACATGGAATTGAACTATTCAAATTTGAAGTTTTCAATTACATTGTATGCTCACATTTCAAGAGTATCTACATGTTTGAATATAAGTTATTACATACATCAATTACTACTAAACTCTTGAAGAAAAGTTTTTATATTCAATACCAAAATAAAGAATAAATAGAAACACAGTCCGCATTCAATTTCCACGAAATAAAAAAGTCAGCACCATCAAAAAAACCATATCTGAACAATCAAAAAAAATAACTCAAAAATGCAATGACCTCATCAATCGATGAGAATCGCATCAAATAACATCTACAGTTATTACACGCAATAATTTGAAATAAAAATCAGGCTTTGATGAAGGCTGCCAGTTCGCAGGCTCCTGCCCGTGCGCCAAGGTAAAATGTGGCAGTGCCGGCAACACGTTGCCCCGCCACGCCACGATGGCATCCCTCCCGAAGCTGCGGAAAATCCCCCCTCCCCGCATGGCTGCAGCGCTCCTTGTCCATTCAACTTGGCAAGAAAAGCCAGAATTTGCCTATACATTTATATTCAGTTTCTTCTGGCTGCTTCAACAATCTTCCGATCAGCTAGAGCACGGACGTATGTAATTTGATCTTTCAAAAATCACCCCATGCGCAAAATGAGCAATATTTAAAAACAGGCAAGAAACCCGGCCATCAATCGTTCAGACAGAGTCAGCCTATCGCATTGAAAATGCCAGCCTTGGCGGCGCAACGACAGGCTGGCGCACCCAAATGGTGCGCTGCGGGACCTCACCGTCATGCCGTGCCAGCAAGTCATGTAGCGGTGCTAACGGGGCGTCAGGGGAGGCGCCACTTCGTGCGCCGAATCCGGCCGCCGACAACATCCAGGGGACAGAAAAATGGCCCGACATCCGCCCAGGCCGCGATGCAATGCGTGCAAGAAGGAGTAAAATGCCGCCTTGCGCCGCGCCACGCGGCTGCCCACTCTCCGCTAGATACGGAGCCCTGCACTTTTCGGATAGACACCATGTTGCGACTCAACGAAGTAAAACTCCCCCTCGAACACGACGAAGCGGCCCTGCCCGCCGCCATCCTGGCGCGCCTGGGCATAGCCGCCGCCGATTTGCTCGGCTTTACCGTCTTCAAACGCAGCTATGACGCGCGCAAGCGCAGCGCCGTGGTGTTGATTTACTCGCTGCATGTGGACGTCAGGAATGAAGCGGCCGTGCTGGCGCGCCTGCAGCACGATGTGCACCTGATGCCCGCGCCCGACACCGACTATAAATTCGTCGCTGGCGGCGAACAGCTGGCCGGCCACAGCACTGAACCGCGTCCCATCGTCATCGGCACAGGCCCCTGCGGCCTGTTCGTGGCGCTGATCCTGGCGCAGATGGGCTTGCGTCCCCTCATCCTGGAACGGGGCAAGCAGGTACGCGAACGCACGGTCGACACCTTCGGCTTCTGGCGCAAGCGCGAGCTCAATCCCGAATCTAACGTGCAGTTCGGCGAAGGCGGTGCCGGCACCTTCTCGGACGGCAAGCTGTACAGCCAGATCAAGGATCCCAAGCATTACGGCCGCAAGGTGCTGACGGAATTCGTCAAGGCCGGCGCGCCAGAGGAAATCATGTATGTGAGCAAGCCGCACATCGGCACCTTCCGCCTGGTCAAGATGGTGGAAGAAATGCGCGCGAACATCGAGCAGCTGGGCGGCGAATACCGTTTCAGCAGCAAGGTGGTCGACCTCGACATCGTCCCCGGTGCCGACGGTGGCCAGGTGCGCGGCGTGGTGCTGGACAATGGCGAAACCATCGCCAGCAACCACGTCGTGCTGGCCATCGGCCACAGCGCGCGTGACACCTTCGAGATGCTGCACAAGCGCGGCGTGTACATCGAAGCGAAACCGTTCTCGATCGGCTTCCGCGTGGAACACCCGCAATCGCTGATCGACAGCTGCCGCTTCGGCCCCAGCGCCGGCCACCCGATCCTGGGCGCAGCCGACTACAAGCTGGTGCACCACGCCAGCAATGGCCGTTCCGTCTACAGCTTCTGCATGTGCCCGGGCGGCACCGTGGTGGCGGCCGCCTCGGAACCGGGCCGCCTGGTGACGAACGGCATGAGCCAGTATTCGCGCAACGAACGCAACGCCAACAGCGCCATCGTCGTCGGCATCACGCCAGCCGACTATCCGGGCGACCCGCTGGCCGGCATCGCCCTGCAGCGCGAACTGGAAGAACGCGCGTTTGCCCTGGGCGGCGGCAACTACGATGCCCCAGGGCAATTGGTCGGCGACTTCGTCGCTGGCCGCGCCTCGACGGAATTTGGCAGCGTGGTACCGTCCTACAAGCCGGCCGTGCACTTGACGGACCTGGCCCCGTCCTTGCCCGAATACGCGATCACGGCCCTGCGTGAAGCGTTTCCGGCGTTCAACAAGCAGATCAAGGGCTACTACAAGGCCGACGCCGTGCTGACGGGCGTGGAAACACGCACGTCCTCGCCGATCCGCATCAAGCGCCGCGACGACGACCTGCAAAGCCTGAATACGCGGGGACTGTTCCCCGCCGGCGAAGGCGCCGGCTATGCGGGCGGCATCCTGTCGGCAGCCGTCGACGGCATCAAGGTGGCCGAAGCGGTGGCGCTGTCGATGGCGACGCGCGGCTAGGTAGTCGCGCCCATGCGCACGCGGGGCAAGCCCTAAAAAAATGCCGGGCCCCGTGACGGGCCCGGCCGGTTTTCCAGCGTAGTCGATGGCGCCCCAAGGGGCGCCATCGTACGCTTAGAAGGTGTATTTCAAGCCTCCCGAGAAGTAACGACCCACGGCGCCAGCAAAGTCCAGCGGATTGTAGGAAACCGCACCATAGGTCAGCGGATCGAGCGGAGCACGTTTGTCGAACAAGTTCTGCACCGTGCCGAACAGCTCCAACTTCTCGTTGATCTTGTAGCGGGCATTCAGGTCGACGCTGGTGAACGAAGCGAGCTCGCAACCTGCCGGCGCATCGTCGCCATTGGCGTAATGGAAAGCGCAACCATCGGGATCGTTCTTGAAGTTAGTGTTTTTCAAGGCGCCGCGGTAGTTGGCCGTGGCCGAGACACGCAGCTTGCTGAGCTCCCAGGTCAAGCCCAGGTTGACACGGTTGTCCGGCGTTCCCATGCAGTTGCTCACATCGCAATTGCCGTGGGTACCAGCAAAGTCACGCGAGCTGCCGTCCTTTTCCGTGCGCGTGAAAGTGAACAGGTGTGTCCACTTCGCATCGAAAGTCAGCTTGCCATAACCTGCGCCCAGGTCGAAGCCTTGACGGAAGTCCAGGTCGACGCCCCGTACCTTGGTCTGGGCCGAGTTCACGTAGTTTGCCAGCACTGCCGTGATGGCGCCCGGGTCGCCAGCAATACCTGCCTGCGCGGTCGAGGGATCGCGCGCCACGTGGCCGGCGGCAATCGCCGCGTCCGTCTGTTCTTGGTTGATCTCGTTGGTACGCTTGATCTGCCAGAAGTCCACCGTCAGATTTGTCTTAGGCAATGGATCCCACACGAAGCCGATATTCGAGCTTTTCGATTTTTCCGGCGACAAAGCGGGGTTCGGCGAGGTAATGATGGCAATGGAAGCGGCCGAGCAAGCGGTGGTGACGCCGAGGGCGCAACGCAACGGATCGCTGGCCGACGAAAATGCCGCCAGGCCACCCTTGCCGTTTTCCGCAGCGCTCGGTGCACGGAAGCCCTTGGCGAACGAACCGCGCACGGCGAATTCCTTGACCGGATTCCATTTCAATCCTACCTTCGGCGTATAGGCATTGCCGACATCGGAAAAATGGTCGGCGCGAATGGCGCCCGACAGCTCGACGCCCTTCCATACCGGCGCCACCAGCTCCGTGTAGGCGGCCGTCACACTGCGGCTGCCTTCGTAAGCCGAATACCCCAGGCCGACAATATTGCCCTTGTCGGTGCCCGCTGTTGGCGCCAGTTCTGTCGATTCGTGACGATACTCCGCACCGACGGCGATACCGAGAGCGCCGCCTGGCAGCGCCATCAGCTCGCGCGATGCCTTGAAGTCGATCTGCGACATTTTGGTCGTCGCATCGTTGGAGATCGTCGGTGCCAGCGCAGCGTACAAGGCAGCCGAATTCAAGCCCGCATTTTCGCCAATGCGCCAGTAGCTGCCTGCTGGCAAAGCTGCGTAGGCCGGGTTGCTCCCTGCGGCAGCCACATTCGCGGCCGTCGGGTTCAGCAGCGCAAACATCACGTCACGCTGCAGATAGCCGGAGCGGTCATTGGACACCTTGTTTTGCGAGTACAGCAAGGCCGTATCGAAATCCCATCCGGCGACGCTGCCTTTCAGGCCCGTGACAAAGCGGGTGAACGTCGAATCGATATTGCTGACGCGAGGACCGACATCGGCCGCCAGGTAGCGAAAGCGCGCGGCTGTCCCAAAATACGGATTGTCAGGATGGCTGGCGCCCAAGGCCACGGCCGCATTGCTGACCGGACCGCCCGGGTAGCCGACGCTGCCGCTGATGCCCGACGGCGTCGTGGACGAAGACGATTTGCTGGTGAAATAGTTCGCTTCGGCATACGCCTGCACGCCCTGATTGAGCTGGAAGGTCCCGCGCAAGAAGACATTGCCAGTTTCCTGGCTCGGCTGCATCTGGCTGTACAGTTGCGCCGCATCGATCAGGCAACCGCCACCTGGATCGCCTTGTGGATGGTTGGTGAAGGTGGAGCACGCAGCACCGGGAAAGGTCCGCGTAAAGCCGACGCCATTCAAGGCACCGCGGTTGTAGTAATCAAGCGTTGTCGGATTGCGCACGTTGCCGTTGATGGCACTGCCCGCAGCATTGTTGCCCGTAATGGCTCCCGTACCGCCGAGCGCCTGTTGCGCATCAAATCCGTAATTGCGTAAATCCGAAGCGCCAATATAGCCACGGCCGGAGCGGTCACGGTTCCAGACGGCATTTTTCTTGCCATACTCAGCACTCATGACCACGTTGTACCTGTCAGTGACGATATCACCAAAGCCATGCGTCACGGCCAGGCGCACATCGGCACCATCGCTATAACCAGTCTGTCCATAGCTGGCTTTCAGGGTCGTTCCCTGAAAATCACTGCGCAGAATGATATTCACCACGCCAGCGATGGCATCGGAACCGTAAATAGCCGAAGCCCCGTCCTTCAGAATCTCGACGCGTTCGACAGCATCGGCGGGAATGATATTCAGATCAGAAAAGACCTTTTGGCCATCGTCGGCCAGCCCGTATGGCGCGATACGGCGACCATTGAGCAAAACCAGCGTGGAAGCGGTACCCAGGCCGCGCAGGGAAATACCCGATGCGCCGGCAGCAAAGCCATTGCCGAAGCTGGTAGGAACCGACCCTTGGTTATCGACTGCCAGCGTCTGGAGCAATTCCGCTACTGTCGATTTGCCCGATTTTTCAATATCTGCCCGGCTCAGGGTTTGAACAGGAGAGACACCTTCCGCCTGCGCACGACGAATATTCGACCCGGTGATCTCCACCCGTTGTACGGTAGGAGAGGCAGGTGCGGTCTCTTGTGCAAGTGCTGGCTGAGCCAGCACGCCAATGGCAATCCCTGAAAACATCAGGCGCACAGAGCGAGATAATACGGTTTCGTTAAGCATTGTTGTATCCTTGAATAAAGCAAATTTAAGAAAACCGTCATCGTTTGGATGAGGTTAATACATTGCAAATCCAACTATCCGTCTAGCTCAGCCTTCAAAACTGCATACCCGGCGACAGGCACCAAAACAGCTCGGGCGTGGCCTGCGACATCCTGCCAACCCCGCTACAAATTTACTAATACTTTGTTACAAGCTGAGAAATTTCATCAAAACATGACGTAAATTCAGTGTCAATATTTGAATTTCCAATTCATACATAGAAACAACACTCGCGACCGTTTTCACAAACATGCCTGCGCATCTTTGACGAACAATGCCTTTTGATAATAAATTTAAGAGAAGGGAAGGATGGCGGACCAGACGACGCAGGCGCGGTTAGCTGGCCAGCGGCAGCCTGATCTGTATATGACAGCCGGGCGTGCTGTCGATGGCACACACTTGGCCGCCCAGCTGCTGCACGATGGTGTAGACGATGTGCATGCCCAGGCCGGAGCCGCCCTGGCCACGCTTGGTGGTGAAAAACGGTTCAAACATGTGTTCGCGCACGGCCGGCGCCAGGCCGATGCCGTCGTCGGAAAATTCCAGCAGCAGCCAGCGCAAGGCCGCGTCCGTGTCATCCGCCTCGATGCGCGCGCGTATCGTGATGCGCCCTGGCCCGCCCTGCGGATAGCCATGGCGGGCGCTGTTCATCAGCAGGTTCGACAGGATTTGCGACAGCTTGCCGGCCGCCAGGCGCACCTGGCAATCGGGCGCAATATCGAGTTCCACACCCAGCGCCGCCTTGCGCAGTTCCGGGCTGTGCGCCGACACCAGGCCGTGCACATAGTCGTGCAGGGCCAGGTCGGCCACGTATTCGCTGACCTGATCCACGGCCAGCTGCTTGAAATTGCCGATCAGGTCGGCAGCGCGCGCCAGGTTGCGCTCGATCAAGGCGGCCGCACCTTTCAAGGATTCGGCAATGTCGATCAGTTCGGCGCGGCTGACCTTGGCACCGCCCAGCAGCTGCACCAGCTGGTCGGCATAGCTGCCCATGCTCGACGCCGCCGTCAGCGCCACGCCGATGGGCGTGTTGACCTCATGCGAGACCCCGGCCACCAGCGAACCGAGGGCCGCCATCTGCTCCTGCTCGATCAGGTTGGCTTGCGCCGCCAGCAGCGATTCGGTGCGCACGCGCACGATTTCTTCCAGCTGCTGGGTGCGTTCCTGATGCTGCAGCTCGGCCGCGCCGCGCGCCGAAAAGATCGACAGCAGCAACAGCGCCAGCAAGCGCTTGTTTTCATCGATGGGACGCGTGTCGATGGCCGACAGGATGCCCAGGGTCTTGCCGTCGGTATCGATCAGCGGCATGCCGACATAGCTTTCCGCCCGCATGTCGACGAGGAGGGTATCGAATGGAAAGCGACGCTGGATGTCGCTGCCATGAAAACACATGCTCTGGCAGGTCACGTCCTGGCAAGGCGTGTGCTGCAGGCTGTATTCGATATTCGGCTGGTAGCCGTCGCCGCCCCACAGGGCCAGGGTGCGGATGCCTTCGCTGCCATCTTCCAGGCGCACCAGGCGCCCGGCGATCACATAGTGCACGTCGAGCGCTTCGGCCAGGTCCTTGACGAGGATGCGCAGGAAGTCGTCACCCCGGGCGTGCGCCGTCGAGGCGGTAATCGAGCGCAGGGCCGCTTCCGCCAGGGTGCGCCGCTGCTCGGCATCGAACAGGGGTTCTTGCGAATTCACATCAAACAACGGAATACTCATGAATGCTCCTGCACGGCACCGGAAGCGCAGGCACACCTGCCGGCGCGGCGACTCTCAGCCATGGCCCGCCCCAGCGGACCTGCCGCGATTGTACCCCTGGCTATTGCTTAATAATACAGATACACAGGAATTTTTTACAGCCAGCCGGAACGCTTGAACAAGTAATACATATAACCGCAGACACAGCTCATCACTGCCACGGCGGCCGGATAACCGTAATGCCAGTCCAGCTCCGGCATGAACTTGAAATTCATGCCCCAGATGCCCGCAAACGCCGTAAATACGGCGAAAATAGCGGCCCAGGCCGCCAACTGCTTGTTCACTTCACTCTCGTCGATGGCCACCATCGACAGATTCACCTGGATGGCCGTGCTGATCGTGTCGCGGATGGTGTCGAGCGTGCCGTTGATGCGCGCCAGATGGTCGTGCACGTCGCGGAAATACTCCTGGGTATCGTGGCACAGCGGCGGCACCCTCCCGCCGTGCAGCTTGCCCACTGCTTCCATCAGGGGCGCCACCACGTGGCGCAAGACCATGACCTTGCGTTTCAACTGGTACAGCCGTTCGATATTGTCGCGCTCGGTGCCACGGTCGAAGATGCGGTCCTCGATCAGTTCCAGCTCCGATTCCAGCGCGTCGAGGACAGGAAAATAACGGTCGACGACGGCGTCCATCAGCGCGTACAGCACGAAGGCCGAGCCCTGGCGCAGCAAGTGCGGTTCGCGCTCGGCACGCGCGCGGACACCGAGGAAACCTTGCGAGCTGTTGCTGCGCGACGAGAGCACGTAATTGGCGCCGACAAAAATGTCGACTTCGCCCAGCACCAGTTCGTTCTCGACCATTTCCACGGTTTTCACGACGGCAAACAGGGAATCGCCATATTCCTCGATCTTCGGCCGCTGGTGGCCCCGCTGCGCGTCTTCCACCGCCAGTTCATGCAGGCAAAACTCGTGCTGCATCTGTTTCAGTTCGTCCGGCGTGGCGTCGAGCAGGGCGACCCAGACGAAACAATCGGGGCGCTCGACGTAATCGCTGATGTCGTCGATCGGCAAGTCGGCCAGTTTTTTGCCATCCTGGTAGGCCACGCAGTTAATCAGCATACAGTTCCACAATGAAAGTTAAGACCGGACGAAACAGTCCGGCAGGCGCCAGCTTACCTTATCGCCTGCAGTGTGTGTTGTGGCGTGCAAGGGACGCCGTGCGGAAAAGCGGACGGAGCGGACGCTCCGTCCGGAAGACAGATCAATCGTCCTTGGCGCCGTCGATGCCCAGTTCGGAGATCTTGCGGGTGATGGTGTTGCGGCCGATACCCAGACGCACGGCGGCGTCGTTCTTGCGTCCGTGCGTATGCTTGAGCGCCGTCTTGATCAGGGCCGACTCGAATTGCCGCCCCAGCACGGCCATGACTTCCTGCTGCCCTGCGCCCAGCATGCCAGCCGCCTGCAATTCCAGCAAGCCGATCCAGCCCGGCGGCGCGCCGTTGGCAGGCGCGGCCGCTTCGAACACCTGGCCGCCATGCGCATGAGCAACATTTGCTGGCGCCACGTCAGCGGATGCCACCGTGGCAGCGCCATCGCCCTGCCCCTGCGTCAATTCCAGCGGCAAGTCCTTGATTTCCACCGTCTGGCCCGGCGCCATGACCGTGATCCAGTTGCACAGGTTTTCCAGCTGGCGCACATTGCCGGGCAAATCGAGGCTGCTGAGGAATTGCATCGTCGGCTCGCTCATGCGTTTGGCTTCCACGCCCAGCTGACGCGCGCTTTGCACCAGGAAGTGGCGCACCAGAATGGGGATATCCTCGCGCCGCTCCCTCAAACTGGGCAAACGCAGCCGGATCACGTTCAGGCGGTGATACAAGTCTTCGCGGAACAGGCCGTCGCGCACGCGTTGCTCGAGGTTCTGGTGCGTGGCCGTAATGACGCGCACGTTCGCCTTCATGGGCTGATGGCCGCCGACACGATAGAAATGGCCATCGGACAATACGCGCAGCAAGCGCGTCTGCAAGTCGAACGGCATGTCGCCGATTTCATCGAGGAACAAAGTGCCGTTCTCGGCTTGCTCGAAACGGCCGCGGCGCGTCGTCTGGGCGCCCGTAAACGCCCCCCGTTCGTGGCCAAACAGTTCGGACTCGAGCAAATCCTTGGGGATCGCCGCCGTGTTGAGGGCGATGAAAGGCTGCGCCGCGCGCGGGCTGTGCTTGTGCAGCGCGCGCGCCACAAGTTCCTTGCCGGAACCGGATTCGCCCGTGATGAGCACGGTGACATTCGATTGCGACAGCCGGCCGATGGCGCGGAAGACTTCCTGCATGGCCGGCGCCTGGCCGAGGATTTCCGGCGTTTCGGACGGGCCTGACTCCACACTGGTCTCGCGCAGGCTTTCTTCCAGCGCGCGGCGGATCAGCTCGACAGCCTTGTCGATATCGAACGGTTTGGCCAGGTACTCGAAGGCGCCGCCCTGGAAGGCTGCGACGGCCGAATCGAGGTCGGAAAAGGCCGTGATGATGATGACCGGCAAGCCGGGAAAGCGCGACTTGACCGTCTGCAGCAATTCCAGGCCGGACGCGCCCGGCATGCGGATATCGGACACGAGCACTTGCGGCGTGTCAAATTCCAGTGCGGCGATGGCGTCGCGCGCATTGGCAAAACTCTTGGTGGCGAGATTTTCCCGCGCCAGGGCTTTTTCCAGCACCCAGCGGATTGATTCGTCGTCGTCAACTATCCAGATTGGCTTCATTAGTGTGTGCGTCCCGCAATGGATTTCATGGGTGGGATACCGCCTCGCTTATGGCAAGGGTAGAACGATCCTGAAATCGGTGTATCCAGGCCGGCTTTCGCACTCGATCACGCCCAGGTGCTGTTGCACGAAGGTTTGCGCCAAGGTCAGTCCCAGTCCGCTGCCGCCTTCCCTGCCCGACACCAGCGGGTAGAAAATCCGGTCGCGGATCTGGGGTGCGATGCCCGGTCCATTGTCAATGATATGCAAGTCTAATGCCAGGCCGTAACGGACCTTGGCCAGGGTTACCTGGCGCGCCACGCGCGTCTTGAAAATCAGCTCCGCGTCGCCCGCCTCGATGCGCTCGGCCAGGGCTTGCGCCGCGTTGTGCGCGATATTGAGCACGGTTTGTATCAATTGCTCCTTGTCGCCGCGAAACTCGGGAATCGACGCGTCGTAATCGCGCGAAATGGTCAGGCCGCTGGGGAATTCGGCCAGGATCAGGCTGCGGACCCGTTCGCACACTTCGTGGATATTCACGTCGCCCACGATATGCGGGCGGCGGTGCGGCGCCAGCAGGCGGTCGACCAGGGTTTGCAGACGGTCCGCTTCCTTGATGATGACTTGCGTGTATTCACGCAGCTCGCTCAAGTGCAGGGCCGGCAATTCCAGCTCCAGCAGCTGGGCCGCGCCGCGGATGCCGCCCAGCGGGTTCTTGATTTCATGCGCCAGATTGCGGATCAGCTCCTTGTTGACCTGGCTCTGGTCGAGGATGCGCTCCTCGCGGTCGAGTTTTAATTGCTGCACGTTTTCGCGCAGTTCGATCAGCACGCCGTCGCGCGGCGCGTCGAGCGCGCTGACGATGCTGTGCACGCGCAGCGGCTCGCGTCCCAGGCGCTCCAGGCTCAGGTCCTGGCGCAGGTCGGAAAACTTGTGTTCGAGCGCCTGCGCGCAAATGCCGGCCAGCTCCTCGGGATTCAAGAACAGCGCCGTCAGCTTTTGCCGCGACAAGGCCTTCAATGAGCTTTCCAGCAGGTTTTCCGCCGCCGCGTTGGCATAGCTGATGCGGCCGTCGCCATCGAGCAGGATCACGGCCGAGGCCAGCAAATCAAGGCCGGCCAGGTGGGCGGGACGGCTGGAATGGTTGTCTAGTGTCATGTGCTTTACCGAATATTCGCGATCTCGCGTTTCAGGGCCTCGACGTTCTGCTGTGTCCGGCCAATGTTGTCCTTCAACTGCGCCACCCGTTCCTGGTATTTCGCATAGTTACGCTCATTGCCCTGACGTTCGGGCTGGCCGCCATTGAATTCCAGCCGCTGCGCCGCCAGTTTCTGCTCTTCGCTGCGCAATTCGTCCTGCAGGATCTGGCGCCGGTCCAGGTCGCGCGCGCGCTGTTCGGCGCCATCGACCTTGGGAAACGCGCCAGCGACAGGCGCCGCCGTGGCCGCCGCCTGCGTGGCGGGCCGGGCCGGCGCGCCGGCCAGCGGCGCCGTCCTGCGTGGCGGCTCCGTCATGGCGCCCGGCAAATCGAGCAGCTGGCAATGCGCGCCAGCCCGCTTGTCCGTGTACGTCTTGTGTCCTTGCGCATCGGCGCAGACATACAGCTGCCCGTGCGCCTGTGCCGCCGCGCCCAGCAATCCTGCCATCAGCGCCATTCTGTAATGCTTGGTCAATCTTCACTCCTGTCGGCTCGTGCCGTATCAATCCTTGGCCGACTATACAACACGGTACTGGCGCCGCATTGGTACTGCATAAAAAAACGCGGGCGAGACCATCGCCTCACCCGCGTTTTTTATTCACTACCGGCATGTTGCCGGCGTGGCGCCATTACAGCGAGTAGTACATGTCGAACTCGGCAGGATGCGTGGTCATGCGCATGCGCTGTACGTCCTGCATTTTCAGTTCCAGGTAAGCGTCGATCATCGAATCGCTGAACACGCCGCCACGGGTCAGGAACTCGCGGTCCTTGTCCAGTGCGTCCAGAGCTTCTTCCAGCGAAGCGCACACGGTCGGGATCAGTGCGTCTTCTTCTGGCGGCAGATGGTACAGATCTTTCGAGGCGGCTTCGCCCGGATGGATCTTGTTGGCAACGCCATCCAGGCCAGCCATCAGCAGTGCGGCGAAGCACAGGTACGGGTTCGCCAGTGGATCCGGGAAGCGCGCTTCGACGCGGCGGCCTTTTGGATTGGCCACGTGCGGGATACGGATCGAGGCGGAACGGTTTTTCGCCGAGTACGCCAGTTTCACTGGGGCTTCGTAGCCTGGTACCAGACGCTTGTACGAGTTGGTGCCCGGGTTGGTGATCGCGTTCAGTGCCTTGGCGTGCTTGATGATGCCGCCGATGTAGTACAGGGCGAAATCGGACAGGCCGGCATAGCCGTCGCCAGCGAACAGGTTTTTGCCATCTTTCCATACGGATTGATGCACGTGCATGCCCGAACCGTTGTCGCCAACGATAGGTTTCGGCATGAAGGTAGCGGTCTTGCCGTAGCTGTGCGCCACGTTCCACACCACATATTTCAGGTTTTGCGTCCAGTCGGCGCGCTCGACCAGGGTCGAGAACTTGGTGCCGATTTCATTCTGACCGGCGCCGGCGACTTCGTGATGATGTACCTCAACCGGGATGCCCAGCGATTCCAGAATCAGGCACATTTCCGAACGCATGTCCTGGAAGCTGTCCACTGGTGGCACGGGGAAGTAACCGCCCTTGACGGTAGGACGGTGGCCGCTGTTGCCGCCTTCGATATCCTTGCCGGTCGACCACGAACCTTCGTCCGAACCGATCTTGACGAAGCAGCCCGACATGTCGATCTTCCAGCGCACGCTGTCAAAGATGAAGAATTCTGGCTCAGGGCCGAAGTAGGCGGTGTCGCCCATGCCCGACGATTTCAGGTAGGCTTCGGCGCGTTTCGCGATCGAGCGCGGGTCGCGGTCATAGCCCTTGCCGTCCGACGGTTCGATCACGTCGCACTGCATGAACAGGGTCGTTTCTTCCATGAACGGGTCGATATTGGCCGTGTTTGGATCCGGCAGCAAGATCATGTCGGACGCTTCAATGCCTTTCCAGCCAGCAATCGAAGAACCGTCAAAGGCGTGGCCCGACTCGAATTTGTCCATGTCGAAGTGCGACACGGGAACCGTCACGTGCTGCTCTTTACCACGGGTATCAGCAAAGCGGAAATCAACGAATTTGACTTCGTTTTCTTCTACCATCTTCAAGACTTCTGCGGCTGTCATTGCCATGCGTATCTCCTAAATGAATGTGGGGTGAGCCGACCTTAGTGCGTCTGGGCTGATGAAGCGAAGCAAACATTGCGTGCCACCAAAACTCATAGGGATCATAGCAGATTCCATGCCAGCTTCAGGAGCCCCCAGGTGCCAGCAATAAAATTACTGCCATCCCAGTGAAAGTTTTCATGCCCGCGATTTTCCTGCTGCGTTTGCGTCAAATCAAGAATGCACTAAGCAAGTGCAAAAAACGAATAACGCACCATTATCGTGCATTTTGTGCGAATTCCTGAAAAATGCCTCGTTGTGGTGCGTCAACTGTGCACCATCGTTTCCCGTTTGCGGGGCGCGAACGGCGCACTATAATCGACCATACCTGCCCACTTTCATCGAGGACGCCATGACCACCGCCGCCGACATCCTGACCACCGCCCGCAGCCGGGCCAACGAAGGTACGCCGTATGCCGGCGCCGTCACGCCGCAGGAAGCGTACGACCTGCTGCAGGGCGATGCCGCCGCCAAGCTCATCGACGTGCGCACGAATGCCGAGCGCGACTGGGTGGGCCGGGTCGACATCGCCGATACCCAGCATGGTGCGGTGCAGTGGGCCATCTACCCCGGTGGCGTGCCGAATCCCGACTTTCTCGCCCAGCTGGCCGCCCAGGCCGGCAAGGACGAGGTACTGCTGTTCCTGTGCCGCTCCGGCGTGCGTTCGCGCCATGCAGCCAAGCTGGCTACAGAGCACGGCTATATCAACTGCTTCGACATCCTCGAAGGCTTCGAGGGCGACAAGGATGCCGACGGCCATCGCAAGCAGATCGGCGGCTGGTGCAAGGCCGGACTGCCGTGGTTGGGCGCCTGACGCTGGCCGCATGACTATCTGAACAGTGTTTGATCTGGCGGGCCACCCTGCGGCCCGCCATCGGCTACAACCATCCATGCGCGCCCGATTTTTTCAACTGCGGCGCAAATTCTCCTTGCGAACATGTACCTTATATAGTACAACGTAGAGGTGCGTCATGGATGCTTCCGGCTTGCGGCAGATTACCCTGCTGTTCTATGCGAACGGCAATGGCGGCGAACCCGTGCGCGACTGACTCAAGTCCTTGCCAGTTGAAGAGTGCCATATGATCGGGCAGGACTTGATGCATGCGCAATGGCGCTGGCCCGTCGGCATGCCCTTGTGCCGCCATTTGGGGCAAGGATTGTCGGAAGTACGCAGCAGCCTGCCCGGCAACCGCATCGCGCGCGTGCTGATCTGCCATCACGGCGACTGCCTGGTGGCGCTGCACGGCTTTATCAAGAAAACCCGCGCCACGCCCGATGACGACCTGGCGCTGGCCCGCAAACGCTACAAGGAACTGACATGAACGCCACCGCACCCCACCTCGGCAGCAGTCTCGACGACTTCCTCAAGGAAGAAGGCATCTTCGAGCAAACGCAAAACCGCGCCATCAAGGAAGTAATCGCCTGGCAACTGACGCAGGCGATGCAGGAACAAGCGATGTCGAAGACGCGCATGGCGGCCCTGCTGCAGACGAGCCGCTCGCAGCTCGACCGCCTGCTCGACCCCAGCAGCGACGTGACGCTCTCGACCCTGGAACGGGCCGCCGCGCTGGTCGGGCGCAAGCTGTCGATCACCCTCGTTTAAGTCCTCAGGCCGGCTCGCCCACCTCGGCGGCAGGATGCTCGCCCATCAAGGTCAGGATGCGCTTGCGCACGAAATTGATGTGGCTGCGCAAGCCATACAAACCATCGGCAAACGACAGGGGAATCGAGATCTGGTTGACCATCTCCTCGATCTGGTCCAGCCGTTTCAATTGCGCCGCATACACATGCGCACGCTGCTCTGGCGGCACATCTTCCAGCGCCTGCTCCACCGTGCGCAGCTGGCCATACCAGCGGTACACGCGCGAACGGATGCGCCACACGTACAAGGGCGGCACCACGCGCGACAGCGGTAAAATCAGCGCGCCCAAGGCCACCACCAGCACCCACATGCGGTCAAAGAAATTGGCCAGCCAGAAACTCATGTAGCGCTGCAGCACGGGTGCGCCATCCTTGTAGAATTTCAGCGCTTCGGGCGCCACGGGAATTTCCGTGTAGCGCGCAGACGGGAACTGCCCCTGCTGCTGGAACCAGCCCGTGCCGCCATGGATGCCGGCCGCCGCCTGCACGAACAGGTCGATCAGGGCCGGATGCAAGTCTTCGCGCGCCACCAGGGTAGCCGTCGGTGCGATCAAATGATAATCCTGCGCGGGAATGTTCTGCCCCAGGTCGACGATGCCACGCGGCAAGACAACATGCGTGAGGAAAGGCAAGCGCCGCGTGTAGGCTTCCGCTTGCGAAAAATCAAACAGCTTGATGCCCGGCGTTTGCAGCAGCATCTGGATCAACGGCGCTTCCGGCGCCGAGCTGAACACGAGTCCGTCGATGCGCCCTTCCAGCAACTCCACCGTGGCGGGCGTGTTCTGCAAGTCGCTCACCGTCAATTCCTTCGCTTCGACGCCATTCACAGACAGCAACTGCCGGAACAGACCAGGCACGCCCGTGCCTTCCGGTCCCAGGTTGATCTTCAGGCCCTTCAATTGCGTCAGCTCCGTCACGGCCTTGTCTTCGCGCATGAACAGCCAGACGGGTTCCGTAAACAGGCTACCCAGGGAAATCAAGCCGTGGCGCTCGGCATCGTCGTGTTCCGTCGAGCCGCTTTGCACGAAAGCAATATCGGTCTTGCCCGCGTTCAGGCGCTGCAGGTTTTCCTGCGAGCCCAGCGACGGCTGCAAGGTCACCTTGATGCCGTGTTTGGCCAGGGTGGCCGCATATTTCTTTCCGAACTCTTCATAGGCGCTATTGTCCTGCCCCGTCGACAGGCTCACCTGGCGTGGCGGCGCCGGGTCGACCAGCCAGTAAGCGAGCGCGCAAAATGCGCCGACCAGCAGCAAGGTGGGACCGGCGGTGGCGAGGAAATCGCGCACGGAAAAGCGGCTGAACGCGAGGATTTTGGACATGTGGTGGCGCATAGGTTTCATGGGTGGCTACGATGCCAAGAAAACCTCAACTATGCAAGGCACTTTCGCAGGCGCGGCGTGGCCAAATCCGCTACAGTGGCAGATCAACCACCTGCCTTCTGGAGCCCCGTATGCTGAAAATTCTTGGAAAAGCCGCCTCGATCAATGTCCGCAAAGTCCTGTGGACGTGCGAGGAACTCGACCTGCCCTACGAACGCGAAGACTGGGGCAGCGGCTTTCGCGCCACGGACGACCCGGCCTTCCTGGCCCTGAACCCGAACGCCATGGTGCCCGTGCTGCTCGATGGCGACCTGGTGCTGTGGGAGTCGAACACGATATGCCGCTACCTGTGCGCCCAGGCGGGCCGCGACGACTTGCTGCCAAGCACGCCCCGCGCCCGCGCGGAAGTGGAAAAATGGATGGATTGGCAAATGGGTGACCTCAACAACAGTTGGCGCTACGCCTTCATGTCGCTGGTGCGCCACAGCCCGGCGCACCAGGATGCGGCCCAGTTGGTGGCCGGTATTGCCGGATGGAACAAGATGATGGGCGTGCTGGAACAGCAGCTGCAGCGCACGGGCGCCTTCGTCTGCGGCGAAACGTTCACCCTGGCCGATATCGTGCTGGGCCTGTCCATCAAGCGCTGGCTGATGGCGCCGATGCAGCGCCCCGACTATCCGGCCATCGCCGCCTACCACGCGCGCCTGGAAGATAAAACCGCCGTGTTTGCCGGTTAGTCCAGTTCGATTGCCTCGACCGTGCCGCCGATGACGTAGCAATCGCCATCGCGGCGCACCTCATCCAGGGTCGCCGGGTCATCGTGCGTGTAGGTGCCGTCGATATCCACGCACCACACATCGCCGAAACGCAGCAGCTTCACGCCGCAGCAGATACGGTTGATGAAGTTGCCCGGCGTCCTGACCAGCACTTCGCGCACCGCGCCCACCGTGATGGCGACCTGGCGCCAGACATTGCCTTCCAGCCCATGATTTCTCGCATGCAACACGATGCGCACGGCCTGCACGCCCCGTGGCTGGTACAGTTGCTCGATGGAAACAAGCTCGCCATCGTCGAAACGGTGGTATTGCGCAAAGATTTGCTGCGTTTGTTCCATAGGTGCTTTCTCCTCAGCAAAAAAAAACCGGCCCGCGAAGGCCGGCTTTTAGTTGCAGCAACGATTTAATTCGTACATTGCTTTGCCACGCCTTCGGCCGGCGCGGGCGGCTCGATCAGCGGCATCAGGCTCGGCGCCAGCGACACCAGCAGTTGCACGGGCAAGGCGCTGGTGAAATCGTAGTTTTTCGATTCAGGCCCGCGCACATACGCCGTCATGCTGCCATAGAAGCGCTCGCCGATATTGAAGACGAACGTGGCCGAACGGTTCACATAGCGTGACTCGATCAGGCGGCCACCGGCGCCATACACGTCGAAACGCTGGTCGCCCGTGCCCGTCTTGCCGCCCATGGGGATCGGCACGCCGTCGGCGCCGACAAATGCCGTCTTCGCCCGTTTCGCCGTGCCATCCGACACCACTTCGCGGATGGCCTTGGCGACGGCGCGTGCCACGTCCGGCGACAGCACCTGCTCCGCTTCCACCTTCGTGCCCCGCTTGACCATGGTGTCATACGGCGTGTTGGCGGCAAAATGCATGGAATCGATGCGCACGCTCGGTTTGCGCACGCCATCGTTGATGATGATGCCCATCAACTCGGCCAGCGCGGCGGGACGGTCGGCCGAGGCGCCCAAGGTCGTCGCGTAAGACGGCACGAGCGAGTCGAACGGATAGCCCATCTTCTTCCACTGGCGGTGGATTTCCAGGAAACCTTCCACTTCCAGCAAGTTGGCAATGCGGCGGTCCTGCGCGTGCTTGCGGTGCGTATTGAACAGCCATTTATAGACTTCCTGGCGTTCCTTCTCGCTGGCCGCCACCATCTGCGACAGGGTGGAGCCTTCATGCTGGCGCAGGTACGCCACCATCCACAGTTCCAGCGGATGCACGTTGGCCAGATAGCCGCGATCAGCCAGCGACCAGTTTTCCATCGCGTACTGCTGGTACATCTTGGCGACGCGCTCGGGCGGTACCTCGTTTTGCGACGTCAAGTTGGCATTGAGGAAATCGCCGAATTCCGCGACGGTTCCCTTCGGATTGACGGTGCGGAAGATATTTGCCAGGCGCACGGGCGTCGGGCGGATGCTGGCCAACAGGATTTTTTCCTGCTCGTCAACGCTCTTGCCGCGGTACTTCTGATAGAAGCGGTGCAGGAATTCGCGCCCTTCCTTGTCAGCAAAACGGCTCAGGTACTGGGCGCGGCGCGGATCGTCCGCGTCCGCCAGCAGCGAGGCCGAGGAATCGGGACGCGAAAACATGTAGTAGCGGGCCACGTCGCGCATCAGGCGCACGAACACCAGGTTGGTCGACTGGCGCAGCGCCTGCTGCACCGTCATGATGCGGCTGTCGTCGAGCTTGGAGAAGTTGCCGAAATGATGCAAGCCGCCGCCCGTGAAGAAGCCTTCGCCCGGGTTGCCCGAATATTTGCGTTCCATGGCGGCCGCCAGCATGGCGGGCAGGTTGCGCGCCTCGCCGAGTGCCAACGGTTTCAGGTAGGCAATCGCCCACTGCGACAGCAGATCCTTCGGATCGACGGCAATCTTGCCCAGCTCGGCGGCGCCCATGCCGCTGTAGCGCTGGTGCAGCTGGTCGATGATGTCCATGTACGTCACCAGGGTGCGCAGCTTGGCCGTGGAACCGAGGTCCAGCTTGGCGCCTTCGTTGATGTCGAGCGGCTGGTCGTAGTTATCGGTCTGCACGCGCAGCAAGTTGGCCTGGTCGCCCTTTTGCAGCAAGGTAAAGCTGTAGACCACGTTGGCCGGGTCGCCATTGCCCAGCATACCCTTGCCCGTCAGGCCGGCCGCTTTCGCCACTTCCGGGTCGCGCAGCTCGCGCAAGACCTTGGTGACGGCGTTTTGCGCCTGCGCGTCGAGCGTGCTGACCACTTTCAGGTCCAGGCGGTCGAGGTTGTACAAGCGCGGATCACCGAGCATGCTGGCCAGATGGTTGCGCACGGCATTCGAGGCCTTGCGCGTGACGAACGAGGTCGATGCCTCCGATTGCACGCCAGACGCCGTCGACGGGCGCAGCTTCTCGGCGATGGCCGCATTGCGCAGCTGCGGCGAGATCACGCCCGCTTGCGCCAGCAGGCGCAGATGGCTGTTGGTCAATTCTTCCAGGTCGGCGCCGCCGGCCACCAGGTAATGCGAGGGACGGCGCTGCGCGATCAGCAGGCTCAGCGCCTGCTTGTAGGCCAGCGCACTACCCGGCTGGTCCATATTACCATTGAGCAAAGTTTTCACTTCGGCAAACGGACGGCCATACCAGACCCACATGCCGTCGCCAATGCCGTTGACTTCGCCAAAACCGCTCTTTGCCGACAGCGGCACGGTATTGAGGTAATTGACGACGATCTTGCGCCGCGCTTCCATGGTGTTTTCGCCATCCTGGTAGGAGCGCAGGCTGGCCGAAATCATTTGCATCAGCTTGTCCTGCATGGAACTGGTGCGCCCGTCTTCCGAATGGCGGTACTTTTCGATCTGCGTGGCCAGGGTGCTGCCGCCGCCGCCGCGGTGGCCGCCAAACAGGTTCAGCGCCTTGTCGAGAACGGCCTTGCTCAGGCGGTCCCACTCCACGGCCGGATTGCGCTCGGGCGTGCCCGGGTCCAGCAATTCACGGTTTTCGATGAACAGCAGGCTTTGCACGAGCGCGGGCGGCGCTTCGGCGAAGCCATCGAACATGCGCTCGGGATAACTGGCCGCGAACAGCGGTGCGGCGCGGCAATCGAGGATGGTCAGACCGGCGCGGTTTTTCTCGTGATACGTGGCAAAGATGCCCCGGTCGACCAGTTGCACCATTTTCGGCGACATGCGCGCCTGCGCCGTCACGGCATAATCGCGCGCATTCAGCTTGCTAATAAAATCTGGCAAGCTGGCATAGCCGAGCCGCTCGTCATAGGGGCCGTGCTGCGGATAGCGGATGGCGCCCGCCGGTGCCGGGCCAGGCTCGACCTTGAACGCCAGCTGGCGATCCAGGCGCGTGAAAAACTCTGCCTGCAGGGCCGAGGTGCGCACTTCGCGCATGACGAACCACGCCACGCCGGCGATCAGCGCCAGCAGAATAATGGCAAAGATGGGCCAGATGCGCGAACGGCGCTTCTTCGGCGGGGTCGCCGGCGGCGGCGCCTCGGCAGCTGGATCAGAAGGGGGCCGCTCTTGCGCGGCCAGATTGACGCCTGTGTCTTTCATGGGATGCTGGGATAAGGTTGGGTTTGGACGGCGCGGGAAATGCGGTAGCGATACCGCTCCGCGCGGGATAAGACGAGGGCCAGCCAGGGCCGGTCACAACAAAGCTTGCTTAACATGATGTCCATACCGGTGAATCAAAAGAACACGTTACTGCACAGGCAGGCGACCCCGCAATGACACGCAAGGCCCCTGTTCACCATTCCACCACATCGGCATGAGAACGACTGACGAGCGCACACAAAAATCTTGCTTCATTGAAGATTTTCGCAAAAAAACAACGTCTTGGAATGTACGCTTGCGTACATAGATGCATGGCGGGCTGGACGCCGGCGAAAAAGCCGCCGGCGCCGCGCTGGCGGCAGCTCAGATGGTGGTGTATTCAGCCTGCAAGGTATCGAGTGCGGCGCACATCTGCGCGAAGGCGGCTTCAGCCTGCGCAGGCTCGCCCTTGACACCCAGTTCGATATGCCGGCGCGTCTGCGCATCGCCCACGCTGGGCAGGCTGAATACCTTGATCAGCGGAAACTCTGCCTCCAGGCGCACCATCAGCGGCGTCAGCAGGGATTCGGCCGTTTCATACACGAGCAAGGCATGTTCCGCATGCGGCACCTGGTTGAACAAATGGCTGTAATGCGTGTCGAGCACCCACTCGATCATGGGCCAGGACATGACGGGAAAGCCCGGCACGAAGTAATGCTCGCGCACGGCAAAGCCGGCAATCTTGTTGTACGGATTCGGAATCAGCTCGGCGCCTTCGACAAATTCCGCCATTTTCAGGCGGTGCAGGTTTTCCGGCGAGTTCAAATCGGCCGGCATGCCCGCCTCTGCTCCCATTTCCGTGATGCGCTGCTGGATATTCTTCTTGCCCTGCGGATGCAGCACCAGCGGCAAGCCCAGCGCATCGGCCGCCGCCTGGCGCGTATGGTCGTCCGGCGTGGCGCCGATGCCGCCAAAGCTGAAGACGATGTCGCCGCTGGCAAAGCTGCGCTTGAGCAAGGCAACCAGGCGGGCCGGCTCGTCGCCCACGTATTCCGCCCAGCTCAGCTGCAAGCCGCGTTGCTTGAGCATTTGTACTACTTTCGGGAAATGCTGGTCCGTGCGCTTGCCCGACAGGATTTCGTCGCCGATGATGATCAATCCGATAGCCATGAAGCTCCCTCGTAGAATTCGATAAAAATACTCATGCGTCCGCCGGCGCCACGTCGGTCATGCCGCGTACGCCCCGCAAACGCGACAGTGCTTCCAGGCAGTAATACTGGAACCACAGGCCCGTAAAGATAAAGATCAGCACATACAGCCAGATGGCGAACGCCGCGAGGAAGGGGAAGAACACCACCGACATCACGCCGCCCATCCACAGCATGCCCGGCACGGCGCCGGCGACGCCGGACACCATGCCGATGGCCAGCAAGGGCCAGCGCTGTTCGCGCATGATGGCGTGGCGCTCTTCCACGCTGGCGTAGTCAGCCATGGCGTCGTAGGCCATCACGCGGTACGTCAGCCAGCCCCACAGCACGGCCTGCCCTACCAGCGCGGCGGGCGGAAACGCGTACAGAGGCAGCATGAGCACCCAAACCAGGATAAACAGCAAAAACGTGGCCAGCGAGGTGGTGACGCTGCCGAGCAGGCTGCCGCCATGCTTCTTGTCCAGTTGCGGAAAATGCCGTCCGCCAATATGGCGGCCGATGGCCGGCATGGCGAACAGGCCCATGAAAATCAGCGCCGTCAAGATCATCAGCGGCAGCAGCATGAACATGGCGATCAGGGGCACGATCACGGCTTTCAGCACGCCCAGGCCAAAGGTGGACAGCACCTGGCCGCTGGTGCGGAAGAAGTCGTACTGCGTGAACAGCGCATGCAGGCTGTCGATCAGCGGCTGCAAGCCCACATACAGCAATCCGCCCCAGAGCACCAACGAGAGGATGAAGGGCGCCACGCTCAGCAGCAATATCCTGCCATGCAATTGCGACAGGAAAGCACGGCCATACGAATTCAACACATTGCGCATCAACGACGTCCTTTTCGTTTAACTCTTGCAAATTCCACCATGCGGCGCAGGCCCAGCCATTGCTGCTGCCAGAAACCGCGGCCATAGTGGCGTCCCGGCCGACCCACGCCATTGCTGTCGATGCGGGCCAGCTGGTCGCGCACGCCCGTGCGCGCATAGCCCGCCGAGAAATTCGCGGTGCCCAGCAGCATATCCCAAATCGGCAAGACGACGCCGAAGTTGCAACCACCCATGCTGCCCTTGCCCTTCGACTCGTGCCCCACGCCGATGGCGTGGTGCGTGCGATGGAAACGGGGCGAGATCAAGAGCCGCTCGCCGATGCGGCCGAAGTGTATCCTCACATTCGCGTGCTGCAAGCTTTGCAGAATGCGCGAAATCGACACCAGCAGCACGTATTGTCCCGGCGGCACGCCGATACCGAGGGCCACCAGGGCCATCACCACGTCGCGCAGGAAGTCATCGAGCAGGTGGTTGCGGTCATCGCTCCACAAGTTCATGTTTTGCTGGCTGTGATGCAGGCTGTGCAAGCCCCACCACCAGCCGAAATGGTGCGAGGCCCGGTGGTAGCAATAGTCGACAAAATCCAGAATGACAAAATAAATGATAAAACTAAGCAAGGGACTGATGCCGGGCAACAGCGATTCCAGGTTCAAGGGATGAACATTGTCGAAACGCAAGGCGCCCGCCAATGCATCCATCAGCGGATCGAGCGTGAAGAAGACCACGACAGAAAACAGGCCGATGCGGTGCAGCACCGTGTAAATGAAATCGTTCCAGCGCGCGCGCGGATCCGTCATCTTTTGCGCGGGAATCAAGGCTTCAAGCGGACGCAGCACGAGAAACAGCAGCACCAGTTCGCACAGGCCGATCAGCAGCCACTCCGTGCCCTCGAACGCTTCTTCCGTGAATTCGCCAAAGCCCAGGTGATACACGAGCGGATTGACGATGGTCTGGAACAGCCAGCCTTGCGCCGCGCCAAAAGCGTCGACCACCGTGTCGATGACGGGCGTGACGTAGCCGAGGATATCGGCGGCGATCATGGCTGGCCCTTCTTCTGCGCGTAGGCAGGATGCTCGCGCAGGGTGGCAAAGCAGAACCCCTTGTCTTGCAGGCCGGAAATCAAGGCGTCCAGGTTGGCCGGAGCCCACGGCTCCTTGCGCGACCAGATGCCCATGTGCGCAATGAAAATGTCGCCGCTGCGCAAGTTCGCCAGGGCTTTTTTCAGCAGCATGGCGTTCGGATACTTGTCGCTGGGCAGTTCATCGCCAGAATACCCGGCCGGCGCCCAACCCGCATGCTGGTAGCCGCAGGCGCTGCCGGCCGCCAGGGTGCGCGGCGACGTGTAGCCGCCCGGCGCGCGCCAGAACGGGTCAAGCTTGTGCCCGGTCAACTCCTGGAAGCGCGTATCGACGCGTCGCAATTCCTCGCAGAACTGCTTATCGGTGAAGGAAGCCAGCTTGCCGCCATCCTTGCCGAACTGGGGCTTGACCTGAATCAAGCCGTTGGCCAGATCCTTCTTCCAGTACACGTGGTCAAACGTATGCGTGCCAAATGCGTGGCCTTCGGCGACACGGGCTTTCCAGTACGGCGCCCACGAGGCATCGAGCGAATAGTCGCCGCGCGTGGTCTTTTCATTGGCCAGGAAGAAAGTTGCCTTCACATGGCGCTGATTCAGCACGTCGGCGATCAGCTGCGCTTGCGACTGGCTGCCCGTGTCGAAGGTCATGTAGATGGCGCCCTTGCAAGCGGCCGGGGTCGAAGATGCGGCCGGGGTCGATGCAGCTTGCACCGGTGCGGCGGCATGGGCGGACGACAGCATGGCGCCGGCGCACAGCAGCATGGCGGGCACGTGACCCACGAAAGTGAGGCGTTTCATCATCACACCCGCCATCACATGCGTGGCGAGTGGGTGGCGAAATACACGCCATGGGGCGAGCGGCCCACCGGTATGGTCTTGATCACCTTGCGCGTGGTCAAATCGATCACGGCTACTTTCTTGATCCAGCGCAAGGTCACCCACATGGTCTTGCCATCGGGCGTGATTTCCATGCAATCCGGACCGCCCGGCACATTGATGGTGCCCACGTTTTCCAGGGTTTGCTGGTCGATGATGTTGATCGTGTTCGACACGCGGTTCGAGACGAACGTCATGCGGTTGTCACCGAGCGCGCGGAAATTATGCGTGCCGGCGCCCGCCTTGATGCGCTTGACGGTCTTTTGCGTGCGCCAGTCGATCACTTCCACGTAATCGCTGCCCATGATGCCGACCAGCAAATACTTGCCATCGGGCGTCATCGTGATACCGGCCGGCGCGGGGCCGACAGGCATGGTCCATTTGACGGTTTGCGTGGCCAGATCGATGGCGCTGACCTGGTTGCTGCCCTGCTGCGTGATAAAAGCCATGGTGCTGTCGGCCGTGAACGCCATGTGGCTGGGCAACTTTGGCAGCGGGATGCGCTTGGCCAGGGTCAGGTTCTTGCCGTCGTAGCGGTACAGGTCGATGCGGTCCAGGCGCAGCGAGTTCGAGATGAACCACTTCTGGTCCGGCGAAAAGCCGATCTGATACGGGTCGAGGATATTGCTGATACGGCGCTGGATCTGGCCCGACACAGGGTCGAGGAAGATCAGTTCGTTGCCGACAGAACTGGCGACGATCAGCGACTTGCCGTCCGGCGTTTCCATCAAATGGTGCGGTTCCTTGCCGACGGCAAAGGTGGACAGGGGAGCATACGTTTTCTGGTCCAGCAGTTGCACCGTGGCATCACGGGAATTGAGCACCACCACCACTTCGGCTTGCGCCGTCGATATTGCGGAAACCAGGCACAGCGAGGAAAAAACAAGGCGGCGTAGACTGCGGAACATGGAAGAAATCACTGTTAAATACAAAACATGCATTTTACGTGGAACACTGTATTTATTGTGTGAAATCCCCCCTTAAATGCTGCCGGCAGCCACACATCACCATAATTTCCGTTTTTTCCCTGTGCCGGGCCTGGAATGGCGCTTTGCAACTCATTGCTCTACAATCTGAAGCTTTCATCGCCTACACAAGGATTATCATGACCACCACCACTACCGCTTCCGGCCTGCAATACATCGATACCGTCGTTGGCGAAGGCGCTGAAGCGCAAGCCGGCAACAATGTTGTCGTGCATTACACGGGCTGGCTGCAGAACGACGACGGCAGCGCCGGTTCGAAATTTGACTCGAGCAAGGACCGCAACGACCCATTCGAATTCCCGCTGGGCGCCGGCCGCGTCATTCAAGGCTGGGACGAAGGCGTACAAGGCATGAAAGTGGGCGGCAAGCGCCAGCTGATCATCCCTGCAGCACTGGGCTATGGCGCACGCGGCGCCGGCGGCGTGATTCCACCGAACGCCACCCTGATTTTCGACGTCGAACTGCTGGGCGTATAAGCACCGACTGCGCAGCGCTGAAGCGACTGTACCGGCGCCGCCCCTGTTCACGCAGCGGCGGCGTTTTTGTTTTGAGTGTGTCCTCTAATGCACGGCACGCTTTTTTCACTATGATGTCAGGCACTGCAGCACGCACGGTGGCCACTCCGCCGGGCCTGCCGCACTTTTCCAGCGATTCCATCAGCACACAGGAGCCATCATGAGTTTACAAGAGCAATTCGAACAAGCGCAGCTCGATTCCAAGACCCTGTCCGAGCGTCCGGACAATATGACCTTGTTGAAAATCTACGCCTTGTTCAAGCAAGCGTCGAGCGGCGACGCCACGGGCGAGCGTCCTGGCATGACCGACTTCGTCAACCGCGCCAAGTTCGACGCCTGGGCGGCCCTGGCCGGCACCTCGAAGGAAGATGCGCAACAGCAATACATCGACCTGATCGAAGACTTGAAGGACTGATCGTCCCTCCCCTGCCCCGGCGCCTGTCGGGGCAGTATAATTTCTGCATGACACCATCACTGATTTCCCAGGTTTCGCTGGCGCATGCCGACGACCTGCCCCGCTTGTTCGACGTCTGGCACCTGTCCGTACGCGCCACCCACGATTTCCTCGCCGATAGCGATATCGCCTTCCTGATGCCCTTCGTACGCGAAGAGCTGGCCAGAGTGACGGCCGAACGCCTGCTGCACGTGCTGCGCGCGGATGACGGCGTCGCCTATGCATTCCTGTGCGTCGAGCACGCCAAGATCGAAATGCTGTTCGTGCATCCGGACCGGCGTGGCAGCGGCGCCGGCCGCGCGCTGGTCCAGCATGCCCTCGCGGCCTTGGGCGCCACGGCAGTCGATGTCAACGAACACAACACGCAGGCGCATGGCTTTTACCGCCACCTGGGCTTTATCGTGGAAAACCGCTCGCCGCTTGACCCGTTCGGCAAGCCTTTCCCCATTTTGCACCTGAAACTGGCCGAAAACGGCTAAAAACTCACCAAAAACCACAAAAACAGGCCGTAAATGCAAAAGTGGCTACCGAATCGGTAGCCACTTTTTTTACGCCTGCATCAGCCGCAATTTACTTTTTTGCCGCCGCCAGCGCCTGCGCGATCCAGCCGTCAAATGTTTGCTGGTGGAACTTGATCCAGCCAGCCGTATGGCGGGCGATATCGGCTTGCGTGTTTTCGCCGCGGCGCATGCGCTCGTTCTGCGCATTGATGTCCGCCACCGGCAACTGCATCACTTCGAACAGCTTGGCCGCGGCCGGGTTGCTCTCCGCCCAGGCCTTGTTCGACACGATGCGCGCCGTGTTGACGGCAAAACCGTAATCGCTGCCATCGTCGAGGCGGGTATTCACCTTGTCCGGATTGGCCGAGAACGGCACTTTCAGCCAGACCACGTCCTTGCCCGGCACCAGCACGCCGCTGACCCAGTATGGCGTCCACGTGTAATACAGGATCGGTTCGCCACGCTTGTAGCGGCCCAGGGTGTCGGCGATCAGGGCCGCATAGCTGCCCTGCACGTGCGTCACCGTCTTGCGCAATTTGTATGCATCCATGTGGTTCTCGATCAGCGCTTCGCAGCCCCAGCCAGGGTTGCAACCCGTCAAGTCGGCCTTGCCATCGCCGTCATGGTCGAACAGCTTGGCCAGGGTGGGATCGCGCAACTGGTCGATATTCGTGATGTTGTACTTTTCCGCCGTAGCCTTATCGATCAGATAACCTTGCGCGGCAGGCCCCGCATACTGGCCGGTGCGCAACAGCTTGGCGTCGCCGCCCGCATTGTTATAGAAATCCTTGTGCATCGGGTCCCAGTGCACGGCCATGAAGGTGGCGTCACCGTTGGCAATGGCGATATGCGCCGTCGGATATTCCACTTCCTTGATCGGCTGCACTTCATAGCCGAGCTTTTCCAGCGCCTTGTCGACCAGCATGGTCTGGAAGGTCTCTTCCGCGATCGAGCTTTGCAGCGGCTGCACCTTGACGCCCTTGCCGGGCAATGCGTCGGCGGCCACGGCCGGCGTCTGCGCCATGGCCAGGCTGGTGGTCAGGGCCATGGCGGCGATCGCCAGGGCGGAAAACAGCTGGAACTTGCGTTGCGATTTTTGCGTCACTTTAAAATTGTCAATTTGATGCATGTGGTTCCTTTATTGTGCGTTGGCCAGCGTGGCTTGCTGTTCAACATTATTTTTCTCTGCATTGCCGCGCACCAGGCGCAGCACGAAACCGGCAGGGCCCGTCTGGTACCAGTGGCGCACGCCACGGCGTGGCTGGCCCATCGCTTGCGTCAAACGGTCCAGGGTGATGGCCAGCAGCACGATGCCCAGGCCGCCGACGGTTGCCAGGCCCATGTCCAGGCGACCAATGCCGCGCAATACCATCTGGCCCAGGCCACCAACGGCGATCATCGAGGCGATCACGACCATCGACAGCGACAGCATCAGCGACTGGTTGATACCGGCCATGATGGACGGCATGGCCAGCGGAAATTGCACGCGGGTCAGCAACTGCCACGGCGAGGCGCCATAGGCGCGCGCCGCTTCGATCAGGTCGGGACGCACCTGGCGGATACCGAGGTTGGTCAGACGCACCAGCGGCGGCAGGGCAAAGATGATCGTCACGATCACGCCTGGCGCATTACCGATACCAAACAGCATCACCACCGGCACCAGGTAGACGAAGGCAGGCGTCGTCTGCATGGCGTCGAGCAGGGGGCGCAGGATATTCTGCGCGCGGTCGCTGCTGGCAAGGAAAATACCCAGCGGCAAGCCGATGGCCAGACAGAAAGCCAGCGACGTCAATACCAGCGACAGGGTGGTCATGGCTTCGGGCCAGATGCCCAGCATCGACACGACGAGCAGCGCCAGCACGGTGCCGACGGCCAGGGTGCGGCTGGTAAATTGCCACGCCAGCAAGCCGATGATGGCGATCACCGTCAGCGACGGGGCCGCCAGCAGCACGCCTTCCACGCCGTTCAGGGTGCTATCGATCGGCGCGCGCACTGCCTGGAAGAAAGGGCGGAAATGGGCGACAACCCAGCCCAGGCCCTGGTTGATCCAGCTTTCCAGCGGCAGCGAGCCGTCGAAAATCTGCGTCAGGTGAAAGCCGGTCGCATGTTCCGGCTGCATGGCAGGCGCGGCGGCGTCCAGCCAGGCAGTGCTGGCGTCGGTCGGCGGCGTCAGCGCCCAGGGATTGATTTGCGCGGCTGGCTGTTCAACAACAGCTTCTACTGTGGAAACGGTGCTTGGGTTCATGCTTGTCCTTTCTGTTGTTGTTCGGCTATGGCTGGCGTGTCGCGGTCGAGGAACTTCAGCAAGGTTGTCTTGCTGATGGCGCCGCGGAAGCTGCCGTCATTGGCCACCACAGGGACGGCGTAAGGCAGTTGCGCCACCTGGCCGAACAGGCCGGCGACTGGCTCATCTGCATTGATGGTCTGCACGTCGGGCAGATAGGCATGCGCCAGGCCCAGCGGGCCGACATGGCCGTCGAGCGCACTGCGCAGCGAATCGGCCGAAACGACACCGAGGAACTTGCGCTGCGGATTGACGACGTAGGCAAAGGCGCGATCCTGCTCTTCCAGCATCGACAGCGCGGCGCGCGAACCGCGGCTCGGGGACTCGGACACGACGATCTGGCTCTTGCGGGCGATATCGCTGGCCTTGAATACGGCCGCCGCATCGACGCCGCGCACGAAGTTGCGCACGTAATCGTTGGCTGGTTTGCGCAGGATTTCTTCCGGCGTGCCCACTTGCACCACGTGGCCGTCTTTCATGATGGCAACGCGGTCGCCGATGCGCATGGCTTCGTCGAGGTCATGCGAAATGAAGACGATGGTGCGGCGCTTGATTTGCTGCAAGCGCAGCAGTTCCGATTGCATTTCCGTACGGATAATCGGATCGAGCGCGGAAAACGCTTCATCCATCAGCAAAATCGATGGATCGCACGCCAGCGCACGGGCCAGGCCCACGCGCTGCTGCATGCCGCCCGACAATTCGTCGGGATAGCTGGCGCCGTAGCCGTCCAGGCCCACCTGTTCCAGCGCTTGCTGAGCCAGCGCATGGCGCTCGGCCTTGGGCATGCCGGCCAGTTCCATGCCGAAAGCAGTGTTGTCGAGCACGGTAATTTGCGGCAACAGCGCGAACGACTGGAACACCATGCTGATGTCCTTGCGGCGCAGGGCGCGCAGCTGGGCGTCAGGCAAGGTATTGATGTCATTGCCGTCGATCAGGATGCGGCCGGCGGTTGGCTCGATCAAACGGTTCAGCATGCGCACCAGGGTCGACTTGCCCGAACCGGACAGGCCCATGATGACGAAAATCTCGCCCGCTTCAATGGTAAAGGTGGCGTCGAAAACGCCGATGGTGCAGTCGGTCTTGGCCAGGATATCCTGCTTGCTGGCGCCCTGATGGACGAGTTCAAGTGCTTCTTCTGGCTTGTCGCCGAACACTTTGAACACATGGTCGATAATAATTTGTTTTGCCACGATGTGGTTCTCCCTCGATTTGACGAATGGAATGAAACCCAGCAAGCTGCTAGCTTGCGGCGGGAATCAGCAAACCCTGTTGCGTCGGCTACGCCACGGCGCAAAAAGCGCACGGGAGCGACAGGTAACAGGGGGTGACACGCAATGACCAGCGGATGGCCAAAGCCGGTGCCGGGGTGCCGTGTGCGTGCTAAAAGAGGCTGTGGTTCAGGACTTTTAACAACGCTAGCGCCATGCAAATACATGGCACCAAATGTATTTGACCGAAAAAATCGACCAAGCTACTTTTAACTGGATGCGGGTGTAAAACCCGAAGAATTATTCACCACTCAGCGAGCGGAGAGTACTGCGAAGCAGAAGGTGAAACGCGGTGTAGCTGTTGTAAATATTGTAGCTGTTGTAAATATTGTAGCTGTTGTAAATATTGTAGCTGTTGTAAATATTGTAGCTGTTGTAAATATTGTAGCTGTTGTAAATATGACTCAAGTATAACGCAAAAAGCCACCAAAGTCCAATGGCTTTCCAAATAGAAATGTGCTAGCAATGTTCGCCAGCGTACAGTCAGACGTGAAAAAGGCGAAAAGCGATGTGTTTTCATCGTCTTTTCGCCCATCACTGCGACACGTTCCTAGCACCAAACATGGCGCCAGACAAGCGGGGGAAATGCCATCAAACTGACTCGGCAAACACCTTGCGCATCTTTTCGGCAATCTTGCCTTCAATGGTGGAGGCGAAGGCGCTGAGCATGAAGCCCAGCTTGATTTGCAGTTGCGCCTGCTCTTTTTCCAGGGTCAACGCCCCATCGACGCCGCTGCGCTCGAAACGCAGCACATCGCCATCCCAGGCGCACGCCAGGTCATATTCCTGGGCCAGCTTGTCGGCCACTTGCTGCGCCGCTTCGCGGGCCTTTGCTGCTGTCAGCTTATGTTGCTGAACTATATTTATATCCGCCATCAAACAATCCTTTTATTATTAAAACGGGTGCCGTACGGCCAGCATCATACCAGCCGCCACGCGGCAGCCGCAGCCATGGGGAACGCCGGTACATGGAAAAAACCGCGCTTTCCTGCGCGGCGCTTGCGCCACATCAAACCGAAATCAGCGAAGCAGGCCGACTATCTCCATTCCAGTTGCGAGTGTGTTGGAGAGCTACCATGGACCAGAAAGTCATCGTGCCGGTCGAAGCCGTGCTGACCAAATGCGTGTCCTTGCCCGTCGGCTATGTCCCTACCCCCTCGGCGCCCTACCGCGTGCACCGCAAGAATGCGCAACTGACCCTGCAGCCGGGTCGGCCGCGCCTGACCGAGGCAACGGCCCGCGACTTGGCCGCCGTGCCCGTCGGTTCGCGCGTGCTGATCTGGAAACAAGACCCGTCCGTCAGCGAACTGGGCACGCGCAAGACCTTCTTGCCCGGCCTGACTTTGCAAGGCCCGCGCGACGCGCGCATCACGTTTGGAGAGCCGGGCATCGCCCAGGTCAGCCCGAACGCCTTTGGCGACTTCATCGTCTCGCCCAACACCGACCAGTTCGACGCCGTGCACACGTTTGCCATCGTGCGCATGACGCTCACCATGTACCAGCGCGCGATGGCCAGTAACGACACGGCGCCGCCCCTGCCCTGGCAATGGAATAGCGCCAGCAATACGGCACCGCTGCGCGTGTTCCCGCACGGCTTGCCCAATGTCATGAATGCCTATTACAGCCGCAGCGACAAGGCCCTCAAGTTCGGCGACTTCATTCCCAGCGGCGCCACCGAGCGCGTCTACACCTGCCGTTCGCTCGACATCGTCTCGCATGAAACAGGACACGCCATCCTCGACGGCCTCAAGCCGAATTGGCTGCTCAACAATAATCCACCGCAGACGGGCGGCTTGCACGAATCGTTCGGCGACCTGACGGCCATCTTCCTGGCCCTGTCGCAGCTGGACCAGGTCGAAGCCGTCATCGCGCAAACCAAGTCCGACCTGCACGATAAAACCTTCCTGGCCGACCTGGCGGAACAGTTCGGCCTGGCGCTGGGCCGGCCGAACGGTTTGCGCAATGCCGACAATGACATCAAATTGTCGGAGGCTGGCACGGAAGTGCACGCCATCTCGCAAGTGTTTACCGGCGCCATCTACGACATCCTGGCCGACATCTTTGCGCATGAACGCCAGCCCCAGCTGGAAGACGACGCGGCCGTGCTGCACCGCTGCGGCGACTACCTGCGCAGCCTGGTCTTGCGCGCCCTGGTGGCGTCTCCCGACCATGCTGCCACGTACGCCGACGTGGCCGGTCAGATGCTGACCCTGGCGCAGGCCGACGGCTTTACCAGCTACCTCGATTTCATCCGCAACAGTTTTACCGTGCGCGAAGTGCTCAAGGACAATGCCATGACGGAGGATGGGCAAATGACCTTTGCCGCAGGCATCGTCGATGACGAGGGCGCCGTGCAAGACAGGCGCGCCTGCTGCGGTACCATGAACCATGCGGAATACAGCGAATCGGATCAATTGCTGGAAGCGGAGCGCGAAGCGCTGGCAGCCTGGTGCCGCAGTTACGCGCCCCGATAGATACACCTTACGCCCTACGCCGCAGGCCCGCCAGCAGTCAGCCGCAGGCGACGGCTGCCGCATCACGTTCCCAACACCGTCCTCAAGAAGGAGCAGCATGAAAATTTCAGCCCGCAGCAGCGGCGGCTTTGCCGGCCTCAGCGAACAGTACGACATTGATACGCAGGCGCACCCGGCCGGCCCCGGACTGGAAGCAGCACTGGCCAGCAGCGGCTTCTTTACGCACCCGCAGGGCACGGGCGAACAGGTGGGCGCCGATATCCCCCATTGGCAGATCACCGTCGAGGCACCCACTACGCGCCGCACCATCACGTTTGCCGAGGATGGCAGTGCTGAAAATGCACGTTGGCAACAGTTGCTGACGCAAATACGCGCCAGCGCCTGATTGTTCTGGCACTTATTTTTACCGATCTTGATTTGGGTAAAACAAAAACACCACACGACAAGCCCCTGCCTCGCCCGTCCTGCACCTTGCAGTATCGGGCGACTGTCGCTTTCTTGCCGCGTTCTTCATGCCAACGTCCCGGATAGTCGCTGAATTGCCCGCTCTGCGCGGCAACGGCACTGCCAAAAAATGAATTTGCTTATATGTATTGTATATAAGCGGGATTTGTGAGAAATAGCGAATTGCCTTAAAATACAATGCTTTGCTTTAGTATGCGCCGCCGAGGTTCCTGCAGGCGCTACAGCACCTCCCCCCAAATTGATAGGACTGTTATGACCCACGTTGTCACCGAATCCTGCATCGCCTGTCGCTATACCGACTGCGTCGATGTCTGCCCGGTAGATTGTTTCCGGGAAGGCCCGAACTTCCTGGCGATCGATCCGGACGAATGTATTGACTGCGCAGTCTGCGTGGCAGAGTGCCCGGTGAACGCGATTTTCGCGGAAGAAGACGTGCCGGGCGACCAGCAAGCCTTCATCAAGATCAACGTCGACCTGGCCCGTAACTGGCCGTCGATCACCAAGACGAAGGCGGCCTTGCCGGAAGCCGAGCAATTCAAGGACGTCAAGGACAAGCTCGACATGCTGGTGCGCTAAACGCACGGCAATGCCGCGACCGTTCCGGCGGGGAGACTCTTCTCCGTAGGGCGTGGCGGCAAAAAAACAGACAAAAAGCAGCGGAAACGCTGCTTTTTTTGCTTTTAAAGCATCGTTGCAGGTCTATCCACGCAAGTGTGGCGCGCTGTCACACCAAAGCGCAAACTGTGGACCTATGCGCGGTAATGCACATTTTGTCCTCAACAAATATCGTAGAATTGGATTATGATATTTGAGCCGATATTGGCGCTTGGAATTAAACAAGGACTATATATGCTTTACCAACTGCACGAACTGCAACGCTCCTTCCTCACTCCGGTGATGCAATGGGCAGACATGTCCTCCAAGTTATTTACCAACCCGGTTTCTCCACTGGCCCACACCCCGTTTTCGCAACGCATCGCAGCCGGCTACGAGCTGATGTACCGCCTTGGCAAAGACTACGAAAAACCACAATTCGACATCCAATCCGTTCTCGTCCAAGGCGAGAGCGTCGACATCCGCGAACACGTTGTCGTGACAAAACCGTTTTGCCGCCTGATTCACTTCAAAAAAGAAGCCACTGGCTTGCAACAGCCCAAAGTTTTGCTGGTTGCCCCCCTGTCCGGTCACCACTCGACCCTGCTGCGCGATACCGTGCGCGGCTTGCTGGCCGAGCACGATGTCTACATCACCGACTGGACGGACGCGCGCATGGTACCGCTGACGGAAGGCCCGTTCCACCTGGACGACTACATTTATTATGTACAAGAGTTCATCCGCCTGCTGGCGCCTGACTTGCACGTCATTTCCGTCTGCCAACCGACCGTGCCCGTGCTGGCCGCCATCTCGCTGATGGCGACGGCCAAAGATCCGCACATGCCGAAAACCATGACGATGATGGGCGGCCCGATCGACCCGCGCCGTTCGCCCACGCAAGTGAACAACCTGGCGACGGAAAAGAAATTCTCGTGGTTTGAAAACACCGTGATCTACGCGGTGCCGCCGAACTACCCGGGCTTTGGCCGCAAGGTGTATCCGGGCTTCCTGCAGCACGCCGGCTTCATCGCCATGAACCCGGGCCGCCACGCGCAAAGCCACCGCGAGTTCTATATGCACCTGGTGACGGGCGACGACGAGCCGGCGGAAGGCCACCGCCAGTTCTACAACGAGTACAACGCCGTGCTGGACATGCCGGCCGAGTACTACCTGGAAACCATTAAAACGGTTTTCCAGGAATTCAGCCTGCCGATGGGCACGTGGAAAGTGGGTGGCCAGCTGGTGCGGCCGCAAGACATCACGAATGTGGCGCTGTTCACGGTGGAAGGTGAGCTGGACGATATTTCCGGCGCTGGCCAGACGCAGGCGGCGCATGACCTGTGCTCGGGCATCCCTGCCGAGATGCAACAAGATTTCGTGGCGCCAAAATGTGGCCATTACGGCATCTTCTCGGGCCGCCGCTGGCGCGAGATCATTTGCCCGAAAATCGGTGAATTCATCCAGAAACACGGCTAATACACGGCATATCCATCAAAACGCCACGCCAGCTCACGCTGGCGTGGCGTTTTTTTATGCCCAGCTCATGCCCGTTCGATTTTCACCGTCGGGCGCGTATTGACAAAGATCTGCTCGACCCTCGGCTCGCCCGGCCCCGGTTTCTTCATCGCATAGCCATTCACGGGTTGCGAACGGTTCACCCACAGCGCGTAATACAGGTGGTCGGCACGCGGATCTTCCGTGTTCGGGTGGATCAGTATCGTCAGGCCCAGGCTATTGAGCTGCAGCCACGGCACGATCACAGGCAATAAATCATTCGTGAAGCCAAAGTAAAACGACGGCGTCACGTGCGGGCCGCGCGGCTCCAGATTCCAGTCGCCCAGCTCGATCTGGAAACGCTCGGCAGCCCATCGACGTATCAGCGCCGCCTTTTGATAGCTGTCTTCGTCAAAATAGATATGCGCGTGATAGCTCTCGATATCCGTGTAGGCGCGCGGTTTTGACGGCAAGGTTTCCTCGCCGGGCCGCACGCTGGCGGGGCGCGGCGTGGGCGCCGTGTCCGTATGCTCGCCCCACGGACTCTTGCCGGGTGCCGGTTTTACGCGCGCCGTTTTTACCTCCTGCGCCAGGGCTGTGCCAGCCAGGCCCGATGCGGCCAATGCCGCCACCAGGCCGCCGCCGCGCAAGACCGTGCGGCGCTGCGGCGAGAGGAGATTGGCCCATTCCAGGTCGATGGCCGCGTGTTGATTGTTGTCAGGCATAGCATTTCCTGTTGTTGATGATCAATAGAGGGATACGGAAAATCAGAACGACACCGTGGCGCGCGCGTAGTAATAGCCGCCCAGCACGCCTAATGGTCCCGAGTTATCGTAGGCGCCCGTGTATTGCGCCAGATTCGCGGCGCTGCGCGCTGCGCGCGGCACCTGGCTCGGTTTCTGGTCGAAGACATTGTTGGCGCCCACCGTCACGTTGATGCGCTTGCTGACGTCGTAGCCGAGGCTGACATCGGTCACGAAGGAGGCTTTCAACTGGTAATCGCCGCCCGTGATGGCGTTCAGGCGCTTGAGCTTGCCGTAGCGCGTCTCGCGCAGGTTGAATGTCCAGCCGGCTTTTTCATACGCTAGGGTGACGATTTCCTTGTCGCGCGGCGCCCGGTACAGCAGGTCGTACTCGGCCGACTTGCTCAGGGTGCCGATATTCGGCAAGCCTTGCAGCACGGCCGGCAGGGCCGCCTTGCCGACCAGGCTCGTGTGGTTGAGATTCGCGGCCGCCGTCCAGCGCAGCTTGCCCTCGGCCACGTGCAGCACATCTTCGGCCGTCAAGTCGATACCACGCGTGCGCGTGTCGCCCACGTTGGCAAAGTAATGCGCGACGAGGCCATTGCCTACCGTCAAACCCGCCGAACGCAGCAGGTTTTCAATGACGGTTGCTTGCGCCCCCGTCAGCGGCCGGCCGCTGCCGTCGAGCGCCACGCCCGAACTGCGGTCGATGCCGATGTTCGACGACACACCCAGACGGTCGCTGACCTTGATTTGATACGCGTCAACGGCCAGGCGCAAGGTGGGCGTAGGATTGAAGGTCAGCCCGGCCGACAGATTCGTCGATTTTTCCGGTTTTAATGCTTGCGCACCCAGTGCCCGCGCAGCGGCCGAGTTCGGCTGCGCCAGGGTATACGGCACGCCCGCATGGTCGGACGTGTTCGAATACGATTGCGTCACCAGGCTCGGTGCATGGAAACCATTGCTGACGGTGCCGCGCACGGCGACCGTGGGCGTGACGTCATAGCGGGCGGACAAACGGCCCGTCGTCTTGCTGCCGAAATCTGAATATTTCTCGGCACGCAAGGCCGTGTCGAGCAGTAATTGCGGCGTCAGTTTCGCGCCCAGGCCGATGTACGCCGCATAGCTGTGGCGCGCCGTGTCGGACGCGTCGACGGGCAGGTAGCCGGCCAGCGCCGATGAGCCGCTGCCCTGCCAGGAAGCGGGTTCGCCCGGGCTGCGCTGCTGCGTTTCATGCGAATACTCGAGACCCAGGCTCAGGTCGGCCGGCTCGCTCAAGCCCAGCGGCACGGGACGGCGCACATCGGCGTTGGTGGTCGAGCGGCTGTAGCGCTGATTGCCGATGTCAAAATCCGTCTTGCCGCCAGGATAAGTGAGCGAGTAATTGGCCGAGTGCTCCACGCCCACGTCGATATCGTCGCGGCCATACGTCGTGCTCAGGTCCCAGGACCAGCCCGCCGTCTCGCCCTTGATGCCGCCCGTCAAGGAAAAGTCGTTTTCACTCGTCGTTTCATACGGCGTGAAGCCGTCGGGATACACGGACAGCAAGCCTTTGTTGTTATTGAAAATGGTATTGGGCAGGCGGAAATTCTGCGCCGAGCGGGCATTGCGGTGCGCATACGTGCCGAAGCCGTACAGTTGCACCTCGTTCGACAGGTCATAGCCGAGGTTGGCGCTGAGCGAGGCGGTCGTGCTTTGCGGCACGCCCGTATTGCGCCACGGATTGCTGTTGCGGTTCGCTTCTGCCGGGTTGGGCGAGGCGCCGGCCGGCAGGCTGTTGTTACTTCCCAGTTTCACCGGCTGGCCATCGCTGTTGCGCACGGCCGGATACGACAGATACGCGGGATTCAGTCCGAAATTGCGCACGGCGATGCCCTGGCGCTGGACTTCGGCGCCGAAGTGGGCAAAGCCGTGTTCGCCCAGGCGCGTGCCGCCATTGATGCGCACGGAACCGTTCGTGCCGTCACCCGCGTAGGTGGAACCGAGTTGCGTGCTGAAGCTGCCCTTGTCATCCGCTTTCAGGATGATGTTGATGACGCCGGCGATGGCGTCGGAACCGTAAATGGCCGAGGCGCCGTCGCGCAGGATTTCCACGCGGGCAATGGCGCCCGTGGGAATCAGGGCCAGGTCCGTGGCGACGGAACCGGGAAAGCCATCCTCATTGACGATGGCCGTCGTATGGCGGCGCTTGCCATTCACCAGCACCAGGGTATGCGAGGGGTCGAGGTTGCGCAGCTGCCCCGCGCGCACGATGCTGCCCAGGTCGGGCTGCACGCGGGCCGGCAAGTTGAACGATGGCAAGGCCGTATCGAGCGCATCGAGCAAGTTCAACTTGCCCGTGGCTTGCAATTGCTGCGCGCTGATCACGTCGATAGGCGCTGCGCTGTTGGCCACCGTGCGGCCCGTGCCGCGCGCGCCCGTGACGATGACGGTGTCAAACGGCGCGGCGACCAACGCGCCAGCGCCATCCGGCGCCGCTTGCGCATGCGCCACGCCAGGAGCTCCCAGCACGAGCACGGCCGCCGAGACGGCGTGTGCCAGTTGCCGCAAACGGGGGACGGGGTCTTGCTTGTGAATCAATTCCAGCATACGAAAACATCCTTTCAAAGTCGTCAACACAGTGGCTGCAGACTAAAGGATGGACAAACAAACAAGAACGAATGGTTTCGTATTTAGATATTTCGTTTTGGCAACTAACAACAGCGACGCGCCGTGTCAGGGAGCGGCCGGGGCAGTCGCCAGGCTCTGGTCGAGGCGCTTCCAGTAATCGCGTTCCAGCCGGGCCGTATCGATATCGCGTGCCGCGTCGTTGAAGCGTTTTTGCTGCGCAGCACCTTCAGCATCACGCTGGAAGCACACATGCACGGGGCGCTCCTTGAAGACGGTATCGATGATGGCGATACGTTCCCGATCGGCCTTGCTGAAGTTGCGTCCCATCAGCAAGTGCTGCAGCACATGGCGCTCGATGACGATCACACGGTAACGCTTGATGAACAGTTTCTTCAGATTCGTCGCGTCGTTCAAGCCCTCTTCCGTCTTCAGCTCGCCGCGCGCCACCATGCCATCGAACTGTTCCCCATTCGAGTAGCCGGCCACGGTGCCGATGCGCAGCGGGCCCAGGTCGGCCAGGCTGGCGCCCGGCACGCCATCTTCCTTCAGGTAGGCCAGCACACCTTGCGTGCCGCCAACCGGCACAGAAAAGTGGCAGAGTTTTTCCCGTTCGGGCGTGCGCCAGACGGCCAGGAACCCGGCATAGCGGGAACTGGCCAGGCCAAACTGCATGGCGCGCTTCCAGGGGAAATATTCATATCTGACCGCATAGCCGAGACGCTCGAAGACGGCGCTGACCATGGCGCCCGACATGCCATCGGCCGGCAGGCTGCGGGAAATAAAGGGCGGCCAGTCTTCCGCCGCGAAGCGGACGATGCGCGAGCTGGCAGCGCCCGACGCCGCCATGGGCGCTGCAGCCTGCCCGTGTGCAAGGGCAAGTGCAGAGTGCATGAACAAACAGAAGGGCAAACCAACTGTCCGGAGGAAACGCATGTTTGGCTCCTATGGCCTGGCGCACCATGCAATGCAGGCGGCAACAGGACTGGCGGTCGGCTTTTTTATCACTGGCTTGATAAAAATCATGCTCCCACAAAAAAAAGAAATTGCAAAGTTGTTTATTTGCACTTTGACATTCCTAGAGGAAATAAAATACGATTGCGGCGCGCCTGCAACAGGCCTGTCATGGCGCTGGTTATCCCCTCTCACGAAACAGGTTTTTACTTGTGCACGCGCCGGATGGCCGATAATGGCGTTTTACCGTGGAAGATGACCGTGCCGTACCCTGCCCCTCCCTCACTTGCCGACCAGATCGAAGACTTGCTGCCGCAAACGCAATGCACCAAATGCGGCTACAACGGCTGCCGCCCGTATGCGGAAGCGATTGCCGCCGGCAGCGCCGACATCAACCAGTGCCCGCCGGGCGGCGCGCAAGGCATCGTGCGCCTGGCCGGCTTGCTGGGCAAAAAAGTCATCCCGCTCAATCCCGTCAACGGCCTCGAACGTCCGCGATCTGTCGCCTATATCGATGAATCGCTGTGTATTGGCTGTACCCTGTGCATCCAGGCTTGTCCGGTGGACGCCATCGTCGGCGCCGCCAAGCAGATGCATACGGTGGTCACCGATCTGTGCACGGGCTGCGACCTGTGCGTGGCGCCCTGCCCCGTCGACTGCATCGTCATGTACCCGGTCAGCGGCGACGCCACGGGCTGGGATGCCTGGAGCCAGATGGACGCCGACGATGCGCGCGCGCGCCATGATTTTCGCACGCAGCGCCTGCGCCGCGAAACAGAGGAAAACGAAGCGCGCCTGGCCGCCAAGGCCGTCGCCAAGATGCGCGAAGTGACGCAGGAAGTGCCCGTCACGCCCGATGAACAGGCGGAAAAGGAGCGCAAGCGCGCCATCATCGCCGCCGCCATGGAGCGCGCGCGCGCCAAGGCTGCTGCCGCCAGCACGGATACTGCCCAGCCAGCCCCCACCACCCTGAAAAAAGACGCATGAACGCAGCCAAACGCCTGGAAATCTTTACGCGCTTTCGCGCCGCCAATCCCTCCCCGAAAACGGAACTCGACTACACGACGCCGTTCGAGCTGCTGATCGCCGTGCTGCTGTCGGCACAGGCGACGGACGTGTCCGTCAACAAGGCGACCCGCTTGCTGTATCCGGTCGCCAATACGCCGGCCACGATACTGGCGCTGGGCGTCGACGAGCTGGCCAGCTACATCCGCACCATCGGCCTGTTCCGCACCAAGGCGAAGAACGTCATCGCCACCTGCCAGATCCTGCTGGAGCAGCACGGCGGCGAAGTGCCGCGCGACCGCGCCTCGCTGGAAGCCTTGCCCGGCGTGGGCCGCAAGACGGCGAACGTGGTCATGAACACGGCGTTTGGCGAACCGACGATGGCTGTCGACACGCATATCTTCCGCGTCTCAAACCGCACCGGCATCGCGCCAGGCAAAAATGTCGATATCGTCGAGCAAAAGCTGCTCAAATTCATACCCAAGGAATTCCTGCACGATGCCCACCACTGGCTCATCCTGCATGGCCGCTACACATGCACGGCGCGCAAGCCGCAATGCTGGAACTGCATGATTGCCGACCTGTGCGATTACAAGGACAAGTCGCCGATGCCGGCCGTGGTCTGACAACACACCTAGAGGAACGGCGACACCATGTTGCAAACGACCTTGGCTGCCCTGGCTTGCCCCGCCTGCCGACAGCCCCTGCACAGCAATATGCCAGCCGGGGCGTCGGCAGCATTGCTGGAAGCGCTATTGCGCTGTCCGGCGTGCGCGATCGACATTCCCGTCGTGCAAGGCTTTGTGCTCTTTACGGAAGCGCGGCAAGGTTGCGATGACCGGATGCTGTCGGCGTTGCGTGCCCAGCTGACACCCAGCGCCGAATATCTGTCCTTCATGCATCGCCGCCATGTGCGCCGCATTCCCGACCGTTACGCCGCATTTCAACCGTTCAATGAATCCACGCGCGCCTTTTATGCCTTGCTGGACCTGATCCGGGAGCAGTTGCAGCCTGGCGACCTCATTCTCGACACCTGGGGCCGCACGGGCTGGAGTGGCGAAATGCTGGCTGCGGCGTTTCCCGAGCAGCATGTCATTTCTGTATGGGAAGGCAATTTCGATGTGCTCGCTTACATGGGATACGCGCACTGGCTGCCCGCGGAACAGCGCGCGCCCAACCACGATATCGTTTTCTTGCCTCCTGGCAGTCCCATGCCTTTTCGCGATGGCACGTTCGCGCTGATTCATGGCCTCGATTCACTGCATCGCTATGCGCCACTGACCTTTGCCGGCGAGATGCTGCGCATCGCCTGCAGCGATGCGCCTATCCTCTTCCCGCACGTCCACCTGGCCAACAGCCAGCCCGCGCCGTACTTCGAGCGCGGCGGCAACATCGTTCACGGCCGCTGCTATCAGCAGCGCTTTGATGCTGCGCAAGCACGCGGCGCACGCAAGACGCTGGTGATGTCGGAAATGACCCTGTTCGACGCAAGCGGACCGTTGCATGGCGAACCGGACACGGCACACTACAATGGCGTGGTGGCGCTGGTGCCGCCCGCATGGGAAGGGGCGCCCCTGCGCCGGGCTGATCTCGACCTGGCCTTGCCCGCATCGCGCGCTGTCGTGAATGCCTTGCTGCGGCTCGACAGCCTGAACGGCCGCGCCATACCCGATACCGATGCGCTGGGCGGCCTGATGCAGGATTTGCTGGTGCGTCATCCTTGTTATGCGGAACGCCTGGCGCGCCTGGGGCAACAACAACTGAGCGCCGAGCAATTGCAGATCCTGTTCCAGCTGGGCCAGTTGCGCACGCTGGAACAAGTGGCGCAGCGCCTGCGCCTGCCAGTGGAATATGTTTGCCAGCAAGCCAGGAACATGGTCGATATGGAACTGCTGCAGATGGCGCCCATCAGCGGCGCCATGGCCCGTTTGCAATCCTACTATGCCAGCCAGATCGTGCGTCCACTGCCACAGGAAGAAACCTTCGAATATCTGTGGCAATTACTGCCCACGCTGTACCAGCAACGCCCGCTATTGCTGTGTGGAATGGACGAAAGCGCCTTTGGCTGGACGGAAATCGGGCTGCTCGTGCCGGCGTTGCAACGGGGCTTGCTGGCGCTGGGCGTCCGCGCTGGCGACCGCGTCGCCATGCTGTGCGCGCAGCACCCTGAAGCAGTATTGCTCAGCTGGGCCTGCTGGCGCATCGGCGCTGTCGTGGTTCCCTTGCGCAAGGAATTGACGGACACGCCCGCCTTGCTGCAACCCTTGCTGGAACGCATTGCTCCCGCCTTGCTGGTGCTCGATCATCCCCGCTATCGCGCCGCCGCATTGACGACGTGTCCGGCGCTGCTGCTCGACGATATCCGGTCTGAAGCCACGGCGATCCTGCCGCCAGACTGCGCATTGCCTGAATTGTCCGCCTTGCTGGAGGACTGGATGGACCTGCCAGCGACGCCGGCACTATCCGCACAGGCCGTCCACCCCGACGCTCCGGCCGTGATCCTGTTTACCTCTGGCAGTACTGGCGTCCCCAAGGGCGTCGTCCACAGCCAGCGTGCCCTCATGCAGAGCGGCCAGCTGGCGGCCACTGAATTTGGCTGGCACGACGGCGACATCCTGCTGTCGCTGGGCGACTGCCACACCATGAGCGGCTTGCGCAATCCCATGGTCGCCGCCCTGTTTGCCGGTGCCGGCGTGTATCTGGCCGATGAAAGCGAACGGGGGAATGTCGGCAAGACCCTGCAGGCAGCCCAACGCCATGGTGTGACCGTGCTGGCGACCGGCCCCGCCTGGCTAGCCATGCTGCAGCGGCTGCCGGCACACCTGACCCAGCACCCGGCCAGCTTGCGGCAGATCATTTCCACGGGCGCCCCCTTGCTATCGTCGCTGCACACGGCCTTGAGCCAGCGCATGCGGCTCGCCATCATCGACTATTATGGACTGACGGAGACGGGCGGCCTGTGCATGCTGTTTCAGCACCTGCCCGCTGCCACGCAGGCCAGTGGCCGCGCCGTCGGTGCCGTGGTGCAAATCTGCGATGGCAAGGACTTGCCGCTCGGGCCGGGGCAGGCAGGAGAGTTGCGCGTGCACAGCAACCAGCTGATGCTGGAATACTGGGGCGATCCCGCGCAAACGGCGTCCATCGCCCGCGATGGCTGGATCTACACGGGCGATATTGCCAGCCACGATGGCCTGGGCAACATCACCTTGCTGGGCAGACACGATGACCAGTTGAAGAACGAGTATGGCGACATCGTCCATCCCGCCCCGCTCGAACTAGCCATGTGCAGCTACCCGCTGGTACGGCAAGCGGCCGTCACTGCCGGACCGCAAGGCTTGATCGGCATGCTGGTGGTCGACGAAGGCTTCGACTTACCCGCATTTGTCGTCTTTTGCCGCCAACACGCGCAAATCGACGCCTTTCCCCGCGAATTGCGCCTGCAGGCAGCCTTGCCTTACACGGCGGCAGGAAAGCTCGACCGTCGCGCGCTGGCCCATTCAATTTCTCCATGACAGACACGCACACCATGTTCCAGACTCGTCCCACGCCGGCGCATACGCCCTTCCTGATCGGCCCCAAGTCATTGTCGCATAGCCACCTGGAGGAACAAATCCTGCAAGTGGCTGCCCGGCTGATCAACATGGAACTGCACAATAAACGCGTGCTGCTGATGGTGCGCGACGATCTGGCCTTTGCCCCTTTGCTGCTCGGTTGCATGCGGACCGGCGCGATCCCCCTGTTGCTTGATCCGGGCACCGCCGTGCGGCAGGTCACGGATTTGCTGCACCATACGCGCATCGATGCCGTCATTGCCGATACGGACCTCATCGACCTGTGGCACGCCCAGGAGGTGCCGCTGCCCACGCAGCAGATCCGCGTCGGCGCCGTCCAGGCCAAGGGAGCGCTGTTGAGCAAGTTGCTGGGCAGGCGCGCGCCCGCCGACCTGGACAACTGGCCCGGCCTGCTGGCAACGCCAGTACCAGCGTCCTTGCCGCCCGCGCGGCAGGAGGGTCCGGCCTATGTCGTCTTCACCTCCGGCAGCACGGCCCGCCCGAAAGGCGTGGAAATGCACTGGCCCGCCCTGCTCGCGCATTTGCATACCATCGGCGACCATTACGCATTGACGCCCGCTTCGCGCCTGCTGAACCTGATGCCGCTGTCGCACGCCGACGGCCTGGTGCAAGGCGTGCTGCTGGCTTACCAACGGGGCTGCACCCTGGTGCGTCCCGCGCCCTTCAGCCTCGTCGCCATCGAAGCCATTTTGATTGCCGTCTACCGCGAACAGGTAAGCCATCTGATCGCCGCGCCGACGGCGCTGGCCCTGCTGCAGCAATATGGCGCCCACCTGGCGGAAAACTTCGAGAATGGCCATTTCCGCTTCGCCATCTCCTGCAGCGCGCCGCTGAGCACTGCCACCTGGACCGGCTTCAGCCAGTGTTTCAATGTAAAACTCATCAATACCTATGGCTTGAGCGAAACGGGTGCCTGCGGCTTGTATGCAGGACCGGATGCCGCCAGCCACAAGGTCGGCAGCGTGGGCGTGCCGCGCGACATGCTGGCCAAAATCGTGCGCGACGATGGCGGCGAGGCTGGCTGCGATGAAATTGGCGAACTGTGCCTGCAAGGGGCCAACCTGATGCAGGGCTATCTGGACAATCCGCAAGCAACTGCGGCCGTGCTGCGCGACGGCTGGCTGCATACGGGCGACCTGGCGCGACGCGACAGTGATGGCATGTACTGGATCACGGGACGCCTCAAGGATGTGATCATTTGCGGCGGCTACAACCTGTCGCCGGAAGCCATCAATGGCGTACTGCTGCAGCACCCGGCCGTGCTGGAAGCCGCCACCGTCGCCTTGCCGGACCCGACCTGGGGCGAAATCCCCGTTGCCTGCGTCGTATTGCGTCCTGGCATGGAGGCGGACAGCCAGCAACTGCTGCAGCATTGCGCCCGGCATCTGGGGGCAAATGAATTGCCAAAACGCATCAGCTTTACGGGCCAATTGCCGCGCACGCCATCGGGCAAGGTCATCACGGCCCAGTTGCAGCACGCGCTTGCGCTCAGTCCGATGGAGGCAAGTGCACACGGCAACCAGCAGGAAGACATTTTTGCTCTGGCAACAGAACTCTTCCATCTCCCGGCCGGCGCCCTGAAGGGTGACTCCGGTCCCGCGAATACGCCAGGCTGGGATTCGCTGGCGCATATCAACTTCGTAATCGGCCTGGAAACCCTGTTCAAGGTACGCCTGAGTCCATCGGACGTGGTGCACATGGAAACGATGGACGCCACCGTGCAACTGATCCAGCGGTTGACGCGCTGAGATGACAAGCTCCCCGCCCCTGCGCGTCTGGCTGTACAGCGCACTCCTGGCCACGTCCATCACTGCCCTGGTTACGCTGCAATACTGGTCGCCGTGGCGCAAGCCTGACCATGCCGTTGCCGATCATACACGCGAGTTTCTCGACGCACCGGCCGATGGCAAGGTGCGCGTGCTGGGCCTGGGCTCGTCCCTGCTCTGGGCCGCCACGCCGCCCGGGCTGACACCGGCGGCACTGCCCGGCATCGACTGGATGCGCATGACCAAGCCCGGCACCGGCGTGGGTTATCTGGAACCCAGCCTCGACCTCATAGACCGCCATCCGCCGGATGTTCTGATCGTTGAAGAAAACATTCTGTTGCAGGATCCAGACAACGTGATCATGGATCAACTGCGACAAAATTTCATCTCGGCAAGCAAGGGACTGGTCTTCCAGCTTACCGGAAACGCACGCCTGGCACCGCCACAGGCCTATGTCGCACTGGTCGACCAACGCGAGTCTTTTGCGTGCGCCACCGTCCCGTCCCATATTCGACGGCGTGAAATGCTCAAAAATGCCGCCGCGATACAACTCATTTTTAACGACGCGATCGTCAACCTGCAGCTAACTGAGCGCCTGCAGCGCCTGGCGCAACGGGACGTGCACATCGTGCTGCTGGAGCTGCGCCGCGCCGAACTGGTCGAGCAAATGATCGCGCCAGAAAAACACCGCTGGTTATTACAATTACGGCAAGCACTCCCCCCTGGTAGCCATATCCGCTACCTCCGCTCACCGATTTACGCGCAGCAAGACCTGCATTGCGACGGCAGCCACATGAATGCAGCTGGCGCCCGCCTGTTTTCTCCCTGGTGGCAAGCGCAATTGCAGCAACTGCGGGACGGCCGCTAACATGGTGTGGCTGACAATTTTCGGCATGCTGTGCATGCCTGTGCTGGTCGCGCTTTACTGGCGCTTGCCGCCCGCCTGGCGGCCGTGGCTGCTGGTGGCAGGAGGCAGCGCACTGCTATGGCATGATGGCTGGATCAGCGTAGCGGCCTGGGCCGCCTTGCTGGCCTGGCTGGCCTTCATTTGCGGCCCGCAATGGCGCCGCCCGGCCCTGATGCAGACGCTGGGGCTGGCTGGCGTGTTGCTCGCCTTTATCGCCTACCAGTACGCCAAAGCCAGCCATGGCCTGGCTGCCTACCTGGGCTACGCCTTCGTGTCGCTGAAAGCCTGGCACCTGATCGCCGAACATGGCGGCGGCAGTGCGCGCGACGGCCGTGCCGGTACGACCCTCGCTTATCTGCTATTCCCGCCCACCCTGGCTGTCGGCCCGATTCAGCGCCATGACGCCTTCCGCCTGGAATTGCTGCGCGCGCGCTGGGACGGGCAACTCGCCTCGCAAGCCCTGCAACGCATGCTGTATGGTTACTGCAAGGTGGTTTTACTGGCCGGCTATCTCCTCAACTTCAAGCTCAATGGCCTGCAACTGACGACGGGGTACACCTGGCTCGATGCCTACCTGCCCTTGCTGGGCTATGGTTTGAACCTGTACTGGCAATTCTCGGGCTATTGCGATATCGCCATCAGCTTTGCCGCGCTGCTAGGCATGCGCGTACCGGAAAATTTCCATTTCCCCTTTGCTGCCCGCAATCTGCCCGATTTCTGGCGCCGCTGGCACATCACGGTGTCCGAATGGTGCCGCGATTTCGTGTTCCGGCCCATCCTGACACGCACGCGGCAATACCTGCTTGCCAGCCTGGGTAGCATGATCGTGCTTGGCTTGTGGCATGAGTTGTCGCCGCGCTACCTGGCCTGGGGCTTGCTCCATGGCGCCGGCCTGGCCATCGTCCACCTGTGGGGCAAGCATATGCCCTGGGCGGAGCCATTGCGCCGCTACGCCCTGTGGCGCGCCGTCAGCTGGTTCCTGACCTTGCAATTTGTCATACTGAGCTTCGCGCTGACGTCGACGCCGGACCTGCAGACCGCCTGGTCTTGCCTGACGGTGCTGTTCGCACCACTGTTACCTGGGAGTTAAGGTGTACCAATTTTTCTTGCGCTACCTGCCAGCACCGCTCGTGCACGGGCTCTTCACGCTATGGTATGGGGGACTGTTGCTGCTGTTGTGGCTGAAATGGCCGCTGGCCCTGGGGGTGGGGTTCCGTTACGGACAACTGTAGGCGGGGACCGATGCAGGCATCGGCCCCGTTGCCGCTTACAGCAAGACCATATTGTCGCGATGGATCAGTTCATGGCCTTCCATGTAGCCGAGGATGGACTCGATCTCGGTGGACGGCTTGCGCATGATGCGGCGCGCTTCGCCGCTCGTGTAATTGGAAAGGCCGCGCGCCACTGACACGCCATCCGCATCGACGCAGGTGATCACGGCGCCGCGGCCGAATTCGCCGTTCACGCCCGTCACGCCGATCGGCAACAGCGACTTGCCTTCCTGGCGCAGCTTTTGCACGGCGCCCGCGTCCAGCACGACGGCACCGGCCGTGTGCAGATGATCGGCCATCCACTGCTTACGCGCTGTCAATTGCCCTGTTTGTGCCCGCAACTCCGTGCCGATCGCTTCGCCCTGGGCGAGGCGGCTGAGCACGTCGCTGTCGCGGCCCCAGGCGATGATCGTGTGGGCGCCCGACTTGGCGGCGCGCTTGGCGGCGAGGATTTTCGTCAGCATGCCGCCACGTCCCAGGCTGCTGCCGGCGCCGCCGGCCATCGCTTCCAGGGCCGGATCGCCGGCGATGCCCTGCGTGATCAGGTAGGCGTTCGGGTCCTTGCGCGGGTCGGCCGAGAACAGACCGTGCTGGTCCGTCAGGATGACGAGCGCGTCGGCCTCGATCAGATTGGCCACCAGCGCGCCCAGGGTATCGTTGTCACCGAACTTGATTTCATCGGTGACAACGGTGTCGTTTTCATTGATGATCGGCACCACGCCCAGGCGCAGCAGGGTCGTCAGGGTGGAGCGGGCATTCAGGTAGCGTTCGCGGTCGGCCAGGTCGGCGTGCGTCAGCAGCACTTGCGCCGTGCCGAGGCTGTGGGCGCGGAAGCTGCTTTCATAGATTTGCGCCAGGCCCATCTGGCCGACGGCGGCGCATGCCTGCAATTCGTGGATATCGGTGGGGCGCTGCTCGAAACCGAGGCGCAGCATGCCTTCGGCGATGGCGCCGGAGCTGACGAGCACGACTTCCTTGCCCAGGGCGCGCAAGCCTGAAATCTGCGCGGCCCAGCGCGCGATGGCGGCATGGTCGAGTCCGCGGCCATCGTTGGTGACCAGCGAAGAGCCGACTTTGATGATGATACGGGTAGCTTTTTGAATCACGGAATCCATGGGGCGGCGCTCTTCACTTAATAGACGTCAGCGCGCAGGACGCAGCAGCAGCAAGGCCAGCCCCGCCGTCAACTCCATTGCGCACATGAACAACACAAAACCCTGGGGCAAGCCAAAGCTGATGGCCGCGAACAGACGGCCGGCGGGCTGCGCCAGGAGCAACATTGCTGTGATATCGCCGAGGACAGGCGGTTCGCCCTGCCGTGCCGCGAACAGCGCCAGGAGCGCGGTAGCGCCCCAGACACCGACATGCGTGGCGTAGAACTGGCTGTAGCCATTGACGCCATTGAGGAAGATGCCCATGCCGGCCGCCATTTCATCGGCGAACAACAGGCAGGCGACCGCGCTCAGCCCGTAAGCATACGCGATCAGATGCAATACACGGCGCTGCCACGCTTGCTTGCGCGCTGGCGCGGCAGCGGCCGTCTGTACCGACATCAGGGTAAAGCCTTAGTCGAGGATCTTGAAACGCGGATCATCCGGGTCGATCGACGAGATACCGCGTGCTTCTTCGGTCATCTGCGTCTCTTCGGCACGGCTTTCGCTGTGTTTCTTCTCTTCCAGATGCTGGTAAATCGCATTCACCAGTTCCGGGCAACCCTGATGGTTCAGCGCGGAAATCTCGAAGACGGGACCTTTCCAGGCAAAACGCTTGAGGAAGTCCTTGACGATCTTCTTGCGCTCTTCTTCCGGCACCATGTCGAGCTTGTTCAACACCAGCCAGCGCGGCTTGTCGACCAGCGACTCGTCGTACTTCTTCAATTCCTTGACCAGCGCCTTGGCTTCCTTGACAGGATCGACGTTGGTTTCAAACGGCGCCAGGTCGACGATGTGCAACAGCAGACCCGTGCGCTGCAAGTGGCGCAGGAATTGATGGCCCAGGCCCGCGCCTTCGGAAGCGCCTTCGATCAAGCCGGGAATATCGGCGATCACAAAGCTTTTCTCGTGCGATACGCGCACCACGCCCAGGTTCGGGTGCAGGGTAGTAAATGGATAATCGGCAATTTTCGGACGCGCATTCGAGACGGCCGAAATGAAGGTCGACTTGCCGGCGTTCGGCATGCCAAGCAGGCCAACATCGGCCAGGACTTTCAATTCCAGGCGCAGTTCGCGGCGTTCGCCTTCCTTGCCCTCGCCCTTTTGGCGTGGTGCGCGGTTGGTCGAGGACTTGAAGTGGATATTGCCCCAGCCGCCTTCGCCGCCCTTGGCCAGCATTTCGATCTGGCCGTGCTCGGTCAGATCAGCCAGGATTTCGCCGCTCGCGTTGTCGATGATCAAGGTGCCAACCGGCATGCGCAGGTGGATATCATCGGCGCCCTTGCCATAGCAATCTGCGCCACGGCCAGGCTCGCCATTGCGAGCCTTGTGCATTTTGGAGAAGCGGAAATCGACGAGCGTGTTGATATTGCGGTCGGCGACTGCCCAAATGGTGCCGCCCTTGCCGCCATCGCCGCCATCGGGACCGCCAAAAGGCCGGAATTTTTCACGGCAGAAAGAGGCGCAGCCGTTGCCGCCATCGCCCGCGATGACTTCGATTTTTGCTTCGTCGATAAACTTCATAATTTTGCCGCCATAAAACTAAAAAGGCTCTACCTTGGGCAGAGCCTTTCGATTGAAGGCTTGCGCCTTACATCATGCGATCATTGCGGAGCGAACTGGCGCCCCGCGATGAATTACGCTGGTACTGCTGCGTTAGGTACAACGGTCACGAATTGCTTCGAGCCAGCACCTTTGACAACGAACTTCACTTTGCCCGCGATCAGCGCGAACAACGTGTGGTCCTTGCCCATGCCTACGCCTTCGCCGGCGCGCACTGGCGTGCCGCGTTGACGAATGATGATGCCGCCAGCATTGATAGCTTGGCCGCCGTAGACTTTAACGCCCAGACGTTTTGATTCTGAATCACGGCCGTTTCGCGTTGTGCCGCCGCCTTTTTTATGTGCCATTTAAGACTCCTTGATAGCTGATTAATTCAAACAGCGGCGATTAGCCGTTGATCGAAACGATTTGGATTTCGGTAAAATTCTGGCGATGGCCTTGATGCTTTTGGTAGTGCTTACGACGACGCATCTTGAAAATTTTGACCTTATCATGGCGACCATGCGCCACAACCGTAACCAGTACCGTTGCACCTTCGACCAATGGAGCACCAAACTTGATGCTATCGCCCGCGCCTACTGCGAGAACTTGATCGATGGTGATTTCGGAACCAATGTCTGCCGGTATCTGTTCTACTTTAAGTTTTTCGCCAGCGACAACTTTGTATTGTTTGCCACCGGTTTTTATGACCGCGTACATGATTTGAAACCTCATCAAATGTTGAAAGAATTTGTCCCACTGCCATGAAAAGCAAGCCATGCACAACAGGGGGAACCAGCGATTATACACGGACTGATAAATTGCGTCAAAAAGTATTCACAAAGCTTGACGATCGTGGTATGTCGACAACCTGACCATCATGTCAGGCTTGCGCCGGGCAGACAGCAAAACGCGCGCCAGTGCCAACAAGATCAATCAATTGCTCTACAGTCATAGGCAAACGTCACGCACGCGCAAGCCTTGTCGTATAATCGCGGCACCCACAATCTAATGCAGGTTCGCCTTGTCTGACGCTAACAAACACGTTAACCAAAACACCATCGTGCAAACGATTGCCGCCGATATGGACGCAGTCAATACGGTGATCCGCCAAAAGTTGCACTCCGATGTGATTCTGATCAACCAGATCGCTGAATACATCATCAGCGCAGGCGGCAAACGCATCCGTCCCGTGCTGATCTTGCTGGTGGCCAATGCCCACGCCTATCGCGGCACGGCGCACCATGAACTGGCCGCCGTGGTCGAATTCATCCACACGGCCACCCTGCTGCACGACGACGTCGTCGATGAATCGTCGATGCGCCGCGGACGCCAGACGGCCAACGCCCTGTTCGGCAATGCCGCCTCCGTGCTGGTGGGCGACTTCCTGCACTCGCGCTCGTTCCAGCTGATGGTGTCGCTGAATAATATGCGCGTCATGCAAATCCTCTCCGACGCCACCAACGTGATCGCCGAAGGCGAAGTGCTGCAGTTGCTGAACATGCACGATCCGGACGTGACGCAAGAGAGCTACCTGAACGTCATCCGCTCGAAAACGGCCAAGCTGTTCGAAGCGTCGGCGCAACTGGGCGCCCTGATCGCCGGCGCCAGCGAAGACGACATCGAAGCGGCTGCCGAATACGGCCGCTCGCTGGGCACGGCCTTCCAGCTGATCGACGACGTGCTCGACTATGCAGGCGACGCCGCCGAAATCGGCAAGAACGTGGGCGACGACTTGCGCGAAGGCAAACCGACCATGCCGCTGATCTGGCTGATGGAAAACGGTACGCCGGAGCAACGCGAACTGGTGCGCAGCTGCATCGAGCAAGGCGACGAACAACATTTCGACGCCATCCTGGCCGCCATCACCAATAGTGGCGCCCTCGACTACACGCGCAAGCAGGCGGAAATCGCCGGCCAGCGCGCCGGCGATGCCATCGCCGGCTGGCCGGACAGCGTCTACAAGCAATCCATGCTGCAACTGTGCTCGTTTGCCGTGGACCGCAATCACTGATCGCGTTTAGGTTAGAGCGAAGACAACGGCGCCAATGGCGCCGTTTTTTTATTGCTTTGCTACTTGCGCTCATGCTCCATCGCCGCGCCCGCCAACTCCTGCACGATGGCCGGCGCCGCTTCCAGCCGTTCGCTGTAGCGGCTGCCCAGATACTCGCGGCGGTCGCGCACCAGCAGGGTGAATTTATACAGCTCTTCCATCACGTCGACCAGGCGCGCGTAATACGGCGACGGCTTCATGCGGCCGTCATCGTCGAATTCCTGATACGCCTTGGCCACCGAAGACTGGTTCGGAATCGTTACCATGCGCATCCAGCGTCCCAGCACGCGCAAGCCATTGACGGCATTGAACGATTGCGAGCCGCCCGATACTTGCATCACGGCAAGGGTCCGCCCCTGCGTGGGCCGCACGCTGCCCGTTTCCAGCGGCAGCCAGTCGATCTGCGATTTAAACACGCCCGTGACAGCGCCATGCCGCTCGGGGCTGCACCACACTTGCCCTTCCGACCACAGCGACAGTTCACGCAACTCCTGCACCTTCGGATGCTCGGGCGACACACTGTCGACCATGGGCAAGCCATGCGGGTCGAACACCCGCGTGTCGGCGCCAAAGTGGCGCAGGATGCGCTCCGCTTCCAGGGTCAGCAACTTGCTGTACGAACGCTCGCGCAAGGAACCGTACAGCAACAGGATACGCGGTGCATGCGTGGACACATTGACCGGCGCCAATTTATCCAGGCTGGGCACGTCCAGGTGGGCGGCACTGATATTCGGCAACTCTTCCATTTATGCCACCGGCTTGCCGTCGGCGCCGACCACGGCCTGGCCGTCTTCCTTGGCAAACGCGCCTTGCTGCGGCAGCGGCAGGATCTCCAGCACTTTTTCCGATGGCCGGCACAGGCGCACGCCCAGTTCCGTGACGACGATGGGGCGGTTGATCAAGATAGGATGGGCTTGCATGGCGTCGAGCAGGGTTGCGTCCGGCAAATCCGGATTGGCCAAGCCCAGCTCGTCGTACAGGGCGCCCTTGTCGCGCATCACCGCGCGCACGGACAGGCCCGCACGCTGGATCAGGTCGACCAGTTCCTCGCGCGATGGCGGATGCTTGACGTAATCGATGATGACGGGTTCGACACCCGTGTTGCGGATCAGGGCCAGGGTATTGCGCGAGGTGCCGCACGCCGTGTTGTGGTAAATCGTGATCGTCATGTCGTGATGTCCTTCGGTAAAGTAGATTCAGTGACGCAGCAAGGTGCGCCAGCGCAGCAGTTCTCGGTCAAGAAAGCCAGCAAGCCGTTCATGCCCGCATAGTTGGCCGCATAGATGATGGAACGGCCCGCCTTGCTTGCCGTCACCAGATTGGCGTGCGCCAGTTCTTTCAAGTGAAACGACAGGGACGAAGGCGCAATCGCCAGCGCTTCGGCAATTTTCGTCGCGGCCATGCCTTGCGGCCCCGCTTGCACCAGCAGGCGGAACACGGCCAGCCGCGATTCCTGTGCCAGCGCAGCCAGGGCCGCGATGGCGGCAACATTCGTCAGCGGCGCCGCCCCGCTCGCTATTGTCTGTGTATTTTCCATATTTCAATAATAGTCGAATTATTGAATCATTTCAAGCGACACGTCTTGGCTACCCATCTTACGTAACCTAGCGCACCGACTGTCATGATCAATCGGTCTACCTTGATGAAAAAATCACTGCGATTGGCATTCCCATGACACGCTCGACACCCCTGAAAATCCTCGGCTGGAGCCTGGCCGCCCTGCTGGCCCTGGTCGCCATTGTGGTCATCTTGGTGCTGACCTTCGACTGGAACCGCGCCCGCCCCTACATCAACGAAAAGGTGTCGGAAAGCACGGGCCGTACCTTCGTCATCGGCGGCGATTTACAGGTGAAATGGAAGCAAGGGTTGAAAACGGAGCCGGGCTGGCGCCGCTACGTGCCGCGCCCCATCATCAGCGCGCAGGACGTGCACATGAGCAACCCTGAGTGGGCGACGGCCGGCCCGCAACTGGCCAGCGCGAAACGCATCGACGTGGCCATCCATCCGCTGCCCCTGCTGCAGCACAGGCTGGTGCTGACGGATCTGGCCCTAGCCTCTCCCAACATTGCCTTGCAGCGGCGCGCCGATGGCAGCAATAGCTGGACCTTGAAGGACAATGGCCCTTCGGCATGGGACGTGGAAATCCAGCGCATGGCCTTCGGTGACGGCGTCATCCGCTACCTCGACGAGGGCATCGCGCTGGACATGCACGCCAAGGTCAGCTCGACGGCACCCGACGCCACGCCGGGCGATGCACCAGGCAATGCGCCCGTGCAGAAATACGGCATCGCCTTCACCCTGGGCGGCACCTACCGCAAGGCGCCCGTGACGGGTGGCGGCAAGGCGGGCGCCGTGCTGACATTGACTGATAACAACACCGTGTATCCCGTGCAGGCGCATGCCGTGCTGGGCAAGAACAAGGCCAGTATCGATGGCACCCTGACGGACCCGCGCTCGCTGTCGGGCATCGATTTGCAGCTGAGCCTGGCCGGCGCCAGCATGGCGGATCTGTATCCGCTGACGGGCGTGCTGCTGCCGGAAACGCCGGACTACGCCACAAAGGGTCGCCTGCTGGGCAAGAAAGACGGCGCCACCTGGAACTGGATCTATCAAAACTTCAAGGGCACGGTGGGCCAGAGCGACCTGGGCGGCACCCTGCAATACCTGCCGCGCCAGCCGCGTCCCCTGCTGCGCGGCGAAGTGACGTCGCAGCAATTGCGCCTGGAAGACCTGGGTCCCACCATCGGCGCCGACAGCAATGCCCAAAAACAGGCGCGCGGCAAGGCGCCCGTGCAACCGGACAACAAAGCCTTGCCCGTGGAACAGTTCAACACGGCCAAATGGAATGCGCTCGATGCCGACGTCAAATTCACGGGCAAAAAACTGGTGCGCACGCACGATATCCCGCTCAACGACATCGTCGCCAACATCCACATGAAAGACAAGGTGCTGAGTTTGACGCCGCTCAACTTCGGCATGGCCGGCGGCGACATCACCTCGAACATCACGCTCGACGGCCGCCAAAAGACCATCGCCGCGCAAGCCAAGGTAGCGGCGCGCCACCTCAAGATACGCGAACTGTTTCCCAAGCTGCAATCGATGCAAGCGAGTTTCGGTGAAGTGTATGGCGACGCGGCACTGACGGGCCACGGCAATTCCGTCTCGGCCATGCTGGCCAGCGCGAATGGCGAACTGGCGGCCACCGTCAGCGAAGGCTCCGTCAGCCAATTCATGCTGGAACTGGCGGGCTTGAACCTGGCCAACGCCGTCTTCGTGAAAATCTTTGGCGACAAGCAAGTCCACCTGAATTGCCTGGCCAGCGACTTCGCCGTCACGAATGGCCAGGCCAACGTGCGCCGCTTCGTGCTCGACACGGACACGGCCGTGGTCAATGTCACGGGCAACGTCAACCTGGCCCACGAAACCCTGGACCTGGACGTGCGCCCCCGTACCAAGGGTGCCCGCATCATCACCTTGCGCACGCCGCTGTACGCGAAAGGCACGTTCAAGAACCCGGACGTTGGCCCGCAAAAAGGCCCGCTGGCCCTGAAAGCCGGCGCCGCCGTGGCCCTGGCCACCGTCGTCACGCCGCTGGCCGCCCTGCTGCCGCTGGTCAACGTCGACAAAGCCCCCGACACGGACTGCGCCGCCGTCATGGCGCAAGCCAACGCCACCCGCAAAGCCCCGACTTCGCCGGCAACAAATGCGCCCGCCAAGAAAGTGAGCGAGGCGGAGATCAAGAAAGCCCAGCAGGAAAAGAAATAAGCAGGCTTGCAACGAACAGGCTTGATACAGCCGCTTGAAAGCCGCTCCGCCATCTGCTGTAATGAAGGAGCGGGGTGTGGCTCAGCCTGGTAGAGCGCTGCGTTCGGGACGCAGAGGCCGGAGGTTCGAATCCTCTCACCCCGACCAGCCTTTTTCCCTCACTGGGCCGGCTTGAACTGCTTGCACCTTGACCTGCGCGTTGGCGTGCCGCCAGGAAATATGATATTAATTACATCATTAATTTCCTAGTCACTTCTCGCGCAAGGGCTTGACCGATGTCTTTCCTGATAGTTCTGGCCGCACTGGCCTTCCTCATGCTGGCCGCCTACCGCGGCTACAGCGTGATCCTGTTTGCGCCTGTCGCTGCACTGGGCGCCGTGCTGCTTACCGATCCGTCCGCCGTGCCGGCTGTCTTCAGCGGCATCTTCATGGAAAAGATGGTCGGCTTTATCAAGCTGTATTTCCCCGTCTTTTTGCTGGGCGCCGTGTTCGGCAAGCTGATTGAGCTGTCCGGCTTTTCCCAGTCCATCGTCGTGGCCGCCATCCGCTATATCGGCAGTGCGCGCGCGAATGCCGTCATCGTTGCCGTGTGCGCAGCCCTGACTTACGGCGGCGTGTCGCTGTTCGTGGTGGTGTTTGCCGTGTACCCGTTTGCGGCTGAACTGTACCGCCAGAGCAATATCCCCAAGCGGCTGATGCCGGGCGCCATCGCCCTGGGCGCGTTTTCCTTCACCATGGATACCTTGCCCGGCACGCCGCAAATCCAGAACATCATCCCCACCACCTTTTTCAATACGACCGGCTGGGCCGCGCCGTGGCTGGGCACTATCGGCGCCGTGCTGACGGTGATCATGGGACTGGCTTTCCTCGAATGGCGCCGGCGTTCCGTCATGGCGACGGGCGAGGGCTATGGGGCCGAGGCCGACAAGGCCACAGCCGACGAGGGCGACTTGCCCCATCCGCTGCTGTCGGTAGCGCCTCTGGTGCTGGTCGGCGTGGCCAACTTTGCGCTGACCAAGCTGATCCCGCACTGGTATGGCGACAGCTATATGCTCACCGCCGAGGCGTTGCCAGGACTGCACGCGCCCGTGTCGACGTCGATCGCCTCAGTGACAGGCATCTGGGCCGTGGAAGGCGCCTTGCTGCTGGGTATCTTGCTCGTCTGCGCGACGGCCTTCGGGCGCATCCGCGCCGCCTTTGCCGAAGGCACCAAGGCGGCCGTGGGCGGCGCCTTGCTGGCGGCCATGAATACGGCGTCCGAATATGGCTTTGGCGGCGTCATCGCGGCCCTGCCCGGCTTCCTTGCCGTCAGCAACACCTTGCGCAGCGTGCCCGATCCGCTCGTCAACGCGGCCGTGTCCGTGACGACCCTGGCCGGCATCACGGGATCGGCCTCGGGCGGCATGAGCATCGCGCTGGCGGCCATGTCAGACAGTTTTATCCAGGCCGCGCAGCAGGCGCACATCCCGCTGGAAGTGATGCACCGCGTGGTGGCCATGGCCAGCGGCGGCATGGATACCTTGCCGCACAATGGCGCCGTGATCACCCTGCTGGCCGTCACAGGCCTCACGCACCGCCAGTCCTACCGCGACATTTTCGGCATCACCGTCATCAAGACGGTGGCCGTGTTTTTAGTGATCGGTATTTACTACCTGACAGGGCTGGTATGATCGCGTCTTCGCCGACGCTCACTCGCACCGCTCCATGAATCATTTCCAGGTATTGATCGCTGCGGTCTCGGCCGTGGTGCTGTTTTTGTACAGCTTGCAAGCTTTCAGCCGTGAACTGCAAGCGATGGGCGGCGCCGGCATGCAAGCCTGGCTGGCGCGAGTCACCACCAACCGCTGGTACGGCTTTCTCGTCGGCGCCATCGCCACGGCGCTGGTGCAGTCGAGCAGCGCCACGACGGCGCTGGCCATCGCCCTCGTCGATGCACAAGTGATCAGCTTTGCGGGCAGTTTGGCAATCCTCTTGGGTGCGAATGTCGGCACGACGGCCACGGCCTGGCTGGTGTCGATGAAGCTGACGGGCATCGGCCCGCTGTTCATCATTGCCGGCGCCCTCGTCTCCAGCCTGCCCAGCAAGATACAGGCGCTGGGCAAGGCGGCGTTTTACTTTGGCTTGATCTTCTTCGCCCTGGACCTGATCTCGAGCGAACTCAAGCCGCTGCAGGCGCAACCGTGGTTTGTCGATACCCTGGCGCAGGCGCGCGAACCGTGGATCGCCTTGCTGATGGGCGCGCTATTTACGGCGCTGGTGCAATCGAGCAGCGTATCCACCGGCCTGGCCATCGTGCTGACGCAGCACCAGCTGATCCCGGCCGAAGCGGCCATCGCCATCGTCGTGGGCGCGAATGTCGGCTCTACCTCGACGGCGCTGCTGTCAAGCCTGCAGATGAGCGCCAACGCGCAAGCCACGGCCAAGGCCAACTTCCTGTTCAACCTGGCCGGCGCGTTGGCCTTCTTCCCCTTCATTCCCGCCCTGTCGAACGCCTTGCTGCCGCTGGCCGGCACAGCCGTGGCGGCCGCGCACCTGATTTTCAACCTGTGCGTTGGACTGTGTTTCCTCGTGTTCCTGCCCTACCTCCAGCCGCGCCTGATGCGCTGGCTGAAGGCGGCTCCCGCCTGAGTCTATTTCACGGCCGGCGCGGTACCCACCGGCTGCGCCGGCTTGAACACATGGCTGATGCCCATGGTCAGCAGCGGACCGGCCAGTGCCAGATAAGAACTGTCCACCCCGTACGGATTACCTGCCAGGAACCAGCCGATGGTGGCGATCACGGAGACGATCACGCCGACAAAGGCACCGCGCGGCGTGCCGAATTTCGGCGCATAAAAAGCCATCAGCACCAGCACGGCCAGGGTGGCGCGCAGGGCCTTGCCGAGGAAGGCGATCATCAGCAATTTTTCCGCATACAGCGCCAGCACCAGCGGCAGCAATCCCGCCACGACGATGGCGATGCGCAGGAACATCAGCGATTTCGCGTCATTCTTCGCCTTGTTGTACCAGGGATCGTAAAAATCCTTCATGGCCAGGGTGGCCGATGCCAGGGTGGTGGCGGAAATGCCGCCGAACAGGGCGCCGGCCAGGCCGACGATCATGATGCTGGCGGAAAATGCCGGCATGTGGGCGATCAGGGTCGGGAAGGCATCGATCGACTTCATGCCCGGATACAGCACGGCGCTGCACATGCCGATCAGGGCCGCCATCAGGCCGAACGGGATCATCAGCGACGACACGTAATAGCAGGCGCGCTTGGCCACGGCCGGATTGTCCGTGCTGACCAGGGCCTGGATCACGTATTGCGTGGCGAAGATGGAACCGATGCCGCCGATCATCCAGGCGATGATCTGGCCCCAGCCGATCTCGACCCAGTTGAACATCTTGGCCGGCAGTTGCGCCTGCAGTGCGCCGATGCCGCCTGTCGCTTCCAGCGCATACGCCAGCGCCAGGATCACGCCCAGATACTTGACGATGGAGTGGGCGAAATTGGTGTACACCACCGAGCGCATGCCGCCCAGGCTGACATAGATCACGGTGATGGCGCCCACCAGCAAGATGGCCACCGTCTTGTTGATATGCAGCACGGCTGCCAGCACGGCGCCGCCACTCGCGTACAGGGCCACGGCAACGATGCTCAGCGCAACGATGGTGAGGATGGAGGCCGCATAGCGCACGGGTTCGCCGTAGGTTTGCGCAAGGATGCCGGAAATCGTCGACTGCCCGCTTTCCTTGTATTTTTTCACCAGCACGATGGCCAGCAGCAAGAAGCCCAGCGACAGCGCCACCAGATTCCAGGCGGCGGAAATGCCCAGTTCATAACCCTTCTGGGCCGTGCCGATGCTGACGGAGCTGCCGATGAATTCCGACAGCAGCAGCGCGCCGATCAGGTAGGCGGGATAGTTGCGCCCGCCCGCCGTCATGCCCTCGGCGCTGTTGGCATGCTTGCGCACGCTATAGGTAATGTACGACATGAGGGCGAAATAGCCCACCGTGACCGCGGCGATAATGATCAATCTGTTTTCCATCCGTCTACTCCAAGTCTGCTTTTCTTATTATTATTTTTCAAGAAAGCTTCCCCTGCCGCATGCCGGTCTTGCCGGCAGCGGTGCTCAGGAAAAACTACATTCCTGCCGTACCGATACGGTACAGCAAGCCTCACACTAAAAAATTCCGCAACTGCGCTGTAAACAGGTCTGCCGCCTCGATGTTCGAAATATGCGAGGCGGGCAGGCTTGCCAGGCGGGCGCCCGCGATCTGCTGCTGCAGCCAGCGCGCGTCGTCGATGGTGGTCACGGGATCGTGTTCGCCCGCGATGATCAGGGTCGGCACGGTGATCGTGCCGACGCCAGCGTGCAAGTCCGCCTGGGCCAGCACGTCGCAGCAGGCCGCGTAGCCGCCCGCATCCTGGCCGCGCAAGGTGCCGACCAGGCGCGCCACCGTGTCCGCTTCACGCGCGATAAACTGCGGCGTGAACCAGCGCGCGGCGGCGCTATCGGCCACCGCGGCCATGCCGTCGCGGCGCACTTGCTCCGCCCGCAACTGCCATGGCGCGGCGCCGCCGATGCGCGCCGCCGTATTCGCCAGCACGAGCTGCGTCAAACGTCGCGGCTGGTGAACGCCCAGCCACTGGCCCGTCAAGCCGCCCATGGAAATGCCGCAGAATGCAGCGCGTTCGATATCGAGGTGGTCGAGCAGCGCCACCACGTCCAGCCCCAACCGCTCGATGCCGAACGGCGCGCCGCCGCTCGCCGACTGGCCATGGCCGCGCGTGTCGTAGCGCACGACAAAAAAGTCGCCGGCCAGCGCGGCCGCCTGCGCATCCCACATGGACAGGTCCGTGCCAAGGGAATTCGACAGGACCAGGCAAGGCTTGCGGCGCTCGCCATCCGTGCGGTAATGCAGGCCGATACCATCCACCGCGCACGTTTTCCCGACAATGTCGTTGCCTATCATTAGATGTCTCCTCAGGAATCGTCGTCGCGCACGGACGAAGGATGGCGGCACAGCGGCATCACGTCGATCTGCATGTAGGGGAACAAAGGCAGGGAGGTGAGCAAGTTGTGCAACTCGTCCACGCTGTCCACATCGAAAACGCTGATGTTGGCGTACTGGCCGGCGATGCGCCACAGGTGGCGCCACTTGCCCTCGTGCTGCAGGCGCTGCGCCAGTTCCTTTTCCGTCTGCTTGAGCTGCGCCGCCTGCTCGGTGGGCATGCTCAATGGCAGGCTTACGTTCATGCGTACATGGAATAACATGGTTTCTCCCTTATTGACGCTGCATGGAACGCAGCTTGTCGGTATCGATCTCGACGCCCAGGCCCGGACCCGTCGGCACCTGCAGCATGAAGTCGCGGTACACGAGCGGCTCGCGCAAGACTTCCTGCGTCAGCAGCAGTGGCCCGAACAGTTCCGTACCCCAGGCCAGTTCGGCAAACGTGGAGCAGACGTGGGCCGTGGCGGCCGTGCCGACGCCGCCTTCGAGCATAGTGCCGCCGTACAGGCCGACGCCGGCCAGGCGCGCCACGGTGGCCACTTCCAGCGCGGGCAGCAAGCCACCCGACTGGGTGATTTTCACCGCAAACACGTCGGCCGCGTCGGCCTGGGCCAGCGCCAGCGCATCGGCGGGACCATGCAAGGCTTCGTCAGCCATGATGGCCACGTCGAAGCGCTGCTTCAGGCGCGCCAGCGCGGCGCGGTTGCCCGCCTTGACCGGTTGTTCGATCAAGTCGATGCCGCCCGCTTCCAGCGCGGCGATGCCGCGCACGGCGTCCGTCTCGCTCCAGGCCTGGTTGACGTCAACGCGCACGCTGGCCCGTTCGCCCAGCGCCCGCTTGATCTCCAGTACGTGGGCCACGTCATCCATCACGTCGCGCAAGCCGATCTTCAGCTTGAAGATGCGGTGACGGCGCAGTTCCAGCATTTTTTCCCCTTCGGCGATATCGCGCGCCGTGTCGCCGCTGGCCAGCACCCAGGCCACGGGCAGCGCATCGCGCACGCGGCCGCCCAGCAATTCCGACAGCGGCACATTCAGGCGGCGCGCCTGGGCGTCCAGCAGGGCCGTTTCGATCGCGCACTTGGCGAAGCGGTTGCCCTGGATGAGCTTGCGCACCCTGGCCATGGCCTTGGCCACTTCGCTCGCTTCCATGCCGACCAGCAGCGGCGCGATATAGGTGTCGATATTCGTCTTGATGCTTTCCGGGCTTTCGCCGCCGTAGCCCAAGCCGCCGATGGTGGTCGCTTCGCCCCAGCCCGTGATGCCATCGGCGCAGCGCAGCCGCACCAGCACCAGGGTTTGCGTATTCATGGTCGCGACGGACATGCGGTGCGGGCGAATGGTTGGCACATCGACCAGGTAGGTCTCGATATTTTGAATCATATTTATTCCGTATAATTCTGTGGAGTGGTTACACGATATTCCCCGAATCTCCCCACGTCCAACACCGAGTTGGTATCAAACCTATACCTGAAAGGTATGAAGATGGAATTACGGCACTTGCGCTACTTCGTTGCGGTCGCGGAGGAAAGGAACTTCACGCGGGCCGCCGCGCGCCTGCACATCGCGCAGCCGCCGCTGAGCCGACAGATGCAGCAGCTGGAAGAAATCCTGGGCGTGGTGCTGATCGAAAAGGGGTCACGGCCCTTGCGGCTGACGGAAGCGGGCGAGTTTTTCCTCGCCCATGCGCGGCCCCTGCTCGATCAGGTACGCGACCTGCAGGCGATGACGCAGCGCGTGGGCAAGCTGGAACGCACGCTGTCGATCGGCTTCGTCGCCTCGACCCTGTATGGGGAATTGCCCGACATCGTGCACCGCTTTTGCGAGCGCCATCCCGAAGTCGACGTGAGCCTGCATGAAATGACGACGGTGCAGCAGTTGAAGGCCCTGAAGGAAGGCCGCATCGACGTGGGATTCGGACGATTGAAAAGCGAAGATCCCAGTATCCGCCGCATCCTGCTGCGCGAAGAGCGCCTGGTGGTGGCGCTGCCGCCCGGCCACCGGCTGGCCAGGGGGGAAGGCGGATTGCGCCTGACTGACCTGGTGCACGAAACCCTGCTCGTGTATCCGAAAGCACCCCGTCCCAGCTTTGCCGACCAGGTGCTGGCCATGTTCAGCGAAGGCAATGTCACGCCAGGCCCCGTCACGGAAGTGCGCGAGCTGCAGATTTCCATGGGACTGGTGGCGGCCGGCCAGGGTATTTCCATCGTGCCGGAAAGCGTGCAAGCCATGCACCACCGGAACGTCGTGTACCGCAAGCTGGACGACAAGCATGCGTTCTCGCCCATTTTATTCAGCATGCGGCATATGGACCGCTCGCCGGAACTGGAAAACCTCCTCGCCGCCGTATACTCGATCTACGATGAACACGGCATCGCGCACGTCAAGGAAAGCCTGTAGCAGTGACTACGCCGCGTCGGCCAGCAATGTCGGGCGCAGCGCGCGAATGCGCAGTTCCGTGAAATAGCCGCCCGCCTCGTTGTAGCGCAGGTAGTAACGGCCGCAGTTCAGGCAGCGGGCCACCTGGCTCAGATTGGCGGGATAGTAGCGCGGGGCGATGGGTGCATCCGCACTGTCGTAGCGCGTGCCGTGCGGGTGGTACTCGGCAAACGTCGGTTCCTCGTACGGGTCTTCGCGCAGGGTGCCGACTTCTTCAAAGCGGTCCAGCTCCAGCGAAGTGGGAAGGCGCTGCCAGGCGTCCAGCGGGACGGCGCAGCAGCTGCATTTTTTTGTCACCAGCGCCGACGCGGCGGCCAGTGCGGACAAAGCGGGAAAGTCGATGAATACCATGGTTCAGCCTATGCAAAGGGGCGGCCCATGGCAACGAGCCTGGCCGCGCCCTTTCATTCTAGCCCAGCAAGCGATTTGCCATGTGCCCCGTCATCTTGCCGCCCGGCGCCAGCGGCCGTGCCGCACCAGGATCAGCTCGAGCAGCATCAGCATGCCGCCGGAGACGAGCAGCAGCGGCATCAGCGCGCACATGCCGGCCGCCACCAGCCAGGCCAGCGCAGAAGGCGAGGTCCAGGCGCCAGGTAGCAGCCTGGGCAAGCCCAGCGAGCCAGGCAAGCGCCGCTTGAAAAACATCAACCAGCCCGACACCAGCGAGAACAGCACGCTGGCGCCGAACAGCAGCAGCAAGGCCTGGTTCCACCAGCCGAATTCGCCGCGGTGGAATGGAATGCCGATGGCCGTCGCCTTGCCGAACGCCGTCTGCGCCTCCCACCCTGCATAGTACAAAGGCTTGCCGCTGTAGGCATCGAATTGCAGGTCGAAGCGCAAGGTGGGCTGGCTGCGGTCGGCCATGGTGGCGCGCCACACATCGTCCTGGCTGGCCGGCGCCGTCAATTGCACGGCGATGGCGGGCGCATGACTGCGCGCCACTTGCCACGCATCCTGCCAGTCGAGCGGCGCGCCCGCCTCGGTCGAATGCAGACCGCGCGGCACGGGCGGCGGCGCCTGGCCGCTGACGTCGCGCAGCGCGCGGATGCGCCCGCCCGCCTGCTGGCTCCACGTCAGCCCTGTCGTCAGGATCACGGCGCTGACGATGCCGAGCGCCACGCCAAGAAAAGCATGCCACTGGCGCCAGCCATTGCGGCCCCGCGCGCCCCGCTTCGGCAAGCCCGATTGCGCGCCGCGCGGCCACCACAGGGCCACACCCGTCACCAGCATCACCATCAGCCAGCTGGCCGCCAGCTCGATCATCCAGCGCCAGCCATCATTCTGCAGCAGGCGCGAATGCAGCTTTTTCGCCCAGTTGCCAAAGCGCTCGCTGCTGGCCAGGCTGCCCAGCACGCGCGCGTCATACGGATTCACATACACGATGATGGCTTGCGCGGGCAGGCCAAACTTCGGCATGGCCGGCGCGGCATGTCCGCCATGGCCCGCATGTTCATCCTGCGCGCCGCCGGGCGGCGCAAAAGCCACCTGCACCGCGTCATCCGGTTGAAACGGCGGCACCACGTGCTGCACCGTCCAGCCGCGCGGCGCGGCCCGCTCCGCTGCCGCCACGGCGGCGTCCAGCGGCAGCATCGAGTCCTGCGGCGCCACATGATCGAGGTGCTGGTACAGCCTTGCCTCGATCTGCGGCGTGAACACATACAACATGCCCGTCAGGGTGGCCACCAGGGCAAACGGCGAGGCGATCAGCGCGGCCCAGAAGTGGATGCGCCAGTACAGGCTTTTGCGCCGCGCGATAAGAAAGGTGTGATCGTCCATGGCTATCCTCACAGTGCGTTGAAGGTATAGCCCAGGCCCAGCATCACGCTGCGCGGCGCGCCGGGCGTGTACTGGTTCTGCGTATTGGCCGCGTAGCTGCCCGTGCCCGCGTAACTGCTGCTGGCCGAATCGGCATAGCGTTTATCTGCCAAGTTGCGCACCTGCGCCCACGCTTCCAGCCCGCGCGCGAGCTGATAGCTGGCGCGCAGGTTCAGCAAGGCGTGGCCCTGGTACTCCACCGTGTTGGCATTGTTCATCCAGTAGCGGCCCTGGTGCACGGCTTCGAGCGCGATACGGGCGCCGGCCACGGGCTTGTAGCCGATCTCGATCGAAGTGATGTCGCGCGGCGCCTGCGGCATGGTGCGGCCGCTGTAATCGAGGGTGGACGACACCTGGTAGCGCAGGTAGCGGTGGCGCGCGATGGCCGTGGCGAAGCGCGCGTCGAACGGGCCGCTGTCGTAGTTCAGGCCCAGCTCCAGGCCTTCGCTGCGCGTGCGCCCCGCATTGCGGTTTTCGCTGTTGCCCGGCGAGAGCGTGTAGCTGACGATGGTGTCGCGCCCGTCGAGCCGGTACAGGGCCGTGTCGAGTTTCAAGCGGCCCTGCAAAAAGGCCCAGCGCAAGCCCAGTTCATAGTTGTTGTAGACGGACGGCTGCAAGTCGGCGATGCCCGTCTTGCCATACAGTTGGCTCACCTCGGGCGGCGTGAAGCCCTGGCTGACGTTCGCATACGCGCTGCCCGCATGGCCAATGGCGTAGGTAGCGCCCAGCTTCGGGCTCACATGCGAAAAGCTGCGCGACTCGTCGGGCGCACCGTAATTGACGCTGCCGCCAGGCGCCAGCTTGTTATGGTAGTCGTAGCGGATGGCGTCCGAGCGCCCGCCCAGCACCACGCGCGTACCGGCCAGCGGCGTAAATTCCCATTGCGCGAAGACGGCCGTATTGAGGATATCCGTCTGGTAGTCGCGCACGCCCTGCGGGTTGCTCGCATTGGCCAGCGAATAGCGCAGGTAGCGGCCCGTGGCCGCATCGCGCACGATGGACAGGTTATCGCTGACAAAGGGATTGTCGCTCTTGTCGACATACACGCCGGCAATCAGGCGCGAACGCAGCCACGCGAATTCCTGCTGGTGTTTCACGTCCAGCCCCAGCGAATCGACGTGGTTGTTGTTGATGACGCCCTTGCACAGCATGCCCGCGCAGCTGCCGATGGAGTACGCGGGAATCTGCCCATGGTCGTTCTTGCGCGTAAACACGGTGACGGTGCTCGTGCCATTGGCCGTCGTCGCGCCTTCCCACGCCAGATTCATGCGCGTGGTCTTGTCCTTGCGGTAGGTGAACGTGTTCAGGCTCTTGCCAGGATTGCTGCGGTAATCATTCTCGAACAGGCTGCCCGTCATGGCCGCATCGAGATCCGTGTGGACGATGGTGGCGCGCAGCTGCGAGGTGGGGCTGAGCGCATAGTCGGCGCGCAGCGAGAACGAATCCTTGTCGCCATAGCTGTACTCTTGCCAGTTGTCGCGCGAGCGGCGCGAACTGTAGTGGGAAAAGCGCAATCCCAGCGGGGCCCAGGTATCGCTGGCGGACGTATCGTAGCGGGTGTAGCCGGCCACGTTATCGCGTCGCACACCCACCTTGGCCGTCGGCGTCGCGCTGGCGCCGGCCGTGAGAAAATTGACGGCGCCACCGACGGCATTGCTGCCATACAGCGAGGATGCGGCGCCCTTCACCACTTCCACGCCGCTGGCGCCCGCCATGTTCATCTCGTTGAGCGAGTTATGGTTGAAGACACCCAGCGGGCGGATGGGAATGCCGTCTTCCAGGTACTGATAGACGGCATTCGTGCCGATGGGCTGGCGGATGCTCATGCTGTGCTGCTCGTTGCCCAGGTCATTCCAGTACACGCCGGCAATGCGGTTGAGGATATCGCCCATGGTCTTGGGCTTGTCGCGTTCCAGGTTTTTGGCGTTGACCACGCCGATGGCCTGCGGCGTCTCGGACAGCCACGATTGCGCGCGCGAGCCGGAAACGACGACGGTGTCGATGCCGTGGTCTGCTTGATCAGTTTGCTGCGCCCGCGCGCAGGGGTAAGCCACGGTGATGGCGACGGCCAGCACCAATAATGTCTTGTTCATGTGATTCTCGTTTAAGTGTGCGGATGCGGCGCGTCACACCGCAAGGTGGACAGCGCCAACATTGAAAATGCAAAAACTTAAACGAGGGCGGGCGGCGCGCGCGATTGCGCGGTGGACCAGATGAACAGGGGGGATGGGGACTGGTAGTACAGTGCCGGGAAAATGGCCGTGCCGCTGGCCACAGGCAGCGGCAGCACGGGGTTCGTCGGCGGCAGGCCGACGGAACCCGCATGCGTGGAACAGAAGGCGCAATGCTCCATCTGCATGGCCTTGCCGCCGGATTTTTCGTCGGCGGCGCCGTCATCATCGGCCTGCACAAGCTGAACGAAGCGGATGCCGGCCACCGAGCAGATTTCGGCCCAGCCGGAGCCGGACTCCTGCTTGGCGTTGGCGACGGCCTGGGAAATCGATGGCGCGAGCGCCGCCAGCAGGATCGCAAAGCAGGCGATCCAGGCGGCGAAGCGGCGCGTGAACAAGGTCATTCCCATGGCCGCATTTTACCAGCGGCCGCCGGGACTGGATAGCGGAAAGCGGCTCAGGCGGCCGGACAGGCGGCGTTGCCGTTGTCAAAAGCGCGCACCACGCTCGCCGTATCGGCGGCGATGCGGCTCACGGCGCGGCGATGGCCGAGCACCAGTTCATCGTAGCCGGCACCCACTTTTTCATTGGCTATCGTGCGGCAAGTGACTACCTTGCTGCTGGCCAGCTGGCGCACGCTCCACACGGCGTCGATCAGCGCGTACTGTCCCATCACCGATTCAAAACGCTGCACGTTGGTACTGATGCGGTACACGGGCAAGTTGTCCGGATGCGGCGTGCGGAATACATCGATGGCGCCCAGATCGTTCGTCACCGCCGTCGACAGGGCCTGGCCGATCTCGCCGGCCAGCGGCCCCGCCCAGCGCTGCTGCTCCAGCAATTCGATGCGGCCCGATGGCGCCGTCACAACAAACTGGTTGCGGCTCACCTGCTGCGGCACGCTGACGGCCAGCACCTCGACATAGTATTTGACGGGTTTGGCCGGCTGCGCGTCGGCGCCGCCACTGAGCGTATAGAAATGCTCGGGCCGTGGCGTGGAGCAGGCGCCCAGCAGGCTGGCCGCCAGCAGCGCGGAAAAAATTGGCTTCATCATTTTTTTTCATCTCCTTTTTTACCGCGGATCAAGGACTCGGGATGACGTTCCAGGTAGTCCGACAGCGCGTTCAGCGATTGCAGGGTTTGCGTCAACTGCTGCAAGGCCTGGCGCACGTCCGACTGCAGCGGCGAATCCTTTTGCAGCACCTGTTCGGCCGTACCGAAGGTCTGTTTCGCCGCCGTCAGGGTATCGCGCATCTCCGGCACCACCTGGCCATCGAGCTGCTTGAACAGGGTATTGGCTTGCTTGATCGTGGCGTTCAGGTTGCTGCCGATTTCCGCGTACGGCACCTGGTCCAGCTTGCGGGCGATGCTGGCGATCTGCGTCTGCAGTTCATCGAGGGTATTCGGCACGGTCGGCACTTCCAGCGGATACTTGTTCAACTCCAGCGTCACCTTCGGCGCTTTCGGGAAGAAGTCCAGCGCGATATACAACTGGCTGGTCAGCAGGTTGCCCGTGCGTAGCTGCGCGCGCAAGCCACGGCTGACCATGCGTTCGAGCAGCTGGTGACCGGCCGAGCCTTCCTCATCGTCGACAGCGGCCTTGAAGCGCATGCCCAGGCGAGCCGGATACAGATTGACGGTGACGGGCATGCGGAAGTTCTTCTTCACAGGATCGAACTCGATGCCCACCGAACGCACCTCGCCCAGCACGATCCCGCGGAAGTCCACCGTGGCGCCAGGCTGCAAGCCGCGCAGCGACTGGTCGAAATAGAACACGGTGGTGATCGCCTCGCCATCGGGTTCGCGCATGGCGCTGGCCTCGTCGGCCGCCAGGCGGAAATTGGTATTGGCCGGCGCCGGCTCCTCCGGCTTGCGGCCATTTTCCGCCTCGAAGGCAATGCCGCCCACCAGCATCGCCGCCAGCGACTGCGTATTCAATTTGAAGCCGTTGGAATCCAAGCGCACGTCGACGCCGCTGGCATGCCACCAGCGCGCATTCTTGCCGACGAACTGGTCGTACGGCGCATTCACGAAGACGGACATGGTGATGCCGTTGCCATCCTTGTCCAGCGCGAAGCTGACCACCTTGCCCACGCGCAGGCGGTGGAAGAACAGGGGCGAGCCCACGTCGACGGAGCCGAGACTGTCCGCATGCAGGGTGTACAGCTTGCCCTTCTGGTCACCGGCCACGGCGGGCGGACTCTCCATGCCGAGGAAATTCTCCTTTTTGGCTTCCGACTTGCCCGTATCGACGCCGATGTAGGCACCCGACAGCAAGGTGCCCAGGCCCGTCACGCCGCTGGCGCCGATCTGCGGGCGCACCACCCAGAAGCGCGAATCGGCGGTGGCGAACCGGCGCGCTTCCTTGCTCATGTCGATCGTGACCAGCACCTTGCTCAAGTCCTCGCCCAGAGTGATGGCGCGCACCTGGCCGATATCGACATCCTTGTATTTGACCTTGGTCTTGCCCGGCTCCAGTCCTTCGGCGCTCTTGAAGCTGACCGTCACCGTGGGTCCCTGGTCGAGGATGGACTTGGCGGCCAGGCCGGCGCCGATCAGCGCGGCCAGCAGCGGAATGAGCCATACCAGCGACGGCAGCCAGCGGCTGGCCGGATCCACATCGGGTTCGGGCAGAGGCCGCGCGCCGGTTTCGGCAAGGTCGCCCGTTTCTTTGTCAGCCATGCTGTTCTCCAATCACTGTATTGTTTCCGGTATTTGCTGCACTGCTGCGTTTTTCATCCTCGGCCGCCTTGTCGTCGACGGGGTCCCAGATCAGGCGCGGGTCGAACTGCATCGCCGCCAGCATGGTCAGCACCACCACGGCGCCAAAGGCCAGCGCGCCGGGGCCGGCCGTGATCACGGCCAGCGACTTGAAGCGCACCAGCGCCACCGTCAGGGTGACGACAAAGATGTCGAGCATGGACCAGCGGCCGATGAATTCGACCATGCGGTACAAGATGGTGCGCTGGCGCGGCCGCCACCGCGAGCGCCGCTGCGCCGTAAACGCCAGCAGCGCCAGCACGCCCAGTTTCAGCATCGGCACGACCACGCTGGCGATGAAAATGATGATGGCCAGGCCTTTCGAGCCGCTGGTCCAGAACAGCACCACACCGCTCATGATGGTGTCGTCCTGCGCGCCGAACAGCGATTGCGTCACCATCACGGGCAGCAGGTTGGCGGGAATGTAGAGGATCATGGCGGCGATCAGCAGGGCCCAAGTGCGGTTGATGCTGTCCGGTTTGCGCACGTGCAGGGCCGTGCCGCAGCGCACGCACGCCAGGTGCTTGCCCTTGCTCCGGGGCGGTGCCACCAGCCCGCAGGCATGGCAGGGCAACACTTTCTCGCCCGGTGCGAAGGCCTTGTAGCGGATGCCGGGCAGCGCTTGGCGGGTCAGGTCGTCGCCCAGGTTCCACAGGGCCTTGGGGTCGAACGAGACGACGATGGCCAGCATCAGGGTCAGCGCGCCAAACGCGAACAAGCCCGGTTGCGGCAGCACCGTGGCCAGGCTGGTCATCTTGACGACGGTGATCAGGATGCCAATCATCAGCACCTCCGTCATGCCCCACTCGCGCGCCGTCTGCACGGCGCGCAGCACGCGGTTGAAGCCCGGTACCTTGACGCCGCCGCGCAGGCCCAGAGCCACATACAGCAGGGAACCGAGTTCGATGGCGGGAAAGAGGATGGTAAACAGGAAGACCATCGTCGCGACGATGTGCATCTGCTCGGACCACAGCACGCGGATGGAACCGAGCAAGGTGGCGCTGGAAGTGAGACCATTGACGTCGAGTTCGACGATGGGGAAAAACTGGGCGATCAGGAAGACAAAGGCGGCGCCCAGGGTCAGTGCCACCACCTTGGTCAATTCGGCCGATGCGCCGCGCGCGTGCGCGCCCCGGTATAGCACCGAGCGGCAACGGATGCAGCGCGCCTTTTCGCGTGGACGCAGCGGACGTTTGCGGTACAGCACGCCGCAGTCATGACAGCTAATCAGGTCGTATCGGTGCACAGTATGAAGTTTGCCGGCGCCCGAAGCGCGACTTTCCCATGTTAATACCAGCCATCATGACAGAGTTGGCATTTTCCTGCACTACGGCACTATTCTTTTTCACTCCCCCGCAACAGCGCCTCCACGGCGCGGCCGATTTGCAGTACCCGATCGTCGGCGCCCGCCAGGCCGCAGATGCCCAGGCCCACGGGCAGCTCACCCTCTGCATGGCATGGCAGCGACAGCGCGCAGCCGTCGAGGAAGTTGATCACGCTGGCGTTGCGCAGCACCAGGCCATTCGTGGCAAAGAAGGTGGCGTCATCCGCTTCCAGCGGCGCGACTTCCGGCGCGAGAATCGCCACGCTGGGCATCAGCCAGGAGTCGAATGGCGCCAGACGCTGCTTCGCGATGGCGATCAGGCGCGCGCGCGCATCGAGCAAGTCGATGTAGTCAGCCGCGCCCTGCTGCTGGCCACGGCGGATGCGCGCCGCCACGCGCTGGTCGTATTGCGCGCCCTTCTCTTCCAGCAGCGCCCTGTGCCAGTGCCAGGCTTCCGCCGCCACCAGTCCACCGCCGCCATTGATCGTCGGTAGCTCCAGCAATTCGGGAAAGTCGAACTGCTCCACCAGGGCCCCGGCTTGCCGCAGTTTGTCCAGCGCGGCATCGAAAGCCTGCTGCACCTGCGGCGCCACATGCGTGCCGACGTAGTCAAGGGTAAAGCCGAAGCGCAAGCCTTTCAGTGCTGGCGCCTGCGCGCCGATGTCATTGCCCGACAAGGCCGCGTACAACATGGCGCAGCAGTCGACGCTGTGTGCGATGGGGCCGGCCGAATCGAGGGAGCGCGACAGAGGCACCGTGCCGGCCAGCGACACGGAAGCCGCCGTCGGCTTGAAACCCGTCAGGCCGCAAAAGGCGGACGGGATGCGGATCGAGCCGCCCGTGTCCGTGCCCAGCGCACCGGCCGCCATCGCCAACGCCACCGTCACGGCACCGCCCGAGGTGGAGCCGCCCGCGACCCGTTCGCGGTCGTGCGGATTGCGCGGCGTGCCGTAATGGGGATTCAATCCCAGGCCGGAAAACGCGAATTCGCTCATGTTGGTGCGGCCCAGCAGGATGGCGCCGGCCGCGCGCAGGCGCGCCACGGCAAGCGCATCGGCAGCGGCGGGCGGGGCGTCAGCCAGCGCCAGCGAGGTGGCGCTGCTGACCTGCCCCCTGACGTCAAACAGATCCTTGATAGAGATGGGCACGCCGGCCAGTGGCGAAGGCACCAGGCCTGCGGCGCGTGCCGCATCACTGGCACGGGCCTCGGCCAGCGCCTGCTCTCCATCAAGGCTGACATAGGCATGGCCGCCCTGCGCCTGATGCGCCTCGGCGCGTGCCAGCATGCGTTGCGTCAGTTCCACGCTGGTGATGCGGCCGGCGGCCAGGTCGGCGGCCAGTTCACGGATGGTCTTGGTCATTGCATTTATCCTTCCACGGGCAGGGTTTGCACGGCATAGCGGTGCTGCAGGCGGCGCTGCAAAGCTGGATCATACAGCTCCAGTTCGAAGGCGTCGCCATGGCCCATTTCGCCGATGATGGGCTGCGTGCCGCAGAACATGGCGCTGCCCACCGGCAGGGTCGCCTGCCCCGTGTAGCGCAAGATCAGGTCCTCCGGCGACAGCATGCGCGTCACGGGACCATCCTGGTACAGGGCCGGCACGCCGGCGCGCTCGCGCCAGGAGCGCATCTGCAACTGGTCCCAGTGGCCGGCCACGTCGGCATAGCGCCACAGGGTGTCGCCTACGGGCTTGCCGCACATCTGCTTGGACACCGTCACGCCATAGCTTTCCACCTTGCGGTCCGTATGATCGGAGCCGATGCCCACCAGCAGGCCGTATGCCGTGGAAAACAGCACGAATTCCGCCTCGCCGGACGAATCGCTGCCCGGCACTTCGATGGCGGCGTCGCTGGAGAGCAGGGCCGCAGAGACCCGGTAAAACGTCGGCACGCTTTTCGGACGCGCCACGCCGATGGCTTCCAGTTCGGCGATATGGTGCTCCACCATCGCCATGTCGCGGCCCGTCCAGCCGGCGATGATGAGGTGATCGATGTCGAAGGTGACGGGGCCGTGGCCGGCCAGGTTGAAGGTATGGGTGGTCATGATTTTCTTATTCCTCAAGGGGGCCGCGGCCCGTTTCTCTGGCCGCAAAGACGGCGGCGCCGGTGATCAGCAAGGCGGCCGCCACATACAGCGAGACGGCCATGGTGCTGTTGTACGAGCGATACAGGCTGGCGATGACGAGCGGCGCGAAACCGCCGCCGATGACGCCGGCCAGGGTGTAGGCCAGCGAAGACCCCGCATAGCGTACCTTGGTAGGGAACTGCTCGATGACGAAGGCGGCCTGCGGACCGTACATGATGGCGTGGATGACCAGGCCCACGACGACGGCCGTGACGATGGCGGCCGGGCTGGCCGTGTCTAACAAGGTAAAGAAGGCAAACGCCCACACGAGACCCAGGATGGCGCCCAGCGCATACACGGGACGGCGGCCGATCTTGTCCGACAGCGCGCCAAACACGGGCACCGCCAATGCATTGCAGGCCGTGCCGATCATGATGGCGGTCAGTGCCAGCGTCGACGACAGGTGCAGCACCGTCGTCACGTACGTCAGGGTGAACACCACCACCAGTGCATACAGCACGTCCGAGCCGATGCGCACGCCGCCGGCGATCAGCAAACGGCGCCAATAGAGGCGCAGCACGTCACCGATCGGCGCTTCCGCCTTCGCATCCTGCTGATCGAGTTCCTTGAACAGCGGAGTTTCCTCGATGCCGCTGCGTATCCACATGCCGAACGCCACCAGCAGCAGGCTGGCGATGAATGGCATGCGCCAGCCCCAGTCCATGAATGCTTCATGCGGCAGCAGGTAGGTGATCAGGCCAATGCAGCCGGTCGCCAGCAAGGTGCCAAACGAGGGACCCACCTGCGTCCACGAAGCGTTGCGGCCCCGCTTGTCCGGCGCGCCGTGTTCGACGGAGATCAGCACGGCGCCCGCCCATTCGCCGCCGAGCGCGATGCCCTGCACGAAGCGCAGCGCCACCAGCAGGACCGGGCTCCAGATGCCGGCCGTCGCATAAGTCGGCAAGAGGCCCATCAGGCCCGTTGTCACGCCCATCAGCATCAGGGTCACCACCAGCACCCAGCGACGTCCCAGCTTGTCGCCCAGGTGACCGAAGATCACGCCGCCGATGGGACGCGAGATATAGCCGACGGCATACGTGGAAAAGGCCAGGATGGTGCCCGTCAGCGGGTCGAACGAGGGAAAGAACAGGTGGTTGAAGATCAGTGCGGCCATGGTGTTGTAGACGGTGAAGTCATACCATTCCAGGGTCGTTCCGACCATGCTGGCCGTGGCCAGGCGGCCCGTCTTGGCCGTCGTAGCCTTCTCGCCCGGTGCCTGGGCCGCCGGATGCGCAGCGTTCGTATATGTGCTCATTGCCTACCTCTCTCGTCAGTTTTATTGCAGGCCCGGCGCAGGATGCTTTGCCCTGCGCCGTGGCCCGTGTCTCGTGTTATCCGTGCCGGCAAGATGCGCGCGGCAATGTCAGGCCGCGTGCAGGTCGGCCTCGCGCAGTTGCCAGGACAGTTGCAGGATGGCTGCCTCGGCGCCATCAAGGCCCAGCGCCGCGCTGGCGGCATCGGCGGCCGCCGCGGCGGCGCTTTCCGACGAGGCGTCGATCAGGAAAATCGGATCGAGCACGCGGCCCTCCTTCTGCTCCGCAGGCAGGGGGCCGGACAGCTTCGCGTCAGGTGTCAGCAGGCGCGTGGCAATGACGCCGTCGATCTGCAACAGCTTTGTTCCCAGCGTCGCCAAGCCTGCCACGGCTTGCGCATCCTGGCCAATGGCGGGCGCGCCCAGGCGCAGCACGGCCAGCCAGGCGCCCGTGCCCATGCCCGTTTCCGCCTCGATGGCGCAGACGCGGCGCATCGGATCGACCATACGCTGCAAGTTCGTCACCGACCATGGCGTCTGCTGGCCGAAAGCCTTGAAGTAGTCAGTAGTCTGGAAGGCGCCCAGCGAATCGGTGCGGTACAGGCCCAGGTACTTGCGGGGACCGCGCACACTCTGGTAGCGCGTACCGCTGACAAAGCCGGGAATGCGCACGCGCTCTTCCACGTGTTCGCGGTCGTACCAGCGGTTGAAATCGCGTTCGTGTTCGGGGTCGGCGCTGGTCCAGACAAACAGGATGCCTGGCAAGGTGGGGGACGTCGTCATGATGGTTCCGTTCTGCGTTATGGATGGTGTGCCAACCCAGAATAGGTGGCGCGCCATCACTTGGCAAACGGGTTATTCTGAACGCGACTGATAAGTTTTTCTTGTGGATCGCCGAGGTGGCAGCAACTTATAACAGCAATTTAATTGTCACGCCCGAACACCGGCGCCATATTCCTCACCCAGTCCCAGAGTGAACCTGGCCGCCTCCTCGCACGCCAGCATGGCCACCAACTGGATCGCTTCCGTCGTGAGGTCTTCACTGTAGCTGATGACGATGCGCTGCGGCGCAAGGCTGCTGGTGCAGGGAATCAGGGCAATGTGGCCCTGCTCGATTTCCTCGCGCAGGGGCGCCAGCGGCAGCACGGCGATGCCGAAACCCGCTTTGACCAGGCGCACGATGGCGGAGATCGAGCTGACGCAGTGGACGCGGCCCAACTGCACGCCCTCATCCTGGCACAACGCCTTCAAGGCGGAATGCGGCTGCGAGCCCCGGTTCATGGTGATGATCGGGTGCTGCGCCAGTTGCGCCACCGTGAAGGGCTTGCCCGTGTCGGGCCAGTCGGCAGCCCTGCCGGCCCAGCCCATGGCGATGGCGCCGCTGCCCGTACTGCGGATATGGTCGCCCGTCAGCATGTCCGTCTGCAGCGCAATATCGAGCTCGCCCTGTTGCAGCTGTTCGTGCAGGCGGCGCGTCGATTCCGACGTCAATTGAATTTCGATGCCCGGATAGCGCTCCTGCACGCGCTGCAGGAACGGGATCAGCCAGGTATGCACGATGGTTTCGATGACCCCGATGCGCACTTCGCCCGTGATCAGCGCGGGCGAGGAATTGGCTGCGTACATGTCGCGGCACAGTTCCAGCATGCGCTCGGCGTACACGAGCAGGTTACGCCCGGCGAAGGTCAGGCGGATTTCACGCGCGTCGCGGTCGAACAAACGCGTGCCGAAATCCTGCTCCAGCGAGGCGATGCGATTGGAAATGGCCGCCTGCGTGATGTGCAGCTTGTCGGCCGCCGTGCGAAAACTGCCCAACCGTGCAGCCCAGACAAACGCTTCGAGAAAACGGGTATTCAATGGCGCTCTTCTTCACATAAGGTGTGGTCGCCCCATTGTAAGCCAAAGCGCCCCGTCCTATTTCTCCGCCAGGAAGTCCAGCAAGGTCAGGGCGACGATCTTGCTGGCCTTGCGCAAGTCGTCCAATGCCAGGCGTTCATCGGCCTTCTTCGCATTCGATTCTGGCACCGTGCGCGGGCCGGCGCCATACAGCACGGCGGGGATGCCCCGCTCGCCATACAGGCGCGCATCCGCATACAGGGGCGTGCCGACGGCGGGAATCGTCTCGCCCAGAATCGCCTGCGCATTCCTTTGCAGACTGCCGACCAGCTGCTCGGAACCGGGCAAGGGGCGCAGCGCGTGCGACAGCAGCAGGCGGCGGATCTCGATGCGGATGCCCGGCTCGCCGTGCACGGCGTCCTCGATCAGCGCGCGCACCTGCGCTTCCACCGCCACCGGATCTTCTTCCGGAATCATGCGGCGATCCATCTTCATGACGACCTTGCCCGGCACCACATTGGTATTCGTGCCGCCGTCGATGCGCCCCACCAGCATGGTGGGCGAGTCGATGCCGACCACTTTCGATTTGATCTTTTTCAGCTCCGGCAGCTGTCCATAGATCGCATTGAGTATCTTGTTGGCCGCCTGCAGCGCGTCGTGCCCCGTCTCCGGCATGGAGCCGTGGCCGGACTTGCCGTGCACGGTGATTTCCAGCTGCAGGCAGGCGTTGTGCGCCGTGACGATACCGTAGCTGAAACCGGCGGCGATGACGAAATCGGGCTTCGTCAGCTGCTGTTCCAGCAGCCAGCCCGGTCCCAGCAAGCCGCCGAATTCCTCGTCGTACGTAAAATGCAGTTCCAGCTGGCCTTTGAGTGGGATACCCAGCGCCTCCAGGGCGCGCGCGGCAAACACATAGGTGGCGAAATCGCCCTTCGACACGGCCGTCGCGCGGCCGTAGATATAGCCGCCGTCGATCTGGCCGCCATACGGCGGATACGTCCAGTTGTCGCCGGGCGGCACCACGTCGCCATGCGCATTCAGGGCCACGGTCGGCCCGCCTGCACCATAAGGCCGGCGCACGATCAGATTGGTGATGCTCTGCATGCCGTAGGCCTCGACCTGGTCGGCAGGCACAGCGTGCTTTTCAGCGTGCCAGCCATATGCCTGCAGCAATTGGGCCACCAGATCCGCATGCGGCGCGTTATTGCCGGGCGGCGTATCCGTCGGCTGCTGCACCACCTGCTGTAAAAAGGCGACTTCCTCGTCGAAGTGCTCGTCGATCCAGGCCGTGATTTTTTCTGCGTGCGTAGTCATTTTTTTCCTTGCATGGTCTGTTGCAGCCAGGCGCCAAGTTCACTGCGCTCAGCCTCCGTCATATTCGTCAGGTTCCCGATCGGCATGGCCTTCAATTCAATGGCCTGCTTGTAGATTTGCGCCGCGTGCTGGCGGATTTGGGTTTCATTATCGAGCATCATGCCGGCCGGCGCCGTGGCAAAACCAGCTTGCGTGGGCTGGGCCGAATGGCAGGTGGCGCAGCGCTGGGCGATGATGGCATGCACGCTCTTGAACTGCGCGACAGGATCCACCGCCGGCGCGGCCGCCACGGCCACCGGTGCTTTCGGCGCGATGGCGATAGCCACGGCCAGCAGCAGTGCCACGCCGATGGCCGGATAGCGCCACTCGACTCTTCCCTTGTGGCGCAGGTTGAAGAAGTGGCGGATGAAGACGCCGGCCGCCATGATCAGTGCCAGCACCAGCCACGCGTGGTCGTTGCGGTAAGTCATCGCGTAATGGTTGCTGATCATGATGAACAGCACCGGTAACGTAAAATAATTGTTATGCACGCTGCGCTGCTTGGCCTTCAAGCCGTGCTTGGGATCGGGCAGCTTGCCGGCCGCCATGGCCTCGACCATCTTGCGCTGGCCGGGAATGATCAGCATCAGCACATTGGCCACCATGATGGTGCCAATCATGGCGCCCACGTGGATGTAGGCAGCGCGCCCGCTGAGCAAATGCGTGAGCACGTAGGCGGCGCCGACGATCAGCGCGAACACCGTCACGCCGAACCACAATTCATACTGCGCCAATTTTGACCTGCACAGCAGGTCGTACACGGTCCAGCCGATGACGAGGGTGGCGATGCCGATGCCGACGGCCTGCCCGCTGGAGATATCGGCCACGGCCTTGTCGATCATCATGGCCTGCGCATTGAAGTAATACGCGATGGTCAGCAGCGCAAAACCGGACAGCCACGTCGAATACGCTTCCCACTTGAACCAGTGCAGTTCCTTCGGCAATTCGGCGGGCGCCACCAGGTATTTTTGCGGGTTGTAGAAACCGCCGCCATGCACGGCCCACAGTTCTCCCGACACGCCCTTCTTCGCCAGCTCGGAGCCGGGCGCGGGCGGGCGGATCGAGTTGTCGAGCCAGACAAAATAAAAGGAAGCACCGATCCAGGCGATGCCCGTGATGACGTGCAGCCAGCGGACGATCAGGTTCAGCCACTCAAGGCCGTACGGGATCAGGTAGGCAAATACTTCCATAAATTTCCTCTAGTCAGACCGAACCAATATTCGTGCCAATCTACACAAGATAAACGGATTTACCGCCCATCACATGAAAAATATCGTATATTTGACATATTCAAATCGATATACAACAAAGCCGCCGCCACATGTCCAGCCTGCCGCAACACCTCGACCTGCACCTGATCCGCATCCTCTACCTGCTACTGGTGGAAAAGAATGTCTCGCGCGTGGCACTCAAACTCAATCAGCCGCAGCCTTCGATTTCCGCCTCGCTGCGCAAGCTGCGCGAACTGACGGGCGACCCGCTGCTCGTGCGCGGCGCGCGCGGCATGGTGCCGACCCAGCATGGCGAAAGCCTGCTCAATCCGGCCAAGCGCATCCTCGACCAGACGGAAAGCCTGTTCGTCAAGAAGACGCCGTTCGTGGCGCAGGAAGAGGCGCGCACCTTCCATATCGCCGCGCCCGACTACCTGGATAGCCAGTTCCTGCCCAATGTGGTGGCCCTGCTGCGCCGCGGTTCACCGAAAAGCCGCGTCGTGCTGCATAGCCTGGGGCCGGGCATCGACCATATCCGCCAACTCTCCGATGGGGGCCTGGACCTGGTGATCGCCAACTGGGACGAGCCGCCCGCCCACCTGCACATTTCGAAGCTGTTCGAAGACCCGATCATCTGCGCCATGCATGCGGAAAACGCCTATGCGCGCCGCACGGCCAGCGACGCCATGACCCTCGACGACTATCTGAGCCTGCCCCACGTGGCGCCGTCGCAGATGATGCCCGGCTACCACGGCGTGATCGACTCCTTCCTCGAACGGCAAAATCTGCAGCGCAACGTGGTGGTGGAATCGGCGTACTTCGGCCTGATCCCCTACATGCTGACGCAGACGGACCTGGTACTCACCACGGGCCGGCAATTCATGCGTTTCTATGAAAAGACCCTGCCGCTGAAAACGTATACCGTGCCTCTGAAATTCCCGCCCATGCGCTTTTACCAGTTGTGGCACCAGCGCGTGCACCAGGCGCCCGAGCACAAATGGCTGCGCGACCAGGTCAGCGCGGCCGCCAAGGCGCTGGTGCAGCGATAGCCGCTATCAGCACGCGCATATAATGGAGACAGGAACGGGGCGCTATCATCACCGCTTGCATGATCGGAAAACCATGACCACCCTTTCAGACCTGAACGCCGGCAGCCCGGCAGACTTTATCGCACGGCTGCATGGCATCTATGAACACTCGCCCTGGATCGCCCAGCGTGCGGCACCGGCCCGGCCGTTTGCCAGCCTGACGGCACTCAAGACGGTGCTGCAGCGCGTGCTGGCGCAAGCTTCGCCCGAAGAGCAGCTGGGGCTGATACGCGCTCACCCGGAGCTGGCCGGCAAGGCTGCCATCGCAGGACAGCTGACGGCGGAATCGACGCGCGAGCAGGCCAAGTCCGGTCTGAACCTGTGCAGCGCCGAGGAGTTTTCCACCCTGCAGCGCCTGAATAGCGACTACAACGCCAAGTTCGGTTTTCCCTTCATCCTGGCCGTCAAGGGCCCGACGGGCGAAGGCTTGACGCGCCAGGACATCATCGCCACGTTTGCGCGGCGCCTGAAGAACCGGCGCGCCGATGAACTGGCCGAATCGCTGCGGCAGATCAAGCGCATCGCCGAACTGCGCCTGAACGAGCTGTTCGACGTGCGCCTGGACTTCGGCCCGGCCATCATGCAGCAGGCGGAAACCTTGGCCGGCTGGAGCGACAGCGATTACAACCTGACCTGCGCCTATCTGACGCCGGCGCACCAGAAGACGGCCGCGCAGCTGGCCGACTGGATGCGGGATGCCGGCATGCAGGTGCACATCGACGCCGTCGGCAATGTCGTCGGCCGCTATCTGTCCGACGCGCCAGGCGCGAAAACCCTGATGACGGGATCCCATTACGATACGGTGCGCAACGGCGGCAAGTACGATGGCCGGCTGGGCATCGTGCTGCCGATCGCCGTCGTGCGCCACCTGCATGAGCGGGGCGAAAAGCTGCCGTTTCACTTCGAGATTGTCGGCTTCGCCGAGGAAGAAGGCGTGCGCTTCAAGAGCACGTTTTTGGGCAGCACGGCTGTCACGGGCAAGTTCGACGTCTCGCTGCTGGAGCAACTCGATGCGGATGGCGTGAGCATGCGCGACGCGCTGGCCGCCGCCGGCCACGAGGCGAGCGCCATCGGCGCCATCGCGCGCGATCCGGCCGACTTGCTCGGCTATGTGGAAGTGCATATCGAGCAGGGTCCCGTGCTGCTTGAACGCGACCTGCCGCTGGGAATCGTCACGGCGATTGCCGGCAGCTCGCGCTACCTGGTCAATCTTGGCGGCGTGGCCAGCCACGCGGGCACCACGCCCATGACCATGCGCAAGGATGCGGCCAGCGCGGCCGCCGAAATCATCCTGCTGGTGGAACAGCGCTGCAACCAGGGCGAGGCGCTGGTGGGTACCGTGGGCCAGCTGCACGTGCCCAACGGTTCCGTCAACGTGATCGCCGGCGCCTGCACCCTGTCGCTCGATATCCGCGCAGCCAGCGACACCGTGCGCCAGGCGGCCGTCGACGATATCCTTGATGGCATCGCCGCTATCTGCGCACGGCGCCAGATCGACTATCATCTGGAACTGCTGCTGTCGGCGCGTGCGGCGCCGTGCGCGCCATGGCTGATGGCGCAGCTGGCGCAAGCCGTGGAATCGGTCGGCATCGAACCGTATGCGCTGTTGTCGGGCGCCGGCCACGACGCCATGGCCATGGCCGCCATCACCGACGTAGCCATGCTGTTTACCCGCTGCGGCAATGGCGGCATCAGCCACAACCCGCTGGAAACCATGACGGCAGACGACGCCGACATCGCGGCGCGTGCGCTGCTGGCGTTTTTGCGCAGCTTCCAGCCGAAGCCCTGAGCTTACACAGCCACGGCCCGCTCCAGCATCGCGTGCAGCAGCACGTTGCAGCCCGCTTCCAGGTGCTCGGGCTTGGCGTCTTCGATTTCATTGTGGCTGATGCCGTCCTTGCACGGCACGAAGATCATGCCCGCCGGCGCCAGACGGGCCGCGTAGATGGCGTCGTGGCCGGCGCCGGAGACCACGTCCATCACCGAGTAGCCCAGCTTTTCAGTTGCGTTGCGCACGGCACCCACACAATCGGGGTGGAACGGGCATGGCGGGTAGTAGGACACTCTTTCCAGTGAAATGCCCAAGCCTGACTTCGCGCGCGTGGCGTCAATAAAAGCCGTGATCTCGCCATGCATGGTGTTGAGCAGTTCGTCGTTCACGTTGCGCAGGTCGATGCTGAATGTGACTTCGCCGGGGATCACGTTGCGGCTGTTCGGGAAGACCTGCACCATGCCCACCGTGCCGCGTCCATATGGCGGGTAGCGGTTGGCAATCGCCACCACCTCCTGCATGATGCTGGTGGCCACCTGCAGCGCATCCTTGCGCAATCCCATGGGCGTGGGACCCGCATGCGCTTCCATGCCCGTGACCACGCAGTCATACCACGACAGGCCCATCACGGCAGGCACCACGCCGATGACTTTATCGGCATCTTCCAGCACGGGGCCCTGTTCGATATGCGTTTCAAAATAGGCGCCGATGGGATGGTCGCCCGGCACCTGCTCGCCCTTGTATCCGATGCGCGCCAGCTCCTCGCCCACGGTTTTTCCTTCCGTGTCTTTCGCCGCATACGCCGTCTCCAGCGAGAAGGCGCCGCAGAACACGCCGGAACCCATCATCACGGGCACGAAGCGCGAGCCTTCCTCATTGGTCCAGAAGGCCACCTCGATGGGCGCCAGCGTCTTGATCTGTAAATCGTTCAAGGTACGCACCACTTCCAGGCCGGCCAGCACGCCGTAATTGCCATCGAACTTGCCGCCCGTGGGCTGCGTGTCGATATGGCTGCCCGTCATCACGGGCGGCAGGCTATTGTCCGTGCCGTCGCGGCGCATGAAGACGTTGCCGATCTGGTCGATCGTGATGCTCATGCCCGCTTCGCGGCCCCAGCCTACCACCAGGTCGCGGCCTTCTTTGTCGAGGTCCGTCAGGGCCAAGCGCTTGACGCCGCCCTTCGCTGTCGCGCCGATCTGCGCCAGTTCCATCAGGGCCGCCCACAGGCGCTCACCATTGATACGCAATGCATCCATCGTCAACTCCTTATGCGGTGGTGGCGGAAAACGCGGGCCGTTCGACATAGCGCCCTGCCCCTTCGACGGCCATCAGCTCGCCCTTGTGGAACACCACCTTGCCAGCGGCAATCGTGGTGCTGGGGATGCCGCGCACGGTGCGCCCTTCGAAGACGTTGAAGCCTCCCTTGGCGAACTGCGTGGCGGCGGAAATGGTGCGCGTGCCCTGCGGATCCCATAGCACGATGTCGGCATCGCTGCCCGCGGCGATGACGCCCTTGCGCGGATACATATTGAAGATTTGCGCCGCATTGGTGGAACTCACCTTGACGAATTCGGAAGGCGTCAGCATGCCGGAATTGACGCCAGCGTCCCACACCACGGCCATGCGTTCCTCGACGCCGCCGCAACCGTTCGGGATGCGCGTGAAGTCGTCCTTGCCGGCCGCCTTCTGCTCGGTGCAAAAGGTACAGTGGTCGGTGGCTGTCGTGTGCAGGTTGCCGCTTTGCAGGCCGTGCCACAAAGCTGCCTGATGGTGCTTGCCGCGAAACGGAGGGCTCATGACGTGGCCCGCCACGTAGTCGAAATCGTCGCTCTGGTAGACGCTGTCGTCGATCACCAGATGGCCCGCCAGCGCTTCGCCATACACGCGCTGACCGTTGGCGCGCGCCCGCGTGATGGCGTCGAGCGATTCCGCGCACGAGACATGCACGATGTAGACAGGCGTATTGAGGACGTTGGCAATGGCGATGGCGCGGTTGGCCGCCTCCGCTTCCACGGCCGGTGGGCGAGACAGCGGGTGCGCCTGCGGTCCGGTAATCCCCTTCTTCAGCAAGGCTTGCTGCAATTGAAAAACCAGCTCGCCGTTTTCCGCGTGCACGGTGGGCAGCGCGCCCAGCTCCAGGGAACGGGTAAAGCTTTTTACCAGTGTTTCATCGTCGGCCATGATGGCGTTTTTGTAGGCCATGAAGTGCTTGAAGCTGTTCACGCCATGCTCGCGCACGAGGATGCCCATTTCTTCATGCACCTGCTCGCTCCACCAGGTGATCGCCACGTGAAAGGTGTAGTCGCCGGCCGCCTTGGCCGACCACGCACGCCACTGGTGATACGCCTCGATCAGCGACTGCTTCGGTGCCGGAATGACGAAGTCCATGATGGTGGTGGTGCCGCCCGCCAGTCCCGCCGCCGTGCCCGTGAAAAAATCGTCGGACGTCACGGTGCCCATGAAGGGCAGATTCATGTGCGTGTGCGTGTCTATCCCGCCCGGCATCACGTACAGGCCGCCCGCGTCGATCACCGTGGCGCCAGCCGGAACCGGCAGGTTCTCGCCGACGGCGGCGATGATGTCGCCCTCGATCAGCACATCGGCGCGAAACGCGCGGTCGGCGTTGACGACGGTACCGCCACGTATCAGTGTAGTCATCTTGTCTCCTTGATTGATTACGACTGCGGCGCCTGCTGCACGTGCGCCACGGCCTTGCCCTTCATCATGACGCCGTACACGACGGCGGCGATGGCCACGCCCACGAACCAGGCGTAGGTGTAGATGGTTTTAAAGCCTTCGGCCACGCCGGGAAACGCCGCGGGAAAGGCCGCATTCAAAAAGCCGGGGATGTTCGGCAGCACGGCGATGACAAAGGCGATCAGGGCCGCCATGTTCCAGCCATTGCCATACGAGTAGACGCCGTCGTCGCGGTACAGCTGTTTGACGTCGAGCTGCGTCTTGCGCACAAAATAATAGTCGACGATGAGGATGCCGGCGATGGGTCCCAGCAGGGCCGAGTAGCCGATCAGCCACGTGAAGATATAGCCCTGCGTCGATTCGAGCACCTTCCACGGCATCATGACGATGGCGATGAAAGCCGTGATGTAGCCGCCCATCTTGTACGAAATCTGCTTCGGCGCCAGCGAGGAAAAGTCATACGCGGGGCCCACCAGGTTGGCGGCCAGGTTGACGCTGACCGTGTCGATCAGGAGGATGATCAGGGCGATCAGCACGGCGGCGCCCGTCATGCGGCTGGCCAGATCGACGGGATCCCATATGGCCTTGCCGTACATGACGACGGAGCCTGCCGTGACGATCACGGCCAGCATGGCCAGGAGGCCCATCGGCACCGGCAAGCCGATCGACTGGCCGATCACCTGGTCGCGCTGCGTCTTGGCGAAGCGCGTGAAGTCGGGGATATTCAATGCCAGGGTGGCCCAGAAACCCACCATGGCCGTCAGCGATGGCCAGAAGACGCTCCAGAACTGACCCGCTTTTTTACCGCCGGGGATGAATTGCGATGGCTGGTCCAGCAGGCTGGCCACGCCGCCGGCCTTGCTGTGCACCCAGTACAGCAGCACGAAGCAGATCAGGATTTTCAGCGGCGCCGTGTAGGTTTCGAGCTTGCGGATCGACTCCATGCCATGCAGGATGTAATAGAACTGGATGGCCCAGAAAGCCAAAAAGCACAGCAACTGGCTGCCGTTGATGCCCAGGCCCGCGATCTTCTCGCCGCCCAGTTCATGGCCCACCAGCACGCCCATCAGGGTATAGATCATCTGCCCGCCGAACCAGGTCTGAATGCCGTACCAGCCGCAGGCGACGATGGCGCGCATCAGTGCCGGCAGGCGCGCGCCCATGGTGCCGAACGAGGCGCGCGCCAGCACGGCATATGGAATGCCGTACTTGGTGCCCGCATGGCCGATCAGCAGCATCGGCAAGAGCACGATGGCGTTGGCGAGAAATACCGTGAGCACGGCCTGGTAACCGGACATGCCGCTGTCGATCAGGCTGGCCGACAGGGTGTAGGCGGGAATGCACATCACCATGCCCACCCACAGCGCGGCGAAGTGATACCAGCGCCAGGTGCGCTGCGCCGTCGTGGTGGGCGCCAGGTCTTCATTCCAGAGTTGCGTATTGCCTGAATAGTCGTGGTTCACAGGTATGCTCCATCGGTTGGGAGGGGATCGGTTTTATAGAAACGGCTCGACTTTTAAGTCAATCTAGCTTACCGCAAAGGCCAGCCGCTGTTTACAAATAAAACGCACGCAATAACCGTGCCCTATGCCGTCTCCGCCAATGCCCGTGGATTCCTGGGGTCCTGCGTCCAGTTCATGTATGGCTTGCCTGTCGTCTGCGGCACCATCGTGATGCAGCCCTGCACCGGACAGGTGATTTCGCACAGATTGCAGCCCACGCATTCCTCCTTGATCACCTCATATGTGCGCGTGCCGGCGGCGTCGATCAGCTGCGCAATCGACTGGTGCGAGGTGTCTTCGCAAGCCACGTAGCACTTGCCGCATTTGATGCAGTCGTCCTGGTTGATCTGCGCAATCACCTGGTAATTCATGTCCAGGTATTTCCAGTCCGTCGTGTTGGCCACGGCCTTGCCGGAAAAATCGCTGATGCGTTCATAGCCCTTCTCGTCCATCCAGCGCGACAGGCCATCCTTCATCTCGTCGACGATGCGAAAACCATGCAGCATGGCGGCCGTGCAGACCTGCACGCAGCCCGCGCCCAAGGCGAGGAATTCGGCCGCGTCGCGCCAGTTGCCGATGCCGCCGATGCCGGAGATGGGCAAGCCCCGCGTCTGCGGATCGCGGGCGATTTCCGCCACCATGTTCAGCGCGATCGGTTTGACGGCAGAACCGCAATAGCCGCCATGCGTGCTGGCGCCGCCGACGATGGGCAAGGCCACCATGCGGTCCAGGTCCAGCGAGGTGATGGAATTGATGGTGTTGATCAGCGAGACGGCGTCCGCGCCACCCGCCTTGGCCGCGCGCGCCGGCATGCGCACGTCCGTGATGTTGGGCGTGAGCTTGACGATGACGGGCAAGCGGCTGTGCTTCTTGCACCAGGCGGTCACCATCTGCACATACTCGGGCACCTGGCCCACGGCCGCGCCCATGCCCCGCTCGGGCATGCCGTGCGGGCAGCCGAAATTGAGCTCGATGCCGTCCGCTCCCGTCGCCTCGACCTTGGGCAGGATGTCGGCCCAGTAGTGCTCTTCGCAGGGCAGCATCAGGGAGACGATCATGGCGCGGTCGGGCCAATCCTTTTTCACCTGCGTGATCTCGCGCAGATTGATCTCAAGCGAGCGGTCGGTAATCAGTTCAATGTTGTTGAAGCCCACCACTTCGCGGTTCTTGCCATACAGGGCGGAGTAGCGCGACGAGACGTTGACGGCGGCCGGGTCTTCACCCAGGGTTTTCCACACGACGCCGCCCCAACCCGCTTCGAAGGCGCGCACCACGTTGTAGGCCTTGTCGGTCGGCGGTGCGGACGCCAGCCAGAAGGGATTCGGCGCCTTGATGCCGCAAAATTCGATGCTGAGATCAGCCATTATGCAGCCTCCACTTTATTGAACAAATCGGAATGGATCGCCAGTGCGGCCAGCTTGCCATGCTGGACGGCTTGCACCGTCAGGTCCTGCCCCGGCGCCACGCAGTCGCCGCCCGCATAGATCCCCGGCAGCACCGTGCGAAAGAGCGCATCGACGGCGATCTTGTCGCCTTCGCGCTGCAGCAGCGACGCCATCGGATCATGCAGCACATCGGTGTCGAGGCTCTGGCCAATGGCCTTGAAGATGGCGTCGGCCGCCACGTCGAACGTTTCACCCGTCCCCGCCAAACGCGTGCCCTGCATGCGCGTCTTCTCGAAACGCATGCCGGCGACCTTGCCGTCAGTATCGAGCAGCACCTGCTGCGGCTGGGCCCACGTCAGCATGCGCACCTGGTTGGCCTTGGCGATTTCCTGTTCATGGTGGGTGGCCGTCATGGCGTCGAAGCCGCGCCGGTAGACGAGGGTGACTTCCTCGGCGCCGAGCCTTTGAATCTGCACCGCCATGTCGATGGCCGTATTGCCGGCGCCAATCACGATGGCGCGTTTCGGCACGGGCAGCGCGGCCAAGTCGTCCGCCTGGCGCAGCGCGGCGATGTAATCGACGGCGGCCAGCAAGCCAGGAGCATCTTCGCCCGTCAGTCCAAGCTTGCGGCTGGCGCCCAGGCCCAGTCCCAGGAACACGGCGTCGTACTGCGCATGCAAGTCGCGCAACTGCAGGCTCTCGCCCAGCGCCTGGCGACATCGGATCTCTATGCCGCCGATGTCGAGCAGGAAGTCGATTTCCTTCTGTGCGAAATCGTCCGTCAGCTTGTACTTGGCGATGCCGTATTCATTCAGGCCACCTGCCTTGCCTTCCTTTTCAAAGATCACCACGTCGTGGCCCAGCATGGCCAGGCGATGCGCGCACGACAGGCCGGCGGGACCCGCGCCGACGATGGCAATCGTCTTGCCTGTGCTTGCAGCCCGCTGGAACGGATGGCGGGTGAAGTGCATGTGGTCGACGGCATAACGCTGCAAGAGGCCAATCTTGACGGGCTGGCCTTCCGCGTCGTGGTTGCGCACACAGACGTCTTCGCAGAGGATTTCCGTCGGGCAGACTCTGGCGCAGCTGCCGCCCAGGATATTCTGTTTCAGGATGCCGGCGGCGGCGCCGTTGATGTTCTTGTCGTGGATGTTGCGGATGAAGCTGGCCACGTCGATTTCCGACGGACAGATGCGGCTGCACGGCGCGTCGTAGCAGTACAGGCAGCGGGCGCTTTCGATGGCCGCCTGGCGCGCCGTGAGCGGCGGCGCCAGGTCCGTGAAATGGCCCGCCAATTCCTCGTTGGGCAGGGCGGGATGGGGCAAATAGTTCAAAGACTCGATCATCGCGTATTCCTCTTGTTCTGTGCGGCCGGCTTGTGATTTGAAACCCTTACTTCATCTGGGGAAAAGCAAATTCCACACCAGCGCTTGCCGTGTTCGGCCAGCGCTGCATCACGGCCTTGTGGCGCGTGTAGAACCGCACGCCTTCGGGACCATACGCGTGGTGGTCGCCGAACATGCTGCGCTTCCAGCCTCCGAAACTGTTGAAGGCCATCGGCACGGGCAAGGGGATGTTGACGCCCACCATGCCGACCTGGATCTGGCGCACGAATTCGCGCGCCACGCCGCCATCGCGCGTGTAGATGGCTACGCCGTTGCCATACTCGTTGGCGTTGATCAGTTCCACCGCATGCACCACGTCAGGACACCGGAGCACGCACAGCACGGGGCCGAAAATCTCTTCCTTGTAGATGCTCATGTCGCGCGTGACGTGGTCGAACAAGGTGCCGCCGACAAAGAAGCCGTTCTCGCGTCCCGCCACCACGTGGTTGCGGCCATCGACCACCAACGTCGCGCCCTGCTCCACGCCGGAGGCGATGAGTTTTTCGATGCGCTGCTTGGCGGCCAGCGACACGACCGGTCCCATTTCCGCACCATCTTCCATGCCGTCGCGCACTTTCAGTGCGGCCGTGCGCGTTGCCAGTGCGTCGATCAATTTGTCGCCCGCGTCGCCCACAGCCACCACAACGGAGATGGCCATGCAGCGCTCTCCTGCCGAACCGTAGGCCGCGCCTATCAGCGCATCGACCGTCATGTCCATGTCCGCGTCGGGCATTACCACCATGTGGTTCTTCGCGCCGCCCAGCGCTTGCACGCGCTTGCCGCTGGCGCCGCCGCGCGCATAGATGTATTCCGCGATTGGCGTCGAGCCGACAAAGCTGATCGCCTGCACGACGGGGTGGTCGAGCAAGGCGTCGACCGTGACCTTGTCGCCTTGTACCACGTTGAATACGCCGTCGGGCAAGCCCGCTTCTTTCAGCAGTTTCGCGTGCAGCAGGGAGGCCGATGGATCACGCTCGGACGGCTTTAATACAAAGGTATTGCCGCAGGCAATCGCGACGGGGAACATCCACATCGGCACCATCACGGGGAAATTGAATGGCGTGATGCCGGCCACCACACCGAGCGCCTGACGCATGGACCAGGCGTCGATGCCGCGCGAAATCTGGTCCGTGAATTCACCCTTCAGCAGTTGCGGAATACCGACGGCAAACTCCACCATCTCAATGCCGCGCGCCACCTCGCCCTGGGCATCGGCAAAGGTCTTGCCATGCTCGCGCGTGAGCATGGCGGCAAAGTCGTCCGTGTGCTGCTGGCATAGCTGCAGGTAGCGGAACAGGACACGGGCACGCGTCAGGGGCGGCGTGGCCGACCAGGAGGGAAAGGCGGCGGCGGCCGCCTGCACGGCCGCGTCCACGTCTTCCACGGTGCCCAGCGCCACCCGGGCCACGGGCTCGCCCAGGGCGGGGTTGTAGACGTCGCCGTAGCGGCCGCTCCGGGTATCGACCTTGGCGCCGTTGATAAAGTGGGTAATCGTATCGAGATCGTTCATGGTGTTCCTTAGTCGAGATTTTTTAATACCTTGGCCAGCTTGCCAAACAGCTCGTCGACATGCTGTTTTTCCAGCACCAGCGGCGGCGACAGGGCGATGATGTCGCCCGTCGTGCGTATCAGCACGCCGTCGGCGAAGGCTTGCTTGAAGGCGTTGAAGGCACGCGTGCCCGGTTTGCCGACGATGGGATCGAGTTCAATACCGGCGATCAGGCCGATGCTGCGCAGGTCGATCACGTGCGGCAACCCCTTGAGCGAATGCACGGCGTCGCTCCAATACGCCTGCATCGTTTTAGCGTGACCGAGAATGTCCTGTTCCTCGAACACTTGCAGGGTCGCCAGCGAAGCGGCGCACGCGAGCGGGTGGCCGGAATACGTGTAGCCGTGGAACAGTTCAATGCCGGGCGGCGCATCCATGAAAGCGTCGTGGATATACTTTTTGCTGAACACGGCGCCCATCGGCACCATGCCGTTAGTCAGGCCCTTGGCCGTCGTCATCATATCCGGCTCGACGTCGAAATAGTCGGCTGCAAATGGCGTCGTCATGCGGCCGAAACCCGTGATGACTTCATCGAAGATGAGCAGGATGCCGTGCTTGGTGCACAGCTCGCGCAAGCGTTTCAGATAGCCTTTCGGCGGTATCAGCACGCCCGTGGAACCGGCCACCGGTTCGACGATGACGGCGGCAATCGTCGAGGCGTCGTGCAGGGCGACGATGCGTTCCAGTTCATCGGCCAGGTGGGTGCCGTATTCGGGCTCACCCACCGTGTAGGCGTTCTTGTCCAGGTTGTGCGTGTGCGGCAGGTGGTCCACGCCGGGCAGCAGGGGGCCGAAGGTCTTGCGGTTGCCGCCGATGCCGCCCACGGAAATGCCGCCGAACCCCACGCCGTGGTAGCCGCGTTCGCGGCCGATCAGGCGTGTGCGCGCGCCCTCGCCGCGCGCCCGATGGTAGGCCAGCGCGATCTTCAACGCCGTGTCGACGGCTTCGGAACCGGAATTGGTGTAGAAGACGTGGCCAAATTTATGCCCCGTGTAGTCCATCAGTTTTTCCGCCAGCTCGAAGGCGGCCGGATGGCCCATCTGGAAGGTGGGAGCGAAATCGAGCTGGCCCACCATCTCGCGGATGGCGCCGACGATTTTCGGCTGCGCATGACCGCACGGCACGCACCACAGGCCGGCCGTACCATCGAGGATGGCATTGCCATCGACGTCCTTGTAATACATGCCTTCGGCCGACACCAGCAAGCGCGGGTTGGCCTTGAAATCACGGTTGTTCGTAAACGGCATCCAGAATGCCGACATCGATTCCGGCCTTGTTTCGTTCATGACCTTCTCCTTGGGATGGGGGCTGGCGCGGGGCCAGGATCGTTTTTGACGAAGCGTAAAATAATTTACCAGTTGGCAAAAAGCTGATGTAATAATAGACAGGCCACCTCCAATGGCACAGATACACAAACGGCAAAGTACCCCAACCGTACAGGTCGAAAAACCACTACAGTTTTGTGCAAGGCAGCATAAGGAGCCACCGGTGACGCAGAACGTAAAGCAAGACGAGGGCGAAGGTAACGCCAGTGGCTGGCCCGTGCTGGACATCGACCGCCAGAAAAAGGGCGGCCTCGTCGAGCAGATCGTCATCGCCATCAGCGTCATGGTGGGCAGCCGCGCCCTGCGCATCGGCACGCGCATGCCGTCCGTGCGCCAGTTCGCCCGCTGCAATGGCGTGTCGACGTTTACCGTCGTCGAATCGTACGATCGCCTGGTCAACCTCGGCTTGCTGTCGTCGCGCCGCGGCTCCGGCTATTTTGTCGCGCGCCACGATATCGCCGCCTCGCCGCAGGCCGCCGTACACGCGAGTCCCACCGCCATCGATGCCCTCACGCCGGACCTGTATTCGGGCGTGTCCGACGCCCTGCCCGTGGGCGCCGGGTGGCTGCCGCCCGAGATGTATGGCGAAGCGACCGTGCTCGATGCCGTGCGTCAGGCCATGCGCATTCCCGCCAGCCGGCTGCGCGGCTATGGCCATCCTCTCGGCTTTCCCTCGCTGCGCCAGCACCTGGCCGCCAGCCTGTCGGAAGAGCTGTTCCAGGTGGAGCCGGACCAGGTCTTGCTGACGCACGGCGCCACGCATGCTTTCGATCTGATCCTGCGCAGCCTGACCAAGCCGGGCGACACGGTGCTGGTGGAAGACCCCGGCTACAGCAATTTGCAGTCGCTGATCCGCCACCACGGCTGCATCCCCGTGGGCATTGCGCGCGGCGAGGCGGGCCTCGACCTCGATGCGCTGGCCAGCGAGGCCGCGCGCACGCAACCCAAGCTGATGTTCGTCAACACGGTGCTGCAAAATCCGCTTGGCACATCCTTGAGCCAGGCGCAGACGCACCGCCTGCTGGCACTGGCCGAGCAATTCGATTTCTGGCTGGTGGAAGACGATATCTATCGCGAACTGGCGGCGCGCGGCGATGCATCGCTGGCGGCCATGGACGGCTTGCGCCGCGTGATCCGCGTCGGCAGTTTTTCCAAGACCCTGTCTCCCGTGCTGCGCGTGGGGTCGATTTGCGCCTCGCCGTCGCTGGTGGCTGAACTGGTGCGCGTGAAAATGCTGGCGGGACTGACGACGTCGGAAATCAACGAGCGCGCCGTCTACCACGCCATCTCCGCGCGGCCCTACAAGCGCATGGTCGAACGGCTGGTGGCGCAGCTCGACGCGGCCCGCGAACGCAGCATCGATTGCCTGGCGCAGGCAGGCATGGCGCCCGTGGCACGTCCGCGTGGCGGCATGTTCGTCAGCGCCGGCTGGCCCGACGTGCAGACGCCGGAGTGGAATGGCAAGATCATCGCCGACATGGCCTTGAAGGCGGGCATCCTGCTGTCGCCGAACGAATTTTTCATGCTGCGCGCGCCCGAGACGGTGTGGTTCCGCTTCAACGTGGCCTACACCGATACCCCCGTGCTGCAGGCATTCCTGCAATCGATACGCCCACGCTAAAGAATCCGCCATGGCCAGCGACAAATCCCCTGCCCTTCCCGTGAAAAATGCCGGCGGCCGGCGCCTGCAGAACCGCGATCGCCTGGAGGCGGACATTCTCGAGCAAGCCGTGCGCGCATTCGCGGAAAGCGGCTATGAGGGCGCGTCGATCGCCACCATCGCCGAGCGGGCCGGCCTGTCGAAGCAGAACCTGATGTACTACTTCCCGTCCAAGCAGTTGCTGTACCAGCGCGTGCTCGACGATGTGCTCGACGACTGGCTGGCGCGCATGGACATGCTGGCCAATGAACACGACGAGCCGCGCGACGTGCTGCGCGCGTATATCGGCGCCAAACTGCGTTTTTCGCGCGAACAGCCGTGGGCCTCGCGCGTGTATGCGCTGGAAGTGATCAATGGCGCGCCCCTGTACGGCGCGCAGATACGAGAAAGAGTCGTGCCCTTGCTGCGCAAGGATATCGCCGTCTTCGAAGCCTGGATCGCCGCCGGCAGGATCGCGCCCGTCAACGCCACGCACCTGATGTTCGCCATCTGGGCCATGACGCAATCGTATGCGGATTTTTCGGCGCAGATGGCCCTGGTGCTGGAGCGCAAGCAGCTCACGCGCAAGGATTACGAGGACGCCGAAATCCTGCTCACGCACATGGTACAGGCGGCTATTGCCCTGCCCGGCGCGTGATGAAATTTCCAATGAACAATCTGGCAGTGATAGCATGGCGCGCTGGAGCGTTTGCATTGGCGGCGCGATACCCACAGGATAAGGAACAGGCATGAAACAATGGTCATCGGCGCGCACGGCGTCATTGCTGGGCAAAGCTGCCTGCGCGGCGCTGCTGGCAGTGGCGTGCGCGGCACAGGCGCAGACAGTCGGCATGATAGCGAATCAGCCGCTGAGCGAAACCTGGCTCAACGCGGGCTTTTATTCGTATCACTTTCAGCGCGACAAAAACTTGAACGACAGCAATCCGGGCCTGGGCGCCGAATACCGCTTTTCCACGGTCGCCTCGGTCACGGCTGGCCGCTTCTACAATAGCGACCGCGCCTACTCGAACTACCTGGGCGTGTACTACCAGCCCATCAAGGTGGGCCCGCTGCGCGTCGGCGCCGTCGTTGGCGGCTTCAGCGGCTATCCGAAGATGCGCGACGGCGGCTGGTTCCCGGCTCTGGTGCCCACCATCAGCTATGAGTACCAGCGCGTGGGCGTGAATATCGCCATCGTGCCGTCCTACAAGGACCGCCTGTATGGCGCCCTCAGTTTCCAGCTGAAACTCAAGGTCTTCGAATAGCCGTTTGTCACTGCCTGTCGCCGTTCGGTCCGCCATTCCTGCCATTCGTCGCATACGTGATGTCTGGCAGCAAGGTTTTGCCTATAGTGGATTCATCGCCAGCTTGCATACGCAGCGGCACCCACACGACAGGAGAACGGCATGAAAGACCTCAATTCGGCACCGGGCAGCACTTCCTTCAGCGCTTTCTGGAACGAACTGTGCGCATACACGCGCCAGGGCCTGGCCGCCCTGCGCGCCATGTCCTGGCCCATGCTGCTGGCGTGCTGCCTGGGCCTGGCGTTCCTGATCACCATCTTGCCGCTGGCCATCATGCTGTTTGCCCTCGTCATGCTGCTCAGATGGGCAAGCAACAGCGACGACATGGGCACGGATACGGACACGAAGGCAGCGAATTCCTCGCAGTCGCCGCAATAAAAATTTGCGTCGCGGCAAGAGTGCAAGGATTGTTCTATGGCACTATGGACGGGAGCGGCACTGACGGGCATCAAACCCATCCCGATGGATGGGTTTGATACGGAACGCTGCGCAGTATCCATGATCGAAGCTACTCCCCCACAGCCATAGGAGTTTTCTGATGACCACGACAGCAAAAGCTACAGCAGCGACAACCATTCCCTGCCTGCGCTACCGCGACGCGCCCGCCGCCATCGAATGGCTGTGCAAGGCACTCGGCTTTGAAAAACAATTGATCGTGCCTGACGGCAACGGCGGCGTCGCCCATGCGCAATTGAGCTTTGGCAATGGCATGGTCATGGTGGCGCCAGCCCTCGACAGCGACTATGGTCGCCTGATGAAACTGCCCGGCGACGTCGGCGGCGCGAACACGCAGAACTGCTACCTGGTCGTCAATGACGCCGACGCCGTCTACCGCAGCGCGCGCGAAGCCGGCGCCGAAATCGTGCTCGACATCAAGGACGAAGATTACGGCGGACGGGGCTTTACCTGCCGCGACCCGGAAGGCCATATCTGGAGCCTGGGCACCTACGATCCATGGTAAAACGGAGAACAATGATTATCAGTACCCTCGCCGCCGCCAGCCTTGCGCTGATCGGCGGTTTCCTGTCCGCTCCCGTCCTCGTCGACGAGCACCTCAATCGTGTCCACCCGCCGTCCGGCAAGGCGTCGTCGGCAGCCACCGTGGCCCTGCACCAGAGCCTGTGGATCGCGGACCTGCACGCCGACAGCCTGCTGTGGCAACGCAATCTGAACCGCGACAGCCAGCGCGGGCATGTCGACTTCCCCCGCCTGCAGCGGGCCAACGTGGCGCTGCAAGCCTTTTCCGTCGTCACCAAGACGCCGCGCAAGATGAATATCGAGCGCAATGGCAGCGACACGGACAACATCACGGCCCTGGTGGTGGCACAAGGCTTGCCGCCCGCCACCTGGAACAGCCTGCTGGCGCGCGCTACCTACCAGGCCGACGAGCTGCGTCAGCAAGCAGCCAGGAGCGATGGCAAGGTGCGCGTGATCGGCAGCCGCGCCCAGCTGCGCAGCTTCATCGCCGCGCGCGAAAAAAATCCGAACCTGCTGGCCGGCTGGCTGACACTGGAAGGCGCGCATGCGCTCGAAGGCAAGCTGGACAACCTCGATACCCTGTATCAGGCCGGCTACCGCATGGCCGCGCCCACGCATTTCTTCGACACGGAACTGTCCGGCTCCCAGCACGGCCTGAAAAAAGGCGGCCTGACGCCGCTGGGCAAGCAATGGCTGCGCGCCATGGAACAGCGCAAGATGATCGTCGACCTGGCGCATGCCTCGCCGGCCACCATCGACGACGTGTTAACCCTGGCGAAACGCCCCGTGATGGTGTCGCACACGGGCGTGCGCGGCACCTGCGCCAATGGGCGCAACCTGAGCGATGCGCAATTGAAACGCATCGCCGCCCAGGGTGGCCTGGTGGGTATCGGTTTCTGGAATACGGCCGTCTGCGGCAAGGACGTGGCGTCCATCGCGCGCGCCATCAAGTACACGGTAAAACTGATCGGCGCGGAACACGTGGCATATGGCTCGGACTTCGACGGCGCCGTCACCACGGCCATCGATGCGACGGGCTTGCCTCGATTGACGCAAGCCCTGCTCGACGCGGGACTGTCGGAAGCGCAGATCCGCCGCGTGGCGGGCGAAAACGTGCGCGACTTCTTGCTGAAAAATCTGCCGGACGATGACGCCTAGCCCAGTGCGCTGATCAAGGCCTGGTCCGCCACCTGGCGCGGGCGGATGCGTATCAGCTTGCGGTACAGCGGCGGCATCGACTCGCACAGCACCAGCAGCGCGTCTTCTCCCATGGAGCGGCGCACGTACTGGAATTGCGCGGGATTATTCTCTGGCAGCGCCCCTTCCATGGTGGAGCCGTAGGCGCCCAGGGTCATGAAACTGGCGGCACTGTCGTCCGGGCCGATGGCCAGCACGAAGGTGCCGTGCTTGGGGTGGCCCAGGTAACTTTTGATCTCCTCCTGCAGCGCCGGCGCCGCATTCGCCATCAATTCAAAGCGCAGCTGCGCGTACTGGCGCGTGCACTCCATGAACGGCGTGCGGATGGCCGATTGCGACAATTTCCCCGGCATGCACAGCAGCAGGTTGCCGAAGGAATCGAGCAAGGCGGCCGCGTCGCCCTGGCCGCCATCGCGCACATCCTGCTCCATGGCCGCCTGCAGGAATGGCGCCAGGCCCGCATCGGGCGCATGCGGCTTGCAGCGGTAAGTCAACGCATCGGGATAGCGGCGGCGCAGGGCGCGCACCACGGCATGCTCGGACGGCAAGGTGACGGGATCGCGCAAGTGCACGTCGTCGCCGGCGTTCAGCAGCTGCATCACCTGCGCCGATGTCGACTCGAACACGAGCGAACACAGTGCCTGCGTCGCCTCATGGATGCTCTTGCCGATGAAAAAAGATTTGGGTGCGGCGCCGGAAGGCAGGCGCGCATACTCGGTGGCGCCGCGTACGGCCGGATAGCAAAAGCTACGGCCGGCCTGCGCCTGCAGCGGCGCAGGCAAGGCGGTAAAACTGGCGCTGCCATCGTAATTGATGCCCGCCTTGACGTCCGGCGCGGCCACCACCACGTTGAAACCGGCTGCCAGAATCGCCCCCGTGCACATGCAGCAGGGGTCGAGCGAGGTGACGATGGTCAGTTCGCCCGGCGGCGGCAAGGACGTGCCCTTGGCGCGCTCGGCGAAATACCAGTCCACCAGTTGGCGTTCGCCATGCGCGGTGGGGTCGAACACCAGGCCCTGGCGCACGACGTTGTTGTGCATCGATTGCAGCACGTTGCCGGCGCCATCGAGCAGCACGCCGCCCACGCCGAAGGTTCCCTGCGTCTTGGCTGCCATGGCTTCGGCCGCGGCAATCGCCACGGCGGCCTGGATGTCGATCGTCTTGTTCAAGCGAATCCTGTTACTTCATGTCCAGGTCGGAATTGCCGAAGCCGTGCGGCAGCAGCCAGCCGGCCGTCACTTCCATGATGTCGTTTTTCAGGTTCGTCAGGATGACCGGCAGGTCGGCTCCCCCCATCTCGAAGATCACCTGGCGGCAGGCGCCGCACGGAGATATTGGTTCGGCCGTGTCGCCCGTGACGGCCAGCTTGGCAAAGTCGCCCGGCTTGCAACCATGCGCGATGGCGCTGAAAAACGCCGTGCGCTCGGCGCAGTTGCACAGGCCATAGGCGGCATTTTCCACGTTACAGCCACGGAAGACGCGGCCATCCTTGCACAGCAGCGCCGCGCCCACCTTGAAACGCGAATAGGGCGCGTAGGCCAGTTCACGGCCGGCATTGGCTTCGGCGATCAGTTCTTGGTTGTTCATTTTTTCTGTATTACCTTTGAATTCATTACAGCCGGGGTCAGACCCTCAACACCGCTGACACATGGCTCAGCGCCATCACAAACGGGGGTCTGACCCCAGGTTTACTTTACGGACGAATGGTACGGTAAATCACCGGATTGGCCGCCAGCGCCACCGCGCTGATGGCATACGCTTGCTGGATTTCCCTGACGGCTTGCTGCGCCGCCGCTTCCGTGCGCGCGTGCACCATGCCCAGCGGCTGGCCAATGGCCACTTGCTCGCCCAGGCCCACGAGGTCCGTCAGGCCGACAGCGAAATCGATGCTGTCGGTCGGACGGCGGCGGCCACCGCCCAGGGCCACCACGGCCAGGCCGATGGCGCGGCAATCGCGCACGTTGGCAAAACCGGCTGACAGCGCGGGCGCCGGCATGATGAATGGCGCCTGTTCCAGGTGCTTGTCCGGATGTTCGACCAGGTCGGCCGGGCCGCCCAGGGCGGACACCATGCGCGAAAAGCGCTCGGCCGCTTCACCCGAGTCGAGGGCCGCCATCAATTTCAGGCGCGCCTCCTCTTCGGTGGCAGCCAGGCCGCCCAGCACCAGCATCTCGGCGCACAGCGCCAAGGTGACTTCATGCAGGCGCGCGGGACGCGAACGGCCCGTCAGGTAATCCATGGCGCCGCGTACTTCCAGTGCATTGCCCGCATACGGCGCCAGCGATTCGTTCATGTCCGTCAAAATCGCCGACGTCTGCATGCCCGCGCCATTGCCGACGGCGACGATGCTCTCGGCCAGTTCCACCGACTTGTCGTAGGTCGGCATGAAGGCGCCCGTGCCCACTTTCACATCCATCACCAGCGCATCCAGGCCGGCCGACAGTTTCTTCGACAGGATGGAGCCGGTGATCATGGCCACCGATTCCACCGTGGCGGTGACGTCGCGGATGCTGTAGAAACGCTTGTCGGCCGGCGCCAGCTGCGCCGTCTGGCCGATGATGGCCACGCCGATCTCCTGCACCACCTTGCGGAACAGTGCATTGTCCGGCACCGTGCAGTAGCCGGGAATGGCGTCGAACTTATCCAGGGTGCCGCCCGTGTGGCCCAGGCCGCGGCCCGAGATCATCGGCACGTAGCCGCCGCACGCGGCGACCATGGGGCCCAGCAGCAGGGAGACGACATCGCCCACGCCGCCCGTCGAATGCTTGTCGACGATGGGACCGGGCAGGTTCAGCGAACGCCAGTCCAGCACCTGGCCGGAATCGCGCATGGCCAGGGTGAACGCCACGCGTTCGTCCATGTTCATGTCGTTGAAATAGACAGCCATGCCCAGCGCCGCGATCTGGCCTTCGCTGACGCTGCCGTCAGTGATGCCACGTACGAAAAACTGGATTTCCTCGGCGCTCAGCACGCCCTTGTCGCGCTTCTTGCGAATGATTTCCTGGGTTAACAACATGGAATAACTCCAATCATGAGATCTGGGGTCAGTCCCTGCGGATCTGACCCCAGCTTTGTAACGCTAGTTACTTATCAGACGCCGTAAGGAATCCACACGTTTTTCACTTGCGACGCATGCGCCAGCACGGCGCGGCCACCGCTTTGCGCGGCGCTGTACCAGTCGCGGCCCTTGGCGCCGCCGACCCAGGTGCGCTTCAGGGTGCCGGCCGACAGGCGCTCGACTTCGGCACAACCTTCAGCGGAACCGTCATGGCGCCAGACGGCGTCGATGTCGGCGTGCGTGGCCAGGGTGCGCGCCAGTTCATCGGCGTTGCCGCTGATGATGTTGACGACGCCGCCTGGCAAGTCGGACGTGTCGAAGACCTGGTACAGGTCCAGCGCGGAGAGCGGATGCGCTTCCGACGGCACCACCACCACGCGGTTGCCCAGCGCGATGGCCGGCGCCACCAGCGAAATGAAGCCGAGCAATGGCGCTTCATTCGGGCAGACGATGCCGATCACGCCGACCGCTTCGTTCAGCGCCACGGTGATGCCCTTGGTTGGCGGCTGGTGCGCCAGGCCGTCGTATTTGTCGGCCCAGGCGGCGTAGTAGAACAGGCGTTCGATCGATGCCTGCACTTCCTTCTCGGGATTTTTACTGCCCGTCATGGCGGCGATGCGGGCGGCGAATTCGTCGGCGCGGGCTGCCAGATTTTCGGCGATGTAGTACAGCACTTGCGCGCGGTTGTGCGCCGTGGCGCCGGTCCAGCCGGACGCTTTATGGGCCGCTTCGACGGCGTTGCGAATATCCTTGCGGCTACCCACGCCCACCTCGGCCAGCAAGGCGCCATTCGCGCCAAATACGGGCGCGCTGTAGGCGCTGTCAGGGCGCGCCTGCTTGCCGCCGATGTACATCTTGGCCGTGCGGTCGATGGCAAACGGATCGGCTGCCGCCGGCTTCACATTGCCCTTGGCTTTCGCTTCCACCACGGGCAAGGCCGGGCGCGCATCTTCGGCCAGGGCCGTCATGTATTCCAGCATGCCTTCGCGACCGCCTTCACGGCCGAAACCCGATTCGCGGTAGCCGCCGAAGCCGCACGCGGCGTCGAACTGGTTGGCGCTGTTGATCCACACCACGCCAGCCTTGATGGCGGGAGCGATATCGAGGGCCAGGCTGATCGACTCGGTCCACACGCTGGCGGCCAGGCCGTATACCGTGTTGTTCGCCAGCTGCACCGCTTCTGGTGGCGTGCGGAAGCTCATGGCCACCAGCACGGGGCCGAAGATTTCAGCCTGTGCCACGGCGGCCGAAGTCGACGCGCCCGTGATCAGGGTCGGCGGGAACCACGAACCGTCGGCCGGCAATTCGCACGCCGGCTGCCAGACGTCGCAGCCTTCGGCACGCGCCGAATCGACCAGCGCGGCGATGCGCTGGCGCTGCACGGGGTCGACCAGCGCGCCCACGTCCATCGATTTGTCCAGCGGCGAGCCGAGGCGCAGGTTTTCCATGCGGGCGCGTACCTTGTTCAGGAAGCGCTCCTGGATCGATTCCTGCACCAGCAGGCGCGAACCGGCGCAGCATACTTGGCCCTGGTTGAACCAGATCGAATCGACCAGGCCTTCCACGGCGCCATCAAGGTCCGCGTCTTCGAAGACGATGAACGGCGACTTGCCGCCCAATTCGAGGGACAGCTTCTTGCCGCTGCCGGCCGTCGCTTCGCGAATGAGGCGGCCCACTTCCGTGGAACCCGTAAACGCGATCTTGTCGACGCCAGGATGGTTGACGATGGCCGAGCCCACTCTGCCGTCGCCGGTGACGATATTGACCACGCCAGCCGGTACGCCCGCCTGCACGCACAGTTCGGCGAACAACATGGCGGTCAGCGACGTGAATTCAGCTGGCTTGAAGACGACCGTGTTGCCGGCCGCCAGGGCCGGGGCGATTTTCCACGACAGCATCAGCAGGGGGAAATTCCACGGCACGATCTGGCCCACCACGCCCACGGCGCGGTAGTCGGCGAATTCTTCCGACTGCAGCTGCGCCCAGCCGGCGTGATGATAGAAGTGGCGCGCGGCCAGCGGCAGGTCGATATCGCGCGTTTCGCGGATGGTCTTGCCGTTGTCCAGGGTTTCGAGCACGGCGAACAGGCGCGAATGTTTTTGCAGCAGACGGGCCAGCGCGTACATGACTTTGGCGCGGCCGTGGCCGCCCATGCCCTGCCAGACGGGCAGCGCGCGGCGCGCCGCTTCGACGGCGCGTTCCACATCAAGGTCGGTCGCTTGCGTCAGTTCCGCCAGTTGCGTGCCATCGGCCGGATTAGTCGAGGCGAACAGTTCCGCCGGCGCGCTCCAGGTATTGTCGATGAACAAACCGAATGTGCGCTGGTGGCCGTCGAGCCACGCCTGCGCTTCTTTTTGACTTTCGGGAGCAGGGCCGTAGTCCATAGTATTGAGAATCTCGTTAATTGTTGGCATGACGATTGTTCTTTAAGGTTGTGCGTGACGATGATTGGCCGAGTAGCTGCCGGTGACGTAGTGCTCGAGCTGGCGCTCGATGTCGGTCAGCAGGCTGGAAGCGCCGATGCGGAACAGGTGCGGCTGCAGCCATTCGTTGCCCAGTTCTTCCTTCATCAGGGTCAGGTATTGCAGCGCGCTCTTGGCCGAGCTGACGCCGCCGGCCGGCTTGAAGCCCACCTGGAAGCCCGTCTGCTCGTGGTATTCGCGGATCGTGCGCACCATCGTCAGGGCCACGGGAATGGTGGCGTTCACGCCCTCCTTGCCGGTGGAAGTCTTGATGAAATCGGCACCGGCCATCATGCAGACCCACGATGCCTTGGCCACGTTTTCCATCGTCAGCAAGTCGCCCGTGGCGAGAATCGCCTTCACGTGCGCTTCGCCGCACGCCTTGCGGTAGGCCAGCATTTCGTCGTACAGCACTTGCCAGTTGCCGTTCAGGACGTGCTGGCGCGTGATGACGATATCGATTTCCGAGGCGCCGGCGGCGACCGACAATTCGATCTCACGCAGCTTCGTTTCCATGCTCGTCAGGCCGGCCGGGAAACCCGTCGACACGGCGGCGATGGGCAAGCGGCCCTGGATGACCTTCACGGCCGGCTGAATCATCTCGTGGTACACGCATACGGCGCCGGTGCTCAATTGCGTCAGGCCCAAGGCGTCCATCAGGTCGGCGCGCAGCGGGCGCATGGCCTTCATGCACAGGCGTTCCACGCGGCCCGGCGTATCGTCGCCGCCCAGGGTGGTCAGGTCGATCATCTGGATGGCTTTCACCAGCCAGGCGGCCTGGTATTCCTTTTTCACGGTGCGGCGGTTCGCCAGGCTGGCCGCGCGGCGGTCTGTTGCGGCGCGGTTGACGCGGATCTGGTTGATCCAGCCCAGGTCGAGGCCGACGGCCTCGTTACGCTTGAATTCGGGGTGCATGAGTGTCATAACAAGCTGGTTCCATTAGCAAGTGGTGGTACGCCAAGGTGCTTGGCGAGGGTTTGGCCAATATCGGAGAAGGTCTCGGAAATACCCAGCGCGCGCGGAGCGACGCCGGGGCCGAAGAAGATCATCGGTATATGTTCGCGGGTGTGGTCGGAGCCGTGCCAGGTGGGGTCGCAGCCATGGTCTGCCGTGATCACGACCAGGTCGCCTTCCTTGAGCTTGGCCATGAATTCCGGCAGGCGACCATCCATTTCGCGCAGCGCGTCGGCATAGCCCTCGACGTTGCGGCGGTGGCCGAAAGCCTGGTCGAAATCGACGAAATTCACAAAAGTGAGCGACTTGTCCTGCACTTCATCGGCCGTCTTCAACAGCGCTTCGAACAGCGCCATGTTGTCGACGCCCTTGACGACGCGCGAGATGCCCTGGGTAGCGAAAATGTCGCTGATCTTGCCCAGACCGACGACTTCGCCACCCGCATCCTTGACGTGATCGAGCAGGGTCTTGCTTGGCGGCGCGACGGCGTAATCGTGGCGGTTCGACGTGCGCGTGTAGTTGCCATTGCTGCCCGTGAACGGGCGGGCGATGACGCGGCCGATGTTGTACGGCTCGACCAGCTTGAAGGCCATTTCGCACACCTGGTACAGGCGCTCGAGGCCGAACGACTCTTCGTGCGCGGCGATCTGCATCACCGAGTCGCCCGAGGTATAGATAATCAACTTGCCGGTGGCGACGTGTTCATCGCCATGCTTGTTGATGATGTCCGTGCCCGAGGCATGGCAGTCTCCGAGGAAGCCGGGCACGCCCGACAGGGCTTTCAGCTTGTCGGTCAGGTCGGCGGGGAACGATGGCGTGGTGCGGGGGAAGTAGCCCCAGTCAAATTCGACGGGCACGCCGGCGATTTCCCAGTGGCCGCTCTGCGTGTCCTTGCCGGTGGAGCGCTCGCGCGCCGCACCGTAGGCGCCGGTGAAACCGTCGCGCTGGTCGAAGCCCGTGGCCCATTCGCCGCTGGCCAGGTGCGCCGCGGCGCCCAGTCCCAGGCGTTCCATGTTCGGGAGTTTCAAGGTCTTGCCGCTTTTGGCGACAGTGCTGGCAATGTGGCCAAAGGTATTGGCACCTGCGTCGCCATACTTGGCGGCGTCTGGCGTCGCGCCAAGGCCGAAGGAATCAAGCAGGAGGATAAATGCGCGTGACATGATAAGGCTCGCTTTATGGATTGATGCAAAGATGATGCGGACAGTGTAGGCCGGATTTTTCCGGCCTGCCGCGCGGCAGCGCCGGTGGCCGGCGCGCCGCTACTGCTTAAAAAAAGTGCTTAGGCTTGCGGCGTAGCCGATACGGTCGCCAGGAAAGCCAGGATCAGCTTGACCAGGTCTTTCGCGCCGATGGCCGCGTATTTCAGGGTTTGTTCGTGCGACAGGGCGAAAGGCGACATGCCTTCGGCCAGGTTGGTAATGACCGATACGCCCACCACTTTCAGGTCGCAATGGCGGGCCGAGACCACTTCCGGCACCACCGACATGCCGACCGTGTCGGCGCCCAGGCGGGCCATCATGCGGATTTCGGCGGCCGTCTCGAAGTTCGGGCCAGGGTAGGCGACGAACACGCCTTCGTGCAGGGTGATGCCGTTCGCGGCAGCCGTGTCCTTGACCAGATTGCGCAGGTCCGCATCGTAGGCATTGGCCATGCTGAAGAAGCGCGGACCGAAGCGGTCGTCGTTCGGGCCGACCATCGGCGTGCCTGGCAGCAGGTTGATGTGGTCGCTGATGGCCACCAGGCTGCCGGCGTCCACTTCAGGGCGCAGGGAGCCAGCGGCGTTGGTGACGAACAGCATTTCGCAGCCCAGCAATTTCAGGGTGCGGATGGCGCTCGTCATGACGCCCATGCCATAGCCTTCGTAGAAGTGGCCACGGCCCTTCATGCAGACGACGGCGACGCCCGACAGGGTGCCGATCACCAGTTCGCCGGCATGGCCGTGCACGGTGCTGATCGGGAAGCCTGGCAATTCGTCAAAGCTGATGCTGACGGCGTCCGTCATCTGCTCGGCCAACACGCCCAGGCCGGAGCCGAGGATCATCGCCACGCGCGGCTTGAAATTTTCAGGAGCGCGGGCACGGATGATTTCGGCGGCGTGGAAAGGGGTGTTATTCGACATGGTTATCCTCTGATTGACTAATGATGATGGGTTGCAGCCTGCGCGACGGTGTACAAAAAGTATCGCCCAGGTATCGGGTATGTATGGTGTTACAGGTATATCGAAATGCGTATTGCCACTATTTGCCGCCACTATGCATCAAACGGAATATGTATGGCAAATACCATTTTTCTTGCCCATTTATACAATTCAAATATAAATGGCCGATATTATAGTCGAGGCAAGCCCAGGCCCGCCATGCCCGGGAAATCCGTGCATACAAGCTCCATACGAGCACTTTCCGCGCACGCCAGACACGCACTTCACACACGCTTGACACCAACAAGACAAATGTTTACAGTCACAGACAAATGTTTAACCATCAGCGAAAACCTTGTGACCGATACCAATAAAAAAGACCAGCTGTACACGCTGATCCGCAACAACCCCTTCATCTCGCAGCAAGACCTGGCGAGCGAGCTGGGCTTGTCGCGCTCGGCCGTCGCCGGCCACATTGCCGGATTGATACGCGAGCGGCGCCTGCTGGGACGCGCCTACGTGCTGCCCGACAGCCGCCCCGTGCTGTGCATAGGCGCTGCCAACCTCGACCGCAAGATGCGCACCCTGGCGACCTTGCAGATGGGCACATCGAATCCCGTGCGTTCGGAAGAAGTGTTTGGCGGTGTGGGCCGCAACATCGCGGAAAACCTGGCACGCCTGGCTATCCCCGTGGCCCTGCTGACGGCGCTGGGCGACGATGCGGCCGGCCACGCCCTGCAGACGCACGCGGAAGACGCGGGCATCGACATGCGCGGCAGCTTACATCTGAGCAACACCAGCAGCGGCACTTACACTGCCGTGCTCGACGAACATGGTGAAATGCTGCTGGCGATGGCCAACATGCAACTGTACGAACAACTGACCCCCGCCTTTTTGCACAGCCGCCAGCCACAGCGCGCGGCTGCCGCCCTTACCGTCTGCGACCTGAACCTGGGCCACGACAGCGTGCAGGCTCTGCTGGCCGATGCGCGCCAGGACGCGGCCCACGCGACGCCGCTCGTCATCGTCGCCGTCTCGCAGCCGAAGATGGCGCACCTGCCGCAAGACTTGACGGGCTTGCATTTGCTGATACTGAACCGGGGCGAACTGGAAACGCGCGTGGCGCGGGCCTTGCCCACGGCCTTCGAGGTGCGCGCCGCCTGCCGCGAAGTGCAGCGCCAGGGCGCGCGCCAGGTGATCGTCACCTGCGGCGGCGAAGGCGTGTACTTCACGGATGGCGACAGCCCGGACGCGCCTGTCGTGCACCTGGCCGCGCGCGAAGTGGACGCCGTCGACGTGACGGGCGCCGGCGACGCGTTTTCCGCCGCCGTCTGCTGGTCGCTGTACCACGACAGCAGCGATTTGAAACTGGCGTGCCGGCGCGGCCTGAAGCTGGCCGCCATGACCCTGGAATCGGCTGCCACCGTCTCCCCCCATATTTCCGCCGGCGCGCTCGACAACATTGACGACGCCGACCTGGCGCCGCCTCCCCCTACCCTCTTTCAACAGGACTGAACCATGACCCAATTACAGAATTTCCTCTTGTTCTCGCAAGAAGTGCTCGACGCACGCGCCGCCGGCAAGGCCATCGTGGCGCTGGAATCGACCATCATTTCGCACGGCATGCCGTATCCGCAAAACGTGGAAATGGCGCGCGAAGTGGAACAGATCATCCGTGACGGCGGCGCCGTGCCAGCCACCATCGCCATCATCGGCGGCAAGATCTGCGTGGGCCTGTCGCCCGAACAACTGGAATTGCTGGGTACCTCGCCCGACGCCATGAAGGTCAGCCGCCGCGACTTGCCGTTCGTCCTGTCACAAGGCAAGCTGGGCGCCACCACCGTGGCCGCCACCATGATTTGCGCGGAACTGGCAGGTATTTCCGTGTTTGTTACGGGTGGCATCGGCGGCGTGCACCGCGGCGCGGAAACCAGCTTCGACATTTCCGCCGACTTGCAGGAACTGGCGCAAACCTCGGTGGCCGTCGTCTGCGCGGGCGTGAAATCCATCCTCGACATCGGCCTGACCCTGGAATACCTGGAAACTCACGGCGTGCCCGTCATCAGCGTGGGCCAGGAAGGTTTCCCGGCCTTCTTCACGCGCGAAAGCGGCTTCAAGGCCGATTTCCGCCTCGATACGGCCACAGAACAGGCTGCCTTCATCGGCACCAAGTGGCAACTGGGCTTGAAGGGCGGCGTGATCGTCAGCAACCCCGTGCCGGCCGCGCAAGCCATGCCCAAGGAAGAAATCGATGCGATCACCGCGCAGGCGCTGCAGGAAGCGGACGCGGGCGGCGTGAAGGGCAAGCAAGTCACGCCATTCCTGTTGTCACGCATCAAGCAACTGACGGATGGCCGCAGCCTGGCGACGAATATCGCGCTGGTCAAGCACAATGCCCAAGTCGGCACGGCGCTGGCCATTGCCATGCAGGCAGTCGTGGCACGATAATAGAACTGCTGTAAAGAAAGCGCGCGCGCCTTCACGGGTCCGCGCGCCGTTCCATCGCCAAGCACCACGCAACGCCAAGGAAAGCATGTCCATCGATCTGAAACAGTTAAAGTATTTTCTTGCCGTTGCCGAGGAGAAAAGCTTCAGCCGCGCCGCCGAGCGCCTGCATATCTCGCAGCCGCCCTTGAGCCAGCAGATCATGAAACTGGAAAGCGAACTGGGCGTACGCCTGTTTGCGCGCACCACGCGCACGTTCGAGCTGACCGTGGCGGGCAAGGCGCTGATGAACGAGGCGGCTGACCTGCTGGCCAAGATGCGCATGACCATCGACACCATCCGCCAGATCGACCGCGGCGAAGTGGGCCGCTTGCGCGTGGGCATCGTCGGCTCGGCCATGTGGGGTCCCATCCCCAGCCTGCTGGAAGAATTCCAGACCAAATTTCCCCGCGTCAGCTGGACCATCCATGAATTCGGTCCCACGGTGCAATACGAAGCCTTGCGCGCCAAGCAAATCGATGTCGGTTTCTGGCGCGAACCCAAGCTCAACGACGACGACTTGCGTCACGACAATCTGCGCCAGGAACTGTGCTTCCGCGAAAACGTCTGCGTGGCCGTCAATGAACACCATCCGCTGGCGAAAAACACGTCCATCGAGCTGATCGACATCGCCCACGAGCCCATGCTGACTCTGAACCTCGACAAATCCGCGTTCCCACGCTACCTGGTGCAATGCTGCATCAACGCCGGTTTCGAACCCGTGATTTTCCAGGAAGCGAGCGAGCCGCAAACCCTGCTGGCCATGGTCGGCGCGGGCCTGGGCGTGACCCTGGTGCCGGAAACGACGAGCCGTATCGGCTGGCCCGGCGTCGTGTTTCTGCCGATCAAGACCAATCCACCGTCGGCCAACCTGTACATCAGCTACACCACGCTGGACGACGCGCCCGTCGTGCGCGCCTTCTTAAATATTTTGAATCCCCCGGCCGCCTGATCTGCTACGCCACCTATTTATATGCCCCACATATAAATACATAAACAAAAACGTATTTGTCATACATATCTGGCATGATGCATAGTGATTCGGACGCCCATCGCGGCGCCGGTTCCGTGCTTGCCCTGCCCGTCATCTGACGGCGCATCCCAGCCCGCTCCGGCAGCCCCATTCGATGTTGTACCTATAAAAGAGACGGGGCCGACTGTTGCATGAGCATCACACTGACGGCATGAAAGCAGACGAGGTCAGCAATGATCTTGTGCAATACAGTGCAATGTTGATAAGGAATTATTACCTCGTGCATCAAAAACAGGCTAAATCGGCCCCAAATTATATGTTTCACCTATAAAAAATATACAATATCGATCTTCCAGGAGCCAATTCATGAAACTTACACAATTTAGTTTGACGATCGCAGCCGTATTTTTGACTGCTCAAGCGTCCGCGGCTACCCCAAAACTGGGTGTCGTGTATGACGCGGGCGGCAAGTTCGACAAGTCGTTCAACCAATCCGCTTTCGAAGGCGCCTCGCGCTTCAAAAAAGACACGGGCATTTCCTTCATCGAAGTGCAGGCATCGAGCGATACGCAGGCTGAACAAGTCATGCGTGGCCTGGCCCGCAAGAAACTCGACATGATCGCGGCCATCGGCTTTGCGCAAACGCAAGCCGTGCAAAAGGTCGCCAAGGAATTCCCGAACGTGAAATTCGTGCTGATCGACGGCCAGGCCGCCGGCAGCAATGTCAATTCCGTCGTCTTCAAGGAAGAAGAAGGCTCCTACCTGGTGGGCGTGGCTGCAGCCATGGCCAGCAAGAGCAAGAAAGTCGGCTTCATCGGCGGCATCGATATTCCATTGATCCGCAACTTCGCCTGCGGCTACGCGCAAGGCGCGAAGGCCGTCAATCCGAAGACGGAAATCACGCAAAACATGGTCGGCACCACGTCCGGCGCCTGGAATGACCCGGCCAAGGGTGGCGAACTGGCCCGCTCGCAATTCGAGCGCGGCGTCGATGTCGTCTTCGCCGTCGCTGGCGGCAGCGGCATGGGCACCCTGCAAATGGCCAAGGAAAAAGGCAAGCTGGCCATCGGCGTCGATTCGAACCAGAATCATCTGTATCCAGGCAGCATCCTGACCTCGATGGTCAAGCGCGTCGACAACACGGTCTACGACAGCTTCATGCAAGTCAAGAACGGCACCTGGAAGGGCGGCGTCAGCTATAAAGGCTTGAAAGAAGGCGGCGTGGATTGGGCGCTCGATGCGAACAACCGCAAGCTGATTACGCCGGAAATCGAAAAGCGCGTGTTGGGTGCGCGTAAGGACATTATCGATGGCAAGATCAAAGTGATCGATTACCGCGTCGGCAGCAGCTGCCCGGTTTAATTTTTCTCCGTATCTTTTAGCGCGCCGCCGGGGCCAGTCTCCGCGCGGCGCGTTTCCATGAAACTATCCAGTTATGAACCTATGCAGCCAGCAGTAGAATTTCGCAGCATTTCCAAGCAGTTTGGACATGTGAAGGCGAACGCCGACGTCAGTTTCTCCATCGCCAAGGGCAGTATCCATGGCTTGGTGGGGGAAAACGGCGCCGGCAAATCGACCTTGATGAGCATCCTGTACGGGTATTACCGTGCCGACGGCGGAGAAATCTTGCTCGACGGAAAAGTACAGCCTATCCGCAACAGCCAGGAAGCGATCAACCTCGGCATCGGCATGGTGCACCAGCACTTCATGCTGGTCGAGAACTTCACCGTCCTCGACAATATCATGCTGGGCACGGAAGGCGGTTTTCGCCTGGCCAGCCACCGCACGGAAGCGGAAGCGAAATTGCGCGAGATTTGCGCGCGCTACCGCCTCGACGTCGACCCGCTGGCAAAGATCGAAGACCTCTCCGTCGGCGCACAGCAGCGGGTGGAAATCCTCAAGCAGATTTACCGCAGCGCCAATATCCTGATCCTCGACGAGCCGACGGCCGTGCTGACGGCCCAGGAAACGGCGTCGCTGTTTGAAATCCTGCGCCTGTTCAAGGAGCAAGGCAAGACCATCATCCTGATCACGCACAAGCTGCAAGAGATCCTGGAAATCACCGACAACGTCACCGTCATGCGCGGCGGCACGGTGGTGGGCGCCGTGGCGACGGCCGGCACCTCGAAAGAGGAACTGGCCAACATGATGGTCGGCCGCCCCATCCAGAGCCACTTGCCGCGTGCACCGTACAATCCGGGCGCCACGGTGCTGGAAGTGGACGGTCTGCAACTGGCCGACGAGCAACAGATCAAACTGCTGGCCGACATCGGTTTCAACTTGCGCGCCGGCGAAATCGTCGCCATCGCGGGGGTCTCGGGCAATGGCCAGAGCGAACTGCTGGAAATCCTCTCGGGCATGCGCCTGCCGACGTCCGGCAAGCTGCGCTTCCTCGACAAGGACTTGCCGTTTGCCAAGCGCCACGACGCCGACGGCTTGCCGCTGGCCTTCCGCGAGCTGGGCATCGCCCACATTCCAGAAGACCGCTTGCGCGATGGCGTGGTAAAGAATTTCTCCGTCATGCAAAACACCATCCTCGGTTACCAGGATCACCTGAAAAACCGCTGGGGCCTGTTCAACTTCAAGGCCATCGGCGCGCGCTGCGCGGAACTGCTGAAAACCTTCGATGTGCGCCCGGCCAATCCGGACTTGCGCATCGGTTTGTTGTCCGGCGGCAACCAGCAAAAGGTGGTGATCGCGCGCGAAGTGCTGGCCAAGCCGAAACTGATGCTGGTGGGCCAGCCCACGCGCGGCGTCGACATCGGCACCATCGAAAGCATCCATACGCAATTGCTGGCCCTGCGCGACGCAGGCGTGGCGATCCTGCTGGTGTCCGTCGAACTGGAAGAAGTGCGGGCGCTGGCCGACCGCATTCTCGTCATGTGCGGCGGACGCATCACCGGCGAACTGAAAATTGAAGAATTCGATACCACCCGCATCGGTCTGTTGATGGGCGGAATGCATAAATCATGAATAACGACTTGCCACGCTGGGCGACAGCCTTTGTCATGCCCATGTTAAACCTGCTGTCGGCCTTGCTGGTCGCAGCCCTGGTGATTTATATGCTGGGCGAAGACCCGGCCGAATCGCTGTCGATCCTCGTCCACAGCGCCATCCTCAATCCGGAAGGCTTGAGCTACACCCTGTTTTACGCCAGCACCTTCATCTTCACGGGCCTGTCGGTCTCCGTGGCGATGCAGGCCGGGCTGTTCAATATCGGTTCCGAAGGCCAGATGTATATTGGCGGCCTGGGCTTGACGGTGGCCATGCTGGCCTTCGACCAGACCCTGCCCGCCTGGCTATTGATTCCAGCGGCCATGATAGGCGCGGCCCTGTTCGGCGCGCTGTGGGGTTTCCTGCCCGGCTACCTGCAAGCCAAGCGCGGCAGCCATATCGTCGTCACCACCATCATGTTCAACTTCATCGCCGCCAGCCTGATGAACTTCGTGATCGTGAAGTACCTGATTCCGCCGGGCGAACAGAACACGGCCAGCCGCGTGTTTGCGGAAAGCGGCGAAATGCCGCGCCTCTCCACCTGGTTCCCATCCTTGGGCGACACGCCGCTGAACATCAGTTTTATCCTGGCGATCGCCGCGCTGGTGATTTACGGCGTGATGGTCTGGCGCTCGTCGTGGGGCTTCAAGCTGCGGGCCACGGGCCTGAACAAGCACGCGGCCCACTATGCGGGCGTGTCGATCAGCAAGATGATCATCATCGTCATGCTGATCTCGGGCGCGCTGGCGGGCCTCGGTTCCGTCAATTCCATCATGGGTTCGACGCATTATCTGTCGCTCAACTTTGTGGGCGGCGCCGGCTTCATCGGCATCGCCATTGCCCTGATGGGTCGCCAGCATCCGGTCGGCATCTTCCTGTCGGCCGTGCTGTTCGGCGCGCTGATCCAGGGTGGCTTCGACTTGTCGCTGGAAAAACCGAATATCCCGACGGAAACTTTCATTTTCATCCAGGGCTTGATCATCCTGTTCTGCGGCGCCATGGAAAACTTCTACGCACCGGCCATTTCCGCCCTGCTCAAGCGCACCAAAGGCTAACACCATGACACTCGACGACTTTCAATTCGCCAGCATCCTGGTATCGACCGTGCGCAATGCGCCCGTCCTGATCTTTGCCGCCATGGCCGGCCTGTTTGCCGAACGCAGCGGCATGATCGACATCGGCCTGGAAGGCAAGATCCTGGCCAGCGCCTTCGCTTCCGCCGCCGTGGCCTACACGACGCAAAACCCGTATTACGGCATGGCTGCCGGCATGCTCGTCTGCGTCGCCCTGGCCCTGCTGCAGGCCTACGTCAGCATCACGCAAAAGGGCAACCAGCTGGTGGCCGGCATGGCGATCAATATCGCCATGAGCGGACTGACGTTTGTGCTGGCGCAATTTTTCTTCCAGCAAGGCGGCCGCACGCCCGACCTCGGTTCGGCGCGCCTGTTCGACGTGGTCTTGCCGGGCACGCAGTACGTGGAGCATATCCCCTTCATCGGCTGGGTCTACGCCCACCTGATCGGTGGCCATTCCATCCTCGTCTACGTGGCGTTCCTGCTGATCCCGCTCGTGCACTGGCTGCTGTACCACACGCGCTTCGGCCTGCGCCTGCGCGCCTGTGGCGAAAACCCGCATGCGGCGGACTCGGCCGGCGTGAGCGTGGAAACGACGCGCTACCTGGCCATGCTGGTGGCCGGCATCCTGTGCTCGTTCTCGGGTGCATATCTTGCCATCGTGCAAAGCGGCTTCTTCCTGCGCGACATGTCGGCCGGCGCCGGCTACCTGGCCCTGACGGCCATGGTGTTCGGCAACTGGCGCCCCGTCTACACCTTCCTCGGCTGTCTGATGTTCGGCTTCTTCGCCGCCATCCAGATTCAAATTGAAGGCGTGGACTTGCCCGTCGTGGGCCGCATCCCCGGCTCCTTGATCCAGATGGTGCCGTACGTGGTCACCGTGATCGTGCTGGCAGGCTTGATGGCGAAATCCATCGCGCCAAAAGCTATCGGCATTCCGTTCGTCAAATCGCGCTAAGTTTCAGCGAGCGCTGACAAAAAGCGAAGCCCGCGGGCTTCGCTTTTTTTACGCCGAAAGAATTGCGTCCAGCGAGAAAAACACGGGCAGCCCCAGGCTGCGCGCCACTTCCACCATCTGGTCGGCGCCCTGCGACGCGCCGCCGAGGCGCAGCACGGCATCGCAATGGCTCAATAAACGCGTCGCATGCGCGTGAAATAATTCCTCATACACTACATCGCCAACCCCGGTGGAGCCGGCCAGCGCCAGCATGGGCAAGGCCAACCATTCACCGAGCACGGGCATGTGTCCTCTGGCATACAGGGGCAGGCAGACGGCTTGCATGGCTGCCACATTCGCCGCCATCAGGGCGGGATCGTCGCCCGTGCCGGAACGGTAGGGGCCGGCAACGAGGATCTGCATGCCCTGTTTGCGCGGCATCAAGTGCGATTGCGCATGCTGCAGCAGCATGATGGTCTTGCCATCGCAGATGCGGCCATCGGCCACCATCTGCAGCGCTTGCGCCAGGGGCAGTTCCAGCACTTCGATATCCTCCCCCTCGTGCGCCAGGCCGCCGCCATCGCCGATGCGGCTGGCGGGGTCGTATTCGGCAACAAAGAAATGCAAGCGCTCCGTCACTGAGCCGGGGCTCATGAAAGCCTGGAATATCTTTTGCACCTGCCCCACCCGGTAACCGGTTTCCTCTTCCACCTCGGCGCGGATGCGCTGCTCCGCGCTGGCCTCTTCCAGCAAACCGGCCGCCGCTTCGATCAGGAAACCATCATGGCCTGCGCGGTAGGTGGGAAAGCGGAACTGGCGGATCAGGATCACCGTGCGTTGGACTTTGTTGTAGAGCAGGATGGTGGCGCCATCGCCGCGGTCATAGGTTTCCCGCGTCTGCGTCTGCCATGCGCCATCGTGGCGCAGATAGTCGAACGTGGTCTTTTGCAGCAGATACCAGTCGTGCGACAGGGTCTGCACGCCCTGGATACGGACCCGTTCCTGCTTGCTGTTTTCTTCGCGCATAGTGTCTCCTTGTGCTTGCACGGATCGACTTTATCATGCAAACTCGTGCAATATCAAGAAAATACAAGAAAAACCATGCTCACACATCAACGCAAACAATACCTGCTGGACTTGCTCCAGCGCGAAGGCCAGATCGTCGCCAAGGCCATCAGCGATAGTCTGGGCTTGTCGGAAGACACGATACGGCGCGACCTGCGCGAACTGGCGAAAGAGGGTTTATTGGAGCGCGTGCATGGCGGCGCCCTGCCCTTGCTGCCGCGCTCGCCCGCGCTGGCGCCGTTTGCGGGGCGCGAACAGATTTCGCCCGAAGCCAAGCCCGCCATCGGCCGCGCGGCGGGCGCCATGATACAAACGGGACAAGTGGTGTTCCTCGATGGCGGCACGACCGCTGTGCAAGTGGCGCGCCAGCTGCCGCGCGACTTGCGCGCCACCATCGTCACGCACAGTCCGTCGATTGCCGTCGAACTGGTGAATCACCCATCGATCGAGGTGCTGATGCTGGGCGGGCGCCTGTACAAGCACTCGATCGTGGGCGTCGGCGCCGCGACCGTGGAAGCCATCGGCCGCATCCGCGCCGACCTGTATTTCATGGGTGTGTCCAGCCTGCATCCGCAAGCGGGCATCACCACCGGGGATTATGAAGAAGCGTGCGTGAAACGCGCCCTGAGCGAGGCGTCGAGCCGCACCGTCGTGCTGGCCTCGCCGGAAAAGTTCAATACGGCTTCGCCGTTTCAAATCGCGCCCTTGAGCCAGGTCAACGACATCATCGTGCACCGCGACGTGGACGACGCCCTGCTCGCCCCCTACCGCGAGATGGGAATTAGCATCACCCTGGCATGAAAAAAGCGGCCCGCAGGCCGCTTTCGAATAACATTTTTACTGTGGCCAGATCGCCTGCAGCACGGCTGCCAGGTGATAGCCGCCCGCGATCAGCTGCTGCTTCGCCAGCGCCGAGCTGGGCACGGGATAATTGTCCGGCACGTTCAAATTCCACACGTTGTAGACCTCGCCCTTGCGACTCGTCTGCTGCGTGGCCGGGCCGGCCACCACGTCCGTGAAGGCAATTTTTGACGCCGCCAGCGAGGCATCGGCCCACTGATACGGCCAGGTAGCAGGGTCGCCGCTGTTGCCGCTCACTTGTGGCGTGCTGGCGATCACGGTGCGGGCGAACTGCTGTGGCGTGCGCGTGCTCAGGCGGCGCATGGCGTAATCGACTACGGTCGTATCCCAATACGAATGCAGGGGCTTGGTGGGCGATCTCGGATAGCTGCTGGCAGGCTTGGCCACGCCATCCTCGGCCGGCAGCGGCGCGGGAATCACGGCGTCTGACAGCGCCGTCATCTTCGCATCGTCGAGCAGCAAATCATTGCCGCCGCGTGCATTGAAAATGGTGACGTCGTCAATCTGCGCCTGCGTGGCGGGCACGAAGAACTGACCATCCTTGCCGACAAACGCATTGCCCACATGCAATGGCTGGTGGATATCGCCCACCAGGTGCGTGATCAAAATCAACGCTTCGCGCTGGCTGAAGCCGTGCGGATTGCTGGCCGCATCAGCCTTGCCTTGCAGCACCAGGATCGCCTGCTTGAGCGTTTGCACGATATCGTCATCGGCCGTGCCCACGCCATGGTCATGGTAGTGCGCGTTCTGGAATGGCACGTTCGTGTAGTGGTATTCGCCATGCTTGGGATTGGCCGCTACATAGGTCAGCATTTCCGGTGTTTGCGGGCCGCAATACGTGCCCTTCACGCAATCGGGCCAGTTGGCGATCTTTTCCAGGCTTTCGCCCGGCAGCAGCAATTTGGCCACTTGCGCCTGGGCCGCACTGTCCTTGAGCAATTGATCGGCGATGGCGCCCACGGCGCGGTGGCCGTCGTTGCCCCAGGCCAGCACATTGCAGGAGGTGAAAGCGGCGCCCAGCGCCAGCACGCTCAGCAGTTTTTTCATGTTCACTATTACTCCTTGCCTTGCGGCGTGGCCTTGGCCGGCTTCGGATACTGCTTGTTGATGTCGATCGGCTGCGCATACGCCGAGCTCCACGTCTGCTCATGCAGCGCGGCAATGCGCTGCGCCATCTGTTCGTTGCGCAGCACCACTTCCAGGTTGCGCGAGAGGTCGAAATAACCGCCCGCCCAGTTGCTCGTGCCGACCCAGGCCAGCTTGCCGTCGATGGTCATGGTCTTGCTGTGGATCACGCGCGCGAACGGGATGAAACCGGTCGACGCCGCGGGAATCGTCACGATACGGATTTCCACGTTCGGCACCAGGGCCAGGCTTTTCAGGTAGGCGATGGCCGGCGCTTCCGTGTTCCAGCTTGACACCATCAGCTTGATTTTCACGCCACGCTGGGCGGCGGCGCGCACGGCATTGTCGATCACGGCGTAGTACGGCCGCGTGCGGTTGGGGCCGTAGGACAGCGGCGCGTAGTCGAGCAACTGGATGCGCACTTCGTTTTTCGCTTCCGCCAGCAAGGCCGGCAAGCCCGTTTCCGAGTCGCCCACGCCAGCCGGGTTGTAGGCATTCGGGCTGGCCAGCAGGAAAGCGTTTTGCGCGTAATTGGCCAGCACCACCTTGCTGTTAAGTACGGTGGCGCGGCTGCCTTTCGACGTCAATGCCTGGGCTTGCCAATCCTGTTCGAAGATGGCTTGCACCTGGCTCACCATGGCGGGCTCCGTGATTCTCAAGCCCGTCTCATGGATGTGCTCGAACGAGCGCCAGTCGAAATTCTGGCTGCCGATGTAGGCCACCTGGCCATCGACGGCCAGGTATTTGGCGTGCACGATGCCGTTGCCCGTGACTTTATTGAAATCGATCAGGCGCAAGTCCAGGTTGGGAATCGCTTTGATCTGCGCGATGGTGGCCGCTTCCGACAAGCCCACGCCCTTCTGGTCCAGCAGGAAGCGGATCTTCACGCCGCGCTGGCCGGCGGCCGTCAGGCTGGCCAGCACTTTTTCAAAAGCCGTGCCCGGCTTGCTGACGGCATAGAACTGCGCGATGACGATCTCTTTTTTTGCCCCGTCGAACAGCTCGGTCCACACGGCAACAGGCTCGCGCAGGTCGGGATTCGTCAGGGTGGTTTCCACGGGCGAGGTGTGCACCAGCTCAAAGCCGGGAATGGTGAAATCCGCGTGGGCCGTGCCCGCGAACAGGGTAGTGACGAGCAGGGAAACAGATAAACGACGCATGGTTATTCCTTGTAAAGATTATTTGACGCGTACGATGCGGCCGGCCGCCGTGGCGCTGCCGGCCGGCTTGCCGGCACGGGCACGATCAATCAGGTAATTGCTGAAGGCGTCGATGTCGCGCACGCCCGTGTCGAGTCGGCGCGTGCTGGCCGCCAGCACGGTGAAGCGGTCGCCGCCGCCGGCCAGGAAACTGTTGGCGGCGACTCTGTATTGTTGATTGTCATCAAGAGGAATGCCATTGAGCATGATGCTACCTGGCAGTACGCGCTGCCCCTGCGGCTTCGTGCTGTCCCAGCGATAAGTAAAACCGTCGGACACTTGCAGCAGATTGCCCTCGCCGGCCTCTGCGCCTGGCCATTGCTGTTCGAGCAAGGTACGGATTTGCGCACCGGAAAGACTCACAACGATCAGCGTATTGCCGAATGGGACAACTGCCTGGTTCTGGCCCACGTTCGTCATCAGGTCGGCGCCCGCTTCCAGGTCCTTGCGGATGCCGCCATTGTTCATCAAACCGATTTGCGCACCGGCAGCGCGCGCGCCGAACAGGGTGCTGTCGGCCACCAGGTCGCCCAACGGCGAAGCGCCGCCACCCTTGGTGCTGCGGCCCACGTTCGGCACGGCGATGGCGGCCACGGGACGCGACAATTCCGCAGCACTGCGCTGCTTGACCGATTCCAGGTAGGCTGCCACGGCCGGGTCCGGCTCATACATGCCTGGCAGCATGACGACGTTTTGCGCGCTGGCATCGACGACGGCATTTTTGACGGGATCGACCTTGAGCTTGATGCGCGTCAACATGTGTCCGCCCATCTGTGCTTGCGTCACCAGGCGGCCATCGATACGGCACAGATAACCCTGGTGCGAATGGCCGCTGATGACCAATTTAATCGCCGGGTCGAGGCGCTTCACCACGTCGACCACTTCGCCTTTCAACTGGCTGCAATCGGGCTGGTCGACGGCTTCCTTCGTCTCGCCGCCCTGGTGCAGCAGCACGACAAACACGCCCACGCCCTGCGCGCGCAGTTGCGGCAGGGTGGCGTTGATGGCGTCCGCCTCATCGCCGAACTGCAGGCCGGCAATACCGGCGGCCGTCACGACGGACGGCGTATCTTTCAGCACGGCGCCGATCAGGCCCACCTTGACGCCATGCGCCTCTTCGATGCGGTAGGCCGGCAGCAAGGGCTTGCCCGTTTGCGTATCGATGACATTGGCCGCCATATAGGTGTAGCTGGCGCCCTTGAAGTCGGGCGTGATTTTGCACGCCTTGTCGGTGCGCGACGATTCACAGCCGCCGCGCTGCTGGCGCAGCAATTCCGCCTTGCCCTGGTCAAATTCATGGTTGCCGACGGAACTGGCCTTCATGCCCAGCATGTTCATGGCGACGATGCTCGGTTCGTCCGCCCACAGCGCCGACATGGCGGGACTGGCGCCGACCAGGTCGCCATTGCCGACAAAGATCAGCTGCGCGTCTTCGCGCCGCCAGGCCGTCAATGCGCCGGACAAGGTATCGATGCCGCCGGCCTGCACCGTCTTGCGCTCGGCATCGGCAACGCTCGTGTAGCTAAATTTGCTGCGGTCGAGGTTACCATGAAAATCATTCAAGGCAACCAGGTTCACTTCAATCGGGCCGTTCGGCGCAAGCTGTGGCGCGGACGCTAAATTGCTGCAGCCGGACAGGATGAGAATCAGGGCCGCGCTGGCGACCTGGGTGCGTAAGAAGTGAGCCATGGAATCGATATGTCAAAAAAGAGAAAGGGTAAACCATCTTGTCTATAAAAAAACGGCTGGTGTCGCCACCAGCCGTTTTTTAGTTTGCCAAGCTACGGGGCAAGGACGAGATTAGAACTCGTACTTGATCGTCGCTTGCAGTGCCCATTGCGATTCGCCCTTGGCTTGGCGCGTTTCCAGGCTTTCCACCACAGGACGGGTGTTGTACACATACTTGCCGTTTTCCATACCAACGTAGTCGACGAAGCTGCGCACCTGACCACCAGCCGATTGGAAGGCCACTTCATTGATACGGCCCCATTTACGGTTGATCATGTTACCGACGTTCAGGATGTCGAAGGTGAAGATACCCTTGTTACCTTTAAAGAAGCCTGGCACTTCCTGGCTCAGACGCACGTCGAAGCTGTTGGTCCATGGTGCAAAGCTTTCGTTACGGCCAATCACGCCGCCCTTGGCCTTACGCAGGTCGCCATTCGCGTTGACGACGCTCCAGAACGCCGCTTCGTTGGCGGCACGTGCCGCTGGCGTGGCACCGGCGAACACCACTTCACCCGAACCTGGGGCTTTAGGAATGTACATCAAGTCATTGCCGGCCAGGCCGTCACCGTTCAAGTCATTGTTGATGGTCCAGCTGTATGGCTTGCCGCTACGGCCTTCATAGAACAGACCGAAGGTGGTCTTGTACTCGCCGAAGAAGCGTTTTTGCCAGTTGACGTTCGCCGTGAAGCGGTCCTTGACCATGTAGTTCGAGTTCGACGCGACGTTTTCGTTCGGGTTGAAGACGGCACGGCCGCCCCAGTTCGAGCTCGAGGTCGACGACGTCAGCGGCGACACTTCAGTGGCATCGCTGTAGGTGTACGACGAACCCCACGACAGGCCTTCGCGCAGCGGGCTACGCAGCGACAAGGTCAGCACGTTCGATGCACCCTTGTCGGTGTTCGTGGCCATCAGAACTTGACCAAACGCAGCATTGCTGCCTGCCTTGGTCAAGGCGCTGCAAGATGCACCGCCAATCAAGCTGCCCGAAGCGTTCCAGCACGACGCTTTGTACGCGTTCGCGCCATAGTACAGCGGACGGCCGTCGCTACCGGTTGCCGTTGGCGCACCCAGGTTCAGCTCCTGGTAGTAGATCGAGTTCTTGGTTTGCAGACGCAGGTACTCAGCACCTACGATCAGCCCCATCCATGGCAATTCATGTTCGAATGCCAGATTGGCTTTCCACACCGAAGGTTGCGCCAGATCGGAACTCAGCAAGTCTACTTTCATTGCAGGGATCACCGGACCCAGATTGGTAGGCTGCTTGGTTGGATCAGGATTGAAGAAGCCAGGCGTATCCAGGCAGGTACCAGCCGAAGACGAGCAGGTGTAGTTTTGCGTGGCCATGCCGGTGTTCTGGTATGGATTGCCCAGCCAGACACTGGCTGCCGCGCCCTGGAACAAGCCGAAGCCGCCGCGCACTTGCGTCGGACGTGCCGAGTCAAACTTGTAATTGAAGCCGACGCGCGGCTGATACAGATTTTCACCGTCGATGGTACGCGTATTATCCACACCGAAACCGCCGGTTTGACGACCGAACTGGCTGGTACGTGCGACCGTTGGCAGCGCCGCGGTCGGATTGTAGATGGGCTTTTCGCCGATACGGGTACCGTCAATGCGCAAGCCGGCGCTAATGGTCAGCTGCTTGCTGACGTCCCAGGTATCTTGCACGAACAGGCCGATGTTTTTCAGCGAGAACGTTGCAGTGGCGTCAGCCAACGTGCGGCCAGGCTGCGGAACCTGATAGCTATACGAGCTTGGTCGGCCCAGGCGGAAGTTTTCCAGTACGGCAGCTTGGATCTGCGCTGCGGTCGTGGCCTTGTTGCCGCAATCGATAGTACCGAACGAGTACGTGACCTTGGCGCTGCTGTTGATACAGCCAAAGGTGTAGTTACCGTTAACGTTTTGCAAGAATGCATTATAGACATCGTTCTTACTGTAATCCGTACCGAACTTGACTTCGTGATCGCCCAGCGCCCAGGTACCGGCAGCGTAGAAATCTTTGGTCTTGGTGCCCAGCACGTTCATCTGACGGCTTTGTTCCGTACCAAAGTTCAGGAAGCGGTTACCGGTCGCCAGGCTGGCTGGCGCACCATCCGGCAGCGCGCCAGAGAACTGCAAACCCATGGCTGGCAGGTAAGCATTATTTTTAGGCACGCTGTCATATTTACGCGACGATACCTTGACTTCGGTCGAGAACGTTGGGGTCCATTCGGCCGTCCATTGGCCAACCAGCGTTTCCAGGTTCTTTTCCTGGTTGTACCAGTAAGAGCTCAGCGACAGGCCCGTCGGCGAGAAGCCGGTGTAGATCGGTTCAGCTTGCTCGGTCTTGGCATAACGCAACATGATGCGTTGGGTATCGGTCAAGTTCCAGTCCAGTTTCAGCAGCTTTTCCTTGGCCGTGAATGCCGAGCCACCAGGAATCGCCAAGCTGCCGATATCCATACCGTACTTGTCCTTGGCGATGGCGATAGCGCCATCGATGGCCGATTGGGTAATCGCGACGTTAGTCTGCGCACTACCGACAGGACCGAAGGCCGGGGCGCCGCGCGAACTCTTGGTTTCTTCGTAGTTGGCAAACAGGAACAGTTTGTCTTCGATCAGTGGGCCGCCCAGGGTGATACCCTTGGTGGTGTCTTTCGATTTTGGCGGGGCGTAGTATTGGCCGGTGGTATCGTTGTAGCGGTCGCCAGCGGTGCTGTCATTGCGGAACACGTAGTAAACGCTGCCCTTGACCTTGTTGGTACCGGATTTGGTCACGGCGTTGATGTTGGCGCCGGTATAGCCTTTTTGCGTCACGTCATAGTTGGCCACGTTCACTTGCACCGACTGGATCGCTTCGATCGAGATCGGTTGCTTGCCAGTGGCGGTACCGGAAGCTTCCAGGCCGAAGGTGTCGTTCACGGCCACGCCGTCAATCGTCATCGAGTTGTAGCGCGAGTTCTGGCCAGCGACGGAAATTTCGCCGCGTTCCTTGTCAGTCTGCGACAGGCGCGGGTCGGCGCGGGCGTAATCTTGCAAGCTGCGCGAGATCGATGCCTGGGTTGCCAGTTCGGTCGGGCTGATATTGGTGCCGGCGCCCATGTTGTTGCGGTTAAAAACCTGGTTGCGGATGGCGTTCGTGCTGACATTCACCACTTGCATCTGCGCGCCCAGAGTCGCATCGACACTGGCCGTTTCCGCCAGCTGGATGAAGACGCCTTCGCGTTTTTCCACTTCGCCATTCTTGGTGATGGTGATCGTGTAAGGACCGCCTGCGCGCAAGCCACGTGCAACATAGCGGCCTTCGGCATCGGTGGTTACATTGCTGACCGAGCCAGATTCAACGTGAACGATATTGACCTGTGCGCCAGCTGCAGGCTTGCCGTCATTGGACGAAATACGTCCGCTGATGGCCGAGGTCGTGTTCTGTGCGATCGATGGTATCGTCGCCAGTGCAATAGACAGACTGAACGCGATTTGCGTTAGCCGAAGCCGTTTGTGATTGATCATCTTTAACCCCAGAAAAGACTATTATTTTTTGAAAATCCTGGATTGCCCCACCATCCGGCTGCGCCGCACAGCAACACAAACACAAGATCTCCTCTTTACGATGCTGCAACTGTTACGCCGGCTGGACTGGCTGCGGTCCTGACAAGACCATCACAAAACGCCGCTCCACACATCACAACCATTCATATTCAGACAATAACGGCGGAAAAAACTGCGACCGATCCGTACGACCCAGGGCGCTAGCACCTGTGTCATTCACCCGACATGCTTACCCGGCTAACATGGCAAGTCGCGAGTGTAATTGTTAAATATTTCAAGACTGTGACACGGCGGCAAAATGCAGAGGAATGTCGTCATTTAGTTGCGCGACTATTTGTTTCACTCTGCATCTCACCTGTATTTACTGCAAATACCCATCTTCATACGCTATCAGCCATACGAATTGTGACTTTTTAATATCACACTCATCCCACTATGCATCATCAAAAAATGGATGACAAATACGTTTTTTTTTACATATTTATATATTTTAAGTATAAATAGCATGGGGTAACTAGCTGGATTGATATCGTGCTGACAGCGTCCGGGCTTATGGCGCGAGATTATAAATGAGCAATATGTACTTGAAATTGATTCATCCAGGAAATTAGATAAAGTCGTGCATCTGCCGTCATTTGTGTCGCATGGCCGCCACAAAATTAACAAAAGAACATTGATGTGAGTTGAGGGGACAAATGAAAAACGGCCGGAAGATCCGGCCGCTCAAAGAGTATCAGTTGCTAACGTCGTGCAACTTACGGTTTCATACTCTTGCCTGCCTTGTCGGCGGCGGCAATTTGCGCTTCAAAGCGGGTGAAACGGGCATCGAGCGCCTTCAGCAGACGTTGCTTGTCCGCATCAGCCAGGAAGGAATACCGCAGGCTGTTGTACGACAGTTTTTTGATTTCCGCATAATCTGTCTTGTACTGGCTGGCAAACAGCACGTATTCATTCGACAGCGTATTGCGCGAGACGCCCGCGTCATCGGTGGAAATCACGAACGGCACGCCATACTTGCGGTACAGGGTGATCGGATGGGCCTGGCCCTTGATGCCGAGAATGTAATCATTGCTGGTCAGGTTCACTTCCACGGGTATGCCCCGCTCGCGCATCTTTTGCATGGTCGCCAGCGCATTGTGCTCGTACGCGATATCCATGCCGTGGCCGATACGGTCGGCGCCCGCCACATCGACGGCTTCGGCGATATGGAACGCCATGCCTTCCGGCGGCACCATGCCCAGCGCCAGCTCGCCGGCGTGCAGGGCGATCTTGACGTTTGGATACTTAGCCTTGAGGAACTTGAACATTTCCATGTGCAGGCTGTAGTCGCGCATGGACACGTTCACGCTTTCCTGGCCCACGATGTTCACGCCCACCAGCAGCGGATTCAGGCTCGCCGCCTTGAACGCGGCCACCATGGACGAGAACACTTGCGATGGCGACAGGAAGCGCAGCACATACGCCTGGTAGCGCATGGTGAAGTTTGCATCGTCGATGCCGGCGCTGCTGGCGTTGACGTTGTCGTTATAGGCGGTGATGCTTTTCTGGAAGCTGGCATCCTGCTCCAGGCTGCCAGTCCAGTTGGCCAGCACGGCTTGCAATGCTGCCGGCTGCAAGCCCGGCGCCAGCACTTGCTGGTCGAACTGCGTGTTTTGCACGAATGGCGACAGCTCGAAAATCGTCTCGATGTAACTGAGGTTTTCCGCGATGGCGCGCTGCTTCAGGGTTTTCAGGCCATCGGCCGTGTTCGTCGAGGCGACGGGGCCAAAGTAGCCAAAGGTATCAAAGAAGGTACGGTCCGGCGGCGTCTGGATGCCGCCGTGGTTGTAGAAATCCTTGGTCGACCAGCGCTGCAGCAATTCCGCATACAGGCCAGCATCGGCAAACACTTCCGTGGATGACAGGCAACCACGCTGCGCGGCCGGCTTGGCGCGCTCAGCCGCCACGACGTCCTTGTTGCTTTCGATGCGGTACGTGGTCTTGTTGACGCAATAGTTTTCCTTGTCGACCCACTCAAGAAATTGCTCGGCGTAAATGGCGCCCGAGTAGTGATGATGCAGATCACCGCCCTTGGGCATCATGGAAAAGAACAGGCTCAACTCGGCTGTCTTCGGCTGGGTGCCCGAGACCAGGGCGGCAAAATGGCGCGCGGTGGCCGCTTCGTTGGAAGTCGGGGTGGCCTTGGCAGCCTGCGCCGTTCCGGTCAATGCCAGCGCGGCGCCAAGCGCCAGGCCAGTGAGTTTCTTGTGCATTCGCGTTCTCGCTCAGGATAATTCGTATGGAACAACGGGTAGGTCAGCCCTGCCCCCGCACATGCACGCATTGCCCGCCTGAATAGGTGGCGGCCACGGCGCGGTCGTCGCCCAGCAGCGCAAAGGCAAACAGCAATTCCTCCAGGCTTTGACAGCCGGCCGTTCGGCGCTCGAGCAGCGGCGTCGATTGCTTGTCGAGCACAATAAAATCCGCTTCCGTACCTGCCGTGAAATTGCCCAGGGTGCCTTCCAGCTGCATGGCCCGTGCAGCACCCAGGGTCGCCAGGTAAAACATGCGCAAGGCGGGCAGATAGCTGCCTTTCAAGCGTGCTACTTTATAGGCTTCGTTCATGGTTTGCAACATCGAGAACGAGGTGCCGCCGCCCACGTCAGTCGCCAGCGACAGCAGCACTTTCGCCGCATCGGCCCGCTCGAAATCGAACAGGCCGCTGCCGAGGAACAGGTTTGACGTAGGACAAATGGCGGCCGCCGAAGACGTTTCCGCCATGCGCGCGCGGTCGCGCTCGTCGAGCCAGATGCAGTGGCCAAACATGGCGCGCGGGCGCAGCATGTCGTACTGGTCATACACATCGAGGTAGCTGCGCGCCTGCGGATGCAGTTCGCGCACCCAGCGGCATTCATCCTCGTTTTCCGATACATGCGTCTGCAAATAGGTATCCGGGTAGGCGCGCGCCAGCTCGCCCGCCAGGTGCATCTGTTCATTCGTCGATGTCGGCACGAAACGAGGCGTGATCGCGTACAGCGAGCGGCCGTGCTTGTGCCAGCGCTGGATCAGCTCCTCGCTTTCGCGCGCGCCGGACTCGGCTGTATCGCGTAGGAACTCTGGGCAATTGCGGTCCATCATGACCTTGCCCGCCACCATGCGCAAGCCGCGCGCCTCGCTGGCGCTGAAGAAGGCATCGACCGATTGCGGATGCACGCTGCCATACACCATGGCCGTGGTGGTGCCGCAGCGTAGCAGTTCATCGAGGAAAAACTCGGCCACGTTGCGCGCATGCTCGGGATTCTCAAACGCGCGCTCGGTGGGGAAGGTGTACGTTTCCAGCCACGGTAGCAGGCCCGGCGCGGGCGAAGCGATCATTTCCGTCTGCGGGAAATGCAGATGCGTATCGATGAAACCGGGCACGATCAGCTTGCCCCGGTAATCGACGATCTGCGTGCCGGGCGGCAAAGTCGCCAGCAGTGAAGCGTAATCGCCGGCTGCCACGACCTTGCCATCGGCCACGATCAGCAAGCCATCCGCATGCCAGGCGTGCGCGTCCTCGCTAAAGGCGGGATCGGCGTGGAAGTGCAGCAAGCTGGCTCGGTAAGCTTGCAATGTGGCAGGAACAATCGGCATGACTTCTTTCTATAACGGGTGAATGGCGGCGCGTGCTGGGCGCCGCGGTGGCGCGCTGGCGGAGGCCAGCCGCAGCGGTGTGGCCAGGGCGGCGGCAGCCGCTTCCTCCCACACCATCAGTAATTGACAGGCAACGGACGCGGCGATCACGGCCGGCGCCTTGTTGCGGATGCCAGGCATGCCGATCGGGCACACCATGGCGGCAATGCGCTCGTCCGGCACGCCGCGCGCCTGCAGGCGGTGCTCGAACTGCTTGCGTTTCGTGTGCGAACCGATCAAGCCGAACCAGCCTGCATCCTCGCGCTCCATGATGGCTTGCGTCAAACGTTGATCCAGCGCATGGCTATGCGTCATGACAAGAAAACTGCCGCCCGACGGCGCCATGGCGACAAATTCCTCGGGCGTATCGGTGGCGGCGATGCGCACATTATCGGGTAGTTGCGCAGGAAACATGTCTTCGCGCTCATCGACCCAGGTGATATTGCAGGGCAAGTGGGCCAGCGCGCGCACGATGGCTGCACCCACATGACCGGCGCCAAACAAGGTCAGGTGCGCGCGCGGCGCCAGGCAAGGGTCAACCAGCCAGCGCCGGCCCTTGCCATCCTGAGCGACATGGGTACTACGTTCGCGTGAAAACGTGTCGGGTGCCTGGGCTGGCATGCCGGCGATCAACGTGCCCGCCGCATCGAACAGCGCCGACGCGGCGTCGCCGTCGAGTGCCGTGACTTTCCAGCTATCGTGCTGGCGTCGTTCGTGCAAGGCGACCAGCAATGCATTCAGACTGGCATCGATATACTCGAACGCCAGGTGGACGACGCCACCGCAGCATTGCCCCAGGCTGGGGCCCAGCGCAAAACGCTCGAGCCGCGCATGCGTGTCTCCTGTCGCCAGCATGGTCTTGGCGATTTCCACGGCGCGCAATTCCAGGTGGCCGCCACCGATGGTATCCACCTGGCCTTCAAGGGTGACGCGCATCTTCGCCCCTGCCTCGCGCGGTCCGGAACCTTCCACCAGGGCCACCGTCACCAGCACGGATGCCTGCGTGTCATTCTCGATTGCTGTCAGCCAGTCGCTCATCCTCTGCTCCTATGCGCTAGCGCAAACCGCTTGCACGGCCATGACCGCCTTGAGGATTTCCTCGCTGGTGGCTGGCGCATTCAACGGTGGCTGCACGGCGTGATGGCCGACGCTGGAAATGGCGTCGCGAATGGCAAAGAACACGGAAAACGGCAGCAGCAATGGTGGCTCGCCCACGGCTTTCGAACGGTGGATGCTGTCTTCCACGTTGCGGTTCTGGAACAGTTTCACACGAAAATCTTCTGGGCAGTCGGAAATGCCGGGAATTTTATACGTCGATGGCGCGTGCGTCATCAGCTTGCCCGCCGCATTCCACCACAGCTGCTCCGTCGTCAGCCAACCCATGCCCTGGATAAATGCGCCTTCCACTTGACCCAGATCAATCGCGGGATTGAGCGACTGGCCCGCATCGTACAAGGCATCGGCGCGCAGCAATTTCCATTCACCGGTCAGGGTATCGACCACCACTTCGGCCACGGCCGCGCCATACGCGTAATACGAAAACGGATGACCCGTCATCGTCTTCGCATCCCACGACAAGCCGGGCGTGGCATAAAAACCGTCCGACCACAGTTGCACACGAGCCAGATACGCCTTCTGCACCAGTTCGGCAAACGCAACGACGTGACCATTCACGTGGAGATGGTTATCGAAGAAGCGCACGCAAGCTGCCTCGCCGCCATACAGTTTGACCGCGTAATCAGCCAGGCGTTCACGGATCTGGCGCGCCGCATCCTGCGCCGCCTTGCCGTTCAGGTCGGCACCGGTGGAGGCCGCCGTGGCCGACGTGTTCGCCACCTTGCTGGTGTCGGTGGCCGTGGCCCGCACGCGATCCAGGTCCAGCCCCAGCTCGTGCGCCACCACCTGCATGACCTTGGTATTGATGCCCTGCCCCATTTCCGTGCCGCCATGGTTGACCAGTACGGAGCCATCCACATACACGTGCACGAGCGCGCCCGCCTGGTTCAGATGCGTGACGTTGAAGGCGATGCCGAATTTCAAGGGCGTGAATGCCAGACCCTTCTTCAACACGGGACTGGCCTCGTTGAAGGCGTCGATGGCGCGGCGGCGCGCGCGGTAATCGCTGCTCTCTTCCAGTTCAGCAACTAGCTCATGAATGACGTTGTCGACGATGGTCTGCCCGTACGGCGTGACGTTACGCCCTTCCGCATCGTTGCGCCCATAGAAATTGAGCAGGCGGATATCGAGCGCATCGCGTTGCAAGTGGCGGGAGATTTCATCGATCACGTACTCGATGGCAATGGCGCCTTGCGGCCCGCCAAAGCCGCGGAAAGCCGTGTTCGACTGGGTATTCGTCTTGCCGCAGGCGGCGCGGATATCCACGTCCGACAAATAATAGGTGTTGTCGAAGTGGCAGACGGCGCGCGTGGCGACCGGGCCGGACAAGTCGGCCGAATAGCCGGCGCGCGTGGTCATGTCGACCTTGGCGGCAAGGATACGGCCATCGTCGTCGTAGCCCACTTCGTATTCATAGTAAAAACAGTGGCGCTTGCCCGTCACCAGCATATCGTCGTCGCGGTCGGCGCGCAATTTGACAGGGCGCTTCAATTTCGCCGCCGCTATCGATGCGGCCGCCGCCCACAGGGCCGACTGCGATTCCTTGCCGCCAAAACCGCCGCCCATGCGACGGCATTCGACGGTAACGTTGTGTGAATGCACGCCCAGCGCATGCGCCACCACGTGCTGCATCTCGCTCGGATGCTGGGTCGAACACAATACCAGCATGCCCTGCGCTTCCTTCGGGATGGCGTAGGAAATCTGTCCTTCCAGATAAAACTGTTCCTGCCCGCCTACATACAGCTGCCCCTTGACCACGTGCGGCGCACCCTCGAACGCGGCCTGGTAGCTGCCGCGCGTCAGCTGCATGGGTGGCAGCACATACGATTGCGCGGCCTTGGCCGCTTGCGGCGTCATGATCGCAGGCAATTCATCGTACGACACCTGCGCCAGGCGGGCGGCGCGGCGCGCATGGTCATGCGTATCGGCCACTACGATGAAGATGGGCTGGCCCACGTATTGCACCAGTTCCGCAGCCAGGATGGGATCGTCATGGATGATGGGGCCGCAATCGTTGGTGCCGGGAATGTCCTGCGCCGTGTAGACGGCAATGACACCCTGCGCACTGCGCACTGCCGACAAATCCATGGCCGTGATGCGTGCGTGGGGTTTTTGCGACAGGCCCAGCGCTGCGTGCAAGGTACCCTGCAATTCGGCGATATCGTCCGTGTACGTGGCTTGCCCCAGCACATGCAATTGCGCCGATTCATGCGGGCTGGGCTTGCCCACGGCGGCCCAGGCGGCCGCTTGCAATTCAGGCGTGACAGGATGGTTCATGCTGGTCCTTTCAGGCGCGGCAAGCGTAGGCGTTGACGGCAGTGCGCTGCAAAGGCGCACCAGGGCGTGTTTCCAGCCAGAAGCGGCGCAACAGGTTTTGCGCCGTCGTCATGCGGTAAGTATTCGACGCGCGCATGTCGGATAGCGGTGCATAATCGTCAGCCAGCAAGCGCATGGCGATGAGCAGATTGTCTTCCGTCCACGCCTGTCCTAGCAAAAACGCTTCCGCTTGCGCGGCCCGTTGCGGCGTGGCGGCCATGCCGCCAAAGGCGATGCGCGCATCGATAATGCGCTCGCCGTCGAGCTGGAAGGCAAACGCGGCGCATACGGCCGAAATATCCTGGTCGAAGCGCTTGGCCAGTTTATACGTGCGGAAATGCACATCGGCACGCGGTAAGGGCACGTGCACGGCTTCGACAAATTCGCCAGGCTGCAAATCTTTCTTTTGGTAAGCCAGATAGAAGTTTTCCAGCGGCATGATGCGCTGGCCTGCAGGTCCACGCAGCACGATCTCGCTGCCCAGCGCAATCAGCCACGGCATGGAGTCGCCGATGGGCGAGCCGTTGGCCACATTGCCACCCAGGGTGCCGGCGTTGCGAATTGGCAAGGAGGCAAAGCGCTGCCACAGTTCCGACAATTCTTCTGAGTAATGTCCGCACAGCGCCGCATAGGCGTCGTTCAGGCTGGCGCCGGCACCAATCTGCAGCTTGCCATCAACGATGGCGATGGTTTTCAGGGCCGTCACGTTACCAAGATAAATAATGTCGCCCAGGTCGCGCAATTGCTTGGTCACCCACAAGCCCACATCGGTGGAGCCTGCCAGCAGACACGCTTGCGGCTTTTCCACGCGCAACGCCACCAGTTCGGCGATGCTGCGCGGCGCGTGGAAGTACTGGCCGCCATGTTCATAGGTGCTCAGGCTGCCGCGCTGCAGCGCCTGCAGTTGCACTCGCAACGCATCGCGATCGAATGCAACATGCGGCAGTTCGCCCATGCGCCTGGCTGCATCAATGATGGGCCGGTAGCCGGTGCAGCGGCACAGATTGCCTGACAGGCTGTCGTCGATTTCGCAGCGCGTGGGCGTTTCGCCGTTTTTTTTCAGATACATGCCCCACAAGGACATGACAAAACCGGGTGTGCAAAAACCGCACTGGGATCCGTGGCACTCGACCATCGCCTGCTGCACCGGATGCAAGGCGCCGTCGGGTTGCTGCAAGTCTTCCACGGAAAACAGGGCCTTGCCATCGAGGGTGGGCGTGAGCTGGATGCAGGCGTTGACGGCCTTCATCTCGACCTGGCCATTCACCAGGCTGCCGATGACCACCGTGCAGGCGCCGCAATCGCCCTCGGCGCAGCCCTCCTTGGTGCCCGTGCAATGCAAATCCTCGCGCAGGTGCTGCAACACAGTCTGCGTAGGGGCGGCGTTGCGTACTTCCTGTACGGCACCACGGTAGTAAAAGCGGATCGGTTCTGACATGCTGGCCTCGGTATAGTCCCAGTATAGGAGATTAACACCGGCATATGGGACAACTATATGCAAAGACTGATTTTACTTATCATCCAATATCAATACCCTTCAAACAGCATAGGGATGGCTCGCATGCCAGTGCTCGGCGATATCGATGCGGCGCGTGATCCACACTTGCTCATGGCCCTGCACATAGTCGAGGAAGCGCGCCAGTGCGGCCGCACGGCCAGGGCGTCCCACCAGGCGGCAATGCAAGCCCACCGACAACATCTTGGGCTGATTCAAGCCGTTCGGATCGCCTTCCGCGTACAGCACATCGAAGGCATCCTTCAAGTAATCAAAAAACTGCGTGCCCGAATTAAAGCCTTGCATGGCGGCAAAGCGCATGTCGTTCGTGTCCAGGGTGTAGGGCACGATCAGCTGCGGCTGCACTGCCGGCATGCCGGCAGCATCCGTGTACGCCACCTTGTCCCAGAATGGCAAGTCGTCGCCGTAATAATCGGCGTCGTAGCGGAAACCGCCATGCTCGACCACCAGTTTGCGCGTATTCGGAGAATCGCGCCCCGTATACCAGCCTTGCGGGGCGGCACCCGTCAATTCGCGGATGATCTGCACGGCTTCGCGCATGTGTTCGCGTTCCGTTGCTTCATCCATGTTTTGATAGGAAATCCAGCGCAAACCGTGGCAAGCGATTTCATGCCCCAGTTGCTGGAACGCAGCCACTGCCTCCGGATTGCGTTTCAAAGCCATCGAGACGCCAAACACCGTCAATGGCAGGCGCCGCTCCTCGAACATGCGCAGCAAGCGCCACAATCCGGCACGCGAGCCGTATTCATAAATCGACTCCATGCTCAGGTGGCGTGCGGGAAAAGCTGCCGCCCCGATCATTTCCGATAAAAACGTTTCCGAAGCAGGATCGCCATGCAGCACGCTGTTTTCCGCCCCCTCCTCGTAATTAAGGACGAATTGCAGCGCGATGCGGGCCTTGCCCGGCCATTGTGGATGGGGTGGCGTGCGGCCATAGCCGATCAAGTCGCGTGGATAATCTTCGTAATTGTTCATGCGGAGGCGCGCCTATAGGAGGACAATGTTGGCTATATGCCCAATCATATAGCCAGGCGCAGTCACCGGTATATGATTTGCACGATAAGCACATTCACTCACCCTATATACAGGATAGCAAATGGGAAAACTCAGCACGCATGTACTCGATATCGCCCACGGCAGGCCGGGAGCCGGCGTCAAAGTGGCCTTGTTTTCAGTTGCGCCGGAAGGAAAAGTGCTATTGAAGATGGATATGACCAATAGCGATGGCCGCTGCAGCACGCCATTACTGGAAGGCGAGAGCATGAAGGCGGGCCAGTATGAGCTGGTGTTCAATGCAGGCGACTATTTCGCTGCCCAGGGGGTGGAACTGCCTTCGCCCCGTTTCATCGACCTGGTCACCCTGGCCTTCGGCATTGCGCATACCGATGAGAATTACCACGTGCCGCTGGTGGTGTCTCCATGGTCGTATTCGACTTATCGCGGGAGTTAAGCGACGTTAGGCCAAAAATGCAGCGCACAGCGCTGCTTTTTTACGCCTGTCTGCCTGACAAGACAAACCAGCAGACGAAAAAAAACCCGACCATTGCTGATCGGGTTTTTCTCTACTGCGAATAACAAGCCTGACGATAACCTACTTTCACACTGGTTGCAGCACTATCATCGGCGCAAAGTTGTTTCACGGTCCTGTTCGGGATGGGAAGGGGTGGGACCAACTTGCTATGGTCATCAGGCATAACTTGTACTGGCATTTGTCCTCTGTGGAGCGACAAAGCCTGAATCTGGAAGAAGCAAAGATTGGGGTAATGACTGGTAGTATCAACACACACGCAACGTTGTACCGTCTTATCCTCTGTACCTGCTAAGGTTATAGGGACAAGCCGTACGGGCAATTAGTACTGGTTAGCTTAATGCATTACTGCACTTCCACACCCAGCCTATCAACGTCCTGGTCTCGAACGACCCTTCAAAGAGCTCAAGGCTCTGGGAAATCTCATCTCAAGGCAAGTTTCCCGCTTAGATGCTTTCAGCGGTTATCTCTTCCGAACTTAGCTACCCGGCAATGCCACTGGCGTGACAACCGGTACACCAGAGGTTCGTCCACTCCGGTCCTCTCGTACTAGGAGCAGCCCCCTTCAAATTTCCAACGCCCACGGCAGATAGGGACCAAACTGTCTCACGACGTTTTAAACCCAGCTCACGTACCACTTTAAATGGCGAACAGCCATACCCTTGGGACCGGCTACAGCCCCAGGATGTGATGAGCCGACATCGAGGTGCCAAACTCCCCCGTCGATATGAACTCTTGGGAGGAATCAGCCTGTTATCCCCAGAGTACCTTTTATCCGTTGAGCGATGGCCCTTCCATACAGAACCACCGGATCACTATGTCCTACTTTCGTACCTGCTCGACTTGTCAGTCTCGCAGTTAAGCACGCTTATGCCATTGCACTATCAACACGATGTCCGACCGTATCTAGCGTACCTTCGAACTCCTCCGTTACACTTTAGGAGGAGACCGCCCCAGTCAAACTGCCTACCATGCACTGTCCCCGATCCGGATAACGGACCAAGGTTAGAACCTCAAACAAACCAGGGTGGTATTTCAAGGTTGGCTCCACGAGAACTAGCGTCCCCGCTTCAAAGCCTCCCACCTATCCTACACAGATTGGTTCAAAGTCCAATGCAAAGCTACAGTAAAGGTTCATGGGGTCTTTCCGTCTAGCCGCGGGTAGATTGCATCATCACAAACATTTCAACTTCGCTGAGTCTCGGGAGGAGACAGTGTGGCCATCGTTACGCCATTCGTGCAGGTCGGAACTTACCCGACAAGGAATTTCGCTACCTTAGGACCGTTATAGTTACGGCCGCCGTTTACTGGGACTTCAATCAAGAGCTTGCACCCCATCATTTAATCTTCCAGCACCGGGCAGGCGTCACACCCTATACGTCCACTTTCGTGTTTGCAGAGTGCTGTGTTTTTATTAAACAGTCGCAGCCACCAGTTTATTGCAACCCTTTCACCCTCATGGAGTAAACCAATCAAGTTACCGGGGCGTACCTTTTCCCGAAGTTACGGTACCAATTTGCCGAGTTCCTTCTCCCGAGTTCTCTCAAGCGCCTTAGAATACTCATCTCGCCCACCTGTGTCGGTTTGCGGTACGGTCTCGTATGACTGAAGCTTAGAGGCTTTTCTTGGAACCACTTCCGATTGCTTCGTGAACAAGTTCACTCGTCTCAACCCCTTGAATTCCGCACCCGGATTTGCCTAAGTGCCTTCTATGAGCCAAAAACCAACTATTCCAACAGTTGGACAACCTTCCGCGATCCGTCCCCCCATCGCATCATACGACGGTGCAGGAATATTAACCTGCTTCCCATCAGCTACGCATCTCTGCCTCGCCTTAGGGGCCGACTCACCCTGCTCCGATGAACGTTGAACAGGAAACCTTGGGCTTACGGCGTGGAGGCTTTTCACCCCCATTATCGCTACTCATGTCAGCATTCGCACTTCTGATACCTCCAGCATCCTTTACAAGACACCTTCGCAGGCTTACAGAACGCTCTCCTACCATATATATTGCTATATATCCGCAGCTTCGGTGACTGGCTTAGCCCCGTTACATCTTCCGCGCAGGACGACTCGATCAGTGAGCTATTACGCTTTCTTTAAATGATGGCTGCTTCTAAGCCAACATCCTGACTGTTTTAGCCTTCCCACTTCGTTTTCCACTTAGCCAATCTTTGGGACCTTAGCTGGCGGTCTGGGTTGTTTCCCTCTTGACGCCGGACGTTAGCACCCGACGTCTGTCTCCCAAGCTCGCACTCATCGGTATTCGGAGTTTGCAATGGTTTGGTAAGTCGCAATGACCCCCTAGCCATAACAGTGCTCTACCCCCGATGGTGATACTTGAGGCACTACCTAAATAGTTTTCGGAGAGAACCAGCTATTTCCAAGTTTGTTTAGCCTTTCACCCCTACCCACAGCTCATCCCCTAATTTTTCAACATTAGTGGGTTCGGACCTCCAGGGCGTGTTACCGCACCTTCATCCTGGCCATGAGTAGATCACTTGGTTTCGGGTCTACACCCAGCGACTGATCGCCCTATTCGGACTCGATTTCTCTACGGCTTCCCTATATGGTTAACCTTGCCACTGAATGTAAGTCGCTGACCCATTATACAAAAGGTACGCAGTCACGGAACAAGTCCGCTCCTACTGTTTGTATGCACACGGTTTCAGGATCTATTTCACTCCCCTTCCGGGGTTCTTTTCGCCTTTCCCTCACGGTACTGGTTCACTATCGGTCGATTACGAGTATTTAGCCTTGGAGGATGGTCCCCCCATATTCAGACAGGATGTCACGTGTCCCGCCCTACTTGTCGTACGCTTAGTATCACCGGTCCGATTTCACATACGGGGCTATCACCCACTATGGCTCCTATTTCCAGAGGATTCTGTTATCGGTCCGACTATCACGTACAGGCTCTTCCCATTTCGCTCGCCGCTACTTTGGGAATCTCGGTTGATTTCTTTTCCTGCAGCTACTTAGATGTTTCAGTTCGCCGCGTTCGCCTTGCATACCTATGTATTCAGTATGCAATACCCTAAAAGGGTGGGTTGCCCCATTCGGAAATCTGCGGATCAAAGTGTGTTTGCTCACTCCCCGCAGCTTATCGCAAGCTACTACGTCCTTCATCGCCTGTAATCGCCAAGGCATCCACCATGTGCACTTATTCGCTTGTCCCTATAACGTTAGCCTCTGATTACCTAAATAATCAAAGAGCGCTACAGGGATAAGAAAGTACAACGTTGTTGCTTGTTTGTTGATACATACAATCATTACCCATCGATTTACTTTTTACGGCAAACCGATCAATAAATAATCTTTACTTCTTCCAGATTGTTAAAGAACGAAACAGCTTTGATCGCTAAAAGATCAAATCTAAACCCACAGGCTTACATTTGTACTTTCGAGTAAAACGTGGTGGAGGATGACGGGATCGAACCGACGACCCCCTGCTTGCAAAGCAGGTGCTCTCCCAGCTGAGCTAATCCCCCTGAGATTTTACTAATTAGCTGGTAGGGCTGGTTGGACTCGAACCAACGACCCCCGCGTTATCAACACGGTGCTCTAACCAGCTGAGCTACAGCCCCAACGCGGAACTACTACGACTACTGTTTCTTCTTAATTAAACAGCCGATAAGTGTGAACATTTGATGCGTGAATCATTGCTGATTCGTGCAAACTCTAGAAAGGAGGTGATCCAGCCGCACCTTCCGATACGGCTACCTTGTTACGACTTCACCCCAGTCACGAATCCTACCGTGGTAAGCGCCCTCCTTACGGTTAAGCTACCTACTTCTGGTAAAACCCGCTCCCATGGTGTGACGGGCGGTGTGTACAAGACCCGGGAACGTATTCACCGCGACATGCTGATCCGCGATTACTAGCGATTCCAACTTCATGCAGTCGAGTTGCAGACTACAATCCGGACTACGATACACTTTCTGCGATTAGCTCCCCCTCGCGGGTTGGCGGCGCTCTGTATGTACCATTGTATGACGTGTGAAGCCCTACCCATAAGGGCCATGAGGACTTGACGTCATCCCCACCTTCCTCCGGTTTGTCACCGGCAGTCTCATTAGAGTGCCCTTTCGTAGCAACTAATGACAAGGGTTGCGCTCGTTGCGGGACTTAACCCAACATCTCACGACACGAGCTGACGACAGCCATGCAGCACCTGTGTACTGGTTCTCTTTCGAGCACTCCCCAATCTCTCGGGGATTCCAGCCATGTCAAGGGTAGGTAAGGTTTTTCGCGTTGCATCGAATTAATCCACATCATCCACCGCTTGTGCGGGTCCCCGTCAATTCCTTTGAGTTTTAATCTTGCGACCGTACTCCCCAGGCGGTCTACTTCACGCGTTAGCTGCGTTACCAAGTCAATTAAGACCCGACAACTAGTAGACATCGTTTAGGGCGTGGACTACCAGGGTATCTAATCCTGTTTGCTCCCCACGCTTTCGTGCATGAGCGTCAATCTTGACCCAGGGGGCTGCCTTCGCCATCGGTGTTCCTCCACATATCTACGCATTTCACTGCTACACGTGGAATTCTACCCCCCTCTGCCAGATTCTAGCCTTGCAGTCTCCAATGCAATTCCCAGGTTGAGCCCGGGGATTTCACATCAGACTTACAAAACCGCCTGCGCACGCTTTACGCCCAGTAATTCCGATTAACGCTTGCACCCTACGTATTACCGCGGCTGCTGGCACGTAGTTAGCCGGTGCTTATTCTTCAGGTACCGTCATTAGCAAGAGATATTAGCTCTCACCGTTTCTTCCCTGACAAAAGAGCTTTACAACCCGAAGGCCTTCTTCACTCACGCGGCATTGCTGGATCAGGCTTTCGCCCATTGTCCAAAATTCCCCACTGCTGCCTCCCGTAGGAGTCTGGACCGTGTCTCAGTTCCAGTGTGGCTGGTCGTCCTCTCAGACCAGCTACTGATCGATGCCTTGGTAGGCTTTTACCCTACCAACTAGCTAATCAGATATCGGCCGCTCCACGAGCATGAGGTCTTGCGATCCCCCACTTTCATCCTTAGATCGTATGCGGTATTAGCGTAACTTTCGCTACGTTATCCCCCACTCTAGGGTACGTTCCGATATATTACTCACCCGTTCGCCACTCGCCACCAGAGCAAGCTCCGTGCTGCCGTTCGACTTGCATGTGTAAGGCATGCCGCCAGCGTTCAATCTGAGCCAGGATCAAACTCTTCAGTTTAATCTCTGTTTAATGTCATTTCTGACAGGTCGGACAGTATCACTACCATCCAAATCTTTTGCATTGCAAAAGATTTGCTCACTCAAAAAACTGACAGGCTACTTCCGAAGAAGTATCCTATTTCATTATTTCTTGTGAACATTTGATATTTTAAGTTTTACGCCAATCCGAAGATTGACGCTGCACTTACATCAAATGCCCACACTTATCGACTGTTAATTGTTAAAGAACTGTATTCGGTTACTGTTTTCGCGCTATCGACAAAGCGTTGTGTTTGTCAGCTGCGAAGAAGGAAGAGTATGAAGCATTTCGCTAAATCCGTCAACTCCTTCTTTTTCTCGTCTCACTCGGCATTTGCATGCGTCGTTCAGCGAGGGGGCGAATTATAGCCCTGCCCCGCGCGCGCCGCAAGGGCTATTTTTTGTGCCAGATCAGATGCCATGGGCCTGGCACCGCACTTGCTTATACAACCCTATGCATTGTCCACTGAAAGGGGGCAACTCTGGGCCTGGCAACAACACTGGGGATAGCCCGGTTCGCTTTGCTTTGCTCCCATCTGTGACAGGTGCTACATTATGGAACACTCTCGATATTCAAAAGAGCGCCGCAGTACAGGGCCCAACGGAGGCAACGAGATCATGTATCAACCGTCAGCTACTTACCGTAGCGCACCGTTTTCGTCCATCGCGGACGCGAACATTTTGCCGGCAGGACAGGACAACGTCCCCGTCATCATTGAAACTTCCCATCAGCGTTCTGTCGCCTTTGGCCTGTCGCCCACGGCCACGCCCGACTTTACGCCTGCCGGCAAATCCGACCTCTCCTTGCTGATCGAGCAAAACCGCATGCTGCACACGCACGCGCTGCCGGCGATGGAAACCCTGTACCAGCAAATCGTCAATACGCACAATATGGTGATCTTGACGGATGCCAACGGCGTCATCGTGCATTCGCTGGGCGACGATGATTTCCTGGAGAAGGCCAACCGGGTGGCCCTGCAGCCAGGCGTGGCATGGTCGGAACAAAGCCGCGGCACGAATGCCATCGGCACGGCCATCACGGAGAAAGTGCCGACCCTGGTCCATGCGGACCAGCATTACCTGGCCGCTAATCATTTCCTGACGTGCTCCGCCGCCCCCATTACCGACCACCGGGGCAATGTCATCGGCGTGCTGGACGTGTCCAGCGACCAACGCAGTTTCCACAAGCATACGATGGCCCTCGTGCGCATGTCGGCGCTGATGATTGAAAACCAGCTGTTTTCCGCCACCTTCGAAGATGCCATCACCGTGCACTTCCACGCGCGGCCCGAATTCATCGGCACCTTGATGGAAGGCATCGCGTCGTTCACGCCGGGTGGACGGTTTTTATCGGCCAACAAAAATGGTCTGTTCCAGCTGGGCCTGTCATTTGCTGCGCTGCAATCGCACACGTTCAGTTCCCTGTTCGGCTTGCCCGTGTCCGCCCTGTACGACCATTACCGCACGGCCGCACCGGGTTTGCTGAACCTGTGCATGCACAGCGGCGTGCGCGTGTACGGGCGCGCACAGTTGCGCCTGTCCAATAGCGTCTTCCAGCACGGCTTTACTGCCAGCACCGACCATAGCGACATCAACGCCGTGCCGGCCCAGGTTCCCGCGTCGGCCAGCCATGCGGCCAACGCGGCGCGCCGCCTGTCCGGCTTGCGCTATCTGCGCACGGGCGACCCGCAGCTGGAACTCGTGATCGAAAAGGTCAACAAGGTATTGGGACGCGATATTCCCATCCTCGTCATGGGCGAAACGGGCACGGGCAAGGAATTGCTGGCACAAGCCATCCACAACGATTCACCGCGTGCCATGGGACCGTTTATCGCCGTCAACTGCGCCTCCATTCCGGAAACCTTGATCGAATCCGAACTATTCGGCTATGAAGACGGGGCATTTACGGGCGCGCGCAAGAAAGGGGCGATCGGCAAGATATTGCAAGCCAATGGCGGCACCCTGTTCCTCGACGAAATCGGCGACATGCCCTTCGGCTTGCAGGCGCGGCTGTTGCGCGTGTTACAGGAACGCATGGTCACGCCCTTGGGCAGCAGCAAATCGATCACAGTGAATGTGGAACTCATTTGTGCCACGAATCACAACTTGCGCGAACGCATGGCCAAAGGGTTGTTTCGCGAAGACTTGTATTACCGCCTGAATGGCCTAGTGGTAAAACTGCCGCCGCTGCGCGAGCGCACGGACCTGGACACGGTCGTCAAAAAAATCCTCGCAACGGAAGCGCCCGACACGCGTTACACAGTGGCGCCGGACATCCTGCGCATGTTCCATCAGCATAAATGGCCGGGCAATTTCCGCCAGCTGACCAATCTCTTGCGCACGGCCATCGTCATGGCGGGCGATGAACATGAAATCTGTTTGCGCCACATGCCTGATGATTTCCTCGACGATATTGAGATGACGCAAGCGACTGCCGCCAGCGCCAGCACGGACCGCATGATCGCGGCAGGCGCCAACCTGGAAGAAATGGAGCAAAGCGTCATTCTCAAGTCGCTCGATGCCCACGGCGGCAACGTCTCGGCCACGGCGCGAGCCCTGGGCGTGTCGCGCAACACGATCTATCGCAAAGTACCGCATCTGAAATAGCCTAGAGTAGACGGGAAAAGCCGGGCGACATCTCGCGCCGGCCGTGCTTGTCGATGGTCATCAGGTCGACGCCCTCCATTTGCGTGGCCATGGCATGCGCACGCGCCGCGCCCGTCACCATGAAGGTCGTGGACAAGCCATCAGCCAGCAAGCCCGTGGGCGCCAGCACGGTCACGCTCGCCAATTCACGCGGCGAATCGCCCTTCGCGGGGTCGAAGATGTGGTGATGCGCGAAGTCGGGCGTGAACGTACATTCGTAATCGCCCGACGTGGCCACGCTGCGCCCTTCCACTTTTAAGCTGGCCGCCAGGATTTCTGCGTCACGCGGATCCTGGATGCCCAGGGTCCACGGACGGCGCACGGAACGCTGTCCCCGCGCAACGAACTCGCCCGTGTCGAGCAGCGCGTGCCGTATGCCGCGTGCCTGCACGGCTGCCAGCGCCATGTCCGCCGCATAGCCTTGCGCCAGGCCATTCAAGGTCAGCGCCATGCCGGGTCGGAGAAAACGCACTTCCCGGCTATCCCACGCCAGTTGCCGCCAGCCTACCCGCGCCTGCGCTTCGCGCCGCAATGTGTCCGTCGGCAAGCTTACCTCGTCTGCCGCCGCGCGAAACAGCTGCCACAAGGGTTGCACGGTAATATCAAACGCGCCATCGCTCCATTGCGACAGGGCTTGCGCCTGCGCCAGCACGGCCAGTAAATGGGCGTCCGGCCGGGCCAGGCGGCCGTCGCGGTTCAGCTGAAAGACTTGGCTGGCGGGACTGTAAATGCTCATCAGGCGGTCGATATTCCTGGCCGCATGCAAGGCGTCTTCAATGGCCAGCTCGGCCTGGCGCTGATCGTGGTGCAACACGGTGACGGCGATCGTCGTGCCAAACGCCAGCGCGGCGCCTTGATAAGGGCACACGCCGGACGCCGTGGCCGTGCCGCGCGCCATGCTGCCAGGCAAAGACAAGCCCGCTATGCCGGCAACGCTGCCTATCGCTGCGGAAATAAAGGTTCTACGCTGCATTGCTGCTCTCCTCTGCCGTGGCCCGGACAATCGGGATGGTGCGGGCACGCTTGATTTCCAGCATCAAGGGTGCGCATTTTTCATCGCTGGCGTAAATCACCACGCAATCCATGCATTGGAAACACTCACCATAATCGACTTTCCCGCTGGGCGCGATGGCGTGATAATCGCAGCGGTGCCGGCAAGTCTGGCATGGCGTGCCGCATTCCTTGCGACGCGGAATCCAGTTGAACAGGCGAAACCGTCCCAGCAGCGCCAGCGCCGCGCCAAACGGGCACAGGTAGCGGCAAAAGAATTTGTAGGAAACACTACTCAGCAGCAGCAAGCCCATGGCATACGCGACAAACGGCCAGGCGCGCACGAAGTTCAGGGTAATGGCCGTCTTGAACGGTTCCAGCTCCACCAGCTTGTCCGTGACCTGGCTGGAAAAGATGCTGCTGCCAAGTATGGCCGCCAGCAAGCCATACTTGATCCATTTCAAGCGCCCGTCCAGGCGCGGCTTGATCTTCCACTGCGGCAAGTAAAGCCACTGGCCCAGCTTGCCCATGAATTCCTGCAGCGCACCAAACGGACACAGCCAGCCGCAAAACGTGCCGCGTCCCCAGATAAACAGCGTGAGCAGCACGAAAGCCCACAGGATCACCGTCATCGGATCGAACAGGAAGAAGCCCAGGGTGCGCCCCGCCAGCAGCGCCTGGAGGGCGCCCGTGATATTGACAATCGATAACTGCCCCTGCGCGTAATAACCAATAAAGCCGATGGTAAACAACAGGAACAGCCGGCGGAACCAGGCAAATTGGCGGCCATCGCGCACCAGGCGTTTCTGCCATGCCAATGCGCCGGCCAGCAGCGCCAGCCCGGCGAGCAAGAGCAGCAACTCAGCCTTGCGGTTTTTCCACGTGCCGCGCCACGTGGCATCGTCGCCTTGCGGCGTCATATAAAAATCAGCCGGCAAACGGTAGCTGAAATCGACGTTGCGCGCGATGCGTTCCGGATACACGATGCCCTTGCTGCGTGTGATCGGCATGGTAAAAGCCAGCGGACTGGCCGCATCGAGTCCCGCCTGGCTGATGATCCGAAACACGGCGACATTTTCCGTCGGCAACGTAGCCGTATCGGACAAGCTCAATTCCAGGTCCAGGTCGCGCATGTCGATGGGCAAGCCATCCTGCTTCAGCAACAAACGATCCGGCACGGTGCCGCGCACGAAATCGTCGCCCAGCACGCTGTAGCGCCCACGCGACGTGACGAGGATGGCGTGGTCACCTTCGTCTAGCCGGTTGCGCAATTTGTTCCAGCTGCGTTCCGTCAACAGGTTGCGTCCCACCGTGGGCACGGACACATAGGCCAGGTACAGGTCGATGAACACGCCGTCCGGCTCACGCGTCGCTTCCACATCGAGTCCCGCGCCGGGGCTGCCGGCAAACAGTCTCTCCACATCCTTGTTGCTCAGGCGCACGTGCTGGATCAAGCCCTGTTCGAGCATCTGCGTCACGCCGAGTTTCTCAAATACCTCCATGCGGATGCGGGCGATCTGGTCCGGATCGCGGCCTTGCGCAAACCCCAGTTTTTTGCGCGACACTTTCAAGGCCGAGGCCAGCACGCTCTGGTTGATGATGCGCACGGAAGCCGTCGCCTTCGACACGCCATCGATATCGGCATGGCTCGCATCTGGCGCGCGTTTGGTTCGCGCATCGATGGCGATATTCTGTTTCAGCGACAAGCCCTGGTACTGTTTGACGAATTGAAACAGGGGCGCTTCGCCCAAGCCATCGAGAAACACGGGTTCGTGTTGCGATAGAACAGACACATCCAGAAAACTGCCCTGCGGATTGATGGCGATCAATAAATTGACGGGCACGCCGGAAAAGCCGGGAATCGGTGCCAGGTCCACCGACTCAAACACGTAGCCGACCAGTTCCGTGGCCGTGGCGTTTTGCCGGAACAAGGGCCAGATGGGCAAGTCGGCCTCCTTGTCACCAACGATGATGGGAGCAGGAAAGCGTCGTGCCAGCTCGGCCTTGGTGAGCACGCCCGCCCACGCCTGTCCCAGGATAAACAGGAATAGCCAGCAGGCTATGAATAACCGCAGTATCCGCATGCATTGCACTCCATGCGGCGCCCTGTCGCAAGGCGCCGCATTTATTGGTTAGAAGAAAATGATGCCGCCCAGCGACACGCCATTCATCTTCGCTTCGCTGCCCGCAAAGCCTTTCGAGCGCGTCTGGCCCAGTTCGCCCACCAGGGTGATCGCGCTGTTGAGCGAGTAATACGCGCCCAGGGTCAGGTTGGCGTTCGACTTCAAGCCGCCCGTGCCGGCCGTGTTGTCGTCGTTCTTGCTGATGCCATAAGACAGGCCCAGCTTCAGCTTGTCCGTCGTTTTATACGTGCCTTGCAGCAACCAGTTCTTCGACTTGGTGTCGCCCTGGTCTGCATCGGACAAGATACCGAGCCCTTTGCCGCCCTGGAAGTTGACCAGCACGCCGGCCGGGCCCATCTGGTACGAGCCGCCCACTTCCACGCCGCGCATGGTCAGGTCATCGACACCTGGCGTTTTCGACGTGAATTTTTGCGACTTCACGCCGAGCCACGCCTTCAAGCCTTCCTGCGCATACGTCACTTGCGCCTGCACTTGCGGACTCGACTTCGAGGAATAGGTCGAGCCTGCCACGATGGGCGTATCGGAGACGGGGCTGACCAGCGCCACGTCGGCACCAAAGCCACCCGACTTCGGCGTGCTGTACATGATCTGGCCATAATTGCCCAGATACGTGTAGCCGGCGCCGATATGGCCCAGGGTCACCCTACCCCGCTGCGTCGCTTGCACGGGTGCGCCCGAGCCCAACAAGGTCATGTCGGACAAAATCGCGTTCGCGCCGAAGATGCCGTAGTCGCGGCCCAGCTTGAAAGTACCCATCTGCTCATTGCCGAACGTAAAGAAGGCCTGGCGCACATCGACCACGCTGTTCTGGCTGATGGCGCTGTCGGTGGCCGTCGAGTTGTAGATGCCGATCAAGGCTTTCACGTCGTACTCGCCCAGGCGCGAGCTTGCCGAAGTGATCAAGCCATTCGGCAGCAAGCCGTTGCCGATGGTGGTACGGTCCTTTTCGCCGCCGCAACCGAGCGCCTGGCCGCCCAGCGCCAGCCCGCCCACCGCATCGCCTGAACACGACACTTGCGTGTAATAGGCGTTGACGATGCCACCCACCGACACGGTCCAGTCGCCCGCCTTGATATCGACGGCTTGTGCCTGCCCCATCGCTGCGATTGTCATGACACCCAGGCTCCCCAGCTTGCTCAATGTGTTCATTGCGTCTCCTCTTTCTTCTCTGTTTTTAGTGTGCACACCAATGATTGATGTATCTCAAGCTTTGGCAATAAGCGTGCCCAGCACGGCTCAGAGGGAGAAAGAGAAAATATGTGTTTAACATGTGCAGCTGCGGATCAATCGCCACTGACAGTGTTCATTTTTTGACCGCAAGTATGCGTATCGGGCATCCAGGTAAACAAAAAACTGACGGCCTGGGCCGTCAGCAAAAAGAAAACACCCGGCGGACAGGGAGACACCCATCCGAGTGGCCCGGATGCTTCACCCCGTTACTTCGATGCCAGCTTGAAGACCCACACGGAACCGCCCTGCTCCAGGAAGTTGACTTTCTTCGCCACTTCGCCACCCCACAGCGGCACCGCGCCACCCCAGCCGGATACGACGGCCACATATTGCGTGTCGCCATCCTGCCAGGTGACGGGCGGCGCCACGACACCGGAGCCCGTCTGGAATTTCCACAGCTCCTTGCCCGTCTTCGCGTCGACGGCTTTCAGGAAACCTTCCGGCGTGCCGTAGAACACCAGGTTGCCGGCCGTGCTCATCACGCCGCCCCACAGCGGCGCGTTGTTCTTGATTTCCCAGACGATCTTGCCCGTCTTCGGATCGACGGCGCGCATGGCGCCGATGTAGTCGTCAAACAGGGGCTTGATGGTAAAACCGGCACCGAGGAAGGCGCCGCCCTTCTTGTAGCTGATCGGCTCGTTCCAGATGTCCATGCCCCATTCGTTCGCCGGCACATAGAACAGCTTGGTTTGCGGCGAGTACGCCATCGGCATCTGGTTTTTGGCGCCGAGGAAAGCGGGCGCGGCAAACACGGTCGTGCCCTTCTTGCCCTCCTCTCCCTTGGTCGGGTCGCCAGGACGGCCGGCGGCGATGTAGTTCGGCCGGCCCGTCTTCAGGTCGATGCTGCTGGCCCAGGTGATTTTCTTCACAAACGGAAAGGCGTTCTGCAGCTTGCCCGTGCTGGCGTCGATCACATAAAAGAAACCGTTGCGGTCGGCCTTGCCGCCGTAGCGTTTGCCATCCATGTCGAAGGTAACGAATTCGTTGGCGCCATCGAAATCCCAGGCATCGTTCGGCGTGTTTTGATACGCCCACTTGATCTGCCCCGTTTTCACGTCCAGCGCCACGGTGGACGACGAGTACAGGTTGTCGCCGGGACGCAAGTGGCTGTTCCACGGCGCCGGGTTGCCGGTGCCGAAATACGCCAGCTTGGTTTGCGGATCGTAGGTGCCGCCCATCCACGTCGAGGCGCCGCCCGTTTTCCAGAGGTCGCCCGGCCAGGTCTTGTTCACCGTTCCCGAAATGCCGTTATCGATGGCCTTGCCATCCTTGTCGTAGCGGTGGCCCATATGGCCCTCTACCGTCGGACGGCTCCACACGAGGTCGCCCGTCATCGGGTTGCGCGCCTCGACCCGGCCGACGATGCCGAATTCGCCACCCGACACGCCCGTCAGCAGCAAGCCTTCGGCGATCAGCGGTGCGGCCGTCATCGAGTAGCCTGCCGCATAATCGTCGACCTTTTCCTTCCAGACGATCTTGCCCGTGTTCTGGTCCAGCGCCACCAGATAGGCGTCGAGCGTGCCGAAAATCACCAGGTTGCCATACAGGGCGGCGCCGCGGTTGACCACGTCGCAGCAGGGCATGATGCCGTCCGGCAAGCGATGCTCATACTTCCACAGCTTGGCGCCCGTTTTCAAGTCGACGGCAAAGATGCGCGAATACGATGCCGTGACGAACATCTTGCCGTTATGAATCAGCGGCTGCGATTCCTGCCCACGCTGTTTTTCGCCGCCAAACGAGAACGACCAGGCCGGCACCAGCTTGGCCACGGTCTTGTCATTGATTTGCGTCAACGGCGAATAGCGCTGGCCCTGCGTGCCCATGCCAAACGACAGGACACTGGCCGGATTCTTCGCCGTGCTGTCGAGCATGGCATTCGTGACATTGCCCACGTCGGCCGCCTGAACCAACGAGGCGACACTCAAACCGACGACGATCCCCATGATTTTTTTCTGCACAATCATCTCCCTCTGTTTTATTAGTATGTGTGTGTATCAGGTCTTGCGGTGCTCATGCGGCTGGGCATGCAACAGCGCGCACTCTTCATCGGTGAACAGGCGCGAGCGCGTCAAAAAGCGCTTGCCCGTGCCGTTGTCGAGTGAAAACATGCCGCCATTGCCATCGACCACATCGATAATCAACTGGGTATGCTCCCAGTACTCGAATTGCTCGAGTCCCATGTAAAACGGTGTGCCATTCAAATTGCCGAGATAAATGTCGGTGTCGCTGACATCGAACTCGCCCAGCGCGTAGCACATGGGCGCGCTGCCATCGCAGCAGCCGCCCGACTGGAAAAACATCAGCGGGCCGTGACGCTGGCGCAACTTGTCCATCATTTCCAGCGCCGCATCGGTGGCGACCACCCGGGCGATTGCTGCACTCATGGCATCCCTTTCTGCGCGCCCCGCCCCGGTTGCAGGCGCGGCGCGTGTACCGGTTTAGAAGAAGCCCAGCGCTTTCGGGCTATAGCTCACCAGCAAGTTCTTCGTTTGCTGGTAGTGGTCGAGCATCATCTTGTGGTTTTCACGGCCGATACCCGACTGCTTGTAGCCACCGAACGCGGCGTGGGCTGGATACAGGTGGTAGCAATTGGTCCACACGCGGCCCGCCTGGATGGCGCGTCCCATGCGGAAGGCGCGCGAACCGTCGCGCGTCCACAAGCCGGCACCGAGGCCGTACAAGGTATCGTTGGCGATCGCCAGCGCTTCAGCCTCATCCTTGAAGGTGGTCACGGACACGACCGGCCCGAAAATCTCTTCCTGGAAGATGCGCATCTTGTTATTGCCCTTGAACACGGTCGGACGCACGTAGTAGCCGCCCTCCAGGTCGCCCGCCTGCGTGTTGCGTTCGCCGCCGGCCAGCACTTCCGCGCCTTCCTGGCGGCCGATGTCGAGGTAGGACAGGATTTTTTCCAGCTGCTCCTGCGACGCCTGCGCACCGATCATGGTGGACGAGTCGAGCGGATTGCCCTGCTTGATCGCGGCCACGCGCTTCAGGGCCCGTTCGATGAATTTCTCGTAGATCGATTCCTGGATCAGCACGCGCGATGGGCAGGTGCACACCTCGCCCTGGTTCAGCGCAAACATGGTGAAGCCTTCCAGGCACTTGTCGAAATACTCGTCGTCGGCATCCATCACGTCTTCAAAGAAGATGTTCGGCGACTTGCCGCCCAGCTCCAGGGTGACGGGAATCAGGTTTTGCGCGGCGTAACCCATGATCAGGCGGCCCGTGCCCGTTTCGCCCGTAAAGGCGATCTTGGCGATGCGCTTGCTCGACGCCAACGGCTTGCCCGCTTCCAGGCCGAAACCGTTGATGATATTCAGCACGCCCGGCGGCAGCAGATCACCGATCAGCTCGATCAACACCATGATGGATGCCGGCGTCTGCTCGGCTGGTTTCAAGACGACACAATTGCCGGCGGCCAGGGCTGGCGCCAGTTTCCACACGGCCATCAGAATCGGGAAATTCCACGGGATGATCTGCCCCACGACACCCAGCGGCTCATGGTAGTGATAGGCATAGGTTTCCGCATCGATTTGTGCGACGGAACCTTCCTGCGCGCGGATGCATCCGGCGAAGTAACGGAAATGGTCGATGGCCAGCGGAATGTCGGCATTCATCGTTTCGCGGATCGGCTTGCCGTTGTCGATGGTTTCCGCCGTGGCGATCAGGCTCAGGTTCTGTTCGATGCGGTCGGCGATGCGGTTCAGGATATTGGCGCGCTCGGCAGGCGAAGTCTTGCCCCAGGCATCCTTGGCGGCATGCGCGGCGTCCAGCGCCAGCTCGACGTCTTCGGCCGTGGAACGGGCGATTTCGCAAAACGGCAAGCCCGTGATCGGCGTAATGTTGGGAAAGTATTCACCTTTTACTGGTGCAACGAATTTGCCGCCGATGTAATTGTCATAGCGTTGTTTGAAGGGATTGGCTACGCCCAGTTTGCTGATGTCTGCGAGATTCATGTCGTCCTCTATCGGGTTAATTAGAATGGAATTACTTAATTAAAATCAAACGTCCTGGTACAGATGGGGGGAGTACACGGAGTCTTCCGCAAATGCCGTGCCAGCTCACCATCCCACTACAAACTTAGCCGGTTTTACCCTTGTTACAAGGGCGTGGCGTCAACACCGGCGCGCTTTTCAGCGCACGCCCCGGGCAAGAAGGCAGGCGTGGGTGTGTGTGCGTTTTGAACAAGGTGGCGCCGTCCTGTTCCAATCCGCGCCAGCCCTGCTGCACCGCTCCGTCGCCGCTGCACAATGGAACAGGTGTACCAGACTGGAACACCTGCGCCAGTGCCACCAAGGCATCAACGAATCACCACGCCCCAGGGCAATTCACCCACGGTAATATCGGCCACCTTCTGCGCGCTGGCCGTGTCGATGACGGAAACGCTGTTCGAACGGCCATTGGCCACGTACAGCTTGGCGCCATCGGGCGTGAGGGCCATATTCCACGGGCGCTTGCCGACGGGAATGGTGGCCGTCACCTTGTTGCTGGCCGTATCGATCACCATCACCGTGCCGTCGATGCCGTTCGAGACATACACCTGCCTGCCGCTGGGGTGGACGGCGATACCATTCGCATTCTTGCCAGCTGGAATGGTGGCAATCGCCTTGCGCGCGGCCATGTCGATCACATACACGGCATTGACCAGTTCACACGCCACATAGGCGCGGCCCGAGTCCGGACTGAAGCCGATGCCGCGCGGACGCAATCCCACGGCGATGGACGCCACCTGGCGGCGTTGCGCCACATCAATGACATCGACTTGCTCGGCCTCTTCCGCGCTGACCAGCAGCCAGCGCCCATCGGGGCTGAAGACGGCGTGTTCCGGATTGCGTCCCTGCACCTGGATGTCGGCGAGCAAGCTACCCGTATGGCCGTCGAGCAAGGCCACGCTATTGTTTTCCTCGACGGCCACGGCCACATGACTACCGTCTTGCGAGGCGCTGACGCCTTCGGGCGACTTGCCCAGCGCCACCGTGCGCACGGGCGCGCCGCCAGTGTTATCGATCAGCAGCAAGGCGCTGCTGGCTGCGTCAGTGACAAACAATTGCCGCCCGCTGGGGTCGGCGGCGATACCGCGCGGACGCTTGCCCGCCACGATCTGGCGCACGACCTGGTCGGTGGCCGTATCGATCACGCTCAAGGTGCCCGACTTTTCATTGGGAACATAGGCAAAGGGAGCGGCTTGGACGGCGGTGCTGGCGAGCGCCGGCAACAGCCAGCACACCTGGCGCAAGCGCGAGAAGAAGTTGGGCATAATCACCTTTTCAATGGAAAAACACAGGAAAAGCGCGCTGCATCGGCGCATCTGAACATTGCTGTATGCAAACGCCGTGCCACTGACACGCGTATAATTTCCGCCCACCAATGGAGACATGGCAGGCATATTGCTTGATACAACTATGCAGACCTGTGGCGCTCACGCGCTCAAGCAGGCTTTTATTCACATTGGAGAATCCGCATGCAGCATCGTTTCCGCCTGAACACCATCGCCAGCCTGTTTGTCGCCGGCAGCGCCACCCTGGCCCCCCACGTCTTTGCCGCCGAGGCAGCTGACCCGGCCAACGGGCAACTGATGGATACGGTAGTCGTCAGCGGCAGCCGCATCGCCCACCCCAGCCAGGAAGTGCCGGCGTCCATCGACGTGGTCGACAGCGCCCGCATCCAGGATGGGCAAATCCGCGTCAACGCGTCAGAAGCGCTGGCGGCCGTGCCGGGGCTGGTCGTGCAAAACCGCCAGAACTACGCGCAAGACTTGCAAATCTCGTCGCGCGGCTTCGGCGCACGCTCGGCCTTTGGCGTGCGCGGCGTCAAGCTGATCAGCGATGGCATTCCTGCCAGCATGCCGGACGGCCAGGGTCAGGCCGCCACCTTCAACCTCGATACGGCCGAGCGCATCGAAGTGCTGCGCGGACCGTTTTCTGCCATCTACGGCAACCATTCGGGCGGCGTGATCCAGCTGTTTTCCATGGATGGGCAAAATCCCCCGTCCGTCGAACTGAATGTCACGGGCGGCAGCTACGGCACCAGCAAGGTGGACTTGACGGCACAAGGCCAGGCAGGCGGCATTGGCTACGTGCTCGACGGCTCGCGTTTCCGCACGGACGGCTTCCGCGACCACAGCGCCGCCACGCGCGAACAGGCATTCGGCAAGATCACCGTCAAGCCCACGGCGGACAGCAAGCTGACCATCGTCGCCAACAGCCTGCATCAAGGCAACACGCAAGATCCGCTGGGTGCCACCTGGCCCACGTTTGCCGCCGATCCGCGCGCCGGCGAAATCGACGCGACGGATACGCAAAATCCGAAACGCACCCTGGCCGAACGCTACAACACGCGCAAGAGCATCGACCACCAGCAAATCGGGGCCACCTATGAACAATCGTTCGGCGATGACCGCCTGCATGTGATGGTGTATGGCGGCAACCGCGACGTGATCCAGTACCAGGCTTTTACCAAAGGCTTCCAGGCGCCGCCCAGCCATTCAGGCGGTGTGGTTGACTTCCAGCGACAGTTCTATGGCATCGATACCAACTGGCTGCATGTGAACCAGCTGGCTGGCGGCAAGCTGAGCACGACCATCGGCATCGACTATGGCCGCTCCAGCGATGATCGCACGGGCTATGAAAATTACGTCGGCAACACGTTTGGCGTAAAAGGCAAGCTGCGCCGCGACGAGCAGAATGTCGTCTCCAGCCTCGATCCCTATATCCAGGCGGAATGGCAAAGCGGCCCATGGCTGCTCAGCGCAGGTTTGCGCTACAGCAAGATGAAAGTGGCGGTCGATGACCACTATCTCAGCAATGGTGACGATAGTGGCAGCCTCGAGTTCAGCCATACGACGCCGGTGCTGGGCCTGCTGTACAAACTGACGCCGAACGTCAACGTCTACGCCAGCGCCGCGCGCGGCTTCGAGGCGCCTACCCTGAACGAACTGTTTTACTCGGGCACGGCCGGCGGCTTCAATTTCAACTTGAAACCGGCCACCAGCACCAACCTGGAAGCGGGTATCAAGGCCAGGATCAATAACAACACCCACGTGAACGCGGCCGTGTTCCAGATCAAGACCAGCGACGAACTGGTGGTCGACAAGTCCAGCGGCGGGCGCACCAGCTATCGCAATGCGGGTAAAACCTTGCGCCAGGGCATGGAAGTGTCGCTGGATTCGAACCTGCCGTATGGCTTCACGACAAAAGTGGCCCTCACCAGCCTGCACGCCGTGTATGACCAGGCGTTTGGCAGCGTGCGCGAAGGCAGCCGCTTGCCGGGCGTGCCCAGCGCCAACCTGTTCGCGGAACTGGCTTGGAAAGACACGTTCGACCGCTTTGGCGCGGCGCTGGAAAGCGTGGCAAGCAATCAGGTCTACGCGGAAGACAGCAACATCGAAAAACCGGCACCCGGCTATACGGTGTTCAATGCGCGCTTCAACGCCAAACAAAACGTGGGTAATTGGCGCTTCAAGGAATTTGCCCGCCTGAACAATCTTTTCGACAAGACCTACGTGGGTTCCGTCATCGTCGGCGACAGCAACAAACGCTACTATGAAGCGGCGCCGGGACGCAATTGGTTGCTAGGTGTCAGCGCCCAATACTCCTTTTAAGAACACCTGAGAAAAAGTCCATGGCGGCGTTGCATTGCCCTGAACATTTTTCAGGCGTTCTCATGAAAAAGCCCGTGCGTCTTCCGATGCGCGGGCTTGTAAACTCAAGCAAGCTACTTCAAGGCCGCGCTTCCTTCACGCCATATTTCTCAAAGATGGTTTTTAATTCGCCGCTGGCCGCCATCTCGTTCATGGCTGCCTGCAGCAATTTCGCCACGTCGAGCTGCTGACGGCTGACGGCAAGGCCAACGGCCCAGCCAGCACGCGGCAAGCGGGCGAACGCCACTTCGCTCATGGGGAAAGCGGGATCACTTTTCAGCACCGATTCGATTTCCGAACGGTTGGCCAGCACGGCGTCGAGCTGACCCGCCTGCAATTGCTGCAAGGCTTCGGCAGCCGTGTCGAAAATACGCACATCGTCGCGGTACTTGCCATTGTCTTCACCCAGCATCAGCATGGCCGCGATCGAGACCTTTTCCACGCCGATGCGCTTGCCAGCCAGCGAAGCGACGCCATCGAATTGCGGCACGGCTTGCGCACTGCGCGCCAGGCGCACGGTTTCCACGTAGTATGGCGCGAATATCTCGACCTTGTCGTTATCCGCCATCAACTTCTTGTCGACCGGCACATGCAGCATCACATCGGCGGGACCATAACCGAGGTAATGCCCCTTCCACACCATATTGCGCAAATCGTCGTTCAGGTTTTCGCCGGCGGGAAATGGCAGCAAGCTCAGTTTCAAGCCCAGCTTTTTCGCCAGCGCTTCGGCGATGTCGATATCGATGCCCGCCCCCTTGTCGGAAAATGGCGCGAACTCGTTGTACACAGCCACTTTCAGGCTGCCCGACTGCTGCACTTTTTGCCAGTCGGCGCGCGCCGGCGCGGCTGCGCACAGCGCCAGGCAAGCGAGCGAGATCATCGCGCGCGCACCCCGGAGTTGAAATGAACGCATGGGACTCCTTCGTGATCAATTCGACTTAATTAGATTCGCGGCGGGTTTCCAGATAGGTCTTGATGGCCCACATGGCTTCCTGGTTGAACACGCCTTCGAACGGCGGCATGTACACGGCGCCATTGCGTACTTTACCGTGGCGGATGGTGGTCAGGTAGTAATTGTCCGTCTCCTTGTAGCATGCCTGTTTCTTTGTCTCATTCTTGATACCGAAACAATCGCGGTCCAGCTGGCGCAAGTCCGGCGCGATACCGCCCGAGATGGCTTCGATGCCGTGGCAGCGGGCGCAATTCTGGTTGTAGGCCGAGGTGCCCACCGTCAAGGCCAGCTTGTTGCCCCGATACGGGTTTTGTTCGAGCCACTTGTCGCCCACCTTGGGCAAGCCCGTGGTGTCGACGCCTTGTGGCGTGACATTGCCGTGCGCATAGGCATGCGGCAAGGTCAGCAGGGAAGTGAGGGCAACGGCGCCGGCGGCCGCCACGCCGAGCAGGGTACGAATGGAATAGGTCATGCTGGTCTCCTTGGTTTTTTAGTCAATATCCAAGAAGAGCAAATGCCATGCCATGCACATATGCCCCACATCCGGCCGCCCATGTATCAATTTGGAACAGCTGCAACACGTAGTTGTGTCACCACGCGCGTCAGGCGGCGGTCACCGTGCAGATGCTGCCCCGCTCCTGCTGCTCGAAAGTGATGCGCACGGGCAAAAATCGGGCAATCACTTCCGCATTCGTCAGCGCATGCTGCGACACCTTGTTGCAACTGAAGCTACCGCCACCGGCCAGCGCCATCGGCAGCAAGAGCTGGTCAGCCAGGTGCTCGCCGACAGCCGCATCCGTCTTGAGATAGGCGCGCACCTCGTTCAACAGGCGCTTGGCCACCGATTCGGCCAGCAAGGACTTTTCGCCGAAAGAAGTAAACACTTCCGTGACATGCTCATGCTCGAGCGTCAACAGCAGGACATTGCCCGGTCCCTGCTCCGCCGGCAAGCCGACAAGGTGCAGCTGCTTGCCACTCCAGCCCATGACGCTGGCGACACGCTCGAGCTCGCGGTGCGCCACCTGCACATGCACGCCCGCCACCACGCTTTCCGCATACCCTGCCTTCCGTTCACCGCGCTGCAGCAACGCGATGGGCCGCAAGCGCTGGCACGGTTGCACGGTGGCCATCACCTCGCCGCCGCCGGCAGGATGAAAACCATAGCGTTGCAGCGTAATCTCCATCTCGGCGCCCATCTGTTCCAGGACACGGCCGTACGCACGCTGCAAAAAATGGACGGACGGCGCCATGGCATTGTGCGTGCCGCCACTGATGCGCACGGTGGATGGCCCATCCGCATGCAGCAGGGCCGGCAGCAAGGTTTGTAATACCAGAGTGCAACTACCGGCGCTGCCGATGGCAAAGCGGTAATCGCCGCCGCGAATGGGGCCCGGCGCGAATTCCAGGCTCGCTGCGCGCAGCGCCACCGGCGTCGTACGCGCCCCGCAAATGGCGGCTGCCGCCTGCACGGCCAGCAGATGCTGGCGCAGCAAGCCGGGCTTTTCCCGCCCCGCGCGGATATTCGTCAGCCGGAATGGCTGCCCCGTAATCATCGAAAGGCTTAGCGCCGAGCGCAAAATCTGTCCGCCGCCTTCGCCTTGCGCTCCATCAATTTCTATCATTTCTTCTTTCTCTCTATTAACCTTTGACGCAGACGACCTGCTTCAGGATATGCACGACATCAACCAGTTCGCGCTGCGCCAGCATTACCGCATCGATATCCTTGTAGGCCATCGGAATTTCATCGATCACGTTTTCATCCTTGCGGCATTCCACGCCTTGCGTGGCGCGGATCTGGTCGTCCAGGCTGAAGCGCCGCTTCGCTTCCGTGCGGCTCATCGTGCGTCCCGCACCGTGGCTGCAGCTATGGAAACTCTCCGCATTGCCCTTGCCGCGCACGATAAAACTCTTCGCGCCCATGGAACCGGGAATGATCCCCAGTTCGCCGGCGCGGGCCGACACGGCACCCTTGCGCGTGACCAGCACGTCCTTGCCAAAGTGGTGCTCCTTCTGCACATAGTTATGATGGCAGTTAACGGCTTCCACGTGCGTCTGGAACGGTTTATGGATGACCGTGCGCACGGCTGCGATCAGGTTCTGCATCATCACTTCGCGGTTGTTGCGCGCAAACCGCTGCGCCCAGCCAACCGCTTCCACGTAATCGTCGTAATGCTGCGTGCCTTCGGCCAGGTAAGCCAGATCTTGGTCGGGCAAGTTGATGAAGTGGGTGCGCATATCCTGCTTGGCCAGTTCGATGAAATGCATGCCGATGGCATTACCCACGCCGCGCGAACCGGAATGCAACATGAACCATACGGCACCCTGTTCATCGAGGCAGACTTCAATGAAATGGTTACCGCTGCCCAAAGTCCCCAGGTGACGATAATTATTCGTGTTCTTCAGCTTCGGCGTCTTCAGGCAGATTGCATCGAATTCGTCCTTCAATTGCAGCCACGCGGCATCGACCACGGAAGGCGGCGTATGCCAGGAACCCACGTCGCGGCCACGGTGGCCACGCGTCTTCGGCGACATCCCATGCGGAATGGCGCGTTCGATGGCGCTGCGCAGCGGCCCAAGATTATCGGGCAGATCATTCGCTGTCAGCGTGGTTTTCGCCGCCATCATGCCGCAACCGATGTCCACGCCCACGGCCGCCGGGATCACGGCGCCCAGGGTGGGAATCACGCTGCCGATGGTCGAGCCTTTACCCAGGTGGACGTCGGGCATGACGGCGATGTGCTTGTAAATGAACGGCAGGGTCGCCGTATTGCGCAATTGTTTTTTGGCCGCTTCTTCAACAGGCACGCCACGGGTCCACATTTTCACGGGACGGCTGCCTTCGGTATGCAGGACTTCGTATTCTTCTTTCTTCATCGCTTCTCTCATCTTGTATTTTAATCAGTAGGACAACCCGACAAGGTGGGACAGGATTTTCTGCCAGGCTCACTGCACCTGGCAGGCCGGTTTGACGCGGCTGATCGATGTAATCCTGTCGGCATTCGGGGCACTGCAGCGCATGACAAGGTTGGACAAGACGTCTGTTATGTAGTCTTGTCCGTATTCATGCACTTTACTTCAACAACCTGGCGCCATATCGATGGCGGCAATTTCTCCCGCCCAGTGAGCGGGGTCCAGCTGGCCGGAAGCAAAGGCGGCGATGATCTTGAAGACGTCATCGGAAAAACCGCCGATGTTCAGGATATCCTCGCGCTCCATTGCCTGCGTGGTGGCATGCGGCGAAATATCGATGCACACCAGCTTTGCCCACGGATTGCGCTGCTTGAAGACATTCCACTGTCCCATCGTCGCCGTGGCGCCGCTGCGTTTGGCATCGATCCACGATTCGTTATCGGACACATAAATCACCAGGTCCGCCAGCTCCTTCTTGCTGTTCATGCGCAGCAGCGGTGCGCTGCAATTGGTGCCGCCGCCACCGATGGCCGCCAGCCTGGCCGCGTTGGCCATCACGCTACCATGCGCATCGAGACCGCACTGCACCACGCTATGCTCGAACGGCAGCACCGTGGCATCCGGGTTCTTGCGCAGCATGGCCGCCGCCACAAGCGCCGCCACATCGATGCAGCGCACGCTCGACGTGGCGCTGCCGCGAAAACCGCTGACGGGCGAAGACATCGAGCCGGAAACGTCAGGACATACCACCACCTTGCCCGCGATCCGCGGCACGTTCAGCAGCGATATTTCCAGCGCCTGCTCCAGCGCATCGCGCACGATGGCCGGCACGTTCTCGCCGGCCGCGATGTAAGCCGACATCAGCTGATACGGAAACACCCGTGCCCGGCCAATCGCCTCGGGATCGCGCAGCTTGGCCGCAATCAGCTCAGGCATCCCGGCTATCGCATACACGCCATGGCGGCCAAAGGTATTCAGATTCATGCGCACCATCTGCCAGCTGCCCTGGGTCGCGATCTGCGCCCAATCCTGCGCGCTCAAGGGCAGCGCCGTCAGCATTTGGAATGGCACCTCCGGTATCGCTTGCGCCGGGTCTGCCTTGTACGCCTCGAACGCGGCCAGCGCAGACGGCAGTGCCTTGGCATCGTACGGCTTGCCGATCAGCCAGGCAAAGAAGGCCGCGCGCCACGCTTCCTGCGGTTTCGGATGCACCATCTTCACCACGTCGGCCAGCGATGGCGCGTTACCGACGGCGGCGGCCAGCAAAGCCTGTTCCGAAGCGCCGTTCAGCCATGCCTGTACCAGCTTTTTCGGACGCGATCCCAGCGACTTGCGGCCCACTGCGCCCGAGCGCATGATCTGCACGAAGTTACGCAGCATCTTGCCGTTGTTAATCACACGCTGGAAGGCCGGCGCGAACTCTGCAGCGCCCTGCCCCGCCAGCACGGCCACCAGCAGGGCCGGCATGTCTTTCATGTAGCCCCGTTCGCGGCAGTACACGGCCGTCTGCGCGATGAAGGCCGGCTCGACCGCCTGGCACAACTCGAGTACGTGTGCCAGTTGCGCTTCGGCACTGGCATAAAACGTCGTGTTCAGGCAGCCGGTGGCCGCATATTGCGCCAGCTGATGCCGGGGCGTCAGCGCGTAGGCTGGTGCGCCTTCGGCATTGCGTGCCAGGGCCGTTGGCACGGTTCCGGTCTGTTGCGCGTTCTGGAATAACTGGGCGTTGGCCATTTTTCGTTCCTCTCTGCTCTCTACGTTTATCTCGTTGCTATCTCCTCTATTGCAAGCGCTGTGCCAGCTTTCAATATTTCATCAAAAATAAACATAACCCATTGATTTTATTAAACAATAATCTAATACATGCTTTGCATCGAAAATATCCCTGTCATTGCGATTTAGAATACAATTATCTTTTTAGATAAATATTTATCTCATATATGCAAGCAAAACGTACCGTCGTCATCGGCTTTCTCGGCACACAGCTCGACAATGGCAGGGGAGCGGCACGCTGGGAAAAGTGGCGACCCAGCATCGCCCTGACCCAGCACGAGGACAAGATCATCGACCGCTTCGAGTTGCTGTACGCGGGCAGCCAGTTCGACAACCTGGTGCGCCAGGTATCGCAGGATATCGCCAGCGTCTCGCCCGAAACCAGGCTGATCACCCATGAACTGCCCATCAGCGATGCCTGGGACTTCGAGAATGTGTATGGCGCGCTCTATGATTTTGCCAACAGCTATCCCTTCGATCCGGACAAGGAAGACTACTGGATCCACATCACCACCGGCAGCCACGTGGTGCAAATCTGCATGTTCCTGATGACGGAAGCACGCTATTTTCCTGGCCGCCTCGTGCAAACGTCGCCGCCGAAGCGCCAGGCCACCGGCAATCCTGGCAGCTATGCATTGATCGACCTCGATCTGTCGCGCTACGACCAGATCGCCCAGCGCTTTACGCACGAGCAGGCCGAAGGCGTGGCCTTCCTGAAGTCCGGCATCGCCACGCGCAATGCGAAGTTCAACGGCATGATCGATGAAATCGAGCGCGTCGCCATCAAATCCAAAGCCCCCATGCTGCTGATGGGACCTACCGGCGCCGGCAAATCCTTCCTCGCGCGCCGCGTGTATGAACTGAAAAAATCGCGCCACCAGATCGATGGCAAATTCATCGACCTTAATTGCGCCACCCTGCATGGCGATGGCGCGGCCTCCACCCTGTTCGGCCATATCAAGGGCTCCTTCACGGGGGCAGGCTCAGATCGGCCGGGCTTGCTGCGCAGTGCGCACAAGGGCTTGCTGTTTCTCGATGAAATCGGTGAACTGGGGCTCGATGAACAGGCGATGCTGCTGAAAGCCATTGAAGAAAAGCGCTTCTTCCCCGTCGGTGCCGATACGGAGGTGCAGAGCGACTTCCAGCTGATCGCCGGCACCAACCGCGACCTGGGCAAAGAAGTGGCGGCCGGCCGCTTTCGGGAAGACCTGTATGCGCGCATTAATCTGTGGACGTACGAATTACCGGGCCTGGCGCAGCGCCCCGAAGACATCGAGCCGAACCTGGAATACCTGCTGGCACAATACAGTGCCGAAACGGGGGAAAGAGTGCGCTTCAACAAGGAGGCGCGCGAACGCTTCATGCGCTTTGCCACCTCGCCATCGGCCGCCTGGAAAGGCAATTTCCGCGATTTATCCGCCGCTGTCACGCGCTTGGCCACCTTGTCGGAAGCGGGACGCATCACGGATGACGTGGTCGACGAGGAAATCAAGCGCTTGAACCGGATGTGGCAGCATCATGGCGGACGAAGCGATAGTGTGGAAGTGGATCTGCCAGGGATCATGGGGGAGCAGGAGGCCGCGCAGCTCGACCTGTTTGATGCGCTGCAGCTGAGATCGGTAATTCAGGTATGCCAGCAATCGAACACTTTGTCCGATGCGGGCCGCAAGCTGTATGCCATATCGCGTGATGCGAAGGCCAAGCCGAATGACGCCGACAGGCTGAAAAAATACCTGACGAAGTTTGGCGTGAGCTGGGAAGACGTGAGTCGATAAAACCCAACAACAGCCAGAGTCAGTCCCTCGATGCCGCGAACGCCAGATGCGACGCCAACACGCGAGGGAGCTGCCCCCAGTCTTTGCTGTTTGCTTGGCCGCGCAAACCAGCAGACGAAAAAAAACCCGACCATTGCTGATCGGGTTTTTCTCTACTGCGAATAACAAGCCTGACGATAACCTACTTTCACACTGGTTGCAGCACTATCATCGGCGCAAAGTTGTTTCACGGTCCTGTTCGGGATGGGAAGGGGTGGGACCAACTTGCTATGGTCATCAGGCATAACTTGTACTGGCGTTTGTCCTCAATGGAGCGACAAAGCCTGAATCTGGAAGAAGCAAAGATTGGGGTAATGACTGGTAGTATCAACACACACGCAACGTTGTACCGTCTTATCCTCTGTACCTGCTAAGGTTATAGGGACAAGCCGTACGGGCAATTAGTACTGGTTAGCTTAATGCATTACTGCACTTCCACACCCAGCCTATCAACGTCCTGGTCTCGAACGACCCTTCAAAGAGCTCAAGGCTCTGGGAAATCTCATCTCAAGGCAAGTTTCCCGCTTAGATGCTTTCAGCGGTTATCTCTTCCGAACTTAGCTACCCGGCAATGCCACTGGCGTGACAACCGGTACACCAGAGGTTCGTCCACTCCGGTCCTCTCGTACTAGGAGCAGCCCCCTTCAAATTTCCAACGCCCACGGCAGATAGGGACCAAACTGTCTCACGACGTTTTAAACCCAGCTCACGTACCACTTTAAATGGCGAACAGCCATACCCTTGGGACCGGCTACAGCCCCAGGATGTGATGAGCCGACATCGAGGTGCCAAACTCCCCCGTCGATATGAACTCTTGGGAGGAATCAGCCTGTTATCCCCAGAGTACCTTTTATCCGTTGAGCGATGGCCCTTCCATACAGAACCACCGGATCACTATGTCCTACTTTCGTACCTGCTCGACTTGTCAGTCTCGCAGTTAAGCACGCTTATGCCATTGCACTATCAACACGATGTCCGACCGTATCTAGCGTACCTTCGAACTCCTCCGTTACACTTTAGGAGGAGACCGCCCCAGTCAAACTGCCTACCATGCACTGTCCCCGATCCGGATAACGGACCAAGGTTAGAACCTCAAACAAACCAGGGTGGTATTTCAAGGTTGGCTCCACGAGAACTAGCGTCCCCGCTTCAAAGCCTCCCACCTATCCTACACAGATTGGTTCAAAGTCCAATGCAAAGCTACAGTAAAGGTTCATGGGGTCTTTCCGTCTAGCCGCGGGTAGATTGCATCATCACAAACATTTCAACTTCGCTGAGTCTCGGGAGGAGACAGTGTGGCCATCGTTACGCCATTCGTGCAGGTCGGAACTTACCCGACAAGGAATTTCGCTACCTTAGGACCGTTATAGTTACGGCCGCCGTTTACTGGGACTTCAATCAAGAGCTTGCACCCCATCATTTAATCTTCCAGCACCGGGCAGGCGTCACACCCTATACGTCCACTTTCGTGTTTGCAGAGTGCTGTGTTTTTATTAAACAGTCGCAGCCACCAGTTTATTGCAACCCTTTCACCCTTCCACAGTAAAGTGGTCAAGCTACCGGGGCGTACCTTTTCCCGAAGTTACGGTACCAATTTGCCGAGTTCCTTCTCCCGAGTTCTCTCAAGCGCCTTAGAATACTCATCTCGCCCACCTGTGTCGGTTTGCGGTACGGTCTCGTATGACTGAAGCTTAGAGGCTTTTCTTGGAACCACTTCCGATTGCTTCGTGAACAAGTTCACTCGTCTCAACCCCTTGAATTCCGCGCCCGGATTTGCCTAAGCGCCTTCTATGAGCCAAAAACCAACTATTCCAACAGTTGGACAACCTTCCGCGATCCGTCCCCCCATCGCATCATACGACGGTGCAGGAATATTAACCTGCTTCCCATCAGCTACGCATCTCTGCCTCGCCTTAGGGGCCGACTCACCCTGCTCCGATGAACGTTGAACAGGAAACCTTGGGCTTACGGCGTGGAGGCTTTTCACCCCCATTATCGCTACTCATGTCAGCATTCGCACTTCTGATACCTCCAGCATCCTTTACAAGACACCTTCGCAGGCTTACAGAACGCTCTCCTACCATATATATTGCTATATATCCGCAGCTTCGGTGACTGGCTTAGCCCCGTTACATCTTCCGCGCAGGACGACTCGATCAGTGAGCTATTACGCTTTCTTTAAATGATGGCTGCTTCTAAGCCAACATCCTGACTGTTTTAGCCTTCCCACTTCGTTTTCCACTTAGCCAATCTTTGGGACCTTAGCTGGCGGTCTGGGTTGTTTCCCTCTTGACGCCGGACGTTAGCACCCGACGTCTGTCTCCCAAGCTCGCACTCATCGGTATTCGGAGTTTGCAATGGTTTGGTAAGTCGCAATGACCCCCTAGCCATAACAGTGCTCTACCCCCGATGGTGATACTTGAGGCACTACCTAAATAGTTTTCGGAGAGAACCAGCTATTTCCAAGTTTGTTTAGCCTTTCACCCCTACCCACAGCTCATCCCCTAATTTTTCAACATTAGTGGGTTCGGACCTCCAGGGCGTGTTACCGCACCTTCATCCTGGCCATGAGTAGATCACTTGGTTTCGGGTCTACACCCAGCGACTGATCGCCCTATTCGGACTCGATTTCTCTACGGCTTCCCTATGCGGTTAACCTTGCCACTGAATGTAAGTCGCTGACCCATTATACAAAAGGTACGCAGTCACGGAACAAGTCCGCTCCTACTGTTTGTATGCACACGGTTTCAGGATCTATTTCACTCCCCTTCCGGGGTTCTTTTCGCCTTTCCCTCACGGTACTGGTTCACTATCGGTCGATTACGAGTATTTAGCCTTGGAGGATGGTCCCCCCATATTCAGACAGGATGTCACGTGTCCCGCCCTACTTGTCGTACGCTTAGTATCACCGGTCTGATTTCGAATACGGGACTATCACCCGCTACGGTTCCTATTTCCAGAGGATTCTTCTATCAGTCCGACTATCACGTACAGGCTCTTCCCATTTCGCTCGCCGCTACTTTGGGAATCTCGGTTGATTTCTTTTCCTGCAGCTACTTAGATGTTTCAGTTCGCCGCGTTCGCCTTGCATACCTATGTATTCAGTATGCAATACCCTAAAAGGGTGGGTTGCCCCATTCGGAAATCTGCGGATCAAAGTGTGTTTGCTCACTCCCCGCAGCTTATCGCAAGCTACTACGTCCTTCATCGCCTGTAATCGCCAAGGCATCCACCATGTGCACTTATTCGCTTGTCCCTATAACGTTAGCCTCTTCATTCTTTCAAACGAAAAGAGCGCTACAGGGATAAGAAAGTACAACGTTGTTGCTTGTTTGTTGATACATACAATCATTACCCATCGATTTACCTTTTACGGCAAACCGATCAATAAATAATCTTTACTTCTTCCAGATTGTTAAAGAACATACAGCACTTGGTCTCGAAAAGACCAAACCTAAATTCAATCACCGATGTGATTAACTTACGTTTGAACTTTTGGTGGAGGATGACGGGATCGAACCGACGACCCCCTGCTTGCAAAGCAGGTGCTCTCCCAGCTGAGCTAATCCCCCTATGGGCAATACAGACTACAGAAACTGGTAGGGCTGGTTGGACTCGAACCAACGACCCCCGCGTTATCAACACGGTGCTCTAACCAGCTGAGCTACAGCCCCAAATGCTGTTCTTTATATTAACAGCCGATAAGTGTGAACATTTGATGCGTGAATCATTGCTGATTCGTGCAAACTCTAGAAAGGAGGTGATCCAGCCGCACCTTCCGATACGGCTACCTTGTTACGACTTCACCCCAGTCACGAATCCTACCGTGGTAAGCGCCCTCCTTACGGTTAAGCTACCTACTTCTGGTAAAACCCGCTCCCATGGTGTGACGGGCGGTGTGTACAAGACCCGGGAACGTATTCACCGCGACATGCTGATCCGCGATTACTAGCGATTCCAACTTCATGCAGTCGAGTTGCAGACTACAATCCGGACTACGATACACTTTCTGCGATTAGCTCCCCCTCGCGGGTTGGCGGCGCTCTGTATGTACCATTGTATGACGTGTGAAGCCCTACCCATAAGGGCCATGAGGACTTGACGTCATCCCCACCTTCCTCCGGTTTGTCACCGGCAGTCTCATTAGAGTGCCCTTTCGTAGCAACTAATGACAAGGGTTGCGCTCGTTGCGGGACTTAACCCAACATCTCACGACACGAGCTGACGACAGCCATGCAGCACCTGTGTACTGGTTCTCTTTCGAGCACTCCTCAATCTCTCGAGGATTCCAGCCATGTCAAGGGTAGGTAAGGTTTTTCGCGTTGCATCGAATTAATCCACATCATCCACCGCTTGTGCGGGTCCCCGTCAATTCCTTTGAGTTTTAATCTTGCGACCGTACTCCCCAGGCGGTCTACTTCACGCGTTAGCTGCGTTACCAAGTCAATTAAGACCCGACAACTAGTAGACATCGTTTAGGGCGTGGACTACCAGGGTATCTAATCCTGTTTGCTCCCCACGCTTTCGTGCATGAGCGTCAATCTTGACCCAGGGGGCTGCCTTCGCCATCGGTGTTCCTCCACATATCTACGCATTTCACTGCTACACGTGGAATTCTACCCCCCTCTGCCAGATTCTAGCCTTGCAGTCTCCAATGCAATTCCCAGGTTGAGCCCGGGGATTTCACATCAGACTTACAAAACCGCCTGCGCACGCTTTACGCCCAGTAATTCCGATTAACGCTTGCACCCTACGTATTACCGCGGCTGCTGGCACGTAGTTAGCCGGTGCTTATTCTTCAGGTACCGTCATTAGCAAGAGATATTAGCTCTCACCGTTTCTTCCCTGACAAAAGAGCTTTACAACCCGAAGGCCTTCTTCACTCACGCGGCATTGCTGGATCAGGCTTTCGCCCATTGTCCAAAATTCCCCACTGCTGCCTCCCGTAGGAGTCTGGACCGTGTCTCAGTTCCAGTGTGGCTGGTCGTCCTCTCAGACCAGCTACTGATCGATGCCTTGGTAGGCTTTTACCCTACCAACTAGCTAATCAGATATCGGCCGCTCCACGAGCATGAGGTCTTGCGATCCCCCACTTTCATCCTTAGATCGTATGCGGTATTAGCGTAACTTTCGCTACGTTATCCCCCACTCTAGGGTACGTTCCGATATATTACTCACCCGTTCGCCACTCGCCACCAGAGCAAGCTCCGTGCTGCCGTTCGACTTGCATGTGTAAGGCATGCCGCCAGCGTTCAATCTGAGCCAGGATCAAACTCTTCAGTTTAATCTCTGTTACTTTGCCCTTTTACAGGCACCATCATTGCTGATGGGTCGCTCACTCAAAAAACTGACAGGCTACTTCCGAAGAAGTATCCTATTTCATTATTTCTTGTGAACATTTGATATTTTAAGTTTTACGCCAATCCGAAGATTGACGCTGCACTTACATCAAATGCCCACACTTATCGACTGTTAATTGTTAAAGAACTGTATTCGGTTACTGCTTTCGCGCCATCGACAAAGCGTTGTGTTTGTCAGCTGCGAAGAAGGAAGAGTATGAAGCATTTCGCTAAATCCGTCAACTCCTTCTTTTTCTCGTCTCACTCGGCATTTGCATGCGTCGTTCAGCGAGGGGGCGAATTATAGCCCTGGCCCGAACTCCCCGCAAGCGCTATTTTGCATCTGGGCAAATATTGCTGTGTGATATCGTAGTGCCGACCATACCCAGCCTTATCCATATAGATTCCCATGCCTATCCCACACATTACCTCCACCGCCAATCCCGCCCTGTCCAGCGCACTCGAACACGCCATCAATAGCAAGACCAAGCCGCTGGGCAGCCTCGGCATGCTGGAAACCCTGGCCCTTCAGATCGGCCTGATCCAGCAAGGCACGCAACTGGCACTGCACCAGCCTGCCATCATCGTTTTCGCGGCTGACCACGGGGTCGTCGCCGAAGGCATTTCCGCCTATCCACAAAGCGTGACCTGGCAAATGGTGGAGAATTTCCTCGGCAACGGCGCCGCCATCAATGTCTTCGCCCGCCAGGCCGATTGTGCCCTCTATATAGTAGACGCTGGCGTGAACCATGATTTCGGCCCGCGCGACGGCTTGCTTGACCGCAAGCAAGGCCCCGGCACCCGCAACTTCGCCAAAGAGCCCGCCATGAGCAAAGAGCAATGCCTGGCCGCCATGCAAGCAGGGATGGACCTGGTCGCCACCCTGGATGGCAATGTGCTGGGCTTTGGCGAAATGGGTATCGGCAACACCACCGCTGCCGCTGCACTGATGCACAAGCTGACGGGCACGCCCGTCGCCGATTGCGTCGGCGCCGGCACCGGCCTGTCGAAAGATGGCGTGTTGCATAAACAACGAGTGATCGAAGCGGCCGCTGCCCATCACGCGGCAGTCAATGAGCCGCTCGACGTGCTGGCCACCTTTGGCGGCTTCGAGATCGCCATGATGGCCGGCGCCATGCTCAAGGCGGCCGAACGGCGCATGATTTTGCTGATCGATGGCTTCATCGTCAGCAGCGCCCTGCTGGTGGCGGCCCGTCTGCAGCCTGCCATCCTCGATTACTGTGTGTTTTCGCACTGCTCCGATGAAAACGGCCATCGCCAGTTGCTGGCCAGCCTGGGCGCGCGTCCGCTGCTGCACCTCGATTTGCGCCTCGGTGAAGGCACGGGTTCGGCGCTGGCCTTGCCGCTGCTGCACGCGGCCGTCAACTTCATGCGCGAGATGGCGACGTTTGCCTCGGCCCAGGTCAGCGAAAAGTCCACGCCAGACTAAGACGATGACCAATCCCGTTTCTGCCGCAGTCCACCAGTGCCGATTGTTCTTCATCGCGCTGCAGTTCTTCACGCGCCTGCCAATACCGCGCTGGGTGGGTTTCGAGCCGGCCTGGCTCCAGCACGCCTCGCGCTACTTTCCACTGGTCGGCGTGGTGGTGGCGGCCATCAGTGGCGCCGTGTATCTGGTGGCCAGCTGGCTCCTGCCCTCGGCGGTGGCCGTGCTGCTGGCCGTCGCCGCCGGCATCTACCTGACAGGAGCCTTCCATGAAGACGGTTTTGCCGACATGTGCGACGGTTTCGGCGGCGGCATGACGCGCGAGCGGGTGCTGGAAATCATGAAGGATTCGCGCATCGGCGCGTATGGCGCCATCGGCATCCTCTGCCTGCTGGCCATCAAGTGCGCGGCGCTCGCTTCGCTGCCGCCTGCCACAGTAGTGGCGACATTATTCATCGCCCACCCGCTCTCGCGCCTGGCTGCCGTGTCGCTGATCTGGCTCATGGACTACGCGCGCGACGAAGGCAAGGCCAAGCCGATGGCGCAGGAGATGACGACGAGAGAATTCATCATCGCCACCCTCTGCGGCCTGCTGCCCGCCACCGCCTGCGGCCTGCTGGGGATGTTTTACTGGGCCACGCTGGTCTTTGCAGTCGTAGCGGCGGCAGCTGCCGCATTCTGGCTGGGCCGCAAATGCCAGCACCGCCTGCAAGGCTACACGGGCGACTGCCTGGGCGCCGTGCAGCAGGTGGCGGAAGTGGCGATTTACTTGGCCATCCTGTCCAGCTTTCAACCTCCATTGCGCTTCTACTAAACAAGCATGCGCCTGATCCTCGTTCGCCACCCCACGCCGCAGGTAACCAGCGGCACCTGCTATGGCCGCAGCGACGTGGCGGTGGCGCCGCACGAAATGGCCGCCGTGCGCGCCAGCCTGCAAGCGACTTTGCCGGCCGGCGTGCCGCTCTACGCCAGTCCGCTGCGCCGCTGCGCCAGCCTGGCGTCAGCCTTGGCGCAAGACCTGCCTTCCAGCGCCCTGCGCCTTGACGCGAGGCTGGCCGAGATGGATTTCGGCGCGTGGGAAATGCAGCCCTGGCACGCGATTGCGCGCGCGGACATCGATGCCTGGGCGGCCGACCTGGCCTGGTACCGCCCCGGTGGAGGCGAGAATGTGCTGGCGATGGCCACCCGTGTCGATGCGTTTTTAGGCGATCTGTTGCGCGAACAACACGAAACGGCCATCCTCATCTGCCATGCGGGCACCATCCGCCTGCTATCGGCACTGCAAGCCCGGCTGCCATTGGAGGAAGCGGCCCTGCTGGCCGCCCGTTCCGCCCATAAAATCGCCTACGGTGCGACGGTCGTCGTCGATTTCTGATATCGAATCGTCCAGCCAGCCATTTCAGTCCACGCCTGCTGCACGTATAATGGCGGGGTTTTGGTGCCCGCGTTCATGTCCATGAGCGCAGTTAAACGGGAAACACGATGCCGCAGTCGCGGCGAACGTGTGCTGCCCCCGCAACGGTAAGCAAGTGTCCCCCTCCCGACAGGGAGCGGGCGACAAGCTATCTCTGACAACCACTGTGCTTGCAATCATCGAGCATGGGAAGGTGGGATAGCCGCACTTGCCAGCCCGGATACCGGCCAGGACAGGTGGAAGTGTGCGAACGGGGATGTTCGCGATCCGAATGGCCCATGGCCATCTTCGATCGTCATCTTCAGTTCCCACTTCTGTTCAATCTGGCCTACGGGGACGTCGGCTGGTTGCATATTACTTACTGAAAACTATCATGACCCATGCTGTTTCCCGCCACGCGGCGCTCACGTCGCTCGCGCTAGCCATTGCCGCGCCTGCCGCTTTCGCCCAAGCCACGCCGGACACCTTCGATCCCATCGTCGTTACCGCCAACCGTTACCCGCAGCACCTGAGCGAAGTATTGAGCGATACGCAGACCATCAGCTCGGAAGACATCGCGCGCTCGGGCGCCGGTACGCTGATCGATCTGCTACAAAAGCAGCGCGGCATTGAAGTCAATCGCTATGGCGGCCCAGGCACCGATTCGAGCGTATTCATCCGCGGTGCGAACGGCAACCAGAATATCGTGCTGGTCGATGGTGTACGTATCGGCTCCGCCACATCTGGCACTGCCAGCTGGAGCGCCCTGCCGCTGTCAAGCATCGACCACGTTGAAATCGTCTACGGCCCACTGAGCACCATGTATGGCGCCGATGCGGTCGGCGGCGTGATCCAGATCTTTACCAAGAAAGGCGACGGCGCGACGCGCTTTTCCGCCTTCGCCGGCTACGGCCGCGACAACACCCGCCAGCTGGAAGCCAGCGTTGCCGGCTCTACCGGTGGCAACAACAGTTTCAGCTACGCGCTGACTGCGGGCAAGGAAAAATCGGATGGAAATTCCGCCACCAAACCTGGTAATTTTTCCTATAACGGCGATAAAGACGGCTACGACAAGGAAAGCGTCAGCGGCCAGTTTGGCTACCAGATGGCCAAGGGACATGACGTCGGCCTGGTTTTCCTGAACAGCAAACTGGATGCACAATACGATGCGGGCTTGAACTTCGACGCGCGCAACGACAAGAAGCAGGAAAGCATTTCGGTCTTCACGAAGAACCAGTTCTTGCCGAACTGGACCAGCGAGCTGCGCTACGCAGAATCGAAGGACAAACTGACCGCAGTATCCGCCGCAGGCACCTCCGGCAGAAGCCAGTTCGACACCAAGCAAACTGACATCAGCTGGCAAAACGATATTCTCCTCGGCCGCGACACCCTGCAACTGCTGGGTGAATACCGTGACGAAGACGTCGTGAGCTCGCTCGAAGGCCTGTCCGGCGGACGCAATACAAAGTCTTTCGCGGCATCGTACAACCTGGTGCGCGGCGCTCACCTGGCCAGCATCAGCGGCCGTCGCGACGACAGCTCGGTGTACGGGACGCACAACACGGGCAGCGTCGCCTATGGCTACCGTTTCAGCAACGCTTTGCGCGCCAGCGCCAGCTATGGCACCAGCTTCCGCGCACCGTCCTTCAACGATCTGTACTACCCTGGTTTTGGCATCCCCACGAACAAGCCAGAAAAAGGCCGCAATGCTGAAATTGGATTGCACTACAACGACGGCCAATCGCAACTGAGCGCGATCTACTATCATAACAAGATTACCGATATGATCAACTACGTAGCGGCTTGCCCAGTTATTGGCTGGAAACCAGGCTATGGCTGCAGCACGAATGTCGACAAAGCTCTGCTCGAAGGCGTGACACTGGCTGGCGCGCATAAATTCGGTGCATTCAACGTCAGCGGCAATATCGACCTGCAAGATCCGCGCAATGAATCCATCGACAAGCAACTGGCGCTCCGCGCGAAAAAGCACGCCAATTTCGCTGTCGATTACACGACCGGTCCTTTGACCGCCGGTACGGAATGGCAGTTGTCGGGCAAACGTTTTGCAGATCCCGCCAACACAAGCACCCTCGGTGGCTATGGCTTGCTGAACCTGTACACCACCTACCAGTTCGCGCGTGACTGGTCGGTGCTGGCACGCTGGAACAACATCACCAACAAAGACTATGAACTGAGCCGTTTCTACGCGACGCCACGCTCGAACCTCTTCGTCGGTGTGCGCTACGGCATGAAATAAGCACGTAGTAATGATGTAAGCTGCGGGCGATGGCATGCCGCCGTCGCCCGCAGATGCAGTTCTGCAGTCCCCGTTTTTAAGGCAGTACATGCACCCATTTTTCCGCAATATGCGCCACCGCGCCACCGTGATCCTCACGGTGCTGATCGTGTGCGCGATTGCCAGCCTGATTTTCTCGGGCATGATCGGTTCGATCGCCATTCCGCTCGCCGACCTGCCTTCCGCCCTGTTCCATGTCGTGCAGGGCAAGACCGACACTCTCGCCGCCACCCTGCTCGACCTGCGCCTGGGCCGCGCGCTGACCGCGTTCGTCACCGGCGCGGCGCTGTCGCTGGCCGGCGTCATGATGCAGGCGCTGCTGCGCAATCCCCTGGCCGACCCGTACGTGCTGGGCATTTCCGCCGGCGCCTCCGTCGGCGCACTGGCCGCGCTGCTGTTCATGTGCGCGCTGTGGGTGGTCGATGCGGCCGCCTTTGCCGGCGCCGTCGGCGTATCGATGCTGCTGTACTTTTTTGCCCGGCGCGACCTGCGCGGCGGCACGGCGGCCGAAGGCGGCGCCTCGCTTTTGCTGCTGACGGGCGTGATCCTGGCCTCGGCCTGCATGGCCATCGTCACCCTGATGCTCTCGATTGCCCCGGAAAGCCGCTTGCGCAGCATGGTGTTCTGGATGATCGGCGACCTGTCCGGCGCACCGGCGCGGCTGATGCCATGGCTGGTCCTGACTGGCGCCCTGGTCTTCGCCTTGCGCTGCGCGCGCTCGCTGAACGTCATGGCGCTGCATGCGGAAGCGGCCAGCACCCTGGGCGTGCGCGTGGGCGCGCTGCGCAAGGGCCTGTTCTTCTGTTCCGGCCTGCTCACGGCCAGCGCCGTCACCAGCGCCGGCAGCGTGGGCTTCGTCGGCCTGATCGTGCCGCATGCGCTGCGCTTTGCCTGCGGCCCCGACCACCGCCTGCTGATACCGGCCGCCGCGCTGGCAGGCGGCACCTTCCTCGTGCTGGCCGATACCTTGGCGCGCACCGTGCTGGCGCCATTGCAGTTGCCCGTCGGCGTGGTAACAGCCATGATCGGTGCGCCCGTCTTCCTGTACCAATTGCACCGATTACGCCGCACATGATACGCACCTACCAACTAGGCCTGAAGGCGGGCACGCGCTGCCTCGTGGAAAACCTCATCTGGCACATCAGGGATGGCGAATGCTGGAGCGTGATCGGCCGCAATGGCGCCGGCAAAAGCACCTTGCTGCGCACCCTGGCCGGCTTGCGCGAACCGGATACGGGCCACGTGACGATACAGGGCCGCGCCCTGATCGACTGGCCGCTGGACGCACTGGCGCGCGAACGGGCTTTCCTGGCGCAGGCGCGCCACGACGCGTTCTCGTACCGCGTCATCGAAACCGTGCTGTCGGCGCGCCACCCGTATCACGACAACCATTACTGGGAAGGCAGCGACGACCAGCGCATCGCCCTGGCGGCGCTGGCCTCGATGGAAGTGGAACACCTGGCCGAGCGCGATGTGCGCAGCCTGTCCGGCGGTGAACGCCAGCGTGTGGCGATCGCCGCCATGCTGGCGCAGGACACGCCCTTGCTGCTGCTCGATGAACCGGCAAATGCGCTCGACCTGGCGCACCAGGTCAGCGTCATGGGCCTGCTGGCTAAGCTGTGCCGCGAACAGAATAAAACCGTGGTGATGGTGGGGCATGACCTGAACCTGGCGCACAGCGTTTCGACCCATGCGCTGCTGCTGATGGGCGACGGCGGCTGGCTGGCCGGTCCCGTGGCCGACGTGATGCAGGCATCCATCCTGAGCGACTACCTGGGCCACCCGATCGAGATCATCGATCACGGCAAACGCAAGATATTCATACCGAAAGAGGACTGACATGAGCGACAACATCGACGCGGACACCGCAGCCAATACCGCAGCTATCAACGAACGCCACCGCGTGCGCATGGAGCGCAAGAAGGCCATCATCGACGCGGCCATCGCCAAGGCCGACAAGGAAATCGGCATCATCATCGTCAACACGGGCAATGGCAAGGGCAAGAGTTCGAGCGGCTTCGGCATGGCCATCCGCGCCATGGGCCACGGCATGAAGGTAGGCGTGGTGCAGTTCATCAAGGGCGCCATGTCGACGGGCGAAGAAAAATTCCTGCGCCGCTTCCCCGACGAAATCAGTTTTCATGCGATGGGCGAAGGCTATACCTGGGAAACGCAGAACCGCGAGCGCGACATCGAAAAGGCCGAACTGGCCTGGGAACAGGCGAAGACCTTCCTGGCCGACCCAAGCTACGGCCTGGTGCTGTTCGACGAACTTAATATCGCCCTCAAATACAACTACCTCGACGTCCATAAAATCATCGCCGACCTGCTGGAACGCCCGGCCATGCAGCACGTGGTCATCACGGGCCGCGGCGCGCCGGACGAATTGATCGCGATCGCCGACACCGTTACCGAAATGGCCGTCGTCAAACATGCGTATGCGGCCGGCATCGGCGCGCAACTCGGTACCGAGTGGTAACAGCGCCATGACGCGCACACTGGTCTTCGGCGGCGCCCGTTCCGGCAAGAGCGCTTATGCGGAAACGCTGGCCCGCGAGTCCGGCAAGGAAGTACTCTACCTCGCCACGGCGCAGGCGGGTGACGGCGAGATGGCCACGCGTATCACGCATCACCGCGCGCAGCGCCCGGCCGGGTGGGTGACTATCGAAGAACCGCTGCGCCTGGGCGACGCCATCCTGCGGGAAGCCCGGCCCGGCAGGCTGCTGCTGGTCGACTGCCTGACCCTGTGGCTGACGAACCTGATGTTTTCCACTGGCGAGACGTATCCGGATGTGGGCGACATCACCCTGCCCGAACTGTTCCACAGCGAGCGCGCGCACCTGCTGTATGCGCTGGCGGAAATCGAAGACACAGCTTGCGACATTGTGCTGGTATCGAATGAAGTGGGCATGGGCATCGTGCCCTACGGCGCCATTTCGCGCTGCTTCACCGATGAAGCGGGCCGCTTGAACCAGGCCGTGGCGGCCGTTTGCGACAAGGCTGTCTTTGTCGCCGCCGGCCTGCCCCTGTACCTGAAAGGCGGTCCATGCTGAGCGGCTTGTCGCTGCCCATGCTGGCCGCCTTGATGACGGCCGGCGTGCTGCTCGACCTGCTGCTGGGAGAAACGCGCCGCTGGCATCCGCTGGTGGGTTTTGGCCGCTTCGCCAGCGCTCTGGAACGCCTGCTGAACCGGGGCCGTGGGCGTTTGCTGCGCGGTGCGCTGGCGTGGTTGCTGGCCGTGCTGCCCATCAGCTATGCCGCCTACTGGCTGTGCGGCCTGGCCGGCGCCGCCCTCCACGTCGTCCTGCTCTATCTTTGCCTGGGCCTGCGCAGCCTGCGCGACCACAATCAACCGATCGCCGACGCCCTGGCCATCGATGACCTGGACAACGCGCGCCTGCTGACGGCGCGCATCGTCAGCCGCGACACGGCCAATGCCGATGCGGCCAGCCTGGCCAAGGCCAGCACGGAATCCCTGCTGGAAAACGGCAACGACGCCGTCTTCGGCACACTGTTCTGGTTTGCCGTGGCGGGCGGCCCCGGCGCCGTGCTATTCCGCCTGTCGAATACGCTCGACGCCATGTGGGGCTACCGCAACGAGCGCTACGACTGGTTCGGCTGCTGCGCCGCACGCATCGACGACGTCTTGAATTACCTGCCGGCGCGCCTGACGGCCCTGTCGTATGTCATGCTGGGCAAGAACATGGCCGACAAAAAACGCGCCTGGCACTGCTGGCGCACGCAGGCGCCCAGCTGGGGCAGCCCGAACGCGGGACCCGTGATGGCCAGCGGCGCCGGCGCCCTGGGCCTGGCTTTGGGCGGCGACGCCATCTACGACGGTGAACTGGAACAGCGTCCGCCACTGGGTAGCGGACGCCCGGCCGAAGCGCGCGATATCGACCGCGCCTGGCGCCTGGTGGCCGAGACGGCCGTGTTGTGGCTGATCTGGATGGCACTGCTGGCGGGCCTGTTCTACCTGAAAGGGAAATACCTTGCTTGAACATGGCGGCAACCTGCGCGACGCCGCGCGCGAATATGGACGACCACTGGCCGACTGGATCGACCTGTCGACCGGCATCAATCCGCACGGCTATCCCGTGCCCGCCAGCAGCGCCAGCGCCTGGCACCGGCTGCCGGAAGCCGATCCTGCGCTGGCGGCAGCCGCCTGTGCCTATTACGGTGCACCAGCCATGCTGCCGATCGCCGGCACGCAAGCTGCCATCCAGGCCCTGCCCCGGCTGCGCGCGCCGTCGCGCGTGGTGGTCGCCGCGCCGTCGTATGCGGAACACGCGCACCACTGGGGCCAGCACGGTCACGAATTGCGACAAGTGCCGTATGCGCAGCTGGCCGATGCCATCGACCACTGCGACGTGCTGGTCATCTGCAATCCGAACAATCCCACCGGTGAGCGCATCGCTCCCGCACTGCTGCTGGAATGGTCGGGCAAGCTGGCCGCGCGCGGCGGCTGGCTGGTGGTCGATGAAGCGTTCGGCGACACGGAAGCGCAAGCAAGCCTCGGGCCGCACACAGGCCAGCCGGGCCTGATCGTGCTGCGCTCGGTGGGCAAATTCTTTGGCCTGGCGGGATTGCGCCTGGGTTTTGTCGCCGCCCATCCCGCCCTGCTGGTGCAACTGGCCGACATGCTTGGACCGTGGACCGTCAGCGGTCCGGCGCAGCAGGTGGCGCTGGCCGCCTTGAACGATACGCACTGGCAGGAGGCGATGCGCGAACGCCTGCGCGGCGATGGCGAGCGCCTGCGCCAGTTGTTGGCCGCGCACGGCATCGCCAGCAACGGCACGGCGCTGTTCCAGTGGTGGCCGGAAGCACGCGCCGAAGCGTTCTGGCGCCACATGGCAGAATCGGGCATCTGGGTGCGCCTGTTCCGCCACGCGGCCCATGGCATCCGCCTGGGCTTGCCCCCCGACGAACACGCCTGGCTGCGCCTGCAGCAAGCCCTCACCACATGGAAGCACACATGAACCACTTGAAAACAGCACTGCTGCTGGCCGGACTGGTCTCGCTGCAAACACACGCCGCCATCACCGTGCGCGACGACGACGGCAATACCGTCACTTTGGAAAAACCGGCGCAGCGCATCCTGGCGCTGGCGCCGCATGTGACGGAGCTGCTGTTCGCGGCCGGCGGCGGCGAGAAGATCGCCGGCGTCGTCAGCTACAGCGACTATCCGGAAGCGGCAAAGAAAATCACGCAAGTGGGCGACAACCGCCAGTACGACATGGAGCGCATCATTGCCTTGAAGCCGGACCTCATCGTCGTGTGGATGCATGGCAGTGCCGAACGTCAGATCGCCATGCTGCGCCAGCTGAAGGTGCCCATCTATCACAGCGAACCGCGCAAGCTGGCCGACATCCCCGACAGCATGGAGCGCCTGGGCCAGTTGATGGGCACGGAAAAAGTCGCCAAGCCGGCCGCCGCCCAGCTGCGCGCCAAGCTGGCCAGCTTGACGGCGCAATACGCGCAGCGCCCGCCCGTGCGCGTGTTTTACCAGGTATGGGACAAACCGTTATATACCTTGAGCGGCGCGAGCATCATCAGCGACTCCATGCGCGTATGCGGCGCGCAGAACATCTTTGCCGCGATGAAGGTGGTAGCGCCCGTCGTCACGCCGGAAGGTGTGCTGCAGGAAGACCCGGAAGTCATCTTCGGGACAAGCGAAAAAAGCGATCCGCGCAGCGAAGGCGGCCTGGCTATGTGGCGCGCCTTCCCGTCGATGACGGCCGTGCGCAAGAATAACCTGTTCCGCCTGAATGGCGACCTGCTGAACCGCGCCGGCCCGCGCATGATCGAAGGTACGGCCGCCATGTGCGAGCAGCTGGAAGCGGCCCGCCAGCACCGCACGAAAGCCGTCCCATGACGCAGCAAGTGCCGTTTCCAGCGCTGATGGTGCAAGGCACGACGTCGGATGCGGGCAAGAGCACCATCGTCGCGGCCCTGTGTCGATTGTTGAAACGCCGTGGCGTGATGGTAGCGCCGTTCAAGCCGCAAAACATGGCCTTGAATAGCGCCGTAACGAGCGACGGCGGCGAGATCGGCCGCGCGCAAGCCTTGCAGGCGCTGGCGTGCGGCATTGCGCCGCACACGGACATGAATCCGGTACTTTTGAAACCATCGTCGAACACGGGCGCGCAAGTGATCATCCACGGCAAGGTGCGCGCCGAGATGGATGCGCGCGACTACCAGCAATACAAGACCATCGCCATGGGCGCCGTGCTGGAATCCTACACGCGCTTGCGCCAGCAGTACGACGCAGTCGTCGTCGAAGGCGCGGGCAGTCCCGCCGAAGTCAATTTGCGCGCGCGCGACATCGCCAACATGGGCTTTGCCGAAGCCGTCGACTGTCCCGTGATCCTGGTGGCCGACATCGACCGGGGCGGCGTCTTCGCCCACATCATCGGCACCCTGGCCTGTCTGTCCGACAGTGAGCGGGCGCGCATCCTGGGCTTCGTCATCAACCGCTTCCGCGGCGACGTCTCGCTGCTCACGCCAGGCATCGAGTGGCTGGAACAGCAGACGGGCAAACCCGTGCTGGCCGTGCTGCCCTACCTGCAAGGCTTGTTCCTCGACGCGGAAGATGCCGTCGAAGCGATGCAGGCCGAACGCGGCGCCTTCAAGGTGGTGGTGCCGCAACTGCCGCGCATCAGCAACCACACGGATGTCGACGCGCTGCGCGCCCACCCCGATATCGACCTGCAATTCGTCCAGCAAGGGCAGCCGATTCCGCCGGCCGACCTGGTAATCCTGCCTGGCAGTAAAAACACGCGGGGCGACCTGGCCTGGCTGCAGCAGCAAGGCTGGCCCGCCTACCTGGCAAAACACCTGCGCTACGGCGGCAAGGTGCTCGGCATCTGTGGCGGCTTCCAGATGCTGGGGCAAAGCGTGCGCGATCCGCTGGGCGTGGAAGGCGCGGCGGGAGAGTCAACGGCGCTGGGATTGCTGGACATGGTGACGGAGCTGACGAGCGAAAAACGCCTGGAACAAGTGAGCGGCTACTGCGCGTTTTCCGGCGCGGCCGATGCGCCCGTGGCAGGCTATGAAATCCACATGGGACTCTCGCATGGCGCGGCGCTGGCGCAGCCGGCCTTTGTCATCGATGGGCGGCCGGAAGGAGCCATGTCGGGCGACGGGCAAATCCTCGGCAGCTATTTGCACGGCATGTTCGACACGCCCGCCGCGTGTTCGGCGCTGCTGCGCTGGGCGGGGCTGGACTCCGGCCACACGGTGGACACCGCCGCCCTGCGCGAGGCCAGCCTGGAGCGGATTGCCGATGCCGCCATACCGCTGCTGGCTGCGCTGGATCACATCAAACGCTAGCGACTAATTTTTCAAGCACATGCCCATGTACGAGCGGTCGGTCGAAAACTCAACCGCCATGCTCGACGACACAGGCATGAACATCGAATAATCTGCCGGCACGTCGGCCGGATCCTTGAACACGGCGATGCCATCGAAATCGACGGCCAGCGCGCCCAGGCCCAGCTTGTTGGTGGTGATGGTTTCGGCGTGCGTCTTGCCAGCGGTGTTGTTGGTGATGGTGGCGGTGCTGCCGGCAACGACGATGTTCGCGCTGATGCCCGACGCCGCACAAGCGTAACTGCCGGCGATTTCGGTGCCGATCTTTTGCTGTTTGGCCGCCACGATGGTGCCCACGCGCAGCACGTTCTGCTGGTTGCGGCTGTAGCGGTCGATGAACAGCGCCAGCCCCCGGTCCCCCGCATGCACGTGCACGATGCCGAAGTCCTGGTCACCCTGGCGGGCGACGAGCAAGCCGTTCTTCGCATCCTTGACCAGGGTCAGGCTGGCGTTTTCCGCTTCCAGCTGCGGCGATACCGCAGAACACACGCCTTGCGCATTGAACGCGCCGCCATTGCACAGTTGCGCGCTGCCATCGGCCGCCACCTTGAGACTGCCTTTCGGATTGAAACGTTCGCCGCCGTTCGAGGCATTGCGCATGGCGCCCAGGAAGATATAGCTGCCGGCCAGCTTGGCCACATCGCTCACCGCATAACCGGTGCCGCTGACGGTCGAGACCATATTACCCAATTTGATATTGCCCGACAGGAGACGCGTGCGCGCATCGACGGTGACGCTGAAATCCGTTGCCGTGTAGGTGGTGAGATTGCCAACGGTGGTGGCGCTGAACGTACCGCTGCGGTCGCTCAAGCCGAACTGCGTCGACAGCACGCGGATGGCGTAAGTTTTCTTGACGTTGTCGAAGGTGATGCGCCAGGTGTCGCCGATATCGGCGGCCACGTCATACACGCTTTCATCGGCGCTGGCGCCCGCAATGACGCTCAAGCCGGCCTCCTTGGCCACGGCGGCTGACGCCACGGCCACGCTGTCGACGGGTGTAACAGGAGGCGTGACCACGACGGGCGGGGTGATGGGCACCTCAGGCTTGCCGCCATCGCTGCTGCCACCACATGCGGACAGGGCCGCGCCCAGGACAAGGAACGTAAATGCATTTTTCATGTGGTGTGACTTTCGAGGAAAAGAGGCCGGAGCTGCCGGAAAACACATGTTAGCCTTGCCGGCAATCTATTGCCATGGAACAAATGTTCCATGGACTAAGCCCGCGGCACGCTGCCAAAATGAATGGCGTGGGCGGCACGCCTGCGCCATTTATGTGACAATTCGTCGTACTGTCGGCTCCGTTTTTTCTCCTCAGGCTCGCATCCATGACCAGTTCCCCGATCAAAAGCTACCTTCCCTGGGTGGTCGCCACCGCCCTGTTCATGGAGCAACTCGACTCCACCATCGTCAACACCGCCATCCCCGCCATGGCCGCCAGCCTGAACGTGACGCCACTGAGCCTGAAGGCCGTCGTCACCAGCTACATCCTGAGCCTGGCCGTGTGCATTCCCATCAGCGGCTGGATGGCCGACCGCTTCGGCACGCGGCGCGTGTTTTCCGCCGCCGTCGCCATCTTTACCCTCGCCTCCATCCTGTGCGGCCTGTCCGTGAATGCGCCCATGCTGGTGGCTGCGCGCCTGCTGCAAGGGGTGGGCGCGGCCATGATGATGCCGGTGGGCAGGCTCACCATCATCCGCACCTTTCCCAAGTCGCAATTGCTGGCGGCCATGAATTTCGTCATCATCCCCGCCCTGATCGGCCCCCTGCTGGGACCCACGGTGGGCGGGCTGATCGTGCACTGGCTGTCGTGGCGCGAGATTTTCTTCGTCAACGTACCTGTCGGCCTGGTGGCGCTGTACCTGGCGCACCGCTACATGCCCGATTACTATGGCGACAAGCCCCGTCCGCTGGACCTGATCGGCCTGGTGCTGTTCGGCACGGGCATCGCGCTGCTGTCGTGGCTGCTGGAAATCTTCGGCGAACACCGCATCGACGGCACCTCGTTTGCCGTGCTGCTGTTCATCTCCATCAGCCTGCTGGCCGCGTATGTCTGGCATTCGAGTGAAGTGCTGCATCCGCTGCTGCGCCTGACCCTGTTCAAGATCCGCACCTTCCGCGTCTCCGTCGTGGGCGGCTTCGTCACGCGCCTGGGCGTGGGCGGCCTGCCCTTCCTGCTGCCGCTGCTGTACCAGCTGGGCCTGGGCTTGCCCGCCTGGCAATCGGGCTTGCTGATGATGCCGTCGGCCGCGGCCGCCATGGGCATGAAATTCATTTCCGCGCGCGTGTTGGCACGCTTCGGCTACCGCCAGGTACTGATCGTCAACACCGTGCTGATCGGCGTCACCATCGCCATGTTTTCGCAGGTGGGCGTGGGGACGCCCCTGTACGTGATCGTCGCCATCAGCCTGTGCATGGGCTTTTTCAATTCGCTGCAGTTTTCCAGCATGAACACCATCGCGTATGCCGACGTCGACAAGAGCGATTCGAGCATGGCCAGCACCATCGCCAGCTCGATGCAGCAACTGTCGATGAGCTTTGGCCTCGCCTTCGGTTCGCTGATCACGGGCTGGTACCTGGGCGACATGCCGCAGTCGGACCGTGCAATGCTCAGCACGGCCCTGCACCACGCCTTTCTGACCCTGGCCGCGCTGACGGTGCTGTCCTCGCTGACCTTCTGGACCTTGCGCCGCGACGATGGCGAAAGCATCAGCAAGGGCACGGACAGCGACGAGGATGATGCGGCCGACGTGAAGGCCCAGGCCGTTGTGCAGACGGAAGTACAAACCACAAAAGGCTGAGCCACATCAAGCTTGCCGCCAGCGCCGCTGGTGCTTTTGCCCCACGCTGCTAACGTGACGGCAGGAGGTGCACATGGCGGCCGAGCGGCGCTTTGCGTGGAAGGGCACGGACCGCCATGGCAAGGCGGTCGATGGCGTCTTGCGCGCCGCCGACGCCAGCGCCGCCAAGGCCGCGCTACGACGCGAAGGCATCCTGGCTACACGTGTGCAGGCAGCGCGCAGCGCGCCCGGCAAGGCCATCACGCGCAAGGATATCGCCCTGTTCACGCGCCAGTTGTCGACCATGATGGCAGCCGGGGTGCCGCTGCTGCACGCCTTCGACATCGCCGGCAAGGGCCACGCCAAACCCGCCGTCACCGAGCTGATGCGCGACTTGCGCCACGATATCGAAGCGGGCAGCAGCCTGCAGCAGGCGTTCCGCAAGTTCCCCCTGCTGTTTGACGAACTGTATTGCAATCTGCTGGCGGCAGGCGAACAGGCCGGCATCGTGCAGGACTTGCTGGCGCGCCTGGCCACGCACCAGGAAAAGGCCATCGCCCTGCGACGGAAGGTACGCGGCGCGCTGATGTATCCGCTGGCCATCGTACTCGTCGCCATCGTTGTCACGGCCATCATCATGAGCGTGGTCGTGCCCGCTTTCCGCCAGGTCTTCGACAGCTTTGGCGCACCGTTGCCGCTGCCCACCCTGGTCGTCATGGGCGTGTCCGCCTTTGTTGTCCGCTACTGGCTGGCCTTGCTGGCGGCGCTGCTGCTCGCTTGCCTGCTGCTGCACCTGGCCTGGCGCCGCTATCCCGCGTGGCGGCGCAACACGCAACTACGGGCGCTGCGCCTGCCCGTCTTCGGCCCCCTCTTGCGCAAGGCGGCAATCGCCCGCTGGACGCGCACCCTGGCGGCCATGTTCGCCGCCGGCGTGCCACTGCTCGACTCTCTCGGCCTGGTGGGAGCCGCCTCCGGCCACGCGCTGTACCAGGAAGCGACGACGCGCATCGAACGCGAAATCCGCGCCGGCGGCAGCCTGGCCCTGGCCATGGAACACAGCGGCGTGTTTCCCCCGCTGCTGACGCAACTGACCCTGATCGGCGAGGAATCGGGCGCCCTCGACGCCATGCTGTCGCGCGCGGCCGACATCATCGAGGCCGACATCGACGCCACCGTGGCCGCCCTTTCCACGCTGCTGGAACCGGCGCTGATGGTGGTGCTGGGCGTGCTCGTCGGTTCCCTCGTGATCGCCCTGTATTTGCCGATTTTCAAGCTGGGGGCGGTGATTTGACTACGCGCCTGTAGGTTCTCAGTGATGAGACATGATGGAAGCGTTCGATGAGCCAGCACTCGGTGCAACATACCGTATCACGATGGGCGTTCGAAGCAGAGCTTAGACGTACCGATGCCCAAATCAATGTCGCCAGTCCTCATGCATCGCCAGGGCGACGGTGTCCCAATCGACTACGTAGCCGCAAGAATGTGGTTCTTACGAGCTACTGAGCAAGGCCATGCCGTCGCTTGATACAACTTAGGCTCACATGGCGCGTTGCCGCTCGGAATCAGCTAGCAACTTGGTTGTTTTCCAGCACCCATCGCTTAGCAAGGTAGTGACTTCTCTCCACATATTACGGCATCGCTCCTCCAGAGTCCGACAGATCACCACATCCCTACCTCGCCGATCAGGCCCTGTGGTGTCCAGACAAGCGAAACCATAGGCAAGCCGGGACTATTGATACATAGACGTGCGAGTGTTTCACGGTCCAATTCAGAGTGCCTGCCTCCCATCGGATGGCTGTGCCAGGATCCTACAAAGTGGAGGTGCCCAGCAGAGTCTGCATGCGCTGAACGAAGAATTTTCTCAAGATTCTCAACCCCCAGAACGAACTTGGCGTCTTCTCTAATACTGTCCAGCGGAGCTTCGATCACCGCTGCGATGATCATCGTTCGCGTAGCTTGATCGACGTGCCCGATAAGAGCGCCGCCAGTTTCGAGCGGATGCCACTTCGCCACATCTTTGTCGATTTCCGCGACTACAGTGTCCAGAACTCGAACTGTCCACCCGTCCTCAACTCTCGGTCGCAGGACGACCGTCGGGCCGGATAAGCGTTCAAACCAGGCTGCACCGATACCACCGGCATCCGCAATACTGAAGCACATCTGGCCCTGGTCAGGCAATCCGTCTTGCAACCATTGCTCGATCCGTATCGATACCATTGATGCCGCGCGCGAAACCAAACTATCTGGCATTGGGGTTGTCAGGGAGCTGCAATTATCTCCAACAAAAAGCCTTGTTGCATCCGCAGACTCTCCAACCACTGCTGCGCGTAGTTCCGGCGACTGGCGGCACTCGTTGAAAAATGCCGCCGTCAAGTCGTCCACGCGAGACGAACGGTGCCCCCCTTCAAGAAGTACAAGCGCACACCTACCCTGCCCGTACATGAGCGTCCGAATGAGGCGTGCTGGCGAGGAATCGAGAGGACCAGGAAGAGTCTCTGCCGTGAGTACGGCAAGTGATGCAGTAGCATCGATGAAAACTGCTTCGTCCATGCCACCGAGCTCGCGCAATGAAGCCTCATCGCGGAGCGCCTCGCCGAAATCCTTTACGAATGCTTCACAGTCCCGGTGCGACAGGATCGCAAAAGCCTCCTTCATTAACTCCGCTTTCTGTGGGATCCTCGTGGCGAAGTTATTGCTTAGCAGAGCATGGCGGGCCATATTATGAGGCGCCAACCAATCCGTGTCGACAAAACGAAAATTACCAAAGCCAGCACGTCCCATATGCATCCCGATCTTCGATCCTAAGCTGCCACATCCGGCCAGGATGATCGTTCGACGTGGATCAGTGCCCTTGAAGCCTGACGTACGCATCAGCAAGCTCGGCGACAAGGCGTAAGCGTGATAGGCCGCCTTCACATCGATCGTATACGCCCTCAGATTACCGAAAAAACGTACGACGTAGGGAATAAATTCAACATCGCGCTCTCTTGCGCCGACGAGCTCGACGGGACGCCGAGCTGCCAGAACGACCAGAGCGAAAATTTCATTGTCTGTCTCTCGATTGAACGAAATGGTTGAATCAGCCGCTTTTAGAAAGCCAACGACCGCAGCTTCCAATGCAGCGCCATCTATGCCCAGGGAAGTCGCACGTTCGACCAGCGAAGCGATATCGACAACGGTATCGGGTCTGTACTGATCGAAAACAGGGGCCTTCCCGTCTACATTCTGAGCACGTGCAATGAATGTAAGGGTGATCCCATGCGACCACCGCCCATCCGCGTTCTTGATTAACTCGGTACTCAGGCGAAACTCTTCTGGTCGGACCGCATCGTCGGCTAAAATCTGACCAAGGAGGAAACGCTCACTACCAAAATAGTTTGTGGACAGAGCAACAATGCCTCCATCAGTTGGCAGCCGAGACAGCAAATCGTCCGCATCAAAGACCAACTGTGCCGACACATCATCCCGCCTGGTTGGCTCCCATCCATGTTGATCATCGATCAGCTGCCCCGCCGCAGCCTTCTCAAGCCAGTCCACCAGTTGATCTAGTACCCCAGCCAAACCAAACCGACTTTGCAACTCGTCAATCGAGCCGTCAAAAAGGCAAGGCGACACAGGCTGCCCGGCACGATGCGGATTGATATGAGGAAAGTTGACGGGGAAATCCGGTCGCAACCTAATCCGCGGGGCGCGAAGTGGCCATTCGGCCGTGAAGGGAAACGTGCACCGTTCCACTGCACGTACCCCTGTCAAGGACTGCCCTATACGCACAGCGCGGCTAGGTAACGAGACAGCGACGTCCGCTTCCACCGTAAGAAACTGATCGTTGCGAGCAACTAACGTGAGGTTGCTGACAGCCTTGTGATTGCGGAGTTGCTCAAAAGCGATATCGAACAGGCTCATCAGCTCACCCGTGTGGCATCGGAACAGATGCCGTGCTTGCTAGGCCCGCCAGTTTTGCCGCCGCATCCTTGCCAGTCGGTTTTCTCGCCCCTTGCTCACTCACGGTCAGTACGTATGACTTAGTCGCCTGCGGATCCGGGTACTCGCCAGTACAGATGAAGGTACCGCCTGCCTCGTCCACAATGGCTTCATATTCGTCTTTCGCACCCATGCACGGTGGATCGCAATCGTCATCAGCGATCGGCTTGCAGCTCGCGACAACGATGGCGCCGTCGCGCGCTTGACTAAGGGCCTTGCGCGCGCTTTCGTCGACCTTCGCGTCTTTTTCTTTTTTTGACCAACTATCGTACGAAAGCGAGTGCCAAGAACAGTGATGCGGGGTTTGCAGCACATCGTATTCAAGTATCTCCGGGGTGTTCTTATATTGATCCCAGAGACGGCTCCAGATCAACACCTCAGCGTCGCCGCCGGTCAGGAATTTGACTCCATCTCGTTGCATTGCACCTGACCAGAGCATGAAGTTCATGATCACACTGGAATGGTTCTTTGAAAAAGCGGCTTCAAGCTCCGGATCATCTTCGGCGTCCAGCGGGGCCAACAACCGTGCTTTGAAATAGCTGGAGAAATCGCGTCCGCAGATCATGGATACCTCGTCGCCGACCTTCGTGACGATACCTGGAATCCCCTCAGTCTTTCCGTCAATGTCCTCCCCGAGGATCCGGACGCGATCGCCGTCCAATACCTGACACGAGGTTTGCTTGTTCAGGTTAACGCGTCGTTTGGCCTCCGTATTAAAAGCTGCGGCATCGTCGGACAGTTTATGCACGCTCGAGCGTCGGCGGAAGACAATCGGCGAGGACCAGATTTCACGGATCACGATTCTTTTCTCACTATCCGGTTTTTTATCGTCAGGATAATCCTCGAGCTTACCAAGGTGGAAGTGGCGCTCCAAGCCGCGGCAGTGATCAAGATCCGGGTGACTCAACATGAAGACGTCAACATAGGGGCGTCCCTTGGCATCCCTGTTGATCCTGGCACGCAAATCTACCATTACATCTGGCGTGTCATTATCATCAGGATTGTCTGCGGCAGTCCTGACGTTAACGTCAATGAGAATCGTCGTCGCTGCTTGGTCGAACAGTGTAATCAATGTCATATCCCCATTATCAACAGGGAAAAATGTTAAGGTGGTTGGCATTGGGGACACACTCCATGAGAATTAACGTACAATAACTATACGCCTATAATTTATACGCGTCTACTTATTAGATGGATTGTTTATGAAAGAAATGCAAGACCGGGGCCCTCAAGAAGGCAAACCGATTTCCAAAGTCCAAGAACGACGTCTACAGTTCATCGACTTTCGGCTGCGCTGGCAGGGGCAACTGAATCGCATGGACCTAATGGAGCACTTCGGCATTTCGACACCTCAGGCTTCTCTTGATGTTGCGCTCTACATAAGTCTTGCCACAGATAATCTTGAATACAACAAGACGTTGAGGGCCTATGTAGCTACCGAACACTTCCAGCCCCTATTTGGAAGAACTTCGGCCAGACGCTACCTGGCCGAACTCTTTGCGCTCAAAGAAGGAATACTTGAGCCGTCGGCTAGTTTCATCGGCAGTCAACCTGCATGCGAAATCGCCCCCTCACCTGCCCGTGTACTAGACGACCGCACGCTGGCGCGAATTAACAGGGCAATTCTGGAAGGAAAATCAGCGCATGTGCTGTATCAATCCATGTCATCGGTTGATCCATCAGAACGATGGATTACACCACATGCACTCGCTTATGACGGCTTTAGGTGGCATGTGCGCGCGTTCTGCCACAAGCGGGAGGAATACACGGATTTTGTTCTTGCCCGCATCCTTGACTTGATTGGAACCGACACGAAACCTGTACCGAAAACGGACCATCAATGGGATACGATCATCGATCTGATTCTTACCCCTCATCCCGATCTCAGTCTCGGCGCCAAGAAGGTAATCGAGCTCGACTACGGGATGACCGATGGAACTCTCAGCTTACCATGTAGGCAAGCATTGCTCTATTACACACTCAAGAGACATGGTCTTCTCGTATGCAATCCTACCGACTGTAGAGAATTTCAAATCATCTTGAAAAACCGCGCGGAAGTACAGCCATTCATCGATGCCGCACTTTCGCGCTAACGGGCTAGCTAGGTATGGAAGGCGTGCCAGTATTAACTGGCGTGCCGCCCTGTCGGGGATCTGAACCGCTCGCAGCCCGAGATTTTTCAATGCCCCACACAGCATAGGCGACACTCTCGATCTTTTGCACGAACTTATCGACGTTGAGTCCGGCGACAAACGCAAGGGCATAGAAGCCAACCTCTGTCGCGCCGCCTTGCGTTTTAGACTCAAGAACAAGCAGACCAGCTTTCAGAAACAAGCAGCTCGCTCCACCGCAAATGAAGCTTGCGAGAGGCCTAAGAAAGTACCACCAGTACCAATCTGGACTCCAATCGTTGCGGACAGCGCGACTAAGATACACGGCCCTCAAACAATACAATGCAATGCACCACCGATTCCGGCGGTCGCGGAGCAGGCCAAGCCAACGCGGATTGCCTCGTAAGCGGGAGTTACCTGGCCGAGAAGCGTGGCTGCAACAAACCAGGCACAAGCTGCGGTAATAACTAACAAATACACGACGATCATAAAAATCATATTTACCTCAAACTTTCATTGGGACGCGCGAGCCCTGCGGGCTTGCCTGCGCAGCAATCTGATCCTACCCAGGCAACCTGTTACCGCTTTTTGGGCAAGGTATCGCAGCTGCGAAGCAGGAAGTCGGCATAGCTGATGGATGAGGTCTTAACCGTCTCTTCCGTAAAAAACAACATCCATACTGCTATACTGACAACGGAAATAAGCATTGCAACATTCCCCCCTATGCCTAAGCGCAGAAGACTCTCCGCATGTAAACCAGTGTGATTCACAACATCGCGGGCGACAAGAATCCAAAGAATGCTGAGCAGGGAAATGCAGATCGCAATCCACCGAATGCCATAGCAGTTCCTCCGGAATCCATACGACACGTTTTCATTGAAGAGCATGGCGTATTTTATTTTGTCTCGCGTTTTTCCAAGAAGCCAGCGCACAGCGGCCTGATAAATTTCATCTGCGGCATCCGGGGCGGATCGCTCTTGCTCTGCAGTCGGAAAAGAGGAGTCTATCCAACGCTCCAGAAAACGGTGATAGCGTCCCTTTGTTGTCCCATCCAGGAACGTGTCAGTATGACGCAGTAGCCGGGTCGACGGCTTCCCACCCCACTTCTTGAAGAGGTGATCCTCATGCCGCTTTCCCATTTCCCTGCAAAGGTTGGCCAGAAAATAGAAGACGCCGAGAAATCCGAACAAGCTGAGCACCGCTACATTCAGTTTCATTTCAGCGTGATGTAGGCCGATGACGATCGCCACCACCGGAAGCAGCGCAAGTAAGGCCGGCGTGAGCCTGGCCCGAACATCGTAAGCGTCAGGAAGTCTTGTAAGCTTCGAAAAATAGTCTAGTCCCATGCCTGCACCTTTGTAGAGAACTGCATATGCTCCACGGCACGCCAACCATCGCGCCCTGGCATGTTCCGTTGGTGTCTGATCATCTTGCCCTTCGTTTGGACAACTTTGAACCCACGGCGAATGAAGGCATTCACGACTGTCGCGCGAGGATGCGTTTCCGATTCCTTGCTTGCCGAGACAAAGGCGATGCGGCGCGTCTCACCAGGTTGAGTGGCATGCGCAGGGCCGAAAATGCGATCCAGCACGGCACTCGTCACGTTGTTGCGGCTCCCGTGATGCGGAATTTGCGCGAACGTCACCAGCTTGCACAGATTCAGACCGACGTTTTCCGCATGCTCAGCGGCCGCAGTCAGCGCGCGAACCCCGGCGTCACCGGTCAATAGAACCCCACTAGAGCCAAACTGTCCGAACAAGATGACGCTACTTTCGTTCTCGGCACTTGTGCAGACGTCGCTACGCAAAGTCTCGACATCCCAAGTTTCATCAATCCATTCAGTTACTTTGGCGATAGCGGACTTGAACATATCGGCTATGCCAAATGCCTCGTTGGCTGCGGTGATTTTTTTCTGAGCCGGCGTCTTAGCAAATTCCTGAATCAGCTCATGCACATAGCAGTTCTTTTCGGGCGAGAGCACTGTGAACACACCAGCGATGGTTTGGCCCGCGAATGGCTCGTACACCCGTACCCCTTTTTTCAGTGCTAATACTTCAAGTTCGTGGGCAGCACTCATTTTTTCTTGAAAACGGCGCGCAAGACTCATATCAGTGATCCGCCCGTCGTGGAAATAGTTACGGATCTCTGCGCTGTATGCCCATGGCCGGTGTAACCAAAGTTCGCCGACATCGAGCTGCTCCAATACAACCGACAGTCCGGATGCGTGGTCTCCGTCAGGGTGCGAGTTCACCAGATAATCCACGCGTTCGACACCATAGTGCTTGCGGACATGGTCAACGATAGCCTGCCCCGAGGTTTTGGTGCCACCGTCATATACCAGCACCTTATAGTTACCTGGCGTGCCGAACCGTACTGAAATGGCATCGCCACTTCTCTTTCCCTCACCAACGGCGAAGAACTCAATCTCAATACCTATTTCAGTGTCCATGCTCCACCTTGCAATTTATTTAAGAAAATGCCCTTTAAGCAACTTTGGGCCGGAACTTTAATATTCAATAGGAAACTTTAATTTATTTTTAGCTATGCCAATTCACTCGCATAAATGAGGGCGCGCACGGCGCGATACTGCTTGAAAAATGGGTCTATGTTAGGTCATCGCCTAGAAGTTGTAATTGCACAAAATATTGCAAACATTAGATAGCATTCTTCAAACGCCATTGCTGAAAAAACTGCGAAATTTTATGAGAAGAAACACAGCGAGCCACCTAAGAACTACTTAGCAACAGGCAGGGAGGACACTGAGGGATATTGTGTTTTCCTACACGCCCTGCGCAAAACATCCCCATGCGCCAGCAGATGTTTTACACTGCGGCAGTGCCAGGCAATGTTTGCGCGGCAACATCATCACCTCAGACAAATCCACCATGCTGCAAGATACCCTGCTGTTCGCCGCGCCCGGCAATCTGCCCGTCGCCCTCGTCGCCGCCCTGTTCGGCCTGATCGTCGGCAGCTTCCTGAATGTGGTGATCCACCGCGTCCCGAAAATGATGCAGCGCGAATCTGATAATTATGTGGCGGAAGAAAGCGGCTTGCCCTTGCCGCACACGGACCGCTACAACCTGATGCTGCCGCACTCGAATTGCACCGCTTGCGGCCACCGCATCACGGCCATGGAAAATATCCCCGTCCTCAGCTATCTGCTGTTGCGTGGCAAGTGCAGCGCGTGCCAGGCGCCGATCTCCGTGCGCTATCCGCTGGTCGAGCTGCTGACTGGCGCGCTGTCGGCCCTGCTGGTCTGGCACTTCGGCAGCGGCTGGACGGGCCTGGCCACGCTCGTGTTTGCCTGGCTGCTGATCGCCATGACCTTCATCGATGCCGATACGCAAATGCTACCCGACGACCTCACCTTCCCCCTGCTGTGGGCGGGCTTGCTGGTCAATATCAACGGCACTTTCGTGCCCCTGCAGGAAGCCGTCATCGGCGCGGTCGCCGGCTACTTGGCCCTGTGGGCCGTGTACTGGGCCTTCAAACTGGCGACAGGCAAGGAGGGGATGGGCTATGGTGATTTCAAATTGCTGGCGGCGCTCGGTGCGTGGCTGGGCTGGACGATGCTGCCGACGATCATCTTATTATCGTCGCTGGTCGGCGCCGTGGTCGGCATCGGCCTGATCGTGTTTGCCAAGCGGGGGCGCGACAAACCGATTCCGTTCGGCCCCTACCTGGCGGCGGCTGGCCTGATCGCGCTGCTATACGGCACGCCCCTGTCGCGCCTCACAATGGGCCTGACCAGCTGACCCGCGCAGCAGCGCCCCTATGGATAAACACATGCAACTACACAACGTCCCTTATTTCAGCGTGGGTCTCACCGGCGGCATCGGCTGCGGCAAGAGCACGGTAGCTGACCTGTTCGCCGCGCGCGGCGCCTCCATCGTCGACACCGACCAGATCGCGCACAACCTGACGGCACCGAATGGCGCGGCCATGCCGGCCCTGGTGGCGGAGTTCGGCGCCGACTACGCCGATGCGCGCGGCGCCCTCGACCGCACAAAAATGCGCAACCTCGTGTTTGCCGACGCCGCCGCCAAGGCCAGACTGGAAGCCATCCTGCACCCGCGCATCCGCCAGGCCACTCTGGCGGCGGCCGCCGAGGCAACAGGCAGCTATGTGATCTTTGCCGTTCCCCTGCTCGTCGAGTCCGGTGGATGGGTGGAGCGGGTCAACCGGGTGCTGGTCATCGATTGCCTGGAAAGCCTGCAAGTATCGCGCGTGATGGCGCGCAATGGCTTATCGGAAGAACAAGTCAAAGCCATCATGGCCACACAGGCCACGCGCGCCATGCGCCTGGCGGCGGCGGACGATGTGATCGACAATAATGGCGATTTGGCCGCCCTGGCGCCGCAGATTGCCCAGTTGCACGATTTATATCTGACATTTTCAAAAAGAATGGCCGGAATCGGGTCGCAACGTTTGTAATTTGTCGACGCTTGGTTCAAAATCACGGGATTGTTTGCAGGTCCTTACTTAAGGGAATTATTTTGATTGTCTACGAATACCCTTTCAACGAACGCATACGTACCTTGTTGCGGCTGGAAGACCTGTACGACAAATTCAAGTTCTTCATCCAGCAAGAGCATGCAATGCAGCACCATGTTGCCTTGGCAACTATTTTCGATATGCTCGAAGTGGCCGGCCGCGCCGACCTGAAGTCCGACCTGCTGCAGGAACTCGAGCGTCAGCGCCAGAGCCTGCTCGGCTACCGCAGCAATCCCAACGTGGAACCGGAAACCCTCGATGCCATCCTCGGCGAACTCGACAGCGTCAGCGGCGCCCTGGTGGCGGCGCAAGGCAAGACGGGACAGAATATCCGCGACAATGAATGGCTGATGAGCATCCGCGGCCGCACCATCATTCCGGGCGGCGCCTGCGAATTCGACTTGCCGTCATACTTTGCCTGGCAAAAACGCAGCTCGGAACAGCGTCTGACCGATATCCACGCCTGGTTCGCCCCGCTGGCACCGCTGTTCGACGCGCTGGCCCTCGTATTGCGCCTGCTGCGCGATTCCGGCGGACCCGTTAAACTGATCGCCAATGGCGGCAGCTACCAGCAAATGCTGCAAGGCAAGGTCTACCAGATGCTGCGCCTGAGCCTGGATGAAAACAGCGGCGCCATCCCGGAAATTTCCGCCAACAAATACATGCTGTGGGTGCGCTTCACCACCCAGGGCGGCGACTTGAAACCCAAGCCGCTGGAAGAAGATGTCCCGTTCGAGCTCACGCTCTGTAATTTTTAATTGTTACTTATTTGCCCCATCATGACCGTCGTTAACTGCCCTACCTGTGCCGCCAAAGTCGAATGGACTGAAGCCAACAAATTCCGCCCCTTCTGCTCGGAGCGCTGCAAGCAGATCGACCTGGGTGCCTGGGCCGAAGAGAAATACACGATCCCCGCGGCCGACCCGTTCGAAGATCCCCTGGCAGACGAAGACAACAAGCCGCAATAAGCCGCAATTAGCTTCAATTAAACGGATTTTCCAGGCGCAGCCCCTGCGCCGCGAAACTGTCAAGCCTGCCACTGACCACCGTCAAGCCATAGGCGATGCCCATCGCCGCGATCTGTCCATCGATGCCATGCGCATGGCCGCGACCATGCAGGCGGGCGCACACGAGCGCGCAATCGAGGTCGAATTCCAGCAAGCGGGGCGCATACTCTGCCAGCACGGCTTCCAGCCAGCCTTCCAGCGCCAGTGCTTCCAGCGCCGCTTCGCGCCGCCAGCTGCGCTGTATGCCTGCGCGCAATTGCGCGATCACTTGCACCGGCACATAGCGCATCTCTGGCGTCACCCGCTCGAAGAAGGTAGCCACGCCTGCTGGCGCGGCGCCGCCCTTGCGCGCCGCAACGATCACATCCGTGTCGACCAGATAGACGGGCATGACTCAAGGGCGGCGCTCAAAATCCGCATCCAACCCCACGTCGGGCATGCCGCGCAGAATATCGTCGAGCGGGCGCTTCGGCAGCGGCCGCAAGGCGCTGCGCAAGATGTCGCGGTGCTCGTCCTCGATGCTGCGTCCATGCGCGCGGGCACGCTTGTGCAAGGCGGCGATCAGCAATTCATCGGTATCGGTAAAGGTCAGTGTCAGCGGCATGCGAGACTCCCCTGTGCGTGATGAAAGCACTGTAGCGCAAAGCGCCGACTATACAAGGAAAGTCACAGGAAAGCTTGCGCCAGCACGCAGCGTGATGCTGCCCGCTGGCACAAGTAAAGATTATGCAGGCGCCAGGGATTCGCGACGTACCTCATCTAACCATTCCAGCAGGGGAATGGTGGCCGGCAGCAAGGGTTCCACGCCGACCGTGCCTTGCCAGGCGAACGCCTGCCCTTCCAGGCTTTGCGGCTCGCCCCGCCATTCGCGGCTGATATAGAAATGCAGGCGCACATGAGCGTGCGGATACACATATTCGACGCCGCACCAGGGTTCTGCACTGTCGATATATAGCCCCAGCTCTTCGACAAACTCGCGCTTCAAGGCGTCAAGAATGGCTTCGCCGGCTTCGACTTTACCGCCAGGAAATTCCCAATAGCCGTCATACGGCTTGCCGGCCGGGCGCTGGCCCAGCAGCACGTCGCCGTTCGGCTTCATCAGGATGCCGACGGCGACATCCACCGGTGTAATTTTCACTTCGCTCATTGCGGCAACTTTCCCGCAGGAAGTTTCCCCGCATAGTCGCGCGCGAATTGCCACGCCACCCGGCCCGAACGGGAACCGCGCTGCAAGGCCCAGCGCAGGGCGTCGCCGCGTGCTGCCGCAATCTGTTCCGGCGTGCAGCCAAACGAGGCCAGCCAGTGCGCCGCGATATCGAGATAATCATCCTGCTTGAACGGGTAGAAAGACAACCACAGGCCGAAGCGCTCGGACAGCGAGATTTTCTCTTCCACCGTCTCGCCCGGATGCAGATCGCCATCGTCGTCCGTCTTGTAGCTGGTGTTATCCGACATGCGTTCCGGCATCAGGTGACGGCGGTTCGAGGTGGCGTAGATCAGCACATTGTCCGATTGCGCGGCGATGCTGCCGTCGAGCGCCACTTTCAGCGCCTTGTAGCCGCTCTCGCCCTCTTCGAACGACAGGTCGTCGCAAAAGATGATGAAACGCTCGGGGCGCGCCGCCACCAGGTCGACGATGTCGGGCAAGTCGGCCAGATCGGCCTTGTCGACTTCGATCAGGCGCAAGCCCTGGTCGGCGAACTGGTTCAGGCAAGCCTTGATCAAGGAGGACTTGCCCGTGCCGCGCGCCCCCGTCAGCAGCACATTGTTGGCGGGGCGGCTGGCAACGAACTGGCGCGTGTTCTGCTCGATCTGCGCCTTTTGTGTGCCGATATTGTGCAAGTCATCCAGAGCAATGGACGAGACATGCGCCACGGCCTGCAAATAAGGCAGCGCGCCCTGGCGCCGGCGCCAGCGGAAGGCAAAGCTGTTCCAGTCGGTAGCCGGCAAGGCCGGCGGCAAGATCGACTCGAGCCGCGCCAGCACCCGCTCGGCGCGGATCAGGAATTGATCGAGACTGGTCATGAGCGGTAGTCGGCGTTGATCGACACGTAGTCATGCGACAGGTCGCACGTCCACAAGGTGGCCGTGGCATCGCCGCGCGCCAGCTTGACGCGGATGGTGATTTCGCTTTGCTGCATCACGCGCTGGCCATCCTGTTCCTGGTAGTCCGGGTTGCGGCCGCCATTCTTGGCCACCCACACGTCGTCCAGGTACAGGTTCAATTGGCCCACGTCGAGGTCGTCCACACCGGCGTAGCCGATGGCGGCCAGGATGCGGCCCAGGTTCGGGTCGGAGGCGAAGAAGGCCGTTTTCACCAGCGGCGAATGGGCGATGGAATAGGCGATCTTGCGGCACTCTTCCACGTTGCGGCCGTCTTCCACGGTCACCGTCATGAACTTGGTCGCGCCTTCGCCGTCACGCACGATGGCTTGTGCCAGGAAGGTCGACAGTTCGGTGACGGCGGCCGACAGTTCCGCATAGTGCGGCGAGTCGATGGAATCGATCACCAGGCTGCCGGCGCCTGTTGCCACCAGCATGAACGAGTCATTGGTGGACGTGTCGCCGTCGATGGTGATGCAGTTGAACGATTTGTCGGCTGCCTGCTTCACCAGCTGGTCCAGCACCGGTTGCGCCACGGTGGCGTCAAACGCGAGGAAGCCCAGCATGGTGGCCATGTTCGGCTTGATCATGCCGGCGCCCTTGCTGATGCCTGTCAGGGTGACCGCGTGGCCACCGATGGTGACCGTGCGCGAGCCGGCTTTCGGCTGCGTGTCGGTGGTCATGATGGCTTCGGCGGCCGAGAACCAGTTGTCCGACGTCAGCGCTGCTACCGCTTGCGGCAAGCCGGCGACCAGGCGCTGCACAGGCAGCGGTTCGAGGATCACGCCGGTGGAAAACGGCAGGATTTGCTGCGGCGTGCAGCCCAGCAGCTCGGCCAGCGCGGCGCAGCTGGCCTGCGCGTCGGCCAGGCCCGATTCGCCCGTGCCCGCATTCGCGTTGCCCGTATTGACCAGCAGCGCGCGGATCGGCGCGGCGCCGGCCGTCACGGCCGCCAGGTTGGCTTTCGAGATTTGCACGGGCGCGGCGCAGAAGCGGTTCAAGGTGAACACGCCGGCCACGGTGGCCGTCGGCGCCAGTTTCAATACCAGCAAATCCTTGCGGTTGGGTTTCTTGATGCCTGCTTCGGCAACACCGATTTCAATGCCGGCGACGGCTTTCAAGTCGGCGGCGACGGGCTTGGGAGAATTGACGGCCATGGTGATTTCTTCTGCGAGGGAAAAGGGAAGCGCTATTGTAGCGCCTTCGCGGCGCCGGTGAACATGCGTGCCGGTAGATGCGCGCGCGCAAATTGAAAAGGCATAAAAAAACGGAGACCGCGGTCTCCGTTTTTTGTCAGGCAGTCAAACCGCCTTATGCCAGCTTGCCGTGGCAGGCCTTGTACTTTTTGCCGCTGCCGCAAGGGCATGGGTCGTTACGACCGACCTTGACACCCATGCTCACGCTCATGTCGTCGACGTTGTCCATGTTGCCGCCGGCAGTAGGCGCCAGCAGCTCTTCCGGCGCCGCGTTCGGGTCGAATTCGGCGTGCTGGTAGTGCACGTTTTCCACGTGCGACTGCTGCATCGCCTGTTCGGCCGCATCGACTTCTTCACGCGACTGGATGCGTACCGTCATCACGTGTTTCGTGACGTCGTTCTTGATCATGTCGAGCATCTGGCCAAACAGTTCAAACGCTTCGCGCTTGTATTCCTGTTTCGGGTTCTTCTGCGCATAACCGCGCAGGTGAATACCCTGGCGCAGGTGATCGAGCGCCGCCAGGTGTTCGCGCCAGTGGCTGTCCACGCTTTGCAGCATGACATTGCGTTCGAAGCCGCCAAACGATTCCTTGCCGACGATATCGATCTTCGACTGGTACACGGCATCGGCCGCGACCAGCACTTTTTCGAGGATCTCGTCGTCCGTCAGGGTCGCATCGGCTTCCAGCATTTGCTGCAGCGGCAAGTCGAGCTGCCATTCGCTGGCCAGGGTGTTTTCCAGACCCTTGATATCCCACTGCTCTTCCACCGATTCATGCGGCACATACTCGTGCACCAGGTCGGTGAACACGCCATGGCGCAGCGAGCCGATCATGTCGGAAATATCGGTCGTTTCCAGCAGCTCGTTACGCTGCTGGTAGATGACTTTACGCTGGTCGTTGGCGACGTCATCGTATTCCAGCAATTGCTTGCGGATGTCGAAGTTGCGCGCTTCGACCTTGCGCTGGGCCGATTCGATCGAACGCGAGACGATGCCTGCCTCGATCGGTTCGCCTTCCGGCATTTTCAGGCGGTCCATCACGGCGCGCACACGGTCGCCGGCGAAGATGCGCAGCAGCGCGTCGTCGAGCGACAGGTAGAAGCGCGACGACCCTGGATCACCCTGGCGGCCGGCACGGCCACGCAATTGATTATCAACGCGGCGCGATTCATGGCGTTCGGTGCCGATGATATGCAAGCCGCCCGCATTGACCACATGGTCGTGCAAGGATTGCCATTCATCGCGCAAGGTCTGCGACTGGGCTGCCTTGTCGGCGTCGCTCAGTTCAGCATTGGCTTCGATGAACTTGATCTGGTTTTCGACGTTACCGCCCAGCACAATGTCCGTACCGCGGCCAGCCATGTTGGTGGCGATGGTGATGGCTTTCGGACGACCTGCCTGGGCGATGATTTCCGCTTCGCGGGCATGCTGCTTCGCGTTCAGCACGTTGTGCGGCAAATCGGCCTTGGTCAGGATGCCCGACAGCAGTTCCGAGTTCTCGATCGAGGTCGTACCGACCAGCACGGGCTGGCCGCGCTCGTAGCAGTCGCGGATGTCGTTCAACATCGCGTTGTATTTTTCCGCCGACGATTTGTAGACCTGATCCTGGCGATCCTTGCGCTGCAGCGGACGGTTTTGCGGGATCACGACCGTTTCCAGGCCGTAGATTTCCTGGAATTCGTACGCTTCGGTATCGGCCGTACCGGTCATGCCGGCCAGCTTGGCGTACATGCGGAAGTAGTTCTGGAAGGTGATCGAGGCCAGGGTCTGGTTCTCGTTCTGGATCTTGACGCCTTCTTTCGCTTCGACGGCCTGGTGCAAGCCATCGGACCAGCGGCGGCCCGTCATCAGACGGCCCGTGAATTCATCGACGATCACCACTTCATTGTTCTGCACCACATAGTGCTGATCCTTGAAGTACAGCGCATGCGCGCGCAGGGCCGCATACAGGTGGTGCACGAGAGTGATGTTGGCCGAATCGTACAGCGACGCGCCTTCCGGCAGCAGGCCCATCTCCATCAGGATGCCTTCTGCCTTTTCGTGGCCGGCTTCCGTCAGCAGCACCTGGTGCGCCTTTTCATCCTTGGTGTAGTCGCCCGGCACGTCAACCTTGCCCTTGCCATCCGGCGTTTCTTCACCGATCTGCAAAGTCAACAACGCAGGCACTTCATTGATCTTGTGATACAGGTCCGTATGGTTCTCGGCCTGGCCCGAAATGATCAACGGCGTACGCGCTTCATCGATCAGGATCGAGTCGACTTCATCGACGATGCCGAAGTTCAGGCTGCGCTGTACGCGCTCGCGCGCTTCGTAGACCATGTTGTCGCGCAAGAAATCGAAACCGAATTCATTGTTCGTGCCATACGTGATGTCAGAGTTGTACGCCTGCTGCTTGGCGCTGTGCTCCATCTGCGACATGTTCACGCCCGTCGACAGTCCCAGCCAGGCATACAGGCGGCCCATGGTCTCGGCATCGCGCTGCGCCAGGTAATCATTGACGGTGACGATATGCACGCCCTTGCCCGACAGGGCATTCAGGTAGGCTGGCAAGGTTGCCATCAGGGTCTTGCCCTCGCCCGTGCCCATCTCCGCGATCTTACCGAAATGCAAGACCATGCCGCCGATCATCTGCACATCGAAATGGCGCATGCGCAGGACGCGCTTGCTGGCCTCGCGGCAGACGGCAAAGGCTTCCGGCAACAAGGCATCGAGCGATTCGCCAGCGGCGATGCGTTCCTTGAAGGCAGGCGTCTTCGCTTGCAGCTCGGCATCCGACAGCTTTTCGATGGCCGGCTCGAGCGCATTGATCTCGCGTACCGTTTTTTGGTATTGCTTGAGCAGCCGCTGGTTGCGGCTACCGAAAATCTGGGTCAGTAATGACATGCTTGAATTCTTGAAAAAACGCCGTTAAAAAAAGCTCGGTAGGGAACAACGAGGTAGGTATCGCGTCACCGCACGGAGTTCGACTATGGCAAAAGACGATGATTTTATCATGCGTTCCCGACATGGTTGGGGTAATGCGCCATATAACAATAGCTTAATGACAAACAAATGGCAGAAATTGCGGACATTTTCCATACTGTAAGGCAATACGGCCCGCCCGCCTGCGCCACACCCACCGCCGCACTCGTCATGCGCGGGCGAGTGTGCTATGTTTCGGCCATGCGATCTCCCATTTATTCTCCGGCACCGCGCCGCGGCTACGGCTTTGCCCGTTCAGGCCCGGCCGTCACGGGCGCAACCGATTTTCTGCGCGGCAACGCGACGATGGCCTCCCTGATGCCCACCGTCACGCGCCTGGCCGCCCTGCAAAAAGATTGCGCCAAGGCCCTGCCGGCCATGTTCGAGCATTGCGACATCCTGCAATTCGAGGGCGGCCAACTGGTGCTGGCCACGCCGAACGCGGCGCTGGCGGCCAAGCTCAAGCAGCAATTGCCGAAGTTACAAGGGGAACTGGAAAGAAAGGGCTGGCAGATTTCAGGCATCAAGCTGAAAGTGCAAGTCATCAAGAGCATCGCGCCCATCGTGCATACGCGGGCGCTGGTCTTGCCGGAAAAAGCCATGTCAGCCCTGGAAGAGCTGAGCACGGCCCTGCCGGCGTCGAAGCAGAACGAACAATTGATCGCGGCGCTGCGCAATATGGTCCGCCACCACCGCGAACCTGGGAACACCTGAGAAAAAGTCCATGGCGGCGTTGCATTGCCTGGCCGTACTATTCGTACTGCCTGCGGCAATGCGCCTTGCCCTGAACATTTTTCAGGTGCTCCCTAGCCCTAAAATTATTTAAAAACAGCAACGGCCGTCAAGTCAAGGACCACTCGCGTTCCATCTGGCGCAGGTAGGATTGCGGCGCCGCCTCGTTCGTGGCGAACGAGACGATTTCATAGGATTCCGGCTGTTCCAGCAGCGCCAGCAGCAGCTGGTTGTTCAGCGCGTGGCCGGACTTGTGCGCCGTGTAATAGGCCAGCAAAGGGTGGCCCACCAGGTACAGGTCGCCGATGGCGTCGAGTATCTTGTGGCGCACAAACTCGTCTTCATAGCGCAAGCCATCGGCGTTGAGGATGCGGTATTCGTCCATGACGATGGCGTTTTCCAGCGAACCGCCACGCGCCAGGCCCATGCCGCGCAGGCTTTCCACATCCTGCATGAAACCGAAGGTGCGCGCGCGCGCCACATCGTGCACGTACGACACGTCGCCGAAATCGACGGAAGCGCGCTGCATCGTGCCATCGACGGCCGGATGGTTGAACTCGATGAAGAAATCAAGCTTGAAGCCATCGTACGGCGACAGGCGCGCCCATTTCTCCGCGTCGCCCTTGCCGTGACGCACTTCCACGGGCTTGATGACCTTGATGAATTTCTTCGCCGCCTGCTGCTCTTCCACGCCAGCCTGCTGCAGCAGGTAGACGAAGGACGAGGCGGAACCATCCATGATGGGAATTTCTTCCGCATTCACGTCGATATACATATTGTCCACGCCGAGGCCAGCCGCGGCCGACATCAGATGTTCCACGGTAGAAACCCTGGCGCCGTCCTTGATCAGCACGGAAGCCATGCGCGTGTCGCCCACGGCCATGGCGCTGGCGGGGAACTCGACGATGGGATCGAGGTCGATGCGGCGAAACACGATGCCCGTGTCGATCGCGGCGGGACGCAGGATCAGCTCGACCTTGGTGCCGGAGTGCAAACCGACACCGATGGTGCGGACCTGTTGTTTGATGGTGCGTTGTTTTAACATCTGTCGATTATATCTATTTGCCGGATTTTCGTTGCGGCGCGGCATGGCTGACGCCAGAAATACCACAACCGCTCATTAAGGATGTTCGCTTTCCGCATGCACGGCTTCACGGCGCACCAGATAAATACCGCTGCCGATGATGATGGCCGCGCCGATCAGCGTGTACTGGTCGGGCAAGGCACGCCACAGCAGCCAGTCCAGGGCCATGCCCCAGGCCAGGGCCGAGTACTCGAACGGTGCCACGCTGGACGCCTTGCCATGGCGAAACGCCTCCGTGATGGCCAACTGGCCCAGGAAGCCACTCAGTGACAAGCCCGCCAGCAGCCACCAGTCTTCGCGGCGGATGCTCACCCACTCGTGCGCCGAGAGGGCCACGCCGCCAAGGGCCATCATCACCATCAGCCAGAAGACCATGCTTTCGCTGGCATCCGTGCGGCTCAGGATGCGGCCCGTGACGGCGGAAATGGCATAACAGGCGGCCGAACCCAGCACGGCCAGGCCGGCCAGCGAAAAGAATCCCGAACCGTCGGGGCGCAGCGCCACCAGCACGCCCAGCAGGCCCACGGCGATGGCGCACCAGCGCGCCAAGTCGACTCTTTCCTTCAGGATAAAAACCGACAGGACCGTAATCAGCAAGGGCGCGACGAAGAACAGCGAATATGCCTCGGCCAGCGACATGCGCTTCAAGCCATACGCAAACAGGGTAATCATCATCACGCCCAGGGCGCCGCGCAGCACGTGCAGCGGCCAGCGCACCTTCAGCACGTTATTGAAAGCGCCGCGGTACAGCAGGTACAGGCACACGAGCGGCAAGGACGACAGCGCGCGCAAAGCCGTCACCTGCATGGCGGGGTAGTGGGCGGACAGCAGCTTCATGGCCGTGTCCATCAGGGAAAACATGGCGACGGCGACCAGCATCACATAGATGCTGCGCAGGTTGGGATTGCGGGGTAACAGGACAGACTCCTGGCGAAAGAGCGGGACCGTCATCATGGCGACGGCCGGAGCCAGGACAGCATGGCAAGGCCACACTATCAAGCCGATTATAACAAGCGCAGCCGTTTTACATTTTCAAAGGAGCAACTACACAGGCAACAACATCACCAGTTTCAAGTCATGCTGGCGCGCCAGGTGCAAGGTCACCTGGTTGAATGCCAGCAAGCCCTGCTGCGCATGCCGGAACTGGCGCAAACCGCCATCGCGGCCCTGCACCTGCTGCGCGCCCCACCATTGGCGAAATTCAAGGCTGGCATCGGCCAGTTCGGCGATCAGGCCGGCCAGCGGCGCGTGGTCCGCCTGCCGGCCGATATCGGCGCGGAACTCCGCCACCAGGCGCCGCGCCCGTTCGGGCCAGCCGATGACCAGGTCACGTGCGCCCGCGTCCAGGAACATGAAGCGCAACTGGTTCGGCGCAGCCGCGTCACTGCACAGCCAGCCTGTAAACAAGGTGGACGCCGCCCCGTTCCACGCCACGGCACTCCATTCCCGGTCGAGGATGTACGCAGGCGCGTCGATGGCGGCGACGATGGCGGCCAGCTCGGCGCTAGCAGGCCCACTACCCTCGCCTGTGCCATGGCTGGGGTCATGCTTGTCGGCCACTTCGAACAGATAGGCACGCTCGGCTGCGCTCAGCTGCAGCACCTGCGCCAGGCGCGCCAGCATCTTGGCCGACGCCGACACGGGCCGCCCCTGCTCCAGCCACGTCAGCCAGGTGGGACTGACGTCGCACAGCTGCGCCAGCTCTTCGCGCCGCAAGCCCGGCGTGCGCCGCCGCCCGCCGCCGGGCAAGCCAGCCATGGCGGGAGTGACGGCTTCGCGCCGGGCGCGGATGAATTCAGCGAGCTTGTTCGACATGAGATGCCTGCATGGTAGTAGATATACCAGTATAAGTTATGGTCTTGTTACAGGATAATTTTATCCCTATTCTGCAGGAACTCACCCATCAACAGGAGAAAATCATGCAGCAGCACGATGTCGTTACCGAACAGTTTGGCAAGACGGCGAATGCCTACCTGAGCAGCGCAGTCCACGCGCAAGGCGCCGACCTGGTGCTGATGCAGGAATGCGCGCGCCGCCATGGCAAGCCGGTGGTACTGGACCTGGGCTGCGGCGCCGGCCACGCCAGCTTCGCCGTCGCCCCCGTGGCAGCATCCGTCGTCGCCTACGACCTGGCGCAACCCATGCTCGACGTCGTCGACCACGCGAAGGTGCAGCGCGGCTTGCACAACATCAGCACGCAACAGGGCGACGTAGCCCGCCTGCCATTTGCCGACGCCAGCTTCGACATGGTTGTCACGCGCTTTTCCGCGCACCACTGGAACGACGTGGCGGGAGCGCTGGCCGAAGCGTGGCGCGTGCTGCGTCCGAACGGCACCTTATTGGTGGTCGACATCGTCGCGCCGAAAACGGCCCTGTACGACAGCACCTTGCAGGCGGTGGAAATGCTGCGCGACGCGTCCCACGTGCGCGACTACCGCACCTGCGAATGGGGCGCCAAATTCAATAATGCGGGATTCACGCACAGCTTGCGCAGCGTGTGGAAACTGACGATGCAGTTCGACGAGTGGGTGGCGCGCATGCGCACGCCGAACGAGCGCGTGGCGGCCATCCGCAACCTGTTCGATGGCGCACCCGAGGAAGCGCGCCAGTATTTTGCGTTGCAGGACGATTATTCGTTCAGCATCGATGCGGCCATGTTCGAGGCGACGAAACCGCAGGTGCAATAAAAAAAACGGCGCCGATGGCGCCGTTTTCATGCAAGCAGAAAGCTCTTAAGCCAATTGGCCCAGCAAGGTTTCCGCATTCGACACTTCAAACTTGCCGCCTTGCTCGATGTTCAATTGCGTCACGACGCCATTGTCGACCAGCAGCGAGTAACGCTGCGAGCGCGTACCCATGCCGTGCTTGGAGAAATCGGCGTCCAGGCCCAGTGCCTTGCTGTAGGCGGCATTGCCGTCAGCCATCATGCGCACGATGCCGGTGGCTTTCTGATCGCGGCCCCAGGCGCCCATCACGAACGCGTCGTTGACGGAGATGCACCAGATTTCATCGACGCCTTTGGCTTTCAGGTCGGCAGCGTGCTGCACGTAGCCTGGCACGTGCTGTGCGGAGCAGGTCGGGGTGTAGGCGCCTGGCAGGCCGAAGATGGCGATCTTCTTGCCCTTGACCAGATCTTGCACGTTGAACGTGTTCGGGCCCAGTGCGCAACCTTCGGTTTCGCTTTCGATGAATTCGGCCAGGGTGCCTTCTGGCAGGGTGTCGCCGATCTTGATGGTCATGTTGACTCCTTGTGTACTGTCGGTTGAGGATGCTGCCGGCATGATGCCGACACTGCGCGATAGTATGCCTGACTTGCCGTATTTGTGCAGAAAATGGCCGGAAAGGCAAAGTCAAAAGTCAAAAGCCGGCAAAAAAAAACGGCGACCCTCAGGCCGCCGTCATCTTTACTGACATCGGATCACCTTAGTCGGCTTGCTTGCGCAGGAAGGCTGGAATGTCGTACGTCTCCATGCCATTCTTTTCCATCGCGCGCACTTGCTCGGAAGCCGATTCGCGGCGCCATACTGCCGGCGCCTTCATGCCGTCGAAACCGGCTGCCGGCGTGGCCACGCCAACCGTCGTCGTCGCCGCCTGCGCGCTACCCATGGCAGCCGATGGGGTCAACGGGCTGTTGTGGGTACCGGTGCGCAGCACTTGCTGCGGTACCAGCTGGATGTTTTTCTTCGCACGGCCCAAGCCCGTCGCCACCACGGTCACGCGGATGTCGTCGCCCATGGCGTCGTCGTAGGCGATACCCTGCGCGATCGACGCGTCCGGCGCGGCAAACGCGCGCACGGCAGCCATGACTTCCTTGATCTCTTTACCTTTCAAGCCACGGCTGGCCGTGACGTTGACCAGCACGCCGCGCGCGCCGGACAGATCGATACCGTCCAGCAGCGGCGAAGCGACAGCCTGTTCGGCGGCGATGCGCGCGCGGTCGACGCCGGACGCCGTCGCCGTGCCCATCATGGCCTTGCCCTGCTCGCCCATGATGGTTTTCACGTCGTTGAAGTCGACGTTGATATGGCCAGGCACGTTGATGATCTCGGCAATGCCGGCCACCGCGTTGTTGAGCACATCATCGGCGTGCTGCATCCATTCCAGCATGCTTTCGTCTTCGTAGATCTCTTCCAGTTTTTCATTGAGGATGATGATCAGCGAATCGACGTGCAGGGACAGCTGCTCCAGGCCTTCGTCGGCGATGTCCATGCACTTCTGGCCTTCGTACGAGAACGGTTTCGATACCACGGCCACCGTCAGCGCGCCCAGTTCCTTGGCCACTTCGGCCACGATAGGAGCGGCGCCCGTGCCCGTACCGCCGCCCATGCCGGCGGCGATGAAGACCATGTGCGCGCCGCGCAGCGAATCGGCGATGCGCGCGCGCGATTCTTCCGCCAGCTGGCGGCCGACGGCAGGCTTCATGCCGGCGCCCAGACCGGTATCGCCGATCTGGATGATGTTGTGGGCCTTCGATGTCGACAGGGCCTGTGCGTCGGTGTTGGCGGCAATGAACTCCACGCCCGACATGCCTTTGTTGATCATGTGTTGGACTGCATTGCCACCCGCACCGCCGACGCCGACGACCTTGATGACGGTACCTAAAGCTGTGTTATCGACCATATCGAACTCCATGATGTGCTCCTATCAGATGCGGTTTCCAAGCGCCAGGCCTCATATTGGTAGGAGAACTGGAGATTGAAAACTGCGGTTAAATATAAAATAAAGTTATGTGTGTGTACCTGCGATGCTGCCAAAAAACCTGTGCTGCCGGGCGTAAATCAAGCCCTTAAAAATTCCCTAAAAACCATTCCTTCATGCGCTGCCAGACTGCCTTCACCGAGCCGTCCTGACGCGTCACGATGTGGCCGCGCAGGTATTGCTTCTTCGCTTCCAGCAGCAGGCCCAATACCGTGGCATAGCGCGGACTGCGCACCACGTCGGCCAGCTGGCCCCGATACTCGGGCGTGCCCAGGCGCGCCGGTTTCAGGAAAATATCTTCCGCCATTTCCACCATACCGGGCATGATGGAGGTACCGCCCGTGAGCACGATGCCCGACGACAGCACGCCTTCATAACCGGATTCGCGCACCACCTGGTGCACCATGGCGAACAGCTCCTCGACGCGCGGCTCGATCACGGCCGCCAGCGCCTGGCGCGACAGGTTGCGCGGGCCGCGGTCGCCCAGGCCAGGCACTTCCAGCGATTCGCCGGGATCGGCCAGGACCTGCTTGGCCACGCCATAGCGGATCTTGATTTCTTCCGCTTCCGCGGTCGGGGTGCGCAAGGCCATGGCGATGTCGTTGGTGATCTGGTCGCCGGCGATGGGAATGACTGCCGTATGGCGGATCGCGCCATCGGAGAATACCGCCACATCGGTCGTGCCGCCGCCGATGTCGATCAGCACCACGCCCAGTTCCTTCTCGTCGGGCGTGAGCACCGCATCGGCCGACGCCATCGGCTGCAGGATCAGGTCCGACACCTCCAGGCCGCAGCGGCGCACGCACTTGACGATGTTCTGCACCGCCGACACGGCGCCGGTGACGATATGCACCTTCACCTCCAGGCGGATGCCGCTCATGCCGATAGGCTCGCGCACATCTTCCTGGCTGTCGACGATGAACTCTTGCGGCACCGTGTGCAGCAATTGCTGATCGGTCGGAATGTTAACCGCTTTTGCCGTCTCGATGACGCGCGCCACGTCGGTCGCCGTCACTTCCTTGTCCTTGATGGCCACCATGCCGCTGGAATTGAAGCTGCGGATATGGCTGCCCGCAATGCCCGCGTACACATTGCGGATCTTGCAATCAGCCATCAGCTCGGCCTCTTCCAGCGCGCGCTGGATGGACTCCACCGTGGCCTCGATATTGACCACCACGCCTTTTTTCAGGCCCTTCGATTCGTGCTGGCCCAGCCCGATCACTTCGTGGCGCCCGTCGGACATCACTTCGGCTACCACCGCCACCACTTTCGAGGTGCCGATGTCGAGGCCGACGATCAGGTTTTTCGCGTCTTTTGTCATTTCTGTCGCCTAATGTATGGGCTAAATTATTAAGTTAAGTCGGTTTTTTAATCGGACTGCTGTTTTTCTTCTTCATGACTGGCTTTCCATCCTTGCCTTCGGCCGGTATCACCAGGCCGGCGGAACTGAGCGCCAGGCCATTCTGGTAACGCATATCGATCGTGTCGATATTTTCCAGCCGGCTCGCCAGCTGCGGGTAAATGCCCACCAGCCGGTCGACCCGCGCCTTCAGGGTCGTATGATTCTGCTCGCGTCCCAGCGCCACGCTCATGCCGTTATCCAGTTTCACGGTCCACGCATAGCGGCTCGACAGCGACAGGGTTTCCGGCACCATCTTCAGCGGCGCAAACCACTTGGCCAGCTGCACGTAGGTAGCCAGTACTTCCTTTTCGCTGCCATCGGGGCCGGCAAACGCAGGCAATTCATGGTCGTCTTCGGCTTCGGCCACATTGGCCGTAAACACGTCGCCTTTGACCGACAACAGGCGTCCATCCTCGCCCCAGGTGCCCAGCGCCTCGTGCTCTTCCAGCGCCACGATCAGCTGGTTCGGCCACTCGCGCCGCACGCTGGCGCGGCGCACCCAGGGCACCGATTCAAACACGCCGCGCACGCTTTCCAGGTTGGTCGTGAAGAAATTGCCCTTGATGCGGCCCAGGGTGCCGCTACGCAGGGTCAGGTAATTCACGTGGCGCAGGCCCTTGTCGTCCGCGCTTTCCACCTTGATCGTGCGCAGGTCGAACATGGGACGCTGCGACACCCACCAGACGCCGGCGGCCACGCACACGACCAGAACCGCGGCCAGCAAGCCGTTGGCAGTCGTATTGAGGCTTTTAGCGTCATGCCACATATCAGCGCTGTCCCTTGTGCATTTTCAGACGCGCGCCAGCGACGATTTCCAGGCACAGGTCTTCATAGCTGATGCCCACCGCGCGCGCCGCCATCGGCACGAGCGAGTGGCCCGTCATGCCGGGCGAGGTATTTACTTCCAGCAGGAACAGCTTGCTGTCGGCCGCGCGCAGCAGCACGTCCACACGTCCCCAGCCTTCGCAGCCGAGGGCGCGGTAGGCTGCCACGGCGATGCTTTCCATCTCGGCGATGATCGCCGGGTCCAGCTGCGGCGGGCAAAAATACTGCGTATCGTCCGTGAAGTACTTGTTCTGGTAATCGTAATTGCCTTGCGGCGCGACGATTTCGATCGGCGGCAATGCGCGCGCCGTGGCGCCCTTGCCCAGGATCGCGACGGTGAATTCGCGGCCTTTGATGAATTCCTCGGCCAGCACCGAATCATCGAGACCGGCGGCGATATCGTAGGCCGCCTGGAAGGCCGATGCCTCGTTGACGGTGGTGATGCCGATGCTCGAGCCTTCATGCGGTGGCTTGACGATCAGCGGCAAGCCCAGTTGCGCGGCGACCTTGGCCAGATCGGAGCTGTCATCGAGCACCGCGTACTGTGGCGTCGGCAGCTGGTGCATCAGCCAGATCATCTTGGTGTAAACCTTGTCCATGCCCACCGCGCACGCCATCACGCCGCTGCCCGTGTAGGGAATGCCCAGCTGCTCCAGCGCACCCTGCAGGCTGCCGTCTTCGCCGAAGCGGCCGTGCAGCGCGATGAAGACGCGGTCGAATTGTTCAGCGGCCAGTTCGGCCAGGCTGCGTTCACCCGTGTCGAACGCGTGCGCGTCCACGCCGCGGCTTGTCAAAGCGGCCAGCACGCCCGTGCCGGACATCAGCGACACTTCGCGCTCGGCCGAACTGCCGCCGAACAGGACGCCGACCTTGCCCAATTGTTTTACATCGATAGCTGAAGCTTGGTTCACATCAGGCCTTTACAGTGTTGGATTGATACGTAGTCAGTTGTTGCGGGATGCCGCTGATGGAGCCCGCGCCCATGGTCAGCACGACGTCGCCGTCGCGCGCCACGCTCATGATGGTGTCGGCCATGTCCGTCATGGACTCGACGAAAATCGGTTCGATCTTGCCGCGCGCGCGCAGCGCATGCGCCAGAGCGCGGCCGTCGGCGGCGACGATAGGCGCTTCGCCCGCCGCATACACTTCGGACAGCAGCAACACGTCGGGCGCACCGAGCACCTTGACGAAATCTTCGAACAGGTCGCGCGTGCGGCTGTAGCGGTGCGGCTGGAACGCCAGCACCAGGCGGCGACCCGGATAGGCGGCGCGCGCGGCGGCCAGGGTCACTTCCGTTTCCACCGGGTGATGGCCGAAATCGTCGACCAGCGCGAAGCTGCCGCCGTTCGGCAGCGCCACGTCGCCATAGCGCGTAAAGCGACGGCCCACGCCGGAGAACTCGGCCAGGCCTTGCTGCGTGGCGCTGTCGGCGATGCCGATTTCGCGCGCGATGGCGATCGCCGAGCAGGCATTCTGCACATTGTGCATGCCAGGCTGGTTCAGCACGACGTCGAGGTCCGGATAGCCTTCCTGCAGCACGGTGAAATGCATTTCCAGGCCCACGGCGCGCGCATTGACGGCGCGCACTTGCGCGTCTTCCGCGAAACCATAGGTGGTGACCGGTTTGGTCACGGACGGGATGATGGCGCGCACGTGCGGATCGTCGATGCACAGCATGGCGCGGCCATAGAAGGGCAAGCGGTGCGTGAACTGCACGAAGGCCTGCTTGAGCTTTTCGAAATCGTGCTCGTAGGTGTCCATGTGATCGGCGTCGATATTCGTGATCACTTCGATCATCGGCGTCAGGTTCAGGAACGAGGCGTCCGATTCATCGGCTTCGGCCACCAGATAGTCGCCCGAGCCCAGCTTGGCGTTCGCGCCGGCGCTGGTCAAACGGCCGCCGATGACGAAAGTCGGATCGAGACCGCCCTGCGCCAGCACCGATGCCACCAGGCTGGTGGTCGTCGTCTTGCCGTGCGTGCCGGCGATGGCGATGCCGCGCTTCAAACGCATCAACTCGCCCAGCATCACGGCGCGCGGCACCAGCGGGATCTTGCGCGCACGCGCGGCCGCCACTTCCGGATTGTCTTGCGGGACGGCGCCCGACGTCACCACCGCATCGGCGTCGCCGATGTTCTCGGCCGCGTGGCCCAGCATGACGGTCGCGCCCAGGCTCGCCAGGCGCTGCGTCGCCGCATTGCTGCCCAGGTCGGAACCCGACACCTTGTAGCCCAGGTTGACCAGCACTTCGGCGATGCCGCTCATGCCGCTGCCGCCAATGCCGACAAAGTGGATATTGTTTACTTTATGCTTCACAGAGCTAACCTCATGCCAGTTTTTCCAATACGTGTGCGATCGCCTCATTGGCGTCGCGCTTGCCTGCTGCCAGCGCCGCCAGCGCCATCTGCTGGCAAGTGTCGCGGCTCAGCGACGCCAGCAAGGCGCTCAGCGACGCCGCACTCATTTCCGTCTGCGGCAGATGAATCGCCGCGCCTTGTTTTGCCATCCATTGCGCATTGTCGCGCTGGTGGCTGGTGGTCGACGCTACCAGCGGCACGAGCACGCTGGCCACGCCGGCCGCCGTCAATTCCGACAGGGTGATCGCGCCTGCGCGGCAAATCACCAGGTCCGCTTCCGTGTACGCCCTGGCCATGTCGTCGATGAAGTCGACCACATTGGCTTGCACGCCCGCCTGCGCATACGCGGCATGCAGGGCGTCGATATTCTTCTTGCCCGACTGGTGCGTCACCAGCGGGCGTTCGCCCTCCGGCATCAGGGCCAGCGCGGCAGGCAGGCTGTCGTTCAGCGCTTTCGCGCCCAGGCTGCCGCCCACCACGAGGATGCGCAGCGGTCCGCTGCGGCCCGCGAAGCGCGCGGCTGGCGGCGCCATCGCGAGGATCTCGGCGCGCACGGGATTGCCCGTGACGACGGCCTTGCCGGCGGCACTGCCGAAATCGGCGGGAAAGCCGAAGCACACCTGCTGCGCCAGCGGCACCAGGGTCTTGTTCGACAACAGCAGCGCCGCGTCGGCATTGACCAGCACCAGCGGCACGCCCTTCAGGCGCGCCATCAGGCCGCCCGGCACGGTGACGTAGCCGCCCATGCCCATCACCACATCCGGCTTGCGGCTGGCGATGAAACGGCGGATGGCAAAAAAACTGGCCAGCATCTTGAAGCCGCCCTTCACCGTGTGCGCCAGGCCTTTGCCGCGCATGCCGGAAAATGCAATGGCATCCATGGGAATGCCGCTTTTCGGCACCAGTTCCTGCTCCATGCCGTGGGTCGTGCCCAGCCAGCTCACTTCCCAGCCGCGCGCGCGCATCGTCTGCGCAATCGCCAGGCCCGGGAAAATATGGCCGCCGGTGCCGGCCGCCATGATCATCAGTCTTTTCGTCGTTTTCAAGTTCGTCACGTTGTTCATAGCCGGCCTCCCCGCATCAGGATCCGGTTTTCATAATCGATGCGCAGCAAAATCGCCAGGCCGATACAGTTAATCAGTACACCCGTGCCGCCATAACTCATCAAGGGCAAGGTCAGACCCTTGGTCGGCAGCAGGCCCAGGTTCACGCCCATGTTGATGAAGGTCTGCACGCCGATCCAGATGGCGATGCCCTTCGCCGTCAGTCCCGCGAAGGTCTGGTCGATGGCGATCGCCTGGCGGCCGATGTCGAACGCCCGCTTGATAATCCAGTAAAACATGCCGATCACGACCAGCACACCCACCAGGCCCAGTTCCTCGCCGATCACGGCCAGCAAGAAGTCCGTATGCGCTTCGGGCAGGTAATGCAGCTTTTCCACGCTGCCACCCAGGCCCACGCCAAACAGTTCGCCACGCCCGAAGGCGATCAGCGAGTGCGTCAGCTGGTAAGCCTTGTTCAGCGCATTGTCTTCCTGCCACGGATCGAGATACGCAAAAAACCGCTCGCGGCGGAATTTCGACAGGGCGATGATGGTGACGAAAATCGCCGTCAGCATGGCGCCGATGCCGCCGAACCAGATGGCATTGACGCCGCCCAGAAACAGGATGCCCATGGCGATGCAGACGATCACGCCGAAAGCACCGAGATCGGGCTCCATCAGCAGCAGCAGGCCGACGAAGCTGACGGCCAGCGCCATCGGCATGAAGCCCTTGGTCAGCTTGTGCATGTATTCCTGCTTGCGCACCGTGTAATCGGCCGCGTACAGCACCATCACCACTTTCATCAGCTCGGAAGGCTGCGGCCGCAGGCCCGGCAGGTTCAGCCAGCGGCGCCCGCCATTGACCGACACGCCCAGGCCCGGTATCAGCACCATCACCAGCAGCACCAGGGTGCCGATGAACAGCCACGGCGCCATCTTTTGCCAGGTGGCGACGGGGATGCGGAATACCAGCGCGCCGACAATGATCGAAATACCGATGAACAGCGCCTGGCGCACGACAAAATAATTGTTCGTGTAGGCGGCGAACTTGCGCGCATCGGACAGCGAAATCGACGCCGAATACACCATCACCATGCCCAGCAACATGAGCAGCAGGACGACCCACACCAGCGGCTTGTCGTAGTCCATCATCTTCGACTGCCGCGCGCGGCTATCCAGCGGCTTGGCAGCCGAGCCGGAACCAAAGCTGAAGGGCAGTTGAAAGGCCATCAGATATCCTGTCCGTTTTCCAGGGCGATGTCGCGCACGGCGTCGACAAATACCTGCGCGCGGTGCGCATAGTTCTTGAACATGTCCAGGCTGGCGCACGCGGGCGACAGCAACACGCAATCGCCGGCCAGCGCCAGGCTGCTGGCGCGCTTGACGGCTTCCGGCAAGGTGGCGCAGTCGACGATGTCCACGCCGGACGGTTCAAGCGCCGCGCGCAAGGCTGGCGCATCGCGGCCGATCAGCACCACCGCGCGCACGTAGCGCGATACGGGTTCAGCCAGCGGAGAGAAATCCTGCCCCTTGCCGTCGCCGCCGGCGATCAGCACCAGACGCTGTTCCGCGCCGCCAAACGCCTTGCCCAGGCCAAACAGGGCTGCCACTGTCGCACCCACGTTCGTGCCCTTGCTGTCGTCGTAATACTCGACTTCATTGACGGCCGTGATCAGCTCCACGCGGTGCGGCTCGCCCTGGTATTCGCGCAAGCCATGCAGCAGCGGCGCGAATGGCAAGCCGATGGCGCGGCACAGGGCCAGCGCCGCCAGCGCATTCGAGGCATTGTGCTGGCCGCGGATTTTCAGCGCGTCGGCCGGCATCAGTTTTTTCGCCATCGTCGGCACCGGTTCGGGCGCCGGATCGTTCTTCCTGCGTTTTTTCTCGATCACTTCTTCGCTAGGCACGGCTTGCGCCAGCCAGAAGATGCCCCGTTCATTCACCAGGCCAAAGCTGTCGACTTCCGCCGACTCGCCCGTGCCGAAGGTGATCGTCTCGGCCAGCGGATCAGCCATGTGCATCACAAGCGCATCGTCGCGGTTCAATATGCGCACGGTCTGCTCGCCGAAGATGCGCGCCTTGTCAGCGGCATACGCCGCCATGTCGCCATGCCAGTCCAGGTGGTCCTGCGACAGATTCAAGACCGTGGCCGCATCGGCCTGCAGGCTGAAGGTCGTGTGCAGCTGGAAGCTCGATAGCTCCAGGATCCACGCCTGCGGCAAGGTGCTGGCCACGGGTTCGGCGACTTCTTCGCCTTCAACCACAGGCTGCGGCGCCGGTTCGGCGTCCAGCACTTCGCGCAGCACGTCCAGCGCGGCCGGGCTGATATTGCCGGCTACGCGCGTTAGCAATCCCGCGCGTTCGCACAGCAAGCCTACCAGGCTGGTGACGGTCGTCTTGCCATTCGTGCCCGTGATGGCGATGACTTTCGGCGCATAGCCGCGTTCCGCCTTGAGCGCGGCCAGCGCCTGCGCGAACAGCTCGATCTCGCCCCATACGGGGATATTTTTTTCCAGAGCGGCAGGCGCGATTGCCGACAGTTCGCGGCTAGGTGCCAGGCCAGGACTGACGGCGACGAAGTCGACGCCATCGAGCAGGTCGGCCGTGAAGGCGCCGGCGATGAACTGCGCCTGCGGCACGGCGGCCTGCAAGGCTGCCAGGCGCTCGGGCGCCTCGCGCGTGTCGGCTACCCGCACGGTCGCACCGCTGCGGGCCAGCCACAGGGCCATGGCCAGGCCTGACTCCCCGAGGCCCAGTACCAGTGCGGTTTTAGCGTCGTACATCATCAGCGCAGCTTCAAGGTGGTCAGGCCGAGCAGCACCAGCATCATGGTGATGATCCAGAAACGCACGACAACCTGCGTCTCCTTCCAGCCTTTTTGTTCAAAATGGTGATGCAATGGCGCCATCAGGAAGACGCGGCGACCAACGCCAAAGCGCTTCTTGGTGTACTTGAACCAGACGACCTGGATGATCACGGACAGCGTTTCAACGACAAAGATGCCGCCCATGATGAACAGGACAATTTCCTGGCGCACGATGACGGCGACGGTACCCAATGCGCCGCCCAGTGCCAGCGCGCCCACGTCGCCCATGAACACTTTCGCGGGGTGCGTGTTATACCAGAGGAAAGCCAGGCCGGAACCGGCCAGCGCGCCACAGAAGATCACCAGCTCGCCGGCGCCAGGGATGTGCGGGATGAACAGGTAGCGCGCATACGTGGCGTTACCCGTCAGGTAGGCGAACAGGCCCAGGGCCGTGCCTACCATCACGGTCGGCATGATGGCCAGGCCATCGAGACCATCGGTGAAATTGACGGCGTTACTGGTGCCGACGATGACGCAATAGGTCAGCGCGATGAAGCCCCACACGCCCAGCGGATAGCTGATGGTCTTGAAGAACGGGACGATCAGGTCGGCCTTCGGCGGCAAGTCCATGGCGAAGCCCGATTGCACCCAGGCGTAGATCAGATTCCACACCTGGCCGGCATTGGGCTCGGAGATGGAGACGGAAAACGCCAGGTAAAACGCGGCGGCGAGGCCGATCAGCGACTGCCAGAAGTATTTTTCGCGCGAACGCATGCCTTCCGGGTCCTGGTGCACCACCTTGCGGTAGTCGTCGGCCCAGCCGACGGCGCCAAAGCCCAGGGTGACGATCAGCACGGGCCAGATGAAGCGGTTCGACAGGTCGGCCCACAGCAAGGTCGAAATGCCGATGGCGATGAGGATCAACACACCGCCCATGGTCGGGGTGCCGTGTTTTTTCAGATGCGTTTGCGGACCATCCGTACGCACGGCCTGGCCAACCTTCATGCGCGTGAGCATGCGGATCACGGCGGGACCAGCGCACAGGCCGATCAGGATCGCCGTCAGGGTGGCGAAGACGGCACGGAACGTGATGAAGTTAAAGACCCGCAGTGGGCCAATGTCGTCCTGGAAATAATGAGCGAGCCAGAGCAGCATGATTAGTGAGCTTCCTTGTTATTGTTGTTTGAACCAATCAAATGCTGCACGGCCCGCTCCATCTTCATGAAACGGGAGCCCTTGATTAATACTGTTGCATCCGAACGGCCGGACAAATGCGCATCGAGCGCCGCCAGCAAACCGTCGAACTGTTCGAAATACTCCACGACCGTGCCTGATTCCTGGCTCGCGGCTTCCTGCGCCGGATTGACCAGATGGCGCGCCAGGCCGCCCGTCGCCAGCACGTGTTCGATGCCTTTGGTGGCGGCGTAGGCGCCGATCTCTTCGTGGAACTGCTGCCCCTGCGTGCCGACTTCGCCCATCTCGCCCAACACCAGGATGCGCGGTGCCGCTGCCTGCGCCAGCACATCGATGGCCGCGCGCGCCGAATCAGGATTGGCGTTATACGTGTCATCGATGATGGTGGCGCCATTGGCGGCACGTTTTTTCTGCAGGCGGCCATTCACGGGAGAAAACGCCTCCAGGCCCTGCTTGATCTGTTCTGGCGCGATGCCGGCGCCGATCGCGCATGCCACGGCCGCCAGCGCATTGCGCACATTGTGTTCGCCGGCCGCCTGCAAGCCGACAAAAAACTGGCGCAAGCTGCCGTCCGGTGCGCGCACGCTGACGAACAGGTCGCTGCCAAAATCCTCGGCCGCGCGGTGCGTGCAACTGACGTCCGCCTCTTTCGACAGGCCGAAGGTGATGACGGCGCGCGCGCCGGCAAGTTCGCGCCACACGGGCGTATATTCATCGCCATGCGGGAAGACGGCCACGCCGTCATGCGCCAGGGCTGCCAGCGCGGCGCCGTTCTCGCGTGCCACCGCTTCCACCGTATGCATGAATTCCTGGTGTTCGCGCTGCGCGTTGTTGACCATCGCCAGGGTCGGCGCGGAAATCGCGGCCAAACGGGCAATCTCGCCAGGATGGTTCATGCCCATCTCGATGACGGCCGCCTTGTGCTGCTCGCTCAGGCGGAACAGGGTCAATGGCACGCCGATTTCATTATTCAGGTTGCCGCGCGTGGCCAGCCGGCCCTCTTCGCCAAAGGCTGCCGCGAGGATGGCCGAAATCATCTCCTTGACGGTGGTCTTGCCATTGCTGCCGGTGACGCCGATGACGGGTAAATTGAAACGGCCGCGCCAGTGGTTGGCGATGCGGCCCAGCGCCACCAGGGTATCGGCCACCACGATGGCCGGCACCTTGCCGCTGTCCCAGCCTTCAGGCAAGCGCTCGACCACCACGGCGGCGACGCCGCGCGCTGCCACTTGGCCCAGGAAATCGTGGGCGTCGAAACTCTCGCCGCGCAGGGCAACGAACAGCGAACCGGCCTGGGCGCTGCGGCTGTCGGTGGAGACGCCATCAAAGGATGCGTCGCCCGTCAACTGTGCGCCGTCCAGCGACGGCATCAGTTCTGCCAGGCTTGCGTGCATCAGGCGATCCATCAGTTCGTCCTCATCATCGTCAGGCGCGCGGACAGGGCCAGCTGCGCATGGTCGGCATCGGAGAACGGCAGTTTCTTGCCCTTGATTTCCTGGTACGGCTCATGGCCTTTGCCCGCCAACAGGATCACGTCCGGCTTGGCCGCGTGCTTGATGGCCGACAAAATGGCCCCGGCGCGGTCTTCGATGGCTTGCGGCTGCGGACCGTCGGCACGCATGCCGGCGACGATCTGCGCGATGATGGCGTGCGGGTCTTCGCTGCGCGGATTGTCGCTGGTGACCAGCACGTGATCGGCCAGCTGCGCGATGGCGCCCATCTGCGGACGCTTGCCCGGATCGCGGTCGCCGCCGCAGCCGAACACGCACCACAGCTGACCGCCCCGCTCCTGCGCCACCTGGCGCAAGGCGGCCAGGGTTTTTTCCAGCGCGTCCGGCGTATGCGCGTAATCAATGACGACCATCGGCGCTTCCTGGCCGCCCACCTGCTGCATGCGACCGGGGGCCGGTTGCAGCGATTCGATGCCGTCGATGGCGGCGCGCAGGCCGGTGCCGTGCGCCAGCAAGGCGCCCAGCACCGCCAGCGCGTTGCTGATATTGAAGTGGCCCACCAGCTGCATCTTGACCAGCGCCACGCCGAGCGCGCATTCGAGGTGGAAGTCGGTGCCGGCATGGCGGCTGCGGAACTGGCTGGCGCGCAGCATCAGTACGCCCGGCAGGTCGGGCAAGGCGGCCGCATCCTGCAAGGTGTAGCCGATGACGGGATATTCGCCGGCCAGCTTGCCCTCCACGTGGCGCGCCAGGCGCAGGCCCATGGCGTCATCGAGGTTGATGACGGCCGTTTTCAGGCCAGGCCAGTCGAACAGTTTTACCTTGGCCGCCTCGTAGGCCGCCATGTCGCCATGGTAGTCGAGGTGGTCGCGCGTCAAATTGGTAAACATGGCGACATCGAAATGCATGCCCGCCGCGCGATCCTGGTCCAGGCCGATCGACGACACTTCGATGGCGACGGCCTTGGCGCCGGCGTCTCGCATTGCGGCCAGTTTGCGCGCCAGCAGCACGGCGTCCGGCGTGGTGTAGCCGGTCACGTCGAATTCGATGGCGCCGCGCGGCTTGCACAGGCCCACGCCCAGGGTCCCGATGACGGAAGAGGTTTCACCGAGGCGCGCCAGGGCTTGCGCCAGCCACAGCGCGCACGAGGTCTTGCCATTCGTGCCCGTCACGCCGGCGCTGAACATGGCGCTGTCGGGCATGTCGTAAAACGCATGCGCCACGGGGCCGGCCAGGCGTTTCAGGTCGCTGACCAGCAGGTGCGGCACGCCCCATGCGGCGTTCCACTCCACGGCGTCATGCACGATGGCGGCGGCGCCCTGCTCGATGGCGGCGTCGATGAAATGCGTGGCGCCCGCATAGGCGAAAAACACGTCGCCGCGCTGCACGCGGCGCGAATCGGACGTCAGCTGCCCGGATGGGGCGGCCGCTTTGATCCACAAACTGATGTCTTGTATGGTCATGAGTGACTTCACATGGCCTCCGGGCCGGCATTGGCCGGGACCACGATTTCGGTAACGGAGGAATCGGGCGGTACGTTCATCGCGCGCAGCGCATTGGTCGCAATCGCCGCGAAAGCGGGAGCGGCAACCTGGCCACCATAGTGGGCCGGGCCGGTCGGTTCATCGATCATCACCGCAATGATGAAGCGCGGCGCCGACATCGGCACCATGCCAACGAACGAGCCGATATATTTGCGCGGCATCGCATAGCGGCCGTTTTCCACTTTATAGGCGGTGCCCGTCTTGCCGCCCACGCGGTAGCCGGCGACCTGGGCGCGCTTGGCCGAGCCGTGCGCGCCGGAGACCACCAGTTCGAGCATGGCGCGCATTTCGGCGGCCGTCTTCGGCTTGATCACTTGCTGGCCCACGGGCAGTTCATTGACCTTCTGGAACGACAGGGGAATCGTGTCGCCATCGCGCGCGAACATCATGTAAGAGCGCGCCAGCTGGATCAGCGACACGGAAATACCGTTACCGTAGCTCATGGTCGCCTGCTCCACCGGGCGCCACGATTTATACGGACGCACCCTGCCGGCCACGGCGCCGGGGAAACCCCATTTCGGCTGCTGGCCGAAGCCCACCTTGGTAAACATTTCCCACATTTCCTGCGACGGCATGCCCAGCGCGATTTTCGAGGTGCCGATATTCGACGACATCTCGATGATTTCGGAGACATTGATCACGCCATGCGGCTTGGTATCGGTGATCGTGCGGTCGGCGATGGTATAACGGCCCGGCCCCGTGTCGATCAGGGTGCCCGGCTTGACCCGGCCCGTGTCGAGCGCCAGGGAGACGGTGATCGGCTTGAGGGTCGAACCAGGCTCGAAGGTATCGGTCATGACGCGGTTGCGCAGTTGCTGGCCCGTGAGCTTGCGGCGGTCGTTCGGGTCGTAGCTGGGGTAATTTGCCAGGGCCAGCACTTCGCCCGTGTGCACGTCGAGCACCACGGCGCCGCCGGCTTTGGCATTGAATTTTTCCACCGCTTCCTTCAGCTGCGTGAAGGCGATGTACTGGATCTTGCTGTCGACGGACAGGGTCAGGTCCTTGCCGTCGTGAGGTTCGTGGATGAAGCCAATGTCTTCGACGATGTGGCCCAGGCGGTCCTTGATCACGCGGCGGCTGCCGGTAGTGCCGACGAGGGTTTTCTGCTGCGCCAGTTCCATGCTTTCCTGGCCCACGTCTTCCACGTTGGTAAAGCCCACCACGTGGGTCATCACTTCGCCCTGCGGATAGAAGCGCTTGTATTCCTTGCGCTCGTCGATGCCGTCGATGCCGAGCTTAGAGATCTTGTCGGCCACGTCCATCTCGACCTGGCGTTTCAGGTAGACGAAGCTGCGGTCCGAATCTAGCTTCTTGCGCAATTCGTTGACGTTCATTTCCAGCAGGCCGGCCAGCGCATTGATTTTTTCCGGCGACGCCTGCAGCACGTCGTCAGGGATGGCCCAGATGGCTTTCACAGGGACGGACGAAGCGAGCACCTGGCCGTTGCGGTCGGTGATCTTGCCGCGCGTGGCAGGCAATTCCAAGGTGCGTTCATAGCGCGCCTTGCCCTGCTTTTGCAGGAACTGCGTCGACACGCCCTGCAGCCACAGGGCGCGCGCGCCCAGGCCGGCGAAAGCGAAGAACAGCAGGAACAGCACGACGCGCGAACGCCAGACGGGCAGACGCACCGCCAGTACGGGGTTCTTCGAGAATGGCACGCCTTTCGATGCCGCCACCCGGCCGTTGCTGTTACCGCCCAACTTCATTATTCGCCCTCCGTCAGGTATTGCGTACGCGCCGCCGTCAGCGGCGTCATGCTCAGATCGCGCCGTGCGATCGATTCGATGCGTTCATGCTTGCCCAAAGTGGACTGGTCCAGCTGCAGTTGCGCCCAGTCGATGTCGAGCTGGCGCGACAGCGCTTGCGCGCGCTCCAGGTCGATCAACAGGTGGCGCGACTGGTACTGCGCATTCACCAGCGACAGGCCGCAGCACACCAGCAGGGCCGACAGCACGACACACAGCTTGCCAGTCATCGGGAGCCGCCACTGGCTGGAATGGGCAAGCGCTGCGCCACGCGCATCACGGCCGAACGCGAACGCGGGTTGCCCTCGATCTCGGCGTCGGACGGCTTCATCTTCGAAATCAGCTTCATTTCCGGCTGCGGCAAGTCGACCGCGCGGATCGGCAGGCGACGGTCAGGCTGCTCCACGTTCGCCTTCGAGGCGAAGAAGCGCTTGACCATGCGGTCTTCCAGCGAGTGAAAGCTGATCACGGCCATGCGCGCGCCGGGCGCCAGGCAGGCATACGCCTGGTTCAGGCCGATCTCGAGATCCTCGAGCTCTTTGTTAATGAAAATGCGTATGGCCTGAAAGGTGCGGGTAGCGGGGTCCTTACCCTTCTCGCGGGTCTTGACGGCGCCTGCCACGATGCCGGCAAGCTGTCGTGTGCTTGAAATTGGCTGGACTGCCCGGCCAGCAACAATCGCCTTTGCAATCTGAAAAGCAAACCGTTCTTCCCCATAATCGCGTATCACTTTCTCTAAATTCTGCTCGGTTTCCACCGCCAGCCATTCGGCTGCGGAGATGCCGCGCGTGGTATCCATGCGCATGTCCAGCGGTCCGTCGTTGCGGAAGCTGAAACCGCGCGCCGCGTCGTCGACTTGCGGCGACGAGATGCCCAGGTCGAGCAGGATGCCATCGACCTGCTGCACACCGCGTTCGGCCAGGCTGGCCGTCATGGTGGCAAAGCTGTCATGGACGATCTGGAAACGGGGGTCGGCGATCTGTTCGGCCGTGGCGATGGCTTGCAAGTCCTTGTCAAAGCCGATCAGGCGCGCGTCGGGCGCCAGGCGCGACAAAATCAATCGGCTATGGCCGCCGCGGCCAAACGTGCCATCGACGTAAACGCCGTGCGCGCGGTCGCCCGACAGGTCGAGCGCATCGACCGCTTCATCGAGCAGCACCGTGCGATGCTGAAATTCCGGCACCGTGAGTTGTGTCATTACGGAGCCTTAGAAAGAAAAATTGGAAAGTACATCGGGGGTGCCGGCATCGATCGCCTGCTGTTCTTTGTCAGCCAATTTGGCGGCATCCCATATTTCAAAGTGGCTGCCCATGCCGATCATCATGACTTCGCGCGCCAGTCCGACGGCGTTGCGCAATTCGGGCGAGATCAGCACGCGGCCGGCCGAGTCCAGCTCGACGTCGACGGCGTTGCCGAGGAAGATGCGCTGCCAGGCGCGCGCCGACATGGGCCAGGCGGCGATTTGCTGGCGGTGGCTTTCCCACACGGGACGGGGGAAAAACAGCAGGCAGCCATCGGGGTGTTTGGTCAAGGTCAAGCGGCCTTCGCATTGAATCGCCAGCGCGTCACGGTGCTTGGCAGGGATAGACATCCTGCCTTTGGCATCGAGATTGATTGCGGACGCGCCTTGAAACACGGAAGACCTTTTTTGAGCTTGGGTTGCGACGCTTGCGCATCACGATGAAAAGGGAAAATTTCCCACAAAAACACACTTTTTCACACAGTTGCCCACTTTAGAGGAAGCAAAGATAGTGGTCAAGCGGTTTCCGATTGGCAAAACAGGAATTTTATTAATGAAATTAAGGACTTAGCGCATATCGTTGAAGGAGTCTCAAATAAAAATATATCGATAAATTAGATACTTATGAAAGATAGTGAATGTGCTACCTCATCTGCACACATGTGTTTTCCTACCGTAAACATCGAAAAAAACGAAATCGAAAAATTGAATTTTTTACAGTTAGTTGACACATGACAATACTTTCGTCATCCAGACACAACAGCAATCAGCGGCCGCGAAAGACTTGGTTTAAAGCAAAAAATAATCGTCCAAGGCGCGTATCGCCCCTGTTTTCCGGGGCTGGCCTGACGCAGGAAAACTATTTTTGCAATGCAGCAATTAATTGTAGGTAGGAAACTTTAACCATTTGTTCATTTTTAGTTGTATATACAACTTTATCTTAAGTGCTATATTTTTAGAAACAAAAAAAGCCCCTTTACGGGGGCTTTTGAGTGGCGCGCAGCAGGCAAAGGCGCCGCGGCCGGGATGCTCCCTGGCAGACCAGGAAGCAGGAATTCAAGTGAAGCAGGCCGGTAGGCCGGATTTTGTTACGGCGCCTTCCCTTGCAGGTCGGCGCTATGACAGTCATTCCTCTAGGCGCCAGATTACTCGGACGCTCAAGCTTTCTACCCGCACGCTCCGCGAGCAGCATCATCGCGTGCCTATTTGAAATTGCACCAGGTGGAGGTTACCGCGTTTCACCGTAACTTAATACGCTCGTCTCTGTGGCCCTATTCCTCGCCTTATACCTTGCGGCTTTCAGCGGACGGCCGTTAACCGTCACCCCGCTCTATGGAGTCCGGACCTTCCTCCCGCCAGCGCATTGCTGCGCCGGCCAGCGACTGTCTGGCCTGCTTCACCCGCCATTGTACCGCGCCGCAGCAAGTTTCTGCAAAAACGCGGCGCGCCAGTCGGGGGATTGTGTAATTCGGTGTCGCCATTTCAAAAGCCGGGCCAAATCGGCTCACATAGAATGAGGCAAGCTGCTTGCATGCAGGCACATGCGCACCGCTTGCCCCATTTCTTTGCCACCCACTAGAATATAAAGAGCCGAACATGACGCAACAACCCCGTACCGGCGGCCAGATCCTGGTCGATGCCCTGCAGATCCACGGTGTCGACACCGCCTTTGGCGTGCCTGGCGAAAGCTACCTCGACGTGCTCGACGCCCTGCACGATTCGGGCATCCGCTTCATCATCAACCGCCAGGAAGGCGGCGCCGCCTTCATGGCCGAAGCCTACGGCAAACTGACGGGCAAGCCGGGCATCTGCTTCGTCACGCGCGGGCCGGGCGCCACCAACGCCTCGATCGGCGTGCACACGGCCTACCAGGATTCCACGCCGATGATCCTGTTCATCGGCCAGGTGGGCAATGATTTCGCCGACCGCGAAGCGTTCCAGGAAATCGACTACCGCCGCATGTACGGCCAGATGGCCAAGTGGGTGGCGCAGATTGACCGCGCCGAGCGCATTCCCGAATACCTGGCGCGCGCCTTCCAGGTGGCCACCAGCGGGCGCCCCGGCCCCGTCGTGCTGGCCCTGCCGGAAGACATGCTCATTTCCATGGCGACTGTCACCGACACGCGCGCCTACCAGCCCGTGCAGGCGGCGCCGTCCAGCGTCCAGCTGCAGCAGTTGCGCGGCATGCTGGCGACCGCCAAGCAGCCACTGGTCTTGCTGGGCGGCACCACCTGGACGCCGCAAGCGTGCGCCGACCTGCAGCAGTTCGCGGAAAGCAACCACCTGCCCGTCGCCTGCGCCTTCCGTTTCCAGGACTTGCTCGACAATGCCCACCCGAACTATATCGGCGACGTCGGCATCGGCATCAATCCGAAACTGGCAGCGCGCGTGAAAAATGCCGATCTGGTCATCGCCATCGGCCCGCGCCTGGGCGAAATGACGACGGGTGGCTATACCCTGTTCGATTCGCCCGTGCCGCGCCAGCGCCTGGTGCACATCCACACGGATGCCGAGGAACTGGGCAGCGTCTACCAGGCCGAACTGATGATCAACAGCGGCATGCCCCAAGTGTGCGCCATGCTGGCCGCCATGGCGCCCGTCGATGCGTCCGCCTGGCAGCATACGCCAGCCGAAGCGAAGGCCGAGCTTGCAGCCTACCAGGAGCAGCCGCCCATCTTCCAGGATGGCCAGGCGCCGCTGGACCTGTGGCAAGTGACGCAAGAGATCATGACGCAAGTGCCGGCCGACACGATCCTGACGAACGGCGCCGGTAACTACGCCTCGTGGGCGCACCGTTTTTACCGCTACGGCGGCCTGCGCACGCAGCTGGCGCCGACAAATGGCGCCATGGGCTACGGCGTGCCTTCGGGCGTGGCGGCGAAGATCGTACATCCCGAGCGTACCGTGATCACCTTCGCCGGCGATGGCGAATACATGATGAATGGCCAAGAACTGGCCACCGCCGTGCAATACCAGGCGGGCGTGGTCATCATCGTCTTCAATAATCAGATGTTCGGCACCATCCGCATGCACCAGGAACGCGATTATCCGGGCCGCGTGTCGGGTACGACCCTGCACAACCCGGATTTCGCGGCGCTGGCGCAAGCGTATGGCGCGCATGGCGAAGTGGTGAATACGACAGAAGAGTTCGCCCCTGCCCTGCAACGGGCGCTGGCGCACGCCAAGGCGCACAATCTTCCGGCCCTGATCGAGCTGCGCTACGACGGCAATCTGATCACGCCGAACGCGACGCTTGCCACCATCCGCGCCACGGCGGAAAAGGCGCAGGCGGTCAAATAAGTCCCTTGCAACGCTGAAAATGACAAAGGCCCGGTCGATACCGGGCCTTTTTCTTTTTGTCAGCGGCAATCGCTCAGGCGGCGGGCGCTGGCGCGCTTTCTTCGGCAGGCACTGTCTCGGCCGGCGCTTGTGGCATCGGCGGGCATGGCGTGCAGTTTTTCAGGGGACGGCCGAAATCGCGCACGCGGCTCAGTTTCATGGGCATGCGCACGTTGCCGCCGCAATAATCGCCTTCCAGGGTCAGGGTCTGCCCATCCTTCGAAAACTTGCCGACGATGGTGCGTTCTTCGCTGTCGGCACCGGCGATGGTGAAGTCGAAGGCGCCCGTGGCCGCGTCCAGATTGACGTCGTTGGCCACGATGGGCCAGCTCAGGGCGCCTGCCGTGAATTCATAGATGACTGAATCGGCCTCGGCAAAGCGGTGCAGGGTGATGCGCTGGCCGCCGATTTCGCCGCTATCCTTTTGCAGGCACAGGTCGGAATAGACGGCCACGCCGTAGCGCTCCAGTCCAGCCGGCTTCTTGCCCTTGACGGCCGCGACAGCGGTGCCCGTGGCGCCAGCAAGCAGCAGCGCGGCCAGCAAAGCGGCCAGGCGTGGCGAGGTGTATGAATACATGGCATTCCTTTACTTGAGTAACGGCGCCATTATAACTGGCGCCGCACATGCAAAAACGCGCCGCCAGGACTAGCCTGGAGACGCGTTTCCTTGCTTATCAGCATCCCCGAAGGGATGCTGGCAGCGGTACTAAGCTTCGCTTGCGCGAATATTAGAACGAGTGACGAACACCAACGTTGAACGCTTGGTCGCCCGAACCAACATTGCTGTTGTTACCAACGGTGTAACCAGCGTTGTTTTTGTTCGAGATCTTGGCGTACGAAGCGTAGGTGCTGGTGCGCTTCGACAGAGCGTACGAGTAGCCCAGTGCGAACTGGTTCGCATCGGCGTTGATGCCCGATTTGTCGTTGACGTGGATAACCGAAGCCATCACGGTGCCAGCTGGACCAACTGGTACGGTTGCGCCGATCAGGGCGGTGGTGCTGTCGTTGGTCAGACCACCGGTCGATGCGGTGTTGAACAAGTTACCAGCGTTGGCGTTGTTACGGATCGAGCTGTTGTCGCCTTTGTTGACGCCGTATGCAGCATACGCTTTCACAACGGTGAAGTCGTAGTTAGCGGCTACCAGCCAGTTACGTGCGCTGCCAGCATCGCTGATTGCGGTTTCGTTGCTGGTGGTGTTGTAAGCAACACGTGCGTTCAAAGGACCGTTAGCGTAGCCAACCGATGCGCCCATTTGGCGACCGATTTTGCTGGATACCAGGCTCTCTTGGCCGTTGCTGGCGGTGCTGTAAGCAACGTCAGCATCGAAACCGCTGAAGTTAGGCGAGGTGTACAGCACGGTGTTGCTGGTACGGGTGGTGTTCGCTGGGAACAAGTTCTTGGCCGAACCCGAGTAACCAACTGCGAATGGATCAGCAACTTTCGACAGGGTGTTGTACCAAGGGGTGTATTGACGACCCAGGGTTACGGTACCAGCCGTTTTGCTGCTCAGGCCAACGTAGGCTTGACGACCGAACAGGCCTTCGTTTGCATTTTGCGCGCCGGTGTCAACGTTGAAACCCGATTCCAGAACGAACAGTGCCGACAGGCCGCTGCCCAGATCTTCGGTGCCTTTGAAGCCGATACGCGAAGCCGAAGCAACGCCGCTATCGATTTTGTTGACGGTGCCGGCTTTGCCGCCGCGCTCGCTGACGAAACCAGCGTCAACGGTACCGTAGATAACAACGCTCGATTGAGCTTGGGCTACGCCAGTGGCTGCTGCCAGGACTGCCAGGGTGATCAGAGTTTTTTTCATTGCGATTTCCTTTAATTTTGAAGCAAAAAGTAATACAGCCTATGCATCTCGAGCTGCGCTCTAACAGAGCGCTTTTTATGAGTGAGGGCAAGGTCTCCACCTGCCACATTGCTGTTCCGGTCAGGGGAACAATTCATATCGGTATCGGCACGCTATTGCACCGATAAGCTTGAAGGCTGCAGAGCGACCGTATTTTCATGCGCCGGTTCGGTGCTCAAAGGGCACCGGAAGCGGCACTATAACGACCGTTTCACATTCCATCAAGTTCCAACATGTTACTTCCGGTACCAGGCCGAGTGCTTTTTCAGGCATCCCGGTCATCGCCAACCGTACTACGCGATAGAGCCAGTGCCCCTTGCCAACCAATGCATTGGCCTGATTGACCATTCCATCATAGCGCATGCCTTGTCGACACCCGTTGTATTAGTGCAACAGTATCAGGCGCATGATTAAAACATCAACATGCTTTACCCATCATTTGTCCTGCATCATTTACGCGACAAAGCGCACAATTTGTCAGGCGATAATGGATAAACGGGACGAAGCATACACGGCATCGCCAATGTTTGCTGCCGCACGCCCGAAAACGGGAAATATTGCGCCCTGTTTTGGTGCGTTGCCGCATTATTCAGGGGCGTAGACGGGATTTTCGACGTCGGCGCGCGCGCCAGGAAAATAGGCAGAGTAGCAACACAATTACTGACTTTCCGGTAATTTAAATTGCTCACATAGAAATGTTTTTCATGTTTTCCAGCATGCGGGTCGGGTGCCGGCCTGGAACGGATGAGGACGACTCTTGCTTGCAAATTCCGCATCAGTTGAAACAATTTCTTACAATGTTGCCTTCTCAATATTTTGAGATATTTGTGTCTGAAAAACGACACATTGACCGAAATCAAGTTTTTGCCAGCTCAATTCCACACAATTTACTTTTTCTTTTTCGCATTTTTTGCTTAAAAGCATCAGAAAACACGTTTAGCGCTGGCTTGCGCGCCGGAGCATGCGCATGAAAGCACCGAGCAGCGGCAATTTTTCATACAATTCTTCCGCCGCATCCCAATAATCGCGGTGCAATACCACCCGCCCCTGCCCATCGAAACGCACATGTGTTGCTCCGCGGATACATTGTTCGCCAGATACCAGGCGTTTCATGCGAAAGCGAAACTCCCACGTGAGGAAAGCTTGCTGCCCCTGTCCCAGGCTTTCCAGCACGACAAACCGGGGCGCATCGACTTGCACGAACATGTGCTCGAAGATGGCCAGGATGGCGGCATGCCCCTCCACCTCGTTAAACGGGTCCTTGAAATGGGCGTCTGGCGCGTACACGGCGCCCAGCTGGGCCAGGCTCTCGATGCTCAGGTGCTCGTAAAACGCCACCAGGCGCGCCAGCGCACCTTCCATGCTTGCGCTCATAAGCCCGTCACCTTGCGGATCAGCCAAAAATAGGCGCGGTACGGCAACAGCCGCGCCAGGCGCATGGTATTGGTAAAGCGTTTCGGAAAGTGGATGTGGAACTGGCCCCGCTCGATACCGTCGAGCATGGCAGCGGCCGCGTCCCGCGCCGTCATCAAGGCCGGCATGGTGAAATCGTTGCCCGCGGTCAAGGGCGTGGCGACAAAACCCGGGTTGATCTGATACACGCCGATGCCCCGCGGATGCAAATCCAGGTACAAGGATTCCGTCAGGTTGATCAGCGCCGCCTTGCTGGCGCCATACGCGAGCGCCTTGGGCAAGCCGCCATAGCCGGCCACCGAGCCGACGATGCCGATGCCGCCGCTGCCCTGGCGCAACAGCCACGGCAAAGCCTGCTCCAGGCAATTGAAGACGCCGCCCACATTCAGAGCCAGCAGACCCTGGGCCGCCGCGAGGTCAAAACTATCGGCGCGCATGGCCTGATAACCGCCAGCGACTACCAATATCAGGTCGATATGCGTCCACTGCCCCTGCAATTGCGCGCTGACGGCCCGCAGCTGCGCATGCTGGGTGATATCGAGCGGCAAGGCCAGCGCCAGCGGCTGCCCCTCGCATAACCGTTCGAGACTGGCGCGGTGGCGGGCAGACAAGGCTACGCTGGCGCCCTGCTCCAGCAGCAAGGTGGCGCACGCGGCGCCAATGCCGCTGGACGCGCCGATGATCCACACGCGCTTGCCGGCCCAGCTGGTGATCTTGCGGTTCATGGGACCGCCTGCGGACGCTTGCTGAACGACAAGGTGACGGAGCCCAGGCTGAAGCCGAACTTGCTCATGGCGGCGCGGTTGAGCATGACCTTGTCATCCATCAGGAACATCCAGTCCTCGAAGTCGACGTGGTAGACCGTGCCATCGACGGGCAAGGCCAGCACGTATTGCCAGCGCAGCGCATTGCCGGCCACTTCGCCGACGGCTTCCCCGATCACGTCGGGCGCCGTGCCGATGAAGCGCCCGGGCGCCGTCTTGCGCAAGGTCCACACGCGCCGTTGTTTGCTGCCGTCCGCATACGTGAAATCCTCGTCCAGGGTGCCAATATCGCCGACCCAGCTGGCCCGCATCACGACCGTGAAGCGCTTGACCACCTTGCCGGAGCGGTCCTGGAAAATGCCGTGGGCATCGAGCGTGCCATTGAAGTACTGTTGCAAGTCCAGTACGGGCAATTCCTGCGCGTACGTGGCCGGCGTGGGCGGCGTGGAACAGGCGGCCAGCGCCAGCAACAAGGCCGCCAGCGGCAAGCAACGTTGGCAATAGGTCATGAAACGCATGCGCGATTCTCCAGGTGGTCACTATATATATGTTGCAGGGGCGCGCGCCACAGCAATAACGCCGCCAGCAGTTTCAAAACACAGGGCAGCAAGGCGTAGGCGGCGGACAGGGCCGGCAAGCCGCCGCTGCCGCCCGGCACATAGCCGAGCCAGGCCAGCAGGGGCAAGGCGATGCCGGCCGCCAGCGCCAGGCTCATCTGCACGCCCCAGTTCCACCAGCCAAAATACGCGGCTTCATGCCGCCCGCCATGACCTGCCGCGCCGATCAGCCCTGCCAGCAGGGCCGGCGGCAAGGCCAGGTCGGCGCCCAGCGCCAGGCCCGACAGCAGGCAGATCGCGGCAAAACCCCAGGCCGCGCCCGCGCCCAGGCCGTACGCCCAGACAAACACGGTCGCGGCCAGCAGCATGGCGCCACCCCAGGCACGCGCCTCGCCAAAGCGGCGCGCCAGGGCCACCCACACGGGCATCGAGGCGGCCGCCGCGCAAAAATAGACGATCAGGAACGGCCCCGCGTATTGGCCCAGGCGCAAGTAGTCGGTGGCAAAGAACAGGAACAGGGTGGCGGGAATGGCGGCCGCCACGCCATTGACGAGCAGGACGGCGAACAGCCAGCGAAACGCGCACTGGCGAAATGGCAGGCGCCAGGCGCCGGCGGGCAGCGCCTCCGTGCCTTGGCGTAAAACCGGACGCGGCGCGCGCGCCAGCAGCAGAGCGCCCGCCGCCAGCAGGCAGACGGCAAAGGCCAGCGACAGACCGTCATAGCCGAGCACGGACGTCAGCCCCGCAGCCAGGATCACGCCCAGCAAGCCGCAGCCTTCGCGCATGGCCGCCACGCGCGCCCGCTGCCCGCGCGCCTGGGTCAGGGCCGCGCCCCAGCTCTGGTGCGCGATGCCGGCCAGGCCATAGGCGGCGTAGACGAGCAACAAGGCGGCCAGGAACCAGGCCAGGGTGGCCGCTTGCTGCATGGACGGCGGATGGAACAGGGCGCCAAAGCCCAGCAGCAGCAAGGGCAGCGAGACGGCGACCAGCACGGCATAGCTGCGCCCGTCACGCGCCATCCAGGCGCCGAGGACAGGATCGATGAAGGCGGCGGCGATGCGGGCCGCCAGAAGCACGGCGCCGATCTGCGCCAAATCAAGACTGCTGCGCTGCGCATAAAACGGCGCAACATATATATAGATGGGCAGCGCCAGCATGGCCAGCGGCAAGCCGAACAGGCCATAGCTGAACAAGGCAGGCAAGCTCAACGCGCTGGCCCCGGCGTTCATGGCAGTGGTGCCGCACTTTGCAGCAAGGCTGCGCGCAGCTTCGGCGCCGTGCTCGACGGCGACAGCCAGATGGCAAAGAAGGCGCGCGCGAAGTCGCCATCGTTCACGTCGGCCAGTACCTTGCCATCGAGATAAAAGCGCACGCCGGGCGCGATGCCAGCACGGTAGGCGCCCGCGATGCGCTGGTCTTCCTTGACGTCAGGAAAGATACGCTGCATGGTAGCCAGCCACGCCAGCCGCTGTGCTTCCGTGCCGGCGCCGATTTTCTGCATCTGTTCATAACTGGCTTCGGCGATTTTCCTGCCGTCGAGCGAACGCGCGTAGCGCAGTTCCAGTACAAACGGCGCGGTTGCCGATGCCGCGCCCTGGTAGCCTTGCGGGCCCACCCACAGTTGCGCCCGATAAATACGCATGCCGAACCACGTGTAGTCGCCCTCACCCGCCAGGCGGGCTTCGGGCACGTCGGCAGCGACAAAGGCAGGCGGCGCGGCCGCAGCGCCCAACATGGTCAAGGACAGCACAACAGTGGCAAGCAGGCGGCGCATGGTCAGTCCTTGATCAGGGTAAATTGCATCACATCTGTGTTGTGCGCCTGAAAGGCGGCCTCGCAATACGCGAGGTAAAATTCCCAGGTCAGCAGGAAACGGCCATCGAAACCCTGCTTTTCCAGCGCCGTGCGCTGGGCCAGGAAGCTGGCGCGCCACTGGCGCAAGGTTTCCGCGTAATCGAGGCCGAAGCTGAAGGCGTCTTCCACGCGCAAACCCTGCGCTTCGGCGGCGCGGCGAAACTCGGCCGGCGACGGCAACATGCCGCCCGGAAAAATGTACTGTTGAATGAAATCCGTGCTCTTGCTGTAACGCTCGAACAAGTCATCGGCGATGACGATGGTCTGGATGCAAGCGCGTCCGCCCTGCTTCAGGTTGCGCGCCACGCATTCGAAATAGCCGGGCCAGTAGCTTTGCCCCACGGCTTCGAACATCTCGATCGAGGCGATGGCGTCGTACTGGCCGGCGCTGTCGCGGTAATCGCACAGCTGCAGATCGGCCTGCCCTGCCAGCCCCGCGTCCTGCAGGCGCTGGCGCGCATAGGCGAGCTGTTCGGTCGACAAGGTCAGGCCCGTCACGTGCGCGCCGTAGCTGTGCGCCGCCGTTTCCGCAAAGCCGCCCCAGCCGCAGCCGATTTCCAGCACGCGCTGGCCCGGCTGCAGCTGCAGCTGATCCGCAATACGGCGGTACTTGGCCACTTGCGCCTGTTCCAGGCTGGCGCCTTCGGTGAACAGCGCGCTCGAATACGTCATCGACGGGTCCAGCCACAGCTGATAAAAGGCATTGCCGATGTCGTAATGGGCGTGGATATTCTTCTTGCTGCCGGCGCGCGAATTGCGATTGAGCAAATGCCGAACCTTGTAGACCAGGTTGCCCCACCAGTTACCGTAGATCAGCGATTCGATGTGCGCGCGGTTGCGTATCATCAGCTCGATCAAGCCCGGCAAATTGTCCGTGCGCCAGTCGCCGGCGATAAACGTTTCCGCAAAGCCAATGTCACCCGAGCGCAGCACGGCCGCACACAGGCGCCAGTTATGCAAGTCCAGGGTGACGGGGTGGCTGCCGTCGCCGTACAGCAAGATGCTGCCGTCAGGCGTGCGCAGGCGCAGGGCGCCATATTGCAATTTTTCCAGCAGGCGCACAATCATGCGCCCGGCGGCGGGCATGTCCAGGTGCGCATGCCCATGCAAGGGAGGGGAACTGCTGCGCGCATGCAGGCCGGTCGGCAGGGAATCGGAGCTCATCGGGACACCTTTTCTTGTGGGGGAAGGGGTTTGCTGAAAAACGGCACGCGGCGCAGCCACAGGCGCAAGGCTTGCCAATGAATGCGCGCCATCACGCCTAACGTCATCAGGGGATAGCGCAACAAAGCCCAGGCGATGGCGCCATCGCGCAGCGGCTGGGCCGTGCCGGATAAACTCGTCTGTAGCAGCGGACCGTCGAGGTCGTCGTAGTCGACTCTGGCCAGGTGGCGCTCATCGCCCTGTTCGCCATTGCGCAGGAAACGGAAGCGGTACCGGCCCTCCACCTTGCAAAATGGCGACACGTGGAAAATCTTCTGGGCGACCAGTTCGCTGCCATAGGTGATGGCGCCGCCCTGTTCGAGCAGGTACAGATGGCGCTCGCCGAAGGTATTGCGCACATCGCAGACCACGGCGCGCAGCGCGCCATCCGGGCGGTGGCAAAACCAGAAACTGACGGGATTGAAGACATAGCCGAACATGCGCGGCATGGTTTGCAGCCAAATTTCGCCGCCCGCGTCCGACACGCCATGCTGGCGCAGCAAGCCGTCGATCCAGTCCAGCAGCGGCGTCGCGCCATCGCCATGGTCGCTGTCGCGGAAGGACAGCACATTGGCGCCGTTGCGCGAAATCAACCTGGCAGGAAAATCGTGCGCGCCCAGGCTGCGCAGGGGCAGGCGCAGATAAAACATGCCATAACTAAAAGCATGCGCGCGCGGACGCAAGCGCGCATGGCGCACCAGTCCCAGGCACAGCTGGGGCTGCGGCTGGGATGGCTGGGTAGGATCACGCGGCATGGCCGAGCTCCGCCGCCGCCATGCTGTTCAGCGCTTCGGCCACCGCCAGGCCCGACTTCAAGCCGTCTTCATGGAAACCATATCCCGTCCAGGCGCCCGCGAACCACGTGTGCTGCGCGCCCTGGAAACCGGCCAGGCGCACCTGGGCGGCAATGGCCGCGCCATCGAACACGGGGTGGGCATACGAAAACTCGTCGATGATGCTGGCCGGAGCGGGCTCGTCGAGCGGATTGAGCGAAACGATGACGGGCGTGCTGAAGGGCAAGGGTTGCAGCTGGTTCAGCAGATAATGCACGCACACTTGCGGCGCCTCGCCGTGCGCGGCCGGCCGGCCCTGATAATTCCAGGCGGACCAGGCACGGCGGCGCTGCGGCAGGCAAGACGCATCCGTATGCAGCACAGCGCGATTCGGCTGGTAGCGCACGGCTTCGAGCACGGCGCGCTCGTCGTCGCGGATATCTCCCAGCAGGGCCAGCGACTGGTCACTGTGGCAAGCGAGCACGACATGATCGACATGCTCGACGCCGGCGGCCGTCTGCAGCTCGACCATGCGCGCGCCGCCGTGGGCCTGGCGGCGCACGGCCAGCACGGGGCACGCCAGGCGCTGCTGCGGGATGCCCGCCAGCAGTTTTTTCACGTACACGCGCGAGCCGCCGCGCACCGTGCGCCATTGCGGCCGGTCGCTCACTTGCAGCAAGCCATGGTTGTGGCAGAAACGGATGAAAGTAGCCAGCGGAAAGGCCAGCATCTGGCGCGCCGGGCATGACCAGATGCAGGCGGCCATCGGCAGCAGATACCAGTGCCGGAATTCGTCGCCATAGCCGTGCAGGTCGAGAAACTCGCCCAGCGACAGGGCCGGCGCCGGCACGCTGGCCGTGGCCAGGGCGCTGGCCTGGCGGTTGAAACGCAGAATATCGCGCAACATGCGCAGGAAGGCCGGGCGCAGCAGATTGCTGCGCTGGGCAAACACGGTATCCAGGTTGGCGCCGGCCCATTCCAGCACGCGGGCATCGGACGCCCTGCCCAAAGGCATCTTCACGGAAAACGACATGTCGCTGTCGGCCGCCTCGACGCCAAGTTCGTCAAACAGTTGCACCAGGTTCGGATACGTGGCGTGATTGAACACGAGAAAACCCGTGTCGACGCCATGCGTGACGCCATCGAGCGTCACATCGACCGTATGGCTGTGGCCGCCAAAATAATCGCCCGCCTCGTACAAGGTGACGTCCTGGCCGGCCTGCGCCAGGCGATAGGCACACGACAGACCTGCGATTCCTGCTCCGACGACGGCAATTTTCATGAATGCACCTGTATTTGGTTTGTCCTGGACAAATAGATCCTCATGGATAATCGATGAAATCTTGATTTGTGTCAATGAGCGCCCTCAGCCGTTCAAAAACTTATACGCCGGCAATTTCTAATCGGATTCAGCTATTTGGTATGGGGCAGCGGAAGGCGTAAAATGCACTCCACGTTCTTTTGGCATGCGAGCAAGCCCCCTGGTATGGATACTGACCTGCAACCTACTTCCGCCTTCAGCATCAGCGATGTCGAACGCGACACCGGGCTGGCCAAGGAAACCTTGCGCGTGTGGGAGCGCCGCTACGACTTTCCCCAGCCACGGCGCGACGCCTTTGGCGAGCGCAGCTACCCGGCCGAGCAGGTACAAAAGTTGCGCATGGTCAAGCGCCTGCTGGATCTCGGATTTCGTCCGGGAAAAATCATGCAGCACAGCACCGCGCAACTGCAGCAGCTGGCCAGCGCCGGCAGCGCGGCGCCATCCACGCCGGCCCCCCAGCTCGAACATTACCTGGCCCTGTGCCGTAGCCACCAGATGGCGGAACTGGGCGACGCCCTGCGCCAGGCGCTGGCCGTGCTGGGCCTGAAAGCGTTCACCATCGACGTGATCGCTCCCCTCACCGGCATGGTGGGCGAAGCGTGGGCTTGCGGCGAACTGGCCGTGTATGAAGAGCACCTGTATAGCGAAACCTTGCAAACGGTGATGCGCCACGCCATCTTTTCCCTGCCGCAAGCAAGCAGCCCATCCATGCGCTCACCGCGCATCGTCCTCAGCACCTTGCCGCAGGAGCGTCACGGCCTGGGGCTGCTGATGGCCGAAGCCCTGTGTGCGGCGGCCGGCGCCCATTGCATGTCGCTGGGCGTGGAAACACCGCTGACGGACATCGTCGCGGCCGCCCGCGCGCAGCGGGCCGATATCGTCGCGCTATCGTTTTCCAGCGCCAGCAAGCAAAGGCAGACGCGCGACAGCCTGCAGCAGCTGCATGCAAGCTTGCCTCCAAGCATGGAATTGTGGGCTGGCGGACGCAGTCCCGTGCTGACCAGGCAGCCGCCGCCCTTTTTGCATGTGCTGGACTTGCGGCAAGTCGACGAAAGCATCGCCGACTGGCGTCGCCGCCACCAGGCGCAGGCCCTGCAAACCCATTGATCCGACTGGAAAGCGCGGCAACTGCGGCGATCTTCGTGGATAGCGGCGCAATGTTGCCAATCGAACAGTAAAGCATGAAGGGCCGGGCGCGCTCTGGTAGAATAGCCCGTAACACAGTGTCCGGCGCCGCCGGGCCTTAGGTCAGCACCCGCCACCACACATCCATGTTTAGTTTCTTCAAGAAAAAACCCATCGCTCCCGAGGCTGCACCAGCCGAGCCCCTCGTCCTTCCCGCCGCCACGCCGCCTGTACCGCAGCCTGTCGCTACGCCCCTGAGCGGCGCGCCGGCCGAGCTCGTGCCCGTGATCGTGGCCGCCGAACCCGAGAAAAAATCGTGGATGACGCGCCTGAAGGCGGGCCTGTCGAAAACCTCGAACACTTTGTCCGTGCTGTTCGTCGGCGCGAAGATCGACGACGCCCTGTACGAAGAGCTGGAAGCGGCGCTGCTGATGTCCGACGCCGGCATCGACGCCACGGAATTCCTGCTCACGGAACTGAAGAAGAAGGTCAAGGAAGACAAGCTGCTCGACGCGGCCGCCGTCAAGGCCGCCCTGAAAGTGCTGCTGATCGACCTGCTCTCGCCGCTGGAAAAGCGCTTCGAGCTGGGCCGCCACAAACCGCTGGTGATGATGATTTCCGGCGTGAATGGCGCCGGCAAGACCACCACCATCGGCAAGCTGGCCAAGCACATGCAGTCGAACAACCAGTCCGTGCTGCTGGCTGCGGGCGACACCTTCCGCGCCGCCGCGCGCGAGCAGCTGATGGTCTGGGGCGAGCGCAACAACGTCACCGTGATTTCGCAGGAATCGGGCGACCCGGCCGCCGTGGCCTACGACTCCGTGCAATCGGCGAAAGCGCGCGGCATCGACGTGGTGATGGTCGACACGGCGGGCCGCTTGCCGACGCAGTTGCACCTGATGGAAGAATTGAAGAAAATCAAGCGCGTGATCGGCAAGGGCATGGAGGGCGCGCCGCATGAAACCCTGCTCGTCATCGACGGCAACACGGGCCAGAATGCCCTCACGCAAGTGAAAGCGTTTGATGATGCCCTGCAATTGAGCGGCCTGGTGATCACCAAGCTGGACGGCACCGCCAAGGGCGGCGTGCTGGCGGCGATTGCCCGCGTACGCCCTGTGCCCGTGTATTTCATCGGCATCGGTGAGAAAATTGAAGACTTGCAGCCTTTCGTGGCTGCCGAATTTGTCGAAGCGCTGCTCGGATAAGCCTATACATGATTGAATTTCAGCACGTCTCCAAGCAATACTCCCCCGATGCCGTGGCGCTCAGCGACATTTCGCTCAGTATTGCCAAGGGCGAGCTGGTGTTTCTGGCCGGCCCGTCCGGCGCCGGCAAATCCACCTTGCTGAAAATGATCGCCGCCATGGAACGCCCCACATCGGGCAAGCTGATCGTCAATGGCCAGGACATGGCGAAGATCAAGCCGGCCGGCGTGCCCTTCCTGCGCCGCAACATGGGCCTGATCTTCCAGCAGCAAAAGCTGCTCAACGACCGCTCCATCCTGGCCAACGTCATGCTGCCGCTGCTCGTCGTCGGCGCCCACAAGGCGGCCGCGGAACAGCGCGCGCGCGCCGCGCTCGACAAGGTGGGACTGCTGGACCGCGCCATGGCGCGCCCCCTGTCGCTGTCGGGCGGCGAGCAGCAGCGCGTGTCGATCGCGCGCGCCATCGTCAACCGGCCGCAAATCATCCTGGCCGACGAACCGACGGCCAACCTGGACCGCGCCAGCGCCAACAAGGTGCTCGACGCCCTGAAAGCATTCCACTCCGTGGGCGTGACCTGCCTCATTTCCAGCCATGACGAACAGATGCTCGACGCGGCCGCCCGCGTGATCCACCTGAAAAACGGCCAGCTGGTGGCCATCGACAAGGCCACGCAGGCGCCCGTCTTCGCCCCGCCCGATCCCGATTTCGCGCCCGGCCTGGATGACGGCGAAGGAGAACAGGCATGAGAGGCTGGTTCCGTCAACACCGCTTCGCCCTCGGTTCGGCGCTGATTCACTTGCGCAAGTCGCCGGGCGGCTTTCTCTTGAACGTCGTCGTCGTCGCCATCGCCCTGTCACTGCCATTCGCCGGCTTGACCATGCTCGACAATGTCCGCCCCATGTCGGAACAGATGTCCGTCGACCCGGAAATCAGCGTCTTCCTGAAGATCGACACGCCGCGCGAGCAAGCCGTGGCCCTGGCCAGTTCCATGCGCAAGATCGTCGGCGAGCAAAAGGCGAAGATCGTCTTCATCGCGCGCGAACAGGCGCTCGACACCCTGAAAAATAAAAATGGCCTGGCAGATGTACTGAGCACCCTGGGCGACAATCCCTTGCCCGACAGCTATGTGCTGAAACTTGACGCCTTCAGCAGCGCCAGCGAAGCGCAGGATGTCGATGCCGTGGCGGAACAGTTGCGCCACTTGCCAGGCGTGGAATCGGCGCAAGTCGATTCGGCCTGGGTCAAGCGCCTGGCGGCCCTGCTGGGCGTGCTGCGCCTGGTGCTGCTGTTGCTGGCCATTACCCTGGGCGTGGCCGTGATCGCTGTTGTCTTCAATACCATCCGCCTGCAAGTGATGCAGCAACGCGATGAAATCAGCATCTCGAAATTGATCGGCGCCACGGACACCTTCATCCACCGCCCCTTCTATTACACGGGCGCCCTGCTGGGCCTGTGCGCCGGCGCGCTGGCCCTGGGCGCCGTGGCGCTGGCCATGCAACCGCTGAATACGGCGATTGCCGAGTTTGCCCGCCTGTACGCATCCGAATTCCAGCTGGTGCCGCTGGCGCCGCTGCCGATGGCCGGCTTGCTGGCCGTCAGCGCCGGCCTGGGCCTGATCGGCGCCTTCCTCTGCGTGCAGCGCCACCTGGCGCGCCTGAACTGACCTTCCTTTCCATGGCGGCGCTCCGGCGCCGCCATGCGCCCCCGTATTGCTGTCATCTTGATATTAAGCAAGTATTCTTAAGGCTCGCTTCAGCCAGAGGCCGTAGACTAGCCCTGTTGTCGTGAAGCGCTATCGCGCGATGTACAGACATAGATATCAAGCATTCATTCGCCATAGTATTTAGGCTATCAGGACGATTAAATGTGCTGATTGGCACTCTCAAGCAGAGAGTGCTAATATAGGCACATACCAACAGCAGAACCGCCAAGGACGCCAGATGAAGATGGTGTCGCGATCTGCAAAGTGCAAGACCGAATACGCAAAACCGAACAGACAAACGGACCACGTCGCGTGACGTGGCCAACTGGAACAAAGCAAGACTACGAGGGAGAAAACATGACTATGATGTCCGCAACGTCCGCATTGGTTCCGACCAAAAGTAATGCGCTGGGCCTCGGGTTCACTGGCAATCTGGGTAATATCGACGCCTATATTTCGGCCGTGAACCGCCTGCCCATGTTGACCCACGACGAAGAAATTTCGCTGGCGACACGCCTGCGCGAAAAAAATGACCTGGCCGCCGCGCAAGAACTGGTGCTGTCGCACCTGCGCCTGGTGGTCTCGATTGCCCGCGGCTATCTGGGCTATGGCTTGCCGCACGCCGACCTGATTCAGGAAGGCAATATCGGCTTGATGAAAGCCGTGAAACGTTTCGATCCGGACCAGGGCGTGCGCCTGGTGTCGTACGCCATGCACTGGGTGAAAGCCGAGATGCATGAGTACATCCTGAAAAACTGGCGCCTGGTCAAGGTCGCGACGACGAAAGCACAGCGCAAGCTGTTCTTCAATCTGCGCAGCCACAAGACGGGCCTCGATGCGATGACGCCAAAGCAGATCGATGCGCTGGCCAAGCTGCTCGACGTGAAACGCGAAGAAGTGATCGAGATGGAAACGCGTTTGAGCGGCCGCGACATTGCGCTGGAATCGCCGACTGACGATGAAGATGACAAGTTTTCGCCGATTGCCTACCTGTCGTCGGAGCAAAGCGAACCGACCAAGGTGCTGGAAGCGGAACAAGTGACGCGTTTGCAATCGGAAGGCCTGGAAACGGCTTTGAGCAAGCTCGACGCCCGTTCGCGCCGCATCATCGAAGCGCGCTGGCTGGCCAACGACGACGGTTCCGGCGCCACCCTGCACGCGCTGGCAGAAGAGTTCGGCGTATCGGCCGAGCGCATCCGCCAGATCGAAGTGGCGGCGCTGAAAAAAATGAAGGGCGCGCTGGCCGCCTGGGTGTAATCGAAAGCAATGCCGCAATGCAAAAGGCGCCGCAAGGCGCCTTTTAGTTTTATAAATGATATTTATCAACAGATAAACATTGTCAGCCCTTACGCTGCAGCCAAGCCCTTGGTGATCAGCTCGGCGACCAATTCATTCAGATCCGCGTCGCGTTCCTTGGCCAGGGTCTGCAATTGCAAGACCAGATCGCTGTTCAATTTGACGGCGAATGGCACCAGGCCCAGGGCCTGATCGCGCTTGCGCTGCTCGCGGCGGTCGACGACCACCGCTTCCTTACCGAATGCACCGGCGCCGGGAACATTCATCTTTCCCATCAGTTTCTTGGCATCGCTTTTCGCCAGGGCAGTTTTTTTCATGGTTGTTTCCTGATTTTCAAAACAGCCATTCTACGCAGTAATCGGCGCGCCGCGTGGCCGGCGCATCAATTCATCGGCAGCACGCCAATAGTGCGCCGGAAAAATATCATTTTGTTACTATCATTTTTATCCTCCGCGTGAACAAGCACGCCGGGGACGCTCCACCTGAAAGGAAAACCATGTCTACTCTGAACCGCTCTTACCGTACCGTGCTGCTGCCCCTGCTCATCGCTTGCCTGGCCATGCTGGCTGGCTGCGGCGCGGCCGGCAGCGCCGGCGACGCGGAAAACACGCCGCGCAGCGTCACCCACGTGCTGTCGCCAGGCGAACAGGTGGCCATCACGGCCACCGACACTCTGAAACTGGAGCGCGTCAACGACAGCCGCTGCCGCAAGGGCGCCGTGTGCGTGTGGAAAGGCTACGTCAGCTACAGTTTCAGTTTGCTCAACAGTGCGGGCGCCGCCGACATCGTATTGTCCGATTCCATGCCCGGTGCCGCCAGTTCCGTCACCGTCAACCACCTGACGTTTACTTTGCTCGACGTCGACCCGGCCACGCCGCCGGCCCTGAATGCGGCCGAGCCCACTTACCGGGTCAAAGTGAAAATCACGCAGGGCGCGCTGCCCCGCTAACGCCGTGGCGCTGGCGGCTGTCGGCCGGCGCCTGTTGCCGCTCCAGCATGCCGTAATCGCGCACGACGGCGGCGATGCGCAGCCGGTAATCGTCAAACACGCCGTGCCGGCCGGCCGATTGGGCCACGCGGTGCGCTTCCAGTTGCCGCCACTGCGCCAGCGCCGCCTCGTCGCGAAAGAAGGATAGCGACAGCAATTTGCCTGGCTCGCTCAGGCTGCTGAAGCGCTCGATGGAAATGAAACCGTCCACTTCGTCGAGCAAGGGCCGCAGCGCGGCCGCCAGGTCAAGATATTGCTGGCGCCCCTCGGCGCTGGGCCAGACTTCGAAAATCACGGCAATCATGCACTGGTCCCTTCCATAAACACGGGGATGCGGGCGTTCAGCGACGGCAGATATTCCCACCTCAGCGGCATGCCTTCCAATGCATCGGTCCACGCCTGCAGGCACGCCGTGGCGATGGTCAGCGCGATGGACTGGCCTGGACAACCGTGGCGGCCATGGCCAAAGCCGAACTCCGCATCGCAGGCGCTGGCCAGCACGACGACGATCATCTGCCCGGCCGGCACGCGCACGCCATGCAATTCCACGGCATCGGCCGTGTAGCGGCGCGTGTTGTGGATGGCGGGATCGCGCTGGCTGACTTCACGCAACATGGCCGGCCATCGCTGGGGTGCGGCGCGCAGTGACGGCAGCAAGTCAGGCTGCGCGCGCAAGGCCGCGATGGCATTGCCCAGCAAGCCGGCCGTGGCGTCGCAGGTCTGCGACAGCAAGCCCACGAGATTGGCCAGCATGCCGCTCCCCATGGCATCGGCCTCTGTCACGATACTGGCCAGCAGGCTACCGGGCCTCGCGCTGCCCTCGCGCAGCAAAGCGGTAAAAGCTTGCAGCAAGGCATCGGCCGCCACTTGCGCGCCAGCCAGTTGGCCAGCATTGCTCAACGGCGACAAACAGGCGACAAAAGCGCGCGTCCAGCCGGCCAGCGCCGGCCATTGCGCTGGCGCAAAGCCCAGCAAGTCGGCCATGGCGAACAGGGGCAGTTGAAAAATTGCATCGTTCAGCTGGTCGGCGCTGGCGGGCACGCGGTCGCCGGCAAGACGTGCGACCTGTTCCTGCAGGCGCCCCAGGTCCACCTGGCCCAGCGCGCGCGCCAGCACTTGCTTCGGCACCGCATGCCGTTCGCCCTCATTCATGCGCACCAGCTCGGCAAAAATCGCGCCGCACGGCATGCCCGCCAGGTTGTGCGGCACGGCCAGGTCCGGCGGCCGCACGCGGCAGGCGGGATGCGCCAGCACGGCTTGCACGCCGGCCGCGCCCGTCGCCAGCCAGCAGTCGAGCGACGCCTCGAAACGCAGCGGCGGGCCATCCGCCAGGCGGCGATAGTAATCATACGGCGCCGCGTGGATGACGGCAGAGAAAGGATCGGCGGGGTCGATAACAAAGTCGGTGGGCGGCATGCGCATTCCATTGCAGTGAGGTAGGGACACGAGTATGCTGGCCCTTCCACCACAACACTTCGCCCACGGACGAATCATGGATGACAGCCCTCAACATCGCTCGGCCGACATGGGCCTGGCGCAACTGGCCGGCGCCATCGCCGAACCGGCGCGCGCGCGCATGCTGTGCAGCCTGCTCGATGGCCATGCGCGCACGGCCACGGAATTGGCGACCTTGGCCGAGGTAGGCGCCTCGACGGCCAGCGCCCATCTGGCGCGCTTGCGCGAGGATGGCTTGCTGTCGATGCTGGCGCAAGGCAAGCATCGCTATTACCGCCTGGCCAACGCCGAGGTGGGCCGGGCGCTGGAAGCACTGCTGGTGGTGGCCGGTGTGGCGGCAACGCCCTTTACCCCCACCACGCCCGACCGCCTGCGCCATGCGCGCACCTGCTACGACCACATGGCCGGCAGTGTTGCCGTCACCCTGCACGACCAGTTGCACGCGCAAGGCTGGCTGCTGGACGATGGCGGCGAAGGTGAGTATTGCCTGTCGGAAGCGGGCACGGCCGGCATGGCGACCCTGGGCATCGACGTGCCGCAATTGCAGCGCCAGCGCCGCCGCTTCGCCTGTGCCTGCCTGGACTGGAGCGAGCGACGCGCTCACCTGGGCGGTGCGTTGGGGGCCGCCATCCTGCAACTGGCCCTGCGCCAGCGCTGGGCCGAGCGCGAACTCGACAGCCGCGCCCTGCGCCTCACGCCCGCTGGCGAACGGCGCCTGCTGGCCGCCTTTGCTGGCGCCTGAACGGCGCAGGCATTTTGTATCTCGAAAGCAACTACACAGAGAAAAAATGTGCTTTTACCATTCTTTTCCTTCATCATAGGCTACGCCCTTGAGCGATCATTTTTTGGCCATGGAAAGAGTTCATCTTGAAAACAGTGTCATCCAGCACGAGTCCCGCCAGCACCTGCCATAACTGCAATACCGATGCGCCAGGCAACTTCTGCAGTGCCTGCGGCCAGGCAACGACCCTGCACGTACCGAGCGCGCGCGAATTCCTGCATGAATTTGTCGCCCATTATGTGGCGCTCGAAGGCAAGCTCTGGCGTACCCTGGCCCTGCTGCTGTTCCGTCCGGGTGCACTGAGCAATGAATACATCGCGGGGCGCCGCGTGCGTTACGTGGAGCCGCTGCGCGTCTACCTGACCTTCAGCATCCTGTTCTTTGCCATCCTCAAATTCAGCAGCCCCGACATGTTCCTCACCGTCCACGATCAGCCAGCCCAGGTGAGCGCCCACGGCCCCCGTCACATTCCGGAAAATACGACCTCGCCCATGCAGCTCAGCATTCTGGGCCAGACACCCACCCTGCCGCAGCAATGGCAAGACTTTGAGCAACTGCCCACGGCGGAGAAACAAAAACTCGTGGTGGACAGCTTTTACCATTACGCGCCGTACGCCATGTTTTGCCTGATGCCGCTGTTCGCCCTGTTCCTGAAAATTCTCTACCTGGGCAGCGGACGGCGCTATGGCGAACATTTCCTGTTCGCCCTGCATACGAATGCCTTCGCCTTCATCACGATGGCGCTGATGACCTTGATCCCCGTCAACATTGTCCGCCTCGTACTCGGCGCCTGGCTGCTGGCCTATCTGCCCTGGGCCATGTGGCGCGTGTATCGAAGCGGCAAACTCGCCACCGTCTGCCGCTGGCTGTTATTGATGGCAGCCTACGGCATCGCCATGAGCCTGGCGATCCTGGCCTGCATTGCCATCGGCGTGATGTTGCGACATTAAGTTAAGCCACTAAGTTACGCCACCCAGTAGCGCTCTGGCGGCGCTATATCCGGCTATCATCCTGCACGCTATCTTTTTTGGGATGCACGATGATTGCCTTCGAAGGTTTGTCCAAACAGTACGGCACGTTCGAGGCCGTCAAGCCGCTGACCTTGCAAGTGGGAAAAGGTGAAGTCTTCGGCTTCCTGGGCCCGAACGGGGCCGGCAAGACCACCACCATCCGCATGCTGATGGGCATCCTCGTGCCCAGCGCCGGCCGCGTGCTGGTCGATGGCCTCGATTGCCAGCGCGATGGCGCCGCCGTCAAGCGCAAGGTGGGCTACCTGCCCGACACCCCCATCTTTTACGACTATTTGCGGGGTCGTGAAATCCTGCAATTCGTGGCCGAAATGCATGGTTTTTCGCGCACGGAAGCGGCCGCCCGCGCCGCTCGCCTGCTGACGGAATTCGGCCTGGACGAGGCGAGCGAGGATTTCGCCGTCAATTACTCGCTGGGCATGAAGAAGAAACTGGGGCTGGCGTGCGCGCTGATCCACGATCCGGCCGTGCTGATCCTCGATGAACCGATCAACGGCCTCGACCCGCGAGCTTCGCGCGACGTGCAGGAACGCCTGCTGCGCCGCGCCGCCGCCGGCACCACGATCTTTGTGTCCACGCATTTGCTCGACATGGCGCAAAAGCTGTGCAGCCGGGTCGCCATCATCCACCGTGGCGCTCTGGTGGCCACAGGCAGCCTGGACGATATCCGCCAGCAACTGTCCAGCGATGGCAGCCTGGAAGAGCTCTTCTTGCAACTCACCGATGAAACCACATGACAGCGGCGCCGCCCACTGCCTGGCGCGCCGTCTGGCTGCTGACCCGCTTGCGCCTGCAGCGCCTGCTCAACGTGAGCGGCCGGGGCTTTTCCTTCAAGAAAAACAGTAATAGCCGCCCCGCCACGCCTGGCAAGCGCGGCGGACGCTGGCTGCTGGGCGCGCTGCTCTTGCTGCCCATGCTGTTGTCCTTCGGCAGCATCGCCCGCCACAGCGTACTGAACATGCATTGTTTGCTGGACCAGGTCGCCGCCTGCCAAGCGCGCGGCAGCCTGCATACGGGCAGCGGCCTGCTCGACCCCGTCATCGCGCAATGGATGGCGGAGCCCTTCAGCGCGGTGCTGATCGGTGGCCTGACCCTGCAGCTGGCGCTGTTGTGGCTGGTCAGCGTCCTGCTGCCGCTGGGCATGGGAGAATTGTCGAAACCGGACTGGGACCTGGAATGGCTGGTCACCCTGCCCGCCGAGAAAAGCACCTTGCTGTGGGCGCGCGTGCTCGAACGCACGCTCGTCAATCCGGCCGGTTTGCTGGCCCTGTGGCCCAGTACGACCGTGATCGCCTGGTACTCGGGCCAGGCCTGGCTTGCACCACTATCCGGCCTGCTCGCCAGCCTCGTCCTGCTGGCCCTGGCCGCCATGCTGCGCACCCTCGTCGACACGGGCTTGCGCCTGTCGCTCACGCCATCCCGGCTGGGCAACCTGCAGGCGGTGATTTCGCTGGCGGGCCTGTTTCCCATGTATCTGGGTATGTCCTTCGGCATGGGCATGGGAGGCTTCGCCTATGACTGGGCGGCCGCCATGCCCGCCTGGAGCCACTGGACGCCGCCGGGCCTGCTGGTGCGCGTGCTCAATGCCGATGGCGTGGCCGCCTTGCTGCCCGCTATCCTGCTGCTGGCACAAACGCTGTTGTTGATGCTGCTGGGCATGGCCGTGCTGCGCCGCCAGTTGCGCCACGGCGTCGTGGGCGCGGGCCAACGCGAAGCGGCGCGCAAGCCGGCAGCGGCGCCATCGCCCACGCAGCGGTGGCGCCCGCGCCTCGGCACGGCGATCCAGCGGCGCGAGCTGACGTTACTCTTGCGCGACCGCAATTTTCTCGTGCAAACCCTGCTGATGCCCTTGCTGATCCTCGGCGGGCAAGCCGTGGTGACGGGCCAGGCGCGCGACCTGCACGCGCTGCTGGATCATCCCGTCCTGCTGGCCTCCACCGGCTTTTTCCTCGGCACCTATGTGCTGCTGATGTCGGCTTTCCAGACCCTCAACAAGGAAGGCGGCGCGCTGTGGCTGCTGTACACGTTTCCCGTCTCCATCGAGCAGGCGCTGCGGCAAAAGGCGCAGCTGTGGGCCGTGCTGGCCCTGCTGTATCCATTGGTTCTGTTCGGCGTGGCGCTGGTCTGGCTGCCCGCCTGGTCGTGGCAGACGGCGGGCCTGATGCTGCTGGCCCTGGCCGGCATCCCCCTGTATGCGCTGATCGCCGTGGCGCTGGGCGTGTTTGCCAGCGATCCGCTGGCCGCCGAAACGACGGCAAAGCTGCGTCCCATCTATACGTATCTGTATTTGCTGCTCACCGGCCTGTACATTGCCGCCCTGGCCGCCGGCAGCCTGGTGCAGCAAATGGTGTTTGTCGTGCTCACGTGCGCGCTGACCGCGGCCCTGTGGCAAAAGGCGCGCGACGCGCTGCCCTACCTGCTCGACTCTGCCGCCTCGCCGCCAGCGAGAGTAACGGCGGCGGACGGCCTGATCGCCGCCATGCTGTTTTTCATCTTGCAAACACTGGCCTTGATCCTGCTCAAAGGTAGCAATGCGGCGCCGTTGGTACAGCTGGTCATCGCCTTCGGCGCGGCCGGCGCACTCACGTATGCGCTGCTGCGCCTCGTCTACTGGCGCGCCGGCACGGCCGGCGTGCCGCGCATCGGCCATGGCCGCGAACCGTGGCGCCGGGGAATCGCGGGCGCCTGTGCCGCGGCGCTGTTCGGCATCGCATATGCGGCCCTGTTGCCGCCAAGCGCTTCAACATTGATGCAGATCAATAGCGACGGACTGTGGCTGTTGGCCCTAGGCGTGCTGGCCGCGCCCCTGTGCGAGGAATTCCTCTTCCGCGGCTTGCTGCAGGGCGGCTTGCGCCGCTCCCTGCCCGCCTGGCAAGCGATCGGCCTCGCTGCCGCGCTGTTTGCCATCATGCATCCACCGGCCACCATGCTGCCCGCCTTCGTGCTGGGCCTGTGCGCGGGCCATGCCTACGAGCGCAGCGGCGCGCTGCTGGCGCCCATGCTCGTGCACGCGCTCTACAACGCGGCCCTGCTCGGCTGCCAGCTGAATAGGTGATTGTTGCCGAGTTTGCTAGAATCGCACACGTTTCCGTCCGTATCCCAACCCCTGACTACGCACAGATCACGCATGAATCCACGCTTGTTCGTCCCATTTATCCTCGTGGCGCTGCTGAGCGGCTGCACGGTACTCGCCCTGCGCCCCAACCGCGGCGTCGAAAACCGCACGTTTACCGTGCAGGAAACCCCGCGCCTGCGCATCGACGCGCCCAAGGCGCGCATCCAGAACCCGATGCCCAACGACCATTTCATCGGCATCGCCCTGTCCGGCGGGGGCAGCCGCGCCGCCAATTTCTCGGCCGCCTCGCTGGAGCAGCTGGAGCAGTTCGGCCTCGTCAGCGGCGCCTCGGCCATCTCCGGCGTCTCGGGCGGCGCCATCGCGGGCGGCTACTATGCGCTGCATGGCAAACAGACGGACTGGCCCTTGCTGCGCAGCAAACTGAAAACGGATTTCTTTGGCCAGACCATCTTGAAACCGGCCAACCTGACGACGATGTTGTTGACGAACAAAACGCGCACCTCGTTCCTGTCCGACGTGCTGGACGATGTGCTGTACGACAAGAAAACCTACCAGGACTTGCCGCACGACGGCCCCATCTTCCTGGCCAACGCGACGGACGCCACCGATGGCGGCAAGCGCGTGGTGTTTTCCTACGAGTATTTCTACAGCACCCTGCATTCACCGATCCAGGACATCCGCCTGGCCACGGCCGTGGCCACCTCGGCCGCCTTTCCCGGCGTGTTCGATTCCGTCACCTTCGAGCGCTTCCGCCCGAAAAACAGTTTCGTGCCGGAACTCGGTTCCGAGTCGCGCGAATCGCCGTCGTACGTGCATTTGTTCGATGGCGGCGCGGCCGACAACCTGGGCGTGGAAACCCTGTGGGACGTGGCCCTGACGCAGCTGTACGGCAACGACATGGCCGTCGTGCCGCCACGCCTGAACAGCAAGCCCTTCATCCTCATTTCCATCGACGCCAACGCGCCCAATTCCAGCGCCGTCTTTGAAAAGATGTCGGACGAGCGCCAGCCGCTGGACCGCATCTTCAACAAGAATATCTACGACGCCGTCGACGCCCTGTTTTCGCGCCAGCGCAAGGAAAACCTCGTCAAGATGGGCTTTGGGCAAGCCCGCTTCGATACCATCACGCATGAAAGCTTTGGCGACCTGAGCCAGAAATTCGTCAAGGGCAAGCGCACCTCGGCCTTTGCCATCCCCGTGCTGTGCCGCCCCCACCTGGGCCTGTACCGCTGCGAAGTCGATGCGGCCGATCCCTTGCCGGGCCAGATCCGCACGCGGCTGGAAGGCTTTGCCTGGCATATCTCCATCGACCAGATCGCCTCGCTGGCGCTGCGCCTGGCCAGCGAAGACGTGCACGTCGACAGTGCCCGCAAGGAAGAGCGCGCCGCCCTCGTCAAGCTGCAACGCCTGGCCACGCAAACGAAAACCCATCTGAAGCTGACGGGCCCGGAAAATTGCAGCCCGGAAGTCTTGCAATCGGCCCTGTACAGCGCCGCGCGCGTGCTGATCCTCGACGACGAGGAGTCGCGCTTCGCCCTGTGCGACTACATGCTGGCGGGCCAGCTGATCAATGACGACACCGTCTGCAAGCAGCGCTATGTCCACGCCGTGCCCCGCTTTGCCATCGAAAGCGAAGATTTGCAGTACCGTAACCTGAGTTCGGACGGCAATTCCGTGAACGTGCCGATACGCTGCAAGAAGTGAGCGCCCACAAAAAAGCCCGCACGATCGCTCGTGCAGGCTTTAGCGCAAGGATTCCAAGCGCCCGGTTGATCTAGATCAACCGACTACGCCTGCGCATGTAGCTGCGGCTTAACGCCCCTTCCAGTTCCTGCTCCGTTTTATGCTGGTTTACCGTGTACAGGGCCCACAGGGCCGCCGGCGCCCAGCCGATCACAGTGCACTGCAAGATCAAGGCGGCGGCACCGGCCAGCGGGCGCCCCAGCATGAAAAACGTGAGACACGGAAGTAGCAAGGCTATCAGCAATCGCATCACGACATACTCTCCTTCAATATAGAGCAGCGGACAAGGGCCGGTATCCGGTCCGTCCCCCGCCCGCTGCGTACTGCTCCTTATAGATGCACGGAGATTTGCGGCATCAAGTCGTCAAACGTGCGACCGTTGCCGTTTTCTCCGATGGCGTGCATCTTCCATTCGCCGTTATGGCGGTACAGCTTGGCCATGATCTGTGCCGTGTGGGAACCTTGCACAGACAGGTTAAAACGCGCGACTTCCTGGTTATTGCTGGCATTCAAGATGCGGCAATAAGCGTTTTCCACCTGCGAGAAGTTCTGGCCAGTAAAGCTGTTGACGGTGAAGACGAGGCTTTTCACGTTCGCCGGCACTTTCGACAGATCGACATTGATCTGTTCGTCGTCGCCATCGCCCGCGCCCGTGCGGTTGTCGCCCGTGTGATTGACGCTGCCATCCTTGCTTTTCAGCTGGCGGAACCAGACGATATCGGACGTGCTCTTGTTCTCATCGAACATGACGCACGACGCATCCAGGTCGACGGCTTCCGTCTTCGAACCGAAACCGAGGAAACCCTTGGTCTTGGCCGCATCCCAGCCCAGGCCCATGGTGATACGGGTCAGGGTGGTACCAGCTTCTTTGTCCAGAGAAATCTTCTGGCCTTTGCTCAAATTGACAGACATACGCATAGCTCCTGTTAAGTTTTTACTGCTTGATTACGCCGGCTTGCTTTGGGTCCAGGCGAGGAAGGCCGCGCGGTTGCGCGAGCACACGAGGATTTTTCCCGTGCCTGAAAACTTCAGCACCATGCCTTCGCCGCTGGTCTGGCTATTGATCAAATTGCCCAGAAAGCCGCCGCTGCTGCCGGTCGTCATGGAAATTTCGTATTGCAGGCGGTTATCCCAGCACACGACATGCGAGTTATCGATCACCACGTCCTTGCCAGGCGTCACTTCCAGTATCGACATCGCGCCAAAACCGGACACCGCCAACTGGCCGCTGCCTGCCGTCTCGGTGATGAAAAAACCACCGCTCTGGGCAAACAGCGCATTGCCAAGGCTTTGCGTGCGCACCTTCAATTCCACGCCGGCACTGGCTGCCACGAAGGCGCCGTCGCTGATCATGTATTGCTGGGCGCCAACCTCGAGCACCCGCATCGCGCCGGGTAAGGTGGGTGACAGCAGACAATCGCCGTCGCCCCGCATGGCCTCGATATGCTGCTGAAAGAACGATTCCCCGTTGGCAAAGGTGCGCATCAGCGCGGCGCCTATGCCGCCCGTCATCTTGCCTTTCAGCTCAAGATTGGTTTCCATCATCACCATCGCATTGGATTCGCAATAAATCTTCTCGCCCTTGGCAAGCGACACATGCAGGAACGGGTCGACGTCCCCGGTAATATTGAAAACTGGCATCTGACGATTCCTTCCTTGACGATGATGATGGTGTCGGGCTAAACCGCCCTTACTACACAATAACGGTGCCGCACAAAACCGTAGCGAGCGGATGTGATTTGTGGCCGAGAAGCGCAACCGTACTTTAGTACGGTGAGCATCGCCGGCCGCAAAGCGCACCGCGCAGTAGGTTTGGTGTGGCTACCTTATACGCCGACGCCGAACGAGGCAGCCAAAGGACCTAAACCGCCCTTGTAGCCCTGGCCGATGGCCTTGAATTTCCAATCGGCGCCATTGCGGTAGATTTCACCGAAGACCATGGCCGTTTCCGCCGAACCGTCTTCCGACAGGTCGAAGCGGGCGATTTCCGTGTTGCCGTTGGCATTCACGCAGCGTACGTACGCCTTCGATACCATACCAAAGTTTTGCTTGCGCGCTTCGGCATCGTGTATCGTCACGCAGACGGCGATCTTGTCGATCTCGGCTGGCACCGTGGCCAGGTCGACGATGACGGTTTCATCATCGCCATCGCCGGCGCCGGTGGTGTTGTCGCCCGAGTGGGTGACGGAGCCGTCGCTCGACTTCAGGTTGTTGTAGAAAATCATGTCGACGTCGGCGCGAACCTTGCCGTCGGCCTTCAACAGGAAGACGGAACCGTCGATATCGAACGCGGCGCCATCGGTGGCGCGGGCATCCCAGCCCAGGCCGATGATCATCTTCGAAATGCCAGGGGCTTCCTTGCTCAGGTTGACGTTGCCGCCTTTTTGCAGACTGATTGCCATGATGTATTTCTCCTATGTGGGTTGTGTATGACCAAACACCTGGCGCCCTCCACCGGCCTGACTCCCCAGGCCGGCGGCGACGCTTGCTACAACTTGCCGACAAACGGGTGTAGCGTTTGTCGCGCATTCTTTACACTGCTGTTGCCTTGACCGCTTCCAGCGCTTCCGTCTGGCCTTCTTCGAGGGCCATCCTGCGCTTGTAGCGGATCGACGACCACAGCGAGGCGAGAATGAAGGCCACCCCGATCAGACCCGTGAAGATCTCGGGAATGTGGAACTTCATGCTGACCAACATGATCACAGCCAGGATACCGATCGCATAGTGCGCGCCGTGCTCCAGATAAACGAACTCGTCGAGCGTACCCTTGCGCACCAGGAACACCGTCATCGACCGCACGAACATCGCGCCGATTGCCAGGCCCAGCATGATGATCACGACATCCTTGGTGATGGCAAACGCGCCGATCACGCCGTCAAAGCTGAACGAAGCGTCGAGCACTTCCAGGTACAGGAAGCCGCCAATACCGCCGCGCTTGACGATGTCGCCCACGTTGCCGTCGCCGTTATCGCCTTCCAGCAAGCCACTGACCACATCGACGCCCACGTAGGTCAAGATACCCCACAGGCCGGCCGTCAGCACCACCAGTTTCTGGCCTTCTTCGATCATCGACAGACTGGCCATCAGCGTACCCAGCGCAATCATCACGGAAATCGAGGAGATTTTGCCCAGTGCGCCCAGTTTTTCTTCAATACGGCCCAGCCAGTGCGTTTCTTTTTCCGAGTCAAGCAGGAAGTTCAGGAACACCAGCAGCAGGAAGATGCCGCCGAAGGCCGCCACTTCCGCATGGTGATTCGTCAGGTGCATCGAGTACTGCTCCGGATTGCTCAGTGCCAGATTCCACACTTCCATCAGTCCCAGGTCAGCCGCTTGCGCCACGATAACCAGCGGGAACACCAGGCGCATGCCGAAGACGGCAATGATGATACCGACGCCCAGGAACAGGCCCTGCCAGAACTTGTCCCAGTTCTTCAGCACCGAGGCGTTGACCACCGCGTTGTCAAACGACAGCGAGACTTCCATCACGCCCAGGATCACCGCGATACCAAGCGCTGCCAGCATCGTCTGCACGCCACCGTGCGTGTAACCCCACCAGGCGGAAATGCCCAGGCAGATAAATGTCACTAGAAATGACACTCTGAAATGTTTCATCGATAGTTCCCCTTTATCCAAATTCAATGGAACGTAGTATAAGGACATGTGACACATTTAAAAATGGAAGATAATGGAAGTATTACTTCGTAAAAACAGAAGATAGGATCACGCGATGAAAACCACGGGTTTTAATTACCGCCATTTGTACTTCTTTTGGGTCGTCGCCAAGGAAGGCGGCGTGACGCGCGCGGCCGAACGGCTGGGACTGGCCGTGCAAACCATCAGCACCCAGCTGGCCCTGCTGGAAAAGGAACTGGGCAAGTCCCTGCTGCAGCCACAGGGACGGCGTCTGGTGCCGACGGAAGCGGGCCGCCTGGCGCTCGGTTATGCGGACCAGATTTTTTTGCTGGGCGAACAGATGCAGGAAGCGCTGGCCGACACCGACGCGGAAAAGATGCGCCTGACGGTGGGCATTTCCGATTCCTTGCCGAAACTGATGGCCTACCGCATGCTCGACGCCACGCGCAGCCTGGACAAGCCCGTCAAGCTCGTCTGCCTGGAAGATGAATTCGAATCCTTGCTGGCCGACCTGGCCCTGCACAAGCTGGACCTGGTGCTGACAGACCGGGCCGTGCCAGCCGGCGCCAGCCTGCGCGTCTCCAGCCACCTGTGGGGCGAGAGCGCCATGAAACTGTTCGGCATTCCCGCGCTGGCGGAACAATACCGCGAGAATTTCCCGCACAGCCTGCACGGCGCGCCGTTTCTGCTCCCCGCGCGCAACAATGCCTTGCGCGGGCGCATCGACGAATGGATGGTGCAGCAAGGCGTGCGGCCCGACGTGGTCGGTGAATTCGAGGACAACGCCATGCTCAACGCCTTCGGCCGCAAGGGCCTGGGCCTGTTCTTCGCCTCGGCCAGCCTGGCGGCCGACATCGAGGAACAATTCGGCGCCGTGCTGGTCGGTGACGCCTCTTCCCTGCGCGAGCAGTTTTACGTCATTTCCAACGAGCGCAAGATCATGCACCCGGCGCTCGGTGTGATCCTGGCGGCCATCCAGGCTTCCCCGAAGATTCACAAGGAAACCTGATAAATCCATTCGAAAATAACGTTTGAATAATCAATCAAAAGCGATTGTAATGAAGCCTGAGACAAACACGCGCCTGTCCCTCGCTGGAAGGGCGCGATCACCATAAAAAACAGGAGCGGCACCATGTCCACGGCAGGCAAGACGATCGATATTCCCGATCTCATCAATAACAACAAGATCGGCTCCTTCCAGATCGGCATGCTGATCCTGTGCGGGCTGTGCGTCATCATGGATGGCTTCGACGTGCAGGCCATGGGTTATGTGGCACCGGCCATCATTGCCGACTGGCATGTCAGCAAGGCCAACCTGGGCCCCGTGTTTGGCGCGGGCCTGCTGGGCATGCTGGTCGGCTCGCTCGTCTTCAGCATCACGGCCGACAAGTTCGGCCGCCGTCCCGTGCTGATCGGCTCGACCATCTTCTTTTCGCTGTGCATGCTGGTCACGCCGCTGGCAACGAATATCGAGCAATTGCAGCTGATCCGTTTCATCACGGGTCTGGGCCTCGGTGCCGTGATGCCGAACGCCATGGCGCTGGCCGGCGAATACAGCCCCCTGCGCAAGAAAGTCACCCTGATGATGCTGGTCTCGTGCGGTTTCACCCTGGGCGCCGTGCTGGGCGGATTATTGTCCGCCGCGCTGATTCCCGCCTTCGGCTGGCAATCCGTGTTTTACGTGGGCGGCGTGGTGCCCCTGGTCATCGGCGTGCTGATGTTCTTCCTGCTGCCGGAATCGATGCAGTTCCTGGTGCTCAAGAAACGCAAGCTCGATAAAGTCGCCAAATGGCTGAAACGCATCGACCAGACGGTGACCATCACGGCCGACACGCAATACGTCGTGCATGAGAAGGAACACAAGGGCGCGCCCGTGCTGCAATTGTTTACGGGCGGCCGCGCCAAGATGACGATTTTGTTGTGGGTCATCAATTTCATGAACTTGCTGAACTTGTATTTCCTGTCGAACTGGTTGCCGACGATCGCCAGGGAAGCGGGCTTGTCGACGTCCAACGCCGTGCTGGCCGGCACGGCCCTGCAAGTGGGCGGCACCATCGGCACCCTCGTCATGGGCCAGCTGATCGACCGCTCCAGCTTCCGCCGCATCCTGCTGCCATGCTTTTTGGTTGCCGCAGTCGCCATTGCCCTGATCGGCCGTCCTGACGTGTCGCTGGCCTTCCTGTTCATCACGATCTTCATCGCCGGTTTTTGCGTGGTGGGCGGCCAGCCTGCCGTCAACGCCCTGGCGGCCAGCTACTATCCGACCACCCTGCGCTCGACGGGCATCGGCTGGAGCCTGGGCATCGGGCGCATCGGCTCCATCATCGGCCCCGTGCTCGGTGGCGAGCTGATCCGCCTGAACTGGCCCAACAGCACGATTTTCCTCGTCGTCGCCATCCCCGCCATCGTCTCGGCCGTCATGGTCTTTGCCATGCGCGGCGGGCCGCAAACGGCGGCCAAGGGCTGAAAATAGCTGAAAAAACGTGAAAAACCGGCCGCGCCCGCCCGCCTGCACAGGCGGCGGGCGCGGCTAAATTAGGCTATGGCGCCCTTCGTCGTTTAAGATGACGTTTTTACAGCCCATCTTTTTGCGCCCCCATGCACAATGTCTTGCTAGTCCTGCTCGCCCTCTTCCTGGTCGCGCTGAACGGTTTTTTTGTTGCCGCCGAATTTGGCATCGTCACCTTGCGGCGCACACGCATCCGCGCCATCGCCAAGACACAGGGACTACGGGGCCGCATCCTGGCCAAGGTGCATGGCCAGCTGGACGCCTACCTGTCCGCCTGCCAGCTGGGCATCACCCTCGCATCGCTGGGCCTGGGCTGGGTCGGCGAACCGGCGTTTGCCGGCTTGCTCGAGCCGCTGTTCGGCGCCATCGGCGTCACTTCGCAAGAGCTGATCCACGGCGTCTCGTTCGTCGTCGCCTTCAGCGTAATTTCCTTCCTGCATATCGTCGTGGGCGAACTGGCGCCCAAATCGATGGCCATCCGCAACCCGGAAGCCGTCGGCCTGTGGAGCGCGATTCCCCTGTACGGCTTTTACTGGGCCATGTACCCGGCCATCTACCTGCTCAACGCCAGCGCCAACTGGGTGCTGCGCATGGCGGGCCTGTCCGGCAAGGGCGGCCACGATGCGCATTATTCGTCCGAAGAATTGAAACTGATCCTGCGCACCAGCCAGCCGGGCGAAAAATTTACGCGCGACGAGCGCAACATCCTGGCGCAATCGCTCGATTTCGAGCAGATGACGGTGTCGGATCTGATGCGCCCGATCAATGAAGTGATCGCCCTGCACGCCTCGAACACCCTGGAAGAAAATCTCGACACGGTGCTGCGCAACCGCTTCAGCCGCTATCCGTATTTCGACATGAATGAAGACGACGTGCTGGGCGTGGTGCACCTGAAAGACCTGTTCTTTGCCCAGCAGGCGGGCAAACCGATCACCTCGCTCACGCCGTTTTTGCGTCCAGTGGACATCATTTCCGCGCGCACGCCGGCGCTGGAACTGTTCCGCCGCTTCCGCGACGGCGCGCCCCACTTCGCCCTGATCGGCGAGAAGGGCAAGCGCCCGCTGGGGTTCATTACCCTGGATAACTTGCTCGGCGCCATGGTCGGCGAAATTCGCGATGAATTCCGCCGCAATGAAAACGACTGGCTCAAGCAAAGCGACGGCACCCTGATCGGCAAGGCCAGCCTGCCCATCTTCTCGCTCGAACGCATCCTCGGCATCGATATCGAAAACGAGGAGCTGGGCCTGGATGACGTGGAATCGGTGGGCGGCTTGATCATGGTCAAGCTCGGTGACATTCCGAAGCAGGGCCAGCGCATCACCTTCGTCGACTTCGACATCGTCGTCAAGAAGATGAACGGACCCCGCATCGTGCTCATCAAGGTGATCCCGAAGCAGGAACGGGACCTGGATGCGGACTTGCGCGATTAATCTTTTTTCAAGGTCAGCGTATCTTTGCCCTGTGGCACGGTGGTTTCGCCCACCGTCCACGTTTGCAGCAAGCTGTACAGCACCGCCAGCAGGGTTGGCCCGATAAAGATGCCGACAAAGCCGAAGGCCAGCACGCCGCCCAGCACGCCCAGCAGCACCAGCAGGAACGGCAGGCTGCTGCCGCGGCTGATCAGCATGGGTTTGACGACGTTATCCACGCCGCTGATCAGCAGCGCGCCCCACACCAGCATGAAGATGCCCCAGCCCGTCTGCCCGTCGGTAAACAGCCAGATGGCGGCGCCGCCCCAGATCAGGGGCGGGCCCACGGGGATCAGCGAAAAGATGAAGGTGGCCACGCCCAGCAGCGCCACGGCCGGCACGCCGGCGATCAAAAAGCCCACCACGGCCACCAGCGCTTGCGCCAGCGCCGTGCCCAGCAAGCCGTACATGACGCCGCGCACGGTGCGGCTGATGGTCAGGCCCACGCCAGGCGCGCTGTCGCCGATGATGCGGCCGGCGCCCGTCATCAAGGCGCGGCTCAGCTGCTGGCCGTCGCGGTAGAGGAAGAAGCTGACGAACACGGCCAGGCTGGTCTGCGCCAGGCCCGTGCCCAGCAGGATGCCGCCGGAAGCGAGGAAGTGGCGCGCCGGTTCCAGCATGGTTTTACCCAAATTCAATAATTCCTCGCGGTCGGCGAGCAGGCGCTCCACATAGCCAGCGATGGTTTCGCCCACCACGGGAATGCTGGCCAGCCAGGCCGGCGGATGCAGGCCGCCCGATTCCAGCGCCGCGCGCAGCTGTTCATAGATGCGCGACACATTGTCGGCCAGGTTGTAGGTGACGAGAGCCAGCGGCAGCACGATGACCAGGATCAAGGACACGGTCATGATGGCGGCCGCCCAGTTGCGCCGGCCTTTCAGGCGCTCGAGCAGCAGCAGGTACAGGGGCCAGCTGGAAATGCCCACGCAGGCGGCAAACAGCATGGCCGCGAGGAAGGGCCGCAAGACGAAAAAGCAGCCGATCAACAGGAAGATGATGGCTGCCAGGCGGGCGTGCGGCTCGAAACGTTTATCCATGTACTGCGTATCCTGAAGATGGCGCCTTGAAGGCGCGACCGGGTCAGGATAGCAGAAGTTTAAGATCGTGCGCGATGGCGGCAGGCTTTTCGCCATGGCGCACGAACAGGCGGATCTTGCCTTCGCGGTCGAAGACATAGGTGCCGGCCGTGTGGTCGACCGTGTAGCTTGCGTCCGTCTCGCCCTCGACCTTGGCGTAATACACCTTGAATTCCTTGGCTACCCTGGCTGTCGCGGCCGCGTCGCCATACAGGCCCACGAAACGCTTGTCGAAGGCGGGCACGTACTGCGCCAGCAAGGCTTGCGTGTCGCGCTCGGGGTCGACGGTGACGAACAGCACTTGCACCTGCTCCGCCTGCGGACCCATCTCCTGCATCACCTGGGCCATGTCGGCCATGGTGGTGGGACAGACGTCCGGGCATTGCGTGTAGCCGAAGAACATCAGCACCAGCTTGCCCTTGTAGTCGGCCAGGGTGCGCGGGTGGCCCGTGTGGTCCGTCAGCGCGAACTCGCGCGCGTAGCCGAGGCCCGTCACGTCCGTATTCTTGAAGGCCAGCTTGGTCGCGGCAGGCTTGCCGCAGCCGGCCATGACGGCGACCAGCGCGGCCGCCAACAACAGAGTCAGGGTTTTTTTCATGTGCCGAGGGGAATGTAGTGGTCGACCAGCAATGCCGCGAACAGCAAGGCCAGGTAGATGATGGAAAACGTAAAGGCTTTGCGCGCGATCAAGTCCGTGTAGTGGCGGTACATCTTCCACGCGTAATACAGGAAGCCGGCGTTGAGCACCACGGCCGAAGCCAGGTAGATCAGGCCGCTCATGCGCACGGCGTACGGCAGCAAGGTGGTGGCGGCCAGCGCGATCGAGTACAGCCAGACGTGAAATTGCGTGAATTTCAAGCCGTGCGTGACGGGCAGCATGGGCAAGCCCGAGCGCGCGTAATCATCGCGGCGGTACATGGCCAGGGCCCAAAAATGCGGCGGAGTCCACACAAAAATGATCAGGACCAGCAGCCACGCCTGCATCGGCACGTCGTTGGCGACGGCGGCCCAGCCCAGCGCGGGCGGCATGGCGCCGGACAGGCCGCCGATGACGATGTTTTGCGGCGTAGCGGGTTTGAGCACCATGGTGTAGATCAGGGCGTAGCCGACAAAGGTGACAAAGGTCAGCCACATGGTCAGCGGATTGACGAGGTGGTACAGAATCGCCATGCCCAGGCCGCCGATCACCAGCGCGAACACCACCGTCTGCTTGACGGTGATGTCGCCCATGGCCATCGGGCGGCGCGCCGTGCGGGCCATACGCGCATCGATTTCGCGCTCGGCCAGGCAATTGACGGCAAACGCAGCGCCGGCCAGCAGCCAGATGCCGATGGTGCCGAACACCACCGCATGCCAGTCCGGCAACTCCTCGCTGGCCAGGAACATGCCGATGACGGCGCAAAACACGGCCAGTTGCGTCACGCGGGGCTTGGTCAGCGCCCAATACTGGGCGATGCGGGGGGATGGTTTACGGCTGATGGTCTGAGTAGTCATTTATGCGATACGGGAAGGACTGGCTGGTGCCGAGGGCACTGGCGCGGAGGCGCAAGCGCGCTTAACATTGCGCGCAACATCGAGTTGGAATTTAGCCTTGTAGTTTAACATGGTCAGCAATAACACGAGCAGCGCCGCCCCGCCGTTATGCATGACGGCAATCGACAAGGGCCAGCTCAGGTAGATGGTCGCCAGGCCCGTGGCCGCCTGCAGGGTCAGCACCAGCGCCACCCAGCGTGCCGTGCCGCGCAAGGACGGCAGCTTCCACGCGCGAAACACGGTATAGCCAATGCCGGCTGCCACGATGAAGGCGAAATTGCGGTGCACCCAGTGGATGGCCGTCAGCGCGGAAAACGGCAAATAGTGGCCGGCGGCCGTCTTGCCCAGCTCGCGCCACAGATGGAAACCATGCTCGAAATCCATCTCCGGAATCACCTTGCCGCCGCACAGGGGGAAATCCGTGCACGCCAGGGTGGCGTAGTTGGTGCTCACCCAGCCGCCCAGCGCGATCTGCACGGTCAACAGCACCAGCGAAAAAATGGCCAGCGCGCGCACGGGGCGCAGCACGGACTCTTCCGCATCGGCGCGCAGCACGGGTTGGACGGCATGGTCCTGGCGCCCGCCCAGCCACGTCAGCATGGCCAGCAAGCCCATGCCCAGCAACAAATGGATGGTGACGATCACCGGTTGCAACTTCAAGGTAACGGTCCAGGCGCCGAACGCGCCCTGCAGGCAGACGAACAAAAACAGCGCCGTCGGCAGCGCGGGCGCGAATTCCGCGCGTTTGCTTTTACGCCACTGGCGCCACGCCTGCACCATCATCGCCACGATCAGCACGCCAATGGCCATGGCCAGGTAGCGGTGCGTCATTTCGATCCAGGCCTTGACCACCGTGACGGGCCCCGTCGGCATCAGGGTTTCCGCCGCCACGATGTGCTCGTGCGCGAGGAAAGGATTGGCCGAGCCATAGCAGCCGGGCCAGTCAGGGCAGCCCAGGCCGGAATCGGACAGGCGCGTAAAGCCGCCAAACATGATCAGGTCGACCGTCAAAAAGACGGCGATCCACACGAGTTTGCGGTATTTATTGGCGTCCGCGGACACCCAGACCATGGTCAGCGGCAGCAACGCCACCAGCAAACCAGTCAGACCCAGCTGGGCCAGCGCGGAGAGATGCATCGTCGGCATGCAGACTCCTCAACCGATCGCCGAAGCTTTGAGCAGCTTGGCGATGTCTTTCTTGATCTTGTTCGGGTCCGCATCCTTCGGGAAGCGCATCATCAGATTGCCCAGCGGATCGATCAGGTAGAAATGGTCGCTGGTCTTGCCGCCCGGCTCCACGGGCAGCCAGGCTTTCAAGGCATCGTTATTCACGCGCAGCATGCTGGTGCCATCGAATTCGCGCATCACCAGGGTGTCGAGCGGCTGGGCGTCAGTCACCAGCCAGACCCGTTCCAGGCGTTCGCGCTCCTTGCCCTGCATGAGGCGCAGTTGTTGCATGTCAAACAATTGCTTCTTGCATGCTTCCTGGCAGTCGGACGGCCCCGTTTGCAGCAGCACCCACTTGCCCTTGAACTGGGCCAGCGGCGACGCCTTGCCATCGAGTTCCGTCACCTGCAGCTGGGCTTCCGGTATCGGATGCAAACGGGGATCGATCAGGGCGCCGTAATTGTTGCGGCCCGTGGGCTTGATGATGTAATACGTGAAATACGAAGCGATGATGGGAAAGGCGCACACGGCCACGACGGCCAGCAATTTCCACCGTCCCGTATTCTGTGCCTGTTTATTGCTGCTGTCTTGCGTTGCGTCAGGGTTGTTTGTTTGCACGTCGAAATCCTGTAAAGACAAAAAATAAAAAAGCCATCAGTGCCAGTGCGTACCACTGGAAGGCATAGCCGCGGTGCTTGTCGGCGCCCAGGTCGGGCGCCGGCCAGTCGCGCACGGGAAGCTGGCTGGACGCTGGCACCGCTGCTGAATCGACTGGATTGACTGTTTGTTCGAGGATGAAAGGTTGCAAGGCCAGGCCGCTGGCCTGGGCCAGCTGGCCGATATCGGCATTCTGCACGATGGCGTGCGGTGCCAGGGGCGGCGCCGTGCCCAGCTCCATCACATGGCCCGCGTTCAGGCGCGCGATGCCGGAAATCGTCACTGTGCCAGCCGGTGTAACGTAGTCGGGAATGCGCGTGCGCTCGGCATTGTTGCGCGGCAGCCAGCCCTGCGCCACCAGCACGTGCATGGGGGAGCCATCGATCTGAAATGGCGTGAGCACGTGGAAACCTGCCTGGCCCTTGTAAGGACGGTTATCCAGGTACACCGTCCAGGCGGGCACAAAGCGGCCCGTCACGGTGACGCGGCGATACTCGATCGCCTGCGCGTCGGCCGGCAGCATGGGGGCGGCGCTCAATGCCAGCGGCGCGGCTTGGTTGCCAGCTTCCAGCCGGGCGGCACGGGCGACTTTCTCGTCGCCACGGCGCTGCTGCCATTGCGCCAGCGACACGCCCAGGGCCACCAGTAGCAACATTACAACAAATGGAATCCATCTAAAATGGAAGCGGATACGCATTACAATGAAACCTCCTCAAGCCTGGCGCTACCATCCATGAAAATCCTCGTTGCCATTGCCTTCATCCTGATCCTGGGCAGCCTGGGCTCGGCCCTGTTCTTCCTCATGCGCGACAAGGGCAAGAGCAACCGCACCGTGCAGGCGCTGGCCCTGCGCGTGGGCTTGTCGATCACCCTGTTTTTACTGATCCTGCTGGCGCACAAGCTCGGCTATATCCAGCCGACGGGAATTCATTAAGGCTCGACATTGCCTGATTGGCAAATTCTTCACACTAAGAAAAAAGCCGTACCCAGGATCTCCCGGTACGGCTTTTTTTATGGTGCCGGCGCGCCCTTCAACCACGCGCGCCCCCTGCCCCGCCATTATAACCAATACACGACCACGTACAGGCCCAGCCAGACGACGTCGACAAAGTGCCAGTACCAGGCGGCGCCTTCAAAGCCGAAGTGGTGATCGGGCGTGAAGTGGCCTTTCAGCACGCGGTACAGGATGACGGACAGCATGATGGCGCCCAGGGTCACGTGGAAGCCGTGGAAGCCCGTCAGCATGAAGAAGGTGGCGCCGTAGATGCCGGACGTCAATTTCAAGTTCAGTTCGCTGTAGGCGTGCACGTATTCATACACCTGGAAGCCCATGAAGATGGCGCCCAGCAAAATCGTGGCGAACAGGAACAGGGCAGTCATGCCGCGGTGACCGGCGCGCAGCGCGTGGTGCGAGATGGTCAAGGTGACGCCCGACAGCAGCAGCAAGGCCGTATTGATGGTCGGAATCCAGAACGGCGTCATGGTGGTAAATTCCTGCACCGTGCCGGCCGGGCCCGTATTGCCCCAGTGGGCGGCGAAGTCGGGCCAGATCACCTTGTGGTCCAGGTCGGCCAGCCACGGCATCGAGATGCTGCGCGCATAGAACAGGGCGCCGAAGAAAGCGGCGAAGAACATGACTTCCGAAAAGATAAACCAGCTCATGCTCCAGCGGAAGGAGTGGTCGATGCGCTCGCTGTACAGGCCCTGCTCCGATTCGCTGATGGCGTCGCCGAACCAGAAATACAGCACCAGCAGGATGCCGGCGATGCCCAGGTAATTCACGTACGGGCCCCAGGAGACGTCGTTGACCCAGGCCGAGGCGCCGATCATGGTCAGCAGCAGGCTGGCGCCGCCCAGCATGGGCCAGCGCGACGGGCCGGGCACGAAATAATAAGGTACGGCGGCGTGGTTGGAACTCATCATCATCTCCTCAAAAACTTATAGGGTGGTTTTTTATAATTTATAAAACGACGAATTTAACAATTGAAATCAGGATGCCGATCAGGCAAGCCACCACCAGGAAGCCGGCGATGACGATGTGCACGGGGTTAAGCTTGGCCGAATCCGTGTCGAAATCGCTCTTGCGGCGCAGACCCGTGAATGACCACACGACGGCGCGCAGCGAATACAGGAACGACGCTTTTTCAGGCTGCTTGGATTCGCCCATGGCACTCTCCTATTGGACGGCCGGCGTCTGAGCCTGGCTCAGACCGGCAATCTCGAAAAACGTGTACGACAGGGTGATGGTTTTCACCTCTTTCGGCAGGGCCGGATCGAGGAAGAACACCACCGGCATCTGCCGCGCCTCGTGGGGTTTCAAGGTCTGCTGCTTGAAGCAGAAGCACTCGACCTTCTTGAAATGCGGCGTGGCGCTCTGCGGCGCGTAGCTGGGAATGGCTTGCGCATTGACGACGCGGTTTTGCGTGTTGACCACTTCATACATGACGGTCACCAGTTCGCCCGGATGCACCTGCATGCTCGACACGGTCGGACGGAAGCGCCATGGCCCCTGCGCATTGCCGTCGAACTCGACGGTAATGCTGCGCGTCGTGTCAACCTGCGTATTGTTGTCGTAAGCTACCGTGCCATCTTTTTGCGTCAGCACGTTAATGCCCATCACTTCGCAAATCTGCTTGTAGACGGGAATCAGGGCATAGCCAAAGCCAAACATCAGGACGGCAATGACGATCAGCTTGCCCAGCATCTTGCGGTTCAGGCCGCGTGTTTCCTGTTGGTGGGGCGTCGTCACGTCAGAGCCACATGCGCTTGACGAACACGGACAGGAAGAAGAAGGCCGCCAGGGCCCCCAGTATCAGCCCGGTACGCAGGTTGTTCGGTTTTTTACGCTCAGTTTTCACTTCGGTCATGACAGGCACTTTATTCAAGACGGGCCGCGCAACACGCCGGCCCGGGATACCCATTATTTCACTGTCGGCGGCGTTTCAAACGTGTGGAAAGGCGCCGGGCTCGGCACGGTCCATTCCAGGCCTTCCGCACCTTCCCATGGTTTCGCTGGCGCAGCCTTGCCGCCGCGGATGGTCGGCAAGACCACGAAGAACAGGAAGTACACCTGCATCAGGCCAAAACCGAAGCCGCCGATCGAGGCGATCATGTTGAAGTCGGTGAACTGCGCCGGATAGTCGGCGTAGCGGCGCGGCATGCCGGCCAGGCCCAGGAAGTGCATCGGGAAGAAGGTCACGTTGAACGTGATCAGCGACAGCCAGAAGTGGATCTTGCCGCGCGTCTCGTTGTACATGTGGCCCGTCCATTTCGGCGACCAGTAGTAGAAGCCGGCGAACAGGGCAAACAGCGAACCGGCCACCAGCACGTAGTGGAAATGCGCCACCACATAATAGGTATCCTGCAACTGGATGTCGATCGGCGTGACGGCCAGGATCAGGCCCGTGAAGCCGCCCATGGTAAACACGAAGATGAAGCCCACCGAGAACAGCATCGGCGTCTCGAACGTCATGGAACCCTTCCACATCGTGGCGATCCAGTTGAACACTTTCACGCCCGTCGGCACGGCGATCAGCATGGTCGCGTACATGAAGAACAGCTGGCTGGTCACCGGCATGCCGGTGGTAAACATGTGGTGCGCCCAGACGATGAAGGACAGGATCGCGATCGACGCCGTGGCGTACACCATCGAGGCATAGCCGAACAAGGGCTTCCGGGCAAACGCAGGCAGTATCTGCGAGACGATGCCAAAGGCTGGCAAGATCATGATGTAGACCTCGGGATGGCCGAAGAACCAGAAGATGTGCTGGTACATGACGGGGTCGCCGCCGCCTGCCGCGTTAAAGAAGGACGTGCCGAAATGGCGGTCCGTCAGGGTCATGGTAATGGCGCCGGCCAGCACGGGCATGACGGCGATCAACAGATACGCGGTAATCAGCCAGGTCCAGCAGAACATCGGCATTTTCATCAGGGTCATGCCAGGGGCGCGCATGTTCAGGATGGTAACGATGATATTGATCGAACCCATGATGGACGAGGCGCCCATCAGATGCATGGCAAAAATGGCCATGTCCATGCCAGGGCCCATCTGCGTCGACAGCGGCGCATACAGGGTCCAGCCGGCAGCCGTGGCGCCGCCCGGCACGAGAAAGGACGTGGCCAGCAGCAGCGCAGCCGGCGGCAGCAGCCAGAACGAGAAGTTGTTCATGCGAGCAAAGGCCATGTCGGAGGCGCCCACTTGCAACGGGATCATCCAGTTGGCATAGCCGACGAAGGCCGGCATGATGGCGCCAAACACCATCACCAGGCCGTGCATGGTGGTCAGTTGATTGAAAAATTCTGGGTGAAAAAATTGCAAGCCTGGGTGAAACAGTTCCGTACGGATCATCAGGGCCAGTACGCCGCCCGACAGCAACATGATGAACGAGAACCACAGGTACAAGGTACCGATATCTTTATGATTGGTGGCAAACAGCCAGCGGCGGTAGCCAGTCGGGTGGTCGTGGGCATGGTCGTGATCGTGACCGGCGTGGTCCAAGGTGCTCGTGCTAGTACTCATATGCGGCTCCTAATTACTTGCGTGCAGCCACGACTTCGGCTGGTTGAACGATGTTCTCTGCGGCCTTGTTCGACCAGGTATTGCGCGTGTAAGTGATCACTGCGGCAATTTCCGTGTCGGACAGCTGTTTCCAGGCTGGCATTTCAGCGGGATACTTGCCGCTCTTTTGCCCGTTCAGCAAGACGTGGATCTGATCCGCTTTCGGACCGTTCACCACGGCCGAGCCGTCCAGCGGCGCGAACGCACCGGGCACGCCCTTGCCGGTCGCCTGGTGGCAAACCACGCAGTTGGCCGCATACACTTTCTCGCCCTTGACCTTCAATTCGTCGATGGTCCACACTTTGCTTGGATCATCGGCCAATGCCGCCATTTCCTTTTGTTTTACATCAACCCAGGCCTTGTAGTCTTCGTTGGACACGACCTTGACGACGATGGGCATGAACGCGTGCTCCTTGCCGCACAGCTCGGCGCAATTGCCGCGGAAGGTGCCAATATGGTCAGCCTTGAACCACGTGTCGCGCACGAAACCGGGAATTGCATCCTGCTTGACGCCAAAGGCGGGCACGGACCAGGCGTGGATGACGTCGTTGGCCGTCAGCACCACGCGGATCTTCTTGTTGACCGGCACGACGACTTCATTGTCGACTTCAATCAGGTAGTTTTCGCCCCGTTTTTCCGTCGGCGGCACGCCAGGCGCACCCACTTGCGAGCGCGGCGTGGCCAGGTTGGAAAGGAAGGAAATGCCTTCGCCCTCGCCTTTCAGGTAGTCATAGCCCCATTTCCACTGCATGCCGGTGGCCTTGATGGTGATGTCGGCGTTCGAGGTATCCTTCATGCCGACCACGGTGCGCGTGGCAGGCAGGGCCATGCCGATGACGATCAGGAAAGGCACGACGGTCCAGGCGATCTCGACGGTGGTGCTTTCGTGGAAAGTGGCCGGCTTGTGGCCCAGGGACTTGCGGTGCTTGAAGATGGAATAAAACATGACGCCGAACACGGCCACGAAGATCACCAGGCAGATGATCATCATCAGGGTGTGCAAATCGTAGATTTCATGGGCGATCTGTGTCGCCGGCGGTTGCAGATTCATTTCGAACGGCACGGGACCGCCGGTGCCGGGATAGGTGCCGGCAGCCGGTGCCGCCGTGGCCCATCGCCCGATGCCAAACGCTGTCAAAGACAGCCCGAGCAGCAACGATTGAAGTCGCTTTGCATGTGTCATGTTTTCCCCAACCACCCAAAAATAATGATATTTTAAACGGCTGCGGACTTCTCCGTACTGGACCGCTGCCGCTCCTCCATGAAAGCAACACGGCCAGAATGCGGCCATGTGCGTCAAGCACCAGCGAATTCCATGCTGGCTGTCGACGCCAAAACGCTGACGGACAACCATGCTGGAACCCTGTTTTTCTTCCCCACACTGAAATGGCCTTGTGTGGAAGATGGTTACTATACTAATGCAGTAACTTCGAATTAGTCTTGCTTTGTTTTTTTTATTTTGTATGCAGCCCTTGTTTTTTCTACTTAACAAGCTGACAAACAATCAACGATTATAATCAAGTAAACTTGAATCCATCAAGCAATAATCGGCTTTGTGCGCGCCCTTCTCCCGGCCGCCGCGCGCTTTGCAACGGTTGCTGCAACATCCATGCGCGGATGGCGACCAAGTGTCGGTTTCTTTACGCTTTTATTTGGGTTTTCGCGGCAGGTCGAAGCGGATGATCGCCTCGCCATTGCGCGTCACGCGCGGCGCGGGACGGAAGGCGTGGCCATAGATCACCTCGAAACTCAGACCCAGCTTGCCATCGGGACGGCGCATCTTTTCCAGCGCGGCCAGCATGCGCTGCCAGGCCGCCTTGCCCATCAGACCGCGCCGCCGCGTGGTCAGCGGATTGCCGCCAAAGGCGCGCACGTCCGCCAGCAATTTTTCCGCCGTGTCGTAGGTGACAGTGATGATTTCCATGTCCAGCACGGGCGTGGAAAAACCCGTCTCGACCAGCATGTCGCCAAAGTCGTGCATGTCGACAAAGGGCAAGACATGCGGATATAAATCGGCCTCGGCAAAGGCGTCGCGCACTTCGCGGAAGGTGTCGGGACCGAAACAGGAAAACATCAGCAAGCCATCGAGACGCAGCGCGCGCCGCCATTCGGCAAACACACGGTCGGGCTGGGCATGCCAATGCAGCGCCAGGTTCGACCACACGAGGTCGATGCTGCCCTGCGCCAGCGGCAAATCGCCGAGGTCGCCGCACAATAAATCCACGCCCGCCTTGGCCGGCAGCAGTTTGCTGAGGAACTGGTTCAGGCTCGCCAGTTTCGACGCGGGCGCGCGCGCCGCCTGCATCATCGCTTGCGCTGCATCGAGACCGATAATCTGCGCAGCGGGATAATCCTTTTGCAACTGCGCCAGATCCGCGCCAGGCCCGCAGCCAGCGTCGAGCACGCGGTGCGGCGTGATTTTCACCAGCTCCAGGCGCTCGTGCATGCGTGCCGACACTTCGCGGCGCAGGAAGTCCGATGGCGCGACGCGCGCCGGACGGGAAAAGAAATCGCGTACTTGCACCGCATCGATGGGCGCACTCATTTTGGGCGGACTGGTGGGAACTGGCATGTTGAATCGGGTGAGGTGAGATAATGTCGGCAGTGTACATGGAACGACGCCATCGCGATGCGGACGGCCACCCAACTCCGCCTTGAGGCCGCCTGGCAGGCGCTGCGCCAGTGGCTGGGCGCCACGGTGCTGCCGGCCCAGTGCGCGCTGTGCGGCATCGGCTGCCCGCAAGTGCTGTGCCCGCCCTGCCGCGCGCAGTATCTGGGGCAAGGACGCGGACAACTGCGCCCCCGCTGCCGCCAGTGCGCCAATCCGCTCGACGATGTGGCAACACTGTGCGGACGCTGTCTGCGCCAGCGCCCCGCGTATGACGCCACCGTCACGGCGTTTGACTATACGGCGCCCGTCGACCAGCTACTGCTGCAACTGAAATTCGGCGCGCGCCTGGCGCTGGCGCCCCTGTTGGCGGAGCTGCTGTATGTTGCCATTCAGCAACAACCAGCTTGGGAGGCGCCGCAACTGCTATGTCCCGTGCCGCTGGGCCCGACCCGGCTGGCCGAACGGGGGTTTAATCAGGCGCTGGAAATTGCCCGCCCGCTGGCGCGCCTGATGGACGTGCCTTTACAGCCCCGCCTGGCGCAGCGGGTGCGCGAAACCCAGGCGCAAAGCGGCGTGGCGCCGCAGGAACGGCAAGCCAACCTGGCGCACGCGTTCGCCATCGCGCCGGAACACGCGCCGTCATTGCAAGGGTGCCATGTCGGCATCGTCGACGACGTGATGAGTAGCGGCCATACCGTCAACGCGCTGGCGGCCGCTTGCAAAAGCGCAGGCGCGGCCAGGGTCAGCATATTGGTGGTGGCGCGCACGCCGCCGCATTGAATTAGTTATATATATGAGGAGAGCATTTTGTTTCACGTTGTTTTGGTAGAACCTGAAATCCCGCCCAATACGGGCAACGTCATCCGCCTGTGCGCAAACACGGGCGCGCAGCTGCATCTGGTCGAACCGCTGGGCTTTCCGCTCGACGATGCCAAGATGAAGCGCGCCGGCCTCGATTACCACGATTACGCCAAGATGAAGGTGCACAAGAACTGGGACGCGTTCCTGGCCGATACCCAGCCCGACCCGGCCCGCATGTTCGCCATGACGACGCGCGGCTCGCGCCCGTTCGGCGACGTGCCCTTCCTCCCGGGCGACGTGTTCGTGTTCGGCTCGGAAACAAAAGGCCTCGATCCGGCCCTGCGCGACGGTTTTCCTGCCGAGCAACGCATCCGCCTGCCGATGCGCCCCGATAACCGCAGTTTGAATCTGTCGAATACGGTGGCCGTGGTCGTCTACGAGGCTTGGCGCCAGCACGGCTACTCTGGGGGAGCTTAACGCTGCGCTAACTGCGGCGCGGCACCGTCCGCATCCAGCATCACCAGTTGCGTGCGCAGGTCGCGCGTGGCGGCCAGCTTGCCGTTCACGTACAAATTCGTCTTGACGCCATACACGCCCTGCGACACGCCGGCCGGCAAGGTCAGCTCGAACGAGTTTTCAAAGCGCCCGCCCGACTTGTTGTTGCTGGCCAGGGATTTCGAACCGGACTTGAATGGCTGGCCTTGCGGGTCGAGCACCACCAGCTCTTCACGCACGTCGTTGACGCTTTGCGCGCTGCCGTTGACCAGCTCCACCACCGAATTCACCTTGAACGGCTGGCCGCGCTTGACGGTCGACGCGCTCAGCTGCGGCGTGTACGACACCACTTGCGGTTCGCGCGGCAGCGCGCCGCGTGTGCGGATGTAGTCGCGGTCCGCCTGCGCCGCCGTCTTGGTCTGGCGCGAATTGACATTGATGGCCAGGCAACCGGCCGCCGCCAGGCCGCCGCCGATGGCCGCGCCCTTCAGCGCGCCATTCTTGCCGCCGGCCAGCGCACCCAGCAGCGCCCCCACGGCCGCGCCGGCCGCGGCCGTCGTGCCTACGCTGCACGGGTCCTCATCCGTGGCCGCCTGGCTTCCACCTTGCGGATAGGAAGCGTCCTGGCGCACGCCGTTCGGGCTCATCGGCGCCGTGGCGCAGCCGGCCAGCATGGCCGCGATGGTCAGCGCAGCGGCCGTCCGCAAGGTGGTGTGATTCAGCATGATGATTTCCCAGATTTCTAATTGATCGTTGTTTCCGTCTGCAGCACTTGCCGTTCGCGCTCGCGGATGCGGCGCGACAGATTGTCGATGCGCGCATTACCCGGATCGACGCGACGCGCGCTTTCCAGATACGTCTTCGCCGCATCGAACTTACCTTCCAGCAAAGAACGCTCGGCGTCGCGCAAGAACGATTGCGCCATTTCGTTACGCATGGCCGCGCCGCTATCGACGGACGGCGTTTCCAGCGGACGGCGTTCGGCCACCGCTGGACGTTCGACCGCGCGCGCGGGCGCAGGTTCCGTTGGCACGACGCGGGCCGGTGCCGTTTCCACGGGTGCCGGGGCAGGCTCCGCTGCCGCAGACAGTGCCTGCACATCGGCCTTCAACTGCGGCAATTCCGCCGCTTCGCGGTCGATGGCTTCCAGCCGGGCGATGCCATTTCTTGCCGCCGTCGCATCCTTGCCATCGAGCGCCTGGCGCACGCCCACCAGCACGGACGCGGCTGCCGCCTGCTGGCGCGCCAGCTGCTTGCGCAAGGAATCCACGCTCGATGCGCCCTCGCAATCAACGTCAAGCCCGGCAATGCCCCTGGCGGCGCTTTGCAATTGATGCCCATCAATATTGCGCTCGATGGCGCGCACGCCGCGCTGGCAACCGCCCGATGCGGCGCCGGCCTTGCCGATCGCCGCCTGCAAATCGTCCGCCTTGGCGCTGGACTTGCCCGTACACACATTCTTTGCCGTCGCCAGCTTCTGGCGGGCGCCGTCCAGGCTGCCATTTGCCACCAGTTTCAGGCCGCTGTCGATGGCGTCATTGCAGGCCGATTCATTCTTGCCGCCCGGCTTGCCATTCATGTAGACGATGACGGCTGCCAGCACGGCAAGGCCGCCCAGCCAGCGCAGCCACTTGCGCGGCGGCGATGACCGTTCGGTTGATGCCGGTGGCGCTGCCGGCACGGGCTTCGGCACGGCTTTCGGCTGGGCCGGCTTAGGCGGCGCTGGCGGCGGTACGGCCGCCGGCGCGGACACCGGCACCGGCGGTGGTTTCGGCTTCGGCGCAGGCGCCACCGGCACGGGCGGCGGCTTGGACGCTACTGGCGGCGGCACGGGCAGCGGAGGTGGCACTGCCACAGCTGGCCTGGCCGCGCCAGCCACCGCGTGGCCACAGTACGGGCAATGGCTGACAACGGTCCACAGGCCCGTCTTGCATTTGTTGCAGATATCCAAAACTAATCCTTCATTCCAACGTCATTCCAGCGTTCACAGAGGCGGCGGCATCAACGGTGGCGGCGCGCTGAGGAACAAGGGCGCCAGTTCGGGGAACTGGGCCAGGTCGGCCCAGGCCGGCAAGCCGGCGCGCCACACCTTGGTGGTGGCTGGCACGACCTGTCCCGCCTGCACGTATTGCACGATCTGCTGGGCCGTGAACGGTCCCTGCTGCTGGCCGTTTATGCCCAGAAAATACTGGTATTCCACCAGCGGCGGCGGCATGCCGCCCAGCGGTGGCGGCGCCATGCCGAACGCGGTTGCCGCCGGGGCAGCGGCGGCGCCGGCCGGGCGCAGCAATTGCTCGAGGCGCCCCGCTTCCAGCATTTCCCCCTTGATCGCATATTTCAAACGGGGCTGGCCGTCCGCTTCCGGCTCGCGCACTTCCCAGTCGTAGGCATCGCTGTCGGAGTCGCCGATGACGTTCGCCCACTCCTTCAGGCGGCCCAGCAAGGCTTGCACCGTGCGGTCGAGCTCATCGCTGGCCATGCCCTTGCGGCGCGCCGACTCGCGCAGACGCGCGCCCACTTCGGCGGAAATGGCGCTGCCAAAGCCGATGTAGGGCAGCTGCGAGCCGTCGGCCTGCGCCACCAGCTTGGGCGCATACACGCCCCGCTCATAGTATTTTGCCAGCGCCGCCATGGCCGCCGTCTGCACGGCATCAAGCGCCGTCAATTTTTCCTCGATGCGCAGCGCGATATTTTTCTCGTACGAGGCGGGCATGCCGTTCTGGCGGACGGCCCGTTCATTGCCGATACGGCGCAAGTCGCCCGGCTCGACGGCAAACTGGTACTGGCCCGGCGGCACGACGCGTCCCGTGTGGCGCGTCAGCACGCCCAGCATGATCGCTTGCAGGAACTCGCCGAAGTCTTCCGCCAGGCGCTTCATCTCGTCCGTGTTCGGCGCGATCGGGTGCGTGAATTGCGTTGGATCGATGTGCGTGTGGGTCGGCGCCTTGTCGTTATCGCCTTCCTTGCGGTAACTGGTGCGCCAGCCTTCCAGGCCGCGCAGCACCGTCATCGGCACGCCGGCCAGCTCGCAATAGCAGACGGCGCGCCCGCGGATGCCCGTCTCGACGATTTCCAGCTGGCTCACCGTGATGCCCACCTGGGTCGGCACGCACGATTCGAGCTCGGCGCCGAATTTCGCCTTGAAGGCGGCTGCATTGGCCACACCGATCACGCACTTGAACTGGTCCGACACGACCGTGAAATCGCCCGCCATGTTGGCGTCGATCCATGGCATGGAGCAGGCCAGCAACTTGCGGAAGCGGTCCAGGCGTTCGGATACATCCATCTGTTCCAGCGCCTCGAACAGCGGGTCGGGCATGCTCGTCGCGCCTTCCGCCAAGCCGGCCGTAGCGATCATGTTCTCCGCCATGCGCGTGACCTTGGCCAGGATCAAGCCCCGCTGCGCCGGTTCGGCCAACATGGGGAACAGGGCTTTCGAGCCGCCCATGTCCTTGAACGCTTCATCGGCCCACTGGCGCAAGGTGGCCGCCGATGGCAGCGCAATGTCTTTTTCCGTGACGGGAATGACGATCAGGGTCGCGTGTTCCTTGTCCAGATCCTTTTGCAGGATGGTATTGGCCGTTTTGAGTTCCGCCAGCATGGCCAGCACGCCTTCGCGGCCCGTTTGCAGCTCGCCCACCAGGCCATTCCACTGCGCACGGCCTTGCGCGTCGACGCCGACCCGGTTGCCCAGCCAGCGCGACAGTTCGCCCAGCAGGATGACGGACTCGTCCGCCGCCTTGGCGCGCAAATGGAATTTCAGGGCATTCGCCATTTCCGTGCGCAAATGGTCCATCACCACGCCGGCCTGCTTTTCCCCATTGCTGAGGAAGCCGAAGGTGCTGCGCGTCTGTTCCAGGTTGTTCAGCAGGCGCTCGTACTCGCGCGAGCGCACGGCTTCCTTGATTTCGCGATAGCGCTCGGCATTATTGCCGATCTGCGCCGTCAAGCCGCTGCCCGGCGCCTCGATGCGGTCCTTGATCTGCTCCACCAGCGACAACACGTATTCCAGGCCGCCAAATTCCTTATTATCAAGATAGCCATACAGCTGGTCGCGCACGACTTTCTTGACGTCCTCCAGCACTTCGCGGCGGCGCTTGCTGATGCGGTCTTCCGTCGTGTCGGCCGTGGAATCCTGGTCGCGCACGGCGTCGCGTTCCAGGTGCTTCATGGCGTCGCGCACCTGCGCCGGCCATTCGCTGCGGTCAAAGCCCGTGCGGATATCGTTGATGCGCGTATTGACTCGGTTTTCCACGCCGGCCAGCAAATGGCCGTGGCGGTCTTCCAGCAATTCGTCGACGACGCGGAAATCGATGAAGTCGCCGCTGGAACGCTTCAGTTCGATGCTCTTGTCGGAAAACTCGGGGAAATCGCTGAACGGCGTGCCCTTCAGGAACATATTGGCAGCGAGGAAATTATCGCGCTGCGTATCCGTGGCCCGGTTGGCGCCCGCATCCGTACCGCCCACGCCAAAGAACGCTTGCAGCATGGCGCCGGCCCAGCGGTGGGCCCGCTCGTCGCGCGCCGCTTCCTGGCGCGTGTCGAGCACGGCCATGCCGAACGAGGAAAAGCGCTTCGAGAAATACAGGCGCATGTCGCCGAAGCGGTCTTGCGGCACGGGCGCGTTGTACAGCGAATTCTTGTGCTGCGCCTGGTTGACGGCGATCGAACGCTTGGCGCGCGCGAAGTCGGCCGAGGCAAAATCCTCGAACAGCGAATCGGCCACCATGTGGTAGACGTCGCTGACATCCTTGGTATGCTGCTGGGCAAGGTTGCCCGAATCGATCAGGTAAACCTCGCTGTACGGCTCGCGCGTCAGTTCCGGGCGGTCATACGCATCCCAGCGTCCCACATAGCCCTTGTTGCCCATCATCGCCGATTCCAGCTCCATCAGCGCCGCGTAGCCATTGGCCTCGACCCGGTCCTTGTTGGCCTTGGTGTAGCCGGTCGGCAAGAACAGCATCAGCTCGACGTCGGCCGCGCCCACTTCGCTGCGCGCCAGCCAGCGCGCCAGCAAGCCCATGTCGAGGAAGGAACCGGAACCCGTGCCGCCCGCGACGGAACCGACGATGACGATGCGGAAACGGTTCGTTTCCATGCGTAAACCCAGCTCGGCCAGCTGGCGCTCGTGCGACAGGCCCGCCTTCAACGCTTTCAGCTTCAAGCGGATCTTGTCGCGGATTTTTGCATATTTATCGAAGAAATACAGGCGCGACACGGCGCGGATCTGGCCGGCGCCGCTGCTCATGTCGAAACGTAATTCGCGGATGCGCTGCGGCGTCAGCGGCAGCCATTCCTTGATGTGCGGATACTTCTCCAGGGAATCTTCATCGCGGCTGTACTTGTCCATGTCGAACGATTCGACCACCTTGTCGTCGTCCGTGAACTTCACCTGGTCGAACTGCAAGTCCTTCGCCTGCGACTCGCCGCTTTCGATCACGGCGCCATTGTCGAGGTCGAAATGGATGAACTGCGCGATGGGAAAGTCGGCCAAGCCCTCGATGCGCGTGCGGTTGCCCGCGCCGCCCCACAGGGTATTGAGGATGCGCCGGCGCACGCGCATCAGCACCTGCATGCCCGTGCCGCCGATGCCGATGAACAGGGTCGGGCGCAGTTCGATGATCTTGTCCTGCTTGCGCTCGCTGGCGCCGCCGGTGATGGTTTGGTTCAGGTTCTCTGCCATGGTGGTTCCTTCGATGATGCGTGTTACGGCGTGCTCTTAGCGGCGGCTCGAGGTGAATGTCAGCAACAGGGCGACCAGACCCACCAGCACCAGCGGTCCCATGAACAGTGGCGCGAGGAATTTATGCGCGTTCACGGCGGCCAGCACGACACCGGTCGCCAGGCTGGCCAGGAAGATGAACAGCCACCAGCCCGAGGCATTGGCCTTGTTCGGCGGCACGCGCTTGGCCACCAGGCCATTCGCGTAGGCATTCTTGGCAAAGAAAAAAGCGATGAACAGCAGCAACAGCACGACGCCGCCGACCAGGGTGTCGCGCGACGAGGTATCGGTCGTGCTGACAGGATCGAGCGCGGGCGCAGGTTCGGTCGTTGCGGTGGTAGCGGCTGCGCTGGCCGCCGGTGCGTCCGCGGCGGGTGGAGCAGACGCCGGGGCCGGCAGGGTAAAACCAGTGTTGTCTTTTGGAGTCTCTTGCGCCATGGTATGCCTCTGGTGGATTTGAATAGTTTAAAAGGAAATCGTGATCAGGCCAGGCTCAGGGTATGGCCTTCGGCCACGCGCACGACGGCCGGCTTGCCCATACCCCGCTTGAGTTCGCCAATATCTCGGCCGTCATCATCGCGGATCTGCACGCTCTTGAATGGTTTCAACAGCACTTGCCGCTGCACGCCGTCGGCCAGCACCTTGTAGCGCGTGGCACGCGTGCTGACCAGGCCCAGCGCCAGCAAACCCAGCACCAGCGCGAGGACGCCACCCAGTATCACCAGCACGGGCAGCAGCGGATACTGGATGCGCACCAGCAGCGGGATCGTCGCCTGCGACGCGCGCACGCTGTCGGGCGGCGTGAACATGCTGGATATCGGGTCGCCCGGGAACAGTTCCTGCAAATCCTTGCCAAAACTGGACGCCAGCGCCAGCCGCTGTTCCGACAGGCCCACCTGCGCCTGCATCGGCAGCATCACTTGCTTGCCCATGGCGGCGATCGCCTGCGCCGACCACGGCGACGGAATCTGCGCCATCGGCAGCGCAAACTGTACCTGCACGGACTGGCTGGCGCCCGGCTGCAGCTGGCGGATTTGATCTGGCGCAACGTGCAGGGGCGCGTTCTGGCCCGCCAGGCTGGCGTGCACCCTGGCGCTGTCGATCACGTACGGGAAAAACATGTTTTGCAGGGACGCCTGCAGCACCACTTGCGGCACCAGGTTGGCCGCATCGACGTCGAGGACGATGGTGCGCCCATCGCGGCCCAGGCTGGCGTGCACATTGGCGCTGTTCTTGACGGACTGGGGCACGATGCGCACGGCATCCTGGTCCACCGGTTTCAGGCGCGCGGGCGGGCGCGTCAGCACTTGCGACAAGCGCCCTTCTGCCAGGATGCGTGTCAAAGCCTCGGACGCAGGCTGGCCATACGCGAGCGCATACACCATCAAGCCCTTGGCGCTGTACAGCTTGCCCTGCACGGGCATGCGCAACGGAAACACCACCGTCTTGGTGATCGACGGTTCCAGGTGCAGCAGGCGGTAAAAGTCGCGGTTGCGCTCGGCCGTCTGGCTGTCGTTGTTGGGGCTGTTCTTGTTATTGGTAAAAATCCACACGATGCCGGAGGCGGACTGGAACGGGCCCGTGATGGTCTTGGTGACGGCTTCCTGGAAATCCGTGTCGGCCAGCGCGCCGCCGGCGCTCTTGCGCGCCAGGCCCAGGCTGGCCAGCTGGCCCGCCACGCTGGCGCCACCCTGCCCTTGCCCCAGCAGCGACGGCGACACGTGCGCGCCGCTGCTCTGGCTGAAGGCCAGCGTGTAGACCTTGTCGGACGGGCTCGTGGCGGCCTGCGCCACGGCGCCCACCAGGGCTTTCAGTTGCGAATGCTCATCCGTGTAAAACGGCTCCATCCAGCCCGAGTTTTGCACGAGGAACGCTTGCTGGATGCCGGCCGCCTGCACGCTGGCGGTGGCGAAGGCGAGCAAGGCGGCGCCGGCCGCGATCAGGGCGCGCGTTTTCATGCCTGCAAGGCCCAGCCATCGATGCGCGACAACAAGGGGTGATACGCCCACAAGGTGCCTTCATGCACAAACAGGCGCACCCGCCACGGCTCGCTGACGGCAAAGGTATGAAACACGGTTTCGCGCAACTCATCGTCCTGCACCAGCTGGGCCGCCAGGCGCTCGTTCGAGCGCAGCACGCTCGACAGGCCGGCGCTGGTAGCGAACTTCACGCCAAAGACGCTGTTGCCACCGCTTGACTCCAGCAGCGGCATGACGGCCTGGTTCTTGCCGCCATCGTCGCCGTGTTCCGGCTCTTCCCACGGCGCCGTTTTCAGCTTGGTGGCGAAGCGGTAATTGAAGCTGCCCGAACACAGGCGCGGCGCCAGCGCATCGGCCCGCTCGGACTGCGCGCCCAGTTTCACGTAGACATAGGTGCCGCGGCTGCGCTCGAAGCACAGCTGCCACAGGCCGCCATCGCGCGACACGTACGGGCTGCCGAATTCGAAATGCGGCACCAGCCCTTCGGGCCACGGTGTGAACGAGGCGGCCACGTTGCCGTCCGGCTGCAATTGCAGGCGCAGCTGGCCGTTGGCGCAAGGCCACACGGCCATGCGGTTGTAGGCGACGGGGGCGCTGACGGTGCCCAGGTCAACCACGCCGTCGAGCAGCACGTCGCTGCCCGGCTTTTGTTGCGCATCAAGGTTGACGAAGCGGATGCGGCCATCGTCGTCGCGCAGGGGCGCCCACAGGCGGTTCTGGAACCAGACGGGCGCGGCCACGCATGGCGCGCCGCCCACATGTTCGACCACGTAAGTCAGCGAAGGCACGTCGGGGCGGATGCAGGCCAGGCCATGGCTGGTCGGCAAGACCAGCACACTATTGAACTCCGGCACCAGCTCGGCGCGCCAGGCGCCGTGGGCCAGGTCCGATTCGGCCAGCAGGCTGCCATAGTCGGGATCCAGCGCCAGCCAGCGTTTCGAGGCGGGCAGCCAGGCGTGCAAGACGGCCTTGCGCGGGTCGAGCGCCAGCAGCGCGGCAGCGCTGGTGCCGAACTGGGCGGAAAAGAATTCGTATTCGCCGGGCGGCGGCATGGGCAGCGAGGCATCGGCCTGCGCATGCTCTTCACGCGCGCGCTGGTCGGCCAGTTTCAGGGGTACGCTGGCCTGGCGCAAGCCGGCCGGGCCGGTTGGCGGCACGTCGCTGACGGGATAGGCGCCGTAGGGCGGCACCCAGGGCGACGTGGCGGCCGCGTCGGGCGGCACTTGCAAGGCCGCGCCCGAGGCGGGGTCGAACGCAAATTCGGGCGGAAACTGCCGCACAGGCACGCCGGCCGCTGCGGGCAAGCGCCGCGCATGCATCAGCTTGCCGATATCGGCATGGCTCACCAAGGGCGAGACGTTCTGGCCGTCCGCGCTGCGCTGCATGCTCCACGCGCCCTCGTCATCCACGTGCCAGGCGCCGGAGGGCAGTGGCCAATCCCCAGAAGTTTTATGATCCATTTATTTTCTATGACTAGCAATGCATTCAGACGGTGTAACGTGCTGGGGCTGTCGAAACGAAGTCGCAGCCCTGGCAGTTCTCATAGTAACGTCTTTTTATCTGTATGGAAACATTGACGAGCTTCCTCAGCCTTGCTGCGTCCGCACTTTCGTCAACAGCTTGGTGGTCGAGCGGTCGTGCTCGAAATCGATGGCCACGGCCTGGCCGCCATACGCGAGCACGGCCTTGCCTTCCGGAATGGCCGCCATGTCGTAGTCACCGCCCTTGGCATAGATTTCCGGTTTGATGTCCTGCACCACTTCCAGGGCGCTGTTTTCCGAGAACGGCACCACCAGGCTCACCGCTTCCAGCGCGGCCAGCACGGCCATGCGGTCTTCGCAGTTGTTCAGGGGGCGGTCATCGCCCTTGCCCAGGCGTTTCACCGAAGCATCGGTATTCACGGCAACGATCAGCGAGGCGCCCAGCGCGCGCGCCTGCGCCAGATACGTCACGTGGCCACGGTGCAAAATGTCGAACACGCCGTTCGTCACCACCACCGGTTTCGGCAGGGCCGCGGCGCGGGCGCGCAATTCGTCACGGCTGCACAGTTTGTTTTCAAAATCAGGCATGAATATCTCTTGTAGGGTTAAATATGGTCACGCTCAGGCGTGGCTATCGCCTTGGATGCCGCCGCCATCCCGGCGCCAGGCGTCGATCAAGGCCAGGATGGCCGGTTCCAGGCCCTCTTCGGCGATGCAATCTTGCCGGTAGTAAATCATCAGCGCATACACGCCGGCCAGGCGGCTGACGGGCGGCGACAGCGCATATTCATTGCCGCGCGCCGGTTGCCTGGCACGCCAATAATTGATTGCCGCTTCCAGCGCCTGCATCTGCAATTCCATCGCCGTCTCCCTTCGCTGCCCGGTCCCGCATTATAGGGGGCGATCCGCTACAATACGCCATCGGCGCCACAGTTTCACGTTTGCGCCACCTTTCATTCATTGCAAGTAAGCACTTCCTGTGTTTCAATCAACCTATGACACTGACTGAACTGAAATATATCGTTGCAGTCGCGCGAGCGAAGCACTTCGGCCATGCCGCCGAAGCCTGCTTCGTTGCCCAGCCCACCCTGTCAGTGGCCATCAAGAAACTCGAAGACGAATTGGGCGTGGTTCTGTTCGAACGGGGCGGCGCGGAAATCTCCGTCACGCCCCTGGGCGCGCAGATCATTGCGCAAGCCGAGCGCGTGCTGGAACAGACGGCCGCCATCAAGGAACTCGCCAAGCAGAACAAGGACCCGCTGGCCGGCCCCCTGCGCCTGGGCGTGATCTACACGATCGGCCCCTACCTGCTGCCGCCCCTGGTCAAGGCCATGATAGACCAGGTACCGCAGATGCCCTTGATCTTGCAGGAAAACTTCACGGTTCGCCTGCTCGAATTGCTGCGCCAGGGCGAGCTGGACGTGGCCATCATGGCCCTGCCCCTGCCCGACCATGGCATGGCCATGCAGGAACTGTATGACGAGCCGTTCGTCGTCGCCATGCCGCGCCAGCATCCGTGGACGGCGCGCGAGAAAATCGCCGCGCAAGACTTGAAATCGGAAACCATGCTGCTGCTGGGCAATGGTCACTGTTTCCGCGACCAGGTGCTGGAAGTGTGCCCCGAAATGGCGCGTTTTTCCTCGCCCGGCAACGGCATGCAGCGCACCTTCGAAGGTTCCTCGCTGGAAACTATCCGCCACATGGTGGCCAGCGGCATCGGCCTGACGGTCTTGCCGCGCGCCTCCGTCGCCAATATGCACGCCACCGACGGCATGCTCGAATACCGGCCCTTCGCCGCCCCCGTGCCATCGCGCCGGGTGGTCATGCTGTGGCGCAAGAGTTTTACGCGCAAGGCCGCCATCGACGCCCTGTGCGCGGCCATCGCCAGCTGCAACTTGCCTGGAATAACGCCGCTCTGCGAAGACGACGACTAGCGCCCCAGGCGCAAAATAGTACATTTACATACTATTTGCGATAATCGACATTTCTCTTCAACAAGATCGAGTCTTCCATGAACAAGCTGGCGCTGTATTTCCGCCTGATACGGCTGGACAAGCCTATCGGTACCGTATTGCTGCTGTGGCCGACCCTGTGCGCGCTGTGGCTGGCGCAGCAGGGCGTGCCGGACTGGCGGCTGCTGCTCATCTTCACTCTTGGCACTTTCCTGATGCGCTCGGCTGGCTGCGCCATCAACGACTACGCGGACCAGGATATCGACAAATTCGTCAAACGCACCGCCGAACGCCCCATCACCAGCGGACGCATCAGCGGCAAGGAAGCGCTGGCCGTGGCCGGCGTGCTGACCGTGCTGGCCTTTTGCCTGATCCTGCCCTTGAATGCGCTGACCAAGCAGCTATCGGTGGCCGCCGTCATCATCGCCGGCACCTATCCCTACTTCAAGCGCTTCTTTGCCATCCCGCAAGCGTATCTGGGTATCGCCTTCGGTTTCGGCATCCCCATGGGCTTTGCCGCCATCACGGATGCCGTGCCCGTCGTCGCCTGGCTGCTGCTGCTGGGCAATGTCTTCTGGGCCGTGGCCTACGATACGGAATACGCGATGGTCGACCGCGATGACGACTTAAAAATCGGCATCAAGACGTCAGCCATCACCTTTGGCCGCTACGACGTGGCCATCGTCATGTTCTGCTATGCCGTTTTCCTGCTGCTGTGGCTGGCCTGCGGCTGGTATCTGGGCTTGCGTTACTGGTTCGTCGCGGGCATGGTAGTTGCGGCCGGTTGCGCCGTTTACCACTACACCCTGATCCGCGCACGCGAGCGTATGCCGTGTTTTGCGGCATTCCGGCATAATAACTGGCTAGGAGCGGCGGTGTTTGCGGGCGTGGCACTGGACTTTGCTTTCCGTTAAGCAATGACCCTTGCGCCGCAGTAGCCCTTGAGGCGGCGCAAGACTAGCCTGGCCGCAGCTGCCTACACTGGTATTTCACTGTGCAGTTTCACTTCCATGAGGTAATACATGAGCTCGATACATACCGGAAAATCCAGCAGCGACAGCATCCTCGCCGACGCCGACAAGGCCCGCGACAAACTGGTCGGCGACTTGAAAACCGTCATCAATGAAGCGGAAGGCTGGCTCGATGGCGCCAAGGATCAGACGGGCGAGAATGTCAAAGCCGTCAAGGACAAGTTCATCGCCACGCTGGAAACGGCCAAGAAAGACTTGATCAAGCTGGAAGAAGACTTGCTCGAACGTACCAAGAAGGCGGCCAAGGCCACCGACGAATACGTGCAGGACAATCCCTGGAAAGCCGTGGGCGCGGGCGCCGTCGTCGGCGTGCTGTTCGGCCTGCTGCTTTCCTCGTCACGCCGCTAGACAGTACCGACGGCCTTGGCCGTCTCCTGACGCGAAAGGCAGCATATGGCTATCGTGCACCATGTCGCCCAAGTCGCAGCGACCCTCGCCGCCATCGTCCAGACCCGTCTGGCCCTGGCGGCCGTGGAAATGGAAGAAGAGTCGCTGCGCTTCCTGTCCTATCTGGCGCTGGCCATGCTGGCACTGCTGTGCCTATTTGTCGGCCTCGTATTGATCGTGTTCCTCGTCATCGTGCTGTTCTGGGATACGCACCGCATCGCCGCCATCGCCATCACGGCCGCCGTCTTCATCGTCGCCGCCATCGCCACCCTGCTGGGCGTACGCGCCAGTTTCCGCAGCAAGCCGAAACTGCTGTCCTTCACACTTTCCGAACTGAACAAAGACCTGGACGAGCTGCAATTGCTGGCGCGCCGGGGATCGGAGCGGCCATGACCACGCATCCCACCAAGTTGTCGCATGTGCACACGGCCGCCAGCCTGGCGCAGCGGCGCGACGCCCTGCTGGCCGAATGCGCGCTGCAGCGGCTGGCCCTGGGCGTGCAGACGCGCCAGTTGCTGGAACCGCTCACGGGCGGCAATCTGCGCCACACCCTGGCCACGCGCTTCAAAATTCCCCTGATGATAGGGGGCGCCGTGCTGGGCTTGCTGCTGGTGCGCCCGCGCCGTTTCCTGCCGCTGCTGCAGGCCAGCGGCGCGCTGCTCAAGCATGCCACCACCGCCCTGCCCGTCGTGATGGCGCTGATGCAGCGTTTCCGCAAGAAAGAAACGCCGGACTAAAATATTTTCAGCTGGCTGCATCCAAATGGCAGACCCATGTGTAGTAATGGTATCAACCAGCCGGTTGAGCCAACTACCAGGAGTTCGCCATGCTTGCCTTCACCGCCCCACGCCACGCCATTCCCGCCCTCACTGTGCTGGGCGCCGCCCTGCTGCTGAGCGCCTGCGCCCCCATGAGCGCACGCTATTCGCAGGAACAATTGCCGAACGCCGTCAAGGTGCCCGATGGCCACCAGGTTGCCATGCAAACGGTGGGCGTGGGCAAGATTGCCTACGAATGCAAGGCCAAGAAAGACATGACGGGCCATGAATGGGTCTTCGTGGGACCGGACGCGGCCTTGAACGACCGCAGTGGCATGCAAGTCGGCACCTATGTCGGCCCACCGGCCACCTGGGCCAACCTGGACGGCTCGAAAGTGACGGCAACACAAGTGGCCGTGGCGCCGGCCGGCGCGGGCAATATTCCTTATCAGCTGGTGAAAGCCAACCCTGCCACGGGCAGCGGCGCCATGCAGGGTGTCAGCTACATCCAGCGCGTGGCCACCAGCGGCGGCGTGGCGCCAAGCAGCCCCTGCGGCATGGAGTCCATCGGCGCCAGGCAATGGGTACCCTACCAGGCTGACTATATCTTTTGGAAAGCCGCATAAGTCAGTGAAAACGACGGTTGGCAAGCTGGTTTCTGGCCTATACTCGGTCTTGAAAACTTGCTAACCGTTAACTCCAACGATTGCGCCGACCTTGCCAACCCTAGCCACTCCGTTCGATTACGATGCCGCCCTGCGCGCCTGCGCCAGGGGCGAGCGGCAGGCATTGCATGGCCTGTACCAGCAGGAAAGCCGCTATCTGCTGGGCGTGGCCCTGCGCATCGTGCGCCAGCGGGACCTGGCCGAAGACGTGCTGCACGACGCCTTCCTGAATATCTGGCGCCGCGCCGGCAGTTTCGACGCCACGCGCGGCAGCGGCAAGGGCTGGATCTATGTGGTGGTGCGGCACCAGGCGCTGAACGTGGCGCGCGCCCGCGCCCATGAAGTATCGGCCGACGAGGATACCGTGGAAACCCTGCTGCACCAACGCCACGGCGACGACGCCGGCGACGCCTACGCCCTTCAGGCGAACATGGGCAAGCTGCACGATTGCCTGGGCCACCTGAACGAATCCAAGCGCAACAGCATCCTGTATGCCTACGTCGATGGCTGTTCCCACAGTGAAATCGCGCAGCGCCTGCAAGCGCCGCTGGGAACCGTCAAGGCCTGGGTCAAGCGGGGCCTGACCGCCTTGCGGGAGTGCATGGGATGATCAACAGCGACGAGGAATTGCACAGGCTGGCCAGCGAGTACGTGCTGGGCACATTGGAACTGGCCGAGCGCGCGGAAGTGGAACAGCGCCTGCCGCGCGACGCCGCCTTGCGCGACGCCGTCGATGCCTGGGAACAGCGCTTGCTGCCATTGACCACCCTGGCGCCGCCCGAAACGCCCTCGGCGCAACTGTGGCCGCGCATCAGCGCCAGCCTGTTCACGCCGAAAGCCGTGCGGCAAGCGGGCGGCTGGCAAGCGTGGTGGAACAGCCTGGCCTTCTGGCGAGTGCTGGCTGGCGGCGGACTGGCGGCAACGGCTGTGCTGGCCGTGCTGGTCAGCGTGCAACTGCAGGCGCCAGGCGGCCCCGGCTATCTGGTGGTGCTGGTGGCGCCGCAGGACAAATCGCCGGGCTGGATCGTGCAGGCGGGCGGACGCGGCGGCAAGAACCGCGACCTGAGCCTGATCCCGCTGGGGCCGACCACCGTGCCGCAGCAGAAAGCCCTGCAATTCTGGACCAAGGGAAAGGACTGGGGTGCGCCTGTCTCGCTGGGCCTGGTCAAGCCGGGGCAAAGCCTCAAGTTGACCCTGGACAAGCTGCCGCCGCTGCAGCCCGATCAACTGTTTGAAATCACGCTGGAGCCGGCAACCGGTTCGCCGACGGGCCGGCCGACGGGGCCGATCCTGTATATCGGCCGCGCCGTCAAGGTGATCTGATTACTTGGACAACTCGTCGCCCATCTCGCGTCCGCGCTGCGCGGCCGCCTTGATGCCCTTGACGATGGCTGCCTTCACGCCGCTCTCTTCCATGCTGGTGAGCGCCGCATACGTCGTGCCGCCTTTCGACGTGACCCTCTCGCGCAGCAAGGACACGGGTTCGCTGGAGTTCGCCGCCAGCTGCGCCGCACCCGTAAACGTGGCAATCGCCAGTTGCGTGCCTTGCTCGGGCGTCAAGCCCAGCTCGGCGGCCGCCTGCTGCATCGCTTCGATAAAGTAAAACACATAGGCGGGACCGCTGCCGGACACGGCCGTCACTGGGTCGATCTTGGCTTCGTCATCGAGCCAGACGGTCTGGCCGACGGCGCGCAGGATGGCGTCCGCCGTCTTTTTCTGTTCTTCGCTGACGCCGCTGCTGGCCACCATGCCCGTGATGCCCATGCCGATCAGGGCCGGCGTGTTCGGCATGCAGCGCACGATGGCGGGATAATCGCCGAGCCAGCGCGACAGGTCTTGCGCGCGGATGCCGGCCGCGATCGACAAGATCAATGGCGCCCGTTTCCCGTCGAGGAAAGGCAGCAATTGCGCCGCCACCTCGCGCATGCTTTGCGGCTTCACGGCCAGCACGATCACGTCCACGCCGCGCAGCGCGTCGCTGGCGGAGGTCGCCGTCGTCACGCCGAATTGCGCCTGCAATTTTTCCAGCGCGGGGGCGTGCGGGTCGATCACGTGGATGTTGCCGCCCAGGGTCAATTTGCCCGCCAGGCCGGCGATCAGGGCGGCCGCCATGTTGCCGCCGCCTACGAATGCGATATTCAGTTCTGTCGTCATGCTTGTTCTCTCTTTTTCAGGAATAGTTGCGGGAACCGAAAATGGCGCTGCCCACGCGCACGATGGTGGCGCCTTCCAGCACGGCGGCGCGCAAGTCGGCCGACATGCCCATCGACAAGGTGTCGAGCGCCAGCCCTTCGGCCTTCAATTGTTCGTACAACACGCGCAATTGCGCAAAGGCAGCGCGCTGCAGCGTGATATCCGTTTCCGGTTCGGGAATCGCCATCAGGCCGCGCAAGCGCAAACGGGGCAGCTGCGCCACGGCATGCGCCAGCGCCGGCAAGTCAAATGGCGTCACGCCGCTCTTGCTGGCTTCGCCGCTGATATTGACTTGCAGGCAGATATTCAGGTCCGGCAAGCCGGCCGGGCGCTGCTCGGACAGGCGCACGGCGATCTTTTCCCGCTCCACCGTATGCACCCAGTCAAAATGTTCGGCGATGGGACGCGTCTTGTTGCTCTGGATGGGGCCGATGAAATGCCAAACGGGTGCGCCTTGCGGCAGCGCAAGCTTGACGGCGCTAATCTTGTCGAGCGCTTCCTGCAGGTAGTTTTCGCCAAACGCCGTCTGTCCCGCGTGCATGGCTGCCAGCACGGCGTCCGCGCCGAAGGTTTTCGACACGGCCAGCAGGGTCACGTCGGTCGGGGCGCGCTGCGCGTCAGCGGCGGCCTGCGCAATACTGTCTCGCACGGCTTGCAAGTTCTGTTCGATTGTGGACATAATCATTTTCTAGTGTATAGGGGCGGCGGCACAGTGCGCCAACCCATCAATGCAGGCACAGGGATTATAAATGGACATTTCCGAACTACTCGCTTTCTCCGTCAGCAACAAGGCTTCCGACCTGCACCTGTCCTCCGGCCTGCCGCCGATGATACGGGTCAACGGCGACGTGCGCCGCCTGAACGTGGCGCCGCTCGAGCACAAGGAAGTGCACGGCATGATCTACGACATCATGAACGACAGCCAGCGCAAGGCGTATGAAGAAGCGCTGGAATGCGATTTCTCGTTCGAGATTCCCGGCCTGGCCCGCTTCCGCGTCAACGCCTACAACCAGGAACGGGGCGCCTCGGCCGTGCTGCGCACGATTCCGTCGAAAGTGCTGACCCTGGAAGAGCTGAACGCCCCGCGCATCTTCGGCGAGCTGGCCATGCGTCCGCGCGGCCTCGTGCTGGTGACGGGGCCGACGGGTTCCGGCAAGTCGACCACCCTGGCGGCGATGGTGAACCACGTCAACGAGCGCCTGCACCACCATATTCTGACCATCGAAGACCCGATCGAATTCGTGCATGAACCAAAGAAATGCCTGATCAACCAGCGCGAAGTCGGTTCGCACACGCATTCTTTCAGCAATGCGCTGCGCTCGGCCTTGCGCGAAGACCCGGACGTGATTTTAGTGGGCGAATTGCGCGACCTGGAAACCATCCGCCTGGCGCTGACGGCCGCCGAGACGGGCCACCTCGTGTTCGGCACCCTGCACACCTCGTCGGCGGCGAAATCGATCGACCGCATCATCGACGTCTTCCCCGCCGAGGAAAAGGAAATGGTGCGCGCCATGCTGTCCGAATCCTTGCAAGCCGTCATTTCGCAAAATTTGCTCAAAACCAAGGATGGCGCGGGCCGCGTGGCCGCGCATGAAATCATGCTGGCCACGCCGGCCGTGCGCAACCTGATCCGCGAAGCGAAAGTGGCGCAAATGTATTCGGCCATCCAGACGGGCAGCAATGTGGGCATGCAGACGCTGGACCAGTGCCTTTCCGACCTGGTGCGGCGCGGCACGATCTCGGCGGAAACGGCCCGCTCGGCCGCCAAGTCGCCTGAAAACTTCCCCGGATAAGCCATGCAGACGACGCACGAACACTATGGCGCCATGCACGCGCTGCTGGCGCAGATGCGCGCACGGGGCGGCTCCGACCTGTTCATCACGGCCGGCTTTCCTGCCGCCATCAAGCTCGACGGCAAGCTGACGCCGCTGGCCGGCGGCGCGCTAACCGCGCAGCAGGCGGCCGGCTATGTGCGCGCCGTCATGAACGAACGCCAGGCGGCCGAGTTCGAATCCAGCCGCGAAGCCAATTTCGCCATCAGCCCGGAGGGACTCGGGCGTTTCCGCGTATCCGCCTTCGTGCAGATGGGCCAGGCAGGCATGGTCTTGCGATTGATCAATACCGCCATCCCCACCCTCGATGGGCTCGGTTTGCCCGCCATCCTGCAAGACATCGTGATGAGCAAGCGCGGACTCGTCATCATGGTGGGCGCCACGGGCTGCGGCAAGTCGACCACCCTGGCGGCCATGGTGGGCCACCGCAACGCGCACAGCCACGGCCACATCATCACCATCGAAGACCCCGTGGAATTCATTCATCCGCACGGCAACTGCATCGTCACCCAGCGCGAAGTGGGCGTCGATACGGACGACTGGGCCACGGCCCTGAAAAACACCTTGCGCCAGGCGCCCGACGTGATCCAGATCGGAGAAATCCGCGACCGCGACACCATGGACCACGCCATCGCGTTCGCCGAGACGGGCCATCTGTGCCTGGCAACCTTGCACGCCAACAACGCCAACCAGGCGCTGGACCGCATCATCAATTTCTTCCCCGAAGAGCGGCGCCAACAGTTGCTGATGGACCTGTCGCTGAATTTGAAGGGCATGATTTCGCAGCGCCTGATCCCGAACAAGGACGGCGGCGGGCGCAAGGCGGCGCTGGAAATCCTGCTCAACTCGCCGCTGATGAGCGACCTGATCTTCAAGGGCCAGGTACACGAAATCAAGGAATTGATGAAAAAATCGCGCGAGCACGGCATGCAGACCTTCGACCAGGCCCTGTTCGACCTGCACGAAGCGGGCGCCATCAGCTATGAAGACGCGCTGCGCAATGCGGACTCCGTCAACGACCTGCGCCTGACGATCAAGCTCAAGGGCGCCACGGTGCCGGAACCAGCCCCGCAAGCGGGCGCCACCAAACTGGGACTCCTCTGACATGACCAGCATCCACGATTTCCAGGCCGAGGCATTGGACGGCACGCCGGTCGACCTGGCGCGCTACAAGGGCAAGGTGCTGCTGATCGTCAATACGGCCAGCGCCTGCGGTTTCACGCCGCAATACCAGGGGCTCGAAACGCTGTACCGCGAATTCCACGAGCAGGGCCTGGTCGTGCTGGGTTTTCCCTGCAATCAATTCCGCCAGCAGGAACCGGGATCGAATGAGGAAATCAAAGCCTTTTGCGAAAAAAACTTCGGCGTCACCTTTCCCCTGTTTGCCAAGGTCGACGTGAATGGCCCGCATGCCCATCCCGTATTTGCGCAATTAAAACAGGCGGCGCCCGGCATATTGAGCACGCAATCGATCAAATGGAATTTCACCAAGTTTTTAGTGCGCAAGGATGGCAGCGTATTTCGCCGCTACGCGACGGCCAGCAAACCGGCCAGCCTGGCGGCCGACATACGGCAGTTGCTACAAGAGTAGAAACGAAATACTTTGATTTAAGACAACAATCATGCGAAATCCATAAAACCGTATTTATTTCATGCTTGATATCAATATTGTGTTTCAAATAGCAAATATCGGTGATAATGTTTACATAATTATTCGCAGATATCGATCAAAAAAACGATGCCAGTCTTTGGGAAAATATTATCTTCATGGATGCGGATGGGCAGCTATTCCCGCCTCTTCATCCCTATTACCTTCCTGATACTCGCCGTTTCCGCCGTTCGCTATCACGCCCTGCTCGGTACGGAAACGGCGCTGGCCAATGCGCGCTACCAGAGCGACGCGCGGCAACTCGACCTGTTCCTCGCCAATAGCGTGCTGCCGCTGGCCGTGCATACGGACCGTGATGCGATGCACGACAGCGTGCGGCAAGTACTGCGCAGCGCCCTGCCGCTGAACCGCAGCCTCGTTTCCGTGCGCTGGGATACGGCTGGCGCGCATGTCGAAGTGCTGGCCGACAACAAACCGGCCGGCACACTGGCCGATGGCGTGCCGGCCTGGTTTACGCGCCTGGCGGGCATGGCGGCCATCCGCAGCCGCCTGACGGTGGCGCTGCCGGATGGCGGCGACGGCATCCTCGACGTGCATTACGCACCCGGCCTGCCCCTGACGCAAGTGTGGCAAAGAGTGCGCGGGCAAGCCGTCCTCAGCACCATCAATATCGTCCTCGTCTTCGTCCTGCTGGGCTTGATCCTGGCTTCGCACCGCAAGCTGCTGGCGCGACTCGTGCAAGCGACGGACCGCTTCCGCGATGGCAACTTCGCCGTGCGCCTGGCGGCCGGCGCCACGCCCGAGGCGCAAGCCGTGTCGCAATCGTTCAACGGCATGGCCGGCGATATCGAAGAACTGCTGACCTCGCTAAAGACCAGCCAGCGCCAACTGGGCGAGCAACTGAACGAAACCGTGCACATGCAGCAAGCGCTGCAAAAACTGTCCTGGCAAAACTACAATGATGTGCTGACGGGCCTGCCCAACCGGGCCGCGCTGGCCGCCCGCTTCGAGCAGGAACTGTTCCTGGCGCGCGAACGCCAGCGCCTGCTGGCCGTCTGCCTGTTCGACCTCGACCACTTCCAGTCCATCAACGACCGCTATGGCGCCGAGGCCGGCGATGAAATCCTCAAGCAGGTGGCCGGCCGCCTGCACGGCTTTACGGGCCAGATCCATTACGCGGCGCGCCTGGGCGGCGATGAATTCGTCCTGCTGCTGTGCGGCCAGGCCAGCATCGCCAGCATCGAACAGAACATCACGCAATTGATGCAGGAACTGAACCGCCCCTACCAGTGCGACCAGCAGGCGCTGCACGTGACGGCCAGCGTCGGCATCGCCGTCTACGCGGGCAAGGACTTGAATACGGAAAGCCTGCTGCGCCACGCCGACCACGCCGTCTACCAGGCGAAATTGACGGGGCGCAACCAGTACCACTTCTTCGACACCAACCTCGATGAGGAGGTGCGCACGCACCACAACCAGCGCACGGAAGTGCGCCAGGCCCTGATCAATGGCGAACTGCGGCTGTACTACCAGCCCAAGGTGAACATGCGCGCCGGCACGGTGGTGGGCATGGAAGCGCTGCTGCGCTGGCAGCATCCGCGCCGCGGCGTGCTGGCGCCCGCGCAATTCCTGCCGCTGGTGGAGCAAACGGATTTGATCATCGATATCGGTGAATGGGTGCTGCGCCAGGCCCTGTGGCAGATGCAGCGCTGGGTGGCTTGCGGCAAGCACTGGGTCGTCAGCGTGAATATCGCGGCGCGCCACTTCCAGCAACCGGATTTCGTCTCGCGCCTGGAAACCATCCTCGGCGAATTTCCCGGCGTGCGCGCCAGCATGCTGGAACTGGAAATCCTCGAATCGTCGGCGCTGCACGACATCGAAGACGTGCGCCGCATCATCCGCGCCTGCCAGGCGCTGGGCATCACGTTTGCGCTCGACGATTTCGGCACCGGCTACTCGTCGATGTCATATTTAAAACGCCTGCCGGCGAATATCGTCAAGATCGACCAGAGCTTCGTGCGCAACATGCTCAACGACCGCGACGACCTGCACCTGGTGCGCGCCGTCATCGGCCTGGCCCGTTCCTTCAGCTTGACGGTGATCGCCGAAGGCGTGGAAAGCGTCGAGCATGGCGCGCGCCTGATCCAGCTGGGATGCGACCTGGCGCAAGGCTACGGCATCGCCCGCCCCATGCCGGCGGACGCCGTGCTGGAATGGGCTGCCAACTTCGTGCCAGCCCCCCAATGGCGCATTGCGCAGTACAGCGAAGTACCTATTTGATCGGAGACAAAGCTGAATCAATCAGCTCGATCCAGTGCCGCACGGGCGTCTCCGTGCCCGACTGCAAATGGCTCAGGCAGCCGATATTCGCCGACACGATCATCTCCGGCTCGCACGCTTCCAGGTTCGCCACCTTGTTGTCGCGCAGCTGCTGCGACAGTGCCGGCTGCAGGATCGAATACGTGCCGGCCGACCCGCAGCACAGATGGCTATCGGCGCACAGGCGCACGTCGACGCCGACGGCGCGCAGCACCTGCTCCACCTTGCCACGGATTTGCTGGCCGTGCTGCAGGGTGCAGGGCGGGTGATACGCCACTTTTTTGCCGATGCGCCCTTTCAGCAACGCCACCAGCTCGTTTTCAAACGCCGGCATGATCTCGGACAAATCGCGCGTCAGCGCCGCGATGCGCCGCGCCTTGTCCGCATACTGTGCATCGTGCGCCAGCAGATGGCCATATTCCTTCACCGTGGCGCCGCAGCCGGACGCCGTCATGACGATGGCTTCGGCACTTTCCACGTATGGCCACCAGGCGTCGATATTGCGGCGCATGTCGTCCAGCGCCGCGTCCTGGTCGTTCAGGTGATGGCGCAGCGCGCCGCAGCAACCGGCCTTGGGCGCGACGATCAATTGCACGCCGAGCGCATCGAGCACGCGCGCCGTGGCCGCGTTGATGTTCGGCGACATGGCCGGCTGCACGCAACCGTCGAGCAGCAGCATGCTGCGCGCATGCTGGCGCGCGGGCCATGCACCGGCGGCGGCGCCCGGACGCAATTTATCCTGCAAGCTTTTCGAGAGGAGCGGGCGCAGCGCCTGCCCCGCCTTGTACACGGGCGTAAACAGCCAGCGGCGCGGCAAGGCTTCCTTCAGGGCGAAGCGCAGCGCGCGCTCGCGCAAGGGGCGCTGCACGCGCTGCTCGACGACGTTGCGGCCGATGTCGACCAAACGCCCGTACTGCACCCCCGAGGGACAGGTCGATTCGCAGTTGCGGCAGGTCAAACAGCGGTCCAGGTGGGTCTGCGTCTTGGCCGTGACGGGCGCGCCCTCCAATACCTGCTTGATCAGGTAGATACGTCCGCGCGGGCCATCGAGTTCGTCGCCCAGCAGCTGGTAGGTGGGACAGGTGGCCGTGCAAAAGCCGCAATGCACGCAGGCGCGCAAAATGGCTTCGGCTTCGTCGCCTGCCGGCGTATTCTTGATGAAATCGGCGAGATTGGTTTGCATGCGCGCTCAATACATTCTGTGCGGGTTGAAGATGCCGGCAGGGTCGAACGCCTGCCGCAGGCGCTGGTGGATGGTGGCAATGGCCGGCGCCAGCGGGTGGAACACGCCCACGGCCTTGTCGTCGCCGCGAAACAGCGTGGCGTGGCCGCCGGCGGCCGCCACGGCCTGGCGGATGTGCCGCGCGCTGTCGGCATCGGCGTCGCCATCGAGCTTGAGCCAGCGCTGCGCCCCGCCCCACTCGATCAACTGGCGCCCCTTTAAAATCATGGCGCTGGCGTGCGGCGGCAGAGATAAGCGCCACAGGCTGCCCGCGCCCGCGAAGAATGTGTGCGTCTGCTCGCGCACGGCCAGCCAGAAGGCGGCCGCGTCATCGGCTGCCAGGGACTCGCCCCCCAGCGATTGCAGGGCCGCCGACACGGCCGCCTCGGCGCCGGACAGGCGCACCGTCAACACGCCATCGTGCCAGCAGCTGGCCGATATCGGCAGCGGCTTGCCCGCCCATTCATTGAGCATGCGCAAGGCGGCGATTTCCGCGCACGGCAAGCGGAACGTCGCTTCGCGCAGCGGCAAGGGCAGCACCTTCAGCGACACTTCCAGGATCAGGCCCAGTGTCCCCAGGGATCCCGCCAGCAGGCGCGAGACATCGTAGCCGGCCACGTTCTTCATCACTTGCCCGCCAAACGCCAGGCGTTCGCCATGGCCATCCATCAGCACGGCGCCCAGCACAAAATCACGCAGCGCGCCCGCGCTGGCCCGGCGCGGGCCGGACAAGGCGCTGGCGACGACGCCACCCACCGTGGCGCCGGGGCCGAAGTGCGGCGGCTCGAAGGCCAGCATCTGGTTGCGGGCGGCCAGCGCCGCCTCGATCTCGGCCAGCGGCGTGCCGCAGCGGGCCGTGATCACCAGCTCCGTCGGTTCATAGTCGATGATGCCCGTATACGCGCGCGTATCGAGCACCTCGCCTGTCAGCTGCTGTCCATACCAGTCTTTCGTGCCCCCGCCGCGCAGGCGCAAGGGGCTGCCCGCCGCGCTGGCCACCAGGATCTGCTGCCTGAATTGTTCCACGATTGCTTGCAAAGGAGTCTCCGGCAGATTAAAAACGGGGCAGGTTGGCGAACGGCAGCCGCCCCGCCGTCACATGCATCTTGCCGAATTCGGCGCAGCGGTTCAAGGTGGGGATCGCCTTGTCCGGGTTCAGCAAGGTATGCGGATCGAAGGCGCGCTTGACGGCAAAAAAGGCATCGAGTTCGGCGCGTGTAAATTGCACGCACATGGAATTGATCTTTTCCATGCCCACGCCATGTTCGCCCGTGATGGTGCCGCCCACGGCCACGCACAGGGCCAGGATGTCGGCGCCGAACGCTTCGGCGCGTTCGAATTCGCCGGGCATATTGGCGTCAAACAGGATCAAGGGGTGCAGATTGCCGTCGCCCGCGTGGAATACGTTGGCGCAGCGCAAGCCATGCGTCGTTTCCATGGCGGCGATGCCCGTCAGCACTTCCGCCAGTTTTTTTCGCGGGATGGTGCCATCCATGCAGTAGTAGTCGGGCGAGATGCGCCCGGCGGCGGGAAAGGCGTTCTTGCGGCCGGACCAGAATTTCATGCGTTCCGCTTCCGACTGCGAGACGGCAATCGCGCTGGCGCCCGCCCCTTCCAGCACGGCCGTCATGCGGGCGATTTCCTCTTCCACTTCCTCGTGCGTGCCATCCGCTTCGCACAGCAAAATGGCGGCCGCGTCGATGTCGTAGCCGGCCTTGACGAACGGTTCGACCATGCGCGACGACGTCTGGTCCATCATTTCCAGCCCGGCCGGGATGATGCCGGCGGCGATCACGTTGGCCACGGCGTTGCCGCCCGTGACGACGTCATCGAACGAGGCCATGATGACTCTGGCCGTGGCCGGCTTCGGTATCAGTTTCACCGTCACTTCCGTGACAATGCCCAGCATGCCTTCGGAGCCGATGAAGACGGCCAGCAGGTCGAGACCAGGCGAGTCCAGGCATTCGCCGCCCAGTTCCAGCACGTCGCCATCAATAGTAACAACGCGCACGCGCAGCACATTGTGCACGGTCAAGCCGTATTTCAGGCAATGCACGCCGCCCGAGTTTTCCGCCACGTTGCCGCCGATGCTGCAGGCGATCTGCGAGGATGGATCGGGCGCGTAATACAAGGCATATTGCGCCGCCGCCTCGGAAATGGCCAGGTTGCGCACGCCCGGCTGCACCACGGCGATGCGCGCATACGCGTCGACGCGCACGATGCGGTTCAAACGCGCCGTCGACAGCACCACGCCATCGGCGATCGGCAAGGCGCCGCCCGACAGGCCCGTGCCGGCGCCGCGCGGCACGATCGGCACCTTCAACTCGCGGCAGACGCCGAGGATGGCGATGACCTGTTCTTCCGTGTCCGGCAAGGTCACCACCATCGGCAACTGGCGGTAGGCGGCCAGGCCATCGCATTCATACGGGCGCGTATCTTCCGCGTCGGACAGCACGCAGCGGGCCGGCAGCACGGCCAGCAGGGCCGCGACGACGGCTTGCTGGCGCGCGGCGGTCAATCCGGATTCAGGGGCAGCATTGAGCATAAGATGGGAGGCAAATGGGCATGGGCGTGCAACGATTGTAAGCACAAAAGTGGCGCGCAGCGCATTTTTTGTCACAATGGCGGGCAAATGCGGGGCCAGGCGGCGCGCGGTGTCGTATGCTGCCCCCATTCTTCTTTACAGGATCGACATCATGGGCAACCGACTTTCGAAAATCGCCACGCGCACGGGCGACAATGGCAGCACCGGCCTGGGCGACGGCAGCCGCACCAGCAAGGACAGCGCCCGCATCCACGCCATGGGCGACGTGGACGAACTCAATTCGAATCTGGGACTGCTGCTGTGCGAAGCCATGCCCGACGCCTTGCGCGAGGAGCTGGTGGCCATCCAGCACGATCTGTTCGACCTGGGCGGAGAAATCTGCATTCCCGGCTACCAGCTGATCAAGGAAGAGCACGTGCTGCGCCTCGACGATTTGCTGGCGAAATACAATGCGGACTTGCCAGCCTTGAGTGAATTCATCCTGCCGGCCGGCTCGCGCGCCGCCTCGCTGGCGCATGTATGCCGCACCGTGTGCCGCCGCGCCGAGCGCAGCATCGTCGCGCTGGCCAATGCGGAAGCCCTCCACGAGCATCCGCGCCAGTACGTGAACCGCCTGTCCGACCTGCTGTTCGTGCTGTCGCGCGTGCTGAACCGCTTTGCCGGCGGCAGCGACGTGTTGTGGCGGCATGACCGAACGCGGGGTTAAAGCCGCCTATGCCGGTCTGGCCAGCGTAATGGCCAGCCGGCAATCATCATTTACGGCAAGATCGGATCGCAGCTTTTAGTGCACATCCGGTGAATCTTGGTGCACGCGCCTGGCGCCGTCGGATGATCCGTCATGCACTGCTCCAGATCGTCGTCACACTGCGCATAGCATTCCGGCTCGCCGCCGCCGGCGATCGCATACGAGGCGCTGACGCCCATGGCAAACAAAAAGAAACCCAGCTTTTTGAACATAAGTACTCCTTTGTGGAAACGAGGGACTGCGGATGGATGATTTGATTCAGCCAGACCTGCCAGGATACTGGCAAGCCGGTAATTTACGGCAAGTCTGGAGCGCAGCGGTCATTGCACAGCATGTATGCCTTATTGCAGATACCAGGCGACATCGGATTTTTAATCATGCACTGTTCCAGATTGTCATCGCAGGCGAGATAGCATTCCAAATCGCCGCCGCCAGCGATCGCATACGAGGCGCTGACGCCCATGGCAAACAAAAAGAAACCCAGTTTTTTGAACATAAGCACTCCTGTTGAATTGACAGACGATGAACAACAGCCATGGCGCGCCGTCTCTTACGCGCCATCCATAAGCGGATACTGCCGCCGCGCGTCAATTACGCGGTGGGCGCAGGCATTCCTTCTGGCAAGCCTGGTAATTTTCCATACAGGCCGGCTGGCCGAATTCCACGCAATCGAGCAGGTTGCGTTCGCAGACAAAGGTGCAGTCAGGGCCAAATGCCTGGGCACTGAAGGACAGGGCGGCACCGGCGGCAAACAGGAACGCGGCAATTTTTTTGAACATGGTCAGCCTTTCAAGTTGACAAGTTGAAACGTCAGATTTTCTTCAGCGCCGCTTCCAGCGCGCCCGTATTGAAACCCTGGATCTTGCGGTTGCCGATCAACACCACGGGCACGCCGCCTCCGCCCAGTTCTTCATGGGCTTTTCTTGCTTCCGGGGATTTTTCAATATCGAGATCGACGAAATCGATCTTGTTCTCCTTGAAGTACGCGCGCGTCTTAGCGCAATAGCCGCACCAGTCCGTGCCGTACAACACCACCTTTGCCTGGGCATTCGGGAAATACGCGGCGTAATTGCCCTCGGTGTAATTCGACTTGAGCAAGCCGGGCAACAAGGACAGGCCATAACCGCTGCCCAGGCCGGCGGCCAGGATCAAGCCATACATGGCGATGGTTTTAATTTTTTTCTGCATCATAAGTATTGTCAGAGGCTTCAATGATCGAAGGCGGCGGATGCAGCATGCGCTGGGCGGCCGCCTGGCAATGCAAAACGGCTATCAGGCGCCGGCTTGGCAGCCTCTCAGGCAGCCTTTATAACTGCTGTTGCAGAATGGGGATCTGTCGCCATACATCATCTGGCATTCCCGCAATTCCTCCTCGCAGCTGTAACAGCTGTTATCCGAAGCGATGGCATAGGAAGCGCTCAAACCCAGGGTAAAAATAAACGCGGCAATCTTTTTCATTTACTACTCTCCATGTTAGCGATTGCACCAGGCAAACCAGGCAATCGCATCAGACCAGTCGTAAAAATCCATACAGATTTCGTCTTTGCTTGCTACGAAAACGACTATAGACCGCACTTATTTTAGAGTCAACGTTTCCTTCCGATAAATTTTCAGTTTGGAAAATATATCGGGAAAGCCCATGAAATGTGGAATTTGGAGAGATTGGGAGACGCCAAACGTCTATACAATATCGGCGCCGCAAGCAAGTAAAGGCCGGTTGCGGGCGCAGCCGGCCGAGCGGCTACAGCACTTCAAGAAAACTCTTCAGCGCGATGATTTCATCGGACGTCAGCTGCAAACGCTGCAGCAGCGACGAGGTGACGGGAAACTTCGGATCGGCCGCCTGCTGTGCGTTGTGCGGCTCGGGGCGCGACATGCCCGCGTTGTACATGTTCAGCATGCCCACCATCTGCCCGAACGCGCCATTGTGCATCCACGGCCCCGATTGCGCCACGCCGCGCAAGCCCGGCGTGCGGAACTTGCCCACATCCTCATTCTTGCCCGTCACCAGGTAGCGCCCCAGGTCTTCATACTTGCGGCTGCCGTAATTGCTCAGCCCGAGATTGTGGAATTGCTGGTCCGTCAGCAAGGCGCCGCTGTGGCACGTCATGCAGCGCGCCTTGGTGCGGAACAGGTGCAGGCCCAGCAGCTCGCGGTCGTTCAGGGCCGTGCGTTCGCCTTCCAGGAAGGTATCGAAGCGCGTGACGGGCGGCAGCAGGGTACGCTGGTAATCGGCCAGCGCCGTCAAAATGCGCGGCAAGGTCACGCCATCTTCCTTGCCGAAAGCCGCCTCGAACTGTGCCGGGTAGTCATCGAGCGCGGCCAGCTTGGCGGGCAATTGCGCAGCCACGGCCGCCATTTCATCCGGATGCTGCAAGGGCCCCAGCGCCTGCTCTTCCAGGGTGCTGGCGCGGCCATCCCAGAACAGCGGTGTGAGCTGTCCCACGCCCAGCAAGCCCGGCACATTGCGCTGGCCCAGCCGCCCTTCGTGTCCCACGGAAACACGCTTGCTGTCGGCGAAGCTGTGCGCCGGACTGTGGCAACTGAGGCAAGCCACCGCGTTCGAGCGCGACAAACGGGGATCGTTGAACAGGCGCTGCCCCAGCGCCACGATGGCCGGCGCCACGGCCGGTACGGGCATGGCCGAGACGGGCGCCATTTCCGCTGCGGTCACGCCATCGGGCAGTTGCGGACGGGGCCAGCTGCTGACCGGTTGCGCGTAGGTCTGGCGCAGGCAGGCGAAATTCCAGCCATCCGGCGTGGCGCAAGCGACGGCATCGGCTTCGCGCGCCGCCGCATCCCCTCCTGCCGGCCATCCCACGGCCATGGCCAGCACGGCAGTGGCCACCCATCCATTCTTGCTTACTGTAAATCTATACACGTCGCCCATTCCTGTTTTGCACGCTGACATCGACAAATGATAACCATCAACATGGCAGCGGCACAGCGAAACCGGGCAAACGTTATCTATTCGGCGACCTGCGTCAATTTTTCCGCCTTCCCCTGCGCTTGCACATGCGCGCGCAGCAAGCCGCGCAGCAACTGCACCTGGGCCACGGCGTCGGCTTGCAGGGCTGTCAAGCCATCGCTGGCACAGGAGCCAGGCGTCGGGGCGCCGGACTCGCCGCGCAGCAAGGCATCGATTTCCCCGCTGACCTCGGCAATCCACCGTTGCAATGCGGGCGGCGCCGGCTCTGCCTCGGGACTCAGGCTGATGCGCGCCGTGCTGCCCGCCACGCGGCGCAGCAGCGGCAAGGTGCGCAGCGCCGCCAGGCCCACGCCGCTGCTGCGGTCCAGCCGGCGCTCGATGCGCAAGCGCTGCAAGACCTGTTCCGCATTATTGCTGGCCAGTCCCGCCTCGCGGCGCAGGCGCGCAATGGCGCTGTCCCATTTACCGCCGGCCGCCAGCACGGCCAGCAGGTATTTCAGGTTGGCCGACACGGCTTTCGCCAGGCGCTGGTCCAGGTCGTCCGCCTCGCGGTCGGGCCACAGGAAAAACGTGGCCAGCAAGGCCAGCACGCAGCCCAGCACATTGTTGCCGAGGCGACTCATCGCATACACCATCTCGCTGGCGGGCGCCGCATAGTCGGCCACCAGCACGAAGGCGGGCGTCATGAACAGCACATGCAGGCTGTAGCTGACGCGGCGCAAGGCCATGGTGGCGACGATCAGGGGAAACACCACCAGCGAGATGCCCAGCGGCGTGTAAATGACCAGGCCGATCAGCACGGCCAGCACGGCGCCCAGCACGCTGCCCGCGACCCGTTCGATGCCGCGCGGCCAGGTGGTCGACACGGACGGCTGCAGTATCAACAAGGTCGCCATCGTGGCCCAGTAGCCGAACGGAATGTGCAGCGCCTCGACCAGCAGGAAGCCGGCCGTCGTCGCCAGCGATACGCGCGCCGCATGGCGCCAGCTCAGCGACTGCGGCGTGGCGTTGACTTTCGCCGTTTGCCACGCCTGCCCCAGCGCCAGGAAAGCCGCCTCGCGCCACGGCAGCTGCGCCGCGCGCGGCAAACCCAGTTCCATGAAGTCCACATTCAGGCGCAGCGGCAGCAAGGCGCCCAGCGCCCCTTCCAGGCGCCGTCCACAGCCAGCCAGGCGGCGCTGCAAGGCCAAAGGCGGCGTTTCCGGCTGGCGCTGCAGGGCTTGCCCCAGGCGACGCAGCAGCACGGCCATCACTTCCAGGCTGCGCCGCGCGCGCGGGTCCTGGCGCAGGCGCTGCTGCTCGCGCTCGCACGTATGCGTGACGGCGATCAGATAAGCGAAGATGCGCTCGGCGTCGCTGAGCGCCAGCAGCAGGTTGTCGTACAGGGCACTGCGTCCCGCGCGCGCCGGCGGCACGGCGGCCAGCGCCACCCGCGCCGCTTCCAGCGCGGCGCGCGCCTGCGAACGGTAGCTGGCGCCATGCGCGGCAACACCCGCTTTCGCGGCGTCATGTTCGAGGAAGCGCGCATTGTCGCGCGCGATGCCGGCCAGGCGCGAATACGCGGCGCGGATGGCGCGTCTGGCGGGGCTGAACGGGTGGATGCGCCAGACGGTAAAACTGAGCACGGTGGCGAACAGGCAACCGAACATGTACAGGCCCAGGAAAGGCGCCGTCTGCGTCATCGATTCCAATGGGTGCGTGACCATCACCACGCAGGCCGTGGCGGCCAGGATGGCCACCTGCGCCGTGGCCGCGCCCCAGATGCGCGCCAGCGCGCCGGCCCAGGAAAACAGCAACACGGCGATGGCCGCCGCCGCCACGCCATGCCCGGCCGCCAGCGCCGTCAGGCCGCCAGCGACCGTCGACAGCAAGCCGAAGCCCACCATCGAGACAAAGCGCATGCGCCGCGTGCCAGCCGCGTCAGCCAGGCAGGTCCAGAAGGCGCCGATGGCGGCCCAGGAAAAATCGGGATGGTCGAATAGCAGGCCCAGCAGCAGCATGGCGCTGGAAGCGCAGGCGGCCCGCAAGCCCTCGGACAGATTCGTTTCGTCGATAGCCAGGCTGACCATCCACAGGGGACGGCGCTGTGCCAGGGTATCGGTATAGGAGTGCATGCCCGTCAGCCAGCGGCCGGCCAGTGCGCGTGTACGGCGGTGAAGTTTCCTGAAATGCAAGTTGGACTTTGAGAAGGTATCAAAGCGTCATCGTAGCATTCCCCGGCAGAAAATGTTGCAGTGCAACGTAAAATCCCGACAGGCGAAAAAAAAGCGGCACCGCAGTGCCGCTTCTCTGTCTGCAGGCAAACTTAGCTGACGACGGCCAGGCGCGGCTGGGTGCCGCCAAAACGCTGCTCGATCGACGCGGCGATGCCGGTGGCGTCCAGACCCACGCTTTTCAGCAACTGCACGGGGTCGCCATGATCGATAAAGGTGTCGGGCAAGCCCAGCATCAGGATCGGCTTGACGATGCCTTCCGCCGCCAGGGCTTCGGCCACGGCCGAGCCGGCGCCGCCCATGATGCAGCCCTCTTCCACCGTCACCAGGTAATCGTGCTCGGCGGCAAGCTGCTTCACCAACGCCACGTCGAGCGGCTTGACGAAGCGCATGTTGGCCACCGTCGCGTCGAGCTTCTCGCCCGCCGCCACGCTCGGCGCCACCATCGAGCCGAAGGCCAGAATGGCAATGCGCTTGCCCTGGCGCTTGATCTCGCCCTTGCCGATCTCGATGCTGGTCAGTTCCGGCACGATCGCCGCGCCGGCACCGGCGCCGCGCGGATAGCGGATGGCGGCCGGACCCGGATAGTGGTAACCCGTGGTCAGCATTTGGCGGCACTCGTTTTCGTCCGACGCGGCCATGACGACCATGTTCGGGATGCAGCGCAGGAACGCCATGTCGTAGTTGCCCGCGTGCGTGGCGCCGTCGGCGCCCACCAGGCCGGCACGGTCCAGGGCGAACGTCACGTCCAGGTTCTGCAGGGCCACGTCGTGGATCAGCTGGTCGTAGGCGCGCTGCAGGAACGTGGAATAGATGGCCACGACGGGTTTGAGGCCTTCGCAGGCCAGGCCGGCGCCAAACGTCACGGAATGCTGCTCGGCGATGCCGACATCGAAATAGCGGTTCGGGAATTGCTGTTCGAACTTGACCATGCCCGAGCCTTCGCGCATGGCTGGCGTGATGCCCACCAGGCGCTTGTCGTGGGCGGCCATGTCGCACAGCCAGTTGCCGAACACTTCCGTGTACGTCATCTTGCCAGGCGCCGTGGCCGGCTTGATGCCCTCGGCCGGATTGAATTTCGGCGTGCCATGGTAGAGGATCGGTTCCGCTTCGGCCAGCTTGTAACCTTGCCCCTTCTTGGTCACCACGTGCAGGAATTGCGGGCCCTTCAGTTGCTTGATATTTTGCAAGGTCGGGATCAGCGAATCGAGGTCGTGGCCATCGATGGGGCCGATATAGTTAAAACCGAATTCCTCGAACATGGTGGCGGGCACGACCATGCCTTTGGCGTGCTCTTCAAAGCGCTTCGCCAGTTCCAGCACGGGGCCGGGCAGGACGGACTTGCCGACATTTTTGGCGGCCGCATAGAACTGGCCCGACATCAAGCGCGCCAGGTGGCGGTTCAGCGCGCCGACGGGTGGCGAGATCGACATGTCGTTGTCGTTCAGGATCACCAGCAGGTTGACGTCTTCTTGCACGCCAGCATTGTTCATCGCCTCGAAGGCCATGCCGGCCGTCATCGAGCCGTCGCCGATCACAGCGATCGCGTGCAGCGGGTCGCCCTTGATTTTGGCGGCCTGCGCCATGCCCAGCGCGGCCGAGATCGACGTCGACGAGTGCGCCGTGCCGAAGGTGTCGTACTCGCTCTCGTCGCGCTTCGGGAAGCCGGAAATGCCGTCTTTCTGGCGCAAGGTGTGCATGCGCTCGCGGCGACCGGTCAGTATCTTGTGCGAATAGGTCTGGTGGCCCACGTCCCACACGATGCGGTCGTGCGGCGTGTTGAACACGTAATGCAGCGCGACGGTCAGCTCGACGGTGCCCAGGTTGGACGACAAGTGGCCGCCCGTCTTGGAAACGGAATCGAGCAGGAAGCTGCGCAATTCCTGCGCCAGCGGCACCAGTTGCGAGCGGGCCAGCTTGCGCACTTGCGCTGGTTCATTGATGGTTTCTAACAGTTTCATTTATGCCTTCCGCTGCACGACCAGGTCCGCCAGCTCGCGCAAACGGCGTGCCTTGTCCCCGAATGGCGCCAGCGCCGCATGGGCGTCGCACCGCAATTGTTCTGCCAGGGCTCTCGATGGTTCCAGCCCCAGTATCGATACGTAAGTAGGCTTGTTGGCGGCCGCATCCTTGCCTGCCGTCTTGCCCAGGGTGGCCGAATCGGCCGTGGCGTCGAGCACATCGTCGACCACCTGGAAGGCCAGTCCGACGGCGCGCGCATACGCGTTCAGCGCCGTCATATCGTCCGCCGTCAAGTCCTTGCCGGCCAGCGCGCCGAGAATCACGGCCGCGCGCAGCAAGGCGCCCGTTTTCAGTTGATGCATCTGTTCCAGCTGCGGCAAGGTCAAGGCCAGGCCGACGCTGTCGAGGTCGATCGCCTGGCCGCCGCACATGCCGGCCGAACCGGATGCGTGCGCCAGCAGCTTGAGCATCGCCATTTGCCGCGCAGGTGGAATGGCCGCGCCGTCGGCCAGCAGCATGAAGGCCTGCGATTGCAGCGCGTCGCCGACCAGCAGGGCCGTCGCTTCATCGTAGGCGATGTGCACGGTGGGCTTGCCACGGCGCAAGGCATCGTCATCCATGCATGGCATGTCGTCATGCACGAGCGAATACACGTGAATCATTTCCAGCGCACAAGCAGCGCGCGCGAGGGTGTCTTGATCCGCATCAAACAATTCGCCAGCCGCCATCACCAGCAGCGGACGCACGCGCTTGCCGCCGCCCAGCAGCGCATAACGCATGGCGGCATGCAGCTTGTGCGGCACCGCATCCGCCGAAGGCAGGAACTGGTCGAGCCGGCCTTCCACGCCCGACTGGGTGCTTTGCATCCAGTCGCCGAAGGTCACGCTGTCTTGTTGCATGTTCGCCATCATTGGGCGGCCTCGCCGGCATCCACGAACGGTTTCAACATGTCGCCTTCCAATACTTTCACCTGCGCTTCGACACTGTCGAGCTGGGTGGCGCAATACTTGACCAGTTCCGAGCCGCGCTGATACGCCGCGACCGATGCTTCCAGCGGCAACTGGCCCGCTTCCATTTGCGTTACCAGCTGCGCCAGTTCCGCCATTGCCTCTTCAAACGAGGCCGGCGCTGCGGCAGCGGCAGTTAATTTCTTCGACATAGACTCAGATCTCTTCGTGGCACGAGGGGCTTGTAGGGAGACGCCGGGGATTCCCGGCCAGCATAGAAGCGTTATTTTAGAACAAACCACACTATTAAGTGAAAACTTAAGCGCAATCGACGCGCTCAAAGTCAATAGCGTTGCCAGCTTGTCAGTGGATTTTAGCCGAATCGCCCCTCTCCGCCGGAAATTGCGCGCCAAATGACAATGTTTCTCATTAATAGCCTATTTGCCGGGGGGGTTTTGATAATGCCGAGGCCGATCCGCGCTATAATCGCCGGTTCTGTCCGAAATACCGTTTCAACAAATTTGAATTCAGGTCTTTGCGGATTCTTTCTCTCTGTAGCGGTTGCCCAGGGAATGGCCTGGGGCACTGCTGACCGTTGTACATTTATGGGGGGTTGGGATGTCCGATCTGGCTACTCACGCCAAGCTGGCGCGTTCAAACGCGCAACTTCCGGTCCACGTCTATTTTGACGAAACGCTGTTGCAGCGTGAAATGCAGCAATTGTTCCAAGCCGGCCCGCGCTATGTCGGGCATGCGTTGATGGTGCCGGAAACCGGCGATTTTGCGACCCTGGCGTCTGAGAACGAAGGGCGCATGCTCGTGCGCAACGCCAATGGCATCGAAGTACTGTCCAACGTGTGCCGCCACCGGCAGGCGCTGATGTTCAATGGCCGCGGCAATGCGAACCATATCGTCTGCCCGCTGCACCGCTGGACCTACGACCTCAAGGGTGAATTGATCGGCGCGCCGCATTTCCCCGAGACGCCGTGCCTGAACCTGTCGAAAACGCCGCTGCAAAGCTGGAATGGCTTGCTGTTCGAGCAAAATGGCTACAACGTGATGGAAAAATTGAAAGATTTGTCCGTCTCGAAAGACCTCGATTTTTCCGGCTATATGTTCGACCACGTGGAAATCCACGAGTGCGACTACAACTGGAAGACCTTCATCGAAGTCTATCTGGAAGACTATCACGTGGAACCGTTCCACCCGGGCCTGGGCAGCTTCGTCAGCTGCGACGACCTGCGCTGGGAATTCGGCAAGGATTACAGCGTGCAAACGGTGGGCGTGCACCGCGGCTTGCAGCAGGCCGGTTCGCCTGCCTACAAGAAATGGCAGGAGCAGGTGCTGCAATTCCGTGGCGGCGAAGCGCCGCCGTATGGCGCCATCTGGCTGACCCTGTATCCGAACATCATGGTCGAATGGTATCCGCACGTGCTGGTCGTCTCGACCCTGTGGCCCGATGGCCCGCAAAAGACGCGCAACGTGGTGGAGTTTTATTACCCAGAAGAAATTGTGTTGTTCGAGCGCGACTTCGTCGAAGCGGAACGGGCTGCCTACATGGAAACCTGCGTCGAGGACGATGAAATCGCCCAGCGCATGGATGCCGGCCGCAAGGCCCTGATGGCGCGCGGCGTGAGCGAAGTGGGGCCTTACCAGTCGCCGATGGAAGATGGCATGCAGCATTTCCACGAGTGGTACCGCAACAATATCGAACTGTAACTCCCTCAAGGGCCGCCTCATGCGGCCTTTTTCATTTTCATCACCAGGATTTACTCATGCAATCGCTTTGGATGTTATTCGCCAGTTTCATGTTCGCCATCATGGGCGTGTGCGTCAAATTGGCGTCGGATATGTATTCGACCTCCGAAATCGTCATGTACCGCGGCATCATCGGCATGACCGTCATGAGCTGCACGATTTTGTACCAGGGCGGCAGCTTTAAAACCACGATGCCGGGCCAGCATCTGTGGCGCGGCGTGGTGGGCGTGATCGCCCTGTGGCTGTGGTTTTATGCCATCGCCATCCTGCCGCTGGCCACGGCCATGACGCTCAATTACATGGCGCCCATCTGGATCGCCGTGATCCTGCTGGCCGGCGGCTGGTGGAAAGCGACGAAGCAAGTCGAGTGGCCGCTGGTGGCGGCCATTGCCATGAGCTTTGTCGGCGTGACCCTGCTGCTGCAACCCGTGTTCGAGACGGACCAGGCGGCCGGCGCCATCACGGCCTTGATTTCCGGCATGCTGTCGGCCCTCGCCTATTTGCAGGTGCGCAAGCTGGGCTTGCTGGGCGAACCCGAATACCGGGTCGTGTTTTATTTCTCGGTCGTCAACTTCCTGGCCGGCGTGATCGGCCACGTGGCCAGCGCCGGCGGCGGCCCCGTCGTCTGGCACGCACACACGAGCGGCTATGGCATCGGCTTGCTGGCCGCCATCGGCCTGTGCGCCACCATGGCGCAGATGGCCATGACGCGCGCCTATCGCCTGGGCAAGACCCTTGTGGTTGCCAATTTGCAATACACGGGCATCGTCTTTTCCAGCTTCTGGGGCGTGGTGATCTTTGGCGACCTGTTCGACTGGCATGGCTGGGCCGGCATCGGCATCATTCTCGCTTCCGGCATCGCGGCAACCTATTACAATACCCGCAACACGGCCCGAGGCGCGGCGATAGCGCGCACGGATCCGATTGCCAGCGAAGTGTAAAGGAGCGTTCCTGATGTACACCACCTTGTTACAGGCCAGCGAACTGGCCAGCCACCTGAATGACAGCAACTGGGTCATCCTCGATTGCCGCCACGATTTGCTCAACCCGACGGCCGGCAGCGACGCGTTTGCCGCCGGCCACATCCAGAACGCGCAGTTTGCCGATATCGACACGGCCCTGTCCAGCCGCAAGACGGCGCGCGGCCCGGCCTTTACGGGACGGCATCCCTTGCCCGAGCGCAACGCCCTGCTGGCCACCCTGCGCGGCTGGGGCATCAATGACGACACGCAAGTGGTCGCCTACGACGGCCAGGGCGGCATGTTCGCCGCCCGTGTGTGGTGGCTGCTGCGCTGGCTCGGCCATCCGAATGTGGCCGTGCTCGACGGCGGCCTGGCCACCTGGCAGGCGCAAGGCTTGCCGCTGGTCACGCCCGTGGCGCCCCGCCCTGTCGGCACCCTGACGGAAAAAGCCAGCCTGACACGCACGGTCAGCGTGCAGGACGTCATCGCCAACCTGGAAACCCAGGCGCTGACGGTGATCGACGCGCGCGCTCCCGACCGTTATCGGGGCGAGAACGAAACCATCGACCCCGTCGGTGGCCACATCCCCGGCGCTAAAAACCGTTTTTTCAAAGATAACTTGCAGGCGGATGGCCGCTTCAAGAGCGCGGACGAACTGCAGCGCGATTTCAGCGCATTGTTTGACGCACCGCAAGCGGCCATCCTGCAGTGCGGCTCCGGCGTGACGGCTTGCCACAACCTGCTGGCCCTGGAAGTGGCAGGTTTACCTGGCGCGGCCCTGTATCCGGGCTCGTGGAGCGAATGGTGCGCCGATCCGGCGCGGCCCGTGGCGACAGGAAATTAAAAAATGGCGGACCAGATGGTCCGCCATTTTTTACCAGTGGATAACTACGACGTTATCCCCAGCGATTGATTCAAGCGCTCCAGCTCCGCCTGCCATGCCAGCTGGCTGGCCGGCTTCTGGTGGCGCGGCTTGCGGGCCAGATCCTCGGCCAGCAATTGCTCCAGTTCGCACAAGCGCTCCAGCTGCACGTCGATGTCCGTCAGGACCGCAGACGCATGCTCCACGCGCGGCGCGGGCGTCAACGCTTGCCCATCTTCCGCGCTCAGCCGTGCATACGCGCTGGCCGCGTCAGGCCACTCTTCCAGTCCGCCATCGGCCACCACCCAAAACCGGTTGCACGCCGTCTCGATCAGGTCACGGTCGTGCGACACCAATAAACAGCCGCCGGCAAAGCCGCGCAAGGCTAGTCCCAGTTCCGCCTTGCCCTGCATGTCCAGGTGGTTGCTGGGCTCGTCCAGCAGCAGCAAGTGGTAACTGGCCATGGACAGCCCCAGAAACAGCAGCCGCGCCCGCTCGCCGCCACTCAGGGTAGCGACTGTCTGGCCATGGCGCGCATACGGAAAGCCAGCCGCAATCAACGCCTGCTTGCGCGCCACCTGGCTGCGCGCAGCCTCGTTTTGCACGGCAAACGGGTAGAGGGCGTCGGCCAGATCAGCCGTATCGGCCAGTTGCTTGAGCGACTGGTCGTAATAGCCGATGTTTGCCGCCTTGTGGTAGCGCAAGTCGCCCCGTTCCTCCTGTGCCTGGATCGCTTGCCAGCACAGGCGCAGCAAGGACGACTTGCCGCTGCCGTTGGCGCCCAGCAAGGCGATGCGATCGCCCGGTTTCAGCCACAGCTGGCCCACGTGGAACAGCAGCGGCGAGGCAGGCACGGCGCGCACGTCCAGGGCATCCAGCGCCAGCAGCTGGTCGGCCGCCAGCGCCTTGCCGCGCAGGCTCAAGCGCCACGGCGCGCCGTCGCTGACGAAGGACTGTTCATCCTGCAGCTTGTCGATGCGCCGCTGCATGCTCTTCGCCTTGCGCGCCATGCCGACGTTATCGTATATCTTGCCCCACAGGGCCAGGCGGGTGCTGCTCACGGCCAGGCGGTCGATTTCCTTCTGTTCGGCCGCATGGCGGGCGGCCGCGGCAAGATCGGCTTCGGCCAGCGCCGCCAGCGCGGGGCCGCACGGCAAGTCGAAGTCGTACAGGCGGCTATCGCGCAAGATCCAGCTGCGCGTGGCCACATTGTCGAGCAAGCGCTGGTCGTGCGAGACGAGGATGAAGGCGCCGCGCCAGGCCAGCAGGAATTGCTCCAGCCACAGCAGCGACGGCAAGTCCAGGTGATTGCTCGGCTCATCGAGCAACAGCACGTTCGGCTCCTGCAGCAGGGCGCGCCCCAGCAGCAGCCGCGTGTGCTGGCCGCCGGATAAGGAATGCACGGGTACTTGCGCCGTCTCGTGCTCGAAGCCTAACTCGGCCAGCAGGCTGTCGACGCGCCAATGCAGCTCAGGCTGGTCCAGCACGGGCGCCAGCAAGGCGTCGTACAGGCTCAGGCTGGCAAGTTCCGCCGGCAAATGCTGTTCCACATGCTGCAAGCGGCAGGCACGGGCGTAGTGGATGGTGCCGGCAGTGGCTTCCCGCGTGCCGCTGAGCAATCCCAGCAAGGTGGATTTGCCGCAGCCATTGTGGCCGATCAGGCCGATGCGGTCGCCCTGGCGCAAGGTAAAGGCGAGTTCATTGAAGAGGAAACCGTCGTGGGTATCCAGTTGTAAAGCTTGTGTCGAGATAAGGGTAGTCATGGCTCTTGTCTTTATTCAGGATGCAAGCATCCGCGTTAACAGGAGCGCTAACGACAACGGAGTACCAGGAAAGGACTCGTGTAGGAGGGTAACTTTGCTCTGGCCGGGTTATCGCAGCGCGATAGAACGTGGGCAAGAGCTGGCAAATGCGCTTAAAGAGCGTGCGCGCCACAAGGCGAGCAACAAATTTTCTTCCATGATATTTTCCTCCTTTCTGTGCAAGTTAGTCAGAAAGACAATATAGCATAGGTGGCACTGCGCCGACAGAACGGCGTATCAACCGCCGTGGCGCTTGTGCGTCAAAAACAGCACGATGCACACACCCAGCGCGATCAACAGCACTTGCGGGATGGTTTCGCGCAAGGTGGCGCGGCGCTGCATCTGCGGCATCAAGTCGGACAGAGCTATATAAATGAAGCCGGACGAGGCGAACACGAGCACGTACGGGATCAAATTGCTGGCGCGGTCCAGGGTGAAATAGCCGAGCAAGCCGCCCGCCACCGCCATCAGGCTGCACAGCAGATTGAAGATGTAGGCGCGCAAGCGCGAGAAGCCGGCATTGAGCAGTACGATGAAGTCGCCGATTTCCTGCGGGATTTCATGCGCGATGATGGCCAGGCCCGTCACCAGGCCCAGCTTCGGGTCGGCCAGGAAGGCGGCGGCGATCAGGATGCCGTCCGTAAAGTTGTGCATGCCGTCGCCGACGAGAATCATCCAGCCGGCCTTGCCCGCTTCGTGCTTGTCGTGGCCGTGCGCGTGGTGGTGGCCATCGCCTTCGTGGTGGTGCGAATGGCGCAGGATGGCGAATTTTTCCAGCATGAAAAAGGCCAGCAAGCCCGCCAGCAAGGTGGCGAACAGGCTGCGCGGATCCGCCTGCGATTCAAACGCTTCGGGCAAGGCGTGCAGCAAGGACGTCGACAGCATGATGCCAACGGACAAGCTGACCATGCGCTCAACCACTTTGGAGAGGAATGCAAACGAAAAGATCGCCGCCGCGGTAATGCTGAACACGCCCGCGATCGTGGTCGCGAGCAAAATGGATATAAGGACGGGATCGATGATTTTCTTACCTCAAAATGGCGCCGGGTCACTGGCGCCCGCGATGCTGGCGTCTGGCCTGATGAATGCGTTGTTATCTATTGTTTAATTTTTTGCGCGTCTGGCGGCAGCGTAGCGCGATGAAGATGCAATTGTACTGCATTGGCGCGCACCGGGCATTTTACAGCCCGGTGCGCCTTTCGCGCCAACTTCTGGAAGATGGGGTATTTTTCTGTTGCGGATCACGCCACGCCGTGGCGCTTGAACCAGGCTAAACAACGCGCATAGCCGTCCTTCGCATCGGCCGCCACATAGCTGGAGCGATAATCGGCATTGAAGGCATGGCCCGCATCGGGATACACGACAAATTCCGACTTGTTGCCGCCCTTGGCCAGCGCATCCTTCATCTTGCCGATCGATTCCTGGCTGATGCCCGTATCCTTGCCGCCATACAAGCCCAGCACGGGGACCTTCAAGGTAACAGCAATATCGATGGGATTGCTCGGCTGCAAGGGAGTCGGCTCGCCCACCAGGCGGCCATACCAGGCCACGCCCGCCTTGAGGGCCGGATTGTGCGCCGCGTACAACCACGTGATGCGCCCGCCCCAGCAAAAGCCCGTGATGCCCAGGCGGCTCGTGTCGCCGCCATTCTGTTTCGCCCACGCAACAACAGCATCGAGGTCCGCCATCACTTGCGCATCCGGCGTCTTGGCGATGATGCCTTTCATCAACTCAGGGATGCTGGCCACCTTGGTGGGATCGCCCTGGCGCACGAACAAATCGGGCGCCAGCGCCAGATAGCCCTGCTTGGCGAAGCGGCGCGCCATGTCAGCGATATGTTCATGCACGCCAAAGATTTCCGAAATGACCAGTACCACGGGCAATCCCGTCTTGCCTTCCGGCTGGGCCGCATACACGGGCACGGCCTGGCCATCGACCATCACCGACATGCTGCCCGTGACGAGACCGGCGGAATCCGTCTTGATGACGTTTTGCGCCGCCACGGGCAGCACGGCCACGGCAAAACCCGCGCCCAGCGCCACCTTCAGGAAACCACGCCGGCCATCCGGCCCGGACACACTGCTCTGGCCCAGCAAACTTTCACAATCGGTGATCATGTCGCTCATGCGTTTCTCCTGAAAATGTTGCATTAAGTGAAGTCAAATCTCTGGACCCAGACAAAATCGTAGCGAGCGGCCCCGAGTTCTGGCCGAGAAGCGCAACTGTGCCAGGGCACAGTGAGCATCGCAGGCCGGAAATCGCGCCGCGCAGTAGATTTGGTCTGGCGTCCTAGTGCGCTTCGTCCCAATTCTTACCAATACCGACTTCAGCCGTCAGCGGCACCTTCAGCGCGGCCACGCCGGCCATCAGTTCCGGCAGCTTGCGCTTGACCAGTTCCAGTTCCGCGTCCGGCACTTCCAGCACCAGTTCATCGTGCACCTGCATGATCATCTTCGTCTGCAAGCCATCCGTTTCCAGCCAGCCTTGCACGGCGATCATGGCCAGCTTGATCAGGTCGGCCGCCGTGCCCTGCATCGGCGCGTTGATCGCCGCCCGTTCCGCGCCCTGGCGGCGCGGGCCGTTCGGCGAATTGATTTCCGGCAGCCACAAACGGCGGCCGAACACGGTTTCCACGTAGCCGCGCGCCTTCGCTTGCTGGCGCGTGTCTTCCATATACTGTTTCACGCCGGAAAAACGGGCGAAATATCGGTCGATATAGCTTTGCGCGGCCGTGCGGTCCACGCCCAGGTTACCGGCCAGGCCGAATGCGCTCATGCCGTAGATCAAGCCGAAGTTGATGACCTTGGCGTAGCGGCGCTGCTCGCTCTGCACTTCCGCGGCCGGCACGCCAAATATCTCGGCGGCCGTGGCGCGGTGAATGTCGATGCCGTCGGCAAACGCGCGCAGCATGGCTTCATCGCCCGAGATGTGCGCCATGATGCGCAATTCGATCTGCGAATAGTCGGCCGAAACGATGTGGCTGCCCGGCGGGGCAATAAACGCTTCGCGGATGCGGCGCCCTTCCGCGCTGCGGATGGGAATATTCTGCAAGTTCGGGTCATTCGACGCCAAACGCCCCGTCACGGCCACGGCTTGCGCATAATTCGTGTGCACGCGTCCCGTCGTGACGTTGATCATCTTCGGCAATTTATCCGTGTAGGTCGACTTCAGCTTGGCCATGCCCCGGTATTCGAGCAGGACTTTCGGCAGCGGATAATCCTCGGCCAGCTTTTGCAGCACTTCCTCGTCCGTCGAAGGCGCGCCCGTCGGGGTTTTCTTAATTACCGGCAGTTTCAATTTCTCAAAGAAAATTTCACCGATCTGCTTGGGCGAACCGAGGTTGAACGGCTGCTCGGCCAGCTCATACGCCTTCTTTTCCAGCTCGAGAATTTTCACGGCCAGCTCGGCGGACTGGATGTTAAGCAACTCGTCATCGATCAGCACGCCGTTGCGCTCGATCTTTTGCAAGACCACAGCCGTCGGCATTTCAATCTTTTCATAGATGAAGGTGAGTTTTTCATCGTTCGCCACATTGCCCCACATGGCATTGTGCAGGCGCAAGGTGACATCGGCATCCTCGGCCGCATACTTGGCCGCCTGCTCCACTTCCACCTGGTTGAACGTGATCTGCTTGGCGCCCTTGCCGCACACATCCTCGAACGGAATCGTCGTGTAGTTCAGGTGGCGCAGGGCCAGGCTGTCCATGTCGTGCTTCTTGTGCGACTCGAACACATACGATTCAAGCAGGGTATCGTGGGCGATGCCGCGCAACGTCACGCCGTGGTTGGCGAAGATGTGGCTGTCATATTTCAGGTTCTGGCCCAGCTTGGGCTTGTTGGCATCTTCCAGCCACGGGCGCAGTTTCGCCAGCACGTGTTCGCGCGTCAACTGTTCCGGCGCGCCCGCGTAATCGTGGGCCAGCGGGATGTAGCAGGCGGCGTGCTCTGCAACGGAGAGGGAAATGCCGACCATTTGCGCAGTCATCGGTTCCAGCGACGTGGTTTCCGTGTCGACAGCCGTCAGGGCAGCCGCATCGATCAGCGCGATCCATTTGTCCAGCTGCTCATCGGTCAGCACGGTTTCATACACGGCCTCGACTGCTGGCACGGCATCGGCGAACATGTCGCCGGTCGTATTGCTCGTCGCTATCGGTGCGCCAACAGGCGACATCGGCGGCGGCGTGGCGCCCAGTTCGCGCAGCAGGGCCTTGAAGCCGTAGCGGTTGAAGAAGGCCAGCAGCGCTTCCTTGTCTTCGTGTTTTGCCACGAGCGAGTCGGCGATGGTTGTCATGTGTTGCGACAAATCGCAATCGGTCTTGACAGTGATCAAGGCGCGCGCCTGCGGCAGCCATGGCAGGGCCGTGCGCAGGTTTTCACCGACGGCGCCGCCCACACTGGCCGCGTTTTCCATCACGCCTTCCAGGCTGTCGTACAAGGTCAGCCATTTGACGGCCGTCTTCGGGCCGCATTTCGACACGCCCGGCACGTTGTCGACCGTATCGCCGATCAGCGACAGATAATCGATGATGCGGTTCGGCGGCACGCCGAATTTGACCAGCACGGCCGCTTCGTCGAGCTTTTCATTGCTCATGGTATTGATCAGCATCACCTGGCTGTTGACCAGCTGCGCCAGATCCTTGTCGCCCGTGGACACCACCACGTTCATGCCGGCACTAGCGGCCTGCACGGCCAAAGTACCAATCACGTCGTCCGCTTCCACGCCGTCGACCATCAGGATCGGCCAGCCCATGGCGCGCACGGCTTCGTGGATCGGCTCGATCTGCAGGCGCAAGTCGTCCGGCATCGAGGCGCGCGTGGCCTTGTATTCGGGATACATGTCGTCGCGGAAAGTTTTACCTTTGGCATCGAACACGCAGGCGATGTAAGCGGCCGGGAAATCGGCGCGCAAACGGCGCAGCATGTTGACCATGCCGTGCATGGCGCCCGTGGGATAGCCGTCCGGGCTGCGCAGATCGGGCAGCGCATGGAAGGCACGATAAAGATAACTGGAACCGTCGACTAACAGCAGGGTGTTTTGCATAATGCCAATAAAATAAGGTGAGCCGCGCCAGCCGGGAAGACACAGCGGCGAACGGGCGGAATATCGCACAATTATCGCAGAGTTTAGGGCCGCGCCACCGGCCGCCACGCGTGCCGTTCCTGGTGTTTTTGCCACCCTGGCGGCCCCGTGCGGGCGCGCAGGCAGCCACTGCGGGCCATTTCGCCTCATTTAAACAGCATTGCCTACCAGTTTGTTACAATGCCTTATAGATAAATTGACGGCATTACACCACTGCACGCGCTGCAGTCCCACACATGGAAGCGAACCCATCATGATGCGTACATCGACACTCTGGACATTCCTCGCCCTGCCCCTGCTGGCATGTTCGGCCCTTGCCAGCGCCCAGACGCCGGCCAAACCGAGCGACGCGCCGCCACAGCTCGAACGTATCGAGGAAATGGGCGAAGCGCCCATCACCGTGGCGCCAGCCGCGGCCAAGCAGCAGATTACCGAAAAACGCGAAGCGGGCGTGACGTCCGAAGTGAAAGTCACGAGCGGCGGCAGCACGTATTACATGAAGCCGGCCGCTGGCGCCGACCAGGCCCACGGCGGCGCCCTGCGCGGCCCGCAATGGAAAGTGCTGGAATTTGACCTGGGCAAGAAGAAACAGAAACAACGCGATGAAGAGGCAGCGGACGCACCAGCGCCGCCCGCACCAGCGAAGTAAGCAGCCACTCTCTTCTGCCCTGCCCCGGCCACCTGCGGGGCAGCCGGCTTTTTTTGACCTTTTAGACCATTCCCCTCTTTCCCATGGCAGTTTTTACCGCGCTACACCTGGACGATATCGGCCAGTGGATCACGCAATTTCCACTCGGCAAACCTCTGGCGCTCAAGGGCATCGCGTCCGGCATCGAAAACAGCAATTTCTTCCTGAGCACGGAGCGCGGCGAGTATGTGCTGACGATCTTTGAAAACCTCAGCTTCGAGCAATTGCCGTTTTATCTGCAACTGATGCGCCATTTGGCGGACCGGGGCGTGCTGGTGCCGGCGCCGATCGCCAATGCCGACGGCGAACTGGTGACGGCCCTGCAAGGCAAGCCTGCCGCCATCGTCAGCAAACTCGACGGCAGCTCGCAGATGGCGCCGCAAGCCGTGCATTGCGCGGCTGTCGGCGCCATGCTGGCAAAAATGCACCTGGCGGCGCAGGACTTCCCCCTGCAGCAGCCGAATCTGCGCGGTCTGGACTGGTGGAACACCACCACGCCGCTGGTCTTGCCGCACCTCGACGATGCCAAGGCGCATCTGCTGCGCGCGGAAATCCATTTCCAGGACGCCTTTGCTGCCTGCGATACCTATAAAGCCATCCCGCGCGGTCCCGTGCATGCCGACTTGTTCCGCAACAACGTCATGTTTGACGGCGAACAACTGACGGGTTTTTTCGACTTTTACTTTGCCGGCTGCGACACCTGGCTGTTCGACGTGGCCGTCACCGTCAACGACTGGTGCGTGGACCTGGCCACGGGTGTGCTCGACACGGCAAGAGTGCGCGCCCTGCTCGACGCCTACCAGGCCGTGCGCCCGTTTACGCATGAAGAACAGACGGCATGGCAACCGATGCTGCGCGCCGCCGCGCTGCGCTTCTGGCTGTCGCGCCTGTACGATTATTACCAGCCGCGCGAAGCGGAAATGCTGACCCCGCACGACCCCACGCATTTCGAACGCATTCTGCGCGAACGTATCGCCACACCTGCCCCGGAACTGTTTTAAACATGGAAAAATTACCTGCAAGTACAGGTTGGCAATGGGTGAAACAAGGCTTCGCCCTGTTTCGCAAGCAACCTGGCGGCATGTCGATGCTGTTTCTCGGCTATATGTTCTGCATGCTGGCCGTCAGCATCGTGCCCGTGCTCGGCCAATTGCTGCCCGTCATCCTGGTGCCCGTGTTTTCCGTCGCCTTCGTGCAAGGCTGCCTGAATATCGACCAGGGCAAGCGCGTCCTGCCCAGCCTGCTGATCTCGGGCTTCCGCAAGCCGGCCTTTCCTTCCCTGTTCGGCCTGGGCGTGCTGTACATCCTGATGGCCATCGTCGCCATTGGCGCCTCGACCCTGGTCGATGATGGCTTGCTGTGGCAACTGGTCACCGGGCAATTGACGGAGGAGGCGGCGCGCACCGCCATCCCCGAATCGCGCCTGGGCCTGGGCATCCTGCTGGCCATCGTGCTGTACGTGCCGGCCGCCATGGCCTTCTGCTTTGCCGCACCGCTGATCTACTGGAAACAAACGGGGCTGGGCAAGGCGCTGTTCTTCAGCTTTTTCGCCGTCTGGCGCTCGCTGTCGGCCTTCATCGTCTTCGCCGCCACCTGGTTCGCCATCAGCGTCGTCACCAGCCAGTTGCTGGCCGTCATCTTCGGCCGCACGCCGCTGATGATGCAACTGATGATGCCGCTGTCGATGATCTTGACCATCATCATGCATTGCTCGTTCTATGCCGCCTACCGCCAGATCTTCGGCCTACCCGTCGATGAGAGCAAGACGGTGTCGCTGGACAAGACCGGCGAGTGATCGCCGGCCAGATGTAAAAAGGGGCAGCCTGCGCAGGCTGCCCCTTTTTTATGGCCGCTGATTGTATATCAGCGTCACAGTCGTTCCAATTTGGCGATACCCAGGTCCAGCACCTTCATGCCGTGCTGTCCGAAATTGATCTGCGCGCGCGCATTGCCGCCGCCGCCTTCGATATTGACGATCACGCCTTCGCCGAACTTGGCGTGCGCCACGGATTCACCGATGCGCCAGCCGCCGCCCGTGGCTTTTTGCGCGATCTTTTGCGCGATCGCATTGTCCGAACCCAGGCTGGCCACGCGCGGCGCCTCGTCCCAGGCCGACTTGCGGTTGCCGAACCAATTCGCCTGCACCTTCGGCGACAGCCATTTCAGCGCTTCTTCCGGCAATTCGTCAAAGAAACGCGACTTCATGTTGTAGCGCGTCTGGCCGTGCAGCATGCGCGTCTGCGAAAAGCTCATGTACAGCCGCTTGCGCGCGCGCGTGATGGCCACGTACATCAGCCGGCGTTCTTCTTCCACGCCATTGTCTTCCTTCGAACTGCTTTCGTGCGGGAACAAGCCCTCTTCCAGGCCCGTGATGAACACATTGTCGAATTCCAGGCCCTTGGCCGAGTGCACCGTCATCATCTGCAGCGCATCCTGGCCCGCCTGCGCCTGGTTGTCGCCCGCTTCCAGCGACGCGTGCGACAGGAAAGCGGACAGCGGCGACATGACGGCCGGCAGCGGCGCGTCCGCATCGAGGATTTCGATGCCATCCTGGTTCACGACGGGCACGCCCGACTGCGCCTGGGCGGCTGGCCCAAGATGGGCTGGTGCCCCCTGGCCAAAACCCTCTTCGGAAATGAACTGGCTGGCCGCGCTGACCATCTGCTCAAGATTCTCGATACGGTCGGCGCCTTCCTTTTCATTCTGGTAATGCTGCAGCAAGGTACTCGCTTCCAGCACCACTCTGACCATTTCCGGCAAGGACAATTGCTGCGTTTCGAAACGCACGCCTTCGATCAATTTCACGAAACCGGCCAGCACGCTTCCCGCCTTGCCGGCCACATACGGCACGGATGCGTACAGGGAAATGCCGTACTGTTCCGAGGCGGCCTGCAATTGCTCGATCGAGCGCATGCCGATGCCGCGCGTGGGGAAGTTGACCACGCGCAAGAAGGCCGAATCGTTGTGCGGATTGTCCATCAATTGCAAGTAAGCAATGGCGTGCTTGACTTCGGCGCGCTGGAAGTAGCGCTGGCCGCCATACACGTGATACGGAATGCTGGCTGAAAACAACGCGTGCTCGATCACGCGTGACTGCGCGTTCGAGCGGTACAGGATGGCGATTTCACTGCGCGAAGCGCCATCGGCGATCAGGCTTTTCGCCTCTTCGATGATCCACTGCGCTTCCTGCAAATCGGAACTGGCTTCATACACGCGCACCTGCTCGCCATGGCCCGCATCCGTGCGCAGATTCTTGCCCAGGCGCTTGCTATTGTTCGCGATCAACACGTTGGCACTGTCGAGGATGTGGCCATGCGAGCGGTAGTTCTGCTCCAGCTTGATCAAGTTCTTCACCTGGAACTCGTGCTCGAAGGCGCTCATATTGCCCACGTTGGCGCCGCGGAAGGCGTAGATGCTCTGGTCATCGTCGCCGACGGCAAACAGGGCGCCGCCATCGCGGCTGCCGTGGCCAGCCAGCAATTTCAACCAGTTGTATTGCAAATTATTCGTATCCTGGAACTCGTCCACCAGAATGTGGCGGAAGCGCGCCTGGTAGTGTTCGCGCAGGGGCTGGTTGCGGCTCAGTAATTCATACGTGCGCAGCAGCAATTCGGCAAAATCGACGACGCCTTCGCGCTGGCACTGGTCGTCGTACAGCTGGTACAGCTCGACCATCTTGCGCTCGTGCGCGTCGTACGCTTCCACGTCCGTGGCGCGCAAGCCCTGGTCCTTGGCATTGTTGATGAAATACATCACCGTCTTCGGCGGGAATTTTTCATCATCGATGTTGTTTGCCTTCAACAAGCGCTTAATCACGGACAATTGATCCTGGGAATCGAGAATCTGGAACGTTTGCGGCAAGGCCGCGTCGCGGTAGTGCGTGCGCAGCAAGCGGTTGCACAGGCCGTGGAAGGTACCGATCCACATGCCGCGCGTGTTGATCGGCAGCATGGCCGACAAGCGCGTGAGCATTTCCTTGGCGGCTTTATTCGTAAACGTCACGGCCAGGATGCCGGGCGGCGATACCTGCTGGGTCTGGATCAGCCACGCGATGCGGGTGGTCAGCACGCGGGTCTTGCCAGAACCGGCGCCAGCCAGGATCAGCGCATGTTGTGCCGGCAAGGTGACGGCAGCCAATTGTTCGGGATTGAGGTTGTGAAGAAGATTTTGCATCCCGTGATTATACCGGCATGGCTAAAAATACTGTGCATTTGTCCAGCGGTCGCGCCAGTTTTTCATGTGCGCGCTACAATCGGCGTCCCGACACAGCGGCCTGTATCCCATGACACCACCCACTCACCTCGACGGCGCCCGCGTACTGGCCTGGGCCTGGTCCGACCTGCCCTTCGGCCATGTCGCCGATGCGCACGACACCGCCCCCATCGCCATCCACGGCCTGGCCGTGTGTCGCTACGGGGACGAAGCGCAAGTCTACCGTTTCAGCTGCGATGCGCGCTGGGAGACCGTACAGGATGACGTGTATGCCAGCGAGAATGAGGCCAGGGAGCAGTTGCCGGCACAATACCGCGCCGTGGCCGCCGCGTGGAACACGCCATGAGCAACACCATCCGCGCGGCCACTCGCGCCGACCTGCCGTTGCTGGCCCAGGTCGAGCGCAGCGCCGCAACCCTGTTTGCCCAGGCCGGCCCCGACCTGGCCTGGCTGGCGCATGGCGAACCCTTGCCACTGGACACCTTGCAGGCGCTGCAGCAGGATGGCGGCGTGTGGGTGGCCGCCGATGGACAGGACGCGCCAGCGGGTTTCCTGGCCGCCCAGCCGCTCGACGGCCAGTTGTTCATCGTGGAATTGTCCGTTGCACTGCCGCAGCAACGGCAGGGACTGGGCGCGCGCCTGCTCGACGCGGCGGCGGCCCATGCCCGGGCGCTGGGCTGCGCCTGGCTGACACTGAGCACGTATCGCCACCTGCCGTGGAACGCGCCCTACTATGCGCGCCATGGCTTCAGCGAAATCGAGGCCGTGGCGCTGGGCGCTGGGCATGCGCTCAAGCTGGCGCGCGAAGTGCAGGACGGGCACGATCCGGCGCTGCGCTGCCTGATGCGCAAGCCGCTGGTCCGCTGATTCGGCACGGCACTCAGCGCACCAGTTTTGCCTTGCCTTCGCTGAGCGCCTGGGCGATCACCTGGCGCGTGGTCTTGTCGGCGATCTTGACGACTTTTTCCTGCTGGCGGCCCAGGTCGCCCATTTGCTTGCCCAGCGCTTCCATCGGCTTGCTGCGCTGCTCCATCTGGCGCGACATCTGCTCCGCTTTCTCGGCCTCGCGCTCGTGCACGTCGGCAATGCGGTCGTTGATCTCTTCCATCTCTTCCTGTGCATCTTCCATCTGCTGCTGCAGGCGCTCCACGTCGCGCTCGGCCGCGCGGCGCGCCGTGTCGCTCGTTGCCAGCGCCTGGCGGCGCGAGGCGTCGCCAAGCTTGCGGCCCAGTTCCTGCTGCTGGCGGCCCAGCGCACGCAGCTGCTCCGACTCGCGCGCGCTGCCTTTTTCCAGGCTGCGGGCACCCATCTTGCGGCCCATTTCGCCCATGGCCTTGCCATGCGCGCCCATTTGATCGCCGAGCGCGCTCATTTCCTTGCTGAGCTGTCTCGATGGCTGCCATGCCGTGCGCACCTTGCCCAGCAAGGCCGCATCCTGCAGCACATAGGCCTGGCCCTGGTCGCGGAACCACAGGAACGGGCCCTTGATCGAGCGCTTGAGCTTTTCCACCTGCTGCGAGTGGATATCGCTGTCGACGACGATGACGCCCTCGCTATCCGTGGCGCCATCGACGAGCGCATAGCTTTCGCCCTTGTCGAGCGAACGGCTGACCTGCACGCTGGGTGCGGCTGGCGGGGCCGGTGGCGCGGGCGGCTGCGGCGGCTGCACGGCCAGCGCGCTGCCGCCAAGCAGGATACCGGCCAGGCTGAGGATCAAACGGTGGGAAGTGGACATGGCTGCCTCGTCGCAAAAGTAGTGGAGCATTGACTGTAGCGGCAACGGGACCTGGCCTCCAGCGCGCTGCGACAGGCTGCAAAAAGACCTGCCTGGATGGCAAACATGGACGATGGATGGCAAGCGGGCAAAAAAAAGGCTATGTCACCATCAAATGTGGGAATGCTCCCAGCGTTGCTTTCAATAACGTTTCTGGTGAACGGATGCGCCCGGCGTCGAGTATCCAGCGCCAGCCCAGGTAATTTGGCAGGTAGCGCGTCGCCACGCCATGAAACGGACGCAGCCATTGCCGCAAGCGGCTGTGATACGCATTGACGTTCTGCACGTGAGCGGCACCTTGTACACGGATGCCTGCGCGCAAGTTGACGGCCTCGTGGCTGATGCGCGCTTCCCTCGCAAACGCCCGGTAGGCCGCATGGCCATCCGTTACCAGCAGAACATCCTTGTCGATAACGGGCAACAAACATCGGTGCAGCTGCGCCTTCGTCAACGCGCCTTTGCCCGTGACGAAATCGAGGGTCTGGCCCGTGCGGTCGCGCGCCACTAGGATGCAGACTTGCTCATTCGAGATACCACGTTTAAAGGCATGGCCGCCACGACGGCGGGCCGGACGCGTCATCTACCTCGATCCCTTTTCCGATTCCAGCACGTAGAGTTCATCGGCCTCGGCGATGCCATGCAGGCCATGCGGCCGGTCCGTCTTCGCCACGCTGAGAAAGCGGTGGCGCCAGCGAAACGTGGTGTTGCGGTGTAATCCCAGCTGCTGAGCGGCCTGGCGCACCGACCTGGAATCAAGCAGGCAATCGGCATACGCGATCCATAGCGCCTTGTGACGCAAGCGGGCGAGCGGCGTGCCCGTCAAGGCATTGAAAGTGCGCCCGCAAGGCACGCAGCGGTAGCGCTGCAAGCCGTGCGCATGGCCATGCCGGTGCAGGTGAGGCGAGCGGCAGGCGGGACAGGCCAATCGCGGCTGCGCCACGCTTTCCAGCAACGCGACGGTCGCGTCGTGCGGTGCGTTGCCACGCAGCAGGGCGATGCCTGTCTGCCGCTGGCGTCGGTTCAGGTGAGCAAACTGGGTGATAAAACGGATCCATTCGGCTGGCTGCATGATCTGCTCCCTGTGTGGTAAGTATGCAGAGTCAGACAGCAATGCCAAGGGAAGATTCCGGCAGTTCCCCTATTTACCGATGACAGAGCCAAAAAAAACGGAGGCCGCAGCCTCCGCAAAAACGCCGGGGTACGGCGTAATTAATACAGTACGACGGAGCGGATCGATTCACCGCTCTTCATCAGGTCGAAACCCTGGTTGATATCGTCGAGCTTCAGCCTGTGCGTGATCAAATCGTCGATATTGAGCTTGCCTTCCATATACCAGTCGACGATCTTCGGCACGTCCGTGCGGCCGCGCGCGCCGCCAAAGGCGGAACCTTTCCACACGCGTCCCGTCACCAGCTGGAATGGACGCGTGGAAATTTCCTGGCCGGCCGCCGCCACGCCGATGATGATGGACTGGCCCCAGCCCTTGTGGCAGCACTCGAGCGACTGGCGCATGGTGGTGGTGTTGCCGATGCATTCAAACGAATAGTCGGCGCCGCCGTCCGTCAGTTGCACGATGGTGTCGACCACGTTTTCCACCTCGTTGGCGTTGACGAAATGCGTCATGCCAAACTTGCGCGCAATGTCCTGGCGCGCCGGGTTGATGTCGACGCCGATGATCTTGTCCGCGCCGACCATCCTGGCCGCCTGGATCACGTTCAAGCCGATGCCGCCCAGACCGAATACGACCACGTTGGCGCCCGCCTCGACCTTGGCCGTGAACAGCACGGCGCCCACGCCCGTGGTGACGCCGCAGCCGATGTAGCAGACCTTGTCGAAGGGCGCATCTTCGCGGATCTTCGCCAGGGCGATTTCCGGCACGACGATGTAATTGGAAAAGGTGGAGGTGCCCATGTAATGGAAGATGGGCTTGCCGTCGATGGAAAAGCGCGAGGTGGCGTCCGGCATCAGGCCGCGGCCCTGGGTCGAGCGGATCGACTGGCACAGGTTGGTCTTTTGCGACAGGCAGAATTTGCACTGGCGGCATTCCGGCGTGTACAGGGGGATGACGTGATCATCCTTTTTCAGGCTTTTCACGCCCGGCCCCACGTCGACGACGATGCCGGCCCCTTCATGGCCGAGGATGGACGGGAAGATGCCTTCCGGATCGGCGCCCGACAAGGTGTAGTAATCGGTGTGGCAAATGCCGGTGGCCTTGATTTCGACCAATACCTCGCCCTCGCGCGGGCCCGCCAGGTCGACTTCTTCGATGGTCAAAGGCGCGCCCGCCTTCCATGCAATCGCTGCTTTGGTTTTCATGTGTGTCCTGTGTATGGTTGAAACGCTTACTTGGCTTTCGCGCGGTTGAGGAAGGCGCCGTGCAGGCCGTTCAAGGTTTCCTCGGCCAGCAGCAGCTGGCTGGCGATTTCATTGATCTTGCGGCGGCTGGACCGGGCGTGGTCGCGCAACACTTCGAAAGCCGTGTTGCGATCCGTTTGGAACTTGCCCATCAGCAAACCGACGGCCAGGCTCGTTTCGCGGCCCGCGGCCAGGGCCGCGTTCAGGTTCAGCTCGGTGCGGCGCAGCTGGCGGATTTCGTCGGCACGGGCCAGGCCCGCTTCGAACGCGGGCATCAAGCGGCCTTCATCGACGGGTTTGACGACATAGCCGACAGCGCCGTAGGCGGCCGCCTGCTTGCCCGATTCGCTGTCGCCGCTGCCGGACAGGAACATGAATGGCACGGCCGTTTCGCCATGCAGGCGCTTGGCCAGTTCCAGCCCGGACATGCCCGGCATGTGGATATCGAGCAAGGCCAGGTCCGGCTCGCGCTGGGCAATCAGCTGCAGCGCCACTTCGGCCGAATGGGCCAGGGCTGTCTCGTAGCCGGCATGGCGCAGGACTTCGCCGAGGAATTCCAACAGGAGCTGGTCATCGTCAACGATCAGGATAAGGCGTTTCGCGGCGGCTGGCTGACTCATGGGCAAAGGGACCTCGGTAATGAATGATGCTCATATTATATGCCGATTATTCGCCAAATCCGTCCCCTCACGCCTCCCCTGCATGCGCAAATAGCAGATTGAATTGCTGCATCGCAATATCCACATCGTCTGCTTGATAGACGCTAGTGATGGCCGCCACCATGTCGGCGCCACGCGCAACCAGCGGCGCCGCGTTCTCCGGCGTCATGCCGCCGATCACCACGCAGGGCAAGGCAATCTCGCGCTTGGCTTGCAGCACGATATCCAGGGGCGTCGTGACCGGATACTTTTTTACCAGCGACGGATAAAAGCCACCGAAGGCCACGTAGCTGGCGCCGCCCGCCTCGGCCGTCCGTGCCAGGGCAAGGTCGCCATAACAGGAAGCGCCGACGATCTTGTCAGTGCCCAGGCGCGCGCGCACCTGCGCCACGGACGCATCCGTGCCGCCCACGTGCACGCCGTCCGCGTCGAGCTCTTCGCACAGCTCGATAAAATCATTGATGATGAAAGGCACGCCATATTTGCGGGCCAGCGCCAGCAAGGCGCCCGCCTGTTCGCGCCGCTGCTCCGCCTCGGCGCTCTTGTGGCGGTATTGCAGCAGGGCCACGCCTTCCTGCAAAGCTTGCTCGCTCACGTCGAGCAGGCGGTCGGTGTCGTCCCAGTTCGGGGTGACCAGATACAGTCCACGCATGATGTTTTCCTTATTGAATGAATCGTTGCGGCATGAGTTGACCTGGCGCAATCGCATACGCACCGGCCAGGGCCGCATGGCAATAGCGTTGCGCCAGATCAAGCGCTTCAGGCAATGTCTGTCCCAGTGCCAGGCGCGCAGCGATGGCGGACGCCAAAGTGCAGCCGCTGCCGTGGAATTCACCGGGCAGGCGCGGCCAGCGCCACTCGCGCTCGCCGCCAGCGCCGTCAAACCAGCGGTTGACGATCACCTCGCCGTCGCCATGGCCGCCCGTCACCAGCACATTGGCGCAACCTTGCGCGCGCAAGTTTTCTGCGCCACCCAGGGCCAGCGCTTCCGGCCCGTTCGGTACGATGACGGTCGTCACCGGCAGCAAGGGCGCCAGCGCCAGCACGGCGTCGTCCCGGCTGAGCACGTCGCCATGGCCGCTGGCCAGCACGGGGTCGAGCACGACAGGCAAGCTTGGGCGGGCCAGCCGCAATTGCGCGATCAGTTGCGCAATGACGGCCGCATTCGCGGCGCTGCCGGGAATGCCGATCTTCACCGCATCGATGGCGATCTTGTCGATCAGCGCCAGCGCCTGGCGGCGCAGCAATTCCGGCGCCACCGCTTCCACGCCAAAAACCCTGTCGTTGTCCTGCACCGTCAAGGCCGTGATGACGGGCAGCGCATGCGCGCCCTGCGCGGCAATCGCCACGATATCGGCGACGATGCCGGCGCCACCCGACGGGTCGGCGCCGGCAAACACCAGCACAGTGCGGCGCATCGGTACCATCACGCCAGGCGACCCGCCATCGGCGACGACGGCGACGCGGCGAATTTACGCGGCATGCGGCCGGCCAAAAACGCTTCGCGCCCGGCCCGCACGGCCAGCTTCATCGCATGCGCCATGCGCACGGGGTCGCGCGCGCCGGCAATGGCCGTATTCATCAGCACGCCATCGCAGCCGAGCTCCATGGCAATGGCCGCATCCGACGCCGTGCCCACGCCCGCGTCGACCAGCACGGGCACCTTCGCCTGGTCGATGATCAGCGACAAGTTCCACGGATTCAAAATGCCCATGCCCGAGCCGATCAGGGAAGCGAGCGGCATGACGGCCACGCAGCCAATGTCTTCCAGTATCTTCGCCTGGATGGGATCGTCGCTGCAATAGACCATCACGTCAAAGCCATCCTTGACGAGCGCTTCGGCCGCGACCAGGGTTTCTGGCATGTGCGGAAACAGGGTCTTTTCATCGCCCAGCACTTCCAGTTTCACCAGATTGCGCCCGCCCAGCAGTTCGCGCGCCAGCTGCAGGGTGTAGACGGCGTCTTTGGCGTTGTAGCAGCCGGCCGTGTTCGGGAGAATCGTGTACTGGTCGGGCGGCACGAAATCGAGCAGGCTGGGCGCGTTCGGGTCCTGGCCAATATTCACCCTGCGGATCGCCACCGTGATGATCTGCGCCTCGGCCGCATCCGTCGCTTCGCGCGTCTGCGGCAAATCCTTGTACTTGCCGCTGCCCACCAGCAAGCGCGATTGATACTGTTTGCCTGCGATGGTCAGCAGGTCGTTATGTGTTGCGGTATTCATGTGTTCTTCCTTGTCTATTCTGAACTTAGCCGCCGCCGATGGCGCGTACGATCTCAACCTGGTCTTGTACTTGCAAGACCTGTCCCGGCCACGCCTTGCGCGGCACGACATTGCGGTTGACGGCCAGCGCCAGCGCCTGGTTTTCCAGCGACAGCGCGGCGATCAGCTGGTCCAGGGTTTGCCCCGGCGGCACCTGGTGCGGCGCGCCGTTGAGCGTGATGGATATCAATACAGGCATCACGCTCTCCTTCAGACCTTGCGGTACAGCTCGGCGCCGTTCTTGATGAATTCGATAGCCTTGATTTCCATGCCCTGCTTGAGCGCCTTGTCTTCCGCGATGCCCATGCCGGCCGCATATTCGCGCACTTCCTGCGTGATCTTCATCGAGCAGAAGTGGGGGCCGCACATGGAGCAGAAATGCGCCACCTTGGCCGAATCCTTGGGCAGGGTTTCATCGTGGAATTCGCGCGCCTTGTCCGGGTCCAGGCCGATGTTGAACTGGTCGTCCCAGCGGAATTCAAAGCGGGCTTTTGACAGGGCGTTGTCGCGGATTTGCGCACCCGGATGGCCCTTGGCCAGGTCGGCCGCGTGCGCCGCAATCTTGTAGGTGATGATGCCATCCTTGACGTCCGCCTTGTTGGGCAGGCCCAGGTGTTCCTTCGGCGTCACGTAGCACAGCATGGCAGTGCCGTACCAGCCGATCATGGCCGCGCCGATGCCCGAGGTGATGTGGTCGTAGCCGGGCGCGATATCGGTGGTCAGCGGTCCCAGGGTGTAGAACGGCGCTTCGCCGCACTGTTCCAGCTGCAAGTCCATGTTTTCCTTGATCAACTGCATCGGCACGTGGCCCGGGCCTTCGATCATCACTTGCACGTCGTGCTTCCAGGCAACTTGCGTCAGCTCGCCCAGGGTTTTCAGTTCGCCCAGCTGCGCTTCGTCGTTGGCGTCATAGATGGAGCCGGGACGCAAGCCGTCGCCCAGCGAGAACGACACGTCATACGCCTTCATGATTTCGCAAATGTCTTCGAAATGCGTGTACAGGAACGATTCCTGGTGGTGCGCCAGGCACCATTTCGCCATGATGGAGCCGCCGCGCGAAACGATGCCCGTCAGGCGCTTGGCCGTCATCGGCACATAGCGCAGCAGCACGCCTGCATGGATGGTGAAATAGTCGACGCCCTGCTCGGCCTGCTCGATCAGGGTGTCGCGGAAGATTTCCCACGTCAAATCTTCGGCCTTGCCATTCACCTTTTCCAGCGCCTGGTAGATGGGCACGGTGCCGATCGGCACGGGACTGTTGCGCACGATCCATTCACGCGTTTCGTGGATATGCTTGCCCGTGGACAAGTCCATCACGTTATCGCCGCCCCAGCGGATGGCCCAGGTCATCTTTTCCACTTCCTCGCCGATCGACGAGGTGACGGCCGAATTGCCAATATTCGCGTTAATTTTCACCAGGAAATTGCGGCCGATGATCATCGGCTCGACTTCCGGGTGATTGATGTTGGCGGGAATGATGGCGCGGCCGCGGGCGATTTCTTCGCGCACGAATTCCGGCGTGATCTCGGCCGGGATGCTGGCGCCAAACGACTGGCCCGGATGCTGGCGGCCCATCAGCTCGGCCAGGCGCTCGCCCATGGGGCCGGAGGCTTTCAGCTCTTGCAGATACTCCTGGCGACGCATGTTTTCGCGGATGGCGACGAACTCCATTTCCGGCGTGATAATGCCGCGCCTCGCGTAATGCATTTGCGTCACGTTCTTGCCGGCCATGGCGCGGCGCGGCTTGCGGTGCAAATTGAAGCGCAGCTCGGCCAGCTTCGGGTCTGCCAGGCGGGCAATGCCGTAGTCTGAGGTCGGGCCGGGCAATTCTTCCGTGTCGGCCCGCTCCATAATCCACGGCAAACGCGGCGTATCGAGGCCGGAGCGGATGTCGATCTGCACGTCCGGATCCGTGTACGGGCCGGAGGTGTCGTAGACGTAGATCGGCGGATTCTTTTCGCCGCCGAACGACGCTTCCGTGTCGGACTGGCTGATCTCGCGCATGGGCACACGGATGTCGGGACGGCTGCCTTCAACATATATTTTGCGCGAATTGGGCAGCGGCGCGATGGCGGCTTCGTCGACCGTGGCGGTGGCGGAGAGGAATTTCGGGTTGGCGTTCATTTTGGCTCCTTGGCTAGACTATTTTTAAGCCTGGAGCCAGCTAAGGAGGTTCGGAATTACGCACGCGGAAAGGCGGGGTGCGTTCATCCTAAAGCTTCCCTTCGCTGGCATTATCCAGATCAGGTTCGGAGGGTATTTCTCACCCGCGCTTGCACCGTGTTTCCACAGCGAAAGGCAGGACCCCTAGCGTTTGCCGCCTTGCGGCAGCGAGCCAATTATACGCGGTTCACGCCGCGCGGCCAGATGATTTCTTGCAGGTGTCGTCTTTGTACATCGCGCTACTTCTTCTTGCCCCAGCGCCAGGTGGTCGGTTCGCCCTTCATCTGGCAGATGAAAATGAGCACGGCAACGATGGCCGCTTCATAGATGATGTACCGCGCCAGCGAGTCTTGCGGCGGGAACAGGAAGGCGCCGCAGGCGAACAGCGCCAGCGCGCTCAAAAAGACCAGCCAGCCCTGCCAGGTGATGGGCAAGCCCCAGCCCCAGCCATAGGTCTTGGCGGGGAACCAGTATTGCTGCGGCGTTGCCGGGGGCGATTTGTCAGCCATGATGCTTTCCTTGTGGATATGGATAGCAGCAAGTATAAATCAGGCGCTGCGATGGCGCTCCGTGACATCGAGGCCGATGCCGCGGTAGCCGATGAAGCGGCTGCCCGTGTCGAACATCGGTTCACCGCTCACCTGCAAGTACTGCGTGCTGCCGTCGAGGTTGGCGCGGCTGTAGATAAAATCGAGAAACGGTTCGCGCGCTGCGATTTTTGCATCGAGCAAGGCGCGCTCGGTGGCGTTCCAGCGCTGCGGCTCTTCCTCGCTGCCGATGCCCAGCATTTCAGCCACGGGGCCGGAAAAGCGCGTCAGGTTACCCTGCGCATCTTGCTCCCAGTACCAGTCGGACGACAGTTCCGTGAAGCGCTGGAAACGCGCTTCGCTTTCGCGCAACTCCGCCGTGCGCTCTTCCACCATCTGCTCCAGCGACTTGTTGTATTCGGCCAGCTTCTGGTACAGCAGGCGCACTTCCAGCATGTTATGGATGCGCGTCTTGACTTCCACCAGGTCGAAGGGCTTGCTGACGAAATCCTTGGCGCCGGCCTGCAGCGCGCGCAGCTTGTGGCCCGGCTGTGCCGTGATCACCAGCACGGGCAGATAGCTGCCCGCCTCGATGTCGCGCAAGCCTTCCATGACTTCAAAACCATCCATTTCCGGCATCTGCAAGTCGAGCAGGATCAGGTCATAGCGGTGCTGCTGGTGCAACGCGCGCACGGCTTGCGGATCCATGGTGGACGTGATGCGCGTATAGCCGGCATTGCGCAGCACCTGTTCCAGCAGCATGACGTTCGCCTCCTGGTCATCAACGATGAGGATGCTGGCGTTCAGGATCTCGGTGGCTTGAAGCATGGCGGTATTCCTAAAAATAAGTGCTGAATTAGCGTATTACGTGAGAGTCATCGGCCAGGCCGAGCGCGGCCGCGTGGTGCAGGGCCACATCGAGCGCATCCATGAATTCGACGACCTTGATCGGCTTGGTCAGGTAGCGGAAGAAACCCGCTTCCAGGCCTTTCTCGATGTCACGCGGCACGGCGTTGGCCGACAGCGCCATCACGGGAATGTGGCTGGTGAGCGGGTCGTTGTGCAGGATATGCAAGGCGCCGAAGCCGCTGATACCGGGCAGGTTGATGTCCATCAAGATCACGTCCGGCTGATACGTGCGCGCCAGGTCGATACCCAGGTGCGCATCGATGGCCGTGAGCAACTTCAAATCGCTGCGGCGGGCGATCAATTGCTCCACCAGCGCCAGATTGGCGGGATTGTCTTCCACGTACAGCAAGGTACGCTGGCTTTCCTGCGCTTCCGGCACCTGCGGCAGCGCGTCGCCGCGCCCCAGTACCAGTGCCGGCGCGCTGGTGGCGGCCAGCTCGAACCAGAACGTGGTGCCCACGCCGACCGTGCTGTCGACGCCGATGGTGCCGCCCATCAATTCGATCAGCTGCTTGGTGACGACGAGGCCGATGCCCGTGCCCTCTTCCGTGCTGTTTTCCTGTCCCAGGCGGTTGAAGGGTTGGAACAGCTGGGCAACCTGTCCCGCATCGAGGCCGGCGCCGCTGTCGCGCACGCTGACCCGTACCTTGGCGCCGCGCTGGCTGCAGTCGACAGTGACGGAACCGCCACCCTGGTTGTATTTGATGGCGTTCGACAACAGGTTGATCATCACCTGTTTCACGCGCGTGCGGTCCGCATGCACGAAATAGGCTTCGCCGCAGCGGGGGAAATGCAGGCTGATGCCGCGCTTTTCCGCCTGCGGCGCGATCATCGCCTGGCAATCCTGCAGCACGTCAAGCAGGGACATCGCTTCCTGCGACAAGGTAACCTTGCCCGATTCGATCATGGCCAGGTCGAGGATTTCATTGATCAAACGCAAGAGATACCAGCCGCCCTTGAGGATCTGTTCGATCGAGCGTTGTTGCGGCACGGTGGGCGGCGGCACGTCGGACGCCATCAGCTGCGCAAAGCCCAGCACGGCATTCAGGGGCGTGCGCAATTCGTGGCTCATGCTCGACAGGAATTCGGACTTGGCGCGGTTGGCCTTTTCCGCCACCAGGCGCGCCTTCTTCAGTTCGGCATTGTTGGTCTCGACCAGCGAGCGCGTGTACGCCTGCTGTTCGCGCAGGCGCTGGTCCAGCAGCGCCTGTTCCGCCTCGACCTGCTTGCGTGCCGTATTGTCAGTGCCGATCAGCAAGTAACCGATGACCTTGTTCTGCACGTCGCGCAAGGCCGTCACGGAAACGATGGCGGGGAAGCGGCTGCCATCCTTGCGGATGTAGGTCAGTTCATAAATGTCTTCGATGCCGCGCGTGGCCTTGAAGACGAGCGCTTCCACGCCGGGCGTGATGACCCTGTCGAGTTCGGCACTGAGGGCCGCCGCGCGCGCGACGATTTCTTGCGCATCGGAAATGCCGGCCGGCGTCAGCTTGTCGACCACGTCGCTCGCTTCATAGCCGAGCATGCGTTCGGCGCCCACATTGAAAATCTGGATCACGCCCTGCGCATCGGTGGCGATGCAGGAGAAATTGGCGCTGTTGAAAATCGCATCCTGCAAGGCGCCCGCCTTGAGCAGCTGGCGCGGCAGGCTGGCCGCCAGGGTGCGCCGGTATAGCGCCACGAGCAGCATCAGCAGCAAAAAGACCAGCGCGTCGATGGCGCAGGCCGTCTCGAACGGCGCGCGCCAGGCCAGCAGGCCGATGGCCAGCAGCACGATGGCGCTGAAGGAAAACGCCAGCGCCATGGGCCAGCGCGACGGTGCGCGCGGAGGAATTTTTTCGACAGATTGCATGGGGTAGCCCGGGCTGTGACAACGATAAGAATAAGAGGGAGTGCCGTGCTCAAGAAGCCTGGCGCTGGCGCACGTCCGACAGCAGGCGCGCGAATTCCTTTTTGACCACGCCATAGCATTCGCACACATGGCCTTCGAGGCCGCTGCGGTCCAGCACGGAAATATGGCCGCGCCGGTAACTGATGAAGCCGCGCGTCTGCAGGCGCCCGGCCGCTTCCGTCACGCCTTCGCGGCGCACGCCCAGCATGTTGGCAATGAGTTCCTGCGTCATGGTCAGCTCGCGGTTCGGCAGGCGGTCCATGGTCAGCAGCAGCCAGCGGCACAATTGTTGCTCCACCGTATGGTGGCGGTTGCACACGGCCGTCTGCGACATTTGCGTGATCAGGGCTTGCGTATAGCGCAGCAGCAAGCGCATGACGGGACCGGCGCGGTCGAATTCTTCCATCAGCAGATGCGCCTTCAGGCGGTAGCCGACGCCACCCGTCTGCACGACGGCGCGGCTCGGCGTCGAATTGCCACCCATGAACAGCGACACGCCCACGACGCCTTCATTGCCGACGCCGGCAATTTCCGACGAGCCGCCGTTTTCCAGCAGGTAGTGAATGGAAACGATGGCCGTGGTGGGGAAATACACATGCTGCAGCTTGTCGCCCGAATCGTAGATCACGTCACCGAGCAGCATCGACACTTGCTCCAGGTGGGGGGCCAGGCGCGCGAAATCGGCGTCGAGCATGGCGGCGAGCAAATGGTTTTGATTCGGGTTGTGCAGCTGGGCATGCGGACTCGACATGGGCAGGTTTCCTGGTTTCCAGTCGTCAGCTAGGGGGTCGATGAAAGGCGTCCGAACGAGGGCCGCCATGTGGTGCAGCGTAACACAGCGCTGGCACGGTGCCCCGACTATATTTCTTGCTGGCATGGCCGTCCGTTCGGTAGCGAACGGAGACATTTCGCCATGCGCCCTACAGTCAGTCACTGCCCGGCCTGCCTGATCATGGATCGGCACCGGCGCTGCCACGGGACTCACCATGCAATCATTCTTCAAGCGCATCTCCATTTCCGTTTCCACTTCGGCCCTGCTCACCCTGGCGTGCGGACTGTGCCTGACGGCCCTGTGCTACGCCTCTGCGCGCCAGATCGAAGCGGAAAGCGCCCGGCTGCTGCTGCAGTACCACGCCAGCGGGCACACCTTGGGCGCCGCCCTGCTGCCGGCCAAAGGCATGGGCCTGGACGCCAGCCATCGCGGCTCGCTGTATGTGCTGCTGGGTGGAATGCTGTCGAGCCTGCTGGCGGCCGCGTATGTGTATCAGCTGGTGTCGCGCAATTCCGTGATTGCCCGCATCACGGGCGAGCGCACGGCGGCGCTGCAGTTTGCCAATTTGCGCCTGTCCGAAGACATCGCCGCGCGCATGCACAATGAAAAGTCGCTGCGTTTGCGCGAACGCATCATCGAAGTGTCGGCCAATGCCATCATCCTGTGCAGTGCCGACGCGCCCGGCTACCTGATCGAATACGTCAATCCCGCCTTCGAACGCATCACCGGCTATGCGGCAAGCGAAGTCATCGGCCAGCGCCTGGAAGACTTGCAGGGTCCCGAGCAGGGCCGGCAAGACATGCACGCCATTACGGCGGCCCTGCGCGAACAGCGCGAAGGCAAGGCCATCGTGCGCAATTTCCGCAAGGATGGCAGCTGCTACTGGAGCGAGCTGTTCGTCGCCCCCGTGCGCGACGATGGCGATGGCGCACTCAGCCACTTTGTCGTGGCGCAATACGACATCAGCACCGTCATGCGTTTCGAACAGGAACTGGAATTCCAGGCCCGGCACGATATCCTGACGGGCCTCGCCAACCGGGCCCTGCTGCGCGAACGGCTGGAGCAGGCGATGGCCGTGACGCGGCGCAGCGGGCTGCCCCTGTGGGTGGTGTTCATCGACCTCGACCGCTTTAAATTCGTCAACGATACCCTGGGCCACGATGCGGGCGACCTGGTGCTGAAAAGCGTGGCCGAGCGCCTGCGCGACGCGACGCGCGAAGTCGACACGGTAGCGCGCCTGGGCGGCGATGAATTCGTGCTGCTGCTGCCCCAGCATGGCAATGGCGAACCGGGCGCGGCCATCCTGCAGCGCATCTTGGACGCCGTGGCGCAGCCGCTGCAACTGGGTGAATATGAATTTTTTCTCAGCTGCTGCATGGGCGTGGCCGTGTATCCCGACGATGGCGACGATGCCGACACCCTGATCAAGCACGCCGACATCGCCATGTACCGCGCCAAGGAACAGGGACGGGGCCACTGGCAATTCTATGCCTCGAGCATGAATGCGGGCACCCTGGAACGGCTGGGACTGGAGAGCGAGTTGCGCCACGCCCTGGAGCGGGGGCAATTCCACCTCGAATACCAGCCCCAGCTGGACCTGGCCAGCGGCGAAGTGGTGGGCATGGAAGCGCTGCTGCGCTGGCAACATCCGCAGCTGGGACGCATTCCGCCTGCCAGTTTCATCGGCCTGGCCGAGGAAATGGGCTTGATCACGCCCATCGGCGACTGGGTGCTGCGCACGGCATGCGCGCAGGCACGGGCTTGGCAACTGGCCGGCCATGGCCCGCTGCGCCTGGCCGTCAACCTGTCGGCGCGGCAATTCAAGCAAAAGAATCTGCTGCACGCGGTGGCGCAGGCACTGGCGGAAACGGGACTCGCCGCGGCCCACCTGGAACTGGAATTGACGGAAAGCATGGTCATGCATGACGTGGAGCAAGCCACGGCCATCATGGCCAACCTGAAGGCGCTGGGCGTGCAACTGTCCATCGATGACTTCGGCACCGGCTATTCCAGCCTGGCCTATCTGCGCCACTTCCCCATCGACGTATTGAAAATCGACAAAACTTTCGTCAGCGACATCACGCACAGCGACGATGACGCGGCCATCGTGCGCGCCATCATTTCGCTGGCGCACAGCTTGCGCCTGAAAGTCATCGCCGAAGGCGTGGAAACGGCGCAGCAACTGGCCTTCCTGCGCCAGCACGGCTGCGACCAGATGCAGGGCTATTTGTTCAGCCGACCGCTGGCCGCCGACGCATTCGAAACATTGCTGCTCGAAGGCAGCATGCTGCCCGCTTAAAACGCGTGGCGCAGGCCGACGTTGAAGGCGCGGTTGCCGCTGCCCACTTCGGTTGCATTACCCACCATGTAGGCGGCGTCGTTGCGGTTGCGGATATGCGCGTAGGCAACATACACCTTGCTGCGCTTGGACAGAGCATACGTGGCGCCGATGGCCAGCTGTTGCGCGTCGCGGTTGGCCGCATCGCGGTCATCCTTGTGGACGTACGAGGCGAGCAAGGTCGTCGCGCCGAGCGGCACGGACACGCCGACGATGGCGTCGCGGCTGTCGCTGGACTGGGCCGGCGCCTGCGCCGCGCCGTACGGATTCTCGGCAAAGAACATGCTGCTGCCATCGCCCGTGTTGCGGCCATAACCGGCAAACGCCGTGGCCACGCCGAAGTTGTAATTGCCGGCCAGAATGGTGTTGTTCACGTCGGCCTTGCCGGGTTCGCCAGCACGGCTCTGGCGCGCCAGGCGCAAGGTCAATGGACCGTTGACGTAGCCGAGGGCCAGGCCCAGCGAACGTTGATCTGCCGCAATCGCCGTGTGTTCGCCGGTACCATACATGACGGTGGCCGTCACGCCGCGCCATTCCGGCGAGGTATAGCGCACGGTATTGTCGATGCGCGTGGCCGAATAGCCGGCCAGGTTGGTCGCCGCGCCGGCCAGACCGCCCTCGAATGGATCGGCCACGTCGGTCAGCGCCTGGCTTTGCAGGTTGTACTGGCGGCCCACGGTCAGCATGCCCAGCGGACTGTTGAGGCCGACAAACGCCTGGCGGCCGAACAATTGGCCCGCCTGGTCCGAGCGGCCCGTGTCGCTCAGGACACCCGCTTCCAGGGTGAACACGGCTTGCAAGCCATTGCCCAGCGATTCCGTGCCGCGCAAGCCCAGGCGCGAGCCGGCCGAGACGCCGCTGGTGAGCTTGCTGACGCCGCCTTCCTGCACCAGGCCCGCATCCATCAAGCCATACAAGGTGACTGACGACGGGGTGACTGAAGACGGGTCGACGGACGACTGGGCGTGGGCGGCAGGCAAGGCGCCCATAGTGGCGATGGTCGAAACAAGGCCGACGGTGATCGAGATTTTTTTCATGCTGGTTTCCTTGTCAAGGCAAAACCGGGAAAGCGCGCGGCCATGGCGCAGCCACAGGCGCCAAAGGCGCGCTGGGGAGTGCCGTATCGAAAGACGACTGGCCAGGCAACGTGATTCCTGGCGAAGCTGTGGCGGCAGCGGCGTGCAATGACGCCGCTTTGATTCCGCCGTGAATGGTGCACCGCTGGCGGTGCGCGTGGCTCAGGCGCCCGGCCCGAAGGGGACGCTCTGAAGGTGGCTGGCATCGCGGATGCGCTGGCCTTGAGACGCGGACGAGTGCTGGATATGCAACGTGAATACAACCGCGTCTGCTGGCGCCGTCCGCAAGGATGAGGCAGGAAGCGCCGAGGCCGGCATTATAGCATCGGCGCCGCCCCTATCCCCGTTCTGTTGCGGGAAAACGACTCGCCAGGCCGCCAAAACACGGCCATACGGCCGCGTTCACTTCACCTTGTCGTATGACAGCATTTGCCCGTCGCGATCCCAGGCCAGTGCGCCATCCTCGATGCCAATGACGGCGTGGAAATCACGCATGCCCGAGCGCGGCGGATACAGCGCAAAACGCAACAGGCCTTGACGGGCCGGCAGCGTTACCGTGGCAAAGCCCGCTTCCGGATGGGACAGCGCCAGATGGCGCAGCGGCCCGGCAAACGGCACCTGCCACGGCTGTGTCCCGCTGACGCCTTTGGCAAACGCGGGTGCATCGCCGAGCGCCGCCAGGCCGATATCGGGCACGGCCTCGTTGCGATATTCGACGATGATGCGGGCCGGGCCGGTGGTGGTGTCGCCGGAGCGCGGCGGCAACAGCGCAAAGGGAGCGTCGGGCGACTTCCCGTCGCCCTGCAGCAGCAGTGCGCCGTCCCGCACCGACCAGCGTCCCTGCGCCGCTTGCTCATCGGCGCCGTACACCATCTGATAACTGAAACGCCCGTCGGCGCGCAGCACGATCTGCGACGCGACCTCGGTCCGGCGCCCCATGGTGTAGCGTCCCGGCAAGCGCTGTTGCAGCGCCAGGTCGGCTGCCTTGTCCTTGTGTGCGGGCGCAGCCGCAAGCTGCGCAGGCGGCACCCGCCAGCCGCCGGCCGCCAGGATGGCCAGCATGTCGGCGCGTCCCGCGGCTCGCAGCGCGCTCCAGTCCTGCGGCGCGAGTTGCCGCAGGCTGCCAGCCAGGCGCGGCAGGCGCGCGGCAAAGCGCTGGCCCAGCCAGCCGGCCAGGATCAACCCCGGTTCCTCGGCAAAGGCGGTGATCAGGCGCGGCGCCATGGCGTGCTCGCACTGCGGCGGCGCGCTGGAAAATCCATGCTTGAGCAGCAAGTCCCAGTACGCATCGGACGCGTTCATGACGATGTCGATCAGGTTCGGCGTGTCCGGCAGGCAGACCTTGTCCAGCGACAGCGTCCAGTCGCGCGTGACGAGCGCCAGCATATCGGTATTGAGACTGGCGGCGGCCAGGTCCAGCGCGCCACCCCATGCGTGCTCCGTGCCGTCATCGATCCGCGCGCCGCGCGCGAGGAACAGGCGCACGGCCTCGGTATTGCCATTGACGATGGCCTGCTCCAGCGCGCTCTTCTGATTGGCGCCGCGCCAGTTCGGGTCCAGCCCCAGGTCCAGCAGACGCGGCAGCAGATCGCCGCGCTGCGCCCGCAGCGCCTGCCGCAGCACCACCGCATCGCCCGGCGCGCGCCGCACACCGTCGGCGCGCCGCAACATGCCGTGCTCCAGCAACAGCGGCGCCAGTGCGCGCTGCGGCGACTGTACGGCGAGCACGGCGGCGTTGTTGCCCAACTGGCTGGCCGGCAGGCCGGCCGCCAGCATCAGGCGTACCCGCTCGACGCCGGCCGCATCGCGCACGGAACGCAGCGCCTCGTCCAGCGGCGACCACTTGATGTCTGCCAGCGGCTGGCGCGCCGCAACGGCCGCCAGCAGCAAGGTCAGCACGGTATTGTTTTCCGGCGTCGGCTTCAGTTTCAGCGCCATCCTCAAGACGGGGAACTCGCCGCCCAGCGGGTCGGCGCCCAGGCCCAGCAGCAGCTTGACCATCGCCGCGTCACTATTTTCGACGGCCGCCAGCAAGGGCGGACGATAGCCATCGCTGACGACGGGCGCGCCCATCGCGGCCAGGCGGGCGACCCAGTCGTGCCGCTGGCTGCGCACCGCATGCCACAGCAGTGTCTCCTTTTCCAGACGCCGCGAATCGAGCGCCGCCTGCTGTCCCTGGTAAGACTCTTCGGCAGCGGGTCCGACTTGCTGCCATGGCATGCCGGACACCACCAGTTGGCGCAGCACGTCCTCGGACGCCGGCTGGTAGTTGTACATGGCGCGCATCGCAGCGTCGAGCCAGCGGTCCTTTCCCTTCGCGTCATGCCGGGGCACGCGCTGCTTGAGCCAGTCCAGCGCGCCGGCGTTGCCCGCTTCGGCGGCGTAGGCGTACAGCGACTTGCCCTGTTCGTAGATCTCGGGCGTGGTGCCGGTGGCCAGCATTTTATCGAGCACTTCGGTGCCGCGCGTCAGGCCCAGCAAGCGCCCCCAGAGCATGTGATCAGCCAGCGGCCGTTCGGCTGGCGGCGCCGCGCCGTCTTTCGCCGTCTTTTTCTCTGCCTGGCGCAGCTCTGCCATGCGCTGGTCACCCACCAGATAGGGCAGGCCCGAACCAGCGTCCAGCAAGGCGATCATGTTTGCCGTGCGTTCATCCGCGTCGAGCAATTCCGGCAGCATGTCCGCGTCTTCCTGCTGCAGCGCGTATTCCAGCGGCGCCAGCGTTTCATTTCCGGCGCCGTAGTGCCGCACATCGGCGCCATGGGCCAGCAACAGGCGCACCATCGCGGCGTTGCCGTACATGGCCGCCAGATGCAGGGGCGCGACGCTATTGCCCCCGGTGCCTTCGCCGACCGGCACGCCGCGCTGCAACAGCAGCGTCATCATGCGCAGCCTGGCCGGCAGCAGCGCCGCGTGCCGCTCGCGTTGCGCCTCGCGGTGCGCCCGCCGCTGCACTTGTTGCAGCAGATGATCGTCCAGACGCGGCTGCGCCTTCTGCCATGCCGATTCGGCTTCGACCAGGCTGTACGCGGGCAAGATCAAGGTGTGCAGCAGGGTGCTCGAGCCGCTTCGGTAGGCGCCCGGCAGGGCGACGCCGGCGAGCAGCTGGCCGAAGGCGGCTTCATCGCCCTCGCTGGCGGCATCGAACAGCGCCCGCACTTCGGGCGTCGGCGGCAGCTTGTCGCGCGCCACGCGCACATAATGGATCATGCGTTCCATGCCGTGCACCGAGACCTGCGGCAGCGGCATGCCCACCTTCCACGCCCGCGCCAGCTGATCCGCCTCGGCGTTTTGCGCCGCGTTCATCGCCTTTGCCCAGCCTGCCACGCTGGCGGCGGCCCCCGGCTCCCCGCCCGCCGCCGCCAGCTGGCTCAGCATGGAGGCGAGCACATAGTCCTGCGGCACGCCCCAACCCATGCCGTACACCTTGACCAGTTGCAACTGGGCCTTGGCGTTGCCGCTTTCGGCCGCCTTGCGCAGCCAGCGGGCGGCCTGCATTTCATCCAGGCCGTCTGCTCCGTTGCAACACAGCATGCCCAGCTGGTAGGCGGCGTCCATGTCGCCGCCCTCGGCGGCGCGGAGGTACCAGTCCTGCGGCGAGCGCCGCCCCGTCAGCGACGTCGCCGGCAAGGGCATGCCGCGCCGCCAAAGGCCGGCCAGGCGCACGGCTTCGTCGACCTGGTCCGGCGACATCGCGTTGCGGCGTGCCGGCAGATACCTTTCCAGCTCGGCCGCGCCGCGCCATTCCTTGTCCTGCAGCGCCAGCAGTCTGAGCGCATACGACAACACCTTGTCGGCCGGCACGCCTTCGCCCTGTTCATACATTTTCGCCATTTGGGCCATCGGCTCGCCGGCGCCCTGCGACGCCAGGCTGCGCAGCCAGGGCAGCGCGCGCGCGGGATTGCGCATGCTGCCCAACATGATCGTATACAGAGAAACAAGTTCCTCCTGAGCAACGCGGTCGCCGCGCTTGGCCGCCAGCAGATACCAGCGCACGGCATCGGCATCGCTGCGCGCCACATCCGAACACCGCTCCGCGCCCGCGTAGATATCGCCGAGAACCTTTTGCGCCTTGATATTGCCGCCCAGCGCAGGTCCGCGCAATTGGGCCACGGCGTCAACGCAGCGCCCGCGCTGGAAAGACGCCATTCCTTCCGGAACGCCGGCGCACGCGCCACCGGCAGCCCATCCTGCGCCGAGCACGGCCAATTGCCACAATTTTTTCATGATTGCCTAAGCTTTCAAATAATGTTGCAAAGATGATAGCTTAGAAAAAATACAATGCAGCAATATTGCGCAATTGTGCGCGGCTTTTCGGGTCATCCAGGCCCGCTATTTGCTGCGCATGCTTTATGCACCCCTTATAATGGTTCCTTTTGCCAATCACACGCCAAATCATGGAATTAGCCAAGTCTTTCGAGCCCGCCGACATTGAACAATTCTGGCGCACCGAGTGGGAACAGCGCGGTTACTTCACCGCCACCCTCGATGCCGGAAAACCTTCCTTCAGCATCCAGTTGCCGCCGCCGAACGTCACCGGCACCCTGCACATGGGCCATGCGTTCAACCAGACCATCATGGATGGCCTGACCCGTTACCACCGCATGCTGGGCCACAACACGGCCTGGATTCCCGGCACCGACCACGCGGGCATCGCCACGCAAATCGTCGTGCAACGCCAGCTGGACGCGCAAAAGATTTCGCGTCATGACCTGGGCCGCGAGAAATTCGTGGAAAAAGTGTGGGAATGGAAAGAAAAATCCGGTTCCATCATCACCGGCCAGATGCGCCGCCTGGGCGCCTCGGCCGACTGGAAGCGCGAATACTTCACGATGGACGAGCCGCGCTCGAAAGTCGTCACCGACGTCTTCGTGCGCCTGTTCGAGCAAGGCCTGATCTACCGCGGCAAGCGCCTGGTCAACTGGGACCCCGTGCTGGGCACGGCTGTATCCGACCTGGAAGTGGTGTCCGAGGAAGAGGACGGTTCCATGTGGTACATCAAGTACCCGCTGGCCGACGGCAGCGGTTTCCTGACGGTGGCCACCACCCGTCCTGAAACCATGCTGGGCGATGTGGCCGTGGCCGTCGATCCGACGGACGAGCGCTATCTGCCGCTGGTGGGCAAGATGCTGAAACTGCCTTTGAGCGACCGCGAAATCCCCATCATCGCCGACGAATACGTCGACAAGGAATTCGGCACGGGCTGCGTCAAGATTACTCCTGCGCACGACATGAACGATTACGCCGTCGGCCAGCGCCATAAACTGGCACAGATCGTCATCCTGACCCTGGACGCGAAGATCACCGACGACGCGCCCGAAGCCTACCGCGGCATGGACCGCTTTGCCGCGCGCAAGCAGATCGTCGCCGACCTCGACGCGCAAGGTTTGCTCGAGCAAGTCAAGCCGCATAAACTGATGGTGCCGCGCGGCGACCGCACGGGCGTCGTCATCGAGCCGATGCTGACGGACCAGTGGTTTGTCGCCATGAGCAAACCGGCCCCGGAAGGCACCTTCTTCCCAGGCAAATCGATCGCCGAAACGGCGCTGGACAAGGTCGCCAACGGCGAAATCAAGTTCGTGCCGGAAAACTGGAGCACCACCTACAACCAATGGCTCAACAACATCCAGGACTGGTGCATCTCGCGCCAGCTGTGGTGGGGCCATCAAATCCCGGCGTGGTACGACGACGCCGGCAATATCTTCGTTGCCAAGACGGAAGCCGAGGCACAAGCCAAGGCGCAGGCGGCCGGCAGCACGGGCCCGTTGAAGCGCGACGACGACGTGCTCGACACGTGGTTCTCGTCCGCCCTGGTGCCGTTCTCGACCATGGGTTGGCCGGAAGAAACGCCGGACATGAAGGCGTTCCTGCCATCGTCCGTGCTGGTGACGGGTTTCGACATCATCTTCTTCTGGGTAGCGCGCATGGTCATGATGACGGCGCACTTCACGGGCAAGGTGCCGTTTGAAACCGTCTACGTGCACGGCCTGGTGCGCGATTCGACGGGACAGAAAATGTCCAAGTCGAAAGGCAACACCCTGGACCCGATCGACCTGATCGACGGCATCGACCTGGAAGGCTTGATCGTCAAGCGCACCACGGGCCTGATGAACCCGCGCGACGCGGAAAAAATCACCAAGGCGACGCGCAAGGAATTCCCGGAAGGCATTTCGGCCTACGGCACGGACGCCGTGCGCTTCACCATGGCCAGCTATGCCTCGCTGGGCCGCAACATCAATTTCGACCTGGGCCGCTGCGAAGGCTACCGCAACTTCTGCAACAAGATGTGGAACGCCACCCGTTTCGTCATGATGAATACGGAAGGCAAGGATTGCACGCCGAACGACGCCGACCTGTCGCAAGCGGACAAGTGGATCATTTCCCTGCTGCAAAAGGCGGAACTGGACGTGGCCAAGGGCTTTGAAGACTTCCGTTTCGACAATATCGCCGCATCGATCTACAAATTCGTCTGGGACGAGTATTGCGACTGGTACCTGGAAGTGGCCAAGGTGCAAGTACAACAGGGCACGGAAGGCCAGCAGCGCGCCACCCGTCACACCCTGCTGCGCGTGCTGGAAGTCGTGCTGCGCCTGGCCCATCCGATCATTCCGTTCGTCACGGAAGCCCTGTGGCAAACCGTGGCGCCTTTGGCCGGCAAGACATTGAAGGCGGAAGGCGATTCGATCATGATGCAACCGTATCCGATCGCCAACACCGACAAGATCGATGAGTCGGCCGAAGCGTGGATGCAGCAGCTGAAAGCCTTGACGGATGCGACGCGCAACCTGCGCGGCGAAATGCAAATCTCGCCTTCCGTGCGCGTGCCGCTGATCGTCGAAGCGGGCAATGCCAGCGAGAAAGAAGCACTGGCGTCGTACGCACCGTACATCCAGTCGCTGGGCAAGCTGGCCGACGTGCAGATCGTCGATGCGCTGCCGGACTCGCCAGCGGCCGTCGCCATCGTCGGCACCACCAAGCTGATGCTGAAAGTGGAAATCGACGTGGCGGCCGAACGCGAGCGCCTGGGCAAGGAAATCGCCCGCATCGAAGCGGAAATTGCCAAAGTAAATAGCAAATTAGGCAATGAAAGCTTCGTCGCGCGCGCCCCTGCCGCCATCGTTGCGCAAGAAAACGAGCGTTTGCTCAGTTTTTCGGCCACAATTGAAAAATTGCGCGAACAGTTTGCTAAACTAGCCAGCGCATAAGGCAAGTTTGGAAGGATTGCGCGGCCGTCCCCCGTGACGCCGCGCAATACCGCTGGTCTTGCCTTGGTATACACACTGTTCGTGATCCGATCAAAAAAACCAATGGAGACTAGCGATGCATAAAATATTCAAAGCAAGTGTACTGGTGGCCGCCCTGGCCATCGCCGGCAGCGCCACCGCGCGCGACGATAACCACACCCCCGTGGGTACGTGGAAAACTATCGACGACGCCAGCGGCAAGCCGAAATCCCTCGTTGTCATCACGGAAAACAATGGCGTCTTGCAAGGCAAGATCGAAAAGCTGTTCCGTGGCCCGAATGAAGATCAGAACCCCAAGTGCGACAAGTGCACGGGCGCCAACAAGGACCAGCCCATCATCGGCTTGGTCATCCTGACGGGTTTGAAAAAAGACGGCGATGCATGGACAGGCGGTGAAATCACGGACCCGGCCAGCGGCAAGGTCTACAAGAGCAAGGCCGAACTGCAGGAAGGCGGCACCAAGCTGCAAGTGCGCGGCTATGTCGGCGTGCCGATGTTTGGCCGCTCGCAGACGTGGGTGCGCGAAGAGTAAGCGACGCACGCCCTGCCCTGATGAAGCCGGCCCTGCGCCGGCTTTTTTGCGCCTGCGCTCCGCACACGGCCGTTGTTTTTCAGGCCGAATCGCACCCTTTGGAACCCATTTCCAGTCTAAGACAAGCTATGCGCGCCACCGAACATACTTGAAGTTTCCTAAATGAAATAGTGCATGCCTGTGACGCCATCGCCTGTAGCGACGGGCGGCATGGCTCTGCCGGATGACCTCATCCGCGGATGCCCGGCAATGACTGCCATGCACAAAGGAACACTATGAATCTCTTCAAGCGATATCTGAACCCGCTGCTCGTCTCGGCAGGTCTGCTGGCCATGGCCGCCCTCGCCGGCTGCGGCGGCGGTGACCAGGGGCGCGATCCCATCCTCGGCTTGCCGGGCGCTACGCTGTCCAGCCTGGCCGTCACGCCAGCCACTGCCACGGTCGCCATCGGCGCGGGCCAGCAATTCACGGCCATCGCCACGTATAGCGACGGCTCCTCGCAAGACGTCAGCGCCAAGTCGGCCTGGACGTCGGCCACGCCGGCCAGCGCGACCGTCAATGCCGCCACAGGCTTGAGCACCGGCATCGCTGCCGGCAGCAGCAGCATCAGCGCCGCGTTTGGCGGCAAGAGCGTCAGCGCCGTGCTGACCGTCACGCCTGCGACCTTGCTGTCGATCGCCGTCGCGCCGCAGAACCCCATCATCCCCGTCGCCGCGACGCGCCAGCTGGCCGTGCTTGCCACGTATTCGGATAACAGCACCGCTGACGTCACGGCCGGCAGCAGCTTCGTTTCTGCTACGCCCGCTGTCGCCACGGTCGCCAGCGGCGGCCTGGTTACCGGCGTTGCCTTTGGTAGCAGCGTCATGAATGCCAGCTTCAACGGCAAGACGGCCAGCACCACCGCCACCGTGCCTGCTGCCACCATCGTCAGCATCGCCGTCACGCCAGCCACCGCCAGCATCGCTGTCGGCGCCACGCAACAGTTCATTGCCACCGCAACGTATTCGGACAGCTCGAACGCCATCATCACCAACGGCGCCATCTGGACGTCAGGCACCGTTGCCAACGCCAGCGTGCTGAACACGGGCGTCGCTACCGGCATCGCCGTCGGCACCAGCAGCATCACGGCCACAGCCGGCGGCCAGTCGGGCAGCGCGCTGCTGACCGTCACGGCCGTCGCCATCCCGCCCGTCCTGAACCCGATCATCCTGGGCCGCGCGGCACCGTTCGGCGTGCTGGCCGGCACTTCGATCACGAATAATTCGGGCGGGACGACCCTGATCACGGGCGACGTCGGTGCGCCGTCGCAGACCACCGATCCGACCCAGGCGGCCGGCTTTACCAACTACAAGTCAGGTGCCATCCTGGCCGGTGCCATGACGGATCTGCAAGCGGCGATCACGGACGGCAACAGCCGTACCTGCGACGTCAGCTTTGCCGGCGGCATCGACCTCGGTGGCCAGACCTTCGGACCCGGCGTGTATTGCTACGCGGGCGCCATCAGCATCACGGGTAGCCTGACACTGAACGGTCCCGGCGTGTACATCTTCCGCACGGCATTGACGCTCGATTCGACCGTCAATTCGGTAGTTGCCCTGAACAATGGCGCCACGGCCGACAACGTCAGCTGGCTGCCCGTCGGCCCCACCACCTTGGCCGCGAACAGCGTCTTCAAGGGCAATATCCTGGGCCAGTCGGCCGCCATCACGGTGGGCGACAACACGACCCTGCTCAATGGCCGCGTGCTGACGGCTGCCGCCGTTACCCTGCGCAACAACCAGATCACCAAGTAACCGGGACATGACCATGACTATCGCACACACACTGGGCGCCCTGAGCGTCATCACCGGCGCCTTGCTGGCAGCCCAATCGGCGCAAGCGCAGGACAACACGTTCATCAACCCGGACTGGGCCAACAGCGCCTGGTATATCGGCGCGGGCGTGGGCCAGTCGCGCGCCACCATCGACGAGCCGCGCCTGCGCGCCAGCCTGGCCGCCAACGGCGAAACCGTCACCGGTTTCAGCAAGGACCAGCGCGATACCGGCTATAAACTGTTTGTCGGACGGCAACTGAACCAGTATGTCGCCGTGGAAGCGGGCTACTTTGACCTGGGCAAGTTCGATTTCCAGTCGACCACCAGCGGCAACGGCGTGCTGAACGGTCAAGCGGCCTTTCGCGGCGTGAACCTGGACTTGCTGGGCCAGCTGCCGCTGTCGCAGCGTTTGTCCCTGCTGGGCCGTGTCGGCATGCACTACACCAAGACCAACACGGAGTTCAGCGGCAATCGCCTGCTGGGTTCGACCAATATGCATGCCAGCGAGCGCAAGCTCAACGCCAAGCTGGGCCTGGGCCTGGAATACAAGTTCAGCGAAGCGCTGGCCTTGCGCGGCGAAGTCGAGCGTTATCGCCTGAACGACGCCGTCGGCAACCGCGGCGATGCGGACCTGTATTCCGTCAGCCTCGTGTATAAGCTGGGCCGCCCGACCAGCGCCGCGCCCGCCTACCAGCCGGCGCCCGAAGTCGCCCCGGTCGTCGCGATGCCGGCGCCGCTGATCGAAGCCAAGCCCGCACCGGTGCCCGTGGCGGAAAAAGTGTCGTTTGCTTCGGAGGCATTGTTTGATTTCGATCAATCGACGCTCAAGCCGCAAGGCAAGGCGGCGCTGGACCAGTTGCTCGGTCAGTTGAAGGGCATGGATCTGGAAGTCATCGTCACGGTCGGCCATACGGATGCCGTCGGCCCGGACGCCTACAATCAGAAACTGTCGCAGCGCCGCGCCGAAGCCGTCAAGGCCTATCTGGTGGCGCAAGGCGTGGAAACGAACCGCGTCTACACGGAAGGCAAGGGAGAAACGCAGCCCGTGGCCGACAACACGAGTGCCGCCGGCCGCGCCAAGAACCGCCGCGTGACGGTGGAAGTGGTGGGCACAAGAAAAGTGCTGCGCTAGATCAAACTGACGCGTAAAAAAACCGGCTTGCGCCGGTTTTTTTACGTCTGGCGCAAGACCGCCGCCGGCTTGCGGTGATGCTTGCTCAGATGCCGGTCCAGGCTGTTGGCGAACTGCTGCCGGTCGGACTGGCTGAAGGCGGCCGGGCCGCCCGTGTCGACGCCGCCGCTGCGCAATTCTTCCATGAAGGCGCGCATCGTCAGTTGCTGGGCGATATTATCCTTCGTGTAAAACTCGCCGCGCGGGTTCAGCGCAAAACCGCCCTTGGTCAGCACGTCGGCGGCCAGCGGGATGTCGCCCGTGATGACGAGGTCGCCAGGATTCAACAGGCGCACGATTTCCTGGTCGGCCACGTCGGCGCCGGACGGCACTTGCACGGTACGGATGAAACGCGAGGGCGGCACGCGCAAGCCCTGGTTGGCGACCAGGGTCAAGGGCAACTCCAGGCGGTCGGCGACTCTATACAAAATTTCCTTGATGACAACGGGACAGGCATCGGCGTCGATCCAGATCTGCATCCCCGGCGTGGCCTGCTGGCTGCCGTCCGCCATCACAGTTCCCACGCTTCGCCGCCAGGACCCATGCGCGGCGCGCTGACGCCGAAGTGCAGGTAGGCGGCTGGCGTGGCGACACGGCCACGCGGCGTGCGCTGCAAAAAGCCTTGCTGGATCAGATACGGTTCCAGCACGTCTTCGATGGTATCGGCCACCTCGCCGATAGCAGCCGCCAGGTTGCCAATGCCGACGGGGCCGCCGCCGAACTTGAACAGCACGGCTTCGAGCAGCTTGCGGTCCATCACGTCAAAGCCAGCGGAATCGACGTCGAGCATGGCCAGCGCGCGGTCGGCCACCACCTTGGTGATCTCGCCATTGCTTTTGACTTCCGCGAAATCGCGCACGCGACGCAGCAGGCGGTTGGCGATGCGGGGCGTGCCGCGCGCGCGCTGGGCGATCTCGTGCGCGCCTTCCGGGTCGATCGGTGCTTTCAGCAAGGCCGCGCTGCGCGTGACGATCTTCGTCAGTTCGCCCGTGTTGTAGAACTCCAGGCGCGCGACGATGCCGAAGCGGTCGCGCAGCGGGTTGGTCAGCATGCCGGCGCGCGTGGTGGCGCCCACCAATGTAAACGGTTGCAGATCGAGTTTCACGGAACGGGCGGCCGGGCCTTCGCCGATCATGATATCGATCTGATAATCCTCAAGCGCCGGATACAGAATTTCTTCCACGACGGGCGACAGCCGGTGGATTTCATCGATGAACAGGACGTCGTTCGCTTCCAGGTTCGTCAAGATCGCCGCCAGGTCGCCCGGGCGTTCCAGCACGGGGCCGGAAGTCTGGCGCAAATTGACGCCCATTTCGCGCGCGATGATGTGCGCCAGGGTCGTCTTGCCCAGGCCCGGCGGACCGAACAACAAAGTATGGTCGAGCGCTTCCTTGCGCTGGCGCGCGGCCGTGATGAAGATTTCCAGCTGGTCGCGGATCTTTTCCTGCCCCACATACTCGTCGAGCTGCTTCGGACGCAAGGCCCGTTCGATGGCCTCTTCGTTGTGCGAGATGGGCGCCGCGTCGATGATGCGCTGTTCCGTGAAGCTGTCGGTCTGGATGCTCATGCCCTATCAGCCTTTCGACAGCGCTTTCAGCGCCAGTTTGATGCCGTCCGACACGCCGGTGCCTGCCGGCACGTTTTTCACGGCGGCCAGCGCTTCCTTGTCCGAATAGCCGAGCGCGACCAGGGCATTCAAAATGTCCGATTGCGCATCCGGCGCCGCATGCGCGCCGCCGGCGCCGATATCGGCCCCCAGCTTGCCTTTCAATTCCAGCAGCAGGCGTTCGGCCGTCTTCTTGCCGATGCCGGGCACTTTCACGAGGCGGCCAGAATCCTGCAGGGTAATGGCTTGGGCCAGGTCGGCGATCGTCATGCCGGAGAGAATCGACAAGGCCATGCGCGCGCCCACGCCCGTGATCTTGATCAACTGGCGGAATACGGCCCGCTCGGCCGTATTGCCAAAGCCAAACAGCAAATGCGCATCTTCGCGGATGGCCTGGTGCGTGAACAGCACGACTTTTTCACCCACGTGGGGCAAGTTGTAAAAGGTGCTCATCGGCACGTCGACTTCATAGCCGACGCCCTGGCAATCGACCAGCAATTGTGGCGGATTCTTTTCAAGCAAAATACCGGAGAGACGGCCTATCATCGCGTGTTCCTAATGTTAAATTTCAGAGTGATGCCTTATCCAACGAGGCGGCCGCGCTTCATGCGCAAGCCCTGCAGTTGCGGCGCCAGCGCGCCGAGCATGGCCAGCGCGTCGAGGCTGTTGGCGTGGCAAATAGCCACGCCCAGGGCATCGGCCGCATCCGTGCCAGGCAAGCCAGGCAAGGACAGCAGCCGGGACACCATGTCCTGCACCTGCTCCTTGGCTGCCTTGCCATGGCCCGTGACGGCCTGTTTCACTTGCAGCGCCGTGTATTCGGCCACCGACAGGTCGGCGTTGACCAGCGCGCAAATGGCCGCGCCACGCGCCTGGCCCAGCAGCAAGGTCGATTGGGGATTGACGTTGACAAACACTTTTTCGATGGCCGCGCAATCGGGCTGGTAGGTGCCGACGATTTCGCTCACGCCCTGTAGGATGATCTTCAGGCGCGGCGGCAATTCCCCTTCGGAACCCGTCTTGACGGTACCCGAAGCGATATAGCGCAGCTTGTTGCCGTGTTTTTCAATGACCCCAAAGCCGGTCGTGCGCAGGCCAGGATCGATGCCAAGAATAATCATCGCCAGATTCTATAATGAATACGGCAGGCACCGGTGAATAACCGGTGCCTGCCGCTGAGTTACTGCTGGCCGAGTATGGAATCCCGGCCTGTTCCAGATCAATGACGGAAGTGACGCGTTCCGGTATAAAGCATTACGACGCCGCGCTCGTCCGCCGCATCGATCACTTCCTGGTCGCGCATGGAGCCGCCCGGGTGGATCACGCAGGTTGCGCCCGAGTCGACGACGACGTCGAGGCCGTCGCGGAACGGGAAGAAGGCGTCCGACGCCACCACGGAACCGGTCAGGCTCAGGCCGGCGTTTTGCGCCTTGATGGAAGCGATGCGGGCCGAGTCGATACGGCTCATCTGGCCTGCGCCCACGCCCAGGGTCATGTTATTGCCGCAGAAGACGATGGCGTTCGACTTGACGAATTTCGCCACTTTCCAGGCGAACATCAGATCGGCCAGTTGCTGCGGCGTTGGCTGCAGCTTGCTGACCACGCGCAAGTCGCCGATACCGACGTTTTTCGCGTCAGGCGATTGCACCAGCAAGCCGCCACCGACGCGCTTGAAGTCCATGGCATGCACGCCGCTGCCCAGCGGGATTTCCAGCATGCGCACGTTTTGCTTGCTCGACAGAATCTGTTTCGCTTCGGCGGAGAACGACGGGGCGATCAGCACTTCCACGAACAGCTTGGCGATTTCGCCGGCGGTAGCGCCATCGAGTTCCGTGTTGAAGGCGATGATGCCGCCAAATGCCGAGGTCGGGTCCGTCTGCAGGGCGCGCGCATACGCTTCCGCCGCATTCTTGCCCAGGGCCACGCCGCATGGGTTCGCGTGCTTGACGATGACGCAAGCGGCGCTCTGCTCGAAGCCGCCCATGCTCTTCACGCATTCCCAGGCCGCATCAGCGTCGGCGATGTTGTTGTACGACAATTCCTTACCTTGCAGCTGGCGATAGTTGGCCAGCGCGCCGTCGGTGGTGACGAGGTCGCGGTAGAAGGCGGCGCTCTGGTGCGGGTTTTCACCGTAGCGCATGTCTTGCACTTTTTCAAAGGCCACGTTCAGGATTTGCGGATAAGCGCCGCGCTCGGCGTGCACTTTCGTCGGGCCCAGGCTGGTCAGGTAGTTGGTGATGGCGCCATCGTATTGCGCCGTGTGCGCAAAGACTTTTTTCGCCAGCATGAATTTGGTGTCATAGCTGACGTCGCCTGCCTTGCCGTCGGCCGAGCGCATTTCCGCCAGCACCGCGTCGTAGTCGGTCGGATCGCAAATGACAACCACGTCCTTGTGGTTCTTGGCAGCCGAACGCAGCATGGTCGGGCCGCCGATATCGATGTTTTCGATCGCGTCTTCCAGGGTGCAATCGGCCTTGGCGACCGTGCCCTGGAACGGGTAAAGATTCACCACCACCATGTCGATGGTCGGCATGTCGTGCTCGACCAGTTTCGACATGTGCTCAGGGAAATCGCGGCGCGCCAGGATACCGCCGTGCACTTTCGGGTGCAGGGTTTTCACACGGCCATCGAGCATCTCCGGGAAACCCGTGTAATCGGCAACTTCCGTCACAGGAACACCGTTGTCTGCCAGCAATTTGGCGGTGCCGCCCGTGGACAGGAGGTTGACGCCGAGGGCGGACAGGGCGCGGGCGAATTCGAGAACGCCGGTCTTGTCGGAAACGGAGAGGAGAGCTTGTTTGATCATGGCTGTGGCTAGGTGGTTAAGTGTTCTTGGCGAATGGCGCAGCGGTCAGCTAACAGGCTGGGCCCGCTGCGGCGGATTCAAATCTTGGCGTCACTTGCATGCCGGCATTACAGCAAACCGTGCTCCTGCAATTTCTTGCGCAGGGTATTGCGGTTGATGCCCAGCATCTGCGCGGCGTGCGACTGGTTGCCATCGGCGCGTGTCATCACGACTTCCAGGATGGGCTTTTCCACGGTCAGTACGACCATGTCATAGATATTCGATGCTTGCTGTTCGCCCAGGTCATTGAAGTAATCTTCTAGACTTTTCTGTACGACTTCCTGAATGCTTTCTTTGCTCATTTTTATGCTTCAACCGGCTGAACACCTGGCTATCCGGTGCCGCGTCGCTCATGCGGTCCGCGTGCTGCCCTCTTGCCTCGGTGTTGTAATTAATATTGCATGACGCTCTGTATAGGCGCTCGCCCTTGTACTGCTGGTAACTGATTTACCCTGCTTGTTGCTATCTGCTCATGCTGCCGTGGCCATCGGTTTGATCACATCGATCAGGCCACTTTCACTGGATTCGGAGAGGCGGTATTGTAACCGTTCGCCAAATTTCCATTGCGACTCAAAAAATTGATCGACGGCCAGCAACTGCGCGTCCGTCGACTCCAGCAAGTTCATTTGCTGCCGGAACGCTTCGCCGCCTTCCAGATCCTTGACATACCAGCCGATGTGCTTGCGCGCCGTGCGCACGCCGAGAAATTCCCCATAAAACGCGTAATGGGCGCGCAAATGCTCATCCATCAGGCTACGCACTTCATCCACGTACGGCGCCGGCAGCAAGGTGCCGGTGCGCAAAAAATGGTCGATTTCGCGGCAAATCCACGGCCTGCCCTGCGCCGCGCGGCCGATCATGACGGCATCGGCGCCCGTTTGATCCAGCACAAAACGGGCCTTTTCCGGGCTGGTAATGTCGCCATTGGCCACCACGGGAATGCCCACCGATGCTTTCACAGCGGCAATGGTTTCATATTCGGCATCGCCCTTGTAGCCATCGGCGCGCGTGCGGCCATGCAGGGTCAGCATCTGGATGCCGGCTTGCTCGGCAATGCGGGCGATTTTCAGGGCGTTCTTGTTTTCGCGGTTCCAGCCCGTGCGAAATTTCAGGGTGACGGGCACGTCAACGGCGTTGACGACGGCGTGCAAGATCTTTTCGACCAGACTTTCGTTTTGCAGCAGGGCCGAACCACACCAGTTGTTGCACACCTTTTTGACTGGGCAGCCCATGTTGATGTCGATGATCTGCGCGCCCCGGTCCACATTGAACTTGGCGCAGTCGGCCAGGTCTTGCGGATCGGCGCCGGCGATCTGCACGGCTTTCGGTTCCATTTCGCCTTCATGGTCCGTGCGGCGCGAGCTTTTTTCCGTCGCCCACAGGCGCGGATTCGACGCCGCCATCTCCGACACGGCGTAACCGGCACCCAACTGCTTGCACAACTGGCGGAAAGGCCGATCCGTCACGCCCGCCATGGGAGCGACGAAAACGTTGTTGCGCAGAATGTGAGGGCCGATTTGCACTGAAGAACCTGGAATGGACGGAGGAACCTGCTATTTTAACCGATTCCCTGCCTAATTAATAAGCACTATTTTTTTAGCTCAGTGCGTCAGAGTGACGATGAGGCCGCTTGGAGCGCTCTTAGCCCAGATCGTCCATCGCGGGCGCGCTCAGGTGTTCGATATTTCCCCAGTGCACTAAATGCAGTTTGCCGTCGGCGTAAGAAAAACGGTTGACGCTGGCATTTTTGACCTGGAAGTCGCGCGGACTGTCGAGCGTCATGCCGACCGCCTCGCGGTAAGCGCACTCAAGCACGCCGCCGTGGGCCACGATGGCGATCGTCTGGCCGTCGTACTGCCGGGCCCAGCGGGCGATGGCGCCATTCGCGCGCGCATAAAACTGGCGGAAACTTTCGGCCTGGCGCTCGCCCGACGGCATCACGGCATCGATCTGGCGCGATTGCCACTGCGCATACTCGTGCGGATAGCGCGCGGCAATATCCGCATACAGCAAGCCTTCGAAGGCGCCATAACAGCGCTCGCGCAGCAAGGGATCCGTTTGCACGGGTAAATCTTTCACGTCGGCCACGGCTTGCGCCGTCTGCTGCGCGCGCTGCAAATCGCTGGCGAGGATGGCGGCCAGCGGTTCGTCCGCCAGCGCCTGCCCCAGCGCGGCCGCTTGCGCCAGGCCCGCCTCGTTCAAGGCGATGTCGATATGGCCCTGCAGGCGGCGGCCCGCATTCCAGGCCGTTTCGCCATGGCGTATCAGTAAGATCGTGGTGCTCATGCTTTATTTCTTCAGGGTAAGTGCCAAATCGGGATTGAGAGAATAGGCGACGACGAGCTGGGCTTCGTCGAGGATGTGGCCGTACAGGGCGGCATGCGCTTGCTGCCCCGTAAAACGCTCGGGCAAGGCCAACTGTGGCACGTCGAGCGCGTACAGACGGAAGATATAGTGATGGATGCGCTCGTCGTTCCACGGCGGGCACGGGCCATCATAACCGTAATAATCGCCGGCCATGGCCGCATCGCCGGCAAACCAGGCCGTGTAGTCGTTGAGGCCCTGACGCAGCCCTGTACCAGTGCCGGCAGCCTTGCCGCGCGGGGTGATGCCGCTGGAAAATTCTCCGGCGGCAATAACCCGCATGGCAGGCGGCAAGTCGAGCAAGCTCCAGTGATAAAAGTCGCCGCGCAGCGCCGTCAGCGGCAACGCCTGGTCATCGCGGTTGGCCAGGCTGGCGTCTTGCGGCGCATCGGGGTCGATGCAGAACAGGGCGAGCGACTCGGTACCGTTGGGCACCTCATCCCAGGCCAGATGGGGATTGCGGTTGCCTGCGAGGCGCACGCGGCTGGCCGGATCGATCTCGGCAAAAGTATATTCGGCCGGCATCAGGCCGCCATCACGAAACGTCTCGCTCCACAATTTCATCGCTTGCTCCTCTTTATAGTTTTTATTTATTGCTTGGCATTCACTTGCAGCCAGAAGGTCACCGGGCCGTCGTTCGTCAGCGACACTTGCATGTCGGCACCAAACTGCCCCGTTTGCACGGTCGCATGGCGGCTGCGCGCCTGGTCCACGAAATGCGTGAACAGGCGCAAGCCGTCCTGCGGCGCGGCCGCCGGCGTGAACGACGGGCGCGTGCCGGACTTGGTGTCGGCCGCCAAGGTGAACTGCGGCACCAGCAGCAGGCCGCCGGCCACGTCCGTCACGCTGCGGTTCATCTTGCCCGCCTCGTCGGCAAACACGCGGTAGCCGAGCAGCTTGGCCAGCAGGGCGTCTGCCTCCTTCTCGGTATCACCCCGCTCCGCGCACACGAGCACCATCAGGCCAGCGTCGATGGCGCCGATGGTGGCGCCGGCAACATCGACCTTCGCCTGCGTAACGCGCTGCAACAGCGCGATCATGCCGTCAAGGTGACGCGCGCGAAACTGCGCTTGCCAACTTGCAACACGAACTGGCCGGCGTCCACTTGCAAGCCCTTGTCGCTGATGACGGCGCCATCGATGCGCACGCCGCCCTGGTCGATCTTGCGCATGGCTTCCGACGTCGACGGACACAGGCCAGCCTGTTTCAGCAACTGCGGGATGCCCAGCGGTGCGCCGGCCAAGGTCACTTGCGGGATATCGTCGGGGATGCCGCCCTTCGAGCGGTTGACGAAGTCGGCCAGCGCATCTTCCGCCGCCTGCTGCGAGTGGAAGCGGGCGACGATCTCTTGCGCCAGCGCAACCTTGGCGTCGCGCGGATTGCGGCCTTCCTCGACTTCACGCTTCAGCTGCGCCAGTTCGGCGATCGAGCGCCACGACAGCAGCTCGTAGTAGCGCCACATCATGACGTCGGAAATGCTCATCAGCTTGGCGAACATGGTGTTGCCAGGTTCCGTGATGCCGATGTAGTTATTCTTCGACTTGGACATCTTTTCCACGCCGTCCAAACCTTCCAGCAGCGGCATGGTCAAAATACACTGCTGCTCCTGTCCGTACTGCTTTTGCAGTTCGCGGCCCACCAGCAGGTTGAACTTCTGGTCCGTGCCGCCCAGTTCCAGGTCCGATTTCAGGGCCACCGAGTCGTAACCCTGCATCAGCGGGTACAGGAATTCATGGACGGAAATAGGAATGCCGCCCTGGAAGCGCTTGGTGAAGTCGTCGCGCTCGATCATGCGCGCCACCGTGTAGTGGGAAGCGAGTTGGATGATGCCGCGCGCGCCCAGCGGATCGCACCACTCGGAGTTATAGCGGATTTCGGTCTTGCTGGCGTCCAGCACCAAAGATGCTTGCGCGAAATACGTCATCGCGTTAATCTCGATCTGTTCCTTGGTCAACGGCGGGCGCGTGACATTGCGGCCCGAAGGGTCGCCGATCATGGACGTGAAGTCGCCGATGAGGAAAATGACTTGATGACCGAGGTTTTGCAGCTGGCGCATCTTGTTCAGCACGACAGTGTGGCCCAGATGCAAGTCGGGTGCGGTCGGGTCCAGGCCCAGTTTGATGCGCAGTGGAACACCGGTTTTCTCGGAGCGTGCTAATTTTTGCGCAAATTCGCTTTCGATCAAGAGTTCGTCGACGCCACGCTTGGTAATCGCGAGGGCTTCTTGTACTCTGTCCGACAGCGGAAGCGCGGTCTGAGCGGCGTTAGCCTTTGTAGGCGATGCGGTGGTGTTGATTTCCATAAAATTTGACTGTAGATCTCAAAATGGTAGTAGGTTTGCGGAGTTTGCTATAATGCTCGATCCCATCAATCTTGCCGTATGAAAACGAACCAAAATAACAATAACAAAGAGCACTAGTTCACGAATCGTTCAAGGGCAAATTTTAACTGATTGCATGAACCCTATACATAAAATCACAGGCTCACGCTTGTACACACAGCTGACGACGACACGCAAGGCACGCATTATCGGCGCGTCCGCAGTGCTGCTCGCCGTGGCCGCCTTCGGCGCGGTCGCTGTGTCGCCCATGGCGCCCGATGCGTCTGACTTGCCAGTCACGTCCATCGCCCAGAACCTGGAAATGCCTGATCTCGCCTCGCAAATTTCCGCGATGGAACAGGTAGACCAGAATTTCACCCACGAAGAAAAAGTCCGCGCTGGCGATACCCTCGCCACCCTGCTGACACGTCTCGGTGTGGATGATCCTGTGGCCGCCAATTTCATCAAAACCGACAAGATCGCGCGCGGCGTGATGTTGCTGAAATCGGGCAAGCGCGTGCAAGCGCAAACGTCCGAAAACGGCGACCTCAACTGGATGCGCGCCACCCTCGTCGACGGCACGGACAAATCGGTCAAGAACATCCTGATCACCCGCAAGGGCGACAAGTTCGTGGCCACGGAAGTGGCAGCCCAACTGGAACGCCGCGTTGAAATGCACGCGCGCAAGATTACTTCCACCCTGTTCGCCGCCACCGACTCCAGCCTGGACGGCACCCGCCTGCCAGACTCGATTTCCGCGCAAATCGTGGAAATGTTCTCCACCAATATCGACTTCCGCTCCGACCTGAAACGCGGCGACTCGTTCAATGTTGTCTACGAAACATTCTGGCAAGATGGTGAATTTGTCCGAGCGGGCCGCATCCTGGCCGGTGAATTCACCAACCGCGGCACGACTTACCAGTCCGTTTGGTTCGAAGACCCAGCCAGCAAGCAAGGTGGCGGTTACTACAGTTTCGACGGCAAGTCCCTCAAAAAAGCCTTCCTGAAATCCCCCCTCGAATTCTCCCGCATCTCGTCCGGCTTCTCCATGCGCGTGCACCCGATTTCCGGCAACTGGAAAGCGCACAAGGGCATCGATTTCGCTGCAGCAACGGGCACCCCTATCCGCGCTTCGGGCGACGGCGTGGTCGATTCCGTTGGCAGCCAAAACGGTTACGGCAATGTTGTTGTCCTGAAACACTGGGCCAACTACACCACCGCCTATGCGCACATGAGCCGCTTCGCTTCGGGCCTGAAAAAAGGTCAAAAAGTCAGCCAGGGCGATGTGATCGGCTACGTCGGCACCACCGGCTGGTCCACGGGCGCCCATTTGCACTATGAATTCCGCGTCGGCGGCGTGGCACAAGACCCAAGCAAGCTGAACGTACAAGCCCAGGCGCCATTGACGGCTGCCGAGCTGAGCCGCTTCCGCATGGTGTCCAATGACATGATGCACCGCTTCACCCTGCTGCGTCCGAACGACACGGCGCTGGCGTCGCGTTAAGCAACACTGCCTTCGGGCAATATATAAAGGCACCGCCCATGCAGATGGCCGGTGCCTTTGTTTTATGTGCGCAGGAAAATGCGGCACAATGCATCCATCACTTACGCACGCGAGGAAACACCATGCTGTATATCGGTTTAATGTCGGGCACCAGCCTGGACGGCGTCGACGGCGCGCTGGTCGACTTTTCCGACGAGGGCACGCGCAGCCTGGGCGATGCGTACATTCCCTTCCCCGCCAGCCTGCGCGCCGACCTGATGGCGTTGCAAAGTGCCGGCCAGAATGAAATCGAACGTGAAGCGCTGGCGGCAAACCAACTCGTGCGCCATTACGCCGATTGCGTCGCCATGCTTTTAGGCAACGCGGGCATAGTCGCGGACGCCATCGTCGCCATCGGCGCGCATGGCCAGACCATCCGCCACCGCCCCGAGCTGGGCTTTACGCGCCAGCTGAACAACCCGGCCCTGCTGGCTGAACTGACGGGCATCGACGTCATCGCCGACTTGCGCAGCCGCGACGTGGCGGCCGGCGGCCAGGGCGCGCCGCTGGTGCCCGCTTTTCACCAAGCCATTTTCAATTTGCCCGGCCACACGCGCGTGCTGGCCAATATCGGCGGCATCAGCAATATCAGCGTGCTGCACGCGGACGGCACGGTGACGGGCTACGACACGGGTCCCGGCAATGCGCTGATGGATGGCTGGGTGCTGCAGCACCTGGGCCAGCCCTACGATGCCAACGGCGCCTGGGCAGCGACAGGCCAGGTCATCCCTGCCCTGCTGGCGGAATTGCTCAACGACCCGTATTTTGACTTGCCCGCGCCAAAAAGCACGGGGCGCGACCTGTTCCATGCCGACTGGCTGAATAGCAAGCTGAGCAACTATCCGCTGACCAAGCCTGCCGACGTACAGGCGACCCTGACGCAGCTGACGGCCGCCAGCCTGGCGCACGCCATCTTGCGCGACGGGGCACAGGCGGAAACGGTCTATGTATGTGGCGGCGGCGCGCAGAACGCCAGCCTGATGGCGGCGCTGGCCCGGCAATTGCCGGGCATGGCGGTGGAATCGACTGCAGCCCTGGGTGTGGCGCCGAGCCAGGTCGAGGCGCTGGCGTTCGCCTGGCTGGCCTGGCGTTTTACGCAACGCAAGCCGGGCAATTTACCTACGGTGACGGGTGCGCAGGGGCTGCGGGTACTGGGAGCGCTGTACCCACGTTGACATGGAATAACTATTCCAGAAACACAAATAGCGGATCATCGATCCGCTATTTTCTTGCTTGCCCAGTTTAGTACTTAAACGGAGAAAGACGAACCGCAACCGCAGGTCGACGTTGCTGTTGGGTTTTTAATCACGAACTGCGCGCCTTCCAGGTCATCCTTGTAGTCGATTTCCGCGCCGACCAGGTACTGGTAGCTCATGGAATCGATCAACAGCTGGACGCCGTTCTTGACCATGGTGGTGTCATCTTCGTTGACGATTTCGTCGAAGGTGAAACCGTACTGGAAACCGGAGCAGCCGCCACCCTGCACGAAGACGCGCAATTTCAGGTCGGGATTGCCTTCTTCTTCGATCAGCTGCGCGACTTTTTCAGCGGCGCTATCGGTAAAGATAATAGGGGAAGGGATCACATCTTGCATTTCAGCGACGGCATTCATATCAGGCACTCCTACTAGAAAACATTAAGTCATTATAGACTGTTGGCGCAACTCGCGCTGCGGCCGCCGCTGATGCGGCTGGACGGTGTTGTTCCTGCTCACATTTCCGATACGGCCAGGTGCAGCACGGGGTCGGCGCTGTCGTGCCGGCTGAGCTTGCCCTGCACCAGGGCGCCGCTGTGCATTTCCAGCACCTTGTAATAGACCTCTCCTACAATGCGGGCTTTTGGCTGGATTTCAAGCATTTCGGACACATACACGGGGCCATTGATCTCGCCGCTGACGACCAGGCTCGAGCAGCGCACCTCGCCATCGATGCGGCCCGCCTCGCCCAGCACCACATACGTGGGCTCGCCCGGCTCGCCCGTGACATTGCCGCGCACATGGCCGTCGATGCGCAGGCCGCCGCAAAACAGCAAGTCGCCCTCGATCCGCGTGGCAGCGCCGATCAGGGTATCGATGGGGTTTTTCGCGTTGCGCTCGAACATGAACGTCATCCTGTCGGGGTACGTGGCAGTCCAATTTATCACAGGTCCGGCAAAAAGGCGCCGGACCTGCGCAAGCACAGTCGCGTATCGTTACGGCAGCAGGGCGATGTGTTGCAAACCGGCCGTTTCTTTCAAGCCAAACATCAAGTTCATGCATTGCACGGCCTGGCCGGACGCGCCCTTGACCAGATTGTCCTGCACCACCAGCACGATGACGGTATTGCCGCCTTCAGGACGGTGCAAGGCCAGGCGCAACATGTTCGAACCGCGCGTGGAGCGGGTTTCCGGATGCGAGCCGAAAGGCATCACGTCGACGAAAGGCTCGTCCTTGTATTGCTCTTCGAACAATGCTTGCAGCTCTTCATTGCTGACATCCTTGTTCAGCTGCGCGTACAGGGTCGAATGCATGCCGCGGATCATCGGCACCAAGTGCGGCGTGAAGGTCAGCGCCACTTTCTCATCCGTGAAACGCTGCAATTGCGCCGTCGTTTCCGGCAGGTGGCGGTGGCCGGCCACGCCATAGGCCTTGAAGCTGTCGCTGCTTTCCGAGAACAGGATACCGATTTCCGCCTTGCGGCCGGCGCCCGACACGCCCGACTTGCAGTCAGCGATCAAGCCGCCCGCGTTGACCAGGCCCGCCTTGAGCAGCGGGTAAAAACCCAGCTGCATGGTGGTCGGGTAGCAACCGGGGTTGGCGATCAGCTTCGCTTGCTTGATGTCTTCACGGTTCAGCTCCGGCAAACCGTACACGGCTTGCTCGATCAACTCTGGCGCCGTATGGGGAATCTTGTACCACTGCTCGAACTTGGCCTGGTCTTTCAGACGGAAGTCGGCGGCCAGGTCGATGACTTTCACGCCGGCGGCCAGCAGGGCTGGTGCTTGCGCCATCGCAACACCATGCGGGGTGGCAAAGAAAACCACGTCGCACTGCTCCAGATTGGCTTTATCGGGCGAGGAAAACGCCAGTTTCACGTGGCCACGCAGGGAAGGATACATGTCAGCAACGGGCAAGCCATCTTCCTTGCGCGAGGTAATCGCCGTCAACTCGACATCTGGATGGGTAGCGAGCAAGCGCAGCAATTCCACGCCCGTGTATCCAGTGCCGCCGACGATGCCAACTTTGATCATGTTCTTTCCTTGTGTATAGAGTGCATAAAGATGAGGGGAAATGCTCCCCCTGCGGGTTTTCCGCGTATTTTACAGCGCAACGGCGTATCCCGCTGAAATGCAAAAAAGCCGCGAGACCGAAGTCCAGCGGCTTTTCGACCAGCACCCCGGAAGGTGCTGTAGCGTAGAAATTAACGCTTCGAGAATTGCTTTGCGCGACGTGCTTTGCGCAGACCAACTTTTTTACGCTCGACTTCACGTGCATCGCGGGTCACGAAGCCGGCTTTCGCCAGTTCCGGTTTCAACGCTGCATCGTAGTCGATCAGAGCGCGGGTGATGCCGTGACGAACTGCACCAGCCTGGCCCGACTCACCGCCGCCATGGACGTTGACTTTGATGTCGAAACGCTCGACATTGCCGGTCAGTTCCAGTGGTTGACGGATGACCATCAGACCCGTTTCGCGCGAAAAGTATTCGTTTGCTGGTTTGCCGTTAACAACGATCAAGCCTGTGCCAACTTTGATAAAAACCCGAGCCACTGCACTTTTGCGACGGCCGGTTCCATAATTGTAATTACCGATCATGTCAGTTCCTTAGAGAACAAGTGCTTTAGGTTGCTGAGCAGCGTGCGGATGGGAACCTTCCGCGTACACTTTCAGCTTCTTGATCATTGCGTAGCCGAGTGGGCCTTTAGGCAGCATGCCCTTGACCGCTTTCTCAAGCGCGCGACCTGGAAAACGCTGTTGCATTTTCTGGAAGTTGGTTTCGTAGATGCCGCCTGGATAGCCAGAGTGACGGTAGTAAATTTTCTCAGTAGCTTTGGTACCGGTCACACGCAGTTTGCCTGCGTTGATGACGACGATAAAGTCGCCGGTATCGACGTGAGGAGTAAATTCTGGTTTGTGTTTGCCGCGCAGTCGGAGTGCCACTTCGCTGGCAACACGTCCGAGGACTTTGTCCGTCGCGTCAACCACGAACCAATCGCGCTGGACTTCATGTCCTTTAGCGGAAAATGTTTTCATGTTGACTTCCTAATAGATTACACGCTCAAATGGTGGTTCCGCCGATGCTGCTATGCGGACTCTGCCTTATTTACTTTTCCTGAGCGAACGGAAAGCCGACAAGTATAAGCGGCTTTGGCTCGCCGCGTCAAGCCGAAATCGAGGCCGGCTGCGGGCCGGCGGGCGGCACATGGATGGGCATTCCTCTATTACAATACAAAACGCTTACAATTTTCGGAGAGTACGATGGAATGCAAAGTCAGCTGGAATGGCCCGTCGGGCATGAGTTTTCGGGCAGAAACGGGTTCCGGCCACCTGGTGACCATGGATGGCGCGCCCGATGGCGGCGGCCACAACCTGGCGCCACGCCCCATGGAAATGGTCTTGCTGGGCACGGGCGGCTGCACTGCCTATGACGTGGTGCTGATCCTGAAACGCGGACGCGAAGCCGTCAGTGGCTGCGAAGTGACCCTGAAGGCCGACCGCGCCGACACCGATCCGAAAGTGTTTACCAAGATCCACTTCCACTTCACCGTGCGCGGCAAGGCCCTGAAACCGACGGCCGTGGAACGGGCCGTGGCCTTGTCGCATGACAAATATTGCTCGGCGTCGATCATGCTGGCCAAGACGGCGGAGATTACACATTCCTTTGAAATCATCGAGGAATAATGCAGGGCGCTCCACGGAGCGCCTTTTTTATCGCTTATTTATATGTAATACGCGGTTTTCGTCATCACTTTACCCATGATGCCCATCAGCGCCTTGACGGGCGCCGGCGTATCGATGGCGCCCAGCCGCTGGGCGGCGGCGCCGTGCTCCACTTCGTCGATGGCCATCTGTTTCACGATGGCGCGCGACTTGGCGTCCTGCGGCGGCAATTCCTGCAAGTGGCTGGCCAGGTGCGCTTCCACCTGGCGTTCCGTTTCCACCACGAAACCCAGGCTGCGGTCGTCGCCCATGCGCGCGGCGATGGTGCCCAGCGCAAACGAACCCGCATACCACAGGGGATTGAGCAGGCTCAAACGCGAGCCCAGCTCCGTCAGGCGCTGCGCCGTCCAGGCCAAATGATCTTCCTCTTCGCGTCCCGCTTCGTCGAACTGGGCGCGGATGGCCGGGCTATGCGCATAGCGCGCCTGCGAGTTGTACAGGGCTTGCGCGCACACTTCGCCCACATGGTTGACGCGCATCAAGCCGGCGCTGTGGCGCTGTTCGGCCGGGCTCAGCTGCGCATCGGGCGCATGTGCGGCCGGCGTGGGGCGCGAAGCGGAGGCCACGCCAGCCATGACGCGCAGGGCCTTGTCGGCGCCAACAATCAAACGATCCAGGGGGTCAAAGTGGCGGTTCGCGGTCATCGTGGCTATGCTCATGAGTAGTAAAGCATGAATTATAGGACGATCAGGGCCAGCAGTCCCCACGCCGCGCGCAGGGTGAACGGGGCTTTATTGACTTGTGCGCGCTTTTTCCTGCTCGATCCAGTCCACCACGGGACCGACGGCGTCCAGGCCGGACAGGCTTTTCGCCACGCCCAGGTTCAGTGAAATCAGGAAAGAAATGCTATCGACGGGAATGTCCGGGCAGTATTCGGCAAACGCGGCGCGAAAACGCTCCGATTGCAGCACGCGCAAGACTTTCTCACCGCTCATGAATTGCAGCACGCTGGCAATGCTGTGCCCGCCACCCAGCGAGTGGTAGATAAAACGGTTGTACTTCGCGTCGATCTGCTTGAAATCGAGGGTTTCCTCCGTCATCAGGCCGGCCAGGTAGTACAGCCCCAGGCTGACGCGGAAGAAACCGATGGCTTCGGCACTGGTCATGCCGGCGCGCGCCACGGCCAGTACCTTGTCCTGCATCGCCTGATCGATCGTTTGCATTGCGCTCTCCCGCGCCGTCCGCCGGCGCCCACCGGGCCAGCTTGCATGAAGATGCTGTTTTTTTCAATAGACCAAACGATATTTCCACCTTGCAAGTTACATTTTTTGCATGCTACTCTCGTTCTTCACCGTTAAATGGATGAAGCACATGATTGAGGTCAAGCACCTGGCAAAACGTTTCCGCATGCCGCCCCACAAAGGCAAGGCCGTCCACGTCAGCGATCCGCGCGAACATGAGGGCTGGTTTCACGCCGTGCGTGACGTCAGTTTCAGCTGCGCTCCCGGCGAAGTGCTGGGCCTGCTGGGCCCGAATGGCGCCGGCAAGACGACCACCCTGCGCCTGCTGTCGACGGCCTTGCAAGCGGACGCGGGCAGCGCCCTCGTCAACGGCGTCGACGTGCTGCGCCAGCCGCTGGTGGCGCGCCAGAGCATCGGTTTCCTGTCCGGTTCGACAGGCTTGTATGGCCGCCTGACGGCGCGCGAGAACGTGGAATATTTTGGCCGCCTGCATGGCATGCCGGCCGACAAGCTGAAACGCCGCTGCGACGAACTGTTTTCCCTGCTGCAGATGGAGGAATACGGCGGCAAGCGGGCCGATCAATTGTCGACGGGCATGAAACAGAAGTGCGCGATCGCCCGCACCGTCGTGCACGAGCCGCAGGTGGTGATCCTCGACGAGCCGACCTCGGGCCTGGACGTGATGTCGGCCAAGATCCTGCTCGACTTCATCGCCAGCTACAAGGCGCTGCGCGTGCCGCTGATCTTTTCCACGCACCACCTGCACGAGGTGGAAAAGCTGTGCGACCGCGTCTGCATCATCAACCGCGGCACCACCGCCTTCAATGGCACGGTCAACGAACTGCGCCACCTGGGCGGCAGTACCGATCTGTACGACGCCTTTGTCAGCGTCATCAACCAGGGAGCCTGAGCCATGTGGACCATTTATCTGAAAGAGTTGCTGGAACTCACGCGCGACCGCAAGACGCTAATCTTCACCATCCTCATCCCCATCTTTGCCATGCCGCTGATCTTTGGCGGCTTCGCTTATGTTTCAAGCAATATGTTCAAGAACGCGAAGACGGCGGAAATGCGCTACGCGCTGTTCGGCAAGGACCATTCGCCGGGCTTGAGCGGGCGTTTTGCCCAGCAGCACAACCTGCGCGAAGTGCCGCTGGCCAGCGAGGGCGACATCCGCCGCGCCATCGGCGACGACACCATCAAGTTCGCCGTCGTCATTCCGCCCCGGTTTGAAGAGGCGCTGCAGCAACAGCAGCAAGCCAAGGTAGTGCTGCACTACAACAGCGCCAGCACGGTCGATGTGACGCAGCAGCGGGTGCGCGAGATCGTCGAGGCGTATAACGCCAGCCTGCGCGAAAGCGCGCTGTCGGCCCTGAACCTGAGCCCGGCCCAGCTGGCCTTTGCCCTGCACCCCATCGTGCTCGACAAGCAGTCGACGGCCAACGAGCGCGAGCAGATGGGCGCCATCGTCGGCGGCATGCTGCCCTATCTGCTGCTGATGGTGTGCCTGACGGCGGCCATGTATCCGGCCATCGACCTGGGCGCCGGCGAAAAGGAACGGGGTACCCTGGAAACCCTGCTGCTGGCGCCCGTGCCGCGCAGCGCCATCGTGCTGGCCAAGTTCCTCGTGCTGTTTACGGTGGGCATGACCTCGGCCGTGCTGATGGTGGGCAGCATGGGCGCCCTGCTGGCCATCTTCGGCAGTTCGCTCGAAGGCAACATGGCCGTCATGGTGCGCAGCATCGGCTTGCCCGACCTGGCCATGGTGACCCTGATGCTGGTGCCGACGGCCGCCATCTTCGCCTCGCTGCTGCTGTCGATTTCGATCTATGCGAAAAGCTACAAGGAAGCGGCCGGCATGATCACGCCATTGATGCTGTTCGTCATCCTGCCCACGGTGGCGGCCATGCTGCCCGGCGTCGAACTGAACTGGATGTGGGCCATGGTGCCGCTGACCAACGTGTCGCTGGCCATGAAGGAACTGGTCAAGGGCACCATGGATTACCGCATGTTCGGCGTCATCCTGGCCTCGACCACGGTGATCGCGGGCGCCCTGCTGATGCTGTGCCGCTGGTGGTTCAATCGCGAATCCGTACTCTTCCGCAACTAGACCCGCGAACAAGGGCGAAGCGGGGTGCCGTCCACCCCGCTCAGCTGCACTCTGGGCACGCGAAAATGCCGTGTATCGCATGCAACTGCCCAGTACGTCTTAAATTCAATACAATGCCAGCATAGAGAAGCCCTGCACCATCGGGCTGCAACGCATGAGTTAGGAGTTGTATGGAATTGCAGATTCGCAAATTGTCGAAGACCTACGCGAATGGCGTGGTGGCGCTGGATAACGTGTCGCTGACGATACCGCCCGGGATGTTTGGCTTGCTGGGCCCGAATGGCGCCGGCAAGTCGACTTTGATGCGCACCCTGGCCACCTTGCAGGAATGCGATTCCGGCTCCATTTTCTTCGGCGACTACGACGTGCTTGACGACAAGGACGAGATCCGCCGCATGCTGGGCTACCTGCCGCAAGACTTCGGCCTGTACCCGAAAGTGACGGCCTACGAGCTGCTCGACCACTTCGCCACCTTGAAAGGCCTGTCGCAACGGGCGCGCCGGCGCGAGGTCGTCGATGGCCTGTTGCAGCAAACCAATTTGTTCGACGTGCGCCACCAGCGCCTGGGCAGCTTTTCCGGCGGCATGCGCCAGCGCTTCGGCATCGCGCAAGCCCTGCTGGGCGACCCGAAACTGATCATCGTCGACGAGCCGACGGCCGGCCTCGACCCGCAGGAGCGCGTGCGCTTCCATAATCTGCTGTCCGACATCGGCGAAGACAAGACGGTAATCCTGTCGACCCATATCGTCTCCGACGTGGCCGACCTGTGCGCCAACATGGCCATCATCAACAAGGGGCATTTACTGCTGTGCGGCAAGACTCAGGAACTGATCGACGAAGTCAGCTGCAAGATCTGGGCGCGCTTTGTCGAAAAGAAAGAGCTGGCCAGCTTCCAGCAACGCCACGCCGTCATTTCCACGCGCTTGCTGTCGGGCCGCACCTTGATCCACGTCTACAGCGACGACGATCCGGGCGATGGCTTCGAGGAAGCCATCGGCGACCTGGAAGACCTGTATTTCGCCACCATTGCCGGGCGCCACCGCGTCGCCCCGCAATGCGACTGAGGGGGCGGCCATGTTTGCCATCGCCCGCTTTGAAGCGCGACAGCGGCTCAAGCTGCTGTCCACCTGGGTGTATTTCGTCATGTTCCTGGCGCTGGCCATGCTGTGGATGGCTGCGGCCGGCGGCGTCTTCAAGGAAGCGAGCATCAGTTTCGGCGGCAAGTTCCTGATCAACGCGCCCCGCTCGCTGGCATTTACGTGCAGCCTGCTGGGCTGTTTCGGCGCCGTGGTGGTGGCCGCCATGATGGGCCGCTCGGTGCAGCAGGATTTCGAGTACGGCATGCAGCATTTCTTCTTCAGCGCACCGATCAAGAAGTACCAGTACGTATTCGGCCGCTTCCTCGGTGCTTATCTGGTACTGGCCGTGGTGTTTTCCAGCATCGTCATCGGCGCCTGGCTGGGCGCCTGGCTGCCCGGCATCGATCCGGAACGGCTGGGACCGCAACGGGCGCTGGCCTATCTGATGCCCTACGTCTTTACGCTGCTGCCGAACCTGTTCATCTTTGGCGCCATCTTCTTCGTCATCGCGGCCCTGACGCGGCGCATGCTGCCCGTGTACATCAGCTCGGTGGTCATGCTGATCGGCTACCTGGTGGCGCCCTCGCTGGCGCGCGACCTCGACTACAAGACCCTGGCCGCCCTGATCGACCCCTTCGGCACCACGGCACTGATACGCCTGACGGAGTACTGGCCGAATGCGGAGCGCAACACGCGCCTGCTGACCCTGGAGGGCGTGTACCTGCTGAACCGCGCCATCTGGTCCGGCTTCGCCCTGGTGGCCTTGCTGCTCGGCTACTGGCGCTTCCAGTTCCACGCCACGACGGACGCGGGCGCCGGCAAGCGCCGCAGCGAAGGCGACGTGCCGCTGCGCCTGTCGAACGCTTCGCTGTCGACGCAGGAAACACCGGACTTCGCGCAGCGCAACCTGGCCGCCCTGCTCGTCAAGATGAGCTGGCTGAACCTGCGCGAAACCATCAAGAACATCTATTTTGTCGTCATCGTGCTGGCCGGCGTGCTGACCATGTACGCGGGCGCGCTGGACATGGGCTCCATCTACGGCACGAATACATATCCGGTGACGGAAAAGGTGCTGGACATGGTCAGCGCCTCGTTCGCCCTGTTCATGCTGATCATTACCACCTTCTATGCGGGCGAACTGGTGTGGCGCGAACGCGAGGCGGGCACGTACCTGATGCTCGACGCCCTGCCCGTGCCGAACTGGCTGCCCCTGCTGTCGAAACTGTTTGCGCTGATCGGCCTGCAAGCCTTGCTGAGTCTGGTCATCATGCTGTGCGGCATGTCGATCCAGGTCTTCAAGGGCTATTACCGCCTCGACCCCGGCCTGTACCTGGAATCGCTGTTCCTGTCGCACCTGCCGTCCTACGCGCTGATCGCCGTGCTGGCCATCTTCCTGCAGGTATTGATCAATCACAAATACCTGGCGTATTTCGCCATGATTCTGTACCACATCGCCAGCATCAGCTTTTCCTCGCTGGGCCTGGGTGATCCGCTGCTGCTGTACGGCAACACGCCGGGCTTCGTGTATTCGGCCATGAACGACGCCGGCCACTATCTGCTGCGCGAGCGCTGGTACTTGCTGTACTGGAGCGGCGCGGCCGTCATGCTGACGGTGCTGTCGCTGCTGTTCTGGCCCCGCGGCGCTCAGGACAGCTGGCGCATCCGCCTGCGCCTGGCGCGCCACGGCCTGACGCAGGGCGTGCTGGCCAGCTTTGCCGGCGGCGCCCTGCTCTTCGTCGGCGCCGGCGCGGTGCTGTTCTACGTCTTCCACGTGGCCAACGATTACAAATCCGACTACGCCCGCGATGCGGACCGCGCCAGTGTCGAGCGCCAGTACCGCAAGTTTGCCGCCACGCCACAGCCGAGAATCACCGACGTGAAACTCGACGTGGCCATCTACCCGGCGCAGCGCAGCCTCACCGTCACGGGCCGCTATGTGCTGCAAAACAAGACCAGCTTGCCGATCAGCCACATTTTTGTGCAGCAAGACCCGACCGCCACCATGCGCCTGCGTTTCGATGCGCGCGTGCATCCCGGCCTCGATGACGGCAAGCTGGGCTTTTACAGCTACCGCCTGGCCGCGCCGCTGGCGCCGGGCGCCACCCTGGGCCTCGATTTCGACGTCCGCTATGCGCCGTGCGGCATCTTCGGCCTGGGCCAGGATACGCCCGTGGTGGCCAACGGCACCTTCTTCACGAATGCCGTGCTGCCGCACATCGGCTACCAGCCGCAGCAGGAACTGACGGACCCGCGCGACCGCAAGAAACACGGCTTGCCCGCGCGCGAACGGGCCTTGCCGCGCGACGATGCGAAGGGACTGGCCGACAATTACGTCAGCAACGACGCCGACCGCATCAACTTTGACGCCACCGTCAGCACCGTCGACGGCCAGACGGCCATCGCGCCGGGCATGCTCGACAACGACTGGATCGCCAAGGGCCGCCATTACTTCCATTACACGATGGAACAGCCGATCCTGAATTTCTATGCGTTTCAGTCGGCCCGCTACGCCGTCAAGCACGAGCGCTGGCAAGACGTGGCCATCGACGTGTATTACCACCCTGGCCATGAATACAACCTCGATCGCTTCGTGCGCGGCAGCAAGGAAGCGCTCGAGTACTACTCGAAAAACTTCGGCCCCTACCAGCACAAGATCCTGCGCATCGTCGAATTCCCCCGCTACGCCACGTTTGCGCAATCGTTCCCGAACACGATTCCGTATTCGGAAGGGCTGGGCTTCATCGCCAGGGTCGACGACAAGAACCCGAAGGACATCGATTATCCGTTCTACGTCACGGCGCATGAAGTGGCGCACCAATGGTGGGCGCATCAATTGGTGGGCGGCAATACAAGGGGCGCTACCGTGCTCAGCGAAACCCTGGCCGAATATTCGGCCCTGATGGTGATGAAGAAAAGCGTGGGGCCGGCCAAGATGCGCCGCTTCCTGCGCTACGACCTGAATCAATACCTGATGGGACGCAGCGAAGAGCGCAAGAAGGAATTGCCGCTGGCCGAGAATGAAAACCAGGCCTACATCCACTATCACAAGGGCAGCCTGGCCATGTACTTGCTGCAAGACATCATCGGCGAAGACAAGGTCAACGGCGTGCTGCGCGAGCTGCTCAAGACCCATGGCCAGAAAGGCCCGCCGTATGCCAGCGTAACGGCCCTGGTCCAGGGCTTGCGCCAGGTCACGCCGCCCGAGCAGGCTTACCTGATCGATGACCTGTTCGAAAAAATCGTGCTGTTCGACAACCGCGCCCTGTCGGCCACGGCCACCAAACGCAGCGATGGCAAGTACGCCGTCACCGTCAAGGTGCAGGCCAGCAAATTGACGGCTGGCGAACAGGGAGAGGAACACGACGCACCCCTGCACGACTGGATCGAGATCGGCGTCGACGACGCGAATGGCCATCCGCTGCTGCGCGAACGCCTGCGCATGACGGCGCGAGAAGCGAGCTATACCGTCATCGTCGGCAGCCGACCCGGCAAGGCGGGCATCGATCCCGACAACAAGCTGATCGACCGCAAGCCCGATGACAATATGGTCACCGTTGACATCGCCGAACCATGACAAAAAATGGCCACCCTGAACAGGTGGCCATTTTTTCAGTGTCAGGCGTTCATCAAGCCTCGGCGCAGCGCGTCACCAGGCTCAGGCTGATGCCCATTTCCGTCAGGTGCTGCATGTCGGCCAGGGTCAGGTCCAGCGGCGTGTCGACCGTGTCGTCGCCGCTCAGTTCCAGTTGCAGCTCGGCAACGATGCGCGGCATGGTGAAGCTGACGCCACGCGAGCGGCATTCGGCCAGGTAGCTGCGTATGCGCGAGGGCAATACTTGCGATTTGGGCGCCTGCGCGATCAGCACTTCAAAACCGGAATCGAGATGCACGCGGCCCGCGCCCTTCGCCTCGCCCTTGCGCCATTGCCGTTCGGGATCCGTGGGCAAGACTTCGAGGATGGATTTGAGCGTGGGGTCGTCCCCATGCACCGACAGCTTCGCCATATTCATATTGCAAGACTTTCTAGTCAGGACGCCGCCAGGAAGGCGGCGCGATCATCAGACCGACAAGTCTACGCATGGAAGGCAAATATGTCCATACGGCAATATTTGGTATCCCACTCTAATTTGTGCTGCATCAACAGCAGGCGGAACATACTTGTTCCGCCTGCAACATCCACTTACACGGTCACGCCACGCGCCTGCAAGGCGGCACGCACGCCGGCGCCGTAGGCCGCATCGGCCCGCTCGAAATGCCCGAGCTGACGCTGCAAGGTTTCCGTCCGCACCTGGCTCAACGGGCCAGCCAGATTGTCGAACAGGTTTTGCTTCGCCTGGGCGGACATCAAGCGGAACAGATTGCCGGCTTGCGTAAAGTCATCTTCCACGCCGCGACCATCGTAGCGCGCCGCGCCGCCATCGAGCGCCAGCGCCCCCTCGCCGTGGCCCAGCCCTTGCGGCTGCGTGCCTGCCGCCGCCACGTTCGCGTAATTGCGCGCTGCGCCGCCGTTGTGGATCGCCATGCCGCCATCGCGCTGCTGGTTGTGGAAGGGACAGCGGGCCGCATTCACGGGCAGATGCTGGTGGTTGGTGCCGACCCGGTACAGCTGGGCGTCGTGGTAGGCGAACAAGCGACCTTGCAGCATCTTGTCCGGCGAGTAACCCATGCCGGGCACGGCGTTGGCCGGCGAAAAGGCGGCTTGCTCGACTTCCGCGTGGTAGTTGTCCGGGTTGCGGTTCAGCTCGAAAATACCGACCGGCAGCAGCGGGAAGTCCGCGTGCGGCCACACTTTCGTCAGGTCGAACGGGTTCCAGCCCGTGCGCTGCTCCCATGCATCGAGTTGCTCCTGCGTCGCCACCTGCAGCTTGACTTCCCACTGCGGGAAATCGCCGCGCTCGATGGCGCCGAACAGGTCGCGCTGGGCGTAATCGGGATCGGCGCCGGCCAGGCGCCCCGCTTCCGCCGCAGGCAAATTCTTGATGCCCTGGCGCGTCTTGAAGTGCCATTTCACGTACACGCGCTGGCCGTCGGCATTGATCAGGCTATACGTGTGGCTGCCGAAGCCATCCATGTGACGGTAGCCGTCTGGCGTGCCCCGGTCCGAGAACAGCATGGTGACCTGGTGCAGGCTTTCCGGCGCATGGCTCCAGAAATCGAACATCATCTCGGCCGATTTCAAGTTGCTTTGCGGATCGCGCTTTTGCGTGTGGACGAAATCGGGGAACTTGATCGGGTCCTTGATGAAAAACATGGGCGTGTTGTTGCCAACCAAATCCCAGTTGCCCTCTTCCGTATAGAAACGCACGGCAAAGCCGCGCGGATCGCGTTCCGTGTCTGCACTGCCGCGTTCGCCGCCGACGGTGGAGAAACGGGCGAAAGTCGCCGTCTGCTTGCCCACTTCAGCAAACAATTTGGCCTTGGTGTAGCGCGAAATGTCGTGCGTGACGGTAAAGGTGCCGTAGGCGCCCGAACCTTTGGCGTGCACGACGCGCTCGGGGATACGCTCGCGGTTGAAATGCTGGAGTTTTTCGATCAGGTGAAAGTCTTGCAGCAGCAGCGGGCCGCGGGGGCCGGCACTGATGGAATTCTGGTTGTCGGCGACGGGGATGCCCGAGGCGGTACTGAATGGCGGCTGTTGGCTCATGCTGCTTTTCCTTCGTTGTTGACTAATGGAACCAGTGTAACGAGGTCAACAACAAAGTAAAAGTTAATTGATTTTATCGATTCGATAGATATTTACAATGCACAACCTTGGGCATCACACACGCCGCCGAGCTGCGCCTGCAACTTCGCCGGCTGGCCCAAGAAGCCGCCGATGTCGATCACGGACAATTTCCCGCTGCCATCGTCGAGCACGAAGGTGGGAAAGCCCTGCCCACCGACCTGCGCCAGCAAGGCGCGGCTGGCATCGATGTGCTGCTGCGTGGCGGCGCCCGCCTGCCGCGCATACTCGGCCTCGAATGCCGCCCCATCCATGCCCAGCCCTTGCGCCAAGGCCACCAGCACGGGCAGGTCGGCGATACGCAAGCCGTCCACGTAATGGGCGCGCTGCACGCGCTGCAGCATGTCCAGGCCCTTGCCGGCCAGGACTTCCGCCGCCAGGATGGCCGTGATCGGCGGTTCGGAATCCATCATGGCCGTCGTGTCGTTCAGCAAGCCATTGACGTAGGCGTCGCCGAAGGGCTGGCCAGATAATTGCTCGATGCGCCGGTCATGCGGCAGCACATAGCCGCGCCATGCGGGCGTGATCTGGCGGCGATTGCTGCCCGTCATCATGCCGCCGGCGTGAAACGCCACCGTCAGGCCGGGCACGGCGCGCGCCGCCTCGACCAGCGGCGCGGCGCCGTAACACCAGCCGCACAGTGGATCGAAGATGTAGTGCAGTGTGGGCATGAGAGCCTCCTTGTTGCCGCTTACCATTTCATTTCACCTCTTGCCACTTTCGCGCTGGTCTCTAAAGCGCCATCCAGGCCCAGCTTCGGATAGCGCATTTTCATCGCCTCGATCAGCGCGGCTGAATTGGCGGCCTTGGCCGTTTCCGCTTCAAACGTCACCAGGTAGTCGCGCGTAAAACCGATGCTGTCCGGCGTCAGGGGCGAACCGACCTTGAAGTGGCCCGGCACGACGGTGACGGGTTTCAAGGCGGCGATGCCGTCCAGGGTCTTGAGCCAGTCCTGGCGCGATTGCAGGCTTTGCGTATCGGCCGTCCACACGTGCAAGTTGCCAAACAACACCACGCCACCGATGACGGCCTTGATCGATGGAATCCACACATAGGTGCGCGCCGGCGTCGGGCCGGCGATATCCAGCGACTGGCCTTCCAGGCTGATGCGCTTGCCCTTCAATGCTTCCGGAATGACGATGCCGTGCGGCGCATTGTCTTTCAGAATAGGCCCCCAGTAGGCGACTTTGGCGTCGGCCTTGCGGCGGATTTCCGCGACGGTCTCAGGCGTGGCGACGATCTTTGCCTGCGGGAACGCTGCCTTGATCACGTCGAGGCCAAAGTAAAAATCGGGATCGCTGTGGCTGATGTATACCGTCGTCAGTTTCTTGCCGCTGGCGCGGATCTTTTCCACCAGCTTTTGCGCTTCGGCGCGCGAGAATTGCGCATCGATCAGCACGGCGTCATGCTTGCCCGCGACCAGCACGGAAGCGACGGGGAAGATGGCCGCTTCGCCCGGGTTGAAGACTTCCAGGCTCAGGGGAGCGCTGGCGGCGGCCGAGGCGGCGCCGGCGGCAAACACGGTGGAAACGAGAACGCTGCTGATGGATTTGGAGAACATGATGTGCCTTCACAAGATGATTGGGATGCATGCATCTTACGTTGCTCAATTCGGCAGAAAAACCCGTAAAAGCGCAATAGTTTGTTGCTTAATTCGGATGAATCGACAACTGCCGCGCCAATGCATGCAGCCATTGCCCCGCCAGTTCGCCATCCCACACGAGCAGCACCTGCTCGCTGCAATCAACGCTGCCGGCCAGCTCGACCTGCACCAGATCGTGCGCGCGCACGGCGAAGTCGGGCAGGTAGGCCAAGGCCCGACCGGACTGCACATAGCCTAGCAGCAATTGCACGTCGTCGCTCCAGTAGCGGATGGAACGTGCCGCCACGCCGCGCCAGCCATCGGCATGGCGGCCCCGTTCCTCGCCGCACAGCAGGGAGTGCGTCGGGCTGGCAAAGGCGTGCGGCAAGATGTCCTGCATGCCGCAGCGCACGGATGCGCAGGCTGCCGGCACGCCGCGCGCCAGCACATGGCCGCGTCCGGCCGCCAGCAGCATGCGCATGCTGCCCAGCGGCGTGCTGCGCCAGCTGGCAGGCCAGTCGGCGCCGCGCTGGGCGATGGCGTCCTGCGTCACCAGGGCCGCATGGCAGTCGCCGCGCGCCAGGGCCGCCAGCGCCGCATCCTCGAACGCCGGCTGCAGCCGCACACTGGCCTGCGGATAGGCGTCCAGCGCCGCCGCCAGGGCGTCCGCATGGCGCCACAGCAGCAAGGCGGGGCCGGCGATGCGGCCTTCGATGGCGCCCCGCTCACCCATCACGTCCAGGCGTGCCTGTTCGGCCAGCGCCAGCAAGATGCGCGCACGCTCGAGCAGCACACGGCCGCTGTCGTTGAGCAGCAATTGCTTGCCGCTACGGTCAAACAGGGGGGCGCCCATGTCGCCTTCCAGGCGGCGCAAGGCTTTCGACACGGCCGATGGCGTCAGGTGCAATTCCAGCGCCGCCGCACCCAGGGTCGGCTGGCGCGCGGCGCTGCAAAACACGCGCAAGTCGGCAAGGCTCATGTGCATAATGATTTCCAAATGGGACACGAAAAGTGAAAAATGGTTGCTGTACCGTTCATGATACCGCCTCTATCATCCGGGCATTCCCACTCACCGATGAAACCCATGCTGCGCACCCTCTTCCTTTCCCTCTTCCTTTCCCTCTTCCTGCTCGCCTCCAGCCTCGCCCACGCCACGCCCCTGACCTGGGGCTTGCACGGCATGGTGCTGTTTGGCGGCAAGCAAGGGCTGTATGCCTCGCACCTGCCGATGTTCCATGCGCCGCACGATTACCAGGTGGTGCTGCAAGTGCGGCTGGCCGATCCCGCACTCGATGCGCGGCTGCGCCAGCAGCTCGATGGCAAGACCGCCCTGTGGACCCTCGAGCCGGAGCGCTTCGAGCTGGCGCGCCTGCTGCCGGCCGCGCCGCTGCCGCTGCGCCAGTTCCGCGCGACGGTGGTGCGCGGGCATTTCGAGAAAGATGGAAAAGCCGAACCCGGTTACGGCGCCGCCGCCATCATCGTCGAGCGCGTCCTGCTGATGCGCCGGTTGTCGCCGGCGCCAGCCAGCAACGCCAGCGCGCGCTACCTGCAGGTGGGCGACGGCACGCAGCGCTTCCTCGTCAAGCGTATCGACAGCCGCCCCGATTTCGAGCATATCGTCGCCTGGAGCAGTCCTGCTCAGGCGCCGCACGGCGACATCGTGGTGGCCAAGTCCGGCATACGGCAAACCCCGATCGCCGCCCTGCGCGCGCAGCTGGGAAAAACGGCGCGCTTGCGCGGCACGCTGTACTTTTCCACCGAGGACGTGCGCTAAAACAACACGACCGGGGGACGCGTACCGGCGTGGCCAAATGTGTCACAGCGTCATGAGGGTGTCACATTGGATTGTTATCTTGCTAGCTCTTTCAAACCTAGCCGGATGAACCACATGACACGCAGAAAAATTTCCGTCGCTGGCTGCAGCGTCGCCATCACCCTGATGCTGGCCGCCTGCGGCAGCGATGCAAAAAAAGAAGAAGTAGTGGCTGAAGCGCCGCCGAAAAACGTCATCTTCTTCCTCGGCGATGGCATGGGCCTGACCACCATGACGGCCGCGCGCATCTATTCGGTGGGCGAAGAAGGTGCGCTGACCATGGACACCCTGCCGGAAACAGCCTTCGTGAAAACCTTCTCGAACGACGCGCAAGTGACGGACAGCGCGCCGTCGATGGCCGCCTACATGACGGGCGTCAAGATGAACAATGAAGTCATCTCGATGTCGGCCAATACGGTCGCCATCGATCCTGGCACGGATGCGAACGGCAACAAGCTGGTCAACAAATGCGGCACCGGCAACGGCACGCCCGCCACCACCCTGCTGGAACTGGCCAAGGCCAAGGGCTTTGCCGCCGGCGTCGTCAGCACGGCGCGCGTGACGCACGCCACGCCGGCCGCGACCTATTCGCACATCTGCCACCGCGACCTGGAAAACGATATCGCCGCGGCCCTGGTACCGGGCGGCACGGGCTACAACAGCGCGCTGGGCACCACCGGCCTGGACGTGGTCCTCGGCGGCGGCGCACAATTCTTCAAACCGTTCAAGGATGGCGGCAAGCGTTCCGACGGCCGCGACCTGCTGGCCGAACTGAAAGCGAAGAGCTACACGGTGGCCAACACGGGCGCCGACTTCAAGGCCGTCGATGCCGCCAAGACGGAGCGTTTGTTCGGCGTGTTCACGTCCAGCCACATGAGCTACGACCTGGACCGCGATGCAGCCAAGGAACCTAGCCTGGCGGAAATGACCACCAAGGCCATGGACGTATTAGCCAAGAACAAGAAGGGTTACTTCCTGATGGTCGAAGGCGGCCGCATCGACCATGCGCTGCATGAAACGACAGCCAAGAAAGCACTGCAAGACACCGTCGCCTTCGACAACGCCATCAAGGCCGCCATCGAGAAAGCCAAACTGACCGACCCGACCCTGGCCAATACCCTGATCGTCGTCACGGCCGACCATGACCACACCCTGGTGCTGAACGGCTACGCCAAGCGCACGGGCAAGACGGCCGCCGGCAACCCTGGCGTGCTGGGCGTGGTGAAGAACTACGTCACCGGCGCGGTCGAAAAAGACCTCGATGGCGCACCGTATTCGATCATCGGCTTCGGCAACGGCGAAAACCGCACGCAATCGAGCCGCGCCGCCATGGCCAGCCTCGATGAAACCGTCACCAGCGCCAATACCTACCACCAGGAAGCGGTGATACGCACGGCGGCAGGCAACGAAACCCACGGCGGCACCGACGTCTTCCTGGGCGCCATCGGCAAGGGTTCGGAAACCTTCCTGGGCACCATCGACAACACCAAAGTATTCGGCCTGGTCAAGACGGCCGGCGGTCTGTAATCCCCAAGAGACAAGAATTGGACAAGCATATGAAACCAGCATTGAAATCCGCCTTGAAACTGTCGCTGCTGACCACGCTCGTGGCCGCCAGCGTTGCCAGCGCCTACGCCGCCGACGCCAAGAACGTCATCTTCTTCCTCGGCGACGGCATGGGCCCGTCCGTCGTCACGGCGTCGCGCATCTACCAATACGGCGAAAACGGCAGCCTGATGATGGACACGCTGGAGCGCACGGCGCGCATCAAGACGTTCTCGAACGATGCGCAAACGACGGACAGCGCGCCATCGATGGCCGCCTACATGACCGGCGTCAAGATGAACAATGAAGTCATCTCGATGGCGCAGGAGACGATCGCCAAGGAACCGGGCCGCGACGCCAACGGCAACCTGGGCGTGGACAACTGCCCGGCCGGCGGCAAGAGCGTGCCGACCATCCTGGAACTGGCAAAAGCCAAGGGCAAGGCCGTGGGCGCCATCACCACCACGGAACTGACGCACGCCACGCCGGCGACGACGTTCTCGCACATCTGCAACCGCAATGCGCAATACGCGATCGCCGCGCAAACGGCGCCAGGCGGTGTCGGCTACAACACGGCCCTGGGCGACGGTGTCGACGTGCTGATGGGTGGCGGCCGCAACCACTTCACCCCATGGTCGGCAAGCAACAAGTATGGCCGCGCCGATGGCCGCAACCTGTTGACGGAATTTGCCGCCAAGGGCTACACCGTGGCCGCGACGAAAGCGGAAATGGCGGCGGCGCCTAGCGGAAAAAAATTCATCGGTCTGTACAGCACCCGCAGCCACTTGGAATATGAACTGGACCGCACGGCCACGCCACCACTGGGCGAAGGCGCGACCCAGCCTAGCCTGTCGGAAATGACCCTCAAGGCCATCGACTTGCTGTCGAAAAACGCGAGCGGCTATTTCCTGATGGTCGAAGGCGGCCGCATCGACCACGCCTTGCACGGCATCAACGCCAAGCGCGCGCTGACGGACACCATCGCCTTCGACGACGCCATCAAGGCCGCCATCGCCAAGATCAAGGAAACCGATCCGACCCTGGCCAATACCCTGATCGTCGTCACGGCCGACCATGACCACACCCTGGCCTTCAACGGCTATGGCAAGCGCGGCAACAATATCCTCGACATCAACCGCGGCTACAAGGATAACCAGCCGAGCAAGGATGCCGATGGCAATACCTACACCACCCTGGTGTTCGGCAATGGCCCGAACCGTCCTGACCTGCGCAGCAACGTCGACAGCGCCACGGCCCTGAAAGACAATTACCTGCAAGAAACAGGCGTGCGTCTGGCCAGCGAAACCCACGGCGGCGGCGACGTCAAGCTGCTGGCCACGGGCGCCGGCGCGAAACCCTTCAAGGGCACCCTGGACAACACCAAGGTGTTTGACTTGCTGAAGGCAGCGTTCGGCTTCTGATCCACATCAACACGGTAACCCCACCGGGGCGGATGGCGCAAGCCCTCCGCCCCTCTGCACGTAAAGGCAACACCATGAAATCGTCCCTGATCGCCGTCCTCCTCGCCGCCGGCTTTGCCGCCAGCGCGCAAGCCGCCCCTGCCACGCCATCCGCTCCTGCCGACCTGGACCTGGGCATCACCTATTACAGCCGCGTCCTGACGCCGGAAGGCGTGACGCGCGAGAGCCGCTACGAAGAAAAGATGCTGCGCCGCCCAGGCCACGTGTGGGTCGAGCGCGTGCTGGCGCCGTCGACCGATGCGCATGCGGGCCACAACCATGGCGACAACAGGAAAGTGGCACTGAAAGGCACGCAGCATGAACACAAGCACTTCAATCCCGTGCTGATCCCGCGCCACGTGATGCTGGAAAAGAACACCGTGCGCGTGGAATACATCGATGCGCATGACAAGATCGTCGTCGCCATCCCCAAGGCCGAGTACGAAAACGTGAATTTCGACGGCTCCTGGGAAAACAGTTTTTATCTGCTGGACCCGAAACTGGTGGCCGCCATGCCGCTGTCGAAACAGGCATCAACCGTGACGGGCGCGCGCTGGCGCGAAGTGGAAAAGAATGGCGTGTTCCAGCGCATCCTGTGGGATGAGCAAAAGCAGATTCCCCTGGTCATCGAAAGCGGCGACCGCGCGAATACCTTCTATCGCCGGGTCGACGTCAAGCTGCAGCCCACCGTCAGCAAGGCGCAGCCGTGGGCCAACCTGCAGAATTACGCGCAGCGCGAGTATTCCGACTACCTCGACTAAGCGCCAACTAAAATCGGGACGTAAAAAAAGCCAGGGACATCCCTGGCTTTTTTCTGGCTGAGGCTAGATTATTCCGCCGCTGCCGCTTTCTTCGCCGGCGCCTTCTTGGCGGCCGGCTTTTTCACGGCCGTGGCTTTCTTCGCTGGCGCTTTCTTCACGGCAGCCTTTTTGACCGCCGTTTTCTTCGCTGGCGCCGCGCCTTCTTCGCCTTCGGCCTCAACGGCTGCCGCCTTCGTCTTCGCGCCCGGCTTGGCCTTGCGCTCTTCAAACTCGAAGCTCACCTTGCCATCCTTGCCGCGCACGAGGAAAGCCTTGAACGGACGACGGGTACGCTGCGAAACAAAGCCCGGCAGCAAGTCCGTCTTGCCATCGTTGAGCAGTTTTGCCATTTGTTCCGGCAAGATTTCCTGCTGCAAGATGATGCGGCCGCTGCGGAAGTCGCACGTCTTCGGCTTGGCCACGCTGTGTTCGCACACATAGGCCAGGCCCATTTCGTACACGCCGGCATTGCACTTGGGGCAAGGTCCCACGGGCGTCTGGCCCGTGAAATCGACGCCTTCGCCATCTTCGCTCTCGTCGTTCTGGCCGAAATCGAATTCCAGCTTGAAGTTCTTGATCTCTTCATCGCGCACGATGCGCAGGATGGCGGCGAACGGACGGCCCATCTTCGAGCGGAAGCCTTGCAGCGGGCCGATGGTGCGGTCCTTCAGCAATTGCTCCACTTCGGCGATTTCGAACTGGCGCGAACCCGGCGTCTTGCTCATCGAGAATTCGCACTTGGTGCAGGCGAAGCGACGGTAGTTTTCCTTCACCACGCCGCTGCAATTCGGGCATGGCGTTTCCAGCGTCGCGTAGTCGCCGGGGATCGTGTCGTTGTCGTATTCCTTGGCGCGCTTGACGATGATTTGCGTCATCTGCGCGATTTCACGCATGAATTCTTCGCGCGAAATCTTGCCTTTTTCCATCTGCGACAGCTTGTATTCCCACTCGCCCGTCAGCTCCGGCGCCGTCAATTCGTTGACGCCCAGGCCTTTCAACAAGGTCATCAGCTGCGACGCCTTCGCCGTCGGAATCAGTTCGCGGCCTTCGCGGATCAGATAGCGTTCCGTCAGCAAGCCCTCGATGGTGGCCGCGCGCGTCGCTGGCGTGCCGAGGCCCTTGCCAGCCATCGCATCGCGCAGTTCGTCGTCGTCGATCAGCTTGCCGGCGCCTTCCATGGCCGACAGCAAGGTCGCCTCCGTGAAGCGCGCAGGCGGCTTGGTGACCAGGCCGTTGGCGTTGACGCTTTCCGTCTGTACTTTCTCGCCCTTGGCCACTGGCACCAGATTGCCGTTGCCATTGCTTTCCTTGTCGGCGTCCGTCGAGGCTTCCTTGCCATAGATGGCCAGCCAGCCCGGATTGGTCATGACCTTGCCTTCAGTCTTGAACTGATGGCCGGACACTTCCGTGTAGCGCGTGGTGACCTGGAATTCCGCAGGCGGGAAGAACACGGCCATGAAGCGGCGCGTGACCAGGTCGTACAATTTCTGTTCCGGCTCGGACAAATTCTTTGGCGCGATCGTCGTCGGGATGATCGCGAAGTGATCCGAGATCTTGGTATTGTCGAAGATGCGCTTGTTCGGCTTGACCCAGCCCTTGTCGATGATCTGCTTGGCGAACTGGTGGTAATTGCTGTTTTCCTTGACCGTTTCCAGCGCCTGCAGCACGGTCGGCATGTAGTCTTCCGGCAGGTGGCGCGAATCGGTACGCGGATACGTCAATACCTTGTGCTTTTCGTACAGCGCCTGGGCCAGACCCAGGGTATTTTTAGCGGAGAAGCCGAAACGCGAGTTTGCTTCGCGCTGCAGGCTGGTCAGGTCGAACAGGCCCGGCGCCATCGAGGTGGTCGGTTTCGATTCTTCCGTGACGATGCCCTGGCGGCCGCGGCAGGCGGTGGCGATCGAATCGGCAGCCGTCTTGCTCCACAGGCGCTCGGCGCGCTTCTCGGGATCGTTCTCGTCCTTCTTGAATTTCGTGTCCAGCCAGCGGCCTTCATAGATGCCGGCCGCGCAAACGAATTCGGCGCGCACTTCCCAGAAGTCGCGCGGTACGAATTTTTTAATTTTATCTTCGCGTTCGACGACGATGGACAGGGTGGGCGTCTGCACGCGACCCACGGTCGTCAGGTAAAAGCCGCCTTCTTTCGAATTAAACGCCGTCATGGCACGCGTGCCATTGATGCCGATCAACCAATCGGCTTCCGAACGGCAGCGGGCCGCGTCCGCCAGCGGCAGCATTTCTTCGTCGCTGCGCAGGTGCGAGAAACCGTCGCGGATGGCGCCTGGCGTCATCGACTGCAGCCACAGGCGCTTGACCGGTTGCTTGGCTTTCGCGTTTTGCGCGATCAGGCGGAAAATCAGCTCGCCTTCGCGCCCCGCATCGCATGCGTTGATGAGGGTGGTAACGTCTTTGCGTTTGATCAGCTTGTTTAATACTTTGAGGCGCGCTTCCGTCTTGGCGATCGGGTTCAGCGCGAAATACGGTGGAATCATCGGCAAGTGCGCGAAACTCCATTTGCCGCGCTTCACGTCGAATTCTTCCGGTACGGCGATCTCCAGCAAGTGGCCGACCGCCGAGGACAGGACGTATTCATCCGATTCAAAGTACTCATCGTGCTTGGTGAAGCCGCCAAGCGTCTTCGCGATATCGTTCGCGACAGAAGGCTTCTCGGCGATGATGAGGGTTTTTGTCATATTTTTTAGTCTCGAAAAATGCTCTAGGATAGTTTCAGCATGCGCATCATACAGTGCATTGCCAGGCGCCGACGCTTTTGTCTGCGCAAGGCCTTGTGACTTGTGGTCTTGTCAAGCGGCCAATGATAAGCGCCTATTGAAGAATTCGGCAAGTTATCTGCAAGCAAGAATGCGCCAGCGCAAACACAATGGGCTGGCGGGCGCGGTGCCGCAGCATATAGTAAGGGAGATGGCGCGGCAGTGGCGCCAGGTGCGGCCAAGGGCGTTTATATATTAGTGCAGCAGGCGCGGCGGCAGATCTTCATCGTCGACAAACAGGTCGTCGAACATCAGGGCGTCCGGTTCCTTGCCCTGGCTCCACAGCAGCATCAGCACGATGACTTTCAGCTTGCCCAGCGACACGGGCGCCTCGTCGAGCGCCAGCGCCCGTTCGATGACGATTTCGCGCTGCAGCGGCGACAGCACCTTGGCGCTTTCCAGGAACTGGATGAAGCCGATGGCGGCCGTGCCCAGCACGTCGCTTTCCTGCTGCACATAAAAGCGCGTGCCCGTGGAACTGGCCGTCAGCGTGTGTTCGACGCCGGCCATGGCATTTAAATCCGTCAGCCACACGAGCGCTTCGGAAATCTCCACGTCGTCGAAACCGACGGCCGACAGTTTGCGCGCCAGGACTGCCGGCTCGGGGCAGGCATCGGGGCGATAGTAAGTCTCGTAGAGGTACACCAGGATATCGAACATGGCTCTACTCTATCAGCTAAGTTCGCTGCGACACAAGGGTGCGCGCCGACAAAGCGCCGCCGTGCGGCAAGGCCGCCACACAAGTGACAAGCTGTCATTTACAGCGTTGAAACAGTCCCCCGGGCAAGCGTTCCACCCGGCCCGCCAGCTCCAGCGCCAGCAATTCGCCCATCAGCGTGCCCATGGCCAGGCCGCTGCGCGCGGCCAGGGTATCGGCATCGAGGGGATCGTGGCCCAGCGCGGCCAGCAGCGGCGGTTCATATTCCACCGTTGGCGGCTCGTGGGGAGCGCCGCCCAGCCATTCCAGCTCTTGCAGCACGTCATCGGCCGACTCGACCAGCTTGGCGCCTTGCTTGATGAGCGCATGGCAACCCTTGGCCAACGTCGCATGGATGGAGCCGGGCAAGGCATACACATCGCGCCCCTGCTCGCCCGCCAGGCGCGCCGTGATCAATGAACCCGATTGCGCGGCCGCCTCGATCACCAGCACGCCGCGCGCCAGGCCGCTGATCAGGCGATTGCGGCGCGGAAAGTTACCGGGCATGGCGGGTAAGCCCAGTGCGTACTCGCTGACGATGCAACCCTGTTCGGCGATTCTTTGCGCCAGATCAAGGTTACGTCGCGGGTACACCAGATCGGCGCCCGTGCCGATCACGGCCACCGTGCCGCCCGCGCCGCGCAAGCCGCCCTCGTGCGCGTGCGTGTCGATGCCCAGCGCCAGCCCGGAAATGATGGTCAGGCCTGCCGCGCTGAGGGCCTGCGCAAAGGCGGCCGCATTCTGCATGCCTTGCGCGCTGGCATTGCGGCTGCCGATGATGGCCACGCCGGGACGCGACAGCAGTTCCGCCCGCCCCCGTACATATATAACAACAGCGGCGGATCGGCGATTTCCAGCAGCAACCGGGGATACGCGGCATCAGCCAGCGTCAGCACGGCGTTGCCGGGCCGCTGCAGCCATTGCAGGGTGAGATCGAGCTGGCTGTTGGCCACCGGCTTGGGCGGCTGCACGATGGCGCGCGCCACGCTGGCCGGCACCACTTCGCGCAGGGCCTCGAATGATGCGGCGAAGATGGCCGGCGGCAAGCCGAAGCGGGCCAGCAAGGCGCGCGCCGCCACCGGCCCCACGCCGGGCAGATGCTGCAGGCGCAGCCAGCCCGCCAGTTCCGTGGCCGTGTCTGCCATCGTGGCAAGTGCATGCATGACAACCTCACTGTGTACTGTGCCATCCCATGCTAGCGCCATGGCGCGCACGCGATACCGACGCGCGCAAGAATGCGTGCAATGGCCGTGCAAAACGGTCCCGCCTCCACAGGAGCATGGGCGTCTGTGATAAAATTTCCCTTTGCAGCAAACGATTAGCGCACTGGCAAACGCATCTGCCGCGTCGTTGTGCCATGCGCGCCCAAGGCGTACACAAATAAAATAGCCCTGCCATCGTTCGCATGGCCCAGGCATGAATAATCCGGCGCACCGGCGCCCACCTTAACCAGTCGAATCCGTATGTCCATATTAAATATCCTGCGTTACCCCGATCCTCGCCTGCACACGATCGCCAAGCCCGTCACCGAATTTGACGCGCGCCTGCAAACCCTGATCGACGACATGGCTGAAACCATGTACGACGCCCCGGGCGTCGGCCTGGCCGCGTCGCAAGTGGACGAACATATCCAGATGATGGTGATCGACACCACCGAAGAGAAAAACCAGCTGCAAGTGTTCGTCAACCCGGAAATCACCTGGGCCAGCGAGGAAAAGCAGGTCTACGACGAAGGTTGTCTGTCCGTGCCTGGCGTCTACGACGGCGTCGAGCGCCCGGCCCGCATCAAGGTGCGCGCCCAGGACCGCCACGGCAAGCAGTTCGAACTGGAAGCCGATGGCTTGCTGGCCGTCTGCATCCAGCATGAGATGGATCACTTGCTGGGCAAGGTATTCGTCGAATACCTGTCGCCGCTCAAGCGCAACCGCATCAAGACCAAGATGATCAAGGAAATCCGTGGTCTCGAGCGCGAAGCGAGCTTGCGTGCACAGAACCGCCGTTTCTAAGCTACTGCTGATAGACTAAGCAGCAACAGTAGTCGTCTTACCACGCCAGCCTGGCGCCCTCGGGCGCGGGCCTGCGCACCTCACGTCAAGGAACCATATGAAAGTGATCTTCGCAGGCACGCCTGAATTTGCCGCCACGGCCCTGAAAGACTTGCACGAAGCGGGCTTTGAGATTCCGCTGGTGCTGACCCAGCCCGACCGCCCTGCCGGACGCGGCATGCAATTGCACGCCTCGGCCGTCAAGCAGTATGCCCAGCAGCACGGCATCGACGTGCTGCAGCCGCTGTCCCTGCGCATGGACAGCAAGGACCCGCAGCGCGCCGCCGAGGCAAAGGCGGCCCACGAACGCCTGCTGGCCACCGATTACGATGTCATGGTGGTGGCCGCCTATGGCTTGATCTTGCCGCGCAGCACCCTCGACCTCAAACCCTGCATCAATATCCACGGTTCCTTGCTGCCGCGCTGGCGCGGTGCGGCACCGATTCACCGCGCCATCGAAGCGGGCGACGATGAAACGGGCGTGACCATCATGCAGATGGAAGAAGGCCTCGATACGGGCCCCATGCTGGCCATCGAGCGCACGCCCATCGAAGCGGGCGACTCCACTGGCAGCCTGCACGACAAGCTGGCCACCCTGGGCGGCAAGATGATCGTCGAAACCCTGCGCAAGATGCAGCAGCAGCCGCTCGAAGCCGTGCCGCAGCCGGAAGCGGGCGTCACCTATGCGGCAAAAATCGCCAAGGAAGAAGCGGCGCTCGATTTCAGCTTGCCGGCGCTGGAACTGGGCCTGAAAATCCGCGCCTTCAATCCGTTTCCCGGCGCCTGCGGCCAGGTCGATGGCACCACCGTCAAGATCTGGGCCGCCGACGTGCTCGAAGCGGACAGCAAGGAAGCGCCGGGCCAGGTGCTGGCGGCCGACGCCCAGCACGGCATCGTCGTCGCTTGCGGCAATGGTTCCCTGCGCCTGACGGAACTGCAAAAACCGGGCGGCAAGCGCCTGCCTGCGGCCGAGTTCATCAAGGGCTTCCCCCTCGAAGGCAAACGCTTCGTTTAAGCCGGCAATCGCTACCGGCGGCACGCGCCCATGGACCAGCTGACCGCCTTGCGCGCCCTGCGCCGCGTCGTGGAACTGGGCAGTTTCACGGCCGCGGGCGCCGCGCTGGGCATCTCCCACTCCATCGTCTCGCGCCAGATCCGCCAGCTGGAAAGCCAGCTGGGCGCACAGTTGCTCAACCGCACCACGCGCCGCTTCGCCCTGACGGCGGCCGGACAGGAATACTACCTGGCCAGCCGCGACATCCTCGACGCCCTCGATGCGGCCGACCGCGCCGTCGCCATGCACCAGGCGCAGCCGTCCGGCAGCCTGCGCATCAATGCGCCGATGGCTTTCGGCACGCTGGAACTGGCCGCCTGGCTACCCGATTTTTCCCGCCAATACCCGCACATCCACATCGACCTGGTCTGCAATGACCGCATCGTCGACCTGATCGACGATGGCTTCGACGTGGCGTTGCGCCTGGCGCGCGGCTTGCCCGATTCGACCCTGGTGGCGCGCCAGCTGGCCAGCAGCCGCACGCTGGCCGTCGCCTCGCCCGCCTACCTGGCACGCCATGGCCATCCGGCCACGCCGCAAGAGCTGGCGCAGCACAATTGCCTGATGTACACATCCGGCGACAAGCCGGCGGAGTGGTCGTTCACGGATAGCGACGGCGCCGCGCACAAGGTGGCCGTGCGCGGCAGCCTGCAAGCCAATACCAGCGTCGCCCTGCGCGAAGCGGCCGTGGGCGGCATGGGGATTGCCGGCGCGGCCGCCTTTATCGTGCGCGACGCGCTGCGCAGCGGCCAGCTGGTGGAAGTGTTATCCGGCTACACCTTGCGGCCGCGCACCCTGTACGCGCTGTATCCGCACAGCCGCAAGCTGTCGCCGAAGGTCAGGGCCTTCATCGATTTTGCCGTGCAACACTATCAAGATCGCCGCTGGGATTGATCATGGCTGCTGCAGCGCCTTGCGCACGGCGCGGAACTGCTGCGTCAAGCCGCCGTAGCCCCAGGCCGCCTGGCGCGCGTCATGCACGTGGATGTAGCTGACTTCATGCAAGGCGCCGAGATACTCCTGCATGGCGACGAACACGGCGGCGATATACGCGGCTTTTTCCGCGGCCGTATTCGTTTCATCGCTGATCAGAATATCGAGGAAAAAACTGCTCTTGCCCTGGGCTTGCAGCGAGGGGCCGCCGACAAACCAGTGTGCCGCGTCGGCATGGCTGATCGCCACCGACGTCAATTCGGGCGCCTTGTGCAACAGCTGCGCCGTCAATTGGCTCAGGGTGGCGGCGATGGCGGCCGACTGGCGCGCATCGGGCGCGGTGGACAAACGCAGGTTCAGGATGGGCATGGGATGCTCCGCAAGTGGATGAAGACCCATTCTAGGCAGGCGGGATGAGAAATGGCAGCCTCCGTCCGGCACAGGATCTGTGCAGTTTATGCACCAATGCCTGCGCGCATAAACAAAGGGCTTGCCGCGGCAAGCCCTAGTTGCATCCGGCGTGACCGCTTAGCGGCGCTGGACGTTCATCAGGCGCGCGCGGACGGACGACGACAGGCTGACCTCGAAGCGGCCGCCGGCCGGCAAGGCGCTCACGTCGACGCTGGCACTGCCACCCGTCAGGCCGCTGGCGACCACCGTCTTGCGGCCATCGGTCGCCACGTGCAGCACAGCCGCATACGGCTCCGCTTGCGCATCCCAGACCAGCGCCAGCTTGCCGCCGCTTTGCGTTATCTCAAAGCTGCCATCGTTGGCGGCCTTGCTGCGGCGAAGCGGGCGATCCAGGGTGGCCAACGCCTTGCCTTTTGACAATACTTTCACGTCGCTGATATCGCCAGGATTGGCGAAGCTGACGCGGAAGTGGCTCATGGCGCTGCCGCCATGGTCGGCCAGGCTCACGGCATCGAAGGGCAAGTCGATAGTCGCTCCGGACGCCGTCAAAATCCGCAAGGTGTACGCCTGGCCGCTGCCACTGGTGGCCGCGCCAACGCGCGTGGACGAGGCAACGGCCGGGCGCAAGGCCACGCCGCTCGGCGTGATGCGGCCGGAAATGGTCAGATAGCCGTTCTCGGCCACGGACATGCTGGCGGCCAGCACATTGCTGCCCGTAACTTGCGTGCTGCGTTTTTCCAGGAATTGCTGCACCCGCGCATAGCTGTAGTCGGAGAACCAGGCGCCGCTGCAATAGCTCATCACGTCTTTCATCGGCGTGCTGCCATACACTGCCTTGCTCAACTGACCGATGCTGCCTGCATAGTTGCTGTTGTACAGCGGTTGCGGGCCAAGATTGCCATTTGCATACGGGTAATCGGGAGCCGCATTGGCTGGACCGCCGCAGGCAACGTGCTGCAGCGAGTGGTTGTGGCCCAGTTCATGCACCAGCGTGGTCAGCCATTCAGGCCATTGGTTGCCGAAGGGATCGACCGAGGCGATGCTGTTGAACCTGGCATCCAGGCCAATGGCCGACGTGAAGTCGCTGCCGCTGCTGCGCTGGTTGATGTAGGCCAGGCCGGCGGCGCGGCTGGAGGACATTTTCGGCACAAAACCATAATAATAGGCGCCGCTGTCTTCCAGCGCGCGCTGGTTTTCCAGCTTGCCCAGGGTATCGCTCCACCAGCTGTCGGCCGTGCTGCTGCCTGGCATGCTCAGCGCAGCGCGCGTCGTGATGCTGATATTTTCCGTCGCATACGGGTACACGCGCAGCAGCGCGGCACGGATCACCTCGGCGTCAGGCAGTTGCGCCACGCCATCGTCGGTACTCAGGGGCACGAGCACCAGACGGATCCTGGCCAGGCTGGCCACCGTGGGCGCCGCTTCCTGGCTCACTTGCACGCCGTCATTGCCGACGGCCGTCACGCGCACGCGCACGCCGGGCAAGATCCACCCGGAGGGCAGGACGGCACTGAAATTGCCATTGAAACTGTCATCGTTCTTCGTCGTCGGCAAGAGCGCCGGCCCCGTCATCGCAATGCTGCCCAGGTTGCTGCCATTGGCAGACGTCGCATGCAAGGTGACAGCCGGGCTGGCCTGGCCCGCCTGCGTGGCCAGCACGGACACGCGCACGGCGGCCGGCTTGCCGCGCGTCAGGCGCAAGGCCGTATTGCTGGCGTTCAAATTCAATACTTGCGCGAAATCAATGCTGCCCAGGGTAAAGGCCGACACCGTGCCCGCATTCACGGCGATACGCGAAGCGGCCGACAGCATCACGTTGCCCGTTGCCGCGGCTGGCGCGGACAGCAGCAGCTGGCTGGCACTGGCGCTGACGATGACGGCCGGCGTATTGCCCACCGAAGCCGAGCTGACCTGGTCGAGATTGCTGCCCTGCAGCGTCACCGATAAGGTCGCGCCGTTGACGGCCGACGTGATCGACGTCACCGCCACGCTGGCCAGGACCGTGTACGCGTCGCTGCTGGCGACATCGTTGTAGGGACCGCGCACCGTCAGCGCGCCGGTCGCGGCGCCCGCAGGCACTACCACCGTCACGCTGCTGGCCGTCTGGCTTTGCGGCGTTGCCGCCGCACCATTGCCAAACTGCACCGCCGTCACGGCGCCCATGCCGCCGCCCGTGATCGTCACGCTGGAACCGACACCGCCCGTCGCCGGTGCGACGCTGCCCACAGTCAAGGGCAGGTACACATTGACGTTATAGCTGGTGGCCGCCGTGCCGCTGGCGCTGACGAGACTCAAGGCGCCCGATACGGGCACGCCAGGCATGGCCAGCGTGACGCTGGTGTCGCTGGCGGCACTGGCGGTAACGCTCACGCCGCCCACCTGGAAAGCCGTCACGCGGCTCAGATTCGTGCCCGTGAGCACCAGGCTGCCACCGACGGCGACATTCGCCGCCGAGACGGCTGTCACGGCAGGAATCTGGACGGGCGTACCCGAAGTGGTCGCCACCACCGTGTCGCCCCCACCACCGCCGCCCCCGCCGCAAGCGGACAGGCCCAGCATGACAAACAATGCGACTAGCAGATGGTTTTTCATGGCTGGCAACCATGTTGATGCAGCGCGATGCCGGGGAGGACACGGGATAAATGTGACATATTGGTGACTTTTGGTGAGAATTTAATTTCGAAGAACCAATATTATGGGTTAATTCGATTCCCAAAGACAACTATTAATGCTTTTGATTCAATTGGTTTTGATAATAATTAAAATATCTGCTTGGCAAACTTTATTCAGAGCACTATTCCCCTCACTCTGTATCGGCTGAAATCAAAATTACTTTCCTTTGCAGCTATTGCCATTCAATTCATTAAAAAGATGCAGACATGGCGCAAATAATGTGGAAATTTTTCCACAGCCTAGAGGCAATATCTTCCTGCCAACTTTGCTGGAAGAATTAACGTTTTGAGTAAGATTTTCAGGAATGTTATTTTCAGAAGCCGGCGTGGCGGAAGGCGATGTGTTGCAATGTGTTGCAACCACGCCTGCCGTGGGACGAACGGCCGCTTTTGCTTAAAACCAAAGCAGCCTGATGCCGTATAATTTTAGACCCGGTGAAATCAGGCGATTGCCACCTTCTGCCTGCCCTACCCGGCCGGCAACTCTCCGTCAGCTGATCCTGCTGGCCCGCATCCGCCTCGTACTGCCCTGTCGCCGCGCCGCCGCCCGTTTGCCTATTGAAAGCATGAAATGAACGATACCGTGATCCCCGCCATGTCCCCGACCGAAGCCACCTTGCGCGCCATTCTGGCGCAGCGGATCATGATTCTCGACGGCGCCATGGGCACGATCATCCAGCAATACAAGCTCGATGAAGAAGCGTATCGCGGCGGCCCCGCCGGCCGCTTCATCGATTTCACCGCGCCGGCCGACAGCGGCGCACGCGAACTGTTCGTCAAGGGCAATAATGAGTTGCTGACCCTGACGCAGCCGCACATCATCCAGGAAATCCACGAGCGCTACCTGGCGGCCGGCGCCGACCTGATCGAAACGAATACCTTCGGCGCCACGACCATCGCGCAAGACGATTACCACATGGCCCACCTGGCCTATGAAATGAACGTGCAGGCGGCCAAGCTGGCGCGCGCCGCCTGCGATAAATATTCCACCCCGGACAAGCCGCGCTTCGTCGCCGGCGCCCTCGGGCCTACGCCGAAGACGGCGTCGATCTCGCCCGACGTCAACGACCCGGCCGCGCGCAACGTCAGCTTCGACCAGCTGGTGGCCGCCTACCTGCAGCAGACGCAGGGCCTGGTGGAAGGCGGCGCCGACGTGCTGCTGGTGGAAACCATTTTCGATACCTTGAACTGCAAGGCGGCCCTGTTCGCCATTGACCTGTTCTACGAGCAAAATCCTGGCGTGGTGCGCCTGCCTTTGATGATTTCCGGCACCGTCACGGATGCGTCGGGACGCATCTTGTCGGGCCAGACCGTGCCCGCCTTCTGGAATTCCGTGCGCCACGCAAAACCGCTGACCATCGGCCTGAACTGCGCACTGGGCGCCGCCCTGATGCGCCCGTACGCGGAAGAGCTGGCCAAGATCGCCGACACCTTCGTGTGCATCTACCCGAACGCGGGCTTGCCCAACCCCATGAGCGACACGGGCTTTGACGAGTTGCCAGCCGACACGTCCGCCCTGCTGCGCGAATTTGCCGACGCGGGCTTCCTGAACATGGCGGGCGGCTGCTGCGGTACCACGCCCGAGCACATCGCCGCCATCGGCTCATTGCTGTCGAAAAACACCCCGCGCACCGTGCCGGCGCCATCGCACGACTTGCGCCTGGCGGGCCTGGAGCCGTTCGTCGTCAATGACGAGTCGCTGTTCGTCAACGTGGGCGAGCGCACCAACGTCACGGGTTCCAAGGCGTTCGCGCGCATGATTCTCAACGAGCAATACGACGAAGCCTTGTCAGTTGCCCGCCAGCAAGTGGAAAACGGCGCGCAAGTGATCGACATCAACATGGATGAAGCGATGCTCGATTCGCTGGCCGCCATGACGCGCTTTTTGAACCTGATCGCCTCGGAACCCGATATTTCGCGCGTGCCCATCATGGTCGACTCGTCGAAATGGTCGGTCATCGAAGCGGGCCTGAAATGCGTGCAGGGCAAGGCCATCGTCAATTCGATTTCCATGAAGGAAGGCGAAGAAGAATTCCTGCGCCAGGCGAAACTGTGCCGCCGCTATGGCGCGGCCGTGATCGTCATGGCCTTCGATGAAAAGGGCCAGGCCGACACCTTCGAGCGCAAGATCGAGATTTGCGCGCGCGCCTACCATTTATTGATCGATGCGCTGGACTTCCCGCCGGAAGACATCATTTTCGACCCGAACATCTTTGCCGTCGCCACCGGCATCGAAGAGCACAACAACTATGCCGTCGACTTCATCAACGCCACGCGCTGGATCAAGGAAAACTTGCCGTACGCGAAGATCTCGGGCGGCGTGTCGAACGTGTCGTTCAGTTTCCGTGGCAACGATCCCGCCCGCGAAGCCATCCATACCGTTTTCCTGTACCACGCCATCAAGGCTGGCATGACCATGGGCATCGTCAACGCCGGCATGGTGGGCGTGTACGACAACCTGGACCCGGAATTGCGCGAGCGCGTGGAAGACGTGGTGCTGAACCGCCGCGAAGACTCGACCGAGCGCATGATCGAATTTGCCGGCACCCTGAAGGCGGGCGGCAAGGCCGAGGCGCAAACCCTGGCCTGGCGCGAAGGCACGGTGCAGGCGCGCCTGTCGCATGCGCTCGTGCACGGCATTACGCAATTCATCGTGGAAGACACGGAAGAAGCGCGCCAGGAGCTGCTGCACAATGGCGGGCGCCCGATCCACGTGATCGAGGGCCCCTTGATGGCGGGCATGGACGTGGTCGGCGACCTGTTTGGCCAAGGCAAAATGTTCCTGCCGCAAGTGGTGAAATCGGCACGCGTGATGAAACAGGCTGTGGCTCACTTGATTCCGTTTATCGAGGAAGAAAAGCTGCTGGAAGAAAAACGCACGGGCATCGTGGCCAAGCCGAAGGGCAAGATCATCATGGCGACCGTGAAAGGCGACGTGCATGACATCGGCAAGAATATCGTCACGGTAGTCTTGCAATGCAATAACTTCGAAGTGGTGAACATGGGCGTGATGGTGCCGTGCTCGGAAATCCTCGCGCGCGCCAAGGTGGAAAACGCCGACATCATCGGTCTGTCCGGCCTGATCACGCCGTCCCTGGAAGAAATGGCCTATGTCGCCAAGGAAATGCAGCGCGACGAACACTTCCGCATGCTCAAGATTCCCCTGCTGATCGGCGGCGCCACCACCAGCCGCGCCCACACGGCAGTGAAAATCGCGCATAACTACGAAGGCCCCGTCATCTACGTGCCGGACGCCTCGCGTTCCGTGTCCGTGGCGCAGTCGCTCTTGACGCCGGAGCAGCGCGACAAGTACGTGGAAGACATCGAGCTCGACTACGCGCGCATCCGCGAACAGCACGCCAACAAGAAGGCCCTGCCCATCCTGCCGCTGGCGCAGGCCCGCGCCAACAAGATGGTCGTGCCCTTCGACGGCCCCTGCACGCCCGTGAAACCGAAGTTCATCGGCCGCCGCCTGTTTAAAAATGTCGACCTGGCAACGCTGGCCAACTATATCGACTGGGGCCCGTTCTTCCAGACCTGGGACCTGGCCGGCCCCTTCCCCGCCATATTGACGGATGAAGTGGTGGGCGACGCGGCCACCAAGGTGTACGCGGAAGGCCAGGCCTTGCTGAAAAAACTCATCGACGGACGCTGGCTGACGGCCAATGGCGTCGTGTCCTTGCTGCCGGCCAACAGCGTCAATGACGACGATATCGAGGTGTACACGGACGATACGCGCAGTAACGTGGCATTCACCTACTACGGCATGCGCCAGCAGGGCGTGAAACCCGTGGTCGATGGCGTGCAGCGTCCGAACCAGTGCCTGGCCGACTTCATCGCACCGAAGGCATCGGGCGTGAAGGATTACATCGGCATGTTCGCCGTCACGTCCGGCCTCGGCATTGAGAAATACGAAAAACGCTTCGAGGATGCGCACGACGATTACTCGTCCATCATGCTCAAATCGCTGGCCGACCGCCTGGCCGAAGCATTCGCCGAATACCTGCACGAGCGCGTGCGCAAGGATTTGTGGGGCTATGTGCCGGACGAGCACCTGGGCAACGACGACATGATCGCCGAGAAATATGTCGGCATCCGCCCGGCGCCAGGCTACCCGGCCTGCCCCGAGCACACGGTCAAGAAACAGATGTTCGAGATCATGCAGGCCGAGGAAATCGGCATGCAGTTGACGGAATCGTACGCCATGTTCCCCGGCGCGGCCGTGTCCGGCTTCTATTTTGCCCACCCGGAGTCGAAATACTTCGTTGTCGGCAAGATCGGCATGGATCAGGTGGAAGACATGGCCAAGCGCCGTGGCGCCAATATCGAAGACGTGGAACGCTGGCTGGCGCCGAACCTGTCATAATATAAGCACAAGGCGCGCGGAACTTATCGCGCGCCGAAGCGCACTAACGCAGTATGCCGGCCGGCATGCTGCATGCCCGCTCCGGCCCGTTCCCAACTGGCAAGGAGGATATATGGCAACCAATTTCAAACTGAAACGCTGGCAGGATCAGGTGATCCTGTTGCTGGGCCTGTGGCTCGTCGTCTCGCCCTGGGCGTTTTCCTATCCCGAGGGTTCACCGCAGATGCTCAACGCCTTTGTCTCGGGCCTGGTGATCGCCGTGCTGGCTGCCTTCGACCTGTACAAGACCTATTTCTGGGCCGTCGTCGTCAACCTGCTGGTGGGCGTGTGGGTGGCGGCCTCGCCGTGGGTGCTGCGCATCGCCGAACAACGCGTCGTCCTGTGGAACGAGCTGCTCGTCGGTATCGCCGTCGTCGTGCTGGCCCTGTGGGAACTGCGCACCGACCCCGAGCTGCACAAGCACTGGCCGGGCGCTGCGGCGTGATGGCGTTAAAAAGCCCTGTCACGGCGATGCCGTGCAGGGCTTTTAATTCGGTCGGGTGATCTGGTAGGTCGGATTAGCGCTTGCGCGTAATCCGACACCCCCACAGTCACCGCCAACAATGTCGTCGGATTACGCGTGGCCTGGCGGCCGCGCTAATCCGACCTACAGCGCATACCTGACAACGTTATCGCTCCATTCATACGCGGCCATTTCCAGTTCCACCAGGTCGTCCGGCGACATGGCCAGGTCGCGCAAGGTCGGTACGATCTCGCCTTCCATGTCTTCGATGCGCTCGATGCATTCGGCCAGGCGCAGCAGGTCGCCGTAGAAGCCTTCGCGCGACAGCAGCGCTTCGGCCACTTCGTCGATCACTTCGATCTGGCTGAGGATTTCCGACATCGGCACGCCGAACAGGGTATCCATCAGGGACATGATGCCGACCGTAAAGGCGATATCGGCCGAATGGGCGTGATTGGGGCGCAGTTTATGCGCCAGCAATTCCAGCAAACGGCCGCGCGTGGTGGCCAGCATCAGCAGCGGCGTCATGCTATGGCCGCGCTTGCTTGGTTCCGCATACAGCATGATTTGCAGCCAGCGCTGCAACTGGCGGCGGCCCAGCACAGTCACGGCCTGGCTCAGCGAATCGATGCGCTGGCGCGCGCCCACGGCCGGGGTATTGACCAGGCGCAACAGGTTCAAGGCCAGCGACACGTCGCGCTTGATGGCGCGCTCGATGTCCATATTGTCGGCGTCGGACGTCACCAGTGTCATCAGTTCCATGACGGCCAGTTGCGATGGCGACAGCTTCTTGCCCGTCATGATGGCGGGCTTGGCAAAGTAATAACCCTGGAAGTAATCGAAGCCCAGATCCAGGCCCGACTTGAATTCTTCGCGCGTCTCGACCTTTTCCGCCACCAGTTTCTTGTTTTCCTGCTTGAAACGGGGTGCCAGGGCTGCCAGCACTTTCGGATCGACCGTGCTCATGTCCATCTTGACGTATTGCACCAGCGGCAGCAGTTCCTGCACTTGCGCCGTGTCGGAGACGACGTTTTCCAGCGCAAAGGTGAAGCCATGGCCCACCAGTTCGCTGATGCGCGCGCGCACTTCCGGCGTGACGGGCATCGATTCGACGATTTCCAGCACGACTTTTTCACGCGGCAGGAACACGAAGATGTCGCTCATGATCACGTCGGCGTCGACGTTGACGAAACCGAGCGCGTCGCCGATGACCTTTTCCATGCCCAGCTGGGAAGCGTGGGCGATGACGGACGCCGTGGCGGACAGATCGCTGGTAATGTTGGCGGGACCGACCGGAGCGTTGCGGAATAGCAACTCATAGCCAAACAGGGCTTGATTGCGGTCAAGGATAGGTTGTCGCCCCAGATAGAACTCGCGCACGCGCAAGGGTTTCGGGGTGATGTCGTTGCTGGAAATATCGATCATTAACTCTTCATCAATCACGTCGAGTGACACCGGCCGCGCCGCGCCCGCATCAAGGTTCACTATTGACAATACTTTAGCTGAATTCCGCCCGCGCTGTGGGTATTTTGGCAGCAATCCAGTTTATTGTCGTCAACAAATTAGGCCGCTGGCATGTCTTGCACCATCCCGTCGACAAATAATTTCAATTCGCCCGGCGCAAACGCCGTCCATTGTTCATTCGTCGTCAGCGGCTGGGTAACGATCACGGCCACGCGGTCCTGGGGTGTCGTCACCTGGGAAAAGTCCACGCTCAGGTCTTCATCGGAGAGTTTAGCAGTTGGAAACGGATGTTGTCGCACCAGATAGTGCAAACTGGTCGAGCAATGGGCAAACAGCGCCTCGCCGCTCGACAGCATCATGTTGAAGGTGCCGTGGGCCGCGATGCTGGGCAACAACTCCGCCAGGGCGGCATGCAGTTGCGGCAAGGCCGGCGGGGCATCGCCAAAGCGCGCGTGCAGTTCCTGCAGCAGATAGCAGAAAGCCCGTTCGCTGTCCGTGCAGCCGACGGGACGGTAGCTGCCCGTCAGCACGGGATTGAAATCCTTCAAGTCGCCATTGTGGGCAAAGACCCAGTATTGCCCCCACAGTTCACGCACGAAGGGGTGGCAGTTTTCCAGCGCCACCTGGCCTTGCGTGGCCTTGCGGATATGCGCGATGACATTGCGCGACTTGATGGGGTAACGTTTGATCAGTTCGGCCACGGGCGAGGCGATGGCCGCCTGGTGGTCGACGAAATGGCGCACACCGGCGCCTTCGAAAAAGGCGATGCCCCAGCCGTCATGGTGGGTATCGGTATGGCCGCCGCGCATGGCGAAGCCGGTAAAACTAAAGACAATGTCCGTGGGGACATTGCAATTCATTCCGAGAAGTTGGCACATGGTCTGTTTGCAGCTGGATAACACAACCACCATACCATGCCGTCAGACGGATTGGTATGGTGGCGATAGCCATCCGGTCAGTGCAACAGGACAGGCTGGCTCATGAGGGAATCATAGCTGCCCAAAAATTCATCGATCTCTTCCATGCTGGGTTCGCTGGCGATCAGCTCCGTGACGTCGCGGCGGAAGTTTTGCGCCAGGATGCCGGCGATAAACGTCTCGCGTTTGCCCCCCTTGTCGACGATTTCATAGCCGCCAAAACGCAGGGCCTCCAGGTCGCCGTCGATGCCGAATTCCACGACGCTGTATTGTTCGCTGTTATAGATCAGGTTCATTTTGCATCCTTCGCTCAAGCAGGAGAAGCTCCTGCGGTGTCAGAACAGAGGTGGGGTTCACACGGCGCCATTTCAAGCGGCCATGCCACCCTGCGGGCTACAGAGTTGTAACGAGATGCAAACTGCGACTGCGGTAAGTCGATCGAAAAATCGTCAGGCAACGACGATATCTGCTTGCAGCGCCAGCAAGGCATCGTAGGGACTGGCGGTGAGCCAGGTGCGCAATTGTTCGATGTGCGTGGCGTCGGCCAGGCTGATGAACAAGTGCGCGGGTGGATGGCGCAGCAGACGATTCAATGTTACACGCAATACGAGATTGCCGCTGCAGCACAGGCAACCGGGTGCGATGCGCAACAGTTGCAAGGGAAATGATGGAGAAGGGGAAACTTGCTCGGCCAGGTCGGCCAGGATGGCGTTGCCGTCAGCCAATCCTTCCAGGATGACGGCACTCGCTTGCTGCGGCCGCAAGGCTTGCGCGATGGCCGCCTCGCGCCCGGCGGCGCGTCCACCGCTGACCAGGGTCAGCGGCGTCGGACGCCGCACGGCTGCCGTCACAGGCTTTTCTTGGCCAGCTTGCCCGGTTCGACGCCCAGCTGTTTCAGCTTGCGGTACAAATGGGTGCGCTCGAGGCCCGTTTTTTCTGCCACGCGGGTCATGCTGCCGCCTTCGCGTCCCAGGTGGTGTTCGAAATACATGCGCTCGAACGCGTCGCGCGCCTCGCGCAGGGGCAAGTCGAACGACAGGTTGTAGCCATGGCCTTCGGCCACCGCCGGGACGGCGATGCCTGGGCGCACCATCAGCTGTTGCGGCGCGCTGCCGCCAAAGCTGGGCACGGGATGGCTGCTTTCCTCGGCCACCACGGGCGCCACGGGACGCGGCGCCACGCTCGGCGCGCGCACGGTTTCCTGTGCCCGCGTCAAGCCTTGCTGAACCGCTTTCAGCAGTTTTTGCAGGGCAATCGGTTTTTCCAGGAAGTTCATGGCGCCGATGCGCGTCGCCTCGACCGCCGTATCGATGGTGGCATGGCCCGACATCATGATCACGGGCATGGTCAGCAAGCCGTCGCGCTGCCATTCCTTGAGCAAGGTGACGCCATCGGTGTCGGGCATCCAGATATCCAGCAATACCAGATCCGGCGCACCGGCGGCACGCGCTTCGCGCGCCTGCTGCGCATTTTCGGCCAGCTGGATAGCATGTCCTTCGTCGCCCAAAATTTCCGAGAGCAACTCACGGATACCCATTTCATCATCCACTACGAGTATGTTTGCCATTCGTGTCTTGCCTTCCTCATTTCGCCGGCCGTCGCGCACAAGATGCACACGGCGGACAACTATGATTTTATTAGTGTTTTAAATACTAAACCAGACCCTCACGCCAGGAATTCCTGGGCAGGAGTGTCGGGAGCTAACTTTAACAGCAAAATGACCACCGAAGCGCCATTGCCGTCGACCCGGTTCTCGATATCGATGCGTCCGCCGTGTTCATCGATAATTTTCTTGACCATCGCCAGGCCCAATCCCGTGCCGCGCGCCTTCGACGTCACATAGGGCTCGAAGGCCCGCGCCAGGATTTTTGGCGCGAAACCAGGGCCATTGTCGCTGATGGCCAGCCGCACGGCGATATTCACGCCGCCGTCCGCACTGCGATAATGAATTGCTTCCGTCCTTACGTCAATCCGCGGATGCGGCGAGTCCGGCGGCAGGTCGGCCATGGCGTCCTGCGCGTTCTGCAGCAAGTTGTGGATCACCTGGCGCAACTGGGTCGGATCGCCCATCACCATCGGCAGGTTCGGCGCCAGCAGCGGGTGGATGATGTCGCCATCGTCACCGCGCAGGTACAGATTCAGTATCTCTTCGATCAGCTCGTTCAAGCGCAGCGGCGTGAGCACGGCCGGCGGCGTGCGCGCATAGTCACGGAAATCGTCGACCATGCGCTTCATCGCATCGACCTGCTTGACGATGGTGGTGGTGGCGCGGCTGAGCAGGTCGGCGTCCGGCTGCTCCAGCTTGCCTTCGAGCTTCATCTGCAGGCGCTCGGCCGACAGCTGGATCGGCGTGAGCGGATTCTTGATTTCATGCGCCAGACGGCGCGCCACCTCGCCCCAGGCGATCGAGCGCTGCGCGGAAATCACGTCGGAAATATCATCGAAGACGACGATATAGCCGCTGCCGGACTCCAGAGGCAGGCGCGAACCGCGCGCCAGCAAGGTGATGTCATGCTCGTCGGCACTGCTGCCCAGGCGGCGCGGAATCTCGATCTGCCGCTGCCAGTGCAGGCGCTGCTGGTTGCGGCCCGACGCCGATTGCGCGCTTTGCGCCGTGAAGGCACTGATGATGGCGCCGCCAAATTCTTCCATTCCAGCAATATTCGCCAGCGGCTGGCCCACCATGCTCATGCCCGAATGCTGCAGGATGCGCTCGACGGATTCATTGCAGGTCACCAGCTTGAAGTCGCCGTCGAGCACCATCACGCCGGCCGACATGTTCGCCAGCACCGATTCCAGGTGGGCCTTGGCGTTTTGCAAGGCGGCGCGGTTGCTTTCCACGGCTGTGCGCGCATCGAGCAACTGGCGCGTCATGATGTTGAACGACTGCGTCAGGGTGCCCAGTTCATCCTTGGTGGCAACGATGGGACGCGGCGACAGGTCTCCCTCGGCCACGGCGCGCGTGCCTTCGGCCAGCAGCAGCAGGGGCTGGGCCAGGTTGCCCGCGATCAGAAAAGCGCTGCCGATGGCGCCGAAAATGGCCAGCAGCAAGGTCAGGGTGAGGATTTCCATGTACATCTTGCGCAAGCCCACGCGCGCGACGAAACGTTCCTTGTATTCGCTGTAGGCGGCGCGCAGCACTTCGCCATTCGTCGCCAACTTGGGCGGCACGGATTGCAGCAGTTGCAAATAGCGGGGCGAAACGGACGGTCCCGGCACGGCCACCAGCACGCGCAGGCGCAGGCTGGCCGCCGTTTCCAGCGACGCCGGCAGGCCCGAGCGGAAACCGCCGCCGCCCGACTCCGTGCCATCGTCGTGCAACTCCAGTCCGCCCTCGGCGGAGGCATAGCCGGCCGGCAAGGCCGCCTGCACCAGCATGGCTGGGGTCGGCAAGTCGGCCGCGCTGTGCGGCCCGGCGCTGGCCAGCAGCACGCCGTCGCCGCTGACGATCATGACGTTTTGCATACCCTCTTCGCGCAGCAGGCTGGTCAGCACGGCCGGGCCGGCCACCGGATCGGCGCCCAGTTCTTCGACGGCCTTGTGGCCCCGGTGGTCGAGCTCGACCAGGGCCGCATCGAGGCCGGCACGGCCCAGCTCAATCCCCGATTCCAGCGCCGCTTCGATCTTGACGTTGAACCAGGATTCGATCGAGTGGGAAACAAATTGCACTGACACGAGGAAAATCACCAGGCCCGGCAGGATGCCGACGGCAGCGAACAACATCACCAGGCGCGTCATCAGCTTGGAGCCGAACTTGCCGCTCTTGTAGCGCGCGTACAGGCGCGCCAGGGAAATACCCACCAGCGCCAGCAGGGACACGGCGACGGCCGCGTTCAGGCCCAGCAGCCAGGTGTAGTAACGGTCGAAAAAGCCGGAATTATCGGAAGCCGACGCCAGCAGGAACAGCAGGATACTGACAATGCCGCCGCCCACCACCAGCAGATAGCGCAATGCTTGACTCACTACTCCGCCGTATACAAGAAGGTTTTTTTATTCGAAGCCAGGCGCCAGTCGCTGTTATTGAAGGCATTGACCTGTATCGGCTTGGGCAGGTAGTCGCGGTCCATGCCCATGCGCAAGGTGACGTTATACGTCTGCCCCACTTTCAGCTCGCCGCGCCGCGCCACCAGCCAGCGGCTGGGACGGCGGATCAGGAACAGCGCATCGTCGAGCGTGGGGAAGCTCTGCTGCAAGCCGACGCCCGACACATGATACTGGCGCGTGAGCACGTTGTAGGACAGCTTGCTGGTCTGGCGCGCCACGATGGCTTTTTCATCGAACCAGTACCAGCGGGGCCGGGTCAGTTCGATTTCCGTCGTGAAATACAGTGGCACGCCATGCTGTACGGCATCATCGAGGTCGTGATTGAGCTCGAAGGAATACGTGGCGGCCAGCTTGTAGCCCTCTTCGCTCGACTCGATATAGGCACGGGTGATGTCGACCATGTCGGCGGCGTGCGCGCGTGGCATGGCACATGCCAGCATCAGCAGCAGGGCCAGGAGTCGGAAGAGTCGTGTTGTCACAAGTGTGCCGGTGTAGTCCGTAGGATAAGTATCGACGAATCGCTCAAGCCGCATTTTTTTGGAATAGCGCATAGAACAAACCGTCGTGGTCCTGCTCCGCGCTGCCAGTCGGCAACAGCTGGCCAGGCGCTGTCAATCGGGTCGCATTATTGCGTACCGCAAATGCCGCCGCCTGTGCCTCGGATTCTTGCGGCCACAATGAACATGTCACGAACAGCAATTTACCATCGGGGCGCAGCATCTGCCACAGGTTGTCCAGAATTTTGGAGGAAAGTGTTGCAAGTTGGAACGCATCACCCTTGCGGCGCAACCAGCGTATGTCCGGATGGCGGCGCACGATGCCCGAGGCCGTGCACGGCACGTCGGCCAGGATGCGGTCGTACTGCTGGCCATCCCACCATGCGCTCGATTGCGCATCCTGCGCCTTCAGGGTAGCGTCCAGGCCCAGGCGCTCGAGGTTTTCCGCGATGCGCGGCAGGCGCTTGGCGTCCGCATCGATGGCCGTCACGTGCACGTCGGCCAGTTCCAGGATGTGGCACGTCTTGCCGCCGGGCGCCGCGCAGGCGTCCAGCACGCGCATGCCATCGTGCAAATCCAGCAGCGGTGCGGCCAATTGTGCCCCGGCATCTTGCACGGAAACGACGCCCTGCTCGAAGCCGGGAATCAAGGCCACGCCGATCGGCTTGTCCAGGCGCACGGCAAACGGTCCCACCTGGCGCGCGGCAATGCCCGCCTCCGCCAGCACGGCCAGGTACGCTTCGACCGTGCTCTTGCGGCGATTCACGCGCAAGGTCAAGGGCGGCACGGCATTGCCGGCCGTCAGGATGGCTTGCCAGTCGCGCGGATAGGCCAGGCGCAGCGAGTCGATCCACCACTGCGGATAATTCCATTGCGCCAACGGTTGCTGCAGTGCCGCTTCCAGCAAGGATTTGCGCTCGCGCAAGAAACGGCGCAAGACGGCATTGACCATGCCCTTGGCATGCGCCAGGTCAGGGTGCGAGGTGGCCACCGTGACAGCCTGGTCCACAACGGTAAATTCTTCATACGGCTGTTCGCCCGCCTCGGCGGACATCAAGGACATCGCGCAGCACAGCAGGGCAGCGAGCATCGGCGGCTCGGGCGCCTTCGACGTCATCAGGCCGACCAGGGTTTCGCTGCGGCCCAGCTGGCGCATGGTGCGGTAGGAAATATCCTGGATGGCGCCGCGCGCCTGCGGGCTGGCGTTCGATTGCGCAAACACCTTGGCCAGCGCCTGCGGCAAGGCCGTGCCCGTGCGCACTTGCGCCACGGCATTGGCTGCGCCCAGCAGGCAGAATGCCAGCGAGTCGGCGCGCAAATCGGGTTGGAAGCCTGGCTGCAAGACCGGTTTCAGGTCGGGATGGTAGCTGGGACGCAATTTCGGTGCGGCAGGCGCCTGGCCTGGCGCCGGCTTGGTTTTCAATTTCAGCGTGGGGCGCTTGTTCATAGTTATCCGGTGTGGCTGCGCGCGGCGGGCTGCATGGTGGCAAAGTCGCGGCCGCGCGTCATCAATAAAGGGTCGATTGTAGCGTTTGTGGCGCCCTCTGGCCCAAGCGATTGCAGCGATACCTGTAAATTGCGGCAAAAAACTGCATATATACAAGCAGAATGCGCCATGCTGATGTTTTCATGCACCAACATGGGCATGCTGTCCTGATAATATCGTGAAACGCGCCGGCACGGGCACACTGCCTGCCAGCGTATTGTTCCGGGCAGCAAACCAGTATAATTAACGCAGTCTGGGCGGCTTGGGTACTGGCCGTCCGTTTTGCTTTTCGATTCATTCTATTCATTCTTAACGCGGTTCCACCGCCATCCTGCTCATGCTCGCCCAACAGAAACAAGAAATCATCGCCCTGTTCCAGGCCGCCCTCGCTCCCGTCCTGGCCGGCACTACGCTAGCGCCTGTCGTGGTGCTCGAGCGACCACGCGATGCATCGCATGGCGACGTCGCCTGCAATATCGCCATGCAACTGGCCAAGCAGCTGAAACAGAATCCCCGTGAACTGGCGCAAACCATCGTGACGGCCGTGCTGGCCAATCCGGCCGGCAAGGGCCTGGTCGAGGCAGTGGAAATCGCCGGCCCCGGCTTCATCAACGTGCGCGTCTCCGCCGCCGCCAAGCAAGCCGTGGTGAAAACCATCCTGGGCGAGGCCGACGGCTATGGCCGCAGCACGGCAGGCGCCGGCAAGCAAGTCATCCTGGAATTCGTCTCGGCCAATCCGACCGGTCCGCTGCACGTGGGCCACGGCCGCCAGGCGGCGCTGGGCGACGCCCTGTCCTCGCTGTTCGACGCGCAAGGCTATAAAGTCACGCGCGAGTTCTACTACAACGACGCGGGCGTGCAGATCCAGACCCTGGCCAATTCCGTGCAGGCGCGCGCGCGCGGCTTCAAGCCCGGCGACGCCGAATGGCCCGAGTCCGCCTACAACGGCGACTACATCGCCGATATCGCCAACGATTTCAAGGCCGGCAAGACCGTCTCGGCCAGCGATGGCCAGCCAGCTTCGGCCAATGGCAACGTGGAAGACATCGATTCGATACGCCCGTTCGCCGTTACCTACCTGCGCAACGAGCAGGACATCGACTTGCAGGCGTTTGGCGTGAAGTTCGACAATTACTACCTGGAATCGTCGCTGTACGCGGACGGCAAGGTCAATAGCGCGGTGGAAACCCTGATCAAGGCGGGCCACACCTACGAGCAGGATGGCGCGCTGTGGCTGCGTACCACCGACTTCGGCGACGACAAGGACCGCGTCATGCGCAAGACGGATGGCACCTACACGTATTTCGTGCCGGACGTCGCGTATCACCTGGTGAAATGGCAGCGCGGCTTCGTGCAGGCCATCAATATCCAGGGCAGCGACCACCACGGCACCATCGCGCGCGTGCGCGCCGGCCTGCAGGCGGTCGACATGGGCATCCCGCAAGGCTACCCTGACTACGTGCTGCACAAGATGGTCACCGTCATGAAGGACGGCGAAGAAGTCAAGATTTCGAAGCGCGCCGGCTCCTACGTGACCGTGCGCGACCTGATCGAATGGTCGGGCGGCGGCGACATCGCCAAGGGCCGCGACGCCGTGCGCTTCTTCCTGATCTCGCGCAAGGCCGACACGGAATTCGTCTTTGACGTCGACGTGGCGTTGAAAACCACCGATGAAAACCCGGTCTATTACGTGCAGTACGCGCATGCGCGCATCTGCCGCATCCTGGAAAACTGGGGCGGCGATGCAAGCACGGTCGCCAACGTCGACCTTTCCCCACTGACGGCACCGACCGAAGCGACCCTGCTGGCGACCCTGGCCGCCTATCCGGAAATGCTGGCGCGCGCGCAAGCCGAACTGGGACCGCATCAAGTCGCCTTCTACCTGCGCGACCTGGCCGCCAACCTGCACAGCTTCTACTTCGCCGAAAAAGTGCTGGTCGAGGACGAAGCCGTCAAGATGGCCCGCCTTGCCCTCGTCATCGCCGCGCGCCAGGTACTACGCAACGGCCTGGCACTGATCGGCGTGTCCGCGCCAAACAAAATGTAATCGCGAAGGTCAAACCGTCAATGAATCACGCTTCCCGTTTCTCTTCGACCCGGCGCCAGCAGGGCAATACCCTGGTCGGTATCATCATCGGCCTGGTCATCGGCCTGGGCATCGCCGTGGTGGTCGCCCTGGTGATCACCAAGGGCGCCTCGCCCTTCACCGACAAATCGGGCAAGGCCGGCAAATCGGCCGAACCGACGGCCGGCCAGATCGCCGACCCGAACAAGCCGATGTACGGCAACAAGGAAGCGGCCAAGGAAGCGGCGCGCGACTTCTCGAAGGAGCCACGCGAGATCGTCACGCCAACGCAGCCGGCTGCACCGGCACCGGCACCCGCGCAGCAGCCGAAGGCGCCGCCGCCGGACGCGCTGCAGGAATTGATCGGTACATTGAAGGACAAACCGGCGCCGAAAACGCCAGCGGCAACAGCGCCCGCGCCCACGCCGCAAGCCAAGGCCGACGCGAAAGAGGCCAAGGCCGATGCAGCCAGCGACAAATGGATTTATTATCTGCAGGCCGGCGCCTTCCACGACATGTCGGACGCCGAAAGCACGCGCGGCAAACTGGCGCTGCTCGGCTTCGAAGCGGCCATCAGCGACCGCAGCACCGACGCCGGCGTGCTGCACCGCGTGCGCATCGGGCCGTTCAACCAGCTCGAAGCGATGAACCGCGCGCGCACCAAACTGTCTGAAAACGGCATCGATGTCGCCGTCGTCCGCAACCAAAAATAAGGAACCAGCATGCGTTTTCTGAAGAATATCCTGATCGCCGCCGCCCTGTGCACCGCCGCCATGGGCGTATCGGCCTCGCCGGCCGAGCCGAAAAACGGCGTCGAATACGAAACCCTGCCCACGCCGCAGGCGACGGAAGCGGGCAAGAAAATCGAAGTGACGGAATTCTTCGCCTATTACTGCCCGCATTGCAACGTGCTCGAACCGCAACTGGCGGCCTGGGTCAAGAAACAGGGCGACAACATCGTCTTCAAGCGCGTGCACGTGTCGCGCGATGATAGCGTGGCGCCGCAGCAGCGCTTGTTCTTCACCCTGCAGGCCATGGGCCTGGTCGACAAGCTGCACACCAACGTCTTCCACGCCATGCACGTGGAACGCAACCGCCTGAACACCGATGACGCCGTCTTCGACTTCGTCGCCAAGCAGGGCGTGGACCGCCAGAAATTCATCGACACCTACCGTTCGATGGGGGTCTCGGCCCGCGTGCGCCGCGCAGACGCCATGATGCAAGGCTATAACGTGACGTTCTGGCCCATGATCGCCATCGATGGCCGCTACATCACTTCCCCTTCGCAGGCCGATCAGGGCAGCAAGTCGGCCAAGAACGAAGAGCAGCTGAACGCCCAGGCGCTCAGCGTGATGGACGTGCTGGTCGCGAAAGCCAAAGCGGAAAAGAAATAAGCATGGCCACTTCCCTGGCGCGCCCGGGCATCGCCTGATGCAACGCGTGCTTTACAGCGTATTCATCACGGGCGCGTCGAGCGGACTGGGCGCCGCTCTAGCGCTGCAGTACGCGCGCCAGGGCGCCCATCTGGGCTTGCTGGCCCGCCGCGGCGACACCCTGCAGCAACTGATCGCCTCCCTGCCCCACCCTGAACGCCACCGCGCCTACGCCGTCGATGTGTGCGACCACGCCGCCCTGAAAAGCGCGGCCGGCGACTTCATCGCCCATGCCGGCGGCATCGATGTCGTCATCGCCAGCGCCGGCGTGTCGTACGGTACCCTGAGCGAACACGCGGAAGACCTCGACGCCTTCGCGCGCCTCATCGCCATCAACGTCACGGCCACCGTCGCCACCTTCGCGCCCTTCATCGCCGCCATGAAAAGCCAGGGCAGCGGACGCCTGGTGGGCATCGGCAGCGTGGCCGGCATCCGCGGCCTGCCCGGCGCCGAAGCCTACAGCGCCTCGAAGGCGGCCGTCATCAGCTACTGCGAATCGCTGCGCCTGGAACTGAAACCGGCTGGTATCAAGGTCGTCACCATCACGCCCGGCTACATCGACACGCCGATGACGCGCCACAATGCCTACCGCATGCCCTTCCTGATGCCGGCCGAAAAATTCGCCGTGCGCGCCGCGCGCGCCATCGCCGACGGCGACAGCTATCGCGTGATCCCGTGGCAGATGGGCGTCGTCGCCAAGCTGCTGCGCGCGCTGCCCAATGCCGTCTACGACCGGGCCTTCGCGAATGCGCCGCACAAGGCGCGCAACTGAACCGACCACCATGACGAAGCACTCAGACTTGAACAGCGCGGCCATCGCCGCCCATTGCGCCACGGGCGCCTCCCACGTGGCCATCGAAGTGATCGATGAAACTGGATCGACCAATGCCGACCTGCTGGCGCGCTGCGCCACCCTGGCCGGCCCCACCCTGCGCATCGCCGGCCAGCAGACGGCCGGACGGGGGCGCGCCGGGCGGCCGTGGGTATCGCAGCCGGACGCCAGCCTGATGTTCTCGCTGGCCTGGCGCTTCAAGGGACCGCTGCATCAGCTGGTGGGATTGCCGCTGGCCGTCGGCGTGGCGCTGGCCGAGACCATGACGGCGCTGGGCGTGCCGGTGCAGCTGAAGTGGCCGAACGATATGCTCAAGGATGGCCATAAACTGGCCGGCATCCTCGTCGAGACGCAGCAGGCACAGGGCAACGATAGCGGCGGCGTGTGGGCCGTGATCGGCTGCGGCATCAATCTGCTGATGCCCGATGCACTGGAACGGCAGATCGGCCGCAGCGTCTCGGCCGTGCCCTGGCTGGCACAGATGGAGCGCAATACCCTGGTGGCGGCCCTGCTCAGCCGCCTGGCCGGCGTGCTGGCCGAATTCGACGACACGGGCTTTGCGCCGTTTGCCGAACGCTGGAACGCATTGCACGCCTGGCAGGGCCAGCACGTGAAAATCCTCGACAACGGCCAGCTGCTGCAGCAAGGCGTGGCGGCCGGCGTGGACCACCTGGGCCGCCTGCTGCTGCGCAGCGATGACGGGCTGCAGGAAGTCATGTCCGGCGACGTGTCCTTGCGCCTGATTGGGGAGTAAGCGCATGCTGCTGCTGATCGACGCCGGTAATACGCGCATCAAATGGGCGCTCGTGGCTGCCGACAGTGCCGCCGGCGGCTGGCTGGCCAGCGGCGCCGTCGCGCATGCGCAGATCGACACCCTGGCCGCGCAGTGGGCGACACTCGCCATCCATGAGGTGCTGCTGTCGAACGTGGCCGGCACCGTCATCGGCACGCGCCTGCGCGCCATGCTGCCGGTCGTGGCCCGCGACTTTGTCTCGCTGCCGCAGCTGGCAGGACTGACGAACGGCTACCGCGCGCCATCGCAGCTGGGCTGCGACCGCTTTGCCGCCGCCATCGGCGCGCACGCGCTGGCAACCGGCCAGGCCGTCATCGTCGCCAATTGCGGCACCGCCACCACCATCGACGCCATCACGGCCGACGGCGTTTTCCTTGGCGGGATGATCTTGCCGGGACTGGGATTGATGGCCAGCTCGCTGGCGCGCAATACGGCGCAACTGCCGCAAATCGCCAGCGACGCCGCGCTGCCGGCCGGCTTTGCCGACAACACGGACGACGCCATCCTCTCCGGCTGCCTGGCGGCCCAGGCGGGCGCCATCGAACGGGCCGTGCGCATGCACGGTGCCAGCGCCTGTCTGTTGTCGGGCGGCGCAGCAGCACGCATCGCACCGGCCCTGGCGCTGGCCGTGCCGCTGCACCTGGTGGATAACATCGTCATGCTCGGCCTGCAGGCCGCGGCGCGCGCCGGGGCCGCAGGAACACAAGGAAACCACGTATGCTGAAATTCGTCTTCTGGCTGCTGGCCGGCGTCAACCTGCTGGTGCTGGCCATCGGCCAGGGCTATCTGGGCAGTTTTCGCACGGAGACGCGCGAACCGGCGCGCCTGAAAAACCAGCTGCAGGCGAATAAACTCACCTTGCTGACGCAGGCGCAGGCCACGGCGCCCGCGGCGCCGCCAGCCTCCGAAGAAGCCGCGACGCCGGCGGCACCGGCTGCGGCACCGGCACCGCCGACATCGTATGCCTGTACGGAAGTGGGCAATTTCCTGCTGGCGGACGGGCGCCGCTTCGAGGCGCAAGTGGCGGCGCTGGACCTGGGCGACCGCCAGTCGCGCCGCAACGTGGCCGGCCAGGACATTTCCAGCTATATGGTGTACATCCCGCCACAGGGCAGCAAGGAAGGCGCCGACCGCAAGGCCGGCGAATTGAAGCAGCTGGGCGTGACGAATTACTTCATCATGAACGAAAGCAGCCCACTACGCTGGGGCATTTCACTGGGCGTGTTCAAGTCGGAAACCAGCGCGCAAAGCCAGCTGGCATCGCTCAACAAACAGGGCGTGCACAGCGCCCGCGTCGCACCGCGCTACAGCGCCAGCAAGCAACTCGCTTACCAGTTCCGCGACCTCGACGCCGCCACGCGCGCCCGGCTGGAGAAGATCAAAACGCAATTCCCAGAGCAGGAACTGCGAAATTGCAAATAAGCACCTCCAGGTGCGTCTGACAAAATGTTCAGGGCTAGGCGCCGTGCCGCAGGCAGTACGAATGTACGACAAGGCACGGCAACAACGCCATAGACTTTTTTCAGACGTGCCTACCGTTGGATGACGATAGGCTTGATGCCCGTCGATTCCGGCAAATTCGCCGCCGCGCGTGCCGCGTCGGCGCGGCTGGAGAATGGTCCGCCGTACAGGCGGAACAGGTTACCGGCCTGCACCACACCCAGGGTACCCAGGGCTGCCGCATACGGCGCCAGGCGCGAACGTCCCGATTCCGCATTGTCGGCGCGCGAGTAGGCGCCCAGCTGCAAATAGAAGCCGCTGGCCAGCGCCGCCGGTGCCGGCATGGCGACCGTCGCATCGACGGGCAGCATCTGCGACGACACTTCCGGCTGCACCACGGCACCCGTTTCCACCGGCGTATCGATGGAGATGGCCACCACGGAAGGTACCGGCTTCGGCGCCGCGCGGGCCGCCAGGATGGCGTCGATATCGGCCGGCAGCAGGCGTTCGACGACCACCTGGTGGCTGCCCTTGCCGAGGAAGCCCAGTTTCAGCGCCGCCGTATAGGACACGTCGATGACGCGCGTGGCGTGGAACGGACCGCGGTCGTTGATGCGCACGATCACCTGCTCGCCGCTGTCGATGCTCGTCACGCGCGCATACGACGGAATCGGCAAGGTCGGATGGGCCGCCGTCATCTTGTACATATCGTAGATTTCACCCGACGAAGTGCGCTGGCCATGGAATTTCTTGCCATACCAGGTGCCCGTGCCCTTCTGCTTGAAGGGTTCGTTGTCGGTGATCGGCGTGTACGTCTTGCCGAAGACGACATAGGGGCGGTTCGAGCGCGTCGAATACGGCTCGTTGCGCACTTCCGCGTCGGGCACGTCGCGCAGGTTGGCCGGCGGATTGTCGCCCGGGCCGTCATCCTTGTAGTAGCCGCCGCGCCCGGAGCCGGCCGCCGGCAATACGGGCAGGGTGGGATCCTGGCGCACGGGCACCTTGACCTTGCCGCCGGACGGCAACGGCACGTTATTCGATGCGGGCTTTTGCGGCGTCGTGCCGCAAGCGGCCAGGGTCAGCAAGACCGTCAGGCTCAGTCCGCGCATGGCGAAGGTATCGAAAGGCGCGCGCATCAGGTCTGCACCAGCTTGCGGTGGCGCTGAATACTCATCAGGATACCGGTGGCCACGCCCAGGGTCAGCAGCGCGGTGCCGCCATAGCTGAGGAATGGAAGGGGAACGCCGACCACCGGCACGATGCCGCTGACCATGCCCATGTTGACGAAGGCGTAAGTAAAGAAAATCATAGTGATCGCTCCTGCCAGCAGGCGAGTGAAAAAACTGGGGGCGTTGGCGGCGATCATCAGCCCCCGTCCCACCAGCAGCAAATACATCAGCATCAGGATCAAGTTACCGACCAGGCCGAATTCCTCGGAATATACGGCAAAAATAAAATCGGTCGTGCGTTCCGGAACAAACTCCAGGTGGGCTTGCGTGCCGTGTGTCCAGCCCTTGCCCGTCATGCCGCCGGAACCGATGGCAATGATGGACTGGATGATATGGAAGCCCTTGCCCAGAGGGTCCTTGGTCGGATCGATCAGCATCATCACGCGGTCGCGCTGGTAATCATGCAGGTGCGACCAGGCGATCGGCAGGCAGGAAACAAAGGTGATCAGCAAGCCAGCCAGCACCTTCCACGACAGGCCTGCCAGGAAGATGACGGTAAAGCCGGCCGCCACCACCAGCAGCGCCGTACCCAGGTCGGGCTGGCGCGCGATCAGGTAGACAGGTGCCAGTAGCAGCACGGCCGCCATCAGGAACGATTTCCAGCGCAGGGCGCCCGCATTGTGCTGGAAGAACCAGGCCAGCATCAGCGGCGTGGCGATCTTCAGGAATTCGGAGGGCTGGATGTCGATCACGCCAATATGCAGCCAGCGCCGCGCACCAAGCTTGATGGTGCCGAACAGCGCCACGGCCACCAGCAAGATCACCGATACCGTATATGCGGGTACGGCGATGCGCATCATCATCTGCGGCGTGACATTGGCCGCCACCCACATGACGAAAAAGCACAGCAGGATATTGCGCAAATGGTCCTCGATCTTGCCGGGGATGCCGATGCTGGCCGAATACAGGGTCAGCAGGCTGGTGCTGAGCAGCATCAGGATGATGATCATCAGCGGCGGATCGAACACCGCCAGATAGGGTTTGGCGCGCCGCCACAGCGAGCGCCTCTCGTTAATGGGCATGTGCTTCCTTATTGCCTGGCAGGTGCCGCCGGGGCGGCCTGCTCGTCAGTGATTTCTTCCAGGGTGCGCACTTCGTCGACATCTTCCTTGGGCACCTTGGTGGTGTCCTTTTCCTTGTCGCTCGGGCGCTTGCCCAGCAGGTAGTAGTCGAGCGCCTTGCGCGCGATCGGGGCGGCCACGCCGGCGCCGAAGCCCGCATTTTCCACCACGATGGCGATCGCGATGCGCGGCTTGTCGGCCGGCGCGAAGGCCGTAAACAGGGCGTTGTCGCGCAGGCGTTCGGCCAGCAGCTTGGCATTGTACTTCTCGTTTTTCTTGATGCCCACCACCTGCGCCGTCCCCGTCTTGCCGCCCACCGTGTACTGCACGCCGGTGAAGATACGCGCTGCCGTGCCGCCCTGCTCGCTGGTCACACCGACCATGGCGCGCTTGATGACGTCGATGTTTTCCTGTTTGAGAGCGATGCGGTAGCTTTCCTTGGGCACCGTCAGGGTGCGCGCACGCGTGGCCGCGTCTTCGATGATCTTCACCAGATGCGGCTTCATCACCACACCGTTATTGGCCAGGTTGGCCGTCGCGTGGGCGATCTGCAGCGGCGTATACGAGTTGTAGCCGGAGCCGTTACTCACCGAAATCGTGTCGCCGCCCACCCATTTTTTCTGCTGCGGCGTCTTGAAGCGGTTGCGCTTCCATTCCGTCGACGGCAGCACGCCCGTCTTTTCGTTATTCAGGTCAATGCCCGTCAGCTGGCCGAAACCGAACGGCTTCATGAAGTCGTGGATGGCGTCGATGCCCATGTCGCGGCCCAGCTGATAGTAATAGGTATTGCACGAGACGACGATGGACTTGTGCATGTCCACCGTGCCATGGCCGCCCACCTTGTCGTCGCGGAAGGTGTGGCCGCCGAGGATAAAGAAACCGGGATCGGAAATCGACTGGCTCGGCGTGCGTTTGCCCAGTTCCAGCGCCGCCAGCGCCATGAAGGGCTTGAAGGTCGAGCCGGGCGCATAGGTGCCGGACAGGGGCCGGTTGACCATCGGCCGGTCCAGCGAGGTATTGAGTTCGTTCCAGCTTTGCTGGTCGATGCCGTCGACGAACAGGTTGGGGTCGTAGCCTGGCTTGGAGACATAGGCGAGGATGTCGCCCGTGGCCGGGTCGATGGCCACGGCCGCGCCGCGCCATTCGCCGAACGCTTCCTCGACCACCTTCTGCAGTTCGATGTCGATCGACAGGATCAGGTTATTGCCGGGGGTGGCCGCCGTGCGCGACAAGGTGCGCATGGCGCGCCCGCCGGCCGACACTTCCACCTCTTCGTAGCCGGTGGTGCCATGCAGCTGCTTCTCGTAGCTTTTTTCCAGGCCTTCCTTGCCGATATGGTCGGTGCCATTGTAGTTGGCCGCGTCCTCGCCCTCTTCCAGTGCCTTGGCTTCATTGCGGTTGATGCGGCCGATGAAGCCCACCACGTGCGACGCCACCTCGCCCATCGGATACTGGCGGAACAATCGCGCCTGCACCTCGACGCCGGGGAAGCGGAAACGCTGCGCCGTGAAGCGCGCCACTTCCTCGTCCGTCAATCGCGTGCGCAGCGGCACGCTGACGAAGTTCTTCGATTCTTCCAGCAGCTTCTTGAAGCGGCGACGGTCCTTGATGTCGATTTGCACCAGTGTCGACAGCTCGTCGATCACCGAATCGAGGCTGGCGCTCAGTTTCGACGGCGTGATTTCCAAGGTGTAGGCCGAGTAATTGCGCGCCAGGACCACGCCGTTGCGGTCGAGGATCAGGCCGCGCGTGGGCACGATGGGCACCACGGCGATGCGGTTGTCCTCGGCCTTGGTCGCATAGTCCTCGTGCTTGATCACCTGCAGCCAGATGAAGCGCGCCAGCAGCAGCGAAAAGCAGACGAAGACGAGCGCGCCCAGGATGGTCAGGCGCATGCGGAAGAAATGCAGTTCGCGCTCGGTGTTCTTGAGTTCAGTCATGGCAGGCGCTCGTCAGATCGGCCGGTTATGGTCGCGGTCCACGGCGCGGCGCTGCGGTGCCAGCAAGATCCACGTGACGATGGGCCACAGGGCGACGGCAACGAAGCTCTCGATGAAATTGAGCCAGCCGGGGAAGCGGCCCGAAACGATCAGCCGCGTCAGCAATTGCAGCGCCTGCGTCAGCAGCAGCAGCGGCAGCACGTGCAGCGCCTGCGTCAGGATGGGGAACCACAGCACGCGGCGGTGCATCATGATGGCGAAGTACGACAGCAAGGTATAGGCCAGCGCATTCTCGCCCAGCAGGGTCGAGTCGTGCACGTCCATCATCAGGCCCATGAAAAACGCCACGCCGATACCGACCTTGCGCGGCTGGTGGATGCCCCAGAAGACCAGCACCAGGGCGACGAAATCGGGCACGCCGACGAACTGCCCCCACGGCAGCAGATTCAGCAAAAAAGCGCACAGCAGGGAAAAGCCGATAAACAGGGGGCTGACCGGCAGCAGGATGTAATGCGGGCGGTTCATCGTGTCGCTTCCTTCGGTGGCACGGCGGCGGGTGCGGGCGCTGGCGTCGCAGGTTTTGCGGGCGCGGGCGCAGCCGCGTTGGCGGCCGGCGCGGCGGCTGGCACCGCAGCGGCGGCCTCCTTGGCCGGGTCCTTGATCGGCGCCATCTTGCCGGCGATCTTGCGGCCCGTCTTGACATCTTCAGCGGGCGGACGCGGTGGAATCTCGGGCGATGTCATCAGGATGAGCAGCTGGGTGTTGCGTTCGATGCCGGCCAGCGGCTGGCACACGACGCGGCCGAACGGGCCATGCGCATTGCGCTCGACCAGGGTCACGCGTGCCACGGCCAGACCAGCCGGGTACAGGCCGTCGAGGCCCGAGGTAATGACGATGTCGCCGATCTGGATGTCGGCGCTGGGGGCCGTGAAGCGCAGTTCCATGGTGCCGGACTTGCCGCGGCCGATGGCCACGCTGCGCACGCCGTTGCGCAGCAGTTGCACGGGAATGGCCTGCTCTTCATCCGTCAGCAAGGTCACTTCGGAGGTGAACGGGAACACGCGCGTGACTTGTCCCACCACGCCCAGGTTGTCGATCACGGGGCGGCCCAGTTCCACACCATGCTGGATACCGCGATCGAGCACGATCTTGCGCGTGGCCGAATCGCGCGTGTCGTACAGCACTTCGGCCATCATGGTCTTGACGGGAACGCGCTCGCGCGCTTCCATCAATTTGCGCAAGTGGTTGTTTTCAACGATGTTGAGCTGCGCCTGCTGCAGTATCTGCGCCGAGGCGATTTGCTCGTGTTTCAGGTCGCGCACCTGTTTTTCCAGGGCGGACAGCGAAGAAAAGTAATTGCCGACACCAACCGCCACATCGCGCGGCACCAGCGCCGCCATCTGCACCGGATACAGCACGGTGCCAACGGCCTGGCGCACTGCCGTCAGCGCGTGCATGCGCGAATCGACCAGCAACAGGGCGATAGAAATGCCGGCGAACACCATCATCTTGACGCGGGCGGAGGCGCCTTGTTTGAAAAGTGGCGGAGGACTGTATTCCATGACTTCCAATAATCAGGCCAGGCGCAGTGCGCCAACGTGCAGGCCCCGGTCAGACGCCGGCGCCAAAACCAAAGCCGGAGACCCGCTCTCCGGCCCGTTGATCCGATTATTCGTAGGAGAAGATCGAGCCGAGCTTGTCCATACGTTCCAGTGCCATCCCGGAGCCGCGCACCACGCAGGTGAGCGGGTCCTCGGCCACCAGCACCGGCAGGCCGGTTTCCTCCATCAGCAGGCGGTCCAGGTCGCGCAGCAGTGCGCCGCCGCCCGTCAGCATCATGCCTTTTTCGGCGATGTCGGCGCCCAGTTCCGGCGGCGTCTGTTCCAGCGCGTTCTTCACGGCCGAGACGATGTTGTTCAACGGGTCGGTGAGCGCTTCGAGGATCTCGTTGCTGGAGATGGTGAACGAACGCGGGATGCCTTCGGACAGGTTGCGGCCCTTGACTTCCATTTCCTTCACTTCCGAACCCGGGAAAGCCGAACCGATGGCCTTCTTGATGGCTTCGGCCGTTTGTTCGCCGATCAGCATGCCGTAGTTGCGGCGGATGTAGTTGACGATGGCTTCATCGAACTTGTCGCCGCCGACGCGCACGGAACCCTTGTAGACCATGCCGCCCAGCGAAATGATGCCCACTTCGGTGGTGCCGCCGCCGATGTCGACCACCATCGAGCCGGTCGCTTCGGACACGGGCAAGCCCGCGCCGATAGCCGCTGCCATCGGTTCTTCGATCAGGTACACCTGCGAGGCGCCGGCGCCCAGGGCCGATTCGCGGATGGCGCGGCGCTCGACCTGGGTCGAACCGCACGGTACGCAAATGATGATGCGCGGCGATGGACGGAAGAATTTCGAGTCGTGCACCATGCGGATGAATTGCTTGAGCATCTGCTCGGTCACGGTGAAGTCGGCGATCACGCCATCTTTCATCGGACGAATCGCTTCGATATTGCCCGGCACTTTGCCCAGCATCTGCTTGGCTTCCTTGCCGACTGCCTGAATGGTCTTCTTGCCATTCGGACCGCCTTCCTGGCGGATGGCGACAACGGATGGCTCGTCCAGGACGATACCGAGGCCGCGTACATAAATAAGGGTGTTGGCCGTGCCCAAGTCAATGGCCAGATCGGTGGAGATATACCTGCGTAAAAAACCAAACATGAGTGTCCTGTAGCGCATCGAGCTGCGCAAAAGCTGTTTATGGGGAGTTTCAAAGCGGGCGCTTTCAGGCACCCTGAAAATCCAAAAGGCGATTTTTCCGGGTTTCGCTTGGCGCTTGCGCAATCTTTTCTATGCTGCGGCAGCAGTCCATCAGCGCCGGCAACGCATTAACCCGCCATTCTACCTTATAATTTGAATGCGATTTGCTCAAAAACCATGGAAAAGTGCGACTCTTGCAGCCGCGAGTTACGCGGCATTCCTCGATTTTTGTGAGCAAAATAGCAGTAAATACCCGCGTTTTATCAAAACGCCAACTTAATACTAATGCGCGGCACTCCGCGCCATTCGCCATGTCCCTGACACTCTCCGACGTAAAACGCATCGCCCACCTGGCCCAACTTGAAATGGCCGACGACCAGGCCGTCACGTCTTTGGCCCAATTGAACAAGATTTTTGCACTCGCGGAACAAATGCAAGCTGTCAATACCGATGGCGTGGCGCCCCTGAGCCACCCGCTGGCCGCCCACATGGACAATATCGCCCTGCGCCTGCGCGAAGACATCGCCACGGAACAAAACCGCCGCGACGCCTACCAGGCCGTGGCGCCAAAGGTACAGGATGGCCTGTATCTCGTCCCCAAGGTCATCGAGTAAACACGCTGTTGCGCCGTTCCCGCCTTTTTGCCGAATATCAAAATAGAAACGCCATGCATACAAAATCCATCAAACAGCTGTCCACGCTCTTGCAGAACAAGGAAATTTCCGCCGTTGCGCTGGCGACGCATTTCCTCGACCGCATCGAAGCGGACAACTCGAACGCCTTTTTGCACGTCGACCGTGCCCTGACCCTGGCGCAAGCTGCCGAAGCGGATGCACGCATCGCCGCCGGCACGGCCACGCCCCTGACGGGCGTGCCGATCGCGCACAAGGATTTGTTCGTCACCAAAGGCTGGCGCACGACGGCCGGCTCGAAAATGCTGGCCGACTACGCCAGCCCGTTTGACGCTACCGTGGTGGAGAAATTCCGCGCGGCCGGCATGGTCACCCTGGGCAAGGTCAATTGCGATGAATTCGCCATGGGTTCCGGCAACGAGAATTCGGCCTTCGGCGCCGTGCAGAACCCGTGGGACAAGAATGCCGTGCCGGGCGGCTCGTCCGGCGGCTCGGCCGCCGCCGTGGCGGCTGGCCTTACGCCGGCAGCCACCGGCACCGACACGGGCGGCTCGATCCGCCAGCCAGCCGCGTTTTGCGGCATCACCGGCATCAAGCCGACGTATGGCCGCGTCTCGCGCTTCGGCATGATCGCCTTTGCCTCGTCGCTGGACCAGGGCGGCCCGATGGCCCGCTCGGCCGAAGACTGCGCTCTGCTCTTGAGCGCCATGGCCGGCTTCGACGAACGCGATTCGACCAGCCTGTCGCCGGAACAGGGCGGCGTGGCGGAAGATTTTTCGCGCAGCCTTGATGAACCCCTGACTGGCCTGCGCATCGGCGTGCCGCGCGAATACTTTGGCGAGGGCCTGGCCAAGGACGTGGAAGCAGCCGTGCGCGGCGCGCTGGCGCAGTATGAAAAGCTGGGCGCCACCCTGGTCGACATCTCGCTGCCGAACACCGCCCTGTCGATTCCCGCCTACTACATGATCGCGCCGGCCGAAGCGTCGTCGAACCTGTCACGCTACGACGGCGTGCGCTACGGCCACCGCGCGGCCGAATACAAGGATTTGCAGGACATGTACAAGAAGTCGCGCGCGCAGGGCTTCGGCCCGGAAGTACAGCGCCGCATCATGGTCGGCACCTATGTGCTGTGCCACGGCTACTACGACGCCTACTACCTGAAAGCGCAAAAGATCCGCCGCCTGATCGCGCAGGATTTCGACGCCGTGCTGAATGGCCCGAACGCCGTCTGCGACGTCATCATGGGACCGGTCGCGCCGACCGTCGCCTGGGACCTGGGCGACAAGACGGACGACCCGGTGGCGAACTACCTGGCCGACATCTACACCCTGTCGACCAGCCTGGCCGGCCTGCCCGGCATGTCGATCCCTTGCGGCTTTGGCGAAGGCGAGAAAAACGGCAAGCGCCCCGTCGGCCTGCAAATCATCGGGAATTACTTTGGCGAAGCCAGGCTGCTGAACGTCGCCCACCAGTTCCAGCAAGTGACGGACTGGCATACGCGCAGCCCTGCAGGCATTTAAGAAAAAATTCGCGCCGCCCAGGTGGCGCCACCAAAAAATAAGCGAGAACACTATGCAATGGGAAGTCGTCATCGGTCTTGAGAACCACGTGCAGCTCACGACCGAATCCAAAATTTTCAGCGGTTCGCCGATCAAGTACGGCGCCGAAGCCAACACGCAAGCGAGCCCAGTCGACCTGGCGCTGCCAGGCGTGCTGCCGGTGATGAACAAGCAGGCCGTCGACCGCGCGATCCGTTTTGGTTTGGCCGTGGGCGCCACCGTGGCGCCGCACTCGGTCTTCGCGCGCAAAAACTATTTTTATCCGGATTCGCCCAAGGGTTACCAGATCAGCCAGTTCGAGGACCCCGTCGTCATCGGCGGCGCCCTGACCTTCGGCTATGAAAAGGATGGCGAATTCGTCACCAAGACGGTGAACCTGACGCGCGCCCACCTGGAAGAAGACGCCGGCAAGTCCCTGCACGAAGACTACGCGGGCATGAGCGGCATCGACTTGAACCGCGCCGGCACGCCGCTGCTGGAAATCGTCTCGGAACCGGAAATTCGCAGCGCCGCCGAAGCCGTGGCCTACGCCAAGGCGCTGCACTCGCTGGTCATGTGGCTGGGCGTTTGCGACGGCAACATGCAGGAAGGCTCGTTCCGCTGCGACGTCAACGTCTCCGTGCGCCCCGTCGGCCAGAAGGAATTCGGCACCCGCTGCGAAATCAAGAACCTGAACTCCTTCCGCTTCATCGAAGAAGCCGTGCACGTCGAAGTGCGCCGCCAGATCGAACTGATCGAAGAAGGCGGCAAGGTCGTGCAGGCGACGCGCCTGTATGATCCGGACCGCAAGGAAACGCGCGAAATGCGCAGCAAGGAAGACGCGCAGGATTACCGCTACTTCCCGGACCCGGACTTGCCACCGCTGGTCATCTCGCAAGCGTGGATCGACACCGTCAAGGCATCGATGCCGGAACTGCCGGCCGCCATGCGCGCGCGTTTCATCAGCGAATATGCGCTGCCGGAATACGATGCGCTGGTGCTGACGCAATCGAAAGCCATGGCCACCTATTTCGTCGCCGTGGTCGACAAGGCCGGCAAGGAAAACGCCAAGGCCGCCGCCAACTGGCTGATGGGCGACGTATCGTCGACCCTGAACCGCGAAGGCGTGGACCTGGATGACGCGCCCGTCTCCGCCGCGCAGCTGGCCGCCATGCTCAAGCGCATCGCCGACGGCACGATCTCGAACAAGGCGGCGAAAGAAGTCTTCGTTGGCATGTGGGAAGCGAAGTCGGACGACGAGCACCTGGTCGACGCCATCATCGATGCCAAGGATCTGAGACAAATTTCAGACTCCGGCGCGCTGGAAGCCATCGTCGACGCAGTGCTGGCGGCCAACGCCAAGTCGGTGGAGCAATACCGCGCCGGCAAGGAGGCAGCCATCAACGCACTGATCGGCCAGTCCATGAAGGCGTCCAAGGGCAAGGCCGACCCGGCGCAGCTGACGGAACTGCTGAAGGCCAAGCTGGCGGGCTAACTCTCCCCCATCCCCAAAAAAGACGCTGCGGCGTCTTTTTTTTCGCTTGTACGCATCGTTTATAAACAGCCTTGTCTAGACTTTTTCTCCGCACCGAAAGGCGTTTGAAGGCCCATTAAAATTAAAGTATACATTTTTGTCTACACGGTTTAATCTAGCCATATTGAATTTCAGGCAAGAGGAAAACCGCATGGCCAAGACGCACGACATCCCGAAACCGACGGCGGCCGAACTCGATCTGCTGCAGGCACTGTGGCCGCTGGGCGCCGCCACGGCCAAGCAGGTGCACGAGGCGATGGCGCTGGCCAAGCCAGCCATCACGTATGGCACCGTGCTGCGCCTGATGCAGATCATGCACACCAAAGGCTTGCTGATCCGCGACGAAAGCCAGCGCTCGCACGTGTATGCGCCGGCGCAGGCGCAGGACAGCCTGCAGACGAATTTGCTCAAGGAATTGATGCAGAAAGCCTTTTCCGGTTCGGCCAAGGCGCTGGTGCTGGCGGCGCTGCGCACGGGCGTGTCGCGCGCCGAACGCGAGGAAATCGAAAAAATGCTCAGGGACGATCAGTCATGAGCGGCTTCGTGCCAGCGCTGGGCTGGACCCTGCTGCACTTCCTGTGGCAAGGCTTGCTGATCGGCTGCGCCACGGCGCTGGCGTGGGCGGCCCTGCGCAACGCGCGTCCCGAGGCGCGCTACGCCGTCGGTTGCGGCGCCCTGCTGGCCTGCCTGGCATGGCCGGCGGCGGGCTTGTATCTGCGCCTGGCCGGCGGCGATGCCACGGGCGCCCTGTACTCCAGCGCCTTGCTGCCGGCCGCCCTGCTGGCGCCCGACAGCCTGCCCGACCTGGACTTGCTGCTGCGCGCCATCGTCGGCGTGTGGGCCTTGTGCGCCGCCGTACTGGCCGTGCGCATGGCGCTGGGCATGCTGTGGGTAGAGCGCAACGCCAGGAACACGGGCGCCGCGCATGGACAGCTGCAGACCAGGCTGTCGCGCATGGCGCACGATGCCGGCGTGACGCGGCCCGTGCGGCTGCGCGTGCTCGACAACATCACCAGCCCGCTCACTGCCGGCATCTGGCGCCCCATGGTGCTGGTGCCCGCCGCACTGTTGACCGGCATGCCGCCGCACCTGCTCGACGCGCTGCTGGCGCACGAACTGGCGCACATCCGGCGCCACGATTATCTGATCAACCTGCTGCAAAACGCCATCGAGGCGCTGCTGTTCTTCCACCCTGCCGTCTGGTGGATTTCACGCGGCGTGCGCCTCGAACGCGAACACATTGCAGATGATTTCGCAGCAAGACAACTGGGCGAACCGCGGCGTCTGGCTCTTGCACTCTCGGAACTGGAACGTCTCCAGTTCTCAACCCACCACCTGGCCCAGGCGGCCAACGGAGGAGATCTTATGTCACGTATCAAACGATTGCTGCGCCCCGCACCACAAACCCTGAACTGGAAAGCGGCCGTGCCGCTGCTGGCACTGGCCGGCGCCTGCCTTGGCATCTACGGCCAGGCCGTCGCCGCCGACAGCGCGCCCGTACTGGAACGCCGCCCCGTCATCGACTTTGGCGTCTGCGGCAAGCCGGTCTGGCCAGCAGCATCGCGGCAGGCGAAGGAAGAGGGCACGGTCAACATGTCCTTCGACGTGAATGCGGCCGGCAAGGTAACGGGTTCGAGCGTGGTCAAAAGCAGCGGCCACCCGGCCCTCGACGAGGCGGCGCGCAGCGGCATCGCCAAGTGCACGTTCAAGCCGGCCCTCGCTGGCGGCAAGCCTGTCAGCGCCAGCGTCAAGGTGCAATACGTCTGGCGCCTGAACTAATGCAGGAGCGGCGGCGTTACAACATTGCTGCAGCGCTGCCGCCGCCCGCTTGCGGGTATGATCATGGATTCTTCCACGCACCTGTGAACACGCCATGAACAAGATCAAAACCGGCCTCGTCGGCTACGGCTTTGCCGGCTCCACCTTCCACGCTCCCGTCCTGTCCACCATCGCTGCCCTGGAACTGACGGCCGTCGCCTCCAGCAAGCCGGAGCTCGTGCACAAGGATTGGCCGCACGCGACCGTATATGCGGATGCGGCGCAGCTGTTTGCCGATCCGTCCATCGAGTTGGTCGTCATCGCCGCGCCCAACGAGGCGCATTTCAGCCTGGCCCAAGCGGCCCTGCAAGCGGGCAAGCACGTGGTGGTCGACAAGCCCTTCACCATTTCCAGCGCCGAGGCACTGAGCCTGATCGCGCTGGCGAAGGAACGCAAGCTGGTGCTCAGCGTGTATCACAACCGGCGCTGGGATGGCGATTTCCTGACACTGAAAGCGCTGCTGGCCCAGGGTACCCTGGGCCGCATCGCCAGCGTCGAATCGCATTTCGACCGTTTCCGCCCCGAGATCCGCCAGCGCTGGCGCGAGTCCGGCGCACCCGGCGGCGGCCTGTTGTACGACCTGGGTCCGCACATGCTGGACCAGGCCATGCAGCTGTTCGGCATGCCGGAAAAGCTGTACGCCGATATCGCCCTGCAGCGCGATGGCGCGCAAGCCGTCGACTACATGCACATTGTTTTGTACTACGACCGGCTGCGCGTGGTGCTGCAAGCGGGCTGCCTTGTAAAAGCGCCGACGGCGCGCTTTGCCGTGCATGGCGACAAGGGCAGTTTCGTGAAGTTTGGCCTCGACCCGCAGGAAGACGCCCTGAAGGCGGGCGGCAGGCCGGGACAGCCTGGCTGGGGCGCGGACCCCGTGCGCGGCGCACTGCATTTGGGCGCGCAGCCGGACGGCCATTTCGAGCACATGGAGATGCAGGCGGGCCGCTACCAGGACTTTTACCAGGGCATGGCCGACGCCATCCGCCACGGCGCGGCGGCGCCCGTGGCGGCCGAAGATGCAGAGGCAACGATACGCCTGATCGAACTGGCGCTGCAAAGCGCCGCCGAAGGGCGCGTGCTCAAGGTCAGTTAATCGAAATCAGTTGATGACGAAGGCCAGCACGACGGCGCCCAGCGCCAGCAGGGCCAGGCCGCAAAGGAACAGCAGCTCGCCCCACCATTCGTAGCGCAAGCGCGACTGGCCGGGGCGCAGCGACATGAACGAGAGCACGGCGCTGACGAGGAACACGATGGCATCGACAGCCAGCAGCTTGTCGATGGCCACGCGCACCTCGCCGCGCGGCGCCAGGTGGCCGATCGACAGCACCGTCATGCACACGCCGACCATCGTCGCCGACGTGGGCAGGATATGTGCTGACAAGCCCCGCGCCGACAAGCCCTGTTCAGGCGCCTTGCCGTCGCCAGCCATCAGGATTTACCTTGATTCGTTCCCGCCGGCCAGACCAGCTCCACCCGCGCGGACGATCCCGCCTTGACCTGCACCTTGCGTTCCAGTGTCTTGCCGGCCAGGGTGGCGTGCAGGCTGTAGCTGCCCGGTGCCAGTTTCGCCAGCAGGAACGGTCCGCTGGCCGTCGTTTCCAGCGCCACGACACCCTTGGCGTCGCGTATTGTCAGCTTCACGTCGGAGGCAAATTCCGCCTTGCCCGCCGCCTGCACGGAAAACACGAGGCTCAAAGGCCAATGCCGGCTGGCGCTCTTGATGGCCATCGATTCATCGAGGCCGATACCGCCGCTCAGGTACTCCACCGCCCCGCTCTTCTGCACGGGAGGCAGTGCGCTGTCGGTTTGCGCCTGCGCCGCACTTCCCATCAACAGCCCGGCGGCCAGCATTGCCGCCGCCAGGGTCAAGGTACCGCGTCTGTCTGGTGCCATCTCACTCTCCTCATGTCGGTTGAATCAAGATAGGAAGCGCAGCTTAGGCCAGTCTTAGGTCAGCGCCGGCGCATGGCCTCGGCGATCTTCTGGTCCGTCTTGTACTGGCTCAGCGAGTACACGGCCCAGATCGTCGCTGGCAGCCAGCCGATCAGGGTGATCTGCAGGATCAGGCAAATGATGCCGGCAATGGGGCGGCCGATGGTGAAAAAGGTCAGCCACGGGAGTATCAGGGCAATCAGCAAGCGCATCGTTCGTTCCTTGAGTATTCCCCTGTGCCGCGGGGACCGGACCGGCATGCGCCGGCGGTGAATTCAGTGAATCCGATTATAACGATACTGGCGCCTCACGGCGCTACGGGCGCCAGCAGTTTCTCCATCCATGCCAGGATGGCGGCGAAAATCACGTCGCGGTTCACTTCATTGAAATTCTCGTGATAATTGGCCGGATAGTAGTGGTAGTCGAGCAGGCCATCGGGCACGCTGCGCAACATGCTCTCCGTGGCGCGGCTGTCGGCCAGCTTGTCGTCGCCCGCCACCACGGCGAACAGGGGGAAGCGCCAGCCGGACAAGCCGCCCGCCAGTTCCTTTTGCGCCGACGTCAAGGCATGAGCAAAACGCACCGACGCCGCACTGGCACGGATGCCGTCACGCTCATCCTGGAAATGGCGCGCCGTGATGGTTTGATCGTGCGTCAGCAGCATGGTCAGGTTCCCCAGCGGCACCTTCATCGTGGGGAAACGCTGCGCCAGCCAGCCGGACAGCATCTGCAACACCTTCGGCACGGGAATCGCGTTCACATAATACGGCGACGAGATGATGAAGCCTTTGATCGCCGGATCGCCAGCAAAGCGCCGCAGCCCAAGATGGGTGGCGATCAGGCCGCCCATGGAGTGGCCCATGACGAAAATCGGCACGCCCGGATACGTGGCCTTGACCCACGCAAGGAACAGTTCCTCGTCAGCGAGGAAGGCCTCGAACGAGGGGATATCGACCTTGCGCTTGCCATCGTGGCCCACCATGTCGAAGCTGACGGTGGCGATGCCGTGCTGGCGGAAGGTCAGCGCCGGCGTGACGTAGTCGCCCGCATGCGCCATGCCGCCGTGGATCGCCAAAATCACGGCGCGGGGATGCTCGGGCTGCCAGATGTGGATCGGTCGCTCGACCTGGTCGCTGCACCGCAGGCTGGCCATCTTGTCTTCTGAAAAACGCATCGCTGCTCCTGTCATGCCCTGTCACGCCTTCAGATGATCGATCAACTGGCGCGCATACAGGGGTAATTCACTGAACTGGCGCACGCAGATTGTCAGGTTGCGTACCGACCAGGGATCGGATAATTCCATGCAGCGCAGCGCCATCGTCTGCTGGCAGCGGCTGGCAGCCGCCAGCGGCACCACGCTGATGCCCACGCCGCTGGCCACCATGCGGCACACGGCATCGAAACTGCGCAGGCGCACGCGCACCTTCAATGGGCGCCCCAGGCGCGCCGCATGCATGCCCAGGTACTGCTGCATCGCGCTGTCGTCGGCCAGGCCGATGAAATCGTGATCCAGCACGCTGGCAAAGTCGACGACGCCATCCTGGCCGAGCGCGCGGTGATGCACGCCGTCGGCCGCGGCGATGACCACCAGCCGGTCGGGGCGAAACAAAAACGTCTGCAAGCCGCGCATGTCGACCGAGTCGGAGACGATGCCCATGTCGGCCAGCCCTTCCGAGACGGCCTTGACGATATCGTAACTGAGGCGCTCTTCCAGGTCGATGGTCAGGTTCGGATGCCGGTCGAGAAAAGCACCGAGCGCTTCGGGCAAAAATTCGCTGAGCGCGGCCGTATTGCACAGCAGCCGCAACTGCCCTTTCAAGCCGCGCGCAAATTCGCCGAGTTCGCCGCGCATTTTCTCCATTTGCAGCAGCACCAGGCGCGCGTGATGCAGCAATGTCTGGCCCACGGAAGTGGGCTCCACGCCGCGCCGGCCGCGCAGCAGCAAGGGCATGCCCAGCATTTCTTCCATGCCGCGCACGCGCGCACTGCTCGACGCCAATGCGAGATGGCTGCGCGCGGCGCCCGCCGTCAGGCTGCCCGCCTCCACAACGTTGACAAACAGCTGCAAATCGACCAGATCAAAGCGCATGGCGGCTCTCCTTTTCGCCATCTTATCAGCCTTCGTATTTTACTAAGGCTGACTCAAAATAATCCGCCTTGGCGAAATCCCCGGGCAAGCGCAGAATCCACGCAAAATCACTCTGGATAAAAAAGATGGAGACGTCATTTCTGCTGGCTGTCGGCGCCAGCTTCCTCGTCGCAGGCTTCGTCAAGGGCGTAGTCGGACTGGGCTTGCCGACTGTAGCCATGGGCACGCTCAGCCTCGTCATGCCGCCCGTGCAGGCGGCCGCCCTGCTGATCGTGCCATCGATGGTGACGAATGTCTGGCAGCTGTCGGCCGGCCCCGGCCTGCGCGCCCTGCTGCACCGTTTGTGGCCCATGCTGGCGGCCGTCATGACGGGTACCCTGGCGGGCGGCGCCCTGCTGCCGAAGGGCAGCGGGGCCTGGGCCGTCGTCGCGCTGGGCGTGGCGCTGATGCTGTATGCGCTGGCCGGCCTGTTCTCGCTGCAGCTGCGCGTGCCGGCCCGGCACGAAGCGTGGCTGGGCCCCTTGGCGGGTGCGGTGACGGGACTGGTGACGGCCGCCACGGGCGTCTTCGTCATCCCCGCCGTGCCGTATCTGCAGGGACTGGGGCTGGCGCGCGATGCGCTGGTGCAGGCACTGGGCCTGGCGTTTACGGCATCGACCGTGGCGCTGGCGGCCAGCTTGGCCTTGCACGGCGACTTCAGCCTCGGCGCGGCCGGCGCCTCCGCGTATGCGCTGCTGCCGGCGCTAGCCGGCATGCTGGCCGGTCAATGGCTACGCGGACGCATCGCGCAGCAGGTATTCAAGCGATGCTTTTATATCGGCCTGTTTGCCCTGGGCTTGCACGCGGCATTGAAACCATGGCTGGCGTGATGCAGATAGACTGGCAAGGGGAAAGCGCGCTGTGCGCGTGGATCGACGGCCAGCAGGTGGCCATGCTTGACATCAGCAAGTGCGCGGACGGGGTGACGGTGAACATGCTGTTCGTGAAACCGCCATTCCGCCGGCGCGGCATCGGCGGCGCGCTGCTGCGGCGGCTACTGCAATGCCATCCGCAAGCTGGCGCCGCCTGCAGCGACCCGCGGCTGCGGGCGCTGCTGGATAAGACGACTTAAATACCGTAACGGGCGCGGTATGCCGAAACGGCTTCTTTATATTTCAGCAGTTCCGGATCGGCGCCCGCGCCGTTCAGGTAGCCAAACAAGTCGTCCAGGTTGCCGATCGAGATGACGGGGATGCCGTACTGTTTCGACACTTCCTGTACGGCCGAACTTGGCGACAGCTGGCCGTCCGGGCCCGAACGCTCCATGCGGTCCAGGGCGATCAGCACGGCGCATGGTTCGGCGCCGGCGGCACGGATCATGTCCACCGATTCGCGCACCGAGGTACCGGCCGAGATCACATCGTCAATGATGACGACTTTGCCATGTAGCTTGGCGCCGACAATGGTGCCGCCTTCGCCATGGTCCTTGGCTTCCTTGCGGTTGAAGGCGAACGAGGTGTTGCGCCCCTTGCCGGCCAGCGCCACGGCGGTAGCCGACGCCAAAGTGATGCCCTTGTAGGCGGGGCCGAACAGCATGTCGAACTCCACGCCCGAGTCGAGCAGGGTCTGCGCGTAGAACTGCGCCAGCTCGGCCAGGGTGGCGCCGTCGTGGAACAGGCCAGCATTGAAGAAGTACGGCGACTGGCGTCCGGCCTTGGTGGTGAACTCGCCAAACCGCAAGACTCCCTTGGATACTGAAAACGCGATAAACTGCTGGCGTAAATTATTCACATTAGCCTCATTTTTTAAAAGTGCCTGTATTTTAATCCGCGCGCACCGGCGAGACAATCGCCATGCCGCGCCCGCCGGCCCCGTCCAGCGCCCTTTCACTCTCGACCTATGCCAAAAATTATTTCCGCCAACCTGAACGGTATCCGTTCCGCCGCCAAAAAAGGCTTTTTCAACTGGATGGGCACGCAGACGGCCGATTTCATCTGCGTGCAGGAATTGAAGGCGCAACTGCCCGACATGACGCCGGAATTCCTCAACCCGCACGGCTACCATGGCCATTTCCACTACGCCGAGAAAAAGGGTTACTCCGGCACGGGCGTGTACAGCAAGGTCGAACCGGACGCCGTGCATATCGGCTTCGGCAGCCCTGAATTCGATGCCGAAGGCCGCTACGTGCGCTGTGATTTTGGCAACCTGTCCGTCATTTCCGTGTATTGCCCGTCCGGTTCGTCCGGCCCCGAGCGCCAGGAAGCCAAGTTCCGCTTCATGGAACTGTTCCTGCCGCACCTGCTGGCATTGAAGGCCCTGGGCCGCGAAGTGGTCATCTGCGGCGACTGGAACATCGCCCATCACGAAATCGACCTGAAGAACTGGAAGGGCAACAAGAAAAATTCCGGCTTCCTGCCCGAGGAACGCGCATGGCTGACGCGTGTCTTCGACGAAGTGGGCTTTGTCGACGTGCACCGCGGCCTGGACAAGCGCGAAGACCAGTACACGTGGTGGAGCAACCGCGGACAAGCCTACGCGAAAAACGTGGGCTGGCGCATCGACTACCACGTCGCCACGCCAGGCATCGCAGCCCAGGCGCATACGGTCAGCGTCTACAAGGACGAGCGTTTTTCCGACCACGCACCGCTGATCATCGATTACACGATCAAGGGCTAAGCTTCTAGGCTGCGCCGACTTTCAAAACGGCGCGGCTCGCCGCTCAACGGATCCGTGAAATCAATCGCCCGCGCCAGCAACTGCAAGGGCTGCGACATGTCGTCTTCCTTGCACGGCAAGGCCACCGGGTAAAACGCATCGTTGACGATGGGGATACCCAGCGAGGCCAGGTGCACGCGCAGCTGGTGCTTGCGGCCCGTGTGCGGCTGCAGCCGGTACAGGTTCACGTCGCCGCGCTCCTCAATCACGTCGATGACGGTTTCCGAATTCGGCTCCCCCGCTTCCTCGCGCATGAGGAAAAACTGCGCGCCCTCGACCATGCGGCTGCGGTAGGTAAATGGAAAATCGCGGCCTGCCAGCACGGGCGCCAGCGCCTCGTACGTCTTGCGCACTTCGCGGCGCTGGAACAGCGACTGATAGGCGCCACGGCTGGCCACCTGCCGCGAAAAAATCACCACGCCGGCCGTCTCGCGGTCGAGGCGGTGGATCGGCGTCAGCTCGGCGCAGTCCAGGCTTTTCTTCAGGCGCGTCAGCAGGGTCTCCTGCACGAAGCGCCCGGCCGGCGTCATGGGCAGGAAGTGCGGCTTGTCGACCACGATCAAATGTTCGTCCTGGAACAGGATGACTTCCTGGAAGGGGATCGGCGTTTCCCGTTCCAGCTCGCGGTAGTAAAAAATGCGCATGCCGCGCCGGTATGCACTATCGGGTGCCAGCACGGCGCCGTCGCCATTGACCACTTCGCCGCGCGCCATGCGGTCCAGCCATTGCGCCGCGCTGATCTGCGGATAGCGTTCGAGCAGAAACGTCAGCATGTCGGGCCACTGCCCGTCCGGCAGCCACAGGTAGCTGGGCGCCACGCCGTCGCGCATGGGCAAGGGTGCGGCAACGTGACGACTGGACATCCTAGCGCTGCGCGATGGCGTTGCTGCGGTATGGCGGCAAGGCGTCCACGCTGACGCCCTTGCTGCGCGCGTACAGGGGCAACACTTGCGCCATGTGGCTGTTCATCTGCGAAATGCGGTCCTTGCCCGACGGGTGGGTCGAGAGGAATTCCGGCGGCGCACCCGCGCTCACGGCTGCCATCTTCTGCCACAGCACCACACCGGCGCGCGGATCGAAACCGGCGCGCGCGGCCAGATCCATGCCGATCAGGTCCGCTTCGCGTTCATCGTCGCGCGAGAACTTCAGCATCACGCCCTTGGCCGCCATGTTCGTGGCGGTGCTGGTCAGATTCGGGTCGACGCCGAGCCAGGCCGACAGGCCCGCACCCACCAGCTTCGAGCCGACGGCGGCCAGGTTGCCCTTGCCGGCCTGCGCCTGCGAGTGTTCGCGCAGGGCGTGCGAAATTTCATGTCCCATGACGACGGCCACTTCATCGTCGGTCAGGTTCAGCTTGGTGATGATGCCGCTGTAAAAAGCGATTTGCCCGCCCGGCATGCAAAAGGCGTTGACCTCGTCGGAGTTGAGCAGGTTGATCTGCCAGTTCCAGCTGGCCGCCGCCTCGTTCCAGCGCGTGGCGAAAGGGATGATGCGCTGGGCGATGGCGCGCAGGCGTTTCACCTGCGGATCGCTGTCGGGCACCAGCGCATTTTTTTCCTTCGCTTCATTGACCAGCTGCGTATATTGCTGCTTCGATTCTGCATTGAAATCGGCGCCGCCGGCAAAGATGCGCGAGGTCGACAAGGGACGCACCTTGATGCCATCCTGTACCGTCGCCTGCTGCGCAAAGACGGACAGGGGCGCCAGCGCGGTGGCGGCGCACAGGCTGGCCAGGACGGTGTAACGTTTAAGGGATATTGGTGCCATTGGCAGACCTCCATGGAGCGATTTTAGGCAGCATCATCATGGCCGGGAAGGCCAGGAAGAAGCACACGATGAAAAATGAGAACCAACCCAGCTCGGCGACGAGGAAACCCACCGAGGCGTTGATCAGGGTGCGCGGCACGGCGCTCAGGCTGGAAAACAAGGCATATTGCGTGGCAGTGTAGCGCGGGTCCGTGCTGCGCGACAGGAACGCGACAAAGGCGGCCGCGCCCAGACCCAGGCTGGCGAATGCTTCGAAGCCGATCACGGCGCTCAATAGCATGGTGTTCGGCCCCGCCTGCGCCAGCCAGGCGAAGCCCAGAATGGCGATCGCCTGCAATGCGCCAAACACCCACAGACCCCGGTTGATGCCCAGCTTGAGCATCCACACGCCGCCCACCACGCCGCCGGCCAGGCTGGCCCAGAACCCAGTGGTGTTGGCGGCCAGGCCGATCTGCGTCATGCTAAAACCCAGGTCGAGATAAAATTTCGTCGCCAGCGCCGTGGCCATGCTGTCGCCGATTTTGTAGAGTAATACGAAGGCGAGGATCCACATTGCGTTACGCCAACCATCGCGCGCGATGAATTCCTGGAACGGCAGGATGATCGCTTCGCGCATGGTTTTCGGCGGCGAGCCGTACACGGTGGGTTCCTTGATCAGCAGGGTGCAGACAAACCCCGGCAGCATGAAGGCGGCCGTGATCCAGAAAACGGGCTGCCACGGCATGCGGTCGGCCAGGATCAGCGACAGCGCGCCCGGCACCATGCCTGCCACTTTATACGCGTTGACGATGACGGCGGCGCCCAGGCCCTGCTCATTGTCGCTGAGGATTTCGCGCCGGTAGGCGTCGATGACGATGTCCTGGCTGGCCGACAGGAAGGCCACGCCGCCGGCGGCGGCAGCGATCAGGCCAATCTGCGTGAGCGGGTCCAGCATGCCCATGCCGCCGATGGCAAAGAACAGCGCCACTTGCGTCAGCGCCATCCAGCCGCGCCGGCGTCCCAGGCCCAGGATGCGGTAGCGGTCCATCAGGGGCGCCCACAGGAATTTCCAGATATACGGGAACTGCACCAGGGCGAACAGCCCCAGCGCCTTGACGTTCAAGCCCGACTTGGCCAGCCATGCCTGCAGCAGATACAGCAGGATGAACAGGGGCAGACCGGAACTGAAGCCCAGGACCAGAACGGCCAGCATGCGGCCATTGGCATGGGAACGCCAGCCTGGCACCGGGCTTGTGGTCATCAATGCACCGCTTTTTTACGCAGGCGGAAGACGGCCAGGTCGCCGCGCAGGTTCGGCAGCACGGAGACCATCTTGCCTTCGGCCAGGGCCACGCATTCGATCACTTCCAGGCCGCATTCCTCGGCCAGTTCGCGGAAGTCGTTGATGGTTGCGCAGCGCACGTTGGGCGTGTCATACCACTGGTACGGCAGCGATTTCGACACGGGCATACGCCCTTTCAGCAATGCCACGCGGTGCGGCCAGTAGGCGAAGTTGGGGAACGAGACGATGGCCTCGGCGCCCACGCGCACGATGTCGCGCAGCAGCGGCTCGACCTGCTTCATCATCTGCAAGGACGACAGGCACAACACCGTATCAAAACTGTTGTCGCCAAAGATGGCCAGGCCCTTTTCCATGTCCTGCTGGATCACGTTGACGCCACGCAGGGTGCTGGCCAGCACCTTGTCATCGGCGATCTCGATGCCGTAACCGCTGCACTCCTTGTCGCTTTGCAGGTACTGCAGCATCACGCCTTCGCCGCAGCCCACGTCCAGCACATGCGCGTTGTTCGGCACCCAGTGGGCGATAAAGGCCAGGTCGGGGCGCAGCGCGCTCAATTCGTCAAAAGTCATGCAATCTCCTTGGCGCCCTGGCGGACGGCGGTGTGCTGTGCAGGAGCGGGCAAGCCCGCCCCGATGTCGTTCCATACCTGGCCATAATAGGCGCGCACCATGTTCATGTAGCGCGCGTCTTCCAGCAAAAAGGCGTCGTGGCCGTGCGGCGCATCGATTTCCGCATACGTGACCTGGCGGCGGTTGCACACGAGCGCTTCGACGATTTCGCGGCTGCGCTCGGGCGAAAAGCGCCAGTCGGTGGAAAACGAGGCGAGGAAGAACTTGGCCTTCGTGCCCGACAGGGCCTTGGCCAGGTCGCCGCCATGCGCGCGCGCTGGATCGAAATAGTCGAGCGCCTTGGTAATCAATAAATACGTGTTGGCGTCGAAGTATTCGGAAAACTTGTCGCCCTGGTAGCGCAGATACGATTCGATCTCGAAGTCGATGCCGAAGCCGAATTTGTAGTCGCCCGTCTGCGCCGCGTCGCGCAGCTTGCGGCCAAATTTCTCGGCCATGTCATCGTTCGACAGATACGTGATGTGGCCCACCATGCGCGCCACGCGCAAGCCGTTCTTCGGCACCACGCCATGGGCATAGAAATCGCCGCCATGGTAATCGGGATCGGACAGGATGGCCTGGCGCGCCACGTCATTGAAGGCGATATTCTGCGCCGACAGCTTGGCCGTCGAGGCGATTACCACGCAGTGGCGCAGGCGCTCGGGGAACATGATGCTCCACGCCAGCGCCTGCATGCCGCCCAGCGATCCGCCCATCACGGCGGCGAACTGCTTGACGCCCAGTTCATCGGCCAGGCGCGCCTGCGCGCTGACCCAGTCTTCCACCGTGACGACGGGGAAGGAGGCGCCATACGGCTTGCCGGTGGCGGGATTGGTGTGCATGGGGCCCGTCGAACCGAAGCAGGAACCCAGGTTGTTGACGCCGATGACGAAGAATTTGTTGGTGTCGAGCGGCTTGCCGGGACCAACCATATTGTCCCACCAGCCCGTGCTTTTCGGTTCGTCCGCGTAGACGCCGGCCACGTGGTGCGAGGCGTTCAGGGCGTGGCAGACCAGCACCGCGTTCGATTTGTCGGCGTTCAGGGTGCCGTAGGTTTCATACATCAACATATAGTCTTGCAGCGATGCTCCGCTTTGCAGCTGCAAGGGTTGCGCAAAATACATGGTTTGCGGCGAAACGATTCCAATGGATGACATGTGTGTCGGTTTATAAAAGGAGGTTGGCCCCACGGGCCATAGTCGATGCAGCACCGCGATGATAGGTGCTGCAACTTTAGCATCAGGACACATCTTGCCGCGCGCGACGTGTCCTGATGCCGATAGGGTGACAGTTTACATGAGCTGCAACTGTTGTACGGCTTCCGCGATCACATTTGGTTCCATGGAACGCATAATTTTGCGCATTTGTGGCGCAATCAGGCCCAGGTCGCTGTTGAGGATCTCTTGCTTGACCGCCAATAGTTGCGCCGGATGCATGGAAAACTCGCGCAGCCCCATGCCCAGCAGCAAGCGCGTAAGCTTCACGTCGCCCGCCATTTCGCCGCAGACGGCCACGTCGATGCCCGCCTTGTGGCCGGCGGCGATCGTCATGGAGATCAGTTGCAGCACGGCCGGGTGCAGCGGATTGTACAAATGCGCCACTTCGTAGTCGACGCGGTCGATGGCCAAGGTGTACTGGATCAGGTCATTCGTGCCGATCGACAGGAAATCCATGCGCTTGACGAACATGGGCAAGGCCAGCGCGGCGGCGGGAATCTCGATCATGGCGCCCACCTCGACCTCGTCGTCAAACTTGACGCCCTCTTCGCGCAGGCTGGCCTTCGCTTGCGCGATCATGGCCAGCGACTGGTCGATCTCGAAGGCATGCGCCAGCATGGGGATCAGGATGCGCACCTTGCCGAAGGCGGAGGCGCGCAGGATGGCCCGCAGCTGCGTCAGGAACAATTGCGGTTCGGCCAGGCAATAGCGGATGGCGCGCAGACCCAGCGCGGGATTCAAGGCCGTATGGTCGGCCTGGTCGAGCGGCTTGTCGGCGCCGATGTCGAGTGTGCGGATGGTCACCACGCGCCCTTTCATCGATTGCACCGTGTTGCGGTAAGCCTCGAATTGCTCGTCCTCGGTGGGTATCTTGTGGGCGCGGCCCATGAACAGGAATTCGGAGCGGAACAGGCCCACGCCGCTGGCGCCCGATTCCAGGGCAAACGGACAATCCTCGGGCAACTCGATATTCGCCAGCAGGGTGACGGGCGTGCCGCACTTGGTCACGGCCGGCGTCTTTTTCAGCTTGCCCAGCTTCTTGCGCGCGCGCTGCATGGCCACCTGACGCTCGCGGTACTGCTCCAGCACCAGCGCACTGGGGTTGGCGATGACGACGCCGGCATCGCCGTCGATGATCAGCCAGTCGTCCTGGTCGATCAGCATCGACGCCTGCGACATGCCGACGGCGGCCGGGATATCGAGGCTGCGCGCGACGATGGCCGTGTGCGAGTTCTGCCCGCCCACGTCGGTGATGAAGCCGATGAAGGAGCGGTCGCGGAACTGCAGCATGTCGGCCGGTGAAATATCGTGGGCGACGACGATCATCTGCGCCAGCAATTCATCGTTGGCCGCCGCTTTCGGCAGCAGCTGTTCCGTGCCCAGCAAGACCTTCAGCACGCGTTCGGCCACCTGCTGGATATCGGCCTTGCGTTCGCGCAAATACGGGTCTTCGATTTCGTCGAACTGGGCCGATAATTCATCAATTTGCGTCAACAGCGCCCATTCGGCGTTGTAGTGGCGCGAGCGGATGATGTCGAGCGGCGCTTCGGCGATCATCGGGTCCGACAGGATCAGCGCATGCACGTCGATGAACGCGCCCAGTTCCGTGGGGGCGTCCTTCGGCAGCTCGTTCCACAGGGTTTGCAATTCCTTGTGGACGGCGGCGATGGCGTTTTGCAAACGCTGGACTTCCGCTTCGATCTGTTCCTGGGCGACCAGGTAGTGTTTGACGTCAAGGGCGGCCGGCGCCAGCAGATGCGCGCGGCCAATGGCGATGCCGCGGGAGACCGGGATGCCGTGGAGCGTGAAAGATGCCATGGGGTGACCTGTCGGAATGCGGCTGCGGCTGCGTTCGGCGGGCATTACTCGCCTTCGCCAAACCTGTCATTAATCAGGGAGGTGAGCGCATCGACACATGCCAGCTCATCATCGCCCTCGGCTTCCAGAGTCACTTTCGCGCCCTTGCCGGCGGCCAGCATCATCACGCCCATGATGGACTTGGCGTTGATGCGGCGCGCGTTGCGGGTCAGCCAGACGTCGCTCTTGAACTTGGCGGCGAGCTGGGTAAATTTGGCGGAGGCGCGTGCGTGCAATCCCAGCTTGTTGATGATTTCGAGTTCTCTTTGAATCATTTTTGTATGGTCTCTATCCCTGAATGCACTACGCTGATGACAATCTTGGCCTATAAAACCCGCCGCCTTCAGGGCGGCGGCCATGCACTTCCTTATTCTCCCACGCGGATGCGGTTATCGACGCGCACGGCGCCGCTTTGCGCACCGGCCAGTGCCATCTCCACCACCACATCGAGCGTGTCACGACGATATGTGATGGCGCGCAGCAGCATCGGCAGGCTGATGCCGGCGATGACTTCCACGCGGCCCGCATCGGCCAGCTTGTTGCAGCAGTTCGACGGCGTGCCGCCCTTCACGTCGGTAATCACCAGCACGCCGGAGCCGTCGTCGAGGCGGCAGATGGCGTCCGACGCCAGCTTCTGCACCTCGGCCAGATCCTGGTCGGCGACGACGTCGATGGCTTCAAACCGTTCCGTTGGCCCCCGAAACACATGCGCGCAGGCGGCGATGAAGGCCTGTCCCAGCGGTGCATGTGTCATGAGCAAAATCCCTACCATAGTCATTTCACCTTCTAGCGCTGCTGCGCTTGCGCAACGCCATGCTCGACGGCGTCGACAAACATGGCCGCCACGTCAAAACCCGTCTGCTGCATGATTTCCTGGAAGCAGGTCGGGCTGGTGACATTGACTTCCGTCAGATAGTCGCCGATCACGTCCAATCCTACCAGCATCAGGCCACGCGCGGCCAGGATAGGGCCCAGCTTTTCAGCGATTTCCAGGTCGCGCGCCGTCAAGGGCTGCGCCACGCCCGTGCCGCCGGCGGCCAGGTTGCCCCGTACTTCGCCCGCCTGCGGGATGCGCGCCAGCGAAAACGGCACCGGCTTGCCGCCGATGACGAGGATGCGCTTGTCGCCCTTGTCGATGTCGGGAATAAACCGCTGCGCCATGATGGTTTGCGCGCCGTTCTCGCTGAGAGTCTCGATGATGGCGCCCAGGTTCAGGCCATCTGCCTTGACGCGGAAGATGCCCGTGCCACCCATGCCGTCGAGCGGCTTGAAGATGACGTCCTGGTGCTTGGCGTGGAAGGCGCGCAGGCGCGCTTCGTTCGACGTCACCAGGGTCGGCGAAGTGAATTCGGAAAACTGCGCAATGGCCAGCTTTTCATTGTTGTCGCGGATGGCCGACGGCTTGTTGAAGACGCAAGCGCCCTGCTTTTCCGCCAGTTCCAGCAGATACGTGCCGTACACGTATTCCATGTCGAACGGCGGGTCCTTGCGCTCGATGATGGCGTCCAGGGTCGACAGGCGCACTTCTTCGGTGGAGACGACCTTGTACCAGTCATGTTCGTCGCCCGTCAGCTCGATGTGCTGTACCCGTGCCGTGACGATGCCCTCTTCCAGCGCCATGTCCTTCTGTTCGAAGGCATACACGGCATGGCCGCGTTTGGCCGCCTCGCGCATCATGGCGAAGGTGGAATCTTTGTAAGTCTTGAAGCCTGCCAGCGGGTCGGCAAGGAATGCAATTTTCATGGTGCGTCCAATCGGGGAACCTGGATAAGGAATGCTTGATTCTAGCCGAGATCGCCAGGCGCGGTAGTCACCGCGCCCGGCAAGTCTCCTTGATGGATCAATACACCTCGGGATTCGGGTCCGTACGCTCCATTTCCAGCGACGCGGCCAGCAAGGCCAGGCGCGCCACCACGCCATACACATAGAAGCGGTTCGGCGCGGCCGTGCCTGGCTTGGCCTTCAAGTCCGGTACGGCATGCTGCTGGGCAAATGCCAGCGGCACGTACTGCGAACCGGGCGCGTTCAGGTTCTGGTCCACGCCCCGCTCCGCGTGCACGCGGTAGAAACCGCCCACCACGTAGCGGTCGATCATGTAGACGACCGGTTCGGCCACGGCGTCCTTGATGCTTTCAAAAGTCGGCACACCTTCCTGGATGATCACGTCGGTCACCAGTTGGCCATCCTTGACGATGGACATTTTTTCGCGCTGCTTGCGCGACAGGTCGCGCACTTCGCTGGCGTCGCGCACCGTCATGATGCCCGCGCCATACGTGCCCGCGTCGGGCTTGACGATGACAAACGGCTTTTCCTTGATGCCGTATTCCTTGTATTTCTTGCGGATCTTGGCCAGCAGCACGTCGACGCTGGCGGCCAGCGCATCTTCGCCCTCGCCTTCCTGGAAATTGACGTCGCTGCACTTGGCGTGGAAGGGATTGAGCATCCACGGGTCGACATCGATCATCTTGCCGAATTTCTTCACCACTTCATCGTAGGCCGTGTAGTGATTGCTCTTGCGGCGCAAGGCCCAGCCCGCGTGCAAGGGCGGCAGCAGGCTTTGCTCGTGAATATTTTGCAAGATATCGGGGATGCCGTCCGACAAGTCGTTGTTCAGCAAAATCGTGCACGGGTCGAAATCCTTCAAGCCCAGGCGGCGCCCATTGTTCAGGCGCACGAGCGGCTCGATCACCAGCATGTTGCCATCTGGCAACGCCAAGGGTGTCGGCTGGGTGATCTCGGGCGACCACGAACCCAGGCGCACGTGCAAGCCCGTCTGGCGGAAGATCTGCATCAAGCGCGCCACGTTTTGCAGGTATTGCGGCGTGGTATTGTGCAATTCCGGCACCATCAGCAGGTTGCGGGCGTCCGGGCAATACTTGTCGATGGCGGCCATGGCCGCCTGCACGGACAAGGGCAGCATTTCCGTGGCCAGGTTGTGAAAACCGCCTGGAAACAGATTGGTATCGACGGGCGCCAGCTTGTAGCCGGCGTTGCGCAAGTCTACCGAGCAATAGAAAGGCGGCGTGTGCTCTTGCCATTCCATGCGAAACCAGCGCTCAATGGCCGGCGTCGCGGCCAGAATCTTTTTTTCGAGGTCGAGCAGCGGTCCGGTCAGGGCCGTGACGAGATGGGGAACCATAGTTACATCCTTAAATTATGTGCAGTATTCAAAAAAGCACACAGAACTGCCGACTATATTACCGTGTAAGTACCCCAAATCGGGGCAAAAGCCTTGTTTTAAAGACCTTTTACATTCCCACAACGAAAAAAAGGCACCTCAATGAGGCGCCTTTTCCGGCCGGACATGCCGCGCCGGGGCGCTGGCATGCCAGATAATTGCTATTTAGCCATGGTACGCTTGCTCGCCGTGGCTCGTGATATCGAGGCCTTCGCGCTCTTCTTCTTCCGGTACGCGCAGGCCGATGACGATGTCGACCAGTTTATAGGCGATGACGGAAACGATGGCCGACCAGAGGATGGTGGTGCCGACCGCTTGCGCTTGCACCCACACCTGGTGGCCGATCGAGTACGGATCTGCCGACATCTTGTTGGTGACATAGTCGAAGATGCCCTGGCCGCCCAGTTGTGGTGCAGCAAACACACCCGTCAGCAAGGCACCGAGGATACCGCCCACGCCATGCACGCCGAACACGTCGAGCGAATCATCGGCGCCGATCAGGCGTTTCAGGCCATTTACGCCCCACAGGCAGACGACACCGGCCAGCAAGCCGATAACCAGGCCGCCCATCGGGCCGACAAAGCCGGCCGCCGGGGTGATCGCCACCAGGCCGGCCACGGCGCCGGACGCGCCACCCAGCATGGAAGGCTTGCCCTTGGAAATCCATTCGCCAAACACCCACGACAGGGTGGCGGCAGCCGTTGCCAGCAAGGTGTTGACAAAGGCCAAGGCCGCCACGTCGCCCGCTTCCATCGAGGAACCGGCATTGAAACCGAACCAGCCCACCCACAGCAGCGACGCGCCGATCATGGTCATCGTCAGCGAGTGCGGTGCCATCGATTCGCGGCCGTAGCCGACGCGCTTGCCGATCATGATGGCGCCCACCAGGCCGGCAACGGCGGCGTTGATGTGCACCACGGTGCCGCCGGCGAAGTCCAGCGCGCCTTTTTGCCAGATCCAGCCAGCTTTCAGGGCTTCGCTGGCCGAGGTGGCGGCGTTGGTGATCAGGTCAGGACCGGTCCAGAACCACACCATGTGGGCCGCTGGCAGGTAGGCGAACGTGAACCACAGCACGACGAACGCCAGCACGGCGGAAAACTTGGCGCGCTCGGCAAAGGCACCGACGATCAGTGCGCAGGTGATGGCGGCAAACGTGCCCTGGAAAGCAACGAAGACGAACTCGGGAATGACGACGCCCTTGCTGAAGGTGGCGGCGGCGGCAAACGTGCCCTTGGCCGGATCCCAGATGCCGTTCAGGAACAAGCGGTCGAAGCCACCGAAGAAGGCGGTTTTTTCCGTGAAGGCGATCGAGTAGCCATAAATACACCATAGCACGATGACCAGCGCGAACACCATGAACACTTGCATCAGCACCGACAGCATGTTCTTGGAGCGCACCAGGCCGCCGTAGAACAGGGCCAGGCCCGGGATCGTCATCAAGATCACCAGCAAGGTGCTGATCATCATGAAACTGGTGTCACCCTTGTTGGCGACGGGTGCGGTGGCTGGCGCAGCAGCGGCCGGGGCCGGAGCGGCAGCAGCCGGTGCTGTTGCGTCAGGCACCGGCGTGACGGCGGGGGCGGCAACGGCCGTGGTCGTGGCCGCCTCCGTCTTGGCAGGTGCATCGGCAAAGCTCGGCGTGGCAATGCCAAACGCACACAGGCAGGCTATCCCAGCTAGCAATTTTGTTATATTTTTATGCATCAATATTCCCCTTAGAGCGCTTCGTTGCCGGTTTCACCGGTACGGATGCGGATGACCTGTTCCAGGTTGTAGACGAAAATCTTGCCATCACCGATTTTACCGGTACGCGCGGCGCCTTCGATCGCTTCGATGGCCTGGTCGACAATGGCGTCATCGACGGCCGCTTCAATCTTGGTCTTTGGCAAGAAATCAACGACATACTCGGCGCCACGGTAGAGTTCCGTGTGACCTTTCTGGCGGCCGAAACCCTTGACTTCCGTGACGGTAATGCCTTGCACATTGATAGCCGACAAAGCTTCGCGTACTTCGTCCAGTTTGAACGGTTTAATGATTGCAGTAATCATTTTCATGGCAGTCTCGCTTAAAAGGTTTTGGACACGGTCAGCACGAGACCGGATTTCGCCAGATTCTTGCCATTCGGTGCCACAGACACGATATTGGCCTTGACGGCCGCCAGGGAAACGGTCGCCATGCCAAAGTCCTTGGTCACGCCGATCTTGTAATCGCTGTAGCTGAGGGAATCGTTGTGCTCGACCTTCTGACGGCCCACATGCAGGTTCAGCATGTAGCCATCATGCACCTCGACGTTGGCGCCCACGTCGAGGTAGCCGCTGTTCTTGCTGTCGGCAACACCGAACAGATTGGTGGTCGAATGCGAGTATTTGATATACATCGGGCCATAGCCGAGCTGGCCGTACAGCTCGAACGTGTTGGCATTGGTGCTCAGTCCATTCGAGGGATAGAAATAGTACAGGCCGCCCACGTCATAGGTAAAATCCTTGCTGATCTCGCCCCGCTTGCCGCCGTAGATATCCCATTCCAGATTCGTATCGCCGCCGCCGTCCTTGATCCATTTGATGCTCGACAGCCAGGTGCCCACATACAGGCCCGTCGGGTTATGGGTATAGTCGGCACCGCCGCTGATGGCCGGGTTCAAGCGGCTTTGCGAGATGCCGCGGTAACGGTAGTCGCTGGTCAGCGCCACGTTGTAGCTCACCACGTTATCAGGTACGACTTCGGCCGCAGCAGGCGCCGCCACTGCATCCTGGGCCATGGCGCTACCGCACACGGCGGTCATGGCCAGCGTCAACGCTGCAGCTAAAGTCATGTTCTTGGACAGATTCTTCATGGCGATTCCCTTTTATTGAACTTTTAAAGCGGTTGAGGTTTAAAATCTTGGCTGGAGATCACAAAGCGTTCATACCTTCTTTAGCAGAATACGTGCCAGCTCTCTTGCCACCTTGACAGGTGCGTTTCCGCCCATACATACCCTGCAAGCCTCTGGGCATGCGGGTACGGGCTGCTGAAGCATTGTGAATTTGCCCAGTTTCGCACCAGATTAACGCCGCTGTGCACCGCAATGGTGCGATGCACAGGCCGCACCATAAAAGGACTGACCATGGACATGAATACCTTCTTTAACGACTTGCAAGGCAAGATCCATCAAGCCATCGAAAACTCGCCGGCCAAGGATATCGAGAAAAACGTGAAGTCGATGATGACCCAGGGCTTCGCCCGCCTCGATCTCGTCACGCGCGAAGAATTCGATATCCAGGCGCAAGTGCTGGCCAAGACGCGCGCCAAACTGGACGCACTGGAATTGCGCCTGATCGAACTGGAAACGCACCTGAACGATCCAAAAGCCTGAACCGCTGCTGCACGCAGGGCGCCGTAATCGGCGACCTTGCTGGCATACCTCAAGCCTCCCCCTTTTTCAAGCGCTAGACTGATCCTGCCCGCGTCCGCGCTACAGGGGAGTCTGATGAGCCTGGCCGTCCTGAAAAGCCGCGCCCTGGCCGGCATGGAGGCGCCCGAGGTAAGTGTCGAAGTCCACCTTGCCAATGGCTTGCCTTCGTTTACGATTGTCGGCCTGCCGGATACGGAAGTGAAGGAGTCGCGCGACCGCGTGCGTGCCGCGTTACAAAACTGCGGCTTTGAGATGCCGGCGCGGCGCATCACGGCCAATCTGGCGCCGGCAGACTTGCCCAAGGAATCGGGCCGCTTCGACCTGCCCATTGCGCTGGGCATTCTGGCCGCCTCTGGCCAGTTGCAGGGCGACCAATTACATCACTATGAATTCGCGGGTGAACTGTCGCTGTCAGGCCAGTTGCGTCCCATCCGCGGCGCCCTGGCCATGACCTTTGCCATGCAGCGCAGCCAGCCGGGTGCGCCACGCGCCTTCATCCTGCCGCAGGCGAACGCGGACGAGGCCGCTCTCGTCAGCGATGCCTGCATCTATCCCGCCCACAGCCTGCTCGAGGTCTGCGCGCATTTTGCCGCGCACGCCAACCAGACGGCCTTGCAACGCCACCAGCCCGTGTTGGCAGCGCACGCTTTTCCCTATCCCGACTTTGCCGACGTGCAAGGGCAGCAACAGGCGCGACGCGCACTGGAAGTGGCCGCAGCGGGCGGTCACAATGTCCTGATGGTGGGACCGCCGGGCGCAGGCAAGACCATGCTGGCCAGCCGCTTTCCCGGCGTGCTGCCGCCCATGAGCGATGAAGAGGCGCTGGAATCGGCTGCCGTGCACTCCCTGGGCGGCCACTTCAAGGTGGAGCACTGGAAACGCCGCCCCTATCGTGCCCCGCATCACACCGCGTCCGGCGTGGCCCTGGTGGGCGGCGGCAACGTGCCGCGTCCGGGAGAAATCTCGCTGGCCCACTGTGGCGTGCTGTTTCTCGATGAAATTGCCGAATTCCAGCGCCGGGTGCTCGATGTGCTGCGCCAGCCCATGGAATCGGGCGTGATCAGCATTTCACGCGCGGCCCGCCAGGCCGAGTTTCCTGCCCGTTTTCAATTGATCGCCGCCATGAATCCCTGTCCGTGCGGCTATCTGGGCCACGCCTCCGGCCGTTGCCGTTGCACGCCAGACGCCGTGTTGCGCTATCACAATCGCCTGTCCGGCCCGCTGCTCGACCGCATCGACCTGCAAATTGAAGTGGCCGCCATGCCGCCGGCGGCGCTGGGGCGGCATGCCCGCGCCGGCGAAAGTACGCAAGCCATCGCCACCAGGGTAGCGGCAGCCTATGCCTTGCAGCTGGCACGCCAGGGAAAAGCGAACCAACGGCTGAGCAACACGGAAATCGAACAGCATTGTCGCTTGGAAACGCATGGCGAACAGTTGCTGCATGGCGCCATGACGCGATTGCACTGGTCCGCGCGCACCTACCACAGGGTATTGCGCGTGGCGCGCAGCATCGCGGACCTGGCCGGCAGCCCCGCCATCGCGCAGCCGCATGTCGCCGAAGCGATCCAGTACCGGCGCGTGCTGCGTGAAATATAAGGCGGCCAGTGAACGCCACGCGCGCGCGATTGCGCGTGAGTGGCGGCGCTGCTACCATCTGCTGATGAAAAAAACATCACTGGCCCTCTTCCTGGCGACGCTCGCGGCTGCCAGCATCCTGTCCGCCTGCAGTCCGAAATTCGACTGGCGCGACTATCGCAGCCCCGACGCCCAGTTCACGGCCTTGTTTCCAGGCAAGCCGGCCGTGCTGACACGCGAGATTGATCTCGATGGCAAGAAAGTCAGCCTGACCATGACGGCCAGCGAGGTCGATGGCAATACCTTCGCCATCGGCAGCGCCGTGCTCGACAGCGCAGAACAGGCGCAAGCGGCCCTGCCCGCCATGCAGACGGCGCTGTTGAAAAATATCAACGGCAACGTGCGCAGCGAAAAATCGGCGTCGGCTGCCAGCAGCACGGCGGCCGGAATGCACCAGCGCAGCTCGCTCAGCATCGAAGCGACGGGGATGCAGCAAGGCAAGCCCGTCCTGCTGGTCGGGCGTTTTGTGGCGCAGGACAAACGCATCTTCCAGATCATCATTGTCGGTGAAGAAAGCAAGCTGTCGCGTGACACCATCGACACGTTCATGGACTCGGTGAAACTGGATTGAGACTTAACGCTCGCTTAAAAGGGGTGTTGTCGCGGCAAGCAAGCTCTTGTAAATACGTGCGTTGTCCAACAGATGGCCCTATCCGGCTTGCAAATATGCAATCCGGGCAAACGGACGGCCTGTGCGACATTTCAAGTCGTGATATTGTTTCGACACTAACAACAAGTTTCAGAAAGCGCTTATGTTGATCTCATTCAAATCCAAATCCTCCCCAGAAGTGCTGATGTACCAGGAACATGCCCAGCGCATCCTCGACATCCTGCACAAGAACCCCACGCGCGGCGTCATCACGCCAGCTGAAGCGGGCGATGCCCTGGCCCTGTTGGAAAAAGAAGTCGCGGAAAGCAAATTGCATCCGGAAAATGACATCGAACACGATGCGCATACCCCGGAAACCCTGGAAGATGGCGAAACGGGCGCCCATGCGCGCGCGCAAAAAGTGCATTTTTCGCAGCGCGCCTATCCCCTGATGGAAATGCTGCGCTTGGCCAAGGCGGAAAATGAAAGCATCACCTGGGGCATCTGATCCGATGAACGCCGCAGACGAAAAAAAACCCCGCATCTAGCGGGGTTTTTTTATATAACAAGCCTGACGATAACCTACTTTCACACTGGTTGCAGCACTATCATCGGCGCAAAGTTGTTTCACGGTCCTGTTCGGGATGGGAAGGGGTGGGACCAACTTGCTATGGTCATCAGGCATAACTTTTTCAACAGCCTGCTCCCAACGGGGCAGCAAACCATCTGATCTGAGGAGGCGAATTATATAGCAATTTGCCTGGAAATGGGACTAAAAGTGGGCTTTTATCGCGATAAAACCATCAGACGAAAAAAACCCGACCATTGCTGATCGGGTTTTTTTCTACTGCGAATAACAAGCCTGACGATAACCTACTTTCACACTGGTTGCAGCACTATCATCGGCGCAAAGTTGTTTCACGGTCCTGTTCGGGATGGGAAGGGGTGGGACCAACTTGCTATGGTCATCAGGCATAACTTGTACTGGCGTTTGTCCTCAATGGAGCGACAAAGCCTGAATCTGGAAGAAGCAAAGATTGGGGTAATGAATAGTAGTATCAACACACACGCAACGTTGTACCGTCTTATCCTCTGTACCTGCTAAGGTTATAGGGACAAGCCGTACGGGCAATTAGTACTGGTTAGCTTAATGCATTACTGCACTTCCACACCCAGCCTATCAACGTCCTGGTCTCGAACGACCCTTCAAAGAGCTCAAGGCTCTGGGAAATCTCATCTCAAGGCAAGTTTCCCGCTTAGATGCTTTCAGCGGTTATCTCTTCCGAACTTAGCTACCCGGCAATGCCACTGGCGTGACAACCGGTACACCAGAGGTTCGTCCACTCCGGTCCTCTCGTACTAGGAGCAGCCCCCTTCAAATTTCCAACGCCCACGGCAGATAGGGACCAAACTGTCTCACGACGTTTTAAACCCAGCTCACGTACCACTTTAAATGGCGAACAGCCATACCCTTGGGACCGGCTACAGCCCCAGGATGTGATGAGCCGACATCGAGGTGCCAAACTCCCCCGTCGATATGAACTCTTGGGAGGAATCAGCCTGTTATCCCCAGAGTACCTTTTATCCGTTGAGCGATGGCCCTTCCATACAGAACCACCGGATCACTATGTCCTACTTTCGTACCTGCTCGACTTGTCAGTCTCGCAGTTAAGCACGCTTATGCCATTGCACTATCAACACGATGTCCGACCGTATCTAGCGTACCTTCGAACTCCTCCGTTACACTTTAGGAGGAGACCGCCCCAGTCAAACTGCCTACCATGCACTGTCCCCGATCCGGATAACGGACCAAGGTTAGAACCTCAAACAAACCAGGGTGGTATTTCAAGGTTGGCTCCACGAGAACTAGCGTCCCCGCTTCAAAGCCTCCCACCTATCCTACACAGATTGGTTCAAAGTCCAATGCAAAGCTACAGTAAAGGTTCATGGGGTCTTTCCGTCTAGCCGCGGGTAGATTGCATCATCACAAACATTTCAACTTCGCTGAGTCTCGGGAGGAGACAGTGTGGCCATCGTTACGCCATTCGTGCAGGTCGGAACTTACCCGACAAGGAATTTCGCTACCTTAGGACCGTTATAGTTACGGCCGCCGTTTACTGGGACTTCAATCAAGAGCTTGCACCCCATCATTTAATCTTCCAGCACCGGGCAGGCGTCACACCCTATACGTCCACTTTCGTGTTTGCAGAGTGCTGTGTTTTTATTAAACAGTCGCAGCCACCAGTTTATTGCAACCCTTTCACCCTTCCACAGTAAAGTGGTCAAGCTACCGGGGCGTACCTTTTCCCGAAGTTACGGTACCAATTTGCCGAGTTCCTTCTCCCGAGTTCTCTCAAGCGCCTTAGAATACTCATCTCGCCCACCTGTGTCGGTTTGCGGTACGGTCTCGTATGACTGAAGCTTAGAGGCTTTTCTTGGAACCACTTCCGATTGCTTCGTGAACAAGTTCACTCGTCTCAACCCCTTGAATTCCGTACCCGGATTTGCCTAAGTACCTTCTATGAGCCAAAAACCAACTATTCCAACAGTTGGACAACCTTCCGCGATCCGTCCCCCCATCGCATCATACGACGGTGCAGGAATATTAACCTGCTTCCCATCAGCTACGCATCTCTGCCTCGCCTTAGGGGCCGACTCACCCTGCTCCGATGAACGTTGAACAGGAAACCTTGGGCTTACGGCGTGGAGGCTTTTCACCCCCATTATCGCTACTCATGTCAGCATTCGCACTTCTGATACCTCCAGCATCCTTTACAAGACACCTTCGCAGGCTTACAGAACGCTCTCCTACCATATATATTGCTATATATCCGCAGCTTCGGTGACTGGCTTAGCCCCGTTACATCTTCCGCGCAGGACGACTCGATCAGTGAGCTATTACGCTTTCTTTAAATGATGGCTGCTTCTAAGCCAACATCCTGACTGTTTTAGCCTTCCCACTTCGTTTTCCACTTAGCCAATCTTTGGGACCTTAGCTGGCGGTCTGGGTTGTTTCCCTCTTGACGCCGGACGTTAGCACCCGACGTCTGTCTCCCAAGCTCGCACTCATCGGTATTCGGAGTTTGCAATGGTTTGGTAAGTCGCAATGACCCCCTAGCCATAACAGTGCTCTACCCCCGATGGTGATACTTGAGGCACTACCTAAATAGTTTTCGGAGAGAACCAGCTATTTCCAAGTTTGTTTAGCCTTTCACCCCTACCCACAGCTCATCCCCTAATTTTTCAACATTAGTGGGTTCGGACCTCCAGGGCGTGTTACCGCACCTTCATCCTGGCCATGAGTAGATCACTTGGTTTCGGGTCTACACCCAGCGACTGATCGCCCTATTCGGACTCGATTTCTCTACGGCTTCCCTATGCGGTTAACCTTGCCACTGAATGTAAGTCGCTGACCCATTATACAAAAGGTACGCAGTCACGGAACAAGTCCGCTCCTACTGTTTGTATGCACACGGTTTCAGGATCTATTTCACTCCCCTTCCGGGGTTCTTTTCGCCTTTCCCTCACGGTACTGGTTCACTATCGGTCGATTACGAGTATTTAGCCTTGGAGGATGGTCCCCCCATATTCAGACAGGATGTCACGTGTCCCGCCCTACTTGTCGTACGCTTAGTATCACCGGTCCGATTTCACATACGGGGCTATCACCCACTATGGCTCCTATTTCCAGAGGATTCTGTTATCGGTCCGACTATCACGTACAGGCTCTTCCCATTTCGCTCGCCGCTACTTTGGGAATCTCGGTTGATTTCTTTTCCTGCAGCTACTTAGATGTTTCAGTTCGCCGCGTTCGCCTTGCATACCTATGTATTCAGTATGCAATACCCTAAAAGGGTGGGTTGCCCCATTCGGAAATCTGCGGATCAAAGTGTGTTTGCTCACTCCCCGCAGCTTATCGCAAGCTACTACGTCCTTCATCGCCTGTAATCGCCAAGGCATCCACCATGTGCACTTATTCGCTTGTCCCTATAACGTTAGCCTCTGATTACCTAAATAATCAAAGAGCGCTACAGGGATAAGAAAGTACAACGTTGTTGCTTGTTTGTTGATACATACAATCATTACCCATCGATTTACTTTTTACGGCAAACCGATCAATAAATAATCTTTACTTCTTCCAGATTGTTAAAGAACGAAACAGCTTTGATCGCTAAAAGATCAAATCTAAACCCACAGGCTTACATTTGTACTTTCGAGTAAAACGTGGTGGAGGATGACGGGATCGAACCGACGACCCCCTGCTTGCAAAGCAGGTGCTCTCCCAGCTGAGCTAATCCCCCTGAGATTTTACTAATTAGCTGGTAGGGCTGGTTGGACTCGAACCAACGACCCCCGCGTTATCAACACGGTGCTCTAACCAGCTGAGCTACAGCCCCAACGCGGAACTACTACGACTACTGTTTCTTCTTAATTAAACAGCCGATAAGTGTGAACATTTGATGCGTGAATCATTGCTGATTCGTGCAAACTCTAGAAAGGAGGTGATCCAGCCGCACCTTCCGATACGGCTACCTTGTTACGACTTCACCCCAGTCACGAATCCTACCGTGGTAAGCGCCCTCCTTACGGTTAAGCTACCTACTTCTGGTAAAACCCGCTCCCATGGTGTGACGGGCGGTGTGTACAAGACCCGGGAACGTATTCACCGCGACATGCTGATCCGCGATTACTAGCGATTCCAACTTCATGCAGTCGAGTTGCAGACTACAATCCGGACTACGATACACTTTCTGCGATTAGCTCCCCCTCGCGGGTTGGCGGCGCTCTGTATGTACCATTGTATGACGTGTGAAGCCCTACCCATAAGGGCCATGAGGACTTGACGTCATCCCCACCTTCCTCCGGTTTGTCACCGGCAGTCTCATTAGAGTGCCCTTTCGTAGCAACTAATGACAAGGGTTGCGCTCGTTGCGGGACTTAACCCAACATCTCACGACACGAGCTGACGACAGCCATGCAGCACCTGTGTACTGGTTCTCTTTCGAGCACTCCTCAATCTCTCGAGGATTCCAGCCATGTCAAGGGTAGGTAAGGTTTTTCGCGTTGCATCGAATTAATCCACATCATCCACCGCTTGTGCGGGTCCCCGTCAATTCCTTTGAGTTTTAATCTTGCGACCGTACTCCCCAGGCGGTCTACTTCACGCGTTAGCTGCGTTACCAAGTCAATTAAGACCCGACAACTAGTAGACATCGTTTAGGGCGTGGACTACCAGGGTATCTAATCCTGTTTGCTCCCCACGCTTTCGTGCATGAGCGTCAATCTTGACCCAGGGGGCTGCCTTCGCCATCGGTGTTCCTCCACATATCTACGCATTTCACTGCTACACGTGGAATTCTACCCCCCTCTGCCAGATTCTAGCCTTGCAGTCTCCAATGCAATTCCCAGGTTGAGCCCGGGGATTTCACATCAGACTTACAAAACCGCCTGCGCACGCTTTACGCCCAGTAATTCCGATTAACGCTTGCACCCTACGTATTACCGCGGCTGCTGGCACGTAGTTAGCCGGTGCTTATTCTTCAGGTACCGTCATTAGCAAGAGATATTAGCTCTCACCGTTTCTTCCCTGACAAAAGAGCTTTACAACCCGAAGGCCTTCTTCACTCACGCGGCATTGCTGGATCAGGCTTTCGCCCATTGTCCAAAATTCCCCACTGCTGCCTCCCGTAGGAGTCTGGACCGTGTCTCAGTTCCAGTGTGGCTGGTCGTCCTCTCAGACCAGCTACTGATCGATGCCTTGGTAGGCTTTTACCCTACCAACTAGCTAATCAGATATCGGCCGCTCCACGAGCATGAGGTCTTGCGATCCCCCACTTTCATCCTTAGATCGTATGCGGTATTAGCGTAACTTTCGCTACGTTATCCCCCACTCTAGGGTACGTTCCGATATATTACTCACCCGTTCGCCACTCGCCACCAGAGCAAGCTCCGTGCTGCCGTTCGACTTGCATGTGTAAGGCATGCCGCCAGCGTTCAATCTGAGCCAGGATCAAACTCTTCAGTTTAATCTCTGTTTAATGTCATTTCTGACAGGTCGGACAGCATCACTACCATCCAAATCTTTTGCACTGCAAAAGATTTGCTCACTCAAAAAACTGACAGGCCACTACTTTCGTAGCGCCTATTTCATTATTTCTTGTGAACATTTGATATATTTTAAGTTAGACGCCAATCCGAAGATTGACGCTGCACTTACATCAAATGCCCACACTTATCGACTGTTAATTGTTAAAGAACTGTATTCGGTTACTGCTTTCGCGCTATCGACAAAGCGTTGTGTTTGTCAGCTGCGAAGAAGGAAGAGTATGAAGCGTTTGCAGCATTTCGTCAACCTTCTTTTTTACTACCCAGCCTCTGAAGGCCGTCCCTTTTGTGCCGCAAACCAGTGCGTCTCATCGGGGAGGCGAATCATATCAAAGACCGTCGAAGTTTGGCAAGCGCTTTTCAAGGAAAGCGTGCATGCCTTCTTTTTGAGCAGGCGTACCGAAGGCAGCCTGGAACAAACGACGCTCGTAGGCGACACCATCGGTCAGGGTGGTTTCAAAAGCGCGGTTGACGCAATCCTTGATCATCATGGCCACCGAGGTCGGCATGGCGGCGATGGTCCTGGCGGCAGCCAAGGTTTCTTCCAGCAATTTATCAGCAGGCACCACGCGCGACACGAGGCCGATGCGTTCCGCCTCGGCGGCATCGATGGTGCGCGCCGTCAGCAACAGGTCCATGGCCTTGGCCTTGCCGATGGCGCGCGGCAGACGCTGCGTACCGCCCGCACCCGGCGTGACGCCGACCTTGATTTCCGGCTGGCCAAATTTGGCGCTGTCGGCGGCGATCAGAAAATCACACATCATGGCCAGTTCGCAACCACCACCAAGCGCATAGCCGGCCACCGCGCCCACCACAGGTTTGCGCACGCGCAAGATATGTTCCCAGTTGCGGCTGATATAGCCCTGGGTAAAGGTGTCCGGGTAGGTGTAATCGGCCATGGCGGCGATATCGGCGCCAGCGGCAAATGCTTTTTCGCTGCCCGTGAGCACGATACAGCCGATATTGTCATCCGCGTCGAACTTCAGCAAGGCGTCGCCCAGCTCATTCATCATGTTGTCGTTCAAGGCGTTCAAGGCCTTCGGGCGGTTCAGGCGGATGACCGCCACCTTGTCCTGGATGTCGATGATCAGGTCTTCGTATTGCATAGTGTCTCCTCTCGATGAACGGTGCAACGATTGTAGCGGCTAACGGCAGCGGCGCGGCGGGTGCGCTGCTATTATTGTGAACCCGGTCACCTTTATCGAGCAGCGTATTTTCTCCTCCCTCTTTCAGTACTGCGCCAGCTACCTGCGCGGCGACGGCAGCGCCGCCAGCGTCAATTTCCGCCGCTTGTGGTTCAGCAACGGCCTCAATTGCTTCGGCGCCCAGATCACCTCGCTGGCCCTGCCCCTGTGCGCGGTACTATTGCTACATGCGACGCCGGAACAGATGGGCGTGCTGGTCGCCTTGCAGGCACTGCCGTTCGCCCTGTTCGGCTTGCCCGTCGGCGTGCTGCTGGACCGGCGCAGCAAGCACCCGATCATGCTGTTCAGCGAAAGCATGTCCGGCCTGGCCCTAGCCAGCGTGGCCGTGGCCTATTGGTGCGGCGTGCTGTCGATGCCATGGTTATATATAGTGGGGTTCATCATCGGCACGGGCTTCGTCGTTGGTGGCGGCGCCGAGCAAGTGTTTCTGACTTTCCTGGTGGGCCGCGACGGCTTGATCGATGCGCAATCGAAATTTGCCGCCACCGAATCGGCTTCGCGCCTGATCGGCCCCGGCCTGGCCGGCGTGCTGGTGCAAGTGCTGTCAGCACCCGTCGCCATCCTGTGCACGGCTTGCGGCTATCTGGTTTCCGTCTTTAATTTGCGCGCCATGAGCGTGCGCGATCCGCGTCCCGCACCATCCGACAAGCACGCCTTGCGCGACATCGCCGACGGCTTGCTGTTCGTCTGGCGCGAACCGCTGCTGCGCGCGCTGGCCTGGGGCGCCGGCATCTGGCACTTCCTCTTTTACGCCAGCATGGCTTTGACGGTGCTGTTCGCCACGCGCGACCTGGGCATGAGTCCTGGTGTGCTGGGCATGACGCAGATGCTCGGTGGCGCCGGCGTCTTGCTCAGCGCCTTCATCGTCAAGCCGCTGACGCGCCGCTACGGCGCCGGACGCACGATCCTGATCGGGCTGGCGTCCACCTCCGTGTGCTTTGCGCTGACGCCAACGATACCCGCCGCGCTGTTCGGCAGCGCGGCCGCCAGCGCCGTAGCGTATGCCATCTTGATGTTCTTTTTCGATTGCGGCGTGATGCTGTTCTTTATTCCCTACCTGGGCTTGCGTCAGAAGGTCACGCCCGATCCCATGCTGGGCCGCATGACGTCCACCATGCGCTTCCTGACGGTGGCGACGGCGCCGCTGGGCGCGCTGGCCGCCGGCTGGGTAGCGGAACACTTTGGCGTGCGCAATGGCCTCGCTTGCATCGCGGCAGGCAGCATTATGTTGACCGTCGCCATGGTGTGGGGCACGCCGCTGCGTAGCGTGCGCACCTGATGCGATGAACGGGCATACACTGCTGAAAGATTGCTTTGGCGACACTATTCACGCCAAAGCCTGTGAGGTTTGATTTACATCAAGGTTTTAATTGATGTAAATCCATAAGCTGTCTTACATCACTTGAGGAGCACGCTATGTTTAACACCATCTTATTTCCTACCGACGGCTCGCCGTTGTCCGACAAAGCCGCCGAGACCGCCCTCGCCTTCGCCCAACTGAACAAGGCCAAGCTGGTCGCCATCAGCGTGGTGCAGCCTTTCCCGTTCTCGCCGATGGCCGATGGCGGCATCGTGCTCGACGCCAGCCTGTATGAACAGCAGATGCAGGAAACGTCGCAACGCGCCATCGACAAGATCGGCGCAGCGGCAAGCGCCGCCGGCGTACCCTTCGAAGGCGTGGTGGCCGTGTCGCCGAGCCCGCACGATGAAATCGTCAATGCGGCGCAGACCTACCATTGCGACATCATCCTGATGGCCTCGCATGGCCGCAAGGGCTTGAACAAGCTATTCGTGGGCAGCGAAACGCAAAAAGTGCTGGCGCATACCCATCTGCCAGTCATGGTTCTGCGCTAAGCCACGGCCTACCCGGCGGCGCGAGAAATTCAGCGCGCCGGCGCCTGTTTCGGCAACAACACCCACACGGCGCCGCTCTGCTTCATGCGGCCCGCATTCTCGGCCGCTTCTGCGCCAAAGCCAAAGAAGTAATCGACCCGGATCGGCCCGCGAATGGCGCCGCCCGTATCCTGCGCCATCACCAGGCGCTGCATGGGAATCTCGCTATTGGCTTGCGTGGTGGACAGGAACACGGGCGCGCCCAGCGGCAGGAAGCGCGAATCGATGGCCACCGAGCGCTGCGGCGTCAGCGGCACGCCCAGCGCGCCCTTCGGCCCCACTTTCGGATCGGGCAGGCGCTCTTCCTTGAAGAAGACATAGCTGGGATTGGCGTTGAACAATTCATCCTTGCGCGTGGGGTGGCCGGCGATCCACGCCTTGATGCCCTGCGCGGACGCCTGGCTCAGGGTCAGCTCACCCTTGTCGACCAGGTAGCGGCCGATCGATTTATACGGGTGGCCATTCTGATCCGCATACGCCACACGCACGGTTTCCTGCGTATCGGTCAGCTGCACGCGCCCGGAACCCTGCACTTGCAGGAAGAAGGCCTCGACTTCATCATCCACCCACAGCAATTCCTTGCCCGTGACGGACGTGGCGCGCTCGATGTCGGCGCGGGTCGCATACGGTATCACTTTCTTTCCGACCAGCTTGCCCCGCAAGCGCATGTTTTTCAGTTCCGGATACACGCCGGACAAATCCACCGAAACCAGGTCGTCGGGCACCTTGTACAGCGGTGTCTGGTATGGGCCGCCGCGCTTGCGCGCGCCGTGCAGCAAGGGTTCGTAATAGCCGGTCACCAAGCCAGTATTGGCGCCATCGGCGGCCACCACTTGATTTGGCACAAAGAATGTCTCGAAAAACAGGCGGATGGCCTTGTCGCTGTCCGCATTCACCTGGCGCGCGATTGTGCACGACTCTTTCCAGTCCGGCCGCTTGACCAGCACGCCGCACGATGCCATGAAGGCGGGCCAGGCGGCACGCATGTCGTCGCGGGCCCAGCCAGGCAAGGCGGCAAACTTGGCGGGCACGAAGGTGGGGGCCGCCACATCCGTGGCATCCTTGGCGTCGGCCGGCTTGGCAGGCACAGGCTTGACGACGGTCGGCGCGATGGCGGGCGCCTTGCCGCTGGAAGCAGCGGGCGGTGCGGGTGGCGTGGTGCAGGCGGATAAAGCAAGCGCGACGGCGCCGATTGAAACGGGTAGACTACCGCGTGTCAACAGACGGCGGGTAAATACTAAGCTGCGGGTAAATAACATAGGAGTGCGTATGTGGATCTTAATGATAGAGGCGCTGGTGGCGTTCTTCTTGCTGGCATTTATAGTCTGGTGGACCATGTATTCAGGCAAAAAGCCCGCACCGCCGGCGCGCAAGCAGCTCAGTGAAGAACAGGACGCCACCGAAAAACTGAAGTAAGGGGGCAAGCCCCCGGCGTTTCCTTAATGCAGGGTGCGCGGCACCGACAGCACGAATTCGGGAATTAAAGCTTCGAACTGGTGACCATCTTCGGCCACGCAAAAGTATTCACCGTGCATCGAGCCTTGCGGCGTGCCCAGCATGGTGCCGCTCGTGTATTCGAACTGTTCGCCCGGCTGCAGCAGCGGCTGGTGGCCGACGGCGCCCAGGCCGCGCACCTCTTCCACCTTGTTGTTCGCATCCGTGATGACCCAGTGGCGCGAAATCAGTTGCGCGCCCGCCGTGCCCGTGTTGACGACGCGGATCGTGTAGCTGAACACGTGCCGCCCCTGGTCCGGTGCCGATTGCTCGGGCAGGTATTGCGTCTTGACCGTTACCGTAAATTCATAAGTCGCCATCGTCATTCCTATTCAGACATTGCCAGTCATATTGTGTATCGCGCGCGACGCATAGGTCATCGCGCGATGCGTATTCTGTGTTTCACCGTACTTCAATGAGGCATGGTAACGGCGTCAGGCGTAAAATAGCGCAAATCGCATTTTCTATCCTTTGGCTACTTCACCATGACAACATTCCGTATCGCTCCCAGCATCCTGTCCGCCGACTTTGCCCGCCTGGGCGAGGAAGTGCGCAACGTCGTTACCGCCGGCGCCGACATCATCCACTTCGACGTGATGGATAACCATTACGTGCCGAACCTGACCATCGGCCCGCTGGTGTGCGAAGCGATCCGCCCGCACGTGCAAGTCCCCATCGATGTGCACCTGATGGTCAAGCCTGTCGATCGCATTATCCCGGATTTCGCCAAGGCTGGCGCGAACATCATCACCTTTCACCCGGAAGCGTCGGATCACGTCGACCGTTCCTTGCAGCTGATCCGCGACAATGGCTGCAAATCGGGCCTGGTATTCAACCCCGGCACGCCGCTGCACTACCTGGAACACGTGATGGACAAGATCGACATCATCCTGATCATGTCCGTCAATCCGGGCTTCGGCGGCCAGTCCTTCATTCCGCAAGCATTGAAAAAAATCGCCGAAGCGCGCCGCATGATCGACGAATCGGGCCGTGACATCATGCTCGAAGTCGATGGCGGCATCAAGATCGACAACATCGCCGCCGCCGCTGCCGCTGGCGCCGATACCTTTGTCGCCGGCTCCGCCATCTTCGGCAAGCCCGACTACAAGGCCGTCATCGACGCCATGCGCGCCGAACTGGCCGCCGTCAAGGGCGCCTGATGCAAGCGGGCACGGTGAAAGACCACGTACTGGCCGGCGTACGCGCCGCCATCATCGACCTCGATGGCACGATGCTCGACACCGTGCCCGATTTCCATGTCGCCATCAATGGCATGCGCGCCGAACTGGACCTGGCGCCCATCAGCGCCGACGCCATCAAGCTGATGGTCGGCAAAGGCTCGGAAAACCTGATCCGCACCGTGCTGGCGCTCGACTTCGACGCGGCCGGCGTGGAACAGCATTTCGAGCAGGCGATGGACGGCTACCAGCGCCACTACCTGGCCATCAACGGCCAGTTCAGCACCCTGTACCCGGACGTGGAAGCGGGACTGGCGGCGATGAAGGCGGCAGGCTTGCGCCTGGCCTGCGTCACCAACAAGCCGATCGCCTTCGCCCTGCCCCTGCTGAAACTGAAAAACCTGGACCAGTATTTCGAGATCGTCTACGGCGGCGATTCGCTGCCGCAGAAAAAACCGCACCCCATGCCGCTGCTGCAAGTGTGTGCGGACTTCGACCTGGCGCCATCCAAAGTGGTGGCCATCGGCGACTCCTCGAATGACGCGCAAGCGGCCAGGGCTGCGGCTTGTCCCGTACTGACGGTACCGTATGGATACAATCACGGACACTCTATACACGATACCGATTCCGATGGTATAGTAAAGACACTGCTCGAAGCAGCCCGTTTTATTGGCATGCAAAACTAACCGGCATACTGACCAAACCCAACACCATATCGTGAACACGTTTCTCATCAAAAAACACAATGTCACCCAAACCGGCTCGATTGAGGCCTGGCTTTGGCGACGCTGGCAATCCTGGCAGGCCTAAGGGCCGAGCCGTTACGATTGCTGCCGGCTGCACACGCGTCCTTTGCGCATTTTGCGCATGTTGCATGTACCGGCAAGTTTTTTGATAACCCACCGCAGGGTTTGTGCACTATGCACACTCATACCCTGACGGCATGGAGAGAAACATGACCGAACTCGAATTCAAATCGCTGGCCCAGCAAGGCTACAACCGCATCCCCCTGATCGCGGAAGCGTTCGCCGACCTGGAAACACCGCTCACCCTGTACCTGAAACTGGCACAGGCCCAACAAGGTGGCAAGAACACCTTCCTGCTCGAATCCGTCGTCGGCGGCGAACGCTTCGGCCGCTATTCCTTCATCGGCTTGCCCGCCACGACCGTGTTGCGCAGCTATGGCAAGCGCACCGAAATCGTCAAGAACGGCGTCGTGATCGAAGAGCACGAAGGCAATCCGCTCGACTTCATCGAACAGTTCCAGTCGCGCTTCAAAGTGGCCCTGCGCCCCGGCATGCCGCGCTTCTGCGGCGGCCTGGCCGGCTACTTCGGCTACGACACCGTGCGCCACATCGAGAAAAAACTGGCCGGCGGCGCGCCGAAAGATGACTTGAAGCTGCCCGACATCCAGCTGATGGTGACGGAAGAACTGGCCGTCATCGACAACCTGTCCGGCAAACTGTATTTGATCGTTTACGCCGACACCACGCAGCCCGAATCGTTTTCGAAAGCACAGCAGCGCCTGAAGGACTTGCGCATGATGTTGCGCCGCGGTGTCGATGCGCCCGTCACCAGCGCTTCCGTGCGCACGGAAACCATCCGCGATTTTTCCAAGGAAGACTACCTGAAGGCCGTCGCCAAGGCGCATGAATACGTGATGGCGGGCGACCTGATGCAAGTGCAGATCGGCCAGCGCATCCGCAAGCCGTATGTCGATTCGCCGCTGACCCTGTACCGCGCCTTGCGTTCGCTCAACCCGTCGCCGTATATGTACTTCTATAATTTCGGTGACATGCAGATCATCGGCGCCTCGCCGGAAATCCTGGTGCGCAACGAGAAGACGGCGGACGGCGGCAAGAAAGTCACCCTGCGCCCCATCGCCGGCACCCGTCCGCGCGGCGCCACGCCAGAGCGCGACGCCGAACTGTCGGCCGAGCTGCTGGCCGATCCGAAAGAGATCGCCGAGCACGTGATGCTGATCGACCTGGCGCGCAACGACATCGGCCGCATCGCCGAGACGGGCAGCGTACAAGTCACCGACCGCATGGTCATCGAAAAATACTCGCATGTGCAGCACATCGTCTCGAACGTGGAAGGCACCCTCAAGGAGGGCCTGTCGAACCTGGATGTGCTGCGCGCAACCTTCCCCGCCGGCACCCTGACGGGTGCGCCGAAAGTGCGCGCCATGGAGGTGATCGACGAGCTGGAAATCACCAAGCGCGGCATCTACGGCGGCGCCTGCGGCTACCTGTCGTTTGGCGGCGAAATGGATGTGGCCATCGCCATCCGCACGGGCGTGGTCAAGGACGGCATGCTGTATGTGCAGGCCGCGGCCGGCATCGTGGCCGACTCCATCCCTGAAATGGAATGGCAGGAAACCGAAAACAAGGCGCGCGCCGTGCTGCGCGCCGCCGAACAAGTGCAAGATGGCCTGGATGGAGGGTTTTAAGATGCTGCTCATGATCGACAACTACGACTCCTTCACCTACAACATCGTGCAGTATTTCGGCGAATTGGGCGAAGACGTGCGGGTCTACCGCAACGATGAAATCACGATCGCACAGATCGAGGCGCTGAACCCGGACCGCATCTGCATCTCGCCCGGCCCGAAAGCACCGGCACAGGCGGGTATTTCGGTGGAAGTGCTCAAGCACTTCGCCGGCAAGAAGCCGATACTGGGCGTGTGCCTGGGCCACCAGGCCATCGGCGAAGCGTTTGGCGGCAAGGTCATCCGCGCCAAGCAAGTCATGCATGGCAAGACTTCCCTCATCGCGCATACGGGCGTGGGGGTCTTCAAGGACATCACCAGCCCCTTCACAGTGATCCGCTACCACTCTTTGGCGATCGAACGCGCCTCGCTGCCTTCCTGCCTGGAAGTGACCGCGTGGACGGACGACGGCGAAATCATGGGCGTGCGCCACAGGGAATACGATATCGAGGGCGTGCAGTTCCACCCCGAATCGATCCTCTCGGAGCACGGCCACGCCCTGCTGAAGAATTTTCTCGAGCGCTGATTTTCCGCGCACGCCGCGGCGTGCCATCAGTGTCCTCCTGCGCCATCATTGAAGAAGGAAGCATCATGCCGATCACACCACAAGAAGCCCTGCTGCGCTGCATCGAACACCGCGAAATCTTTCACGACGAAATGCTGTACCTGTTCCGCCAGATCATGTCCGGCGAAATGTCGCCCACCATGATCGCCGCGCTCACCATGGGCTTGCGCGTGAAAAAGGAAACCATCGGCGAAATCGCCGCCGCCGCGCAAGTGATGCGCGAGTTTTCCACCAAGGTGCCCATGGCCGACACCACCAACCTGCTCGACATCGTCGGCACGGGCGGCGACGGCGCGCACACTTTCAATATTTCCACCGCCTCGATGTTCGTGGCGGCGGCCGCCGGCGCGCGCGTGGCCAAGCATGGCGGGCGCAGCGTCTCTTCCTCGTCCGGCAGCGCCGATGTGCTGGACTCCTTGGGCGTCAACATCAACCTGCAGCCCGAGCAGATCGCCCAGTCGATCGCGCAAACGGGCATCGGCTTCATGTACGCGCCCAACCACCATGCGGCCATGAAGCATGCGGCGCCCGTGCGCAAGGAACTGGGCGTGCGCACGATCTTCAACATCCTCGGCCCGCTGACGAATCCGGCCGGTGCGCCGAACATTTTGATGGGCGTGTTCCACGCCGACCTGGTCGGCATCCAGGTGCGCGTGCTGCAGCGCCTGGGCGCGCAGCATGCCATCGTCGTGTATGGCCGCGACAATATGGATGAAGTGTCGCTCGGTGCGGCCACCATGGTGGGTGAACTGGTCAACGGCGAAATCCGCGAATATGAAATCCATCCCGAGGACTTCGGCATGTCGATGATCGCCAGCCGCAACCTGAAGGTGGCCGATGCCGTCGAATCGAAAGCGAAGATGATGGAAGCGCTGCGCGGCGAGCCCGGCGCGGCCGCCGACATCGTCGCCCTGAATGCTGGCACGGCGCTGTACGCGGCCGGCGTGGCCAATTCGATCGAAGACGGCCTGGCGCGCGCGCGCACCGCCGTCAGCTCGGGCGCGGCGCTGGCGAAACTCGCTCAATTCGTGCAGATCACGCAGCAACTGGGCACCCCGGCGCAAGCGTAAGCGCCCTGCCCTCCTTTATAGAATAGCGATCATCATGTCCGACATACTCAATAAAATCCTGGCCGTGAAAGCCGATGAAGTGGCCAAGGCCAAGGCCCACCGCAGCCTGGCCAGCCTGCGCAGCGACGTGGAAAGCGACAGCGCCCTTCGCGCCGGCCTGCGCGGCTTTGAAGCAAGCCTGCGCCAGCACATCGCCGACGGCAAGCCCGGCATCATCGCCGAAATCAAAAAAGCGTCGCCCTCGAAAGGCGTCATTCGCGCCGACTTCCGCCCGTTTGATATCGCCGCCAGCTATGCGGCGCATGGCGCGGCTTGCCTGTCCGTGCTGACGGACGAACAGTTCTTCCAGGGATCCGTGGCATATCTGCAGCAGGCGCGCGCCGCCTGCGCCATTCCCGTGCTGCGCAAGGACTTCATGGTCGACATGTACCAGATCTATGAAGCGCGCGCCATGGGTGCCGACTGCATCCTCCTGATCGTCGCAGCGCTCGACCACGGCCTGATGGCGGAAATGGAAGCGTGCGCCCACGAGCTGGGCATGGGCGTGCTGATCGAAAGCCACGATGGCGACGAGCTGACGGCGGCCTTGAAACTCAAGAGCGCGCTGATCGGCATCAACAACCGCAACCTGCGCACCTTCGAAACCTCGCTCGACACGACCATCAAGCTGTTACCGCGCATCCCGCAGGACAAATTGATCATCACGGAATCGGGCATCCACAGCACGACCGACGTGCAACGCATGCGCGAGGCGCACATCCACAGCTTCCTCGTGGGCGAAGCGTTCATGCGCGCGCCAGACCCCGGCGTGGAGCTGGAACGCCTGTTCAGTTAAAGCATGGTAGTCTGGCAGACATGAGACACGCGATCATCGTCCTTGCCACTGCTGCCCTGCTGTCGGCTTGCCAGATTGCGCCCCCGCCCGTGGGCCGCACACCCTCGCCAGTGGAGCGCACGCCCCCTGGCACGCCGGCCGCGATACAGCTCGCCGCCAGCATCGACGCCTACAAGGCGCTGGTGGCGCAGCAGATCATGGCCGCCAACACAGAATACACGTTCAGCGGGCGCCTGCCGCCCATGCTGCCGGCCATCGTCGTGCTCGACCTGAGCGTGGGCCCCGACGGCGAATTGAAAAGCGTGCACGTCCACCGCTCGCGCGACAGCGAAGCATCGGCCGCGGCGCTGGCCGCCGTGCGGCGCGTGCCAACCCTCTTTCCGCCAGCGGCACACCTGATGCGCCGCCACGCCCGGACCTTCGATTTCTCCGAAACCTTCCTCTTCAACGACCAGTACCGGTTCCAACTGCGGACCTTGTCCGGTCCACAGTAAACGCGGCGGTATCGAGTTCAATGCGGTCGCGTCCCCGCTCCTTGGCCAGGTACAGGGCCGCATCGGCGCGCGACAACAGCTGTTCCAGCCCTTCCACCACCGATGCCTGGCAAGCGATGCCGATGCTGACCGTACACGATGGCAGCCCCGCATGACTGGGCTCGCGCAGCAAGGCGCGGATGCGTTCGGCCACGCCCAGCGCATTATGCGCCGGCATGTCCGGCATCAGCACGACGAACTCCTCGCCGCCGAAACGCGCCACGCAATCCGATTCGCGCAAGGCGCCTTTGATAACGGCGGCCACATGCGCCAGCACCTGGTCACCCACCGCGTGACCGTAGCGGTCATTGATCAATTTGAAGTAATCGAGGTCGATGCTGAGTAATGTCAGCGGCAAACGGTGGCGGCGCAGATTGCCTATCTCGCGCGCATAGGCGTCGCCAAAGCCGCGCCGGTTCAGCACCTGCGTCAGCGGATCGTGGGTCGAGCGGCGCTCCAGTATCTGCTGCAGGCGGCGCGTCGCCACCGTCATGAAGCCCACCGTCAGCAGCAGCGCCATGAAATTGGCCACCGCCAGATAGATGCCGGCCGGCGTGCCGGCCACCGTCAGGTTCACGCTGGCGCCGCCATGCAGCAAGGCTGACACGCCGCGCGCCAGCACCACGACGGCTTGCATCAGCATCAGCGCGCCAAAGAAAAAACTGGAGAAATGACGTTCGCCATGGAGCCACACCAGTTGCACCTGGCGCGCATAAAACAGGAAGACCAGCAGGGAAAAGACCGCCACGCGCGCCGAGAAATCGGGGTGCACCTGCAGCCACCAGCTGTTGCCGGCGATGGCCAGGGCAAGTATCAGCAGATAGGCGCGGCGGCTGGGCGCCAGGCCAAAGAATTTCTCCGTGCCCAGCATCGACAGGCCGATGCCGGCCACCAGCGCCGCATTGGCCGCGATCATGGACAACGCCGGCGGCAGCACCTCGCGGGTGCCGAACAGCAGGGACGCACACACCAGCAACAGCAAGCCGGCCGCCCAATGCCCCAGGCCATGCACCTCGCGCCGGAAACTGCGATACACCGAGAACATGACGATGCTCATCGCCCCGCACATCAGGGTCGTCATCAGCATGATCGTTCGAGGATCGAGGGTTTGCACGTTGGGCGCGATCTAAAAGAAGCAGTTCGGCAATTTTAGTTTAGTTAAAGAAAAATTAGTTCATTTGCAGTAAATATGCTGGCTGTCCGCGGCTGCCGGCGGATAAGTTGCATTTGAGAAATTGCTGCCTGAAATAGAAAACCGGCCAGTGACGGCCGGTTTTCTGTCTTGCCGCGTGACGAACAGCTTATACAGCGCTAGGACGCTTCGGTCCCGTGGCCTTCTTTGGCGCCGGCAGCAGGGTCAGGCTGACACCGGGCACGCGGTCGCCCTGCAGCACGGCCGCAAACGTCATCAGCTCGTCGCGGCGGAAGGCGTGGATGGCTACCTTGGCGCCGACGGCGTAACGGCCCAGCAAGGTGTCCAGGTTGGTGCCCGTCACGCGCAAGCCATCGACGGCCACCAACACGTCGCCCGCCGACAGGCCAGCTACGTGAGCAGCGCCGCCCTGGTGTACCTGCGCCAATTTGGCGTCGTTGCCGTCGCGGCCCAGGTTGACGTCCAGGCTGGCTTTCTCGGCCTTGCGCGCATCGCTGTATTTCACGCCGAACGGCGCCAGCAGGCGCGCCAGCGGCACGTCGTCCGTGCCGCGGATGTAGCGCTCGAAGAACGGCTTCATGCGCGTGCCGGCAATCTCATCGAACAGGGCTTCGACTTCGGCCGGCGTCACGCCGCGCGCTTTACCCTTGTAGAAATCGCGGCCATAGCGCTGCCACAGCGCCTGCATCACGTCGTCCAGCGATTTCTCTCCATTCGTCTTGCTGCGGATCGTCAGGTCGAAGGCCAGCGCGATCAGCGAACCCTTGGTGTAGTAGCTGACGATGGCGTTCGGCGCGTTTTCATCCTGGCGGTAGTACTTGCCCCAGGCGTCGAAGCTGGAATCGGCCACGCTTTGCTTGCTGCGGCCGCTGCCGCGCAAGACGCTGTTGACAGTTTTTCCGAGCAATTTGAAATAGGCCGCTTCATCGATCAGGCCAGCGCGCACCAGCATCAGGTCATCGTAATAGCTGGTGAAGCCTTCGAAGAGCCACAGCAGCGGCGAATAGCTTTCCGCCTGCAGGTTGTACGGCGCGAAGGCGGCTGGCTTGATGCGCTTGACGTTCCAGGTGTGGAAGTACTCGTGGCTGCACAGGCCGAGAAATTTCAGGTAGCCGTCGCCGATCTCGGTGCTGGTCGAAGCCGTCGTCGGCAAGTCGGCGCGGGCGCAGATCAGCGCCGTCGAGGCGCGGTGTTCCAGGCCGCCATAACCATCGCCGACGGCCATGGTCATGAACACGTAGCGCTCCATCGGCGCTTTCTTTGTCTTCGGCTCGAAGAAGGCGATCTGCGTTTCGCAGATGGCTTTCAGGTCGCGGCACAAGCGGTCCAGGTCCAGGTTCGGCACCTTGCCCGTGACGACGATATCGTGCGGCACGCCATACGCATTGAAGGTGGCCAGCGCGAAGTCGCCCATCTCCACCGGGTGGTCGATCAGCTCATCGTAGTTGGCCGCCTGGTAGCTGCCGAAACCATAGCGCTTCGCCTTGAGTTCCGGCAGGGTGGTGGCCACTCGCCAGGTCTTGCAGGCCGCATCCTTCGGCTGCACGATGTGCACTTCATGGGCGTCGGATTCCTGGCCCAGCACGCGCAGGAACACGCTGGTGCCGTTGAAGAAGCCGTGATTCTGGTCCAGGTGGGCGGCTCGCACGGACAGGTCCCAGGCATACACGTCGTATTCGACCGTCAACGGGCCCTGGCACGGGGCGGCTTGCCACGAGTGCTTGTCCAACTTGGTCAGCGCCAGGGTCTTGCCCTCGGATTCGGCGCGGATGCTGACGATGTTGCGCGAAAATTCGCGGATCATGTAGCTGCCCGGAATCCAGGCCGGCAAGGAGAGAATCTGGCCGATGGCGGCCGGCGACTTGACCGTCAACGTCACCTTGAACATATGGCCGGCCAGATCCAGCGCCGCGATGCTGTAGATGATGCCGGCCGCCGGTGCGGCTTTTGCCCTGGTTTTCGCAACGGCTTTGCTTGTGGCTTTGCCGCTTGCCTTGGCTTCCGCCTTGGCGGTGATTTTTTGAATCGGTGCTTTCTTCATGTTTTCCTCGTGTCTGGCATGGATGTTCTACAATCGCCCGGGCGCGCCAGGCACCGGCGACAAATCGTCAGGTGTATCAATATCGCGCAAGATGCCGCTGTCGTCCACTGTCACTTCGCACACGGCATGGCTGCGCACAATGCTGCGCGCGCCCTGATCGCCATCGAGCGCCAGCAGCAGCGGCAAGTGAAAGGCGCTGAACGCGACAGGATTGCCGCGCCGTCCCTGGAACACGGGCACGGCGATGTGCGCGCCATCGTCGATGGCGTGCGACAAGGCGGCGATTGTAGCCGCTTCCACGTAAGGCATGTCGCCCAGGGCAATCAGCCAGCCCGGCGCGCCGCGCACGTAGTCGATGGCGCAGGTGAGCGAGGCGGCCATGCCCGTGTCGGCGTCATGGCAGACGCGCACCTCGCAGCCCAGCGCACCGAGCGCGCGCGCCACCTGCGTATCGTCGGCACGCACCACGGCCAGCACGCGCGGCAAGGCCGCCAGTAGGGACTTTGCGGCCGCCACCACGACCGGCAAGCCCGCATGCGTGCCTTCCGTCAACGGCTGCAATAATTTGTTCTGCACGCCGGAAGGGTCGAACCTGCGTCCCCTTCCGGCTGCCAGCAAGATGCCGACCGTACTCAAAAAACCGCTGCCGTCATGCGGCCGCCAGGTCGAACGGCAGCTTGCGCAGGCGCTTGCCCGTCAAGGCGAACAGCGCATTGGCAAACGCGGGCGCCAGCGGCGGCACGCCCGGCTCGCCCATCCCCGTCGGCGCGTCGCCGGACGGCACCAGGTGCACCTCGATTACCGGCATGTCGGGCATGCGCGGCACCGGATAGTCGCCGAAGTTCTGCTGCTGCACCACGCCATCCTTGAGCGTGATGGCCGCGCCGGGGATGGTCATGCCCAGCGCCATCAGCGCGGCGCCCTGCACTTGCGCCTCGATCGTCAGGGGATTGACGGCCAGGTTGCAATGCACGCCCGCCCACACCTGATGCAGCTTGGGCGCGCCTTCCACCACGGAAGCCGTCACCACGTAGGCGACGACGGAATTGAACGACTCGTGCATGGCCACGCCCCAGGCCTGTCCTTTCGGCAGCTTCTTCTTGCCATAACCGGACTTGGCCACGGCCAGGTCCAGCGCGGCGATGTGGCGCGTGTGCTTCGCGTCGATCAGCTGCTTGCGGTAGGCGACGGGGTCCATCTTCGCCACGTGCGCCGCCTCGTCGATCAGGGTTTCCATGACAAAGGCCGTATGCGTCGAGCCGACGGAGCGCCACCACAGCACGGGCACGTTCGCCTTGGCCGTATGCACGGACAATTTCATCGGCAAGGTGTACGGTTCGCCCATGCCTTCGACCATGGTGCCGTCGACGCCATTTTTCACCATGAAGGCTTCGAACGGCGTGCCGGCCATGATGGACTGGCCCACGATGGTGTGGTCCCAAGCGAGGATCTTGCCCTTGGCGTCGAGGCCGATCTGCGCGCGGTGCACATGCGACGGCCGGTAGTAGCCGCCCTTGATGTCATCCTCGCGGCTCCACATCAGCTTTAACGGACCGCTCTTGCCCGCCGCCCGGTATGCCTTGGCGACGTTGACGGCTTCGACCACGTAGTCGGAACTAGGCACGGCGCGCCGGCCGAAGCCGCCGCCGGCCATCATCGTGTGCAGGGTTACTTGTTCCGGTTTCAGGCCGGAAGTGGCCGCGATGGCCGCCTGGTCGCCCGTCTGGAATTGCGAACCCACCCACATCGTGCATTTGTCGGCTTGCAGGTCGACCACGCAATTGAGCGGCTCCATCGGCGCGTGTGCCAGGTAGGGAAATTCATAGACGGCTTCGATTTTCTTCGGCGCCTTGGCCAGCTTGCCCATGTCGGCGGGCCGGGCAACGGTGCCCGGCGTTTTCGCCAGCGCCTTGAAAGCGGCCAGCTGCTTGTCGCTGCTGACCTTTTCCACGGCGCTCGTATCCCACTCGATCGCCAGCGCGTCGCGCCCCTGCTTGGCGGGCCAGTAGCCGTCGGCGATGACGGCCACGCCGCTGCCGCCACGGTCGGTCTTCACTTCCAGCACCTCGAGCACGCCCTTGATGGCCTTGGCCTTGCTGGCGTCGAATTTCGCCACTTTCGCGCCAAACACGGGTGGGCGCGCCACCATGGCCACTTTCGCGCCGGGCGGCTTGAAGTCGATGCCGAACTGCTGCTTGCCCGTCGATTTGGCGGCCGCGTCCAGGCGTTTCACGGGTTTGCCGATGATAGCAAAGTCGCGCGGGTCTTTCAGCTTGACGGTGGCGGGCACGGGCTGGCGCATGGCCGCGTCGGCAAGTTCGCCATACGTCGCTTTTTGTCCGCCGGGGCCATACAGCACGCCCTTGGCGGCGCGCACCTGATCGGGACTGACTTTCCACTGCGCGGCAGCGGCGCCCACCAGCATGGCGCGCGCCTTCGCGCCAATTTCGCGGTACTGCGTAAACGAGTGGGCGATGCTGCCCGAGCCACCCGTCATCTGCATGCCGTAGGCCGCATCCTTGTATTGTTCTCCGGCGGGTGCCAGGGCGCCGTGCACCAGGCTCCAGTCGGCGTCGAGTTCCTCGGCGATCAGCATGGGCAAGCTCGTTTGCACGCCCTGGCCGAATTCCAGCCGGTTCACCTGTACCGTCACCGTGTTATCGGGAGCGATGTGCAAAAAGGCGTTCGGCGCATACACGGGCTTGGCGGGAGCGGCATCGGCCGCCTGCGCCAGCTTGCCTGCGCCGGGCAGGAAAAAGCCCAACATCAAGCCGCCGCCAGCCACCGCGCCGGCCTTCATGAAACCGCGCCGCGACACGCCATCGGCCGCGCCAATGACAGCCACCGGCGCCGATGCCAGCGCCGCGCCCAGGGTCACGCCGCCATGCTGCAATGCTTCCTGATTCAACCATTCGATACGCATGTCGTTCTCCTCAGGCCAGGGTCTTGGCCGCGTCCTTGATGGCTGCGCGGATCCGTTGATAGGTGCCGCAGCGGCAGATATTGCCGCTCATGGCGCCGTCGATGTCTGCATCGCTGGGCGCCTTGTTGGTGCGCAGCAGCGCCGTGGCGCTCATCACCTGGCCGCTTTGACAGTAGCCGCATTGCGGCACGTCGTGGCGCACCCACGCCGCCTGCACGGCCTTGCCCACCTGGTCGTTTTCCATCGCTTCGATGGTGGTGATCTTTTGCGCGCCCACCGAGGAAATCGGCGTGATGCACGAACGAATGGGTTGGCCGTCGAGGTGCACCGTGCAGGCGCCGCACAGGGCCGCGCCGCAACCGAACTTGGTGCCCGTCATGTTCAGGTTATCGCGCAGCGCCCACAGGATGGGCGTGGATGGATCGGCGTCGACCTGCGTGTCGCTTCCGTTGATATTCAAGGTAATCATCTGCTGCTTCCCCTTTTTTGGATTGTTATGGCGTCTACGAACAACACTTGATGATACGACAGCGGAAAAAAGTGCAAAAAAAAGCGCGCCTTGCGAGGGCGCGCCGTCCAGCCTTCCTGGCGACAGCCCGGATTACTTAATGGTCGAGAATTTCTGTTCCAGCGTTTTCGCATCGACCGCGCCCGGAATGCGGCTGCCGTCGGCAAAGAAGATGGCTGGCGTGCCCGAGACACGCAATTGCTGGCCCAGGGCCAGGATTTTTTCATGCGGGTTGGCGCACGTGGCGGCCACCGTTGCCGGCGCCTTGCCGTTCAACATCCAGTCATCCCAGGCCTTGTTGCGGTCCGGTGCGCACCACACATTGCGCGACTTGACGATGGAATCGGGGGACAGGATGTTGTACATGAAGGTGTAGACGGTGACGTTGTCGATTTCCTTCAACGCATTCTGGCGGAAGCGCTTGCAATAGCCGCAGTTCGGATCTTCGAACACGGCGATCACGCGCTTGCCATTGCCCTTGACAGTCTTCATGGCGGAGTCGAGCGGCAGGTCGGAGAACTTGATGCGGTTGACTTCATCCAGGCGCACCTTGGTCAGGTCTTGCGACGTCTTGGCGTCAAAGACGTGGCCGACGAACAGGTATTGCGCAGCTTTGTCCGTGTACAGGATGTCGCCGCCCGTGCGCACTTCGTACAGGCCGCCGTATGGCGTTTCCTTGACCGAATCGACCTTGGCGCCTTCGCCCAGGCGCGGCTCGATCAGCTTCTTGATGTTTGCTTCCGTCGGCGTTTCCGCGCCGGCGCACGACATCATCAGGCCCGAGGCCATTACCAATGCGATTCTGCTCATTTTGATCACTATCACTTCTCCACTTTGTAACGCCCGGCGAAACTGGCAGGGGGCCCGGCGCCGTTATCTCTTTAATAAAACGAGCGCCGCAGACCAGCTGCGGCGACCTTGAATTTTCACTAATGCCATTATCCGGCGATATCTTAAGATTTGCTGATATCTACGGATGTCCCAATGCGTGCGCAATCATTTTTCGCTTCAGGGCCGGCAATTTATCCAGCAAGTTTAATCCCAAATTGCGAACCACGCGCAACGGTTCCAGATCGGCGCCAAATAATCGCGCCAGGCCGTCGGTGGCCAGCTGCATCAGCAGCACGTCTTCCTTGCGCGCGCGCGCATAGCGGGCCAGCACGCGCTCGTCGCCGATGCCGCGGTGCGCTTCGCGTTCGCTGATCGTCTTGACCAGCTGCGCCACGTCGGCAAAGCCCAGGTTCATGCCATGCCCGGCCATCGGATGGACCACGTGGGCGGCGTCGCCGACCAAAGCCACGCGCGGCGCCACCATGGCGTGCGGGCGCATCAGGGTCAATGGAAAGGCGCGCACCAGCTCCGGCTGCAACGGCGTGAGCTTGCCCAACTTGTCGTTGCAGTATGCGGCCAGGCGCGCGGCCAGGGCATCGGCCGATTCGGCCATCAAGGTATCGGCCAGCGCATCGGGCGCCGACCAGACGAGCGAGACACGGTCACCCGGCAGCGGCAGCAGCGCGACGATGCCTTCGCTGCCCGTGAACCACTGGTGGGCCGCGCCATGGTGCGGCTTTTCGCAGGCGAAGTTGCTGACCACGCCGCGCTGGCCGTAAGAGCGGTAATCGAGGCCGATGTCGCACTGGCCCCGCACCCACGACTGGGCACCATCCGCGCCCACCACCAGCGCGCAGGTGATGGTGTCGCCGCCATCGAGGTGCACGATGGCCGAATCGTTCGTCCATTCCAGGCGGCTGGCGCGGCCCTGCAGCACGCTGACGTTCGGCGCGAATTTGAGGGCGGCGTCCAGCGCCTGGCCCAGGTTGCGGTCTTCGATGATCCACGCCAGAGTGCCCACATGGGCGCCGTAGGCGTCGAAACCGAGTCCGCCCGCCTGCGCGCCGTCGCCGTTGACCAGCATGGCGTCGACGGGCGCCACCCTGTCGGGCGCCAAAGCACCCCACACCTTCAGCGACGACAGCAGCTGGTGCGCCGTATTATTGAGCGCATACACGCGCACATCCCAGCTGGCTTCGACCGGCTTGACGGCCGACACGGGCGGGCTCACAGGGGATAACAGGGTGACGCTTTGTCCTGCCTGGGCAAACGCCAGCGCCGTGGTTTTCGCGATGGCGCCATTGCCGACGATGCAAACGTCGCTGTGGCTATGCATGAAGCGCCGCATGGTAGGGGGAGTGGGACTGTTCATGCGGCCATTATAGCGTTTGCCCCACCCTTTTCAGCTAGTCCCGAAGTACGGGACGCGTGCCCCAGATCAAGCGGCGCCATGAAAGACGGGCAGCACGTGGTCCGCGATCTCCTGCATCGTCTCGGCCAGCGGGCGGCGGTTCTGCCGCAGCTGCAAGCCAATATGCCGCACGCCGGCCGCGCGCATGGCGTGCAGCTCCGCGATCAGGCCATCGCGCCCCGTGCGTCCACCGAAACGGAAGCGCTGCAGCGGCAGGTTCGGATCCTCATCCAGGTCCAGGTGGATGAAGCTGACATACGGCTTGTCGTCGCCGGCCACGGCGCGCCATTGCGCCGAACGCCACATATGGTCTTCCGGCGTGCCCGGATAGGCGAGCCAGCCATCCATCTGCGCGCCGATCCACGCGGGCGACTGCTGCGCCAGCCCCGCCACCAGTAGCGGCAAGGGCGCGGCGGGTTTGGGCAGCAGACGGATGCCGGGCGGCAGGCGCATCTCGCCCCAGTCGCGCAGCATGGCGACCTGCTCGCGAAAGGCGGTGCCGCGCTGGTCGAAATCGCGACCAAACACGGGATACTCGACGGGCCGGTCGCCGCTGGCCACGCCCAGCAGCAAACGCCCGCCGCTCAACTGATCCACGCTGGCCGCCGCTTTTAACGTCAGCACCGGCTCACGCAGCGGCAGCACCACGGCGGCCGTGCCCAGCAAGATGTTGTCCGTGATACCGGCCAGGTAGCCGAGGTAAGTAAACACCTCGAAGACCTGGGCCGCGTCGCCGAACGACGGGTCGTACAGGGGCACGTCGCGCAGCCACAGGGCCCGAAAATCCAGGCGGTCGGCCAGCTTCGCCAGCGCCGCATGCTGTTTCAGGTCAGGTTCGCCCGGCACCCGGCCGGACGCCGCATTCGCCTGGCGTCCCGTGGACGACCAGTCATTATCGAGCGGCAGTTCCAGGCCGATACTGAAACCGCCCTGCCCCAGCTTTTGCATCGCAGTCATGGGCTTCACCTCAATCCCACTGCGGCGCCAGCCCGTCCGGGTTGGCCAGGCGCTCGCCACGCTCCAGCGTCGCCATCTGCGCCATCTCGTCCGGCGACAGGGTGATGCGCTGGAAATGCAGGTTCGCTTCCAGGTTGGCGCGCCGGGTCGACGACGGGATCACGGCAAAGCCCTGCTGGAGCGACCAGCTCAGGGCCACTTGCGCCGGCGTCACGCCGTGCCTGGCGGCGATGGCCGCGATCACGGGATCCGCCATCACCTTGCCATACGCGAGCGGCATGTAGGCCGTGATGTGGATGCCTTGGCTGCGCACGAAGTCGATGACCTTGCGGTTTTGCAGGAACGGGTGGATCTCGATCTGCTGCGTGGCGATTTCTGCCGCGCCCACCGTATCGATGGCTTGCCGCAGCTGCGCGTTGGTGAAGTTCGATACGCCGATGGCCCTGGTCAGCCCCTGCGCCTTGGCATCCGCCAGCGCCGCCATGTATTCGGCCACGGGAATCGCGTCTTGCGGCGACGGCCAGTGGATCAGGGTCAGGTCCAACTGTTCCAGCCGCAGCTTGTGCAGGCTGTCTTTCAAACTTGGAATCAGCTTGTCGCGCTGCAGGCTCTCGATCCAGATCTTGGTGGTGACGAACAACTCGTCGCGCGGGACGGCGCTGGCGGCGATCGCCTGCCCCACTTCGGCTTCATTGCCATAGATTTGCGCCGTATCGATATGGCGGTAGCCGACGTCCAGGCCCGTGGTGACGGAATCGATGACGACCTGGCCCTGCAGGCGGAAAGTGCCCAGGCCGATTTCAGAGATGGCGGTGTGTTGGGTGCTGGTGTTCATGCGGTAGTCCTCTCAAATAGATTTCGATGACCACACTATGCGCCCATCTTTTGTTGAGAAAAATACCGTTTATATCAAATCATATTTGACCCACGCGCAAGTAACGCAATGCCGATCCGGGAAATACAGGAAAAGTCGCAGCCGGCTCTTGCATTCCCGTTTTGGTCTGCTATAATTCGCCACCTTGGCCTGGTAGCTCAGTCGGTAGAGCAGAGGATTGAAAATCCTTGTGTCGGTGGTTCGATTCCGCCCCGGGCCACCAAGAATTCGTTATACGTTCAAAAACGCCACCTTCGGGTGGCGTTTTTGTTTCTGCAGCATTTGTATTCCACGCAGGCCGTTTCCGGCCCGCGCGCTGCCATCATCCCGCACATTGGGTGCCGGACGATTCCCCTCTTACCACATCAAATCATCCGGAATCTGGAACGCCGCATACGGATCGTCCTCATCCACTTCCGTGCTGGCCTGTTTCACGCGCACGACGATGGCGGGGTCGCGTTCGGCGATCTTGTCGGCGATGATGCGCGGCACCAGTTCCACGGCGCCGCCCAGGCAGATGATGACCAGGCGGCCCGCCACCAGGTGGGCTTGCACGGCGGCCGTCACGTAGATGCGCTCGATCTTGTTGTTGAACGTAAAGTTATACGGCACGTCGCCGTTGTTGCCCTTGCTCTGGCGGTTTTTTAGCACCATTTGCGCGATCTGCGCCACGATGGCCTTCTGGTTGGCGGCCGCGTCGCGCTGGGCGTTCAGTTCGCGCGCCCGTTCCGCGTTCTTGCGCTGCGTCTCGAGCGCGGCCAGGCGCACTTCGTCGACGCTTTGCGTGCCGCTCTTGCGCTCGTCCTTTTTTTGCTTGCTCTTGTCCTGGTTGGCCAGCTTGACCTTCTTCTTGTCGACCAGGCCGGCCTTTAAAAACTGCTCTTGCAACGAGACCATAACTACTCCGTATTGAGGGTGCGCCGGCCAAGGCAGCGGCATCGGCCGGTGGAAAGACGCTAGCATAGCAAAAAACAGGAGCGCTGCCGCCGCAACATGGCTGCACGGGCCAGCCGGGCAGCGCCTTCTGTCTGCCAGTAACAAAAAGACACACTCGAGTGGAAATTTTGTTGATAAATGTCATATAGTTAGTTACGTTTTGCATATCGGCATTCTCTGCCGGTTGCATCGCCCCCTTCCACTGACTGCGTCTACAAGGATTTGCCATGAAACAATTAATCGCCCTCTGCATCGCCGCCGCGTTTGCCAGCACCGCCTTTGCCGCCGCACCGGAAGCGGCGCCTGTCGCCAAGACGGCCCAACAGTCAAAAATGACGACCTGCAATGCGGACGCCGCCGGCAAGAAAGGCGATGAGCGCAAGGCCTTCATGAAGGAATGCCTGAGCGCCAAACCGGCGCCGGCCATGACGCAGCAAAACAAGATGAAAGCGTGCAATGTCGACGCCAAGGACATGAAGGGCGATGCCCGCAAGGCTTTCATGAAGGAATGCCTGAGCGCGCCGAAGAAATAGGCGCCTCGCCGCTTGCCCCACAACGCCAGCATCATGCTGGCGTTTTTTTAGGCTATGTCACCGTCAAATGTGGGAATGCTCCCAGCGTTGCTTTCAATAACGTTTCTGGTGAGCGGATGCGCCCGGCGTCGAGTATCCAGCGCCAGCCCAGGTAATTTGGCAGGTAGCGCGTGGCCACGCCATGAAACGGACCGAGCCATTGCCGCAAGCGGCTGTGATACGCATTGACGTTCTGCACATGCGCGGCGCCCTGCGCGCGGATGCCGGCGCGCAAGTTGACGGCCTGGTGGCTGATGCCCGCTTCCCTCGCAAACGCCCGGTAGGCCGCATGGCCATCCGTTACCAGCAGAACATCCTTGTCGATAACGGGCAACAAACATCGGTGCAGCTGCGCCTTCGTCAACGCGCCTTTGCCCGTGACGAAATCAAGGGTCTGGCCCGTGCGGTCGCGCGCCACCAGGATGCAGACTTGCTCATTCGAGATACCGCGTTTAAAGGCATGGCCGCCCCGGCGGCGAGCCGGCCGCGTCATCTGCCTCGATCCCTTTTCCGATTCCAGCACGTAGAGTTCATCGGCCTCGGCGATGCCATGCAGGCCATGCGGCCGGTCCGTCTTTGCCAACGACAAAAACCGGTGGCGCCAGCGGAACGTAGTGTTACGGTGTATGCCCAGCTGTAACGCCGCCTTGCGCACGGAATCCGATGCCAGAAGGCAATCGGCATAGTCGAGCCACAGCGCCTTGTGGCGCAAGCGGGCCAGCGGCGTGCCAGTCAAGGCATTGAAGGTGCGGCCGCAGGACATGCAGCGGTAGCGCTGCAAACCGTGCGCATGGCCATGCCGGTGCAATTGGTCTGAATGGCAAGCGGGACAGGCCAATCGCGGTTGGGCCACACTTTCTAGCAGCGCGACGGTCGCGTCTTGTGGAGAGCTGCCACGCAACAGGGCAATGCCTGCCTGCCGCTGGCGTTGGCTCAGCTGAGCAAACTGCGCAATCAAGGTGATCCATTCGGCTGGCCGCATGATCTGCTCCTGCAGGGTGGGTATGCAGAGTCAGACAGCACGGTCACAGGAAGATTCCGGCATTTCCCCTACTTGCCGATGACAGAGCCTTTTTTTATTGCGCTGCGTACGCCTGCATCAGCCGGTCAAGGAAAACAAACAGCTGGCCGTTCATGGCCTGCCAGTCGTGGGCGCGCAGGGTGGCTGGCTGCTGCACGAAGCGGTGCGACGCGAGCGTGGCCAGTTCCGTTTCTGCCGCGGCGATCAGCAGCTCGACCACCTCCGGCGTAAACTCCATATGGCACTGGAAGCCGTATACCAGATTGCCGTATTCGATGATCTGGCGGGGGCAGCCCTGGCTATAGGCGATGACCTTCGCGCTGTCGGTCAGCCCCGGCATGTCGCTGTGCCAATGCCCGCTTTCCAGGACATCGCCGACATGCTTGAACTTGTCGTTCGCCTTTCCGTCTGCCGTCAGCACGATGGGGAACTTGCCGATCTCCTTTTCTGGGCTGTGCGCATGGCGCGCTCCCAGGGCTGCGCCGATCAGCTGCGCGCCCAGGCAAACGCCGACGACGGCCTTGCCCGCCGCGGCACAGGCGGCTATCAGGGCCTGTTCGGCTGCGGCGTCGAAATGCGGGCATTCCTCGCGCGTCGTCGACGGCGACTGCGGCCCGCCCATGACGACCAGCAGGTCGATGTCCGCGATGGAACCGGGCAGCGGTTCATGGGCATGGACGCGGGAATACGTAGCCTGGTGGCCGCGCTCGCGCACCCATGTCTCATAGGCGCCCGGCGCCTCGAACGCTTCATGCACGATGAAATGGACTTTCATGACGTTCCCTTTCTGTGGCGAGGAATTAAAAAACTATGGCTGGCCCAGCACCTGGGCCAGCACCGCGGCGAACGCCTGCGCGCCAGCTTCATCGATGGTCGACACGGTGATCCGCAATCCCTGCGCCAACACCTGCACGCCGAAAGCTTCGCCGCCGCGCACCAGCCAGCCATGCCGGGCCAGCGCCAGCACGGCCGCCTGGCTGCTATCCGGCAGTGGCAGCCACAGGTTCAGGCCATCGGCGGGACTGGCGCAGACCAGGCCGTGCGCCGCCAGCGCCGCCGCCATCATGTCGCGGCGGCGCGCATAGTCGGCGCGGGCCAGGACCACTTGTGCGGACACGTCGGGCGACGACAGGCAGGCGCTCACGGCATCCTGCAAGAGATGGCTGACCCAGTTCGTGCCGGGCGCCAGGCGCAGACGCAGGCGCTGGGCGGTCTGCCCGTCGCTGGCGACAACGGCCAGGCGCAGGTCGGGGCCGAAGATCTTCGACACTGAACGGATCAGCGCCCAGCGCCGGGCCGCAGGCGGAATCACATCCTGGTAGCCGGCGACGGACAGCAGCGAGAAATGGTCGTCGACGATCACCAGCACGTGCGGGTAGGCGGCCAGCACGGCGCGCAGCTGGGCCGCGCGCGCCGCGCTCAGGCTGCAGCCGGTCGGATTGTGCGCGCGCGGCGTCACGATGACGGCTTGCGCGCCTTGCGCCAGCGCCCGTTCCAGCGCCCCGGCCTGCATGCCCTCGGCATCGACCGCCACGCCAACGGCGTGCAGCCCGGCGCTGCGCAAGGTGTTGATGCTGCTGATGAAACACGGGTCTTCCACGGCCACCTTGTCGCCCGCGACCAGATACGCCCCCAAGAGGCGCTCGACCGCATCGACCGCACCATTCGTCAGGGTGATGTCGTGCCCCTCGGGGCAATCGCCGGCCATCCAGCGCCGCGCCAGGGCTTCCAGCTGCGGGTCCACGGTGGCTTCGCCATACAGGCGCGGACGGTAGGGCTTGCGCGCCAGGGCCGCACCGACATCGGGCAGCCAGGCAAGTTTCGGATTGCCGCCGCCCAGGTCGGCCAGCGGTGAGCCAGGCAGCAGGCCTTCCTGCTCGCCGGGATCGCGCTGCGCGCGGATGGCCGTGCCCAGGCGCCCTTGCGTGACCGCGATCCCGGCCGTCACCAGGCGCCGGTACGCCAGCGACACGGTATTGCGGTTGACGCCCAAGGTCGCGGCCAGCTCGCGCACGGTCGGCAGCTCCTGGCCCGGCGCCAATTCGCCCGCCTGCGTCAGCGCGCGGATGCTGTCGAACAGCTCCGCCGCGGTTTTCCCTGTGATTTTCACGATAGTCTCAGTCATGATATATTTTGGCATAGGACAATAATACATCACTGCGGCGACTCTTGCCGCCCATAAAGCGAATACAAGGCTGACACATGCACAACGACACTCCCCTGCTCACTCCCACCATGCACGAACAGCATGGGCGCTGGCCGCAAGCCGTATCGGTGGACGACTTCCGCCGCAACCTGGCGGCAGTGCATGCCCGCATGGCGGCCGCATGCCTGCGAGTCGGGCGCGATCCGGCCAGCGTGCGCCTGCTGCCCGTCAGCAAGACCAAGCCCGAAGCGAGCCTGCGCCTGGCCTATGCCGCCGGTTGCCGCATGCTGGGAGAAAACAAGCCGCAGGAAGCGGGCCGCAAATGGGAAGCGATGGCGGACCTGGCCGACCTGCAATGGTCGGTGATCGGCCATTTGCAGACCAACAAGGCCAAGCTGGTGGCGCGCTTTGCCAGCGAATTCCAGGCGCTCGACAGCCTGCGCGTGGCCGAGGCGCTGGAACGGCGCCTGCAAGCGGAAGGGCGCGGGCTCGATGTGTTCGTGCAAGTGAACACTTCGGGAGAAGCGAGCAAATACGGTTTGCCACCGGACGAGGTGGCCGCTTTCCTGCGCCAGCTGCCCGCCTTCCCGGCGCTGCGGGTGCGCGGGCTCATGACCCTGGCGCTGTTGTCGGCGGAAGCCGTGCGCGTGCGCCGCTGCTTCGTGCTGCTGCGCGAATTGCGCGACCGGCTGCGCCAGGAGATCCCCGATGGCGTCAGGCTCGACGAACTGTCGATGGGCATGTCCGGCGATTATGAAATCGCCATCGAAGAAGGCGCCACCGTCGTGCGGGTCGGCCAGGCCATCTTCGGCGCGCGGGACACGCCGGATAGCCACTACTGGCCGGCAGCGGAAGGTGGTCGCACAGTCAATCATGCCGAATGATCAAGATGACATGCAGAAAGATACCGCGTAATATTTTTACCATACTGCTCAGCTCGGCAGCACAGCTCCATGGGGAAAGGACGGCAGCGTGGCCGCGTCAAACGATCTCGCGCACTGGCGCGGACAGATTTTTGCGCGCCTGTTGCAGGTGGTGCTGCTGCTGGGCATCGTCACTGCCATTCCCAGCGCCCTGCTGGCCGCGCGCGAAGCTATCTGGTCCATAGTCATCCTCGACGTGCTGGCCATCGGCTGGATCGGCGTCATCTGGCATTGGCGCGCCATGCCCTACCGCTGGCGCGTGTGGCAATTCCTCATCGTCGCCTACCTGGTGGGCGTGGGCCTGCTGCTGAAAATCGGCCCCGTCAGCCAGATCTACATGATGCTCATGCCCGTGCTGGCGGCCCTGCTGCTAGGGATGCGGCCCGCCTTGTCGACCCTGGCCCTGACTTCGCTGACCATCTTTGTCCTCGGCCTGCATCCCGACGTCGCGCTGCACGTGCAGGGCGTGCCCGACTCCCCCGTGCTGCGGGCGCTGATCGTGGCCATGAACTTCCTGTTCATCGCCGCCGTGCTGACCCTGTCCTGCGCCTTCCTGCTGCGCCACCTGGAACACAGCAGCCAGGCCCTGTCGCAGCTGAACGCCGACCTGCGCTTGACGGCCACGGCGCTGGCCCGCCTGAACGACATGGTGATGATCGCCGAAGTGGCCGATGCCCCCACCGGCGCGGCACCGGCCACGCGCATCATCTTCGTCAACGACGCCTTCGAGCGCAGCAGCGGCTATGCGCGCGCCGAGGTGCTGGGCCGCAGCCTGCTGTTCCAGCAAGGCCCCGCCACCGATACGGACGAACTGGCGCGCATCGCCGCCGCCATGGCCCAGGCCCAGCCGGCCAGGGCGGAATTGCTGAACTACAACAAGGCCGGCAAGGCCTACTGGGTGGAAGCGGAGCTGGTGCCGTTCACGGATGCGGACGGCAAGCAGACGCACTGGGTGGCCGTCGAGCGCGAAATCGACGAGCGCAAGAAATCGGAAGCGGACATCCACCGCCTGGCCTTCTACGACGTGCTGACGGGCCTGCCCAACCGACGACTGCTGATGGACCGCATCGCTCACCTGCTGGCCGCCGCGCCGCGCGACCAGTCCATCAGCGCGCTGATGTTCATCGACCTCGACCATTTCAAGCACATCAACGACGCGCGCGGCCACGCCACCGGCGACGCGCTGCTGCGCCTGGCGGGCGAACGGCTGGCGCAGCTGATGCGCAAGGCCGACACGGTGGCGCGCATCGGCGGCGACGAATTCGTCGTGCTGCTGGCCCACCTGGCCGATGACCTGGACAGCGCCGCCCGCGCGGCCGCCCAGGTGGCCGAGAAAATCCGCGCCGCCATCGCGCGCGACTTCGATATCGAGGGGCAGTCCTATCATTGCAGCGCCAGCATCGGCGTGACCTTGCTGCCGAAAGCGGGCCAGCAGGCGCACGACCTGCTGCGCGAAGCGGACATCGCCATGTACCGCGCCAAGGCGGAAGGGCGCAACGGCATCGCCTTCTTTGAAGCGGCCATGCAGGCGGGCGTGGAGCGCCGCCTGACCCTGGAACGGACACTGGCGCGCGCCCTCGCTGCCAATGAATTATGCATGCACGTGCAGCCGCAGGTCGACCGCCACGGCCGGGTGACGGGCGCCGAATTGCTGATGCGCTGGCCGCAGGCGGACGGCACGTACATCGCGCCCGGCATCTTCATTCCCATCGCCGAGGAATCGGGACTGATCGTCAGGCTCGGGCACTGGGCCCTGCGCGAAGCATGCCGCGCGGCGACCATGCTGGCGCAGGCCGGGCAGCCCGTCGCCCTGTCGGTAAATGTGAGTCCGGCCCAGTTTCGCCAGCCCGATTTCGCCGCCCGCGTGCAGGCGGCGCTGGCCGAACACGGCACGCCGGCCGGCGCCCTGATCCTGGAACTGACGGAAGGCTTGCTGATCGACCAGCGCGACGCCTCGCTGGCGCGCATGCGCGAACTGGCGGCCCTGGGCATCCGCTTTTCCATCGACGATTTCGGCACCGGCTATTCCAGCCTCGCCTACCTGACCTCGATGCCGCTGTACGAACTCAAAATCGACAAGCGCTTCATCGACGACACGCCGCGCGATGCGCGCGACACGGCCATCGTGCAAGCGATCCTGGCCATGGCGCGCCACCTGGGCTTGCGCGTCGTGGCCGAAGGCGTGGAAACGCAGGAGCAGGCCGATTTCCTGCTCGCCCACGATTGCGACGGCTTGCAGGGCTACCTGTATGCGCGGCCCATGCCCTTGCCCGACTTCATGACGTGGCTGGCCGAACGGCGTTAGCTTTACGGCATTTCCTGCACGCAACTCCTCCGCTAGAATACCGGCCTCTTAGCCTGTACCTTCACCATCCCCTTTGATTAAAGTGATCCCCGATGCGTCTGGTTCTTCCCCTGCTGCCGCTGCTGCTCTCTCTGCTGCCCGCCGCCCATGCGGCCCCCACCACCACCGCCCCCACGCCGATCACGCTGGACCAGGCCATGGCCGATCCCGACTGGATCGGCACACCCGTCGAAGCGGCATGGTGGGGCTGGAATGGCCAGCTCTACTACAAGCAAAAACGCCTCGGCTCGCCCCTGCGCGACACGTATCAATTGCCAGGCGCGAATGCCAGACTCAATAGCGGCAAGAAGGTCGACGATGCGCAGCTGGCCAACCTCGATGGCCAGCAGATGATCGTCAACCGGGCCGGCACGCGTGCCATCCTGCTGCGCAACGGCGACTTGTTCGAGCGCGACCTGAAAAACGGCACCTTGACGCAAATCACGCGCGGCGTCTCCGCCATCAGCGACCCGCAATATTCCGCCGACGGCGGCGCCGTGCAATACCGCAGCGGCAGCGACTGGTTCAGCTGGAGCCGCGTTGAGCGCCTGAGCGCTCCCGTCGCCCTGCTGCGCGCGGCCAAGGACCCGGACGCCAAGCCGGAAGCGGACGCCCTGCGCGAACTGCAGCTGCGCCTGATCGTCAACCTGGCGCGCCAGAAGGAAGACCGCGACGCCAGCCGCGAACGCCGCCATGAAGAGCGCCGCCTGGACGCCACGCGCGCGCCGGAACCGATCTACCTGGGCGATAAAGTGACGATTTCCGGCAGCGCCCTGTCGCCGGACGGCCGCTGGCTGCTGTTCGTCACGCAAGACAAGGCCGCCGAAAAGGGCAAGCTGGGCAAGCTGGCCCGCTATGTCACAGAAACGGGCTACCCTGACGTGGACGACGAGCGCACGCGCGTGGGCCGCAACATGCCGATTGCGCAAAGCCTGAAACTGGCCGACCTGCGCACGGGCCAGGTGCGCGACATCGCTTTTGACAGCCTGCCCGGCATCGCCACCGACCCGCTCGCCGTCCTGCGCGCCGAACAGAAGCTGCCGCTGCTGAAAGGCAACCGTGCCGTGCGCATCGACGCCCAGCGCGACGGCATCGCCTGGACCGATGACGGTTCGCGCGTAGCCGTGCGCATCCGCGCCATCGACAACAAGGATGGCTGGCTCGCCAACGTCGACCTGGCCAACGGCGCCCTGCTCCCCGTGCACCGCATCAGCGATACAGCCTGGGTCAACCGCCGCGCCGACGAATTCGGCTGGCTGCCCGACAACGCCACCTTGTGGTATCTGTCCGAGGAAAGCGGCTACGCCCACCTGTACACGAAAACGGGTGCGGCCCCGGCGCGCGCCTTGACCAGCGGCCAGTGGGAAGTGAGCGCCGTCGAATGGAGCCGCGACGGCAAGCATGCCTATTTCATGTGCAACCGGCAGGCGCCCGGCACGTATGAAGTGTGCGCCAGCACGGCCAGGGATGGCGGCGCGCGCGAAGTCAGCAGTTTGAAAGGCGTGGAAAACTTCGGCCTGTCGCCCGATAACGGCAAACTGCTGCTGCGCTATTCAACCAGCTATATGCCAGCCCAGCTAGCCACCGTTTCCGTTACGGGCGGCAAGGCGACTATCCTGACGGATACGCGCAGCGACGCCTTCAAGGCGCGCAACTGGGTCATGCCGGAACTGGTGCAAGTACCGTCCACGCATGGCGCGGCGCCCATCTGGGCCAAGTTGTACCGGCCAAAACAGCTGGCAACGGGCAAGCGCTATCCGATCGTCATGTTCGCGCACGGCGCCGGCTACCTGCAGAATGTCACCGAGCGCTATCCCGTGTATTTCCGCGAACAAATGTTCCACAACCTGCTGGTGGAGCAGGGTTACATCGTGCTCGACGTCGACTACCGCGCCTCGCTCGGCTACGGCAGCGCCTGGCGCACGGCCATCTACCGCCAGATGGGCCACCCGGAACTGGAAGATTTCATCGACGGCGCCAACTGGCTGGCGCAGCAGCACCAGGGCGACATCCGGAACGTGGGCATCTATGGCGGCAGCTATGGCGGCTTCATGAGCCTGATGGCCCTGATGCGCGCGCCGGACATCTTCAAATCGGGCGCCGCGCTGCGTCCCGTGACGGACTGGACCACCTACAACCACGAATACACGGCAAATATCCTGAACACGCCGGACGTCGACCCGCAAGCGTATAAAATTTCGTCACCGATCGAATACGCGGACAAACTGACGGGCAACCTCCTGATCGCCCATGGCATGATCGACGACAACGTGTTTTACCAGGATTCCGTGCGCCTGTCCCAGCGTCTGATCGAACTGAAAAAGGATAACTGGGAAATGGCCAGCTACCCGATGGAGCGCCACGGCTTCGTGCAGCCGGAAGCGTGGTATGACGAGTACCGCAGGATTTACCAATTATTCCAGCGCACGCTGAAATAAGCCGCGATGCCCGCTGTTATGCGGGCATTTTTTATGCCCGGCTGCTTACCTTGACGTCAGTCAAACGGTACCGGCCGCGGCGTCGTGTCGCTCGATGGCGGCAAGATCGGCAGCACGAGGTGCGGCTGCTTGCCCGTCAGGGTTTTCAGGAAGGCCACCAGTTTCGCGTTTTCATCGGGCGTAAAGGTGCGGCCCAGCTGCAAGCGCCCCATCACGTCGACGGCTTGCGTCAGGGTTGCCGCTTCGCCATCGTGGAAATAGGGATACGTCAGCTCGACGTTGCGCAGGGTCGGCACCTTGAAGTTGAAGCGGTCCGCATCCTTGCCCGTCACGGCCGAGCGTCCCTGCGCCGTCATCGCCGTCTTGTACGGCTCGACGACACCCATCTTCTGGAAGGTGTTGCCGCCCACGGCGGGGCCGTTATGACAGGCGATGCAGCCGCTCGATTTGAACAGCTGATAGCCGGCCAGCTCGTCTTTCGTCAACGCGCTTTTCTTGCCCGACAGCCATTGATCGAAGCGGGAACCGGGCGTCACCAGCACTTCTTCAAAAGCAGCGATGGCGCGCGTGACTTGCTCGATGGTCAATTTATCCTGGCCAAACACTTGCCGGAACTCGGCGCGGTAGGCGGGAATCGAGGCCAGCACGTCGATGGCCAACTCGTGCGTAAAAGCCATCTCGCCGGGATTGGCGATGGGGCCGCCCGCCTGCTCCTGCAAATCCTTGGCGCGGCCATCCCAGAATTGCGCCACGTTCATGCTGGAATTGAGCACCGTGGGGGAATTGATGGGCCCCCGCTGCCAGTTGTGCCCGATCGAGGTCTTGATATTGTCCGTGCCGCCCATGCTCAGGTTGTGACAGCTGTTGCAGGAAATAAAGCCCGAGCGCGACAGGCGCGGATCGAAAAACAGCTTCTTGCCCAGCTCGACCATGGCCGGATTGGCCACCTTGGCGGCAGTAATGGGCTGGATCGGCTCCTTTTCCGCGGCATGCAGGACGCCGCCAAAAGCCAGGCTGGTGATGAAGAGGAAGGGTGAGAGGGTGCGGCGCATAGTCTAACTCCTGGAAACATTCCCGAATCGGCGGCGCGCGCCGGCGCGGGAATGCAGCGCACCGGCCCGGTTGCCACCCGTACATCGCTGGTTGGATGTTGATTTATATTAACTTTGACGGGTTGACAATGGAAATGACCGGGATCAAGGTTCTGGCCAAGTGCGAATCGCGCTTGCCATTTACGCAATCCTGGAACATGATAAAGGCATGCACACACCTACCTACTCCACCCTGTTGCCACTGCTGCGCGCCGCGTGCGCCAGCTTCCTGCTGCTGGCCGCCAGCGCCTGCGGCAGCGCCCCCACGCAAGATGATGCGCCGCCCGCCCCCGGCAATACCGGCTTGCTGGCGCAAATCCAGGCGGAAGTGGGCGCCGCCGCCTGCGATTCCACCCAGCAATGCCAAACCATCGCCATCGGCGCCAAGGCTTGCGGCGGCCCCGAGCGCTACCTGGCCTGGTCCAGCAAGGGCAATGACGGCAAGAAACTCAAGGCACTGGCCCAGGCGCAAGCCGAGGCCAGCCGCAAGCAGCAGCAGGCGGACGGCATGATGTCGACCTGCTCCATCGTCACGGACCCGGGCGCCACCTGCGAAGCAGGGCGCTGCGTGCTGCAAAAGAGCGGCCTGGGCGGCAGCGCCGCCATGTAATCGAGTGCTACTGCAACACGTCAGGGCTGCAGCTGCAAGGTCTTGACGATCTTGCTTTCCACTTTCTCGCCCGCGCCCGACATGGCATTCTTGCTCTCCTTGCGCAGCAACAATAAATGGTCGCCGCTGACGCCATACTGGCGCGTCTCGTCCGTCTTTTGCGTAAAGCTGATGACGACAAAGGCGCGCCCGCTCACATCCACATGGAAATGGCTGGCCAGCGGCGTGCCGTCCGCGGCGATCCATACCTCGAGGCCGCCTTCGAACTTCTTCACATACTTGCGGTCTTTCTCAGGCACTTTATCGAGCGACAAGGTAAAGCTGAGCAGCCGCGCCGGCTTGCCCTTGTAACTATCCACTTTTTCGCCGCTGAACACGGCTTCCTCGATCTCGCGCGACAAGGAGTCCGCCGCCGACACCATGGAACGCAGCTCCGTCGCCTTCATTTCCCCCAGCGCAAAGCCGATCGGCGTCTTGACCTTCGGATCCTTCACCCTGGCGCGCTGCTCGGCCTCCACTTTCGCCAGCAAGTCCTTACCGTAAAGCACCTGCAAGCCCGCCGACCCGCCCTCGACCGCCACCGTGGCCTGGCCGCTATCCTCTTCCGCCGCCTTGCCCTCGCCCTCGCGGCGCCAGGATTTCGATTCGACCTGCGCCTTGATCGGCATCTGCCCCTGCAAGCGCGCCAGCGCCGCGTTCAGCTCGGCGAGCCCATCGGCCCGCGCCGCGCCGCACAACAAACTGAACAAGCCCGCCACCGCCAGGCCCTGCACTCCAATACGTCGCTGCATCGCCACATCCCTTCAGGTCATACAAGGATGCCAAAACACCATGTTTTGGCCATCTGTTGCATTTGAACACAGCCAGCTCTGGTCAGGTGGAAAGTCTTTCTGCTATAATTCGCCGCCTTGGCCTGGTAGCTCAGTCGGTAGAGCAGAGGATTGAAAATCCTTGTGTCGGTGGTTCGATTCCGCCCCGGGCCACCAAGAATTCAGTAGTACTTATCAAAACGCCACCTCCGGGTGGCGTTTTTGTTTTCTGGCATCAGAAGCAATAATGTCGTATGGAAATATGAATCAAGTTACAATTATGTAAATTCATAAATTCTCCTTCCATGACTCATTTTCGTCTTATTTCAGCGACAACCTTATTCCTCGCCTTGAGCGCCTGTGGTGGCGGCAGTTCCTCACCGACATCGCCGCCCCCTCCTCCTCCAACGCCCCTGCCGCCGTCAGTTAGCGCGATTTCGCCGACCAAAGCCAACATCGGCATGGCGACCACCTTTACTGTAACTGGCAGCAATCTGCTGGATAACATGCAGTTTGCATTGACGGACTGCACAGGCATCACCGAGCTCAGCGGGGGTAGCAGCACGCAACGCCAGTTCCGCTGCACGCCAAACGGACAAACGGGAACGCGTCAGGGCGCCGTGTACGCGAGCGCCGGCACCGCTTCGCCATTGCTCACGCTCTCGGTGGACTATCAGGCGATTGCTACCTTCGTCACAAGTCTCAATTGGCGGTATGCCGCCCTCAAATCGGATGGCACGCTGTGGAGCTGGGATCCTCAGCGGTCCGTGCCGATCAAGGTCGGCGACGACTACGCCGATGTGGCAGTGAGCATCTTTGCCACCCTGGCCATCAAAAAAGACGGCTCACTTTGGAGCTGGGGTAATAGCAATGAAGCTGGCATCCAGGGCAATGGCACCAGCAGCGCAAACGCCACTCCCACGCAGATCGGCAGTGATTTCGTCAAGGTAGTCGTCAAAGGCGAGAGATCCGTCGCCGGCGCAAATGCCGAAGCACTGAAAAAAGACGGCAGCCTGTGGGTCTGGGGGGCGCGCAGCCTGCAGCAAGCCAACGCCATCGAGCCGGAGCTGGCGCCACGCATGATAGACACCGGCTACGTGGATATCGCCCGTGGCAGTGGCGGTGCGTCACTGGGCCTCAAGCGCGACGGCTCGGTGTGGACCTGGACCCAGAATCTCGCCGACCAGCCATTTACACCGGTCAAGATCGCGGATGGCTATGTTGCCATTGCCACCAGCTACGATGTGGCATATGGCCTGAAGGCGGACCATTCATTGTGGAACTGGGGCCGCAATGCACCCAACCAAGCACCCGATGCCACGCCCACTGCCGCCACGCCAGTCAAGGTCGGAGACGGCTACGTCAGCATCTCTGCCGGCACCTACTATGCACTTGCCGTCAAGTCCGACGGCACCTTGTGGGCCGGCGGAGAGGGCGGCAACGGCCAATTCGGCGATGGCCAATCGGGTCATGGCACCTTCCGCCAGGTCAGTACCGGGATTGCCGCCGCATGGGCTGGCAGCGCCTGCTCCTTCATCCAGAAGGTCGATGGCAGCTTGTGGGCTGCAGGTTATTGCGATCTGGGAGATGGCAAATATACGCGCTACATTTACACGCCGGAACCGGTCACGCTGTAATGCTTGGTTACCATGCGCGGCGACCCGAGACGGATTGTTGTGTTCTAGCGCTATAAATGTCCGACAAGACAGGTGTTTTTGAAAATCCCTGTGCCGGTGCTTCGATTCTGCCGCAGCCACCAGAATTTCTCTGCACATGGCAAACGCCACCTTCGGGTGGCTTTTTTGTTTGTCTTTGCACAAAACATCCCCTGCCCCGCCGCTATGTACGCAAACGTACGGACTGCGGCTGTCCAAGAGCACATGCTGCAGGCAGACCATATCCCTTCCCGCCGCCAGCGTCCTGCGCGACACGGCGCAACGGCCACCTGATCAGATTCTCTCCGTAACACCGCCATGCGAAACTCGCGCCCGACGCCGTCGAGCCGTTCCGTACATCACGGCACACTGCCAAAGGATGCATCATGAAAACTACCCTGATATTGCTCGCGCTCGCCTCTACCCTCGCGCTGACCGCCTGCCAGCGCGAAGCGCCACCCGTCGTGCAAGTCATCGCTGGCCCAGCCGGCGCACCTGGTCCTGCCGGCGCTACCGGTGCCAAGGGCGCTGAAGCTCCTGCCGGCGCGACAGGTGCCACCGGCGCCACGGGCCAGACCGGCGACAGCGGTGCCGCCGGATATGACGGCGCCAAGGGTGCCACTGGCGCACAAGGCAACGATGGTGTTCAAGGCAACGATGGTGCCAAGGGCGACGACGGCGCCAAAGGCAAGACGGGCGACACGGTAATTGTCGTGCCACAACGCTAATACGCCCCACGCCGGACATCACAACGCCAACCCATGCGGTTGGCGTTGTGCGTATGCGCTGTACCGCACAGTAACATCGGCCATATCGGCCTACCCTGTCCTCATTACACAGGGAGATATCGCATGCTGACGATCATACTGATGGTGGCCCTGCTGGGCCTGGTTCTACTGTTCGCGCCCGGCCCCGTGCGCCGCGCCCTGATTACGCCCCATTTGCTGGCCTTGTTCAAGCGCATCTTGCCAACCATGTCCGACACGGAACGCGACGCTCTCGAAGCGGGTACCACGTGGTGGGATGCGGACCTGTTTTCCGGCAGACCCGACTGGACAAAATTGCTGGCGTATGGCCGCGCCACGCTCACCACCGAAGAGCGCCACTTTCTCGAGCACGACGTCGAGCGGCTGTGCGAACTGGTCAATGACTGGGAAACGCAGCAGGCGCAGGATTTACCGCCGCAAGCCTGGGACTACATGAAAAGCCAGGGTTTCCTCGGCATGATCATTCCCAAGCAATACGGCGGCAAGCAATTCTCCGCCTACATGCACTCGCAAGTGGTCATGAAATTGTCGAGCCGCTGCTCGGCGCTGGCCGTGACCGTGATGGTGCCCAATTCGCTGGGACCGGCCGAGCTGTTATTGCACTACGGGACCGAAGAACAGAAAAACCATTATCTGCCGAGATTGGCCGCCGGCACGGAGATTCCCTGCTTTGCCCTGACCAGCCCGTATGCGGGTTCCGACGCGGCCGCCATTCCCGACCTGGGCGTCGTGTGCATGGGCATGCATGAGGGGCGCCCCACCCTGGGCTTTCGCCTCAGCTGGAACAAGCGCTACATCACGCTGGCCCCCGTGGCGACCTTGCTGGGCCTGGCATTCCAGACCAGCGATCCCGACCACTTGCTCTCAGACAACGATGCGCCCGGCATCACCTGCGCCCTGATCCCAGCCAGCCACGATGGCGTGGTGATCGGCCGCCGCCATCATCCCTTGAACGCCGCCTTCCAGAATGGCCCCACTTCCGGCAACGATGTCTTCATCCCCATCGACTGGGTCATCGGCGGCCAGGCGCAAGTAGGCAAAGGATGGCGCATGCTGATGGAATGCCTGGCGGCCGGGCGCGCCATTTCGCTGCCGTCGTCCAGCGTGGGCATGGGCAAGATGGCCGTGCGCGGCACCGGCGCGTATGCGGCCGTGCGGCGCCAGTTCAACATGGCTATCGGCAAGTTCGAAGGGGTGCAGGAAGCGCTGGCCCGCATGGGCGCCAACCTGTATCTGATGGACGCGGCCCGCACCCTGGCCGCGCACGCCGTCGACCTGGGAGAGAAGCCGGCCGTCATTTCCGCCATTGTCAAATACCACGTCACGGAACGGGGCCGCGCGCTTGTCAATGATGGCATGGACATTCTCGGCGGCAAGGGCATCTGCGTGGGACCGAACAATTTCCTCGCCAGTGCCTACCAGCAAATCCCCATCGCGATCACGGTCGAAGGCGCGAACATCCTCACGCGCAGCCTGATCATCTTTGGCCAGGGCGCCATCCGCGCGCATCCGTATGTGCTCAGGGAAATGGCCGCCGTCAGCGAAAGCGACGGCCGCAAGGCCCTGCGCGATTTCGATGCAGCCTTCTTTGGCCACGTGGGCTTTGTGCTGGGCAACTTGGCCAGGGGGATGTGGTACGGACTGGGCGGCGCGCGCCTGGCAGCCGCGCCCGACGCCGGCGCGCCCGCACTGGCGCCCTACTACCGCGCCCTGACGCGGCTGTCGACGGCGTTCGCCGTCATGACGGATATGTCGATGTTCGTGCTCGGTGGCGAACTCAAGCGCCGCGAGCGGCTGTCCGCCCGGCTGGGCGACGTGCTGGCGCAACTCTATCTGGCTTCATCCGTGCTGAAACGCTACGAGGACGATGGCCGGCTCGAAGCCGACCTGCCCTATGTGCACTGGTCGCTGCAGGATGCGCTGGTCAAGGCCCAGCAGGGTCTGACGGGCGTGCTCGACAATTTCCCCGCGCGCGTGCTGGCCATGCTGCTGCGCACCCTGCTGTTCCCGTTTGGCCTGCCCCACCGTCCGCCGTCCGACGAACTGGGCAGTGAAGTGGCGCTGGCCCTGCAAACGCCGGGCACCGACCGCGAGCGTTTGCTGGCCGACGGCTATGTGGCCAGCGACGCGGCAGATCCCGTGGCCTGCGCCGAGCGGGCGCTGGCCATGCTCCCCGACGTGCTGCACATCGAAAAACGCCTGAAAGACACGCCCGCAGGCGCAGCCCTGCGGCACCTGCCGCAAAGCCTGTCCGCCATGCAGCAGTGGCTGGCAACGGCCAAGGCAGCAAGCTTGGTCAGTTGCCAGGAGCACAATACCTTGCTCGAAGTTGCGCGCCTGGTCGATGGCTTGATACAGGTCGACGACTTTCCGGCCGAGACGGCGCAGCCAACACACTTGCCGGTGCACGAGGCCGATATCAGCAGCCGCGCCGCCTAGGCGAATTTGCGACCTATACTGAATGAAGCGGGCGCGGTGCCCGCTCTTTGCAGAAAGGAGTCGATCATGACGCGCAAATTCATCGATTGCCGGGAATTTCCAAGCGACACACATTGCTCGGTGGCCATCTCGGCCGACAGCGAGGAAGAGCTATTGGGTATTGCCGTGGAACACGCGGTCTCGGTACACCATCACCACGACACGCCGGAGCTGCGCCAGCAGCTGCGTCAGCTGTTCAAGGACGGCATGCCGCCTGAACACCTGCCCATAACGGGGCAGGCCGGCAGCAGCGGAACCTCGCACGCACACTAGCCTGCCAGGGCTTGCGCCGGTTTATGCAAGCGCAAGCCCAGCACGAGCGGCACCAGCGCCGCGTACACGACAAGCACTGACAGCCAGATGGCGCCGGGCCAGTGTTCCCTGAACACAAAATACATGCTGGAAAACACCAGCGGACACAGCACGGACGCCAGGCTCACGGACGAGGCCAGCACGCCCTGGAACTGGCCCTGCCGGTCGTCGGCCACTTGCCGCGTGGCCAGCGACTGCAAGGCCGGCGCGCCAATGCCGCCCAGGGCAAACACGGGCATGATGGCGAAGATCATCCAGCTGCGGCTGGCAAACGCCATGACAACCAGCGCGACACAGGCGCAGGCGACGCCTGCCAGGATGGTGGCGCGTTCGCCCAGCAGTTTCACGGCCGGGCCTGGCAGAAACGCCTGGGCCAGCGCCTGGCATACGCCAAAGGCGCCCAGCGACAGGCCGATCCACAGCCCGTTCCACGCGAACGCATCGTGCCCCCACAGCGCCCAGCACACGCCATACACTTCGCCGGCCGCGCTGAAGGTAAAGAAGATGACAGTGATCGGCAGCAAGCTTTTCTCCGAGAAAACCCAGCGCAGCGGGCGCAGGGGATTCAATGCCGCCAGGTCGATTTTCCCTCCCGTGGGCCGACGTGATTCGGGCAAGGTCAACAACGCCAGCAGCAAGTTGCCCGTATTCAAGACGGCGGCCGCCATGAACGGCAGGCGCAGCCCGTAATCGCCGAGTGCGCCGCCCAGCACGGGGCCGATGATGAAGCCCGCGCCAAACATGGCGTTCAACAGGCCAAAACGGCGCGCCCGCTGGTTCTCGGCCGAAATATCGGTGATGTAGGCCGTCGCCACGGACACGTTGGCACTCGTCAGTCCGGCGATGGCGCGCCCCAGCAGCAGCATCCACAGGCTGGGCGCAAACGCCAGGAACAGATAATTGACGGCGGCGCCCGCCAACGAAACGAGCAGCACGGGACGCCGCCCCAGGCGGTCGCTCAGCGCCCCCAGCACGGGTGCAAAGATGAACTGCATCAACGCATACAGGGCCGTCATGATGCCGATATACGGCGCCACGTTATCGGCATGGGTGACGTGCCGCAGCAGTGCCGGCAGGATGGGGAAGATCAGGCCGATGCCGACGGCGTCGAGCATGACAGTGGCAAAAATGACAGGCAACGCTGCCACGGGAACGGATACTTTCATATACTCAATCCAAATATGTACTCAGTACATAAATAGTACGCCCAGCCTTGCCGCGCCATCAAGCGTTATCTGTACTCAGTACACTTCGTGTATGATCGGGGCAACATGACGATACCTGCCGACCTCCGCTCCCGCAAACGCCTTGCTACCCGGCAAGCCATTTCGAATGCCGCCACGCGCCTGTTCTTCGTGCGCGGCTTCGAGCAGGTGACGGTGGACGAGATCGCGGCAGCCGCCAATGTGGGGCGCATGACCGTGTTCAACCATTTCCCGCGCAAGGAAGACATGTTCTTCGATCGCGAGGAAGAGGGGCGTGCGCTGCTGCGCGCCGCGCTGCGCCAGCGCGATCCCGCCATCGCACCCATCGAAACCCTGCGCCTGCTGGCGCACCGGCTGGTACTGGAAGACAGTCCCTACATCACGTTTTCCGCCGCTGGCCAGGGTTTCATCGCCACCATCGAGGCCAGCGACACCTTGAAAGCGCGGGCGCGGGCGATCCGCGACGAACTGGCGCAAGTCGTCGCGCAAGCGTTGACGGAATCCACGGGGCGCGATGCAAACGATCCCCTCGCCCACCTGGCGGCCAGCCTGCTGCTGACCACCTGGAGCACCGCCCTCATCGAGGCCCACCGCGCCTTCCGCCAGCATGGCAACGCGCAGCTGGCCAAGGCCGGCTTTCTCGCCCTGGTGGACCAGGGGCACACTGGCTTGAACGCGGCCATGGCGGGCACGCCTTACGCCTGAAGCTGCCGGGCACCGGATGTGAATCCCTTGACCCAAGGCAAGGCAATCTGGCGCCAGTCCGCCTACAATCGCCGGCTTTGCCCCTCGCCCATGCGCCACGCTCCCGAACTCCTCCTGCCTGCCGGCTCCCTGGCCAAGATGCACGCCGCCTTCGATTTTGGCGCCGACGCCGTCTACGCGGGCCAGCCGCGCTACAGCTTGCGCGTGCGCAATAACGATTTTTCGACCTTGCAAGCCTTGCAGGAGGGCATTGATGGCGCGCATGCGCGCGGCAAGCAGTTCTTTGTCGCCAGCAATATCTTCGCCCACAACGCCAAGCTGAAAACCTATTTGCGCGACATGGAACCGGTGATCGCCATGCGCCCGGATGCCCTGATCATGGCCGATCCCGGACTGATCATGATGGTGCGCGACAAGTGGCCGGAGATTCCCGTGCACCTGTCGGTGCAGGCGAACGCCGTCAACTGGGCCGACGTGAAGTTCTGGCACCGCATGGGCTTGACCCGTGTGATCCTGTCGCGCGAACTGTCGCTCGACGAGATCGAGGAAATCCGCCAGCGCTGCCCGGAAATGGAACTGGAAGTATTCGTCCACGGCGCCCTGTGCATCGCCTACTCGGGCCGCTGCCTGCTGTCCGGCTACTTCAATCACCGCGACCCGAATCAGGGCACGTGCACGAATTCCTGCCGCTGGGATTACAAGGTGAAAAATGCATCCGAAGACGCCAGCGGCGATCTGGGCGGCATGCAGGTGGTGCCGCTGGAATTCCATCAGGCGCTGGCCGAGGCCGACAATAACGCGTTTTCCGCCCTGCACCAGCAGCCGCGCCACCCGCTGGCCGACCAGCCATACCTAATAGAAGAAGCCCAGCGCCCGGGCCAGCTGATGCCCATCCTCGAAGACGAGCACGGCACCTACATCATGAATTCGAAGGACTTGCGCGCCGTCGAGCACATCGAGCGCCTGGTGAAAATCGGCGTCGATTCGCTGAAGGTCGAGGGCCGCACCAAGTCGCTGTACTACGCGGCGCGCACGGCGCAAGTCTACCGCCAAGCCATCGATGATGCCGTCGCGGGCCGCCCCTTCGACATCGGCCTGCTGGGCCAGCTGCAAGGCCTGGCCAACCGCGGCTACACGGACGGTTTCTATCAACGCCACCATACCCAGGCGCACCAGAACTACATGCGCGGCGCGTCCGAGGCCGACCGCAGCCAGTACGTGGGCGACGTGCTGGGCGTGACGGACGGCTGGGCCAGGGTGGACGTGAAAAACCGCTTCGCCGTCGGTGATCGCATCGAAGCCGTGCATCCGGGCGGCAATCGCGACTTCACCATTACACGCATGCTCAGCGACGACGGCCAAGAAATCCAGGTGGCGCCCGGCAGCGGCCACTTCGTGCGCATCGAACTCGACGGGGCCCTCGACAAGGCCTTGCTGGCCCGCTATTTGTAACCGCCAGTCTGGCGGCGGCAACGGCAAACCAGTCCACAAGTGTTTGATTTGACAAGAAAAATTTCCGCTGGCATGGCCTAAACAATTTGTTTAGGCTTCAACATTGCTATACGATACGGCCACCCGCGCCCGGGGGCCTGATCGGCATCCCGTGCGTCCCTGACACGTTCACCGGAATCCCCGATGCCACCTGCCACACCCGCCCTGATCACCAATGACGCCGTCGTCCTCGGCCTGCTCGCCATGACCCTGGGGGGCGTCTTCTGGACCGCCTCCCGCACGAACGGCTTCTGGAAAAAGTTTTATACGTATATCCCGTCCCTGCTGATGTGCTACCTGATCCCGGCGTTGCTCAACACCTTCGGCATCATCGACGGCAACGCTTCCGGTCTGTACGCCGTGGCGCGCGACTATCTGCTGCCCAGCGCGCTGGTCCTGCTGTGCGTGGCCATCGATTTCGGCGGCATCATCCGCCTCGGTCCCAAGGCCATCATCATGTTTCTCACAGGAACACTCGGCGTGATGCTGGGCGCCCTCGTCTCGTTCGAGGCGCTGCGTTTGATCCACCCCGAAACGGTGGCGGGCGACACCTGGCGCGGCATGACGACTGTCGCCGGCTCGTGGATAGGCGGCGGCGCCAACCAGGCGGCCATGAAGGAAGTGTTTGAAGTGGACGCCACCCTGTTCGGGCAGTTCGTCGCCGTCGACGTGCTGGTGGCCAACGTCTGGACGGCCGTGCTGCTGTTCCTGGCCGGCCGCGCGGGCGCCTTCGACCGCTGGACGGGCGCCGATCTGACGGCCATCAATGCGCTCAAGGACAGCATCGAAAGTTATCGGGCACAGCACGCGCGCGTCGCTACCCTGACTGACATCATGATCATCCTCGGCGTGGGCCTGGGCGTGACGGGCCTGTCGCACTTCCTGGCCGGCCCCATCATCAACTGGATCAACACCCTGCCGGCCACATGGCGCTTGCAGGATTACAGCCTGACGTCGAACTTCTTCTGGATCGTCGTGCTTGCCACCACCTTCGGCTTGCTGCTGAGCTTTACCCGGGCGCGCAGCCTGGAAGGCGCGGGCGCCTCGACCATCGGCTCGGCCATGCTGTACGTGCTGGTGGCCACCATCGGCATGCACATGGACCTGGGCGCCCTGCTCGACAAGCCATTTTTGTTCCTGCTGGGTCTGATCTGGATCGCCGTGCATGGCGGCCTGATGCTGCTCGTCACCAAGCTGATCCGCGCGCCCCTGTTCTTCATGGCCGTGGGATCGCAAGCGAACATCGGCGGCGCCGCCTCGGCCCCCGTCATCGCCAGCGCCTTCCACCCGGCCCTGGCCCCCGTCGGCGTGCTGCTGGCCGTGCTCGGCTACGCGCTGGGCACCTACGGCGCCTACATCACGGGCTTGATCTTGCGCAGCATGGCGGGATGACGCCTGTCCTGGCTTGACCAGGCGATCCGCAACGACAACGCCAGCCTTCGGGCTGGCGTTGTCGTTTACCACTCGCATCGGCCACAGAGTCCTCAAAACTCCCCACAATGTAGCAGAAACCCCTCAAAACCAAATTTCCGCACCATTTTTGTGCGAAATCTGCGATGATAGTTGCCCAAATAACCGATTACCTCCATGGAATTCTGATGAAATACGCATCTGCTCACGAGTATGTCCAGCATGTCGCCGCACGCAATCCAGGTCAACCCGAGTTTCTGCAAGCCGTCACCGAAGTCATGGAGAGCTTGTGGCCGTTCCTGGAACAGCACCCGAAATACGCGGAACAAGGCTTGCTGGAACGCTTGATCGAGCCGGAGCGCGTGGTGATGTTCCGCGTGTCGTGGGTCGATGACCATGGGCAAGTACAAGTCAATCGCGGCTACCGCATCCAGCACAGCATGGCCATCGGGCCGTACAAGGGCGGCATCCGCTTCCACCCTTCCGTCACCCTGTCGGTGCTGAAATTCCTCGCTTTCGAGCAAACGTTCAAGAATGCGCTGACCACGTTACCGATGGGCGGCGGCAAGGGCGGCGCCGATTTCGATCCGAAGGGCAAGAGCCCGGGTGAAGTGATGCGCTTCTGCCAAGCCTTCGTGAGTGAACTGTTCCGCCACGTGGGTTCGGACACGGACGTGCCGGCCGGCGACATCGGCGTGGGCGGGCGCGAAGTGGGCTATATGGCCGGCATGATGAAAAAACTCAGCAACCGCGCCGACTGCGTGTTCACCGGCAAGGGCGCCAGCTTCGGCGGTTCGCTGATGCGTCCGGAGGCGACGGGCTACGGCACCGTGTATTTCGCCGAAGAAATGCTGAAAACGCGGGACCGCTCGTTCGAAGGCATGCGCGTCTCCGTTTCCGGTTCGGGCAACGTGGCGCAGTACGCGGTGGAAAAAGCCATGGCCATGGGCGCGAAAGTCATCACCGTCTCCGATTCCAGCGGCACCGTCATCGACGAGGACGGCTTCACGCCGGAAAAACTGGCCATCCTGATGGAGATCAAGAACCATCTGTATGGCAGGGTCAGCGATTACGCCGCGCGCACGGGCGTGCGCTTCGAAGCGGGCGTCTCGCCATGGCATGTGCCGGTCGACATCGCCCTGCCCTGCGCCACGCAGAATGAACTCGATATCGCCGATGCGCGCCGTCTCATCGCCAATGGCGTGCAATGCGTGGCCGAAGGCGCCAACATGCCCACCACCATCGAGGCAGCCAAGGCCTTCGAAGCGGCCGGCGTGCTGTATGCGCCGGGCAAGGCCAGCAACGCGGGCGGCGTGGCCACGTCGGGCCTGGAAATGAGCCAGAACGCGGCCCGAATTTCCTGGCCGCGCGAGGAAGTCGACACGCGTTTGCTGCAGATCATGCAAGGCATCCACGCGGCGTGCAAGCAATACGGCACGCGCGCCGATGGCACGGTCAGCTATGTGGATGGCGCCAATATCGCCGGCTTCGTAAAGGTCGCTGATGCGATGCTGGCGCAGGGGGTCATTTAAGACGACTCATTTGGGGTCAGACCCGGCGGGTCTGACCCCAGCAGTGTTCACCTACGACATTTCAGGCTTCATCAGACTCTTGCGGCTGATGGTCCGGCCCGACACCATGAACTCGCCGTTGCCGCGGTAATGTAACGTTTCCGGCAGCTTGGGCGAAGTAGCCACGTGGGCTTTCACGCACTCGAAGATGAAGAAGCCGCCCTTCGGGTTGCCCGCCACCTGGGCCAGCTTGCATTCGAAGTTGGCGTAGCACTCGGCGATCAGGGGCGCACCCACCAGCTCGGCCGGCTGGGGCGTCAGGCCGAAGGCCGCAAACTTGTCCGTGTCTTCGCCGCTGCAATTGCCGATGGCGACCACCTGGTCGACCATGTCGGCCGTGGGCAGGTTGATCACGCACTCCATGCTGCGCTTGATCATTTCATAGCTGTGGTTCGCGTCGGAAATGAAGCAACCCAGCAAGGATGGCGTAAATTCCATCAGCATGTGCCAGGCCATGGTCATGACGTCGCTTTCGCCCTGCCACGTTGAACTGACCAGCACCACCGGCCCCGGTTCAAGGAAGCGACGGATATCGGCGACGGGATAATCTTCTTTGTGATAATTTTTCATGCAGTCTCCAGGACGCGGTACGCCACAGCATAGCCCAACGGCGCCTTGCCGGGCGCGCGGCTGGCCGGCGGCGGCGTGTCATCCGCGCCGCGATTTGTGCCGTTCATCGCAAATTTCTCCCCAATGGAGATGTTGCACAATAGAATACACTGATCAACTACTCAAGGAAACCGTCATGCGCCCTCTGTTCCTGTTGTCAGTCCTGTCCCTCGCCTGCCTCTCCACCCTCGCGCATGCCGACGAGCAAACCCGCACGGTAGCCGCCTTCAACGCCATCGACATCCGCGGCCCCATCAGCATCGAAGTCGAATCGGGCAAAGAGCAGACCCTGCTGCTGCGCGGCGACCAGAAATTCCTCAGCGGCGTGATCACGGAAGTGGTCGATGGCGAGCTGAAAATTTCCATGAAGGACAAGGACATCAAGAAAACGGATGGCGACCCGCGCATCATCATCACCATGCCCACCTTGCGCAAGCTGATCGCGGAAGGCGCGGGCGAGAAGATATTGACCAAGCTCAATGGTCCAAGAGTCGACATCAGCTACAAGGGCGCGGGCCGCCTTGCCGCCGATGGTCAGGTCGACTGGCTGCGCCTGAAGGCGCAAGGCGTGGGCGAAGTCGATACGAAAGCCTTGCTGGCGAAAAACGTCGACGTCAATTTCGAAGGCATCGGTTCCGTCAAGGTGTATTCCTCGGGCGAACTGAACGCCGTCGTGCGCGGCATGGGTGAACTGACGTATTACGGCAAGCCGAAGATCGTGCACAAATCGATCGCCGGCATCGGCAGCGTGAATGCCGCCAAATAAGATTTTTCCATAAAAAAAGGCCATCAGGCCACTGGAGACCGCATGACCGCAACACATGACACGCAAGCGCCGCTGGTGCTGCGCGAGGACGAGGGTGGCCTGGTCACCCTGCGCCTGAACCGTCCGCTGCAATTCAATGCCCTGTCCGAAGCCATGCTGGCGGCGCTGCAGGCTGAACTCGACCTCATCGCCGGGCAGCCGCACGTGCGCTGCGTGGTGCTGGCGGCCGAAGGCAAGGCCTTTTGCGCGGGCCACGATTTGCGCCAGATGCAAGCTACGCGCCAGCTTGCGTATTATCAAACCCTGTTCGCGCAATGTTCACGCGTGATGCAAGCCATTCAAACCTTGCCCGTGCCCGTGATTGCCCGCGTGCATGGCATCGCCACGGCGGCCGGCTGCCAGCTGGTCGCCAGCTGCGACCTGGCCGTGGCGGGCGCGTCCGCGCGCTTTGCCGTTTCCGGCATCAACGTGGGCCTGTTCTGCGCCACGCCATCGGTGGCCCTGTCGCGCAATGTATCGCCCAAGCGGGCCTTCGACATGCTGGTGACGGGCCGCTTCATCGACGCCGACACGGCCGCCGACTGGGGCCTGATCAACGAAACGGTGGCCGACACGGCGCTCGACGAAGCCGTGGCGCGCCTGGCGCAGCAGATCATGGCGAAAAGCCCGACGGCCATCCGCTACGGCAAGGCCATGTTCTACCGGCAGCGCCAGCTGCCGCTGGAAGAAGCATATGCGTATGCGGGCGACGTGATGGCGCGCAATATGATGGAAGAGGATGCAAACGAAGGCGTGAGCGCCTTCCTGGAAAAACGGCCGCCCAGCTGGGCGGCCGTCAAGTAGCTCAACGTTCCTGCTTCATCTGCTGCTGCACAGAAAGACTCAAGGTACCCAGGTCTTCCTTGCCCAGCAGCGGCAATTGCGCCAGCAGCTGCATCAGGGCGGAACTGCCCGTCACGTCCAGCTCGGATGACTGCACCAGCACCGTGCCGGCGCCCGTGAAGTCGATCTGCTTTTCCTCGCCCGACAGGGTAAAACCCGTGAGCGCACCGGCGGCCGAGGCCCAGCCCTGCACGTGGGCGTAATCGTAGTGATATGAAGGGCTGGGACAATCGGCCCAGCCCAGCACGGCCTGCTCGTCGACGCGGCACGGCAATTCGAGGAAATGCACGGGCCCGTTCGACGAGGCGATCACCTTACCGGTGCCTATCATGGTCAGATAACCGGGCAAGGTCGATTCCTGGCAAATCACATCCTTCGTAAAACCCAGCAGGTTTTTCGCGCGGATGGTCATGTTGGCATTGTCCAGGTCGTAGCACGCCAGGTCGTTGCCGTTGTCGCCCAGGATCAATTGGCCCTGGCCTTGCGCCACGACAAAGTGGTGGATGTATTTCGGTGCATTGAAGGCGTTGCGCACGATCAGGTCGAGCACGCTGCTGCCCATGGCTTCGAAGCGCAGCTCGCCATAGAAGGCAATCATCTTGCCCTTGCGAATGAAGATCTGCTCCTTGACGTCGATGACATACGAAAAACGGTTCAGGTTATCGTTCTTCGGCAAGGTATCGGGATTGTAAATCGTCATGGCTTACCTTTCGCTCGCTTGGATGTAGACCGTGCCCTGGCCCGTAAATTTCACCTGGTAGGATTCGCCGGACGCCTGGCCAACGAAAGTTTTCCAGTTCAGGTCCGTGACGATGGTCGAGCTCAGCTGCCCCGTGTGGCCGATATACGCTTGCGGGTCGACAAACACGGGCACGTCCGGCGTGACGGGCAAGCCGATGGCATTGCCGTCGGACAAAATCGCCACTTCGCCCGTGCCTTGCAAGGTGGTGGTAAACAGACCCTGGCCCGAAGCCATGCCGCGCACCACGCCCTGCACGCCGCCCTGGTTGCCGAGGAACATGGTGCCGGCCGTCAGGCGCGCATCGAAGGCCAGCAGGGAATCGCTTTCCACATAGAAAGTTTCGCCGCGCACGGGGACGATGGTGACGAACAGGCCGCCCTGCGCGTAAAACACGCTGCCGCTGCCACGCGCCGACATCATGGCGTAGCCTTCATTCGTGACGGCGCGCATGGCCAGGCTTTGCACGCCCTGGCCAGCCAGGAAGGAGCGGCTGAACGCCACGTCGCCCTGGTACGACACCATGGCGCCCTTGCGCGCGAATACTTCTTCATTGCCGAGTTTGACCTCAAGCATCTTTTCATTGATTTGCTGATAGACAGGCATCGCGGGTCCTCGCTGACTTAACGTTCGGCGGGCTGGATGAACACCACGCCCTGGCCTGTGAATTTGTGCTGGTACGATTCGCCCGAGCTCTGGCCGATCATCGTGCGCCAGTTGACATCAAAAACGAATTCCTGGCGGATATCGCCCTTGAAGCCGACGAAGGCGTCCGGGTCCACGCGCAGCGGGTGCGCCGGCGTCACTTCCAGCATGATCAGGTTGCCGCGCGAAATGACGGCCAGGTTGCCATGGCCTTCGACGGTGGTGGAAAACAGGCCCTGGCCCGAGCTGGCGCCGCGCAGGCCGGCAAAGCTGGTGCCCGTCTTCAGGCTCGTGTCATAGGCCAGCAGGCTGCTGCTTTCGATGGTCAGCTTTTCGCCGGCCAGCGCCATGACGGTGATCTCGGCCGCATTCTGCGCGAAAAACACCGTGCCCGTGCCGGCGGCCTGCATCACCTGCATGCCTTCGTTGGTCACCTTGCGCTTGAGCGCGCCAAAGAGGCCCTCGCCGCCGAGCAGGGATTTTTCAAATTTGATGCTGCCCGTATAGGCGACCATGGCGCCGGCAATCGCCAGCACTTTTTCATCCTGCAGGCGTACTTCCAGCAGGCGGTCGGTATTGGTGCGGAAACTGGTCACGCGCGACTCCCCAAGAATGCCAGGGCACAAAGCCATGGCTATCCGACAAGATACCGTTGGCGTTACCGCCATGCAAGTGCTATTCCTCCCGAACGGGGGTGCGTGCATAAAAAAAAAGGCGTGCCCGGAGGCACGCCTTGCGTTCACGCAAAGAACAGCTTATTCAGCCAACACCGGCCTGGCGCCGCGCGCGTTCTGGAACAGCGGCACGGGATCATTGGTATTGACCTCGACCACCGTCACGCCTTGCACCACGCCAGCCACCTGGTAGCCGACGGCGCCCAGGTGGCGCTTGCCTTCGGCCAGGTTGGACCAGCTCAGCGAGACAGTCGCCGTGCCGCCCGTGTAGGCCGTGCCCGGCATCAGCGCCTTGAAGCCGCCATTCGACAAGCCCGGCGCCAGCACCCACGACGACAAGGTGTAGTCGGCCTGGCCGTTTTGCGGCGCAAAACCGATCACGCACACCTTGTAGGTGCCAGCGGCGGGCAGGCGCAGTTCCACTTGCTCATTGGAACTTTCATTGCCGCTGCTGCCGACCAGCACATTGGCGGCGTTGTAGACCTCCATGTCCATGTCGGTATTCGCGCCGCCCGTCGTTTCTGCATCGTAGGTGGCAAAGCGCGCCGCCAGGGTGCCGGCCGGTATCACCACGTTGTGCACGTTCACACCCGTGGCGCCGCCAGCCTTGCAGGCCGCCGATGCGGCAGCGCCCGTCGTCGCCTGGCCGATCGTGCGCGTTTGGCGCACGGCTTCGACGAGACCCGACTTGACGCCCACCAGCGCGCCCGTGAAGCCCGTGCCCAGGGTCAGCACCTTGCTGCCCGTGGCCGCTTCGCTGCTGACCAGCGGAATGGCGGCCAGCGAGGTGCCGCGCGCCGTCAGCGGGCTGCGCACCGTGTGCGTGCCATCCGTCCAGCTCAGGGCGCCGTAGGTCCAGGTATTGGCCGGCGCCGTGGTGCGCGTCAGCTTGACCTGGTACTGGCCCTTGGCCCCCGGCGCCAGGTTCAGGCTCGTTGGCGTCACCGCCACCGTGTAGCCGGGCAGGCTGGCCGAGACGTTGTAGACGGCGCTGCTGGCGCCCACGTTGGTCACCGTGCGCGTCAGCGTTTGCGTGCCCAGCACGTTGGCCGCCGTCAGCGATGCCAGGTTCAGGTTGTAGGCAGCGATGCCGCCGATGGCCTGGCAGGTGGCGGCGCTGTAGACCTTCAGGTTCAGGCCGCACAGGAAGCGCGCGTAGTCGATTTCCGACATGTCGTACACGAGACCGGGATCGGCCGCACTGTTCGGCGCGATGTGGCCGGCGCCCTGGCCCCACGGCAGCTGGCCCGAGTTCTTCGCCGTGGCATCCCACGACACGGAACCGTTCAAGCCGTCCGAATAGGTGCTGAAGGCCGTCGTCATCAGCGCCGACTTGATGGCCGCGGGCGACCAGTCCGGATGCTGCTGCTTGAGCAATGCCGCCACGCCGGCCACGTGCGGGCTGGCCATCGAGGTGCCGGAATAGAAATCCCACTCGGCCGCCGGCGCCACGCCGCCTGCCGCCACGGCATCGCGCTGCGCCTGCGTCAGGTCGGCCGTCACGCCGGCAAGCACGTTGGTGCCGGGCGCCGACAGATCCGGTTTCAGGATGTTCGCGTTGGCCACGTTCGGCCCGCGCGAAGAACGGTCGCTGACGATCGGCGCCTGCACCGTCGTGTCGGGGATCGTATGGACTTCACCCAGCGCCGCCGTGCCATCGGGCGTCGCCGCCATGAAGGCCTTCAGCGCGTCGCCCTGCGCCTGCGCCAGGTGCACGGTCGACAGCACGTGCGCCTGGTTGATGACGGTGTTGGCGCCGCCCGCCACGTTGGCGATGATCACGCCCGCCGCGCCCGCCGTCCTGGCATTCGCGCTCTTGTTGACCAGCACGTTGCCGCCACGGTCGCACACGAGTATCTTGCCTGCCACTTTCGCCGGATCCAGATACGCCGAAGTGGCATCGGCCACGCCGAAGCAGCGCAGCAAATTGAGGTCCGTCGGCAGCACGCCGGCCAGGCCCGCGTCGCGCGACTGGATCAGCGGCAGGGCCGGTGTATTTGCATTGCTCGATGCGCCTTCCAGCTTGGTGCCATTGCTGAGAATGACGTTGGCCGCGTACAGGCGGTTGTGGGTGGAATTGGCGACCGTTGCCAGCCACGGGCTGATGTGCGACACGGGTGCCGGCACATCGGGTGCAGGCGTGGCAGGGCCGGAATTACCGCCCGACGTGGCGACAAACACGCCGGCTGCCGCCGCGCCCAGGAAGGCGACTTCCGTCGGTTCGTCGAAGGCGCCGCCGCCCGCGTTCGGGCCGATGGAGAAGTTGATGACGTTGACGCCATCCTTGACCGCCTGGTCGATGGCGGCCACGCTGTCGGCCGTGGCGCAACCGTTGCGCCCCGTCGATGCTGCCGTCCAGCACACTTTATAGGCGGCGATGCGGGCGCGCGGCGCCATGCCGGACGCCTTGCCCAGCGACACGCCATTCGAGGTGGCCAGGGCGCCATTGTTGCCGCCGGCCGTGGACGCCGTATGCGTGCCATGGCCGCCGTGCCCCGTCAGGCCGGCGACGGAATCGCGCGGCGACAAAAATTCCGTCCAGTGCAGCGCCGACGTGGCCGCGCGGTAGTAGCGCGCGCCGATCAGCTTGTTGTTGCAATTCTCGGCGGAAAATCCTTCACCCGTCTGGCAAGTGCCCTGCCAGCTGGCCGGTGGCGCGCCGTACACGACATTGTTGCCGTTGTGGCTGGGCACGCCGTTCTCGTCGAGGCGGTCGGCAAAGGCCGTGTTCTCGGGCCAGATGCCACTGTCGACGATGCCGATGATGATGTCTTCACCGGCGTGCGCCTTGCCGCCCAGCTGCTCCCAGATGCCGCCCGGCTTGTCCAGGCCCAGGAAGCTGGGCGTGTAGCTGGTGTCGAGCTGCAGGATGGAGTCGGCGCTGATGCTGGCCACGCCGCTGTTTTTCTTCAGGGCCCGCACTTCATCGTCCGTCAGCAAGGCGGAAAAACCGTTGAAGACGACGCTGTACTGGTGCGTGATTTCCGCCGCGCTGACGGTGCCGGCCACGGCGGCCTGTTTGGTGTCGAGGTAGCTCAAATAAGCCTGCACATCGGCGGCGCCCACGTTGATGCGCGCGCCCGGAGCCGGCTTGGTGGCGGCCAGGCCGTCGACCTGGCCCGTGTAGGTGGCGGCCGGCTTGTCGACCAGTTGCACGATGTAGGAGCGGCGTTCCTGCGCCTGCGCCGCTTGCGCCAGGCTGGCGGCCAGCAGGAGGATACCGAGTGAAACGGGACGTAATTTCATCTCACGCTCCTTGCACGGTGGCTGCGGCGAACTTGCCGCTGCGGCGGCGCGACAGCATGCCGATGGCGCCCAGGCCGACCAGCATCAGCATGTAGGTCGACGGTTCCGGCACGGCGCTGACATTGATATTGTCGAGCGCAAACTGGCCCTGATTAAAGGCGGGGAAATCGATGGAATTGCTGCACGCGCCCGTGTCATTGAAAATGCACGCATTGAAGGTCAGGCCCGTAAACGCGTAATTGCTGAAGCCGCCCAGCAGGGAAGCGCTCTGGAAAGAGTAATTGCCATCGCTGCCCTGGCCGGGAAACGCCAGCGAGGTGCTGATCACCTGGCCGTCGCTGAGGGTGCCGCTCAGCTGCAGCTGGCCCCAATTCTGGTTCGGCAAGCCGGAGACAGGCGCGATGAAGGAATAATCGAAACCGGCCAGGGTGAATTCCTGGTGATCGGCACGCGCGAAATTCACGCCGCCATCATTGAGGATAGCCAGGTAATTGCCGGTGGCGCCCTGCGGGCAGGCGGCGATATCGCACGACGAACCCACACGGCCATCGAGGATGGCGCCCACGCCGCTGACGCCGCCGCCGGCCGCCGTGGTCGGATCGGCCAGGAACAGCAGGTTGTAGCTCGACGTATTGAGCGTCTGGCCGCTTTCATACACGTCGGGGCGCAAGTTGTCGAAGGTCAGGACACCGGCCATGGCCGGCGCAGTAGCCAGCACGGACAAGGTGGCCAGCGCGGCAAGGACGGTGGTGCGACCGCGGGTAGCGGGCGGATTGGCGGTGGCGGGCGATACCCGCGCATGTGATAAACGATTCATTCTATTCCCTTGATTGTTGTGGATAGATAGGTCGGCAGGTCTGACGCCCGCTTTCAGCTTTTTCACAAAAGTGTCAACAAATATAGCAAATCGCATAAAACAAATATCATATTTTTAATATCATTTATTTATTTTTTATCTAACTCCACGAAACTTTGTTTTGTTTTATCTATGAAAGCTTGAGGAATCTCAACGTTACATTTGAACAACAATTCCTCACACTGCAGACGCGTACTCCAGCGTGCCGGTCCGACTTCGGATAAGCTCGAAAACCGCGCCTGCCGCGTCGTCATCCCCGTTACATCGCGGTACACCTGTTCCATCCTGGAACACTTGCCTGTCCCCCCCTCTGCCCCGCCTGATCCACCCCCTGCCGCCCTTGCGCCGATGGCATGAAGCTTGCACAACAAGGACATCTACCGTGCTCAGGGAGCAGCATCATGGAACACCATCAACTTGGCGCCCAGGCAAGCGCCCGCTCCCGGCCGCGCCGGACTGTCCTGCTGTGCTGCGCGCTGGCGCTGGCTTTTTTCCTGCTGGCCGCCAGGCTGGACCTGACCGAACGGCTGACGCAAGCGCTCTGGCGCCAGGAGCACTGGCAACTCGATGAACTGATCCTGAGCCTGTTGCTGCTGGTGCTGGCGCTGGCCGGCTTTGCCGTGCGGCGCGGCCGCCAGGTGGCGCTGCTGCTGGCGCAAAACCGCGCCCTCACGCAGCGCCTGCTGCGCGCGCAGGAAGAGGAGCGCTGCGCGCTGGCGCGCGAGCTGCACGATGAAGTGGGACAGGACTGCACGGCCATCCGCGCCGCCGCCAGCTACATCCTGCGCGCGCGCGAGGGCGACCAGGCGAACGTGCAGGCGTGCGCCGCCAGCATCGCCCGCTCGTCGGAAGCGCTGCACGCGATGGTGCGCACGATGTTGCGCCGGCTGCGCCCGCCCGTGCTCGACAGCCTGGGCCTGGCGCCGGCCCTGCAGGCGCTGTGCGACAGCTGGGCCCAGCAGCACGGCATCGCCTGCCATTTCGTGCCGCACGCCATCCCCGACGACCTCGACGACAGCACCGCCACCGCCATCTACCGCCTGGTGCAGGAAGGCTTGACGAACGTGGCGCGCCACGCGGGCGCCGACCGGGCCACGGTGGAATTGCGCGCCGATGCGCACGGCTTGCTGCACCTGGCCATCGAAGACAATGGCCGGGGTTTGCGCCAGGACATGCAGCAGGATTCCGGTTTCGGCATGCTGGGCATGCGCGAGCGCGTGGCCGGCCTGCGCGGCCATATCCGCTGGATCAGCGCGCTGGGCAACGGCTTGCGCATCGAAGTGGCCCTGGCGGCACGGTGCGCGGCATGAACGCCATGAGCGCAATGAGTGGCAATATGCTGCCGATCCGCGTGATGCTGGTGGACGACCATCCGGTGGTGCGCACGGGCTATCGGCGCCTGCTGGAACAGGGGGGCGATATCGCCGTCGTGGCCGAGGCGGGCAATGGCGAAACGGCGTATGGCTTGTACCAGAAGCACGCGCCCGACGTCTGCGTGACGGATTTGTCCATGCCCGGTATCGGCGGCCTGGAATTGCTGCGCAAGCTGCTGGTCCGCGATGCCAGCGCCCGCGTGCTGGTGTTTACCATGCACGACACGCCGCAGCTGATCGCGCGCGCGTTTGACGGCGGCGCCTGCGGCTTCGTCAGCAAGCAGGCCGACCCGGAACACCTGGTCGACGCCGTGCGCGCCGCCCACGCGGGACGGCGCTACCTCGACCCGCACAGCGCGCCCGGCGTGCTGCAAGGCACGGCCCGCAGGGAAGCGGACCGGTTGAGCAGCCTGAGCCAGCGCGAATTCGAAATCTTCCGCCTGCTGGCCGAAGGCCGCAGCGCCGCCGACTGCGCCCGCCTGCTGCACCTGAGCAGCAAGACGGTGGCCAACCACCAGACCTGCATCCGGGAAAAGCTCGACGTGCCCGGCCCCGCCGCCCTCGTCCATCTGGCGCTGCGCAACGGGGTCATCGAGCATAGCCTGCCTTAAAACGCGTAGCGCAAACCCACATTCACGCTGCGCGGGGCACCGGCCGCATAGAAGGTCGCATTGAGCATCGGATACTCGCCCCCCACGGCGGGCAGTGGCCTGGCGGAAAAATTGCCGCTGGCGTCGAAACCCGTGGCGCCCAGCTGGGCCGCCGTCGCATATTTTCGGTCGAACAGGTTATTCACCTGGGCAAACACGCTCAGTTGCGGTGTCAGCTGATATTTTCCATTGAGTTCAAAGATCGCGTAACCGCCGCTCTTGCCCGCGCCAAGGTACGACGCCCCGCCCGCCTGGTGCCGGTTGTTTTCATTGCCGCGTGCATACGCGCTGGAGACGGCCGTCATGGCCAGGCCCACCGTCCAGTCGCGTCCGCCCTGAACCTCCATGTGCGCCTTCAGGATATGGCTCGGTGTCAAAGGAATCCGGTTGTCCGGCGCGATGACGATATTGCCTTCCAAGCCGGGCGCGTCCGCATCGCTGCTGCTGTTGGCGCTGCCGTTGACGATTTCCCGGCTTTGATACGTCGCCTGCAGCCACGTGTAGTTGATGCCGAACTCCAGCGCGCCTGCCTTGCCGTCCAGCGCCAGTTCCACGCCCTGGTGGCGCGTCTTGCCGAAATTCTTGAAGTAGCCGAAGCCGGCCTGGTTGTCGGCCACGAACAGGATATCGTCGTGGTTTTCCGCGCGAAACACGCCCGCGCTCCAGCTGGCCACATTGGCAAGCCTGCCGCGCACGCCCGCTTCCCACGTCTTCGTCACCACCTGTTTCAAGGGCGGGTCGCCGGCCATGGCGTTGGGCAGGCGGCAGGGGTTGTCCGGGTCGGCGCAGCCCAGTTCGATGGCCGTCGGCGTGCGGCTGCCTTCGTTGTAGCCGAGATAGGCGCTCACGCCCGCAGCCGGCGCATACGCCAGGCCGATGGCGGGATTGAAGCGGCTGAAGCGGTGGTCGCCATCGAGCGAACCGCTGCCGCCGCCCGGCGTGAGGGCGTCGCGGTTACGCACCGTGCTGCGGTTGTAGCGGCCAGACACCGTCAAGGTCAACGCTTGATTGAACGCAATACTGTCGCTCGCATACACGCTCCAGGTGCGCATGCGCCCGCTCAAGTCGACCCGGTTGTCCACTAGCGTGCCGTCGTCGTCGATTTCCGTGCCGTCGGCAAAGAAGTCGACTGGCGTGATGCTGCGGTCCGGGTTCAGATAGCCGAACTGGCTGGTCTGGCGGAAGGTGGCGTGACTCGTATCATAGGCGGCGCCGGCCGTGACGGCATGACGCGCGCCCGCCAGGTCGGCCAGCGCCGTGAACTGCCCCGAAAAGCCGTAGTTTTCCTGCTCGGTATGGCTGCGGTTGATCATGCCGTTGCATTTTTCGGCCGGTTCATCGTTCAACAGCACGTTGCCGATACAGCGCCACTTCGGGAACGGCGTATTGGACGCGTTCGCTCCGCTGGCGGGAAAGCCCGTGTAGCCGGCCGCCGCCAAGGCCGCCCGTTCGGCCGCGCCGGGCTGGTAGACGGACTGGTCGAGCGACTCGTCGTTCAGGTCGCCATTGAAGGTATGCGTGTCGATCTTGCGGTAGTACACATTGCCGGACAAGAGCAAGGCAGCGCCGGCCTGGTGCTTGCCCGTCACGTTCAGCAGGGTCGACCTGTTTTCCGTCAAATCCGGCTTGGTGTAGACGCTGCGGTAGTCGCGCGCCAGCAGACGCTGTTCCTGCAAGCCGTTGCCCGTCAGCGCATTGTCCGCGTGGGCCATGGTGACGGCGATATCGGTGCGCGCATCGCTCCAGCCCAGCTTGCCAAACAGCTGGCGCACGTCGGAAGGGGAATCGTCGCGCCAGCCATCTTCCTTGAAACGGTTGCCCGTCACATACCAGTGCCAGCCTTGGGCATTGCTGCCGCCATGCTCGAACTCGACACCGCGACGTTGATCGGAACCCAGGCGCGCCTCGATGGCGGTGCCGGGACTGCTCCTGCCATCCTTGGTTTGCAGGGCCAGCGCGCCGCCCAGGGTGTTGAGGCCAAACAGGGGGTTCGAACCGGGCATCAGGGTCAGCGATTCGATCGCCATGCGCGGGATCAAGTCCCAGCTGACGACATCGCCAAACGGCTGGTTCAGGCGCATGCCGTCCAGGTACACGGACAGGCCCTGCGGCGTGCCCAGCAGCGGCGACGCCGTATAGCCGCGGTAGCTGACGTCGGGCTGGAACGGATTGTTCTGCACTTCGTTCACGTAGACGCTGCCCAGGTTGCGGCGCAGAAAAGAGGATAAGTCGAGCGCGCCGCTGCGGGCAATCTGCTGCGCGCTGGCCGTCTGCACGGGCGCGGCCAGCGCATCGCGCGGCTGCTCCATGGTGGGCAGCGGCATGCTGCCCGTGATGATGACGGTGGGCAAGTCGCCCGATGCGGTCATCTCCGGTTCGGCAGCCTGCGCCTGGCACAGCGCCATGGCGGTGGCGGCGAATAAGGTCAGTTTCATGCGGATCCCCGATTTATAGTGGTTTTTATTGCGTCCAGTATCGGACAGCCACCATCAATGAACTAGGGAAAAACTCCCGCCGTGCGGGGAACTAACGTTGCAGGGGCAAGTAACTCTGTTTGAGCTGGCGCAAGACAAAGCTCGATTTGCTGTGGCGGATGCCGGGAATTTTATACAGGCGCTCACGCAGCAGGCGTTCATAGTCGCGCGTATCGCTGACGGCGATGCGCAGGTAGTAATCGTAGTCGCCGGAGACAAGGAACGCTTCCAGCACTTCCGGGATCATGGCCAGCGCGTGGCCGAACTCGAACAGGGCCTGGTCGGAATGGTCGTCCAGCGTGACTTGCACGATGACGGTGTCGGCCAGGCCCACCTTGGCCGCGTTGACGTTCACCGTATAACCCTCGATGACGCCATCGTCTTCCATGCGCTTGATGCGGGCCCAGCATGGCGACGAGGTCAGGCCCACCTTGGCGCTCAGCTCGTGCAGGCTGATGCGGGCATCCTGCTGCAGGGCCGTCAGGATGGCGAGGTCGAATTTATCCAGTTTCATTCTGTCATATCCTTATTTCACAGTAAATTTTACTGAATATTGCATTCTATACGAGAAAACCAGCAGCCTTTTCTGCCAGGGCAAGCAGAAAATAGACACATGAAACCCGATCCCGCTCCCCTCCTCGCTCCCGCCCACGATCTTGCGCCGCGCAACGGCGCCAGTACCCTGATCGACACCCTGCTGGCCCTGGGCGTCGACACCGTCTTCGGCTATCCGGGCGGCGCCGTGCTGCCCCTGTACGATGCGCTGCATGCGCAACCCCGCTTGCGCCACGTGCTGGTGCGCCACGAACAGGCAGCCGTGCACGCGGCCGAAGGCTATGCGCGCAGCACGGGACGGCCCGGCGTCGTCTTCGTCACGTCCGGCCCCGGCATGAGCAATACCACCACGGGCTTGCTCGACGCCCTGTGCGATTCGATACCCGTCATCTGCATCAGCGGCCAGGTGGCCACTACCAGCATCGGCACGAACGCCTTCCAGGAATGCGATGCGCTGGGTATTTCGCGCCCCGTCACCAAGTGGAACCGGCAAATCCGCACGGCCGAGGAAACGGCGGCCGTGATGCACGAAGCATTTAAGCAAGCCACGCAAGGCCGGCCCGGTCCCGTGCTGATCGATTTCCCCAAGGATATGCAGTTGGCCCCCGTGACGGAACACACGCCGCTGCCGCCCGACACCACCACCGCCCTACCCCTGCCTTGCAGCACCGACCTGGAACGGGCCGCCAGCCTGATCGCCGGCGCGCGCCAGCCCGTGTTCTATGGCGGCGGAGGTCTCATCAATTCCGGCCTCGATGCCTGCGCCGCCTTCGGCCAACTGGTAAAACTGGCGGCCGCGCCGTGCACCTTGACCCTGCTGGGCCTGGGCGCCTTTCCCGCCGCGCACCCGGCCTTCCTCGGCATGCTGGGCATGCACGGCACCCTGGAAGCAAACCTGGCCATGCACCATGCGGATCTGATCGTCTGCGTCGGCGCCCGCTTCGACGACCGGGTGACGGGTCGGCTGGACGCCTTCTGCCCCGGTGCGAAAATCATCCACATCGATATCGACCCGGCGTCGATCGGCAAGGTGGTGCGCGCCGACGTGGCCCTGCGCGGCGACTGCGCGCCCGTGCTGGCGGCATTGCTGGAGCAGCTGCGCGGCCGCTTGCTGGCGGACCGCCAGCCGTGGTGGCAGCGCATCGATGGCTGGCGCGCGCAGGATTCGCTGGCCTTCGACGACACGCCGCAGGTGATCGCGCCGCAGGCGCTGATGCGACGGCTGCAGGCGGCGCTCGACGGCAAGGACGCCATCGTCTCCACCGACGTGGGCCAGCACCAGATGTGGGCGGCGCAGCATTTGCGCTTCGAACAGCCGCGCCGCTGGCTCACCTCGGGCGGCGCCGGCACCATGGGTTATGGCTTGCCGGCAGCTATCGGCGCGCAGATCGCCCATCCGGGAAAATGCGTCGTATGCGTCAGCGGCGACGCGTCGATCTTGATGAATATCCAGGAACTGGCCACGGCCGTGCAGCACCGCCTGCCCGTGAAAGTGGTGTTGTCGAACAATGGCTACATGGGCATGGTGCGCCAGTGGCAGGAACTGCACCACGGCGAGCGCTACAGCCACAGCTACACGGAAGCGCTGCCCGACTTCGTCGCCCTGGCGCGCGCCTTCGGCTGGCAGGCGCACACGGTGAGCCGGCGCGACGAACTCGACGGGGCACTGGCGGCCTGCCTGGCATCCAGCGGCCCGTACTTCCTCGACGTGCGCGTGCACGGCGCAGAAAACTGCTTCCCCATGATGGCGCCCGGCGCGGGGCACCATGAAGTGACCTTGCGCAAAGGCGTCGTTTACACCGAGTAAAAAACCCGTTTAACTCCACACCCGGTAGATCCAGTAACTTTCATCGTCGCGGATGGCGCGCGCCAGCTCGGTGGGGCTTAGCCCCGTGATTTCGCGCGTCTCTCGGCAGAAATGGGCCTGGTCGGCGTAACCGCCGCTGGCGGCGACGTCGGACCAGGACGCCGTGCCCTGCAGGATGGCGCCGCGCTCGTCGAGGAACAGCTGTTCCGCGCGGCGCATGCGACGCAAGGTGCGCATGGGCTGGCCGGCCCATGCCTTGATGCGGCGCTCGATATTGCGCGCGCTGCTGGCCAGGCCCGTCGATGCCGCCTGCACGCCCAGGCGGCGCACCCAGTCCTGCACGGCGCCGGCCGACACGTCGCTGCCCTTGCGCGCCAGCGCCCAGCGCGGCGCGAGAAAATCTTCCACCAGCCCGACGCGGACCGCGTCGTCGGGCGCGGCCAGCACGGCGTCCGACAGGGCCAGCCAGTCGGCATCGAACAACGCATCGAGCGGGCGAAACTGGTCCAGCAAGGCATCCATCGATACGCGCGTCAAGGCATGCAGGGCGGCCGGATACAACATCACGACAAACGAATGCACGGGGCCGGGATTGTAGCTGACCAACGGATACGAGCGGGGGCCGCCGAACAGCGCGGTCGGCATGCGCACGTCCCGCAACGACAGGCCCGGCGCGGCCGCTTCCACGTCGCCCGCGACGGTCCAGATGATGCTGCACATGGGCGCGGCGGGAAAGCGGTTCAGGCGCTGCACCGGCGGCAAGGGCGCGCAGCCCGTGGTATCGCGCACGAGGAAGGCGCGCACGCAGGAAGCGAGCGCGGTGCGCGGCGCGATCAGGCGGGTCAGGGGCGGTGGGGCGGCAGGCATGGCGACGATTGTACCGGCAATTTCCGGCCGCACCCGATGTCGTATTCGTTCAAGACGCGGGCGCGCAAGCGCGCTACAGTGAGGTCATTGTCGCCATCCACCTGGAGTACGCCATGCCCCCGCTCGATCACGCCGCCGCACCCGCCACCGCCCTGCGCCAGATCCGCCACTTGCCTGGCCCCTTCGCCCTGCCCATCGTCGGCAACAGCCTGCAGATCAAGCTCCCGCGCATCCACCGCGACGTGGAAGCGTGGGTGCGGCGCTACGGCCCCTACCTGCGCGCCTGGTTCGGCCGCACGCTGGTGCTGGTGGTGGCCGACAGCGAGGCCGTCGGCGCCGTGCTGCGCGACCGGCCCGACGGTTTTCGCCGCCCCCTGAGCAGCTCCGTCGTGTCCGAGGAAATGGGCGGCATCCCCGGCCTGTTCCTGGCCGAGGGCACGGAATGGCGCAACCAGCGTCGCATGGTCATGGCCGGCATGGCGCCCGGCGCCATCAAGGCCTACTTCCCGGCGCTGGTGACGGTGGCGCAGCGCCTGCAGCGGCGCTGGCATCTTGCCGCCACGCAAGGCCAGGCGATCAACCTCGATGGCGACCTGAAACGCTACACGGTCGACATCATCGCCGGCCTGGCCTTCGGCACCGAGGTCAACACGCTGGAAGCGGGCGAAGACGTGATCCAGCGCCACATGGACGACATCCTGCCCGCCGTGGCGCGGCGCAGCCTGTCGATGTTCCCGTACTGGCGCTACCTCAAGCTGCCCGTCGACCGCCGGCTGGACCGCGACGTGGCGGCCCTTTCCGCCGCCGTGGCCGACCTGGTGCAGCAGGCGCGCACGCGCATGGCGCGCGACCCGGCGCGCCGCGAGCGTCCGCCCAACCTGCTCGAAGCGATGATCGCCGCCGCCGACCTGGAAGGCAGCGGCGTAACCGACCGCAACGTGGCCGGCAATGTGCTGACCATGCTGCTGGCCGGTGAAGATACGACGGCCAACACGGTGTCCTGGATCATTTACCTGCTGCAACGCCATCCGCACACCCTGGCGCGGGCGCGCGAGGAAGTGCGGCGCCTGGCGCCCGACGTGGCCCATTTCACCATCGAGCAGATGGATAGCCTCGACTACCTGGGCGCCTGCGCCAGCGAAGCCATGCGCTTGAAACCGGTGGCGCCGTTCCTGCCCGTCGAGGCGCTGCGCGACACGGTGATCGGCGATATCGCCGTACCGGCCGGCACCCTCGTATGGTGCGTGATGCGCCACGACACGGTATCCGATGCGCACTTTCCCGACGCGCAAGCGTTCCAGCCCGAACGCTGGCTGGCCGAAAGCGGCGAGGCGAACAACAAGCGAGCCGCCATGCCCTTCGGCGCCGGCCTGCGCACGTGCCCGGGCCGCTACCTGGCCTTGTTGGAAATCAAGATCGCCATGGCCATGCTGCTGGGCAGCTTCGACATCGCCGGAGTCGATACGCCTGATGGCGGCGAGGCGCAGGAGCTGATGGGTTTTGTCATGTCGCCCATCGGTTTGAGCATGCGCCTGACGCGGCCGCAGTGATACCATGGGGGGAATCTCAGTCAACGTGCTTCCCCCATGCAAATTCACCTGGAATCGCCGCAGCAAGCCGACGTGCAAACCCTGATCGCCGAGCTTGATGCATATCAACAAACCCTGTATCCGGCCGAGTGCGTCTACTCGCTGGACCTGGCGTCCTTGCCGCCTGACACCCTGCTGTTCGCCGTCGCCCGCGATGCGGCAGGCGCGGCGCGGGCCTGCGGCGCCATCGTCGTCACGCCCGCATTCGGCGAGGTCAAGCGCATGTACGTGCACCCGGACAGCCGCGGCCTGGGCCTGGCCAAGCGCCTGCTGGCCTTGCTGGAAGAGCAGGCGCTGGCGCGCGGCTGCCGCTTGCTGACCCTGGAGACGGGCATCCACCAGCCGGAGGCGATCGCCCTGTACGCACGCCACGGCTACCAGCGGCGCGGACCGTACGGCGACTATCCCGACGACCCATTCAGTGTCTTCATGGAAAAACCGCTGCAGGCGGCCGCATGAAACCGCCTGCCGACAGCCTGTTTGATATCCGTGTGCGCCTGCGCGCCTTTGCCGAAGAACGCGACTGGGACCAGTTCCACACGCCGAAAAACCTGGCGATGGCCCTGTCCGTGGAAGTGGCGGAACTGGTGGAGCACTACCAATGGCTACCCACGGGCGCGGATGCAGAACTCGACGATGCCAAACGCACGGGCATCCGCCACGAACTGGCCGACGTGCTGATGTATCTGGTGCGCCTGGCCGACAAGAGCGGCGTCGACCTGCACGCGGCCGTCCTGGAAAAGATGGAACTGAACGCACAGAAATACCCGGCGCAGCAGGTGCGCGGCGACGCGCGCAAATACAGCGAATACTGATGCCCCCAGCCGTGCGTGGCTGCCGCGCAAAAAGGCGTAGCATCAAGCCATGCGTACTCCTCTTTCCCTGCTGCTCGTTGGCTTGCTCCACGGCCCAGTTGCGCTGGCGCAAACCGCGCCCGTGCCGCAGGTGAAAGTGGACGCCACGCGCGACCCCGTCGACAAATCCTACCGAAAGATGCTGCAGGGCGTGGACCGCTTCGAGCGCGACCATGCGTTGGCGCCGCAGGCGGTGCTGCGCTTTCGTTTGCTGCCACGCCAGCCCGGCGTGGACATGACGGGCGTGCAGCTGCGCATCGCCGGCGACACGGTCAGCATCCCCTTGCCCTTGGCCGAGGACAACAGCTTTGCCCCCGTGCGCCATGCGCAGGCGGCGCGCGAAGACGCCGTGCTGATCGCCAACCGCAAAGCCACCACCATGAGCTGGCGCGCGCAAGTGATCACGCCCGGCTTGCCGCCCGGCACGCGGCGCCTGGGCGACTTGCGCCTGGAATGCCGCGCCGGCATGGATTCGGGCCTGATCTCGAACGACCCGCAAATCATCGCCTGGCTGTCCAGCATGCTCTACAGCACGGACAAGGTGTGTTCCGAGCCGGACGGCAATTATCTGTTCTTTACGGACCGCCCCCTGTTCGGCGTGACCCTCGTGCATGGCGAACGCAGGGTTTCGCTACCGTTCAACATGCTGTACGCGGGCGGCGAGCAAACGCCCGCCTCGCTGCCCTACTGCGATTGCCAGGTCTTGCTTGACCGCACGTATTACGCGCCCTTGTGGGACGCGAGCTGGCCCGACGATACTCTGCTGGAATTTAGCTATATGGACGAGGTGGCGCCATGAAGTGGCTCAGTGTCTTCGCGCTGGCGCTGCTGGCCGCCTGCTCCGGCACGCGCGCCTTGCAGGCAAGCAAGAACGTGCCTTACGCTACGCTGGTACAGACGGTCCAACCGGGCAGCAGCACGCGCGAACAGGTGCGCGCCGCGCTGGGCGACAGCACCGCCATCCGTTTCGACAGCGGCAATGAAGTGTGGATGTACAGCTACCCGGCAGCCTCGGGCGCGCAGGGAGAATATGTGATTCTGTTTGGCGGGGATGGGGTGGTGAAGAAGGTGCGCAGCGGGGAAGTGTACCGGGTACAGAAGTAGCTCCCGCCAGCGTTGCGCTGGCGGGATGATGGTCTTAGCGTGCCTTCAGCAAGGCGCGCGACGCCACGCCCGTACCCACGCTGCGGCCCACGCCGGCAACCTTGCGCTTGGGCGACGCCTTCAATTTGAAGATGCCGATCGACTGGGCCACGCTGTCGGTGCGCTGCGCCAGGTTGGTGGCGGCCGCGGCCGCCTGCTCCACCAGCGCCGCATTCTGCTGCGTGATGCCATCCATGTGGATGACGGCCTGGTTAACTTGGCCGATGCCCTGGTTCTGTTCGCGCGTGGTCGAGGAAATCTCGTCCATCACTTCCGTCACGCGGGCTACCGAGGCGATCACTTCCGCCATGGTGGCACCCGCATTGCTGGTCAGCACGCTGCCCGCGTTCACGGTGGCAATCGAATGGTCGATCAGGTTTTTCACCTCTTTCGCGGCCGTTGCCGAGCGCTGCGCCAGGCTGCGCACTTCGCCGGCCACGACGGCAAAGCCGCGGCCATGCTCGCCCGCGCGCGCCGCTTCCACGGCTGCGTTCAAGGCGAGGATATTCGTCTGGAAGGCGATGCCGTCGATGAGGCCGATAATGTCGAGAATCTTGCGCGACGAGCTGCTGATCTCATCCATCGTGGTGACCACTTCACTGACGATGGTGCCGCCCTTGGCCGCAACAGTGGACGCCTGCGCCGCCAGGTCATTGGCCGTGGCCACGTGGTCGGCGCTGTTTTGCACGGTCGACGTCAGTTCTTCCATGCTGGCCGCCGTCTGCTCCAGGCTGGACGCTTGCGATTCCGTGCGGCTGGACAGGTCCATGTTCCCCGTGGCAATCTCCGCCGTGGTGATGCGGATATCCTCGAAGTTGGCGCGCACATCGCCGATGATGCTGTGCAGATTGATATTGGTCTGGCGCAAGGCCGCCATCAATTGACCCATGTCATCGTCGCGCACCTTGTCGATGACGCCCGTCAAGTCGCCACCGGCCATCTTGCGCGCCATCGTGACGGCGTCGCCCAGCGGAGCGACGAGGGAATTGTGCAGATGGGCCCAGAAATACAACAGCAGCGCCACGGCGGCAGCAGCCGCGCCGCTGAGCCAGCTGCGCGTGGCCGTGCTCGTGTCACCGTCGATATTCCACACGGCGCAGCCGAGGATGGCCAGCACCACGCCAAAGACGATGCAATGCAGGGCCAGGTCTTGCGACAGAGTCAGCTTGCGCCACTCGGCCAGCTTGGCGGCCCAGCCCTGGCGCACGACGCGGCCATTGCGGATCGCCAGCTTGGCGGTATTTCCATCCTTAAAACTTTTATACAGGGCTGCCGCTTCGTTGATCTGCTCGCGCGTGGGCTTGGTGCGCACGGACATATAGCCGATCGGACGGCCGTTTTCGATGACGGGCGTGATATTGGCGAACACCCAATAAAAATCGCCATTCTTGCAGCGGTTCTTGACCATGCCGGTCCAGGGCATGCCCGTCTTGATCGTGTCCCACAGGTCGGCAAACGCTTCGGCCGGCATATCGGGATGGCGCAGGATATTCTGTGGTGCACCCAGCAGTTCCATTTCTGAAAAACCGCTGACTTCAATGAAATACTGATTGGCGTAATTGATGTTTCCCTGTAAATCCGTGGTGGAAACAATCGTCATGCCTTCATTTAATACGTATTCATTTTGCGTGATAGGCGTATTGACCCGCATCGTCGCTCCTCTATTTTTTTCAACTAGCATAACAAAAACATAAAAACAATATACCACATCAAGCACCCATGATATATCGCCCCGGCGACAGTGACGCCAGTCAAACAATTTAATAAAAGCCAATTTATTTATGTTTTAGAATTTACTTTGATTCAACTTGATTGATTTTATTGAAATGCAAAATTTAAATTGCGCGCACACACAATAATTAATAAAAAATTATGTATCGCTGCACCAGGCAATAAAGATGGCGTTTGCGCCGACAAAAATAGGTAAAGAAGCCGCGACCATTGCCAGCACATGACGAATCCTGCCGCCAACCATAACGCGGCAACCATGAACATTTCTTGAGGGAAAATAAAAACTGGCGCGAATGCGCCAGTGGGGGATGTGTCTCCAATCCGCGACACAGGCGCCGGAGCGCCCGTGGGGATGGATCCCTGTCAGTAACGACGCCTGACAAAACCGTAGCGAGCGGCAGTGATTTGTGGCCGAGAAGCGCAACCGTACTCTAGTACGGTGAGCATCGCCGGCCGCAAAGCGCGACGCGCAGTAGGTTTGGTCAGGTGTTACTTGTAGGTTTTGCGCGGTGGCGACTTCGGACGCGGTGGCGCAGGCTTGCGCTCCGTCGTGCCATCGTCCAGGCTGATGCGCAGTTTCTGACCAGAAACGACGACCGATTTCAGGTGGTCGAGGATTTCCGGCGGCATGCCTTCCGGCAGGTCCAGCACGCTGTAATTGTCAAAGATATCGATACGGCCGATATGCTTGGCTTCCAGGTTCGCTTCGTTGGCGATGGCGCCGACGATATTGCTTGGCGTTACGGCGTGCTCACGGCCCACTTCGATGCGGTACGCCGTCACGCCCGGGCGTGGACGTTCCTTCTTCGGCGCGCGCGGCGCTGCTGCTGCATCGCCCGCATCCGCTGGCGCATCCTTGAACGCTGGCGCGGACTTGGCGGCAAACGGCTTGCGCGGCGCGGCTGGCGGCGCCAGGTCCGGTGCATCGCCGTCACGGCTGATGCGCAGCTGCTGGCCCGCGACCCACACGGTTTTCAACTGGTCCAGCAATTCTTTCGGCATGCTGTCCGGCAAGTCCAGGACGCTGTAGTCGTCATAGATTTCGATGCGGCCGATGTTTTTCGAATCGATGCCCGCTTCGTTGGCGATGGCGCCCACGATATTGCCTGGTTTCACGCCATGCTGATGACCGACCTCAATGCGGAAAGTCTGCATGCCGGCGTCGGCTGGACGCTGGATGCGTTCCTTTTTCGGGAAGGCCGGGCGTTCGCCACGGTCGCTGCGCTCGTTACGGTCGAAGCGGTCGCCCCGTTCCGGACGGTCATTGCGTTCGAAACGATCCTGGCGCACAGGACGGTCGTCTTGCCACGTGGCTTGCTCGCGCGCCTTGTTCTTGTCCAGCAGCAGCGGCGTGTTGCCACGCGCCATCTTCGCCAGGGCGGCGGCAATTTCGATGGCGGGAATGTTTTGTTCGCGTTCGAAATCCTCGATCAGCGACTGGAACTGCTCCAGTTCGCCCAGGGCCAGGGTTTCGCTGATTTGTTCCTTGAACTTGGCGATACGCACGTCGTTGACGGCCTGGATCGTTGGCAGTTCCAGCATGCCGATCGGCTGACGGGTCGAACGTTCGATGGCTTTCAACAAGTTCTTTTCACGCGGGGTGATGAACAGGATCGCTTCGCCGCTGCGGCCGGCGCGGCCCGTGCGGCCGATACGGTGGGTATAGCTTTCCGGATCGTGCGGCACGTCGTAGTTGACGACGTGGCTGATGCGCTCGACGTCCAGGCCGCGGGCGGCCACGTCGGTTGCCACGAGAATGTCGATCTTGCCGTCTTTCAACTGCTGGATCGTGCGCTCGCGCTGGGCTTGCTGGATGTCGCCATTGATGGCGGCAGCCGAGAAGCCACGGGCTTGCAGCTTGCCGGCCAGCTCTTCCGTACCCAGCTTGGTGCGGGCGAAGATGATCATGCCGTCAAACGCTTCCGCTTCCAGGATGCGGGTCAGCGCGTCGAGCTTGTGCATGCCCGATACCAGCCAGTAGCGCTGGCGGATGTTGTCGGCCGTGCCCGTCTTGGCGGCAACCGTCACTTCGGCCGGGTTCACCAGGTAAGTGGTGGCGATGCGCTTGATGACGGAAGGCATGGTGGCCGAGAACAGGGCCGTTTGATGGCCTTCCGGGGTTTCTTTCAAGATACGTTCGACATCGTCGATAAAGCCCATGCGCAACATTTCATCGGCTTCGTCAAGCACCAGGGTTTTCAGCTTGGACAGGTCGAGCGAACCCTTGTCCAGGTGATCGATGACGCGGCCTGGGGTGCCGACGATGACGTGCACGCCGCGGCGCAGGGCCGACAGCTGCGGACCGTAGCTTTGGCCGCCGTAGATCGGCAGCACGTGGAAGCCGGGAATGTGGGCGGCGTACACCTGGAACGCTTCGGCGACCTGGATGGCCAGTTCGCGCGTCGGTGCCAGGACCAGGGCTTGGGGTGAGCTTTGTTTCAGATCAATGCGCGACAGGATCGGCAAGGCGAAGGCGGCGGTCTTACCCGTGCCTGTTTGCGCCTGGCCCAGCACGTCGCGGTTAGCGAGCAACAATGGAATCGTGGCCGCCTGGATAGGCGACGGTGTTTCGTAACCGACATCCTTGAGCGCGCGAATCAGCGGCTCGCTCAGGTTAAGGTCGGAAAATAAGGAAATTGGTGTATCAGACATGAAATCACTCACAAGTTCGCTCGAATCGCCCAATGCGAAAGAGTGTATCTGCTAGTTTACTCTTTACTGGACCTTACCGGGTGGAACGGGGCGGCAGAACGCCATTTTTTGCAGTCTAAAACGCAGAAAAATCGGCGATCCGCACGCAATTGGTGCAAAAACCAAGCAATATTATGTGTTTTGCAATGGATATGCCGGTTTTACAAGTGTGCCTCGATATTGCTTGCCGCATCGACCGAGTGGCGCAAAAATTCCAGCAAGTCCTCGTTCAGCCTGTCCTTGTGCGTCGTCGCCAGGCCGTGCGGCGCGCCCGCATACACGAGCAGCTTGCTGCCGATGATGAGCTCGGCAGTGCGCCGCGCCGAGGCGGCGATCGGCACGATCTGGTCATCGTCGCCATGGATCACCAGGGTCGGCACGTCGAATTTGGCCAGGTCAGCCGTGAAATCCGTCTCGGAAAATTGCTTGATGCACAAATACGATGCCGGCATGCCCGCCTGCATGCCTTGCCGCCAGAAACCATCGCGCACGCCCTGCGAGGGCTTCGCATCGGGCCGGTTGTAGCCATAGAAGGCCTCGCTCAGGTCGCGGAAGAATTGGCTGCGGTCAGCCTGCACGCCGGCGCGGATGGCGTCAAACGCGGACAACGGCAAGCCCAGCGGATTGTCCGGCGTCTGCAGCATCAATGGCGGCACGGCGCCCACGAGAACGGCGCCTGCCAGGCGCCCGGTGCCATGGCGGCCGATGTAGCGCGCCACTTCGCCGCCGCCCGTCGAGTGGCCGACGAGGGTGGCGCCCGTCAAGTCCAGCGCGGCGATCAGCGCGGCCAGGTCGTCGGCATAGGTATCCATGTCGTTGCCGCCGAACGGCTGGCTGGAGCGGCCATGGCCGCGCCGGTCGTGCGCGATGACACGGTAGCCGCGCGAGGCCAGATAAAACATCTGGTCTTCCCACGCGTCGGACGACAAGGGCCAGCCGTGGCTGAAGACGACGGGCGGGCCGCTGCCCCAGTCCTTGTAGTGGATCAATGTGCCGTCGGCGGTACGCAGGGTATTGCTCGATTGCAAGTCAGGGGGTGTCATGGAACGCTCCTTGTCGGTGGACCAGCGGCCATTGTGGCCGCAATCGGCTTGCAAGCGCCGCGCGCTACGCCAGGGCATTGCGGTAGAGTAAGATTGCCGCTGCTTTGCTTTCCCGTATTCACTTTTGGAGTTGTCATGCGTTTTCCCATCGTCCTCGCCGCCAGCCTGTTCAGCACGGCTACCTTCGCCCAACCGCTCGTTGCCGAGGCGCCCCTGCGCGCCCATCTGTCCTTCCTGGCCGACGATTTGCTGGAAGGACGCGGCACGGGCCAGCGCGGCGGCGACTTGGCCGTGCGCTACCTGGAAACACAGGCGGCCGTGGCCGGCTTGCAGCCCTTGCCGGACGGCACGTATCGCCAGGCGCTGACCATCGTCGGCAGCAAGGCCCTGCCATCGAGCACAGTGACCTTCAGCGCGGGCGGCAAGACCTTGTCTCCCGCCTTCGGCCAGGACATCGTCTTTGGCGCGGCGAATGGTCAGCAAACAGTGGCGTTCGACGCGCCCGTCGTGTTTGCCGGCTACGGCATACGCGCCCCGGAAGAGAACTGGGACGATTTCAAGGGTGCCGACTTAAAGGGGAAACTGGTCATCATGATGGTCAACGACCCGCAGCCGACCGCCGCCGAACCGAACCGCTTTGCCGGCAAGTCGCTGACCTGGTACGGGCGCTGGGTCTACAAGTACGAGGAAGCGCTGCGCCAGGGCGCGGCTGGCGTGCTGCTGATACACACGACGGCATCGGCGTCGTATCCGTGGTCAGTGCCGGCCAACGGTTTCGGCCATGAGCGCTTCAACCTGGCTGGCGCGGGCAATGCGATGGAAGGCTGGCTGCAGGAAGACATGGCACGCGCGTTGTTCCAGGCCGGCGGACAGGACCTGGACGCCTTGCGCGCGCAAGCGGAAACGCGCGCATTCCGCCCCGTGGCCCTGAACGCCACGGTCAAGGTGGCATTGAACAGCCAGATCCGCAGCATCGAGCAATTCAACGTGGCCGGCATCGTGCCGGGCACGGACCCGAAGCTGAAGGACGAAGCCGTGATCTACTCGGCCCACTGGGACCACCTGGGCAAGGATGACGAAGGCAGCCAACGCGCCGGACAAAGCGACCATATCTACAACGGCGCCATCGACAACGCTTCGGGCGCGGCGGCCCTGCTGGCCATGGCGCAAGTGGCCGTGAAACAACCGGCACGCCGCACGCAGATCTTCCTGTGGCCGGCCGGCGAAGAAACGGGCATGCTGGGCAGCACGGCCTATACGCGCAAGCCCCTGTGGCCACTGGCCAAGACGGCCGCCGACCTGAACCTCGACAGCATGAATTTTGTCGGCAAGACGCACGACATCGGCGTGGCCGGCGCCGAGCGCAGCAGCCTGTACGCGAGCGCCGCCAAGGTGGCCAAGCGCATGGGCCTGCGACTGGCGCCGACCATCCCCGACCTGTCCGGCGCGTTTTACCGGGCCGACCATTTTGCCTTCGCCAAGGCTGGCGTGCCCGCCTTCAACGTGGGCTCGGCCGTGTTTTCCGGCGATGGCTCGTTCGACTTCGTCCAGGAGCCGAAAGCGTCGGGCGAACGCCTGGTGGCGTTTAAAAAGGATTACCACCAGGTCACCGACGAGTACAACCCGTCGTGGGACTTGTCCGGCATGGTGCAGCAGGCGCAGTTCACCTTGAACCTCGGTTACGAAGTGGCGAACGACAAGAACTTGCCTACTTGGAACAAGGGCGAGGCGTTTGGCAAAGTAAAACGCTAGGCACCATGAAAAACACCGGCCTTGGCCGGTGTTTTTCATTCAAATCGCCATGATGCGTTTGAGGTCGACGAACGCCGTTTCATACAGGTGTTGAAATGCGCCGATCATGACTTCTTCCACGCCTTCGGCCGCGTCGAATTCGCTCGACCATTCCGCCACGCAAGAAGCGCCGCCCGGTTCGCCCGTGACGCGCAGGGTAGAACGGTAGTTCTTGACGGGGATCGGGCCCGAGACGATGGTGTAGCTGTAGCTCTTGTCCGCCTCGCTGTAGCTTTGCAGGCGTTCGGCGATGATGGCGCCGTCCGTGGTTTTCAGGCGGCGCACGCGGCCGCCGTGCTCGGACAGGCTGGTCTTGATGGAGCTCGACCATTCATTCAGCGACTGGAAGCCACCGATAAAATCCCACACGCGTTCGGCGCTTGCCGCCAATGTTACAGAAACAATTACTTGGGCCATCTTTAATTCGGTTCCTCATCCAGGTTTGCCGGGCGCCGCGCCCGGCCGGCCGGAGTTGCCCGGCACAGCCGCTATTTTAGCGCCCATGCGGCTTTGCTGCTGAGCAAACCATGGCAACTGGCCAGCCTGGCGAGGCAGTCTTACAGATTTTCCGCGAGGAAAATCAAGGAATTGCCATGCGCGTGGGCGGCGGCGCGCTGCTGGTAACTATCGCGGTGGGTGCAATTAAAACCGTGCTCGGCGCCCGGGTAGATATGGATTTCCACGTCTTGCCGGTCTTCGAAACGCTCGGCGATCTTTTGCACGGCTTCCGGCGGAATATGGCTGTCCTGGCCGCCGAAATGCATGAGCAGCGGCACCTTGATGTTGTCAGCCAGGTCCAGCTTGTTCTGGATGCCGCCGCCGTAATAGGCGATGGCGGCATCGACCAGGCCAGCCGCGGCCGTCTGGAACGACAGCCGGCCGCCGAAGCAGTAGCCGACGGAAGCCAGCTTGCCCGTCACTTCCGGGCGCGCGCGCAGGGCGGCGACGGTGGCCTTGATATCGATCAAGGCATGTTCGTTATCGGTAGCCTGCATCAGTTCGACGGCACGCTTCCAACCGTCCGCGTCATAGCCGAGCTCGATGTGCGCGCCGGCGCGCCAGAACAGGTCGGGCACCAGCACCACGTAGCCATCGGCCGCGTACTGGTCGGCCACGGCGCGGATGTGCTCGTTGACGCCGAAAATTTCCTGCAACAGGATGATAGCGGGGCCCTTGCCCACATGCGGCACGGCCAGGTAAGCCTGGAAGCTGCCGTCCGGGCCGGCGATATCGATCCACTGCGAAGTTGTGCTCATAGAAAACTCCAGTCTGAGGTTGGGGGAGGAAATGCCACAGCCAGGCATGTTACTGGTTTTTCGCGCTGCCTGCCCCCGCCCTTGGTTCAGGCTAATACATCTCGCGCAGGTAAATCACGGGACCCGACTTGAAGACGCCAAAGACGACGGTGCCCACGGTGCTGGGCAAGTACGCAATGCCGGGCACGGAAACATCGACGCTGCCGCTCTTGCCGACGCCGGGCGCCGCCAGGATCAGGCGTCTATTTGGCGGCAAGATGCCCTTGTCGACTGTATAAGTAACAATAGTGTTATTGGGTAATAAAAAGTCCTTGCATACCAGGGTTTTCTTGCAATTGGCAAACACCACCAGCGTGTTGTCGAACGCACTGATGCTGTCCAGCAGACTGGTGACCCAGGTCTTGCCATCCCAGTACTGCGTCTGCACCGCCAGACGCACGGGATAGCGCTCGGAACCGTAGTCATGCGGCACCATCAGGCGGCCCGTGAGCACGGTCAGCTGCGCTTCCTTGCCATCGGCCGGCGCCGAGCTCACATTACCGGCCGCCGGGTAGGCATACGTCGCGCGCAGCAGCAGCCCCGTCGGCGATGCCAGTGCCTTTGGCTCTTTGGGCACGGCATAGGCGGAGGGGAAACTGTAGGCGATGGAGCGCGTGGCAACGCCATTGCTGAAACTGGTGACGGGTACGCCCGTCACGGCCGCAGGTGCTTTTGCCCCATCCGTCAGCGTGCTGCCCGATGGCGCCGTGGGCGGATAGCTGTTCTTCTCCGTGGCCGCGTCATACGGGACCAGCGTCACTTGCGTTTTGTTGATGACGTCATTCCTGGCGTCAAAATTCTTGGTGTCCACGCCACCCGAGGTCTGGGCGCGGATGGTCAGATCGAAAGGCTGGCGCGAATACACGGCACGGTCGCCGGCACACACGAACGGCGCGCTGCATGGGAAAGGAAACTCCGTCTTCGCCCCCCCCGGGAGGTCCACTTTCTTGACCACCAGTTCCGTCACAAAGTGGTGCGGATAGAAGAGCACGGCATCGCTCGTCCCCGGCGACGTCAGGCCGCTGCCCAGATAACCGTTTTCGTCTTGCAGCGCGGCCGTGAAATTGATCTTGCCCACTTCGGGCCAGACCAGCGGCGGCGCCGCGATGACGCCCCCTTTTTTCACGAAATCGAGATCGCCGCCGACTTCTGGATTGCTTACGCCTGTGTAGACCGGCGCCAGCAGATTACGGCCGAGCACGACTTTTTGCACCGCGACACCGCTTTCGTTGCCAAAGTTTTTCGTCACGGCACCGAGCGCGTTGACGGCCGATAACGTGATGGGCGTCCCCGCCACGAGGGGCGCTGCCGCCAGGCCAGCGCGCTGCGTCGGCGCCAGCTTCGTCAACAGGAATTGCTGCGGCGCCACGATGACCGTGCCGCTGCCGCTCATGTCCAAACCTTTGTCGCTGCCGCTGTCGGGCTTGTAAGAGGCCGTCAGGAGCAGCGCTCCCGCATCGGCATACAGCATGTTGGGCTTGGCCACGCCATCGGCGCCGAACGTCACCGTCACCTTGGTGCTCGACCCGCTGCAGCTGCTCTGGTCGCTGGCCGCCAGGGCAACATAGTTATTTTTGGCGCTGTCAAAGATGCGCGCAGGCAATGTACCCGCATTCGGATTGCTGTACGCGCAAGTCAGGTTCAAATCCTTGCTCTGGCCGGCGAACATGGGCACGCAAACGTCCCTATTGCCGGACGAGGTCTGCAAGGCGCTGATTTCCAGTGCGCCCGCCTCTTCCGCGTAGCGCGGAGCGCCGCTCACCTGGAAGCCGCTGGAGAGAAAGCTGATCTGGCAATTGCTCGTGCTGCCGCCGCTCTTGCACACCAGCGCCCCCGTCGTGGCGGGCGTGCTGACCAGGCCGAGGGTGGCGATGCCCACCGTAGTCTGGCGCACCGTGACATTGGGGTTGATGCCGCTGGTATCGATCTGCGTCGGCACGCCGCCCGGGCTGACGGTGACGCTGGGGCTGGGGCTTCCCTTGTAGACCGCGCTGCAGCTGGCATCGGCGCAGGCAGTCACCGTCACCGTGGGCACCTGGCAAGTAAGCGCCGTCAGCGGGTGCTCGATCTGGAAATGGTGCAGTCCGCTAGGCGTACTTGGCCCGCACTTCGGCCCCATCGGTTCATTGAAGGCCCAGCCGCTGTTGTTCGTCACGCAGCTGCACGGGTTCGATGGCGTATACGCCTTGCAGGTGATGGTTTGCTGCACCCGGCCCTGCCAGCCCAGGGTGATGTGGTCGACCTTGGCGTTGCCCGTGATATAGGCGTTGGACGAGTCGAGCGTCACCTCGCCGGCGTCCACATTGCCCTTGATGCCATTGCCGGAGGCGATCGACAGGGAATTGCTGGCGTCCACGTCCCCCGTGACGAGCAGGCCGGACGCCTTCAGGTCGATCGTCGGCGATTTCAGGTTGCCCGTCACCTGGCTGCCGGAACCGATGGTCAGCGATACGCTGGCCGTGATATCGCCCTGGATGCGGGTACTGGCGGGCAGGATATTGACGATGGTGCCGCTGATCGGCCCGTTGATGACGGAACCGGAGGCGATTTCCACGGGGCCCTTGGCGCTGATCTTGCCCGTCACCTTGACGTTGTTCGAGCCCATCTTGATGGTCGTGGCGGAAATATTTGCCGTGATGGTCTGTTCCTGAGAACCCATGAGGAAAGTGCCGCCCTCCGCTGTCAGGTTGCCGCCCGTGACTTTCAGGTTCGGCGGATTGATGTCCTTGATATCGAGATTGCCCTTGACCGTCAGCGTGGCATTGCCGCTCATCGTCAATCCCTGGTTGTAGCTCATCGCCAGCGAACTGTTGACCGTCACGGCATACGCGCTGCCGATGACGATGACGTCGGTGGATCCCAGCGCCAGCGAGGTGCACGTGTATTGCAAGCCATCCTGGCTCTGGCTGCAGTTGCTGACGGTGCCGCCATTGAAGTTGAGCGTGGCCGCGTGGGCAAGGGATGGGCCCAGCAGCAATGTCAGGGCGGCAAAAATGTGAAGTAAGCGCACGATATCGAGGAATCCGGTGGGTGGGGAGCCAGCGGGCGCGCCAATTATTTCATGCTAACCTACGCCATCGCTGTTGTTGCATTATGGCAGTATTTATCCCCCTCGCGCATATCGCATGATCAAGCAAAGCCCCAAAGAATTCCCCCTGCGCACCGTCGACATCATCGTCTATCCCGGCTTCAAGGCGCTCGAAGCCATCGGCGCCATGAAAGTGTTTGACTACGCCAATACCCATTTGCGCCTGCGCAATCTGCCCGGCGGCTACGACGTGCGCATCGTGTCGACAGCCATCGGCCCGGTCGAGTCGGACACCCTGATGTCGCTGCACGCCAGCAAGGCGCTCGATGCCAGCCGCCTGCCCGACTTGGCCGTCATCGTCGGCTGCCACCACGTCGAGCAAGTCTTGCAAGACATTCCCGCCCTCGCCGCCTGGGTGGCCGAGGCGGCGCCGCGCATCGACACCCTGGCGGCCCTGTGCACGGGCTGCTTCTTCCTGGCCGAGGCCGGCGTGCTCGACGGCAAAAGCGCCGCCACGCACTGGAGCGCCGTGGACAGCCTGCGCCAGCGCTATCCATTGATACAGGTCAATGCCGATGCGATTTTCGTGCGGGAAGGGAAATTCTGGACGTCGGCCGGCGTGACCGCCGGCATTGACCTGGCGCTGGCCCTGGTGGAAGACGATTTCAGCCGCGATATCGCCCTGGAAGTGGCGCGCGACCTGGTCGTGTATCTGAAGCGGCCCGGCGGCCAGTCGCAGTTTTCCGTGCACCTGTCGAGCCAGATGACGACGCATCCCACCATCCGCCAGTTACAGGGCTGGATCATGGAACACCTGGCCGAAGAGCTTACTGTGCCGCTGCTGGCGGCCAGGCTGGCCATGAGCGAGCGCAATTTTACGCGCGTGTTCCAGCGCGAAACGGGCACCAGCCCCACGGAATTCATCGACACGGCCCGCTTCGAAGTGGCGCGCCGCTTGCTGGAAGACAATGTGTCTTCCTTAAAACAGGTGGCCGTGCAAGCGGGCTTGCATAGCGAGGAAAGGCTGCGCCGCCTGTTTCAAAAGAAACTTGCCATCACGCCCCGCGATTACCGCGAGCGCTTTTCCAGCACGGCGCGCTAAGACGTCAGCGCGGCTTGCCGTGACGCACGTGGCGCGTGGCCAGCTGGCGGCTCTGCCGGGCCAGCGGTGTAAACAAGAGTGCGCACAGCAGATACGTGGCCAGCAGCGCCAGCCAGATGGCGGGCGTGGCGAGGCTGGCGGCATTGCTCCACCACAAGGCCAGCAGGGAAGACAGGGCAGCGCCGAGGAAGACGGGCAGCATGCGGCGCAAGGTGGCGAGGTAGGCAGTGGCAAACATGAACGGCTCCCAAAGCAAGGCGGTGATATCTTCACACTAGCAGGGGCAGGCAGCGAAGTACAGCGTGCCGCCCTGCCCCGTCCGTCAAGTGTTGCGCAATGAGTACATCCGTTAAGATTAGTACAACACGACGGAACGGATCGACTCGCCGCTCTTCATCAGGTCGAAGCCTTCGTTGATGCGTTCGAGCGGCAGGCGATGCGTGATCAGGTCGTCAATATTGAGCTTGCCTTCCATGTACCAGTCGACGATCTTCGGCACGTCCGTGCGACCGCGCGCGCCGCCGAAGGCCGAACCGCGCCATTCGCGTCCCGTCACCAGCTGGAATGGACGTGTGGAAATTTCCTGGCCAGCCGCTGCCACGCCGATGATGAACGATTTGCCCCAGCCCTTGTGCGTGCACTCGAGCGCCTGGCGCATCAGGGTCGTATTGCCCACGCATTCGAAACTGTAGTCGGCACCGCCATCCGTCAGTTGCACGATGGCATCGACGACGTTTTCCACTTCGTTCGGATTAATAAAATGCGTCATGCCGAACTTGCGCGCGATAGCCTGGCGCGCCGGGTTGATGTCGATGCCGATGATTTTATCGGCGCCGACCATTTTGGCAGCCTGAATCACGTTCAGGCCGATGCCGCCCAGACCGAAAACGGCCACGTTGGCGCCCGCCTCGACCTTGGCCGAGAACAGGACGGCGCCCACGCCCGTCGTCACGCCGCAGCCGATGTAGCAGACCTTGTCGAAGGGCGCATCTTCGCGGATCTTGGCCAGGGCGATTTCCGGCACGACGATGTAATTCGAAAAGGTCGACGTGCCCATGTAATGGAACAGCGGCTGGCCATTCAGCGAAAAGCGGCTGGTGGCGTCCGGCATCAGGCCGCGGCCCTGCGTGGAACGGATGGCCTGGCACAGATTCGTCTTTTGCGACAGACAGAACTTGCACTGGCGGCATTCCGGCGTGTACAACGGGATGACGTGGTCGTCCTTTTTCAGGGTCGTCACGCCCGGGCCCACGTCGACGACGACGCCGGCGCCTTCATGGCCGAGAATGGCAGGGAAGATGCCTTCCGGATCGGCGCCGGACAGGGTGTAGTAATCGGTATGGCAAATCCCCGTGGCTTTCAGCTCGACCAGCACTTCGCCGGCGCGCGGGCCGGCCAGGTCGACTTCTTCGATGGTCAACGGGGCGCCCGCTTTCCAGGCAATCGCGGCTTTGGTTTTCATGTGTGTCATTCCTGCTCGGTTTCAGATGCGCCATTATCGGGCGGCAACGGACGTGACGGTGCGACTGGCCCTGCGCTTGTCTGAAAACGCGGCGCATTTGTCCGATGCCGCCGTACCGTGCAGCAGCGCACGGAAGCGTGACCCATGCGAGGCGTACGCTTGCGCAAGCTCAATCGTGCCGACGCCAAAAACGCGCATTCTTGCAGCAAACCTAGCGCCATACCGAGCAGCCAGCAGGAGACTGACATGCGCCACTTCCTATCCCGGCTTTCCCCTATCTGGCCAGCCCTGCTGCTGGCGTGCTGCCTGAGCCTGCTGGCATCGTGTGGCGGGGGCGGCGGTCACCATCCGCCTGCTGCCGGCACCGGCAGCCTGACAGTCACCATCGGCGGCTTGCCGGCCGGCGTGGCGGGCGCCGTCACGGTGAGGGGGCCTGCGGCGTACAGCAAGACGCTGACGGCGAGCACCACCTTGACAGACCTGGCGCCCGGCGCCTACACGCTCAGCGCCGCCAGCGTGGCACAAGGCACGCCCACGCCCGTCACGCAGCAGGTGCAAGTCAATGCGGGGGCGACGGCCAGCGCCAGCGTCACCTATGCGGCCAGCGCGCCGCTGGCCCTCTCCCTGCAAGAGGTGGCCAGCGGCTTGAACGCCCCCATCTTCCTCACGGCGCCGCCCGGCGACAGCCGTTTGTTCATCATTGAACGGGCCGGCCGCATCCGCGTGGTGCAGAACGGCAACCTGCTGGCCACGCCCTTCCTCGACATCAGTACGCTCACCACCACCAGCGGCGAGCGGGGCTTGCTGTCGCTGGCCTTCCATCCGCAATACGCCAGCAACGGCTATTTCTTCCTGTATTACACAAACCTGGCCGGCGATATCGTCATCGAGCGGCGGCAAGTGTCGGCCGGCAACGCCAACGTGGCCGATCCCCTGTCCGCGCTGAACATCATCACGATTCCCCATCCCACGTTCAACAACCACTATGGCGGCTTGCTCAGCTTTGGCCCGGACGGCTATCTGTACGCGGGCACGGGCGACGGCGGCAGCGGGGGCGATCCGCCCGGCAACGCGCAAAACACCAACGTCCTGCTGGGCAAACTGCTGCGCCTGGACGTCAACGCCAGCACGGTGGCCCAGCCGTACGCCATTCCACCCGGCAACCCCTTTGCCACGGCGGGCGGGCGCCCTGAAATCTGGGCCTACGGCTTGCGCAATCCGTGGCGCTACGCCTTCGACGTGCCGGCCCAGCTGCTGTATATCGCCGACGTGGGCCAGGCCAACTGGGAAGAAGTCGACGTGCGGCCCGTGGGCCAGGCGGGCAACAACTATGGCTGGAACATCATGGAAGGCACGCACTGCTACAACAGCGCCAGTTGCAACCAGGCGGGGCTGGTCCTGCCCGCCATCGAATACGGCCACGATGCAGCCGGCGGCTGCTCGATCACGGGCGGCTATGTCTACCGGGGCGCGGCCCTGCCGGAACTGGCGGGGCACTACCTGTATTCCGACTACTGCAGCGGCTGGCTGAAAAGTTTCAGCTACAGCAATGGGATGGCCTCGGCCTTAACGGACTGGGGCATCACGAACGTGGGCAACATCCTGTCGTTTGGCCAGGATGCGCAAAACGAGCTGTACATGCTGAGCGGCACGGGCAAGGTGTACAGGATAGTACGCAGGTAAGCGTACGCAAGCAGTCATGGCGGCGCACGCCTGGGGCGGCATTTTTCGACGGGGCGCGGGGAACCGGCTAGAATTGATATTTCCGCCGCGCCCTGCGCCCCAGCCCAAGAGAACACCATGGCCCGTTTGAAACTTGAATTTCCCGAAGACCAGTACTGCTATTCCTCGCAACTGACGGTACGCACGACGGACATCAACGCCGGCAACCATCTCGGCAATGATTCCATGATTTCCATGATTTCCGAAGCCCGCGCCCGCTTCCTGTTCGAATATGGCGTGCGCGACATCGAAGCGGACGGCACCGGCATCATCGTCACCGACCTGGCCACCACCTACCGCGCCGAAGCCCATGCGCGCGACCAGTTGCTGTTCGAAGTGGGTGTCATGGATTTCAACAAGTATGGCGGCGACATCACCTTCCGCATCACCCGCCCGCGCGACAGCACCCTGATCGCCATGGCCAAGTCCGGCTTTGTCTTCTTCAACTACAAGCGCAGCCAGGTCGTGCCCATGCCGGAAGATTTCGGCAGCAAGTTTCCGCAGGTGAACTGGATCGACTGAGGCGCGGTACATTCCGGCCATCATCCTGTATGCTTGTCAGGATGATATGCAAAATTGACCTGCGCCGCGCCGGCGCCTGCCTGCTGGCCGCCTGCGCGATGGCGTCACCCGGCATCGGCCATGCCGCGCCGCAAACCGTCATCCTGTACGGCGACGACGACTATGCACCGTACAGCTACGTGGAAAACGGCGTCTTCAAGGGCATGTATATCGATATCCTGCGCCAGGCGGCCAGCGCGATGCCCGATTACCGCCTGGAACTACAGCCGCGCCCCTGGAAGCGGGGCCTCGATGCGCTGGAAAAGGGCCAGGTTTTCGGCCTGTTTCCACCCGGACGCAAGACGGAAAGGCCGTACGTGCAACCGTATTCGGCCATGCTGTACCGCGAATCGGTGGTGCTGTTTTGCCATGAGGCCGTCATACGCACGCCGCGCACGCGGTTTCCCGCCGACTTTGCAGGCCTGACCATCGGCGTCAACACGGGTTTTCTGCTCTCGGAAAAATTGATGGTGCCGGCCCGCGAAGGACTGCTGCGCCTGGAAGCGGCCAAGGGCAATGAAGCCAATCTGAAAAAACTGGCCTTGCGGCGCATCGATTGCTACGCCAGCGACCGCGGCGCGGCACGCCACACGGCGCGCCAGCTGGGCGGCGAACTGGCCAGTTACGGCTTTCAATTGCACGAAGTGCTGGAACTGTCGTCCGAAGCCACCTATATCGCCTACAGCGCGCGCAACACGCCGGCCTACAAGGCTGATTTCGTCGCGCAAATGAATGCCGCCCTGCTGGCCCTGCGGCAGAGCGGCCAGCTGGCGCGCATCGAACAGGCTTACTTGCGTTGACTACTTGCGTTGACTATTGACGTTAATTAGCCCGGCACTGCGCCCGGCGGCAAGATCATTTGCGTACCGGACGCTTCACTTGCGTGCCAAACGTGTCCGAGAACCAGTCATCGATCATCTTCTTCTCGTAGCGCAGCTTGTCGCCGCTCGCATAGCGATTGATGCGCGTCAGATAGGACATATCGGACAGGGCCGCATCCGCACTGCCGATGACCTTGCCATCCTGCTCCAGCACATAATGCAAGCGCATGTGCGGCCAATCGGCCTGACCGGTCATCACGCGGAAATCCTGCGTGGAGCGCATGGAGGGATTTTCACGGCCAGCCATGTCCAGATCCGTCACATCGATCTTCAGGGTCAGGCCAGGCTTGAGCGACTCTCCCAGTTTCTCGAAATGCGCCGTCAAGTCCTTGAGCACTTTGTCACGCTCCGTCTGATCGAAAGACACGTCCGAAAATTGTTCCGGCTTGGTGAAATGAACTTCCGTGCCCGCCCAGGCGGCAGTGCTCGCCAGCAAGGCAAGACCAGCAATGAAGGTACGCGTCGTTTTCGTTTTCATGATGAGTCCTTTCAAGAATGTGGATGGCACTCCGGCCACTTTTTACGTCTTACTATAGCGCGATGAGTTTCATTCTAAAGGGAAACTAATACATTGTTACTTTTCTTGCACCGCGTAACGAACAGGGCTCAGGCCACAGACTTTTTTTACAGATTCATTGGCAATATTAATTAAAACAAAGTATTGTCTTGAAAATATAGTTGCCTAAGCGATAAAGTATAGATAGTGTCGCCAGCGTGGATTTAAAGTGCTTTTTTGATATGCATGTTGCATGAATTTAGTCAATTATTCTTGCTTGTTGTTAATACTTGGCTGTCAGTCTACAATCGATAAAATGCGCCCGAAAAACGCGCAACGCCAGTAGTGGCGCGCAGGCAAGCCTGGCGCGGGCGTCTCAGCATTGCGTCAGTTATGCCTTTTAGCGGAACTCGCCCTTATGTCATTTTTGTCTTCAGCCTCGCCCAAGTTACCTCCCTGGAAAGTCCTGCTCGTCGACGATGAACCCGACATCCACGACATCACCAAACTGACGCTGAGCCGTTTTCGCCTCGAGGGCCGCGCCCTGAGTTTCGTGCATGCCTACAGCGGCGCCGAGGCCAAGCAGGTGCTGGCGCGCGAAGAAGACATCGCGCTGGTGTTTCTCGACGTGGTGATGGAGCGCGAAGACAGCGGCCTGGAAGTGGCACGCTGGATGCGCGAAGACCTGGGTAACCAGTTTACGCGCATCGTGCTGCGCACGGGACAGCCGGGACAGGCGCCGGAAGAGCGGGTGATCGTCAACTACGACATCAACGACTACAAGGAAAAGACGGAACTGGACCGCACCAAGCTGTTCACCACCACCTTTGCCGCCCTGCGCGCCTACCGCGACATCATGAAGGTGGAAGAGGCACGCCAGGCCCAGCTCCATTACCGCGAGGGACTGGAAAGAGTCATCGCCGCCTCGGCGCACATTTTCAAGCAGCGCAACCTGCGCGACTTCGCCAGCGGCCTGCTGCAGCAAGTCGTCGCCCTGCTGCGCCTGGAAACGAGCATGTTGCTGCGCCTGCGCGGCGCCAGCGCCATCTCGGGCGAACAGGATTATGAAATCCTCGCGCAGATCGGCGACACGGACGACGGCATCCTCAGCCCTTCCCTGCTGTCGCAACTGGACGACGCCAAGAGCAACAAGATCTCGCGCCTGCACGGCGACACCTATGTCGGCTATTTCCCGAACAGCAGCGGCAAGGCCTCGCTGCTGGTCTTGAAAGGCGTGGAAGAAATTTCCGACCTCGATGCGCAGTTGCTGGAAGTATTCTGTTCCGGCGTGGCCATCGCCTTCGACAATATCCTGCTGACGCAGGAAATCACCGATACCCAGGCCGAGCTGATCCTGCGCCTGGGCGACGTGGTCGAATCGCGCTCGCACGAAGGCGGCAACCACGTGCGCCGCATGGCCGAAGTGTGCCAGCTGCTGGCGCAGGCGTCCGGCATGTCGGAAGAGGAAACCATGGTGCTGCGCCACGCGGCGCCCATGCATGACATCGGCAAGATTTCCACGCCCGACGCCGTGCTGCTGAAACCGGGCAAGCTCGATGCGGCCGAATGGGAAATCATGAAACAGCATCCGACGGTGGGCATGTCCATCCTCGACGGTTCGCAGCGCCCGCTCTTGAAGGCGGCTGCCGTGATTGCCCACCAGCACCATGAAAAATACGACGGCAGCGGCTACCCGCAAGGCCTGGTCGGCGAAAACATCCACAAATACGCACGCATCGCCGCCGTGGCCGACGTGTTCGACGCCCTCATGCACAAGCGCTGCTACAAGGATGCCTGGCCCCTGGAGCGCGTGGTCAGCTACCTGCGCGAAGTGAGCGGCAGCCACCTCGACCCGCAGTATGTGGAGTTGCTGATTGCGAATCTGGATGAAGCGCTGGCGTTGAACAAGCGCTTCCCCGATTAGCCAACATACGTCGCTGAGCGATACGCACACCGGCAAAACACGCTTCGGCCCAAGCCCCCAACATGGGCGTTCCGGGCCAAGCGGGCCTGAAAAATGTCGAGGGCAAGGCGCAGCGACGCAGACAGTACGCATGTACGGCAAGGAGCTGCAACGCCGCCATCGGCATTTTCTCAGGCTCGCGTCTCCGGCCCGCCATTTTTGGCCGCCTGCGTCGGACTACGGCCTGCGGCCTAATCCGACCTACGTGGCTCCAGAGGGAAGCGTATCTTGTAATGCAACCCCATCCCCGCCGCACTAACCACCTTCACCGTCCCTCCCAGCGGTCCCGTCACCAGGTTGTACAGGATATGCGCACCCAGACCGCTGCCGCCGGAACCGCGCTTGGTCGTGAAGAAGGGGTCAAACAGCTGGCCCAGGGTGGCGCTGTCCATGCCCATGCCGTCGTCGCTGTAGTCGAGTTCCAGCATCTCGCCGGCCATCCTGGCTGAAATCTTGATCTTGCCCGGCTCGCCTTCGGCAAAGCCGTGCACCAGTGAATTGACCACCATGTTTGTGACGATCTGCGAGACGGCGCCCGGATAGCTGCGCAGCTGCACCTCGGGCGCGCAGTCGATCTCCACCTTGACCGGCTTGCCCTTCAGCTTGGGCTGCAAGGACAACAGGATTTCATCGAGGTATTTGCGCAAGTTAAAACTGCGCAATTCGTCCGAAGACTGGTCCACGGCCACCTGCTTGAAGCTGCGCACCAGCGCCGCGGCGCGCTGCGTATTCGTCGTCATGATGCGCAGGGTCTGGTCGATGATGTCGAAGAATTGCCGCAAGCCGTCCTCATCGAGCTGGCCGCCCTCCAGGTCTTCGCGCGTGAGTTTCAATTCCTGCACCAGATGGCTGGTGGCCGTCACGCAAATGCCCAGCGGCGTATTGATTTCATGCGCCACGCCCGCCACCAGGCGCCCCAGGGACGCCAGTTTTTCCTGGCGCACCAGTTCCGACTGCGCTTCCTGCAAGGCGCTCAGGGCGCTGTTCAGGGCCGCGTTCTGCTCTTCCAGCGCTTCCTTGGCCTGGCGCATGGCGCTGTCGGCCTGGATGCGGGCCATCGCCACGGCCACGTGGCTGGCCATGAAGGCCAGCACGTCCAGTTCCGCCTGGCCATACACGACAGATTCGTCGTAGCTTTGCACGATGATCACGCCATATTTCCGCTCGCCCAGCAGCATGGGTGCGCCCATCCAGCTGGCGATGCTGGTATTGCCCAGCGGCTCGTCCATCTCGCCGCTGGCCACCAGCGCCGCATAGCTGCCGGCATCGAGCAAGCAAGCCTGGCGCCGCGCCAGCACATACGAACTCATGCCGATGCCGTAATGAAAGCGTTTTACGGGCGCCTGCGCATCCTTCTCGTCGACAAAATACGGGATCGTGATGTCCTTGTTGTCCGGGTGGTACAGGGCGATGAGGAAATTCTTTGCCGTCACCAGCTCGCTGATGATGGCGTGCAGGCGCGCGTACAAGGTCGTCGCATCGGCTGCCTGCGCCGACAGGTTGGCGATTTCATACAGCGCATGCTGCAGGTTTTCCGCGCGGCGCCGCTCGGCCACCTCGTGCGCCAGCAGGGCCGTGCGCTCCTGCACCGCCTTTTCCAGGCGGTCCATGCTTTGCATGCCTTGCAGCGCGCTCGATACATGCGTGGCGATCAGCGCGAATAGGGCCTGGTCTTCCAGGCTGAAGCGGTGCTGCGCGTCATAGCTCTGGATGACGATGGCGCCCAGCACCTGGTGCTGCTGGTCCAGCAGCGGGCAGCCGATCCAGTGCTCGGCCGCCGTGCCGCCGCCCCAGGCGCCGCCGCCGATGGCGCGCATGGCGTCGTCGTCGGCCGTCATCACCAGCTGCTTGCGGTTGACGATGACCCACGCCGTGGGCGACTGCGCGGCGCTGGCCAGGCGCACGCCCTCGTCCGGATCGGGCGCGGCGTCGAATTCATCGACAAAGTAGGGAAAGCGCACGAGGCCATCGTCGTGGTCGCTGAGCGCCACGTAAAAATTGGCGGCATACATGATGCGTCCCAGCGCCGCATGCACCGCCTGCAGGAATTCGCTGATATCGCTGCAGGTGCTCGAGCGTTGCCCGATTTCCAGCAACACGGTTTGAACGGCTTCCAGGCGGCTGAGACGGCTTTCCATGGGTGACTATGTACCTTGTGCAAGTATATGTTCTGAAAATCAATATTATCAGTTCAGCCCAGCCTTGGCACGGCATAAAACGCAGAATCTTGCCTTGAGGCAGAGCAACACACGCCACGCGCGCATTTGCCATGCTGGCAATACAGTGGCAGACTAGGCCCCTTCCTACAGACCAGACCGTCCTCATGACTGCCACGCTACGCGCCTCGCTTCGCCCCTACACCCTCGCCGGCCTGCTGGCCTTTGCCGCGCTGGGCATGCCGCCGCTGTGCGCCGCGCCAGCCAAGGCGCCGGCGGCGGAAACGGCCGATGGCGGACGCTATTTCGGCCCCCTCGTCACGGGCAAGATGCATGGCCAGGGCCGGCTCGAATACGCGAGCGGCGCGTTCTACGAAGGAGGTTTTGCGCGCGGCGTGTTTTCCGGCCAGGGCAAGCTGCGACAGGCGTCCGGCGTCGAATACACGGGCGCGTTCCGCCAGGGCGCCTTCGATGGCCTCGGCCGCTACACCTCGCCCAAGGGCGAAATTTACACGGGCAGCTTCGTCAAGGGCAGCTTCGAGGGACAAGGCCGCTTCCAGGGCGCCGATGGCGCCACCTTCGAAGGCCATTTCAAGCACTGGCGCCCGCACGGCGCCGGCAAGCTGACCGACACGGACGGCACCGTCTTCGAAGGCGAATTCGTCCAGGGCCAGGTGCAGGGCAAGGCCAGGGTCACCACCAGCGATGGCATCCACTACGAAGGCGAGCTGAAAGACTGGAAATTCGAGGGTGTAGGCGTGCTGCGCACGGCCGACGGCGACGAATACCGGGGCGGCTTCAAGAATGGCCAGTTCGATGGCAAGGGCGTGCTGCGCTACGCCGTGGCGCAAGCGGACGGCCGGCGCGAAGACAGCGGCAACTGGACGGAAGGCCAGCTGGACGACCCGGCCTTGGACAAGCTCACGCGCGACAATATAGAGCTGGCCCTGTATAACCAGCGCGCCCTGCTCGACAGCGCCCTGGCCAGGATCGCGCCGCGCGATGCGGCGAAGAAAATCAATCTGTATCTGCTGGGCGTGGCCGGCGATGGCGCGCAGGAAGTGTTTCACCGCGAAACGGCCTTCGTGCAGCGCCAGTTCGACCGCGATTACGGTACCGTGGGCCGCTCCTTGATGCTCGTCAACAGCCGCAACACGGTGGCGCAGCAGCCGATGGCCACGCGCACCAGTATCGCAGCCAGCCTCGACGCGCTGGGCGCGAAAATGGACAAGGCCAACGACATCCTGTTTTTATTCCTCACCAGCCACGGCTCGCCCGAGCACGAACTGGCGCTGGCGCAAAACGGCATGGACCTGCACAGCCTGCCCGCGCAAGAGCTGGCGTCCATGCTCAAGCACAGCGGCATCCGCTGGAAAGTCATCGTGATCTCGGCCTGCTATGCGGGCGGCTTCATTGCGCCATTGAAAGATGACAACACCCTCATTATCACGGCCGCACGCAGCGACCGCACCTCGTTCGGCTGCGACGACCAGAACGATTTCACCTACTTCAGCGAAGCGTATTTCAAGGAAGCCTTGCCCAAGAGCACCGGCTTTGCCGAAGCGTTCGACCAGGCCAGGGGGCTGGTGCAGGCGCGCGAGGCAGCCGATTTCCGCGAAGGCGGCATGGAGGCGGAAGAGCATTCCGAGCCGCAGCTGTTCCAGGGCAAGGCCATCGCCGCGCAACTGAAGGTGTGGCGCGCCCAGCCACGTTAAGCGCTTCTTTCTGTACAATAGCCGTCACCATGCGCCGATTCTTCCTCATTTTGCTGCTGTTCGTGCTTCCGCTCCAGATGTCCTGGGCCGCGGCGAGCGCGTATTGCCTGCACGAGGAAGGCAAGGCGGCGCAGCACCTGGGCCACCACAGCCACCAGCACAAGGCCGAGGCAGATGCGGACAAGCAACCCGCCGGTGACAAAAAGGTAGCTGACCAGCAGAAAAAAGGCCAGCCGCACAGCGATTGCAACGTCTGCCACGGCATCGGCCATGCATGGCTGCCGGCCGGCTCCAGCCTGCCCATCGGTGACATGGCGTCCGTGAACGCGGACACCTCCCCCTTCTTTTACGCTTCCCACATCCCGGACGCTCCCAAGCGCCCTGACTGGTCGTCGGCCACCTAGGCCGACGGGACGTTTCAATCACTTTTCGCTGTAAGCCAGGCGCAAGCCTGCGCGTCCCGTCGAATTCTTTTTCCATACCTTGGAGAATTCGATGCACCGTTCCATCTATCTGTTATTGCTCTCCGCTGGCCTGCTGGCCGGCAACTTTGCCCATGCGCAAGCGCCACAGGAGCCTGCCGGCCCCCTGACCTTGCCCGCCGCGCTGCTGCTGGCCGAAGGCGGCAACGCCACCCTGTCGGCCGCCCGCCATGAGCTGGCGGCGCAAGGCGGCGCGTTGCAACAGGCACGCGCCCTGCCCAATCCGGAATTGCAAACCGTGCTGGAAGACACGCGGCGCGCCACGCGCAGCACCACCGTGCAGCTGAACCAGTTGATCGAACTGGGCGGCAAGCGCGGGGCGCGCGCCGCCGTCGCCCAGCGCGGCGCAGACCTGGCGCAAGCGGGCCTGTCCCTGCAGCAAGCCGACACGCGCGCGGCCGTCACGTCCGCCTTTGTCGACGTGCTGGCGGCGCAGGAAGGCTTGCGCCTGGCCGACAGCGCACAGGCACTGGCCGCGCGCGCCAGCGACATCACGGCGCGCCGCGTGACGGCCGGCAAGGCCTCGCCCGTCGAGGAAACCCGCGCCCGTGTCGCCGAAGCGAGCGTGCGGCTGGAGCTGAACCTGGCCCGCAGCACCCTGGCCAGTGCCCGCAAACGCCTGGCCGCCCAGTGGGGCAACGCCACGCCACGCTTCAGTATCGCCGAGGGACGCCTGGAAACTTTGCCAGAGCTGCCCCAGGCAAGCGAACTGGCAGCGCGCCTTGGGCAAGCCCCGGCCGTGCGACAGGCGCAGAGCGCGCTGGCCCAGCGGCAAGCCATGCTGGACGTGGAACAGCGGCGCGCCACGCCCGACGTCACGGTCAGTATCGGCATGAAGCGCTCGGAAGAACTGGGCCGCAACCAGGCCATCATCGGCCTGGCCCTGCCGCTGCCTTTGTTCGACCGCAATGCGGGCAACAAGCTCGATGCCTTGCGCCGCAGCGACAAGGCCAGCGACGAGCTGGCCGCCGCCCGCATCGCCGTGCAAACGGCCGTGGCCGCCGCCACCGAACGCCTGGCCACGGCCCGGCTCGACGTGGAAAGCTTGCGCCAGGACATCTTGCCTGGCGCACAAAGCGCCTACGACGCGGCCAGCAAGGGTTTCGAGTTCGGCAAGTTCGCCTTCCTCGACGTGCTCGATGCCCAGCGCACCTTGCTGCAAGCCAAAAACCAATACCTGCGCGCCCTCACCGAAGCACACCAGGCCGCCGCCGACATCGAGCGCCTGCTGGGCGCACCAGCTCCCCTGTAAGGAATCCCCGACCATGAATATCAAACTCGACAAAAAACAGACGATCGCCATCGCGTCCATCGCCGCCGCCGGCATCGTGCTGGCCATCCTCATCCTCGGCACGGGCAAGTCCGGCGCCCCTTTGGTCCCTGCCGTCAAGGCGGAAGCACATGCTGAAAAGAAAGACGAACATGGCCACGAAGAAGTGGAAGGCAAGCTGGAATTGAGCGCCGCGCAAAGCAAGGCCGCCGGCGTCGTCATCGCTACGGCCGCGCCCGGTCGCATCAAGACGACGGTCGCCCTGCCCGGCGAAATCCGTTTCAATGAAGACCGCACGGCCCACGTCGTGCCGCGTCTGGCCGGCGTGGTGGAAGCCGTGCACGCGGACCTGGGCCAATTGGTGAAAAAGGGGCAAGTGCTGGCCGTCATCGCCAGCACGGAACTGTCGGAACAGCGCAGCGAGCTGCTGTCGGCGCAGCGGCGCCTGTCGCTGGCCCGTTCCACGTATGAGCGCGAAGAAAAACTGTGGCGCGAGAAAATTTCGGCCGAACAGGATTATCTGCAGGCGCAGCAGGCGTGGCGCGAAGCGGAAATCGCCGTGCAGAACGCGCAGCAAAAGCTCAGCGCGCTGGGCGCCACGAGTACCAGCAAAGGGCCGCTGAACCGCTACGACATCCGCGCGCCGTTCGACGGCATGGTGCTGGAAAAACACATCACCCTGGGCGAAGCCGTCAAGGAAGACGCGAACATCTTCGTCATTTCCGACCTGTCGACCGTGTGGGCGGAAATCGCCGTGCCGGCGAAAGACCTGGCCACCGTGCGCATGGGAGGCAAGGCGGAAGTCAAAGCCAGCGCTTTTGATGCCAGCGCGCAAGGCACGATCACCTATGTGGGCGCCTTGCTGGGCGAACAGACGCGCACGGCCAAGGCACGCATCAGCTTGCTGAACCCCGACATGGCGTGGCGCCCGGGCCTGTTCGTCACGGTGGAAGTGGTGTCCGGCGAAGCGGACGCGCCCGTCACCGTGCACAGCACGGCCATCCAGACGGTGGAAGACAAGCCCGTCGTCTTCGTGCAGGTCAAAGATGGCTACCAGGCCACGCCCGTGGTGCCGGGCCGCAGCGATGGCACATTGACGCATATCAAGCAGGGCCTGGCCGCTGGCACGCCGTATGCGGCGCAAGGCAGTTTTGTCCTGAAGTCCGAGCTGGGCAAAGATTCCGCCGGCCACGAACACTGATCACGTCAAACTAAAGGAAACCATCATGTTTGAACGCTTGATCCGCTTCGCCATCGACCAGCGCTGGCTGGTGATGCTGGCCGTGGCCGCCATGGCTGGCCTGGGCATCTACAGCTATCAAAAGCTGCCCATCGACGCCGTGCCCGACATCACCAATGTGCAGGTGCAAATCAATACCCAGTCCGCCGGCTATTCGCCGCTGGAAACCGAGCAGAGGGTCACTTTCCCCATCGAGACGGCCATGGCCGGCTTGCCCAACCTGGAGCAGACGCGCTCGCTGTCGCGCTACGGCCTGTCGCAAGTGACCGTGATTTTCAAGGATGGCACGGACATCTATTTTGCGCGCCAGATGATCAACGAGCGCTTGCAGGAAGCAAGGGAAAGTCTGCCGGCCGGCATCACGCCGAAGATGGGGCCCGTCTCCACGGGCCTCGGCGAAATCTACCTGTGGACGGTGGAAACGCAGGCGGGCGCGAAAAAGCCGGACGGCACGCCGTACACGCCGACGGACTTGCGCGAAATCCAGGACTGGATCATCAAGCCGCAGTTGCGCAATGTCACGGGCGTGACGGAAATCAATGCCATCGGCGGCTACGCCAAGCAATACCAGGTGGCGCCCTACCCGGAAAAACTGGCCGCCTACGGCATCAGCCTGCAAGACGTGGTGACGGCGCTCGAGCGCAACAACAGCAACGTGGGCGCCGGCTACATCGAACGGCAGGGCGAGCAATTGCTGATACGCGCGCCGGGCCAGGTGGCCTCAAAGAGCGACATCGCCAACATCGTCGTCGCCAATGTGCAGGGCGTGGCCATCCGCATCCGCGACGTGGCCGACGTGGTGCTGGGGCGCGAATTGCGCACGGGCGCGGCCACGGAAAACGGCCGCGAAGTGGTGCTCGGCACCGTCTTCATGCTGATCGGACAGAACAGCCGCGCCGTCTCGCAAGCCGTCGACAAAAAGATGGTGGAAATCAACCGCAGCCTGCCGAAAGGCGTGCACGCCGTCACCGTGTATGACCGCACGGTATTGGTCGACAAGGCGATCAATACGGTGAAGAAAAACCTGCTCGAAGGCGCCGTATTGGTGATCGCCATCCTGTTCCTGTTCCTCGGCAATATCCGCGCGGCCGTCATCACGGCCATGGTGATTCCGCTGGCCATGCTGTTCACGTTTACGGGCATGGTGCAATACCATGTGAGCGCCAATCTGATGAGTCTTGGGGCGCTCGATTTCGGCATCATCATCGATGGCGCCGTGGTGATCGTGGAAAACTGCGTGCGCCGCCTGGCCCATGCCCAGCAAAAACTGGGACGGCCCTTGACCTTGCAGGAACGTTTTCACGAAGTGTTTGCGGCATCGCAAGAGGCGCGCCGCCCCTTGCTGTATGGTCAGCTGATCATCATGGTCGTGTACCTGCCCATCTTTGCGCTGACGGGCGTGGAAGGCCGCATGTTTACGCCGATGGCCCTGACGGTCGTCATCGCCCTGCTGGGCGCCATGCTGCTGTCGATCACCTTCATCCCCGCCGCCGTGGCGCTGTTTATCGGCGACAAGGTGGCGGAGAAGGAAAACGCCATCATGCGCGCCGCCAAGCGCTGGTATGCGCCGCTGCTGGACAAGGTGATGCGCAACACGCCCGTCGTGCTGACGGGCGCGGCGGTGGCCGTCGTGCTGTCGGGCTTGCTAGCCACGCGCATGGGCAGCGAGTTCGTGCCCAGCCTGAACGAGGGCGACATCGCCATCCAGGCCCTGCGCATCCCCGGCACCAGCCTGAGCCAATCGCTGGCCATGCAGCAACAGCTGGAAAGCAAGCTGATGGCAAACCACAAGGAAATCGCGCGCGTCTTCGCCCGCACGGGAACGGCCGAGATCGCCTCGGACCCCATGCCGCCGAATATTTCCGACGGCTACATCATGCTCAAGCCCCGCGATCAGTGGCCGGAACCGGGAAAATCGCGCGAGCAATTGCTGGCGGAAATCGAAGCGACGGCCACCAGCTTGCCTGGCAATAACTACGAGTTTTCGCAGCCGATCCAGCTGCGCTTCAACGAACTGATTTCCGGCGTGCGCAGCGACGTGGCAGTGAAACTGTTCGGCGACGACATGGCCGTGCTCGACAGCACGGCGGCGAAGATCGCCGGTGTGCTGGGCAAGATTGCCGGCGCAACAGAGGTGAAAGTCGAGCAGACGACGGGGCTGCCCATGCTGACGGTGCAGATCGACCGCGAGCAGACGGCGAGATACGGTCTCAACATTGCCGACGTGCAAGCGGCGATTGCCACGGCCATCGGCGGGCAAGAGGCAGGCACCCTGTTCCAGGGCGACCGCCGCTTCGACATCGTCGTGCGCCTGCCCGACAGCCTGCGCAGCGACCTGGAGCAATTAAAACGCCTGCCCATCGCCCTGCCCCTGGGCGCGGCGACGGAAGGCCGTGCGCGCTTCATCCCGCTCGGTGAAGTGGCCAGCCTGCAAGTGGCGCCGGGGCCGAACCAGATCAGCCGCGAGGATGGCAAGCGCCGCATCGTCATCAGCGCCAACGTGCGCGGACGCGATATCGGCTCGTTTGTGGCCGACGCCACGCAACAGTTGCAATCGCAGGTGGCCATCCCGGCCGGCTACTGGACCAGTTGGGGCGGCCAGTTCGAACAGTTGCAGTCGGCCACGAAACGCCTGCAGCTGGTGGTGCCCGTGGCGCTGGCCCTCGTCTTCGTCTTGCTGTTTGCCATGTTCGGCAACGTGAAGGATGGCTTGCTCGTGTTCAGCGGTATCCCGTTCGCCTTGACGGGCGGCATCGTCGCCCTGTGGCTGCGCGACATCCCCATGTCGATCTCGGCGGCCGTCGGCTTCATCGCCCTGTCCGGTGTGGCCGTGCTGAACGGCCTGGTGATGATCGCCTACATCCGCCAGCTGCGCGAACAGGGCATGCCCTTGCAGGAGGCGATACGGGAAGGGGCGATCACGCGCTTGCGGCCCGTGCTGATGACGGCGCTGGTGGCCTCGCTGGGTTTCGTGCCGATGGCCATTGCCACGGGCACGGGCGCCGAAGTACAGCGCCCGCTGGCCACCGTGGTGATCGGCGGCATTTTGTCGTCGACGGCCTTGACCTTGCTGGTGCTGCCGCTGCTGTACCGGCTCGCGTACCGCCGGCAAGAGGAGGTGGAAATGTCCGCCTCACGCGAAGGCGCAGCGGTGCAGATGTAGCGGCGGTGCCGGACTACGGGCGGCGGTAGCCGCCCTCGATCCAGTTCGCTGCGGACGTGGCGTTGAACTTGAACGCGGCCGAGGTACGCACCTTGGCGATCTGTTCGCCGTCGGCGTCGTAGGCGCTCAGTTCCGCGTACGGGTGGTCTTCGTCGGGGACGATGTCGAACATCACCTTGACTTGTCCCTCGTCCGTGGCGACAAACAGGTTCTTGTGCAATTGCGCATGCAGCTGCTGCTCATGGCGACGCAGCACTTCCGACGCCGTCTTGACCAAGGTATTGAACGCGTTGACGTCGAGCGGCTTCGGGTTTTTCTTGTCGCGGCCCATGGTCCACGGACCCACGAGGGCCGGCTCCGGTTCGCCATCCTTGATCATGGCCACGGCCCAGCCTTCATCTTCCTCGTTCTTGATCACGCGCGCCGTCCAGCCATTGCCTACCCACAGGCGCGGCTCCTGGATCGGGGCGTCGTTGTCCTGCTCGGCTGCTTCGTCGGAAAAGTCGGGGAAATCGGTACTCATGGCGGTGCTCGTGATGGAAGGTCGGGGCTAGCATGATAGTCGAAAACGCCCGCCCGTGCCGCCTTGCCGCAAGGTAAGGCGCGGCCCGCCATAGTCGATCCCGGCAAGAAGACAAGCTATCAATGTAGTAGCTTTACTCTAGCAATCGCGCTTTGATATTTCTCAAGTAAACCTATTATTATTTTGCAATCTGAATTGTGTTTTTTATATTTAAATATTGCATGTAGTAATGCTTGGCCTCCAGAAACTCTTTTCTCCTGCGACGCCCCTCGTCCCCGCGCGCCGCACTGCCTCGCCACGCCGGGCACTTTCGTCGTTCCTGATAAAAATAGCTGTGTACACCAATACATTCGAGGGAATCAACATGAAAATCTTGTCCACTCTGGCCTGCGCCACGCTCGCCATCGCCGCAGGCAGCGCCAGCGCAATTCCCACCTTCACTACCGGCGGTACGGTACTGGCAGGCGAGGGGCTGGTCACGTCGGTCGCGGGCGCCACCACCATCGATTTCAATGATGGCCTCGTACCCGGCAATTACACGGGTAACGTCTTTACCAGCGATCACCCAAGCTATGCCGCGCAGCCACCGAACGATCTGACGGCCTTCTATTCCGTCGGCGTGACGAATGGCCAGATCACCCCTGGCGTCGCTACCTTCGGTGGCGGATTGAGCTATTTTGGTTTCTACATGGGTTCGCCAGACGCGTATAACAGCGTCGTCTTCACCATGGGAGATCAAAGCACGGTCACCTTGACGGGATCGCAAATCGCCACCTTGGGCAGTGTCAGCGCCAATGGTGATCAATCGGTGGGCCTGTATGTGAACGCGTGGGCGGGCGAAGGGGCAACATTTACCACGATCGCCTTCCACTCGACAGGCCAGGATGCATTTGAAAGCGATAACCACGCCTTCATCGCCGCCGTGCCCGAACCGGAAACCTATGCCATGTTGCTGGCCGGCCTGGGCTTGCTGGGCTTCATGCTGCGCCGCAAACCATCCTGATTCCAGGCATGCACCGACAAAAGCCCGCACTGCGGGCTTTTGTCACTACCAGGCGAGGCATGTCTTGCAACGACCACGCATCAGCACATGGACATGGCAGGCCGGTTGGGCCAGGTCAGCGGTGGACCGGGCGGCACCCAGCGCGGGTCGATGGCCGGCAGCGGCGCATGGTAATTGAAGGGGTTGATGATGATCGGCGGTATCGCCGATGGCGCGCCGACGGGCTCGGCGCAGGACTGCCTGGCGCTACGCTGGCGCGTGCTTCGATGGTGGGAAAGGGATAGCGATTGATCCCCGGTATCTGCAAACAAAAGCATGTTGCCCTCCTTGCGAGACTGAGGTGTTCAGTATAGGACGGCTTGCGCACATTACAAGAAAAGAAATCTTGTTCCAGATCAGCGTTTTTCTGTCCCCAGCGCCTTCCATACCGTGAAAATGACGGCCTGTCGCACGCCACTGGCGGCCAGCCGGGCGCGCCCCTACAGTGTGACCATGCAACACCCCATCACCCACACACTGAGGCTTACCATGAAAAAATTGCTCACCTTCGTCCTCATCGTCATGCTTGCCTGCCTGTTCCTCGACAAGATCAGCGGCAGCGACATGCACATGCAGTTCCACGGCGACGATGTCGACGGGCCGCTGGAGTGGCTGTTCGGCCTGGTGTTTGCCGGCGGTGGCTTGCTGATCGCCGCCATTGCGGTGGTGTGCGCCGCCATCATCACGGGCGTGGTCCTGGCGGGAGTCGGCGTGGTGCTGATCGCCGTCGTGGCCCTGTGCGTGGTGCTGGCGCTGGCCTTGAGCACGCCCGTGCTGCTGCCGTTGCTGATTCCCGTCGCCATCGTCTGGCTGATCGTCAGCCGCAACCGTAAGCAGGCGCAAGCGCGTCAGCACAGCCTGTAATCACTGCGCCATGAACTTGCTGAGCACGCCGTCGCTACCGCCATCATTCTGTTCGATGCGGTTGCGCCCGCCACGCTTGGCCCGATACAACGCCTCGTCGGCACGCGCCAGCACGGCTTCGCAATCAGCATCGGTACCGGCCATGGCGGCCATGCCGATGCTCACCGTGATGCTGATCACAATGCCACCATCGATGGTCAGCGAACTTTCCGCCACGCGCCGGCGCAACCGTTCGGCAAACACGGCGGCGGCGCTCAAATCCGTGCCGGGCAGCAAGATGGCGAATTCCTCGCCACCCACGCGGCCCGGCACGTCGACCTTGCGCAGCGCCTGGCACATCAGCGCGCCCAGGTGGCGCAGCACGGTATCGCCCACGGCATGGCCATACTCGTCGTTGACGCGCTTGAAGTGATCGATGTCGAGCATCAGCACGCTGGCGCAGCTGGCCAGTTCGCGCTGCAAGCGGGCATGCTCGTTTTCCAGCGACGCCATGAAGTGGCGCCGGTTCGGCAAACCGGTTAAAAAATCCGTAGTGGCCAGTTGCAACAGTTCCGCGTTCATGCGCTTGCGCTCGGTGATATCGAGCGAGGACACCATGACGAAATCGAGGCTGTCCGCATGGCCGGGCATCACCAGCAAGCTCAATTCATTTTGCCTCGCCGCGCCATCGAGACGCACGAAGCTGCTTTCGCACTCGAACAGGTGGGCGCCGCCAGCCAGCGCCAGCAGCGCATCGCCAAAGCGCGGCAAGGCGCTGTCGTCGAAATTCTGCGCCAGGCCCAGCGCGCCGCGGCGCTGGTCATCCTCGTTGGCGCGCACCTGCGCCAGCGCGGCGCCGTTCGCATCGATGATGCGCACCAGCCCCGCCAGTTGCCGCAGCGCATCCGGATTGGCCTGGAAGTGGGCGCCCAGGTCGTGCACGCCGGCTAGCTCGAGAGCATCGAGCGCGGCGCGCACAGCCGACCAGTCCTGTTCCCACAGGGCCACGGGCGCATGGTCGTACAGACTGCGGAAACGCGCTTCGCCCGCGCGCAGGGCCAGCGCCACCTGCGCCTGTTCGATGGCCATGCCGGCCAGGTGCGCCGCCTCGCTCAGCCGCGCCAGATGGGCCGCGCCCGGCAAGGTCGGATGGCGGTGATACGCCATCAGCACGCCCAGCAGCTTGCCCGAGCCGCCACGCACGGGCTCGGCCCAGCACGATTGCAGCTGGGCCTGCCACGCCAGTTCCATCGTCTCCTGCGCATCCGCATGCAAGTCACCGACGATCACGCGCTGACCATCGCGCACGGCTTGCGCGGCGATGCCATGCACGCCCTGCAGGGTGTCGAGGTCATGGCCATGGCTGGACAGGTTGAAAAACGCGGGCAAGCCCGGCGCCGCTCCCAGCACCAGGCGGTGGCGGCTTTCATCGAGCAGCAAGATGCTGCACAGCATGGCGGGATGGTCGGCTTGCACGCTCAGCACCACGCTTTCCAGCACCCGTTCCAGCGGCGCGCCCGTGGCCAGCATTTCCAGCACTTGCCGCCGCGTATGTTCGCGCCGCTCCATCTGGCTGCGCTCGCTGATATCGCGGAAGGTCCACAAGCGCGCCTGCTCATTGCCCAGTTGCATGCTGCGCACATATTGCTCGACCACCCGTCCATCGCGCAGGTGCAGCACGTCGCGCCGTTCGCGGTGGCCATGCGGCGCATGGACGCGTGCTCCGAGGAAAGGCGCCGCCTGCTCCAGCTGGCTTTCCACATGGCGCACCAGCGCCGCGCCATCGGCTTGCCAGTCGAGCGCGTCGGGCACTTGCCACAGGTCGCGGAAACGCCGGTTCGACGTGAAGATGCGTTCCTCGGTATTGTCGACCAGAATGCCGTCGATGGTCGAATCGAGGATGCTGCGCAGCATGGCCTGGCTGCGCTGCGCCGCCTCGGCCATCGCCAGCACGCTCGCCTGCCCCTGCTCCAGCTGGCCGGTCAGCTCGCTCGAACGCGCCAGCGCCGCCTGGGCGCGGGCGCGGCCCGCCGCCAGCAGCCAGGCGGCCAGCGCCAGCACGATACTGGCCAGCACGCCGGTCAAGGCCACCAGGCGGGGCCGCGCCAGCAGTTCGCCATCAAAGCCCGGCATGGCGCGCACGCGCAAGGTCCAGGCATGACCGGCGATGCTGATCGCTTGCTGCGACACCAGGCTGTCCGAGGCGGCAGACGACAAGGCGCCCGGCAAGCTGTCATACATCAGGGCCGCCTCGGCCAGTTGCGCGCCGTCATAGATTTCCAGGTCCAGCTGGCGCGCGCTCTCGCCTCCCACGCCCGCCATCAGGTCGCCCATGCGAAATGGCGCAAACACCCAGGCGCGCAAGGCGGCGCGGCGCTGCTCCACGCTGCCATGCAGCAAGCCATTGTCATACACGGGCAGCACGACGAGGAAGCCATGCGCCTGGGCGCTGCCGCCATCCTGCACCAGGTGGATCTTTCCCGTCATGGCGGCTTGCCCCGTGTCGCGCGCCTGTTCGAGCGCGGCGCGACGTACGGGTTCGGAGCCGATGTCGTAGCCGAAGGCCAGCAGGTTGCTCTCGCTCAAAGGTTCCAGATAGGTGATCGGCGCATGCCAGGCACGCTGGCCGTGCGGACGCACGGCATAGCCGGGATAGCCGTCCGCGCGCACGCCGGCCTCGTGCCGCGCCAGGGCGCCGCCGGACAACAGCGGCAGGTAGCCGATGCCATGGATGCCGGGAAAGTGGCGGTCCACCTGCTGCACCGCCAGGTAGGCATGGAATTCGCGGCGCGTGACTTCCTGCGAACTGGCATACAGTCCCTGCACCCCGTGCAGCACCTGGATATAGGTCTGCATGCGGCCGACGATGTTGCCCACCAGTTCGCGCACGCGGAAATCGAAATCGGCCTGCACCTGCTGCTCGCTGGCATCGTCGGCATTGCGCCAGGCGCCGTACGTCAATCCCAGGCACAGCGCCAGCACCAGCGCTGCCAACGCGCGCGGTCCCACCCAGTACGATACTGGCCAGGCAAACCACGACGAAGACGCACGTGTAGGCATGACAGGTGGACAAGCAGAACGGACATCAAACCGCTACACGGCCAGCAACATGGCTGGCAGCGGGCTGCACGACTACCATCGGTAGTCGATGAGAATGATAGTACGTTACAGCGGGCAGCCATGCAATGCTGAATATTGTATTAAAAAAATCACATATTTCATCAATGCAACGATACGTACTCCAGGAAAATTCGATGCCATGAAAACCATCCCCGCCGGCTGGTATGATCGCCCCGCAATCCATCACCTGGGAGTCGCGTTTGCAACAGGATAGCTGGCAGGGAACACTTTGGCTGGCGCCGGACTTTGCCATCTTGCATGGCGCAGCAGGCGCCACGGACAGCCACGCCCATTATGCGCACCAGCTGATGCTGAGCACGGGGGAGCCTTTCACGGCCGAGCTCGACGGCATCGTCCACACGGCGCGGCACTTGCTGGTCGATAGCCTGCGCCCGCACGCCATCCTGAGCGCGCCGGCGCCCATGCTGACCATCTATGCGGAACCGCAGCGCCTGCGCGGCGCGACCCTGCTGGCCGCGGCCGGCAGCGCAGGCGTGCCCAGCCTGGACAATCTGGCTGCCGCGCTGCAGGCCCAGCCACGCGAAGACTTGCCCGATCCCCGCCTGCGGCGGGCGCTGGACAAGGTCGACGCGCTGCTGTCGGGCAAGGTCAGCGCGGCCACCGTGGCCGAGGCGGCGCATTTGTCGCTGAGCCAGCTGGAACGCCTGTTCAGCGCCCAGCTGGGCCTGCCCGTGCGGCGGCTAGTGCTGTGGCGCCGCTTGCGCCTGGCCATCCGTTTCATCTTGCTCGGCAGCACCTTGACGGACGCGGCCCACGGCGCCGGCTTTGCCGATGCCGCGCATTTTTCGCGCACCATGCGCAGCCTGTTCGGCGTGCGCGCCGACCGCAGCTTGCGCCAGCTCAACGTCAAGCTGCTCGATTGATGACGCCTTTGAGCGCCTGCTTCAAGCCGACCGGCAACTCGGGTGCGCGCACGCCCTCTTCCGCTCGGAACGGTTCCAGCAGTTGCGCCCCATATGCGGGCGGGTAATCGGGACGGCTGCCGATGCCCAGGTCCTCGCCCCGCATGCGGTAATCCGGGGCATCGAAACGCGTGCCCAGCAGGCGGTCCCAGCAGGTAAAGAACAAGCCGAAATTCACGTCGCCGGCCGTGCCGTATTTCATGTGATGAAAACGGTGCAGGGGCGCCCAGGCAAACACGTGGCGCAGCGGCCCCATGCGCATGTCGACATTCGCGTGCTGCAGCAGCAACTGGATCGCCACGGCAAACGCCAGCACGGCCATGACCTTCTCAGGTATGCCCAGCAGCAGCAAGGGCAGCATGCCGCCCGTCGCTTCCAGCAGCAAATGCAGCGGATGTTTCATCCAGCCATTAAAACCGTACAGGCGCGTCACGCTGTGGTGCACGGCATGCAGTTTCCACAGAAAATAATAGCGGTGGCTCAGGTAATGCACGAGCGTTATGCCGCAGTCGGCGAGAAGGATGGCCAGCAGCAATTGCAGCCAGAACGGCCAGGTGCCGGGCCAGAAGTCTCCCAGCGCCAGGTATCCGGCCAGCAAGGGAAACGCCGCCAGGCCCAGCAGGTATAGCGCTTCATTGACGAACGCATGCAGCGTATCGCGCCAGCCGTCGCCGTGATCGTGGTTCCACGCGCCGTCATACGGCAGACAGCGTTCGGCAAGAAAGGAAGTGAGCAGGGCCAGCAGCAGCAAGGGCGGCAAGACCCAGAGAGAATAGTCGCACACCGCGACCAGGCAACTGGCGGCGCCGATGAAGCCGGCCCAGAACACGGGGCCGTACAGCGCGGCAAAGAGGGATTTCATGGCAAGACGCTCCTGTGGCAAAAACCACAGCATGGCGTGTCCCCCTGCCGCGCCGCTTGAAGAAACGGCGCAAGCTGTTTTTTACTTTGCTGCCTTGCGCGCAGCGTATTGCTGGTAGCCATTCGCGCGCAGGGCGCAGGCGGGGCAGGTGCCGCAGCCATAGCCCCAGTCGTGCAGCTCGCCACGCTCGCCCAGGTAGCACGTATGCGTACCGCTACGGATCAGGTCGACCAGCGGCTGGCCGCCCAGGTCTTCCGCCAGGTCCCAGCTTTGCGCCTTGTCCAGCCACATCAGCGGCGTTTCCAGCTTCAATCGTGTATTCATGCCCAGATTCAGGGCCACTTGCAGGGCCTTCATCGTGTCGTCGCGGCAATCCGGGTAGCCGGAGAAATCCGTCTCGCACATGCCGCCCACCAGCACCGTCAAGCCGCGGCGGTACGCCACGGTGGCGGCCACGGTCATGAACAGCAAGTTGCGTCCAGGAACAAAGGTATTTGGCAAGCCGTTTTCCTGCATGACGATCTCGACGTTCTGCGTCATGGCCGTATCGGAAATGGCGGAAATGAGCGACAGGTCGATCATGTGATCCTCGCCCAGGCGGCTGTCCCATTCGGGTGACTGCTGGCGCATCTGTTCCAGTACGCCGGGCCGCACGGTCAGTTCGATCGCATGGCGCTGGCCGTAATCAAAGCCGATGGTTTCCACGCGGCTATAGTGCTTCAAGGCCCAGGCCAGGCAGGTGGTGGAATCTTGCCCACCGCTAAAGAGCACCAGTGCGGAGTCCGTTGCTAGCATAAATTTTCTTTCTATGTTTTTATCTGTTGCAATAGTGCGCGGGGAAACATGATTCCCCATGCAAAAAATACTTATTCGTCCGCCATCAGTTTACCTATTCCGGTAACATGCAGTCAGCATTTACTCATCTGGAGCACCATGTTTTCTGCACGACCCATACGGCATACGGCTGCCGGCAAGGCGATACGACCACGAATTTTGGCACAAGTAGTGACAAAAGTAATGGGGCAACTGACACTGGCGGCCGCCGGCGGTGCCATATTGCTGTTTCCCATCGCCCATGCCGGCGCGCAGGAGGCGACGCAAGAGCGCCCGCAAGACGCCGTTGCCGACAGCTCCGCCGCCACGGAAGCGGCGCCCGCCCCGCTGCAGTACGAGGTCAAGGTCAACGCGCCGGGCGACCTCGATGAGTTGCTTGAAAAAAACCTGGACCTGGAACGCTTCCGCGGCAACCCGCGCATGGACCGCGAGCAATTGCGGCGCCTCGTGCGCGGTACGCCCGAAGAAGCCAAAAACCTCATCGCCACGGCCGGCTACTACACGCCCGTCGTCACGGTGCGCGTCGATACGACGGGCGCCAAACCCGTCGTCATCGTCGACGTCGACCCGGGCCAGCCCGCGACCATCGACAAGGTCGAGCTGGAATTGCGCGGCTTCGATCCCACGCCGCCGCTGGCCGCCAGCGAGCCCTACGATACGGAAGCCCTGAAGCGCAGCTGGTCGCTGAAGACGGGCAGCGTGTTTCGCCAATCCGACTGGGAATCGGCCAAGCGCGCGCTGCTGCGCGAAGTGGTGCAGACGCGCTATCCGCGCGCCCAGCTGGTCGATACGCAAGCCGTGGTCGACCCGGAAACGCACAAGGTCTCCTTGCTGGTGGTGCTCGACAGCGGCCCCGAACTGCGCTTTGGCGAGCTGCGCATCGAAGGCCTGAAGCGCTACCCGGAAGCCATCATCCGCAACCTCGACAAGATCCGTCCCGGCGAGTACTACAGCGAATCGGCGCTGCAATCGTTGCAGGCGCGCCTGCAGGACACCGGCTACTTTGCCAGCGTGGAAGTGAGCGCCGACATGAGCAGCATTCTCAACGAGCAGATCGAGGCAGGCCAGGAAAGCCAGCAAGCCGAGGCCGCAAGTGCCAGCGCCGGCGCCGTGCCCGAAGCCAAACCCGTCAACCGCGGCCCCGCGCCGCAGCTGCCGCTGGTGGTGCGCGTAACGGAAAACAAGCAGCAGAACGTCAGCGCCGGTCTCGGTTTCAGTACGAATACGGGGAATCGCGCCCAGCTCAACTATGACAACCTGAACGTGTGGGGCACGCGCTTCAAGAGCGCGATCACCATGGAAACGAAGAAACAGGCGGCGCACGCCAATTTTTATTTCCCCACCACTGAGCGCGGCTACAACGACAGCGCGGGCGCATCGTTCGAGCGCAGCGACATTTCCAACGAAATCACGGCCGTCACGACCATTTCGGCCAAGCGCAACTGGGGCGGCACCAACCTGGAGCGCAGCCTGACGTTCGAGTTCCTCAGCGAAGACAAGACCGTCGTCGGCCTGGAACAGACGCGCAGCAAGAGCTTGCCACTGACCTATGCCATCACCAAGCGTAGCCTCGACAGCCTGCTGTTTCCCACCAAGGGTTATGTCATCAATGCCCAGGTGGGCGGCGCCCTGCTGCCCGTGCTGACGGATGAGCGCTTCGTGCGCGTGGCCGGCAAGGCCGTGTATTACCGTCCGCTCGGTGAAAAAGGCGAGCTGATCGTGCGCGGCGAAATGGGCGCGCTCGGTTCGAAGGAAAAACGCGGCGTGCCGGCCGTCTACCTGTTCCGCGCGGGCGGCGACCAGTCGGTGCGCGGCTATGCCTACCAGGAACTGGGCGTCAAGGAAGGCGACGCCACAGTCGGCGGACGCTACATGCTCACCGGCAGCGCCGAATACCAGTACTGGTTCAAGCCGAAGTGGGCCATTGCCGCCTTCTATGACGCCGGCAACGCGGCCGATACCGTGAAAGCGGCCATGACGCCGAAGTCGGGCTACGGCCTGGGCGGACGCTACAAGAGCCCCGTCGGCCCCATCAATGTCGACGTGGCGTACGGCCACGCCGTCCACGCCTACCGTTTGCACTTCTCTCTGGGATTCACTTTCTGATGTCCGATATGACTACCGAGGCGCCAAACGCCGCGCCCCAGCCCCCAGTAAAAAAAACGCGCCGCTGGCCCCGCTATGTGGCGATCGCCGTCGCCAGCCTGGCCGTGCTGCTGGGCGGCGCCTTCTGGTTCCTGGGCCGCGAATCGACCTTGCAGATGCTGGTGCAAAAAGTGGCCAGCGCCAGCGGCGGCGACATCGAAGTATCGGGCGTGTCCGGCTCGCTGTACAACCGCATGCACCTGGGCCACGTCAGCTACCGCAGCAAGACGCAGCACATCACGGCCGACAATATCGACATCAACTGGTCGCCGTTCCAGTTCTTCTCGGAAGGCATCGCCATCAGCGAACTGCACGTGGCCAGCCTGTCCGTGGAAAGCACGGCGCCGTCCGAAGAACCGTCGACCATGCCCGCCAGCCTGGCTTCGCCGTTCAAGATCGGCATCGCCGACGCGCGCCTGGACAAGGTGACCCTGGTCAGCGCGGGCGGCAACACGGTATTTGAAAAGATCCACTTCACCTTGTCCGGCGACAAGACGCAATGGCAGCTGGAAGACGCTTCGGCGCTGACACCGTTCGGCCAGGTCACGGCCAGCGCGACAATTGCCGCCACGCAGCCATTCAAACTGTCAGGCAAGGCCGGCTTGACGCAGCTCAACCCCGCCGCCGGCGAAAAACCGGCGGCCCTCGCCTTGCAGCTGGGCGGCGACTTGAACGTACTGAACGTGACAGCCAAGGGCAGCGCGGGCGCGGCCACGGCCGACGCCCAGCTGGCGCTGGCGCCGTTCGACCCTGTCATCATCCTGCGCTCGGCCAATATCCGTGGCCGCAACATCAATCCGGGCAAGTTTGACGCCACCTTGCCACAGGCGGACCTGAGCCTGGAACTCGACGCCGCCATCGACACGCGTCCCAACGCGCAGACCGTGTCGGGCAAGCTGGCCATCCTCAACCACGCCACGCCGGGCCCCATCGACCAGCAAAAATTGCCGCTGCGCCAGTTCGAGGCGCGCCTGGGCGGCACCCTGACGGCCACCACGCTCGAGTCAGCCATCATCGACTTCGGCAACGCGGGCAAGTTCACGGGCAGCGGCAAGCTCAACCGCGATGCGGCCGACGCGCCCATCGGCAATGCGCAATTGACCCTGCACACGGACAAGATCGACTTGCAGCATATTTACAGCAGCATCAACAGCACCAAGATCGTCGGCGATATCGTGCTCGACAGCGACGGCAAGACGCAAACCCTGCGCGCCAAGCTGGGCGAAGCCAAGCTGCGCCTGGACGTGGAAGCCACCCTCGCCGACTCACTGGTGCAACTGCGCAAGGCGACCTTGCAAGCAGGCAAAAGCAGCGTCAACGCGACGGGCCAGATCAGTCTGAAGGATGAACAACCCTTCAAGGCCGTGGCCAGCACCAGCCGTCTTAATCCCGCCGACTTCGGCGCCTTCCCCGTGGCCGACCTGAACCTCGACGTGCGCGCGAACGGCCACGTGGCCCCCCAGTGGCTGGCGAATGCGGACTTCACCGTGCGCCCCAGCAAGCTGCTCGACCAGCCCCTGTCCGGCAAGGGCAAGCTGACGGCCGATGCGGCCCATTTCAGCGGCATCGACGTGCAGTTGGCGCTGGGCAAGAACAACGTGACGGCCAAGGGCAACTTTGGCGGCGCCGGCGAAAAGCTCAACTGGAACGTCGATGCACGGCAACTTTCCGCCCTGCAGGGTGATTTGCTGGGTACCGTGCTGGCCAGCGGCGTGGTGCAAGGCACCCTGCAGCAGCCGCGCACGAGCTTCGTTGCGGATGCGAAAGGACTGGGATTGACCAGCGGCAAGCGTCCCGCGCCCGACAGCGCCATCCACGCCAGCGGCGACGTGGGCCTGACGGGACCGAAGAAGGAAGCGGAACTGAAAATGACGGGTTCCTTACAGAAGATCAACCCGGCCGCGTTTGGTGCATCACTGCCCAATGGCAACGTCAATGCGGATTTCAACGGCAACGGCCGCCTGAGCGGCGACTGGCAAGTGGCCCTCAACCTGGCCCTGCGCGAATCGACCTTGCAAAACGCCCCGCTGGCCGGCTACGCCAAACTGTCGGCCAACGCCAAGCGCATCGACAGCGTGGATACGGAACTGCGCCTGGGGCCGAACAGCCTGCTGGCCAAGGGCGCACTGGGCGGCGCCACCGACAAGCTGACGTGGAAACTCGATGCGCCGCAACTGTCGACCCTGGGCCCGCGCTTTGCCGGCGTGCTGCAGGCGGCCGGCTCCGTCTCGGGCAAGATGGATGCACCGGCAGCGCAACTGACCTTGGATGGCCGTGACCTGACCTTCTTTGGCGACCAGCAACTGAAATCCATCAAAGGCAGCGCCAGCGTGGGCGCTGGCCAGGGCGCGCTCGACCCCATGGTCAGCAGCCTGGACATCATGGGCTACAGCACGCCCACCTTCAAGCTGGCCAGCGCCCGCCTGGCCACGACGGGCACGCGCGGCAGCCACACCGTGAACCTGGCGGCGCGCAACGACGATTTCGATGCCACCGTGCAAATCCGGGGCAGCCAGAGCGGCGCCAGCTGGACAGGCACCATCGACAGCCTGCAAAACAAGGGCCGCTATGCGCTGGTACTGCAAGCGCCCGTGCCCGTCAAAGTGGCGGGCCCTGCCGGCAGCGGCGTGGCGGGCCTGGGCCAGCCTGAACAGATCAGCGTGGGCAACACCGTCATCAAATTGCCCGCAGGCAGCATCACCATGCAAAACCTCGTCAAGAACGGCCCCCGCTGGACCAGTTCCGGCCAGGCGGCCGGCGTGGCCCTGACCTATCTGGCGCAAGTGATTCCCGCGCTGCAAGCCAATGCGCGCAGCGACCTGACCTTGGGCGCGCAATGGTCGCTCGACATGCAAGTGCCGACGGCCAAGCAGAAAGATCCATCACTGGCCGGCATGCTGCACATCTACCGCGAAAAAGGCGACGTAACGGTGGGCGTGGAACAGCCGCTGGCACTGGGCTTGCGCACCCTCGATGCAAGAGTGGACGTGGCCAACCAGCAATTGCGCCTGGCCGTGAAACTCGATGGCGCGCGCGCGGGCCAGAGCGACATCAATGCCACTGTGCAAATGCTGGGCGGACGCATCAGCAATGACAGCGCCCTCTCGCTGACGGCCACCACCAACGTCGATACACTGGCCTGGCTGGCGCCACTGACGGGCCAGCCAGGCCTGGAACTGGGCGGCGCCCTGAAAATCGCGCTGGCTGGCAGCGGCACCATCGGCGCGCCGCAATTGAATGGCGACATCAACGGCAGCAAGTTGCTGGTGAACTGGGCCGACCAGGGCTTGAAATTGCGCAATGGCGTGCTGCAAGCCAAGCTGGCCGGCGATCAATTGCAATTGCAGCGCCTGAGCTTTGACGGCGGCGATGGCAAGGTGCAGGCAGATGGCTGGGTACGCTTTGCGAATGGCGAAGCGAGCCTGGAACTGAAATTGATGGCCGACCGCCTGCAGGCGCTGTCGCGCCCCGACCGCACCTTGATCCTGTCGGGCAACAGCACCTTGGTGCGCAACGACAAGCGTTTCAGCTTCGAGGGCAAATTCAAGGCCAACCGCGCGCTGATCGAACTGGCGCCGCAGGATACCCCGACGCAAAGCGGCGACGTGGTAGTGCTGGGCAAGGAAGTCAAAGGCAGCAAGGAAGCGCCATCCTTGCCCCTGAATATCGACCTCGAGTTCGACCTGGGCAATGCCTTCCACCTGCGCGGCATGGGCATCGATGCGGACCTGGCTGGCAATGTGCGCGCCAGAGTCATCAACCGCGCCGCGCCACGCGTGACGGGCAGCATCAAGGTTACCAGCGGCCAGTACGCGGCCTACGGACAAAAGCTGTCGATCGAACGGGGCTTGATCGCCTTCACGGGCGCCTACGACAACCCGTCCCTGAACATCCTGGCCGTGCGCAAGCGTCCCGAAGGCGAAGCCTTGTCGGAAACGAATGTGGAAGCGGGCGTGGAAGTGCGCGGCACGGCCCAGGCGCCAACAGCCAAGCTGGTCTCCACGCCGAGCGTGTCGGACAGCGACAAGCTGGCCTGGCTGATCCTCGGCCACGGCGCGGAAACGGCGGCCGGCGATGAAATGGCCCTCTTGACGACGGCCGCAGGCGCCCTCTTCGGCGGCTCCGGCGGCGGCTTGCAGGGCAAGCTGGCCAGTTCGCTGGGACTCGATGAGGTGGGCCTGTCACAGGCACAAGGGCTGGAAAGCACGGTTGTCACCGTCGGCAAGCGCCTGTCCTCGCGCGCCTACCTGACGTTCGAGCAAGGCACGAGCACGGCGACGAGCCTGGTCAAGCTGCGTTACAAGCTGAACCGCCGCATTACTTTGCAGTTCCAGACGGGCACCAACAATGCGCTGGACGTCCTTTACACCTGGGCGTTCGATTGATTCATTGATTGATTCAACGCAAGCGAAAAACACAAAGGGCGCCTCGGCGCCCTTTTCTTTGCTCTACCGCAAAAGCGATCTTACTCAGCCACGTCGAGGCCCCGCTCGATCATGCCTTCAACATACGCGCGCAGGTACTGTTCCAGCGCGGGGCCGGACAGCACGTTGGCCGTCAGCGCGCCGTGCGGCGAGCCTTTCAGCACGCCGTCGTGGTACACGCGCGCAATCCAGGCCACGTCCGTGCCCTGGGTGTAATCGAGTTCATAGTCGAACGATTCTCCGCTGACTTTGCGTGTGTAGACTTCCTTGACAATTGCCATCTAAAACAGCCTTTCTTGACGAGATTAACTGGGATGCGGGTGCGGCACGGGATCATCCTGCGGCACCGGGTGCACGGGCCCCGGATGGTGCCCGGGCGCGTCTTGCGGCTCCGGCGCCGGCATGGGTTCATCGACGGGCGCCGGGTCGGGCGCGCGGTGGGCATGGATGACTGACATGGCTGGCCTCCCTGCAGACAAAAGAAGACCATACCACGAGATGCCCGCCGCTGCCCTTATTTGCCTGCCAGTTTGATATCGGCGGCCAGCGCCCTGCCATGACAGACCATAGTGCTTGCATGCCAAGTAAATGTCAACATGCAACTTTTACCGTTTGACAAGCATCGCCGCCTGTCCCCATCTGGCTTACAATCGCTGTTTTACCCGTACCCGATTGCATACATGGAAACCACCACCCTCGCCCTGCTGTTACTGGTCCCGCTGCTGGTCTGGCGCATTTATTCGCGCCTGAAGAAACTGGTGGCGCGCCAGAAGTCGCAGCTGTGGCGGCACTGGACCGTGGCGATCGCGTTCCCCGCGTTGCTGCTGTTCCTGGCGACGACGACGAAATTCGACACCCTGCCCCTGTCCAGCCTGGGCGCGGCCGCACTGGCCGGCGGCTGGCTGGGCATGCTGGGTTTGAAGCTGACGCGCTTCGAGCACGTCGGCAAGGACTTTTTCTTTACCCAGCACAGCTACCTGGGCCTGGCCATCACGATGTTGTTCATCGCACGATTGCTGTACCGCGGCATGGAGATTTACCTGAACTCGCGCCAGGACGTGCCCGTGCCGCCGCCACCGTTCGGCCAGAGCCCGCTGACCATGGCTGCCTACGGCCTCGTCATCGGCTACTACGCCGTGTATGCGTGGGGCCTGGTGCGCTGGCGCCAGCGCAACAAGCCCTTGCAAGCCTCAGAGTAAATCAATAGTACTGGCACAGGCCAGTACACGTCGTCACCGCCAGCGCCTGGCGTATCGTCGCCAGCGCCGGCGCCAAGGCAGGGTCGAGGTCCTTGTCCGCCTCGGCCAGGCTGGTCAGCAGGCGCTCGCGCAAGGGCGGCGCCATCAGATTGGCATTTGCCGTGGCATGCTGCGCCGCCGTTGCCAGCATGACTTTCTTTTGCGCCACATTCCAGAACGGCACCTGCACAAACTGCACCACATTCGCAAACATGGTGCTCGATCCCTTGCTGAAGGCGCGGGCGCGCATACGCTCGGCACCGCTCACGTCCTGCGCCGGCTGCGTGCTGAACTCGGCTTCCATCAAACCGATCAAGTGCGCATGGCAATGCACGCCGAAGGCAAACAGGGCGGCCATTTCATCGCCATAATTGGCCAGGTTCTGCGTCACCTGCTCCCGGCGCGCCTGCTGCAGCTCCGCGCCGGACAGCAGCAGCGGCCGTTGCAAGCCAAACGTGTAATACGCCTTGCCCAGGTTGGTCGCCCGCTCGCAAACGGCCACGCTCTGGTTCATGTCCTGCAGCGCGGCCACGGGCGCCTGGAACAGGCGCGGGCCATCGGCGACCTGGGCAAACAATGCCGCCACGGCAGGGTCGGCCAAATGCGGCAAGCTGCCATCGGCAGTGGACGCGGCCATCATCGCTTCCAGGCGCGTGGCAGCTTGCTGGAAATCGGTATAGCTGTCGGCGCAGGCGACGGGTGCTACGAGGGCGGAGGAAAGGCAGAACAGGTGGCCGAGGCGGCGCAGCGGCGTGGAAATCAAGAAGGACATGGGATCAGGAAAACACTATTGGAAAATTGGCAATTATAGGCAATCTGTATCCACAGTGCATTTAATTGCGTTTTACACCACATTTATCTAGGCGATGATGGTGACGCGCGGCCAGCGCGCCGCATAGTCCTTACTGGCCAGGCGCTGCGCATAGCCGTCCAGGCTGATGCGCGCCGGGTTGCGCCGCACCACCATATTGAACAGATCATCGAGGCCATGCGGCGCGACGATGCCGATCTCGCCGTCAGGCTGCAGATAGATGCCAACCGAGGTGGCAAATTCGGGCCAGGTAGCGATGGCGTCGTCGAGCGACAGCAGCGGCGGCACGGCATAGCCAAAAGCATCTTCGAACCACAGGTGCACCCGCGCCTGATTGCAGACCTCCCACGGCACGCCGGGCAACGCAGTTTCCAGGCGCTGGCGCAGTTCCACCTCGCGCCGGGGTTGCACATCGTGCGCATCGAAATACGCCACGTCGACGTCGCTCAAGGCCGACGGTTGCGCGTAGCCGTGCAAGGCGTCCCACACGAGGTTGCGCACGGCGCCGGCACCGATGCAGCAGTGGGGCAAGCCCAGCTGCGCCACGGCTTGCAAGGCTTGCATGCACCACGGTGTGGCGCGGGCGATGGCGCGCAAACGCACCGCCAGTGCCTGCTGCTCGCTCACGTGCTCACGGCCGGATCTGCGGCGCCACGCCGTCGTGGGCACCACCGATCTCGACATTGCCAAAGTACACGTCCAGGTCCTGTTTCGGATGGAAGTTGCGCAGCTTGACTTGCAAGGTGGTGGGGTTGATTTTCGTAAACGTACCGGGGAAGCACAGGCTGACCAGCTCGTCCGACTTGCCCTTGATCAGGTTCAAGGTAAAGTCTTCGATGCCATTCTTCCATGTATTGCCCGTCGTCAGAATGTACGAGACCCACACGGCATTGACGAAGCCGCTTTCACCCTGCTTGGCCGCCAGGCGGTTCCACGTCTTGTAGAAGGCCTTGTCGCCGCAGTATTTCTTTTCAAAGGCATTGCCATCGCCCAGGTAGGAAGCGCCAGGACCGGCCGCGACGAACGGCGCATATTGATGGCGCACGCGCACGACTTTGCCGGCGGGGAATTTCTGCTGCCACAGGTAGATGACTTTCACGGTCCAGGCCGGCACCCATTCCTCGTCGTACAGCTGGGCCAGTAGGCCTTCACGGATCATGATCTTGCTCTGCGCGGCCGTCAGCGGCGTCACTTTCTTGTCGAACGGCGTGTGCGAGGGGAAATACGCAATTTGCGCATCCGACAATCCCAGCTGGCGCAAGCGGGCCGTCACGTCCTCGGCATCGAGCTTAGCGACAAAGGTGGTTTTATAATCCTTGCGCTTGCCATCCACGTCGACAGTAAACTGCTGCGGCTGGCCATAATACGTGGGCGAGCCGTGGTAGCCGGACGCGTATTCTGGCAAGGGGAAGAAGATCGTCTCTTCCACATCCCTGGCCGATTCATTGAGGAATTCGTACTCGACCTTGATCAAGTCCGTGCTCACGCTGAGCACTTCCTTTTTCATGGCCACGGCATCCGTCTTGCCGAACAGAATGCCGCCCGCGCTCACGGAACCGATGCCGTCGTTGGCCACGGCCGTGCCGGCCAATGCCAGCGACAGGGCCGCGGCCAGAATGAGCTTGCCCATGGCCATCACGCCACCTTGCCCGATACGGGATCGACGCGGCGCTGCAGCACGAAAATCGGTTGCGCCCATTGGGTATCCTTTTTCTTCTTGCTGGTGATCAAAGTCAGTTCCGACGGATCGTAGACATCCGTGTTGTGCGTCAACGGCGTCGTCATCAGGTATTGCGCTTCCGTGTTTTTCAGGAACTCGCCGACCAATTGAATATTGCGGATATCGAGGTGGGCAAACGGTTCGTCGATGAAGACGAAGCCGCCGGAACCGTCCTCCGATTTCAGCAAGCCGATCAGCAACACCAGCGACTTCATCACTTGCTGGCCGCCCGACGCCTCGCCATCGTTCATGCCGATGACGCCCTTGCCGTCGAACTTGAAGCGCACGTGCAAGCCCGCCTGCGACAGCTGCACGTCGTCGTTTTCCAGGCGCACGGGGTCGGCATGCACTTCGATGCCGGCCAGTTCACCCAGTTCCTTGATGTTCTTGCTGTACGTCTTGATGGTGTAGCGCAAGCGTTCCATGTAGGCGCCGCGGGCATTGCCCGTCGCTTCGATGGCGCGGTTGTTCTGGTAGCGGCGCTCGTCCGTCTCAGACTGGCGGCCATGCAACTGGTCCGACAGGCGGTGATGCTGGTCGATGACGGTAGCGTCGAGTTCCCAGTCGTCGCGCGCCAGGCTGTTTTGCAGGCTGGCCACGCGCAGATCGACCTGGTGCGCATTCTGGTGTTCGGCCACCAGTGCCGCGCGTCGGCCCGGCCTGCGCCAGCTTTTCGGCAAGTGGCGCCACGCATGGCGCAGGGCCAGCAAGGCGCGCGCATGCTCGGCGCGCTGTTCGATCTGCTTCTTGTAGCCGAGGCGCGAGCCGGCTTCCGCCTCGGACAGGGCCAGGCGCGCGTTTTGCCACACGGTATCGGCACGCGTACGCGCCACGGTGGCGTTCTTGGTGAGGTTTTGCAGCTCGCCCAAACGGCCGCCCACTTCCAGGCGCTCTTCCTTGAGCGGCTTCGAATTGCGCAGCGCTTCGGCGAATTCTTCCTGGCGCGCGCTCAGTTCCTTGGCCGCGTCGACGCCGGCGATGCGCGCTTTCAAGGCGCCCACTTCGGCCGCCAGCTTCGAGATCGCTAGGGTCAAGGTGTCTTCCTGTCCTTCCAGGCCCGGCAGGGAGCGCAGCAGCGCTTCCAGGCGGCCGCTGCGGCCAGCCTGGCCGAAGCGGTAGCGCGACGCTTCCACGAACAGCGAACGGCCGCCGCGGCGTTCGCGGTGATACGCCTCGGGCGTGATCCACTCTTCGTGGTTGCCCAGCTTGAAGCCTGCTTCGACGGAATCGACACGCGCAATGCGCGACAATTGCTCGATCAGCCAGCTGGGCACGGGTGCGGAAAATTTCACCACGGCCAGCAAGCTTTCGTCTTTCGCCACTGGCGCCGTGACCAGCTCGGGCACGATGAAGTGGCGGTAGCGCTCCTTCTCGGCCAAACGGTAAGCGGCAGCCGCATCCTTGGCCTTGTCGAGCAAGACGACCGAGGCGTATCCGCCCAGCACGCCTTCGACGGCGCCCTGCCAGCGGCTGTCCGTCACTTCGACGATGTCCGACAGCATCGCGTGTGCAATCCCCGCGTCGCGCAGCGCGCGGCGCATGCCGCGCACATTGTCCGGCTCCGGCATGGCCGTCTTGCCTTGCAGCGCTGCAATCGTTGCCTGCTCGCCCGCGATGCGGGCCGACAAGGCGTCGCGCTGCTGGCGCTGGCGCAGCAGTTCCGCTTCCTTCTGTTCCAGCTGGGCCGCCACTTCGGCGATATCGCTGCCCGAGTCCGCCGCCAGCTTGTGCAGGCGGTCTTTCTGTTCCAGCAGGCTGTCCAGCGGTTTCAGCTTGGCATTGATCAAGGACAAACGGCTCTGCAGACCAATGGATTCCTGCTCCAGCAAGGTCTCGTTCATCTGCGCGTCTGACAGGGCTTTCGCTTGCGCGGCCAGCGCATTGCGTTTATCGGTCAGCTGCTGGTCGGCCTGCGCCATCGGTTTGCGCGCATCGCGCAATTGGCGGCTGGCGATGGCCGCCTTTTCGCGCGCCTCGTGGTACTGCAGGCTGGGCAGTACTTCTTCCAGCAGGTTGCGGCGCTCTTTATGCAAACCTTCCCACTGGTGGTAATTGGCCACGCGCAGGCGCAAGCCTTCCAGGTTGGTTTTCGACGCTTCCAGCTCTGTTTCGAAGCGCTTCAGCTCCACTTCCGTGTCGCGCTGGTGGCGCTTGGCTTCATCGTAGGCGTCCAGCACTTCCTTGTCGCCAAACACCTGGAACACCAGGTCGAGCAGCTGGCGCGGCGCGTATTCGCACAGCTTGTCCGTCTCGCCCTGCTCCAGCGCCAGCACTTTCGACATGGCCGGCGACAAGCCCGCATTGGCCAGGCGCTTGCGGTAGTTTTCCACACCGAGCCAGTCGTTGGCATCCGTGATGTCCTCGATCTGTACATTGCCCGGACGCATCAGATACTGGCGCTTCCAGTCGCCGCCATTCTTCTGTATCTGGCAAAACAGGGTCACTTCATCGTCGCTGAAGAAGCCGGAACTGCGGAACGGGCGGTTCGACAGCTGCTTGCCCACGTTCTTGTTGTCGACCACGGCGCGCAGCCAGGCCGTCTGCTGGCCCGAATGGCGCGCATAGTGTTTATAGGTGCGGCCCATCGAGCAGTCGAGGCCGAACAGGGTGCGCAAGGCGTCGAGCAAGGTGGTCTTGCCGGAGCCGTTCTGCCCCGCGATGGTGATGATCTTCGCGTCGAGCGGGATGTTCTTGATGCGCTGCCAGTAATCCCAGTGCACCAGTTCAAGTGATTTGATATGAAACATGGGCGCTTTCAGTGAGGAAGGTCGGACGACGTCGTGTCATCGGCATCGCCGGCGTCGGGCAGGTCGCCGATGTCGGCGGACAAATCAGCCGACAAGTCAGCATCGAGGTCGACGGCCACCAGGCGCGCCGGCGCCCGCTTGAACACGTCGGCCAGGGCGCCGTTGATGATGCGCTCTTTCAGGACGTCGGTATCCATCATCAGGTCCAGCAGCGGACCTTCCAGGATGAAATCGCCACGCCGCTCGATGAAGCCCAGCTTGGCCAGGGTGCCCAGATTCATGTCCATGCGCGTCTTCTTGCCCAGCTTGTCGCCGAAGTCCGACAGCAGTGCCTTGTAGGAAATGCCGATCGACGCGTCTTCCGCGCGCGGCAGCGGTTTTTCCGTGCCGAACATGTCGTTCTGGTCATCGTCCGCGTGCTGGTGCGTTTCCTGGCGTTCACGCTTGGGCAGGATGATCTGCGCCCACAGCACCACCAGCAAGGCCACGCCATCGCGCGCCAAACCAAAATTATTGTTTTGCCACACGTCACGCGCGCCGAAGATCTTCGGCTCGATGGTGCGCGTCAGGGCCAGGGTGACATGGTCGGCGTACACGTTGTCGAGCAGTTTCAAGCCGCAGGCCAGCAATCGCGCATCGATTTCGGCGCGGAACAGCTCGTCGGACAGCACGCGCTTGACGAGCTTGTCGTCGCGGCGCAGGGTTTGATGCGTGAGCAGGCGCGCAATCAGGATTTGGGAATCGTCATTCATCGGCGGTGCCGCTATCTAAATCAAGTGAAACATTCAGTGAAAGCGAGGCGATCGACATGGCCGCCACATGGGGGTCGGTCAGCTGGACCATCTCGTCGGTCGGTGTAAAGGTAATCGGCAAACGGGCCAGTTCGGCCGTCGAGCCTTGCAAGCTCGCTTCGGAAACATCACCGAGCAGCGGCAGCATGGAGGCGCGGTACGAGGCCACGGCAAAGCTGGCCGGCAGCAGCGAGTCCTGCACGGGCACCGATTTCGGCCCCTCTTCGCCGATGCTGGGGAAATTGCCCAGGCTGGCGAAGTTTGACAGGCGGTCCAACAGGTCATCGAGTTCAAGCTGCATGGCGGGTCCGTCGCTGATGGTGGTGGGCGCATCCTCGCCGCTAGGCAGGCCCGTGTTGATGACGCCTGCCGCCCGCTCGGACAGCAGTTCCGTTTCCGCCACATCGATCATTTCGGCCGGCGTGGAGAACAGCGGTACGACGGGCTGGTCGATGGCGCCTTCGGCCAGGCTGGCCAGGTCGTCGTGCAGCAAGAGCCAGCGCTTGATGTCGGTAGTCGACAGGCCCGACTGGCCCAGGTGCACGCGCTGGCGCTCGATCTGGTTCAGGGCGCGCGAAAACATGCCTTGCATGTTCAGCAATTTACTTTGCGCGCGGCCAATCGCCTGCGCCGCCTTGTGCGTGGCGCTGTCCGCGTTTTCATCGGACGTGATCGCCACGAGAATCTCGGAACCCTTCTCGACCCAGTCGCAAGCCATGTTCCACTTCGCTTGCGCCGTGCGCAGCCGGAATTCGGAACCGGAAGCGATGGCATCGGAGAACTCCTCCGTCAAGTCCACCAGGCGCCCCAGCAAATGCTGGAGTTGCTCAACGGATACGCCGCCGACGGCTTGCGCACCAGCCACCTGCGACAACAGAAAGCCCATTTCCGCTTCATCTTCCGTCTGCCCCAGGCCCAGCAGGCTGTCGATGGCGGACAGCACATTGCGCGCCATCGGGGTCACGCGGTACACGCCCTGCTGCGCATCCCAGGCCAGCAACTGGTTCGAGCGCAGGCGCAGCAAGACCGTTTCCAGGCTTTCCGGCAACAGATACGCCAGTTTCGTGTTGATATCGGCGCGCGTATAGGCGGACGTGGCCGCATCGGACGCCAGCTCGCGCAACACCAGCAGGCGCACCAGCACGCCATCGAAACCGCCGTGGAACAGGGCTGTAAACACTTGCAGCAGGGGCTGCGCCCGCTTCAAGTGAAATACCTGCTCGATCTCGTCGGCCGAAATATTGGGCTGGAAATGCGCCTGCAAGGAATCGTGATGCTCTTGCTCTGTCTGATTTGCATCCGTAGCCACGGCTGCACTTGCCATTATATCAATCATTCTTTTCCGGATGAGTGTTCAGCGGGCGGCGCTGCGGGCTAACGCGGCGCTGCGGGGCGGGGGCGTCAGTATATCAGTTCTGACATGCAATTTAGCGCATGGGAGGGGGAGGTGCGGACACGGCGCAACACGGCCGCTGCGCCGTGCCGGGCCAGGATGATGCAATGGGGGGCCAAACACGGCATGCCTGCCCCGAACCATTAGTGAACACTTACTTCTTGACGATCTTTTGCAAGGTTTGCTCGACGTAATCGCCGTCTTCATCGGCGAACGTCACCTTCACGGGATACCATTCCAGCGACGGCGCCAGCCACAGGTCCACTTGCTGGCCCTTCTTGTCCGGCGGCGGCGCCTTGACCAGGTGCACGGCCTCCACCAAACCCTGGCCGGTGGCGACGGTCTCCTGCTTGACGACCTTGAAGGTCCACGGTTCGGCGTCATGGCGGCCGGCAACGAAGAAGCTCCATTCCGAGCCAGGCGTAAATTTCTCGGGGATGGCGCGCGCCACGCTGACCAGTTGCCAGACGGTGCTGTTACGGTCCTGCTCGCCGCCTTTCAGCGGATAGCTGTCATCGCCTTCGCTGAAGACGATGGTCTTGCTGTCGCGCTTGAAGGTGGTCGTGGCCGCTTCCTTGCGGAAGCGCTTTTCCACGAATTGAAACGGCGCCAGGCCGTAATCGTCGACCGTGCCTTCGCTGCGCTGTTCCAGTATTTTGCCGAACAGGGCGGCCTTGGTTTCGGCCAGCAGCGAGTACTTGCCATCGCCGGCGCGCCAGTTGCTGACGGATTCGCCGGACAGCGCAATGCCGCGCTGTTTCGCCTTGATCGAATAGACGAGGTCAGCCGAGGGCGCCAGCTTGTACGGGCGCTTGATGACGGGGTGATCGACGGGCTCGTCCGCCGCCATGGCGGGGGACAGGGTGGCGGCCAGCAGGCTGGCGACCAGCAATTGTTTTAAAGTTTTCAAAGTAGTCATTTATTTTCCTGTAGCGTCATTGACGCGAATTTGGGTCACGGTTTGCGTGGTCAGCGCCCCGTTCGCTTCGGTATTGCGTATTTGTACCGGATACCATTGCATGGATGGCGCCAGCCAGATATCGAGCTGCGACGAATACGTGCCGGGCTTCGGCGGGCGGCGCAGATGCCACGTCACCAGGCGGCCCATCCTGGTTTCCAGTTCTTCCTCGCCCACCAGGTGGAAGCGGAACACGGTCGCTTCCTTTTCCTCGCCGACGAGTATGTCGATATTGCCCACCAGCTGGTTGACGTCGGCACGGCCGATGGCGGCCAGCTGGAACGGCACGGTGGCCTTGTCTTGCGCCCCCTCTTGCCATGGCACCGTGGCCGTCGTGGCCGAAAAGGTGATGGCCTTGGCGTCGCGGTTGAAATGCGTTGCCGTTTGCGCGCGGCCCTTGCGTTTCTCCGTGGCCGTGACGGGCACGATGCCGCTGCCATCGATCACGCCTTCGCTGGTCAGCACCAGCAGGTTGATGCGCGTGATTAGCATGCTCAAACCCACTTCCAGCTTCAGCTGATACGTGTCGCCCCGGTTGTCCCACGCCATCGCGGCCACGCCCTGCCATTTGGTGCCATCCGCATCGCGCCGGTCCACATGCAGGTCGAACTGGGCCGAGGCAGGCGCATTCGTCTTGTAGCGGCGTGCCTGCTCGACGGGCGGCGGCGGCGCGCTGGCCGGCACGGGTGCGGCGGCCACGGCGGGCGCCGGCGCCGTGATGGCCGGGGCAGCCACGGCGGCCGCCTCGGTCGTGGCCGGGCCTTCCGGCACGTCGCTGGCGGGCGCCGTCAACCGGGGCGTTTCGCTCGACGCCAGCTCCGTCGGGGGCGGCGGCGGTGGCGGCGGCCTGGGCTTGGGCACTGGCCGCAGTTCAGGCGGCGGTGGCGGCACCACCGGCAGCGGTTTGGGCGGCTCGGCGATCAAGGCCATGCTGACCACCTGCGCATGATTCTGTCCCAGCGGCACCATGCTGGCACGCGAAGTGAGCCATTCCAACGCCACGTAATGCAGTACGCCGATGACCGCGACAAAGACGACGGTGCGGCGGCGCGGTGGCGAAAAGAAGGAGTCAGGCATCATAGGCCGTAGTGTAACGCTTCCGCCCCGCTTCCCGCTTCTTGCCCGTGCTCAACTCTTAATGTTTTATGTAAGAAAATGTTGGCGGCATTGCGTCAGTTGCAAGCCGATATCTGCTACGCTAAGGCTATCCACCTACCAGGAGATTTCGCATGGCAAACCCGCAAATGCCCCAAATGCCGGGCGCAGCAGTTGTGACCGATACGCTCGACTTCGTCAAAAACCTGTGGGGCAGCATGAGCGTGCCCGGCATGGGCATGCCTGGCATCACGGCGCCCACCATGTCGGTGGAAGAGCTGGACAAGAAAATCAACGACCTGAAAGCCGTCGAAGCGTGGCTGAACCTCAACACCAGCATGCTGCGCGGCAGTATCCAGGCGCTGGAAGTGCAGCGCGGCACCATCGCCACATTGAAATCGATGGGCGCGTCACTGGCGGCGGCCATCACGCAACCGGGCGCCAGCGAGAAAACCGTGTTTGAATCCGTGCCCTACGCTTCCGCGTTTTTCCAGCAAGCCACACCTGCGGCACCTGAACCGAAACCGGCACCAGCGCCTGCGCCCGTACCGGAACCGGCTGCTGCGGCTGCGCCCGGCGATGCCGGCAGCCAGGCGGCAGCCCAGCTCGCCAATCCAAGTGCATGGTGGAATTTGTTACAAGATCAGTTCAAGCAAGCCGTCTCGACGGCGATGTCGCCTGACGCCGCCAGCTCGGCAGCGGCCAGCTTTGGCAGCGTGAGCAAAGCCAAGCCAGCGGCCAGCAAGCCGGCCAAACCTGCCGAGGCAGGCACGGCAGCCAAGGCCAAGGCCCCGCTGCGCAAGGCGCCGGCAAAGCGCGCGGCACCCAAGGCTAAAGCGCCAGGCAAAGCCTGATGCTGCAAGTCGGCAATATGATCAGGCGATACGATGAATGCGGATCGCCTCGATCATGTTGTCGGCCTGGCGTTTTACGTCACCGATCGTGATCAGGCCTTCGTCGGCCAGCGCCTTGGCGTGCTCGTACGAAGACTGGAATGTTTCCAGCGTGTCTCCCTTGGCGGCGACCGGGCGTACCCAGGCAATACTGCCGACTTTCATTTTTTTGTACACTTCATTGACCACATCACGCATAGTTTCTTCCTTATTGTTGTAAAGCAACTCAAGCACGGGCGAACCCACGCTGGCCCCTAGTTTATCATCCGGCACGCTCACGCACGGCTTTTCCCCCTTTTTCCGGCGCCAAAGGCGCATTTTCCGGCGCCACGACGGCGTCTTCCGGCCCGGGCGGCGGTGTCAGCTGCACCAGTTGCTCCATCAATTGCGCGAAGCGCTGCTGCCCTGGTGCAATTTTGTCTACATATAACAACACTTCCATGGCCTCGGCCGCCAGGTCGGCCTGAAACCCGCGCTGCTGCAGGAAAGAGACGATGATTTGCGCGGAATTGAACAGGATGCGCAGGTTGTTCGGCAGCTTTTCGCGCGCCGCGCGCATCCAGGCCACCGCCTCGTTGAGCTTATCGGTCTTCCACAGCAGCACGCCCTTGTTCATCAAGTCCGACGCTTCCTTGCGCGAGGCGATGATCAGGCTCGTGCCTTCGTCGCCCATCTTCGCCTTGTCGAAAATCTTTTGCACTTCGTCCTGCACCACCTGGTTGTCGTGGTTGTTCTTCACCACGTAGCACAGCAGGCCGGCCGGCGCATCCTTGACGCCGACGGCGAACAGCAAGGTGGCCAGCTCCATGCAGATAGCCTTCTCAGGCCGCGCCGGGTCTTCAAGCAGCATGGCTTCGAGCTCGTCGCCGCACTTGCGCGCACGCCGGTAATCGCCCGTTTCGTGGTGCACCATGCCTTCCGTGATCTTCGCGCGCAGCCCGATCTGCTCAGGCGAGAACTCGCGCTGCGCCAGCAGCAGCCACTGCAGCGCCTCCTTGGCATCCTTCTTCAAGCCGCACACGCGCGCCAGTCCCAGGTAGGCGTCCGGCGTCTTCATGACGGAAAACTCACCGATGGAAATACACTTGCGAAAGGCCTTTTCCGCCATGCTGACATTGCCCACTTTCAGGGCCGCGAGCCCCAGGTTGCGCTGGCGCGGCACGGAATTGGGCGACAGGCGCGCCGCCTTTTCCAGCACGCCGCACGCTTCCTCGTGCTGGCCCATCAGCTGGTAGGCGACGGCCATCTGGTCGTAGGCGTCGATGTAATACTTGTTTTCGACGATCACGCCCTGGAATATCTGCCGCGCCGCCTCGTGCTCGCCGTTGTTCATGCGGATCTTGCCCAGGCCCGCCTTGGCCCAGCTGTAATCGCGGTCGGCCAGCACTTTTTCATACACGGCGCGGGCCTTTTCCGGCTCGCCGCTTTTCAGCAGCAAACTGGCCTTCATGCGCAGCAATTCCAGCTCGTGCAGCTTGTTGAGCTCGATCTGCGCGTCGCACAATTTCGCCGCGCGCAAATAATCCTTTTCCATGCAGGCCTGGTCGATTTCGCGGAATACCTGCTTCTTGTGCCACACGCGGTTCAAGCGCGTCAGCAGCACACCTTCCGTGATCGGCTTGATCAGATAGGCGTCGGGCTGGTGCTCGGCCGCGCCCATCACGGATTCCACACTTTTCTCGGCCGATACCATCAGCCACACGCTCGATGGGGCCGTCAGGTTGCGCACGCGCGTCTCTTCCAGCACTTGCTGGCCGTTCTTGCCTTCGCCCAGGTTGTAATCGCACAGCACCACGTCGTAGCGCGTCTTGGCCAGCAGCTTCATGGCTTCGCCGCCGCTGGCCGCCTGGTCGATATGGCGCGCGCCCAGGTTGCGCAGGGATTCGCGCAACAGGATGCGGATGCCGATGAAATCGTCGACCAGCAGATAATGTTTGTCGGCCCAGTCGGTGCTGCCCGCTTCGGCGGCGGTGGCGTGGCTGTCTGTCGTCATGGTTTCCTCGTTCAGGGCAGGCGCAGGATGAAACAGCCGCCGCCCAGCGCGCCGCCATTTTCCAGGGCGATGCTGCCGCTGCTGCCCCGGTGCTTGTGCATCTTTGCCACTTCGCTGGAAAAATACAGGCCCAGGCCCGTGCTGTTGGTGGAAAAATTCACGCCGGCGGCCATGCCATCCATGGCCGCGCTGCCCGCGTCGAGCAAGGCCTGCGTATAGCCGTCGCCATTGTCTTCCACGCGCAGCTCGAGCATGCCGTCGTGCTCCCGCACGGACAGGCGGATCGTATCTTTCGTGTAGCGGATGGCGTTGTTGATGGCATGCGCGAGCACGCCGATGACCAGGTCTTCATCGAGGGTCCAGATCAGCTCGGGCGCACAAGCCGTCTCCAGCTGGATGCCTTTCGAGGCCAGCAATATCTTTTCCTGGTCCACCACCTGGTCGACCACCTGGCTCACCAGTTGCGGCTGCACGTCGAAAGGGTAGCCGGGCTTGCCCACTTCCTTGTACAGGGCCAGCAGCTGGATCAGGTTATCGTTGAGGCGCTTGGTCTGGTACAGCATCTGCGCCATCTGCAGGTAGGCGGGGTCGGCCTGGGGGGCTGTTTTCGCCTGCTCGGCCGCCAGCAGCGATTCCAGCGTGCCGCTGACCACGCTGATCGAATTTTTCATGTCGTGCACGGTCGACGCCAGGAACAGGAAAAGCTCGGGCGAGCTGTGTTGATCTTCCACCGGATATCTCCTTGGGGCCGCAGCTTGATTATTGCCAAGGATAAATTATACCGCCAGCCTGCGGGCGCCTGCCAGCCACGCGCAAAGTCCGTGACCTGACGCAACAATGCCGCCCCCGCTTGTGCCGGGGCGGCATCAGATTGTCAGGCCAGCAAGATTAGCGGCGCGCGCCCGCCAGGCGTTTGACCACGACGATCATGCGGTCGATTTCCTCATACGTGTTGTAGAAGGCGAACGATGGCCGCACGGTCGCTTCCACGCCGAAGCGGCGCAGGATCGGCTGGGCGCAGTGGTGGCCCGAGCGCACGGCGATGCCCTCGTCGTTCAGGGCGCGCCCCACTTCCGCCGGCTCGTAGCCGGCCAGCACGAACGAGGCCACGCTGGCCTTGTCCAGCGCCGTGCCGATCAGGCGCACGCCGGGAATGGCCTGCAAATGATGCGTCGCGTATTCCAGCAGCGCGTGCTCGTAGGCAGCGATGTTTTCCAGGCCGATGCGCTGCACGTAATCGATGGCCGCGCCCAGGCCCACGGCATCGGCGATATTGCCCGTGCCCGCCTCGAAACGGTTCGGCACGCCCTGGTACACGGTGCGCTCGAACGTGACGTCGGCGATCATGTTGCCGCCGCCCTGCCATGGCGGCAATTGCTCGAGCAAGTCCGCCTTGCCATACACGGCGCCGATGCCCGTCGGGCCGAACACTTTATGGCCCGAGAAGACATAAAAATCGGCGCCCAGCGCCTGCACGTCCACGCGCAGGTGCGACACGGCTTGCGCCCCATCGACCAGCACGCGCACCCCGGCCGCATGCGCCAGCGCGATGATCTGCGCCACGGGCGTGACCGTCCCCAGCGCATTCGACACCTGCGTCACGGACACCAGTTTCGTGCGCCCATTGAGCAGCTTGCGGAACTCGTCGAGCAGTATCTGGCCGCTGTCATCGACGGGAATCACGCGCAAGGTTGCGCCCTTTTCCGCCGCCAGTTGCTGCCATGGCACGATGTTGGCGTGGTGCTCAAGCTGCGAGACGATGATCTCGTCTCCGCTGCCGATGTACTTGCGCCCAAACGTATTGGCAACCAGGTTGATGCCCTCGGTGGCGCCACGCACGAAAATAATTTCATTGGCCGAGGCGGCGCCAAGGAAATTGGCCACCTTGGCGCGTGCCGCTTCATACGCGTCGCTGGCGCGCGCCGCCAATGCGTGTGCCGCGCGGTGAATGTTCGAGTTCTCGTGCGCATAAAAATACGACACGCGGTCGATCACCGACTGCGGCTTGTGCGTGGTGGCCGCATTGTCGAACCAGGCCAGCGGCTTGCCGTTGACCCGTTCGGCCAGCACGGGAAAATCGCGCCGCACGGCGTGCACGTCGAACGGCGCCGGCGTCTGGTGTTGACCAGGCTTCGTCGCCGGGGGCAGCTCGGTCTGGAAATAGAATGCGGGCTGACCGGCGGCTGGCGCCACGGGCAGCTGGCGCGCGGGCACCTGCGGCGGCGTGGAAAACAGTCCCCGCAGATCATCGGGTGCCGCCTGCCCCAGCCCCTGCTGCGCCAGGCCGTCGAGCTTGCCGTTCGACGCGGGATAGCCATGCGCGCCGCCGACAAAGTAATACGGCGACGGCGCACCGAGGCTTGACGCCCGCGGCGTGGGAATCGATGCCGGCGCCGGCGCAAGCGGCGACTCCAGAGGCGGCGTCACGGGCGGCACTTGCGCCGTCGCCACGCCGGGGGCGATGGCAGCAAACGAAGGGCCGGGCTGCGGCGGCGGACGGTTCGCATAGCGAGGCGCCGCATCGAGCACGCTGCCGGAACCACCGAGGCTGGGCGACTTGTCCAACGCGGGGGCCACCCCCGGCAGGCGCGCAAAGAATTCACCGGCCAGGCGGTTCAGGGTCGCTTCGTCAGGTAAGAACGGGACGGCAGGCAAGCCCGCCGCGCCATCACTTGTAGGTGTCTGGGTAGTCATGGTATTTACCGATCTCCACGTCTTCCAGTACGGCCAGCGCATCGTCGGTCAGCACGGCCAGCGAGCAATACAGCGAAATCAGATAGGACGAAATCGCGTGGCGGTTGATGCCCATGAAACGCACGGACAGGCCCGGACTTTGCTCGCCCGCCAGGCCAGGCTGGAACAGGCCGATCACGCCCTGGCGCTGTTCGCCCGCGCGCAGCAAAATGATCTTCGTCTTGCCGTCTTCGATCGGCAGTTTGTCGGACGGCACCAGCGGCACGCCGCGCCACGTGAGGAACTGGGAACCGAACAGGCTGACGGTCGGTGGCGGCACGCCGCGGCGCGTGCATTCGCGGCCAAAGGCGGCAATGGCCAGCGGATGCGCGAGGAAGAAGCCCGGCTCCTTCCACACTTTCGTCAGCAGTTCGTCAAGGTCGTCCGGCGTGGGCGCGCCCGTCAGGGTAAAGATGCGCTGGTCGTCATGCACGCTGGCCAGCAGGCCGTAGTCGGGATTGTTGATCAATTCACTTTCCTGGCGCTCCTTGATCGTCTCGATGGTCAGGCGCAGCTGCTCCTTGATCTGGTCGTGCGGGCTGCTGTACAAGTCCGACACGCGTGTGTGCACGTCGAGCACCGTGCTGACGGCATTGAGAAAATACTCGCGCGGCTGGTCATCGTAGTCGACGAAAGTCTGCGGCAGTTCCGACTCGTCGCGCTGCGAGCAGGCCACGCGCACGTCCTTCGGATTTTTTACGCGATTGAGGCGGTAGATACCCGCTTCCACGGGCAGCCATTGCAGCAGGTGCACGAGCCAGCGCGGCGTGATCGTGGATAACTGGGGGACGCTCTTGCTTGCATTGGCCAGCTGGCGCGCGGCGTTATCGCCCAGCGCGAACTGGTTCTCTGTTGCTTCTGCCATGACTACTCCTGATGAGAAAAGTGAATATGCTTATCTGAAAAACGAATAAAGTATCGGACGCCCCTCTCATTTACTCAACATGCTATCGCCATCATCGTGGCGCTTAATCCACCCGCTTTAATCCACCAACTCCGGCTCGCAGCGCGCCATCAATCCCGCCAGGCCGACGCCCAGCGCGACGGCCAGCTTTTCCACCGTCAGCAGCGACGGCGTGGCGGCGCCCCGTTCAATTTCGCCGATGAACGAGCGGTTCAAGTCGGCCGCTTCGGCCAGCCGCTCCTGCGACCAGCCATGCCCTTCGCGCAACTGGCGCACGGCCAGTCCAAACTGTTTGATCAACATGCTGTCCTCATGGGTGGTGGGCAAAAGCGGGGTGGGATGGCGCCGGCAATTCGGGCGCTTCCTGCTGGTTGTGCGCTTGCGTGACATGGCTGCCGGGCGCCACGCTGCGGGTCAGCCAGACATTGCCGCCGATGACGGAACCCTGGCCGATGGTCACCCGTCCGAGGATCGTCGCGCCCGCGTAGATGACCACGTCGTCCTGCACGATGGGATGGCGCGCCAACCCCTTTTTCAGCACGCCATCGGCGCCGGCGGGAAAGCGCTTGGCGCCCAGGGTGACGGCTTGATAAATGCGCACCCGTTCGCCGAGGATGGCCGTCTCGCCGATCACCACGCCCGTGCCATGGTCGATGAAAAAGCTGCTGCCGATGATGGCGCCAGGGTGGATGTCGATGCCCGTCTGCGAATGGGCCACTTCGGCGATGATACGCGCCACCAGCGGCGCACCGAGCGCATACAAGGTGTGCGCCAGGCGGTAATGGATGATGGCCAGGATGCCCGGATAGCACAGCAGCACTTCATCGACGCTGTGCGCGGCCGGGTCGCCATGGAAGGCGGCCGCCACGTCCGTGTCAAGCTGGGCGCGGATGCGTGGCAGCGCGCGGGCAAAGCGCTGCACGATGGCCAGCGCCTGCTGTTCGATGGACACCGTCTGCTGCAAGCCATGCTGGCGCGCGTGATAACTGAGTTCGCGCCGCACCTGTTCGTGCAGGCCCGTCAGGGTCGTGTCGAGCGTGTGGCCGACAAAGAAATCCTCGCTCTCCTGCTGCAGGTCGAGGGGACCCAGGCGCATGGGGAACAGGGCCGCGCACAGGGCTTTGATGATGTCGTGCAAATGCTGGCGCGACGGGAATTCGCGCGCACCGCACTCCTGGTTGCTGGCCAAACCTTCGCGCCACTGCTCGCGCACGGCGCGCAATTCATCGACGATCTGGTGCAGTTCCCATTGCGGCTGCGCGGCAAGGGAGGCAGGGGGAAGGGCTCGCTGGTTCATGGTGGGTCCGGGAAGAGGTTTAATCTTGCAGCCAGGGCAGCGCATGCCAGCGCCAGCCACCGCTGTGGCCACGCTGCTGCTGCTCGTCGAGGTCGCCTTCGAAGCCTTGCGCGATATTGAAGACGTGCGTGAAACCAGCCTTGGCGGCCGCTTCGGCAGCCGCGGCCGAGCGCTTTCCGCTGCGGCACAGCAGCACCACGACGGCATCCTTGCCGCCCGCCTTTGCTTCCAGTTCGCGCGTAAAGCGGGGATTGCGGTTCATGGACGTGCCGGTCGCCCACGCCACGTGCAGCGAGGCGGGCACGTAGCCGACAAAAGTGCGTTCTTCATGCGTGCGCACGTCGACCAGCACGGCTTTGCCGGCCTGCACCAGCTGCCACGCATCCTGCGCGCTGACGATGCCCGCATACGGCAAGCCTTGCGCCTGCGCCTGGGTGCGCGCGAGATTGAGTACTTCGTCAAAAGCCGCCTCGCCATGCGTGGCGCGGGGATCGAAAATCAGTTCTGCAGCAGCCATCTTTCCACCTCTTTATTCCGTCGTCAAAAACCAGCACGAGTCCACTGTAGCGAACTTATGTTGTTCGGAAAACAAATTAAAAAGAGTTTGGAAAGCTGAAAAACGTATATGGAAGATTTATGCAGCGCGCCGGCGTTCGCGCAGCAGGAAGCGCGCTGGATCCAAAGCAGCGGCCAATTGACTCTCCAGCGGCAACGGCTCCCCCTCCAGCTGGCAAGCCAGCAGCTCGGCCGCCAGCGGCGCCCAGATCAGGCCGCGCGAGGCGTAACCGAGCAAGCCAAACAGGCCGGGCCAGCGCGGCACGTCGCGCAGGCGCTCGCAGCGGCCTGGCACGCCGGGGTCGGGCAAGGCGCCCGCCAGCGGCAGGCGGTCCGGCGCCATGCAGCGAAAGCCCGTGCGCCCGGCCAGCGGCGCGGCGAACGGAGCGACACCCAGGATGTCGGCGATCTTCGCGATATTGTCTTCCTGGCTCGATGGGCGCAACTTGGCGTCCGTATCCGCATCGTAGCTGGCGCCCACGCACACGACGCCCTGGTGCGCCGGCGTCATGTAGGCTTCGCGGCAGACGACGAACGGCAAGGACGGCAAGCTGCCTTCGGCCAGGTGCGTGACCTGGCCGCGCACGGCGTCGAGCGGCAGGCCGGCCGCCTGTTCGAAATCGATGGCCCCCGTGCCCGCCGCCAGGATGACGTTGGGCGCGGCCGCAATCAGGGCGCCGTCCGCATCGCGCACCAGCCACTCCTGGTCGCCGCGCTCCAGACGCAAGGCGCTGCTGGAAAAGCGCCGCGTCAGCGAGGCGCCGCAGGCGTCCAGCATGGCCGCGCAGACGGAAGACGGGCGCGCCCAGCCGCCCTGCTCGAACCACCAGGCGCCATCGGGCGCCGGCGCGCCCAGCATGGCGGTGGCCTCGGGCGCTTCCAGCCAGCGGGCGAATTCGCGCGGATACAAGCCACTGGCGGCGATCTGCCGCTGCACCTGCGCATGCGCGCCGTCGCGCGCCAGGTGCAGCACGCCGCTTTGCGCACCCTCGATGGCCGCGCCGATGCCGCCAAGGTCTTTCCAGCGGCGCAGCGAGTACAGATAGGCGGCGCGCGTCAGGCGCGTGGCGATGTTGTCGTCCTTCGACAGCAACGGCATGAAGATGCCCGCCAGGTTGCCCGACGCTTCGCTGGCCGGCTGCGCGTGGCGCTCGATCAAGGTCACCTTCCAGCCGCGCGCGGCCAGCCGTTCGCAGGCGGCCGCGCCAGCCACGCCCGCGCCGATGACGATGGCGCGCCGCTCGGGTACGACGGCAGCCACGGATTCTCCGGAGCGCGCATAAAACATGGCACGCAGGCGGCTCTCGTCGAAGACAAAACCGTTCTTTTGCAGCGCCGTGCGCTGCGCCTCGTCCAGGTGCACGGCCTGCAGGCGCGCGCCATCGACCATCAGGCGCGCCAGCACCGGCGTGGCTGCCGGCACCCAGGCCAGATGCACTTCATCGACACGCGCCGACAATTGCGCCAGGCAGGCATCGGGCTCGCCGATCAGCACGTCGAGCGTGACGAGGCCATCGTGCGAGACCATGCGGTGCAGGCCCGGCACGCAAGGCGGCCACTGTGCCCGCCACTGCTCGGGCAAGTGGCGGGCATCGACGGGACGCGGCGCCAGCGCGATGTAGTGCAGGCGGCGGCCGCCATGCGCCGCGCAGGCGGCGCGCAAACGGGCGCCGTCAAAATCCGTGTCGAGCAGGACCAGCGCGCGGCGCATCAATGCCCCGCGCGGCAAAAGCAGGCGGGCGCATGGTCGTTGACCATGCCGATGCCCTGCATGTAGGCGTAGATGATGGTCGAGCCGACGAACTTGAAACCCCGCTTGAGCAGGTCTTTCGACAACTGGTCCGACAAGGCCGTCTTGGCGGGAAACTCGCCCGGCTGCCAGCTGTTGACGATGGGCTGGCCATCGACATACGCCCACAGGAAGCTGTCCAGGGTCTGCCCTTCCGCGCGCAGGCGCAAATAGGCTTGCGCATTCGTGATGGCGGCCGCCACCTTCAGGCGGTTGCGCACGATGCCGGGGTCCGCCAGCAGCTGCGCCACCTTGTCCGGGCCGTACGCGGCGATCTTCTGCGCGTCCCAGTTGTCGAAAGCGGCGCGGTAGGTGTCGCGCTTGTTGAGGATGGTTTCCCAGCTCAGGCCAGCCTGCGCGCCTTCCAGGTTCAGCATCTCGAACAGCCGGCGCTCGTCGTGGCAGGGCACGCCCCACTCCGTGTCGTGGTAATCGAGATAGCGGGGATTGGCCGGATTGGCCCAGGAGCAGCGGGTGATGGTCATGGTCGTGTTCTTCATGTGCAGGCAACTGCCAGTATAGTTTATCGGCCGCGCAGGATGCGTCCCAGTTCCTGCAAGCCGTGCGCCATCTCGGCCGGGGGAATCGCAGCAAAGCCCAGCAGCAGCCCGGGCGGCGTGGCGCAGGCGGCACCGGCGTCGGGGTCGGCATAGTGGCCCAGCGGACGCAATTCGATGCCGTGTGCCATACCCGCGCGCGACACCATTTCTTCATCGTGGCCAGCGCGAAAGTACGCGCACAGTTCCAGGCCGCTGTCGGCCGGGCCGCACGCGAGCTGATCGTCGAGTTCGCGCGCAAGGCCACGCACCAGCGCATCGCGCCGCTCGGCATTGCTGTCGCGCGTACGGCGGATATGCCGGCCAAAGTGGCCCTCGGCGATGAAGTCGGCCAGCGCCATCTGCGGCACGATGGCCGTGTGCCGGTCCATCACGGCCTTGGCTTGCACCAGCGCGTCGGCCAGCGCGGGCGGCGCCACCATATAGCCCAGGCGCAGGCCGGGAAACAGCACCTTCGACAAGGTCCCCACGTACACCACACAGCCGGCCCGGTCCAGGCTTTGCAGCGAGGCCAATGGCGCGCCCGTGTAGCGGTATTCGCTGTCGTAATCGTCTTCCACCAGCCACGCTTTATGTTGCGCGGCCCAGGCCAGCAGGGCCAGACGGCGGGGCAAGCTCATGCTTACGCCCAGCGGCATCTGGTGCGACGGCGTCACGTACGCCAGCTTGGCCTGCGGACAGTGCGCCACGCCATACGCCACGTCGAGCCCCTGCGCATCGACGGGGACGGGAAAGACGCGCGCGCCGGCCGCGCGCAGCGGACCGCTGGCGCCCCGGTAGCCGGGCGACTCCATCCAGGCAGAGTCGCCCGGCGCCAGCAGGATGGTCGACAGCAGGAACAGCGCCTGCTGCGAACCGGAGGTGATGACGATCTGCTGCGGCGTGCACTGGACGCCGCGCGAGGCCTTCAAATACACGCACAGCAGTTCGCGCAGCGGCAGGTAGCCGGCCGGGTCGCTGTAGCCGAAATGGTGGTCGGGCCGGCGCCAGCGCCGCGCTTCCAGGCGGTTCCACACGTCGAACGGAAAATGGTCGATGCGCGGCATGCCGACGCGGAAGGCGCGCAACGGGCCACGATGGAAGGCCACCTGGCGCATGGCTGTCACCACGCCCTGCCCGCGCACCGACAGGGGCCGCAGCAGGCCCGGCGCCGCGGCAGGGGCAGAGGCAGACACCGGCAGCGGGACGTCGCGACTGACAAAAGTGCCGCGCCCCACGGCGCCATCGAGATAGCCTTCGGCCGTCAACAGCGCATACGCATTGAGCACCGTCTGGCGCGACACGGCCAGCAGGCGGCAAAAGTCGCGCGTGGGCGGCAGCTGCATGCCGGGACTCATGCGGCCATCGAGGATGGCGGCCTTGATGGCCGCATACAGCTGGCGAAACAGCGGCTCGCCGGCGCCGCGCTGCAGCGGCAAGGCGGCGATGAGCTGGTGCAGATGGGAAGATGACATGGTGGCAGTCTTGAATTGGTAGCTTCAAGATAGCACTTATTGGCTGTTTTAAATAGCCAAAACTGGCGCTAAGATGGCGCATCCCCCTACTCTTGCGGAGCACCCATGCATCAATTTTTCGCCACCGTGGCCTGGCAGCGTGACGGCCAGGATTTCGCCGGCCAGCGCTACAGCCGTGGCCATGAATGGCAATTCGACGGCGGCCTGACGGTACCCGCCTCGTCGTCGCCCCTGTCCGTGCCGCTGCCCATGTCGGTGGTGGCAAATATCGATCCGGAAGAAGCGCTGGTGGCCGCCACGTCGAGCTGCCACATGCTGTTCTTCCTGTCGCTGGCAGCGCAGCGCGGCCACGTCATCGACGACTACCGCGACGATGCCGTCGGTGAACTGGGCAAGAATGCGCAAGGCCGCCTGGCCATGACGCGCATCGTGCTGCGCCCGCGCATCGTGTTTGCGGGAACGCCGCCCTCGCCCGAGGCGCTGGCGGCCCTGCACCACGACGCGCATGAACGCTGCTACATCGCCAATTCGCTGACGGCCGACGTGGTCGTGGAAGGAGCCGCCTGAATGTACACGCCCACCAGCTTTCGCGAAGAGCGCCTCGACGTGCTGCATGGCCTGATCGACGCGCATCCGCTGGGCGCGCTGGTGCGCCAGAGCGTCGATGGCCTGTGCGCCGACCATCTGCCATTCGAGATCGCCGCACCCACGCCTGACGCCCCATTCGGCATCCTGCGCGCCCATGTGGCGCGCGCCAACCCGCTGTGGCGCGCGGCCGGCGGGAACGATGAATGCATGGTGATTTTCCAGGGGCCGCACGCCTACATCACGCCCGCCTGGTATGCGGAAAAGCAGCGCAGCGGCAAGGAAGTCCCCACCTTCAACTACGCGGTCGTGCACGCCCACGGCCCCCTGCGCGTCATCGACGATGCGGCGTGGCTGCTGGGATTGGTGGAGCGGCTGACGGCGCGCCATGAAGCAGGGCTGGCCGCGCCATGGCGGGTGAGCGATGCACCGGCCGGCTATATCGAAAAACTCTTGAAAGCCATCGTCGGCATCGAAATCCCCCTCACGCGCATCACGGGCAAATGGAAGCTGGGGCAGAACCGCACGCAGGAAGATCAGGCCACGATGGCGCGCGAACTGACCGCCGGCACCCAGCCCGGCGCGGCGCAGGCCCTGGGCGCGCTGATCGCCGCCAACGTCACGCCAGCCAGCTGACGGCCGCCGAAAACGTCAGAAACGACAGCGCCGTCGACACCAGGATGATGCGGGCGATGCGCGCCGTGTTCGCCCCGAAGCGTTCGGACAGCAGCGAGACATTGCTGGCGCTGGGCAGGCAAGCCACCAGCACCATGCAGGTCAGCGCGAACGGATCGAGCGGCGCGCCCAGTGCGATGGCCGCGTGGCCGATGCCCCACACCAGCAACGGATGCAGCAGCAGTTTTTTCAGCGCCACGGGCACATATTCCCCCAGCGGCGCCGGATCGCTCGTGCTCATTTGCGAGCGGGCCAGCACGGCGCCGATGGTAAACAGGGCAACCGGCGAGGCGGCGTCGGCCAGCAGGCCCACCGTCTGCATGATCGGCTTGGGCAAGGCCAGTTCCAGCCACGACGACAGGGCGCCCAGCACGATCGCCCACGGCATCGGGTTGCCGGCCATGCCCTTCAGGGCGTTGACGACGGCGGCGCGGCTGCCGTGCGCGCCGCCGCTGCCGATACGCGACAGGGCGATGCACAGCGAGCTGGTAATCAGCATGTCGACGACGATGGTGACGATGACGGGGCCAGAGGAACGGGGACCGAGCAAGGTCAATAGCAGGGGCACGCCCATGAAGCCTGTATTCGGGAAGGCCGCCACCAGCGCACCGAAGGCGGCGTTGTTCCAGTCGATGCGGTGGCTCAGGGTCATGGCCATGGTGACGCCCACCATGATCAGCGCGCACAGCAGGTAGACGCCGAACACGCTGGCGTCGAGCAGCTGCGCGATGGGCGTGGCGGCGCCGAAGCGGTACAGCATGCACGGCAGCGCGAAGTACAGGACAAAACTGTTCAAGCCGCCGATGGCGGCCAGCGGCAGCAGCTTGCGCCGCACGGCCAGGTAGCCGCACAGCACCAGGGCGAAGAAGGGAAAGGTGATGGCGAGGATGGTCAGCATGGAGCGCCATTGTAGCGCGCTGCACTGGCTGGCCGCCTGGTTCAAAAAAAGGCCGCTCGCGCGGCCCAAGGAGGTTTCGGGGATAACGCCGCTGGCCGGCTAGGGCTTGAGCTGGGCGCGGATCTCGCCGGCCGGGTAGGCGGCGCTGTGCACGTTCACGTACAGGTTGCCGGCCTGGTAGCTCGCATATTGGGGCGGCGTGAGCATGGCGCCGGGCGGCACGGCAAACATGCCTTCGGCCGTTTTCACCAGCGGCACGATGACAGGGCCATTGGCGCCGGCGGGCGCTTCATGGATATGCGCGACGGTGGCCAGCATGCCCGTGTAGCGCACGCCGCCGCTGACGCTGCGGTCGTGGGCGACGCGAAGATTGCTGCTGCCGCTGGCCGTGCTGGTATTGGCCGGCACTTCCTGCGCGCCCGTCAAGGTGACGTCATGCCCGCCAGGGTGATGCGGGCCGTGGGAACAGGCGCCCAGCAGGGCGGCCAGCGCCAGCACGCTGGCGGTGCGGCAGGCATGTTGTTGCAGTGTGCTCATCGCAATACTCCTTCAACGGACATCGGATCACGGATGGCGCACTGCCCTGCCCGCACAGCCGAGCCGGGCGTACGCCGCACTTGCGTTGCATGGTGCGACAGTAACGCCATGCCGCCGTGTCCGCTTTGCTGTACGCCAAACTTGCTGCTCGTCTGCCAGCGCGCCTTCAGGCCAGGTGGCCTTCCGCCACCCAGCCGCGGTTGGCGGCCGGCGCCTTCGGCTTGGGTGCGATGCCGCTGCTTTTTTCCGCATCGAGGATGATGCTGCGCATGCTATCGCTGGCGGCAGGCCCAGGCGCGAACGCGTAGTACTCGTCATTGATGGGCAAGCCCGTCGTGGCGTCGACCAGTACCGGGTCGGCGGCCAGGCCCGTATCGCGGCTGGCGATGACGAGGCTGGCGCCTTCCGGGGCGAAGTTTTCATTACCCCAGGCAATAAACGCCAGCAAGACGGGCTTGAAGGCGCGCCCGGACTTGGTCAGCACATAGTCGTAGCGGGGCGGCTTGGCGCAATACAGGCGGCGCGTCATCAAGCCGCCCTCCACCAGGTCGGCCAGGCGGCGCGTCAGGATGGTAGGCGCGATCTTGAGGCTTTTTTCAAATTCGTCGAAGCGCGTCTTGCCATAAAACGCTTCGCGCAGGATGAGGATGCTCCACCATTCGCCCACCTTGCCCAGGCTGCGTGCGATCGGGCAAGGCAAATTATTAAAGTTGGTATGTTTCATGGCCATCTCCTCACATTGATTCAACACAACAATCGAAAAGTATTTCAGTTGCAACACGGAAACTTAGTTACTATCATTTTGAAAGTGAGGTGCGTGCCCCTGTGGCGGGCTGAAAATACACGAAAACTCACACTTTCCTTGTTCAAGTACAATCATGGCTGGTTCTGCTCCCCCAATCCCGGTGCGAAAAACGGTGTCAGCCACGCCTTCCGGCGCTGCTGCCCACGCCCGTTTTTCACTCGATGCTTTCACGATGACCCCTTTGAAATTTGCCGTCCTGCCTGCCCTGCTCGCCGTATCCCTTTGCCAGACCACCACCGCCGGTACCGTGTCTTCCGCGTCGTTCCAGGCCACCTTCGCCGTCCACGAAACGTGCACCATCGTCTCGCAGCGCAACAGCACCCAGGTGCGCTGCCAGCACAACACACCCTATTTTCTGCACCAGCAGGCAACGCCATCGGGCGCTGGCCTCGTCACCGTCACGTTCTAAAAATAAATCGTTGCCGTCACGGTGTCCTTGTAGTCACCGGGGCGCGGCGACACCTGCGCCGGCACGCGGCCGTAGATCGTCAGCGGCACGCTGGCGCCCGTGCCCGTGCCCGTCACCATGCTGGTCCCAGCCGTGCCATCGCCCCATGGCGCACCATCGAGCGTGGCTGACAGCAGGTAACTGACCTTGTCCGTGGTGACGGTGTTCTTCATTTGCCGGTTGGCCACATTGAGCGCCACGCTGCCGCCGTTCAGCGCAATCTGGTAGGCATTGTTGTTCACGCAACGCACCGACAAGGTGCTGGTGCTGCGCAAGTTGCCCGTCAGGATGGAGGCGTTCGCAAACGCCATCGGCGTGGCCGTGATGGTGCAATCGTTGATGGCCGTGGCATTCACCGTGAAACCGAAGCTGCCGCTGCTGGCCGTGCAACCTTGCAGGTTGATGAGGCCGTACGTGGTGTAGGTATAGGTACCCACGCCGGCAAAGCTCGACGTATAGGCGGTATTCGCATTACCCACCGTGGGCACGGCGGCCAGGGCGGTACCGGCAGGAATCTTCGCGTACACGGTAAAGGTGGTGGAATAGGTGCCAGGCGGCGCCAGCAAGCCGGCCGACAGGATCATGCCAAAGGTCGACGGCGCGCCCGTCACGCCGGCGCCGCCCCAGATCTTCGCCGTCGCATACGAACTGTCCACGTACACGTTGTATTCCATGCGATTGCTACCGTTGCCCAGCTTGCGCGGCAGGGCCGAGGTGGAATTCGTGCCCAGCCCCAGCGAAATGCACACTTGCGCATTCGGCGTGAGCAGCTGCCCCAGGTTCAGCGACGAAAACAGGCAGCTGAAGGTCCCCGTTGCCTGCGCCACATAATCGGTGCCGGAAATCGGACTGACGGAGCCGAAATCGATATTCGTCACGCTGACTGTGCAGGTATCGGCCGCCTGCGCCACGCTGCCCCAGGCGCAGCCCAGCAGCAGGGTCAGCCATAGCAGCAGGCGGCGCATCAGCGGCCTGCCCCGGCGCTGGCGGCAGCGGCTGCGCAGCGCAACGGCCCAATCACGGGCAAGCCGCCCGACGCCGGACGCACATAGGCAAAGCGCACGGTGCACGCGCTGTCGCCCTCGCCGACTTGTAACTGATTTTGCTCGAGCAGATCGTCAACGAAAACGATGCCGTCGAATCCCACGACCGTCTGCTTGCCGCTTTGCACGTGCAACACGGGCAAGCCCGTGGCCAGCGACTTGCCCTGCGCATCCTGGACGATGACGGTGGCCGCGCTGTAACGCTCGATGGGAAAGGCCGCCAGCACGCCCGCCAGGTATTGCGGCACAACATTGATATTGCTCACAGGCACCCGCGCGTCGACGTCAAGCTCGTCCGTGGCGATGCTGATCTGGTTGTTGCCATAGGGATTCAAATTCGGTACCAGCAGATAGCCGCCCCTGCCCGTCACGCCGATCTGGCGGTTTTCATGCAGCACAGGAATATCTGCCACGCCGCCCGTGGAGACCAGCGCAAAACCGTTGCCCACCTGGCGCGCCGCCTCGACATGGCCGTCCATCAACAGCAGCGCGCCGGCCGCGCCCAGCGAGGAAGCATTGCCCATGCTGCTGCTTTGCGTGCGCGCGCTCACGCGGCCATCGCTGCCCAGGTATTCCACCTGCGCCTGGCGGTAGGCATTGCTGCCCGATGTGCCAGCCTGCACGTTCCAGCCGAAACCGCCGCCAAAGTCCGCCGCGCGCTGCGCGCTGATGCTGCGGCCGCTCTCGCCGTTTTGCCGGCTGCTGTTTACGCTGATGGCCAGATTGTTGTCGAAGGCCATGCTCAGGCCAAAGTAAAAGCCCCGCTTCTCGCGTTGCCGCAAGTCCTGGAACAGGCTGGCGTTGAAGAACAGGCCGTGAAACAGAGTGGCCGAATAGCCCACGGTGGCCAGCTTCGATGGCGGCGCGCCGGGCGTGCGGTAACTGATATAGCTGCTGCTGATGCTGCTTCCTGCTGGCAATGGCAAGCTGACGGTGAAGCGGTCGGCCGCGCGCACCACGGGGCTGCCGTCGCGCGAGGCCAGGTCGCCAAAGCCGGCGCTGGCGCGCACGCTTTGCACGTCGACGCTGAAGCGCGGCCCCATGTACTGGTAGCCGGCGCCCAGCTGCACGCCACGGCTGCGGCCGGCGCTGGCCGACAGTGAACCGTTGAGCACGCCCGCCTGGCCCAGCCGCACCAGCGCGCCCGCCCCCGCCTGATACAGGCCGGCGGCCAGTTCCGCATGGCCTTCGAGGGTGAGATTGTCGCTGACGCCGTGGCGGCCGGAAGCGCTGGCGACCAGTTGCCGCGCATAGCCGAACAGGCGGCGGCCATAGTCGCGCCGCACGGCGCCCGCCTCGACCGAGTAATCGCTCAAACCGCTGGCCAGCATGCGCGTGTCGACATACAGGGGCAGCACGGTCGTCACGCTGCGCCCCAGCGCATCGCGCGTGATGATCGTGGCTTGCCCGGCGCCATTGATGCCGGCCACCTGATTCAGCACAAACGGACCACTGGGCACGCTGGCGGCATATTGCTGCACGCCATTGACGTACAGGCTCAGCGACGATGGCACGAGCGCCGTGCCATCGACGGAGGCGACGGGAAAAGTCAGCAGGTCTGGGCGCAGCTGGAAATTCTTGCGCCACTGCACGCCACCGATGCGCACGGCGCGGCTCCAGCTCAGTGACGAGGAAATCAGGTCGCCCACCTGCCACGTTTGCAAGGTTGCGGGGTCGGCGTGGCTCCAGAAGGTGTCGAAACGCATGTATTTGCGCTGGTCCGCCCCCAGGTTCACCGTGCCGGTATTGCTGAAGACGCCGCTGTCATTGAAATAGCGCAAGTCGTTGAAGATGGCGGCGCGCCGCGTCTGCCCCAGCTCCGCATAGGCTTCGTAATTGAGGACGGCGCCGGGCGTGACGCTCGATGGCGGCGTCTGCGCCGCCGTGCGCGCGCTGATGCGGTAAGGCGAGCGCAACGCGTCCGCCACCTGCAGCGACACGCTCTGGCGCGCCGCATCATACTCATAGCTGAGTCCGGGAATCGACTCGAGCGCCACCTCGGTCTGACCGGGTGCGACCAGGCGCGCCGGGTCCAGCCCCAGCTGCTGCAAGTTGGCCACACTGCTGCGCAAGCCTTTGCCCACCTGGGTAAAGCGCAAGATCAGCCCGGTTGATTCAGCATTCACAGTGACCTCCAGATACAGTTCATTCGGCGCCGCCGGATCGCTGGGCAAGCTGGCAGGGCCAGGATCGGCGCCCGTCAGGCCCACCGCGCCATCGGCCCTGGCCAGCGGCGCCATGGCCAGCAACAGCAACGCTGCCAGTACGCGTTTCATGGTGTGGCCGCTTGCGCCCAAGGCGCGCGGCAAGCCGGCCCGTCATGGCAGCCATGTTCAAGGTGTCGAATTCTTGGCAATGAGTGCCTTGGCATTCACATTGACCGCAATACTCAACGGCCCATCCAGTTCAGCCTCCCTGGCAACGGGCAGGCGCCAGACGCGCATGCGTGCCGCCAGGACATAACCAAACAGCCCCTTGCTGATGACAAACTCCTTGCCCGCCTGGTTCGTCAACGTCATCGCACCGATCTGCGCATGGAAATTGCCACTGTTCTTGACACGCAGCATCCACTCGCCCTGTTCGCGGAAAACCTGCCAGTCGAGCACTTCCTTGCCCGGCGCACCGGCCGGCAGCACGAATACGGGCACCGAATAGCGCAGGCGGATATCGACGCCACTGCGGCCCGCCTCATCCTCGCGGCTGACTTCATCGATGAGCACGCGATACGTCTTTTCCTGCGCGACAGGGCCAGCCTGGGCACGCACGAGGCGGATGGTCTGCCGGCTGTTGGCGGCGATTTCGACGATCGGCGGACTGGCCACCAGTTCCTGCGTTGGCGCCAGCGTTTCTTCGCCATCGCTCTGATCCCAGACAAACACCCGCACTTGCCCGTAGATGGGCTGGTCACCGAGGTTTTGCAGGTTGAGGCCGGCCGCATTCTGCGCCGCGCGCAAATTGAGCGTCACCGGCGAAATCTGCAGACTGGCGCCGTGCGCGCCCGCGGCACAGCAGACTAGCAGCGCCAGCACGCCTTTCATCAGGGAAGCAACACCGGCCTTCACGCAGCGCCTGGCTTAAAAGTAAACGGTGGCCGTGATGGTCGACTTGTAGGTATCGGGCGCCGGTGTCGCCTGCGGCGGAATATTGCCGTACACCGTGATCGGCTGCGAAGAGCCGTTGCCGGTGCCGCCGACGGTATTCGTGCCCTGGGTATCGCCCCACAAGGTGCTGCCGGCAGTCTGGTACAGATTGAATTGCACCGTCCCCAGGTTGCCGCCAGTGCCGCTCAGGTAGCGTGTCGTGCCGGTCGAGCCGGTGCCCGAGCCAGCCGTCAGGCCCACGTTATACAGCGTGGTATTGGTGCAGGTGACGTTCACGGTCGTATTGACGTTCACGGCAGTAGCCAGCACACCCTGACTTTGGCCAAAGTCGAGATTGGCCGCCGCGATGGTGCAATTGGCGATGATTTTCAGGGTGACGTCAAAGGTGGTGCTGGCGCTGCCATTCAGATACACGGCGGCGTCGGCGCCACGCGGCAGGAACGCCGTGGCGGCAACAGCCACGCTGGCAGCAACGATAAGGCGGGGGAAAATAACTCGCAACATGATACCTCCTGATGATGGAACATCATTAATGAGCCCGCCAATTTGAGGGGCATCGAGGATAGTCACGGTATTGCCGGCGTTTTCTTGGGCACGCAAACCAGGACGACAGAATACTTGCGCCGAGAGTCAGGAACCCGGGGACTCCGGCACTTTTTGCAGCATTGGCAAAACAGATTTTTTGGCAATCGACATTGCTTTAAATCAATGCATGAATGAATTATTAGCGATCTGGGAAATCGCCGCTTCTTCTGGCGGAGAAACATCTTTTGAAACACGAGAAAAGCAGAAAAAAAAGAAAAAGCAGGGCATAATAAACCACAACTTGCTTTTTGGTTAAGTCATCCATGCCATGCCATTGACCAGCGAAACCATCAAAAAGAACATCTTGATCGTGGACGATTCCGCGTTCGAGCAGCGCATGCTGATGGAGCTTCTCAGCGAGCAGCCCTACCGTTTCAGCATCGCGTTCAACGGCTACCAGGGCTACCAGCTGGCACTGGCCACGCATCCCGACCTGATCCTGCTCGATGTGCGCATGCCCGAGATGGATGGCTACACGGCCTGCCGTTTGCTCAAGGCCAATCCCGAAACGGAACAGATACCCGTGATCTTTCTCAGCGGTGCCGATGCCGCCAAGGAACGCATCATGGGCTTGCAGGTGGGGGGCGTCGACTACATTTCGAAGCCGTTCACGCCGGAAGAACTGGCCGCGCGCATCCATATCCACCTGGGTTTGATGCGTAAAAGCAACAGTACCCTGCCGGCGGCGACGCCGATCAGCGACAAGCTGCAACATCCCGACCTGGTCTTCGTCAATGCCGTCAAGCAACTCATTCTCGACAACCTGGGCAGCCTGCCCAACCTGTCCGAAATCGCCCGCAGCGTGGGCACCTACCGCGAAAAGCTGACCCTGATGTTCCGCGAGCAAACGGGCATGACGGTGTTTGCCTTCATCCGCGAAGCGCGCATTGCCCGCGGCGTGGAATTGCTGCAGCAAACGGATATCGACGTGCAGGATATCGCCCTGCTGATCGGCTTTCACAACGCGGGCAACTTCGCCACCGCCTTTCGCGAACGCATGGGCGTTCCCCCCAGCGCCTACCGCCAGCGCCTGCAGGAGCAGACGGGCCAGCGACAGGCGGCGGGCGGTTAGAACTTGTAGTTCAGCTTGAGCGCCGCGACGCGTCCACGCGGATCGGCCTGGGTAAAGTCAAAGCCGGTGGAGGCATAGTCCCAGGGCGCGCGCTTGTTGGCCAGGTTTTGCACGATGAAGGTGACGTTTGCCTGTGGCGTCACCTGCCAGGTGCTGGTCACGTCAAACGTGCTGAAGGCGGCCACCGATTCGTCGAGGTGCTGCTGCTGCGCATAGCTGCCCACGTAGTTCCAGGTCAGAGTCGACGACCACTTGCCCTGTTCCCAGGTGGCCGACGAGACGCCGCGCCATTTCGGGATGGAACCGAAGTAATTGGTGCCGGCGCCATCGGTCAGCGGCGCGCCATCGGACAGCGGTTCGGCAAAGCGCAGCACGCGGCTCAACTGGCCGGCCAGGGTCAGCTTGCCCCAGTCCTTGTCGACGAAGCGCTGGCGCAGGTCGATATCGATGCCCGACACTTCGCGCTGACCCTGGTTGCGGAACTGGCGATACAGGGTCGTGATGCGCCCATCGGCACCGCGCGTGATCTGTTGCGGCGCCGTGCCTTCATTCTCGAGAATGGTGGTGGCGCTGGCCGTGCCGATCACGCCATCCTGCTTGATGCGGTAGTAATCGAGGCCGATGCTCGAACTGCTGGTGGGAGAGACCACCACGCCCAGGTTCAGGTTTTTCGAGCGCTCGGGGCGCAGGTTCGGATTGGCGATGGTCATCACCGTCACGCCGCGCGACTGCGTCGGCGTCAGCGGATCGCGGGCATCGATCACGCCGGTATAGCTGACGGCCGTGCTGTCGGTGATTTCCGGCAGCGACGGCGCGCGGAAGGCCCGTGAAACGGTGCCGCGCAGCAACAACCATGGCGCCGCCTGGTAGCGCGCGCTGGCCTTCGGCGAAAACGCATTGCCAAAGTCGCTGTAATGGTCGGCGCGTCCCGCCACGTTGACGGACAGGTCTTTGACGACGGGTACATTGAATTCGGCAAACAGGGCCGACACATTGCGCGAGCCGTTGATGATATTGAGTGCGGGGCGCAGTTCCGTGCCCGACAGCACGGCAGTCGAGGTTTGCGAATCCATCTTTTCGCGGCGCCACTGGGCACCGGCGGCAAAGCCCAGCGGGCCGGCGGGCAAGTCCCAGATATCCTTGGCCGCCGAGAAGTCGAGCGTGTCGAGCGTCGATTCGGCCGGGCGCAGGGTCGACAGGCGCAGGCGGTTGCGCACCGCTTCGCTGTTTTGCGACTGGTCGAAGAAATTGTAGCTGCCGTCGGCCAGCACTTTCTGGAATTCGTAGCGGTTGACGAAGTTCTGCACCGTTTCCTCCAGCTTGCTGCTGGAATGGGCCACGGCCGTATCCCAGTCCCAGCCCGCCCAGGTGCCCTTGGCGCCGGCCAGCGCACGGTAAAAGGTGACGCGGTCCTGTTTCAGGCGCGGTCCCAGGTCGAACAGGGTGGCCGTGAACGGCAAGGGCGTCGTGCCCGGATTGTTCGGATGGCCCACGGGCAGCACCACGGGAATGGTGTCGAGCAGCTTGGTGCTGTTGTTCCACACGCGCGTGGCGTTATTCACCGTCAGCGGCGCGCTGAAGGTCTGGTCGGCGCGCGAATAGCTGTGCAGCAAATCGACATAGGCTTCCGTGTCCGCGTTCAGCTTGAGGGTGCCGCGCAGCGACGAGTGGATGCGCTGGATGCCCGGAATCAGCGTCTTATACGGCGCCGGATTGTAGGCCAGCACCTGGCCGCTGCGATCGGGATTGATATCGTTGTATGGCACCAGTTGCAGCGGGCCGCGCACGCCGCCGAGGGTCTGCGTAGGATCGTTGCCAGCGTAATTCGTGGCAGCCCAGCCCAGGCTGCCGCGTTGCTGCTGGCGGTAATCGGCGTCGCGCAGCCAGGCCACGTCGCTTTGCTGCAGCTTGTCGCGCTGCTGCGCGTCGACCGAGAAGACCACGCTGTAGCCATCTTCCTCGAGCTTGCCGAAACCCGTTTGCAGCGCCGCGCTCTTTTCATGCTGGCCCGTGCCTTGCGTCGAGCCGCCCCATTGCGCCGTGATGTCCGTGCCCGTGAATTCCTTGTACAGGATGATGTTGACCACGCCGGCCACGGCGTCGGAGCCATACACGGACGAGGCGCCATCCTTGAGCACCTCGATGCGCTGCACGGCCGCCATCGGCAGGCTGTTCAGGTCAACGAAGGTCTGCTGCAAATCCTGCGCCGTGGCGTAGCTGGCCACGCGGCGGCCATTCACGAGGATCAGGGTATTTTGCTGGCCGATGCCGCGCAGCGACAGGCCCGAGGTGCCGGCCGAGAAACTGCCCGTATATTGTTCGTTGTAGCTGTTGCCGCTGTTGGCGGAGATGGCGCGCAGCACGTCCGACACGCTGGTCTTGCCGCTGGCTTTCAATTCCTTGGCCGTGATGACTTGCACGGCGCTGGCGCCCTCCTTTTCGCTGACGCGGATATTCGATCCGGTGACGTTCACGCGCAGCATGTCGTCCTCGGCATGGGCGATGCTGGAAACGGCGGGAAAGGCGGCGGCGATGGCAAGACTGATGGCGAGTGGTTTGAACATGGTTTCCTCTTATTGGGATTGCAGCCTTTTTCCGATAAAAAAGGCCGAGCAGGGGCACGCAGACCGGGTGGGCCTACGGGCAGACGACAACGAAACGGATGGATTGACTTAAGGGATGCGTGGACGGGCACGCACCGGCATCCACTGCGCCATGCATTGCATGGTCAGCTGGTGCGGGGCGGCGTAAAAACAGGCAGAAAGGGTAAAACGCAACATAAAAGACACCGGTAAGCGGGGAAAGGCCACTATATCCCGGTGTCTTTATCGCGTGAACGAATTAAAAATTGATTGTATATACGATTTGAATCTAAGGACTTGGTGTAAGGCAAGATCAGGCGTCGGCAATCACTGCAGGCGCTTGCGCCGCGCGGCGTGCCTGCACGCTCCACCAGTACCAGGAAATCACGGCGTTGACCCAGTAGGCCGCATACAGCACGGCCGTCAGGTGCAGGCCGCGGCTGTAGTACAGCGGCACGGCCACGGTGTTGACCAGCAACCAGAAAGCCCAGGTTTCGATGCGTCGGCTCATCAGCAGGAATTGCGCGATGATGCTAAATACCAACACTGCCGAATCGATGAACGGCGCGTAGGCATTCGTGAAGCGGTGCAGCAGCATGCCGTAGATCGCCACGGAGACGATGCCGGCCGGCACCACCCAGGCCAGGCTGCGCCAACCTGTGCGCGTGATCGGCAACGGCTTGCCGCCGGCGCCACTCCGCCATTGCATCCAGCCGATAACGCAGGTGACGATGAAAAACAGTTGCAGCATCACGTCGGCGTACAGGTTGACCTGGAAAAACAGCACGGCAAACAGCACGCAGCCGACCATGCCGATCCACCAGGAATGAATATTATTGCGTCCGGCCAGGATGATGGAGGCAGTCATCAATACATTGGCGGCGATCTCGAGCGGGGCAGTCAAGCGGTCTTCCTTTGCGGGGCAGTGGTGGCACCGCGTCACTATAGCCGATTACACTGCACGGTGTTCGCCACGCCGGAGCCGACACCCATGGGGGAAAGCGGCAAAAAACGCGCAAACATCGAGGAAATGCGAACCAGGCCGGCCTTCAACCGCCGCAGCCCTTGACTTCCGTGGCCATTCTGGCAAATTGAATAGCAAGTTGAAACTCCAGGAAGCCCCCTTATGCGCATGCGCCATCTCCTGTTTGCGGCAGTGCTCGGCGTATCTGCCCTGCCCGCCGTAGCTTGCCGCATGACGATGGCGCTGGAGCAGTGGCCGCCGTATGTCTACCGCGATGCCCAGGGCCGCCATACGGGCCTGGACCTGGAATTGCTGAAGGCCATTTTCAAGGAAGCCCGCTGCACCCTGGTCACCGTGCCGGAGCTGCCCACGGCGCGGCGCCAGCTGCTGTTCCAGAAAGGGGGGCTGGACCTGATGCTGGCCGCGTCCGAGACGCCGGAACGCCAGTCGTATGCGCGCTTTTCCCTCTCGTACCGCGATGAAGCCGTGGGCGTCTTCAGCAAATCCGGCTCGCCCGGCAACCACCAGCAGATCGCCAGCTTCGCGCAGCTCGCGCGCGGCAAGTCGACCTTGCTGGCGCCCAAGGTGGGCTGGTATGGCGCGCAATACGCGGCGGCCCGGCCGGCGCTGGAAAAGGCCGGCCGCCTGAATGCGTTCGGCAGTTTCCAGCAAGGCGTGCGCATGCTTGACGCGGGCCGCGCCGACCTGCTGCTGGGCGACGTGCTGGCCGTGCGCCACGAAGCGCGCCTGCAGGGCGTTGCCTTGCGCACCCTGCCCTTCCTGGTCCTGCGCGCCCCCGTGCACCTGATGCTCAATGCGCGCACGACCAGCGCCGGCGACCTGGCGCGCCTGAACGCCGCCATCACGCACCTGGAACAGCGCGGCGTGCTGGCGGCGATACGCAACAGCTACGAAGCGCCGTAGCGACGGTCAGCCCTTGCCGGCCGCTTCGAGGATTTCCAGCTTGGTTTCGCGGCCATTCTTTTGCACACCCTGCGCCTTGTCGTAGCTTTCGATCAGGGCGCGGTATGGCGGCACGATATGGTCGGTCATGATGGCGGCGAATTCCATCGCGTCGGCGCGGTTCCAGGTGCTCATCACTTCAGCCAGCACGGCGTACGTGTCGATCGGCACGGCGCCCGCCTGCGTCACGCGCGCCATGGTAATGTCGGTGGCCATCTTCGACCAGTTGCCCGAGGCATCGATGATGGCGAACACCTTGTAGCCGGCCGCCAGCGCGCTGATGGTCGGGAAGGCCATGCACACGCTGGTGAGCGTGCCGGCGATCAGCAGGGTCTTGCGGCCCGTCTTTTCGATGGCTTCGACCCAGGCCGGATTGTCCCAGGCGTTGATCTGGCCCGTGCGCGGGATGTAGACGGCGTCCGGGTTGAAATGGTGGATTTCCGGGATCAAGGGGCCGTTCGGACCGTCGGGCACGGACGCGGTGGTAAAAGTCGGCATGTTGGCCAGGCGCGACAGCTTGGCCAGCGCCGTGACGTGGCCGCGCAGCACGTGCTGCTCGATGTCGCGCACCAGCTGGAACAAACCGCTCTGGTGGTCGATCAGCAGCATGACGGCATCGTCGGGATCGATCATCGGTGGCAAACCTTGGAAGTTGGCGGGGGTGCTCATGGTGGTCTCCTGAAAAACCATGCCGCGGGATGCGGCATGGGTACTACACAAATTCACTGCACAAATTACGTCGCGATACGGGCGAAGCGGCCGCTGTTGAAATCCTCGAACGCCTGCGCGATTTCCGCCTCGGTGTTCATGACGAAGGGACCGTGGCCGACGATGGGTTCCTCGATCGGCTCACCGCTCAGCAGCAGTACCACGGCGTCGTTGTTCGCTTCGATGGTGATGCTGTCGCCATCGCGCTCGAACAGCGCCATCTGCGCTTCGCGCACCACGCTCTCGCCATTGACCAGCACCGTGCCGTGCAAAACGATCAGCGCCGTGCTCCAGCCTCGGGTCACGGGCAGCTCCGTCAGCTTGCCCTGGGCCAGGCGCATGTCCCACACCTGCATCGGCGAGAACGTGCGGGCGGGTCCATGCTGGCCAGCGAAGTCGCCGGCGATCACGCGCACGGAACCGGCATCATCGGGCAGCGCCACTGTGGGAATCGTGTCGCTGGTGATGGCCTGGTAGCCGGGCGCCGTCATCTTGTTTTTCGCCGGCAGGTTCACCCACAGCTGCACCATTTCCAGCGTGCCGCCCGACTGCGTGAAGGCAGGCGAGTGAAACTCTTCATGCAGGATGCCGGCGCCGGCCGTCATCCACTGCACGTCGCCGGGGCCGATCACGCCGCCCTGGCCCGTCGAATCGCGGTGCGCCACTTCGCCCTTGTAGACGATGGTCACCGTTTCAAAGCCGCGGTGCGGATGCGAACCGACGCCGGGCGGACGGGTGCCGGGCGCAAATTCGGCAGGACCGGCATAGTCGAGCAGCAGGAAGGGGCTCAGCTGCTTGCCATGGCCGTTATACGAAAACATCGAGCGCACGGGGAAACCGTCGCCGACCCAATGCTGGCGGGGTGCGCTGTAGATACCTGTGACTTTGTTCATCTCGATCTCCTGTTGGGGTTTGCATTACGATGAAGACAGAATACGCTTGCAACGATGAAGGCGGTAGACGGTAAAATATGCCATCAGCGTTCCATAAATAGAACGATCAAGGAGGCGACATGCAGGACCTGAATGACTTGTATTACTTTGTGCAGGTAGTCGACCATGGTGGTTTCGCGCCGGCCGGGCGCGCGCTGGGCATGCCGAAATCAAAACTGAGCCGGCGCATCGCGCTGCTGGAAGAGCGGCTCGGCGCGCGCCTGCTGCAACGCACGACGCGGCATTTTTCCGTCACCGATGTGGGGCAGACGTTTTACGAGCATTGCAAGGCCATGCTGGTGGAGGCGGAGGCGGCGCAGGAAGCGATCGAACTGACGCGCGCGGCGCCGCGCGGCACGGTGCGCCTGTCCTGCCCCATCGCTCTGCTGCACTCGCTGGTCGCCCCCATGCTGGCCGGTTTCATGCGCGAGCATCCGCAAGTGACTCTGCTATTGGAAGCGAACAACCGCCGCGTCGACCTGGTGGCCGAGGGTATCGACGTGGCCATCCGCGTGCGTCCGCCTCCGCTACCCGACAGCGATCTGGTATTGCGCGTGCTGGCCGAACGGGGCCAGTGCATGGTAGGCAGCCCGCTGCTGTTCGCCGGCGCGGCCTTGCCGAAGGCGCCGGCCGACCTGTCCGACTGGCCCAGCCTGGCCCTGGGCACGCCGCAACAGCACTACCAGTGGGATTTGCACGGCCCCGATGGCGCGCGCGCCCAGCTGCGCCACGTGCCGCGCTTCGTCACGGGCGACATGCTGACCCTGCGCGACGCGGCCGTGGCCGGCGTGGGCGTGGTGCAGCTGCCGACCATGATGATCACGGAACAGGTGGCCGATGGCAGCCTGCTGCCGCTGATGGAGCAGTGGCGGCCGCAGCGCGAAATCATCCACGCCGTGTTCCCGTCGCGGCGCGGTCTGCTGCCTGCCGTGCGCGCGCTGCTCGACTACCTGGCGCACAGCTTCGCCGCGCTGGAGGAAGAGTGAGGGTTTTCAGGTACGATGGCGTACTCTCCAATCGCCTGGATGCCGCATGCGTTTATTGATTCTGTCGGACCTGCACCATGAGTTATGGCGCGACGAAGCGCCGCAGGGCGACCTCGCGCTCAGCTGCCCCGACGCCGTGATCCTCGCCGGCGATATCGACACGGGCGCCCGCGCCGTGGCCTGGGCCGCCAGTGCATTCGCGGGACTGCCCGTGCTGTACGTGCATGGCAACCACGAAGGCTATGGCCACCACCTCGACAAGGTGCGCCAGGAACTCCACGCGGCTTGCGCCAGCACGCAGAACGTGCATTTCCTCGACTGCGGCACGCACGTCATCACCGACCAGGCAGGCCACGCTGTGCGCTTCCTGGGCGCCACCCTGTGGACGGATTTCCGCCTGCTGGGCGACGACACGCGCCAGGCGGCCATGCGCGACGCGGAAGCCGTCATGAACGACTACAAGCGCATCCGCCTGGCCAACATGGGCTTTCGCAAGCTGCGTGCGGCCGATACGGCCATGTTCCACGCGCAGCAAAAAGCGTGGCTAACGCGCGAACTGGCGCAGCCATTCGACGGCAGCACCGTCGTCATCAGCCACATGGCACCGTCGCTGCTGTCGGTCGACGATGCCTACGGCAGCGAAGGATGTTCGCCCGCCTATGCCTCGCGCCTGGACGAACTGGCTGCGCGGGCGAACCTGTGGGTGCATGGTCATATCCATGCTTCGCGCGACTACCGCATCGACCAGTGCCGCGTCGTAGCTAACCCCTGCGGTTACAAGACGCGCAGCGGCGCGCCGCAAAATCCCGCTTTTGATCCGAACTTCATCATTGACCTGCCGGCCCGCTAATCGTCAGCCTTGAGGCGGCCCGCCAGCCATTGCTGCAGGCGGTGCTTGCCGGCCCGGCGCGCCACGCGCGGCGACACTTCCGACTGGTGCGCGCCGGCGCCGCCGCGCAGCCTGGCGGCGGCCACCAGCGGATTGCGCGGCTTGGGCGCGGCTTTTACTTTGATTTTCATGCTGTTTCCTTTCAACCCAGTCGTGCAAAACAAAAAACCCCGGCGAGTTTCCTCACCGGGGTTTGAAGGACACCGGCCCGGGATCGGCAATGCTGCCGTTGGCCCCGAGCGTCATGCGCGGGGCTAGTGGTAAGTCAACTTGCTGCCAGCCTGCTCGAACATGGGTTTCCTTTCTTTTGTGTGGTTGATCTGCACTGCGGATGACGATTCTGCGCCGGATGCTGCAGTGCGTCAACCGCTTTTCATGGCACATGCGCCAACGTTGTTATTTTGTCGCAGTCTCGCCAGCCATGGCTTTTTCCTTGGCGATGCGCGCTTCGAGCTTGGCTTCATTCTTGGCAGCGTAGTTGCTGCACGCCTGCGCATCGATGAAGGGATTCGGCGCGACGCCTTCCAGCAACTGCGTCAGCTTGCGATCGCCGCCCGAGTGGTCGGGGTGGGCCGAGATCAGGATGTCGCACGGCAGTTTGGCGAAGTCCTGCATGACGCGGCGGAAGGCCGGCGTCAGGTCCGCATGGCGTTCATCGCCCAGGTAGTGAAAATCGTCGGCCGCCACCGGCGTGAGGCTGGCGCCGAACACCACGTTCAGGCAGTCCTGACGCTCCGCATCCTCGCACGACACCCAGGTCCAGCTGGTGCTGCCCGGCGTATGGCCAGGCGTGTAGCGCGCCGTGACGGTCACGTCGCCCAGTTGCAAGGTTTCGCCATCGGCGATCTCGCGCACGTTTTCCACGGCCGGCATGGGGTCGATTTCGCCCGCTTGCGGGTCCATGGCGAGCACCGAACCCGCGCGCAGCGCCTGCGCACCCAGCGGGCTGGCGACCACTTGCGCGCCGCTGTCGCGGGCCAGGGCGGCGATGCCGCCCGAATGGTCGAAATGCGCTTCCGTATTCAGGATGAACTTGATGTCTTCCAGGCGAAAGCCCAGCTCGAGGATATGTTCCTTGATGGCGGCCACCGATTGCGGCAGCGCGCCATCGATCAGGATCAAACCTTCGCGCGTGTCGATCAGCACCACGCTCAAGCCGCCCACGCCCACGTAATACGTGTCGCCGTGGATGCGCGCCGGCTGCTGCGGGCGGTTCCATTGCGCCGCATACGGCGAGGCAATCGGCTGCGTCAAGGGATCGACGGCGGGCGTGGCGGCATGCGCGGAAAACGGCAGCGCCATGGCGGCCAGCGCGATGCTGAGCAAGGTCTTGGAAAGGAAGAAAGGCGGCATGCGGCTCCAGTAATGAGTGTGCGGTAATCGATGCCACAGGGTAACGTCGCCCCCGCGCGCGGTCAAGCAGACGGGCGTGGCGACTTGCGCTACGATAGAGGCCCATTCACTGCCGTGCGCCATGCCGCGCCTCCTGCCATGCGTTTGCTGATCCTGTCCGACCTGCACCTGGAAGTCTGGGGTGACGACACGCCCGCCATCGACCTTGCCGCCTGCCGTCCCGACGTGGTGATCCTGGCCGGCGACATCGACACGGGCAACAATGCCATCGCGTGGGCCGCGCGCACCTTCGGCGCCCTGCCCGTGCTGTACGTACATGGCAACCACGAGGGTTATGGCCACCAGCTCGAACACATGCAGGACGCCGTGCGCGACGCCTGCGCCAGCGCGAATACACAGGGCGCCAACATCCGATTGCTCGACGGCGACGCCGTGGTCTTGAACGGCGTGCGTTTTCTCGGCATCACGCTGTGGACGGATTTTTTACTCTTCGGCGCCGACAGGTACGAGGAAGCCTTGAACGCGGCGCAAAGCTACATGCCCGACTACAAGCGCATCAGCACGGGCGGCGACACGCCGCGTCTCTTGTGCGCGGCCGACACGGCGCAGCTGCACGCGCAGCATCGCGCCTGGCTGGAACAGCAACTGGCGCAACCGTTCGATGGCAAGACGGTCGTCATCACGCACATGGCGCCATCGATGCAGTCGGTGGAAGAGCAATACGCGACCAATCTCGGCTCGCCCGCCTTCGCCTCGCAGCTGGACGCGCTGGTGGCGCAGGCCGACCTGTGGGTGCATGGCCACATGCACGCCTCGCTCGACTACCGCATCCAGGACTGCCGCGTCGTGTGCAACCCCTGCGGCTACAAGCGGCCGGACGGCACGCCGGAAAACGAACGTTTTGACACAGGCTTCATCGTCGACCTGGCCAGCGCTGGCTAGTTTTTGCGATAGCGTAGCTGCACCACGCCACTCGGCAACTGGCGCGTGTGGTCCAGGCGCCAGTCGCTGCGCGGCAAGCCGTCCTCGAACAGGCGCACGCCCTTGCCCAGCACCACGGGCAGCACGGACAGGGTCAGGCTGTCGATGACGCCCTCGCGCAAACCGGCACGGATGACGGCGCCGCCATCGAGATACACGTGACGGCACCCCTCCTCTGCCAGTCCCTCCAGCACTGCCCGCACGCTGCCTGCGCGGCGCTGCTCGCCATGGCGCGGCGCGAAGTCGCGGCGGCTCAGGACCACCACGCGCTTGCCCGCATACGGCCACGGCTCAAAACCCAGCACGGCGTCATACGTGGTGCGCCCGATCAGCAGGGTATCGACCTGCTCCATCAAGGCCGTGTAGCCGGTGGCGTCGGGCGAGTCGGGCGCCAGTTCGGTCAGCCAGGACAGGTCGCCGTTTTCTCCCGCGATGCAGCCATCGAGGCTGATGCCGAGAAAAACGCTGACGAAAGTTTTTTGCATGGATGCTCCTTGATTTAATTCTACGGTGTAGAATTATGCCCATGAAAACCCCAAAACTTCAAGCCGTGGCATCTCCCGTGCGCCGCGCCGGGCGTCCGCGTCGCGCCGCGCCCGCGCTGGACAACGCCAGCATCCTGCAGGCGGCCCTGGCCCTGCTGGAAGAAAAAGGCGAAGCGTTCTCCATGCGCGCGCTGGCGCACAGCCTGGGCGTCGATGCCATGGCCCTGTATCACTACTACGCCGGGAAAGAGGAATTATTGCAAGCGTTGATGGTGCAGCGTTTTGCCGCGCTCGATCCGCAGCAGCCGCCATTCACGCGGCGCCAGGCAGCGCCACGACGCCTGCTCGCGCTGTGCGCGCTGTACCTGGAACTGGTCAGCGCCACGCCATATTTCGTGCGCCTGATGGCGCGCGGGCTGGTGACGCAAGCCGATGTGGCCGAGCGGTTTACGGCCCTGTTCGAGCTTGCCGTCGAGGGTCTCGCGCTGAATAAAAAATCCCGGCTGCGCGGGCATGATGCGCTCGTCGATTTCCTGCACGGCTATGCGCTGGCCGGCAGGCCGGCCAGCGAGACGCAATGGCACGCCTCGGTCAGCCTGATCCTGGCGGGCATGGTCGCCACACACAATGCCGTGTGACGACCAGCGGCCGGACGCCCTACCCTGGCATCAGGCCAGCAGCTTGAGCAGCGCCTGGGCGGCCGCTTCCGACGATGCGGGATTCTGGCCCGTGACCAGCAAGCCATCGGTGACGGCGTACGGCTGCCAGTCGCCCAGCTTCGAGTAGACGCCGCCATTTTCCTTGAGCATGTCCTCGACCAGGAAAGGCACGATGGCCGTCAAGCCGACGGCGTCTTCCTCGGTATTCGTAAAGCCTGTCACTTGCTTGCCACGCACCAGCGGCGCGCCATCGACAGCCTTCACGTGGCGCAGCACGCCCGGTGCGTGGCAGACGGCGGCAACGGGCTTGCCGGCGGCAATCATCTGTTCGATCAGCGTGATCGAGTGCCGGTCTTCGGCAAGGTCCCACAGCGGGCCATGGCCGCCCGGGTAAAACACGGCGTCAAAGTCGGCCGCCTTCACGTCGGCCAGCTTGCCTGTGTTGGCCAGCACGGCTTGCGCATCGGCGTCCTGCTTGAAGCGGCGCGTGGCGTCCGTTTGCGAATCCGGCTCGTCGCTTTTCGGGTCGAGCGGCGGCTGGCCGCCCAGCGGCGAGACGACCGTCAGCTTCGCGCCCGCTTCTTGCAGCGCATAGTAGGGCGCGGCGAATTCTTCCAGCCAGAAGCCGGTTTTCTTGCCAGTGTCGCCCAGTTGATCGTGCGAGGTCAGTACCATCAGGATGTTCATGTTGTTTCCTTTTATGTCAGGGTTACAGTGCTGCTTCGAGGATACGGCGGCTGCGCGCGAGGTCGATATCGCGGTGTTCGCCGAGGGAGGTCATGCCATGTGCTTCCAGTTGCGTCAGTACCGCTTCCACCGCTTCCTGGCCCAGCTGATAGGCCGACAAACGGGTCGGGATGCCCAGGCCTTCGAAGAAGGCGCGGGTTCGCGCGATGGCAGTATCGATGCGCTCGTCGTCGCTGCCGCTGGTGATGTTCCAGACACGTTCGCCATACTGTAGCAATTTGCCGCGTTTCTGCTCGCGCTGTACGTCCAGCAGAGCCGGCAACACCAGGGCCAGGGTGCGCGCATGGTCGATGTCGTACAGGGCCGTCAATTCGTGGCCGATCATGTGGGTGGCCCAATCCTGCGGCACGCCGGCGCCGATCAGGCCATTCAGGGCCAGGGCGGCCGTCCACATCAGATTGGCGCGGGTATCGTAATCGTCGGGCGAGGCGATGGCCTGCGGCGCGATCTCGACCAGGGTTTGCAGCAAGCCTTCGGCAAAGCGGTCCTGCACCTTCGCCTGCACCGGATAGGTCAGATACTGTTCCGTCGTGTGGACAAAGGCGTCGACCAGGCCATTGGCCACCTGCGTGGCCGGCAAGGTAAAGGTTTTGCTCGGGTCGAGCACGGAAAACTGCGGGTACAGCAGCGGATTGCGAAAACTCAGCTTGTCATGCGTGGCTTTTTTCGTCACCACGCCGCCGCTGTTCATTTCCGATCCCGTGGCCGGCAAGGTCAGCACCGTGCCGAACGGCAGGGCGCGCTGCACATTGGCGCCGCCGCGCTCGGCGATTTCCCACGGCTCGCCGTCGTACAGGGCGGCCGCGGCAACGAACTTGGTGCCGTCGATCACGGAGCCGCCGCCGACGGCCAGCAGGAAGTCCAGCTTTTCGCTGCGCACCTGAGCGACGGCGCGCATCAGGGTTTCATAGCTGGGATTGGGTTCGATGCCGCCAAACTCCTGCACGCTGCGCTGGCCCAGCGCAAGCGCGGCGCGCACCTCGGCCAAAGTGCCCGTCTTTTCCGCGCTGGCGCCGCCGTACAAAATCAGCACGCGCGCATCGTGCGGCACCAGCGTGGACAATTTGGCGACCGTGTCGGCACCGAACACAATCTTCGTTGGATTATGGAATTCAAAATTCTTCATGCTGCTGCTCCCTTATTATTAGACTGGTCGTCTAGAGTAAAATTCAAAAAAACGCGGACGTTTGCCATCCGCGTACCTAGCGTCCTTATTGATCCGGCGGCAACTGCAGCATGGACAGCGTCGCCCGCCATGCCGTTTGCAAGGCGCTGGCGTCGCGCCGCAGCTTGGTCAGCATCGCCGCGCCCAGCCACAGCTGGTACAAGGTGGCAGCCATCTGCGCCGGATCGGCCACCGATGGCAGGGTATCGTCCACCCTGCCCCGCGCGATGGCCAGCGCCAGCCTGGCGATGATGCGGTGGGTGCCATCGAGCAGCGCCACGCGCATCGGTTCCGACATATCCGCCACTTCGCTGCTGAGCTTGACCACCAGGCAACGGCAGTCGCAACCGCTGCCATCGAGGCTCTCGCTGGTCCAACTGGCCCAATACGCCATCAGCGACTGCGCCGCGTTCTGGCCGGGCTGGCTCAGCACGAGCTCCATTTCCGCCAGGTAGCCGGTGACGTAATCTTCCAGCATCGCTACACCAAACAATTCCTTGGACTTGAAGTAATGGTAGAACGAGCCCTTGGGCACATCTGCAGACGACAGGATCTCGTTCAGCCCCACCCCGGCAAAACCCTTGCGCGTGATGATGGCCTTGCCCTGGTCGATAATGTGCTGGCGCACGTCGGTGTATTCAGCTTTCATGCGAGGCATTGTAGCACAATTAGACCAGTCGTCTAGATTAAATTGAACCCGGAAGAAAATGTTGGGGTCAGACCCTCGAGGCCGCTAACGCAGAGGTTTGCTCTCACGGCTAGGGGGGGCTGACCCAGGCAGTCAGCTTAGGCAAACTTCTTGAAATCCGGCTTGCGCTTTTCAAAGAAGGCCGTAAACGCTTCCTTCGCTTCGGCGCCGCCCAGCATGGCGCTGAACAGTTTGTTTTCCTCGGCGATGGCCGCCTTCATCGGTTCCATGCGGCTTTGCTTCATCAGGCGCTTGGTGGCGCGGATGGAGGCGGCCGGCAGGGCTACCAGCTTGGCGGCCTGGCCTTGCGCGAAGGTCATCAGGTCGTACAGGGGCACGACTTTCGAGACCAGGCCCATTTCCAGCGCTTCGCTGGCCGGGAACGCTTCGCCCAGCATCAGTTTTTCCGCCGCGCGCGGGTAGCCGGCCAGTTGCGTGAGCAGCAGGCTGGAGCCGAATTCCGGGCACAGGCCCAGTTGCGTGAACGGCATCGAGAAGCTGGCATTGTCGGCCGCGTAGACCAGGTCGCAGTGCATCAACATAGTCGTGCCGATGCCGATGGCCGGGCCGGAGACGGCCGCCACCACGGGCTTGCTGCTGCCGTACAGGGCGCGCATGAACTGGAACACGGGACGGTCATGGTCGAGCGAGCCATCCTTCGGGCGCGCCGTCTTCATGAAGTCGTCGAGGTCGTTGCCGGCCGTGAAAATCTCGCGCTTGCCGCAGATCAGGATGGCGCGCACGTCGTCGTCCGTCTCGGCCGCTACCAGTGCATCGGCCAGGGTCTGGTACATGGCGCCCGTGATCGCATTCTTGCGTTCCAGGCGGTTGAATTCCAGGGTCAGAATGCCCTCGCTCTTGCTGCACAAAATATCCATGTCGTCTCCAAAAAGATAAAGGGCGCCGAGGTATCCCCAGCGCCCAAGTTTGACCAACCTAATCTGACCTCTTACGTCACGACGCCCGGCAGATCAGACGCGCTCGAAGATTCCTGCTGCACCCATGCCGGCGCCCACGCACATGGTGACCATGCCGTACTTCTGCTTGGTGCGCTGCAGTGCGTGGATCACGGTCGCGGCGCGGATGGCACCGGTGGCGCCCAGCGGGTGGCCCAGGGCGATCGCGCCGCCCATCGGGTTGACCTTCGATGGGTCCAGGCCCAGGTCGCCGATGACGGCCAAGGCTTGCGCGGCAAACGCTTCGTTCAGCTCGATCCAGTCCAGCTGATCTTGCGTGATGCCGGCGGCGGCGCACGCTGCCGGAATGGCGAATTTAGGACCGATGCCCATGATTTCCGGCGGCACGCCGCGCACGGCGAACGACGAGAATTTCGCCAGCGGGGTCAGGTTGTGCTCGCGCAGGATTTTTTCGCTGACGATCAGCAGCGCGCCGGCGCCGTCGGACATCTGCGAGCTGTTGGCGGCCGTGACGGTGCCCTTGGCGGCGAAGACCGGCTTCAGTTTTGCCAGCGACTCCATCGACGAATCGGCACGCGCGCCTTCGTCGGTATCGACGGTGCGGCGGCTCACGTCGACCTGGCCGGTAGCCAGGTTCGGCGTGCGCGTGATGATTTCCACGGGCGTCGTTTCCGCCTTGAAGAAGCCGGCTTGCTGCGCGGCGATGGCGCGGCGGTGCGATTCAACGGAGAACGCATCCTGCTGTTCGCGCGACACTTTCCATTGCTGCGCCACTTTTTCAGCCGTCAGGCCCATGCCGTAAGCCATGCCGATATTCTCGTCGCTGAACATGTCCAGGTTCATCGATGGGTGGTGGCCCATCATCGGCACCATCGACATCGATTCGATGCCGCCGGCGATCATCACGTCGGCTTCGCCCACGCGGATGCGGTCGGCCGCCATGGCGATGGCCGTGATGCCCGAAGCGCAGTAACGGTTGACGGTGACGCCGCCGACGGTTTTCGGCAAGCCGGCCAGCAGCACCGAGTTACGCGCGATATTGAAGCCCTGCTCCGCTTCCGGGAACGAGCAGCCGATGATGGCGTCGGTGATCAGCGCCGGGTCGAGGCCAGGCGCTTGCGCCAGGGCCGATTGCAGCACGCGCACCAGCAGGTCGTCCGGGCGGGTGTTTCTGAACATGCCGCGCGGCGCCTTGCCGATCGGGGTGCGGGTTGCAGAGACGATGTACGCGTCTTGAAGTTGTTTGCTCATTTTATGCTTTCAAAGATGTTGAACGAGGTTCGTGTTCTGTCGAATGTCCGGGATGCTGGCCTATCGCTTCTGCGACAAATACCAGTCCACCGTCACCTGTGCCGCCAGCGTGCCTTCGGAATCGAAAATATCGACTTCCACGGGAAACGCCACCTTGCCGTCCTGCGCCAGCTGCGCCTTCAAGGCAGCCAGGTCGCCCGGTACCCGGCCTTCGGCGCGCGTCGCGCCCCGGGCCACCTTCTGGTACTGGATGCGCGACTCCTTGGCCACCGGGCGCAAGCCCATAATGAGCTCGGCGAAGCCGCCAGCCATGGCCGCGCCGGAAGCCGTTTCGGCCAGGGTAAATAAGGCGCCCGCATGCTGCGTGCCCAGGTGATTATTCAGTTTTGGATCTTCCGGCATCGACACCTTCGAGGTGCCGGCGCCGATGTCGTCGATGCTGATCCCCAGCAGCCGCACGAAGGGCAAGGTGTCCATCATCTGTTGTTTGATACGGTCATACACCATGCTTGGCCTCACGCGCAGCAATACTTTAAAAATAATGGACAGGATCGTCATCGACGTCAGGCTTAGTTGCGTACCGGCTTACCGGTTTGCATCATGCCCATGATCCGTTCCTGGGTTTTCGGATGGTTCAACAGCTCCAGGAATGCCTTGCGTTCCATATCCAGCAGCCACTGTTCGCTGACGAAGCTGCCCTGGTCCACGTCACCGCCCGATACGATCTCGGCGATCATCTCGCCCAGCTTGAAATCGTGCGCCGAAATGAAGCCGCCGTCGCGCATGTTGACCAGCTGCGCCTTGATGGTGCCCCAGCCGTAACGGCCCGTCACCTGGATCAGCGAAGGGAGCGCTGGACGGAAGCCCGCGTCGAACATGGCGCGCGCTTCGACCTTGGCCACGTGCAGCAGCTCGTAGGCGTTGAACACGATCACGTCGTCTTCCTTCAGGTAGCCCATTTTTTTCGCTTCCAGCGCCGATTTCGACACGTTGGCGGTGGCCGCATTGGTGAAGCCCGTTTTCAGAAATTGCAGGATGTCGTTACCCTTGGCTTCCTTGTAGGCGCGCTGCGCCGCTTCCTTCAAGCCGCCGCCGGCTGGAATCAGGCCAACGCCCACTTCCACCAGGCCGATGTACGACTCGATCGAGGCCACGCGCTTCGATGCATGCAGCGCCAGCTCGCAACCGCCGCCCAGTGCCAGGCCAGCGACCGCGGCGATGACCGGCACGTTCGCGTATTTCAGCGACATGAAGGTGTTCTGCAGTTCGGCGATGATCGGATCGACGGCTTTCACGCCACCTTGCATGAACGCCGGCAAGGCCGATTGCAGGTCGGCGCCGGCCGAGAACGCGCCGCCTTCGGCTGCGTCCGCGTGCCAGATCACCAAGCCCTTGAAGTTCTTCTCGGCTTCGGCCAGCGCCAGTTTCAGGCCGTTGATGACACCTTCGCCGATCACGTGCATCTTGGTCTTGAACGAGATGATCAGGACGTCGTCGCCCGTATGCCAGACGCGCACGGATTCGTCTTCGAAGACGGTGGTGCCGGCGGTCTTGCCGTCGATGGCGCCGCTGCCCAGGACTGGCGCGCGGAATGGCTGGCGGTCGTACACGGACAAGGTCGAACGCGGCACGAAGCTGTTCGACACGGCGGAGTACGAACCTTCCGGCGTATGCACGCCGCCTTTTTCAGCAACCGGGCCTTCGAAGACCCAGGCTGGCAGCGGCGCGTTGCACAGCGCGTGGCCGGCGTCGATGTCTTCCTTGACCCAGTTGGCCACTTGCAGCCAGTTCGATGCCTGCCACGTTTCAAACGGACCGACGTTCCAGCCGAAGCCCCAGCGCATGGCGAAGTCGATGTCGCGCGCATTGTCGGCCACGGTATCCAGGTGGATGGCGATGTAGTGGAAAGCGTCGCGGAAGATCGCCCACAGGAACTGGCCTTGCGGATTCGTCGATTCGCGCAGCGCCTTCATCTTCTTGACCGGATCCTTTTCCTTCAGGATGCGGGCGATGATGTCGGCTGCCTTGGCGCCGCCGGCCACGTATTCACCGGTAGCGAAGTCCAGACGCTGGATCTCCTTGCCGACTTTCTTGTAGAAGCCCGCGCCGCTCTTCTGGCCCAGCGCGCCTTTTTCCACCAGCTGCGCAAGTACGGCCGGCGTCTTGTAGACGGCGGCGAACGGATCGTTCGGCAGGTAGTCCTGCATGGTCTTGATCACATGGCCCATGGTGTCCAGGCCAACCACGTCCGCCGTGCGGAAGGTGCCCGACTTGGCGCGGCCCAGCTTGGCGCCCGTCAAGTCATCGACGACGTCCACGGACAGGCCGAATTTCTCGGCTTCGTGCACGATGGCCAGGATGCCGAACACGCCCACACGGTTGGCGATGAAGTTCGGCGTATCCTTGGCGCGAACCACGCCCTTGCCCAGGGTGGTGGTCAGGAAGCCTTCCAGCTGGTCGGCGATTTCCGGCTTGGTAAACTCGGTCGGGATGATTTCGACCAGGTGCATATAGCGCGGCGGGTTGAAGAAGTGCACGCCGCAGTAGCGCGATTTCAGGTCGGCGTCGAAGCCTTCGGCCAGCTTGGTGATCGACAGGCCCGAGGTATTCGAGGCGAAGATCGCGTTCGGGCCGATGTGCGGAGCCACCTTCTGGTACAGGTCATGTTTCCAGTCCATGCGCTCGGCGATGGCTTCGATGATCAGGTCGCAACCGGCCAGCAGGTCCAGGTTGTCTTCGTAGTTGGCGACCTGGATCAGCGCCGCGTCATCCTTGTTGCCCAGCGGGGCAGGCGACAGCTTTTTCAGGTTCTCGATGGCGCGCAGCACGATGCCATTCTTCGGACCTTCCTTGGCCGGCAGGTCGAACAGCACGACCGGCACTTTCGCGTTGATGCAGTGGGCGGCGATCTGCGCGCCCATCACGCCGGCGCCGAGGACGGCTACTTTTTTAACGATGAAATTGGTCATATTTTCCTCAAGTCTTAGAACAGGTCTGCGTCGAGTGCCATCAGGTTGGCCGAACCGGAACGCGCCTGACGGATCAGGGTTGCCGTCTCAGGCTGCAAGCGGGCGAAGTAGAAACGTGCGGTAGCCAGTTTGGCGGTGTAGAACTTGTCGCCGCTGGATTCTTTTTCGAGGGCGATCTTGGCCATCTGCGCGAACAGGTAGCTGTAGATCATGTGGCCGACGACGCGCAGGTAAGGCACGCATGCCGCGCCCACTTCGTCCGGATTCTGGAATGCCTTCATGCCGATTTCCATGGTCAGCTTGGTGACTTTGTCGCCCAAATCGCCCAGTGGCGTGACGAATTCGCTCATCGCTTCATCGGTGCCGTTGTCTTCGACGAAAGCCTTGATCTTTTCGCCGAACTTGCGCAGCTTGGCGCCGTTGTCACCGAGGATCTTGCGGCCCAGCAGATCGAGCGACTGGATCGTGTTCGTGCCTTCGTAGATCATGTTGATGCGTGCATCACGTACATACTGCTCCATGCCCCATTCCGAGATGTAGCCGTGGCCGCCGAACACTTGCATCGCGTCCGAAGTGGCGATCCAGGCGTTATCGGTGATGAAGGCCTTGATGACGGGCGTCAGCAGCGCCACTTCGTCGGCCGCTTCCTTGCGCACGTCGGCGTCAGGGTGGTGCAGTTCACGGTCGATCTGCAGCGCCACGTAGGAAGTGAAAGCGCGCGCGCCTTCGGCGTAGGCTTTGCCCGTCAACAGCATGCGGCGCACGTCAGGGTGCACAATGATGCGGTCGGCCGGCAGTTCCGGGTTCTTGATGCCGGACAGCGAACGCATTTGCGTGCGGTCCTTGGCGTAGATCAGCGCGTTCTGGTAGGCGATTTCCGTCAGGCCCAGCGACTGCATGCCCACGCCAAGACGGGCCGCGTTCATGAAGACGAACATGGCGTTCAGGCCCTTGTTTGGCTGGCCGATGATCCAGCCTTTCGCGCCGTCCAGGTTCATCTGGCAGGTCGAATTGCCGTGGATGCCCATTTTTTCTTCGATGGCGCCGCAGGTGATCGGGTTGCGTTCACCGACCGTGCCATCCGCGTTCGGCAGGAATTTCGGTACCAGGAACAGCGAGATGCCTTTCGAGCCTTCCGGCGCGTCCGGCACGCGGGCCAGCACCAGGTGCAGGATGTTTTCCGCCATGTCATGTTCGCCGGCCGAGATGAATATCTTGTTGCCGGTGATGGTCCAGGAACCGTCCGCCTCAGGCAGCGCTTTCGAGCGCAGCAGGCCCAGGTCGGTGCCGCAGTGCGGTTCGGTCAGGCACATGGTGCCCGTCCATTCGCCCGACACCAGTTTCGGCAGATACACTTCCTTCTGGTGGTCGGTGCCGTGTTCCTTCAGGCACTCGTAGGCGCCGTGCGACAGGCCAGGGTACATGGACCAGGCCTGGTTCGACGAGTTCAGCATTTCATAGAACGAATTGTTCAGCACGACCGGCAAGCCCTGGCCGCCGTATTCCGGATCGCAAGCCAAGGCCGCCCAGCCGCCTTCGACGTACTGCTTGTAGGCTTCCTTGAAACCTTTAGGCGTGGTCACGCTTTTCGTGACGGGATCGTGGTGGCAGCCTTCGCGGTCGCCGGAGTGATTCAGCGGGAACAATACTTCGGAAGTGAACTTGCCGCCCTCTTCCAGTACCTGGTTGATGATGTCGGCGTCGACGTCGGCGTACGACGGCATTTGCTTCAGTTCTTCTTCCACTTGCAGGAACTCATGCAGGACGAATTGCATATCCCGGATTGGCGCGACGTATTGACCCATAATTTTCTCCTGAAGGCGATTAGCTAAAGTGTTGTACTTGTGAACTGCGTATGCGTTGTTGCGGATACTGCCTGATGGCTTATTTGCTTGTGACGGAATTCTGATACGACGCCAGCAGGCGAATAAAGCCCGCTTGCGCCCGTTCGATGCTGCCCGGCACGCGCAGGAAACGCGCGTCGTGATGCAGGGCCAGGATCAGGCCATACATCTCGTACACCAACTGCTGGGCGTCCGTGTCCGCTTTCAGGTCGCCCGTGGCGATCGATTGCTCGACACAGCGCAACAGCGCGCCCTGCCAGGCCCGCACCATGGCCACGAGGGCTTCACGAATAGGACCGGGACGGTCGTCATACTCGACGGCGCCGCTGATATAGATACAGCCGGAAGCGATTTCCACGCTGACCCGCTTGACCCAGCGCGCAAACATCGATTGCAAGCGCTGGATGCCGCGTGGCTCTTTCATGCTGGGGAAAAAGACTTCTTGCTCGAAACGATAGTGGTAGAGCTTCAGCACTTCCATCTGCAAGTCTTCGCGCGAGCCAAAGTGGGCAAACACACCCGACTTGCTCATGTTCATTTTGTCCGCAAGCAGCCCAATGGTCAGGCCCTCCAGGCCGTCGCGGCTGGACAGGTCCAGCGCCACGTCGAGGATGGCTGCACGGGTCAGTTCGCCCTTGCGCATGAATTTGACTGAAGTATTCAAGATTACCGTTCTAAAAGTGATGTTGCCGATTTGGCGGACTGAAGCGAGGGTAAAAAAAAGCACGCTCCGAAAAAATCCGAACGCTCGTACTATTATCCACTACCACGTAAAAGTCAAACGGGAACTTTAGAGCAGGCGTTCTATTGGTGCAGCGCAGCATTTTTTGGCTGCGTGTTTATCGCGATTTCGGGAGGCAAAAGCGTCGCGCGCCCCTGCCATCCCAGCCCGGCGAACCTCAGGAAAGGTCGCCTGCCTTGCTCAGTTGACGGCGGTCGCGCTTGGTCGGCCGCCCCTTGATGGTGGTGCCTGGCTCGCGGAACAGCTTGCGCTCCTCGGCCAGCTGCTCGCGGCGGGCGATGCTGGCCGGGGTTTCCCCGTACAGCAGGCGCGCCACGGGTGCCGCGCCGCGCTTGTCGGACAGGCCCAGCACGGCCACTTCCCACGTCTCCGCGCCATTGTCGATGGCCAGCTCATCGCCCACGCGCAGGCTGCGCGCCGGTTTTACGCGTTCACCGCCCACTTTGACTTTCCCCGTGTCGACAGCTTCGCTGGCCAGCGAGCGCGTCTTGAAGAAACGCGCCGCCCACAGCCATTTGTCCAGCCTGACCATTGTCATCTCGTTCATGCGTACTTGCCTACTGAAAAAATGCGCATCACCAGCCGGTACGCGAGGAATGCCGCTTCATAACCGAGCCGGCGGAAACGGCCGATGTGCTTGAAATCATCCTGGTGAATCACGATGCCGTCGGCCACGCCCTGCTCGATATGCTGGCGCAAGCTTTGCGCGAACGCCACGTCCTTGATCACGACGTTCGCTTCCTGGTTGAGGAACAGGCTCAGCGCGTCAATATTACTGGAACCGACCGTCGCCCAGTCATCGTCGACGACGGCCACCTTGGCATGCAGCTGCGTCTTGCGGTATTCGACTATCTTGACGCCGGCGGCCAGCAGTTTCGGATAAAACGAGTGCGCCACGGCATCTTGCATGCGGAATTCGCCCACGCCGATCAACAGCACCACGTCGACGCCCCGCTGGGCCGCCTGGGCCAGGGCGCGGCGCAGCTTGTGCCCGGGCGCGAAATACGGGTTGGCCAGCATCACGCTCTTGCGCGCCTGGCCCAGCGCCTGCAGGTAGGCGCGCTGGATGGTGCGGCGGTTGCGCAGGTTGTCGCGCACGACAAAGCCGGCCACCACGGGGTTCTTCGCCAGCTCCTTGCTGACGACGCGCATCTTGCGGTACAGCTTGATACGCCGCACCAGGTTCATCTTCCCCAACCGCGCCCACTGCGCCTGCACTTCTTCATGGATGGCGTCGACCAGCGGGCCCTTCACCTGCACGGCAAAGTCCCAGCGCGGCGCTTCCAGGCTGATGTTGTGGTCGTAGTCGCAAAACATGTCGTCGTTGATATTGATGCCGCCCACCAGGGCAATTTCGCCGTCGGCCACGCAAATCTTGCGATGCGTGCGCGTGATGCCGCGCCGGAACCACGGGTTGAAGATGCGGTGGTGCACGCCCGCCGCTTCCAGCTGCGCATGCATGGCGTTGACCCGGCGGTTGCCCGTGCCGAACCAGTCCGTGATCATGCACACCAGCACGCCGCGCGCGGCGGCGCGTTTCAGGGCATCGAGCACCAGGGTGCCCGTGGCGTCATCGGCAAAGATATACGTTTCAAAATACACTTCCGAGCGCGCGCCATCGATGGCCGCAATCAAGGCAGGAAAATAGTCGGTGCCGCAATACAGCAGCTGGATGTCGTTGTGGGCGATGAAATTGACTGTGCGCATGCCGGCAGTCTACGCGAGTTTCAAAGCGGCAACGATCGGCGCATGGTCCGACAATTTCGCCCACAGGGTGCCATGCATCACTTGCGCGCCTTCCACGTGGAAACCGCGCACATAGATGCGGTCCAGGCGGAACCACGGCAAGGCGGCGGGAAAGGTGCGCGCCGGCACGGGGATCGGCGTTTTCGTCTGGCGCCGCGCCAGGGTGCGCACCAGGTCGCCCAGGGCCGAGTTCGACGCACGCTGGTCGAATACCTCGACCACACCGAGCGCATTGCGCAGCTTGTCGCTGAGCGTGTTGCGCCAGTCGTTGAAGTCGCCGGCAATGATGACGGGCTCGCCATTCGGCGCCGACTCCATGACGGCGTCGATCAGCGCCTGCGTCTGCCTTCCCCGCCCCGATTCGAACAGGCCCAGGTGAACGACATAACAGTGCACGTCGGCCTGCGGCGTCTGGAGCACGCAGTGCAGGATGCCGCGCTGCTCGTAGGCATGGTCAGACACGTCGTGGTTGGTTTGCGAGGCGATGGGAAACTTGCTCAGCAAGGCGTTGCCATGGTGGCCATGGTCATACACGGCATTCATGCCATACGCGGAATGGTGTTCGGCGCCGGCAAAGAACTCGTGCTGCGACGCTTCCGGCCAATGCTTGTGGCCGTTTTTCTCGGCGCCATAGCGGGCCGCATTGCGGTCGTGCTTGCCTTGCACTTCCTGCAAAAAGACGACATCGGCATTGAAGAGAGCGATCGCCTGCTTCAATGCGTGCACCCTGGGCAAGCCCCGCACGGAGGAGACACCCTTGTGTATATTATAAGTTGCTACGCGGATTTTCATGCATTGATTCTACTCCCTGACGGGCCCCGCACGGCGCCGAAGTAGGTGCGCGTGCGCACCTAAAACCCACAATCAGGCCAGCATGCGTCCCACGCCCGCCGTCACGCTGACGAGCAGCGCGGTGATGCCGGCCGCCCAGACGATTTTGACCAGCAACGGCGCGCCGCGCCAGGCCACGGTACGCTTGCCCTTGGCAAAGGCGCCCGGATGCAGCAGCCAGCCGATCGCCATCAGCGGCATGCCGATCGGCGGCGTGCGGCCAGGCACCGTAGAGCTGAACAGCAGGAAGATAAAGCACAGGCAAAAAACGATGCCCAGGGTGCCCAGCAGTTTTTGCTGCGTCGTCAAATGTAACCAGTTCAACATGGAATGCTTTCTAGGAAAAATCAGGTGGGGCGCGCCAGGCCCGTCATGGCCGGCAATTGCAAAATCGCTTCCGCGTTGGAAGATGAGAAACAGCGGTCGGCCGCCGCCAGGTAAGGCAGCCACGCGTGCTGCAAGTGCTCGCGTGGGCTCAGGGTGATGGCGATGTCGCGCGGCACTTGCACGCTGAACACGTGTTCCGTGTTGCGCGTCACTCCGGGCGCATAGCGGTGGCGCCAGATCGGATAGATCTCGTACACATTCGACAAGTTCCAGTCGCGCAGCACGATGTCATGGCCATCGGCAACGATGCCGGTCTCTTCCGCCAATTCGCGCGCGGCCGTCTGCAGCAGCGGTTCGTCGACGGCATCGACGGAACCCGTCACCGATTGCCAGAAACCGGGTTGGCCCGCGCGCTCGATCAGCAAGACGTCAAGGTCAGCCGTATGAATGACGACCAGCACGGAAACAGGAATTTTATGAGTCATATCAACAATGAAAAAGGCGCCACAACAGCGCCTTTTTTTGCATAGTGGATCAAACAGCGGCCGCCTGGGCAGCCGCATGCTTCATTACACTACTTTTGGCTCGGCGCTGCGCAGACGGATGTGCAGTTCACGCAGTTGCTTCTCGTCCACTTCCGACGGCGCATGGGTCAGCAAGTCTTGCGCGCGCTGGGTTTTCGGGAAGGCGATCACGTCGCGGATCGATTCGGAACCCGTCATCATGGTCACGATACGATCCAGGCCGAATGCCAGGCCGCCATGCGGTGGCGCGCCGTATTGCAGGGCGTCGAGCAGGAAGCCGAATTTCAGCTGCGCTTCTTCGGCATCGATCTTCAGTGCGCGGAAGACCTTGCTTTGCACTTCTTCGCGGTGGATACGGATCGAACCGCCACCCAGCTCCCATCCGTTCAAGACCATGTCGTAAGCCTTGGCGATGCAGGCGCCCGGATCGCTTTCCAGCATGTCTTCATGGCCGTCTTTTGGCGCCGTGAATGGATGGTGGGTCGCCGTCCAGCGGTCCGCTTCTTCGTCGTGCTCGAACATCGGGAAGTCAACCACCCACAATGGCTTCCACACGTCTTCGAACAGGCCGGCTTTCTTGCCGAACTCGCTGTGACCGATTTTCACGCGCAGCGCGCCGATAGCGTCGTTGACGACCTTGGCCTTGTCCGCACCGAAGAAGATCAGGTCGCCGTCTTGCGCGCCCGTCTGCTCGAGGATCGTGGCCAGCACGTCAGCCGGCAGGAACTTGACGATCGGCGACTGCAAGCCTTCAGGACCCTTGGCTTTCTCGTTGACCTTGATGTAAGCGAGACCCTTGGCGCCGTAGATGGCAACAAATTGCGTGTAGGCATCGATTTCCGAACGGGGCATGCTGCCGCCTTGCGGTACGCGCAGGGCAACCACGCGGCCGCCTTTCATGTTGGCGGCGCCGTTGAAGACCTTGAATTCGACCGACTTCATGACTTCGGTCAAGTCCGTGAAGGCCAGCTTGACGCGCATGTCCGGCTTGTCGGAACCGTACAGGCCCATCGCTTCGGCGAAATCCATCACCGGGAACGGGTTCGGCAGGTCGATGTTCAAGGTGTTCTTGAAGACGACGCGGATCATGTCTTCGAACAGGTCGCGGATTTCCTGTTCCGTCAGGAACGAGGTTTCGCAGTCGATCTGCGTGAATTCAGGCTGACGGTCAGCGCGCAAGTCTTCGTCGCGGAAGCACTTGGTAATCTGGTAGTAACGATCGAAGTTGGCGACCATCAACAGTTGCTTGAACAACTGTGGCGATTGCGGCAAGGCGAAGAAGCTGCCTGCGTTGACGCGCGACGGCACCAGGTAATCGCGCGCGCCTTCTGGCGTCGACTTGGTCAGCATCGGCGTTTCGATGTCGATGAAGCCCAGCGCGTCGAGGTACTTGCGCACTTCCATCGTCACCTTGTAGCGCAGGCGCAGGTTGTTTTGCATTTGCGGGCGGCGCAGGTCCAGCACGCGGTGCGTCAGACGCGTCGTTTCCGACAGGTTGTCGTCGTCCAGCTGGAACGGCACGGGCACGGAAGGGTTCAGCACTTCCAGCTCCGAGCAGACCACTTCGATCTTGCCCGACTTCAGGTTGTTGTTGATGGTGCCTTCGATACGGTTGGTCACGACGCCCGTCACGCGCAGGCAGAATTCGTTACGCACGGCTTCGGCGACCTTGAACATCTCCGCTTGTTCCGGGTTGCAAACGATTTGCACCAGGCCTTCACGGTCGCGCAGGTCGATAAAAATCAGGCTGCCGTGGTCGCGGCGGCGATGTACCCAGCCGCACAGGCTCACGGTTTGTCCCAGCATGGCTTCGGTAACGAGGCCGCAGTATTCAGTACGCATAGACATAAAATTCTCAGTTCAGGTTAGTGAGTGTTCAATCCGGCCACGTCCCATGTGGGACGCCTGCCTTTATTCTTTGGCTGCCGGGGCCGGTACAGCAACAACTTCCGCAGGCGCCACCACGCCCATCGAGACGATATATTTGAGCGCCGCATCGACGCTCATGTCGAGTTCGACGACATCGCTGCGTTTCATCATCAGGAAAAAGCCCGATGTCGGATTCGGCGTCGTTGGCACGTACACACTGACAAAGTCGCCCACCAGGTGGTTCGCCGCATCGCCGCCCGGCACGCCGGTCAGGAAAGCGATGGTCCAGGAGTTCTGGTGCGGATATGGCACCAGCACGGCCTTGCGGAAGGCATTGCCCGACGGGGAAAACAGGGTATCCGACACTTGCTTGACGCTCGAATACAGGGAATTGACGATGGGTATGCGTTGCAGCAATTTTTCCCACAGTTTCACCACATAATTACCGACCAGGTTATTCGTCAGCAAGCCCGTGAAGAAGACGATCAGTACCGTCAATACCGTGCCCAGGCCGGGAATGGTGCTCAGCGCGGGAATCTGGCGACCGAACCAGACGCTGGGCTGCTTACTGCCGGGCACCAGCAATAGCGACTGGTCCATCGTGCTGATCACCAGATTCAGGACCCAGGCCGTAATGGCCAGGGGCACCAAAATCAGTAATCCGGTAATAAAGTATTTACGCATCGGTTTCTCAGTAAGGGATCGTAGCGGCGCGGCGCGCTTTTCAGTCCGCTTTCGGTGCAGCGGCAGCCGGGGCGGGCGCAGGTGCCGCGGCAGGCGCGCTCTCGGTGGTTGCAGCAGGCTTGGCGCCATCGGCCGGGCCCGTCGGAATGGCCGTGGTGGGCGCCGTGCCGCCGCGGAAATCGGTCGCGTACCAGCCAGTGCCTTTCAATTGGAAACCGGCGGCCGTCAATTGTTTCTTGAAACTGGGCTTGCCGCACGACAGGCACACCGTCAGTACTGGATCGGAGATCTTTTGCAAGACGTCCTTGGCAAAACCACACTCGTCACAACGGTAAGCGTAAATCGGCATCTCTACTCCGAGAAAATCATCAAAAACCCTGAATTATAAAGCTTTTCCTTTGCTCCCAGCAGAAATTGCCCCGCCCGCCTCAGTCCGCCCGGCGGCGCCAGCTCATCCATCGCTCCTTGCCGGCGAAGACGGCGATGGAATCATCGACGGCTTCATCGGCCAGGCAGTCGAAATGCGGCGCCAGCAATTCCTGCAGTTTCTCACGCGAAATACCAAATGGCGGTCCCTTGGCATTGTCGTCAAAGAAAAAGTAACCAGCCAGCATGGCGCCCGGCGCCAGTAGCTGCGCCCAGCGGGCCGCCACTTGCGGCCACATGGCGCGCGGCATGGCGCACAGGAAGGCCCGTTCATAGATCAGGTCCAGCGGCGCTGCGGGCTGCCAGGCAAAGAAATCGGCTTCCATCACCTGCCCTGCCCGTTCGCCGACGACAGCGCGCGCGGCGGCCACGGCAGCCGGTGAAAAGTCGATGGCCGTGGCATCCCAGCCGTGATCGAGCATGAAGACCAGTTCATAGGCTGAGCCGCAGCCGGGAATCAGGCAGCGCAGCGGCGCCGGGCTGCCGGCAACGAAGCTGCGCAGGCGCGACGGCACGCCGCCCTGGTCCCAGGGCGTAAATTGCTTCTCGAAACGCTCGTCCCAGAAAGCGGGCGAGAGCGGATCGCGGGTTTGAAAGTCAGCCATCACTTACGTCCTCAGCCTTTAAAACGGCAGTTGATGCCAGCGCATGAACACTTGCAAGCCCAGCGCACCGAGGGCAAAGGCACCCACGAAGTACACGATAAAGCTCAGCAAGCGGTTCGTCTGGCGTTGCTCTGCCAGCAAGGTTTTCATCAGTTCCACATCGTTTTCGCGCGGCTCGCCATGCACCGTCAAGGCCTGGTGCAGCAAGCGCGGCAGTTGCGGGAAAATGTGCGCATAGCGGGGCGCCTCGGCGCGCAGGCGCTCCATGAAGCCTTGCGGCCCCACCTGGTTGCTCATCCATTTTTCCAGATACGGCTTGGCCGTTTGCCACAGGTCCAGTTCCGGGTCCAGCTGGCGGCCCAGGCCTTCGATATTGAGCAGGGTCTTTTGCAGCAGCACCAGCTGCGGCTGCACTTCCACGTTGAAGCGGCGCGAGGTCTGGAACAGGCGCAGCAAGACTTGCCCAAAAGAAATATCTTTCAGCGGACGGTCGAAGATCGGCTCGCAGCAGGCGCGCACGGCCGCTTCCAGCTCATCGACGCGCGTGTCTTTCGGCGCCCAGCCCGACTCGATATGCGCCTCCGCCACGCGCTTGTAGTCGCGGCGGAAGAAGGCGAGGAAGTTTTGCGACAAATAATCTTTGTCGTAGTCGTTCAAGGTACCGACGATGCCGAAATCGAGCGCGATATAGCGGCCGAACGATTCTGGCGCGATCGACACGAGAATATTGCCCGGATGCATGTCCGCATGGAAAAAGCCATCGCGGAACACTTGCGTGAAGAAAATCTCCACACCATCGCTGGAGAGTTTACGCAAATCCACGCCGGCCGCCACCAGGCGCTCAGTCTGCGACACGGGGATGCCATACATGCGTTCCATGACGATAACGCTGCTGGAGCAGTAATCCCAGTGCATTTCCGGCACCAGCAATAAGTCCGAGTTGGCGAAGTTGCGGCGCAGCTGGCTCGCGTTGGCCGCCTCGCGCATCAGGTCCAGCTCGTCGTGCAGGTATTTGTCGAACTCGCCCACCACTTCTTTCGGTTTCAGGCGCTTGCTGTCGGCCCACAGGCGGCTGGTCCAGTCGGCGGCGATGTGCATCAGGGCCACGTCTTCGTCGATCAGCTTTTTCATGCCTGGACGCAAGACTTTCACGGCAACTTCACGGCCGTCTTTCAAGGTGGCGAAGTGCACCTGGGCAATCGAGGCGGACGCCACCGGCTCGCGCTCGAAGCGGGCAAATAACTGATCCGGATGCGCGCCCAGCGACTTGGTGATTTGCGCAATGGCCAGGTCGGAATCGAACGGCGGCACCCGGTCTTGCAGACGCGCCAGTTCTTCCGCGATGTCGAGCGGCATCAAGTCGCGCCGGGTCGACAGCACCTGGCCGAATTTGACGAAAATCGGGCCCAGCTCTTCCAGCGCCAGGCGCAGGCGCAAGCCCCGTGGCGACGACAGGTCGCGCCAGAAAATCAGGGTGTCGATCAATTTGGCGGTGCGGGGAACTTGCAGACCAGAAATCGCTATCTCATCCAGACCGTACTTGATGGAAACACGGATGATTTTAAACAGGCGCAGAAATTTCAATATCATGTAGACAAATCCGGTGAGGAGGACTGCGGCTGGACGGCGGCGGCCGCCTTTTCCAACCGGGCAAGGCGCTTGGCCAGGCGTTCGACGTCATCGCGCACACGCGTCACGCCAGCAGAATACTCTTGCAAGGTAGAAGGACGGATCAGCATGGGCTGTTCGTCGAGAAAATATTCAGCCACATTTTCCGCCAGCTTTTGCTGGCCCGTGCGCACAAAGGCGGCCGCATCTTTCGCGCCGGAAACGAGGCGCGTGGCCAGCATGGGCCCGACGACTTTTTCCAGGTCGTGCTCGGCTTCCCAGCGCAAGCCCTTGCTCAATTGCGAAATCGCATTGGCAAACTCCGCATCGCCTTCGATTTTCACATACGAAAACGCCCGCTCGCGGTTTTGCAGGATCAGCGGCACATCGGACAATTTCACGCGGATGGTGACGTTGGCCGGCATGTCGGCAGGCGCCGCCTCCAGCATGCCTGCGCTGTCGACGCGCAGGCGCAAGGCCACGGCGCCCGTGTCGATGCAGGCCAGCTTGCCGGCGTGCACGGCCAGCTGCTGGCGCGCCCACGGCTCTTGCGCCAGCAAGTGGTTGAGTGTCGCGATGACGGGCGTCATCAGGGAGAGATCGGAAAGTGGTGCCATCATGTTGCGCGCTTCGCGCCCCTAAAAAGAAAAAACCGCCCGTAAAACAACGTGGGCGGTTTCGATCTTACCAGTTCAGCAGGAAATATCTGTTAAGCATCATGCATTCCGCATGGACTTAAGCCAGTATTCAGCAAGTTTTTACAATTAATTCAATTGCTGGATGCCTGCCAGGACCCAGCCGCTATTGCCGCTGACGGGTTTCGACATATTCCATACTTCCGCGAACGGTTCGGCCGCGGCGCCCGGCGCCGAACGGATCAGGCCCGTAAACTTTACGCTGGCCAGGTAATCGTTGACGCTCGTCTCGATGCCCAACAGTTCGGCATCGATGGTGACGACATCCGTAAAGTCCGGCTGCGCGCCCCGTTCCTGGATTTGCATGCGCAATTCCGCATACACTTCCGGCGACGTGAATTCACGGATATCGTTGACGTCCGCCTTGTCCCAGGCCGCTTGCAGGCGAATGAAATTGCTTTTCGCGTGGCGCAGGAAGGCATCCTTGTCGAAGTCGCCTGGTACGCCCCATGGCGCGGCAGCCGGGGCCGGCTTGTCCAGGCCTACGCCAGACGAGACAGGCTGCAACGGCGGCAGCGGCGGGATGCGCGAACCGATGTCAGGCACGTTGCCTGCTGGCGCAGGCTGGTTGCCGCCAAAACCCGCGAACGGCGCATTACCGCCGGCATTGCTGTCACGCTTGCCGCGCACCATGCGGTAGATAAAGAAGGCTACGCCGGCCAGCAAAGCCACCATCAGCAGGGTGCTGATCATGCTGGCCAAGGCGCCGCCCAGGCCAAAATGCGACAGCAAGGCGCCCAGGCCCAGACCGAGCAAGGCGCCGCCCAATAAACCCTTCCAACGGCTTGGTGCCTTGGCGGCAGGGGCCGGTGTGGGAGCCGGCGCAGGTTGCGCCTGGCGTGGCGCGGCGGCCGGTGCCGGGGTTGGTGCCGGTGCGGGCGCCTGGCGGCCCACGTTTTGCGACTGGCGGCCAAACGAACGGCCACCGCCCATGGGACGGGCCAGCGCCTCGCCCAGCATGGATACCGTGGTCGCGGCCAGCATCATGCCGACCATAAATTTCTTCAATTTCATTCCATCTCCTAAAATCACCAACGTTGATGCATTACATCTTGATACCGGTGTGCAAAGCGGCAATGCCTGCCGTCAAATTGTAGTACTGCACGCGTTCCAGGCCCGCTGTTTCCATCATGGTCTTCAAGGTTTCCTGGTCCGGGTGCATGCGGATCGATTCTGCCAGGTAGCGGTAGCTTTCCGCGTCGCCGGCGATTTTCTGCCCGAACCACGGCAAAACCGAGAACGAATACAGGTCGTACGGCTTTTGCAGGGGCGCTGCCACCTTGGAAAACTCCAGCACCAGCAACTTGCCGCCCGGTTTCAGCACGCGGCGCATTTCCGCCAGCGCCACATCCTTGTGCGTCATGTTGCGCAAGCCAAAGGCCACGCTGACACGGTCGAAATAATTATCGGGGAATGGCAGTTTTTCCGCGTCACACAACAAGGTGGGGGTGAGCAAGCCGCGATTCAAGAGGCGGTCGCGGCCCACGCGCAACATCGATTCATTGATATCGGTCAACCAGACTTCACCGGTAGGACCCGCCTGCTTGGCGAAGGCCTTCGACAGGTCGCCCGTGCCGCCGGCGATGTCGAGTACCTTGAAACCGGGGCGCACGCCCGCGTTGGCAATGGTGAACGTCTTCCACAGACGGTGCAGCCCGCCCGACATCAAGTCGTTCATCACGTCGTATTTGGCAGCGACGGAATGGAACACCTTGGCGACTTCGCGCACTTTGTCGTCTTCTGCAACTGTTTTGTATCCGAAATGGGTCGTATTGGTCATGGTAGGCAGTCTGTTTGAACTTGGGAGCATTATACAAGCGGCAGGCGCATTTCCCCGTGACGCCGGAGAAGGTATTGCCTTTCCACTGCATTCGCAGCCAGCATTGCCGCCCGGGCATACGCTGCCAGCGCCCCCGGCCGGTCCCCCTGGCGGCGCAGCAAGTCGGCCCGGGCCGCGTGCAGATAATGCGAATTGGCAAGGCTGGGCAGGGCTTCCAGGCGTTCCAGCCACGCCAGGCCATGTGTGGCGCCATGCGCCATCGCGCAGGCGATCACGGCATTGAGCAAGATCAACGGCTCCGGCTTGTGCCGCAGCAAGGCGCCGTACAGGGCGCTGATCTGGCGCCAGTCCGTCTGGCTGGCCGTGGGAGCCTTGGCGTGCAAGGCGGCAATCGCCGCCTGCAATTGATATGGCCCCGGTGCGCGCGCCGGCAAGGCCAGTTCCAGCAGCGCCAGTCCCTCGGCAATCAGGGCGTCATCCCACAGGCGCCGGTCCTGCTCTTCCAGGGTCAGCAAAAAACCCTCGGGCGACAGGCGGGCCGGGCCGCGCGACGCCTGCAGCATCATCAGGGCCGATAAGCCCTGCACTTCCGGCTGGCCGGGCTGCAGGCTGTCAAGCAGCCGTCCCAGGCGCAGCGCCTCCGCGCACAAGTCCGCGCGCAGCAAAGCATCGCCGGCGCTGGCGCAATAGCCTTCGCTGAACACCAGGTAAATCACGTGCAGCACTTGCGCCAGCCGTTGCTGCAACTCTTGCTCCGGCGGCAACTCGAAAGGAATGCGCGCCTCAGCGATCTTGCGCCTGGCGCGCAACAGCCGCTGCGACAGGGCAGCTTCCGCCAGGCCGAAGGCGCGCGCGATCTCGCCCGTGGACAGGCCACACAGGGTGCGCAGGGCCAGCGCCACCTGCGCCTCGGGCGCCAGCGCGGGATGGCAACAAATAAACAGCAGGCGCAGGCGGTCGTCTTCGATGGCGTGCGCTTCTTCAATCACGGGCGCCGGCAGGCGCGACAACACGGCCTCGGCCTCGCCGACGCTCTTGCCTGCCCGGCGCACGTGATCGAGCCCCGCATTGCGCGCCACGGAACTGAGCCAGGCGGCGGGATTATCGGGGATGCCCGTGCGCGGCCACAGTTCCAGCGCCTTGCGGCACGCTTCCTGCAACACATCGTCCACCAGGCCCAGGTCGCCGAAACGCCGCATCAGGCCGGCCAGCACCCTGCCCCTTTCCTGGCGAAAGACGTACTCGACGGCCGACAGGGCGTCGCCGGCCATGTTTATGCTGTGACAGGCCGTACTTCGATGGTGCCCAGGGAAGCGGCCGGACAACGCCCGGCCCAGGCCAGCGCCTCGTCCAGGTGCGCGCAGTCGAGCAGGTAATATCCACCCAGCTGCTCCTTGGTTTCCGCGAACGGCCCATCCGTGACAACGGGCTTGCCGTTTTGCACCCGCACGCTGGTGGCGCTGCGCACGGGCGCCAGCTGGGCCCCGCCGCGCAGCACGCCAGCGGCCTCCAGGTCCTGCGTATAGCTGGCAAAGTCGGCCATCAGGCTGGCCATCTGCTCGTCTGGCATGGCGGCATAGCGTGCCTCGTCGGCGTAGATCAGGATCAGGTATTCCATAGTCTCTTCTCCAAAAGAAAAATGCCCGCAAGCGCGGGCATTCATACGACGAATGGATCTGCGGCAATCCGACAAGATTACCGCATTTATTTTTCCTTAATGCTTATGCCCGCAACTCGGTCCATGAACGTGACCGGAAGATTGCTTGATCGTCATGTCGGCCTTGGCGTCGCGGCCGCTGTCGCCCGGGTAGCCGGCTGCCGTCAGGCGGTCCAGGTAATCCTGCCACAGGGTCGCTTGCTGCGCGCCCAGCTTGTACAAATAGGCCCAGGTGTACAGGCCGGAATTGTGGCCATCGCTGAAGGTGGGCTGCACGGCGTAGTTGCCGACCGGCTCCAGGCCCGTGATGCCGACCAGGCGCTTGCCTAATTGCAAGGTTTCCTGGCCCTTGCCATGGCCCTGCACTTCGGCCGACGGCGAATACACGCGCAGGTATTCGAACGGCAGCGCAAATTCACTGCCATCGTCGAACGCCACGTCGAGCACGCGCGACTGGTTGTGCACGGTCAAGCCGGTGGGTTGCGGTGTTGCTGTTTTTTCAGTCATGACGATACTTTATGCGGATAAACGTTGAATGATGGCGTCGCGCAGTGCCGGCAGCAGGGCGCGGCGCGCGGCCAGCACCTCGGGCACCGTCTCGCGCTGCACGACAGCCCAGCTCGGGTTCGGGAAATGCGCGTCGTCGCGGTAGCGGGGAATCACGTGCCAGTGCACATGCGGCGTCATGTTGCCGAAACTGGCCACGTTGACCTTTTCCGGCTGCATCACTTCACGCACGGCCAGCTCGACTTGCCACACGACTTCCATGACGTAATTGCGCTCGCCGGGCGTCAAATCCGTCATTTCCTTCACGTGTTTGTTCCAGATCACGCGGCAAAAACCGGGATATGCAGGGTCATCGACGGCCACGACGGACAGGCGCTCGCTGCGCCACAGCAAGGTTTCACAACCCTGCTTGCTGGCGAAGCTGTCGAGCAACTGGCATAAATCACAGGTCACACGAGCACCCGTTCGATGCCGCCGTCATTGGCGCGTTTCACGTAATCCGGCATCCAGTTCTCTCCCAGCAAGTGTTTGGCGATCTCGACGACGATGTAGTCGGCCGTCGTGCCCGAATCATCATTGTAGCGCGAGAGTCCTTGCAGGCACGACGGGCAGCTGGTGAGGATTTTCACGTCACCTGTAAAACCATCGCCGCGCAGCTTGTCGGCACCCTTGACCATCTCTTCTTCCTTGCGGAAACGCACTTGCGTAGAAATGTCGGGGCGCGTGACGGCCAGCGAACCCGATTCGCCGCAGCAACGGTCATTCTTCTCGATCTTCACGTTATCGACCGTGCTGATCAGGGAATTGATGGTCTTGCCCGATTCCTGCAGCTTCATCGGATTGTGGCATGGCTCGTGGTACATATAGCGCGTGCCGTTCACGCCTTCCAGCTTGACGTTTTTCTCCAGCAAATACTCATGGATATCCATGATGCGGCAGCCTGGGAAAATCTTTTCAAACTGATACGTTGCCAGCTGGTCGTAGCAAGTACCGCACGAGACGAGCACAGTCTTGATGTCGAGGTAGTTAAGCGTGTTGGCCATGCGGTGGAACAGGACGCGGTTATCCGTCATCATCTTCTCGGCCTTGTCGAACTCGCCCGCGCCCCGCTGCGGATAACCGCAGCACAAGTAGCCCGGCGGCAAGACCGTCTGCACGCCCACTTCCCACAGCATCGCCTGTGTGGCCAGGCCCACTTGCGAGAACAGGCGCTCCGAACCGCAACCGGGGAAGTAGAACACGGCTTCCGTATCGGCCGTCGTCGTCTTCGGGTTGCGGATGATCGGAATGACCTTGTCGTCTTCGATGTCGAGCAGCGCGCGCGCCGATTTCTTCGGCAAGTTGCCCGGCATCTTTTTGTTGATGAAGTGGATCACCTGCGCCTTGACGGGCGGCTTGCCCGTCGATGGCGGCGGTGCCTTGGTTTGCTTCTTGGCAAACTTCTTCAGCAAGTCGTGGCCCAGGCGCTGCGCCTTGTAACCCCAGCCGATCATGACCTTGCGCGTGGCGTTGATGGTCACGGGATCGGTGGCGTTGAGGAACATCATCGTGGCCTTGGTGCCAGGATTAAAGCTCTTCTTGTCCATCTTGCGCAGCAAGTTGCGCATGTTCATCGACACGTCGCCGAAATCGATGTTGACGGGGCAAGGCGTGACGCATTTATGGCACACGGTGCAATGGTCGGCCACGTCCTCGAACTCTTCCCAATGCTTGATGGAAATACCGCGGCGCGTCTGCTCTTCGTACAGGAAGGCTTCGATCAGGGACGAGGTCGCCAAAATCTTGTCGCGTGGCGAGTACAGCAAGTTGGCGCGCGGCACGTGCGTCGAGCACACGGGCTTGCACTTGCCGCAACGCAAGCAATCCTTGACGCTGTCGGCGATGGCGCCGATATCGCTTTGCTGCATGATCAAGGACTCGTGCCCCATCAGGCCGAACGATGGCGTGTAGGCATTGCGCAAGTCGGCACCCATGCCTGGCAGGTTCAGCAATTTGCCTTTATTAAAACGGCCTTCGGGATCGATGCGCTGCTTGTAGCTGCGGAATTCGCCGATCTCTTCTTCCGTCAGGAATTCCAGCTTGGTAATGCCGATACCATGTTCGCCGGAAATAACGCCGTTCAGCGAGCGGGCCAAAATCATGATGCGGCCCACGGCTTCGTGGGCGTCCTGCAGCATTTCGTAATTGTCCGAGTTGACGGGCAAGTTCGTGTGCACGTTGCCGTCGCCCGCATGCATGTGCAGCGCGACAAACACGCGGCTACGCAAGATGCGCGCATGGATGGCGGTGGCCTCGTCGAGGATCAGTTTGAAAGCGGCGCCGTTGAAGATCTGGCGCAACTGGGCCCGAATCTCTTGCTTCCAGGTAATGCGCACGGTGCGGTCCTGCACCACGTCGAACAGGGTGGCGTCCGGCTGCGTTTCCAGGCGCGCATCGAACACGGGCAGCAAGCGCTCCATGCCCAGTTCGGCCAATTCGCCCTTCACGTCCGCCAGCGGACGATCGAGCTGGGCCAGCAGATAGGTCCAGCGTGCCGTGACTTGCGCCAGCAGCTGTTGTGCCTGCTCGGCGCGGTCGCCCAGCATTTCCGCATCGTCGACCCGGTCGTCGGACGCATCGTCGCTCTTGCCTACTGGCAAATTACCTTTGCCAAAGAATTCGCTCAGGGCCTCGGCCAGTTGCAGCTTGTTCTTGATCGACAGCTCGATATTGATGCGCTCGATGCCATCCGTGTATTCGCCCATGCGATTGAGCGGAATCACGACGTCTTCATTGATCTTGAACGCGTTGGTATGCTTGGCGATCGCGGCCGTGCGGGCGCGGTCGAGCCAGAATTTCTTGCGCGCTTCCGGGCTGACGGCAACAAAACCTTCGCCCACGCGGGTGTTGGCGATGCGCACCACTTCCGACGCCGCTTGTGCGACGGCATTTTCATCGTCGCCGACGATGTCGCCGAACAGGGCCATCTTCGGCAGCACGCCCCGCTTCGACTTGGTGGCGTAACCGACGGCGCGCAGGTAGCGCTCGTCCAGGTGTTCCAGGCCCGCCAGGCGGATGGTCGTGTATTGCTCGCCCTTGGCCGGCAAACCGTCCAGGTAATCCTTGATTTCCACGATCGACGGAATCGCGTCGCGCGCCTGGCCAAAGAATTCCAGGCAGACGGTACGGGCGAACTTCGGCATCTTGTGCAGAATCCAGCGCGCCGACGTGATCAGGCCGTCGCAACCCTCTTTCTGGATGCCCGGCAAGCCGGAGAGGAATTTATCGGTGACGTCCTTGCCCAGGCCTTCCTTGCGGAACTTGCGGCCAGGAATTTCCAGGATTTCCGTCTTGAACGGCGCGTTCGGCTTGGTCGCGTCGCGCGTGCTCGGGTGACGCCATTCCAGCTGGAAACGTGCCAGCGCGATATCGTGGATCTTGCCCAGGTTATGGTCGAGGCGCGTGACGTCGAGCCAGTCGCCGTTCGGGTCAACCATGCGCCACGAGGCCAGGTTGTCCAGCGCCGTGCCCCACAGCACAGCCTTCTTGCCGCCCGCATTCATGGCGACGTTGCCTCCGATGCAAGAGGCGTGCGCCGAGGTCGGGTCGACGGCAAACACGAAACCGGCCTTTTCCGCCGCTTCCGACACTTTATTCGTGATCACGCCCGCGCCCGAATTGATGGTCGCGTATTCGTGGCTCAATCCCGGCAAGACCGTCATTTCCACGGCGCCCAAAGTGATGAGTTTTTCCGTGTTGATGACGGCCGACATCGGCGTCAAGGGAATCGCGCCGCCCGTGTAACCGGTGCCGCCGCCGCGCGGGATGATGGTCAATCCCAGCTCAATACAGCCCTTGACCAGGCCAGCCATTTCCTCTTCCGTGTCGGGAGTGAGCACGACGAACGGGTATTCCACGCGCCAGTCGGTGGCGTCCGTCACGTGCGAGACGCGCGTCATGCCATCGAAGCGCACATTGTGTTTTTCCGTGTAGCGGCCCAGCACCTTGACCGTGCGCTTGCGCAAGTCATAGGTCTTGCGGAATTCGTCGCCGAAATCGGCCACGGCCTTGCTGGCCGCTTTCAGCAGCAGTTCCACGTTGGCACTGCGCGCTTGCGCCACTTCCGGCGCTTCACCGGCAGCAAGCGCGTCGCCGCCGGCCACATCGATGGACAGGCGGCGCTTGTCGACTTCGGCCAGGCGGTGGTGCAAGGCATCGATCAAACCCTGGCGGCGCTTCGGATTGTCGAGCAAGTCATCCTGCAGGTAGGGATTGCGGCGCACGACCCAGATGTCGCCCAGCACCTCGTACAGCATGCGGGCCGAACGGCCCGTCTGGCGGGCGCCGCGCAGCTCGTCGAGCAGGCGCCACGAGTCCTCCCCCAACAGGCGTATGACGATCTCGCGATCGGAAAACGACGTGTAGTTATACGGGATTTCACGCAGGCGGCTTGCTGCGGGACCATTGGGCGTTTCTGCCAGTAAAGCTTGGATATGTGCGGGAGCGTTCATGGAGTGTGGTGACGATGTGGACTGGACCCTAAAGACCCATTTTATCTTATTGCGCCGCACCATGCGGGAACAGCCTTATGCCGCCCAAGGTTTAAGCACCTCACCCGCCACCATAGCAAATACGGAAAAGCCCTATTTTGCATGAATAAAAAACCAGTCTTGATGATTTTTCGACGCAAAAATGCCAAGAATCAGAGTCTGCTGCAAACTATCGAACTGCCCAAAAATAGGGCAAACGGGCGTTGCAGCCAGTCCCATTCAGGCCAGCATCTGGCCGATCCGGTGCCATACGCCATCGGGTACGTAGAGCAGCAAGCCCGTCATGGTCAGGTAGCGCGCGCACTTGCCGACGGCCATGTAGGCCACGCTGGGCCAGAACGGCAGCTTGAGCCAGCCGGCCAAGGTGCACAGCGGGTCGCCCACGATGGGCAGCCAGGCCAGCAGCATGGTCTTGGCGCCGTAGCGGGCCAGCCAGCGGAACCAGCGCGTGTCGCGCTCCTTGGCGAACGCCTGCTTGGCCCGGTAGCCCATCCAGTAGTCGACGATGCCGCCCAGGGTATTGCCCAAGGTGGCGACGCCGATGGCGGCCCAGAACAGCGCGGGATTGGCCTTGATGACGGCAAACACGGCCGGTTCCGAGCCGAGCGGCAACAGGGTGGCGGAAATAAAGCTGATCAGAAAGACCGAGGTCAGCCCGACTTCCGGTGCTGCGATCAGTTGCAGCAGCCAGGCGATTGCGGATTCGATCATGGAACACTTCGCGATGCAGTAAGGCTCTCCATTATAATGAAGAGCAGCTTGCGCGCCGCACAATCCGCGCTGGCAGGCAAAGGCATACCCGCCCGTAGTTCCACAGAGCATTATTGTCGCCAGGCTATCCGCCGCGGCGCCGCCGCTATCGCCCGACACGCTCCAGACCCTTTCTGGCCCAGAATCACTTGCTTGCAGACTATGAACATCGACTACCTCAAGAAAATCCTGACCGCCCGCGTCTATGACGTCGCTACCGAAACGCCGCTGGAACTGGCCCCTGCCCTGTCGCAGCGCCTGAACAACCAGATTTACTTCAAGCGCGAAGACATGCAAAGCGTGTTCAGTTTCAAGATTCGTGGCGCCTACAACAAGATGTCCAAGCTGAGCGAAGCGGAACGCAAGCGCGGCGTGATTTGCGCCTCGGCCGGCAACCATGCCCAGGGCGTGGCTCTGTCGGCCGCGCGCATGGGTTGCCGCGCCGTCATCGTCATGCCGACCACCACGCCGCTGGTGAAAGTCGAGGCGGTCAAGGGACGCGGCGGCGTGAACGTGGAAGTGGTACTGCACGGCGAGTCCTACACGGATGCCTACAACCATGCGCTGACCCTGGAAAAGGAACAGAAGCTGACCTTCGTGCACCCGTTCGACGACCCGGACGTGATCGCCGGCCAGGGCACGATCGGCATGGAAATCCTGCGCCAGCACGCCGGCCCCATCCACGCCATCTTCGCTCCCATCGGCGGCGGCGGCTTGATCGCCGGCATTGCCGCCTATGTGAAACAGATTCGCCCCGACATCAAGATCATCGGCGTGCAAAGCGTCGATTCGAACGCCATGGCCCGCTCGCTGAAAGCGGGCGAGCGCGTGACCCTGAACGACGTGGGCCTGTTTGCAGACGGCACGGCCGTGCGCCTGGCCGGCGAGGAAACCTTCCGCCTGGTGCAGGCGTATGTCGATGAAATCATTACGGTCGACACGGACGCCATCTGCGCCGCCATCAAGGATGTGTTCACGGATACGCGCTCCATCCTGGAACCATCGGGCGCCCTGGCCATCGCCGGCGCCAAAGCCTATGTGGAACGGGCCAGCCTGACCAAGCATCCTGTCAACAATGAAACCCTGGTCACCATCGCCAGCGGCGCGAACATGAATTTCGACCGTTTGCGCTTCGTCGCCGAGCGGGCCGAACTGGGCGAGTTCCGCGAAGCCGTGTTTGCCGTCACCATGCGCGAACAGCGGGGCAGCTTCAAGCGCTTCTGCTCGCTCATCGGCGCGCGCAACGTGACGGAATTTAACTATCGCATCAGCGATGAAAAAGCCGCGCACGTGTTCGTCGGCATTCAAATTGCCGACCGGCATGAGTCGAGCGTCCTGGCCAAGACCTTCGAGGAACACGAATTCAAGACCCTGGACCTGACCCACGACGAACTGGCCAAGTCGCATATCCGCCACCTGGTGGGCGGCAAGAGCCGGCTGGCGCAGGACGAGCTGCTGTACCGCTTTGAATTCCCCGAGCGCCCGGGTGCGCTGATGCGCTTCCTCGACAGCATGGCGCCGAACTGGAATATTTCACTTTGTCATTACCGCAGCCAGGGCGGCGACGTGGGCCGCATCCTGATCGGCTTGCAAGTGCCGCCCGACGAGATGGGAGAATTCGCCCGCTTCCTCGATACCCTGGGCTACCGTTACTGGGATGAGAGCAGCAATCCCGTCTACAAACTGTTCTTGGGCTAAATAGCGAATTCACCCCGGTATTGCACTGGGGTGAAATAGGCTACCATGCGTGCTTGACTGAATTCACGCCACACGACCATGACCACCACCAACGACCTCGCCGAACTGTCTCCCCTGGGCAAAAGCTCCGCCTACCGCACCGATTACGCGCCGGAACTGCTGTTTCCGATTCCACGCCAGGGCAAGCGCGACGAGCTGGAACTGCGCGGTACGCTACCCTTCTTTGGCCTCGATATCTGGAATGCGTATGAATTGTCGTGGCTGAACCAGCGCGGCAAGCCGCAGGTGGCCATTGCCAAGGTCAGCGCGCCGGCCGATTCGCCCAACATCATCGAATCGAAATCGTTCAAGCTGTATCTGAACTCGTTCAACCAGACCAAGCTGGACAGCGCAGATGCGCTGCTGGCCCTGCTCAAGCAGGATTTATCGAACGGCTTCGGCGCGCCCGTGCAAGTGGAACTGACCTTGCAGGACGATTTCGGCAAGCTGAAAATGGGCGAATTCGACGGCGTACTGCTGGACCGCCTGGATCTGGAAATCACGCAATACACGCCCTCGCCGCAGCTCTTGAAGGCGGCGTTCGATGATGCGCCCGTGGAAGAAAAACTCGTTTCGCACTTGCTCAAATCGAATTGCCTGGTGACGGGCCAGCCCGACTGGGGCAGCGTGCAGATCGAATATGCGGGACCGCAGATCGACCAGGAAAGCCTGTTGCGCTACCTGATCGGTTTCCGCGAGCATAACGAATTCCACGAGCAATGCGTGGAGCGCATCTTTGTCGATATCTTGCGTCAGTGCAAGCCGCAAAAACTGTCCGTGTATGCGCGCTATACGCGCCGCGGCGGGCTCGATATCAATCCCTGGCGCAGCAATTTCAGTACGGGTACGATGCCGGGCAATCTGCGCAATGCGCGCCAGTAACATTGGGTAACACCGCGCAACACCACAAAACCATGCCAACAGGAATGTTGGCTGTGTTTTAAAACAACGTTGCAGTAGTGCCGCAGAGCATGTCAAAGACGCTGAAAAATCGGAAAATCGGCATTCGGCGGCGGAAAAACCGGCGCACCGCGTGTTTTTAATCAGGAAATAGCCGATACACGCCGATGTTATTTTTTTGCTAAAATGATGGCTACGCGGGCTGTAGCTCCCACTGCGCCCGCAGCGGGCGTATACTGTTGAGAATTGGCGTTACAGGCCGCCGAAACAGGCCTATAATTCGGCTCGCAAGCCCTCTGCGCATTGCACCATTTCATTGAGTGTCATGACTAATCTTAGCAAAATATTATCCCTCGAAAACGTCCTGCTGGACCTGGAAGTCTCCAGTAAAAAGCGCGCCTTCGAGCAAGCCGGCCTGATCTTCGAAAACAATTACGGCATCGCCCGCTCTACCGTCTCGGACAATCTGTTTGCCCGCGAACGCCTGGGCTCGACTGGCCTGGGCCATGGCGTGGCCGTGCCGCATGGCAGAGTCAAGGGCAGCAAAACTTTGAAATCGCCGCTGGGTGCCTTCGTGCGCCTGGCCGAGCCGATTCCGTTCGAGTCACCCGATGGCAAGCCCGTCAATCTGCTGTTTTTCCTGCTGATTCCCGATCATGTCACCCAGCAACATCTGGAAATCCTGTCGGAAATCGCGGAAATGTTTTCCGACGATGCCTTCCGCACGGCGCTGGCCACGGATCCGGAACCGAAATCCGTGCATTCGCGCATCGTCAATTGGCAACCCAGCCTGCAAGCGGCGGGTTAAACTTCAGGTATTCCTCCACTCCTGAAGAAGACTGCCATGTTGCAAACGCCGCTGACGATACAACGCCTGTACGACGATAATCGTGAAAGTCTGCAACTGGGCTGGTTCGCCGGCTTCCCCGGCGGCGAGCGCCTGATCTCGGGCGACGTCTCGTCGGCCGCCGACCAGGTGGGTCACTTGAACCTGATTCATCCGGGCCGCATCCAGGTCTTTGGCCACCAGGAAATCAATTACTACCAGCGCCTGAAGGTCAACACGCGCACCCACGTGATTGGCGAGCTGATCGCCGGCGGTCCGCCCGCGCTGATCATCGCGCAGGGGCTGGAAACGCCGCCCGACATTCTCGCCATTTGCGACGAGCAAAACATTCCCCTGTTCTCCACGCCGCTGCCGGCCGCGCAAGTGATCGACTTCCTGCGCGTCTACCTGTCGAAAAAACTGGCGCAACGCATCATCATGCATGGCGTGTTCATGGACGTGCTGGGCGTGGGCGTGCTGATCACGGGCGATTCCGGCCTGGGCAAAAGCGAGCTGGGGCTGGAGCTGATCTCGCGCAGCCACGGCCTGGTGGCCGATGACGCCGTCGAGTTCTCGCGCATCGCCCCGAACATGATCGAAGGACGCTGCCCGCCACTGCTGCAAAACCTGCTGGAAGTGCGGGGACTGGGTTTACTCGACATCAAGGCCATCTTTGGCGAAACGGCCGTGCGCCGCAAGATGCGCCTGAAACTGATCGTGCACCTCGTGCGCCGCAACGCGCTGGAAGAAGAAGTCGAGCGCCTGCCCTTCCTGTTCCCCACGGAAGACGTGCTGGGCTTGCCCGTGCGCAAGGTCGTCATCCCCGTCGCCGCCGGCCGCAACATCGCCGTGCTGCTGGAAGCGGCCGTGCGCAATACGATTCTGCAGCTGCGCGGCATCGATACCTTGCAGGAGTTCATGGAGCGGCAACGACTCGCCATGAGTGGCGATTAATGTTGCTAAGGAGTTCGCCCTTGCAAGGGCGAACCGTTACGCAGGCACGCAGCTGTGCTGCGTGAATTCCCTGCTGCACCAACGTTTGGCAATGAGCGGCGATTAATTACCGGGGTCCGACCCGACGGGTCTGACCCCCACATTGACGTCAATGGCAACAATTAAATACAAGCAATGCTCGAACAATAATTGCAATAATTTGTAAAGATAATTGCCTTCGGAGCAGAGCGCCGATCTTTATTGTATGATCGGCGTATGCATATCGTCCTTATCACCGGAATATCCGGCTCCGGTAAATCCGTCGCGCTCAATGTGCTGGAAGATACCGGCTACTATTGTGTCGACAACCTGCCACCGGCCTTGCTGCCCAGCCTGGTGCAAACCCTGCTCGACGAAGGTACACCGCAACTGGCCGTCGCCGTCGATGCGCGCAGCGCCGAGTCGCTGACCAGCCTGCCGCACAATGTGGCCCTGCTGCGCGACCAGGGGCATGACGTCAAGGTCATGTTCCTGACGGCCACCACGCATTCGCTGGTGGCGCGCTTCTCGGAAACGCGGCGCAGCCATCCGCTGTCGCATGAATTGCGTCCGAACCAGAATCCGGCCAGCCGCCGCACCCTGATCGAGTGCATTTCGGAAGAACGCGAGCGCCTGTCGGCCATCGAACAGCTGGGCCATGTGATCGACACGTCGGAACTGAGCGCCAATAAATTGCGCGCCTGGATCAAGGATATCGTCGCCTCCGAGCGCGCGCCGCTGACCCTGTTCTTCGAATCGTTCGCCTTCAAGCTGGGCGTGCCGCTGGACGCCGATTTCGTCTTCGACGTGCGGGCCTTGCCAAATCCCTATTACGACCTGGCCCTGCGTCCCCTCGACGGACGCGACGCGCCCGTGATCGCCTTCCTCGATGCGCAGCCGAGCGCGCTGGAACTGCTGGCCGATATCCGCACCTTCATCGAGAAATGGTTGCCGTCATTCAAGTCCGACAACCGCAGCTACCTGACGGTGGCCCTGGGTTGCACGGGCGGCCAGCACCGCTCCGTGTACATGGCGGAACGGCTGGCGCAGTATTTCGGCCCGAACGAAAGAGTCGTGCTGCGCCATCGCGAGCGCGCTTGATTAGTCGAGGTGGCGCAGCGGATGCGCTTGCGCCGGCCAGACGGGGACAAAGAAGCGCGCCACCATGGCCGTGTCGACGTCGTCCAGGCTGGCAGGATTCCAACGGGGCGCATTGTCCTTGTCGACCACCAGCGCGCGCACGCCTTCGAGCACTTCGCCATGCTCGAAATTATGGCGCACCACCGTGCGCTCCAGGCGCAGGCAATCGGCCACGCCCAGGTGAACGCCCCGCTGCAGCAATTCCAGGGTGACCGACATCATCAAGGGCGAACGCAAACGCATGGCCGCCAGCGCCCTGGCGGCGAACGCACAGTCGTCCTGCGCCAGCGAGGCCATGATGGTCGCCACCGAACCCGCACTGAAATGACGGTCCAGCGCCGCACGCGCCGTGGCCAGCGGAGATACCCCCGCCTCGGCCTGGAACGGTGCCGCCAGCGCCTTGATGGCTACCGGCAAGGCCTCGCCCGGAGTCGAGTCGAACAGGGCCAGCAGCGCCCCCATCTGCGCCTCGGGCAGGTAGACATCGGCCAGGCCCGTGTACAGGGCATCGGCCGCGTTGATCGTCAGGCCCGTCAAGCCCAGATACAGGCCCAGCTGGCCGGCCAGGCGGGACAGGAAATAACTGCCGCCCACGTCAGGGAACAGGCCGATATTGACTTCCGGCATGGCCATGCGCGTGCGGCCCGTCACGATGCGCAGGCGATTGCCGGGCCCGGCTTGCGCCACGCCCATGCCGCCGCCCATCACCACGCCATCCATCACGGCAATATACGGTTTCGGATAGAAATGAATCACATGATTTAACACGTATTCTTCCGTAAAGAAATCTTCCAGCAGGGCGCTGCCGCCTTGCGGCGTGGCCAGGCCCGCATCGTAAAAGAAACGGATGTCGCCGCCGGCGCACAGGGCTTTTTCGCTGCTGGAACGGATCACGACGGCGTCCACGTGCGGATCATCGCGCCAGGCCAGCAAGGTCGCACTCAGGGCGCGCACCATCTCCAGCGACAGGGAATTCAAGGCTTTCGGACGGTCGAGCACGATGTGCCCGGTGCGGTTGCGGATGGAGGTCTGGACGAAGTCGCTCATGGCAGGCAGGAAAGAAGTGAAAGTGCAAACATTCTAGCGCCTGCGCGGGGAAGATTGCGTTCAACAGGTCCAGGCGCAAAAAAGGGCGCAAGATGTGCGCCCTTAGTTGATCACAACTGCTGGAAGCGGGTGGCCTTAGACGGCGACGACGGCTTCTTCCTCGGAGTTGTCTGGCAGATGCTTGATCGCCTCTTTACCGTGCCCTTGCACTTTGGTTTTGTATTTCATCACTTGCCTATCGAGCTTGTCGATCAGGGTATCGATCGCGGCGTACAGGTCGTGCGCCAAGCTTTCCACATAGACAGTCTTGCCACTCAAACGCAGGTTGACTTCAGCCTTTTGACGTTTTTCTTTCTCTTTGAGGTTATCCACGGTCAGAATCACGGCGATATCGATGACTTGATCGAAATGACGTTTCACGCGCTCCAGCTTCGTTTGTACGTATTCACGGATGGCTGGTGTCACTTCGAGATGATGTCCGCTGATGGTGAGATTCATACACACTCCTAAAGATGATCGGGTTCGTGCGGTCCATCCTATCCGGCCCGCAGAGGAACCGAAAAAAACTTACAAACACTTACGCAGGCTCACTGGCGGAATTTTCAACGCTTCCCGGTATTTGGCAACAGTACGTCGCGCAATCACCATGCCTTGTTCCCCCAGCATGTCCGCAATCTTACTGTCGGATAAAGGATTTTTAGGGTCTTCTGCTCCTGTCAGTTGCACGATCAATGCCCGTATCGCCGTCGATGACGCTTCGCCCCCCGCTTCGGTGGCGACGTGGCTACCAAAGAAATATTTCAACTCGAACATGCCGTGCGGGGTCAGCATGTACTTTTGAGTTGTTACCCGCGAGATAGTACTCTCGTGTAAACCCAGTGTATCAGCTATTTCACGGAGCACAAGGGGGCGCATGGCAACGGCCCCATGCGAGAAAAAGTTCTTTTGTCTTTCTACTATCGCCTGTGCCACGCGCAGGATCGTGTCGAAGCGCTGGCGCATATTCTTGATCAGCCACTTGGCTTCCTGCAACTGTGCGCCCATGGCGCCCTCGCCCTTGCCCTGCTTGAGCAAGTTGGCGTACATGGCGTTGACACGCAGGCGCGGCATGACGTCGTTGTTCAGGGTCACTTGCCAGCCATTGCGCGCGCGCTTGACGACGACGTCGGGCACCACGTAATCGGAGACGTCCGAGGCGAATACGGCGCCCGGATGCGGATTGCACTGGCGAATCACCGTCTGCGCCTCGCGCAAGTCTTCATCGTCGCAATCGAGGGCTTTTTTCAGCTTGTTGAAATCGCGCTGGGCAAACCAGGCCAGGTGCTTTTCGACGATGACGAGGGCCATGCGCCGCGTCACCATGGCGATGTGCGGCAAGCGCTTGATTTGCAGCGCCAGGCATTCGGACGCATTGCGCGCGCCCACGCCGGGCGGATCGAAACTTTGCAGCAGCGACAAAGCCGTGCGCATCTCGTCGGTGTCGATTTCCAGCTCTTCCGGCAGGCGTGCCAGGATGTCGTCGAGCGACTCTTCCAGGTAGCCATTGTCGTCGAGCGCGTCGATGATCAGCTCGACCAGCGCGCGATCGCGCAATTCCAGCACCGTCACGCGCATCTGCTCCATCAGGTGCTCGCGCAGGGTGCAGTGATGGGCCTCCAGTTGCGGACGCGAATCTTCATCGTCGGGCGCCTTGCCCCGGCTCGCCTCGCTCCAGTCGCTGTCGCCGCCCTCGGCGGCGGCCGGGCTGTCGCCCGCCTCGCCATCAAAGGTTTCCGCTTCGGCCGGCGCGGCGGGCGCGTCCTGGCCTGGCGGCTGGGGTGGCGCTTCGGCCGGCGCTGCCGTGGAACTCAAGGCCCCGTCGGACAGCAGGCGCAGCGAACGGTCGAGCGGATCGTCGAGGCGTTCAAGCAAGGGATTATCCGTCAGCAATTGCTCTAATTCCTGGTGCAATTCCAGGGTAGACAATTGCAACAGGCGTATCGATTGCTGCAACTGCGGCGTCAGTGCCAGGTGCTGCGAAGTGCGCAGCTGCAATGATTGTTTCATTGGCTTACATGCGGAAGTGTTCGCCCAGATAGACCCGGCGTACCGACTCGTTCGCGATGATGTCGTCGGGGCGTCCCGACGCCAGCACCGAACCCTGGTTGATGATGTAGGCACGGTCGCAAATACCCAGCGTCTCGCGCACATTATGATCGGTGATCAGCACGCCGATATTGCGCTCCTTCAAGAAACGCACGATGCGCTGGATCTCGATCACGGCGATCGGATCGACGCCGGCGAACGGCTCGTCGAGCAGCACGAAACGGGGATCGGTGGCCAGCGCACGGGCAATTTCCACGCGGCGGCGTTCGCCACCGGACAGCGACAGCGCCTGGTTCTCGCGCAGCTTTTCAATCTGCAAGTCAGCCAGCAATTTATCCAGCCGCTCCTCGATCTCGGCCTTCGTCAGCGGACGGCCTTCGACGGTCTGGATTTCCAGCACGGCGCGGATATTGTCTTCCACCGTCAGCTTGCGGAAGACGGATGCTTCCTGCGGCAGGTAGGACAGGCCCATCTGCGCGCGGCGGTGGATCGGCAGGCTGGAAATGTCCACGCCGCTGATATCGATGCTGCCGCCATCGGACGGCACCAGGCCGACGATCATGTAGAACGATGTGGTCTTGCCGGCGCCGTTCGGGCCCAGCAAACCCACCACTTCGCCGCATTCGACTTGCAGCGAAACATCATGCACGACTTGCCGCTTGCCATAGGTTTTTTGCAGACCGCGAACGATCAGGGTGCTGCCGCAACGTGTATTGTCCATTATTTCTTTCCTGGCGCGGGCGTGGCCGGCGCTTTCTCCGCTGCCGGCGCCTTGGTCTTCGGCTGGATCACCATGCGCACGCTGCCGCCATCCGCGGTGCTGGTGCCGCTGTTGGAATTTTCCATCGCGAATTCTTCCTTGCGGCTGTCATACGAGATGAAGGCGCCATTCGCCACATCGGTCACTTTCGCGCCTTCCAGGCGCGTCAGCTTGGCTCTGGAAAACAGTTTCACCACTTCCGTCTTGTTGTCGTATTCCACGCGCTCCGCTTCGCCTTCCACCCACAGGTCGCCCGCGCCATCGCGCTTCTGGCGGAAGGTGGCGAGCTTGCCGGGGTCGGCCCAGAAGGTAATGAACTGGTAGCCTTGCGGGTCTTCCGTGATCAGGGCCCGGCCCGCCTTCATGGTCAGGGTACCCTTGACCAGCACGACGTCGCCCGTCAGGGTGCGCACCTGCTTGATGTCATCGACGTGGCCGCTACGTGCCGTGATGACGGCTTCCTTCTCGGAATCGGCCTTCTCGGCATGCGCCCCGCCCATGATGGCCAGGGACAATACGGTCAACAGCAAGATGTTCTTCATAGTATGGTTTCCTTGTTTCATTCTGTCATTTTGCCGCCGCGGCCGGGCGCGGTTTCGGCGGGAGGACCATGCGCAGCGCATTCTGCACTTCCACCACGCCGGTGGCGTTATTCGCCTTCATGCCGACGCCATTGATGCGCGAGGCGCCCGTCAGGATATCGACAGGCACGTCCGTTTCCATTCTTTCCTCATCCGGGAACACCGTCAGCGCTTCCGTCTTGACCGTCAGGTTCTGCGCCTTCGGACTGGCCACGCGGTCGATCACGACCTTGCGGTGCAGTTGCAGCCGGGTATTGTCCTGGTCGATATGCGCCAGTTCCGCATTCATGTTCATTGGCGGCATGCCTGGCGTGAGCTTGCGCACGAAAGGCTGGTCGATATCGGACGAATCGTCCAGCGGATAATGCGTGAGCTTGGTGCCCGACACGATATAGCTGGGCTTACCCGTCAAGTCCATGCGCACCAGGCTGAAATTGGTGATGAAATAGTCAGGCTCATCCAGATGCTTGCTGGCCGTGATGTCCTGGCTATTCTTGTTCATCACCTCGAGCAGCCAAAAGCTGGCCAGCGCGACAACAACCGCGCCCAGCACGGTAAAAATCATGCGCCAGCGATGGGCGCCTCCTGGCTTACGCATAGGGCTTTACTCTTTCAAATGTCACTGGCAAGGCGCGCCTCACTCCAGGAACGGCGCCATGACGCGCGCATAGTTATCCTGGGCGCGCAGCAGGAATTCGCAGATTTCGCGCACCGCGCCGCGGCCGCCGCCGGCCTGCGTCACATGGTGGGCCAGGCCCTGCACTTCCGGGCGCCCGCCCGGCACGCTGACGGCAAAGCCGACGCGTTTCAGGATGGGCGCATCGATGACGTCGTCGCCGATATAGCCGCATTGCTCTTCCGTCAAGCCCGTCAGCGCCAGCAGTTCGCGAAACGGCGTCAGCTTGTCGTGGCCGCCCTGGTGCACATGGGTAATGCCCAGGTCTTGCGCGCGACGCGCCGTAATCGCCGAGCGGCGCGCGCTGATGATGGCCGTCTGCACGCCCGATTCCTGCAGCAGCTTGATGCCCAGGCCATCATACACATTAAACGTTTTCATCATCTCGCCGTCCGGGCCGAAATGCAGGCTGCCGTCGGTGAGCACGCCATCGACGTCAAAGATCATCAGTTTGACCTTGGCCGCGCGCGCCAGGTTGTCCGCTACGCTTTCCATCAGATCACCTTCGCTTGCGTCAGATCATGGATATGCAGCGCGCCCACCAGCTTGCCGTCGGCATCGACGACCAGCATCTGGTTGATGCGGAACTGCTCCATCACGGCCACGGCGTCGACGGCCAGGCGCTCGGGCGCGATGCTGCGCGGCTGCGCATGCATGACGTCGCGGATCGCCACTTGCGTGAAATCCTGCACGCGCTCGAACATGCGGCGCAAGTCGCCATCCGTAAACACGCCCACGGGGCGGTCGTCGGCATCGACGACGGCCGTCATGCCCATGCCCTTCTTCGTCATTTCTTCCAGCGCCTGCAGCAGGGAAGCCTGCACGGGTACCTTCGGCACCCGTTCGCCGCTGCGCATGACGTCATGCACGTGCGTGAGCAGGCGGCGGCCCAGGGCGCCGCCCGGATGCGAGCGGGCAAAATCTTCTTCCTTGAAGCCGCGCAAGTCGAGCAAGGCCACGGCGAGCGCGTCGCCCAGGGCCAGGGTGACGGTGGTGCTGGCCGTCGGCGCCAGGTTCAGCGGACAGGCTTCTTTCTCAACAGAAACATCCAGGTGCACGTCGGCCAGCTGGGCCAGGCTCGAATTTGGTTTACCCGTCATGGAAATCAGCACGCCACCCATGCGCTTGACGACGGGCATGATGGCCATCAGTTCCGACGATTCGCCGGAGTACGATATGGCAATAAAAGCATCTTCCGAGGTGACCATGCCCAGGTCGCCATGGGCCGCTTCGGCCGGATGCACGAACAGGGCCGGCGTGCCGGTGGAAGCGAGGGTGGCGGCAATCTTGCGCGCGATATGGCCGGACTTGCCGATGCCGGAGACGACGACTCTTCCTTTGCATTGCAGCAACAGCGCCACGGCGCGGCCCACGCTGTCGTCCGTGGCCAGGCGCGCGTGCAGCGCAACGATGGCGTCGGACTCGATCTGCAAGGTGGTGCGGGCCAGCGCGACAGCGCGCTCGGTCGTCGCTTGCATGTCAATTCGATCAAAAGCTTTCAGCATTGTTTTTTCATGGGTTACACTCATGCCCAAAGTATAAACGAATTAGGAAAGCAAAAAACTTGCCAGTCACAACAAACAACGATTTCCATTGACCGTACCGGGCAACCCATGTTTTCCTCGCTTGAACTGACCCTGATGTTACTCGGCAGCGCCGTGCTGGGCGTGGTCGCTTTCAGAATGTTGCATTTGCCGCCCATGCTGGGCTACCTGGCCGTTGGCATCGTCATCGGCCCCCACGCGCTGGGCCTGGCAGCGGAAAACGAGGCCAGCCACACCCTGGCCGAGTTCGGCGTCGTCTTCCTGATGTTTTCCATCGGGCTCGAATTTTCCCTGCCCAAGTTCCTCGCCATGCGGCGCATCGTCTTCGGCCTTGGCATGGCACAGGTGGTCACCACCATCATCGCCACCGTCGTCTTCGGCTGGTTCGTCGCGCGCTATCTGTCCGCCTACATCCACCTGAGCTGGCAAGCCGCGTTCGCCCTGGGCGGCGCGCTGGCCATGTCGTCGACGGCCATCGTCTCGAAAATGCTCACGGAGCGGCTGGAACTCGAAAGCGAACACGGCCGCAAAATCATCGGCATCTTGCTGTTCCAGGACTTGGCCGTCGTGCCCCTGCTGATCCTCATTCCCGCCCTCACGCGCGATTCGGACAACCTGGCCGAAACCCTGGCCTGGGCCGGCGGCAAGGCCCTGGTGGTGCTGATCTTGCTGCTGTTCATCGGCCAGAAGATGGTGCGCGGCTGGCTGACCATCGTCGCCAAGCGCCGCTCGCAAGAATTGTTCATGCTCAACCTGCTGCTGATCACCCTGGGCGCGGCCTGGATCACGGAGCGGGCCGGGCTGTCGCTGGCCCTGGGCGCGTTTGTTGCCGGCATGCTCATTTCCGAGACGGAATTCAAGCACCAGGTGGAAGAAGATATCAAGCCCTTCCGGGACGTGCTGCTGGGCCTGTTCTTCATCACCGTCGGCATGCTGCTCAATATCCGCGTGGTGCTCGATAACTGGTGGCTCGTGCTGCTCTTGCTGTGTGGCCCCGTGCTGCTGAAATTCGCCCTGATCGCGGGCCTGGCCCGGCTGTTCGGGTCCAGCAACGGCGTGGCCTTGCGCACGGGGCTGGGACTGGCGCAGGCGGGCGAGTTCGGCTTCGTGCTGCTGAACCTGGCCGGCGGCATCAAGCTGATGGACCCGTTCGTCGTGCAGGTGGTGCTCGCGTCGATGGTGCTGTCGATGCTGGTGGCGCCCTTCCTCATCGCCAAGTCGGACGCCATCGTCATGAAACTGGCAGCCAACGACTGGATGATGCAGTCGCTGGCCCTGACCAAGATCGCCACGCGCACCATGGCGTCGCAGAAACACGTGCTGATTGCCGGCTTCGGGCGCAGCGGACAAAGCCTGGCCACCCTGCTGGCGGAAGAAAAAATCGAATACCACGCGCTGGACCTGGACCCGGAGCGGGTGCAGGAAGCGCAGCTGGCCGGCGCGCATGTCTCGTATGGCGACGCGGGACGGCGCGAAAGCCTGGTGGCGGCCGGCATCTACCGGGCCAGCGCCGTGGTGATCACGTATGCGAACACGCCTTCGGCACTGAAGTTATTGCATTTGCTTAACGAAATGGCCCCGACCTTGCCCGTCATCGTGCGCAGCCACGACGATACCGACCTCGACCAATTGAAGAAGGCGGGCGCTGCCGAAGTGGTTCCGGAATTGATGGAAGGCAGCCTGATGCTCGCTTCGCATGCGCTGATCATGATGGGCGTGCCCCTGCGCCGCGTGGTGCACCGGGTGCAGGCGGCGCGCGAGGAGCGCTATGCGTCACTTCGCGGCTATTTCCACGGCTCCAGCGACGCGGGCGACGATGCCGAACTGGAACGCCTGCATACGGTCACCGTCAGCGAAGGCGCGCACTGCGTGGACTTGCCCTTGAGTGCGATCGACGTGGCCGGCTGCGGCGCGTTTGTCACGGCCATCCGCCGCGGCCGAGGCCGCCTCGATGTCACCCCCGAGACGCAACTGGCCAGCGGCGACGTGGTGGTGCTGCGCGGCACGGCCGACGCCGTGGCCAAAGCAGAAACATTACTACTTAAATAATTAACCTGACTGCGCCTGCCAGCTGATGACCTTGTTGCGGCCATCGGCCTTGGCCTGGTACAGGGCCTGGTCGGCGTGCGCCACCAGTTGCTGCGCCACCGTTTCGATGGGGAGTAGCGCCGCGTCCGCTTCCAGGCTGGCCACGCCGATCGACACGCTGACCCACGCTTGCGCGCTGCCCGGCAAGTCGAACATGGTGCCGGCGATGCTGGCGCGGATGCGTTCGGCCACGAACGTGGCACTGTCGAGGTCGGCGTCGATCAGCAGCACGACGAATTCCTCACCGCCGAAGCGGCCCAGCGCATCGGAGCGGCGCAATTCCGTGCGGATGCGCGTGGCCACTTCGCGCAGCACTTCATCGCCGCCCTGGTGGCCATGCGTGTCATTGACCAATTTGAAATGATCGATGTCGATGTACATGCATGAGATGCAATAATTCTGGCGCCGCGCGCGGGCGATTTCTTCCAGCAGGCGGCGGTCGATATAGCGGCGGTTGTAGACGCCCGTCAGGGAATCGGTCAAACCGATGTATTTGAGCATTTCATTGCTGATCACGTTTTCCAGGCAAATGGCGATGATGGACGCCATGTGCTTGATGAAATCCGTCCCCAGCGCGGGGGTAAAGCGCGTCACGTCGCTGCTGGCCAGGTTCAGGCTGCCAATCAGGCGCTTGTTGCGCAACAAGGGCACCAGCGCCACGCTGCGCAGAGCGTCGATCTGCGGAAAACGCGGGCCATGCACGGTCGCATCAAAGGCGCCCAGCAGCGGCAGCGGCGGCAAGGCCGCTTCCCCCTCGGCCACGGGCTTTGGTGCGGCAAAACCCAGCTCCCCCACGGCATGCACGAACAGCAACTGCGGGAAGGCGCTGAAATCGACGCCCAGCTTTTCCATCACCAGCACGATATCGTCATCCTCGTCGAGCAGGCTCAAGGTAACGCCGTCGAGGTCGGAAATCACGGGCAAGGTGCGGAAGATGGTGCCGATCAGTTCGGGAAACGTGGACGCGCTGACAATTTCCAGGTCAAACGCCTGGTGGCGGCACATGATGTCGTGGTTGCGCTCGACCTGTTCCAGCAGGAAAGCCATGCGCGCCCGCAGGGCCTGGTTTTCGGCTTCGAGGCTGGCAATGCGCGGGTCCGGCGGTATTGCTTGATTCATAGAAACCTTAAACCCTTCTGTGCGGGCGCCATGCTTAAAATGCCAGTTCGAAACCGATGTCCTGCCCCACCACGATACGCTCATCGCCGCCATCGGTGACGATGGCGTTCATGCCGAAGCAGATGGCGCCGTCGAGCTCGGGCTTGGCGCGATAGCCATGCATGACGTCGAGCGGGTCCGGTCCGGGCACGCCCGTGGCCTGGTCCACCGACGGGATCGGGCAGCGCGAGCACGGCTTGACGGGTTTTAACACGGTCGCGCCGAATTGCAGGAAGTCGGCGTAGTCTTCCTCGAAGGCGCCGATCTCGCCGATGACGAGGTTGGGGCGGAAACGGTTCATCGGCAGCACTTCGCGGCCGGCGGCGCGCAGCTTGTCATTCACGTCGGCTAGCGAAGCGGCACCGGCGATCAGCACCGGGTAGCCATCGGCAAACATGGTCGCGGCAGCCACGCCGTCCGTCCATTTGGTGCTGGTGGCGCGCACCACGTCCGGGTGAAAGCGCACCAGGCGGCACGGCACGCCGATGGCGTTGGAAAACCAGGTGGCCGTGACGTCGTCGCAATCGTAGGCGCGCACGCTATCGTCCCACACTTGCACGTCCAGCATCGGTGCCAGTTGCGGATGCGGCAAGCCCAGCTCGATTTCCAGCCGCAACATGCCCGGCGCGCGCAATTCCAGCGTGGTGGCCTTGATGGATGGCACGATCAGCGCCATGCGCGGATGTTCGCGCTGGGTCAGGAAGCGGCCTTGCGCGTCCACCACCATCCATTCGCGGTCGAACACGTGCTCGCTCATCAGCCCTGAACGCGTCAGGACGGCCTCGCGCAAATGGATGCCGGCGCACGATTTGATCGGATACAGGATGATGTCGGACAGGATAGCCATGAACCAGTGACAAGGAACAGTGTTGCTGCTTCTGCCAGGAAGTTATTCAGAAGCGAAGTATGGCAGCAAAGCGGGCAAGCGTAAATCGGCCAGGCTCAGCCAATAAGGCTGGCCTGGCATGAGAAGGATCAATACGTGTAGAAAATACGCTGGATTTCTTGCGTGCTATTCGTTTTGGTCAAAGCCAGCATCAGCAGGATACGGGCTTTTTGCGGGTTCAGGGTGTCGGACACGACACTGTCGAGTTCATCGTCGTTGGCTTCGCCATTGCGCGCCACGATGCCCTGGCCGACACGGCTCGAACGCACGATCAGCACGCCCTTCTGGCGCGCTTCCACCAGGGCCGGTTTCATTTGCGCGGCCACGCTGCCATCGCCCACGCCCGCGTGGATGATGCCCTTGGCGCCGGCGGCAATGAAGGCGTCCATGCCGACACGGTTCATGTTGGCGTAGCCATACACAATGTCCACTTGCGGCAGGGCATCGAGCTTGCTGATGTCAAATTCCGATTCCAGCGTGTGCTTGCGCGTCGACTGGCGGTAGAAAAAGGCCTTGCTGCCCTGGATATAGCCGAGCATGCCCAGTTCCGGCGACTTGAAGGTGTCGGTGGTCGAAGTGTTGGTTTTAGTCACTTCGCGCGCAGCGTTGATCTGGTCGTTCAAGGCCACCAGCACGCCCTTGCCCACGGCTTCCTTGCTGCCTGCCAGCATCACGGCGTTGTACAGGTTGATCGGACCGTCAGCCGAGATGGCCGTCGACGGACGCATGGCGCCCACCACGACGACCGGCTTGTGGCTTTTCACGGTCAGGTTCAGGAAATACGCCGTTTCCTCGATGGTGTCGGTGCCGTGCGTCACGACCACGCCATCGACATCGTTCGAGGCCAGCAGCACGTTGATGCGCTTGGCCAGGGCCAGCCAGTGGCTATTGCCCATGCTTTCGCTGGCGATCTGGAACACTTGCTCGCCTTTCACGTTCGCCACTTTTTTCAATTCCGGCACGGCCGCGATCAGGCGCTCGACGCCCACGGTGGCCGAGGTGTAGCCGACGGTGGTGGTGCTGTCGGCACCGCTGCCGGCGATGGTGCCGCCCGTGGCCAGAATCACCACATTCGGCAATTTGACGGCCGCCTGCTGCGCGCGCGCGGGGGACGCGGCGATAAAGCCCATCAGCATGGTAGCCAGCATCAGCTGTGCACAAGAATGGAATTTGCGTGAAAACATGGTGCTCCCGTGAGGTGTACTGTCAAAAATAACAAAGTCGTGTGCAAATTATATGTCATCAGTGCCGCACGAATCCCCCAATTCATGCGTCCCGCGCAAACGTGTGCGCCTTCCCATGCGCTACAGTGGCGCCATGTCCACACTACTCCCCCTCCGCGCCTGCCTCGTCCTGCCGCTCGTCCTGATGGCGCTGAGCGCCTGCTCCACGCAAATCGAACTGCGCACGGCGGCGCAACAGGAACAGTTCGCGCAGGAGGCGGCCAGCCAGGGCGACTGGGAGCGGGCCATGCGCAGTTACGCGGCCGCGGCCGACAATGCCGAACTGGGTCACGGAGATGCCGCCTGGCAAGCTCACCTGCACCACCAGGCGGGACGCGCCGCCAGCGGGGCCTGCCGCTACGATGCGGCCGAATTTCATTTCCGCCAGGCCATCGCGCTGGCAAAGAAAAGCGGTCAATCAAGCGCGCTCAGCGACAAGGCGCTGGAATCGCTACAGGCCGGCAAACCCTGCGGAGTTCCTCGATGAATATCGCACGCACCTTGCTGGCCGCCGGCGCCCTCTTCGCGGCGATGGCGCCGGCGCGCGCCGCCGAACCACCGCTACCCTTATGGGAAGCGGGCGTGTTTGGCGGCACGGCCGTCACGCCCGCCTATCCGGGCGCCAGCGAACGCTCGACGCGCAGCCTGGCCCTGCCCTATCTGATTTATCGGGGGAAAGTGTTACGCGCCGACCGCTCCGGCGTGGGCGCGCGCCTGCTCAATACGGAGCGATTCGATTTCGATATCGGTTTTGCCCTGTCCTTGCCGGCCCGCTCCAGCGACGTGCCGGCCCGGCGCGGCATGCCGGACCTGGGCACCCTGGTGGAGTTTGGCCCGCGCCTGAAAATCAAGCTGGCCGAGCCGACGCAGCACAGCCGCCTGGGTCTGGAACTGCCCTTGCGCGCCGTCATCGAGGCGCGCGGCGGCCTGCGCCGCCAGGGCGCCACGTTCGAGCCGCGCCTCGTGTACGGGCTGCAAGGCGAGCAGCAGGCGTGGCACGTCGATGCCAGCCTGGGCGCCGTGCTGGGCAATACCGCCATCAACGATTACTTGTATGGCGTCAGCCCCGCGTTTGCCACCGGTCAGCGCCCCGCGTATGCGGCAAAAAGCGGGCTGATGCTCACACGCGTGGGCCTCGGCGGTTCGTACCGGCTGCAGCGGGACTGGCGTGCCTTTGCCTTTTTGCGCTACGACAACTACTCAGGCGCCGCCAACCGCGCCAGCCCCCTGCTGCGCCAGAACAGCGGCACCTCGGCCGGCATCGGCCTGCTGTGGACGTGGCGCCGCTCGGACAGTCTGGCAAGGGGCCCGGACGAGTAACGGCAAGACGGCTTAAAACTCCGTCGTGGCCGACAACATGACGGTGCGCGGTGCGCCCAGGCCCAGGCTGGTCCATTGGGGCAGCGCCCAGTACGCCCGGTTGCCGACGTTCGTCATGCTGGCGCGCACGGTCAGGGGCCGGCCAGCCGCCTGCGTCGCATAGCGGGCGCCCAGGTCAAACACGGTGCGGCCCGGCACGGACATCGAATTGTCGGCATTGATGTATTGCTTCGATGCCGCCGTCGCATTCGCCGTCAGGGTCACGCCGGGGATGGCGGGCGTATCCCACTCGACGCCCAGCTTGGCTTGCAGCTTGGGCACGCCCGTGGCCTGCTTGCCCTGGTTGCTGCCGCCCACGGTCTTGCTCAAGACGGGGTCGACATACGCCACGCCGCCCATCAGGCGCACATCGCGCAGGGGCGAACCGAAGAAGCCCCAGTCGACGCCACGGTTGCGCTGTTCGCCACCGAAGGAAAAGAGATTGCTGACAGGATCGACATAGCTGCTGGGCCGCTTGATTTCATACAAGCTGAGCGTATGCGCGAACTCGCCCAGGTCGACCTTGACGCCAAGCTCCGCCTGCTTCGACTTGTAGGGCGCAAAGACTTCGCCCGAGTTGGCCGCCGTCAGCGGCGCCGTGGCGCCCTGGCTCAAGCCTTCGATGTAATTGCCGTACAGAGAGATAGTCTTGCTGGCCTTGACCAGCAGGGCGACGGCCGGCGTGGTGGCGCCTTCGTCATAGCGCGAAGTGCGCGCGCCCGTCTTGATGTTGAAGTTATCGCTGAGTACTTCCTGGCGGCGCAAGCCCACCGTCAGCTGCACGGTATCTTGCGCAAAAGAAAGCGTGTCGACCAGGCCGACACTGGCCAGGCGCAGTTCCGCCTTGGAAATTTGCGGCGCGTCGAAGCGCGTCGCCGGTCCCCAGACGGGGTTATAGATATTCGTGATCCAGTCTTTCGCCAGGGTATTGCGGCGTCCGTACTGCTTGTCCGTGTGGTGGTAATAGGTGGCGTTGACGGCCCATTGATGGCCGATATCGCCCGTGCGCAGCTTGCCCCGCAAACCCGCTTCCGCCGACTGCTTTTCCACGTCAAAACCCAGGTCGGCAAGATTGGTGCGGTAGTCGCCGGCCGTATTGAACACCTGGATCAGGTACGCGCCCGTCGACTGGTAATCGGCCCGGCTGGCGCCCACGGCGGCATACGCCATCACCTGCGCGTTCAAGTCCAGCTCGCCACGCAGCATGGCACCCTTGTCCTTGGTATCGTAAAACGCCCAGCTGGGATTCAACAAGGTTTCCGCTTTCGGCGGACGCGGCACGGGCAAGCCTGGCGCCAGGTTGACGCCCCGGTTCAAGCCATCGGCGCGGTCCTCGCTGTGATACAGGTCGGCGGACAGGCGCGCGCCGTTGCCACGCCAGTCCAGGCCCACGGAAACGAGCCGGGTCTTCTTTTTCTGGTGGTCGATGGCGCCGTCGCCATCGCGGTAGACGCCGTTGACGCGGATGCCGAACTGTTTATGCTCGCCAAAGCGCTGACCCAGATCAATATGCCCACCGAACTGCGAATCCGACATATACGATGCCGTCATGCGCGCCAACGGCACGTCACCCGCGCGCTTGGGCACGAGGTTGATGCTGCCGCCTACCGAGCCGCCCGGTGGCATGCCATTGAGTAATGCTGACGGTCCCTTCAGCACCTCGATGCGCTCGAACATTTCAGGCGAGGTGCGGTAGTAGGGCGAGATGCCGTACAGCCCGCCAAACGCCACATCGCCGATATTCGAGCTGAAGCCCCGTATCGAATAATTCTCGCCGATGATGCCCGTCATGCCGCTGCTGAAAACGGTAGGGTCGGTGGCGGAAATCACATCGGTGATGTCGCGCGCCTGGCGGTCTTCGATGAATTTATCCGTATAGCTGATGGTGTTGAACGGGGTTTCCATGAAATCCTTGTCGCCCAGGAATCCCACGCGGCCACCGGACGCCACTTGCCCGCCTGCATAGGCATCCGTCACCGTGTTGCCCTTGCCCCACACCGTCACGGCCGGCATGGTCGCGGCGGCCTCGGCGGCGGCGCTGTGCGCCGGTTCACGGCGCAAGGTATAGCTGCCATTACCCTCGCGCACAGCTTGCAAGCCGTGGCCGCGCAGCAATTCGTAAAAGCCTTCGGGCACGCTGTAACTGCCGGACAAGCCGGCGCTGTTCTTGCCTTGCAGCAGGCTAGCCTCGACCGTCAATTCCACGCCCGCCTCGGCGGCAAAGGTATTGAGCGCCTGGCCCAGCGAGCCGGCCGGCACGCTGAACGCTTGCCGGGCCTGCCCCGCCCCCGCTTGTGCAAAGGCCGGCGGAGCCGCCACGCCCAGCGCCCCCACGGTCAAGCCCGTAATGAGCGCCAATTGCACGGCGGTGGCGATGCGGCTCAAATTCAAGGCGGGAAGGTGGCGCGTTGCCATGCGGTGTGTCATACGATAAATCCTTTCAGATGGGATGATTGCTTGTTCTCACCCTATCTCCCGAACGAAAAGGCAAAACCCTCAATCTAAATACGACTCATTACGAAATATGGCGATTACTGATAGCCTTTCAGCACATCGTCGATCACCCGCTTCAGCGACGTCACGCTGGCCGCCGTGATGTACCAGGCGTCCGCATCGACGAAGACCACGCGGCCGTTCTTCCAGGCATTGGTCTGGCGCAGCAGCGGATTGGCCATCTGCTCGGCCGTCATGACGGGACGGTGTTCCATCACGGCCGTGCGGTCCACCACATAGATGATGTCGGGGTTGGCTTGCTGGATGAACTCGCTGGAAATCGGCTGGCCATGCAAGCCCGCTTCGATGGCCGAACTGGCAGGTTTCACGCCCAGCGCATCGAAGACAAAACCGTAGCGCGACTGCACGCCGAATGAACTGAAGGCGCCATTGTTGTGCAAGACGATCAGCGCCTTCTCGGGACGTTCCTGCGTCACCTTGCGCGCGTCCGCCACCTTCGCGTCAAGCTCCTGCGCTTTCTGGCTGGCGAGGTCTTCCTTGCCGAAGATGCGCCCCAGGGCCAGCAAGTGTTGCTTGACCACCTCGATGTGCTTGCTCTCGCTGTTCTGGTAATCCACGTCGAAATGCAAGGTCGGCGCGATCTGGCTCAGTTCCTTGTAATGGTTGGCCTGGATCGACGTCATCAGTATCAGATCGGGCTGGAGCGCGTGGATATGCTCGAGATTGGGCTGCACGATGGCGCCCAGGTCGCGGATGTTCGCGTCATCCTTGTAGCGGGTGAGGAAATGCGGCACGTAATCCTTCACCATGCCGGCCACTGGCACGCCCAGCTGGTCGAGGAAATCAACTTCGTTCATGTCCAGCACGGCCACGCGCTGCGGACGCTGTTTGATCACCGTCGTGCCCAGCTTGTGCTCGATTGTGATCGGAGTAAACGCCGAGGCAGGCGCTGCTGCCGTCGTCGTGCTCTTGTCGGTGCAGCCTTGCAGGGCGGCCATGGCGGCGAGCAGCACGGCGATTGCCAGACGGGGTTTGTTCCAGATCATCTCAAGCTCCTGTGGGGGTAAAGTAATTACAGACGCAGCCGCGCTCATTGCGCACAATGTGGAAATCGATGTCGTACAGCGCGCGCAAGCGCTCCTCGGTGACGACCTCATGCGCGGGGCCACTGAAGCGCACGGTGCCGCCCTGCATGGCGACGATGTGGTCGGAATAATTGGCTGCGAAATTGATGTCGTGGATCACCAGGATCACGGTGCGGCCCTGCTCGTCGCACAGGCGGCGCAGCGCGCGCATGATCTGCACGGCGTGTTTCATGTCGAGGTTGTTGAGCGGCTCGTCGAGCAGCAAAATATCCGTCTGCTGGGCGATCGTCATGGCCAGGAAGGCCATCTGCCGCTGGCCGCCGCTCAGTTCATCGACGTAGGCGGCGCGCAAATTTTCCAGCGACAAAAAGGCGATGGCGTCATCGATCGCTTGCCCGTCCTGCGTCGTCAGTGCGCCACGGCTGTAGGGAAAGCGGCCAAAGGCGACCAGCTCTTCCACCGTCAGGCGCAAGTGAAAATCGGGCGACTGGCGCAAGGTGGCCACTTGCCGCGCATAGTCCTGGATCTTGATGGCCGCGATGCTACGCCCGTCTATCGTGATCTCGCCGCCATTCGCTTCCTGCAGGCGCGCGATGAGCATCAGCAAGGTGGTCTTGCCGGCGCCATTCGGGCCGATCAGGGAAGTCACTTTTCCCTTGGGAAACTGCGCGCTGACCTTGTCCAGCACGCACCTGGCGCCGTAGCTTTTTTCAATCTGTTTGACGTGGATCATGCGGTGCCTCGGGTGCGGACCATGAGCGCGAGGAAATACGCGCCACACACCAGATTGACGAGGATGCCGACCGTGGTCCGGTAATTGAAAACGTGCTCGACCAGCAACTGGGCGGCCAGGAAGATGGCGATGGCGATGGCGCAGCCCAGCGGCAAGGTGACGCGGTGGCGCGCCGTGCGGGCCAGGGCATACGTTGTGTTCGCCACAAAGATACCCATGAAGGCCGTGGGGCCCAGCAAGCTGGTCGACACGGCGACCAGCACGGCGATCAGCGCCAGCTGCAGCTGCACCATGCGCCGGTAATCGATACCGAGCGATATCGCCTGCTCGCGCCCCAGCGCCAGCACGTCGAGCGCCGGCAAGGTTTTCAGCACAGCCATGCAGGCGGCGCCCGCCAGCACGGCCGAGGTCAGCAATTGTGCGGGCTGCGCCTTGTTGAACGAGGCCTGGCTGAAGCCTTGCAAGATGGCGAACTCGCCCGGACTGATGCGCAGCTGGATGAACTGGGTAAATGTGCCGATCACCATCGTCAGCACGAATCCCAGCAGCAACAGGAAATACACGTTGTTCTTGCCATCACGAAACAACCAATAGTGGATGGCCCAGGAATACGCGAGCATCAGCGCGATGGACACGACAAAATTGCCGTTCTGTCCCAGTAGCACCACGCTGTGCATGCCCATCGCCAGGATCAGCAACGATTGCAGCAGCAGGTAGACGGCTTCGTAACCCATGACGGCCGGCGTCAGTATCCGGTTGCCGGCGATGGTCTGGAACACGATCGAGGACACGGCCACGCAAACGCCGCCGATGGCGATGGCAGCCAGCCGCGACAGGCGCTTCGGGATGACGTAATCGAAGTCAAGATTGGCGCCAATGCAGAGGAAAGCCACGGCCAAAACAAGCACGGCCAGCCACAGCGTCCGCTGCTTGAATAGCCGCCTCATCGCCGCCCCCGGATGATCAATGTGAGGAACAGCAGCCCACCCACGCCGCCCGCCGTCAGGCCAATCGGCACTTCGAACGGGTAGATCAGCAAGCGCCCGGCGATGTCGCAAGCCAGCAGCAGCGACGCGCCGCACAGGGCGACGAGGGGCAAGGTGCGGCCCAGATTGTCGCCGTAGCGCAAGGCCACCAGGTTGGGGATGGCGAGGCCGACAAACGGAATCGCCCCTACCGTGATCACCGTGGCCGCCACCGTGACGGCCACCAGCATCAGGCCCAGCGCCACTGTGCCCGCATAGTTCAGGCCCAGGCTGGTAGCCATGCCCTCTCCCATGCCCAGCACGGTAAAACGCTGCGCGTACACATACGTGAGGACAACGATGGGCAGGATCAGATAAATGATTTCATAGTTGCCCTGCACGATGCGGGAAAAATCGCCGAGCAGCCAGCCCTGCATGCTTTGCAACATATTGTTGCGATAGGCATAAAACTCGGCCACGGCGCCGAGCACGCCGCCATACACGAGACCGATGACAGGCACCAGGATCGTGTTCTTGAAGCGAATGCGGCGGATCAGGGCCACGTACAGTACGCTGGCGGCAAGGCAGAAGGCCAGCGCGAACGCCATCTTGCCGGCCGTGCCCGCCGCGGGCGCCACGGTCAGCGCCACGAGGATGCCCAGCTTGGCCGCGTCGAGGCCGCCCGAGGTGGCCGGCTCGACGAATTTGTTGCGCACGATGTGCTGCAGGATGACGCCGCACACGGACAGGCCGACACCTGTCAGCACCAGCGCCGCCAGACGCGGCAGCCGGCTGGCCGTCAGGGTCAGCCAGGTATCGTCGGACAGCGCGCCGGAAGACAACGATGGCGACCACAGCTGTGCCCACTCCATCTGCCTGGCGCCGACCAGCAGCGAGGCGCAGCACAGCAGGAAGAAGACCAAAAACAAACGTGCGCGTGTCAAATGCCGGACTCCGGCGCAGGCGCGGCGATGCGCCAGCCCTTGGCCGCCTGGCGCTGGGCCAGGAAGTGGGCATACAGGCCGCCCTGCTCACGCAAGGTGGCTGGCGCGCCCTGCTCACGGAGCATGCCGCCATCGAGCACGACGATCTGGTCGGCCATGGCCACCGTCGACAGCTGGTGGGCGATGACGATCACCGTGCGCTTGCCGCGCAGCCGCGCCAGCGCTTCGGCGATGGCGGCCTGGTTTTCCGCGTCGAGCGCGGCCGTCGCTTCATCGACCAGCAGAATCGGTGCATCCTTGACCAGCGCGCGGGCAATCGCGATGCGCTGGCGTTCGCCGCCGGACAGGCGCGCGCCGCCCTCGCCGACCAGGGTATCGAGTCCCTGCGGCAAGCGGGCGATGATCTCGGCCACGCCCGCCTGGCGCGCCGCTTCCAGCACCTCGGCCTCGGTCGCATCCGGTTTGCCGATGCGGATGTTGTCGCCGATGCTGCCCTGGAACAAATAACTGTCCTGGAATATCTGGCTGATCTGGCCAGCCAATTGCTCGCTGGACATATTCCGCACATCGACGCCGCCCACCTGCACCGTGCCTGCACTGGCGTCAAAGAAGCGCGCCATCAGGCGCACCAGGGTCGTCTTGCCGGAGCCGGAGGCGCCGATCAGCGCCGTCATGCTGCCCGGTGCGATGTACAGGTTGATGTCCGTCAAGACGTCCGGCTGATCCTGTGCATAGCGGAAAGCCACGTCGCGCAACTCAACGGAACCATCGCGCGGCGCTTGCGGCTCGTGTACCTCCGGCAGCGGTTGCACGGCGAAAATATCGCGCGCCGCATCGAGCGGACCGCGCGCGCCGCGCAGCACTTCGCCATAGCTGGCCACTTCCTGCAGCGGGTCGACAAAGCGCACCACCAGCAGCAAGGCCACGATGATGGCGATGGCGTCTGCCACCGCTACCGTACCGAGCAGGCTCGCGGAGGCGGCCAGCAAGGCGGCGAAGATGGCTTGCACGGTCCAGGCATTGAGCACGGAAGACAGCGCGGAAAGATAGATCAGCCGCGTGCCTGAGTGGCGCTGCGCGTCGATGGCTTGCTTGAGGAAACGCGTGCCACCATCCACATTTTCACCGTTAAATGCACGCAGTACCGACTGGGCTTGCGCAAACTCCACAAGGCGCTGGCTGGTCTGGGCAAAATGATGGTGGTAGGCATCGTCCGCGCGCTGGCCCAGGTGCGCCGTGAGCCGCAAGGCGCCCGCCAGCAGGGGTAGCGCCAGCAGCGCGATGAGACCCAGGTGCCAGTGCAGCGCAAACAGCGCAGCGGCCATCACGACGGGCGTGACGGCGCCGCAGATGACGGGTGTGAGCACATGGGCAGGCAGTTGCGCCACATTCATCATGCCTTGCGTAATGACGTGACCGAGTTTCGCCGTGTTGTCCGGCGTGAACCAGCCGACGGGCAGGCGCGCCACATGGTCGCCCAGGCGCTGGCGCGCGCCCTGCAAGACCGTCACGCCCACGCGCACGCCCGCCTTTTCCACCTGGCGCCGCCAGGCCCAGCAGGCGACCAGCCCGGCCAGCAGCACCAGCAGCCACAGGGCCGCGCCGTCCAGGTCGCCAGCCAGCAGCCGGCCCAGGGCCAGCACCAGCGCCGTGATCGTCAGCCCGCTGAGCACGCCATACGCGAGTGCCATGGCAACATAACGGCGGAACACGGGTGCATCATCGCCCAGCAATTGAATGAATGTTTTCAGCATGGGAGCACCGTTTCTTCCGAGGTGGCTTGGTAGCCGCCCAGCGCCCACAGTTGCGCATAGCGGCCCTGGTGGGCAAGCAAGCCGGCATGGCTGCCCTGCTCGACGATGACGCCGTTCTCGACCACGACGATGTTGTCGGCATGCATGATGGTGTCGAGCCGGTGCGCGATCACCAGCAAGGTGCGGCCTTGCGCAAAGCGCGACAAGGCGTCCTGGATTGCCACTTCGTTTTCCGCATCGGCCGCCGCCGTCGCTTCATCGAGCACCAGCACGTTTGGATCGAGCAGCACGGCGCGGGCAATGCTCACGCGCTGCAACTCGCCGCCGGACAGTTGCGCATCCTCGCCGATGACGGAATCGTAGCCGCGTGGCAAGGCCAGGATGCGCTCGTGGATATTCGCCAGGCGCGCCGCCGCTTCGATCTCATGCGTGCTGGCAGATGGCCGGCCCAGCGCGATGTTTTCGCGCACGCTGGCATGGATCAGCCGCACTTCCTGCAGCACGAAACCGATGCGCCGGTACAACTCGGGCGTGGCGATGTGCCGCAGGTCGACGCCACCCAAGGTGATGCGTCCTTCGGTCGGATCAAAAAAGCGCAGCAGTAGCCGCGCCAGGGTCGACTTGCCGGAACCGGAAGCGCCAACGATGGCCGTCACCGTGCCAGGTTGCAAGGTCAGCGTGATGTCCGACAGCACCTTGTTCTGGCCATCGTAGGCATAGCCCAGGTTCTCCATGCGGATCTCCGTGCCGATGGGTAACTGCTGCTGCCCGGGCGCCGGCTGCGCCAGCACGGGCGTATCGAGCAAGGCTTGCACGCGCTGGGCCGCGCCCGTGGCGTTGTTGAGGTCATGCGTGAGGTAGTGCAGCAGCAGCATCGGTGCGGAAATGCCGGGCGCCACGAGGGCGAACGGCAGGATATCGACGGGCGCCATCCAGTCCAGGGCCACGAAGGCCGTGCCGGCAAGCACCACCACGCCCAGCACGGCGACGGGCGCGATCAGCGCGTTGGCGTTGGCCATGGAACCGACCAGCGGACGCGTAAATGCGGCAAACGCGTCGGCAAACGCATCGACGGCCGCGCGGTAGCTGCCGTGTGCGCGTCCTGTGGCGCCAAAGGCCTTGACCACGGGAATGCCGTTGACGAACTCCACCACGGCATTGTTGATGCGTCCCATGCCGGCGACGAATTGTTCCATGTTGCCGCCGCTGGCCTTCATGGCGCGGCCGAAGAACAGGAAAAAGCCGGGAAATGGCAATATCGAAACGATGGCCAGGCGCCAGTCCATGGCGAACAAGTAAATGACGGAGATGGCGATGGCGCCCACGGCTCGCCCCGTCGTCGTATAGAAGTGGGCGGTAAGGCTGTGCAAGGTATTGATGTCGTCCTGCATCGCCTGCTTGACCTCGCCCGAGGCGCGGCTGGTGAACCAGCCCAGCGGCACCTGCCCCAGGCGCTGCATGGCTTGCAGGCGCAATTGATGGGTGAGGCGGTTGTCGGCCAGGTGTGCGGCCAGCTCGCCCAGCGAGATCAGGGCCATGCCGGCAAACAGGCAGGCGACGCTGACGAGGATGATCTGCCACACATCGCCCTGCGCCAGCGCGGGGTTCAGGGCGATGTGCGCGAGCTGCGCGATGCCGGCCAGCGGCACCAGGGTCAGCATGGAACCCGTGCCGGCCAGCACGGCGGCGGCGATCAGGCGTCCGCGGATGGGCTGGAGTATCCGGCTGATCGGGCCGGCCTGGCGGCTTGGGCTACTCATGGGAAAGGCGGGGGAAAACGTGCATAAGGTCAATGATTAAGGGTGGCTCTCACCCTATATCCCGAACGAGAATGCGAAACCCTCAATCGGGCCCGCGAAATTGTCAGGCAGAGGCTTAGGGTATGGCTTGCACGGTCACCCAGTAGCGCGTGCGCGCGACGATTTGCACGGGCAAGGCCAGCGCCAGGTTGTGCAGGGCGCGGTCCGTGTCGCGCAGGGAAAACACGCCGTTGACGCTCAAGCTGGCCACGGCCGGGTCGCAGCGCAGCAGGCCGGGGCGGTAACGGGCCAGTTCCGCAAGCAGATCATCGAGGCGCATGTTGTCGGCCACCAGCACGCCCTTCGTCCAGGCCGCCGCGCTGGCAGGCGCGGGGGCGGCCGATTGCACGATGTCCGCCGAGAAGATGGCACTGTAGCCCGTGGCGATGCCCACGGCGTGGCCCGGCGCATGCGCGAGGCGTATTTCGACGGCGCCCTCGAAGACGGCCACGCGCGACGTGTATTCGTCTTGCCGCAAGGTAAAACGCGTACCCAGCGCCTGCACCGTGCCGTGGCGGCCCTGCACGCGGAAAGGCCGCTGCGCCGGGTCGGGATCGTGCGCCGTGGTGACGAGGATTTCGCCGCTGCGCAGGATCAGCAAGCGCTCGCTGGCGTCGAAGCGCACATCGATGGCGGAAGCGGAAGCGAGCATCACGCGCGTGCCGTCAGGCAAGGTCATCTCGCGGATCTCGCCCGTGTCGGTGCTATGCCCTGCCGTGGCCACTTGCCAGGCATCCGTGCCGCGCAGCAGGTATGCCATGCCGCCCACGGGCAGCAACACGGCCAGCAGTTTCAGGGCACGGCGGCGGTTCAGGTAGGCGGCCGGCGCCGGTTCGCGCAGCGCGTGCCGGGCCGCGTCGCGCGGCACGCTGTGCAGCTTGCCTTCGAACGCCTGCAAACGCTGCCAGGCGATGGCGTGATGCGGATGGGCGGCACACCAGCGGGCACAGGCATCCCGGTCCGCGTCGCTGACGTCATCGGACCACAGGCGCGCCATCCACTGGGCTGCCTGCTGCACGATGGCCGGTGCAATCACCACCTCCATGGCTCAGGCTACCTGGGCGTGCATGGCCTGGTAGCAGGCCAGCAAACCGGCGGCGATGTATTTTTCGACGGACGAGACGGACACCTGCAATTCGGCGGCAATGTCGCGGTAGCTCAGGCCATCAAGTTTGCACAACAGCAAGGCCTTGCGCGCCTTGGCGGGCAGCTGGTGCAGCACCGCGTCGATTTCCGTCAGCGCCTCGATCACCAGCGCGCGCTCCTCCTCGGACGGCGCCAGCGCTTCGGGCACCAGGGCCAGCACTTCCAGGTAGGCCGTTTCGATCTGGCGGCGGCGGTACAGGTCGATGACCATGCCGTTGGCGATCTGCGTCAGGTGGCGGCGCGACTCCCCGGCCGGCGGCACCCTGCCCGTCTTCATCAGGTGCAGGTACACATCGTGCGCCAGGTCGGCCGCATCGAAGGCATTGCCCAGTTTACGGCGCAGCAAGCCACGCAGCCAGTGATGGTGGTCGGTGTACAGACTGCTGACTTGCTGCTGAAGCGCTAACTCGGCGGTGCTCACGATACCCTTCCTGTCGCCAACGGCCGGCAAGCACAGGCGCATCGGATTATAAATGAGAATTATTCTCATTGTACGCGGAGTAAGCAGGAAAACGCAAGACGGCGACAGGCGGCAAACGCTGTCAGCCCTGCTGGCGGACGGGCTTGAGCAGCCTGAACGCGGCCTGCAGCGAAGGCCGGCAGACGTACAGTACGGCCACCAGCAGCACGCCCCACGCCAGCGGAGCAAGGGCCCCCAGGCGCTGGGCAAAAACCGCGTGGCCCGCCGCCAGCAGCGACAGCAGGAAGGCGCTCAGGTACAGCGAACGGCGCGGCAGCGGACGCCAGACGCGCATGCCCAGCTCCGTCTTGACGACAAAATACACGAGGAAACCCAGCAGTTGCGAGACGGCGGCGCCCGTGGCGCCACAACGTGGCACCAGCACGGCGCCCGCCAGCAAGGTGCCCAGCAAGCCTGCCGCAAAGGCGGCGATGGAGCATGCTGGACGGCGGGCCAGATTGATGCCGACACCGCTCACTTCGGCCAGCGCATACAACAGCGGCTGTCCCACGGTGGCCACCGCCAGGTAGGCGACGCCATGATAGTTGGAAGGCAAGACCCAACCGATCAGCCAGGCCAGGGCGCCCGCCAGGCAAAAGCCCACCACCACGACGGCTTGCGCATGACGGCAAATGGCCGCGATATTCGACAGGTCGCCGCCGGCCGCGGCCCATTTGTGTACTTGCGGTATCCACACAATCGTAAAAATCGACTGCACCAGCCAGGCGCCGGCGGCCACGCGCGTGGCCAGTGCATAAATACCGAGCTCGTCAAAGCCGGCAAAGAAACGCAGCAAGCCCATGCCGGCCGACAACATGGAAAGGTGGCCAATGGCGCTCACCAGCAGGGGCGCCGCCTCGGAAAGCAGGCGCCGCAGCAGCACCCGGTCCACGGCGGCGCTCCACGCTTGCGCCAGCGATGCGCGCGCATGCCACAACAGCCATAGCGTGACCAGCCAGGTGCTGGCCACGACCAGGCTTGCCAGGTGCACGAAATTGCGCTGCGGATCCCACCACAGCACAGGCAGCAGCAACAGCAGCGACATTTTCGGCAAGACCTGCGCCAGGCTGAATACCCAGGCGCGTTCCTGCATGCGGAAGAGCTGCGCGATCAGGCGATTGGTCAGGGCGCTCAGCATGCCGGCAGCGAACAGGACAGCCAGTGCAGGTTGCGCCACATCAAATAACAGTTGTGCTACCGGCGCGGCAAACACGAGTATCACGGCCAGGGCCACGGGCGCGAGCAGCAGGGCCGGCAACAGGCACGCTTTCAGCAAGCCGCTACGCGTGGTGCTGTAATGGTACTCATGCAGGAAAGCCTTATCCAGCCCCAGCGACAGCAACAAACCGGCCACCGTGCACGCGGTCATGAAGAAATCCAGCTTGCCGATGTCGGCAGGCGGAAACAGCCAGGCCACGGCAGGCACGGTGGCAAGCCCGCACAGCAGCGACAAGATGGGGCCGGCTGAAAAACCCGCGAGACGGATCAGGCGCATCGTTCAGCCGGGCCCGGCATCTCAGCCATGCCTGTCGTTGGAGAAACGATACGGCACCGTGTCCGAATCGGCCGGCACGCGCCAGTGATCCGGCGCATCATAGCGATACGCATGGTCCACCGCATTGACGAGGATGGCCGGCGTGCTGCAGTAATTCTGCACGCCATGCCAGACGCGCGGCGGCACGACGAGCAGGCCGGGGCGCTTGGTGCCCAGCTTGAATTCGTTGAGCATGCCAAAGGTCGGCGAATCCGCGCGCGCGTCGTACAGCACCACGCGCATCTGGCCCGCCGCCACGAACAGGCGGTCCGTCGTGATGGCATGCGCATGCCAGGCGCTCAGTCCGCCCGGCTCCAGGGTCGAGGCGAATATCTGGCCTATCTGCGCCGCACCAGGCACCCATTCAGTACGGAAAATTTCAGTCAGACTGCCGTACGCCGTCAACACAGGCTTGATTTCCTGAAAGATCACGCCATCGATCAAGGACGGCGTCGTCGGCTTCCATTCCTTGGTAATGCTTTCGCCATCCTGCTTCGCGCCAGCCAACAACCAGTTATCTTTCTCAGCCACCAGATCTACCCCCAGAAATTTTATAAAAATGCTCTTATCTATCGCCGCGGCATATCCTTCAATCCCCTGCGGCGGCGTAATTCACGCAAGTATGTACCTTTACGCCAATACTTGAGCCAGAAACTGGGACGCGGCGGCCACAATCCCAACAGGTAACAGAGGCGGCGCGACAGTGCTTTCATGGTCGTTATGGCAGACTGTAGCGGCGCAATCAAGCGCTCCTGCCCCACCTTGCCATGGAGTTTGGAGACGGCCTGCAGGATATTGAGCGGATCTTGCATTTGCGCCCACCAGAACGCATGCTCGCTGTGCTGCCGCTCCAGATAGGCATTGCTGCGGCTGCCAGACTGGATCAGGATGGCGCCGATGCGGGGATGGGCCAGCATCGGCCGACCCGCGCGATACACGCGGTGCAACCAGGCTTGCGATGGCCAGCACCGCACTTCCCATGATGGCTGCCATGGGCCGATCTGCCGGGCCAGCTCACGCCGCATGACCCACAGAGTGGCCGGCACGTCCATCCACGGACGGTAAGGCTGCACACCGTCAGCCAGCGCCCCAACCATGTGATATTCCATTGGCAAGACCACCAGTCCCTGGCCAAAAACCAGGTCAGCCCCGGTGCGCTCGAGGACATCGATACTGCTTTGCAAATGATCGGGCAACCATAGGTCGTCGTGGTTCAGGAATGCGAGATAGGTGCCGCGCGCCAGGCTGACGCCGAGATTGTTGGGCCCCGTCTGTTCGCCGTAATTGGTTTCCAGATTCACAAAGCGGATGCGCGCGTCGCCGAACGCGGCGACCACCTCGGCGGTATCGTCGGTGCAGCAATCGCCGACAATAATCAGCTCCCAATCCTGCACGGTGCTGGCGAGTACCGATTGAATCGCATACCCGAGGATATTGCTCCGGTTATACGTGGCCATGACAATGGAAACGAGCGGTTGTCTCTCTGACTGCATGGCAAGCCTTTCACATCACAGACAAAAAAATGCCGCGCAGGTCACTGAGCGGCATTTCGCAATGGACGAATGCAGTATGTTGCTGGCGCTCGCCAGCAAGCATCTGTCCTTAGACGTTGAACAGGAAATTCAGCACGTCGCCATCCTTGACGACATATTCCTTGCCTTCGGCGCGCATCTTGCCCGCTTCCTTGGCGCCCGCTTCGCCCTTGTAGGCGATGAAGTCGTCATAGGCGATGGTTTGTGCGCGGATGAAGCCGCGTTCGAAGTCGGTGTGGATCACGCCGGCTGCTTGCGGCGCCGTGTCGCCCACATGGATGGTCCAGGCGCGCACTTCCTTCACGCCAGCCGTGAAGTAGGTTTGCAGGCCCAGCAGTTTGTAGGCGCCGCGGATCAGGCGGTCCAGGCCTGGCTCTTCCATGCCCATGTCGGCCAGGAAAGCGCCCTTGTCGGCGTCGTCCAGGTCGGCGATTTCCGCTTCCAGCGCCGCGCAGATGGCGACGATAGGGGCGTTTTGCGATTGCGCATACGCCGTCAGCTGGTCCAGCAAAGGGTTATTCGTGAAGCCCGTGTCGGACACGTTGGCCACGAACATGGCCGGCTTGGCCGTGATCAGGCACAGCGGCTTGATCAGTTCCATTTCGTCGGCGTCCAGGCCCATGGCGCGCACGGGCTTTGCATCGTTCAGGTAAGGCATCATGCGTTCCATGATGGCCAGCAGCTTGGCCGCGTCCTTGTCGCCCGAACGGGCTTTCTTGTTTTCGCGGTGGATGGCTTTTTCCACGGTGCCCATGTCGGCCAGTGCCAGTTCGGTCTGGATGACTTCGATATCGTCGAGCGGATTGATCTTGCCGGCCACGTGGATGACGTTGTCATCTTCGAAGCAGCGCACGACGTTGACGATGGCGTCCGTTTCGCGGATGTGCGACAGGAACTGGTTGCCCAGGCCCTCGCCCTTCGATGCACCAGCCACCAGGCCGGCGATATCGACGAATTCCACGATGGCGTTGACCATGCGTTCCGGCTTGACGATGGCAGCCAGCGCATCCATGCGTGGGTCCGGCACTTCGACGACGCCGACGTTCGGCTCGATGGTGCAGAACGGATAGTTTTCAGCCGGGATGCCGGCTTTCGTCAGTGCATTGAACAGGGTGGACTTGCCGACGTTCGGCAAGCCGACGATACCGCATTGGAGACTCATGGAAAACCTTTAATAATCAAAGCACATGGCGCCGTCTATCGGCGTGCTTGCCGTGCTGTTAGGGAAAACGGGACGATGCTTCGCCCTTTTCCGGGGATAGTGCGTGTGCTGCATTTCAAGGGGTCAATTGTACCCGTGTCGCGCGCGCTTCAAAAGCCCGATGATGGGCAAATGACGCCAAAACAGCCGTATCGTGACGCCATCAGGCCCTGTTCTCAGGCAGTATGCAGCTTCATGGTTGCGGCCTCGAACTTGCCTTCGATGATCTGCGGCATGACCTGCAAGGATTTTTCTATCGCTTGCTCGATCAGTTCCTGGTCTTCGCGGCGCGGGCGGTGCAGCACGAAGTCGGCCACCTGCTGCTGCAGGCTGAGGGTGCGCGGGTGACCGATACCCAGGCGCAAGCGCCAGTAATCCTGCGTACCCAGCGCGGCCGTGATGTCTTTCAAACCATTGTGGCCACCGGCCGAGCCGCCCTTTTTCAGGCGCGCGATACCGGGCATCAGATCAAGTTCGTCGTGCACGACCAGCACTTCATCGGCGGCGATCTTGAAGAAACGCGCCAGCGCGCCCACGGACTGGCCCGAGCGGTTCATGAAGGTCAGCGGTTCGAGCAGCCACACTTCGTTGCCGCCAATGGAAGTCTTGGCCAGCATGGCGTTATAGCGCGAATCGCGCTGCAAGCGCGTGCCGGGCAAGCTGTTGGCAAGGTTGTCCACCAGCCAGAAGCCGGCATTGTGGCGGGTTTGTTCGTATTCGGGTCCCGGGTTGCCGAGGCCGACGATCAGGCGTATGGGCATGGCTGTGTCTGCAGTGTAAAAACGTATTATCGGTGAAAACGGGCAGAAAAAAACCCGTCCGGAGCGAACCGGACGGGTTTTTCCTTGCGACTACCGCATTGCTGCGGCAGCAGAATTACTTCTTGTCAGCAACAACTTCAGCAGCAGCGGCTTCAGCAGCAACGTGGCCAGCCGGTACCGAAGCGGTAGCGATGGTCAGGTTGGCGCCGTGGGTGACAGCGGTCACGCCAGCTGGCAGGACCAGGTCGCCAACGTGCAGCGAGTGACCGACGTCGATGTTCGACAGGTCAACGTTGATGAATTCTGGCAGTTGGCCTGGCAGGCACGAAACTTCGATTTCGTTGGCTACGTGGCTGATGGTCGCGCCGTGCAGTTTGACTGCTGGGGAAACGTCAGCGTTTACGAAGTGCAGCGCCACTTTCACGTGGATAGCTTGCTTAGCATCAACGCGCTGGAAGTCAGCGTGCAGAACCAGTTGTTTGTATGCGTGGACTTGGAAGTCGCGCAACAGAACTTGCTGGGAAACGCCGTCGATTTCCAGATCCAGGATCGACGAGTGGAACACTTCTTTTTTCAACGCGTGGTACAGGGCGTTGTGATCCAGCGAGATCAGCACAGGGGCTTCAGCGCCACCGTAGACGATACCAGGGGTTTGGCCGGAAATGCGCAGGCGGCGGCTCGCTCCGGAACCTTGCAATTCGCGTTTAAATGCGATAACTTTCATGTGAAACTCCAAGAAGAACAAGGCTTGCGCCTTGTGTTATGAAGACTCCCGCGACCAGGAATCCTCGAAAATGGGTGCAAAACACCCCGAAAACTAAAACACTGCGGCGCAACAGGCAAAAAGCCGGTCGCGCCGCAGGCATTACGTCTGTTGCTGCTCTTACCGAATTAATCGATGAACAGCGAGATGACCGAGTCACCCTTGATGATGCGTTTGAACGTCTCGGCCAGCAGCGGCGCGCACGTCAATTGACGGATCTTGCCGCAGGCCAGGGCCGCTTCGGACAGGGGGATCGTATCGGTCACGACCAGCTCATCGAGTGGCGAGGCCGAAATACGGTCGATCGCCGGGCCCGACAGCACTGCGTGCGTGCAATACGCCACGACTTTTTTCGCGCCGCGCTCTTTGAGCACTTCGGCAGCCTTGGTCAAGGTGCCTGCCGTGTCGACCATGTCATCCATGATCACGCAGTTGCGGCCTTCGACTTCACCGATGATGTTCATCACTTCGGACACGTTCGCTTTTGGACGACGCTTGTCGATGATGGCCAGGTCGCAGCCCAGGCGTTTTGCCAGGGCGCGCGCACGTACCACACCACCGACGTCCGGCGACACCACCAGCAGATCCTGGTAGTTTTTCTTTTGCAGGTCACCCAGCAAAATTGGCGAAGCGTAAATATTGTCGACTGGGATATCGAAGAAACCTTGAATCTGGTCAGCGTGCAAGTCCATGATCAGGACGCGCTCGACACCGGCTTCTTCCAGCATGTTCGCCACCACCTTGGCCGAAATCGCCACACGCGCGGAGCGGGGACGACGGTCTTGGCGGGCATAGCCGAAGTAAGGAATTGCGGCGGTGATACGGCCAGCGGAAGCACGTTTCAAGGCATCAACCATCAGCATGATTTCCATCAGGCTGTCGTTGGTTGGAGCACAGGTGGATTGCAAAACAAAAACATCCTTGCCGCGTACGTTTTCGTTAATCTCGACCATTACTTCGCCGTCGGAGAATTTCGAAACGTTTGCTTTACCGAGAGGGATGCCGAGGTTTTTTGCGACCCCCTCTGCCAACGCTGGATTCGCGTTGCCGGTAAAAACCATCAGGTTTTCGTAAGCCATGGGAGTCCCAAGAGGTGATATAGAAGTCTTGAAAAGCACTAACCGGGCATAGGCCCGGTCAGTCATTGTTTAGAATATGCCGCGTGGCGACACATCTGCTTTTTCCCGTACTGGACGCTAACTTCGCATCGACAGACTACGGTGAAATGGTGGCAGGGGAAGAAGGATTCGAACCTTCGCATGCTGGAATCAAAATCCAGTGCCTTAACCAGCTTGGCGATTCCCCTACGTTACTGACTGCTTGCCGTCATGTTGGCCAGTATTATACCGACTATTTGACGCTAAGCAAAATCTTTTTTTGCTCTCTACAACATGGTGAGCATCGGGTGGTGATTCAGCGCTTTTGCCTTCCAGGCGATCCAGACTGGTGGCACATTGCTGAGCACCGCATCCGCTTCTTCCTGACTATCAAACGCACTAAACACACAAGCACCGGAACCAGTCATCCTGGCCTCACCGTAAGCACCCAGCCATTCTACCGCATCTGCTACCGGCTTGAAAAGACTGCATGCCACTTGCTGTAAATCATTCTTACCAAACCCGCCCGCATCGTTTCCTTCTGCGAGGTGCCTGGAAAAGTCCGCTATTGTGACGGGTTCGGTATTTCTCGTCAAGCCTTCCGCGCAAAAAATTGCGGCGGTAGGCACTTGCACGCCCGGCTCGATCACCACATACCAGCATTCGGGCGTGGCGACGGACTGCAGGGCTTCGCCCACGCCTTCGGCAAAGGCGTTTTCGCCAAAGATGAAAAACGGGATATCGGCGCCCAGCGGCAAGCCCAGCGCCATCAATTCCTCGCGCGTCAAACCGGCCTGCCACAGACGATTGAGCGCCATCAGGGCCGTGGCCGCGTCGGACGAACCGCCACCGAGCCCGCCGCCCATCGGCAGCACCTTGTCGATGGCGATATCGACGCCGCGCGGCAAGGCGCCCGTACGGCACAACACTTCGGCCTGCAACAGTTTCGCGGCGCGGATGATCAGGTCTTGCTCTTGCGGCACGCCGGACAGTTCCGTCACGCGGTGGATCGCCGTGTCGTCGCGCAGCGCGAAGTGCAGGGTGTCGCCATGGTCGAGCAACTGGAACACCGTCTGCAGCAGATGGTAGCCATCGGCGCGGCGGCCGTTGACGTGCAGAAAGAGGTTCAGTTTGGCCGGTGCCGGGCAGTTATTCAGGGTCGTCAATGTCATGGTGCAGGTACGGATGGGGCGGGATCGAGCACGATGCGCAGCGAGACGGCATCGGCCTGGGCGCTGGCATTGCGTTCGGCATCGATACGCCGCGGTTGGGGCAAGGCGCCCGGTGTATTGTCGGCCGCATTTTGCCCTACTTCTTGCCACGACACATAGCGCAGGCGCCAGCCGTCTTTGGTCGTCACGCTGTCGTTGGCCGGTGAAGCGACGAAGCGCTTGCCATCGGCGCCCACGGCATAACCTTGCAGCCAGTCGCGCAAGCCCGACACGGGCAAGGACCAGCCCAGCATCTGCGCGCTCAGGGTATCGACATCGGGCGCGCTGCGCGGCGCCTTGCCGCTTTGCGTCAACACGGCTTGCTGCGGCGTGACGGCGATCGTCGCCAGGGTGCTGCCGACGGGCGAGTACAAGGTCACATCCGTGCGCTGCGCCGTCTGCTGCCAGTTGAAATTGACGGTGGCCGATTCCGGCTTGTCATCTTTCTGGTACACCACGTTTAAACGGCCCGTCAGCTCGACCTGTTCGCGGTAAGCAGCGACGGTTTTACCGGAGGGTGCGGCGCCGGACGAAAAGGGGGCGGTCAGGGTCGAGCAGGCCGAGAGGGACAGGCAGACCAGTGTGAGGGGAAGGAGTTTTTTTAACATGGGCACAAGGAAAAACCAGCGCCATGGCGCTGGTTTTTTATAGTTGAGTTAATCGGTTCAATCACAAACTGACATTCAAGCGCGCCAGGGTACTTTTCAGCGCGTCGTTTTTCGGGTCCTTGCTGCGCGCTTCGCGCCACAGTTTTTGCGCTTCATCCTTGTCGCCCTTCTGCCACAGCACTTCGCCCAGGTGGACGGCGATTTCCGGGTCGCTGCGCACGGCATACGCGCGGCGCAGCGCGTTTTCCGCGGCGGCCAGGTTACCCATGCGGAACTGCACCCAGCCCATGCTATCCATGATGAACGGGTCGCCCGGCGCCATCTGCAACGCTTTTTCGATCAACGCATGGGCCTCCTCAAGGCGGATGCCCCGTTCGGCCAGCGAGTAGCCCAGGGCGTTATACGCATGCTGATTGTCGGGCGCCAGCGCCATCACGCGGCGCAGGCTCGCTTCCATCAGCTCGAGTTTATCCAGGCGCTCGGCCAGCAAGGCGTAGTCGTACAGCAGTTCCGGATTGTCGGGGAAGCGCAGCAAGGCGTTTTCCAGCACCGTATAGGCGCTTTGCACGTAGCCGGCATCGCGCAGGAATTGCGCGTCGACCAGCAGCACCTGCGCCTGGCTTGCCGGATCGTCCGTTTCGATTTCCGTCAGCGCCTTGCGCGCCGCATCGAGATTGCCGCCACGGGCGATCAGCTGGGCGCGGCGCAAGCGCGCCTCGACATAACCAGCGGAAGCGCTGTTGTCGACCTTGTCCAGCCAGGCGATGGCGCCGGCCGTGTCGCCGCGCGTCTCGGCGATCTGCGACAGTATCATCAAGGCCTTGAACGGATCGCGCGCGTCGCCAGGATTTTTATCCAGCACGGCCAGGAAGCGCTTGAAGTACTGCTCCGCGCCCTTGGTGTCTTCCAGCTGCAGCGCCACGATGCCCAGCGCATACAGGCCGCCCACGTTATCGGGCTGGCTTTTCAACAGCAGCAGGAACTGGTCGCGCGCCGGCTCCAGCTGTTTTTGCTCGACCAGCAGGCGCGCGTACGCGCCGCGCACTTCGACGGCGTCCGGATTCTTTTGCAGGAACGTGGCCAGCACCTTGTTTGCCGCTTCGGGTTCGCCCGTCACCTGCGCCAGGGTCAGTGCGGCCAGCTCGGAGTTCGGCTTGATCGACAGTGCCTTGTTCGCTTCGCCGATGGCGCGTTCACGCTCGCCAAGCGACAAGGCGCCCTGCGCCAGCACCAGATGCGCTTCGAACATGTCCAGGTAAGGCTGCACCAGGCGCGTGAGCATGGCATACGCAAACAGCTTGTCATTCGAGCGCGACAGGATCTGCTGCATCTGGAACAGGGCCACGCCGCGCGCCCCCCCTGGCGCATTGGCCAGGCGCTCGGCGAAGATCGGTTCCGCTTCTTCGATCTTGTCCGTCAATACGACGAAGCCGAGGAAGAACTGGGTCGCCTCATCGGATTCGGGCGCCAGGTCGCGCCACAGGCGGATGGCCGCCAGCGCCTCGCTGCCCTGCTTGGCGGCCAGCGCCATTTCGGAAGCGCGGCGCGCCAGGCGCGGGTCGCGCGTCTGCTGCGCCGCCACCATCATCGTCACGTACGGCCCTTGCCACTGGCCGCTCTTGAATTCCATTTCAGCCTTGGTCAGCTTGTACAGCAAATCGCTGCTCAACTCGACCTTGGGCAGCTTCTCGCCCTTGGCGTCGTCGCCGGACTCGGTACCGGGCGCTTGCGGCGCAGCGGCCGCAGCGGGACTGGCCGCCCCATCGACAGGGGCAACAGGCGTCTGTGCCATGGCATGCGTGGCCATCAGGGCGGACAAGGTTACAATGGCGAAAGCGTTTTTCAAAGGCGGATCCTGGCTAAACGGCAAAGTCTGATTCTACGCCCAACGCGGCTATCGCGTACTTCACGTATGTAACGAAATATATACGTCGTGGCGGCGTAGCCTGCCCGGGCCAGCCATCGGCCGGCGACCCGCCTGTTTTTTACCCGGTTTTCCACCATTCGAGCCCTATGCCAGAATTGCCAGAAGTCGAAGTCACACGGCGCGGTGTCGCGCCCCATCTCGAAGGGCGCGCCGTGCGCTCCGTCGTGCTGCGCCGCGACGGCCTGCGCTGGCCCTTTCCCCCTGCCCTGGGCGAACAATTGTCCGGGCAAACCATCGGTCTGACGGGACGGCGCGGCAAATACCTGCTGATCCACTTCCGCCACGGCACCCTGATCATCCACCTGGGCATGTCTGGCCATTTGCGCGTGCTGCCCACGGGGACGGAAGCGCAAAAACACGACCATTTCGACCTCGTCGTGGAAGACGCGGACGGTGGCAGCCAAGTGCTGCGCATGACGGACCCGCGCCGCTTCGGCGCCGTGCTGTGGCATGACGAAGCCGACGGCCCGCTGGACGGCCACGCGCTGCTGCGGGGACTCGGCACGGAACCGCTGGAAGGCGGCTTCACGGGCCAGCTGCTGTTCCAGAAAACGCGCAACAAGGGCACCAACATCAAGCAGGTGCTGATGGCGGGCGACATCGTCGTCGGCGTGGGCAATATCTATTGTTCCGAAAGCCTGTTCCGCGCGGGGATCAACCCGAAGACGCCAGCCCGGCGCATCGGCCTGGCCCGCTATGAGAAACTGGCGCAATCGATCCGCGACGTGCTGGCCGAAGCCATCGTGCAGGGCGGCAGCACCCTGCGCGACTTCATCGGCGTGAACGGCCAGTCCGGCTACTTCCAGCAGACGTACTTCACGTACAACCGCGCGGGCAAGCCCTGCCGCGTGTGCGGCGCACCGATCCGCCAGATCGTGCAGGGACAGCGTTCCACGTTTTACTGCGTGAATTGTCAGAAATAGCGGTCAAAAGTAAGTCATGGAAAAAGGGAGCCAGATGGTCAGGGACTTGGAACAATACAGCGCGTGGCGCCAGGACGTGCAGGCCGCCTTGCAGGCATACCGGCAAGCCGCCAGCGCGGCGGGCCTGGTCGACGGCGCCTCCGCGCTGCGCCTGGCGCGCTGTGTCTCCCGCCTGACTGACGACCGTTTATCTGTTGCCTTCGTGGCGGAATTCTCGCGCGGCAAATCCGAGCTGATCAACGCCATCTTCTTTGCCGGCTACGGCCAGCGCATCCTGCCCTCGGGCGCGGGCCGCACCACCATGTGCCCCACCGAGCTGCTGTACGACGCGGCCTGGCCGCCATCGATCCGGCTGCTGCCCATCGAGACGCGCGCGCAAAACCTGTCGACCAGCGACTACCGCGACCTGCCCGCCGCCTGGACCGTGCTGTCCCTGAACATCGAGGCGGGCGGCGACATGCAGGAAGCCATCCGCCAGGTGAGCCTGACGAAAAAAGTCAGCGTCGAGGAAGCGGCACGCTACGGCCTGTACGACGCCGACGACGCGGACGCCCCCGCCATGCTCGACGAGGACGGCCAGGTGGAAATCTCCATGTGGCGCCACGCCATCATCAACTTCCCCCATCCGCTGCTGAAACAGGGCCTGGTGATCCTCGACACGCCCGGCCTGAACGCCATCGGCACGGAACCGGAACTGACCCTGAACCTGATCCCGAACGCGCACGCGGTGCTGTTCATTTTGGCGGCCGACACGGGCGTCACGCGCAGCGACATCGAGGTATGGCGCAACCATATCGGCGCCGGCGCGGGGCGCCTGGTGGTGCTCAACAAAATCGACAGCATGTGGGACGAATTGCGCGGCGATGCCGAGGTGGCGCAAGCGATCGAACGCCAGCAGGCCAGCGTGGCGCATCTGTTGACACTGGACCCTGGCCAGGTATTCCCCGTCTCCGCGCAAAAAGCCCTGGTGGGCAAGATCAACCACGATGCGGCGCTGCTGGAAAAGAGCCGCTTGCAGGCGCTGGAGACGGCCCTGTTCGAGGAGCTGATCCCCGCGCGCAAGGACATCATCCGGCGCCAGCTGGCGTTCGACCTGGACGCCATCGAAGCGGCGCAGCAGGTGCAGGCGGCGGCCCGCGCGCGCGGCATCGCCGAGCAGCTGCACGAGCTGCACAGCCTGCGCGGCAAGAACCAGAGCGTGATCGCACACATGATGCGGCGCATCGATATCGAGAAGAAGGAATTCGACAGCAGCCTGTTCAAGCTGCAAGCGACGCGCGCCGTATTTACGCGCCTGTCGACGGAGCTGTACACGAGTCTCGGCATGGACATCGTGCGCGACGATATCGATGGCGTGCGCGCGGCCATGCAGCGCAGCCGCTTTTTCACGGGCCTGCGCGAAGCCGTGCGCCAGTATTTCGAGCGCATCGCCAGTAACCTGGACCGCTCGGAAGGCAAGACGTCCGAGATCACGGAAATGATGAACGTGATGTACCGCAAATTCGCTTCCGAGCATGGCCTGGCGCTGGCCTTGCCGATGCCGTTTTCACTGGCCCGCTACCGCCAGGAAATCGCCGACATCGAAGCCGTCTACCATAAGCAATTCGGCACGGCGACCCTGCTCACCACCAGCCGGGTCGTGCTGATGGAAAAATTCTTCGACACCATCGCCTCGCGCGTGCGCCGCAGTTTCACCAACGCCAACGACGACGCCAGCGCCTGGCTGAAAGTCATCATGGCGCCACTCGAAGCGCAGATCGTCGAATACAAGGAACAGCTGAAACTGCGCTTTGCCTCGATCCAACGCATCCACGACGCCACGGGCAGCCTGGAACAGAAAATCGCCGGCTTTGAAGCGAGCCTGGCGGCGCTTGAACGCGACAAGGCGCAGCTGGTGCAATTGCTGGCCACCTTGCGCGCCGCCAGCGCAAGCTGAGCGCAGCACCAGCACCAGCACCAGCACCAGCAACATCCAACAACAGAACACTGGAACCCTGCATGAAACGTTTGCTGCATCCGCTCTCGCCCGTCACGGGCGCGGCACTTTTTGAAGATTACGTCGACCCGACTTTTTCCGCCACCATCATCGCCTGGCAAAAGCAGCACGGCCGCCACGCGCTGCCATGGCAAAACACGCGCGATGCCTACCTGATCTGGCTGTCCGAAATCATGCTGCAGCAAACGCAGGTCACGGCCGTTCTGGGCTACTACGCGCGCTTCCTCGAACGCTTCCCCACCCTGCGCGACCTCGCTAGCGCGCCCGTCGAAGACGTGATGGCGCAATGGAGCGGCCTTGGTTACTACACGCGGGCGCGCAACCTGCACAAGTGCGCGCAGCGCGTGGTGGCCGAATACGACGGCGTGTTCCCCAGCGACCCGGCCCTGCTGGCCGACCTGCCCGGCATCGGCCGCTCGACTGCGGCCGCCATCTCCGCGTTTTCCAGCGGCACGCGCGCGGCCATCATGGACGGCAACGTCAAGCGCGTGTTCGCGCGCACGTTCGGCATCGATGCCTATCCCGGCGAGAAACGGGTCGAGGAAGCCATGTGGCGCCGCGCAGAAGCGCTGCTGCCTGAAACAGGTATCGAAGCCTACACACAGGGCTTGATGGACTTTGGCGCCACCCTGTGCACGCGCAGCAGTCCCGACTGCGGCCGCTGCCCCTTGCAGCCGCGCTGCGTGGCCTACGCCACCGGCCGCACCAAGGATCTGCCGGTACGCAAACCGAAGAAAACCAGCCCGGAAAAGCACGCCGTCATGCTGGTCATCATCGACGATGGTCAGGTGCTGCTGGAGCAGCGCCCCGGTTCGGGTATCTGGGGCGGCTTGCTGTCCTTGCCCGAACTTGATGGCCACGTGCTGGCCGGAGAGGAGTGTCCGCGAGAAATAAACGAGGATGCTCTCATGCGCGCCGTGGCCCCGTTTGGCGCAATCGAAACGCAGGAACGGCTGCTGCCCATCGTGCACGTGTTTACGCACTACAAACTGCACATCGTCCCCTGCCGCATCACCCTGGCGCGGCGTTTGGCGCTGGCCGGGGAAACCACGCACGTCTGGTATGACGGCGCGAAAATCGCGGACGCGCCGCTGCCCGCCCCCATCAAAAAACTGCTGCTGGATCTGTTCGGCGATGCGCGTTCGGCGCAGCGCAGCATGTTCTAGTGCGCAGGCTTGTCCTACTGGCGCTGGCGCTCCTGCTCGCGCCAGTGCATGCCGACACGGCACTGCCGGAGGTACGCATTGGCGTGCTGGCCTACAAGGGCGGCGACGCCGTGCAGCAAGACTGGTCGTACGTGACGCGCCACCTGCAGGCCAGCATCCCCGGCATCCGTTTCATCCTGGCCGACTATGACCAGGCGGGCCTGACGCGCGCCGTGCAGTCGCAAGCGATTGCCTTTGCCATCACCAGCAGCGGCCACTACGTGGCGCTCGAACACAGCGACGGCGCCAGCCGCATCGCCACCCTGGAATCGCCGTGGACGGAGTCACCGCGCCAGGCCATCGGTTCGGCCATCGTCGTGCGCAGCGCGTCGCCCCTGCATGACCTGGCCGACCTGGCGGGCAAGAACGTGATGGCCGTGGCACCTGACGCCTTTGGCGGCTACCAGATCGCCGCGCGCGAATTGCGCGAAGCGGGCATCGACCCCACGCATGATTTTTCCAGCCTGCGCTACAGCGGTTTTCCCTCGCAGCAGATCATCGACGCCGTGCGTGCGGGGCGCATGGATGCGGGCATCGTGCGCACCTGTTTGCTCGAACAGATGGTGACGCGCGGCGAAGTGCGCGCCGATGAACTGCGCGTGATCACCACGCGGCCGATTCCCGGTTTTCGCTGCGCCAGCTCGTCGCGGCTGTATCCGGACTGGCCCTTTGTGGCTCTGCGCCAGACGCCGCCCGCGCTGGCGAAAAAAGTGGCGCAGGCCCTGCTGGCCATGCCGCGCACCGAAGAAGGCTATAGCTGGACGGTACCCAGCGATTACCAGATCGTCGATGAACTGTTCCGCGACTTGCACATCGGCCCCTACGCCTATCTGGACAAGCTGACATTCGAGACGGCGCTCCGCCGCTACTGGGGCTGGATGCTGCTGGTGCTGGCCCTGCTGGTCGCCTGGGCCGTGCACACGGTGCGCGTGGAATACCTGGTCAGCCGGCGCACGGAGCAATTGCGCGCGGCCCAGCACCAGCAGCGCGCGCTGGAAGAGCAGGCGCGCCAGCGCCAGGCCACGCTCGATCACACGGCGCGCCTGGCGATTCTGGGCGAGATGGCCAGCGCCATCGCGCACGAATTGAACCAGCCGCTGGCGGCCATCGGCAATTTCGCGCGCGGCATGGCGCGCCGCATCACGGCGGGCAGGCTCGATGCGGCGCCGCTGCTCGACGGCGCGCAGGAAATTGCCACGCAAAGCGAGCGCGCGGGCGCCATCATCCGCCACATCCGCGCCATGGCGCAAAAGCGTCCCGCGCACAGCACGGCCTTCGCCCTGGCCGACGCTGTGGAGCAAGCGGTATCGCTGTTCCGCGCGGCCCATCCGCAAGCGAAGATAGCCTGGAGCCACGACAGCGCCAGCCCTGACGCACGCGTGCTGGCCGACCCGCAGCAAGTGCAGCAGGTACTGCTCAATTTATTGAAAAATGCGCTCGACGCGCAGGTGGAAGGCGACAATCCCGTACACCTCATCGGCGTGCTGCTGCACCGTGAAAACGGCGCCTGCACGGTGGCCGTGCGCGATGCCGGCTGCGGCCTCGATGCGGCGCAGATGGCCCGCCTGTTCGAACCGTTTTTCACCACCAAGGCCGAAGGCCTGGGTCTGGGCATGTCGCTCAGCAAAAGCATCATCGAATCGTTCGGCGGCAGCCTGTCGGCGCACGCCAATGCCGATGCGCCCGGCTTGACGGTCTGGTTCCGCCTGCCCGAAGATAGCGGCATGGACGCGCACAAGGAAAGACAAGAGAAAACACCATGAATGAAAGCGATGCGATCATCTTTGTCGTCGACGACGACGCCGCCATGCGCCGCTCGCTGGCCTATCTGTTCGATTCGGCTGGATGGAAAGTGGAGACGTTCGAGTCCGCGCGCGACTTCCTGCAGCGCTACGAGGGCCATGCGCCTGGCTGCTTGCTGCTCGACGTGCGTATGCCCTTGATGAGCGGGCTGGAACTGCAACAGGAGCTGTCGCGCCACGCCATCGCGCTGCCCGTGATTTTCCTCAGCGGTCACGGCGACCTGGCCATGGCCGTGCAGACGATGAAGGCAGGCGCCTGCGATTTTCTGGAAAAACCGTGCAAGGACCAGGTACTGCTGGATGCCGTCTCGCGCGCCGTAGCCCGCAGCGTGGCAGAAAGCCGCAGCGCCGCCAGCGCGAATACGGCGCAAGCGGCGCTGGCGACACTGACGGCGCGCGAGCGCGAAGTGGCGCTGCTGATGGCCGAAGGCAAAGCCTCGAAAGTCATCGCCCGCGAACTGGGCATCAGCGACAAGACGGTGCAGGTGCACCGCCATAACACGATGGAAAAACTGGGCCTGCATTCAGCAGCCGAGGTGGCACGGCTGCTGATGGCCAGCGGAGAGATTTAAGCCCGCACGATGCGCGCCGGCAGTCCCTGCCGCACCGACGTGCCCGAGACGGGATCGACAAACACGTTCTTGTCGCCGCGGCTCGGATCCGTCAAGCCCAGGTCGTTGAGGTTGATGCCGGCGCCGATGGCCGGTTCATCGGGCTGGCGTGACTTGCCGATACGGTGGGCGCGCGCGCCGTGCTCCTTGTGGCCAAAACCGTGTTCGATGGCGATCACGCCCCGCTGCACGCCATGGCGCAGCATTACCGTGGCCCTGGCCCTGCCGCCCGGCGTTTCCAGGTAAATTTCATCGCCATTGTGCAGCTTCAAGCGCGCCGCATCGTCGGGGTGCACAGCGACCGGGTTGTCGGGATGGATGCCGCGCAAACGCCGCGCGCCGATGCTGTACGAGTTTTGCAGCGCGGATTTAAAACTGATCAGTTCGAACGGCCATTCGCTGGCCGGATAAGTCTTGCGCACGGGCGTGCCGTCGGCAAACGCCGCGACCCGCCACGCGGGCGTACCGGGGAAACGCTTGCCGCTCAGGCTATTCTTGCTCACACCCAGGCCCTCGTTGTACAGCATCATCGGTTTCAGATAGCGGTGCGTGGACCAGTCCTGCGGATATGGCGTCTCGTCGATCACAGGTGCAGGAGCTGCCGGCGCCTTGGCATTCGCCGGTGGCGGCAGGCGCAGGCCGAACATCTCGCCATAGCTCTGGTAGCGGCCTCCCCGCGCCAGCATGAAGGCCACCTTGCGCCACTCTTCCGGCTTCAGGGTGCGCTCCAGTTCGGGGCGGATGCGCGCCACGCCGGACAGGTCGATATCGTCGTCGCTGGCGTCAGGCACGGACGTTTTCCCTTGCCAGGCGATGTTGGCGCCGCCGCGCAGATACCAGTCTTCCGCGCGCTGCAGGGGGAAGCGCTGGCCATCCATGTCTTGCAATGCGTCCGGGCCAAAGCCGGGCAAGGCCATCGTTTTCGCCAGCGCGATGAAGAACGACTCCATGCAGATGGTCTGGCCGTCCGGTGTCTTTTGCACGCGCGGTTCGACCACGGGCCAGCGTGCCGTACTCATTTTGACGGGCATGCCGCCCCAGGCGCCGGCCCAGCCCCAGCTTTCATACAACAAGGTATCGGGCAGCAGGTAGTCGGCAAACGCCGAGCTTTCATTGATGAAGGGGTCGATGGCGACGATCAGGGGAATCTTCTTCGGATCGGCCAGTTCCTTGCCGATCTGCGCGCGCAAGCCCGTGATGCCGTAGACGGGATTGCAGCTCCACAGGATCAGCGCCTTCAAGGTATACGGATAGCCGTTCATGGCGCTGGTAAGCCATTCGGTCGCCAGCGCGGGCGCATTCGGATACCACGGCGCCTTGGCCGGATACGCCTTGCCCGCTTCTTTCTTCAGCTTGAATTCCGACGTTTTTTCATACGGCACATTGCGTCCGATCGGCATGCCGGCCGCCTTGATCTCGCCGTCGAAACTCTCGAGGTTGTAGCGCGGACCGGGTCCCGCATCCTTGAAGCTGCCGCCATTGACGAGGGTGCCGCCCTTGCGGTTCAAATTGCCGATCAGGGTATTGAGCATGACCAGCGCATACGCGTTATAAAACCCGGCGCCCGACATCATGCCGCCGTGCGCATTGACGGCCGCGCGCTTGCCATGGCTGGTCAGTTCCTGCGCCAGGCCTTCGATGATGTCGCGCCCGATGCCACAGGCAGCCGAGTATTCGTCCATGCTGTGGCGCTGCGCTTCTTCGTTCAGCATCGTCATGGCCGTCTTCAGGTGCAGCGGCGCGCCAAGCACGTCCAGCGGGCCGTCGAAGAACAAACGCCCTTCTCCCTTGGCGGCATTGTGCGGCACGATGGCTTGCGTGGCGGCGTCGATCACGCAGTAGGCGTCGCCATCCTTGTAGCGCTCTTCTTCCGCCAGTTCCACGGCGCCGATGTCCGACGCGCGCAGGTAGCGGCCGTCGCGCGCGTGGCCCTTCTCGCTGATGATCAGGTGCGTAGCATTGCACCAGGCGGCTTCGCCCGCCGCTTCCGCCACCTTCAGGTTCGGCTGCACGAGGAAGTTGCGGTCATAGCGTTCGTGCTCGATGATCCAGCGGATCATTGCCATGGCCAGCGCGCCATCCGTGCCCGGCTTGATCGGCACCCAGCGGCTGCGGTCGCCCGCGGCCAGGCTGTCCGCATTCGTCAGCACGGGGTCGACGACGACGTAGCTGAATTCGCGCTTGCCTGAACGGGCCTTGGCGATCAAGGTGCCCTGGCGTTTGAACGGGTTGCCCGCATTGCCCGGCGCCGTGCCGACGAAAATGCAGAACTCCGTGTTTTCCAGATCCACTTTCGCGTGCGGCATTTTCTTCATGTCGCCGAACATGGCGCCCGAGCCGCTGCGGTAGGCGCCACCGCAATACGAGCCGTGGTTGACCAGGTTCAGACTGCCGTACGACTGCTTGAAAAAGCGCGTGCCGAACGCCAGGCGGCCATCATCGGTGCTGCACATCAGGCCCACCTGATTGACTTGCGGGCCCAGTTCCGGCTGCGCCGGATCGATCTGCTTTTCCAGCTCGCGCAAGGCGCGCAGTCCCTGCACATGGCCTTCGCCAAACAGGTCGCCGCCTTCCGTCACTTCCTTGACCAACTGGTCAAAAGCGATCGGCTCCCACTGGCCGCCGCCGCGCGGACCCACGCGCTTCATGGGTGCCAGCACGCGGAACGGCGACTCCATCTGTTCCAGCACGCCGTTGCCGCGGCCGCAAGCGGTGGAGCGCCCTTTCAAACCCTTTTCCTGGAAGCGCGACAGCGACACAAAGCTGTCGCGTATCGAGGTTTGATATGGCAGCGCCGGGTCGGCCGACAGGGGGCTGTATGGATTGCCCGCCACGCGCAAGACCTTGCCGCTTTTTTTATCGAGGCGCACGCGCACGCCGCAAAACGTGGTGCAGCCCATGCACATGGTGTAGCTGACCTGCTGGTCCGGATTGACGGTCAGCTTGCCCGTGGCCGTGTCGACGGAAAACTCGGGCGGCAGGGAATTGCCATGCAGTTTCTGCACAGGCTTGTCCTTGCCCAGCGCGTGGTCGACCATGCGGCCGGCCGTCGTGGAAAAGCTGGCGGCAAACGCGGCCAGGCCGCCGCCGATGGCGCCGTAGCGCAGCAGCTTGCGGCGCTTTTCGTTTTCGTCTTCAGGGCCGTCGTTGCGGTCGTCGTTGTTTGTGCGTTCGTTCATTTTTGACTCCTCAGTGCGTGGCCATGGCGGGACGGTTGCGCAGCATGCGTCCCGCCCATGGCAAAAATTCCAGCATCAGCAACAGCAGCGCGATCCACAGGCCGGCCGTGCCGATAATCCCCATCAAGCCATCGTTCCCCATCGGCAGGTGGTAGTCATACAGGCCGGCGCCCGTTTTCGGGATCGTCTGGCCGCCGATGAAAATCGTCCAGCGCATCATCCAGGCGCTATGCAGCGCGATCAGGCCATTGGCCAGGCCGCTCGTGGCCGGGCGCCAGATGGCCAGCGCCATCGGCACGATGGACGACAGCACGGCCCAGACGGCCGTGAACTGCCATTGCGGCATGCCAGCCACCTGGGTAAAGGCCATGCTGTGGCTGGCGCTCACGCCAGAGAGGCTCACGAACAGCCAGCCGCCGCCCAGGGCCAGCACCAGCGCCAGCGACAGGGCCAACGCCCGGTTCAGCGACACTTCCAGCGCCTTGTCGCGACCCGGCAGGAAGCGGTTGAACAGCAGCGCCAGACCCACCGCTCCCACGAATGCCGTGGCGGCAAATTGCGCCGGCAGGAATGGCGTGAACCACAGGGGCCTGGCACGCACCACCATCACTTCCATGCCCGTGTACAGTCCCACCACGAAGGCGGCCAGCAAGGTGAAAGCGGCGGCGGTGACGATGGCCTTGCGCGATGCGGCGCCACCGCGCCCGGCCAAGCGGTAAAGGAAGGCCAGACGGTCCTGTCCCTGCCCCCGCGTGGCGAAGTCCACGCGCAGCGCCAGCCACGCGTACAGCATCAGACAGCCCAGATACAGGGGAATGAAGAACGAGCCCCACGACATCCACGACTGCGGCTGGAAGTAAATATAGAAATGGTAGAAGCGGCCCGGCCCGTGCAGGTCGGCCAGCAGCGCCACGGGCGCCGTCATGCCGCAGACGAGGGAGGCCAGCAGCGCGATGCGCCCTAGGCGTTCATACGCCTTGCGGCCGAAAACGAAGTACGGCAGGGTCAGCATGAAGCTGCCGTAACTGAGGCCGATGAGGAAAAAATACTGCACCGCCCACGGCAGCCATGCCGCCTCGCGCGTGACGTTGAGAATTTCGGTGATGTGGCTGTCCATGGTTTATTTCCCGTGTTTGCTCGGTTGCCAAAGAGTCGCTTCGCCTTCGACGTGGCCGGCGAAGCGCGTGTCCAGTCCCAGGTAGAACACGTGGGGCTGGGTGCCCTGCTCGGGTTTCAGCACCTTCACCTTGTTCTCGGTCAGCAGCTGGTGCACCATGCTTTCCGGGTCATTCAGGTCGCCGAAGATGCGCGCGCCGCCCACGCAGGTTTCCACGCAGGCCGGCAGCAAGCCTTCGTCGACCCGGTGCGCGCAGAACGTGCATTTGTCGGCCTTGCCCGTTTCGTGGTTGATGAAGCGCGCGTCGTACGGGCACGCCTGCACGCAGTAGGCGCAGCCCACGCAGCGGTCGCCATCGACGACGACGACGCCATCCTTGCGCTGAAAGGTGGCGCCCACGGGACAGACGGGAATGCAGGGGGGATTGGCGCAGTGGTTGCACAGCCGTGGCAGCATATAGGTGCCGCAGCGGTTTTCTTCCTTGACTTCATAGGTCGAGACGACGGTGCGGAAGCTGTTTTCCGGCACGGCGTTTTCCATGATGCAAGAGACCGTGCAAGCCTGGCAACCGATGCATTTCTGCACATCGACCACCATCGCCCAGCGCTGGCCGCCTTCGCCCTTCGTTGCGGCCTTGCTGGGCAGCGGCGCGATGGCCACCCCGATGGTTACGGCTGGCAAGGCGCGCAAGAAACTGCGGCGCGATTCAATCATGACACTCTCCTTGACTATGGGCGGCAAGCCCTTGTTGACTTGCTGCCATGATAGAAAAGAAGGTGCTGCGGGGATATTGGGGTGATCGGGTGGGGACCTAGATGATCATGCCAATTGACAGAGGAGAGGAATGGGGGTAATGCGCTTACAGCTCGTCGAGCGAATACAGCCTGCGGTGCTCGCGAATCGCGTAGCGGTCTGTCATGCCGGCGATGTAGTCGGCGATCTTGCGCGCCTGGTGCGTGACGTCGCCATCCTTGAGTTGATAGTCGGGCGGCAGCAGGGCAGGTTCGGCCATGAAGCTGTCGTACAGTTCGCGCACGATGCGGCTCGCTTTGACGCGCATGCGGTTGACCTGGTAATGGCGGTACAGGTTCGCCCTTAAAAAGCGTTTCAGTTCCGTCGCATCCTTGCGCATGGCATCCGAAAAACGGATCAGTGGGGCACTGGCGCGCACTTCACTGACGTCGCGCGGCGCCGCGTCGAGGATCAACGCATTCGATGTGACGATCAGATCGTCGGCCAGGGCCGTGATCAGGCGGCGCAGGGTTTCGTAGATGGCGCGCCGGCCCGACAGACCCGGGAACGCCTGCTGCACCTCGCGCCACAGGCGGCCGAAGAATTCCACCTCTTCCAGCTGGGCGATGGTGATCAGGCCGGAACGCAGGCCGTCGTCGATATCGTGGCTGTTGTAGGCGATTTCATCGGCCAGGTTGGTCAGCTGTGCTTCCAGGGTCGGTTGCGTGCGGTCGATGAAGCGCTGTGCCACGGGGCCCAGTTCGCGCGCATGCGCCAGCGAGCAGTGTTTCAAGATGCCTTCGCGCGTCTCGAACATCAGGTTCAAGCCATCGAAGGCGCCGTAGTGTTCTTCCAGCGTGTCGACCACGCGCAGGCTTTGCAGGTTGTGTTCGAAGCCGCCATGCTCCTGCATGCATTCATTGAGCACGTCCTGGCCCACGTGGCCGAACGGCGTGTGGCCCAGGTCATGCGCCAGCGCGATGGCTTCGACCAGGTCTTCGTTCAGGCGCAGGTTGCGTGCGATCGAACGCCCCACTTGCGCCACTTCCAGGCTGTGCGTCAGGCGCGTGCGAAACAGGTCTCCCTCGTGGTTGAGGAACACCTGCGTCTTGTATTCGAGGCGGCGGAAGGCCGAGGAATGGATGATGCGGTCGCGGTCACGCTGGAACTGGCTGCGCGAGGCGTGCGGCGCCTCGGCAAAGCGACGTCCCTGCCCCTGTGCCGAGTGGGCCGCATAGGGAGCGAGGAAGTCTTCGGGCATCATGATCAAGCCACTCCGGCGGCCAGTGTGGCCAGCACCAGTTCATGCGGTGCGGACGTGATGCTCGGGCTGCCCAGGGGTTTCAACAGGATGAATTTGATGGCGCCGCCCTCGTTCTTCTTGTCGACCTCCATCAGTTCCAGCCAACGCTCGACACCGAGGTCCGGCGCCTTGACGGGCAGGCCGGCGGCGGCGACGAGTTTGCGCACGCGTTCGACGGCCGCCTGGTCGATATAGCCCATGCGGCACGACAGGTCGGCCGCCATCACCATGCCGCAGCCGACGGCTTCGCCGTGCAGCCAGTGGCCGTAGCCCAGGCCCGCCTCGATGGCGTGGCCGAAGGTGTGGCCGAAGTTCAGGATGGCGCGCAGGCCGCCTTCACGTTCGTCCTGGCGCACCACATCAGCCTTGATTTCGCACGAGCGGGCGATCGCATACGCGAGGGCGCCCTTGTCGCGCGCCATCAGCTTGGCCATGTTCGCTTCGATCCAGTCGAAAAACGCGGCATCGATGATGGCGCCATGCTTGATCACTTCGGCCAGGCCCGCCGACAGCTCGCGCGCCGGCAGGGTTTCCAGGGTCGAGGTGTCGGCGATCACGGCGCGCGGCTGGTAGAAGGCGCCGATCATGTTCTTGCCCAGCGGGTGGTTGATGCCCGTCTTGCCACCGACGGAGGAATCGACCTGCGCCAGCAGGGTGGTCGGCACCTGCACGAAGCCGATGCCGCGCATGTAGCTGGCCGCCGCGTAGCCGGTCAGGTCACCGATCACGCCGCCGCCCAGGGCCACGAGGGTGGTCTTGCGGTCGCATTTATTGGCCAGCAGCGCGTCGAATATCTGCATCAGGCTGGCCCAGTTTTTATACTCTTCGCCGTCAGGCAGGACGATGCTGATCACTTCGCGGCCATCGCTGGCCAGCGCCGCCTGCAGGCGGCCCAGGTACAGGGGCGCGACGGTAGTATTGGTGACGATGGCCACCTTGTGGCCGCTGATATGGCGCAGCAGCGCATCGGCGTCGGCCAGCAGGCCGGGACCGATGGCGATCGGATAACTGCGTTCGTCGAGGTCTACGCTCAACAACATTTTGGATTGCTCGTTCATCGAAGGCTCTGCATGAATGACGCAGTTGGGCGAAGCCTCGCATTCGAGGCTGGCCAGCTGCATCAGGATGGTCTGAACCATCGATTGTACGTTAGGACGGCCCGTGTCGATCACAATGTCGGCCACTTCCATGTAATGGGGTTCGCGCTGCGACGTCAATTCTTCCAGCTTGCGGCGCGGGTCGGCCGTCTGCAGCAGGGGGCGGTTCTTGTCATGGCTGGTACGCGCCAGGATGTTGCTGACGCTGGCGCGCAGGTAGACGACCGTGCCCCGTTCCTTCAGGTAAGCCCGGCTGTCGGCGTTGAGGATGGCCCCGCCGCCCGTGGCCATGACGATGCCTTCCTGGGCGCTCAGGTCGCGAATGACCTCGGCCTCGCGCCGGCGAAAGCTGGCCTCGCCCTCGATTTCAAAGATCCACGGGATGGTCGCCCCCGTGCGTGCCTCGATTTCGTGGTCGGAATCGACAAAGCGCAAGCCCAGCTTGCGGGCCAGGATGCGCCCGATCGTGGTTTTGCCTGCACCCATGAGGCCTACTAAAAACAGATTTTGCATGTGCTGCGACAATTAATTTGGATTACGACAATCAGTGGCTTGCCCATACGGACTAATGACGCCTGGAGGTGAAACATCCACGCGGTTAAAGTCCGTCGCCAGCCCCGGAAGCAAAGTGTAACCGACATAAGTTGCCTCCGTCCCGGAACTATTGCCACGAATCGTCAATTCGACGTCCAGCCAGTTCGCTCTGTCGCGCGGATAAGTCAGGGTGACGATCGCTGTTCCCGAGCTGTCGGTCTTGCCGCCGGTCGACAGATTGAGCGGAATGCCCGGGTCGAGACGGCCGTTGAGGTTGAAGTCATTATTCGGATTGAAGGTGCCGCTGCGGTCCCGGTCTTCATTGTCACATGCGTTCGCTGTCCTCACGACCAGCCACGACTGGGCAGCCTGGGAATACTGCAAATACCCCTTGTAATAATAGCGGGGCCAGGCGGCGGCCGTGATGATCACGTCCGGCACAGGGTTGCCGGCGGCGTCCGTCACAAACACGCTATACGATTTGCGATAGGTGCTGCTGTCGGAGGCGTCGAGCGCATTGCCGCTGCCGGCGCTGATGAACAGCGATTTTTTCGTCACCGTCAGCTTGACCGTGGCGGCATTGCTCGACACGCCCTGCAGTTGCGCCTTGACAACAACGCCATCGACACCGGTGGTACCCTGCCCCGCGATATAGCTGACCGTGGCCACGCCATCGCTGTCGGTGGCGACCAGAGAAGGCGAACTCAGGGAACCATTGCTGGCATCGGACTGGATCGAGAAGCTCACCTGTGCATTTTTGACCAGGTTGTTTTCCACCGTGCCATCGCGCACGATGGCGCGCAAGGCGCTGCGCTGCGCGGTGCTGCCGGCCGTATTGGCGCCGATGACCGCCGGGTCGGCTTGCAAGCTGATCGTGGCCTGCGCCGTCAGTGGCGCAACAAACTCCACTTCTGACTGCACCGAGGCGCCGCTGCCTTCATACTTCGCCGTCAGGGCGGTCAGGCCGGCGCCGCTGGCCTGCACGTAAGCGATGGCATTGCCTCCCACCAACGCCAGCGGCGCCAGCAATGGCGTTCCGCAGGCGGCATCCTGATAGATGGCGCCGCGCGACGTGCTGAAACGCACGCTGCCCGTTTGTGGCACGCCAGCCACATCGCTATGCACCGTCACCGCATAGCAGGTATTCGTGCTCAAGGTGGTCAACGCCACGTTGCCGCCCGACACGGCATTGATCGTGAAGTTCGATGCATTAATTGCAATAGGCAACACAACGCTGTCGCCCTGCGCCTTGACGCTGATGCTGTCGCTGCTGCCCGCCTGGGCGTTGTAGCTCAACACCAGTTGGCCGTTGTTGTCGGTCAGCGCGGGACTGGCGCCGCCACCCTTGACCGTAATCGCATTGCTGCGGGCGCTGAAGGTCACCGGCTTGCCGACGAGGGGATTGCCGCTCGAATCGACCAGCTTGACCACCATGTCGGTGTTCGTATTGAGGTTCACCGTCGAAAAGGCACTGATGACCAGCCGGGTGCCGCTGACGCCAATGTCCGTGCTGGCCGTCTGCGCGCCGGCGCTGGCCGTGACCTTGATCGTGCGCAAGCTGGCGTCGCCGCCTGTATTCAGGCTGACCTGAGCCTGTCCCTGCGCATTGGTATTCACCTTGGTCGCGCCCAGCGCGCCCGAATCAGCACTGAATGTCACGCTGGCATTGGGCACGACGGCATTATTGGCGTCCTTGACAAAGGCGATCATGTTGACGGCCGTACCGCCCGACGAGGCCAGGGTGCCGCCGGAAGACGTCAGCAGCAAGCTGGCAATGCCGGAGGTCACGGGCACCACTTTCACCACCACGGGGACCGATTCAACGCCGCCGCTGCTGGCCTTGATGGTAATGTCGCGCAAGCTCGCATCGCCTTTGACGCTGAGCTTTTCCGTCACCGTGCCATTGGCATCCGTCACGCGGTTGGTGTTGCTGATGATGCCGGAACTGGCGGTGAAGGTCACCGTCTGGGCTGTCATGGCATTGTTGCCGGGATTTTTCACCACTGCCGTCAGCACGACTTCCGTGCCGTCCGCGCCCGAGGCAGCAATCGTTGTTGCGCCAGCAACCAGTACCACACTGCCGACGCCGGCATTCGCGCCATCCTTGACGCCCAGGGTCGGATCACCGCCACCGCCGCCACATGCGGCCAGCAAGGTGCCCAGCGCCAGCAAGACCAGCCAATTCGATACCCTACTCCAATAAGTGTTGCCACAAGATACATTCCGCATAGTCGCCATCAGTCCGCTTTCGTTTGCATTGTTACTTAAACGTAAAGATGTGACATTAACGTGTTGCTGGCCGATCTGCCACTATTTTCGGCGTAATAAACACCATCAGTTCCGTTTTTTCTTGACTGCGGCCCGTGCTGCGAAAAAAAACACCGAGCACGGGGATGTCGCCCAGCAGCGGCACCTTGCTGTCCGTACCCCGCTCGGATTGCTGATAAATGCCGCCCAGCACCACCGTGCCGCCGTCTTCCACCATCACTTGCGTGCGCACATGCTTGGTGTCGATGGCAAAGCCGGAACGGGTTTCCTGGCCCACGCTATCCTTGTTGACGTCCACTTCCAGCACCACGTTGCCGTCCGGCGTAATCTGCGGCGTCACTTCCAGGCGCAGGTTGGCTTTGCGAAACGTGATCGACGTGGCGCCGCTGCTGGTGGCCACCTGGTACGGCAGCTCGATGCCCTGCTCGATCAGCGCCAGCACCTTGTCAGCCGTCACCACGCGGGGACTGGAAATAATCTTGCCCCTGCCATCTGCTTCCAGCGCGGACAGTTCCAGGTTCAGAAAACGGTTGGCGCCCGCCGAAAACAGGCTCAGGGCGAAACTGGCCGGCTGCAAGCCATTGATGCTGGCGGCCGGCAAGTTGACGAATTGCGTGTTCGGCACGAAAGCGCCGGCGCCGGCCACCGTTTGCCCCGTCGCCTCGCCCACGCCCTGGTAACTGCCGCCGATGGCCGCGCGGCGCCCGCTGCCGCCCAAGGAAAAGCCGGGCAGCTGGCCCGCCGCCAGGCGCTGGTCCGTAAAACCCAGGCGCGCGCCCAGGTTACGGCTGAAGCTGTCATTCGCCTCGACGATGCGCGCCTCGATCATCACTTGTCGCGTAGCAATATCTGTCTTCGCGATCAGCTGACGAATCTGCTCCAGGCGGGCCGGTACGTCGGTGACGAACAGCTGGTTCGTGCGCGGCTCGATCAGCACGCTGCCACGGCGCGACAGCAGCCGGCTGCGCCCTTCCCCCGCGTCCAGGCCGAATACGCTGCGAAACGCTTCGGCCTTCTGGTAATTGAGCTGAAAGATGGCCGACTGCAAGGGTTCCAGTTCCGCGATCTGCGCGCGCGTTTCGAGCTCCAGCTTCTCGCGCGCCAGCATTTCCTCGCGCGGTGCGATCCACAGCACGTTACCATTGCGCCGCATGTCCAGCCCTTTCGCCTGCAGCAACACATCGAGCGCCTGATCCCACGGCAAGTCGCGCAGACGCAGGGTCACGTTGCCCGCCACGCTGTCGCTGGCAACGATATTTTGCCCGGACGCATCGGCCAGGATATGCAGGGCCGCGCGCACGCCCACATTCTGAAAGTCGACGGAGATTTTCTCGCCCGCATACAAACGCGGCGCCGTCACCAGCACCACGGCTTCCTGGGCAAGGCTGCTGGCATGCCAACACAGCATGGCGGCCAGGAGCATGCGGCGCGGCCTCATGGCGCCGCCTCGGGCAAGCTGGCCTTCGCACTGGCCCCCGCCACCTGCAAGGCCAGGCTGCCGCGCCGCTCGCGCCAGGGGCCATCGGCCTCGCGCAGCAGTTCACGGTAGTGCACGGCCTGTTCAGTGATGTCCGTCACCACGCCGTGGTCTTGCCCCAGGTACTGGCCCACCGCCACCCGGTACACGCGCTGGCCCGCCAGCAGCAGCGCGTTCAGGCGCCCGTCCTGCTGCACGCTGCCGACCATGCTAATGGCCGGCAAGGCCACGCTTTCCAGCGCTTCGCGCACACGGCGCGCATCAGGCCCCGCCACGCCGCCACGCTGACCGGACTCGGGCGTTGGCGGCAATGCATGAAAAGGATCGGCCAAGGCGGCCGCCGCGTAGGGATGCGGCGCGACAGCGGCAAGCGGGCGCCATGCCGCTGCAGCTGCGGGCGCACCCGTCTTGTTCAACAATGCCGCTTGCGCCGCCCGTTCCCCCGCTTCGGGCAAGCGATACGCGTGCAGCACGGCATCAAGGGTCAGCAAACGATCCTTGCCGAGGCTCAAGGCCAGCTCATGCACCGTGACGATGCGCGGCAGGCGCGCCAGGTCCGCCAGCAGCGCGCCCATGGCGTGGTAGCCGCCGCGCAACTGTATAGCGATCGGCAAGGCGACATACGGCGCTTGCGGCTGGGCCGCACCGGGCTTGAACAGGGAAAATTGCAAGCCGCGCGACTGGCCTGCAGCATTAATCTGCGTCAACAGCAGCGCCATCGCCTGCTGGTCGGGCAGTTGCTGTTCCAGCAGGGCCAGCTCGGCGCCGGCCTGGCGCTGCTGTGCGCGCCAATGCGGCAACTGTTGCGCCCTGGCTTGGGCCGACAGATAAGCGGCGCGCACGCGGGCCTCCTCGCCTTGCCCCGCCTGCACGGCCGCCAACAGTCCATCAAGCCACGCAAGGTACAGCAGGGCCGTCACCAGCGTACCGGCCAGGGTGGCGCAAGCGAGGCGCGCGGGTAGCGGCCACAGCGACGCGGTCTTCAAGCTCAGCATGATCAACCTCCACCACTAAGATTGCCCATCGGGTGCCAAAGCCAGCCGTATCGTCCATTCCACGGCGCCATCGGCCGCGCCGCGCACTTCCAACACTTCCGGGCGGGACCAGGGCGCCGCCTGTTCGAGCGCCAGCAGCAATGCCGCGACCTTGTCCTGCGACGCAGCGTGCCCCTGCAAGCGCACCATCGCCGTTTCCTGGCGCACACTGTGCAAGGCCACGCCGGCCGGCATCGCCCGCGCCAGCGCGTCCAGCATGCGCACCCAGGCATTGCGTTGCTCTTGCAAACTGGCAATGGCTTGCTGGCGCAGCAACAGCGCCGCCGTCTCGCCCTGCACCCGCTGGCCAGCGACAAGCATGGCATCGACTTGCTGCATGGCACTGCGCCAGCCTTCCTGGCGGCGCGACTGCGCGTCGAGCTGGTAGCGCAGCCAGGCGCCTGCCGCCACGGCCAGCAGCAATCCCAGCAGCGCCCCGCCCGCCAGTTGCCACAGCAGCAGCTGAATGCGCCTGCGCCGTGCCGCGGGGCGATGCGGCAACAAGTTGATGCGCTGCACTGGCGCCCGGCCCGTCATCGGGCGTACCGGTGCAAGGCCAGCCCCCAGGCCAGCTGGTAGGCCTCGCCACCGTCGGGCAAGGCTTGCCAGCCACCTTGGGCGAGCGCCGCCTGCAAGGCCAGCGCCTCGCTATCCATGACGACGGCCAGCAAGCCCGCCGCCCTGGCCGCATCGAGACGGCGCTGCACGCTAGCGCGCCGCGCCGCCACCAGCAGCACGTCGACTTCCTTGCCTGTGGTGCCGGGCAGCGGCGGCGCGGGGCCGAGAATGAAAAAATCCAGGCTGGCGTCTTCCAGCGCGAACGGCATGTATTGCGCCGCTTCCAGTTCCACGAGGATTTCCAGCTGTTCTTCCGGCAATCCGGCAGGCAGGCGGATCGCATGCGTGATCAGGGCCGTGGCCGGCATGGCCAGCGCCACCCGCGTGCAGGCGCTGCCACTGTCGCGGCAGGCCTGGCGCAGGGCATCGGCCAGGCCCTGCAAGTCTTCGACATTGCCCTCCAGTATCACGCCGGGCGCCAGCGCGGCGGCAGCGCAATGCCGGCACGACAGTTTTCCACGCCGGCGCCGCAACTCGACCACGCGCACGGCATCGTCCGCGATGTCGACGCCCAGCAAGCCGATGCCAAGCAAACTGCTGATGGACATGTTTTTCATAGAGAAACGTCAGCGTGGGAGGGGTTCCTGCCATCCGAAAGCCTAGTCCCGGCAGCGCTGGCTTGTAAACGGATTTCACGCCGGAGTCTGCGGCGTGTGGCGCCTATCTGGCCAGACCGTGATCTGGCGCAGAATAATTGTTACCAAATCCTGGTTGCCAGCGGGCCAATACACGCTTATATAGAGTATCGGCAAGTTTCGACTATCCCTCCGGCAAGCGCCACGGCGCGCTGCCACCCCGGCAAGCTCGCTTATAATTGGCCGGCATAATTAACCGAAAGACATACGACGCATGACATCTTCAAAATCCGCTGGCCCCGCTGGCTCGAAGCCGCCCACCAAGGGCAGCAAACCCAAACGTTTCCTGCTGATGGCCCTGGTATCGCTGCTGGGCCTGGGCATCGTCGGCGTCTTGCTGGTGGTCTTTGGCCTGGCCATGGCCTATCCGAACCTGCCGGCGCTCGATACCTTGACCGATTACAAGCCCAAGATGCCGCTGCGCGTGTTCACGTCCGACAGTGTGCTGATCGGCGAGTTCGGCGAAGAGCGGCGCAACATGGTGCACATCAAGGATATTCCCGATGTCATGAAGAAAGCCGTGCTGGCCATCGAAGATGACCGCTTCTATGAACATGGCGGCGTCGATTACCTGGGCATCACCCGCGCGGCCCTGCACAACCTGACGGGCGGCGCCAAGCAAGGCGCCTCGACCATCACGCAGCAGGTGGCGCGCAATTTCTTCCTGTCCAGTGAACAGACCCTGAAGCGCAAGGCGTATGAAGTCTTGCTGGCCTGGAAGATCGAGAAAAACCTCAGCAAGGACCAGATCCTCGAAGTGTATATGAACCAGATTTATCTGGGACAGCGCGCCTACGGCTTCGCCTCGGCCGCGCAAATCTATTTCGGCAAGAACATCCAGGACCTGACCGTGGCCGAAGCGGCCATGCTGGCCGGCTTGCCAAAGGCGCCGTCGGCCTACAACCCCGTCGTCAATCCGAAACGCGCGCGCATGCGCCAGCAATACATCCTGCAGCGCATGGCGCAGCTGGGCTACATCACGCCGGAGCAATACACGGAAGCCAAGAATGAAGAGCTGAAAGTGAAAACCGACAGCAGCGCCTTCGGCGTGCACGCGGAATATGTGTCGGAAATGGCGCGCCAGCTGGTCTACGAGCAATTCAAGGAAGACACGTATACGCGCGGCCTGAACGTCTACACCACCATCACCAAGGCCGACCAGGACGCCGCCTACATCGCCTTGCGCAAGGGCGTGATGGATTACGAGAAACGCCACGGCTACCGCGGCCCGGAAGCGTATATCGAGATTCCGAAAACCAAGGCCGAAGCCGATGACGCGATCGAGACGGAACTGGCCGACCACCCGGACAGCGACGACATCATCGCCGCCATGGTGCTGCAAGCATCGCCCAAATCGTTGCAGGCAGTCACCTCGGCCGGCGAGGAAATCACCATTACCGGCCCCGGCCTGACCTTCGGCGCGGCCTGGCTGTCGGACAAAGCGGCGCCGAACCGCCGCATCAAGCGCGGCGCCGTGATCCGTGTCATGCAGGAAGGCAACACCTGGGTCTTGACGCAGATGCCGGAAGTGCAATCGGCGTTCGTCTCGGCCAGCACCACGGACGGCGCCATCCGCGCCATGGTGGGCGGCTTCGATTACAACCGCAACAAGTTCAACCACGTCACACAGGCGTGGCGCCAGCCCGGTTCGGCCTTCAAGCCCTTCATCTATTCCGCGTCGCTGGAACGGGGCCTGTCGCCGGCCACCATCATCAACGACGCGCCCATCTCGTTCGACGCGGGCCAGACTGGCGGCCAGGCGTGGGAACCGAAGAACTACGACAGCAAATACGATGGTCCGATGACCATGCGCAAGGGTTTGATGAAATCGAAGAACATGATTTCCATCCGCATCCTGCACAAGATCGGCGCCAAGTATGGCCAGGAATACGCGACGCGCTTCGGCTTTGACGCGGACAAGAACCCGCCGTACCTGACCCTGGCCCTGGGCGCCGGCAACGTGACGCCGCTGCAGATGGCGGGCGCGTACGCAGTGTTCGCCAATGGCGGCTACAAGATCAACCCGTACCTGATCGCCAAGGTGACCGATAGCGACGGCAATATCTTGTCGCAAGCCAAGCCGGACCTGGCGGGCGAGGAAGCCAACCGGGTCATCGACGAGCGCAACGCCTTCATGATGAACAGCATGCTCAACGACGTCGTGCGCTTCGGCACGGCGAACAAGGCCATGGCCTTGAAGCGCCCTGACCTGGCCGGCAAGACCGGTACCACCAACGATTCCATCGATGCGTGGTTCGCCGGCTACCAGGCCAAGCTGGTGGGCATCGCGTGGATCGGCTACGACCAGCCGCGCAACCTGGGCAACCGAGAAACGGGCGGCGGCCTGGCCTTGCCGATCTGGATCAGCTACATGGCGAAAGCCCTGAAGAGCATTCCCGTCGAGGAACGCGCCGTGCCGGAAGGGCTGATCCACGTGGGCGACGAGTATTACTATGCGGAAAATCCGCCGGGCACGGGCGTCGGCAGCCTGGAAGGCGCGGCGCGCGGCACGCCGGAGGAAGAGAAAGCCAAGGAAGCCGTGAAGAACGAGCTGTTCTAAGTTCGTTTGACGCAAAAAGGGCAGCCTGAAGAGGCTGCCCTTTTTTATTGCGCGCGGCTAAAACAATTACTTCAGCACAACGGGAGCACCCGCCTGCTCGCTGGCCATGGCCGACAGGGCCGCAAACAGTTCCGAACCGTCGCGCGTGTTGCGCCATTCGTCATCCACGCGCTTGTAGTGGAAACCGCCGGAACGGGCGGCTACCCACATCTCGCGCATGGGGGCCTGGCTGTTGACGATGATTTTCGTGCCGTTATCGATGAATTCGATTTCCAGCACATTGCCGCTGCGGCTGCATTCGACGTCGAGCACGTCTTCATCGTTCAGCCGGTCCAGCGCCGCCTCGATCTGGGTCAGGGTGGCTTCGGCCAGGGCCAGGAATTCCGATTCGCTCATGCTACACTCCAAAGATCTTAATCAAACCGTGATTCTAATCGTGAAGTCATCCTCAGCGTTTTATATCGGCACCGCCATTGTGGTTTCTAGCGTCCTGGCCGGCTGCGGCCAGCCTGGCCCCCTGTACCTGCCCAAGCCGCCAGCGGCCAAGGGTGCGCCAGCCAAAGGCCCCGTAGAACCGGCGCCCGTGCCGCCGCCACCGGTGATCGTGCCGGCAACCTAAGTCGAGCGTACCGGGGTGGCTGCCTTGGCCGCCCTGACGCTCTTCTCCCGCTTGCTCCAGGCGAAAACCACGCGTATTAACAGCAGTAGCGCGACGATACTACCAAAAAGTATCGGTTGCGCGAAATTATGCTTGCCCGCCTTCATCCACCAGAAGTGCAAGATGCCCAGCGGCGCGATGATGTAGATCAACCGGTGCAGCCACTGCCAGCGCTTGCCCCCCAGGCGTTTCACCATGCCGTTCGTGCTCGTCACGGCCAGCGGAATCAGCAAGACGAAGGCGATGAAACCCACGGTGATGAACGGCCGCTTGAGCACATCCTTCCACATTTCCTGCACATCAAAAAAGTGATCGAACCATAAAAAAGTGGTGAAATGCAGGGCCGCGTAGAAAAAGGCGAACAGGCCCAGCATGCGCCGCAACTTGATCAGCCAATTCCATTGCGTGAGGCGCCGCAAGGGTGTCACCGCCAGGCTGATGCACAGGAAATACAGGGTCCAGTCACCCGTACCGCGCGTGATGAATTCCAGCGGCTCCACCAGTTGCCCCGTGTACGTCAGCCACACCATGCGGGCAAACGGCAGCAGTGCCAGCAAAAAAACCAGACTTTTGAATAGCGACAATTGTCTCGGCGTGGGGTTGAAGGCCATGGTCTTTCCTTAAAAGAACTTCTTCAGATCCATGCCCGCGTACAAGGAAGCGACATCGTTGTAGCCATTGAACATCAGGGTCTTGCGCTTGCGCGTGAGAAAACCGTCTTCGCCGATGCGCCGCTCGGAAGCTTGCGACCAGCGCGGATGATCGACGTTGGGGTTCACATTCGAGTAAAAACCGTATTCGGACGGCGCCGACAGGTTCCAGGACGTGCGCGGCTGTTCCTTGACGAAACGGATCTTGACGATGGATTTGGCTGACTTGAAACCATATTTCCACGGCAACACCATGCGCACGGGTGCGCCATTCTGGTTCGGCAAGGTTTCGCCATACATGCCCAGGGTCAGCAGGGCCAGCGGATGGTTCGCCTCGTCGATGCGCAAGCCTTCCGTATACGGCCACTGCAGCACTCTGCTGCCCACGCCCGGCATCTGCTTCTTATCGGCCAGGGTGATGAATTCCACGTACTTGGCATTGCCCGTCGGCTCGACCTTCTTGATGATTTCCGAGAAGGAATAACCGACCCACGGGATAACCATCGACCAGCCTTCCACGCAGCGCAGGCGGTAGACGCGCTCTTCCAGCGGCGCCAGCTTCAGCAGCGCGTCGAGGTCCAGGGTCATCGGTTTCTTGACTTCGCCTTCGATGCTGACCGTCCACGGCCGCGTGCGCAGGGTGCCCGCGTTTTGCGCCGGATCGCTCTTGTCCGTGCCGAATTCGTAGAAATTGTTGTAGCTGGTGGCGTCTTTATAGGCCGTCTGCTTTTCCAGCGCCGAATAGGCGGGATTGAGCCTGGCTGCCAGCTTGGGATTGGTGCCTTGCGCGAACGCTTCGCGGCTGGCCATTTCCAGCAAGGCCGCGCTGGACACCGAGCCCAGCGCCACTTGCTTGATGAAGCTGCGGCGCGATTCAAACACGGCGCGCGGCGTGATTTCGGAAGAATACGGCAACTCAATGCCGTTGGGACTGCGCTTGATCAACATGGCGGCTCCGGGAAAAGGTGATTATTTGTACCTTACACCAGTTTTCCCGAGCCGTTCATGACGCTTCTGTCATGCAAAAAACAATTAAAGCTTGCCGTAAGAATGTAATCCAGAAAGGAACATATTCACGCCCAAAAACGCGAAGGTCGTCACCAGCAAGCCCACCAGCGCCCACCACGAGGCGACGCGGCCGCGCAAGCCTGTCATCAGGCGCATGTGCAGCCAGGCTGCATAGTTGAGCCAGACGATCAGCGCCCACGTTTCTTTCGGATCCCATGACCAGTAGCCGCCCCACGCTTCGGCCGCCCACAGGGCGCCCAGGATGGTCGCTACCGTGAAGAAAGCGAAGCCGACGGAAATGGCCTTGTACATGACGTCGTCGAGCACTTCCAGCGACGGCAGGCGGTCGACCAGGTAGCCGCTCGACTTGAGCAGGTAGGCTGCGGCCACCATGGCCGACAGGGCGAAGGTGCCGTAGCCGATGAAGTTGGCCGGCACGTGGATCTTCATCCACCAGCTTTGCAGGGCCGGCACCAGCGGCTGGATTTCGGCCGCGTCGCGCGTGACCGTGTACCACATCAGGAACACGACGGCCGCCGAAATGACCAGCATGACGAAGGCGCCCAGCTGGCGCGTCGCATAGTGCTGCTCGTAATACAGGTAGAACATGGCCGTGATCAGGGAAAACAGGATGAACACTTCATACAGGTTCGACACGGGGATATGGCCCACGTCGGCGCCGATGAGGTAAGACTCGTACCAGCGCACCAGCATGCCCGTCAGGCCCAGCACGACGCCGGCCCAGCACAGCAGGGAGCCGACGGATGAGCCGAATTCCGAGCGCGCCACCAGGCCGATCCAGTAGAACAGGGTCGACAGCACGAAAAGCGTGCCCATCCACAGGATGGCGGACTGGCTCGACAAGATGTATTTCAGGAAGAATTTCTGGTTCGCCATTTCCAGGTGGCCCGCGTACAACTCGATGGCGAACAGCGACAGCACGGCTGCCACGGGGATCAGCCAGCGCACGGGCTTCCAGTACCAGCCCAGCCAGGCGAACGTGGGCGCCGCGGCCAGCAGGATGGCTTTTTCATAGATATCCATGAAGGCGCCAAAGCGCATCAGGCCGAACAGGGAGGCCGCCAGCAAGCCTGCGCCATACAGCCAATCGATCAGGCTCAGGCGCTTGAAAAATCCTGGTTCCTGCGTATATATTTGCTTGTTTGCCAATTCCATCATTTTCTCCATTCCCGGCGACGCGCAAGCGTCCCAGACACAGCGCAGCTTACGCCGATTGCGGCAGCTTTGCCTTCAAGTTCTCAAATTCTTTTTCAAAATCCAGGGTCTTGCGTTGCGTGCTCATGGCCATCAAGGCTTCGCTGCCGCCCTCGCCATCCTTGATCCACACCCACAAGCGGCGCTCGCGAATATAAAACATGGAAAACACGCCGATCACGAGGAACAGGCAACCGAGGTAGACGACGCTCTTGCCCGGCGAACGCGTCACCTGCAGCACGGACGCCTTGATTTCCGTAAAGTCATCGAGTTGCAGATACACGGGCGCGCCATAGAAGAAGCTGTCGGACAGCGCATTCGTGGCCAGTTGCAGGAAGCGGCCGTGCTTGTCATCGGCCTCGATGGCTTTCAAGCCATCCTGGGCGCGCGCCGCCTGCCACAAGTCCCATAGGCTGCCATTCAGGATTTTCATGAAGATATCGGCCGCTTTTTCTTGCTCAGCGGCAGGAATTTTCTCCAGGAATCGCGAAATGGCGAGGAAACCGCCCTCTTGCCCATTGCCGGCAAAGATGCCCAGGCTTTTCGCCGCCGATTCCTGCAACTGGCCGCGCAGGGCTTCCGCGCCCGCCTGCGGCATGGCGCGCGCCGCATAGCGCGTGGCGGCTTGCTGGCGCAGCGCGGGATCTTGCAGCGCGGCACGCAAACGCATCCATTCATTCACGCTGTAATTGTCATCGGCGGGAATGCGCAAATAGCTGAACGGATCGCTGGGGTTGACGCGCATGCCGGCCAGGAACACCGTCGTGCCATCCACGGTGACGGGCTGCATGTAGTTCTGGTACTCGCGCGCCTGGCCCGTCTTGTCGCGCAATTTGTATTGCACCGAGGGACCGACGTTCTTGAGATCCTTGTTATTCGCGTTCTTCGCGGCCGAGCCGAGGCGTTTATCGAGGCCGACGGCGAATTTATCGTTGAAACTTTCCGCCTTGCTGACGGCGCGCACATCCTGGCCCGCGCTGAGGTTTTCCACGTTAAACGGGCGGAAACCCGACCATTCCACCGTATAGGAATTGCCATCGCTGCGCTCGAGCGGCGTGCTGCCGCCCACTTCGCCGCCGATATCGAAGCGTTTCGTCGTCTTGCCCGTCATGGGAAAACCCGTCAACTTGAGCTTGCTGCCGCCATCCTCAAAGCTGGACTGGTACAGGGCCAGGCCCTTGTACAACAGCGGCTGGTTGACTTTGATGGTTGCAGGGAAACTTTCACCCGTTACATGGTCGGTGATGACGACATCGCTGGCAAACAGCTTCGGCATGCCCGTGCTGTAGAAATCAATGTGGAATTTTTTCAGCAGGATGGTGATGGGCAGATCCTGGATCAGTACGCCATCGGCCTGAGGAATGATGGCCGTATTGCTCGACGAGCCTTCCGGAATCATGGTATTGCCACGGAAAGTGGGGTTCGACAGGCTCAGGCGGTGCTGGGCGGGAATATCGGCGATCACGCCGCTGCCGGAAAACGGCGTCTTGCCAAAGAACCATTGCTGTACGCGAATCGGCATTTCCGAATCGAGCAAACCGCCGACGCAAATGATGACGATGGCGCCGTGGGCAAAAATATAGCCCCATTTATTGGCGGCGCCCCGCTTGGCGGCGACCAGGGTGGCGTTGTCCTTCTCGACTACCTTGGCCGCGTAGCCGGCGTCTTTCAGGCGCATCACCATCTGCTGCGCCAGCACGGCGCGCGGCAGCGGCGCCTGCCATTCCAGCTTGTGGTGGAAATTGCGCAGCGATTGCTCGCGCACGGTTTCGCGCCAGCTGCGCATGTCCTTGAGCATCTTCGGCGCATTGCGTACGATGCACAGCGAGGTCGAGGCGACGAGGAAACCCATGATCACGAGGAACCACCAGGCCGAATACACGGAGTACAGGCTCAGCTTGTCGAAGACGGCAAACCAGAACGGCCCGAACTGGTTCACATAATTGGGCATGGGCTCGTTTTGCTTGAGCACGGTGCCGATGATGGACGCGACGGCGATCAGGGTCAGCAGGCTGATGGCAAAGCGCATCGACGAGACCAGCTCGACGAATTCAGCCAGGCTGCGGCGTTGGGTCTTTAACTCGATTCCGGTCGTGCCTGTGCTCATACGTTGATACTCATACGGGATATGCAATCTTCAAGAAAATGTAGGCATGGAACAGTAGTTTCTCCGCGCAAGGCGGCAGCATACTCCTGTTTGGCCCTTGCCATAAAAAAGGGCAGCCCGTTGAGACGGCCGCCCTTGTTCATGCGCGCTGGTGCGCCTGGCAATCGCTTGCCACTATGAAAACTTACTTCAGGCCGGCGATGTAATCGGCCACGGCGGCAATCTCGTCATCCGACATGCGGGCGGCGATGGTGTGCATTTGCGCGCTGTTCTTGCGGGCATCAGCCTTGGTGCTGCGGAACATGGCCAGCTGGGCCACCGTGTAGTCCTGATGCTGGCCGGCGATGCGCGGATACTGGACGGGAATGCCATTGCCCGTCGCGCCATGACAGCTGGCGCAGGCAGCAATTTGCTTCGAAGCAATGCCACCACGGTAAATTTTCTTGCCCAGGTCGATCGTGTCCTTGTTTTTCGCGGCGCCCGGCTTGGACAGCTGCGCACCCAGGTAGGCGGCGATATTTTTCTTGTCGGCGTCGCTGAGCATCTTCGCGTACGTCGTCATGACAGGCTGGTTGCGCTCCGGCGTGGTGAAGTCGACCAGTTGCTTGTAGATATAGCTTTCGTGCTGGCCGGCCAGTTTCGGATTGACCGTGATGGTCGAATTGCCGGCCGCGCCATGGCAGGAGACGCAGGCAGGCAAGCCGCGCGCCGCATCGCCATCGGCGTACAGGGTAGCACCCTTGGCAGCATCGGCCTTGACGGCCGGTTTCGGTGCTTCGACCGCGGAGGCAGTTGCCGATACAGCCAGCAAAGCGAGCAGCATGGATTTGAACAACGGTGAAAACGCACGATTCATTCAGGCACCCTGAGACAGTGAGAAATTAGTGGTGGACATTGCCGCGCCCTGTGGATTTTTGCTTTATTTTCAGGGCCGCAAGCCGCATCGCTGCTACGCCGGCAACAATAAACAACCCCTTATTGTACAATAGCTTCTTGGCGTTATCGCTCCCTTATCGCTCCCTTTTGTTGCTTTACTACTCCCATGTCAAAACTCTGGCAAGCCCGCTTCTTTACGACCGTCAACCAATTGCGTGACCTGCCCGATACCACGGTGCCGGAAATCGCCTTTGCCGGCCGCTCCAATGCCGGTAAATCGACCGCCATCAACATCTTGTGTAATCAGAAAGGCTTGGCGTTCGCCTCCAAGACACCTGGCCGTACCCAGCACATCAACTACTTCTCCATCGGCGGCGCCCACGTGGCGCAGCACCGCAAGGATGCCACCATCGTCGAAGAGATCGAATGCCTGCTGGTCGACTTGCCGGGCTACGGCTACGCGGAAGTCTCGGGCTCGGCCAAACTGCACTGGCAGCGCCTGCTGGGCGACTACGTGCAGCGCCGCGAGCAATTGGCCGGTTTGATCCTGATCATGGATTCGCGCCGCCCGTTCACCGACCTGGACATTCAGATGCTGGAATGGTTCGCCCCGACAGGCAAGCCGATCCACTGCATCCTGACCAAGGTCGATAAACTGAACCGTAATGAATCCGTGAATGCCTTGCGCCAGGCGAAAGCCAAGCTCGACAGCTACGTGGATGAAGACGGCGTCGGCTTCCCGTTCACCGTGCAACTGTTCTCGGCCCTGAAGCGCGTCGGCATCGACGAAGCCAACGACAAGATCATGGAACTGGCCGGCATCAGCGAAGATGGCGCGGCCCAGATGGTCGAACTGATCGACATGGAAGACGACGTCGAGCCGGAAGCGGGAACCGACAAACCGGCTTGATAGAGATCAACGCTGCGTAAAAGAGGCTGCCCGTTCACACGGTGCAGCCTTTTTTATTGCCGTCAGTTTTCCGAGCGCCTAGCGCCGTCCCGGCCCTGAGCGTTTTTCGGAAAAGAATTCCTGGCGCAGGAAGGCCATCAGCTCGGCCGTATCTTCCACGCGGGCGCTGAGGTTGACGTTGCGCCCCAGGCGCCGCGATTCCCAGACGAAATCACCAGGCTTTTCAGCACGGATCAGCTGGATCATCTTTTTCACGATGGCCGTTTCGATATCGGGCTCATTGCCCAATTCCACTTTTTCCTGCTTCAGCCAATTGCGCTTGAAGTTGCCGTTCCAGCCCTTGAACTTGACTTCCGCGCTGAACGAAGTCTGGTTGACGATGGAAAACACGCCGCCCGAATCCTCGCGGTCGCTGCCGGAATTGCGCCCCTGGGCGCCGGCGATATTCGCCTTGGCCACGCGCATGGCGCGGTCGTTTTCGCTTTCCTCGGCCGGCGGCGCAGGATTTTGCGCCTGGCGCTGTTTGCGGCGCTGCTCAATCATCGAGCTCATGTCTTCAGCGGGCGGCGGCGGCAACGGCACTTTCGACACCAGCGGCGGCGTGAAGGTTTCCAGTTTCGGCTTGTCGCGCGGCACGTCCTTCGTCACTACGCGCTTGCTCGGCGCCGGCGGCGGTTTCACCTTGGCCACTTTCGTGTCCTTCGGTTTCGGCGTGGGTTTCGGTTGCGGCTTCGGTTGTGGCTTGTCTTTCAGCGGCGCGATGTAGACCATCGCGCTTTCCTTCTTCGGCGGCGGGATTTTTTCGATCGTGTCGCTGCGCAACAGGACATACGCCGCCAGCAGCACGTGCAGCAAGACGGACACGCCGAGCGCCACCTTGCGCATGGTGCTGGTCCTGGACCCGTAGGCCGGTGGTGGCTTGATCACTTGCCCGCAGGTGGGGCAAACATCGGAATCGGCAGCCATCAAATGGGTCGTGTCATGCAAAATGAATCGTGCTTTCTGTGTAGCGACAAAAGTAATCTTACAGGGCAGCCATAGTGCCAGAGTCCCTTGCTTTTGGGAACACTTCCTCGGCATTTCCAACCCGAAGCGTACAGGATAGCGACATTCCTTGCAGCGGTATCAGAGTACCCGAGCCGTGCCTTGACGGTTGTTACCGTATGTATCACGGCCCATACAAAACCGGCGCCGCATTCACGCAGGAACGGGGCGCCGGTGGTGGCCGTGTGGCGGCTCAGGACTTGTTGTCGAGCGCCACCAATTGCTCGTCCGTCAACGGTCCCGTGCCGCTGTACTTATCGAGGAACAAATAGATCACGGGCGTGATGAACAGGGTAATCACTTGCGAAAAAAGCAAGCCACCGACCACGGCCAGGCCCAGCGGCTGGCGCAATTCGGCGCCGGCGCCCAGGCCCAGGGCGATCGGCAAGGCGCCCATCAGCGCCGCCGCCGTGGTCATCATGATGGGGCGGAAACGCAGGATGCACGCCTGGCGGATGGCCTCGGCCGGCGCCAGCCCGTCGTTGCGCTGCGCATGCAGGGCAAAGTCGATCATCATGATGGCGTTTTTCTTGACGATACCGATCAGCATCAAAATGCCGATGATGGCGATCATTGTCAGGTCTATGCCGAACAGGCGCAGGGTCAGGAGCGCCCCCACGGCCGCCGACGGCAAGCCGGCCAGGATGGTCAGCGGATGGATGTAGCTCTCATACAGCACGCCGAGCAGCACATAGATCACGGCCAACGCGGCAATGATGAGGATGATCTGGCTCGATTGCGAGCTCTGGAACACGGCCGCATCACCGCCGTAGCGCGTGATGATGGAAGCCGGCAAGTTCATGTCCTTGGCCATCACATCGATCTTGCCCGTGGCGATACCGAGCGGCACGTCCGGCGCCAGGTTGAAGGCGATGGTGACGGCCTGCAACTGCCCCTGGTGATTCACGGACGTGGGACCGATCGTGCGTTCCACGTAGGCAATACTCGACAGTTTCACCAGTTCGCCCGTCTTGCTGCGCACGGACACGCGCGTGAGCGCATCGTCATACTGGCGGTCGGCCGTGGCCGCTTCCAGGATCACGTAATAGCTGGCGGCCGACGAATAGATGGTCGACACTTGCCGCTCGCCAAAGGCGCTGTACAGGGCCGTGCGGATGTCGGACATTTGCACGCCCAGCAGGTTGGCCTTGTCGCGGTCGATCCTGAGCGACGCCTGCAAGCCCTTGATCTGCGAATCGCTGGTAACGTCGCGGAAGGCGGGATCCGTGCGCATGCCGGCGATAAACTTTTCCGCCCAGTCATTCAAGGCGTCGGGGCTGACGCTTTGCAGGGTGTACTGGTAGCGGCTCTTGCTCTGGCGTCCGCCCAACTGCAAGTTTTGCACGGGACGGAAATACACGGCCATGCCGGGCACGGTGCTCGTCGCGCGGCGCAGGTTTTCCAGCACCACGGGCATTTTCGGCCGCTCGCTGCGCGGTTTCAAGACCATGAACATGCGGCCCGTGTTGCCGCCGCCGACGAACGAGGTCACATCCTGGACGCTGGGATCCGCCTTGAGCACGGCCGCCACGCGGGCTTGCAAGTCCTGCAGTGCCGCCGAGGAAATATCCTCCGACGCTTCCGTATTGACCTGGATCTGGCCCAGGTCTTCCTCTGGGAAGAAACCTTTCGGTATCGTCGCGTACAACAGCACCGTCAGCGCAAAAGTACACACGGCAACGAACAGCACCACATTGCGGTGCGCCAGTGCCTTGTCGAGCAGATGCACATAACCGTTGCGCAATGCCGTGAAACCCGCTTCGAAATGGCGGCCGATAAAGGTTTTTTCGCCATGACTGGGGTCGCTGTCATTGTGCTCGCGCGAATCGGCCGGCAGGAAGCGGCTGGCCAGCATCGGCACCAGGGTCAGCGACACAATGGCGGATACCAGCACGGCCAGCGAGACGACAACGGCGAACTCATGGAACAGCAAGCCGATCACGCCCGGCATGAAGAAGATGGGGATGAACACGGCCACCAGCGAGACGGAAATCGAGATGATGGTAAAGCCCATCTCTTTCGCCCCTTCCAGGGCCGCGCGTATCGGTTTCTTGCCCATCTCGATATGGCGCACGATGTTTTCCAGCACCACGATGGCATCGTCGACAACCAGGCCCACGGCCAGGGTAATGCCCAGCAGCGAGACGTTGTCGAGGCTGTAGCCGAGCCAGTACAGCAGGGCCAGGGCGCCGAGCAGGGAAATCGGCATGGTGACGGCGGGAATGAAGGTGGCTGCCGCGCGGTGCAGGAACAGGAAGATCACCAGCACCACCAGCACCACCGTCAGCGCCAAGGTCAGATTCACGTCGTGGATGGCTTCACGGATCGACAGCGAACGGTCGTTGACCAGGCTGATCTGTATCGATTGCGGCAATTGCTCCTTGAAACCTGGCAACAAACGACGCACGCCATCGACCACTTGCACGGTGTTGGCGTCCGGTTGACGCTGCACCATCAGGCTGATCGAACGCTCGCCATTGAAACTGCCGACGGACTTGATCGATTGAAAACTGTCTTCCACCTCGGCCACGTCTTTCAGCCGCACGGGCTGGCCATTGCGGCTGGCGACGATCAATTCGGCAAAATCGGCCGCTTTCATCATTTGCGGATTGCCCTGGATGGTCAGGGTCTGGCTCGGACCGTCAAGGATGCCCAGCGGGGAATTCGTGTTCGAGGTGCGCAAGGCGGTGGCCAACTCGTCCATCGTCAGGTTGCGCGCATTCATCAGGTCGGCACGGGCGCGCACGCGCACGGCAAAGCGTTTCTGGCCATTCACGATGACCTGGGCGACGCCAGGCAAGGTCGACAGGCTGGGCGCGATCAGGTTTTCCGCATAATCATTGAGGTCCGACAAGTTCAGCGACGGCGACGTCATCTGGATGAACAGCACGGGCGCATCGGCCGGATTGACCTTGCGGTAGGACGGCAAATCCGTCATTTCCGTCGGTAACTGGCGCTGCGCGCGCAGCAGGGCCGCCTGCACGTCGACGGCCGCCTCGTTGACGTTGATGCTGGCGTCAAACTCCAGGGTCAGCGAAGTATTGCCCAAGGTACTCGTGGACGTGATCAGGCTGAGGCCAGAAATGGTGGAAAACTGCTTTTCCAGTGGCAAGGCCACCGACGAGGCCATGGTTTCCGGGCTGGCGCCGGCCAGGTCGGCGCTGACGTTGATGACGGGCGTGTTGTAGCTCGGCAAGGCCGCCACGGGAATTTGCAGATAGGCCAGCACGCCGGCCAGGATGATGGAGAGGGACAGCAGCACCACCATGACGGGGCGGCGGATGCTCAGTTCGGACAGGTTCATGCTGGCTTGCCCTGCGGTGCGGCGGCGCCATCGGCAGCCTTGTGTTTTTCCACCAGGCGCACCTTGCTGCCTGGGCGCAAGTTCTGCTTGCCATCGACGATGACTTTTTCATCGCCTGCCAGACCGGTGACGACGGCGCTCGGTCCGAATGCATACACGCGTGTCACCTTGCGCATCTTGGCCGTACTGTCCGCTTCCATCGAGTACACGAAGGTGCCGGAGGTACTTGTGATGATGGCATTCTGCGGGATCACCAGCGCATCCTTGAGGGTGCGCACGGTCAGCTGCGTATTCACGTACTGGCCTGGCCACAAATCGGTGCCGCCATTATTGAAACGCGCCTTGATCCTGATCACACCCGTGGCGGGATCGACGGCATTGTCGATGAAGTTCAGTTTGCCATCGAGCTGCTTGCCGCCCGCATCGGACAACAGCGCCGTGACAGGCACTTCGCCCGCCTTTTGCGCCGCCAGCAAGCCGGACAGGCTGCTTTCCGGCAAGGTGAACGACACGTCGATCGGGTCGAGCTGGGTGATGCTGGTAAGCGACGTGGTCGGCTGCACCAGGCTGCCTGCGTAGACATTGATGGCGCCCACCCTGCCCGCCTGCGGCGCGCGCAGGACGGTGTAGCTGGAATCGACCTGGGCGGCGCGCAAGGCGGCCTGGTCGGCGGCCAGCAAGGCACGAGCCGCGTCGAGCTGGCTTTGCAGGGTATCGACGGCGCCCTGGGCGATGAAATTCTTGCTCAGCAAATCCTGGTTGCGCTTGAGCTGGCGCTCGAAGTCCTGCACCGAAGCGCGGTCGCGCAAGACCTGCGCCTGCGCCTTGTCGACATTCGCGTGCTCGCTGCGCGCGTCCAGCGTGAACATCAGCTCGCCCTGCTTGACGAACTGGCCTTCGCGGATATGCACCTTGGTAATCGTGCTGGTCGTCTGCGGATGCAAATCCACGCTGCTGATGGGCATCACGCTGCCATTGGCTTGCAACACCATCGGCACATCCTCGCGCACGGGCGTGACCACGCTCACCGTCGTCGGCGCCTGTCCACCCTTGCCCCCTTTGCCATCCTGTCCGCCGCTCGCCGCGCCGGACTGATGATTGAAATACCAGATGCCGCCACCGATACACAGGGCCGCACCCACGAGGATTGCCAGACTAGTCTTTTTCATTGTTCTGTCACGCTGTTGCAGCGCAGGGCTGCAGGTTGAAGGTAGTTGCCAGGGGGCATAAAGCACAATATTGTCGCACGGAAATGCTCACTTTCCTGCGTAATACTCTGGCACGATCAGGGTGACTTCCAGTCCACCGTCGACATGATTGAGCAGTGAAACCGTGGCGCCGTGCTGCTCGGCAATATTGCGCGCGATGGTCAGGCCCAGGCCCGTGCCGCCAGATTCGCGCGAACGCGAAGTCTCGATGCGGTAAAACGGTTCGAACACTTTCGCCAGCTGATCTGACGCAATGCCTGGCCCGCCGTCGCGGATGCGGATGCGCGCGGCACCGGGAATGCGCTCGACGGTGACCTGCGCGTACAGGCCATATTTGACGGCATTGTCGATCAGGTTCACCAGGCAGCGTCGCATGGCGATCGGGCGCGCCATCAGGGCCATGCCTGCCTGTCCACCAAGGGTGACTTTCTGGCCGGCATCTGCCGCATCGGAGCAGACGCTGTCTAACAGGGAATCGAGATCGAGCGCCTGCATCGCTTCCGTGCTGTCCATCGAACGGGCCAGATCCAGCCCTTCCTTGACCATGCTTTGCATGGCCGACAGATCGCCCACCAGGCGGTCATACAATTCCGTATCCGCCACTTTTTCCAGGCGCAGCCGCAAGCGCGTCAGCGGCGTCTGCAAGTCGTGCGTGATGGCTGCCAGCATCTGTGTCCGCTGGGAAATATGCTGACGGATGCGCGCCTGCATGGCATTGAAAGCGGCGCTGGCCTGGCGGATTTCGCTGGCGCCCGACAGGGTCAGCGGCGGGTGGTTGATGTCATTGCCCAGGTCTTTCGCCGCCTGCGCCAGTTGCTTGAGCGGGCGCATGGTCATGCGCGTGACCAGGTAGGCGAGGATGGCGATACTGATCAGGAAAGGCAGCAAGGTCATCCAGTCGTTATGTTCATTGAACGGTGGCTGCTGGCGCGGCGGCAAGACCATCAGGCGCAGCACGTGGCCATCCTGCATGCGCACGTCGAGGTTTTCGCACGTGCCGCCCCATGGCTTGGCGGCAAACATGCCCGGCGTCTGGCGCGGCTTGACGCAGGCGGCCGGACGTTCGGCCAGCGCGCTGACCTTGAAGCCCTCGCCCAGCTTGGCTTGCAGGGCAGTGGAAAATTCCGTCGGCGCGCCGGGCGTATGTTCCGTATCGGGACGCAATTCCAGGCGCACGCTGCCCTTGTTGGCCACCTTCAGGTAGGCGGCGCGCGAGGCCAGGGGCACCACGTCGGCCGCCATCACCAGCTGCTCGGCCCGCTCGACGGCGTGATAGTCACGGTATTGCTCGATGGCGCGCTGGCGTTCGCCCACGGCCAGCCACTGCGTCAGCGCGGCCGAGGCGACAATGCCGATCAGCAGGAACATGAAGACGCGGCCCGTCATCGATCCCAGGAAGGCCTTCACGCGTGCGGCTCCACGTTGACCTGGCCGGCCAGCACGTAGCCGCCGTTGCGCACGGTCTTGATGATTTGCGGCAAGCGGGCATCTTCACCGAGTTTTTGCCGCAAGCGGCTGATCTGGATATCGATCGAGCGGTCGAACGGGTCGGCGTCGCGGCCCTGCGTCAGGTTCAGCAACTGGTCGCGGTTGAGCACACGGTTCGGATGCTCGAGGAACACGCGCAGCAAGCGGAATTCCGCGCCCGACAGCATGATCACCAGGCCGCTGGGATTGAGCAAATGGCGCGCCGTCAAATCCAGCGTCCAGCCAGAAAAGCGGATTTGCTGCGCCTTGTCCGACGGCACGTTCGACGGCATGGCATGGCTGCGGCGCAGCACGCTGCGTATGCGCGCCAGCAATTCACGCGGCTCGAACGGCTTCGGCAAATAATCGTCGGCGCCCATTTCCAGGCCCAGGATGCGGTCCAGCGGTTCATTGCGCGCCGTCAACATGATCACCGGCACCGTCGATTGGGCGCGCAGCTTGCGGCACAGGGTCAAGCCATCGTCGCCAGGCAGGTTCAAATCGAGCACGATCAGATCGGGCCGCGTTTCATCGAGGATTTTCCACATGGCCGTGCCATCTGCCGCGCCCAAGGTGCGGTAGGCGTTCGTTTCCAGGTAGTCCGCCAGCAAGCTGCGGATATCGCGGTCATCGTCGACGATGAGAATTGTAGAAGTGGGTTCCATGATTCGAATTATCCCCACTTCCCCCGGCCTTGCACAGCGCATTTGTATCGTCTTGTATATAGGAGACCCGAAGAAACATATAGATACAAACTGTCTGGCAGCGGACACTTCGGGGAAACATGGCGCGTCCAACATGGATTCATGTGCAGCAACATGTACATCCCTCACTTTTACAAAGGAATCCAGATGAACGCCTCAATGACAACCTTGCGCAAGAATTTGATCATCGCCATGAGCGTACTCGGCATGGGTGCGGCATCGCTGACCGTCCACGCCCAGGAAGCGGCCGCCAGCGCGCCTGCCGCCAGCACCAAGATGCAACATGAAGGCCAGCGCGGCCAGCACCGCGCAAGCAACCCGGCCGAGCGCATGGCCAAGTACCAGGCCCGCCTGCACGACAAGCTGAAGCTGACAGCCGCGCAAGAACCGGCCTGGGCCACCTTCACGGCCGCCAATGCGCCGAAAAAGCCGATGGGCGACTGGAAAGCCAAGCGCGAAGCGATGGCCAAGCTGTCGGCGCCGGAACGCATGGAGCAATGGATCGCCATGTCGAAGGAACGCATCGCCAGCCAGGAAAGTCGCCTGGCCTCGCTGAAAACCTTCTACGCCGTGCTGACGCCCGAACAAAAGAAAGTGTTTGACGACAGCGTGCCTGGCGGCAAGCACGGTGGCCACCACCGCGGCGGGCACCATGGCATGCATCCGCAGCCCAAAGCTGGTTAAGTTTTAACTGGCGCAGAAACAGAAAAAGCCTGCATTGCAGGCTTTTTCTTATTCGCGAGACAAGCGACCGCTTATTGCCCGTCGAGCTTACGCAACGAGGTCAGGAAAGTGGCGGCGTTCTGGAAGCCGATCACGCGCGACTGGGCAATTTCCTGCCCTTGCTGGTTGAACATGATGATGCCCGGCGGGCCGAACAGCTGAAAACGTTTCAGCATGGCCTTGTCGTCCGCATCATTGGCCGTCACGTCCACTTGCAGCAGCACGGCTTGTCCCATTTTCTCGCGCACGGCGGGATCGACGAAGGTCAGTTTTTCCATCTCGATGCACGACACGCACCAGTCCGCATAAAAGTCCAGCAGGGCCGGCTTGCCGTTCAGCTGGGCCAGCGCCGCATCGAGCTGCGCCACGGTCTTTACGCGCGTAAATGGTTGCGCGTGCACCTGGCCACCGCCGAGGTGCGCCAGTGGCGCCAACGGGTCGCGGCCACCGCTGGCCACGCCCACCAACTGCATCGCCCCCAGCACGGCAAACACGAGGCCAAAGGCCTTGGCGATCCAGGCGTTCTGCGCGCCGCTCTTGCCCACCAGCAGATACATGCCATAGCCGACGAACAGCACCGTCCAGCCCAGCATCTGCACGGCGCCAGGCAGCACGGGCGAGACCAGCCACCAGGCCACGCCCAGTTGCAGCACGCCAAAGAAGCGTTTGACGGCATCCATCCAGGCGCCGGCGCGCGGCAGCAAAGTGCCGGCCGACACGCCCACCAGCAACAAGGGCACGCTCATGCCCACGGCCATGGCAAACAGGGCGCTGCCGCCGATGACGACGTCGCGCGTCTGGCTGATGTACAACAAGGCGCCGGCCAGCGGCGCGGCCACGCAGGGTCCCACGATCAGGGCGGAAATGGCGCCCATGACGAACACGCCCGCCAGGCGGCCCGACGATTGCTGGTTCGACACGGACGTCAGCTTGCCTTGCAGGAAAGCCGGCACTTGCAATTCATAAAAACCGAACATCGACAGCGCCAGGGCAGCCATCAGCAAGGCAAAGAAACCCAGCACCCACGGGTTTTGCAGTTGCGCCGCCAGGCCTTCGCCCGCCAGGCCGGCCGCCACGCCCAGCGCCGTGTAGACGATGGCCATGCCCAGGGCGTACGTCAGCGACAGCAGCAAGCCGCGTGAACGGCTGACCTTGGCGCCATCGCCGATGATGATCGACGACAAGATCGGCACCATCGGCAGCACGCACGGCGTAAAGGCCAGGCCCAGGCCCAGCAGCATGAACAGGGGCACGATGACGAGCAATCTGCCGCCCTTCAGTGCCGCTTCGATCTTGCCCATCTCGCTTTGCGCGGGCGCGGAACTTGCCGCCACGGGCGCCGCCGCCACCGGCTCGGGCGTGCTGGTGATGTTCGCCTGGGGAATGCTCAGCACGGACACGCCAGGCGACGCCTGCGCCTGCGGGCCGTTGACGGCCGCCGTGTCGACTGCGGGCGCGGCCGGCAGGGCGAATTTCGACGGCAGACCTGCGCCCGGCGCGATGCTCTGGCCGCCGCCACCGCCCATCAGCTGGGCCGTGGCATCCTGCGGCGCATAGCACAGGCCCTTGTCGGAGCAGCCCTGGCCCGTCGCCTTCAGGGTGAACGCGCCTGCCGCGTCCACTGGTATCGTGATGGTAAGGGTCTTGCGGAAGGTTTCCACGTTCTTCTGGAACGTGTCGTCGAACTTGACCTTGCCAGCCGGATACACGGGTGTGCCCAGCTTGGCACCCACAGCTTCAAATTTAAAACGTTCGTGGTACATATAGTAGCCATCGGCGATCACATACGTGACGGCGATGGTGGACGGATCCTGCATGCGGGCGGAAAACTTGAAGGCCAGTTCGGGATCGAGGAATTCATCATCGGCACGGGCCTGGCTTGCGCCAAAGACGGCCATGACCAGCAGCAGACAGGTGGCAAACCAGAGCAGCAGTTGATGCAGGGGAGCGGCGCGCGCGGTGGCGCTGGAGGGGAAACGGGACATGAACGACCTTTTTCTGCGGCAACAGCTGTGCCATTCGACAAGAGTCGCGCGGAGCAGGCAGCGCTTGTGCCGGGCCGGCGCGAAAGAAGAATAGTACACCGCAGCAAGGATAGCTGCAGCAGAAAACAAAAAAGCCAGGCTAGGCCTGGCTTTCTCAGATGCAATTACTGGGATTACTCGCCAGCAACTTCAACTGCTTCGGTCGTATCTGGACGATCCATCAGTTCAACGAACGCCATAGGAGCGTTATCGCCGACGCGGAAACCCATTTTCAGGATACGCACATAACCACCGTTACGGTTGGCGAAACGTGGGCCCAGTTCAGCGAACAGTTTGACGACCATTTCACGGTCGCGCAGGCGGTTGAAGGCCAGACGCTTGTTTGCCAGGGAGTCGGTTTTGCCCAGGGTCAGAATTGGCTCGACAACGCGGCGCAGTTCTTTTGCTTTTGGCAGGGTGGTTTTGATCGCTTCGTGACGCAGCAGCGATACTGTCATGTTGCGCAGCATTGCCAGACGATGGGACGAGGTACGATTCAGTTTACGGAGGCCGTGACCGTGACGCATGATAAATCCTTTCGGTGAGTGTTTAAATTCCAGTTCTTCGATCAGCTGAGAGAGAAACCCCTTACAGCCGCGGACCGGTTTGGTACTACAAAATAAAAGCCTGGGACACCTGTCCCAGGCAGTTTGCTACAACTACGAATTACTTTTCCAGGCCGGCAGGCGGCCAGTTTTCCAGCTTCATGCCCAAGGTCAAGCCGCGCGATGCCAGCACTTCCTTGATTTCGTTCAGGGACTTGCGGCCCAGATTTGGCGTTTTCAGCAGTTCGTTTTCCGAACGTTGGATCAGGTCGCCGATGTAGTAGATGTTTTCCGCTTTCAGGCAGTTTGCCGAACGCACGGTCAACTCCAGGTCGTCGACTGGACGCAACAGGATAGGATCGACCAGCGGAGCGCGCGATGGCGCTTCGGCGGCGGCTTCCGTGCCTTCCAGGGCTGCGAACACATTCAACTGGTCCACCAGGACGCGGGCCGACTGGCGGATCGCTTCTTCCGGCGAGATCACGCCGTTGGTTTCGATATTGATGATCAGCTTGTCCAGGTCGGTACGCTGTTCAACGCGGGCCGATTCAACGAAGTACGATACGCGGCGCACTGGCGAGAACGATGCATCCAGGATGATGCGGCCGATGGTCTTGTTCGTGTCTTCCGACAGGCGACGCACGTTACCAGGAACGTAGCCGCGGCCTTTTTCAACCTTGATCTGCATGTCCAGCTTGCCACCAGCGGTCAGGTGGGCGATCACGTGGTCAGGGTTGATCAGTTCGACGTCATGCGGCAGGTCGATGTCGGAGGCCAGGATCGCGCCTTCGCCTTCTTTTTTCAGGGTCAGGGTTACCGAATCGCGGTTGTGGACTTTGAAAACCACACCCTTCAAGTTCAGCAACAGATCGACGACGTCTTCTTGCACGCCATCGAGGGAGGAATATTCGTGGACGACGCCAGCGATCGTCACTTCGGTCGGCGCGTAGCCTACCATCGACGACAGCAGAACGCGGCGCAACGCGTTACCCAATGTGTGGCCATAGCCGCGCTCGAACGGTTCCATCACGACCTTGGCGTGACCTGCACCGAGAGCTTCAACATCGATAATACGTGGCTTCAACAAACTGTTTTGCATGAAATGTCCTTTTCAATACCCTCGGCTCATTACACCGATAAGGCTGATGGCATTAGTAAAACGCCCACCCGAAAGAAAACGAGTGGGCGGTGATGGTGCTAACTGCTATTAACGCGAGTACAGCTCGACGATCAGCGATTCGTTGACGTCGTTAGCGATTTCGTTACGCTCTGGCAGGGACTTGAAGGTACCTTCCATTTTCTTGGCATCAACCGAAACCCAGCTAGGCATACCAACTTGTTCAGCCAGCGACAGTGCTTCAACGATACGCACTTGCTTTTTCGATTTTTCACGAACAGCAACGATGTCGCCAACTTTGACTGCGTACGAAGCGATGTTCACAACGATACCGTTCACGGTGAACGCTTTGTGGCTGACCAATTGACGCGCTTCAGCGCGGGTCGAGCCAAAGCCCATGCGGTAGCAAACGTTGTCCAGACGCGTTTCCAGCAACTTCAACAGCGTTTCGCCGGTGTTGCCTTTACGACGGTCTGCTTCAGCGAAGTAGCGGCGGAATTGACGTTCCAGCACGCCGTACATGCGCTTGACTTTTTGCTTTTCGCGCAGTTGGTTACCGTAGTCCGAGGTGCGGGCGCCGGATTTGACACCGTGCTGGCCTGGCTTGACGTCCAGTTTGCACTTGCTGTCCAGCGAGCGACGTGCGCTCTTCAGGAACAGGTCTGTACCTTCACGGCGGGAAAGTTTTGCTTTAGGTCCGATATAACGTGCCACGATACTTCCTTTTTTTAAATGATAACGCCCCAGCCACATGCATGATCAAACACACTGATGCGGTTAGGCGCTAGTCTGATTTGGTTTCAATCAGACGGTGGCTGAAAACGAAAAACCCGTCAAACAGGATTTGACAGGCAAGAACAGCCGGGCAGTATAACCGTTTCCGGCTCCCTGCTCCAGCGTTTTCACACAACTGTACTGAGTTACAACAGACAGCAAAGCAGCTGGCGCCGAAGCGCCCTCTGCAACACTATCTTAGATACGACGACGTTTCGGTGGACGGCAACCGTTGTGCGGTACCGGCGTCACGTCCTGGATCTCGGTGATCTTGATGCCCAGGTTGTTCAGCGCGCGAACGGCGGATTCACGACCAGGACCTGGGCCCTTGATACGTACTTCCAGGTTCTTGACGCCACACTCAACAGCCACTTTACCAGCGGCTTCCGCGGCGACCTGCGCTGCGAACGGGGTCGATTTACGCGAACCCTTGAAGCCTGCACCGCCGGAGGTAGCCCACGACAAGGCATTGCCTTGACGATCGGTGATGGTAATGATGGTGTTATTGAACGAAGCGTGGACATGCGCGATGCCTTCAGCGACGTTCTTTTTAACTTTTTTACGCACGCGTGCTGATGCGGCGTTATTTTGCGACTTAGCCATAATTATTCCCTAGCGGATTATTTTTTCAGCGATTGAGCGGCTTTACGCGGTCCCTTGCGGGTACGTGCGTTCGTACGCGTACGCTGGCCACGGCAAGGCAGACCCTTACGATGACGCATGCCGCGGTAGCAACCCAGATCCATCAAACGCTTGATGTTCATGGACAGTTCACGACGCAGATCGCCTTCGACGATGAATTTACCTACTTCATCGCGCAGCTTTTCCAGTTCGCTGTCATCCAGATCTTTGATCTTTTTGTTGGTTGCTACACCGGTCGATGCACAGATTTTCTCTGCGCGTGGACGGCCCACACCGTAGATGGCCGTCAGGCCGATAACGGTATGCTGATGATTTGGGATATTAACCCCTGCAATACGTGCCATTTGTTATTCCTCGATTAACCTTGACGCTGCTTGTGACGTGGTTCCACGCAGATAACGCGGACTACGCCTTTGCGCTTGATGATCTTGCAGTTGCGGCAGATCCGCTTGACTGATGCGAGAACTTTCATTTTTGGGCTCTTTCTTTCGCTTCTTTGGTTTGATTCAGTGTGTTACTTGGTACGGAACACAATGCGGGCTCGGCTCAGGTCGTACGGCGTTAACTCCACCGTCACCTTGTCTCCAGGGAGAATGCGAATATAGTTCATCCGCATTTTACCTGAAATATGCCCGAGCACCACGTGTCCGTTCTCCAGCTTCACTCGAAATGTTGCATTTGGGAGATTCTCAAGAATCTCGCCCTGCATCTGTATGACGTCGTCTTTTGCCATTCGGTATGTTTACCGCGCTTAACGCGTCGGAATTCCGCCCTTGAAATTTGCTTTGCGCAGCAGCGAATCATATTGCTGCGACATCACGTAGTTCTGTACTTGCGCCATGAAATCCATGGTGACAACTACAATAATCAATAAAGAAGTACCGCCGAAATAGAATGGTACTTTCCACTGGGCTTGCATAAATTCCGGCAATAAACACACCAGGGTGATGTAGACTGCGCCGGCAAGTGTCAAGCGTGTCAGGATCTTGTCGATGTAACGGGCTGTCTGTTCGCCTGGACGGATCCCGGGAATGAACGCACCGCTTTTCTTCAAGTTATCCGCTGTTTCCTTGCTGTTAAAGACCAGCGCTGTATAGAAGAAACAGAAAAACACGATCGCCACTGCGTACAACAGCGCATGGATAGGCTCACCAGGCCCCATCGATGCTGCCAAATCTTTCAAGAACCGCACCGCAGGGTTAGCGTTGTCGGCGCCCTTTGAAAACCAGTCCACGATAGTGGCCGGGAACAAGATGATCGAAGAAGCAAAGATCGGCGGGATCACGCCGGCCATGTTCAGCTTCAACGGCAAATGGCTGGTTTGACCGCCATAAATCTTGTTGCCTACCTGGCGCTTCGCGTAGTTGACCAATATTTTGCGCTGACCACGTTCGACGAATACGACGAAGTACGTTACCAGTGCTACCAGGATCACGATGAAAATCGCGCTGAAGCTGCCGATCGAGCCATTCGACACTTGAGTGAACAAGCCACCCAACGCCGACGGCAGACCTGCTGCAATCCCGGCAAAAATGATGATCGAGATGCCATTCCCCAAGCCACGCTCGGTAATTTGCTCACCCAACCACATCAAAAACATTGTTCCGGTCAACAAAGTGACGACCGTCACGAAGCGGAATGCAAGACCAGGTTCCAACACCAGACCAGCTTGCGACTCCAGTGCGACTGCAATGCCTAACGCTTGGAACAGTGCCAGGGCAACCGTGAAATACCGGGTGTACTGGGTGATCTTGCGACGACCTGCTTCGCCTTCTTTTTTCAACGCTTCCATCTGCGGTGACACGATCGACAGCAATTGCATGATGATCGAGGCCGAGATATAAGGCATGATACCCAGCGCAAACACTGTAAAACGAGACAAGGCACCGCCCGAGAACATGTTGAACATGCCCAGGACGCCGCCTTCGTGCTCCTTGAACAGCGAGGCTAATTGTGTCGGGTCAATCCCGGGAACCGGGACGTGAGCACCGATACGATAAACCACCAATGCGCCAAGCAAAAACCAGAGCCGTCCCCAAGGGAAACCGGCCGCTGCACTTTTAGCAAGTTGTGGATTAGTCGCCAATTTTCGCTCCGATCAAGCTGTTAGCGGTCAACTCAGGCTACCGAGCCGCCGGCTGCTTCGATGGCTGCTTTCGCGCCAGCGGACACTTTCAAGCCCTTCAAATTCACCGCTTTGGTGATTTCGCCGGACAAGATCACGCGCACGTCACGGGCCAACACGCCCAGAACGCCAGCTTGCTTCAAGACCAGAATGTCGACATCGCCAACAGCCAGGTTGTTCAGATCGGACAGGCGCACTTCAGCTTTGAAGGTTGCGTGCATCGATTTGAAACCGCGCTTAGGCAGACGGCGTTGCAGAGGCATCTGACCGCCTTCGAAACCGACTTTATGAAAGCCGCCCGAACGCGATTTCTGACCTTTGTGACCACGACCCGAGGTTTTACCCAGGCCGGAGCCGATACCGCGACCGACGCGACGCTTGTAGTGCTTAGCGCCTTCGGCTGGTGCAATAGTATTCAATTCCATGATTTGCTCCGTTCGTGTAAGCCCGAAGGCTTACCCGACAACTTTAACGAGATACGATACTTTATTGATCATGCCGCGTACGGATGGGGTGTCTTGCAATTCGGAAACCGAATTTACACGACGCAGACCCAGACCGCGCACGGTAGCGCGATGCGATTCGCGCGTACCGATCAAGCCCTTGACCAATTGCACTTTGACTGTGTTTGTCATTTTGTCCACCTTAAGCCAGAATGTCTTCGACCGACTTGCCGCGTTTGGCAGCGATATCGGAAGCAGTGCTCATTTTCGACAGGCCGTCCAGCGTAGCGCGCACCAGGTTGTATGGGTTGTTCGAACCGGTGGATTTCGCCACCACGTCCGTCACGCCCATCACTTCGAAGATAGCGCGCATTGCGCCACCAGCGATAACGCCAGTACCAGGCTTAGCTGGGTTCATCAGGACCTTGGAGGCGCCGTGACGACCAACAACCGTGTGATGCAAGGTACCGTTTTTGAGCGGTACTTTGATCAGGTTGCGACGGGCTTCTTCCATTGCCTTCTGCACGCCAACTGGCACTTCTTTCGATTTGCCCTTGCCCATGCCGACGCGGCCATCGCCATCACCAACTACGGTCAGCGCGGCGAAACCCATGATACGACCACCCTTGACCACTTTGGTCACGCGGTTGATCGCGATCATTTTTTCGCGCATGCCATCATCCGGCTTGTCGCTTTGCATTTTTGCTTGCATTTTTGCCATGATTGATCCTTAGAACTTCAGACCGGCTTCGCGTGCGGCTTCTGCCAACGCTTTCACACGGCCGTGGTAACGGAAACCGGAGCGGTCAAACGCAACTTCGGTAATCCCTGCTTTCAACGCTTTTTCAGCGACGCGCTTGCCGATCAAGGCTGCAGCAGCGGCATTGCCGCCTTTGCCGGATTGGCCTGCCAGTTCAGCGCGAACTTCCGCTTCAGCCGTCGAGGCCGAAACCAGGACTTTAGCGTCCGGGCTGATCAGGTTGGCGTAAATGTGCAGGTTGGTGCGATGCACCGACAAGCGATTTACTTTCAATTCCGCAATCTTGATGCGGGTTTGGCGTCCGCGGCGAAGCCGTGATTCTTTCTTATCCATCGTCAGCCCCTAATTACTTCTTCTTGGTTTCTTTAAGCTTAACCACTTCGTCCGCATAGCGAACGCCCTTGCCTTTATAAGGCTCAGGAGCGCGGTAAGCACGAACTTCAGCGGCTACCTGGCCAACCTGTTGACGGTCGATACCTTTAATCAGGATCTCGGTCGGGGTTGGTGTTGCGCAGGTAACGCCAGCTGGCATGTCATGCACTACAGGGTGCGAGAAACCCAGGGACAGATTCAGCTTGTCGCCTTGAGCTTGCGCCTTGTAACCCACGCCTACCAGGTTCAGCTTTTTCTCGAAACCCTTGGTGACGCCAACAACCATGTTGTTGACCAGTGCGCGCAGCGTGCCGGACATGGCATTGGCTTCGCGGCTGTCGTTCGCCACGTCGAAACTCAGGGTTCCTGCATTGTTTTCTACTTTGACCTGACCGGTAAGGGCCTGGGAAAGTACGCCCAGCGGGCCTTTTACGGTGATCGCTTGTGCGGAGATGGCGACTTCGGCGCCAGCTGGCACTACGATAGGCATTTTAGCTACTCGAGACATGTGTAACTCCTTAAGCCACGTAGCAAATAACTTCGCCGCCGACACCGGTAGCGCGTGCTTTGCGGTCAGTCATGACGCCTTGCGGAGTCGACACGATCGCCACACCCAAGCCATTCATCACAACAGGGATCTCGTCTTTACCCTTGTAGACGCGCAGACCCGGACGGGACACGCGCTCCAAGCGCTCAATGACGGGACGGCCAACATAATACTTCAAACCGATTTTCAGTTCCGCTTTGCCACCAGCTTCGGCAACAGCGAAATCTTCAATGTAACCCTCGTCCTTCAGGACGCTGGCAATCGCAATTTTGACTTTCGACGATGGCATGGCCACGGTCGTCTTTTGCACGCCTTGTGCATTGCGAATGCGGGTCAGCATATCGGCGATAGGATCGCTCATACTCATTGCATATTCTCCTATTACCAGCTTGCTTTTGTCATACCCGGAATTTCACCACGCATGGCGAATTCACGGAGCTTGATACGACCCAGACCGAATTTACGGAATGTGCCGCGCGGACGACCAGTGATGGCGCAACGGTTACGTTGACGCGTCGGGTTCGAGTTACGTGGCAGCGCCTGCAATTTCAGGCGAGCTTCGTAGCGCTCTTCTTCCGATTTCGATTGGTCATCGACGATGGCCTTGAGAGCTTCGCGCTTAGGGGCGAATTTCGCCACCAGGTCAGCACGCTTGATCTCACGATTAATCAGTGACAGTTTGGCCATGATCAGTTCCTGAAAGGGAATTTAAAGGCGGCGAGCAAAGCTTTGGCTTCGTCATCGGTCTTAGCGGTTGTCGTGATGCTGATATTCATACCGCGCAACGCGTCAATCTTGTCGTATTCGATTTCAGGGAAAATGATCTGTTCCTTGACACCGATGTTGTAGTTGCCACGACCATCAAATGCACGGCCGTTCACACCACGGAAATCGCGTACGCGCGGCAGAGCCACGGTAATGAAGCGATCCAGGAACTCGTACATGCGAGCGCCGCGCAGGGTGACCATCGTACCGATCGGGTAACCTTCACGGATTTTGAAGCCTGCGATCGCTTTGCGGGACTTGGTGGTCACTGGCTTCTGGCCGGCGATCTTGGTCAAGTCAGCAACTGCGTGCTCGAGAACTTTTTTATCCGCGATAGCCTCACCAACACCCATGTTCAGGGTGATCTTGGTCAGGCGTGGAACTTCCATTACCGACTTGTAACCAAACTTGCTGGTCAGGTCGGCAACGACTTTTTCTTTATAGAATTCTTGGAGACGTGCCATGATTTCTTAAGCCTTCACTACTTCGCCGGAGGATTTAAAGATGCGAACTTTCTTGCCGTCCACTTCTTTGAAACCCACGCGATCTGCCTTGCCAGTCGCTGCATTAAACAATGCAACGTTGGACACGTGAATTGGCATGGTCTTATCGACGATACCACCAGTTACGCCAGTCATCGGGTTTGGCTTAGTCGCTTTTTTAGCGATGTTAATGCCGTCAACCACGATATGTTCAGCATCGATACGCTGCTGTACCACACCACGTTTGCCCTTGTCTTTCCCGGTCAGAACGATGACTTCGTCGTTTTTACGAATCTTATCCATTACGACTCCTTACAGGACTTCCGGTGCCAGGGACACGATTTTCATGAACTTCTCAGTACGCAGTTCGCGTGTGACAGGTCCAAAAATACGGGTACCGATCGGTTCCAGCTTGGCGTTCAACAGAACGGCGGCATTGCCGTCGAACTTCACCAGGGAACCGTCTTGGCGGCGAACACCTTTAGCGGTGCGCACAACCACGGCGTTATAAATTTCACCTTTTTTGACACGGCCACGTGGCGCAGCAACCTTAACGGTTACCTTGATCACATCGCCAATGCCAGCATAACGGCGCTTGGAGCCGCCCAATACCTTGATGCACATTACTTCTTTGGCACCGGTATTGTCAGCCACTTCGAGCCGGCTTTCAGTTTGAATCATAGTATTCTCTTTCCCAACTTAAGCCGAAGAATCCACACAATGTAGACCCACGGTCAGTCTTGGTCCCGCCAGAGCCGCCCTGCTGGGCTTCACTGTTTGGGTGCATGACCTTCATACATCAACTGACCGCGAATGCTACTGTCTGTGGCCAGACACTTTGCGGCGTTACATGAACGAAGCCCGCAAGTATTACATACAATTTGCGGGCCTGCAAGTACTAATTAAAAGCCACCGCCGAAACGGTGGTTTTTATTTAAACGGCTGGTGCGGCTTGAACCACACGTGTCACCGTCCATGCCTTCGTTTTGGAGATCGGGCGACCTTCCTGGATCTCGACCGTGTCACCGGCCTTGACTTGGTTGGTCTCGTCATGCGCGTGATACTTGTTCGAGCGCATGATGATCTTGCCATACAAAGGATGTTTTACGTGGCGCTCGATCAGAACGGTAACGGTCTTGTCCATCTTGTCCGAAACCACTTTACCGATCAGCGTGCGCTTGAGCGACTGTTTCACTGGTTCGTTCATTTGGCTTCCTTCAGATTCATTACCGTCTTCACACGCGCGATATCGCGGCGTACCTTCTTGAGCTGCGAAGTGTTGCTCAGCTGCTGCGTAGCGATTTGCATGCGCAGGCCGAACTGTGCCTTCAACAGGTCATTCAGCTCTTTTTGCAGAGCTGGCTGGTCCTTGCCGCGGAGTTCAGATGCTTTCATATACAACTCCAATTATTGGCCGACTTGGCGGATGACAAACGTCGTCGCCAGTGGCAGTTTAGCGGCGGCAAGACGGAATGCTTCCCGTGCCAGCGCTTCATCAACGCCATCCATTTCGTACAGTACTTTGCCTGGCTGAATTTCAGCGACGTAGTACTCAGGATTACCTTTACCGTTACCCATACGGACTTCAGCCGGTTTGTTCGAAATCGGTTTGTCCGGGAAAATACGGATCCAGATACGGCCACCGCGCTTGATGTGACGCGTCATTGCACGACGCGCCGCTTCAATTTGACGCGCAGTGATACGACCGCGCGCAACTGCCTTCAGACCGAATTCGCCAAACGACACGGCGGTGCCGCGGCTGTGCGAAATACCGGTATTACGGCCTTTCTGCTCTTTACGATACTTTCTGCGTGCTGGTTGCAGCATGATTATTCTCCTGCTTTCTCAGCTGGTGCTGCTGCGGCGGCCGGTTTAGCGGCGGTACGCACACGTGCACCTGGTGCTGTGGATGGTTTCGCACCGGCACCGGCTGGACGTGGACGGCCAGCTGGCTTGCCATCGTCACGGCGTGGGCCGCGGCTTTTCTTCTCGTCAGCTGGGGTATCGATGACTGGTGCATCGCCGTTAGGCGCGCGGTCACCTTTATATACCCACACCTTGACACCGATGATGCCGTAGGTGGTCGACGCTTCGCTGGTACCGTAGTCGATATCGGCGCGCAGGGTATGCAGAGGCACGCGGCCTTCGCGGTACCACTCTTTACGCGCGATTTCGATACCGTTCAGACGGCCGGACGACATGATCTTGATACCGAGAGCACCCAGGCGCATTGCATTTTGCATTGCACGCTTCATGGCGCGGCGGAACATGATCCGTTTTTCCAGCTGCTGAGCGATCGAATCGGCGATCAGTTGCGAGTCGATTTCTGGCTTGCGAATTTCTTCGATGTTCACGTGAACAGGTACGCCCATGATCTTGGTCAGCGCGGACTTCAGTACTTCGATGTCTTCGCCTTTTTTACCAATGACCACGCCTGGACGCGAGCTGTAGATCGTGAAGCGCGCGTTCTTGGCTGGGCGCTCGATAACGATGCGGCCAACGGAAGCGTTCTTCAGTTTCTTTTTCAGGTAAGCACGTGCTTTCAAGTCTTCGTTCAGCATGGCAGCGAAATTACCGTTGCCTGCATACCAGCGCGAAGCCCAGTTACGGGTGACCGCCAGACGGAAACCGGTTGGATGAATTTTCTGACCCATCGTGGCTCCTTAGTTACCGACAGTCACGTAAACGTGACAGGATTGTTTCGAAATACGGTCGCCACGGCCTTTTGCACGCGCGGTGAAGCGCTTCAGGACCGGGCCCTTTTCGACGTAGATCGTTTTCACGAACAATTCGTCGATGTCCGCGCCATCATTGTGTTCCGCATTGGCGATTGCCGATTCCAGAACACGCTTGATGATCGCAGCACCTTTTTTCGGGCTGAATTGCAAGATGTTGAGTGCAGCGTCAACTTTCTTGCCACGGATCAGGTCAGCAACCAGGCGGCCCTTTTGGTCCGACAGGCGCACACCTTTGAGGATAGCTTTAGTTTCCATTATTTCTTAGCCTTTTTGTCAGCTGCATGGCCCTTGAACGTACGGGTCAGTGCGAATTCGCCGAGCTTGTGACCAACCATGTTTTCGGAAACATAAACCGGCACGTGCAGCTTGCCGTTATGAACCGCGATCGTCAGGCCGATGAAGTCAGGCATGATTGTCGAACGACGCGACCAGGTTTTGATTGGCTTTTTGTCTTTGGCTGCTTGCGCGGCTTCAACTTTTTTCACCAGGTGGGCGTCACAGAACGGCCCTTTTTTCAATGAACGTGTCATGTGCTACCCCTTATTTCTTGCCGCGGCGCGAGACGATCATGGAAGTCGTACGCTTGTTGCTGCGTGTTTTCTTACCCTTGGTCTGTTGGCCCCATGGCGAAACTGGATGACGACCAGCTGCTGTTTTACCTTCACCACCACCGTGCGGGTGATCGACCGGGTTCATGACCACACCGCGAACGGTAGGACGAACACCGCGCCAGCGCATCGCACCAGCTTTACCGATTTTACGCAGGCTGTGCTCGGCATTGCCGACTTCACCAACCGTTGCACGGCACTCGATGTGCACGCGACGTACTTCACCCGAGCGCAGACGCACTTGAGCGTAGGTACCTTCACGTGCCATCAGCACAACGCCAGCGCCGGCGGTACGTGCCATTTGGGCACCTTTACCTGGCAGCATTTCGACGCAATGCATCACGGTACCGACCGGGATGTTACGGATTGGCAAGCAGTTACCCGATTTGATCGGTGCTTCCGAACCGTTCATCACGCTGTCGCCAACGGCCATGCCTTTGGTTGCGATGATGTAGTGACGTTCGCCGTCGGCGTAGCACAACAGAGCGATATTCGCGGTGCGGTTTGGATCGTATTCGATACGTTCCACTTTCGCTGGAATACCATCTTTGGTGCGCTTGAAGTCGATCAAGCGGTAGTGTTGCTTATGACCACCACCGATATGACGGGTGGTGATGTGACCGTTGTTGTTACGACCAGCGGTCTTGGATTTCTTTTCAACCAGGGCAGCGAATGGACGACCTTTGTACAGGTCAGCATTCACCACCTTCACCATGCCGCGACGGCCTGGCGAGGTTGGTTTCATCTTAACGAGTGCCATTATGCAGCCTCCTCGGAGAAGTTGATTTCCTGGCCAGGCTTCAGGCACACGAAAGCACGCTTGGTATGGTTACGACGACCGTTGAACTTGCCGGTGCGCTTTTGCTTACCTTCGCGGTTTGCAGTTTGCACGGACAGAACTTCAACCTTGAACAGCAGTTCGACCGCTGCCTTGATTTCAGGCTTGGTTGCATCCGGCAGTACGCGGAATACAATTTGCTCGTTCTTTTCCGCGACCATGGTGGCCTTTTCGGAAATCACGGGCGCCAACAGCACCTTCATCAAGCGTTCTTCGCTATGTTTCAAAATCGCGCTCATGCCAGCATCTCCTCAATCTTGGCCAATGCAGCTTTGGTGACCAGGATCTTCTTGTAGAACACCAGGGACATCGGGTCTGCGTGACGTGGCTCAACGACGAGTACGTTAGGCAGGTTGCGCGATGCCAGTTCCAGGTTTTCGTTCAGAACGTCGGTGATGATCAGAACCGAATCAAAGCCCAGGCCGTTCAATTTTTGCGACAGCAGCTTGGTTTTTGGCGCGTCGATCGTCAGATCGTCGATGACGATCAGGCGCTCTTCGCGAGCCAGCTGCGACAGGATCGAGCAGATACCTGCGCGATACATCTTTTTGTTCACTTTGTGGGTGAAGTTTTCGTCAGGCGAGTTCGGGAAAATCCGACCACCGCCGCGCCACAGTGGCGACGACGACATACCAGCACGAGCGCGGCCGGTACCTTTTTGGCGCCATGGCTTTTTCGTCGTGTGGTGAACTTCTTCACGGTCTTTTTGCTTGCGGTTACCACTACGTGCATTCGCTTGATAAGCGATGACGACTTGGTGGATCAGCGCTTCATTGTAGTCACGGCCGAAAATCGTATCGGCTGCAGCAACGTTCGAGGCGGCTTGACCTTGCGCATTCAGAAGCTTGAGTTCCATCGTTTAAGCTCCCTTCTTGGCTTTGGTTTTGATGGCTGGCGAGACAACTACCTGGCCATTTTTCGCACCTGGAATCGCGCCTTTGACCAGCAACAGCTGACGGTCGGCATCGATACGGGCGATCACGAGGTTCTGGATCGTACGGTTAACGTCACCCAGATGACCGGTCATGCGCTTACCAGGGAAAACGCGACCTGGATCTTGTGCCATACCGATGGAACCTGGAACGTTGTGCGAACGCGAGTTACCGTGCGTTGCACGGCCAGAAGCGAAGTGGTAACGTTTGATAACGCCTGCATAGCCTTTACCGATGGTAACGCCTTGCACGTCGATCTTTTGACCGACTTCGAACAGGGAAGCAGCGACAACATCGCCAGCTTTCAGTTCAGCGGCTTTGGCAGCGTCGACACGGAACTCTTTCAACAGAGTACCGGCTTCAACACCAGCTTTAGCGTGATGACCAGCAACAGCTTTGGTCACGCGGGAAGCGCGACGTTGACCGAATGCGACCTGAACAGCGGAGTAACCATCTGTTTCAGGGGTTTTGATTTGCGCAACACGGTTGTTCGATACGTCCAACACGGTGACCGGGATCGAATCCCCTTCATCCGTGAAAATGCGCATCATACCAACCTTGCGACCGAGAAGGCCTAGGCTCATTTTTTCTCCATTCCCACCTGCGATTGGGCGGGGCTTGTTTAACTACAAAGTAACGTAGGACTCAAAAAAGACGAATCCATACCGAAGCCGGCTAGTATATAGCACAAAAACCCTTGACGCAACAAGTTAACACGAGGTATGTCAAAGTGTTGCAAGACGCCCCTGCGGGAGTTGTCGGCGCGCCTGAAAAACGCTGCCGCAAGGCAATTTAACGGCAGCAAAGCACGGCGGCATGCGGCCTGCCGCACCGGGCGCCACCGGCGGCAAGTCAGTGGCAGCCGCGGAAACAACAAGGGCGCGTACACGGCGTACGCGCCCCTTGCCCTCCTCCATCCTGCCCTCCTGTATCAGGCCTGGCGCCCGGCGGAGGGCGACTCAGCTCAGACCTTGCACTGCTCGATGCAATGCTGGTAGACCATCTCGCAAATCGGGCTCGAGGCCGAACCGGGCATGCCGCCCGAGCACGTATTGGCCCGGATGGCGCACTCCAGCGTGCAATCATTGCCAGCCATGGCATACGAGGCGCTGCAGCCGATGGCAAACAGGAATAACGCGATTTTCTTGTACATGCATGTCTCCAATTGTGTTTTTTTCAGGAATCAAAGCGTACCCAGGCAAGCTGCCGGGAGCAGGTGCTTACTTCTGGCAATTGGCCAGACAATGCTCGTACAAGTCCTCGCAGATGGGGCTGCCACCGAGGTGCGCCCGGCAATTGGCCACCTTCTGCCCGCACTCGCTATAGCACTGCGTGACATCGCCGGCGGCAAATGCATACGAGGCGCTCAGGCCCAGCGCAAACAGGAAAGCCATCGTCTTCTTGATCATATTTCATCTCCGTTTATCAGATGGAACAACAACCAGGACGACACGCCATCCTCGCACCGCCCCGGGCCGGCGCCACGGCGCCCGCCATTACCTAAAAAGCAATGCCAATAGAATACCGTAAACAATACCAACCAACTACCAATTATTGTGCCACCTTCGTTCCGGCCAAATAAAAAGCCAGCCAGGACACATCACCGTCATGGCTGGCTGCAAATGCGGAGGCGCATGGCGCCCGGATGGCCCCTATTCCTGCGGCGCTCCTTTGCCAATCTGATACCAGTCAACCTTGCGCGTCGCCACCATGATGGCGGCCAGGACGGCGAACAGCAGGATGCTGCCCATCACCAGCGCATTGTTTTCCGAGTTCAGCAATCCGTACAGGGCGCCATACAGCATGGTCAGCGCCACGCCGAAGCCGATGCCGCGCCAGGCGTTGTGCAATACATGCGCCAGGTAAAAACTGGTCAGCGCGATACAGGCGGCGCTGGCGATCAGGTAAGCGGCAAGGAAAGCGATATGCTCGGCCAGGCCCACCAGCAGCAGGAAGAAGATCACCAGCGACAGGCCCACCAGCAAATACTGCACCGGGTGGATCGGCAGACTTTTCAAAATTTCAAAGATGAAGAAGGCGGCAAACGTCAGCGCCACAAACAGCAAGCCATACTTGGTGGCCCGGTCCGACTGCGAATACACATTGATCGGCTCGATGAAGCCGACGCTGAAACGGTCCACCTGGCCCAGCGGTGCGCTGTCGGGCACCTTGAACTCGCCCTCGATCGTGCTCAGCTGCGTTTGCGCATTGCTGGCCAGCGACGAGATATTCCATTCGACCTGAAAGCCATCGGCATTGATCTGGCGGTGTTTCGGCGACGGCAGGAAGCGGCCGCCAAACTGCGGATGGGGCCAGTTCGACTTGATGCTGATCTGGCTGTTTTTCGCCACCGGCACGAAATGCTGGCGTTCGATGCCGTCCAGTCCCAGGTCAAAACTGAATTTCACCTGCTGCGCTTGCGCCAGCGGCATGGCGCCCAGGGGTGCATGCAGGCCGCTGCGGAAGGCAAACAGGTCGGTGCCCTGTTCGAATTCGATCTGGCGCCCGCCCCAGTCGATTTTCGGGATGTTGCGGATGCCGCGCACGTCCTCGATGGACAAGGCAACAAACGGCTCGCCCAGGGTCACGCGCGCGTCCGGCGTCTTGCGCGGCAACTGCTCAAGACTGGGCACCGTGAAGTCGCCCTTGAACGCATGCTGGCCGCTGTACACCAGCACCTGGTGGATGCCACGGTAGCGGCGGTCGGTCTCGATGGTGCCTTCCTGCAGCAAGAGGTTCGGGTACACCAGCAAGCGGCGCTGCATGACGCGGCGCTGCACCTGCGTCTGCGCCGGCACGCTGCCTTTCTGCTCCTTGTCGACGGCGATCTCGACCCGCTCGTCATATTGCTCCACATACGGGATCACGAGGATGGGACCGATGATGGTTTGTTCGCGCACCGAATCGGCGGCGATGCTGTTGACGGCTTCCTGGCGGAATTCCATCCGCTCCTTGATCGTTTCCTGAATCATCAGCAAAGGCAGGCCGATCAGCAGCATCAGGCCGAACACGATCAACGCTTTGACTAACAGAGTTTTTTGCATGGCGCATCCTTGAAGTAAGGCGGCCAGTGTAAAAAAGCTGTGTGCGCTGACGATGCAGTCTGTGTGAAGCCAGTAAATAAAGTGCGCTAAGCCAGCAGCGGCAGACACAGGCGCGCACAGGCGCCGCCCTCCGCATGATTGAGCACCTCGACCGTGCCGCCATGCAGCGAGGCCACCTCGCGCACGAAGGGCAAGCCCAGGCCCGTGCTCTTGCCGGCGCTCGGGCGCGGCAGGGAATAGAAACGCTCGAAGACGCGTTCCAGCGCATACGCGGGGATGCCCGCGCCACGGTCGCGCACGGCAATTTCGACCTGGCTGCCCTGGCGCCGCGCCGTCAGGTCGATGCAGCTGTCCGGTGGCGCAAAGCCGGCCGCGTTGTCGAGCAAATTGCCCAGCGCCTGGCGCAGCAGCAAGGCGTCCCCGGCCACACTGCCCTCTTCCGCCTGCAACTGCAGGCGCACGCCGCGCGCCGCCAGGGTGGCGGCCGCATCCTGCTCCACTTGCGCCAGCAATGGCCCCAGCGCGATGCGCTCGGGATGATCCAACCGTTGCTGTTTTTCCACGCGCACGAGGGCCAGCAGCTTGTCGATCAGCTGCCGCTGGCGCGCATTCTGTTCCAGGATGCTGGCGAGAAACTGGCGGCGCTCGGCCGGCGGCATGTCTTCCTGCAGCAGCTCGGCCGAGGCCTGGATGGCGGCGATCGGGCTTTTCAATTCATGCGCCAGGGTGTGCATCAGCTGCTCCACGTATTCCTTGCCTTCCAGGCGCGTGCGCATCGCCTCGAGCGCCCGCCCCAGAGTGCCGATCTCGTTCTTTCCCAGCGCCGGCAGCGCCACCTTGCGCCCCGCTTCCACGTCGCCGATGTAATGCATCAGCTTGCCCAGCGCATGGTGCAGCCACCAGGCGAATGCCAGGCCGATCAGCAGCGACAGCAGCAACAGGATGGCGCCGCGCTGCAATATCTTGCGTTGGCTGCGCTCGACAAACGCTTGCACGCTGGCGTTCGGCTTGGCCACCGTCAGCACGCCGATCACCTCATTGCCGTCGCGAATCGGCGCGGCCACGTGCATCACCGTCGACATCTCGTCGTCGGGCCGGCTGCGCGTGCTGCGCGCGCCATACTTGCCCTGCAAGGTGAGGTACACGTCATTCCAGCGCGAATAGTCGCGCCCCACGTCGCGCCCGCTGGAATCGAACAGCACGATGCCGTGCCGGTCCGTGATGGTGATGCGGTAATCGAGGGTGCGCTTGCGCACGCCATTGATATTGACGTCCACGCCATGGCGCGCGTAATCCTGCATGCGTTCGGCCACGGGCGACTGCGCCAGCGTGCCCGCCTTCAGGTCGGGCGCCACCAGGCTGGCCAGCAGCTGCGAAGTGTCGACCAGGGTGTCTTCCAGGGTCGAACGCACGCCGGGCTTGACCTGCTCCATGAAGACATTCAGCAGGAACCACGCAGCCAAGCCCACGATCAGGAAGTAGCCGAGCAGGATGCGCAGGCCGATCCTCATGCGCCGGCCAGGCTGTAGCCGAGGCCACGGTGGGTGTGGATGGGATCGACCTGCGCATCGACGGCACGCAGCTTGGCGCGCAGCGATTTGACGTGTGCGTCGACTGTGCGCTCAAGCGTATCGGGCGCCCCGCTCCACACGCGCTCCATCAGCTGCGCGCGCGACAGCACGTGGCCCGGATGCTCGAGCAGGGTTTTCAGTAACAGGTATTCATAGCGGGTCAGGTCCAGCGGCTGGCCGTGAAAGAGCACTTTCGCCTCCAGCGCGCGCAACTCGAAGCGCGCCGGCGCGGCGGCAGGCGCGGCTATCGTCATGCCAGTCTCGCGGGGAGCTTGCGCGACACCCGCGCGGCGCAGGATGACGCGGATGCGCGCCACCAGTTCGCGTGGCGAAAACGGCTTCGTGACGTAATCGTCGGCGCCGATTTCCAGGCCGACGATGCGGTCGATCTCGTCGCTGCGAGCCGTCAGGAAGATCACCGGCACCTCGGAAAACTGGCGCAGCCGGCGGCACACTTCCAGCCCGCTCATGTCGGGCAAGCCCACGTCAAGCACTACCAGAACGGGCATCTGCGCGGCTTCGCCGGGCGTTGGGCGCAGCGCGGCCAGGGCGTGCTCGCCCAACATCACATGGCGCGGCGTAAAGCCGTCCGTGCGCAAGGCATAGGCGATGCTGTCGGCAATCGCCTGTTCATCTTCCACGATCAGGACAGTCTTGGACATGGCGGCGGCACGCATTAGTGGACAGACCCGGAGTATCCCTGAAGCACGCAAGCGGCGTCAATCGCGCGCCTTGCCACGCGCCGGCAAAAAGCCACCCGCTCGAAAAAACTTATAGTATATTTATCGCAGCATGACTCCACCGATACACCGTGTTTGACACCCGTCCGAGGAGACTATGAAGAACCATACCATCAGCCTGCTATGCGCTGTCAGCCTGCTGGCCGCCTGCGCGGCGCCAGCGACGATCACCACCTCCAATGAACAGCAAGACGCCTGCAACGCGGCCGAGCTCAAGGGCCAGTTTGGCGAAGCGGAACTGGCTTGCGTACAGGCCCTGCACAGCGCCGAGCAGGCCGGGGCCAGCGCGGACATCCTCTCGCAGCGCCAGTACAACCTGGGCCGCATCAAGCGCTTGCAGGGCAAGAATGCCGAAGCGGAGCAGCTGTACCGGCAAGCGCTGGCCACAGAAGAATCGGCGCAGCCACGCAGCGATGCGCGCGTCGGCCGCCGCATGGTGGAACTGGCGTCGGCCCTGGCCGCGCAAGGCAAGTGGCAGGAAGGCACAGGCTATCTGGAACGCGTGCTGCCGTTGCTGCCGAAGCTGTCGCCCGCCTCGCGCACGTATTCGGCGCAAGTGCTGCGCCAGTACGCCAGGCAGCTGCAAGGCGGTCCGCAGGCTGCGCTCGGCAATCGCTTCGACGCGGTGGCGGCCAGCCTGTAATAAGCAAACCCCGGAGCCCGGCCTACGGCTGGGCGACGTGGATGCTGGCCTTGATGTGCTTGAGGTGGGCCACGATGGTGAACGTCATCACCACCAGCAGCGACCAGGAGCTCCATTTGCTGACATGCACGACCGACCAGGCGCCAAGCTGGTTCGGATAGCGCCACACGCCCCAGAAGGTACTGATGTTTTCAGCCAGCCAGATGAAGAAGCCAACCAGCACGAAACCGAGCAGCAAGGGCATGCTGCGGTCGCGGTCGAGCGGACGAAATACCACCGTGGTGCGCGCGTACAAACCCAGCGCGCAGGCGGCCAGATACCAGCGATAGTCGCCGATGTAGTGATGGGTGAAGAAGTTGGCGTAGATCAACACGGCGATCAGCACCGCCATCCAGTACGGCGGATGATGACGAATCCGCATGTCGAGCAGGCGCCAGGTCTGGATGATGTAGCTGCCGACGGCCGCATACATGAAGCCGGAAAACAGGGGAACGCCGAACACCTTGGTATAGGCAAAGTCGGGATAGCTCCACGACTGGATCGTCCCCGATACCTTGAACACTTCCAGCGCGAAGCCGACCGCATGGAACAGGCAGATGGCCTTCAATTCATCCCACGTTTCCAGTCCGCTCCAGACCATCGCGCCCTGGATCGCCAGCGCCACCAGCAGCAATACGTCATAGCGTGGCAGGCCGAACAGGCCGGCGCGCGGCACCAGGAACACGGCAGCAAAAAACAGTCCCACAAACAGGCACGACCTTGCCTCCTTGATGCCGAAATACAGGAATTCGGTCAGGAAGCGCGGCCAGCCGCGCAAGCACTGACGGGGAGTGGCATTTAACAGGTGGGTATCGAGGGCATTAAGCATGCAGCAACTTTATCGGCCGGCCGCGGCACTGTAAAGCGATTTTGCAGAGATGCGCAGGCACCAATAGCTGGGGCCGGGCGCACTCACGATCGTGAGCAGGCCCGGCCCCATCATCAGGCAGCGGGACACCACGCCGGCCTGCTTAAAAACGATTATTGCAGTTTGATTTCGACATCAACACCAGCTGGCAGGTCCAGCTTCATCAGCGCGTCAACGGTTTTGTCCGTTGGGTCAACGATGTCCATCAGGCGTTGGTGCGTACGGATCTCGAACTGATCGCGCGAAGTTTTGTTGACGTGCGGGGAACGCAGCACGTCGAAACGCTGAATACGGGTAGGCAGTGGTACTGGGCCTTTGACGACAGCGCCGGTGCGCTTCGCGGTTTCAACGATTTCCAGAGCGGACTGGTCGATCAGTTTGTAATCGAAAGCCTTCAGGCGGATACGGATTTTTTGGTTTGGTGCCGACATGATATTTCCTTAAAAGAACGAACCGCGCGGTCTGCACGGCAATGAGGTCATACGGGAATTTCTGACGCAACAACCGTCAGGGTCGACATGATAGCACCAAAATGCTTGCCAACCCCGGCAGTTGAATAAAAAGAAGGGCGCCGGGCGACGACGCGTCTTCTTTTATGCAGGCTTAAGAATTAAGCCAGGATTTTTGCAACAACACCAGCGCCGACGGTACGACCGCCTTCACGGATAGCGAAGCGCAGGCCTTCTTCCATCGCGATCGGGTTGATCAACTTGACGGTGATCGACACGTTATCGCCTGGCATGACCATTTCTTTGTCTGCTGGCAACTCGATCGAACCAGTTACGTCCGTCGTGCGGAAGTAGAACTGTGGACGATAGTTGTTGAAGAATGGCGTATGACGGCCGCCTTCGTCTTTCGACAGAACATAGATCTCGCCGGTGAAGTGCGCATGCGGCTTGATCGAGCCTGGCTTGGCCAGAACTTGACCACGTTGCACGTCTTCACGCTTGGTGCCGCGCAGCAGCAGACCAACGTTGTCGCCAGCTTGACCTTGATCCAGCAGTTTGCGGAACATTTCCACGCCGGTGCAAGTCGTTTTGACGGTATCGATAATACCGACGATTTCGATCTCTTCGCCGACTTTAACAATGCCGCGCTCGATACGACCGGTCACCACGGTACCGCGACCCGAGATCGAGAACACGTCTTCCACTGGCATCAGGAAAGCACCGTCAACAGCGCGCTCTGGCGTTGGGATGTACGAATCGAGGGCATCGGCCAGACGCAGCACTGCGTCAACGCCCATTTCGCCTTCTTTGCCTTCCAGCGCCATACGGGCCGAACCTTTGATGATAGGCACGTCGTCGCCAGGGAACTCATACTTCGACAACAGCTCGCGTACTTCCATTTCAACCAGTTCCAGCAGCTCTGCGTCGTCGACCAGGTCGCACTTGTTCAGGAACACGATGATGTATGGAACGCCAACTTGGCGGGCCAGCAGGATGTGTTCGCGGGTCTGTGGCATTGGGCCGTCAGCTGCGGAGCATACCAGGATCGCGCCGTCCATCTGGGCAGCACCGGTAATCATGTTTTTGATGTAATCGGCGTGGCCTGGGCAGTCAACGTGCGCGTAGTGACGCGATTCCGTTTCGTACTCGACGTGGGCGGTGTTAATCGTGATACCGCGCGCTTTTTCTTCTGGTGCTGCATCGATCTGGTCGTATGCTTTAGCTTCGCCGCCGAATTTCTTCGACAGAACCGTTGCGATTGCAGCGGTCAGCGTGGTTTTACCGTGGTCGACGTGGCCGATGGTGCCGACGTTGACGTGCGGCTTGGTCCGTTCGAATTTACCTTTTGCCATTTTATTCTTCCTTAGAACAATGATTTAAATGTAGGGACCGGCATTCTCGTGAAAGCCGGCCCGGAACTTCTATTACTTAGCTTTCGAGCTTACGATTGCTTCAGTCACATGCTTAGGTGCTTCAGCATAGTGCTTGAATTCCATCGTGTAAGTCGCACGACCTTGGGTCGACGAACGCAACGACGTAGCGTAACCGAACATTTCCGACAGAGGCACTTCGGCCTTGATGATCTTGCCGCCACCGCCAGCAATTTCATCCATACCTTGCACCATGCCGCGACGCGACGACAGATCGCCCATCACGGTACCGGCGTAGTCTTCCGGTGTTTCCACTTCCACGGCCATCATTGGCTCCAGGATGACTGGCGATGCTTTGCGGCAGCCATCTTTGAATGCCATCGAAGCGGCCATGCGGAATGCATTTTCGTTCGAGTCAACATCATGGTACGAACCGAAGAACAGCGTGACTTTCACGTCGACGACTGGGTAACCAGCCATCACGCCCGAAGTCAGCGTGTCGCGCACACCTTTTTCAACTGCAGGGATGTATTCGCGAGGAACGGTACCGCCCTTGATCGCGTCAACGAATTCGAAGCCCTTGCCCGGTTCTTGCGGTTCGATCTTCAGAACCACGTGACCGTATTGACCACGACCACCCGATTGCTTGACGAATTTGCCTTCCGACTCTTCGCACACTTTACGGATCGTTTCGCGGTAAGCCACTTGTGGCTTGCCGACGGTCGCTTCAACGTTGAATTCACGCTTCATACGGTCAACGATGATGTCCAGATGCAACTCGCCCATACCGGCGATGATGGTCTGGCCCGATTCTTCATCGGTACGCACGCGGAACGATGGATCTTCTGCTGCCAGGCGGTTCAGCGCCAGGCCCATTTTTTCCTGGTCGGCCTTGGTTTTTGGCTCGACTGCCTGCGAAATCACTGGCTCAGGGAAGACCATGCGCTCCAGAACGACGCTTGCCTTCTCGTCGCAAAGCGTATCGCCAGTGGTGGTGTCTTTCAGACCCACGACAGCGGCGATGTCGCCAGCGCGCATTTCCTTGATTTCTTCGCGTTCGTTCGCTTGCATCTGCACGATACGGCCGATACGCTCTTTCTTCTGCTTCACGGAGTTCAACACCGAGTCGCCCGAATTCAGGGTACCCGAGTAGCAACGGATGAAGCACAGCTGACCGACGAACGGATCGGTTGCGATCTTGAACGCCAATGCCGAGAATTTCTCATTGTCGTCAGCGGCGCGCTCGACTGGCTGCTCGTCCTCGTCCAGACCTGGGACAGGTGGAATGTCGATTGGCGATGGCAGGTACTCGATGACCGCGTCCAACATGGCTTGTACGCCCTTGTTTTTAAAGGCGGTACCGCACAACATTGGAACGATTTCGCTGGCGATGGTACGCTGACGCAGGGCAGCCTTGATCTCTTCTTCCGAGAGGTCGCCTTCTTCCAGGTACTTGTTCATCAGGTCTTCCGACGCTTCAGCAGCGGCTTCAACCATGTTCTCGCGCCACTTGGCAGCATCAGCAGCCAGGTGTGCAGGAATCTCGCCGTATTCAAACTTCATGCCTTGCGAAGCGTCGTCCCAGATAACCGCTTTCATCTTGACCAGATCGATAACACCGGTGAAGACATCTTCAGCGCCGATAGGCATCTGAATAGGTACTGGGTTGGCTTTCAGACGCGAACGCATCTGATCGTAGACCTTGAAGAAGTTGGCGCCGGTACGGTCCATCTTGTTCACGAAGGCCAGACGTGGCACTTTGTACTTGTTAGCCTGACGCCATACCGTTTCCGATTGTGGCTGCACGCCGCCGACTGCACAGTAAACCATGCAGGCGCCATCCAACACGCGCATCGAACGTTCCACTTCAATGGTGAAGTCAACGTGGCCTGGGGTGTCGATGATGTTGATGTGGTGAGCTGGGAAGTTGTTTGCCATGCCTTTCCAGAAGCACGTAACAGCAGCCGAGGTAATCGTGATACCGCGCTCTTGCTCCTGTGCCATCCAGTCGGTGGTGGCAGCGCCATCATGGACTTCGCCCAGCTTGTGGTTCACGCCTGTGTAGAACAGGACGCGCTCGGTCGTGGTCGTCTTACCTGCATCGATGTGAGCGGAGATACCGATATTACGATAGCGCTCAATGGGGGTCTTGCGGGCCATAATTAATCCTAAATGAATGGACAAAACCGAGCAGCATTTTTTTGCAAAAATGAGCCCGGCCTCGAACAACAGATGCTTGACAGCCGCCTTGCGGTAGCTGGCTTTATATTAGAAGCGGAAATGCGAGAACGCTTTGTTCGCTTCAGCCATACGATGGACTTCGTCGCGTTTTTTCATCGCGCCGCCGCGGCTTTCAGCCGCTTCCATCAGCTCACCGCCGAGGCGTTGTGGCATCGATTTTTCGCTGCGCTTGTTAGCAGCTTCACGCAACCAACGCATGGACAGAGCCATACGACGGACTGGGCGAACTTCGACCGGCACCTGGTAGTTTGCACCACCGACGCGACGGGATTTCACCTCAACCAACGGCTTGGCGTTGTTGATTGCGGTAGCAAAAACTTCGAGTGGATCTTTACCCGATTTTGCTGCGATGTGCTCGAAAGCACCGTAGATGATGTTTTCTGCAACCGATTTCTTACCGGACAGCATCAGCACGTTTACAAATTTAGCGACATCAGTGTTGCCGAATTTTGGATCTGGCAAAATTTCGCGCTTGGGTACTTCACGACGACGTGGCATATCAATTCCTTTCAATCTTCAGTTGAGCGCGCGTTCTTCGCACACTCGCGGACGACCATCATAGTCTTCCACTTACTCGACCAGATGCGGTCGACTACATTCACTTAGCTAGTTGCCACTGAGCGAAACTTGGGTTTGCTGCGTACAACTTATTACTTCTTGCCAGCTTTAGCGCGCTTGGTACCGTACTTCGAACGCGATTGCTTACGGTCTTTAACGCCTTGGGTATCCAGGGCACCGCGAACCATGTGGTAACGCACACCCGGCAAATCCTTGACGCGACCGCCGCGCAACAGCACAACACTATGCTCTTGCAGGTTATGGCCTTCACCGCCAATGTACGAAATGACTTCGAAACCATTGGTCAGACGAACTTTAGCGACTTTACGCAGAGCCGAGTTAGGCTTCTTTGGAGTCGTGGTGTAAACACGTGTGCAGACGCCACGTTTTTGCGGGCTGTTTTCCAGCGCCGGCGATTTGCTCTTCACGGTCAAAGCGACGCGTGGATTGCGAATCAATTGATTGATGGTTGGCATCGTTATAAATCCAACAAAAAACTACGATTAATAACCCGGGCAAGATGCCCGGCGACTAAAACCTCGTCCCGCTTTCATCTACTGCGCACCGGAGGCGCCCGCAGCCACTCGATAAGGAGCGGCCATGAAATGCCAAGCAATACGTAAACGATGAGCAGAATAAAATCGAGAACTCGCTAGTTTAGACCTTGTGTTACAGGGGGTCAATCGGTTTACCGCTTTTTGCTATAAAAAAAGGCAAAAAAGCGCGACTTTTGTGGCATTTTGACTAATTTTTGACCGCAGCACGCGGATGCCGGCACCTCGCGGCGCTTGATGATTTGGCATTCTTTCCCTGCAACCAAGCATCGGGCGCGCACATTCTTGTATGACCGCAAGACAACAAAAGGATTGATAATAGCGGACATTTTTCGCTGCCCTCCCCTTATGCGCTCCTTGCTTCGCCCTGACTATCTGTTCCTGCTCCTGACGTATGCCTTGCTGACGGCCGTGCCTTTCGTCCCCGCGCTGCTGGGGCGTGCGCCCGAGCATCCCTGGCAGATGCTCACCTTCGAGCTGCTGGCCTGGCTGGCCGTCTGGAGCGTGTTTAAGCGTCCCGCCTGGTTCCACTGGCTGCTGGTGCCGGCCTTCCTCGCCCTGCCGACAGAAATCTACCTGTTCATCTTCTATGGCCAGGGCATTTCCACGCACCACCTGGGGATCATCTTCGAAACCAGCCCCAAGGAAGCAATGGAATTCCTCGGACAAAAGGTCTGGCTGATGGGCGCCGTCATGCTGGGCGTGAGCGCCTGGTGCGCGCTCAGCTGGTATGCGGCCACCCGCACGCGCAACCTCGACTGGCGCGGCAAGACGCGCCCGGCCGCCTTCGTGCTGCTGCTCCTGCTGGGCGGCTTCTGGTGGTATGGCTACGAATTCGGTTTCGACGCCAAAGTCCTGCACAGCACCCCAGCATCAGCCAAGGCCAGTCAACCGGCGGCCAGCGGCAAGGCGGGCGCCTCAGGCTTCGGCGACGCCAGTTCGGCCGACGACGACACGGCCGAGGAAGACGAGGAAAGCAGCAAGCCGGAGAACGCCAGCATCGCCGGCGCCGACGAGACGGGCCTGGGCTGGCCCAGCCTGCCTCATTGGGCTCGCCTGCCCTACGCCTTCGACACCGTCAGCAATTCCTGGCCCTTCGGCCTGGCCGCGCGCGGCTTCGACTTCTATAAAGAACGCCGGTACCTGGCCGAACTGGGACAGAAAAGCAGCAGCTTCCGTTTCGGCGCGCACCAGCAACAGCCCGATCCCCATCCGGAAGTGGTGGTCATGGTGATCGGCGAATCGTCGCGCTACGACCGCTGGAGCCTGAACGGTTACGAGCGCGACACCAATCCCCTGCTGAAACAGGAAAGCAACCTGGTGCCGCTGGCCGACGTCATCACGGCCGTTTCCGCCACGCGGCTGTCCGTGCCCGTCATCATCTCGCGCAAACCGGCCACGCAAAGCCTCAAGGATGGTTTCTCGGAAAAATCCTTCCTCACCGCCTACAAGGAAGCGGGCTTCAAGACCTACTGGCTGTCGAACCAGATCTCGTTCGGCCAGTTCGACACGCCCGTGTCCGTGTTTGCCAAGGAAGCGGACGTGGTGCAATTCCTGAACCTGGGCGGCTTTACCAACAATTCGAACTTCGACCAGATCCTGTTCGACCCGTTCAAGAACGCGCTGGCCGACCCGGCACCGAAAAAACTCATCGTGCTGCACACCCTGGGCAGCCACTGGAACTACAGCCAGCGCTATCCGAAGGCGTTCGACAAGTGGCAGCCGTCGCTGTTCGGCGTCGACAAGCCCGTCTACACGGACACGGCCATCAAGCCGCAGCTGAACAACAGCTACGACAGCTCCATCCTGTACACGGACTGGTTCCTGTCGAACGTGATCGGCATGCTGAAGGACGACGGCCAGCGCACCGCCCTGCGCAGCTCGCTCGTCTACGTGGCCGATCACGGCCAGACGCTGTACGACGGCACCTGCCGCCTGGCCTTCCACGGCCACAACACGCAGTTCGAATTCCACGTGCCCGCCTTCGTCTGGTATTCGCCGCAATTCCAGCAGCACTATCCGGACAAGGTCACGCAGTTGCGGCGCCATCAAAAGGCCCGCCTGTCGACGGAAAACATGTTCCACACCCTGCTTGACCTGGGCGACATCCGCTTTGCCGGCGAACAGCCCGAATGGAGCATCGCCAGCCCCCGCTTCAAGCAGCACAAGCGCTACGTCGACAGCTATGGCTGGACCAACTACGACAACGCCATCATCCGCGGCGATTGCCGCGAAGTGATCGACAAGAGCACGCCCGAAAAGCAGGAAAAGTAAGCCCGGCCCTCAGGCCCGTTCGAGCACGCCGCCGCAATCGGCCGGTTGCGCCATATGCGTGCTGAGCCAGTCGAAGACGCGCCCCGCCTTGTCCGCGATGCCGGCGTCAAAACCGCGCTGTGCCAGCAAGGCGATGCCATTCGTCGCTTGCAGCACGCCGGGCGCCAGTAGCAGCGCACCGGCGTCATCGCGGCGCACGCACCACGGCGCCAGGCAGTCTTCCAGCAAGGGTCCCAGCACCAGGTTATGCGACGAGACGATCACCAGGTGGCCCGCGGCCAGGCTGTGCAACACGGCGGCCGCGGCCGCCACGGATTCAAGGTGGTTCGTGCCGCGGAAGATTTCATCGATCAGGAACAGCGCCGGCGCGCCCTTCTCGGCCAGCGCCAGCAATTCGCGCGCGCGCCGCAATTCGGCGATATACAAACTTTCGCCGCCATCGAGCGAGTCTTCATTCTGCATGCTCGAATACAAGGGCAGCATGGGCACCAGGGCCGCCTGCGCATAACAAAAGCCGAAAGCCCGCGCACTGATCAGATTGAGCCCCACGCCGCGCAACAGGGTACTTTTGCCCACCGCATTCTGCCCCGAAATGAACGCGCCACGGCCATCGAGCCGCAGCGACAGGGGCTTGGCACCTGCCAGCAACGGATGGACCATGGCATCGAGCGACAACTGCCGCGCATCGCTTTCCTGCGCCCAGCAAAACTCTTCGCGACCGCGCAGATGGCGCGCCAGGGCCAAGTCCGCCTCCAGGTCGGCCAACAGCAGGAAACTCTGGCGCAGGAAGGCGCGTTCGCGCCGCACCACGCGCAGGCTGTGAAAATAGCGCCGGATATTGCCCAACATGAGCCAGTCGTCATATTCGCTCAGCAAGGGAACCATCTTGATCCAGCGCACTGGCGTAATCTGCCGACTGATCACGCCGGCAGCCCGTCCGCCTTCTCGCAGCTCCGCCGTGAATGCCGTATCGAGCGCCCCCAGACGGCCATGCACCAGCAGTATCTGCTGCAAGGTAAAGACGCTGCGCTCCCACGGCTTGCAACGCTCGTAAAAACGCATCTGCAACGCCATCAGCGAGAACCAGACGGCCACCGCGACGGCCCATGCCAGCGGCGCAAACAGCCACGCAGTCAGCAGCGATGCCAACAGCGCCAACGGCGGTAGCAGCAGCCAGCGGCTCCACCACGGCGGCGCGGGCGGCGCGGCACCACACAGCAGCGCAGCCACTTCCACGTCTGCCGTGCGCAGCGGCAGCATGGCTTGCTCGATCACCGCCTGCTGTGCCGGCGCGGCCAGCAAGGCCGCGATGCGCGCACACGATGCGGCGTCCGCCGTGCCGCTGGCCAGGCGCTGATGCAAGCGCTGCTGGCCAAGAATGCTGGTCTGCGTGGCCAGTTGCGCATGGTAGGCATCCAGCAGCATTTCATTCCACGTCTGGCTATCGAGCTGGGGCACACCACCGTCGATGCGCTGCAGCATGGCGATGTCGCTGGCGGCAAATGGATAATCGAGTTCCGGCGGTTCGGGCAGGCTGGCAAACTGGCGCAACCAGGGACGCAGGCGGGCAAAAAGAGAGGGCGAAGGCGACATCATGCTCCAAAAAAGGGCCAGCATGGCGCCGCGCGCCATCACTGCCTGTGCCGCAGATCAGGTCGATTGCCAGAATATCAAGATCCATGCGCAAACGCCGCGACAGTGCGGCGCCCGCGGACATGCTGGACAGCGCGGACACGGCGGACAACCGGACGCCAAATTTTTTTACCATTCAAATCAATGACTTAACAACTGGCATGGATCGTGCACTGGAAACGACATCCTTCACGAGACATGACCATGATCCGCGATACTTCCTCCCAAGACGCCGTACTGTCCGCCCCGCCGGGCCAGCGCCACAAGCAACGCGCCCTGCTGCTGGCTGGAGCCGTCATCGTCATCGGCGGCGCCATCGCTGTCGTTGCCGGCTGGCGCAGCAGCGAGCATTCCGTCAACAGCAACCGCCTGCGCATCGCCGAGGTCACGCGCGGCACCCTGATCCGCGACGCGGCCGTCACTGGCCGCGTGGTCGCCTCGATCAGCCCGACCTTGTACTCGACCACCGTGGCCACTGTGACCTTGAAAGCCAAGGCGGGCGACACGGTGAAAAAGGGCGATATCCTGGCCGTGCTGGAGTCGCCGGACCTGTCCGACGCCCTCAAGCGCGAACAATCGAGCGTGCAGCAGCTGGAGGCGGAAGTGGCGCGCCAGCAGATCCTGGCCAAGAAGCAGAAGCTGCTGGCGCGGCGCGAAGCCGATACGGCCGAAATCGAGCGCCTGTCCGCACAGCGCACGCTCGAACGCTACGAAAGCGTGGCGCAAGTAGGCATCATTGCCAAGATCGATTACCAGAAGGCCAAGGATGCCTTGAATTCGGCCGATATCCGCAGCAAGCACGCTTCGCAGGCGGCAGGACTGGAAAGCGAAGACGTGACCCTGGCCCTGAAAACAAAAAGCAATGAACTCGAACGCCAGCGCCTGAGCCGCGACAACGCTCAGCGCCGGGTCGACGAGCTGACCGTGCGCGCGCCCGTCAACGGCTTTATCGGTACCCTGTCGGTGGCCAACCGCAGCGTGGTGCAAGCCAATACGGCTTTGATGACCCTGGTCGACCTGTCGCAGCTGGAAGTCGAACTCGAGGTGCCTGAAACCTATGTGGCCGACATCGGCCTGGGTATGCGCGCCGAGATCGAAACGGGCGTCATCAAGGCGACCGGCAAGCTGTCGGCGCTGTCGCCCGAAGTGGTCAAAAACCAGGTGCTGGCGCGCGTGCGTTTCGATGGCGCGCAACCGGCCGGCCTGCGCCAGAACCAGCGCGTGGCGGCGCGCCTGCTGATCGATGAAAAACCGAATGTGCTGATGCTGGCGCGCGGCTCCTTCGTCGAAGCCGAAGGCGGCCGTTTCGCCTACGTCGTGCGCGATGGCGTGGCGACGCGCACACCGATCAAACTGGGTGCGACCAGCGTGTCGGCAGTGGAAATCCTCGACGGCTTGAAGCTGGGCGATAAGGTGGTCGTCGCCGGCACGGAAAACTTCGAGAACGCTGCCCGCATCTCGCTCAACTGACACATCATTCAACTTATATCCTGAGAGGCCCTCCATGTTGCGCATGCAAAACCTGAGCAAAGTCTACCGCACCCACATGATCGAAACCCACGCCCTGCGCGGCTTCGACATCCATGTGCGACAAGGTGAATTCGTCACCGTCACGGGGCCGTCCGGCTCAGGCAAGACAAGCTTCCTGAACATCGCCGGCCTGCTCGAGGAATTCACGGACGGCGAATACATCCTCGACGGCGTCAACGTCAGGGGCATGGACGACAATGCCCGCTCGCGCCTGCGCAATGAAAAGCTGGGCTTCATCTTCCAGGGTTTTAACTTGATTCCCGACCTGTCCCTGTTCGACAATGTCGACGTGCCGCTGCGCTACCGGGGCTTCAACCGCGCCGAGCGCAAGGAGCGCATCGAGGAAGCACTGGCCAAGGTCGGCCTGGCGTCGCGCATGAAACATTATCCGGCCGAATTGTCGGGCGGACAGCAGCAGCGCGTGGCGATCGCGCGCGCGCTGGCCGGCTCGCCCAAGCTGCTGCTGGCCGATGAACCGACGGGCAACCTCGATACGCAGATGGCGCGCGGCGTGATGGAACTGCTGGAAGAAATCAACGCGCAAGGCACCACCATCCTGATGGTCACGCACGATCCGGAACTGGCGCTGCGCAGCCAGCGCAATGTGCACATCATCGACGGCCAGGTGTCGGACCTGGTGCAGCACCGCGCCACGCTGTCGGCCAAGCCGCAGCACCCCGTGACAGCGTAAGGAGAGACCATGTTCCGCTACTATTTCACGCTGGGCCTGCGCAGCCTGCGCCGCAACCGCGCCCTGACGGCGCTGATGGTGCTGACCCTGGCCGTCGGCGTGGCCGCCAGCGTGTCCACCGTCACCATCCTGCACGCCATGTCGGGCGATCCGCTGCCGCACAAGAGCGACCGCCTGTTCGTGCCGATGATCGACATCCTGCCCGTCAAGGGCTACGTACCCGGCGACAAACCCAGCTTCGCGCAATCCCAGATGAGCTATATCGACGCGCGCAATTTCATGGCCAGCAAAGTGGGCGTGCGCCGCACCGTGATGTACGGCGTGGCCGGCCCGGTCGAGCCCTTGCGCAAGGATATCGGCGTCTTCAATGCGCAGGGCATGGCGCCCACGCGCGACTTCTTTGCCATGTTCGAGCCGACGTTCCTGTACGGCCAGCCATGGAGCGAAGCCGACGACGCCAGCGGCGCCGATGTGATCGTGCTGAGCCGCGCGCTGTCCGAAAAGCTGGTCGGCAGCAGCAATCCGGTCGGCCAGCGTGTCACGGTGCTGGGCCGGCCCTACATGGTGACGGGCGTGCTGGCCACCTGGGATGTAGTGCCACGCGCCCATCACATTATCGGCAGCAAGGGCGCATTCGGCCCGGAGGATGAATTCTTCATTCCGTTTGCCAGCGCCATCCGCCACGAAACCGAGCACGATGGCGGCATGAGCTGCAACGGCGACAATAACGCACCCGGCTACCAGGGCAGGCTCGCGTCGGGCTGCACCTGGCTGCAGTTCTGGTTCGAAATGGCCAGCAGCGGCGAGCGCGGCCAGCTGCAGCAGTACCTGGACGCCTATGCGGGCGAGCAGCGCAAGCTGGGACGCATGAAGCGCAACGCGCCGAACAGCCTGTACGACCTGAACGAGTGGATGAGCTTTTTGCAGGTAGTCGACAACGACAACAAGCTGGCGGCCTGGCTGGCCTTCGGCTTTCTGCTGCTATGCCTGGTCAATACCATCGGCCTGCTGCTGGCGAAGTTTTCCGTGCGCGCCAGCGAGGTGGGCATCCGCCGCGCGCTGGGCGCCACGCGGCGCGACATCTTCCGCCAGTTCCTGATCGAAAGCGGCGTGATCGGCCTGGCCGGCGGCGTACTGGGCTTGCTGCTGGCGCTTGGCGCGCTGGCCGTGGTCAGCCGGCAGTCCGAGGACCTGGGCACCGTCGCGCACATGGATGTACCGATGCTGTTGCTGACGTTTGCCATGTCGGTGCTGGCGGCCCTGATGGCCGGCCTGTTGCCCACCTGGCGCGCCTGCCAGGTGACGCCGGCTATCCAGCTCAAATCCCAATGAACATCCTTTACCCTACATGAGGTCCAGCATGGAAATCCGTCCCATCCTGTCGGCGCTGATGCGCAGCAAAACCGGCGCCGTCCTGGTGGCCGTGCAGGTCGCGATCAGCCTGGCCATCCTGGCCAACGCCCTGTATATCGTCAACGTACGCCAGGCCGTCGCCGCGCGGCCCAGCGGCGTGGCTGCTGAAAACGACGTTTTTTACGTCAATATCCAGAACCTCAATCGAGGCAGCCATGAGCGCCAGCTCGCCGAACAGAAGCGCCAGGCGGCACTGCTGCGCGCACTGCCGGGAGTGATGTCGGTGGCGCAAACGTCACAGGCGGTGCTGTCGCGCTCAGGCCACTCCACCAGCGTGTCGGCCAAGCGCGGCCAGGCCTCGGCCAGCGCCGAAGTGTCCACCTATGTCAGTCCCGATTCGCTGATCAGAACGTATGGTTTGCAATTGGTCGAAGGGCGCGATTTCCAGCCCGACGAGGTGCCCGAAATCAACGAAGACGTCGACGAGAGCTCGCCCAAGGTGCTGATACTGACGCGGGCGGCGGCGCAAAAGATCTGGCCCGGCGAGGCCAGCTTTGTCGGCAAGACCTTGTACCAGGGCACCGGCTCGGATGACCCGGAACTGCGCGTGGTGGGCGTCGTCGAGCGGCTGCAGACCCAGGGAGCGCAAACCAAGCCCCGTGGCGAATACTCGGCGCTGCTGCCGGCGCGCCTGACGGGCGGGCGTGGCCTGCTGCTGTACGCCGTGCGGGCAGAACCTGGCCAGCGTGACCGGCTGATGCAGGAGGCGGAACAGGCCATCCGCACCTCCAGCACGGACCGGCTGCTGGTCACCACCGACACCCTGGAACAGCATCGCAAGGCGCGCTACCGGGCCGACCAGGGCTTGTCATGGATGCTGATCTCCGTATCGACCCTGCTGCTGCTGGTGACGGCCAGCGGCATCGTCGGCATCGCCAGCCTGTGGGTGACGCAGCGGCGCAAGCAGATCGGGGTACGCCGTGCACTCGGTGCGCGCCGCATCGACATCCTGCGCTACTTCCTGACCGAGAATTTCATGATCACCAGCGTCGGCGTGGCGTGCGGCGTGCTGCTGGGATTGGGCTTGAACCAGCTGCTGGTGAGCCAGCTGGAAATGGCGCGCCTGCCACCCGGCTATCTGCTGGCCGGCGCGCTCGTGTTCTGGCTGCTGGGCGTGGGCGCCGTGTACGGCCCGGCCTGGCGCGCGGCCAGTATTTCGCCGGCCACTGCCACCCGCAGTACCTGAGCCGGCACCTGAGTGATATGCTGCGCGCATGCCTACCGTACTGATTATTGACGACAATGCCGCCGTGGCCATCGCGCTCGACGTGCTGTTCTCCTTGCACGAGATCGACGCCGTGCGCGCCGCCTCGCCCGAGGAAGGCCTGCAGCTGCTCGAACGCCACGCCATCGACCTGGTGGTGCAGGACATGAACTTCACGGCCGACACCACATCGGGCGAGGAAGGCAGCGCGCTGTTCCACGCCATCCGCGCGCGCCACCCGGACCTGCCCGTGATCCTGCTGACGGCATGGACCCAGCTCGATGCGGCCGTCGACCTGATCAAGTCCGGTGCGGCCGATTACCTGGCCAAGCCGTGGGATGACCGGCGCCTAATCGCTTCCGTGCAGAACCTGCTGGAACTGGGACAGGCCAACCGCGCGCTGCGCCAGCGCGTGGTGGCCGAGCAGCGCCAGCGCCACACCCTGGAGCACGACTTCGACTTGCGCGGCATGGTGTGGCAAGACCCGGCCACGGAAAGAGTCGTGCACCTGGCGTGCCAGGTGGCGCGGGCCGACGTGGCCGTGCTCATTTCGGGGCCGAACGGCAGCGGCAAGGAACGCATCGCCGCCATCGTGCAAGCCAATTCCCACGTTGCCAGCGGCCCCTTCGTCGTGCTCAATTGCGGCGCCGTGCCGGTCGAGCTGATCGAGGCGGAACTGTTCGGCGCCGAAGCGGGCGCCTACACGGGCATCACGCGCGCGCGCGACGGCAAGTTCGACGCGGCCGACGGCGGCACCTTGTTCCTCGACGAGATCGGCAACCTGCCGCTGGCCGGTCAAATGAAACTGCTGCGCGTGCTGGAAACGGGACGCTTCGAGCGCCTCGGCTCGAACCGCGAGCGGCAGGTGAAAGTACGCGTCATCAGCGCCAGCAACGCCGACCTGCCGGCGATGATCAAGGCCGGCACGTTTCGCGAAGACCTGTTCTACCGCCTGAACGTGATCGAACTGCGCCTGCCGCCGCTGGCCCAGCGCCCGCTTGACATCCTGGTGCTGGCGCGGCATTTCCTGGGCAGTGAAAAAACCCTGGACGCCCAGGCCGAGGCCACCCTGCTGGCCCATGGCTGGCCGGGCAATGTGCGCGAACTGAAAAACGTCATGCAGCGCGCCAGCCTGCTGACGGCCGGTCCGGTGATCGGCGCGCAGGAGACGGGCTTGCCGCTGGCCGGTATGCCGTCGCTGCGCGCGCCGCAGGATGCTGCCGTGACGGAGCCGGACCGCGACAGCGTCGCCGCGGCGCTCGCGCGCGCGCACGGCGTGGTGGCGCAGGCGGCGCAGGAACTGGGGCTGTCGCGCCAGGCGCTGTACCGGCGCATGGAACGCCTGGGCATCGCGCGCGGCTGATGGCCTACCGCCCCATGCGTCTCTCCCTGCTCACGCGCTGGACGGCGCTGATCATCACCCTGCTGGTGCTGGGCATCGTCATCGCCCTGCTGCTCGCGCATTTTTTACCCGGCCAGCCGCTGCTGGTGCTGGCGGGTACCCTGCTGTGCGTGCTGCCGGTCGCCGTCATTACCATCCGCGCGCAGCTGCAATCGATGCTGTCGCTGTTTCGCGCCTTGAGCGGCACGGTCGCCAGCTACCAGGACGGCGACTTCGGCTTCAGCTTGCGCTGGCAGCAGAACGATGAACTGGCCGACCTGGTGGCGGCCCACAACGCGCTCGGCGACGTGCTGCGCAAACAGCGCCTGGACCTGGTGCAGCGCGAACTGCTGCTCGACACCATGGTGCAAAACACGCCGGTGGCCATGCTGCTGGTGGCCGAGGGCAGCGCCATCGTCTACGCCAACCTGGCCGCGCGCCAGTTGCTGCATCAGGGGCGCCGGCTCGAAGGGCGCCACCTGGCCGATATCGTGCGCGAGGCATCACCGGCCCTGGCCGAAGCGCTGGCGCGCCGCAACGACGGCCTGTTTACCAGCGGCGAGGGGGAACAGGAAGAGGTGTATCACCTGGCGCGGCGCAGCTTCAGCCTGAACGGGCGCAAGCACGAACTGCTGCTGTTGCGCCAGCTGACCCTGGAACTGCGCCGCCAGGAAGTGCAGACCTGGAAAAAAGTCATCCGCGTCATCAGCCATGAACTCAACAACTCGCTGGCGCCTCTGGCCTCGTTGGCCCATTCCGGCGCCGAGCTGGTACGCCGCGGCCAGACGGAACGCCTGCCGCAAATCCTCGCCACCATCGAGGAGCGCACGCGCCACCTGGAAACCTTCATCCTCGGCTATGCGCGCTTTGCCAAGCTGCCCGCGCCGCGCCTGGCGCCGTGCGAGTGGCAGCCTTTCCTCGACAGCCTGGCCTCGCAGGCGGCCTTCACGCTCGACGGCCCGCCGCCCGCGCAGGCGGCCGTGTTCGATGCGGCGCAAATGCAGCAGGCACTGCTGAACCTGCTCAAGAACGCGCTGGAGTCCGGCTCCAAGCTCCAGCATATCGGCCTGCACGTCAGCCAGGCGCAAGGGCAGCTGCGCATCGAAGTGCGCGACCGCGGCCCGGGCATGAGCGGCGCCGTGCTGGAAAACGCGCTGGTGCCGTTCTATTCCACCAAGCGCAGCGGCACGGGACTGGGCCTGGCCCTGGCGCGCGAAATCGCCGAAGCCCATGGCGGGCGCATCACGCTGGCCAACCGCGAGGACGGCGGCCTGGCGGTGACCTTGATTCTTCCCTTGCTGGACAGAAATTAGTTACTGGTGTAACGATTTTTTCATCACACGCTGGGCAATTATTTTTCAGTATTATATTGATAATTAGAGTTTTTAATATTGCAACATCGCGAGCGCCATGCCCGTGTGTTAGAAATAAGCTATTTAAGTTTGCATAATGATATAAAAATAGCTCATTGACAATGAAATGTCCTGGCGATAATTTATCTGAGCGGCACGGTTTTTTTGAAACATCAATCGTTTTTTCGCGGGGATAAAAATGAAACTGAAATCACTCATCGCAGTAGCACTCTTGAGCGCGGCTTCCATCGGCGTAGCCCAGGCAACAGCGTACAACGTGGACCTGACCAACACCACTGGCGACCTGTGGACGGGCGGCTTCAACGCCACGCCCACTCCGCTCGGCGGCTTTACCGATACGTTCACCTTCACTCCCGACGCCACTTTCGGCTCGACCGCGCAAGCCTTCCTGGCCAACCTGTCGGTCACGGGAAGCGATGCGGCCTCCATCAACTTCAGCGGCGCCAACCTGAACGGCATCGCGCTGACGGGCTTTGGCGGACCCACCGTCTTCGGCTATGCCCAGGGCGAGGTGCTGGCGCAAACCAGCCTGCTATTCAACGGTCCGATGGTTCTCACCGTCATGGGCAACAGCAATGGCGGCAGCTATGGCGGCACCTTCAACCTGAACCTGGCCCCCGTTCCTGAACCGGAAACGTATGGCATGCTGCTGGCCGGGCTGGGCGTACTGGGCTTCCTGGCGCGCCGCCGCAAGCAATCTTGAGCTCTCCCCCAAAAAGACGCTGCGGCGTCTTTTTTTCGGCCGGCTGCTAAACTGGCACCATGACGACCGACTTTACCTCCACCACCCATACCGCTTTCAGCCACCCGGGCCACCCGCCTGCCACCACCACAGAACACCGCGGCATCCGCTACCTGCACCTGGGGACCAAATGGGTACAGGGCGCCATGCGCCTGGACAAGCCCGACGCCATCGAGCTCGAATACGTGCAGATGATGATGATGTGGATGCTGTTCAAAACGCAGCCCAAACGCATCGTGCAGCTGGGTCTGGGCAGCGCCGCGCTGACCAAATTCAGCTACCGCCGCTTCCCCGATGCCACGGTCACGGCCATCGAACTCAATCCGAACGTGATCGCCATCTGCGGCGCCCAGTTCGCACTGCCGCCGAACGACGCGCGCCTCGACGTGCGTGAAATGAATGCGCTCGACTTCGTGCTCGATCCGGCCAACCACGGCACGGTCGACGCGCTGCAAGTGGACCTGTATGACGAAGACGCGCGCGGCCCCGTGCTCGACACCCCCGAGTTCTACCAGGCTTGCCACGACTGCCTGACGGACGACGGCATCATGTGCACGAATGTCTTCGGCGACTTCCCCAACTACGACAAGAATTTGCAGGCGATGGAACTGGTCTTCGACGCCGTCGTCTGGGTGCCGGAAATGGAAGATGAAAACATCGTCGTTCTCGCTTTCAAAAAATCGCCATCGCTCGACTTCAGCGAGCTATACGAGCGCGCCGCCACCATCAGGAAGCAGTTCAACCTGCCGGCCAAGAACTGGGTTAACGGCTTGAAACAGTGGATGCAGGACCAGCAATAAGGTAGTTGCATCACGCCGGCAGCAGCGCGCCCAGGCGGCGCGCCAGGCCATCCATGTTCTCGGCCGGCACCTGGGCATAACCGAGCAGGAAACCGTTCCAGCCCGCCCCCTCGCCCGTGCCATGCGCAGACAGCGCCAGCGCCACGATGCCGTCCTGCGCGGCGCTGCGGCTCAGCGCCAGGTCATCCCATGCGCGATCGTGAAAACGCAGCGCCAGGTGCATGCCAGCCGTGCCGCCATGAATGGCCGCGCCGCCGCACGCATGGCGCTGCAGCGCCTCGCCCAAGGCGTCGCGGCGCTGGCAATACAGCCTGCGCATGCGGCGCACGTGGCGCGCAAACAGGCCGCTGCGCAGGAAGTCGGCCAGCGCCAGCTGCTCGGCCACGCGGCCACGCGCGGCGCCCTGCGCCTGCATCTGCGCGAAGGCGCCGGCCAGCGCGGCCGGCACGACGATAAAGGCGATGCGCAAGGCGGGAAACATGGTCTTGCTGAAGGTCCCAAGGTACACGACGGGCGCGTCGGCCACCAGTCCCTGCATCGCGGCCAGGGGTGGGCGGCCATGGCGAAATTCGCTGTCGTAATCGTCTTCGATGATCAGGGCGCTGACCGCGCGCGCGCGTTCGAGCAGCGCCATGCGGCGCGCGGGACTGAGCACGCTGCCCGTCGGATACTGGTGCGACGGCGTCGTGTAGATCAGGCGCGGCGGCGTGTCGCGCCAGTCGTCATCCGTCGGCGCGATGCCGTCCATGTCGACGGCGATGCCAGCCACCTGCAAGCCGGCGCCACGGCCCGCCGCCAGCGCGCCACCATAGCCGGGATGCTCGATCCAAAAGGTGTCGCCCTGGTCGGCAAAGGCGCGCAGGCAAACATCGAGGCTGCTTTGCGTGCCGTCCGTGATGAACACCTGGCCTGCATCGCAGACGACGCCGCGCGCGGCGCGCAAATGCTCGGCGATGGCCATGCGCAGCTGCGGCTCGCCGGCCGGATCGCCGTAATTGAGCTGGCGCGGCGTCAGCGCGCGCCACGCACGGTCCAGCATGCGCCGCCACTGCGCCAGCGGAAATTCATCAAGCGCCGGCACGCCAGGCGCGAATGCGCCCATGGCATCGGCGGGAAACACCAGCGCCGCATTCACATCCTGTCCCGCCACGCCACGCAAATGCCGGGCGCGGCGCGACAAGCCATCATGGCCACCGCTCACTGACGATACCACCGGCACCCCGGCGCTGCCAGCGACGACGGTGCCGCGCCGGTCCGGCAAGACAAACCCTTCGCTGGCCAATTGCTCATAGGCGTACAGCACGGTATTGCGTGCCAGGCCCAATTCGACCGCCAGCACGCGCGTGGCGGCCAGCCGCTTGCCGGGCGCCAGCTGGCCGCAGCGGATCGCCGCGCGCAGGCATTCATGCAGCAGGCGCTGGCGCGGCCAGCCCCGCTCGCGGTGCGTGCGCTCGAATGCACTGAGCAGCAAAGCAAAATCCATATATGTCCTTCAAGCGTGGCTCTATATTATTTATCGGCTCTGGATCTTTTTTCAGGGCCAGATGCCGATTATAGTGCGGCCTGCTTCTTCAACCAACGGGATTTCCGCCATGACCGCTACCGCCCTGCCCCCCAGCCCCCGTACCCGCGTGCGCCGCGTCGCCGAACTGGCCAGCTACGAGCAAGCCAGCCTGTACGACATCCTCGACGCCGCCTATCTATGCCATATCGCTTTCCAGGACGAGCACGGAAACCATTGCATCCCGACCGCCTGCTGGCGCATTGGTGGCCACCTGTACATCCATGGCTCGAACGGCAGCCGCATGCTCAAGCAGCTGCTGCGCGATACGGACGTCTGCGTGACGGTGACCCATCTCGACGGCCTAGTGCTGGCGCGCTCCGCCTTCAATCATACGATGAACTACCGCTCGGCGATGGTATACGGGCAGTTTGAAAAAGTCAGCGACATCGGCCAGCAGCATGCGGCGATGGATGCGTTGATGGAGAAGCTGGCGCCGGGACGCCTGGCGCACGTGCGCGGCGGCAGCGCCAAGGAATACGCGGCCACCACCGTGCTGCGCATCGCGCTCGACGAATGCGCCATCAAGCAGCGCAAGGGCGGCCCGCTCGACGACGCGGACGACATGGCGCATGCCGTCTGGACGGGCGAGCTGCCGTTTACACACGGCCGTGGCGCGGCCGTCGCCGATGCGCTCAACACCAGCGAGATGCCCGCGTATGCCGCCGCATGGGGGACGGAATCCGCTTGACCGGCCTGCGTGCTTGACCGATGATCGGCGTTGATGGCGATCGCCACCAATTGACCAACCGATCCAATCACGCATGGAGCATATGATGATGAAGCGAGTATCCCTGGCCACGGCCCTGACGGTCATGCTGGCCTGTGGCGGCAGCGGTGCGGCCCTGGCCGCCGAGGCGGGCGACGCGGCCCTGAAGGCAGCCATCGCCGGCAGCGCGCGCACGCCGGCCAACGCGCTGCGCGACAGCGCCCGCCACCCGTATGAAACGCTGACGTTTTTCGGCATCAAGCCGACCATGACGGTGGTGGAACTGGCGCCTGGCGGCGGCTGGTACACGGAAATCCTGGCGCCCTACCTGCGCGACAACGGCAAGCTGATCGCCGCCGGCAACGATCCTCAATCCGCCAGCGAAAGCGCGCGCCGCGGCGCGGCGCGCTTCCAGCAAAAACTCGACGCCAACCCGGCAGCTTTCGGCAGGGTGGAGATCGGCGCCTTCGCGCCACCCACCACCTACCGCATCGCGCCCAAGGGCACGGCCGACATGGTGCTCACCTTCCGCAATATCCACAACTGGATACCGATCGGCGAAGCGGGCATGCAGACCCTGTTCAAGGAAGTGTATGACAGCCTGAAACCGGGCGGCGTATTTGGCGTCGTCGAGCACCGCCTGCCGGCGAACAAGGCGCAAGATGCCACGGCCAGCAGCGGCTACATGCACGAAGCGTATGTGATCAAGCTGGCCGAAGGTGCAGGTTTCAAACTGGCGGGCAAATCGGACATCAACGCCAATCCGAAAGACACGGCAGACCATCAGGGCGGCGTGTGGGCGCTGCCGCCCACCTACGCCAACAAGGATGTGGACCGTGCCAAATACACGGCCATCGGCGAGAGCGACCGCATGACCTTGAAATTCGTCAAGCCATAGCGACTGACAGGCGGTGCGCCTGCCTGGCGCGCCGCCAACTGAGGTGATGCCTACACGTGGATGCCGTACACGCCGCACAGGCGTTTCACCAGAGCACAATCGTTTTCATTGCCGTTGGCGAGACAGGAGTCGCGGGCTTCTTCACACGCTTCACGCGAAGGCAAGGCATAAGCGCTGGAACTGATGGCGCCGGCAAAACCGACGGCGGCGCAAAAGACAAATACGGCTTTTTTCACATTGATCATTTTTATCCCGTTCCCAAAGAGTTGAGTTGTTATATAAAACCACTGGAAGACAAAGACGCCAGCCGCCAGAAACTGCCTGTCGAGAGACGAATTTCATGGCGCACGGAAATAGTAACACCTTGAAAAGTTAATAAATACGCAAACAAGAAAACAAGATAACGTTTCTTTTTCATCCCATTTCATGGAATAAAAACTGGCCCGCCGCCCTCCTGCCGTGCATTTGCATGGAAACAGGCGAAAAAAAACCGCAGCACAGGCTGCGGTTTTGGTATCGAGCTTTATTTCTTCGCTTCTTTCGGCTTCACCGGCGCCAGGCTCAGATCCTGGAAGTCGTAGCTGAAATCCGTCTCGGCCGACACGGGCGCCATCTTCACCCGGTCGATGCTGCCATCGGGATTGAGCGAGAACGTCACGTAGGCGTCGGCGTTGAAATTGCGCTCTTTCCAGCGCACGATGAAGGTGTCGTGCTGCCAGTGTTCCAGCTCGCCCGTCAGGTCCGGCGTGCGCGTGAAGCTGAGGATGTGTTTTTTCCCTTCCGGCTTGATCACGACTTTGCCATACCAGGCATCTTCATACTCGCCATCGTACGCCGCCAGCGGCAACGATGGCTGCGATTTCGCCGCGCGCGCGCTCGACGCCTTGCCCTGCTTTTTCACTTCCTCCGCATGCTGATCCTGTTCCACCTTGGCCACCAGGGCCAGCCAGTCCGACGGTGCCGCCTGCAGGTAATGGTCGAGGATGCGCCATTGCAGTGCCGTCATGGAACCGCCATTTTCCGCATTGGTCAGAATGGCCACGCCCAGTTTCGCTTCCGGCACCATCACCACGCGCGAATAAAATCCCTGCAGCGCGCCGCCGTGCATGGCCACTTTCATGCCCTTGTAGTCGCGCAACTGGAAGCCCAGGCCATACGCGCTGAAATTCGGTTTCGTCGCGGCCAGCGCCGGCTTTGGCTCGGAAATCTTGATCGGCGTTTGCGCCGTCCACATTTCGCGGCCCTGCTTTTCGCTGAACAGACGCGCGTCCTTGCCATCCTTGTCCTTCACGCCGGCGATCTTGCCGCCATCGAGCAGCACCATCATCCACTTGGCGATATCTTCCGCATTCGTGTTGATGCCGACGGCGCCCACGGCGTTCGGCACGGGCATCGATTTGACGGCGGCGATCTTGCCGTCGATCTTGCTGTGCGCACTGGCGACGTCGGACTTGCCCGCATTTTCAGCCAGGCTGGTGGTGGTGCCCGTCATGCCCAGCGGCGCCAGGATGCGTTCATGCATGGCCTCACCCCAGCTTTTCCCCGCCTTGTCGGCGATGATCTTGCCGGCCACGATATACAGCAGGTTATCGTAGGCATAGCTGTTGCGAAAACTCGTGGCCGGACGGATGTAGCGCAGCTTCTCGATGATCTCGTCGGTGCTGAAGGTGGTGGTCGGCCACCACAACAAATCGCCGGCACCCAGGCCCAGCCCACTGCGATGCGTCAGCAGATCGCGCACGGTCATGGCGCCCGTCACGTAGGAATCGTGCATCTGGAAGCCGGGCAGGTGCTTGGTGACGGGATCGTCCCAGGCCAGCTTGCCATCGTCGACCAGCATGGCCAGCGCGGCGGCCGTGTAGCCTTTCGAGTTCGAGGCCACCTCGAACAGGGTCTGCGCATCGACGGCCGCCGGCTCGCCCAGCTTGCGCACGCCAAAGCCCCTGGCGGTGACGACTTTACCGTCCTTGACGATGGCGATCGCCATGCCGGGCACGTCGAACACTTTCAAAGCGGTGGCGACGTCGCGGTCAAGATCGAAGGCGGGCGCAGGTGCCGGTGCGGCGGCAACGACGGGGGCAGCGTCAAAAGCCAGCGCCGGCACGGTGATGCTGGAAAACGCCAGCACGATGGCGGCGGCAAGACGGTTCATGGTATGCATGGTCAGGAGTTCCAAGGAAGGTTCAATGCGCTTGCGCGGCCATCAATTTATCGACGCTTTCCTGCGTCACCGGGTGGTAGCGTTCACGCGCCTTCGCATACACGTCCTTGGCCCAGGCATGGCCTTGCGGCGTCTTCATCAAGGCGCTGTACAGGGGCACGACGAACTTCTGGCGGCCCACGCTCATCAGGAACGTCTGCAAGGGCTGGTGCACATCGTAGCCGGCGTTCACGGAGGCCAGATAGAAGCGGTAAGCGACTTCATTGTTGCCGCTCTTGCCCACGCCGTAGACCTGGTCCAGCTCACGCAATTGCGCCGCGCTGGCCTTGTTGTTGATGTCGTTCAGGAAGTGCATCGATTCGATGGCAATCCACTTGTCCATGCCCAGGTCCTTGGTCGCCAGCTCGCCCTTGAGCCAGGCGTCGCGGTGCTGGTCGAGCAGTGCCAGGCGCGGCGAGACGACGCGCTGCGCGCTGGCCGGCACGCCCGTGCCATACAGCCATTCATCGAGTTCCGCTGCCGGCATGACGTCCGGATGCTGCGCCAGCAAATTCTTGCGCAGGTAGGTAATGAACTGCTCCGTCGTCACGCTCTGAAACGCGTGCTGGTCGAACCAGCCGCGCAGGAAGGGGTCGAACACGGCACGGCCCGCGCGGCGCTCCATGGTGGCCAGGAACCAGGCGCCTTTCGGGTAGATGATGCCGTCGTCCGTGTACGTTTCGGCCGGGTTGGCATCCGCATCGCGCGTGATCAGCGCCGTTTTCGCCGCCGGCAATTCACGGATCGAAGCGGCCAGTTCTTCCTGGTCGACCTGCACGCCCATCTGCGCCACTTCGCTGCCATACAGCTGCTCGACGATGCGCGTGGTGACGTAGGTGGTGAAACCTTCGTTGAGCCACATGTGCTTCCACGAGGCGTTGGTGACCAGGTTGCCCGACCACGAGTGGGCCAGTTCATGCGCGATCAGGTCGACCAGGCTGCGGTCGCCCGCGATCATGGTCGGCGTGAGGAAGGTCAGGCGCGGGTTTTCCATGCCGCCGTAAGGGAACGATGGCGGCAGCACGATCATGTCATAGCGTCCCCATCCATACGGACCATACAGCGCTTCGGCTGCCTGTATCATTTTTTCCGTGTCGGCCAGCTCGTATTCGGCCGCCTTGATGCGCGGCGGCTCGGCATACACGGCGGAGCGGGGACCGAGTTTGCGCACTTCCAGTTCGCCGATGGCGATGGCCAGCAGGTACGAGGGAATCGGCTGCGGCATCCGGAATTTCCAGCCGCCCTTGCCCGTCGCCTTTTCATCGTTCTCGGCGCTCATCACGACGCGCATGCCCGCTGGCGCATCGATGCGCGCGCTGTACGTAAAGCGCACGGCCGGCGTATCCTGCGACGGCACCCACGAACGGGCGTTGATGCTTTGCGACTGGCTGAACATGAAAGGCAGCTTGCCCGACATGGTTTGCTGCGGCGTGAGCCACTGCAGCGCGATGGCGTTCGGCGCCGTGTGATAGTAGACGCGCACCTTGCCCGGCTGGCCCGTAGTGGTGATGCGCAGTGCCTGGCCCTTTTCCGGGTCGGCCTTGTCCAGCTGGTACGGCGCCATCTGCCAGGCGCCGCGCTTGTCCTGTACCTGCACTTTCGCAATCGACAGGTCGCGCGTATCGAGCACCAGGGTGCGCGCCGCCGGGTCGATCCAGTTCAAGGACAGCTCGGCATAGCCGGACAGCGTCTTTTGCTTGAAGTCCGCTTTCAGGTCCAGCTGCAGGTCGCGCGTGCGCACCTGGTCGTAGCGCGCATAGCTGAGGGGGTCGGCGTGCGCGGCCAGGGTTACCTGGCAAAGTAGCGCACAGCCCAGCGCGCGCAGGAAGGTCAAAGTTTGCATGGTCGTCTTTTGAATGATTTGCGAAAGCCCCGGTCCGTGTGCGCCGAGGCGTCGCGCAGAATAGCACTTCCGGCGCAGGCCGGCAGAAAAAAGCGCCGGACCGGCCGGCGCTTTTTCCTTATTTTGTCTCGGCCTTGGCCTCGGGCGCCTTCAGCGGCGTATTAACATCCTTCATCAGGTTGTTCTTGTCGCGATCGAGCTTGAACAGCTCCAGGCGCGATGGCGTGATTTTTCTCGGCCATGCATTGTTGCTGGTGTCGATGTCGGCCGTCTCCCAGTACGGGTCCTGCACCAGGCCCACCATCGGTTCATCCGTGATGATCACCTTGCTGATCTTGTGCGGCGCATAGCGCCATACTTCTGCCGGCACGCGCTCGATGATCTTCTTGCCGCTTTTCAGTTCGATTTCCAGGATCAGCGGCATCACCAGTCCGCCGAGATTCGAAAAGTCGACCAGGTACAGATGCTTGCCCATGTTGCGCTGTTCCAGCAGCTTGCGCTCCCACGGCTCCAGCGTTTCCTGTTCTTCCGCATAGCTGTTGCGGTCCTTGTTGGTGACCGTGAAGTCATCGTGCTGGTTGTAGAAATCCTTCAGCGCGGGATCGATGTCGACCTTCTTCGGCAGCGCCTTGTTGCGCTGGTCCGAGATCGATATCGGCTGGGCCGCCTTCTGCGCCTTCTTCCACGCCTTCTCGACTTCCGGGTTCTTCGTGCTCACGCCATATTCGCTGATGCCGTCGATACTAATGTCGACCGCGTCGGTGGTATAGAACCAGCCGCGCCAGAACCAGTCCAGGTCCGTGCCGGAAGCGTCTTCCATGGTGCGGAAAAAGTCGGCGGGCGTCGGACGCTTGAACTTCCAGCGCAATGCGTACTGCTTGAAGGCGAAATCGAACAGTTCGCGCCCGAGGATGGTTTCGCGCAGGATGTTGAGGGCCGTGGCCGGCTTGTCGTAGGCGTTCGCCGTGAACTGCAGCAAGGACTCGGAATTGGTCATGATCGGTACCTGGTTCTGGCTGCGCATGTAGTCAACGATCTTGCGCGGCTCGCCACTCCAGGACGGAAAGTGCTCTTCCCACGCCTGCTCGGCCAGGTACTGCAGGAAGGAATTGAGGCCCTCGTCCATCCACGTCCACTGGCGCTCGTCCGAATTGACGATCATGGGAAAATAATTGTGGCCCACTTCGTGGATGATCACGCCGATCAGGTCATATTTGGCCGTCTTCGAATACGTGCGTTCGCCCGTCTTCTTGTCCTTCACGGGGCGCCCGCCATTGAACGAGATCATCGGATACTCCATGCCGCCCACGGCGCCGTTGACGGAGATCGCGTTCGGATACGGATAATCGAAACTGTACTTGTTGTACTGCTCGATCGCGTGCACGACGGCGCGCGTGCTGTACTGCTGCCACAGCGGGTTGCCCTCGTTCGGGTAATACGACATGGCCATCACGCGCTTGCCGCCGCTGTCCAGGCCCTGCGCATCCCAAATGAACTTGCGGCTCGACGCCCACGCCACGTCGCGCACATTAGCCGCCTTGAAGTGCCAGGTTTTCATGCCCGCCGCCTTGCCCTTTTCCGCCGCCAGCGCCTCGGCGGGCGTGATCACCAGCAGCGGCGTATCGCTGTTTTTTGCGCGCGCCAGGCGTTCGCGCTGCACGGAGCTCAGCACGGCGGCAGGATTTTGCAGCTCGCCCGTGGCAGCCACCACGTGGTCGCCCGGCACCGTCAGATACAGCTCGTAATCGCCAAACTCCAGCGTGAATTCCCCGGAGCCGAGGAACTGCTTGTGCTGCCAGCCGACGGCGTCGTAGTAGGCGGCCATGCGCGGGAACCACTGCGCGATCTGGAAAATCGCGTTCTTGTCGTCTTCAAAATACTCGTAGCCGGAGCGCTCGACCAGCACCTTCTGGTCATTGATCTGATACGTCCAGTCGATGTTGAACGTGATGCTCTGGCCGGGCGCCAGCGCCGCCGGCAGATCGATGCGCAGCATGGTCTGGTTGACGACATGCGGCAGCGGCTTGCCGCTGGCCGCCTTCACGGCGGTGAGCTTGAAGCCGCCGTCGAATTCGCGGCCCGCATGGATGGCGCGCAAGTCCTCGAACTTCAGCGCTTCGTCTTCGCTGCCGCTCAGCCAGGCCTGGCGCGAGGGCGCGCTCAGCACGCGGCGCTGGTCGGCATCCTGGCGCAAGCCATTCTGGTCCAGCTGCAGCCACAGATACGCGAGGCTGTCGGGCGAGCGGTTGTGATAGGTGATCTGTTCGCTGGCCGTGATGGCGCGCCGTGCCTCATCGAGCGTGGCGCGGATCACGTAATCGGCGCGCTGCTGCCAGTAGGCATGGCCCGGCGCGCCGGACGCCGTGCGATAGGCATTCGGCGTGGGCAGCAGTTCCTCCAGTTGGCGGAACTTGTCGTCGAAGGGCGCGGCGGCGCACAGGCCGGGCAAGGGAGCAAACAAGGTCAAACACAAGGCAAGCAAGCGGACAAGGACCGGCATGGCGCATTCCATCTGGGAGTCGTGGACAGACTGCATTCTAAGGCGAGTCTGTTTGCAAATCGATCATTGTTGTCGAAGTCCCACACACCAGGCCGTGTTGTGCCCCGGCAGTACTGGCGCCGGCGCGGGCATTGGCGTATGATGCGCCTCGAACATTGGGGAGTAGTCGTCCCGCGGTCCTGCCGCGGGAACCTGTATCAACATAATTGGCCCGCAGGCCATGGTGCAGGTGGTTGCAGAACTTGACGAGACCATTGATCCAGGGCGGCCGCATGGGCCGGAGTCGCCCGTGGATCATTGGTTAATTCGTCCGGCCCACGTACCTCTTGCAATCTCATGGAAGCATTCCTCATCTCCACCGGCATCGTCGGTCTCGCTGAAATCGGCGACAAAACCCAACTCCTGGCCTTTCTGCTGGCCGCCAAATTCCGCAAGCCCTTGCCCATCGTGCTGGCGATTTTCGTCGCCACCATCGCCAATCACGCGTTTGCCGCCGCCGTCGGCGCCTGGATCACCAGCATGCTGGGGCCCGACGTGCTGCGCTGGGTGCTCGGCGTATCGTTCCTCGCCATGGCCGCCTGGACCCTCATCCCCGACAAGCTCGATGAAGACGAGACGAAGCTGGCAAAATATGGCGTCTTCCTGACCACCCTGATCGCCTTCTTCATGGCGGAAATGGGAGACAAGACGCAGGTCGCCACGGTGGCGCTGGCGGCCCGCTACCACGACATTGTTTCCGTCGTGCTGGGCACCACCTTCGGCATGATGCTGGCCAACGTGCCAGCCGTCTACCTGGGTGACAGGATCGCCAACCGCGTGTCGCTGCGCCTCGTGCACGGCATCGCGGCGCTGGTCTTTGCCGTGCTGGGCGTGGCTACCCTGCTCGGTGCGGGTGCGGCCCTGGGGTTTTGACATAACATGAAATAATTTCTCATTTACAATGTTCATGTCTATAATTACAATGTCGCCGACATGAACACTGGCGCGCCTGTCCCGAGCGGCCAGCGCGCTTTCTTGAGGAATGTATGTATTTGAATGGAAAGATCGCGGCGCTGTGCCTGGCCGCCTGCGCCAGCCAGTTCCCCGCCGCCATGGCGGCACCCTTGAACTCCCCCCCTCAGACGACAACGCAATCCGAGCCCGAAGTCCGCACGCGCGACCTGTTGCTGCTGGGCGCCGGCCTGATCCTGCTGCTTGGCCGGCGCCGTCCCGATTACGACACCTGGCAAGACTAGAGCAGCAATAGCACCGCATACTCGCGGCCCTCGTCGCGCAGGGCGATGCTGTTGCCACCCTGCGCCACGCCATCGAGCGACAATCCCGCAGGCCGCCCCTGCGCCGGCTCCACCGTGATGGCATAGCTGCTGGCGCCGAAGCGGTAATGCAGCTTGAAGCGGTCCCACTCGGCCGGCATGACCGGCGCCACGCGCAGCACGTCCGCTTCGCGCGTCAGGCCAAGCAGGGATTCGACGATCAGCCGGTACAGCCATCCCGACGATCCCGTGTACCAGCTCCAGCCGCCGCGTCCCACGTGCGGCGCCACGGCATACACGTCGGCCGTCACCACATACGGCTCGACCTTGTAGCGTTGCACCGCCTGCGCATCCACGCCATGGCGCACGGGATTGATCATGCGCAGCAGTTCCCACGCTTTTTCGCCATCGCCCAGGCGCGCAAACGCCATCGCCGTCCAGATGGCCGCATGTGTGTACTGGCCGCCGTTCTCGCGCACGCCCGGCACGTAGCCGCGGATGTAGCCCGGATTCAGGCTGGATTTATCGAATGGCGGATCGAGCAGCTGGATCACGCCGGAATCACGGCGCACCAGGCGCGCATCGACCTGGCGCATGGCGCCGGCCACCCGTTCCTGGTTGGCCGCGCCCGACAGCACGCCCCAGCTTTGCGAAATCGAATCGATCTGGCATTCCTCGTTCGTGTGCGAACCCAATGGCGTGCCGTCGTCGAAGTAGGCGCGCCGGTACCACTCGCCATCCCACGCATGTTCCTCGACGTTGGCCGCCAGTGTCACGGCTTCGTCGCGGCAGAACCGGGCAAACGCCGCGTCGCCGCGCAGCACGGCCACTTCGGCGAAACGCTGCAGCACTTCGTACAGGAAGAAGGCCAGCCACACGCTCTCGCCCTTGCCATGTTCGCCCACCTTGTCCATGCCGTCGTTCCAGTCGCAGGAACCCATCAACGGCAAGCCGTGCACGCCCAGGCGCAGGCCATGGCGGATGGCGCGCACGCAGTGCTCGTACAGGTCGGCCGACTCGCCTGAACGCACGGGCAAGTCATAGTAGGAATCTTCTTCCGGCTTGACGGCCCGTCCCTCGATGAAGGGCGCCACTTCCGACAGCACATTGACGTCGCCCGTGGCGATCACATAGCGGCAGGCGGCCAGCGGCAGCCACAGGTAATCGTCGGAGCAATGCGTGCGCACGCCCCGGTCCGATGGCGGATGCCACCAGTGCTGCACGTCGCCTTCGACAAACTGGTGCGCCGCGCACAGCAGCAGGTGGCCACGCAGCAGTTGCGGCGCCGTGTGGATCATCGCCATCGCGTCTTGCAGCTGGTCGCGGAAGCCGTAGGCGCCACCCGACTGGTAATAGCCGCTGCGCGCCCACAAACGGCAGGCGATAGTCTGGTACATCAGCCAGCCATTGGCGATCACATCGAGCGATGGATCGGGCGTCTCGATGCGCACGGCGCCCAGGGTGCTGTCCCAGTGCGCGCGCACGGCATCGAGCGCACCGCGGGCCGCTTCCTTGCCAGCATGGCGCTGCACCATGGTGCTGGCGTCGGCATTGCGGCGCCCGCCCACGCCGAGGATGAAGACGATTTCGCGCTCCTGCCCCGGTTGCAGTTCGAACGGCACCTGGATCGCCGCGCACGGATCCAGCCCCGTGCCCGCCTTGCCGGACAGGCGCACGCGGCGCAAGGCAGCCGGCTGCGCCAGGCTTCCGTTGCGGCCGATGAATTCATTGCGGTCGCAGGTGATGGAACGGATGCTGGCGTCCGTATTGAAAAAGCCGACCCGGCCCGAAAACTCCGTGTTGTAGTTATTGCGCGCAAACAGGGCCCCGCTGATCGTGTCGACTTCGGTGGCCACGTGCATGCCGGACTTGGCGCGCAGGTCGGCCATCACCCATTCCACATAACCGGTGACGGACAGGCGGCGCGGCACGCCGCTGTCGTTGCGCACCTTGATCACCGAGTATTTGACGGCCGCATCGAGCGCCACATAGGTGCATAATTCCGTGGCGATGCCGCCCTCGCTGTGTTCAAACACGCTGTAGCCGAAGCCGTGGCGCGTCACGTAGTCGCCGCTGCCGCGCGCGGGTAGGGATGAGGGCGACCAGAACTGGCCGGTTTGCTCGTCGCGCACATAAAACGCTTCGCCGGACAGGTCGGACACGGGGTCGTTCTGCCATGGCGTGAGGCGGAATTCATGCGCATTCTCGCTCCAGGTATACGCCTGGCCGGCTTCGGACACCACCGTGCCGAATTGCGCATTGGCCAGCACGTTCGACCACGGCGCCGGCGTCTGTTTTTCTTCACCCGTGGTGATCACATATTCGCGGCCGTCGGGCGTGAAACCGCCGAAGCCATTTTCCAGGATCAGCTCGCGCCTTGGCGCCCGGTGCGGCACGCCGCCATGCTCGCGGGCCGGATCCTGCAGCAGCGGCGGCATGCGCAGGACGGGACTCGGTGGACGCTTGACCTGCTCGGCCAGGGTGCCGCGCAGGTCGCTGATAATGGCGCGCGCCACCGACTGCAGCAAGATGCGGTCTTCATTGGCGATCTGCTCGGCCAGGCGCACGAAGATGCCGCCCGGGCGGTCGATCGCCTGCGCATCGATGCCCGAGGCGATCAAGCCCATGATCTGGTCGTGCAGCAGTTGGCGGTAGCCCGATTGCTCTTCATACCAGATCACCAGGTCGACGATCAGCCCCTTCAGCCGCCAGTAGGCATGTGCCTGCACCATCTGGCGCGCCAGCTCGATATTGGCCGCGTCGCGTATCTGCAGCAGCACGATGGGCAGGTCGCCGGAAATGGCATACGCCCACAGGCCGGACTGGCCGCGCTGGTTCTTGATCAGGATGCTGGCCTCGGCGCGCAGGGCCGCATTCGGGTAGATCACGGCATTTGCCAGGCGCGCATACAGCTGCGCGTCCGCTTCGCTCGCGTTCAGCTGGCGCAGCACCACCTGGCTGTGCGTCCAGGCCAGTTCAAACACGCGGTCGGCCAGGTGACGGTCCTGGTATTTGTCGATCAGGTGCAGCGCCGCCTCGCGCTGCTCGACCATGCCGGTGACGCTGTCGACAGTGATGGCCTGATCGGGTTCGAGCGTGATGACGTAGCGGATGGCCACGATGGGGTCGAGCACGGAACCGTGGCTGCCACTGAGCGGCCCACTATCCTGCAGCGCCTGCGGCAGCTGCGCCGTGTTGCCGCGGCCGATGAAGCGCGCGCGGTCCGTCTCAAACGATACCTCGTAGCGCTCGATATCGTGCACGGTCATCACATGCAGCAGCCACGGCATCTGCTCGTCTTTCGAGCGAGGCCGGCGCGTGCATAAAATCGCGTTTTCATGCGCGAGGATTTCCGTCTGCACGAACAGCTTGCTGAACGCGGGATGGGCAGCATCGGCCGCCGCCGGCGCCATCACCACTTCGGCAAAACTGGTGATCTCGATGCGCCGCTGGCGGTTCGAATTATTGCTGATGCGCGTGCGGCGGATTTCGATGTCGTCTTCGGGCGAGACGACGATTTCCGTGTACAGGTCGAGGCCATGGTCGGCACGGCGGAACTCGGCCCTGCCCTCGGAAAAGATCACTTCGTATTTCTTCGGTTCGGCCAAGGTCGGCTGGTACATGGTGGACCAGACGGCACCATCGTCAAGGTCGCGCAGATAGCAGAAATTGCCCCAGTTGTCGCGCGTGCAGTCTTCGCGCCAGCGCGTCACGGACAGGTCTTTCCAGCGGCTGTAGCTGCCGCCCGCATTGCTCACCATGACGTGGTAGCGGCCATTCGACAGCAGCTGCGTTTCCGGCACGGCGCTGTTGGCTTGCGTGAGGATGCGCATCGGCATGGCCTGCTCGGGCGCGCCGCTGCGCAGCACCGCCAGTTCGGCCGTGTTCGAGTAAAACGCGCCAGCCTGCGGCGTGCGTTCCTGCAGCACCAGCAAGGCCGATTGCAGCAGCGGATCGGACTCGAAACGGCGCTGCATCGGGCGGTCGTGCAGCAGATAGCTGAGGGCCAGAAAACCCATGCCCTGGTGGTGCACCATGAAGGAGCGGATGATGGCGCTGCCCTGCCCGCGCGGCAGGCGCGCCGTGGTGAAATCGATCGCTTCAAAAAAGCCGTAACGGCCCATGTAGCCAGCCGCCTGCATGCGCTGCAAATTCTGGCACGACGCCTCCGGCTGGACCATCAGGCCCATCATGCTGGCATACGGCGCCACCACCAGGTCGTCGGCCAGACCCCGCTTCAGGCCCAGCCCCGGCACGCCAAACGCGCGGTACTGGTAATTCAGGCTGGCGTCGACCGTGTTGTAGCCGGACTCGGAAATCCCCCATGGCACGTCGCGCTGACGTCCGTAATCGATCTGCGCCTCGATGACGGAGTGGTAGGTCTGGTCAAGTAACGTGTTCGGATAATTCGGCATCACCAGCAGTGGCATCAGGTACTCGAACATCGAGCCGCTCCACGACAGCAGCACGGGCTGGCCAGCCACCATGCACAGCTGGCGGCCCAGGGCGAACCAGTGCTCCTGCGGCAGCTGGCCTTGGGCGATGGCGATAAAGCTGGCCAGGCGCACTTCGGAAGCGAGCAAATCGTAGTAGCTGGGATCCAGGCGCCGTTCGCTGACGTTGTAGCCGATGGCCAGCAGTTTTGTCGATGGGTTGTACAGGAAACCGTATTCGATCTGCGCAAAGTCGCGCGCCTGGCCCGCCGCATGGGCGATGTCGCGCATGTGGCGGCCCGCCTGGTCGCGGCCCTGCGCCAGCAAGGCGGCCAGCTCGGAAGGCAGGTCTTCCGGCGTTTCCAGGTTGGCCAGTTCGCGCAAGGTCGGCACGCGCAGCCACGCCGCATCGACACCCGTTTGGGCCGCCCACGGCGCCAGTTGCAGCAATTCGGCCAGCGCCGCGCGGCACTGGCGCGCCAGGGCGCCCGTCCACATCGACAGTTCGCCGTCCTCACTTTGCAAGGTCAGCGACAACAGCGCATCGGCCGCGCCATTCACGGCGGCGAGATAAGCATGCCATTCGGCCAGGCTGGCGGGTGCCGCCTGCGCCTGCAGCAAGTGCATGCTCTCGCGCATGGCCTTGCCTTCGCCTTCGGCGGCGATAAATTCCTGCAGCACCTGCGCCGTCGTGCGTATGCCCTGCACCACCTGCGCGCCGATGATGGGAGTGTCGTACAGTTCCACCAGTCCCGGTTGCAAGGTCAACAGATGGCCCGCCAGGTTGCCGCTGTCGACGGTCGAGATGTACATCGGCTGCAGCGCCTTGAGCGTTTGCGTGTCGTACCAGTTATAGAAGTGGCCCTGGAAGCGTTCCAGCTCGCCCATGCTGTGCAAGGTAGCGCGGCTGCGCTCGATCAACTGGCCCAGGGTGAGGTAACCGAAATCGTAAGCCGTCAAATTGGCCAGCAGGGCCAGGCCGATATTCGTCGGCGAGGTTCGGTGCGCCACCACCAGGTTCGGATGCTCCTGCATGTTATCGGGTGGCAGCCAGTGGTCATCCGGGCCGACGAAGGTATCGAAGTACGCCCAGGTCTTGCGCGCCACGCCATGCAGGAACCGTCCCTGCTCCATCGACAGGCGCGCCACGGCCCGCTCGATGGGGCGGCTGATCCACCAGGCGATGGCAGGTGCGGCTAGCCACAGCAGCAGCACCACGGCGGCGGCAGGCAAGGCTGCCGGGCGCCAGGCCAGCAAGACGCCAAAGGTGGCCAGCGCCAGCGCGGGCGAGCACCACATGGCGCGCCAGCTATCGGTCTGCGAGCCTGACGATGTGTGCAGGTTCGAGGCGCGCCAGTCGAGCAAATGCTTGTGCGAGACGCCCAGGCGCCACAGGGTGCGCACGATGGCGTCCAGGCTGAGCCACGCTTCGTACGGCAGGAAGACGAGGGTCAGCATGGCGTGCGAAAACTGCACGCCGCAGCGCCGCTCGAAGGCGGCCAAGTGCTGGCGCCACAGGGTGTCGCGCGGTTTGCGCAGCAAATCGTAGAGGGCCGAAAAGACGGGCGGCAGGAAGATGATGGCCAGCACGGCCGCGCTCCAGAAGGCCACGTGCGGCAGGAAGCCCCACACCAGCAGCAGGGATAAAGTGGTGGCAGGCGCCACGATGCTGCGGCGCAGGTTGTCGAACAGCTTCCAGCGCGACAGCATCGACAGGGGATTGCGTTCGCGCTTGCCGGCGCGGCCCGGCACCCGGCCCAGCAGCCAGCCGACCAGTTGCCAGTCGCCGCGTATCCAGCGCTGGCGGCGGCTCACGTCGGCGTCGTAGCGGGCCGGGTATTCCTCGTACAGCTGCGAGTCGCTCAAGAGGCCCGCGCGCAGGTAACAGCCTTCCAGCAGATCGTGGCTGAGGATTTTATTGTCGGGCAGGCGCTGGCCCAGCACGCGCTCGAACATGTCGAGATCATAGATGCCCTTGCCGATGAAGGAGCCCTCGTAAAATACGTCCTGATACAGGTCAGAGACCGTGCGCGTGTAGGGGTCGATGCCCGGCTCGCCGCCGCACAGCAGTTCGTAGCGCGAGGCGTTCGCGCTGGGCAGCGCCACGGCCACGCGCGGCTGCAGGATGCCGTAGCCGGCCACCACGCGCGTGCCGGCCGCATCCAGCACGGGACGGTTCAGCGGGTGCATCATGGTGGCGATGAATTCGCGCGCCGCGTCGCGCGGCAACTGCGTATCCGTGTCGAGCGTGATCACGTATTTGACCGTGCGCAGACCGCGCAACTCGCCTTCCACCAGCGAGAATTTGTCGCGCGCGCCGCCGCGCAAAAACGCGTGCAGGTCGGACAATTTGCCGCGCTTGCGCTCCTGCCCCATCCACGCATTCTGCTGCGAATTCCACAGGCGCGGACGGTGCAACAGCAGGAACGGCCCCACATGGCCCAGCTCTTCGCGATCGGCCGGGTCGCCGTTTTCCTTGAACGCGACGCCCTCCACGCGGTACTTCTCGTTCAGGCTGCGGATAGTCTCCTGCGCCTGGCGCAGCAAGGCGTCGTCGCCTGGCATCGTTTGCGCCTCGGCGTCGACGAAGTCCGTCAGCAGGCAAAAGCGCAGGTTCGGATCGCGGTTGGCGAGATAGCGCACTTCCAGCGCCTCGCACAGGGCCGCCACGTTGTCCTCACTGTAGATCAGGGTCGGCACCACGACGATGCCGCGCGCATCCGACGGAATGCCGGCCTGGTAATCCATGCGCGGCAGCGGGTGCGGCGACGTCATCAGGGTCGCCAGCCAGTTCACCACGGCCACGGCCAGCTGGCTGCTGCCCAGCAGCGCCAGCGCGCCCAGCGCCGCCAGGGGCCAGCCCTGCACGTCATGGCGCACGGCGCGTTCGAGCAGCAGCGCGCTCGTCGCCAGGGTCAGGAACGAGATCGCGCCCAGGTAGACGGCCAGCGGCGCGGCGCGCGCCGTATGCTGCAGCGCCTCGATGAAGGGCAGCCTGGCGCCGGCCTGCTTTTCCAGTACCAGCACGCCGCGCCCCACCAGGTAAAAGCCGATGTGGCCGCGCCGCGCATCATTGCCGTTGCCGTGCGTGTGCGCCAGCTGCACCACCATCTCGGCCACTTCCACTTCGCTGCGCGCGCTGCGCCTGGCGATGCGTTCGATGGCGTGGCGGTAGCTGTCGCGCGTGGCGAAATCCATCAGGCTATAGGTACCGGCCGGGTCCAGGCGCAAGGTCTGTTCGACCACGCTCATGGTCTCGACGAATTCCTGCCAATCCATGGTGCCGAGAAAGCGCAGGCTGCCGATACTGTTGGCGATCGATACCTGGTCGGCCGCCTGCTGCCCGATTTCGGACTGGATCTGCTGCTCGATGGTGAGGCCCGACTCGGCCAGCTTGTGCGTCAGCCACGACAGCGCCAGGGTCAGCGAGGAACTTTGTCCCTGCAGGCGGCGCGACAATTCGGCCACGAAGGCGCTGGTCATGGGCGGGTTCGAACGGGCCATGTCGGCCACCAGCAGGATCAAGCCGCTGGGATTGCGCTCGGCGATGTCCGTCATCTGGTCGGCCCAGGTATTGGCCAGGTCGCGCTGCATGCGGTCATCGGCCACGCGCACGGCGACGCGGCGCAGGTTTTCAATCAGAGCCAGGCGCAGCATGATGGGCACGGCCCACAGTTCACCCAGGGTCAAGGTGGCCACGTCCTGGTAAGCCTCGACGAAGTGGCACAGGTTTTCCAGGTCGACGCGGCCATCGCCGTGCGAGATGATTTCCAGCGCAATTTTATACACGCGCGGGCAGCCCGCGTCCGCGCCGGAGGTCAGGCGTGGCAGCTCCTTGCTGTAGTTCTTCGGCAAGTGGCGCCGCGTGGTGCGGATCTGCTCTTCGATCAGGTAGAAATTATCGAGCAGCCATTCCGAGGCTGGCGTGACCTGGCGCCCGCTTTTGACGGTCGCCGTCAGCTCGTTGACGGTGGCCGTGATCAGGGCCGCATTGTCGGCCAGGCGCGCCAGCAGGCGGTCGCGGCCGTGATGCCGCCCTACCGCATGGCCGGCGGCCACGTGCTTGCCGTGGGCGGCCATCTGCATGGCGCTGAATAATTCGGAACGCAGGGGCAAGGCATCGTCGCGCGCGGCGTCGAAGGTGTCCGGTGCAAAGGAATGGTCGCGGAAGATTTCCTTGACTTTGGAAATCTGTTCCTTGATCTGCTGCGTGACGACTGCGGTGTACTCTTTCAACTTGGCCTCGCTAGGTGCGCGCAGGCAGCCAGCGGCCGCCGTCACGCTGGCCCAGTCTGGAAGAACACGATCGGACACTGGCGAAGACGGAAAGCGAAGCGCCGGAGCGTTGCGACGAATCTCAGGGTATAGGGAGATTTTCTGAACTTCATCGTAGGGGCGCCCTGCGCGCAAGACCGTGCGCTAGCGTACATACCCGGCGCTTTAGGGGCGTACCGGCAAAGAAATCAGCGCGTCAAGCGGGAGAAAAATGCCTGGAGGAAATGAACGGAGGGAAAGGCGTAGCAGCACCGTGCCAATGATGGCACGGTGCAATATTTCAAGGAAGAAAATTCAAGCAGCTCATGCAGCGATGGCCAGCGGGTGACGCGTCGCCTCCGCCATTGCCATGCCGCCGTTGAGTTGCCATGCCGCGCCATGACCGAGACGGCGCAGGCAGGCGGCGGCGCGCGCGCTGCGGTTGCCGCTACGGCAGAAAAAGACCAGCGGACGCTGCGGCTGCTGCAACCATGCGGCCACCTGTCCCGCCAGACGGCTCAGCGGTACGCTGCGCACCTCGCAGCCCTCGAATACCGTGCCGGCGCAAGCCGCGTGTTCATACGCTTCGCGCACGTCGACAAGGATGGCATCGGGATGCTGGCGCAGGAAGGCGGGCAAGGCGGCCGCATCGAGCTGCAATTCGGCGGCCGGCACGATGCCGTCCCGCACGGTGCGCACGGTAGCGCAAATGCTGCCGTCGTCGCATGCGGCGCACAGCACGGTATCTTGCGTCACCAGCGCCGCATCCAGCAAGGGCGTCAGCGCCTCGGGCGCCAGGGTACCGATAAAAGCGAAGCGCTGCCCCAGCACATACACATGGTTTTCGCCACACTCGACGCGGAGCAGGCGCTGCTGGCCCAGTGACAGCTCACCGTCGATATCGATGCGGCCCACCTGTTCGATGGCGAGTTCCTGCAGCAGCGACAGGCGCGCCACGCCATGGTCGGCTGGCGCCGTCGTGTGCACGATGGCACGCAAGGTCAAATGCTGGCAGCGGATGAAGGCCGCCAGGCGCGGCACGAGCGCGGCGACGGGATCGATGACGACGCAGCTGGCGCTGGCAGCGTCGCTGAGCAACCAGGTGCACTGGCCATCGACGCTCAGCTGGATTACGCCGTCCTGCGCGCCGTCCTGCGGCGATGACGCCAGCACTGACGGCAGCAAACAACTGCTGCGCAAGGCCTCGCCGCAACGCTCGATGCGCGCGCAGGCAGCGGTAATGGTCGCCGCATCGATCAGGGGGCCGAACGACAAACGAATGGCCGAGCTGGCGCGCCATTGCGGCACGTGCATCGCTTCCAGGACATAACTGGGGAGAGCTTTGGCGGCGGAACAGGCGCTGCCCGAGCTGACGCGCACGCGCGCCGCGTCGAACAGGTCGAGCAGTTCTTTCGACGACAGTCCCGGCACGGAAAAATTGAGCGTCGTCGGCAAGGACAAGTCAAACGGCATATTGAAAACGATGCCGGGGAAAGCGCGTTCCAGGCTGGCCACCAGCTGCTCGCGGAACGCGGCCAGGTCGGCGTGGCTGCGGAAGGTCTTGCCATCGTCGAGCGCGGCCAGCACGGCGCCCAGGGCGGCGATGCCGGCCATGTTTTCCGTGCCCGAGCGCAGGCCCGCTTCCTGGCCGCCGCCCATCATCAGGGGCGTAAAAGGCGCGCCGGCGCGCACGTACAGCATGCCGATGCCCTTGGGCGCATACAGCTTGTGGCCGGAAAACGGCGCGTAATCGATGCGCGTGGCGGCCAGGTTCAGTTTCAGCTTGCCCAGCGCCTGCACGCAATCGACCATCCAGTAGGCATCGGCGCCGCGTTCCTGCAGCAGCTGGGCGATGGCGGACAAGTCGCTGACGACGCCCGTTTCATTATTCGCCGCCATCGTGCACAGCATGGCCGCGTCGCCGATCAGCGCACCGAGCGCCTGCAGATCGTGGCGCCCCTGCGCATCGACGGGCAGCTTGCGCACTTCCAGGTTCAAGCCCAAGAGCCGGTTCCAGTGCGCCAGGCTTTCCGGCACGGCCTTGTGCTCGGTCGCGCCATACAGCAGCAGGCTGCCGATGCGCTTGCCGGCATCGCGCCGTTCGCGCAGCGCGCACAGGGCCGACAGCACGGCCGTCTGGATGCCTTCGGTGGCGCCGCTGTTGAACATCAAGCGGCCGTCGCCCACGCCCAGCAGGTCGCTGGCGCGCCGGCGCACGCCATCCATCATGGCCTTGGCCTGCAACCCCGTCGCGTGGGTGCTGCTGGGATTGCCATAACCCTGCTCCATCGCTTGCCGGGCGGCGGCAACGGCGGCGGGCAGCACGCAAGTGGTGGCATTGCTGTCGAGGTAGATTTCTTTCATGATGGCAGTCTGAGTATTCTATAAAAAGGGCACAGCGCAGGCGGCTGGTACGTATGGATAGTCTACCGGCCTGCTCCCGTGAAGATATGCCAAAAAATACTTCAAACAAGGTACCATGCAGCATGTTCATGCCACAAAACACGGAATAAAAAAATGAATTCACCAAGTACTCAGCTCGACAAATTCGACTGCGCCATCCTGGCCGCCCTGCAGCAGGACGGCACCTTGTCGATCGCCGCCCTCAGCGAGAAGATCGGCCTGTCGAGCACGCCGTGCTGGAAGCGGGTCAAGCGCCTGGAGGAAGAGGGCTATATCGAAAGCCGCGTGGCCATCGTCAACCGGCAAAAAGTGGGCTTGCCCGTGACGGTGTTCGTCAGCGTGCGCACGGGCCAGCACGATGAAAAATGGCTGCGCCGCTTCGCCGCCGCCGTCATCGTCTTGCCCGAGGTACAGGAATTTCACCGCATGAGCGGCGACATCGACTACCTGCTGAAAGTCGTCACCACCGATATCAAGGGTTATGACACGTTTTATAAAAAGCTCATCAAAGCGGTGCAATTGACGGGCGTGTCGTCCGCTTTTTCCATGGAGCAAATCAAGTGCAGCACGGAATTACCGTTGGAATTGATCGCCCACGGCTTGCCTGCCTGAGGCGTTTTCCGGCCATGCCAGGCGGAGGTGAAAAATCGCGTTGCTGCAATGCAACATAAATGAACGAAAAGCAGCAATGGTGAGGCGGGACGCGCTGCGCGGCCGGTATACTGTCCCCTTGCCTGCCCGCTTTTCTTCCTCTTGCGCAGGCCATCGCACAAGGTCTTCCATGTCTCTGCTCCGCCGCCTCTCCATCCAGAAAAAACTCCTGTTCAGCATGGGCTTGTGCCTGCTGCTCTTCATGACGATCTCGTCTTTCCTTAGCGTACGCATGAGCAGCGATTACGTGCGCGAACGCGTCGTCAGCCAGGAATTGCCGGCCCAGGTGGGCGAGATCCGTAACGACGTGCTGCGCCAGATCAGCCAGCCCCTGTCCGTGGTGCAGACCATGGCCAACGATATCTATCTGCAAGACTGGGAAGATGCTGGTTTGCCCGACAGCGGGATCGCCACCTTCCAGCGCTACGCCAGCGTGCTCAAGGAAAAGAACAAGGCCGCCTCGATCAACTGGGCCTCGGCCAGCACGGGCAAGTATTTCACCACCGAAGGCTTGTTGCGCACCCTGGACAAGAACCAGGCCGCGGACCAGTGGTTTTATGGCTTGCTGGCCGGCGACAAGGCTTATACGCTCGACATCGACAAGGCGGAAAACTCCAGCGACCTGATGCTGTATCTGAATGCGCGTGGCCAGACGGCGGGCGGCAAACAGATCGCGGCCGGCCTGGGCCTGTCCATCAATGCGCTGGCCGACACCATCCGCAGCTACAAGATCGGCCAGACGGGCCATGTCTATCTGGCACGCGCGAATGGCGTGCTGCTGGTGCACCGCGACACGGCCCTGGCCGATGGCAAGCATCAACTCAAGGATTTGCCGGGCTTTAGCGATCCCCTGAGCAAGAGCCTGCTGACAGGCAACAAATACGCGTACGCCATCTATGCCGCGCCCGCGGGACGCCAGTTCGTCGCCGCCTCCTTCGTGCCGGAACTGAATCTGTATGTGATGGCGGAAGTGCCGGAAGCGGAAGTGCTGGGCAATGTCACGCGCTAGGCCCTGATCGCCGCGCTGATCGCCGGCCTGGTCGGTGGCGGCATTGCCCTGCTCATCATTTATGTCATCAGCCGCGCCATCGCCGCCCCCGTCGCAAGGGCTGCCGACATGCTCAGCGAGATCGCCAGCGGGAATGGCGACCTGAGCCGCCGCATGCCCGTGGAATCGGAAGACGAGGTCGGTGCGCTGGCCGCCGCCTTCAATCGCTTCGTCGCGTCGCTGAACGTGACGATACGCGAAGTTCGCGACAGTACCGGGTCGATTGCCAGCGCATCGAGCCAGATCGCGTCGGGCAACCTGGACCTGTCGGCGCGCACGGAAGCCCAGGCGTCGAGCCTGGAAGAGACGGCGGCCGCCATGGAAGAACTGACATCGACCGTAAAACAGAACGCGGACAACGCGCGTCAGGCAAACCAGTTGGTGGTGTCGGCCTCGAGTCACGCCGTCAAAGGCGGAGAAGTGGTCGGACAAGTCGTGCAGACGATGGGCGCGATTACGGAAAGTTCACGCAAGATCGCCGACATTATCGGCGTGATCGACGGGATTGCCTTTCAAACCAATATCCTCGCCCTGAACGCTGCCGTCGAGGCGGCCCGCGCGGGCGAACAGGGGCGCGGCTTTGCCGTGGTGGCAACCGAGGTGCGCAATCTGGCACAGAGGTCAAGCCAGGCGGCCAAGGAAATCAAGGATTTGATCGTCGATTCGGGCAGCAAGGTGGAAGCGGGCAGCAAGCTGGTCGACTCGGCCGGCGCCACCATGCAGGACATCGTCGTCTCTGTGCAACGAGTCGCCGACCTGATGGGAGAAATCGCTTCGGCCAGTCAGGAGCAAAGCCAGGGCATCGCGCAAGTCAATGCCACGGTGACGCAGATGGATGACGCCACCCAGCAAAACGCGGCCCTGGTGGAAGAAGCGGCGGCGGCGGCCCAGTCCTTGCAGGATCAGGCCGGCCGCCTGGCGCAGGTGGTCAGCGTCTTCAAGCTCGAAGAGATTACATCGCCGGCGCTTTCACGCTTGCCGCTTGCTTGAAGAAGTCATAAATACCGCTCTCGCTCATGCGACGGGCATTCGCCAGTTCGCCGCCCTTGGTGGCGTACAGCACCTGGTTGTTGTCGCTCGATACGAGCACGGCAGCCGGGATGCCTTTCTTGAGCGGATTGCCATAGGCTTGCGCCACGTCAAGGTTATGGTCGAAGTTACCCACGTCGACCTTGACGACCTTGAACTGCTGTTGCATCAACTCGGCGTTCTTGCCTTCCTTCAATGCCTTGTCCAGCGCGCGGCAATCCTCGCACCAGTTGGCGCCAAAGATCAGCAAGACTGGCACGTGCGCCGCCTTGGCTTCGGCCAGCGCGCGGGCCACGTCGGCCTTGGCGTCGGCCGCCGCGTTGTACGGCAAGTGCGGCGTGGCGACAGGGTTAGCCGGTGTGGGGGCGGCGGCAACGGCGGTGCCGGCAAGCAGCAGGCTGGCAAAGAAAATAGAAAGGCGCATGCGGGACTCCTGAGAAAAATCGTGAGGCCAGCTGAACAGCTGCCAGCGGGCGTGATTGTCTAGAATATGCGTACCTGTAGGAAATATCCACCATTTAATTACACTGTGCTTATGCGAAAAACGTATAAGCACGCCAAGGAGAAGCCGCTTGAGCATGCCAGATACCCTGCCCCCGACATTGTCCGGCGCCGCGCGCATGCTATGCAGTGCCTATCCCGGCGGCATGCCAGACACGGCGTATTTCGCCGTACTGGCCCTGCTGTATGAACACTTTTCCGACCGCAACCTGGCCGAGCTGATGGCCGCCGTCACGGGCAAGGATGCGGCGCTGGTCCTCAATGACATCTATGCCTGCGCCAGCAGCAAACCGGCGCCGTCCGCCATCGCGGCCGTCAGGAACTTGCTGGCGCGGCACGGCTTGCAAGCCGTCTGCGCCGAGGATTAATGCCCGCAGGCAGCGAAATGGAACGCATGGGATAATATCGGGCTCACACAGAGCAACGCGGCCCGAACGCGCCCTCCCCATGACGACTTCTTTCCTGGCACGCTGGCTGCCGCAACCGAACAACGGCAGCCGCCGCGAACAATTGCGCGCCTGCGCGGGCGCCATCTGCGGCCTGCTGCTGACCGGACTCATCTGCCATTTCCTGCTGGCCCCCGACAGCGCCAGCGTCTACCTGATCGCGCCCATGGGTGCCTCGGCCGTATTGCTGTTCTGCCTGCCGGCCAGCCCGCTGGCGCAACCGTGGTCCGTGGTGGGCGGCAACGTCGTCTCCGGCCTGGTCGGCATGGCTTGCGTCAAATGGCTGGGATCGAGCGTGGGCGTGGCGGCGCTGGCCGCCTGCCTGGCCATCGGCGCCATGTTTGCCCTGCGCTGTTTGCATCCGCCGGGCGGGGCCGTGGCGCTCACTACCGTGGTCGGCGGCGCCAGCGTGCATGCGGCCGGCTTTGAATTCGTCTTCATCACCGTGCTGTTCAATTCCGCCGTGCTGGTCGCCTGCGCCGTGCTGTACAACAACCTGACGGGGCGCCGCTACCCGCACATCCAGCAACTGGTCGCGCCGCATCCGCACGCCACCAAAGATGACGTACCCAGCAATCGCCTGGGCTTTTCGCCGGACGACCTCGATGCCGTCTTGCGCCAGCACAGCGAAGTGCTCGACATCAGCCGCGACGATTTGCAAGCGATCTTCCTGCAGACGGAAATGCGCGCCTACCAGCGCCGCTTCGGCGTCGTCACCTGCGCCGACATCATGTCGAAGGACGTGCTCAGCGTGGAATTCGGCACGCCGCTCGATGTGGCCTGGCGCACCATGCGCGAGCACCAGGTGGGCGCCCTGCCCGTGCTGAACCGGGCGCGCCGCGTCATCGGCATCATCACGCAGACGGATTTCCTGCGCCATGGCGGCCTCGACGATTATCAGGGCATGCGCCAGCGCCTGCGCGGCTTGCTGCAGCGCAGCGGCCTGTCCCACAGCGACAAGCCGGAAGTGGTGGGCCAGCTGATGACGCCGTCGCCGCACACGGCCCGCCTGGGCACGCCCATCATCGACCTGGTCCCCCTGATGGCCGATGCCGGCTACCACCATATTCCCATCCTCGACGATGAAGAGCGCCTGGCCGGCATCATCAGCCAGTCCGACCTGATGGCGGCCCTGTACGAAAGCCGCTTTGCCGAGGCGGCGGCATGACACCCTTCCAGGCACTGCTGACCGGCCCCGACGGCTGCCCGGCCGGCACGGCCGTCAGCGCGCATTTTTTCGGTGCGCAGCTGGCCATCGATGCGCCCGGCCATGGCGTCGATGTGGCGCAGCTGGTTGTCAGCGTGGGCGGTGTCGATGGACCGGAACTGTTCCTGAACTGGCTCGATGGCCAAGGCCGGCAAGCGTCGTTGCAACCGCTGACGGCGAGCGACATCGCCATCGTGTTAAAAGAAGCGCCGGCGGCGCTGCAGCCGCAATTGCAGCGCTTGTGGGGCGAACGCCAGCGCAACCGGCGGCAAGTGTCGGGCTGGCTGGCCGGTTTGACGGGCGCGGCCGTCGTCGCGGCCGCCCTGCTGTGGTGGCAAGGCGGCCATGCCGTCGGCGCGCTGGCGGGATGGATACCCCTGTCGACGGAAAAGCAGTTGGGCGAGCTGGCCCTCGCGCAAGTGCGCGCGCAGGGCGGCATCAGCGAGAGCGGCGTGGCGCAGCAGACGGTGCAGGAAATTGGCCGCAAGCTGACGGCCGGTTCGCGCTACCAGTACCGCTGGCTGGTCAAGCAGGACGATACGGTCAACGCGTTTGCCATGCCAGGCGGCATCATCGTCGTGCATACGGGCTTGCTGCGCCAGGCAGCCGATCCGGGCGAACTGGCTGGCGTGCTGGCGCATGAAGTGCAGCATGTGGAGCAGCGCCATTCGCTGCGGCAAATGATCAGCAGCCTGGGCTGGGGCGCCTTGGTGGGCGTGACTATCGGCGACATCAGCGCCGTGGCCGCCATGCTGGCGCACCAGGCCGGCACCCTGTATTTCAGCCGCGACATGGAAGAGGAAGCTGACCGCCTCGGTTTGCTGGCCTTGCAGCGCGCGCAGATCCGCCCCGACGGCATGCTGCGCTTTTTCCAGAAGCTCGATAACAAGGACAAGGCCAAGGTGCCGGGCTGGATTTCCTCGCACCCGCAAACGGCGGCGCGCGCGCAGCAGATCCGCAGCCTGATCGCCGCCACGCCCTGCCCCGCCTGCGTCCCGTTGGCCAGCCAGCACTGGCAGGCGATGAAAGCCTTGCTCGCGCCGGCAGACAAATAGCAACATTCCTCCCGCACAATTTATCCAAACGTACTGGGCAATGGCGTATGCTTACGCCCCGGCTGTTCCTCACGACCGGCCACCCCGACCTCGCTAAGCCTCCGTTCATACCCTCCTTACAAAGGACATCGCGCATGAAGCATCGTTTTGCCGCCGGCACCCTCGGCACCCTGGCCATCTCCCTGTTGCTTGCTTACGCGCCCATGGCGCAAGCTGCCCAGCCCGCAGCCAAAAGCGTGGCCGTCAGCGCGCCGCAAGCCAAGCAGCGGTTGCAGGTCGTGGCCGATCAGTACTACGATGCGCTGGCCCGTTTCGAGCCGATCAACGCCACAGAGAGCGGCGACAACCGTTTTGACGACCAGCTCGGTTCAGCCATCGTCCCTGCCGCGCGGGCAAAGCAGTTCGCGCTGTACCGCCAGTACCAGAAGACCCTGCGCAGCATTGCCCGCGCACAGCTGTCGCACCAGGACCAGATCAACTACGATATCCTCGACTATGAACTGGCCACGGCGCTGAGCTTCGAGCGCTTCCCCGAATACCTGCTGCCCTTGAACCAGATGGACAGCATGCCCGTCACCCTGGCCAATTATGCGGGTGGCGAGGCATCGCAGCCTTTGACCACCGTCAAGGAGTATGACGCTTACCTGAGCCGTATCGGCCAGTTGCCGGGCTGGATAGACCAGGCCATCGCCAATATGCGCGTCGGCATGCAAAAAGGCATCGTGCTGCCGAAGGCGCTGACGGAATCGGCCTTGCCGCAATTTAAAAAGCTCGTCAGCGCCACGCCGCAGGACAGCGTCTATTACACGCCCGTCAAGAACCTGCCGGCCAGCTTTTCCGACGCGGACAAGGCGCGCCTGACGCAAACCTACACCGTCATCATCGAAGCCAAGCTGATGCCTGCGCTGCAGCGCCTGTCCACCTTCATGGAACGCGATTACCTGCCAGCCAGCCGCGCGAGCAGCGGCTGGAGCGCCCTGCCCGATGGGGCTGCCTGGTACCAGGCGCGCGTGGCCAGCAGCACCACCACGGATCTGAAACCGGAGCAGATCCACGCCATCGGCTTGAAGGAAGTGGCGCGCATCCAGGAACAATATGCGATCGTGGGCCCGAAGATGGGCTACAACGGCCCGGCCGCCGGCTTGCCCGTGTGGGTGTCGCAGCAGGAAAAATTCCGCCCGTTCAAGACGGAGCAGGAAGTGCTCGACGTCTATCGCAAGCTGAACGTGCTGCTAGACAGCAAATTGCCCGCCCTGTTTACCCTGGTGCCGAAGGCGCCGCTGGACTTGCGCCTGGAACCTGAACTGAGCCGCGACACGGCCGCCGACCACTACACGGCGCCGGCCGCCGATGGTTCGCGCCCTGGCGTGTTCTGGTCCGTCGTCACGGATCCGAAACTGTATGGCGACACGGGCATGACCACGCTGTTCCTGCACGAAGGCAAGCCTGGCCACCATTTCCACCTGGCGCTGGTGCAAGAGATGGATTTGCCGAACTTCCGCCGCTTCGGCGGCAACAATGCCTTCACGGAAGGCTGGGCCCTATATGCGGAAACCCTGGGCAAGGAAATGGGCCTGTTCGACGATCCGGCCCAGTATTTCGGCCACTTGAACGACGAGATGCTGCGCGCCGTGCGCCTGGTGGTCGACACGGGCTTGCACACCAAGGGCTGGACACGCGAGCAAACGATCAAGTACATGCGCGACACCCTCGGCTATGACGCCGTGGCGAAAAGCGAAACGGAACGCTACATGGCCTGGCCGGGCCAGGCGCTGGGTTACAAGATCGGCTCGCTGAAAATCGTCGAACTGCGCCAGCGCGCGCAACTGGCGCTGGGCGACAAGTTCAGCCTGCCGAAGTTCCACGAAGTCGTGCTGAGCGACGGCACCCTGCCCCTGAAACTGCTGGAAGCCAAGGTCGACCGGTGGATCGCGCAGCAGAAATAAGCGGCGGCGCCTGAAAACAAAACGGCAGCACCTCGATGGCGCTACCGTTTTTCTTGCCGCTGGCGTTTCCAGCTACACCAGCAACGCCGCACTCATCGAGCGCACTTCCTCGGCCGATTCGGCCAGGATGCTTTGCAAGGTCTCGTTGTCGATAATGAAATCGATGACGGAATCGGAGGGCGTGAGCATTTCCACGTACGTCACCTGCAAGGGCGACGGTACGGGCGACAGTTGCTTAGCCAACAACAAGGTATCGAGCAGGGAGTCGGGCGGGATGGACAGCAAGCCATCGCGCAAGCCTTCGATGGCTTCGCTCACGGCCAGCGGGATCAGCAGTTTCTTCATGACTTCGCGGGAAATGATCTCTTCGGCGGACTCCATCCAGTGATCCGTATCGTCGTCGAGCAGGCCGGGAAATTCATCGGCACGTGACAGCAGGTAAAAACCGCCCACCTCATGCACGATACCGGCGAACAGCGCCGTGTCGGCATCGACGTGCGTCACGCGGCGGGCCAGCACGTGCGCCAGCGCCGCCACGTGCGCCGTGTGCTCCCACAGCTGGGTCGCCTTCTGGCGCAGGATGGGGTCGATGATCTTGCTGCCGAACTGGCGCACCACCATGGCCGCCACCAGCGCATACAGATTGCGGTAACCCATGCGCATGACAGCGGCGCGCACGCTGGTCACGGGTGGCGCATCGCCGCGGCTGTACACGGCCGAGTTGGCCAGCGCGACCGTGCGCGCGGCCAGCAAGGGCTCGGCCAATACCAGTTTGATCGCATGGTCGATATGGCAGTCCGGTTCAGCCAGGGCCAATTGCAATTGCAATGCGGAATTAACACTCGTGGGAAACGTTAATTCTCCGCGCACCGCCTGAGAAACAATCAAACCGAAAGCCTGCAGTTTATTCATCATACGATCAATCCGCCTCAGATATTATTCTGGTCAACAATTTCATGCATCAGAAATTGAATGCCAGGCCCGGCTTTCAGAATACAGATGGCGTGCCAATCGCTTGCATTGAGGAATCTGGCAATGCCAGCGCATGCAATTGCGATTCATCGCCGATGACAAACAACTTTGGCTGCTGTAATACCTGCAGCAGGAATGGCTGGCCTTCACGCAGACGCCGGCGATAATCGGCCAGCGTATATAAGTTGGGATTGATTTTACGCCTTAAGGTTCGCTCGGCCGGCGCCAATCCCGTCAACAGATCGCCATAATTGGCTTCTTCACCCACCAGCAGCAAATCGATGGCGCTGCCAGGCATGTCCTGTCCCTTCGCCGTGGCACCCGACACGAATGCCAGGTGCAACTGGTCGCGCAAGGGCGCCAGAGTCATGCTGAGGACGCCAACGATGCCGAAAGTTTTCTGCACCAGTCCGCTCAATTCCGGATACACGAGGCTTTCCTTGTTGGGCCAGAAGCGCCGCACATTGCCGATCCGCTCCGACGTGATCAGGCCTGACTCATGCAAGCGACGCAGTTCCCGTTGCGCCGACGCGCTGCCAAGGCCGGTCAGGCGCATGATCTCGTTCAAGTGAAAGCCTTCATTCACGCGGACAAACAACAATCCCAGCAGTTTCTGCTGAGCGGGGGTAAACAGGGCTTGGGCAATCATGTGCCAAATCTTAGCATGAATAAACTGACAATTGGCGTGGCCCGGCCATGAGCGGGCATTTGCGCAACACGTGTTCCGGCCGCGACCAGTGCCGGCAGTGCTGGCGACACTCGGCATCGCCGGACAGGCCACGGCAGATCCACAATGGTGCCGACGAGGGAAACCAATGTGAGTGCTCACTATAAGCGAACAAGGCAACAATAAAATACGCGGCAAAAGAAGGAAAATGATCGAATATACCCGACAATAAAAATACACAGCTGTCAGACAGATTAACTCTATATACCCTGATTTGTTTTAATTTTTTCCTGCAAGCCGATCATAATCAAATCGAGGCCCGCATCAAAACGATCATCGATATCCGCATTAAAAATAGCATCCATAGAAGCGAGCACGTGCGGATAATTATCGGCCGCCATGGCCGTGAAATCGGCGCGCCGGCTCGATAATGCATTCATGGCGGCGCTCCCCGGTCCCGCGCCTTGCGCTTCCATGACAAAACCGAGCACATAATATAGCAGCGTAAATGCGCTCCAGCTGGCCAGTTTCTCCGATGCCCCAGCTGCACGCATCGGGCCGATTAACGCTTCGGCGACGCGAAACACATTTTCCGATATCACATAGGTACCGCCAAAGACGTGCACGCCATCGCGGCGGGCCGATAACGCCGCGCGCATTTGCGCCGCCACCTGGCGCAGCCGCGCATCCCAACCCGCCCCCTCATCGACGTTCCTTGCCACATCTTCGATCAACACGTCGGCCATGCCATCGAGCAAAGCCTGCTTGTTCGCAAAATGCCAGTACAACGAAGCGGCCTTGATGCCCATCGCATCGGCCAGGCGACGCATGGTCAAGCCCTCGATACCCACTTCGTCCAGCAACTCGAGCGCCCTGGCCACCACGGCTTCGCGTTGAATTTTCATTTTCCTGTCATTTCCCTTGAAACTCTAACGTCGTTAGTTTACCATTTTGCGTAGACTAACAACGTTAGATTGAGAGTGACATGCACAATAGCGATATCGAAGTCATCATCGTGGGCGCCGGTCCCGTCGGCCTGACCCTGGCCTGCGAATTGCGCCTGGCCGGCATCCGCGTGGCCATCCTCGAGCGGCGACCGCAACGCAACGCGCATTCGCGCGCGCTGACCATCCATGGCCGCACCCTGGAAATGCTGGGCTTGCGGGGTCTGGACCAGCGCTTTGTTGCGCTGGGCACGTCCTTTTCCAGCGGCCATTACGCGGGCCTCGATACTCGGCTCGACTTTTCCGGCTTCGACACGCCCCATCCCTACACCTTGTTTCTGCCGCAAAGCACGACAGAACGCCTGCTGGAAGAGCAATTGCTGGAAGACGGCGTGGCGATTGTTCGCGGCGCACTCGTGGAACAGACACAGCAGGATGACGATGGCGTCACGGTGGCCGGCACGCATGACGGCGTCCCCTTCTGCCTGCGTGCCCGTTACCTGGTCGGCACCGATGGCGGTCGCAGCCTCGTGCGCCAGCAGGCAGGCATCGCCTTCGACGGCGTGGCGGCCACTTGCAGCATGCTCATGGGAGATGTACAGCTGCGCCATCCGCCCGCGTCACCCATGCTGTCCCTGACGAACGCAGCCGGCAGCCTGATGATCGTGCCGCTGGGGCAAGGCCGCCACCGCGTCATCACCATGAATGCACGTCGTCCCCAGCCCGCGGCAGCGGAAGCGGCCAGCGTGGAGGAATTGTCGCAAGCCAGCACGACCATCGCGGACTACGATTTCGGCCTGCATGACGCCAGTTGGCTGTCGCGCTTCAGCGATGAAACACGGCTGGCCGGGCGCTACCGCCAGGGGCGCGTCTTCCTGGCCGGCGATGCCGCCCACATCCACATGCCGGCAGGCGGCCAGGGCATGAACGTGGGCATGCAGGATGCGATGAACCTGGGCTGGAAGCTGGCCGGCGTGCTCAAGGGCTATGCACCGGACAGCCTGCTCGACAGCTACCATGCGGAGCGCCATCCCGTTGGCCTGTCTGTGCAGCACAATACCCTCGCGCAAACGGCCATGCTGACGCGTTTTGACGCGCGTACCCTGGCCCTGCGCGCCACCATCAGCGACATGCTGGCGCAGCCGGACGTCAACCGCGCGCTGGCCAGCGAGTTATCGGGCTTTGGCGTGCGCTATCCCATCTCGCTGGGCGCTGACGCGAGCACCGGCAGCGCAGACTGGACCGGCCGGCGCGTGCCCGACTGGCTGCTGCGTCTGGCCGACGGCACGGCCGTGGGCATCCATGAACTGCTGCATGCGGGAAAATGGCTGCAACTGGCCGTTGGCGATGCCGCCCACGCGACACCAGCGTATCGTTTCGACGCGGCCTGGCTCACTTCGCTGACCATCAAACCCGGCTGCACGCAACTGGCCGGCATCAAGAGCCTGCTGATCCGTCCCGACGGCTATGCGGACCACGCGGTCTGATTGACTTATCTCAAGACGAAAAAAAACGGCACCCGAAGGTGCCGTTCTTGTCAGCTAGCAGCGCAAATTACGCTTCGTCGCCGTGGTGTTGCTGAGTTTCGATGTCCTGCAACGCTTCGGCAGCTTCGCCAGCCATCGAGGCTTTCTCGGCCAGCAGCAGTGCTTGACGCTCTTCCACTTCCCACGCTTCTTTTTCTTTGCGTGCGCGGTGGAAGGCCAGGCCCGTACCGCCAGGAATCAAGCGGCCGACGATGACGTTCTCTTTCAGGCCGCGCAAACCATCGCGCTTGCCCATGATCGCCGCTTCGGTCAGCACGCGGGTGGTTTCCTGGAACGATGCCGCCGAGATGAACGAATCGGTCGACAGCGATGCCTTGGTAATACCCAACAAGACGTTTTCGTAGGTCGCTGGAATCTTGTTCTCAACGGCCATGCGATCGTTCTCGTCCAGCAGTTCCGAACGCTCTACCTGCTCGCCAACGATGTAGTTGGTGTCGCCGGCATTGACGATCTGAACACGGCGCAGCATCTGACGCACGATCACTTCGATGTGCTTGTCATTGATCTTCACGCCTTGCAGACGGTACACGTCCTGCACTTCGTCAACGATGTAACGTGCCAGCGCTTCGATACCCAGCAGGCGCAGGATGTCTTGCGGATCGGCCGGGCCGTCCACGATCATCTCGCCCTTGTTCACGACTTGGCCGTCATGCACCAGCACTTGTTTGTCCTTGGTGATCAAGAACTCATGCTTGTTGCCGTCCATGTCCGTGATTTCCAGACGCTGCTTGCCCTTGGTTTCTTTACCGAACGCAACCGTACCCGTGACTTCCGCCAGCATACCGGCATCTTTCGGCGAGCGCGCTTCGAACAGTTCCGCAACACGTGGCAGACCACCGGTAATATCGCGCGTTTTTTGCGATTCGGTAGGAATACGTGCCAGCACCTCACCAACCGATACCTGTTGACCGTCCTTGACCATGATCAGCGCGCCGACCTGGAAGCCGATCGCCACCGAGTGTTCGGTGCCGGCGATCTTGACTTCTTCGTTCGCGTCGTTGATCAGCTTGACTTGCGGACGCAACGTTTTCGTCAACGAACCGCGACGTTTCGCATCGATCGCCACCAGGGTGGACAGACCGGTCACTTCGTCGACCTGACGGGCTACGGTGACGCCTTCTTCGACGTTCTCGAAACGCACTTGACCGGCGTATTCGGTAATGATCGGACGGGTCAGCGGATCCCACGTTGCCAGGGCCGTACCGGCCTTGATGACCATGCCGTCCTTGACGATCAGGGTCGCACCGTACGGTACTTTATGACGCTCACGCTCACGGCCATGGTCGTCGGTAATCAGCACTTCGCCGGAACGGGAAATGACGATTTGCGCGCCCTTGCCGTTCGTCACGTAACGCATGGTTGCCGTGAAGCGGATGGTACCGTTCGACTTGGCTTCCACCGACGATGCCACTGCTGCACGCGATGCCGCACCACCAATGTGGAACGTACGCATGGTCAGCTGGGTACCAGGCTCACCAATCGACTGCGCTGCCACCACACCGACGGCTTCGCCGGCGTTGACCAGCATGCCGCGGCCCAGATCGCGGCCATAGCACTTGGCGCACAGGCCGAAGCGCGTGTCGCAAGTCAGTGGCGTGCGGACCTTGACTTCATCGATGGACAGACGCTCGATCTCTTCGACCATGTCTTCGTCCATCAGGGTGCCGGCTTCGTACAGCGTTTCCTGGGTTTCAGGATTGACGACGTCATGCACCACCACGCGGCCGAGGATACGGTCACGCAACGGTTCGATGACTTCACCACCTTCGACCAGTGCCTTCATGACGGCGCCGTTCATGGTGCCGCAATCGTCCTCGATCACCACCAAGTCTTGCGTCACGTCAACCAGACGACGCGTCAGGTAACCGGAGTTAGCCGTTTTCAGCGCCGTATCGGCCAGACCTTTACGCGCACCGTGGGTCGAAATGAAGTACTGCAAAACGTTCAGACCTTCGCGGAAGTTCGCGGTAATCGGCGTTTCGATAATCGAGCCATCCGGTTTGGCCATCAGACCACGCATACCGGCCAACTGGCGAATCTGGGCTGCGGAACCGCGCGCGCCGGAGTCGGCCATCATGTAAATGGCGTTGAACGATTCTTGCGTCGACTTGGTGCCGTCGCGGCGGATCACGTCTTCGACTTTGAGCTGGTCCATCATGGCCTTGCCGACTTCATCGGAGGTCTTGCCCCAGATATCGACTACCTTGTTGTAACGCTCGCCGGCGGTCACGAGACCCGAGGCGTATTGCTGTTCGATCTGCTTGACTTCCGATTCGGCCGTCGCGATCAGGGTAACTTTTTGAGGCGGTACCAGCATATCGTCGACGCAGATCGAGATACCGGCGCGTGTCGCCAGGCGGAAACCCGATTGCATCAGTTTGTCTGCGAACACCACGGTGGCGCGCAGGCCGCACTTGCGGAACGACGTGTTGATCAGCTTGGAAATTTCTTTCTTTTTCAGCGCGCGGTTCAGGACGGAGAACGGCAAGCCTTTAGGCAGAATTTCCGACAGGATCGCACGGCCGATCGTCGTTTCGTAGCGGGTTACCGTTTTCTCGAATTCGCCCGTTTCGGCGTTTTTCGGGTATTCGGTAATACGCACGGTAACGCGGGTCGTCAGTTCGACTTCCTTGTTGTCGTAGGCGCGGATCACTTCCGACACGTCAGGGAACATCATCCCTTCGTTCTTCGCATTGATCGCTTCGCGGGTCGCGTAGTACAGACCCAGCACGATATCCTGGGAAGGAACGATCGATGGTTCGCCGTTCGATGGGAACAGGATGTTGTTCGATGCCAGCATCAACGTGCGTGCTTCCATCTGTGCTTCGATCGACAGAGGAACGTGGACCGCCATTTGGTCACCGTCAAAGTCGGCGTTGAATGCGGCGCAGACGAGCGGGTGCAACTGGATGGCCTTGCCTTCAATCAGGACTGGCTCAAAGGCCTGGATACCCAGACGGTGCAGCGTAGGTGCGCGGTTCAACATGATCGGATGTTCACGGATCACGTCTTCCAGGATGTCCCACACGACCGGCTCTTGAATCTCGACCAGCTTTTTCGCGGCCTTGATCGTGGTAGCCAGACCCATCAGTTCCAGTTTATTGAAAATGAATGGTTTGAACAGTTCCAGCGCCATCAGTTTCGGCAAGCCGCACTGATGCAGTTTCAATTGCGGGCCCACGACGATGACCGAACGACCGGAGTAATCGACGCGTTTGCCCAGCAAGTTTTGACGGAAACGGCCGCCTTTACCTTTGATCATCTCTGCCAGCGACTTCAGCGGACGCTTGTTGGCGCCGGTCATCGCTTTGCCGCGACGGCCGTTGTCCAGCAGCGAATCGACTGCTTCTTGCAGCATGCGCTTTTCGTTGCGCGTGATGATCTCTGGAGCGCGCAGCTCCATCAGGCGTTTCAGACGGTTGTTACGGTTGATGACGCGGCGATACAGATCGTTCAGATCCGAGGTCGCGAAACGGCCACCATCCAGCGGTACCAGCGGACGCAGTTCCGGCGGCAGCACTGGCAGCACTTCCATGATCATCCAGTCAGGCTTGATGCCCGAACGCTGGAACGCCTCCAACACCTTAAGGCGTTTGGCGTATTTCTTGATCTTGGCTTCGGATTTCGATTCCTTCAGTTCCACGCGCAGGGTTTCGGCATCGCGGTGGATGTCGATCGAGCGCAGCAGTTCACGGATACCTTCGGCGCCCATGAAGGCGGTGAAGTCGTCGCCGTACTCTTCGTACTTGGCGGCGTAGTCGTCTTCCGACATGATCTGGCACTTCTTCAGCGGGGTCATGCCTGGATCGGTCACGACGTATGCTTCAAAGTACAGCACGCGTTCGATGTCCCGCAGGGTCATGTCCAGGACCATGCCCAGACGCGACGGCAGCGACTTCAGGAACCAGATGTGCGCGGTCGGCGAGGCCAGCTCGATGTGGCCCATGCGCTCGCGGCGCACTTTGGCCAGGGTGACTTCGACGCCGCACTTTTCGCAGATCACGCCGCGGTGTTTCAGGCGCTTGTACTTGCCGCACAGGCATTCGTAATCCTTGATCGGGCCAAAGATCTTGGCGCAGAACAGGCCATCGCGCTCAGGCTTGAAGGTACGGTAGTTGATGGTTTCCGGCTTCTTGACTTCGCCGTAGGACCACGAACGGATTTTCTCAGGCGAAGCGAGACCGATCTTGATTGCATCGAAGGTCTCGTTGGTCTGTACTTGCTTGAATAGATCGAGCAGTGCTTTCATGTATCACTCCAGAGGTGATTAAATTTCTATATTCCTGAGACTACATTGCCCGGCGTGGTTTCCCAGCCGGGCTTTGTGTTTCCCAAACCAAATGACAGGGTGCTGTCGTTTAGTTGCGTTCGAGGTCGATATCGATACCCAGCGAACGGATTTCCTTGACCAGCACGTTGAACGATTCCGGCATGCCGGCGTCGATCACGTGGTCGCCCTTGACGAGGTTCTCGTACACTTTGGTACGGCCATTCACGTCATCGGACTTGACGGTCAACATCTCTTGCAAGACATACGACGCGCCATACGCTTCCAGTGCCCAGACTTCCATCTCACCGAAACGCTGACCACCGAACTGGGCTTTACCGCCCAGTGGCTGTTGCGTCACCAGCGAGTAAGGACCGGTCGAACGCGCATGCATCTTGTCATCGACCAAGTGATGCAGTTTCAGCATGTGCATGACGCCGACAGTGACCTTGCGCTCGAACGCTTCACCGGTGCGACCGTCATACATGGTCACCTGGTTTTTCGAAGCGGTCATGCCCAGGTTCTTGGCGATGTCGTCCGGATACGCCAGGTCCAGCATGCGGCGGATCTCCTCTTCATTGGCGCCGTCGAACACTGGCGTGGCGAATGGAACACCTTTTTTCAGGTTTTCCGCCAGCTTCATGATCTCTTCGTCGTCGAAGTTATCCAGATCTTCCGCGCGGCCATTGTCGTTGTAGATCGTCGTCAGGTACTTGCGCACTTGTTCGACCTTGGTTTGCGCCTTCAGCATTTCGCCTATGCGGATACCCAGACCCTTGGCAGCCCAGCCCAAGTGAGTCTCGAGAATCTGACCAACGTTCATCCGCGAAGGAACGCCCAGCGGGTTCAGCACAACGTCGGCTGGCGTGCCGTCGGCCATGTATGGCATGTCTTCCACAGGAACAATACGGGAAACCACACCCTTGTTACCGTGGCGACCTGCCATCTTGTCGCCCGACTGCAGGCGGCGTTTCACGGCCAGGTACACCTTGACCATTTTTTGCACGCCTGGTTGCAGCTCATCGCCTTGCGTCAGTTTCTTGCGCTTCTCTTCGAAGGCCAGATCGAACTGGTGACGCTTCTCGTTGATCGATTCCTTGATCGCTTCCAGCGCTACCGCTGCATCGTCGTCCGCAGGGCGGATGTCGAACCAGTGGTATTTGTCCAGATCGGCCAGGTAATCCTTGGTGATCTTGGCGCCTTTGGCCAGCTTTTTAGGGCCGCCGTTGACAACTTTGCCGATCAGCATTTTTTCCAGACGCTGGAAGGCATCGCCTTCAACGATACGCATCTGGTCGTTCAGATCCAGACGGAAGCGTTTCAGTTCGTCATCGATAATTTGCTGGGCACGCTTGTCGCGCACGATGCCTTCACGGGTGAAGACTTGCACGTCGATCACGGTACCGATCATGCCCGAAGGCACGCGCAGCGACGTATCTTTCACGTCCGAAGCTTTTTCGCCGAAAATCGCGCGCAGCAGCTTCTCTTCCGGGGTCAGCTGGGTTTCGCCTTTTGGCGTCACCTTACCAACCAGGGTGTCGCCGGCTTGTACTTCAGCGCCGATGTAGACGATACCGGATTCATCCAGACGTGCCAGCTGGTTTTCAGCCAGGTTCGAGATGTCGCGCGTAATTTCTTCCGCGCCCAGTTTCGTGTCACGGGCCACCACCGACAACTCTTCGATGTGAATCGAGGTGTAGCGGTCGTCCTTGACGACGTTTTCCGAGATCAGGATCGAATCTTCGAAGTTCAGACCATTCCATGGCATGAAGGCCACGGTCATGTTCTGGCCCAGCGCCAATTCACCCAGGTCGGTCGATGCGCCATCGGCGATCACGTCACGCTTGGCAACACGGTCGCCCACTTGCACGATAGGACGCTGGTTGATGTTGGTGTTCTGGTTCGAACGGGTGTACTTGATCAGGTTGTAGATGTCGACGCCCACTTCACCAGCGGTTGCTTCGTCATCGTTGACGCGAATCACGACACGGCCCGCATCGATGTAATCGACGATACCGCCACGCAAGGCTTGCACGGTGGTGCCCGAGTCGACCGCAACGGTGCGTTCGATACCGGTACCGACCAGCGCTTTTTCCGGACGCAAGCAAGGCACAGCCTGGCGTTGCATGTTGGCGCCCATCAATGCACGGTTCGCATCATCGTGTTCGAGGAACGGAATCAGCGAGGCAGCGACGGAAACGATCTGGCCAGGTGCCACGTCCATGTACTGGATGCGCTCCGGGGAGACCAGGATGGTTTCGCCGGCTTCACGGGCCGAGACCAGTTCATCGGACAGCATGCCTTCGTCGCTGATGGTCGCATTCGCCTGAGCGATGATGTAGCGGCCTTCTTCGATGGCGGACAGGTAGTCGATCTGATCGGTAATCTTGGAGCCTTCGACCTTGCGGTACGGGGTTTCCAGGAAGCCATATTCATTCAGGCGGGCATACAGAGCCAGCGAGTTGATCAGACCAATGTTCGGACCTTCCGGTGTCTCGATCGGGCAGACGCGGCCGTAGTGGGTCGGATGCACGTCGCGCACTTCAAAGCCGGCGCGTTCGCGTGTCAGACCGCCGGGTCCCAGAGCCGATACGCGGCGCTTGTGGGTAATTTCCGACAGAGGATTGGTTTGGTCCATAAACTGCGACAGCTGGGACGAACCGAAGAACTCGCGAATCGCGGCCGAAATCGGCTTCGAGTTGATCAGGTCGTGCGGCATCAGGTTATCCGCTTCGGCTTGGCCGAGGCGTTCCTTGACGGCGCGCTCAACACGCACCAGACCGGCGCGGAATTGATTCTCGGCCAGTTCGCCTACGCAACGTACGCGACGGTTACCCAGGTGATCGATATCGTCGACTTCGCCGCGGCCATTGCGCAGTTCCACCAGGATCTTGATCACGGCCAGCACGTCTTCGTTCGACAGGGTCATGGCGCCGGTCAGTTCATCGCGGCCAATGCGGCGGTTGAACTTCATGCGGCCCACGGCCGACAGGTCGTAGCGGTCCGAGTTGTAGAACAGGCCATTGAACAGCGCTTCAACGGAGTCTTCCGTTGGCGGTTCGCCTGGACGCATCATGCGGTAGATCGCCACTTTCGCAGCCATCTGATCGGCGGTGTCGTCGATACGCAGGGTTTGCGAGATGTAGGCGCCCTGATCCAGGTCGTTGGTGTACAAGGTCTGGATTTCGGAAATGTTGGCGTCGCGCAGGCGGCCCAACAGGTCTTCGGTCAGCTCATCGTTCGCGGAAGCGACGACTTCACCGGTATCGCCATCGACGATGTTCTTCGCCAATACGCGGCCCAGCAGGTAGTCTTCCGGTACGGAAATGTGCTTGATGCCGGCAGCTTCGATATCACGCACGTGTTTCGCGTTGATACGCTTGTCTTTCAGCACCAGGGTCTTGCCCGACTTGTCGACGATGTCGAAACGCGCCACTTCGCCGCGCAGACGCTCGGAGACGAATTCCATTTCCGCGCCTTCGGAGCGCAGGTTGAAATTGTCGAAGACGAAGAAGTTCGCCAGGATTTGCTCATGCGACATGCCGATAGCTTTGAGCAGGATCGTCACTGGCATCTTGCGGCGGCGGTCGACGCGGAAGAACAGGATGTCTTTCGGGTCGAACTCGAAGTCCAGCCACGAACCGCGGTAAGGAATGATACGCGCGGAGAACAGCAGTTTACCGGACGAGTGAGTCTTGCCGCGGTCGTGCTCGAAGAACACGCCAGGCGAACGGTGCAACTGGGAAACGATAACCCGCTCCGTGCCGTTGATGACGAACGAACCGGTGGTCGTCATGAGCGGCAATTCGCCCATGTAGACTTCCTGTTCCTTCATCTCTTTGACGACGGGCTTGGTTGGCGATTCCTTGTCCAGGATCACCAGGCGCACTTTCGCGCGCAGCGGCGACGCGAACGTCAGGCCACGTTGTTGACATTCTTTGACGTCAAAGGCAGGATCGCCCAGAACGTACGACAAGAATTCGAGACGCGCAAAACCATTGTGCGACACGATAGGGAAAATCGAAGTGAAAGCCGACTGCAGGCCATCATTCTTGCGGCCGGACGGTGCTATGTCCTCTTGCAAGAAGCTATGATAAGACTCGAGCTGGGTCGCCAGCAGGAACGGAACGTGGTGAACGTTGGCGCGCTTCGCGAATGATTTGCGAATGCGTTTCTTCTCAGTAAATGAGTAGTGCATGGACACTCCGTGAGTGACAGAAAGGATAGAAAATTCAGGTTTTGCAAGTGTTCGTTTGCACCGCTGCGTGTGACACAGACGAAACCTCAAGGCTCTGCTTTCCGGCTTGAATCGAATAAAAACTGCTGCTACAACTACATGACAAATACGATGCAGACGACAAAGGAGCCAAAGTCGGATTTCCCCCCTTGCGAGGGGAAACCTCAGACTTTGACTCGGGCGCTAACTGCCGCCGGTACAGATATTACTTGATCGAAGCGGTTGCGCCGGCTTCTACCAGTTTCTTCTGTGCTGCTTCAGCGTCAGCTTTCGACACTGCTTCTTTCACAGTTTTTGGTGCGCCATCGACCAGGTCTTTAGCTTCTTTCAAGCCCAGGCCGGTGATTTCGCGAACTGCTTTAATAACGCCAACTTTGTTTGCGCCGAAGGTGTCAAGGATGACGTTGAATTCGGTTTGTTCTTCAGCAGCTGCTGCTGGGCCTGCTGCAGGACCGGCCGAAGCCATTGCTGCTGCGGACACGCCGAATTTTTCTTCGAATGCTTTAACCAGGTCGTTCAGGTCCATTACGGACATGGCGCTAACTGCTTCCAGGATATCGTCTTTGCTAATTGCCATTTTGAAACTCCTAAATTTATTACGTTAGTTACATCAGATTGGTACTGAGAGAAAAAAGCGCGCGCAATTAAGCGGCTGCTGGGGCTTCTTCTGCTGCTGCTTCTGCAGGAGCTTCGGCGCCTTCGCCTTTTTTCGCTGCCAGGGCAGCCAGACCACGTGCAAAGCCCGAAACCGGAGCCAGCATAACGCCCAACAACTGCGAAATGAGGACTTCACGGCTAGGAATGCTCGCCAACGCGGTGACAGCAGCTGTATCCAGCGGCTTGCCTGCGTAGTTACCTGCTTTGATGACCAGTTTGTCGTTGGTTTTAGCGAAGTCAGCGATGACTTTAGCTGCTGCAACGGCATCGGCCGAGATCGAGTAGATCAACGGGCCGGTCATGGCATCTGCCAGGCTGGCGAATGCGGTACCTTCAACGGAGCGACGAGCCAGAGTGTTTTTCAACACACGCAGGTACACGCCTTGGGCACGCGCTTTAGCACGCAGTTGCGTCAAGTGACCAACCTGGATGCCACGATATTCGGCCACGACGATCGTTTGCGCATTTGCTACTTGTGCGGAAACTTCGGCGACGACGGCCTTTTTGTCATTCAGATTGAGACTCACGGTCAACCTCCTTAAATGATGTTCGGCAATCACAACCGAGTGGTTGAGCGCCTTGCATCGGTTCGAACACGGCGTCCGAAGTCAAGAAGTACTAAACTGAGCGGATGGATTCACGCAGCATGAGGACTACAAAACTTGTTCGGGTACACCATCTGCGTTGGGCACCTGCCGTTGCCGGCAAGCCTATTAACCTTCTGCATGTGCCATCGCAGTCGGCCCAACGGTCTTTGATTGTCTGCCGGCCTGGTGCGAACACCGGGCCGACAGCCCAAAGATGCGCCCACAGCGCCCGAAGGCGCGTGGGACTTGATTCTGTTACTTAAGCTGCCAGGCTAGCCTGGTCAACACGGACGCCAGCGCCCATGGTCGACGACAGCGAAACTTTGCGCAGGTACACGCCTTTGCTCGATGCTGGCTTGGCTTTGTTCAGTGCGTCGATCAGTGCGACCAGATTCGACTTCAGATCTGCGTCAGCGAACGATTTACGGCCGATGGTAGCGTGGATGATACCGGATTTGTCGGTACGGTACTGAACTTGACCGGCTTTCGCGTTTTTCACGGCGGTAGCGACGTCAGGAGTAACAGTGCCAACTTTCGGGTTAGGCATCATGCCGCGTGGGCCCAGGATCTGACCCAGGGTACCAACGATACGCATGGTATCTGGCGAAGCGATAACGATGTCGAAAGGCATGTCGCCGGCTTTGATCTGCTCAGCCAAGTCTTCCATACCAACGATGTCGGCGCCAGCTGCTTTGGCAGCTTCCGCTTTTTCGCCCGACGCGAATACAGCCACGCGTACGGTTTTGCCGGTACCAGCTGGCAGCACGACGGAGCCGCGCACCACTTGGTCGGATTTCTTAGGATCAACACCCAGTTGTACCGATACATCGATCGATTCATTGAACTTGGCCGTTGCGCACTCTTTGATCAGAGCGACAGCGTTGTCGAAAGCGTACACTTTGGTACGGTCGACTTTGGCTTTCAAAGCCTTGATACGTTTGGATAACTTAGCCATTATACAACACCTTCCACCGTGATACCAATCGAACGAGCGGAACCAGCGATGGTGCGTACAGCAGCATCCATGTCGGCAGCGGTCAGATCAGGGGTTTTCAATTTAGCGATTTCTTCAGCTTGTGCGCGGGTCAGCGTACCGACTTTGTCGGTATGTGGCTTCGGCGAACCTTTGGTGATCGCAGCAGCTTTTTTGATCAGGTAGGTTGCTGGAGGCGTCTTCATCACGAAGGTGAAGGACTTGTCAGCGAACGCGGTGATCACGACTGGAATCGGCATGCCTGGCTCCAGACCTTGGGTCTGTGCATTGAAGGCCTTGCAGAATTCCATGATGTTCAGACCACGTTGACCCAGAGCTGGACCGATTGGTGGGGATGGGTTTGCTTTACCAGCTGGCACTTGCAGCTTGATAAAACCAATGATTTTCTTTGCCATGATGGCTCCTATCTTGGATTGAGTAGTAGCGCCCCGCCGATCCTACCCTGGCGGGGCTCCTCTGACCGGATTTTGCTGAGACTGCCGCAACGCTCCTGGTGGCGCTTGCTAATGCTTAAACTTTTTCGACCTGGCCGAATTCGAGCTCTACCGGAGTAGCGCGACCGAAGATGGTGACCGAGACGCGTACTTTGGATTTCTCGTAGTTGACTTCTTCGACATTGCCGTTGAAGTCGGTGAACGGGCCATCCTTGATGCGGACTTGCTCGCCCACTTCGTACAAGGTTTTTGGACGGGGTTTTTCAACACCTTCCTGCATCTGCTTCATGATGCCGTCGATTTCGCGCGCGGAGATCGGCGTCGGCTTGTTCGACTTGCCACCAATGAAACCGGTAACCTTGCTGGTGTTCTTGACCAAGTGCCAGCTCTCGTCCGTCATTTCCATTTCAACCAGCACATAGCCAGGATAGAAACGACGTTCGGTGACGGACTTCACACCATTCTTGACTTCGACAACTTCTTCGATCGGCACCAGGATCTGGCCGAACTGGTCTTGCATGCCCGCGCGCTCGATGCGCTCGGTCAGCGCGCGCATGACGCTTTTTTCCATGCCGGAATAAGCATGCACGACATACCAGCGCTTGCTGCTCACTGGCACGCTCAGCGCTGCACCAGTGTCCGCTACCGGAGCGTCGCCCGGAACGGACTCGTCCGCCGCTTCATCATGCACATTTTCGCTCATTATTTTTTCCAACCCAGAATTACGTCATACAACAAAAACTCGAGCAATTTATCCGTGCCCCACAGGAAAATCGCCATGACCAGCACAAAGGCAAACACGATCGCAGTAATCTGCGTGGCTTCTTTGCGGGTAGGCCAAACGACTTTCTTGGTTTCGCGCACGGCTTCTTTGGCGAAATTGAGAAATTCACGGCCGGTCGTCGAGATATACAAGAGCGCAACAGCAATAACCAAACCAGCCACAAGCGCGCTTGCACGCACCAGAGCTGGTTGGCCTGCCAGGTAATAAAACCCGACTACTCCTGCAATCGCAGCCACTATTGCCAGCGCGACTTTTATCTTGTCACTCGACGTGCTAACGGTTTGCACGGATTGATTTGACATTTTTCTACTTTCGGTGCCCTGCACCTTGACGGTGGCAGGGACGGAGGGCATCGAACCCCCAACCTTCGGTTTTGGAGACCGACGCTCTGCCAATTGAGCTACGTCCCTACGTAAAACTTTCGAGGAGTGCTATTCTACCACCCAGGACGCCCCAGGTGGAAGCATAACATTTCCTTATGCGAGGATTTTTGCAACCACGCCGGCGCCGACGGTACGACCGCCTTCACGGATAGCGAAGCGCAGGCCTTCTTCCATCGCGATCGGGTTGATCAGCTTGACGGTGATCGACACGTTATCGCCTGGCATGACCATTTCTTTGTCTGCTGGCAACTCGATCGAACCAGTTACGTCCGTCGTGCGGAAGTAGAACTGTGGACGATAGTTGTTGAAGAATGGCGTATGACGGCCGCCTTCGTCTTTCGACAGAACATAGATCTCGCCGGTGAAGTGCGCATGCGGCTTGATCGAGCCTGGCTTGGCCAGAACTTGACCACGTTGCACGTCTTCACGCTTGGTGCCGCGCAGCAGCAGACCAACGTTGTCGCCAGCTTGACCTTGATCCAGCAGTTTGCGGAACATTTCCACGCCGGTGCAAGTCGTTTTGACGGTATCGATAATACCGACGATTTCGATCTCTTCGCCCACTTTAACAATGCCGCGCTCGATACGACCGGTTACCACGGTACCGCGACCCGAGATCGAGAACACGTCTTCCACTGGCATCAGGAATGCACCGTCAACAGCGCGCTCTGGCGTTGGGATGTACGAATCGAGGGCATCGGCCAGACGCAACACTGCATCCACGCCCATTTCGCCTTCTTTGCCTTCCAGCGCCATACGTGCCGAACCTTTGATGATAGGCACGTCGTCGCCAGGGAACTCATACTTCGACAACAGCTCGCGCACTTCCATTTCGACCAGTTCCAGCAGCTCTGCGTCGTCGACCAGGTCGCACTTGTTCAGGAACACGATGATGTATGGAACGCCAACTTGGCGGGCCAGCAGGATGTGTTCGCGGGTCTGTGGCATTGGGCCGTCAGCTGCGGAGCACACCAGGATCGCGCCGTCCATCTGGGCAGCACCGGTGATCATGTTTTTGATGTAATCGGCGTGGCCTGGGCAGTCAACGTGCGCGTAGTGACGCGATTCCGTTTCGTACTCGACGTGGGCGGTGTTGATCGTGATACCGCGCGCTTTTTCTTCTGGCGCTGCATCGATCTGGTCGTATGCTTTAGCTTCGCCGCCGAATTTCTTCGACAGAACCGTTGCGATTGCAGCGGTCAGCGTGGTTTTACCGTGGTCGACGTGGCCGATGGTGCCGACGTTGACGTGCGGCTTGGTCCGTTCGAATTTACCTTTTGCCATTTTGAACTCCTAATGATTTGATTAGATTGCTCAGGCACACGCCCGACGGTCTGGTTTGAATTGCTTCTGTGCTGCCTGCTGCGAATTCTGGTGCCCTTGACGTGGATCGAACACGTGGCCTCTCCCTTACCAAGGGAGTGCTCTACCACTGAGCTACAAGGGCTGTAATTTGTTGCATGCGATGCATCAAGCATCTGAACGGAAACTGGAGCGGGTGAAGGGAATCGAACCCTCGTCGTAAGCTTGGAAGGCTTCTGCTCTACCATTGAGCTACACCCGCGAGGTATCGTTCACTTTATCTTCACTTGCTTTTTGCTACTACCCAGTTTTCCTTGCAAAAACTTGGTGGAGGGGGCTGGATTCGAACCAGCGTACTCATAGAGAACAGATTTACAGTCTGTCGCCTTTAACCACTCGGCCACCCCTCCGCGGGAACCGCAGAGTATGAAGCATCTACTCACAACTGTCAACCTTATTTGCTGATGCCTGACTGCTGCATTTGCGTATAAAGAAGAAGTTGGCTGCTTCGGGGCGTGATTATAAGCTCCCGATTTGAGAATGTGCAAGGGTTGGCGCGAAAAAGTCGACTTTTTTCGCATTTTTTTTATCACCCCTGGCGGGAAGCCGCATTTTCCCGTCATGCACCCCGCATTTTTTCCATTTACCGGGCGTCAGGCGGATGCATCCAGGAGTTGCCCAGCGGCTTATATTTGCGCAGCAACTGCTGATGCAGGCCCGACAGCACGGGCAATTTGGGGTTGCGCGGGTCCAGGCGTCGCACGCCGGCGATAAACGTCAACGCCTGCTGCCCCATGCGTTCATCCCAGCCTTCGTGCTCCAGGCATTTCAGCACGGCCACGGCCGCATTGAAGACCACTTGCGGATTGTCGGGCAGGCGCGTAACGGCCTCGCCCATCAGATCGACAGCGCCGCGGAAATCGCCCTCTCCCGCCCTGGCGGCGCCGGCTGCCACCATGTCCGCCACTTCCTGGCGGCTTTGCCGCGCCAGCGCCTTGGCCAGCTCTTCGCGCCCGGCATGCTCGAAGACGGCCATGGCGCGCGTCATGGCCGCGCTGTCGGGCGCGTTGCGCATGACTTCGCGCATCACCTCGGCGGCGCCATCCTCGCGACCATGCGCCAGGCAATGGCGCGCCAGTTCCGTTTTCACCATGTTCGAGCCGCCCACGCTGTGGCGGTTGGCGGCCAGGGCCGCGTCCAGCGATTGCTGCAGGCGTTCCTCATTACCCGTATGCGCATGCAGCATGGCGCTGCACAGGGCGCTGCACAATTCCGCATTCTTTTGCCCGCCCATCGACTTGTCGAGGTCGCGGATCACGGCGCCCACCTGCAGCGGGTCGCCCTTGCGCACGAGGGTCTGCACCAGGCGCACATGGTCTTCCGGGTCGCGGAATTCCGAATACTTGGCCTTGCTGACGACCAATTTGAGGGATTTTTCCGCCATCTCGATATCGTCGGCCGCCAGGGCCGCCTCACCCAGGCGGCGCAAGCGGCGCACGGCGTGCGGCGACAGGGCCACCGCTTCGCTCAAGGCGGCCTGCGCCAGTTCCGGCTTGCCTTGCGCCAGGTGCGTGCGCGCCAGCCAGTCATACGCGTCGAGAAAACGCTTGTTGTTTTCCAGCAGCCCTTCCAGGGTGCCCTGCGCCGCTTCGTACTCGCCCAGCAGGAATTGCGTCTTGGCCTGTCCCAGGCGTGCCCAGCCGATAGACTTGGCTTCATACAGGCCCGCGTAGATCGGCTCGGCGTCGGCCGCCTCGCCCAGCAGCAAATGCAATTCCGCGCGCAGGCGCAGGAAATCCGTGGCGTAGCGGGGATACAGGCTGGCGCCCTCGGCGCAGGCGGCAATCGCCGCGCGCTCATTGCCCACGTCGATCAGCTCATACACGGGCACGAAGGCATTGCGCTTGTCCAGCGCGCGGCCGATGCGCTCGAGCATGTTGTCAGCGGTAAAAGGCTTGAGGATGTAATCGGTGGGCAAGAGTTCGACGGCGCTGACCACCTTGGCGAAGCTGCCTTCGCCCGTGACCATGAAGAACATGGTCGACGCGTGCATCAATTTGTGGTGGCGCAAGTCTTCCAGCATCTGCTGGCCATCCTGCCCGCCATCGAGATCGTATTCGCACAGGATCAGATCATACGATTTGCTGCCCAGCATGCGGATCGCCTGGCCGGAGCTGGCCGCGTCGTCGATCTTCGCCAGGCCGCACAGGTTGAGCATATTGTGCAGGCTGGCGCGCATGCCCGGATGCGGCTCGATGATCAGTGCGCTAAGGCCCTTGAGTTCTTTCATGTCGTGATGTCCGAAAACTCCGCGGCGCGCCACACTGGTGCGTGGCGCCAGCCAGCATGAGGCTGCCGAGTATATGACGGCGCCGCGCGCAAGGGAATGGCGGCGTGCCGAAAAAGGCCGACGAAGTTGCTGCTCAAGCGACAGCGCGCTCCGGATGCCACAGTTGCGGCTCATGGTCGATCAGCTCCAGCAGCGCCGTCACCACTTCCGGATCGAACTGGCTGCCGCTGCGCTGCTCGATGTATTCGCGCACCTGCGGATACGGCCACGGTTCCTTGTAAGGCCGCTCGTGCAGCAAGGCGTCAAAAACATCGACCACGGCAACGATGCGCGCAGCCACGGGAATGTCGCGCCCTTTCAGGCCGTTCGGATAACCGGCGCCATCGAAGTGTTCGTGGTGGCCGCCGGCAATCTGCGCGCCATACGTCAGGTAGCTGACGCCGTCGACCATGTTGGCGGCCCGTTCCAATATGGTGCGACCGACGCTGGCGTGCAGCTGCATCTGCGCCCGTTCCTCATCCGTATGCTTGCCCGGCTTGAGCAGCACGGCGTCCGGCGTGGCCACCTTGCCCACATCGTGCAGGATGCTGGCCAGGCCGATCATGTCGAGCAACTGCGGGCTGAGCTCATCGGCGTAGACGCCGCGCTGCTGCATGCGCCGGGCGATGGCGTCGGACAACAGCTGCACCCGCCGCACGTGGCCGCCCGTGTCGCTGTCGCGGAACTCGGCCAGGTCGGCCAGCGCCACCACGGTCGCCTCCTGCGCCTTGCGCAGCTGGCCGAACATGTACAGGTTGTCGAAGGCGGCGGCGATACGCTGGCAGAACACTTCCAGCAAGTCGCGCTGGATCTGCGCCAGCGGCCACGGCGGCGTAACGGAAATGGCCAGCTCGCGATTGCCTTCCGTGTGGATGAACAGCACATTGGCCGGATGCTCGAACTGACTGCGCTTTTCCGCGAACGCCTTGTCGATGGTGGCGGTGAGCGCATGGTCGGCCGGCAAGGCTTCCGACTCGGCCAGCATGGCATAGGTACCCGTGGCGGCCACCACCTCGGGTCGCCCGGCGCCGCCCTGCATCAGGCACAGCACGCCGTCGGCGCCCACGTCGAGGATGGCGCTGACCTGGTTCAGCACACCGGAAGCGAATTCGCGCAGGGAATGGATCTGGTACAGATTGGTGGCGCCGGCGAGGATCTTGCCCAGGCCGATGCGGCTGCGTTCGAGCATCATCAGGCTCTCGTAGGCGCGCAGGGCCGAAATGACGGTGGTAAACAGCTTTTGCGTCGTCAGTTCCGTCTTGGCCTTGTAATCGTTGATGTCGTATTCGATGATGACACGCTGCTCGGGCGCCTGGCCCGGCTGGCCCGTGCGCAGCACGACGCGCACGATGGAGTTGTTCAGGTCGGCGCGGATGCGCTTGGCGAGGATCAGGCCGGCGTCATCCGTTTCCATCACCACGTCGAGCAGCACCAGCGCAATATCGGGCGTGTCGCGCAGGATGTCGTACGCTTCGCGGCCGCTGTAGGCGGAAAACAGTTCCAGCTCGCGCCCCTTGAAGCTGACATTGCGCAGCGCCAGCCGCGTGACCGCATGCACGTCGACGTCGTCATCGACGATCAGGACACGCCACAGGCGCTGGTCAGGCGCGGCAAGCCCGGCTGGACTGGCCACCGGCTCATCTTCGTCGAGCAGCCAGTTATCATCTGCATCGGCTTTGAGGTCGGTCATGAATACTCCTAATGGATAAGTTCGATGTGGACGCTGCGTTGACGCATATCAAGCATAATCAGATTAGATGCTGCTTACAACAGGATTCTGCGTACCGCCTTCGCTGGCGGACGGCGACGATGCCGAGGCACCGCTGCGCGTGGCGCCGCCGCAATTGTCCTGGCCGGGCCCGACGGCCTGGTAACGCACTTCATACTTGCCCGCGCTGAGCTGCTCCACCAGCAGCTTGTCATACGCAAGGATGTACAGGTAGCGCACGTTCGAGCGCCGCTCCGTGTCAAACAGCTTGACGAACACGGGCGCGGCATTGCCGCTGTTATCGATGCTCACGGCCAGCTCATCGCCCTTGTTACCGATCGGGAATCCATCGACATAGCCGGAATGGGCCGGCCAGGGTTCGCCATTTGGCGCCACCAGCGATGGGGACTCGGCCTTGCCTGCACCATCGCAGGCGGGCTGGCTGGCTTTCAAGCTCAGCTGGGAGACGGCCAGCACGCGGATTTCGGGCGTCTTCGCTTGCGGGGGTTCGGGCGCGTACGGCTTGCCCACGGCCCAGCTATCGACTGCCACGGCCTCGCCTTTCGGCGAAGACGCGGCACTGGCCGCTGGCGTGGCCGCTTCCGCATGGGGCTTGGCGCCATCGCGGGCCAGGCCGCTCCAGGCCGACGCCAGCGCGGCAGGCACGGGCTGAGACGTGTCGAGCATCAGCAAGGCGCCCAGCCAGCCCAGCAACAGGCAGACTAGCAAACTCAACCACCAGCGCCAGTTGCGCCAGACGGGCGGCAAGCCGCGCCGCTCCTTGCCTTTCGACGGGGGAACGTCCTGCGCCCAGGCGTGTTCATGCGACTGGGCATGGCCTTTCGCGCGGCCATCGCGGCTCTTGCCTTCTTCCTGGTGGGTGCTTTCCAGCCATTCGATTTCCCACTCCTCGGCGGCGATCCACTCGTCGTGTTCCTTTCGGCGCTGGGGATCGGACAAGGTGCCATAGGCGCTGTTGAGGATCGCCATGATGCGGGCGGCCTTTTCGTCGCCGGGATTCTTGTCCGGGTGGTATTTCTGGCTGAGGGCTTTGTACGCGGCACGTATGACTTCCTGCGGCGCCAGGCGCGCCACCTTCAGGTTGTCATAGTGTGTATGTATCTTTCCCATCGTTCTATCTTGAAATCGGTGCGCGGCGACGGGTTCTTGCAGGATGGAACCGTGCTGTGTCGGTCATCATATACGATATGACAAGATAATAACCACCGGCGGACAGGAAATTGCAGGGCAACACTGCCCTGCCTTGATATTGCAGGCGCTTACAAGCGGTGACTGCGGTCGCTGGACAACAGCGCTTCCGGCAACGCCACCTGGTGCCCCACCACCAGCACCTTGAACAATTCCCCCATCTCGGCGGGCGACACCAGCTTTTGCACGGCGCTGGCTTGCGGCAAATAGGTCTTGACCTGTTCCGGATCGGTGCGCAGCAGCAAGTCGCCGAGGCCCGCGCCCAGCAGGAAGGACGCCTGGTTCATATAGGCGAGCACATCGAGGCCGGCATCCTGCGCCGCCACCGCTATGGCCGTGAAATCCACGTGGGCCGTGATGTCCTGCAAGCCGGGCAGATAAAACGGTTCCGCGTGGGCGTGATGGCGGTAATGGCACATCAGCGTGCCCGTGGCGCGCAAGTCCAGGTAATACTCATGCGCGGGGAAACCATAATCGAACAGCACGGCCGCGCCACCCTTGCCATTGGTCAGCATGCGCGCCAGCGAGCGCATGAAGCCGCAGGCGACGCCATGAATTTCCGTGACATAGCCGACCGGCAATGCATCGGCATCCGGCACCTGGGCGGCGATCTGCGCGGCCACGTCCGCGCCGGCAGGCCGTTCGACAAACACGAACTGGCCATCGGCGATACTGACGTCGAGTTCGCACCAGCCGGCGGGCGTCTTGCTGATCAGGTTGACGGGCATGGCGTCCAGCACTTCATTGCCGAACACGGCGCCCTCGAAACTGTCGGGAAAGCCGTCGAGCCACACCACTTGCGGGAAGGCGGCCAGGGCCAGCTCCTGGCGCGCGCGCAATTCGCCGGACAATTCGACGATCGCATACTGTTCGATAGCGATGCCGGCATTCGCCGCTTCCGTCAGGATATCGCAGGCCAGCTTGCCCGTGCCGGCGCCGAATTCGAGGATGCGCGGGGCCGTTTGCGCCATAATAGCGGCAGCCACATGGGCCAGGGTGGCGCCGAACAGGGACGAAATCTCCGGCGCGGTTGTAAAATCACCATCTTTGCCCAGCTTGGCGGCGCCGCCGCTGTAATAGCCGAGGTCAGGCGCATACAGCGCCAGCTCCATGAAGCGGACAAAGGGAATGGCGCCGTCATTGCGCGCGATTTCGGCGGCAATCAGGTGCTGCAAGGCATGGGACGCGGCCAGCGCGTCGCTATCGGGTGCGGGAAGAGACATTCCCGCATTGTAGCGAATCGGCGGCGCATGCCGCCAGTGTGGCGTCCACCGAATATCTCAACCATAGCAAAGACATGACAGAAGCAACGACAACGCCATTCGACAGCACTCCCCGCGTCGCCCTCGTCACGGGCGCCGCGCGCCGCATCGGTCGCGCCATCGCGCTGGGCCTGGCGCGCGACGGCTGGGATATCGCCGTGCACTACCGCGACTCGCGCGACGAGGCGCTCAGCCTGGTGGCGGACATCGCCGCGCTGGGCCGCCGCGCGCATGCGTTCCCTTGCGACCTGGCGCAGGAAGAGGCCGTGCGCCAGCTGCTGCCGCAGGCGCAGGCGGCGCTGGGGCCGGTTACTTGCGTGGTCAACAACGCATCGTTGTTTGAATACGACAATGCGGGCAATTTTTCCTTCACCGCCCTGGACGCCCACATGCACGCCAACCTGGCCGCTCCCATCCTGCTGGCGCAAGCGCTGTACCAGGCCACCCCGGCAGGCGGGCAAGCCGTGGTCATCAACTTGCTGGACCAAAAACTGTACAATCTCAATCCTGATTTTTTGTCGTACACCCTGTCCAAGGCGGCGCTGCTGTCGGCGACCACCATGCTGGCCCAGGCGCTGGCGCCGAAAGTGCGCGTGGTGGGCATCGCACCCGGCATCACCATGGTCTCCGGCGAGCAGACGCAAGCGAACTTTGCCAAGGCGCATGAAAACACGCCGCTGGGACGCTCCAGCACGCCCGAGGATGTGGCTGACAGCGTCTGTTACGTGGCCGGCGCGCGCGCGCTGACGGGCACGACCCTGCTGGTCGATGGCGGCCAGCATTTGATCGGCTTGCCGCGCGACGTTATGTTTTTGACCAAATAATCAGCAGCCATACCAAACAACCAGCATTCCAGCATCCCCTAAAAGGTAAAACCTATGTCGTCCGCCCTGTCCCACCCTCGCCTGGCCGATTGCCGCCGCCTGTTCCTGCGCAATTACGAAGTCCTCATCAACATCGGCGTCTACGACTTCGAGAAAAAGGGCGAGCAGCGCGTCCTCATCAACGTCGACCTGTACATTCCCCTGGCCCTGTCGACACCGAAGGATGACCAGCTGGAAGAAGTGGTCGACTACGACTTCATGCGCGAGACCATCGCCAGGCGCATGGCGCAGGGCCACGTGCAGCTGCAGGAAAGCCTGGTCGACGACGTGCTCGCCGCCATGCTGGCCCACCCGCGCGTGCGCGCGGCGCGTGTATCGAGCATGAAACCGGACGTGTATCCCGACTGCGAAGGCGTGGGCGTGGAAGTATTCAAGATCAAGGGTGAAGCATGAGCAATATGAACGACACCGCAGTACTGGAAACGACGACAACGGCTGTGGAATTCCCGGCCAATGTGGAAGCGCAGAAACTGGCGCGCAAGAAGGCGGAAAAGATCGCCCTGGAAAACAACAAGCTGCACAAGCGCTTGTGCCGCCTGGTGGGGCAAGCCATCGGCGATTTCAACATGATCGAAGACGGCGACAAGGTGATGGTGTGCCTGTCCGGCGGCAAGGATAGCTACGCGCTGCTGGACATTTTGATGACCTTGCGCGAACGCGCGCCGATTCACTTCGATATCGTCGCCGTCAACCTGGACCAGAAGCAGCCGAACTTCCCGCCGGAAATCCTGCCCGCCTACCTGACGGAACTGGGCGTGGCCTTCCACATCGAAAACCAGGATACCTACAGCATCGTCAAGCGTCTGATCCCGGAAGGCAAGACGACCTGCTCACTGTGCTCGCGCCTGCGCCGCGGCATCCTGTACCGCGTGGCCGACGAGCTGGGCGCCAACAAGATCGCCCTGGGCCACCACCGCGATGACATCCTGGAAACGTTCTTCCTGAATATGTTCTTCGGCGGCAAACTGAAAGGCATGCCGGCCAAGCTGCAATCGGACGACGGCAAGCACATCGTCATCCGCCCGATGGCGTATGTGAAGGAAGAAGACACGCAGCGTTATGCGGAAGTCAAGGGCTTCCCCATCATTCCATGCGACCTGTGCGGTTCGCAGGAAAACCTGCAGCGCAAGCAGATCAAGGGCTTGATGCGCGAATGGGACAAGAAGTTCCCCGGCCGCGTGGAAAGCATCTTCTCGGCCCTATCGAACGTGGCACCATCGCATTTGATGGATCCGAAACTGTTCGGCTTCAAGGACTTGAAGGCGGACGGCGTGGCCAGCCCCATGGGCGACATCGCATTTGACGAAGAGCCGTGCTCGACACCGACCACGTTCGGCACCATCGCGCTGCAAGCGCTGCAAGCGCTGTAAGCCGCTGTTGTAAGCCCGTGTTGTTTTCGCCGCCACCGCCCAGGTGGCGGCATCCCTCCTCTTTCCCCCTGCGTCCATTTGATGTACCGTAGTCAGCTCTGCCGGTACGCGATGTGTCACGCGCGCATTCCTGCCCGGCGGTCAGCACGCATTCTTCCGACAACCTCACTGGAATGAACCATGACGCCATCCGCGCTCAAGCGCCCCCTGCTGTTCTCCCTGCTGGCCCTCGGCCTCGCCACCGCCTCTGCCGCTCCCGCCGACCGCCAGGCCGACCGCTGGGACCTGACGGCGCTGTATCAAAACGACGCCGCCTTCGACGCCGACGCGAAAAAGCTGTCGGCCCAGCTGCAGCAACTGGGCGCCTGCAAGGGGCAGTTGAAAGCCTCGCCCGCCCGCCTGAAAAGCTGCCTGGGTCTGGTCGCCGAGGCGCGCAAGCGCGTCAACACGCTCAGCACCTATGCGGCGCAGTATTACGACCAGGACACGGGCGACAGCAAGGGCAACCAGCTGAACCAGCGCGCCGCCCTGCTGGGCAACGACTTTTCCCAGGCGACGACCTTTTTGCAGCCGGAAATCCTCGCCCTGGGCAGCAAGCGCATCGACGCCATGCTGGCGCAAGACAAGGACTTGCAGCTGTACCGCTTTCAACTGAGCAACATGCTGCGCAGCGCGCCGCACACGCTCGACGCAGCAGGCGAACAGTTGGTGGCCCAGTTCGGCCTGGCAACAAGCTCGGCCGCCAGCGTCTACCGCACCCTGGCCAATGCGGAAATCGCGTGGCCCACCGTCACACTGTCGGACGGCACGCAGGTGCGCCTCGACCAGGCGGCCTATACCAAGTACCGCGACGACGACAATCGCGGGGACCGCAAGCTGGTGTTCGACGCCTTCTTCGGCAAGTGGAAAGAGTATGAACGCACGTTCGGCGAAACCCTGTACGGCCAGTTGAAGACGGACGCCGCCTACGCGAAAGTGCGCCGCTATCCCGACTCGCAAAGCGCCGCGCTCGACGCCGACCATCTGCCGCCGGCCGTCTACCAGACCCTGATCGCGCAAACCAACGCCAACCTGCCCACCCTGCACCGCTACTTCAAGCTGCGCGCGCGCATGCTGGGCGTCAAGGACCTCGCGTATTACGACATCTATGCGCCGCTGCTGAAAAGCGACCGCACGTTCCCGCTGGCCGAAGGCAAGCAGATGATGCTGGCCTCCGTCGCGCCGCTGGGTCCCGACTATGTCAAGGCATTGAGCGCCGCCGTGGACGCGCGCTGGATGGATGTGTACCCGCGCCCGCGCAAGGTGGCGGGCGCCTACATGAATGGCGACGCGTATGACGTGCACCCGTTCGTGCTGCTTAACTACACGGACAATTACGAAGCCGTCAGCACCCTGACGCACGAATGGGGCCACGCCATGCACTCGGTGCTGGCCAACAAGGCGCAGCCATCGATCTATGCGCCATACAGCATCTTTGTCGCGGAAATCGCCTCGACGACGAACGAGGCGCTGCTGCTCGACGCGCGCCTGAAGCAGGCCAGGGATGACGACGAGCGCCTGCTGTACCTGGGCGCGGCGCTGGAAAACCTGCGCGGCACCTACTTCCGCCAGGCCATGTTCGCCGAATTCGAGGCCGCCATCCACGGCAAGGTGGACAAGGGAGAATCGCTGACGGGTGAAGAAATCACGGCCATCTATGCCGGCATCCTCAAGCGCTACCATGGCGAAGCGCAAGGCGTCATGACCATCGATCCCGCCTACGCGCTGGAATGGGCCTATGTGCCGCATTTTTATCACGGCTTCTACGTGTTCCAGTACGCCACCTCGATCGCGGCGGCACAGGATTTCGCGCAGCGCATCCTCGACAAGGAACCCGGCGCGCTGGCTGCCTACCTGAAGATGCTCAGTGCGGGCGGCTCGGCCTACCCGTATGAGCTGGTGAAGGCGGCCGGCGTCGACCTGGCTTCGCCAAAACCGTACCAGGCGCTGGTGGCGCGCATGAACGGCATCATGGATCAGATCGAGGCGATTGAGAGCAAACGGGGGAAATAAGACCCCAACGTCTGAACGGCTGGGGTCAGACCCCCTCTATTGTTAGCGCAAGCCTCTGCGTTAGCGGTGTTGAGGGTCTGACCCCGGTTCTTCCACCTTCTCTGCCGCAAACGCCGCCGCATCGCTCTCGAACATGTCTTCCAGTTCCTCGCGCGCCTGGCGCGTGAGGGACATGACTTTTTGCTGGTCCTGGAAGTGCGGCGCCACTTCCAGCAGGGTTTTCAGGTTATGCCGGCCAAAGATGCCGGCCGCGCGCTGCGCCCGCTCCGCGCTGAAGCCCACCTGCTGCAAGGTCTGCTCGCCCAGCAGCAGGGCCGCGGCAAACGTCTCGCGCTCGATCAGGGTCACGCCCCGCTTCATCAATTCATAGTAATGCGTGACGTTGCGCGCGCGCGCCAAAATCGTCAGTTCCGGCAGGCGCAGGCGCACGGCGTCGACCAGGGCCAGGCTGTCTTCCACGTTGTCGATGGCGATCACCAGCGCCCTGGCCTTTTCGATGCCGGCCGCCACCAGCAAGTCCACGCGCGTGGCGTCGCCATAAAATACTTTAAAACCGAACTTGCGCAGCAGGTCGATCTGGTCCGGATCGTGATCGAGCACCGTCACGCCGATTTTATTGGCTGCCAACAGACGGCCGATGATCTGGCCGAAGCGGCCAAAGCCGGCGATGACGATGGGATTGTCCTGCGCCTCGATATGGTCGTCGGGGCGGCGCTTCTTCTCGCTCTGCAGGCGCGGCGCGACGAATTTGTCGTGCGCCAGCAGCAGCAAGGGCGTGGCCACCATCGACAGGGTCACCACCACGACCAGTAGCGCGGCCGTCTCTGGCGCAAACACGTGCGCGGCCTCGGCGGCGGCAAACACGACGAAGGCGAATTCGCCGCCCTGCGACAGCAGCAGCGCAAAGAACAGCTGCTGGCCGCGGGGAATGTCGACAAACTTCGACAGCACATACAGCAAGGCGATTTTCACCGCCAGCAGGCCCGCCACCAGGGCCAGGATCAGCAAGGGCTGCGCGCGCAGCACGCCGAAATCGACGGACATGCCAACGGCGATGAAGAACAGGCCCAATAACAGGCCCTTGAACGGCTCCAGGTCGGAAATGAGCTCATGGCGGTATTCGGAGTCGGCCAGCAGCACGCCCGCCATGAAAGTGCCCAGCGCCATCGACAGGCCCACCGATTCCATCAGCACGCAGATGGCGATCACCAGCAGCAGGGCGAAGGCCGTGAAGATTTCGCGCAAGTCCGTGCGGGCGATGAAGCGCAGGATGGGGTTCACGAGGAAGCGCCCGCCGATCACCAGCGCCGCCAGCACGGCCGCCAGCTTGGCCACGCGCAGCCAGCCCGGTTCGCCACTGTGCGTGACGAGGCCGCCCAAGAGGGGCACCAGCGCGATCATGGGAATGGCGGCGATATCCTGGAACAGCAAGATGGAAAAGCCGGCGGAACCGGCCGGCGTGCTCATTAATTTACGTTCACCCAGGGTGGCCAGCACGATGGCCGTCGACGACAGCGACAGCCCCAGCGCGCCGACCAGCGCCGTGCGCCAGTCCACGCCAAAGGCCATGGCCACGGCGCACAAGCCCGCGCTGACGACGCCCACCTGCGCCCCGCCCCAGCCGAAAATCGGGCGGCGCAGCAGCCACAATCGCTTCGGTTCGAGTTCCAGCCCGATCAGGAACAGCAGCAGCACCACGCCGAATTCGGAAAAGCTGAGGATGACCTCGACGTTCTTGATCAGGCCCAGGCCCCACGGTCCGATGACGACGCCGGCCACCAGGTAACCCAGCACGGCGCCCATGCCCAGGCGCTTGGCCAGCGGCACCATGATGATGGCGGCGACCAGGTAAAACAGTATGTTGATGAGAAAGCTGTGGTGTTCCATGCGGATTCCGGAAAAACGTGATTGGAATCGCAATCATGCCTGAAGTGGCGCGCCAGCGGGGTATCAGGGTTGCGGCGCATCGATACGTGCGCGTAGTTCGTCCACATTCACGCGCTTGAGGTAGCTTTCGATATTTTTCCACACGGCGTGGTAGCCATAGCCGCCATTTTTCAGCTCGTCTATCGCCTTCTCGCGCGGCCAGCCCTGGTACAGCATGCGGTACATGGCGGCCATCATGCCCGTGCGGTCGGCGCCGTGCAGGCAGTGCAGCAGTACGGGTCCCTGCTGTCCGGCGGCGCGGATGGCGCGCATGGTGTCGATCACGTGCTTGTCGCGGATGGCCCAGGTATTGATGGGAATGCGCACGGCGCGGATGCCGCTGCCATCGAGCACCTGCGTATCGGAGTGGAAGGAGCGCAGGCTGATCACCGTCTTCACGCCCAGCGCCTGCAACTGGGCCACGTCGGCGCTGTCCAGCCTGGCGCTGCGGTACAAGACGGGCGTGACCTGGTGCAGGTTCGACACCTGCGGCAGCGGCGTGGCCCAGTCAGGGTGGCGTGGCGGCGATGGCTGTGCCCCGGCCGGCACGGCGGCCAGCCCCAGGGCGAGGGTCAAAAGTACGACATGCAACATCATGGCTTCCTTGTTATTGAAGAACGGCGTCAGCGCGCAGCACCTGCGCCAGCACGTCCAACGCGGCGCGCGGGCGGCCCAGGGCCAGCGCTTTCGCGCGCATGGCTTGCAACTGTTCAGGATGATCGAGCAACAGGCGCACGCGGTATTCCAGGGTCACGGCATCGAATGCCTTCAGGGCCACGCCCTGCTCCAGCAGATAGTCGGCATTGCGCTCTTCCTGGCCGGGAATCGGCGAGTTGACGATCATGGGCAAGCCCAGCGCCAGGCATTCCGAGGTGGTCAACCCGCCCGGCTTGGTGATCACCAGGTCGGCACACGCCATCAGGCGCTCGACTTCGCTGGTAAAGCCTTGCGCCAGCAGGCGGCCCGGATACTGGCCAGCCAGTGCCTGCAGCGCCGCCAGCGCGGCGGCGTTCTTCCCCGCCAGTACGATCAGCTGGAAGTCGCCCGGCAGCGCCAGCAGGCGCGCGGCGACCGTTTCAAGGCTGCCCAGTCCCGCCCCGCCGCCCATCAGCAGTATCGTCGTGCGCTGCGGGTCGAGGCCAAATGCCTGCGCGCTCTGCACGCGTCCGGGTGCCTGCGCAAACGCGGGCATGATGGGGATGCCCGTCACATGGATGCGTTCGACGGGGATGCCTTCGTGGCGCATGCGAAACGCCACTTCGTCGGTGGCGGCGAAATAGCCCTGCATCTGCTCGTGCACCCACATGCGGTGCAGGTCGAAATCCGTGACCTGCACCCACACGGGGCAAGCCAGCTGCTGCTGGCGCAGTGCGCGCGACAGCAGTTCGGCCGGCAGGAAATGCGTGCAGATGATGGCGTCGGGCTGGAAGGCGGCGATCTGCGCCATCAGCGCACGCGTGTTGAGGCGCTCGACGGCGCGGCGCAGGCGCTGCATCGAGCTGTCGCGCGGCGCATCGTGGGTGGCGTGATACAGATAGCCCCACAGCGCGGGCGCCTTGTTGACCAGCTTGATATACACATCCGTGTACAGCTTGCGAAAGGCGGGCGTGACGAAATCCATCACGTCGAGATGCAGAGCCTGCGCCGCAGGGCCGCCGCCACCGTGGTCATCGCGCGCCGCATACGCCTCGATGGCTTGCGCCGCGCGCATGTGGCCGGCGCCGGCCGAAACGCTCAGGAGCAGAATTTTTTGTGTCATGAAAAACCGATGCGTGAACAGGTTGCGCGTGGATGCGGAAGATGCATAGTCAGGATAACATCGCTGCAGGCTGGCCGACTTGATCTGGTCCTGCGCGCGTGCACGCTAGCCAATGACGGGGACAGGCAGGGCCGACACTTTCCAGCTGCCTTTGAGCTTGCGTTCCATCAGGGCCGGCAAGGCGCTGGCGTCGGGCGCGCCTTTTTTGGTGAACGCCACCGGCACCAACAGATAGATGGTGACCTTGTCATCGTCGGCGATGTCGTCTTCCTCCGGCGCCGGATTCCAGCGCTTGTCGATGGCCAGCAACGCATCGACGCCGTCCGGCCAGGCCAGGTCCGCCAGGTGTGGATCGTCGCGCCGCAGCAGCTCGCCCGCCGCCAAGCTGGCCAGGTCGAGCGTGCGCCGTCCCAGGCGCGCCAGCAGCGCCACCGGAAAGCGCCAGGGGCTGTGCTCCGCGAAGCCATGCACGGTCAGCGGCCAGCGGGCCGGCAGGCAGATGGCCAGTTCGGTCATCGGCGATTGCTGGAACAGGCCGGCCGTAAACAACAGCTTGAAATCGCGCTTGCCGCCGATGCAGCTGATGCCCAGCGAAAAGCGCGCGTCGCCGCTGTCCGGGCTGAACACGGCCGGCAGCACCCAGCCGGCGCTGTTGTGCATGAAGGTGCGGATCGCTTCCTGCGGCGAGGCGGCCGCTTGCTGCGGCACGTCGAGTATGCTGACACCGCCGGCGGCAGCGAGCAATCGGGCGATGCCGGGGAAGCCCCAGCCGGTGGCGATATCGACCGGCGCCTGGTTCCAGCGCGTATGCAGGCGGTTCGGATTGGCGCCCCGCTGCAGCAGCAATGCGACCACGTCCTGGTGGCCGCCAACGCAGGCACTGTCCAGCGGCGACAGTATATTGTCCGGCAAGCCATCGACGGCGGCGCCCTGCTCGAGCAGCCAGCGGCAGGTATCGAGGTGGCCATGGCTGGCCGCCGCATCCAGCGGCGTAAGGTTGCGGTAACCGGGCAGGGGCAGATCGACGTCCATGCCCAGCGATACGAGCAGGGCGCAGACCTCGCGGCTGCCGCCGGCCGCGGCCAGATGCAGCAGCGATTCGCCGTCATCCATGTTGTAGCGGCGCAAGGTCAGCAGCGGCGGCGTGGCCTCGAGCAGGCTGCGCACCTGTTCCACCTGATTCTCGCCGACGGCGTCGCAGAGGCGAAAAAACGCCTCGCGGTACTGGTTGTAGAGTGTCTTGTCGACCATGCATGTTCCCTGCTCGTGGTGGCGGCGCCAGCATCGAGCGGAGAATAGCATTTTCTTTCGATTAATCTGCGCGATTTGACAACTTCGGTGTGCACCGTGCGGCGACGCGCGTATTGGCGTTACAAATCCATGAAACTGACAGGCGCGACGTCGACGCGCATGACCGGATACAGATTCAGCCGCTCATCCCACGAGGCGTGGCGGCGGGCGAAAAACTCCAGGCGCGCGCGTGGATTCTTTGCAAACTCGGGCTCGTCGGCCAGCTTCTGCCGGAACTGCGCCGCCAGCGCCGGATCGGCCGCCAACTGCGCGCGCGCCACATCCTCGGCCACATAGTCCTCCATGTATTCCTTGCGCTCGAACGCCGTGTTGAAGCTGCCCCAGGCCAGCAGCGAGTCGGGCGCGCGCGGTTCGAGCAGCGCCACCACCAGGCGCGCCTTCGGCTGGTTGACGGGCACGTACAGCGCGCCGGCATCGACGAGGCGCTCCTCTTTCTGCCACTCGCCCTGTACCGCCGCCGTCTGGCGTCCCTCGAACGACTGCGCGCCAAACTTGACGGCAGTGGCGCGGAAGACTTCCACATTCTGCCGGGCGAAGATGCTGCGCATTTCCTTGTAGGCGATGCCGTGCTGGCGCAGCTTGGCGCCCACCATGGCCGCCTCCGCGCGCGGCACCAGGTAACCGGCCTTCGGTGCGGCCAGCTGCAGGTCAGGCACGATCTCGTCGCGCAGCGGCACATTCCAGATCTGCGGTGTCTTTTCGTCATAGCGCGTCATCAGGGCGCCCGACACCTCGGACGGCGTGCGCGTATACGCATAGCCGCGAAACGCGATCATGCGGCTTTTCTCCGTGGTCTTGTAGCTGAGGGGCAGCGCACTGCCGGCCAGCTGCGTCGCCCGCTGGTCCGCCTCCGTGGCGGTTTGCCGCCACTGCGCGCCATGCTGCGCCATCTGCGAAAGAAGGGAAATGATGGTGTTGCGCGTGATGCGCACGCGGGTCGGGTAGTCCTTCCACGAGTGGGTTTCCACCAGCACGCCGAAACGGTTACGCAACAGGAAATAGCCGTGCGAAAAGCGCGGGTTCGGCGTCGAATCGACAAAACCCGACTGCGGATTGTCTTCTTCGGCAAATGACATGTAGAACGGCTTCGGATCGGAACCCTGCTTTGCCAGGTCGGCCAGCACACCGTCGCGCAGCGCCGTTCCCGCCGCGCGCAAGGCCGCATCGCCCGCATGCACGGGTTCGACCTGAATCGAGATATCGGGTTCGAACTGGGCGCCATCGGTGACGTGCAGGTCGACATACGCCAGCGGATCCCAGGCGTTCACCAGCGCCAGCATGTGCTGCATTTCGGGCGTATCGGCCTTCATGTATTCGCGGTTCAGATTGTAGTTTTGCGCCGTGCTGCGCCAGCCCATTTCCACGGGGCCGCGCTGGTTCGGACGGTTCCACTGGCCGAAGCGCTCATGGCCATCGACATTGAAGACCGGCACGAACAGCAGCACCTGCTTGTCCAGCGCGCCGGGCGCCGCCTTGCCCTCCAATACTTCGCGCAAGGCCAGGAAACCTGCATCCTTGCCGTCGATTTCCCCCGCATGGATGCCACCCTGCACCAGCAGTACCGGTATCTTGCGCAGCCTGGCCGCGTCCGGCGTCAGCGCACCCGTGTTGGAAACGGCCAGCGCCAGCATGGGGCGGTTTTCCGGCGTGCGGCCAAATTCAAAGCAGCGCACCTGTTTCGGACGGTGCTCCTCGAAGCGCCGGCACAAGGCTTCCACTTCCTCGTAGCGGCCCGTATTCTTGAAGCCCGAGTACTCGGCCACCGTTTTCAGGGAAGACAGCCGCATATCGCGCGCGGCATGCGCATTGACGGCAAACAGGGAAAACAAGGCGGCGGACAGCAGGGCGTGGCGTAGCATGGGTCAAACTCCATCGAGAGAGGACAAGCGGGCAATTATAGAGTGGCGGTCAGGTAAAAACGCCGTGGCAAATAAAAAAGCCGGAACAGCGTCAGCTGCTCCGGCCTTGCTCTGGCAAGCGTGAATTACGAGCCAAAGTGGTAGTTGAATTCGACCCATCCCTGGCGGCCTTGCGGGCTGTAGTTACCGATCGGGTAGTACGGCCAGCCGTTGCTGGTATCGCGCTTGATCTTGTCGAACACGTTGTTGACGATCAGCGACACGGTGGCGCGGTCGTTGATGCGGTACACGGTGCTGATGTTGGCCAGCGCCGTCGGCGTCAGGTAGCCCTTGCCGGCAGAGTTAGGCACCTTGCCGTAGCGGCTGACCAGCAAGGTATTCGACCAGTCGCCTGCGCCCCAGTTGACGCTCAGGTTCAGCTTATCAGGCCAATCCCTGTTCGTCATCGATTTGGTTTCATCGGTCTCTGCGTCACCGGCGAATTGCTGCGATTTCTTGCTCAGCACCCGCGCGTAGTTGGCCTTGAAGGCGAAGCGGCCATAGTCTGTCGTGCGCAGCAAATACTTCAGGCTGACGTCGATGCCGCTGCTGCTTTGCTTGGCCGCGTTGATCGGATTGACGGTGATGGTCTTGATCTCACCCGCCTTGTTCAAGGCATTGGCCGCGTAGCGCTCGATGCGGCCCAGGGTGTCGATACAGGTCGGCGAGCCAATGTCGGCCTTGCCCAGGCGGCAATCGGATTCGTCGCGCAGCAGCTTGTCGGCGTCCAGGTTCGTCACCAGGTCGTCGATCTTGATGTTCCAATAGTCGACCGAGACGTCGAAATTGGCACTCGGCGACCAGACGGCGCCCACGCCGAAGGACTTGCCCTTTTCCGACTGCAGGTCGCGGCTGCCGTTCTGCACGTAATCGGCGCCCGGCGATTTATTCGCGTACTCGCAGCCGTCGATGGCCTGTCCGGCGGCGTCGCAACGGTAGTAGTCGGTGGTGCTCGCATAATAGCCTTTGCCGCGGGCCTGGTAGATGTAGTTCATGTCCGGCGCGCGGAAGCTGGTGGCGTAGTTGGCACGGAACAGCAGGTCCGGCGTCGGGCGCAGTTCCAGCCCGCCGTTGTAGGTGAACTTGCCTTCCTTGCGGCCGGCAAAGCTGTAGCGGTCATAACGGCCAGCCACGGTAGCGGTCAGCTTCTCATGCAGCGGCACATTCAATTCCGCGCCCAGCGCATAGCGCGAACGGGTGCCGGCCGTGGTGCCCGAACCGGTAGCGATATTGAAATAGCCCTGGTCGATGCGCGCGTCGGGTTCGTTGCTGAAGCCCTGCTTGCTCGCCTCGGCAATCGTGGCGACTTTCACCGTGCCGGCAGGCAGCTGGAACAGGTCGCCATTCGTAGCCAGGCTCAGGGTATTCGTCCAGGCCTTGTCACGGCTGTCGCTGTAGCCCGTAATGCTGTCGAATTCGGCAGCCGTCAGGCGGCGCGACAGGCGCGCCGCATCCGGCGCGTAAATGGCCACGCCCTTGGCATCCGTGCCCAGCTTGGGTCCCAGGAAGAAGCTGTCGATGTTCGACAACATGCGCGGCGTATGGCCTTCGCTCTTGTAGATGGAAGCGTTGTAGTTGGCTTCATACTGCCAGGCGGTGCCAGAAATACGGCCCTTGGCACCCAGCGAGATGGCCGTGGCCAGGTCCTCCCAGCTGCGGTTGTAGCGCTGCACGCCGCCGATTTCCTCGGGCGCCATGAAGCGGGTCCACTCTTCGTAGGCGCCGGTGTTCTGGTTCAGGAAAGAGCCGCCGTTCAGCGATGCCGAGGTCCACGACGGGCCGCGTGTATTGTTGACGGTCTTGTTCTTGCCAAGCAAAAAGTCGGCAAACAGGGTCGTATCGGCATCAAGCTCGTAATTGGCGCTGCCGAACACGTTCTGGCTGCTGTTCTTGGTCTGCGTGGTCCAGTAGGTCGGACGGGCTTTCGGGCTGGCGCAATAGCTGCCATTCTTCGCCTGGTACTTGACGACGCTGCCGCCGAACATGTCGCCGAACTGGTTGCAGGTGTCGCCCAGGTCGACATAACTGCCGGACGTGCCGGAGGCCTGGGTGCGGCGCGAAGCAACCGTGGTCGGCACGCCGGAGCGGCTGGTCATGAAGTCGCGGTCCATGCTCCACAGCGGATCGCGTTCACTCAGCTCCACGCTGAACAGGGTATGCAGCTTGTCAAAATTGCCGCCGCCCGTCAGTTGCACGCGCTGGTTGCCGGCGCCGCCGCGCGAGGTACCGCCAACCTTGACGTTGATATCGAAGCCTTCCGCCTGTTTTTTCAGGATCACGTTGACCACGCCGGCGATCGCGTCCGAGCCATAGATGGCCGAGGCGCCGCCGTTGAGGATCTCGATGCGGTCGACAATGCTAGCCGGGATGTTCGCCAGGTTGGTGAAGTTGACGGCGCCGTCATAGGCGATGGGGAAGTCGGCCAGGCGGCGGCCGTTCAGCAGGATCAGGGTATGGTTCGGACCGAGGCCGCGCAGACTGATGGTATTGGCCGACGGCGTGAAGGTATTGCCGTAATCCTCGCCTTGCGTAAAGCCGCTGTTCTGCACCTGGCTGGTCAGCGCGTCAAAGACGTTCTTGTAGCCCTGCTTGGTGATTTCATCGCCGGTCAGGATGGTGACGGAAGACGGGCCTTCCAGGCTGGCGCGGGGAATGCGCGAACCGGTGACCACGACGGCTGGCGGGGTGGCCGCCGGCTGCTGATCCGCTGCGGGCGCTTGCGTTTGCGCGTGCGCCTGCCATGCGGTGCCGCCCAGGATGGCCAGTACGCCAAGGCTGAGCGGGGTTAACTTGAACTGTTTCGACATCGTTGCGCTTCTCAAGGTGGGAGAAAAGCGGCAAGATAGCAAAATGCCAGTCATTCCAGAACGAATGGATTCATCTTTCTATATACCGAAATTGTTATATAGAAAGATTCATGAGCAGGAAAACGCCACGCACCTGGCTCGACACATGGCAGGAACATGCGCCTTAACGGCGCATGATGGCAATTTCCTTGTGCAATGGCCGTAACAGGCGCGTAGCCGTGTCGGCCGGACTCTCGATCGAACTCAACAGCCTGATGGCGCCCGTGGCCGGCGTGCAGCTGCCGCTGCTGCGGTAGCGCAGCGCCGCCGCCAGCATGCCTTCCGCCGGATCGCCCAGCTGGTGCTGGTAATCGTCGGCCACGTCGCAGGTCGGCGCCATGCCATCGGCAAAGTCGCCGAAGCCCTTGGCATTGACGCCCTGGAACTGCACGGCAAAATACGTGGTGCCGCAATTCGGCGCGGGAAAGAAACCGTAGGGCTTGCCGCACGTCGTGCCGCCGATCAGGTTGACTTGCACGTCCACGCCGCGCAAGCCGTTGATGATCGCTTCGCTGGCCGAACAGGTATTGCCGGTTGTCAGCAAGGTCACGCGCTTGAGACCCAGGGACGGCAACGGCGTTCCCTTGGCGAGGGGATTCGGGCCGCCGAAGCCCTGGCTTTGCGCATGGAATGGCACGGGCGCTTCCGGCCGGGTCTTGTCATTGAAGAGCACCTGCTCGAAGGTCTTGCCGGCAGTAACTTGCGGGCCGGCAATCATGTAGGCGAGTTCGCTGGCGACATCCAGATAACCGCCGCCGTTGTAGCGCACATCGAGCACCAGGTCGCTGATGCCGGCCGCCTGGAAGCGGGTCATGGTCTCGACCAGTTGGCGTTCAGCCACGTTGTTATGCGTATTGAAGGTCAGGTAGCCCACCTTGCCCGTGGGCGTGTCGATGATGCGCTCGTTCTGCACGGCGCTGGTGTTCACGTCCACCGCCGTCAGGCTCCTGGACAGGGGCGCGCCGTTGCGGCTGAATCCCAGCGTGTGCGTGCCTTGCGCCGTGGGGAACAGGCCCGCGTTGAGGATATTCACGCTGGCCGTGTCGGGGGCATGGACGAAATCGACGCCATCGACGGTTTGCAGCACGTCGCCACGCCGCAAGCCCGCCAGGTCGGCTGGCGAGCCTGGCTCGATGATCGAGATCACGGCCGTGCGCGGCGGCGTGGTGCGCGTCAGCGCCAGCAGCATGCCGTAACCGAGTTCCACGCCGTTGAGCGAGTCTTCCCACTCTGCCGTCGACAAGGTGAAATGGAACTGGTCCTTCGGTTTGCCGGATGCCGTCGTGGCCGTCGTTTTCAGCACATCGAAGTACGCCTTGGCCGTGGTGAAGCTTTGCGGCTGGTAGGTGGTCGGCACTTCGCGGTACCACAGATACGTTTCATCGATCCAGCTGCGCACCCACGTCTGCTCATCGAGCAAGCTGCCCGGCTTGTCGATACTGCTGCCGCTGCGCGGCGCCTCGCAGCGGTTCGCCACCGTCGAGGAAGCGACCAGCGCCGTCGGGCCCGTCGGCGTCACGGGCGGCACGACAGGCGCGCTGTCGCTGCCGCCGCCTCCGCCACAGGCACTCAACAACAATACGAGAGGAACGGCCAGGGACGAGAGGCGCAGGGCAGGCATGACGAACTTTCCGAAAAGAAATTATCGAAAAATTATAAGACTTTTTACAAACAGGCGTTGTTTTCTTTGATACAAAAAAAATGGCGCCCGCAGGCGCCATTGCTACAGCGTGAAGTTCACCGCATCACGCCACGGTGGCCGCCACGGGCGCCGCCACGACGGGCGGCAGCGGCGTCGGCGCGTTAAAGGCGATCAGCAAACTGGCTTCCTTCTCTTTCGCCGCCTTCAAATGACGCTCCTTCACGTGACCATAGCCGCGGATGTCTTCCGGGATGCTGGCGATCGCCACGGCTTGCGCCAGCTTGGCCGTCGTCAGTTTCGGCAGCAAGCCGCCCACCGTCGCGCGGTATTCGAGAATCAGCGCACGCTCCATCTTGCGCTCGGCCGTATGGCCGAACACGTCGAAAGCCGTGCCGCGCAAGCCCTTGAACTTGGCCAGTACGCCGAACGCCTTCATCATCCACGGGCCGAATTCCTTCTTCACCAGGTGGCCCTGGGCGTCCGTCTTGGCCATGATCGGCGGCGCCAGGTGGAACTTGAGCTTGATGTCGCCTTCGAACATGGCGGCGATCTTCGCCTGGAAGGCGCCGTCCGTGTACAGACGCGCCACTTCATACTCGTCCTTGTACGCCATCAGCTTGTAGAAGTAGCGGGCCACGGCTTCCGTCAGACGCAAGTGCGGGCCATTCAGGGCGCTTTCGGCGGCGCGCACCTGTTTGATGAAGTCCAGATACTGCTGCGCATACGCGCGGTCCTGGTAGGCCGTCAGCAGGGCCACGCGTTTTTCGATCAGGTCGTCGAGCGTTTCGATGCGCTTGAATTCCACCACTTTCGCCGGTGTGGTCATGCGCACCAGGCTGGCCGTATCGTGAGCGCCCGCGCGGCCCCAGTTGAAGGCGGCCTTGTTGAACGCCACCGAGACGTTGTTCAAGTCGATGGCCTTCATGATGGCCGCTTCGCTCAATGGCACCTTGCCCTTTTGCCAGGCATAGCCCAGCATGAACATATTCGTGGCGATCGAGTCGCCCATCAGCGCCGTGGCGATCTGGCCCGCGTCGATGAAGTCCACGTGGTCGCTGCCGCACGCCTTTTCGATTTCCATGCGCGCGGAAGCACCGGGGAATTGCCAGTCCGGGTTCTTCACGAAGGCGGCCGTCGACGAGCTGGTCGAGTTGATCATGGCCCAGCTGCGCCCTTCGCCCATGCGCGACAGCGCGTCACGGCTGGCCGTGACGATCAGGTCGCAACCGATCACCAGGTCGGCCGCGCCCGTGCCGACGCGCGTCGAGTGGATGTCTTCCTGGCGGTCCGCCAGACGCACGTGCGACATCACGGGGCCGCCTTTTTGCGCCAGGCCGCTCATGTCGAGCACGGAACAGCCCTTGCCTTCCACGTGGGCCGCCATGGCCAGGATCTGGCCGACGGTCACCACACCCGTGCCGCCGATGCCGGTGACCAGGATGCCGAACGGCTCGGCCGTCGAGGGAATGTTTGGCGTCGGCAAGGCCGGCACGGCTGGCGCGTCCTTGTCGGCGGCAGCTGCCTTCTTCGGCTTTTTCAGGCCGCCGCCTTCCACCGTCACGAAGCTGGGGCAGAAACCCGTCGTGCACGAAAAATCCTTGTTGCAGGACGACTGGTTGATCTGGCGCTTGCGCCCCAGTTCCGTTTCCAGCGGTTCCACCGACAGGCAGTTAGATTGCACGGAGCAGTCGCCGCAGCCTTCGCAGACGGCTTCATTGATGACGGCGCGCTTGGCCGGATCCGGGTATTCATTGCGTTTCCGGCGGCGGCGTTTTTCCGAGGCGCAGGTCTGGTCGTAGATCATGGCCGACACGCCCGGCATGTCGCGCAGTTCGCGCTGCACATCCATCAGTTCCGAACGGTGGCGCACGGTGACGCCTTCCGCCCAGGCGTAATCGTCCGGGTATTTTTCCGGTTCGTCCGTGACGACGATGATGGGGCCCACGCCTTCGGCGGCGATCTGGCGCGAAATGATGGCCGGAGACAAAGGACCGTCGAATTCCTGGCCGCCCGTCATGGCTACCGCATCATTGAACAGGATTTTATAGGTGATGTTCACCTTGGCCGAGACGGCGGCGCGGATGGCCAGGATGCCCGAGTGGAAATACGTGCCGTCACCGAGGTTGGTAAACACGTGCTTTTCATTCGTGAACGGCGCCTGCCCCACCCACGTGACGCCTTCGGCGCCCATGTGGGTAAATGTCGACGTTTCGCGGTCCATCCACAGCACCATGTAGTGGCAGCCGATGCCGGCCAGCGCGCGCGAGCCTTCCGGCACTTTCGTGGAACTGTTGTGCGGGCAGCCGGAGCAGAAGAACGGCGTGCGGTCCTTTTGCGGATCGGGTTTCACGCTGATCGCTTTGAGCACATTCTCTTTGGCTTCCAGGTAGGCGATGCGCTCCTTCACGCGCTGCTCGACCGGGTGGCCCGCGTAGTAGCGCGAGATACGGCTGGCAATCGCGCGGGCGATCATGGCCGGGTTCAGCTCATACGTGGCCGGCAGCAGCCAGTCGCCGTGGCCGGTGCCCTTCTGGTTGCTCCATTCGCCCGTGTCGTCGAACTTGCCGACCACGCGCGGACGCTCGCCGTCTTTGAGGTTGTAGAGTTCTTCCTTCAGCGCGTATTCGAGGATTTGCCGCTTTTCTTCCACCACGAGGATTTCATCGAGGCCCTTGGCAAATTCGTGCACGCCGTCCGCTTCCAGCGGCCAGGTCATGCCGATCTTGTACAGGCGGATGCCGATGTCGGACGCCGTCTGCTCGTCGATGCCCAGGTCGGCCAGCGCCTGGCGCGTGTCGAGATACGATTTGCCGGCCGTGATGATGCCGATGCGCGCCTTCGGGCTGTCCCAGATGATTTTATTGAGCTTGTTGGCACGCGCATACGCCAGCGCCGCATACCATTTATAGCTGTTCATGCGTACTTCTTGTTCCAGCACCGTGTCGGGCCAGCGGATGTTCAAGCCGCCGGCCGGCATCTCGAAGTCCGTCGGCAAGGTGATCTGCACGCGGTCCGGGTCGAAATCGACGGCGGCGCCCGACTCGATGATGTCGGTCACGCATTTCATCGAGACCCATAGTCCCGTGTAGCGGCTCATGGCCCACGCGTGCAAGCCATAGTCGATGTATTCCTGCACCGACGACGGGTACAGCACGGGGATGCCGCAGGCATTCAGGATATGGTCGGACTGGTGTGCCGTGGACGAGGATTTGGCCGCATGGTCGTCGCCGGCCAGCACCAGCACGCCGCCATGCTTGGCGGAACCGGCGTTATTGGCGTGCTTGAACACGTCGCCGCAGCGGTCGACGCCGGGGCCCTTGCCGTACCACATGCCGAACACGCCGTCGTATTTGGCGTCTTCGAACAGATTCGTTTGCTGCGTGCCCCAGACGGCCGTGGCGGCCAGGTCTTCGTTCAGGCCAGGGTGGAATTTGACGTGGTGTTCATCGAGGTATTTCTTGGCCTTGATCGCCGTCATGTCGACGGACGTCACAGGCGAACCGCGGTAACCGGTGATGTAGCCGGCCGTATTCAGGCCAGCCTTCAGGTCGCGCTCGCGCTGCAGCATGGGCAGGCGGATCAGCGCTTGCGTGCCCGTCATGAAGGCACGGCCACGCTCCAGCGTGTATTTGTCGTTTAGCGAAATTTCAGACGCGTGCGCGCCCGGCTCAAGACTCGAGCCCTTGATTGGTGCATTCATTACTTGTCTCCATTATTCTCTGTGCTACGCGTGCAAAGTCGGTTGAACTCACACGTACCGGCTGTGCCTTGTGGACAATGCCGGTGCGGAAAAATGACTTGTTTGTCGTAGACTACCACAGGAATGCGCGCAGTTCTTTGCTGCGCTGCACTCCTGTGTTCTTACCTTTTTGCTGCTGTTTTTACTACCGTTTATTACAAAGCAACATTACACCGCGTTCGTATCTTTCAGCACGCCGCGCTTGATCTGGTCCAGCTCGATCGACTCGAACAGGGCGCGGAAGTTGCCTTCGCCGAAGCCCTGGTCGCCCTTGCGCTGGATGATCTCGAAGAAGATCGGGCCGATCACCGTCTGCGTGAATATCTGCAGCAACAGTTCGCGTTCGGTTTCCGTGCTGTGGCCATCGATCAGGATGCGCAGGCGGCGCAGTTCTTCCAGCTGCTCGCCGTGGTTCGGCAGGCGGCGGTTGACCAGCTCATAGTACGTTTCAATCGTGTCCTGGAAATCGATACCCGTATCGCGCATGCCTTGCACGGACGCGTAGATATTGTCCGTACCCAGCGCGATGTGCTGGATACCTTCGCCATGGTACTGGTCCAGGTATTCGGCGATCTGCGACTTGTCGTCCGACGATTCATTGATCGGAATGCGGATCTTGCCGCATGGCGAAGTCATCGCCTTCGATTTGAGGCCCGTCAGCTTGCCTTCGATGTCGAAATAGCGCACTTCGCGGAAGTTGAACAGGCTTTCATAGAACGTCGCCCATTCCTTCATGCGGCCACGGTGCACATTGTGCGTCAGGTGGTCGATATACGTCAGGCCATGGCCGACGGGGTTGGCGACGGCGCCGGGAATGGCGACGAAGTCGACGTCATAGATGCTGATGTCGCCGATGCCGCCCGGTGCGGCCGCGTCCGGCTTGTCGGCGCCCTTGCCGCGCCAGCGGTCGACGAAGTACAGCAGCGAATCGCCCACGCCCTTGATGGCGGGGATATTCAGCTCCATCGGACCGGTTTTATTGTCGAAACCCCAGGCGCCCAGTTCCAGCGCGCGGCGGTAGACGAAAGCCGCGTCGTCGACACGGATGGCGATGGCGCACACGGACGGGCCGTGATGGCGGGCAAAACGCTGCGCGAACGAATCTTGTTCGGCATTGATGATGAAATTGATGTCGCCCTGACGGTACAGGGTCACATCCTTGTGGCGGTGGCGCGCGATGGCCGTGAAGCCCATGTTCTCGAACAGCTTGCCCAATGCTTTTGGGTCTGGTGCTGCATACTCGACGAACTCGAAACCATCGGTACCCATCGGGTTATCCCAAGGCTGAAATTGCATGATGTCTCCTCCAAGAAGTAGCGCACAGTATAGGCGCGGTCTGTGGGCATTAAATGCCAAAGATCTCCCGAACAATCATGATTTGCGCAATAATATTGCGTGAAACAAGAACCACCGGAGGAAGCATGAGCAAAATTACGCTGGATAAAACGGATCGCAAGATCCTCGCCGTCCTGCAGGCCGATGGCCGCCTGTCGAACCAGGACGTGGCCGAGCAGGTCAGCCTGTCGCCGTCGCCATGCTTGCGCCGCGTCAAACGGCTGGAAGAAGCGGGCGTGATCCGCCAGTACGTGGCCCTGCTGGACCCGGAAAAGATCGGCCTGGGCCTGCTCGCCTATGTGAACGTGCGGCTGGAAAAGCACAGCGATGCCACCGCCCACAGCACGGCAAGGGTGCTGGCACCGAACCTGGTGACGAACACCTCGCCGCGCGCCGACTTCGCCGTGGCGGTGGCGCAATGGCCGGAAGTGGTGGCCTGCTATGCGATGACGGGGGAGATGGATTACCTGCTGCGCGTGCACGTGGAAGACATGGAGCACTTTTCGCGCTTCATGATGGCGACCCTGCTGCGCCACCCGGCCGTGCTGGATGTGAAATCAAGCTTTGCCTTGCAGCGCATCAAGGATACGACGGCCCTGCCCTTACTGTGACGGCGGTGCCGGCGATCCGGGCTTCTTCTTGCGCCCCGGCAAGCGATCCCACAGTTTGAACGCGGCGCGCGCATTCGCCTTGAACGTGTAGTCGAACATGGCGAACTGCTCCTGCACGGCTTCCTGCAGCATGCTGCTCGGGTTCGGCGGCAACAGTTTCAGATAGGCATCGGCTTCGCCATAGTCGCGCTGGATTTCCATGCCAGCCTTCTTGGCAATATGCATCATCGTCTTGTTCGACGACAGACAGTGCATGTACAGGGTATCGACATCGTTGTTGCGGCAGTGAATCGCCGCCCGCTCGAACAGTTTTGACCCGACCCCCATGCCACGCATGGATTTTGACACGGACACGCCAAACTCGGCCACCTGTTCCTTGTCCGTGACGACACTTTTCGCCGGCGACGTGTCCTTCGGCGCGAACGCCAGATGCCCCACGCCCACCAGCTTGAACAGGCTGTTGTAGACGCCATAAATCATGTCGCGCGAGAAATCCATCTTTTGCACGTACTGGGCCACCAATTCATCGGGCAAGGCGCTGCCGAAGCGCAGCAGGCGGTCGCTTTTCTCCAGAGAAAGAAAATGCTTCATCATGCGGCGCCGGTCGCGCTCATGCAACTGTTTGACGAGCACACTCGGACGCCCGCCGCCGCTACGGCTCAGCCAGCGGCGAAACGGGTTCTGGAACAATTTGGGCAGGGTCATGGGAGTTCCGTACGGCTGATCACGTTCGTGACGGCCTCCACGCGCGCCGCATGGATGACGGCCGGAATGCGTTTCGGTTCCTGTGCGCAAGCTTGTGCCAGTGCTCCCGCATCGACACCGCGCACGGCCGCCAGCATGGCTTGCAGCCACGCGGACTGTGGAAATACAGGATCCTGTGCATGCACATCGCAGGCGATGGCGTCCAGCATCTGCACGAAACGCTGCGGCTTGCGCAAGCCGTCGCAGCGCTCGCACAAGCTCACCAGTTCTTCGGCGCTCAGCGCCAGCGCGCCGTTGATATTATGCAACTCGCGCGCCGCCATGATGGCCAGTTCGCGGCACTCGTTGGGCACGCGCAGGCGCTCGCTCAGCTGTTCGATGGCATCCTTGCTCATATGCAGCATCAAGACGGCAAAGCGCACGGGCAAGTCATGACCTTGCACGGCGGCATGGTCGATCACTTGCAGCAAGCGTTCGCTGATGCTGATTTCGCCCATGATGCGCGCCAGCGCGCCGCATTCGTGCAGCACCGTCAGCATGCGCGACGGCCGCGCTTCCATCAATCCTTTTGCCACTTCCTGCCACACGCGCTCGGCCACCAGGGCGTCGACTTCGCCGTCCTGCACCATCCGGCGCATCAGTTCCATGGTGGCCGGTGCCACAGTGAAAGTATGAAAACGGGCGGCAAAGCGGGCCAGGCGCAAGATGCGCACGGGGTCTTCACCGAACGCATCGGAAACGTGGCGGAAGATTTTGTTCTCGATATCCTGAATACCGCCGAACGGGTCGGTCAGGCTACCGTCCTCGGCTTGCGCGATGGCGTTGATGGTGAGATCGCGCCGCACCAGGTCGTCTTCCAGGGTGACGTCGGGCGCCGTGTGGAAGACGAAGCCCCGGTAGCCGGGCGCCGTCTTGCGTTCCGTGCGGGCCAGCGCGTATTCTTCCTGCGTCTTCGGGTGCAAAAACACGGGGAAATCCTTGCCGACGGGCCGGAAGCCCCGGCGCAGCATGTCTTCCGGCGTGGCGCCGACGACAACGTGGTCGTGGTCTTTCACGGGCAAGCCCAGCAGTTGGTCGCGCACCGCGCCACCGACCGTGTATATCTTCATAACACTCTTTTCTTAATCAGGCAGTTCCGCATCGTGCTTGGCAGCAACTTCCGTCTCCGCCAGCGCTTCCATGATCCAGCGGGCCACGGCCGGGTGCGCCTGCACGCGCTCGCAATACGCGTTCAGGGCCGGCGCCAGGCTCACGCCATACGTGCGGAAACGCATGACGACGGGGGCGAAATACGCATCGGCAATGGAAAAGTCGCCAAACAGGAACTGGTGGTGGCCAAAGCGCGATAAACACTCTTCCCAGATTTCACTGATGCGGCCGATGTCCGCCTGCGCGGCGGCCGTGCGGCCACGTCCCGGCAACTTCGCCTTGATATTCATCGACATATCCGTGCGCAAGCCCGTGAAACCCGAGTGCATTTCCGCGCAGACACAGCGCGCCATGGCACGCGCGGCCACGTCTTGCGGCCACATGTGTTTATCGGGAAACTGCTCGGCAAGGTATTCGCAGATGGCCAGGCTGTCCCAGATCGTGATCTCGCCCGCCAACAGCACGGGGACCCGGCCGCAAGCCGAATATTCGGCAATTTTGGTGGCCGTGTCGCTCTGGTCGAGCAGCACGCGCACTTCCTGGAACGGGATGCCGAACGCTGTCATGGCCACCCAAGGGCGCATCGACCAGGACGAGTAATTCTTGTTGCCGATGATGAGGGTCAGGCCCGGCTCGCGCGCGGCGGCCAGGGTTTGCGTCAGGCTGGGATCAAGGATGGTCGTTTGCATGGTCGGCGAGCTTTAGTTGGATGATGGCAAATCGGCAGAAACAGCGCTGTTTTTCGGGCCCACGGTACCCAGGCGGGCTTTCAGCGATTGCGGGCTCTTCTCGAACAGGGCCGCATAATAGGTGGCGTTGGCCATCACGTTTTTCACGTAGCCGCGCGTTTCCGTGTACGGAATGATCTCGGCAAAGACGGCGCCTTCCAGCGGACGCGTCATGGTGGCGCGCCAGATGCGCAAGCGCCCCGGCCCCGCGTTGTAGGCGGCGCTGGCCAGCACTTGCGAACCGTCGAGACCGCCAAGCACCATGTTCAGGTAATTCGTGCCCAGCAACACGTTGGTGCGCACGTCGCTCAAGGTTTCCGTAACGAAATCGGTGAGGCCGATCTTCTTGGCGACGTAACGGGCCGTCGACGGCATCACCTGCATCAGGCCGGACGCGCCCACGTGCGACTGCGCATCCATGATGAAGCGCGATTCCTGGCGGATCAAGCCATACACCCACGCCTTGTCCAGGCCCAGGGTTTGCGTGGCCGGGTGCATGACGTCGTCGTGCGGCGTCGGGTAGCGCTGCGTGTAGTCCACTTCCAGGCGCGTGCGGTCCGAGGTGTTGACCATGCGGTCGAGCACATTGTTCTGGCGCGCAAATTCCGCAGCCGCCAGATGTTGCCTGTCCGTCATCGAACGCAATTCCCAGTTCCACTCGCGCGTGCCTTCGAAGCGCAAGCGCATGTTGAAGAATTTCAAGGCGCGCTGCAAACCCGGATTGGCGGCCATGGCGGCGATTTCCGCCGGCGTGATCGGCTGGCCCGGCGGCGGCAAGACCAGGTGGTTGCCCAGCTCTTCATTGGCCAGCAAGCCGTAGAAATTCGATTGTTCACTGATCGTGCGGTACAGGGCGTCCGCCTGCGCGTTCGGGCGACCCGGCGTTTCCGCCTGCTGCGCGCGCGCCAGCCAGTAGACCCAGGTCGGGTCGGCGCGCAGGGAGGCCGGCATGGCCTGGATGGCAGCCTTTACCAGCGGCCAGTTGCCTTCGCGCAAGGCAATACGCGCCTTCCACTGCATCTGCTCCTGGGTCAACGGTGCGCCATTGGTTTTTTGCCAATATTCAAATGCTTCCGGGGCAAGCGAGTACGACGCTTGCAGGGCCAGGCTGGCCCAGCCGATGGCCTGTTCCTGCGCCGTCAGTTGCGCACTGGCCTTTTGCAAGGCCACCACGCCCAGTTTCAAGGTGCTTTTTGCCATGCGGCCGACGGCCACCAGGTACATCTCGTGGTCGGCGCGACTTAGACCCGCCCCCTTGGCCAGCACCAGCGCGGGCAAATCGATGGCTTGCGCCATCTTCGCGTCGGACGCGCCCAGCAGCAGCGCGATGCGGCGCGCCGGGCCCGTGGCATTCGTCTGGCCCGCCAGGCGGATCTGCGCCCACAGGTCGTTCGTGTCGAACTGGCCATTTTGCGCCAATGCCGCGATCAGGCTGCCACACGCTTCGCCATAACCAGGCGGCGAGACGAGCAGGTTGCGCGCCTCGGACGCCACGTTCTGGCCCTTGGCCGCGCGCGACATCAGCGCGTAGCACTTGAGCTGGGTGTCGTCATCGAGGGCGAATTGCGGGTATTGCTCATCGAACACGACCCAGTCGCGCTTGCGGCCCAGTTCCAGCAGCCAGTCGTTGCGGAAACGGTCGGCGATGGCGCTGCCCTTGTAGCGGTTCAGGTAATCGCGAAATTGCGCCTCGGTCAGCAGTTTGATGCGCGGTTTCAGCCGATAATAGTCAACATACGATGGAATCTGGTAATTCGTCAGGCGCCCCGCATAAAAGTCGGCTTTTTCGACGTCATCCTTGCGCGCGGCGTCGCGCAGCAGCAGGAAGGCATCGTCCTCGCTGCGCGTGTCGGGCGCGGCTGGGGATGCGGTGGTCGATACCTGGGCCAGGGCGGCCAGGGGAGACAAGGCCGATGCAACACACAGCATCGTGCCGGCAATCCATTTCAGTGGGGAAATCAATGTACGACTCTCAATCTTAACTTGATGGTGATATGAATAGCGACCCTAGAATAACATGCGATCCGGCTGCACGGCCACCCATTGCGCCACAGGAAAAAGCCGGCTTGCGCAAAGCCTTGCTGACGGCCCGGCGCGCCCTGCCCGACGCCACGCGCGCGCAATGGGATGCGGCCATCGCGCAGCGCCTGCTGGACTGGTGCGCGCAGGAAAATGTCGAGGAACTGGGCGTGTACTGGCCCCTGCACGGCGAGCCGGACTTGCACGGCGCCTATGCGCAACTGGCCGCGCGCGGCGTGCAATTAAGCTTGCCGGTGGTGCTTGAAAAGCATGCGCCGCTGGCATTCAGCAATTGGACGCCCGGTGAAGCCATGGTGAAGGATGGCATGGGCGTGGCCGTGCCGGCCCAGTTGCGCCTGCGTGCGGCGCCCGCCACCCTGCTGGTGCCCTGCCTGGGTTTTAACCAAGAACGCTTTCGCCTCGGCTATGGCGGCGGCTACTATGACCGCACCCTGGCGGCCACGCCCCGTCCGCGCACCCTCGGCATCGCCTATGCCTGCCTGTCTGCCAGCTTTCCCAACGGCGAATACGACATCGCCCTCGATCACATCGTGACCGAGGGCGATCTTTTTTAACGCGTCAGGACGGTTTATTTCACCAGGCGCTGCCACAGTGCGGTCGTGGGCGCCGCCTGGTTCATGCTATAGAAATGCAAGCCTGGCGCGCCGCCTTCCAGCAGACGTTCGCACAAGCCCGTCACCACGTCCAGGCCAAAGGCCTTGATCGACGCGCTGTCGTCGCCGAAGCTGGCCAGCTTCAGACGCACCCAGCGAGGAATTTCCGCACCGCACATGTCCGAAAAGCGCATCAGCTGCGTGTAATTCGTGATCGGCATGATGCCGGCCACGATCGGCACGTTGATGCCCATCTTCTGCGTCTGCTCGACAAACTGGAAATACGCGTCGGCATTGTAGAAATACTGGGTGATGGCCGCGTCGGCACCGGCCTGCACCTTGCGCGCGAACGCGTTCAAGTCATCCTGCGGCGAACGGGCTTGCGGATGCACTTCCGGATAGGCGGCCACTTCGATATGAAAATGGTCGCCCGTCTCGGCGCGGATGAATTCCACAAGCTCGTTGGCGTAGCGGAACTCGCCCGAGGCGCCATAGCCGCTGGGCAAGTCGCCCCGCAAGGCCACGATACGCTTCACGCCGGCCGCCTTGAAGTCGGCCAGCACGGCGCGGATCGATTCGCGCGAGCCGCCCACGCAAGACAAATGCGGTGCGGCCTGTTCGCCGGCCGCCAGGATCTCGCGCACGGTGTCCAAGGTACCCTGCTGCGTGGTGCCGCCGGCGCCAAAGGTCACCGAGAAATACTTCGGATGCAACTCAGACAATTTGACACGCGTGGCACGCAGCTTTTCCGCCCCTTCCGGGGTTTTCGGCGGGAAAAACTCAATACTGAAATTATGCTTTTCCATCGTCGTTACTCAAAAGTAAGGTCGACAGGGCCCAGGAAATGATGCTGTACAAAATGGCACCGCCCACGGCAGACCAGAAACTGGCGACATGGAAACCATCGATCATCTGCGCCACCAGCCAGAACATGAAGCCGTTGATGATCAAGATGAACAAGCCCAGCGACAAGAACGTCACGGGCAGGGTCAGCAGGATCAGCAAGGGACGGATCAACGCATTGACCAGCCCCAGCACGGCAGCGGCCAGCAGCGCCGTCCAGCCGCTGCTCATCGTCACCGAGTGCATCAGGTAGGGGACGGCAAACAGGGCTGCCGCATTGATAAACCAAATCAGTAGCAAGCGCATTTCTCTAGCCTGTCAAAAATAGGGTCAGGCCGGCGGCAGGCGCCGGCCCTCAGAGGGTGAGTTACAGCCCAGAGCTACCGATTAATAGCGGTAGTGTTCAGGCTTGTAGGGGCCTTCTTGACGCACGCCGATATAGTCGGCTTGCTCTTGCGTCAGTTCCGTCAGCTGCGCATTCAACTTTTTGAGTTGCAAACGGGCGACTTTTTCGTCCAGGTGTTTTGGCAGGGTGTACACGCCGACCGGGTAGTTGGCCGTGTTCGCGTACAGCTCGATCTGGGCGATCGTCTGGTTGGCGAACGACGAGCTCATCACGTACGACGGGTGGCCCGTGCCGCAACCGAGATTGACCAGGCGGCCTTCGGCCAGCAGGATGATGCGGCGGCCCGACGGGAAGATGATGTGGTCGACTTGCGGCTTGATGTTTTCCCACTCGTATTGTTTCAACGAAGCAACGTCGATTTCATTGTCGAAGTGACCAATGTTGCAGACGATGGCCTGGTCTTTCATGCGCGTCAGGTGATCGTGCGTGAGGATGTGATAGTTGCCCGTGCAGGTGACAAAGATGTCGCCGTGTTCGCAGGCGTAATCCATGGTCACGACGCGGTAGCCTTCCATCGCCGCCTGCAGTGCGCAGATCGGATCGACTTCCGTTACCCACACTTGCGCCGACAGGGCGCGCATGGCTTGGGCCGAACCCTTGCCGACGTCACCGTAACCGGCGATAACGGCCACTTTACCGGCGATCATCACGTCGGTGGCGCGCTTGATGCCATCGACCAAGGACTCGCGGCAGCCATACAGGTTGTCGAACTTCGATTTCGTGACGGAATCGTTGACGTTGATCGCAGGGAAAGCCAGCTTGCCTTCCTTGTGCATCTGGTACAAACGGTGCACGCCGGTGGTGGTTTCTTCCGTCACGCCGAGGATTTCCGGCAGACGCTTCGAGTACCAGGTCGGGTCGGCCAGCAGATGACGCTTGATCGAGTTGAACATGCAGATTTCTTCTTCCGAACCCGGATTCGCCAGCACCGACAGGTCGGTTTCCGCGCGCACGCCCAGGTGCAGCAGCAGGGTAGCGTCGCCGCCATCGTCGAGGATCATGTTCGAGTAGACCGCCTTGCCGTCCACGTTCGGCCATTCGAAGATGCGGTGCGTGTATTCCCAGTAGTCATCCAGCGACTCGCCCTTGATGGCGAACACAGGCGTGCCAGCGGCAGCGATGGCGGCGGCAGCGTGATCTTGCGTGGAGTAAATGTTGCACGATGCCCAACGCACTTGCGCGCCCAGTGCTTCCAGGGTCTGGATCAGCACGGCGGTCTGGATGGTCATGTGGATGGAACCGGTGATGCGCGCGCCTTTCAAAGGCTGCGCTGCCGCGAATTCTTCGCGGATGGCCATCAGGCCAGGCATTTCCGTTTCAGCAATCTTGATTTCTTTGTCGCCCCATGCAGCCAGAGTGATATCGGCGATGGTGTAGTCGTGTTGCGATTTGAGTACGGCGTTCATCACGCCCTCCTTTCAGTTGAAAAAGGTACGTGAGCGCAGTTGCAGGATATTCCGAGCCTGGCGAATTTCTTCGTCGCAACGCTCCTCGGACTGTGGATTTTAACATTGGCAAGGCCGGCGCGCCAGTTTGTTCGCCATGTATTGCCATGTAACAACACATAAAAAAAGCGCCCGCGGCCAGAGGCCGGGGCGCTTTTCTTGCAAGTCTGACTAGATTACTTCAGGCCGGCGGCGTCGCGCAGCAGGGCGACCTTGTCCGTGCGCTCCCACGTGAATTCCGGCTCTTCGCGGCCGAAATGGCCGTAGGCGGCGCTCTTCTGGTAGATAGGGCGCAGCAGGTCGAGCATTTGCACGATGCCTTTTGGACGCAAATCAAAGTGCGCCAGCACCAGCTTGGCGATTTCCGCGTCGGGAATCACGCCCGTGCCTTCCGTGTAGACGGTGATGTTGATCGGCTTGGCCACGCCGATGGCGTAGCTGACCTGCACCTGGCATTGGCGCGCCAGGCCGGCCGCGACGATGTTTTTCGCCACGTAACGGGCCGCGTAGGCTGCCGAACGGTCGACTTTCGAAGGATCCTTGCCCGAGAACGCGCCGCCGCCGTGCGGCGCTGCGCCACCGTAGGTGTCGACGATGATCTTGCGGCCGGTCAAGCCGCAATCGCCTTGCGGGCCGCCGATGACGAAACGGCCCGTCGGATTGACGAGGAATTTGGTCTCCGTCAGCCATTCGCGCGGCAGGATCGGCTTGATGATTTCTTCGATGACGGCTTCTTCGATCTGCTTGTGCGAGATTTCCGGCGCATGCTGGGTCGACAGCACGACCGTGTGCACGCCGACGGGGCGGCCATCGACGTAGCGCAGGGTCACTTGCGATTTCGCGTCCGGACGCAGCCATGGCAGACGGCCATCCTTGCGCAGCTGCGACTGGCGCTCGACCAGGCGGTGCGCGTAGTGGATGGCGGCGGGCATCAGCTCGGCCGTTTCATCGCAGGCGTAGCCGAACATCAGGCCCTGATCGCCAGCGCCTTGATCCAGGTCAATCCCCGCACCTTCATCGACGCCTTGCGCGATGTCCGGCGACTGCTTGTCGTAGGCCACCAGCACGGCGCACCCCTTGTAGTCGATGCCGTATTCCGTGTTGTCGTAGCCGATGCGTTTGATGGTTTCGCGCGCAACTTGAATATAATCCACATTGGCGTGGGTGGTAATCTCGCCAGCCAGCACCACCAGACCGGTGTTGCACAGGGTTTCGGCAGCCACACGGGCGGCTGGATCCTGGGTCAGGATGGCGTCAAGGATGGCGTCGGAAATTTGATCGGCAACCTTGTCGGGATGGCCTTCCGAAACGGATTCGGAAGTGAAGAGATAGTCGTTTGACATTGCAAGCTCCTGTTTACTATGTGAATGTTCTGTCGCAGTAAAGAGGATTTTGCCTGCGACGCTTTAGCGAGATTTATATTCCGCATCGCAAGTTGTCTATTAACTCAGCGGTTACTGCATACGTGGTATTTTACGCTTCTTAAAAAATTTTGGCACGGCAACACGCCATTCCTGGAAACCGCTTATACATGTTAGTCCCAATTTTCCGCTTCTTATCGATCTTTCCCCTGCCCGTCCTGCATGGCCTGGGCGCTGCGCTCGGCTGGGTGATTTACGCCATTTCCCCGTCCTACCGCCGCCGCATGCGCGAGAACATGCAAGGTGCGGGGTTTTCGCAACACTTGCACACGGCCGTGGCCGAAGCGGGCAAAAGCGTGCTGGAATTGCCCTTCATCTGGTGCGCGCCAGCCGAACGCGTGGCGCGCCATGCAACGGTGGAAAACTGGGAACTGGTGGAAAAAGCGCTGCAGCACGGCCGTGGCATCGTCTTCCTGACGCCGCACCTGGGCTGCTTTGAAATCGTCGCCCAGCAAATCGCGCTGCGCACGCCGCTCACCGTGATGTACCGCCCGCCCAAGCGCGCCGCCCTGAAACCGCTGATCGAAGGCGCTCGCGCGCGCGAAAACCTGATGCTGGCGCCAGCCAATATGTCGGGCGTGCGCATCTTCGCCAAATGCCTGAAAAAAGGACAACCGATCGGCCTGCTGCCCGACCAGGTGCCGCAAGAGGGTGAAGGCGTGTGGGCCGATTTCTTCGGCCGTCCCGCCTACACCATGACCCTGCCCGCCAAGCTGGCGCAGATGGGCGGCGCCGAAGTCATCATCACTTACGCGGAACGCCTGCCGGGCGGGCGCGGCTATGTCGTGCATTTCGTTCCCTTCACCGAGTCGCTAGCCAGCACCTCGGCCGAGCAGGCGCGCACCATCAACGCGGCGATGGAACAATTGATCGCGCGCAGCCCGGCGCAATACCTGTGGAGCTACAATCGCTACAAGGTGCCGCGCGGCGCGCCGCCGCCCACGCCCGCCACGTCCGATGCCGCCAAGGAGCAGGCATGAGACTGCTGATCGCCTTCATGTGGCTGCTGCACTGGCTGCCCTTGCCCATCCTCGGCCGTTTCGGCGTGGCCGTCGGCAGCCTGCTGTTCATCGCCATGCCCACGCGCCGCGACATCGCCCTGACGAATCTGCGCCTGTGCATGCCGGAGCTGACGGAAAAGCAACGCGTGGCGCTGGCGCGCCAGCATTTCCAGGCGTACTCGCGCAGCGTGTGGGAACGCAGCATCCTGTGGTGGTCGTCGGAAGCACGCCTGAACCGCCTGATCAAGAAGGTGCCCGCCTTCCCCGGCCAGCAGATCGCGGCCAAGCCGACCATCCTGCTGTGTCCGCACTTTGTCTGCCTCGACGTGGCCGGCGCCGCTACCGCCATGGAGATCTCCGCCTCGTCGATGTATGTGCAGCAAAAGAACGCCGCCTTCGACCAGGCCTTGCGCAACGGCCGTTCGCGCTTCAAGCCGCCCAAGCTGTTTACGCGCCAGGACGGCATCAAGACGATTCTGCGCGCACTGCGCGACGGCTTGCCATACTTCATGCTGCCGGACATGGATTTCGGCGAGAAGGATGCGGAATTCGTGCCCTTCTTCGGCGTGCCCGCCGCCACCCTGACGGCCACGGCGCGCCTGGCGCTGGCCGCCAAGGCGCAAGTCATTCCCGTCATCGCCACCTTTTTGCCCAATTACCAGGGCTGGCAAGTGACGTATTACCCGGCCTGGGACGACTATCCGGGCGACGACATCACGGCCGCCACGCGCCGCATGAACGAATTCATCGAGGAGCGCGTGCGCGAAGCGCCGGCCGAGTATTTCTGGACGCATAAACGCTTCAAGACGCGTCCGGAAGGCGAAGCGTCGTTCTATAACCAGCACAAGTGATACGGCAGACCATGAAACTTCAATTTACCAAGATGCATGGCGCCGGCAATGACTTCATCGTCATCGATGCCATCCATCAAGATATCGACTTCACGCCGACCCAGTGGCAGCGCCTGGCCGACCGCCGTTTCGGCATCGGCGCCGACCAGATCCTCGTGGTGGAAAAGCCGCGCCTGCCCGGCTGCGACTTCCGCTACCGCATCTATAACAACGATGGCGGCGAAGTCGAGCAATGCGGCAACGGCGCGCGCGCCTTCGTCAAGTTCGTCAGCGAAAAGGGTTTATCGACCAAGGACAGTATCCGCGTAGAAACCATGGCCGGCATCATCGCGCCGCGCCTGGAACTCGACGGCAGCATCACGGTCGACATGGGCGCGCCCGTGCTGGAGCCACAGCTGGTGCCGTTCGATGCCAACGGCATCGATGGCGTGGCGCAAGGCAACGACACTGTGTGGCCGCTGGACCTGGCCTTGCCGGGCCAAACCTCTCCCGTGCTGGTATCCGTCGTGTCGATGGGCAATCCGCACGCCGTGCAAATGGTCGATGATGTCGAGGCGCAAGACCTGGAAGTGACGGGTCCGCGCATCGAGCACCATCCGCGCTTTCCCCGCAGGGTCAACGCCGGCTACATGCAAGTCGTCGACCGCCATCATGTGAAACTGCGCGTATTTGAACGGGGCGCGGGCGAAACCCTGGCGTGCGGCACGGGCGCCTGCGCCGCCGCCGTGGCCGGCATCCTGCGCGGCTTGCTCGATTCCCCCGTGCGCATCAGCGCGCGCGGCGGCGAACTGTCGATCGCCTGGCAAGGCCCCGGCCAGCCCGTGCTGATGACGGGCCCGGCCGTGACCGTGTTCGAAGGCACGATCGAGTTGTAGACGGGTGAAAGTGAACAGTAAAAGTCAGGCCGCCAAAAACTGCTGTTCCTGCGCGACATCAAGTTCCGCCAGGTAGCACTTCAGGCGGTACAGGCGCTGCCGGTAATTGCCTTCCGGCCCCGCCACGCCGCAATCGACGCGCTCGAACAGGCGCACCGCCTGGTCGAGCAGCTGGCGCTCCTGCGCCGTGCGGATCAGCACCAGGCGCCGCTTGCCGCGCCCATGCGTGGCGCTGATATCGATCAGCAAACAATGCCCCTGGTCGGCTGCATGGATATCGAGCAGCAGCGCCTCGGCACGCGACAGATGAAAGCAGCGCGCCAGTGCCAGCCGCGCCGCCAGCAGGGGGTGGCTCTGGCCCAATTGCCGCAAGTGCCCATCGGCGTGCATGGCGGCGCACTGGCCCCAGTCGCCGGGTTCGCCTTGCGGCGCAATCTTCGCCAGCGCCGCCTCCGCTTCACGACTGCCTTGCGCCTGCGCCTGCAGCAGCCAGTACGCGGCCCGCACATCATTGTTGACGCCGTCGCGGCGATTGCGCCAGGCATGCATGCCGCACTCGAGCTGGGCCGGGCCATGCCCCAGGTCGGCGGCACGCTCCAGGCAGGAATGGGCTTCGACCACATTGCGTTGGGAAAATTCCGGTTTCGTATAGATGCGCGACAGCACGAACCAGGCTTCGGCCAGTCCCTGCTCGCCAGCCTGCGTCAGCCAGCGCACGGCCCGCTTGAAATTGGCCGCGCCATTGCGCGTGGCCAGGCGCTGGCCATGCGCATCCATGCGCGCATAGCCGAGCCCCAGCTCCAGCTGCGCCGTGCGGTCGCCGCCATGCGCGGCCAGCTCGCAACACTGCCATCCCTCGGCATCGCCGCCAGGCGCCAAGGCCTGGGCGCACCGCGACAGCAACAACACCTGCTGCGCGTCGAGGGCGATCGTGCGCGCCCCGGCCGCTGCCTGGCGTTGCAGCAATTCGCGCGCCAGCGGCAAGCCTTGCGACAGGAAGCCCGCATGGTTGCCCTGGCTCCATGCCTGCTCCAGCCAGGCGTACAGCGGCGCGTCGCCATCGAAGGCGTGCTCGCCAGCCAGGCTGGTGGCCGGCCCGGAAGCGGCAAGCGATCCCTCTTGCATGGATAACAACCATTGCGCATCGGGCAAGCCGGCGCGCACGGCGGCGTCCAGCGCCACGCGCGCCTTGGCGCGCATGGTTTCACAGTGGCTGGCGGCATTGCCCAGCACCAGCTGCGCCAGCACCAGGCCCGCCTGCACCAGGCCCGCGTCGAACGCCTGCGCGTAATACGGGATCAGCGCCTTGGCTGCCGGTTGCGCCACTTCGAACGGCACGTGCGTGCCGATCAGCAGGCACGCTTCCTCGCTATCCTCCTGGGCCGCCCGCGCCAGCCAGTGCAAGGCCGTGGGCAAGCTTTGCGGCACACCCTGTCCAAACAGATACACGCGTCCCAACGCCAGCTGGCAAGCAACATCGCCCGCGCGTGCGCCCTTGATCAATCCTAATGTTTCGCGATTTGCCATCGATTCTCGATATTGAGTCAATGATTCTAATAATAGTGAGTCGTCTCCAGGCCCATCAATGCAGGCCGTCCCTTAGTGTAACGTCCTTGTGTCATAAATCCGCCAAAGCCGGCTTAAGAACTTGATTCAACGCAACAATGTCCTGGCCCGGACACGCCAAGATGACGAGGCGCGGCTGGCGTGACGATGGGGAAACGCGTGCCCCCGGCGCAGGACCGGTAGAAACCGCGCGTTACAAAAATACAACAGGGGCATGCAGTTATGCCGCTTTTCACCAATCTTTTCACGCACATTTGACCAATCCCGCACGTCTTGCGCGCCGACGAATTAAGGTTCATTCATCGAAACGCGACAGTTAGCGTGTTTCAATCTGCTCGGATCTCGGACGGAACTCACTTTTAATAGGGAATAAGACATGAAAAAATCACTCGTTGCCCTCGCACTCTTCGGCGCCTTTGCCGCAACCGCACAAGCGCAGTCGTCCGTCCAAATCTACGGCACGATCGATGCAGGCCTGGGCAAAGCGACTGGTTCGACCACCGCTGTCACCAAGCGCGACAACAACAAACTGGGCTTCAAGGGCACGGAAGATCTGGGCAATGGCTTGAAAGCTATTTTCCAACTGGAAATTCGCTATGAATCCGACACCGGCACCGTAGAAAACACGTCGGGCGCCAATTCGCGTCCCCTGTTCCAGGGTCAAAGCCGCGTCGGCCTGCAAGGCAACTTCGGTACCGTGCGTCTGGGCCGTGGCCTGACCGCCTTCCAGGAATCGAGCACCGCGTTTGAACCATGGTCGGGCATGCCTACGCCAGCCGGTTTCCAAACCGACCTGACCGTTGCCGCCTACAGCAGCGATCCGCTGAGCGCGCCAGGCAACTCGCGTAACCGCTTCTCGAATGCCGTGTTCTACAACTCGCCAGTCATCAGCGGCTTCCAGTTCAACGCCACTGTCGCCGCCAAGGAAGCCAACGGTAACATCGCGGTTCCTGCGACGGCAGGCAACTACTTCGTGCCAGCCAATGCCGTGCCAGCGTCGAATCCGTACTCGGTCTCGGCTACGTACAACTACGGCCAGTTCGCCGGTATGGCCGCGTATGAGCGCAATGGCCTGCAAGCCAAGCTGTGGTCGGTTGCAGCATCGTTCAATCCGGTAACGGAACTGAAACTGATGGCATCGTACCAGCATCAGGATGATGGCAACTTCAAGATCATCAACACCGACACCAAAGCATGGCTGGTTGGCGCCAACTACGACGTCGGCCCAGGCAAGATTCGCGCTGGCTACGGTCAAAAAACACCAGACGGCGTGACCAAGACCAAACAAGCATCGCTGGGCTACGACTACAACCTGTCGAAGCGCACCTACCTGTACGCGGACATCTCGAACCGCAAGGATGCTGTTTCGAAGACCTACATCGGTCTGGGCTTGCATCACAACTTCTAATGGCCGACCAGTCACCCTCCACGGGTGATTGCTGAGCCAGGAGTACAAGGCGGCATGGGCAACCATGCCGCTTTTTTCATGGGCGCACGGAAAATGCATCGCTACCGTCCCCTTTGCGCCTATGGCGCCGCACTCTCGGTTAGAATGAAGTGTTCAACTTTCACTGACAGATATTCTCAATGACCGCCACACTCGATTCCAGCACCGTCGCCCAGTACCTGAGCGAGCACCCGAATTTCTTCGAAGAGCATACCGCCCTGCTCGGTGAGGTCAAGCTGAGCAGCCCGCTGACGGGACGCACCATCTCGCTGCAGGAACGGCAGATGGAAGTGATGCGCGACAAGTACAAGGCGCTGGAACTGCGCATGTCCAAGCTGAGCCGCCTGGCCGAGGAAAATGGCGACATCGCCAGCAAATTCCACGGCTGGAATCAGGCCATGCTGCAAGTGCGCAACGATGCAGACATGCCGCGCGTGCTGGTCGATGCCTTGCACAGCAATTTCGACGTGCCTTACGTCAGCCTGCGCCTGTGGCAAGTGCTGCCGGAACACGCCAACGGCTGGTTCACGGAAGATGTCACGGCCGATGTGCGCATGTTCGCCAACAGCCTGCAAACGCCGTACTGCGGCAGCAACCGCGATTTCGAAGCCGTGCACTGGTTGCAAGCGGATAAAATCGAATCGGCCGTCATGATCGCCCTGCGCGCGCCTGGCACGACGGGCACTTTCGGCTTGCTGGTGCTCGGTTCGCCCGACAGCGAACGTTTTACCTCGAGCATGGGCACGGACTTCCTCGTGCATATCGGCGCCACGGCCAGCGCCGCCCTGGCCGCGCTGCGCGCCGGCTCGCCTGCCTGAGTCAGCCATGAACGAGGCGCGCGGCAAGGCCGAGTGGCTCGACGCCTACCTGGCGCAGCTGGCCACGCAGCGCAAGCTGTCGCCGCATACCTTGGACGCCTACGGGCGCGACCTGCGCACCTTGCTGGACCTGAGCGGCAACACGCCCTGGATGGCGCTGGCGCACAACGAAGTGCGCCGCTACACGGCCAAGCTGCATGCCGGCGGCCTCGACCCGCGCTCGATCGCCCGCAAGCTGTCGTCGTGGCGGGGCTTTTTCAACTGGCTCAGCGGCGAGACGGCGCTCGACGCCAATCCCGTCGACGGCATCCGCGCCCCCAAGCGGGCCAAAACGTTGCCCAAAGCCCTGTCGGTGGATGACGCCGTGCGCCTCGTGGCGCCCGCGCAACACCAGCAAGGCGCTGCCGAACCGGAACAACTGTGCAACCGCGCCATGTTCGAACTGCTGTACTCGAGCGGCCTGCGCGTGTCCGAACTGACCAGCCTGGATACCCATTACTGCAAGGCGGAAAATGGCCAGCCCGCCTCGCTGGGCTGGCTCGACATGGCCAGCTTCGAAGTCATCGTCACGGGCAAGGGCAGCAAGATGCGCAAGGTGCCCGTCGGCAAGGCGGCCCTCGTGGCCCTGACCGCCTGGCTGGGCGTGCGCCCGCCAGCGGCCGATGGCAGCGCTGCCTTGTTTTTAAGCACGCGCGGCACGCGCATCTCGCCCCGCGTGCTGCAACTGCGCCTGAAGGCGCACGCGCTGGCGACGGAAATTCCCGCGAATGTGCACCCGCACGTGCTGCGCCACTCGTTCGCCTCGCACGTGCTGCAATCGTCGGGCGACTTGCGCGCCGTACAGGAAATGCTGGGCCATTCCAGCATCACCTCGACCCAGGTCTACACGGCCCTCGACTTCCAGCACCTGGCGCACGTGTACGACCAGGCGCACCCGCGCGCCAAGCTCAAGTAGGCGGCCGCACCAATGGGGCAGCCTGATCCATATCAAGCGGATGGGCGCGCATTTGCAAGCTTTTGCAAAATTCCGGCATAATCGTCCGCATTCTTCCGCTTGCGCGGCGGCACCACCGATTACAAGGCATCTCTCATGGCACTGATTCCAACCACCATCCTCACCGGTTTCCTGGGCGCAGGCAAAACCACCTTGCTCAACCGCATACTGCAGGAAGAGCATGGCATGCGCATCGCCGTGATCGAAAACGAGTTTGGCCAGGAAAACATCGACAATGAAATCCTGGTGCAGGATAGCAACGAACACATCATCGAGATGAACAACGGCTGCATCTGCTGCACCGTGCGCGGCGACCTGATCGTGGGCCTCACGGAACTGGCGCGCAAGCGCGACGCCGGCTTGCTGGCCTTCGACCGCGTCGTCATCGAAACGACGGGCCTGGCCAATCCCGGCCCCGTGGCGCAAACCTTCTTTGTCGACGAAGAAGTGGGCAGCCACTACATGCTCGACGCTATTATCACGGTAGTCGATGCCCGTCATGCCATGAAGCAACTGGACGAATACGAGGAAGCCCAGCGGCAAGTGGGTTTTGCCGACAAGCTGCTGCTGTCGAAAACCGACCTCGTCAGTGAAGAGGACGTGACCACGCTGACGCGCCGCCTGAAGCGCATCAATCCCCGCGCACCGATCGCCAAGGTCGATTTCGGCCGCGCCCCGCTGGCCGAAGTGCTCGACATCCGCGGTTTCAACCTGAATGAAAAGCTGGAACTGGACCCGGATTTCCTGGCCACCGAAACGGCGCACGTGCATGATCATGACCATGCACATGACCACGAACACGAACACGAACACAAGCATGAGCACAAGCATGACCACGCACATGAGCACACTGCGGCCTGCGCCACCGATTGCGGCCACGCGAACCTCCACCATGCGCAGCACAGCGACGATATCGCCGCCTTTGTTTTCAAGAGCACGCAACCGTTCGACAGCGCCAAGCTCGATGAGTTCCTCGGCGGCCTGGTGCAAGTGTATGGCCCGCGCATGCTGCGCTACAAGGGCGTGCTGCTGATGCAGGGCGCCGAACGCAAGGTGGTCTTCCAGGGCGTACACCAGTTGATGGGCAGCGACCTGGGCGCCAAATGGGGCGAAAACGAAGTGCGCGGCAGCAAAATGGTGTTTATTGGCAAGAATCTACCAAAAGACATTTTTATTCGCGGACTCGAACAATGTTTGGTATAAACTAGCCGGGTTTTGCAAAGTATCCGTTGCAAAGCAGAAACAAAAGGGAAAGTTAAGCACGCTTTCCCGCTGTCTGACACCCGTCTTGCTGGCATAAACCAACAAGTAGCCGTTTCTGATCGGCTAGTCAACAAATCGGGATGGCAATATAAAGCAAAGCGTGCCAAAATCAGCGACGAAAACGGCCCATGTCGTTCGCCTGTCATGAAATGCTGGCAAACTGCCGCTGGCCGCATGCCAGGCATGCAACCGATCCACCCAACACGCCTGTTGACGCGCGCATAGCGCGACTGGCATAGAGCGGTAAAAAGTTATCAACATGGCACCTTAGCCGGCCGGTAGTCCTGGCTTTCGCCGGCAAGCCAAGGTCGCACGCAGTACAGCGGGACAGCAATGCCAAGCGGAACCTGTACAGTTGCTCGGTATCGCCGCATCAACTGATCAATTTGAAAACTCTGTCGTATCGAAGGTAAGCGAAGTTATGACCAAAACTAATAAATCGACCCCGGCCGCCAACCAAGACATCCCTCTCATCAGCGAAGACCAAATTCGCGCCATGAGCGAAGATGACTACATGAATCCGGCACAACTGGCATTCTTCAAGGCGCGCCTGCAGCAGCTCGAAAAAGACCTGCTGAAAAACGCCGGCGAAACCACGGAACACTTGCGTGAAACCGTGCTCGTACCGGACCCTGCCGACCGCGCCACCATCGAGGAAGAGCATGCGCTGGAACTGCGTACGCGCGACCGCGAACGCAAATTGCTGAAGAAAGTGCAGCAATCGATCGCCAGCATCGACGCCGGCGACTATGGCTGGTGCGAAGAAACGGGCGAGCCTATCGGCATCCCGCGCCTGATCGCCCGTCCAACGGCCACCCTGTCACTGGAAGCCCAGCAACGGCGCGAACTGAAGCAAAAGCTGTACGGCGACTGATCGCCCTCCCCTTGCGCGGCCGTCCCGGCGGCCCGCGATGGCGCATAAAAAAGCACACAACCTTCGGTTGCGTGCTTTTTTTTCGTCCCGCGCCGACTACACTGAAGCAGGCACTGCCGCTTGCAATTGCCTTTTCCATCCCCACTTTTGAGCCATGGGCGCGCAATCGCATGGCCTTGCACGCATCGGCACGAATCTTTTGAGGTCACTATGGAACAATTTCACGGCACCACCATCCTCTGCGTCCGGCGCGGCAAGCAAGTCGCCCTGGGCGGCGACGGCCAGGTAACGCTGGGCAACATCGTCATGAAGGGCACGGCCCGCAAAGTGCGTAAGTTGTATCAGGGCAAGGTCCTGGTCGGCTTTGCCGGCGGCACCGCCGACGCTTTTACCTTGCTCGATCGCTTTGAAGGCAAGCTGGAAAAACACCAGGGCAATCTGCTGCGCGCCTCCGTCGAACTGGCCAAGGACTGGCGCACCGACCGCGTGCTGCGCCGCCTGGAAGCGATGCTGCTGGTGGCCGACAGCGAGTCGACCCTGGTCATCACGGGCAATGGCGACGTGCTGGAACCGGAAGACGGCATTGGCGCCATCGGCTCGGGCGGCACCTATGCCCAGTCCGCCGCCAAGGCGCTGCAGGAAAACACGGACTTGTCGCCGGCCGAAGTGGTCAAGAAATCGCTGACCATCGCCGCGGAACTCTGCATTTACACGAACATGTCGCACATCATCGAGACCCTGGACTGAGTCCAGGCACGCCCGAGCACAGAATAGAAAGCCAACTATGATCATGAACATGACCCCGTCGGAAATCGTTACCGAACTCGACAAGCACGTGGTGGGCCAGGCCAAAGCCAAGCGCGCCGTCGCCATCGCCCTGCGCAACCGCTGGCGCCGCCAGCAGGTTGCCGAGCCCCTGCGCCATGAAATCACACCCAAGAATATCCTCATGATCGGCCCCACGGGCGTCGGCAAGACGGAAATCGCGCGCCGCCTGGCCAAGCTGGCCGAGGCGCCGTTCATCAAAATCGAAGCGACCAAATTCACGGAAGTCGGTTATGTGGGGCGTGACGTCGACACCATCATCCGCGACCTGATCGACATCGGCATCAAGCAGACGCGCGCGCTGGAAATGAAGAAAGTGCGCGCACGCGCCGAAGATGCGGCCGAAGACCGCGTCATCGACATCCTCGTGCCGCCGGCGCGCGACTTCGGCTTCACGCCGAATACGGCAGCGGCCGTGGACAGCGGCAGCAGCAGCGGCGACAGCACGCGCCAGACCTTCCGCAAGCGCTTGCGCCAGGGCGAGCTCGATGACAAGGAAATCGAGATCGAACTGGCCGAGGCAGGCCCGCAGATGGAAATCATGGCGCCGCCGGGCATGGAAGAAATGACGGAGCAGATCAAGTCCATGTTTTCGGGCGTGGGCGGGCAGCGCAAGAAGGCGCGCAAGGTCAAGATCAAGGAAGCCTTGAAACTGCTGGTCGAAGAAGAAGCGGCCAAGCTGCTCAACGAAGATGAGCTGAAGCAGAAGGCCATCCAGAACGTCGAGCAGAACGGCATCGTCTTCCTCGATGAAATCGACAAGATCGCCTCGCGCTCGGAATCGGGCGGCGCCGACGTTTCACGCGCGGGCGTGCAGCGCGACCTGCTGCCGCTGGTCGAGGGCACGACCGTCAACACCAAGTACGGCATGATCCGCACGGACCACATCCTGTTCATCGCCTCGGGCGCGTTTCACCTGTCGAAACCGTCGGACCTGATCCCCGAACTGCAGGGCCGCTTCCCCATCCGCGTGGAACTGGAATCGCTGTCGATCTCGGACTTCGAGCGCATTCTCACCAGCACCGACGCCTGCCTGACGATGCAGTACGAAGCCTTGCTGGCGACGGAGAACCTGAAACTGCAATTCGCGCCGGAAGGCATCACGCGCCTGGCCGAAATCGCCTATTCGGTAAACGAGCGCACGGAAAACATCGGCGCGCGCCGGCTGCACACGGTGATGGAAAAACTGCTGGAAGAAGTGTCGTTTACGGCCAGCGAAGGCAGCAGCACCACGGAAAACCTGCTGGTGATCGACGCTGCCTACGTCAACGAACGCCTGGAAGCGCTGTCGGTCAACGAGGACCTGTCGCGCTACGTGCTGTAGGAAGGAAGGGGGAAACCGATGGCAAACAAGGCCTTGGCGACGCGGCAGAAAATGCAGTTCCGCGTCGAACCCTCGCAAAAACCGCGCAATCCGGTCGCCACTGCCGCCCTGCAGCGCGCCGCCGGGGCGCACGTGAAGACCGTGTCAGGCCAGCGCCAGCAGGAAAAACGCCTGCTGGCGAAATTGCTGTTGAAAGTCGAAACGGACAACTAGGCCGCCCGCGGACACCCTGTTCATAGGGCGTCCGCCATCAGGCCACTCTGTGCCGCAGCAGCATCCCCTTAGAAACGGTAGGACGCGCCCAGCGAAAACATGTCGACCTTGGTCGTTTGCTTGCTGTTGTACTTGACCGGCACGCGGTCCCAGTCAAGGTGCAGCGACCAGTTCTGGTTCAGCGCATACGCCGCGCCGATGCCGTAGGTCAGGCCGATCTTGCTCTTCTTGTCCGAACCGCCGCCCAGATAATCGACCTTGCCCTGCGTGTAGGCAGCGCCGGCGCGTCCGCTCAGTGTAAACGCGTCAAACTGGTAACCGAGCACGCCCTGCATGCCGAGGCCCGTGAACTTGCCGCGGCCCGCGCGCTTGCCGGCGCCCGTGTCGAAACCGGATTTGACCTCGCCACCCGTGTACCCCACCAGCTCAATCGAAGGCAGGGCCACGCCGCCCTGAAACGGCAGCGCGTCGAAACTGTAACCCAGGTAGGCCTTGCCATTGCGCTTGCTGCTCTTGTCGCAATCGCTTTGTCCGGCGATGCAATCGAGGCCGGTGCTGGCGCGAAAGCCATAGCTGGCGCCCGCATAGAACGGACCCGGTGCCGGTTCGGCTGCGGCGGCATGCAGGGGAGCGATGGCGGCCAGCGCCAGCAGCGCTGCTGAAAAATGAAATTTGGAGAACATGGATAACCTCTACAAGTGGATGGATTGCCTGGTTGTAGCGCGCTGCGCGAGCCACAAGCGGGAGTGTCATCGCTTTCGCCGAAAAGTACTATCACCTTGTGCAAAGTGCCATTAACGGCTACATTCGGTACCGTCAACCGCTACCAAACTTGCATAAAGGAACTATCGTGAGTTCACCTGAACTGGTTTTGCGCGTGCTGCGCACCCAACTGCGCGCCGCCGGCATCACCTACAAGGTATTGGCCGAACGCATCGGCATGAGCGAATCGAGCGTCAAGCGCATGTTTGGCCAGCACGACATGTCGCTGTCGCGCCTGGCCCTGATCTGCAAGGCCTCGGGCATCGCCATGGAGGATGTGCTGCGCGGCGCGGCCGACATTACGCCGCATGCCGACACGCTCACCTTGGTGCAGGAAAAGTCGCTGGTCGCGCATCCGCGCCTGCTGCTGGTGGCGATCTGCTGCCTCGGCCACTGGAGCCTGGAGCAGGTGGTGGAAACGTATGCGCTGACGCAGGCCGAATGCATCGGCTGCCTGGCCGAACTGGATCGCCTGGGCTTGATCGAACTCAAGCCCCTGAACCGCTACAGCCTGCGCGTCTCGAACGCCTTCCACTGGCTGGCCGACGGCCCGGTGCAGCAGTACTTCCGCGAACACGTGGTGGCCGATTATTTCAGCGGGCATTTTGACGGCGCCGGCGAAACCCTGATGTGCATCCCGGCGCGCCTGTCGCTGTCGAGCGCGCAGGAGCTGGTGCAAAAGATCCGCCAGCTGGCCGAGGAACTGGCGCGCCTGCACCAGAACGACCGGCGCCTGGCACCCGCCGAGCGCGACGGCTTTACCCTGCTGCTGGGCTTTCGCTCATGGGAATTTGCCGCCTTCACGGCCCTGCGCCGCAGTACGGCCGCCCCCGCGGCGACCTACCAGACCGGCCCCAGGAACAGATAAAGCGTGCTCTCGCCGCCCTTGGTCGCGCCCGCCGCCACATACACAGGACCGAAGCGCGTGTCGACGGACACAAAGGCGCTGCTCGCCTGAGTGAATTTGCTGCTTTTCCAGCGCTCGCTCTGATCGAAGCCGCCGCCCATCTCCAGCGAAAAGCCGGCCCGCACCACGCCGCCCAGGGTACTCGGCAGGGAACCGATGCGGCGCGCCATCACGAAGCGCGCGAAGGCGATACTGCGTCCTCTCACCGATTCAAATTCCGTGCCGGACAAGCGCAGGAAACCACCGAGATTGAGAGGCGCTTCGTCACGCTGTGAGCGCGCCCATTCGCCATACACGTGACCGGCCCAGTTGCCGCGGCCAAAGGCCTTCAGGCCCGTGATGGACGATTGGCCCAGGGCCGCCTCGCCCACCCCCGTGGTCGTATCGCGCGCCCAGGTGGCCTCAAGCAGGACGCCGCGCGTGGGAAAGCCCGGCGAATCGAGCGTATCAGCGCGGAATCGCACGAACTGCGTGGTGCCCAGCGCGCGCGACTCCGGCTGCGTAGGGTCGGCCGGAATCGCCAGCTTGCCCTTGACTTCCGTACGAGCGACGCCGAACTGCAGATCGCCCCAGGTACCGAACTGGCGTCCCAGCACCAGTGCAGCTGTCTGGCCGTTATAGGCCAGGCGGGCGTTGCGCCGGCCCTTGTCGAACAAATCTATCGCCGACGAAGTGTATTGCAGCTGCGGCGCGATATACCACGGGTTGCCGGCCCCCAGCGGCTGCCAGAACTGCAGGCCATAGCCGCGCGTATTACCGATCTGCGCCGTGCTGCGCAACTCGCCGCCCCAGCTGTTCAGGTTCGAGCGCGCATGCAGCAGCTTCAGGGCGAAATTATTGCTGTCCCTGAAATCGCTGGCCAGTTCCAGGCCCACGCGCAGGCGGTTGCTGGCCCATGGCGCTTCGACCGCCTTGATGGTGACGGCGCGCTGGTCGCCGGAATCGACCACTTCCGTCTCCACGCGCGCCACGTCGCCGCGGCCATACAGCCTGGCCGCCGCCTTGAGCACATCTTCCTGGCTGACCGACTGTCCTTCCACCAGGCCCGATTGCGCCTGCAGGATGCGCGGATTGATATCGCCTTCGCTCTCCACGGCCAGGCGCGTGAGCGGCAGGGCCACGTCCAGCAGGGCCGGAGCGGCCAGGCGCAGCTGCTCGCGCGCCGCATACTGCTCCGGCGGCAGGGCCAGCGGCGCCAGACGGGCGGCCAGGGCCTGCGCCGCCTGCTCGCCGGCACGCATGGCGCGCGCATAGTTTTCAAAGTCGAGGAAACTGACGCCCGTCAAATCCGGCGCCACCAGGATATCCTGCGCCTGCAGTTCCTTGAGCGAGCGCTGCACGTTCTGCTCCGTGAGGATTTGCAGCATCTGCTGCGCCACGCCGATGGCGCTGCCCAGGTCTTTTTCCGGCGCCAGCGGCGTGCCCACGTTGACGGCGATGATGATTTCGGCGCCCATGGCGCGCGCCATGTCGACGGGCAGGTTGCGCACCAGGCCCCCATCGACCACCAGCCGGTTATTCACGCGCACGGGCGCAAACACGCCCGGCACGGCCAGCGAAGCGCGCATCGACAGGAACAGGGGCGTGTCCACCAGTTCCACCAGCTCGCCATTGACCAGGTCCGACGCCACAGAACGGAAAGGCAGCGGCAGCTGGCTGGCGGGGCGGTCGCGCATGCCGGCCGGCAGCAGCCGGTTCAAGGCCATCTCCAGTGCCGCATTACTGGCCGCGGCCGGCGGCGTGGAAATGCCATTGTGGCTCACGCCAAACTCGATGCGCGACGGCAGCAACAAATCTTCCTCGCGGCGGCGGAACGCCAGTTCGTCGCGCGGCGGCCGGTCAGCCACCACGCGCGCCCAGTTGGTCTCGCGCGCCATCTTTTCCAGGTCCGCCACGGAAGCGCCGGCCGCATACGCGCCGCCCACCACGCCACCCATGCTGGTGCCGACCACCATGTCGATCGGCACATGCAGCTCCTGCAGCACTTTCAATACGCCGATATGCGCGAGGCCGCGCGCGCCGCCGCCTGACAGCACCAGGGCGATGCGCGGACGCGCCGCCACGGGTGCGGGAACGGTCAGCGGGGCAACGGAGGCAGAGGCAGTGGCGGCAGCGGGGACGTCGGCTGCGGCAACTGGCGGCAAGGCGCACAGCGCCGCCACGCAGCCCGCCAGGACGGCACGGATCGGGAACATGAAGACTCCTGTGGCGATGGCGGCATGGCGCCATCGGCAAAATACGATAAAAACAGCGTTAATTCGACGGCGGCGGCACGCTGCCGCTCACTTGCGGCGTCGGCATCATGGTCGCCGGCCGCTGCTGCTCCATCGGCAGCGGCGGCGGCACCAAATTCGATGCCGGCGCAGGGGCCGGGGCCGGCGTTGGGGTGGCGGACACCGGCCCCGGCAAGGCCAGCGCCTTGTCGTCGGCCACCAGGTCGATGCGCTTGCTCACGCCACCATCGCGCAGCAGCACGTGGCGCGCATGCACCTCCAGCACCGTCACGCCGGGCACTACCTCGGCGCCTTCCGGCAAGGCCACGGAAGGCTTGCCATCGGTCGAGATGATGGCCACGCTGCCGCGACCATTACCGGCGGCCACCACGCCCTTGAGCTGGTAGTTGCTGGCCGTGGCCACGCTGACCTGGCCGCCGAACAGCGAAGCGCCCGCCTCCACGCTGGCATCCTGCACCACCGGATTGGGGGGCGGATTGATGGGGCGTTGCGGCGCCTTGAACAGCTGCATGGCCCAGTAGGCCAGCGACACGGACAGCGCCACGACGGCGAGCAAACTTGTAACTTGAGGCAAACGCTTCATGGCTTCCTTGGATTCTTATCTTACGAGCTGATTGATTTCGATAATCGGCATCAGCACGGCCAGCACGATCAGCAGCACCACCACGCCCATGGCCAGGATCAGGGCCGGCTCCAGCAGGCCCGCAATCGTCAGGGTGCGGCGTTCCAGGTCCTGCTCCTGCGCGCTGGCGGCGCGTTCCAGCATGGCCGGCAGCTCGCCCGTGATTTCGCCGGCGCGTATCATGTGGATCAGCATGGGCGGAAAATGCTTTTGCGCCGACAGCGCGCGCGCCAGGCTGACGCCTTCGCGCACGGCGCCGCTGGCCTCGGCCACCAATTCCTGCATCGCCACGTTGGTCAAGGTGTCGCGGCTGGTGTCGAGCGCGCGCAAGATCGGCACGCCGGAACCCGTGGTAATGGCCAGGGTGCTGGCGAAACGCGCCGTATTCAGGCTGCGCTCAAATTTCCCATACAAAGGCGCCGTCAGCAGCCAGGTATGCCAGCGGCGTTTCAGGGCCGGTTGCTGCAAGGCGCGGCGCCAGGCAAACCAGGCGCCGGCCAGGATCACGGCCACGATGAGGCCATAGTTGCGCACGAAGTCCGACAGCGCCAGCATGATCACCGTGAGCATGGGCAGCTTTTGCTTGGTATTGGCAAATACGGAAACGATCTGTGGCACCACATAGGTGAGCAGGAAAATCACGATGGAAAACGCCACCACCGTGACGATGGCCGGATAGGTAAACGCCAGCTTGACCTTCTGCACCAGCGCATTGCGCCGCTCGATATAGTCGGCCAGGCGCGAGAGCACGCGCGACAGATGGCCGATCTGTTCTCCCGACGCCACCAGCGCCCGGTAAATTTCCGCGAAGTCGCGCGGATGGCGCGCCAGCACGTCGGAAAACGCGGCGCCGCCGATCACTTCCGAGCGGATCGAGGCGATCAGGTCGCGCAGATACGGCCGCTCGGCCTGTTCCAGCAGGGCGGAAAAGGCCTGCTCCAGCGGCAGGCCCGCTTCCAGCAAACTGGCCAGCTGGCGCGTAAACAGGGCCAGCTCGGTGCTGGACAGGCGCTCGCCGAAGCCGCGCCGTTTGGTGACGCCCGCGGCGTCGACCTGCGCGGTGATCGGCTCGACGGCCAGCGGCACCAGGCCTTGCACGCGCAGCTCGGCGCGCGCGGAACGGGGACTGTCGGCATTGAGCACGCCCTTGCGGGTGGCGCCTTGCGCGTCGACGGCCTCATAGCGGAATGCGGGCATGGTGGCGGGCCTAGTCTTTGGTCACGCGCAGCAATTCAGCCTGCGTGGTGGTGCCGTCGCGCAGCCAGCGTTCGCCGTCGTCGCGCATGCTCGTCATGCCGTCCTGCAGGGCCACCGCGCGCACTTCCGCTTCCGACGCGCGGTTGTGGATCTGCGCGCGGATCTGCTCCGTCGTGCGCAGCAGCTCATACACGCCCACGCGGCCCTGGTAGCCCGTCTGGCCGCAATGCTCGCAACCGACCGCCTGCCAGTATTGCCCGTCGAAGGTTTTGCACGAACCGCACAACTTGCGCACCAGGCGCTGTGCCAGCACGCCCAGGAGCGACGACGACAGCAGGAACGGCTCGATGCCCATGTCGAGCAAACGCGTAACGGCCGCAGAGGCGTCATTCGTGTGCAGGGTCGCCAGCACCAGATGGCCCGTCAAGGATGCCTGCACGGCGATCTGCGCCGTTTCCAGGTCGCGGATCTCGCCGATCATGATCACATCGGGATCTTGCCGCAAAATCGCCCGCAGCGCCTTGGCAAATGTCATGTCGATGCGCGGATTGACTTGCGTCTGGCCAACACCGGCCAGGTCGTACTCGATCGGGTCTTCCACCGTCAGGATGTTCGTGGTGGTGGCGTTCAGCATCGACAGCGCCGCGTACAAGGTCGTCGTCTTGCCCGAACCGGTGGGGCCCGTGACCAGCACGATGCCGTGCGGCTGCGTGATCAGGCCGTCGAACTGCCCCAGCATGGGCGCGCTCATGCCCAGGTGCTGCAGGTCGAGGCGCCCCGCTTCCTTGTCCAGCAAACGCAATACGGCCCGTTCGCCATGCCCGGTGGGCAGGGTCGAGACGCGCACGTCGACGGGTTTGCCGCCCACGCGCAGGGTGATGCGGCCGTCCTGCGGCAAGCGCTTTTCGGCGATATCGAGCTGCGCCATGATCTTGATGCGCGAAATCAGCGAGCCGTGGATGGCCTTGCGGGGGCGCACCACGTCGCGCAGGCTGCCGTCGATGCGAAAGCGCACAACGGAGGTCTGCTCGAACGGCTCGATGTGGATATCGGACGCGCCTTCGCGCAGCGCCTGCGTCAGCAGCGCGTTGATCATGCGGATGACGGGCGCGTCGTCGGACGATTCCAGCAAATCCTCGATGGCCGGCACGTCCTGCAGCAGCTTGGTCAGATCGAGGTCGGCGTCGAATTCATCGGCCATCTGCGACGCGTCGCCGCCGCCGCCCGCGTAGGCGCCGGCAATGGCCGCATCGAGTTCGCCGCGCGGCAGCACCGTCAGCTGGATCTGGCCGAAACGGCGCGACACTTCGGCAATCGCCGCCGGCGCCGTCGATGCGGCCACCAGCACCTCGACGGGGGCACCGTCGACGGCGCCGGGCCGGGCCAGCAAGCCGAAATCGCGCGCGTAGGCGTAGGGAAGCAGATTACTCATGACTGTCCCATCACTTCTGCGGCTGCTGCGGTTGTTGCTGATATTGCTGCAGCAGCGACTGCGGCGGCGTGGCCGCGTTGGCCGGCGCGCCTGGCGGCGGCGTCGGTGCCGGCGGCACGGGACGCGTCACCATGTTGCCGCCCACCGGCTGGCCATCCTGCAAGGCAGGCAGCACGGGCGTGCCCAGGTCTTTCAGCATCAGATTGCCCGTGGCCGGCACGGCGGCCGTCTCGGCCGAACGCATGTAGTCGTAGCGGTCGGCCGCCAGGCTGCCGCTCTGTTCCTTGTTGCGCACGATGACAGGGCGCAGGAAGATCATCAGATTGGTTTTCTTGCGCTCGCGCGTCTGGTACTTGAACAGGTTGCCGATCAGGGGAATGTCGCCCAGGCCGCGCACTTTTTCCGCGTTGTCGCCCGTGCTGTCCTCGATCAGGCCACCGAGCACGATGATCTGGCCGTCGTCGGCCAGCACATTGTTCTCGATCACGCGGTTGTTGATGGTGATGCCGCTGACGGCTGTCGACGTGGATTTGTCGACGCTCGACGTCTCATGATAGATGCCCAGCTTGATCGTGCCGCCTTCGGAAATCTGCGGACGCACCTTCAGGGTCAGGCCCACTTCCTTGCGGTCGATGGTCTGGAACGGATTCGTGTTGGTGCCGGCCGTGCTGGTGTACTGGCCCGTCAGGATAGGCACGTTCTGGCCCACCTTGATGGTCGCCAGCTCGTTGTCCAGGGTGATCAGGTTCGGCGTCGACAGGATGTTCGCGTTGCCGTCCGATTCCAGCGCATGCGCCACGGCGCCCAGGCCCAGCGCGCCGTTGATCTGCTTGAAGATGCCCAGGGTCAGGCCGCCCGTCGGCAGCACCTTGCCGCCGCCCAGCGCCAGCTTGGCGATATTGTTGTCGGTGCCGCCGGCGAACGACTGCAGCGCGCCCACGCGGTAGCTGCTGCTGCTGTCGCCGGAAAGCCCCAGCCACTGCACGCCGAACTCGGACGCCTTGGCCGACGTCACTTCGACGATCAGCGCCTCGATGTAGACCTGGGCGCGGCGCACGTCGAGCTGGTCGATCACGGCGCGCAGGTTGCGGTAGACGGCCTCGTTGCAGGTCAGGATCAGGGTATTCGTCGATGCGTCGGCCTGGATGAAGCCGGCCGCGCCGCCCGACGACAGCTGCTGCGGCCCGTTGCTCAGCGAAGCGCCGCCCGTGGTGCCGCTTTGCGTATTGCCGCCCAGGCCAGTGCTGTTCATGCCGCCGCCCTGGTTATTCTGGTTATTCGTATTCAGGCTGTTGTTGCTCGGCTGCTGCGCCGAGGCGGCCGTGCCGTCCGACGTCACCACCGAACGCAGGGTTTGCGCCAGCTTGGTGGCGTCCGCATTTTTCAGGTACACCACGTGCACATTGCCCAGCTGCGTGGTCGGCTGATCCAGCTTCGAGATCAGCGACTTGGCCAGGTTGGCGCGCGCCGCCGACGGCGCGCGCAGCACCAGCGAATTGGTGCGCGGGTCGGCCAGCACGGACACCTTGCCCGCGTCGCCCCCTGCGGCGCCGGCCGCATTCCCGCCTTCCATCAGTTTATTCACCATCGAGGCCAGGTCGGACGCGATGGCATAGCGCACGGGAATCACGTCCAGGTCCGTCGAGGCGGGCACGTCGAGCGCGGCGATGATCTTCGCCAGGCGCTTGAGGTTATCCGCGTAATCGGTGATCACCAGCGAGTTGTTGCCCGGGTTGGCGTTGATCGTGTTGTTCGGCGAAATCAGGGGGCGCAGCACGGCAAGCAGGTTGGCCGACGATTCGTAGTTCAGGTAAAACACCTGCGTGGCGATCTGGTCGCCCTTCACCTGGCTGGCGCCGTTGCCCACCTGGGTCGGCACGGATTGCAGCTTGGCATCCGCTTCCGGCACCACTTTCGCATAGCCGTCGCCGGAAACCACCGCATAGCCCTGCAGGCGCAAGGCCGAGGCCAGCAGCGCGAACGCCTGCGTCTTGCTGATCGATTTTTCCGACACCAGCGTGATCGTGCCCTTGACGCGCGGGTCGATGACGAAATTGATGTTGGTGTAATGGCCCACCGCCTTGATCACCGACTCGATGTCGGCGCCGACGAAATTGAGCGCCGCTTCATCGCCGGGCGCGGCCCAGACGGGTGCCGGCATGCCGGCCACGGAACAGCACAGCAAGGCGGCGGCCGACAGGCGGCGCAGCGAGAAGGAGGAGGTAATTGGGCTCACGGATGGTTTTTTCATTGTCTGAACTCTAAGGCGATGATGTTTTTTTCGCTATTGCTACGGCGCTGTCCCAGCAAATTCAACAAACTCGCCAAGGTCTCTTCATATCCTGCTGCGGCCTGGGCCTGGCCGGAAAACTGCATGCGCCCCTGATTCAGGCTGCCGCTGCCGTCGAGCAGCAGCGGTCCCTTGATGGAACGCAAGGTCAACGTCGCCTGCTGCCCCTGCCAATCGAAATCAAGCTCGTAACTGCCCAACGGACGCAAGGATGACAGGCGCGAGGCCATGTCCGTCATCTGCAAGGTCGTGCGGCCGACGGCGGAAAACTGCTGTTGTTCCAGTGCCAGCTGCAAGGTGCTCCACGACAGGCGCATGCTGCCCGTCGGCGCCACGGTATTCAAAGGTGCGCCCAGGCCGCCCAGGCCATCGGCCGGCAGCAGCAGGGCCGCCGGGCTGACTTGCCAGTGCGACCACGAGCCGCGCAAATTGACGGCCTGCGACAGCGCCTGCGCATTCTGCAATTCCACGTCCACCGATCCCCACAGCACGGACGGCGAAATGCGCCAGCTGAAGCGCCCCGGCAGCAGCGGCGTCACGGCGCCATTCGCGCTGGCCGCCCCGCCGACAAAGGCCGAGCCGCGCCACAGGGTACCTTGCGCGTCGCCCAAGGTCAAACGTCCGCCCGTCTGCTTTTCCACGAGACTGGCCACCCAGCCGGCGGGGAAGAATACCAGCAGGGTAACGCAGACGCTGACGATGATGGCCAGCAGCCAGCCAAGCAGGCGCATCATCGCGCCGCGCCCGGGCTCTGGTGCAGGCTCAAACTGGCGTCGACCAAGCCCGCCTTGCCCTGCGCCGTGATCTTCGCTTCCTGCACCGCCACGCGGCCTTCGCGGCGCAAGCCATCGAGCCACAGCATGACGCTGGCGAACGGCACGCCGTTCAATTGCACGCGCGCGTATTCTCCCGTCAGCGACAGCGATTGCGGCGCCAGGCCGCGCGCCTTCAGCGACGCATCGAGGCTGTCACGGCTCATCGGCGCCACCTGCACGGGCGCCTGACGCGCCAGGTCGCCCGCTTCACGCGCCAGCGCCTGCAGCTGGGCCGCATTCTGGCGCAGCTCGGGCAAGCTCTTTTGCAAGGCGATGCGGCCCGTCCAGGCCGGCTCGAAAAACACGGCGTAAACGAGGGCCAGCCCCGCCACCACGCCGCCGATAGTCAGGAGCTTGCGCTCCTGCTGCGTGCGTTCGGCCCAGAAGGCCTGCACGGCCTGCTGCTGCCCCGCCCACGCGGCGCGCGCCTTGTTGACTGCTGCACTCATGCTTTTGCTCCCGTGACCGGCGTGATCTTCCACACGCCCGGCGCCGTTTCATTCAAGGCCAGTTTGCGCGCGGCCAGGCCATCGCGTACCTGCGCCTGGGCGCTGGCGTCGACCATGTCCGGCTTCAGCCTGACGATCAGGCTGCGCTCGCGGTATTCCAGCGAGGCCACCACGCCGCGCCCGGCCAGGCCGCCCAGCGCCTCGCCCAGGGCCGCGCTCATGCTCGTAAAATCATCCATGCTGGCCTGCCCGCCCTGCAGGCGGGCAGCGGCGATATTGCGCCGCATCTGCTCCGCTTCCAGGCCATACACGGGCGCTTCGTTCGGATACGCAGCCTTGAAGGTTTGCTGCATCGAGGTGCGCACGGTGGCGGCCTCGCGCTTCAGGCGCATCCATTCGATATTCATGCCGGCCAGGTTGACGATCACGGCCAGCAGCGCCAGGCGCAGCGGCCAGCGCCAGCGGCGCCATTCAGTGGCCGATCCCGTGGCCGTGCCCAGGGCGCCGGCCAGGTCCAGTCCCGCGCCCTTGGCGCCGGCGATCCAGTGCGCCCAGTGGTCCAGCTCCACCGTCACACCCTCCATGCCGGCGGCCAGCTGTTGATAGTGCGCCAGCTCGGCCTGTGCCACATACACCGTCAGCGGCACATCGCCGGCAAACGCGCGCGTCGTCAGCAGCGCCTGCTGCGGCTGGGGCGGCAAGACCAGGCCCAGGCCCTCTTGCGGCGCCTGGCGCAAGGCCAGTTCCAGGCCGTCGCCGCTTGCCTGCAAGGCGGCCGTCACGCTGCCCGGCTGCAAGGGCAGGCACAGCTGCGACGGCAGCAGCACCACCTTGCGCGCGCCCTGCGCCAGCAAAGCCTTGACGAGTACCTCGGCCCAGGCGCGCTGCGCCACGGCCACCGTGCGCATGCCGGCAGCGTCGGGCGCGCCGGCAGCCAGCAGGCAATCCTGCGCGTCGCCCAAAATGTGTTCTTCCACCAGGCCCGGCAAGGCTGCGCGCAAACGGGCGCCGGCCAGCGGCGGCATTTTCAGGCGCAGCAGGGTCACATCGGCCGCGGCCAGCAGCAGCAGCACCTGCTTCGCGCCGGCGATCAGCTGGCCCAGGCTGCCCAGCGGCGCGCTGCCCTGTTGCAACAGGGCGCCGCCGTCGCCGGCCAGCACAAAGGAGCAGGCAGGCGCGCTGTTGGTAGACGCCTTGGCCGGGTGACGGATATACAATATTGTCAAAGTGACTCGCTTTCAGCTGTTAATTTTCCCGCAGCCAGACCAGGCTGGTGGTGCGTTGCGGATCCGTTTTTCGATTGACGAGCGCCACGGCGTCCAGGGCGGCACGGTCCAGCCGCACGCGGATGACGGTGAGGAAGTAGCGGCTCTTCACATCGAGTTCCACGCCTTCAATCAATGCAGCATTAATATTATTCTGGAAATTTAACTTATCGACAAACTTTTTGCGCGGATTGCTCAAAGTCAGGGCGCTGGCCTCGGACAGCGACATCATCGTCACGGCCGCCAGCACCTCGGCCGGGGCCGTATTCACGTTCACGGGCGTTATTTCCGGCAATACGATGATGAAATCGCGCAGTTTTTCAATGATCTGTGGCGTGTAGCCGGGCACGGCCAGCAAATCCTCGATCTGCGTGAACGCCACCGGCTCGCTGCCGCCGCCCGATACGGGCGTGGCGGCGGGCGTCTTGCCATCGGTGCCGCTGGCAACAGTGCGCGGTTTCAGCTTCGCGCGCAGCACGGCATCGGCCGTCGCTTGCGCCAGGCCGCTATCGAGCTGCAAGTTGGATAACAGTCGCTGGTAGGCCAGCACCTGCTTCGCATTGATGCCGCCCGTGGCTTCAAGCAGGTTCGTAATATTGAAGCGCGCCTGCGCATCGAGTGCGCGGCCCGAGACGGTGGCGTCGAATTTTTCCGTGTCGACCTTTTCGCGGTCCACATAATCGTCGAGCCGCGCTTCCTCGATGGGCGTGGCCCACACGCCATCGAGCGCCGTCAGCATGGGATTGTCCTGCCGCAGCCAGAAGCGGGCGAAGTCGACCATGCCGCGCATGGCCCACTGCGTCTGCAGGCGCAGGCGCTGGTTTTCCATCGAACGCACTTGCACCTGCTGCTGCCAGAACAGGCTGGCGACAACGGTAATAGCCAGCGCCGTCAGCAGCAGGGCCGTGATGACGGCCACGCCGCGCTGGCGCGAGTGAAACTTGTAGCGCGTCATCCCGGCCCCAATAAAAAGACTTTCGACAGGCCCGCGTCCTGGCCCGGCATCTGCAGGGTCACTTCCAGCCCCGGCACTTGCGTGGAGATGGTGGCGCCCGCCGTCAGCACGTTCCAGGCGCCATTGCTCCAGCCGCGCATGACCATGCTGTCGACACCCTGCATCAGGGCCACGTCGGCGCTGGAGGTATCCGTATCGTCGCGCGCGGCCTGCCACAAGGTGTCGAGTACGGCCAGGTCGCGCGTGCCGTTCGACTCGCGCCGCGTCAGCACGCCTCCGCGCAGGCGGTAAGTGACCACTTGCAACTGTTGCGGTTCCTGTTCCGACGCGGCCAGGCGCACCAGGGTCAGGCGGTCATTTTCCGCCGACAGGTTGATGCGGCCATTGAGCAAACTCGTGCTCAAGCCGGCGCCGGCCAGGTGGTCGCAATCGCTCTGCATCTGGGCAAACGCCAGCTGCATGCCGCGCGCCTGTTCCAGCTGGCTGGTCAGCACTTCGCGCGAACGCATGATGCTGTCCAGGCCGCGCCAGCCCAGCACGGCGACCATGGCCAGGATGCCGATCGCCACGAGCAGCTCGATCAGGGTGAAACCGCCAGCAGGAACAGTGCGGCGCGCCATCAGTCGTTAAAGGAAAGTAACACCAGGCGCACGATGCGCCGGGCCGGATATTGCGCGTCATACACGTTGACGCGCACTTGCCGGATGCGGGGATTCGGCGTGGCCACCACTTCTTCTTCACAGATCAGTTTCAGGTCGCCCTGCGGGCAATCGACCGTGCGCTTGCCCGTCTGCGGGAACGTCTTCGCCAGGCGCAAGCGCACCAGGTGGTTTTCCGCCGACCAGGTGGCCATCATGGCGCTGCGCAAGCCATCGCTGTTCTGCGTCAGGCTGCCGACGGCGCGCAGCGAGGCGCCCAAGGCCGTACCGACGATGACGAGGGCGACCAGCACTTCCAGCAAAGTGAAGCCGCGCTGACGGCCATGACGTGGGAGCCGCATCATTGCTCGACCGTGAAGTGGCCGATGCCGTCGGCGCGGATGGCCACGCTGCGTTCGCCGCTGGCCAGGGTCAGCACGAAAGGCTTGTCGACCGGTTCGCGGCCGAAGATGATGCGCAAAGGCTGGGCCACGCTGTTCGACGGCTGCACGCTGAGCAGCATGGGCGTGTTGGCAAACGCCCGCTCGCGCAGCAAATCGTCCTGCGTCACGGGTTGCCACAGCTTTTCATTGAGGACCAGGAAACGGTATTGATTTTCGTCAGCCTCGAACGCCACCTGCCGGCTGCGCACGATGGCTTCATCGCGCGCCAGTTGCAGCAGCAGCGCGATGCGCTCGGCTTCCTTCTGCAGCGCTTGCTGGCCATTCGGCATGGCGTTCAGCGACACCAGGCCCAGGGTGACGCCAATGATGACCATCACCACCAGCAGCTCGATCAGCGTGAAGCCGCTGGCGCGGGGCCGGGGCAGTGCACGGCCGGTGGTCATGGCAGGCATGCAATGGAAAACTTACAGTTCCCAGGAGCCGATATCGGCATCGTCGCCGCTACCGCCAGGCTGGCCGTCGGCGCCCAGCGAAATGATATCGACTTCGCCTTTCACGCCCGGCGACAGGAACTGGTACGGGTTGCCCCATGGATCCTTCGGCATCTTTTCCAGGTAACCGCCCGCTTTCCAGCCATTCGCGGCCGGTCCCGTGGTCGGTTTTTCGATCAGCGCCTGCAAGCCCTGTTCGGTGGTCGGGTAGCGCTGGTTATCCAGGCGATACAGTTTCAAAGCTTGCATCACGGTGGCGATGTCGACCTTCGCCGCCGCCACTTTCGACTCACCCGTGCGGGCGATCAGCTTGGGCACCACCAGCGACGCGAGGATACCCATGATCACCACCACGACCATGATTTCGATCAAAGTGAAGCCGCGCGCACGGCGCTGGCGTATCGAACGGTTTGCTGCGTTTTGCATAAGAAAGAGAGAAGAAGGTGAGTAATGAGTGCAGAGTATAAAGCGGAAATATGACAAAGCCTGTCATATAGGGAAAAATTTCTGCGGGGGCTGTCAGGCCGGCAAGACCACTTCGCCGCAAACGGCGCAGCCGGGGTCGCGCGCGACGCGCATGCTGCTCCATTCCATGTGCAAACCGTCGAGCAGCAGCAGCCGTCCGGCCAAGGACTCTCCCGCGCCCATGATCAGTTTCAGCGCTTCGGCCGCCTGCATGGCGCCCACCACGCCCACCAGCGGCGCGAACACGCCCATGGTCGAACATGCCTCGTCCGTGAACTGCTGCTCCTGCGGAAACAGGCAGGAATAACATGGCTGCTTGCCCGTGCGCGGGTCGAACACGCTCACTTGTCCGTCGAAACGGATCACGGCGCCCGACACCAGCGGCACCCTGGCCGCCACGCAGGCGCGGTTGACGGCATGGCGCGTGGCGAAGTTGTCGGTGCAGTCGAGCACCACCGTGGCGGAGCAGACCAGTTCGGCCAGGCGCGCGCCGTCGAGGCGCTCCTGCAAGGCGATGATATCGATCTCGGGATTGATGCCGGTCAAGGTCTCGCGCGCCGACAGCACTTTCGGCTGGCCCACGCGGGCCGTCGTGTGGGCGATCTGGCGCTGCAGATTGGTCAGATCGACCGTATCGTCATCGACCAGGGTCAGCTTGCCGACACCGCTGGCGGCCAAATACATGGCCGCCGGCGAGCCGAGCCCGCCCGCGCCGATCACCAGCACATGCGCGTCGAGCAAGGCTTGCTGGCCTTCGATGCCGATCTGATCAAGCAGGATATGGCGCGAATAGCGCAGCAGCTGATGGTCGTTCATGGCGGCGACTACGGTTTTTGTACAGGAATCTTCTTGTCATCGGCCTTGATGTCGGAAGCAATTTCCGGCTTGGCGCCAATCTTCTCCGCCTTCGGGTCCACCTTGGCCAGCTGCACCGGCAAGCCCTGGAAATGGTTCAGCGCTTGCTGCAGCTGGAAATCATCCTTGGCGCCGTATTCCAGCGGCTTGCGCTTTTTCGCCGTGGCGATCAGGCGCTGCTCTTCTTCCAATTGATCCTGCATGCCTTCCATGGTTGGCTTGGCCGCTTCCGGCTTGCCGTCGTTGCTGCTCAGGTGTTTTTCCAGGTCCGCCTCGCGGATACGCAGGCTGTTCCAGCCGTCGCCCTCGGCCGTTTCATCGACCAGCAAGTCCGGCACGATGCCGCGCGCCTGGATGGCCCGGCCCTTCGGCGTGTAGTAGCGGGCCGTCGTCAGCTTGACGGCCGTGTCGGCCGTGATCTGGCGCAAGGTTTGCACGGAACCCTTGCCGAACGTTTGCGTGCCGATGACGGTGGCGCGCTGGTAATCCTGCAAGGCGCCGGCGACGATTTCCGAGGCGGAAGCGGAGCCGGCATTGACCAGCACCACCAGCGGCACGGTTTTCAGCCCTGCCGGCAGCTTGGCCAGCGGATCGGCCTTGGCGCCCGGCGGCGCATAGAATTCGCGGCGGCCATAGAACACCTGTTTCGACTCGGGCAACTGGCCCTTGGTGGACACGATCACGGAGTTACCCGGAAGAAATGCTGTCGCCACGCCAATGGCTCCCGGCACGACGCCGCCTGGATCGTTGCGCAAGTCCAGCACCAGGCCCTTGAGCTTGGGGTCTTGCGCATACAGGGCGTTGATCTTTTTGACCATGTCACCGACGGTCGGTTCCTGGAACTGGGCGATGCGCAGCCAGGCATAGCCGGGCGCGACCATCTTGGCCTTCACGCTTTGCACGCGGATTTCCTCGCGCACGATGGGGAACACCAGCGGCTTGCTTTCGCCCTTGCGCGACATCGTCAGCACCAGCTTGGTGCCCGGCTGGCCGCGCATCTTCTTGATGACTTCTTCCAGCTGCAAGCCTTTCAGCGGGATATTGTCGAGGCGGGTGATCAGGTCGCCCGCCAGGATGCCGGCCTTGGCGGCAGGGCTGTCCTCGATGGGCGAGACGACTTTCACATAGCCGTCTTCCATGCTCACTTCGATGCCGATGCCGACAAACTTGCCCTGCACGCTTTCGCGCATTTCCTTGAAGGCATTCTTATCCAGATACACGGAGTGCGGATCGAGCGACGAGACCATGCCGGAAATGGCTTCCGTTAAAAGTTTCTTGTCTTCCACCTTCTCGACGTAATCGGACTTGATCAGGCCAAAGACGTCGGACAACTGGCGCAGCTCGTCGAGCGGCAGCGGGGCATTCGTGATTTTTTGCGCCACGGCCGGGAACTGCAGCGACATGCCGATGCCGGCCAGGACGCCCAGACCGATCAGGCCGATACTTTTGACTTTGATACCCATGTATTCTTCGCAATCTACAAATTCGCTGCCGCAGCAATGGTGGGAACTGAATTAAAACTTCACCCAGGTGGCGGGGTCGAAGGCGCGGCCCTGATGACGCAATTCAAAGTATAGCCCTGATTCCTCGTTGCCGCCGCTGTTGCCCGCGCTGGCAATGGCGTCGCCGCCCTTGACGGCGTCGCCCACTCTTTTCAGCAGGGATTGGTTGTTGCCATAAATGCTCATGTACTGACCGCCATGGTCGACGATGATCAAATTGCCGAAACCGCGCAGCCAGTCGGAAAACACGACGCGGCCACCGGCGATGGCGTGGATCTCGCTGCCTTCGCCCGTGCGGATGAACACGCCCTTCCAGCTGGGGCCGTCACCGCGCTTGCTGCCGAAGCGGGCGGCGATCTTGCCCGCAACGGGGGCGCGCAGCTGCCCTTTCAGGCTGGCAAAGGCGCCAGCTGGCGCGGCCGGGCCCAGGCTCGGGCGTTCCGGCTCCGGTTCGGGCTTGGGTTCCGGTTTCGGCGTCACCTTGGCCACTTGCGGCGGCTCGTCGTCGTCGATCGGTTCCAGTTTCACGGGCGGCGGTGGCGGCGTTTGCGGCTTGATCTTGCCCGATTTGTTTTGTTGCTCTTTTGCAATGCGCTCGCGCTCGGCCTGCGCCTGGGCGGCCTTGGCGCGCGCGGCCAGCAGGCGTTCGCGTTTTTCCGCGGCAATCTTGGCGTCGGCGGCCGCTTTGGCGGCGGCACGCTGTTCGGCCAGCAATTGCTGGCGTTTCTTTTCCGCTGCGGCAGCGGCGGCCTGCTCTTCGATCAGTTTTGCCAGCTTGTCGACCAGGTTGCCCATGCGCTGTTCGTCGCGCTCGACATTGCCCACTTCCTTGCGCTGCGCCACCAGGCGTTGCGACAAGCTCGTCAGCAAGGCGGCGCGGCGCGCCTTCTCCTGCACCAGCAGGGCTTTCTGGTCGCGCTCTTCCTGCGCGATTTCTTCCAGTTCATCCTTGGCGTTCTGCACGTCCGCCTGGTTTTTCTCCACGGCCAGCAAGTTGGCGCGCAAGGCTTCCAGCAGGCGCGCCTGCGCCTGCGACACATACGCCATCAATTGCAGGTCGCGGTTGATGCGGTTCGGGTTATCGCCCGACAAGAGCAGCTTGATGCGGTCTTCATTGCCGGCGACATATTGTTCACGCAGCAACTTCGACAGCTGCGTCTTTTGTTTCTCGACGGTGGCCGTCAACTGCTGGTGCTCTTGCCCCAGCGCATTGAGTTTCACACCCGTCGCGCTTTGTTCCTGCGCCAGGTCGCGCAAGGCGCGGTTGGCATTGGAAATGGCCTCTTCCGACTCGGCCAGGGTATCGGCCGCGTCATCCTTGGCGCTTTCCGTGCGGCTGATGTCGCGCTTGAGCGCCGTCAGCTTTTGTTGCAGTCCTGCACGTTGTGCTTCCGCGGCCGCCTTCTGCTTACTGCGTTCGGTGGGCTTGGCGCCCTGCGCGGCACCGCTGCAAAGCAGCAGCGCCAGGCACAGCATGGCACCGGCGCGCCACGCCGGCAGGGGTCGTTCAGCAGAGGGGGCGATGGCTGTGCCGCGGAAGAAAGACGACAAGTTACTTGGCCTTCCCTTGGTTCGCCACGGCTGCTTGCGCTGCCGCAATCGCTGCCGGGTCGCCCAGATAATAATGACGGATCGGTTTCAGGTCGGCGTCCAGTTCATACACGAGCGGCTGGCCGTTCGGAATGTTCAGGCCGACGATGTCGCTGTCGCTGATGCCGTCGAGCATCTTGATCAGCGCGCGCAGGCTGTTGCCGTGGGCCGAAATGATGATTTTCTTGCCGGCGCGGATGGCCGGGGCGATTTCTTCATCCCAGGCCGGCATCACGCGCGCCACGGTGTCTTTCAGGCATTCGGTCAGCGGAATCGATGCTTGCGGCAAGCCGGCATAACGCGGGTCGTTGTACGAGGCGCGGTCGTCGTTCGCTTCCAGCGGCGGCGGCGGCGTATCGTAGCTGCGGCGCCATACCAGTACTTGCTCGTCGCCATACTTGGCGGCTGTCTCGCCCTTGTCCAGGCCTTGCAGGGCGCCGTAGTGGCGCTCGTTCAAGCGCCAGTCGTTCTTGATTGGCAAATACATCATGTCCATCTCGTCGAGCGCCAGCCACAGGGTGCGGATGGCGCGCTTCAGAACGGAAGTGTAGGCCACGTCGAACGTAAAACCTTCCTGCTTGAGGATCTGGCCGGCGGCCTTGGCTTCGTTGACGCCCTTTTCCGTCAGATCGACGTCGGTCCAGCCGGTGAAGCGGTTATCGAGGTTCCAGGTGGACTCGCCGTGACGCATGAAAACGATTTTGTACATAGTTCTATCTTCTCAAGGGGTTCAAATCAAAAAAGCAAAACGTAAAAAGACCTCGTCCAGCTTCTATTTTATAATGCGCGGATTGACTTAAACCATTGGACCCTACGTGAAATTCATTATCGACCACATTTTTCTGTTTGCCATCGTCATTATTTCCGGCGGCGCCCTCCTCTGGCCACTGCTGTCGATGCGCGGCAAGCGCGCGACCGTGCTGGAAGTCACGCAACTGATCAACCGCGGCAAAACCATCATCGTCGACGTGCGCAGCGCGGAAGAATTCGCCACGGGTCACTTGCCTGACGCAAAAAATATTCCGCTGCCGGAACTGGCAAAACGCCTGGGCGAGCTGGAAAAATTCAAAACGCGCCCCATTGTAGTGGTTTGCCAGAAAGGTTCGCGTTCGGCAACCGCCGTCGGCCTGCTGGGCAAAGCCGGTTTCGCTGAGGCAACGAGCCTGGAAGGCGGCCTCGACGAATGGAAAAAGCAGGGTTTACCATTGAAAACCTTGTCGCTGGCGAAATAAACCAGCATTAACTGAAGGAATCATCATGACCGTCCCAGTAATTGTGTATAGCACCGCCGTGTGCCCGTATTGCGTGCGCGCCGAGCGCCTGTTGGAATCGAAGGGCGTCGCCGTGCAAAAGATCCGCGTCGACCTCGACCCGGAAGAGCGCATCAAGATGATGGAACGCACGGGCCGCCGCACGGTCCCGCAAATCTATGTGGGCGATACCCACGTGGGCGGATTCGACGATTTGTATGCGCTCGATCAAGCTGGCAAGCTGGACCCCTTGTTAAATGGCACGGCAGCCTGATATAAAGCGGGTTCGAGAAATTGCTTGGTTTTTTGTCGTATTGTTTTGATACAATTGCCCTCGCACCTGATCTGGCCGCGCCTATCCGGCGCGGTTTGAATACCGCAAGCACCATATTTGAACGGTGTGCCGTTCTTGTCCTTTACAACGAAAGCGTTCCATGTCTGACGAAAATCTGCAACCAGTCTTCCAAATCCAACGCGTCTACCTGAAAGACATGTCGCTGGAACAACCAAATTCCCCAGCTATTTTCCTGGAACAAGAAGCACCAGCCATCGAAGTGGCACTGGACGTGGGCGCTGCGCCTCTGGCCGACGGCATCTTCGAAGCCACCGTGACCATCACCGTCACCGCCAAAGTCGGCGAAAAAGTCGCTTTCCTGGTTGAAGGCAAGCAAGCCGGTATCTTCGAAGCACGCAACATTCCTGCTGATCAACTCGATCCACTGCTGGGAATCGGCTGCCCGAACATCATCTACCCTTACCTGCGCGCCAACATCGCCGACGTGATCACCCGTGCCGGCTTCCCGCCAGTGCACTTGGCCGAGATCAACTTCGAAGTGTTCTACCAACAACGTCTGCAAGCTATTGCTGACGCCGCTGCCGCAGCTCCAGCAGCCAGCGAAACGCACTAAGCTCTTGCAAGACCCCGCCAGCCGTCAAGGCTGGCCTGACACGGCGGCCTGGCCGCCGTGTTTCGTTAAGGTTCAAAAATATCATGTTGAAAAGTGCGCTCTTGAGCAAGTTCCGCTGGATGGCCGGCGCCGTGCTGCTGCTGGCGACCGCCGCCAGCCACGCCGTCGATTTCAAAACGGTGGGCGCCGCTCCCGTGATCCTGTACGACGCGCCATCCTCCAAGGGAGGCAAGCTGTACGTGGCGCCACGCGGCATGCCGCTGGAAGTGGTGCTCAGCTACGGCGAATGGGTCAAGGTACGCGACGCCAGCGGCGAAATGGCCTGGACGGAAGCCAAGGGCCTGTCGGCCAAGCGCAACGTCGTGGCGCGCGCCGCGAACCTCAAGGTTCGCGCCAGCCCCGACGACATCGCCTCCCCCATCATCCTCGTCGACAAGGGCGTGCTGCTGGAAATGAGCGAGCAGCCGAGCTCCGGCTGGGTCAAGGTGCGCCACAAGGATGGCCAGAGCGGCTACGTCAAGACCAGCGAAGTGTGGGGCCTGTAAGCACCGCGTCCGTTCCCCCTGCCCCGTTGAGGTTGCATGCAAGTTTCTCCTGAAGTCACTCCCGATAATATTCCCGCCGCCCGCAAGATCACCATCCTGGGCGCCGGCGCCTGGGGCACGGCCGTGGCCATGGCCCTGGCTGGCCGTCATGACGTGCTGCTGTGGGGCCGCAACGGCGAGGCCATGGCCGCCATGGCCGCCAGCGGCGAAAACAGCTATTTGCCCGGTTTCCCTTTACCGCCGCAGCTGCGCATCAGCGCCGATTTCGACGCCGCCGTCGCGCATGCCAGTGGCGAACACGGCCTCCTGATCGCCGCCTGCCCTGTGGCGGGCTTGCGGCCCATGCTGCATCAGCTGAAAGACATGGCGATCGGCAACCTGGTGTGGCTGTGCAAAGGCTTTGAAGGCGGCACGGGCTTGCTGCCGCACCAGATCGTGCAGGAAGTGCTGGGCGACAAGATTCCCGGCGGCGCCCTGTCCGGCCCCTCGTTCGCGCAGGAAGTAGCGCGCGGCTTGCCGTGCGCGCTGACCATCGCTTCGCACAATGCCGCCTTGCGCGGCGCCGTCGTCTCGGCCTTGCATGGCGGCACCATCCGCGTGTATGCGAGCGACGACCTGGTGGGCGTGGAAGTGGGCGGCGCCGTCAAGAACGTGCTGGCGATCGCCACCGGCGTGGCCGACGGCCTGGGCCTGGGCTTGAATGCGCGCGCCGCGCTGATCACGCGTGGCCTGGCGGAAATCACGCGCCTGGGCACGGCCCTGGGTGGCCAGACAGAAACGTTCATGGGCTTGACGGGCATGGGCGACTTGATTCTGACGTGCACGGGCGACCTGTCGCGCAACCGCCGCGTCGGCCTGGGTTTGGCGCAAGGCAAGGCGCTGGACACCATCGTGGCTGAGCTCGGTCACGTGGCCGAAGGCGTGCCCTGCGCCAAGGCCGTACGCGAACTGGCGCGCCGCATGGGCGTCGACATGCCGATCACCAACGCGGTGGCCGGCGTGCTGTTCGATGGGGACTTGCCGCACGTGATGGTGCAGCAGCTGCTGTCGCGCGATCCGCGCGCCGAGGCGGCTTGAAGCACCCGGAAAGCTAGCGCCCCGCCTTGTGCATGAGTATGGTGAGCAATAACAGACTGTCTTCGCGCGCTTCCAGGGCGTGCGCCTGGCCGCCGAGCAGGTACAGCATCTGCCCCGATCCCAGCACCTGCACGCCGCCATGCGCCTCCACCGCCACCTGCCCTTGCAGGCACAGCAAGGTGATTTCGCCGAGCACGTGATGCTCGGGCATGGTCTTGCCCTTGGGCATGCACATGCGGATCAATTCCAGCTCATCCGTTTTGGCCAGCGCGATGGCGGAAAACTGCGACAGGTCGTCGCCGTCCCTGCGCAGCACCTCGATCACCTGTCCTGAACTTGCGTGCTCCAGTGCCATCATGTGCTCCTTCCGCAATTACTCGGTGACTTCCTCCGGCTCTTTCGCACCGCGCATCCACTCGACCAGCGGCCACGCATCCTTCAAGCCTTCCGCCAGGGTCGGCAGCAGTTTCTCGGGCGCGTTCACGGGCAGCGGCACTTCGGTCCAGACAAAAAAGCTCTTCAGCTTGATGAATTCGATATGTTCGGCGTCCGCGTCAAACCCCTTCGGCGGGCGCTGCAGCTTGCCTTCGTTCTGGATGGTGCCGAAACGGGCCTTCAAACGCTTATTTTTCAACACTTTGGAAAAGCCTGGCGCGTCGTTGAGCATATGCTCGCGCAGCGCCTTCAGGCGGCCCGGCGGCGGCATATATTCGCCGGCGCCGAACAGTAAATTGCCCTGGCCATCGATCTGCAGATAATACGTGGGGCCGCCCGCCTTGCTGGGACGGCGCATGTCGTTCGGCGCGATGGCGGCCGAAAAGCGCGTCTTGTACGGACTCTTGTCGTGCGCAAAACGCACGTCGCGGTTGATGCGGAACAAGGCCTTTTTCGGATTGCAGTACTTCACGGCCGGGTCGAACTTGCCCAACTCACCGATCAGGCTGGTGACCAGCGCGAGGAATTCCTCGCGCAGGATGTCGTAGCGGGGCTTGTTCATGACAAACCAGGGACGGTTGTTGTTGTCGCTCAGTTCACGTAAAAATTGGGTCAAATCACGCACATGCATGTGTCAAATTCCGATCAGCAACTATTTGGAAAGCTCTTTCGGGATGGGGCGCTTGCCTACCATCACGTCGAGCGCCGCTTCGCGATTCTTGCGCAGCACCGTCATTTTAGCTTTTCCGCCGGGCGGCAGTTGGGCGATCAGATTCAGCATTTCCGTCGTGTCGCCGACGGGCTTGCCTTCCACCGTCAGCAGGATGTCGCCGGGCACGATGCCCGCCTTGTCGGCCGGGCCGTTGCGCACCACGCCGGCGATGATGGCGCCGCTCGTGCGCTGCAAGCCGAAGCTTTGCGCCAGCTCGGGCGTGATGTCCTGCGTTTCCACGCCGATCCAGCCGCGCACCACGTGGCCATCCTTGATGATGGCTTCCATCACCGTCTTGGCCGTCGAGACGGGAATGGCGAAGCCGATGCCGACGGAGCCGCCGCTTTGCGAGTAGATCGCCGTATTGATGCCGATCAGATTGCCGCGCGTGTCGACCAGGGCGCCGCCCGAGTTGCCGAAGTTGATGGCCGCATCCGTCTGGATGAAGTTTTCAAAGCTGTTGATGTGCAGGTTGTTGCGGCCCAGGGCGGAGATGATGCCCATGGTCACCGTCTGGCCCACACCGAACGGATTGCCGATGGCCAGCACCACGTCGCCCACGCGCGCCAGTTCCGACTGGCCCAGCACGATGACAGGCAGCTTGTCGAGGTTGATCTTGATCACGGCCAGGTCCGTTTCCGGGTCCAGGCCGACGATCTTGGCGGGCGCCTTGCGGCCATCCGTGAGCACGACTTCGATTTCGTCGGCGCCTTCAACCACGTGGTTGTTGGTCAGCACATAGCCTTCATGGCTGACGATGACGCCGGAGCCGAGGCTGTTTTTCAAGTCGTCGTCATCCCCGTCGTCCGGGTCGCGGTCGCCGAAGAAACGTTTGAAGAAGGGATCGCGCGCCAGCGGATGGGCGCCGCGCTTGGGTACTTGCAGGGTGAGGATGTTGACGACGGCGGGCATGGCGCGCGCCGCCGCATCGCGGTAGGAACCGGGCGCCAGGCTGCTGGACGCCGTTTCCACCACGGGCACCGGCTTGGTGGGAGAGCCCAGTTGCTGTACCCGGCTGGCCGGGCGCAGCGCGCCGTACACAAAGTACAGCGCCAACGCGATCGTCACGGTTTGCGCAAACAATAACCAGAATCGTCGCATAGCACTCCACCCAGGTCAGCCGGCCCGTGCCGGAACGACTTATTTTGCCAGATCGTTGCTATTCTGTCCGTTCTTCTGCAGGGAGTCGCGGATTTCACGCAGCAGCACGATGTCTTCCGGCGTGGCCGGTGCAACTGCCGGCGCGACCGGTTCGCTGCGGCGGGCCTTGTTCATCAGGCGCACCATCTGGAAGATGATGAAGGCCAAAATGACGAAATTGAGCAGAATGGTGAGGAAATTACCGTAGGCCAGCACGGCGCCCGCCTTTTTCGCTTCCACCAGGGTCATCGTGGTAGCTTGACCATTCAGGGGCAGATAGTAATTGGCGAAATCGAGTCCGCCGAAAATGCGGCCGATGGGTGGCATGATCACGTCTTGCACCAGGGAATCGACAATCTTGCCGAAGGCGCCGCCGATGATGACACCGACCGCCAGATCGACGACGTTGCCTTTCATTGCAAATTCTTTAAATTCTTTCATCATTGCCATGAATTTCTCCTTCGGATATGTATAAAAAACATGCCGATCATACTATTGATTCCCGGGTACACCAACTTGTGGTTGCCGGCGAGACCAATTCCGGCACAGCCGTGCGCATCTAGTTCGAAAGAACTAGCCACCTCCTGCAAAAGTATATAAATTATGGTACAAGCAACGTTTTTGTTTTATTCGTTGTTTGCTTCACTTATAATTTGCGGTTGCCAGAAGTGGCTTTTTCACTTCCGGATAATCAACAAGAAACTGGCATGGGCTGCGCCATAGTCCGAAGTTCCGCAGGGATGTTGCCACTTTACCGTACAAAGATGCGGGTTGCGGCAATCAGTGGGAAAGAGCTTCGGCGACGGGTTTTTCGCGGCTGCCACTCATAATAAAGATTCGCATTTTGACTGATTGGGGTTTGCATGAGTAACGAAAAGCAGGTCGATTCAGGCCGTCGCGGCTTGCTCGTCGCCACGTGCGCGGCGGGCAGTGTAGTTGGATTGGCAACCGCGGGAGCCTTGGTAAGCACCTTCCAGCCGTCGGAGCGCGCGAAAGCGGCTGGCGCGCCGGTCGAAGTAGACATCACCACCTTGCAACCCGGCGAAATGCGCACCGTCGAATGGCGCGGCAAGCCGGTCTGGATCCTCAAGCGCACGCCGGAAATGATCGCGTCGCTCAAACAAACCGATGGCAAAGTCGCCGATGCCAATTCCCAACGCAATCCCGCCGAATTCACGCCTGAATACTGCATGAACGAGGCACGCTCGATCAAGCCTGAAATTCTCGTCGCTGTCGGCATCTGCACCCACCTTGGCTGCTCCCCTTCCTCGAAATTTACCCCCGGCCCGCAACCGTCGCTGCCCGATGACTGGGAAGGCGGCTTCCTGTGCCCTTGCCACGGCTCCACCTTCGACATGGCAGGCCGCGTGTTCAAGAACAAGCCGGCGCCGGACAACCTGCAAGTGCCGCGTCATATGTATCTGAGCGACACCAAATTGCTGATAGGTAAAGACGAGAAAGGCGAGGCTTGATCATGGCTGCTTTCAAAGAAACGAAGTTCCCGGCAGACGCTCCCGTCGCCGAAAAAGCGCTGGGCTGGGTCGATGACCGCTTTCCCCTGACCAAGCTGTGGAACGACCAATGGGGCAAGTACTACGCCCCGAAAAACTTCAACTTCTGGTACATCTTCGGCTCGCTGGCCATGCTCGTGCTGGTCTTGCAGATCGTCACCGGCATCTTCCTGACCATGCACTACAAACCGGATGCGGCCCTGGCCTTCAATTCCGTCGAGTACATCATGCGCGAAGTACCGTGGGGCTGGCTGGTGCGCTACATGCACTCGACGGGCGCCTCGGCCTTCTTCATCATCGTCTACCTGCACATGACGCGCGGCCTCCTGTACGGCTCGTACCGCAAGCCACGTGAACTGATCTGGCTGTTCGGTTTCGCCATCTTCCTGTGCCTGATGGCCGAAGCGTTCTTCGGCTACCTGTTGCCATGGGGCCAGATGTCGTACTGGGGCGCCCAAGTGATCGTCAACCTGTTTGGCGCCATCCCGCTGATCGGCCCTGACCTATCGCTGTGGATCCGCGGCGACTATGTCGTTTCCGACGCGACCCTGAACCGCTTCTTTGCCTTCCACGTGATCGCCATCCCGCTGGTACTGCTGGGCTTGGTTGCAGCGCACTTGATCGCCCTGCACGAAGTCGGTTCGAGCAACCCGGACGGCATCGAAGTCAAAGAAAATCTGGGCGCCGATGGCCACCCGGTCGATTCGATTCCTTCGCATCCGTACTACACCGTACATGACCTGTTCGGCGTGTCGATCTTCCTCGTCATTTTCAGCGCCGTCGTCTTCTTCGCGCCGGAAATGGGCGGTTATTTCCTGGAATACAACAACTTCCTGCCCGGCGATTCGCTGAAGACCCCGCTGCACATCGCGCCAACCTGGTACTTCACGCCGTTCTACTCGGTGCTGCGTGCCACCACGGCCGACTTCATGTACGTGCTGATGGGTGTCGTGGCTGCCTACGTGGTATTCATCTGGCTCAAGTCGCGCCTGTCGACGATCGTCAAGTCGGTCATCGCCGGCATCGCCATCGTCGCCATCATCGGCATGCTGCCGCAGGTGCTGGACGCGAAATTCTGGGGCGTGGTGTTCTTCGGCGGTTCCGTCGTGATCCTGGCCTTCCTGCCATGGCTCGACCATTCGCCGGTGAAATCGATCCGCTACCGTCCGACCTGGCACAAATATGTGTACGCCATCTTCGGCCTGTCGTTCCTGATCCTCGGCTACCTGGGGACCCAGGCGCCAACGGATACGAAAACCATCGTGTCGCAAGTGTGCACCCTGATTTACTTCAGCTTCTTCCTGTTGATGCCATGGTGGAGTGCAATGGGCAAGTTCAAGACCGTGCCGTCGCGTGTGACGTTTCACCCGCACTAAGCCGCTCTCACGCCACGCTCAAAGGACATACATCATATGAAGATTGCAAAAAAACTGCTCGCCATCCTGGCCTTCGTGCCTGCCATGGCTCTCGCCAGCGAAGGCGGCTTTCCGCTGGACAAGGCTCCTGACCGCCAGACCAACATGGCGGCGCTGCAACATGGCGCCAAATTGTTCGTCAACTATTGCTTGAATTGCCACGCCGCCGTGTCGATGCGCTACAACCGGCTGCGCGACCTGGGTTTGACGGAAGACCAGATCAAGCAGAATCTGTTGTTCTCCGGCGATAAAGTCGGCGACTTGATGACGACAAGCCTGGCACCGCAGGACGCCAAGGCTTTCTTTGGCGTCGTACCGCCGGATTTGTCGGTAATTTCGCGCGCGAAATCATCTTCCGCTGGCACAGGCGGCGACTACCTGTATACTTACCTGCGTACGTTCTATAAAGACGACACTCGTCCGACCGGCTGGAACAACATGGTCGTGCCGAATGTTGCCATGCCGCATGTATTATGGGAATTGCAAGGTGTCCAGTCTGCCAAGTTCGTGGAAGAGAATGATCCGCACGACGCTGGCAAGAAGATCCACAAATTTGCCGGCTTCGAGCAGGTCAAGCCAGGTACGTTGAACAAGATCGAGTATGACAATGCGGTAGCCGACCTGGTCGGCTACATGGAGTGGATGGCCGAACCGGCACAGCAGACACGCAAGCGCCTGGGCGTGTGGGTGCTGCTGTTCCTGTCGGTCTTTGCTCTGCTGGCATGGCGCCTTAACGCGTCGTTCTGGAAGGAAGTCAAATAAGTGAGGCGCCGGCCATAGGCCGGTTTATGCCTGTTTCTGCGTTGTCCGCATGAGTGGACAAGCGACCTGGGGTGAGCCGTTCGCGGCTTCACCCCCTTTGTTTCTAAGGAACTATAAAAAATGATGGTTCTCTATTCGGGTACAACCTGCCCATTTTCGCAACGCTGCCGCCTGGTCCTGTTTGAAAAAGGCATGGACTTCGAAGTGCGCGACGTCGACCTGTTCAACAAACCGGAAGACATTTCGACCATGAATCCGTACGGCCAGGTGCCTATCCTGGTCGAGCGCGAACTGATCCTGTATGAATCGAACATCATCAACGAGTACATCGATGAGCGCTTCCCGCATCCGCAACTGATGCCGGCCGATCCGCTGATGCGTGCCCGCGCGCGCCTGATGCTGTTCAATTTCGAAAAAGAACTGTTCGTGCACGTGCACGTGCTGGAAAGCGAACGCGCCAAGAGCAACGACAAGGCCCACGACAAGGCACGCGCGGAAATCCGCGACCGCCTGACGACCCTGGCGCCGCTGTTCCTGAAAAACAAGTACATGTTGGGCGACGAATTCTCGATGCTCGACGTGGCTGTCGCGCCGCTGCTGTGGCGCCTGGACCACTACGGCATCGAACTGTCGAAGACGGCTGCACCGCTGATGAAATACGCCGAACGCATCTTCTCGCGTCCGGCCTATATCGAAGCACTCACTCCTTCGGAAAAAGTGATGCGTCGTTAAAAGATATTCCCGGCAGGCAGCGCTTGCCGGGATATCTTGCGTCAGCAGCCAGTCTTTTGAATTACCGGTGCGCCACCCTGTCATTGACAGGGGCGCTCCCGCCTCACAGTGTCTACCATGTCTGAAATCTCAACCAAACCTTATATGCTGCGCGCCATCTACGAGTGGTGCACCGACAGCGGCTACACGCCTTATCTCGCGGTCAAAGTCGATTCGCGCACCACGGTACCGATGGAATACGTGAAAAAGGGCGAAATCGTGCTCAACATCAGCTTCGGCGCCACCAGCGGCCTGAAGATGGACAACGACGCCATCCGCTTCCACGCCCGCTTTGGCGGCGTCTCGCGCGAAATCTACGTACCGGTCGACAACGTGATGGCCATCTACGCCAACGAAAACGGCCAGGGCATGGCTTTCGAGCCTGTGTTGGGCAACGATGACCCCGACGCGCAACCGACGGACAGCCCGGCCTCCGCCGACGTCCCGCCGCCAGCGATCGCCCCGGTCTCCAGCGCCCCGACCCTGTCGTCCGTGCCGACCAGTTCCCCCGAACAACGCGACAACGCCACGCCCGGCGACGACGAGCCACCAAAAAAAGGCGGCCGCCCGACCCTGACACGCATTAAATAGCGTATAATTCGCAACGCGCAGTTTTTGCCGACTTAGCTCATTTGGTAGAGCAGTTGATTTGTAATCATCAGGTGGCCAGTTCGAAACCGGCAGTCGGCACCAGAATTTTAGTAGGAAATCAAAGGGTTACATGCTTCGGCAGGTAGCCCTTTTTTCTTTTCTCTGACCCGTCCTGGAATAAGTTGACACTTTTTCGATGCAGAGATGGAGTGTCAAATGGAACAAGGGTTTAGGCGCAGCCAGCGCGATTACAGTCTGGCTTTTAAATTGAGCGTTGTCGAGCAGGTGGAAAAAGGCGAGATGACGTACAGGCAGGCGCAACTACGCTACGGAATACAGGGTCGGTCGACAGTTTTGGTATGGTGTCGCAAACACGGCCTGCAGGATTGGACGCATCCACGGGGCCGAAGCCAAGGGAGCGCGATGATGACAGACAAGCCGACCAAGCCACTGACGCCAGAGCAACGCATTAAGGAGTTGGAGCGTCAACTCAAGGAAGAAAGACAGAAATCGGCGCTGTTCGAAGCGGTTCTCGACGTCCTGCGTGACGAGTACGGGGTGCCGGTAAAAAAGCCTTTGGGCAGGTCATCGCGCGCAAGCAAGTCGAAGGATTAAGCGTCGAGCGGGCCTGCCGCTGTGTCGGCATCAGTCGCCAAGCCTATTACCAGCGCCGTCAGCGCGAGCAACAGTGCCTGGACAGGGCACAAACTGTCGTCAAACTGGTGCAGCCGATACGTCTGCGCCAGCCGCGCATCGGCACGCGCAAGCTGCACAGCATGCTCGGTGCAGCCTTTTCCCGAGAAAAGATCAAAGTGGGACGCGATGGGCTCTTTGACATCTTGCGGCAGGAGCGGCTGCTGGTACAACCGCAGCGGGCCTATCACAAGACCACGAACAGCCATCACCGCTTCCGGCGCCATCCGAACTTGCTCAAGGAGGGACCGGGGCAAGTGTTTGCCACGCAGCCGGAGCAGGTGTGGGTAGCCGATATCACGTATCTCCCGACCGCCGGAAAATTCGTCTATCTGAGCTTGGTGACGGATGCATACTCGCGCAAGATTGTGGGCTACCATGTGCACGCGAGCTTGCAAACCGAGGAAGTCAGCGAGGCCGTGAAAATGGCACTGCGAGCGCGACAGCGCAAGACGCCGCTGATCCATCATTCAGACAGGGGCATCCAGTATTGCTCTACTTACTATCAGGAAATTCATCGTCGTCACGGACTGACTTGCTCCATGACAGATGGCTACGACTGCTATCAGAATGCGCTGGCCGAACGTATCAACGGCATTCTGAAAGGCGAGTTCCTGCTGAATCGACCTGCGGACCTGAAACAGGCGAGCAAAATGGTGGCGCAATCGGTGCGGATCTATAACCAGGAACGGCCGCATACGGCCCTGCAATACAAAACGCCCGATGCGGTGCATCGGGCGTTTCTACAGCAATAAATACTGTCAACCTATTTTAGGACTGGACACTCCCTTCCGCGAACCACTCCCGTGGCGCATTGCTGCACCGCGCAATGACTATCAGCACGTTTAGGCGCAAGATGAGCATGTGCTTGCGCAAAGCAGGCTCCCGATGTCTGGCTTGCCTACCTGGGAAAATATCATGTCCGCACATACTTACAAGCTGATCGAACTGGTGGGAACATCGACCGAAAGCAGCGATCAGGCGATACGCGATGCCATTGCCAAGGCGGCGCTGACGGTCAAGCACATGGATTGGTATGAAGTGACGGAATCGCGGGGCCATATCGTCGATGGCAAGGTGGCGCACTTCCAGGTCACGCTCAAGGTCGGCTTCCGGCTCGAATAGCCGTACTGCGGCGCGCTCAGCGCCGCCCGGCTACTATCCGGCTCTCCAGCCACTCCCGGCCGCCGCTGTCCAGCGCGGTCTCAATGACCTTTTCCGGCAAGCTGTAGACGGTTGCCCAGCTGGCGCGGCCGTCCTGCGTATTCGCGGGGAAACTGTGCGTTTCAATCGGCCAGTGGTATTTGCGTTTCAGCGCCTTGACGATAGCGGCCAACGAGACGCGGCCTTGCAGCGGTTCGGCGCCGGACTGGTCGCGGTTCGACAGCAGCACGGCCAGGACCTGGCCGCGGCCCGTGCGCGCGCCGGGGAAGGTGGGGGTTTTTTTTGCCATGGCCTATTTTACCGGGCAATGATCAGCGAGAGGCGATGTGCCGCACCTTTGATCTGGCGCAAGCACCGCAGCGGCATTGCGGCCACGATGGGCATGTCACCAGGCGTGCCAGGCCCCTTTGGCAGCCTGGGCTTGATACAAGGGGCACAGGAGGACATCATGCACAGCCTGAACATTCACGCCATGCAATGGCAACCCGTCGCCGATATTTCCGCCGTCGATCCGCTGCTGCCCGGCGATCTCGCCTGCTTTCGCGAACTGCGCGACGTGCTGCAACGCTATGGCGCACTCGACCGCTTCGGTATTTCCCTGATCCACCGCCATTTCGACATCGCCGATGACGAAGAATTGATGGAATACACGGATGTGGAGCAACGTACCCTGACGGTAAAACCTGTCAAGAAAAGCGACATCGACTGGCAGCACACGACGATTACCAACTGGAAATTGACGGAAGGCGAGGAAGTGGCGCGCATCGGTTGCGGCTGCGCACGCAATTCGGGCGGCCACCTCGGCTATCACCGGGGCACCTGAGGCTGGCCGGCGCCACCCGCCAGGCGGCGTCGGCCTTTCTTACACTTTGCCCTCTCCAGTTCAGTCCGCTTTGCGCAAGTGTTTGATTCAATATGCTTTTTTTGTGTGGCACGCAAGCTGCTTATCACTGTCTACAAGATGAATCCAGGCAAGTCGAACTGGATTCCTTGCCCCCGGATTTTCCGAGACTGACCACGATAAGAGGCTGCGATGAACGTCGATCACACACGAAGCAAGACCCTGGGCTGGCTGGGCGCACTGGCGGCGGCGAGCCTGCTGGCCAGCGGCCAGGCGCATGCCGGCGCGTACGGCCTGGCCGTCAATGAATTGAACAATTTCCGCATCACCACGAGTGCCGGCACCTTGTCGTTGGCCGGCGCCAATCGCAATGCCAGCGACAGCGCCTTCTTTCAGGGCGGCGTGGCCGTCAATCCGCGCGCCGTCAATACGGGCCCGGCCGCCAACGCCGACGTGCTGCAAGTGTGCTCCGGCGCCGGCTGCGGCGCCTCGCCGCAAAACCACTATGCGCCCACCGCCGCGCTGGAATTCGCGCGCGGCGATGCGCATTCCTTCGGCAACATGCTCACTGCCGCCGGTTCCACCGTCAGCGCCGTGTCGGAAGCGCAACGCAACACGGTGGGGGCGGCGTCCTCCACAGCCGGCGACACGCTCACCGGCTCCGTCAACCTGACCCTGTCGAGCGCCGGCTTCATCACCTTCAGCTTCATGGGACGGCGCGACCTACTGGCCAACGTCACGACCATGGGCGACAAGTCGAACGTATCGATCATGGATATCTTCAATATCTCGTGCAACAGCGCCAGTCCCGTCGGTTGCCTGTCGAAAGCGAATGCCGACGGCGTGATCTTCCAGTTCGCGCCCGATGGCGATGCCAACAATGGCAGCGACATCAACGGCAACCATGGCGCCGGCAGCCTCGACCCGTTCAGCCTGAACATGACGGCCGGCACGAATGACCCGGCCAGCGGGCGCGCCTTCACGAATGGCTTTGCGATGTTTTCCCTGACCTCGAATTTCGCCCTGCCGGCCGGCAGCTATACCTTGAACTTTTCGAAATCAACGCGCACCGATATCGTCGTCATCGATCCCCTGGTCGTGCCCGAACCAGGCACGCTGTTCCTGCTGGGCACGGGACTGGCTGGCCTGGCTTTTACGCGCCGCCGCCGGCCAAGCTAGACACCGGCATGCCAACAACACGCGGCACCCGCAAAGGCGCCGCGTTTTTTATGCAGGCAAGAACGTGTTAACCGAGCCGCGCCAGCGCCTGGCGCGCCAGCTGCAGTTGCTGCAGATAATAGCGGTGCAGCATGGCCGGATCGCTCAGGTCGCGCCCCAGCACCAAGCGCAGCTCGCTGGCGGGGCAATCGGCGGCCTGGGTCTGCACCTGGGTTTGTACCTGCAGCCCCAGCTGGCGGGCCAGCTGACGCGCCGCCTGCTCCTGCGCGGGCCGGTACTCGACGCGCGTGCGCGCCACCTGGAAACTGGTTTCATTGGCCAAGCGCACCACCTGCACGGGAGCACCGGCCAGGCTGCGCGCCAGCGCTGCGGCCAGGCCGGGCACGCCATTGCCGTTCACAATTTCCAGGCGCGGACGGGTCACGGCAGCGGCCGGCATGGACCGCTCCGCCATGGCAGCAAGCACGCCGCGCGCGGCCACCGGCACGCGCTGCAAGCGCGCCATTCCGTCGGTTTGCGTGATGTCGATGCGCGCCATGGCAGGCGCATCCGGCAGCGGCGCGGCCACGGGCACAGCCTGCGGCGGCGCCTCGCTGCGCAAGACGGCCAGGCCGCGCCGTAAGTCATGTTCCTGCAGGCTCTGCGCCTGGCGCCGCATGACGACGGCGCGCGCGTGCTGTCCCAGCCGTTCCAGCACTTGCGCCAGGTGCTGCCAGGCCAGCGCATTGAGCGGGTCGAGCAGACACGCCTGTTCCAGCGCCGTCAACGCTTGCGCATCGCGCCCGCTCAGGGAATAGGCGTGACCGAGATTGCTGAACAGATACGCCTGCTGCGGCTGCGGCGGACTGGCCTCCCGCGTCAAGGCCAGCCAATGGGCGATCGCCGCATCGTGTTCACCGCGCTGCGCATGCAGCACGGCCAGGCCGTTGCGCGCATTCACATGGCGCGGTGCGGCGCGCAACGCCTGTTCATAGGCCGCTTGCGCGGCAGGCAAGTCGCCCCGCTCGAAATGCTGGCGCCCCGCCACGTAGGCGGCATCGGCGTCAGGCCACTGCGGCAGCGGCGCGTGGGCCAGCTGCGTGGTGCAGGCGGCCAGGCCCAGGCAGGCGCAGGCGGCGGCCAGGCGGGAAATCGTCAAGCGCATGATAGCTCCTTTCAGCGGTTGGCCATGGCCGGCACGAGCACGCGATAGACTTCGATCACGGCCGGCCCCATGAGCACCAGCATGAGGGTGGGAAAGACGCAAAAGATCAGCGGGAACAGCAGTTTCAGGGCGATCTTCGCTGCCGCCTCCTCGGCCAGCAGGCTGCGCTTGCCGCGCAGGTTTTCCGAATGCACGCGCAGCGAATCGCCCATGCTGGTGCCGAAACGTTCCGATTGAATCAGCATGGCGACCAGAGTGTCGACGTCTTCCACGCCGCTGCGCAGGGCCAGGTTGCGCAGCGCCTTTTCCTTGGAAAAGCCGGCGCGCATTTCCATCAGCACCAGTTGCAATTCCTGCGCCAGCACCACGCTCTTGATATGGATTTCGCCCGACACTTTGACGAGCGCGCGCTCCAGGCTCAGGCCCGCTTCCACGCACACGGTCAGCAAGTCGAGCGCATCGGGGATGTTTTCAAAGATGTCGCGCTGGCGCCGCTTGGCCGTGCTGGCCAGCACCAGGTTCGGCAGGTAGTAACCGAGGGTGGCACTGACGCACAGCAGCAAGAGCAGCACGCTGCGCAGCTGCGCCGCCATGGCGCTGGCCGCGTACAGGCCCAGCACGGTGGGAAACAGCAGGGCCAGCACGGTTTTCGCCGCAAAGTACAGGGCCGGCGCGCTGGCCTGGCTCCAGCCCGCGTTCATGAAGCGCGTGCGCAGCGGCGAGCGCTCCCAGCCCTCTTCCGGCAGAGAAAGCTTGCTGAACGGCTGCGCCACGCGCGCCACGCGCTCCACCCAGCCAGAGTCGGCCACCGCCTCGCTGGCGGCCGGCGCCATGGAACCGAACAGGCGCTGGCGCAAGGTGCCGGGAAAGAAGATCACCCATGCCAGCAGGGCCAGCGCCACCACCACGGCAAAGACGATCACGAGAAACAGCAGTTGTGCACCGCTCATGCGACCTCCTGTTTTATATCCTGATACGAATGACGTTGCGCATCCACACGATACCCAGCGCCACCATGCCGGCCGCGTACCACAGCAATTTGATGCCGCTGGGATCGGTCCACAGCAGGCGGATGTATTGCGGGTTGACCAGCGCCATGACGCCGATCATCACCACCGGCATCAGCCCCAGCACCCAGGCCGACATGCGCCCCTCGGCCGACAGCACGCGCACCTGCCCCAGCAGCTTCAAGCGGGCGCGGATGATGCGGGCGATGCTGACCAGCACCTCGGCCAGATTCCCGCCCGATTCGCGCTGCACCAGCACGGCGATGACGAGGTAGCGCAAGTCCGTCAGCGGAATGCGCGCGGCCAGGTTTTGCAGCGCTTCGTTCATCGGCACGCCGTAATTGATCTCTTCGTGCGCCATCTTGAATTCGCCGCTGATCGGCTCATTGAGTTCATCACCGACCATCTGCAGCACATTCGAAAACGAGTGCCCGGCGCGCAGCGCGCGGGCCAGGAAATCGGCCGCTTCCGGCAATTGCGCCTCGATCTTTTTCAACCGCGCCGCGCGCGCGCGCAGCACGACCATGCACGGCCCGCCGCCGGCCACGCCCAGCAGCAGCAAGGCACCCGGCAGCGGCATGGGCCAGATGACCAGCCACAGCAGCGCCACCAGCAGCAAGCCGCCCGCGCCGCCCAGGAACTGCGCCACCGACCAGGACAAACCCGATTGCAGCAGCAGGTGGTCGAGCTTTGCCGCCTGCGGCAGGCGCCGCAGCCAGCGCTCGAGGCCGGGCGTGCGCGCATAGCGGCGTTGCTTGAGGATGGAGACCCGCTCGCCGCCCGCCTCGCCGCGCGTCGCCATCAGCCGCAAGCGCCGGTTGATGCGCCGCGCCGCGCTGCCATGCGTGCCAGACCACCACAGCCAGGCACCTTCCACCATCAGGATGCAGGCGGCGAACAGCAGCACGGCAAAGCCGTAGAAGACCAGGTCCATGCTGCCTCCTATTCGTAGATGCGGTCAGGGTCGAAGACGCTGTCTGGCACGGGCGCGCCAAACATGCGCAAGCGTTCCGTGAAACGCGGCCGCACGCCCGTGGCGCAAAAGTGGCCCAGCACCTTGCCGGCGGCATCGACGCCCGTCTGCTCGAAGCGGAAGATTTCATGCATGGCGATGATGTCGCCCTCCATGCCCGTCACCTCCTGCAGGCTGACCAGCTTGCGCGCGCCGTCCGTCAGGCGCGACACTTGCATCACCACCGTCACGGCCGAACAGATCTGCTGGCGCGTGGCGCGCGGCGTCAGGTTCACGCTGGCCATGCCGACCATGTTTTCCAGCCGCGCCAGCGCGTCGCGCGCCGTGTTCGAGTGGATGGTCGCCAGCGACCCTTCATGGCCCGTGTTCATCGCCTGCAGCATGTCGAGCGCCTCGGCGCCGCGCACCTCGCCCAGGATGATGCGGTCGGGCCGCATGCGCAGCGCATTGCGCACCAGCGCGCGCTGGCTCACTTCACCCTTGCCCTCGATATTCGGCGGACGCGTTTCCAGGCGCACCACGTGCGGCTGGCGCAGCGCCAGTTCGGCCGCATCCTCGATGGTGACGATGCGCTCGCTGCCGGGGATGAAGCCGGACAGCACGTTGAGCAGGGTCGTCTTGCCGCTGCCCGTGCCGCCCGAGATCAGGATGTTGACCTTGGCCTGCCCAAGCGCCTGCAGCACCTGCACCATGGGCGGCGTCAGGCTTTTGTAATCGAGCAGATTGGCGATCGTCAAAGGCTGCACGGCAAAGCGCCGGATCGACAGGATCGGGCCATCGACGGCCAGCGGCGGAATGATGGCATTCACGCGCGATCCATCGGGCAGGCGCGCGTCGACCATCGGGCTCGATTCGTCGACGCGCCGTCCCACGCGCGAGACGATCTTTTCGATGATCTTCATCAGGTGCGCATTGTCGTGGAAGGTCACGTCCGTCAGCTGCAGCCGCCCGCCTCGCTCCACGTAAACCTTGTCGCAGGTATTGACGAGGATATCGGACACGCTGGCATCGGCCAGCAGCGGTTCCAGCGGGCCAAAGCCCAGCATCTCGTGCTGGATGTCGAGCACCAGGCTATGCCGCTCGTGCTGGTTCAGCACGATGCGCTCTTCCTCGATCACGCGCTGCACCAGCAGCGCCAGCTCGTGCTTGAACTGCTCCGCCGTCAGGCGTTTCAAGCGTTCCAGGTCGATACGGTCGAGTATCGTCTGGTGCATGGTTTTTTTCAGTTCCTGGTAGGCATGCAGCGCCAGCGCGCCCTGTCCATGCGTGGCGGGGCGCACCGTTTCATTCGCCGCCAGGCGTTCGCGTAAAGTCATCTCGGCTCCCATGATGGCTCCCGGCGGGAGCCTTGACATCTATCCTGTCCTAGGCCTCGCTGCGGCTGAACAGGCGGTCGAACAGGCCGCGGCTTTCCGTCACGCGGCGCGCCGTCACCAGCTCCACCAGTTCGGCCAGGCTGCGCGCCACGGCGCTGGTGCGCGACAGCTGCAGCAGCGGAATGCCCTGGTTGACGGAATCGGTGGCGGCGATGTAATCGTTGGGCACCGTGTGCACCACTTCCGCGCCCAGCGCCTGCTCCAGGTCCGCCAGGCGCAGGCGACCGCCCTTTTCATAGCGGTTGACGATCAGGCGCAGGCGCTCGCCCGGATAGCCGAGCGAGCGGAAAATGTCGAGCAGGCGGCGCCCGTCGCGGATGTCGGGCAAGGCCAGCTGCAGCACCGGATAGATGGCGTCGGCATTGTCGAGCGCGCGCAGCGACAGCGCATCAATCTGGCGCCCCACGTCGAGCACGATGTAATCGTAGTGCTGGCGCGCCACGGCCAGGATGCGGTCCATATGCTCGGGCTGCATGTCGACCTTGTGCGCGGGGTCGTCGGCCGCCGCCAGCACGCCGAAGTTCGGCGTCACGTGCACCAGGCACGAGGCGAGGAAGGCGCCATCCATGCGCGCGATCTGCGCGCAGATGTCGGACAAGGTCATGGCCGGCTTCTGGTCCGAGACATACAGGGTGGCGTCGCCGAACTGGCCGTGCAAGTCGATCAGCAGCACCTTGCAGCCGGCCAGGCTGGCCAGCGCGTAGGAAAAATTCGTCGATAGAAAAGTGGCGCCGCTGCCGCCCTTGCACGAAATGAAGGCGAGCACTTTGCCGTCGCGCATCTGCGTCACGCCGGCCTGGATATCGACCCGGTCCATCGCCTCGTGGAAGGCCTTGTGCACCAGCGGCAGCTGCAGCACTTCGCGCATGCCGGCGCGCATGGCGCGGATCAGCACATCCTGCTGCTGGCCGCGCGTGAGCAGCATCAGCACGGCCAGCGGATACTGGCGCGCCAGGCGCTCGAGCAGGTCGGCTTCGTCGGCATCGATGCCGCTGGCGTCGACGATCACCAGCTCGGGCGCTTCGGGCAGCATGCGCTCGACGGCGTCGCGCAGGCCGCTGCGCCGCTCCAGCAGCCGCAGCACGGGCATGCGGGCCGCGCCTTGCGCCGCGATTTCATCGTGCAGGCTGGCATCGCGGGTAATCACCAAGGCTTTCATCCCCCCCTCCTTCATTCAAGGCACTACATTCGGCTGCGCCGACGGCTTGGCGCTCATGGACAAAAGCCGGGATTGTCCGGATAGCCCAGCGACTCGGCCACCGCCATGGTGGTCCCGCTGGGCAAGCGTATGGAGCCTGCGCCAGAGGGAAACATCATCCCCAGCAGCGGCAGCACGGGCCGGTACGGCACGCGCTCGCAGCGCGCACCCTCGCCGGGCTGGCACAGGCGCGCGCGCACGAAGCGGATGCAGCTGGCGCCCTGCGGATCATCCAGGCAATTGATGCGGTTGCGCTGCGGGCAACCCGGCAGCACCGTCACCGGCACGGCCGCCAGCGCGGCGCCCCCCGCGCTTTCCGACAAATAATCGATGCGCACATGTGCGTCGCTGATGCCGCCGCCCAGCGGCAGCGTGCCCGGCGTGGCGCGCAGCACGGCTTGCGTGCGCACGGCTTGCAAGGCGCCGGCATTGCTGAAATCGGTGACGGCGGCGGCGCGCGCCGCGCGCCGGGTAATCTCATGCACCATGTTCCACACGTACACGGCGCGCGCCATTTCCAGCATGGCGAACAGGAACAGGAAGAACAGCAGCGCCAGCATGGCGAATTCGACGGCGAAGACGCCGCCCTGGCGCTGCCGACGGAGGCGCGGTTCAATGGACATAGCGCAAGGTCGCGTTGGCCCGCAGCGGGATCGGCGCCAGTTGCGGCAGCCACTTGCGGGTCAGCGCAGGCAGGAAATCCACCGGCATGTCGGCGGTGACCTTGATGCGCACCTGCAGCGGCGCCGTGGCGTAGCTGCCGCAGGCATAGGAATCGTCGGCGTACACGCAATCCACATTGACCCATGCGGGATTGATGCCCGGCCAGCTTTCCGCCATCGCTTCGGCCACCATTTCCCGCGCCAGCGCGGCGCCCTGGCTCGCCGTGTCGAACTTGCCCATCTGCGGCAGCGGCATGGTCGCCATGTAGCGCGCCGCATCGTGCGCGCTTTTTTGCAGTGCCGTGTACACCAGCAGCGCGCGGCCGAACAGCAGCACGAAGGGCAGCAGCGCCATGAAGAACAGCAGGATCAGCGCCAGTTCGATGGCGGCGACGCCGCCCTGGCGGCGCGCGGCGCGGCAGGGTGGCCTCATTGCAGCAGCTCCGCGGGGCCGGCCAGCGTGCCCTCGTCCGCCAGGCCGGCAAATTCGCCGCTCAATACGCCATTGCTGGCCGGCGCCGTCATGAAGAAGCGGCCGATGCCACGCACCTGCGCCAGCACGTCGCTGCCGGCCGGCACGGGGCAGGCCAGCAGGGGGATATGCAGCAGGCGCCGCTGCGCCACGCCCGTGTTGCCGGTCGGCGCCGTCTGGAAGCCCAGCGTCTGGTAGGGCGGCGTGGCAGGATAGCCGGACTTGGCGGCCGGCGCGGCCGGGCTGGCCGGATACAGCTTGGGCCAGTCGCTGGTGGCAAACGGCAGATAGCCGCCGGCCGGCTTCGGGTTGCTGTACCTGGCCGCCCTGGAAAAAGACCACAGCGGCCCGTAACTGCCGACGGCGGGCGGCGTCGCGTTCGATTCCGGGTCGGCCACGGACAGCAACGGATTGCCCGTGCTCAGGGCGCTCGGCGCGTCGGGCGCGTTCGTCATCCACCAGCTCGCGGCCGTATTCGGATAGGCGCGGATATTCGTGTCGGGCGGCGCCGTGACGGCATGGCAGCCGCTGCCCGCATGCTGGTTGAAGCGCGCATTGAAAGCCGTCCACAGCGCGGCGGGAAAAGGCCGGTGCACGTGCACCTGGGCGCTGCCGATGCGCGGATACTGCACCGTGCCGCTGCAGACAAACGGCAACACGCTCGCTTCACCGACCTGCTGCGACACTCCCACCACGCCCGGCTGGCCCAGCGGATTGAGCACGAAATGTTCGGCCGTGGCGCCATGCGGATTGAGTTTCAACAGGTTATACGCCACGCCGCGGCGAAAGCCATATTCCAGCAATTCGACGGCCGGCAGCAGTGCCGCATTCGTGCGCGGGCTGGCCGCGCTGGCCGACAGCGCGCAGACGGCCAGCGGCATCAGGTGCAGGCTGGTGCGCCCCGCCACGGCGCGCGCGCCCGTGTCCAGGGTGCGCAGCGCCGGCGACCAGGCGCCGAGGAAGGCCGTCGCCACCCGCCCCAGCGAGGGTGTATTGGCCTGCGTATCGACGCGCACGAACAGCGCCGTGGCAGCGTCGGGCACGGCGCCCGCCGCATGCCACCCGCTGGCGGGTGCGTCGGGCGCGCTGGCGAAGCGGATGCTGGCGTCCGACAGGATGGCGCCCTGCATGCGGCGCCGCCATGCGCTGCGGTCGGCCGCACTGCCCTTGGCTTTTTCCACGGCGGCGAGCAAGCCCTCGGGCGTGCCCACCAGTTCCGCGGCGGCCGCCATCGCCGCATTGTCGGCCAGGTTCTGCAGTTCCGTCTTGCGGCCGATGACTTGCCCCACATCGAGCGCCAGGCCGATAAAGCCCAGCACCACGATGAGCAGGATGGAAAAGGCGATCAGCATCGCCCCGCGCTGGCGTCTATTTGCCACTGCCGCCTCCCAGCATGAATTGCACCGGCTGCGGCGCCTGGGCATTCGGTTCGGCAAACGACGCGCGGTAGCGCTGCATGACGGCGTGCGCGCTGGGTCCGTCGAGGCCATCGGCCGGCGTGCGATTGCCCGCGCTGGCCGGATCGCGCACCTGCTGCGCCATGGCCAGGCGCACGGCGTCGCCGAAGCGCCGGTCCAGCTGCGGCGTGCTGCCGTACGCGCAGGCGGCCAGCTGCATGGCCAGGGCCAGGGCCGCGAGGCGCCGCAGCGATGTCAAGAGCGAGTTCGGCATGGCGTATCTCCCCGTCTCATTTCAACTCGAAACCGTTGGCCGCGCGCGGTGCTGGTACCGACGGCGGCACGGACGGCGGCGCCAGCGTGCCTTCCATCTTGCCGCCCAACATCAAGTCCATGCGCGAAGGCGGCGCCAGCTGCGCCGTCGGCAGCACGGCGTCGGCCGGCAAGGGTTTCACCAGATGCGCGGTAATGACGAACAGCAATTCCGTGCGGTCGTGCTGGAAATCCGTGCTGCGAAACAGCGCACCGAGGATAGGCACTTCGCTGAGCCAGGGCACGCCCGCGATGTTGCTCACCTGGTTGTTCTTGATGAGGCCGCCGATGGCGTAGCTCTGGCCGTCGTACAGCTGCACCGTGGTCGAGGCGCGCCGCGTGGTGATGACGGGCAAAATAGAACGTCCGCTGACGCCGGCGGCGGAAATGCCCACGCCCTCGCGCGACAGTTCCGACACTTCCGGCGCCACCTTCAAATTGATGCGCCCGCCCGACAGCACGGTCGGCGTAAAACGCAGGCCGACGCCGTATTCGCGCTCTTCCAAGGTGATCTTGTTATTGTCCTGGCCGACGGGAATGAATATCTTGCCGCCAGCCAGAAAACTGCCCTCCTGTCCGCTGATCGCCATCACCGTCGGCTCGGCCAGAATGCGCACCAGGCCATCCTGTTTCTGCGCCTCGATGGTCAGTTGCTGGCGGCCATTCGACTTGCGCACGTCGAGCAAACCATTGGCCGTGCCGCTGAGGAAATTCGACAGCAAGGTGGTGGCCCAGCTGCCGGAAGCGAAGCGCAGGGTGGCGCCCACTTCCAGCCGTTCCAGCAGCGACTTCGACACTTCGGCGATCTGCACGGCCAGCATCACCTGCTGCGGCGCGCTGACGTCGAGCATGTTGATGATGCGGCTGTTCGCGCCGCCCGCGCCGCCACCGGGCGCCGTGGCGGCGAGGGGCATGGCGGCGCCATCGGCAGGTTTGGGCAGCGCCAGCGGCACTGTAGCGCGACGCACATAGGCGTGCGCCAGCTCGACGGCGCGCAGCACGGCGCCCGCATCCTGCACCGTGCCCGACAGCACCAGGGTGTCGGCCACGGCCGTGACGCGGATGGCTTTTTCTTCCGGCATCAGGGCCGCCAGGGTCGCTTGCAAGCCGGCCGGGTCCATGCTGACGCTGACGTTCACCACGCTGCACACGCCGCTCCTGCCCTGGATGATCATGTTCGTGCTGCCCACGTCGACGCCGACCACATACAAGGTGTCGGGGGCAACCAGCATGGCCTGCACGACGGCCGGATTGCCGACGCTGCGCTGTTGCACGGCTTCAGGCAGGCGCAGCATGCTCGACTTGCCCACCTGCAGCTGCAAGTTACCGGGCGAGGCCGCTTCACCGCCGCAGCGCGGGCCAGGATCGGCCGCCGCGCCCGCAAGCGGCGACAGCAGGCAGAACAGTATCAGCAGGGCGCGGTTCATGAGCGTGTCCATGGTTGGCTAAAAACATTCGCGCGACTGGCGCGTCCCGTCGATGACGCCGCTGCACTGGCGCGTCGCTTCCGGCGGCGCCTTCGCCACGCGTACCGGGCGCGGCGCCACGGCCAGCACAGGTGCGGCGGGAACAGGAGCGGGCTCGGCGTCGTGCGGTCCGCCCAGCAGGGTCAGCTTGGTGGCGCCCGCCGTCACGCCCGGCTGCGGGTCGACCTGGTTGCGCAGCACCAGCGACAGGCTGCCCACGCTGCGCGCCAGGTCCAGGTTTTCCGCCTGCTCCGGCGTCACTTCCAGGGTCACGGCATTGACCACGCGCGGCTTGGTCTCGTCGCGCCCCACTTCCTGCGCCACGGCCAGCACGAGGATGCGTTCGAGCACGATCTTGGAAATGTTGCGGCTTTGCGGAAACGCGCGGTCGCCGGCATCCTGCTGGGTACTCACGATGATGTCGACATAGTTGCCCGGCAAGGCAAAGCCGGCAACGCCGATCACGTCGTTGACGCGCACGGTGATGGCGCGGCGGCCTTCCGTGATCAGGGCCGACAGGCCGCCCAGGGTGCCGGCCGGCGCCAGCTTGGCTTCGCTCAGCGGCTCGCCGCGCAGCACGCTGGTTTTCAGCACCCGTCCCGCCAGTTTTGCCGGGTCTTGCAGCGCGCCCTGCGGCAAGCTTTCCGCCGGCCATTCGGCCATGCGCAGCATCTCTGGCGTCAGGCGCTGGCCCAGGTTGACATCGCTGGCGGCCACGACGATCTTGCCCTTGCCGGCCGGTGTCTGGCGCAGCAGCCAGTGCGAGGCCAGCAGCACGGCCAACAAGCCCAGCACGACCGCCAGGCCCATCATCAGGAGGGCGCGCCGGTTTTTCATGCGATGCGCTCGCACAGGCTGGCGGCCGGCATGTCGCAGCTGGCAAACAGGCTGCTCCAGGCTTGCTCCAGGGCGGCCACCGTCAGACAGGCCTCGCTGCCGGCAAAGCCGGCGAAGTCGCCTATGCGCGCCAGCAATTCCTGCGGATAGCTGGCCAGCAAGGGCCGTCCCTGCGCGCCATGCAGCTGCAGCAGATGGTGCACGGCCTGCTCGTCGATGGCCATGCCGGCCAGCCGGCATTGCTGGCGGAACAAGGCGCGATAGGCGCTCTCGGCCAGCGGCCCCACCTGCACCTTGTAGCCGATGCGGCGCAGCAAGGCGGCATCAAACAGCTCGCCCGGCGGCACGTTCGTGGCCAGCACGAGGGCATTGTCGAACGGCACGCTGATCTGCACGCCGCCGGGCAAGCCCAACTGGTCGCTGCCGCGTGCCAGCGGCTGCATCAGCCGCGTCAGCAATTCTTGCGCGCCCAGGCGCTGGCGGCCCAGGTCGTCGATGATCAGCATGCCGTTGTTCGCCCGCACATGGGGCGGCGCCTGGTAGCAGCCGCCGCTGGCGTCATGGCGCAGTTCCAGCATGCCGGCGTCGAGCTCGGCGCCCACGTGGATCACGGGACGCTGGCACAGCACCCAGCGGATGTCTGTGCTGCGCCGCTCCAGCGCCTGGCGCGCATGGCTGACGTGCTGCGGCGCGGGCGGCAGGTGCTGGGCCGGATCGTACAGCTGGATGATGTCGTGGCCGACGACGATGGCGTAGGGCACGGCGACTAGACCGTGCAGCAATTGTCCCAGCTGCAGCGCCAGGGTCGACTTGCCGCTGCCTGGCGGACCGTACAGCAGCAGCGAACGCCCCGAATGCAGGGCCGCGCCGACCACGTCGAGCATGCCCGGTCCCGCGTGCGCGCCTCCGAGCACAGCGGCCAGGTCATCGCTGCCGACGCGCTGTTCCTGCGCCAGCCACGACTGGCGCGCCACCATGGCACGATACGCTTCCAGGGTAACGGGAGCGGCACCGATATATGCGCAGCGCTCAAGAAAAGCGCTGGCGCGCTGCTTGCCGGCGCTCGTCAGCTGGTACTGCACATCGATATCGGATTCGCCGCGCCAGGCCACTTCGGCCATCTGCTCCGTCACCATGAAATCGAGCACTTCGCGCAAGACATTGATCGACAGGCGCAAGCGCGTCGTCAGCGCGGACAGGTGCGTCTTGCCGCCCACGAACATCAGCTTGGCGATCAGTTCGACGACCAGCGGCCGCTCAAGTCCCGTTTCACGCAAGCTCTTCGGCTGCGGCGGCAAGGGCGGCATCAGGTTCGCGTCGGCAGGACGCGGCGCACTCTCGGTGCTCAGGGAATAGTCGACCTCGGTCATGCTGCGTCTCCTTAGCCGGTTAAGCGGGCATTCAACAGAATTCATTCTAGCGAGCGGGGACTGGCGCCCATTGATCAAGAGCAATGAATACCAATCAGAAATAGTGCCGCCCTTGCACCAGCAGGCAGCCCAGGGCAATGGCCAGTCCGTACGGCATGTTGCCCACGCTGGCGCCGCTACCGAGTGCGGTTGGCGCCAGGGGAATGCCTGCCATGCGCGCGATCATCGGCCACAGCAGCTGGCGCAGATTGAGCAGGCAGGCGCGCCACTTGCCCTGGTACGTGATCATCAGCACGGCCATCAGGCCGCCCAGGACAAACGTGGCGAAACAGATCTGCAGCACGGGCCAGGGACCGGCAAAGGCGCCCGCCATGGCGATCAGCTTGACGTCGCCGGCGGCCATGCCGCGCAGCACATACAAGGGTAAAAAGAGGAAAAAGCCCGTCGCCATGCCGCCCAGCCACAGCGGCAGCACGTTTTGCGGCCACAGCCACAGGTGCACGACCAGGGCAGTGAGGATGCCGGCCAGCACCAGCCAGTTCGGAATCTTGCGGCGGATCAAATCACTGACGGCGGCCCCCGTCACAAAGCACAGCAACAGCAAATCGCACAAGGCAGTTGCAGGCATGGCACACCTCCCGAAAAAAACCCGCCACCGGCCGGCCGATGACGGGCACCCGCTTAGGGCGTCAACACCAGGTTCGACGAAATGTCGGTGAGGACGGCCAGCAAGTTGGTCTTGATCAGCAAGAAACCGGCCGTGATGGCGGTAGCCATCAAGGCCGCAATCAGGCCGTATTCGATTGCCGTAATGCCATCCTCATCCTTGACAAACTGCTGTACTGCCGACAGGAAGGTATGCATGACAAGCTCCCAAAAGTGAATCACAAGTCCCTGGCGCAATCGGGTGTGAAACATTGCCCATTCCTGCTAATATGTTTCCTGCCGTAAATTTCTGCGCCATTGCATTGACTATAAAGCGTCCACGTTTTGGCAAATTGACGCGCCACAAGTTTCCACATGGAAATTATCAAACCCTGTTGAAATGACGGCTGACGCAAACAAATGTTGCGATCAGGATTGAAAGCCTTCGTCAGAGCAAGTTTTTTGCAATGCAGTGCATGAATCTCATGTATTTACATGAAATATTGCATACGTTAATTGCCTATTAGGCAAAAAGACATTATCCTGCTTAGCTCTTCTTTGGAAAGGCCTCTCGCCCGGCGGTACAGAGCGTCATGCCACCAAATAAATCTTGGCTTCTTGTAGACGGACGCGAACATGCTCTTGCTTGATGCAATGCTGGTATGACGACACTTGTGTGACTACTTTCCAGAGATCGACAATGGATTCCCTACTGAAACACATGGTGGACATGACCGGGCACCGCGACCACACGATGCTGGACATCTCCGTGATCTCGGCGGTCCAGGAACTCGCTGCCGCGTCGCAGACCCGTGTGCTGGCCCTGACCACCGTGCGTGGCCAGGTGTTCGTGCGGTCGCGGGCCATCATCGTGGCGGGCAGCGTGGCCCGCATGGAAGAGCATAACGACCCTACCCTGCCGGGCGAACCGCTGTCGGACTATCCAGCCCTGGCTGCCTGCATCAAGCGCCATGAAGCAAGCGCCGACACCCTGTGCGCCGACGGCCGCCATCTGCTGTGGCTGCCCATCTGGATCGGCGACCAGGTCACCACCTGCCTGGAAATCACCAACCCCACGCCGTACACGGGCGCCACCATCCAGGTGATCGGCGGCATCGTCAGCGTGTACCGCAATTTCCAGAACCTGCTCGACTACAGCGAACGCGATTCGCTCACCGGCTTGTTGAACCGCAAGACCTTCGACGACCAGCTGGCGAAAATCCTGCAAAGCCGCGGCGAACCGGAAGCGGAGAAGCCGCGTCCCGTCGATGAGGAACGGCGCCACCATACGGACACGGAACGGCAATGGCTGGCCGTGATCGACGTCGATCATTTCAAACTGGTCAACGATAAATTTGGCCACCTGTATGGCGATGAAGTGCTGATCCTGATCGCCAACCAGCTGCAATCGTCGTTCCGCTCGCAAGACCGCATCTTCCGCTTCGGCGGCGAGGAATTCGTCGTGCTGCTGCGCTCGATCACCCTGGACAATGCGCAGAAAATCATCGACCGCTTCCGCACCAACGTCGAGGCGCACGACTTCCCGCAAGTGGGCAGAGTGACCGTCAGCGTGGGCTTCGTCAGCATCAACGCCTACGAGGCGCCCGTCATCATCCTCGGCCGCGCCGACCAGGCCCTGTATTACGCGAAAAGCCATGGCCGCAACCTGGCCTGCCATTACGATGAGCTGGTGGCAAAAGGTCTGTTAACAACCATTACCTCGAACGATACGGCAGAATTCTTCTAGGCATCCGCCAGCGATAAAAAACGCATGGGATCGACCTGCCACTTGGCGGCCGACTCATGGCCGACGATCTTGTCGGCGCCGCCGAAGCCGAAGCCGCGCGACAGGTCGACCGTTTCCGGCTTGATGTAGGTCTTGCTCTTCGTACTGAAAAACACATTCACCTTCGGCGCCAGCAGATTGCTCTCGTGTGCCTCGACAACGACGGCCAGGCGGCCCGATTCCAGCATCACCATGGTGCCGACCGGATAGATGCCCACGCAGCGCATGAAATCCTGCGCGAACACGGGGTTGAAATGGAATTTGCTCCATTCATAGATCTTGCGCAAGGCTTCGGCGGCGGGAATCCCCTTGTGATAGCTGCGGTCCGATGTCAGCGCGTCATACACGTCGACGATGGCGGCCATCTGCGCCAGCTCGCTGATGGCGTCGCCGGCCAACTGGTCCGGGTAGCCGCTGCCGTCGCGCCGTTCATGGTGATGCAGGGCGATGTCGAGGGGAATCGCGCCCACCTCGGGCGACTGGCGCAGGATGTCGTAGCCGTCGCGCGGATGGCGTTTGATCAGGGTAAATTCTTCCGGCGTCAAGGGACCGGGCTTGTTCAGCACGCTGTCGGGCACCAGGGCCTTGCCCGTGTCGTGCAGCAAGCCACCGAGGCCCGCCTGGTGCGTGGTAGCCGCATCGATGCCGCGCGAGCGGCAAAACGCCACCAGCAGCGCGCATACGCTGACGGAATGCAAAAAGGTGTAGTCATCCTTGCTCTTGATGCGCAACAAGCCGACCAGGGCGCCAGGATTGCGCAGGATCGATTCGGTGATGTCTTGCACCGTGTGCTGCACGCGGTCGAGCTCAACAGCTTTGCCCAGGCGCACGTCGGCCATCACCGTGCGCACCAGGCTGGCCGCCTGCCGCCGCACCTGCGTGGCGCGCGCCAGCTCCATACCCAGCGACACGCGCGTGACCACTTGCGGCAGCGTGGCGATCTGCACCAGTTCGCGCTCCGTCTCGGCGCGCGCCTGCGCCACGGTGGGCGCGTCCTGCACGTCGAGGCCCTTGCCGCTGTCGATCACCACGTCGTGGATGCCGGCCTGCACGATCTTGCGGATCTCATCGTCGCTGCGCAACAGGAAACGGTTGCGCACGAACGGATGCGTCATCCAGTCGCAACTGAGGTCATGAATGTACATGCCCACTTTTAATTGAGACGAATCAACTTTCTTGAGCATGCTGTCATCCCACAAATACGCGGCTGGAGCACCGAAGGCGCTAGAATGAGTATAACAAAATTGTTATTCTGCTGGCCGCGTTCGGCGCCGTGGCGCAACACCCCGTTTTTTCCGCTCAACGCACCGCTTCTGGGACCCATGGAACTGCGCCAATTACGCTACTTTGTTGCCATCGTCGACCACGGCTCGCTGTCGCGTGCTGCCCTGATCCTGCACGTGGCGCAGCCGGCCCTGACGCAGCAGCTGCGCCAGCTGGAAGAGGAACTGGGCGTGCAACTGCTGCACCGCTCGGCCCAAGGCGTGCTCAGCACGGACGCGGGCAAGGTGTTTTACGAACATGCGCAGGCGATCCTGAAACAGGTGGCCGACGCCCGCTCGGCCGTCACGCAAAGCGCCACGCGGCCGTCCGGCAATGTCACCCTGGGCTTACCGCACAGCATCTCCGGCGCCCTGGCCCTGCCCCTGCTGCTGGCCGCGCGCGAACGCTATCCCGAAATCACCCTGCAGCTGACGGAAGAAATCACGGGCAACCTCAATGAACAGCTCAAATCGGGCCGCATCAACCTGGCCGTGCTGTTCGACGATGGCCAGCTGACGCCGTTTTCCTGCAGCCCGCTGGTGGAAGAAGAGATGCGTTTTATCTGCCGCAGCGATTCGCCATTCGCGCCCACCGGCCATGCCGTGTCGTTCCAGCAAGCCCTGAGCGCCACCCTGATCCTGCCGGGCCTGCAGCATGGCGTGCGCCCGCGCATCGACAGCCGCGCGCGCGAACTGGGCTTGGAAACGGCGAACGTGATCGAGATCAATTCGATCGCCATCCTGAAATCGGCGATCCTGGCCGGCATGGGCGCCACCATCCTGCCGGCCGCGCCCCTGTTGGCCGAACTCGATAGCGGCGCCATGCGCAGCTACGCCATCCACAGCCCCGTCCTGTCGCGCACGGTGGCTCTGTGTGCGTCAAAAAATATCCCGCTGACGAATGCAGGCAACGCCGTGAAAAACCTCGTGCTGCAAGTGGCCGCCGAGCTGTGCGGCAGCGGGCGCTGGGTGGGGGCGAACGTGCTCTCGCCTATGGCATAAGTATTTCTTATACCCCCATCGGCAAAGCGTATTTGCCCACTCCCCTGACTCGTTCTACACTGACCACATTAACTATTTTAAATTTAAAATAGTTATATGCCGCCCACACGCGGCCATCCCGTCTGCACAGCGCGCGCCTTACCGGGCGCGCCCCTTGTACAGCCGTTATCTGAAACACCCTTTTGGAGACAGCCATGTCCGTGACCACGGAAAACGGCTCCGCAGCGTTCGTTAGAAACGCCGGTGCCGCGCCATCTACGCCCCCCGACACTTCCCGTTTGACCACCGTCAGCCTCGACGACAAATACACGGCCACTTCCGGCGCCATCTTCCTGTCCGGCATCCAGGCCCTCGTGCGCCTGCCGATGATGCAGCGCCTGCGCGACCAGGCCGCTGGCCTCAACACGGCCGGCTTCATCTCCGGCTACCGGGGCTCGCCCCTGGGCGGCCTCGACGAGAACCTGTGGAAAGCCAAGAAACAGCTGGAAGCGCACCACGTGCAGTTCGTGCCCGGCGTCAACGAAGACCTGGCCGCCACGGCCGTCTGGGGTTCGCAACAGGTCGACCTGATCGGCCCGGCCAAGTACGACGGCGTATTTGCCATGTGGTACGGCAAGGGTCCGGGCGTGGACCGCTGCGGCGATGTCTTCAAGCACATGAACCACGCGGGAACGTCGAAACTGGGCGGCGTGCTGCTGGTGGCTGGCGACGACCATGGCGCGTATTCGTCGACCCTGCCGCACCAGTCCGACCATTTGTTTTCCGCCTCGATGATTCCCGTCCTGTATCCCTGCAATGTGCAGGAATACCTGGACCTCGGTATCCACGGCTGGGCCATGTCGCGCTTTTCCGGCTGCACGGTAGCCTTCAAGGCCCTGGCCGACACGGTCGAATCGTCGGCCTCCATCGATGCCGACCCGTTCCGCGTGGAAGTGAAGATTCCGCAGGATTTCATCATGCCCGAAGGCGGCCTGAACGCGCGCCTGTCGAGCATCCCGCTGGGCCAGCAGGCGCGCAACCAGGAAGCGCTGATGCAGGATTACAAGATCTATGCAGCCCTGGCCTACGCGCGCGAAAACAAGCTCAACCACACCACCATCGACAGCCCGAACGCCAAGCTGGGCATCATCGCCTCCGGCAAATCGTATCTGGACGTGCTCGAAGCACTGGAAGAGCTGGGCATCGACGAACAGATGGCGGCCGACGTGGGCATGCGGCTGTTCAAGGTCGCCGTGCCGTGGCCGCTGGAACCGGACAGCGTGCGTGAGTTTGCGCAAGGTCTCGATGAAATCCTCGTGGTAGAAGAGAAGCGGCAAATCGTTGAATACCAGTTGAAAGAACAACTCTACAACTGGCGCGACGACGTGCGCCCGCGTGTCATCGGCAAGTTCGACGAAAAGGGCGAATGGGTGGCGCCGCGCGGCGAATGGCTGCTGACCTCGAAGGCGGATTTTTCCGTCTCGCAAGTGGCGCGTGTCATCGCCAGCCGCATCGCACGCCTGATTTCCGACCCCGTCACTTGCGACCTGATCAAGGCGCGCTTGAGTTTCCTCGACGCCAAGGATGCGGTATTAAAGAAAGCCGTGAATACGCCGTTCCGTCCCGCGTTTTACTGCTCCGGCTGCCCCCACAACACGTCGACCAAGGTACCGGACGGCAGCCTGGCGCTGGCCGGCATCGGCTGCCACGTGATGGCCACGTCGATCTACCCGGAAATGAACAAGCTGACCACGCACATGGGCGGCGAAGGCGCGCCGTGGATCGGGCAAGCCGCGTTTTCCGAGCTGCCGCACGTGTTCCAGAACCTGGGCGACGGCACATACTTTCATTCCGGTTATCTGGCCATCCGCGCCGCGCAGGCGGCCAAGGTGAACATCACCTATAAAATCCTGTACAACGACGCCGTCGCCATGACGGGCGGCCAGCCCGTCGACGGCCTCATCACCGTGCCCATGATGGCGCAGCAGGTGGCAGCCGAGGGCATCGCCCGCATCGCGCTCGTGACGGAAGATTTATCGCGCTACAGCGACCGCAGCAACCTGCCCGCCCACCTGACCTTGCACGACCGCAAGGACATGGATGCCGTGCAGCGCGAATTGCGCGAGGTCCCCGGCGTTTCCGTGCTGATCTACGACCAGACCTGTGCGGCGGAAAAACGCCGGCGCAGGAAAAAAGGCGAGTATCCCGATTTACCGAAACGCATGGTCATCAACGACGCCGTCTGCGAAGGCTGCGGCGACTGCGGCGTGCAGTCGAACTGCGTGTCGATCCTGCCGAAAGAGACGGAATTTGGCCGCAAGCGCACCATCGACCAATCCTCGTGCAACAAGGATTACTCGTGCGCCAAGGGCTTTTGCCCCAGCTTCGTCACGGTCGAGGGCGGTAGCCTGAAGAAGACCAAGACGGGCGCCAGCAAAGCAGGCGAGACGGACAACTTCGGCCCCTTGCCGGAACCGGTACTGCCCGCTTGCGACGCGCCGTACAACATCCTCATCAACGGCATCGGCGGCACGGGCGTCATCACCGTGGGCGCCCTGATGGGCATGGCGGCCCACCTGGAAGGCAAGGGCGCGTCCGTGCTGGACATGACGGGCATGTCGCAAAAGAACGGTTCCGTCACCTCGCACGTGAAAATCGCCAGGTCGCCTGCGCACATCCGCGCCCAGCGCATCGCCACGGGCGAAGCGGACCTGATTCTGGGCTGCGACATGCTGACGGCCGGCGCGCAGGATGCCGTGTCGAAAATGCGTCCGGGCCGCAGCCTGGCCGTCGTCAACCTGCACGAGCAGCCGCCGGGCACGTTTGCGCAGAATGCCGACTGGCAATATCCGACGGCGGAAGTGCGCCAGCTGATCGAGGAATCCGTCGGTGGCGCGGACGCGGCCGACTTCATCGACGCGACCAAACTGGCGACCGCGCTGATGGGCGACTCGATTGCCGCGAACCTGTTCATGCTCGGCTACGCCTGGCAAAAAGGCCGTATCCCGCTGACGGAAGCGGCCTTGCTGCGCGCCATTGAATTGAATGGCGTGGGCATCGAATCGAACAAGAAAAGCTTCCTGTGGGGCCGCCGCGCCGCCGTCGACGTGCGCAAGGTAACGCAGATCGCCATGCCGTCGCAAGCGATCATCGTGCAAATGCCACAAAGCCTCGATAGCGTCATCAAGAAAAGAGTGGAGTTCCTCACCGCGTATCAAAATGCCGCGTATGCGGATGGTTACTTGACCCTGGTCAAGCAGGTACGCGACCGGGAAAACACCCTGGGATTGGGCCAGAAGCTGTCGACAGCTGTCGCCAAGAGCTATTTCAAGTTGCTGGCCTACAAGGACGAGTATGAAGTGGCGCGCCTGTACACGGATGGCCGTTTCGTGGAGCAATTGCAGCAGCAATTCGAAGGGAATTTCTCCGTGAAATTCAACCTGGCACCACCACTGTTCGCGAAGAAAGATGCGAAAGGCCACCTCGTGAAAGCGGAGTTCGGTTCCTGGATGTGGCGCGCCTTCAAGCTGCTGGCGAAAGCCAAGGGGCTACGGGGCGGCACCTTCGACGTCTTCGGTTATACGGCCGAGCGCAAGATGGAACGCGCGCTGATCGTCGAATACCGCGAACTGCTGGCCGGCATGCTGGTCAACCTGACGGCGGACAACCTGGCGACCTGCGTGGAACTGGCGACCCTGCCCGAAAAAATCCGCGGCTTCGGCCACGTCAAGGAAGCGGCCGTCGACACGTATCGCCTGGACAAGGCGAGATTGCTGGCCGTGCTGGCTGATGGAAGCAAGCACGCAGCATAAAAGACAACGCAGAGCCTCGGCTCTGCGTTTTTTTTCAATCCGCGCAGCGCCCCACTGTCGCCCCCGGCAACAGCACCGGTTGCCAGATTTCCTGCAGCCGTTCCGGCGGCGTGCCAGCCAGCAGCGATTGCAGCATTTCGACCATCTTGGCGCCCGCGCGGCGCAGGTCGGGCTGGTCGATGGTGGTGACGTTGATGCCGATCAAAGTGTCTTCCACATTGCCCCAGACAATGACGGAGATTTCCTTGCCGATCTCGATACCCGCATCCATCAGCGCGCGCACCACGCCGACGCCGGACAAGTGGTTGTCGACGATGACGGCCGTGGGACGGGGCGAACAGGCCAGCAATTGCTGCATGGCCTGGTAGCCGCTGCGGCGATCAAAAGTATTGTCGAGCAGATAGGCGGGATCGACCGGCAAGCCCGCTTGCGCCATGCAACGGATAAAGCTTTCCTTGCGCTCATAGGCGAAATGCAAGTCCAGCGGTGCGCTCAGCAGGGCGATGCGCTGGTGGCCATGCGCCGCCAGGAAGGACACGGCCAGGTCGATGCCCGTGTCATTGTCGTAGTCAAAATATGCATACGGCGCGTCGATGCGCGTGCGGCCATTCGCGACAAAGGGAAAACCGACTTTCGTCAGGTAGGCGATACGCTCGTCGAGCACCTTGGTGCGGCCCACCACCAGGCCATCGACCTGGCGCCCGCGCACCATGGTTTCATACGAAGGCTGTTCATTCTGCGGTGACACGGGGGCGATGATCAAACTCATCTTCGACGCTTCGACGGCGTCCGACATGCCATTCACCACGGAAAGAAAGACGCTGTCGCCCAGGTCGCTGGGCAGCAGGGGATAGATCATGCCCAGCACATTGGTGCGGCCGACGGCCAAGCTGCGCGCGAGCGGGTTGGGCCGGTAGCCGACTTTCTTGGCGGCGGCCAGGACGATTTCACGGGTGCGGGAATTGACTTCCGGATAGCCGTTCAACGCCCTGCTGACTGTCGTTTTCGACATGCCGAGGGCAATTGCGAGGCTCTTGAGATTCATGTTAACTACCTGTCTGTATGGCAAAAGAAACCAACTCTGACCGTCAATTATAGCCCAGAGCGCCAAACAGACCGCGCATTAGCGTGCGCAGACCCGGTAGAAAAACAACAACATATTGACTATTTAAAAAGCAACGTTTTAAATGTGACCACGTCTACCCTCTGCGCAGTGATGGTAGTCAGACAAGGGCGAAAAACGATAGCAGGTACTCACTTTGACAAGTGCTGCAGCCGCTTCAGGATGACGGCTTGGCAATGCAAGGCGTGCACGATAGCATTATCAAGAAAACATAATTTACTGGAACTGTGCGAGAATTTGTCCTACTCTTGATTCAGGTAAAGATTACCGCTTGGCATGTTGCACCTGGTCCAGCACATCTTCCTGGATTCCCTTCTCTTCTGTACACGCCTGGGCATACTTTCAAAGGTGAACAATGTGGTCACGCTAACGTCTGTCAATAACTTGCAAGCCTCGCTGGTCACGGCGCAACGCCGGGTCGAGCAAGGCCAGAACCAGGTACAGCGCGACAGTGAACAGCTGGCGCAAAGCCGCCAGTTGCTGGCGCGGGAACAGGAATCGCTGAGCCAGACACAGCGCAGCAGCCAGCAAGCCCAGGCCGATGCCCCCACCGCCATCAAGGCGCCGCAGCTGGACCAGGCGATCAAGGTGGCCGTGCCGCAACAAGCCATCCCCGCCGTGCCGAAAAGCACGCCCCAGCTGAACGGCTATGGCCAGACTCTGGGACGCCTGATCGACGTGACGGCGTAGATTACCGCACCATCTCTTCTTCCAGCATCCCCAGCCACCATTTTTCACCTTTTTTCGGCTGCGCCAGGTCGACCGCCTCGCCCATCTGCGGCGTAGCCAGGTTCACGCCCTGCTTGGCCGCCAGCCCCGTGATGCGGTCGAACGGTTCATGCCAGGCGTGCAGCCCCAGGTCAAAGGTGCCGTTGTGCACGGGCATGAGCCACTTGCCACGCAAGTCCAGGTGGGCTTGCAAGGTCTGTTCCGGCTGCATGTGCACGTCCGGCCACAGCTTGTCGTAGGCACCCGTCTCGATCATGGTCACGTCGAACGGGCCGTACTTGTCGCCGATCTGCTTGAAGCCATCGAAATAGCCGGAGTCGCCGCTGAAAAACACGCGTACCTCGGGCGCGTCGATCACCCACGACGCCCACAGGGTTTGATTGCTGTCAAACAAGCCGCGTCCCGAGAAATGCTGCGATGGGGTGGCGACGAGTTTCACGCCAGCAATCGTCGTGCCTTGCCACCAGTCGAATTGCTGCACCTTGTCCTTCGGCACGCCCCATTCGACCAGGGTATCGCCCACGCCCAGCGGCGCAACAAAATGTTCCGTCTTGGCGGCCAGCTGCAGCACGGCAGCATAGTCGAGGTGGTCGTAATGGTTATGCGACAGGATCACGGCCTTGATCGGCGGCAAGTCGGCGATGCTGATGGGCGGCTGGTGGAAACGCTTCGGTCCTGCCCACTGCACCGGCGAGGCCCGCTCGGAAAACACGGGGTCGGTGAGGAAAAACTCGTTGTTGAGTTTCAGCAGCAAGGTCGAATGGCCAAGGCGAAACAGGCTGTTATCGGGCGCGGCCAGCAGTTGCACCCGGGTCAAGACTTGCACGGGCACGGCAGCAGCCGGCACTGTGCTGTCCGGTTTATCAAAGACAAATGTCCACAGCAACTTGAGCGTCGCTGTCGTGCCCAGCTTGTACATTTCCACGGGGTTGCGGAATTTGCCTTCGTGGCGTTGTGGTGATTCAGCGGGCGCGGCAGGCGCGGCGCGCAGGGTGCAAGAACTCATGATGATCAGGACTCCCAGAAAGAAGAGACGACGTGCGGCTCGGTGCAAGTGCATATGTGGTCCGGCAAGGAATGTACAAGGGTTAAATTACACTACACAGTGTAGTTCCTATTTCTAGCAAAGTAAACCAAGAGGTGTAAAATATTGTTTTCAAAGGAGATTTTCAGCCATGGCAGCACCGCAACGCCTCACCGACCGCAAGCGCGTCGCCATCGTCGATGCCGCCATCGCCGAGTTCCGCGACCACGGTTTTGATGCGACCAGCATGGACAGGATCGCTGCCACGGCCGCCGTTTCCAAGCGCACCGTGTACAACCACTTCCCCAGCAAGGACGAGTTGTTCGCGGAAATCCTGCAACGCATGTGGGAAAGCAGCGTGGCCCAGCCCGCCGTGCCCTATGTTGCCGACCAGCCGCTGCGCCCGCAAGTGCTGGCCCTGGTCGAGCAGAAAATGGTGTTGTTATGCGACGCGGCCTTTATCGACCTGGCGCGCGTGATCTTTGGCGAAACCATCCACTCGCCCGAGCGGGCGCAAGCCATGGTGGCGCGCCTGAATGAAAAGGAAACGGGCCTGAATATCTGGATTCGGGCGGCGCAGCAAGACGGGCGCATCAAGGCAGGCGAGACGCTGGAAGTGGCGCACCTGCTGATGTCTCCGTTAAAAACCTTTGCCTTCTGGCCGCAGATCACCATGGGTGAGCCTCTGCTGGGCCCGGCACGCCGGCGCGAAGTGACGGAACTGGCCGTCGATATCTTCCTGTGCTACTACGGCGTGGCAAAACAGACGGCATAAACGGGCGGCAAGTGGGCAGAGATGGTCTGCCAGTGTTCGCCCTCGTCGCCCGAATACCAGGCGCCGCCCGTCGTCGACGCCATCAATAAACTTCGGCCATCATCGGCCAGCGCCAGCCCGTGGCGGTAGATGAGGTCGTAGCAATGCTGCTGCGGCAAGCCCGCGCGCAAGACCTCGAAGGTTTTACCGCCATCGCGCGTGCGCGTGACGGCAAGCGCGCCATCGATGGGAATGCGCAGCACGTCCGCCTGCGCCGGCACAAACCAGGCCGTGTCGCCATTGCGCGGATGCACGGCCACGGCAAAGCCGAAATGCGACAGCGGCGCCGTGGTGACTTCCTGCCACTGCCAGCCGGCATCGTCCGAGCGCCAGATGCCGTTATGGTGCTGGCACCACAGCGCGTCCGGCGTGCCGGTGCTGCGCACGATGCGGTGCGGATCTTGCACGGCTTCGTTTTCATCGAGCTCGGGCGGCATGTAGTCGGCGCGCATGCCCGTCGCGCTCAGGGCCCAGCTGGCACCGCCATCGAGCGTTTGCCACACGCCGCCGCAGGACACGCCGACCAGCACTTTATGACTGTCGCGCGGGTCGACGCAGATGCTGTGGATACCGGGCACGTCGTAGCCGCCGCCAAACCACTGCGCCCGCTGCGGCACGTTCCACAAGGATTCCACCAGCTGCCAGCTGTCGCCGCGGTCGCTGGAACGGAACAGGCCGCCAGGTAAAGTCCCTGCCCACAGCACGCCAGGCTGGTCCGCGCCGCCCGCCGCCAGCGACCAGATCTGCCGCACGGTCCAGTCCACGCTATCGGTGCTGCCCTCGGGCTTGGCGGGATAGGCGGGCACGGCGACTTCGCGCCATTCTCCGCTGTCCGCATCGCGCCGGTGCAGCTTGGCGCCGAAGTGCCCCAGGTTCAAGGCCGCGTACAGGGTACCGTCGCGGCCATCGTGCAGCAGCATGGAAACGGGATCGCCGGCAAACTGCACCAGCGCCAGCTGCCAGGCACCGGCCGCATCGACATCGAACTGGAACAAGCCCTTGCGGGTGCCGAGATACGCGCGCTGCGGGACTGCTGTCATGGCATCAACCTCCTGAAAGGGCCTGCAAGATATACACCTGGCTGTCGGGCCGCAAGGCATCGTCGAGCACGCGTCGCTCGCGGCAGCGGGCGCCGTCGATGAAGATCACCACATTGGGGCGCAAGGCCCCCTGCTCGTCGAGCACATAACCGCGCAGGCGCGGCTGCTGCGCAAACGCGCTATCCAAGGCGGCGCGCAGGCGTGGCGCAGCCACCTCGAGCGTGGGGACGTCCAGGAAGCGTGCCAGTTGTTGCGTAAAATGCAGATGCGCCATGCTGCCCTTCGACGTCCTCGGCCTCGACTCATTCTAGTCCGCTTTGCGGCCAATACAATTAAAATAGCGGCAAGCACACAAGGAGGCCAGGCATGACGATTACCCCGGAAGAACTAGCGGTGCTGATGCAGGAAGTGGAAGTGGCCGATCCCATCGATTTTGCCGACTTGCCCTTCGACGAGCAGGAATTGCGCGGGCTGATCGCCAACCACCTGTGCGAGATGGCCGACGCGATGGAAAGTTTCAGCCCGGAAGACCGCAACCTGGCCCTGCTGGCCGTGGCGGCCAAGCTGGTGTTGGAAAACCTCGTCTTGCACGTGCAGTTGCTGCGCCGCCACGGCTTGCCCGTCAGCGACAGCGTGGAAGCGCTGCTGCAGCGCCTCAAGGGCGGCAAGCCGTCCTGAATTAATTGCCCGTGCGCACGGCGCGCGCCTGAATGGTGAGATCGCTTTCCGCCACGGCCACGCAGGGCAGGATGTAGCCGTCGAAGCGTTCATCGGGGCTAATGCCGGGCCAGTCCACCGTATAGCGCACCTTTCCCTCGGGCATGTGACAGAGGCAGGTGCGGCAAGTGCCGTTGCGGCAGGAACTGAGCAGGCGGATGCCGGCCAGCTCGGCGGCGGCCAGCAGAGTCGTTCCCGCGTCGGCCGGGAATTGCCAGCCTTGCGGAAGGATGGTGATGGTAAAGGAGCGCATGGCTCCAGTGTAACAGTCAGCTTGCCAGGGTCGTCCAGCTCGCGCCATTGGCATGGCTGCGCAGCACGGCTTCCGCAAAGGCCAGGCCGGCCACGCCATCGGTGACGGTGGGCAGCCAGCTGGCTTCCTTGGGCACGGGCAAGCCCGATTGCAACGCACGTATGCGCAAAGCCGCATCCAGGTACAGCTGGGCGAACGCTTCCAGGTACCCTTCCGGATGGCCGGCCGGCACGCGCGTGGCGTGGCGCGCGGCGGCGCTGTCGACCCGGCCAGGACGCAGCAGTTGCCGGTTGCCGCCCTGCGGCGTACACCACAGTGCATTCGGTTGTTCCTGGTCAAAGTCCAGTTGCGCCTTGCTGCCGAACAGGCGCAGGCGCACCGTGTTTTCGCAACCGGTCGCCACCTGGCTGGCCCACAGGGTGCCTTTCGCTCCGTTGGCGTAGCGCAGCATCACCTGCACGTGGTCGTCCAAGGTGCGATTCGGTACAAAAGTCGACAATTCCGCCAGCACGGACTGCGGCGTCAAGCCGCTGACAAACTGCGCCAGGTGATACGCGTGCAAGCCCACGTCGAGCAGGGTGCCGCCTGGGCCAGCTTTCAGCGGGTCGTTATGCCAGTTGCCTTCGTTCATGCCGCCCGCCGCGATGGCATCGGCCAGCCAATCCTGCGAATATTCCACTTGTACGAGGCGCAGCTCGCCGATCTCGCCCGCCTCGACCATGGCTTTCGCGTGGCGCAGCAGCGGGTAGCCGCTGTAGGTATGCGTGAGCGCAAACAGCAGATTTTTCCGCTCGGCCAGCGCCGCCAGCTTTTGCCCTTCCGCCAGCGAGATGCCCAGCGGCTTGTCGCAGATCACATGGATACCCGCTTCCAGGAACGCCGTGGCGACGGGCGCGTGCAAGTGATTCGGCGTGACGATGGCCACGGCTTCGATGCCGTCCGCACGCGCGGCCTCCGCCTGCGCCATGGCGCGGTAATCGCTGTAGCAGCGCTCGGGCGCCAGGTGCAGCGCCGCGCCGCTGTCACGCGCGCGGTCCGGGTCGGACGACAGGGCGCCCGCCACCAGTTCATATTGGTCGTCGATGCGCGCCGCGATGCGGTGCACGGCGCCGATGAATGCGCCCTGCCCGCCCCCTACCATGCCCAGCCGTAAGCGTCGCTGCATGTCGTTTCCTTATTTCAAGCCAAGCAAGTGATGGATTTGATCCTGGTCAACCGCACTGCCCGCGAAATCGTCAAATGCGTGTTCGGCCACGTGGATGATGTGATCGCGGATGAAACGTGCGCCCTCTGCAGCGCCATCTTCCGGGTGTTTCAAACAGCATTCCCATTCCAGCACGGCCCAGCCGGGGAAATCGTACTGCGCCATCTTGGAAAAGATGGCCTTGAAATCGATCTGCCCATCGCCCAGCGAGCGGAAGCGCCCGGCCCGGTCTTGCCAGTCGGCATAGCCGCCATACACGCCCTGGCGCCCGTTCGGCCGGAATTCCGCATCTTTCACATGGAAGGCCTTGATGCGCGCATGATAAATGTCGATGAAGGCCAGGTAGTCGAGCTGCTGCAGCACGAAGTGGCTGGGGTCGTACAAGATCGACGCGCGCGGGTGGTCGTTGACGGCGGCCAGGAAGCGCTCGAAGGTCACGCCGTCATGCAAGTCCTCGCCCGGATGCAATTCATAGCAGACGTCCACACCGGCCGCGTCAAACGCATCGAGGATGGGCAGCCAGCGTTTGGCCAGCTCGGCAAATGCCGTTTCCACCAGGCCAGCCGGGCGCTGCGGCCATGGATACAGATACGGCCAGGCCAGCGCGCCGGAAAACGTCACGTGCGCCGTCAAACCCAGGCGCTGCGAGGCGGTGGCCGCCCACAGCAGTTGCTGCGTGGCCCAGGCCGTGCGCGCGGCGGGATCGCCGCGTACGTGTTCGGGCGCAAAGCCGTCGAACAGGGCGTCGTAGGCGGGATGCACGGCGATCAGCTGACCCTGCAAGTGCGTCGACAGTTCCGTCACCTGCAAGCCATGGCGCGCCAGCAAAGCTTTCACGTCGTCACAATACTGCTGGCTATTGGCCGCTTGTTCCAGATCAAACAATCGCGGCGCCGTCGGCAGCTGCAAGCCCTTGTAGCCCAGGCCGGCCGCCCATTGCGCCAGGTGATCGAGCGAGTCGAACGGCGGTTCATCGCCGAGAAACTGGGCCAGGAAAATGGCCGGGCCCTGGATGGTTTTCATGGGTATCCTTTAGCCCCCAGGAATCTGGCCCTGGGGGAGGTTCAATTTAAAAAGGCGAGTTCGGAAAGTAAAACTGCTTGGCGTTCTCGCGCGTGATCAGCACCGAAGGGATGATCGTGTTGGCCGGCAATTTATCACCTTTCAGGCGCGCTTCCGTCGTCAGCTTGATGGCGTCGTACATGAACTTTGGCGAGTAGGACACGTCGGCCACGATCAGCGGGTCGGAACCGTCCATGATCTTTTTCACGGCGCCCTTGGCGCCCGCGCCGCCGAACACTTGCTTGATGTCCGTGCGCTTGGCTTGCGCGATGGCTTTTTGCACGCCGATGGCCATGTCGTCATCGGCGGCCCAGACGGCGTCGATGTGCTTGAAGCGGGTCAGGTAATCCTGCATGACCTTGAAGGCATCGTCGCGGTTCCAGTTGCCATATTTGGCGTCGAGCACCTTGATCTCGGGATGGCCCTTCATCACGGCACTGAATGCATCGTAGCGTTCGTTGTCGAGGGTGGTCGGCATGCCGCGCAGCACGACGATATTGCCCTTGCCATTCAGGCTTTTCGCCAGGTATTCGGCCGGCAGCTTGCCGAAGGCCGTGTTGTCGCCCGCGATGTACGCATCCTGCGATTGCGTGTTCGTCAAGCCACGGTCGACCACGGTCACGTAGACGCCCTTGTTTTTCACTTGCGCGACGGGCTGCGTCAGCGAGGCCGATTCGATGGGGAAGATCACCAGGGTGTTGATCTTGTTCACCGTCAACATGTCCTGCAGCTGATTGGCCTGCTCGGGCGCCGTGGCGGCCGTCTTGACGATGATCTTCAGGCCAGGATGGGCTTTTTCCAGTTCCGCCTTGGCCTGGTTCGCCCACCAGACGATGCCGGAAGTAAAACTGTGCGTGGCCGTGGGTATGGCCACGCCCACCACCAGCTTTTCTGCGGCTTGCGCACTAGGCAGCGCCCACGCCTGCATCACCAGCACTGCCATCCCTGCTACCCGTATAAAGCTCTTCATGCTGCTCTCCTCCAAGGTTGTGGGCGCCCGTTGGCTGCCCTTTCAGAACGCCGCTGTGTTTTTATTTGCGGCCTCGCTGCAGGAAGGCGACGGCAATGATCACCACGCCTTGCACTGCGGCATTCAGGTAGACACTGATGATGCTGGTCAAATTCAGGATATTGCTGATCACGGACAAGAGGATGGCGCCGATCACGGTGCCGACGATGCGCCCCTCTCCGCCCTTCAGGGCCGTGCCGCCGACGACGACGGCGGCGATGGCTTCGAGTTCCCACAGCAAGCCCGTCGTCGGCGTAGCCGAGCCCAGGCGCGGTACGTACAGCACCGTGGCGATCCCCACGCAGACGCCCAGCAGCATATAGGTGGCAATTTTCACCTTGTCGACATTGATGGCCGCATAGCGCGCCACTTGCTCGTTGGAACCAATCGCCTGCACGTGGCGGCCAAAGGTCGTGCGGTTCAAAATGATGGCGCCGGCCGCGGCGACAAACAGGAAAATCCAGATGGGTATCGGCGCGCCCAGAACGCTCGTGTAGTACACGGGGCTGTACAGCTCGGACAGGGTGGCGTCCAGCGTCAGGGCACCGCCATCAGCCAGGTAGGTCAAGACGGCGCGGAAGATGCCCAAGGTGCCCAGGGTAACAATGAACGGCTCGATATTGCCCTTGCTGATGAGCAAGCCGTGCATCAGGCCGAATCCGGCACCCAATACCAGCGCCATGGCGATGCCCAGCACCAGCATGGTGATCGGCGCCAGGTTGCCGCCCGCGCCTTGCGCCAGCGCATTCATGAAATAAATCATGCAGCCGGCGATCAGGGCCGCCATCGAGCCGACCGATAAATCGATGCCGCCAGAAATAATGACAAAGGTCATGCCGACGGCGATGATGCCGATAAACGCCGTGCGCGTGAGCACGTTCATCAGGTTGTCGAGGGTGGCGAAGTCGCCGTTGAGCAAGGTGCCCGCGATGCACAGAGATAACAGTCCCAGCACGGGGCCAAAGCCCTTGATGCGCGCGCCGAATCGAGCAATAGGGGATACGGTGGTGTCAGTGCGTGCCGGTTGCATGGGCAATCAACTCCTCTTCAGTCAGGTGGTCAGCAGACAGGGTGGCTTGCAAGGTGCCGGCGCGCATCACGGCCACGCGGTGGCACAGGCCTATCAATTCGATCAGTTCGGATGAAATCACGATCACGGCGCGCCCTTCGGCGGCAAGGCGGTGGATCAGGAAATAAATGTCGCGCTTGGCGCCCACGTCCACGCCACGGCTCGGTTCATCAAGCACGATGACACGCGGGTCCGAATGCAGGTATTTCGCCAGCGCCAGCTTTTGCTGGTTGCCGCCAGACAGCATGCGCGCGCGGCTGTCCAGGTCGCCCGTGCGGATATTGAAATCCTCGACGGCCTTGGCCAGCGCCCCCTTTTCCGCTTTCAAGTCCAGCCACGGCCGCGCATAGCGCTCCATCGTCATCATGGTGAGGTTTTCCCGTAAACCCAGGTTCACGTGCAAGCCCTTGCCCTTGCGGTCTTCGCTCAGATAGGTCATGCCGTGCTGCATGGCTTCACGCGGCGTGCGGATGTCCACGGGCTGGCCATTGATCTCGATCACACCCGCGCTGCGCGGACGCAAGCCCAGCAAGGCCTCGAACGATTCCGTGCGCCCCGCGCCCACCAGGCCCGCAAAGCCCAGCACTTCGCCGGCGCGCACCTCGAAGGACAGATCCTTAGCCCAGCCGGGCACAGACAAACCCTCCACTTTCAGCAACACAGGAGCGTCTTTCGCCAGCGGCACTTTGGCCGGGAACATGTCCGACAATTCGCGCCCCACCATCAGGTTCGCCATCTGCTGGCGCGTCAAGCTGGCCGTCGGCTCGCGCGTGACGAAACGCCCGTCGCGCATGACGATGACCTCGTCCGTGTTGCGCTCGACCTCGTCGAGCTTGTGCGAGATATATAAAATCGTCACGCCATCCGCTTTCAGCTGCGCCATCACGGCAAACAATCGCTGGGTTTCCGCCGACGTCAGGGTGGCCGTCGGCTCGTCCATGATCAGGAAGCGGGCGCGGCGCGACAGGGCCTTGGCGATTTCCACAAGCTGCTTTTCAGCAACTATGAGGTCGCGGATTGTCGTATCGGGCGACACGTCCAGGCCCACCTGTTTCAAGTAACGCGACGCTTCCTCGCGCATGGCGGCCTCGTCGAGCAGCCAGCCGCGCGTTTTCTCGTGGCCTAAAAACATGTTTTGCGCCACCGTCAGGTGCTCGGCCAGGTTGAATTCCTGGTGGATCAGCACGATACCGGCCGACTCCGCCGCGCGCGAACTGGCAAAGCGCCGGGGTTGGCCATCGACCAGCAACTGCCCTTCGCTCACAGCCTCGTAGCCGGCAAGGATTTTCATCAGGGTCGACTTGCCGGCGCCATTTTCACCCAGCAAGCCATACACGCGCCCCGGCGACAAGGTAAAACTGACGCCATGCAAGACGCGCACGGGGCCGAAATCCTTGCAGACCCCCTCGAAACCGACGGCAACGCTCACTATGCACTCCCTCGCAAAATTAATTGGTGTTGCAACAACACGCCAGGCACTTGCGCCGCCGGGTCCGCCAAACGCTGCAGCAACAAGCGGGCCGCCGTCTCGCCCAGCTCGCGCATCGGTTGCGCGATCGTGGTGAGACCGGGGTCGATCTGCGCGGCGATGGCGATATCGTCGAAGCCGATGACGGCCACGTCCTCGGGCACGCGTTTTTTCAGCTGGCGCAGCGCGCTCAAGACGCCAATGGCCAGGGTGTCGGAGACGGCAAAGATGGCCGTTGGGGCATCCGCTTCCGCCATCATCCGCAAGGTGGCGGCCGTGCCCGCTTCGTAATCGAGGCTTTGCACCGTGTGCACCCACTGCGGCTGCACGGGCAGGCCGGCGGCAGCCAGGGTGTCCAGGTAGCCTTGCTGGCGTTGCCGTGCGTACAGATAGCGTTCATCGGAGTTGATCAGGCCGATGCGCGTATGGCCACGCGCCAGCAGATGCGCGACGGCGTCGGAGGCGGCCCGGTGGTTGTCGATGCCGACATACGGCACGGCCACGGCAGGGTCGAATTCGCAGCAGGCCACCCACGGCAGGCTGACGGATTCATGTGACAGGGCGTGCTGCACCGTGTCCGGGTCGAGGCAGATGGCACCGTCGGCGCGGTGCATGCGCAGCAAGTCGAAGTACGAGCGCTCGCGGCCCGCGTCGGCGCCCGTGTCGCACAGCAGCACGAAGTAACCGTGTTCGCGCGCCACCGTATCGATGCCGCGCACGATTTGCGCATAGAAGGGGTTGCCCACGTCGGGCACCATGGTCAGCAGCATGCGGCTCTCGGCCGTGCGCAGGCTGCGCGCCAGGTGGTTCATGCGGTAGCCGAGCGCGGCCACGGAAGCGAGGACCTTGTCGCGCGTGGGCGCCCGCACTCCCGCCTGCTCGTTCATCACGCGCGAGACGGTGGCCACCGACACGCCCGCATGCGCGGCAACGGCGCTGATGGAGACGGTTTCTGTCGGCAAAGGGGATGGGACGGCTGCTGGCATGGCGCTTTTCATATAAATGTAATCGATTACATTTATATGCCAGTCGCGCGCACGATGCAAACATTATCGATGCTGCGATGCGCAAAAACTGTGTAAAAAGCGGCCCTGCGCAGGCCTTCGGAAAAGCTATTTCTGGGGCTGCAAGGCGCTCTGCTGCACGGCAAAACCGGCGCGCACGGCGGACAGGGCCGCCACCCACAGGATCAGGCCGGCACCGAGGCAACCGATGGGATGGATGGGGCCGTGGCGCACGGTGAGCGGATAGCCGATGGCCCATACGCACAGGGCCATGCCGATGGCCAGGTGGCGGCGCGCCTTGAACAGCCAGGCCAGCGGAAAGAAATGCAAGCCCACGATCAAGATGACGGCGGGAATGAACCACGCCTGCAGTCCCATGTTTTTCAGGACGTTACCGACGATGAAGATGGCGATCCATTGCCCCGCATTCACGATATTGAACAGCCTGCCCACGCGCCTGGCCTGCGGCGATTGTTCCGCCGCAGCATGCGCGGCGCGGTGGCGGCGAAACTGGCGCCACGCCAGCATGAACAGCAAGACGGTGATGCCGGCAATCGGCAGCAGCGCCGCGGATTGCGCGCCATACGTCTGCACGCACCAGGCGGCCACCCACAGGCCGCCAAACACGGAAAAGAACATGGCGCCAATGGCGCTACGGGCAAGCGCGGCGGCGGGGTCGGTGTTTGGCATGGTCATGGCATGGTCTCGCAGTGAAAGTGCTTACTTCATCATCGCACAAAACGTCTCGGGATTGCCATCAAGAATGACGCCGCTGGGCCAGCGGTGGCTGCGCTGCTGCGCGCGCAGCAAGGACGCGGCCAGGGCCGAGTCGCCATCGACGGCGTACACGAAGACGGGCATGTTCAGGCTGGCTGCATCGGCCAGCAAATTCGGATTGGCGTCCAGGCTGCGCGCATCCACGTGCACGCCCGTGGGCATGCCGATCTGTTGCTGCACGCGCTGCAGCCACGGCTTGTCCAGCTTGGGCGGACGGGCATTTTTCGCGATGTAGCGGCTGACCCGGTTGGCGCCGGCCGCCTGCGCATTGCGCGCGTCAAACACGAGCAGGCCCAGGTAACCCTGCGGGTCGGCGCGGCGCGCGCACGCCAGGTTGTTCGGCACGCCTGACGTCAAGAACCAGTTGCCGTGCTTGATATTCGCGCGCAACTGCCCCACCAGGGTGTTGATCGGCGCGCACGACGCCACGACGTCCTTGATTTCCGCATTCAGGGTTTTCGCCGGGAAAGCCGTCGCCAGGTCGGCAACATCGCTGACGAACGGCGGCGTTTCCGGCGTGGCCACGCCACGGTTCTTCATGCTGGCGGCGCGCCAGTCGTCGGCCGTCAACTGTTTCACGGTGCGGGGCGAGCCCGTGTCGACGACTCTGCCAGTCAACAGATCGTGGTGCACCACCCAGCTGCCGTCGCCGAGCAGCTGCAAGTCCGTCTCGACGCCGTCCCAGGTGCCGAAATACGTGTTGCGCAGCGCGCTCAGCGAGTTTTCCGGCGCATTGCCGGCGCCACGGTGGGCGTGCACCTTCATGCCCAGGCAGTCGGCCTGTACAAACGTGCTGAACATGGAAAGCAGCAAGGCCAGCGTGGACGCCTTATTTTTGTTGCGCGTGATAGCCATAGTGAATTCCCTGCAAAACGTGGATGCGGATCGCTTCGTTGACGGGGTAGCTGTAGCCCTGCCCCACCGCCACGACGTGCGTGATATTGGCCAGGATGGCCTTGCCGGCGAGATTCCAGCGCGTGCTGTCGGGCTCACCCTGGCGCGTCCAGTCCAGCATTTGCCGGAACAGCTCGCTACGCGTGACGTTGTTGTCGAGGATGGACAGCATGCCCCAGGTGCCTGCAAAGGCCGTCGCCAGCACGCCCGTGGCGATCCAGGCGGAACGCCGGCTCAGCTGCCCATCGGCACCCGCCTGCTCGCCACGGCGCATGGCCAGTAGCAATAATACGACGGTAGCGATCAGGTACAGCAATTTGGAAAAGTGGCCGATGGCGCCCAGCAGCGAGAAGAACAGGGCCACGGGCGGTACGATGGCGGCGCGCGCCGCTTCCTTGCCCTCGTGGAAGAACCTGCCACCCGCTTCAAAATCCGTGCGGCTGGCGCGGTATTCCACCAGTTTTTCCGCCGTCTGGCGATCGAGGAACTGCTCGAACAGGCGCCCGAACTCGGCCGGACTCGCATACGCGGCCTGCACCGTGGCGCTGGCCGGCAACTTCAACGCTTCGCGCAATTCCGCCTGCACGCCGGGGCGCGCGACAAAGGCGGCAAACGGCAAGCCCGGCGGGATGCGCTCGCCGCGCACGGAGACGCCCTTGCTGGCCGCCTCGGCCGTGTAACGGCGCTTGACGGCGGCGCGGAAGCCCTGCTCGTCGTCGGTACGCCAGTTGGCGGGCACGGGCACTTTCTTACGCACATTATTGACGACCGCCGCCTGGCGCCGCATCGGCACCGAATGCGGCTGCCAGCCGCGCCGCGACAGGCTGCTCACGTATTCCTGCCACGAGGATTGTTGCTTGGCGCGCAAGCCGGCATCGCTATCGGGGATGATGCCCGCATACAATTCCCACTTGCCGGCCAGCTCGCGCATGGCCTCTTGATATTTGTCATAGTAGCCGGACGGGCCGCCTGCCACCTGGCGCACGTTGGCCCGCACCAGCTGCTCCTTGGCCGGTCCCATGCGCTCGTCAAGATGGCCGACCGAGACGGCCAGGAAGGGGAACAGGGCCAGGAAGGACTTGCCTTCCGGCTTGGCGAACAGGGTGGGATCGTCGACCAGGCCCTGCAGCTGCAAGCTGCCGCCTACCAGCGAACGCTGCAGCAAGGTGGTGTTGAAGGCCATGCGGCGAAATTCCGCGTCGCGCGTATTGACCAGCACATTCACCGTGGTTTTCAGCACGCCGAAGACGACGCCGGCCGTCACCACGCAGCAAACGATGATCTTTGTCCAGCCCGGGCCGCTGCCATTGTTCTTCAGGCGGCGGCGCCACATCAGTTGCAGCACCACCAGCGCGGCGGCGATGCCCGACAGGCTGCGGCCGTAGAATTCCACCCCTTCCACGTCTTCCGGCTTGACGTTGCCACCCACCACGTCGAGCAGGCGGGCATTGAAGCCCAGCTCGAAGCACAGGTAGATAATCGTCAAGATGATCAGGATCAAGGTCTGCCGGATTTGCAGACTGCGCAAACTCGCGGCCATCTTATTTCCTCAAGTCAATGACGACGGGCTTGATTTCTTCCGTCTGGAAACTCATGGCGGCCGGCACGCGCGAGGCGCTGTCGGCGGCACGTGCGGCCTGAGCCGCCGTTGCCGGGGCGCCTTGCACGGTGCGGGCTGGCGCCGGCGCTTCCTGCGCCACCTGGCGGCGGTTCCGGCTGGTCGCGCGGGTGGCCGGTTTCGCGGCCGGTGCCGGTGCGGCGGCCGGAGCGGCGGGAATCACGCGTCCGCTGTCACTGCCGGGCATGTTGGCGATGACGGGGCCGGTGGCGCGCAAGGCGTCGTCGGCAAACGGCTGCGCGCGCGTATCGACGCCGGGCGGCACGGGCACGCTGGCGTTGAGCAAACGGCTGTCCGTGTAGATCATGCGCGCCAGGCGGTTGTAGTTGGGGAAGTCGATATTCAGCGATTTTGCATCCGCCGCCAGTTCCACGCGGGGGCGGTCCTTGCAATTGCCGACCGTCCACTGCAGCACGTCCGTACCCTGGAAAGCCAGCACTTCATAGCGGTAGGCGCAGCCGCGCTCCTGGGTTTCGACGATCACCACGGTGCGCTCGCCCACGTTTTCCACGCGCGCCACGCGGGCCGTGACGGCCTTGTCCAACGGCACGACGCGAAACGCCTGCGACAGCTTGATCGAATACTTGCCCTTCGTATCCTTGCGCAAGGTGCCTTCCGTGCCATCGCGCAAGCGGAAGGTGGAAATCGGCGTGCCGAACAACTCGGCCGTATCGAGGCCCATCAACACGCCGCCACGGCCGTTCGGCGTCATGGCGCAGCCCGTCAACAGGACGCCGGCGGCCAGGCCCATGGCCAGCTTGCGCCAGTGCGCGGATGCAAAATTCTTATACGTTGTCATGCTGGATAACTTTCTCTTATTTCAAAATTCAAGGATTGATCACGGCCAGCGGATTGCCCGGGCCTGGCGGCGGCAAGACTTTCTGGCGGTTGCGCGACAGCACGGTGAAAGCGCCCAAGGTGTCCGGTCCGGCGACGATTTCCAGCTGCTCGCGCTGCAGCCAGGTGCGGATTTCCGCCTCCGTTGCCTCTGCACGGAACAGCACGCGCGTGCGCACGCCCGTCTCGACGCCGCTGCCGCCGTTGCGGAACTCCGCGTTGCCAACAACGGCGCCCTCTTTCGGCAGGAACAGCCACGCCGATTGCACCACCATCACGCTGGCGGCCACGGCCGTGACGATTTTCAGCCAGCGGTTCGCATTGCCTGCCTGCACAGGCTTCGATATCGGCGCCACTGCATCGGCCGGGGCGATCTGCAATTGCTGCAAGCCCTGGCGCAGCAATTGCCGGTAGGCCACGCGGCCATCCTTGCCCAGCTCGCTCGACAGCGGTGTGCCCGTCAAGGCGTAATCGTCGCCGGGCATGGCCACGCGGGCGATCACGCCCGGCTCCGCGGCTACCCCCGCTCCGTTCGCGCGGCCATGCGTTTCCAGCCAGCGCGCCGCCTGCAGGCGCTCCTGGCTGAACACACCCAGGCAGGCGCCCAGGTCCGTCACGGCCAGGGTCACGGGCATGTCGCACAGCACCAGGCCGGCACGGGGGTCGGCGGGCGCGTCGCGCTGCTCGACCACCAGGCCGCAGGCGTCCGCATACGCTGTATCCGGCGTGACGAGCCAGCCGCGCCAGCGCTGCCGCGTGCTGTCCCAGGCGTCGAGCAGCACGGCGCCAAAGCCGGGGCAGCGTGCCAGCAGGTGAATCTGTCCGCCTGCGATGGGCCGCCCGGCCAGCGGCGCGGCGTCGCTGCGGCGCGCAAAACGTTCCATCAGGTGTTCCGGCACGGCAATGCCACGCCAGTCCGGGGTAGCGCCGGCCACATCCTCATCCAGCATGTCGATGGCAGACGGGGGCGACGGCAGGCGCGCGGCAACGATGGCCAGTGTGGGCGTCAATGCAGTCATGCCGGTGGCCTTTCATCAGTGTTCGGGTGGGTGGACACGGGGTCCAGGTGCAGGGATAACGCGGCCACGCACAAAATATCCAAAACTATTTGCGCCGCCTGCAGGTCGCGCTCGGCCAGAGTGTCGCCCACGCGCAGCTTGAGCAGGGTCAAGACCCAGCTGCCCAGCAAGGTGGCGCGGTGGGCCGGCTCGACGATCTGCCGGCCCGCGCTGGCAGGATCGCCCTTCTGCCTGTGCACGAGGCCCAGCTTGCCGCCGTGGTAATGCGCGGAAGCAATCTGCTCGGCCAGTTCCTTGACGGGCATGCCGCCGCAGCCGCAATGGCGCAGCAGCAAGATCAAGTCACGGGGCAAGGTGGTGATGAAAACGTCCGCCGCTTCGCGCACCTGCTGCGGCGTGAGCTGATAGTCGCGCAGCGGTTCCGCATAGGCGTCGGGCGCGCGCAGTGCGCAGCCTTCTTGCGCATCGGCATCTTCGTCATCGCGCTGCTTGCGCAACTGGTCGATGATGAAGCGCTTGAAGTACAGGAACAAAGCGCCGATGTGGTGGGGCGCCGCGTCGCTATCGCCGTGCAAGACTTTTTCGATGAAGAACTGGTGGCGCAAGTCGGCCAAGGAATCGCCCAGCGACGCCGCCTCACGCGGGCGGCATGGGGTCAGCGCGGCGACGACGCGCTGGTAAAACTCGCCCAGTTCGCCTTGTGTCAGCTGTTGGCGGCGGGTCCAGAAAGCATGAATCCGTTCAAATTGTTCCGATTGCACAGCCGGTCCGATCGTGTGTTGGGCGGCACGCGCCACTGGCCAGCGGCGACGCACACCGTGCGCTGGCCAGACAAGAGAAACTTGTCAGTAAGGTAAAATGCATTTAGGCAATTTTCTCATATCAGAGTGAAAATCGCTAACTTTTGTTACTTTCACGACAATTCCACCGGACACCGATGCGCCGCATATTTCCCCTGTTATTGACCATCTTGTTCTTGCTGAGCAGCAACGCCACGCAAGCCGCCAGCGGCCCTGGCAAGCGCATCGCCCTGGTGATCGGCAACGCGGCCTATCCGCAACCGCTATTGAATCCCGTGAACGATGCACGCGCCATGGCCGAACGCCTGCGCCGCCTGGGCTTTGAAGTGCTGTTGCGCACGGACATCAATGCGCAACAGCTGCAAAAGGCGTCGGCCGAGTTTTCCACGCAGGCGCGCGGCGCCGATATCGCCCTCGTGTTTTACGCGGGCCACGGCGCGCAGGCGGGCGAAGCCAACTATGTGTTGCCGCTGGGCGCCAACATGAATGCCCTGAGCGCTGCCGCCATCGCCGCGCAGGGCGTGTCCGTTTCCAGCCTGGCGGGCGATTTGCAGCGCACGGGCGCGCGCGGCGCCGTGCTGATCCTTGACGCTTGCCGCCAGGAATATACGCGCGGCGGCGCCGTGGTGGTCCCTGGCGGCAATGCGGCCAGCCACGGCTTTGCCGACACGCAAGCGCCACGCGGCGTGGTGATCGCCTATTCGGCGGGACCGGGCGCCCTGGCGCGCGATTTCTGGTCGTCCGATTCGCGCAACAGTCCCTACACGAGCGCCCTGCTCGACGCGCTGGACGCGCCGGGCTTGCCGATGAGCGACGTGTTTTCGCAAGTGGCGGCCAGGGTTGCCGCCATGACGCACGACGTGCAAAAACCGCGCGTGTCGTTTGGCGAAACGTCGGCGCGCCTGGTACTGAACATGGGCAGCGGCAAGGGCGTCAGCCAGCCGGCGCCGGGCGTGCTGGCCGGCGCGCAAGGCCAGGGCGGCATGCGCGCGCCTGCCCCGGCGGTGGAGAAGCCGGCAGCATCCGGCGCCAAGGTGTGGCCAGGCAATGTGCTGCAAGACATCAACTATGAAATCCGCATGCAGATCGCGGCCCGCCCGTTTCCCCGCCAGCAACTGGAAAAGCGCGCGCGCGGCGGAGACCTGGTGGCGCTGACGGCCCTCGGCTATGGCATCGGCGGCGGCGATGCGGGCATCAAACAGCCGAAGGCAGGCATGCAGTGGCTGGAAAAGGCGGCCGCGAAAGATTTTCCGATTGCGCAGACCTATCTGGCCGAATTGCTGATGGTCAAGGGTGACCCGGCCTCTTTGAAACGCGCGGGCGTGCTGCTGGATGCCGCCTCGCAGGCGGGCTACACGGCCGCGCACGCGTATAAATTCGACCTGGCCCGGCGCACGGGCGCGCCGCCACAGGATGCGGCCCGGCATTTGCAGGATGCTTTCATGGGCTTGATGAAGGATTACCAGGGCGCCGCCAAGGACATGATGCAGCCGCCAAAAAAATAATTCAAAATAATTTTGGATTTCTCTGAACTGCCCCCGTTATCCGTGGGTACATGCAATACAGCATGACAGTGACCAGGGAAATCCCATGCAAGCATCCAGCCCAGCAACAACAACCACCGGCCAACGTGGCCGCATCCTCGCCTACCAGCCGAGCGGACAGGGTTCCGTCAGCGTGGCCGGCATTCAACATGCCTTCGACGTCACCACGCACTGGCGCTCGGACGTGGCGCCCGCCATCAACGCCGTCGTCGACGTGCGCTTCGATGACGCAGGCAGCCTCGCCACCGTCAGCGCCGTGGCAACGCAGCAACTGGCGCAGGAAGAAATGGCCGGCGCGGCGAAACTGGCGCGCGACAAGGGCCAGCAACTGTGGGGCCAGGCCGTGTCCGCCTTGGGCATCAAGGTGCTGGCCAGCCTGGGCGTCCTGCTCGCCGGCGCCTTTGTCTTCAACACCATCGGCATCCGTTTGTTCGCCTCCGTCTCGCGTACCTATTGGCAGTTGCTGGGCCTGTCCGCCGACAGCCTGGAAAGCTTTGCCCGCGATGGCGGCGGCGGTTTTACGTCGGCACAATTTTTCTTCCTGCTGGCCATCGGCGCCTGCTGCGCCACGATGGTTAGCAAGCACCCGAAAGCGGCGCTGGGCAAGTGCGCGCCCCTGCTGTTCATCGTCATCCACAGCAGCTTGCTGTTCATCAAGATCAAGGGCGCCGTCAGCGATGCGGGTAACGCCATGGGCGGCATCATGGGCACCCGCGCGGCCCGCATGGCCGAGCAGATGGCCAGCGAAATGCTGGGGCAAGTGTGGCAAGGCCTCTCGTTTGGCATCGGTTTTTACCTGGTGCTGGCGTCTGCCATCGTCCTGGCCGCTTACGGCGTCGGCGAATACAAACGTAAAACCATCGGCTAAGCCACCTCACACATTCACTCAAGGAAATATCATGAACCGTACCCTCCCAGCCCTGCTCGCCATCGCCGTCCTGCTGTCCGCCTGCGGCAAGACGGATAACGCCACACCAGCCGCCTCCGCCCCCGTCGCCGCGAATGTCGCCGACATGGCCGCCAAGGCGCAAGTGAAGGCGGCCGCCGCCAGCCTGCCGCAAGCGGACGCTTCCACGCCAACGTCCAGCTATGTCGACATCACCAGCGGCCACCAGTTGATGTACAGCTACCTCGCCCTGTCCGGCCTGCCGCCCGACTATGCGGCCGTGGCGCAGCGCATCTCGCGCGAATATGCGGGCAGCAACGACGCCTTCCGCAAGCAGGAAGTGCTCGACGCCCTGAAACCGCAGATCGACGCCAAGGTCAATGAGGCCAAGGCGAAGCGCTACCTGCGCTACCAGATCAATGGCCAGGGCGCGCTGTCGCCGTACGCGATGGACAAGGCCGCCTTCCCCGCCAAGTTCGCCGACGCGGGCACGTATTACTACATGTACGACAACGGCGACTACAAGCTGGCGTTCACGAATGGCGACGGTTATTCGCTGCTGAAAGTGGACCAGGAGGCGGCGCGCAAGATCGAGGCGGCGCGCAGCGGCTACAAGGACTTCGCCATCGTCGTGTATGCCTATGCCCAGGAAGCGGACATGGCCAGCAACCAGGTCAAGGCGCAGATCGTCAAGGTGGCGATCAAGCTGAACGGGGAAGAAATTCCCGTCAGCCAGGCACGGTAGAACGGGCTCGGTTACACTGTTCGCCACATTGCATCGGGATAGTGACATGGGCGAACAGACACTGGCGGAACAACATCTGGCAAACGGGCAAGGGCTGCAGCAGCAGGGCAAGCTGATCGAGGCGATCAACGCCTACCAGGCCGCGTATAAACTGAACCCGGCCCTGGCCGAAGCACAGCATTTCCAGGGCCTGGCGATGCTGGAACTGGGCCAGGGCGCCATCGGCCTGGGCTTGTTGAAACTGTCGCTCAAGCAGCAGCCCGACAATGCCCTGTTCCACTACAACCTCGGCAATGTGCTGCGCGGCACGGACAGCGAGGCGGCGCTGGCCAGCTACGCCACGGCGGCGCGGCTGGCGCCGCACGAACACGATTTCGCCATCAGCCATGCCGAATTGCTGCTGGGAAAACAGCGGCTGATGGAGACCATCGCCGAACTGGAACGGGCCCACGCCCTGCGTCCGCAGCGCTGGCAAACCCTGCAGGGACTGGCCGAGCTGTACTACCGCACGGGACAGCAGGAACTGGCCTTGCAACGCTACGCGCAAGGCCTGGCGCTGCATCCGGCGCTGACGCAAACGTGCCGCATCGGCTTCGCCAGTCCGCAAGCAGAACAGGTAGAAACTTTGACAGCGATCAACGTCGCGCCATCGCTGCACGATTTCCTGCGCGAAACGGACCTGCACATCCTCGACGATTTCCTGCCCGACCCGATCGCCTGGCGCGCGCAGGCGCTGGCGTTGCCGTTCGAGCAGCAGCGCTATGCGGGACAAAACTATCCGGGCAGCCAGACGGCAGGCCAGCCCAGTCAAGCCATCATGGAGCGCATCGCCACGGCGCTGGGCCGCCCCATCCGTTTCATCTCGCCCGACAACGGTTCGTATCGCCTCAGCTATGCGGACGCGATGGCGCGCACGGATATCCACGTGGACAATGAGACGGGCAACAATTTCAATTTCTATGCGGGCGTGCTGTATCTGAACCCGCCCGAGCAATGCCAGGGCGGCACCACGTTCTGGCGCCACCAGCCCAGCGGCTGGTACCGGAGGTTGCCCGAGGCAGACGTGAAAGCGGGCGGCTACGCCAGCTTCAAGGACTTCCAGAAACGCTGGCTGCCGAACAGTAAAGTGCAGAAATTCAACGACTTGCAGGAACAGCGCGACAGTTGGCAAGCCCTGCTGGAAGTGCCGATGCGCCACAACCGCCTGATCGTGTACAAGGGACATTACTTTCACTCGATCAGCAATGTATTTGGCGACACGCCGGAGAATGGCAGACTGGTGCAGCTGTTTTTCTTTGAAGTGCCCGAGTGAGCATACGGCGCAGGTGTTCGCAGTACAAATCGCCGAAGTTGATGACGGCGCCCAGGAAAATGTTCAGGGCTAGGCGCCGTGCCGCAGGCAGTACGAATGTACGACAAGGCACGGCAACAACGCCATGGACGTTTTATTGGGTGACCGTCAATACATGTCGGCAGCCGTCGCCCGTACAGCCTTGAGTAGCATGTCCGCGCCCGGCGACAGCAAATGATCCTGCTGGCGGATGATGCCGAACGCATCCATCTTGCACGGCAGTTCGATGGGCAAAATGCTCAGCACGTTCAGCGACTCATAGTAATGGGCCACTTCCGTCGGCATCACGTGCAGGGAATCCGTCTGCTGCAGCAGGGACGTGATCAGGAGCAAGGCTGTCGTGTCGACCACGTCGACGGGCGGTTCCAGGCTGGCGCGGCGGAACATCATGTCGAAGCGGTGGCGCAGGATGCTGCCTTGCGGCGGCAAGATCCACGGCTGGCCCGCCAAGTCTTTCAACTGCAGATTCTTGCGCGCCAGCAGCGGATGGCCATTGCGCGCCACGGCGCTGGCCGGCTCTTCCGTCAATTCCTCGTAGATGAGTCCCGCGCTGCTTTCCTTTTCCAGGATGCGCCCGATCATGAAGTCCAGGGTGCCGTGCTGCAGCATGTCCATCAAGGTATTGCTGTGCTCCAGGTGCACGCCGATGCGCATCAAGGGCGCCTGCTGCTTGATGCGGGCAATCGCGCGCGGCAGCAAGGCCATGGCTGGCGTCATGATGACCCCCACTTCCACCTGGCCCGTCAGGCCTGATTTGAGCGCGACGATGTCGTCATGCGCCAGCGACAGGCTCGTCAGGGCCATGCGCGCGTGGCGTATCATCGTCTCGCCGTAGATGGTCGGCTCCATGCCGCGTGGCAACCTGTCGAACAGGCGCACGTCCAGCATCTCTTCCAGGTCCTTGATTTGCTTGGACGCGGCCGGCTGCGTCATGTGCAATTCTTCCGCCGCGCGGTGGATGTTGCGCTGCTCGTCAAGGGCGATCAACAGCAGCAATTGCCGCGTCTTCAGGCGGGCTCGCAAGAACCAGTTGGGGTTGAGGGTATCCATGAATAAATCATATCATGATCGATATCGGATACTGATGGATATCGATATTGTTGATATCGGTGTGTCTCCTTTTTGTACTTGTTGAAATGGCTCAGGATGCCTTGCAGGCGGCGCTCGGGTTGGCGGCCGGGCCAGCCGTTTGATGGATGAATTCGATGGTGCCATCCGGCTTGTATTTCAGCTCTTCCACGGCCACGGAACGCCGGTATTCTCCACCGCCGGGCAACTTGTCATTGTGATAGAAGATGTAGGACTTGCCGTTGAATTCGATGATGGCCTGGTGGATAGTTTTCACGACGGCATTCTTGTCCATAATGGTGCCGCGGAAATGCCAGGGCCCCGTCGGTGTCGGCCCTGTCGAATACGCCGTCTCCTCGGGGAAATTGCGCGAGTACGACAAATAATACGTACCCGCATGCTTGTGCATGTAGGCAGCTTCCGTGAACGCATCCATGCCGAAAGTCAAAATCGGGCCGTCCAGCTCCGTCATATTGGCTTTCAGCTTGGCGTATTTCAAGACCGTGTTGCCCCAGTAAATATAGGCCTGGCCATCCGTATCGATGAAGACGGCCGGGTCGATGTCGTCCCAGGGAATCGCCGTCTGTTTCGTCATGTCGTTCGTGATCAGGGCGCTGCCGCGCGCATCGACGAACGGCCCCGTCGGGCTGTCGGACACGGCCACGCCGATGGCCTTGCCGGCGATGGTCTTGTGATCAACGGTGGAGTAAAAATAGTACTTGCCGTCGCGCTTGACGATGTCGCCGGCCCAGGCATCCTTGCCGGCCCACGCGAAGGTCGAGTAACGCACGGGCGAGCCGTGGTCCGTCCAGTTCGCCATGTCGCACGAAGAATACACGCGCCACTCGTGCATGCGGTAATCCGTATCCGTGGCGCTCGCTTCATCGTGGCCCACGTACAGATACACCCTGCCATTGTCGACCAGCGCGGCCGGATCACCCGTGTAGATGTTTTTCACGATGGGGTTGGCCGCCTGCGCGCCAAAGGTGACACAGGCGAGCGCCGCCGCCATGCCGATGGCTGCGGCAAGTGTGTGTTGCTTCAACATAAAGGTTAACTCCCGTTGGTATTTTTCTGGCCCATGGCCATCAGTCTTTGCACGACGCAAAAGACGAACAGCAGGCCGCCGATGACGATCTTGGTCCACCACGAGCTGAGCGTGCCGTCAAAGGCGATCAGGGTCTGGATGGTGCCCAGCACCAGCACGCCCGACAGCGCGCCCGCCACATAGCCGTAGCCGCCGCTGAGCAGTGTCCCGCCGATGACGACAGCGGCAATCGCGTCCAGTTCCGTGCCTTGCGCATGCAAGCCATAGCCGGACAGCATGTAAAACGAAAACAGCACGCCACCCAGGGACGCACAAAATCCGCTGAAGGCGTAAATGAACACCTTGGTGCGGCCCACAGGCAAGCCCATCATCAGGGCCGACTGTTCATTGCCGCCGATCGCATACACGGCGCGGCCAAACGGCGTGGCGTGCGCCAGCCAGATGGCCAGCAGCAAGGTCGCTACGGCAATCACCACGCCCGGCGAGACGAAGCCACCCAGAAAGCTCAACTGAGTCTGCGACATGGCCACGAACAGCGGGTCATCGATGGTGATGGAATTGATGCTGATCAGATAGCACAGTCCCCGCGCCAGAAACATGCCGGCCAGGGTAACGATGAACGGCTGCAATTTGAAATAATGGATCAGCGCCCCCATGCTGGCGCCAAAGACGGTACCCAGCGCCAGCACGGTGACGATCACCAGCAGCGGCGGCCAGTGCGCCACGTTGAGCAGCCAGGCTGCGATCATGGTCGACAGGGCCAGCACGGAACCGACGGACAGATCGATGCCGCCGGACACGATGACGAAGGTCATGCCGACGGCGATCACCAGCAAAAAGGCGTTATCGATCAACAGGTTAAAGATCACTTGCGTCGACAGCAGGCCCGGATAGGCGGCGCCACCGAGGCCCAGCATCACCACCAGCAGCAAGACCGTGACGAGCGAGGTGAAATACGGGGTGTGCAGCAAGCCCTTCATGCTTTTCTCCGATGCAGCAATTGCTTGAATTCCGACGATTGCGACAGGCAGACGAGGAAGACGACGACGGACTTGACGACCATGTTAACTTCCGGCGGCACTCCCAGCGAATAAATCGTGTAGGTCAGGGTCTGGATGATGAGGGCGCCGATCATGCTGCCCACGAGGCTGAACTTGCCACCGGCCAGGGACGTGCCGCCCAGGGTCACTGCCAGGATGGCGTCGAGTTCCAGCATCAGGCCCGCGTTGTTCGCGTCGGCGCTCTTGATGTTCGAGCTGATCATCAACCCGGACAGGCCCGCGCAGGCGGCACAAAAGACGTAGACGAAAAAGATCAGGGTGGCCGTCTTGATGCCGGCCAGGCGCGCGGCGACGGGATTGATGCCGACGGCCTGGATGAACAGGCCCAAGGCGGTTTTCCGCATCAGCACGGCCGTGATGAGAAACACGGCAGCGACGAGAAACAGGGAGAACGGCAAGCCGAACAGGTAACCGCTGCCGATGAAAAAGTACGGCTGATAATAGACGGTGCCGATCTGCCCATCCGTCAGCAATTGCGCCAGGCCGCGCCCCGCCACCATCAAGATCAGGGTGGCGACGATGGGCTGCAAGCCGAGACCCGCCACCAGCACGCCATTCCAGGCGCCGCACAGCAGGGCCGCGCCCAGGGCCGCCGCCAGCGCCCAGCCCATGGGAATGTTGCTCACATAGGTGGGCACGCCATTCTCCATCACCATGGTGCCGCCGATCAGCATGGCAGCCACGGTGCCGGACAGGGCCACGACGGCACCCACGGAAATATCGATGCCGCGCGTGGCGATCACCAGGGTCATGCCCAGCGCCGCCAGCATCAAGGGCGCCGCGCGGTTGACGATGTCGATCACGCTGCCGTACAAATGGCCGTCGCGAATTTCCAGGTGAAAAAAGCCGGGGATGGCAAAGAAATCGACCAGCAACAGCAGCAACAGCGCGGCCAGGGGCCGGCTCAGGGGGTGATGCAAGACATTCTGCAACATGGAAGCATTCGTAAGGGAAGCCGCACGCGCCAGTGGCGCGCTGGAGGGCGTGGATAAACTCATGTGGCGTCTCCGGCAATCACTTGCAGCACGGAGCTGTCGTCCAGCTCGCCGCGCGCATAGTCGCCGCAGGCCTTGCGGTCGCGCATGACCAGAATACGGTCGCTGCAGCGCAGCACTTCCGGCAATTCGGACGAGATGAACAGGATGGCCATGCCCTTGCGGCAGAGTTTGCCCACATAGCTCATGATTTCCTGCTTGGCGCGCACGTCGATGCCGCGCGTCGGTTCATCGAGAATCAGCATGGCCGGCGAGGTCACCAGCCAGCGCGCCAGCAAGGCCTTTTGTTGATTGCCGCCCGACAGGCTGCCGATCGGCGTTTCGATGTTGGCCGTCTTGATGCCGAGCGCTTTCACATATTCATCGGCCAGCGCCTGCTGGCGTTTGAACGGAATGGCGCGCAGCAAGCCCGTGCGGGCCTGCAAGGCCAATATGATGTTTTCGCGCACGGACAGCGACAAAATCGCGCCCTCGTGCTTGCGGTCTTCCGAGCAAAAGCCGATATCCCGGGCAATCGCATCGCGCGGCACGTTGAACTGGCGTGCCTTGCCTTGCATGGTGATGGAACCGGAGTCAGCCTTGTCGGCGCCGAACAGCAAACGCGCCAGTTCCGTGCGGCCCGAGCCGAGCAAGCCGGCCAGGCCCAGCAGTTCACCCTGTCGGATGTGGAAATCCATGGGCAGCAAGGCGCCCTTGCGGCCCAGTCCCTGCGCTTCGAGCACAGTCGGGCCAAAGCTGGCGGCGCCCGCGTCTTGCGCCAGATCAAGCTCTTGCGCCTGCGTGTCGGCCGCCACGCCGATCATCTTGTTCACCAGCGCCAGGCGCGACAGCTCGCTGCACGCATACTCTCCCTCGCGCTCGCCATTGCGCATGACGGTGATGCGGTCGGAAATGGCGTAGGTCTGGTCGAGGAAGTGGGTCACAAACAGAATCGCCATGCCCTGCTCGCGCAGGCGGCGCAGCACGGAAAACAGCAGATTGACTTCCGCCTCGTCCAGGCTGGACGTGGGTTCATCGAGGATCAGCACGCGGGCCGAAATGTTCAGCGCGCGCGAAATGGCCACCATCTGCTGGATGGCCAGCGGAAAGCTGGACAATTGCGCCGTGACATCGATATCGATCTGCAATTGCTGCAGCAAGGCACGCGCCTGCTGCTGCATGGAACGCCAATCGATCGCCCCGAAGCGGCGCGGGTAGCGGCCGATAAAGATGTTTTCCGCCACTGACAGGTTCGGGCACAGATTGACTTCCTGGTACACGGTGCTGATGCCGAGCAACTGCGCGTCCGAGGTGGATGCGGGGGCGATGGCCTTGCCGTCGAGCAGAATCTGGCCGCTGTCGGGCGTGTAGACGCCCGTCAGCACCTTGATCAGGGTCGATTTCCCGGCGCCGTTTTGCCCCATCAGGGTGTGCACTTCACCCGGATACAGGCGCAGGGCAACGTCGCTGAGGGCTTTGACGCCGGGAAAAGACTTGCTGATGCCGCGCAACTCCAGCAAGGGAGCTGGCGCGGCGTTGTGTTGCGCTTGCGTATTCATCATGCGGCAAGCTTAGTACTTACGGTTCGGGAATTCCTTGGCTGCCACCTCGGCAGGGAACACGCCTTCCACCGTCGTGATGCGCGCCGGCACGGGTTTGCCGGCCACCACATCGCGGGCGATGGACATCAGTTGCGGGCCCAGTAGCGGGCTGCATTCCACGGTGACATTCAGCTTGCCGGCGATCATGGCCTCGAATGCGCCTTTCACGCCATCGATCGAGATGATGATGATGTCCTTGCCCGGTTTCATGCCCGCTTCTTCGATGGCCTGGATGGCGCCGATGGCCATGTCGTCATTGTGCGCATACAGCACGTTGATCTTCTTGCCCTCGGCCTTCAGGAACGCTTCCATCACTTCCTTGCCCTTGGCGCGCGTAAAGTCGCCCGTTTGCGAACGGATGATCTTCATCTTCGGATTCTTGCCGATGACTTCCAGGAAACCGGCCTTGCGGTCGATGGCCGGTGCGGAGCCGACCGTGCCTTGCAGCTCGACGATGTTCAGGGTGGCGTCCGGGGTTTTCTTGGCGTGCTCGAGCAGCCATTGGCCGGCGCGGCGGCCCTCTTCCACGAAGTCGGAACCGATGAAGGTCACGTACAGCGATTTATCGGCCACATTGACGGCGCGGTCCGTCAAGATGACGGGAATCTTGGCAGCCTTGGCTTCACGCAAGACGGTATCCCAGCCCGATTCAACGACGGGCGAGAAGGCGATCACGTCGACTTTTTGCGCGATGAACGAACGCAGCGCCTTGACCTGGTTTTCCTGCTTTTGCTGCGCATCGGCAAATTTCAGGGTGACGCCGTCTTTCTTGGCCGCATCCTTGATGGAGACGGTATTGGCGGTGCGCCATTCGCTCTCGGCGCCTACCTGCGAAAAGCCCATGACGAGGGGCTTGGCGGCGAAAGCGGAAGAAGTAGCGGACAGTGCGAGCAGCATGGCGCTGGCGAGGAGTGTGCGGCGTGTCAATTTCATTCTTGTCTCCAGTTTTTTTTGGAATACCATCACAGCCGGATGCCGGATGGGCGGTTTTTTATGAACCCATGGTAGGAGAAAGCAACATAGCCATCCAATCAATTCTTTTTCGCTTGCGATACCGATTTCCGTATCACTGGATGGCGTCCTTGCCCGTTCCTGCGACTCAGCGCAGCAAGCGCAGCCCGTACAGGCCGCCCGCCACGGAATCCTTGCCGGCGACAAATTTCACGACCAGCTTGCCGTTCTCCGTCGCCACCAGCGCCTTGGGAATGGCGATATCGAGCGTATGCAATTCCTGCGGCGCATCGACCGTCACGGCAACCGTCTGCAGCTTCGTGCCGTTCACCAGCACGTCGAAGGTCCTGCCCGCATCGAGGGTAGAGAGGGTCAGGCGCAATATCCTCGCCTCGGCTTGCGGGTCGCTCAATTCATAGCTGAACCAGCCCGTCGCATGGCGCCAGTGCCGCCCCTTGTTGACGCCGTTTTCTCCGCCTTCGGCCTGGAAGAAATGGTCGGACTCGGGCTGCTGTTGTCCCGGCGCCACCTGGTCGATGGTTTGCGCGTCGAGCGCCAGGCGCTCGGATTCCGCCTGGCGCGTGGATTCCTGCAGCTGCGCCAGCCTGGCGGGCGTGGACACGGGCCAGTACAGCATGTAGCGCGAGTCATGCAGGCGGAAGAACGGGATCAGTTTGATCGTCGCCGCATCCTTGCCCTGGATCAAGCCGGGCGCCGTGAATGTCAGCGGCTGGCCTTTTACGGGTTTGATCTTGTGCATGAACTCTTTTGTGTCGCTGACGAACAGCGGCGACGATTCCAGCGGACACACTTGCCCGTGGGCGATATGGCCCATGCGCGAGTCGTCCGCAAAATAGTTCAGTTGTTCATTCGCAAACGGCTGCGTCCTGGCGGCCAGCACGATGGGGCCGTGCAGCACGGCGTAGTAATTCGACTGGTCCGGCATCTGTTCCAGGCGCGTCGTCATCGGCAGCACCACGTCGACCGTGTCGCCCGCTTTCCAGGCGCGCGTGATCGTCACATACTCGCCCGGCGCGCCGTTCACCCGCAGGGACTTGCCATTGAGTTTGACGCGCAACTTGCCCTTGGCTACCCACTGCGGGTAGCGTATCTTCATGCTGAAGGTTTTATTTCCCAGCACCTTGATGCGCGTCGTGTCCTGGTCGGGAAACTGGGTCGATTGCACGATCCTGACGCCCTGCTGTGCCCAGTCCAGGGTGGACGCCATGAACAGGTTCACGTACAGGGCGTCGCCGTCATGCGCGTAGATGAACTCGCCATATTTGGCCTGGCTTTCGATGCCGGAACCCACGCAGCACCACATGCCCTTGTCCACTTGCGAATACACGCGGTAGTGGTTCGGGCGCATGGGCGTGAAATACACGAAGCCACCCGTGCCCGGGCGCTGCGACGACAGGATATGGTTGTACAGGGCGCGCTCGTAGTAATCCGTGTATTTGACCTGCTCATCGCGGCGAAATAGCTGCTGCGTGAGCTTGAGCATATTGTAGGTGTTGCACGTCTCCGGCCCTTCGACCTCTTCCACCATCGAAGAAAAATCGTGCTCGTCATGAAAATGTTCCTTGACGCTATTGCCGCCGATGGCCACCGTGCGCTTGTCGTGCACAGTTTGCCAAAAGAATTGCGCCGCCTGCTGCCAGTCGCGCCGGCCCGTCAGCGCGCCGATGCGCTCGAAACCGATCACTTTCGGGATTTGCGTATTCGCATGCAAGCCCGTCAGCTTGTCTTGCCGGGCCACCAAAGGTTGCAAGACCGCCTGGTGCGAAAAACGCACGGCCAGGTCCAGGTAGCGCTGGTCGCCCGTCATCGTGTAGACGTCGGCCAGCACTTCGTTCATGCCGCCGTGCTCGGCGCGCAGCATGGCTTGCATCTGCTCATCGCTCAAGGACCCCGACAGTTTCACGGCCCAGTCCGACAAGGCGATCAGCATGCTCCTGGCTTCGGCATTGCCGGCATACTGATACGCGTCGCGCAAGCCCGCAAATACCTTGTGCAGGTTGTACCACGGCACCCATTTACCATTGACGGAGAAGGTATCCGCCTGCAACTCTCCCTTGGCGATGGCTTGCCAGGCGGCATTGCCATCGGGAATGCCGCCCAGATAACCATTGCCATTGGCGTCCTGGCATTTCTTCAGTTCTGCCACCACATAGTTCAGGCGTTCGCGCGCCTGCGCATCGCCCGTGGACGCCACCATCAGCGCCAGCGCGGACAGGTAATGCCCGCCCAAATGCCCATCGAGACCCGTCGACTCCCAGTTGCCATAGCTGGGCTGGATTGGCAGCAAGCCCGCCTCGCGGCGAAACGGCGCCAGCAATTTGTCCGGCTCGAAAGCCAGCAAATAGTGCAAATCCGTCATCTGTGCGTCGAGAAACGGCCCCGCGTTCAAGCGCACGGATGCGAGGGGAAACAGTTCGGCTGCCTGCAGGACAGGCGTGGCAAGGCCGCTGGCGGCCAGCGCCAGCATCAACACGGTCTTGTGCATGGTGCGCCCTTAGGGTTGGGCAGCCGGCAATTGGCGGCTCTGGTAGCGGTTCAAGTCGCGCGCATCGACCCGCGGCCAGCCATCCTTGTCCCACGTCATGGGCAGGATCTTGAGCTTCTGCAAATAATTGTCCGCCGTCTCATACGCGTGCAGCACCAGGTAATCCTTGCCGTCAAACGTGTAGGCGCTGTTGTGGCCCAGGCCCTTCCAATCCTTGTCGCCCTGCAGCAGCACCGTGCCGCCGCCCTGCGCCATGTCGCGGCCATCCTTGTCCAGGTACGGTCCCGTCACGCTCCTGGAGCGACCCACGGCCAGGTGATAGGTGCTTTTTTCCTTCTGGCAGCACAAGCCCCAGGACACAAAGAGGAAGTAATCGTTGCCGTGCTGGAAGATGAACGGCGCCTCAATTTCCTCGGGCGCTGGCTTGAATTCGCCTGCCCTTGGCGGCAGGGGCACGCGGCGTGCGAGGGAATGCCACTCTTGCGGTTCCGCAATGCGGGTCCAGTCTTTGTTGAGTTTCACCAGCTTGATGCCATTCCAGAACGAGCCGAACGACATCCACGGCGTGCCCTTCGCGTCGGTGATGATGTTCGAGTCGATGGCGTTCCACTCGTCGCGCTCGGGCACGGACTGCAGCAGCATGCCCTGGTCGACCCAGCGGTAGTCGGGTGAGCGGGGATTCAAGGTCGTGTTGACGGTCACGCCGATGCCGGACGTGTTCTTGCCGAAGCCGGATACCGAGTAGTACAGATAATATTTACCGTCGTGAAATTGCACGTCGGGCGCCCAGATATGGTCGTCAAAGCTGGGAGCAGCTGTTTTTGCCCACGTAGGCTGGCCCGCGAAGATGCGCCCTTCCGGCTGCCAGTCGACCATGTTTTTCGAACTGTAAAAGGTGATGCCGGGACCCGTGCTGTACAGATAATACGTGTCGCCTTCCTTGGCCATCACGGGGTCGTGCACGCTGACCTGGCTCGCCTGGACGGGGCTGAAGGCAAGCATGGCCGCCAAGGCCATCGTTATCGAAAATCGCATCGTGTTCTCCACATGACCAGCCGGCCCGTCATGCGGGCCGGCTGGATATATCAAAATCGGCAGGTTTATTCGACCGCCACCACCACCACGGCCTTGGCGGGCACGGACACGGTCAGCTTGCCGCCTTGCGCTTTGGCATTAAACGCCACCGGCTGCACGGCTTGCGGTTGCGCAAAGCTGTTGACGGCATCCATCTTGCCAGCGGTCAGCACGCGGCCCGTCACGCTGGCCACTTGCTTGCCCGCCAGTGCCACGCTCACGTCGATGGCCTTGTGCGGGTTCGTGTTGACCAGCGACAAGTACACCTTGCCATCCTTGGCGCGCGCGGCCGAGGCGCTCACTTCCGGAATGCTGACCTTGCCCAGGCTGTATTTGCCATTGCCACTGATGGCGACCGGCAGCGAGGTGGCATCCTGGAACGGCACGTACATTTCAAACGCGTGATACGTAGGCGTGAGGAAATATTTGTCCTTGTCCGTAATGATCATCGCCTGCAGCACGTTGACCATTTGCGCGATATTCGTCATGCGCACACGGTCCGCGTGGGCGTGGAAAATATTGAAGTTCAGGGCGGCGACGAGCGCATCGCGCAAGCTGTTTTGCTGGAACAGGAAACCCGTGTTGGTGCCCGGCTCGACGTCGTACCAGGTGCCCCATTCATCGACGTACAAGCCCGTCTTTTTCGAGGGATCGTTCTTGTCGATGGCGGCGATATTGTTCTTGATCAAACTATCGATGCGCAGGGTGCGGCTCAGGGTGGAAATCCACTCATTTTCGCCAAAGCCTGTGGCGGCGCCCTTCTTTTCCCAGACGCCGGTCGGTACCGTGTAGTAGTGGAAACTGATGGCGTCCATCATGTTCGGCTTGATTTCGCGGCTCAGGGTGCTGGACCAGCTGATGTCGTCGTCATTGCCGCCGCTGGCGATGAATTTCGGGCGCGCGCTTTCCGGCGTCTTCATGAAGGTGTGATAGTGCTTGTACAGGTCGGCGTAATACTGCGGGCGCATATTGCCGCCGCAACCCCAGGCTTCATTGCCGATGCCAAAGTAATCGACTTTATACGGCTGGGCGCGGCCATTCTTGCGGCGCAGCTCGGCCAGGGTCGATTTGCTGTCCGAGGTCATGTATTCGAGCCATTCGGACATTTCCTGCGGCGTGCCGGACCCGAGGTTGCCGTTGATATAGGTTTGCGCGCCCAGCAGCTCGGCCAGGTCGAAGAATTCGTGCGTGCCGACGGCGTTCGATTCTTCCACGCCGCCCCAGTTGGTGTTGACCTTGGTCGGACGCTGGGCGCGCGCGCCGATGCCATCCTTCCAGTGGTATTCATCGGCAAAACAGCCGCCCGGCCAGCGGACCAAGGGCACGTGCAACTGTTTCAGCGCGCCCAGCACGTCATTGCGCCAGCCTTTGGTGTTCGGAATGCTGGACTCCGGCCCCACCCACATGCCTTCATAGATACCGGTGCCCAGGTGTTCGGCGAACTGGCCGTACACGTTCTTGTTGATCACGGAACCGGGCTTGGCCACGTCGATGGTGACGTTGACGGGCGCGGCAAAGGCGCTGCCGGCGACCATGGCCAGGCTGAAGGCCACGATGCTGGTATGGATGAATTTCATGCTGTCTCCTGTTTTTGAGTGAAAAGCAAGGGCCGGGATCAACCCGGCAATGGAATGGCGATGCCTCTCCTGCCGCGGGGTTGGGGCGGCAAGAGGGTATTTCTAGATCGGAGGTGCCGGTCAGTCCCGGCGCGGATTGAACGATGCGCTAAGGCTTAGATCCAGCCAGCATCCACAATGAATTCCTGGGAGGAACACATAGCACCATCGTCCGAGGCGAGGAACAGCACCATGGCGGCGATGTCCTGTGGCATCAGCTTGCTTGGCAAGCACTGGCTTTTCTTGATTTCCACTTCCGCCGCGTCGTCGACCCACAGATCGATCTGGCGCTGCGTCATGACCCAGCCCGGTGTGACCGTGTTGACGCGGATATTGTGGGCGCCATAATCGCGCGCCAGGCCCCGCGTGAGGCCCACGACGGCCGCCTTGGTGGTGGCATACACGGGATAGCCGCCCGACTTCATGTGCCAGGAAATCGAGCTGACATTGATGATGGAACCGCCGCCCTTGCGCTTCATGCCCTCGAAAACGGCCTGGCAGGTGAAGAACATGGGACGCTGATTGATCGCAATGCGCTCGTTCCAGTACTCCAGCGTGACGTCCTGCGCCTGGTGGCGCTGGTCGTTGGCGGCATTGTTGACGAGGATATCGAAGTCACCCAGCTTGCCGGCCAGTTCGGCCATGACGGCTTGCAAGGAGGGAATATCCGTGATGTCGCAATGACGGAACAGTGGCGCCGCCAGACCCGCTTCGGCCAGGCGGCGGCACAGGGCTTCGCTCGCTTCCACGGCAATATCGACAAACGCCACCAGCGCGCCCTGGGCGGCAAACTCCGCCACCAGGGATTCGCCGATGCCGCTGCCGCCGCCCGTGATGAACACGCGCTTGCCCTCCAAGCTGCCATATTTCGCCAATTGCTTCATCTTGTCTCCACCTGTGTATTTTTTATTTTTACCAATAAAACCGTAGCGAGCGGCAACGAGTTGTGGCCGAGACGCGGAACTGTGCGCATGCACAGTGAGCATCACAGGCCGCAAATCGCGCCGCGCAGTAGGTTTTAGTCTTTGCCCAGCACGCCATCGTGACGGCGCCAAATCCCCAGCGGATTATCGTCGCGCAGCGACTCCGGCAGCAAGTCCTGCAGCAGGTTCTGGTACGACACGGGGCGCAGGAAGCGGTTGATGGCCGCCGTGCCCACCGACGTGCTGCGGCCGTCCGACGTGGCCGGGAACGGGCCGCCGTGCACCATGGCCGTCGACACTTCCACGCCCGTCGGGAAACCGTTGGCCAGGATGCGGCCCACGCGGCGTTCCAGCACGGGCAGCAGGCGGCGCGCGTCTTCCAGGTCGCCGGCATCCATCTGCAGGGTGGCCGTCAGCTGGCCTTCCAGGCTTTCCGTAATCTCCAGCAACTGTTGCATGTCGCGGCAAGCCACCAGCAAGGAGGCCGGACCGAAGACTTCGTCGCGCAGATCGTGCTTGGCCAGGAAGGCCTCGCCCGAAGTGACGAACAGGGCCGCGGCGCCCTTGCCTTCGTCGCCCGTGTTTTGCACCAGCGGCGTCACGTCGGCGTGCTGCGCCAGGGCGGCAACGCCCTTGGCATAGCTGCTGGCTATGCCGGCCGTCAACATGGTGGCGGCCGGCGCCGGCGCCAGCGCGTCGGCGGCAGCGGCGGCAAAGGCCGTGAAGTCAGGGCCTTCCAGGCCCAGCACGAGGCCGGGATTGGTGCAAAACTGGCCCACGCCCATCGTCAGCGAAGCGGCAAAACCGCTGGCGATCGCCGCGCCACGGGCGGCCAGGGCTTGCGGCAGCACAAACACGGGGTTGATGCTGCTCATTTCCGCATACACGGGGATCGGCTGCGCACGTTCCGCCGCCACCTTCATCAGGGCGATGCCGCCCGAACGCGACCCCGTAAAGCCAACAGCCTGGATGGCTGGATGGGCCACCAACGCCTGGCCGATGCCATTGCCCGTGCCCGTCAGCAAGGCGAACACGCCGGCCGGCAGCTTGCAGATGGCAATCGCTTTGACGATGGCGCGCGCCACCAGTTCCGACGTGCCAGGGTGGGCCGAGTGGGCTTTCAGGACGACAGGGCAGCCGGCAGCCAGGGCCGAGGCCGTATCGCCGCCCGCCACCGAGAAGGCCAGCGGGAAGTTACTGGCAGCAAACACGGCGACGGGGCCCAGGCCAATCATGCGCAAGCGCAAGTCAGGACGCGGTGGCGTACGGTCAGGCAGCGGGCTGTCGATGCGCGCATCCGTCCACGATCCTTCGCGCAGCAAGCCGGCGAACAGTTTCAATTGACCCACCGTGCGGCCACGTTCGCCTTCCAGGCGCGCGCGCGGCAAGCCGCTTTCCGTCATGGCGCGCACGATCAGGTCGTCGCCCAGTTCGCCGATTTGCGCGGCGATGGTGTCCAGAAAATCGGCGCGCTGCGCATCCGTGGTGGCGCGGAACGGGTCGAATGCGGCTTGCGCCAGACGGCAAGCCTCGTCGATTTGTGCTACGTCAACCATGTGGAAGGCGGGCGCGATGTGGGCGCGCGCGGCCGGGTCCCAGGCTTCGAAGGAGCCGCCATTGCCCTTGACGGCGACGCCGCCGATCAATGCATCACCGGTGATATTGAAACTCATAATGTGCTCACTTTCGCAAATTCGGTTGGGAAGACGTCGAGGCGGTTGCGCAAGGCAGGGCCAAAGGCCGGCGCTTCGATTTCAAAGGTTTCGCCCGGCGCCACGCTCACGCCATCGGCAAAGCTTAACGTTGCCGTGCCGAAGAAGTGCACGTGCACGTCGCCAGGGCGCTTGAACAGCGGATACTTGAAGTGATGATGTTCCAGGTTGGCAATCGTGTGCGACATATTCTCTTCGCCGCTGACAAATGCCTTTTCCCAGCGCACATTGCCTGCCGCATCGAGCACGCGCGAGGCACCGGCGATATGCACGGGCAATTCGCCCACCAGCAGGGCCGGGCCCACGCTGCAGGCGCGCAGCTTCGAGTGGGCCAGGTACAGATAGTTCTGGCGTTCCGTGATGTGGTCCGAGAATTCATTGCCGATGGCGTAGCCGACGCGATATGGCTGGCCGTCATCGCCGATCACGTACAGGCCGGCGATTTCCGGCTCTTCGCCGCCATCGAGGGCAAAGTCCGGCATGCGCAGCGGCTGGCCGCCAGCGCGCACGATGGAGCCGTCGCCTTTATAGAACCATTCTGGCTGGGCGCCAGCCGTGCCGTCAGCCGGCTTGCCGCCTTCCACGCCCAGGCGGAACATTTTCATGGAGTCGCTCAAGGATTCCGCGTCGCCGCCGATCTTCTTGTGCATGGCGTCGCGCGCGCCGGCGCTGCCCAGGTGGGTCAGGCCCGTGCCCGTCACGTAACAGTGCGCTTCATCGGCGTGGTCGAGCGGCGCCAGCAGGCGGCCGCTGGCGGCCACATCCGCATACAAGTGCGTGGCGTTGCCAACAGTGGCATTGACCAGCTCCGCCAGGTTGACCTTCTTGCGGATGGCGTCTTGCGCCAGCGCATAGGTCGTGTTGTAGCCTTCGATGACGCGGATCTGGTCGTCTTGCAGCAGGCCGACGAGGCGCCCGCCGTGTTCATTCGTAAATTGCAGCAACAGCATGATTCTCTCCGCTTAATGTGAGTGGCGCGGCACGGCGGAACCGCGATTGCCGACCAGAAAGTCGAAATCGCAGCCTTCGTCGGCCTGCAACACGTGTTCGATGTACAGCTGCTGGTAGCCGCTCTTCGGTCCGGGCGCGCTGCCCAGTTCGCGCTTCGCCAGGCGCTCGGCGATTTCCGCATCGCTGATGTCGATGTTCAGGCTGCCGTTGTGGCAATCGAGGGCAATCATGTCGCCATCCCGGACGATGCCCAGCGGGCCGCCGGCCATGGCTTCCGGCGCCACGTGCAGGACGACGGTGCCGTAGGCCGTGCCGCTCATGCGCGCATCCGAGATGCGCACCATGTCGGTAATGCCTTGCGCCAGCAGTTTCGGCGGCAAGCCCATATTGCCCACTTCGGCCATGCCCGGATAGCCTTTCGGGCCGCAATTCTTCATCACCAGCACAGAGTTCGCGTCCACATCGAGATCCGGATCAACGATACGCGCCTTGTAATGTTCGAAATCCTCGAACACGACGGCCTTGCCGCGGTGCTGCATCAGATGCGGCGAGGCGGCCGACGGTTTCAGCACGGCGCCGCGTGGGGCCAGGTTGCCGCGCAGCACGCAAATGCCGCCATCGGCCAGCAGCGGGTTGTCCAGCGTACGTACCACCTCGTCGTTGTAGATCGGCGCTTCGACGCAGTTGTCCCACAGCGACTTGCCGTTGACGGTCAGCGCATTCTTGTGCGGCAGCAAGTCGCCCTCGCCCAGGCGGCGTATCACGGCCGGCAAGCCGCCCGCGTAGTAAAACTCTTCCATCAGGAAACGACCCGACGGCAGCAGGTCGACGATGGTCGGCGTGCCGCGGCCTACCTTGGTCCAGTCTTCCAGCTCCAGGGGCACGCCGATGCGGCCGGCAATGGCTTTCAGGTGGATCACGGCGTTGGTCGAGCCACCGATGGCGGCGTTGACCTTGATGGCGTTTTCAAATGCTTCGCGCGTCAGCACTTTCGACAGGCGCAGGTCTTCATGCACCATTTCGACGATGCGGATGCCCGACATGTGCGCCAGCACGTAGCGGCGCGAATCGACGGCGGGAATAGCCGCGTTGTGCGGCAGCGAGGTGCCCAGCGCTTCCGCCATGCTGGCCATGGTCGAGGCCGTGCCCATGGTGTTGCAGGTACCGGCCGAGCGCGACATGCCCGATTCGGCCGACATGAACTGGTGCAAGGTGATGGAACCGGCCTTCATCTGCTCGTGCAACTGCCACACGGCGGTGCCGGAACCGATGTCCTTGCCGTTCAGCTTGCCGTTCAGCATGGGACCGCCGCTGACGACGATGGTCGGGATATCGACGCTGGCAGCGCCCATCAGCAGCGCTGGCGTGGTCTTGTCGCAGCCGACCAGCAGCACGACGGCGTCCATCGGATTGCCGCGGATCGATTCTTCCACGTCCATCGACGCCAGGTTGCGCGTCAGCATGGCCGTCGGGCGCAAATTCGATTCGCCGTTCGAGAAGACGGGGAATTCCACGGGGAAACCGCCCGCTTCCAGGATGCCGCGCTTGACGTGCTCGGCCAGCTGGCGGAAATGCGCGTTGCAGGGGGTCAGTTCGGACCAGGTATTGCAGATGCCGATGATGGGCTTGCCATGAAATTCGTGGTCAGGTATGCCCTGGTTTTTCATCCAGCTGCGGTACATGAAGCCATTCTTGTCCTGCGAGCCGAACCACTCGGCCGAGCGCAGGGCTACCTTCTTTTTTGTCTCAGACATGCCATTCTCCTGGTTGTGCCATGCCGGATCTAAGGTCGTCGGCCCGGGCAGCGATGTTGGAATACTAAAGAATCCTGCCATGCCTTTCCAATCAATTTTTAATGCGTTCCGATATCGAAAACGGTATCAGCAGGTCCCAATGAAAACGCCCTGCGGGCGCGTGGCGGCAGGGCGTGGGCTGTTTTGGCAGAGAGCTTACTCGGCGGAAAAGCGGTACACGGTTTGCGTCCGATATTCCTTACCCGGACGCAAGATGGTGTTCGGAAAGTGGGACTGGTTCGGCGCATCCGGGAAATGCTGGGTCTCCAGGCATAGCGCGCTGCGGTAGCTGTTGGCGCGCAGCTTGCCGGGCTGGCTACCGTCGAGGAAATTGCCCGAATAAAACTGGACACCGGGCTCCTGTGTGTACACCTGCATCACCCTGCCCGATTGCGGATCGCGCACGGTGGCGGCCAGGTTCAGCCCGTTATCTGCCTGTTTATTCAGCACAAAGTTATGGTCGTAGCCGCGGCCGATGCGCAGTTGCTCATGCGGCAGGGCTATGCTGTCGCCGATGACGGTGCTCTGGCGCAAGTCGAACGGTGTGCCGGACACGTCCGCCAGTTCGCCCGTGGGTATCGACCCCGCGTCCACGGGCAGGTAGCGGTCCGCGTTGATGGACAGCTCATGGCCGAGGATAGTGCCCTGCCCCGCCAAATTGAAATAGCTGTGGTTGGTCAGGTTGATCGGCGTGGCCTGGTCCGTGACGGCATGGTAGCGCAGGCTCAGCGCGTTGTCGTTGTCCAGTTCGTACACGACGGTAACGTCCAGCTTGCCAGGGTAGCCGTCTTCGCCGTGCGGGCTGCTGCGCGTGAACGTGACGCCAACGACATCACCCCGGGTGAACGGCTTGGCCTGCCACATGACCTGGTGAAAGCCCTGGTTGCCGCCGTGCAAGTGATTCGGCGCGTTATTGACGGCAAGCTGGTAATCCTTGCCATCGAGGCTGAAACGTCCCTCGGCGATGCGGTTGCCGTAGCGGCCGATGACGGCGCCGAGAAAAGCGCCGTTGGCCAGATACGGTTCGATGCGCTCGAAACCGAGCACTACGTCGGCAAAAGTGCCGTCGCGGTCCGGCACGTGGATTTCGCTGATGATGGCGCCAAAGTCGAGCACCCTGACTTGCATGCCCTGGCGGTTCGTCAGGGTAAATACGCTGACGGGCTGGCCATCAGGCAGGGTGCCGAACGGCGCTTGCGTCACTGAAACAGAATCAACTGGGGTCATGGCGTCGGGTCCAGGTTTTACAGGGTCGATGAGCGGCCGAACACGGGCATGCCTTGCGCATCCCAGCGCAGCGGTTTGACAAAGGTGTGGCGGTCCGGGTTCCACAGCGGGTCGCCGACGATTTCCGTGTAGGTGCGGGCATGGTACACCAGCAAAACGCCGTCGCCGTCGTCGGCCGTCGTAAAGCTGTTGTGGCCGGGGCCGTAGATGCCGTGCTCATAGCAGGTGGCAAACACGGGCTCGGGCGACTTGCTCCACGAAAACGGGTCGAGCAAGTCGGCGGACTCGTCGGCCCACAGCAGACCCATCGCGTAGTTTTCATCGGTGGCGCTGGCCGAGTAGCTGATGAAGATCTTGCCGTTGCGCTTCAGCACGGACGGCCCCTCGTTGACCCAGAAGCCGCGGATTTCCCAGTCGAACTCCGGCTTGCTCAGCATCACGGGCGGCCCGGCCAGCTGCCACGGCGTGGCCATCGGCGCGATGTACAGGTTCGAATTGCCCTCGATGGCGACATCTTTCTGCGCCCACAGGTAGTACAGCACGCCGTCGTGCGTAAAGGTGGTGGCATCCAGGCAAAAGGTGTCGATGCCTGTATCGATCTGCCCCATGAATTCCCACGCGCCGTCCAGTGGATTCGCATGCGTATTGCGGATCGTATACATGCGGTGCTGGAACAGTTTATGTTTGATCTCGCGGCTCGGCGCGGCGGCGAAATACACATACCAGGCGCCCTGGTTGAAGTGCAGCTCGGGCGCCCACACCAGCTCGCTGTACGGCCCCGTTTCCGGCTTGTGCCACACGTCGACCGTTTGCGCGTCGGCCAGGCCGGCGATACTGTCGGCGCGGCGCAGTTCGATACGGTCGTACTGGGGCACGGACGCCGTAAAGTAATAGTAGCCGTCGCTGTGGCGGTAGATATGCGGGTCGGCGCGCTGTTCGATCAGCGGGGTCAGTACTTCTGTCATGTTATTTACTCCGTTCAGTTATTGCTTAGGCGGCCACAAAACCGCGCTTGTGCATTTCCGATTTGACGCCGCTGTAGTACTCGTCGCTGATGCGGTACTTGAACATCAGCAAGCCCATCAGCAAGTGGAAAAAGCCGGGGATGATCGACAGCATCAGGGCGATGCCGTTCAGGGCGAATTGCGTTTGCTCATGGTTGGGCTGGTAGTCGAAATACGCGAGCAGCACGCCGACCAGGCCGCCCGCCACCGCCATGCCCGCCTTCTGGCACACGGAAATGCCGCCAAAGGCGAAGCCGGAGACGCGCTTGCCCGTTTTCACTTGGCCATAGTCGATGGTCTCGGCGATGGCCGACCAGAACACGGGCGCGTGCAAGTCCACGACAAACGACAGCAGGAAATACAGGGCGAAGGCCAGCACGGTATCGCTCGGTTTTACCAGGAAATAGATCGCCAGGCTGATCAGGGCGACGCCGATCTGCGTGTAGCGGAACAGTTTTACCTTGCAGTAAAACTTGGTGATCCAGGTCGAGGCGATCATGGCCAGGATGGCGGCCACCACGCCCGTGGTCAAAAAGGCGGCGACAGTTTCCGTGCTGCCGCCCAGATAGTATTTCGCGTAATAAATGGCGACGGAACCGCGTACGACATAGCCGATGGTGCCCGTGACGCACACGCCGCACAGCACCAGCCATTGGTCGTTTTGCAGCAGCACTTTCAATTGCGCCAGCAACGATTGCTTTTCCACCACGTGCACGACCCTCTCGGTGGTAGAAAAATAGCAGAACAGGAACAGGGCCACGCCCATGACGGCCATTACGGCCATGGCTGCCTGGTAGCCGACGGCTGGATTGCCGCCGCCCCAGCGCTGCGACAGGATGGGTACGACGATGGTCACCATGAAGGCGCCGATCTTGGCAAAGAACAGGCGGTAGCCGTTGGCCGACAGGCGGTCCTGCGGGTCGCTGGTCAGGCCGCTGATCAGGGAAATGTAGGGGATGCCCACGCCGGCCGTCATGATGGTCATCAAAATATACGTCGAATATGCCCAGATCAGCTTGGCGTCATACTGCCACTCGGGCGTGCTGAAGACAAAGAAGACGCTGACGCCATACGGCACGGCCAGCCACAGCAGATACGGTCGGTAGCGGCCCGAGGCAAAGCTGTAGCGGTCGGTGATCTGGCCCATGACCAGGTCGGCGATGGCGCCGATGACTTTCACGGCCACAAACAGCAGGGCCAGGTCGGTGGTTTTCAAGCCATAGATATCGGTATAGAAAAAGGTGATGATCAGCATCATCGACGAAATGACGACATTGAGCGCCATGTCGCCGGCGCCGAAGCCGACCTTTTCAACGGTAGATAATTTTTGCGTCTCCATGCTTTCCGTCCATTCTTTTTATGATGAATCGTGCGTGACTGCCCAACTGACAGGGGCGTTGCCGGCCGAAACCATGGCAACGCCCTTGATTTTTTACTGTGCGACCAACTTACATTTTCCAGCGCAGGGATAACCCTACCGTGCGGTCATAGCGGCGCGTATCGCGTGCATACACGCCCGGCGTGTTCCAGTAATCCTTGAACTTGGTGTCGAGCAAGTTATTACCATCGAGGGTCACGGTGAACTGGTCGTTGATTTTGTACGACAGCGATCCGTCGAGCTGGGCTGTGGCCGCCACTTTCAGGTCCAGGCCGGGGCCGCCCTGGTTGTAGCTGTCGATGAATTTCGAGCGCCAGTTGTAGGCCAGGCGACCCGACCACGCATCTTTTTCGTACAGCAGCACCAGGTTGTAGGCATAGCGCGATACGCCCGTGATGGCATGGCTGCCCGTCTCGTCGTCCGTGGTACCGCTCATGTAGGTGCCGTTCGCTTGCAAGCCCAGGCCGCTCAACAAGCCCGGCAAGCCGTCATAAAACTGCTGGTAGCCAATTTCCAGGCCTTGCAGCTTGCCGGCCGCCGTGTTGTACGGGCGGTCCACGTCGTAGGTCTTGCCGGCGATGGTTTCGCTGGAAATGCGTTGCTGGATATAGCCGTCGAACTTGTGGTGGAAGACGGTGGCCGTGACGGAACCGGCTGGCGCGAAATACCATTCCAGCGCGGCATCGACATTGTCGCCCGTGACCGGTTTCAAGTTCGGATTGCCGCCCGCGCCTGTCGCCTTGACTGTTTCCGTCGAATTGACGAGGGCCACGCCCGGGTTCAGCTGGGAAAAGCCGGGGCGGCTGATGGTGCGGCCGGCAGCGAAGCGGCCGACCAGGTCAGAGCGCAGCTTGATTTTCAGGGCCACGCTCGGCAGCACGTCGGTGCTGGCCGTGTCGCTGATGACAGGCGTGTAGACGCCATCTTGCGAACTGTTGCCTTGCAGACTTTGCTCGGTGCGCACGACGCGCACGCCCAGGGTGCCGTCGACGGGATATTCGGCCAGCTTGAAGGCGACCTTCGCCTTGGTATAGATGGAATACGTCTTTTCCGTGTCCTTGAAGAATGAGCCTGGGTCCATGGCGCGCGCCGCGCTGCTGCCCGTGACGGCTTCGCGGATCGTGCCCGTGTTATTGAGCAGGAAGCTGGCGCACGGCGTGTACCATTGCTTCAAGCCATAGTCGGGGCCACCGCTGGACATCGGTTCCGACAAGCAATTAAGGCCAGGAATCGACGTCACGCTCTGGCGGCTGAACGGAAACGCGGCACCGGACACGTCCGGTGCTTCCGCATTGCCCTCGAAACTCTTGATCGATTCGGCCTCGCGCTTCACGCCGCGCAGGCCGACGCTGATTTCCTTGAAGATACCGCCGGCACTCGGCGTGTACGCCAGATCGGCGCGCACGTCGTTCGAGCTGCCCTGATCCCGGCCGTAACGGTCGAAAAAGCCCTTCAAATAGTAATTCGACGGGTCTTGCAAATCGATGCCCGTGTAGTCGACGTGCAAGGTACCATTCTGGTTGGTATTGATGCGGGCATTCGGCACGACGGTAATCGCATCGAGAATCGGGTTGCGCCAGGCATAGGTGCTTTTGGTGCTGGCCACTTCCGACGTGAAACGCCATTCCGGGTTGATATCCCACAAGCCGCCCACGGCAAACTGATGCGTCTTCGTCTGGTTCTTGTTCGCCTGCGTCGACATGATGGTGTTGACGTTGGTGGAAGTGAGCGTTTGCAGCTGGTCGGTGCCGGGAATTTTTGTTGCCGACACGGGCGTGCCCCACCATGGCAAGCCGACAAAGTAGTCGGACTCCGCATCGAGCAGGAAGCGCGTGGCCATGCCTTCCGCGTACAGTTCGACGTCGGCGTTCGGGCGCCATTGCAGCACGGCATTGGCGGTGCTACGGCGCCGGTCACCCTTGATCGGCAGCAAGCCCACCTGGTCCGGCCCCGTCAAACCGGGCAACAGGAAACTTTTATCCACAGGCGCCGTATTGAATGCGCGCTCTTCGTGGTAACGGTGCTGCTGCTGCGACAGGCCCAACAGCGCACCCACTTCGCCGATGCCCGTCTTCCAGCGGTTAGCCACCATGCCGCTGATGTTCGGGTCCGTGGCTTTCGATTTGTCGCTGTAGACAGCGCGCGTGTTCACGCTGGCCGTGAAATCCTTGAAGTCGAACGGGCGGTTGGTGCGCACGTCGATGATGCCGGCCACGCCGCCTTCGACCTGGTCCGCGCCCTGCGATTTGTACACGTCCACGCGCTGCAGCATGGTGGCGGGAATGTCGGCCAGGTTGACGTAGCGACCCGTGGTGGTGAACAGTTCGCGGCCATTGAGCAGGGTCGTGACATCGCGCAAGCCGCGGATCATGACGGCGCTCGCTTCGCCCGAATCGCGGCGGATCTGGATGCCGGAAATACGCGCCAGGGTTTCGGCTACATTGTTATCAGGGAATTTGCCGATGTCGTCGGCCACGATGGAATCGATGACCTGGTCCGAGCGCATCTTGATCTGCTGCGAATTCTGCGCCGAGCGGCGCACGCCGCTGACGGTCACGACCGACACTTCCGCAGCCGGCTCGGCACTGGCGTCCGCCGCCACCGCCTCCTGCGCCCAGACCGATGCCGTGCTCAGCAAGCCAATACCGGCCAGTGCCGCAACAGCTGCCTTCAGGGTGAATGGACGAGGGGAAGTGGCCGCGAGCGGGCCGGTGGCGTTGCGCATCATGAATCTCCAGATATTGTATTGATATTTTTTATGTCGCTTGCATGTCGTTCGCATGCTCGGCGTTTATCTTAGGGGCTGGGAGATAATCTCTCCAATCAATTTTTCCACTGTTTCGATATCAATTTTGATATCGGCAGCTGGAAAGACTTTGGAGGTTGCAAAGCGACAACGACAGGGGCGTCAGGAGCGTTTTCGGGTGAGCGACGCGCATGGCATCTCTCGCAAGCTGGCAAGCAGCGATACAGGCCTTGTCAGGCTTGCTGAAGTAATAATGGGGGATACAGCATGCAGCCGCATGGGAATGCCGGCTGGATAAAACAACGGGGGTCTTGATTTGTCTGGTGCGGCTGGCGGGGATCGAACCCACGACCCTTGGCTTCGGAGGCCAATACTCTATCCACTGAGCTACAGCCGCGTAGGGGGAATTTCTGAAGTGATGCGAAGGATACCGTTTTTCTTTACCTACGTCTACGGAAACTGTCGTATCGCTGGCAATTGCATGTCGCTGCTCAATTTTTGTGCCTATAATTGTGGGTTTCATAAAGGTTTACATACAAGCATGTAAAAATGCTACCTTACACGGCCATCAGTTTCAAATCTGGACTAAGGACATCATGAGCGACGCACATAACGAACAACAATCAGCGATCAAAACGCCTAAACAATTGCTTGCCGCCGTAGCTGGCTTCTTCCTCATCACCGTCATCGGCATCATCCTGCTGGTGCAGTTCGTCACGGCGCAAAAACTGACGGGCGCCGGTACGGACAGCCAGTCGCCGGAAGCCATTGCCGAGCGCTTGAGCCCGGTGGCCAATGCCGGCTTTACCTTCAAGGATGCCAGCGGTCCGAAAGTGCTGCAAAGCGGCGAAGCCGTGTACACGGCGACCTGCGTGGCGTGCCATGGCGCCGGCGTGGCCGGTGCACCGAAATTTGGCGACGCGGGCAGCTGGTCGGCCCGTCTGGCCCAGGGCTACGATACGGTCCTGAAACACGCCATCGAAGGCTTGCGCGCGATGCCTGCCAAGGGCGGCAATCCCGACCTCGACGATGTGGAAGTAGCGCGCGCCGTCGTCTACATCGCCAACGCGTCGGGCGGCAAGTTCAAGGAACCGGAAGTGCCGGCACCGGCCGCTGCCGCTGATGGCGCTGCTCCTGCCGCAGAACCTGCCAAGTAAGCAACGTGCAGTATCAAGGAACCGCCCGGATGGGCGGTTTTTTTTACCCGCAATTTGCGCCAGATCAAACGACGTAAAAAAGCCGCCCGGCTTGCGCGGGGCGGCTGGCAACTTATGCCTGGGACAAGCGTCTTACCACATGATGACGCGGTCTTTTGGTGGCAGATACATCTTGTCGCCCGGTTTCACGTCAAAGGCTTGATAGAAGCCGGGCTGGTTGCGCATGGTGCCGTTGGCGCGGAACTGGCCTGGCGAGTGCGGATCTGTTTTCAGCAAGACCAGTTGCTGCGCTTCGCGCATCTTCATGCGCCATACCTGGGCAAAGCCAGCATAAAAACGCTGCTCGCCCGTGAAACCGTCAATGACGGGGGCTTTCTTGCCGTTCAGCGACAATTTATACGCTTTGTACGCGATCGCCACGCCGGAATTGTCGGCGATGTTTTCGCCCAGGGTCAGCTCGCCGTTGACGAAGTGGTCCTTGACGGGGCTGAAGCTGTTGTACTGCGCCACCAGCTGCTTGGTTTTCTTGGCGAAGTTTTTATGGTCTGCCTTGGTCCACCAGTCGCGCAGGTTGCCGTCGCCGTCGTACTGGGCGCCCTGGTCGTCGAAGCCATGGCTGATTTCATGGCCGATCACGCCGCCGATGGCGCCGTAGTTGACGGCGTCGTCCGCGTTGGCGTCAAAGAACGGCGCTTGCAGGATGGCGGCCGGGAAGACGATTTCGTTCATTTCCGGGTTGTAATAGGCGTTCACGGTCTGCGGCGTCATGCCCCACTCGTCGCGGTCGATGGGCTGGCCCAGCTTGTTCAATTCGCGGTTGTAGTTGAGCAGGTGTGAACGCTGGATGTTGCCGATCAAATCGTCCGACGCCACCGTCAGGCCCGAGTAATCACGCCATTTGTTCGGATAGCCGATCTTGGTGGTGAACTTGGCCAGCTTGATTTGCGCCTGTTTCTTGGTGACAGGGCTCATCCAGTCGAGCTTGTCGATGCTTTGCTTGTACGCCGTCATCAGGTTTTTCACCAGCGCTTCCATGCGCACCTTGCGCTCGGCCGGGAAATATTGTTCCACGTACAGCTGGCCCACGGCTTCGCCCAGCGCGCCTTCGACGGCGCCCACGCCGCGTTTCCAGCGCGGACGCATTTCCGTCACGCCCGTCAGGGTGGTGCCATAGAATGCGAAGTTTTCATCGACATACGCTTTTGGCAGGTAGCCTGCGTTAGCGTGCAGCAAGTGCCATTGGAAGTATGCTTTCCACGTTTCCAGCGGCGTCTTGTTGGCGATCTCCGCAAAGCCTTTCAGGTAGCTGGGCTGGCTGACGATCACGTAATTGACCTTGCCGGCAATGCCCGTATCCTTCAGGTAGCGGGCCCAGTCGTAGCCTGGCGCCACGGCGGCCAGTTTCGCCAGTTCCACCTTATTGTAGGTCTTGACGGGATCACGATTCTGCACATTGCTCCATTGCGCCTTGGCCAGTTCCGTTTCCAGCGCCAGGATGGCCTTGGCATTGGCGGCCGCGTTCGCATCACCTGCCAAACTGAGCATTTTTTCCACGTGGGCCAGGTACTTGGCGCGCATGTCGGCCTTGCCTGCTTCCAGGTAGTAATCGCGGTCAGGCAAGCCCAGGCCGCTTTGCACGATGTCGGCCACGTATTTGGTGGAATCCTTGGCGTCCTGGTGGATGGCGAAGTCGTAAGGCGAGGTCACGCCCAGCTTGCTGAAGTGCGCGATGACGGCCGGCAATTCCGCCTTGTCCTGCAGCGCGGCGATCTTCGCCAGCTCCGCGTTCAAAGGGGTCAGGCCCAGGCTTTCCAGCTTGGCTTCGTCCATGAAACTGTTATAAAAATCACCGATTTTCTGCGCATTCGAACCGGCCGCGCGGGCCTTGTCGGCGGCAGCGCCTTCAACGATGCCGCGCAGTTGCGTTTGCGTATCGTCGGCCAGCTTGGCAAAGCTGCCCCAGCTCGACTTGTCGGCTGGAATGACGGTTTCCGCCAGCCATTTGCCATTCAGGTGCTGGAACAAATCGTCCTGCGCGCGCACGGCAGGGTCGACGTATTCGACGGCGATGCCGGACGTCAGCGCCGCAGCGGCGACGGCCGTGGCGGGAGCGGCAGCAGCTTTCTTCGCAGAATCAGCGGCGCCAGCCATGCCGGACACGCCGGCCAGCAAACTCAGGGTCAATGCACTTAACAAATAACGATTCACGGTTGTCCTCTATATTATATTGTGTGGAATATAAGGGTCAGAAGGCCCAAGGCTTCTGGCCCGGTTTTTGACTGTAGCATACCGGCCGAAACGACAGAAAAAACTTTGGCCAGAATGCAAAAAAGACCACGCGAGGTGGTCTTTTCTGTTGTTACAGTAGTACGTTTTCTACGACGTGCACGTGATTACCAGATGATCACGCGGTTTTCCGGAGCGACATACATCTTGTCGCCCGGTTTCACTCCAAACGCTTCATAAAAACCTGGCTGGTTAACCATGGTGCCGTTGGCGCGGTACTGGCCCGGCGAATGCGGATCGGTCTTGATCTGCACGATTTGCTGCGCTTCGCGCATCTTGCTGCGCCACACCTGGCCAAAGCCCATGTAGAAGCGCTGGTCGCCCGTCAAGCCATCGAGCACGGGCGCCGGCTTGCCGCCCAGCGAGATTTTATAGGCTTTATAGGCGATCGCCACGCCCGAGTTGTCGGCGATGTTTTCGCCCAGGGTCAGGGCGCCGTTGACGTGGTAGCCAGGCAATGGGCTGTAGCCATCGTATTGCTTGGTCAGCGCGTCGGCCTTGGCCGCAAAATTCTTGCGGTCGGCCGGGGTCCACCAGTCGCGCAAGTTGCCGTCGCCATCGGACTGGCTGCCCTTGTCATCGAAACCGTGGCTGATTTCATGGCCGATGACGGCGCCGATGGCGCCATAGTTGACGGCGTCGTCCGCGTTGGCGTCAAAGAATGGCGGTTGCAGGATAGAGGCCGGGAAGACGATTTCATTCATCGTCGAGCTGTAATAGGCGTTCACCGTTTGCGGCGTCATGCCCCACTCTTCGCGGTCGATCGGTTTGCCCAGCTTGGCCACCTGGCGGGCGGAACCGAAGTTGGCGGCGCGCATCATGTTACCCACCAGGTCGCCCTGGATGATCTGCAGCTTCGTGTAATCGCGCCATTTGTTCGGATACGCGATCTTCGGCGTGAACTTGGCCAGCTTGGCTTGCGCTTCCTTCTTGGTTTCCGGGCTCATCCAGTCCAGGGTGTCGATGCTGTCCTTGTAGGCGGCCAGCACGTTTTTCACCAATTCCTGCATGTGCGCCTTGCGCTCCGCAGGGAAATATTGCGCGACATACAGTTTGCCGACGGCTTCGCCCAGCACGCCTTCGACGGCGCCCACGCCACGCTTCCAGCGCGGCTGGTTTTCCGTCACGCCGCTGAGCACCGTGCCGTAGAAGGCAAAGCTTTCGTCGACGAAGTTTTTCGACAGGTAGCTGGCATAGCTGCGCAGCAACTGCCATTCGAAATACGCTTTCAGGGTGTCCAGGTCGGCGGATGCGAGTACCTTGTTGTAGCCGCTCAGGTAGCTCGGCTGGTTGACGATGACGTAATCAACCTTGTTGGCGATGCCCAGGGCGGCCAGGCCGGACTTCAGGTCGTAGCCGGGAGTGAGGTCGTTCAGCTTGTTGATGTCGGTCTTGTTGTAGCGTTTCACGGGGTCGCGGTTCTCGACCTTGGTCCATTGCACTTCGGCCAGGGCCGTTTCCAGCGCAACAACAGCCTTGGCGCGGGCAGCGGCGTTCTTGTCGCCGGCCATGGCCAGCATCTTTTCCACGTGCGCCTGGTATTTCTCCTTGACGTCAGCCTGCTTGGCTTCCAGGTAGTAATCGCGGTCTGGCATGCCCAGGCCGCTCTGGCTCACGTACGCCGCATATTTCGTTGAGGCGCGGGCATCCTGGCCCACATAGACGGCGTACGGGGTCGACACGCCCGTCTGGCTCAGGTGGGCGATCAGGGCCGGTACGCCCTTCTTGTCGCGCAACGAGCGGATGCGGTTCAGTTCGCCGGCCAGCGGCTTCGTGCCCAGCGCTTCGAGCTTGGCTTCATCCATGTAGCTGGCGTACAGGTCGCTGATTTTCTGCGCTTCGGAACCGGCCTTCTTGTTTTTGTCCTGTTGCGTGGCGACGATGATGCCGCGCAATTGCGGCGTGGTGTCATCGCGCAGCTTGGCGAACGAACCCCAGCTCGACTTGTCGGCAGGAATCTCGGCCGTGGCCAGCCACTTGCCATTCAAATGGGTGAAGAAGTCGTCTTGCACGCGCACGGCAGGGTCGATGTACTGCACATCGATGCCGGAAACGACGCCAGCGGCGGCAGGCGCGACGCTGGGCGCCACGGTCGGGGCGGCCACGGCGGATGCGGGTTCGGCGGCATGGGCAAACGCAGCCAACAGGGTCAGGGTCAGACTGCTTAAGAGATAGCGATTCACGGATTGTCCTTATGGGGCATGTCAAAGAGACCGGGCGGATAGCTGCGGGCGGATAGCCTGCCGCGCCAGGCGCTGCAGGAATGTAGCACGCGACCATGCCCTTTGACCATCCTTGCCCCCGGACTGCTCCTCAGTTACCGGGCAACGTCATGCCGGCACCGCCGCTGCCCATGCTCACGCCCGCACCGCCCATGCCGCCCATTCCCCCCTTGCCGCCCTTGCGCCCGCCGTGCTCGCCACCGGGCGCGCCGCGCGACTCGCTGCTGGGCGCGGCGGCGTCCATCACGCGCGCCATCTGGCCGGCGATGAACTGGGCCACCATCTGGCGCTGGTTCTCGTCGAGGGCATCGTTGACGCTCAGCCACCATTCGCGCAGCTGCTTTTCTTCGGCCAGGCTCTGCGTGCTTTCCGTGTCCAGGCCGGCGAGCAAGTCGCGCAACTCCAGCCGGGGCGTTTGCAAACCCTGCGTCACCGCCGCTTGCAGGCGTTCTCGGCGCGCCTTGCGTTCGCGCAACAGTTGGCGCGATTTCCCTTCCACCTGTTGCCACAAGGTGCTTTGATTCGCATTGAGCTTCAATTCCGTCTTGAAATCGGGCGCCATGGGCAACAAGTCTTCCAGGCGCATGTCGGCAATCGGCACGGCCGAGGCGGTCAAGGCGGTCGCACCCAGCAGCAAGGCCAGGCCGAAACGGCGCACGGCGGGGAGAAAGGTCAACGAGGTCATGGAGGCTCCGGATAAAAAAAAGCCTGCGTCCGCAGACGCAGGCAAAACCACTTCGGGTCGAGAATGCGAGTCCACTATAGGGCCGCGGCACACGCTTTTTTTCGACTCTTACAAATGCTTACTCCCCTCAAGAGTAACTATACATCGCATACAAAACCGCAACATATGGCAAGCTGACCGCCCCGTTTTCGCGCGTAGACTGGGCCCAGGCACGCTTTTTCCACGACCGGCCCACGCCGGCAGAGATTCAGGTCTATACTTTCAACAAAGCGCCGCTCCACGGGGACTGGCGCTTGTGCAAGACACGCTAGCTGCAAAGGTGCAATGATGGGCAAACTCAAAAATACCGGCTTGATCGGCCTGGGCGTGGTAGCCGGCGTCGCCGTGTCGCTGCAATTTTCCGCCATGGCGCAAAAAACCGTCGAGCCGCCCCTGCCGCTGGAAGAGTTGCGCCAGCTGGCCGATGTGTTTGGCCTGATCAAGTCCGATTACGTGGAACCCGTCGAAGACAAGAAACTGCTGGAAGACGCCATTTCCGGCATGGTTGCCTCGCTCGACCCCCATTCCGCCTACCTCGACAAGAAAGCCTACGCCGAGCTGCGCGAAGGTTCCGAAGGCAAGTTCGTCGGCCTGGGCATTGAAATTGGCCTCAGCGAAGACGGCTACATCAAGATCGTCTCGCCCATCGAGGATTCGCCCGCCTACCGCGCCGGCATCAAGGCCGGCGATCTGATTACCCGCCTCGACGGCCAGCCCGTGAAAGGCGTGAGCCTGGACGACAACGTCAAGCGCATGCGCGGCGAGCCGGGCACCAAGGTGTCGCTGACGATTGCCCGCAAGGATGAACCGCAGCCGCTGGCCTTCACCATCACGCGCGAGGAAATCCATCAAAAGAGCGTGAAAGCGAAGATCGTCGAGCCGGGCTACGCCTGGCTGCGCGTGTCGCAATTCCAGGAACCCACCGTCGACGACATGGCCGCGCAGATCACGGCGCTCTACCAGCAAGACCCGAACCTCAAAGGCATGGTGCTGGACCTGCGCAACGATCCGGGCGGCGTGCTGCAGGGCGCCATCGGCGTGTCGGCCGCCTTCCTGCCGAAGGACGCGGCCATCGTCTCGACGAATGGCCAGTTGCCCGATTCGAAACAGGTGTTCTACGGCCGCGCCGAATACTATACCTTCCGCTCGGAAGGCGATGCCCTGGCGAAATTGCCGGCCGCCATCAAGAAAGTGCCGCTGGTGGTGCTCGTCAACACGGGTTCGGCTTCGGCCTCGGAAATCGTCGCCGGCGCCCTGCAGGATTACAAGCGCGCCACCATCATCGGCACGCAAACCTTCGGCAAGGGTTCCGTGCAAACCATCCGTCAATTGACGGCCGACACGGCCGTCAAGCTGACGACGGCCCGCTACTACACGCCGAATGGCCGCTCGATCCAGGCCAAGGGCATCGTACCCGACTTGCTGGTCGATGAAAATGCGGACGGCGACGGCCTCAACGGCTTGCGCATCCGCGAAGCGGACCTGACCAAGCACCTGAGCAACGACCGCGACAAGGAAAGCACCAAGGCGGCCCCCGTCAACGACGAGATGGAAGAGCAATTGCGCATCATCGCCCTGGAAAAGACCCGCAAGCCGCTGGAATTTGGCAGCAAGGACGATTTCCAATTGCACCAGGCGCTGAACCACCTGAAGGGTTTGCCGGTGCAGCTGGCCAAGGCCGAACCGGTGGTGGTGCAAGCCGACGTCAAGAAAGAACAGAAAAAGTAAGCAGTACTGACGGGGGGCGCCATGCCCTCCGGTCAGCCGTCCACGCGACAAAAATCAATCTTCCGCCACACTTCCCCTGCCCCGCAACACGAAACTCTCTACAGTCGAGCCTGTTTGTGTAAAATTTGCTTCACTTATCGGCGCCACGTCGATTGCCAAATTTGAAAGTTTAACCATGAAACAAGTCGTCATCAGCGGTACCGGACTGTACACGCCGCCATTTTCGATCTCCAACGAAGAGCTGGTCACCTGCTTCAATGCCTACGCGGAAAAATTCAATGCAGACAACGCCGACGCGATCGCCGCGGGCACAGTGACGGCGCTGGACCTGTCGAGCGTGGCCTTCATCGAAAAGGCGTCCGGCATCAAGTCGCGCTTCGTGATGGAAAAGGAAGGCATCCTCGACCCGGCGCGCATGGTCTCGCGCATTGCGGAGCGGGGCGATGACGAACTGTCGCTGCAGGCGGAAATGGCTGTCGCCGCCGCGCACGACGCGCTGGCCCGCGCCGGCCGCACGCCGGCCGATATAGACATGGTACTGGTCGCTTGCAGCAATATGCAGCGCGCCTACCCGGCCATGGCCGTGGAAGTGCAGGATGCGCTGGGCATCGATGGTTATGGTTTTGACATGAACGTGGCGTGCTCGTCCGCCACCTTCGGCATCCAGCAAGCCGTGGCCGCCGTGCAAAGCGGCCAGGCGCGCGCCGTGCTGGTGTTGAATCCCGAAATCACCAGCGGCCACCTGAACTGGCGCGACCGCGACAGCCATTTCATTTTCGGCGACGCCTGCACGGCCATCATCGTCGAAGCGAAAGACACGGCCGTCTCTACGCACCAGTTCGAAATCATCGGCACGGAACTGAAAACGCGCTTCTCGAATGCCATCCGCAACAATTTCGGCTTCCTCAACCGTTTTGACGAATCCGGCGTGGGCAAGGCCGATAAATTATTCCGCCAGCAAGGCCGCAAGGTCTTCAAGGAAGTGTGCCCGATGGCCGCCGAGATGATCAAGGCCACCCTGGCCAAGGCCGGCGTGGAAGTGGCGCAAGTCTCCCGCTACTGGCTGCACCAGGCTAACCTGAACATGAATTTGCTGATCGCGCGCCTGATCCTGGGCCGCGACGCGGAAGCCAACGAAGCGCCCGTGATCCTCGACACCTACGCCAACACCTCGTCGGCCGGTTCCATCATCGCCTTCCATAAATATCAGGATGACATGGCGGCGGGCGCCACGGGCGTCATCTGCTCGTTCGGCGCCGGCTATTCCATCGGCTGCGTGGTCGTGCGCAAGCTCTGAGCGCATGGGTGTAACATCGCCTGACTCCTGAATTAGGCGATGTTCGAGGTGGATGACATGCGTTCGTGGCCACCTGGACGAAGATATAGCACAGGTTTTTTGCAATAAAGCCGCAGGAAATTTTCCGGCAGGGGCTTTGATGCGTTTATACTTGGTCGCTGAGCAACATCTTTTTCTACCAGCACGTCCCCATAAGGAACCCCACACGCATGCCCCATGACATCAGCCTGATCACCACCATCGCCGCCGCCCTCGGGTTCGGCCTCATCTTCGGCTTCATCGCCGCGCGCCTGAAACTGCCGGCCCTGGTCGGCTATCTGGCCGCCGGCATCATCATCGGACCGGCCACGCCCGGTTTTGTGGCGGATGCGGAAATAGCGGGACAATTGGCGGAAATCGGGGTGATGCTGATGATGTTCGGTGTCGGCCTGCACTTTTCCATCGAAGACTTGTGGGACGTGCGCAAGATCGCGCTGCCCGGCGCCATCCTGCAGATCGGTGTCGCCACGGCGATGGGCATGGGCCTGGCCCACTGGTGGGGCTGGACCCTCGGCGGCGGACTGATCTTCGGCCTGGCCCTGTCCGTGGCCAGTACCGTGGTGCTGCTGCGCGCGCTGGAAGAACGGGGCATCCTCGACTCCCTGAATGGGCGCATCGCCGTCGGCTGGCTGGTGGTGGAAGACCTCGTCACCGTGCTGGTCCTCGTGCTGCTGCCGGCGTTTGCCGGCGTGCTGGGCGGCAAGGTCGCGCCGGATGCCGAGGCCGTCAGCCTGTGGCAAACCCTGGCCATTACGCTGGGGCAAGTAGCCGGTTTCATCGTCTTCATGCTGGTGGTCGGCCGCAAGCTGTTCCCATGGATCCTGTGGCAAGTGGCGCGCACCGGCTCGCGCGAGCTGTTCACCCTGTGCGTGATCGCCGCCGCCGTCGGCATCGCCTACGCTTCGACCAAGCTGTTCGGCGTGTCGTTCGCGCTGGGCGCCTTCTTCGCAGGCATGGTGCTGCGCGAATCCGAACTGAGCCACCGCGCCGCGGAAGAGTCGCTGCCGCTGCGCGACGCGTTTGCCGTGCTGTTCTTCGTTTCCGTCGGCATGCTGTTCGAGCCGAATATCCTCATCGACAAGCCCCTGCAAGTGCTGGCCGTGTGCGCCATCATTATCTTCGGCAAGTCGATTGCCGCCTTTTTGCTCGTGATGGCGCTGCGCTATCCGCCGAAAACGGCCATCATCGTCTCGGCCAGCCTGGCGCAGATCGGTGAATTCTCATTCATCCTGGCCGCGCTGGGCCTCTCCCTGGGCCTGATGCCGCAGGAAGGCCAAAGCCTGATCCTGGCAGGCGCCATCCTGTCGATCGCCCTCAACCCGCTCGTCTTCAGCATGGCCAAGCCGCTGCTGCGCGTGATGAGCAACAGCGATTTCGCGCGCAAGTTCGAACGCACCACGGACCCGCTGGCCGAGCTGCCGATGACGGTGCCGCAGGAAAAACTGTCGGGCCAGATCGTTCTGGTCGGCTATGGCCGCGTGGGCCGGCGCATCGCCGCCGCCCTGATGGAACGGGGCATCCACTTCGTCGTGGCCGAGGAAAACCGCGAAATCGTCGACCAGCTGCGCAAGCAGGGCATCCCGGCCGTGGCCGGCAATGCGGGCGAACCGGCCGTGCTGATCCAGGCGCACATCACGCACGCCACCATGCTCGTCATCGCCACGCCCGATACCTTCCACGTGCGCGCCATGATCGAGACGGCGCGCGCGCTGAACCCGAGCATCATGACGGTGGTGCGCACGCATAGCGAGGAAGAGGCGGAATTGCTACGCGCGGAAAACGCAGGCAAGGTATTTATTGGCGAGCACGAGCTGGCCAATGGCATGGCCGAACACGTGCTGCAGAGTTTTGATGCGGCGAAGAAAGGGCATGGCGGGCATTAAGCCGGCACCCTTTCCATCCAGCAAGCCTGCCCGCTACCCAGCCGGCAGGCTTTCTTTTTACAGGCTGGCGGCCAGCTCCGCCCCTTCCCGTATCGCCCGCTTGGCGTCGAGTTCCGCCGCCAGCGCGGCGCCGCCAATCTTGTGGAAGCGCGGACCGCCAGTGGCCAGGGGCTTGCCATCCTTGTCGGCGGGCGGCATGAGTTCCGTCAGGCTGTCCTGGCCGGCGCAGATGACCACGTTGTCCACCGCCAGCAGGCGCTGCTCGCCGCCCACGGTGATGTGCAAGCCCTGCTCGTCGATCTTGTCGTAGCTCACGCCGGCCAGCATGGCCACGCCATTTCTCGCCAGCGCCGCGCGGTGCACCCAGCCCGACGTCTTGCCCAGCCCCGCGCCCACTTTCGACGTCTTGCGCTGCAACAGGAAGATTTGCCGCACGGGATCGGGCGCGACGGGCGGCACCAGGCCGCCGCCGGTGGCCGCGTTCAAGTCCACGCCCCACTCGCCCGCCCACGTCGCCACGGGCTGCGGCAACGGATGCGCCGGGTCGTGCAATAAATACTCTCCCACATCGAAGCCGATGCCGCCCGCGCCGATGATGGCCACGCGCGCGCCCACGGGCTTCTTGGCTTGCAGCACATCCAGGTACGACAGCACCTTCGGATGGTCGATGCCGGGAATGGCCGGCAAGCGCACCTTGATGCCGGTGGCGACGATGACGTCGTCATAGCCGCCGGCCAGCAATTGCTCGCGCGTGACGCGCTGGCCCAGGCGCAACTTGACGTCCAGCAGTGCCAGCCGGCGCGCAAAATAGCGGATGGTTTCCGTGAATTCTTCCTTGCCCGGAATTTGCATGGCCACCTTGAACTGGCCGCCCACGCTGTCGCTGCTGTCGAACAGGGTCACTGCGTGCCCGCATTCGGCGGCCACGCAGGCGGCGGACAAGCCGGCCGGTCCCGCGCCGACGACGGCCACCCGGCGCGGCACGGCCTTTTTCGCGTACACGAGTTCCGTTTCATGGCAGGCGCGCGGGTTGACGAGGCAGCTGGCACGCTTGTTGGCAAAGGTATGGTCCAGGCACGCCTGATTACAGCCGATGCAGGTGTTGATTTCGTCCGTGCGGCCGGAGGCGGCCTTGGCGACAAAATCGGGGTCGGCCAGGAAAGGGCGCGCCATCGACACCAGGTCGCAGTCGCCCCGCTCCAGGATGGCGTTGGCTTCGTGCGGCATGTTGATGCGGTTCGACGCCACCACGGGAATCGTCACTTCGCGGCGCAATCGGCCCGCCACGGAAGCGAAGGCGGCGCGCGGCACCGAGGTGACGATGGTGGGCACCCTCGCCTCGTGCCAGCCGAAGCCGGTATTCAGAATGGTCACGCCGGCCTGCTCCAGCGCCTTGGCCACCGTTACCACGTCCTCCCAGGTGTTGCCGCCCTCGACCAGGTCGAGCAGGGAATGACGGTACATGATGATGAAGTTGGGGCCGACGGCGGCGCGGATGCGGCGCACGATGTCCACGGGCAGGCGCATGCGGTTCTCGATCGTGCCGCCCCAGCGGTCCTGGCGCAGATTCGTGCGCGCGCACAGGAACTGGTTCAGCAAATATCCTTCGCTGCCCATCACTTCGATGCCGTCATAGCCCGCCTTTTGCGCCAGGCGCGCGCAGCGCACGTAGTCGCAGATGGTGCGCTCGATGCCCCGCTCGCTCAGGGGACGGGGCCGGAACGGCGAAATCGGCGATTTCTTGGCCGACGCCGAAACGACGAATGGCTGATAGCCATAGCGGCCCGCATGCAGGATCTGCATGACGATCTTGCCGCCCTCTTCGTGCACGGCGCGCGTCACCTTGCGGTGGTTCGGCACGTCGCCGAGGAAATTGAGCGTGCCGCCGAACGGCAGCAGCCAGCCCTGGCGGTTCGGCGAGATGCCTCCCGTGACGATCAGCCCCACGCCGCCGCGCGCCCGTTCGCGGTAAAAGGCGGCCAGCTTGCCATAGTGATAAAAACGGTCTTCCAGGCCCGTATGCATGGACCCCATGATGACGCGGTTGCGCAAAGAGGTAAAGCCCAGGTCAAGCGGGGCCAGCAGGTGGGGATAGGCAGTCATGGTGATCGGTCCGGTAGAGGTGGTATGCAGGCCGTACGGTAGCAAGCATTGCCGATCGCCGCAGTGTATTTCTCTAGACCGGGAGTTCTAAATCGCCCGGCGCACGGGCCGGCGATGCGTACAGCTTGTGCCGGGCGCAAGTTTCCCGTAGGCTAGGTGCATGACGCGACTCTTCCTTTGCCTGCTGATGCTGTGCGCCGTCCCCGCGACCGCGCTGGCACAGGCGATACGCCTGGACAAGCTGAAGGTCGACGTCAAGCGCATCGAGGTCGACGGGCAGCGCATGTATGAAGTCGATGCCAGCGGCAGCGTGCAGGCGCCGCCGGCGTCCGTGTGGAAGACCCTGACCACCTACGAGCGCATGAGCGAATTCGTGCCCGACCTCAGTTCCTGCCGCGTGCTGTCGCGCAACGGCAATGAAGTCGTCATCGAGCAGCAGGGCATGGCGCGCTTCCTGTTCATGAACCACCCCATCCACCTGGTGGTGCGGGCCACGGAAACGCCGTTCACGGCCATCGACATCGCCCTGATCTCCGGCGACATGCGGCACTACGAATCGCGCTGGAATTTGTATCCCATCCCCGAGACGGGTGGCACGCGCATCGTCTTTTCCAGCCGGCTGATGCCAGGCTTCTATGTGCCCGGCATGCTGGGCACGACCATGATACGCGGTGATATCGAACGCATGATGGCGGCAGTACTCACCCGCATCGACAGCCAGTACGCCGATAAATCCGGATAACGACACCGGAAAAAACCTACTGCGCGTCGCGATTTGCAGCCTCCGCTGCTCACTGTGCTAAAGCACAGCTCCGCTGCTCAGCTACAACTCCCATCCGCTCGCTACGGTTTCATCCGGTGTTAAAAAATCAGGCCAAATAGGTGTCGCGGTCGCGGATTTCCGCGAAGTTTTCCAGGCTGCCCAGCTTGACCGTGACGGGATTCAGGCTCGCTTGCGGCTGCATCGAGCGCCAGGCGAACAGCCATTCCTGCTCGGCTGCTTCGGCGCGCGTCTTGGTGAAAGCGGCGCCCAGGGCGGCGCGCTGGCCATACTCAACGACGCCATCGATGCCTGCCCAGCTGGGCAAGGTGCGCTGCACGGCGCGGTGCAGGCGTTCGCCGAATTCTTCCGTATTGTGGATGATCAGACAGGCGTCGGCCGGGGCGAACAGGTCGAACAGTTGCTTGTCCCACACTTGCGAAAAACTCAGGGTCAAACAATTTCCCGCAGGCATCAGGCGGAACTGGCCCAGGCTCAGCGCCAGCTCGAGTTCGCTGCGCTGGCCGTAGCGGTGCAGGGTGGGGGGACGTTTGTAATCGTGCATGCTGGACTCGTTCTTCAATAGTAGGGTAAACCGGCGCGCCGCTTAGCGTGGCGGGCGGATATGGCGCCGGATGCGCTGGGCCGTCGCGGCCAGATAAATTTCGCGCAGTAAATAAATAAAACAGCCGATCAGGCAAATCACGGCCAGCACAAAGAAGGCCGCGATGTATTTGTCCAGGGTCAGGTTCAGAATATCGCCCAAAAACAGCATGGCGATGATGACGCAGACGAAGAAACCGCACGCCGTGCTCAGCGAAATCGAATAATTGATCAGATGGGTACGCTGATACAAGGTATCGAGCTCATCCATATAGAAATCGTTGTAGCCGATGTCGAGCCGGTCTTCCAGCACGCGCGTACGGTCGATGATGCGACCCAGGCGGTTGGTCAGCACCACCAGCATGGTGCCGATACCGGTCAACAGGAAAACCGGCGCAATCGCCAGCTGGATGATATGGCCGATGTCGCCGATCTGTATGTTCATGGATAAAAAGTCGTGGGTTCACACCGGCGCCCGACCTTGGCGCCAGCACAGGCCATAGTGTAGCAGGTGGCGCACGCCGGCTGGCCGCTTTGCCAACCGGCGTGGTCTGGCATCATGCGAAGCCGCGCCCCGGCACGAAGCGCTCGGTGGCGCGCACCAGCGCCGAAGCGATGCCGTGCTCGAGCGCGCCATGGCCCGCGTCGGGGATCATTTCCAGCTGCGCGCCGGGCCAGGCTTGCTGCAGGCGGTAGGCCGACAGCGGCGGGCAGATGGCGTCATAGCGTCCCTGCACGATGACGGCCGGCAAATGCGCGATACGCCCCATGTTGCGGATCAGCTGGTCTTCCTCGAAGAAACCGAGATTGGCCATGTAGTGCGATTCGAGCCGGCCCACGCCCAGGTCCAGCGCATCGTTCGGCGCATCTTCCGGCTGCGGCATCAGGTACACGCGGCGCCCTTCGAAGCGGCTCCAGGCGCGCGCGGCCGGCCAGTACACGGCGGGATCACTGCTGAGGATGCGTTTCACGTAAGCCGCCAGCAAGTCGCCCCGTTCCTCGGCTGGAATAGGCGCGGCGAATTCTTCATACAGTTCCGGATAAAACCAGCGCACACCCTCGATGAACCAGTCGATTTCCGCTTGCGTGCACAGAAAAATGCCGCGCAGCACGAAACCGAGGCACGCTGCCGGATGCGCCTGGCCATACGCCAGGGCCAGGGTCGAGCCCCACGAGCCGCCAAACACCAGCCATTGGGCGATGCCGAACTGGGCGCGCAAGCGTTCGATATCGGCGATCAGCAGCTGCGTCGTGTTGTTGCGCCATTCGCCCAGCGGCGTGGACTTGCCGGCGCCGCGCTGGTCGAACAGGATCACGCGGTAGCGCTGCGGGTCAAAAAAGCGGCGATGCTGCGGCGACAGGCCCGCGCCCGGGCCGCCATGCAGGAACAGCACGGGAATGCCGTCGGGATTGCCGCACTCTTCCCAGTAAATGGTGTGGATGTCATCGACCGCCAGCATGCCGTGCCGGTTCGGCGACAGGACAGGAAACAGGGGGGACAAAGAATCGGGCATGGCGGTCCTTAGAATGGCAGTCAGGGCGCCAGGCACGCGTCCTGGCAACTGTTCCAATTATAGTGCGCCGCCAGCGCCTCAGGCCAGCAGCAAGGGCAGGCGGTTCGACGACTTGATTTCGCGCATCGACAGGCTGGACTGGATTTCCGCCACGCCAGGCAGGCGGCGCAGCACGGTCGAGACGAATTCGCCATACGCTTCCAGGTCGCGCGCCACCACTTGCAGGAAATAATCGGCTTCGCCCGCCACATTGTGGCACGACAATATCTCGGGAATCGTCGCGATGGCTTGCTCGAACTGCGACGGCTGTTCGCCGCCATGGTTGGCAAACACGACGCGCACAAACGCCACCAGGCCGATGCCCAGCTTCTTGCGGTTGAGCAAAGCCTGGTAGCCGGTAATAAAACCTTCCTCTTCCAGGCGGCGCAAACGGCGCCAGACGGGGGTTTCGCTCAGTTTCAAGCGCTCGGCCAGGCGCGCATTCGACAGCCGTCCTTCATCCTGCAACAGCCTGAGTATCTGTAAATCGGTGGCGTCGAGGCTAACTTCTGAAATTTTCATCTAATTTTTATTTTTATAAGAGTGGAATCTACCCTAATACTAGGGCATGCGAGGCAGGAAAAGCAAGCACATTTCATCACAGCAAGAACATAATGGGATACCGGCGAGCAGGCCGCACCGTGCGCATGCTCCCGCTTTCTTTTCGACCGAGCCATGTCCGATTCTACCTTCCTGATGTACCTGCTGGCACTGGCTGGCGCCTTTTTATTACCGGGCCCCGACATGGCGCTGGTGCTGGCGACGGGCGCCGCGCGCGGCGTGGCCACGGCGCTGGTGACGGCCATGGGCATTGCCGGCGCGCGCGCCGTGCACGTGGCGCTGTCGGGCGCGGGCCTGGCGGCATTGATGGTGACGCATCCGCAAGCCTTGCAGTGGGTCAAATGGGCGGGCGCCGCCTACCTGCTGTACCTGGCGCTGCGCCTGCTGCAGTCGGCCCTGTCGAGCAAAACGGCACAGGGAGCAGCTGCCCCCGCCACGGCGCATGGCGCCCGCGCCAGCCTGGTGCGCGGCTTCCTGACGAATCTGCTCAATCCGAAGGCACTGTTGTTTTGCAGCATGTTCCTGCCGCAATTCGTCGTCGGCAGCGAGCAGGTCGGCATGCAATACCTGCGCCTGGGTGCCGTGCTGGTGCTGGTGGGCCTGCTGTTCGATGCCCTGTACGCCGTGCTGGCCGCGCGCCTGGCGCGCCGCCTGCGTGGTAAACCCTCGCCTTACGGCAAGTTCGTGCTGCCCACCGTCTTCGTCTTGCTGGCCGGGCGGCTGGTGCTGGGCTGACCTTCAGGCGGAAGCGTCGTGCCTTCGGCAAAGAAGGCGGGATAATCGTGCAGCAGGCTGCGCTCCAAATCGTCGACCTTGCGAAATTGCCGCAGCGACGGCGCCATGGCACGCCCCGCATCCCAGCTGCGCCAGGCGTTCGGCGCATCGAATTGCGCCAGCAAGGCGTCACCCAGGTCCTGGTACACGGCGGCCATATGCGGTTTTGCCTGCAGCACTTGCAAATACAGCGCGGTCGCTGCCGGCCACTGCCCCAGCTTGGCACGCAAATTTCCCTCGAACAAGGCCAATACGGGCTGCTCCAGCCCCGTTTGCTTCCTCAATTCCTGCACGGTAGCCAGCGCGGCCGCGATGCCCTCCTGGTCCTTGGCCAGCAGCCCCCGCGTCAGATCGTGGATGGGCTCGCACTCCTGCATGGCCCGTATCTGCTGGGGCGACAGCTTGTCGACCAGTTCGCCCGTGGAAAAATGGTCTTCCAGCATGGTCAAGAAAGCCTCGAAGGGCTTTTCCGCGGCAAAGAGCTTTTCCGCTTCGGCCCGCAGCGCGAGATGTGCCTGGGCCGCCTGGGGTCCCAGCGGCGGCAAGCGCGCCGCCTGCGCCAGCACGCGCTCGAGCGGGGACGCATCGGCCTCCAGCGGACGGGGCCGGTAGGCGGCCAGAGAATATGTGGCGGGCGCATCCATGACAAGCCGGCTGATGCGGAAATGCCGCGTCACCGTGCCGCCCACCTCCTGGTAGTGCAAGGTGAAGTCGGCAGGAAGGCGCTTGCCGCCGGCCAGCATCTTCAGCACCAGCGGGTGGCCACCCCAGGTGTAGCGCAGGTACTGGGCAAACGCCGTGGCCTCGTCACCGCTGACGGGGCTGCCGGCTATGCCCAGGCGCAGCAGGGGCTGTCCGTCGAGCGACCACAGCACGGCACCGTCGAGCACGTGCGGCGCCAGCGCATTGCGCCGCCTGGCCGCCGGCACGGACAGCGCTTGCTCTTCATACACGGGCAGCGTGACGTGAGCCTGCAAGCCGCCAGCCTGGAGCGCGCCGGCCATGCCCTGGCGGTGCGCGATCTCGATGCGGCGAAAGCCCGCCACGTCGAACAGCGAATAGCTATCGTAGGTGGATGCCGCCAGATCGATCAGGTGGCGGCGGCGCGTGGCAAAGTCGAGCACGGACAGGCTCTTGCCATCACGCACGCTCAGGTAATGAGGCCCCAGCACGACATCGCTTTCCTGCATAGCGCGCGCGGGCAAGCTGGTTTTCACGCCAGGCTGGTTGACGCGCTCGGTAGTCACCGTGACGTGGAAGGCGACGCTGGCCTGGGCCACGCTGGCGCCCAGGAAAAGGATGGCGGCCACGCTGGCGCGGCGCAAGACAGGAACAAGGGTCATGGAGATGATGCATTGGAGAAATACTGATTCTAAGGCAAATCCGGCGATCTCCTTGTTTTGCTGGCAAGCATAAAAAAAGACAGCCGCAGCTGTCTTTTCTGTTTTACCTCAACAACGATTACGACATGTGCTGGCCGCCGTTGATCGAGATGTTGGCGCCCGTGACGAACGCCGCTTCATCGGAAGCCAGGTAAGCCACCAGGCCGGCCACTTCTTCCGGCTTGCCCAGGCGCGCCATCGGAATTTGCGGGATGATTTTGCTGTCGAGCACTTCCTGCGGAATCGCCATGACCATCTTGGTGCCGATGTAGCCTGGCGAGATGGTGTTGACGGTGACGTTCTTGCGCGCCACTTCCAGCGCCAGCGACTTGGTGAAACCATGCATGCCGGCTTTCGCGGCCGAATAGTTGGTCTGGCCGAAGGCGCCCTTCTGGCCATTCACGGACGAGATATTGATGATGCGGCCCCAGCCGCGTTCCACCATGCCGTCGCAGACAGGCTTGGTCATGTTGAAGACGGAATCGAGGTTGGTGCCCATCACGGCATCCCAGTTCGGCTTGTCCATCTTCTTGAACGTCATGTCGCGCGTGATGCCGGCGTTATTCACCAGCACGTCGACAGGACCGATGTCCTTTTCCACGGCAGCCACGCAGGCGGCCGCCGAATCGTAGTCGGCCACGTCGCACGGATATGCCTTGAAGTCATAGCCCATGTCCTTCGTCGTCGCCAGCCAGTCAGCGACCTTCGGATTGCCTGGGGAATATGTGGTCACCACGCGATAGCCGAGCGCGGCCAACTTGAAACACACCGCTTCGCCCAGACCACCCATGCCACCAGTTACCAATGCAACTCTTGCCATTTTCATCCCCTCAGTGTCGTTCTGTTGCTAAAAAGTTAATTATTTAAATAAAGCAGTCCAAAACCGCTGCATGACGGCGGCGTACCGCATCAAACCAGGCCGCCGCACGGTATGCGCAACAGCCTGGGTTCGTGCTAGCGCTTAATCCCGCTCGATCGCTAAAGCAACACCCATGCCGCCACCGATGCACAAGGCAGCCAGGCCTTTCTTGGCGTCGCGGCGGATCATTTCGTGGATCAGGGTGACCAGGATGCGCGCGCCGGAGGCGCCGATCGGGTGGCCGATGGCAATCGCGCCGCCGTTCACGTTGATCTTGCTGGTATCCCAGCCCATTTCCTTGTTCACGGCAATCGCTTGCGCGGCAAACGCTTCGTTGATTTCCATCAGGTCCAGCTCTTCATGCGTCCAGCCGGCTTTTTTCAGGCACAGACGCGATGCGGAGACGGGGCCCATGCCCATGACGGCCGGGTCCAGGCCCGACGATGCGTAGGCCTTGATGCGCGCCAGCGGCTTCAAGCCCAGTTCCTTCGCTTGCGAGGCGGACATCATGATCACGGCGGCGGCGCCGTCGTTCAGGCCCGACGCGTTGCCGGCCGTGACAGTACCGTCCTTGGCGAACGCGGGACGCAGGCCGGCCAGCGATTCCAGGGTCGAACCAGGCTTGATGTATTCATCGCTGTCGAAGACGACGGTGCCTTTTTTGTTGGCGATTTCCAGCGGCAGGATTTCATCCTTGAACTTGCCCGCCTTTTGCGCCGCTTCCGCCTTCAGTTGCGACTGCAGCGCGAACTCATCCTGCTCGGCGCGCGTCACTTCGTATTTCTTGGCGACGTTTTCCGCCGTGATGCCCATGTGATACTGGTTGTACACGTCCCACAGGCCGTCGACGATCATGGTGTCGATCATCTTGAAGTCGCCCATGCGGAAACCGTCGCGCGAGCCGTTCATCGCGTGCGGCGAAGCGCTCATGTTTTCCTGGCCGCCGGCGATGATGATGTTGGCGTCGCCGCACTTGATCGCTTGCGCCGCCAGGTGCGTGGCCTTCAGGCCGCTGCCGCATACCTTGTTGATGGTAAATGCCGGGATGGAGCTAGGCAGGCCAGCCTTGATGACGGCCTGGCGCGCGGCGTTCTGGCCGACGGCGGCCGTCAGTACCTGGCCCAGGATCGCTTCGCCGATCAGGTTCGGGTCGATGCCGGTTTGTGCCAGCAAGCCCTTGATTACATGCGCGCCCAATTCGGACGCAGGAATCTTGGCCAGACTGCCACCGAATTTGCCGACTGCGGTACGGCCGGCGGCCACGATTACGACATCATCCATTTATTTCTCCGATAAGCAGGCCACGAGGGCCAAGGTCAAGGTGTTAATACAATCCAATGAGAATCCGGGAAGACACAGCAAGCTGTGTTTCATTCTAGCGCGGCATGCGCCGCAGTTCCAGCGCCGCACCGCAGGCGGCGGCGATGACAGCCTGCTTGCGGTGGCGGCGGGCGGCCTGGCGCGGCGGATAGCCGCTGCCGGGCCGCAACACGCTCAGGCCTGGCGAGCAGGACGCGTATTTTTATTTTTATCATACCCTTCATCGGCGCCGCCGAAAGTGGTTTTTAGAAAATTATTGAAGGGAATAATCAGGGGCACGGGCGTTTGCTTTACCACCTGCAACAGCTCGTCAATTTTTTGACGCGATGCAGCAAACTCACCCTTTGTCACAGTATCGAATTTCTCCTGGGTTTCCTGAGCAACATCCTTTGCCTGACGGTTATATGCACCGATGCGTTCGATGGCCAGTTGCGACTGCGTGCGCGACAGTTGCAGCAGCGCTTGCGTATCCTTCGCGGACAGCAGCTGATTGCCCGCTACCGTAGCGGCCGCCAGCGCCGCGCGGGCCGCATCTAGCTGCAATTCCAGGACGCTGGCGCCGCTGTCGACGGCGGCCTGGGCATACGCTTGCGCGCTGATCAATTGTGCTTCCACCACGGCCTTGCCGGCCAGTGCCCATTGCTCGGAAAATGAAAACATAGTGTTCCTCCCCAAAGAGTAGGCAGCGCCATGTTGCGCCGCACAGTGCTCAACTGTAAGCGGTGGTTCATTGCTGAACCTTGATATTTATCAAGCTTTGCTGTTGGTTTGTTTCCAATTCAACGTTGATCAGGACAACAACTTGATACCGTCGAGCGAGGCCGCGCACTGCTCGCGTATCACGCCGACGAAATCGCGCACATACGCCTTGTCCTGCAGGTGGTCCGGCACGGACACGTACAAATCGCTCCACAAGCCGTGCTCGCCCACCGGGCGCGCCACCACATAATCGTAATCGACGTAATTCTTGATGGCCCAGTTCGGCAAGGCGGCAATGCCGCGCCGGCTCGCCACCAGCTGCAGCACGGCGACCGTCAATTCGGCCGTGCGACGTTCAAACTGGATGCCGGCGGGCCGCAGCACTTCGCGGATCAGGTCGATGCGTTCTTCCGGCACCGGATAGGTAATCAGGGTCTCGCCCGTAAAGTCGGCCGCCACCAGCCGGCGCTGCGCCTGCAGCCGGTGCTTCTGCGCCATCACCACCAGCATTTCAAAGCGGAACAGGGGGAACACGGTGAAATCGGCGCCATACGGCGAACCGATCACGAGGTCCGCCTCGCCCGAACGCAGCAAGTCCGCCGGTTCGCTGTGAAAGCCGGAGACAAGATCGATCTCCACTTCCGGCCAGCGCTGGCGGAACGCATCCATCACGGGCATGAGCCAATCGAAACAGGTATGGCATTCGAGCGCCACGCGCAACTGCCCCTTGTCCCCCTGCGACAGGCGCGCCACGTCGCGCTCGGCCAGCTCGATCTCGGGCAGCAGCTTGTCGGCCAGCTCCAGCAACCGGCTGCCCGTGGCCGTAAACGCGATCGGCATCGACTTGCGCTCGAACAGGGGCGCCTTGTAGCGCTCTTCGAGCAAACGGATCTGGTGCGACAGGGCCGACTGGGTCAGGTTGAGCAGCTGCGCGGCGCGCACCAGGCTGCCGGACGAACGCAGGGCACTCAAGGTGCGCAGGTGACGGATTTCTAGCATCGGGGAAATGGATTCTGTGCGTGAATTATTTTCATGTTATTCGGCAAAATGTTTCGTTTTGATTATAGTTCAAGTTGCCGCACACTCTAGCGCATTCACATTAAATCTCGATGACATCATGACCATTCGTACCCACATCCTTGGCTTTCCCCGTATCGGCGCCGCGCGTGAGCTGACATTGGCGCTGGAAAGCCACTGGCGCGGCGAGGTGTCGGAGGCGGCCCTGGAAGCGACGGCCCAGCAATTGCGGGCGCGCCACTGGGCCTTGCAACGCGATGCCGGGCTTGATTACGTGACCGTGGGCGACTTCGCCTTGTATGACCAGGTGGCCAACCATATCCAGCTGCTGGGCTGCGAACCGGCGCGTTTCAACTTCACGCCGGAGCAATCGCCCCTGGCGCGCTACTTCACGATGGCGCGCGGTGAAGCAACGCATGCGGAGCATGCGGACTGCGGCCACGCGCACCGTAGCAACGCCGCCGGCACTGCCGCGCTGGAAATGACCAAGTGGTTTGACACCAATTACCATTACCTGGTGCCCGAACTGTCGCCGCAGACCCGATTTTCTCTCGCTGGCGAGCGCCTGCTGGCGGAAGTGGCCGAAGCGCAGGCGCTCGGTCACCAGGTCAAGGCGGCCCTGATCGGCCCCCTCACCTTCCTCTGGCTGGGCAAGGAAAAGACGCCGGACGAGTCAGGCTTCGACCGTCTGGCCCTGCTGGAACAATTGCTGCCCGTCTACGGCGCTCTGCTCGACCGCCTGAAACAGCAAGGCGTGACGTGGGTGCAGCTGGACGAACCGATCCTGGGCCTGGACTTGCCCAGCGCCTGGCGCAGCGCCTTCGAGAGCACGTATTGGCAGCTGAACCAGGTGGGCGTGAATATCCTGCTGGCCACGTATTTCTCGCCGCTGGAAGAAAACCTCAGCCTGACCTGCCGCCTGCCCGTGGCCGGCCTGCATGTGGACGGCATCCGCGCGCCGCATGAACTGACCAGCGTGACGGACTGGCTGCCCGCGCATAAAGTCTTGTCGGTCGGTATCGTCGATGGCCGCAATATCTGGCGCACCGACCTCGACGCAGCCCTGGCCGTGCTGCGGCCGCTGGCGGCCAAGCGCAATGGCCACCTGTGGCTGGCGCCGTCATGCTCCTTGCTGCACGTGCCGTTCAGCCTGGCGGCCGAGACGGAGCTCGATAGCGAAATCAAGACCTGGCTGGCGTTCGCCACGGAAAAACTGTCGGAAATCGCCGTTCTCAAGGATGCGCTTGAAGGCCACCCCGATGACAGCGCACTGGCCGCATTGGCCACTTTCCGTCAGGCCATTGCCAGCCGCCGCGCCAGCCATAAGCGGGGCGAACTTGGATCCGCCGAGTATGAAGCACAGATGCGCGCCGAAATCGCCCACGCTGTGGGACGCCAGGAAGCGCTGGGCCTGGACGTGCTCGTGCATGGCGAGGCGGAACGCAACGACATGGTCGACTACTTTGGCGAGCAACTGGACGGTTTTATCTTCACGCGCCACGGCTGGGTGCAATCGTACGGCTCGCGCTGTGTGAAACCGCCCGTCATTTACGGCGACGTGCAGCGCCCGGCCGCCATGACGGTGGCCTGGACGGTGCACGCGCAAAGCCTGACCAATAAACCGATGAAGGGCATGCTGACGGGCCCGGTGACGATCTTGCAATGGTCGTTCGTGCGCGACGACCAGCCGCGCGCCGCCACGGCGCTGCAGCTGGCCCTGGCCATCCGCGATGAAGTCCAGGATCTGGAAACGGCTGGCATCGGCATCATCCAGATCGACGAGCCGGCCATGCGCGAAGGCTTGCCGCTGCGCCGCGGCCAGTGGGACGCCTACCTGGACTGGGCCACGCGCACCTTCCGCATCGCCGTCATTCCACCAGCCCAGTTATGGGTCAACCCGGACTGCGGCCTGAAGACGCGGGGCTGGGCGGAAACGGAGGCGGCTTTAAAGAATATGGTCGCGGCGGCGCGGCAGATGCGCGCAGCTTGATCCAGGACAGCGCCGTCAGGGCGCATTCTCGGCTGCTTTCAGAGCGGCGCCCCGGTTTTCCGGGGCGCCGTCCGTTTTTTTTGACATGAAGTAGGTGTTGCCCTGCGGAATAGCACGCGCCAGGCCCCTGATGCTGATTTTTTTGCAGTAGAATGCAAGAAATTTACTGCTCCCATTGTTGCCGTACGGAACATCTGGCCTGCCGCAGTTTCACTTTGATAAATGTTTATGTCCAAAAGCCCGTCGCAGAAGCCTATCGAAATCAAGATTTCCACCGTCGTTGCTGTCTCCGCCATTCTGCATAGCGCCGATACGCAGGCACTCGATGCCGCCCTGCGCGACATGACGGGAGGCGTGGCCGACTTTTTCGAGGACGACCTGGCCGTGCTGGACGTGGCGGCCTTGCCGCCCGGCAGCGTGCCCATCGACTGGGCCGCCCTCGTGGCCCTGCTGAAAAAATACCGTTTGAATGCCGTGGCCGTGCGCAATGCGCCGGCCGACATGTATGACGCCATCCTGGCGCAAGGCTTGAGCCTTGACAGCGGCAAGACGCGCGACGATGCGCCGCCCAAGGATGGTCCCAAGGATACGCCCACGGCCGCCGCCCAGTCCGGCGCCGACGCACAGGTGATGGTGATCGACACGCCCGTGCGGGCCGGCCAGCGCATTTATGCGCGCGGCTGCGACCTGATCATTACCGCCGTCGTCAACAATGGCGCCGAAATCATCGCCGACGGCAGCATCCACGTATATTCCTCGCTGTACGGCCGCGCGCTGGCCGGCGCCTCGGGCAATGCCCAGGCCCGCATCTTCGCGCTGGCCATGGAACCGGAACTGGTCTCGATCGCCGGCGTGTACCGCACGTTCGAGGATGGTTTCCCTGCGGAAATGGCGCGCGGACCCGCGCAAATTCGTTTGGCTGGCGACAGAATCGATATACACTCTGTCAATCCGGTCACTCCTGTGAACCGCTCTTAAGCTGCACAATTCAAGAGATATCTGAAAAGGATTATTTGTGGCAAGAATTATTGTTGTGACGTCCGGCAAGGGCGGTGTCGGCAAGACGACCTCTAGCGCCAGTTTTTCCACTGGCCTGGCCATGCGCGGCCACAAGACAGCCGTGCTCGACTTCGACGTGGGCCTGCGTAACCTCGACCTGATCATGGGTTGCGAACGCCGCGTCGTCTACGACCTGATCAATGTGATCAACAAAGAGGCCACGCTGAACCAGGCCTTGATCAAGGACAAGCACTGCGACAACCTGTTCATCCTGCCCGCCTCGCAAACGCGCGACAAGGATGCCTTGTCGGAAGAAGGCGTGGAACGCGTGTTGAACGACCTGATCAACATGGGTTTCGAGTTCATCATCTGCGATTCGCCGGCCGGCATCGAGCATGGCGCGCTGATGGCGCTGACGTTTGCCGACGAAGCCATCATCGTCACCAACCCGGAAGTGTCGTCGGTGCGCGATTCGGACCGCATCCTCGGCATCCTGCAAGCCAAGTCGCGCCGTGCGCAGACAGGCGGCGAACCGGTCAAGGAACATTTGCTGATCACCCGCTACTCGCCGAAACGCGTGGAATCGGATGAAATGCTGTCCTACCAGGACGTGCAGGAAATCCTGCGCATCCCGCTGGTGGGCATCATTCCGGAATCGGAGCAAGTGCTGGCTGCCTCGAACCAGGGCAATCCGGCCATCCACTTCACGGGCACGGACGTGGCGCAAGCCTATGAAGACGTGGTCTCGCGTTTCCTCGGCGAAGATGTCGAGTTGCGCTTTACCAACTATGAAAAGCCTGGATTACTCCAGCGCATTTTTGGGGCGAAGTGATATGGCCTTGCTTTCTTTCCTGTTCCCCCCCAAGCCGAAGACGGCCACCGCGGCCAAGGAACGCCTGCAGATCATCATCGCCCGCGAACGCAGCGGACGCGATGGTCCGGACTTCCTGCCCGCCCTGCACAAGGAATTGATCGCCGTCATTTCCAAGTACACCAAGGTGAATGCCGACGACATCAAGATCTCGCTGGACCGCCAGGGCAACCTGGAGGTGCTCGACGTCAACGTGGTGCTGCCGGACGCGTAAGCGTTAATCCGGCCTGACCGTGAGCAATTCCTGCGCCACCGCGGCGCAGGCGTTCACGTGCTGGTTGCCGATCTGGCGAAACACGGCGTAGCCAATGGCTGCCGCCACCGCCTGGCCGGCGAACGGCACGAAGCGCGCCACCTGCTTGGTGGCAATCTTGACGCCACTGCGCTTGAGCAGGTGGAGGATCAGTTCGCGCGACACTAGCTTTCCCACCAGCATGCCACCCATGCCCACCGCCGCGCGGTAGGCCATCATTTTGAACTGCGGGTTCAACCGCTCGATCTGCTCGGGCGTGAGACCGAATTCGTGGTTGATATCATTGATCAGCATGGAAAACAGGCCCACGTCGGACATCAGGTCGATGCCGGGAATGGGGATGGCCGAGGCGCCCGCCGACATCATGGCACGCCGCTGCACCAGGCGCCGGCAACGCTCGCGCACTTGCTCGATGTCCGCATGGTTGCCCGGTATCAGGGTCCAATCGGTAGTACTCTTGTCTGGCATGGCCGTTTCTCCGCGAGTAAGGGTAGATGAACAAGTGTAACGTAAAGGCCTGCGCTGCCGATTTCACTGGACACAGTTGCAATCTCTGTTATATTTCACTTGAGCATTCCTTAACATTACGATAAGCAGAGCGGACCGTCTGTTTGTTGCTACACACTCCAGCCCATTATGCGAATTGCCGTACTCGATAGCGACCATAGCCAGGCAGAACTGATCTGCCAGGTGCTCACCGCCGCCGGCCACGCTTGCCACGAGTTTCAGAGTGGCAAGGAAATGCTGGGGCAACTGCGCAAGGACAGTTGCGACATGCTCATCCTCGACTGGCATGTGAGCGATCTGGACGGTGCCGAAGTCTTGCGCCGTGCCCGGGAAAAACTGGCACCCAAGGCACCCGTGTTGTTTATGACCAACAGTTCCGGCGAAGACGACGTGGTGGCGGGCATGACGGCCGGCGCCGACGACTACATGATCAAGCCCCTGCGCCGCAGCGAACTGACCTTGCGTACCCAGGCGCTGCTGCGCGTGGCCTACCCGGCCCAGAATGGCGCCGAGTACCTGCAATTCGGTCATTACACGTTTGAAACCCGCCCCGGCCGCCTGTTGCGCGATGGCGAAGTACTGGACGTGACGCACAAGGAATTCGCACTGGCGCTGCTGTTTTTCCGCAATCTGGGCCGTCCCCTGTCGCGCGCCTACATCCACGAAGCCGTGTGGCAACGCGATACGGCCCTGCCCTCGCGCACCATGGATACCCACGTCTCGCGCGTGCGCAACAAGCTGCAGCTGAAACCGGAACACGGCTACCGCTTGGTGCCCGTCTACAGCTACGGTTATCGCCTGGAAAAACTGGGTGGCTGAACGGCGGCAAACGGCTGACCTGCTCAAAGCGCGGGCACAAAGCGCTATAATGTCGGCATAAGTCATCCCAACAGCCCTGAAATGCAACTGCTCGCCGTCGGCCTCAACCATACCACCGCCCCAGTGTCGCTCCGCGAACAGCTGGCGTTTGCGCCTGAGCACTTGGGTTCGGCGGTGATGGCGGCGCGCACCTGGTTCCAGCGCATCGACTTGCGCGACAACGACGAAGCGGCCATCCTGTCGACCTGCAACCGCACCGAGCTGTATGCGGCCAGCCACGTGCCCAATCCGCTCGACGCGGGCGCGCATTTCCTGGCCGACTATCACAAGCTCAACTACAGCGAGCTGCGCCCCCACTTATATATGCTGCCGCAGCACGATGCCGTGCGCCACACCTTCCGCGTCGCCTCCGGGCTCGATTCGATGGTGCTGGGCGAAACGCAGATCCTGGGGCAGATCAAGGACGCCATCCGCACGGCCGACGAGGCGGGCGGGCTGGGCACGTATCTGCACCAATTGTTCCAGCGCAGCTTTTCCGTCGCCAAGGAAGTGCGCAGCAGCACGGAAATCGGCGCCCACAGCGTGTCCATGGCGGCGGCCGCCGTGCGCCTGTCGCAACGCATCTTCGACAAGATCGCCGAGCAGAACGTGCTGTTCATCGGCGCCGGCGAAATGATCGAATTGTGCGCCACGCACTTCGCGGCGCAAAACCCGAAAAGCATCACCATTGCCAACCGCACCATGGAACGGGGCGAGGAACTGGCGCACCGCTTCAACGGCAAGGCCATCCGCCTGGCGGACCTGCCGGAGCAGCTGCACCAGTTCGACATCGTCATCTCGTGCACGGCATCGTCCTTGCCGTTGCTGGGCCTGGGCCTGGTCGAGCGCGCCATCAAGGCACGCCGCCACAAGCCCATGTTCATGGTGGACCTGGCCGTGCCGCGCGACATCGAAGCGGAAGTAGGGCGTTTGAACGACGTCTTCCTGTACACGGTCGACGACCTGGGCAAGGTCGTGCAGACGGGCCTGGAAAGCCGGCAAGCAGCCGTGGCGCAAGCGGAAGCCATCATCGAGACGCGCGTGCAATCGTTCATGAGCTGGGTCGATGACCGCGCCATGGTGCCCGTCATCCAGCATTTGCATGAAAACAGCGAAGCGCTGCGCCTGCTGGAAGTGGAACGGGCGCGCAAGATGCTGGCCAAGGGCGCCGACATCGACGCCGTCCTGGAAGCGCTGTCGAAAGGCTTGACGGCCAAGTTCCTGCACGGCCCGCAGCAGGCGCTGCACCACGCGCAAGGCGACGAGCGCAAGCAGCTGGTCACCCTGCTGCCGAAACTGTTCCGCCCCCGCCGTTAGCGCAGCCCCGCTGGCCGCCCGCGCGGCCGCCCCCTTGCCCGCCTGCCGGGCGTGCCGGACCCGCACCATCCCTACACTCTTTTACCGCGAATCGCTATGAAACCATCCATGCTGGCCAAACTCGATCAACTGGCGAACCGCCTGGTCGAACTCGACGAACTGCTGATGCACCCGGACGCCACGTCGAACATGGACAGCTACCGCAAGATGACGCGCGAGCATGCCGAACTGGGCCCGCTGGTGGCGCTGTACCATTCCTACCAGGAAGCGGGCAACGATATTACGACAGCGCAAGAGATGTTGTCCGACCCGGACATGAAGGAATTTGCCCAGGAAGAAATCGAGACGGCCAAGGCCACCATGACGCGGCTGGAACGCGAATTGCAAACCATGCTGCTGCCGAAGGATGTCAATGACGAGCGCAATATCTTCCTGGAAATTCGCGCGGGCACGGGCGGCGATGAATCAGCCCTGTTCGCCGGTGATTTATTACGCATGTACACGCGCTTTGCCGAGCGCAACCGCTGGCAGGTGGAACTTGTGTCGGCATCCGACTCCGATCTGGGCGGCTACCGCGAAGTGATCGTGCGCGTGGTGGGCAATGGCGCGTATTCGAAACTGAAATTCGAGTCGGGCGGCCACCGCGTGCAGCGCGTGCCGGCCACGGAAACGCAGGGTCGCATCCACACCTCCGCCTGCACGGTGGCCGTGATGCCGGAAGCGGACGAGGTGGAAGACGTCAACATCAACCCGGCCGACCTGCGCATCGACACCTACCGCGCCTCGGGCGCCGGTGGACAGCACATCAACAAGACGGATTCCGCCGTGCGCATCACCCACTTGCCAACCGGCATCGTGGTCGAATGCCAGGATGACCGCAGCCAGCACAAGAACAAGGCGCAGGCGATGAAAGTGCTGGCCGCGCGCATCAAGGACGTGCAACTGCGCGAGCAGCAGTCGAAGGAAGCGGCCACGCGCAAGAGCCTGATCGGCTCGGGCGACCGCAGCGAGCGCATCCGCACGTATAATTTCCCGCAAGGCCGGCTGACGGATCACCGCATCAATCTGACCTTATATAAGCTGGACTTCATCATGGATGGGGATTTGACGGACTTGACGAATGCGCTGGCGGCAGAGCACCAGGCGGAACTGCTGGCTGCCTTGGGCGATTAAACGCTGACACCGTTGTTGTCGGCTTACGCTACGCTAAGCCGACCTACCGAGTTTGTAGGTCGGCTTAGCGCGCAGCGCGTAATCCGACAGCTTTAAGTAGCGGCTAAGCAATAAAAAACCAGCCTTGTGCGAAAATGACCAGCTCGATTCCATCCACCTCACCGTGTCGCCCATGAAAAATTCACGCACCGTCCTCCTGTTGATCGCCGCCCTGTGTTTCCTGATGCTGGGTGTGGCCATGTATTTGCAGCATGCCATGAACATGGCGCCGTGCCCGCTGTGCGTGATCCAGCGCTACCTGTTCCTCGCCATCGGCATCGCCTGCCTGGCCGGTGCGGCGGCCAACCGTCCGAAAATCGGCGCCGGCATCGGTGTGTTGGCGGCCCTGGGCGGCCTGGGCGTGGGCGCCAAGCATTTGTATGTGCTGGCCAACCCCGGCTTCTCCTGCGGCATCGACCCGGTGGAAACGGCGCTGAACAAGGTCTTCACGGCCGAACTCATGCCCTTCATGTTTGAATCGTACGGCGCCTGCGAAAACGCCGGCGAGCCCTTCCTCGGCCTGTCGATTCCCCAATGGGCATTCGCCTGGTTCGCCATCTTCGCCATCGCCATGCTGTGGACCTTGCTGCGTCGCAAACAATAGCCATTTATCTATGCCAGAAACACTGATCCCCGCCGGCAGCACTGTCGGCGCCCTGCAAATCCGACCCCTGCTCGATCCGCTCGACAACCGCATCCTGCTGGGCCACGCGCTGGGCCTGTCGCGCGTGAGCCTGATTACGCAATCGGAGCGTGTACTCACTCCCGTTGAAGCAGAACGTTTATCAGGCTTGCTGGCGCGCCGCCTGCAGGGCGAGCCGATCGCCTACATCGTCGGCCAGCGCGAATTTTTCGGCCTGCCGTTCGAAGTCAACGACGCCGTACTGATCCCCCGCCCCGACACGGAAGTGCTGGTGGAACTGGCGCTCGAGCGCCTGCCGCCCGGCGGAAGGGTGCTCGACATGGGCACGGGCAGCGGCGCCATCGCCGTCGCCCTGGCGCATACGCGGCCCGATGCCGTCGTCACGGCCCTGGACGTGAGCAGCACAGCGCTGGCCGTGGCGCGCCGCAACGCCAGCGCCAACGGCGTCAACATCACCTTCATGGCCAGCGACTGGTTCGAAGCGCTGGGCACGGAAAAGTTCGACCTGATCGTCTCGAATCCCCCCTACATCGCCAGCGGCGACCGCCACCTGGCCGAAGGCGATTTGCGCTTCGAGCCGACGGGCGCGCTGACCGACCATGCGGATGGCCTGTCGGCCCTGCGCACCATCGTCTCCGGCGCCGCGCGCCACCTGGCGTCCGGCGCCTGGCTGCTGATGGAACACGGCTATGACCAGGCGGCCCAGGTGCGCGAACTGCTGGCCGCTGCCGGCTACAGCAAAGTGCAAAGCTGGCGCGACCTGGCCGGCATCGAAAGAGTCAGCGGCGCCCGCCTGGGCTGACCCATCCACGTGCGCGGGACTTGATCCGGCAACGCGCCAGATCCCCCGCAGTTTGTTAAAATATCAAGCGAATTCCTGACCGAAGCGCCGCCCCCCTTGTGCGGGGCGGACGCTGGCGACGCGGCGTTTTTTGGGCCGGCGCCGACGCATTTGCCAAAATTCGGTTAATCTCAGCACAAATTATTTATATGCTGCACAAGAAAGGAAGCTCAAATTGCCCAACCTGTTGACTCGCCGCCTGGCATTGCTGACTGAAGATGCCAACCGCGCGCTGCTGGGCGGCTTGCGCGGCATCGAGCGTGAAACCCTGCGCGTCGACCACGCCGGCCATCTGGCTTCCACGCCCCACCCCGCCGCCCTGGGTTCGGCGCTGACGCACCCAGAAATCACCACCGACTACGCCGAAGCGCTGCTCGAATTCATCACCCCGGCCGAAGCCGACATCGGCGTCACGCTCGACAAGCTCGACACCGTGCACCGCCACGCCTACAGCCGCCTGGGCAACGAGTTGCTGTGGAGCCAGTCGATGCCGTGCCAGCTGCCGCCCGAAGCGGAAATCGAGATCGCCAACTACGGCAGCTCCAACATGGGCATGCTCAAGCACGTCTACCGGCGCGGCCTGGCCTTGCGTTACGGCAAAGCCATGCAATGCATCGCCGGCATCCATTACAACTATTCGCTCGACGAACAGCTGTGGCAAGTGCTGGCCAACAACCCGGACACCAGCGCCAGCCCGACCCACGCGGCCGCCACGCCGAAAGACGTGCAGTCGGAAAGCTACCTGGCGACGATCCGCAATTTCCGCCGCTACAGCTGGCTGTTGATGTACCTGTTCGGCGCTTCGCCGGCCCTGTCCGCCGGTTTCCTGCGCGGCCGCGCGCACAAGCTCGACACCCTGTCCGACGACACATTGTTCCTGCCCTACGCCACCAGCCTGCGCATGAGCGACCTCGGTTACCAGAACGATGCCCAGTCCGGCCTGCGCCCGCACGAAAACAGCCTGGAAGACTACGTCAACGCGCTCACGCACGCCGTCAACGACCCGTATCCGCCGTATGCGGCGCTGGGCACAAAGAAGGATGGCGAGTGGATCCAGTTGTCCACCAACGTGCTGCAGATCGAGAATGAATACTATTCGACCATCCGCCCGAAACGCGTGATCCGCACGGGCGAGCGCCCGATCCAGGCCCTGTGTCTGCGCGGCGTGCAATACATCGAAGTGCGCTGCATGGATGTCGACCCGTTCGAACCGGTCGGCATCAGCCTGGAAACGGGCCGCTTCCTCGACGCGTTTTTGCTGTTCTGCGCGCTCGACGACAGCGGTCCCATCTCGGCCGAGCAAAGCGCCTGCTACACGAACAATTTCGCCCGCACCGTCAAGGAAGGCCGCAAGCCGGGCCTCACCCTGCGCCGCGATGGCGAAGAGATCACCCTGCAGGCCTGGGGCGAGGAATTGCTGGCGCGCATCGCGCCCGTGGCAGCCTTGCTCGATGCGCGCATTGGCGGCACGCAGCATGCGGACAGCCTGGCGGCACAAGCCATCAAGCTGGCCGACCCGGATGCGACGCCGTCGGCGAAGGTATTGGCCGAGCTGCGCGCCAATGGCGGCTCGTTCGCCGCCTTCGGCCTGCGCCAGAGCGAACGCCACGCCGCCTACTTCCGCGCGCATCCGGCGACGCAGGAACAAAGCGCGTATTTCGACGCGATGGCCGCCAGCTCGCTGGCCGAGCAGCGCGCCATGGAAGCGGCGCCAGCCGGCAGCTTCGACGATTTCGTCGCCGCCTACCGCGCCAGCACCCTGTGTTCGCACACCTGAGCCTGACCTTGCGCAAAGCGCCCCCATGCTGACCTTCTACAATGAATTGCACAGCCAGCACCGGGGCCGCTTCGAAATGTTTCGCGGCACCCTGGTGCCCTGCTTCGAGACGCCGGAGCGGGCCGACATGGTGGTGGCCGAGCTGGGACGGCGCAACCTGGGCCGCATCGTCACGCCGCACGGCGTGCCGCTGACCTCGCTGGAGCGCATCCACACGCCGCGTTACCTGCATTTCCTGCGCCACGCCTGGCACGACTGGCTGGCGCTCGATCCCGACAACGCGGGCAAGGACGCCTTGCCATCCGTCTGGCCCGTGCGCACCTTGCGCAGCGACATCGAACCGGACGACTTCACGGCCAAGCTGGGGCTGTACTCGATGGACAATGGCACGCCGCTGACGGCCGGCACGTGGACGGCGGCCAAGACGGGCGCCGACTGCGCCGTCAACGCGGCGCACGCGTTGCGCCTGGGCGAGCGGGCCACGTTCGCCCTGACGCGCCCGCCGGGCCACCATGCGGGCAGCGATTTCTTTGGCGGCTACTGTTTTCTGAACAACGCGGCCCTGGCCGCACAGCATCTGCTCGACGACGGCGCCCGCAAGGTCGCCATCCTCGATATCGACTACCACCACGGCAACGGCACGCAAAGCATCTTTTACCAGCGCGACGACGTGCTGTTCGCCTCCGTGCATGCCGACCCGCGCAGTGAATATCCGTTTTACCTGGGCCATGCCGATGAAACGGGCAGCGGCGCGGGGCTCGGCTACAACGTCAACTTGCCGCTGCCGGCCGGCAGCACCACGGCCAGCTGGTTCGCCGCGCTGGAAACGGCCTGCCTGCGCATCAATATGTATGCGCCCGATGCGCTGGTGGTCTCGCTCGGCGTGGATACTTTCGCCGGCGATCCGCTGTCGCACTTCGCCCTGCAAAGCGGCGACTACCTGCGCGTGGGCGAACGCCTCGCGCATCTGAACCTGCCCACCGCCTTCATCCTCGAAGGGGGCTATGCGGTGAAGGAAATCGGCATCAATGTCGTCAATGTGCTCGAAGGTTTCGAGACGGCTGACTAAGCCGGCCTACATATTCCGGAACAAGGCCATGAACGGCTGGCTCACGGCCAGGGTTTCCGGCCGCGTTTTCAGGCGCAAGGCGCCGCGCCCCACCTCGTCGCGCGTGACCGACGCCACCATCTTCATGTTGACGATGGTGGAGCGGTGGATCTGCTTGAAGATGGCCGGATCGAGCACGTCGAGCAGTTCGCGGATCGGCTTGCGCAGCAGCGCCTCGCCCTCGGCCGTCATGACGGCCGTGTACTTGGTGTCGGACTGAAAATAGGCGATGTCTTCCACCATGATCAGGCGCGTATCCTTGCCGCTGCTGGCCGTCAGCCACACCAGCGGCGGCGACTTGGCCGCCGCCGGCAAGGCGCTGCTCAATTGCTGCAGCAGGCCGGCCAGCGCGCCGTCGCCGGCCTGGCTCTTGCCGGCCCGTGCCTGCACGCGCTGCAAGGTCGCCTGCAGGCGCTCGCGGGCTATCGGCTTCAATAAATAATCGACGGCGCCGTTATCGAAGGCATCGATCGCGTACTGGTCATAGGCGGTGACGAACACCACCTGCGTGGCGGGACTCGCTTCGAGCGCGCCGGCCGCCACTTCCAGCCCCGTCAAGCCCGGCATGCGAATGTCGAGGAAGGCGATGTCGGGGCGCAGGGCAGCGATGGCCTCGAGCGCCGCGCCGCCGTCGTCGCAGGCGGCGACGATGCGCAGTGCCGGCCACTCTTCGGCCAGCAGGGCCACCAGCGCATCGCGCAGCAGGGCTTCGTCTTCGGCGATGACGCAGGTCATCTCGGGCTTATGCATAGGAAACTCCTTGCGCCGTACTGTCCGGCACCGTGATGGTGGCCGTCACGCCATCGGGGAAATTGGCGACAATGGCAAACGCGGCGGCATTGCCGTAGGTCAGGCGCAGGCGTTCGCGCACATTGCGCAGGCCTATGCCCGTGCCGGCGCCGTCGTCGCTGAACCCCTTGCCGTCGTCGGCCACCGTGACGATCACCGTGCCATTGCCGCTGCGCGCCATGATCCAGATGGTGCCGCCGCCGCTTTTCGGCTCCAGGCCATGCTTGATGGCGTTTTCCACCAGGGTTTGCAGCATCATCGGCGGCAGTTCCGCCTGGCGCAGGTATTGCGGTACCTCAATCTGCAGGTTCAGGCGGCCGCCCATGCGGATTTTCAAAATATCGAGGTAGGCGCGCGCCCGTTCCAGCTCCGTGCCCAGCGTCGACATGGCTTGCTCCGTGCGCGGCAGCGAGTGGCGCAAATACAGGATCAGATTACCGAGCATCTCGTCGGCACGCACGGGGTCGCTGCGCGTGAGCAACTGCGCGCTGGCCAGAGTGTTGTACAGGAAGTGCGGCTCGACCTGCGCGTGCAGCAGGCTCAGCTTGGCCACCGTGAGTTCCTTTTCCGTCACCGTCTGGCGCGCCTCGGCCTGCTCGCCGCGGCGGCGCTGCGCCACGCGGCGCGTCATCGCCCGCGTCACCGCTTCCGCGTTTTCCAGGTTGCTGCCATGGTCGACGAGGAACCAGTCGGTCCAGGCGTTGCGCGCCGGCTCGCAGATCAGGGTCACGCTGCCCGCTTCGCCATTCGGCGTGACGGTGGCGAGGATCTGGTTCGGCCGCGGCTCGAGGAAGCCCAGCAGGCGCATGCGGGGCAAGCCCGTGTGCGTGTAGGGCGCGGCGCGGCGCACTCTAGCCTGCACCTGCAGGCTGTCGCGCGCGCTTTCGACCACTTCGCTGCCCGGCAGTTCGCGGATGGCCGCGTCGATCATGTCGAAGGCCTCGCCCGCCTCGAACGGAATCTCGATCTGGCGGCGCTGGCGGCTCGACAGGGTGCTGGCATTGACGGCGCCGGCGATCAGCCGCACGCGCCGCACATGGGAAAACGCATTCGTGATGACGGCGCTGGCCAGCAGCGCGCCAACGATGACAAAAAATCCTTCCGTCTGCCCGAAGATATAGCGCAAGAAATTCTCGACCAGAATCGCCATGGCGATGATGTAGGTGACCATCGTGGCCAGGGTGATGCGCAGGATAAAGAAGAGGCTAGTCATGATTTTTCCTTGGGGGGTGAAGTGGGGCCAAGCATAACTATCGGCGCCAGCGGCGGTGGCCATTATGCGATGGAAGGGCAATACTGGCGACAAAGGCATCAAAATAAAGCATCAATATGCGCCACATCGAAATAAAATCGCTTGCAATTAAATAGCACACGATATATATTGAGCACATGGACGCCGGCAAGTGCTTCTGCAGACGGAGATCCTGGGGCGACAGCCCACGAAACAAGTAGCACACTATTTAGTCGTTAACTATTTAACTCAACGAGGAAAACCATCATGTCGATCAAACAAGTCCTGTACCGCGCTCAAGCTACCGCCACCGGAGGCCGCGAAGGCCGTGCCGTATCGTCCGACAATGTGCTGGACGTCAAGCTGACCACGCCAAAAGAACTGGGCGGCAATGGCGCCGTTGGCACCAATCCGGAACAACTGTTCGCCGCCGGCTACTCGGCCTGCTTCATCGGCGCCATGAAATTCGTCGGCGGCCGCGACAAGATCGCCGTGCCGGCGGACCTGTCGATCGAAGGCAACGTCGGCATCGGCGCCATCGACACGGGTTTCGGCATCGAAGTGGAACTGAAAATCTCGCTGCCAGGCATGGAACGCGCCGCCGCCGAAGCGCTGGTCGCCGCCGCCCACATCGTCTGCCCGTACTCGAACGCCACGCGCGGCAATATCGACGTTACCCTGACCATCGTATGATGGCACCTGACATAAGCTACTGCGCGTCGCGCTTTGCGGCCGGCGATGCTCACCGTGCTCCAGCACGGTTGCGCTTCTCGGCCACAAATCACTGCCGCTCGCTACGCTTCTGTCAGGCGCGGTAAGCCAGAGGTTTACACATCAAAAGCCACGCTGCCCGAAAGGCAGCGCGGTTTTTTTTCGTCTGCCGCTTTAAAATGGCGCTTTTCCCTGACAACCTGGAACAGCGATGATCGCCTGGCAATGGAATACCTTCGACGAACTCGGCCCCCACGATTTGTACCAGGTGCTGGCCTTGCGCCAGCGCGTGTTCGTCATCGAACAGCAGTGCATTTACCCGGACCTGGACGGCCATGACCAGCAAGCCATGCATTTGCTGGGCTGGCAAACGGTCGATGGCCAGCGCCGGCTGGCCGCCTACCTGCGCGTGCTGGCACCGGGCGCCAAGTATGTGGAAATGTCGCTGGGCCGCGTGCTGACGGCGCCCGAGGCGCGCACCACGGGCGCCGGCAAGCAGCTATTGCTTGAGGGCATCGCGCGCGCCGAACGCCAGCACCCCGGCCACGCCATCCGCATCGGCGCCCAGCACTACCTGGAGCGCTTCTACCAGTCGTTCGGCTTTGTCACCGTCAGCGCACCGTACGACGAAGACGGCATTGAGCACGTCGACATGCTGCGCGCGGTGGCGCCGGGAGCGGCGGCATGACGACGGCCCTGATTTCCTGGAGCGGCGGCAAGGATTCCTGCCTGGCCCTGTGGCGCGCGCGCAACGCCGGCATGGCCGTTCCCCTGTTGATCACGGCCATGGATGAAGACGGCCGCAAGTCGCGCTCGCACGGCGTGCCGCCCGAGCTGCTTGAGGCGCAGGCGGCCAGCCTGGGCGCGCGTCTGCAGCGCTATCACGCCAGCTGGGCCAGCTACGAGGAACAATTCATCGCCATGCTGCGCGCGGCCAAGGCCGAGGGCATCGATCATGCGCTGTTTGGCGACATCGACTTGCAGCCGCACCGCGACTGGGAAGAAAAAGTCTGCGCCGTCGCCGGCCTGACGGCGCACCTGCCCCTGTGGGGCGAAGCACGGCGCGCGCTGGTCGATGAATTTCTCGCCGCCGGCTTCAAGGCCATCGTCGTCTGCATCAATGGCCAGCACTTGCCACGCGCATTTTGCGGGCGCGAGTTCGACGCCGCCTTTTTGGCCGACCTGCCGCCCGGCGTCGACGCCTGCGGCGAAAACGGCGAATTCCACACCTTCGTCTACGACGGCCCCGCCTTCAGCGCACCGGTGGCGCTGCGCCGCATGCAGGTGCTGCAATATGACGCGCCAGCCAATCTGGGCGGCGCCACGTACTACTTCCAGGAACTGGCGCCCGCCTGACTCCGCCGCAAAAGCAAAAAGGGCGACTCCATGGAGTCGCCCTTTATCCGTGCACCTTGCGCGTGCTTACTTTTTATCTACTTTACGCAGCGTGATGTCGAACACGAGGCCGGCGTAAGGCGGGATCACCACCGCACCCGTCGAGTCACGGGTGCCGCCAACGCCATAGCCCAGGTCATACGGAATGAGCAGGCGGCGCGTGCCACCCTCTTGCATGCCGACCAGGCCACGGTCCCAGCCCAGAATCATTTTGCCGATGCCGAGGATAAACGTAAAACTTTTGGGAGGGAGTGTCGCATCGAACTGCGCGCCTTTGCCGTCCGGCTTGCTCGCGTCATACAGCCAGCCCGTGTAGACCACCGTCAAGGTATCGCCCGCGGCGGCAACCGTGCCGGTGCCTTTCACCAGGTCAGGAAAGACGAATTCTTTGACTTGCGTGTTCGGGTCAAGCACGACCGGCTTCTCGGTGTTGGCAGCGGCGCCGCAAGCGGTCAGGGCCACGGCGCAAGCCAGGGTGGCGATCATTTGAAATACCGATTTCATGGTTTCCCTTTAAATATTGGTGTGTGGCTAAGCCCGTACGGTGCGGACCGGTACGGGCTGGAGTTTAACAGGACTCGCGTAGCCCATTTGTAAGCAGACGTAAGCAAGGCAATAAATGTGTCTCGATGCAACGTTGACACAATATCTATATTTCCACCTGCGTGCCCAGTTCGATCACCCGGTTACTCGGAATCTGATAGTAGTCGGCCGCCGTGCGCGCATTGCGCGACATGGTGACGAACAGGTGCTCGCGCCACGGCATCATGCCGGCACCGGGCGTCGAGATGATGGTCTGGCGCGCGATGAAGAACGACGTCTCCATCATCTCGAAATCGAGTCCCTGCTGCGCGCATTGCGCCAGCGCGGACGGGATGTCCGGCTCATCCTTGAAGCCGTAATGCACATTCACCTGGTAGCACTGGTGGCCCAGATCCACCACGCGCACGCGCTCCGATGGCGCCACCCACGGCTCTTCATGCATGAAGACAGTGAGGAAGATCACCCGTTCATGCAACACCTTGTTGTGCAGCAAGTTATGCAGCAGCGCATGCGGCACGCCATCCGTTTCGCCACGCAGGAAGATGGCCGTGCCCGGTACGCGCAGCGGCGGCGCGATGAACAGCGACGAGAGGAAATCGTCGAGCGGAATCGCATGCTTTTCCAGATTCTGGAACACCAGTTGGCGGCCCCGCTTCCAGGTCAGCATGACGATGAACAAAATCGAGCCCAGCAGCAGCGGGAACCAGCCGCCATGGAACAGTTTCAGGGCAGTCGCCGATACCAGGTTGACGTCGATGATCAGGAAAAATCCCGTGGCGGCCCAGCACAGGGCCAGGTTCATCTTCCAGCGGTAGCGGATGACGAAGAAGGTCAGGATGGTGGTCGACAGCATCGTGGCCGTGACGGCGATGCCGTAGGCGGCGGCCAGGTTTTCCGAGGAACCGAAGCCGATGACGGCCAGCAACACCACGGCCAGTTGCAGCCAGTTCACGGCAGGGATGTAAATCTGCCCGATTTCGCTTTCCGACGTGTGGCGCACGCGCATGCGCGGCAAGAAGCCCAGCGCGATCGCTTGCTTGGTCATCGAGAAGGTGCCGGAAATGGTCGCCTGCGAGGCAATCACGGTGGCCATGGTCGACAGGATCACCAGCGGATACACGCTCCACGCGCCCAGCTGCTGATAAAACGGATTCGAGACGGCTTCCGGATGGGCCAGCAGCAAGCCGCCCTGGCCCAGGTAGTTCAGCGCCAGCGCGGGAAAGGCGATCAGGAACCAGGCCAGGCGGATCGGCTTCTTGCCGAAGTGGCCCATGTCGGCGTACAGCGCCTCGGCGCCCGTCAGCGCCAGCACCACGGCGCCCAGGGCAACGAAGGCGACAAAACCGTTATTCATCAGGAAAGTGGCCGCGTGCAGGGGATTGAGCGCGGCCAGGATGGCCGGCGACTTGATGATGTTGACCACGCCCATGCCCGCCAGCGCGGCAAACCACAGCACCATGATGGGGGCAAAATAGCGGCCGATGCCGGCCGTGCCATGCGACTGCACCGAGTACAGCGCCACCAGCACCACCATCGTCAGCGGCACCACATACGGACTGAAGGCGGGCGTGGCCACTTCCAGGCCTTCGATCGCCGACAGCACGGAAATGGCCGGCGTGATCACGCTGTCGCCATAGAACAGGGTGGCGCCGAAGACGCCGATCACCATCAGCGGGAAATGCCAGCGCGACAGGCGGCTGACGGACGACAGCACCAGCGCCATCAGGGCCATGATGCCGCCCTCGCCACGGTTGTCGGCGCGCAACACCAGGGTCACGTACTTGAGCGAGACGATCAGGGTCAGGCCCCAGAAAATCAGCGAAACGATGCCCAGCAGGTTTTCATGCGAGAGCAACAGGCCATGGGCGGGGTCGAAGACCGTTTTAAGTGTGTACAGCGGACTGGTGCCGATATCGCCGTAAACGATGCCCACGGCCGCCAACGTCATGCCGGCAAGGCCGCTTTTTTTATGTTCCGACGTCAAGGTTGCACCCGTTTTTGTTTTGTTGCATCGCACAATATGATAGGTATTAGCAAATAGCAAGAGTATTTTTGCATGGTTCCGCAGCTGCCCCAAAGTCGTGGTTTTGTGCCGCTCCGCCTTGCTGCGCGGGCTTGCGGCCATTGATTTGTTGCCATTCTACGCCTCGCCAGCGGCGCCGGGCAGCCCCCGATGTTTTCAGCCATAATGACAGACTGTCTACTCTCCAGCGAAGCCCATCATGAATCCAGGCATGTTGTACGCCTCCCTCGCCTTCCTGTGCTGGGGCCTGTTCCCCCTGTACTTCCACGCCATCGGCGAGATTGCACCACAGGAAATCCTAGCGCACCGCATGGTCTGGTCGCTATTGTTCCTCGGCGTCGTGCTGACCGTGCGCCGGCAGTGGAGCTGGCTGGGCAGCCTGAAAGCGCAGCCCAGGGTGGTGGCCAGCTTCGTCGCCAGTGCGTTTTTACTCTCCGCCAACTGGTTCATCTATATCTGGGCCGTCAACAACGGCCACGTGGTCGACGCCAGCCTCGGCTACTTCATTACGCCCCTGATCAACGTCATGCTGGGCTTTTTGCTGCTGCACGAACGCCTGCGCCGCCTGCAGTGGCTGGCCATCGGCCTGGCCGCCTGCGGCGTGGCCTGGCTCACGTGGCAAGCGGGGCAAGTGCCGTGGACCGCCCTGCTGCTGGCGGCCACCTTCGGCGGCTATGGCTTGCTGCGCAAGACGGCCGCGCTGGGCGCGCTGGAAGGCCTGTCGTTCGAAACATTGATTCTGTTCCCGCTGGCACTGGCTTACATGCTGTGGCTGGGCTGGCATGGCCAGAGCGGCTTCGTCAATACAGATTCCACCGCCACGCGCGCGCTGCTGCTGGCGTCCGGCCCCATCACGGCCATTCCCCTGCTGCTGTTTGCCGCCGGCGCGCGCCGCCTGCCGCTGGCCGTGCTGGGATTGTTGCAATACATCGCTCCCACGGGCCAGTTACTGATCGGCGTGTGGGTCTTCCACGAATCGTTCACGCCCGAGCGCATGCTGGGCTTCCTCGTCATCTGGACGGCGCTGGGCCTATATGCGGCTGAAGGGCTGTGGAGCAGCCGCCGCGCGCGGCTGGCTGCGTAATCCGGTTTTACCCGCCCCGGCAGCGCGCAGCGCTGGCCGGAAGCGGGCGTTTACCGTATCCTGTCCGTCTTTGTATATCACCCGAGATTTCTAATGGCAAATTACGTCTACACCATGAATCGCGTGGGCAAAATCGTCCCGCCCAAGCGCCAGATTCTGAAAGATATTTCCCTGTCCTTCTTCCCAGGCGCGAAGATCGGCGTGCTGGGCCTGAACGGCTCCGGCAAATCGACCCTGCTGAAAATCATGGCAGGCATCGACACCGACATCCAGGGCGAAGCCGTGCCGATGCCGGGCCTGAACATCGGCTACCTGCCGCAGGAACCGCAGCTGGACCCGGAAAAAACCGTGCGTCAGGAAGTGGAATCGGGCCTGGGCGAAGTGTTTGAAGCGCAAGCCAAGCTGGAAGCCGTATACGCCGCGTATGCCGAGGAAGACGCCGATTTCGACGCCCTGGCCACGGAACAGGCACGCCTGGAAGCGATCATTTCGACGTCCGACGGCGGCAATCTGAATCTGCAGCTGGAAATGGCCGCCGACGCGCTGCGCCTGCCGCCATGGGACGCCAAGGTCGGCGTGCTGTCCGGCGGTGAAAAGCGCCGCGTGGCGCTGTGCAAGCTGCTGCTGTCGAAACCCGACATGCTGCTGCTCGACGAACCGACCAACCATCTGGATGCGGAATCGGTCGACTGGCTGGAACAATTCCTGCTGCGCTTCCCCGGCACCGTGGTGGCCATCACCCATGACCGCTACTTCCTCGACAACGCGGCAGAGTGGATCCTGGAACTGGACCGCGGCAGCGGCATTCCATGGAAGGGTAACTACTCGACCTGGCTGGAGCAGAAGCAAGCCCGCCTGAAGCAGGAAGAATCGACGGAATCGGCGCGCCAGAAGGCGCTGCAGAAGGAATTGGAATGGTCGCGCCAGAACCCGAAAGCGCGCCAGGCCAAGTCGAAAGCCCGCCTGGCCCGTTTCAACGAGTTGTCCGAGCACGAATACCAGAAGCGCAACGAAACGCAGGAGATCTTCATTCCCGTGGCCGAACGCCTGGGCAATGACGTCATCGAGTTCAAGAACGTGTCGAAAGCGTTCGGCGACCGTTTGCTGATCGACAACCTGAGCTTTACCGTGCCGCCAGGCGCCATCGTCGGCATCATCGGCCCCAACGGCGCCGGTAAGTCGACCCTGTTCAAGATGATCACCGGCAAGGAACAGCCGGACAGCGGCGAAGTGGCCATCGGCCAGACGGCGCGCGTCTCCATCGTCGACCAGAACCGCGATAGTCTCGCTGACAACAAGTCCGTGTTCGAGGACGTCTCCGGCGGCGCCGACATGCTGACGGTCGGCCGCTTTGAAATGCCGTCGCGCGCCTATCTGGGCCGCTTCAACTTCAAGGGTTCGGACCAGCAAAAAATGGTGGGCAACCTGTCCGGCGGTGAGCGTGGCCGTCTGCACCTGGCGAAAACCCTCTTGATGGGCGGCAACGTCCTGCTGCTCGATGAACCGTCGAACGATCTGGACGTGGAAACCTTGCGCGCGCTGGAAGACGCCTTGCTGGAATTTGCCGGCAGCGTCATGGTCATTTCCCATGATCGCTGGTTCCTCGACCGTATCGCCACGCACATCCTGGCCTTCGAAGGCAATTCGCAAGTCACCTTCTTTGACGGCAACTATCAGGAATACGAAGCCGACAAGAAGAAACGTCTGGGCGAAGAAGGCGCGAAACCAAAACGTATCCGCTACAAGCCCTTGACCACGTAATTTCGGTCCGGCCATGCAAAAAGGCAGTTACCTCGCGGTAACTGCCTTTTTTTCAGCAAACTTCCGGTGAATTAGAAGTTATAGCGTGCGCCAAGGGCCAGGCCGGTAGCCTTGCGGCCCTGGTCGGCGCTCTTGCCGAAGTGTTCCACTTCCGCCGTCAGCGAGACTTTCTCGTTGATCGCGTACTGGGCGCCAACGGAAGCGTACACGCCCGTCTTGTCGTTGCCGCTGATGCCGGTCGACAGGCCAGTGCCGCTCAAGCTGTTCTTGACCTTGGCCACACCGAGCTTGCCGAACACGCCGACCTTGTCGGTCACGGGCATGGTGGCCTTGCCGGCCAGGTAGTAGCCGTGCGAATCGCTTTTCACGGAACCGTTGCCGGCGCCGGTGACATAGCTGTAATCCTTGCTGCCGAAATCGGCATAGCCGCCTTCGACCGCCCAGGTTTTATCGAAATCGTAACCGGCGAAGATCTTGGCGCCGGCCTTGTAGCCGCTGTGATTATCGGCGCTGGTGGCGCCAGGAATATCGAAGTTATAACGGTTGCCCGTGACGCCAGCACCCACATACGCGCCTTCGGCGTGGGCGGCGCTCATGCCGGTCAGTGCGGTAACGGAAGCGATCATTGCAAACAGGATTTTCTTCTTCATCATGTTCTCTCTCTCAATTAGTTAATGTTCCTAGATTCGTGCCTGGATTCGCAGTTCAGCGAAGTGCGATGAGGACACAATAACAGCCGAAAAAAGCTACGTCTTTCTTCATTCCGTAAGAACTGTGACAAGATGTAAGTCAGCATTCCAAACTGACAATAACCGTACAATGCGCACCGTTGAGCGAACTTAAGATAGACTTAAGAGCATTAGCGATTTCAGTCCAGAGGAGAAGTGCATGCACAAACGTCAGTTTCTCGCCGCCGCCATGGCCGGCGCGGCCCTGCCCGCCATCGCCCGGGCGGCGCCCGCCGGCCTGCGCGGTCCTGCCCTGCTGACCATCACTGGCAGCATCGACAAGCCGAACCGCGGTCCATTCGACGCCGTGCGCGACCAGATGATGCACAAGCAAAAGATCAGTTTTGAGCGGGCGCGGGCCTTCGACTTTGCGGCGCTGGCGAACTTGCCGGCGCGCACCATCCACCCCACCCTGGAATACGATGGCAAGGCACACGCCCTGCGCGGGCCGTTGCTGGTCGATGTATTGAAGGCGGCGGGCGCGCCCGAGGAAGATGCCGTGCGGCTGCTGCTGCGCGCCGTGGATGGCTATGCGGCGGCGCTGACCATGGCGCAGGCGCGCGCACAGCGTTTTATTGTCGCCACCCACCTGGACGGGCAGGCGATGGCGCTGGGCGGACTGGGACCGCTATGGGCGATCCACGATGCGGACCGCATCGCGGCCGTGGCGGCCCTGCCCCTGGCCGAACGCTACACCAGCTGCCCGTGGGCGCTGTATCACATTGGCGTGGAGGCGGGTTGAAGCGGTTGAGGCAGATTAAGCGTAGGCTTCCGCCATCGACATCACGCGTGGGGCGATAGCAATGCCATGCTCCTCGAACAGCGCCGTGATGGCCGCCAGGTTGTGCGTGCACTCCTCGGTTTTCCAGCCCTTGAAGATATCCGTGCCATCCTTCTGGAAATGCAGGTCCAGCACTTTGCCCGCATCCTTGTGCAGATAAGGCGAACTATAGGTGTTCTCGAAGCCGAGCGCCTTCAATTGTCCCAGCAAGGCAAGGGGTGGATGGTCGGGATCGGTGGCGAGAAAAATGCCGAAGGTCTTGCCCGGTGGTTTGGCGGCGATGTCGACCTCGTAGATGCCGGGGGCCTTGCTGACAGACGTACTCTTTAAAAATAACATACAACACTCCCTGCGCGTAATGTCCCGCGCCTGAAACGGGCGGCAAGACAGGGGCGGTGCGCAATGATTCCCCTCGTCAAATCTTATTGCTAATTGGCATCTTTGTCGACAAATCGGCACTTTTATTTGGTAAGTCGTGGTTATCTTGTCGCGTTCGCCAGCGTAAATTATCAATAAAGCCAGTTATCATTGCGCCAATACCCGGCCTGCTGCATACTTTTGGCTTGCCTCACGATTGCCTTCCCGCCGGCCACCCCTCGTCTCCATGCGTCTTCTGTCGATCAAGTACCGCCTGCTCATCCTCCTCACCCTGATCCTGGGGGCGGGCTTCATGGCCACCAGCCTGGCCAGCTACCTGGCCTCGCGCCAGGCCATCGAGCATGGCATCGCCGACCAGACCCTGCCGCTGACGGGCGACAATATCTATTCGGAAATCCAGAAGGACATGCTGCGTCCCGTCTTCATTTCCTCGCTGATGGCGCACGACACCTTCGTGCGCGACTGGATACTGGCCGGCGAAAACAAGCCGGAACAGATCGTGCGCTACCTGGCCGAGGTCAAGAAGAAGTACGGCGCCATCACCAGCTTTCTCGTCTCGGACAAGAGCAGCAAATATTACTATGCGGAAGGCACCCTGAAATCCGTCAGCCCACAGGCCACGCGCGACATCTGGTACTACCGCGTACGCGCCATGGAGCAGACCGATTACGAGACGAATGTCGACGTGGACATGGCCAACCGCGACAGCATGACCATCTTCATCAACCACCGCGTTTATGATTACGATGGCCAGTTCATCGGCGCTACCGGCATCGGCCTGACCCTGGCGACCATGAGCCACATCATCGACCGCTACCAGGCGCGCTTCCACCGCAACATCTATTTTGTCGACGGCGCCGGCATGCTGGTGTTGGCGGGCAAGACCATGCGCAACGGGCACGGCAACATCCGCAGCCTGCCCGGCGTGAACGCCATTGCCGAGCAGATCATCAACCACCAGAGCGAACCGACGCATCTGTCGTACCAGCTGGGGCGCGCGCAAATCCTCGTCAATTCGCGCTTCATTCCCGAACTGGGCTGGTACCTGGTGGTCGAGCAGAATGTCAGCGACGAAGTCCAGTCGCTGCAGCGCGTCTTCATCTTCAACCTGGCTATCAGCTTTGGCGTCACCCTGCTGGTACTGCTGTTGACCTTGCTAACGGTGAACCGCTACCAGCGCCGCATCGAACGCATCGCCTCGACGGATGCACTGACGGGGCTATTGAACCGCCAATCGCTGGAATTGCTGTTCCAGCGCGCCATGCTCTTGTCCAAACGCAACGAACAACCGATGTCCGCCATCCTCTTCGACATCGATTTCTTCAAGCGCGTCAACGATACCCACGGCCACCTGTGGGGCGACAAGGTCATCCGGGGCGTGGCCGACGTGGCGCGCGCCACCGTGCGCGAAAGCGACGTCATCACGCGCTGGGGCGGCGAGGAATACCTGGTGCTGCTGAATAACTGCAGCCTGGCGCAAGCGGCGGAAGTGGCGGAAAACCTGCGCGCCGCCATCGAACGCCACGATTTCGGCCTGCCCGCGCCGCAGCTGCCCGTGACGATCAGCCTGGGCGTGGCCGAGTACCGGCCGGAGGAAAGCGAATCGGCCTTCTTTTCGCGCGCCGACAGCGCCTTGTATCAGGCCAAGCATCACGGCCGCAACGGCGTGCACGCCGCCTGAGTCACCCCCCGCGCTTGCGCCTGGCCAAATCCTGCGTGGGCGCCACCAGCGCCCGGTACAACTCGCCCGTGGCGGCATCCCAGCTTTGCACGGCCAGTTGCTGGCGTTGCACGGTGGCCGAGTCGCCGCGCACGATGGGACCGGACAGCGCGGGCGCGGCGCCCAGACGGAATACATTCGCCACCGCTTCCGTCACCAGGGGCTGCGCCAGTTCGCGCGCCACCGGCTCGGGAATACCGGCCGCCTGGTAGGCGCGCAAGGCCGCGTCGAGCACCGTCACCAGATAATTGCTGGCGAAGACGGCGGCCGCGTGATACAGGGTCTTGGCGGCCGGATCGATGGGAACGGGGCGCGCGCCGATGGCGTTCAAGGCCGGCGTGAGGAAGGCCAGCGCCAGCGGGTCGCCTTCGACGCCGCAAAACGTGCCGTCAAAGGTGACGGCCACTTGTGCCGGATCGGCAAAGCTGCGGATCGGGTGGGCGCTGGCGACAAACGCGCCGGCCTGCGTGGCCGCCAGCAGCACGTTCGAGGCCAGCGCGCCGCTGCAGTGAAACACGATGGCGCCCGCCTGGCGCCCTTCGGCCACCAGCGCCGCGCAGGCCGGACCGATCTGGTCGTCGGAGACGGCCAGCATGGTGACGTCGGCGTGGCGCAAGGCCGCATAGCTGTCGACGGGGGTTCCGGCGCCGATGAAGGCCACGGCCGCTTGCGCCGAGGCCATCGAGCGCGTGAGCACGTCCTGCACGGCGACACCTTCCACGTCGGCGAACAAACTGCCCAGCACGCGGCCCACGTGGCCGGCGCCGATGATATTCAAAGTGACGTTCATGATGATTTTCTAGAAGCTCGATCCCGGCTGGCGCAGAAATTCCACCTCTTGCGGCGTGGAAGCGCGGCCCAGGATGGCGTTACGGTGCGGGAAACGGCCAAAGCGGGCGATCACTTCCTGGTGGCGCTCGGCATAGTCGAGCATGCCGTCAAAACCGGGCCGCGCCTGTGACAGCAGCTGGAACAACTCGACGGCACGCGCCTGCATGGCCAGGTCTTCCGCGTGTTCGAACGGCAGGTAGACAAAAGCGCGCAGCATCGGCGGCAATTGCCCGTCCTGTCCCGCTTGCGTCAAGGCGATGGCCAGCGCCAGCGCCCGGGTATCGCCGGCAAAGGCGCGCGGCGTGCCGCGATACACATTGCGCGTGAATTGATCGAGCACGATGAGGCGCGCCAGCGCGCCGTGCGGCGTCGCATCCCATTCACGCAAGCCGCCGTCGATGGCGGCATCGATCAGCGCGCCGAAACGCTCGCGTATCTGCGCGTCAAAGCCGTCATCCTTGCGGAACCATTCCATGCGCGACTGGCCATAATCCGGGTTATCCGGCGGCAGGAACCAGAAATCGAGTACCGCTTGTGCCTGTGCATCCATATTCATTCTCTCGGCATCCGTATCAATTGCGGGCATGCGACAGCTGGAAGCCGGCGATGCCTTCGAAAGCGGCCAGTTCGGCCGACATGGCCGACAGGCTGGCGCCCGTGTTCTTGCCATGCGCGATGGCGACAAAACGCCATTCCTGCATGCCTTCGTTGCTGCCGATGGTCAGCGAGCCGCTGGCGATATCGTAGCCGCGCTTGGCCGCCATGCGCCGCAGCGCATCCTCACGGGGAATAAAGCCTTGCTTGAAGCGCATGGTGATGGCCACCGCGTGGCGCGACGGCAGCCAGTTCTCCAATTTTGACAGAAAAATCATCGCCATCGCGCACAGGAAGGCCAGGCCCATGGCCGACAGATAAAAGCCGATGCCGACCATGATGCCGATCACGGACGAGGCCCAGATCGAGGCGGCCGTCGTCAGGCCGCTGATATTGAACCCCTCGCGCATGATGACGCCGGCGCCGAGGAAACCCACGCCCGTGACGATGCCCTGGATGACGCGCGTGGGATCGCTGCCGACGATGGCGCCATGGCCGCCGTACCAAAATTCAGGATAGCCGCCCAGCACCGTCAGCGCGGCCGAGGCCATGCAGACAAGGCTGTAAGTGCGCATGCCGGCCGCGCGCCCGTGATAAGAACGCTCGTAACCCACCAGCAAGCCCAGCAGCAGCGCGCCCAGCAGGTTCAGCAGGATCACGCCATTCGTCGCCAGCTCGGCCGGCGACCAGTAGGCGCGCAGGAAGTCGATGGTCGGCATTTAATCCTGGGGCTTTTTGGTCAGCTGCTTTTCAAACGCCACGTCGAGCTTGCTGACGCGGCGCGCCTTTTGCGGTCCCAGGCCATTGACGAAGGCGACAAACGCATCGAGTTCCAGCGGCGGGCACAAAGGCGGCAAGCCGGGGCCTTCCGTGAGAAAGAACAGTTCATCGCCCGTGCGCGCCATCGTGTAGAGACGGTGGCCGGTGCGTTCCTTGAGCCGCTCGATGGCGGAGGTGGCGCGGGTCGAGCGCATCAGATGGCTCCCGTGCGCTGTTCCAGCCACGCCAGCGCATCGCCGGACAACAGCGGCGCCAGGCACGCGCGCACGGTGGCGTGATAGTCGTTCAGCCACGCCGCCTCGTCGTCGCGCAGCAGCGACCGTTCCACGCAGCGCGTGTCGATCGGGCACAGGGTCAGGGTTTCGAAGCGGAGAAATTCGCCAAACTGCGTCGTTTCCGCAGGCACGTTCAGCACCAGGTTCTCGATGCGGATGCCCCACTGGCCAGGGCGGTAGATGCCCGGTTCGATGGAGGTGATCATGCCCGGTTCCATGGCCGTCTGCGGCTCCGGCATGGCGGACTGGGAAATCGATTGCGGCCCTTCGTGGACGTTGAGGAAAAAGCCCACGCCGTGGCCCGTGCCATGACCGAAATCGATGCCCTCGGCCCACAGCGGCGCGCGGGCGATGGCGTCGAGCATGGGCGACTTCACGCCGCGCGGGAACTGCGCGCGCGACAGGGCGATCATGCTGCGCAAGACCAGGGTGAAATCGCGCCGGTGTTCGGGCGTGATCGTGCCGACGGGGACCACGCGCGTGATGTCCGTGGTGCCGCCCCAATACTGGCCGCCCGAGTCGATCAGCAGCAAGCCGTCGCCTTCGATGGTGGCGGCCGAATCCGCATGCGCGTGGTAATGCATGATGGCGCCATGCGCATTGAAGCCGGCGATGGTGCCGAAACTGGGGCTGACAAAACCGGCGCGGCGCGCGCGCGCGGCCGTCAGGTGTTCGTCGATGCCGATTTCCGTCAATGGCGCGCGCTGCGGGTCGGCCAGGGTGCAATCTAACCAGCTGAAAAATTCGCACAGGGCAGCGCCATCTTGCTCCATGGCGGCGCGCACGTGCGCCGCTTCGCTATCCGTCTTGCGCGACTTGGCCAGGGTGGTCGGGTTGATGGATTCGACCACCCGCACGCCCTCGGCCACGGCCTGGCGCGTGCCGAACGTGATGCGGCGCGGGTCGAGCAACAAGGTGGCGCCGGCCGGCAAGGCGGCCAATGCAACCGCCGTGCGGGCGTACGCGGCCACATCCACGCCTTCGCTTTCCAGGGTGGCGCGCAGGGACGCCGGCAGCTTGCCTTCGGCGATGAACAGCGTGGCGCGCTCCGGGCCCACCAGCGCATGCGCGAGGAAGACGGGGTTGTAGTGCACGTCGGCGCCGCGCAAGTTGAACAGATACGCGATATCGTCGAGCGTGGAAATCACGTGGTGGCTGGCGCCGTGCGCCGCCATGCCGGCGCGCAGGGCCGCCAGTTTCTGCGTGCGCGACAGCGATGGATACGCGGGCGCATGTTCATAGACGGGCGCGACCGGCATGGCCGGGCGATCGGGCCACACGGCTTGCAGCACGTCGATGTCCGTGCGCAGGGTCACTTGCGCGCCCAGCGCCTGCTGCAGCAGGCGCGCATTGGCCAGGCCCAGCACGGCGCCATCGACGGCCACCGTCTGCCCCGGCTGCATGGTCTCGCCCAGCCAGTCGATATACAGCACGCTGGCGCCGGACGGGATTTTTTTCAGGACGATGCCGCTGCCAGCCAGCTCGTCTTCCGCTTGTTCCCAGTAACGGCCATCGGTCCACACGCCGGCAAAATCCTGCGTCACGACCAGGGTACCGACGGAACCCGTAAAGCCCGACAGCCATTCGCGGCCCTGCCAGCGGGCCGGCAGGTACTCGGACAAGTGCGGATCGGCCGAGGGCACGATCAGGGCATCGATCTGCTGCGCGCGCATGGCGGCGCGCAGCAAGGTCAAACGGGAGGCGGGATTACTGTGAACGGATGTCTGCATGGCGGCGAAAAGGTGCTGTGCTGGGAAGCGCTCATGATACTCCGATTGCCGGCAATGCAGTACTCACGCAGCCCAGGCCAGGATCAGGATGCGGCTCGTCTTCAATGCTGGAGCAGCTGGCCGGCGAGGCCGACGATTTTTTCCAGCAGCGCCTCATCGTGCGGCAGCCACGGCACGGCGCCCAGCTTGCTCCCCTTCGCTGCCACCTCGCTCGCTACCTCGGCGCCGTCCAGCGTGACCCTGCCGGTAGTCAGATGAATCGCATGCCTGCCGACCATCAGGTGGCGCGCTTCGAGCGCCATGCGCCCGTCCTCGATCTGGTTCGCGAATACCTGTTCCAGCACCGTGCGCCGCATGCCCGCCATCGGCCCCGGCGCCAGATTGGCCAGGTAAAACAGGCGCTCTGCGCGCTGCACGCTTTGCTCTTCTTCCAGCAGCGCCAGGGCGCTGGCGCTGACCAGGAGGTCCACCGCGCGGCACGCTTCCGAATACGCCACCGGCGCCATCGGCATCATCTGCGCGGGCGCCAGCCCGTTGGATGTGCAGGCACCGCCCGCGCCTGGATAGACGTGTCCCCCGAGGCGCAGCAATACGCGCCAGGCGCCGAACTGGCGCGACAAGCCTTCATCGTAATCGAACCGCCAGCCTTCGCGGCGGGCCAGTCCCAGCAAGGTAGGCAGCGACAACTGGTAGCCGGCAAATGGGGCGCCGCCATCGCCGGGCGGTACATATATTTCACGATACACCTGGCGCAGCGGCTGGCGCACGCGCCGCCGCGCGAGCAGCGCCTGCCAGGCGGCGCGCTGCTCCCCGCTGCCGTGCAGGGGATGCCACAGGCCGATGTCGCCTTGCTCAGGCAATGCCACTGGCTGCCCCTGCGCATCGATGGCGCCCTTCCCGTCGAGCATGAAGACCAGCCCATCGCCCGTGCGCCAGACCAGCGCGCGCGCCACCGTCTCGATATCGGCATCGTCGCGCAAGGCGCGCCATTGGTCCAGGCCAAACCACACTTCGCTGGCGTAGCCCGCTTCCAGGCGGCGCGCCAGCATGGCCTGGCGCCGCTTGCCCATGGGGCCGGGCATGCCGACCCTCCAGGCGATATCGGGCCGTTCGGCCAGCGCCCGTTCGGCCGGTTTCAGATTGCGCTCCAGCTTCTTGCGGATGCCCGCATGGCGCACCTGCGCCAGCGCCGTGCGCAGGGCCAGCAAGCTTTCCGGCGTGGGGATGGTTTCCACCGCATGGCCCAGCGCCATCGCCAGCGACTGCGACGGCGCGCTTTTTGCCGCGCCGGGCGCCACGCATGCCAAGGGCAGCAAGACGGCGATCACGGGACGGAACCATCCATCATCGCGGTAGGCGGCGACCCGCGCGGCGCGCGCCAGCACCGGAGAATCTGCCGTGGCAAAGGCGGCATCGGCCGCATACGGCACGCTGCCGTCGTGGATGGCGGCGATATGGCGCGCCGCCTGTTCCAGTATCGTGCGCGCAAAAGCGGCATACGCCGCATCGTCGGCCAGCACGGCGGCGGGATCCGCCTCGCCGATACTGTCGCGGTTCCAGTAGCCGCTGTAGCGCGAACCGGCCAGCGCCAGCAGGGACGCCTGCGCCAGCTGCGGCAGCAGTGCCAATTCCTGCAAGGTCAATGGCATCGGATAACGGGCGTGACGCTCCTCCATCAGCTGCGCGAATTGGGCAGGGGCGTCGCCGCCGGCAAGACGCGCCAGCAGCCAGGCCTGGTAGGGCCGCTCGGCCCAGCCCGAGGTTTCGCCGAGAATGCGCCGCGCCTGCCCCGCCGTGCCTGCCGGTGCCTCGCCCTGCAGGCTGGCCAGGCAGCCGATGACGTACTCCCATTCCCGGTTGTAATCACCGGCCGCGTCGAGTGCGTCGAGGAACACGGCGCCGGCCAGCAATGGCGCCAGTCCGGCCTCAGTCACCTGTTCCAGCAGCGTGTGCGCCAGATTGAACCGCGCGATATCGTCATGGCCGAAGCGCGCCGCGCGGTGCAGCGCCCCCCAGACGGCGCCCAGTTCTTCAGGCGTCCAGTCGTTGAAATCGACGGGCGGCCCCGTGAAACGCGCATGGTCGACGGCAGTACCCTCGAGGCGAGCCCGCAGCGCTGCGGCGCGGCTGGAGATTTCAGTCTGCATCATCGGCCTCGTAGCGGCGCAAGCCTTCCAGGTCCAGCACGCGGATGCCGCCGTAATCGAGGCGCAATAGCCCCTTTTTTTCCAGCACCTGCAAGGCCTGGTTGGCGCGCTGGCGCGAAGAGCCGGACAACAGGCCGATTTCCTCTTGCGACAGCTGCACCAGGGTTTCCACGCCCGGGTACAAATGCGAATTGAACATCGAGGCCAGGCAGCGCGCCACGCGCGTGTTCAGGTCCAGCAGGCGCTCGTTTTCCACCATGCCGATGAACTGGCCCAGGCGCTCGTTGAGCTGCATCAGCAAAAAGCGCGTAAATGGCAGGCTCGTTTCCAGCAGCCAGTGGAAGGTGGCGCCGGGCAGGCGCGCCACGCGCGTGTCCCGCAGGGCCATGGTGTCGTATTTGCGGATTTCATTCTTCAGCAATGAACCTTCGCCGAACCAGCTGCCGGGCGGCACGCCGATAAAGGTCATCGCCTTGCCGGAAGCGGAAAAATTATTCATCTTGACCATGCCGCTGATGACGCCGATCCAGTTGTCCACCGGTTCGCCCTTGCGGCACACGAAGCCGCCTTTCGGCACGAAAGTCTCGAACACATCCGCTTCGACCCGGGCCAGTTGCACGGGGTCGAGCAGCTGCGCCCAGTGGGCCGCGCGCACGGCATCCTTGAGACTGATATCAGGGTAGGTCATTGTGCGATGCACCATCGAAAAGTGGGTAAATGTCCCCGAAAAGACAACTTGGCAAACTAACGCAAGCTACTATCATTGCATAAACGCCTGACACATAAAAAACACAGAGCGCCATCCAACGAGGTGGGGCCTGAGACAAGCAACAGGGAGACACTGGTGCAAACGAATACCACAGCAGCAATGCCGACTTTTCCACGGCGCTTATTGCAACACGGGACAGTACGATCCGACAAGCCCGCCTTTCGCGAAAAACACCTGGGCATCTGGCAAACCTGGACCTGGCGCGAGGTCAACGACGAGGTGCGCGCGCTGGCCTGCGGCCTGGCCGCCATCGGCTTCCAGCGCGGCATGAACCTGGCCATCATCGGCGACAACCGTCCCCGCCTGTACTGGGCCATGCTGGCGGCGCAAAGCCTGGGTGGCGTGCCCGTGCCACTGTACCAGGACGCGCCGGCCGCCGACATGGCCTATGTGCTGCAGGATGCGGAAATCCGCTACGCCATCGTCGAAGACCAGGAGCAGGTCGACAAGCTGCTCGAACTCAAGGCCCTGTATCCGCACGTGGCCCACATCGCGTATGACGATGAACGCGGCATGCGCCATTACCGCCAGCCGGAACTGATGTCCTTTGCCGCCCTGCAGGTGCTGGGCCGGGCCTACGACCGCGAACATCCGGGCTTTTTTGACGCCGCCGTGGCAGCGGGCCAGGGCAGCGACTCCGCCGTGATCCTGTACACCTCGGGTACCACGGGCAAACCGAAGGGCGTGTGCCAGAGCCACACGGCCCTGCTGGCCGCGGGCGTTGGCGGCGTCGCCTTCGACAAGCTCACCGACGAGGAAGACATCCTGTCCTACCTGCCCATGGCATGGGTCGGCGACTGCCTGTTCTCGCTGGCGCAGGCCATGGTGGCAGGCTTCACCGTCAACTGCCCCGAGTCGGGCGACACGGTGATGATCGACATGCGCGAAATCGGCCCCACCTGCTACTTTGCGCCGCCGCGCGTGTTCGAGAACATGCTCACCAGCGTGATGATACGCATGGAGGACGCCAGCAGCATCAAGCGCCACATGTTCAGCCATTTCATGGATGTGGCCAAGCGCTGCGGCGCGCAGATTTTGGATGGCAAGCCCGTCGCGCTGGCGGACCGCCTCAGCTACAAGCTGGGCGAGCTGCTCGTCTACGGCCCGCTGAAAAACGTGCTGGGACTGTCGCGCGTGCGCGTCGCTTATACCGCCGGCGCCGCCATCGGCCCCGATCTGTTCCGCTTCTACCGCTCCATCGGCGTCAATCTCAAGCAGCTGTACGGCTCCACCGAAACCTGCGCCTATGTGTGTCTGCAACCGGACGGCAATATCAAGTTCGACAGCGTCGGCTTGCCGGCGCCCGGCGTGGAGGTGAAACTGGCGCAAAACGGCGAAGTGCTGGTCAAGTCGCCGGCCACCATGAGCGGCTACTTCAGGCGTCCCGACGCCACCGCCGAAGTGATCGACGACGACGGCTATTTCCATACGGGCGACGCAGGCGTGTTCGACGGCGAAGGCCACCTGAAAATCATCGACCGCGCGGCCGACGTGGGCAAGATGAATTGCGGCGCCATGTTCGCCCCCAACTACATCGAAAACAAGCTCAAGTTCTTCCCCTTCATCAAGGAAGTGGTGGCCTTCGGCCACGCGCGCGACCAGGTCTGCGCCTTCATCAATATCGACATCGAAGCGGTGGGCAACTGGTCCGAGCGGCGCGGCATCGCCTATTCGGGCTACACGGACCTGGCGGCGCGCGCCGAAACCTATGGCCTGATCCGCGACTGCATCGAGCAAGTCAACGCGGAACTGGCGGCCGACCCGCTGATGGACCGCACGCAGGTGCACCGCTTCCTCGTGCTGCACAAGGAGCTCGATCCCGATGACGATGAACTGACCCGCACGCGCAAGGTGCGCCGCAAATTCATCGCTGAAAAGTACGCAGTGCTCATTTCCGCCCTGTACGAGGGCAAGGCAACGCAATACATCGAGACCCAGGTGAAATTCGAGGATGGCCGCCTTGGCTCGACCAGCGCCAACCTACAGATCTGGGACAGCAAAACGTATCGGCCCCAGGGCCTGGCCGCATGATGGAGCACAGCACGATGCAAATGAACGAACCCGACGCCCATTTCGGCACGGCCCGCAAGACGGGTCCCGTGATCCTCGACCTGAAGAATATCTCGCTGTCGTTCGGCGGCGTGAAAGCGCTGACCGACATCTCGTTCGACGTCAAGCAGCATGAAATCCGCGCCATCATCGGCCCGAACGGCGCCGGCAAAAGCTCGATGCTCAATGTGATCAACGGCGTGTACCGCCCGCAGCAGGGCGAAATCATCTACCGGGGCGAACACCGGCGCGGCATGGATTGCTATGCGGCCGCCAAATCCGGCATCGCACGCACCTTCCAGAACATCGCCCTGTTCAAGGGCATGACGGTGCTGGACAACATCATGACGGGCAGGAACCTGAAGATGAAGTCGAATTTCCTGCTGCAAGCCCTGTACTGGGGCCCGGCGCGGCGCGAGGAAATCGAGCACCGCAAGAAGGCCGAAGAGATCATCGACTTCCTGGAAATCCAGGCCATCCGCAAGACGCCCGTGGGGCGCCTGCCCTACGGCTTGCAAAAGCGGGTGGAGCTAGGCCGCGCGCTGGTGGCCGAACCGGACATCCTGCTGCTGGACGAACCCATGGCAGGCATGAACGTGGAAGAAAAACAGGACATGTGCCGCTTCATCCTCGACGTCAACGACCAGCTGGGCACGACCATCGTGCTGATCGAGCACGACATGGGCGTGGTGATGGATATCTCCGACAGGGTGGTGGTGCTCGATTACGGCAAGAAGATCGGCGACGGCACGCCCGACGAGGTGCGCAGCAACCAGGATGTCATCAACGCCTACTTAGGTGTGGCGCACTAGACGAGGAATAGCAATGAATATCAATTTTTTCTTTGAAGTGCTGATCGGCGGCCTGCTGTCGGGCGTCATGTACGCGCTGGTGGCGATCGGTTTTGTGCTGATCTACAAGGCCTCGGGCGTGTTCAACTTCGCGCAGGGAGCGATGGTATTTTTCGCCGCCCTCACCTGCGTCGGCATCATGGACAAGTTCGGCCTGTCGCTGTGGCTGGCCATCCCGCTGACGATGGTGACCATGATCGTGCTGGGCATGGCGATTGAACGCGTGGTCTTGCGCCCGCTCGTCAACCAGCCGGAAATCACGCTGTTCATGGCCACCATCGGCCTGACCTTTTTCATCGAAGGCCTGGCGCAGCTGATGTGGGGCTCGCAGGTGCACAAGCTGGACCTGCCCATCGAAGACGTGCCGATGCCCTTCCTGATGGAGCATTTCAATATCATCATCTCGCAGTTCGACATGGTGGCGGCCGGCATCTGCGCGCTGCTGGTGATCTGCCTGGCCTTGCTGTTCTCGAAAACCAAGGTGGGCCGCGCCCTGCGCGCCGTCGCCGACGACCACCAGGCGGCGCTGGCGGTCGGCATCCCGCTGCAGCGCATCTGGGCCGTGGTGTGGGGCGTGGCGGGCCTGGTGGCCATGGTGGCCGGCTTGCTGTGGGGCGCGCGCAACGGCGTGCAATTCGCCCTCACCTTCATCGCCTTGAAAGCGCTGCCGGTGCTGATCCTGGGCGGCTTTACGTCGGTGCCGGGCGCTATCGTCGGTGGCCTGATCATCGGCGCGTCGGAAAAGCTGGCCGAAGTCTACCTCGGCCCGATGGTGGGCGGCGGCATCGAAGGCTGGTTCCCGTATGTGCTGGCCCTGCTGTTCCTGCTGGTGCGTCCGGAAGGATTGTTCGGCGAGAAGATCATCCGGCGCATCTGACGCCGCACCATGCATACGATGCACCCATCACAAAGGACACGCCATGATTTACCGTGAAGCAGGACAATTCAAGACCAGCTACCAGGCTGACAACCAGATTTTTCCGATCCGGCAAGACCGCCTGGCGCTGACGGCCACGCTCCTCGTCGCCGTCTTCCTCCTGCCGTATTTCGCCTCGCCCTACATGCTGTCGGCGATCCTGATCCCCTTCCTGATCTTCGCCCTGGCGGCGCTGGGCCTGAACATCCTGACCGGTTACGCGGGCCAGCTGTCGCTGGGCACGGCCGCCTTCATGGCCGTGGGCGCCTTTGCCTCGTATAACTTCATGGCCCGCCTGCCTGGCCTGCCGCTGCTGGTGTCCTTCATCCTCGGCGGCCTGTGCGCGGCCATGGTGGGCATCGCCTTCGGCCTGCCCTCCTTGCGCATCCGCGGCTTTTACCTGGCCGCCTCCACCCTGGCGACGCAGTTTTTTGTCGTCTGGTGCCTGACCAAGATCCCGTATCTGACCAACTACAGTTCCTCGGGCGTGATCACGGTGCAGAAGATGACCATCCTCGGCTACCAGTTCGACACGCCGCAAAGCAAATACCTGCTGGTGCTGGCCATCGTTGCCGGCATGGCACTGCTGGCCAAGAACATGATCCGCTCGAACGTGGGTCGCTCGTGGATGGCCGTGCGCGACATGGACATGGCGGCCGAAGTGATCGGTTTCAGACTGATGCGCACCAAGCTGCTGGCGTTCGCCGTCAGCTCGTTCTACTGCGGCGTGGCCGGCGCGCTGTATGCCTACGCCTACCTGGGCACGGTGGAGCCGGAAGCGTACAACCTGGACCTGTCCTTCCGCATCCTGTTCATGATCATCATCGGCGGCGTCGGCTCGATTCTCGGCTCCTTCCTCGGCGCGGCCTTCATCGTGCTGCTGCCCGTCTTCCTGAACACCATCGCGCATGGCCTGGCATTGCCCACCAGCGTGGCCTCGAACCTGGAACTGATGGTGTTCGGCGCGCTGATCATCTTCTTCCTGATCGTCGAACCGCACGGCCTGGCCAGGCTGTGGCAGATCGCGAAAGAGAAATTACGCCTGTGGCCTTTCCCGCACTAGGAATTTGTACCTTGCAGTCTGATGTCGGTTGACTTGAAATCAAATAAAACAAGAGGAGACACACAATGAAACACATCAAATCGCTCATGCTGGCCGCCGCCATCGCCAGTGCCGCACTCACCATGGCCGGCAGCGCCCAGGCCCAGGACAAGGAACAGTACATCGCCCTGCCGTCCTACCGCGTGGGTCCCTACGCGGCTGGCGGTTCCGGTTTCTACGGCGGCATCATCGACTACTTCAACCTGGTCAACCAGGCCGGCGGCGTCAATGGCGTCAAGATCAGCTGGGAAGAATGCGAAACCGAATACAACCCGTCGCGCGGCGTCGAATGCTATGAACGCCTGAAAACCAAGCAGGGCGGCGCCACCCTGGTCGAAACCCTGTCCACGGGCGTCGCCTACGGCATCCTGGACCGCGTGGCGCAAGACAAGATCCCCATGACGATGATCGGCTACGGCCGCTCGGACGCCGCCAACGGCAAGGTCTTCCCCTACGTGTATCCGCTGATCTCCAGCTACTGGAGCCAGGCCGCCGCCATGATCAAATACCTTGGCGACAAGGATGGCGGCATGGACAAGCTGAAAGGGAAAAAAATCGTCCACTTGTACCACGATTCGGCCTTCGGCAAGGAACCGCTGCCCGTGCTGGAAGCGCTGTCGAAACAGTACGGCTTCGAGCTGGTGAAAATTCCCGTCGCGCCGCCCGGCAGCGAACAGCAATCGCAGTGGCTGCAGATCCGCCAGGCCAAACCGGACCACGTGATCCTGTGGGGTTGGGGCGTGATGAATTCCGTTGCCATCAAGACGGCGCAGCGCAACGGCTTCCCGCGCGACAAAATGCTGGGAGTCTGGTGGGCCGGCTCCGAGGAAGACACGATTCCATCGGGCGATGCGGCCAAGGGCTACACGGCGATGACGTTCAATACGCCGGGCAACTACCCCGTGCTTGACGACATCCGCAAGAAACTCTACGCGTCCGGCAAGGGCAACCTGTCCGACCAGTCGCGCATCGGCTCCGTCTACCACATGCGCGGCGTGACGGCCGGCATCCTGTGGGTCGAAGCGATCCGCGTGGCGCAGGAAAAATTCGGCAAGGGCAAACCGATCACGGGCGAGCAGATGCGCTGGGGCCTGGAAAACCTGAACGTCGACGATGCGCGCCAGAAGGCCGTGGGCGCGCTGGGCATGTTCCCCACCGTGAAAACCAGCTGCGATGACCATGAAGGCTCGGGCGCCGTGAAAGTGCAGCAGTGGAATGGCAAGAAATGGACCGCCATCACGCCGAAATGGATCGTCGGCGACAAGGCCCTGGTGCGTAAACTCGTCGAGGAATCGTCGGGCAAGTACGCCGAAGAGAAAAAGATCACGCCGGCGTGCATGAAGTAATGCAGTAGGCGAGAGGAACCGGACCGGCTACCGCCGGTCCCGTGTTTAACATTTTAAAGAAGCAGCCATGACCCACACTGCCACGCAAGCCCCGCCCCAGGCGGACACGCCGCCGCCCTACCTGTCGGTGAACAATATCGAAGTCATCTACGACCATGTGATCCTGGTCCTGAAGGGCGTGTCGCTGCAAGTCCCGCAAGGCAAGATCGTGGCGCTCCTGGGCGCCAACGGCGCCGGCAAGTCGACCACCCTGAAGACCATCTCGACCCTGCTGCGCGGCGAACGGGGCGACGTCACCAAGGGAGAAGTCCAGTTCAAGGGCGAGCGCGTGGATCAATTGACGCCGAATGAACTGGTCAAGCGGGGCCTGTCGCAAGTGATGGAAGGGCGCCACTGTTTCGGCCACCTCACCATCGAGGAAAACCTCCTGACGGGCGCCTACACGCGCAGCCTCTCGCGCGGCGAGCTGAAAGACGCGCTGGAAAAGGTCTACCACTATTTCCCGCGCCTGAAAACCCGGCGCAGCAGCCAGGCCGGCTATACCTCGGGCGGCGAGCAGCAGATGTGCGCCATCGGCCGCGCGCTGATGGCCAAGCCGTCGATGATTTTGCTGGACGAACCGTCGATGGGCATCGCGCCGCAGATCGTTGAAGAGATCTTCGGCATCGTCAAGGATTTGAACCACAAGGAAAACGTCTCTTTCCTGCTGGCCGAGCAGAACACCAACGTGGCGCTGCGCTACGCCGACTTCGGCTACATCCTGGAAAACGGACGGGTCGTGATGGAAGGGCAAGCGCAGGAACTGGCCAGCAACGAAGACGTCAAAGAGTTTTACCTGGGCGTGTCCAGTGCCGGGCGCAAGAGCTTCCGCGACATGAAGTTCTACCGCCGCCGCAAGCGCTGGCTGGCCTGACATCGGGAGTTGCCGTCATGGATCTGGAACGGGCGAAGCAAGTGTGCCGCGGCTTTCCCGGCGCGGCAGAAGACATCAAGTGGAGCAACGTGCTGGCGTTTTCCGTCGGTGGCCGCCTGTTCGCCCTGTGCGGCGCGGAAGCGCACAGCACGCGCGGCATGAGCTTCAAGGTCGATGCGGAACGCTTCCTGGAATTGACGGACCGTCCCGGCTTTCGCCCGGCGCCCTACCTGGCGCGGGCCAAATGGGTGCTGGTCGCCAGCCCAGACGCCCTCGACGACGACGAAATGGCTACCCTGCTGCAGCGCTCATACAGCCTGATTGTTGCGGGACTGACGAAAAAAATGCAACGTGACATTGGAGAATCAGCAACATGACCGATACGCTCGATAGTCTGGAAGCACGCGCCCCCGAAGCGCGCGAACGCGAATTGATGGCCGGCCTGCCGCAGCTGATCGCGCGCGCGCAAAAGGCGCCGGGCTGGGCCCGCATCCTCGACGGCGTCAACGCAGCCGACATCACCAGCCGCGCCGCGCTGGCGCAGCTGCCCGTGACGCGCAAGTCCGACCTCAAGCAATTGCAGCACGACGCGCTGCCGTTCGGCGGCTTGAACACGACGCCGAAAAACGCCCTGTCGCGCGTGTTCGTCTCGCCCGGCCCCATCTTCGATCCCGAAGGCCGCGGCCCCGACTGGTGGCGCTTCGCGCGTCCCATGTATGCGGCCGGCGTGCGCGCCGGCGGCTTGCTGCAAAACTGCTTTTCGTATCACTTCACGCCGGCCGCCTTCATGGTCGAAGGGGGCGCCGCGCGCATCGGCTGCACCGTCATCCCGGCCGGCATCGGCCAGACGGAAATGCAGGTGCAGGCGATGGCCGACCTGAAGCCCGACACGTATATCGGCACGCCGTCATTTCTGAAACTGATCATCGAAAAAGCGCGCGAGATGGGCGCCGACATCAGCAGCGTCACCAAGGCCGTGATGGGCGCGGAAGCCTTGCCCGAGTCCCTGCGCAGCTGGTTTGCCGAAAACGGCGTGCCACACGTGTTCCAGACCTATGCCTCGGCCGATATCGGCAGCATCGCCTATGAAACGGCCAGCAATGGCAAGCTCAATCCCGGCATGGTCGTGGACGAAAACGTGCTGCTGGAAATCGTCCATCCCGGCAGCGGCATTCCCGTCGCGCCGGGCGAAGTGGGCGAAGTCGTCGTCACCGTCTTCAATGTCGACTATCCGCTGATCCGCTTCGCCACGGGCGATCTGTCGGCCGTGTTGATCGACGCGCCGGATTCGCCGTGCGGCCGCACGAATACGCGCATCAAAGGCTGGATGGGACGCGCCGATCAAACCACCAAGGTGCGCGCCATGTTCGTGCACCCATCGCAGGTGCATGAGATCGCGCGCCGCCACCCGCACATCAAAAAGGCGCGGCTGGTGGTGTCGGGGCGCATGGCCAACGACGAGATGACTTTGCATTGCGAAGTCGACGATCCGACGGACGCCAGCGGCACCGAAGCCATCATCGGTTCGATCCGCGAACTGACCAAGCTGCGCGGCGATGTGCTGCTCGTGGCCGTGGGCAGCCTGGCGCAGGATGGGAAAATCATCGACGACATGCGCGATTACAAATAAGGCCGATTTGCGGGATAATACCGGCATTGACCATCAGCCCCATTCATCGCCATGCAAGAGTCCATGCAAGAATTTCATCACAACCGTGCCCGTGACCTGATCAAGAACGCGGAACTGCTGTTCGACCAAGACGCCGTGCAGGCGTCGATCACGCGCATGGCCGATGTGCTCAACACGCGCTTCAACGCCGAGGACTCGAAAGAGTTCCCGCTGGTGCTGGGCGTGATGGGCGGCGCCGTTGTATTTACGGGCAACCTGCTGCCGCAACTGAGCTTTCCACTCGAATTCGACTACATCCACGTCAGCCGCTACGGCGACGACGACAAGGGTGGCGAGGTGGTGTGGAAAGTCATCCCCCGTTCGAACGTGGCGGGCCGCACCGTGATCGTGCTCGACGATATTCTGGACGAAGGCGAGACCCTGGCGCACGTCAAACAGCGCTTGCTGGACATGGGTGCCTCGGAAGTCATCCTGGCCGTGTTCGCGGACAAGGCCATCGGCAAGAAGAAGCCGGTACAAGCCGACATCGTCGGCCTGGTGATCCCGAACCGTTTCGTCGTCGGCTTCGGCATGGATGCATATGGCTACTGGCGCAACCTGCCGGGCCTGTGGGCCATCAAGCCCGAGGATTTGAAGCAGGAATAAGGATGGCCTGGATGACGCGACATGCCGCGTCATCCGGCAGCAGCAAGGTTACAGCTTCAAGCGCGCGCGCGCCGCATCGTATTCGGCTTTCAGGCGCGCCACCATCTCTTCCACGCTCGGCACGTCATCCATCAAGCCCACACCCTGGCCCGCGCCCCAGATGTCGCGCCAGGCTTTGGCGCTACCTGAGCCGAAGTTCATCGCGCTCTTGTCCGCTTCGGGCAACGCTTCCGGATCGAGTCCGGCCGCTTCGATCGATTTTTTCAGGTAATTGCCGTGCACGCCCGTAAACAGGTTCGTGTAGACGATGTCCGCCGCGCTGGAATCAACGATGGCGTCGCGGTAGCCCTCGCTGACGTTCGACTCCTTGGTCGCCAGCCAGCGCGAGCCGATGTAGGCAAAGTCGGCGCCCATGGCTTGCGCGGCCAGCACGGCGTCGCCCGTGGCGATGGAACCCGACAACGCCAGCGGACCGTCGAAGAATTTGCGCACTTCGCCCACCAGCGCGAACGGCGACAGGGTGCCCGCATGGCCGCCGGCGCCGCTGGCCACCAAGATCAAGCCATCGACACCGGCTTCCAGCGCTTTTTTCGCATGGCGGATCGAAATCACGTCATGCAGCACGATGCCGCCATAGCTGTGGATGGCGTCGAGCATTTCCTTCGGCGGCGCGCGCAGCGAGGAAATGATGATGGGGATCTGGTGTTTCACACACACTGCCACGTCATGCGCGAGGCGGTCATTCGACTGGTGCACGATCTGGTTGACGGCGATCGGCCCGACCTTCTTGTCCGGATTGGCGGCCTGGAAGGCAGCCAGTTCGGCCTGCAAATCCGTGAGCCACGTGTCGAGCAATTCGGCGGGTCGCGCATTCAGGGCCGGGAAGGAACCGACGATACCGGCCTTGCACTGTGCCGCGACGAGGGCCGGGCCGCTGGCGATGAACATCGGCGAGGCGATTACGGGTAAGGAGAGGTTTTGCAACGCAACAGGCAATGCCATGGCGGACTCGCTGGAAAGTTGATCGGGATGAGAAATACACTGAACGTTGATTATAGTGCAGAAAAAGTACGATCGTGCTGAATTTATCGCCTGACCGTTTCAGCCTTCGTTAAGCAAGTACTCACCCTCGACCTGTGCCGCCGTGGCCCTCACCAGCTGCGACACGGCCCACTCGGCCAGCGCGGCCGCTTCCTGGCGCAGAAAGCGCCGGTTGGCCTCTTCGAAGATGGGCATGCCGCGCAGCAGCGCCGGTATCTCGGCGATGGCGATGCGCTGGCGTTCCAGCAGCAGGAACTTGAGCAGCACTTTTACCGCGTTCTGCGCATTGCGCACGGGATCGGACGCCAGGTAATCGAGGCGCGACCAGGCGCGCTGCAGGGCGCCGGCGGCGTCCTGGAATGGCCGTCCATGGCCAGGGATCACCACGCGCACGTCCAGGCCGGCGATCAGGTCCAGCGTGGCGCGCGCTTCCAGAAAACCGGAGCCGCCATCGAGTTCGGGGAAGATCACGCCAAAACCGTTTTCCCACAGGGCGTCGGCGGAGATCAGGATGCCCTCGTCGGCGCAGTAAAAAATCAGCGAGTGCGGATCGTGGCCCGGTGCGCCCAGCGCTTGCCAGCGCATGTCGGCCAACGTCAACGTGTCGCCCGGCGAGACGGTGGCGTCAAAGCCGAAGCGCGGGCATTGCTGGCCCGTGGCCTGAAAACTCAGGGCGTCGACGTCCCACGCGCGCACCTTGTCCGCTTCCGAGACGGGAATGGCCGTGTGGCAGCCGTATTGCGCTTGCAGCAGCGCGTTGCCGCCGCAATGGTCGGAATGCAGATGCGTATTGAACAGGCGGTCCAGCGGCCGGCCATCGAGACTGTGGCGCAGCAGGGCCAGGGTTTGCGGTGCATGCGTGACGTAGCCGCTGTCGATCAGCGCCGTGTCGTCCCGCCCCTGGAACAGGATGTTATTCGACGACAGCCAGCCGCGTTCGAACACCTGCATGGCATCGGGGAACAGCGCTGGCGATCGCGGCATTGGCTTCCTCAGTAGTCTGGCTCGAAGTCGAGCAGGGATACACGTCCTGGCAATTCGGCCAACACGGCGCGCTTGAAGTCGTCGTCGGCCTTGCTCCAGGCGATGATCTCGTCAAGCGTGCGCAGGCAGCCTTCGCACAAGCCGCTGTTGCGGTTCATCTTGCACAGGCTGACACAGGGTGAAGGCACCGGTGACGGCAAGGGGAGCGGAACGGCTGGCGGAGGTGGGGTAGCGACCATCATGGAGCGGCATCGGTAAACGTGTAGGCTTTCATTATGCCGCGAAACGGCGCCGGCGAGTCGGCGGCATCGCCATGCAATGTTTCTGTGAATAAATTTTCAAGTGAAAACATGATCAAAAAATCATTTTCTGGAAATTTATTTTGCAGCCCATTCTCACTCTGCGGGTGCCCGTCCTACAGCGTTATCAGACCAAATCCTGCTTGACTTGAGATACTACACAACTATACTACCATCCATACAGATGGCAAATGGATGCCAAGTGGAGTTTTTGGAGAGATATGGCCAAGCAAGACAGCAAGCCCAAAATTGGGGAATCCGAGAAAATCACGATCAACCTCGGCTTGATCGACCTGGGGCAGATCGATTTGCTGGTCCAGGAAGGATTTTATTCCAACCGCACGGATCTGATCCGTACGGCCATACGCAACCAGCTGGGTATCCACGCCGACGTGGTGAAACAAACCGTCGCCCGTAAAAGCCTGGTATTGGGCATGCAGCATTATTCGCGCGCCGACCTGGAAGCGATCCAGGCAGCCGGCCAGCGCCTGCAAATCCAGGTGCTGGGACTGGCCAGCATTGCCAGCGACGTCTCCGTGGAACTGGCACTGGCCACCATCGAGTCGATTTTCGTATTAGGTGCCCTGCACGCCAGCACCGTCGTCAAGACGGCGCTCGCAGGGCGAATTCACTAGCGTATTGGTTCGCGGCGATGACCCGGCCGATGCGCGGCACCGTTAAGGATGGTCATGAAACTACCTCTCAACATGTTGGCGCAGATGCGCGCCGCAACCCGCAATCTGATGGGCGGCGGTCCCGCCGCCGCCACCGAAGCGATCCAGCAGGCGCTGTCTGCCGCCGGCCTGACGCCGCCGGCGGCAGCCACGCAAGCGCCGCCACCGCAGCCGATGCGCGATATCAATCCACCACCTGCGTCACCACCTGCGCAGGCCCGAGCCGAGCAACCGCAAGCTGACGCCGCGCCACCCACGCCCGCGCAGGCGGCGCAGGACTTCGCGCAGGATTTCATGGCGCGCCTGGGCGTGCCGGCCGGCCTGGGCCAGCACAGCTTCGACATGCCCAGCTTCGAGCTGCCGAATTTCCACCCACCTGGCTTCAACACGCCGGCCGCCACGCCGGTGGAGATGCCGGCCGGTGCGCAATTCATCGACGGCGTGTACCGCAACCATGCGGGCACGCGCTCCTATAAACTGTATATCCCCAGCAGCTATCACGGCCAGGCCATGCCGCTGATCGTCATGCTGCACGGCTGCACGCAAAATCCCGATGATTTCGCCGCCGGCACGCAGATGAATGCGCTGGCCGAAGAAAAGGAATGCTTTGTCGTCTACCCGGCGCAAACGCAGGGCGCCAACAGTTCGCGCTGCTGGAACTGGTTCAATGCCATCGACCAGCAGCGCGACCAGGGCGAACCATCGCTGATCGCCGGCATCGCCCGGCAAGTCATCGACGAATATCCAGTGAATGAACGCGAAGTGTTCGTCGCCGGCCTGTCGGCGGGCGGCGCCATGGCCGTCATCGTCGGTACCCTGTACCCGGACCTGTTTGCCGCCGTCGGCGTGCATTCGGGCCTGCCCTTCGCTTCGGCGCAGGACTTGCCATCGGCGCTGGCCGCCATGAAGGGCGGCGCCATGCCCAATGCCCAGCGCAAGGCGCCGGCCGGCGGCGTGCCCATCATCGTCTTCCACGGCGACCGCGACACCACCGTCAATCCGCGCAATGGCGATGAACTGATCGCCCAGGGCGTGCGCAGCCAGGCAGGCGGCAAGGCGGCCAAGGCCGCATCCATCGACGGCAGCGTGCCGAATGGCCACCGCTACACGCGCACCACGCACAGCCAGGCCGATGGCTCCCCGCTGGGCGAACACTGGGTCATCCACGGCGCCGGCCATGCCTGGTCCGGCGGCAGCCATAACGGCAGTTATACGGATGGAAAAGGGCCGGACGCCAGCCGGGAAATGCTGCGTTTCTTCAAGACCGTCAGTTGATATTGTCGGTGTAGGGCGCGATCTGCCGCTGCTTGTCGGCGATCTCGCATACGCCGTCGGCATAGCGGGTGGAGATGGCGATGAACTGCTCCTGGATCTGCAGGAAGGCATCGACGATCTCGGCGTCGAAGTGCGAACCGCGTCCTTCGACGATGATCTGCACGGCCTGTGCATGGTCCATGCCCTGCTTGTAGATGCGCCGGCTGATCAGGGCGTCATACACGTCGGCCAGCGCCATCAGGCGCGCCGAAATCGGGATGGCTTCGCCGGCCAGGCCTTGCGGGTAGCCGCTGCCATCCCATTTCTCGTGGTGGCTGTAGGCGATCTCTTTCGCGTACTTGAGGAAATCGACTTCGATGCCCAGCTCGTGCTCGGCCGCCAGGATGGCGTCGCGCCCGAGCGTGGTGTGCGTCTTCATGATGGCCATTTCGTGCGGCTCGAAACGTCCGGGCTTGAGCAGGATATGGTCGGGGATGCCCACCTTGCCGATGTCGTGCAGCGGCGCCGTCTTGAACAGCAGTTCGATATTCTTGTCCGTCAAAAAATCGCGGAAGCGCGGCAAGCCGCGCACCTTCTCGGCCAGCGCCTTCAGGTAGTGCGAGGTACGGCGGATATGGTTGCCCGTCTCGCTGTCGCGCGTCTCGGCCAGCGAGGCCATGGCGTGGATCGTGACGTCCTGCAGCGCCGCCACTTCCTGCACCCGGCGCTCCACCTCCGTTTCCAGGTATTGGTTCTGGTCGCGCAAGAAATCCTGCATCTGCTTCATCGCCAGTTGCGTCCTGATGCGCGCCAGCACGATGGGCGCCGAAATCGGCTTGGTGATGTAATCGACGGCGCCCAGGGCCAGGCCCAGCTGCTCGTCCGCCACTTCGCTCATGGCGGTGACAAAAATCACGGGGATGCCGGCCGTGGCGGGATCGGCCTTCAGCGCGCGGCACACGTCGTAGCCGCTCATGCCCGGCATCATGATGTCGAGCAGGATCAGGTCGGGCTGGTCGCTGCCGGCGGCGATCTTCAGGGCGCGCTCGCCATTCACGGCGATCTTGGTGCGGTAATCGTCTTCCAGCACCGCGCGCAGCAGGTCGATATTGTCTGGCGTGTCATCGACCACCAGAATGGTTGGCTTGCTTGCCGGCGCTCTCATGCCCGTCCTTCGCTCTGCATAGTTATCCTTGTCACAGTGTCAGCTCCAGCGCATCGGCCACCTCGCCCAGCTGCGCCAGCGCACCTTCGAAATCGTATTGTCCCAGCATGCGCTTCAACTGGCGCGCGTGTTCCGCCTGCCCGGCCGCGACCAGCACGGGGCCAATGCCGTCCAGGTGCTTGACGGCCTGCGCATCGTCCTGCAGCAGCAGCTGCGACAATTCGCGCAAACCCGCTTCCAGGTGCGCCCGGTCCACCGGCGCCACGTACGCCACCGCCGCGCCGCCCGCCTCGGCCGCATTGCCACGCAACTGCATGGCCAGCACGACTTTCGGCACCAGCTCGTCGAGCGCCAGGGCGCAGGCGGCCAGCGCCTGCGGCAAGCCGTCGTGCGAACCCAGGCTGAGCAAGTGCTCGACCCGCGCAGCGCTGTCGGCCAGGCCACCGGCACCGATATTGCCCGCCAGGCCCTTCAAGGTATGCGCTTCGCGGATCGCGGTTTCCAGCTGGTTGTTCTCGATGGCGGCAATGATGCGCTGCATGGCGTCGAACTGGGTTTCCACAAAACGGTCCAGCAATTTTCGCATCAAAACGGCATTACCGCCCACGCGACGCATGGCTTCCGCCATTTTCAGGCCGGCGATCACGGGCAGCTCCGCTTCCGGCTGCGGCATCACCGCCGTCATTGCCTGCGGCGTGGCCGGTGCGATCCAGCGCGCCAGGGTACCGAACAGCTGCGCCACGTCGATCGGCTTGGCGATGAAATCGTTCATGCCGGCATCCAGGCATTTTTCCTTGTCGCCCACCATGGCATTGGCCGTCATGGCGATCACGGGCAAATTCGAATAGCGGGGATCCTGGCGCAGCTTGCGCGTCGCCTGGTAGCCATCCATCACCGGCATCTGGCAATCCATCAGCACGCCGTCATAGGCGTTTTCCTCGATCTTCGCCAGCGCGATGGCGCCATTGCTGGCGATGTCGACGCGGATGCCGGCGTCGTTGAGAATATGCTGTGCCACTTCCTGGTTCACTTCATTATCCTCCACCAGCAGCAGCCAGGCGCCGCGCAAGGCGCGCTCGTCATCGCGGTAGCTGCTCTGGCGCTGCGTCTTGCGGCTCTGTCCCGTCACACCGCCAAACACGAACGATATCTGGTCGAGCAGGGTCGAGGCGCTGACCGGCTTGTTCAAGACGCCGTCGAACGGCAAGTCCCGCTGGCGCGCCGCTTCCAGCAGCGCTTCGCGATGGAAGGCCGTGACCATGATGCAGGCCGGCGTCGCATCGATGCCGGCGGCATCGGCGCGGATGCCGGCCAGGGTATCGAGGCCGTTCATGCCCGGCATTTTCCAGTCCATCAGTACCAGTCCGTACGCTCGCCCCTCGGCGCGCGCCTGCGCCACGGCGCCGATGGCCAGCACGCCGCCAGACACGGCACGCGCCTCGAAGCCCAGCGCCGTCAGCATGCTGACGAAGATTTCACGCGCACTGGGGTTGTCATCGACCACCAGCACGCGCAGGCCCTGGAACTGCTGCTGATGCTGCAGTTGCGGCAGGCTGTCGCGCGGCACGGCGGCCAGGCCGAAGCGGGCCGTGAAGAAAAAGGTGCTGCCCACGCCCGCTTCGCTGACCAGGTCGATCTCGCCTTCCATCATTTCCACCAGGCGCTTGCTGATGGTCAGGCCCAGGCCCGTGCCGCCATGGTGGCGCGTGGTCGAGGTGTCGGCCTGGGTAAAGGCCTGGAACAATTTGCTGCGCTGGGGCGGCGTCAGGCCTATGCCCGTGTCGCGCACATCCACGCGCAAGACAGCCGCACGTTCTTCCAGCTGCTGCAAGCGGATGGTGACGACGATCTCGCCCTTGTCCGTAAACTTGATCGCGTTGTTGGTGAGATTGATCAGCACCTGGCCCAGGCGCAGCGGGTCGCCCTGCAAGGCGTTCGGCACGTCGGGGGCGATGTCGAACAGCAGTTCCAGTCCCTTGTCCTGGGCACGCATCACGGACAGGTCGGCGATCTGCGCCAGCACGTCCTCGAGGAAGAAATCGACTTTTTCAAAGGCCATCTTGCCCGCCTCGATCTTCGAGAAATCGAGGATGTCGTCGATGATGGCCAGCAGGTTCTTCGAAGCCGACTCCACCTTCTCCAGGTAGTTGCGCTGGGTCGACGTGAGGTCCGTCTGCAGCGCCAGGTGGGTCATGCCGATGATGCCGTTCATCGGCGTGCGAATTTCATGCGACATATTGGCCAGGAAGTCCGATTTCATCTTGGTCGCATCCTCGGCCACTTCGACGGCGTGGCGCAGGTCCTGCTCGACGGCCAGGCTGGTGCTCATGTCCTTGAGCGCCTGCAGCAATTCGCCCGTCTCGTCGCGCGACGTCACTTCGATGACGGAACTGAGGTCGCCATTGGCCACGCGCGTGGCGATCGCCACCGCCTCGCCCAGCGGACGCGTGATCGAGCGCGCCGACCAGGCAAAGGCGAGACCCGTCAGCAAGGCTGCCAGGCCGATGCCGCCCATCAGCAGCAGCGAGGTATCGATGTCGTTGCGTATCCTGGCCGCGCTGTCGCGGATCAGCTGCTGCTGCAGGTCGTCGAGCTGGCCCACGTACAGCAGCACTTTTTCCAGCACCGGCAAGGTCTGCGTCTGTATGGCCTGCTCGGCGCGGGCATCCTCGCCGCGCTCGATCAGTTCGAACATCGTCTTGAGCGAAACATAGTAATCGGCGCGGGCCAGGTGCATCTGCTCCAGCAGGCGCCGTTCCTCGGGCCGCGCATCGAGACCGTCGAGAATGCGCACCTGCTCATCGATGCCCTGCTTGATCGCTTCCAGGCGCGCCTGGTTTGCCTGGCGCAGCGCCGGCTCGTGCTGGTTCGGCAGGTTGCCGATGCGCGTGGCCGCCTCGCGCGCCAGCCCGTGGATCTTGCTGGTCGCCTTGGCGGCGACCCAGTCGCGCTGCAGGATATCGTCGGTCTCGGCGCGGATGGCATAGATGCGGCTCCCCGCCAGGACGATAACGACCAGCATCAGCACGATCAACATGGCATAACCGGCATTGATGCGCACGCCGATGCGGATATCCCTGAAACGCATGAGAGTTTCCTATCAGAAATTCTTAAAAACCGAAGTCTGAACGTATTCCCCTACAAAATGCAAGGTCTTTTGCAAAGGAAAAAGCGCGCCGATAGGCTTATTTGGCCGGCGTTGCTGCCGGGGGCGTCAAGCTGGCGATATGGGCTTGCAGGCAGGCGGGACACCAGCAGCCCGCGGCGGCGCTGCCGGGCACGGGAACGGCTGGCGGCAGGGCCAGGCACCAGCAGGGTTCCTTGGCGTCCGGATCGCGCTGGCCACACTGGAAGGTGGCGCCGCAGAGAGTGCACTGGCTCATGGCTGTGTGTGAATTGGCAAGTGTGTGTCATGCTGCGCCGGGATGCGACGCAGATGTAACTGGCAGTAAAAGGGCTGGCTGGGGAACATATCGGGCCAGACTATAGGATCATCAGGGAAAATACAACAAGATCGCCCTATAATGCCTCCAAGATTTTCTTCTTCCCTGTAAAATCTCACAAATCTATTTTCCGGACTCGCCATGAATCAACTAGCTAACTTGAACCTGGACATGAATGACGACTTGACGGCGGTGTCGCCACAAATCAAGGCGCAGATTCTGGCCGAGGCCCTGCCCTACATCCGCAATTTCCATGGCAAGACCATCGTCATCAAGTACGGTGGCAATGCCATGACGGACGAACGCCTGAAGCACGGCTTCGCGCGCGACGTCATCCTGCTCAAGCTGGTCGGCATGAACCCGGTCGTGGTGCACGGCGGCGGACCGCAGATCGATAATGCGCTGAAAAAAATCGGCAAGCAAGGCACCTTCGTGCAAGGCATGCGCATCACCGATGAAGAAACCATGGAAGTGGTGGAGTGGGTGCTGGGCGGCGAAGTGCAGCAGGATATCGTCATGCTGATCAACCATTACGGCGGCCAGGCTGTGGGCCTGACGGGCAAGGATGGCGGCTTGATCCGCGCGCGCAAGATGCAGATGCCGGACCGCGAACATCCGGGCGAATTCCTCGATATCGGCTTCGTCGGCGAGATCGACGCGATCAACCCGGCCGTCGTCAAGGCGCTGCAGGACGACGCCTTCATTCCCATCATTTCGCCGATCGGTTTCGGCCAGGATGGCCAGGCCTACAACATCAACGCCGACGTGGTAGCCGGCAAGATCGCGGAAATCCTGAAAGCGGAAAAACTGATCATGATGACCAACATCGCTGGCGTCCAGGACAAGCAGGGTAACCTGGTGACCGACCTGTCGGCACGTGAAATCGACGAGATGTTCGCCGATGGCACGATCTCGGGCGGCATGCTGCCGAAGATCTCGTCCGCGCTCGACGCCGCCAAGTCCGGCGTGAACACCGTGCACATCATCGACGGCCGCATCGAACACTCATTATTGCTGGAAGTGTTGACCGAGCAGGCTTTTGGTACTATGATCCGTTCGCACTAAAAAAATCGCAATGCATCACAGCGAGTAGTTTGGCGGCGCAGATCACCTGGCGCCGCTTTTAATTTGCCCTTGTAGCTCAGTGGTAGAGCACTCCCTTGGTAAGGGAGAGGCCACGTGTTCGATCCACGTCAAGGGCACCAGTATCCTTTCCCCGCAGCTAAAAAACTGTCCATGGCGGCGTTGTCCTTCCTCGCCGTACATTCAGCGCTAATACACCCGCTCGACCTTCAAGCCCTTCTGACGCAATAGCTCCGGCACGCTTTTCGTTCCGACCAGGTGCAGCACGCCGATGGCGGCCAGGCTGGACTTTTCGCGCGCAAGCAAGTTGGCGATGCCGTCGGCCAGGGCCGGGTTGCGGCCATCTAACAATACCTTTTGCACGAACTGCGCGGCGAACGAGGGGTCTGTTGCCGCCTTGGCCGCCAGCTTGTTGAAGGCGGCCGCGTCGGCCGTGCGCCATGCGTTGGCGATGTCGCGCGCTTCCTGGCTTTGTTCCTGATCCTCGATCGACGCCACGCCGTCTTCCAGGAAGCGGCACTGGTCTACCGGCGACATGGCGCCGAACAGCGCCATCTGGCCTTCCATCGATTCGAGCTCCAGCACGGGGATCTTGCGCGCCCTGGCCTGCTGCGACAGATAATTGTCGACGGCCAGGTCGGAGCGGTAGCCCAGGGTGGAAAATTCGCCGATGGCCAGCATGCTGGCCAGCATCCACGGCTTCATCGGCGCCACCGACTCGGCTGGAATGCCGTATTTTTGCAACAGCGGCGCCAGGCGTGGCGCCAAGGTCTGGCGGCAATCGGTAGGTACTTTGCTGCCCGGCGCCTCCATGCCGTATTTCAGCACGGCGCCCAGGGCGGCACGCGGATCGGCGCCCGGATCGATCTCCAGCGCCAGCGCGCCAGCCTGATGCAGCGCCTGCGTCACGGTCGGCTCGAGCGGATAAAAGTCGGGTGCGCCGACGTGGATGGTACCGAACAGATACAGGGTATGGCTGGCATCCTGCACCTTGAACAGGGCGCCCCGGTTTTGCGCCACGGGCGGCGCTTCGGCAAAGGCCGCCGGCAACGGCAGCAAGAATAATCCGCAAAACATCACTATAATCTGGCGTCGCATGGTTTTCCTGATTGTTGAATTTTTCATCCTGCTTATCATCTTGCCTAAAGACTCCTGTGCCTGTGTCCCATCTTAACCGCTCGTCGCCGGTCTGGCTGTTTGACCTCGACAACACGCTGCACAATGCCTCGCATGCCATCTTCCCCACCATCACGGCCAATATGAACACGTATATTGCCCGCGTGCTGGGCGATGGCGTCACGCCGGCCGACGAAGCCATCGTCAATGCGGCGCGCGCGGCCTACTGGCGCCGCTATGGCGCCACCTTGCTGGGCATGGTCAAGCACCACCAGGTGCAAGCCGCGCATTTTTTGCACGAGACGCACGCGTTCGACGATTTGCCGGCCATGATACGCGCCGAGCGGGGGCTGGGGGCTTTACTCAAGCGCCTGCCTGGCCGTAAAATTTTACTCACCAACGCGCCGCTGCGCTATTCGAGCGACGTGATGCGCCACCTGGGCTTGCGCCAGCATTTTTCACACCACGTCGCCATCGAAGCGATGCATGTGCACCGCCAGCTGCGGCCCAAGCCATCGACCCTGATGCTGCGCAAACTGATGCGCAAGCACCACATCCGCCCTGGCCGCTGCATCCTGGTGGAAGACACCCTGGCCAACCTGAAGGGTGCGAAAAAACTGGGCCTGCGCACGGCCTGGGTCACGCAATACCTGAAAATGGCCGATCCGATCGGCGTGGCGAAGTTGCCCAAGGCGTTAAATCGCCCCGCTTATGTCGATGTCAAAGTAAAATCTGTCCGGCATTTGGCACGCCGCCTTCACCGTCTGCGTTGAAGGGGACTCCTGGGCTTCCGGTTGACGCCGGAAGCCGCACCGCTAGCGGCGGTGACGGACCTCCCATCAAGGCAGCATTTTTTTTAACGACAAGAGAAAATATGGCAAGCACACCGCCGGGCCAACGCAGGCTACAAATTCTTCAGGCCCTCGCCGCAATGCTGGAGCAGCCGAAAGGCGAAAAGATCACCACTGCCGCACTGGCAGCCAGACTGACCGTGTCGGAAGCGGCCCTGTACCGCCATTTCGCCAGCAAGGCGCAAATGTTCGAAGGGCTGATCGAATTCATCGAGTCGAGCGTCTTCGGCCTGATCAACCAGATCGCGGAAAAGCACAGCGACGGCATGACGCAAACGCGCGACATCATCGGCATGCTGCTCAATTTCGCCATCAGCAATCCGGGCATGACGCGCGTATTGATCGGCGATGCGCTGGTCAATGAGGACGAGCGCCTGCAAGTGCGCATGAACCAGTTCTACGACCGCGTGGAACTGGCGCTCAAGCAGGCCTTGCGCGTGGCCGCCGCCGAGGGCCATGGCAAGGAAAGCGAAGTGGCGGCGCGCGCCACCCTGATCGTCAGCTTCGTCATCGGACGCTGGCACCGCTACGCCAAGAGCGGCTTCAAGATCAATCCCTCCCAGGAAGCGGCGCTGCAAATCGCCATGCTGCTGGGGTAAGTCACCGCTGCGGCTGTCCCCATGCACACCGACTGTTTCGCCCTGCTCGACGACGCCAGCACTCCGGGCGCCGGTTCGCGCCTGTACACGGGCCTGGCGGCAGTCTTGCAGTGCACCGAGGGGCGACAGTGGCCGGCCCTGCTTGAAGGGCTGCAAGAGGCCTTACATCGCGGCCAGTACGCCGTCAGCGTGTGCAGCTACGAGCTGGGCGCGCATTTGCTGGCCATGCCGCCGCGCGCGGCAGGCATCAACGCGCCGCCGCTGGCGCAAGTGCTCGTCTTCGAGCATTGCACGCAGCTGTCGCAGGACGAGGTGGCGCAGTGGCTGGACGAGCGCGTCAGCGCGGACGCCGCGCCGGCCGGCGTGGCCGATATCCGCGCGAACGTGGATCAAGCCGAATTCACGCAGGCACTGCACCGCATCCACGACTATATCGTGACTGGCGACACCTATCAGGTCAACTACACGTATCGCTTGCGCTTCGATGCTTTCGGCTCGCCCCTGGCCCTGTATGCGCGGCTGCGTGCGCGCCAGCCCGTGCCCTACGGCGCGCTGGTAATGCTGCCCGATGGCGGCGCCCTGCTGTCGCTGTCGCCCGAACTGTTCGTGCGCCATGCGCAAGGCGAGCTGATGGCGCGTCCCATGAAGGGCACGGCGCCGGCCGCCCCACCTGAACAAACGGCAGAAAACGCGCGCCGCGCCGCGGCCTTGTCTGCCGATCCGAAGAACCGCGCGGAAAACCTGATGATCGTGGACCTGCTGCGCAACGACATCGGCCGCATCGCCGTCACGGGTTCCGTCAAGGTACCGGCGCTGTTCGAGGTGACGCGCTACAGCAGCGTGCTGCAAATGACCTCCACCGTGCAGGCGCGCTTGCGCGGCGACGCCAGCCTGGCCGACATCTTCCAGGCCTTGTATCCATGCGGCTCGATCACGGGCGCGCCAAAACGCCGCACCATGGAAATCATCGCCGAACTGGAACCAGCGCCACGCGGCATCTACACGGGCGCCATCGGCTGGTTCGATCCGCCAGCCGCCGGCGCCGCCCACGCCGTGGGCGATTTTTGCATGTCCGTGCCGATCCGCACCCTGGCCTTGCAGCCGGCTGGCCCTGACGGCATCCGGCGCGGCGAGATGGGCGTGGGCGCCGGTATCGTCCTGGACAGCGACCCGCATGAGGAATTTGCGGAATGCCAGCTCAAGGCCCGCTTCCTCACGGGCCTCACGAACGACTTCGAACTGTTCGAGACCCTGCACGCCAGCCGCAACGATGGCTGCCGCCAGCAAGAGCGCCACCTGGCACGCCTGGCCGCCTCCTGCGCCTACTTCGGTTTTGCCTGGGACCAAGATGCCGCCCGCGCCGCGCTGCAGACAGCCTGCGCGGCACGCCCCGATGATGTCCCGTTCCGCCTGCGCCTGGCGCTGCGCCAGGATGGCCGGTTGACGACGCAAAGCGGTGCCCTCACCGCCTTGCCGGAGACAGTCAACATCCTGCTGGCGCCCGACGCCACGACTGCCGACGACCTGTTCCTGCGTCACAAGAGCAGCGTGCGCGCGCGCTACGATGCGGCCTGGCGCGCGGCCGAAGCGCAAGGCGGCTTCGACATGCTGTTCTTTAACGAACGGGGCGAGCTGACGGAGGGTGGACGCAGCAATGTCTTCGTCCGCCTGGACGGCCGCTGGCACACGCCGCCCCTGTCCTGCGGCCTGCTGCCCGGCGTGCAGCGCGCGGCCATGCTGGCCGATCCTGCCTGGAACGCGCAGGAAACCATCATCACGCGCGCCATGCTGGCGCGGGCCGAAGCGATCGTCGTGTGCAATGCGCTGCGCGGGGCGCTGCCGGCACATATTATCGCTAGCGCCTGAAACCGTTCAAGGCAAGGCACATTGCCGAAGGCAGTGCAACGGCACGACGAGGCATTGCAACGCCGCCATGGACTGTTTCAGTCGCTAGAGATCTACCTGCATCTCGTAACCGCCGTAGATCATCCGCTTGCCATCGAACGGCAGCTTGGCCGGGTCCATCATCTCGGCCAGGCGCGGGTCTTTCATGACCTTGTCGTTGATTTCATCGCGCTTGGCGCGCGACGCATACACGATCCAGGAAAACACCACCACTTCGCCATCTTGCAAGTCCACCGCCTGCGGGAACGAAGTCAGCTTGCCTGGCTTGACATCGTCGCCCACGCATTCGCGAAATTCCAGCGCGCCATATTCGCGCCAGACGGCGCCGCAACTGCGCGACATGGCCAGATAGGCATCGAGCTTGGCCTTCGGTACGGGTACCACAAATCCATCGACATACGCCATGATGTTCTCCTTGGTTGTGACAAACGCGAACAACCAGCTTAGGACAATGATGGCAAGACGACAAGCGCGGCATTAAAAAAAAGCAGGCGATCAAGCCTGCTTGCGTCTCGGCAACTTACAGCGCCAGCGCTTTTTCCACCGCGCCAACGAGTTTCTTGTCGTCCGGCGTCACCTTGCTGGGGAAGCTTTCCACCACTTTACCGTGGCGGTCGATCAGGTATTTATGGAAATTCCAGGCCGGGGTCTTGCCCGTCTGCTTGATCAGGTCCACGTACAGCGGATTCGGCGTAGGACCGGAGACGACGGACTTCGAAAACATGGGGAACTTCACGCCATAGGTGTTGTAGCAGAAATCGGCGATTTCCTTGCTGCTGCCGGGCTCCTGCTTGCCGAAATCGTTCGACGGGAAGCCCAGTACTACCAGGCCCTTGCTGCCGTACTTGGCGTACAGCGCCTCGAGCCCTTCATATTGATTGGTAAAACCACAATAACTGGCCGTATTGACCACCAGCACGACCTTGCCCGCATACTGGCACAGGTTTTGCGGCGCTTCATCCTGCAGGCGGTTGAAAGTCTGCTTGAGGATGGCGGGGCAGGCCGCTGACGCGGCGGCAGCTGGCGCGGTGTCGGCGGCATGGGCCGGCATGGCCAGGCTGGCGCCAGTGGCAAGGGTGGTGAGCGCAAACAGCTGGGCAAGGGTCTTGGACATGAAGGGCACCATGGTTGAACGGAAAAAAACCATTCTATGTCAAACGCCGCGCGCGCGTATGAGACGGACAACAACAGCGATTGCTTGAGCGACATCAACGACGGTGCAGTACTTGCCCAAAGCACAGTTTTTTTACCTATGCTCGGCCTTCCTGTCCCTTTCCTTGCCTTCTGGAGTCGCCATGCCCTTCCCGCACCTGACCGCGCACCTGACTACACTAACCACCGCTCTGCTGGCCGCCAGCCTGCTCATCCTGGCGCCAGGCGGCGCGCACGCCGCCACGACGGCCAAGGCCGTCAAGCCCGCCGCGACCAAGGACGCCCCCGCCCTGCCCGGCTACCAGGCTGACCTGAGCCAGACCACCGTGTCCGGCCTGTCCTCGGGCGGCTTCATGGCGGCGCAGTTTGCCGTCGCCTACTCGGCCACGGTGGCCGGCGCCGGCATCATCGCGGGCGGTCCGTATTTCTGCTCGGGCCAGCCGGGCCGCTTCCCCTACATCCCCTACCTGACGAATGCCCTGACCACCTGCATGAATCCCGGCAGCGCGCAGGTGGCGCCGCCCGTCGCCAGCGAATTGCTGCGCGCGGCGAACGATTTTGCGCGCGCCCGTCTCATCGACGACACGGCCAACCTGAAACGCCAGCGCGTGTATCTGTTCAGCGGAACGAAAGACCAGACCGTGACGCGGCCGGTGGTGGAGCAGGTGGGGAAATTCTACCAACTGGCGGGCACGCCGGCCGAGCAGATCCGCTTCGTCGACAATGTCGGCGCAGGCCATGCCATCATCACGGACAACAACCAGGACAAGCCTTGCGCCGTGACGGAGTCGCCCTTCATCAACGATTGCGACTACACGCAGGCGCGCGACATCCTGCAGCACCTGTACCCGGACCTGCAACCGTCGGCGACCACCTTGACGGGAAAGCTGATCGCCTTCAACCAGCGCAGCTTCATCCAGAACGCGTACTCGAGCATGAACAATACGGGCTACGCCTACATCCCGAAAGCCTGCGACAGCGAGAGCTGCCGCGTGCACGTGGTGTTCCACGGCTGCCTGCAAACGACGCAGGCCATCGGCGACCGTTTCTATACCAGCACCGGCTACAACCAGGTGGCGGACGCCAACAAGATCATCGTGCTGTATCCGCAAGCCGAACCGAGCCCCGTCTACCCGTACAACCCGAAAGGCTGCTGGGATTTCTGGGGCTACACCAGCATCAATCCGATCGACCCGGATTTCTACCGCAAGAGCGGCACGCAGATGGAAGCGGTCAAGGGCATGCTGGACCGCCTCGCCGCGCGCCGCGGCTCGCGTTAAGCTGCCTAGATACCGCCCATGCAGATATATTTGATGACTAAATAATCTTCAATACCGTAGGTCGACCCTTCACGGCCCAGGCCCGATTGCTTGACGCCGCCGAAGGGCGCGATCTCGTTCGAGATCAGGCCCGTGTTGACGCCGACCATGCCCGTTTCCAGGCCTTCGGCCACGCGCCAGATACGGCCGATGTCGCGCGAATAGAAGTAGGCGGCCAGGCCGAATTCCGTGTTGTTGGCCAGGGCGATCACTTCATCGTCCGTCTTGAAGCGGAACAGGGGCGCCAGCGGGCCGAAGGTTTCCTCGGTGGCCACGCGCATGTCGTTCGTCACATCGGCGATGATGGTCGGCTCGAAGAAGCCGTTACCCAGCGCATGGCGCTTGCCGCCGGCCAGCAGGCGGCCGCCCTTGCCCAGCGCGTCGGCCACGTGTTCTTCCACCTTGGCGACAGCCTTGGCGTCGATCAGCGGGCCTTGCGTGACGCCCGCCTCGATGCCATTGCCGACCTTCAGCTTGGCCACGGCGGCCACCAATTTTTCGGCAAACGCGTCATACACGCTGTCCTGTACGTACAGGCGGTTGGCGCACACGCACGTCTGGCCCGCATTGCGGTATTTCGAGGCGATGGCGCCTTCCACAGCCGCATCCAGGTCGGCATCGTCGAAGACGATGAACGGCGCATTGCCGCCCAGTTCCAGCGACAGTTTCTTGATCGTTGGCGCACACTGTTCCGCCAGCAGGCGGCCCACCTGGGTCGAGCCAGTGAACGTCAGCTTGCGCACGATGGGATTCGACGTCATTTCGCCGCCGATGTCTTTCGGCGCGCCCGTAACGATGCTGAACACGCCGGCAGGCACGCCCGCGCGCTCGGCCAGCACGGCCAGCGCCAGCGCGGAAAACGGCGTCGCTTCCGCCGGTTTCAGGACCATCGGGCAGCCCGCGGCCAGGGCCGGGCCGACCTTGCGGGTGATCATGGCGGCGGGGAAGTTCCACGGCGTGATGGCGGCGCACACGCCGATCGGTTCCTTGGTGATGACCAGGCGGCGGTCCGGCCATGGCGATTGCAGGGTGTCGCCCGCAACGCGCTTGCCTTCTTCGGCAAACCACTCGATAAACGAGGCGCCGAACTGCACTTCGCCCTTCGCTTCCGGCAGCGGCTTGCCCTGCTCGGTGGTCATGATCAGCGCCAGGTCGTCGGCGTTTTCCAGGATCAGGTCATGCCAGCGGCGCAGCACGGCCGCGCGTTCCTTGGCCGTCTTCTTGCGCCAGGCGGGCCAGGCGGCATTGGCCGCTTCGATGGCGCGGCGCGTCTCGGCTGCGCCCATCAGGGGCACCGTGCCGATATGCTCGCCGGTGGCGGGATTGTTCACATTGATCGTCTGGCCACCATCGGCATCCGCCCAGGCTCCATTCACGTAAGCTTGGTGACGCAACAAGGTAGGATCTTTCAACTGCAGCATATGGATCTCCGGTCTGGTTTGAATTATCGACGAGGGATACTATGCCACAGCGCGGCCGATTCCGCAGGCTCGGCGCTGAATTGGCCTGACCTCTACTCGACCTTGAAAGACGACAGTTTCGGGTCCGGCGCCGGGTATTCCAGCTTCATGCCCTGCAGGGTTTCCAGCAGCAGCGATGCGACCACGAGGTTGCGCTGCGTCTTGGAGTTCGACGGCACCACGTACCATGGCGCGTGGTCAGCATCCGTCTCGCGGATCGCCGTTTCATAGGCGCGCTGATAGCCATCCCACTTCTTGCGCTGGGCGATATCATTGGGATCGAACTTCCACTGGCGGTCGGGATCATCGAGCCGCTCCTGCAGCCGTCCCCGTTGCTCGTCCTTCGAGATGTGCAGGAAGATTTTCAGGATGACGGTGCCCGTCTCGCTCAGCATGCGCTCGAAATCGCGGATCTGCGCGTAGCGGCGCTGGCATTCGGCCTTGTCGATCATGTCCTGCACGCGCGTGATCAGCACATCCTCGTAATGGCTGCGGTTGAAGATGGCGATCTCGCCCTTGACGGGCACGTGCTGGTGCACGCGCCACAGGTAGTCGTGCGCCAGTTCGATATCGGTGGGTCCCTTGAACGCCACGGCGCGGATGCCCATCGGGTTGATGTTGCTGAAGATGGCCTTGACCGTGCCATCCTTGCCCGACGTATCCATGCCCTGCAAGACCAGCAACAGCTTCTTTTTGTGCTGCGCATACAGCATGCTCTGGCACTCGGCGATCTGCGCCGTCAGGGCCACGGTTTCCTCGCGATCGATGGCCTTGCACTGGGCCGGCGTCAGCTTCTTGTTGGCCGCCTTGGTGGCGGCGCCCAGCAGGCGCTTGCCGGCGAAATCCTCGCTCAGGTCAAAACCCTTGCCGGCGCGAAATTGCGTGCGCGCCTTCATGCCGCCACCGCCAGCTTGCGGTGCTCGATTTTTGTGCAATGATCCATCACCACATCGAGTCCCGCCGCCCGCGCCATCTGCGCCGCCTGCTCGTTGACGATGTCGAGCTGCAGCCACAGACAGCCGGCCTTGACGGCAATGGCTTCCTCGGCGATGGGCAGGATATCTTCCGACTTGCGGAAGCAGTCGACGATGTCGATGCGCGCCGGTGCCACCGCCGCCGCAGCCTCCGTCAGGGTGGCGTAAGCGCGCTGCCCCAGCACGTCGCGCCCGGCGAGCGCCGGATTGACGGGCAACACGCGGTAGCCATGCCGCAGCAGGTAGTCGGCCACTTCATGGCTGGCGCGTTCGGGCTTGTCGGACATGCCGACGATGGCGATGATGCGGCTGTCTTGCAGGATGCGGGCGATGTTGGACATATTCTGGTCTATGAGGCGTGCGACATTGCCCGCCTAGCGTAGCAGATTCCCGTCCCGCCGGGAGCTAGCCAGAAGACTTAGCCTTGCGCACGGCCGCCATCTTCGCCACGAAAGCTTGCGCGCGCGCCGTCACGGACGCGTAATCTCCCGTGGCGCCCGGACCACTGAGGCTGCTGCCAATGCCCACGGCCACGGCGCCGCTGGCAAACCATTCATGCAGGTTCTCCACCGTCACGCCGCCCGTCGGCATCAACGGCGCTTGCGGCAAGGGTGCCCGCAGGGCCTTGATGTAAGCGGGGCCGAACATCTCGGCGGGGAAGACCTTGACGATGTCGGCGCCGGCCTGCAGGGCCGTGACGATCTCCGTCGGCGTCATCGCCCCCGGCATGGACAGCACCTGGTAGCGCTGGCACAGCGTGATGGTTTCCACGTTGACGCTGGGTGAAATGATGAACTGGGCGCCGGCCAGGATGGCGGCGCGCGCCGTTTCCGTATCGAGCACCGTGCCCGCGCCCAGCAGCACGTCATGACCATGGCGTTCGCGCAGGGTACGCAGCACGCCCAGGGTGTCGGGCGTGGTAAACGCCACTTCCAGCGCCGTGATGCCACCGGCGATGCACGCCTCGGCGATCTGCAGCGCCACATCGGGCGAGTCGGCGCGCACGATACCGACCATGCCCCGTGCGAGGATGCCCTCGAAAACCGTATGTTTTTGCATATGCTCTCTCTTTTCAGGCCGGCAGGGCGCCAAAGCGCACTTCCGGCAAACCGCGCACGCCCGTCTGGCGCGCGTGGAACAATCCGCCGGCCAGCGGTTCGCTCGCCAGCTGGGCCGGGGTCAAGCTCTCCTGCGCCGTCGTGACGAACAATTCGTCGTAGTGCGGGCCGCCCAGGCTCACGCAGCTGGGCTGCGAGACGGGCAGGCTGATCTTGCGCTCGACGCTGCCGTCCGGCGCGAAGCGCAAGACCGTGCCGGCGCCCCACTGCGCGCTCCACAGGTGGTCATCCGCATCGATGGTCGCGCCATCGGCGGCACCCGGTCCCGGATCGAGCACGGCAAACACGCGCACACGGCTGACGTCGCCCCCCAGGTAATCGTCCCAGCGGTAGATCGCCTTTTTCATCGAATCGCAGAAGTACATGGCCGTGCCATCGACGCTGAAGCAGATGCTGTTCGAGATGGCGATCTGCGGCAGCGGCAATCGCTCCAGCGTCAAGTCCAGGTTGAGGCGGTAAAAACTGGCGATGGCATCGCGGCACGGACGTTCATCGAGCGTGCCGAAGACAAAACGCCCCTGGCGGTCGCAGCGGCCATCGTTCAGGCGCGTCATGGGCAAGTCCCCCTCCACCGTGTGCAAGGACGTGACAGCCCCGCTACGCGCGTCAAACCAGGCCAGGCGCGAGGCCAGTCCCAGCAGCAGCACGTCGTCGCTGTCCGTCAGCGCGAAGCACGCCAGGCGCTCGGGCATGGCCCAGCTCTGGCGTTCGCCCGTGGCCAGCACCAGCGCATGCAGCTGGCAGCCTTCGATATTCGTCCAGAAAACGCGGCCGCTGCGTTCGCACCAGCGCACGCCCTCGCCGAGAAAATTTTGTGCATCGACCAGTAATTGGGCCTGTGTCCCCATCATTTTTTTCCTTGTTTTCAGTGAGATTCGCGCGGAACGGCCGAACCGCGGCAGCCGACGAGGAAATCGAGATCCGCGCCTTCATCGGCCTGCGTCACGTGCTTGATGTACATGGACTGGTAGCCGCCCTTCATGGCCGGCGGCGGTGCGCTCCACTCTTCGCGCCGGCGCGCCAGTTCGGCCTCGTCGACGTCCAGGTGCAAGCGGCGTCCGGCCACATCGAGTTCAATCATGTCGCCATCGCGCACCAGGGCCAGCGGCCCGCCCACGGCCGCTTCCGGCGCCACGTGCAGCACCACCGTGCCGTAGGCCGTGCCGCTCATGCGCGCGTCCGAGATGCGCACCATGTCGCGCACGCCCTGTTCCAGCAGTTTTTTCGGCAGTCCCATATTGCCCACTTCCGCCATGCCCGGATAGCCCTGCGGGCCGCAATTTTGCAGCACCATCACGCAACTGGCGTCGATATCGAGGGCGGGATCGTCGACGCGCTTTTTATAATGCTCGATGCTGTTGAAGACGACGGCGCGGCCACGGTGCTGCATCAGCTCGGGCGAGGCGGCGGAAGGCTTGATGACGGCGCCGCGCGGGGCCAGGTTGCCATGCAGGACGGCGATGCCGCCCTCGTCCTTGAAAGGCTGCGCCAGCGGCGTGATCACCTCGGGATTGAAATTTTCGGCTTCGGCCACGTTGACGGCCATGCTGGCGCCCGTAACGGTGAGCGCCTCGCCGTGCAATTTACCCAGCAAGTCGCGGATGATCACGGGCAGGCCGCCCGCATAGTAAAAATCCTCCATCAGGTACTGGCCCGACGGCATCAGGTTCAGCAGGCAGGGAATGTCGCGGCCCAGGCGGTCCCAGTCGCCCAGGCGCATGTCCACGCCGATGCGCCCGGCAATGGCCAGCAGGTGGATCACGGCATTGGTCGAGCCGCCGATGGCGCCGTTGACCATGATGGCGTTTTCAAACGCTTCGCGCGTGAGGATCTGCGACAGTTTCAGGTCTTCATGCACCATGTCGACGATGCGCCGGCCCGTCAGCTGCGCCTGCAGCTTGCGGCGCGCATCGACGGCGGGAATGGCCGCGTTGCCGGGCAAGGTCACGCCCAGCGCTTCCACCATGCTGGCCATGGTGGAAGCCGTCCCCATGGTCATGCAGTGGCCGGCGGAGCGCGACATGCACGATTCGGCCTGCTTGAATTCGGCGGACGTCATGCGCCCGGCGCGCACGTCTTCGGAAAATTTCCATACGTCCGTGCCCGAACCGATCGGTTTGCCGCGGTAATTCCCGTTCAACATGGGGCCGCCCGACAGCACGATGGTGGGCAAGTCCACGCTGGCCGCGCCCATCAGCAGGGCCGGGGTGGTCTTGTCGCAGCCCGTCAGCAGCACCACGCCGTCGATCGGGTTGGCGCGGATCGATTCTTCCACATCCATGCTGGCCAGGTTACGGAACAGCATGGCCGTCGGGCGCAGATTCGTCTCGCCCAGCGACATGACGGGAAACTCGACGGGGAAGCCGCCCGCCTCGAGCACGCCGCGCTTGACCATCTCGGCCAGGTCGCGGAAATGGCCATTGCAGGGCGTCAGCTCGGACCAGGTATTGCAGATGCCGATGACGGGACGGCCATCGAAGGCGTCGCTGGGATAACCCTGGTTCTTCATCCAGCTGCGGTGAATAAAACTGTCCTTGTCGTCGCCGCCAAACCACGATTGCGAACGCAAGGGACGCTTGTTCTTGTTGCTGCTCATACTGTCTCCTGCGGGAAAATCAAGCCGCGTGCGGCGGCGATCAGCAGCGCACCGTGACCGGCCAGATAGTCTTGCTGCTGGTCGTCGACGATGATGCGCTTGCCATAAAAAAATCCGTGTTCTTCGATCAGCAGCCCGAGCGCCTGGCGCAGCATGGGTTTACCTGTAATGACGAGCGGGCTATCGGGCCGCATCTGGATGGCGGTGCTGTTGCGCAGCGCCAGCAGGTCGCCGCTGAGGACGGCGCCCATCAGGAAATTGGCCCGCTCATTGCATTCGACGGCGCTGAACTGGCCCAGCGTGCGCACGCTGAAGCAGGCGCGCGCCAGCCCCGTTTTTTGCGCCGCCGCCGCGCCGGCCAGCAGCATTTTCGGCACCAGGGTCTGGGCAAAACCGCCCTCGACCGATTGCTTGATCAGCGTGTGCTGCGTGATCGCCTGCAGCAGCTCGCCCGCGATGGTGGTGCTGCAGCCGAGGATGCGGCGCTGCTCGTCCACGCTGATCAGTTTGGTATGCGAACCGGGCATGATCAGGGTCGCCGCGCCGCGTAATTGCAGGCGCTCGAGCAGCGCGACGACTTCCGTCTCTTCGCCGCGCATCATGTCCATCGCTTCGACGTTGTGCAGGCCGACGGCGCCATGCTGGTTGCGCACGCCGGGAATCAGCCACAGGGGCTGCGCCAGCACGTCGGGCAAGTCCACCGCCTGCATGCCTTGCGCCAGCTGGGCCAGGCCCGCGGGCGCCGGCAAATGCGGCACCTCCTGCACCCCCATGGGCGATGTGATCATGCCCGAGGCCAGCGCCAGGTCCACCTCGGACGGCGCGATGCCGGCGCTGGCCAGCACGCTGGCGATGGTGTCGCGCAGCGCCTGTTTCAGCGCGCCGTTATGGCCATCGATGGCGGTATTGCGCACGCCCGTTTCCAGCTGCGCCTGGGCGACGACGACGCCTGCGCGCCACAGCAAGGTACGCGTATTGGTGGTGCCGGCATCGATGGTGAGTATGTTCATGGGCAGGTTCGCAGCGTCGGTCAGGACAAAAATAAATGAGGGAAAAACTACCCCATGGTAGAACTGCCCCGCATATCTGACCAATCACTTATTTGACATCATTGATACCGGTTCCGATATGTCAAACGCATCAATATCCTGCACACCCAAACGGTAGGCGAGCTTGAAGCGCATCACCTGTCCCGGCTGCAATTGCACGCCCTGCGCCAGCAGGGAAAAACAGCGCGCATCGGAATACAAATGGCAGCTGTCCTGGGTGCTGGAAAAACGCAAGACCCGGCCGGACGCAGGGTCGGCAACCCGCGCCGCCTCGCGCAGCTGCCCGCTGCCCGTCCAGTAAAAGTCATGCCGGAATCCCGGTAAATGCACGAGCGCGGGCCAGGCCAGGCGTGTAGCGAGCGGCGCCGGCTGGCGGAAGTCAAACGCGCTGCCAGCCACATCGAGCGGCGAGCCGTCCGCGCAGCCACCTGGCCAAGGCCGGTAACGGTCGGCGGCCAGGCGCAGCACATGATCGCCCACGGCGGCACGGCCGCCCTGCAGGTTGAACAGGGGCGCGGCAAGCGCAAAACGGGAAAGCGTCTCAGCCGAGGCATCGCAGTCGAGCTGCAGGCTACCATCGTCATCCAACCGGTAGGTCAGCCGCACCGACAGGCCGTCCTGCAGCAGGCACAACCGCAAGTGGCCGTCTTCCGGCGGCGCGCACTGCCAGCCCGTGGAAGACCGCGCCGCAGGGGGCGCCGCGCCCAGCACATCGGCCAGTCGGCCATAGCGGTCGGGCGCCCACCAGGCCCGCACGCTGGCATCGTGCGCGTCGATGGCCACGCGCATGCCGCGCGCATTGCGCAGCAGATGCATCATGGCGCCTGCCCGGGCGCTGGCGGCGGCCGGCTGCGCTGCTGGAATTCGCGCGGCGTGCAACCGAGTTCGCGCTTGAAGACGGCATGCATGTACTGCACCGTGGTAAAGCCGCAACGCACGGCCACCTCGGCCACCTGTCCCGGCCCGCGCGCCAGCAAGGTCTTGGCCGCATCGAGCTTGAAATGCAGGATTTCGTCGTGCACACTGCGTCCCAGCTCGTGGCGGAAGTGCGCTTCAAGGGACGAGCGCGACACGCCCACGTAATCGGCCACCTGCTCCGTCTTGATCCCCTGGCAGGCGTACTGGCGGATGAAGTGGCGCGCCTGCATTACCTGCGGATGCTGGAAAGGCTGGTGGCGCGTGGAGGCGAGCACGTTCAGGCCGGCCGGCGGCACGAGGATGCGCGTGCCGGACAGGCGCGCGCCATTCAACATCTGGTGCAGCAGATGCGCGGCCGTGCGGCCCATTTCCTCGGTGCCCTGGATCACGGAACTCAATGGAATGCGCGTGAGCATGCGCGCCAGCGGGTCGTTGTCGATACCGATCAGGGCGACCTGCTCCGGCACGGCGATCCCCGCGTGCATGCACGCTTGCAGCAGCTGGCGCGCACGCGCGTCGCTGACGGCGATGATGCCGACGGGTTTTTCCAGGCTGTTGAGCCAGGCAATCTGCTGCTCCACCGCTTCGTCCCACGAGGGCGCGCTGGTGGCGACGCCCCGGTACACGTCGGCCCGCATGTGGTCGCGCTCCATCAAGGTGCAAAACGCCGTTTCGCGCTCCTGCGCCCAGCGGTTGACATCGGCCTCGGGCAGGCTGAAACAGGCGAAACGCGTCAGGCCCGCTTCCACCAGATGTTCATAGGCCAGCTTGACGATCTTGAAATTGTCGGTCGCCACGTACGGGATGCCGGCCGGGTAATCCTCGGCGCGCGCATACGAGCCGCCCACGGCCACCACGGGCAGGCGGCTGTGCGCCAGCGCTTCGCAGACGGCGGGATCGTCAAAATCGGCGATGATGCCGTCGCCCTGCCAGCGCTCGATGCCTGGCAGGCGGCAGCGAAAATCCTCTTCCAGGAACAGGTCCCACGACACGCGCGTGGTGTTCAGGTAGGCGGCGATGCCCGCGATGATGTCGCGGTCGTAGATCTTATTCCCGTTAAACAGCAGCGCGATCCGGTGCGCGGTCGGCATCTTCATGGTGTCTCCTCCCGTGCCAGATCGTTTCACGGCTATCTACGCCCCGCTCGCGTGCTGACATCGACCCACACGGCCAAAGTGAGGATACTGCCTTTCACGATCATCTGCCAGTAGGTGTCCACGTCTAGCATGGACATGCCGTTATCGAGGCTGGCCATGACCAGCGCGCCGATCAGGGCGCCGTACACGGTGCCGGAGCCGCCGCGCATCGAGGTGCCGCCGATGAAGCAGGCGGCGATGGCATCGAGTTCGCTGAAGGTGCCGGCCGAGGGCGAGCCTGCCGCCAGGCGGCCCGTGTTGATCAGGCCAGCCAGCGCGCACATCAGGCCCATGATGCCGAAGATCCACAGCTTGACGGCTTTGACGTTGATGCCGGACAGGCGCGTCGCTTCCATATTGCTGCCGACGGCGTAGATGCGGCGGCCGAACACGGTCTGGCTGGTGATATAGCTGAACAGTCCCAGCAAGGCCAGCAGCAACAGCACGGGCAGCGGGATGCCTTCATAGCCGTTCAGGGTTTGCACGAAGGCATACAGCACGGCGCCGATGACGGCCAGGCGCAAGCCGTCGGCCCAGGGCGCCGTCTGCGGCAAGCCATGCTGCGCGCGGCTGGCGCGCGCGCGCCACGTCAGGAAGGCGGCCAGCAGGAACAGGCCGATGCCCAGCACAATGCCGGGCACCGCGGGCAGGTAGCCCTGCCCCAGGTAGACCATCGGCTCGGAAACGGGCGCGATCGTGATGCCGCCCGTGATGCCCAGCAGGATGCCGCGATACGCCAGCATGCCGCCCAGGCCCACGATGAAGGACGGGATGCCGCGGTACGCCGTCAGGTAGCCATTCAGGAGGCCGATCACCAGGCCGCAGCCCAGCACGGCCGCCAGATTCAAGGCCAGCGGCCAGTGCTGCGTGACGTCCAGCACGGCGGCGATGCCGCCGAGTAGCCCCAGCAGGGAACCGATCGACAGGTCGATCTCGCCGGCGATAATCACCAGCACCATGCCGCAGGCGAGGATGCCGGTGACGGACATCTGGCGCAGCAGGTTAGACAGATTGCGCGGCGTGAGGAAACTGCCCTCCGTCTTCCACGAAAAGAAGGCCCAGATCAAGGCGACCGCGATCAGCAGGGCCAGCATCTTGTATTGGGTGAACAGCTGTTTGATACTGTGCGGTTTCATGCTGCGGTTTCCTTGTTTGCGGTGTTGGCGGCGGGTGCCGGGCGCTGGTCGAGCGCCGCCGCCAGCACGGTTTCCTGGCTCAGGCCATCGTTGATAAAGTCGCCGCGCAGGCGGCCTTCGCCCATCACCAGCACGCGGTCGGACACGCCCAGCACTTCGGCCAGTTCCGACGAGACCATGATGATGGCCACGCCCCGGTCGGCCAGTGCCAGCATCAATTTGTAGATTTCATATTTGGCGCCCACGTCCACGCCGCGCGTGGGTTCGTCGAGAATCAGCACGCGCGGGCGCGTCAGCAGCATCTTGGCTAGCACGGCCTTTTGCTGGTTGCCGCCCGACAGGCTCGTAATGGGCAGCGACGGGCTGGCCGCCTTCAGTTCCAGCTGGGCGATCTCGCCGCGCACGGCCGTCAATTCCGCCTCGCCATCGATGCGCGTGGCGCGCGCGAATTCCTCCAGCACGGCCAGGGTGATGTTCTGCCCCACGTCGAGGTCGGGCACGATGCCGTGGTGCTTGCGGTCTTCCGGCACCATGGCCAGGCCCATGGCAATGGCTTTTTGCGGCGAGCGGGTATCGATCTTGCGGCCATCGAGCCACACCTCGGCCTGGCATGGCCCCTGGTAAGCGCCGAACAGGGCCGACACGAGCTCCGTGCGCCCCGCCCCCACCAGACCGGCGATGCCGAGGATCTCGCCCTTGCGCAGGGTGAACGACACATCGTCGACCCGCTTGCGCTGCGGGTTGTCGGCATCGATGCAGGTCACGTGGCGCGCCTCGAACAGCACTTCGCCGATAGGCGCCGGCTGCACGCGCTGCGGGTACAGCTGGCTCATTTCGCGGCCCACCATCTGCGCGATGATGCGCTCGACGTTCATCTGCGCCATCGGCGTGGTGGCGATATGCTTGCCGTCGCGGATGACGACGATGGTGTCGCAGATTGCCGCGACTTCATCGAGCTTGTGCGAAATGTAGATGCAGGTGACGCCCTTGGCCTTCAACGCGCGCAGGATATCGAGCAGCACGGCGATTTCCGACGCCGTCAGCGACGACGACGGCTCGTCGAGGATCAGCAAGCGCGCATTCTTGTTGAGCGCCTTGGCAATTTCCACCAGTTGCTGGTGGCCGCCGCCGTAATTCATCACGGGCTGCGCCACGTTCAGTTCGGGAATTTTCAGTTCGCGCAGCAGCTCGTCGGCGCGCTTGTACATGGCCGCGTAATGCATGCGCCCGCCGGGCAGGGTCAGCTCGCGGCCCATGAAGATATTCTCGGCCACGGACAGCTGCGGCACCAGCATCAGTTCCTGATGGATGATGATGATGCCCGCGTCTTCCGTGTCGCGGATCGATTGCGCGCGCAGGGGCTGGCCCTCCCACAGGATCTCGCCCTCCCAGGTGCCGTGCGGGTACACGCCGGACAGCACCTTCATCAGGGTCGACTTGCCGGCGCCATTCTCGCCGCACAAGCCGATGCACTCGCCGGCCCGCACCTGCAGGTCGATGCCGTCAAGCGCGCGGACACCGCCAAACTGTTTGACGATGCCTTTCATTTCAAGCAGATATTCAGACATCTGAGCTCACATTCAGTCACCAGGAAGGAGTAGGTCGGGTTAGCGCGCAGCGCGTAACCCGACATCAAGCGGGTGATCAATTACCCAGCTGCGCCTTGGTATAGAAGCCGTCATCGACGAGAATGTTCACATTCGCCTTGGTCAGCGGCGTAGGCTTCAGCAGCACCGTGCTGACTTTTTTCAGGCCGTTGTCATAGCTGGAGTTATAAGCCGGCTTTTCATTGCGCGCCAGTTGCACGGCCAGCTTGGCCGCTTCGGCAGCGATGGTTTTCAACGGTTTGTAGACCGTCATCGACTGCGTGCCGGCGATGACGCGTTTCACGGCCGCCAGGTCGGCGTCCTGGCCCGACACCGGCACCTTGCCGGCCAGTTTTTGCGCGGCCAGGGCCTGGATGGCGCCGCCGGCCGTGCCGTCGTTGGAGGCGACGATGGCGTCGATCTTGTTGCCGTTGGCCGTCAGCGCGTTTTCCACGATGGACAGCGCTTCGGTGGCGCTCCAGTCCTTCACCCACTGCTGGCCGACGATCTTGATGTCGCCCTTGTCGATGAACGGTTTGAGTACCTTCATCTGGCCTTCGCGCAGCATCTTGGCGTTGTTGTCGGTCGGCGAGCCGCCCAGCAAATAGTAATTGCCCTTCGGCTGCAGCTTGGTCACGCCTTCGGCCTGCATTTCTCCCACTTTCTCGTTGTCGAACGAGATGTACGCGTCGATATCGGCGTTCAGGATCAAGCGGTCATACGACAGCACCTTGATGCCGGCCTTTTTCGCTTCCTTGACGGTGTTGTTGAGGACAGTGGCGTTGAACGGCACGATCACCAGCACGTCCACGCCGCGCGAGATCAGGTTTTCGATCTGCGAAATCTGGCGCTGTTCGCTAGCGTCGGCCGATTGCACGAAGACCTTGGCGCCCTGCTTCTCGGCGGCGGCGATGAAGAAATCACGGTCGCGCGTCCAGCGCTCCACGCGCAAATCGTCGATGGAGAAGCCGATTTTCGGGTTTTTCGCATCGGCCAGGGCGGCGCTGCTGCTCAATGCCAGCATGGCGGTCATGATGGCTGCACTGATGATCTTGTTCATTGTGTGTCTCCTTGTGGATTTTATTAACTACGTTTTTTCACTACGGGTGTTGCTGCTTCAAAAATCAATGATTGTGGCGTGGCAGGGTCTGTCCCACGGCGCGGTATTTCAGCGCCAGCTCCATGCAGGCGCCCGTTTCCAGCTGGCCCACGCTGGCGCGGTAGATTTCCTGCCACGGCGTGGCGCTGTCGTTGACAGGCGGCGGCAGTTCCTGGGCGCGGCGTGCCAGTTCGTCTGCATCGACCAGCATGTCGCAGCTGCCCCCGTTCAAGTCCACCCGGATGATGTCGCCCGTGCGCAGCAGCGCCAGGCCGCCGCCCACGGCGCTCTCGGGCGAGGCGTTCAGGATCGAGGGACTGTCCGAGGTACCCGACTGGCGCCCGTCACCCAGGGTCGGCAGGTTCAGAATTCCCGCCTTGAGCAAGGCATCGGGCGGCTGCATGTTGACCACTTCGGCCGAACCGGGCCAGCCGACAGGGCCGGCGCCGCGCATGACCAGCATGCAGCTGTCGTCGATATTGAGCGCCGGGTCGTTGATGCGCGCGTGGTAGTCGCTTGAACCGTCAAAGACGATGGCGCGCGCCTCGAACACGCCTTCGCTGCCGGGACGCGACAGGTAGCGCTCGCGGAAAGCGGGCGAGATCACGCTGGTCTTCATGATGGCGAAGTCGAACAGGTTGCCCTGCAAGGCCATGAAACCGGCCTTTTCCTTCAGCGGCGCTGCAAACGGGCGGATCATCTCGCGGTCCGCGCTCTCGCGCCCCGCCAGGTTCGCCGCCATCGTCTGGCCCGTCACCGTCAACCGGTCCGCGTGCAGCAAGCCCGCCTGCTGCAGCTCCCACATCACGGCCGGCACGCCGCCGGCCCGGTGGAAGCGCTCGCCCAGATACTTCCCGGCCGGCTGCATGTTCAACAGCAGCGGCACGTCATAGCCGTGCGCCATCCAGTCGCTCGAGTGCAGTTCCACGCCCGCATGGCGCGCCATGGCCATCAGGTGCGGCTGGGCGTTGGTGGAACCGCCGATGGCCGCGTTGACGATGATGGCGTCCAAAAACGCTGCGCGCGTGAGAATGCTCGACGGGCGCACATCGTCATGCGCCATGCCGACGATGCGGCGCCCCGTTGCATAGGCGATCTGGCCCCGTTCGCGATACGGCGCGGGGATGGCCGAGCAGCCCGTCAGCGACATGCCCAGCGCTTCGGCAAGCGCATTCATGGTCGATGCCGTGCCCATGGTGTTGCAGTGGCCGGCCGACGGCGCCGAGGCGGCCGCGATCTGCAGGAATTTGTCGTTGTCGATCAAGCCGGCGGATAGCTGGCGGCGGCCTTTCCAGATGGCGGCGCCGGAACCGACCAGTTCGCCGTCCATCCACCCGTCGAGCATGGGACCGCCCGACAGCACGATGGCGGGAATGTCCACCGTGGCGGCGGCCATCAATTGCGCCGGCGTGGTCTTGTCGCAGCCCGTCGTCAGCACCACGGCGTCGATCGGATAGCCGTGCAAAATCTCCACCAGGCCCAGATACGCGAGGTTACGGTCCAGCGCGGCCGTGGGACGACGGCAGTTTTCAAAAATCGGGTGCAGCGGGAATTCCATCGGGATACCGCCCGCATCGCGGATGCCGTCGCGCACGCGCTGGGCCAGTTCCAGGTGGATGCGGTTGCAGGGACTGATGTCGCTGCCGCTTTGCGCGATACCGATGATGGGCCGGCCCGAGCGCAGCTCCTCGGCCGTGATACCGTAGTTCATGAAGCGCTCCAGGTACAGCGCCGTCATGTCGATATGGTCGGGATTGTCGAACCAGTCCTGCGAGCGGAAGCGCCGCGCCATGGGTTGGGCGGGAATGCTCATGCGCCGTACCAGCCAGCGTCGACGTAGTACTCGCGTCCGGCGCACTTGGCCGCATTGTCCGACGCGAGGAACAGCGCCAGCGCCGCCACGTCTTCCGGCTCCACGCGCAGCTGCAGGCATTGTCCCTGCAGGATCACGGCTTCCGCTTCCGGCGTATGCCACAGCTTTTCCTGGCGCGGCGTGCGCACGGCGCCGGGAATGATGCAGTTGACGCGGATGCCGTCGACACCGAGGTCGCGCGCCAGGCCGCGCGTCAGGCCCTCGATGCCGGCTTTGGCCGTCATGTAGATCGACAGGCGCGCTTGCGCCAGGTGCCAGGAAATCGATCCCAGGTTGAGAATCACGCCACCGCCCTTGGCGCGCATGGCGGGCGCCACTGCCTGAGCGCAGAAATACTGGTGGCGCAGGTTGACGGCCATGCGCTCGTCCCAGTAGGCGGGCGTGACGTCCTGCAGTTCGTGGCGGTCGTCATTGGCCGCGTTGTTGATGAGGATATCCGTGGTGCCCGCGCTATGCTCGATCTCGGCGAAGGTGGCGGCCAGGGCGGCCAGATCCGTCAGGTCGCAATAGCGGAAAACGGGCGGCTGCGGCAGGTGGGCCAGCTTTTCCTGCAGCGCCAGCGACGCCTCGCGGGCGATGTCGAGAAAAGTGACGTGGGCGCTCTGGCGCGCGAACGCCTCGACGATGGCCACGCCGATGCCGGTGCCGCCGCCCGTGATGACGACGCGCTTGCCAGACAGGCTTGGGTAAGTTGCATGCTGCATGGTGTCTCTCTTTTTAAAATAATCGGATCAAAGCAAACCGCGTTTGGCCAGGTTCTGGTACAGCGCGCGCACGCCGAACGTCCAGGGAGTAATCGCATCGCAGCGCTGCACTTCGTTGACCAGCGCGCCCAGCGAAGCGCTGGCAATGGTGACCCGGTCGCCCAGGTGGTGCGTAAAGCCGCCGCCCTGCGCGCCGCGGTCCTTCACGGGCGAGAACATGGTCCCCAGGAACAGCATGAAGCCGTCCGGATACTGGTGGTACTGGCCTGCCGTCTGGCGCACCAGGTCGAGCGGGTCGCGGCTGATTTCGCGCATGAAGCTGGCGCCTTCGAGCACAAAGCCGTCGTCCGCGCCCTCGATCAGCAGCGACACTTCCGCCTGGCGCACGGTGTCGAGCGTGAAGTGTTCGTCAAACAGGCGGATGAAGGGGCCGATGGCGCAGGAACCGTTGTTGTCCTTGGCCTTGCCCAGCAAGAGGGCGCTGCGCCCTTCGATGTCGCGCAGGTTGACGTCGTTGCCCAAGGTCGCCCCCAGCACCTCGCCGCGGCTGTTGACGGCCAGGACGATCTCCGGCTCCGGGTTGTTCCAGGCGGACGATGGCAGCAAGCCCACCTGCGCGCCGCAGCCCACCGACGACATCGGCTGCGCCTTGGTAAACACTTCCGCATCGGGGCCGATGCCCACTTCCATGTATTGCGACCAGGCGCCGCGCTGCTGCAACTGCTGTTTCAGGCGCTGCGCCGCGTCCGAGCCGGGCTTCAATGCCGACAAGTCGCCGCCCAGGGTCATTTGCAATGCAGCGCGCAAGCTCGCCGCGCGCGCCGCGTCGCCGCCGGCCTGTTCTTCGATCACGCGTTCGAGCAGGCTGACGGCGAAAGTCACGCCGCATGCCTTGACGGCCTGCAGATCGCACGGCGCCAGCAGCAGCTCGCCTGCCGGTGCGGCCAGCGCCTGCTCCAGCAGGGCCTGCACGGAGCCAAGCGCGATGCCGGGTGCATGGCGGGCGATATCGAGCGCATCGCTGCGCTCGAACAGCTCGGCCACCGTCGCTACCGTCTGCGTGATGTCGACCACCTCGCCGCCGCGCACGGCGACGACGCAGGGGCCGTCACGCCAGATGCGGCCAACAAGGAGGGCCTGCGCCAGGTCGGCGGGCAACAGGGAGGCGGGTGAAATCGGCTGCATGGCAAGCTTTCAAAGGAGCGTGATGGGAAGGCAATTGGTCAAGTTCGGAGCGATTCTGCGCGCCACCCTGTGTCGCCGCAATTACGAAAATCACCAAATTGAATGATGATTATTGGTATTGCAGTGCACCAAAAAAAGCCGCCACCCGCCCTCCATTTCCGCCCTGTGCGCAGGCGAAAAGGCACGCCATGGCGCATTGCATCAATTGGCTTATCGATACCGTTTTGGATATCGGCTATGCAAAAAAAGTGATTGGTGAGGGATGGATGGACAAACTAGTATCAGCCGTGGCCTGCAATCGGCCATCCGCACGGAGCCCGCCCACTGGGACGACGGCCCTGGCACATTCAACTATCGAAGACGGTGGAGACCTGAAATGAAAACAACAATGAAAATGCTGACCGCGAGCCTGGCGCTGGCCATCTCCGGCATGGCGGTAATGCCCGTGGCAAGCGCCGCCGACAAGGGCGCGATCGGCATCTCGATGCCGACCAAGTCGTCCATGCGCTGGATCGCCGATGGCGACAACATGGTCAAGGTATTCAAGGAGCGCGGCTACAAGACGGACCTGCAGTTTGCCGACGACGATATCCCGAACCAGCTGGCGCAGGTGGAAAACATGATCACCAAGGGCGCCAAGGTGCTGGTGATCGCCGCCATCGACGGCACCACCTTGTCGAACGTGCTGCAAAAGGCGGCCGACAAGGGCATCAAGGTCATCTCGTATGACCGTTTGATCCGCGGCACGAAAAACATCGATTACTACGCCACCTTCGACAACTTCCAGGTCGGCGTGCTGCAAGCGGGCTATATCGAATCGGCGCTGAAACTCAAGGAAGGCAAAGGCCCGTTCAACATCGAACTGTTCGGCGGCTCGGCCGACGACAACAATGCGCACTTCTTCTACAACGGCGCCCTGTCGGTGCTCAAACCGTACATCGACAGCGGCAAGCTGGTGGTGCGCTCGAAGCAGATGGGCATGGAAAAGGTCGCCACCCTGCGCTGGGATGGCGCCGTGGCGCAAGCCCGCATGGACAACCTGCTCAGCGCCTACTACGGCAATGCGCGCGTCGATGCCGTACTGTCGCCATATGACGGCTTGAGCATCGGCATCCTGTCCTCGCTCAAGGGCGTCGGCTACGGCACGCCGAAACAGCCGTTCCCCGTCGTGACGGGCCAGGATGCGGAAATCCCGTCGGTGAAATCGATCATCCGCGGCGAACAGGCATCGACCGTGTTCAAGGACACGCGCGAACTGGCCAAGGTGACGGCAAACATGGTCGACGCGATGATGAGCGGCAAGACGCCAACCGTCAACGACACCAAGACCTATAACAACGGCGTCAAGGTGGTGCCATCGTACCTGCTCAAACCCGTCACCGTCGACAAGGCGAACTGGAAGCAGGTGCTCGTCACCGGCAGCGGCTACTACACGGAAGCGCAAGTGAAATAAGCAATCAAGGTACTGAAGGCCCGGCGCTGCCGGGCCTTTCGCTTCATGCACGATCAAGAACAAAACTGCCGCACGACCGGCGCCGACCAGCGCGGCCGTGCCAGAGAGGTTATATGACGAACACCATCCTGGAAATGCGCGGGATACGCAAAACATTCCCGGGCGTCGTTGCGCTCGACAATGTCAACCTGCGGGTACGCAGCGGCGAGATCCACGCCATCGTCGGCGAAAACGGCGCCGGCAAATCGACCCTGATGAAAGTGCTGAGCGGCGTCTACGGCCATGGCAGCTATACGGGCGACATCGATTACCTGGGCCAGACGCGGCACTTCCGCGGCATCAAGGACAGCGAAGAAATCGGCATCATCATCATCCACCAGGAACTGGCGCTCGTACCCCAGCTGTCGATCGCCGAGAATATCTTCCTCGGCAACGAACCGTCCCGCAGGGGCGTCATCGACTGGGAATACGCGCAAGCGAAAACACGCGAACTGCTGCAGAAAGTCGGCCTGAAAGAGTCCCCGGACACCCTGATCACCAACCTGGGCGTGGGCAAGCAGCAGCTGATCGAGATCGCCAAGGCGCTGTGCAAGGACGTCAAGCTCTTGATCCTCGACGAGCCGACGGCCAGCCTGAACGAAAGCGACAGCGCGGCCCTGCTCGACCTGCTGCTGGGCCTGAAAGCCCAGGGCATCGCCTCGATCCTGATTTCGCACAAGCTCAATGAAATTTCACGGGTCGCCGATGCCATCACGGTGCTGCGCGACGGGAACACGGTCGACAGTTTCGACTGCCGCGCGGAGCCCGTCAGCGAAGACCGCATCATTGAAAAAATGGTCGGGCGCGAAATGGCCGACCGCTATCCGCCGCGCACGCCCACCATCGGCGAGACCATTTTCGAAGTGCGCGACTGGCGCGTGTTCCATCCCGAGCATGCCGACCGCCCCGTCATCAAGGGCATCAACATGCATGCCAAAAAGGGCGAGATCATCGGCATCGCCGGCTTGATGGGCTCGGGGCGCACGGAACTGGCGATGAGCATTTTCGGACGCGCCTACGGCCAGCGCATCAGCGGCACGGTGCTCAAGAATGGCCAGGAGATCGACGTCAGCACCATCGGCAAGGCGATCGCCCATGGCCTCGCGTATGTCACGGAAGACCGCAAGGGCCTGGGCCTGATCCTCGAGGAAGACATCCAGAAGAACACCAGCCTGGCCAACCTGGACGCGATTTCCAAGCGTATGGTGATCGACGAGCAGCGTGAATTCGGCGTGGCCGAGGAGTTCCGCCGCAAGCTCAAGACCCGTTGCTCGAGCGTGGCGCAGAAGGTGGTCAATCTGTCCGGCGGCAACCAGCAGAAGGTGGTGCTGGCGAAGTGGCTGTTTTCGCGCCCCGACATCCTGATCCTCGATGAACCGAGCCGCGGCATCGACGTGGGCGCCAAGTACGAGATCTACAGCATCATCAGCGAGCTGGCCGCCGAAGGCAAATGCATCATCATGATTTCCTCGGAAATGCCGGAATTGCTGGGCATGTGCGACCGGATCTATGTCATGAACGAAGGTCGCTTCGCGGCCGAATTAAGCGCAGCAGAAGCGTCGCAGGAGCGGATCATGCGCGCGATCGTTACACACGGAGAAAACAATGGACAATAAATTGACAGCGGGCGCGCCGGCAGCAGCAGCGCCAGCGGCCGCACCGCAAGCGAAAAGCTATGCCGGCTTTTTGAAGAACAATATGCGCGACTACGGCATGCTGCTCTCGCTGATCGTCATCATGGGCTTTTTCCAGTACATGACCGACGGCACCCTGATGCAGCCGCTGAACCTGACCAACCTGGTGCTGCAAAACAGCTACATCGTCATCATGGCGCTGGGCATGCTGATGGTCATCGTGGCCGGCCATATCGATTTGTCCGTCGGCTCGGTGGTCGGCTTCGTCGGCGCGCTGGCGGCCGTCCTGATCGTCAACTACAACATGAATTTTGTCGCCGCCAGCATCATCTGCCTGCTGGCCGGCGCCGTCATCGGCGGCGCGCAAGGCTATTTTGTCGCCTTCTTTAAAATCCCGTCCTTCATCGTCACCCTGGCCGGCATGCTGGTATTCAAGGGCCTGACCCTGGCGCTGCTGGCTGGCCAGTCGGTCGGTCCTTTCCCGGAAGGCTTCCAGATGCTCAGCTCGGGCTTTTTGCCCGATCCGTTCGGCGGCGAAAACCTGCGCGGCCTGTCGTTGCTGCTGGGCGTGATCGCCGCTGCGGCGCTGATCGTCACCTCGCTGCGCAGCCGCGCCAAGCAACTGAAACACGGTATGGAAAACGAGCCGCGCGCCTTCTTCCTGCTGAAAAACGCGATCTTCGCCGCCGTAATGGTGTATTTCAGCTACCTGCTGGCGTCGTACCGCGGTTTTCCCAACGTGCTGGCCGTGATGTCGCTGCTCATCGTCGCCTACACCTTCATTACCAACCGCACCGTGCTGGGCCGCCGCGTGTATGCCGTGGGCGGCAACGAGAAGGCGGCGCGCCTGTCCGGCATCAAGACGGAACGGGTCAGCTTCTACACCTTCGTCAACATGGGCATGCTGGCCGCGCTGGCCGGCCTGATCTTCGCGGCGCGCCTGAACACGGCCACGCCGAAGGCGGGTACGGGTTTCGAGCTGGACGTGATCGCCGCCTGCTTCATCGGCGGCGCCTCGGCCTCGGGCGGCGTGGGCAAGGTGATGGGAGCCGTCATCGGCGCCTTCATCATGGGCGTGATGAACAACGGCATGTCCATCATGGGCATCGGCATCGATTACCAGCAGGTGATCAAGGGCCTGGTGCTACTGGCAGCCGTGTTCATCGACGTCATTAATAAAAATAAATGAGAAGAACAAGGAAGCACAGGTTCGAGCCTTAGGGGGCTCTGGCCGGCGCTTGCGCCGGCCTTTTTTATGCGGCAGCCAATCGGGCCGCCCGATCCCCCCACCACGCCGCCTCTTCAAATACGGAAAAGCCCGACAGATCGGCATGCGCAAACAGAATCGCGCCATCGTGCTCGCGCAGCGCCTTCAAACCCGCATTGCTGCGAAATCCCGGCAACGGCGCCGCCATGGCGTGGCCGCGCACGGTGATATCGACGCGCTCGACGCAGCTGGCAAAATCGCGTCCATACGCCGTCTTCAAATCGACGCTGGCCAGCGCCAGCAATTCTTCGGGCGTGGCCACGTCTAACCATTTGCGCGCTTCCTGCGGCGTGCGGTCGGACAGGGCCACGTAGGCGCTGAAGACGGTTTTTTCGGGCGGACGCACGCGGATGTCCTGGTGCGTGGAGACGACATAGCCGAGGCCCGGTTCCTGGTACACCACGTTGTCCCAGCACAGGGGCGCATGCGGCAGTTCGTCGGGAAAGCGTTTCAGTAAAAAATTCGCCACCATCCACGGCGCATACGCGGGCGTATCGCGCTTCGCGTCAAAGCCATAGCCGGCGATATTCTTCACTACGCGCGCCGCTACATACAGCGGCATGGCGCAGATGGCCTTGCGCGCCTTGACCAGGTAGGTGCGCGGCTGGCCGTCGACCAGTTCCAGGCACAGCGCTTCCACACCCTGGGCTGTCGTCTGCACGGAAACCACCGTGCCCGCATGACGTTTGACGCCCGACGCCTGCTCCATGGCCGTGGCCACCGGCTGCATGCCGCCCGGCCAGGTCAGCCAGGCGCCATTGCCCGCATTCGCCGCCTGGCCCCAGCGGCTGCAATAGTAGTGCAAGCCGGCCCAGGCCGACACCTGGTCGTAGCGCGTGCCGTAGTCGTCGCGGCAGCAGTAGTTCAGATACCAGTGCAGGGTGGGCGAGGTATAGCCTTCGCGCTCCATCCACTGCTTTAACGTGATGGTGTCGAGCGCCTGCCAGGCCGGGTCTTGCGACGATCCCACGGTAGGAAAAACGAAGACGCGCTTGCCGTCGTTGCCATGCGCCTGGCGCAGGCGCCGCACCTCGGCAAAGAAGCGCTCGTGCTGCGCCAGTTCCGCAGGCGGCACGCCTTCGGTGGGAATGAAGCCCTCCTGCCAGTGGCCGTTGAACAGCAGGCGTTCCTCGGGCGCGTGCAGGATGTAGCGCTCGTCGTAGTACGGCTTTTCCGCCTGTGGATCGCGCTGGATAATCCCCAGATCGAACAGGATTTCGCGCACATGGGTCGATTCAGGCGAAGGCAGCGGCAAATAATGGCCGCCCGTAGGATAGGCCAGGTCGCCGAAGTGGCCGCCCGCCGCGTTGCCATATGGCTGCGGCCCATCGATCATGAGGAAATCCTTGTGCCCCAGCTTGTTCAAGCGCCAGGCCGCCGTCAGGCCGGCGATGCCGGAGCCGAGGATGGCCACGTCTGTGGTGATGGTGGCCGAGGGCGCCGGCAGCGCCGTGCGCTCGCGCAGCAGCTTGCGCAGATAGTGCCCCTCTTCCCGGCCCGGATACAGCACCTTCGGCGTGATTTCCTGCCAGCGCAGGTAGGCGGCGATGCTGCCGATACCAGCGGCGGCCGCCGCCGTGCCGCCGGCGGCCCACAGCATGAAGGAACGGCGCTGCATCAGCGGATCACCCGGTTCCAGTCCTGCTCAAATTCATGCACGAGCGACTGGGTATTCAGGCGATTCGGCGCCATCGGCAGCGGTTGCATGTCGGGCGGGAAGATGAACATTTCGCGTGTGGTGTCCGCGTTCAGGTAGCGCATGGGCAGGCGGTATTTCGTCGGCGGTGTGTAGTCGAGCTGGGGCGAAGCGAGGATAAAACCCCATTCGCCGAACGAGGGCACGTAGGCGTGATAGGGCCAGGTGCGCATGCCCACTTCACGCAGGGTCGAATTGATGGTCCAGTAGGCGTGCGGGGCAAAGAACGGCGACGTCGATTGCACCACCATCAGGCCCTTGGCCGCCAGGTGCTTTTTCACCAGGTCGTAGAACGGCACCGAATACAGCTTGCCGAGCGCAAAGCTGGACGGGTCGGGGAAATCGACGATGGCCGCGTCGAACATATCGCCGTTGTTGCGCAGCCAGACGGCGGCATCGGCATTGACGACGGTGACGCGCTTGTCGGAGAACGAATTATTATTTAACTTTGCCAGTTCCGGGCGCGTGGTAAACGCGGCCGTCATGGCCGGATCAAGGTCGACCACGGTGACGTGTTCGATGTGGGGATAACGGAGGATTTCGCGCAGCGCCAGGCCATCGCCGCCACCGAGCACCAGCACGCGGCGCGCCCACGGCAAGGCTTCCAGCACGGGGTGCACGAGCGCCTCGTGGTAGCGGTATTCGTCGCGCGAGGAAAACTGCAAATTGCCGTTGATGTACAGCCGCGTATCGTCCTTCCAGCGCGTGATCACCAGGCGCTGGTAAGGCGTGGTGGTGGAATACACGATCTGGTCGCCGAACAGGCCGTGCTCGCCCCAGGCCACCATGCGGTCCGACATGGCAAAGCCGGCGATCAGCAGCAGCATCACGGCGCAGGCGCGCAGCAAACGCCCGGTGAGATTTTTCAGCTCGGCGCGGAACACATAAATGCTCCACAGGCCCACGCCCACGTTGAGCATGCCGAACAGGAAGCCCGTGCGCACCAGACCCAGGTACGGCGACAGCACCAGCGGGAACAGCAGGGAAACGGCCAGCGCGCCCAGGTAATCGAAGGTCAGCACGCGGCTGACCAGCTCGGAAAATTCCGTCTGGCGCGTGTTCAGGGCGCGCATCACGAGCGGCACTTCCATGCCGACCAGTGCGCCGATCAGGAACACCATCACATACAATAAGGTGCGAAATGGCGCGGCCATCCACGAAAAGGTCATGAACAGGATGGCGGCCGACAGGCCGCCGATCAGGCCCACGGCCAATTCGATGTCGACGAAGCGCGAAAGCACGTCGTCGTCGTGTACATACTTTGAAAAGTGAGCACCCACACCCATGGCGAACAGGTAACAGCCAATGATGGTGGAAAACTGCAGGATGGAGTCACCGAGCAGGTAGCTGGACATGGCGCCGGCGATCAGCTCATACGCGAGGCCGCAGGAAGCGACCACGAAGACAGACAAAATCAGAATCTTTTTGTTCATTGGACTTTTTTTGTTCTAATATGCGTTGACGTTATCAAATACTCATTGTGAGGAATGCCGTGCCCGCCATCCTAAACTATCTGATCCACCTTTTACTGGCCGCCGGGCTGCTGATTGTATTTTTTATCATCTACACGCGCGTTACGCCGTATAACGAAGTGCTGCTGATCCGCCAGGGCAACCAGGCGGCGGCCCTGTCGCTAGGCGGCGCCATGCTGGGTTTTTCCGCCACCATCGCCTCGTCCCTGATGCACACGGCCGACTACCAGCAGTTTTTCGCCTGGGCTTTCGGCGCCATGGTGGTGCAATTGCTCGCCTATGTGGTCACCACGCGCCTGCTGCGCATGTCGAAAGACCAGATCGAATCGAACAACAGCGCTTTCGGCGGCCTGCTGGCCGCCATTTCCCTGTCGATCGGCGCCATCAACGCCGCCTGCATTTCCTGACGTTTTACCTCATTCAAGGACACCATCATGAGCCTCGGCAGCTTTATCAAGAAGCAGTTTATCGATGTACTGCAATGGAACGAAGAGACGGAAGGCGTACTGGCCTGGCGCTTCCCCATGCAGGATTTCGAGATACAGAACGGCGCCATCCTGAATGTGCGCGAATCGCAAGTGGCCGTCTTCGTCAATGAAGGCAAGATCGCCGACGTCTTCGGTCCCGGCACGCACAAGCTGACGACGCAGACTTTGCCGCTGCTGACCAACCTGAAAAACTGGGACAAGCTGTTCGATTCGCCGTTCAAGTCGGACGTGTATTACTTCAGCACCCGCGTGCAGACTGGCCGCAAGTGGGGCACGCCGCAGCCGATTACCATCCGCGACAAGGATTTCGACATGATCCGCGTGCGCGCCTTCGGCATGTACTCGTACCGCATCGCCGACGCCCGCACCTTCTTCACCGAGATCAGCGGCACGCGCGAAGTCTATACGCGCGACGAGGTGGAAGATCAATTGCGCGGCATTCTGATGTCGAGCATGGCCAGCTCGCTGGGCGGGGCAAATGTCCCCTTCCTCGACATGGCGGCCAACCAGGCGCTGATGGCGCAGGAAGTCAAGGATGGCCTGGCGCAGGCGTTTGCCCGCTATGGCGTGGGCCTCGATGAATTCAACGTGGCCAGCATCAGCCTGCCCGAAGAATTGCAGGCGGCGCTCGACGAGCGCATCTCGGCCGGCATGAAGGGCGGCCTGGGCGCCGACAAGATGAGCGGCTTTACCAAATTCCAGGTGGCCAACGCGATCCCGCTGGCGGCGCAAAACGAGGGCGGCATGGCCGGCATCGGCGCGGGCCTGGGCGCCGGGCTGTCGATCGGCCAGGTGATGGCGCAAAGCATGGGCGGTGCGCTGCAGCAGCCCGCCCCGGCGCCAACTCCGGCTGCACCACCGGCCCCCGCGGAAGAAGCGATCGAGACGCGTCTGGAAAAACTCAAGGGCTTGCTCGACAAGGGCCTCATTTCGCCGGCCGACTACGACGGCGCCAAGGCTGAACTGCTGAAAAAACTGATCGGCTAAGCGCGACTGCATGCAAACTGTTTCCTGTCCCAGCTGCGGTGCGGAAGTCCACTTCCGCTCGCATGCTTCCGTGCTCGCCGTGTGCGAGTACTGCCACAGCACCATCCTCAAGGACGCCGATTCCGTCAGGGACGTGGGCAAGATGTCGGCCGTCCTGGAAGATTATTCGCCGATCCAGATCGGCACGGCCGGCGTGCACGATGGCGTGCACTTCACGGTCGTCGGCCGCATCCAGCAGCGCTACAGCGCCGGCACGTGGAACGAGTGGTATCTGCTGTTCGACGACGCCAGCACGGCGTGGCTGGGCGACTCGTCCGGCCTGTACACCTTGACGCGCGAACGCAGCACACAAGGTACCTTACCCGTCTTTGGCGAGCTGGCGCCGGGCAAGCGCTATACGATCTGCGGCGAGCCGTACACGGCGGCCGAGATCCGCAGCGCCGAATGCATCGCCGGCCAGGGCGAATTGCCGTTCAAGGTGGGCGCCGGCTGGCGCATCCAGGTGGCGGACTTCCGCAACTACGCCAGCTTTGTCACGCTCGACTACACGGATGGCCCGCAACCCGTCGTCTACCAGGGCGTCGCCGTCACCTTGGACGGTTTACAGTGCCAGCTGCTGCGCGACGACGACGCCATCGCCAAGAGCGCCGGCAAATACCGCGGCAAGCTCGACGCGCTCGACTGCCCGTCCTGCGGCAGCGGCATCAAGTACGTACCTGGCGCGGCGGCGCAACTCGTGTGCCCCGCCTGCCATGCGCAGCTCGACGCCAGCGGCCCGGAAGCGCAGGTGCTGGCCATCGGCAAGCAAGTGCACGACAACGCCGACATCACGCTGGAGCTGGGCGCCAGCGCGAAGATCAGCAATGTCGACTTCACAGTGATCGGCATGATGCGCCGCGCCGACGACGAGGGCAGCGAGTGGAATGAATACCTGCTGTACAACGCGCGCGCCGGCTTCTTCTGGCTGGTGGAGACGGACGATGGCTGGTCGCGCTCGAATGTGCTGCCGAACTGGCCCAACTGGGCCTCATTGGACGCCGCTACCTGCACGCTCGATGGCGCCACCTACCGCAAACTGTATGACTACGGCTCGCAGGTCGTGTACGCGGCCGGTGCCTTCAACTGGAAAGTGGCCGTCGGCGACAGCACGCATGTCCATGAATTCGAGCAGGGACAGACCAAACTGGCGGCGGAGCTCACCGGCGAGGAAATGACGTGGTCGCGCTCCGTGCCCGTCGCCTATGACCAGATGGCCGCCTGGTTCGGCGCCGCCTTCCATGGTGGCACCAAAGCGCAGAATATCCAGCTGAGCCATCGCGGCATCGCCAAGGTCTTCATCGTCATCGTGCTGGTCTTGAATGCGATCCCCATGTTTGTCTCGTTCTCCAGCACCTTGATGTGGAGTTTGCTTGGCTGCCTGGCGCTGTTCCTGCCCGCCGCTTTTCTCGACAAGAATGCAAAGAATCCCCCATGAGTAAATACGTGATCTATGCCCTGATGGTGACCTTCAGTGTCACGGCCGCCAACTGGGTGCGCATGTTCAAGGTAGCCGGCAGCAGCAGCGGCAGCAGCTGGAGTTCGCGCACGGGCGGCGGCGGCGGCAGCTATGGTGGCGGCTCCAGCGGCGGCAGCCACAAGTAAGCATGGCAGCCACACCGCATCTGCCCCTGGGCACCCATTTGCTGGCCGATTTGTCTGGCATCGTGCCGGAACGCCTGCGCGAGAGCGCGGCGCTCGAGCGTCTGCTGCGCGAGGCGGCCGTCGCGGCCGGCGCGCAAGTACTGCACAGCCATTTCCACAGCTTTGGCGCCGGCCAGGGCGTCACCGGCGTGGTGCTGCTGGCCGAATCGCATATCTCCATCCACACCTGGCCGGAATGCGGCTTTGCCGCCGTCGATATCTTCATGTGCGGCGCGGCGCAGCCGCAGCTGGCGCTGGACGCCATCAAGGACGCGCTGCAGGCGGCGCACTGCCAGCTGCAATCGGTGCGGCGCGCGCCACCCGGGCATTCCTAGCGTCGCTGGTGGATCGCGGAGGGATCGCTTACACTGTCGGCTCATATCCCAACCGTGACTCCCATGCACCGTTCCGCCCTCCTCGCCCTACCCCTGCTGCTGCTGGTCTCCGCCTGCAACGACTACACGGCGCCCAGCCTGTACCAGGCCACCACGCCCGAGTGCAAGACGTGGACGGAGGGTTCGCGCTTCGAACTGCCGCGCGGTATCAGCGTGTATGCCACGCCACCCGTCACCTTGAAGGAAGGCGGCACGGAGCTGGCGCTGATTTTTACGCTTCCCATCGGCACGCAAGCCAGTTTTACGCGCCTGTCCTTCCTGCTGGAAGAACCACACAAGCAGCCATTTGCCGAAGCCAAGGTGCTGACCATCTACCAGCGCGGCATGAACCGCAAGGCGGAAATCGTCGACGTCATCGAGCAGCTGCCCATCATGTTTTCCGCCGTCGGTTCGAGCGCCGAAACCCAGTGGCGCTTGCGCCTGCAACTGCCGCGCCAGCTGCCGCAGCGCTTTGACCTGTCGATGCCCGACATGCTCGTCGCCGGCAAGCGCTACCCGGTGCGCACGTTTACCTACCGCTACTTCCCCGAGCGCCAGGCTTACGGCATGTGCAGCTGAGCCACACGCTCCATTGACGGCGGCGCGCGCCGCTGGCACACTGGCGTTTTTCACCATACAACAGGAGTCAACAACATGCGCCATTCGGATACTGCCGTGCTGTCGGCTGCCTGATCACTGTTTTCCCCTGCTAAGCCTTTTTAGCTCGCACTTCCCATACGCGTGATCGCGTAGCCGACTTCCCTTTCTTTCGTGCCAGTCATAGCGACTGGCGGTGCCTGCTCGCGCAGGCTACACGTCCGCACGCGGACGACAGAATCTGGAATCACGCTACCATGATCGCATTCGATTTCGCGCAACTACGCCTTATCGGGCTGCAGCAGGCCATCGCCAGCGCAGCCACCCAACTCGACCTCTCTTGCCCTGCCACACAACTGCTGCGCGTGAGCGCCGTACACCGCGACAGCATCGGCGTGCACGACGGCATCCGGGAACACCCGGCGTACATCGTGCCGCGCCTGTTGCACGAGCTGTTGGCCCAGGACACCGTCCTCACGGTGGGTGACTGGATCGCCGCCGAACCCGATGCGCACGGCACGCTGTGGATAACGGCGCACTTATCCCCGGTCACGCAAATCGCCCGGCGCGGCAATGACGGCCGGCGGCAAGTGCTCGCCAGCAATGTCGATACGGCCTTGCTGGTGATGGGACTCGATGGGGATTTCAACCCGCGCCGCCTGGAACGCTACCTGGCCATCGTGCTGGCGGCCCAGGTCAGCCCCGTGGTGGTGCTGAGCAAGGCCGACGTGGCCGAGGACGTGGCTGGCAAGCTGGCGCAGCTCAAACAGCGCCTTCCGCCTCACGTGCCCCTGTTTGCTATCGATACGCGCCATGCGTATGACGTGGCCATCCTGGAACCCTGGCTGGATGCTGGCCAGACCCTGGTGCTGCTCGGCTCATCGGGCGCCGGCAAGTCCAGCCTGACCAACACCTTGTCAGCGGCGCAGCAAACGACCAATGGCGTGCGCCATGGCGACGGCCGTGGCCGGCACACGACGACGGCGCGCTCGCTGCACCTGTGCGCCAGCGGCGCCTGCATCATCGATACGCCGGGGCTGCGCAGCTGGCGCGCGGACGCCGACGCGCAGACCCTGGCGGCCACGTTTGACGACATCGCGGCGCTGGCGGCGACATGCCAGTTCCGCGATTGCCGGCATGCCAGCGAGCCTGGTTGCGCCGTGCGCGGCGCCGTCGATGCGGACCGCTTGCGCAATTATCACAAGCTGCTGCGCGATGCGCACCGCAGCGAGGAAACGCCGCTCGAGCGCATTGCCGCGCGCGCCAAGTGGAAGACGGTATTAAAGGCAGGAATGGAAAGGGGAAAGGACAAGCGCCGCTGATTTTTGCTGAAAAAAAAGGCAGCCCGAAGGCTGCCTTTCTTGTGCGGCGCAGATTGAAATTAAATCTTGCGCAGCTTCTGGATCGCTGCCAGCTGCGCAATCGCGCTGGCCAGCTCGGCTTGCGCTTGCGCGTAGTCGATGCCCGAATCCTTGTTGTGGATATTTTCTTCCGCCAACTTCTTCGCTTCCAGCGCTTTCGCTTCGTCCAGGTCGTGACCGCGGATCGCGGTATCGGCCAGGACGGTCACGGTATCCGGTTGCACTTCCAGCAGGCCGCCGGCAACGAAGACGAACTCTTCTTCAGCCTGGCCGACTACCTTGATGCGGACCGCGCCCGGACGGATGCGGGTAATCAAAGGCGTGTGGCGTGGGTAGATACCCAGCTCGCCCTGTTCACCCGGCAACGCGACGAATTCTGCTTCGCCTGAAAAAATCAGTTCTTCAGCGGAAACCACGTCAACGTGAATTGTGTGTGCCATGTGTGTCCTATCGGGTTGAAGAACCCCGCCTTGTAAGGGGCAGGGTTAGGCCCAGACTTAACTTAGTTAAGTTTCTTGGCTTTTTCGATTGCTTCTTCGATCGTGCCGACCATGTAGAACGCTTGTTCCGGCAGGTGATCGAGTTCGCCCGAAGCGATCATTTTGAAGCCCTTGATCGTGTCTTTGAGCGAAACGTATTTACCAGGCGCGCCGGTAAAGACTTCAGCGACGTGGAAAGGCTGCGACAGGAAACGCTGCATCTTACGTGCGCGGGCAACCAGCAGTTTGTCTTCCGGTGCCAGCTCGTCCATACCCAGAATCGCGATAATGTCGCGCAATTCCTTGTAGCGTTGCAGGGTCGTTTGCACGGCACGCGCGGTGTCATAATGCTCTTGACCAACGATCAACGGATCGAGCTGACGCGAGGTCGAATCGAGTGGGTCCACGGCTGGGTAGATACCCAGGGAAGCGATGTCACGCGACAGCGCAACGGTCGAATCCAAGTGAGCAAACGTGGTAGCAGGCGACGGATCGGTGTAATCATCGGCTGGAACGTAGACGGCCTGGATCGAGGTGATCGAACCGGTCTTGGTCGACGTGATACGCTCTTGCAGACGGCCCATTTCTTCAGCCAGGGTCGGTTGGTAACCCACAGCCGACGGCATACGGCCCAGCAGTGCCGATACTTCGGTACCTGCCAGCGTGAAGCGGTAGATGTTGTCGACGAAGAACAGAACGTCCTTGCCTTCATCACGGAACGATTCAGCGATCGTCAGGCCGGTCAGCGCAACGCGCAGACGGTTACCTGGCGGTTCATTCATCTGACCGTAGACCATCGCCACTTTGGAGTTCTCTGGGTTTTCCAGATCGACCACTTTCGCGTCAGCCATCTCGTGGTAGAAGTCGTTACCTTCACGAGTACGCTCACCAACACCGGCGAACACGGACACGCCGCTGTGCGCTTTAGCGATGTTGTTAATCAGTTCCATCATGTTGACGGTCTTGCCTACGCCAGCGCCGCCGAACAGACCAACTTTACCGCCTTTTGCAAACGGGCAAACCAGGTCGATCACCTTGATGCCGGTTTCCAGCAGTTCTTGCGATGGCGACAGTTCGTCGTATGCAGGAGCGGTGCGGTGGATCGATGCGACTTGCTCGTGCGACACTGGGCCGCATTCGTCGATCGGGTTGCCCAGCACGTCCATGATGCGACCCAGGGTTGCTTTACCGACTGGCACCATGATAGGTTTGCCGGTGTTCTGGATCATCATGCCGCGACGCAGGCCATCGGACGAGCCGAGTGCAATGGTACGGACAATGCCGTCGCCCAACTGCTGTTGTACTTCCAGGGTCAGTTCCGAGCCTGCCATCTTCAAGGCATCAAATACCTTAGGCATCGCGTTGCGGGGAAACTCAACGTCCACCACAGCGCCGATACACTGAACGATTTTGCCATCAGCCATGTTCGTTCCTTCAATATAGTTAAATTCGTTTAAACCGCAGCCGCACCGGCGACGATTTCGGAGAGTTCTTTGGTAATCGCAGCTTGGCGGGTCTTGTTGTAGATCAGCTTCAATTCGCCGATCACACTACCCGCGTTGTCGCTTGCAGCTTTCATCGCGACCATCCGTGCCGATTGCTCGGACGCCAGATTCTCCGCGACTGCCTGGTACACCAGCGCTTCTACATAGCGCTCCAGCAATTCGTCGATCACGCTTTGCGCGTCCGGCTCGTAGATATAATCCCACGAGTGGGCACCCTTGTCGGCGACCATCTTGTCGGCCGTCAGGGGCAGCAATTGCTCCACGACTGGTTCCTGTTTCATCGTGTTGATGAATTTGGTGTAGCACAGGTACACTGCATCGATCTTGCCTGCCTGGAACTCTTCGAGCATGACCTTGACGGGTCCGATCAGCTTGTCCAGGTGGGGCGTATCACCGGTCTGAATGGCAGAGGCGACGATCTTGACGCCGATGCGATTCAAAAAACCCAAACCCTTGTTACCGATGGCAACTGCTTCAACCCGGTTGCCAGCTGCTTCCAGCTCGCGCGACTTCGACGTCACCTGGCGCAGGATGTTGGTGTTCATGCCGCCGCACAGACCTTTGTCGGTCGTGACAACGATGAAACCCACTGCCTTCGCTTGCGTACCCTGGGCAGCTGCCAGGAACGGGTGCGTGTATTCCGGATTGGCGGTCGCCAGATTGGCGGCGATATTCCGAATCTTGTCACTGTAGGGACGAGCGGCCCGCATCCGGTCTTGCGCCTTGCGCATTTTGGACGCGGCGACCATTTCCATCGCCTTGGTGATCTTCTTCGTATTCTCTACGCTCTTGATCTTGCCTCGTATCTCTTTGCTTGATGCCATGAGTCCTTACTCCTTCTGCGCGTAGGGCGGCGCCTCACTCGAGGTGGGCGCCGCCTGGCCGCTTAATATGCGCCGGATTTCTTGAAATCAGCAATGGCCGCCGACAGAGTTGCTTCGCTGTCTTTGTCGAGTTGCTTGGTTTCTTCGATCTTGGCCAGCAGAGCAGCTTGCTTGGTCTTCATGTAAGCGTGGACACCAGCTTCGAACGACAGCACTTGCTTGACTGGCACGTCGTCCATGAAGCCTTTGTTCACCGAGAACAGCGATACGGCCATCAGCGAGATCGACAGTGGCGAGTACTGGGCTTGCTTGAGCAATTCCGTTACGCGGGCACCACGGTCCAGCTGCTTGCGGGTCGACTCATCCAGGTCCGAAGCGAACTGCGCAAACGCGGCCAGTTCACGGTACTGCGCCAAGTCGGTACGGATACCGCCGGACAGGTTTTTGATGACCTTGGTCTGGGCGGCGCCACCGACGCGCGATACGGAAATACCGGCGTTAATCGCAGGACGGATACCGGCGTTGAACAGCGAGGTTTCCAGGAAGATCTGACCGTCGGTAATCGAAATCACGTTGGTTGGAACGAATGCGGACACGTCGCCAGCTTGCGTTTCAATGATCGGCAGCGCCGTCAGGGAACCGGTCTTGCCTTTGACGGCGCCATCGGTGAACTTCTCGACGTAGTCGGCGTTCACGCGTGCTGCGCGTTCCAGCAGGCGGCTGTGCAGATAGAACACGTCGCCTGGGTACGCTTCGCGACCTGGTGGACGGCGCAGCAGCAGCGAGATTTGACGGTATGCAACAGCTTGTTTGGACAGATCATCGTAGACGATCAGTGCATCTTCACCGCGGTCACGGAAGTATTCGCCCATGGCGCAACCGGAGTACGGCGAGATGTATTGCATGGCGGCCGATTCCGAAGCGGAAGCGGCGACAACGATGGTGTATTCCATCGCGCCGTGCTGTTCCAGCGAGCGCACGATGTTCTTGATCGACGAGGCTTTTTGGCCAATCGCGACGTAGATACACTTCATGCCCTGGCCTTTTTGATTGATGATCGCATCAATCGCCACAGCCGACTTACCGGTTTGACGGTCGCCGATGATCAGTTCGCGCTGGCCGCGGCCAACTGGAACCATCGCATCGATCGACTTCAGGCCGGTTTGCATTGGTTGCGAAACGGACTCACGGGCGATCACGCCCGGCGCGATTTTTTCAATCGCGGCCGTCAGTTTCGTGTCGATGGCGCCTTTGCCGTCGATTGGCTGACCCAGCGCGTTGACAACGCGGCCGAGCAGCTCAGGACCGACTGGCACTTCCAGAATGCGGCCGGTGCATTTCACCGTATCGCCTTCGGAGATGTGCTCGTAGGCACCCAGAATCACGGAACCGACGGAGTCGCGTTCCAGATTCATTGCCAGGCCAAACGTGTTGCCTGGGAATTCCAGCATCTCGCCTTGCATCACGTCCGACAAACCGTGGATGCGGCAGATACCGTCGGCGACGGAAATAACCGTGCCTTGATTACGCACTTCAGCGCCGCCGTCAAGACCTTGGATCCGGCTCTTGATCAACTCGCTGATTTCAGATGGGTTGAGTTGCATACTAACTCCTAAAAGTGTTTCTCTCAGCTTGCGCGAGGGGTAAGGGTCTGTCTAAGCTGGCCTGCCGAAGCGCGTGTCTTACGACACCAGTGCAGCATGCAGTTGCTGCAACTTGGCGCGCACCGAGGTATCGAGCACTTGGTCGCCAACGACCACGCGCACGCCGCCGAGCAGCGATGGATCCACTGTGACGGCAGGGTTGAGCTTACGACTGAATTTCTTTTCCAGCGTTGCGACCAGCTCGGCCGTTTGGCCTTCGCTCAGATCGAAAGCGCTCGTGATCTCGGCGTCAGCCGCACCTTCCAGACCGTTTTTCAACGTATGGAATTGCGCGCCGATTTCCGGCAGCAGGCTGATGCGGCCATTTTCGATCAACATCGTGACGAAGTTTTTCACTTCCTCATTGAGCGGCGATTTCAACAACGACAGGATGGTGGCGGCGACGTCGCTTTCCGAAACTTTCGGATTGCGCGCGTACGCCTGTACCTCGGGGTGGCTACCGATCTGTGCCAGTTCGGACACCAGTTCGGACCACGCCGCGAGGTTGCTTGACTCCTTACCAGCTTGGGCTACGCGGAACAAAGCTTCCGCGTAGGGACGGGCGACGGTTGCGAGTTCTGCCATGATTACAGCTCGACAGCAAGACGCTGCAACATTTCGGCGTGAGCCGTAGCGTTTACTTCACGCTTCAAGATCTGCTCGGCACCCTTGACAGCCAGGTCAGCCACCTGAGCGCGCAATTGTTCGCGTGCTTTCGACAGTTGCTGTTCGGCGTCCGACTGGGCTTGCGCAATGATACGCGCAGCTTCAGCTTGTGCATTTTGCTTGATCTCTTCAGCAACCAGCTGCGCGCGCTTTTCAGCGTCCGCAACGCGTTGCGACGCTTCTTCACGTGCACTGTTCAATGCCTCTTGCGCACGCTTTTCAGCGACTGCCATCGAAGCCTGACCTTGATCGGCCGCAGCCAATCCATCCGCGATTCGTTTGGCACGCTCATCCAGCGCATTGTTCAGCGCTGGAAATACGAACTTCATCGAGAACCAGACCAACACCGCGAAGGTGATCATCTGGCCGATGAGCGACATATTGATGTCCATACCTTTGCTCCTAACTAAAAGTTTCTCCTAGGGTTGGAGCGAATTACTGAGCAACAGCCGTCAGAGCGGACAGGAACGGGTTAGCGAACGTGTACAGCAGAGCAACACCAACGCCGATCATCGAGATAGCATCCAGCAGACCAGCGATAACGAACAGTTTGGTTTGCAGTTGTGGCATCAGTTCTGGTTGACGTGCCGAAGCTTCCAGGAATTTGCCACCCAAGATAGCGAAGCCCAGAGCGGTGCCGATTGCGGCCAGGCCGATGATGATTGCTGCTGCCAGAACGGTCATGCTTTGTACTTGTGCGATCAGAGCTTGCATAAAATTCTCCTAAATTTAAAAACGAAAGATACTAAAAAAACAAAATATAAAGTTAATGATTAATGTTTCTCAACCGCGAGGCTCAGATACACAACCGTCAACGCCATAAACACAAAAGCTTGCAAAGTTACAATCAAGATATGGAAAATTGCCCATGGACCACCCAACGCCCACTGTGCCCACCAAGGCAACAACGCGATCAAGATGAAAATCAGTTCGCCGGCATACATATTGCCGAACAGTCGCAGCGACAGGGAGATCAGTTTTGCAACCAGCTCAACCATTTGCAACAAGAAATTGACAGGTGCCAGGGCGATCGTGGCGATCAGGCCATTCGCATGGAACGGTGCCGTGAACAGTTCCTTGATCCAGCCGCCCAGGCCCTTGGCCTTGATCGAGAAGGCGATCACGCACAGCACGACCGACAGCGACATGGCGAAGGTGTGGTTGACGTCGGCGGTCGGCACGGCGCGCAGTTTATGCACGCCAAACCAGCTCAGGATCTTCGGCAACAGGTCAACCGGCAGGAAGTCCATCGCGTTGAGCAACCAGACCCACACAAAAATAGTGATGGCCAGCGGCGCGATGACCTTGCTTTTCGCGTGGAAGGCCCCATTAATAGTGTCATTGACGATTTCCATGACCATTTCGACGAAGTTTTGCAACTTGCCAGGGACACCAGCCGTCGCGCGGCGCGACGCCATATAGAAAACAGCCAGGAAAACAAAGCCCAGAATGGCCGAAATCCAGAACGTATCCAGATTGATCATGCCGTCGGCACTTCTCAGGTGGGCCAGATGGTGACTGATGTATTCTGTGGCGTTGGCCGGGGCAGCATGGCCCGCTTCAATAGCGTGTTCTGTGGTCATAATGAATTTAGATTTGTCGTTTCAGAGCTCAACAGGCCCCAAAACCAATGATTAAACAGCGAGCAATGAAAACCAGTATGCTAAGGTTGCCACCGCGAAACCCAAGATCAGCCATAACCAGGCGGCCGACTGAAACAACACCAGTGCCAATATAAACAGCACCGCTGTGATAAATATTTTCACCACTTCTGCGCGCAAATGCGCCCGGAATGCCTTGTTGGCGTCGCTAGAACCGCGAACGACCAACAGGGCATACACCAGGCTACCGATGACTGCGATAGCGCCGCCGTATGCGGCGGACCAGCCTCTGACATGACCACCGAAAAACAGGGTGACCGTGGCAAAGCTGATAGCGATTGCTAGCTGCAATGCAACTACTTTGTAGACTGGCTTGGCAATACTTTGTTGTGAATCACTCAATTGCCAAGTTCCCAGAAAAATCTACACACGCAAAGACACGGGATTATAGTTGGCTTTGATCTATAGAGTCAAACGTTGCTGCACCGCAGCAGGGCAATTGCTGCGTGAAACTGACGCTTTACCGACTATTCGCCGCCATTTGCACCACTATATGGCAAAGTCGCTTGTCTGGCCGCTTCCAGCCGTGTTATCAAGGAATTACGTGGTGCATCTGGAAAGCATGGCCGGATTGTCCACACCCGCATGGCCCCTGCCTTTGCAGCTTGCTATTTAACCACGCAAGCGGGTCAACAAACCATCGAGCACGTCAAGATCGGCAAAATCAATCACCAATTGGCCACGGCCCTTGTTGCCCATCTTGAACACCACGGGGGTGGCCAGCGCATCGGACAGCTCTTCTTCCAGGCGCGCGATGTCGCCCGATTTTTCCTTCTGACGCGGCTCGACCGGGTTGGCCGCTTCCTCGACCGTGCGCGTCACGAGCTTTTCCGTTTCGCGCACCGACAGGCGCTTGGCCACGACCTGATTCGCCAGCGTGATCTGGCTGGCCGCATCGACGGCCAGCAGCGCGCGCGCATGACCCATGTCAATATCGCCGGCCATCAGCATGGTCTGCACGGGATGGGCCAGGTTCATCAAGCGCAACAGGTTCGACACGGCGCTGCGCGAGCGTCCCAGCGCAGTGGCCGCTTGCTCATGCGTAAAACTGAAGTCGGCGATCAGGCGGTGGATGCCCTGCGCTTCTTCCAGCGGATTGAGGTCTTCGCGCTGGATATTCTCGATCAGCGCCATGGCGGCGGCGGCCAGGTCGTCCACATCGCGCACCAGCACTGGCACTTCCGTCAGGCCGGCCAGTTGCGAAGCGCGGAAACGGCGTTCGCCGGCGATGATTTCATATTTAACAAGTCCGCTCAAGGTATCTTGCCCGATCGGGCGCACCAGGATCGGCTGCATCAGCCCTTGCGCCTTGATCGAGGCGGCCAGTTCATTCAGCGCTCCCTCGTCCATGCGCGTGCGCGGCTGATATTTGCCGGCTTGCATTTGTGACACGGGCAAGTTCGACGGTTGATGCGTGTCCGGACTGGCGAAGTCGCCGCCGCCGCCCAACAGGGCGTCGAGTCCGCGACCCAGTCCTTTTAATTTTTTCGTAGCCATGCTGTCCTAATCGTGTTTTCAGAGTAAGCGCTCACATCATTATGTGCAGACGCTCGCTCCTTGTTTACATATGTTTGATGCGTTCGACCATCTCGGCGCCGAAGGCGATATATGCCTGGGCGCCTTTCGAGCTGGGGTCGAAGGTCACGCCGGGCAGGCCGTACGACGGCGCTTCGGCCAGGCGTACATTGCGCGGGATGATGGTATTGAAAACCTTGTCGCCGAAGTGCTGCTCCAGCTGCGCCGACACTTGTTGCGATAATGTCATGCGTGGATCGAACATCACGCGCAGCAGACCGATGATCTTCAGATCCGGGTTCAGGTTGGCATGCACCTTCTTGATGGTGTTGACCAGATCGGACAAGCCTTCCAATGCGTAGTACTCGCACTGCATCGGAATGATCACGCCATGCGCGGCGCACAGGCCGTTCAGGGTCAGCATCGATAATGCCGGTGGGCAATCTACCAGGATGAAATCGTATTCGCTGTCCACTTCGGCCAGCGCATCCTTCAGGCGGCGTTCGCGGTTGTCGAGTTCAACCATCTCCACTTCGGCGCCGGCCAGCTCGCGGTTCGACGGCAAGACATCGAAGCGCCCCGCTTCCGAACGCTGGCGTGCCGTTTTGACATCGGACTCGCCCAGCATGACTTCATAGGTCGATGCTTTCAAGCCGGCCTTGTTGATGCCGGCGCCCATGGTCGCATTGCCCTGCGGGTCGAGGTCGACCAGCAACACGCGCTGGTTCAACTTGGCCAGACCGGCGGAGAGGTTGACGCTTGTTGTGGTTTTACCAACACCACCCTTTTGATTTGCTACACAAAAAATTTTGGCCATGTATCTTCTAGTTGTAAAGAGATGCAAACTTCATCGTGCGCCCCGGCATCTGGCCGAAACGATTTATATTGTTTATTTCATTTATACGATATAAATCGTTTATACGGTTTATATTATTTATACCGTATAAATTGTTTATATCATTTATTCTTCGTCTTTTAAATTCTTGCTATAAAGACCAGATGACGCTCTGCATTTAGCCCTGGCACCTGAATTGCGCGTAATTCCGTCACTTTCCAGTCTGCCGGCAGTCGCTCGCGCTCGTCTGGCGGTGCCACCCCTTTCAAGGCGATGAATTGCCCGCCCTCGGCCAGCACGTGGTTCGACCAGTTGACGAAGTCAGACAGGTCGGCAAAGGCGCGCGAAGTGATCACATCGAATTTCTGCTGCACTTCCAGCTGTTCCACCCGTTTCGTGTACACGGTGACGTTGCTCAAACCAAGTTCCGCCTTCACTTGCGTCAAAAATGCCGTCTTCTTGTGCACGGTATCGATCATCGACACCTTCACATCCGGCCGCGCGATGGCCAGGACCATGCCCGGCAAGCCGCCGCCGGCGCCCACATCGAGCACATTCTTTGCATCCGCGAACGCCGGCACGGCGGCCAGCGAATCGAGCACGTGCAGGGTCAGCATCTGCAGTGGATCGCGCACCGACGTCAGGTTGTACACGCTGTTCCATTTGGCCAGCAAGGCCAGGTAATCGAGCAGTTTTTCCGTCTGATCCGCGCTCAGGTCGAGCCCCAGCGCGGCGATGCCTTCATTCAAAATCTGGGCCAATGCGGCCCGGTCAAACTGCTTCATTCAACAACCTCGTCCTTTAAAGTGGTGGTCTGTATTTCGGCCTGACCTGCACCAAAACCGCGCTTTTTCAGGTGTACCAGCAGCAGCGAAATCGCCGCCGGCGTCACGCCGGAAATGCGCGAGGCCTGGCCCAGGGTTTCCGGGCGCTGCTTGTCGAGTTTTTGCCGCACTTCGACGGACAGCGCGCCGATATCCAGGTAATTGAAACCTTCCGGCAAAGCCAGGTTTTCATAGTGTTCGTGGCGCTCGATTTCCTTGCTCTGGCGCTCAATGTAACCCGCGTATTTGAGCTGGATTTCCACCTGCTCGCGCACGGCCGGGTCAATCACGCCGGGGCCGGCCAGGGCCTGGCCTTCCATGCCCGTCATGCTCATCAAGGTGTCGTAGGCGACGTTCGGGCGGCGCAGCAAGTCCGCCAGGGAATACTCGCGCTCGATAGCCTGGCCAACGATGCGTTCCGATTCGGCGGCCGCCAGGATGCGCGGGTTGACCCACGTGGAACGCAGGCGCTCGAGTTCGCGCGCCACCGCTTCGCGCTTGGTCTCGAAGGCTTGCCATTGGGCGTCGCCCACGCAACCCAGGGTGCGGCCGATTTCCGTCAGACGCATGTCGGCATTGTCTTCGCGCAAGCTCAGGCGGTACTCGGCGCGGCTGGTGAACATGCGGTACGGTTCCTGCACGCCCTGGGTGATCAAATCGTCGACCAGCACGCCCAGATAGGCCTCGGAGCGGCCCGGTACCCAGGCTTCCTTGTCCTGCGTCAGCAAGGCCGCATTCAGGCCCGCCAGCATGCCTTGCGCGGCCGCTTCTTCGTAACCGGTAGTGCCATTGATCTGACCGGCGAAAAACAGGCCAGCGACGGCCTTCGTTTCCAGCGATGCCTTCAAGCCGCGCGGGTCGAAATAATCGTATTCGATGGCGTAGCCGGGGCGCAGGATGTGGGCGTTTTCCATGCCCTTCATCGATTGCACCAGGGCGATCTGCACGTCGAATGGCAAGCTCGTCGAGATGCCGTTCGGATAGAACTCATGCGTCGTCAAGCCTTCCGGCTCGAGGAATATCTGGTGCGATTCCTTGCCCGAGAAACGGTGGATCTTGTCTTCGATCGACGGGCAATAGCGAGGGCCGACGCCCTCGATCACGCCCGTGTACATGGGGCTGCGGTCCAGGCCGGCGCGGATGATATCGTGCGTCTGGCTATTCGTGTGCGTGACCCAGCACGGCACCTGGCGCGGGTGCATGGACGTGTTGCCCATGACCGAGAAGACTGGCACGGGATCGAGGTCGCCCGGCTGCTCTTGCATCACGGAAAAGTCGATCGTGCGGCCATCGATGCGCGGTGGCGTGCCTGTTTTCAGTCGCCCTTGCGGCAGTTTCAGTTCTTTCAAACGGGCGGACAGCGAAATGGCAGGCGGGTCGCCGGCGCGGCCAGCCGAGTAGTTATTCAAGCCCACGTGGATCTTGCCATCGAGGAAAGTGCCAGCCGTCAGCACGACGGCGCGCGCGAGAAACTTCAGGCCAATCTGCGTCACGGCGCCAACGACGCGGTCGCCTTCGACGATCAAATCATCAACGGCTTGCTGGAACAGCCATAAGTTCGGCTGGTTTTCCAGGCGCGTGCGGATGGCGGCCTTGTACAAAATACGGTCGGCCTGGGCGCGCGTGGCGCGGACTGCCGGGCCTTTCGAGGAATTCAAGATGCGGAACTGGATGCCGGACTCGTCAGTGGCAATCGCCATCGCGCCGCCCATGGCATCGACCTCCTTGACCAGGTGGCCCTTGCCGATGCCGCCGATGGAGGGGTTGCACGACATCTGGCCCAGTGTCTCAATATTATGCGTGAGCAATAGCGTCTTCTGCCCCATGCGGGCGGAAGCGAGGGCCGCCTCGGTACCGGCGTGACCACCACCGACAACGATGACGTCGAATTCTGTAGGAAATAACATGATAAATAGGTAACAGTGCAAGTAAAAATGCGGGAAGAGAGCTCCGATTATAGAGTCTTTTTGCAAGCGCAACCTTGCAACGGCCAATTTTTGCTTAATTTTTACTCAGCAGTGGCAAGTCAACGGAGATTTCTGTTTCACGTGGAACACGAATCGCATCCAGGATGGAGGTGCGGCACTGGACAATGTTTGCTACAATTGCCGCATCGTCTGCATTCGTGGTCACGCCAGTGGCCAACGGGACGATCATCCAGGAGGACGGCCTCCCCCATCATGGGAACACACCGGGACGGCCCGCTCTGTATAAGGAGCCGCCATGGCCTGGATACTATTACTGATTGCCGGCATGTTTGAAGTCGTGTGGGCATACTCGATGAAACTCTCCGAGGGTTTCACCAGACTCACTCCCTCCGTCATTACCATCGTCATGATGATCGCCAGCTTCGGCTTGCTGTCGCTTGCCATGCGCACCCTGCCCCTGGGCACGGCCTATACGATCTGGACCGGCATCGGCGCCGTCGGCGCCTTCATCGTCGGCATCGTCTTTCTGGGCGAGCAAGTCAATACCATGCGCGTGTGCGCCGCCGTCCTCATCGTGTGCGGCATCGTGCTGATGAAACTGTCGTCCAGTCACTGAGAGGAATTCCCATGCTCCTCGAAAACTATTTTCCCGTCCTCCTGTTCATTCTGATCGGCATCCTGGTCGGCATCGTGCCCATGCTGCTGGGACGCGTACTCGGTCCACACAAGCCCGATGCGCAAAAGCTGTCACCGTATGAATGCGGCTTCGAAGCGTTCGGCGACGCGCGCATGAAGTTCGACATCCGCTTCTATCTGGTCGCCATTCTCTTCATCCTGTTCGATATCGAGGTGATCTTCCTGATGCCCTGGGCGGCCAACGTGAACGAACTGGGCCTGCCCGGCTTCTGGGCCGTCATGGGTTTCCTGAGCGTGCTGGCCATCGGCCTGGCCTATGAATGGAAACGCGGCGCGCTGGAGTGGGAGTAACCCGCGCATCCTGTTCCACGTGAAACAGGCGCGGGGATGGAAAGCGGAGTAAGCTGGACTTCTGTCCTTACCGTCAGGAGAATGCATGTCCGCCTTCCAGTTCCGCACCGTGCCGCATCTGATCGTTGAAGCGGGCGCCGTTGCCCACCTGGGCACCCACATCGCCCACCACTTCCCCAGCGTGCGCCGCGCCCTGCTCGTCACCGATGCAGGCTTTTTGCGCATGGGGCTGGCCGATGCTCCCCTGCGCAGCTTGCAGGTGGCCGGCATCGAGGTCCACGTCTTTTCCGAGGTGCAAGCCGATCCACCCGAAGCCATCGTGCTGGCCGGCGTAGCGCAGGCGCAGATGTTTCACGTGGAACTGCTTATCGGCCTCGGTGGCGGCAGCTCCTTGGACGTGGCCAAACTGATCGCCGTGCTGGCGCCGGGCCGCCAGGAACTGGCCGAACTGTATGGCATCGGCAATGTCCACGGCCAGCGCCTGCCCCTGGTGCAATTGCCCACCACGGCCGGCACGGGTTCGGAAGTGACGCACATCGCCATCGTCACCACGGGCGCCACCAGCAAAATGGGCGTAGTCGCGCCGCAACTGTATGCGGACCTGGTCATCCTCGACGCCAGCCTGACCCTGGGCTTGCCATCGGCCGTGACAGCCGCCACCGGCATCGATGCCATGGTGCACGCGATCGAAGCGTACACCAGCCGCCTGCTGAAAAATCCCTTGTCCGACATGCTGGCCACCCAGGCGCTGTCACTGCTGTCGAGCAACCTGGTCACCGCCTGCCGCGATGGCAGCAACCTGCCGGCGCGCCAAGCCATGCTGCTCGGTGCCATGCTGGCCGGCCAGGCGTTTGCCAACGCGCCCGTGGCCGCCGTGCATGCGCTTGCCTATCCCATCGGGGGACTGTTCCACGTGCCACATGGCTTGTCGAATGCGCTGGTGTTACCGCACGTGCTGCGCTTTAATTTGTCCCATGCGGCGCCCCTGTATGCGCAACTGGCCGCCATCCTGCAGCCCGGTATCACGGGCAGCGAGGAAGCGCGGGCCGTGGCCCTGATCGATGCCATGCAGGAACTTGCGCACGCAACCGGCATTGCGCGCACCCTGCGCGAGGTGGGCATCGCGGCAAGCGACCTGGACCGGCTGGCCGATGAAGCCATGCTGCAAACGCGCTTGCTGGGCAATAATCCCCGACCCGTCACGCACAGCGATGCGCGCGCCATCTATGCTGCCGCACTGTGAGCCAGCAAACGGAGCCAGTTCCCCCACCCTGCTACACTGCCGCCATGACGCCTCCCGATATCCCCATTCATCCTGACGCCACCAGCTTTCCACACGGTGCCTGTGCAGGCTGCCATGACAGCGCGCCGCTGCCGTTTGCCTTCGAGTATGCCTATCAGCCCATCGTCGACCTGGTTACGCGCAGCATTTATGCGCACGAGGCGCTGGTGCGCGGCCCCAACGGCGAAAGCGCGGCCAGCGTGCTGGCGCAAGTCAACGATGCCAACCGCTACCGCTTCGACCAGGCTTGCCGCGTCAAGGCAGTGGCCGGCGCAGCCAGCCTGGGCATGCAGGGATTTCTGTCAATTAACTTCCTGCCCAACGCCGTCTACCGTCCCGAAGTCTGTATACGCAGTACCCTGGAAGCGGCCAAGCTGCATCACTTTCCTACCGACAAAATCATCTTTGAAGTGACGGAAGGCGAACGGGTGCAAGACCGTCCCCACCTCGTCGAAATATTCCGCGCCTACCGGCGCTTCGGTTTCCAGACAGCCATCGATGATTTCGGCGCTGGCTATGCGGGCTTGAACTTGCTGGCCGAATACCAGCCTGACATCATCAAGATCGACATGGACCTGGTGCGCGGAATCGATACACACACGCCACGCCAGGCGATCGTGCGGGCCATCGCCAGTCTGTGCCGTGAGCTCGGTATCCGCGTGCTGGCCGAAGGCATCGAGACACGCGCCGAGCGCGACTTTCTGGCCAGCTGCGGCATTTCGCTGATGCAGGGTTACTGGTTTTCCAAGCCTGTCTTCCAAGGACTGGGGCACATCGACGATACGGCCTGGGAATAAAAACGGCCACGTGAAACGTGGCCGCAGCGTCCACAGGCGAGACAGCCTAGTTGGGAATATCGACGACAGTCCCCGTCACGCTGATGGCATTGCCAGGTGCCGGCGTCGCCGCAATCGCCGGCACGTTGACATTCGTGATCAGGGTCGACGCATCGGCGCGCGTCACCGTCCGCACCACCTGCGATGGCGGCAAGGTTTGCTTGGCGGACAAATGCGCATACATGGCGTCGAGCGCCCGATTCAGGTAGACGTGCAGCGGCACGATCAGGGTCGGCAAGGCGCTGCTGAAGGAATCAAAGTGGTTGGCGTTCGTTACCTCGATATAGCGCAGCTTGCTATTGCTCCCCTCCACGGCAGCGTTCAAGCCCAGATAGGCGCGCGAAGCGTGATTCACGGGAATCAGGGTATCGCTGCGGCCGTGCACGATGATGGCCGGCTTGCCATTCAATTTGCCACTGGCAGCCACTTCGGCCATGCCTGCCCGCACGCGCACGCTTTGCCCGGCCAAGGTGCCTTGCAAGTTGGCGCCGCTGACGGTATCGCGTCCCGTCGCCAGGCTGCGCAGGCACAGGAAGCCATCGAGCGACTGGTCCGCCAGGCTGTTTGACGGCGATACGCCGGCCGTGTAGACCCTGGCGCCACCCACACTGTTCTCGTACACGACACTACCGAGGATGCCGTTTTGCGCGGCAAAGCTGGCCGCCTTCTGTGCCGAAGTAAACGCGATCGGATTGCCGCCGCCGTCCGTCTGCGCAAACGTGAAACCGCACACTTTATCGGTCACGGGGAATTTCCCGTAGGCATACGCATACGTGACGGCCACCAGGATATTCGTGCCCGCGTGCGCTGCCTGCAGCGGATCGGCATCAAGCAGCCAGCCATATGCGCGCAAGCGCTGCTTCGCATCCGCCTGCTGTGCGGCCAGGTCGGCGCCGTTCAATAGCCCCTTGCTGACGAGCGCCGTGCAGCGTCCCGCATTGCCGGCCACCGAGGCGATGCACGGTTGATACAGGGCCGCATAGGTGGCGTAGTCGAACAGCGCGCGGCCGGGATTGGCGACCACCGCCCCGCCCTGGCGCACGCTGTAGGCAGTCGATGCCGTCGGCTGGATCTGCGGCTCGCTGGCCGCCACGCCGCCGATCAAGCCTTGCGTATCCTGTTCCGCCGCCAGCAAGGCCGAGCCGGCGCCGTTGGAAATGCTCGAGGCGATCGTGATGGTGTTCTTCGGTGTCAGGCGCACCAGGTGAGAACTGCCGTCGCGGGCCAGCACGCCATAGCGCTCGTTCAACACATAATATGCCATCTCGACCGCCTGCAAGGTGACCTTGCCCCAGTCCTTCTCGGGATTCTGCTGCGAGTGCGCATGCTTGAAGGCGATGCGGTTCGGATTGCTGCCCGCCCAGGCCAGGCGGTCGGCATCGCTCAATTCCGGCGCGAAGAGCGCATTCTTGCCGGCGGCCACCCTGCCCGCGCGCACGCCATTTTGCAGGTTGACGCTGTCGTCCTCGAACACGTACAGGCCCGTGCCGGAACCCTTGTCGGCATACGCCACGGCGCAGCCTTTTTTCAGGCCCCATTCGCCTGAGCTGCCGATGGCGCCGTAAATGCCGCGCGAGCCGCTCGACGTGCCCGTGACGATGCAGGGGTGGTCCGGATCGAAGCTGGCCGGCACCTGTACCATCAAGGTGACATTCTTCTTGCCCGTGCCATCGTCGGCATAGGCGATGTATTCACTGCCGGCAACGAGGCCCTCGCCCGTGCCGATGCTACCGTTGGCATCGACATTTGGTCCGTACAAGGTGCCGTAGCCGCTGTTGGCAGCAATGTCGAGCACGGCTCGGTAATTGGCGTAGATCGCATTGCGGCGCAGTTCGAGCGGTGTCGGCTGTTCCACGTTCGCATACGCGGGAGTTGCTCCCGCCAGCCCCGTCTTGCCGAGGCCAGCCGTCAGCAGATCGTTCGTCTTGCCGTCATAGTCGGCCCGCGTGATGGTGCCCAGGTAGCCGGGCATCTGGTTCAGTTCTTCCGGCGCATGGTTGCTGCCGCAGGCTGCCAAGGCCAGCAGCGTGCACAGGCTGATGCCAGTAGTGCCCGCGCGCGTGATCGTCGTATGCATGGTGGTACTCTCCGTTGAAGTAACAGTGGACGCACAATGAAAAACGCCGGACGATCCGTCCGGCGTTGCTTGAAAATCAGACAGCGGCTTTGGCTGGCCTGCCGCCAAAGCGCGCGATGGCTTCGCCGACAATGCCGCGCCGGAACATCAGCACGCAGATGACGAAGATCACGCCGGTCACCATGCCCACCGATTCGCCCAAGGTGCCGAACCACTCGATGCCAGTATGCGTCGCCAGATAGGTACCGACATCGCCCAGCTTGTTTTCCAGCGCGATGATCAAGACGGCGCCGAGGATGGGACCGGACAAGGTGCCCATACCGCCCACCAGTGTCATCAGCACGACCAGGCCCGACATGCCCCAATACACGTCGGTCAACGTCTCAAAGCCCAGCACCAACGTCTTGGTGGCGCCGGCCAGCGCGGCCAAGGAGGCCGACAGGACGATGGCCATCAGCTTGTACTTGTTGACGTCGTAGCCGAGCGAGATGGCGCGCGGTTCGTTTTCCTTGATCGCCTTGAGCACCTGGCCGAACGGCGAGTGGATGGTGCGCACGATCAGGGCGAAGCCGGCCACGAAGATGGCCAGCACGACGTAGTACAAGACGGTGTCATTGCCCAGGTCTATCGTGCCCAGCAAGGTTCCACGTGGAACACCCTGCAAGCCATCCTCGCCGCCCGTGAATGGCAAGCGCAAGGCAAGGAAGTACACCATCTGTGCCAGCGCCAGAGTGATCATCGTAAAGTAGATGCCCTGGCGGCGGATCGCCAGACCGCCAATCACCAGGCCCAGCAAGGCACCCGTGGCGACGCCGGCCAGCAAGCCCAGTTCCGTCGGCCAGCCCCAGGTGCGCAGCGCGTAGCCGGTGACATAGCCGGCGCCGCCAAAGAAGGCCGCATGGCCGAACGACAGCAAACCCGTGTAGCCGATCAGCAAGTTGAAGGCGCAGGCAAACAGGGCAAAGCACAGCAGCTTCATCAGGAAGACGGGATAGCCGTAAAACGGGGCCGCCAACGCCAGCAGCAAGGCAATGGCGTAGCCTACATTCTTATTCATCGTGGTAGCTCCAATACATGACTGATGAGGATTACTTTTCTTTGCCGAACAGGCCGGCGGGACGCAGCAGCAGCACGATGACCATCACCACGAACACCACGGTGGCCGAGCCTTCCGGGTAGAACACGCGGGTCAGGCCCTCGATCACGCCCAGGCCCAGGCCCGTCAGGATGGAGCCCATGATGGAACCCATGCCGCCGATCACCACCACGGCAAACACGACGATGATCAGGTTCGAGCCCATCAGTGGCGAGACCTGGATGATCGGCGCCGCCAGCACGCCGGCGAAACCGGCCAGTGCCACGCCGAAGCCGAACGTCAACGTCACCATCAGCGGCACGTTGATGCCGAACGCTTCCACCAGTTTCGGGTTTTCCGTGCCGGCCCGCAGGTAGGCACCGAGCTTGGTTTTTTCGATGACGAACCAGGTCGCCAGGCAGACGGAGAGCGAGGCGATCACCACCCAGGCGCGGTAGTTCGGCAGGATCATGAAACCGAGGTCCGTGGCGCCGGCCAGTGCTTCGGGCACGGCATACGGCTGGCCCGAGACGCCATAGAAGGAGCGGAACACGCCTTCCATGATCAGGGTGATGCCAAAGGTCAGCAGCAAGCCATACAGGTGGTCGAGTTTATACAACCAGCGCAGCATGGTCTTTTCGATCAGGATGCCGACCAGGCCGACGAGGATCGGGGCGATGACCAGCATGGCCCAGTAATTGATGTCGAAATAACTGAGGCCCATCCAGGCCAGGAAGGCGCCCATCATGTACATGGCGCCGTGCGAGAAATTAATAACGTTAAGCAAGCCGAAGATGACGGCCAGACCGAGGGACAACATGGCATAGAACGAGCCGTTGACGAGACCCAGCAGCAGCTGGCTCATCATCGCTTGTATTGGAACGCCGAAAATTTCCATGGCATCACAGTATAAAAAGCACCGCCGAGTAGCGGTGTGGTATCAAGGGAAACGCGCCACCGCAAACGGGTGCGGCAGCGCAAGGCGAACCCTGCGAGCGAAGCGCATGCAGGACGGACCACCCGCGCACAGGCGGGCGATCCGCTGGAGGTATGGCTACAGCGTTACTTCCACAACGAACACTTCGACTCGGCCTTGGTCACATACGCCTGTGCGCCGGGCACGGTGGCGACCACCTTGTAGTAATCCCATGGATATTTCGACTCGGACGGTTTCTTGACTTCCATCAAATACATATCGTGCACCATGCGGCCATCGGGACGCACTTCGCCATTCTGGGTGAACATGTCGTTGATCTTGGTCTTTTTCAGATACGCCATGACCTTCTCGGTATCATCCGTGCCGATCGCCTTGACGGCTTTCAGGTAGTTGGCCGCGGCCGAATAGTCGGCCGCCTGCAGCATCGACGGCTCTTTCTTCATCTTGGCGAAATAGCGTTTCGACCAGGCGCGCGTTTCCGCATTCAAGTCCCAGTACCAGCCATCCGTCAGGTACATGCCCTGCGTCAGGTTCAAGCCCAACGAATGGATGTCATTGATGAAGATCAGCAGACCAGCCAGTTTCATCGATTTCGTCAGGCCGAACTCGTTGGCCGCCTTGATGCTATTGATGGCGTCGCCGCCCGCATTGGCCAGGCCCAGGATTTGCGGCTTGGCTGCCTGCGCCTGCAGCAGGAAGGACGAGAAATCGGAGGCGCCCAGCGGATGCTTGACGCTGCCCAACACCTTGCCGCCGGCCGCCTTGACGACTTCGGCCGTGTCTTTTTCCAGCGAGTGGCCAAACGCATAATCGGCCGTCATGAAGTACCAGCTCTTGCCGCCCTGCTTGACGATGGTGCCGCCCGTGCCGCGCGCCAGCGCCACCGTGTCGTAGGCGTAATGCACGGTGTAAGGCGTGCACTCTTCATTCGTCAGGCGCGAGGAACCGGCACCGATGGCAATGAAGATTTTTTTCTTTTCCGCCGCGACCTTGGCCATGGCCAGGCTGGCGCCAGAATTGGTGCCGCCGATCAGCATGTCGACGCCCTGCTGGTCGAACCATTCGCGCGCTTTCGAGGCGGCGATGTCGGCCTTGTTTTGATGGTCGGCGGAAATGAATTCCACCTTCTTGCCGGCCAGTACGACGCCGGCATCGGCGATCGCCATCTTGATGGCTTCCGCGCCCCCTAAGCCGTCGACGTCGGAATACACGCCCGACATGTCGGAAATAAAGCCGATCTTAATGGTGTCGCCCGATACCTGGGCATGCGCGGCGGCGGACAAGCCCAGTGCGCACAGGGTGGCGGTGGCAATGGCGATAGCGTTACGTTTCATAGTGTCTCCGTTGGGATTATTGTTTGCTATTCAGTCGATTGCTGGACGATGACGAGTACAACAGACTACATGGGGACTACACGCCAAGCAGCTCGGTCAATACCGGCATCTTGGCCTCCAGTTCGGATGCAGCAAAAGTCTCGACGATCTGACCGTGCTCCATCACATAAAACCGGTCCGCCAGCGGCGCGGCAAACCGGAAATTCTGCTCCACCATGACGATGGTGTAACCCTTCGCTTTCAGGGTGGTGATCATGCGCGCCAGCCCTTGCACGATGACGGGCGCCAGGCCTTCGGAAATTTCATCGAGCAGCAACAAACGCGCGCCCGTGCGCAGGATGCGCGCCACGGCCAGCATCTGCTGTTCCCCGCCCGACAGGCGCGTGCCCTGGCTGTGGCGGCGTTCCTGCAAGTTCGGGAACATGGCGTAGATTTCCTCCACCGACATGCCCTTCTCGCCGCTGGCCAGGGTCGGCGGCAGCAGCAGGTTTTCCTCGGTCGACAGCGAGGAAAAAATGCCGCGCTCTTCGGGACAATACCCGATGCCCAGGTGGGCGATTTTGTGCGTGGCCAAACCTATCGCTTCGACGCCATTGACTTTGATCGAGCCCGTGCGCGCGCCCGTCAAGCCCATGATGGCGCGCAAGGTGGTGGTGCGGCCGGCGCCGTTACGGCCCAGCAAAGTCACCACTTCGCCCTGCTCCACTTTCAGGTTGACGTCGTGCAGGATGTGCGATTCGCCATACCAGGTGTGCAGCTGTGCAATTTCCAGCGCCGGTGCCTTGTTGCTAGCGGTCATCAATGTGCCCCTTCCAGTTCGGCGTGGGTGGTGCCCATGTACGCTTCCATCACTTGCGGATTGCGCGACACTTCCGCGTAACTGCCTTCGGCCAGCATGGCGCCGCGCTGCAGGACAGAAATCTTGTCGCAGATGCCGGAAACCACGCTCATATTGTGTTCGACCATCAAAATCGTGCGGCCAGCCGACACCTTTTTGATCAGTTCCGTCACGCGGTGCACGTCTTCGTGGCCCATGCCTTGCGTCGGTTCGTCGAGCAGCATCATTTCCGGCTCCATCGCCAGGGTGGTGGCAATTTCCAGCGCCCGCTTGCGTCCGTAGGGCATGTCGACCGTGATGGTGTCGGCAAACTCCGTCAGGTCGACCTCGGCCAGCAAGGCCATGGCGCGGTCGTTGAGCTGGTTCAAGGACCGTTCGCTTTGCCAAAAGTGGAACGAGGTACCGAGCTGGCGCTGCAAGCCGATGCGTACATTCTGCAGCACGGAGAGATGCGGGAAGACGGCGGAAATCTGGAAGGAACGGATCACGCCCATGCGCGCGATCTGGGCCGGTTTGGCGGCCGTGATATCTTTCCCATTGAACAGGATCTGTCCGGAAGTGGGGACCAGGAATTTGGTGAGCAAGTTAAAGCACGTGGTCTTGCCGGCGCCGTTCGGACCGATCAAGGCGTGGATATGGCCCCGCTCTACCTTCAGGTTCACCTCGCTCACAGCGGTGAAACCCTTGAATTCCTTGGTCAAATTTCTTGTTTCCAAGATTACGTTTGACATCGTGTCTCCTAGTTGTACTTTTTGTACTACTTAGTCATTTTTATAATACACAACTTAAATTTAACGCACAATACAGTATAACTACGGGGATTTTTCGCCAGCCCGAATGGCGCAAACGCGCGCCTTTACTCAGCTATTTCCAGGCCGCGTGTATCATTTGCGCCGCTTTTTCCGCGATCATCACCGTGGGCGAGTTCGTATTACCAGAAGTAATGTACGGCATGATCGACGCGTCGACGACGCGCAGTCCAGCCACGCCAATCACGCGCAACTGACTGTCGACCACGCTCAAGGCATCGCTGGTCTGGCCCATGCGGCAAGTACCCACCGGGTGAAAAATGGTGGTACCGATCTGGCTGGCCGCCTGCGCCAGTTCTTCCTGGCTCTGGAATTGCACGCCGGGCTTGTATTCTTCCGGAGAGAATTGTTTCAGGGCCGGTGCGGCGGCGATGGCCCGCGTCAGGCGCAAGGCATCGGCCGCGACTTTGCGGTCCTGCTCGGTACTCAGGTAATTGGGCACGATCTTCGGCGCCGCATAACTATCGGCCGACGCGATCTGCACGTGGCCGCGCGAGGTAGGCCGCAAATTGCAGACGCTGGCCGTAAACGCGGGAAACGCATGCAAGGGTTCACCGAATTTGTCGAGCGACAGCGGTTGCACGTGGTATTGCAGGTTCGGCGTGGCTTGCAGCGGATCGGACTTGGCGAACGCCCCCAGCTGCGACGGCGCCATCGACATGGGCCCGCTCTGGAACAGCGCATATTGCAAACCGATCTGCATCTTGCCCAGCATATTGCCCGCCATGATGTTCAGCGTTTTCACGCCCTGCACCTTGTAAACCATGCGCAGCTGCAAGTGGTCTTGCAGGTTGCCACCCACGCCAGGCAAGTCCAGCACGGGAACAATCCCATGCTGCTGCAGCAAGGCGGCCGGGCCGATACCGGACAGTTGCAGCAATTGCGGCGAACCGATGGCGCCCGCCGTCAGCAAGGTTTCCCGCCGGGCCGTCGCTTGCCACTGCGTGCCGCCGCCCGTAAATACAATGCCTGTGCAACGGGGCCCCGACTCCGTCGTTTCCAGCAGCAATCGTTCCACGTGGCAGCCCGTCATGATGGTCAGGTTCGGGCGGCGCGATGCCGGTTTCAGGAATGCTTTTGAGGTATTCCAGCGGATGCCGCGGCGCTGGTTGACGTCGAAATAGGCGCTGCCGCTATTGTCGCCGCCATTGAAATCGCTGGTTTTCGGAATGCCGACCTGCTGCGCCGCATCGCGGAACGCGTTCAAAATATCCCACGACAGCCGCTGTTTTTCCACGCGCCACTCGCCACCGACACCGTGGTTTTCCGAGGCGCCGCCGTAGTAATCCTCGCTTTGCTTAAAGAGCGGCAAGACCTTGTCCCAGCGCCAGGAAGCATCGTCCGTCAAGTCGGCCCAGTGGTCGTAATCGCCGGCCTGGCCGCGCATATAGATCATGCCGTTGATGGATGAACTGCCGCCCAGGACTTTTCCGCGCGGATACATCAGGCTGCGCCCACCCAGTCCCGCGTCCGCCTGCGTGGAATACAGCCAGTCCGTGCGGGGATTGCCGATGCAATGCAGATAGCCGACGGGGATGTGGATCCACACGTAATCGTCCTTGCCGCCCGCTTCCACAAGTAAAACGCTGGCGTCCTTGTCGCGCGTGAGCCGGTTGGCCAGCACGCAACCTGCCGTGCCGCCGCCCACGATGATGTAGTCGTATTCGCCTGCCGATTCCAATGAAGCTCCTTTCGGTATGCCATCAAGCTGTCGCGCAGCGTGTCTCCCCGCCGCGTCCCATTACCAGAGTCTGTCTTTCTTCCTGCATGCATGGCTGCTGAGCCGCCTTGAGATTACCACCAGTACCGGGCCAGGGCGACATTAATCGTGGCCGACGATATGGGAAAAGGTCAAAAAGAACAGCAAAACAAGGGCTGCAAGCTGTGGATAACCGTATGGATATCCACAGGGACGATATGTGCGTAAACGAAAAATTTTTTCAGCAACATTTTTTTGTCCAGAAACCGTCCCAGGCAGATACAACGCTTACTCAGCGCTTATCCGTACGCCAAGCGATTGTTTACAAGGATAAATCAGGACTTATCCACAGAAGATGCGCCCGTTAACTACTATTACTATTCTTGTATACGAACTTATTAAGGTAAACCCGACAAGCTCGCTTTGCCTGCCCTTCCCTTGAAGAAGGTGTGCAAGCCTGTCTTCAAAAACAACTGCAAGCGCCTTTTGTTCTTAAAAAAAATCGAGCCAACAACTGAGCAACGAAAACCGGCGCGGCCAGCATCACGCGCACTGCACTGCCAAACCGTTTTGCAAAATGGAAACGTCAACAGACCTGAGCGGGCACAGTGCCAGCAAGCGGTTCGATGTTGAAAAGAGGGGAAATTTACAACGATTGTGGATAAGTCACTTGATATCCACAGGATGACTTGTGAGTAAACACGAAGTTATGCGCAGAGCCGCATTTTATACAATTTTGCTCCTCGCGTGATACAGCGATTATGCACGCTTTATTTTGCGCGTAAACGATTGATCCTGTTGAAAAAAAGCGACTTACCCACAGAAAAAAACGCGTTTACTATTACTACTATTTTTATATATGGATCTATTGTAAACCGACAAAAAAAGCGGAAGTCCGGGGATATTTCCCAAAAGTATGCAAAAACATCAAAAAAAGAAGTCAACGACGGACAGTACGACCCACTGCCAAACCGTCTTCAGAAATCACCTGGATGCCAAGGTGTATGAAAGAACAGCGCTCGTGGCTATTCAAGCTGGATTACCAGAGCACAATCAATGCAGACGAAGCACGTCAAACATGCCACTACAGCAAGAAAACCCGTGATTTTTGCTTGCTGGTGTGGATAAGTGCCTGCATATCCACAGGATGAGATGTGGGAAAAGTCGATCTTTGTCCACAGCCCGATTTTTATCCCAAACAAGTCCTCCGTAGATACAATGCTTGTGCGCCTACTTTTTTGGGTGCCAAGTTGATGATTCTTATACGGTATACCGACTTATCCACAAAAAAATGGCCGTTTACTATCACTACTATTTTTATGTATACATCTTTATTTAAAACACAGAGACAAACGCGAACGGTGGAAAAGTCGCCGAAACGGCTGTTTTCACCGTCTAAACCGTTTTGCAATCCCCAAAACCTGTAAAAAAAGCATGAATTCACACAAAAAAATGCGTTTAGGCATCATCAGTGCCTTGCACGAAGAACAGCAGGGGCTCGTAGAAGCCATGCAAGGCCCCCAGAGGCGTTCGCACGGCATGCGCGACTACACCCTGGGAATCCTGTGGAATATCGACGCTGTGTGCGTCCTGTCGCGTCTGGGCAAGGTTGCCGCTGCCATGACAGCTTCTATCCTTGTGGAAAAGTACGGAGTTACCCACATCGTCTTCACCGGCGTGGCAGGCAGTGGGGATAAACACGTGAAAGTGGGCGATATCGTGGTGGCCGAAGCGCTTCTGCAGCACGATATGGACGCCCGCCCTTTGTTTCCCCGCTTTGAAGTGCCGCTGACAGGCTTGCAGCGTTTTGCCACGGACCTGGAACTGAGCACGCATCTGGCTGGCGCCGCGGAAGATTTCCTGCGTGATGATGTTTCCAGCGTGCTCAAGGCGGCGGATATTGCGCAATTCGGTCTGCAACACGCACAAGTGCACCGCGGCCTGATCGCCAGCGGTGACCAGTTCATCAGCAGCGCCGCGCATGTGAACCAGCTCAAAGCTGATATCCCCGACCTGCTGGCCGTTGAAATGGAAGGCGCCGCCGTGGCGCAAGTGTGTTTTGAACTGGGCGTGCCATTTACGGTCATGCGCACCATTTCCGACAACGCCAACGAAGAGGCGGCAGTCGACTTCATGCGTTTTGTGCAAACCGTCGCCTCGCCGTATGCGTTGACGGTGATCCAGCAATTGTGCCAGCGCCTGGCTGGCTGATTTTTCAGCTAGCGTGCATAAAAAAAGGGCAGAACCACTGGTTCTGCCCTTCCGCGTTAACTGTCTGCTTAAAATTTAGACACTTAACATCATCAAGCTGGCATTTCCGCCTGCTGCCGTCGTATTCACGCACAGCGCCCGCTCAGCGACCAGGCGCCACAGGGGGATGGCACCCTCCTGCGTGGTGGCGATGGTGCCCACCAGGGCCCCTTCCCGTGCCGCCAGCAGCGGTTTGAGCTGGCCATCAAGGCTAGGCTCGATCATGGCGATCTGGAAATCATGCTTGACCGACTCCAGGTTGCTGACGACCTGGATGCGGTCTTTCAGCGCGGCCGGCAAGTCGCCCGGGATCAGATCCGGCGTTTGCGCCAGTACCAGGGCCTGATTACCGGTGGCCAGCACGGCCGCCAGCTGGTTCATCAAGGTGCCGGACGTGGCGGCAGCGCACAGTATCGTGCCGCGCGCGGCAAAGCTCAGGGTATTGCGCTCGCCGGTCGGGCCTGGCAAGACGGTGGTGCTGCCCAGCAAGGTGGTGCGCGCATAGTCCTGTGCCAGTTGCTCGACCTTGTCGTGGCCATGCATCTTCGCCCAGACGGTCAGCGCATCCAGGGCTGGCGGCGCTTGGCGCTGGTGCTGCGCGCCGGCCGGCGCATTGCGTTGCAGGCGTTTCAGGTACAGGGGGCCACCGGCTTTCGGTCCCGTGCCCGATTTGCCTTCGCCGCCGAACGGTTGCACGCCGACGACGGCGCCGACGATGTTGCGGTTTACATAAATATTGCCCACATGCGCGCGCTTGGTGATGAAATCGATGGTTTCATCGATGCGCGTATGGATGCCCAGGGTCAAGCCGTAACCGCTGTCGTTGATCGATTGCACCAGTTGCGGCAGTTCGGCCCGCTTGTAGCGGATTACGTGCAGCACGGGGCCGAAGACTTCCTGCGTCAATTGTGCCAGCGACTTGATTTCCAGCACGGTCGGGGCGACGAACGTGCCTTTGACGGTCGGCAAATCGAGCGAATAATGGTCGATGGCCATGGTTTTCATCTTGTTGATGTGCGCCAGCAAGTTACCTTGCGCTTCCGCATCGATGACGGGACCGATATCCGTGGCCAGGCGGTCAGGATTACCAACGCGCAATTCCTGCATGGCGCCCTTGAGCATGTGGATGGTCTTGTCGGCGATTTCCGTTTGCAGGAACAGCACGCGCAAGGCCGAGCAGCGCTGTCCGGCGCTATCGAAAGCGGACGACATCACGTCTTGCACCACTTGTTCCGGCAAGGCGGACGAATCGACGATCAGGGCATTCTGGCCACCCGTTTCGGCGATCAGGGGAATGTCGATGCCTTCGGCCACGGCGCGCGCAGCCAGGTTGCGGTTGATCAATTGCGCCACTTCCGTCGAGCCCGTGAAAATCACGCCTTTTACGCGCGTGTCATTGCACAGGCCCGCGCCAACGACCTCGCCGCTGCCGGGCAAAAATTGCAGCGCGCCGCGCGGCACGCCGGCCGCATGCAGCAATTGCACGGCGCGGTGGGCGATCAGCGGCGTTTGCTCGGCTGGCTTGGCCAGCACCACGTTGCCTGCTGCCAGTGCGGCGGCCAGCTGGCCCGTAAAGATGGCCAGCGGGAAGTTCCACGGGCTGATGCAGGTGACGGGACCGAGCGCCAGGGTATTCGGCGCGTGTTCCACCTGCGCCGCGTAGTAGCGCAGGAAGTCGACGGCTTCGCGGATTTCCGCGATCGCGTTCGGCAGGGACTTGCCCGCTTCGCGCACGGCCAGGGCCATCAGCTCGATGTGATGCTCTTCGAACAGGTCGGCCGCGCGCAGCAAGGCTTGCGCGCGGATCGACGGTTCCGTCGTTTGCCAATCCATGGCATACGCGCTGGCGCTGGCCAGGGCCGTTTCCACATCGGCCGGACCGGCTTCCATGACCTTGCCCACGACATCGTCGTGCTGGGCCGGGTTATGCAGCATGTGCGTGGGGCCGTTCAGGCTGACGGCGCCATCGATCAGCGGCGCGGCCTGCCAAGTCTGCTGCTGCGCCAGGCCGGTGGCCAGGGTGCGCAAAGTGTCTTCATTCGACAGGTCCAGGCCGGCCGAGTTCCTGCGTTCGCTGCCAAACATGTCCAGCGGCAGCGGAATCGACGGGTGCGGCAAGCCGCCCTGCAGGCGCGCCTGCTCGAGCGGATCTCGGATCAGGCTATCGATGGCCACGCTTTCGTCGACGATCTGGTTGACGAACGACGAGTTGGCACCGTTTTCCAGCAGGCGGCGCACCAGGTAGGCCAGAAGGGTTTCATGCGAGCCGACAGGGGCGTAGATACGGCACGGCTTGTCGAGGTTGTCCGGACCGACGACCTGGTCGTACAAGGTCTCGCCCATGCCGTGCAGGCACTGGAATTCATAGTCGGTAATGCCGTCGCGTTTCGCCCAGGTATAAATGGTCGACAGGGTTTGCGCGTTGTGCGTGGCAAATTGCGGATAGATCAGCTTGCTGGCGGCCAGCAGTTTTTGCGCACACACGAGGTAAGAAACATCCGTGTAGACCTTGCGCGTGTAGACGGGATAGCCTTCCTGGCCGTCGACTTGCGCGCGTTTGACTTCCGCATCCCAATATGCGCCTTTCACCAGACGCACCATGAACTTGCGGCCGCTGCGGCGCGCCAGGTCGATCAGGTAGTCGATGGCAAATGGGCAGCGCTTCTGATACGCCTGCACCACGTAGCCGATGCCGTCGAAGTCGGCCAGGTCCGCATCGAAAGCCAGTGCTTCCATCAGGTCGAGCGACAGTTCCAGGCGGTCCGTTTCTTCCGCATCGATGTTGAAGCCGATGTTGTACTGTTTGGCCAGCAACAGCAGCGCTTTGACTTTCGGCAGCAATTCTTCCATGACGCGGGCGCGCTGGGCACGGCTGTAGCGGGCGTGCAGGGCCGACAGTTTCACGGAAATGCCGGGGCCGTTCTTGATGCCGCGGCCGTTCGAGGCCTTGCCGATGGCGTGGATCGCCGTTTCGTACGAGGCATAGTAATTGGCCGCGTCCTGCTGAGTCAGGGCCGCCTCGCCCAGCATGTCGTACGAGTAGCGATAGCCGCGCGTTTCATTCTCGCGGCTGTTCTTCAACGCTTCTTCGATGGTTTGCCCCGTTACAAACTGGTTGCCCAGCATGCGCATGGCCAGGTCGACACCCTTGCGTATCAGCGGTTCGCCGCCTTTGGCGATGAGCTTGGTCATGGCCGAACCGAGGCCCGATTCGCTGCTGGTACTGACCAGTTTGCCCGTGATCAGCAAGCCCCAGGTGGCCGCGTTGACGAACAGCGACGGCGATTCGCCCAGGTGTTTCTTCCAGTCACCCTTGCTGATTTTGTCGGCAATCAGGCGATCGGCCGTTTGACTGTCGGGTATACGCAACAGCGCTTCAGCCAGACACATTAATGCAACACCCTCTTCCGACGACAGCGAGAACTCGTGCATCAGTGCATCGACGCCGGAGGCGCGTGTGCGTTTTTGGCGCACGTTCGAGACCAGACGGTGCGCTAGCGCTTGTCCTTCGGCCGTCGTTTCGGTGCTGCTGGGGCGCACTTGTTGCAACAGCCACTGCACGGCGGAAACCTCGTCGCGCCTATAGGCGGCGGTGATGGCGGCGCGTTGTGGTGTCGCTTCGGGCAGGATTTCTGCCTGGAACGCAGCAAAAGGAATCGGGGTAAAAGCCGAGGGGCCTGCAGGGTGCATAAGTGCTCTTTACAAGGAAAAGGGGACGAAAACTGACGTAATTCTTGCTCTTTTTTGGTGCAAAAAAATACAGAAAGTCGGACGTTAAGATGATTCGATTGTAAAGGGGATTCTTATGGATTAATTCTGGTAATACAGGGGACTAGCAATAGATAGTTTTTGATGCGACAATTTAACCAAATAATATTAATTTGGGGGTGATAGGAATGCTGGACAAGATCAGTAAGAAAATCTTGATGGAATTGCAGAGCGATGGACGCATCAGCAATGTGGAGCTGGCCGCGCGCGTGAACCTGTCGCCGGCCGCCTGCCTGGAGCGCGTGCGCAAGTTGCACGAATCCGGTTACATCATGGGCTATACGGCCCAGTTAAACCCGCAGCTGCTCGACGTGTCGCTGCTGGTGTTCATCGAAGTGGTGCTCGATCGCACGACACCGGAAGTGTTCGATGCCTTCAAGCATAGCGTACAAATCATTCCAGAGGTACTGGAATGTCATATGGTGGCCGGCGGTTTCGATTACCTGGTCAAGGCGCGCGTCAAGGACATGGCCGCCTACCGCGAATTCCTGGGCAAGACGCTGTTGCAGAAAGGTGTGCGGGAAACCCACACTTACGCCGTCATGGAAGAGGTCAAAAACACCACCAAATTGCCAATTAAGTGACCTTGGTGTAGCCGTCCCACTTTTCTGATTGAGCTATCGGAACAAATGTTGTAGGGTAGAACTACAATTCTGCTATCCGGTAGCCGCCTGAAACGCCGCGCAGACGGTCACTTCAGGGTGCAAGGTGGGCAATCGTGCCCGCCCCGCATACGGTTACAGCACGTCCCTTTCGCGGGACGTGACGGGTTCGCGCAGCGGGGGACAAATGAAGCAGTTGCAGCATCAGCTGGTGCGTTTCTTTGTATTCACGATCCTGGCCATGGCCATCGCCTGTTGCCTGGCCTATCTGCTGCTGCTGTCGGGCGGCGACCATCCCTATCTGATTGCCTGCGTGGCCGCCGCCATCGGCGCCGCACTGCTGGCGTTTGCTGGCCGGCCGCGCGGCGAGCCGGGCTTGCACCAGTTCGCCGACACGGTGGGCAACGCCATCGATGCCATCATGATCGGCGCGGCGGAAACCTCGTATTTTGTCGATTCCGTCAAACAGAAGGTGGAACTCGACGTGCGCACGGCCAGCGACATCGCCGACAGCTCCGTACAAAATGCCGCCATGACGGAAAAGATCGCCGCCAATGCGGAACGGGCCGCCAAAGTGGCCGCCGGCGTGCGCGTGGAAAGCGTGGCGGCGCGCGCCGAAGTGGACCAAGGCTTGCGTCGCATCAATAGCGCCCGCGAAGAAGCGCAAGGCGCTTCCAGCAACATGCTGAGCTTGCAGGAAAAATCCAAACGCATCACGGGCTTTACGGAAGCCATTTCCGATATTTCCGCGCGCACCAACTTGCTGGCGCTGAACGCCGCCATCGAGGCCGCGCGCGCTGGCGAACACGGCCGCGGTTTTGCAGTGGTGGCCGGGGAAGTGCGGCAATTGGCGCAGCGCACCAAGGAAGCCTCCGATGAAATCAGCGTGATGGTGCGCGAAATCAATGAACAGTCGGAAAAAGCCGCACGCGGCATGAGTTCGCTGGCGGCCGGCGTCACGGAAGCGGCGCGCAATGTGGAAAGCGTGCATGCCTCGCTCAGCCATATCGAAGAATCGTCGGGCGAGTCGGAGGACGAGATCGGGCAGATCGCCCGCGCCTCGCGCGAACACGTCGAGACGACGCAACTGATCGCCGACGCCATCCTGCAAATCCGCGACAGCATGCTGTCGACGAATGCCGAATTGCCACGCGCCACGCAGTCGGCCATGGCCCTGGCCGAGCGGGCCGAAGTGATCGCCGGCGCCCTCGGCGAATCGAGCGTGGCCACGCCGCACGACGAGATCCGCGAGGCGGCCCAGCGCGCCGCGCGCGAAGTGGGCAAATTGTTCGAGCAAGCCATCGCGTCGGGCCGCATCACGCGCGAAGCCCTGTTCGACCGCCACTACCGCCCCATCCCGAATACCAATCCGCCCAAGCACAACACGAAGTTCGACGCATTTACAGACAAGGTGCTGCCCGACCTGCAGGAAGGCGTGCTGGCGGCATTGCCCCATCTGGCGTATGCGGGCGCCGTCGACAACAATGGCTATTTTCCGACACACAACAAGAAATTCTCGCAGCCGCTGACGGGTGACTACGCCACCGATATGGTGAATAACCGCACCAAGCGCATCTTCAGCGACCGTACGGGCAAGCGCTGCGGCAGCAATACCAGGGCGTTCCTGTTGCAGACTTATAAACGCGACACGGGCGAAGTCATGCACGATTTATCCGTGCCCATCCACGTCGAGGGCAAGCACTGGGGTGGTTTCAGGATTGGTTACCGGTCCAGCAGCCACGCATAAAAAAAACGCCTGATGTCTGATCAGGCGTTTTTTTTGGTGCTGGCAGAAAACTTACTCAATATGCGGTTTCGGCGCCACGCCGCCGCCGGCCGCCGTCGCCGTCCGTAAAGTGGGCGTGTTCATGCTTTCCAGGTGATTACGCAGCCATTTGTGGGCGGGGCTGCGGGCGTCGCGCTCATGCCACAGCATGTCCAGGTGGACGGCTGGCAAGGTCAATGGCAAATCCTTGTACAGCAAGGACTCCGTCATGCCCGTCGAGGCGATCAGGTGGCGCGGCAAGACCGTGATCAGGTCGGAATTGGCGACGACTCTTCCAGCCGTGAAGAACTGGTTGACCGTCAACAAGATGCGCCGTTCGCGGTGGATCTGCGACAGCGCCTCGTCGATCAAGCCATGCGCGCGGCCGGAAAAACTCACCAATAAATGGTTCGCCGCGCAGTAGTTATCCAGGGTCAATTCCTTGTCGGCTAGCGGATGGCCGCGCCGCATCACGCACACATACTTGCCGGAATACAGGCGCTCGTGGCGGATGGGCGAACCCGTTTCGCTCGACAATTGCGCCGCCACGCCGGGAAAGAAGCCGACGGCCAGGTCGATATCGCCGCGCAGCAGCATCGGGCGCGGTTCGCGCGTGGTCAGCGGCATCATGCGCACGTTGACGCCCGGTGCTTCCCGTTCGATCGAGCGCATCAATGACGGCAGCCAGAAGGCGGCCGTCGCATCGGCCATGGCCATGCGGAAGGTGGCGTGGGTCTTCGACACGTCGAAGGTTTCCGGTGTGACAGCCGCTTCCAGGCTGGCCAGGGCCGAGCGCACGGATGGCCACAGCGCTTCGGCGCGGGGCGTGGGTTTCACGCCATACGCCGTGCGGATCAGCAATTCGTCACCGAGGCTCTCGCGCAGGCGTTTGATGGCGTTCGATACCGCCGGCTGCGTCATCGCCAGGTGGCCGGCTGCGCGCGTCAGGTTTTGTTCCGTCATGACGGCGTCGAAAACACGCAGCAAGTTCAGATCCAGCGTCAGAAAACTCATGGAAAGCCCAAGATAAAAGTTGAATTGATTACTTAAGAGTGTAAACCGCGCCGGGCACGAATATTTTCACTCGTCAAAAAATATTACAGTTTTCCATTCACGATTCATATAATTGGTATCAAGAAATGGAATTAGATTTATATGTTGCACTGCACTATAGTACTGGCAAATTCTATAATGCACTGGAACACTATGTCTACCTTCGCCTCCGCCCTGTACGCAGTATCCGCACCCGTGCTGGAGATTTCCCTGCTGAACGCCCTGCAACTCGTGCTGGTGATCGTCGCCGTGGGCGCCTTCGCCCTGCTGTTCAAGCCTTTGCTGGTGGGCATCGCCCGCGCCATGATGCTGGTGGTGCGTCCCAAGCTGAGCCGCGAAGAACGTTTGGCGCGCCAGCAGATGCGCGAAGCGCAAGCCTTGCAGCGCACCTTGGGCAAGATGGATGGTGTGTCGCCAAGCAACGCCGCCGAACTGCGCGCCCTGTCGACCCGCGCATAAGCTCGCTGTTGCAGATGACAAGCCGGCATGCGCCGGCTTTTTTTACGCCTGCGTTTTCGTGTAGGCCGCTTCAGGCCGCTTTAAGCCATATCGCCCAGCAAATGCGCGCGTAACAAGGTGTCGGCCGGATGGGCGCCGATCCAGATTTTCAGCAGCGCATTGTAAAAAGCCAGGTCCGGCACCGTGTCGCCCACCTGCTTGCCGTTCAGCTTGCACAACGTTCCCTCTTCCGGCAGCCAGTCCACGGTGAGAATGTCGCCCTTTTTCAGGCCGGGCACCATTTCGAACATGGCGCCGAACTGCATCGTCTGGCTCAGCAGGCGGGTGCGGTCGGCCTGCTCGGAACTGCGCTTCAAGCCCTGCATGAAGGCTTGCCCCAGTTCGTCGGAAGTGATGTCGCGCAGCATGACGATCTCCAGGCGGCGCGGTCCGGGCAGGGCCAGGATGTCGGCCAGCTGGGTTTTCTTTTCAGGCAGGTACAGCGCAATCGTGTAGACCTTGAAGATGACCTTGTAGCGCACCCCGGCGCCGTTGAGTTTTAATTCGCGGCTGGCCAGCTGCACCGTGTCGTCCAGCTTGACGCCGCCGATCTCGACGGCAAACGCTGCTTGTGCCAAGGCGGCGCTCAGGCAGGCGGCAGCGAGGGAGCGGCCCAAACGGGATGTGCTTATTTGCATCTTCTACCTCCGTGGAAACCATGGGCTGTGGATAAGTCAGCACACAGTGTAGAACAGTTGGCAGAAGCTGGCGCCACGCAGAAGTGGCCCAGAAGTGGCGCGGGAGAAAAGCTTAAGTCTTGGCGGGAAGTTCCGCTTGCAGGCGTTCGTACTTGGCCATCAATTGCTCCGGGCTTTCGCGCCAGGCGGGATTGAAGGGGATGCAGCTGACGGGGCACACTTGCTGGCATTGCGGCTCGTCAAAGTGGCCCACGCATTCGGTGCACTTGTTGGGATCGATTTCGTAGATTTCCGCGCCCATGTAGATTGCGTCATTCGGGCACTCGGGCTCGCAAATGTCGCAATTGATGCATTCGTCGGTGATCAGTAATGCCATGATTTCACTCTTACTTATTGCGATGATGCAGCGTTGGCGGCAATCTTGTTTTGCAGCCAGCGGTTCACCGAGGGGAAGACAAACTTGGAGACGTCGCCGCCCAGCGCCGCGATTTCGCGCACGATGGTGCCCGAAATGAACTGGTACTGGTCGGATGGCGTCAGGAACATGGTTTCGACATCGGGCAGCAGGTAGCGGTTCATGCCCGCCATCTGGAATTCGTATTCGAAGTCGGAAACGGCACGCAAGCCGCGCACGATGACCCGTGCTTCATGCTTGCGCACGAAATCCTTGAGCAAGCCGGAAAAGCTTTCCACTTGCACGTTCGGGTAATGGCCAAGTACTTCGTTGGCGATTTCCAGGCGTTCGTCGAGCGAGAAAAACGGTTGCTTGTTCTTGCTGTCGGCGACACCGACGATCAGCTTGTCAAACAGACCCGATGCGCGGCGCACCAAATCTTCATGACCGCGCGTGAGCGGATCGAATGTTCCTGGATAAACGGCTACAACCATTGCGGCTCCCTGACGATGCACCAATATAGACGCGCATTATGCCTGAAATTGGTGACCACCTTGGTGCCGCGCCTCGGGCCAGGGAGCTTTTTTGCTTCATTTATAGGCAGATTCAGGCAGTTGCGGGCACTTTGTTGTAAGTTAGCAAATGATAATAAACGGTGCCCGCCTTGTCGGCGCGGATGACTTCCCATGGCGCCATCCACTCCGGTTTTTCCAGTGCGCTGGCTTCATCGAAGACCAGCGGCAAGCCCGATTCCGCGTACACCATGCCGCCTTCCTTGAGCAGGTTGGCGCACAAGGGCAACACTTTCGCGAGGAAATCCTGCTGGTAGGGCGGATCGAGGAAAATCAGGTCGAAACGCTGGCCGCGCGCTGCCAGGCCTTGCGCCGTCAGCAGGGCGTCGCCGCGCAGCAGTTGGACATTGTCTGCGCGCAATTTCGTCTTGTTTTCTTCCAGCTGGCGGATCACGGGCGTGTGGGTGTCGACCATGGTGACGGAGCCTGCGCCGCGGCTGGCCGCTTCAAAACCCAGTGCGCCGCTGCCGGCGAACAGGTCCAGCACCTGGGCGTTGGCCCAGTCGCCGTCGCGCAAGTGATTGATCCAGTTAAATACGGTTTCACGCACGCGGTCCGGTGTCGGGCGCAGTCCCAGCGCCTGCAAAACAGGCAGCACGGAGCGCTTCCACTGCCCGCCGATGATGCGCACCTGGTTCGGTGGCGGCGCGTGGTGGACGGGGACTTTGGCGGGTTTTTTAATCTTCTTTTGCATGGGGGATTTCTTCAATTCGGTGGCGGCCACTATAGCATATGGCCCCCTCCCCCCTGCTGGCGCTGCCTGTCTATTTGGCTTGCGTGGCCAGGGAATTGAAATCGTCGATCCAGCCCTGCATGCGCTTGACGGCGTGGGCTTTTTGCGCCGGCGTGGCGCTCTTGATCACCGTCATGACCATCTGCGCCGTGCTGCTTTCGTAGGCATCGAAGAAGGCTTTGCGCTCGGAATGCTCAAGGCGCTCGAAACTGTCCTTGATCAGGGTCGTGATCAAGGCCGCGGTCGCTTCCTTGCCGAGCTTTTCTTGGTGGACTTTCTTGACCAGGTTCAACACGTTCTGCTGGCGCCGCATGCGTTCGTCGAGCCAGATCTCATTGTTCAGCGGACGCGCGTCGGACGCCTTGCGGATGATGGCTTCCTGCTCGCTGCTGAAGCTGCCGAACCACAGTTCGAATTGCTCCATGGCTTTCTTGTAGCGCAGTTTCTGGCGCTTTTCCTGGTCGCCGCTCAGGTATTTCTTGCGGTAATCCTCATTGTTCGACTTGAATTTCTTTTCCATCTGCGCGATCTGCTCGGGCTTGAGCGAGCGCGCCAGGTCGGCCAGTTCAGGCGCCGCCTTCAGCAACAGCGCCTGGGTGCGCTGCTTGATCTCGCTGTAGTCGGCCATCAGGTCCGCCTGCGTGGCATTGCCTTGCAGCTGCTTCTGGCCCGTGCGCAGGATTTCCACGTAATCCTTCAATTGCGTCTTGCGGTGCCAGTCGAACAGCTTGTCGATATCCTCGCGCACCCAGCCCTTCTGGTCGCGGTCCAGGTCGACATACGCGTTCAGCCACCAGTACAGCACGGTGTCGCCATTGTTGTAGGCCAGGCGCAAGCCGCTGCAACCGGCCATGACGACGAGCAGTATGGCCAGCACGGCATAAGTAAAGCGGCTGGAAGGCGTGGAAGACGGGGCCTGCGTGTTAAACTTTTTCATATTCTTAACTTATAAAAGACGGTCTATGAACGTTGTCATTCTCGCTGCCGGTATGGGCAAACGCATGCAGTCGGCACTGCCCAAGGTATTGCATCCGTTGGCGGGCAAGCCGCTGTTGTCGCACGTCATCGACACGGCGCGCGGCCTGGCGCCGTCCCGATTATGCGTGATTTACGGGCATGGGGGCGCAGCCGTGCTGAAGTTGCTTGACGGCTACAAGGTGAACCATGCCGTGCAGATCGACGCCGCCGAGCAGGCGCAGCAGCTGGGCACCGGTCATGCCGTGCAACAAGCGCTGCCTTTGCTCGATGACAGCGTGCCGACCCTGATCCTGTACGGCGACGTGCCGCTGACCAGCGCCGCTTCCCTGCAGCAACTGGTGCAGGCGGCCGGCAACGATAAGCTGGCGATCCTGACCGTGGAACAGGACGATCCCTATGGCCTGGGTCGCATCGTGCGCGAGCACGGCGCCATCGTGCGCATCGTCGAGGAAAAGGATGCCACGCTTGACGAGCGCGCCATCAAGGAAATCAACAGCGGCATCATGGTTGCGCCCACCGTCGCCCTGAAGCAATGGCTGTCGGCCTTGTCGAATGACAATGCGCAAGGGGAGTACTATCTGACCGATATCGTTGCCCAGGCCGTCGCCGATGGCGTGGCCGTCACCTCGGCTCACCCGGCCGCCGTGTGGGAAGTGGCGGGCGTCAACAGCAAGGTGCAGCTGGCCCAGCTGGAACGCATCCACCAGAACAATATCGCGCAAGCCTTGCTCGAGCGGGGCGTGACCTTGCTCGATCCGGCACGCATCGATGTACGCGGCGAACTGATTTGCGGCCGCGATGTCACCATCGACGTCGGCTGCGTGTTCGAAGGCCGTGTCGAACTGGGCGACGGCGTGCGCGTGGGCGCCAACAACGTCTTCATCAACGCCACGGTGGCCGCTGGCGCGCACATCAAGCCCTTCTGCCATATCGAGGACGCCGTCGTCGGCGCTGCTTCCATCATCGGCCCCTATGCGCGCCTGCGCCCCGGGACGGTCCTGGCGGAAGACGTGCACATCGGCAACTTTGTCGAAGTGAAAAACAGCCAGATCGCCGCACACAGCAAGGCCAATCACCTGGCCTACATCGGCGACGCCACCATCGGCTCGAAGGTCAACATCGGCGCCGGCACGATTACCTGCAACTACGATGGCGTGAACAAGTTCCGCACGGTCATTGAAGACGACGCCTTCATCGGCAGCGACAGTCAGCTGATCGCGCCCGTCACCGTCGGCAAGGGCGCCACCCTGGGCGCCGGCACGACCTTGTCGAAAGATGCGCCGGCCGGCAAGCTGACCGTCTCGCGCGCGCGCCAGGTGACCATCGACGGCTGGACGCGTCCCGTGAAAATCAAGAAATAAGCGCGCCGTCCTCGGTTCGCATGACGCCGTCAGCCTGTCCGGGCTGGCGGCGTTTTTTTACGCCTGTGGATAATCCTGTGGAGAGTGGACTGACAACTCGGGATAAGTCACGCCACTTTTCCCACACAGTATTTTCTCCGTATTGTTATGTGTGGATAAATATGTGAACAAGCATGCGGACAAGTGATGGATAAGCCCGGTATAAGCTGCGTATAAACAGTAAATATCCTGTGGAAAAGACGGGATAAGTTATTTGGCCCAGCTTGCCGCTCCAGCATATGGGCCAGCCTGCGTAGGCTACCAAACCATGCCCTGATTTTTGCTTATCTGGAATGTGGATAAGCCTGTGCGTAATCTGCGAACAAGTGATGGATAACTTATAAGTCATTGTATTTGAAGGATATTCAAGGGCTATTCTTGAATGTCGGCTGTGCGTAAAGCTGTGCAAAAGCCTGTTCTCAAGACGTGGATAAGCGATGCATAAGCCGGGATAAGTTTTATCCTGGAGCCCATGCATATTTATTCAGAGGCCTCACGCGAGGCTGGATGTGGCGGCTGTGGAAATCTGTAATTTTTTGTGTTGTGGATAAGCTTGTGCATAAGTAGATGAAAAACCAGGGATAAGCAGGGATAACTTGTCTGCAGCCTGCTTCACACGGCGATGCGCGTCTCGAATTTGCTGCGGAACGTGGAAAAATAGCTTTTCACGTTGCGCACATTGGCGTGCGCAGCAAACAGGCGGTGCGCCAGCGCGTGATAGGCAGGCATGTCGGCCACTTGCACCATCAGCACGAAGTCGGGCCCGGGCGAGACGCGGTAGCATTGCAGCACGGCCGCTTCCTGTGCCACGAGTTGCTCGAATTCGGCCATGCGCTCCGCCGCCTGTACGTCGAGCGTGATCTCCACGATGGCCGTCAGGCGCGCGCCCACCAGCTGCGGTGCGACGATGGCCACTTGCCGCTCGATGACGCCGCTTTCCCGCAAATGCTTGACCCTGCGCAAACAGGTGGGCGCCGAGACGTGTACCGAGCGCGCCAGCTCGCTGTTGGTTTGCGATGCATCAATTTGCAAGGCGTTCAGGATGCGACGATCGATCTCGTCGAGGGTAATGTTGTGTTCGCTCATGATTTTGATGAATTGGAAAATATATTGATTTTAAATGAAATAATATTTCATCGCAAAATAGAGGTGAAATATTCAGTCAAAAATATACGTATTTAGAAAGCATATTTCATACGCTCTGCATTAGCATGCATGCATTGATTAAATTTTAGACAGAGGTTTCCATGTGCGGCATCGTCGGCGCGGTAGCGCAACGTAATATCACTCCCATCCTGGTCGAAGGCTTGAAGCGCCTGGAATACCGCGGCTACGATTCCTGCGGCATCGCCCTGCATGCCGATGGCCGTTTGCAGCGTTCGCGCTCCACCTCGCGCGTGGCCGAGCTGGAAAAGCAGATCGCCGAAGAAGGCTTGAGCGGTTTTACGGGCATCGCCCACACGCGCTGGGCCACGCATGGCGCCCCTGTCTCCTTCAATGCCCACCCGCACTTTTCCCCAACGGAAGAGAACGCCCGCGTGGCGCTGGTGCATAACGGCATCATCGAAAACCACGATGAACTGCGCGCCGAACTGACGGCCCTCGGCTACGTCTTCCAGAGCCAGACGGACACGGAAGTGATCGCCCACCTGGTCGAGCACATGTACAACGGCGATTTATTTGAAACCGTGCAGCAGGCCGTGAAACGCCTGGACGGCGCGTATGCGATCGCCGTGTTCTGCCGCGACGAACCGCACCGCGTGGTCGCCGCGCGCCAGGGCTCGCCCCTGATCGTCGGCCTGGGCAACGGTGAAAACTTTGTCGCGTCGGACGCCATGGCCCTGGCCGGCACGACGGACCAGATCATCTACCTGGAAGAAGGCGACGTGGTCGACCTGCAATTGTCGCGCTGCTGGATCGTCGACGTCGATGGCAAGCCCGTCGAGCGCGAAGTGAAAACCGTGCACGCGCACACGGGCGCTGCCGAGCTGGGCCCGTATCGCCACTACATGCAGAAGGAAATTTTTGAGCAGCCGCGCGCCATCGGCGACACGCTCGAAGGCGTGACGGGCATCATGCCGGAACTGTTCGGCGACAACGCCTATGCCATCTTCAAGCAGATCGACCGCGTGCTGATCCTCGCCTGCGGCACCAGCTCGTATGCGGGCATGACGGCCAAGTACTGGATCGAATCGATCGCCAAGGTGCCCGTCAGCGTGGAAGTGGCCAGCGAATACCGCTACCGTGACAGCGTGCCGCACCCGAACACGCTGGTGGTGACCATTTCGCAAAGCGGTGAAACGGCCGATACCCTGGCCGCCCTGAAACATGCGCGCAGCCTGGGCATGCAGCACACCTTGACCATCTGCAACGTGGCCACCAGCGCCATGGTGCGCGAATGCGCGCTGGCCTACATCACGCGCGCCGGCGTGGAAGTGGGCGTGGCATCCACCAAGGCTTTCACCACGCAACTGGCTGGTCTGTTCCTGCTGACTCTGTGCCTGGCGCAAGTCAATGGCCGCCTCTCCGAAGAACAGGAAGCGGCGCACCTGAAAGCCATGCGTCACCTGCCCGTCGCCATCGCGTCCGTGCTGGCGCTGGAACCGCAAATCATCGCCTGGTCCGAGGAATTCGCGCGCAAGGAAAACGCCCTCTTCCTCGGCCGCGGCATGCACTACCCGATCGCCCTGGAAGGCGCGTTAAAGCTGAAGGAAATCTCGTACATCCACGCCGAAGCGTATCCGGCCGGCGAACTGAAACACGGCCCGCTGGCCCTGGTGACGAATGAAATGCCCGTCGTCACCATCGCACCGAACGATGCCTTGATCGAAAAGCTGAAATCGAACATGCAGGAAGTGCGCGCCCGCGGCGGCCAACTGTATGTCTTCGCCGACGTGGATTCCCGCATCAGCTCCGGCGAAGGCCTGCACGTCATCCGTCTGCCCGAGCACTATGGCGACCTGTCGCCGATCCTGCACGTGGTCGCGCTGCAATTGTTGGCGTATCACACGGCACTGGCGCGGGGCACGGATGTGGACAAGCCACGCAATCTGGCGAAGTCGGTGACGGTGGAGTAAGCGGGGCGGATTCAGCTTTTCTGCTTCAAGGGGCCGGGGCGGTGCTAGAACGGTACTGCTCTATCCACTTCACCGACTGTGCGATGCCGCCGAAGGGAAAGAAATGCAAGCTGACCTTGCCATGTGCTGATGTCAGGCCAGCGGCCAGGCGCTCGACAAACAGATCGGGCCCCGCCGTGCCGAACAGCTTGCCGATTGAGACACCGTACTTTGACCACATCGATGCGCAGGCGCCCACGCCGCACACCGCGGCATAGCGCGCCAGCACCGCGATGCTCGCGGGGCCCGGCACGCCCACGCGCACGGGATGGTTGATGCCACGCGCGCGCAGCGCTTTTAACCACGTCAACACGATGTCGGCATCAAAGGCGAATTGCGTGACGATCAAGGGCGTCATGCCGCGCTTCTCGATGCTGTGACACTTGCGTTCAAGCACCTCCCACTGTTCAGCCGTGCTCATCACCGGATGGCCTTCCGGGTGACCGCCCACGCCGATCACTTTCATGCCAGCGCGCTCGAAAACGCCGGTGTCGATCAGCGAGGCACTGTCGGAAAACGGCCCCATCGGGGTCGACGGATCGCCAGCGATGATGAAGCAGCGCTCGACGCCCGCTTCAGCGACCGCGCGCTGGACGAATGACTCCAAGCCAGCGAGCGAGACGATACGGCGCGCAGACAAGTGCGGCATGGGCTCTAAGCCGAGCTTGCGCACGGCGTGCGCCGCAGCCAGCCGCGCGTCGTCGTCCTCGCGTGCCAGGTAGGGAATGGCAATCGTGGACCCAGGCAATATCCGGGGCGCCGCCGCGCTTAAAGCAGCAATGTCCTTCGTACTGGTTTCCAGGGAATAGGCATCAGTAATGTTGCCAGCGGGCCAGTGCTGAGCGGGATGCATCAAGGGGCCGACCATAGCCTCACTGCGCATGAGCGCTGGCAGGCTGGCGCGCCAGTGCGATGAAGGCCCGCACGTAGTCGATGGCGGTGTCCGTCTCGCGTGCGCCCAGGAAGATCTGCTTGGCGATGCCGCGCGCGCCCAGCCGTACCGGCACCACATCCATCTTGGCCGCGTATTCCTCGACCAGCCAGCGCGGCAGGGCGGCCACGCCGCGGCCGCTGGCCACCATCTGCAGCATGATGTCGGTCGTTTCGATGGCCTTGTGGCGCTTGGGCGTGACACCGGCCGGCAAGAGGAACTGGTTGTAGATATCCAGGCGCTCGATGTCGACGGGGTAGCTGATCAGTACTTCTTGGGTCAATTGCTGCGGCTTCACATAAGCAGCTGACGCCAGGGCATGGCCCTTGGCCACGACCAGCACCTGCTCGTAGTCGAACACGGGTTCGAACGTCAGCCCCGGCTTGTATAGCGGGTCGGGCGTGACCAGCAAGTCGATCTCGTAGCCGAACAGCGCGCCGATGCCGCCGAACTGGAACTTTTGCTTGACGTCCACATCCACGTCGGGCCAGGCGGCCAGATAGGGAGACACCACTTTCAGCAGCCACTGGTAGCAAGGGTGGCATTCCATGCCGATGCGCAACGCGCCGCGCTCTCCCTGCGCGAACTGGCCCAGGCGCTCTTCGGCCAGGTCCAGTTGCGGCAGCACCCGGTTCGCCACCGCCAGCAGATACTGGCCGGCCTGCGTCAGGCGCAGGTTGCGCCCTTCGCGCAGCCAGACGTCGGTGCCCAGTTGCTGCTCCAGCTTCTTCATGCTGTGGCTCAGGGCCGACTGGGTCAGGTGCAGCACGCCTGCGGCGGCCGTCAGCGAACCTTGTTTCTCGACCTGCTGGACGATGCTGAGGTGGATGCGTTCAAGCATTGAGATGAGCCATGTTCATGGATGTATGAAATAAGACCATTATACTTCATCGATCTTCGCCGCTATCATCGATCCCCTTGTTGCCTGTATTTTTCGGCCCTGGCGCATCCATCCCTATGAAAGCAAACATGACACGTCCACTTCGTTTAGTCGCGGTTTCCGGCGGGCTGCAACGTCCTTCCAAGGCGGCAGCCCTGGCAGAGCACCTGATGGACCTGATCGCCGATGAAGTGTTGTGCGAACAGCGTCTGGTCGAGCTGGGCCAGCTCGCACCGCAGCTTGCCGGCGCGACCTGGCGTTCCCACCTGCCCGATACGGTGGAGCGGGAACTTGCGGCGGTCGAGCAAGCCGACATCCTGGTGGTGGCAACACCGGTCTTCCGTGGTTCCTACACGGGACTGTTCAAGCACTTCTTCGACTTCATTGACCAGGATGCCTTGATCGACAAGCCGATCTTGCTGGCGGCCACCGGCGGCAGCGAACGCCATGCCCTGATGATCGACCACCAGTTGCGGCCTTTGTTCAGCTTCTTCCAGGCACGCACATTGCCACTGGGCGTCTACGCGACCGACAAGGATTTCCTCGACTACCGTCTGCAGGACGAGGCCCTGATCCAGCGAGCCGCGCTGGCCGTCCAACGGGCATTGCCCTTGGTCGGCTTGACGCGCCAGGCGAGACATGCCGCCGCTGAAGCGCTGGTTGCGGCCTGATACGCATCGCCACGGTCACCAGGCAAGCAACACATTCATCTTTTTCGCAGACATCAGGACAGATCACCATGAGCAAAGATTTTGTATTCAGCATCAAGAGCATTGTTTTCGATGAAAACTATCACCCATCGGACAGCACGCGCTTGACGACCAACTTTGCCAATCTGGCCAGGGGAGAGCGTCGCCAGGAGAATTTGCGCAATACCCTGAAAATGATCGACAGCCGCTTCAACAGCCTGGCGCATTGGGACAACCCGAAGGCAGACCGCTACTCGGTAGAACTTGAAATCATTTCCGTCGAGTTGAATATCGGTGCCGAAGGCGACAATATTCCATTGATCGAGATATTGAAGCCGAATATCCTGGATAAAAAAACCAATGAGCGCATCGATGGCATCGCCGGGAATAACTTCTCCTCGTACGTGCGCGATTACGACTTCAGCGTGCTGCTGCCAGAGCACAACAATAATAAATCCACGTTTGGCACGCCGGACAATTTCGGCGATTTCCATGGCAAGCTGTTCAAGCACTTTGTCAAATCAACTGCTTACAAAGCGCGCTTCAGCAAGCCGCCCGTGATCTGCATCAGCGCCTCGAGCAGCAAAACCTATCAGCGCACTGAAAACCAGCACCCCATCCTGGGCGTCGAGTATCAGCAAAATGAGTTCTCCTCGACGGATGAATATTTCGAGAAAATGGGGATGCAGGTGCGCTATTTCATGCCGCCAAACAGTGCAGCACCGCTGGCGTTTTATTTTATCGGCGACCTGCTGGGTGACTACAGCAATCTTGAGCTGATCGGCACCATCAGCACGATGGAAACGTTCCAAAAGATTTACCGGCCCGAAATTTACAACGCCAATTCCGCGGCAGGGAAGTTGTATCAGCCTAGCCTGAAGAACCAGGATTACTCATTGACGCAAATTGTCTATGACCGGGAAGAGCGCAGCCAGCTGGCGGTCAAGCAGGGCAAATATACGGAAGAGCACTTCATCAAGCCCTACAAAAATGTTCTTGAACAATGGGCTGCGAACTACGCTCTCTGATTAATCACAATACACGACATCAATCATCATGAAAAAATTATTGCCTACTTCCACTGCCGGCAGCTTGCCCAAACCTTCCTGGCTGGCACAGCCTGAAAAACTCTGGTCGCCCTGGAAGTTACAGGACGAGGAATTAATCGAGGGCAAACAGGATGCCTTGCTTTTGTCACTGCAAGAACAGCAGCTGGCAGGCATCGATATCGTCAGTGACGGCGAGCAAACCCGCCAGCATTTCGTCACCACGTTCATCGAGCATTTGAGCGGCGTGGATTTCGACAAACGCGAGACCGTCAGGATTCGTGACCGCTACGATGCGAGCGTGCCGACCGTCGTTGGTGCGGTGAGCCGTCCGAAGCCGGTTTTTGTGGAAGACGCCAAATTTCTGCGTCAAAAAACCAAGCAGCCGATCAAATGGGCGCTGCCAGGCCCGATGACGATGATCGATACGCTGTACGACAGCCACTACAAGAGCCGCGAAAAACTGGCCTGGGAATTCGCCAAGATCCTCAATCAGGAAGCCCGCGAATTGGAGGCGGCCGGCGTCGACATCATCCAGTTTGACGAACCCGCATTCAATGTTTTCTTTGATGAGGTCAATGACTGGGGTATCGCCACCCTGGAGCGGGCAATTGAAGGACTGAAATGCGAAACGGCCGTGCATATTTGCTATGGCTACGGCATCAAGGCCAATACGGACTGGAAAAATACGCTGGGCTCCGAGTGGCGCCAATATGAAGAGTCTTTCCCCAAGCTGCAGAAATCGAATATCGACATCATCTCGCTGGAATGCCACAACTCGCGTGTCCCCATCGACCTGATTGAACTCATACGCGGCAAAAAAGTGATGGTCGGCGCCATCGACGTGGCATCCAATACCATTGAAACGCCGGAGGAAGTGGCCAACACCCTGCGCAAGGCGCTGCGCTTTGTCGATGCCGACAAACTTTATCCGAGCACCAACTGTGGCATGGCGCCCTTGTCGCGTCAGGTAGCACGAGGCAAGTTGAATGCGCTCAGCGCTGGCGCGGAAATTATCCGGAGAGAACTTTCCTAGTCGGCTGGTGACGTTACACCTGCGCCTAAGCCAGGCGCAGCAGCATTGTCCGCAAGCGCTCCGCCATCCGTGCCCGCAAGGCTGCGTTCAGCAGCGGCGCCACCTGCGCAAAAGCGTTCGCGATGCGCACCAGCAAGGCATCGAGATACTCTTCCGCCTGCCCGCGTGTGGCGAAGCCAAAACGGGTCACATCGCGCAGCATGGCGTCGCGCGTGATGTCGCGGCGGCCGGCGCTCACTTGCATGACCAGTGATTGCGGCTCGTCTTCCGTATCCGGTACGACATCGAAGGCGGGCGAGAGGCGCCAGCGTTGCTCGTCCAGATGGAACAGCACGGCGTGGTTGCGCGGATGGTCGTCGTTGTTGCCGACGACGCCGTTGAAGATCATGCGGCCAAACAGTTCGATGCCGTCTTCCGGCGGTGCGCCGATGCGCCGCAGTTCTTCGGCCAGGCGGGGGTAGCTGGCGCCATCGCTGTCAGCCGCTTCCACCGGTGGATATTGCACTTGCAGCAGCGAGGCGGCGCTGACGGTCATGATGCGCCGCGCGCCGCGCCGGTCGTAGCGCAGGATGCGCACCACGCTGCGCTCGGCCGTTAATGCATGGTGGCGCGTGTCGGCGAAACGCAGGCCGGCCGCCCTGCCCCATTGCATCGTCGCGTGTTCCAGCAGTGCCAGGTCGACCGTATCGGTCATCAGGCCCGGCTTCACTAGCCAATAGTCTTCGCCGTCCTGCACCGTGGCCTTGGGGCGCGCGCCGCCCATGCTGGGAGTGGCGAACAGGCGTTTGCGCAGGGGCGCATTGAGTGTTGGCCGGCTTTCCGCGATGGCCAACAGTTCTTGCACCAGCGCGTCCAGGCGATGCAGCCTGGGACTGGCCAGTTGCGCTATGTTCGGTTTGGGCGTGTCGCCCACGGCCAGCGCACCCCAGCGGTCACCATTGCCCGACAGGCGCAAGAACTGAATCGCCGTGGCTTTTTCGCCCAGTTGGTGTTCGCGGCGTATCAGCATCTGTCCCCAGGAATCCGGACTGGCGTCGCGCAGCACGTCATGCAGGCCGCCATAGCGGCGCGCCAGGTGTTCCATGCCGGGAATGAAGGGCAGATTGACGGGATCGATGGCCCAGGACAAGCCTGCATCGGCATAGCTGGGCGCGTACAGAAAGCTGCCGATGCCGGTGCGCGCATCGAGCACATAGCGGCCGGCCACCACCCACTCGCCGTTGTCGGGCCGCTGCAGATAGACAAACAAAGGGCGGCTAGAAGTAGCCATCGCCGTGCTCGTTCACGGTGGGGCGGCTGCGGATGTTGACGCTGTCCATTTGCCACAGCGACGCGTCCGGTTCCGGCGCCGTGATGGCAAGGATGCCGAGCACGTGGAAGGCGGCCAGGAACAGACCCACGTTGACGGATGCCTCGCCCCGTTCCATGCGTTGCAGGGTGGGATGCGAAATATCGAGGCGCGCGCACAGGTCGCGTGCCGTGATGTTTTGCTGCACCCGCTGCTTGCGCACGCACTGGCCCCATATCCTGAGCCGCTCGTTGACGAGCGTCGGCATGGCATCTTCCGGGCGGGCACGTTTTGTCATGATTAGGAAGTGAACATGGAAGTGAACATATTTTTTATATTGTAGCCCTTAATTGCAAGAATATGTACGCAGCAGTTGAGCTAGCAGTTGAGCTTTAAGGTAAACATAAAATTGAATTTAATGCCAATAAATTCAATCTTATGTTCATATACTTCGCCGTTGTGCTATTCTAAAATTCCTCCCACTGCGCCGGTGCGCTGGCGCGTTGCGGCGCCGCTGTCACGCTCACGCGCATTGCCGTGCCGGTCGCTGGCCGTGCGGCAGGTGTTGGCACGGTCGTCGCAGCCACGCCGCCCAGTTTAAATACGCTCACCACCTGCGCCAGGGTCGCCGCCTGCTCCTGCATGGCAGCGGCCGCGGCCGCCGATTCTTCCACCAGGGCCGCATTTTGCTGGGTGACGTTGTCCATCTCGCTGATGGCCTGGTTGATTTGCTCGATGCCGGCCGTCTGTTCCGCGCTGGCCGAGGTGATGTCTTCCATGATGTCGGTCACGCGGCGCACGCTGTCGACCAGGTCGGTCATGGTGTCGCCGGCTTGGTGCACTAGCTCGCTGCCGGCCGCCACGCTCCGGGTCGAGTCGTCGATCAGGGTCTTGATTTCCTTGGCCGCGGCGGCCGAGCGGTGCGCCAGGCTGCGCACTTCCGTGGCCACGACGGCAAAGCCGCGGCCCTGTTCGCCCGCGCGCGCCGCTTCCACGGCCGCGTTCAAGGCCAGAATGTTGGTCTGGAAGGCGATGCCATCGATGACGCCGATGATGTCGGCAATCTTGTTTGACGAAGCGTCGATTTGCCGCATGGTCGCCACCACTTGCGCGATGACGGCGCCGCCGCGCTGCGCCACGCCGGAGGCCGTATCGGCCAGCACATGGGCCTGGCGCGCATTGTCGGCATTCTGCTTGACGGTCGAGGTCAGCTCTTCCATGGATGACGCCGTCTCTTCCAGCGAGCTGGCTTGCTGCTCCGTGCGCGCAGACAGGTCCAGGCTGCCCGCCGCCACTTCGGACGAGGCCGAGGCGATCGTTTCCGTGCCGGCGCGCACCGTGCCCACCGTGTGCGCCAGGCTGTCGTTCATGCGCTTGAGCGCCTGCAACAGTTGCCCCATTTCATCGCGCGACTGCACGGTGATCTGGCTGCGCAAATCGCCTGCGGCCACCGTGTTGGCCACTTGCAGCGCTGTGGCGACGGGACCGGTGATCGAGCGCGTGATGCCATACGCCAAGGCCGCCGCGATGGCCAAGGCCGCCAGCGACATGCCGATCAGCAAGGTGCGCGTGTTGGCATAGGTGGCATTGGCATTGTCGCCCGCCGTGGCGGCCAGGGTGTTTTGCAAGCTGATCTGTTCAGCAATCAATTGTTTATAGACGAGCAAGACGGGGCGCAGCTGGCCGTACAGGTAGGCGCTGCTGTCGTCCGGCGTGCCGCTTCTGATCAGTTCAAGCAAGGCTTCCTGCCCCTGTGCGTAGCGCGTGTTGGCGTCGTTCATCTTGGCCAGCAGCGCACGTTCGCGGTCGGAATCGAGCATGCCCGCGAGCTTGCCGAGATTGCCGGCCGCTGCCTGGCGCGCGGCCAGGATGGCGTCCGTTTGCTTGCGCTGGTCGGCGGGATCGGCGCTGAGCATCATGTTGCGCAGGGCAATGGCGATATCGTTGATGTTGGCCGACACGCTGTTGGCGAGCTCGATCTTGGGCATGCTGTCATGCACGATATGGCCGGTGCCCTGGTTGATCTTGCCCAGCATGGCAATGCCCAGGCAAGAGATGATGATCAGCATGGCGCCGATGGTGCCAAAGCCTGTGGCAAGGCGTGTGCCGATGGTCAGGTGGGATAAAAACTTCATGGCTGTCTCAATACGGAGGGAATGGTGAAAAGGTCGGCGGCGTGCAGATGGCTGCCGCGCCGCCAAGCGGACGACGATCCTAGACCTTTTCGAATGATATTTCCATAGGGCAATATGCCTAGTTTCCCTCCGCAGCACACGCCAGTTCCGCTTATCCTGCGGCTTGCCGGCGTTTTCAGCTATATTGGCAGGCACCCGCCGGGCGGCACGCCATGACCGGCGCCGCCGCCAATCCGGCCGTTTTTCTCATTTTCAGCCATAGGTCCGCATGACTTCTTTCCGTCTCCGTTTCTTCCCCTTCCTGCTGGCGTTACTGCTGGCGTGCTCGCTGGCCGCGCCGCCCGCCTGGTCGCAGCCCGTCGATGACGCCGCCACGGCCGACCAGCGTCTCGATGGCTTGCGCAAGCAGATCACCGGCATCCAGAAAGCGCTCGATGGCGAGGCGGAGCTCGATGATGCGACCCTGTCGCAGATGCGGGCTGATGCGCTGGCGGCCAGCGCCGAGGCGGACAAGGTGGCCGATGCGCTCACGCCCACGCTCTCCAGCGTGCAGGCGCGGCTGGCCGAGCTGGGCAAGCCGGCGGCGGGCACGAAAGATGCTCCTGATGTGGCGGCGCAGCGCAGCCAGCTGGACCGCACCAGCAGCGCCCTCGATGCGCAAGTAAAACTGGCGCGCCTGCTGGCTGTGGAAGCGACGCAGGCGTCGGAGCAGGTGTCGACGGTGCGCCGCGCGCAGTTGCAGGCGCGCCTGGGCGAACGCACGGCGTCGATACTCGCCGGCTCGTTCTGGAAACAGCTGCATGCGGAATTGCCGCAGAATTTGCAGCGCCTGCGGGCGCTGGAGCTGGAATTGGCGAACGCGGCAAGCGCCACGCCGTGGTCGGCCTGGGGCGGCTTGCTGGCCGTCATCGTGGCCGTGATCGGCGCCAGCGTCTGGGCTTCGCGCTATTTGCTGGTGGTGACGTCCACGCGCGTGCCGCATGGCCGCTTGCGCCGTTCCCTGCATGCGCTGGCCGTGCTGGTGCTGGCGCTGGCCACGCCGGGCCTGGTGGCGGAATTGCTGGCCATGGGCTTGCGCTGGGACGGCGGCCTGTCCGAAAAAACCTCGACTTTCCTTAGCAGCTTGATCGGCATCATCTGTTTTGCCGGCTTTACGGCGGGACTCGGCCACGCGCTGCTGTCGCCGCGCCGCGTGTCGTGGCGTTTGCTGCCCTTGCCGGACGCGCTGGCGCACCGCATGCGCAATTTTCCATCGATGTTTTCCTTCATCGTCGTGCTCGTGTGGGCGACGGAAAGAGTCACCATCGTCATCAATGCGGGCTTGTCGACGGCCGTGGCCGTCAACTGCATCGTCGCCCTCGTGATGAGCACGACCATCGCCTACGGCCTGATGCGGGCCGAGCGCTGCTGGCGCCAGTTGCGCGAGGCCGATCCCGCCACCCTGGTCACGCCCCTGTGGCTGCGCTGCGTCACGGTGCTGCTGTGGCTGGCGCTGGCGTCCAGCGTCATCAGTCTGCTGGTCGGCTATGTGGCGTTCGGCAGCTTTGTCGCCAAGCAAATTGCCTGGGTCATCGTCGTGCTGTGCAGCACGTATTTGCTGACGGTGCTGGTGGACGATATCTGCATGCTGCTGGCGTCCACGCCGCCGCCGCCGGACGCGGCCCATCCTGTGCTGGCCACGCCCAAGGCGCGCGACCAGGCGGCCGTGCTGCTGTCGGGCATTGGCCGCGCCATCGTCGTGCTGCTGGCCCTGATGCTGCTGCTGGCACCGTTCGGCGAAGGTCCGGGCGAGTTGTTCCAGCGTGTCGGCAAGTTGCAGGATGGCCTGGCTATCGGCGAGGTGGCGATCCGCCCTGCCGCGCTGATCCAGGCCCTGCTGGTGCTGCTCGTTGGCTTTGTCGCGCTGGGCTTGTTCAAGCGCTGGTTGCAAAACAGCTATTTGCCGACCACCAATCTCGACACGGGCATGCAAGTGTCGTTCATCACCCTGTTCGGCTACATCGGCGGCGTGCTGGCCGTCGCGCTGGCCCTGTCGGCGGCTGGCATCGGCCTGGAACGCATCGCATGGGTGGCGTCGGCCTTGTCGGTGGGTATCGGTTTTGGCTTGCAGGCCGTGGTGCAGAACTTTGTCTCTGGCCTGATCCTTCTGGCCGAGCGCCCCGTGAAGGTGGGCGACTGGGTCTCGCTGGGCGGCGTGGAAGGCGACATTCGCCGCATCAATGTGCGCGCCACGGAAATTCAATTGGGCGACCGCTCGACGGTGATCGTGCCGAACTCGGAATTCATTACCAAGACGGTGCGCAACGTCACCCTGGCCAATCCGCTGGGCCTGGTGCAGCTCAAGCTGCCATTGCCGCTGGGTACGGATGCGCAAGCGGCGCGCGCGCTGATCCTGTCCACCTTTGTCGACAATCCCGACGTGCTCGACACGCCGGCGCCCAACGTGCAGCTCGACGGCATCGACAATGGCTTGTTGCTGTTCAACGCCACCGGCTATGCCTCGTCGCCGCGCCTGACGTCGGGCATCCGCAGCGCCCTGCTGTTCGAGCTGCTCAAGCGCCTGGACGAGGCGCACATCGCCATTGCCAAGCCCAGCACGATGGTGCTGAGCACTGTGCCGGCGCAGCCCGAGGCGCCGGCCATGTCAGCGGTGGCAGCCGCACCGGCGCCCGCACCCGTGCCGCCGCTGACGAGCTGATCAGCGGATAGTCGACCACAGCAGGGCCGCCAGGTACAGGCCGATGCCGAACGCCGTGTGGGCCATCAGGCTGCGCAGGCGGGCGGCATTTGGGTGCGGCGTCTTGCTGGCGGCCAGACCGGCGCCCATGCCCGGTTGCAAGATGCAAAACGGCGCTGCCACGCTCACCAGGCCCGCCAGCAGCGCCGGCGCGAAGGTCGGCCCTTGCACCCACTCCTGCCCCACCAGCGCCAGCAGCATGGCCGCAAACAGCACGCCGATGACGTAATGGGCCGTCCAGCCCAGGATGGCTTCATCGCGCACGGGCGCCGCCTGGGCGATGTTGACGTGGGTGAAGCTGCCACGCGGCAAATGGCCGAGCCAGCGCCCCACCATCGCAAAGTTCAGCGAGGGGATGCACCAGTAGCGTTTCAAGGCCACCGCCCACACATCCATCACCGCCGTCGCGCCCACGCCGATCGCCAGCGCATCGAGCCAGAGTATTTGCATTACCGCTCCTAACATTCAATTTATTGCTTGAATGTTATAAGGGTGCTAGCATCGTGTCAATGAAAAATGCTGATATCGAATTGCTGACCGGTTCCGCCGGGTTTGCCCATATTTTAGGCAGCGCGCCGCGTCTGCGCCTGCTCGAGCAGATCGTGCACGGCGAGTATGCAGTGGAGCAGCTGGTGGAGTTGACGGGCCTGTCCGTGGCGAATACCTCGCAGCATTTGCAGCAGTTGCGGCGCGCCGGTTTCGTGCTGGCGCGGCGCGACGGCAAGCGCGTGCTGTACCGGCTCGGTAACGGCCCTGTCATGCAGTTGCTCGATGCGCTGGACGTGTATGCGCAGCACCAGCGCAGCGAGTTGCAGGCGCTGGGACGGGGCGACCATGTGGAAGCGATCACGGGCGATGAGTTGCTGGAGCGCATGCGCGAGGCCAGCATCACCGTGCTCGACGTGCGGCCCGCGCAGGAATTTGCCGCCGGCCACTTGCCCGGTGCGATCAATATTCCTTTTGATGACTTGCAGCGTCGCTTGGGCGAATTGCCCGCGCACGCCGAGATCGCCGCGTATTGCCGCGGCCCGTATTGCGTGCTGTCCGTGCAGGCGGTGGCGGCCCTGCGCCAGCACGGCTTGCATGCGCGTCGCCTCGGCAGCGGTTACGACGACTGGCAGACGGCCGGCTTGCCGGTCGTGCAGGCGGCGTGATGGCTATTCCCGACAGCAAGCAGGAACTGCTCGACGCCATCAACAGCACGTATGCGAAGTTGCTACAAGAACTGGCGCGCGTGCCGCCGACGCTGGCGCGGGAACCCGTGCTGGAAGGACAAGTGGCGGGCACGCGCATGAGCGTGTGCGACTTGCTCGCCTATCTGGTGGGCTGGAATGAGCTGGTCTTGCACTGGCACGCGCAGCTGCGTGACGGCAAACGCATCGAGGACATCGCCTTTCCCGCTGAAGGTTTCACGTGGAACGCTCTGGGAAAATTGGCGCAGCGCTTCTATGCGGACTATGCTGAACTCAGCATGGACGACTTGCTGCAGCGCCTGGCACAGGCGAAGAAGCAGTTGCTGGCGCTGATCGAAAGCCATGACGACGCGCAATTGTATGGCCAGCCCTGGTACACGCATTACACGATGGGGCGCATGATCCAGTTCAATACGGCGTCGCCGTATGCGAATGCGCGCACGCGCTTGCGGGCCTGGCTCAAGACCTTGTAGCGGCAGGATCGGCTGGCTTGCACGATTGCATCAGTACGCTCAGTAAAATTTCAGGCAGGATAGTGGTTTCAAGCGTAACCAATGAAGGATCGCCATGCTGACCATCGCCCTCGCCCAGATGAATCCCACCGTGGGCGACTTCGACGCCAATTGTGCCGCCATCATCGCGCGCATGGGGCGCGCCAGCGAGGAAGGCGCGGACCTGCTCGTGTGCCCCGAATTGTCGCTGTGCGCGTATTACCCGGGCGACCTGTTCGAAGATGCCGCCTTCCTGCGCGACATGCAGCAGGCGCTGAATCAGCTGCTGGAAGCGTCCACGCGCTGGCCGGCGCTGGTCACCGTCATCGGCACGGCGCGGCCGAACCCCGGCGTCGGCAAGCCCCTGTACAACGCCTTGCTGGCCATCCGCGACGGGCGCATCGTGGCCGAATACTACAAGCAGCTGCTGCCCACTTACGGCATCTTTGACGAGGGTCGCCATTTCGAGCCGGGGCCGCCCGGCGCCTGCACCCTCGCTATCGCTGGCTGCAAGGTGGGCTTCATGATTTGCGAGGATGGCTGGAACGACGATGGCCGCGCCTACGCCGTCAACCCCTTCGACGCTCTGCACGCGGCGCGGCCCGACCTCGTCGTCAGCATCAACGCCAGCCCGTCCGACATCGGCAAACGGGCGCAGCGCCATGCCGTGTTTGGCACCGCCTGCACGCGCGTGAACTTGCCTTTGCTCTTCGTCAACCAGGTGGGCGGCCAGGACCAGCTCGTGTTCGACGGCGCCTCGTTCGCCATGTCGCCGACCTTGGGCGTGCAATTCGAGGCGGCCCGCTTCGTCGAAGATTTTCAGTTGCTGCGCTTTGCCGGCGGCCGTTTTACGCGGCCCGATGGTCAGCCTTTCCCCGTGCCCGACCCGGAAGGCATCCCTGCCGTGGAGTTTGCGCGGCGCCAGATCGTGCTCGGTTTGCGCGACTACGCGCGCCGCTGCCGCTTTACGAAAGTCGTCGTCGGCTGCTCGGGCGGCATCGACTCGGCGCTGACCCTGGCCCTGGCCGTCGAGGCGCTGGGCGCCGACAACGTCGTGGGCATCACCATGCCGTCCGTGTTTTCCAGCGCCGGCTCCGTCACCGATTCCGTCGCCCTGTGCGCCAACCTGGGCATCACCCTGCACACGCATGCGATCCGCGACATCGTGGCGCAATACGCAGCCGGCTATGCGGCAGCTTTCGACGGCAAGCTGCAAGGGCTGCCGCTGGAAAACCTGCAGGCGCGCGTGCGCGGCACGATATTGATGGAGTACTCGAATGCCTTCGGCGCCCTGCTGCTCACCACCGGCAACAAGAGCGAAATCTCGGTGGGTTACTGCACCCTGTATGGCGACACGAATGGGGGACTGGGACTGATCGGCGACTTGTATAAAACGGAGGTGTTCGCCCTGTCGCGCCACCTCAACGCCAGCGCCGGGCGCGAACTGATTCCCGTCGCCGTGCTCGATAAACCGCCGTCGGCGGAACTGGCGCCGGGCCAGCGCGACACGGATAGCTTGCCGCCATATCCCGTGCTCGATGAAATCCTCAAATGGCATATCGAGGGACGCGGTTTGCCCGCGGCCGAAAGCGCGCAAGCGTTGACCCTGGTCGACCAGCTGCGCGAGACGGACGAGGGGCGGGCTCTCGTCACGCGTATCCTCGGCATGGTCGCCCGCAATGAGTACAAACGGCGCCAGGCGGCGCCCATCATCCGCGTGCGTTCGCGCGCCTTTGGCAGCGGGCGTCAATTGCCGATCGCCGCCCACTACCCCACCGGAGACGACGCATGACCCCATCCTATTCCGCCGACGCGGCCATCCTGATCGGCCGCTTCCAGCCTTTTCACAATGGCCATGCGGGCTTGCTGCAAAAGGCGCTGGCGACGGCCGCGCAAGTGGTGGTGGTGCTCGGCTCCGCCTTCCATGCGCGCAGCCCGAAAAACCCGTTTACGTGGCAGGAACGGGCCGCCATGATCGCCGCGACCTTACCCGAGGCGCAGCGCGCGCGCGTGCATTACGTGGCCGTGCGCGATTACTACGACGATGGCCTGTGGGCCGATGCCGTGCGGCGCGCCGTGACGGGCGCCGTGCCCGCGGCGCAGCGCGTCGCCCTGGTGGCCTGTTTCAAGGATGCCACCAGTTATTACCTGCACCACTTCCCGCACTGGCAGCTGCTCAATCTGGAGATCGATCCCGGTGCCCCCATCGGCGCGACGGCGATTCGCAACGTGCTGTTCGAGGCGCAAGACGTGGACGTGTCGCTGAGCGCCGTGGCGCAGCTGCTGCCGGCGGCCATCGGCCAGTATGTGAAGGCGTGGACCTTGTTGCCGTGGTACGCGCCGCTGGTGCAGGAATACCGCGCCATCGAAGCGTACAAGGCGCGCTGGCGCGCGGCGCCGTATCCGCCCATCTTCACGACGGTCGACGCGCTGGTGCAGACGGGCGGCCACGTGCTGCTGGTGCGCCGCGGCGGCTATCCTGGCAAGGGCCTGTGGGCGCTGCCCGGCGGCTTCCTGGAGCCGCGCGAACGCCTGCTGCAGGGCGCCTTGCGCGAACTGGCGGAAGAAACCCAGCTGGGCGTGCTGGCGCCCACCCTCGTCGAGGCGCTGGTCGACGTGGCCGTGTTCGACCATCCGGACCGCAGCCAGCGCGGGCGCACCATCACGCATGCGCATTACTTTGACTTGAAGACGCGCCAGTTGCCGGCCGTGACGGCGGCCGACGATGCGGCGCTGGCGCAGTGGGTACCCGTGGCGTCGCTGCCGGCCATGGAGGAGCAATTCTTCGAAGACCATTTTCACATCCTGAACCACTTCCTCAAGCTCACGCACGAGGGGCGCTGAGGGGGCTGTCCCCCTCCTCGCGCATCAGGACGTGATGCGTTCCCAGCCGTGCCGGACGGCCGCCTTGAAGTTGTCCCATGCCGATTGCGGATACGTATGCTCCCACGTGGAACGCAGGTCCGCTTCCACGTCGTCCCACGGGCGGCCCCGGTAGCTGTCGCTGTTCGCCATCGAATGGCCATAGCGGTAGGCGGGATCGTAGTCCTCGAAGCGCGCGCCGGTGGCGACATAGGTGGCGCTCCAGTGGCTACGGTAGTACTGCTCGTCATCGTAGCTGGTGCCTGGCAAGTTGTCGGCGCTGGGGTAGCGGCGTGCGTTGGCGCCCGCGCTGGACGGTGGTGGCGCCATGTCGCTGGCAAATTGTTGCGACCCTGGCGCCTCGTTCATATTGCTGGCGGACATGCCCTGCCGCGATGGCGCGCTTGACTGCATGCTGGCGCCCTGGCGCCGCCCGCTGTCGTCGTGCGGCGCGCCTTGCCAGCCGCCGGCGCGCCAGTGCTCGGCGTGCGCATCGATGTCGAGCGGCGCATAGCGCTCGACGATGTCGGTGGCGCGCTGGATATCGGCGTCGCTTGCGCCTTCCAGTGTCAGCACGACATGCCCGCGCCGCACGGCTTCCGCATAGATGTGGCGATCGGCGTGGCTGCCGAACAGGTCCGTAAAGAAATGCTTGATATTGTCGAGCAGGCTGTCGCTGTCGTCGCGGCGGATGTTTTCCGTGGCGGAAGTGTCGTCACTGCCCGCATCGTGCAGGCGGATGTTGGCGCCGGGAAATCCCGCCGTGATCAGGTCGTGCCGGGCGCGCTCGGCCATATCGCGGACGGCGAAAACTGCTGCCAATGTATGTGCCATGATGGTCTCCAATCGGTGAACAACGTCCTTCCAGTGTAGGCCGTGCAAAACGAAAGGGGCGCCCGTTTGCCCCTTGGAAACCGTTGTAGTGATCAAATATTGACGAAGTGAAATTTCAATCCGGCGTGCCCACGAACGCGCGCAAAAAGTCGATAAAGGCGCGCACCTTTTCCGCGATGTGCTGCGTGTTCGGATACACGGCATACACGCCCTGCTGCGGGAAGGCGACGTCGGGCAGCAGGCGGCGCAGGCGTCCCGCGCGCACTTCCGCCTCCACCTGCCATTGCGGCAGCAGGGCCACGCCGCAGCCGCCCAGGGCAAAGCCCAGCAGGGCCGAGGCGGAGTCGGAATGGATGGCGGCGTCGTCCTGCACGGCAAAGGCGGCGGGGCCGTCCGGCGTGTGCACGTCCCAGCGCAGCGGCGTGGTCAGGCGGCTGTGCGCCAGCCAGCGCGCGCGCTGCAAGTCGTCCAAGGTGGCGATGTCCCGGCCGGGCAGGCTGGCCAGGTAGGCGGGCGAGGCGACGGGCCAGATCGCATACGGCTCGATCAGCGCGGCGCGGTAGCTCGAATCGGTGAGGGAACCCATGCGGATGGCCAGGTCGTAGCGGCCCGAGATCAGGTCTTCATGCGAGGACGACGACGAATGCTGGATCTGCAGCTGCGGATGGGCGGCGGCAAAGGCGATCAGCGCGGGGATCACCGTGCGGCTGCCGTACTCGACGGTGGTGGTCAGGCGCAAGGTGCCGCGCAAGCCCAGGTGGCCCTGGCGCGCCGTCTCGATGGCGCCTTGCGCTTCGCTCAGCACGCGCTGGCAATCCTCGTAAAAGCGCCGCCCCACGTCGGTCAGCGCCAGGCTGCGCGTGCTGCGCGTCAGCAGCGACACGCCCAGCTCCGCCTCCAGCTGTTTCAAGTTAAAACTGACGACGGCCTTGCTCTGGCCCAGCACGACGGCGGCCGCCGTCAGCGAACCGGCGTCGACGATGGCGATGAAAATACCCAAACGGTCAAGACTGATCATAAATAAGAATGAGGAGGCATGCGGGTTGTAGAGGTTTGTCAAAATTTGTTTGACAGTGTAATCGGGGCTGGCCCGTTACGCAAATGACGCTGAGCGCTTAAGCTGGCCGTTTGCCATTCGGAGCACCATGGACTATCGCAAAAAGGTGGCGGCCATCTATCTGCTGGGGTTTTTCGTCGACCTGATCAACATGTTCATCACCAGCGTCGCCTATCCCGACATCGGCCATGCCCTGCACGCTTCGGTGGCGCAGCTGGCCTGGATCAGCACCGCCTACATCCTCGGCCTGACCATCGTCATCCCCGCCAGCGCCTGGCTGGCTGCCTATTATGGCAGCAAAACCGTGTTCATGGCATCGTTGCTAACTTTTTTATGCGCCAGCATCGGCGCCGGCCTGGCGCCATCGATCGAGGCGCTGATCGCCTGGCGCTGCGTGCAGGGCCTGGGCGGCGGCTTGCTCATTCCGCTGGGGCAAAGCATGACCTACCAGCTGTATCAGCCTGCCGAGCGCCCTGGCCTGTCCTCCGTCATCATGCTGGTGGGCTTGCTGGCGCCCGCCCTGTCGCCCGCGCTGGGTGGCGTCATCGTCGACAGCCTGTCGTGGCGCTGGATTTTTTACCTGAACGTGCCATTTGCCGCGCTGGCGCTGCTGCTGGCCGCCTGCTGGCTGCGCGCCGACCCGCCACGCGCGGCCGTACCCCGTCTCGACGTGGGCGGCCTGCTGGCGGGCAGCACGGCGATTTTGCTGCTGTTGCTGGGCTTGACCATGCTGGGCACGCCGGGCGACGTGCCGGCCGGCGCCGCCGTGCTGGCGCTGGGCGCCGCCTGCGCCTGGGGCTACGTGCGCGGCGCGCTGCGCAAGTCGACGCCGCTGCTCAACCTGCGCCTGGCCAGTGAGCCGCTGCTGCGCATTGCCATGCTGATGTATCTGCTGGTGCCCGGTGTCTTCATGGGCGTGAGCCTGCTGGCCATGCTGTATCTGCAGGGCGTGCTGGGCATGTCCGCATCGACGGCGGGCGCGCTGATGCTGCCGTGGGCGCTGGCCTCGTTTGCGGCCATTTCGCTGACCGGCAAAAGCTATCGCCGCGTGGGTCCGCAACCGCTGTTTATCTTTGGTGCGCTGCTGCAGGCGGCGGGCATGCTGATGCTGCTGCGCGTGGATGCGGCGGGCCAGTTATTCTGGCTGGCCGGTGCGTATGCCGTGATGGGCTTTGGCGGTGGTTTGTGCAGTAGCACGGCGCAAAGCACGGCATTCTTGCGCACGCCGGATGGGCAATTGAGCCAGGCCAGCGCCGTGTGGAATATCAACCGCCAGCTGGGCTTTTGCCTGGGCGTGGCGCTGCTCAGCGTACTGCTCAATGGCTTGCTGGCGGCGCAGGGCATCGCATCGCTCGATGACCCTGCCCAGCACCTGCGTGCGGCGCAGGTATTTCACTGGTGCTTTGCCCTCGCCGCCGCCTCGTGCGTACTGCCGCTGGCACTGTGCCTGCGTATCGACAACCGCGCCGTTCTCGACCTTTTACTACAACATGGAGCAAGCAAAAAATGACTGCAACAAACCCGTATTTTGACGACGTTTTATCCACGCATGTGCTGATCCGCGAGTGGCTTTCCGGCGAAGCCACGGCGCCGGAACATTGCGCTGATTTGCTGGCGCGGTTTTCGCCCGGTTTCACGATGGTGTCACCCGGTGGCAAGCAGCTCGATGGCGCCGGATTGGCGGCGTTTTTTTGCGTCGCCGCCGGCAGCCGCCCGGGCCTCGTCATGCGCATCACGGACCTGGTAATGATCCAGGAAAGCACGGCTGGCGCCACCGTGTCCTACCGCGAATGCCAGTCACTGCCGGGCGCAGAAAACACCGAGCGGCTGTCGACCGTCGTGTATGACAAAACACCGGATGGTAGCCTGTTGTGGCGCCATTTGCACGAGACGTGGGTGGTTTAATTTAACTTAAATCATGCAAGTCTTTTTGCTGCGCCGGAGCGATGGAAAACTGCGAAAAAGCCACTTCCAGGCCACCACGTTCCGGTGTGCAGCACATGGGGCCCGCCAGGTAGCGCGCGGCGACGGGAAACGGCGCCAGGCGCAGCAGCGGCCAGCGAAGGCCATCGGTCGAATACTGCACCCGGATCGCGCCCTTTTCCACTGTCGCGCGCAGCCAGAAACCGTCCGGCATGGCGGGCGCGATGCTGACGGCCCAATCGGATGTATCGACCGTCAGCACGGTGCTCAATAACAGCTGGCCGTCGGAAAATTCGACGCCGCATTTGATCCAGTTTTGTTCGTCGATGCGCACCATCAAACCGGCTTGGTCGTACAACGCAGAATACTGCGCCGCCACGTGCAACTGCACCGTGAAGTCGCCTTTGACTTCAGTACCGAAAAAGTGGCCGCTGTCGCGGATAAAACCGTATGAGGTCTTGCGCCAGAAATCCGTGCTGGCATCCGTCGTCACGCGCAATTGCGCGCCGTCGGCGGACCAGTTTTCCGGTGGATTGAGCCAGCTGCCTTGCTTGAACATCGCGTGCCTTTCCGAGCTAAAAAGATCACATAGTTTGCCCCCATCCCAGCGCCTTGTACAGGGCAATCGCATCGATGTAAGACGCCGTTTCCGCCAGCAGCGCTTCGCGCCGGATATCGTACAAGGCGCGCTGGTTTTCCAGCACGGCCTGGTAGCTGCCGGAACCACCCGCATAGCGCGTGCTGGCGATGCCGAGGGCCGCGTTGCCGTGGCGCGCCGACTGCAGCAATGAGGCCAATCGCGTCTGGTTTTCCGCCAGTTGCGTGATGGCGTTTTCCACGTCTTCCTGCGCGACCAGGATGGCTTGCGCATAGCGCGCCAGCGCGCCCTGCGCTTCGGCCTGCGTGCCGCGCAAGCGCGCCTTCACGCTGCCCAGGCGGAAGGCGGGATAGCTGATGGATGGCGCCACCTCGACCGCGCGTGCGCCGCCGTCAAACACGCCGCTGCCGCGCAGGGCGAAAAAGCCCAAAAAGCCGCCGAGACTGAGGCGCGGATACAGGTCGGCCGTGGCGGCGCCCACGTCTTCGCTGGAGGCGGCCAGCAGGCGCTCGGCGCGTACCACGTCGGGGCGCTGCTTGATCAGGCGGTTCACGTCGCCCAAGGGAAGCTGGCCCGCCAGCGGCGCCTGCTGGCGCGGTGTGGTGGCCAGCGCGATGGCGCCCGGTGCTTGTCCGCTCAAGACATCGAGCCGGTACTGCGCCTGGCGCAAGCCAGCCTGCAATGGCGGCAAGGCCGCCTCGCTGCGCGCCAGGTTGGCCAGCGCGTTGTAGCGCTCTTCCGGCAAGCCGCTGCCGGCGCGGATGCGCGCGTCGATCAGGGCGACGGTGTCGCGCCAGCTTTGCACCTGCGCCTGCGTCAGCGCCAGGTTTTGCTGGTAGCCCAGGGCCTCGTAATAATTGCGCGCCACGTCGGCGGCGATCGTCAGTTGCACTTGCCGCAAATCGGCCTGCGCCGCGTCGGCGCGCGCCTGCGCAGAACGGCTCATGTGCGCGAGGCGGCCGAACAGGTCGATCTCCCATTGCGCATCGAAACCCACGCGCGTGCTGGTACTGGCGGCACGGCTGTCTGGCGTGTCCTGTTGCACCTTGCGCTGCCATCCGGCCTGGCCTGTGACGGCGGGCAGTTCATCGAGCCGGCGTTCGTCGAAGATGGCGCGTGCGGCCAGCAAATTGGCTTGCGCCTGCGCGATATCAAGGTTGTGTTCGAGCGCGCTGGCGATCAGTTGCGACAGGCGCGCATCGTCGAAAAATGTCCACCAGGCGGCCTCGCTGACGGTACTCGCGTCGGGTGCGAATTGCGCTTGCTGTGGGCTGGCCAAATGGATGGCGGGCGTGCCCGGCGTGACGTAGGCGGGGCTGATGGCGCAGCCAGCCAGCATGGGGAAAAGGGCAGCAAAAAGGGAAGCTAGATAGCGGTAATTTTTCATATGGATTCCTTCAGCGCCTGCGACAGATCGCGTGCGCGCGGCGTGGCATGGTCGGCCGTGTGGCGGCGGGCCAGAAAGGTGTACACGGTGGGCAGCACGAACAGGGTAAAGAAGGTGCCGATCAACATGCCCGAGACGATCACCACGCCCAGGCCGAAGCGGCTGTTGGCACCCGCGCCGGAAGCGAACAGCAGCGGCACCAGGCCCACCACCATGGCGGCCGTCGTCATCAAAATCGGGCGCAAGCGGATCTGCGCCGCCTTGCGGATGGCCGTGATGCGGTCGAGCTGTTCATGCACCTGCAATTCGTTGGCAAATTCCACCATCAAGATCCCGTGCTTGCTGATCAAGCCGATCAGGGTCACGAGACCGATCTGCGTGTAGATGTTGACGGTGGCGTAGCCCAGGGCCAGCGGAATCAGCGCGCCGCAAATCGACAGCGGCACCGTGATCAGGATGATCAAAGGGTCCGTCAGGCTTTCATACTGCGCCGCCAGCACCAGGTAGATGACGACGACGGCCGCGAGGAAGGCCAGCAGCAGCGCATTGCCTTCCGTGGCGAACTGGCGCGCGTCCGATTGCCAGTCGTAGCTGAAGCCCGGCGGCAGGGTTTTCGCTACGCCGTCGAGGAAGGCCACGGCGTCGCCCAGGGTCACGCCCGGCGCCGGCACGCCCTGGAAGGTGGCCGCATTTTGCTGGTTGAATTGGGTCAGCATGTTCGGTTCGATCTGTTCCGTCACCGAGACGACGGCGGACAGGGGCAGCAGGCTGCCATCGTCGGCGCGCACATATTGCTGCGTCAGCGCTTGCGCCGTGAGTCTCTGTTCGCGCGGGCTTTGTGCGATGACGTCGTAGGCGCGGCCATCCATGCCGAAGCGGTTCAGATAATTTTCGCCCACCAGCACGGCCAGCGATTCGCCGATGTCCTGCATGCGGATGCCCAGGCTGTTCGCCTTCGAGCGGTCCACGCGCACTTTTACCACCGGGTTGTTGTAATCGAGGTCGCTGTCGACGACGGCAAACAGGCCGCTATCGCGCGCGCGCTGCTTGACGTCTTCCATGGTGCGGAACAGGGTGGCGTAATCCTGCGCGCTGCGCAGCACCATCTGCACGGGCAAGCCGCCGCTCGATCCCGGCAAGGGCGCCAGCTGGAAGGCGAAGATGCTGGTGCCTTCCACGTCGCCCACGGCGTGCTGCAATTCGGCCTGGATGACGGCCGCATTGCGCGAGCGTTCGGCCCACGGCGTCAGGTTGATGCCACCGATGCTCGATGCCGGGCCTTCGCCGCCATTGATGATCCAGCGCGACGCCGTCTCCGGCACGTTTTTATAGATGTCATCGAGCTTGTACGAGAAGCGTTCGACGTAATCGAGATTGGCATGTTGCGGCGCCTTGATCGCCGTCAGCACGCTGGCCTGGTCTTCCGCCGGCGCCAGTTCGCGCTGCGGCAGCAGGTATAAAAACGGCAAACTCACCATCACCAGCGCGGCGAAACCGGCACTGAGCCAGCGATGGTGCAGGGAGCGGTCCAGCAGGCGCGCATAACGGCTGGTGAGACCCTCGAAGAAATGCTCGGCCGCGCGCGCCATGCGCCCTTCCGATTGTTTGGGCTGCAGCAGCAGGGAGCTCATCACGGGCGACAAGGTCAAGGCCACCACGCCCGACACCACCACGGCGCCGGCCAGGGTCAGCGCGAACTCCTTGAACAGCGCGCCCGTGAGTCCACCCATCATGCCGATGGGCGCATACACTGCGGCCAGGGTGATCGTCATGGCGATCACGGGGCCGGCCACTTCGCGCGCGCCCACCAGCGCGGCTGCCACGGGCGTCTTGCCTTCCTCGATATGCCGGTGCACATTTTCCACCACGACGATGGCGTCATCGACCACAAGGCCCACGGCCAGCACCATCGCCAGCAAGGTGAGCAGATTGATGCTGAAGCCGAAGGCCAGCATCAGCGCCGCCGCGCCCAGCATCGACAGCGGGATGGTCACGACGGGTATCAGCACGGAGCGCAAGGAACCCATGCACAGGTAGATGACGATGACGACGATGAGCAGCGCTTCGAGCAGCGTATGCGCCACCTCGTCGATGGACGACTGGATGAAGCGCGCCGTCTCGAATGCCAGCTCGACCTTCACGCCGGGCGGCAGGGTTTTCTGGATCTCGGGCAGCAGCTTCCTGATGCCGTCGACGATCACCAGCGGGTTGCCGCCGGGCGTGGGCGACAGGCCCAGATACACGGCCGGCACGCCGTCCATGATGCCGCTCGTCTCCGTGGCGGCCGCGCCCAGTTCCACCGTGCCCACGTCTTTCAAACGCACGAGGGTGGCGCTGTCATCGCCGCCCTTGCGGATGACCATGTCGCGGAACTCCGCCACGCTGGTCAGATCCGTGTTGACGCTGATGTTCGAGACGACGAATTGTCCCTTCACCTTGCCGGGCGCCGCCTGGTAGTTATTGCGCCGCACGGCGTCGGCCACGTCGGCTGCCGTCAGCCCGCGCGCCGCCAGTTTCGCGGGGTCGATCCACAAACGCATGGCCAGTTGCTGGCCGCCGTACACGTCGACTTTCGCCACGCCATCGATGGTGGCGAACATCGGTTGCACCACGCGCGCCAGGTAGTCCGTCAACGCGGGCGCGGACACGCTCTCGCTGGCAAAACCGACATAGGCGACGGCCGAGGAGTCGCCGGCCGAACGCTCGATGACGGGGTCAAAAGCGCCCTCCGGCAATTTATAACGCACCTGGTTGACCTTGGCCATCACTTCCGTCAGCGCCTGCGTGGAATCGCGGTTCAGTTCCATGCGCACGGTCACCGTGCTGCTGCCCTGCACCGACGACGAGGTCAGGTAATCGATGCCTTCCACCGACGATACGGCTTGCGCGATCGGCTGCGTGACAAAACCCTGCATCAGTTCCGCCGAGGCGCCCGGATACGTGGTTTTGACCGTGATGGTGGACGATTCGAGCATCGGATACTGGCGGATCGGCAGCTGCAGGATGGCGATCACGCCCAGCATCAGAATCAAGGTGCTGATCACCAGCGCCAGCACGGGGCGGCGTACGAATAAATCGGTAAATTTCATGGTGATGGCCTTCCCTTAAGTGCCGGCCTTGGGCGCGGCGCGCTTGGCCTCGTCCAGGGTATTGGCGACGGCTTGCACGGCCATGCCGTCGGCCAGTTTCAGCTGGCCCGAAGCGACCACGCGCTGGCCTTCGCGCAAGCCGTCGAGGATGGCCACGCGGCCCCCTGCCCGCTCGCCCAGTTTCACGCCCACGCGCTTGACGGTGAGCGGCTGCTTGCCCTCCTGCTGCGCGACGAAGACCGTGTCGCCATACGCGCTGTAGGTCACGGCTGTTTCCGGCACCGTCAGCTGTTTTCCTGCTTCGCGCGCCACGCGCACGTTCGCGTACATGCCTGCTTTTAAAGCGCCGCGCGGATAGCTCAGCGCCGCCTGCACCTGCACCATGCGCGAGCGGGCGATCAGCGGGTCGATGGCGTTGATCTTCGCCGTGAAGATGTCGCCGGGATAGGCGTCCACCAGCACTTGCACGGCCTGGCCGCGCGCCAGTTTCGCGCTGCTCTGTTCATCGAGGGCGAAGTTCACCAGCAGCGACTGCGTGTCGATCAGACTGGCCACCGTGTCGGCCGCGTTCAGGTACTGGCCCGCATGGACCTTGCGGATGCCCAGTTGGCCGGCGAACGGCGCGCGGATGGTCTTTTGCGCGATCAGCGCTTGCGTCTGGCGCACGTCGCCCAGGGCCGCATCGCGCGCGGCCAGGGCGCTATCCAATTGCTCCTGCGTGGCCGCCTTTTCCTTCACCATCTGCACCGTGCGGGCATGGCTGCTTTCCGCGTTTTTCAGTTGTGCGCGCTGGCGCAGCAGGGTCGCCCGTTCCGGCGCGTCATTCAGCTGGACGAGGATGGCGCCGGCCGCTACGCTTTGCCCCGATTCGAAGCGTATCTGCGTGATGCGCCCGCCCGTCTCGGCCGCCACCTGCACCTGGCGCGCCGCTTCCAGTTCACCCACGCCGGCAAAAAAGCGTTCCTGTGTGCCCAGCACGACGGGCACCAGCGCCACCTTGGTGGCGGGAGTGGCGGCGGCATCGGCCGCATGCGAGTCCGCGCGCGGATACAGGGCGGCGCCGGCGACGGCCAGGGTGATGGCCAGCGCGGAAGCGCCGACGAGTTTCGTATTCATGATGAAGTCCTTTACAGCGGGGAAGAAGAGGCGCAGCGGAGGCTGATCAGGTCCGCTGCGCGTTGAAAAGTACAAACAGCGCGATGGTCCACAGCAGCAGCACCAGATGCGTCGTCTGCAAGCCTTCCTGCGCGATCCAGTAGCCGAACCACAGGCCGCCCAGGTGCATCAGCAGCAAAAAGGCGGCCATGGCGCACAAGGCCAGGTTCAGCCAGGGCAGCGCCGCCGTCAGGGAGGCGCCAAAGAACAGCGTCACGCCCGTCCAGGCGGCGATGGCGGCCAGCAGCTGCAAGGCCAGCACCACGCCCAGCGACAGCCGGTGCAGGGTCAAGGACGTGAGCGCGCGGCGCAGCAGCGGCGTCTGGATGGTCGGGTCCTGGCGCAATGGATCCATGCGCATGGTGTTGCCGATGGCCCAGACGGAGCCGTGGAAGGCGTGCAGATTATTAAGGGTGGCCAGGGTCAGCCAGGTGGCCAGGCCGGTGGCGAGAATGGCGTGAAACAGCCAGATGGAGTGCTGCAGCTGCATGGAAAATCCAGTCCAAGAAAGTGTCTTGCCGGCACGCGGACGTGGAAACTCCTCGACAGCAGGGAGCTACCGGCCTATTATGCAAGCAATTAGTTGGTTAACTGGCCCCATGATAGTTGAGCGAAATGAATTACACAAGTAAACGTTTGGATAATAGCGAAGCGCCGCAAACGACGGAGCGCATCCTGTATTTCATCAAGACCAAGGGCCCCGTCTCCACGGCGACCCTGGCCAAGACCCTGGACATGACGGGCGAGGCGGCGCGCCAGCAAGTGCAAAAGCTGGTGGCGGCGGGCCTCATCGAGGGACGCCAGGAAGCGCAGGCAGGCGCTGGCCGGCCGCGCCAGAACTGGGTCTTGACGGAAGCGGGCAATGCGCGTTTTCCCGACACGCATGCGCAGCTGACGATCAAGCTGATCGGATCCGTGCGCCAGCTGTTCGGCGAGGCGGGACTCGATAAATTGATCACCCAGCGCGAAGAGGAAAGCCGCGGTGCGTATGCGCAGGCGTGCTCGGCGCCGGATTTGCCCACGCGCTTGCAGCAACTGGCGGCCGTGCGCGATGAAGAGGGCTATATGGCGCGCGTGGAAGCGGACGGCGACGACTGGCTGCTGATCGAAGACCACTGCCCCATCTGCGCCGCCGCACGCACTTGCCAGGGCTTTTGCCGCTCGGAACTGCAGCTGTTCCAGGAAGTGGTGGGACCGCACGCCAGCATCGTGCGCGAGCAGCATGTGCTGGCCAACGCCATGCGCTGCGTGTATCGGATCAGGGCGCTGCCCTAGTCTTTCGGAAACAGGGGGCGGGTAGCAAGCGCCACCAGCCCCGCCAGCCACCACACGACGGACCAGTTGCTGGCCGCCAGCAAATGCGGGATGGCAATCGGCGTGAGGAACAGGCCCGCATATACGGCCGTGTTCGCCATGCCCAGGGCCGTGCCCGCGTTGGCGCCGCCCGCCTCCGTGGCCAGCTCCGTGTAGGCCACGCCATGCCAGGCGGACACGGCGATGCCGGCGAGCACCACGGCGGCCATCAACAGCCAGCCCGGTGCCTGCAGCCAGGCGATGCATCCCAGCAAAATGAACGAGGCCAGCGCTACCAGGGCCGAGCCGCGCAGGTAGGCCGGCCGGTTCGCGTGGCGGTCCGTATGGCGCCCGCTCCAGATGCGCATCACCATGGCGCCCGCCTGCAGGGCCACCATCACGGCCGTGATGGCTGCCAGGCCCAGGTGGCCATGGTCATGCAGGAAGACGGTGGCGTAGCTGAGCACGGCAAACTGCGGCACGCACAGCAAGCCGATGGCGGCCACCATGCGCCAGACTTTACGGTTTTTTAATGGTAGCGGCTGCTTCACTGCAGATAGGCCCGTGGACGCGTTGTGCGGCCCCGTGGCGGCCTCGGCAGATAAGTCGGGCTCATGCATCCAGCGCCACGTAAAAAACGCCGACAGGCCGCATACGAGGGCCAGGGCGCCAAACACGGGCATGAAGCCGTAGCGCGATGCCAGGCTGGGCAGGACGAGGGCGCCGAGGCCGCCGCCCATGGGCACGGCCGTCTGACGGATGCTCATGGCGAAACCGCGTTCGCCGGCGCCGAACCAGCGCATCACGGCGCGGCCGCTGGCGCCATTCACGCTGCCGCCCAGCACGCCGACCAGCGCCAGCCCGGCCGCCAGCGCCCATAAGGGCGGCACGGAACCGTCAGCCGGCGTGATCCACAGCAGCAAGGTCAACAGCGCGAGCATGGTGCCCAGCAAGCCGGTCAGCAGCACGGGGCGGTCGCCCCAGCGGTCGGTAGCCATGCCCCATGGCAATTCGGTCAGGGCCACGCCCAGGCCCATGGCGCCCAGCGCCACTCCCAGTTGCGTATTGCTCAGGTGATAGCCGCTGCGCAGCCAGATGGCCGTGGTGGGCATGCCGTTGGCGGCGGCGGAAAAGCTGGCATTTGCCGCCACGCCGACGGCCAGCACTTTCCAGCGGTGGGCATTGCCCAGTGCGGGCGCAGTGACAGGAAGGGAAACGGCAGGGCAGTTGGTGGTCATGGCAGGGAGGGGAAAGTGGTTGACCCTGACAGTGTTGCGCAGTACGATCGTTCTGAATATCAGATAATTTACTAGTCACCATCCCACAAAACCGGACGATTGTATTGATGCCATGAGCCTGCTGAATTTTGACATCGCCTTTTTGCGCAGCTATGTGGCTGGCATCGAGCTGGGCAGCTTTGCCCGCGCGGCCGACAAGGTGGGCCGCTCGACCTCGGCCGTCAGCGCGCAGCTGAAAAAACTCGAGGAGCAGGCCGGCATGCCGCTGTTCCGCAAGGATGGCCGGGGACTGGCGCTGACGCCGGCCGGCGAAGTTCTGCTCGGCTATGCGCGCCGCCTGCTGGAACTCAACGACGAGGCGGCCGTCGCCTTGCGCGGCGCGGAACTGGAAGGCTGGATCAGGCTCGGTTTGCAGGAGGATTTTGGCGAAGCCTTGCTGCCGGACGTGCTGGGGCGCTTTGCCCGCGCGCATCCGAAAGTGCGCATCGAGGCGCATGTGGCGCGCAACACGGCCTTGATGCAAGGGCTGGCCATGGGGCAGCTGGACCTGGCCCTGCTGTGGGGCGGCGCGTGCATCGCCGATGTGGCCGAGTATCCGCCGCAGCAGCGCCAGCATATCGCCGAACCGGCCATGCGCTGGATCGCCTCGTCCAGCCTGGCCTGGCGGCCCGAATCGGGCGAACCTTTACCGCTCATTACGTTCGACCGCGACTGCCTGTTCCAGCGCTGCGCCACGCAGGCGCTGGACCGGGCCGGCATCGCCTGGCGCACGGCGTTTACCAGCCCCAGCCTGGCGGGGCTGTGGGCGGCGGCCGCCGCCGGGCTGGGCGTGACGGTGCGCACCAGCCTGGGCTTGCCCTCTTCCGTCTGCGCGCTCGACCACGTGGCGGCGGGCTTGCCCGCCCTGCCCCCGTTGTCGCTGGAATTGCTGCGCGCCTCCAGCGTGTCCAGGCCGCCCGTCGAGCGGCTGGCCAGCCTGATCATCGAGTCGCTGCAACAAGGTGCGGCGTAAAACGCCTGCCATTCAAGTGCGCGCAATCAGCACTTGCACGGGTGCCATGGGGAAATCGCTGGCGCCGTACTGCTCCACTTGCCGCCAGCCCGTGTCGCGCAGCAATTGTGCCAATTTCCCCTGGCGCGTTACCGTGCGGCCCAACATGCGCATCGGCAAGTAATACGGCAGCACGCGCGCCGCGTCAACGGCTGCCGGAGCGATTTCCGCCTGCACGCAAACGAAGACGCCACCCGGTTTCAAGGCCGCATTAATCTTGCGCAAGGCCGCCGCCATATCGGGCACGAAATGCAGCACGGACGAGCACCAGATGAGGTCGTAACCGCTGCCGATATCGTCGCTGTCCAGGTCGCCGCCCACCGTCTCCAGGCGGTCAGAGAGTTGCGCATGGGCGATGTTGGCGGCCGCCACGGCCGCTGTTTCCGGCCAGTCGAAGACGCAGCCATGCAAGCCCGCATGGGCTTGCGCTAGCGCAATGGCAACCCAGCCCGGACCGCCGCCCAGGTCGAGCAGGCGCAGCGGCGTGTTGCCGTCTGCAAACGGGGCGATCCGTTGCATCACGGACAGGGCTGCGCGCATGGTGACGGCGCGTTGTTCCTGGCCGATCTGCTGCTGCGCGGCAACGGCCCAGTTGACTCCATTTGCCGTGCGGTAGGGCGCGGCCTTGCCGCCTTCGCGCACCAGCGTACTGAGCTGGGTGGCGAAGTGGCGCAGCGCATGCAGCCGGTACAGCCAGGCGTCGCCGCAAAAGGCAACAGAATTGCGGCAGAAATACTGCAAGGTGGTGGCCGTGCAGCGGTAGCGCTGCGTATCGGCATCCGCAGCGGCTCCATCGCGTTCCAGCACCTGCATGCTCCAGAGCAGTTCCAGCAGCAGGGCCGTGTGCGGCGCGTGCAGCGACAGGGCTTCGGCCAGCTGCACCGGCGTGTGCGGCGTGGCCAGCACCTCGAATATGCCCAGTTCCAGGGCGGCGGCCAGCCCATCGGCCTGGACGGGCGCGACGGCCAGGTCCCAGTAGGGTTGCAAGGCATGTTGCGTGGTAAACGGCATGGCATTTCCTTTCGGCGAGGTAGGCAAGAAAGCCTATTTTATGCAACAATGAGAATAATTATCATTTGCATTTGTATGCGACGCGGCGCATTTCGTATGCGCGACGGCGCGTGGAAAACAGGGGGAGCGATGAGGGAACAGGACAGGGAAGCGGCAGGCTGGACGCGGCGCCAGCTGGACCCGGGGTTGAAAGAGTGCCGCGCCGACCAGCGCCAGGTCGACCAGGGCTTGCTGCTCGTGCATTCCGATTACCGCCCGCGCGTTGCCCTCGTCGAGCCATCGCAGCATGACGATGCGGGCGGCATGGTCATTACCATCGGCCTGGAAGGCGCGTCCGGCTACACGACGCGCGATGGCGGGCAATTGCGTTTCCAGGGCGGCCATACGACGGTGACGGCGTTTCACCACGTCAGCGGCGAGCGCCGTTTCGAGGCGGATCAACGGGCGGTGCAATTGCGCGTGCTGGTCGGCGAAGACGCGCTGGCGCGCTACTGGCCGGAAGGCCTGACTTCATTGTTACCGAACGGTGGTGCGCGCCAGCTGGCGCATGCGGCCACGACGCGCAGCAGCGCTCTGCACGCGCGCTCGCTGCTGCGCGCGACGGATCCGCTGGCCGTGCATATCGGCGTGCTCAGTGTCCTGGCGGAACAGTTGCGGGCACTGCGTCCGGCGCCCGCGCCCGCTTCCGTGCCGCGCTGGTCCGACGCCGACATGATCAAGCTGGAGCGTGTCCATGCGCTGATGCAGGAGCAGATGGCGCAAGACCTGACGCTCGATTACCTGTGTGCGCAAGCGGGGCTGAGCTTGTTCAAGCTCAAGCAGGGGTGGCGCTACCGCTACAACGACAGTCCGCAGCGCACCCTGCTGGCGCTGCGCATGCAGCGGGCAAAGTTACTGCTGGAAAATGGATGTCAGGTGGCGCAGGCGGGCTGGCAAACGGGCTATCGCCATCCGTCCAATTTCAGCGCCGCGTTCAGCCGTTATTTCGGCTACGCGCCGAAGACCGTGGGACGCGCTGGCACGTAACAAGCCGGTGTAGAATCGGCGGGCAGCATTTTTCATCTCACCTCAAGGAGACATGATGGCCCGCAAAATATTTGTCAATCTGCCCGTCCAGTCGCTGGAACGCTCCGTGGCGTTTTTCACGGCGCTGGGCTTCAGTTTCAATGCCCATTTCACCGATGAAACGGCAACATGCATGATCGTTGCCGACGACATCTTCGTGATGCTGTTGACGCACGAAAAATTCCAGCAATTTACGCCCAAGCAGCTGTGCGACACCACCGTGGCGACGGAAGTGCTCGTGTGTTTGTCGGCCGAGAGCCGCGGCGAAGTCGATGCGCTGGTGGCGAAGGCCGTCCAGGCGGGCGGCAGCATCTACAAGGAGCCGATGGATTTCGGCTTCATGTATGGCCACAGTTTTCAGGATCCCGATGGGCATCAGTGGGAACTGATGTTCATGGAACCTGACGCGGTACCCAAGTGATGGCTACCGCGTCGTAACGGCCGTTTAAGAAGCCAGCGCCAGCAAATCGACCACTTCCAGCCCGGCCAGGTCTTGCGTCGTGTTGCCCGCAAACGCGGCGCGGCTCGGCTGGCCGTTTTTCAGCCAGGTGCGCGTGACGTCCTTGATCTGCGCCAGGGTGCAGGTCAATACGCCGGTGCGGAACTGCTGGCGCACGGCTTCCGTCGTGCCGCGCTGCTGCATGTTCCACGCCGTCAGCGCTTCCGCGTATGGCGAGTGCGGCTTGTCGAGGCCCTTGATGACGCAGATGATGGCTTCTTCCACCTGCTCTTGCGAAAAATCGCCGTCGAGGATTTGATCCAGCGTCGTGCCGAAGTCGGCAAACGTGCCGGCCAGGCGCGGGTCGCGGTAGGAACTCAAGGTAAACGTGCCGGCGCCGGCCGCATAGCTGGCGCTGCCGCCATACGCGCCGCCTTTTTCGCGCAGGGCCGTATGCAGCACCTGGTTGGTCATCAGTTCAGCGGCCACGGCCAGGGCCGAGGCGTCCGGATTGTGCACGCCGGGTACGGCCCAGGAAACGAAGCAATGGTTGATCTGGCTCGTCGCATGCAGGGCCGTGTTGGCCAGCGGCAAGGCTGCTGGCGTTGCCGTGTCGCCAGGCGTCGTGGCATCCGTGCTGGCTACCGGCAATGCCAGCAAGCGAGCCAGGGTGATGCCATCCTGCTCCAGGCCCGCGCACAGCACGGTTGGCTGCTGGGCGATGATGTGCGCGTGCAGGGTGTCGAGCTCGCGCGCGATTTCCTGCAAGCCTGCCGACGTCTTGCTCAGCTGCTGCAAACGGCGGTAGAACGGCAGTGCCGCCGGGCCGCCGACGATGTCGTCGAAGCGGCGCGTCGGCGACAGGGGAGCCGCCGAGGCCAGCATGGCGTAGCGGTTGCCCGATTCGGCCAGGCTGCTCAATTTGTCTTGCACCAGGCTTTCGATCAGGAAGGCCAGGCGCTCTTCTTCATCGAAGCGGGGTTTGGCGATCCAGGCCGACAGCACGGCGGCGATGGCCGCGTGTTCTTCGCGCAAGCCGCTGGCCGAGAACGACAATTCCACGCGCATCGCCTGTTGCGGGCGGGGAATGGCTTCCAGGCCGATGTGGAACGATGGGACCATGCTCTGGCGCCAGGCGCTGGCGTCGTCGAACGACATGTCGCCCACGCCCAGTTCCGGCGCCAGGTCCGTGTACAGGCGCAGCCATGGCCACGACGCTTCCGGCAAGCCCGACACGTCGTACAGCACGTTGGCATAGCTGATGCCGTTCGAGGCGATGCTGAACGCCACGGCGCCGTTGACGGCAGGGGGAATCGGCAATGCCGGACGCGGCAGCGCGCTGACGTCGCCAGGGCGGATGCGCGGCAGCACTTCCGAATTCGATGGCAGTTGCTGATGCGCTTCCAGCGCGGCGGACTCGGCCACGATGTGCTCGCGCTCGGCATCCGTCAGGCGCGCTTGCAGGGCCGCCAGCTTGGCGTCTTCCTGGGCCGCGCGGTCCGTGAAGTAGGCGCTGTCGGGCACCACGTGCGTCGTCAGGCGGGTCGGGTTGGCGATCAGTTCGCGCACAAGCTGCTTGAAGAAGGCCGGGTCTTCGATCTGCTGTTCCAGCGTTTCCAGGATGGCCGCATTGTCGAAGGCGTCCATGACGTCGCCGCCATACATGGCCAGCGGCAAGGCGTGCAGCAAGCGGCCCAGGCCGTAAGGCATGCGGCCGCTGCTGATTTCGCGCTGGCTGTATTTGATGTCGCGCAAGGCCGCGTGCAGCACGGCGGCGGGAATGCCCTCTTCCGCCGTCTCTTCCAGGGCCGTCCAGATGAGCTGGTGCGCATCGGCGATCTGTTCTTTGGTTAAACCTTCCATGCCGATGTGGAACACCATCTGGCGGATGCCCGCGTCGCGGCCATTCATGTCCGATGGGCGGCCATAGCCGGCCGATTCCATGGCGCGCATGACGGGCGCCGACGATTCGCCCAGCAAGCCGTGCGACAGCAAATGCGCGTGGTAGTAGGCGATGGGGTCGCTCGACTCGCCCATCAGCCAGGCGAATTGCAGGCCGAATTCATCGTCGCGCGCTTCCTGCGACGGAATCTTCACGATGTTTTCCTGCGGCGCCGTCCAGGCGGGGGCCAGCTGCGGCAGGCGGCGTTCGGAGAAACCGCTGAGCTTGGACAGCACGCGTTCGGCCACTTGTTCCTGCACGGCCGACGCTTCGATATTGCCGGCGGTCATGATCACGGCTTGCGACGGGTGGTAATGGCTGGCGTGGAATTCTTTCAGCATGTCATGCGTCAGTTCCGGGATTACCAGCGGATCGCCGCCCGATTCCACTTCGTAGGTCGTGCCCTTGAGCAAGGTGCTGGCGATGCCGCTGTCGAGCGCGCGCATGGGGCTGTTGAAAGCGCCCTTCATTTCATTGAAGACGATGCCCTGGTACACCAGTTTGTCGCCTTCGAACGCATGGCGCCAGCCTTCCTGGCGGAAGTTCAGGTAATCGAGGTTCGGGAAGAAAGCCGCGTCCAGGTACACGTCGAGCAGATTGAAGAAATCCTTGCGGTCGGTGCTGGCGAACGGATACACGGTGCGGTCCGGATAGGTCATCGCATTCATGAAGGTGGCCGTCGAGCGGCGCAGCATCGAAAAGAAGGGGTCGCGCACCGGGTAGCGGGACGAGCCGCACAAGGCCAGGTGTTCCAGGATGTGGGCGCGCCCGTCGCTCACTTCCGGCACAGTGGGAAAGGCCACCAGGAACACCATCTCAGCCTGCTCGGTATGCATGTGGATATGACGCATGCCCGTTGCTGGCTCGACATATTGCTCGATGGTTGCCTGCAAGACTGGAATGAAGTTGCTGCTGACTTTTTCAAATGTGCTCATGCGGTATGGGATCTCTGCGGTAGGTGATTCGGAGTGTCGGTGGGGCTGCATCACATGTGGGGGCAAAGTGGCGTAATGCCAGGGCCGGGGCCACTTTGATGCCTGTATGAAGCTTTTCCCTATTGTACTAGGAGTATCTGCGCGCCGCCGCCGTGGCTTGCTTGCCGGCCGCAAAAGCAACAACGTTGCCAGATTAGCTATTTTTTGACGGGTGGCGCCCCGCGATGGAGGCTTAGCGTACCATGCGCCTTTTACTGTCCAGACTGAACCGAAGGCGCCTACCTTGTCCCGACTTTCCTTTCGCCAACTGTTATTTGCCGCCTTCATTTTGACGACGGGCATTTTGACGGCCACCTCCGTGCAAGCCCTGCTGACCCTGGAGCACCTGGCGCGGCTGGGGCGCGAGACGGCGGCGCAGGCGATTGCCCTGACGGAACAGTCGCAGCGGCTGTCCGAGCGCACCCTGGCCATGGAGCGCAGCGCGCGCCAATTCCTCGTGCTCGACGATCCCGTCTTCCGCGAGCGCTACGCGGCCGCACGCGACGAAGCGACGGCGGCGCTGCAAGTGCTGAACCGGGCCACGCCCGAGTTCGCTTCCCAGCTGGCCGATGAATGGACGGTGCAGGCGCAAGCGGCGTGGGAAGTCTTGCAGGCGGGTAAGCGCCGCAAGCGCGATGGCCATGCCGTCGTGTACCGCGCGTTTGCCCGCATGACGCAGATCAATGACAGCCTGGCGCGCGAAAGCAAGACGGAAATCGGCAGCCGCAACGACGCCCTGCTGGCCGAGCTGGAACGCCAGCGCCGCGTGCTGGGCGTACTGGTCGGTGGCGCCGTGCTGCTGGCAGCCGTGCTGGCCACCTGCTTCGGCTTTCTGTTGTCGCGCCCGCTACGCCGCATCGAGACGGCCATCGAGCGCCTGGGCGACAAGCGCTACGATCAACCCATCGTCGTCGGCGGACCGGCCGACACGCGCCGCCTGGGCCAGCAGCTCGACTGGCTGCGCCAGCGCCTGGCCGACCTCGATGCCGACAAGGAACGTTTTCTGCGCCACATTTCGCACGAGCTGAAAACCCCGCTGGCGGCCCTGCGCGAAGGCGTGGCCTTGCTGGAAGACGAGGTGGCGGGCAAGCTCAGCGACAGCCAGCGCGAAATCGCCGGCATCCTGCAGCAAAACACGGCGTCCCTGCAAACCCAGATCGAGGACTTGCTGCGCTACAATACCGCCGCTTTTGACGCCCAGCACCTGGCGCACAGCAAGGTCGATTTGCTGGTCTTGCTGCAAGATGTGGTGGCCGGGCAGCGTCTGCAATGGCTGGCGCGCCGTTTGACGGTCGAGGTGCAGGGAGAATCCCTGATCGTGCAGGCCGATCGCGACAAGCTGGCGACGGCCCTGGCGAACCTGCTGTCGAATGCCGTGCGCTTCAGTCCGGAAGGCGGCACCGTGCGTTTCACCCTGTCTTGCGAAGGCGGCCGTGTACGCATCGATTGCATCGACGAAGGTGCCGGCGTGGCGCCCGAGGATGCCGCGCGCATCTTCGAGCCGTTTTACCAGGGCGTGCGCCAGGCGGCCGGCGCGCGCAACGGCAATGGCATTGGCCTGTCCATCGTGCGTGAATATATCGCCGCCCACGATGGCAGCGTCACTCTTTTACCGCGCTCCGCCGGCGCGCATTTTCGGATAGAACTGCCCTTATGATGACGAGAATTCCCCTGGCCGCCATGGCCGCCTGCGCGCTGCTCTTGGGCGCTTGCGCCGCCAAGCCCCCCACCCAGACGCCCGTGCTGGTGCAAACGCCGCCGCGCGTGGTGGTGGTGACGGACCCCCAGCTGACGGAATTGCTCGCATATCAAGGCGCCTTGCGCCTGATGACGCCGTCGGAACTGGTGAAGGCGCAGCTGGACTTGGCGAAAGCCGATCACGCGCCGTACAACACGCTGCGCCGCGCCATGCTGCAAGCGGCCTTGCGCGGTCCCGGCGACCTGGCTCGCGCGCAGGCCTTGCTGGAACCGCTGGCCACGGCCACGGGCAAGGACGCGCAACTGCTGGCGCCGCTGGCGCAATTGCTGGGCAGCCAATACGCGGAACTGCGCCGCCAGGACGAGAGCATCGACAAGCTCAACACGCAGTTGCGCGACGCCCAGCGCCGCATCGACTTGCTCAATGAAAAACTCGAGGCGCTGAAAAACATCGAGCGCAGCCTGTCCGTGCGTCCTGCCGCGGGAGCGCCGAAATGAGCGAGCACGCCCACATCTTATTGGTCGACGACGACCCCGACCTGCTGCGCCTGCTGACCATCCGCTTGAAGGCGGGTAATTATCGCGTGACGGCCGTGGGCAGCGCGGAAGCGGCGCTGGCGCGCCTGGCCGTGGAGCTGCCGGCCCTGGTCATTACCGACGTGCAATTGCCGGGCCGCGACGGCCTGGCCCTGTTCGATGAAATCCGCCGCCAGCATGCAGCCCTGCCCGTCATCTTGCTGACGGCCCACGGCACCATCCCCGACGCCGTCGACGCGACGGCGCGCGGCGCGTTTGCGTATCTGACGAAACCGTTCGATGGCAAGCTGCTCATGGAAAAAGTGGCGTATGCCATCAACTTGTCCACCGTCATGCCGGCGCCCGCGTCCGGCGACGAGAGCTGGCGTGCCGAGCTGATCAGCCGCAGTGCGCAGATGGCCGAGTTGCTGGCCGAAGCCAAGCTGGTGGCCGGATCTGATGCCAGCATCTTGATACGCGGCCCCAGCGGCACGGGCAAGGAGTTGCTGGCGCGCGCGCTGCACAACGCCAGCCGCCGCGCCAAGGCGCCGTTCATCGCCGTCAACTGCGGCGCCATTCCCGAGCAGTTGCTGGAATCGGAATTGTTCGGCCACGTGAAAGGTTCGTTTACGGGCGCCGTCGGCAACCGTGAAGGGCTATTTCAGGCGGCCGATGGCGGCACCCTGTTTTTGGACGAGATCGGCGACATGCCGCTGCCGCTGCAGGTAAAACTGCTGCGCGTGCTGCAGGAGCGGGCCGTGCGCCCCGTCGGCGCCGACCAGACGCGTCCGGTCGACGTGCGCTTGCTGTCCGCCACGCACCGCGACCTGGACGTGGCCATGGCGGAAGGCCAGTTCCGCGAAGACCTGTATTACCGCCTGAACGTGGTGACCTTGAGCCTGCCGCCGCTGGCCGAGCGCCGCGAAGATATTGCCCTGCTGGCGAACCATTTCCTGCAGAAGCTGGCGGCCAAGTACCAGAAACCCTTGAATGGCTTCGCGCCAGACGCCCTCACGGCCCTGGTGGCGGCGCCATGGCCCGGCAATGTGCGCCAGCTGGTCAATGTGGTCGAGCAAGTGTGCGCGCTGGCCACGGCACCGCTGGTGCCCTTGTCCCTGGTGCAGCGGGCCCTGCGCGTGCCGTCGCTGGAAGCACTCAGCTACAACGAAGCCAAGCAACGCTTCGAGCGCGACTACCTGATCCAATTGCTGCGCCTGACGGATGGCAACGTGGCCGATGCGGCCCGCCTGGCCGACCGCAACCGCACGGAGTTCTACCGTTTATTACAGAAATACGAGCTGACGCCGGCCCTGTTTCGGGGCGATGGCGACCCTGTCGCTGAATAGCGACAAAAATAAAGCGTGGAAAATCAAGGGCTTGGCGTAAAACATTGACGGTATTGCCATAAGCTGTCGCTGTCAGGCGACAAAACCCCCCGTTTTTCGGGCCAGATCGCTGCGAAATGGGCTGGAAAAATTGCGTTTGCATGTAAGTCGTTGATTTTGAATGTAATTTAAAAGCTGGCACGGTGCTTGCTGTATGGGTAGATGTGACGCTTCAAAGTGTTGCTTTATCCAAGTAAGAAGCTTTTAACTTCATTGAGAGGAACTACCATGCAAACATCGAAACTGTTCAATACCCTGGTTGCCGCTATCGTACTGTCGGGCGCCTCGATCACCGCTTCGCATGCCGCTGACTCCGCACCAAAAGCACAAGCTCCTGCTGACACCGTCGTGGCCGCCAACGCCGCCGCTGCCGTCCCTGATGAAACCATCACTTCCTCGGCCAAGGCCGCCCTGAGCGCCGATGCGCAAGCCGCTGCCCTGCCAGTCAAGGTAGCAACCCAGCAAGGCGTGGTCGTCCTGTCGGGCGACGTGCCGAGCGCCGAAGCGGGTGACCGCGTCGTGCAGATCGTCGCTTCCGTGAGCGGCGTGAAAGAAATCAAGAACGAGCTGAAAGTCAAAGCCGCCGGCTAATCCCCCTCGCGCTGTACTTTACTCCGGGTTGCCCTGTCTGCGGACAGGGCATTTTTCGTTTACGCCCGTATTTTCAAGGCCGGTTCGGTTGCGAGCGCCCGCCATTGTTCTCGATAAGCAGTCAGGCCGTCCAAGGCCAGCGCCGCCATCACCGTCGACTCCAGCGCCGGCACCTCGCCCCAGCGGTGCAACATCCAGCCGCCGCAGGTGGTGCCGCTGGTGTCCTGCGATACGGCCACGTCCTGGCCTGGCCGCAGCGCTGCCAGCACGGAGGCGAAATGCGGGTTGTCGGTAAAGCTGCCTTCCACCATCACCGGCCCGCCGGCGCCCAGGGCATCGAGGCAATAGTCGCTCATCAACGCGCAATACAGGGTGGCCAGCGCGTAGTATTCCTGCGCCGTCTGTGGCGCCGGCCCCACGATGCGTCCCGCCTGCCCGACGAACGGCCCGCCGGACTCGGCAAAACACGGCAGCGCGAGGCTGCCCTGCCGCACCAACCGTTCGATATCGGCCACATCGCATACTTGCGGAGATCCTCCTGCCAGCACCGAAAACTCGCGTCCGCCCATAAAGCGCATGCAGGCCACGGGTTGCCCAAGCGCGTTGACATTGGCCAGCATGTCGGCCGTTTCATCGAGCCGGTCCAGTCGCGCGCCAAACGCGGCGGCAATCGCCCAGGTACCGGTCGACAATATCGTGCGCGGCTGGTCGTTCGCCTCCGTCTCCAGATAGCGCAGCAGCGAAGCATTGCTGTCATGGATGCCGCACAGTACCTGGCAATCGGGCAGCGCTGGGTTGGCTCGCACCGGCCCCAGCGCCGTCCATGCCGCTTGCAGCGGCGGAAACAGCTGCGTCCATTCCATGCGATGCACCAGCGAGGAAAAGGTGCCCAGCTGCGGTTGCCATAAATCCGTATGGCAACCGAGTGACGTCACTTCGCTGGCCGCCACGCCGCACAGTCTCCAGGCCCAGTATTGCGGGTAGGTCAGGATATGGCGCGCGCGGGCGAATTCCTGCGGATACGTTTTGGCCAGCCAGTACAGCTGCAAGCCCAGGTTCAGGCCGCACGGCAGTTGCGGCGACAGGCCGTCGCCAAAGGCTGGCCTGAGCGCCGCGTACTCGGCCGCCAGCGCCTGCGGCAAGGTCGACTCATAGTCGAGGATGGGCAGCACCAGGCCCGTATCGTCGACCAGCGCCGCCGTGGCGCCATGGGTGACGGGCACGATGGCGCTGATGCGGGCCAGGCGTGAAAACGCGGCCAGGGTGGTTTGCAGCCAGTGCCACAGGCGCTCCGTATCGTGGTGCGGATACAGTCCTGTTTGAATGATGTTGTTCGGGCAGCGCTGTTCGGCCAGAATGGCGCCGGCGGCATCCAGCAAGGTCAGCTTGGCATTGGTCTTGCCGATATCGAGTACAACGGTGGCGTCGATGGTCACGGCAGTCCTTAGGCGAGGTGAAACACGGGTGCCAGCGGCACGACGACGGGCGAGGCATCGCTCTGCGTGTCCATCAGGTCGGCCATGTAATCCCACCAGCGGCGCATCACCGGATGCTGCGGCAGCGACTCCATCGCGTGGCCGTCCATGCGGCGCAGCACGGCGAACAGCGCACCCGTCGCTTCATCGAGAAAGATGCTGTAGTCGCGCACGCCGGACTCGTGCAGCAAGGCCGCCAGCTCGGGCCATATGGTATCGTGGCGGCGTTGATATTCTGCGGCATTGCCGGGTTTCAGCTGCATCTTGAAAGCAATTTGTTCCATGTTTATTTTTTCGTCGATGTGCGGGTCAACAGGCGCGGCAGGGCGATCGTAATCAGCAACAAGATGCCGACCACGATCGTCATGATCACGCCAGGAATATTCAGCAGCGCAAGGCCATAGGTGACCATGCCCAGCAGCAACACGGCCAGCATCACGCCGCCGATGCTGCCCTTGCCGCCGGCGATGCTGACGCCGCCGAGGATGACCATGGTGATCACTTCCAGTTCCCAGCCCATGGCGATATTCGGCCGCGTGCTGCCGATGCGTCCGGTCAGCAAGCAGGCGGCCAGACCGGCCATGGCGCCCGTCAGCACGAACAGGGCAAAGCGGTAGCGGTCCACCGCCACGCCAGAGAAACGCGCCGCCATCGGATTGCTGCCGATGGCAAAGATGCGCCGGCCCCAGCTCGTCGCATGCAGCAGCACCGCAAACAGCACGGCGAATGCCAGCAGGATCACAAAGGGGCGCGGAATGATGTCGAAGAAATAGCCCTGGCCCCAGTCGATCAGCAGTTGCGGGTAACCGGTGTAGGCCTGGTCGCCCAGGATCACGCTGGCCAGGCCGCGAAACAGCGCCACCGTGCCGATCGTCACGACGATGGACGGCAAGGCAAAGCGCGTCACCAGCACGCCGTTCAGGCTGCCGCAGACGGCGCCCATGGCCAGCGCCACGAACAGCAGGCCTTCGGGCGGCACGCCGTGGTGGTGCGCAAAGCCCATCGCCACCGATGACAGCGCCAGGGTGCCCGAGACGGAAATATCGATTTCGCGGCAGATGATCAGCAAGGCCATCGGCAATGCAATCAGCGCTTTTTCGCTGAAATTGAAGGTGCTGTCGGCGAGATTATAGGTGTCGAAAAAGTTCGGCAGGAACACGCTGTTGCCGATGAATACCGCGACCAGCAGCAACGCCAGCAGCGCTTCCCAATGCGCCAGGTAATGCGACAGTCGCGGCGCCTTGCGGTCGAGGATGGTGTAGCGCGAACCGGGTGCCTTGTCGGATGACGTTTTGGCCGCGTCAGGCTGGTGCAGGGAAGTCGAGATCGCGTTCACGCGGCGCTCCTTGATGAGGGTTGTAGCATGGCCAGCGGCAGGATCTGGCGCCCGGCTTTCTTGTTGCCGCGTGCATTGATCAGGACGGCTGTCAGGATCACGATGCCCGTCAGCGCGCTTTGCCAGAACGGTGACACTTTGATGATCGGCAAGGCGTTGTTGATCACGGACAGGAACAGCGCGCCGAGCACGGCGCCGGCCACGGTGCCGGCGCCGCCGGCGATGCTGATGCCGCCGATCACGCAGGCGGCGATCACGGTAAATTCAAAACCGTAGGCAATTTCCGAATACGCGACCGCGTAACGGGCCACCCACAGATAGCCGCACAGGCCCGCCATCATGCCTGACAGGCCATACGTCCAGAACAGGCGCCGTGCCGTCGAGATGCCGACATAGCGCGCCGCCAGCGGCTGGTTGCCGATTGCATACAGGTCGCGCCCGAAGCGCGTATACCGCGCCAGCAGCCAGGTGGCGAGAATGGCGACGGCCGCGATCCACACCAGGTGCGTCACGCCAAACAAATGACTCAATGGAAAGGCGATAAAGTTGGCCGGCATCTGGTGCGACGAGACCCAGGCGCCGCCAGACAGCACGAACACCAGACCGCGGTACACGCTCATGGTGCCCAACGTCACCACGATGGGCGGCAGGTCCAGGTAGCCGATCAGATAGCCATTGACCAGGCCTAGCAGCAGGCCGATCAACACTGCCACCAGCATCACCAGCGCCAAGGGCAGGTCGGGATAATTGACGGCCAGCAGCGCCGCCATCATGCCCGACAAGGCCAGGTTCGAGGCCACCGACAGATCGATGCCGCGCGTGACGATGACGAACATTTGCGTCAGCGCCAGCATGATCAATAACGTGCTGTCGGTCAGCAGGTTGCCCAGGCTGCCCGGGGTCAGGAAGACGGGGGCGCGCAGGCCCACGGCGCCGGCCAGCAGCACGATCAGCAGCGCCAGCTGGACTTCGCGTTGTTTCAGGTAGTGCATGTGAGTTCCTCGTTCGAGTACGCGCTGCCGGAGGCGGCGGCAACCACTTTTTCCGGTGTCGCCTGGGCACGCGGCAACACGCAATTGATATGTCCCTGGTGCATCACCACCACGCGGTCGGCCATGCCCAGTACTTCCGGCAATTCCGACGACACCAAAATCACCGACAGGCCCTGCGTCACCAGCTCGCTGATAAAGCGGTGCACGGCCGCTTTCGAGCCGATATCGATGCCCTTGGTGGGTTCATCGAGAATAATGACTTTCGGCTTGGTGGCCAGCCATTTGGCCAGCACCACTTTTTGCTGGTTGCCACCGGACAGTTCCGACACCATTTGCGTAAAATGGCTGGCTTTCAGTTCCAGCTGTTCGCTGAACTGGCGCGCAATCGCGGTTTCACGCGAACGCTTACTGCGGAGAAAAAAACCGATACCATCCAGAATCGGCAAGGTAATGTTCTGTACGATCGACAGCGACAGGTGCGCGCCCTGGTGCTGACGGTCTTCCGGCACATAGGCGATGCCGTGCTTGATGGCGTCGCTGGCGCTGCGGATCGCCACTTCCTTGCCGGCAATCTTGACCGTGCCCGTCACGCCTTGCGTGAGGCCGAACAGCGCCTGCATCACCTCGGAGCGGCCGGCGCCCACCAGGCCATAGAAGCCGACGATCTCACCTTGCTGCACCGAAAAATGAATATCGCGAAATTCGGTCGGATGACAGAACTGCGACACTTCCAGCAGGGTCGCTCCCAGTGGCACCTCGACCTTGGGAAATACCTGGTGGATCGCGCGGCCCACCATCAGCGACACCAGCTGCGGTTCGGTGATTTCGGCCAGCAAACCGGCAGCGACAAAATGGCCGTCGCGCAGCACCGTATAGCTGTCGGCGACGGCAAAGATTTCATCGAATTTGTGCGAGATGAAAATGACCGCCGTGCCGGCCGCGCGCAGCTGGCCGATGATGCGGTACAGCTCGTGGATTTCGCGCTGCGACAGCGAGGCCGTCGGCTCGTCCATGATCACCACACGCGCATCCTGCGACAGGGCGCGGGCGATCTCGACGAAGTGACGCTGCGCCACGCTCAGGTCCTTGACCTTGGCCAAGACCGGCAACTGCACTTCCAGCCGCGCGAAGATCGCTTCGGCCTGGCTGGCCATCAGCGCCCAGTCGATGCGGGCCGGATAGCCGGTCTGCGGCTGGCGGCCGATATAGATATTTTCGGCCACCGTCAGTTCATCGAACATCACGGTTTCCTGGTGCACGGCGGTCATGCCGGCATCCATCGCGTCTTGCGGGCTGGCAAACAGCACGCGCTGGCCGTTCACTTCGATATGGCCGGCGTCCGGTTGATAAATGCCGGTCAGCGTCTTGACCAGGGTCGACTTGCCGGCGCCGTTTTCGCCGATCAGCGCCATCACTTCGCCGGCGCGCACCGTCAGCGCCACGTCTTTCAGCGCGGTGACGCCATGGAAATGTTTGCAGATGCCGTGCAGGCGCAATACCGGCGCCTCGGCCTGCGAAATAGGGGGATTCTGTGACATAGCCATTCACAAGTTAAGGATTTCGTAGGTCGGGTTAGCGGAACGCGTAACCCGACAACAGCCGCCGACGTATTAGAAAATCTTCGAGAACTTGTCGACGTTATCCTTGTCGTACGTGAACGGTGGTGCCAGCGCCGCTTCGCCTGCCGCGTCGACGGTCAGCTTGCCCATGCGGCCGACCGCAATCGATTCGCCGGCCTTGCCGGTCGCCTTGCCGGTCACGAACTGGTGCGCGGCATAGGTGGCGGCGTAGCCCAGGTCGATCGGATTCCAGATCGCAAAGCTTTTCACGGCGCCGCTCTTCACGTGGCCGGCCATTTCCGATGGCAGGCCCAGGCCCGTCACATACACTTTGCCGACCAGTTTTTCATCGACCACGGCCTTGCCGGCCGCATTGATGCCAACCGTAGTCGGGGCGATGATGGCTTTCAGGTTCGGGTTGCTGCGCAGCAAACCAATCGCTTCGCGGTAGCTTTTGTCGGACTGGTCGTCGCCATACACGGTCGACACCAGCTTGATTTTCGAATACGCGGGCTGGGCCAGCGTTTTCTTCATTTCGCCGATCCAGATATTCTGGTTGGTCGCTTGCGCGGTGGCCGACAGGATGGCGATCTCGCCGGCGCCGCCGATGGCGTCAGACGCCATTTCAATTTGCTTCTGGCCGATCAGGGCCGGGCTCGATGGATTCAATTGCATCAGGCGGCCGTCCTTGGCGATGCCGCTGTCAAAGGAAATGACCTTGATGCCGCGCTGCATGGCTTTCTTGGTGATCGGCACCAGCGCATTGGCATCGTTGGCGGAAATGACGATGGCCTTGACCTTCTGGCTGATCAGGGAACTGATGATTTCGATCTGGCCTTCGGCGGTGGCCGTGGTTGGGCCCGTGTAAATGATTTCCACGTCGCCCAGTTGCTTGGCCGCTTCGTTCGCACCTTCGTGGGCGGCGTCAAAAAAGCCGTTGCCGAGGTTCTTCACGACCATCGCGATCTTCATTTTTTCCGCCGCCTGGGCACCGGTGGCCAGGCAGGCCATCATGCAGGTGCTCAGGACCGCCACCATCATTTTGTTCATTTTCATGCCACGTCTCCTTTTATTATTGATGTGGCGGTAGACACCATGTCCCCTGCCATCTTGTTCTTATTATTTTTTTAGTGGACTTGCCATTCCTTTTCCGTCTGCAGCAGGCTCGCTTCAGCGGCTTGCTCGGGCGCCACCGCCAGTACTTTCACGCCCGATTGCTCCAGCATCTGCACGGCTGCATCGGACGCGCCCGTATCAGTGATCACGCAGGACACGCGGTTCAGGCCGCACAGGATCAGCCCGGCCTTGCGCGCGAACTTGCTGCTGTCGGCCAGCACGATCAGTTCCTCGGCCTGGCTGATCAGGCGCTTTTCGGCCTGGATCAGCATCGGGTCCGCTTCCATCAGGCCCAGCATCGACAGGCCGTACACGCCCATGAACATTTTCCCGGCGTAATGGTGCTGGCTGATGTCGTTGTCGAACGGGCTTAAAATGACGTTCTGCTCGCGATAGACCTTGCCGCCTGGCAGGATGATTTCGTTCTCGCTGGTCATCAACAGGCGCTCGGCCATCATGAAGGAATTGGTGAGGATTTTCAGGCGCTTGTCGACCAAGAATTCCACCATGCGATAGGTGGTGGTGCCGCCATTGATGATGATGGTGTCACCGTCCGCGCACAGGCCGCAGGCATGGCGGGCAATCGCGCGTTTCTGCGCGGCGCAGCGGTCGATATTGTTCTGGAATGTCTCGCCCGACAGCGCAAACGTACGCTGTTTTTTTTGCGGCAGGCTTTCCGCTCCGCCACGGGTGCGCACCAGCAGATTGCGCTCGGCCAGCCAGGCGATATCGCGCCGCACCGTGGCCGGCGACGAATTGAGCCAGTTGACCAATTGATCGACGCTCGCCGTGGTGTGCTCGGCGAGTAACTTCAACAGCCCTTTGCGGCGTTTGTGATTGATCACGTTGTCTCCTCTTGAGTCATCTCCTTGGAGGCTGCGGCGCGGTGCGCAATGGCCAGGGACGACTTCTTTATCGGTGAGCCAGCCTAAGCAGTTGAGCAGTCCATGTCAACAATCAATCAATCAACATGGTGATTATTTGCCCATTGCGCAAATGGCTGATCGGGGTTCCGATCAACATGATGATTATTTGCGTTTCTCTCACCGTTTTGATTGCTTGTTGATTGACATGGCCAGGCCGCTGATTTCTACTGAGCGCTGCTGCCGCCAGCTGCTCCGCACACAGATGCGGTCATGGCAATCGCACACATAACCAATAATGGAGACACTGTATGACCGCCACGATGGACACCAAATCGCCCGCGCCAATGGCCTCGCTGTGGGACGACGCGCACGCCGCAACCTTGAGCGAACCGGAACTGCTGCTGTACCGCTCGAACCTGCTCGGTTCGGATATGCGCATCACCAATTTTGGCGGCGGCAATACCTCGGCCAAGATCACCATGACCGATCCGCTGACGGGCGACCAAGCCGAAGTGCTGTGGGTCAAAGGCTCCGGTGGCGACCTGGGCAGCATCAAGCTCGATGGCTTTTCCACCTTGTATATGGACAAGCTCAATGCCCTGAAAGGCCGCTACCGTGGCCTGGCGCTGGAAGACGAAATGGTGGCCTATTTGCCCCATTGCACCTTCAACCTGAACCCGCGCGCGGCCAGTATCGATACCCCGCTGCATGCGTATATCGCGCGCAAGCATGTCGACCATATGCATCCGGATGCGGTGATCGCGATCGCCGCCTGCGCCAACAGCAAGGCTTTGACGCAAAAGATTTTTGAAGGCGAACTGGGCTGGCTGCCATGGCAGCGCCCCGGCTACGACCTGGGCCTGAAACTGGAAGCCGTATCGCAGGCGCAGCCGAACCTGAAGGGCATCATCCTCGAAGGCCACGGCCTGTTTACCTGGGGCGATACGGCCAAGTCCTGCTATGAAGTCACGCTGGCCATCATCAAGCGCGCCGAAGACTGGCTGGCCGCCAATACCAGACAACCGGCGTTTGGCGGCGCCAAGGTCGCACCGCTGCCGTCGGAAGAACGCGCCGCGCTGGCGCAGCGGCTGATGCCCCTGCTGCGCGGCAAGATCAGCCAGGACGAATACAAGCTGGGCCACTTCGACGACAGCGCCAATGTGCTCGATTTTGTTTGCAGCAACGATTTGCTGCCGCTGGCCGCGCTCGGCACTTCCTGCCCCGACCACTTCCTGCGCACCAAGATCCGCCCGTTCGTGATCGACTTCGAGCCCGCCAGCCCAGACTTCGACAAGCTGGTGGCGGGCCTCGACGATGCGCTGGCCGCCTACCGCGCAGACTACCTCGCCTACTATACGCGCTGCAAGCACGACAACAGCCCGGCCGTGCGCGACGCCAACCCGATCATCTATCTGATCCCTGGCGTGGGCATGCTGTCGTTCGCCAAGGACAAGGCGACGGCGCGCATCGCCGGCGAGTTCTATGTCAACGCCATCAACGTGATGCGCGGCGCCAATGGCGTCAACACCTATGTCGGCCTGCCGGAACAGGAAGCCTTCGATATCGAATACTGGCTGCTGGAAGAAGCCAAGCTGCAGCGCATGCCGAAACCGAAAAGCCTGGCCGGCCGCATCGCGCTGATAACCGGTGGCGCCGGCGGCATCGGTCAGGCCGTGGCGCGTCAGCTGCTGCAGGAAGGCGCGTGCGTGATGCTGACCGATATCGATGGCGGTGCCCTCGAAGAAGCCGAGCAGGCGCTGCTGAAGGTGGCGGGCCGCGACAATATCGCCACGGTGCGCGCCAATATCACGGCCGAGCATGAAGTAGAGGCCATCCTGAACGCGGCCGCGCTGCGCTTTGGCGGCGTCGACCTGCTGGTGTCGAACGCGGGTATCGCCTCGTCGGCGCCGGTGGAAGACACGACCCTGGAAATGTGGGAGCGCAACCAGTCGATTCTGGTCACCGGCTACTTCCTGGTCAGCCGCGCCGCCTTCCGCATCATGAAGCAGCAGCAGCTGGGCGGCAGCATGGTGTATGTGGCCAGCAAGAATGGCCTGGTGGCCTCCGGTGGCGCCTCGGCTTATTGCACCGCCAAGGCGGCCGAGATTCACCTGGCCCGTTGCCTGGCGCTGGAAGGCGCGCCGTACGGCATCCGCGTCAATGTGGTCAACCCCGACGCCGTGATCCGCGGTTCGCGCATCTGGGATGGCAAGTGGAAGGAAGAGCGGGCCGCCTCGAACAAGATCGATTCGGACGATATCGAGGAATTCTACCGCCAGCGCAGCATGCTCAAACGCAGCGTGCTGCCGGAAGACATCGCCGAAGCCGTGTATTTCCTGTCCAGCGAAAAAGCCGCCAAGAGTACCGGCAATATCATCAATGTCGATGCCGGCAACGCGGCCGCATTTACACGATAATCAAGTCCTATAAAAAAGCAGCCGGCCAACGCGCCGCGCTGTGCACAAGGAGACGAACCATGAACACCATGATCAACGAAGGCCTGGTGGCCGAACACAATGCCAAGCTGCAGTCCGACCTCGACGCCGACTATGCGGCGCTGGCCGGCGTGCTGGAACGGCGCGGCCAGGACATTGAAAAACTGACGGCGCTGGCGCAGACCTTTGCCGTGGCCGTGCCAACCTGGGGCGCCGGCACCGGCGGCACCCGCTTTGCCCGTTTCCCCGGCGTGGGCGAACCGCGCAATATATTTGAAAAGCTGGAAGACTGCGCCGTCATCCATCAACTGACGCAAGCCACGCCCGCCGTCTCGCCGCATTTTCCATGGGACAAAGTGAGCGACACGGCAGCCCTGCGTGAAGTCGCCGAAGGCTATGGCCTGGGCTTTGACGCCGTCAATTCGAACACCTTCCAGGACCAGCTGGGCCAGGAGCACACCTACAAGCACGGCAGTCTGACCTCGCAAAGCGCCAGCGTGCGCGCGCAGGCGGTCGAGCACAACATCGAATGCATAGCACTGGGCCGCGCGCTCGGTTCGAAAGCGCTGACGGTGTGGGTCGGCGATGGCGCCAACTTCCCCGGCCAACACAATCTGCGTGGTGCGCTGGAGCGCTACCTGGACAGCATGCGCGACATCTACGGCGCCCTGCCCGCCGACTGGAATATCTTCATCGAACACAAGCTGTTCGAGCCGGCCTTCTACGCCACCACCATCGCCGACTGGGGCACCAGCTTTGCCTGCGCCACCACCCTGGGCCCGAAAGCCAAATGTCTGGTCGACCTGGGCCACCATGCGCCAAATACGAATATTGAAATGATCGTCGCGCGCCTGGCGCAGTTCGGCAAGTTGGGCGGCTTCCACTTCAACGACAGCAAATACGGCGACGACGACCTCGATTCGGGCAGCATCAACCCGTTCCAGTTGTTCCTGGTATTCAATGAACTGGCCGATGCGGCCGAGCGCGAAGGCAGCACCTTTAACCCCGCCTACATGCTGGACCAGTCGCACAATGTGACCGACCCGATCGAAAGCCTGATGAGCAGCGCCGTCGAGGTACAGCGCGCCTTTATCCAGTCCGCGCTGGTCGACCGCGCCGGATTGCGCCACCTGCAGGAAAGCAATGACGTGCATGCGTCCGCGCAGGCCTTGAAGCAGGCATTCCGTACCGATGTCAGTGCGATTTTGGCCATGGCGCGCCTGCGTTCGGGCGCGGCCATCGATCCGGTCGCCTGCTACCGCAGCAGCGGTTACCGCGAAGCGCGTGGCGTCGCGCGTCCACCGAAGGCAGGGGCGAGCAGCAGCGGCATTGTTTAAAGCAGCGAACAGGGCGGCATGCATCTTCCCGGCATGCCGCCAAGCAAGCAGGTAGAATGCCAGGCACTGGCGCTGTCCTGCGCCGCTACCAGGTCCACGCATGTCTTCTTTCTCTCCACGCGCCCTGCTGCGCAATCTGCAACCCGATAACTTCACCCTCGCCCTGCTCGTCACCGTGGCGCTGGCCACTTTCCTGCCTTGCACGGGCCAGACGGCCGTGGTCTTCGGCAACATCACCACGGTGGCCATCGGCGCCCTGTTCTTCCTGCACGGCGCCAAGCTGTCGCGCGAAGCCGTGGTGGCCGGCGCCATGCACTGGCGCCTGCACTTGCTGGTGCTGGCCAGCACCTTTGTCCTGTTTCCGCTGCTGGGCCTGGCCTTGCGCCCGCTGGCGCTGACCTTCCTCACGCCCGACCTGTACATGGGCATCTTGTTCCTGTGCGCTCTGCCATCGACCGTGCAATCGTCGATCGCCATGACGGCCATGGCGCGCGGCAACGTGCCGGCCGCCATCTGCAGCGCCTCGGCCTCGAACTTCATCGGCATTTTCCTCGCCCCCATCCTGGTGGGCTTGCTGGTGGCCAAGGGCGCGGAAAGCAAGTCGTCGGTGGACGCGGTATTGTCGATTGTCATGCAGCTGCTGCTGCCCTTCCTGGCCGGCCAGTTCCTGCGCCGCTGGATCGGCCGCTGGGTCGACCGCCATAAAGCCACCTTGAAATACGTCGACCAGGGTTCGATCTTGCTGGTGGTCTACACGGCCTTCAGCGAAGCCGTCAGCGAAGGCCTGTGGCATACGATTTCGGTGGAAACGCTGGTGGCCCTGGGGCTGATCAGCCTGCTGCTGCTGGCGCTGGTGCTGGGTATTTCCACTTTTGTCAGCCGCCGCCTGGGGTTCAACAAGGAAGATGAAATCGCCATCGTCTTTTGCGCCTCGAAGAAAAGCCTGGCCAGCGGCGTACCGATGGCCAAGGTGCTGTTTTCCACGCGTTCGCTGGGCATGGTGATCTTGCCGCTAATGCTGTTCCACCAGATTCAGCTGATGATCTGCGCCGTGATCGCGCAACGGTATGCGCGGCGCGACGAGGTGGCGGTGGCGCGCGTCTAGGGCGCGGACGGGGCCTTGCTGCGCACTGGCCACGTCAGCGCGTCAAGCAAGGTTCCCGGCGCCTTGCCCGTGTCCAGACCCGTCGGCGGATACTCTTCCGCGCAGGGAATATGGTGGGTGCCGAACAACCGGTCGAAGACGGGGAACAGCCCGGCGAAATTACGGTTGAAATGTTCAGCTTGCGCCGAATGATGAACGCGATGGTACTGCGGTGAATTGAACAACATCCAGTAACGGCCAAAGCCGACCCGGACATTCATATGCGGAAAAACATGATACAAGCCCAGGATGCCGTACATTCCTAAAATCACCATGTTGGTCTTGAACAAGATCCCCGCAAGCAGATAGATACTCAGTGCCTTGATGCCCGCTTCGGCCCAATAGTGCCTGGTCGTGGTGCTGGCATTCATGGTCGTATCGCTGTGATGGAAGGAATGCATGGCCCACATGGCGGGTACGCGGTGTTGCACGCGATGAAAGGCGTATTCCAGAAAATCCATGCTGAGGGCATACACGATGAATGCCGGCGCCAGCATCGAGCCGGATGCGTCGAGATTGATGAACCCGCCGCCGGCTGCATTGACAAGCTGCACCGTGACGATGGCCGTGAGCGGGGCAAGCATGGCGCCGCTGGCGGCATAGATGACCATATACGCCAGATTGAAGCGTGACGCACCCGAAGGCTGTTGCTGCAGGGGATGCCGCCTCTCGATGAGCAGTGCCAGAAGAATGACCGCCAGGAGCATCGAGGGGCCAAGCAGTACCGCTGCGTATCCCATCGTTTAACCCTGGAAAGTAGTGGATATTCTTCTATTCTTAAAAATAGTCCGGCCATCTGCATCTGTCAATGCCATTGGCATTGTCTTGACCCATGCAATGGCAGAACGCTATATATAAGTGTATATTACGCTCCTTGTTCACCGTTCACTTTACAAGGATACGATCATGCGCCTCACCTCCCTCGCCCGCCTGCTTGGCACCGCTCTGCTGGCCACCGCCGCCACCTCCGCCCTTGCCGGCGAAGTGGTGGTGTCGGCCGCGGCCAGCCTGACGAATGCGTTCAAGGATGCGGCGCAAAGCTACGAGGCGCAGTATCCAGGCAGCAAGGTATCCCTGAACTTCGCCGCCTCGGGCGTGCTGCTGCAACAGATCGTCAAGGGCGCGCCCGTGGACGTGTTTGCCTCAGCCGACCAGGAAACCATGGATGCGGCGCAAAAACAGGGCTTCGTCTTGCCGGCCGACCGCATGGATTTCGTCGGCAACAGCCTGGTGCTGATCGTGCCGCACGATAGCAAGCTGGGCATCAAGAGTTTGACGGACCTGACGCATAAAGATGTGACGCGCGTGGCCATCGCCAACCCGGCCAGCGTGCCCGTCGGCCGCTACTCCGAAGGCGCGCTGAAGAAGGCGAAGCTGTGGGATGCCGTGCAAGCCAAGGCCATCGGCACGCAGAACGTGCGCCAGTCGCTCGACTACGTGGCGCGCGGCGAAGTCGATGCGGGCTTTGTCTACGCCACCGACGCGGCCATCATGAAAGACAAGGTCAACGTGGTGCTGGAGGTGCCATTGGACGCGCCCGTGCTGTACCCGATCGCCACCATCAAGGGCAGCGGCAATGCGGCCGAAGCGAAGCGCTTCGTCAGCTACCTGCAGACGGCGCCGGCACAAGCCATTCTCGCCAAGTACGGTTTCAAAAAGCCATAATTTAGGTACGCACCTGCATGGATATCGCCTGGACCGCGCTGGCCCTGTCGCTCAAGGTAGCGGCATGGGCCACGGCGCTCAATTTGTTGCTTGGCATCGGTACGGGCTACCTGCTGGCGCGCACGCGTTTTCCCGGGCGCGAACTGCTCGACGCCCTGTTGACCCTGCCGATGGTGATGCCGCCCACCGTGCTCGGCTATTACCTGCTGGTGCTGCTGGGCCGGCGCGGCACGCTGGGCATCTGGCTGCAGGATAACTTCGGCATCAACCTCATCTTTACGTGGCAGGGCGCCGTGATCGCCTCCACCGTGGTCGCCTTTCCCCTCGTCTTCAAGCCCGCCCGCGCCGCCTTCGAGGCCGTCGACGGCCAGCTGGAGCAGGCGGCCCGCGTGCTGGGCATTTCGGAAATGGCGATCTTTTTCCGCGTCACGTTACCGCTGGCCTGGCGCGGCATCCTCGCCGGCGTGCTGCTGGGTTTTGTACGCGCGCTGGGCGAGTTCGGCGCCACCCTGATGGTGGCCGGCAGCATCCCCGGCAAGACGCAGACCCTGTCGGTGGCCGTGTTTGAAGCCGTGCAGGCGGGTCAGGATGAAGTGGCCAATACGCTGGTCCTGATTATCTCTGTTGTCTGCATCGTGGTGCTGTTGTCGGCTGGCCGCCTGGCACCCGGGCGCATCGCGCACAAATGACGCCTATGATGATGCCTATGCAACTCGACCTTGACCTCCGCGCCACCTTGCGCTCCGGCAAACGCCGCTTCGACCTGCAGGTGCAATGCACCTCCAGCAGCCAGCGCATCGCCATGTATGGCCCGTCCGGCGCCGGCAAGAGCATGACCCTGAAAGCCATTGCCGGACTGTTTACACCGGATGCAGGACATATCCGCCTGAACGGGCGCACCCTGTTCGACTCCGCCGCCGGCATCAATTTGCCGCCGCAGCAGCGCAATGTCGCCTATCTGTTCCAGGATTACGCGCTGTTCCCGCACCTGACGGTGCGCCAGAACGTGGGCTTTGGCCTGAGCCGCGGCTGGTTCAATCCGCGCGCGCGCGAAAAATTGCAGAAGGTCGAGCATTGGCTGGACGCATTCCACTTGCAGGAACTGGCGCAGCAGTTCCCCGACGAGTTGTCCGGTGGCCAGCGCCAAAGGGTGGCGCTGGCGAGGGCGCTCGTGGCCGAGCCGGCTGCGCTGCTGCTCGACGAGCCGTTTGCCGCCCTCGATCCGGCCCTGCGTGTCAAAATGCGGCTGGAACTGAGCCAGTGGCAGCAGCGCCTGGACGTACCCATGATCCTGATCACACATGATCCGGAAGATGCGCGCATCCTGGGCGAGCATGTGCTGTACTTGCGCGACGGGCAGATCGATAACAGGGAAGAACACATGACATTGGGTGAACGCATTGGATAAATCAGCGGCCATTGGCCTGCAAGGCTCGGTATGGATGACGGTGGGCGGAGAAAACCTGGGCGGCGCCGGCCGGGTGGAATTGCTGGGTGCCATCGCCGAATGCGGCTCCATCACGCAGGCGGCCAAGCTTGTGAAGATGAGCTACAAGGCGGCCTGGGATGCCATCGACGCGATGAACAACCTGGCTGGCGAACCGCTGGTCGAGCGCCTGACGGGCGGCAAGGGCGGCGGCGGCACGCGGCTGACGCCACGGGGACGCCAGCTGGTCGACAATTTCCGCATCATCGAGCGCGAGCATGCCCGTTACCTGCGCCAGCTGGGCAGCCAGGCGGAAGGCATCGCCGACGACCTTTTACTCATACGGAGAATGGCCATGAAAACCACGGCACGCAATCAATTCCTGGGCAAGGTGGCCGAACTGAAACAGGGCGCCGTCAACGATGAAGTCACGCTGGAATTGCCGGGCGGCCAGCACATCGTGGCCATCGTCACGCAGGGCAGCAGCGCCAGCCTGGGCCTGGTGCCGGGCGCGGAAGCGTTCGCGCTGATCAAGGCTTCGTCGATCATCCTCGTGACGGACAGCCATGGCGCGCGCTTTTCCGCGCGCAACCAGCTGGCCGGGGTGGTGACGCGCGTGCAGACGGGCGCCGTCAACACGGAAGTGGTGCTGGACCTGCCGCGCGGCGGCACGATCGCCGCCATCATCACGAATCAAAGCAGCACCGATCTGGGCATCGAACCGGGCAGCAATGTGACGGCGATGTTCAAGGCGTCCAGCGTGATTCTGGGCGTGCCCGCATAAAACGCCAAAGCAAATCTACTGCGCGTCGCGATTTGCGGCCTGCGATGCTCACCGTGCTCTAGCACGGTTGCGCTTCTTAGGCACAACTCACTGCCGCTCGCTACGGTTTTCTTAGGCGTTTGGGTGCTAATCCTTCAGCCTGGACAACCAATCCGCTGCCGCCGCCAGCGCCAGTTCCAGTTCCTGCGCCGTGTGCGCCAGCAGCGCCGGCACCTCGTCCAGACGGCCCGCATCGATGGCTTCCTCGGTGGCGAAGGCGGCGCGGATCAGGCGTTTCGTGCCCAGGGTGCCGACGGAGCCGCGCACGCTGTGCAGGATGCGCGCCACGTCGCTGTGGCGGCCTGCCTGCAACGCTGTTTCGGCGTCGCGCACGGGTGTCATGCCCTTGTTCAGCGCGTCCTCCACCATGCGCCGCAGCACGCCGCGCCCCTTCGCATCGCGCCCCATCACGCGCATCAGCGGCGCCATGGAAAACACTTCCTCATCGTCGACGCGTGCCGGCTCGGCCGTCTGCACTTGCGGGCGCTTGGGCAGGTGGCGCAGGATGACTTCCATCATCTCTTCCACCACCACGGGCTTGGCGATGAAGTCGCTGATGCCGGCCGTCATGCAGCGCTCGCGCTCGGACGCCAGCACGCCGGCCGTCATGGCGATCACGGGCAGGTTCAGGCGCAGTTCCGTGCGGATGATGTGGGTGGCGCTGAAACCGTCCATGACGGGCATCTGCATGTCCATCAGCACGATGTCGTAGCGCAACGCTTCCGTGCGCAGCCGTTCCACGGCTTGCAAGCCGTCGCCCACCACGTCCAGGGTGGCGCCCATGTGTTCGAGGATGCCGCGCGCCACGGCCTGGTTCAAATGATTGTCTTCCACCAGCAGGAAATGCACGCCGGCCAGTTCCGTGCCCAGCGGCTGGTGCAGCATGCGTGGCTCGCCGCCGTCGTTCTTGGTAATCAGTGCCTGGTGCAGGGCATCGAACAGGCTGGAGCCCGTGATCGGCTTCATCAGCACAACGTCGGCCTCGGCCGCGCTGGAAATTTCCTCCAGGTGGTTGCGGGCGAAGGCGTTGACCATCACCACGATGGGCTGGCGCTGGCCGCTGGCCGCCTGGCGGATGGCCTTGGCTGTGGCCAGGCCGTCCATGACGGGCATGTGCCAGTCGGCCAGCACCACGTCGTATGGTTGCTGCTGCGCCAGGCGTTCGCGGTACAGTTCGATGGCGGCAAAGCCGGAGTCCACTTCGTCGGCCAGCCAGCCCCACGCCTCGATCAGCTTGACGATCAGTTCGCGCGTGGTGCGGTTGTCGTCGGCCACCAGCAGGCGCAGCTGGCCCAGCGCCGGCGTGCGCCGCGTTTCGGCCGGTTGCGCCAGCATCTCGAAGGGCACGCTGAACCAGAAACGGCTGCCCTTGCCTTCGCTGCTGGCGACGGCGATGTCGCCGCCCATCATGTGGATCAGCTGCTTGCTGATGGCCAGGCCCAGGCCCGTGCCGCCGAAGCGCCGCGTGATGCTCTGGTCGCCCTGGGAAAACGCGGAAAACAGCTGTTGTTGCTGCAGTTCCGTCATGCCGATGCCCGTGTCGCGCACTTCGAAGCGCAGCCAGGCGCGGCCGCTCTCGCTCTTGCTCTCGCTCTTGCTCTCGGCCAGGCTGACGGCCACCACCACTTCGCCGCTCTCCGTGAACTTGATGGCGTTGCCGGCGAGGTTGACGAGGATTTGCTGCAGGCGCTGAGCGTCGCCGACGAGGCGCCGCGGTACGTCGGGTTCGACGGCGATGGCCAGTTCCAGTTCCTTTTCGCCCGCATTCATCGTCATCGTCGTGGCCAGGGTATTCATGACTTCGTCGAGGTCGAATTCGACAGGCGACAATTCCATGCGGCGCGCCTCGATCTTCGAATAGTCGAGCACGTCGTTGAGGATACCCAGCAGCGACTGGCCCGCCACGCGCACCATGGTCAGATACTTGCGCTGTTCCGTGTCGAGCCTGGTATTGCCCAGCAAATACACCATGCCCAGCACGGCATTGAGGGGCGTGCGGATTTCATGGCTCATGTTGGCCACGAAATCGCTCTTCGCGCGGTTGGCCGCTTCGGCGCGGTCGCGTTCCTGTTCCAGCTCCGCCGCGCGCGCTTCGAGTTCCTGCTGCAGGCGGTCGCGTTCGCTCATCAGGCCGTTGAACGCTTCCGTCAGTTCGCCGATCTCGTCGCGCTGCCGTACCGGCACGGGGGTGAAGCGGCTGCCGCTGGTGCGCAGGGCCAGCAAGGTGTTGCGCAGGCGCACCAGCGGCGACAGCAGGCGCACGGTGACCCAGCCCAGAACGGCAGCGGCCAGCAGCGAAGCGAGGATGCTCCACAGCACCAGCCGGTACAGCACGCCATCGAACGGTTCGAAGGCATCCTCGACGGGCAGCGAGGCGGCCAGCAGCCAGTTCACGGATTTCAGGCGCTTGAAGCTGTTGACGGCCGTGATGCCCCGGCTGTTGGTGCTGACCATGCTGCCTTCGCCATCTTCCTTCAGCAACTGGGTCGTCGTCAGGTTGGCGTTCGGCTTGCGCGGTTGCAGCAAGCGGCTCGTATCGGGGTGCAGCACATAGCGCGGCACGGCGCCGCGCGTGAGGATGAAATAATAGCCGCTCTTGCCGATCTTTTCCGAGCGCAGGCGGCCCAGCAGGTTGTCCTTGTACAGGCGCAGCACGCCGATCACCACGCCGGCCACCCGGCCATCGGCGGCCAGCACGGGCGCCACCATCTGCACGATGGGCATGCCGCTCGATTTACCAAGCATCGGTTCGGTGATCATGGGCTGGCGCGTGCGCAGGACGGTCTGGAAATACTCGCGCTCGGCAACGTTGATGCCGGCGCGCCCCGCCACTTCCGGCATGTCGGCCACGATGGCGCCCTGCGCGTCGAGCACCAGCACGTCATCGAACAGCACCAGCATCGAGCGGCGCGAATAGTATTCGCGCAATTGGACGGGCCGGGCGATCAATTCCGGCGGCTGTTGCCGGGCCGTCAGGGTGACGATCTGCAGCAGCATGCCCAGCTTGTCGTCGAGCTCGGCAGCGGTGCGGGTGATCAGGGACGATTGCTGGCTCAGCAGTACTCGGGTGAAGTCGTCGCGCATGTGCTGCACCTGGATCATGGTGACCAGCGCGATCATGGCGATCGAGGTCAGGCTGGTGGCCAGCGCGACTTTTGCTTTGATGCCGAGAGGCTTCATGATTTCCTTTTCAGTACCGGGCGGCACAGGCGGCAGATAATGCTGTCAGGAATTTTCCTATCAATACACCAGCTTGGCAAGCGCCACCGCGCAAATTGCCCGCCCCGTACGGGCTTTTGACGATGTTGCCATATAATTAAAGGCTGGACGTCGTTTATTCGCCGAAATTACGGTGAAATTGGCATACGGCAACCCTGTATGCAGCTGTATGCAGTAAACTTGTTGTTGCATTTTCTAAAAGGTACCGACATGACTGAAGCGCTACTCACTCCCACCTTGCCCACCGTGAACGTGGAGGCGTTGCGTGCGCGATGCTCGACCTGCAGCATGCATCAATTGTGCCTGCCGATGGGCCTCGATGTGGGCGACATGGACAGGCTGGACCAGATCATCGGCCGCCGCCGCAAGATCGTGCGCGGCGCCTCGCTGTTCCGCATCGGTGACTCGTTCCAGAACCTGTATGCGATCCGCCTGGGGCACTTCAAGACGTACCAGATCAATCCCGGTGGCGAAGAGCAGGTGACGGGTTTTCAGATGGCGGGCGAACTGCTGGGCATGGATGCCATCAGCGCCGACCGCCACCACTGTAATGCAGTGGCGCTGGAAGACAGCGAAGTGTGTGAAATCCCGTTTTCCAGCCTGGAACAATTGCTGGGCAATATGCCGACCCTGCTGCGCCATTTCCACCGCATGATGAGCCAGGAAATCACGCGCGAGCAAAGCGTGATGCTGTTGCTGGGCAATATGCAGGCGACGCAGCGGTTTGCCGCCTTCATCGTCAACCTGGCGTCGCGCTATGAAGCGCGCGGCTATTCGGGCAGCAATTTCCAGCTGCGCATGTCGCGCGAGGAAATCGGCAACTACCTGGGCCTGACCATCGAGAGCGTCAGCCGCCTGCTATCCAAATTCAAGAAGGAAGGCTGGCTGCGCGTGTCGAACCGCGAGATCGAGATATTGCAGCCGGCCAAGCTGAAGGCCATTACGGCCGGAACCGACATCTGCAAATAAGGCTTACAGCTCTTCGTCCGCATGCAGCGCGATGCTGCGTTGCAGCGGCCAGGTCCAGATGCCGGACAGGCGCCACTCGCGTTTGTCGTTTTCCACCAGCACTTGCCAGCGGCTGCGCTCGAGCATCGGCAGCGCCACGGAAAAATTGCCGGCCGCATCGGGCTGCACCAGCACCTTGATATCCTTTTCCGGCAGGGTCGCATGCGCCAGGTGCAGCTGCAGCGGACCCTGGTAAGCCTTGCCGAAGCTGTGCACGGAACCGGTCAGGCGTGCTTGCGCCACGTCATACGACAGGCTCGTATCCATGGCCAGGTCGCTGGCGATCGTGTCGCGCTTCAAATCCTGGTTGATCGCCTTGCCCTGCTTGTAATAATCGCCCACCACCAGCGCATCGGGCTGCGTAAACGCGATATAGCCCATGAAGCTGCCGACGACCACGGACAGGCCGGGGCCGATCATCAGCAGCCATGGCCAGCGATGCTTGTACCACGGTGCAACGGGGGCTTGCAGTTTCAGACTGTCGGACATGATATTTCTCCTGTTTAATCAGCCAGTCCCCGCATGGGGACCGGCCTTCCTGCAACTTCGTGGCGGCGGCGAGGGCACCCGGTCCCCGTCCGCCTTTCCTTGTTAACGTGGCACGATGAATACCGCGCTTTCACGCACATGCAGCGACGGGTCGTCCAGCGAGTGCAATTCGATCGCAATCTTGTTCGAACCCTTCTCTCCCACGCCGTGCGGCACGCGCAGACGGATCGGCCAACCCAGCGTTTCCGTCGGCTGCAAGGTCACTTCTTCGCGCGTCAGCAAGGTCAGGCCCGGCAAGCCGGAAGCGCTGATCTTGAAATGCTGGGTTTGCTCCGACGTGTTCATGATCTGCAGACGGTAGACGTTTTCAATCATGCCGTCTTCCACTTCGCGTCCCATCGAACCGCGGTCGCGGATCACGTCCATTTTCAGGGGCGTGCGCAGGGCCAGCGACGTACATACGGCGATGATGATCAGGGCCAGGATGGAAGTGTAGATCAGGACGCGCGGGCGCATGGCGCGCTGGCGTATCTGCTTCGAATTGAAGTTGTTTTCCATCGCATGGTCGGTACTGTAGCGTACCAGTCCCCGTGGCCGGTCAACCTTGTCCATCACGCTGTTGCAGGCATCGACGCAAGCGGCGCAACCGATGCATTCATACTGCAGGCCGTTGCGGATATCGATACCGGTCGGACACACCTGCACGCACAGGGTACAGTCGATGCAATCGCCCAGCTTGTCGTTGTTGCCGGCCTTCTTGCTCATGGCGCCGCGTGGTTCGCCGCGCTTGGCATCATAGGTGATGATCAGGGTGTCCTGGTCGAACATGGCGCTCTGGAAGCGCGCGTAGGGGCACATGTATTTGCACACCTGCTCGCGCAGCCAGCCCGCGTTGCCGTAGGTTGCCAGGCTGTAGAACAAGACCCAGAACCATTCCCAGGGACCGAAGTTCAGGGTGGTCACCGACTGCGCCAGTTCCTTGATCGGCGTGAAGTAGCCGACAAAGGTAAAGCCCGTCCACAGGGCGATGGCGCCCCATGTCAGGTGCTTGGCCGTCTTCTTGAACGCCTTGCGCACGGAGGGGCCCTGCTTGTCGAGGGCCATGCGCGCGCTGCGCGTGCCCTCGATGTGGCGTTCGACCCACAGGAAAATTTCCGTGTATACCGTTTGCGGGCAAGAGAACCCGCACCACACCCGCCCGGCAATGGCCGTGACGAGGAACAACAAATACGCACAGATGATCAGCAGGGCCGCCAGATAGATGAAATCCTGGGGCCACAGCACGACGCCGAAAATGTAGAACTTGCGCGTGGTCAAATCGAACAGCAGGGCTTGCCTGCCATTCCAGGTCAACCACGGCAAGCCGTAGAACGCCAGCTGGGTAAGCCATACGCATACCCATCGCCAGGTAGCGTAGCGTCCTTTGGCCTCGCGAGGGTAGATCTGCTCGCGGGCCGCATACATCTTGATGACTTGAGGTTCCATTTTTACTTGGCGGGTGCCTGCGGATTCGACAGGCTCCAGACATACGCCGACAGCACGTGTACCTTGGATTCGCCGAGGAAATCGCTGAAGGCCGGCATGGTGTTGCTGCGTCCCTTGCGTACGGTTTCCATGATGGTGTCGGCGCTGCCGCCGTACAGCCAGGTCTTGTCCGTCAGGTTCGGCGCGCCGAGCATCTGGTTACCCTTGGCATCGGCACCATGACAGGCCATGCAGGCGCCAAACTTGGCCTTGCCCAGCACCGACTTGACGGGATCCGAGGTCGAACCGGACAGGCTCAGCACATAATGGGCCACGTTCTCGACATCCTTTTCGGAGCCCAGGGCGGCGCCCATCGGTGGCATCTGCCCATTGCGGCCGTGCAGGATGGTGGTCTTGATGATGTCGGGTTCGCCGCCATACAGCCAGTCCTTGTCCGTCAGGTTGGGGAAGCCCTTGTTGCCGCGCGCATCCGAACCGTGGCATTGCGCGCAGTAGGTCAGGAACAAACGCTGGCCGATGGCTTGCGCCTGCGGATCGGCGGCCACCGTCTTCAAGTCCTGGCTCAGGTACTTGTTGAACAGGGGACCGTAGTCGGCTTCCGCCTTCTTCAGCTCTTCCTCGTACTGGCCCGTCGATTTCCAGCCCAGGCTGCCGGCATAGGTGCCCAGGCCTGGATACAGGAACAGGTAGGCCAGGGCGAAGACGATGGTGATGTAGAACAACCACATCCACCAGCGCGGCATCGGCGTGTTGAGTTCCTTCAAGTCCTCGTCCCAGACGTGGCCCGTGGTGCCGTCGGCAGGGGCGCCCTCGACCACTTTGATTTTCGACTGCGAGTACAGCAGCACGCCGCAGCCGATGATGCCCAGCAGGGACAGCACGACGATGTAGATATTCCAGAAGCCATTGGTAAAGTCAGCCATGGTGATGCTCCTTCGCCAGGTTCATCTCGGCCTCGGCCGGATAGTCGAGCGCGTCATCGGCGAACGGCAGGCGTGCCGCCGCGTCGAAGTCGCTGTTGCTGCGGCTGAACGTCCACCACAGGATGCCCACGAACGTCGTAAAGGAAACCACCGTCATGACGCTGCTGGCGCTGTCAAACAGGTTTTCGATTGCCATGCTAATTCCTTGTTTTGATTAATGTACCGAGGCCTTGCAGATAGGCGACCAGGGCGTCTTCTTCCGTCTTGTCCTGCAGCTGCGCGGGGCCGGCGGCGATCTCTTCATCGCTGTACGGCTGGCCCAGGCGTTTCAGGGCGCGCATCTTCGGCATGATTTCGTCAGGCACCAGCTTGGTCTTCGCCAGCCAGGGGTAGGACGGCATGTTCGACTCGGGCACCACGTCGCGCGGGTTGTTCAAGTGCGTGCGGTGCCATTCGTCGCTGTAGCGCGCGCCCACGCGGGCCAGGTCGGGCCCCGTGCGCTTGGAACCCCACTGGAACGGATGGTCGTAGACGAATTCGCCAGCGACCGAATAGTGGCCATAGCGTTCCGTTTCCGCGCGCAGCGGACGCACCATCTGCGAGTGGCAGTTGTAGCAGCCTTCGCGCACGTAAATGTCGCGGCCCGCCAGGCGCAGCGGCGAATACGGCTTCAGGCCGGCGACCGGCTCCGTCGTGCTCTTCTGGAAGAACAGGGGAACGATCTCGACGGCGCCGCCGATGCTGATCACTACCGTGACCAGGGCGATCAGCAGCCAGGGGTTTCTCTCAATCCATGCATGTGAAAATTTCATTTGCTTATGCTCCTATCAGGCGTGCGCCGCGTTCAGTTCCGGAATGCGGGCGACGGGGAGTTTGCTGCCGCGCAAGGTCATCCAGGTGTTGTAGCCCATGATGCACATACCCGACAGGTACAGCAGGCCACCGGCCACGCGCACCACGTAGTACGGATACGTCGCTTTCACGCTCTCGACAAAGGTGTAGGTCAGGGTGCCGTCCGGATTGACCGCGCGCCACATCAGACCCTGCATCACGCCGGCGATCCACATGGCGGCGATGTACAGCACGATGCCGATGGTGGCCACCCAGAAGTGCACGTCGACCAGGCGCGTGCTGTGCATCTGCGTGCGGCCCGCCAGGCGTGGCAGCAGATAGTAGATCGAACCCATGGTGATGAAGCCCACCCAGCCCAGAGCGCCCGCATGCACGTGGGCAACGGTCCAGTCGGTGTAGTGCGACAGCGAGTTGATGGTCTTGATCGACATCATCGGACCTTCGAAGGTGGCGATGCCGTAGAACGACAGCGAGACGATCATGAATTTCAGGATCGGATCGGTGCGCAGCTTGTGCCAGGCGCCCGACAGGGTCATGATGCCGTTGATCATGCCGCCCCAGCTTGGTGCCAGCAGGACCAGCGAGAAGACCATGCCGATCGATTGCGTCCAGTCAGGCAATGCCGTGTAGTGCAGGTGATGCGGGCCCGCCCACATGTAGGTGAAGATCAGCGCCCAGAAGTGGACGATCGACAAACGGTACGAGTACACGGGGCGCTCGGCCTGTTTCGGGATGAAGTAGTAAACCATGCCCAGGTAGCCGGCGGTCAGGATGAAACCCACCGCATTATGGCCGTACCACCACTGGATCATGGCGTCCTGCACGCCCGCATACGCGGAATACGACTTGGTGAACGAGGCTGGCATGACGGCGCCATTGACCACGTGCAAAATCGTCACGGCCAGGATGTAGGCACCGAAGAACCAGTTGGCCACGTAGATGTGTTTTACCTTGCGCTTGATCAGGGTGCCGAAGAACACGATGGCGTAGGCGATCCAGACGATGGCGATGAGGATGGCGATAGGCCATTCCAGTTCCGCGTATTCCTTGCCGCGTGTCATGCCCATGGGCAGGGTGACGACGGCGCACAGGATCACCGCTTGCCAGCCCCAGAAGGTGAAGGCGGCCAGTTTGTCGGAAAACAGGCGCACCTGGCAGGTGCGTTGGACAACGTAGTACGAGGTAGCGAACAGGCCGCAGATGCCGAAGGCGAAAATCACCGCATTCGTGTGCAGCGGACGCAAGCGTCCGTATGTCAGCCATGGTATATCGAGGTTCAGGGCAGGCCAGGCCAGCTGAGCGGCGATGATAACGCCAACCAGCATGCCGATGATGCCCCATACCACAGTAGCGACCGCGAATTGCTTCACGATCTTGTAGTTATAGTTCAGCGATTGATCCACAAAGACTCTCCCTGGAATTACTATTTATGATGGTGGCCAGAGAGTAAGTGTTTGACCGCGAAAAAACTTTGATGTGGATCAAAATTCCCCGGATGAAATAAGCGTAGCGAACTGGCATCGAAATAAAGTGATATCTCGATCAAATTCCCGTCAAAAAAGCCATGCAAGATCCCTGCAATCAGGAGGGATGAGGGGCAGACGCGCCGGCATGGCGTGCGGGACGCCAGCCGGGCTGGTGGGGTCAGGGATGCGGTTCGCCGGGCGTCGGCGGCTTGGCCATCGTATCGTCGTCCTGCAACACGCGCAGGCCCGGTCCGACGAGGTCGTCGAACTGGCCGCTGTCGGACGCCGTGAAATACACCCACAGGGCGATGAAGACGACCACGACGCTCAAGGGGATCAGGAGGTAAAGAGCTTCCATTAGACTTTCCGCAGGCGCAGGGCGTTGGCGATGACGACGGCCGAGCTGGCAGCCATGCCGACGCCGGACAGCCAGGGGTTCAAAAAACCCAGCGCGGCGGCCGGGATGGCCGTCAGATTGTACAGGGTTGCCCAAGCGAGGTTTTCGCGGATGATGCGCATGCTGCGCGCCGCCGTTTTCGCCGTGTCGAGCACGGAAACCAGTTGGCTTGACAGCAGCACCGTGTCCGCATGGGCCTGCGCCAGCGCGGCGCCGGAACCCATGGCGAAGGACACGTCGGCGCCGCTCAGCACGGCGGCGTCGTTGATGCCGTCGCCCACCATCGCCACCACGGCGCCCGTGGCCTGCAGTTGCTGCACGAAATCGAGCTTTTCATCGGGCAGGCATTCGCCGCAGGCCGTGTTGATGCCCAGTTCCGTCGCCACGCTTTGCGTCAGCGCTTCCTGGTCGCCACTGAGCAGCACGACTTGCTTGCCGCGCCGGTGGAAATACGCGACCACTTCGCGCGCTTCCGGGCGCAGTGCGTCACTGAGCAGGAAGCGCGTCAGCCAGCGCCCCTGCGTGCCCAGGTACAGCGGCGTCATGCCCTGCATGCCGACGGCCGTATCGCCCAGCGGCGGGCCGGCGATGGCGGCGACAAAGGCCGCATTGCCCAGGCGGTAGCGCACACCATCGACGCTGCCTTCGAGGCCCTGGCCCTGTACTTCCTGCAACTGTTCCGCGTGCGTGCGTGGCTGTTCCTTGGCTGCTGCCAGTATCGCCTGCGCCAGCGGATGGGCGCTGCCCGCTTCCAGCGCGGCGGCCACCTGCAGGCACGCGTCCTCGCCCATGCTGCCGAGTCCCTCGATTTGCCGCAGCACGGGCCGGCCCAGGGTCAGGGTGCCCGTCTTGTCGAAGACGATGTGGGTGGCGCGGTGCAAGGTTTCCAGTACGTGTGGCTGGACGATCAGCACGCCGCGCCGCAACAGGCTGTCGGTGGCGGCCGCCAGCGCCGTCGGTGTGGCCAGAGAAAGCGCACACGGGCACGACACGACCAGCACGGCAATGGCCACGGGCCAGGCTTGGGCTGGGTCATGCCAGCTCCAGAAGGCGAACACGGCGATGGCAAACAGCAGCAGGCCCAGCACGAACCAGGCGGCGACCTTGTCGGCCCACTGCGCGATCTGCGGCTTGCCGCTGCCGGCCCGCTCGATCAGTTTCAATAAATCGGACAGGGTGCTTTCGCGCGCCGGTTTCAATACGCGCAAGATGAGCGCCGCACTGGCGTTGATCGCCCCGCCCGGCACCTGTTCGCCCATTTTCCTGCGCTGCGCCGCGCTTTCGCCCGTCAGCAGCGACAGGTCCAGCGCACTGCTCCCCTCGACGATGACGCTGTCGGCGGCGATCGCCTCGCCCGGTTTCACCAGGATGATGTCACCGACGGCCAGGCTGCCGGCCGGCACCAGGGTGGTGGCGCGGTGGTCCGGGAAGCCCGCCATCAGCGAGGCCGAGGCGGGCAAGGCGTGCTGCAGGCGCTCAAGGGCCGAGGCGGCCTTGCGTCGCGCCTGCAGCTCGAAATAGCGGCTGCACAGCAGCAGGAAGATAAACATCGTGGCCGAGTCGTAATACACCTCGCCGCGGCCCGTAAAGGTCGCCACCACGCTACCGAAGAAGGCTGCCAGGATGCCCAGCGCCACGGGCACGTCCATGCCCAGGGTGTGCGCGCGCAAGCTGGCCCAGGCGCCCTGGAAAAACGGCATGGCGGAGTAGCAGATGGCGGGCAAGGTGAGCAGCAAACTGGCCCAGCGCATCAGGCTGGCCATATTGTCATCCAGGGTGCCATCCTCGGCCAGGTAGGCGGGCGCCACGTACATCATGACCTGCATCATCGACAGACCGGCCACGAACAGCTGGCGGCCCAGGGTCTTGCTGGCCTTTTGCAGGCGCTCGCCATGGCGCACGGCATCATACGGATAGGCCGTGTAGCCGACTTGCCGCACGGCTTGCAGGATGTCGCCCGGTTCGCATTCGGCGCGGCTCCAGCGCACGTACAGGCGCTCCGTGGCGACGTTCAGGCTGGCCGCCTGTACGCCGGGCAGACGCGTCAGCTGGCGCTCGATCAGCCAGACGCAAGCGGCGCAGCGGATGCCTTCGACGGACAGGGTCGCTTCGCAGCTGCTGGCGTCGCGCGCGAATTGCGCGTCATCATTGCTGTACAGGCGCAGCTCGGGCGGCACCATGGTCGCATCAGCCGCGTTGACGGCATATTCGTCGCGGTCGCGGTAGTACGCGCTCTGGCCGATGTCGACGATGGTTTGCGCCACAGCTTCGCAGCCGGGGCAGCACATGGCGCGCGGCACGTCGTCGATGGTGACGTTCCAGCTGGAACCGCTCGGGACGGGCAAGCCGCAATGGAAGCAGGCGGAGGGTTGTAAAACAGCATTCATAGGTTTGTTTTCATGCGTCTTTTCATGGATGGCCCGTGACGCACAGGGCGTCGAGCCAGCCCAGCGACACGCCATGCGCGGCGCGCAGCAGGCCCAGCAGGCCAAAGCCCAGCACCAGCAAGCCGCTGGCGATGCGCACGGGACGGCGCTGCATCTGCGCGCGCAGCCGCGTACCCAGCAAGCCCATGCCCAGCAGGGTGGGCAGGGTGCCCAGGCCGAAGGCGGCCATCGTGGCCGCGCCGTTCAGCGCCGAGCCTTGCAGCATGGCCATCAGCAGCGCGCTGTAGACCATGCCGCACGGCACCCAGCCCCACAGCCCGCCCACGGCCAGCGCTTTTAACGGCGTATCCATCGGCATCAGCGGTTTCAACAGGGGCCGCACGCGGCGCCAGACGACGTTGCCGGCCGCTTCCAGATGCGCCAGGCCGCGCCAGGCATCCATCAGGTACAGGCCCAGGGCGACGAGCATCAGGTTGGCCAGCCAGTAGCCGGCCACTTGCAGTGACGCCAGGTGCAGCATGCCCGCGCCCGCCAGGCTGCCGGCCATGGCGCCGGCCAGCATGTAGCTGAGTATGCGCCCGCCGTTGTAGGCCAGCACGCGCAGCACATTCGTCTGCAAGCTTGTCTGCAATGCCGGGCGCGCCACGGCGATGGCGATCACGGGACGCGTGGGCGCCGCCGCTGCGCCGCCGCCCAGCGACAGGGCGCCGACGATGCCGCCGCACATGCCGATGCAGTGCACGCTGCCGGCCAGACCGACCAGGAACATGGGCACGAGGCTGAGGGCATTCATCGCGCTGCGCTACACCGTTTTCGAGTAGCGCAGCGGCTGCACCGCGTCCGGCGCCGTGTTGGCGCGCGCCAGGGTCAGGTAGCGGTCGAAGACCATGCAGATATTGCGGATCAACAAGCGCCCTTTCGGCGTCACCGTCAGCCAGTCTTCCTCGATGACGAGCAAACCGTCGCGCGCCAGTTCGCGCAGCTTGTCCAGTTCGGCGGCGAAATAGCTGCGGAATTTCACGGGGTGCGCTTGCTCGATGGTGGCGATCGACAATTCGAAATTGCACATCAGCATCTGGATGATGATACGGCGCAATAAATCGTCCGTATCGAGCTTGATGCCGCGCGCGATCGGCAGCACGCCTTCGTCGAGTTTTTCGTAGTATGCGTCCAGCGTCTTTTCATTCTGGCTGTAGACGGCGCCGACGGAACTGATGGCCGATACGCCGCAGGCGATCAGGTCCGCTTCCGCGCGCGTCGAATAGCCCTGGAAGTTGCGGTGCAAGCGTCCCTGGCGCTGCGCCACGGCCAGGTCGTCCGTCGGCTTGGCGAAATGGTCCATGCCGATGTAGACATAGCCGGCGGCCGTCAGGCGCGCGATGCACAGGCCCAGCATGGCCAGCTTGGTGGCGCTGTCGGGCATGTCGGCGTCGAGGATGCGGCGCTGCGGCTTGAACAAATGCGGCATGTGCGCGTAGTGGTACAGGGCGATGCGGTCGGGGCTGGCGTTGATCACCTTGCGCAGGGTTTCCGTCATCGTTTCCAGGTTCTGTTTCGGCAAGCCATAGATCAGGTCGATGCTGATCGAGCGGAAACCCGCGTCGCGCGCCGCCTGCATGATGGCCACCGTTTCCGCTTCCGGCTGGATGCGGTTGACGGCCTTTTGCACGTCGGCATCGAAATCCTGCACGCCCAGGCTGATGCGATTAAAACCTTGCGCGCGCAGCGAAAACACGCGCTCGCGCGAGACGGTGCGCGGGTCGATCTCGATCGAATATTCGCCGTCTTCATCGGAAGCAAACTCGAAATGCTGGCGCAAATGCGCCATCAGTTCATCCATCTGCTTTTCGCTCAGGTAAGTCGGTGTGCCGCCGCCGAAGTGCAATTGCTCGATTTGGTTCATGCCGGCAAACAGCTTGCCCTGCATGGCGATTTCCTGTTTTAAATAGCTGAGATAGGTGGCCGCCTTGCTGCGGTCTTTCGTGATGATCTTGTTGCAGGCGCAGTAGTAGCACAGGGTGTCGCAGAACGGCACGTGCACGTACAGCGACAGCGGACGGCGGCCGCCGCGCATGCGCAGGGCGGCCAGCGCTTCGAGGAAGTTGCCGTAGCCAAATTCCGCATTGAAACGGTCGGCGGTCGGGTAGGACGTGTAGCGGGGGCCGGACTGGCTCATCTTGCCGATGATGACCGGGTCGAATTCGACGACGGCGTCCAGGTCGGCGGAAGCACTGCTGAGTAGTGTAGGCATGATGTGTGTAAAGTCTTGAAAGGTTTAGGCGGCCAGGCGTTTCATGGCGGGTTTGCCGGCGTTCGCGGCGCCTGCAGCGCCCGACTTGCCGCCAGGCATGGCGACGCGGCGCGGTGGCGGCATCTTGCCGAAATTGAACAGGCTTACGGCTTGCGACAGGCTGGCAGCTTCTTCCGCCAGGCGCGTGGCGGCCGCGGCGGCTTCTTCCACCAGGGCCGCGTTCTGCTGCGTCACCTGGTCCATGTGGGCGATGGCCTGGTTGACCTGGTCGACGCCGATGCTCTGTTCGCGCGAAGCGATGGAAATTTCCTGCATGATGGCCGTCACCTGCTTGACGGAGCTGACCACCTGCTCCATGGTGGCGCCGGCGCGGTTCACCTGCAGCATGCCGGCGCCCACTTTGCCGACGGAAATTTCAATGAGTTGCTTGATATCCTTGGCTGCCACGGACGAGCGCTGCGCCAGGTTGCGCACTTCGCCTGCCACGACGGCGAAGCCCCTGCCCTGCTCGCCGGCGCGCGCCGCTTCCACGGCCGCATTCAGGGCCAGGATGTTGGTCTGGAAGGCGATGCCTTCGATCAAGGCGATGATGTCGACGATTTTCTTCGACGAGGTGTTGATCTCGTCCATGGTGGTGATCACTTCGGCAACGATCTCGCCGCCCTGCACGGCCACTTTCGAGGCGGCCACGGCCAGTTCATTTGCTTGCACCGAGTTGTCCGCATTCTGTTTCACGGTCGACGAGAATTCCTCGATGCTCGAGGCCGTCTCTTCCAGGCTGGCGGCCTGCGATTCCGTGCGGCCCGACAGGTCCATATTGCCGACGGCGATTTGCTTGGTGGCCACGGCCATGGTTTCCACGTTGATGCGCACGTCGCGGATGGTGGCGATCAGGTTGCTGTTCATCTGTTGCAGCGCGCGCAGCAATTGCCCCACTTCATCCGTGCTTTCCGTTTCAAAACTGCCCGACAGGTCGCCGGCGGCGATGGCGCGTGCGCCGTTCAGGGCCTTGCCCAGCGGCTTGAGCACGGACATGCGCAAGGTGTACCAGAGGAAAACGTTGATCAGGAAGCCGAACAGGGTGGCGCCGAAGATGGCGTAATTGGTGATCTTGCCGCCGCTGGCGAACAGGCTGATGACGCACACCAGCAATTGCAAACAGTTGACGATGGAGGTGGCGGCCCAGATGCGCAGGTTGAGCGACATGTGCGTCAGGTTATGCAGCAGGTGTGCCAGACCAGGGCGCACGATTTGCCCGTTCTTGATGACGATGTTGCCGCCTTCCTTGTTGCGGATGGCCGCATAGGCTTCTTCGGCTGCCTTGACCTGGTCCTTGTCCGCTTTCACGCGCACGGACATGTAGCCGATGGTCTTGCCCGCTTCGCGGATGGGCGTGACGTTGGCGCGCACCCAGTAAAAATCGCCGTTCTTGCAGCGGTTCTTGACCAGGCCCGTCCATGGCGTGCCGGCCTGGATCGAGGTCCACAGGTCGGCAAACGCTTCGGCCGGCATGTCCGGGTGGCGCACGATGTTCTGGGGCGAACCGAGCAGCTCGGCCTCGCTGAAGCCGCTGACCTGGCTGAAGTAGGGGTTCACATAGACGATATTGCCGTTCATATCCGTTTTCGACACGATGGCCTGATCGTCCAGGACGAGGACTTCACGGTTAGTCACTGGCAAATTTTGTCGCATGGTCGCGGCTTCCTGATCAGTTAAATAGGCAATTGGTGAGTAAGACTTGCACGATTGCAAGAATGGAGATCAGTGTAAGGAGTCGCCTGCGCAAATTTATTGATGTAGATCAAAATCCTCAAGATTGGTCGTGCTTGCACGCATTTAGCGATAGCAATGCGGCATTGCTTTAAAGATACTGATTGCCGCTGGCGGCTAATCCACGCCCGCCGTCAGCGGCCGCAGGTTGCCCACGGCGTAGCCTTGCGCGTAGTCGATGCCCAGTTCGCGGATGACGGCCAGGGTGGCCGCGTCTTCCACGTATTCGGCCACCGTTTTGAGGCCCATCACGTGCCCCACTTCATTGATGGCCTTGACCATGGCGCGGTTGATGGCGTTGGTGGCGATGTCGCGCACGAAAACGCCGTCGATCTTGAGATAGTCGACGGGCAGCGCTTTCAGGTAGCCGAACGAGGAAAAGCCGCTGCCAAAGTCATCGAGCGAGAAGCGGCAGCCCAGGGCCTTGAGCTGGCGCATGAACACTTGCGCCTTGGGCAGGTTGGCGATGACGGCCGTTTCCGTAATTTCAAAGCAGATCTGCTCGGGCGCGATGGCGAACTGCACGAACTGCTCGGTGATGTAATCGTGCAAGCCGGCATCGGCCAGCGACATGCCCGACAGGTTGACGGAATACAGGGCCGGTGCGCGGCGCCGGCTTTCCGCCAGCGCGGCCAAAGGCGGCAGGCTGTCGCGCACGCTCTCGATATGTGCGCAGACGGCACGGATGACCCAGCGGTCGATGGACAGCATCATGTCGTAGCGTTCTGCAGCCGGGATGAAGGCGCCGGGCAGTATCAAATCGCCCTTGCTGTTGCGGATGCGGATCAGCACTTCGTCGTGGTGTTCCTGGCTGTCGTGCAGGTGCACGATGGGCATGGCGTACAGGCGGAAATAATCGTGGGCGAACGCTTCGTTCAGGCGCGAGATCCACAGCATTTCGCCATGCCGCTGGGCCAGCATGACGTCGGACTCCTGGTAGACGTGGATGCGGTTGCGGCCCTGCTCCTTGGCCAGGTAGCAAGCCTGGTCGGCCGCGCTCAGCAGCTCGCTCATGGACTTGCTGTCCTGGCTGATTTCCACCATGCCGATGCTCACGCCCAGCTCGAAGCTGCGGCTATCCCAGGCGAAACGGAAATCGCGGATGGACTGGCGCAGCTGTTCGCCGATGACGCGCGCGTGGTCGAGCGGACAGTGCGGCAGCAGCACGCCCAGTTCGTCGCCGCCCAGGCGCGCCAGGATGTCGCTGTCGCGCATTTGTGCCTGCAGCATCTTCGCCAGCAGCTGCAGCAACACGTCGCCGGCGCCATGGCCGCAGGTATCGTTGATGACCTTGAACTGGTCCAGGTCCAGGTACAGCAGCGCATGCACGTGGCCATCCTGCTTGGCCGTGTGCAGGGCGCCAGCCACCAGGTGCTCGAATTCGCGCCGGTTGATCAGGCCTGTCAGGGTGTCGTGCGTGGCGTGCCACGACAATTGCTGGCTCAGCTTGCGCTCGTGGCTGACGTCGCGGAACACGACGACGGCGCCGAGGATGTCGCCATTGCGCGACCAGATGGGCGCGGCGGACTCTTCCACAGCGATGCGCCGCCCGTCGCGCGTGACCAGCTGCGCGTGCGTGGAAATGCCGATGGCCTGGCGCTGGCGCAAGCATTTGATGGCCACGTGTTCGAGCGGCTCTCCCGTGTGTTCATCGACGAGGTTCAGGGTTTCCCAGATATCCAGGCCCTGGGCCAGCTCGTTGCTCCAGCCCGTCAATTGCTCGGCCACCCGGTTCAGGTAGCGCGTCTTGCCGAACGGATCGGTGGTGATGACGCCATCGCCGATGGAACTGAGCGTCACTTCGGCCAGTTCCTTGCGTTCGGCGATCATCAGTTCGCGCGCCATGTGCTCGGTGATATCCCAAATGATGCCCAGGGTGCGTTCGGGCTGGCCGCCGGCATCCATGAAGATGTGCGCCTTGGCCGCCAGCCAGTGTTCGCTGCCATCGGGCCAGACGACGCGGTATTGCAGGGCGTAGCCGCCGCGCCGGCGCACGCCGTCCTGCAGCACTTTGATCACCTTGTCGCGGTCGCCGGCGTGCACGCAGTCGAGAAATCTGCGGAATGGCTGCGTCAGCGCCCGCTCTTCCAGGCCCAGCAAGGTGGCGCCCTTGGCCGACCAGCTGACCGTGCCGTCGATGACCTCGCCAGCGACGATGCGCGAATCCCAGATCGCCATGTGCGCCGCCTCCAGTGCCATTTGCAAACGTTTCTGCTGGTCGCTCATCATCCTCTCCCGACATGGATACAGGAATAGATGCCCCGCTGGTGTTTAAGTTCCCGGCGCCTCGGCAGAGGTGGCTGGCGCGGCCCGTGCCACGTCGCGCACATTCTTTTGCACTGCCACGGCTGCAAACAGGCTCAGCAGGAATGCCATCGCATAAAACCCTTTCTCGCTATTTTGCAGATTAGCGTTCCACAGGCCCACAGTCAATAACAGCAAGGCCAGCAGCACGGAAATCCAGCACAGGCCAAAGTATATCCCCGTCACGGCGATGCCTTCGTTACGGTCGCGCACGGATTTTTGCAGCGAGATGGCGGCGAACAGGCCATACATGAGGATGGTGAAGTAATAGCCCTTCTCGTTGAGGGCCATGCCGGCGTTCCACAGGCCGGACAGGTAGGTGACGATGCCGATCAGCAATGCCGCCCAGGAGGCGCCGATAAAGGCGCTGCTGGGGCGTGGGGCGGGGGAAGCATGCATAGGGTCTCCATGGGCAGCGGGCGCCGCCGGCATGGCCGGGGCGGCAGGCACGGATGCGCCTGCCGCCCCATCAGACCAGAAAGTCTATTTGCTTGGCTTGATCATGCGCAACAAAGCCGACACGGCCGTGACGCCGGCCAGCACCAGGCCACCGGCGATGAGGCCTGCCACCGCATTGATCAGGCTGGGCGTGACGGCGGCCAGCACGGGGCCGATGCCGGCCACGCCGCCGACGGCGGCTTCCACATGGTGCAGCATGCCGCTGGCCCATGGCCAGCCGTGCGTCAGGATGCCGCCGCCGACCATGAACATGGCCAGGGTGCCCACCACGGACAGAAATTTCATCAGTTTCGGCGCCGCTGACACGAGCATGCGGCCAAAGCCGCGCACGCCATCCATCAGCGCGCCCGCGCCCTTGCGCGCGGCCAGGTAAAAGCCCGCATCATCGAGCTTGACGATACCGGCGACCAGGCCATACACGCCCACCGTCATGAGCAGGGCGATGCCGACGACGACGGCCACCTGCTCGGCGAAGGTGGCCGCGGCCACCGTGCCCAGGGCGATGACGATGATTTCCGCCGACAAGATGAAATCGGTGCGGATGGCGCCCTTGATCTTGTCTTTTTCCAGCGCGACGAGGTCGACCTGCGGGTCGCGCAGCGCCTGCGCCAGCTCGGCCTTGTGGCTGTCGTCCGGGTGCAAATACTTATGCGCGATCTTCTCAAAACCCTCGAAGCACAGGTAGGCGCCTCCTACCATCAAGAGCGGCGTGATGGCCCACGGCGCAAACGCGCTGATGGCCAGCGCGGCGGGCACGAGGATGGCCTTGTTCTTCAGCGAACCGACGGCGACGGCCCACACCACGGGCAGTTCGCGCTCGGCGCGCACGCCGGCCACTTGCTGCGCGTTCAGGGCCAGGTCGTCACCGAGCACGCCGGCCGTCTTCTTGGCGGCCACCTTGGTCATCAGGGAAACGTCATCGAGGATGCTGGCGATGTCGTCGAGCAGGGCCAGCAGGCTGGAGCCGGCCATCTCAGCGCGCTCCCACGGTGGTGGCAGGGAATATTGGAGCGAGGAAAGTGTTGTTTTTCATGATGTTATTCTTGGTTGTACGGCAAGGAACGATGTGGCTAAGGTGTGACTGCGATCTTACCCCAGGGATGGCCGGCAAGGCCGCACTGAGCGGGTTAAAATTGCTCATCACCATCATTTTTATGGAAACCGCATGTCCTTTGCCACCTGGATCACCTTTGTCATCGCCGCCTCCATCATCGCCGTCTCGCCCGGCTCGGGCGCCGTGCTGTCGATGTCGCACGGCCTGTCGTACGGGGTGAAGAAGGCCAGCGCCACGATTCTCGGCCTGCAGCTGGGGCTGCTGGTGGTGCTGGGCATCGCCGGCGCCGGCGTGGGCTCCTTGCTGCTGGCTTCCGAAGTGGCGTTCAATATCGTCAAGACGGTGGGCGCCCTGTACCTGATCTACCTGGGCCTGTCGCAGTGGCGCGCCAAGGTGGCGGTGGCGGGTGAGCTGCACGCCGACGCCGTGGTGCCGCCCACGGGCCGGCGCGTGCTGACGGGCTTTCTCACCAATGTGACGAATCCGAAGGGCATCATTTTCATGGTGGCGGTATTGCCGCAATTCATCAGTCCAACTTCGCCCCTGCTGCCGCAATTGCTGATCCTGGCCGTCACCATGTGCACGATCGACCAGATCGTCATGCACAGTTACGCCTTCCTGGCTTCCTCGATGCAGCGTTTTTTCCGCGATGCCAAGGCCGTGAAAAAGCAGAACCGCTTCTTTGGCGGCTTGCTGATGGCCGTCGGCACGGCATTGTTCTTCGTCAAGCGCGGTGGCCAGGCGGCGTCCTGAGGCAGAGCAAGTTGCAAACATTTGTAAGCCCGCTTGCGATGCCCGCCCAATGCGGATGTAATCGGGCATGTCATCCTTGTAAGTCCTGCCTGGAGCGCTGCCATGCGTCCGATCCTGTCTTTCCCCTTCCTCAATACCGTGTGCGCCGTGTTGCTGTCGTCGGCGTGCTCCCTGGCCCTGGCCGAAGATCCGCCTGCCCGCGTGGGCCGCATTTCCACCGTCGAAGGGCAGGTGCTGGTGCGCGCCGGCGATGGCGAGGCGCAAAATGCCCTGCTGAACTGGCCCGTCACGACGGATAACCGCTTGAGCACCATGCGCGGCGCGCTGGCGGAATTGCGCGTGGGCGCGGCCGCCGTGCGCCTCGATGGCGATTCCGAGCTGGAAGTGAGCGAACTCGATGACGACAGTTTCAAATTGCACCTCAGCTATGGCACGGTCAGCGTGCGCGTGCGCAATCCCGACGCGCTGCGCGGCTTCGAGCTGACCACGGCCCAGGCCCGCGTGATCCTGACCCAGCCGGGCTGGGTGCGCATCGAGGCGGGGCGCCAGCCCGGCACCAGCGTCGTCAGCGTGCTCGACGGGGCGGCCGACGTGGATGGCGCGACGGGCAGCGTGACCTTGCGTGCAGGCAAGCGCGCCGAACTGACGGACGAAGAATTGCGCACGGGCGCCTTGCAGCGGATCGCCTTCGACAATTGGCCCGAAGCCTTGCCCGCCGCCGCGCCGGCCTTGCGCTATGTCACGGACGATACGACAGGGTATGAAGAGCTGGACCGCTACGGCGCCTGGCAGGACGATGCGGAATACGGCCCCCTGTGGCTGCCCAGCACGGTGCCGGCCGGCTGGGCGCCGTACAGCGACGGGCGCTGGACGTGGATCGCGCCATGGGGCTGGACCTGGGTCGACAATGCACCCTGGGGCTATGCGCCCTCGCATTACGGCCGCTGGGTACTGCTGGGCCAGCGCTGGGGCTGGGCGCCGGGCCGCGAGCGCGGCCGCGTGCCTTGGGCGCCGGCCCTGGTGGGCTGGGTTGGCGGCAATCACGGGATGAACCGCGGCCAGCGTCCCGACGTGGGCTGGTTTCCCCTGTCGCCGCACGACCGTTACGTGCCCGGCTACCGCGCCAGCGCGGAGTATGAACGCCGCCTCAACCGCGTGGCCGAGGGGCGCCGTCCCGTGGCTGGTGAGCGCGAACACCGCAACCGCACCATCATGCCGGCGCCCGTGCTGCAAAGCATGCCCTTGAGCACGCCGGCTGCGCCGGCGGGCAACTGGCAGCGCCCTTCCGATGCGTCGCGCGGCGACAGGGAGTTCCGGCGCGATTGGGTCAACCGCCCCGGTCGCCTGCAGACAGACGATGGCCAGACGCACCTGGCGCCGCGTCCCATGCAGCCGAACCGGCCACCCGTGCCGGCACAGCCGCAACAGCCCCTGATGCCGGCGATGCCGGCCTTGCCACCCGTGCAAGACCAGGTGGCGCATCCCGCTTGGCGTGGCGAGCACCGGCCCCGCGCCGAGCGTCCCTTTGATGCGCCGCGCCCGGATCGCGCAGAACGTGGCCCCCGCCGCGAAGTGCTGCAAACGGCACCGCCGCCGTCCATGCCTGCCCCGCCGCCCGTGGCCCAGCCGCGGCCCGCAGCGCCGCCGATGCCGGCTCCAGCCGCGCGCGCCAGGAATCAAGAAAGGGTCAATGACAGGGCCAACGACAGGGCCAATGAGCGCGGCGCTCCCGGCCGCGGTGGCCGGATGCAGGAAATGGAACGCTGAACGGGCCGCTGGCGCTGGCCGCCTGTCCGTCCGGTCATGGATTATCGACGTTCAAGCCGCCAAACCGACAGTTCGTCACATTTCAGCGGTCAAGCCGCGGTGTTTTGTCTACAGTGACGTCATTGCAAGACAGCGCAATGCCTTCACGGCTGACAGCACCGATTTTCCGGCTATTTTGTCCAAACGAAATAGTTTCGCCAGCTTACAAAGCTGGCTTTTTTTTTCCGCGCCCCTGGCGCCATGGCAGCGGGCGCAGGCGCTGCCAAAGTTGGCTACAATACGCCTTTGGCACTGACCGGCACTGATTGGAATTCCCATGCAAACCATCCCTCCCAGCGAACACATCATTCCTCCCAGCGAATCGCTGATCGAATACCCGAGCGACTTTCCCATCAAGATCATGGGCCCGACGCATGTCGACTTCGCGCCGACCATGCTGGAGCTGGTGATCAGCCACGATCCGACCTTCCACGCAGGCCGTATGGAAGAGCGTCCTTCGGGCAAGGGTAATTACACGGGCCTGACCGTCACCGTGCGCGCCATCAGCCGCGAGCAGCTCGACGCCCTGTACATGGCGCTGTCGGGCCACCCGATGGTGAAGATCGTCATGTAAGGCTGGCTGCCGCCACGCTGGCCCGGCTCTTCGTGAGCAGCCAGACGGCGGCAAAGGCGCTACTCGCCACCGCCGTCACCCACAGCAGCGGCTTTTCGCTGCCGTCCGTGATGGCGGCGATGACGGCGCCGCAGGCGGCCGTAATGGCCATCTGCACGAAGAAGAACAGGCCCGAGGCGCTGCCCGCCTGGTCGCCATACGGCTGCAGCACGGCCAGCTGGCAGGCGGGAATGGCCATGCCCACCGACACCATCACCAGCAGCATGGGCGCCACCAGCGACGCCACGTGCTGCGGCGCCAACGTACCGGCCAGCAACAGGCTGGCCGCGCCCGTTACATTCAGCAGCACCGCCACGCCCAGCATATGATCGGCGCCCAGGCGCGGCCCCAGTGCGCGAAACAGGCTCGATCCCGCGATATAGCCGCTGACCGTCAGCGCGAACACCAGCGCATACGCATGCGGCGACAGGTGCATGCCCCTTTGCAGCAGCACGGATGATTCCGCGATGAAGGGGAAATACGTGCAATACACGCAGCCGATGGCCAGCGCATAGCGCAGGAAATACGCGTCGCCCAGCAGGCGGCGGTACAGCGCCAAAGTATTACCTTGTGGCACGACGCTGGCCGGCTTGGTTTCCGGCACCCAGGCGGCGATCAACCCCAGCGAAAGCGCGCCCAGCGCACACAGCACGCCAAACACGGCGCGCCAGCCGAACGCCGCGTCGAGCACGCTGCCGGCCAGCGGCGCCAGGATCGGCGACAAACCCATCACCATCGATATTTTCCCCAGCATGCGTGCCTGCGTGGCGGGATCGAAGCGGTCGCGCACCATGACCCGGCCGATGATGGTGCCGCTGCAGCCGCCGAACGCCTGCAGCACGCGTGCGGCGATCAGCACGTGCACGTCGGAAGTCACGCTGCAAACGATGCTGGCGAGTACATAAATGGCCGTGCCGGCCAGCAGCACGGGACGGCGTCCGTAGCGGTCGGCCAGCGGCCCGCAAGCGAGCATCGAGGCGGCCGAGCCGGCCATGAACAGGCTCAGGGTCAGTTGCAACTGGGCATCGCTGGCATGCAGGGCATCGGCCATGGCCGGCAGCGACGGCAGATAAATGTCGATGCTGATGCGCGACAGGCAGACCAGCAGCAGCACGATGCCGCCCCAGGCCCACAGGGGAAGTGTTGTTCGTTGATTCATGTTTTTCGATATGCAAGAAATGGCAGACGCACCAGAACGGTGAGAGTAGGATGTTTGTGGTGTAATGCGAAGTGCCAGTCATCAGAAAATTCATTGGACCACTTGGACGATTATTATGCCGCGAGGAAAATCACCGCACGCCCTGGACTTGCCTCGTCCCACCAGCTGGCTCGACAAGGAGGGCGTCAACAAGCAGGATGGCGCGTATGAAGCGCTGCGCTCGGCCATCCTGACGAAGATGCTGCCGGCGGGCAGCCGCTTGCCATCCAGCCGCACCCTGGCGGAACGGTGGGAGTTGTCACGCGGCACCATCGAAACCGTGTTCGACCGCCTGCACGCGGAAGCCTACGTGACGCGCGTGCCCGGTTCCGGCACGCGCGTGTGCGCCGTCGTGCCGGAACGCTTCTTGATGGCAGGATTGGCAGATGCCACCCCGGCCGGGCCATTTTCCGAGCCCGTTCCCGTGTCCGATACGGGCGTGCGCGACGGCTTGCCGTTTGTTGCGCGGCGCGCCGACGCCAGCCTGTTTCCCATGGCGGCCTGGTCCAAGTGCGCCACGCGGGCGCTGGCCGCCGCCACGCCGGAGCAGCTGTGCAGCGCCGATCCGGCCGGCCTGCCCCAGCTGCGTCAGCAGATCGCCGATTTCCTCGCCAAGTACCGCGGCATCCGCTGCGACCCGCAAGATATCGTCGTCACGACCGGCATCCGCCACGCAATCGACTTGCTGGCGCGCAGCATTGTGCGCGATGGCGATAAAGTCTGCCTGGAAGAACCCGGCTATCCGGCCGCGCGCGCCCTGTTCGCCCTCGCTGGCGCCGTGCCGGTCGACATTGCCGTTGATGCCGAGGGCATCGATTGCGCCGCCCTGGCCGCGCACGCGGATGCCCGCCTCGCGTATGTGACGCCGGCGCACCAGTCGCCGCTGGGTGTGACCATGTCCGTCACGCGCCGCCTGGCGTTATTGGAGTGGGCGAATGACAGCGGCGCCTGGGTGGTGGAAGACGATTACGACAGCGAATTCAATTACCAGAGCGCGCCGCTGGCGGCCCTGAAGGCGCTGGACCAGTACCAGCGCGTGATTTACTGTGGCAGTTTCAACAAGACGCTGTTTGCCGGCCTGCGCGTGGGTTTCATGGTGCTGCCACCCGCCTTGCGCCCGCCGTTGCTGCGCATGCTGCAGTTGACGGGCAGGTCCGTCGGGGTGACGGAGCAACTGGCGCTGGCCGCCTGGATGGAGGATGGCGCCTTCGTGCGCCATTTGCGTCAGGCGCGGCTGGCCTACAAGGAGCGGCGCGACCTGCTGCTGGCCTGCCTCGAGCAGACGGCCCCCGGCCGCTACACCATTTCCGGCCAGCAGGCGGGCTTTCATTGCGTGCTGTGGCTGCCGCCGGACAGCGACGAGCGGGCGTTTTGCGCGCGCGCCGCGCAAGAGGGGCTGGCGCTGCAGCCGCTCGGTGATTTTTGTCACAGCGCAAAATTGGCGCCGGCCGTGCTGCTCGGCTATACGGCCCTGAATGGGGCCCAGATACGCCATGCTGCACAAAAATTGGGCAGATTGCTGTGGTTGCCAGAGTCCGGCCCGGAATGAAATGGCGGCCTGGCTTATAATCACGGCTTCGCCGCAGCGTCCCCAGGGCGCCGGCAGCTGATTACAGAATCTGTCATGACCACCACCCGCACCGAAACGGCGCTGATCCGCGAGCTGGGCCGCGTCGATTACGAGCCGACCTTTGCCGCCATGCGCGCCTTTACCGACGCGCGCACGACCGACACGCGCGACGAACTGTGGATCGTCGAGCATCCGCCCGTATTTACTTTGGGCCTGGCGGCCGACCGCGGCCATTTGCTGGCCGGCGCCGAGAATGTTCCCGTGGTGCAGACGGACCGGGGCGGCGAAGTGACGTTCCACGGTCCCGGCCAGGTGGTGATTTACCTGCTGATGGACTTGCGCCGCAACAAGCCGGGCGGCAAGCTGTATGCGCGCCAGTTCGTGCATAAAATCGAGCAAGCCATCATCAACGTGCTGGCGGCGTATAATCTCGCTGGCGAGCGCATCGATGGCGCGCCTGGCATCTATATTGCCGGCGGACCAAGCAAGGGTGCGAAGATCGCCGCGCTGGGCTTGAAAGTGCGCGGCAACGGCTGCACCTACCATGGCGTGTCGCTCAACGTGGCGATGGACCTGGCGCCGTTTTCCTGGATTAACCCTTGCGGCTATTCCGGTCTGAAGACGGTGGACATGCGCAGCATGGGCGTTTCGGCGCCGCTGGCAGAAGTGCAGCGGGCCCTGGCCCAGGAATTGACCGTATTACTCGATGTAAGCGAAGTAAACAGCGCCGCAGGCGCGCCTCAGGCAGCGGATGCCTGAGCAAACAAACCAACATGCCCGTCAAGGGCTTGCAGCCATGACTTCTGAGACCATTTCCAGCACCGCCCCCGCCGCTACTGCCGCTCCAGCGTACAACCCGAGCGAAAAGCAAAAAGGCGCCAGCAAGACCTCGCGCATTCCGATCAAGATCATTCCGATCGAGCAAGTCGAGCGCCTGAAAAAGCCGGACTGGATCCGCGTCAAGGCCGCCTCGGCTTCGACCCGTTTCTATGAAATCAAGGACATCCTGCGCGAAAACAAGCTCGTGACCGTGTGCGAGGAAGCCAGCTGCCCGAACATCGGCGAATGCTTCGGCAAGGGCACGGCCACCTTCATGATCATGGGTGACAAGTGCACGCGCCGCTGCCCGTTCTGCGACGTCGGCCATGGCCGTCCTGATCCGCTGGACAAGGAAGAGCCGGCCAACTTGTCGAAAACCATCGCCAAGCTGCGTTTGAACTACGTCGTCATCACCTCCGTCGACCGCGATGACTTGCGCGACGGCGGCGCCGGCCATTTCGTCGAGTGCATCCAGCAAACGCGCGCCCTGTCGCCGAACACCCGCATCGAAGTGCTGGTGCCCGACTTCCGTGGCCGCCTGGAAAAAGCCCTGAACCTGTTCAAGGATGGCTTGCCTGACGTCATGAACCACAACCTGGAAACGGCGCCGCGCCTGTACAAGGAAGCCCGTCCCGGCTCCGACTACATGCACTCGCTGAAACTGCTGAAAGATTTCAAGGCCATGTACCCGGACGTGAAGACCAAGTCCGGCATCATGGTGGGCCTGGGCGAGACGGACGAGGAAATCCTGCAAGTGATGCGCGACATGCGCGAGCATGATATCGACATGCTGACCATCGGCCAATACCTGGCGCCATCGAACAGCCACCTGCCCGTGCGCCGTTACGTGCACCCGGACGTCTTCAAAATGTTCGAGGAAGAAGCGTACAAAATGGGCTTCACCCACGCCGCCGTGGGCGCCATGGTGCGCAGCTCGTACCACGCGGATGAACAGGCGCACAGCGCCGGCGTGGAATCGGCGCTGAATTTCTAAGCACTTGAGTTGTATCAAAAACCGTCCGCTTTAGCCGGGCGGTTTTTTTTGCCTAATTGAGGTGATGTACAACATCCTGTACAATTATTGGCATGTACTTTCAAGGGAGCGGTGGCACGGCATGAATATCCTGACTTTCAGCGAGGCGCGCGCGGGCCTGAAAAGCGTGATGGACGACGTCTGCAATGACCATACCCCCACGGTGATCACGCGCGTGAATGGCGAGCACGTGGTGATGCTGTCCTTGTCGGACTACAACAGTATCGAGGAAACCCTGTATTTGCTGGGCACGGCCAAGAATGCCAGTCGCCTGATGGCGTCCGTGGCGCAGATCAAGGCGGGCAAGGCGCAGCCACGAGAATTATTGGCGCAGCATGAAAAACAGGAAGACTGAGAACAAGCAGCAGGCGCGCAGCGCCGTGCTGGCCTGGACCGATCATGCCTGGGAAGATTATCTGTTCTGGCAAGAGAGCGATCTGAAAATCCTGCAAAAAATCAATGACTTGCTCGATGAATGCCTGGCCGACCCCTTCAAGGGCACGGGCAAGCCGGAACCGCTGAAAGGCGATCTGACGGGTTTCTGGTCGCGCCGCATCGACCGCCAGCACCGGCTCGTGTACCTGCCCGACGCGGGCTGCATCTATGTGGCCGCGTGCCATTATCACTACGACGATAAATAAATTTTGCCTAGCCGTACCGTAACGCGGTACCGGACGTGACGCCGCTATACTGATCGATGATGCTTTAAAAACATGATTGACGGAGGAGCCATGGACGTACGCATCGACGCATCGTGGAAGGCGCGGCTGGAGGGCGAGTTTGCCCAGCCCTACTGGGAACGCCTGGCCGCCTTCGTGAAGCAAGAGTATGCGGCGGGACCGTGTTGTCCTCCCGGTAAACTCATTTTCCGGGCATTCGACCTGACGCCGTTCGGGCAGGTGAAAGTCGTGATCCTGGGGCAAGACCCGTATCACACGCCCGGTGCGGCCATGGGGCTGTGCTTTTCGATTCCCGAAGGCACGCCACCGCAGCCTAGCTTGCAGAACATCTTCAAGGAATTACGCAGCGACGTGGGTATCGAGCGCACGCGCACGGATTTGTCCGATTGGGCCGGGCAAGGCGTGTTCCTGCTCAACAGCGTGCTGACGGTGCGCGCCGGGGCGGCCGGTTCGCACGCGGCCAAGGGATGGGAGAAATTGACGGACAGCGCCATCGGTCACCTGTCCGCCGAGCGAGAACACCTCGTGTTCATCCTGTGGGGCGGCTACGCGCAAGCCAAGCGCACCCTGATCGATCCCGGCAAGCACCTGGTGCTGGCGGCGCCGCACCCGTCTCCCTTGTCGGCCAGCAAAGGTTTCTTTGGCAGCAAGCCATTCAGCCAGGCGAATGCGTATCTGCAGGCGCATGGCCAGGCGCCCATCGCCTGGGGTGATGGTTGATTCCTGACGGCAACCGACAGCGGCAGGCGTTGCTCCCTGCCGCTGTCTTCGCGCGTAACGGTTAAAAGCTGGTTGAGAGGCCTGCATAGAAGCTGCGGCGGGCGCCATACTGCGGTGCCCCCACGCCCACGCCGGAACCGTCGCGCAGCAGGTACGACTTGTCGAACAGGTTGATCAGGGCCAGCCGTCCCTCGACCTTGCCGACCGGCGTGTTTTTCCACGTGTGCGTGAGCGCCGTGTTGACGGTGAAGTAGCCGGGCAAATGGCCGGAATTCGGTGCGCCGCCATCCGGTGTCAAGCGCAAGCCGCTGCCGTAGAGGAAGTCAGCGCTTACTTGCGAATCGCCAAAGTGATAATGGCCGCCGCCCGACAGCGTGTATTTCTGGTCATGATCGAGGTAGACATAGTTCTTGCTGATGTAGTTCAACTCATCGGCGCCAAACAGGGCTTGCCCCGAGTTGATGTTGCGGCCCTGCGCCTTTTGCGTGCTGGCGTTGAGGAACAGGCCCCAGTTTTTCTCACTGTAGATGGCGGACAATTCCAGGCCCTTGGCGTAGCCATCCGCGTAGTTGAACGGCGTCAAGATCAACGCCTGGCCGAACTGGCCTTCATCCAGCAGGTTGTTGATCTTTTTATAGTACACATCGGCCGTCACGGTCAGTTTCGCATTCACCTGGTGGCTGATGCCGACGTCATAGTAGTGCGTGCGCTCGGCCTTGACGTTGTCGGACTGGCCGATTTCCGGCGCATTCGTCGTGTTCGCGTACAGGTCGATGCTGCCTTGCGCGGCCAGTTCCTGCGGCGGCGGCGTGAAGTAGCGTGAATAGCCCGCGTGGAGGGCCGTGCCCGGCGCCAGCTGGTACGCCAGGTTGACGCGCGGGCTCCATTGTTGCTCGCTCGTGTAGGCCGAGACCTTGTCGAAGCGGGCGCCATAGTTCAGGGTCAAAGGCTTGCTGATATGCCATTCATCCTGCAGGTAAACACTGGCCAGGGTGCCCGTCTTGCCGCTGTTGTCCAGCACCGTGATCGGCGTGGTGGAGGTTTGCGCCCCGTCAATACTCGGGAAGACGGCCACCGTGTTGTCGCTCGTCGTCTTCTGGCGCGTGTAGGCCAGGCCCGCGCGCACGGTGTGGTCCGGGTGCAGCTTGTAGCTGATATCGAACTGGGCGCCGGAAGCGCTGTTGGCGCGGCGCGAGTCCGAGGCGACGCCGTTGTAGATCAGGTCGCCGATGGCGTCGGGCGTGAAATGCAGTTCCGAGTACTGGTGGAAGGCCGACACCTGGTAATTGACGTCGCCCAGGCTTTTTTGCAGCGACAGCACGAGGAAGCGATTCACTTCGCGCTGGTTTTCATTCAGCAGCGACGACGGTAACGTGGACGTGCCCGCCTGCGCATCGCTGTGGCCATTCAGGCTGAAAGCGGGCGCCTGGTCCGGATTGTTCGGGATCTGGAAGCGGCCGTTATACGTGCCGAACATGGCGCCCAGGCGGGTGTTGTCATCAAGGAAATACGACAGGCTGCCGAACGATTTGTTCTGGCGCGTCTTGTCGTGCAGGGCGCTGCGCGTGTCTTGCGGGTTTTCCACACCCAGCGAATTGCCCAGGTAGCTGCCGGACAGGTAGTAATTGAATTTGCCGACGCTGCCGAAAAATTCGGCACTCGGCTCCACGTGGTCGTGGCTGCCGACCATGATGCCGATGCGCCCGCCAGGCGTCATGCCGCCCTCTTTCGTTTCAATATCGACGATGCCCGCCGTGCGCAGGCCGAACTGGGCCGGCAAGGCGCCCGTCATGAAATCCGTCTTGTCGATCAGGCGCGTGTCGATCGACTGGCCGAAGCCGGTGATGCTTTCTGGCAATTGCACGCCATTGATGCGGTATTGCACATTGGCATGGTCGTCGCGCACGTGCAGGGCGCCGGAACCCTTCGAATCCTGCGACACGCCCGGCAGGCGCAGCAGCACTTCATTGAACGGCGTGTTGTCGCCTTGGCCCAGCATGTCGACCATGTGGCTGTCGATGCTGTAGATGGTGGTGCCGACTTTCGGCGACAGCTCGATGCGTGCGCTTTTCAGATGGGCGGACGTGACTTCGACCTTTTGCATGTCTTGCGGGGCAGCATCAGTACTGGCTTCGGCAGGCTCGGCGGCGTGGGCGGAAAAACTGAACAGGCTGGCAAGGGCGAGCGACAGCGCGCTCAGGCGTGGTGTGTGTTGCATGATAAACCTCAAAGTGTCAACGCCAGGCGGCCCGGCGCGCATCAATATGCGGCAAGGGGCAGCCTGAAAAGGATAAAAACAGCGTGGGAACTACAGTGAGGCGGCAGGCGGGCCGCGCACGGGCGGCAAAACGAGGGCGGCGACGGGCGCCAGGGGTGCGGGCGCGATGGCCAGCAGGCGGTACGGCAGTAACTGGGCGGGCGGCTCGACGATGGCCGGCGGCACGGCGAGATCGGCCACCTTGTCGATGACGGTGGCGCACAGCGCGCACTCTTCCGCGTCGAGGGTCGTCTTGTGCAGATGCGAGGCGGCCGTCGACAGCAGGAACACGAGGGCCAGCGCAGTGAACAGTGCCACGCACAGCCGCCACGGCGTGCGCGCGAGGGCGGAGGCACCGTGATGAGCAAGCTTGCGGGTGGGCTGGCGGGAAGACATGGGCGCATAGTAGCAAGAAAATCGCTCCGCTGTCAGCGCTTGTTGCAATTCATTTGCGCTAGAGCGAGCTTACAGGGTGGCGCGCAGCTCGCGCGGCGACAAGCCGTAGTGCTGGCGGAAACGGGCCGCGAAGCGCGAGGGCGAGGCGTAGCCGCAGGCGGCCGCGATGTCGCCGATGGGTAAGATGCCGGATTGCAATTCCTGCAAGGCCAGTCCCAGGCGCACGTCTTCCAGGATGGTGCGGAAATGGCGTTGTTCCAGGGCCAGCTGGCGGCGCAGGGTGGACGCGCCCACATGCAGCTGGGCAGCCACCTTGGCCACGCTCCAGTCGGCGGCCGGGTCCAGCAACAGCACTTGCTGCACGCGCGCGGCCAGTGGATCGCGGCGGTCCAGCAGCAAGGGGCCGCAATGGCCGCCCAGGGCCAGGGCCAGCAGCAAGCCTTCCGCCTGGTGCGCCAGCAGCGCGGGCGGTGCGCTACTCGCCAGGCTGGCCATCAGCTGGTCCCAGGCCAGTGCCGCGTGCATGTCGAGCGGCACGCACAGGCTGGCCGTGGCCGCCTGGCGCAGCTGGGCATCGACGAGGCTGCCATGGCGCGCGCGGAAACGGGCGATCAGGGCCGGTGAAAAACTCAGCACTTCAGCCCGGTAGCCTTGCGCGCCGGGTAGGTTGGCCACGCCCAGTTCCTGTCCCGCCGGCATCAGCACCACGTCATGCGCGCCGGCGCGCGCCTGGCGGGCGCCCCATTCCAGCAGCTTGGTGCCCTGCCGCACGCGGCACAGCGCGCTCTGGAAGACGGGCACGCGGCGCAGGGTTTGCGCGCGGCGCGCCTCGATGGTGCCGCGGGCGATGCGCAGCTCGCTCAGGGCCACCGCGTCCATCTCATCGGCCATACAGTCCCGTCAGCTGTGCCTTGCCCAGCGCGTTGGCGTTGAGCATGTAGCCGAGCATGGCGCCGCTGGCGTGCTGGTCCAGTGGCAGCTTGTCCGTTTTCAGCGCCCAGATCGTGATCTGGTAGCGGTGCGCCTTGTCGCCTGGTGGTGGGCAGGCGCCGCCGTAGGCGCTGTCGCCGTAATCGTTGCGTCCTTGCATGGCGCCTGTGGGCAAGGTGGCCGCCGTCGTTCCCGCAGGCAAGGACGTGGTGGACACTGGCAAGTTAAACACGCTCCAGTGCCACCAGCCGCTGCCCGTGGGCGCGTCCGGGTCGTACAGGGTGACGGCGTAGCTGTTGGTGCCGGCCGGGGCATTGCTCCACGACAATTGCGGCGACAGGTTGCCGCCCGTGCAGCCGAAGCCCTGGAACACTTGCGCGGGCGCCAGGGTCTGGCCAGGAGCGATATCGCTGCTCGATACCGTGAAATCGGCGGCCTGGGCGCCCAGGTGCAGAGCGAGACCCAAGGTGGCGGCGAGGAGGCGGGAAGTGGTCATGGTTTTCCTTTCGATCAGTATAGGGGAAAGTGTATGCCGTGCAACAGTTACCCGCGATGCCGATGCGCTCGCTGATGGTGCCGAAACGCTCGTTTTTACCTCATTCCAACGCTGCCATGAGCGTGTTGCTTGGTTTCCCGCTTTCTGACCACGCATGATTTTCACTGCCGGGCTTTCATGCTATCGTTTCGCAGCCCAAATTTCCCAAAGTGTCCATGTCCCCACGCCCGATCCCATGGTTGTTCACCAAGTTGCACCTGTATGCGGGCCTGTGGTTTGGCGCTCTGTTTGTTTTGCTGGGCTTGACGGGGTCCGCCATCGCCTGGATGCCGGAGCTCGACGCGTATCTGAATCCGACCTTGTTGCAGGCGAGCACGCCTGCGCCCGGTCAGGTATTTGAGGTGACGCCGCGCACGGTGCAAGCGGTGGTGGACGCTCTCGCGGCCGATCCCGCCTACGGCAAGCCCTCGCAGCTCAATCCGCCCGCCGATGCGCGCGACGTGTACGTGGCCTCGTACCGCCAGGCTGGCAAACCGTCGGCCTTCAGCCAGGCCATCGTGCGCCAGGTGATGGTCGACCCCTACACCTTGCAAGTCAAAGGCGAGCGCGACTGGGGGCGTTTCGGCCTCACGCGCCCGCTGTTGATGTCGGGCATGTTTCATTTGCACCGCTATCTATTGTCCGGCGAAGTGGGCAAGACCATTACCGGTATCTCGGGCGTGATGCTGCTGCTGATGGCCTTGAGCGGCATCTATCTGTGGTGGCCGCGCCTGCAGTGGACGGCGGTCAAGCGCGCCCTGACGGTGTCGCATGGCGGTTCCTGGCCCCGTTTTCATTACACGTTTCACAAGGCGGCCGGCTTCTTTGCCGCACCGGTGCTGGCCGTGCTTGCCTTTTCCGGCATCTATTTCAATTTGCCGCAATTGATCGTGCCGCTGGTGGAACTCGTGTCGACGGTGCCGGATACGGCAAAATTGAAAAATGTGGGCCAGGATGGCGCCGTGCTTGATGCGGGCCAGGCCATGGCAGCCGCGCAGCTGCTGTATCCGCAGGCGCGCGTGTCGCGCATCGTGCTGCCGGCGAAAACGGATCAGCCGTATGACGTGCGCGTGCGCCAGCCTGGCGAGATCGCCCACGGCGACGGCGCCACGCGCATCACCCTGGACGCGCGCAGCGGCTTGCCCCTGCGCATACGCGATCCCTTGCGGGCGCCGGCCGGCGATGTATTCCTGGGCTGGCAATTCCCCCTGCATTCGGGCCAGGCGTTTGGCGTGGCCGGGCGCGCCTTCATTACCGTCTTCGGTTTGATGCCCTTGCTGTTCCTGCTGACGGGCAGTTTGGTGTGGTGGAAACGGCGGCGTCGCCGGAAATAAGCGGCCGCCAAACCGATGCGGGGAAAGTTGCTATCATCATAGTATTTTCCGGCGTATCCCGGATTCACCCGCACAAGGACCAGCATGAGCAATCCCGAGATTACCGTAGCAATGTTGAATGAACGCGGCACCGGCCGCCTGCCCGGCCACTTGGGCATCGTCATCACGGAAGTGGGCGACGGCCAGCTGACGGCGGAATTGCCCGTGCTGCCGCACTTGCTGGCGCCGAATGGCTACCTGCACGCGGGCAGCGTGGTGACCCTGGCCGACACGGCGTCCGGCTATGGCTGCATCGTCAACCTGCCCGAAGGCGCCAGCAATTTTACGACCATCGAATTGAAATCGAACCACCTGGGCACGGCCCGCGAAGGCACGCTTACCTGCACGGCCAAGGTCGAGCACAAGGGCCGCAACACGCAAGTGTGGGATGCCGTGGTGAAAAGCAAGGAAACGGGCAAGACGATTGCCCTGTTCCGCTGCACGCAGATGATTTTGTATCCCAAACAAGCTTAAATCTTCACCCAGTTACCCTTGTAGAGAATCGGTCCCGTCGGTCCGTTCGGATCCGGCGAACCGCCTTTCGGTTCCAGGGTAACGGCCAGCAAGGCCACGTCGCTGCCGATGGCGCGCTGGGACAGGGCCAGTTTCACATTGCCCTTGTCGGCGAGCAAGCCGAGGGAGCGCGGGTTGCCGCTCTTCGGCACGGCCCACAATTCCAGGTCGCGGTCAGCAGGCACGGGCGCGTTGCCCACCATGCGCACCTCGAGCGCGCCGTGGCGGCTGTCGGCCGTCAGCAGCAGGGCCGTTTGCGCCTTCTCGTCCGTCAGGCTGGCCACATAGCTGATCTGCGGCGCGTCCATCACGCGCGTGGCCACGACGATCACCAGCAGCGCGGCGATGGCGCTCGACGCCATGCCCAGACCACGCCAGAACGACAGCGAATCGCGGAACACAGACCAGCCGCCCTGCGGCTTCAGGTGCAGGCGCTGCTCGATCTGCTGCCACACGCGCTTGGGCGGGGCCACGGGTGTGGCGAATTCGGCCATCGGTTCCAGGCGCTGGCGCCATTCGGCCGTGATATTGCGCAAATCGGCGTCATTGTGCAGCCAGCCTTCGAAACGCCGCCGCGCGCCCCCTTTCAGCGTGCCCAGCACGTATTCGGACGCCAGTTTCTGGCGCAGCACGTCATTGCCGCGGATATTCATGATGCCTCCCGTTTCGCCAGGCACGTGCGCAGCCGTTCCAGGCTGCGGCGTATCCACGTCTTCACGGTGCCGATCGGCAGCGACATCTGCTGCGCCACTTCGCTGTGCGACAGGTCATGATAGAAGGCCAGGGCGACCACCTGCCGGTGCAGCCCTTCCAGGGCCGACATGCAAAACGCCAGCGCCTTGGCGTCACCGCTCAGTTGCAGTGACTCGATCGGCGTGGCCTGGGGGTCTCGGAGTGCATTCATGACTTCGCTATCAAACTGTTCGGCATCGATTTCCACGGTATCGTCGCTGCGCCGCAGCACATCGAACGCCTTGTTGCGCACGATGGTGGCCATCCAGGTCATCGGCGCCGCCAGATGGCTCTGGTAAGTGGCGGCGTTGTTCCAGATGGCGACGAACCCCTCTTGCAAGGCTTCTTCAGCGAGCTCTTGCTTATGCAATATACGCAGCGCGAAGCCAAACAGTTTCGATGAGGTGGAGTTATATAGCTGACGGAACGCGGTGGCGTCCTTGTTGCCGGCGGCGAGCAGCCAGGTTTTGAGTTGCTGCGGGTCGAGCGATTGAGCGGCTAGGGACACGGCTGGCCTTCACAAGGTGAACGGGATCACGCAAGGGAAGGTTATAACAGATTGACAACGCTTGGCAACAGGGTTTTGTACCGTGCTATCCCGCGATGGCCGATTCCAGCAGCTTGTGCAGTTCGGCGAATTCCGGCTTGCCCACGTAGCGCTTGAGGATCTTGCCCTGCTTGTCGAGCACGAAGGTGGTGGGCGTGAGGGCCACGTCGCCGTAGGCCTTGGCCGCTTCGCCCGTCACGTCGAGCGCCACCTTGAACGGCAGCTGGCGCGTTTCGGCGAAGTTCAGCACGTAGTTGGCCGGATCGTACTTCATGGCCACGGCCACGAATTCCAGTCCCTGCCCCTTGTACTTGTTGTAGGTATCGACCATCTCCGGCATTTCCGCCACGCAGGTGGTGCACGAGGTGGCCCAGAAATTGACCATCACGACCTTGCCGCGCAAGCTGGCCGACGTGATTTTCTCGCCATGGATGCCGTGGAAGGTCACGTCCGGCGCGCTTTGCTTGTCATTCAGCGACAGATAGCCGGCTGCCGCCACGCCCGCCACGAAGACGGCGATCAGGGCTGGCTTGACCCAGGACTTGCTTGCGGATGGCGTAGTTGACATGGTTTTCATTTGAAAAGCGCGACGATGCGGCCATTATATCCGTATCGCCGCATCAAAGCCGTAGGTCAAACGGAGGAGGCGCTTACTGCTGCACCGTGTCGCTGACGGTGTTCGTCGTGCGCTGCTGCGGCGGGTCGGGCTGCAATTGCTTCAGTTCCGCTTCCGAAATGTAGTCGAACAGCTTGACCACTTTCTGCACGCCGCCCACGCCGCGCGCCACGTCGGCCGCGACCGTGCCTTCGCGCTGGGTGACTCTGCCCATCAGGAAGACGGTGGCGTTTTCCGTGACGACCTTGAACGAGGCCGCCGAGATGGTTTTCATGTCGACCAGGCTGGCCTTGACCTTGGTGGTGATCAGCGCGTCGTTCGAGCGCGAGGTGTAGCTGGCCGGACCGGCGATGATCAATTCATTGGCCACCGATTCCACGCCCTCGATATTGCGCACTTCGCGCTCGACGGCATTTTTCATCGCTTCGTCGCGCACTTCGCCCGTCAGCAGGACGCGGCGGTTGAAGCTGGTGACGTTGACGTGGCCCACGTCGCCGGTGATGGAGGGGATGCGCGACTCGCCTTTCAGGGCGATCGACTTGTCTTCGGTCTGGGCGCCCAGGGTGCGGCGGTCCGCTGCGGCAACGCCGCCCATCACCGCGCCGCCGACCATCAGTTCGATGCAGCCGGTGAGCGAGGTGAGCATGGCGCCGCACAGCAGTGCGGTGGCCAGCGGGCGTTGTACGCGTTTCCAGCCTGGGCCAGTACCGAATTTAGTCATTCACGTCTCCTCCGAATAGAGCGACATCGATGCCGTCGCAGATGCAATGTATGGTGGTCAGGTGGACTTCCTGGATGCGCGCCGTGCGCTCGGCCGGTACGCAGATATGCACGTCGGCGTCCGTCAGCATCTTGCCGATGGCGCCGCCGTCCTTGCCCGTCAGCGCCACGACGCGCATTTCGCGCTCGAGCGCCGCTTCCACGGCTGCCATCACGTTGGCCGAATTGCCCGACGTGGAGATGGCCAGCAGGATGTCGCCGGCCTGGCCGAAGGCCTGCACCTGCTTCGAGAAAATCTCGCGGTAGCTGTAGTCGTTCGCCACGGCCGTCAGGATCGACGTATCCGTCGTCAGCGCCAGGGCCGGCAGCGGAAAGCGCTCGCGTTCGAAGCGCCCGACCAGCTCGGCTGCGAAATGCTGGCAGTCGGCGGCGGAACCGCCGTTGCCGCAGGCGAGGATCTTGTTGCCGTTGGACAATGCATAAAACATCAGGTCGATCGCCTGCGCAATCGGTTGCGCCAGTACGGTGGCGGCCTGGATCTTGAGTTCGGCACTTTCGTGGAAGTGCGAGAGGATGCGTTGATTATTCATAGTCTGCCGATTATAGTGCAGGCGCGCGGCATGGCGGACAAGCACTGTTAAAAATGCTTACATATCGAGGATGTTCTTCAGCCAGCTGATGCGTCCGCCATCGATGGCCAGCGCGTCGAAGCGGCATGGCGGCAGCGTTTTCTGCCCCAGCAGCCAGGTTTGCGCGGCCACCACCATGCGCCGCTGCTTGGCTGGCGTGATGCTGGCCAGGGCGCCGCCGAAGGTTGTACTGCTGCGTAGCCGTACTTCGACGAAGACGACCGAAGCGCCATCGCGCATGATCAGGTCGAGTTCCCCACCCTTGCACAAATAGTTGCGTTGCAGCAGTACCAAGCCTTGCAGCAGCAGATACGCGAGCGCATCGTCTTCCCCTTGCCGTCCCCGTGCCTGTTTATTCTGGAAAGGCAGGGGTGGCATGGCATGTCCTTATTGGGCCGGCGGCACAGAGACAGGCGTGGGCGCGGCCGGCGGCCAGGTGCCCAGCACGCCCTGCTGGTAGGTGGCGGCTTGCTCCGTGCGTTCGAACACGCTTTGATTCTCCTCAAAGCGCACGGCCAGGCGGCCCGTCACGCCATCGAGGGTAAATGGCGCGTTCGGCCGCAGCGCCACTTCGCGCGCCACGCGGAAGGCATCGATGCCCAGCGCGTACAGGCGTTCCATGTCGGCCGTCAGCCGGCGTTCGGCTGGCTGCTCGGGCTGTGGATACACCATCACTTGCGGATGGTCGCGCTGGACTTGCCATGGCAAGTCCAGCAGGCGCGCACCGTCGAGCTCGGGGCCGCTGGCGCCGCGTCCCGTGCCGGGATTCAAGGATGAGGTGCCATACAGGGGCAAATCGCTGCCGATGGCCACGCGCAGCTGGCGCGCCTGGTCGGCGTCGAGCGCGGCAAACAGCAGGCCCGGCGGCGTGGCGGCCAGGCGCGCGCGCAGCTGCACCAGCTCGGCATCGCTCAGGTAGCCATTCGTTGCCGTCAAGTCCATCGTTTCGATCTTGCCGCCCTGGCGCAGCCATTCCTGCTTGAAGGCGGCGCTGATGCGGCGCTGCGAGGGCGAACCGGCCGACAGGACCAGCGCACTGGCGCCAGGCTGTTCGCTGGCGGCCCAGGCGGCGACCTGGCGCGCTTCCGCCTCGATCGACAGGCCCATCACCAGCAACTTGGCCGGCAGGCGCGCTTCGCCGCGGTTGTCCGGGTGGTTCAGGGCGATCGTGGGTTTACGCACCAGATCGCTGTTCGCCACGGCCGTCACGGCCGAGCGCGACAAAGGTCCCACGACGATGTCCTGTTCTTCTTGCGCTTGCGCAAACTTGTTCAGGACGTCGCTGCTGCCGTCGCCCGTATCGATCACCGTCACTTCAAAGCCGCTGCGGTCGCGCTCGTACGCGGCCATGAAGCCGGCGCGCAGCAGTTCGGCGGCCGGTCCCAGCGAAGCCGAGCGCAGCGGCAGCAGCAGGCCGATGTGGTGGACATTGCCGTCGGACGGCGCCGGCGCCGTAGCGGCCGGCATGTCCTGCGGCGTGCCCGTCGCTGGCTTGCTTGTGATGGGCGCCAGCGGCGCGCCGCTGCCGTCGTACGCGGTAATATCGGGCACGGCCACGGCAAACGTCACCGGTTCGGGCGCGGGCGGCTTGGGCGGCACGAGCGGTGGCAGCGGCTTCGGTGGCGGCAGCGCCCTTGTGTTAGATTCAATAGGCGCGCACAATTGCCCGGGCGCGTCGCAAGGCGTGCTGCAAGCGCTCAGCATGCCGGTCGCGGCACAAACAAGCAGTAACTTCACACTATTAGCAAGCATTTAACCTCCAAAATGACCGTACAAGAAATCAGTTCCATCGCCAGCCTGCCCATCATGACAGAGGCGGCGCATCAGGTCTATCCTATCGCAACATTGTATATAGTGGCCACGCCGATCGGCAATGTGACCGATATCAGCCTGCGCGCGCTGCATCTGCTGAGCCTTGCCGATGCCGTCGCCTGTGAAGATACGCGCAACACGGCGCACCTGCTGACGCGCTTTGGCCTGAACAAGCCTTTGATTGCGGCGCATCAACATAATGAACGCGAAGTGGCGCAGACCCTGATCGCCCGCCTGCACGCCGGCGAGCGCATTGCGCTGGTGTCCGACGCCGGCACGCCTGCCGTTTCCGACCCCGGCGCGCGCATCGTCGACGCCGTGCGCGCGGCCGGCTTGCGCGTGCTGCCCCTGCCCGGCCCGTCGGCGGCGATCACCGCCATTTCCGCCAGCGGCTTGTTGAATGACCAGTTTTACTTTGTCGGTTTCCTGCCAGCCAAGGCCAAGCAGCGCGAAAACATGCTGCACAGCTTGCGCGGCGTGACGGCGACGATGGTGTTTTATGAAGCGCCGCACCGCATCCTCGATTGCGCCACGGCCCTGGTGGAAGCGTTCGAGCCGACGCGCCAGGTGGTGTTCGCGCGCGAACTGACGAAACTGTTCGAAGAAATCCACCGCTGTCCCCTGTCCGAGGCGGAGGCGTGGATACGCGCCGATGCACACCGCGAAAAGGGCGAATTTGTCGTCCTGCTGGAAGGCGCGACGGAAGCGCAGGACGCGGAAGACGTGGAAGCCGAGCGCATCTTGAACATCTTGCTGGCCGAATGCAGCGTCAAGCAGGCGGCGAACTTGACGGCGCAAATCACGGGGCGCAAGAAAAACGCCCTGTATGAGCGGGCGTTGCAGTTGAAGGGGCAGGAATAATTTGATTGCGGCCTGTCCCAAATAGGTCGGTTGTTAAATTGTCACCACTTGCAGCCGCTATCCTTCTTGTCGAGCAACATCAGCACGGGCGCCAGCAAGCCCGCGCCTGAATAGGCGGTGCGGCAATCGCCGCGCTTGCCTTGTGCGATATCGCGCGCCAGCTGGGTTTGCGTTTGCAGCGGCTTGTCGGGGATTTGCCCCACGGCCGTGCCCGCCTTGGCGGGATCGCGCTCGCCCGCCATCTTGCGCGCCGTCTTCCTGGCCGCGTCCATGTCGAATTTCGGTGTTTCCGGGGTTTCTTGCCTGAATGTATCGGCACTGGCCACCGGCGTGCCCGGTGATGCCGGGACGACCGTGATGGCTTGCGGGCTGGATGCTGGCGGTGTGGTCGCCGCCGGTGTTTCCCGGGCAGTGGCGAGTTTTGGCTTGCTGATGGGCTTGGGTTCGCGTTTCGGTTTGACGACTTCGACGGGCGGCGGGGGAGGTTTGGCGGCAAGCGGACGTATCCACACGGCGATCGATTCCACGCGCGGGGCCGTGTCCATCCGCGCGGCCGGCTGCACATGGCGCCACAGAGTGATCAAGGCGCCATGCAGCAGCAAGGACACGGCGATGCCCAGCACGATACCGCGGCGGCTCGGCATGGGCCGGCCGCCGTCGCTTCTTTCTATCCTGAACTCCATTGCCGTCGTCGCCTTCATGTCTGATCGGGAAAACTTGCCAAGCCAGTGTCGCACACTTCAATCGTTTTGAAAAATACATGGGTTCCAGTGCCGCCCGTAAATAATTTACATAGAGTTTCACCTGACCCTTGACCGAAGTCGATACGGCCTGTATTATCTTGGTCTTCGGAGTGTGGCGCAGCCCGGTAGCGCACCTGGTTTGGGACCAGGGGGTCCAAGGTTCGAATCCTTGTACTCCGACCAAATTTGTAGAAAAAAACCCAAGAGTTCAGGCTCTTGGGTTTTTTTTCGTCTGTACGCATCGACTTGAAACAGGGGGCATGCAGTCTGCCCTGCGTGTGGAAATTGCATGGCCCTCCCCTTGAGGCAGGGCCATGCAGCAGGTGGTTTATTTCTTCAGTATTCCCGGCGCGTTGTGCTCCGCCCACGCAGCAAATATTTTCCCGAGTTCCCCACTACCAAAAATCGAGAGGTGATGATATTCGTCTCGATAAAGCGGCATGCCATCCTTAATCATCGAACATTTCTTTCCATCGCAGAAAAGCTGGTTCTGGTCGAAAAATTTGACGGCGGGATGCTTGGCCGTTATCGCTGCAATCAGCGGCGCAAAAGACGTGCGAAGTTTTTCAGCTGCTTCCACAGGCATTTCGCAATTCTTTTGTGGCGCCTTCAGTGGACGTGCAAAACACGCCTTGATATCGTAATCGAGCCTGAAATGCGGGTGGAAGATGATGATTTTCTTATTGTGGGACTCATACGTGGAAACAAGTTTTTCCAGATTGGCAATATATTCCTCATTCGGCGTATAGCTCAAACCGTCAATAATGACATATTCGATGGACTCATTTTTGCTGACAATTCTCTCGATGAGTTCAAGTTGGCGTGCCGGACCATCACCGATGCATGGCGTTTTATTTCCCGGAATCGCTGGTCCTTCAGATCCGCGTGCGAGATCACAATCGCCAATGGAGAGGATGCTATTTTTATTCAGGACGGGATGGTCGACAAAGCCAGAATAAATTTGATTTGCATAGCTGTTCCCGATCAGCAGGACTGTCGGTGCTGCTTCACTGCTTGCCATGCAGAACCAGTAGCTGTAGTTGTCCGCATCTTTGAACGGATATTTGTCCAGGCAGATTTTATTCTGCGTATATTTCCATATAGGCCCGACGAACTGGGAGTTGATACGTTCGGCAGAGCGGATATTGGGGCGAAATGACAGGCCGTCACGATGATAGGTGACATACCCTGCGATGCCGACGAGCGCCATCAGTACAAGCAGAATGGGTGTTTTGAATGCATTGTCGCCACTGCGCAAAGGGCGTTCAATTACGCGGTATGTCAGCCATGCGAGAACGACCGAGACAGCAACTGCTGCAATGCGGATCTGCGGTGCGGGTTCCTGACTTTCGATAATGCGCGCAAAGGTGAGCAATGGCCAATGCCAGAGATACAATGGAAAACTGATTAGTCCAATCCAGACGAACAGACGGCTTGCCAAAATAGTACGGTTGAACCATGCGGCCGATCCGGCCGAAATGATCAGCACTGCACCAGTGGTGGGGAGCAGTGCCCACCAGCCAGGAAAGGCGCTTTTGCTCGTAGTAAAGCAGAAACCTGCCAGCAACAGCATGGCTCCAAGAATGGACTGGACATCGCGTAAGGTGGTGCCAGGAGGCGTGACGCTTGGTGCGTAGATGATTTTCCCGAGCAGTGGCTGCAAGTGACGCGTCAGCTTTGTCGGCCATTTGCCTGGGTGGAGGGTTACATAGGCCAGTATGCAGCCGGCAAGTAGCTCCCAGGAGCGAGCGGCTGGAAGATAAAAAGTGGAGACTGGATCGCTGGCGATATGTTCGATATTCCAGACCAATGAGACGGAGAAAAACAGTATGGTAAGCGTGAGCAAGTTCAGGCGAACTTTCCAGGCTGCCCATAAGATCAGTGGCCAGAAGATATAGAATTGTTCTTCAATGCCCAAGGACCAAAGATGCAGCAACGGTTTGATTTCTGCTGTGGTATCGAAATAGCCACTTTCATCCCATAATAAGAAATTACTGATGAACCCCGCACCTCCTGCGATATGTTTGCCAAGTTGCTTGTACTCGTCGGCAAATAATATATACCAGCCTGCCACGTAGCTGCTGATCAGAACTAATAATAAGGCAGGAAATATTCGCTTCACGCGGCGTGCGTAAAATTCAGTGAAGCTGAATCGGTTATTTTCCAAATTGGAAATAATGATTGTTGAAATCAAGAATCCGGATATGACAAAGAAAATGTCGACGCCGACGAATCCACCCCTGATCAGTGACGGAAACGCGTGATACAGCACCACCGATAAAACGGCAATTGCACGTAGTCCATCAATATCTGGGCGGTATTTTGGATGAGTAAGGTGTAACTCTGCAGGAGATACTTGTTCAGTATTTTTTTTCATTATTTCAGTGATAATTATCTGCCTCGAATTACATCGGCAACAACTTGAGCGTATGCCACATGCATCCAGTCACCCGGATGATTCACACCATTGCTGGTAATATCGTAGTAGTTCTTCTTTGATAAAATATCTTTGCTTAGCGTGGTCATATCCGCCAGTGCTACATTCTTTGTATTCCTGGTTATCCGGATCATGGCTTTTCGATAGTCAAAAAGAAGAGACGTGTTCATGGGTTTCCAATCCGGATTACCCAGGAAACTGGAAACCAGGATGAATTCTGTTTTTGGATTTTTTTCACGAATCGACTTGATCATCATACGCAGAAAGAATTCGAATTTTTCTGGTGGGACGTTTCCGGTGGCATCGTTCATCCCATAGGCAAGAACCACCAGATCACTTGCGCTGGTATTGATCTTGGTTTCGACATTGTCGATGCCATTTTGCGACGACCAACCGCCGACGGATTTGTTGCGCCAATAGAATTTTCCATCACCATCGTTGGACAGCATTGCACCGACGAGGTCGACCCAGCCCGGTTGAAATGGCGCTTCATTGGTGGTGCCTGTTGCATTGGAGCCATCGGTAATGCTATCGCCGTAAAAGGTAACAAACTGTGGTTTTCGCAAAGAGACGCGTTCTGCGGATGCCGGCACCGAGCCGATTTTTTTAGGTTTTTTGCCAAGTACGCCAGCCAGGTAAGTCACGGCAATCTGGTGACGTTGATAGGTCTGGTCTATGCGTAGCGGCTGCCCGTTCTTCGTAACGGATTGAAATATTTCCGGAACATTCGGCAACTTGGCAAATTGGTAGTTCTGGTGACTTGCTATCTTGGAACCCTCAGGAATAATCAAATCCCCATCCTGTGCATGGAAGTCAGTGCCTCGTGTAAAAGCCTGGTTTGTTTGACGATTGCTGACCACCAAAATAGCGTCAGGTTGACGCCAAAGTTTGATTGGTTTGCCATCGACTAGCACAGGTTCGTCAAATACAACGGCGCTATCCCATACGGGTTGATTTAAATGAAAGGCAGTTACCATTTCTGTAGAGCAAGCGGTAGTGGTGCAATTTTGAAACTGTGAAAGATCGATGGGCATATGCGTTCTGGAATATAGTTGCTATTTTGTAAGTTGTCGGATTATTGCAGGTGGGGGTAGGACGGTCAATTAAAAACGGACGTCGTGGCGGCGATAGGCGCGGTATTCTGCACAGTGTTTTTCCGTGTTAAATTTTCTGTGCGCGTCACCCTCACTCCCCTGAATTTCAGGCAGGAGCGAGGATTTTCAGCCATTGACTTGCTAAGCGGAATCGTCAACCAGATGCTGGCTGTCCGATGGTATTTCCAGGAACCGGTAGATACCACTGCGCATGGAAATACGGGGGATAAGGGGACGCATTCCCTTGCTGCAATGTGGTGCCGTCAGGCCATGCAGATGATCAGCCGGCGCGTTTCGCCGCGATGGCATTGCCCGCTCGGCTAGATCCCTTGCGTCCCAGCTGCTGCGAGATGAACTGCCCCGCGTCCACCACCAGGTCCAGGTCGATGCCGGTGGCAATCCCCAGCCCTTGCATCATGTACAGCACGTCTTCGGTGGCCACGTTGCCGGTGGCGCCCTTGGCGTAGGGGCAGCCGCCCAGGCCCGAGACGGACGAGTGATAGATTGCGATGCCCGTTTCCAGGCTGGCGTAGATATTCGCCAGCGCCTGGCCGTAGGTGTCGTGGAAGTGGCCGGACAGGCCGCCCACGTGGAAAGCCGCGATGGCGCGCTGCATCACCGCTTGCGTCTTGCGCGGCGTGGCCACGCCGATGGTGTCGGCGATGTCGATTTCGTCGCAACCGAGGTCGCGCATGCGGCCCACCACGTCGGCCACGGCGTCCAGCGGCACGTCGCCCTGGTAGGGGCAGCCGAAGGCGCAGCTGATGCTGCCGCGCAGGCGCAGGCCGTGTTCCTTGGCCGCCTTGGCCACGCCTTCGAAGCGGGCGATTGATTCGGCGATTGAGCAGTTGATGTTCTTTTGCGAGAATGCCTCCGACGCGGAGCCGAAGATCACCACTTCATCGGCCTTCGCCGCCAGCGCGGCATCGAAACCCTGCATGTTCGGCGTCAGTGCCGAATAAATCGTGCCAGCGCGGCGCGCGATTTTGTCCATCACTTCCGCGCTGGTGGCCATCTGCGGCACCCATTTCGGCGACACGAACGACGCCGCCTCGATGTTGGCGAAGCCGGCCAGGGTCAGGCGGTCGACCAGCTCGATCTTGACGGCGGCGCTGATGGTTTCCTTCTCGTTTTGCAGGCCGTCGCGCGGACCCACTTCGACGATCTTGACCTGCTTGGGCAAACTGGCTTGAGCATTCATTTCAATATCCTTGCAAACGGTTGACGATGCCGGCGACAGAGTCTCCGGCTTGCAGGCGGCGCATCTTGGCGGCGATCTGCGCCACGCTTTCGCGGCGCAGGGTGGCGGCCGAAATATGCGGCGTGATGGTGATGCGGGGTTCTTGCCAGAACGGGTGCTGCTGCGGCAGCGGCTCGTTGCGGAACACGTCGAGGGTCGCCCCGGCGATATGCCCGGAACGGATCAGGGTCAATAAATCCGGTTCGGCCAGATGCGCGCCGCGCGCCACGTTGATGACGTAGGCACCCGGCAGCAGCATCGACAGGCGCGCGCGGTCGAGCAGGTTATGCGTGTCCGGCGTGAGCGGCAGCATGCACACCAGCACGCGCGTGCCGCGCAAGAATGCTTCCAGCCCCTCCTCGCCCGCAAAGCATTCGACGCCATCGACGTGCTTGTGGCTGCGGCTCCAGCCGCGCAGCGGGAATTCAAATTGCGCCAGCGCTTGCAGCACGCGGGTGCCCAGCACCCCGATGCCCAGCACACCGACGGGGAAATCCGCCTTGTCGAAGGCAGGCAGCGGCTGCCAGGTGCCGGCGCGGCCCTGCGCCTCGTAGTCGTCGAAGCGGCGGAAGTGGCGCAGCACGGCGTGGCTCACATATTCGGCCATCTGCACGCCCATGCCCGCGTCGTCCAGACGCACCAGCGGCACCTGGGCGGGCAGCGCCTCGCCGAATTTCAACAGAGCGTCGACGCCGGCGCCCGTGTTGAAGATGGCCTTGACGTTGGCCAGCTCGGGCAGCATGGCCGCCGGCGGCTGCCATACGACGGCGTAGTCGCATGGCGCGAGCGCTTCGCCTTCGCGCCAGAAGATAATGTCGGCCTCGGGCAGCAAGTCGCGGAAGTCGCTGATCCACGCTGCTTCCTTGCCATCCGCACGTTGTAAAAGGATGCGCATCGTGGCTGCCTTATGCGGCAGCCTTGAAGGCCAGCAGCGGCGCGCCGTCGGCCACCTGGTCGCCGACGGCATACAGCACGTCTTCCACCAGGCCGTCGTGCGGCGCGGCGATCGTGTGCTCCATCTTCATCGCTTCCATGATGACCAACGGCTCGCCCTTCTTGACGTCCTGGCCTTTGTTCACCAGCACGGCGACGACCTTGCCCGGCATCGGCGCCGTAAGGCGGCCGCCTTCTGCTTCCACTTCGCCTGCATGCGCCATCGGGTCGCTGTAATGCAGGGTATGGTGCAAGCCGCTGGTAAACACGTGGAACTGTTCGCCGTCGCGCAGCACCGTGCCGTGCACGGCACGTTCACCGAGTTTGATGTGCAGCTCGTTGCCTTGGTGCGCCGTCAGGCTCAAGGGCTGGCCGTTGAACAGCCAGCCATCCGTCTTGTAGGCAACGCGCGCGGTATAGGCCTTGCTGTCGCTGGCCAGCGTGAATTCGTCGGCAAATGCCAGGCTGCGTCCCAGGGTGCTGTTCAAGCGCCAACCCAGGGCATTGCCCCACGGGTCGGCGCGCTGCAGCGATTGCGCTTCGGCGGCCGCTTTTTCTTCCAGCAGCAGGGCGACGGACGCCAGCGCCAGGGCTGTGTCGGGCGCCGCCTGCAGGGCGGGGAACAGCGTGTCGTGATTGCGCTCGATCAAACCCGTATCGAGGTCGGCGCTGGCAAACGCCTGGCCTTCGACCAGGCGTTTCAAAAAGGCGATATTGCTGGCCAGTCCCACGATCTGGTAGTCGGCCAGCGCCTGCGCCATGCGTGCCAGCGCTTCGCGGCGGTCCGCGCCCCAGACGATCAGCTTGGCGATCATCGGGTCGTAGAATGGTGAAATCGCATCGCCCTCGCGCACGCCCGAATCGATGCGCACGGCGGCCGGAACCAGCGTGCCACCCAGTTCGAACGTGACGGCCGATGGCGACTGCATGTGGCGCAGGGTGCCGATCGACGGCAGGAAGCCCTTCTCCGGATTTTCCGCATAGATGCGCGCCTCGATGGCGTGGCCGTGGATCGCCAGGTCGCTCTGTTTTTTCGGCAGCGGCTCGCCAAAGGCGACGCGCAACTGCCATTCCACCAGGTCGGTGCCAGTGATCATTTCCGTCACCGGATGCTCGACCTGCAGGCGCGTATTCATTTCCATGAAGTAGAACGAACCATCCTGGTTGGCGATGAATTCGACCGTGCCCGCACCGACATAGCCAACAGCCTTGGCAGCGGCGACGGCCGCTTCGCCCATGGCCGCGCGGCGGTCAAGCGGCATACCCGGTGCCGGCGCTTCTTCCAGCACCTTTTGATGGCGGCGCTGCACCGAGCAGTCGCGCTCGAACAGGTAGATGCAGTTGCCCAGGGTGTCGGCGAACACCTGGATTTCGATATGCCGCGGACGCGACAGGTATTTTTCGGCCAGCACCTTGTCGTCGCCGAAAGAGCTGATCGCTTCGCGCTTGCACGAGGCCAGTGCCGCCTTGAAGTCGGCGCTGTTGTCGATGACGCGCATGCCCTTGCCGCCGCCGCCGGCCGACGCCTTCAGCAGCACGGGGTAGCCGATCTTGTCGGCTTGGCCGTGCAGGAAATCCGCATCCTGTTCTTCGCCGTGGTAGCCGGGCACCAGCGGCACATTTGCTTTTTCCATCAGCGACTTGGCGGCCGACTTGGAGCCCATGGCGCGCATGGCGGACGCCGGCGGGCCGATGAAGACCAGGCCCGCAGTGGCGCAGGCGTCGGCGAAGTCGGCGTTCTCGGAGAGGAAGCCATAGCCGGGGTGGATCGCCTGCGCCCCTGTCGCCAGCGCCACGGCGATGATCTTGTCGCCGCACAGATAGCTTTCCTTGGCCGGCGCGGGGCCGATCAGCACCGCTTCGTCGCACACGGCGACGTGCTTGGCGTTGGCATCCGCTTCCGAATACACGGCGACGGTCTGGATGCCCATGCGGCGCGCGGTAGCGGCGACACGGCAAGCGATTTCGCCGCGGTTGGCGATCAGGATTTTAGTGAACATGGTCTCTCTCTTTGCAGCTCGTGGCTGGAAGTTTTTTATCTGAGGTGTCGCTGGGAGGAATGCGCCCTGGTGGAGCGCATTCCGATGGGCTGGATCAGCAGCCGCACTTCTCTTTCTGTACCGAGTCGAGCATGGCGCCGCGCGTCTGCAAGCCCAGCTTACCGAGCAAGATGCGGTCGTCTTCCGCTTCCGGGTTGTCGGTGGTGAGCAGCTTGTCGCCGTAGAAGATGGAGTTGGCGCCAGCCAGGAAGCACATGGCTTGCACGGCTTCGCCCATCTGGCGGCGGCCCGCCGACAAACGCACGCGCGCTTTCGGCATGGTGATGCGTGCGACGGCAATCGTGCGCACGAATTCGAATGGATCCAGCGCTTCCAGTCCAAACAAAGGCGTGCCTTCCACCTGCACCAGGTGGTTCACAGGCACCGATTCCGGATACGGATTCAAATTGGCCAGCTGGGCGATCAGGCCCGCGCGTTGCAAGCGCGTTTCACCCATGCCGACGATGCCGCCGCAGCACACTTTCAAGCCCGCTTCGCGCACGCGGCCCAAAGTATCGAGGCGGTCCTGGTATTCGCGCGTCGAGATGACGTTGTCGTAAAACTCGGGCGCCGTATCGAGGTTATGGTTGTAGAAGTCCAGGCCCGCGTTTTTCAGGCGGTCCGCTTGTCCTTCTTCCAGCATGCCCAAAGTAGCGCATGTTTCCAGGCCCAGCGCCTTGACCTTGCTCACCATCTCTTCGACTTTTTCCATGTCGCGGTCCTTCGGGCCGCGCCAGGCGGCGCCCATGCAGAAGCGCGTGGCGCCGTTGGCTTTTGCCTGGCGGGCCGCGTCGAGCACCGTGTCGATGTCGAGGATTTTTTTCGCTTCCACGCCCGTGTCGTAGCGGGCCGCTTGCGGGCAGTAGCCGCAGTCCTCCTCGCAGCCGCCCGTCTTGATCGATAGCAGGGTCGCCAGTTCCACATCGCCATCGGGGAAGTTGATGCGGTGGGTTTGCTGGGCCTTGAACATCAGGTCATTGAAAGGCAGGTCAAACAGGGCCAGCACATCGGCGATGGGCCAGGTGGCCGCTTCCGGCAGGGTGATGCGCGCCGCAGGACGGTGCAGTTCGACGGTTTTTGCTGCTTCTTGGACTAAAGACATGGTGATTCCTTCGTTTCTATTTTTTAGCTACATTAAGTGTTGGGATGCTGCGCCGGCCAGTTCGGCAAGCCGGTGAAATCGAGATACGCCGCTGCCGCTTGCGCGCCCGGTTGCGCCAGGCGCGGTACCTTGCCCAGCAGTGGCGCCGGGATGCGCTCGATCAGCGCATCGATATTTTCGTCGAGGAAGCGCATTTCCACTTCCAGGGTGTTGGCCACCCAGCCGATCACCGTCAAGCCGCGCGCTTCGATGGCTTCCAGCGTCAGCAAGGCCTGGCTGATGCAGCCCAGGCGCATGCCGACCACGAGGATCACGGGCAAATCGAGCTGCTGCGCCAGGTCGGCCGAATCGAAACCGGGCGACAGCGGCACGCGGAAACCGCCCACGCCTTCGACCACCACGGCGTCCGAGGCGGCGGCGATTTCCAGGTAGGCGGCCAGGATCGGCACCGATTCGATGCTCACGCCTTCGAGCGCGGCGGCGATATGCGGCGCCGCCGGCTCCTTCAGCATGTAGGGTGTCGTCAGGCTGCGCAGCATGGTGACGTTGCCGGCGGCGATCAGGCTGTCGGCGTCTTCATTATGCAGTTCGCCGTCGCGCATCTCGGCGCCGGCGGCGACCGGCTTCATGCCGCAGGCACGCACGCCGCGCGCAACGAGCGCGTGCAGCAGGGCCGACGACGTCAAGGTCTTGCCGATTTCCGTGTCGGTGCCGGTGACGAAACAGGCAAAGCGCGAGGGCAGGCCGGCAGTGGCCGGCGCCGGCTGCGCGGCCGGCGCCAGGTCCGCCAGCACTTCCGCCACGATAGGATCATCAAGGCTCATGGCGATTCCTTTCCAGGGTGTTGACTGCGTTGATCAATTGGGCCACCTCCTGCGCCGTGTGGCCGGCTGACAGAGTCACGCGCAGGCGCGCCGACCCGGCTGGCACGGTGGGCGGGCGGATAGCGCCGACCCACAGGCCTTGCTGGTAAAGGTGGGCGGCGATGTCCAGCATGTCGGCATTCTCGCCAATGATGACGGGCTGGATGGCGGTCACGGACGGCAAGGCTTGCCAGTGCTGCAGCTGCAAGCCCTCGTTCCATTGCGCCACCAGCGCGGCCAGGTGCATGCGACGTTGTTTTCCTTCGTCCCCGGCGATGATGTCCAGGCTGGCCAGGAGCGCATGCGCGAGCGCGGGCGCGGCGGCCGTCGTGAAGATGTAGGGGCGCGCCTTCTGGATCAGGGTGTCGATCACGGCTTCGTGCGCGCAAACAAAGGCGCCGCCCACGCCGGCCGACTTGCCCAGGGTGCCCACGTATACGAGGTAGGGCGAATGCAGGTCGAAGTGTTCCAGCGCGCCGCGGCCATTGGTTCCCAGCGCGCCGAAGCCGTGCGCGTCGTCAACCACCAGCCAGGCGCCGTATTGTTCGCACAGGGCCAGCAGCGCGGGCAGCGGCGCCAGGTCGCCATCCATGCTGAAGACGCTGTCGGTGACGACGATTTTCGTTTGTGCCGTGCTGGCCGCCATCAGGGCCGCCAGGGCATCGAGGTCGGCATGCGGATACACGCGCGTTTTCACGCGCGCCAGGCGCGTGCCATCGATCAGCGAGGCGTGATTCAGCGCTTCCGAAAAAATCTCGGTGTCCGCATCGCCCGCCGACAGGGCGGTCAGCACGGCCAGGTTGGCCATGTAGCCGGTGCAAAAATACAGGGCGCGCGCCTGTTCCAAGTTGGCGCCCACGAAATCTGCCAGGCGCTCTTCCAGCTGCGCGTGGGCGCGGCTATGGCCGCTGATCAGGTGCGAAGCGCCGCTGCCTGCGCCATACAGGTCGGCGCCCTCTTTCAGCGCGGCGACGATGCGCGGATGCGACGCCAGGCCCAGGTAGTCATTGCTGCAAAAGGCCAGCATGGCGCGGCCATCGACCGTCAGGCGCGGTGCGCACGGCGTGTCGACGGTGCGGCGGCGGCGGATCAGGCTGCGCTCTTCCAGCCCCTGCAACTGCTGCTTCAAGCGCGCGATCAGTTCCATCTCAGGCTCCGATCACTTTGTTGAAGACGGCCAGCGTCTGCTGGCCCAGGCCCGCGATTTCGGCGTCGTCGAGGATGTACGGCGGCATCAGGTAGACGGTGGAGCCGATGGGGCGCATCAGCAGTTCATGTTCCAGCGCCGTGCTGAAGAAACGGCGCGAAAAGTCGGGCGCCGCATCGACGGCGTCAAACGCCCAGATCATGCCCTGCTGGCGGAAGTGTTTTACGCGCTCGTGCTGCGCCAGCGGCGCCAGGGCGCGCGTGATTTTTTCGGCGCGCACCCGGTTGGCCGCCAGCACATCGTCTTCCTCGAAGATCGACAAGGTCGCCAGCGCCGCGCGGCAGGCCAGCGGATTGCCCGTGTACGAGTGCGAATGCAAAAAGCCGCGGCGCACGTCGGTGCTGTAGAAGGCTTGATAGATATCTTCGCGCGTCATCACCAGCGATAACGGCAAATAACCGCCGCTGATGCCTTTCGACAGGCAGACGAAATCGGGCCAGATGCCGGCCTGTTCGCACGCGAAGAAGGTGCCCGTGCGGCCGCAGCCGACGGCGATTTCATCGAGGATCAAATGGACTTGATAACGGTCGCACAGGGCGCGCACCAAGGACAGGTACAGCGGGTCGTGCATGGCCATGCCGGTGGCGCACTGTACCAGCGGCTCGATGATGATGGCGGCGATTTTGTCCGCTTTTTCCTGGAACAGCTGTTCCACTTCAAAGGCGGCGCGGCGCGCCACATCTTCAGCGGTTTCGGCTTCCTGCGTCTGGCGGAAGTCGGGCGACATCACCGTTTGCGTGGCACGCAGCAGGGGGCCATAGGCATCCTTGAACAGCGCGACGTCGGTGACGGCCAGGGCGCCGATGGTTTCGCCGTGGTAGCTGCCCTTCAGGCAGACGAATTCCTGTTTTTCACTCTTGCCGCTGTTGCGCCAGGCGTGAAAACTCATTTTCAGGGCGATTTCCACGGCCGACGCCCCGTCGGATGCGTAAAAGCTGTGGCCAAGCACGCCGCCGGTGAGCGCAGAGAGCTTTTCCGACAGTTCGATCACCGGTTCATGCGTGAAGCCGGCCAGCATCGCGTGTTCCAGGCGGTCCAGCTGGTCCTTGAGTTCCGCATTGATGCGCGGATTCGCATGGCCGAACAGGTTCACCCACCAGGAGCTGATGGCGTCCAGGTAGCGTCGGCCTTCGTGGTCGTACAGCCAGGCGCCGCGGCCATGGCTGACGGGGATGAGCGGTACAGTCTCGTGGTGCTGCATTTGCGTGCACGGATGCCACACGCTGCGCAGACTGCGTTCGACCCAGCCCGATTGTTTTTCTGCTTTCAAAACTGCTCCAATGATATTGCTAGCCCATGAGCCAGCTCGGCTTGCGCTTGTCGAGGAACGATTGCACGCCTTCGCGGCCCTGCTCCGAGGCGCGGATCTGCGCGATGCGCTCGGCGGTGTCCGCCAGCAGCGCATCGTTGACCGGCTGGCCAACGATCTCGCGCACCAGCGTTTTCGCTTGCGCCACCGCGTGCGGGCTGTTGCCCGTCAGCGCTTTCAGCACCTCCGCCGTTTTCGCGTCCAGCGCGCTTGCCTCGACTACCTCGTGGGCAAAGCCGACGCGTAGCGCTTCCTGGGCGGAGAATCGCTCCGCGGTCAGGAAATAGCGGCGTGCCGCGTTTTCGCCCATGGCCTTGATGACATACGGTGAAATAGTGGCCGGGATCAGTCCCAGCCGCACTTCGCTCAGGCAGAAATGCACGTCTTCCGCAACCAGAATGATATCGCATGCGGCGACGAGGCCCATGCCGCCCGCATAGCAGTCGCCCTGGACCTTCGCCACCACGGGTTTCGGACACAGGTAAATCGTGCGCAGCATCTGCGCCAGCTGCAGCGCGTCGGCCTGGTTTTCGGCATGCGTGTAGCCTGCCATCTTCTTCATCCAGTTCAGGTCCGCACCGGCGCAAAAGGCCGCGCCATTCGCCGCCAGCACGATGGCGCGCACCATGTCGCTGCGCCCAAGGCCCTCGAAGGCGCGCGCCAGTTCGGCGATCGTCGTCTCGTTGAAGGCATTGCGCAGGTCGGGACGATTCAGGGTCACGGTGGCGACATTGCCCTCGATGACCAGCTTTAAGGTTTCAAATTCCATGGTCTTCTCCCCCTTACATGCGGAATACGCCGAACTTCGTGTCCGGGATTTCCGCGTTCAAGGCGGCGGACAGGCCCAGGCCCAGCACCATGCGGGTGTCGGCCGGGTCGATCACGCCATCATCCCACAGGCGCGCGGTGGCGTAATACGGGTGGCCCTGGTGTTCGTATTGGTCCTTGATCGGCTGCTTGAAGGCGGCTTCCTCGTCCGCGCTCCATGCGCCGCCCTTGCCTTCGATGCCGTCGCGCTTGACGGTGGCCAGCACGGAAGCGGCCTGGTCGCCGCCCATGACGGAAATGCGCGCATTCGGCCACATCCACATGAACCGTGGTGAAAACGCGCGGCCGCACATGCCGTAGTTGCCGGCGCCGAAGCTGCCGCCGATGATGACGGTGAATTTCGGCACGGCGGCCGTGGCCACGGCGGTCACCATCTTGGCGCCATTGCGGGCAATGCCTTCGTTTTCGTACTTGCGGCCCACCATGAAGCCCGTGATATTTTGCAGGAAGACGAGCGGGATCTTGCGCTGGCAGCACAATTCGATGAAATGCGTGCCTTTCAGGGCCGATTCGGAGAACAAGATGCCGTTATTGGCGATGATGCCGACTTTTACGCCATAGATGTGCACAAAGCCGCAGATCAGGGTGGTGCCGTAGCGGGCCTTGAATTCGTCGAAATCGCTGCCGTCGACGATGCGCGCGATCACTTCACGTACGTCGAACGGCTTGCGCGTATCGACGGGGATGACGCCGTACAGTTCCTGCGTCGGGTATTTCGGCTCGACGGATGCGCGCAAGTCCATCTGCTGCGGTTTTTTACGGTTCAGGTTCGAGACGATGGTGCGCGCCAGCGACAGCGCATGCAGATCGTTTTGCGCCAGGTGGTCGACCACGCCGGACAAGCGCGTATGCACGTCGCCGCCGCCCAGGTCTTCCGCCGTCACCACTTCACCTGTCGCCGCTTTCACCAGCGGCGGGCCGCCGAGGAAAATCGTGCCCTGCTCCTTGACGATGATCGATTCATCGCTCATGGCCGGCACGTAGGCGCCGCCGGCCGTGCAAGAACCCATCACGACAGCGATTTGCGGGATGCCCTTGGCCGACAGATTCGCCTGGTTGTAGAAGATGCGGCCGAAATGGTCGCGGTCGGGGAAGACGTCGTCCTGGTTCGGCAGGTTGGCGCCGCCCGAGTCGACCAGGTAGATGCACGGCAGGTTGTTCTGGTCGGCGATTTCCTGGGCGCGCAAGTGCTTTTTGACCGTCATCGGGTAATACGTGCCACCCTTGACGGTAGCGTCGTTACACACGATGACGCATTCCTGGCCCGAGACCCTGCCGATGCCGGTGATGATGCCGGCGGCGGGCGCCGCATCGACGCCTTTGGCGTCCTGGTACATGGCGTAGGCCGCCATCTGGGAAAACTCGAGGAAGGGCGTGCCGGGATCGAGCAGCATCTGCACGCGGTCGCGCGGCAGCAGTTTTCCGCGCGCCAGGTGCTTGGCGGCCGCCGCCTCGCCGCCGCCGGCCGCGATCTTTTCCACTTTGTCGCGCAAATCGTCGACGATGGCTTGCATGGCCGCGGCATTGGCCTTGAAATCTTCACTGCGCGGATTGAGTTTGCTTTCGATGTGCGGCATTGCGGTTCCTTTTTATGATCGCCCGGTCTCTCGGGTCGCGCTATTCGGGAAAACTGCCGTCGAGATAAAACCAGCGCATGCCACGGTCACCGGCTTCGCGCACGAAGCGACTCACTTCATGCAGGCGGTGCGCGCGGCCGTTGACCTTGTAGCGGGCTACGAATTCCACGCTATCGCGGTGTATCTCTTCGGCTTGATCTGCTGATACTGCTTTACGTTGACGTAAACGTAAAGCAGATTTTACCTCAAGTCCCAGCCAGTGGACTTTTTCTTCTTCGGCAAATAAAGCGTCGGCGGGACGGGTGCTGGCGTGCCAGGTGGCAAGCAGATACGGCTCGTCGCGCAAGGTGAACGCCGTGTAGCGCGAACGCATCAGGGCTTCGGCCGTGGGCGGCAAGGCGTCGCCCGCGATATACGGGCCGCAGCAACTGGCGTAGGAGGCGCCGCCACAGGGGCAGGCGGCAGATGTCGAGGGTGTGGGCATGCGCTGACGGATAGGGGAACAGGAAAGTTCCGCAATTATCCGTCATATCGGCAGCGGCGCGTGCGCGCCGCCTTGGCCGGCTATTTTTTCGGACTGAGGAAGTCCAGCGCGAACGGCGGCGCCTTGCCGGCCATGAGGTCGGCCAGGATGCGCGCCGTGCCGGCGGCAAAGGTGAAGCCCAGCGGGCCATGCCCCACGTTGAGCCACAAGTTCGCATATTTGCTGGCACCCACCAGCGGCGCGCTGTTCGGCGTGGCGGGACGCAAACCGGCCCAGGCCGTGGCCTGGTCGTAATCGGCGCCGTGCGGCATGGCTTCGCGCGCCAGCCGCGTCAGGCCGGCGATGCGGTTCCAGTCGATGCTGTTGTCGGCGCCCACCATGTCGACCATGGCGGCCACGCGCAGGTCGCCGCCAATGCGCGCATACAGCACCTTGCGCTCAAAATCTGTGATGCTGATCTCGGGCGCCCGGTCTTGCGCGCGGATGGGCGCCGTCAGGCTGTAGCCTTTCAGCGGGTACAGGGGCAGGTAAATGCCCGCCGTGGCGGCCAGGTCGCGGCTCTGGATGCCGGCCGCCAGCACATAGTGATCTGCCTGCAATAGGCCCAGGCTGGTGTCGGCGCCCGTGATCCTGCCCTTGTGCGTGACGAGGCGGCGCGCCTCGCCTTTTAATATGAGCGAACAATTCGGGTGCTGCAGCAGGCGCGCTTCCAGGGCCAGGCAAAAGGCGTGGCAATCGGCCACCGCCTCGCCTTGCGTAAAGATGCCGCCTGCCAATGAATTCTGCAGGGCGGCCAGCGCCGGTTCGCGCTGTACCGCCTCCGTCGGCGACAGGACGAGGCGCGCTTCTTCCGATTCGGGCCGCGCCACGGCCCGTTGAAAGATGGCGGGCGAACGGTAGACGATGAGTTTGCCTGCATCGCGCCAGGCGTACGCTTCGGGCGGCACGGTCAGTTCCAGCTGCGCCATGCCGGCGCGGCTCAGTTCGCCTAATTCCAGCAGCTTGGCCGTCGTGCGGGCGTTGCTGGCGGCATTGCAATTGCGCAGGAAACTGGCCATCCAGCGCCATTGGCGCCAGTCGGCCTCGGGACGGAAGCGCAGCGGACCATCTTTCTGCAGCAGCCATTGCAGGGCCTTGAAGGGTACGCCCGCGTCCGCCAGGGGCGCCACATAACGATAGCTGAGCTGGCCGCCATTGCGGTAGCTGGCGGCGATCGCCACCTGTTCATTACGTTCCAGTACCGTGACCTTGTAGCCGGCCTCGGCCAGCCACCAGGCCGATGTCAGACCGACGACGCCGCCGCCGATGATGATGACTTGTTGCTGCATGTTGCCTCGCTGCGTTGCGCTCCCATGGTGCGGAAGCATTCGGGAAGAGCTTAGAGGCTGGCCGCCAAGGCAGCCAATGAAACATCATGGTGCAGCCATAACTTTCAGGAATGCACCATTTCAATGCACGGACTGATTGTTATCTATCGCACCACGGTAGAGCGCGGTGAGTATCAATTCCTCGCTGCGTCCCATGGCGGAATAGGCGCCAGGATAATGTTCGGGATCGCTGCCCGTGCCGCCCACCAGCATCACCATGCCGTTCCTGTTCTTGAAATCGAGCACGAAGGCGGAGACGAGGCCATACGCGTCGCCCAGGTGTCCCACGGCCGTGAAACTGGCGCCCTCGACCAGGCCGTTGCCCTGCCCCGCCACTGCATCGAACTGCTGGTTGCCCAGGCCCCAGGCGCGGTACAGGCCCCGCTCGCTGTCGCCATTGTGGGCATCGGGTGCCAGTTGCCATTGGCGGCCAAACATCAGCGCGATGCTGGCCGGTTGCAGCAGTTGTTGATTCTGGTAGCGGCCGCCGTCGAGCAGCATTTGCATGACCTTGCCCAGTCCCGCGGCGGAAATGCGCAAGCCGCCCGTGGGACTGAAGACGGTGGCATTGCTGCCGACCACATAGCTGGCCATGCCGGCCGGTGGATGTGTGTAAAAATCGTCGGCCTGGGCGATCCACGGCCCTTGCGGCTGCCAGGTTTCCGTCTCCAGCGTGCGCTTGCGGTACAGGGTGGCCGTATTGGCGACCTCTTCCGCCGGAAAGGCCGCCGGGTTGTAGCCGCCGCGCACATCGAGGGGATCGAGCAGCAGACGCCGCATCAGCAAGTCGAAGCGCTCGCCCGTGACTTTTTCCATCACCGTGCCGATCACGCCCCAGTTCAGGTTGGAATACATAAAGTAGCGGCCCGGCGCCGCGGCCGCATCCCACATCGTATCGCCGCCGGCCGTAAACACGTCGCGCAGGCTGCGTTCCGGCCCCCAGGCATAGCCGCCCGCATCGCGCAGCGAGGAAGTGTGGCTGAGCAGGCTGCGCAGGGTGACGGCTTGCTGGGGAAAGTGCGGGTTGCGCAGGGAAAAGCCCAGATAGATGCCCACGTCCTGGTCCAGGCTCAGCTTGCCCTGCTCGACCAGCCGCATCAGGCCCACGGTGGTCATCATCTTTGATACGGAAGCGATGCGGAACAGGGTGGCCGGCGTCACGGGCAAGCTGTCCGCCGGCGTGGCGCCGATATGCCGGTAGCCAAATTGTTGCTGATACGACACCTTGCCCTGGCGGATGGCCAGCACGGACAGGCTGGCCAGCGGGTGGGCCGCATCATCGACGATGGCGGCCAGCGTGGCATCGAGCGCGCGCTGATGGTCCTTGCCGCCGCCGTGCGGGGCGGCCAGCGCGCTCCAGGTCGTGCCCAGCAGCAGCAAGCCCAGTAAGCCCGTCATTTTATTGTGCATGTTTCCCTGTTTTGCGATGTGGTGGAGGCGCCACCAGCATAGGGCGGGATGGTTGACTACGCTAATGAAAATTGCTTATTTATCTATAATGCAAAGCTATACGTACGGTAAAACATTGTTTTTTTAAGTGTATAACCGTTATTTATGGTCATTTTCCATTTATTCATGGGTGGACGGGCTACGCGCAAGCGCCATCGCTATTACACTAGGAGGACAAGGAGAACTGTATGAGCCAGACCAGCGTAGAACTCAAGGTCGATTTAAATGACAATTCGCCTTTATATATGCAGATCGCCCGCAAGCTGAGCGATGACGTACGCAACGGCCGCTACCAGGTAGACCAGGCCCTGCCATCTGAACGTACCCTGTCCGAACTGCTTGACGTATCGCGCGTGACTGCCCGCAAGGCCATCGACCAGCTCGTCGAGCAAGGTCTCGTCGTGCGCCGCCGCGGTTCGGGCAACTATATTGCCCCGCGCATCGAGCAGCCGCTGTCGAACCTGTCGAGCTTTTCCGAGCAGCTGCAGCAGCGCGGCTACCGCCCCGGCTCGCGCTGGCTCAAGCGCGAAGTCGTCATCGCCAGCAGCGATGAACAGCTGAGCCTGGGCTTGGCGCAGAATACGAAAGTGGCGCGCCTCGAGCGCCTGCGCCTGGCTGACGACGTCGTGATGGCGTATGAAGTGAGCGTGCTGCCCTTCAGCGTGGTGCCGGACCCGGCCGCCATGGGTGACTCGCTGTATGAATACTTGAGCAGCATCAAGAAGTCCCCCGTGCGCGCCTTGCAGCACATCCGCGCCATGAATGCGACGGATGTGCTGGCCAAGCAACTGGGCATCCCCGATGGCCAGGCCGTGCTGTTCATCACGCGCATCGCCTACCTGGAGTCGGGCGAAGCGGTGGAACTGACGCATTCGTATTGCCGCAGCGATCATTACGATTTTGTGGCGGAAATGCGCCGCGCTCCATAAATCTACTGTTCGAGCAGGCGGATCATGGATTCCGCCACGCCGACGGACGACTCCCAGCTCATGCCGGTCACCAGCCGGCCATCGACCTCGACGTGACTCTTGCCATTGGCGCCGTGCCTGAAAATGCCGCCATGGCGCTTGATGCTGGCTTCCGCCGAAAAGGGATAGGCCTTGTATACCGGCGATTCCTTGTTGAGATACGCATCGGGGAACGAGGTGAGCGTCTTGCCCTGGATCAGGAAAGTACCGTCACTGAGCTTCAGGTTCTTGATGCCCTCGGTGCCATGGCAGATGGCCGCGATCACCCCGCCTTGTTGTTCGTAGATACGCAAGGCGATGTCCTGCAGCGGCTTGTTTTCCGGGATGCCGACGATGGCCGCGCCGCCGCCGACGAAAGCCATGCCCGCGTACTCGTCTGCCTTGACCTCGGCGACGGGCCTGGTATGGGCCAGTGCCCACATGAAATCACTGTCGTACAGGTACTTCTTGAGCAGCGCGTCCGACGTGACGATCATTTCCAGGGGAATGGCGCCCCCCTCGGGACTGACGAAGTCGACCGCGTACCCTGCTTTGCGAAAGGCATCATAGGTATAGGCCAGTTCGGGGAAATTATTGCCTGCATTAATTTTTGTGCCCGGATATTGATGCACATTCGACACCACCAGCAGCACCTTGCGTGCGTGGCGCGGAGCTGCTGGCTCGCGATGGGCCGACTTGCTGATGATCTTCCAGTTGCCGGCGATCTTTTTCAAAAGAAAGACATCCACGTAACGGACCCCTTGCTGGGGAATGTGGATCTCGGCCTTGGCGGTGGCCACCTTGCCGCTGACATCCACTTTGATCAGCCGTCCGTGGCGCCCATTGAATTGCCCTTTTTTCTCCTCGCTAAAGAGTTTGGCGTATTCCGGACCGCTCAACTCCCATTCGGTATCGTTTTTGCCGTCGAGGTAAAGGCGGGAATTCGCTTGGAAGGCCTGGTTGATTTCGTCCTGTACGTTGAAGCTGGTGCCATGCAGATACAAGCCCACGGTTTCCCGGACGGCATTTTCGTCCTGGTCTGCGGTTGCGGCGGTGCCGACGGCGGTGATGCTTAGCAAGCAACAGGCGAGTACCGTTCGCAATAAAAACTGAATCATGACTTTACCCTGAATGAAGAACTGCGTTTATCGGAGCAACGACTATTGCAGATCGTTGTTGGTCGATAAGTTATCGAAATGCAGGGGAATTGATGTCGCCAAACAGGATTTCAGACTCCGGAATGGCGATTCCGGAGTGGTTTTACGCGGAAATGGCCCTGGTCGCCTGGCTGGATTGGGCGCGGAAGCTGGCGGGTGTTTGCCCAGCAACTTTCTTGAAGGTCGAGTAGAAGGTGGAACTGGAATTGAACCCGCAGCGCTCGGCAACGATATCCATGTTCAGTTGCGGTTCGTCCGTCAATACCTGTTTCGCTTCGGCGATACGGTATTCGTTGACGTAGGTAGTGAAGCTCTTGCTCAGCTTGTCATTGAGCACCTGCGATACCTGCGCCTGCGTGCATCCCGCCCGCTTGGCCAGTTGGGCCAGGGTCAGGTTCGGATTCAGATAGGATTGTTGCCCGCTCATTTGTTGTTCCAGCGCAGCGAGCACGACAAGCCCATCTTCGTGCGTCAGGCGGCTATGCTGGTATTTCTGCCTCAGATCGGCAGGCGTCGAGGTTTCTTTTCTCAGCAGAAAGACCATGACCGCCACATGCAGCGAGAAGGTGAACGACAAGGCGCCGACAATATAGGACGTGAACGGCGTGCTCGCGTACGCCGCCAGCATGACACCGCTGCCGGCAAAGACGCTCAGCAGGAGCACGCTGCTGGTCGCCATCCGCTGTCCGTCGTTCAGCCATGCATGGCGGCTTTGCCAGAGCAAGCTGGCGGCCGCCAGCAGGTAGCCTAGCCAGAACACATGAATGGCATGACTCGACAGGTCCCACACGGAACGATATGCGGAATACGGAAAGGCAACGCCTATGCCAATGATCAGGAAGGACAGGCCGAGATGCCAGCGCCATTGCTGGCTGGCAGGCAGTTGCGCGCGCCCGGCGATGAAAGAGTGCACATAGAGATAGGTCAGGGGACCGATCAGCAGGCAAGCCGACAGGCCCAGCTGGCGGAATTCGATGGCGATCGCCGGGTTGAAGTAGAGGAAGGCGGATTTGGCGGTGCGCACCCCGACGGCAAGCAGCAATGCACCGAGCATGCAGTCGGCCAGGCAGCGAGGCCGACGGCTGAAAAAATAGACGGCCAGGAAAATGCCGTTGATGGCGCCCAGGGCGCTAAACAGGAACAGCAATTGGCGAGCGATCATGGGGCTTGTCGTGGATGTTGGCGTCGAACGGAAGTATAGACACAAACGGGGGCGTATCGAAGTACAAGTAGTACGCCACGCTCCTGCGCCAGCCATAAACGCCCGTTATGCCCGTGCGCCATCCTTTCATGGTTGATCTCGCCCGTTGGTATTAAACTGGTTTCACGTTCAACCATGTTCTGAAATCATGTTGAAAACTGAAACCCCGAGCCGGCGGCATCCGGACCTGGACTTGTATCCGGTGGAGCAACTGGTGGCGGCGCTGGTCGATGACCAGTTCTGGGCCGTCGAAGCCGTGCGGCTGGCGTCGCCCGACATCGCTGCCGCCATCACGGCCGCCCTGCCCCGCATCGCGGCCGGCGGACGCCTGCTGTACGTGGGCGCGGGCACGTCCGGCCGCTTGGGCGTGCTCGACAGCGTTGAATTGAATCCTACGTTTTCCTGGCCGCCCGAGCGGGCCGTCGCCATCCTGGCCGGCGGCGCGGGCGCGATGTTTACGGCAGTCGAAGGGGCCGAAGATGATTTATCGCAAGGTGAGAAGGATTTGCTGGCCCTGCAGCCGCAGGTCAATGATGTGGTGATCCTGCTGGCCGCCTCCGGTGCCACGCCGTATGTGCTGGGCGCCTTGCTGGCCGCGCGCAAGGTGGGCGCCTTGACGATAGGCATCGCCAACAATGTGGATGCCCCCGTGGCACACGAGGCGCAATGCGGTATCGTGCTCGACACGGGTATGGAAGTCATTTCTGGCAGCACCCGTCTGAAGGCGGGCACGGCGCAAAAAATCACCCTGAATACGATTTCCAGCGCGCTGATGGTGGGTTTGCACAAGACTTACGGAAACTTGATGGTAGACTTGAAGCCGACCAACGCCAAGCTGATCTGGCGGGCTGTGCGTCTGACCATGCATGCCACCGGTGCCAGCGAAGTGCAGGCCAGGACCGTGCTGGAGCAATGCCAATTTCACGTCAAGGTGGCGATTGTTGCCTTGATCAAAAAAATCAACACAAACCAGGCACAGGCATTGTTGGCCGGCGCGGACGGCAGTGTGCGGGCGGCACTGGCGGCGTGATCCGATGGCGCGGCATTCTTCTGTCTGGGAGACAAAGAAGGATGTATGGAGCTAGTGAAACAAACCGCCCCGGTGCGCACGAACAAGCCGTGGCTGTGGATCCCTTCCCTGTATTTCGGCCAGGGCATTCCCTATGTAGTGGTCATGACCTTGTCCGTGATCATGTACAAGAATTATGGTTTCAGCAATACGGATATCGCGCTGTATACCAGCTGGTTGTACTTGCCCTGGGTCATCAAGCCCCTGTGGTCGCCCTTTATCGACATGTACCGCACCAAGCGCTTCTGGATCGTCGGCTTGCAGCTGGTGATCGGCGCCGCGCTGGCGCTGGTGGCCCTGACGACGTCCTTGCCCCACTTTTTCCAGATCAGCCTGGCCATCTTCTGGCTGATGGCCTTCAGTTCCGCCACGCATGACATCGCCGCCGACGGCTTTTACATGCTGGGACTGGAAGAGCACCAGCAGGCGGCCTTTGTCGGCGTACGCAGCACTTTCTATCGCCTGGCGATGATCGCGGGCCAGGGCGGCCTCGTGTATCTGGCCGGCTATCTGACGCATGCGACGGGCAATGTGCAACTGGCCTGGTCCGTCGTGTTCGCCATTCTGGCAGGACTGTTCATCGCCCTCTTCCTGTACCACTATTTTGTCTTGCCCAAGCCGAAGGATGACCGCCCCAGCATCCAGGGCGCCGGTGTTTCTCCGTTGCAGGAATTCGTCGCCACCTTTGCTTCGTTCTTCAAGAAGAAGGATATTTTCGTCATCCTGGGCTTTTTGCTGCTGTTCCGCCTCGGCGAAGCGCAACTGTTGAAGCTGGCGGCACCCTTCCTGCTAGACCCTGTCGCCAAGGGCGGCCTGGGCCTGAGCACGGAACAGGTGGGCCTCGTTTACGGCACTATCGGCGTGATCGCCCTGACGCTGGGCGGCTTGCTGGGCGGATTCATCATTTCCCGCTTCGGCTTGAAACGCTGTTTATGGATCATGGTGCTGTCCGTCCACTTGCCCGACCTGGTCTTTGTTTACCTGGCCAGCGCCTTGCCCAGCAGCATCTATGTGATCGCCGGGGGTATTGCGCTGGAGCAATTTGGCTATGGCTTCGGTTTCGCTTCGTACATGTTGTACATGATCATGGTCTCCGATGGCGCGCATAAAACGGCCCATTACGCCATTTGCACGGGCTTCATGGCCCTGGGCATGATGTTGCCGGGCATGGCCAGCGGCTGGATACAGCAAATGCTCGGCTACCAGCACTTCTTCATCTGGGTTTGCATCGCCACCATTCCTGCTTTCATCATGGCCGCGCTGGTCAAGATCGATCCGGAATTCGGCAAGAAGGCCGAGGCCTGATTCTTTTGAACCGTGCGCCCGCAAGGATGGCGGGCGCACAGTAAAATGCCCGCACCGATAGACCTGCGCTTTACCACTGCAAGGAATTGTTTTGTTGTCTACTTTCAAAAAATGCCTGGGCGCCAGCGCCGGCGTATTGGCCGCGCTGGCCACCGCCACTTTGCTCAGCAGCTGTACCAGCACCAAGCTGCCGTCCGCAGTGACGCTGGGCGAAGCGGGTTTGCCGGCCGTGTCGCCCGTGCAGCACATCACGGGCGAAGTGCCGCCGCCCGCGCCGCGCGAGTTCCGCGCCGCCTGGGTGTCGACGGTCGCCAATATCGACTGGCCCAGCCGCAGCAATTTGCCTGTCGCTAAGCAGCAAGCTGAGGCGATCGCCATTCTCGACCGCGCCAAGTCCTTGAATCTGAACGCGATTGTGCTGCAGGTGCGGCCCAGCGCCGACACGATTTATCCGTCGCAACTGGAACCGTGGTCGGAATACCTGACCGGCAAGCAAGGCCAACCGCCATTGCCGATGTATGACCCGCTGGCCTTCTGGGTAGCGCAGGCGCATGCGCGCGGCCTGGAATTGCACGCCTGGTTCAATCCCTACCGTGCCCGTCACGCGACGGCCAAGTCGCCGCTGGCGCGCGACAGTTTCGCTTCCACCAACCCGGCGTCCGTCAAGCAATACGGCCGCTACCTGTGGATGGATCCGGGCGACGCCGCCGCTTCCAAGCACACGACGGATGTGGTGCTCGACGTGGTGCGCCGCTACGATATCGATGGCGTGCACATCGACGATTACTTTTATCCATACCCGATCGATGCGCCTGGCGCCGGTGCCGGTGCGGAAACAGCCGCACTGGACGCGGGCAATGGCGGCGCCAAGCGCGAATTGCCTTTCCCCGATGAACCGTCCTGGCAGCAATATCTGCTGGCTGGCGGCCAGCTGGATCGCCCTTCCTGGCGCCGCCAGAACGTCAACCAGCTGATCGAAGCCTTGTATACAGGCATCCACCGCGAAAAGAGCTGGGTGCGTTTTGGCATCAGCCCCTTCGGCATCGGTCGTCCGGACCGCCGCCCTGCCGGCATCGTCGGCTTCAGCCAGTACGATAAATTGTATGCGGATGCGGAATTGTGGCTGGCCAAGGGCTGGCTCGATTACCTGTCGCCGCAGTTGTACTGGCCCGTGGCGCAGGCGCCGCAAGCGTTTGGCGTGCTGCTCGACTACTGGCTGGCGCAAAACCCGTATGGCCGCCACGTGTGGCCAGGCCTGTACACGAGCCGCATCGACAATTCCGCCAAATCCTTTACGCCGCAAGAGATCATCAAGCAGATCGAAGTGACGCGCACGCGGCCCGGCGCGAATGGACAAGTGCATTTCAGCATGGTGCCCCTGATGCAGAACCGCAAGGGTGTCAGCGAGCAACTCAAGGCGACCGTGTATCAAAGCCCTGCGCTGATTCCCGCCACACCGTGGCTGGGCAAGGAAGCACCGGGCACGCCTGTGCTGGCCCTGCGCCGCGATTCCACCAGCCTGAATGTCAAGTTGACGTCGGGCGGCGGCAAACCCGTGGCGCAATACGCCGTCTGGGCCCGCTATGGCGAAGACTGGCGCTTCACGGTCGTCACGGGCGTGCAGGGCGAACTGACCCTGGTCGACGATGCCACCGGTAAAGTCAACGCGGTGGTGGTCAGCGCCGTGGACCGTCTCGGCAATGAAAGCCCCCGCGTCACCGTGCGCGAACCGTTTACGGCCCCCGCCAAGTAACTTTGCCGGCTCACCGGCAATCCATAACCTGCAGGCATGAAACATGCGCAAGCTTTCATGCCTGCAAGCTCCGCTTGGCTTTACACTCATGCCATGATTTCCTTCCCTGCAATTAATACTGACACTGCCGTGCTCGGGCTGGGCATCGACGCGGGCGGCACGCAGACGCGCTGGGCGCTGGCCACCGCCGATGGCGCCATCGTGGCCGACGGGGCCGTGGAAGGCTTGTCTGCCTTGCAAATGAGCAGCGATGCGGGCCGCGCAGCCGTGCACGCCACGTTTGCGAAACTGTCTCAGGCTGTGCTGGCCGTCGGCCAACCGCGTGCCGTGGTGGCGGGCTTGACTGGCTTTGGCGGCGATGATGTGGCGCTGGCGTACATGCTGGCGGAGTTGCTGGCGCTGGAAGCCGTTGATGTCCGCTTGGGCAACGATATCGACATTGCCTATCGCGACAGTTTTGAACCAGGCGAAGGTTATCTGGTCTACGCTGGCACGGGTTCGATTGCCGCCTGGATCGATGCGGATGGCGTGTTTCACCGCGCAGGCGGGCGCGGCGTGTTGCTCGACGATGGCGGCGGCGGTTACTGGATCGCGCGCGAAGCCTTGCGCCACATCTGGCGCCGCGAAGACGAGGCGCCCGGCAGCTGGCAAGGGTCTCCCATGGCCGGGGCCGTATTTGCGCAACTGGGCGGCAGCGACTGGTCATTGTCGCGCGCCTTTATGTATGGTCAGGACCGGGGCGCCATCGGCCGGCTGGCGCTGGCCGTGGCCGCCAGTGCGGATACCGACCCGCTGGCGCTGGACATCTTGCAGCGCGCGGGACAGGAACTGGCGCGTCTGGCGCTGGCCCTGACGACGCGCTACGGTCCCCGTCCCGTGGTGCTGGCGGGCCGCGCGGCGCAGTTGCACCCGGCCATTGCGGTTGCCATGCGCGCTGCTTTGCCGGTATCGTTGATGATGGAGCAAAAAGTTGCTCGTGCGCATGAGGCTGCGGCCAAGCTGGCAGCCCGGGCAGCCAGCCAGCGTACTGGCAAGAACTGACTATTTTATTAACCCGAACATGGATATTTCATGAAAAAAATCGCCCTCGCCCTGCTGGTGGCCCTGCTCTCCGCCTGTACCACGCCCGCGCCGCACCTCGACCATAGCCTGACGGCGCGCAGCCAGAGCCCGCGCGTGAAATTCATCGTCATCCATTACACGGTCAGCGACCTGCCCCGCTCGATCAAGATCCTGACGGAACAAGTGGTCAGCAGCCATTATTTGCTGACGGACACGGACAAGCCGAAGTTTTACGTGCTGGTCGACGAATCGCGTCAGGCCAATCACGCGGGTGTGAGTAACTGGAAGACTTATACACAGTTGAATGTCAGCTCGATCGGCATCGAGATCGTCAATCCCGGCTACAAGGACACGCCGGAAGGCCGCCTCTGGTATCCCTTCCCGCAGGCGCAGATCGATGAGCTGATTCCGCTGCTGAAAGATATACAGGCCCGTTACAACATCGCACCGGAAAATATCCTCGGTCATAACGAAATCGCCCCGCAGCGCAAGCAGGATCCGGGTCCGCTGTTCCCATGGCGCCAGCTGGCCGATGCGGGCCTGATCGTCTGGCCCGATGCGAACCGCGTGGCCGCGCAGCGAATCATTTTTGAGCAGCAAGTGCCGGATGCCGTCTGGTTCCAGAAAAAGCTGGCCCAGCACGGCTATGCGACGCCGAATACGGGTGTGTTTGATGAAGCGACGCGCAATGTGCTGATCGCCTTCCAGATGAAATACCGCAACACCTTGTTCGACGGCACGCCTGATGGCGAAACGGCGGCCCTGTTGGAAGTGCTGACGACGCCAGCCCCAGCGGCCCCAGCTGTTGTTGCAAAGTAGCATGGCCGTTCCAGCCCATGACTTTTTCTTATATGCTGAACGTTGACGGCCCAGGCGGCCACGGCAAGGTAAAGGAATAGCTCATGCGGCTGCGTCATATCGAAGTGTTTCACGCCATCATGCAAGTTGGCACCATCAGCGGCGCCGCCCAGGTGCTGCATATCTCGCAACCGGCCGTAACCAAGGTCTTGCAGCATTGCGAGTTGCAACTCGGCATGCCGCTGTTCGAGCGCGTACGGGGCAAGTTGTACCCGAAGCCCGAGGCGCACCGCTTGTTTGTCGAGACGGAAAAGCTCAACCGCGACTTATTGGGTATCCGCCGCCTGGCGGCCAGCCTGAAGGGCCACGCGGTGGAAACCATCCGTTTGGTTTCCACGCCGACGATTGCCATCAGCGTCTTGCCGTTTGCCATGACGGAGTGGCGGCGCGACTTTCCCCACACGCGTTGCCAGTTGGCTACACACCACACGGGCGAGATCGTCAATACCTTACGCCTCGGTGAAGCGGACCTGGCCGTGTCGCTGCAAGACCCGCGCCATCCGGGCATCGTGGCCGAACCGATCGCGCAGGGCGTCATGACGGTGATCGCCCCGGCCGGTACCTGGCGCGCGGCCGATTGCGGCACGCCCTTGACGGCGCATGGCCTGAATGGCGAGCTGATCGGCCATGCTGACAACGATCCACTGGGCGAACTGGTCGTTGCCGCCTGCGAAGCGCAGGATATCCACCCCGTGTTTTCCACCGTGGTGCAGACTTATCAAATCGCGCGTTCTCTGGTGGAAGCGGGCGCCGGCATGGCCGTGGTCGACCCGTTTACGGCCGCGTCCGGCTCGCCCGAGCGGCTGCAGCGCCGTCCTTGGGCGCCCACGATCCCCATCCAACTGTATTTATTGACGGCGAGCCACTCGCCGCTGTCGCATGGCGCGCGGCGCCTGGCCGATAGCATCGGCGTGGCGGCGCGTAATTGCCTGGAAAGAGGAGTCTGATGTCTGTTGCAAGTTTGCAATTGGAAGCGGTGAGCAGCGATCCGCAATTTCGCCACCTGAGCAGCATCGCCGGCATCGCCGTTGACTTGCGCTATGCCACGCCCGACAATTTCGTCGGCCGCGACTTATACAGCCCCATCGATTGCGCCTGGTTGCACCGCGACGCGGCCGCAGCACTGGAACAGGCCGTGGCCTGGCTGGCCGCGCGGCGGCCCGATCATCATCTATTGGTGCTCGATGCCCTGCGTCCGCAGCGGGTGCAGCAGCAACTGTGGGACGCGCTGCAGGGAACGGAGTTGCTCGGCTACATCGCCGAGCCGTCGCGCGGCTCGATCCATTCGTTCGGCATGGCGCTCGACATCACCATCGTCGGCCCGGACGGGCAGGAACTGGACATGGGCACGGGGTTTGACGACTTGAGTGAGCGCTCGCACCCGGCGCTGGAGCTGATTTTGCTGGAAAAGGGAGAAATTACGCAGCAGCACGTGGAACATCGCCGATTGTTGCGCGACGCCATGTTCCAGGCGGGCTTTTTCGGCATCAACAGCGAATGGTGGCATTTTGATTGCGGCGACCGGGTGCTGGTGCGCCAGACCTACACCCGGGTACTCTGATTAGAAGGCCTTCAGGCCTTTCAGCATCACGATCAGGATCAATACGGGCGAGACAAAGCGCAGCAGGAACAGCAGCACATGCGCCAGTTTTCTGTTCTGCAGCTGGCCGTGATTGCTGATCGCATCGATGAAATGCTGCTTGCCCCAGGCCCAGCCGGTAAACAAGGCAATCGCGATCCCGCCAACCGGAAGGAAGATATTCGACGAGACGAAGTCGAACAGATCAAACATATTCAAATTAAACAGCTTGAAGTCTGCCAGGGTGCTGTTACTCAGCGCGCAGACGGAACCGAGCACTGCCAGCAGCAGCATGGTCACGACGGTAGCCCTGGTGCGGGTCCAGCCAAAGCGTTCATGGAAAATCACTACGGGCACTTCCATCAGGGACAGCATCGCCCCGGTAGCGGCGACGGCGGCCAGGATGAAGAACACCACCATCAGCGCTTGTCCCATGGGAATTTGCGAGAACACGGCGGGAATCGTGATGAACACCAGCGACGGTCCCGCGCTGGGGGCGAAACCAAATGTGAACACGGCGGGGAAGATGGCGATGCCGGCCAGCATGGAGACGCCGAGGTCGGCCGCCATCACGCGCAGGGTTGTCACGGGGATATTCTGGTCGTCGCGGAAATAGCTGCCGTAGGTCATCATCGTGCCCATGCCAACGGACAATTTAAAGAAGGCCAGGCCCATGGCCGTCAGCACGACGGAGGCTGTCAGCTTGGAAAAATCAGGACGGAACAGAAAAGCCAGTCCTTCGGCCGCTTTGTCGAGCGACAGGCTGACCGCGCACAGCAGGAGCAGCAGCAGGAACAGCAGCGGCATGAGTTTCTTGGCGATCGCCTCGATGCCCTTGGTCACGCCCAGCATCAAGATGCCGCCGATAAACAGCAGCACGCCCCATTGCCAGAATAGCGATTGCAGGGGATTGCTGATCAGCGAAGCGAAGGCCGCTTCCGTCACGCGCTTGTCGCTGCTGAGGATGGAGCCATCGATGGCCTTGGCGATATACGCAAACACCCAGCCGACCACTTCCGAGTAGAACGCGACGATCAGGAAGGCGGCCACCATGCCGATCACGCCGACCAGCCACCAGGGTTTGCCCTTTGGTGCCAGCTTTTCCATGGTGGAAATGGGATTGACCTTGGCGCGGCGCCCCAAGGTGATTTCCGCGATCATCACGGGCAGTCCCACTAATAAGGTAGCGAGCAGATAGATGAGCAGGAAGCCGGCGCCACCGTTGGCGCCCGTCAGGTAGGGGAACTTCCAGATGTTGCCGAGACCGACTGCGGAACCGAGGGTGGCGGCGAGCACGCCGAAGCCAGTGGTAAAGCCAGCCCGTTTCAGGGTCAGGCCTGATCCTTGAGCTTGTTGTTTCATGGTGAATCTTCTATGTATGGACGCGGATTTGCGCTGAGGGGGCGAAATTGTAGCAGTTGGCCGCAAATACCCCGGAAAAGCCTTGCTACTACGGGGGCGCTTTGCTATAGTTCGCCTCCCCAATGAGACGCAGTCAAATGCGGCAGTTGAGGATCACCGGAAACGGCGATGTAGCAAAAAGAAGGAGTTGACGGACGTAGCGAAATGCTTCATACTCTTCCTTCTTCGCAGCTGACAAACACAACGCTTTGTCGATAGCGCGAAAGCAGTAACCGAATACAGTTCTTTAACAATTAACAGTCGATAAGTGTGGGCATTTGATGTAAGTGCAGCGTCAATCTTCGGATTGGCGTCTAACTTAAAATATATCAAATGTTCACAAGAAATAATGAAATAGGATACTTCTTCGGAAGTAGCCTGTCAGTTTTTTGAGTGAGCGACCCGTCGCAAGACGGTGCCAATAAAATGGCAAAGTAACAGAGATTAAACTGAAGAGTTTGATCCTGGCTCAGATTGAACGCTGGCGGCATGCCTTACACATGCAAGTCGAACGGCAGCACGGAGCTTGCTCTGGTGGCGAGTGGCGAACGGGTGAGTAATATATCGGAACGTACCCTAGAGTGGGGGATAACGTAGCGAAAGTTACGCTAATACCGCATACGATCTAAGGATGAAAGTGGGGGATCGCAAGACCTCATGCTCGTGGAGCGGCCGATATCTGATTAGCTAGTTGGTAGGGTAAAAGCCTACCAAGGCATCGATCAGTAGCTGGTCTGAGAGGACGACCAGCCACACTGGAACTGAGACACGGTCCAGACTCCTACGGGAGGCAGCAGTGGGGAATTTTGGACAATGGGCGAAAGCCTGATCCAGCAATGCCGCGTGAGTGAAGAAGGCCTTCGGGTTGTAAAGCTCTTTTGTCAGGGAAGAAACGGTGAGAGCTAATATCTCTTGCTAATGACGGTACCTGAAGAATAAGCACCGGCTAACTACGTGCCAGCAGCCGCGGTAATACGTAGGGTGCAAGCGTTAATCGGAATTACTGGGCGTAAAGCGTGCGCAGGCGGTTTTGTAAGTCTGATGTGAAATCCCCGGGCTCAACCTGGGAATTGCATTGGAGACTGCAAGGCTAGAATCTGGCAGAGGGGGGTAGAATTCCACGTGTAGCAGTGAAATGCGTAGATATGTGGAGGAACACCGATGGCGAAGGCAGCCCCCTGGGTCAAGATTGACGCTCATGCACGAAAGCGTGGGGAGCAAACAGGATTAGATACCCTGGTAGTCCACGCCCTAAACGATGTCTACTAGTTGTCGGGTCTTAATTGACTTGGTAACGCAGCTAACGCGTGAAGTAGACCGCCTGGGGAGTACGGTCGCAAGATTAAAACTCAAAGGAATTGACGGGGACCCGCACAAGCGGTGGATGATGTGGATTAATTCGATGCAACGCGAAAAACCTTACCTACCCTTGACATGGCTGGAATCCCCGAGAGATTGGGGAGTGCTCGAAAGAGAACCAGTACACAGGTGCTGCATGGCTGTCGTCAGCTCGTGTCGTGAGATGTTGGGTTAAGTCCCGCAACGAGCGCAACCCTTGTCATTAGTTGCTACGAAAGGGCACTCTAATGAGACTGCCGGTGACAAACCGGAGGAAGGTGGGGATGACGTCAAGTCCTCATGGCCCTTATGGGTAGGGCTTCACACGTCATACAATGGTACATACAGAGCGCCGCCAACCCGCGAGGGGGAGCTAATCGCAGAAAGTGTATCGTAGTCCGGATTGTAGTCTGCAACTCGACTGCATGAAGTTGGAATCGCTAGTAATCGCGGATCAGCATGTCGCGGTGAATACGTTCCCGGGTCTTGTACACACCGCCCGTCACACCATGGGAGCGGGTTTTACCAGAAGTAGGTAGCTTAACCGCAAGGAGGGCGCTTACCACGGTAGGATTCGTGACTGGGGTGAAGTCGTAACAAGGTAGCCGTATCGGAAGGTGCGGCTGGATCACCTCCTTTCTAGAGTTTGCACGAATCAGAAATGATTCACGCATCAAATGTTCACACTTATCGGCTGTTAATATAAAGAACAGCATTTGGGGCTGTAGCTCAGCTGGTTAGAGCACCGTGTTGATAACGCGGGGGTCGTTGGTTCGAGTCCAACCAGCCCTACCAGTTTCTGTAGTCTGGAAATACCCATAGGGGGATTAGCTCAGCTGGGAGAGCACCTGCTTTGCAAGCAGGGGGTCGTCGGTTCGATCCCGTCATCCTCCACCAAAAGTTCAAACGTAAATCAGTGTTGAATTCAACACCGGGATTTAGGTTTGGTCTTTTCGAGATCAAGTGCTGTATGTTCTTTAACAATCTGGAAGAAGTAAAGATTATTTATTGATCGGTTTGCCGTAAAAAGCGAATCGATGGGTAATGATTGTATGTATCAACAAACAAGCAATAACGTTGTACTTTCTTATCCCTGTAGCGCTCTTTCATTATGCAAATGATGAGAGGCTAACGTTATAGGGACAAGCGAATAAGTGCACATGGTGGATGCCTTGGCGATTACAGGCGATGAAGGACGTAGTAGCTTGCGATAAGCTGCGGGGAGTGAGCAAACACACTTTGATCCGCAGATTTCCGAATGGGGCAACCCACCCTTTTAGGGTATTGCATACTGAATACATAGGTATGCAAGGCGAACGCGGCGAACTGAAACATCTAAGTAGCTGCAGGAAAAGAAATCAACCGAGATTCCCAAAGTAGCGGCGAGCGAAATGGGAAGAGCCTGTACGTGATAGTCGGACCGATAACAGAATCCTCTGGAAATAGGAGCCATAGTGGGTGATAGCCCCGTATGTGAAATCGGACCGGTGATACTAAGCGTACGACAAGTAGGGCGGGACACGTGACATCCTGTCTGAATATGGGGGGACCATCCTCCAAGGCTAAATACTCGTAATCGACCGATAGTGAACCAGTACCGTGAGGGAAAGGCGAAAAGAACCCCGGAAGGGGAGTGAAATAGATCCTGAAACCGTGTGCATACAAACAGTAGGAGCGGACTTGTTCCGTGACTGCGTACCTTTTGTATAATGGGTCAGCGACTTACATTCAGTGGCAAGGTTAACCATATAGGGAAGCCGTAGAGAAATCGAGTCCGAATAGGGCGATCAGTCGCTGGGTGTAGACCCGAAACCAAGTGATCTACTCATGGCCAGGATGAAGGTGCGGTAACACGCCCTGGAGGTCCGAACCCACTAATGTTGAAAAATTAGGGGATGAGCTGTGGGTAGGGGTGAAAGGCTAAACAAACTTGGAAATAGCTGGTTCTCTCCGAAAACTATTTAGGTAGTGCCTCAAGTATCACCATCGGGGGTAGAGCACTGTTATGGCTAGGGGGTCATTGCGACTTACCAAACCATTGCAAACTCCGAATACCGATGAGTGCGAGCTTGGGAGACAGACGTCGGGTGCTAACGTCCGGCGTCAAGAGGGAAACAACCCAGACCGCCAGCTAAGGTCCCAAAGATTGGCTAAGTGGAAAACGAAGTGGGAAGGCTAAAACAGTCAGGATGTTGGCTTAGAAGCAGCCATCATTTAAAGAAAGCGTAATAGCTCACTGATCGAGTCGTCCTGCGCGGAAGATGTAACGGGGCTAAGCCAGTCACCGAAGCTGCGGATATTGTTCTGTGATTTATCACAGATATATATGGTAGGAGAGCGTTCTGTAAGCCTGCGAAGGTGTCTTGTAAAGGATGCTGGAGGTATCAGAAGTGCGAATGCTGACATGAGTAGCGATAATGGGGGTGAAAAGCCTCCACGCCGTAAGCCCAAGGTTTCCTGTTCAACGTTCATCGGAGCAGGGTGAGTCGGCCCCTAAGGCGAGGCAGAGATGCGTAGCTGATGGGAAGCAGGTTAATATTCCTGCACCGTCGTATGATGCGATGGGGGGACGGATCGCGGAAGGTTGTCCAACTGTTGGAATAGTTGGTTTTTGGCTCATAGAAGGCGCTTAGGCAAATCCGGGCGCGGAATTCAAGGGGTTGAGACGAGTGCACTTGTGCACGAAGCAATCGGAAGTGGTTCCAAGAAAAGCCTCTAAGCTTCAGTCATACGAGACCGTACCGCAAACCGACACAGGTGGGCGAGATGAGTATTCTAAGGCGCTTGAGAGAACTCGGGAGAAGGAACTCGGCAAATTGGTACCGTAACTTCGGGAAAAGGTACGCCCCGGTAGCTTGACCACTTTACTGTGGAAGGGTGAAAGGGTTGCAATAAACTGGTGGCTGCGACTGTTTAATAAAAACACAGCACTCTGCAAACACGAAAGTGGACGTATAGGGTGTGACGCCTGCCCGGTGCTGGAAGATTAAATGATGGGGTGCAAGCTCTTGATTGAAGTCCCAGTAAACGGCGGCCGTAACTATAACGGTCCTAAGGTAGCGAAATTCCTTGTCGGGTAAGTTCCGACCTGCACGAATGGCGTAACGATGGCCACACTGTCTCCTCCCGAGACTCAGCGAAGTTGAAATGTTTGTGATGATGCAATCTACCCGCGGCTAGACGGAAAGACCCCATGAACCTTTACTGTAGCTTTGCATTGGACTTTGAACCAATCTGTGTAGGATAGGTGGGAGGCTTTGAAGCGGGGACGCTAGTTCTCGTGGAGCCAACCTTGAAATACCACCCTGGTTTGTTTGAGGTTCTAACCTTGGTCCGTTATCCGGATCGGGGACAGTGCATGGTAGGCAGTTTGACTGGGGCGGTCTCCTCCTAAAGTGTAACGGAGGAGTTCGAAGGTACGCTAGATACGGTCGGACATCGTGTTGATAGTGCAATGGCATAAGCGTGCTTAACTGCGAGACTGACAAGTCGAGCAGGTACGAAAGTAGGACATAGTGATCCGGTGGTTCTGTATGGAAGGGCCATCGCTCAACGGATAAAAGGTACTCTGGGGATAACAGGCTGATTCCTCCCAAGAGTTCATATCGACGGGGGAGTTTGGCACCTCGATGTCGGCTCATCACATCCTGGGGCTGTAGCCGGTCCCAAGGGTATGGCTGTTCGCCATTTAAAGTGGTACGTGAGCTGGGTTTAAAACGTCGTGAGACAGTTTGGTCCCTATCTGCCGTGGGCGTTGGAAATTTGAAGGGGGCTGCTCCTAGTACGAGAGGACCGGAGTGGACGAACCTCTGGTGTACCGGTTGTCACGCCAGTGGCATTGCCGGGTAGCTAAGTTCGGAAGAGATAACCGCTGAAAGCATCTAAGCGGGAAACTTGCCTTGAGATGAGATTTCCCAGAGCCTTGAGCTCTTTGAAGGGTCGTTCGAGACCAGGACGTTGATAGGCTGGGTGTGGAAGTGCAGTAATGCATTAAGCTAACCAGTACTAATTGCCCGTACGGCTTGTCCCTATAACCTTAGCAGGTACAGAGGATAAGACGGTACAACGTTGCGTGTGTGTTGATACTACCAGTCATTACCCCAATCTTTGCTTCTTCCAGATTCAGGCTTTGTCGCTCCACAGAGGACAAATGCCAGTACAAGTTATGCCTGATGACCATAGCAAGTTGGTCCCACCCCTTCCCATCCCGAACAGGACCGTGAAACAACTTTGCGCCGATGATAGTGCTGCAACCAGTGTGAAAGTAGGTTATCGTCAGGCTTGTTATTCGCAGTAGAGAAAAACCCGATCAGCAATGGTCGGGTTTTTTTTCGTCTGCTGGTTTTGTTTGGCGTTGGCGCAGCTGCTTGGCCGGCACCACCAGGTACAGATGTAATGAATATGTCCTCTAATAGACAAGCACAAGCGGGCAGCAGGGCATTCTGAATGGTCTTACCTGGTCAATTTGATAGCGATAGGCCATTGAATAATAAATTTCACACTTTCTTAGAATAAACCTTGCTGCCTGCGTATAGCTTTGCTATAGTTCGCCTCCCCAATGAGACGCTGCAGTTTGCGAAACAACGGGATCACTGGAAACGGTGAGGGTAGTAAAAAAGAAGGTTGACGGACGTAGCGAAATGCTTCATACTCTTTCTTCTTCGCAGCTGACAAACACAACGCTTTGTCGATGGCGCGAAAACAGTAACCGAATACAGTTCTTTAACAATTAACAGTCGATAAGTGTGGGCATTTGATGTAAGTGCAGCGTCAATCTTCGGATTGGCGTCTAACTTAAAATATATCAAATGTTCACAAGAAATAATGAAATAGGATACTTCTTCGGAAGTAGCCTGTCAGTTTTTTGAGTGAGCAAATCTTTTGCAATGCAAAAGATTTGGATGGTAGTGATACTGTCCGACCTGTCAGAAATGACATTAAACAGAGATTAAACTGAAGAGTTTGATCCTGGCTCAGATTGAACGCTGGCGGCATGCCTTACACATGCAAGTCGAACGGCAGCACGGAGCTTGCTCTGGTGGCGAGTGGCGAACGGGTGAGTAATATATCGGAACGTACCCTAGAGTGGGGGATAACGTAGCGAAAGTTACGCTAATACCGCATACGATCTAAGGATGAAAGTGGGGGATCGCAAGACCTCATGCTCGTGGAGCGGCCGATATCTGATTAGCTAGTTGGTAGGGTAAAAGCCTACCAAGGCATCGATCAGTAGCTGGTCTGAGAGGACGACCAGCCACACTGGAACTGAGACACGGTCCAGACTCCTACGGGAGGCAGCAGTGGGGAATTTTGGACAATGGGCGAAAGCCTGATCCAGCAATGCCGCGTGAGTGAAGAAGGCCTTCGGGTTGTAAAGCTCTTTTGTCAGGGAAGAAACGGTGAGGGCTAATATCTCTTGCTAATGACGGTACCTGAAGAATAAGCACCGGCTAACTACGTGCCAGCAGCCGCGGTAATACGTAGGGTGCAAGCGTTAATCGGAATTACTGGGCGTAAAGCGTGCGCAGGCGGTTTTGTAAGTCTGATGTGAAATCCCCGGGCTCAACCTGGGAATTGCATTGGAGACTGCAAGGCTAGAATCTGGCAGAGGGGGGTAGAATTCCACGTGTAGCAGTGAAATGCGTAGATATGTGGAGGAACACCGATGGCGAAGGCAGCCCCCTGGGTCAAGATTGACGCTCATGCACGAAAGCGTGGGGAGCAAACAGGATTAGATACCCTGGTAGTCCACGCCCTAAACGATGTCTACTAGTTGTCGGGTCTTAATTGACTTGGTAACGCAGCTAACGCGTGAAGTAGACCGCCTGGGGAGTACGGTCGCAAGATTAAAACTCAAAGGAATTGACGGGGACCCGCACAAGCGGTGGATGATGTGGATTAATTCGATGCAACGCGAAAAACCTTACCTACCCTTGACATGGCTGGAATCCCCGAGAGATTGGGGAGTGCTCGAAAGAGAGCCAGTACACAGGTGCTGCATGGCTGTCGTCAGCTCGTGTCGTGAGATGTTGGGTTAAGTCCCGCAACGAGCGCAACCCTTGTCATTAGTTGCTACGAAAGGGCACTCTAATGAGACTGCCGGTGACAAACCGGAGGAAGGTGGGGATGACGTCAAGTCCTCATGGCCCTTATGGGTAGGGCTTCACACGTCATACAATGGTACATACAGAGCGCCGCCAACCCGCGAGGGGGAGCTAATCGCAGAAAGTGTATCGTAGTCCGGATTGTAGTCTGCAACTCGACTGCATGAAGTTGGAATCGCTAGTAATCGCGGATCAGCATGTCGCGGTGAATACGTTCCCGGGTCTTGTACACACCGCCCGTCACACCATGGGAGCGGGTTTTACCAGAAGTAGGTAGCTTAACCGTAAGGAGGGCGCTTACCACGGTAGGATTCGTGACTGGGGTGAAGTCGTAACAAGGTAGCCGTATCGGAAGGTGCGGCTGGATCACCTCCTTTCTAGAGTTTGCACGAATCAGAAATGATTCACGCATCAAATGTTCACACTTATCGGCTGTTTAATTAAGAAGAAACAGTAGTCGTAGTAGTTCCGCGTTGGGGCTGTAGCTCAGCTGGTTAGAGCACCGTGTTGATAACGCGGGGGTCGTTGGTTCGAGTCCAACCAGCCCTACCAGATAATTAGTAAAATCTCAGGGGGATTAGCTCAGCTGGGAGAGCACCTGCTTTGCAAGCAGGGGGTCGTCGGTTCGATCCCGTCATCCTCCACCAAAGTTTTACTCGAAAGCGCAAACGTAAGCCAGTCAACAAGACTTGGGTTTAGGTTTGATCTTTTAGCGATCAAAGCTGTTTCGTTCTTTAACAATCTGGAAGAAGTAAAGATTATTTATTGATCGGTTTGCCGTAAAAAGCGAATCGATGGGTAATGATTGTATGTATCAACAAACAAGCAACAACGTTGTACTTTCTTATCCCTGTAGCGCTCTTTGATTATTTAGGTAATCAGAGGCTAACGTTATAGGGACAAGCGAATAAGTGCACATGGTGGATGCCTTGGCGATTACAGGCGATGAAGGACGTAGTAGCTTGCGATAAGCTGCGGGGAGTGAGCAAACACACTTTGATCCGCAGATTTCCGAATGGGGCAACCCACCCTTTTAGGGTATTGCATACTGAATACATAGGTATGCAAGGCGAACGCGGCGAACTGAAACATCTAAGTAGCTGCAGGAAAAGAAATCAACCGAGATTCCCAAAGTAGCGGCGAGCGAAATGGGAAGAGCCTGTACGTGATAGTCGGACTGATAGAAGAATCCTCTGGAAATAGGAACCGTAGCGGGTGATAGTCCCGTATTCGAAATCAGACCGGTGGTACTAAGCGTACGACAAGTAGGGCGGGACACGTGACATCCTGTCTGAATATGGGGGGACCATCCTCCAAGGCTAAATACTCGTAATCGACCGATAGTGAACCAGTACCGTGAGGGAAAGGCGAAAAGAACCCCGGAAGGGGAGTGAAATAGATCCTGAAACCGTGTGCATACAAACAGTAGGAGCGGACTTGTTCCGTGACTGCGTACCTTTTGTATAATGGGTCAGCGACTTACATTCAGTGGCAAGGTTAACCGCATAGGGAAGCCGTAGAGAAATCGAGTCCGAATAGGGCGATCAGTCGCTGGGTGTAGACCCGAAACCAAGTGATCTACTCATGGCCAGGATGAAGGTGCGGTAACACGCCCTGGAGGTCCGAACCCACTAATGTTGAAAAATTAGGGGATGAGCTGTGGGTAGGGGTGAAAGGCTAAACAAACTTGGAAATAGCTGGTTCTCTCCGAAAACTATTTAGGTAGTGCCTCAAGTATCACCATCGGGGGTAGAGCACTGTTATGGCTAGGGGGTCATTGCGACTTACCAAACCATTGCAAACTCCGAATACCGATGAGTGCGAGCTTGGGAGACAGACGTCGGGTGCTAACGTCCGGCGTCAAGAGGGAAACAACCCAGACCGCCAGCTAAGGTCCCAAAGATTGGCTAAGTGGAAAACGAAGTGGGAAGGCTAAAACAGTCAGGATGTTGGCTTAGAAGCAGCCATCATTTAAAGAAAGCGTAATAGCTCACTGATCGAGTCGTCCTGCGCGGAAGATGTAACGGGGCTAAGCCAGTCACCGAAGCTGCGGATATTGTTCTGTGATTTATCACAGATATATATGGTAGGAGAGCGTTCTGTAAGCCTGCGAAGGTGTCTTGTAAAGGATGCTGGAGGTATCAGAAGTGCGAATGCTGACATGAGTAGCGATAATGGGGGTGAAAAGCCTCCACGCCGTAAGCCCAAGGTTTCCTGTTCAACGTTCATCGGAGCAGGGTGAGTCGGCCCCTAAGGCGAGGCAGAGATGCGTAGCTGATGGGAAGCAGGTTAATATTCCTGCACCGTCGTATGATGCGATGGGGGGACGGATCGCGGAAGGTTGTCCAACTGTTGGAATAGTTGGTTTTTGGCTCATAGAAGGCGCTTAGGCAAATCCGGGCGCGGAATTCAAGGGGTTGAGACGAGTGCACTTGTGCACGAAGCAATCGGAAGTGGTTCCAAGAAAAGCCTCTAAGCTTCAGTCATACGAGACCGTACCGCAAACCGACACAGGTGGGCGAGATGAGTATTCTAAGGCGCTTGAGAGAACTCGGGAGAAGGAACTCGGCAAATTGGTACCGTAACTTCGGGAAAAGGTACGCCCCGGTAGCTTGACCACTTTACTGTGGAAGGGTGAAAGGGTTGCAATAAACTGGTGGCTGCGACTGTTTAATAAAAACACAGCACTCTGCAAACACGAAAGTGGACGTATAGGGTGTGACGCCTGCCCGGTGCTGGAAGATTAAATGATGGGGTGCAAGCTCTTGATTGAAGTCCCAGTAAACGGCGGCCGTAACTATAACGGTCCTAAGGTAGCGAAATTCCTTGTCGGGTAAGTTCCGACCTGCACGAATGGCGTAACGATGGCCACACTGTCTCCTCCCGAGACTCAGCGAAGTTGAAATGTTTGTGATGATGCAATCTACCCGCGGCTAGACGGAAAGACCCCATGAACCTTTACTGTAGCTTTGCATTGGACTTTGAACCAATCTGTGTAGGATAGGTGGGAGGCTTTGAAGCGGGGACGCTAGTTCTCGTGGAGCCAACCTTGAAATACCACCCTGGTTTGTTTGAGGTTCTAACCTTGGTCCGTTATCCGGATCGGGGACAGTGCATGGTAGGCAGTTTGACTGGGGCGGTCTCCTCCTAAAGTGTAACGGAGGAGTTCGAAGGTACGCTAGATACGGTCGGACATCGTGTTGATAGTGCAATGGCATAAGCGTGCTTAACTGCGAGACTGACAAGTCGAGCAGGTACGAAAGTAGGACATAGTGATCCGGTGGTTCTGTATGGAAGGGCCATCGCTCAACGGATAAAAGGTACTCTGGGGATAACAGGCTGATTCCTCCCAAGAGTTCATATCGACGGGGGAGTTTGGCACCTCGATGTCGGCTCATCACATCCTGGGGCTGTAGCCGGTCCCAAGGGTATGGCTGTTCGCCATTTAAAGTGGTACGTGAGCTGGGTTTAAAACGTCGTGAGACAGTTTGGTCCCTATCTGCCGTGGGCGTTGGAAATTTGAAGGGGGCTGCTCCTAGTACGAGAGGACCGGAGTGGACGAACCTCTGGTGTACCGGTTGTCACGCCAGTGGCATTGCCGGGTAGCTAAGTTCGGAAGAGATAACCGCTGAAAGCATCTAAGCGGGAAACTTGCCTTGAGATGAGATTTCCCAGAGCCTTGAGCTCTTTGAAGGGTCGTTCGAGACCAGGACGTTGATAGGCTGGGTGTGGAAGTGCAGTAATGCATTAAGCTAACCAGTACTAATTGCCCGTACGGCTTGTCCCTATAACCTTAGCAGGTACAGAGGATAAGACGGTACAACGTTGCGTGTGTGTTGATACTACCAGTCATTACCCCAATCTTTGCTTCTTCCAGATTCAGGCTTTGTGCTCCATTGAGGACAAACGCCAGTACAAGTTATGCCTGATGACCATAGCAAGTTGGTCCCACCCCTTCCCATCCCGAACAGGACCGTGAAACAACTTTGCGCCGATGATAGTGCTGCAACCAGTGTGAAAGTAGGTTATCGTCAGGCTTGTTATTCGCAGTAGAGAAAAACCCGATCAGCAATGGTCGGGTTTTTTTTCGTCTGGTGGTTTGTCTTGTCAGGCAGACAGGCGAAAAAAAGCAGCGCTGTGCGCTGCCTTTCTACCTTTACTTCCTTTTTATTGGCCAGCCACCATCGGCGTGACGCCGCTCCTGGCCACCCACTCGATCAGCGCATCGACGGCCGCGCGGCCGTTGCCATTACCCACCAGGTCGCTATTGATCATGGCGACCACCACACATAGCTGGTTGTTGGCGTCGGGAACGTAGCCGGCGATGGCGACCACATTCTTTAACGTTCCCGTCTTGATGCGGGCGCGCGCGGCGGCCGGACTGTTCAACAGGCGCTTGCGCATGGTGCCATCGAGCGCCACGATGGGCAGGCTGGACTGGAACTCGGGCGCCCACGGACTTTGCTGCATCGCCTGCAAGACGCCAGCCATTTGCGCTGGCGTAATGCGCCCTGTGCGCGACAAACCGGAACCGTTGTCGACCAGCATGCCCTGGGTGTCGATATGGTGTCGCTGGAACCATTCCTGGATGACTAGCCGCGCGCGCGTGGCCGTGTCTTCCGGCGCCGCCATGGCCACGGGGCGACTGCCCAGCCAGCCATCGCTTTGCAAGCTGCCCAGGCTCAGGAACAGGGTGCGGGCCAGGGTGTTATCCGATGTCTTGTTGATATCGCGCAAGACTTCCGGCAAGGCGCGCGCCACATGGTCGGCCAGCATGCGCGTACCGACCGGTTCGGCCGTCGGCGGCAAGCCAGTTGCCGGCGCTTCGCGCACCGTGCCCGTGATCGTGCCGCCCAGGCGTTTCCAGGTGGCGCGGAACAAGCGGTCCGCATAATCGTTGCGATCAAGCACATTGATGCTGGTGGCCTTGCTGCAATTTTGCGGGAAGGTGCCGTGCAAGATCACCTGCAGCTTGCCGCTCGCATCGCGCCGGTATTCGGGCGGGCGCCAGCCATCTTCCCATCTGGCGCAACTGCCCTTGACCAGTTTCATGTCGCTCGTGATGCTGACGTTCTCGAGCGGCGGCTGCATCTGGAAGTTCAATTGCCGTTCCGTCGCACTGATGTTGATATCGATCAGATTGGTGTTCAGTAATAAGGCATCGGGAATGACGTTGTAGCGGAATTCGGCCGATTCATCGAACGGCGCTGCGCCGATATCGGGCCGGGCCGGCTGGAACAACTGGCGGTCGAGGATCAGGTCGCCCTTGATTTTCACGATGCCCTGGTTGCGCAGGGTTTGCAGCATGTGCGCCAGCACGTCCGCATTGAAATCCGTGTCGGCGCCGCCGCGCAGGATCAAGTCGCCCTTCAGCACGCCATTGATGACGTCGGCGCTGGTGCGCAACTCCGTGCGGCCGCGGAAGATGGGGCCCAGTTGCTCCAGGCCCACGGCCGTCGTCACCAGCTTCATGGTGGAGGCCGGTTGCATGCTGCGCTCGGCGCCATGCGACAGCACGGTGGTGTTGCCGCGCAAGACGATGGCGCCCATGGCGTCTTCGGGGATATTCGCGCTGCGCAGCAGCAGGCTGACGGATTCGGGCAATTGCGCGTGGGCAGTCGACAGGCCAAGACCCGCCAACAGCGCAGCCATCAGAACAGGACGTAACATGGTGCTCCTTAGTGGAAAAAGACGTAGGCGACAAAGACGGCCGTGATCACGCCGGCCAGATCGGCGATCAGGCCTGCCGTGATCGCATAGCGCGTCTTGCGGATGCCGACAGAACCGAAGTACAGGGCCACGATATAGAAGGTGGTGTCGGCCGAGCCCTGGAAGACGCAGGCCAGGCGGCCGACGAAGGAGTCGACGCCGTAGGTATTCATGGCGTCGATCATCATGGCTTTCGAGCCGGAGCCGCTGAGCGGCTTCATCATGGCCGTCGGCAGGGCCGGCACGAAGTCCGTATTGATGCCCAGGTTGGCGAAGAACCAGTTCATGCCGCTCATCAGGAAATTGAACACGCCCGCGTTGCGGATCACGCTGATGGCCACCAGCATGCCGACCAGGTAGGGAATCACGGTAATTGACGTCTGGATGCCGCCTTTCGCCCCCTCGATGAAGGCGTCATACACGTTCACCTTCTTGCGCAGGGCGCCGATGATGAAAATGGCGATGACGCTGATCAACACCAGGTTGCTGACCACCTTGGAGACCAGCTCGATTTCCTGCTTCGTCAGGTATTGCGTGAAGTACCAGATCATGGCGACGATGGCGCTCGTCATGCCGCCCATCCAGCCCAGCACGACCCGGTTGAGCAAGTTGATGCGTTGCTTGATGGACACCGTAATGATGCCGACCACGGTGGCCACATAGGTGGCGATCATGCAGGGGATAAAGATGTCGGATGGGTCGGCCGCGCCGAGGATGGAGCGCTGCGCCATGATGGCCAGTGGAATCAGGGTCAGGCCCGAGGTGTGCAGCACCAGAAACATGATTTGCGCATTCGTCGCCTCTTCCTTGTTCGGATTCAAGGTTTGCAGGCTTTCCATGGCTTTGAGACCGAACGGCGTGGCCGCATTGTCCAGGCCCAGCAGGTTGGCCGAGAAATTCATCACCATGTGGCCCGTCGCGGGATGGTCTTTCGGAATTTCCGGGAAGATACGCGAAAAGAACGGTGCGATGACTTTCGCCAGCCAGCCGACGATGCCCGCCTTTTCACCGATGTTCATGATGCCGAGCCACAAGGTCATCACGCCGGCCAGCGGCAGGGCGATATCCATCACGCCCATGCGCGCCGTCTCGAAGGTGCCGTCGATGATGCGTTTGAAGATATCGGTATCGCCGAGAAACAGCCACTGCAGCACTGCGGCCAGGAAGCCAACGAGGAAAAAGCCGGACCAGATGTAATTAAGTGCCATATGCGATCAGTTCTGTGTGTCGGGAGTGAAAAATGTCTGCAAACAAAGTATAGGGGCAGCCCGATACGAGTTGATGAAAGAATGCAGCAATCGCATGCCAAAAAGTTATAAGCTGGCAGCCTGTTTTCATTGGCGCCCCGTCGCTTGCCCGCGTAGTGTGGGGCATGCCTGTTGCTTACCGCTGTTCCTTACCTTTGTCTGCACTGGATCACTGATGATGTTTTTACGCAAAACCGCCTGCGCCGCCGGACTGGCCTTGTTGACGCTGTTCACTGTAGCTGCCCACGCCGCCACCGATGCCCGCGCGAATAAAACCTTGCACTTGTTTTTGAGTACCAGCGAGACGGGCCTGGACCCGGCCGTGGCGTCCGACCTGGCCAGCCTGAACTTGATGGAAAACATCTTCGATCCGCTGCTGCGCTATGACTACCTGGCGCGCCCGGTGCAGTTGCAGGGCAATACGGCGCGCGGCTTGCCCACCGTGGAAGATGGCGGACGCACGTATATTTTTCACTTGCAGCCAGGTATCTTCTTTACGCCCGATCCCGCCTTCAAGGGCCAGCCGCGCGAAGTGACGGCGCAGGATTATGTCTACAGCCTGACACGGCTGTATGACCCCACCCTGAAGTCGCCGTGGCTGTTCTTGCTGGAAGACAAGCTGGTGGGCGATGCGGCCCTGAAAACAAAATTCAGCTACGACACGCCGATCGCCGGCTTGCAGGCGCTGGACAAATACACCCTGCGCATCCGCCTGAACGGCGTCGACCCGAACTTCCTGTTTTACCTGGCCATGCCGGCGACAGCGGTGGTGGCGCGCGAAGTGGCTGAAGCGTACCCGGCGGCAGGACAGATCGGTAATCACCCCGTGGGCACGGGGCCGTTCCTCGTGAAGGAGTGGAAGCGCAGCGACAAGATCGTGCTGCAGGCCAATCCGACTTTCCGTCCCACCGTGTTCCATACGGAAACCAAGGCGCTGGCCGCCTTGCCGCCGGACGCGCGCGCCATCGCCACCGCACTGGAAGGCCAGCGTCTGCCCCTGGTCGGGCGCATCGAGGTGCGCATCGTTGAGGAATATCAATCGCGCATGCTGGGATTCTTGAAAGGCGAATTTGATTACTTGGAGCAAGTGCCCGAATCGATGACGGACATGGTGCTGGAAAATGGCGCGCTGAAGCCGGCGCTGGCCGCCAAGGGCTTGCAACTGACGCGCTTTCCCGTGCTGCAGACATATTACATGTGGATGAATATGGACGACCCCGTGCTGGGCGGCACGAGCAAGGACAAGCTGGCCCTGCGGCGCGCCATCGCCCTCAGCTACAACAGCCGCGAAGACATCGCGTTATTAAAAAAGGGGCTGGCCTTGCCGGCGCAATCGCCGCTGCCGCCGAATGTGCTCGGCTACGACAAGCAGTACCGCAGCCCCGTCGGCTACGATCCCGTGCTGGCGCGCGCCTTGCTGGAGCGCTTCGGCTACAAGGCAGGGCCCGATGGCTTCCGCACCCAGCCGGATGGCACGCCCCTGGTCTTGACCATGCATACGGAACCGAGCACGGTGGGACGCTTGCGCGATGAATTGTGGCGCCGCAACCTGAATGCCATCGGCGTGCGCGTGGAGTTTAAAAGCGACAAGAAGACGGAAATCATCAAGGCCTCGCGCCTGGGCAAGGTGCAGATGTTCGAGACCAACTGGATCGCCGACTTCCCCGATGGCGATAACTTTATGCAATTGTTGTACGGCGGCAACGTTGGCCGCGCCAACTATGCCCGCTTCAACTTGCCCGATTACAATAAACGCTATGAGGAGGCGCGCCTGCTATCCGATACGCCGCGCCGACGCAGTCTGTACTTCGACCTGTTTCAGCTGATCCACGCTTACACGCCGTGGGTGTTGCTGACGCATCCCATCTCTGCCGACCTGCAGCAACCGTGGCTAAAAAACTACAGGCGCCACCCCGTGGAATTCACGTCCTGGCGCTATCTGGACGTCGATATGCACAAGGGTAGCCCCGCAGGCAAGTGACCATGTCGCTGAAAAGGGCATTCATTCCAAAAAGTTATGGTTAGGAAAGCATTTTTCATTGGCTGGGGCCGGATGCATCGCGCTACTCTGAAAATGAAAACAAATAAAGTCATGCGCAAATGTCATAAAAAAATGTACTGCGAGACAGACAGTTGCGACGTGAAAAAAACAGCCTGACTTGAGAACTCAAGTTTCGATTGCCCAAATAAAGGAGAGACCCGTGAAATTGAAGAAGCTAGCGCAATTGGTGGCATTGATGGGGGTGGTGGGGCCAGTGATGGCACAGGAAGCGGCGGCGCCAGCAATGCAACGGGTCGAAGTCACGGGCAGCAGTATCAAACGCGTCGCCAAGGAAGGCGCGCTGCCGGTGCAAGTCATTTCGTTTGAACAGATCGAAAAGCAGGGCATCACGACAACCGAGCAACTGGTGCGCACCCTGTCGGCAAACGGCACGGGCGCCGATAACATGACTTCGGGCAATAACGTCTTTGGCGCCGATGCCGACCGTGTCAGCGGCGGCGCTTCGTTCGCCTCGCTGCGCGGCCTGGGACCGTCGAGCACCCTGGTGCTGTTGAACGGCCGCCGCATCGCCACGCACGGCGCCAGCGGCAAGTCGGTCGACCTGAACTCCATTCCGCTGGGCGCGATTTCGCGCGTGGAAATCCTCAAGGATGGCGCCTCGGCCATCTACGGCACGGATGCCATCGGCGGCGTGATCAATTTCATTCTGAAAACCAATTACAGCGGCGTGGAAGCGTCCGTTTCCACCAACGATACGCAGGCAGGCGGCGGCGCCACGCGCCGCGCTTCGCTGCTGGCCGGCACGGGCTCGCTGGAAAGCGATCGCTATAACATCATGGCCAGCCTGACTGTCGACAAGGCGCAGCGCCTGAACGGCAGCGACCGCTCCTTCGTCAACGGCTACCAGCCGGGCCGTGGCTTGTCGCCCGATACCACGGGCACGCCGTTTGCCAACCAAATGTCGGGGCCGGGCACGGCACTGCAAATCCCCAATCCTGATCCGAAAAAACCAGGGACGTTTATTGGCGGTTACACCTTGCCTGGCGACCCGACGGTGTATCTGCAAGCCAACCCCCTGAGCTTCCAGGGCAAGTGCGACAGCATCGCGGGCATGTCGCAGTACCAGACGGCACTGTGGAAAGACGTGACCTCACCACGCGGCACCACGCATTCGTGTGCGTATGACTACGGCGCCGACTATGTGCTGCAATTCCCTGTCGAACGGGCCAATCTGTTGTCGCGCGGCACCTTCCAGCTGGCGCCCGACCACCGCATGTTTGTTGAAGTGCTCGGTTCGCGCACCAAGGCCACGGCCATTTTGACGCCGATGCAGGTGCAGGCGACCGTTGCCAACAAGAATTTGTACCCGGTCGGCGGCGCGTATTACCAGGACCTGTCGGCCTACATCCCCACGTTTGACAATACCCAGCCGATTGCCTACAAATGGCGCGCCAATGAGATCGGTAACCGCACGCAGGAAAACACGACCGACAATGCCCGCGTGCTGGTGGGCTTTGAAGGCAACTTCGGCAAGTGGGATTACAAGGCGGGCATTTCGCGCGCCGAAAGCAGCACCAAGACCAAGCTGACGGATGGCTATTCCTACACGGACAAGCTGTACGCGGCATTGGCCAGCGGCATCATCAATCCATGGGTGGGCGCCGGCCAGAGCCAGACGGAAGCGGCCAAGCAATTGATCGAATCGACCAAGTTCCGGGGCGACTTCCAGCATGGCAAGACGACTCTGACGCAGATCGACGGTTCCGTTTCGGGCGAGCTGTTCCAGCTGCCGGCCGGTGCGCTGGCCGTGGCGGCCGGTTTTGATTTGCGCCGCGAAGGTTACAGCTTCGGGCAAGACGTCGACGCCATCCAGATCCTGCTGGCGCCAGGCAATGCCGCATTGAAAGATGCCAGCCGTACCGTCAAGGCCGTGTATGCCGAATTGCTGGTGCCGGTCACGAAGGACCTGGAAATGCAGCTGGCCGTCCGCCGTGACGATTACAGCCTGGTGGGCGCGACGACGAATCCGAAAGTGGCCTTCCGCTACCAGCCGACCGATTTCCTGCTGTTCCGTGGTTCGGCCAGCAAGGGTTTCCTCGCGCCAAGCTTCCAGCAACTGTATTCCGGTTCGCTGAGCCAGGAATTGCCGAACGGCGTGATCGATCAGGAAGGCTGCGCCAAGCATCCGGGCGTGACCGAATACTGCGCCATCGACCGCCTCGACTACAAGACGGGCGGCAATGTCAACCTGAAGCCGGAAACGTCGAAGCAGGGCAGCGTCGGTTTTGTCATCGAACCATTCAAGGGCTATTCGGCCTCGTTCGACTACTGGGCCATCAATACCAAGGATCGCATCCTGAACCGCACGCCGCAAATCGTGCTGACCAACTACCAGGCGCTGAACCAGTACATCCACCGCAATCCGGACGGTACCATCGAGTACGTGCAGGCGGGCTGGATCAATGCGGCAGGCAGCCGCGTGCGTGGCCTGGACGTGGGCTTGCGTGGCGAAGGCAAGGTCCGGGACGCGAAATGGACGGCGACCCTGGACGGCACGTATATGGACAGCTTCAAGTTTGCGGAATATCAAGGCCAGGAATACCAGGAACTGGTCGGCAAATTCTATACGCGCGATCTGTACCTGCGCTGGAAACACAACGCCAGCTTCGGCGTGTCGCGCGGCGATTGGAGCGGCTTGCTGATCCAGAGTTTTGCTTCCGGCTACAAGGATCAGGTGCCGAATGGCGGCAAGGGCGCGCCGCCGCCGGGCTTCAAGCCGGATGTGTCCAGCTACACCACGTATAACTTGTCGGGCACGTACACAGGCTTCAAAAATACGACGATTACCGTGGGCATCCAGAACCTGTTCGACCGCGATCCGCCTTTCACTGCGCACAACGTGGATGAAGTGGTGGGCGCCGGCTGGGACCCGCGCGTGGCCGATCCACGCGGCCGTTCGCTGTCGTTCCAGCTGAAGTACAAGTTCATGTAAGGCGGCCATGCCGGCGGTGATCCCGCTGGCATGCTAACCTCGTGCGGCGGCGCCTGGCGTCGCCGTTTTTTATTTCAGGAAAGGGCCGCATGTCCAGTCAGACCAATCTCAGCCGGCGCCGCTTCGGCGGCTTGCTGGCCGCCAGCTTCGGGGCGGCAGGCACACCGGCGTGGGCGGCGGCCACGCAAGGGAAGGGCAAACGCATGCAACAGCCACACGCATTGATCAAACCGGCGCGCCTGCGCGACGGCGACCTGGTCGCCATCATCGCACCGGGCGGCTTTACGGATGAGGAGTCCATTGCCAAGGCCCAGCGCAATATCGAATCGCTGGGACTGCGTTCCAGCCTGGGCGCGAATATTCGCGCCGTGCACGGCAACTATGCGGGCACGGTGCAGCAGCGCCTGGACGACCTGCACGCCGCGTTCCGCGACCCGGAAGTCAAGGCCATCTGGGCCATCCGCGGTGGCTCCGGCTGCATTTCGCTGCTGGCGCTGCTCGATTACGCCTTGATCCAGCGTAACCCGAAAGTGCTGATCGGCTATTCCGACATCACGGCCCTGCACCTGGCCATCGGCCGCCAGACGGGCCTGGTGACGTTCCACGGTCCCGTGGCCTCGTCCACGTTTTCCGACTACACGGTGACGCAGCTGCGCAACGTGCTGATGACACCGCAAGACAGCTACACGATCCCGATGGCGCTGGACAACCACCGCCGCGCGCAGACGCAGCCGAACTTCGCCATCCGCACCGTGCATGGCGGCCAGGCGACGGGACGCTTGACGGGCGGCAACCTGTGCCTGGTCAGCGCGCTGGCCGGCACGCCGTATGCGGCCGATTTCCGCGAGCACATCCTTTTCCTCGAAGAAATCAATGAAGTGCCTTACCGCATCGACCGCATGCTGTGTCAGCTCGACCTGTCCGTGGGGTTTTCCAAGGCGGCGGCGCTGATGCTGGGCATTTTCGAGCATTGCGAGGCGGCCGAGGGCGACACGGCGCTGACCCTGAATGACACCCTGGACCAGCATCTGCAGCCATTGACGGTGCCGGCCGTCAGCGGCTATTCGTTTGGCCACATTCGCCACCAGTTCACGATACCGATGGGCATCCTTGCCACTCTGGATGCGGACCGGCAAACCTTGACCTTGTTGGAGCCGGCCGTCTGCTAGCGCACGGTGCAGCAGGGTGATTGTCAGTATGCTAGTGTGATAAGGCGTGGCACGATGCCGCGCCGCCTTCTTCACCGCACCCGATATGATCAACCGCCACGCCAGTACCTACATCCTCAGCCACCCGCTGGCCTTCGTGCTGCAGGTGCTGAAGGCTTTTCGCGCCAACCAGGGCTTGCTGCTGGCGGGCGCCGTCGCGTATTACTCGCTGCTGTCCATCGTGCCCCTGCTGATGCTGGTGGTGGTGGCCCTGTCGCACGTGATCGCGCAGGATGAATTGCTGCAAACCATAGGTCATTACCTGGAATGGCTGGTGCCGGGGCAATCGAAGGCCATCGTGGCCGAGGTCGCGCATTTCCTCAACAATCGGGGCGTGATCGGCTGGCTGTTGCTGTTGACCATGCTGTTTTTCAGCTCGCTGGCGTTTACCGTGCTGGAAAACGCCATGAGCGTGATCTTTATTCACCGCGTGGCCATCCGCCGCCGCCATTTCCTCATTTCCGCCGTGCTGCCGTATTGCTACATCCTGTGCCTGGGCGTGGGGATCTTGCTGATCACCCTGGTGGCGGGCGGCCTGCAAGTGATGGGTGAGGAAAGCGTGCGCTTCCTGCGCCACGACTGGGGCCTGGAAGGCGTGTCCGGCGTGTTGCTGTATCTGCTGGGGCTGGCGGGCGAAATCCTCGTGCTCAGTTCGATTTACCTGGTCATGCCGGTGGGACGATTATCGATTACGCATGCGCTGATCGGCGGCGTGACGGCGGCCTTGCTGTGGGAAATCGCCCGTCACGTGCTGGTCTGGTATTTCTCCACCTTGTCGCAGGTCAATGTTGTGTATGGTTCGATGACGACAGCCATCGTCGTCATGTTCAGCCTGGAAATCGGCGCCACTTTGCTGCTGCTGGGCGCGCAAGTGATTTCCGAGTACGAAAGGGTGGCGCGTGGCGGGCAAGAGGACAAGCCGCTGGCGCTAAGGACTTGATTTTAAATATTTATTGCACCGCACAAAAAATCTGTGATATACTCCGTTCAGTGATTGAGATTTGGCAGCAAATCATCTCACCATCCAGTTTCAGCGCGGCGACCGACAGGTGTAATGTCGATGGCGTGACAGTGCGAAGAAATGGATTTTGTAATTCCGGATACGATGGTCGATTTACACTTGGAGTCACCATGCAGATAGCATGGGAGTCCGAAAATCAGGAGGCACTTTGCAGATAGCACTGGCGTCCATGACACGATTAAAGCATTGGTAATACATTGGAACGAAGCCCGCGCTAGCGGGCTTTTTTTTCGTCTGGTGGGCGCGTTTATAAACCTACTGCGCAGCCCGCTACGGTTTCTAAAAGCGCTGAGACCGCTACTTCTAGATATTTTTACAAGGCTCTGGCGATAAGAATTTTCTGAATATCGCTGGTCCCCTCGTAAATCTGGCACACGCGCACGTCGCGGTAGATGCGCTCGACGGGGAAATCGGACACATAACCGTAGCCGCCGTGCACCTGGATGGCGTCCGAGCACACTTTTTCCGCCATTTCCGACGCAAACAGCTTGGCCATGGCCGCTTCCTTCAGGCACGGCAAGCCCGCATCTTTCATCGATGCTGCGTGGCGGATCAGCTGGCGCGCTGCTTCGATCTGCGTGGCCATGTCGGCCAGGCGGAATTGCACGGCCTGGTGTTCATAGATGGGTTTGCCGAAGCTTTCGCGCTCGCGTGCGTACTGCAGGGCCGCTTCATACGCGGCGCGCGCCATGCCCACGGCTTGCGACGCGATGCCGATGCGTCCGCCTTCCAGGCCGGACAGGGCGATCTTGTAGCCTTGTCCTTCTTCGCCGATTAAATTTTCCGCCGGGATGCGGCAATTGTCGAACAGGATTTGCGCCGTGTCCGACGAATGCTGGCCCATTTTCTGTTCCAGTCCCGCCACGATGTAGCCTGGCGTGTTCGTCGGTACCCAGAAGGCGCTGATGCCACGCTTGCCGGCCGCCTTGTCGGTGACGGCCATGACGATGGCCACGTCCGCATACTTGCCGCTGGTAATGAACTGCTTGGTGCCGTTGAGTACGTATTCATTGCCGTCGAGCGTGGCCGTCGTGCGCAGGGCCGAGGCGTCGCTGCCCGTGTGCGGTTCCGTCAGGCAAAACGCGCCAAGCATCGTGCCTTGCGCCAGCGGGCGCAGCCATTGTTCCTTTTGCGCGTCGTTGGCATACATCATGGCGATGCTGCACACGGGGCAATTATTCACGGAAATGATGGTCGACGTGCCGCCATCACCGGCGGCAATTTCTTCCAGCACCAGGGCCAGCGACACGTAATCGAGGCCGGCGCCACCGAGCGCTTCCGGCACGGCCACGCCAAAGGCGCCCAGCGCGGCCAGTTCCTGCAATTCTTCTTTCGGGAAATGATGGTCCTTGTCCCAGCGGGCCGCGTTGGGGGCCAGGCGCTCGCGCGAAAAACTGCGCAGCGCTTCCTGGATCATTGATTGTTCTTCATTGAGTATCATGGGACGTCGTCTCGTATTTTTTATAGTGGATGCGGGAATTACCAGGCGATCGGCTTGCCATCGTAGTTGCGGAACACGGCCTTGTCCGTGGCCGGCAGGCTGGCCAGGGTGGCGCGGATGCCGGCAGCGCTTTGCTCGGGTGAAATATCGGCGCCAGCGCCGCCCATGTCCGTGCGCACCCAGCCCGGGTGGAAGGCGACGCAGCTGGCGCCTTGCGGGCCATGCACGAGAGCCGTGTCGATCAGCACGGAATTCAGGGCCGCCTTGCTGGCGCGGTACAGCGAACCGCTGGGGTTGCTCCGTTCGCTCAGGGAGCCCATGTGCGAGGACAGCACGGCCAGTTTGCCTTTGGCATTCGCCACCAGCGGCGCCAGGAGCGGCAGCAGCCGCATGGCCGCCAGCACGTTCGTGTGCATGACGGCATCGAAATCTTCTTGCGTGGGGCTACCGTCGTGACGGGGGCCGTACACGCCCGCGTTGAGAATGGCCACGTCGAGCTTTTCATCGTCGAGCTTCCAGCCCAGGCCGGCACAGCCTTCCACATCCGTCACGTCGAGCTGGTGCGCTTCCGCGCCCAGTTGCGCGAGGGCGTCGCAAGCGTCTTGCGTGCGCGCCGTGGCAATCACCCGCCAGCCATCGTGGCGGTATTGGCGGACGATTTCGTGGCCGATGCCGCGCGAGGCGCCGATGATCAATGCGGTAGGCATGTCTTTTCTCCCTGGGTGAAATCAATGAAAAGGCGCGCAGCGAACGTGACCACGCCGCGCGCGCCTGTCGTCAACAGCGCAGCTTATACCAGTTCGATCGCCATCGCCGTCGCTTCGCCGCCGCCGATGCACAGCGCTGCCACGCCGCGCTTGCCGCCGGTTTTCTTCAGGGCGCCCAGCAGGGTGACGATGATGCGCGCGCCCGAGGCGCCGATCGGGTGGCCCAGCGCGCACGCGCCGCCGTGGATGTTGATCTTGCTGTGCGGAATGTCGAGATCGTGCATGGCGGCCATCGGCACGGCGGCGAACGCTTCATTGATCTCGAACAAGTCGACATTGCTGCTGCTCCAGCCCGTCTTGGCGTACAGCTTCTTGATGGCGCCGATGGGCGCCGTGGTGAATTCGTTCGGCGCCTGCGCGTGCGTGGCGTGGCCGTGGATTTTCGCGATGACGGTGCAACCGAGTTTTTTCGCCGTCGATTCGCGCATCAGCACGAGGGCGGCCGCGCCATCGTTGATCGACGACGACGAGGCGGCCGTGATGGTGCCATCCTTCTTGAACGCCGCTTTCAAGGTCGGGATTTTTTCCAGGCGGGCCTTTTGCGGGCCTTCATCGATGCTGACGATGGTGTCGCCGCCGCGGCCGGAAACGGTCACGGGCACGATTTCCCATTCGAAACTGCCATCTTTGGTGGCTGCTTGCGCGCGTTTCACGGATTCGATGGCAAACGCATCCTGCGCTTCGCGCGTGAACTGGTACTGGCTGGCGCACTCTTCGGCAAACGTGCCCATCGAGCGGGCATTGCCCTTTTCATCGCGGCTGTAGGCGTCTTCCAGACCATCCATCATCATGTGGTCATAGATCATGCCGTGGCCGATGCGGTAGCCGCCGCGCGCCTTCGGTACCAGGTAGGGGGCGTTGGTCATCGATTCCATGCCGCCCGCCACCACCACGTCGGCGCTGCCGGCCAGCAAGGTGTCATGCGCGAACATGGTCGTCTGCATGGCCGAGCCGCACATTTTCGACAGGGTCACGGCACCCGTGGAATCGGGCAAGCCGGCCTTGCGCAAGGCCTGGCGCGCGGGCGCCTGGCCTTGGCCAGCCATCAGGCAATTGCCGAAATACACGTGTTCAACGGCATCCGGCGCCACGCCGGCCCGTTCGACGGCGGCGCGGATGGCCACGGCGCCCAGGTCGCTGGCGGTGACGTTGGCAAAGTCGCCCTGGAAGGCCCCCATGGGGGTGCGCGCGGCACCGACGATTACGACTGGATCATTCATGTTGGATCTCCGGTTAAAGGTGGGGATGGTGACTGCATACAAAAACGCAGGTGCTGCGGATAAGGGAAGACGTCCTCGATATGGCCGTCTTCGATGCGCTGCTTGCGCGCCTGCCAATATTGCGCCGTCAGCAGGTCGGCATGGTGCTGCATGAAATAGCGGCGGATGCGGGGATTGCCCAGCAGGAAGGTGCCGAATTGTTCGGGAAATACATCGTGCTTGCCGATGGGATACCACGGTTCGGCCGACATTTCTTCTTCCTCCGTGCGGGCTTGCGGGATGACGCGGAACTGGCAATCGGTGATGTACTCGATTTCATCGTAATCGTAAAAAACGACACGCTGATGACGGGTCACGCCAAAGTTTTTATACAGCATGTCGCCGGGAAAAATATTCGCCGCCACCAATTCCTTGATGGCGTTGCCGTACTCGACGATGGCGTGTTCGACCAGGTCATCGCGGCCTTCCTTCTCGGCATTGCTCAGCCACATGTTCAGCGGCACCATGCGCCGCTCGATGTACAGGTGGCGGATGATGATCTGCTCGTGGTCTTCTTCGATCAGCGAAGGGGCGAACTGTTTCAACTCGGCCAGCAGTTCTTCGGCAAAACGGGCGCGGGGAAAGGCCACGTTGGAATACTCGAGCGTGTCGGCCATGCGCCCCACCCGGTCGTGGTGTTTCACCAGCAAATACTTTTGCTGGACTTGCGCGCGCGTGGTTTCCTTGGGGGGCGGAAAGAAATCCTTGATGACCTTGAAGACATACGGAAACGAGGGCAGGGCAAACACCAGCATCACCAGGCCACGGATGCCGGGCGCGCTTTCAAAGTGGTCCGACGAATGTTTCAGGTGCTGCAGGTAGTCGCGGTAAAACAAGGTCTTGCCCTGTTTCTGCAAGCCCAATATCGTATAGATTTCGCTGCGCGGTTTGCGCGGCAGCAAACTGCGCAGGAATTGCACATAGGCCGACGGCACTTCCATATCGACCAGGAAATACGCGCGCGTAAATGAAAACAGCACGGCGATCTGCTGCTGCTCGAACAGCACCGTGTCGAGCACAAGCTTGCCGTGACGGTTGTGCAGGATCGGCACGACAAACGGGTATTCGCGGTTGCCGTTGATGCCCTTGCCGACCAGATAGGCGCCCTTGTTGCGGTAAAACAAGCTGGTCAGGACCTGGATCTGGTGGTTCGGTTCGAGCCGGTCGCCGCCGAACAGCTGTTGCAGCCGCGCTTCCACTTGGGCCACGTCACGCTCGAGGTTGGCAAAGGCGCAGTTCAGCTGGAAGTTGCTCACCATGCGCGTCAAGGTGTGGCGCAAGCCATCCTTGCCCGGGTAATACACGCGGTAGGTGGGGGCCGGATCTTGCGTTTCGATGTATTCCGTGGAAACGACGGGACGCACGAAAATATAGTCGTTATTGAAATATGTGCGGTGCAGGATGTTGCAGCAGACGGAATTGAAGAAGGTTTCCGCCAGTTCCGGCTGCTTGTGCTCCGTCAGCATGCCGATGTAATGCAACTTCAGTTCGCGCCACACTTCATCGCTCAACTCCGACTCTTCGTACTCATCTTCGAGCATCTGCACGCATTCCTGCACACGCTTGTCATAAAAGTCGATGCGTTCGCGGGCCGCCGTCTGCGCCGCGGCCCAGGCGCCTTGCTCGAAATACTGCTTGGCTTGCCGGCTGGTTTCGCGGAACAAACGGTAATGCTTGTCGAAGCCGTCGCGGATGGTGCGCGCGATATCGAATGCAATCTGGGAAGAGAGCAATTTGGGGAAGGCAATGTGCGTCATAGTTGTGCTCGCATGAATGGCTCATCACCCAGTCGATCGTCGCGCGCCCGTGCTTACTTGGTTTCCGCAAACAGTTCGCGGCCTATCAGCATGCGGCGGATTTCGCTGGTCCCGGCGCCGATTTCATACAGCTTGGCATCGCGCCACAGACGGCCGGCCGGATACTCGTTGATGTAGCCGTTGCCGCCCAGGGCCTGGATCGCTTCGCCCGCCATCCAGGTCGCTTTCTCTGCACTATACAGAATGGCGCCGGCCGCATCCTTGCGCAACTGGCGCACGGCTTCCGGCGTGGTGGCGCGGTCGCAGGCCTGACCCACGGCGTAGACATAGGCCTTGCACGCCATCATGGTCGAATACATATCGGCCAGCTTACCTTGCATCAATTGGAATTCGCCGATGGGCTGGCCGAATTGCTTGCGGTCATGCACGTAAGGCACGACCAGGTCCATGCAGGCCTGCATGATGCCCAGCGGGCCGCCGGACAGCACGGTGCGCTCGAAATCGAGGCCCGACATCAGCACGTTGACGCCCTTGCCCAGGCCGCCCAGCACGTTTTCGGCCGGCACTTCGCAATCCTGGAACACCAGTTCGCCCGTGTGCGAACCGCGCATGCCCAGCTTGTCGAGCTTTTGCGCGATGGAGAAGCCCTTGAAATTCTTTTCGATCAGGAACGCCGTCATGCCGCGCGGACCCGCTTCCAGGTCGTTTTTCGCGTACACCACCAGCACGTCCGCGTCGGGGCCGTTGGTGATCCACATCTTGGTGCCGTTCAAGACCCAGCGGTCGCCCTTGAAGTCGGCGCGCAGCTTCATGCTGACGACGTCCGAGCCCGCGTTCGGCTCCGACATGGCCAGGGCGCCGATGTGCTCGCCCGTGATCAGTTTCGGCAAGTACTTGGCTTTTTGCTCGGCCGTGCCGTTGCGCTTGATCTGGTTCACGCACAGGTTCGAGTGGGCGCCGTAGGACAGGCCGACGGAAGCCGAGGCGCGCGAGATCTCTTCCATGGCGATGATGTGCGCCAGGTAACCCATGCCGGCGCCGCCGTACTCTTCGCTGACGGTGATGCCGAGCAAGCCCATGTCGCCCATTTTGCGCCACAGGTCCATGGGGAACTGGTCCGTGCGGTCGATTTCGGCCGCGCGCGGCGCGATTTCGGCGGCGGCGAATTGTTGGATCGCTTCGCGCAGGGAGGCGATGTCGTCGCCGTGGTCAAAGGTCAAGCCTGGGAGATGGAGCATGTCGTCCTCGTCGTCGTTATAAGTGTGGCGGTCATGGATGCCGGGTCAGTGAAGCTATGATACTCAGTTGTGACGTTTACGTAAACGTCAACCGATGCACGGCAGCGGTCTGCTGCTCGCGCCTTTAGTTTGTTTGCGCCTTATCAAGGTTCGAGTCCGCCAGCATGCGCGCGCAAGCGTCTTCATGCGCGCTGATTTCCGCCAGCGCCATTTCGATATCGATGCGCTGCTGTTCCAAGGTCTGCCGGTGCTGCGCCAGCACGCCCAGGAAGCGGTCCATCTGCGCGCGCGTGTCCTTCGGCGATTCGTACATGTCGACCAGGCTCTTGATTTCCGACAGCGCCAGGCCCAGGCGCTTGCCGCGCAGGGTCAGCTTCAGGCGGGTGCGGTCGCGCGGCGTGTAGACGCGGCTGCGCCCGCCGGCACCTTCGCGTTTCGGACTGAGCAAGCCCTGGTCTTCATAGAAGCGGATGGCGCGCGCCGTGATGTCGAATTCCCGCGCCAGTTCGGTAATGGTATAGGTCGTCATGGGTGCGGGCGGTATCGGTTGCATGGGTGGTCGGTCACTGGATGGGTGCTGCGAGGCAATGGATGGCAAAGTGCCGTTTACGTCAACGTCAATACTATTGTAGCGTGCCCTGCCCGTGCTGCAACAAAGAAAAAAGAGAGGCTGGACAGGGAAATTTGGCGAATAAGGCAACAGTTACTGAAAATAAATTGATTCTTCTTGCGCAAACGCGCTTAAGATCGAGAGTTGGTGGCCAAGATGACACCAAAAAGAGCTTTCCTGGCATAACAGCGACATTCTTTTCGCTGCGATGGCAGTAAAATTTTCAGGCGCAGATTCTTTCCAGCCGGCACGATCAAAAAACAACGTTTCACTATGAGCACGCTGTTTGTATCGTTTCCATGTTGGAAACAAAATGGCCCTTCTGAAAACTTTGTCTATAAGAAATTGTATGACATGGGCATTGCGCGCATCGGTAGAGGAGGGCATTATCCGATACCGTACGTTGTAATGCCAAACCGAGGCTTTGAATCGTGCTGCAGTGCGAAAATCAAGGCTAGCCGCGAATTTGACCCGAAGCCACGCAGAATCGCAAGAGAAAATTCGGCCCACTTTTTGACTTGAAAAGCTCGGCCGGAGTGTTAATTGTTAATTGATACTCTTTTCAAATGTAACAATCTGTATGGTCATTCAAGAAACTGACTTTCATGTTACAACATGAAATAGTACACCTATGAATTCTTCTAACGAACGCGAAAGCTTCAGCCAGCGACTTCAGTTGGCTCTCAAAAACGCCCATTATTCTCCAGACAGCCCGACCAGACTGGCCCGGGAATTCAATATCCGTTTCGACGGGCGCCCGATTACCGTGCATGCAGCTAGGAAATGGTTAGTAGGTGAAGCAATTCCGACGCAAGAGAAATTGCGCATGATTGCCCAATGGTTGGGCGTTCCGGCGGAATGGTTGCGTTTTGGCGGCCCGGAAAGCGCCACGCCGAATGGTGAAGCGGGCAGCGCTTTGTCGCGTTTTGAGTCCGCCGATGTGAAATTAATTGCCGATTTGCAAAGATTAGATGAACATCATCGTCAAATCGCGCGAGAATTTATTCGCATGCTGGTAAGAGTCAACTACCAAAAGTAAGCATTCAGGCCCTCCCCGGCCGGCACCGTCCGCTTTTCGCTGACGGTGCTCCCCCTGTCCTTTTATTTGCGCAAGGTCATACTGGAGACATGATTTTGCCGCACAATAAGACCTCGCATGTTGCGCTGCAGCGGAATTATTTGACAATAATCCCGCACGCAGCGGCGCAGCGGCCAATACCAGCGCATAATCACATCAGAAGCAGCCAGTTCATCCACTACGGAGCCGAGCATTTGAGCCGTCTTATGAAAAGTAACTACAGCAATACCGCGCAGCTGAAGGACTTGATGACCGTGCCCCCCATGACTGCCGCGCAACATGCGGAAGTGATGCGCAAACGGATCGCCCACCGCAGGATGGTTGAAGAAGCCAGGGATTTGAAGCAGGCAAGTGCCACGCAGTTCGACAAGAGATGAGGGATGCCTGACCAAAGCTACTGCGCGTCGCGCTTTGCGGCCGGCGATGCTCACCAGCTCGGCGCCCCCGTACTAAAGCACGGTTGCGCTTCTTGGCCACAAGGGGGCGCCGAGCCTCGCTGCCGCTCGCTACGCTTTTGTCAGGCATCGTGACGCCAGAGTTACATCGTGACGCCAACTAGAGGATAGGGGTGTCGCTTGCAGACTTGAGACCATTCCACCGCGGCGCCAGGCTGTGCTCGATGCCGAGCAGGTCGATGACGCGCGCCACCGTATGGTCGACCATTTCCGCGATGCTTTGCGGGTGGTGGTAGAAGCTCGGTAAGGGCGGGAAGATGATGCCGCCCATTTCGGTCACGGCTGTCATATTGCGCAGGTGCGCCAAGTTGAACGGCGTTTCGCGCACCATCAAAATCAGGCGGCGGCGCTCCTTGAGCACCACGTCGGCTGCCCGCGTGATCAAATTATCCGACAGGCCATGCGCCACGGCCGCCAGGGTCCTCATCGAGCACGGTGCGACGACCATGCCATCCGATTGAAACGAGCCGCTGGCGATAGAGGCGCCGATGTCGCGCAGCTTGTGCACCACGTGCGCCTGCGCTTCGATGTCCTTGCGCCCCACGCCCGTTTCCTGGTGCAGGGTCAGTACGGCCGCATCCGACAAGACCAGATGCGTCTCGACGCCGGGGATGGCGCCGAGTAATTGCAGCAGCCGCAAGCCATACACGGCGCCCGTGGCGCCCGTGATGGCCACGACGATACGGCGCGGCCGCTGCGTTTGGCTATCAGGCATCCAGCAGGGACTTCAGTTCGCCCGATTCAAACATTTCATTCATGATATCGGAACCACCGATGAACTCGCCTTTGACATACAGCTGCGGAATGGTTGGCCAGTTCGAGTAATCCTTGATGCCCTGGCGCACTTCCGGGTCATCCAGCACGTTGACGGTGGCGATGTTTTCCACGCCGCACGCCTTCAGGATCTGAATGGCGCGGCCGGAAAAGCCGCACTGCGGGAACTGGGCCGTGCCCTTCATGAACAGCACGACTGGCGTGCTCGTCACGGTTTCTTTGATCCAGGTTTGTACGTCGCTCATAGCTGCCTCTGATGGGTAAATAAATAGATGCCGTCATTTTATAAGAAAACGACGGCACGGGTATGCGCTCAAGTCATAAATTGGGCAAGTCAGCCACGTTGGGGCTTATAAGGTCTTGCCCAGGCAGGTCGATTGTGCCGCGCTCACGTATTTGCCCCAAGCAATGACTGGTGCATAGCCGTGTTTGGCATAAAACGCCACGGCGCGGGTATTCGCCACGCGGGTGGACAGGTGCAGAGCCTGGTAGCCGTGCCGGCGCGCCTGCGCCTCCACATGGGCCAGCAGGGCCGCGCCCACGCCCAAGCCACCCTGGCCGGGGCGCGCATACATGCGCTTGAGTTCGCCTATGGCGCTGTCCGGCTCGCCCAGCGGCCGCAGGGCGGCGCAGCCCAGCAGTTCTCCAGCCGCATCGCGGGCCAGATAAAAACCGCCGCGCGGCGTTGCCGCCTCGACATCGAAGGAAGAACGGCCGCTGTCGCCATTGATGCGCAGCAATGCTACCGACAATTCGTCGAGCAGCAGCTGCGCCTCCACGCTGGCGGCGTCCACCGCCAGGATGACGAGGTCATGCCTGGCGGCCATGGACTTAGCCGCGCAGCTTGGCGAACGCGGCGGCCATGCTGCCGGCCGGCTCGGGCGCGTTGCGCGATTGCGACTGGTGCTGCGCCATGCTGCGGCGGTCGTTGCGGTCGCCCTTTTGCTCCGGCTTGCTGCCCGCCTGCGGCGCACTGTCCGTCAAACGCATGGTCAGCGCGATGCGCTTGCGCTTTTCATCGACTTCCAGCACCTTGACGCGCACGACCTGGCCAGCTTTCACCACCGTGTGCGGATCTTTGACAAAGGTGTTCGACAGGGCCGAGATGTGCACAAGGCCATCCTGGTGAACGCCGATATCGACGAAGGCGCCAAAGGCGGCCACGTTGGTGACCACGCCCTCGAGTATCATGTCCGGGCGCAAGTCGCGGATCTCTTCCACGCCTTCCTTGAAGGTGGCGGTGGTGAATTCAGGACGCGGATCGCGGCCCGGCTTTTCCAGTTCCTTCAAGATGTCGGAAATGGTCGGCACGCCGAACGTTTCATCCGCATATTTTGCCGGGCTGAGGGTTTTCAGCAGGGCCGTTTCGCCGATGACGGCCTTGATATCCTTCTTGATATCGGCCAGGATCTTTTCCACCAGCGGGTACGATTCCGGGTGGACAGCCGAGGCGTCCAGCGGATTGTCGCCGCCCATCACGCGCAAAAAGCCGGCTGCCTGTTCGTACGTCTTTTCGCCCAGGCGCGGCACGGCTTTCAAGGCCGCGCGCGAGGTGAACGCGCCCTTCATGTCGCGGTAGGTGACGATGCTTTGCGCCACGCTGGCCGACAGGCCGGACACGCGCGCCAGCAGGGGAGCGGACGCCGTATTGACGTCCACGCCGACGGCGTTCACGCAATCTTCCACCACGGCATCGAGCGAGCGGGCCAGCTGGCTTTGACTCACGTCATGCTGGTACTGGCCCACGCCGATCGATTTCGGGTCAATTTTCACCAGTTCGGCCAGCGGGTCTTGCAGACGGCGCGCGATGGAGACGGCGCCGCGCAGGGACACGTCCATGTCCGGCAATTCTTTCGACGCGAATTCGGACGCCGAATACACCGACGCGCCCGCTTCCGAGACAACGATCTTCGTCATCTTCGCTTCCGGGTGCTGCTTGATCAGGTCCTGCGCCAGTTTGTCCGTTTCGCGCGAGGCGGTGCCGTTGCCGATGGAAATGAGCGACACATTGTGCTTGGCGGCCAGGCGGCCCAGCGTATGCAGCGAACCATCCCAGTCGTTCTTCGGCTGGTGCGGGTAGATCACGGCCGTGTCGACCACTTTACCGGTGGCGTCAACCACGGCCACTTTCACGCCCGTGCGCAAGCCAGGATCGAGGCCCATGGTGGCGCGCTGGCCGGCCGGCGCGGCCAGCAGCAGCGCTTTCAAATTGGTGGCGAAGACGTTGATGGCGTCGAGTTCCGAGCGTTCGCGCAACGCGCCCATCAGTTCCGTTTCCAGGTGCATGAAGCTTTTCACGCGCCAGGTCCAGCGCGCCGTGTCCGCCAGCCATTTGTCGGCCGGGCGGCCTTGTTGCTTGATGCCGAAGCGGGCGGCGATGCGGCCTTCGCACGGGTTATGCGGCGCATCCCATTTCGGTTTTTCCGCTTCCGTGTCCAGGCGCAGAGTGACGTCGAGGATACCCTCGCGGCGGCCGCGCAGCAGCGCCAGCGCGCGGTGCGAGGGGACTGTGGAAATGGTTTCCGAGTATGCGAAATAATCGGCGAATTTTTCGCCTTCGTCCTGCTTGCCTTCCACCACTTTCGATTCGACGATGCCGTGTTCCTGCACGTATTCGCGCAAGGTTTGCAGCAGGGTCGCGTCTTCGGCGAAGCGCTCCATCAAAATCTGACGCGCGCCGTCGAGGGCCGCCTTGGTGTCCGCCACGCCAGGATTATTCCCGTCGGCACTGGTAAACGCGTCGCGCAGGAACTTGCCCGCTTCCATTTCCGGCGTCAGTTCCGGATTGTCCAGCAAGCCGTCGGCCAGCGGCATCAGGCCCGCTTCGATGGCGATCTGCGCCTTCGTGCGGCGCTTCTGTTTGTACGGCAAGTACAAATCTTCGAGGCGCGTTTTGTCTTCCGCGTGCATGACGGCGTCCAGCAGCTCGGGCGTCATCTTGTTCTGTTCCGTGATCGAGGCCACGATGGCGGCGCGCCGCTCTTCCAGCTCGCGCAGGTAGCGCAAGCGCTCTTCGAGCAGGCGCAGCTGGATATCGTCGAGGCCGCCGGTCGCTTCCTTGCGGTAACGGGCGATGAAGGGCACGGTGGCGCCTTCGTCGAGCAGTTCGATGGCGGCGGCAACCTGCACCGGTTTGGCGGCAAGTTCAAGGGCAAGACGTTGTTCGATAGTGGGCAGCATGGTTGTTTCCAGAGCGATCAAGCCTGGAATGATACGCAATCGGCGCGATTGCGCAATCTTGACAGCGCAAATGGACTGTGCGTTGACAACAAGGTCAGCGGGCCGGCAGCAGCGGGCTGGCGGGCACGGGAGTTGGCGGCCTCTGCGGTACAACGGATTTGCCAAAGGCATTGCCCATGCGGTGTTCGAGGGCAGCGCGGTTGTACAGGCCCAGCTGGTTCGACGGGCGCTGCATGACTGCTTCCGCACCGGACAGGGCAGGCGGCGGCCGGTTCATGGTGTTGCTATTAGGCAATAATTTTTCATTCAAGCAAGACATCGATGGCGCCCGTTGGCCATTGGCTTCCACTTCCACGCAAGCCTTCTGCGGCGCGGCGGCCTTCACGACGACGGTGTGCTCGTCCGCCTGCGCAGGCAGGGCGGCGCAGGCCAGCAGCAACAGTGAGAACAGGCGTGCCATGGCGGCCTCCGGAGCGGTGGATGAGGCGTTCAGCATAGCAAGGCCATGTGTCGCGGCGATGACACAGGCGGGGATGCGGGCTGGCGCCATGTCATGCAGTTGTCATTTTATGAAGCTACCATCTTGCCATTCTGCAGACAACATTGCAGTCAAGACACTTCATGAGCAGGATTTTTCGTTGCTTCCCCTGGAAAATGACACTAAGCCACCGCCGCGCCGCAAGGGGCAATGCCCTGTCCGCCTGCTTGCTGATGACATTGATGACCTTGATGACATTCGTGCGGCCGGCTGCGGGCGCGGACGGTGCTGACGCCGGCGCGCACGCACCCCTGCGCTTCGACTTGCCCGCCCAGCCGCTCGATGCGGCCCTGGTGGCGTTTGGCGAAGTGACCGGGTATTCCGTGCTCGTCAGCAGCCAGCTGGCGGCCGGCAGGGTGGCAGCGCCCGTGCGCGGTGATTACACGCCGGCCGAAGCGCTGCAGCGCCTGCTGGCAGGCACCCAGCTGGGCGCGCGCTTCAGCGGCAGCAATGCGTTTACCTTGCTGCCGCTGGCCGACGCGCCCGTGGCGCCGGCGTCTGTGCCGGCCGAAGTGACCCCCGCCAGCGCACCATTGCAAGGCTATGCGGCCATCCTGCAGCGTTCGCTCACGCGCGCCCTGTGCCGCTTGCATCCGGAAGCCTTTGGCCGCTACCGCCTGGCGTTCCAGCTGTGGCTTGACGAGCGGGGCAAGGTGCGCGCCGTGCATGTGCTGGAACCAAGTGGCGTGGAACAGCGCGACCGCGCCGTGCTGCAGCGCCTGCGCAGCCTGCTGATCGATGGCGCGCCGCCGGCGGGCTTGCCGCAGCCGCTGACGATTTTACTGACGCCACGGCCCGATCCCGATGCCGATTGCGCGCCCTACCTCGTGGCCGGAGCGCCCTGAGCATGCCGGAACTGCTCAAAACCACCTTGCGCAAGCTGTTCCTGGAACGCTACGGACAGTTTCGCCGCCATCTGCAGCGCCGCCTCGGTTCGGAAGACCTGGCCAATGACGCGCTGCATGAAACGTATTTGCGGGTGGAACGGATGAACGCGCCCGAAGCGATCAGCTACCCGTCCGCCTACCTGATGCGCATCGCCATCAACATTGCGGAAGATCAACGCCGCGACAATGCGCGCCTGCTCAGCTTGCCCGATATCGACGATCTGTACGAGATGGCCGACGAGCTGGCAGACCCGGCGCGCACCTTCAGCGCGCGCGCCGAACTGGAAGAGCTGGAACGGGCCTTGCAGGAGTTGCCGAAACGCCGGCGCGCCATCGTCATCGCCGCCCGCGTCGACCAGTTGCCGCACCGCGACATCGCCGAGCGCTTCGGCATTTCCGCCCGCACGGTGGAGAAGGAATTGCGCGCCGGTCTCGAACATTGCTGCGAGCGCATGGGACGCGATTTCATCCAGCGCTTCGGTCCCGGCGCGGGAAAAACGTCTAAACATCATGACTGAACAAGCGGAAGACGACATGGGTGTCATCCAGAAGGAAGCGCAGGCGTGGGTCGTGCGCCTGGCCTCGGGCCAGGTCAGCGAGCGCGACGCGCAAGTGTTTCGCCACTGGTGCGCGCGCAGCCGCAAGCATGCCAACGCGTTTGCCGAGGCGCGCGCCGTGTGGGGCGCCATGGCGCCGGCCGCGCGCGCCGTCAAGCGGGCGCAGGCGCCTGTGAATACGGCGCGGCGCGCCTGGCTCGGTGGCGCCGTGGCTGCCTCGCTGGGCTTGCTGGTATTGCGCCCGCCGACGGACCTGTGGCCGGCCGTGGCGGGCCTCGGTGCCGACTATGCCACCGGCACGGGCGAGCAGCGCGAAGTGGCGTTTGAAGACGGCGTGCTGGTGCAGATGAATACGCAGACGCGCCTCGATGCGGCGCCGCTGCAGGATGGCGCCGCGGCGCTGGTGCTGCTGGCGGGCGAAGCGGAATTCCAGGCCGGCTTGCGCGGCGCGGCGCGGGTGCGCGTGCAGGCGGGCGACGGCACCGTGTCGGCCGGCAGCGCGCGCTTCAATATCCGGTTATTCGGCCAGGAAGTATGCGTAACGTGCCTGGCGGGCCGCTTGCGCGTGGCGCAGGCCGGCAACGACGCGGAACTGGCGGCCGGCCAGCAACTGCGTTACCGGCCCGAGCATTTCGGCATCGCCCGCACGGTGGCAAAAAGCGACGTCAGCGCGTGGCGCCACCGGCTGCTGGTTTTTAAACAAAGCACCCTGGCCGAGGTGGTGGACGAGGTGAACCGCTACCGTCCCGGCAAGCTGATCCTCAATGGCGACGCCTTGAAACTGACGCGCGTGCAAGCGAGCTTTTCGCTCGACCGCCTCGATGACGTGATTGCCCTGATCCAGGACGCGTATGGCGCGCGCGTGACGCGACTGCCGGGCGGCATCGTGCTGTTCGGCTGAGCCCCGCCTTGGCGCGCCGAGGTGCTCAGCCAATTATGACATTTTCATGACCTTTTGCAGTCCCGGACCTTGTTCCCTGTCAATGCTGCTGGAAGCCGCGAATCAGTGCCTGCCGCCCGCCACCGTGCGTGCCGCGCGCCGCCTCGCGATATCGGTCAGCAACGGAACATGAAAAGGGAATGTCGCCATGCAGCGAAGCAAGTCGGTCACGAAACACGCATCCTCCTCCGCCATGGCGGGCAGCCACAACGGGCGTCCGGTGCGCTTGAAACCGCTGGCGCTGGCCATCGCCATGCTGCTGCAGGCGGGCGGCGCGCAGGCGCAGCAGCCGTTCAGCGGCGCCTGGTTCGCGGGCAAGGGCGCGCAGCAGGGCACGGCCGCTGCCACGGGCCGCTTGCCGAATGGCCAGCCGGCCACATCGCTGAACAATCCTTTGCTGCAGCAGCAAAAAGCCGAAGGCAAGCTGCAGCAATCGCTGAACAACCTCTTGCTGGCCGCGCGCGGCATCGCCGCCGAACAGGCGGTACAGGCGGCCGCGCGCCAGGCGGCGCTGGCTGCCGGCGGTGCGCCCGATGGCCTGGTCAAGGGCGGCTTGCAAGTCGACAGCAACAGCCTGACGGCGGGCTGGCTCAATGCCCAGGGACCCGTGCAGACCCAGGCCGACGGCAAGACCGTCGTGAAGGTCGCGCAGACGGATGACAAGGCGATACTGAACTGGGAAAGTTTTAACGTCGGCAAAAACACCACCTTGCAATTCGACCAGAAATCGAACTGGTCCGTATTGAACCGGGTCAACGATCCGCTGGCGCGCCCCAGCCAGATCCAGGGCCAGATCAAGGCCGACGGCACGGTGATGATCGTCAACCGCAATGGCATCGTATTTACGGGAAGCAGCCAGGTCGATACGCGCAACCTGGCGGCGGCCGCCATGGGCATGAGCGACAGCCAGTTCAAGAGCGGCCTGTACGGCAAGGCGCAGGGTGCTGGCGCCGTGCCGACCTTCGCGAATGATTTATTGCTGGGCCAGAATACCTTTACGCATGGCAAGGCCGAGGCCGACGTCGTCGTCGCCGCCGGCGCGCGCATCGACACGCGCAAGCCGCAAACGGTGACGGAAGGCGGCGGCTATGTGCTGCTGGCCGGCCGCAGCGTCGACAATGCGGGCGCCATCACCACGCCGAATGGCCAGACCACCCTGGCCGCCGGCGACGCCATCGTCGTGCGCCCGGGCCAGGGCACGGACAAGAACCAGTATTCGAGCACGCGCGGCAATGAAGTCGAGATGCTGCGCACGGCCGGCAGCAGCGCCGGCGCCGTCGTCAACCGCGGCTTGATCCAGTCGGCCGGCGGCGACATCACGCTGAGCGGCAACACGCTGCGCCAGGACGGCATGCTGCTGTCGAGCACCTCCGTCAACGGACGCGGCGCCATCCACCTGTCGGCGGCGGGCGAGGACGCCAAGGTCACCATGGGACGCGGCAGCGTCAGCGCCATTTTTATCGACGACAACAGCGCCACGGCGCTCGACGTACAGCGCGATACCTTGCTGAAAGACACGGGCAAGGGCACGGACACGCCGCTGGACCGGCGCGACCAGTCGCTGGTGCGCATCGTTTCGGCCGGCAACGTGGAATTCGAAGGCGATTCGCTGACCCTGGCCACGGGCGGCCAGGTGCTGGTCGACGCGGCCCGCCGCAGCCACGTGGCGCGCGACGCCGCCATCGACGTATCCGGCGCCGTCGGCGTGAAAGTCGACATGAGCAGCAACAATGTGCTGATCAATGTGCAGGGCAACGAACAGCGCGACGCACCGGGCAGCCGCGACGCGAAATACCTGAACAACAGCGACGTGTGGGTCGACCGCCGCGATCTGGTGCTGGTGCCGGCCGGCACCAATGGCTACGCCACGGACCGCTGGTACACGGCCGGCGGCCTGCTGGAAGTGAGCGGCTACCTCAATACCAGTGGCCACGGCATCGGCGAGTGGGCGGCCCAGGGCGGCACCGTCGGCTTTGGCGGCGGCGAAGTGGTGACGCAGGCCGGTTCGCGCATCAACATCGCCGGCGGCTCGCTGGACGTGCAGACGGGCATGGTCAAGCAGACGTGGCTGAAGGGCGCCGATGGCGCGATGTACAAGCTCAGCACTGCACCCGGCGACAATCTGTACACGGGCTTGTACCGCGGCTATGAAAGCACGCATGCGCGCTGGGGCGCGAACACGACGGAGACGTACGCGAATGCCTTGATCGGCCCGCGCGAACGCCTGGAAAACGGCTACACGGTGGGCCGCGACGCTGGCCGCCTGATCGTTTCCACGGGCGCGGCCGTGCTGGAAGGCGATATCGACACGTCCGTGTTCCAGGGCGAGCGCCAGCAGCGCAAGCGCGATGACGGCATGGATAGCTACAAGCAGGCGCAGACGTCGGCCGCGCGCGCCGGTCAATTGATCGTCGGCAAAATGACGCCCGTCTTCGATACGAAGGCGGGCCAGCTGCGCGACAGCCCGCAAGCCGTGCTGGAAAAAGTCGAGATCGGCAAGGTGGCGCCCGTCGCCGATGGCCAGTTGCTCACTGAAGCCTTGCCGGCCGCGCGCAGCAAGACCCTGCAGCTCGATGCGGACTGGCTCAATGGCCTGGAACTGGGCGCCCTGAATATCTACGCCTACGACAAGCTCGACGTCAACGCGGACGTGCGCGTGGCCGATGGCGGCGACGTCGCCCTGCACGCCACCGACGTGGCCATCAAGGCGAACGTCAGCGCGCGCGGCGGCAGCATCGCCGCCGGTGACATCATCTCGCGCTACCTGGCGAATGCGGGCGCGGTATGGGTCGAAGGCAAGCTGGTGCCGGACAACCGTCCCACGGGAACGGCCGGCGTGCGCGTGGCGCCCGGCGTGCGTCTCGATGCGCGCGGCCTGTGGAGCAACCTGGAACTCGATCCGGGCGCGGTCGCCGGCTTGCCGTATGTGAATGGCGGCAAGGTCACCTTGAAAAGCTCGGGCGGCGTTGAGCTGACCGGCGGCAGCGTCATCGACGTCTCGTCCGGCGCGGCCCTGATGAGCAATGGCAGCTTGCAGGGCGGGCGCGGCGGCGACATCACCCTGGCGGTCGATCTGCCGACGGAGAAAGCGCCGACGGGCGCCATGCTCAAGCTCGACGGCGAGTTGCGCGGCCATGGCGTGAAAGGCGGCGGACGCCTTGTGATCGACAGCGGCGCGGCCGTCAGCATCGGCGGCAAGCTGCAGGGTGGCGACGTGTTGCCAGGTGGCAGCAGCGCCCCCATCGGCCTGCGCCTGGCCGATGAATTCCTGATCGCCAAGGGCGAGAAGATCCCCTTCGATTTTGCACTCAGTACCAGCCTGATCAAGCCGGGACAGGCCTTGAGCAAACCCGTGACGGTGGACGTGTCGGCGCAGAAACCGCTGGTGCTGGGAGCCGACCTGCTGGTGCCGCCGGGCGCCTATGTCACCACCGCCAGCGGCGCGTCTGTCTACCAGGGTTCCATTGCGCCCGCCGGCAGCGTGCTGACTGCCATCAATAGCCTGCCTGCCGGCTTCGTGGTCTCGGCGGCGGTCTTTCCAAACGGCTTGCCGATCCAGCCGGTGATGACGCAGTATGCGGCCGGCAGCATCGCCGCCGACGACGTGCGCGCGCCGCGCGGCATGCTGCTGCCGGCCGGCACGGTGCTGGGGCGCGACGTGACCGTCCAGCCTATGCTGGCGCTGGGCGCCAGCCTGTTCCAGAGCGGTTTTGCCGACTATGCCGTCACGGGCCGCGATGGCGTCGTGGTGGTCAAGGATGCGCATGTCGATGTGAAGATGCCCGTGCTGCGCTTCAATCCCGCCACGGGCCACACGGTGGCGAGTGGCACGGATCCGGCTGCCGCGCTGGAACTGTGGACGCCGGAGCTGTACCAGGAAGATGCGCGCAAGGCCCGTCTGACGCAGCGCGCCGGCGCCGACCTGTCGCTGACGGCCGGCAGCCCGCACGTGAAAGGGGATCTGGCGGTGGCGCAAGGCGCCGTCGTCACGGTCGATCCGGGCCGCCAGATCAGCCTGACGGGCAATGCGCAGATCACCATCGATGGCCGGCTCGAAGCCTGGGGTGGCAAGATCGCCGTCCTGCCCGGCACGTTTGGCACGGGCAATGATGTGGATGTACCGAACGGCAAGGGACAAGCCACGTCGATCTGGATCGGCGACAGGGCCGTGCTCGATGTCGCCGGCCGCGCCACGGTCGCCACCGACATGCGCGGCGACCGCTATGGCCGTGCCGACAAGGGCGGCAGCATTGAAATCGGCGCCCGCTACAAGGCTGATGCGGCCAGCGTCGACGCGGCCGATGCCTTTGTCGTCGTGCGTCCGGGCGCGCTGCTTGACGCCAGCGGCGCGCAAGCCACGCTGGACTTGCCGAACCAGGGCGCCGTCAACGTGGCCGGCAACGGCGGTTTGATTTCGCTCAGTTCGTATAACGGCATCTTTGCCGACGGCACCCTGCGCGCCGTGGCCGGTGGCACCGGTGCGGCCGGTGGCACCCTGGCGCTGGCGCTGGACACGCCCAATTATGGCAAGGTCAACCGCTACAACTTGCAAGGCGACAACGTGGACAACGCGGTGCGCGTGCCGCGCGAACTGCAGCTGGCGCAGGTGCAGGGCGACAGCGCCTTGCCCGAGGACTTGCGCGCCGGCCAGCAGGATGCGGCGCTGCGCTACGGCAGCGCGCGCCTGGGCGCCGACCGCGTGCAGGCGGGCGGTTTCGACAACCTGGCCCTGCATGTGAACGGCATGCTCAGTTTTGACGGCGACGTCAAGCTGTCGCTGGGCCAGAGCCTGCGCCTGAGCGCCACCTCGCTGGGGCTGGCGCAGCAGCCGCCGCAGCCGGATGCCGATGGCCAGGACAAGGCGGGCAGCCTTGCCAGCCAGGTGCACCTGGCGGCGCCGTATGTGCGCCTGGGTACGGCCGTGCGTGCGCAGAAGGACGATTACATCGTGCCCAATGCCGTGAAAGGTTCGAAGAACCTGGGCAAGGGACGCGGCATCCTGGGCGTGCCGCTGGTGGCCGAGGATTCCCTGCTGCAGATCGATGCGGGCATGCTCGATATCGCGGGCGAGGTCAACATGGGTACGCGCGGCACCATTGCGCAGAGCAGCGGCGCCGACCTGGTGGTCGAGCGCGATGCCTTCGAGCAGCTGACCCTGAACAGCCGCGGCGACATGCGCCTGTCGAACAGCGCCGCCCTGTACCAGCCCGGCAACGCCACCCTGGTGGCCGCGCAAATCTACCCGGCCACGGGCGACAGCGGCATGGTCACGGTGGGCCAGCAGAGCGGCATCGACGAATACGGCAACCTCCGCGTCACGCTCGATCCGCTGCGCACGCTCAATATCGGGCGCAGCGGCGACGGCGCCACGCCGAACCAGCCGTTCTCCGTGTTCGGTACCCTGAGCCTGATTGCGCCCACCATCAACCAGCACGGCGTGCTGCGCGCGCCGCTGGGCCAGATCAACCTGGGCGCCGAAGGCTTTGAAGCCAATACGGGCCGCGTCAATCTGTTGCCTGGCAGCCTGACTTCGGTCAGTGCGAAAGGCTTGACGATGCCGTACGGCGGCACGCTCGATGGCTTGAGCTACCTGTATGACGGCAACGATGTCGTGTTCAAGGGCGTGGGCAACGGCCCCGAGATCGCCTTGACGGGCGCCGCCATCGACGTGCAGGCCGGCGCCGTGCTCGACCTGTCGGGCGGCGGCACCTTGACGGGCGCGGCCTTCCTGGCCGGACGCGGCGGCTCCACCGACGCGCGCCTCAATCCGCTGGTGCAGATGAAGCCGAACGGCGGCTTTACCTTGCCCGGCCTGAATACCAACCCCGTGTACGCCATCATTCCCGGCGTGCAGCCTGACGTGGCGCCGTTGACGGCCGAGCAGGGCGCGGGCAAGCCCGCCGCGGGACGCCAGATCACCATCGGCGCGGGCGTGCCCGGCCTGGCGGCCGGCACCTACACCCTGCTGCCGTCGAATTTCGCCCTGCTGCCCGGTGCTTTCCGCGTGGAACTGAATGGCCTGGCCGGCGCCGTCGAGACGGGCGGCACGATTGCCATGCGCAACGGCTCGTTTGCCACGGCGGCGCAGACGGGCGTGGCGGGCACGGCGATCCGCGACGTGGTGGCGCAACAAGCCATCCTGACGCCGGCCGACGTGCTGCGCAGCTATTCGCAATACAATGAAACGGGCTATGCCGCCTTTGCCGTGGCGCAAGCCACGCGCGACGGCGTGCCGCGCGCCGCGCTGGAGCGCGATGCCAAGGGCGTGCGGGTGCAGCTGATCGCCCCATCCGTGCACAGCGTCAAGGATAACCAGACGCCGTTGATGATGGATGGCAGCGCCCTGTATGCGCCGGCCGAGGGCGGCTTCGGCGGCTCCCTGTTGCTGGGCACGGGCAACCATGCGTCGACGCGCTACGAAGTGCTGGCCGACGGCACGGCGCCGCTGGCCGATTTCGATGGCGTGTCCGTGCATGCGTCGCAGATCAATGCCTTCGGTGCCCAGCGCGTGGGCATCGGCGGCTTGCCGCGCGTGAACTACAGCGAATTTGGCACGGGCAGCAACCAGCGCGCCAATATCGCCGCCATCAACGAATCGGCGGGCGGCATCGTGCTGCGCGACGGCGCCGTGCTGAAGGCGGCCGAAGTGTTTCTGGTGACGGCGAGAAAAGACGGCGGCATCATCCTGGAGCAGGGCTCCGGCATCAATACGCTGGGCCGCGGCAAGGCCGCCTGGGATTCGCGCGACGGCTATGTGTACGAGCCCATGGGCAGCGTGCTGGCCGTCTCGAACGGCTGGCTGGACATGCTGCCGACCGCGGCGCCGTCGTCCGAATCGTATGGCCCCGGCATCATCGATATCGGCGCCTGCGCCAAGGCGGGCGGCGCCTGCAGCGGCAGCACCTCGCTGTATTCCGAGGGCACCATCGCGGCCGTGACGGAGCGCGTGTTTACCCTGCGCGACAACGTGCGCTACGGCACGCGCAACCTGGTGCTGGGCATGGGCTCCATCAATGTCGGCAGCGAGGCGTCCCTGGCGGACGCCAGCACCCGCGGCGCCTTGCCCGACGGCCTGGCGCTGAACCAGGGCGTGCTCGACCGCCTGCTGCGCGGCGACACCAGCACGGGCGCACCGGCGCTGGAAAGCCTGGGTTTGACGGCGCGCAATTCCTTCAACTTCTATGACTCGTCGCAGCTGTCGACCATCGACGCGGCCACGGGCAAGTCCTCGCTGTCGCGCCTGGTGCTCAATACGCCGGCCATCTACGGCTATGGCGGCACGGACGCGCTGGCGCGCATCCACACGGATACCCTCGTGTGGCAGGGCGCGACGAATGCGCCCGGCGCCGTCGTCGCCAATGGCCCCGGCACGGGCAGCGGCCGTTTGCAGGTCGACGCCAGGCGCATCGAGTTCGGCTTCACGCCGGACAGCCGTCCCGATACCATCCATAACCTCGACCGTTTGATGCTGGGCTTCGGCCAGGTGGCGTTGAATGCCAGCGAACAGCTGACGGCCAACAACAAGGGCAGCCTGTCCGTCTACCAGTCGCTAAGCGCGTGGGATACGGCCACCAATGGCTACCGTTACAGCGGCGGCGATTTGCTGATCAGCACGCCGCTGTTGACGGGTGCGGCCGGTTCCGTCAACCGCATCACGGCGGGCGGCGACCTCAAGGTGAGCGCACCGGCCGGCGCTACCCCCGCCACCCCTGTCACGCCGACGAATGCGGCGCTGGCCGGCGCCCTGGGCGCGGAAGTGGCGCTCAGCGGCAACAGCGTCAGTGTCGATACCTCGGTGGTTCTGCCAAGCGGAAAGCTGACCCTGTCGGCCGAGCGCGATGTATTGCTGGGCGACAAGGCCAAGCTGGACCTGGCAGGCCGCAAGATCGATTTCTACGACACGAGCAAGTACAGCTGGGGCGGCGACGTGATCCTCGACAGCCGCGCAGGCGATGTTCGCCAGGCGGCCGCTTCCGTGATCGACGTGTCGGCCGTGAATAACCGCGCCGGCAAGCTGAGCGTGGTTGCCACGGGCGACGCGGCGGGCACGGCCGACTTGCGCGGCAGCCTGCTGGGCGGCGCCAGCGGCCATTATGACGCGGGCGGCACCCAGGTAGCCTACGCGGCTGGCGGCGTGGAACTTCGCGCCCAGCATGTTGGCGACTTCGCCGGCCTGAACCAGCGCCTGAACACGGGCAAGGTGTTCGGCAGCCGCAGCTTCCAGCTCAAGCAGGGCAATCTGACCATCGGCGACGAGCTCAAGGCGCGCGAAGTGAGCGTCTCCGTCGATGGCGGCAGCTTGACGGTGAGTGGCCGCATCGACGCCAGCGGCGAACAGGTGGGCAGCATCCGCCTGGCCGGCCGCGACGGCGTCACCATCCAGTCCGGCGCCGTGCTCGATGCGCACGGCACGGTGCTGCGCACGGACAGCTATGGCCAGGTGATCGAGGCGCCGAACCGCGCCGTGATCGAACTGGCCGCGCCAGGCGGCCGCCTGAGCCTGGAAAACGGCGCGCGTTTCGACCTGCGCAGCGGAGACAAGGGTGGCAACTATGGCAGCATCGACCTGAACGCACGGCGCCTGGGCGGCGCCACGGGCGACGATATCGACATCGACGCGGCCGGCGCGCTGAACATCGCCGGCGCGCGCACCATCAACGTCAACGCCTTCTGGCAATACAAGGATGCCCCGGCCGGCACGGGCAAGGATGCGGACGGCCGCAGCTACCAGAGCATCAACCAGGCTTACCTGGACGAGAAACACGCGGACAGCCAGGCCTTCATGGCCCACGCGCTGGCCAACGGCAATTTGATGAACAACAAGCTGCACGGCTTGCGCGGCGACGCCAACGCCTTCCACCTGCGCCCTGGCGTCGAGATCGTCAGCGCCACGCCAGGCGGCGACCTGCATATCGATGGCGACATCGACCTGTCCGGCCACCGCTATGACGGCGTCAATCCGCTGGCGCGCCTGAGCGGCGTGTACGGCTCGGGCGAGGCCGGTGCGCTGGTGCTGCGCGCCGGCGGCAAGCTCAGCGTCTTTGGCAGCATCACCGATGGTTTCGATACCAGCGCCCTGCCAGTCACGGTCGATGACAAGGGCTGGCAGCTGTTGAAAGGCCGGCTGCCGTGGGGCGGCGAGGTCGTCGTGCCGCAAGCGGGCCTGGTGACCCTGGCCGAGGACACGTATTTCAAATCGGGCACGAGCGTCAATTTCGCCGTGCCGATGAAAGCCATGGAGTTGCGCAGCGGTACCTTGCTGGCGGCGCGCGCCACCTTGACGGCGGAGTTGAACCTGCCGGCCGGCAGCGTGCTGGGCGGCGCCGTGCGCAATGCCGACGGCAGCGTGCTGTACGCGGCCGGCACGGTCTTGCCAAAGGCGCTGACCTTGTCGAGCGGGATGCAGCTCGATGCCGGCCTGCGCCTGCCTGGCGCGGCCAGGGTGGCGGCCATGCTGTGGCCGGCGAACGTGGCCCTGCCTTTCCCCGAAGGCAGGCCGTGGGATGTGGCCGATGCCACGAATGCCGTCAATGGCGTGGTGCTGGCCTCGGCGCTGGCGCTGGACAAGGGCAGCGTGCTGCCCGCCGGCACCGTGGTCAGGCTGCCGGGCGACGTCACCATGGTGTCGCTGCGCAGCGCGGATGGCAGCGGCAGCCAGGGCCGCAACCTGGCGCTGGCGCCCATGCTGGCCCAGGGTTCGCAAGCGTGGTCGCTGCGCCTGGTGGGCGGCGCCGATACGGCGGCGGCCGACACGCGCGCGCTGAAACCGCATGCGAAGGACGCCCATCTGATGCTGGCCGATGCGCATTACGGCATGGCCACTGTCCGCGAGCTGGTTCCAGGCACCGGCTTGCCCGCACAGTATGTATGGGGCGACGATGCCGGCCTGTTTGGCGAGATACCGGGCATGCCGATCGACCTGGCCAACTTTGCCAGTGAAGAAGTGCTGCTTGGCTTCAATGAATATGGCGCAATCGTGGTCAAGATTGCCGATGGCACGGAGCCTCAATACGTGCACGTGACTGCGCCGGCGCGCCAGCCCCTGTTCAGCGTGCTGCGCACGGGCACGGGCGACCTCGATTTGCTGGCCGCGGGCGACTTCGACATGCGTTCGCTGTATGGCGTCTACACGGCCGGCACGCAGTCGGCCTCGCCGCTGGTCAATGGCAAGGATCTGTTCAACCTGCCGCGCGGCCTGAACGCCAAGGGCCAGCTGCTCGGTGCGCTGGGCACGGACTTTACGCCGTTTGTCGATGGCGGCAGCCAGAGCCTGTACCGCGCCTGGTATCCCGAGCATGGCGGCAATCTGCTGCTGCGCGCCCAGGGCGACGTCAAGGGCGACACGCTGGGCACCTCCACGCAACGCCGCGAGGATGCCATCGGCTGGCTGCGCGCGCAGCAGGACAGCAGCGACATCGGCACCTGGCTGTGGCGCCAGGGCAGCGGCAGCACGGCGGGCGGCGTGCCGACGGCATGGTGGATCAATTTCGGCACCTATGTCGCGCGTCCCGAAGGCGTCGACCTGTTCTCGGGCTTGCCGGGGCTGTCGGGCTTTACGGGCATCGGCACCCTGGGCGGCGGCAATCTGCTGCTGCAGGCGGGCGGCGACGCCGGCATGCTGGCCTCGCGCGCCGATCCGGGCGGCGAGTTCGCGCCGCGCAGCCAGGGCCTGAACGTGGCCGTGGGCAGCACGGGCAGGGTGACGCCGGACGGCAAGCTGCTGCTGACGGGCGGCGGCGATCTCGATATCCGCATCGGCGGCGGGCTGAACCCCGTGGCCGAGGTGCGCAGCTTCGACAGCAATAGCGACCGGCCGAACCCGAACACGCGTTTCGAACGCCAGGTGCCTGGCCTGAACAGCACGCTCACCAACCTGCGCGGCGCACTGCGCCTGGAAGCGGGCGCCGTGGGCGGCATCGAATTGCGCTTCGACCGCGCCGATCCGACGGAATCGCGGCCGTACGAAACCTACACGGCGGGCACGGCGATCGCCAGCGGCGGGCCTATCCTGGTGCCGGGCGACAGCGGCGTGCGCATCGATGCGCGCGGCGACGTGGTGCTGGGCGGCGTGGCCGATGCGGGCCGCGTGAAGCAACTGGGCTATGGTTCGCCGTTCAGCTACCAGGGCGTGGAGCGCACCGGCGAAGGCTGGAGCTGGTTCTCGCTGTGGACGCCGGCCACGGCCATCGACCTGTTCAGCGCGGGCGGCAACCTGACGCCCACCTCGTCCTGGATCAATGCGATGGCCGGCGACAACCATGCGCCGACGGACGGGCGCTTCGTCATGCCGTCCGTGCTGCGCGCCGTGGCCGCCAGCGGCAGCTTGTACTACGGCAATGCCAGCCTGGGCAGGCTGGGTGATGGCGGCAAGGTGGACATGCCGCAAAACGGCGTGATCCTGGCGCCGTCGCCGGTGGCGCCGCAATTTGTCAGGACGGGCACGGGCCAGCTGGAAATGCTGGCCGCCGACTCCATCCATGCGGCCGGTTATCCGATCACGCCATCGGGCGCCGACCCGCGCCTGCTGCCGAATCCGTTCAATCCGGGCTTCGTCGGCGCGCTGGGCAATGTCTGGTTCGGCCTGCTGCCGCTGCATAACGTCAGCGCCGATGCGTTGGCGCCGGGGGCATTGAAATGGTTTGGTACGTCGTCGAATGGCGCCAGCGATGCCAATCAACAAGTGTATCCGCTGTTCAGCATGACCCCGCCGACGGTCTCCGACTATGTGCCGGCAGGCCAGTTGCCCGCGCACTTCTATGCCAATAGCGGCGACATCGTCGGCCTGCGCACGGGCGGTATCGTGTACCGGGGCAACCTGAAGGGCGTCAGCGGCGCCCTTGGCCTGTGGTACGAGGGCGGCGGCGCCGTGGCCGTGCGTGCCGGACGCGACATCGTCAACTCCGGCACGCCGCTCGGCAACGTCGAGAGCGTACCGGACGGCGCAGCGGGATGGACCGGCCAGCCCTTTGCCAACAGTCCCGAGCTGCCGGAAAAGCCGGTCGTCTTCGGCAGCTCGTCGGCGCGCGGCAACCTGTTCGTGCACCGCCATGCCGACGACGTTTCCGTCGTCAGCGCCGGCCGCGACATCCGCTACAGCACCTTCTATGTGGCGGGGCCGGGCCAGCTCAATGTGAGCGCCGGGCGCGATTTGTACATGGCCGACAAGGCGGAATTGCGCAGCCTCGGCTCCATCGTCCATGTCGGCCAGGACAAGCGCGGCGATGGCGCCGGCATCAGCGTGGCCGCCGGCGTGGGCCGCAATGGTCCCGACTATGCGGCCTTCGCGGCGCGCTACCTGGACCCGGCCAAGCTGGCCGACCCGGGCAAGCCGCTGGCCGACCAGGCCGGCAGCGCCGTGTACGTCTACGGCGGCAAGCTGACCCTGGCCGACTGGCTGCGCGGCCAGTTCGCCTACGGCGGCGACGAGGCGGGCGCTGCCGTCTTCCTCGGCACGAAGCAGGCCGAGCTGGAGAAAGCTGGCCAGCAAACGGGCGGCGTGCGGCGCGACCTGGCGCGCGAATACGCGCAGGTCAGCCAGCTGCACCTGGTGAACTGGCTGACGACGCGTTTTGGCGGCGACAGCGGCCTGGGCATCCGCTACGACCCGGCCACCGATGCGCGCAGCTTCTTTGCCGCCTTGCCGAAGGAACAGCAGCAGGTCTACCTGAGCAATGTCTACTTCGCCGAGCTGAAGGCGGCCGGGCGCGAGTACAACGATCCGGACGGCGTGCGCCGCGGCAGCTATCTGCGCGGCCGCGAAGCCATCGCCACCCTCTTCCCGACGCAGGACAAGGCGGGCAAGAAGATCGAGTACCAGGGCGACCTGACGATGTTCAGCAGCGCGCTGTACACGGTCAACGGATACGGCGGCGTGTACACCAAGCGTCCCGTCGCTGGCGTGCGCTACCTGAGTCCGCAGGAATGGGCCGAGGCGGGCCGTCCCGACTACAACGTGCCTTACGTGACCGTCAACGACACCGGCATCCACACGGATTTCGGCGGCGACATCGGCATCACGGTGCCGGGCGGGCGCGCGCTGATCGGCGTGGACGGCGGCTATGCGCCGGGCGAAGGCTCGGGCGTGCTGACACAGGGACAGGGCGAGATCCAGATGTATGCGAAAGACAGCATCCTGCTGGGCCAGAGCCGCATCTTCACCACCTTCGGCGGCAACATCCTGGCCTGGTCGGCCACGGGCGACATCAATGCGGGCCGCGGCACCAAGTCCACCGTTGTCTACACGCCGCAGCGCCGTACCTACGACAGCATCGGCCTGGTCAGCCTGTCGCCGAGCACGCCGACGACGGGCGCCGGCATCGCCACCCTGAACCCGATCCCGGAGGTGCCGCCCGGCGACATCGACCTGATCGCCCCGCTGGGCAGCATCGACGCGGGCGAGGCGGGCATCCGCGTCTCGGGCAACGTCAACCTGGCGGCCTTGCAGGTGATCAATGCGGAAAACGTTCAGGTACAGGGCAAGTCGGCGGGCCTGCCGACCATCGCTTCCGTGAACGTGGGCGCATTGAGCAACGCCAGCGCGGCCGCCACGCAAGCCGTGACGGCGGCGCAGGACGTGCTGCAGCGCGAACGGGCCGCCACGCGCCAGGCGCAACCGTCGCTGTTCACGGTGAAGGTGCTGGGCTTTGGCAACGAGCAGGCGGACGAGGGCGGTGTTGGCAAGCACCAGGGCGGCGAACCGCAGGCGTCCAGCTATCAGCCGGCCGGCGTGGTGCAGGTGCTGGGCGCGGGGCCGTTGACGGCGCCGCAGCTGCAGGCGCTCACGCCGAACGAGCGGCGCGGCCTGCAACCGTGAGTTTTATGAACATTTGATGACATTCGGCAGTCGCCGCGCGCGGCGGCTGTCTAGGCATCAGTAGATCAGCATTAGCAACAAAAAAACGCCGGCCCAGCGCCGCAACACAGGGCAACCGTTTGATTTTAAGGTGAATGGAAGATGCGTGAGATGAAAAAACAGGGCAAGGGGGCAGCACCCGCGGCACCCGCGACCGCCTTGACGATGCTGTGCCTGGCCATGCTGGCGCTGCCCGGCATGACCTGCGCGCAGGACGCGGTGCCGGCAGCCGCTCCCGTGGCCGCGCCGGAACGGCAGGTGACGATCGAGGAATATCTGGTGCGTGGCAATACCGTGCTCGATGCGCGTGCCATCGAAGAGGCGGTCACGCCCTTCCTGGGACCGGGCCGCACCTTGAAGGACGTGGAAGGGGCGCGCGACGCCCTCGTTGCGGCATATCAAGCCCGCGGCTACCAGTCCGTCTACGTGGACTTGCCGGAGCAGCAGGTGGAGCAGGGCGTGGTGGTGCTGCAGGTGAGCGAAACCAAGGTGGGGCGCTTGCGCGTGGTCGGCGCGCAATACAACTCGCCGCTCGACGTGCGCCAGCAAGTACCGGCCCTGACGGAAGGCAAGGTGCCCGACTTTACCCAGGCGCAAGTGGAGCTGACGGCCCTGAACCGCGGTCCCAAGCGCCAGGTGATGCCGCTGGTCAAGCAGGGCAGCCTGCCCGGCACCATGGACGTGGACTTGAAAGTCGAGGACAGCAGCCCGTGGCGCGCCAGCGTGGGCTTGAATAACGATTACAGCGCCGATACGAAAAAGTTGCGCACAAGCATGTCGGTCGGCCACGACAACCTGTGGCAGATGGGGCATAGCGCCACCATCAGCTTTTTCGGCACGCCGGGCGACCTGAACCAGACCAAGGTGTGGTCCGCCTCGTACGTGGCGCCGATCGGCACGCAGGGCTGGAGCCTGGAAGCGACGGGCTACCAGTCGAACAGCAACGTGGCCAGCACGGGCGGCACCAGCGTGCTGGGCAAGGGCCACGCGCTGGGCATGAAAGTCAACTACACGGTGCCCAACAGCGGCATCTGGTGGCACAGCTTTAGCGCCGGCATCGATTTCAAGGATAACCAGGAAGCGCTGCAGCTGAATGGCGCCGGCTCGAGCATTCCATTGAAGTATGTGCCGCTCAGCGTGGCCTACAACGGCTTTGCGCAGACGGATGCGGCGACGTACGGCCTTGGCCTGTCGCTGGTGGCCGGTACGCGCGCCGCGTTCGGCTACGGCAGCAACAGCGCCGCCTACGACAACAAGCGCTACAAGGCTACACCCAGCTTCCTCGTGCTGAAGGGCGACGCCAACGCCACCACTACCCTGGGCAGTGGCGCGCAGCTGCATGGGCGCATGTCGGGCCAGCTGGCCGATGCGGCGCTCGTGTCGGGCGAACAGATGGCCGCCGGCGGCGCCAATTCCGTGCGCGGCTACCTGTCGGCCGAAGCGACGGGCGACTACGGCGTGTCGGGCACGGTCGAATGGCGCACGCCCCAGCTGACGTATTTCAGCCGCCTGGAAAACTGGCGTTTGTTTGCCTTTGCCGATGGCGCGCGCCTGCGCCTGCGCGATCCGATGATCGAGCAGAAAGACCTGTTCGGCCTGGCCTCCGTGGGCGTGGGCAGCAGCTTCCAGTTCCTGCGCTACCTGAATGGCCGCATCGATTTTGCTTACCCGTTGCGCGATGGCCCGCGCACGCACAAACACGTGCGCCGCATCAATTTCAACCTGTCCGCCAGCTACTGACGGGCCAGCTCACCAGCACTGCACTTTTTTAGACTTTTCTTCGGAGAATCACTGTCATGCAACGTTTTCTTTTTTTGCTCACGATCCTGGGCACGCTCGTTCCCGGCCTGGCGCATGCCTGGTGGCAGCCCGACTGGGCTTACCGCAAACCCGTCACCGTCGACGCGGGCCCGAAGGCGGGCGCCGTGGGCGGCGATCCCGGCCGCATTCCCGTGCTGCTGCGCTTGCATTCGGGTAACTTCAACTTCGAAGGCGTCAGCGACAACGGCGCCGACCTGCGCTTCGTGGCGGGCGACGATAAAACGGTGCTGAACCACCAGATCGAACAGTTCAACCCGCTCTTGGGCATCGCCCTGATCTGGGTCGATGTGCCGGCCCTGACGGCCGGTACGCAGCAGCAGCTGTGGATGTACTACGGTAATCCGAAGGCGCCCGCTTCCGGCAATGGCCAGCGCACGTTCGACCCCGATTACAGCCTCGTGTACCACTTCACCGAGCCTGGCGTGCCTTCGCGCGACAGCACTGCCTACGGCAACCATGCCCAGACGGCCGTGCCGGCGCTCGATGGTTCCGTCATCGGCGCGGGCGCCCGCCTGGGCACGGCACCTCTGATGCTGCCTGCCTCGCCTTCGCTGGCGCTGGCCGCCGGCGCGCCGTTCACCTTTTCCGCCTGGGTACGTCCCGATAACCTGGGCCCGCAGCAAGTGCTGTATGCACGCCGCGATGGCGCCAATGAATTGCTGATCGGCGTAGACCAGGGTGTGCCTTTCGTGCAGGTGAATGGCCAGCGCAGCAAGCCCGGCCAGCCGATCCAGGCCGCGCAATGGTCGCACCTGGCCGTCAAGGCCGACAAGAACAACGTGGCCCTGTACGTAGGCGGCCGTCCGGCCGTGTCGCTGGCCACCGCGTTGCCAGCGTTCACCACCGCCGCCTCGGTGGGCGCCGATGCGCCGCCGGTCGCTGCCGGTACTTCCACCCTGAACAATTTCACGGGCGCCATCGACGAGCTGCGCCTGTCGCGCACGGCCCGCGCCGACGCCCTGCTGCTGGCTGACGCCGTTTCGCAAGGTTCCGAATCGCGCCTGGCCGTGTTTGGCGCCGATGAACAGCAAGCGGGCAAGAGCCATTTCGGCTTCATCATCGCCGCCATGCCGCTCGACGCGTGGATCGTCGTCGGCGTGCTGGGCCTGATGATGGTCTTGTCGTGGATCATCATGATCGGCAAGGGCCGCAGCTATGGCGCCATTTCGCGCGCCAATGCGCAATTCATGCAGTCGTTCCACGAAGCGGCCGGCGCGCCGCTGGACCACCTGGCGCGCAACGGCAAGCTGAGCGCTTCCGTGAAGACGGATTCCTCGCTGTGGCGTTTGTATGACGTGGCCATCGACGAGATGCGCCGCCGCCATGACCGCGGCTATGACTTGAACGCCGTCTCGAATGCGACCATCGGCGCCATCCGCGCCGCCATGGATGGCGTGATGGTGCGCGAAAGCGAACGCATGTCGAAACGCATGATCTGGTTGTCGACCACCATCGAAGGCGCGCCGTACGTCGGCCTGTTCGGCACCGTGATCGGCATCATGCTGGTGTTCGTCGTGGCGGCCATGGCCGGTGCCGTGGATATCAACTCGGTGGCGCCGGGCATGGCGGCAGCGCTGCTGTGTACGGCTGCCGGCCTGGGTGTGGCGATTCCCGCGCTGTTCGGCTACAACTGGCTATCCTCGCGTTCGGACGCCATCGTCGCCGATATGGCCGTCTTCGTCGATGAATTCGCCACGCGCCTGGCTGAAGAGCAGGGCGACGGACGCCAGATGCGTCCCGTGCTGCAACAGGCGTGAGGGGCGCATAACCATGGCCACCTCCGCCAAGTTTACCCCCCGCAAGCGTAGCGGCGGCATCAACATTACGCCCTTCGTCGACGTGCTGCTGGTGGTGCTGGTGATCTTCATTTTGACCAGCAACGCCAGCATTCCCGGCATCAAGGTCGACCTGCCCAAGGCCAGTTCGGCCATGGCGCTGGAAAAACCGAAGACCAAGGCCATCACCATCGACAACGCGGGCCAGATCTTCCTCGACGCCTATCCCGTCACCTTGCCCGAGCTGGAAGAGCGCTTGCGCACGGAAAAGGCCTTGACGCCCGACTTCCCCGTGATCGTGCGTGGCGATGCCGCTGTGCAATACGCGAAAGTGGTCGAAGTGCTGGACTTGCTGCGCCGGATCGACCTGAACCAGGTGGGCCTGGTGACCGGCAAGCCGGCATGAGGAGCGCAAGGTGAAGCGTGACGACATGATGAAGATGGCCGCCTCGGAACCGTCGGGCGTGGCGCAGTGGTGGCGCCGCTGGGGCGGCGTGGCCGGCGGCGCGCTGCTGGCCGGCGCGCTGGCCGCGCTGCTGGCCGGCGCGCTGGCCGCGCTGGTCTGGTATTTGCTGTCGGACACGGCGGCCACCAAGCGCGAAGTGGCGGCTCCGCCCATGCTGATGCTGCCCCCTCCGCCGCCACCGCCGCCGGAACCGGAAAAACTGCCGGAACCGACGCCGGACAAGGTGGTGCCGGAAGTGTCGGAGCCGGAACCGACGCCGGCCGACAAGCCCATGGATGACGCGCCGGAAAGCCCGTCGCCGGACAAGGGCGACCCCGTCACCATCGACGGCGCGGCGCAGGCCGGCAGCGACGCCTTCGGCATCCAGGCCGGGCGCGGCGGCGGCATGACGGGTGGCGGCGGTGGCGGCGGCCTCGGCGCGGGATCGTATGGCCGCTATGTAGCCAACGCGCTGCAGCTGGCCTTTGCCCGCGACCCGCGCACGCGCCAGCTGGCGTTTGCCGACATCCGCGTCGACCTGTGGCTCGATACGGAAGGCAAGACGACGAAGGTGCAGCTGGTGCAAGGCACAGGCAATGCGCAGACGGATGAGCAAGTGCTGGCCATGGTGCGCGATTTCCGCGCCGACGAGCGGCCACCGGCGTCCCTGCGTTTTCCGGCCCGCGTTTCCATTAAAGGTCGGCGCCCGTAAGCGCATGAACTAATTCCTCATTTACCGAAAGAAGCGATGAATTCCTTATTTTCTCCCTCACAGCACCTGCGCCGCCTTCCGCTGGCGCTGGCTGCCCTGGCCCTGAGCGTGGCGGCAGGCGCGGTACAAGCGCAGACGGCACCTGCCGACAGCACCATGGTCAAACTGATCCGCGGCCTGATCCAGAGCGGCGCCCTGAACAAGGATGCCGGCGAGGCGCTGCTGGCGCAGGCGCAGAGCGAAGCACTGGCGCAAGCGCAAGCCCGTCCGGCTGCCGCGCCGGCGGCCCTGGCGCAGGTACAGCCGGGCGATGTGCGCGTGCCGTATATTTCGCAAACCGTGCGCGAGCAGATCCGCGACGAGATCAAGGGCCAGGTCATGGCCGAAGCAAAAGCGGGTGGCTGGGCGGCGCCGAATGAAACGCCGGCCTGGACCAAGCGCATCCGCCTGGAAGGCGATGTGCGCGCGCGCTATGAATCGCGCTATTACGACATGGCCAACAGCAATATCGAGATCGACTGGCGCTCGCTCAACAGCGGCAGCGGCTACGACGTCAATTCGAACACCAACCTGGCCCTGCCGGCGCTGCTCAACACGCGCGAAGACCGCAAGCACTTGCTGCGCGCGCGCGCCCGCCTGGGCATCCTGGCCGACATTTCCGACACCACGCAAGCAGGCATCCGCCTGGCCAGCGGCAATGACGACAGCCCCGTGTCCACCACGCAAACCCTCGGCGGCGGCCTGGGCAAGAAAAACATCTGGCTGGACCAGGCCTGGCTGTCGTACCAGCCCGCTTCCTGGCTGAAACTGACGGCGGGCCGCTTCGACAATCCGTTCGTGTCCGGCGACGAACTGTTTTCCAGCGAACTCAATTTCGACGGCATCGCCGCCAAGGTGCAGCAACCCCTCGGCGACAGCAAGGACGTCACCGTCTTCGGTACCCTGGGCCTGATTCCGCTCGAGTATTCGTCCGACAATGCGCCTAGCCGCAGCCAGGCAAAAATGTCCAGCGAAAACAAGTGGCTGCTCGGTGCGCAAGTGGGCGCTTCGTGGAAGATCAATAGCGACCATCAATTGCGCGGCGCGTTGGCCTACTACAACTTCCGCAACATCAGCGGCGAGTATTCGCAGCCGTGCGCCCTGTACGCGGGCGCCGATGGCTGCAGCACGGACTGGTCGCGTCCGTCGAGCATGCAAAAGGGCAATAGCTTGATGCTGTTGCGCAATATCGCCTTGAATCCGCTGGATCCGGCGAATACGCCGCAGCCGCAATTCGTGGGCCTGGCCTCGAAATTCCGCCTGGCCAACCTGAATGCGCGCTGGGATAGCAAGGTGGCCGGCGGCACGGACTTGCGCATCGAAGGCGATTATGTGCGCAACATGGCTTACGACAAGAACGCCATGTGGGCGCGCGCCAAGGGCGGCATCATGAATAACTTCGGCGGCACGGGCGGCGTGTCGCAAGCCGATTTCAGGAGCGGCGGCAATGCCTACATGCTGCAGGCGACCCTGGGCAAGGCCAGCCCGGCCGCGCGCGGCGACTGGAATGTTTTACTGGGCTACAAGCGCATCGAACCGGATGCCTTGCCTGACGCCTACAACGATTCCACTTTCCACCTGGGCGGCACGAACGCGCGCGGCTACTACCTGGGCGGCGCGTACGCGCTCGACAAGAATACCTGGCTGAATGGCCGCTGGACGTCGAGCCGCGAAGTGTTCGGCTCGGCGCTGTCGATCGACACCCTGCAAATCGAATTGAACGCGCGTTTTTAAGGAGCCACGATGTTGATATCCAACAAAATGCGCTTGCCTTTGCTGCTGCTGAGCTTGCTGGCCGCCGGCACGGCCCAGGCGCAGGGACAGAGGGGGCAGAGCATGGAAGAGCGCCTGCGCGCCGAGTTGCGCAATGTCACGGCGCAATTGCAGCAGACGCGCGGCGAGCTGGAATTGCTCAAAGCCAAGGGCGCACCGGCCGCCAAGGCGGCGCCCGCTGCGCCTGCCAGCGATGGCTTGAAAAAGGAGCTGGCGCGCAGCCAGTCGCAACTGGCGCAGGAGCGCGCGCAGCGGGAAAAACTGGGCGAGCAGCAACAGCGCAGCGCTGCCGCCGCGCAAGAGGCAACGGCCAACCTGGCGCAGTACCGCCAGGCCAGCGAGCAGCTGGCCGCCACGGGCAAGCAGCTGGAAGCGGAGCGTGCGCGTCTCGACGGCGAAGTGACGTCCCAGCGGGGCGCCCTGGCGCGCTGCGAAAGCAAGAATGCCCAGCTGTATGCGGCCGGGCAGGACATCCTGCAAGCGTATGAGGGTCTCAATGTGCTGGACGTCATGCAGGCGCGCCAGCCGTTCGCCGCGCAAAGCCGGGTAAAACTCGAGCAAATCGCCCAGCAGTATGGCGACCAGCTGTATCAGGGCCGCTTTGATGCGCGTCAAACAGAAACACCGGCCGCGCCCGCGCCGGCCCCCCAATAATTTTATTTTGAAATGAATGGAATGACGATGGAACACACCAACAACTTGCTGACCACCCTGAACGCGGAACAAACGGCCGAGGCCATCAAGGCGGCCGGCTGCGCCGTGACCAGCATCGAACACGACGGCGTCGTGCGCCTGCACAGCGCCAGCCATGGCATCGGCTTTCAGGTGCTGTGGGGCAATGAAGCAGCGCCTGGCCAGTATGCGGATCTGACCCTGAGCTGCCCGCTGCGCGTGCAGGGCGGCGACTTGCCGTCCGGCTTGCTGGCCGAATGGCACCGCAGCAAGCGTTTTGCCCGCGTGGCCCAGCATGGCGATTTCGTCGTGCTGGAAATGGATGTGCTGGTCGCCGGTGGCGTCAGCCGCGAGTACCTGAATATCAATCTGCAACTGTGGACGCAGATGATGGGCCAGTTCTTCTTGTTTTTGCGCAACTTTACGCCGGCCGATACGAGCACCACACCGGTAGTCGAGGCCGTCAGCGTGGCAGAAGAGGAAACTGTGCCGGCCTGATAAGCGGGCCAATGGCGGTGAAAAAAGGCCCGTGACGGGCCTTTTTTGCCGCCTGCGGGTCCCAAGTGTCGTATTAAATACTTATTTTTTAGGCATCGCGCATTAAAACTGCTCAAAGAGCGTGTGTGAATCAAGCCAGCAACGGCTGTATGGCGGATAATATTGCCTGTTGCCGATTTGGATACGACCTTTACACAAAAATGCGCCCCATGGATTTTACCCGCGACGAAACCAGTGAAACCCCAGTTGCCCCGGCCAGTGCGCCGGGAGCGCCTTTGCCGTATGCCGTCGCCACCTGGCTGCAGCGGGTGGAGGCTGCCGCCCATCCGAAAGCCGTGCTGACGATTGCCGAGCCGGACCCCAAACTCAACGCGCATCGCTTGATCTACGTGCTGGCGCCCACCAGCGGTGGCCGCCACGTGGCCCTGTGCCTGTACAAGGCGCGGCTGCGGCCGAATGGCGACGTGGCGGCGGCCAGTCCCATCAGCGAGATCTTTTCGCTGCTGTCGGCGCCCCCCACATTCCTGACACCGGCCGACGAAGACCTCGTGCGTTTCTTCGTGGCCATGCGCAGCGGGCAAAATTCGCAGACGGGCAGCGCCACGGAGCCGAAGGGCAAGGTGGGCGCGGCCCTGCTGAAAATGCTGGCCGAGCAAGATAAACTGTTGTGGGCCAATTCTTGGGCCGACGTCGGCAATGGTCTCGTGTACCCGTTGAAGGAAGGTCCCGTGCGTCCCGCCCGCCTGTTCTGGCGCGACGAAGGCAAGACCATGCGCCTGGGCTGGCAAGTGGACCCGCCGGAAGGCGCGAAGCATCATGGCGCTGATCAGATCGACTACATGCTGCCCACCGATCCGCCGTGGTACATCGACAACCTGTCGTGCGGCGTGCTGGAACTGAACCAGGGCGGCTCCGATATTTCCCTGGCCGACTTGCAGGCGCTGGTGGCGCAGGCGCCGCCGTTGAACGCGAACGACAAGGTGCGCGTGTCGCAACTGCTGCTGGCGCAGGGCTTGCAGCATCTGATGCCGCTGCCGCAGCCGCTGCCGCAGCGCTTGCGCAAGGATGTGCCGGCGCAACCGGTCTTGCTGCTCGATAGCGCCATGCTGGCCGATGGCAGCGCGCAGCGCTGGAGCGACTTCGCCGTGCTGTCCTACGACTACGATGGGGAACGCGTTTCGTTCGACCCGTCGCAGCGCGTGGTGCGGCAAGTGGGCGAGGTGACGGAAATTATCCAGAGAAATACGGTCGACGAGGCGCGCGCGCTGGCCACCCTGGCCGAGCTGCAATTCAAGAAGCCTGGCTCCGCGCCCTTGAGCGGTTTGAAGGGGGCCCTGCAACTGCCTTCCCAGGCGGAATGGCTGCGTTTTGCGGAGTCCGGCATCGACGCCTTGCGGAAGCAGGGCTGGATCGTGGAAAAGACGGCCAAGTACCGCTACGACGTGAGCGACGTGGGCGACTGGTATGCGGAAATCGACGACCAGGATCCGGACAGCGGCAACGCCTGGTTCGAGCTGGAACTGGGCATCGTCGTCAATCACGAAAGAGTGCCGCTGCTGCCCGTGCTGGTGCAGCTGATCCGCAACGCGCCCAACGATTTCAACCCGAAAGTCATCGAAGCGCATGCCGACGATGACCAGATGCTGGCGACCTTGCCGGACGGCACGCGCGTAGCCCTGCCGTGGGGCCGTGTGCGCCCCATCCTGAACACGCTGGGGGAACTGTATTTCAGCGACAAGATCAAACATGCGGTGCGCATGTCGACCTTGGACGCGGCACGCCTGGAAGAGCTGGCGCGCGGCCTGGAGATGCAATGGACGGGCGGCGAGCAGCTGCGTGCCATGGGCCGCAAGCTGAGCCAGTTCGGTTCCGTGCAAAAAGTGGCGGCCCCGGCCGGCTTGCAGGCGACCTTGCGCGATTACCAGGCCGATGGCCTGGCGTGGATGCAATTCCTGCGCGACCACGACTTGGCCGGCATCCTGGCCGATGACATGGGACTCGGTAAAACCGTGCAGACCTTGGCGCATATCCTGGTGGAAAAGGAAGCGGGCCGTTTGACGCATCCGGCGCTGGTGATCGCACCGACGAGTTTGATGGGCAACTGGCAGGACGAGGCGGCAAAATTTGCACCCAGCCTGAAGGTGCTGCTGCTGCAGGGCAAGGACCGCGCCCAGCAATTCGACCAGATTGACCAATGCGACCTGGTGCTGACCACCTACGCCCTGTTGCCGCGCGATGAGGAAACCTTGCGCGAGCACGATTTCCACCTGGTCATCCTCGACGAATCGCATTACATCAAGAATACGCGCAGCAAGGCGGCGCAAAGCGCGGGCCTGCTGCGCGCGCGCCACCGCCTGTGCCTGTCCGGCACGCCGCTGGAAAATCACCTGGGTGAACTGTGGTCGCAATTCCACTTCCTGCTGCCGGGCTTGCTGGGCGACGAGAAGACGTTCAACACCCAGTTCCGCCATCCGATCGAGCGCCAGGACGATCCGCTGCGCCGCATGCTGTTGAACCGCCGCATCAAGCCTTTCCTGCTGCGCCGCACGAAGGACAATGTCGCCAAAGAACTCCCGCCGAAGACGGAAATGGTGCGCAAGGTGGAATTGACGGGGCCGCAGCGCGACCTGTATGAAACCGTGCGTCTTGCGATGGATCAAAAAGTACGCGAAGAAATCGACAAGAAGGGCGTGGCGCGCAGCCAGATCGTCATCCTCGAAGCGCTGCTGAAACTGCGCCAGGTGTGCTGCGATCCCCGTCTGGTGAAATCCTTGCCGGCGAAGAAGCAGTCGGCCGGTTCGGCCAAGCTGCTTGACCTGATGCAGATGGTGGAAGACTTGCTCGACGAAGGGCGCAAAATTCTTGTGTTCTCACAATTTACCAGCATGCTGGAATTGATCGAGGAAGAACTCGAGTCGCGCGACATTCCCTACGCCTTGCTGACGGGCGAAACGAAAGACCGGGGCGCGCAAGTGGCGGCCTTCCAGCAGGGCGCCGTGCCGATCTTCCTGATCAGCCTGAAAGCGGGCGGCGTGGGCCTGAACCTGACGGCGGCCGACACGGTCATCCACTACGATCCGTGGTGGAATCCGGCGGCGGAAAACCAGGCCACGGACCGCGCCTGGCGCATCGGCCAGGACAAGCCCGTGTTCGTCTACAAATTGATCGCGAAGGGCACCTTGGAAGAAAAAATCCAGCTGCTGCAGCAAAAGAAATCGGAACTGGCGCAATCGATCCTGGCCGAAGGCGAATCGCAGAAGATGGCCCTCACGCAGGAAGACTTGCAGCAGATTTTCGCCCCGCTGGAAGATTAACGGCGCCGCGCGCTTATACTTGGCGATTCTTTCTCGCCAGGTATACCGCATGCTGCCCTTTCTCCTTTTGCTGCTGGCCGGCGTCATCCTCATGGCGCTGCGTTTCGTCCAGTTGCGCCGCGCCCTGCTGCGCGCGCGGGCGGGCGAAGCGCAGTTCCGCCTGCTGGCCGAAAACGGCCGCGACGCAGCCTTCCTGCTCGACGCCACGACCCTGGAATTACTCTACATCAGCCCCGCCGCGCAGCGCCTGACGGGCCACGACCTGGCCGCCTTGCGCGAACACGCGGCGCGCCTGGCGCAAGACGTGCCGGCCCGGCTGCAGCGCTGGCGCGATGGCGATACCAGCCGCTTGACCTTGCTCCGCGAAGTGGAATTGCCGCACGCCGACGGCCACCTGCTGGCGCTGGAAATCAGCTCGAGCATCGTGCCCGCGGCGGCCGGGCGGGGCGTGACCTTGGCGGGCACGGTGCGCGACGTCAGCGCCGTCCAGGCGCAGGAAGCCGAGCGGGAAAAGGAGCAGAAGCGCTTCGCCTCGATGCTGTCGCATGAATTCCGCACGCCGCTGGCCACCATCGACGGCGCCATCCAGCGGCTCGTCTCGACTTCCACGCAAGCGGACGAGGCCACGCGCAAGCGCTACGTGAAAATCCAGATGGCCGTCGACCGTTTGTTGTTCATGATCGACGACTACCTGTCACCCGAACGCATGGCGGCCATCGGCCGCGAGCGGGCCGCCGACGGCATCGCGCCGCTGGCCTTGCTGCAGCAGGCGGCCGCCACCGTGCCGGCCAGCCACCGCGTGCAGCTGGAACTCGACGAAGACTTGCCGGCCCGGCTACGCTGCGACGTGCCCGGCATGGCCCTGTGCCTGAAAATCCTGTTGGACAACGCCGTCAAGTTCAGCCCGCCGGGCAGCGCCATCGCCGTGTCGGCCAGGCTGGTGCCCGAGGGCGGCGTGGCGCTGTGCGTGCGCGATGCGGGGCCTGGCTTGCGGGAAGAAGAACTGGTGCGCCTGTTCGAGAAAGGTTTCCGTGGAACCTATGCCACGCATCCCGGTGCGGGCCTGGGACTGTACATGGCGCGCGCCGTGGTGGACGTGCATGGCGGGAGTTTGCAGGGGCATAATCTGCCCGAAGGCGGGGCACTTTTCCGGATTTGGCTGCCGCTTCCTGTCTAGACAAGGAAAAGCCTTGCTTCCGCTGAAGGCAACCGTGATAATTCCTTGACGTAAACCTATTGTGCCGTCCATCATGGTGTAGAAGTGCATGGCATGGTTTGCCCTCGGTGTGCTCACTAACGGAAGAATGGCGTAGCAATGACGAAAATACTGATCGTCGAAGACAATCTCGACTACGCCGAAGACATGGCGGAGTTCCTCGTTGAGCTCGAACACGAAGTCCATATCACCAGCTCCGCTGGCGGTATGTGGACTGCGCTCAGCCATGGCAATGTCGGCGTGGTCGTGCTGGACCTGGGCTTGCCCGATGAGGATGGCTTCAACGTCATCCCCCGCATGCGCCAGCTGTATCCGCAAATCGGCGTGCTGGTGCTGACGGGGCGTGTCGCTTTCGACAGCCGCATCCTGGGCTTGCGCCTGGGCGCCGACCACTATCTCACCAAGCCGATCAAATTCCCCGAACTGGCGGCCCACATCGAAGCGCTCGACCGTCGCGTCGGTCCGCAAGATCCCGTGCCCGAGCCAGGCAAGTGGACCTTGAAAGTAAGCGCCCGCCAACTTGAATTGATGGGTTCAGTCATTGCCCTGACGGAAAAGGAATTCAACTTCCTGCACCTGCTGACCATCAACACCCGCCCCGTGCCGCGCGACGTCATCGTGGCCGGCATGGGCGGCGAAGATCCCGATGCGGGCCGCCGCGTCGACATGCTCGTGTACCGCCTGCGCAAGAAAGCCAAGACGGGCCTCGGCCAGGACTTGCCGCTACGCAGCGCGTATGGCGAGGGCTACAGCCTGTCGGCCAGTTTCAACCTGTCCTGATGATCTTGTTGCGCCGCCCGCAAGTGGTCGGCGCAATAAAAGGGGCAGAGTCAACCGGTTTTCCTAGTATTTCAAATAAAACAGGGTCAGAGTCGCGCCTTGTGCAGTAAGTGTGTAAAATCAAGGCCTTAGCCTATCTTTACCGATTCTGCCATGGCCCGTTTGCCCCGCCTCATCATTCCAGCACTGCCCCATTACGTGATCCAGCGCGGCAGCAACCGCCAGCCCGTGTTCCAGGACGCGGCGGACTACGCGCAATTTCTTTCCTGGCTGAAAACGGGGGCAAAAATGTTCAAGGTGGCCATCCACGCCTATGTTTTATTGCCTGATCAGCTACATTTGCTGGCCACGCCGGCCGATGCGACGGGCCTGGGACAGCTGATGCAGTGGTTGGGACGCTATTACGTGCCGTATTTCAACCAGAAATACGGCCGCGAAGGCGCCTTGTGGCAGGGACGCTACAAAACGTCCGTCATCGATCCCGACAATTTCTTCCTCACTTGCTGCCGCTACCTGGAATGCGTACCCGTGCAAACGGGCCTGGCGGGCCAGGCGCTCGATTACAACTGGTCCAGCTATGCCCACCATGCGGGCGTGCGTCCCGATCCCGTCATCACCGACCATGCGCTGTACTGGGCGCTGGGAAACACGCCGTTCGACCGCGAGGCGGCGTATCTGCACCTGTGCGAGCAAGGCCTGGGCAGCAGCCAGGTCAAGGTGGTGGAACAGGCTGTATTAAAGGGCTGGCCGCTCGGTTCCGACGCGTTCAAGCAGGCGCTGGAGCAGAAAATGCAGCGGCAAGTGCTGCCGGCCAAGCGGGGCCGTCCCCGCAAAATCGTGGCCGAGGCGGACATTAATTGAAACCCATTTGCATTTAAAACAGAAAATGGTTCCTTTCTTATCTTTTATTGAAATCGCCACGACTATGTCCCTATTAAATTTTTAGAGCGACGAAATCGAATTTAATTCGACTCCGACCCTAATTATTCTGGTTGAGTTTTTTGTTGCGTTGCACTACTCTAGTTTTTCGATAGTCATATGCAGCGGAGAAGCCCATGAAAGCGCAAGGCCTGTACGACCCAGCCAATGAACACGATGCCTGCGGCGTCGGTTTCGTCGCCCATATCAAGGGCAACAAGACCCATTCGATCGTCGAACAGGGTTTGCTGATACTGAAAAACCTCGATCACCGGGGCGCCGTGGGCGCCGATGCGCTGATGGGCGATGGCGCCGGCATCCTGATCCAGATTCCTGACCAGTACTACCGCGAAGAAATGGCCAAGCAGGGCGTGGAATTGCCGCCGCCTGGCGAATATGGCGTGGGCATGGTCTTCTTGCCGAAGGAACATGCGTCGCGCATCGCGTGCGAACAGGAAATCGAACGCGCCGTGCGCATCGAGGGACAGGTCGTGCTGGGCTGGCGCAACGTGCCCATCGATACGGACATGCCGATGTCGCCCACCGTGCGCGCCAAGGAACCCGTCATTCGCCAAATCTTCATCGGCCGCGGTCCGGACATCATGGTCACCGACGCGCTCGAGCGCAAACTGTATGTGATCCGCAAATCCTCGGGCCACGCCATCCAGGCCTTGAAGCTGCTGCACGGCAAGGAATTCTTCGTGCCGTCGATGTCGGCCCGTACTATTGTGTACAAGGGCTTGCTGCTGGCCGACCAGGTGGGCGTGTACTACAAGGACTTGCAGGATGCGCGCTGCATCTCGGCCCTGGCCCTCGTGCACCAGCGTTTCTCGACGAATACTTTCCCGGAGTGGCCGCTGGCCCACCCCTACCGTTTGATCGCCCATAACGGCGAAATCAACACGGTGAAAGGCAACTTCAACTGGATGCGCGCGCGCGAAGGCGTCATGAAGTCGGCCGTGCTGGGCGACGACCTGCAAAAGCTGTTCCCCCTGATCTATGAAGGCCAGTCCGACACGGCGTGCTTCGACAATGCGCTGGAACTGCTGCTGATGGCCGGCTACCCGATCGCCCAGGCGATGATGATGATGATTCCGGAAGCGTGGGAAAACCACACGACGATGGACGACAACCGCCGCGCCTTCTATGAATACCACGCGGCCATGATGGAACCGTGGGACGGCCCCGCCGCCATGGCGTTTACGGATGGCCGCCACATCGGCGGCACCCTGGACCGCAACGGCTTGCGTCCGGCACGTTACATCGTCACGGACGACGACCTGGTGGTGATGGCGTCGGAATCGGGCGTGCTGCCGATCCCGGAATCGAAAATCATCCAGAAATGGCGCTTGCAGCCTGGCAAGATGTTCCTGATCGACCTGGAAGCGGGCCGCATCATCGACGACCAGGAACTGAAAAACACCTACGCCAACGCCAAGCCATACAAGGCATGGATCAACTCGGTGCGTATCAAGCTCGACGAGATCAAGATGGCCGAAGGCCAAGCCAAGCAAGACCGCGCCCAGGGCGAAAAAGAGCAGCCATCGTTGCTCGATCGCCAGCAAGCGTTCGGCTACACGCAGGAAGACTTGAAATTCCTCATGGCACCGATGGCCGTGGCCGGCGAAGAGGCGACGGGCTCGATGGGCAATGACTCGCCGCTGGCCGTCATGTCGAACAAATTGAAGCCTTTGTATAACTACTTCAAGCAGTTGTTCGCGCAAGTGACGAATCCGCCGATCGATCCGATCCGCGAAGCGATGGTGATGTCGCTCGTTTCCTTCATCGGTCCGAAACCGAACTTGCTCGATACCAACAACGTCAACCCGCCGATGCGCCTGGAAGTGGCGCAGCCCGTGCTGGGCTTTGACGACATGGCCCGTCTGCGCAACATCAGCGCCCACACGGGCGGCAAGTTCAAGTCCTACGAACTGGACATCTGCTACCCGCTGGCCTGGGGCAAGGAAGGCGTGGAAGCCTGCCTGGCGTCGCTGTGCGCGGAAGCCGTCGACGCCGTCAAGTCGGGCCACAACATCCTGATCGTCTCGGACCGCGCCATTTGCGCCGACCAGGTGGCGATCCCTGCGCTGCTGGCCACCTCGACCGTGCACCAGCACCTGGTGAGCAAGGGCTTGCGCGCCTCCACCGGCCTGGTCGTGGAAACGGGCTCGGCCCGCGAAACGCACCACTTCGCTCTGCTGGCCGGCTACGGCGCGGAAGCCGTCCACCCGTATCTGGCCATGGAAACCCTGGTCGAGATGGCGCACGGCTTGCCGGGCGACAAAGCCATCTATAACTACACCAAGGCGGTCGGCAAGGGCTTGATGAAGGTCATGTCGAAGATGGGCATTTCCACGTATATGTCGTACTGCGGCGCGCAAATCTTCGAAGCCATCGGTTTGAACAAGTCGCTGGTGGACAAATACTTCAAGGGCACGGCCTCGAACGTGGAAGGCATCGGCGTGTTTGAAGTGGCGGAAGAAGCGCTGCGCCTGCACGCGCTGGCCTTCGGCAACGATCCCGTGCTGGCGGACAAGCTCGACGCGGGCGGCGAATACGCCTTCCGCGTGCGCGGCGAAGACCACATGTGGACGCCGGATGCAATTGCCAAGCTGCAGCATTCCACGCGTAGCAACAATTTCTCCAGCTACAAGGAATATGCGCAAATCATCAACGACCAGAGCCGTCGCCACCTGACCCTGCGCGGCCTGTTCGAGTTCAAGCTCGACCCGACCAAGGCCATCCCGCTCGACGAAGTGGAACCGGCCAAGGAAATCGTCAAGCGCTTCGCCACGGGCGCCATGTCGCTCGGCTCGATCAGCACGGAAGCGCACGCCACCCTGGCCGTGGCCATGAACCGCATCGGCGGCAAGTCGAACACGGGTGAGGGCGGCGAAGATCCGAACCGCTACATGCAGGAATTGAAGGGTATTCCGATCCGCCAGGGCGACACCATGGCCTCCGTCGTGGGCGCCGAGCAGATCGTCGTCGATATTCCGCTGCAGGAAGGCGATTCCATGCGCTCGCGCATCAAGCAGGTGGCGTCGGGACGTTTCGGCGTCACGGCCGCCTACCTGAACTCGGCCGACCAGATCCAGATCAAGATGGCGCAGGGCGCGAAACCGGGCGAAGGCGGTCAGTTACCTGGCCATAAAGTGTCCGAATACATCGCCAGCCTGCGCTTTTCCGTGCCGGGCGTGGGCCTGATTTCGCCGCCGCCGCACCACGATATCTATTCGATCGAAGATCTGGCGCAGCTGATCCATGACTTGAAGAACGCCAATCCGCGCGCCTCGATTTCCGTGAAGCTGGTGTCGGAAGTGGGTATCGGCACGGTGGCTGCCGGTGTCACCAAGGCGAAAGCCGACCACGTGGTCGTTGCCGGCCATGACGGCGGCACGGGCGCCTCGCCACTGTCGTCCGTGAAACATGCGGGCACGCCGTGGGAGTTGGGTCTGGCCGAAACGCAACAAACGCTGGTCTTGAACGGCTTGCGCAGCCGCATCCGCGTGCAGGCCGACGGCCAGATGAAGACGGGCCGCGACGTGGTCATCGCCGCTCTGTTGGGCGCCGACGAGATCGGTTTCGCCACGGCGCCGCTGGTGGTCGAAGGCTGCATCATGATGCGCAAATGCCACTTGAATACCTGCCCGGTGGGCGTTGCCACGCAAGATCCGGTGCTGCGCGCCAAGTTCTCGGGCAAGCCCGAGTATGTCGTCAATTACTTCTTCTTCGTTGCCGAAGAAGCCCGTCAGTTGATGGCGCAGCTGGGCATCCGCACGTACGATGAACTGATCGGCCGTGTCGACCTGCTCGACAAATCGAAGGCGATTTCGCACTGGAAGGCGCAGGGCCTGGACTTCTCGGCCATCTTCTACAAGCCGGAAACCCCGGACGGCCAAGCCTGCCGCCACGTGGAGTTCCAGGATCATGCGCTGGAAAAGGCGCTCGATCACAAGCTGATCGCGCAAGCGCGCGCGGCGCTGGAAAAGGGCGAGCGCGTCTCCTTCATCTCGCCCGTGCGCAACCTGAACCGCACGGTGGGCACCATGCTGTCCGGCGAAGTGGCGAAGAAATACGGTCACGCCGGCTTGCCGGACGACACCATCCACATTCAATTGCAAGGCACTGCGGGCCAGTCGGCCTGCGCCTTCCTGGCGCACGGCATTACGATCGACCTGGTGGGTGAAGGTAACGACTACGTGGGTAAAGGCTTGTCGGGCGGACGCATCATCGTGCGGCCGAATACGGAATTCCGTGGCTGGGCCGTGGACAACATCATCATCGGCAACACGGTGCTGTACGGCGCCATCGCCGGCGAAGCCTTCTTCAATGGCGTGGCCGGCGAACGCTTTGCCGTGCGCAACTCGGGCGCCACCACGGTGGTCGAGGGCCTGGGCGACCATGGCTGCGAATATATGACGGGCGGCACGGTCGTGGTCCTGGGCAATACGGGACGCAACTTCGCGGCCGGCATGTCGGGCGGCATTGCCTATGTGTATGACCCGGCGGGCGACTTTGCCAGCAAGTGCAACACGGCCATGGTCAGCCTGGACAAGGTGGTTTCTGCCGGTGAACAGCACCTGGACCGCGATGCCTGGCATACGCAGCACCGCGATGGCGTGCCGGAAGCTGACGAGGTCATCCTCAAGCGCCTGATCGAGCGTCACTTCAAGCACACGGGCAGCACGCGCGCCCGCGTCTTGCTGGACGACTGGGCCGCGGCGCGTGGCAAGTTCGTGAAAGTCTTCCCGAACGAATACAAGCGCGCACTGATTGAAATGGCCGCTGACGCCGCCATGGAAGTGCAAGCCGTCGCCGCCTGAGCCAGCTAAGCTCATTGCCAAATGAATGACCAGGGAGCGGCCCAGCCGCTCCCCGCCAGCCAAATACAAAGGAAACATCGTGGGTAAAATTACCGGCTTCATGGAATTCAAGCGCCAGGACGAACACTATCTGGAGCCTGCCGCGCGCCTGAAGAACTACAAGGAATTCGTCTTGCACCTGTCGGACGCGCAAGCGACCGTGCAAGGCGCGCGCTGCATGGATTGCGGCATTCCCTTCTGCACCACGGGTTGTCCCGTGAATAACATCATTCCCGACTGGAATGACCTGGTGTACCGCGGCGCCTACCGCGAAGCGCTCGACATCCTGCATTCGACGAATAACTTCCCGGAATTTACGGGCCGCATCTGCCCGGCGCCGTGCGAATCGGCCTGCACCCTGGGCATCCATGAAGATCCGGTCGGCATCAAGTCCATCGAACATAAAATCATCGACATGGGCTGGGAACACGGCTGGGTCACGCCGCAGCCGGCCCCTTTCAGTACCGGCAAGAAAGTGGCCATCGTCGGTTCCGGTCCTGCCGGCCTGGCGGCGGCGCAGCAGCTGGCGCGCGCCGGCCATGCCGTCACCGTGTTTGAAAAGAGCGACCGGGTCGGTGGTTTGTTGCGTTATGGCATCCCCGACTTCAAGATGGAAAAGTCGCACATCGACCTGCGCGTGAAACAGATGGAAGCCGAAGGCGTGGTCTTCCGCACCAGCGTGCTGGTGGGCAAGGATTTCCCGGCCCACGTCAACAACTGGGCCAAGGAAACCATTTTCCCGGAAGACCTGGAAAAGGAATTTGACGCCGTCATCATGGCCGGCGGCGCCGAGCAGCCGCGCGACTTGCCCGTGCCGGGCCGCGAACTGAAAGGCGTGCATTTCGCCATGGATTTCCTGCCGCTGCAAAACAAGGTCAACGCGGGCGACAAGCTCAAGGACCAGATCAAGGCCACGGGCAAGCACGTGGTGGTGATCGGCGGCGGTGACACGGGTTCCGACTGCGTCGGCACCTCGAACCGCCATGGCGCCGCCTCGGTGGCCCAGTTCGAACTGATGCCGCAGCCGCCGGAACAGGAAAACAAGCCGCTCGTCTGGCCGTACTGGCCGACCAAGCTGCGCACCTCGTCCTCGCACGAGGAAGGCTGCGAGCGCGACTGGGCCGTGGCCACCAAGCGTTTCGAAGGCAAGGGCGGCAAGGTGGAAAAGCTGATCGCCTGCCGCGTTGAATGGAAAGACGGCAAGATGAGCGAAGTGCCGAACTCGGAATTCGAGATGAAAGCGGACCTGGTCTTCCTGGCCATGGGTTTTGTTTCCCCTGTGCAACAGGTGCTGGAAGCGTTCGGCGTCGATACGGATGCGCGCGGCAATGTCAAGGCGACAACGGATGGCGCCGGCTGCTACCAGACCTCGGTGCCGAAAGTCTTTGCGGCCGGCGACATGCGCCGTGGCCAGTCGCTGGTGGTCTGGGCCATCCGCGAAGGACGCCAGTGCGCGCGCGCCGTCGATGAGTTCCTGATGGGGGCATCCCTGCTGCCGCGCTAATTAACGAGCAATTGTTCGTTTTTTGCCAGGGCCACGGCGCGGATCGCGACGTGGCCTTTGTTATTTTTACTTGTCAAGTCAACAGCGGCGAAGGCGATCGGGCAGGGACGCGATGTGCGGGCCAAATTTCCACTACAATATCTGACTTTCGATTCATTAGTGTTGTATTCTTCCCCTTTACGGGGCTGTCCCTAGGGGTGTCTCAGCAGAGGTTGGCGTTTCTGCACTACAATACGCCATTAAAATAGTGAGCTTCGTCGTGCCAAATCTTGTTGAGATCCGTGATTTACACTTTGCCTATGGAGAACGTTCGATTTTATCGGGCCTTCAAATGGATTTCCCACGTGGAAAAGTTGTGGCCGTCATGGGTGGCTCCGGCAGTGGCAAGACGACCGTACTGCGCCTGATCGGCGGGCAGTTGCGCCCCAGTTCCGGCTCCGTGAATGTGGACGGCCAGATCGTGCATACCTTGGGGACCGACGAGCTATATCAGCTGCGCCGCAAGATGGGCATGCTGTTCCAGCACGGCGCCCTGTTTACGGATTTGACGGCGTTCGAAAACGTGGCGTTCCCCCTGCGCGAACACACGGACTTGAATGAAGAGCTGATCCGCACCCTGGTGCTGATGAAGCTGCACGCCGTGGGACTGCGCAATGCGGCGCAATTGAAGCCGGCCGAGATCTCGGGCGGCATGGGCCGCCGCGTCGCGCTGGCGCGCGCCATCGCGCTCGACCCCGAACTGATCATGTATGACGAGCCGTTCGCCGGCCTGGATCCGATTTCCATGGGCGTGACGGCGAATTTGATCCGCAATCTGAACGATGCGCTGGGCTCCACGTCTATCCTGGTATCGCATGATGTGAAGGAGTGTTTCGCCATCGCTGATTATGTCTATTTTCTGTCATCGGGCAAGATCGTGGCGCACGGCACGCCGGCCGAGATGGCCGTGTCGACGCATCCGTACGTCAAGCAGTTCGTCAATGCCGAGGCCGATGGTCCCGTGCCGTTCCATTACCCGGGCAAGTCGCTGGCCGACGACCTGGGCCTGCAGACGGGGGGCGGCCGATGATCGCGCGTTTCCTGGCGGCGATCGGAGCATGGTTGCGCAATTCGGTACAAGACCTCGGCTTCGCCGTGCGGTCGTTTTTCATCATCATCGCCTCGTCGGGCGGCCTGTGGCGCCGTCCGCGCCTGGTGATTGAGCAACTGTTTTTTATCGGTAACCGCTCGCTGGTGATTACCGCCGTCTCCGGCCTGTTTGTCGGCATGGTGCTGGGTTTGCAAGGCTATTACACCTTGACCACGTACGGCGCCGAGCAGTCGCTGGGCTTGCTGGTGGCGCTGTCCCTGACGCGCGAACTGGGTCCGGTCGTCACGGCGCTGCTGTTCGCCGGCCGCGCGGGCACCTCGCTGACGGCGGAAATCGGCCTGATGAAGGCGGGCGAGCAATTGTCGGCCATGGAAATGATGGCCGTGAACCCGATCCAGCGCGTGCTGGCGCCCCGTTTCTGGGCCGGCGTGATCGCCATGCCGATCCTGGGTGCCATCTTCACGGCCGTCGGCATCATCGGCAGCTACCTGGTCGGCGTGGTGCTGATCGGCGTCGATGAAGGCTCGTTCTGGTCGCAGATGCAGGGCGGCGTGGATGTCTGGAAAGAAGTGGGTAATGGCACCATCAAGAGCCTGGTGTTCGGTATTGCGGTGACCTTCATCGCGCTGTTCCAGGGATACCAGGCACAGCCGACGCCGGAAGACGTCTCCGGCGCCACCACGCGCACGGTGGTCATCTCGTCGTTGATGGTGTGGTGGCTCGATTTCATGATGACGGCGTTGATGTTTAGCAAGTAATTGCCGATCAGCGACAAACAGCGGGCCTGGGCAAGATGTTGCGCAGGCGGCAGCAAGTAAAAATTATTTAGGATTGTTTATGCAACGTAAATCTTTGGATGTCTGGGTCGGCTTGTTCGTCTTGCTGGGTGTGGCGGCATTGATGTTTTTGGCGCTCAAGGCCGGCAATATGAGCTCGCTGTCTTTCAGCAAGACGTATACCATTACGGCCAAGTTCGACAATATTGGCGGCCTCAAGCCGCAGGCGCCCGTCAAGGGTGCTGGCGTGGTGGTGGGGCGCGTGGCGGAGATCCGCTTTGACGACAAGACCTACCAGGCGTTGGTGAAACTCGACATCGAAGATGGCTATAAATTTCCGAAAGACAGCTCGGCCAAGATTTTGACGGCCGGTTTGCTGGGTGAGCAATATATCGGCCTGGAAGCAGGCGGCGATCTGGCGAACCTGGCAGAGGGCGACAAGATCGCCCGTACTCAATCGGCCACAGTGCTGGAAGACCTGATCAATCAGTTCATCTACAGCAAGGCAGCGGAAGGAAAGGACAGCAAATGAGCGAGTCGACCAAGCAATCCCAAGGCAGCCTGGCGCGTATCGGCCTGGCCCTGGCCATCGCCGCCAGCGTAAGCGCTTGCGCCACCGGCACCAATCCGCGCGACCCGCTCGAGGGTTACAACCGCGCCATGTTCAAGTTCAACGACACCGTCGACCAGGTGGCCCTGAAACCGGTCGCCACGGCCTACAAGACGGTCACGCCATCGTTCGTGCAAACGGGCGTGGGCAACTTCTTCGGCAACTTGTCCGATGTGTGGAGCGCCGTGAACAACTTGCTGCAAGGCAAGGGCGAGGCGGGCTTGCAAGACGTCGTGCGCGTCAGCATGAACTCGACTTTCGGTATCCTCGGCTTGATCGACATCGCGTCGCAGGCGGGCATTCCCAAGCATAACGAAGATTTTGGCCAGACCCTGGGCTGGTATGGCGTCCAGCCTGGTCCGTACGTGATGCTGCCGCTGCTGGGCCCATCGACCGTGCGCGACACGGTGGCCCTGCCGCTCGATATCACGGGCGACCCATGGCGCTACAAGGATCCGGTCAATGTGCGCAATATCGGCACGGTGACGCGCGTGGTCGACAAGCGCGCCGCGCTGCTCGACGCGACCAACCTGATGGAAGCGGCCGCGCTGGACCGTTATGAATTCATCCGCGACGGCTTCCTGCAGGCGCGCGAAAGCAAGGTTTTCGATGGCGATACGGATCGCCGCGACCGCAAAGTGCCAAAAAACGACACCAGCGATTATGAGCCGGAGTACGAGGCAAAACCGCAACCGGCCAGCGACGTCCCTGCGGCCACGGCCGCCGCGGTTGTGACACCCGCGGACCTCGTAACATCTGGTAGCAATACCGTTGCCGCCGAGACCAAGCCGCAGGAGTAGACTGCGCTACAGGAACACCACGGCTGCGATCAACGCCAGCCGGTGCATAGCAACACCATGAAAGGTAGAACCATGAAATTGATGAAACAACTGCTGGCGATGGCCACCATCGCCTTTGCCACCGCCGCCCAGGCCGCCCCCGCCGTGGAAGCGCCCGACGTATTGGTCAAACGCATCAGCCAGGACGTGATCGACACGGCCAAGAACGACAAGGCCATCCAGGCTGGCGATATCAAGCGCGTCACCGAATTGGTGGAAAGCAAGATCTTGCCGTACGTGGATTTCCAGCGCATGACGGCCCTGGCCGCCGGCCGCCACTGGCGCGATGCCACGCCCGACCAGCAAAAGCAGCTGGCCGCGGAATTTCGCACCTTGCTGATCTACACGTATTCGGGCGCCCTGTCGCAGATCAAGAACGAAACCGTGGAATTCAAGCCGCTGCGCGCCGACCCTAGCGACACGGAAGTGGAAGTGCGCTCGCAAGTGAACGTGGCGCGCGGCGAACCCGTGCCCCTGAACTACCGCGTGGCGAAAACCCCGTCCGGCTGGAAGATCTATGACATCAACGTGCTGGGCGCGTGGCTGGTGGAAACCTACAAAAGCAGCTTTGCCAGCGAGATCAGCAAGGGCGGCGTCGATGGCCTGATCAAGACCTTGTCGGCGAAAAACAAGGCCCTGGCCAGCCGTCCCGCTGCCAAAGCCAAATAATCGGCTATCATATAGCTCCTGACCCAGCTCCAGACCAGCGCAGCCCGACGCCATGCCAGACTCTCTCGACACCTTGCAGTCCCTGACTTCCCTGACCGTGCACAATGCCACTTCGGCATTGGAGCAGGGTCTGGACGCCATTCGCTCGGGGCAGACGAAGTTTGACTTGCGCAACGTCAAGGCCGTCGATTCGGCAGCCGTCTCCGTCATGCTGACGTGGCAACGCGCCGCGCAGGATGCCGGCGGCGTGCTGGAGCTGAAAAACCTGCCGAACAACCTGAAAAACCTCACCAAGCTGTATGGCGTGTGCTCGCTCGTTTCGAGCACCCTGAGCGCCGACGACTGCGCCAGCGCCGGCGGCCACGCCGAACGCAGCCCGTCCGACCTGCATCATCATTGATCCTGTCCCACTCCCCGCATCAGCAGTAGCTTTCAAGCCGGCAGGCCAGCAGCGCCGCCGGATTGATCTCCAAGTGTTCCACGAATTTTCCAACTATAATTGACTGTTGCGCCGTCCTCGCCTGAAGGCGGCGCCCTGCACCGGCCTGCCGGCCTGGATGTCTCCGGCAACTGGCGCATCACACCAGACGCATTACACTTGAAACAAGCACATGACCGCAATTCAAATAACGAATGTAGAAAAGAGCTATAAATCGCTCAAGGCGCTGGGCGGCGTGTCGCTGGCCATCGAGGAAGGCGAATTTTTCGGCCTGCTCGGCCCGAATGGCGCCGGCAAGACGACCCTCATCTCCATCATCGCCGGCCTGATACGCCCCGACGCGGGCACCGTCAAGATCCACGGCCACGATGTCGTCACGGACTTCCGCAATGCGCGCCGCAACCTGGGCGTGGTGCCGCAGGAACTGGTGTTCGACCCGTTTTTCACCGTGCGCGAAACCCTCCGCCTGCAGTCCGGCTATTTCGGCCTGCCGAACAACGACAAGTGGATCGACGAGGTCATGGAAAACCTCGACCTCACCGGCAAGGCCGACACGAATATGCGCGCGCTGTCCGGCGGCATGAAGCGCCGCGTGCTCGTGGCCCAGGCGCTGGTGCACAAGCCGCCCGTCATCGTGCTCGATGAGCCGACGGCCGGCGTCGACGTGGAACTGCGCCAGACCCTGTGGAAGTTCATTTCGCGCCTGAACCGAGAAGGCGGCCACACGGTCGTCCTGACCACCCACTACCTGGAAGAGGCGCAGGCCATGTGCCAGCGCGTCGCCATGCTGAAAACCGGCAAGGTGGTGGCGCTCGACACCATGTCGGCCCTGATCCGTCGCATCGCCGGCTCGCAGCTGCAGGTGCACCTGAAACACGGCGCCCTGCCGGCCGACCTGCAGCACCTGGTGCTGCACCCGGAAGAACAGCAGGCGCCGAACAAGTTCAGCCTGCGCGTCAACGAATACAGCGAAGTCGAGAAAATCCTCGCCCGCCTGCGCGAAGCGGGCGCCGAGATCGATGAAATGCAATTGCAACAAGCCGACCTGGAAGATATCTTCTTGCAGATCATGGATAAAGGTACCGTATGATTTCGACAGGATTTCGCACCCTCGTCTACAAAGAGACGCTGCGCTTCTGGAAAGTGGCGACGCAAACCGTGGCCGCGCCCGTGCTCACGTCGATGCTGTACCTGCTGGTGTTCGGCCATGTGCTCGACGGCCGCGTGGAGCCGAGTCCCGGCGTCAGCTACACGGCCTTTCTGATTCCCGGCCTGGTGATGATGAGCGTGCTGCAAAACGCGTTCGCCAATTCCTCGTCCTCGCTGATCCAGTCCAAGATCACGGGCAACCTGGTGTTCGTGCTGCTCACGCCCCTGTCGCACTGGGAAATCTTCTCGGCGTATGTACTCGCTTCCGTCGCGCGCGGCCTGGCCGTGGGCTTTGGCGTCTTCGCCATCACTTGCTGGTTCGCCGACCTGTCGTTTGTCGCGCCGCTGTGGATCGTCGTCTTCGCCTTCCTGGGCGCCGCCATGCTGGGCACCATGGGCTTGATCGCCGGCATCTGGGCTGAAAAATTCGACCAGCTGGCCGCCTTCCAGAACTTCCTGATCATGCCGGCCACCTTTTTGTCGGGCGTGTTCTATTCGATCCATTCGCTGCCGCCGTTCTGGCAGACGGTGTCGCATTTGAATCCCTTCTTCTACATGATCGACGGCTTCCGCTACGGCTTCTTCGGCGTGTCCGACGTCAGCCCGTGGCTCAGTCTTTCCATCGTCGCCGGCTTCCTCGTGATCCTGGCGCTGGCATCGATTCGCCTGCTGAAGAGCGGCTATCGTTTGCGCCACTAATTGCGGCATATCACATCACTACATTATTCAATATCAAGGACTTATCGTGACCACCACTCCAGAACTGATCCACGGCTACCTGTCGGCCGGCCTCGAATGCACGCACCTCGAAGTGGAGGGCGATGGCCAGCACTTCCAGGCCGTGATCGTTTCGCCCGCGTTTGCCGGCAAGCGTCTGATCCAGCGCCACCAGATCGTCTACGCGGCGCTGGGCGACCGCATGCGCGAAGAAATCCACGCGCTGTCGATGAAAACCCTGACACCTGAAGAATTCCAAGGATAAGCACATGGACAAGCTCCTCATCAACGGCGGCAACCGCCTGAACGGCGACATCGCCATCTCCGGCGCGAAGAACGCCGCCCTGCCCATCCTGTGCGCGGGTCTGCTGACCGCGGGTGACCTGGACCTGACGAACGTGCCGCATCTGCACGACGTGGCCACCATGTTGAAACTGCTGGGCCAGACGGGCCTGAAAGTGCAGCAGGACGGCGACCGCGTGCTCCTCAACGGCAGCGCCATCGATACCCTGGAAGCGCCGTACGAACTGGTGAAAACCATGCGCGCCTCGATCCTCGTGCTCGGCCCCCTGCTGGCGCGCTTCGGCGAAGCCAAGGTGTCCTTGCCGGGCGGCTGCGCCATCGGTTCGCGTCCCGTCGACCAGCATATCAAGGGCCTGGAGGCGCTGGGCGCCGAGATCCGCATCGAAGCGGGTTACATCTACGCCAAGTGCGCCAAGCTGAAAGGCGCGCGCATCGTCACCGACATGATTACCGTCACCGGCACCGAGAATCTGCTGATGGCCGCGACCCTGGCCGAAGGCGAGACCATCCTGGAAAACGCCGCCTGCGAACCGGAAGTAACCGACCTGGCGCACCTGCTGGTGGCCATGGGCGCGAAGATCGACGGCATCGGCACCAGCCGCCTGGTGATCCAGGGCGTGGACGCCCTGCACGGCGCCTCGCACGCGGTGATCGCCGACCGTATCGAAACGGGCACCTTCCTGTGCGCCGTGGCGGCCACGGGCGGCGATATCACCCTGCGCAATGTGCGCACAGATATCCTCGACGCGGCGCTCGACAAGCTGCGCGCCATGGGCCTGACGATGACCTTCGGCGCCGACTGGATCCGCGCCGAGATGTCGGCCCGTCCGAACCCCGTCAGCTTCCGCACCACGGAATACCCGGGCTTCCCGACCGACATGCAGGCGCAGTTCATGGCCGTGAACACCATCGCGAATGGCGCCAGCCGCGTCACCGAGACGATTTTCGAGAACCGCTTCATGCACGTGCAGGAAATGAACCGCCTGGGCGCCGACATCACCATCGAAGGCAACACGGCCATCATCGCCGGCGTCAAGCAGCTGCGCGGCGCGCCCGTGATGGCGACCGACCTGCGCGCTTCGGCGTCGCTGGTGATCGCGGCCCTGGCCGCCGATGGCGAAACGCTGATCGACCGCATCTATCACCTCGACCGCGGCTACGACCGCATGGAAGTGAAATTGTCGGCCGTCGGCGCAAACATCGTGCGCATCAAGTAAAAACAAGAAAAGGAACGAGCATGAACGGATCGAACAACGGTGACAGCTCCCAGCTGATCCTGGCGCTCTCGAAGGGCCGCATTTTTGAGGACACCATGCCGCTGCTGGAAGCGGCCGGCATCAAGGTGCTGGAAAACCCGGAGACCTCGCGCAAGCTGATTTTGGCCACCAACGATCCGAACGTGCGCGTCATCATCGTGCGCGCCAGCGACGTGCCGACCTACGTGCAGTACGGCGCGGCCGATTTCGGCGTGGCGGGCAAGGATGTCTTGCTCGAACACGGCGGCGAAGGCCTGTACCAGCCGATCGACCTGAATATCGCCGCCTGCCGCATGTCGGTGGCGGTGCAGGCCGGTTTTGACTATGAAAAGGCCGTGCACCAGGGCGCGCGCTTGCGCGTGGCCACCAAGTTCGTGCACACGGCGCGCGAGCATTTCGCCGCCAAGGGCGTGCACGTCGACCTGATCAAGCTGTATGGCTCGATGGAGCTGGCGCCGCTGGTCGGCCTGTCCGACGCCATCGTCGACCTGGTCAGCACGGGCAGCACTTTGCGCGCGAACAACCTCGTCGAGGTCGAGCACATCATGGAAATTTCGTCGCGCCTGGTGGTCAACCAGGCTGCGCTCAAGCTCAAGCGCGAGCGCTTGCAGCCGATCATCGAGGCGTTTGAACGCGCTTCGCAAACTAATTCGCAAGCCTAGACTTATTCAGTAGCAGAAAGCCGATTATGCCGATACAGATACGCAAGCTCGATTCAAGCCAGGATGGTTTCCAACAATCGCTCGACACCTTGCTGGCGTTCGAGGCGGGCACCGATGCAGCGATTGAAACGTCGGTCGCAAAAATCCTGGCCGATGTGAAAACGCGCGGCGATGCCGCCGTACTGGAATACACCAACCTTTTCGACCGCATCCCGCATGGCGGCGCGGCGGAAATGGCGGCGTTTGATATTTCGCAAGCCGAATTGCAGGCAGCCCTGAACGGCTTGCCGTCGGCCCAGCGCGAGGCGCTGCAGATCGCCGCGCAGCGCATCCGCGCCTTCCACGAACGCCAGCGCGAGGAATTGCGCGGCTTTAGCTACACCGAGCCCGATGGCACTGTGCTGGGACAGAAGATCACGCCGCTGGACCGGGTCGGCATCTACGTCCCGGGCGGCAAGGCAGCGTATCCATCGTCCGTGCTGATGAACGCCATTCCCGCGCACGTGGCGGGCGTGGGCGAGATCATCATGGTGGTGCCGACGCCCGATGGCGTGAAAAACCAGATGGTGCTGGCCGCCGCCGCAATCGCCGGCGTGACGCGCGTGATCACCATCGGCGGCGCGCAAGCTGTCGGCGCGCTGGCGTATGGCACGCAGACGATCGCCGCCGTGGATAAGATCGTCGGCCCCGGCAACGCCTATGTGGCTGCCGCCAAGCGCCGCGTGTTCGGTATCGTCGGCATCGACATGATCGCCGGGCCGTCGGAAATTCTCGTGCTGTGCGACGGCACGACGGACCCCGACTGGGTGGCGATGGACCTGTTTTCGCAGGCCGAGCACGACGAACTGGCGCAGGCGATTCTGCTGTGCCCGGACGCCGATTACATCGCGCAAGTCGAAGAGAGCATCGCCAAGCTGCTGCCGACGATGCCGCGCCAGGCCACCATCAGCACCTCGCTGCAGGACAGGGGCGCGCTGATCAAGGTGCGCAGCATGGAGGAAGCGTGCGAGATCGCCAACAGCATCGCCGCGGAACACCTGGAAATCTCGGCGGACAACCCGCAGCAGTGGGCCGAGCAGATCCGCCACGCGGGCGCCATGTTCCTGGGCCGCTTTTCGTCCGAGTCGCTGGGCGACTATTGCTGCGGTCCCAATCACGTGCTGCCAACGTCGCGCACGGCGCGCTTTTCGTCGCCGCTGGGCGTGTACGACTTCCAGAAGCGCTCCTCCATCATTTACGTGAGCGAAGCGGGCGCGCAAACCCTGGGCCGTGTCGCCGCCACGCTGGCATATGGCGAAGGCTTGCAGGCGCACGCGCGCAGCGCCGAACTGCGCCTGAAGCCGCAGCCATGACGAAGTTGGCGGAGCAGCCGGACTGGGTCAACCGGGTCTATTGCGAAGATGCGCTGGCGGGGCTGGCGCGCATTCCCGATGGCTCGGTGGACCTGATCCTGACGGATCCGCCGTACAACCTGGGCAAGGATTACGGCAATGCCTCGGACCAGCAGTCGGTGGCCGACTACCTGCGCTGGACGGAACAGTGGATCGATGCGGCGCTGCCCAAGCTGAAGGCCAACGGCAGCCTGTACATCTTTCTGACCTGGCGCTATTCGCCGGAGATCTTCGTCATGCTGAAGCAGCGCATGGCGATGATGAATGAAATCATCTGGGACCGCCGCGTGCCGTCCATGGGCGGCAGCGTGCGCAGCTTTTCATCGGTGCACGACACCATCGGCTTCTTCGTCAAGCGCAAGGATTACTACTTCGACCTTGACGCGGTGCGCATCGCCTACGACGCGGCTACCAAGAAAGCCCGTTCGCGCTCGATCTTCATCGGCGCGAAATGGCTGGAAGTGGGCTACAACCCGAAAGACTTGTGGAGCGTGTCGCGCCTGCACAAGGAACATCCGGAGCGGGCCGACCACCCGACGCAAAAGCCGCTCGAAATCATCGAGCGCATGCTCAAGGCGTCGTGCCCGCCCGGCGGCGTGGTGCTCGACCTGTTCATGGGCAGCGGCACCACGGCCCTGGCGGCCAAGCGCTGCGGGCGCGATTTCGTCGGCTTTGAATTGAATCCCGATTACTGCGCCATCATCGAACAACGGCTGGCGGCGCTGACGCAGGAGCTGGCCGCACCGGCCACATTGGCCGCGTCCAAGCCCGCCAGGGCGGCGGCGAAAAAGTCGGCGGCTGCCAAGAAGCCGGCTGCCGTGAAAAAGCCGCCCGCCGTGAAAAAAGCACCGGCCCGCAAGGCGCGCAGCGCCGCCGTGCCGGAAGACGTCGTCATTTAATTTCATCAGGAGTGTTTGCAGCATGTCTTTCCTCGATCAGCTAATCAGCAACACCGTGCGCTCCGATGTGCGGGCCGTCAAAAGCTACCAGGTCGCCGATGCCAGCGGTTACATCAAACTCGATGCGATGGAAAACCCGTATCCGCTGCCGCCGCAGCTGCGCGAGGAGCTGGGCGCGCGCCTGGCCGGCGTGGCGCTGAACCGCTATCCGCCGTCCTACGCCAGCCTGCAGGCGGCCATTTGCGCCAGACTCGGCGTGCCCGCCGGTTACGACGTCATGCTGGGCAATGGCTCCGATGAACTGATTTCCATCCTGGCCATGGCGTGCGCCCGCCAGGAGCCTGGCCAGCGCGCCGTGCTGCTGGCGCCCGTGCCGGCCTTCGTCATGTATGCGCGCTCGGCGCAGTTTGCCGGCATGGATTTTGTCGGCGTGCCTTTGCAGGCGGACTTCAGCCTGGACATGCCGGCCATGCTGGCGGCGATCGAACAGCATCGCCCGGCGCTGGTCTTCCTTGCGTATCCGAACAACCCGACGGGCAACCTGTTTGCCACTGCCGACATCGAGCGCATCCTGGCGGCCCTCGGCGACACGGGCATCGCCGTCGTCGACGAAGCGTATGAACCGTTCGCGCAGCACAGCTTCATGGGCCGTTTGCCTGAATATGAAAACCTGGTGGTGATGCGCACCGTGTCGAAACTGGGCCTGGCCGGCATCCGCCTCGGCTACATGTCGGCCGCGCCGGCCCTGCTGGCGCAATTTGAAAAAGTGCGCCCGCCGTACAATGTGAATGTATTGACGCAGGCGGCGGCCGAATTCGCGCTCGATCACCTCGATGTGTTGAATGCCCAGGCGGATTTGCTCAACAGCGCTCGCGACGATTTGGCGCTGCGCCTGGCGGAATTGCCGGGCGTAACGGTCTTCCCCTCGAAGGCAAATTTTCTTCTGATTCGTGTGGCTGATTCCGACGATGTTTGCGCAAAACTGCTTGCCCGCAGGGTTTTAATTAAAAATATGAGTAAAATGCATGCTGCGCTGGCCAATTGCCTGCGCATCAGCGTCAGCACCCCGGAAGAAAATTCCCTTTTTTACGATGCCTTCAAGGCATCCCTCGTTTAGCCTATCGCCAGAGCCTCCCATGAACCGCACCGCAGAAATCACGCGCAACACCAATGAGACGCAAGTTCGCGTCGCCCTCAACCTGGATGGCACGGGCCAGCAAAAGCTGAACACCGGTGTGCCCTTCCTCGACCATATGCTGGACCAGATCGCCCGCCACGGCTTGATCGACCTGGATATCGAAGCGACGGGCGACGTGCATATCGACAATCACCATACGGTGGAAGACGTGGGCATCACCTTGGGCATGGCCGTAGCCAAGGCTATCGGCGACAAGAAGGGCATCCGCCGCTACGGCCACGCGTATGTGCCGCTGGACGAGGCGCTGTCGCGCGTGGTGCTCGATTTCTCGGGCCGCCCGGGCATCGAATACCACATCCCGTTTACGCGCGCCATGATCGCCGGCTTCGACGTCGACCTGACCCTGGAATTTTTCCGCGGCTTCGTCAACCATGCGGGCGTGACATTGCATATCGACAACTTGCGCGGCACGAATGCCCACCATCAGTGCGAAACCGTGTTCAAGGCCTTTGGCCGCGCGCTGCGCATGGCTGCCGAGCTCGACGAGCGCGCGGCCGGCATCATTCCATCGACCAAGGGCAGCCTGTAAGCGCCCGCGAACCACTGTAGATTCCGAGATCAAACATGAATAAAATTGTGGTGGTGGATTACGGCATGGGTAATTTGCGCTCGGTGGCGCAGGCCTTGCGTGCCGTAGCGCCGGAAGCCGACGTGCGCATTTCCGGACTGGCGCAAGACATCGACAGCGCAGACCGCATCGTCTTGCCGGGCCAGGGCGCCATGCCCGACTGCATGCGCAGCCTGCGCGAATCAGGTGTACTGGAGGCGCTGCTGCGCGCCGCCGACAGCAAGCCCGTGCTGGGCGTGTGCATCGGCGAGCAAATGCTGTTCGACGGCAGCGAAGAGGGCAATGCGGCCGGTCTGGGCTTGCTACCAGGCAAAGTCGTGCGCTTCCAGCTCGACGGCCAGGTGCAGGAAGACGGCTCGCGCTTCAAGGTGCCGCAAATGGGCTGGAACCAGGTGCGGCAAACGGCGTCCCATGTCATGTGGGATGGCATCGCCGACAACGCGTATTTTTACTTTGTGCACAGTTATTTTGCTCAACCTCAAGAGGCGGCGCACACGGTGGGCGAGACTGTCTATGGCGCGCCGTTCGCCTGCGCCGTCGCCCGTGATAATATTTTCGCGACACAGTTTCACCCTGAAAAAAGCGCTGCCGCTGGCTTGCAGCTGTACAAGAACTTCGTTCACTGGCAACCTTAACGTTAGCTCTCCGGCTTTTTTTCCGCCTCTCACTCACTCTAGACCACACTGACCATGCTGCTTATTCCCGCCATCGACCTGAAAGACGGTCACTGCGTACGCCTGAAACAAGGCGATATGGAACTTGCCACCGTATTTTCCGAAGACCCGGCCGAGATGGCCCGCCATTGGCTGATGCAAGGCGCGCGCCGGCTGCATTTGGTCGACCTGAATGGCGCTTTTGCCGGCAAGCCGAAGAACGAAGGCGCCGTCAAGGCCATCCTGAAGGCGGTGCAAGATTTCGCCGTGGAAAATGACATCGAGGAAATCCCCGTGCAGCTGGGCGGCGGCATCCGTGACCTCGACACCATCGAGCGCTACCTCGACGCCGGCATCACCTACATCATCATCGGCACGGCGGCCGTGAAAAGCCCCGGCTTCCTGCACGACGCCTGCGGCGCCTTCCCGGGCCACATCATCGTCGGCCTCGATGCAAAAGATGGTAAAGTGGCAACGGATGGCTGGAGCAAGATGTCGGGCCACGAAGTGATCGACCTGGCGAAAAAATTCGAAGCCTACGGCGTCGAATCGATCATCTACACGGACATCGGCCGCGACGGCATGATGGGCGGCATCAATATCGACGCCACCGTCAAGCTGGCGCAAGCCGTCAAGATCCCCGTCATCGCCTCGGGCGGCCTGCACAATATCGGCGACGTGGAAGCGCTGTGCGCGGTCCAGGCCGAAGGTATCGAAGGCGTGATCTGCGGCCGTTCCATCTATGAAGGCACGATCGACCTGGCGCAGGCGCAGGAACGCGCCGACGAACTGACCGACGCCGCCGTTTAAGCCTGCCCGGCCGGGGCGTGCGCGTGCATGCCCTGGCCTGGTGACAATCTGGATACCATCATGCTTGCAAAACGTATCATCCCCTGCCTCGACGTGACAAATGGCCGCGTTGTCAAAGGCGTCAATTTCACGGAATTGCGCGACGCCGGCGATCCGGTGGAAATTGCCCGCCGCTATGATGAGCAGGGCGCCGACGAAATCACTTTCCTCGACATTACCGCCTCGAGCGACAACCGTGGCCTGATCTTCGACATCATCGAAGCCGTCGCGTCGCAAGTGTTCATTCCGCTGACCGTGGGCGGTGGCGTGCGCGTGGTGGAAGACGTGCGCCGGCTGCTCAACGCGGGCGCCGACAAGGTCAGCATCAACACCTCGGCCGTGACGAATCCCCAACTGGTGTTTGAGGCGTCGCAAAAGCACGGCTCGCAATGCATCGTCGTCGCCATCGACGCCAAGCAAGTGTCGCCCGGCAAGTGGGAAGTGTTTACCCATGGCGGGCGCACGGCCACCGGTCTGGACGCCTTCGAATGGGCGCGTAAAATGGAAAGCCTGGGCGCCGGAGAGATATTGCTCACCAGCATGGACCGCGACGGCACCAAGGTCGGCTTCGACCTGGGTCTGACGCGCGGCGTGTCCGACGCCGTCAGCATTCCCGTGATCGCCTCGGGCGGCGTGGGCGGCTTGCAGGACCTGGTCGATGGCATCAAGGTGGGCCGCGCGGACGCCGTGCTGGCCGCCAGCATCTTCCATTATGGCCAGCACACGGTGCAGGAAGCCAAGCGGTTCATGGCGCAGCAGGGCATTCCCATGCGTCTGGCGTAAATATCAGCAGTAAATATAGGCAGGATAGAAGAACATGCAAAACGGAACCATCGTAGCAAGCAATGCCAAGTGGCTGAAAAAGGTCAAATGGGACGAGCACGGCCTGGTGCCCGTGATTGCGCAGGAAGCGGGCAGCAATGACGTGCTGATGTTCGCCTGGATGAACCGCGACGCGCTGGCGCGCACGGTGGAGCTGGGCGAAGCCGTATACTGGAGCCGTTCGCGCAAGAAACTGTGGCACAAGGGCGAAGAGTCCGGCCACACGCAAAAGGTGCTGGAAATCCGCCTCGATTGCGACGAAGACGTGGTCTTGCTGAAAATCGAGCAAGCGGGCGGCATCGCCTGCCATACGGGCCGCCATTCGTGCTTCTTCCAGAAATTCGAAGGCGACGAGAAAACGGGCGAATGGCAAGTCACCGACCCCGTCCTGAAAGACCCTGAGACGATTTACGCGGAAAGCAAGAGCAAATGAGTGAAACCCTGAAGCGCCTGGCCGCCGTGATCGAATCGCGCAAGCTGGCCAACGGCGGCGACCCCGCCACCTCGTATGTCGCGCGCCTGTTTGCCAAGGGCGACGATGCGATTTTGAAAAAAATCGGCGAAGAGGCCACGGAAACGGTGATGGCCGCCAAGGATGCGCGCCGCGACAACGACCCGTCGAAGGTCCTGTACGAATGCGCCGACCTGTGGTTTCACAGCTTGGTGATGCTGGCGCAGTTCGACCTGACGCCGCAGCAGGTACTCGACGAGCTGGCGCGCCGCGAAGGCCTGTCCGGCCTGGAAGAAAAGGCGGCACGCAAGGATGAGTTGCGCGACGCCGGCGAAACAGACAAACACTGACCTACTGGAGCGTGCGTGGATAACTGTATTTTCTGCAAGATTGCTGCAAAACAAATTCCTTCGTCCATCGTGTATGAGGACGAGGACTTGCTGGCCTTCAAGGACATCAACCCGGCCGCCCCCGTGCACCTGCTGTTGATCCCGAAGCGCCACGTGGCCAGCCTGTCCGATTGCGACGACAGCCATACGGACATGCTGGGCAAGCTGCTGCGCCTGGCGCCGAAGCTCGCTGCCGAGTTCGGCTGCGCCGTCACGTATGACGCCGATGGCACGCCTGCCGGCGGCTTCAAGACCATGATCAACAGCGGCCCGAACGGCGGGCAAGAGGTGTATCACCTGCACATGCATGTGTACGGCGGTCCCCGCCCCTGGCGCGGTCAACACTGATTTCGCTGCGCGCCGGGTTCACGTGTATACTACCGGCATTGGTCGACGCTATTCGGGCACCGTCCCGCAAGGAGAATGTGATGGGTTCATTGAGTATTTGGCACTGGGTGATCGTTCTGGTCATTGTGATGCTGGTCTTCGGCACCAAGAAACTGGGCAATATCGGCGGTGATATCGGCAAGGCCGTCAAAGGCTTCAAGGATGGCGTCAAGGGCGAAGATGACGCTCCGGCAGCCAATACCCCTCCTGCTGCGCCATCGCAAGTGGCCGACAAAAGCACCATCGACGTCGAAACGAAAGAGAAAAGCAAGTTCTGATAGCGTGGCGGGGCGCTTGCCTCGTCCGGTAACAGCCCTTGTCCGCTTATGATCGATCTCGGTCTCTCTAAAATCGCCATCATCGGCGTGGTTGCGTTGATAGTCATCGGCCCTGAAAAGTTGCCGAGAGTGGCGCGCATGGCCGGTACCCTGTATGGCCGCGCGCAACGCTACCTGAACCAGGTGAAATCCGAAGTTTCGCGCGAAATTGAAATGGAAGAGCTGAAAAACCTGCAGAAGGAAGTGCAGGATGCGGCCCATTCCGTCAAGCAAAGCGTGGAGAAATCCATGCATGGCGTGGAAAACTCGATCTCCGGCAACCTGGCCGAGGTGGAAAACGCCTGGCGCGGCGATGCCAGCTCGTATGAGGGGCATCACGATGCCCATGAAGCCATGCTGCGCGCCACCAACGATGACCTGGCCCGCAAGGCGCGCGAATTCCGCCGCAAGAAGCTGGTGCGCAATTCCGCCATCCCTGGCTGGTACAAGCAGCGCCATGGCGGCAAGCTGCACGTGCAGTCGGCCGCCGCCCGCGTGGCGCGCTTCCGTCCGCGCGCCAGTTCCTCCTCCTTTTACTCATGAGTAGCAAATCCCCGGTGGAAGAAACTTTTATCTCGCATCTGGTCGAGCTGCGCAACCGCCTGGTCAAGGCTTCGATCGGCATCGCCGTCGTCTGCGCCGTGCTGTTTTACTGGCCCGGCCCATCGCATATCTATGATTTTATTGCGGCGCCGATGATCGCCTCGCTGCCGGCCGGCTCGAAAATGATCGCCACCGGCGTCATCTCGCCGTTCCTGGTGCCGATGAAAGTGACCCTGGTGATCGCCTTCATCGTCGCCTTGCCCTGGGTGCTGTACCAGATGTGGGCGTTTATTGCCCCCGGCCTGTACACGCATGAAAAGCGCCTGATCGCGCCGCTGGTCATTTCGTCGTCCCTGCTGTTCATCGCCGGCGTGGCCTTCTGCTATTTCTTTGTGTTTGGCCGCGTCTTCCACTTCATCAGCGACTTTTCGCCATCGTCGATCGCGGTAACGCCCGATATCGAAAACTACCTCGATTTCGTCATGTCGATGTGCCTGGCCTTTGGTGCCACCTTCGAGGTGCCCGTGGTGGTGGTGATCCTCGTGCGCATGGGGCTGGTTTCCATCGCGAAACTCAAGGAAGTGCGTCCCTACATCATCGTCGGCGCCTTCGTGATTGCCGCCATCGTCACGCCGCCGGACGTGGTCAGTCAGTTCTCGCTGGCCATCCCGATGTGCCTGTTGTTCGAGCTGGGCCTGCTGGTGGCACCGATCTTCGTCAAGGCAACCCAGGCGCCGGAAGAAGCGTCCTAGACGGTCTACAATACTCGCAAGCAAAAGCCGCTGACCTCCTTCGGGAGCAGCGGCTTTTTTATCATCAGGGAAGTTGGTGAATGCTTACTGCAGCATCAATTTGCTGAGGATGCCCAGGTTGAGCAGGATCAGGGTGCTCATCATCCAGTACACGTGTTTCATGTCGGCGCCATGGCGCAAGTCCAGGCGTTCCAGGCGGGCGTCGAATTTTTGCTCCAGGGCATCTATTTTGGTATCGAATTTCAGTTCCAGCGCATCCACTCTGGTATCGACCTTTTGCGCCACCAGCTTGATTTCCCCCAGCAGATTGCGCTCCAGCGCCGCCAGCTCGCCATGCACGACCACGGCCGAACCCAGTACTTCACCCAGCGCCGTGGCATGGGCTTCCGCCTGCTGCGTGGGTACGCCGGCCGAGGCGAGGCGTTTGGCGTCATCGAGGGTGTCGAACTGGATGGGCATATGCATGGACGCTCCTGATATCCAGCCTAGCAGGAAAATCGGCAATTGCCAGTGAGGAGTACGGTGGCGCCTGCCTTCCCATGAGCTTAGTGGACCGGCACGCCGGTGCTTTGCGGCAGCGCAAACGCATGCAAAAAGGGCGCCGCGGCGCCCCTTGCAAGGAAAGGATGCGTACGAGTTAATTCATCAGTTCCTTGATGACTTTCACGGGGGCACTGCCGTAGCTGAGGAATTGCTCGTGGAAATCTTTCAGCACGAACTTGTTGCCCAACGCTTGCTTGCGCTGTTCGCGCAAGTCCATGATTTCGCTGTAGCCGCTGAAATAGCTGGTCAGTTGCACCGAACTCAGCTGCACGCGGCGCCATTTTTCCTTGGCTTCACGCTGGGTCTGGAAAGCTTGGCGGGTCAGCAGGTCGAGCGCCTGTGCTTCCGTCATGCCCAGCACGTGCACGCTGTAGTCGAGGATGGTGTTGGTGACGCTGCGCAAGTTCCACTTCGAATACATCAGCCACATTTCCGGCGCGTTATTGCCATAGCCCGATTCGAGCATCATGCGTTCGCCATACACGGCCCAGCCTTCGATCATGGCGCCGTTGCCGAAGATGGACTTGACCAGCGAGGGCGACTTGTTGGCGTACACGAGCTGCGTGTAGTGGCCGGGAATGGCTTCGTGGATATTCAGGATCTGCAAGATCCAGTGGTTGTATTCGCGCAAGCTGCTTTCCGCCTGTTCCGGCGTTTCGCCGTCGAGCGGCGTCACGTTGTAATAGGTGCGGTCCTGCGGACGGTACGGGCCGGGCGCTTCGATGCTGGCGCCGGCCACGCCACGCTGGTAGGCGGGCGTTTCACGCACGACCAGGGGCTTTTTCGGATCCATCGTCAGCAGGTTGTGGCTGGTCACCCATGCCTGCAGCTCGGGAATCTGGCGACGGATTTCCGGCACGAAATCGGCGGCCGCGACGTGGTTGCTGGAGAGCTTGTCGATCACCATGCCGATCTTCGCCGTGCGGTCCGCCGGCTTGACCGTGGCGCCCATGGTTTTCGCCCACAGCTCGTCGGACAGGCTGTCCATGTGCTCAAGCAACTTTTCGCGCGCGGCCAGGGCCTTCTGGTACATCTGTTCGGCGCTCACGCTGGCCTGGATATCGTAGGCAAATTTCTGTTCGTACAGCTCCTTGCCGATGCGGAAGGAGCGCGCGTTGCCGTTCTGCGCCAGCGCGGCATCCTGTTCCGTCAGCCAGGCCGCGTAGCCTTGCACGGCCGTGCGGGCCGCGGCGATGCGCGCGTTGTACAGCTGTTTTTCCGTCGGCGTCAGGATCGAGCCCTGTGCCGTCTTGTTCAAGTCATCGAGCACGCTGAGCACGCCTGCGCTCTGGGCGATGGCCAGCTGCGTGTGTTCGCGCGTGGGATTGACGATGCTGGCGCGCGCGGCCGCATAGTATTGCGGCACGGTGGCGATGCGCTTGAGCAAGGTGCGCAGGCGCTGCGGCTGGGCCGCGTATTCCGTGTTCAGGATGAAGTCGATGGAACCGGCCACGTTGTACTGGGCGGGATTCCATTCGAATTCGCGGAAGGTGGTCAGGTACCAGCGGTCCGATTGCAGTTTATTCGTCAGCAAGGCCAGGTCGGTACGTTGCTTGTCCGACATTTTGCTGGCATTCAGCTTGCCGAACTTGCCCAGCCATTCTTCGATGAAAGCCAGTTGCTTCTGGCGGCTGGCCGCGTCGGGAATGCTCAGGTTGGCGGCGCCATCGTACTTGCCGACGGAAATCGCGCTTTCCGGATCCAGGCGCCACAGGGCCGTGAGGAACTGGCCGCTGAGGTTATTCATGGAACGGTCGCTGCTGTTCTCGCTGGCGACGGCCGCGACCGTGGCTGCCGTGGCGGCGCTGACGACGGCCGCCTTCTTGGCGACGGTTTTTTTCTTGCTGCTGCTGGTGCTGGCCTTGCCGTTTTTCTGCGGCTTCTTGGCGGCGCTGGCCGGTGTCAGGGTAAATGCCATCATCAATGCGGCGAGCGCAACTTTATTTTTTATCAGCATAGTTTATCTCTTGAATATTTTGCCGTTTGTCCTCATCAGAGAATAATAAACTGATAATACAAGTAACAAACAACTATTGAAAGGTTGGCCTTGCTTACCTGGGCGGCCCAAAGATTAGCATTAATTGCCGTCGCTGCGCAGTTTTTTGCGCCGGAGCGCGCGACGCTAGACGACGATGGCGCTGTCGCGCAGCAGTTCCTGATGGTGCGCATTGATGGCCGCCACGGCATCCTTGCCGCGCGCCATGCCGGTGGCGTGGATTTCGATATCTTGCGTGTAGCGCTGGCTGACGCGCACCGTATAGGACTGGAACAGCCAGCTCCAGAAGTTCGTTTCATAGACGGCTTCATCCATGTCGCGCCATTTCACGCCCGTGAGTTTCTTTTTCCACGGCAAGATACCGGAGGCCAGCCACACGCCCGCCTCGTCGTAGTACAGCTGGTAGCTGCGGATCGTCAGCAGGCGGTAGCCGACGATCAGGGCCGAGCCGATCAGCACGACGAAGGCGGCGCGCGCGTTGTACTTGAAGGCCAGCGGCAGGGCGGCAAAAAACAGCAGCACGGCAATCATGAAAGTGCTGACGTAGGCGGTCCAGGATTTGCCGCACAAAAAGGTGGCGCGCTGGCCGGCGCTGGTGGCGATATAGTCGGTCATGGCGTGGGAGAGCAACAGGGAAAATGGATCATCGCATGGAACGCGGCTTCGCCGTTCATTTTTTCAACCCCTCTTGGAGCATGCCCAGCATGTCATTGGCCGACATGCGCGCGGCCGCGTCGCTGCCTTCTAATAAACTGTCGGCCAGGTCGCGCTTGTGCTGGTGCAATTCGACGATGCCTTCCTCGATCGTGTGTTTCGCCACCAGCCGGTAAATGGTGACGGGACGCAATTGCCCCATGCGGTGGGCGCGGTCCGATGCCTGGTCTTCCACGGCCGGGTTCCACCACGGGTCCATGTGGATCACGTAATCGGCCGCCGTCAGATTGATGCCCATGCCGCCCGCTTTCAGGCTGATCAGGAAAACGTCGCCCTCACCCGCCTGGAAGGCATCGACGCGGCGCTTGCGCTCCTGCATCGGCGTGCTGCCGTCGAGATACTGGTAACTGACGCCATGCTGCTCCAGGTGCTGGCGAATGAGGGTCAGATGGTCGACGAACTGGCTGAAGACGAGGACCTTGTGGCGGTTTTCCAGCAAGCCCGACAGCAACTGGGCGAACGCGGCCAGCTTGCTGCTGGCCAGGCCCAGCTCGGGCGCCACGAGCTGGGGATTGCAGCAGGCGCGGCGCAGCTTCATGATTTCCGCCAGGATCTGGATGGCTTTTTTTGACGCCGGCCCTTCCACCATGGCCAGCTTTTCCAGCGCTTCGCGGCGCAAGGATTCGTACAGGGCCGTTTCCTGCGGCGACAATTCCACCTCCAGCACGATTTCCGTGCGCGACGGCAATTCCGACAGCACTTGCGTCTTCGTGCGGCGCAGGATGAAGGGCGCGATCAGGCGGCGCAGCCGCAGGCGCGCGCCGGCCGCCGCCCGTTTATCCTGATCTTTCTCAATGGGACCGGCGAAGCGCAAATTAAACTGGTCCAGGGTCCCCAGCAAGCCGGGATTGATGAAGCGGAACAGGTTCCACAGTTCGCCCAGGTGGTTTTCCAGCGGCGTGCCGCTGGCCACCATGCGGAAGTCGCCCTGCAGGGCCATCACGGCTTGCGAGCGCTTGGTGGCGCCATTCTTGATCGCTTGCGCTTCGTCGAGCACGATCGTATGCCAGCGCACGCCGGCAAACAGCGCCGCTTCCTGCTGCAGCAAGCCGTAGCTGGCCACCACCACGTCGAAGGGCCGCAGGGTGTCGAGCATGTCGGCCCGGTCACCGCTGCCGAACAGTTTGATGTTCAAGGTGGGCGCGAAGCGCTGCGCTTCACTGATCCAGTTCATGCACACGGACGTGGGGGCGACGACGAGGGTGGGGCCGTTGGGCGCGCGCGCCAGGATCAGGGCCAGCGCCTGCAAGGTTTTACCTAAGCCCATGTCGTCGGCCAGGCAGGCGCCCACGCCCCAGTGCGCCAGGCGCGCCAGCCATTCGTAGCCGGCCAGCTGGTAGTCGCGCAAGTCCGCCTGCAAGGTGCTGGGCAGCTGCGGCTGATAGTCATCGAGGGCGCGCAGGCGCAGCAAGTGTTCGCGCCACAATTTGTCGGCCTTCACGCCGCCCGCATCGTTGGCCAGCTCTTCCAGCGCGAAGGCGGCCAGTGGGTGGATGTGCACGCCATCGGCATGCGCTTCGCCATACGCGGCCAGCTCGGACAGCCGACGGTGCAATTCGTCGCTGAGCGCCAGGAACTGGTTGTCGCCCAACGCCACGAAGCGGCTTTTATTGTTCTGCATCAAATCGAGCAGGGCGCGCAAATCCATCACCTTGTCTTCGTCGATCTGCACTTCGCCGCTGGCGGCAAACCAGTCTTTTTCGCTCTTGATGTTCAGGCGCATCTGGCCGCTGTCGATGCGTTTCGACACGCGCATGGTTTCGCCTTCCGGCCACGCCAATACCATGCCGGCGGGATCGAGCGCCTGCAGCTCCACCAGCAATTGCAAGCCCAGCGCAGGCTGGCCCAGCAGCCACTCGCCATGCTCTTCTTCCGCCTCTTCCAGCACCAGACATTTCCCGATGAGCTGACGCTGCGCTTCGCGTTCCGCATTCAGGTCGCGCCGCGCCTGCACGGCCCGGCCCGCCACGTCGGCAAACACGCTTTCGGCGCCGCTGCCGGGCGCGTAATAGGCGCCGTTGTCGAGCAGCGGGCGGACCAAGATCTGCATTTTCAGGCCTTGCTGGTAGGGCAGCAGGTGCACGTGCAGGCGGTGGTCGGCCGTGATCGCTTCCGCGTCGCCGGCGCCGCCGCCAATATCGGACTGCACCGTGACCATGGACGAGATGGCGCCGATGGCCTGCATCACCTGTTTTTCCGCATGCAGGGGCACGGACAGGCCCAGGCCCACGATGGCGCCGATGCGCCGGTGCTCATCGAGGATATGTACCACGCGCAAGCGCGTCGGCGTCTCGCGCTGCACCACGACATTGCTGCCGTTGTCGGGCAGGGGCGGCTGCATGCCCAGCCACAGCTGCCCCTCGTGGGATTTGATCAGGAGTTCCGGCGCGCCGGCGATCAGTTCCACTCTTGTGTCGGGGTGATCGAGCCAGAAGACGAGCGGGTGGCCCACCAGCAAGATGGCAGCCTTGTCCAGCTCGACTTCATAGCGCGGTGCCGACGAATAGTATTGTTTAAAAGGCGCGATGCTGCCCGCCGCGCGCGCGTCCTGCGGCGTGAGGAAATCGATGTCGCCCGCCTCTTCGGCCAGGCGTTTGAGGCCCATGGCGCGGCCCTTGCTCCAGCCGCCGCGCGCGTCGCGCTTCTGCTCGCGCACTTCCACGGCCGTGAGGCCAAAGCGCGGGTCGAACGCCACCAGCCAGACGAGGCGCGAGACGCCGCCCAGCGCTTCGGCGGGCGCGTTCTGCTGCAGGTTGATCAGCGCGCTCAACTGGCGCTGCCACGCTTCCTGGCGCTCGAACCACGGCGCCATGTCCGTCAAGCCATGTTGCGCCCGTTTTGCCGTGGCATAACGCTCCTGCTGCGGCTCGCCCATCAAGCCCAGCAAGCCGGCCGCCTGCGCGGCGATCAGGTCGTAGCCGGCCGCGTCCGCTTGCTGCACCAGCGACCGCAGCTGGTCCTTGCGTTCGCTCAATTGCGGTAGCGCCAGCCAGTAGTACAGCAAGCCCTGGAACAGTTGCGCCTGCAGTGCCGTTTCCCAGCTGCGCGTGGGGATGCTTTCCGCCAACTGCACGCCGGCGCGCACCAGGCGCAAGGTATTGAGTTGCTGGTAGACGATGCTGTCGTGGTTGGGCTGTGCGTGCAGGGCGATATCGAGATAGGTTTCCGCGCTTTTCAGCAGCTTGGCGTCGTTGCCGCGCAGCAGTGCAAGTACATACAGGTGGCCGCCGATGCCCGTAAAGCACAGCTTGCGCTTGCCTGCTTCCTTGCGCAGTCCTTTCAAGGCTGTCTCGAAGCCCGCCACGGCGTGTGCATGTTCGCCGCGTAACAGGGCGATGCTGCTGTCGACAAACAGCGCCTGCGGCCCCTGCTGGCCCGCCAGGTAGCGGGCGGCCGCGTCGAGTTCGCCGCATAGCAGGGCATCTTCGGCCAGGGCCAGCGGCAAGGCAGCGCCGATATGGTCGCCGGCGGCCGCCTGGCGCGCATGGTGGGCGCGCGCGTACGTGCGGATGGCGTGCGCCGTGGCCGGCTCGCGCGGCGCATTGCCCAGCAGTACGGCCAGGATGTCATCCTGCAGTTGCGGCATGACAAAAGACAACATTTCCGGTTCGAACGGGCGGCCGAAAATCTCGATCAGCGGATGCAGCTGCTGCGCTTCATAGCACGCCATGCAGGCGGCCAGGATGGCGGCCACGTGGCGCACCTCGTCATTGCGCAAGAGGGCGATGCGCAGGCGCGCCACGCCTTGCCGGTAGCTGCGCAATTCCACATAGCCATCCCAGTTGCGGCGCACGGGATTGATCAGCTCGATGGCCTGGCACAGGTCGCGAAACACCAGGTGCTCGATGGCGGCGCGCATGGCAGGCCAGCGCAGCCTCGCTTCGCAGGCAAAGCCCCGTCCCACCACCTCGCTGGCCAGCGCCAGACGCGTCAGCCGCTGCAGCATATTGGTCACCACCAGCAGGGAAAACGGCGTGCCGTCCGGTTCGACGACATTGGCGCGCTGCAAGTGTTCATACACGGCATGCTTGCCCACCGGTTCGCCCGTGATCGCCAGCAAGGCCAGGATCATCTGTTCATGCTGCTCCAGAGCGGCGAATTCGTCCAGCAGATGTTGTTCTACATGTTGCTCGTTCATGCGGGCAAATTGGCGATATGCACGGGCGGCTCGCCGGCCGCCACGGGCAGGCCGAACACGCGCTGGTAGAAATACAGTTCCGCGTCCAGGGTGCGCACGATGTTTTCCGCCTTGCGGAAGCCGTGGCCCTCGCCTTCGAGCGGGACATACGCGACGGGTACGCCGCGCGCCTGCAAGGCGTCGACCATCAGCTGCGACTGCTGTGGCGGCACGACCTTGTCGTCGAGGCCCTGGAAGAAGATCATCGGGCGCGACAGTTTATCCGTGTGGTGGATGGGCGAGCGCTCAAGGTACAGCGCCTCGGCTTGCGGCTGCGAAGCGATCAGGTAGTCCGTGTAGCGCGATTCGAACTTGTGCGAATCGTTGTCCAGGCCCTTCAGGTCGGACACGCCATAGTAACTGGCGCCCGCCTTGAAGACGTCGTGGAAGGTCAGCGCGCACAGGGTCGTCAGGCCGCCGGCGCTGCCGCCGCGGATGATCAGGCGCTCGGGGTCGGCCAGACCGTTGGCGGCCAGATAGCGCGCGCCGGCGATGCAGTCTTCCACGTCGACGATGCCCCATTGCCCGCGCAGCGCGTCGCGGTATTCGCGGCCGAAACCGCTGCTGCCGCCATAGTTGACGTCAAGCACGCCGATGCCGCGGCTGGTCCAGTACTGCGTCGCCAGCTTTAATGTATTGCTGGCCATGCTGGTGGGGCCGCCATGGCTGATGACGATGACGGGCGGCAAGGTTCCTGCCGGCGCCTGCACGTCGCCATTGGTGGGCGCATAAAAGAAGGCGTACGCCGTGCGGCCATTGCTGCTAGGAAAACTCAAGCTGCGCGGCACGGACAGATAAGCGAGCGCGGGCAGCGCCGTGATCGACTGCGCCAGCACTTCCAGCTCATGGTTAGCCAAATCGATGCGCGCCAGTTCCAGCGCAATGGTGGGGCTGCCGCCCAGCAGTGCGACGAAGCCGGGGCCCACGCGCAGTTCGCGGATTTCCTGGTAGGGGTGGGGAATCGGCTCGAGTTTGGCCGCCGCCACGTTCAGCTGCGCCAGGTAGCTGATGCCGGCCTGGATATACGTGCAGACGATCTCGTCGTCGGACAGAAAACCGTACATGCTGCCACCGAAGGTCCAGTGCGGCGTGGCAAATTCCGCTTCCATCGGGCACAGCGCCTCGATGTTGGCGCCGTGCAGGCGGTACAGATTCCACCAGCCACTGCTGTCGGAAACGAAGTGCAGCAAGCCGTTCGGCGACCATTCCGGCTGGCAAATCGACTCGCGCGCGCCGCCGGCGATCAGGCGTGGCGAACCGAGGCTGCCATCCGCGTGCACGTCGGCCAGCCACAGTTCCGTGCCTTGCCACGGCAGGCGCGGGTGGTCCCAGCTGATCCAGGCCAGCTGGCTGCCGTCCGGCGACAGGCGCGGCGCCGCATAAAAATCGTGGCCGCGCGCCAGCACCGTTTCGCGTCCGTCGAAGCCGACGGCGGCCAGGCAGTTTTCCGGAAGGGCATGACCTTCTTGCGGATGCTGCTCGCGCACGGCGATCAGGCGGGAGCGGGCCGCATCGACAACGAAGTCCGCATGGCGCGTGCTGCCGCCCGTGGTAAACGCTTCGGGTGCGTCGTCGCCGGCCACACGGTACAGGCAGTTGTCGGCGAAATGCGAGAAATACACGGTATCGCCGGCAACGGCATACGCGCCTCCGCCATACTCATGCACGCGGGTGCGCACATTGAAGGGCGCCGGCGTCAATTCATCGACACGCGCGCCGCGCTGGCGCAGCAGGGTGTTGCGGCCCGCCTCGCTGGCGCGCCCGGCCAGCCAGAACACGTCGGTCCCATCCGCACCGCCCAAGGCCAGCTGCGTCAGCGGCGAGGCGCCGGCGGCCACGATGGCCGCGCTGATCGGCGATGGCCAAATGCCATAAGGGGTGCTGGATGCGGTCGAGGTCATGCGGGCTCCGTATAGTGAGGGGATCAAGGGCCGCCAGGCAGGGTCAGGGCGCGCGGCGGCGTGCATCATCATAATGGAAGGGCAGGCACAACGAAAGTCATCGCTGTGCGCGGCAATTGCTGCAAAGCGGCACCGGAATCAATGAAATGGCGGCGATTGGATGCGATAATACCGCTTCTCCAAGCTATTGATTGCCTTCCATGCCACAATTTGCTCCGCTCCAGAATGATACTTTCCTGCGCGCCCTGCTGCGCCAGCCGACCGAGCACACTCCTGTCTGGCTGATGCGCCAGGCGGGCCGCTACCTGCCCGAATACCGCGCCACGCGCGAGCGGGCCGGCTCCTTCCTGGGCCTGGCAAAGAATCCCGATTACGCGACCGAAGTGACCTTGCAGCCCCTGGAGCGTTTCCCGCTCGACGCGGCCATCCTGTTTTCCGACATCCTGACGGTGCCTGACGCCATGGGCCTGGGCCTGTATTTCGCCGATGGCGAAGGCCCGAAGTTCGAGCGCCCGCTGCGCACGGAACAGGACGTGAAGGCCTTGCAAGTACCTGACCTGGCATCGCTCGACTATGTCTTCAAGGCTGTCACGCAAATCCGTACGGAACTCAATGGCCGCGTGCCGCTGATCGGTTTTTCCGGCAGCCCGTGGACCCTGGCGTGCTATATGGTGGAAGGCGGCGGCTCGAAAGAGTTCCATACCATCAAGAAGATGCTGTACAACCGCCCGGACCTGATGCATCACATCCTGGCAATCAACGCCACCTCCGTGGCGCAGTACCTGAACGCGCAAATTGATGCCGGCGCGCAAGCCGTGATGATTTTCGACTCCTGGGGCGGTGCGCTGGCCGATGGCGCCTACCAGGAATTCTCGTTGGCCTACATGCAGCAAGTGGTGGCGCAATTGAAACGCGACAAGGATGGCGTCCAGATTCCCGCCATCGTGTTTACCAAGGGCGGCGGCCAGTGGATCGAGCAGATCGCCGACATCGGCGCCGATGCCGTGGGTCTGGACTGGACCGTCAACCTGACGCGCGCGCGCCAGCTGGTGGGCCATAAAGTGGGCTTGCAGGGCAATCTCGACCCGGCCATCCTGTTCGCCAGCCCCGAGCAGATCCGCGCCGAAGTGGCGAAAGTGCTCAACGCCTTTGGCGCGCCCTCGGCCGGCACGGGCCACGTATTCAACCTGGGCCATGGCATTTCCCAGTTCACGCCGCCGGAATCCGTGGAAGCCATGGTGGAAGCCGTCCACAGCATGAGCCGCGCCATGCGTAGCGGCCAGTAAGTATCCGTTTTCCCCTGGCGCAGGGGCGGAAAAGGCAGGCTTTCCAGCGGAAGCCTGCCTTTTTCTTTGCTGCGCCCCAGCAAGAAATACCGACTTATGCACAATTTTTTTTGCTGCGGAAATAAGAGGCAGTCGAAAAGCCATGCCCGGGGATGCTCTGCAAGTGCTTGATTATTAAGAAATAAAAAATACCTTGTCCGGCGGACTTTGTTGCTATTGATAAGGTTATTCTTTCGTTTGCCTGCCTTATTCCTTCATTGTCCACAAAGTTATCAACAGATTCTGTGGATAAAATTGAAAAGTATTTTGTTAACCGATACTTAGCGCCGATGTTCAGGTTTCACCTGAAGTGCATGTTGCACTGCATGATAATTGAACAATGTTTCGCCGCTCAGTGCGTAAAAACGAACGCTTGCCCGGCAATTGTCAACTTTGCCGCATGCCACCGGTATTTTTCCCGCTCGGGCGCCTCAAAATGGCGCTGATTTCTGTATAAATAAATTACAAATGGTTCAGTTATGCACAGCGGCGGAAATGCCCCCCGGTTTTCCAGCCTCCCGGGCATCAATTTTTAAGCCTTTGATTTTAAATGGTTAATTTTTCTTGCGTGCCGCTCTTGACGGCGATCGAAATTTTCTATCCACATTTTTCTGAAAGTTAATTTTGCTTTGTCCACAAAGTTATCCACAGAATTTTCTTCAGGCACGATGACACGCTGTCCTGCCTGCCGTTAGGCGTTTGAGGGATGAAACAAGTATCATGGCCCGCTGGCTTGATGCCGGACTTCCCGTGCGCCATTTACCCTGCGGCGCGCTTTTTTATTGAGATAGGCCCACCCCCCATGTCGCAGTGCATTTTGACGTCGTGCATCCTGAAAATCGCGCTCGACACGCCCTTGAACGCCCTGTTCGACTACCGCTGGAACGCGGCGGCGGTAGACGCGGACGCCGGCGCGGACGCTGCCGCGCCGTTGCCGCAAGTGGGGCAGCTGGCGCTGGTGCCGTTCGGCCGGCGCGAAGTGATGGGACTGATCGTCGGCGTCTCCGACAGCACCGACGTGCCTGCCGCGAAACTGAAGGATGTGCTGGCCGTGCGCAGCCAGCTGGCGCCGTTGTCGGAACAATGGCTGGCGCTGGCCGCCTTTGCCGCCGATTACTACCAGCGTCCGCTCGGTGAAGTGGCCTTGCCGGGTCTGCCGAAGAATTTGCGCGTGCTGACCACCGTGGCGCTCGACCGCGCCATCAAGAAGCTGGGCAAGCTGGCCGACGCGCACGACGGCACGCCGCTGAACATGCCGGCGCTCAACCCGGCGCAGCAGGAAGCGGCGGACGCCATCGGCGGCGCCCGGGGTTTCAAGCCGACCCTGCTGTATGGCGTGACGGGCAGCGGCAAGACGGAAGTGTATCTGCAAGCCTGCGCCCAGGTGCTGGCGCGCGAGGACGATGCGCAAATCCTGATCCTGGTGCCGGAAATCAACCTCACGCCCCAGCTGGAAGGCAATATCCGCGCGCGCTTTCCCGGCGTCATGCTGGCGACCCTGCACAGCAGCCTGTCCGAAGGCGAGCGCATGCTGCACTGGCTGGCCGCCCACCAGGGCCAGGCGCGCATCGTGCTCGGCACGCGATTGGCCATCCTGGCGTCCTTGCCGAAATTGAAATTGATCGTCATCGACGAGGAACACGATCCGTCCTACAAGCAGCAGGAAGGCTTGCGCTATTCCGCGCGCGACCTGGCCGTGTGGCGCGCCTGGCAATTGCAGATTCCCATCGCGCTCGGTTCGGCGACGCCCTCGCTGGAAAGCTGGCACCACGCACAGACGGGGCGCTACCGCAAGCTGGAATTGCGCGAGCGGGCCGTCAAGAACGCGGTATTGCCGCGCGTCAAGATTTTGGACATGGAGCGCGACAAGCCGAAAGATGGCCTGACTTCGCATCTGGTAGCCGCCTTGAAACTGCGCATGGAGCGCGGGGAGCAGTCGCTGCTGTTCCTGAACCGGCGCGGCTATTCGCCCGTGATCTGTTGCGAATCGTGCGGCTGGATCAGCAATTGCACGCGTTGCACCTCGTTCATGGTGCTGCACAAGCCCGAACACCGCTTGCGCTGCCACCATTGCAGCCTGGAACTGCGCATTCCCCGCCATTGCCCCACCTGCGGCAACGTCGACCTGCAGCCGCTGGGACGCGGCACGCAGCGGGTGGAAGAGGGCTTGCAGCAATTGTTTCCAGAGGCGCGCATTTTGCGCATCGATGCCGATTCCACGCGCAAGAAGGGCAGCGCACAGGAAGCGTTCGACACCGTGCACCGGGGCGAAGTCGATATTTTGATCGGCACGCAGATGGTGGCCAAGGGGCACGATTTCAAAAAGCTGACCCTGGTCGGCATCCTGAATCCGGACACGGCCCTGTTTTCGCAGGATTACCGGGCCAGCGAACGCCTGTTCGCCCAGTTGATGCAGGTGGCGGGCCGAGCCGGGCGGGCCGCGCAGACGGAAGGGGGCAGCGTATCCGAGGTGCTGATCCAGACGCGCTATGCGCGCCATCCGCTGTACGACGCCGTCGTCAACCACGATTACGACCACTTCGCCACGACCTTGCTGGAAGAGCGGGCGCAGGCGGCGCTGCCGCCCTACCTGTTCCAGGCCCTGCTGCGCGCCGAGGCGCCCGAGCTGGCGACCGCCATCGAGTTCCTGCAGGCGGCGAAAGAGTGCATGGAACACCCGCAGGTGACCATCAATGACCCGATTCCCATGAGCATGACGCGCGTCTACAACGTGGACCGCGCCCAGCTGCTGCTGGAATCGCCCTCGCGGCCGGCCCTGCAGGCGTTTTTAAAAGAATGGCTGGCGGAACTGCGCGCCATGAAGTCACGCGTGAAATGGTCGCTGGAAGTCGACCCGCTGGATATTTGAATTAATGCACTGAGTTAGTTCAGATAGTCGCGCGCCGACTTGACGATCTGCTCGGACAGCAGCTTGGTAAACGGCGTGTCCAGGGTCCACGCATGCCAGCTCAGCGGCACATCCAGGGTGCTGCCCGGCATCAGCTCCACGAGACGGTCTGTTGCCAGCCCCTGGGCGGCCAGGCGCTGCGGCATCAAGCCATAGGCGAGGCCATCCTGGACGCAGCCGCGGCGCGCCGCTTCCACGGGTAAGGTGTGGTGCGGAAACGGTTCACGCATGCTCAATTGTTCAGCAAGGAAACGCGCCAGCAAGCCGTGCTGGCCCACGACGGCCGGTGCCAGTTGCACCGCTTCGGCAATAAAACCATCGCCGAACCAGTGGCCGGCAAACATGGGTGTAGCCACGCACACATAGCGCAAGGTGCCCAGCGGCGTGACGCTGGTGGCGGCCGCCGCGTCGATCGCTGTGCCGGACTCGGCTGCCACGCAGCCAAACACGGAGCCGTCGCGCACCATCTGCAAGGCGCTGTCGCTGTCGGCCAGGCGCACGTCGAGCTGGCAGCGCGGCGGCGCCAGCAGGGCGGACAAGGTGTCGGGGAACCACGTGGCCAGGCTGTCGGCATCGATGGCGATGGCGATTTCCGGCATGCTGACGCTGTTGCCCAGGTCGATGTCGAGCGATGCTTCCATCAGCTTGACGTTGCGATGGTGCACGATCAGGCGCTGGCCCAGGCCCGTCGGCACGGCTGGCTGGCCACGGATGATCAGCAGGCGCCCGCTGGCGTCTTCCAGCGCCTTGATGCGCTGCGAGACGGCCGACTGGGTGATGCCCAGCGCCAGGGCAGCCTTGTCGAAACTGCCATGGCTGGCGACGGCGTCCAGCACGGCCAGCGCGCGATAATCGAGTGATCCCATTAGCTCAGCTTATAAATTTTGAAAATGATTAATTATACTAATGCATATATTGCTGCAAAGTAAAACTTTATTTTCGGCAAACGGGTAGTATCGAACGCTGTGAGCAACCTCAGTGGATGGATAGCACGATGAAGACGATACGAGTGGATGTGGCCGTGATCGGCAGCGGCACGGCCGGCATGACGGCGCACAAGGCGGCGCGCATGCAGGGCAAGCGCGTGCTGATGATCGAAAGCGGACCGTACGGCACGACCTGCGCCAGGGTCGGCTGCATGCCCAGCAAACTCTTGATCGCGGCGGCCGAGGCCGCCCATGCCGTGGCTGCCGCACCCGGTTTCGGCGTGCATCCGGGGCCCGTGCGCATCGATGGCCGGCAAGTGATGGCCAGGGTGCGTAGCGAGCGCGACCGCTTTGTCGGCTTCGTGCTCGACGGCGTCAACGCCATCCCCGACGAGGAAAAACTGCGCGGCCACGCGCGTTTTATTTCTCCCGGCACCTTGCAGGTGGATGAACACACCATCGTTGAAGCTGGCAGCGTGGTGATCGCCACCGGTTCCACGCCCAGCGTACCGCCCGAGTGGCAGGCGGCCGGCGAGCGTGTCATCACCAGCGACGCCGTGTTCGAGTGGACGGACTTGCCGCAATCGGTCGCCGTGGTCGGCAGCGGCGTGATCGGCCTGGAATTGGGCCAGGCGCTGGCGCGGCTGGGCGTGCGCGTGACCCTGTTTGCGCGCGGCAATAAAGTCGCGCAACTGACGGATCCGCTGGTGCTGCGCGAGGCGGATGCCGTGCTGGCGCGCGAACTCGATATCCGGTTCATGACCAAGGTCGCGCACGTGGAAAAAACGCCGGACGGCAGCGGCATCCTGCTGACCAGCAGCGATGGCGCCGGCGTGGAAAAAACCGAGCAGTTCGAGTATGTGCTGGCCGCCATCGGCCGCGCGCCGAACGTGGACAAGATCGGCCTGGAAACGGCGCAAATCGAGCTCGACCGCCACGGCATTCCCCTGCATGACCCGCACACCATGCAGTGCGGCAAAAGCGCCATCTTCATCGCCGGCGACGCCGACAACGAACTGCCGCTGTTGCCCGAGGCGGCCGACGAGGGCCGCATCGCCGGGGAGAACGCGGCCCGCTTTCCTGACATCAAACCTGGCTTGCGCCGCACACCATTGACGATTGCCTTCACGGAGCCGCAGATCGCCACTGTGGGCGCCACGTACCAGCAATTGTGCGTGAGCCATGCGGGCCGTTTCGCCGTGGGCGCCGTGTCGTTCGGTAACCAGGGCCGCAGCCGCGTGATGCTGCAAAACCAGGGCTTGCTGCGCGTGTATGCGGAGTTTGGCAGCAAGCGCTTTCTCGGCGCCGAGCTGATCGGCCCACGGGCGGAACACCTGGGCCACTTGCTGGCTTGGGCGTGCCAGGCGCAGCTGACGGTGCCGGCCATGCTCGACATGCCGTTCTACCATCCCGTCATCGAGGAAGGCGTGCGCACGGCCTTGCGCGAGCTGGCGCTGCACCTGGAAAAAGACCCGGAACACGCGCCCGGCTGCGCCGATTGCTCGCCTGGCGTCTGATGCAATTTTTGTATTTAAACAATTTTGTAGACAAGCGCACATGATTGCGCGATCATCGCTGCCACATTGAAATATTGATTAAAAGCAAAAAACATTTCAATTGGTTCATGCCCACGACTTCCTGATGGTAAAAAGGGTAGCGGCTAGCGATGACGGAGACGATGTGAAAATTCGGCGCATTTATGCGGGAGAACTCGCCCTCGGCGTGGCTCTGCCCTGGGACGTGCATGGCGAAACGGGCGGCTTGCTGGCCAGGCTGGGCCATGTCATCAGTAGCGAGAACCAGATCGCATTGCTGCTGGCGCGCGGCGTCATCGCCGATGCCAGTGCGGACGTGCCGCGCACGGCCACGGAGGCGCCATCGGCCCTGCGCATGCTGAACCTCGTCACCGCAGGCCTGGGCCTCGTCTTGCCGGCCATTGCCGCCGGGCAGGCGGACAGCCACCTGTCCCTGCCGGCGCTGGCGCAGCTGGTGGAAGAGGCCGTTGCACTGGACGCCGACGTGGCACTGGCCTGCATCCTGCACAACCAGGGCGCGGGCGACTTTGCCGTGCGCCACAGCGTCGACACGGCCGTCATCACGGCCTTGCTGGCGCGCGCCCTGAAACTCGACGACGCCGTCGTGCGCAGCGTGGTGCTGGCCGCGCTGAGCATGAATGTGGGCATGCTGGAACGCCATGCGGATTTCCAGCACAAGGCGGGTCCGCTGGACGCCCAGGAACGGGCCTATTTGCGCGCCCATCCGCAAGCCGGTGTCGACCTGCTGCGCGCGGCGGGCGTGACGGACGCCGTCTGGCTGCAGGCCGTGCTGCAGCACCATGAAAATATCGATGGCAGCGGTTATCCGCTGGGCACGCAAGGCGAGGCGATCGGCATCGGTGCGCGCCTGATCATGCTGGCCGACCGCTATTGCGCGCGCGTCTCGAAGCGCAGCTACCGCCAGCCCTTGCTGCCCAACGTGGCCCTGCGCGAAATGCTGATGGCCGACAAGGCCACCCTCGATGCGCCGCTGGCGTCGCTGCTGGTGCGCGAGCTGGGCATCTACCCGGTCGGCACCTTCGTCAAACTGTTGAATGGGGAAATCGGCGTCGTCACGCGCAAGGGCTTGAATGCCACCACGCCGCATGTGCAGTCGCTGATCGGCCCGCGTGGCGCGCGCCTCGAGGTGCCGCTGCGGCGCGACACGCGCGTGGACTTGCACGCCATCCGCGAAGTGCTCAGTGCGGAGCAGGCGGGACTGCAGTTTCGCCCTGATCAGCTGTGGGGCCGCAGCGCCAGAGTTTGATTTAGTTCAGCAGACCCGCATCCAGCCGTCCTTCGGCTGCCAGTTCGCGCATGATGCGCACGGTGTCGATGTCGGATTCCTTGTAGGCGGAACGGCGGAAGTCGTCGTACAGGGCGTTGGCCGCATCGGTGGCCGCGTCGTGGCCGTCGTCGTATTGGAAGCGCACCCACAGGCTCGCTTCGTCGGGCATCTCGATGGTCATGATCAATGACGAGGCGCTGATGTCCTTTTGCGCCGGCACTTCGTAGCGCACCTGCAGTTGCGGTATCAGCACCACCCTGTCGTTGATGACCAGCTCGCCATAGCGCAGGCTGCGCGCGAAACCGGCATCGCTGCGCTCGCTGATCTGGCATTCATCAAGGTGCGGCACGAACAGCTTGGGCGACTCGGCGCGCAAGACGAGGCCGCGCCAGACCTGTTCCAGGCTCAAGGTGTCGATCAGCGGGTTCAAGGGATCGTTGATTTCAATCAGGTGTTCAAATTTCATGGGACTGCCATTCGGTAAGTGGGCGCGCACGGGCGATATAGGCGGAATGGTACTCCAGGCGTGGCATCGCCGCACGCATTGAATCGGCCAAGATGGCGGCATATGGTGATATATCAATGCCATTGCCTGTTTTTCGGGCATGTCCCATCGTGCAAAAGGCGGGCGCGACGCTGTTACAATGGGCTGCTGTTCCCTGCGGAAATACCCTGATGTCCAAAGCACCACAGTTCGGTCTGAATGCGCCCCAAAGCGAAGCGGTTACCTACCTCGACGGCCCTTGCCTGGTGCTGGCGGGCGCCGGCTCGGGCAAGACGCGCGTGATCACGCAAAAGATCGCTCATCTGATCGAAGATCGGGGCTATGACCCGCGCACCATCGCCGCGCTGACCTTCACCAACAAGGCGGCGCTGGAAATGCAGGAACGCATCGCCAAGCTGTTGAAACAGCCGCGCCAGGCCAAGCAGCTGACGGTGTCGACCTTCCACTCGCTGGGCGTGAAGATCCTGCGCCAGGAAGCCAATGGCGTGGGCTTGAAAGACCGCTTTTCCATCATGGACAGCGACGACTGTTTTTCCCTCGTGCAAGACCTCGCCATTACCACCGATAAACAGGTCATTCGCGGTATCCAGAATGCCATGTCCCTGTGGAAAAATGGCCTGATCGACCCGGACATGGCCCTGGCGCAAGCGAAGGATGAGGACGAGGCGAATGCGGCGCGCATCTACCGCAGCTATGTGGCCACCCTGTCCGCCTACCAGGCCGTCGATTTCGACGATTTAATACGCCTGCCGGTGGAACTGTTCCGCAACAACGGCCCCGTGCGCGACAAGTGGCAGCGCCGTTTGCGCTACCTGCTCGTCGATGAATACCAGGATACGAATACGTGCCAGTACGAACTGGTGAAATTGATGGTGACGGGCATCGGCAAGAAGCCGATGTTTACGGCCGTGGGCGACGACGACCAGGCAATCTATGCGTGGCGCGGCGCCACCGTGGAAAACCTGAAAACGCTGGAAACGGATTTCCCCGATTTGCGCGTGATCAAACTGGAGCAGAATTACCGCTCCACCATGCGCGTGCTGAACGCGGCCAATGCCGTCATCGGCAACAATCCTAAATTGTTTGAAAAGTCGCTGTGGTCGGAACACGGCCTGGGCGAGCCGATCAAGGTGCTGGGCATGCAGACGGACGAGCAGGAGGCGGAGCAGGTCGCCATCATGATTTCGGCCGACCATTTCGAGCGCAAGAATAAATTTTCCGATTACGCGATTCTCTACCGGGGCAACCACCAGGCGCGCATCATCGAGCAGTGCTTGCGCAAGGAGCGCATCCCGTACACGATTTCGGGCGGCCAGAGTTTCTTCGACAAGGCCGAGATCAAGGACATCATCAGCTACCTGCGCCTGCTGGCGAATGAAGACGACGACCCGGCCTTCATCCGCGCCGTGACGACGCCGCGCCGTGGCGTGGGCCAGTCGACCCTGGAAGTGCTGGGCGCGTTCTCGGGGCAGTGGCAGTGTTCGCTGTTCCAGGCCGTTTTTAAAGGCGGCATCGAGGCCAAGCTGACGGACCGCCAGCTGGGCCCGCTGCGCGATTTCTGTAACTTCATCAACGACCTCGAATCGCGCGCCAGCCGTCCCGGTGCGGCCGGCAGCGGCGACAACGCGGCCGAAGTGCTCGATGACATGATGAAGGAAATCCACTACGAATCGTATCTGTACGATGCTTTCGAGGAACGCCAAGCGCAAAGCAAGTGGCAGAACGTGCTGGAATTCGTCAACTGGCTCAAGGAACGGGGCCGGGGCGGCAAGGACCGCGACGGCGAAGAAAAGAACGTGCTGGAATTGACGCAGATGGTGGCCCTGATGACCATGCTCGAGGGCAAGGACGAAGAGCAGGATGCCGTGCGCATGTCGACCCTGCACGCGTCGAAAGGCCTGGAGTTTCCGCACGTATTTCTGGTCGGCGTGGAAGAGGGGATTTTGCCGCACAAGGGCGACCCCGACGCGTCGGCCGAAACCATCGCTGCGCGCATCCAGGAAGAGCGCCGGCTGATGTACGTGGGCATCACGCGGGCCCAGCGCACCTTGCACATCACCTGGTGCAAGAAGCGCAAGCGGGCCGGCGAGCAAGTCCATTGCGACCCGTCGCGCTTCATCAAGGAAATGGAACTCGACGTGGGCGACGCCGTGCCGACGGAGGCGGAAGTGATTTCGCCGAAAGAACGTCTGGCGCGCATGAAAGCCTTGCTGGCCGCGCCGAAGGCTTAAGCGGCGTTCACGCTTCCACGGCGCCGTCGGGCGTGGTTTTCGGCACGATGGCCAGCTGCATGCCCAGCGCATCGAGCATCTTTAAAATGGTTTCGAAGCGCGGTTTGCTGCCTTCGCGCAAGGCTTTATAGGCGCCTTCACGCGTGATGTCGGCCCGGGCCGCCACCTTGCCCATGCCGTAGGCGCGCACCACGTCGTTCATGGCGGACTGGAACAGTTCGGCGTTGCCGGTGGCAACGATTTCGCTCATGTAGGCGGCTACGGCGGCCTTGCTGGTCAGATGTTGCGTTGGATCAAATTTGCTCAGGCCTAATGCTTCCAGGTCATCGAGGTCGAAGGTGTCGTGATGAATGTCTTGGTTCATTTCTTTCGTGCTCCTGTCGATGGGCTGGCCGCTGCTTTTTGCTTCCGGATGGCCGCTTGTTGGGCCTTCAATGTTTTCAGAATTGCTTGCGCGTGCTTGATATCGCGTTGCTGGCTCGATTTGTTTCCACCCAACAGCAGCAAGATCAGGGTGCCCAGATTCGTTTCGTGAAAATACACGCGCCAGCCCGGTCCCGTCTGTAAAAAACGCAGCTCGCACACACCTTCACCCACCGGCCGCCAGTCGCCCTTTTTACCGTGCTGCAAATGCTTGATGCGCGCATCGATGGCGGCGGCCGCCACGTCGTGCAGCGAGTCTTCCCAGCGGCGGTATTCAGCCGTCTTGCGCGTGTCGATCAGGTCAGGCAAAGTGGATACGTCCATTGTAATCGTTTGTTCTCATTCGTCAAGCGGTTTGATTCAGCCATAAGGGAAGAATAGGCAGAAATCGCCGCCTGGCCGATGGGGAATGGACGAGGTTTGTGCTGGCTCACGCCGTGACGGCGGTAGAATGCCGCTTTCAGTCAGGAGTCACCGTGAGCACCATGGACAATGCAGAACAGATGGAAGTACGTTTCGTCGATATCGAAATCAAGCTGGCGCAGCAGGAAGACCTGGTCGAGTCGCTGAACCAGATGGTGTACCAGCAGGGCAAGCGCATCGACCAGCTCGAAGCGATGCTGCACAAGCTGGGCGAACACGTACGCGACGGGGCGCAGCAGACGAATGGCGGGCTGGTCAACGAACGTCCGCCGCATTATTGAATCGGCATCGTGACGCGGGGCGCATGAAAACCGTTCATTACTGGCTGGCGCGCTACCATCGGTAGTTGCTGGTGACGCAAGTGTGTCAGGCTGTTATTATTTCAGGCTGGCCCGCGACACAATCGCGGCTCTCTTGCGTTCCTTGAAAGTAGACATGACCCGTCCAACAATGCTCGTCATCGCCGCCAGCCTGATGCTGGCGCCAGCCGCCGCCGTTTTTGCCGCCACCGCGGCTGCAGCGCTGCCTGCTTCGAACCCGTTTGCGCAGGCCAGCAGCCTGCCCTTCCACTATCCGCCGTTCGACAAGGTGCAGGACGCGGACTACGCGCCCGCCTTTACGGCAGGCATGGCCGCCAACCTGGCGGAAATCAACGCGATTGCGAATAACAAGCAGCCAGCGACCTTCGACAATACCATCGTCGCCATGGAACGCTCGGGCCAGCTGCTGAGCCGCGTGCGCACCGTGTTTTCCGTGATGTCCGGCTCGAACACGAATGAGACGATCCAGGGCCTGGAGCGTGAACTGGCGCCGAAGATGGCGGCCCACAGCGACGCGATCATGCTCAACGACAAACTCTTCAAGCGCATCGACAGCCTGTACGCCAAGCGCGCCAAGCTGGGCCTCGATGCGGAATCGAAGCGCCTGCTCGAGCGTTACCACACGGACTTCGTGCGCGCCGGCGCCAAGCTGTCGGCGGCGGACAAGGAAAAGCTGCGCGCCTACAATGGCCAGCTGGCCGCCTTGTCGACCAAGTTTGCGCAAAATGTACTGAAGGAATTGAACGCTTCGGCCGTCGTTGTCGATACGCGCGAAGAACTCGACGGCCTGTCGTCGGCTGCCATCGAAGTGGCCGCCGGCCTGGCCAAGAAGCGCGGCCTCGATGGCAAATACGTGATCGCCCTCGTCAACACGACGGGCCAGGCACCGCTGTCGCTGCTGACCAACCGCGCCGTGCGCGAACGCATCATGGCCGCCTCGCAAGCGCGCGGCAGCCGTGGCGGCGAGTTCGACAATACCCAGGAAGTGCTGGAACTGGCGAAACTGCGCGCCGAACGTGCCGCGCTGATGGGCTACCCGAACTACGCGGCGTATTCGCTGGAAGACCAGACGGCGCACGACACGACCGCCGTGAACGCTTTGCTGGGCGAACTGGCGAAGCCGGCCGTCGTCAACGCGCGCCGTGAAGCGGACGATATCCAGAAGGTCATCGATGCAGGCAAAGGCGGCTTCAAGGTGGGCGCTGCCGACTGGGCCTTCTATAGCGACAAGGTGCGCGCCGAACGCTATAACTTTGACGAAACGCAATTGAAGCCGTACTTTGAAATGCACAGCGTATTGACCCGTGGCGTGTTCTTTGCTGCTGGCAAATTGTATGGCTTGACCTTCAAGCAGCGCACCGACTTGCCCGTCTACACGTCCGACATGCTGGTCTACGACGTTTTCAATGAAGACGGCACGCAACTGGCCATCTTTACGCTTGACCCTTACGCGCGCAGCAACAAGCGCGGCGGCGCCTGGGCGAATGCCTACGTGGGCCAGTCGAGCTTGCTGAACCGCAAGCCGGTGATTGCGAATAACCTCAACATTCCAAAGCCGGAAGCGGGCCAGCCGACCCTGATGACGTTTGATGAAGTCAACACCATGTTCCACGAATTCGGCCATGCGCTGCACGGCATGTTTTCGAACGTGAAATATCCACGCTTTGCCGGCACCAGCGTGCCGCGCGACTTCGTCGAATACCCGTCGCAAGTCAATGAAATGTGGGCGCTGTGGCCGGAAGTGCTGCAAAACTATGCCAAGCACTATCAGACGGGCGCGGCTATCCCGGCCGAACTGCTGGCGAAAGTGACGGCGGCCGACAATTTCAACCAGGGCTATAAAACCACGGAGTACCTGGCATCGGCCCTGCTGGACCAGCGCTGGCACCAGCTGACCCCGGCACAGATCCCGACCGACGTGCTGGCGTTTGAAAAAGCCGCCTTGACGGATGCGGGCGTCGATTTCGCCCCGGCGCCGCCGCGCTACCGCACCACGTACTTCTCGCACGCGTTCGCGGGCGGTTATTCGGCCGGCTACTACGCGTATTTGTGGTCGGAAAAGCTCGACGCAGACACGGTCGAGTGGTTCAAGGAAAACGGCGGCCTGACGCGCAAGAACGGCGACTGGTTCCGGACTAAACTGCTGTCGCGCGGTGGCAGCGCCGATGCGCTCGACATTTACCGCAACTTCCGTGGCCGCGATGCGAAGATCGAGCCGTTGCTGGAACGCCGTGGCTTGAACGGCAAGTAATTTCTTCCCAGCACTGGCCTCGCTGGTGCTGAACATCAATGGCCGCCCGGCAATGGGCGGCCATTTTTATTTGGCGATTTCGCTTGAAAACCGTGGTAAACCGCGCAGTTGGCGTCATGCACCACAGGATCGCCCATGTTGGATGACGCCTGTGTGACAGACTGCTATGATCTGCCACTGGCCCGCGACGCGATCGCGGTTCTTCCCGCGCTTCCTGAAAGATGTCATGATCCGTCCACAACTGCTCGTCATCGCCGCCAGCGTCATGCTGGCCCACGCCGCCCCATCCGCCATGGCTGCCGCCACTGCAAAATCCGCGCCTGCCGCTGCCGTCAGCGCCCAGAACCCCCTGCTCAAAGTGAGCCCGCTGCCATTCCAGATGCCGCAGTTCGGCCTGATCAAGGATGAACACTATGCGCCGGCGTTTGCCGAAGGCATGAAACGCCAGTTGGCCGAAGTCAACGCGATTGCCAGCAACCGCCAGGCGCCCACGTTTGAAAACACCATCGTGGCCCTCGAGCGCACGGGGCAGCTGCTGCACCGCGTGCAAAGCATCTTCAGCAACATGACGTCGACCAATACCAACGCCGTGCTGGAAGCGGTGGAAGTGGACGTGTCGCCGAAGCTGGCCGCGCATGCGGATGCGATCACCCTGAATCCGAAACTGTTTACCCGCATCGACACGCTGTACGCCAAGCGCGACAAGCTGGGCCTCGATGCCGAATCCCTGCGCTTGCTCGAGCGTTATCACACGGACTTCGTGCGCGCCGGCGCCAAGCTGTCCGATGCGGACAAGGAAAAACTGAAAGCCTACAACGCCGAACAGGCGGGCCTGGAAACGGCCTTCGCGCAAAACGTGCTGAAGGAAACGAATGCCAAGAGCATCGTCGTCGACACGCGTGCTGCACTGGCCGGCATGACGGACAGCGATATCGATACGGCCGCCACGGCCGCCAAGGAACGGGGCTTGACGGGCAAGTTCGTCATTGCCCTGGTCAACACCAGCGGCCAGCCGCCACTGGCGGTATTGACGGATCGCAAGACGCGTCAGCGCCTGATGGATGCGTCGCTGAACCGGGGTAGCCAGGGAGGCGAGTTCGACAACCGCGCCATCGTGCTGAAGCTGGCCAAACTGCGCGCCGAACGGGCCACCCTGCTCGGTTACGCCAACTACGCCGCGTACTCGCTGGAAGACCAGACGGCCAAGACCACGACGGCCGTCAACACCCTGCTGTCGGAACTGGCGAAACCGGCCGTCGCCAACGCGCGCCGCGAAGCAGCCGACCTGCAGCAAGTGGTCGATGCCGAGAAGGGCGGTTTCCAGGTAGCGGCGGCCGACTGGGCCATCTACACGGACAAGCTGCGCAAGCAACGTTTCAATTTCGATGAAAACGAGCTGAAACCGTACCTGGAACTCAACAGCGTGCTGAACAATGGCGTTTTCTTTGCCGCCAATAAACTGTATGGCATCAGCTTCAAGCAACGTACTGATCTACCGGTGTACAACCCGGACGTGCGCGTGTATGACGTGCTCGATGCCAACGGCAAGCCGCTGGCCCTGTTCATCGCCGACTTCTATGCGCGCGGCAACAAGCATGGCGGCGCGTGGATGAATGAATACGTGTCGCAGTCAATGCTGATGGGCACGCATCCGGTGGTGGCCAACCAATTGAACATTCCGAAGCCGTCCGCCGGCCAGCCGACCTTGCTGACGTTCGATGAAGTGACGACCATGTTCCACGAATTCGGCCATGCGCTGCACGGCATGTTTTCGAACGTGAAATATCCGCGTTTTGCCGGCACCAGCGTGCCGAGCGACTTCGTCGAGTATCCATCCCAAGTCAATGAAATGTGGGCCGTCTGGCCGGAAGTGCTGCAAAACTATGCCAAGCACTACCAGAGCGGCGCGGCCATGCCGCAGGAATTGCTCGACAAGGTCACGGCGGCGAAGAAATTCAACCAGGGTTTCATGACGACGGAATACCTGTCGGCGGCCTTGCTGGACCAGCGCTGGCACCAGCTGGCGCCGAGCCAGATCCCGACCGACGTGCTGGCCTTTGAAGCGGCATCGTTGAAAGACGCGGGCGTCGACTACGCGCCCGTGCCGCCACGCTACCGCACCAGTTACTTTTCGCACAGCTTCTCGGGCGGCTACTCGGCGGCGTATTACGCCTACCTGTGGTCGGAAAAGCTGGACGCGGAATCGGTCAACTGGTTCAAGGAAAACGGCGGCCTGACGCGCAAGAATGGCGACTGGTTCCGCAGCAAATTGCTGTCGCGCGGCGGCAGCGTCGATGCGCTGCAGCTGTTCCGCGACTTCCGCGGCCGCGATGCCACCGTGGAACCATTGCTGGAACGCCGCGGCTTGAACGCCAAGTAAGACGTCCTCAGCAGAAGCTTGCGTTGCGTTGACATGGCGCACGCAAGCTTTCTGTGCCGGCGGCGTAGAATTGAGTAAGATGTAAACAAGAAGGCAGTCGAAAGAGTATATGAGTCAGCAAGATTTGAATGGCATTACCCTGGAAGGTATCGTGACGCGCCTGCAGGCCCACTATGGTTGGGACGGCTTGGCCAAGCACATCGATATCAATTGCTTCATCAGCGATCCCAGCATCAAGTCGAGCCTGAAGTTTTTGCGCAAGACCCCGTGGGCCAGGAGCAAGGTGGAACAGCTGTACCTGGACACGCAATTTACTGACTGACAGGAAAAAACATGGATAGCAAACTCAAGGAATCGCTGCAACAACTGCAATCGACACTAGCAACCAGCGGCCCCGTCGATGAAGAACTGCATGGTTTGCTGCAAAAACTCGATGTCGACATCAAGTTGCTGATGGAAAAGCGCGCCGCGCAGGAACAGGAAGAAGAGTCGACCACCTATGGCCTGGCCGAGCGCAGCCAGGAATTGTCGGCCAAATTTGCTGTCAAGCATCCGAAACTGGAGCCGGCCTTACGCGAATTGGGTGAAATTTTAGCCAATATGGGCATTTAAGCAAGGCTTGAAAAATGTCGGGCCCGTTCCTGCGGGGAAGGGCCACATTTCCCCAAGTGATTGAAAAATAAACGTTTTTTGTACTGAAATCCAACAGTAAAAAGCAGGCCGTCAGGTTGGAAATGGCCAATTCCGGTACAATCCGTACCCTATGAGCTCCCCTACCAATTTATTTGCGACCGTTCCCAAACGGTCTGCCCGCGCTGCCGTGGCGCCTTTCCTGCCGATGTCGCGTGCCGAGATGGACGCGCTGGGCTGGGACCAGTGCGACGTCATCCTCGTCACGGGCGACGCCTATATCGACCATCCGAGTTTCGGCATGGCCCTGGTTGGCCGCCTGCTCGAAGCGCAGGGTTACCGCGTCGGCATCATCAGCCAGCCGGACTGGCTGTCGGCCGAAGCGTTCCGCATTCTCGGCAAGCCGCGCCTGTACTACGGCATTACCGCCGGCAACATGGATTCCATGGTCAACCAGTACACGGCCGACCGCAAGATACGCTCCGACGATGCCTACACGGCGAATGCGGAACCGAATAAGCGCCCGGACCGCGCCGTCACCGTGTACGCGCAGCGCGCGCGCGAAGCGTATCCCGACGTGCCGGTGGTGATCGGTAGTATCGAAGCGTCCCTGCGCCGCATCGCCCATTACGATTACTGGTCGGACAAGGTCCGCCGTTCCGTCTTGCCCGATTCCAAGGCTGATTTGTTGATTTTCGGCAATGCCGAACGGGCGCTGGTCGACCTGACGCACCGTCTGGCTGCCGGCGAACACATCAAGGATATCCGCGACTTGCGCGGCACGGCCTTCATGGTGCCGGCCGGCTGGCTGCCAGGCGACGACTGGGGCGTGCACAATTCCACCCGCGTCGACGTGCCCGGCAAGGTCGACCCGCATTACAGCCCGTACGAGATGGTGCAGGAAGACAAGACCGCCTGCGCCACGGAAAATGCGTCGAAATCGGCCGAAGTCATCAAGCCGATCCGCATCATGAGTCGCGAAGAGCGCCTGGCCATGGCCAAGGAAAAGCACGACAAGACGGTCGTGCGCTTGCCTGCGTATGATGTCGTCAAGGATGACCCCGTCATGTATGCGCACGCGTCGCGCGTGTTCCACCTGGAATCGAATCCCGGCAATGCGCGCGCCATGGTGCAGGCGCACGGCGAACGCGATGTGTGGCTCAATCCGCCGCCGCTGCCGCTGGCCATGGACGAGATGGATGGCGTGTACGACATGAATTACGCGCGGGCGCCGCACCCGAGCTATGGCAAGGCGCACATCCCCGCCTGGGAAATGATCCGCTTCTCCGTCAACATCATGCGCGGCTGCTTCGGCGGCTGCACCTTCTGCTCGATCACGGAGCATGAAGGGCGCATCATCCAAAGCCGTTCGGAACCGTCGATCCTGCGCGAAATCGAGCATATCCGCGATAAAACCAAAGGCTTTACGGGCACCATTTCCGATATGGGCGGCCCGACGGCGAATATGTACCGCCTCGCCTGCAAGGAAAAAGAGATCGAAGTGTCGTGCCGCCGCCTGTCCTGCGTGTACCCGTCGATCTGCGTGAACCTGGGTACGGATCACAGCAAGCTCATCTCGTTGTACCGCAAGGCGCGCGCCATTCCCGGCATCAAGAAAGTGCTGATCAGCTCGGGCTTGCGCTACGACCTGGCCGTGCGTTCGCCCGAGTACGTCAAGGAACTGGTGACGCATCACGTCGGTGGTTTGCTGAAGATCGCTCCTGAGCACACGGAAGAGGGCACTTTGTCGAAGATGATGAAGCCCGGCATCGGCGCGTATGATGAATTCAAGGAAATGTTCGACCGTTTCTCGCTGGAAGCAGGCAAGAAGCAGTATTTGATCCCCTACTTTATCGCCGCCCATCCGGGCACGACGGACGTGGACATGCTGAACCTGGCCCTGTGGTTGAAGAAAAACAATTTCAAATTGGACCAGGTGCAAACCTTCATGCCCACGCCGATGGCGATGGCGACGACCATGTATCACACGCGCAAGAATCCTTTGCGCAAGGTTACGGCAGACTCGGAAGTGGTGGAAACGGCCCGCAGCGGCAAGATCCGCCGCACCCATAAAGCGTTCCTGCGCTACCAGGACCCGGCCAACTGGCCGATCCTGCGCGAAGCGCTGGTCAACATGGGCCGTGGCGACTTGATCGGCAATGGCGACAAGCATTTGATTCCGGCCTGGACCTCGTCCGAGTCGGGCGGTCTGGCCGCAGGCGAGCGCAGCCGCCAGACACATGGCGCCGGCACGCCGGACAAGTTCAAGGTCACGCCGGGCAAGAACCGCATCGCCCTGGGCGGCACGGCCGCCGCGCCGAAGGCGACCGCCGTCGAATCGAAAGTGCGTCCATCGATCCTGTCGACCATCAAAACGAAGGCCAAGCCGGCCGCCGTGCCGATGGGCCGTGGCAGCAAGCCGCCAGCCAAGGGCGCTCATGCCGCACCGGCACGGGGCGGACGCAAGTAAGCCAGCGGCACTGTCCCCTGCATCGACTGAAAACCCGGCAACGCATACAGCGTTGCCGGGTTTTTTGCCATCTGCGCACCAGGATGGAGCGCAAAAGATGAGGGAACAGCAGGATTTTTACCAATATTTAAAAATTGAATAGAGCAAAAGGCAATTTTCCCTTGTGGCAACTTGGTGTTTGAAAATATACTCGTTGAATATTTAGCCGTACGGCAACAATGCTGCCATTCTGGCAAGCGCCAGCGTACGCGACTCCCAGCGTTTAGATGAAAAGAGATGCCAATTGAACTGCCTTTCCTGCCAGGCCGAGAATAAGCCGGGCGCAAAATTCTGCTCTTCCTGTGGCACCACGTTCGCCGCCCCGCTGCCAGGCAAATCCTGTGGCCAGTGCGGCCATGATTGCAAGCCAGATGCCAAGTTCTGTCCCAAGTGCGCGTTCAGCTTTGCCGTGGCGCCCGTTGCCGCAGCGGTGCCGCCGCCGCTGCCAGAACCCATCATCGAGCCTGTGATTGAACCCGTCATTGAACCCGTCATTGAACCCCTGCCCGTGGCTGAGCCTATTGCGCCGCCGCCGCCCGTGCTGGAAAAGCGCCGTGCCGACCCAGTCCCAGTCCCTGCACCGGCGCCAGAACCTGCTGCCGTACCCACCAGCGTGCCCGACACGCCGGCTGACAGCCAAACGGGTGGCAACCGCATGAAACTGATCGCCGCAGCCGTCGCGGTGGTCGTGGTCGTGGCTGCCGCAGGGGGATACTATTACCTGTCAGGCAAGCCTTCCGCGCCCGCGCCAGTCCCCGCACCGACGGTTGCTGCCGAGGACGCGACGGCTGCCGCCGAGCAGCCGCTGGCCATCGATGACGCTGCGCTCGATGGCGGCACGGCGGGCGACCTTGCCGCAACACCTGCAGCCGAGCCTGAGCCTGAGCCAGCAGTAGCTCCTGCTCCGGCACCCGAGCCGGCTCCAGCACCGGCCCCGGCCCCTGTCGTGGAAAAACCGGCCAAGCCCGTCAAGGTGACCCCGCCACCGGCGCCTGTCAAACAGACGACCGGCCTGGAAAGCGTGATCACGGACAGCCTGTCGGAAGCGAGCCACTGCATGAGCCAGCGCAAATACGACTGTGCCATTGCCAACGCGAATGCCGTGTTGCGTATGGACACTGGCAACCGCCATGCGCAGGACATCAAGCGCAAGGCGAAAGAAGCGCAGGACAAGGCGCTGTCGCAGATCCAGATCGAGTAAGCGGCGCTGCTTGCCTTCCATTCATATTTCGACCCTCCTGGAGAATGACATGAAAAACTTGAAACAAATGGCCAAGCCCCTGGTGGCGATGCTGGTCGTATCCTCGATGCTGGCCGGCTGCGCCGCACCGGGCGGCCCTGGCGCTACCGGCACCCCCACCGCAGGCACGGAAGCGGCGAGCGGCGAATGCAATACGGCCATGCTGGCCGGCATCGGCGCCGTCGTGGGCGGCTTGCTGGGCGGTGGCAACAACACCGTGCGCGGCGCGGCCCTGGGCGCCAGCCTGGGCGCGCTCGCCTGCGTGGCCCTGAATTATCAAAGCCAGCAAGTCAAGACGGCGCAGCAGGTGCAGACGGACTACAAGGTGGCCAACAAGGGCAAGCTGCCCGAGCAGTCGACCCTGGTGAAATACGAAACGGGCTTTACGCCGTCCTCCGTGCGTCCGGGCCAGAAGGCGCAGACCAATTCGTACATCGAAGTGGCGGCCGGCACGCGCGATCCGAACCCGCTGGTGGAAGAGGAATTGAGCCTGTACAAGCCAAATGGCGACCTGATCAAGACCGTGCGCAAGGTGGTCAGCAGCAATAACGGCAGCGGCGCCTACAAGGGCGGCTTCTCGATTCCTATGCCAGAAGGCGTACCGCAGGGCATTTACCCGGTGCGCACGGCCCTGTACCTGAATAGCAAGCGCGTCGGTGGCCAGGACGTCAAGCTGCAGATCGTCCAGCGCCAGGCGCCCGCGAGCGAGCTGCAACTGGCGCGCGCCTACTGACACTGATTGCCACGGGGTGGCCATGCCGGCCGTCCCGTTCCCCGATTTATCCCCATCCAGGCTAGACATGACCATTTCCACCGCAGCACCTCAACCTCTTCCGTTTTCCTCCGCCGTGGGCTCGCTGATCGAAGCGACCGATGCCATCAAGAACTTCCGCGCGATTGCCTTGCTGGCGCTGACCTTCATCAGCGCCGTGCTCGTCGGTGGCGTGCTGACGATGCTTGCCGGCGGCATGAGCAGTCCGCTGCTGGCCTTTTTCGGTGGCTTGATGGCCTTCCTTGTGATGTTTTACGGTTCCAACGCCGTGGGCATCATGCTGATGCGCGACGCGCAAGGCCAGCCTGGCATGAGCCTGGTTGATGCCGTGCTCGTTTCGCTGGTCACGAGCCACCGCCTGATCGCGGTCGTCTTCCTTGAATTCTTGATCGTGCTGGCGGCCATGATCGCCATCGCCATCATCTTGTTCGTCTGCAAGATCCCTGTGCTCGGCCCAGTGCTGTACACGCTCGTCTTCCCGCTGTCGGCCATCGTGCTGGGCGTGCTGGTGTTTGCGCTGTTCTACGTGATGCTGCCGCTGGCCGGCCCTGCCGCTTGGTCGGGCGCCACCGTGTTCCAGATCATTGCCCGCCTGAACCTGATCGTGCGCACCAAGCTGGTGTCCGTGATCCTGCTGGAAGTGCTGCTGTTCCTGATCACGACGTTTGTGGCGCTGCTGATCTTTGGCGTGGTCGGTACCGGCGTGTCGCTGACCAGCGGCATGTCCGCTGGCATCCTGGGCCTGGGCGGCCAGATGAACATGTATTCCCTGGCTTCGGGTCTGAGCGGCGGCTCCGGCTACATCATCGCAGCAGGCCTGGGCGGCGGCTTGCTGCTGGCGGCCGCGGCCGTCGTGCCTGGCCTGATCTTTACCAAGGGCGTGTGCATCATTTACCTGAACGCGACGCGCAATGTCGATTTCAGCGCCTCGGAAGCGAGCCTGAACGACGGCCTGGCCACGGTCAAGAAAAAAGCCGAGGAAGCGCGTGAACGCGCGCGTGCCCTGGCCGAGCAGGCGACTGCCCCTGCCACGCCAGCCGCTGCCGCTGCGCCGGCTGACATCCTGCAATGCCCGAGCTGCAAGGCGCCGGTCGCATCCGACGATGCGTTCTGCGGCGAATGCGCGCATAAACTCAAGTAAGGCACACCATGGCTCACTTCTGCACCAAATGCGGCACCGCTTATGTTCCCGGCGCGCGCTTCTGCGATGAATGCGGCAAGGCCGTCAACCCTGCACCGGTGCCAGCGCCCGCTCCTGTACCGGCATCCGCACCAGCCGCGACGCCGGCGCTGTCCGGCGTGAAGCGGCGCCATGTGGTGATCGCCGGCGGCGTGCTGGCTGCAGTCATCGTGGCCGGTGGCGCGCTGGCGTGGCTGCTGGCGCCAGAGGCGGCCTCGGCCGGCAGTTTCAGCCGCGCCATCGATGCCCATCTGGCAGCAGACGAGGCGGCGCGCGACAAGTTGCTGTGCCTTACCAACTTGCCGTACCAGAAGGAAGAGATCCGCGTGGCGTCGTACGACAGTTCCACTCGGCAATGGTTGGATATCCTCGTGCGTAGCGGACTGTACAGCGCTCCCGTGGAGCAAAGCAGCGGTGGCTGGGTTGCGCAATCGCAATTTGTCTACGCGCTGGCCGCTCCGGGCAAGGCGGCCTTGCGCGGCGACAAGCTGTGCGTGGCCAAGGGCTTGAAAGTGGCCAAGGTCAGCGGCTACGACCAGGTGCGTGACCTGGGCGCACAGCACGTGGCGATGGCCAAGGCCACCCTGGCATTGACCGATGAGGCAGCGTGGTTCGCCAAGTCGGCGGACCGGGCGCTGATCCTGCAGCGCTTGCCGGATGGCGACATGGAAGTGCGGTTGCCTCTGGCGCTGGTCGACAAGCAATGGCAAGTCATCGACGAAGCGCAGATGAGCCAGGCGGCCATGACCGGTGTGATAGGCAAAGCGCCGGCCGGGCAGGGCGCGGGCATGCTGGACAAGCTGAAGAGCGCGTTCCGCTTTGGCGGCCACCCGGCGGTGGGGAAATGGCAGGCGGCGATGGGCAATGTCCTGGAATTTACAAGTGACAGCGTGATCAATAACGGGACGTCGACCAAGGCCACCTTCACCACCAAGGGCAATACCGTGACGATCGCGCCCGAAGGCGCGGGCGAAGCGGCCATGGACATTATCGTCAGCGACGATGGCAGCACGGCGCAGATCAGCATGGGCGGCATGCGGGTGACGACCCTGCGGCGCGTGCGCGATTAAGCATCTGTCAGGCGGCGCAGCTTGCCGCCTGATCTGCTTCCCCGAGCCCGGCCATGCCGGGTTTTTTTACGTCCGCAGGCAGCGGTGTGTACGCCCATTTGTCTTGACATCAAGATAGTTTGCATCCACACTGGCTTTTTATCTTGATATCGAGATAGTTGCATGAGCTCTTCTTTTGCCCGCCCCGCCTGGGGCGATATTCTGCTCACGGCGCTGGCGCCCCTGATCTGGGGTTCCACGTATATCGTCACGTCCGAACTGCTGCCGCCGGACCGGCCCTTCACGGCGGCCCTGATCCGCGTGCTGCCGGCCGGCTTGCTGTTGCTGCTGGTCATGCGGCGCCTGCCCGTGCGGCGCGACTGGATGCGCGTGCTGATCCTGTCCGCGTTGAATATCGGCGTATTTCAGGCGCTGCTGTTCGTGGCCGCCTACCGCTTGCCGGGTGGCTTGGCGGCCGTGGTGGGCGCCATCCAGCCGCTGCTGGTGATGGGCCTGGCCTGGGGCGTGGAAGGGCGCCGTCCGGCCCGCCTGGCCTTGGGTGCCAGCGTGCTGGGCGTGGCCGGCATGGGCGTTTTATTGTTGTCGCCGCGCACGGTATGGGAACCGATCGGCATCGCTGCCGCGCTGGGCGGCACGGCCTGCATGGCGGCCGGCACCTACCTGACGCGGCGCTGGAAGCCAGACTTGCCCGTGCTGGCGCTGACGGGCTGGCAATTGTTGCTCGGCGGCCTGATGCTGGCGCCCGTCGCCTGGCTGGCCGATGCGCCCTTGCCGGCGCTGTCCCTGCAGCAAGTGCTGGCCTACGCCTACCTGTGCCTGGCCGGCGCCCTGCTGGCGTACGCCTTGTGGTTCCGCGGCATCGCCAGGCTGTCGCCCGTGGCCGTGTCTTCCCTGGGACTGCTCAGTCCCCTGATGGCCGTCGTGCTGGGCTGGGCCTTGCTGGGCCAGGCCATGACGGGCTGGTCAATGCTGGGCTTGCTGCTGGTGCTGGCCAGTGTGCTGGCGGTGCAGTGGGCCAGCGTCCGGCCGGCAGCGGATCAGGCCGCTGCCAGGCGCCAGATGCCGTAAGGGTTGCGGAACAGGTCGTCGTCCGCGTAGGGCTGGCCAGCGGCCACGTGCACGCGGTAGCGCGGCGCATCGGCCGCTGCGCGGAAAGTCTGGCCGTCCAGCATGTGGGGCGCTTCGCCAAACAGGTAGCGCGTAAACGCCTGCAGCACTTGCGCGGGCGCTGCATTGTCCTCGCGCGCAATGATGGCGTCGTGCAAGCCCAGATTGTGCATGCCGCAGGTGTAGCAATTGTCCGCGTCGCCGACATAGGCCACCAGCGCGGCATGCGCGCTGTCCAGGTGCAGATACTGCGTAAAGTCCAGCCAGGCGTCCGGCGCATGCGCGCTGCCGCTGCTTTCCACCTTGACGCCCAGGCCGCCCGCCCGCAGCAGGCAGGCGGCCGCCAGCATCATCGCCTCGGCATTGGCGCGCGAGCCGCCTTCGCCTTCCAGGTAGACGACTGACCGGTGCGTGCCGATCGCCTGCATGGCGGGCGTGTCGCGCCAGTGGTAGCCAGCCGCGGCAAACGCCTGCGGCATGCGCTGGTCGGCCTGTTCTTGCAGCACCGTGCAGCTGAAACCTGAATCGATGTGCAGCAGCACCCGCCCCGTAAACAGATAGCCGTCGCCGTGCTCCATGAGCGCGTGACGCAGTGCATCGTGATCGGTCCACGGGCCGGGGATGCACAGGACGAGTGGTGGTGGTGGGGGCGGCGCTGGGTGCATGGCATGGTCCGGGATGGGAAAGCCATTATTCTAGAGGATTTACCAAGATGGCGAGTCTGTCAAGAAAACGCCGCCCCCCCATGAGCGGTGCCGTTCCCGCGCCTTTTTGCTGCACCGCACATACAGTTTTGCTTGCACTGATATGGGGCATTGAGGCACTATTCGCTTCGCGCAAACGTTTGCGCGCAACGAATTTCCTAAAAAGCATGCAGTACACGTGCTTGACCAACAACTCTGGAGACGCCCATGACATCCCGTATTCGCCTGAAAATGATTGCCGCCGTTGTCCTCGTGTGTGCCTTGCCCGCCGTGCCGGCGATGGCGCAGACGCCAGCCAAACCAAAGGTGGCGCTGGTGATGAAGTCCCTCGCCAATGAATTTTTCCTGACCATGGAAAATGGCGCCAAGGCGCATCAGAAGGCCAATGCCGCCAAGTACGACCTGCTGTCGAACGGCATCAAGGATGAAACGGATACGTCGAGCCAGATCAAGCTGGTCGAGCAAATGATCGTCTCGCGCGTCAACGCGCTGGTGATCGCCCCGGCCGACTCGAAAGCGTTGGTGCCGGTGCTGAAGAAAGCCATCGACGCGGGCATCATCGTCGTCAATATCGACAACAAGCTCGACGAAGGCGCCCTGAAAGAGAAGGGCATCAGCGTACCGTTCGTTGGCCCGGACAACCGCAAGGGCGCCAAGGTGGTCGGCGACTACCTGGCCAAGCAGATCAAGAAGGGCGATCCGGTCGGCATCATCGAAGGCGTCTCCACCACCTACAACGCGCAGCAGCGCACCCTGGGTTTCCAGGACGCCATGAACGCGGCCGGTGCCAAGGTCGTCAGCGTGCAATCGGGCCAGTGGGAAATCGCCCCTGCCAACACGGTGGCGGCCGCCATGCTGAACGCCAACCCGAATATCAAGGCTTTGCTGTGCGGTAACGACAACATGGCCATCGGCGCCATTTCCGCCATCAAGGCGGCCGGCAAGACGGGCAAAGTGCTCGTCGTCGGCTACGACAACATCAACGCCATCAAGCCGATGCTGGCCGATGGCCGCGTGCTGGCTACCGCCGACCAGTTCGGTTCGCAGCAAGCCGTGTTCGGCATCGAGACCGTGCTGAAAGCCCTGGCGCAGAAGAAGAAACAGGCCGAGCTTGGTGGCGTCATCGAAACCAAGGTCGAACTGGTCGCCAAGGGCGCCAAGTCCTGATCGTTTGATCCCGCCGGGGCCGGCCCCGCTTGCTCACCGAGCAGGCGATGCCGGCCCCGCCGCCACTACCGCGGAGTTTTATCATGCCCACCGACATTCCACCGGCGCCAGCCGCCATTCCCCTGTTAACGCTCGATAACATCGGCAAGTCCTATGTCGGCCCCGTGCTGGGCGGCGTGGGCCTGCGCTTCGCCCCTGGCCAGGTGCTGGCGCTGACGGGCGAGAACGGCGCGGGCAAGAGTACCTTGTCGAAGATCATCTGCGGCCTGGAGCAAGCTACCACGGGCACGATGCTGCTCGACGGCAAGCCCTACCAGCCCGCCTCGCGCGGCGCCGCCGAGGCGCTTGGCATCCGCATGGTGATGCAGGAACTGAACCTGATTCCCACCCTGTCGATCGCGGAAAACCTGTACCTGAAAAACCTGCCGCAGCGTTTCGGCTTCATCGACCGTACGCGCCTCGGGCGCGACGCGCGTGAACAGATGGAAAAAGTGGGCTTGGGCGGACTCGACCCGTGGACCCTCGTGGGCGAACTGGGCATCGGCCACCAGCAAATGATCGAGATCGCGCGCAATCTGATCGGAGCCTGCCGCCTGCTGGTGTTAGATGAGCCGACGGCCATGCTGACGCACCGCGAAGTGGAATTGCTGTTCCTGCAAATCGAGCGTCTGAAGGCCGACGGCGTGTGCATCATCTATATTTCGCACCGCCTGGAAGAACTCAAGCGCGTGGCCGACCGCATCGCCGTGCTGCGCGATGGCCAGCTCGTGTGCGATGACGATATCGCGGGCCATTCCGCCGCCGACCTGGTCAGCCTGATGGTGGGCCGTTCGGCCGACGACGCTGTCGACCTGAGCGGCCGCAGCATCGGCGCACCGCTGTTGCGCGTGCGCGGCCTGACGCGCGGCAAGGTCGTCAACCCGACCTCGTTCGACTTGCGCGCCGGTGAAATCCTCGGCATCGCCGGCCTGATCGGCTCGGGCCGCACGGAATTGCTGCGCCTGATCTTTGGCGCCGACCGTGCCGATGCCGGTGACGTGTTCCTCGGCGACAGCGAGGTGCCCGCCGCCTTGCACTCGCCGCAGGCAGCAGTGAAAGCCGGCATCGCCATGATCACGGAAGACCGCAAGGGACAAGGCTTGCTGTTGCGCCAGTCCATCGCCGTCAACACGACCCTCGCGTCGCTCGACACCGTCAGTGGCGCAGGCTGGCTCAACGACGCGGCCGAAGCATCGGTGGCCGACGATTACATCCAACGCCTCGGCATCCGTTCGCGCAACAGCGCGCAAACGGTGGCCGAATTATCCGGCGGTAACCAGCAAAAGGTGGTGATCGCCCGCTGGCTGTATCGCGACTGCCCCGTCATGCTGTTCGACGAGCCCACGCGCGGCATCGATATCGGCGCCAAGTTTGATATTTATCAGGTGCTGGCCGAACAGGCGCGCCAGGGCAAGGGCCTCGTCATTGTCTCGAGCGACTTGCGCGAACTGATGCTGATCTGCGACCGCATCGCCGTCATGAGCGCCGGCAGCATCGTCGACACCTTCGAGCGCGGCGCCTGGAGCCAGGACGCGCTGCTGTCGGCTGCCTTCTCCGGCTATTTGACCCCCACTTCCACTCCAGCTGCGGCCTGATCCGCCGGAAAGATTCCCATGACCACCAATTCCTCTCCTTCGTATCTGCAGCGCAGCCTGGCCGACCTGAAAAACTATGCGGGCCTGATCGGCGCCCTGGTCGCCATGTGCGTGCTGTTCTCGTTCGCCAGCGAAAACTTTTTCACCCTGGCCACCTTGAGCACCCTGTCGAACAATATCCCGACCCTCGTCGTGATGGCTGTCGGCATGACGTTTGTCCTGATCATCGGCGGCATCGACTTGTCCGTCGGTTCCGTCATGGCGCTGGCCGCGTCCGTGCTGTCGCTGGCCGTCGTGCACTGGGGCTGGCCCGTGTGGAGCGCGGCCCTGCTGGGCATGTTCGTTGCCGCCCTGTGCGGCGCCACCACGGGCCTGATTTCCGTCGGCTGGCGCATACCCTCGTTCATCGTCTCCCTGGGCGTGCTGGAAATGGCACGGGGCCTCGCGTATCAAGTGACGAACTCGCGCACGGAATACATCGGCAGCGCCGTTGACGGCATCAGCTCGCCGATCGCGTTTGGCCTGTCGCCCGCTTTCATCGCCTCGATCGCCATCGTCGTCATCGGCCACCTGGTGCTCACGCGCACGGTACTGGGCCGTCACTGGATCGGCATCGGCACGAATGAAGAAGCCGTGCGTTTGTCCGGCATCAACACAAAACCGTCAAAAGTACTGGTGTTTGCCTTGATGGGCTTTCTCGCCGGCGTGGGCGCGCTGTTCCAGGTATCGCGCCTGGAAGCGGCCGACCCGAACGGCGGCGTGGGCATGGAATTGCAAGTGATCGCCGCCGTCGTGATCGGCGGCACGAGCCTGATGGGCGGACGCGGTTCCGTCATCAGCACGTTCATTGGTGTGCTGATCATTTCCGTGCTGGAAGCGGGCCTGGCGCAAGTGGGCGTGTCGGAACCCGTGAAACGCATCGTCACGGGCCTGGTGATCGTCGCCGCCGTCGTGCTCGACACCTACCGCCGCCGCGGCGAGCGTTCATAATAGCCGCCCATGGCAACCATCAAACAAGTGGCGCAGGCGGCGGGGGTGTCGTTTACCACCGTGTCGCACGTCCTCAACAATACCCGTCCCGTCAGCGACGAGGCGCGCCGCGCCGTGCTGGCGGCGGCGGAGGCACTGCATTACGTGCCCAGCGCGCTGGCGCGCTCCCTGCGCAGCCGCAGCACGGGCACCATCGGCCTGATCATTCCCAACAATACGAACCCGTATTTCTCGGAAGTGGCGCGCGGCATCGAGGACAGTTGCTACGCGGCCGGCTACAGCGTGATTTTGTGCAATTCCGATGACGACCCCGTCAAGCAGCGCGACTACCTGAACGTGCTCTTGACCAAGCGCTGCGACGGATTGATCCTGTCCGCGCTGGCCGACAGCGATGGCGAACTGCTGCGCAAGATGAAGGTGCCGGCCGTGCTGCTCGACCGCGCGCCCAGCGACCTGTCCATCGATGCCGTGGCCGTCGATAACCGCGCCGGCGGCGTTCTGGCCGCGCGCCATTTGCTGGGCCTGGGACGCCGGCGCCTCGCCTGCATCGCCGGTCCCCGCGAAGTGAGCATTTCCAACGACCGCATAGCCGGCGTGCGCAGCGCCATGGCGGAGGCGGACGTGGCCCTGGCCGACGCCCTGTGCCGCCACGCGGACTTTACCAGCGCGGGCGGCTATGCGGCCGCGCTGGACTTGCTGGCGCTGCCGCCAGGCCAGCGCCCCGACGCCTTGTTCTGCTGCAATGACTTGATGGCCTTTGGCGCCCTGCGCGCCGCCGCCGAGCGCGGTATTGCCGTGCCCGTGGACCTGGCTGTCGTCGGCTTCGACGATATCGACCTGGCCAGCTTCGTGCATCCGGCCTTGACCAGCGTGGCGCAAAACACGCGCGAGCTGGGCCACATCACGGCCGCCTGCCTGCTGGCGCGCATCGCCGACCCCGCCTTGCCGCGCCAGCAGCGCAGCATCGCACCCGAGCTGCACGTGCGCGGCTCCAGCGTGGCCGCCACGCTACCTTCTTCCGCACCTACTTCTTCACCTGCAACTGAACTGATGGGAATGACATCATGATCGTGGTTATCGGCAGCATCAATATGGACCTGGTCTTGCGCGTACCGCGCATGCCCCTCCCCGGCGAAACCCTGACGGGCGGCGCTTTCCGTACAATTCCTGGGGGCAAGGGCGCCAACCAGGCCGTGGCTTGCGCACGCCTGAGCGGCAATGTGGCGGGCGCCCAGCAAGTGGCCATGGTTGGCTGCGTGGGCGACGACGCGTTTGGCGCGACGTTGCGCGCGGCGCTGGTGGGCGACGGTATCATCGACAGCCACATCACCACCTTGCCGGGCGTGGCCTCGGGCATCGCCTCGATCCTGGTCGACGACAATGGCCAGAACAGCATCGTGATCGCCGGCGGCGCCAACGATCTGCTCAGCCCCGCGCACATTGACGCAGCGCAAGGTTTGATCGAACAGGCGGACATCGTCGTGCTGCAGCTGGAAACGCCGATGGCCACCGTCGTGCATGCGATCAAACTGGCCCGTTCGCTGGGCAAGACCGTGGTGCTGAACCCGGCCCCGGCGGCCAGCTTGCCGGACGGCGTGCTGGAACTGGTCGACTACCTGATTCCGAATGAAATCGAAGCGGCCATGCTGGCTGGCGTCAGCCCGGATGGCGCGGATGCCAAGGCGCTGGCCGCCGCGCTGCAAAAGCTGGGCAGCGACAACGTCATCATCACCTTGGGTTCCAAGGGCGTGCATGCGGCCCTGTATGGCGGCGATTACACGTTCCCGGCCGAAGTGGTGCAAGCCGTCGACACGACGGCCGCCGGCGATACCTTTATCGGCGGTTTTGTGGCGGGCCTGGCGTCCGGCATGGACGAGGCGGAAGCGATCCAGCAAGGCCAGCGCGCTGCCGCCTGGAGCGTCACCAAGCCCGGCGCGCAAACCTCGATCCCCCACTTGCACGAGTTGTTCTGAGACCATGAAAAAATCACCGCTGCTTAATATTGCGCTGTCGCAACTGATCGCTTCGCTCGGCCATGGCGACATGCTCGTCATCGGCGACGCGGGCTTGCCGTCGCAACCGGGCGTGCCCCTGATCGACCTGGCCCTGACGCGCGGCATCCCCGGCTTCATCGATACCGTCAACACGGTATTGAGCGAGATGCAGGTGGAATACCATTTGCTCGCCAGCGAGTTGCCGCAGCACAATCCGGCCATGGCGGCGCAGGTGGCGGCCCTGGCCTTGCCCGATGCGCGCCAGGTGACGCACGAGGAGTTCAAGCAATTGAGCAAGGGCGCGCGCGCCATCGTGCGCACGGGCGAGTGCAGTCCGTACGCCAACATCATTTTGGTGGCCGGCGTCGTGTTTTAACGCAAACAATGGTGAGTTTGTTTGCCAAAAACATCAACGCTATTGTCCTCACTGAAATAATTATCCATTGGCAAAAGGGGCGGCTACAATAGCCTTGCCCCTGCCAGCTCGGCAGCTTCCTGGTGTTCCGCCATGCCGATGAAAGCCCCCGACGCTTTCCGCTTTGTCTTGCCGCTCGCCGGCAGGCTGGCGCACGGCTGGCGCTGCCTCTTCTTCTTCTGCCTGCTGCTGTGCCTGGCTACGCCTGCACGGGCGCTGGAACCCGTCTCCCTGCAGCTCAATTTCACGCACCAGTTCCAGTTTGCCGGCTATTACGCGGCCATCGAGCAAGGCTATTACCGCGAGGCGGGGCTGGACGTCAAACTGGTCGAAGGCGGTGGCGGGCAGTTGGCCGAGGCGGCCGTGCTGGCGGGCCAGGCCGAGTATGGCGTGGGCAACAGCACCTTGTTGCTCAGCCGGCTGGCGGGCAAGCCCCTGGTGGTGCTGGCCGTCGTGTTCCAGCATTCGCCCAGCGTGCTGCTGATGCGCCAGCAGGGCGGCGCGCCCGACGTGCGCAAGCTGGTGGGCGCGTCCGTGATGATCGGTGCGGCCGGCGATGTGGCCCTTGCCGCCGATGAAGTGTCGCTGTTCCTGGCGAAAATGGGCGTCGCGCCGCAGCAGATGCGCCACTTGCCGCCCAGCTATCGGATCGAGGATTTGATCAATGGCAAGGTCGATGCGATTGCCGCGTACTCCACCAACGAACCGGACTACCTGGACCGGGCAGGCTTTTCCTATTACCAATTTACGCCGCGCACGGCCGGCATCGATTTCTACGGCGACAACCTGTTTACCAGCGAGCACGAACTGCGCCGTCATCCCGAACGCGTCAAAGCGTTCCGCGCGGCCAGCCTGCGTGGCTGGCAATATGCGATGGCGCATCGCGAGGAAATGGCGCGCGTGATCCTTGCCAAGTACAGCCAGCGCCACGACCGCGCGCACCTGCTGTACGAGGCGCAGCAGATGGAATTGCTGCTGCAGCCCGTGCTGGTGGAGCTTGGCTACATGAATCCCCAGCGCTGGCAGCACATCGCCGACACCTATGCCAGCATGGGCGTGCTGCCGCGCAATGCCACGGACAGCCGCGCCTACAAGGGTTTTTTGTACCGCCCCGTGCCGGGCGCCGACCTGGGCTGGCTGTATCTGTCGCTGGGCCTGGCGGGCAGCCTGCTGGCCGTCTCGGCCGCCTTTCACTTCAACAACCTGGCACGCGAGCGCCGCCGCACGGAGGAAACCATCCGCCAGGGGGAATTGCGCTTTCGCACCATGTTCGAGGAAGCGCCCATGGGCATCGCCCTGATCGATACCGTGAGCGGACAGTTTCTCGACATCAATCCACGCTACCTGGCCATCAGCGGACGTAGCCTGGAACACATGAAGCAAACGAGCTGGATGGAGATCAGCCATCCCGACGATGTGCCCGGTGAGCTGGAGCAGGTGGCGCAGTTGCTGGCGCGCAGCTTGCACGGCTTTCGCCATGCCAAGCGCATCGTGCGGCCCGATGGCGGCGTGGTGTGGGTCGACGCGTCGGTGACGGCCATCGCCACGGCGCGCCATGGCGGTCCGCACCACTTGTGCATGCTGGAAGACGTGACGGACAAGCGGCAAACGGAAGCGCTGATCTGGCAGCAAGCCAATTTCGATACCCTGACGCAATTGCCGAACCGGCGCATGTTCCACGAACGCTTGCGCCAGGCCTTGGCCCAGGGCCGGCGCGATACGAGCCGCGTGGCCATCCTGTTCATCGATCTCGACCATTTCAAGGAGGTCAACGATACCCTCGGCCACCACCAGGGCGATATCCTGCTGATCGAGGCGGCGCGGCGCATCCGCGTGGGCGTGCGCGAGACGGATACGGTGGCGCGCCTGGGCGGCGATGAATTCACGGTGATCCTGTCCGACCTCGATGATTTGCAGCAAGTCGACCGCATCGCGCGGCAGATACTCGACGGCTTGCTGGCGCCGTTCCTGCTGGGGCAGGAGCAGGCGTTCGTCTCGGCCTCGATCGGCATCACCCTGTATCCGGACGACGCGGGCACGATCGAGGACTTGCTCAAGCATGCGGACCAGGCCATGTATGTGTCGAAAGGGGCGGGGCGCAACCGCTACAGCTACTTTACGCCCGCCATGCAGGTGGCGGCCGTCAACCGCATGCGCCTGGGGGCGGACTTGCGCACGGCCTTGCGCGAGCAGCAGATGCAACTGTATTACCAGCCCATCGTCGAGCTGCACAGCGGCAAACTTGCCAAGGCGGAAGCCTTGCTGCGCTGGCACCATCCGCAGCGGGGTGTGGTATGCCCGCCGGATTTCCTGGCGCTGGCCGAAAGCAGCGGCCTGATCGTGGAGATCGGCGACTGGGTGCTGTGCACGGCGGCCGCGCAACTGCTGCGCTGGCGCGCGCAGGGCCAGGTCATTGGATTGCCGGGGCTGCAACTATGCCTGAACCAGTCGCCGCTGGAACTGCAGCGCGAAGTGGAGGCGCCCGGCACCTGGCTGCGTCAGCTGATGGCGCTCGATGTGCCGGCCTCGGCCATCGTGCTCGACATGCGCGAAGATGTACTTTTGCCAGGTGGCAATAGCATGGCGCCACGCCTGCAGCACTTGCGCGAAGCGGGCTTGCAGATCGCCCTGGACGACTTCGGCAGCGGCCATGCCTCGCTGACGCAGCTGCAGCAGTGCGGCATCGATTACCTGAAGCTCGATGGCGTGCTGGTGCGCAAGCTGGCACCCGGCAGCAGCGAGCTGGTGCTGTGTGAAGCCATCGTCACCATGGCCCACAAGCTGGGATTGCAAGTCATCGCCGAAGGGGTGGAGACCGAAGAGCAGCGCGCGCTGCTGCTGGAGATCGGCTGCGATTTTGCGCAAGGCGAGCTGTTTGCGCCGCCGCTGGCCATCGTAGCGTTCGATGCGCTGCTGCACGCGCAGCGGCCCTTGCACCCTTGAAACAGGCATCGTCCGCCACCAGATTTCATCCAGGCCTGCGGGACGGGGCTCCCGGCTTGAACGGGCTTATACTCGACGGGCTGGCGCCTGCGCCCGGCTTTGCTGTCACCGGTAGCTAACGGGGTGCGCAGGCAATATTTCTTCCATTCACTCAACTCGAGGTGACCTCATGGGCATTTTCAGCAATATCTACAACAAGATCTTCCACCATTCGTCCGACGCTGCCCCGGCAGCCACGCCGGCCGCCGCCACGACAGCACCTGCCGCAGCACCGGCGGCCGCACCTGCACCTGCTGCGCCAGCGGCTGCCGTGCCCGTGGTGGACGTGGAAGTGGTGCTGGTCGACCTGGCCAGCAAGAACGCGGAAAAACTCAATTGGCGCACGTCCATCGTCGACCTGATGAAATTGCTTCAACTCGACAGCAGCCTGGCGTCGCGCAAGGAATTGGCGCAAGAGCTGCATTTCACGGGCGACACCAACGATTCAGCCAGCATGAATATCTGGCTGCATCGCCAGGTGATGATCAAGCTGGCGGAAAACGGCGGCAAGGTACCGGAAGAACTGAAAAATTAAACACCTGGCGGCGGCAGGGGTATCCACTGTCACCGCTATCCAATCGCGTGGGAACTGCCTATCATGGAGTTCCCATGATGTCGTGATAGCTAAAACTAATTGAAACTATTGTGACAATCAATTTCGAATATGGGTTAAAACCCCTTACACTAGAGTCTTACTGATTCACCACACGAGAGGAAATGAAATGTCGCTGATCAATACCCAAGTTAAACCATTCAAGGCAACCGCATACCACAATGGCAAATTCGTCGACGTGACGGAAGCGTCGCTGAAAGGCAAGTGGTCGGTATTCGTCTTCTACCCAGCCGACTTCACCTTCGTTTGCCCAACCGAACTGGAAGATCTGGCCGATCACCACGCTGAATTCCAGAAGCTGGGCGTCGATGTCTACGGCATCTCGACCGATTCGCACTTCGCGCACAAAGCATGGCACGACACCTCGGACGCGATCAAGAAAGTGCAATACGCACTGATCGGCGACCCAACCGGTACCCTGTCGCGCAATTTCGAAGTCATGATCGAAGAAGAAGGCATGGCACTGCGCGGTACCTTCGTCATCAATCCAGACGGCTTCATCAAAGTTCTGGAAGTGCATGACAACGGCATCGGCCGTGACGCATCGGAACTGTTGCGCAAAGTTAAGGCAGCTCAATACGTTGCCGCTCACCCAGGCGAAGTTTGCCCAGCCAAATGGACGGAAGGCGCAGCAACCCTGACCCCATCGCTGGACCTGGTCGGCAAGATCTAAGTCTCGATGCAGCACGTAGCAAACAAGTAGTTACCGCGATGCCGGACCGGGCGTCCGGCCCGGCATTCGCCTAAATATTTGTAAAGGAAGAAAAAATCATGTTAGATGCAACCCTCAAAACCCAACTGAAATCCTACCTGGAAAAAGTGGTGTATCCGCTTGAGCTGGTCGCTTCTCTCGATGACAGCGCAAAAGCCCGCGAGATGAAGGAATTGCTCCAGGAGATAGTCCTGTTGAGCGACAAGATCACGCTGGTCGAGCGCCTTGACGCTGGCGTACGGGCCCCGTCGTTCAGCATCAACCGTACCGGCTCGGACATCGGCGTGCGTTTCGCTGGTGTGCCGCTGGGCCACGAATTTACCTCGCTGGTGCTGGCGCTGCTGCAAGTGGGCGGCCACACCATCAAGTTCGACGATGCCGTGATCGAGCAGATCCGCAACCTCGACGGCGATTACGAATTTGAAACGTTTATTTCGCTCTCCTGCCATAACTGCCCGGAAGTGGTGCAGGCCTTGAATGCCATGGCCGTGATCAACCCGCGCATCAAGGTCACCACCATCGATGGCGGCGTGTTCCCGAAAGAAGTGGAAGAACGCCAGATCATGGCCGTGCCGATGATGTTCCTCAATGGCGAACACTTTGGCCAGGGACGCACGAATGTCGAGGAAATCCTCGCCAAGCTCGACACCAACGCCGGCGCTCGCCAGGCCGAAGCGTTGAACAAGAAAGACGTGTTTGACGTGCTGATCGTCGGCGGCGGCCCAGCCGGCGCGGCAGCGGCCATCTACGCGGCCCGCAAAGGCATCAAGACGGGCGTCCTGGCCGAGCGTTTCGGCGGCCAGGTGCTCGACACCCTTGCCATCGAGAATTTCATTTCCGTCAAGGAAACGGATGGTCCGAAGTTCGCCATGGCGCTGGAACAGCACGTCAAGGAATACGAAGTCGACATCATGAACACCCAGCGCGCCGCGAAATTGACGCCGGGCAAGTTGGTGCAGATTGAAACGGCGAATGGCGCCATCTTGAAAGCCAAGACCGTCATCCTGGCCACCGGTGCCCGCTGGCGCGAAATCAACGTGCCGGGCGAAAAGGAATACCGCAACCACGGTGTTGCCTACTGCCCGCACTGCGATGGTCCTTTGTTCAAGGGCAAGCGCGTAGCCGTGATCGGCGGCGGCAATTCGGGTGTGGAAGCGGCGATCGACCTGGCCGGTCTCGTGAAACACGTGACCCTGATCGAGTTCGGCGCGGAACTGCGTGCCGATGCGGTGCTGCAACGCAAGCTGCACAGCCTGCCCAACGTGACGGTGATTACGTCGGCGCAAACGACCGAAATCCACGGCGACGGCAAGATCGTCAATGGCTTGAGCTACACGGACCGGGTCAGCGGCGAGTCGAAGAAGGTCGAGCTGGAAGGCGTCTTCGTGCAAATCGGCCTGGTGCCGAACACGGAATGGCTCAGAGGCACGGTAGCGTTGTCGCGCCACGGCGAAATCGAAGTGGATGCACGCGGCCAGACCTCGATCCCCGGCGTGTTTGCGGCCGGCGACGTCACCACGGTGCCGTACAAGCAGATCATCATCGCCACCGGCGAAGGTGCGAAGGCAGCCCTGTCCGCCTTTGACCATCTGATCCGCTCGGACGACGACGAAGTGGTGGAAGAGTCGGCAGCGAAAGAAGCGTTGACGGCATAAGTATTGAGTTGTATCAAAAAACCGGAACGGTCGCGAGGCCCTTCCGGTTTTTTTTACGCCTGGCGCCTTACATCTTGAATGCCAGCCCCACGCGCACGTTGCGCCCTTCGCCGTAGTACGAGGAGTTCGAATTGACCTGGTATTGCTTGTCGAACAGGTTATTCACATTCACGGACACGCTGACGGTTTTGCTGAACGCGTATTGCAGCATGGCATCGGCCAGCACATAGCTGCCCTGGCGGATGATGGGGTCGCCCGGCAAGGCCAGGTAGGACATATCGGAGCGCGTATGGTTTTGCCAGCGCACGCCGCCGCCCACGTTCAGGCCGCCCGCGCCGGCGCCGCCCAGTTCCGGCAAGCGATAGCTGGTGAAGACTTTGAAGGTGCTTTGCGGCACTTCCGTATTGAGTTGCTTGCCGTCGGAATCGGCGCTCATGTTGCGCGCAAAGCCGGCCATGCCTTGCCAGTTGGTGGCCAGCTGGCCCGCCACTTCCAGTTCCAGGCCGCGGCTGGTCGTGCCCGTGGCGGCGCGGTAGGCTTGCGAACCGTCCGGCGCAAAGGCGCCGGGGATCGACACGGCAAAATTGTCTTGCTTGGTTTTGTACAGGGCGGCCGTGACGTTGAGGCGGTTGTCCAGCAGTGCGCCTTTCACGCCCGCTTCGTAGCTGTTGCCCAGCAGGGGATCGAGGTAGCTGCCATCGGCGCCCTTGTTGTTTTGCGGCTGGAAGATATTCGTGTAGCTGCCATACACGGACCAGTCGCGGCTGACGTCGTAGACGACGCCGGCGTAGGGCGTGAACTCGCCCGTTTCCTGGCGGCTGCTACGGTCCGTGACCTTGCTGTCGTACGGCGTTTCCGATTGCGCACGCTTCCAGCTGGTGACGCGCGAACCGAGCACCAGCGCCAGGCTGTCGGTCGCCTTGATGCGCGCCGTGGCGTAGACGCTGTTGGTGCGCTCGGTGGAATGGATGTTGCTGTTGGGCGGATTGTCCGGTTTCACGGGCGTATTGCCATCCCAGGTGAAAATATTCTCGATGACCTTGCTCCAGCCGGGGAAGGACCAGCGGCCGTGGCCTTGCGTATCGTTGCGCGTGCGCGAACTGGTGGCGCCCAGCACCAGTTCATGGCGGCGGCCGAACAGGTCGACGGGGCCATTCGCATAGATGTCCAGCGTATCTTGCACAGGTTCGCCTGCCCACAGGGCCGACCACAGCCCCACGCCTGTGCCGGTGACCTTGTCGATGCCGAATTCATCGGTCCAACCCGGCACTTCCGTGTAGTCGCTGCTGTCGCGCGTCAGCGTGGCCTTGGCGCGCCAGCCGTTGCCGAACTGGTGTTCCAGGCTGGCAAAGTAACTGCGGTTTTCGCGGTCGGTGGACGCCCAGCGCGCGCCCGAGGAATCGGAGCGGCGCCAGTGCGTGCGCGTGCCGTCCGTGTAAAAGAAGGGGCGGCCCGAGCGACCCACGCCTGTGGCGTTGTAGTCTTGCCAGGCAAAACCGAGGGTGGCCAGCGTATTCGGCGCCAGGTCCGCCTCGACGATGCCATAGAGCACTTTGCGCTTTTCCTTTTCATAGTCGACTTGCGACTGGTTTTCCTGCACGGCCGCCACCAGACGCGCGCGCACCGTGCGTGCCTCGTTGACAGGGCCGGCAATATCGGCTTCGCCGCGGCGGTAATCCCAGGTGCCGCCCGTCAGCTTGAGGCTCGCTTGCGGCGTGGCCGTGGGACGCTTGCGTACCAGGTTGATGGTGGCGCCTGGCGTGCCGATGCCGTTCATCAGGCCGGTGGCGCCGCGCACCACTTCGGCGCGGTCATAGATCACCATGTCATTCGTCTGGAAGATGCCCACGTAATCCGTAAACAGCCGCGCCACCCCGTCGACCTGCATGTTTTGCACGCTGGCGCCGCGCGCAAAGAAGCCGTTGGTATCGCTGCCGGACGGACCGTATTGCACGAAGGTCAGGCCCGTGGTGCGCTTGACGAGGTCTTCCTGCTGCACGATGTTTTGCTCGTCCATCTGCTGGCGCGTGACGACGCTGACGGACTGAGGCGTTTCGCGGATCGACAGGGGCAAGCGCGTGGCCGTCTGCATCGACGCCGTGGTGTAAGAGGCGCTGCCTTCTGTGGTGCCGTCACGTTCCTGCGCCGCGCTGACGGTGACGGGCGCCATGGTCTTTTCCGGCGCGGCAATGCTCCCGGCGCGGATGATCACGTCGTTACCTTCCACTTGCGCCACCAGGCCCGTACCGGCCAGCAAGCGTTCGAGCGCCTGGCGCGGGGACAATTGCCCGCTGACTGCGGGTGCCTGCTTGCCGGCCACCAGGTCAGGGTGCACCATCAGTTGCAATCCCGCCTGGCGCGCCAGGGTATTCAAGGCCGTGCCCAGCGCCTGCGCCGGCACGGCCACCGTGACGACGGATTCCGTGGTCAAGGCCTGGGCGTGCAGCGAGGGCGTGGCGCCGATGGCGGCCAGGGCGATGGCCAGGGTGAGGGGAGCGAGGTGGAACGGGGAAACGGTACGCGGGCAAGACATCGGGGCTCTTCTCCAAAAGTAAACATAAATACGAATCATTACCAATGAAGACGCACGAACTGCCAAACAGTTGAGGTCAATCGCAAAAAAATTTACGGCGCGGCCGTGATGACGGTGCTGCCGCCTTCTTCGTGCAGGCGCAGGGGCAGCACTTGCGGCAGGGCGCGGCGGAAGGATGCCACTTCGCGCAGTTTGAAACTGCCGTTCAGGCGCAGTTCGCCCACGGCCGCATCGCCCAGGCGCAAGTGCGTCGGGCCGTAGCGTTCGAACTCGGCCAGGGCTACACGCAGTGGCGTGTTGTTGAAATGCGCACGGCCTTCGCGCCACAGCAGGGCATCCTCGGGCGTGGCATTCGTCAACGCTCCCAGCTTGCCCGCCGCATCGCTACGCACGGCCTGGCCCGCCGTCAGCACCAGCGGTGCGCCGTTGCCCGCCACGCGCACGATGCCATGTTCCACTTGCACATTGGCGCCATCGCCGTACAGGCCGCTATGCGTATGGCGCACGCTAAAGCGCGTGCCCAGCACGGTGACGCGTACGGGGCCGGCCAGCACCTCGAACGGGCGGGTCTTGTCGGGCGCGACCGTCAACAGGGCCTGGCCTTCCGGCAGGCGCACTTCGCGGCGCTGGCGGTACAGGGTGACGTCGGCGCGCGTGGCTGTGTCCAGGCGCAAGGTACTGCCGTCGGGCAATTCCACGGTCAATTGTTCGCCGCGCGCGCTGGCAAAGCTGGCGCTGTAGACGGGCTGATGCAGCCAGTATTGCCAGCCGCCCGCCAGCACGGCGCAAACGACGGCGGCGCCAGCCAGGCGCATGGGCTGGCACAGTTGCATCAGCCAGGCAAGGCGGGGCGGCGATGGCGCCGCCTTGCTGACGGGTACGGGACGCAGGCGGGCGATGGTGGCGTCCGGCAATGCACCGAGGCCATACCATGCGCGGGTCAGTTGTGCGTAGGCAGCTGCATGCGCCGCGCTGGCGGCCAGCCATTGCTGGAAGGCCGCTTCCTCGCGATCGTCGAGGCCATCCTGGCGGCGCACCAGCCAGTCGGCGGCCTGCACGTCCAGCGCGGGCTGTTGCGCGAGGAAGGCGGCGCTGTCGTGGCGATCCGATGGTCTCATGGCTGCGTCTCCTGCATGCGCTCTTCCACGGCCTTGCAGGCGAGCACGCCGCGCATGATGTGCTGCGCCACCATATTGCGCGAAATGCCCATCTGGTCCGCCACTTGCTGGTGCGACAGGCCATCGAAACGGTTCAGGATGAATGCTTCGCGGCAGCGCGGTGGCAAGGCTTCGATGGCGCGGGCGATGGCCGTGGCATATTCCTCATAGGCATAGATTTCTTCCGGCTGCGCATGCGCGGGCGCAGAAGGCTGCTGCGTTTCCAGCAAGATGTCGAGCTCGTCATGGTCGCGCACGGCGCGGCGGCGGTGGCCATCGATCAGCAGGCGGCGCGCCGTCTGGTGCAGCAGGGCGCGTGGCTCGGCGATGGCTTGCCCCGCGCGCTGCATGCTGAGGAAGCGGGCATAACTTTCCTGCACTACGTCAGCGGCGGCCGCCCGATCCTTCAGGCTGCGCAGGCAAAAATTCAGCAGTTCTCGGTAATAACGTGCAACCACGGGAGACAGTCGGCAGGAAGGGCAGGACGGCGTTGCTAACATGCCGTAAATGATAACGATTCTCATTGTAGCAGTGCCCCAACGCCGCTGTCGATGCCGCGCTTCCGTGCCGTGGTGTTTATGCTGAAGCTCAGCTGCCCGCGTACTGCGGATTGGCGGCCACATACACCTGGATACCGTCGACGGCCATGTCCTTCGGCGCGATGTCGCTCAGGGCGAAGACGGTCTTGTTGCTGAAAGTTTGCACGTGCCACGTAAAACGCTGGCCGGCGCGCGCGATGGTGACGGTTTCGCCGCGCGTGACGTTGATGTGGCGCGTGTCGGGCTGCAGCTCGATGCTGCGCTGGGCGGCGGCGCGTGGGGCGCTGCTGCCGTAGTCGGCGGCCGTGCCCGTGGGGCCGGCAGCGATGGCGGAGGTGGCAAAGGCGGCGCACAGGATGGCCAGGGCGCGGCGGTGGGTGTTCAACATGCTGATCTCCAAGAATAGGCTGGACGCGGTGAATAACCGCGCCGTTTTATGGTGGTGGCTGCACCGGGATCGCCGGTTTTTGCAACACGGCATCGTAAGCTGTCCTTGGTCGATCTGCAAAGCTGTATTTCCTGTCTATATTTCCACCGTCGCCGCCAGTGGCACGTCGGGCGCCAGGTGGCTGGTCAGCACGATGCACTGGCGCGCCAGGCGGGATGGCTCGGCTAAGCGCTGGCGCAAGTACGCCATGGCGGAGGCATCGAGGCCATTGAACGGTTCATCGATCAGCAGCAGGCGCACGGGCAAGGCCAGTGCCAGCGCCAGTTGCAGTTTTTTATGCTGGCCCAGGGACAGGGCGGTGATGCTCTGCTGCAAGGTGGACGTCAGGGCAAACGCGCTCAACTCGTCGTTCAGCAGGGACTGGTCGCAGCCCGGATACAGGGCCAGGTGCAGGTCGAGAAACTCGTGCACTTGCAGCCAGGGCAGGGCGGGTAGGTCGCCGCCGCAATAGAAAGCTTGCGCGCGGTAGGCTAACGGCATGCAGCCGCTGTCGATATCGTCCAGGCGGATAGCGCCGCGCGCGGGCAGCAGGGCGCCGCCCGCCAGCTTCAGCAAGGTCGTCTTGCCGGCCCCGTTCGCGCCACGCAGCCAGTTGATGCCGGGGCCGCATTGCAGATTGAATCCCTGGAAGACGCTGTGCGTGGGAAAGTGAAAATCAAGGTGCTCGATGTGCAGCACGGGAGAAGGCAGGTTCAATTCCATAATTCGCTTCCGATGGCGCTCAAGGCAAGGATGGACAGGACGACGAGGACGACCCGCCCGCGCGCCGTCAGGCGGGGCAGGCCGACGATGGCCAGCAGGGCGGCGCTGGCAGTGAGGGCATACACGCTGGTCACGCGCTGCTGCAGGACTGACGGATCGATGACGTACAGCAAGAAAGCACCCGCCAGCAGCACGGCAAACGCCGGCAGCAGACTGGCCGCGCAGGCCAGGCGCGTCAAGCCCGTGCTGGCCAGGGGCCAGGCGTCCAAGGTGGGACGCAGCACGGCGATCTGCTCGCGCACGGCCTTGTCGCCCCGGTCCGTCAGAATGACCAGGCTGGCGCTGGCCAGCAAGCCAAGCAGCGGCGCGGGCACGAGCGGTGTGCGCAGCAGCCAGGCCAGCATGCTGGCGCCAGCCGTGGCCAGCAGCACGCTTTGCTGCAGGCCGATCACATTTTCGTTGCGCCAGAACGGCAGCCAGAACAGCTGGCGCCACAGGAATACGCTGTGCCAGCGGTGGCGTTGCGGCACGTAGGTCGTCATCGTGGGCGGGCGCGCCCCTTGGGCGGGGCGGGGTGCGCGCAGGCGCAGCGCGATGATGCCGCTCGTCAATATCCACGCCAGCAGCCAGATGATGAGGGTGGCGGCCATGCCGGGCGCGACGATAGTGCGCAGCCAGGGCGGCGACTGTATCAGCCAGATGGCGGCCGAGACGGCATAGGCGAGGCCCAGCGGCAGCATCAGCAGGCCGGCCACGGCGATGTCGGCCTGCCAGCGCAGGCGCGGCGGCAAGGGCAGTTGGCGCAGCCAGGCGGCGGTACTGGCCGGCAACAATCGCTTGCGCAGCAGCCACGCGGGCAGGCACGTGAGCAAGGCTTGCGCGGCCAGCAGGCTCAAAGCGGCGGGCCAGGGCAGTGTCATGGCGAGAAAGCCGGGCAGGGCGATGACGCTGAGCAGACCCAGCAGGACGGGACCGGCCAGGAACACGAGAATTTCCATGGAACTGGCCAGGCTGGCGGCAAATTGCAGCAAAGCATGATGGGCCAGGCGCAGTCGCAGGGCGAGGTAGGGGTGAATACTACGGGGCAAGCGCATGCGGGCAGGGGTGGAGTCAGGGTAGCGCTGATTCTAGAGCATTTGCTGTCCAGAAATGGGAAAAGCCCTTCGGTTCTGGGAACCAAAGGGCTTTTCTTTTATTGGCGGAGCGGACGGGACTCGAACCCGCGACCCCCGACGTGACAGGCCGGTATTCTAACCAACTGAACTACCACTCCAAGCTCGTATGATCTGTGTTGCTGATCCATGAAGCACTGGATAATTTTCTGTTTTGGTGGTGGGTGCTGAGAGGCTCGAACTCCCGACCTACGCCTTGTAAGGGCGCCGCTCTACCAACTGAGCTAAGCACCCGCATACCCAGAAAACTATCCTGACGTTTGTCACCACGTCTGGAAGAGGCACTATTATAGGGGGCGCTTTCGTGCTTGTGCAACTATTCTTGACGGCGAATGGCAGTTTTTTTGCTGAAAAGCGCAAAAATGTTCAGGCGAGGGGGGATAGGCGTGTTTTTGGCTTCTGAAATGGGAAAAGCCCTTCGGTTCTGGGAACCAAAGGGCTTTTCTTTTATTGGCGGAGCGGACGGGACTCGAACCCGCGACCCCCGACGTGACAGGCCGGTATTCTAACCAACTGAACTACCACTCCAAGCTCGTATGATCTGTGTTGCTGATCCATGAAGCACTGGACAGTTTTCTGATTTGGTGGGTGCTGAGAGGCTCGAACTCCCGACCTACGCCTTGTAAGGGCGCCGCTCTACCAACTGAGCTAAGCACCCGTTGCTTGTCTCAGAAAACCATCCCGACGTTTGTCACCACGTCTGGAAGAGGCGCTATTATAGGACGGCTAAAATCCTTCTGCAAGCGCTTTTTTCACATTATTCCGTGATATTCCACTGCGACAGCATCCACGCCATATTGAATGCGTTCTCGGCAATGGCGTTGTAGCGGCCCGACGCACCGCCGTGGCCGGCACCCATATTCGTTTTCAGCAGCAGGGGATTGCCATCCGTCTTATATGCGCGCAGCTTGGCCACGTATTTTGCCGGTTCCCAGTACATGACCTGGCTGTCGTTCAGGCCCGTCGTCACCAGCATGGCGGGATAATTCTTGCGCGCAATGTTGTCGTATGGCGAGTAGCTGAGCATGTAGTCGTACGCGGCCTTCTGGTTCGGGTCGCCCCATTCCAGATATTCTCCCGTGGTCAGCGGCAGGCTGGCGTCCATCATGGTGTTCATCACGTCGACAAACGGCACGGCTGCGTGCACGGCGTGGAACAGGTCGGGGCGCATGTTGACGACGGCGCCCATCAGCAAGCCGCCCGCGCTGCCGCCCTGGATGATCAGGCGGTTCGGGCTGGTCCATTTTTCGCGCACCAGATAGTCGGCGCTGTCGATGAAGTCATTGAAGGTGTTTTTCTTCTTCATCAGCATGCCGTCCTCATGCCAGGCTTCACCCATGTCGGTGCCGCCGCGGATATGCGCCTGCGCATAGATGACGCCCCGTTCCAGCAGGCTGATGCGGCTGATGGCAAAACTGGCTTCCGTGGAAATGCCATACGAACCATACGAGTACAGCAGCAGCGGCGCGGAACCGTCGAGCTTGACGCCTTTCTTGTAGACAATCCACAGCGGCACTTGCACGCCATCGCGCGCCTTGACCCACAAGCGCTGCGTCGTGTAGCGGCTGCCGTCAAAGCCGCCGACGATTTCCTGCTGCTTGAGCACCGTGCGCTTGCCATCCTGCATGTTGACGTCGATGACGGTGGGTGGCGTAACGGGAGACTGGTAAGACATGCGAAATTGCGTGGCGGAAAACTCCGGCGTACCGGCCGCCGTGGCCAGGTAGACGGGGTCGTCGAACTGCACCGTCTTCCAATTCTTTTGCGCAAAATCAAGGATGCGGGCGCGGTTCAGGGCGCGCGCCTTTTCCATCACCACCAGGTAACCCTGGAAGACGTCGATGGACTGGATCACGGCATACTTGTTGTGCGGCACGACCGGCTTCCAGTTCTTCGGCTGCGGCGCGGACAAGGGCGCGCTGACGACACGGAAATTCTTCGCCTCCTTGTTGGTCAGAATATACAGCTGGCCGTCGCGGTGCTCGATGCCGTAGCGGTGGCCTTTTTCACGTTTCAGCACGGATTGAAAGATGCCTTGCGGCTTGCTCGTTGGCAGCAGCAGCACTTCGCTGGTATCCGTGCTGCCCGAGGTGAGCACGAAGAATTGCTTGTCGCGCGTGCGACCCACGTTGATGGCGAACTGTTCCACCGGCTCGTGGTAGACCTGTTGCGGCGCACCGCCCAGGGCCAGGCGGAACAATCGATCCGAGCGCTTGGTGGTAGCGTCTTCCTGCGCCAGCATCAGGGTGGCGTTGTCCGCTGCCCACGCCAGCGATGTCACGCGCGGCATGCTGTCGCCCAGCAGTTTGCCCGTTTTCAAATCCTTGACATGCAACTCGTACTGGCGGAAACCCGTCGTGTCGGTGGTGTAGGCCAGCAACTGTTCATTCGGGCTGACGCTGAAGGCGCGCACGGCAAAGAATTTGTGGCCTTCGGCCAATTGATTCTGGTCCAGCAGGATTTCTTCAGCCGCCTGCGCATCGTAGGCGCCACTGGCGCCGACGGGGCGGCGGCAGTGAATCGGGTATTGCTTGCCCGCTTCCACGCGCGTGTAATAGTAGAAATTGCCCTGGCGCGCGGGCACGGACAGGTCCACTTCCTGCATGCGGCCCTTGATTTCCGCATACACCTTGTCGGCCAGCGGCTGGATCGGCGCCGTGACGGCGGCCGTGTAGGCGTTTTCCGCATTCAGGTAGTCGATCACGGCAGGATCGGTTTTCTTTTGCAGCCAGCGGTAGTCATCCGTGACGACCGTGCCGTGGCGCGTTTCCTGCCAAGCCGTCTTGGCGGCGACCGGTGCACTGGTGGTTATGGTGGTGGTGTCGGCCAGCGCGGATGGCGCCAAGGTGGAGAGAAGCACGGCCGGCAGGATGGATGAGCAGACGGCCAGTCGGCGTAAGACGTGAGGTACAGTGGACAAGGCAACTCCCTAGGTTTCGTTGTTGTGCAGCGATTCTATTCTTGCTAAATAGAAAAGCCAATCATGATTTCAATCAATACCGTCCCATTGCTTGCATCCACTGGCATTTGCAGCGATACTGTATATAATTACAGTATCCGATAGCATCCCGCCGCGAGGTGTCCTTGACCGCATCTGCCCCTACATTGCCTGAAACCCGCCGCTGGATAGCCCACTTGGACATGGACGCCTTCTTCGCCTCTGTGGAACTGTTGAAATATCCGGAATTGCGCGGCGAAGCCGTCGTCATCGGCGGCGGGCGCTTGCAGCAGCCCGTGCTGCAGGAAGATGGCACGCGGCAATTTGCGCGCATGCGCGACTACGTGGGGCGCGGCGTCGTCACCACCTCGACCTACGCGGCGCGCGCCTTTGGCGTGTTTTCCGCCATGGGCATCATGAAGGCGGCCAAGCTCGCGCCCGACAGCATCCTGCTGCCGGCCGATTTCGAGGCTTACCGCGAATATTCGGCCCGCTTCAAGCAGGCCGTGGCCCGGTTGTGCCCCATCATCCAGAACGTGGGCATCGATGAAATCTATGTCGATCTGACCGAATACGGTGAGCAGGCGCCGGCCATGGCGGCGCACCTGAAGGCGGCGGTGTCCGAGGCGACGGGCCTGTCGTGCTCGATCGGCCTGGCGCCGAACAAATTGTTGGCGAAAATCTGTTCTGACCTGGAAAAACCCGACGGGCTCACCATTTTGTCGCCCGAAGATATCGCCACGCGCGTGTGGCCCTTGCCGGCGAAAAAGATCAACGGCATCGGCCCGAAGGCGACGGCCAAGCTGGAAGCCTTGGGCATTGTCACCATCGGCGAGCTGGCGCAGGCCGACATGGCCATGCTGCGCACGCAGTTTGGCGACCTGTACACGGGCTGGCTGCGCCAGGCGGCGCTGGGCATCGATGAGCGGCCCGTGCAGACGAGCCGGGAAACCAAGTCCGTCAGCCGCGAAACGACGTTCGAGCGCGACTTGCAGGTGGTGCGCGACCGCGCCACCCTGTCGGAAAAGCTGGAAAGCCTGTGCACGCGCGTGGCCGGCGACCTCGACAAACAGTCGCTGGCGGGGCGCACGGTGGGCATCAAGCTGCGCTTCGAGGATTTCAGCACCGTCACGCGCGACATCACCTTGCCCAGCGCCACGGCGGACGCCGCCGCCATCCTGCGCGCCAGCCGCGATTGCTTGCGGCGCGTGCCATTTGAAAAGAAAATCCGCCTGCTGGGCGTGCGCATCTCGACCTTGTCCGATCCGGCCAGCGTGATGCGGCAGGCGCCAGCCCAGGCGGAGCTGTTTCCCGCCCTGTAGCGGCATTCTCCACGCATCAACAACACCACGCCAGTCCGCGCTTTTGACGGCATTCCCGTGTCGAAAGTGTAGAATGGCGTTCCCCTGGCACTACTGAAACAAACGGAAGACAAAAACTATGTGGTTCAAGAATCTTCAGATTTACCGCCTGCCCGCACCATGGGCCTACACGCCAGAACAACTGGAAGAGGCCTTGTCCTCGAACAAATTTACGCCGGCGACCAGCATGGATCTGATGCGCCAGGGCTGGGATACGCCACGCCCGAACGGCGGCCTGGTCCACGTGGTCAACAAGCAGATGCTGATCCTGCTGGGCACGGAAAAGAAACTGCTGCCAGCGACCGTCATCAACCAGGTGGCCAAGGCCCGCGCTGCCGAGATGGAAGAAGCGCAAGGGTTTGCGCCTGGTAAAAAGGCCATGAAGGAATTGAAGGAACGCGTGGCCGACGAGCTGCTGCCGCGCGCCTTCAGCATCCGCAGCAACGTCTGGACGTGGATCGATCCCGTCAATGGCTGGCTGGTGGTCGATGCCGCCAGCCCGGCAAAAGCCGATGAAGTCATCAAGCTGCTGCTCAAAGCCGTCGACAAACTGCCGCTGGAAAGCCTGCGCGTGCAGCGCTCGCCCGTGGCGGTGATGACGGAATGGCTGCAAGCGGACGATGCGCCGGCCGGCTTCACGGTCGACATGGATACGGAATTGCGCGCCACGGGCGAGAGCAAGGCCACCGTGCGCTACGTGCGCCACACGCTGGAAGCGGACGACGTGCGCCGCCATATCGCGGCCGGCAAGCAGTGCACGCGCCTGGCCATGACGTGGAACGACAAGATTTCGTTCGTGCTGACGGAGTCGCTGGCCATCAAGAGCGTCAAGCCGCTGGACGTGATCAAGGAAACGGAATCGAGCACGAAGAACGACGAAGAGCGTTTCGACGGCGACGTGATGCTGATGACGGGCGAGCTCTCCAAGCTGATGGCCGACGTGGTCGAGGCATTGGGCGGCGAAGCGACTGCATAAGCGCAGTCATGCCGGTACGGAAAAGGAGCTGCGGCTCCTTTTTTTTCGCCTATGCAATGTGTTGCTGCATAAAAAAAGCGCCTTGCACGGTGAGGTGCAAGGCGCTTTCGAGACAAGCTAATTTACAACGTCAAATTAGAACTTGTAGTTGCCGGTGATGTAGAACGAACGCATCATTGGATCGGCGTAGCGTGGGTCGAAACCAACCTGGTGGCCCGACGAAGAGCGCAGCGACAGCGGCGGTGCACGGTCGAACAGGTTTTTGATGCCTGCGCGGATCGTGGTTTGCTTGTCAAAGGCGAAACGCGCTTGCCAGTCGAACGTGGTGTACGACGGAACTTGCAGGCGGAAATCCTTCACTTCTTTTTTGGTGGCCACGTCGTACACGGTAGCTGCCGCATCGGTGTAGCCGTTACGGTAGTTGACCGTTACCGTGTTGCTCAGGCGGCCCGTATCCAGGGTCGTCGTCAGCTTCATCAGGTTGCGGAACGTGACTTCGTTGGTATCGCCGAAGAAGTCCATGTTGCTGGTGTAGATATTGTCGCTACCAGCTTTGGTGTAGTTCGCGTGCAACATGTGCGTACCGCTCAGTTGGGCGGTCAGCTTGCCGAAGTCAAACTTGTGGTTGGCCGACAGATCCCAGTCGATACCACGGTATTCCTTCTTGCCGATGTTGACCGACAGTTTCTTGAACGCGTAGTAGGGATTGCCGGTCGACGGTTCGATATATTGCGTGAAGCTCGTCGCGTACTTGACTGGATCGGCAAATGCCTGCGCTTCGGTGATTTCCGATACGGCATTACGCAGTTTCACATCCCACAGGTCGGCGCCGAACGAGAAGGCCGCGCTAGGCTCGACACGGAAGCCCAGGGTGAACTGTTTCGATTTTTCCGATTGCAGCTCAGGATTACCTTCCGACATGGCGTTGTATTGCGTTGCTTCCGCGCGGCACAGTGCCGTACCTGGGTAAGGGCAATCAAATTTCTTGGCAGTAAAGCCTGCAGTGACCAATGGCTGTGCCAGGTCCAGCATGCTTGGCGCCTTGAAGCCCGTGCCGTAGGAACCGCGGATCAGCACGGTTTGTACCGGCTGCCAGCGTGCCGATACCTTGTAGGTATTGGCGCTGTCTTTTTTGCCGACAGTTTTGCTGTTCAGCTTGTCATCGATCGCCTTGACGGCATCGTAACGGCCGCCAACGGTCATTTCGAACGACTTGGTCAGCGGTGCCAGCAATTCGACGAAAGCGCCATAGGTATCGCGGCTCAAGTCGTAGGCAGGCGAGGTGTTGAAGTTGTAGATATCTTTCGACGTGCCGTTGCTGTCTGGCGACTGCTCATAGCGGTAGGTGCGGTAATCGCCACCGATACCCAGGCTGGCCTTGCCGCCTGGCAGGTCGAACAGTTCACGCGAACCGTGCGTGTCGACGCCGCGCATGGTGGTCGATGCGGTACGGATCGAACCGATGAACTGCGCGCCAGCGATTTGCGACTGCACGGATGGCTTTTGCGTTGTTGCAAACGGATTGAAATCCGGATTGGCGAGGATGTCCTTGAAGCCTTGATTTGTTGCGTAACCGCCCGTGTAGCGCTCGTCGATCGAGTTTTGCGACCAGGTCAGGCCGCTTTCGAAGTTCCAGGCGCCCAGTTCACCTTCCACGCCCACCACCATGTGCTTGGTTTCGGTGATGGTGTTGCTGGCGCGCAGACCGAAGTCCGTCGTACGGTAGTTGGCGGTGACCGACTTGACGTCGGCACGTTGCGCTGGCGTCAGGTAGGGCGACACATAGGTGTTGTACAGCGCGCTGTCCTTGGCGATCGAAATCGGAATCGGATTGGCGGCGATACGCGCGGTCAGGTCGAAGCGCGAGTAGGCGACTTCGGCGAACGCGTTCAGGTTGTCGTTCAGCTTGTACGTGCCTTTGGTAAACAGGCTGTCGCGTTTCGATTGCGGCACGATTTCCACGGTGGAACCGGTGTCGAAACCGCAAGCGCGTGCATTGCTGGTGGTGAGGTCGAAACCTGTAGGGCATTCGCCGGTCATCTCCAGGTAAGGCGTGAATGCGGTCGAGACACTGTCTTTTGTCTTGTAGGCAACGGTGGCGCCTGCTGGTGCAGCCGAGGTGCTGGTGCGGTCCCAGATGTAGTTCTTGCCGCCGCGGGCGAATTTCAGGTACGAGCTATCGGCGAACGTACGGTCGGTAGCGCGCAGTTTCGACTGCTCGTCGTGGCGGTACGAGACCAGCACGTTGAAGCGGTCTTCGTCCAGGTCTCCGAAACCATAGGTGACGCTGGTATTCCAGGTGTTGCCGCCCTTGGCTTCCGGAGCGCTGTAAGTGGCTTCCAGGGTGGCGCCTTGCTGGTTTTTCTTCAGGATGAAGTTGACTACGCCGGCGATGGCGTCCGAGCCGTACAGGGCCGAAGCGCCGTCGGTCAGGACTTCGACGCGCTCAACGGCGCTCATCGGGATGGCGTTCAGGTTGACCGTGGTGCCGGAACCTTGTGGCGCGATGCGGCGGCCGTTCAACAGCACCAGGGTGTAGGTCTCGCCGATACCGTGCAGCGATGCGCTGGTATTGCCGCCCGAATTCGAACCAGCGGCGACTGCGCCGATGGTGAAGCCTTGCATGGCTGGCAGTGCCTGGATCAGGTCGGCTACCGAAGTGGCGCCCGATTTGGCGATCGCTTCTTGCGACAGGCGCTGTACAGGCAAGGCGCCTTCGACAGCGATACGCTTGATGCTCGAACCGGTAATTTCAACTTTTTGAATTGCTTCGTCCGCCATGGATTGGCCAGAGAACAAGACGCTACCTGCCAGAACGGTCAGGGCCAGGCGTACGCTGCGCACGCCAATTTTTTCTTTAAATGCCATTGTAACAATTACTCCGTAGTAGTTTTAATAACGACAAGCAGTACACGAGCACGTATAAGCCATCGGATAGATGACCAGCAGTGCTCGTGTACGGTAGGCGGAACCACGTCGGTGGGAAGTGGAAGACTACTTAGCGCAATATTGTTATAAATGCACTTTTGACTTGTCGAGGCGAACATTATGTCGTCTCAGCAAGAAAAAATGCATATCAACCGTGTCGGATTTGGCAATAAATTATGGATACAGAAGAATATTCAAGTTAATTGTTAAATTGCAGTTTTATATTTAATAATATCGGTGTTTTTAAAAATGATGAATGGCGTTTTTTTACAACATAAAATTATTGTATTGGCAATTTGATGTTTTACCTGCAATAATTCGACGAAATCTGCGGCTTTGCAGAATTTTTGAAAGGCAAAAAAACGTAAAAAAAGCCCGTTAAAACGGGCTGGTCGAATTGTGACAGCGTGCCAGTCAGACCGTGTGTCGGTCTGACTGTCGTGCGCTGTCGGGCATTGGCTTACAAGGGCTGGAATACGCCGGCGGCGCGGTTCTTTTGCACATTGTCCCAGGCGAAGATCTGGCCATTCATGGCCACGTACACGCCGGCTGGCAAGGTTTGCGCCACGCCGCAGGCAAAGCCCAGGTTGAACAAGGCATCGGAGTTGTCGATTTCGTAGGGAATCATGGCCCCCGTCAAAATCACCGTTTGCTGCAGGTTCGCCGCGCCCAGCACTTGCGCTGTTTCGCGCATGGTGTCGGTGCCGTGGATGATGACGATGGCTTTCTCCTGCGCCGCGCGGCACGAGGCCAGCACGCGCTGACGGTCCGCATCCTGCATGTCGAGCGAATCGAGCAGGGGCAATTGCTCCAGCGCCACGGGCGCCGTCATGCGCGCGCGGGCAATCGCTGCCGGCAAATGACTGTCGGAAAAGCCCAGGGTACCGTTCAATTCGTTGTAGTGTTTGTCGAAAGTGCCGCCAGTGGCGAGTATGCGCAAAGTCATGATGTGGTCACGATGTCAGTGGAGAATGACGCGCATGATAGCGTGGATTGGCAACGTTGCGTGAATGCTGCCGCAGATGGGGCAGCGTGCTTGCCGCCTTGCTACTGCGCCGCATCTGGAAAATTTGGCCATCTGTGAGTACACTGGTTTCTTTGTTTGCCTGCCACCCCGACTCCGTATGAAAGCGCTCGCTCCCGGCACCGTCATTTTTCACCGCCACCGCGGTTACGGGGTGATCACGTCCGTCAATTTGCTGACGGGCTGGATCGCCGCCCGTTTCGGCAGCGAAGCGCGGACCCTGGACCTGAACCTGTCGACCGACGATGTGCAGTTTGCCGATGGCGAAGCGATCCTGTTTCGCCGCGCGCCGCCGGACCGCATGCCGCACGCGCGCCTGATGGCCATGGTGCGCGAACTGCATCAGGCCGGCTATCAAAAACTGTATCTGTATTCCTGGCCCAAGCCGTCGGGCCTGCACTGGCGCTGGCATTTGTTTACGGGACCGCGCGACTGGATGCAACGCCCCTGGCGCGAAGGCTGGTATGGTTCGGGCGCCGATTACAACGTCAACCCCGTGATGGGCTGGGGCGACACGCCCGGCGCCACCACTGGCGAGTTGATCGATGCCCTGGCCCGTTTCGATCCGCAAGGCCTGGCGCAGGCGCTGGGACGCGACGACGACCATAGCGACTGGTTTGGCCGCATCTGCGACGCCTTATTGCCCCATTACATGTACAGCCTGGACATGCAGCGCACGCCAGGCGAACCCTTGCCCGAGATGCCGCCCGTGCCGGTCGTGGCCGTGCGCGCGGGCGTGGCGCCGTACCGTGGGCCGGACATCGCCTGGCCGCCCGGCTGGGCCGGCCTGTGGCGCGGCCGGCACGTGCAGCCCGCGCCCGCCATCCGCATCACGGGCGAGCCGGACCTGTTGAAGGGCTTTCAGCGCTCCTGAGGGGCTTGCCGCGCATGCTGCAATGCTTCGGGATTGAGCAGGCGCGTGCATTGACCCTGCGTAAAATCAACGATGTTTTGCAAGGCGTAGCGGAAATACAGCTCATAGCTGTCACGCTCGACGTAGCCCAGGTGTGGCGTGGCCAGCACGTTCGGCAGCAGCAGCAATGGCGAGCCTGGCGGCAGCGGCTCGTCCGTAAACACGTCCAGCGCGGCGGCGCCCGGGCGCCCCTGTGGCAGCGCCGCTTCCAGCGCGCCATCGGCGACCAGCTCGGCGCGGCTGGTGTTGACGAACAGGGAAGTGGGCTTCATGCGCGCCAGGTCCAGGCTTGTTACCAGCCCGCGCGTGGCGTCGGACAGGCGCAGGTGCAAGGTCAAGACGTCGGCTTGCTCGAAGAAGGCCTCGCGCGACTCTGCCGCCGTATCGCCGGCCGCCACGGCCGCGGCGCGGCTCGCTTCGCTGCCCCACACGAGGATGGTCATGCCGAAGGCGCGGCCATAGCCGGCGATCAATTGACCGATCTTGCCGTAGCCCCAGATTGCCAGGGTGCGCCCTTTCAATACCGTGCCGAGGGTGTTGCGCGTTGGCTCCAGCGACGACGTCTGCCACAGTCCCTCTTGTAAATGTTGCGCGTACGGCACGATCTTGCGCTGCGCCGCCATGATCAGCGCCCACGTCAGTTCGGCCGGCGCCGTGGGCGAGCCGATGCCTTCCGCGATGGCGATGCCCAGCTCGGTGGCGGCCGGCACATCGATGTGTCCGCTGACCTTGCCCGTTTGCGAAATCAGTTTCAAATTCGGCAGTTTCGACAGCAAGGCCCGGTTGAAACTGCTGCGTTCGCGGATCAGCACCAGCACGTCGAACGGCGCCAGGCGGATCGCCAGCTGGCCCAGGCCCCGCGCCGTATTGCTGAACACTTTGACCTCGTGGCCATCGAGCAACTGGAAACAATCGAGGCCGCGCACGGCATCCTGGTAATCATCAAGTATGGCAATTTTCATGGTGGATGGCCGATTTTAGTGAGGATTTGGTAGGGAAATAACAGGATACGGGAAATGCTGAATAGCCTACTACATTAGTCAAGCTATTCTCCTACATTTTTGCGAGAATAGCTGTTTAGCGGGTGTACAATCGCCGGCACTTTTGAAGCTTCCTGATTATAGTTATAGCGCAAACTGTTCCTGCAGCCTGGGTGCATGATCCAGGTAAACGACACCAGAGCCCTGCCCGCGTGAGCACACCGCCCGCAGTGAGCCGCAGCCACCTCTCGACGATGCTGCCCGTCTTGCCGGAACGACCAGAATTTCTTTTATTGGTATTGGAGGTAATATGAATCAGCCCGTCATGGGTGGCGTCGCCGCACTCAACGTCCCAGCTTATATTAAACAACAGAAACTGATCAACTGGGTGGCCGACATTGCCGCGCTGACCAAGCCAGATCGTATTTACTGGTGCGATGGTTCGCAAGAAGAGTACGAGCGCCTGTGCGCTGAAATGGTTGCCAGCGGCACCATGAAAAAACTGAATGCCGAAAAGCGCCCGAATTCTTACCTGGCCTGCTCCGATCCGAGCGACGTGGCCCGCGTCGAAGACCGCACGTATATCTGCTCGGCAACGAAAGAAGCGGCCGGCCCGACGAATAACTGGACCGAGCCTGGCGAGATGCGCCACACCTTGAACGGCCTGTTCGACGGCTGCATGCGCGGCCGCACCATGTACGTCGTGCCCTTCTCGATGGGCCCGCTGGGCTCGCCGATCGCGCACATCGGTGTGGAACTGTCCGACTCGCCGTATGTCGCCGTCAACATGAAGATCATGACCCGCATGGGCCGTGCCGTGTACGACGTGCTGGGCACCGATGGCGAGTTCGTGCCGTGCGTGCATAGCGTGGGCGCACCGCTGGCTGCTGGCCAGGCTGACGTGAAATGGCCGTGCAACAGCACCAAGTACATCGTGCATTTCCCGGAAACGCGTGAAATCTGGTCCTTCGGTTCGGGCTATGGCGGTAACGCCTTGCTGGGCAAGAAATGTTTCGCCCTGCGCATCGCCTCGAACATGGGCTACCAGGAAGCGCAAGCATCGGACAACAATCCGGGCTGGCTGGCCGAACACATGCTGATCCTCGGCGTGGAATCGCCGGAAGGCAAGAAGCACTACGTGGCGGCGGCGTTCCCCTCGGCTTGCGGCAAGACCAACTTCGCCATGCTGATCCCGCCGGCAAGTTTTAACGGCTGGAAAGTGACCACCATCGGCGACGATATCGCCTGGATCAAGCCGGGCGCGGATGGCCGCCTGTATGCCATCAATCCGGAAGCGGGCTACTTCGGCGTGGCGCCGGGCACCAACGAAAAAACCAATTACAACTGCATGGCCTCCATGCGCGACAACACGATCTTCACCAACGTGGCGCTGACGGACGACGGCGACGTCTGGTGGGAAGGTTTGACGAAAGAAGCGCCTAGCCATTTGATCGACTGGCAGGGCAAGGACTGGACGCCAGCGTCCGGCACCAAGGCGGCGCACCCGAACGCACGCTTCACTGTTGCGGCAACGCAAAACCCGGTGATCGACGCGGCCTGGGACGACCCGGCCGGTGTGCCGATCTCGGCCTTCATCTTTGGCGGCCGCCGCTCGACCACCGTGCCGCTGGTCACCGAAGCGCGCAACTGGGTTGAAGGCGTCTACATGGCCGCCACCATGGGTTCGGAAACAACGGCCGCCGCCGTGGGCCAGATGGGTGTCGTGCGCCGCGATCCATTTGCCATGTTGCCGTTTATCGGCTATAACATGAGCGATTACTTCCAGCACTGGCTGGACATGGGCGTCAAGGTGGGCAAAGTCAACCCGGCTGCCCTGCCGAAGATCTATTGCGTCAACTGGTTCCGCACGGACGAGGCTGGCAAATTCGTCTGGCCTGGCTTCGGCGACAACATGCGCGTGCTGAAATGGATGCTTGAGCGTATCGAAGGCAAGGCGGGCGGCGTGGAAAACCTGTTCGGCACGACGCCGCAGTATGGCGATCTGAACTGGGATGGCTTGCCCTTCACGCAGCAACAGTTCGACACCATCACCTCGATCGACAAGGCCGCGTGGGTGGAAGAGTTGAAATTGCATACGGAGTTGTTTGAAAAACTCGCGTATCATCTGCCGCAGGAATTGGCAGATCACAAGGCTGCGCTGGAAAAGCGGCTGGGTGCATAAATAAGTTAGCGTAAAGCGGCGCCTGACAAGCGTAGTAGCTTGTCAGGTGTTGAGAGTTGTAGTGGGGGAGAAACACGCCAGCAAAGACTGGCGTGCGATAAATGACACGCCGGCAATGACTGGGGTGCTATCAAAAAGAGAAACGGCGCGGATTGCATGAGCAATCCGCGCCGTTTTTTATGGCGCGTTCGAGGGGGCTAGCCTGCCTGGGCTGGCACGAAATAAATCGGATAGACCTCGTCCATCATTGCTGGACATTCTTCCGGTTTTGCCTTTGGAAATGTGACTGACAGGGGCGCTGTCTCATGCAAGCGGTCCTCCACTTCCAGTACGCCTGCGTAGGCCTTGACCTCGCGTGCGGCAGGCGCCTTGCAATCGCCGACCGCCAGTTCGCGGCCATTGCCATGAAAGCTGCTGCCATGGGCGATGTCGGTACACAGGGACGGCCAGTATTGGAAGGGAAAAAAGCGTCCTGGCGGCGCGGTTTGCTGCCTGTCTTCCTGATGTAATTTGTGCCGCATGAAGTACATCACAAGCGACTCATACGCGTCGTAGGCCAGTTGCAAGGGCTGGCTGGCCAGCTTGGCGGTCCTGGAGCAAGTGCCACCCTGCGCCATCTGCAAACGCTCACGCCGCGGTGCGCCATCTGTGCGAACGGAAAATTGACCTGGGGCATTGATGCGCAAGGGCGTGGTGCCCATGCGCAGCACCACTGTTAGCTTGCGCTCTGTAGAGCGATAGCTGATGTCGTACAGCTTGCCAGGCTTGAAGCCTTCGCGCGCCTCGATCCTGTATAAGCCATACGAGGCGTCGATTTCCTCGCTGACCTCACGCAAGCCTTGCTGCATGGCGAAGCGCTTGACGGTATCGCTCGGCCCCTCCGGTTCCGGTTTGTCCCAGCTCCGTTCCATGGCTTTCACCCTGCGGCACATCGGCATGGACGCGTTCTTCTCTTCGGCGCATTGCTGCATTTTCGGGCTGGCCAGATAGTAAATATAGGGTTGTACTCCCACCTGTTTTTCCACGCGCAATCGTACCGCCACCGGTGTCAGCTTGCGTCCCGTACCGCGCTCGATAATACGAAACCGCTTGGCGGAAAGGGGGACAGGCGGGCCGACAAGGATATGGCCATCCTGATCCCTGACCAGGAAATCGGGAGATTGATTTGGAAGGAACAGGATGCCACGTGCATTGGCAGGCACGGTGACCACGGCCGGCTTGCCGGATGCAGCCGGCGCCGCATGGAGGAACTCGCCGGATATCTCCTGCATGCAAGAACAAGCCACCGCCACGCCGGACGACAGCAACCATGGCATGGTTACGCAATGGCGAACCCAGCTGGATAAACGTGAGGGGAAGTGCGGCATGTTTTCTCTGAAAGCCGGTGCTGTGACCAGAAAGAATAGTTTCCCATAGAAAAATCCCCCGGGCAACATAGCTGGCCGGGGGATGGGCAGGGAAGCGCCGCTTATTGCTTCAGCAGCGGCCCCAGGTACTTGCCCGTCACGCTGGCCGGGTTCAGCGCCACGTCTTCCGGCGTACCGGTGGCGATGATCTGCCCGCCGCCAGCGCCGCCTTCGGGGCCCAGGTCGACGATCCAGTCGGCCGTCTTGATGACGTCCAGGTTGTGCTCGATGATGACGAGGGTGTTGCCCTGGTCGCGCAGGCGGTGGATGACCTTTAACAACAAATCGATGTCGTGGAAGTGCAGGCCTGTCGTCGGTTCGTCGAGGATGTACAGGGTGCGGCCCGTGTCGCGCTTGGACAATTCCAGCGACAATTTCACGCGCTGCGCCTCGCCGCCGGACAGGGTGGTGGCGCTCTGACCCAGCTTGATGTAGCCGAGGCCCACGTCGAGCAGGGTTTGCAGCTTGCGCGCGATCAAGGGCACGGGCTTGAAGAATTCATGCGCCTCTTCCACCGTCATGCCCAGCACTTCCGTGATGTTCTTGCCCTTGTATTGTACTTCCAGCGTTTCGCGGTTGTAGCGCTTGCCGTGGCAGACGTCGCATGGCACGTAGACGTCGGGCAAGAAATGCATCTCGACCTTGATCACGCCATCGCCCTGGCATGCTTCGCAGCGTCCGCCCTTGACGTTGAACGAGAAGCGGCCCGCGCTGTAACCGCGTTCCTTGGCCGTCGGCACGGTGGAGAACAGGTCGCGGATCGGCGTAAACAAGCCCGTGTAGGTGGCGGGATTCGAGCGCGGCGTGCGGCCGATCGGCGCCTGGTCGACGGAAATGACCTTGTCGAAGTGTTCCAGGCCGCTGATCGACTCGTGCGGCGCCGGTTCCGTCTGCGAACCGTACAGATGGCGCGACAGGGCCGGATATAAAGTATCGTTGACCAGCGACGACTTGCCCGAACCGGACACGCCCGTCACGCACGTCATCAAGCCCACCGGCAAGCTCAGCGACACCTTTTTCAGGTTGTTGCCCGTCGCGCCAGTAATGAGCAGCTGCTTTTCCGGATTGCTGGCGTGGCGCTTGGCTGGTACGGCGATCTTCAGCTTGCCGTTCAGGTATTGCGCCGTCAGCGATTTCTTGTTCTTGAGAATGTCGGACAAGGTGCCTTCGGCGATGATTTCGCCGCCGTGCACGCCCGCGCCGATGCCCATGTCGACGATGTAGTCGGCCGTGCGGATGGCGTCTTCGTCATGCTCGACCACCAGCACGCTGTTGCCGATGTCGCGCAAGTGTTTCAAGGTTTCGATCAGACGGTCATTATCGCGCTGATGCAAGCCGATCGACGGTTCATCGAGCACATACATGACGCCCGTCAAACCGGAGCCGATCTGCGATGCCAAACGGATGCGCTGTGCTTCACCGCCGGAGAGCGTGTCGGCGCTGCGGTCCAGCGACAGGTAGTCGAGGCCCACATTGTTGAGGAATTTCAGGCGCGAAATAATTTCCTTGACCACGCGGTCAGCGATCTCTTTCTTGGCGCCCGTCAGTTTCAGTTTTTCAAAAAATTCCAGGGTCTCGCGCAGCGGTTTTCCCGCCACTTCATAGATGGCCCGCTGCTGCTTGCCGGTGCCGACCTTGACGAAGCGCGCTTCCACGCGCAGGCGCGCGCCATCGCATGACGGGCAGCATTTTTCATTGATGAACTTGGCCAGTTCTTCCTTGACGGCCATCGAATCCGTCTCGCGGTAGCGGCGCTGCAGATTGTTGACCACGCCTTCGAACGTGTGTTCCTTGATGACGGTGCGGCCCCGTTCGTTCACATAGCTGAACGGAATCACTTGCTTGCCGGAACCGTACAACACGGCTTGCTGCGCATTCAGTGCCAGCTGCTCGAACGGCATGTCCAGGTCGAACTCGTAATATGCGGCCAGGTTCGACAGCATCTGGAAGTAAAACTGGTTGCGGCGGTCCCAGCCCTTGACGGCGCCCGAAGCGAGCGACAGGTTCGGGAACGCGACGATGCGTTTCGGGTCAAAGAATTCGATATGTCCCAGGCCGTCGCATTCGGGGCAGGCGCCCATGGGGTTGTTGAACGAGAACAGACGCGGTTCCAGTTCCTGCAGGGAATAGCCACACACATTGCAGGCGAACTTGTTCGAGTACACGTGCTCCTGGGCCGTATCCATTTCGTAGGCGATGGCGCGGCCATCGGCCAGGCGCAGGGCTGTCTCGAAACTTTCCGCCAGCCGTTGCTTGATCTCCTGGTTCACCTTGACCCGGTCGATGACGACGTCGATCGTGTGTTTTTCCGTTTTCTTCAGTTTCGGGAGGTCATCCACTTCATAAATCTTGGCGGCATGCGTGCCGCTCTGCACGCGAAAGCGCACGAAGCCCTGCGCCTGCATCTGCTCGAACAGGTCGACATGCTCGCCCTTGCGGTTGGCGACGACGGGCGCCAGGATCATCAGCTTGGTGTCTTCCGGCATGGCCAGCACAGCATCGACCATTTGTGATACGGACTGGGCGGCCAGCGCGTTTTCAGGATGGTCGGGGCAGTAGGGCGTACCCACGCGCGCGTACAGCAGGCGCAGATAATCGTGGATTTCCGTCACGGTACCCACCGTCGAGCGCGGGTTATGCGAAGTTGCCTTCTGTTCGATGGAGATGGCGGGAGATAAGCCCTCGATCAGGTCGACGTCGGGTTTTTCCATCAATTGCAGGAACTGGCGCGCATACGCCGACAGCGACTCGACATAGCGGCGCTGGCCTTCCGCGTACAAGGTGTCGAAGGCCAGCGAAGACTTGCCGGAGCCGGACAAGCCGGTAATCACGATCAGCTTATTGCGCGGCAAATCGAGATTGATATTCTTGAGGTTATGCGTGCGAGCGCCGCGAATGCGGATCTGTTCCATGTGATTGCCTTGCTTTCAGTGAGTGGTGCGGCCGGCGCATTGTGCCTGGGTGCAGATGAGGAGCCACAACGGGTCAACCTGTAACTATAGCCGGGTTTTGCTCTGCATGCCTGAGGCGTCCATGGGCGGATTGCGCCGCCAGGCGAACGTGCCCTGACAAAGTTTGATACAGATGCGTGCAGACGTTTAAACACTGTATATAATACCAGTATTCAAGTTTCTTGTTTTCACCTGCCGTGAAAAAAACGTGCTGCCGCACGGGAGAGGGCGTCCGCCAGAAAGCGGGTGCTTTGCGCCGCGTGGTCGCTTATAATCCTCGTTTAGTACACTAAACTACCGCGCGGGACACCGGCTCCCGCTGCAGTTCATCAGGAGTTATTCATGGCATCAGTCAACAAAGTCATCATCGTCGGCAATCTGGGCCGTGACCCGGAAATCCGCTACATGCCTAGCGGCGACGCGATCGCCAACATCGCCGTGGCCACTTCGTACAAATCGAAGGACCGCAACACGGGCGAACAAAAAGAATTGACAGAGTGGCACCGTATCTCGTTCTTTGGCCGCCTGGCGGAAATCGTCGGTCAATACCTGAAAAAAGGTTCGTCCGTCTACGTCGAGGGCCGTCTGCAAACCCGTAAATACACTGACAAGGACGGCGTCGAGAAGTACGCAACCGACATCATCGCTGAACAGATGCAAATGCTGGGCGGCCGTTCCGGCATGGGCGGCGACGCCGGCGGTGGCGATGACAGCTATGGCGGTGGCGGCGGCTACGAAGCCCCGGCTCCGCGCCAGGCGCCAGCACCGCGTCCAGCCCCGGCGCCAGCACCACGCCCGGCACCGAAGCCAGCACCGAACTTCTCGGACATGGACGACGATATCCCGTTCTAAATACGCCGTTCTGACGCCTGCCGTCAGGCACTGTCGATAAAAAGCCTGCTTCACCCGTGAAGCAGGCTTTTTTATGGGCGCGGGCAGTAGAAGGTGATGCGGAATGCATGGTCACATTCCACAGCAAGAAGCGGATGGCGGCGCTGTCCGGATGCTGGTCTGATGGCGGTTTTGACGCCACCGGAGAACAGCATGGATTTTCGTATTACGGGTTTGTCGCCCGAGCCTTTTCTGCCTTTTTTTTCCTTATCCGATGCCGAGTTGACCGCGCTCGGCATACGGCGCTATGTGGTCGACCAACATCCCGGATTTCCTGACCGTATTACGCTGGTGGACGCCGAGCTGGGCGAGACCGTGCTGTTATTGAATCATGTGTGCCAACCCGCCATGACGCCCTACCGGGCTTGCCACGCCATTTTTGTGCGCGAGGGGGCCACGCAAGCGTACGATGCCGTCAATCAGGTGCCGGAATCGATGCGGTTGCGTTTATTGTCGCTGCGTGCCTATGCTGCCGATGGCATGATGCTCGATGCCGACGTGGTGGACGGCACCGCCATGGAAGCCGTCATTGCACGACTATTTGGCAATGCGGACGTCAGTTATATCCACGTTCACAATGCCAAGCGGGGCTGTTATGCGGGCCGCATCGACCGCATTGACCGCGCCTGATTTGCTCCCTTATCTAATCGCGCAAGCCGATATCGAGCGTGTATGCCGCCACCGCATTCCTGCGCGCCGCGTTGCGCATCAGGTAGACCTGTACCGTGTACTCGCCATCGGCCGGCAGTTTCGCCTGGTAACTGTTGCCGCTGGTCGAGCCGATGAACAGGGCTTCCTCCTGGCCTGGCTGGCGGATGTTGAAGTAGTTCGACGGCTGATTGGTTTTCAGCTTGACGCCGAGGCTCTGGCCCGCTTTGCCCGTGAGCGTGTATTCGGCCGTGGCGTAGCCTTTGATCTTGCCCTTGACCGTATGCGTGGCCTGGTTCGCCGTCAATGTCACGCTTTCCTTGTGGATGGGATCGGCGCTCCAGGCGGGCGTGGCGAAGACGAGTGCCGCCAGCAGCAGGCAGGTGTGGATGGGCAGTGGACGATGCGGCATGCGTTTTTCCCTTTGACGTTGATGCCAGCACGGTTGCTGGCGCTTTCCATCTTACGCCAGGCACAAAAAACGGCCGCGCACTCATCGAAGGCGCGGCCGGTTTGCGTTGCATCAAGCGCGTTGATGCAAGCCTTAATGGGTACTGACTTCCTTGCGGTTATCGCGCGAGACCCGGTCGATCATCTTGTTGTACGGATCGACGCCCACTTCAAACGGTTTTTCCTTCACCGTAATCGTCACCACGGGGTCACTGCCCGACAACACGCGTTTGTCCGTGAACAGGACTTTTTCATCCTTTTCTTTGGCACCCGGCGCGCGCGCGAAGATGGCGATCTCTACCGGTTCGTCGTAGGCGCGCGGGCTTTCCTTGCCCTTGCCGTCGGACTCCAGCTTGGCCAGGTGCAGTTGCATGGTGACGTCCCACTGGCCATCGGGGCGCTTGACGGCCGTTGCCTGCGTGACGCGATTATCGTAGAACACGATTTTCTCGAACAGGTCCGTGATCAGGGCCTGCTTGTCCTGCGGCGCTTCGGCGCGGATGTAGGCCAGCAATTCCGACGCGGTGGTGAATGGCGCCTGCTGGTAGCCCTTGTCCTGCAGATAGCGTTTCAGGGCACGGTTCAAGGCGGCTTCACCGATTTCGTCGCGCAGGCGGTAAAACACCAGGCTGCCCTTGTTGTAGTGGATGTATTGCTGTCCCTCTACGCGCGCCAGCGGCAATTCCTCGATGGCTTCGCCGCCGCGCCCGCTCAGGTAGCGGTCCAGTTCATAGCGCAGGAAGCGGCGCATCTTGTCGCGGCCGTATTCCTTTTCCATCACCATCAGGGCCGAGTACTGCGCCAAGGACTCCATCAGCATGGTGGCGCCCTGCACGTTGGCGCCGATCACCTGATGGCCCCACCACTGGTGCGCCATTTCATGCGCCGTGACGTAGAACACGTAGTCGATGTCCTCCTTGTCGCGCAGGTCGGCGATGAAGCCGATGCCTTCCGAATACGGAATCGTATTCGCAAACGACTGGGCGAAGCTCTGGTAGCCGGGGAACTCGAGGATGCGCACCTGCTTGTGCTGGTAAGGCGTGAACTCGGTGCTGTAATAGTCGAGCGACTTTTGCACGGAAGTGATCATGCGGTCCGTGTTGTAGCCGTGTTTCTTGTCGAAATAAATTTCGATCGGCACGCCGTGCCATTCGCCTTTGTTGACTTCCCAGCGCGCCGACAGGTAGGCAAAGAACGGCAGCATCGGCTGGTCCATCTTGTAGCGGTAATAGCGGCGGCCATCCTTTTCCCAGCTGCCTTGCAGATAGCCGGGCGCCAGGGCGATCTGCTCGCCGCTGGTGGACACCGTCGTGTCGAAATGGATCCAGTCGGCATCGCCGCCCAGCACCGTGTCGCCATACGCGGTAGCGTCTTCCAGCTTGGCCATGCGCTGCGGTTCGCCCAGGCCCCGCTTGCGGCGCTCATTGCGGTCCGTCAATTCCATCTCCTTGGCATAGCCGAAGTGCGGAAAATACGCCTGGTTGTTGAAGAAGCTGCCGTTCAGGTTGACCTGGTCCGCTGCGCCGCTGTTGGTGAAGCCCTGATGCGTGACGGCCACCGTGAAGTCGAGCGGCAGGGTGGCGCCGGGCGCCAAGGGGTGGGCCAGCTTGAGGATGCTGAAACCGAGCGCCTTGTCGTCGAGCGCTACCTTGTGCTCGGGCAAGTTCAACCAGTGCGTTTCCAGGTCTGGATTGAGCTGGATGCGCAGGGTATCGAGCGGCTGCGCCGTCTTGTTTTGCAGCACGTAGTGGCCCTTGATCAAGACTTTACGTTGCTCAGGATAAATATCCACATTGGCCTGGACTTGCGTGATCTTCATCTGCGGCAAGTGCTGGTACTGTTTGTACAGTTTTTCGTAGCGCGCCTGCCTGTCCATGCCGATGTCCGACGTCTCGTATTTGTTCAGCATGTTTGTGTTGTAGAAGATCCAGCCGCCCGTGCCTGCCCAGCACAGCAGCACCACGGCCAGCGCGGCGCCCGTACGGCCTTGCAGGCGCTGACGAGCCAGGCCCAGGCGTGTCCGCCAGCCGGTCGACAGGCCGCGTACCCAGAATGCCTGCGCCAGCATGACAAGCGCCACGGTGAACAGGCTCCAGTACAGCGCAAACCAGGCCCAGCCCGTGAAGAAGTGGCCGTAGCCATTCATGTCCGAATACGGGATGGCCGGCGTGCCGCCAAAGGCGTACAGATTGTGTTCGAAGTGCAGCATGCCCAGCACGGCTTGCGCCACCATCAGCAGGATCACCAGCAGGTAGCCGATGAACTTGTTATTCGACAGCACTTGCAGGGTGAGGGCGCACAAGCTCATCAGCACGAAGAAGAGGGCGCCCAGCAGGGTGCCTTTCAGGTACAGCCCCAGTTCCACGGGCGCGCCGCCCTTGACGAGCTGGAAGCCGATGGCCGTGAGGACGCCCGCCAGCAGGTAGCCGGCGATGACGCCGACCAGGGCCGTGCATTTGGCCAGCAGTGGCACCCAATCGGGTACGGGCATGGCGTCGCTGACGTCGGCGATCCTCACTTGCCGTTCCTTGAAGATCAGTTCGCCCGCATAGAAGGTGACGATGATGATCAGGAGGAAGCTGAAACTGTTGCTGATCTGCTGCAACAGCAAATGCGTCATCGGATACACGGCCGTGCCATACATGTTCTTGCCGACATTGGCGGCGGCGATCAGGTTGATCATGCCGAACAGCAGCATGACGAGGAAGGGCAGGCTCTTGAAGACGCCGGCGGCGTCGAAGCGCAGGATTTGCCACCACTGGCGCCAGGCCGTCGCGGCCGTCAAGGTGGGGATGCTGCGCGGCAAGTCCCGCGGCGCCGTGACGGCGGGGGCGAGCGTTTCCGCCTTGTGCTTGCCGAACAAGCGCTTGCCCGTCCCCGTGCGTTGCGGCTTGAACAGGATCACGGTAGCGGTGAACAGCAGCGCCGTGATACCCAGCCACAGCAAGCGGTTGGCCAGCAGGAAGCCGGCAAACGGCGGCAGCCCCGCGTTCGCTTCGGCGGACGTGAAGTAGCGCGTCATGCGGCCCAGGGCGCGCATGCCGAACGGGTCGAGCAGGACGGCGATCCATTCGTTGTTGATGTCGCGCGTAAAGGCGCCAGCCGTGCCCCACAGCACGAAAAAGCCCAGCACGCCCACGTAGACCAGCATCATCGAGCGCGTGGTGGCCGCCAGCAGCATCAGCAGGGCGCCGATGAAGAGCAGGTTGGGAATCACCATCACGGCAAAGCTCCATGCATATGCCTGCAGCGAGAACGCGCCCACGCGCTGCGGATCGACCCAGGGCATGAGGGGGCCGAGCATGATGCCGAAGGCGATGCAGACGAAGATGGCCAGGCAGGCGACAAAGCCGGCGGCGAAGCGGCCGAACAGGTAATCCCACTTGCGCATGGGCGTGGCGAACAGCATGTCGGCCATGCCCACTTCGCTGTCGCGCAGCACGGCGCCGGCGATGAAGATGGTGATGAGCAACATCGACAGCAGGCTGAACATCGTCAGCAACTGCGCCACCACGGTGGGCGCATTGCGGTTGATGTTGCCGATGGCGCCGCCGATCTGGATCGAATCGCTGCTGCTGGCGCCAAAGGCCAGCAAGGCCAGGATGACGGCAAATACCCACAGCAGCGGCTGTTTCAGCTGGTAGCCGAGGTCAAACTTGAAAAATTCCTTCCACATGGCGCGCTCCTTACGCCGCGACGGCGGACGGTGCCGCAGCGGAAACGGCGGCGCCGTTGCGGGCAGCGTTGCGCACGTGCAGGAAGTACACGTCTTCCAGGTCAGGGGCGATCTGCACGAAGCCGCTGTCGGGCTGGCTGTCGGCATACACATTGATCTGCGGCTTGCCGCCTACCAGGCGCGTCGACAGCACATTGTGCGACTGCTGGTACTGCGCCAGCTCGTCCATGCCGACGCTGCGGCGCCACACCTTGCCGAGCAGCGTATCGATGGCCGCCTGCGGCTCGCCCTGCACCAGCACCTGCCCCTTGACGATCATGGCCATGCGCGGGCACAGGTCCGTCACGTCGTCGACGATGTGGGTCGACAGGATCACCACCACCTGCTCGCCGATCTTGGCCAGCAGATTCAGGAAACGATTGCGCTCGTCAGGGTCCAGACCGGCGGTGGGCTCATCGACGATCACCAGGCGCGGCGCACCCAGCAGCGCCTGGGCGATGCCGAAGCGCTGGCGCATGCCGCCCGAATACGTGCCCAGGTTGCGCTTGCGCGCTTCCCACAGATTGGTTTGCTGCAACAACGCTTCCACGGCTTCCTTGCGCGGGCCCTTCTCCGTCAAGCCTTTGAGCACGGCAAAGTGGTTGAGCAGGGTTTCCGCGCTGACCTTCGGATACACGCCAAAATCCTGCGGCAGATAGCCGAGCTGGCGGCGCAAGCCGGCCTTGTCCTGCAGCACATCGACGCCATCGAAATGGATGCTGCCGCTATCGGGGTCTTGCAATGTCGCAATGGTGCGCATCAGCGAAGACTTGCCCGCGCCATTCGGCCCCAGCAAGCCGAACATTCCGTTCGGAATGTCCAGGCTGACATTGTTGATGGCCTTGACGCCATTGGCATAGGTTTTGTTCAGCTGTTTGATCTTTAGCATGCAGCACTCTCCAGGACGTGGGTCTAAACGCCGGCAGATGCGTGCCTGCCGGCCTGTGGAAGGGGATCACCCTTGTTTTTATCAACCGCGATGGCGGATGTTACTTAAGAGTAATAATATATAAGCAACTGGCATGAAAAAATGGTTTTGTGACCAAGTGAGGAAATGCAGGCATGAAATGCAGGAGGGCGGGGATGAGTGACGCAATGCTACACTCGCCAGTTTCAGTGACGCCATGATGCGAAAAGGATGGGGATATGTCTGCAACGCCAGGAAACATGACATTGCGCGCCGTTGCCCCGGGCGAAGAGGGGGCATTGGCGCAGCTGTTCCAGCTGTACTGTTATGACAATTCCGCCTGGAGCGGAGAAAGTGTGCTGGCCGATGGCCGCTACGACGTGTGCGACGCGGGGCTGGCCGAGTATGTGCATACGCCCGGGCATACGGCCAGCTGGATCGAGGTCGATGGCGAACTGGCTGGCTTTTTCCTCACGGAGCCTGGCATGGCGGGTGAATTGGCCGTGCAGGAGTTCAGCGACTTTTTTATCCTGAAGAAATACCGGTGCCGGGGCGTGGCGCTGGAAGTGGTGCGCAGGGTGCTGCTGGACAGCGCGCAGACGTGGCTGGTGGCGACGTTTCGCGACGATGCCGCTGCCTGCGCGTTCTGGCGCCACGCGTTTGCACGCCTGCCGTTTGCCAGGGTCGAGCCATACGACGATCCGGCCTTGCCGCAGTTCCAGCTGACCTTGCTGAAACCGGCGGCCTGAGCGCGTTTAGAAGCGCACTTTCACATACGCCGACGGTCCTGTCAGGCGCACGTTCAAGTCCGCATCGCGTTCGCTATCGCGGTGCAGCTTGATTTTCGAGATGCCGTAATCGGCCACGAAACCGATATTTTTGAACGGAAACCATTCCACGCCGATATTGCCGCCGTAGATGTGGCCGTTGATGCGCCCGCCATTTTTTTTGATGCCCGATGCTTCCGCATACATGCGCAAGTCCGGTGTAAACGCGTGGCGCCAGCCCACTTCCAGCAGCGGCGCGAACGCGTGCTCGCCGATGGAATCGCGCGCCGTGGCCGTTTCGCCATTGACGATGCCGGTGGCCGTGCCGTTCAGGTTTGCATTGTAATAGGCCGCGCCCAGGCCGATGCCGAAAGTGTCGTTGCCGCTGCCCAGCCACCATCGGTACGACATCTTGGCCAGGTCCAGTTTCAGATCGGCATCTGCGCTGGCCGTGCCTGTCACGGGCTGGCCATTGATGGTGGTCTGGCCGCTGAGCGTGGGGGTGTAGGATTTGTCATAGCGGTAGTAGTCGAATGCCAGGCCGTGGCGGTCTCCGATCAGCAATTCGGCCTTGATGCGCGGAATGGTCGTATGCTTGGGATTCGATTCGGGCGCGTCGATGCGGCCAAACTGCGTGTCGGCGCCGATATTGATGCGCGGATCGGCGGAAAACGCCCCCACCGACAGACTGACACGGTCCAGTGCCGGCGACGGCTCGGCCCGCGCCGTGGCGCTCGCCGCGGCAATGCCCAGCACACCCAGCATCATGGCGCCGCGCATGGCGAGGTGGTGCGGGCGTGGTGGGGACAGGCGGGTGGACACGGACATGGCAGACATGGGCAACTCCTCAAGATAAAGTGAAAACTGTCGCGACGCTTGGGCGGCCCACGCTGGGCAACAGTGCAATGAGGAAATGGTAGCAACTGTTACATTTAGATCACGTAGCCGCACGGCGCAAATTACCGTCGGATTTGTCCTACCGCGTGTAACGGCTGGTACATGCCGACATTGCCTGCGATGGGGAACGCGGGCAAAATGGTGTGCAACAGGAGGAGACACCGCATGAGAATCGCCGCCATTTCCGATATCCACGGCAACCTGGATGCGCTGGACGCCGTGCTGGCCGACATCGCCCGGCGTAATGTAGACGTGACCGTCAACCTGGGCGATATCGTTTCGGGCCATCTGCAGCCGTGCGCCACGGCGGCACGCCTGATGGGGCTCGATTTACCCACCATCCGCGGCAACCACGAGCGCCAGCTGCTGGGCGACCCGGCCCGCATGGGCGTGTCGGACGCCTATGCACGCGCGCAACTGTTGCCGGAGCAACTAGACTGGATCGCGGCGCTGCCCGCCACCTTGCGCCTGCGGCATGACGTGCTGCTCGTGCACGGCACGCCCAGCAGCGACCTCGTATATTTCCTCGACAGCGTCACGCCGCAAGGCAGCCGCGCCGCCACGCCGCAGGAGGTAGCCGAACGCGCCGGGACGACGGACGCGGCCTTGATCCTGTGCGGCCACACGCACATGCCGCGGCAGGTGCGCCTGCCTGATGGGCGGCTGATCGTCAATCCGGGCAGCGTGGGTTTGCAGGCCTACGACGATGACCATGTGTACCCGCACGTGATGGAAAACGGCACGCCGCATGCGCGCTATGCCATCGCCGAACAGGGAGTGGACGGCGCCTGGACGGCGCAGCTGCACGCCGTGGAATATGACTGGGAAAAAGCGGCCCGGCTGGCGCTGGCGAATGGGCGGCCCGACTGGGCCTTGCCCTTGCGCGCGGGCCGGGTCGGCTGATCAGCGGAACTCTTCCGCCACCAGATTGTACTTCTGCATCTTGTGGTACAAGGTCTGCTTCGGCAAGCCGAGCACCGTGCTCACTTCGCTGACGTTGCCGGAATATGCGCGCAGTTCCTGTTCGATCAGGGCGCGTTCGAAGCCGTTGACCTGCTCCGCCAGCGACAGGGGGCTGGCCAGTCCGGCTGCCAGCAGGCTCGAGGCGCCACCGGCGATGCCCAGCACGAAGCGGTCGGCGATGTTGCGCAACTCGCGCACATTGCCGGGCCAGGAATGGGCCATCAGGTTGCGCATCTGCGCGCTGGAGACCACGGGCGCGGCGCGGTTGTAGCGGGCGGCGGCGGCCAGCACGAAGTGTTCGAACAGGATGGGAATATCCTCACGCCGTTCGCGCAGCGGCGGCAGATGCAGCACGATCAGGTTCAGGCGATAGTACAGGTCGCTGCGGAATTTCTGTTGCTGCGACAAGTCTTCCAGGTCCAGCTTGGCCGCCGCGATGACGCGCACGTCGACGGGCGTGGGCACGTTCGAGCCCAGGCGTTCGATATAGCGTTCCTGCAGCACGCGCAGCAATTTGACTTGCAAGGACAGGGGCAGCGATTCGATTTCGTCGAGGAAAAAAGTGCCTTGATCCGCGTGCTCGATCTTGCCCACCTGCCGCTTGGCCGCACCCGTAAACGCACCCGGTTCGTGGCCGAAGACTTCGCTTTCAAATATGCTTTCGGGAATCGCGCCGCAGTTGACTGCGACGAAGTTGTGCTTGCGGCGGTGGCTGAAGTCATGCAGGCAACGCGCCACCATTTCCTTGCCGGTGCCCGTGTCGCCATAGATCAGTACATCGGCCGGTTCGTCGGCAACGTCGAGTATCAAACGCCGTATGTCGCGCATCGCCACCGAATTGCCTAATAGACGGGATTCGATGCCGCCGCCGTCTTCCAGTTGCCGGCGCAGGCTGTGCACTTCCAGGGTCAGGCGCCGCGTTTCCAGCGCGCGCAGGATGACGTCGACCAGTTGCTCGGAGGAATACGGCTTTTCGATGAAATCATAGGCGCCCGTGCGCATGGCGTGCACGGCCATCGTGATGTCGCCGTGGCCCGTGACGAGGATCACGGGCAGGTTGGCATCGAGCGTCTTGACCGCTTGCAGCAATTCCAGGCCGCTCATGCCGGGCAGGCGCACGTCGCTGACCACGATGCCGGGGAAATCGGGCGTCAGCAGTTTATAGGCCAGTTCGGCCGAGTGAAACGCCAGCACGTCCAGGCCGGCCAGTTGCAGTGCCTGCTCGCTGCCTTCGCGTACGGTGGGGTCGTCCTCGACCAGCAAGACCTTCAAGCCGTCAAACATGTTTTTCCTCCTGCGTTGCAATCTGTAGTTCGATGGTGAAGATGGCGCCGCCGCCAGGGGCGTTTTCGGCGCGCAACACGCCGCCGAACTGGCGCGTGATCTGTTCGGAAATGGCCAGTCCCAGGCCCAGTCCCAGGCCTTGCGGTTTTGTCGTGAAGAACGGTTCGAACAGGTGTTCGCACACTTCCGTCGACAGGCCCGGTCCCGTATCGGCCACGTGGATCAGCACGTGCTCGGGCGTGCATTCGACGGCCACGCGCAGGCTGCGCACGTCGCTGCCGTTCATGGCATCGAGCGCGTTGGCGTACAGGTTCACCAGAACCTGTTCCAGGCGGTTGCTTTCGCACATGGCGAAGATGTCTTCCGGTGGCAGTTGCAAAGTAAAACGCACATTTTCCACCTGCAGCCGGCGTTCGACGAGGAACAGGGCATTGCTGATCGCCGTGGGGATCGAGACGGAGGTCAGGCTGGTCGTCGACTTGCGCGCAAAAATCTTCAATTGACCTGTAATGGTCCCCATCCTGGCCGCAATTTGCGATATCTTCGCCAGGTTGCGCCGCGCGTCGTCGAGCCGTCCGCGCTCCAGCAGGATGACGGCATTGTCGGACATGGTGCGCAGCGCCGTCAGTGGCTGGTTGAGTTCATGCGTGATGCTGGCCGACATTTGCCCCAGCACGGCCATCTTGCCGGCTTGAAACAGTTCGTTTTGCGTGATGTGGAGTTTTTGCTCGGCCTTGCTGCGCACCTCGATTTCCTGGCTCAGGCTTTGCGTCATGGCATTGAGTTCCGAGGTGCGTTCCTCGACCATGGCTTCCAGGTTGTCGTAAGCATGTTGCAGATCTTCGCGGGCGCGCAATTTTTGCGCCACGGCCGCGCGGCGCTGGCGCAGGTAAAAGAACAGCAGCATGAAAAAGCCCAGCAGCACGCAAGAGAAGGCGGCCGCCGCGCGCGCGCTGGCCTTGGCCTGCGCCAGATCCGACAAATAAATGAAAGTCCAGCCTTGCGGCGACTTGAGCTTGATCTGCGTCATGACGCTCGAGCTGATCTTCGGTGGCGTGTCGGCGTGTTCCTGCTCGCGCACGCTGATCACGCGGGCGCCATTGCCCAATTGGCGGTCGGAAATGAAGGGGATGGCTTCCAGCTGCTTCGAATAATACTGGCGCGTGCGATTGAGTTCTTCGACGATCGCGGGGGACAGCGGCGCCAGGGTCTTGTATTTCCAGTCCGCCATGGAACTGAGAAAAATCACGCCGTGCTCGTCGGCCAGCATGACCTTGTCGGCGCCCTGCACCCAGCGTTTTTCCAGGGTTTCCAGGTTCACCTTCACCGTTGCCAGGCCCAGCATGTGGCCATTCTGGTAGATGCCGTGGGCAAAGAAGTAGCCGGGTTCCAGCCGCGTTGTGCCCACGCCATAGAAGCGGCCCGGCGTGCCGCGCAGCGCATCCTGGGCGTAGGGGCGGAACGAGATATTGTCGCCAATAAAGCTGTCGGGCTGCTGCCAGTTGCTGGCGGCGCGCGTGTTGCCGTCGAGGTTGCTGATGAAAATGGTCGAGGATTTCGCCTGGGCATTCATCTGCTCGAGGTAATGGTTGACCGTATCGACCAGCACCGGGTCTTCCGGGTGCTGCAGCAAGCGGATCACGTCGCGGTTCAGCTCCAGGGTCTTGGGCAGGAAGTCGTATTTTTCCAGCGCATTTTCCAGGCTGCTGACATACACCTCGAGGCGCTGTGCGCCGCTGGCCTGCAGCTTGCCGATGGCGATGCGTTCGGTCCAGAAATACACGAGCCAGACGGTGGCCAGGCAGGCGGCCAGCACGACGCCCCAGGCCAGCGTTTCGCGGCCCGACCGTTGCGACAGGCGCTGGCGCCAGGAAAGGGAGGGTTTCGTAGTACTGCTATTCATAAAATCAGCTGCCAACTTGCAAGAACCCACAGTATCGCATTTAAGTAATCGCGGAAATAAAAAAGCCGCCGGATGTGCATCCGGCGGCCTGCGCTGTAACTAGCCGCGATTAGAACGTATGACGCATACCTAAATTGAAACCGCTGTTGCCGGTGCCATTGTCCGTGGCATTGCCGACTACGAAGGTGGCGCCGTTCTTGTTGCTGATGTGGCCGTAACCGGTGTACAGGTCGCTGCGCTTGGACAGGGCGTAGAACGCGCCGATGGCCCACTGCTGGGCGTCACGGTTGGCGTTGCTCTTGTCGTTGTGGCGGATGTACGATGCGACCAGCTTGGTGGCGCCGAACGGTGCGCTGAAGCCGAGCAGGATGTCGTTGCTCTTGCTGTCGTCGAGGGCGCGGTTGTCGGCGTAGCCGAAGTTGCCTTGCACTACGCCAAAGTCGTAGCGCGTGGCCAGCAGGGTGTTGCGCGTTTGCTGGGTCGCCAGCGCATTTTCCTTGCGGTGGTGCGTCAGGGTCACGTTCAGCGGACCGTCGATGTAGTGCACGGCGCCGCCCATGCTGCGGTTTTTCGCATTGTCGCCGGCCACTTCGCCAAAGCCATACGCCAGGTCGGCCGACAGCTTGCTCCAGGTCGGCGTGGTGTATTGCACCATGTTATCGACGCGGATATTCGTCACCATCAGGTTCGATGCCGTGCCGGCCAGGCCGATGACGAATGGATCGGCCACGTCGCGCAGGGCCAGGTAATACGGAGAATATTGGCGGCCCAGGGTGACGGCGCCGGCGCTGCCGGTCAGGCCGACATATGCCTGGCGGCCGAACAGCAGGCCGCCCTGGCCCGAGGTGCCAGTGTCGATATTGAAGCCGCTTTCCAGCACGAAGGTAGCGGCCAGGCCGCCGCCCAGGTCTTCCTTGCCCTTGAAGCCGATGCGCGAGCCGGAAGCGACGCCGGAAGCGACGCGGTTCAGGCGGTCTCCAGCCGCATCCTTGTCGAATACCAGGCCGGCGTCAGCCACGCCATAGATCGTCACGCTCGATTGGGCCATGGCGCCGGTGGAGGCTGCGCCGAGGGTCAGCAGGGTAAACAGGACTTTTTTCATGAAAATCTCTCTAATAAGTTGGAATGACTACTGATCGCACTACCTGACTGCTTGTTACTCAACATCGACAACAAATAAATGGCCCGCTTGTGGCGGGCCATGGCGCTATCAGGCTTTGCTAGCGTGATCCGCTTCGCCCCAATGGCTTTCCGTGTTCTGGCTGGCCGCGTTGGCGGCAGCGGCTTCTTCCTCGGTGGCCAGGCCACCTTCCCACTTGGCGACGACAGCCGTGGCGACGGCATTGCCGACCGCGTTGGTGGCCGAACGGCCCATGTCGAGGAATTGGTCGACGCCCATCAGCAGCAGCAAGCCGGCTTCCGGAATATTGAACTGGTTCAGGGTAGCGGCAATCACCACCAGCGAGGCGCGCGGTACGCCGGCCATGCCTTTCGAGGTCAGCATCAGCAGCAGCAGCATGGTGATCTGCGTGCCGATCGACAGGTCGATACCATAGGCTTGCGCAATGAACAGCACGGCAAAGGTGCAGTACATCATCGAACCATCGAGGTTGAAGGAGTAGCCCATTGGCAACACGAAGCTGGAAATCTTGCGGTCCACGCCGAACTGGTCGAGCGCCGTCAGCAGTTTTGGATACGCCGCTTCCGAGCTGGCCGTTGAGAATGCCAGCAGGAATGGTTCGCGGATCAGGCCGACGAGCTTGAAGATGCGCGGACCGATGACGACGAAGCCGGCGCCGATCAGCAGGGCCCACAGGCACAGCAGGCCGACGTAGAAGCCGCCCATGAACTTGGCAAACGTGACCAGCACGCCCAGGCCGTGGGTGGTGATGACGGAGGCCATCGCGGCGAACACGGCCAGTGGGGCCAGGTTCATGATGGTGCCGGTGATGCGCAGCATGACTTGTGCCAGCTGGTCGACGACGGCTGTCAGGGTCTTGCCCGATTCGCCCAGGCCGGCCAGTGCGCCGCCGAAGAAGATCGAGAACACCAGCACTTGCAGGATTTCATTGTTGGCCATGGCCTCGATCGGCGACTTCGGCACCAGGTGCGTGAAGAAATCTTTCAAGGTGAAGGCGGCCGTTTTCAGATTGGTTGAAGCGTGTACGTCCGGCAATGGCAAACCGAGGTTGGTTCCCAACTGCATCAGGTTCGACAGCACCATGCCCAGCGCCAGCGAAACGAGCGAGGCTACGACGAACCAGCACATGGCTTTCAGGCCGATGCGGCCGGCCGTCTTGCCGTCGCCCATGTGGGCGATACCGACCGTCAGAGTGGAGAACACCAGCAGCGCAATGATCATCTTGATCAGGCGCAGGAAGACGTCGGTGACGATGGAAATATTGCCAGCGATTTGAGCGCTGAGCTTGGCATCAGGGAAGGCGGTGTTGCATCCATAGCCCACGGCAATGCCGAGGATCATGGCAATCAGGATGTACAGGGTTAATGGCCGTTTCTTTTTCATTTTGACTCCTCCGGTGAAACGCCGCTGTGAGCGGATTATTGATAGCGAGCAACTCAAGCTTGGAGTCAATATTTCTCAAAAACAAGCCCTTGCGTGCTAGCGATTATTTGCAGCAAAACCTGTACATAGCAAAGGATATGCCTGAAATTGGAATTTCCTACATAACTTCTTAAGTTGTTGATTTAAGGCGGCTTTTTTGTTGTCAGGATGTCGCAATTTCGCACACTTGCGCGAAATATTGGACGCGCAAGCGCATCGCTGTATGACTTTTCATACGCTAGTCGCGGCAGGGCGGAGGTGCGCCAAAAAGACAAGATTATCAGGACAATAAAAAAGCCCCTCCGAAGAGGGGCCCGATGTTGCGGAATACTATTCTTGACGTTAGAACTTGATATTCGCCGTCAGGCTGAACGAACGTGGCTGGCCCGGAGTGTAGCGGAAGCCGGATTTGTTGATGGCCGCCACATAGGTCTTGTCGGCCAGGTTGTAGGCATTCAACTGCAAGTCGAGGTTCTTGTTGACGGTGTAGGTTGCCATGGCGTCGAAGACCCAGTAGGCATCCACGCGGGCCGGCGTGCCGACGGCGCCATCGGTGCCGCGCAGCATTTCACCCACGTAACGCGCGCCGCCGCCGATCTTCAGGCCAAACGGCAGGGTGTACGAAGTCCAGCTGGTGAACGCCTGTTTTGGCGTGTAGGTGAGGCTCTTCTCGCCGCTGGCCGTGAAGACTTTGTTCGACTCGACCTTGGTATTCATGCGCGTGTAGCCGGCGCTGACCAGCCAGTTCGGCATGATCTCGCCCACCACGCCCAGTTCCAGGCCTTGCACGCGCTTCTTGCCGGTCTGGTAATAAATGGTCGAGATGACAGGATCTTGTTCCAATTCATTCTTGACGGTGGTCTGGTAGACGGCGGCCGACAGCGACAGTTTTTGCTTCAGGAAGTCCCACTTGGTGCCGATTTCCTTGGTGATGGTTTCCTGCGGGTCGTAGTTCGGGTTTTGCGCGCTGTTGGCGCCCGTGCTCAGGGCGAAGTTGACGCCAGGTGGCGCTTTCGACGTGGCCAGCAAGGCGTACACGCTGCTGTCCGGCGTCGGCTTGTACATGGCTGAGATCTTGCCGTTGGCCAGGGTGTCGCTCAGGGTCAAATGGGTAGGAATCGGCGTGCCGACCGGCAGTTTTTGTACCTGGTCCTTGGCCACGGCCGCTTGCAGGGCGACGGCGTCATACGTGGTGTTGAAATGGTCGAAGCGCACGCCGCCGTTGAAGATCCACTTGTCGCCGAACTTGACGGTGTCGAACACATACAGGCTTTGCGTGTTGACTTCGCCTTCCGTGAAGGCGCCGCTGCGCACGGGATTGTGGCCGGTGACGGTGTCGCGCGGATTCGGATTGTACAGATTAGCATCCGGCAAGGTGCCCAGGGTGGCTGGCACATAGCTGTAGTTGGTCTGTTTTTCGCTGGTGAACTCGGCGCCGGCCACCAGGGAGTGCTTCAGCACGCCCGTGTCGAATTGCGCGCTGACCACGGTCTGGTTGGTCAGGATCGTGTTTTCCTGGTCCTTCACAGTGCGCAGCGAGCGCGCCAGCGTCCAGGTCGACGGATCGGTGGTGACCGGCGTCTTCAGGTTGGCCTGGCTGCCCATGAAGGCCGTCAGCAGGTAGTCCTGCTGGGTCTTGCCGTAGCGCGTCGTGTTCTGGAGCTGTACGTTGGGCGAGAAATCATGGTCGATGCGCAAGGTGCCCATGTCGGCCTTGACCTTGTCGTAGTCCGAGGTGGAACCGTAGAAGTTCTTCGGATCGACCTTGGCGGCGCCGTTCAGGAAGGTGCGGATGACCGGTTGCTCCTTCGTGGCGACGTCCGGCGTCGAGTAGCCTGGCAAGCCGATGGTCGGCACGCCGCCGTCGGGCACGTTGTTTTGATCCACGTGCAGGTAGCTGGCCGTGATGCGCGTCGGCTTGCCAATGCCGAAGGTGACGGTGGGCGCGAAGGCCCAACGCTTGTTCGTGACTTCATCGCGCGCCGGATTGCCGCTGTCCTGCGTCATCAGGTTCAGGCGCAAGGCCGTGCCGGTATCGCTGTCGAGGATGCGGTTCCAGTCGGCCGTGGCGCGCTTCTGCTTGCCGCTGCCTGCTGTCAGCAGCGAGTTGAATTTGTTTTCCATGGTGGCCGTCTTGCTGACCAGGTTGATCGAACCGGTCGGCGAACCGCGGCCGCTGTCCGTGCCCGCCGGGCCCTTGAGGACATCGATCTGTTCGATGTTGAAGACGTCGCGCGCGATGGAGCCCACGTCGCGCACGCCATCGACATAGATGCTGCCGGACGAATCGAAACCGCGCATGTAGACGGCGTCGCCCGTGTTCGTGTTGCCGTTTTCACCGAGGAAGAAAGTACCGACGCCAGGCGTGTTGCGCAGCGCGTCCGTCAGGGTCAGCGCGCCTTGCTGTTCGATCAATTCTTTCTTGATCACGACGATGGTTTGCGGCGTATTGACCAGCTCTTCCGTGTATTTCGGCGACGAGGCTTTTTCGGCCTTGAAATCATTTTCCTTGGACCCCACGACCTTGACTTCGTTCAGCATTTGCTGCGATGCCGGGGCGCTTTGGCCGGCTGGGTCGGCCGCCTGGGCGGCGACGGGCAGCAGCATCACGGCCAGGGCGGCGCCGATGTGCTGGTTGAAACGGGTTGGGGCGTGTTTGCGGCTCTTGATTGCCATCTTGCTCTCTCGATAAGGTCAGGGTAGTGGTTCCTGGCTGGCGCTGCGCGCGGTGCTATCGCACGCGGACAAGTGGCTGGCTGGGGAAACGGGTTGTGTGACATTGTAATAATTGGGCGCTATTTCGTAAATGAGAATCGTTATCAGTCTCGTTTACGCAACGATTTTTGTGTGCCGGAAAAAAAACACTGTGATGCCGCATGAATGCTTGCTTTGCGGCCGAACCGCTGCTACGCGGGCAGGCGTCCGGGAGCGAGAGTATGATGAGCAACCTTTACAAATTTCCGCCAAGCATGCTCCATACTCCTGACGCTTTTGTGCCCCTGATCGACGCTCCCGAACCGGCCCCGGCCGCCGAACAGACGCTGACGTTTGTCTTTCACCGCGGACGTTTATTGTTGCGCACGCCGGACCTGACCCTGCCCACCGCCGCCGAGGCGGCCGCGCTCGATATTGACCTGAGCCGCGCCCAGCCCGTGGGCTTGTGGCAGGGCCGCTATTGCCAGGCCGTCTGGCGCGATGACGAAGCCTTGCCCGCTGATTCCGGCCTGGTCTGGCACGGCATGCGTTCGTTGTTCAATGCCGTCGACGATGGTTTCCTGGGCCTGGCCAGCCGCGCCGCGCAACTGGCCGAGTGGGCGCGTACGCACCGCCATTGCGGCGTGTGCGCCACGCCCATGCAGCGCACGCGCGGCGAACGCTGCTTCACCTGCGCCGCTTGCGGCATGCTCGCGTATCCGCGCATTTCGCCAGCCATGATGGTGCTCATTCGCAAGGGCGACCAGGTGCTGTTGGCCATGCACAAGCATTCGCCATCGCAGCGCTTCAGTCCGCTCGCCGGTTTCCTGGAAGCGGGCGAATCGATCGAGGAAGCCGTGCACCGCGAAGTGATGGAAGAGGTGGGTTTGCGCGTGCATAACTTGCAGTACTTCATGAGCCAATCCTGGCCGTTTCCCCATTCGCTGATGATCGCGTTTACGGCCGATTACCTCGATGGCGAAATTCGCCTCGACGAGAACGAGATCGCCGAGGCGCGCTGGTTCGGCCCCGGCGATGCGTGGCCAGAAGCGAGTTCGAGCGTGTCGATTTCGGCGCTGCTGGTGCGCGCCCACCGTCCGCCAACGGCATAGGAAAAGCCGGGGTTGCTCGGGCAGCTTGCCGCATTTTCTATATACTGGCGGCAATTGAAAATTTTAGGGTGGTTTAGCATGTCTCAAGAAGAATTCTCCGAAAACGACTGGCGCCGGCTGATCAGCAGCTTTGGCGAAGATCCGCAGCGTCCTGGCTTGCTGGAAACGCCGGCGCGCGTGGCCAAGGCGTGGAAGCACTGGACGTCCGGCTATGGCCAGGATCCGGTGGACTTGCTGAAAGCGTTTGAAGATGGCGCGGAACAGTACAACGAGCTGATCGTCGTGCGCGGCATCCCCGTCTACAGCCATTGCGAACACCATCTGGCGCCATTTTTCGGCAAGGCCACCATCGGTTATGTGCCTAACGGCAAGATCGTCGGCCTGTCGAAACTGACGCGCCTCGTCGATTGCTTCTCCAAGCGCCTGCAAGTGCAGGAACGCATGACGATGCAGATCGCCAATGCCCTGATGGAAGTGCTGGAACCGAAATCGGTGGGCGTGGTCGTACGCTGCCGCCACCTGTGCATGGAAAGCCGCGGCATCCGCACGCCGGGCGAAGAAACCATCACCTCGGCCATGCTGGGCGAGATGCAGCCGAACCTGGCGCTGCGCACGGAGTTTCTGGCGTTGGCGCGCGAAGTCTGATTTTCGGAGACGATGCAAGACGAAGGCGGCATATGTCGCCTTTTTTTATGCGTTTTTATATTCTCCTGGATTCCCGCTCCGCCAGGTAGCGCGCCGGCGGCTTGCCCACCGCCTTGCGGAACATGGTGACAAAACCGCTGGTATTTTCATAGCCGAGTTCCAGTGCCACCGCTTTCACGCTGTGGCCTTGCGCCAGTCGTTGCAAGGCAAGGATGACGTGCAATTGCCGACGCCAGCGGCCCACGCTCATGCCCATTTCTTCCAAGGACTGCCGGGTCATGCTGCGCTCGCTCATGCCGATGCGGCTGGCCCATTCGGCCAGGGTGCTTTTATCGGCAGGCTGCGCCAGCAGCAGGGCGGCCAGGCAGCGCAAACGCGCATCGTGCGGCATTGGCAAATGCAAGTCTTCCACGGGCGCGGCCGCCAGTTCATCGAGCAGGGTGAGCACGAGGCGTTCCTGCGTGCCCTGCAGCGCGGCCAGAGGGGGAAAACCGGCCGCCTTGGTGATCAGTTCGCGCAGCAGCGGCGAAACGGCCACGGTGCAGCAGACGGCCGGCAAGGCCGGCGCCATGGCCGGCTCGACAAACAGGCAATAGCATTCCGCCTCGCCCACGCCCTGCGCCGAATGCATCAGGCCGCCCGGTATCCACACGGCGCACTGCGGCGGCACGATCCACACGCCGCTTTCCACCTCGCAATGAATCACGCCCCGCGTGGCATACAGCAACTGCCCCTTGCGGTGCTGGTGCGGCGCCTGCTCGGCATCCTCGGGCACGCTGGCCAGGCCCACGGCCAGCAGGGGACGCAGCACGCCATCGACATCGAAATCGAGGATGGAGGCGTCATCGTCCAGGCCCAGGTGGGCCGTCAGCATGCTGGGCAAGAGGGGATGGGGCATGGGAAGACTTTGGCTGGATTGAATAATATTGTGGCTATTTTATGCAATGACGCGCAATGCCGCCAACGCTATCGTATGGGCATCCGCAGCCCCGCTTCAACGGCAACCGCCGCCGCCCGTGTTCTGATGAAGGTGAGGAGGAACGGCAACCCCCTTGAAGGAGTCTCCCATGCAACTCGATATCACCGATTTCCCCCTCGTCTGGATGCGCCGCGACAACGCCGCCAGCAGCCCCGACGATGCCTTGTTCGCCCAGTTCGAGGACTTGCTGGCGCGCCAGCAGGCGTTTGTGATTCTCAGCGAAGAAGGCTTGGACGAGGATGGGCATGACCATCCGCAGGAAGAGCGCAAGCGCGCCGTGCTGTGGATGAAGCGGCACAAGGCCGCCTTGCGCGCGTATATCCAGGGCATGGTGCTGGTCGAACCGAACGCCGCCAGACGCCTGGCCGGCAAGGCCTTCGCCGTCATGTTCGGCCAGTTCTGGGGCTACCCTTTACACTTTGGCACCAGTCGCGACGACGCGCTCGACATCGCGCAGCATTTGCTCAGGGCCTGGCTACCGCCGCGGCTGCCGCCAGGTGACGGCAGCTCGGCCGCGCATCAGTAGCGGTAGTCGTTGATGAAATGCTTGGTGAAGTTGTACTTGCTGCCACCGTCGAGCAAGTCGACCAGGCGTTTCGGCGCCGAAGCCGACATGAAGGCGTCGGCCGCGCCGCCCGTGCTGCGGAATTTCATGCCGGGGCTGAGAATCTGGTTGGCGCCGATTTTCAGGTGCTGGAAACTTTTCGTTTTCTCATTGTTGAGGATGAAGTGCAATTCCTGCTTGAATGTCAGGAAGGGGATCTTCAGCCACCAGCCTTCGTCGGTGCCATAGCTGGCGACGCTGGCAAAATGCGTGTTCTTGTCCGTCAGGGTGGGTTTGCCCAGGCGGTCGTTGATGCGTTTCATGGCTTCATTCTTGGTCATGCTGTGCTTTCGTGATTCATTGAGTATACGGCGTGCATTTTGACACACGCACGCCACTCCCGCCTGCCTTGCCAGCGCCTATCTGCGTGCTTTTTTACTGCAATGCAGCATCAATTCTCATCAATTGTCGCAACGCATTAACAACACCGGGCAAAAATCATTGCTTCCCGGCATTGTAAATGTCGGTCGTTCGAGCGTATGCTGGAGTCGTCTGAACGGTGCCGCCAGAGTACCGTCGCCGCCGCATTCCTGGCCGTAGAGCCGGAAGCGGGCTACACCCCCATCGCCGCAAATCTACAGTCGGAGACACAGCATGAAGAAATTGACGTTCCAGCAGAAGTTATGGATCCCCCTGATTTGCAGCCTGTTGTGCATCACCGTTATTTTTGTCTATAACGCCCTGGAAGTGCGCAAGATCCGCATCGAGGAGCGCAGCGCCGACTTGAGCAATGCCGCCGACCTGGGCCTGGGTGCCGTCAAGATGTTCGGCGACCTGGCCGCCAGCGGCGCCTTGACGAAGGAAGAGGCGCAAAAGCAGGCTACGGCCGTCATCAAGAGCATGCGTTTCGGCGAGACCGGTTATTTGTCCATCATCAACCTCGATGCCGTCGTCGTGATGAATCCCGCCGCGCCGCAAACCGATGGCAAGAACATGTCGGACTTCAAGGATGCCAACGGCACCTATCTGTACCGCGACATCGTTACCGTCGGCAAGAGCGATGCGGGCAAGGGTTTCGTTCACTATTATTTCCCCCGTCCGGGCCAGAAAACCCCCGAACCGAAGATGAGCCGCGTGGTGGCCTACAAGCCATGGGCCTGGACCCTGGTGGTGGGCGTGTACATGGATGATATCGATGCGGCCTTCCGCCAGTCGCTGCTGACCTCGCTGGGCGTGCTGGTACTGGTGTGTGCGCTGCTGGCGGCCGTCGTCGTGGTGATCAACCGCAGCCTGCGCCATGCGCTGGGCGGCGATCCCGAGTATGCGGCCGACGTGGCCGAAAAGATCGCGAATAACGATTTGAGCGGCGTCGTGCGCACGCATGCCAACGACCGCCACAGCGTGCTGTACGCGATGAAAACCATGCAGACCAATCTGGTCGATGCGATCAGCGAAATCCGCCACAGCGCCGAGACGATTGCCACGGCGTCGAGCGAGATTGCCAGCGGCAATATGGACTTGTCGGCGCGCACGGAAATGCAAGCCAGTTCGCTGGAAGAAACGGCCGCCTCGATGGAGGAATTGACCTCGACCGTGACGCAAAACGCGGGCAACGCCGTGCAGGCGAATGAACTGGCGCAGTCCGCTTCCGCCGTGGCCCGTCAGGGCGGCGCCGTGGTGGCGCAAGTGATCGGCACGATGGACACCATCAACGCCTCGTCGCGCAAGATCGTCGACATCATCGGCGTCATCGATGGTATTGCCTTCCAGACAAATATCCTGGCCCTCAACGCGGCCGTGGAAGCAGCGCGTGCCGGCGAACAGGGACGCGGCTTTGCCGTCGTGGCGTCGGAAGTGCGCAACCTGGCGCAACGGTCCGCTGGCGCAGCGAAGGAAATCAAGGAACTCATCGGCGCTTCCGTCGACAGCATCGCTGCCGGCAGCACCCTCGTCGCACAGGCGGGCACGACGATGGATCAGGTGGTCGCTTCCGTGTCGCGCGTGACCGACATCATGGCCGACATCACGGCCGCCTCGCACGAGCAAAGCACGGGCATCGGCCACGTCAACCAGGCGATCACGGAGATGGATAGCGTGACGCAGCAAAATGCGGCACTGGTGGAAGAGGCGGCGGCGGCGGCGTCGAGCATGCAGGACCAGGCGGCCGTGCTGGCGCAACTGGTCGCCCGCTTCAAACTGTCGGCGCAAGAGTCGGGAACATCGCCGCGCCTGGCGGCCACTTCGGCTGGCGCGCCACGCGCCGTGGCGAAAAAGCCGCTGCGCAGCCTGGCGGCGCGCTAAGGACTTATTGGGCTGGTGCCGCCGCTTGCGGCGCCGGTTCGAATTCCAGCTTGTCATCAACGACCACGAATTGCCCGACCGGCTGGCCCAGGTCGGCTTTCGGGTCGTTTTCCATTTCCGTCAGTTCATTGCAGGTATTCGTTTCCGCCTGCCACAGCTGCTTGCCCATGCGGATATTCCACAAGCCATCGCCAGCCGCAAACAGCTCGACGGTGATGTCGGCCGGTGCATCCGTCGACAGGGTATGCAGGCGCTGGCATTGCGGCAAATTGGTGGCCATCAGCTGCACTTCCACGGTATCTTGCCAAAAATAACGTTGCTGGCGGCGCACGGTCAGGGAATGGTCTTGCCCATCGAACATGTAGATGGCGAAGTCCTGGACACAGCCTGACAGCAGGACGGACAGCGTGACGATCAGGAGTTTGCGCATGGTCGGCTTTCTTGGTTGGTGCTCGGGAATGTCGGGATGCCTGCGTGACGGCGCTAGTGGGTGCTTGCGCCGTCTTGTTTTCCGCTTACGTGGCATTATATCCATGCATATCAGTTGCGGCGCGACAATAGTTATGCCAAGTGCGCCTGCCCCACTTATCTACCTGGAAAGACCACGATGATCGACCTGTATTACTGGACCACGCCCAACGGGCACAAAGTGACGATGTTCCTGGAAGAAGCGGGCATCCCCTATAACATCATTCCCGTGCATATCGGCAAGGGCGACCAGTTCAAGCCCGAATTCCTCGCCATCGCGCCGAACAACCGCATCCCCGCCATCGTCGACCAGGCGCCGGAAGATGGCGGTGCACCGCTGTCCCTGTTCGAGTCGGGCGCGATTTTGCAATACCTGGCCGAGAAAAGCGGGCAATTCCTGCCGGTGGATGTGCGGGGACGTGCCGAAGTCATGCAGTGGCTGTTCTGGCAAATGGGCGGCCTTGGCCCCATGGCCGGGCAAAACCACCATTTCGTGCAGTACGCGCCCGAGCCCATCGATTACGCCATCACGCGCTACGTCAACGAAACGAACCGGCTATACGGCGTGCTGAACAAGCGCCTGGCGGACCGCGAATTCGTGGCCGGCGACAGCTATTCCATCGCCGACATGGCGATCTACCCGTGGATCGTGCCGCACGCACGCCAGCGCCAGAAGCTGGAAGACTTCCCGCACCTGGCGCGCTGGTTCGCCGCCATTGCTGCCCGTCCCGCCACCGTGCGCGCGTATGCGCGGGCGGCTGAAATCAATGTGCAACCGACCGTCAGCGGCGACGCGAAAAGCGTGCTGTTCGGGCAGACGGCGAAGACGCTCGGTTAAACTTAATTTCCTCGGTAGGTTGAAAAACCGAAAGGGCTGAGCAGCAAGGGAATGTGATAGTGCTGGTCAGTCTTTTCCACGTGAAATTGCACAGGAATTTCCGGGAAAAACGTTTCCTGTTTCAGGCGCGCATAGTGCTCGCCTGTCTTGAACACGATGCGGTAGTCGCCCGTCTGCATGGCGAGATTTTCCGGATACATGGCCGCGATGCGCCCCTGCCCATTCGTCACGCCACTGCTCAATTGCATCCAGTCCTTGCCCCGCTTGTGCTCCAGGGTGACCGTCACGCCCACCGTCGGCTGGCCGCTCTGTAAATCGAGGATGTGCACGCTCAGGGGATTGGCGGCTTGCGCCATGGCGCACAGGCAGGTGCAGGCGAGCAGGATGCTGCCGGGAAGAATGGATTTCCTGCGTTTTTCCGTTGAGTGCAATGGCGCCAGTATGGCCAGTGTTGCCCTACGCGACGATGATGGCCACATGACATTTTTATCATCCGCGGCCGTGTGCGCGCGGCGTAGAATGGTTTCATATTCTCTTTAGAAAGTGGCCATGCGCATCCTGGTAATCGAAGACGAACCGAAGACGGGCGACTATTTGCTGCGCGGTCTGGCCGAGTCCGGCTTTACGGTGAGCCTGGCGCGCAATGGTCGCGATGGCTTGCACATGGCAAGTACGGAGTCACCCGACCTCATCGTGCTCGACGTCATGCTGCCTATCATGGATGGCTGGCAAGTCTTGCGCGCGCTGCGGCTACAAGAAGGAGGCGCGGACGTGCCCGTGATTTTCCTCACGGCGCGCGACGAGGTGCAGGACCGCGTGAAGGGGCTGGAGCTGGGCGCCGACGATTATCTGGTGAAGCCGTTCGCGTTTGCGGAACTGGTGGCGCGCATCCGCACTTTGCTGCGGCGCGGGCCGCCGCGCGAAGACGACGTTATCCGCATCGGCGACATGGAAATCGATGTGATGAAACGCAAGGTCAGCCGCCAAGGCCAGCGCATCACCCTGACGGCCAAGGAATTCGGCTTGCTGCATTTGCTGGCGCGCCGCCAGGGCGAAGTCTTGTCGCGCTCCATCATCGCTTCGCAAGTGTGGGACATCAATTTCGAGAGCGACACCAACGTCATCGACGCGGCCATCCGCCGTCTGCGCAGCAAGCTCGACGACCCGTTCGAACCCAAGCTGATCCACACCTTGCGGGGCATGGGCTATGTCTGCGAACTGCGCGCGCCCACGGCGCCTGACAACGGCGCCGCCCCATGACGCTGGCGCAACTCCGCCGCTCGCTGACCCTGCGCGTCACGCTCGTCTTCGTGCTGATCGTGGCCCTCGTGTCGGCCGGGCTGGGCATGCATTTGTACCGTTCATTCGTGGCGGAAATCGAGCGCCGCGACGACATTTTATTATTGGGGAAATTGCGGCAGATCCAGCAGTTGCTGGGCAATGCGGGCACCCTCGACATCATCCGCGAGCGGCCTCAGTATTTCCGCGACACCATGAGCGGGCAAGAAAATTCCCTGGTCCGCATCGTGCGCGCCGATGGCACGCGTTTGATCGATGTCAATCCGAACGGCGAGACCGTGGCGCATGCTGTTCCCGTGGCCGTCGATGCGCCCGTCACCGACAGCGCCATCGTCAGCTGGACCAGCCGCGACGGCTATCCTGCCAGGGTCGTTGCTGCCAGCGCGCGTATCGGCGAGCCGGCGCAGATGGCCAACATTTCCGTCGCCCGGGTCTATGGCGACCGCACGGCCATGTTTGCCGCCTACCGCTGGCAGATTGTCGTCTCGGTGGCCGTCAGTGCGCTGGTGGCGGCACTGCTGGCGAGCTTGATGCTGCTGCGGGGATTGCGGCCGCTGCGCAATATCGCGGCCCATGCGGCCCTCGTGCGGCCGGGCAAGCTGGAGCAGCAGCTCGATGCACGCGGTGCGCCCACGGAACTGCTGCCCCTGATCCAGGCCTTGAACGCCATGCTGGCGCGGCTGCAGGAAGGCTATGCACGGCTGTCGCAGTTTTCCGCCGATCTGGCGCATGAATTCCGCACGCCCGTCACCAATCTGCTGGGGCAAAGCCAGGTGATGCTGGCCCGCCCGCGCAGCGCGCACGAGTATGAACAGCTGGTGTCGTCGAATGTGGAGGAGCTGGAACGGTTGTCGCGCATGATCGACAGCATGCTGTTTCTGGCGCGCGCGCAGCAGGATGAAATGGTGCTCGTCAAGCAAGTCTTGCCTGTACAGGACGAGTTTTTGCGCCTGGCCGATTTCTTTGAAGGCCTGGCTGAAGAGCGCGAGCTGGCGCTGGCTTGCCACGGCAGCGGCAATGTTACGGCCGAGCCGCAACTGCTGCGCCGCGCGCTGGGCAATCTGCTGTCGAACGCCATCCGCCACGCGGCGCCCGGCAGCACGATTTTATTGCGCGCTCACGCGACGAACGATGGCGTGGAATTGAGCGTGAGCAACCTGGGCCCCGCCATCCCCGCGCGCCACTTGCCGCACCTGTTCGAGCGTTTTTATCGCGCCGACCCGGCCCGCAGCGATTCGGCCGCTTCCACAGGCCTGGGCCTGGCCATCGTCACGGCCATCATGCAATTGCATGGCGGCAGCGCGACGGTCGCGTCGGATGCGGCCGCCACGACATTTACCCTCACGTTCCCAACGCAGCGTAGGTTGGATTAGCGGGGCGAAGCCACGCGTCATCCGACAATATTGTTGGCGTTGGCTGTGTCGGATTACGGTCCTGCGGCCCTCGGCGGCCCCACCTAATCCGACCTACGCAGCTGACCTTCCCCGTTTAGCCCATTTCTACCAAAAACTCATGCATGCCCGTATGCGGCAACTGCGCACACGCTGGCGCAAAGTGAGGCAACTGCCCCCACAGCTGCGGGTTGCCGACGATGTACACATAATGCTGCGCGCGCGTCAGGGCCACGTTGAGCAGGTTCGGCGTGGCGGCAGCCCATTGCGCCGCGCCTACCGTGCTGTCGTCGGCGCCGAGAACCAGCATCACCACGCTTTGCTCCTTGCCCTGGAAGGTGTGCACGGTGCCCACCATCTGGCTGCTCCACTGGCGCAATTCGCGCGCCGTCGGCGCCTTGCCGTAGCCGAGGCGGCGGTCCCAGTCCATGTCGACGATGCGCGAGCGCAATTCGTTGCGCACGGCCTTGAACGGCGTAATCACATACATGTCGGGCAGCTTGCCGTCGCGGCGATACAGTTTCAGCAGCACTTCCAGCACGAAATCGAGCTGCACCGGCACCACCTGCTTGTAGCTGACGGGGCCGACGGCGTCGATCCAGTGGCTGGCGCCCCGCGTCAGGCCCCGCGCGCCAGCCGGCGGCATGCGGTCAGCTAAGCCATAGACCATCTTGTCTTCGTAGGCGATGCTGTTGGCCAGCGAGAACATCGGTTCCACGCAGCGGCGGTGCACGCGCAGGGGGCTGCCGATCCACAGCGGCTGTGCGCTGCCGGTGCCGACAGTCGCGCCATAGCGGTTGGCCTTGTCCGCCAGTGTCTGCACGGAAACGGACGTTGGCGCATAGCTGCCATCCTGTGTGTGCGGCGACAGGGCGGACAGGGTTTGCACGAGGCGGCCCGGTACCGTGAACACGGGTTCGATCTGCAGCGGGTCGCCCACGACGACAGCGCGCTTGGCGCGCCACAGGCTGCCCAGCGCCGCTTGCGGCACGGCCTGGCCCGCCTCATCGATGAACAGCCAGCCCAGCGATTCGGGACCCATGCCCTGGAACTGGCGCGCGAACGAGGCAAACGTCGTCGACACGACGGGCACTACCATGAACAGGCTGTGCCAGACCATGGCGATGTGCGACTGGTCATAGGCGCGCTTGTTTTTCAGCAATTTCGACACGGCCAGCAAGTTGCCGCCAAAGCCGGGACCGCCCTTCTTTGCCACTTCCGCCAGCCACGCTTCATGCAGGGCCAGGGCCTTGGCGAACAGGCGCGAGCGCAGGCGGGCCAGGGCCGGTTCATGCCACAGGCCGCCAATTTGCAGGGCGTCGCCGTCCAGCTCGTCCAGGCTCGCCGGCGCGATAATGGTGGGGAAACGCATGCGCGCGCGGCGCAGCAGCTCCGTGCTGTCATCCCATTCGCGCTGGCGCGATTGCGCCGTGCGCAGGGCGATGTGCAGGGTGTTGCGGGCGCGCTCGCAGCGTGGCTCCAGCTCGCCCTTGAGCAGCAGCTTGATGGCGGACACGTCGCGCGCAGCCTGGCGTTGCGCTTCGGCATTGGCCACGACGGCCTCTTTGTAGGCGCGCGCCGGTGCCGTGCGGAATAGCCGGGCAAAGAAACCGGGCTGCGTCAGCGCCACCAGGCGTTCTTCTTCCAGCAATTCCTTCTTGCTGGCGAGCAGGGTGTCCTGCTGCGCCAGCGCGTCGGTCAGTGCGCCATTCGCCGCATCCATTTCTTGCTCAGCGGCGATCAGCGCGTGCTGGCTGGCCTCGATGAAGTCGGCTTCCGTGCAGGTGCCCACGGCTTGCCACAGGGCCGCGTATTGGGCGTGCTCGGCCAGGGCCTTTTCCACCACGTGTTCCGTCTCGCGAAACTCGCGCGCCGCCTGGGCGAAGCTGACGCCCTGGTAGCTGGCCAGCCATTGGCGGATATTTTGCGCATTCGGCGTCTTGCGCGCCGTGGTCTTGTCCCAGTCATCGTCGTAGAAATTGCTGACGAAGCGGCGGCGGTTGGCGCTATTGCCCAGCGCACAGGACATCATGCCCCATGGCGCTTCCGCCTCGCTCAAGGCGCGGTTGGCACCATTGCCGTCGGCCACGACCCGGCGCGCCACGCTTTCAAAGTAACGCGTGCGCGCCCATTCCTTGCCCAGCTGTTTAGGTTTCGGGAGGTCGCCGGAAATGTTTTCCACCGCCGCATTGTTCGACGAAGCGACGACCATTTCAAAGCCCGTCAGTTCCGGGCGCAAGCGCGCGATGGTGATCGGGTCGCGCACGCCTTCGAAGGCCACGGCCACCTTGCCGATGAAGGCGTCGCCGGCGCGGTCCAGGCAGGACAGCACGCTGGCGCGGCGCACGATGTTGTCGGCGAACAATTCGCGCAACAAGGTCGTCTTACCCGTACCCGGCGGACCGTTGACGGAAAAGATGCCCCGCTCGCTCAAGCCCGTGCGCGCGCCGTGGATGGCGAACTGCTGCATCAGGCTCATGGCGTAGCTGGCGTCTTCCAGCCAGTGGCCCCGGTTCATGTTGGCCGGATTGAGCATGGCGGCCAGCGCCTGGCGTCCGGCCGGGCTGTACAGGTCAATGCGCTCGTCCTGCGCCAGCGGCGTCAGGTAGGCGGCGACCGTCGCGGGCAGCTTGCCGCCACGCAAGGCGCGGATGATCTGTTCCAGGTCGTCCAGGTAAAAACTGTTGAGGATATCGATCGAGGGTTCCACTGCGTCGCCGAAGTCCAGGCTGCGGTTCTGGCTGGACTCCAGTGCATCGGCGTCCGCCACGGCCGCGCGTTTCTTGCGCGTGCGCAATTCCAGCACGGCCAGCGGCTGGCCGGCGGACGGGTGGAAACCGGCCCAGTCGCGCAGCAGGTCGGCCAGGGCCGCGATTTCCATGCCGGACAGGGGAGAAGACACATTGCCCGCCTCATCCGTCACCTGCTGCGGGGCGCGGCTTGCCGCGAAGTTGCGCAGGCTGTCTTGCAGCGCCAGCTGGCTGTCGCTGAAGGCATCCAGGCTCAGGCCCGACCAGTCCGGCGTGCGGGCGCGGCCCAGGGCCCACGGCAAGGTCGACACGGACACGGGGTCGAACTGCGGCTCGCCCAGCGCATTGAGGTTCAGGCGGGCAAAGCACGAGCGTCCCAGCAGTTCTGTTTTTTCTGTTTCGGCCATGTTTTCCGGGCCGTTGGCTGGCGGACAAGCCTTGTTGATTTCGGCTTTGTCGAACACGCCGAGGAACAGCGAGTAGCCGTCAATCTCGCGGTCGGATGGCACTTGCCATTGCGTGGCGAACTGCAGCGGCAATTGCGCCAGCTGTTCGCGGTGAAGGAGACGCACGGTGGACTGGTCTTCAACGTCCGTGATTTGATTCAGGTCAAACGGGATAAAAAATTCGATCTTGTGCCAATACTCCAGGATAGCCAGGAGGCGCTGCTGTTCTGCCTGATTCATGATGACCAATATTTTGTAAAGCGAGCGAGGATTGTAAAGCGTATGCGCGGCGCGTGTTTTGCACTTTCGCCTATTGCGCGGGCTTTGCCGCAAAAAAAGTGGCGATTGCGGACGAAAAAAAGCCAGGCAGCAACTTCCTGCCTGGCTTTCCCTTATCCCGATGTTGCTGGGTGTTAAAACTCTTGTATTAAAGCTCGTGCATTAAAACTCTTCCCATTCGCTCTCGGCAGCCGCATTGCTGCGGCGTGCCGGCGCGGCCACGACGGCCTTGCGCGCGGGTGCGGGCTTGGCCGATGGGCGTGCGATGGCTGGCGCTGCCGGCGTGGTGCGCACCGGGCTCAGTTTGGTTGCGCTGGCAACATGGTCGCCCGTCTTGAAGAAGCCCACCACGTGCGCCAGTTCGCCCGCCTGTTCCTGCATGCTTTGCGAAGCGGCCGCCGCTTCTTCCACCAGGGCCGCGTTTTGCTGCGTCACTTCATCCATCTGCGCGATGGCCATGTTGATCTGCTCGATGCCGATGGTTTGCTCGTGCGTGGCGGAGGTGATTTCTCCCATGATGTCGGTCACGCGCACGATGCTGTCGACGATGTCGCCCATGGTCTGGCCCGCTTCATTGACGAGGCGCGAACCCGTGTCCACGTTGGCGACGGACGCGGCGATCAGTTCCTTGATTTCTTTTGCTGCGCCAGCCGATCTTTGGGCAAGATTACGCACTTCCGTTGCCACGACGGCAAAGCCGCGTCCCTGCTCGCCTGCGCGCGCCGCTTCCACGGCCGCGTTCAAGGCCAAAATGTTGGTCTGGAAGGCAATGCCGTCGATGACGCCGATGATGTCGACGATTTTCTTCGACGACGCGTTGATGGTGCCCATGGTGTCGACCACTTGCGAGACGATGCTGCCGCCGCGCACGGCCACTTCCGACGCGCTTTTCGCCAGCTGGTTGGCCTGGCGCGCATTGTCCGCGTTCTGTTTCACGGTCGAGGTCAATTCTTCCATGGCCGACGCCGTTTCTTCCAGCGAACTGGCTTGCTCTTCCGTGCGTGACGACAGGTCGAGGTTGCCGGCGGCAATTTCGCTCGATGCCGTGGAGATCGCATCCGTGCCGTGGCGCACTTGCGCCACCACGCCCAAGAGGCTGGTATTCATGGCTTTCAGGGCGCCCAGCAGGCGGCCCGTTTCATCGCTGGAATTGACGACGATGTGCGACGACAAGTCGCCCGAAGCCACGGTTTCGGCCACGCTGACGGCCGCATTGATGGGCTGGGTGATCGAGCGGGTGATGATCCAGGCAACAAAAGCGCCCAGCAGCACGGCCACGCTGCCCAGGGCAATCATGGAGGCGCGCGCGCTCGTGCTCAGCGTTTCGGCGTCCGTTGCCGCCTGCGCCGCCTGCTGCGCTTCATACGCGACCAGGCTGTCAAGCGCGCCCAGCACGATTTTCAGGCTCGGTGCCGCCTGCTGCGTCAAAAAGGCGATCGCCTCTTCCGTCTGGCCCGCATTGCGCAGCTCGATGACCTTGTTGTTCAGCGGCGCGCCCGATTTCAGGGCGGCATCGAGTTCGGCCATCAGCGCCGTTTCCTTGTCCGTCGAGATTTTCTTTAGCAAGGTTTCCTTGGCGGCGCCGTATTTCTTGCGCGACTCGCCGATCTTGGCCAGTTCCGCCTGCACCAGCGCTTCCGTCGGCGCCACCACAATGCTCGTGATCGCCAGGGTAATGTTGCGCACGTTGTCGCTCATGGTATTGGCGGCCGCCATCTTGACGTTCTTGTCGGCCACGATGTCGTGCGTGCGCGCGCTCAGTTGCCCCATCGAGTACAGGCCGACGAGCAAGACGGCCACCAGCAGGCCGAGGACGACAGCAAACCCGATCCCGAGCCGGGTGCCGATTTTGAATTGTGTGAGTGACATGATTGCTTTCGTGTTGCGGAAGTGAAGGAAAACGTCGACAGGCCAGGGCTACGGGTTTATACGTAAGGGCGGCCAGCCTGTAATTGTTCCTCAAAATTCCGCACTGCAATACAAAAACTTGTATCAAGTCCGCGAAAAGTTTAAAAATTGGTAGCAAATTAAATAAGTTGTCGTGTGGAAACAACGAGCGCGGCGCTGGATGCGGTCTTAGTTTTCCGGAAACACGTGCTTGGCCAGGAAGTCGATGAAGGCGCGCAGTTTCGGCGTCAGGTGACGGCTGCTGGGCCACAGGATGCGAAAGGCGCCGTCGTGCAGGCGGTGCGTGTCCAGCACCGGCTGCAAGCGGCCTGCGGCGAGCGCCGCGCGCACGGCAAAGTCGGGCAGGGCGGCGATGCCCAGGCCGCTTTCGGCAAAGTGCAGCAGGGTCTCGACATTGTTGCAGTTGAGCAGGGCCGGCAAGCCGGCCGCGTGCAGGGCAGGCCACTCGGGCAAGGGCCAGGCTTCGACCTTGCCGCTGCTGGGAAACTTGTACAGCAGGCAAGTGTGCTGCGCCAGCTCGGCGGGAAGCCGCGGCGTGCCATGTTGCGCCAGGTAGGCGGGCGCGGCCACCAGTTGCAGCTGGAACTGGCCCAGCTGGCGGCTCATCAAACGGCTGTCGGCGCTCTCTCCCGCGCGCACGACGGCGTCGTAGCCTTCCTCGATCACGTCGACCCGGCGGTCGCTGAAATCGAGGTCGAGTTCCACCAGCGGATAGGCGCGCGCGAACGCGGCCAACACGGGATTGAGCAGGCTGCCCACCTGCGGCAGGCTGACGCGCAGCCGCCCTTGCGGTGCGCTCTTGCTATTGGATAACTCCAGCTCGGCCGCTTCGATCTCGCCCAGGATGCGCCGGCAGCGTTCCAGGAACACCGTACCCTCGCTGGTGAGCGCGATGCTGCGCGTGCTGCGCTGAAACAGGCGCACGCCGAGGCGCTCTTCCAGCCGCGCGATGCTCTTGCCCACGGCCGAGGCGGAAATACCGAGCACCCGGCCCGCCGCCACAAAACTGCGCGTTTCGGCCGCCTGCACGAAGGCCGTGAATCCTGCCAGGTTATCCATGTGGTTCCTCTTTGATTGCGGATGTCAACGTCCGCACAGACAGAAACTATAGCCTGTTTTTCTTTGATCGCGCCTGGCTTACCTTGGCAGCCTGATCATTTGAAAGGCTGAGCCATGATGTACAACTTCTCTCCTGCGGCTTTGTCCGCCCGCATCGATCCCTTGCTGGACGTCGTGTTGCAGCGGCAGCGCCTGGTGGGCGCCGTGGTGCTGGTGCGCCAGCGTAGCCAGGAAATTTACCGCCGCGCGGCCGGCTACCTGGACCGCGAGGCGGGCACGCCCATGGTTGAGGACGCCGTCTTCCGCCTGGCATCCGTGAGCAAACCCATCGTCTCGACGGCCGCGCTGGCGCTGGTGGGGCAGGGTCGGCTGGGGCTGGACGATCGGGTAGTGCGCTGGCTGCCGTATTTCGCGCCGCGCCAGCCGGACGGCGCCGTGGCGGCGCTCACCGTGCGGCATCTGCTCACGCACACGGCAGGACTCGACTATGGCTTTTTCCAGCCGCCGGGCGGCGCGTATGCGCAGGCCGGGGTGTCGGATGGCATGGACGCGTCGCCCGTGAATCTTGAAGACAACCTGCGGCGCCTGGCCACCGTGCCGCTCGCGTATGCACCGGGCGGGCGCTGGGCGTACTCGATCGCCACCGACGTGCTGGGCGCCGTGATCGAAGCGGTGACTGGTTGGCCGCTGGCGCACGCCGTGGCACAGCTGGTGACGGCGCCGCTGGCCATGCGCGACACGGGTTTTGTGGCGACCGCCCCGGCGCGCCTGGCCGTCGCGTATGCGGACCGCGCAGCGGGAGAGTCCAAGCCGCGCCGCTTGCTGGACGAGGGCGAAGACCATCTGCCGTTTCTTGATGGCATGGCAGGTTTTGCCTTATCTGCGGCGCGTGCCCGCGACGCGCACGCCTACCCGTCCGGCGGTGCCGGCATGGTCGGCTCGGCTCCCGACTTCATGCGTTTGCTGGAAACCTTGCGCCTGGGCGGCGCGTCGCTGCTGCCGCCGGCGCTGGCGCGCCAGATGGGAGAAAACCAGACCGGTGGCTTCGATTTGCCGTTCTGGCCCGGTCGTGGTTTCGGCCTCGGTTTTACCGTCTTGACGGATCCGCTTGCGGCCGCCACGCCGGAATCCACGGGCAGCTGGCGCATGGGCGGCACGTATGGCCACTCGTGGTTTGTTGATCCTGCGCAGGAACTGTCCGTGGTGGCGTTCACGAATACGGCACTGGAAGGCATGGCGGGGCCGTTCGTGACGGAACTGTGCCAGGCAGTGTATGGCGCCAAGGAAATGCCATGACCCGCCCGCACCCGATCGTCTTCCTTGCGCTGGGCCTGTTCGGCGTGTATTGCATCGAGTTTGGCGTGGTCGGCATCTTGCCGATGATCATGCGTCGCTACGACGTGACGGCCGCGCAGGCAGGCTCATTGGTGAGCCTGTTCGCCCTGGTGATTGCCGTTGGCGGGCCCTTCCTCGTGCTGCTGGCCACGCGCTGGCGCCGCAAACCCGTGCTGATCGCGTCCCTGCTGGTGTTCGCGCTGGCCAGCGTGGTGTCGGCGTATGCGCCCCGCTTCGAGGTGCTGCTGGCGCTGCGCATGGTGCCGGCCCTGTTCCACCCTGTGTATTTCTCGCTGGCCATGGTGGCCGCTGCCGCCCTGTACCCGCCGCAGCAATCGGCGCGGGCCGGCGCGCACGCGTTTACGGGCACCAGCATGGGCATGGTGCTGGGCAGCCCGCTCACCACGTGGATCGCCGCGCAGTATGGCTATGAGGCATCGTTCCTTGCCTGCGCGCTCGTCAATGCCCTGGCGGCGCTGGGCTTATACCTGTTCTTGCCGGACACGCCGCGCGAGGCGCCGCTGGCGTATGGCCGCCAGCTGGCCGTGCTGCGCAAACCGGCCCTGTGGTTCAATATTGCCGCCGCCGTGCTCGTATTTGCCGCCATGTTTGCCGTGTATGCGTATGCGGCCGCCTACCTGCAGCAGGAAGCGGGCTTGTCGGCGCGCCAGACGGGGCTGGCGCTGGTGGTATTTGGCGTGGGTGGCGTGGCGGGCAATCTGTTCGCGGGGCGTCAGCTCGGCACGCACGTGCTGCGCACGGTGTTGCTGCAACCCCTGCTGCTGGGACTGGCGTACTGGCTGCTGTACCGCTATGCGGGTAGCGAAACCGGCTGGGCGGCGCTGGCCGTCTTGCTGCTGTTCTGGGGCGCCGCGCACACGAGCGGGCTGATCGTCACGCAAGTGTGGCTCAGCAGCGAAGCGCGCGAGGCACCCGCGTTTGCCATCGGCGTGTATATCGCCGCTATCAACCTGGGCGTGACGGTGGGTGCATTGGCGGGAGGCATGGCCATCGTGTCTTGCGGCATGCCGGGGGCGCTGGCTTGCGGCGCGCTGCTGGGCGGTCTGGCGCTGGCCTTGATCTTGCTCAAGGCGTGGCTGTACCGCCCGTCGTCAATCCTCGATATGGTTGGGGATGCGAAACAGTAGATCCGTGTCGCCGATGTCCACGCCCGCTTGCGACAGCAGGGTGCTGGCCTGGCCCCGGTGATGCGTCTGGTGGTTGAAGAAATGCATGAGCAGGCTGAAAAACTCGCGCCGGTTCGGCCCCTTGCTGTTGCGGTAATCGAGCAAATGGTCGAGGTCCGCTTCCGTGATCGAGGCGGCCCAGGCTACGATGAGCTGGTCCAGCCATTGCCGGTGCGCGTGCATGGCGGCAAAATCCTCGGCCGCGAACAGCGGGTGCGTGAGTGAGGCAGGCGGCGTGATGGCGCGGATGGGATCGAGCAGGGGGAAGCCGGCCGGGTGCTTGGCATAGCGCTGCAGCCACAAGGTGTCGCCCACCATCACGTGGTTCAAGGTGGCCAGCAGGGAGCCAAAAAAGGCGCCCCGCTCGCGCTGCAGCTCGCCGGGCGGCAGGCTGGCTGCCGCCGCGTAGACCTTGGCATTCATCCACTGGTTGTAATCGGCCATCAGGCAAAGGTGGGCGCAACGGCTCATGATGATTCCTCCGGTGGATGAATGATGATGTTAAACGGATTTCAGGAACGCGCGTATGCCGGCGAGCAACATTTCTATGGCCATCGCCGTCAGGATCAAGCCCATCAGGCGCTCGAAGGCCGTCATGACCCTTGGACCCAAGGCCCGCTGCAAGCGTTCGGCGCACAGGAACACGGCCAGCCAGACGACGGCCACGGCCGTCAGCCCCGCCACGTGGGCGATGACTTCGTTCATTTCATGCGAGGAAAACAGCAGCACGGTGGCCAGGGCGGACGGGCCGGCCAGCGCGGGGATGGCCAGCGGCACGATGAACGGTTCGCCGCCCATTTCGTGGTCGCTATTGCCGGCGTTTGGCTGCGGAAACACCATGCGCATGGCGATCAGGAACAGGATCACGCCGCCGCCGATGCGCAGGGCCACTTCCGACAATTGCAAGGCGTTCAGGAAATGGCGGCCGAAGAACATAAACAGCAGCAAGATGCCGAAGGCGATCAGGCACTCGCGCACCACGACTTTCCAGCGCCGCTCGATGGGCACCCGTTTCAGGGCATTGACGAACAGGGAAACGTTGCCGAACGGATCGGTGACGAGCAAGAGCAGGATAAAAGTCTGGAAGAAATTCTGTGTCATGGTGGTGTGATTGAGGTCAACACCGCTGCCAGGATGGGCGCGGTGCGATAAGGCTTGCGATGATAACAAGAGCGGCGGCTATCGCCCATGATTATTGATGCATAGCAGCATTTTTTTTACGCTGCGATGACTTTTGCCTGGTAAAACGCGCTGGGCGTGGTGCCAAAATGCTTCTTGAACATGGCGGTGAACGCGCTCTGGCTGGTGTAGCCATTGTCCATGGCCACGTCGATGACCTTGCTGCCATGCGCCAATTGTTCCAGTGCCCGCAGCAAGCGCGCCTGCTGGCGCCACTGGCCAAAGCGCATGCCCGTCTGTTTCTGGAACAAGCGGTGCAGGCTGCGCTCGGTGATCGCCAGCTCCTGTGCCCAGTGCGCCACCGTCTGCTGTTCGCCCGGTTGCGCCATCAGCCGCGCGCAGATGCCGCGCAGGCGCGCGTCAGAAGGCAAGGGCAGATACAGGGGCAGCACGGGCAGGCTGTCGAGCTCGTGCAACAGCAATTGCAGCAGATGCCAGTCGCGGCTGCCTTCCGTAAAGTCGGGCGCGATGTCGACGGCCGCCACGATCAGTTGCCGCAGCAGGGGGCTGATGTCGAGCACGCAACTGTGGCGCGGCAGCAAGGGCGAGCTGGCGCAATCGATGAAGACGGTGCGCATTTTCACGGCGCCGCTCATGCGCACCTGGTGCGCGATGCCGGGCTGCAACCACACGCCGCGCGTGGGCGGCACCACCCAGCGCCCACCCTGCGCCTCGATGGTCATCACGCCTTCGATGGCGTACAGCAATTGCGCATGCGTGTGGCGGTGCACGGAAATCACGTGGCCATGCGCATAGTCGACGGCCAGCGCCATGGCGCGCGCCGTGACGGGCAGCAATTCCTGAAAGGCGGGAGACGTGCAATCCATTAAATAAGGTCAGTTTTGCGATAGGTATGGACATCTTAGCGCGAGAAGGCGCGGCATGCCTGCGGCATGATGGTTCCCCGCAACTATTCCCGGAGTGACACATGCCTGTGCGCGCTTATCTGTATCCGTTTTTGGCCATGCTGCTGTGGGCCGGCAACGTCGTCGTCTCGAAGCTGGCCGCGTCCAGCATCGCCCCCACGGCCATCACTTTTTACCGCCTGGTGCTGGTCTTGCTGGTGATGACGCCATTCATCGCCCGCCCCCTGTGGCGCAACCGCGCCGCCATCCGCCGCCAGTGGTGGCAGCTGGCGCTGTGCGGCGTGATGTCGATGGCGCTGTTCCAGAGCCTGTCCTACCGCGCCGCGGAAAGCACCACTGCGACGAATATGGCCATCGTCACGGCGCTGGCGCCCCTGATGACTGCCCTGCTCAGCGTGCTGCTGCTGGGCGAGCGATTGACGGTCGGCATGACGGCCGGCGGCGTGCTGTCGTTTGGCGGCTTGCTGTATCTGGTAGGGCGCGGCGACGTGCTGGCCTTGCTGCATCAAGGCGTGCATGCGGGTGACGCGCTGATGCTGCTCGCTTGCCTGGTGTTTGCCCTGTACGGCGTGCTGCTGCGCCGCTGGCGTCTGTCCATTCCCGCCTGGCAAGCTATTTATTGCCAGGCCCTGGCGGCGCTGGCGTGCATGCTGCCGCTGTTCCTGCTGCTGCCGCCCGGCAGCGCCCGGCTGGACGCCACCACCTTGCCGCTGATCGGTTATGCGGGCATCGGTTCGTCCATCGTCCTGTCCTACCTGTGGATCGAAGGGGTAAAGCTACTGGGGCCGAATCGCTGCAGCATCTACGTCAACCTGCTGCCCCTGCTGACGGCCTTGCTGGCCATCGTCTGGCTGCACGAAAGCATGCATGTGTACCACCTGGTCGGCGGCGGCATTTCGCTGCTGGGCGTGTTGCTGGCGCAGACGGTGCAGCGGCCCCTGTGGCGCCAGCGTCCTGGCGTGTCCGGTCTTGCCTGAACGGCCATGCATAATGGCGCTTTTCAGGCAGTGGAGTTGGCATGCGGCAAATATTTTGGATGAGCACGATGGCAGCGCTGCTGGCGCTGGGTACCTTGGCGCCGGCGCAGGCGGCAGTGCGGTTCTACGAGGGTAAACCGATGGCTACCGCCAGCGTTGTCGAGCGCCGCGACGGCGGCGTGGTGCTGGCCTTCCTGCGGGAAAATGGCGAAGTCAACGGCTACTACTGCCAGTGCAACGGGGTCAGTGAAAAACGCATGAACCTGGACAAGTATGGCAAGGCCAGCATCGCGGCTGTGTTCCAGCTTGACCTCGACAGCGAAGGCGAAACCACCTTGGTGCTCAGCCGCAACGATGGTCAATACAACTTGCATGCCTACCGTTACGAGCGCAGCGGCGGCAGGATGTTCAAGGTGACCACCTTGCAGCCGGTCCTGGACGCCATCGTGCGCGGAGCGAAAACCATGGACGAGGCACAGGTGCGCGCCGCGCTGGGCCGTTTGCAGCTGATCGACTACAGCATCGCCTACGCGCCCACGGGCGTGGCCGAGTTCGACGCCATCGAGCATGGCCATGGCACCCTGGTCGGCTATTTCAATATCGATGGCGAGTTATTGCCCGGCAAGCCGGCGGACGCGCCGGCATTTGCCTATAAAAAAACCTTCGAGGAAAAGGACGGCCATTTCCTCACGGTGACCTATCTGCTGGGCAAGGGATGGGAAGGGGGCCGCGCGCCCAGTTATCACGTCAAGTGGATCACCTGGGAAACGCAGCCGCAGCGCTTTGCCGCCAGCCAGGATGGGCTGCTCATCGAATACGACGTGAATTGCTGCACGGGCAGCGTGTTTGCCCGCGGCCTGTATGCGCAGGGCAAGCGCACGGGGCAGTGGCACTATGAAGAGCCGCTCACCATCCGCTCGTTTGGCGCCTTCGTCGATGACAAGGCCGAAGGGCCATGGACGTATGAAAGCGGCGATGAAACGACGACGGGCATGATGCAGCGTGGCCAGCGCACGGGCCGTTGGGAAGTGAGTCCGGGCGTGGAGGAGTGGCGCGCAGCGGACATGCACAGCTTCACCGGTTACGACACGTTTGTGAAAGACCGCTTGAACGGTCCCAGCGAACGCCGCGTCAATGGCGTGGTGCAATGGCAAGGTAACTATGTCAATGGCAAGAAGCAGGGCCAGTGGGTCGAGCCTGGCGGTGGCGGCAACTACGTCAATGATGTGAAACAGGGGCCGTGGAAGAAGGCGACGCCGGACGGCGGCTGGCAAGTGTTGACGATGATCGACGGCAAGCCCGACGGCAAGCTGGAACAATACGCGGCCAGCGGCCAGCTGGAACTGGCCGAACATTATCGCCTGGGCGACCTCGATGGCCCGATGGAGAGCTTTTATCCGGATGGCAAGCGGCGTTACCAGGGCAGCTTTGCCGGCGGCAAGCGCGATGGCGCGGAAACCCTGTTTTATCCCGATGGCGAAGTGCCGCAATTTCACCGCAACTGGCACAAGGGCGTGCTGCATGGTGTCAACATCGAGAATTTCCAGAATGGAAAACCGAAGCAGATCGGCGCCTACAACATGGGCAGGAAAACGGGCCGTTTCCAGTATTTCCGCGACGATGGCCAGCTCATCGAAGAAACCATGTATTAACTAATTGGCTAACATAAATGGCATTCCGGCGCGAGCGCGCACGATTGCGGAATGCCAGTTCTGCGCAAAAAACATCATCCGCTTGTTACAAAGCGTGAAAATCCATGCTGGATGTTGCTACTAGTAATCTTTCCCTGTATCTTGCAGTCAGGAAATAAAAGTACAGAAAACCTCAACCCTGTTGATCTGTCTTTCACTCCTGACGATATGCGCGGGCCGCCTTCCCCCCTGCCGCCGCACACGCCGTATCGACCTGTCCTGAACAATTCACGTGACCCGCCCGTCTGGCGCTTGCTGCTATCCCGTTTGGTGAGCGCAGGCATGGTTGCGCCCCTACCAAGGAAACTGCATGCTGTCGAATATAACAATAAAAATGCGCCTGATCGCCACCATGAGTGTGCTGGGCCTGCTGATCGCCGTGCTGGGCGTCATGAGTATCATCAGCCTGAAATCGGCCAACAACAGCCTCAACGAGGTCTACAGCAATCAGCTGGCATCGACGCAAGCGATCGGCGAATCGCAGATTCTGCTGGGCCGCGCCCGGTTCACGATGGACCGCGTGATGGTGCATCCCGATGCGGCCGACGCCAAGGATATCCTGGCCCGTGCGGAACAATTCATGGAAGCGTCCAACAAGTCCTGGAAGGTGTACCTGGCCTTGCCGCAAAGCACGGACGAAAAGCGCCTGTCCGACGACATGGACAAGAAGCGCAGCGATTACATGAGCAACGGCTTGCTGGTCATGAGCAAGGCTTTGCGTGAAGGCAACGTTGCACAAGCGGACGGTTTGATGATGTCGGGACTGACGCCGCTGTACCGCACCCTGGACCAGGCCGCCGAAACATTGACGCAATACCAGGCCACTTCGGCCGCCGCGATGTATGCGGCCAGCCAGTCCAGCTATCGCAGCCAGGTGGCCATGGCTATCGGCGGCATGATCGTCGGCGCCTTGCTGACCATTATTTCCAGCTTTTTGCTGCTGCGCGCCATCTTTAACCCGCTGGACCAGGCCCTACGCCATTTCGGTGCCATTTCCGACGGTAACCTTGCCAATGACATCGTCATCACGCGCAACGACGAGATGGGCGCCTTGCTGACGGGCTTGCAGAAAATGCAGGAACGCCTGTCGACCACCGTGCGCGGCGTGCGCGACGGCAGCGGCGCCATCGCCACGGCCAGCAATGAAATCGCCTCGGGCAACCTGGATCTGTCGAGCCGCACGGAGCAGCAGGCGTCGAGCCTGGAAGAAACGGCGTCCTCGCTGGAAGAACTGACCTCGACCGTCAAGCAGAATTCCGACAATGCGCGCCAGGCGAACCAGCTTGCCGTGTCGGCCTCGGACGTGGCCGTGAAAGGTGGCGCACTGGTGGCGCAAGTGGTCGACACCATGGGTACCATCAGCGAATCGTCGAAAAAGATCGCCGATATCATCGGCGTGATCGACGGCATCGCCTTCCAGACGAACATCTTGGCCCTGAACGCGGCCGTGGAAGCGGCCCGTGCCGGCGAGCAGGGCCGCGGCTTTGCCGTCGTCGCCACGGAAGTGCGCAACCTGGCGCACCGCTCGGCCAGCGCCGCCAAGGACATCAAGATGCTGATCGAAGCGTCGGTGCAGAACGTGGGCGCCGGCAGCGCGCTGGTCAGCCAGACGGGTACGACGATGGACGAGATCGTCTCCAGCATCCGCCGCGTGACGGACATCATGGGCGAAATCAGCGCCGCCGGCCGCGAGCAGGAACTGGGCATCGGCCAGATCAATCAAGCCGTGGCGGAAATGGATACCGTGACGCAACAGAATGCGGCGCTGGTGGAAGAAGCGGCAGCCGCCTCGGAAGCCATGCAGGAGCAGGCGGCTGCGCTGGCCGAGATGGTCAGCATCTTCAAACTCGACGCCAACCACAGCGGTCCGGCCGCCGCCAAGCCCGCCTTGCGCAAGCCTGTCGTGGCTGCCGCCAGCACGGCCTTGAAACGTCCGGCCCTGCGCCTGGCGCCGGCCCGCGCCGCTGCAGCACCTGCCGCTGCCGCAAAACCGCGTCCAGCCAAACCTGCCGCGGACAATAGCGGCGAGTGGGAAGAGTTCTAAGTTAGTGCACTGGCAGGGTGGCCTTGCTGCCCTGTTCCTGCAATCGCGCCGCCTCGGCCAGGGCCTGGGCGCGCGCTTCTTCCGCCGCCTGTTCCGCTTTCTCATGCGCATCATGGCGCGCCTGCAATGCCGCCCGCGCGCGCACGAAGACGATCTTGATGGCCGCCATCACGGGCACGGACAGGAAGATGCCGACCACGCCCCCCAACTGGTCGCCGGCCAGCAAGCCGACAATCACCATCAACGGGCTCACTTCCACACCCTCGCTCATCAGGTACGGATTGACCACGTAATCCTGGAACAAACGGTAGGCGGCGATAAAGCCGATCAGCCAGAACACGTGCTCGAAACCGCTGAAACCGGCCACGACCACGGCGATGACGGCGGCGGCCAGCGGGCCGGCAAACGGGATGAATTCCAGCAAGGCGGCCGCGCCGGCCAGCAGCAGGCTGTACGGCACGCCCATCAGGGAAAAGGCGATGCTGTAGGAGACAAAGGTGGCGATCGACAACAGCAGCAGGGCGCGCACATAGCGCGACAGCAGGATGTCGAGGTCATCGATGATGGCGCCCCAGAGTTTCTTGTTCGGGCGGTTCAGCAGGGACAGCAAGCCGTCGCGCATGTCCGGCCCTTCCTTGATCAGCAAAAAACTCAGCACGGGCACCAGCACCAGATAGATCAGGTTGCTGGCCGCATGCATGACGGTCAAGCCCAGTTCCTTCGCCAGCGGCATGGCTTGTCCCGTACTGCTGCTCAGCTGCGTCTGCATGAACGACAGCAGGCGCGCGCGCAACGGTTCCATGAATTCCGGCAATGGGATGCGCTCGGCAAAGTTGTTGCCTTTGAGCAGGGTCGGCAACTGATCACTGAGCTTGATCGCTTCCTCCTCGATGCGCGCGCCGAAGATGGAGCCCAGCACCGCCACCAGCAGGATCACCACCAGGAAGACGATGCCGATATTGGCCGTGCGCGGCAAGCGCTTCGGCCCATACCGCTCCAGCAGGCCGATCAGCGGGTACACGAGATAGCTGAAGAAAATGGCAAATACCACCACGATCAGGGTCGACGAGACCTTGTAGGTGAGAAAGAGCAGGAAGGCGATGAGGAAAGCCGTCCACACCATCTTGGCAACGCGCAAGTTAAAACCGAACATATGAATTCCTTAGGGCAGGAGGCGACGCAAGCGTGACTGGCTTGAAGGGCAGGGTGGGCAAGGCAGGGATCGGGCCGCGCCGCACGGCCGGAAATCATACCGCAAAATGCCAAAATGCCATGCTCTTGTGCGGAATGGCAATGCTTTCCCTGCTCTTGCGCTTATTTTTCCCGCCAGCTTGCCACGGTGATGAAGACGCCATCGTCCTTGTTGGGCTCGCGCAAGGTCACCGTATAGCGGCCGCTCGTATCGCTGCCGGTGAACACGACCTTGTCGTCATGGCCCTTTACTTGTGCGCCCTTGGCCAGCTTCGCGTAGGTGTTGAGCACCCAGTGGAAGTCTGCATAGCTGCGCACGGTGATGTCCGCATCGGGCATGGGCTCGTCGCCGGCCTCGGCCGCTTCCGTGGGCGTGCGCATGGGCAAACCGGCCAGGCCGGCCGGTGTGACGATCTTGCCGCTGCTGGAGCTGCTGTTCAACTCCGCATTCGGCAGCAGCAGGTGCAGCAGGCTGGCAGGAAAGCCGGGCGGCACGTCGCGCGGCTCCCAGCCGGGCTGGCCGGGGCGGGTGGTGATGTATTCCACCACAGCAATACTTTGCCGCTGTTCCGGCGCAGCCTGCGCCAGCATGGTCGGCAGTTGCCGTGCCCAGACCAGCAGCGGCGCGGCCGTCTCGTCCTCCGCGCCCGGCGGCAGGAACAGGGTCAGTACAGCGTGCGTGGACGGCAGGCAAGCGGGGCCGGCGTCGCCGATGGCGGCCTGGCAATGGCCGTTGACGAGGCCCAGGGCCAGCAGCTTGCGTTGCGGATCGAACAGCATGGCGGCGCGCCATGCACCGTGCGTGCTGGCATCGATGGAGGCCAGCACCGAGCGTCCGTCGGGCAGCATGGTGCGCGTGATGTCATCGAGTGAATGCATGCTGTCGAGCACCTGGCGCGCGATCAGGGAGTTGCCCTGTGTATAGCTACCGCGCGCATAGCCGAGCAGTTTCAAGACGTCGGCGCGGATCTGCGGATGCGCACTCAGGCGCAGCGGCGGCGACGGCACGGGCACGGTGGCGGCCACGAAGGCGGCATCTTCGGCAGAAATGACTTGTGCCATGCTGGAAAGCGGCAAGCACAGGGCGGCGCACAGCGTCAGCATGCGCAGAGTGATTTTTCCTGGGGTGTTCAATGGCAATCCTTGTCGAGTCGCCATGCCGGACGGCTTGCCGGCATGCGCGGGCCGCGATCTTAGCATTTCAGGAATGAAACGCTTTCTGCTAAGCTTGGCTATTGAATCACTGTCCTCCGTTATCATGGCCAAGATCACCATTTCCTGCAGTATTCCCGTCGACGATGAGGTAGTAACCGAGTTCCTGTACAAGTACGTGGGCTACTCGCGTGTCGGCCAGGCCAGGAAATTGCGCATGGGAGAGAAGGGCTGTTTCTATACCTGCTCCTTGTATATGGACGACCACGCCAAGGTGAGTCGTTTGATTCGCCGCATGCTGGCGTTCTTTGAAAGCAAGGACATTCCCTTGACCATCCTCAAGATCGGTGCCCTGGACAGCTGGGACGAGGTGGACCCCGAGCAGCGCGCCCCGTGGAAAATTGCGCCGCAAGCCTTGCTGGCGCTGCTCGACGCGACGCCGGACGGCGGTGTTCAGGCGGCATTGAGCACGTAGCGGTTCTTGCCGCTTTTCTTGGCCTGGTACAAGGATTCATCGGCGCGTCGGTAGCTGTGCGACAGGTCCGCTTCCTTGATCAGTTCCGCCATGCCGATGCTGACGGACACCTTGCGTTCCGGCACAAAGGCCGCCTCGACAGCATCGACCAGCTGCGCGGCAAAGGCGCAGGCCGCGTTTTTTTCGCCCAGGTAAATCACGGCAAACTCCTCGCCACCCAGCCGGCCGCACAGGTGCTCGCCCGACAGTCCACTGATGACCTCGGCGATCTTTTTCAGCACCTCGTCACCCACGTCATGGCCATGCACGTCGTTGATTTGCTTGAAGTCGTCGATGTCGATCATCAGGAAATACGCGGGCGTGCGCGCCGTGCGCTGCAAGGCGCGGGCGCTTTGCGTGAACATGCGTCGGTTGTTGAGCCCGGTCAAGCCATCCTTGTAAGCCATCGTCGCCAGTTCGCGCTGGGAGCGGTAGTTATGGATGCGCAAGACGAGAAAATAGATATTCAGCGCCAGGCCGATGATCACGCTGATGGTGACGGCCAGCACGGGCCAATGCTGGTCGGCCTGGCCCGCATGCACGGGAAACTGCCCCAGCCCCAGGATGGCCCACACGCACAGCGATACGCCCAGGTAATACGCGATGCCGCTGAAGATGGGCGCCGTCGTCAGGGTGATCATCACGCCCAGCGGCAATACCCAGAAAGCGGGATCTTCCGTGCCCAGCATCAGCACGCGAAAACTGAAAGCGATGAACAGCACGCTGATGGTGCCGCTGACGATGATGGCCTGCAAGGACTTCGCATACACGGTCAGCAGCAGCCCGACCAGCATGCCCGTCACGCCCAGCGCCGCTTGCGCATGATCGAGCGAGGCGCGCGGCAAGGTCAGGCTGAACGTGACCAACCAGCAAGCCAGGCCAAACGTCAGGATGGCTATCGAAATGAAATGCAGTTCCTTGAAAAAGCGCTGCTGCTGCTCCCGTTCTCCTGAAAAGAACAGGTAATAGAAGGCAGGAGACAGGCTGCGCGAAGTGAACATTGCATTTGTCCAGGCAGACAACACGCCTTGCGGCAGGGGCGCCTCCCGGCAACGGCAGGCGGCTTGGTGCATGCGCAAAATTAGTTGCGCTCAGGAACTAGTGTACTGGTTTCTTGGGGGGAATGGTGACTGGGGCGAGGAAAACGGCGGCCAGTGTCCTGCTGCCGCCACAGTGAGCGTCACAGCTCGCGTGCCAGCACCTGGCCGAGCAGGTCCTTGCCAAAGCTGTGATGCGCTTCTTCCTCGACCAGCTGGAAGCCAGCCTTGTCGTAGATGCGGCGCGCATCGGTGAGGATGCTGTTGGTCCACAACACCATGTTCGTATAGCCGACCTGGCGGCTGAAGCGCAGGCATTCATCGACCAGACGGCTGCCGATGCCCAGGCCGCGCGCGCACGGATCGACATACAGCAGGCGCAGCTTGGCCGTCGTATCGTCCTGGCGAACGATGAAGACGGAACCGATCACCTTGCCGTCCTTTTCGGCGATCCAGCAGCGCTCACGGGCCGGGTCGAATTCGCGCACGAACTTGGCGAGAATCTCGGCAACGAGTGCCTCATATTCGTTGTTCCAGCCATATTCCTGCGCATACAGCACGGCTTGCCGGTGGATGATCCAGCCCATGTCGCCCGGCTGTGGATTGCGCAGGATATAACTGGGTGACGTTTCTCCCAGCAAACCCTGGATTTGCCCCATCGCAGCGACCAGCTCCTGCTGCGCCGTTGGCGGCAAGCGCTCCAGCATGGCGGCAACTTCGCGCCGCGAAGCGTCGACCAGGGGCGCGAGGGTGCGCTGTCCTTGCTCGGTCAGCTGCAATTGCGCCGCGCGTGCATCCGTGGGCGAGCGCGTCTTCGCGATCAGCCCCTGCTTTTCGAACCCGGCAATGACACGGCTCAGGTAGCCCGCGTTCAAGCCCAGCTCGCGGCACAGGTCCGCATTGGTCAGTTGCGCCTGATGCGCCAGTTCATACAGGATGCGCACTTCCGTCAGCGAAAACGCGCTATCCAGCAAGTGTTCATGCAGCACGCCAATCTGGCGCGTGTAGAAACGGTTGAAACGACGCACGATCTCCGTGCGTTCGCCGAGTTGGTCTGTCTGCATGTGACACCTCTTATTTGCTTGCTTAAGGCAGATTATTGCTTGCTTTTGGCAAGTATGTCAATATGGCGACAGGATGCAGGCGTACATAAAAAAAGCGGCCCTGAAGAGGGCCGCCTTGGCGGTCACGCAAACCAGAAAAGCTGGCTTACACGTCGATATTGCCCGCGCGCAATGCGTTGTTTTCAATGAAGGCGCGGCGTGGTTCCACGTCGTCGCCCATCAGTGTCGTGAAGATTTGATCTGCCGCAATCGCATCTTCGATCTGTACCTTCAGCAAGCGGCGTACGGTCGGGTCCATCGTCGTTTCCCACAGTTGATCCGGGTTCATCTCGCCCAGACCTTTGTAGCGCTGTTTCGAGACGGTGCGCTCGGCTTCGTCGCGCAGCCATTGCATGGCCTGGTGGAAGTCGACCACGGCGATTTCCTTGATGCGCTCGCCTTCGCCGCGGCGCACGAAGGCGCCTTCGCCGATCAGGCCTTCGAAGGTGGCGGCGCCGCTGCTCAGCACGGCGTAGTCCGGGCCCTGCACGAAATCGGCGTCAATGGCGCTGACTTTCACGTTGCCGTGGTGCATGCGCTCGATACGCAGCATGTGTTTTTCCGACAAGTCGTCGGAACGCACGTGCACGCGCACGGCGCTGTCGTTGATGGCCGTCTGCAGGGCCAGGGCGGAGGTTTCCGCCAGGTCCAGGGTCGACAGGTCCAGCTGCACGCCCGTCATGATGGCCGTCAGGGCGGCGCGGTCGATGACGCGCGTCAGACGGGTCATGATGGTGTTCGACAGGTTGAATTTGCGCACCAGTTCCGTCAGCGTTTCGCCGGAAATGCCTTCCGCGCCTGTGCGCGGTACCAGCACGGCCGTGTTCAGCGCCACCGTCATCATGTAGCTCGCTTCTTCGGCGTCATCTTTCAGATAGCGCTCGTCGCGGCCCGACTTCACCTTGTACAGCGGCGGTTGCGCGATGTAGATGTGGCCGCGCTCGACCAGTTGCGGCATCTGGCGGTAGAACAGGGTCAGCAGCAGGGTACGGATGTGGGCGCCGTCGACGTCAGCATCGGTCATGATGATGATGCGGTGGTAGCGCAGTTTTTCGACGTTGAATTCATCCGGTCCGATCGAGGTGCCGAGCGTGGCGATCAGGGTGGTGATCTGCTCCGACGACAGCATTTTTTCGAAACGGGCTTTTTCCACGTTCAAGACTTTACCGCGCAGCGGCAAAATCGCCTGGAACTTGCGGTCGCGCCCCTGTTTTGCCGAGCCACCTGCGGAGTCACCCTCGACGATGTACAGTTCGCACAGGGCGGGATCTTTTTCCTGGCAGTCGGCCAGCTTGGCCGACAGGCCCAGGCCGTCCATGATGCCTTTGCGGCGCGTCAAGTCGCGGGCCTTGCGTGCCGCTTCGCGGGCGCGTGCCGCTTCGACGATCTTGCCGCAAATGATCTTGGCGTCGTTTGGTTTTTCCTGCAGGTAGTCGGCCAGGGTCTTGGCGACGATCTCTTCGACGGGGCCGCGCACTTCGCTCGACACCAGCTTGTCTTTCGTCTGCGACGAGAATTTCGGTTCCGGCACTTTTACCGACAAGACGCAGGTCAGGCCTTCGCGCATGTCGTCGCCGCTGATTTCCACTTTCGCCTTCTTGGCGAACTCGTGTTCATCGATGTATTTGTTGATGACGCGCGTCATTGCTGCGCGCAAGCCCGTCAGGTGGGTACCGCCGTCGCGTTGCGGGATGTTATTCGTGAAGCACAGTACCTGTTCATTGTAGGCATCGTTCCACTGCATCGACACGTCGACCGAGATGTTCGTGCCCTGGTCCGACATGCGCTCGCCCGTGGCCTGGAAAATGGTCGGGTGCAAGACCGACTTGGCCTTGTTGATGTATTCGACGAAGCCGCGCGTGCCGCCTTCGAAGGCGAAGATTTCTTCCTTGCCCGTGCGCTGGTCCGACAACTTGATGTTGACGCCATTGTTCAGGAAGGACAGTTCGCGGATGCGCTTGGCCAGGATTTCGTAGTGGAATTCCACGTGCGTGAAAATCTCTTCATCGGCCCAGAAATGCACGTCGGTGCCGCGCTTGTCGGTGTCGCCGATGACCTTGATCGGGGAAGTGGCGATGTCGCCCACCATGACGATCTGGCGGTCTTGCGGCACGCCGCGCACGAATTCCATGTGATGCACTTTGCCATCGCGGCGGATGGTCAGTTTCAGCAATTTCGACAGACCATTGACGCAGGACACGCCCACGCCGTGCAAACCGCCCGATACTTTGTACGAGTTCTGGTCGAACTTGCCGCCCGCGTGCAGTTCGGTCATGACGATTTCTGCCGCCGAACGTTTCGGATCGTGCTTGTCGTCCATTTTCAGGCCGGTCGGCACGCCGCGGCCATTGTCGGTGATCGAGATCGAATTGTCGCTGTGGATGGTGACGTGGATTTCCGTGCAGTGGCCGGCCAGCGATTCATCGATCGAGTTGTCCAGCACTTCGAATACCAGATGGTGCAAGCCGGTGCCGTCCGAGGTGTCGCCAATGTACATGCCCGGGCGTTTGCGTACGGCTTCCAGGCCTTCCAGGATCTGGATGGAGGAGGCGCCGTATTCTTCCGTTTTGGCCTGGATCGGGGTGTCTTGTGGATTCTCGGACATGGACTGCTTTCTCAAATAACGATTGCTGATTGCGGGGCCTGACCCTGTTGGATCAGACCCCAGTTTTGCATTGGGTTACGCTTAAATCCGCATCGGCATGACGACGTACTTGAAGTCGGCATTGTCGGGGATGGAGATCAGGGCGGACGAGTTCGAGTCGCCCAGCGCGATGTTGACGTATTCGCATTTCAGGTTGTTCAGCACGTCCAGCAGATACGTCACGTTGAAGCCGATGTCAACGGAGTCGCCGCCGTAATCGATTTCCAGCTCTTCGACGGCTTCTTCCTGGTCCGCATTGGTCGAGCTGATCTTCATGCTGCCCGGGGTGATGATGCAGCGCACGCCCTTGAACTTGTCGCTGGTCATGATGGCGGCACGTTGCAGCGAGCGCAGCAGTTCATCGCGGCCGATGGTGAAGTCGTTTTTGTAGCCTTTTGGAATCACGCGCGTGTAGTCGGGGAACTTGCCTTCCACCAGCTTCGAGATCAGCTCGATGTCGGCAAAGGTCAGTTTCACCTGGTTGGCGGCGATGTCCAGTTGCACCGGCTCATCGTTTTCTTCCAGCAGGCGCTGCAGTTCGATGATGGTCTTGCGCGGAATAATGACTTCCTGGCGTGCAAACGTCTGCTCGGTGGCCACCTGGCAAAACGCCAGGCGGTGACCGTCGGTGGCCACGGCGATGACATTATTGCCATCCAGAACCAGCAGCAAGCCGTTCAGGTAATAGCGGATGTCTTGCTGCGCCATCGAGAAATGCACCATGTTGAACAGGTGCTTCAACGTTTTCTGGGGCAGGGTGACGGACGCGTTGTAGCTTTCCGCTTGTTGCACGGTTGGAAACTCTTCCGCCGCCAGCGTTTGCAGGGCGAAGCGCGACTTGCCCGTTTGCACGGTCAGGCGCTTGTTCAGCAGGGTCATCGTGACGTCGCCCGATTCGGGCAGGGCGCGCAGGATGTCCAGCAGCTTGCGCGCGGCCACGGTGGTGCCGGTGACGTCCGCGCCGGAACCGATTTCCGCGTGCGTGGTGATCTGCACTTCGGTGTCGGTCGACAGGAAGGAGACATTTTCACCGTCTTTGCGGATGAGGATATTGGCCAGAATCGGCATAGTGTGCCGACGCTCGACAATACCGCTCACGATCTGCAGTGGCCGGAGAAGGGTATCTCGGGTGGTTTTGACCAATTGCATATTTATCCTCAATGTATAGGTTGAACAGTACGACGTTTAACGTATTAATTTAACAATTGTTGCCATGGGAAGCCCCGACAGACCGGCTGCGGCGCCCTCCCAGATAATAAGGGTAAAGCACGTTTTGAGCCAGTCTTGCCAAAGCCGTGCTTAGCCCTTCAACGTTTGCTCCAGCACATGCAACTCGTGGTTGCATTCCGGGTTCTTGGTGCGGTCCAGCGCGATCTTGCGCACGGCATGCAGCACCGTGGTGTGGTCGCGGCCGCCGAACAGCTCGCCGATCTCCGGCAGGCTCTTCTGTGTCAATTCCTTGGCCAGGTACATGGCGATCTGGCGCGGCCGGGCGATATTCGCGGGGCGGCGCTTCGAATACATGTCGGCAACCTTGATATTGAAGAAGTCGGCCACGGTTTTCTGGATGTTTTCCACGGAAATCTGGCGGTTCTGTACCGACAGCAAATCCTTCAGGGCTTCCTTGACGATATCGATCGTGATGTCTTTGCCATGGAAACGCGAGTACGCGAGGATCTTGCGCAGCGCGCCTTCCAGCTCGCGCACGTTCGAGCGCAAGTGCTTGGCGACAAAGAAAGCCACGTCGTCGGAGAAGGTCACGCCTTCCTGCTTGGCTTTTTTCAGCAGAATCGCCACGCGCATTTCCAGTTCCGGCGGTTCGATGGCCACCGTCAGGCCTGAATCGAAGCGCGAGATCAAACGGTCGTCCATGCCCGTGATTTCCTTCGGATACGTATCCGAAGTGATGATGATCTGCTTCTTCGCGGCAATCAATGCCTCGAACGCATAGAAAAACTCTTCCTGCGTGCGGCTCTTGCCGCCAAAGAACTGGATATCATCGATCAGCAGCATGTCGAGCGAGTGATAGTAATGCTTGAAGTCGTCGAAACCCTTGCGCTGGTAAGCGGTCACTACATCGCGAACGTACTGTTCCGCGTGGATGTAGCGAATTTTTGCGCCCGGATTGTCGGCCATCACCTGGTTGCCGATGGCGTGGATCAAGTGGGTCTTACCGAGGCCGACGCCGCCGTAGAAGAACAGCGGGTTGTACGACACGCCCGGATTGTTCGCCACCTGGATGGCGGCGGCGCGCGCCAGCTGGTTGGCTTTACCCGTCACGAAGCTGTCGAAGGTCAGGTCGGTGTTGATGCGGCTCTGCTCGCGGCGCGGCGCGGCACCAATGCTCAGTTCCGGCACGCTGGGCTGCGGCTCCGCGGCGCGTGCGCTGGGCGCGCCGCCATTCGGATCGCTGGCCGGGGTGCTGGCGGTGACGGGTTTCTTCGGCAGGGCCAGGCGCGGGTCGAGCACGAACTGCACTTCCGTCGGCGCTTCGAAGTACTGAATGGCCAGCGCAGTGATGCGGCTGGCGAACTGAGTCTTGACCCAATCGAGCTTGAAGCGATTGGGCGCAGCAATGCGCAGCTTGCCCTCTTCGTAATCGAGAGGGATAAGCGGTTTGATCCACGCACTGAATTGTTGCGGTGTCAGCTCCAGTTCCAACTGCGCGGAACAGGCCTGCCAGAAATTATCCAT